>NZ_JBTWOJ010000002.1:0-3543 GCF_056481725.1 Stenotrophomonas sp. 85239_Sma | reverse complement strand
TTAGTGGGGGCCGCGAAAGCTTCACGCCTGAAGTCCATGGTGCATTAGCGACCCGCGCCTACGAAGCCACCTTCATGGCCGGCCAGCCGGCGCTGGCCCCGATGCGCTTCAGCGCACTGAATTTCTGCGGCCAACCGTGGGAGCCGCAGCAGGCGGAGTACGACGGCGGCACCACGCTCACGCTCTGGCACCACGACCTCTACTACGGCAACCGCGTCGGCGCGCGCTTCTCGTTTGCCGACCAGTACATGGGACTGGTCGGTCAGCCGTCGCGCGAGTAACCGGTGCGAATAACCGCCGAGAGTACACCCCGATCAAAGCCAGGCCAGACCAGCAGGCGCTGCTCAGCTGAACCCGCCGCGCATCAAAACCGCCACCTCACCGGCGAATAGAGGCGGTTCCTGACCAGCGTTCACACGGCTGAGGAGAAGTCTGCAAAATACTGTGTATTTGCGCAGTATTCATGCCAGCCACCGCCAAACCCAAGCGCTACAACCCCCGCCACCCCGAACGCACTCTGCTCTACCAAACCGTGGCCGAGCACTACGAGAGCTGGCTGGAGCTGGCTTGCGAGGGTCAATTTGAGGGCCAGGGCGACCACCACAGCCCCAGGCCCTACGTGCGCAAAGCGTTCGAGAAATATCTGGAGTGCGGCATCTTCGCCCACGGCTTTGCCCGCGCCCGCTGCGACGACTGCGGACACGACTTCCTGGTCGCCTTCTCGTGCAAAGGCAGGGGTGTCTGCCCCTCATGCAACACCCGGCGCATGGCTGAGACGGCGGCACACCTCACCGACCATGTGTTTCCCCGCCTGCCGGTGCGCCAGTGGGTGCTGTCGGTGCCCAAACGGCTGCGGTACTACATGCAGCGAGAGGGCCCGGTGCTGGGCATGGTGCTGCGCATCTTCCTACGCGTCATCGCGCAAACGCTGCAAGCCAACAGCCCTGGTGCGGCCAATGTGGACAAGGCAGCACTGCACATAGGCGCAGTCGCCTTCATCCACCGCTTTGGCTCCAGTCTGAACGAGCATGTGCACTTCCATGTCTGCGCAGTCGATGGCGTGTTTGAGGAAGTGGCGGGCGAGGAGGGCGATGCTGCTGATGCAGCTTCTCAAAGCTCACCATCGCGCATCATCTTCCACCCCGCCACCGGCGTGACTGCGGATGCCGTGGGTCAGGTGCAGGCCAGCTTACGCAAACGCATCCTGCGCGCCTTTGTCGGACGGGGCCTGCTGGAGAGTTTCGAGGCCCAAGAGATGCTGGGCTACAAGCACAGCGGGTTTTCGGCGGACACCAGCGTGTGCATAGCGGCGCACGACCGCGCCGGGCTGGAGCGGCTGCTGCGCTACTGCGCCCGCCCGCCGTTTGCCATGGAGCGGCTGCGCAAAGCGGGCAGCGAGCTGGTCTACCGCTGCGCCAAGCAGCACAGCGAGCCCGGCAGCCTGCCTCACAACAAGCGCGGCGTAAAGGCCGATGAGATCACCCTCACCCCGCTGGAGCTGATTGAACGTATCGCCAAGCTGGTGCCCCCGCCGCGCACGCACCGCCACCGCTACTTTGGCGTGCTGGCACCGAACTCACCCTTGAGGCCTGCCGTCACGGCGCTGGCGCGTGATGCAGCGGTGAAACCGGCGCAGGTGCAAGCCGAGCCAGCCAGCACGGCTGCAGGCGAGGGCGCACTTGGGGTAAGAAGCCCACTGCCAACCCAGACCGAGCCCGCCCAGCCGGTGCCACCCAAGCGCCCGGCGCACTATTTGTGGGCGGTGCTGATGGCCCGTATCTACGAGGTGTTCCCGCTGCTGTGCCCCATCTGCGGCGGGCAAATGCACATCATCGCCTTCATCACACACAGTGCCGATATCCGCCAAATACTGGAGCACATCGGGGTGGAGACGGAGCCGCCGCACATCACCCCGGCACGCGGGCCGCCACTGTGGGACGAGTGCGACGCGCAAGCCGCAGAGGGCGTGGAGCCAGCCCCAGACTGGGATGAAGCGACCCAACCGGCCCCGGACTTCGAGGTCGATCAGCGCGTCAGTTGGTAGGGTGGCAACAGCGGTTAACAGTGGTTTTGCCAACGTTGCGAGGCAGCGCTGCGCCTGTCACCGCCAAAAACGGGTCATACCGAAAAATCTCGGGCAACTGGCTTTGAGAAATCAACCCAGCAGTCCCCTGTGTGCATGCCTGAGACGCCCCAAACGTGTGCTATACTTGTGCTCATGCGGTTGGATTTCCTATCCCCTTGAGCGACTGCTCAAGGATACTTGAGCGGTCGCTCAATAGTAGCGCCTATTACTCCTTTGGTGCACCCATGCCATCCGTAACGCCACACATCCTGATCGAAGAAAGCAAGAAAATCGGCCAGCAATCCGCCAGCCAAACCCTCAAGGCAATCGCCAAGGCCTATCCCGGCAAGCTGTTCTGCACGCTGTCACTGGTCGCGCTGGAGAACGCATTGCTGCTGGCCTATCCCCTGTTTGCCGGTTTTGCGGTGGACTCGATCCTGCGCGGCGATGCCGGCAGTGCGTTGTTCTATGCGGCGGTGGTGATGGCTTTCTGGGTAGTCGGTGCCGCACGCCGGGCCCTGGATACCCGCACCTTCACCCGGATCTACGCCGATCTTGCCGTACCGGTGATTCTCAATCAGCGCCTGCAAAATCACAGCACGTCAAAGGCCGCCGCGCGGGTGGTACTGGCGCGGGACTTTGTCGATTTCTTCGAAAAACATGTGCCCATTATTGCAACGGCCTTGGTGTCCATCGTCGGTGCAGCCGTGATGCTATTGGTGATTGAACCTTGGGTTGGCCTGGCCTGCTTTGCCGCGCTGGCGATATGCATCACCCTGCTGCCGCGCTTTGCCCGCCGTAACGAGCAACTGCACGAACGGTTGAACAACCGCCTGGAGAAGGAGATCGGCCTGGTAGAGAAAGTCGGCGCCCAAACCCTGCGACGCCATTATCAACTGCTGTCGCGCCTGCGGATCTGGCTGTCGGACCGCGAGGCCGCTGCCTACCTGTTCTTCGGCGCGTTGGCCGCGCTGCTGTTCATCGTCGCGATCAGCCAACTGGCCTTGTCACCGGCGGTCAAGGCCGGCCATATCTATGCAGTGATGACCTATCTGTGGACCTTTGTCAGCAGCCTCGACGAAGCGCCAGGGATGGTTGATCAACTGGCGCGGCTCAAGGACATCGGCAAACGGGTGGACCCGGGGCTGGGGGACTGATCAGCCTTAGCGGAACCGATCCACTTCCTGGCGCAACCCTGCCGCCAGGGTCTCCAGTTCCTTGGCGGTAACGGCCAGGTTCGACACCACTTCACGCTGCTCGCTATTGGCCAGGGCGATGCTCTGCAGGTTGCTGCTGAGCAGGGTTGCGGTGCTGCTCTGCTCCTGGGTGGCGGTGGTGATCGCGGCAAACTGCTGGCCGGCCGAGCGGCTTTGTTCGTCAATGCGTGCCAGGGCCGACGCGACGTCGGCATTGCGCGACAGGCCTTCCTGCATCAGCACATTACCCTGCTCCATGGTGCTGATGGCATTGCCTGCTCG
>NZ_CM151163.1:4600000-4656936 GCF_056481725.1 Stenotrophomonas sp. 85239_Sma | reverse complement strand
CAGCAATAATCGTCCGGTGGCCGGGGCATGGACGCGACAAGGCGCCCAAACACAGGCCGGAAAGGGGGGAAATGGATGGCTCAGACTACCACCGAGCGCCCGCCTTCGGAATGCTTGTCCCCTACTTATTCACAAAAACATCCACAGCTATTGCACAGCCCAGTGAATTCGCGTAGCTGCCAGGGGTTGACGCGGGGTAGGGTACCTCTCTAGAATTTCCGGTTCTTTCCGTCCCATTCATACGAGAGGCCCCCAATGGCCACGAAGCGCACCTACCAGCCCAGCAACCTCAAGCGTAAGCGCGACCACGGCTTCCGTGCCCGTATGAAGACCGCTGACGGCCGCAAGATCCTGTCGCGTCGCCGCGCCAAGGGCCGCAAAGTCCTGAGCGCCTGATTGCCATGCCGCACCTCGCGGCAGACGCAATCCCTTCGACAGTGAATACTGCAGACCCGCGCAAGCGATTTCCTCGCTCTGCGCGGGTTCGCACGCGTGCCGAATACTCAACGGTCTTCAACGGCGCCCGCCGTGTGTCCGATCCGCTGATGACCCTGCACTGGCTGCCGGCTGACCGGCCGGCCAGGCTGGGTCTGGCTGTTTCCCGCAAGGTTGACCCGAACGCCGTTGGGCGTAACCGGATCAAGCGCGTCCTGCGCGACATCCTGCGTCAGACACGTACCGAAATCCAGCCAGGCGACTTCGTCGTCGTGGCCCGTAGTGCTGCGCGTTCCGCCAGCAACGACGAGATCCGCCAGGCCTTCCTGCGCCTGCTGCGTCGCCTGCGTGCATTGCCCGCGCCGGGCGTGGACGGCACAATGCCGCCGCCTGATGGCATCGCAACTCCTTCTTTGACCGAGCCGGCATCGCGTCCCGGCCCCGCCGAGCCTGTCCGCTGATGAACCAGACCCGCGTATTCCTCATTTTTGCCTGGCTGATGGTGGCCGTGCTGCTGTGGATGGAGTGGAGCCGTGAAAAGGCTGCTCCGACCCCGGCACCGACGACCACGTCGGCCCCGGCTGCTGCACAGAGTGTTCCGGGTGCGACCCCGGGCAGCATCCCCAGCGCCCAGGTGCCGGGTGCCCCGGGCCAGGCCACGGTGCAGGCCCAGGCCAGCGCCACCCCGGCCAGCCAGCGCGTGACCGTCACCACCGACGTGCTGCGCCTGGTACTGGACGGCGGCCGCGTGCTCGATGCCGAGCTGCTGCAGTTCCCGCAGACCAAGGACGAAGGCAGCCCGCCGGTCCGCCTGCTGACCGAAGACCCCGCGCATCCGTACAGCGCGATCAGTGGCTGGGCCAGTGAGGACAAGAACACCCCGGTGCCCGGCGCTGACGGCTTCAAGCTGGTCGGTGACACCCGGGACTTCGTGCTGGCCAAGGGCCAGAACGAACTGCAGATCCCGTTCGTATGGACCGCCGACAACGGCGTGACCATCAAGCGCACCCTGACCGTCTCGCGCAACGAGTACGCCGTGCGCTTCAAGGACGAAGTCAGCAACACCGGCACCGCGCCGTGGAACGGCTACGTCTACCGCACCCTGGACCGCACCCCGACCATCCTGTCGCGGAGCATGACCAACCCGGATTCGTTCAGCTTCAACGGTGCCACCTGGTACGACAACGACAAGAAGTACCAGCGTCGTGCGTTCAAGGACTACCTGGAAGATGGCACGCTGAACCAGAACATCACCGGTGGCTGGCTGGCGATGCTGCAGCACCACTTCTTCACCGCCTGGATTCCGCAGAAGGACCAGACCGCGCACTACGTGCTGTCGCAGGTGGCCGGTCGTGACCTGATCGAAGCGCGAGGCCCGGCCTTCACCGTGGCCCCGGGCCAGTCCACCAGCACCGAGGCCCGCCTGTGGGTCGGCCCGAAGCTGGTCAACCTGATCGCCAAGGAAGACGTGCCGGGCCTGGACCGCGTGGTCGACTACAGCCGCTTCTCGATGATGGCGGTGATCGGCCAGGGCCTGTTCTGGGTGCTGAACCAGGTGCACAAGCTGGTCGGCAACTGGGGCTGGGCGATCGTCGGCCTGGTGGTGCTGCTGAAGCTGGTGCTGTACCCGCTGTCGGCGACCCAGTACAAGAGCGGCGCCAAGATGCGTCGCTTCCAGCCGCGCATCGCGCAGCTGAAGGAGCGCTATGGCGATGACCGCCAGAAGTTCCAGACCGCGATGATGGAGTTGTACAAGAAGGAAAAGATCAATCCGATGGGCGGCTGCCTGCCGATCCTCATCCAGATGCCGATCTTCTTCGCCCTGTACTGGGTGCTCGTGGAATCGGTCGAACTGCGCCAGGCGCCCTGGTTCGGCTGGATCCAGGACCTGACCGCCCGTGACCCGTACTTCATCCTGCCGGTGATCAACGTGGCGGTGATGTGGTTCACCCAGAAGCTGACCCCGGCACCGGGCATGGACCCGATGCAGCAGAAGATGATGCAGTTCATGCCGCTGGTGTTCGGCGTCATGATGGCCTTCATGCCGTCCGGCCTGGTCCTGTACTGGGTGGTCAACGGCGGCCTGGGCCTGCTGCAGCAGTGGTGGATGACCAAGCGCCACGGTGGCGAACCGGTCCCGGCCACCAGCGCTCCGGCCCCGGTCAAAAAGAAGTAATCGGCAGAGCCGGCCGCTGGCCGGCTGACCTCAGCGAAAGCCCGCCGCAAGGCGGGCTTTTCGCATGCGGCGTTAGAATCGCCGGCACACCGATCCTCCCATCTTCGAGTCCGCCATGCCGCGTGCGCTGTCGTTCCGCCTGTTCCTGCCCTCGCTGTTGTTGACCCTGGTCGCTGCCGGGTGTGGCGACAAGGATGCGAAGGCGCCGGCGACCACCGTCACCCAACCGAGCGCGCAGGCTGCGGCGGCCGCCGATCCGGCCGCTGCACCGATGCTGGCCGCGCTGCAGAAGCAGCTCGACGGCTACCGCCGGATCATCGTGCTGCTGGCCGACGAGGAACAGCAGTCTGCGGCCGACCGCGGCACCTCCACGCGTGTGGGCCAGCAGCTGTTCCATGATGGCCTGGAACAGCGCACAGCCATCGCCGTACAGTTCGACACCCTGCTGCGCGGTTCCAGTCCGCAGCGCTTCGCCACCCTCGGCACCGTGCTGGACTACATCGAGTCCGCGCCGGAACTGTTCGATGCCGATCGCCTGGCCTTCCGCGAAGTGCTGCGTGATCTGCATGAGCGGGTCGGCACCGATTCATCGCTGCCGGCGGTGAAGCTGCACCAGCGCATCGGTGAGGACCTGGAGGCGCTCGACGAGATCGAGCGCAACTACAACCAGGAACTGACCCGCATCTTCAGCCGCTTCGAGCGCACCCGTGCCATCGAACTGAAGCGCGAGAAGTGGGACGACTACATCGCCCACCTGCACAAGGACTACAGCCGCGAAGCGATCCTGCGCGACTATGGCGTGATCGAGCCGTACCCGATGTCGATGAAGGACAGCGACCGCGAGATCTTCGGCCGCGACCTGCCGGCCAAGACCGTGGTGCTGACCTTCGACGATGGCCCGCACAAGGCCTACACCGATGAAGTGGTGGCCATCCTCAAGCGCTACGACGTGCCGGGCGTGTTCTTCGAAGTGGGCCGCAACCTGGGCAAGGTCGAGGCCGATGGCAAGGTCAACCTTGGCCCGATGGCCAAGATCAGCCGCAACCTGATGGAAGAGGGCTATGCGGTGGGCAACCACAGCCTGACCCATGCCCAGTTGTCGCGCACCACCGGTGACGCGCTGCGCCAGCAGGTGCTGGACACCGACACGCTGCTGAAGGACGTCGACAGCAAGCGTGCGCCACTGTTCCGCTTCCCGTATGGCGCGCGCAATGCCGAAGGCCTGCAGCTGCTCAACGAAGCCGGACTGAAGTCGATCATGTGGAACATCGACTCGATGGACTGGGCCGACCCGGTGCCGGAATCGATCGTGCAGCGCGTGCTCGACCAGGTGAACAAGGAACAGCGCGGCATCATCCTGTTCCACGACATCCACGACCGTGCGGTGAAGGCGCTGCCGCAGATCCTCGATCGCCTGATCGCTGATGGCTACCAGTTCGCCGGCTGGAACGGTCGCGACTTCACCGTCGCCCGTGCGCGCAAGGGCGATACCGGTGCCGCCACCGTTACCACCGGCTACGAGAAGTCCTGGGCGATCGTGGTCGGCATCGACAACTACGCCAAGTGGCCGAAGCTGGAGTACGCCAGCCACGACGCGCAGGCGGTGGCCGATACCCTGACCGGGCAGTTCGGCTTCCCGTCCTCGCAGGTGATCGTGCTGAAGAACGAGCAGGCCACCCGCAACAACATCCTGGCCGCCTTCCACGACCGCCTGGCCGATGACCGTACCGGCAAGAACGACCGCGTGTTCGTGTTCTTCGCCGGCCATGGCGCGACCCGCCAGCTCGCCTCCGGGCGCGACCTCGGCTACATCATTCCCGTCGATTCGGATCCGAAGGAATTCGCCACCGACGCGATCGCGATGACCGACATCCAGAACATCGCCGAGAGCATGCAGGCCAAGCACGTGATGTTCGTGATGGACGCCTGCTACAGCGGACTGGGCCTGACCCGTGGTGGCCCGTCTTCGTCCTCGTTCCTGCGCGAGAACGCGCGTCGCAGCGCGCGGCAGATGCTGACCGCCGGTGGTGCCGACCAGCAGGTGGCTGATGCCGGCCCGAACGGCCACTCGGTGTTCACCTGGGTGCTGCTGCAGGCGCTGGCCGGCAAGGGTGACCTCAACGGCGACGGCCTGATCACCGGTACCGAGCTGGCCGCCTACGTGGCGCCGGCGGTGTCGGCGGTCTCGCACCAGACCCCGGCCTTCGGCAGCCTGCCGGGTTCGCAGGGCGGCGAGTTCGTGTTCCAGGTGCCGGACAGCCAGGAATTCCTCAACGCCGATACGCGCCAGCTGACCGCCGATGCGATCGCGCTGAACAACAAGGTGGATGCGGCCAGCGAGGCCAAGGGCAGCCAGGCACCGGTGACCGTGGCCGACCTGCAGGGTGGCAAGGCCAAGCTGGTGGTGCCCACCGCCGGCCCGGCATCCGACCGCCAGCGCGCGCAGCAGGCCAACGACCGTGGCCTGCAGCTGTACCGCGAGAAGCAGTACGACGAGGCGGCCGCGCAGTTCACCGAGGCGTTGAAGCTGCGCCCGGACTTCGCCCAGGCCGCGAACAACCTCGGTTTCGTCTACTACCGCCAGCAGCGCTATGCCGAAGCCGCGCGCTGGCTGGAGAACACGTTGAAAATCGATCCGTCGCGTGCGGTGGCCTATCTCAACCTGGGCGATGCCTACTTCAACGCCGGCGACAAGGCCAAGGCGAAGCAGGCCTATACCACCTACCTGGCGCTGCAGCCGCAGGGCAGCGGTGCCGCGCAGGCACGCGTGCAGCTGGAGAAACTCTGAGCCATGAACGATGCGATCCGCACCGACACCATCGTGGCCATCGCCAGTGCCCCCGGCGCCGGGGGTGTTGGTCTGCTGCGCCTGTCCGGCCCGCGTGCTGCGGCGATCGCCAATGCGCTGGGCGCGCCCGCGCTGCGGCCGCGCCATGCGCACTATGCGCGGCTGCGTGATGCCGATGGCGAGGTCATCGACGATGGCATCGTGCTGTGGTTCCCGGCACCGAACAGCTTCACCGGCGAGGAAGTGGTGGAACTGCAGGGCCACGGCAGCCCGGTGCTGCTGCAGCAACTGGTGGCACGCTGCATCGCGCTCGGTGCGCGCCAGGCGCGGCCGGGGGAGTTCAGCGAACGCGCGTTCCTCAACGGCAAGCTGGACCTGGCCCAGGCCGAGGCCATCGCCGACCTGATCGCCGCGGGCGACAACCGTGCCGCGCGCGCTGCACGGCGTTCGCTGGATGGCGTGTTCTCGCGCCGCATCGACGCTGTGGTCGAGCAGCTGGTGCTGCTGCGGATCCATGTGGAAGCGGCCATCGACTTCGCCGACGAACCGCTGGATACCCTCGGTGGCGCGCAGGTGCGGCGTGGCCTGGAACAGGCGCGCAGCGACTTGGGCCTGCTGCGCCGCGACGCCGAACGCGGCCGTCGCCTGCGCGATGGCCTGCACGCGGTGCTGATCGGCCCGCCGAATGCCGGCAAGAGCTCATTGCTCAATGCACTGGCCGGCAGCGAACGCGCCATCGTTACCGACATCGCCGGCACCACCCGCGACACGCTGCGCGAGACCATCCGCCTGGATGGCCTGGAGCTGACCCTGGTCGACACCGCCGGCCTGCGCGACGGCGGCGACGCCATCGAACGCGAAGGCATGCGCCGCGCCCATGTGGAGATCGAGCGTACCGACCTGGCGCTGATCGTGCTGGATGCGCGCGATCCGGCTACGGGTGAAGCCGCACTGGGCGATGCCGTGGCGGCGGTGCCGCACAAGGTCTACATCCACAACAAGTCGGACCTGCTGGAGGCGTTGCCGGCGCTGGACGATCCGGACCGCGTGTTCGTTTCGGCCGCCACCGGCGCCGGGCTCGAAGATCTGCACGCGCGCCTGCGTTCGATCGCATCGGCCGGGGCAGGGGAGCAGGTGGACGGCGAGTTCTCCGCGCGCACGCGGCATGTGGACGCAATCGAGCGGGCGCAGGAACACACGCAACGCGCCGATGCCGAACTGGCACACGAACACCTGGAACTGGCTGCCGAGGAACTGCGGCTGGCGCACGATGCGCTGGGTGAGATCACCGGACAGATGAGTGCCGATGACTTGCTGGGAAGGATCTTCTCCAGCTTCTGCATCGGGAAGTAGGCCGGGGTCGGAGCCCCTGCGGGGATCCGACCCCAGGTCCCCCACCTGTCACATTGCCGCCTCATACTGACGCCCATCACATACCGCTTGGGGAAGTCGCAGTGAAGTCGTGGGGTTGTGCGTTGCTGTTGTCGCTGGCCGTGGCACCATCGGTGGCCATGAGTGCTGAATCCTCCACCCCGGCCGCGCACAAGGTGTCGGTCTACGGCCATCGCGGGGCAAGCGCACTGCTGCCCGAGCACACCCTGGCCTCGTATGCGCAGGCCATCGCCGATGGCGCCGACTATATCGAGCCGGACCTGGTGATGACCAAGGACGGGGTGATGGTGGCCCGCCACGAGAACGAGATCGGCGGCACCACCGACGTTGCCTCGCATCCGGAGTTCGCCAGCCGCCGCACCAGCAAGGTCATCGATGGACAGAAGGTCGATGGCTGGTTCACCGAAGACTTCACCCTGGCCGAGCTGAAGACCCTGTATGCGCGCGAGCGCCTGCCGGAGCTGCGCAGCACCGCCTATGACGGGCAGTTCCGCATCGCCAGCCTGGACGAGATCCTGGTCTTCCTGGTGCAGCAGGCCGGGCGCGCCAACCGCGGCATCGGCCTGGTGCCGGAAATCAAGCACCCGACCTACTTCCAGTCCATCGGCCTGCCGATGGAGGACAAGCTGCTGGCCGCGCTGCGCGGCAACGCCTATACCAACGTCGGCCCGGTCACCATCCAGTCGTTCGAGACCGCCAACCTGCGCTACCTGCGCGGCAAGCTTGGGCGGGGCAGCAACATCCGCCTGCTGCAGCTGCTGTGGAAGGGCGATACACAGCCGGCCGACATCGCCAAGGCCGGTGGCACGCTGACCTATGCGCAGATGATGACCCCGGCCGGGTTGAAGGACATCGCCGGCTACGCCGATGGCATCGGCCCCGAGCTGCGCTCGATCATTCCGCTGGATGCCAAGGGCGCGCTGGGCACGCCGGCCTCGCTGGTACATGATGCGCACGCGGCGGGCCTGATGGTCATTCCGTACACCTTCCGCCCGGAGAACCACTTCCAGCCCAGCAACCTGCGCAATGGCGCTGACAACACGCGCAATGCCGAAGGCTCGATTGCCGAGATACGCGCCTACCTTGCAACGGGCATCGATGCCTTCTTCACCGATGATCCTGCGCTCGGCCGGCAGGCGGTGGACGGGATGGGCACGGCGGGGAACGCGACGAACTGACCTCGTTCGGTCGCCGAATGCCGTGCGGTAGTGGCCAACCTTGGTTGGCCCCATGGGAACAGCGCCGACCAAGGTCGGCATCTACCACGCCTCAGCCGCGCGGCTCGTCCGGGCGGCGGAACGGGATCACTACGTAGTCCTGGCCCTCGCGCGGCTGCCACAGCACCGGCACGCGCTGCGGTGACGGCGGCTCCAGCTCGTCGTCGGCCAGCGGCTCGGCCTCGTCTTCTTCGTCTTCCCAGCTGTAGCGCTGGCGCGGCGGCAGAGGATCGGCGTTGCGGAACAGCAGCGCGGCGATGATGCCGGCGAAGGCGCCGCCCATGTGCGACTGCCAGGACACGCCATCGGCGTGCGGCAGGATGGTCATCAGCATGCCGCCGTAGAACAGCATGCCGATCAGGCCGGTGGCGATCGCCGCGCGGTCGCGGCGCAGCAGGCCGAGGCTGGCCAGCAGGAACATCAGGCCATGGGTCACGCCACTGGCGCCCAGGTGCACGCTGCCCGGATTGCCCAGCATCCACGCGCCGAGGCCTGAACCCAGCCACAGCAGGGGCAGGGCGCGCACGGTGGCTTTCGGATACACGCTGCCGGCGAGGGTGCCAAGGATCAGGATGGCGATGCTGTTGGCGGCGATGTGCTCGACCGAGGCATGCAGCATCGGGCCGCCGACCAGGCCGAGCAGGCCCTTCGCTTCCAGCGGCGCGACCGCCCACGGTCGCCAGTCGAACGTGCCCTGCAGGGCGAACACGGCCACCAGCACCAGCACGGCGGCCAGGCTGGCATTGAACGCCCGCAGGATGCGCGAGCGGTCATTGCGGGGGGCCGGCACATCGCCGGCGGGCAGGGGCGCGTTGTTGTCCATACCTCAGCAATGGCGGTGGCTGGCGCGAAACCAAGGCCATCGCGGCGGGAGAGTGCAGTGCGGCCGGCGGGACAATCCCACCGGCCGCGCCATACAGCCGGTCAGGCTCAGGCCTGGCCTTCGCCTTCCTTCGGCGGGTACTTCAGGCTCAGCACCACGGTGGCGGCGATGATCACCGCGACCACGCCCAGCGAGACCGGGGTCGGGATCTTGAACAGGTCGATGATCATCATCTTGATGCCGATGAAGGCCAGCACCAGCGCCAGGCCGTACGGCAGCAGGTGGAAGCGGTCGGCCATGCCGGCCAGCAGGAAGAACATCGCACGCAGGCCCAGCACCGCGAACACGTTGGAGGTGAGCACGATGAACGGGTCGGTGGTGATCGCGAAGATTGCCGGGATGCTGTCCACGGCGAAGATCACGTCGGTGACCGCGATCAGGATCAGCACCGCGAACAGCGGGGTGAACCAGCGCACGCCATCGCGCTTCACGCTCAGCGCGTTGCCGGCATAGTCCGGCAGCAGGCGCAGGTGCTTGCGCATCCAGCGCAGGGCCGGGTTGGTCTCCAGGTCCGGTTCCTGCCCGGCGGCGAACCACATCTTCCAACCGGTGAACAGCAGGAAGGCACCGAACACGTAGAGCAGCCAATGGAACTGGCTGATCAGCACGCTACCGGCGAAGATCATGATCGTACGCAGCACGATCGCGCCCAGGATGCCGATGATCAGCACCTTCTGGCGCTGCTCTTCCGGCACCGCGAAGTAGCTCATGATCATCAGGAAGACAAAGATATTGTCGACCGCCAGCGCCTTCTCGACCAGGTAGCCGGTCAGGAACTCGAGGCCGACCTTGTTGGCCACGACCTGGCCGGCAGTCTCATTCAGGTAGTACCAGAGGCCGGCGTTGAACAGCAGGGCCAGCGCGACCCAGCCGATCGACCACCACAGGGCCTCCTTGAAGGTGACCTTGTGCGGCCCACCATGGCGCATCAACACGAGGTCGACCAGCAGGGCGATGACCACCACCGCTGCGAAGCCGCCCCACAACCACACGTTACCGATCGTCTGCATTGGGAATGTCCGTTGGAAAGATGAATGCCAGGCCGGACGGCGAGGATCTGCAACGGAGGATCGGGAGGGGATCCAGGGACAGAGCTTCGCCGGTACGGCGAAGGTCTCGCTCGCAGTTCCAGTCGGCTGGAACTGCCGTTGCACCGGAGCCTGCGGGCTCGAAATGACGGCGACAACGTCTGGGAGCTACTCCCCTTCTGGCGCAGATTCTGCGGCCTGGCCGGGCTGCCGTCAAATGGCAGGTGGCCGGGGCCGGATCCCCTGCGGGGCTCCGCGCGCCCTCCCGCGCTGCCGCTCTGGTAGATGCCAACCTTGGTTGGCATACCGGCCGGGGTCAGAGCCCCTGCGGGGATCTGATCCCGGCGCCCGGTTTACAATAGGTGGATGAATACCCCCCTTCCCATTGTCCGCCTCAAGAATGCGTGGCGCTCCAGCCACCCGTGGATCTTCCAGAAACTGGTCGAGAAGCCGACCGTCCGGCCCAAGCCCGGTTCCATCGTCGACGTGGTCGGCATCGATGGCGAGTTCATTGGCCGCGGGTTCTATAACGGGCATTCGCGCATTGCCGTGCGCATCCTTGAGACTGACCAGAACGTGCCGGTGGACGCCGGCTGGTTCTCGCGCAAGATCGCCCAGGCGGTGTCGCTGCGCCGTGAGGTGCTGAAGCTCGATGCGGTGTCCGACGCCTGGCGCGTGGTGCACAGCGAAGGCGATGGCCTGTCCGGCCTGGTGGTCGACCGCTACGGCGACCTGGTGGTGGTCGAGTTCTTCGCCGCCGGCATGTTCCGCCACCGCGAGTGGATCTACGACGCCCTGCGCGAGCAGTTCCCGGGCTGCCGCTTCCACAGCTTCGCCGACGAGCACGTGCAGAAGCAGGAAAGCTTCGACTTCCACGGCAACACCACCACTGAAGCGTCGGTGATCACCGAGTACGGCATCAAGTTCCGTGCCGACCCGGCCGGTGCGCACAAGACCGGCTTCTTCGCCGACCAGCGCGAGAACCGCCAGTGGTTGAGCCAGCAGGTGGAAGGCAAGAGCGTGCTGGACCTGTGCTGCAACACCGGCGGTTTCGCCGTGTATGCGGCGGCGCGTGGCGCCTCGGAAGTGGTCGGCATCGACATCGATGAAGACGTCATCCAGATTGCCAAGGGCAATTCGCGCCTGAACAACGTGCGCCCGAAGTTCGTCCAGTCCGACATCTTCCCGTGGCTGCGCGATGCGGCCAACCGTGGCGAGCAGTACGACGTGGTGATCCTGGACCCGGCGAAGATGACCCGCGACCGCGACCAGGTGATCACTGCGCTGAAGAAGTACCTGGACATGAACAAGCTGGCGCTGGGCGTGGTGAAGCCGGGCGGCCTGTTCGCCACGTTCTCCTGCACCGGCCTGGTGGCCGAGGACCAGTTCCTCGACATGCTGCGTCGTGCGGCGTACTTCTCCGGCCGGACGATCCAGATCCTGAAGGTAGCCGGCGCCGGCCCGGACCATCCGTTCATGGCCCACGTGCAGGAATCGCGTTACCTGAAGGCCGTGTACTGCCGCGTGGTCGACTGACCCTGTAGCTCTAAAGCCGAGCCGCGCCACCTGATCAATGGGGCGCCATTCTTACGGGCGCATCGCAATGCGCGGGAAGCTGGGCACCGGGCAGTGAACATGATTCACGCCCGGCGGATCTGCGTGGAAGCCTCGCGATTCGCCGGGCGCGGCCCGGCGCTACCCAATGCGTGGCCGCAGCGCTATGGTCGGGCTCTTCCCAATGCCGGTGAGAGCCCATGCCTTCGTTGCGTCGCCTGTCCGTCGTGCTTGCCCTGGCGCTGTGCGCGCCGCTGTCCGCCCACGCCATCGAGTTCAGCGCGCAGGAGCTGGCCCGTGCCAAGGCGCTGCAGCAGCGCCTGGTCACCCTCGACAGCCATCTGGATACACCGGCCAACTTCGGTCGCAGCGGTTTCGACATCGAACAGCGCCACGACCGCAATGCGCTTTCGCAGGTGGACTACCCACGCATGGTCGAAGGCGCGCTGGACGGTGGCTTCTGGGCGATCTACACCGACCAGGGCGACCGCAGCGCAGCGGCCCACCAGGCCGAGCGTGACCACGGCCTGCAGCGATTGATGGAAATCCGCGAGATGCTGGCGGCCAATCCCGAGCGCTTCGCGCTGGCGCTGACCGCCGACGATGCGGCGCGGATCAAGGCTGCCGGCAAGCGCGTGGTCTACATCAGCATGGAAAACGCCAGCCCGCTGGTAGCCGATCCCAGCCTGCTGTCGTTCTATCACCGCGCCGGCCTGCGCCTGCTCAGCACCGTGCACTTCGCCAACAACGAGTTTGCCGATTCGGCCACCGATCCCAAGGGCGCCGAGTGGAAGGGGCTGAGCCCGGCGGGCAAGGAACTGGTGCGGCAGGCGGTGAAGCTGGGCATCGTGATCGACCAGTCGCATGCATCGGACGCGGTGTTCGACGATCTGCTGGCGATGATGCCGGTGCCGTTCGTGTTGTCGCACAGCTCGGCCAAAGCGGTCTACGACCACCCTCGCAATCTCGACGATGCGCGCCTGCGCACGCTGGCCAAGGCCGGTGGCGTGATCCAGGTGAACGCCTATGGCGGCTACCTGATCGACACCGCGAAGACGCCCGAGCGCAAACAGGCGGAGGAAGCGCTGAGCAAGCAGCTGGGTGGCTGGGAGGGCATGGGCATCGAACAGGGCGTTGCCCTGCTGAAGGCCGAGCAGGCGCTGGACCACGAGCATCCGGTGCGGCATGCCAGCCTGGACGACTTCTTCGCCCACTTCGAGCACATCCTCAAGGTGGTCGGCCCCGAACACGTGGGCATCGGCCTGGACTGGGATGGTGGTGGTGGCTTGACTGACCTGCCCGATGTCAGCCAGCTGCCGAAGATTACCGCCTGGCTGCTGCGCAAGGGCTATACCGAGAAGCAGATTGCCGCCATCTGGGGCGGCAACCTGCTGCGGGTGATGCGCCAGGCGCAGGATTACGCAGCAAAACAGGGCGGGTGAAACGCCTTGCGGTAGTGCCGGCCAGCGGCCGGCACTACCGGTGAAGCGCTTATTTCGCGATCAATGCGTGGCGGCGGCTGTACAGGAAGTACAGCACCAGGCCAACTACGTTCCACACCAGGAAATACAACTGGGTGGTGTGCGGCAGGCTCAGGAACAGGTAGATGCAGCCCAGTGCGGCCAGCGGGCCAACCACGAAGGCCAGCGGCGTGCGGAAGGTACGCTCGCGGTTGGGCTCGCGCAGGCGCAGCACCACCAGGCAGACACCCACTGCAGTGAACGCGGCCAGGGTGCCCGCGTTGGCCAGTGCGGCGATCTCGTCCAGGCGTGCCACGCCGGCCAGGGCCGACACCACCACGGCGGTGAACAGCGTGGTCGCCACCGGCGTGCCGGTACGTGCGTTGACCTTGGACAGGCCACGCGGCAGCAGGCCGTCGCGGCTCATCACGAAGAAGATGCGGCTCTGGCCATACAGGAAGGCCAGCAGCACGGTCGGCAGCGCGATGATCGCGATCACGCCGATCACCATCGCCGCGGTCGGATGGCCGAGCTGGCGCATGATCAGCGCCAGCGGCTCGGCGCTGTGGCCGAACACCGCGTAGCTCATCGCACCAACGGCCGCGAGCGCGACCAGCACGTAGACGATGGTGCAGCCGATCATCGAACCGATGATGCCGATCGACAGGTCGCGGCCCGGGTTCTTGGTCTCTTCGGCCGCGGTGGAGATCGCATCGAAGCCATAGAAGGCGAAGAAGATGATCGCCGCCGCCGCCATTACGCCGTGCTCGACGCCATCAGGGCCCATCGACTTGGCAAAGCCATACGGCATGAACGGCTGCAGGTTGGCGCTGTCGAAGGCGGGCAGGGCCACGGCCACGAAGATGGCCAGCGCGATCAGCTTGAACACCACCAGGATGGCATTGAGGGTGGCGCTTTCCTTGGTGCCGGCCATCAGCATGCCGGCCACCAGCCAGGTGATGACGATCGCCGGCAGGTTGATCATGCCGCCTTCCACGTGCGGGCCCGCTGCCAGCCAGGCCGGCAGGTGCACGTTCCAGCCGAACTGGGTGTGGACCCATTCGAGGAAGCCGACGAAGTAGCCGGACCAGCCCACCGCCACCGTACTCACCACCAGCGAGTACTCCAGGATCAGGCTCCAGCCCACCACCCAGGCGAACACCTCGCCCAGCGCGCTGTAGCTGTAGGTGTAGGCACTGCCGGCGGCCGGCATCATCGTCGACAGCTCGGCATAGGACAGCGCCGCGCAGGCGCAGACCGCTCCGGCGATGGCGAAGGAGATCAGCACCGCCGGTCCGGCCAGGTTGGCTCCGACGCCGATCAGCGTGTAGATGCCGGTGCCGACAATGGCACCGATGCCCAGCGCGATCAGGTGCGGCCAGCTGAGCGTCGGGATCAGACGCCTGCCGGCTTCGTGGACGGTGACGGAATCTAGGGACTTGCGCCGGAACAGGGACATGCAGGCCTCGGAAGGGGTGACTGAGAACGACAAGTTCCCGAGTGTGACCGAACGCAGCGCAGCATTACCACTGACGGGGGTCATGCGCGGGTCAAATGCGTCACCAATGCGCTTGCACGCCGAGCCCGCTGCCGGAATCGGCACAAATACCAGCACGATTCGAAATTACTCGAGGAACCCCCAGGCGTCTGGAGCACCATCCTGTAGTTCACGCCGCTTCCTTGCCGGGCCAGCGGCAGCCATCTTCCTGCCGGGCCTCCGGGCTGGCCGACGGTCAGGATGTCACCCGTTCAGCCCCAAGCGGATGCCGAACCCCACCAGGAACAGCCCGGCCACGCGGCGCAGCGCGTCACTGATCCGCGGGTGCTGGATCAGCCGGCGGCGGGCCAGGTTGCCTACGCCGATCAGCATCGAGCAGTAGGCGATGCTGACCACCAGGATGATGCCGGCCAGCGCGGCGAAGGTGGCGATGCCCTGGTGTGCCTTGGGATCGATGAACAATGGCAGGAAGGCCATGTAGAACAAAATCGCCTTCGGGTTGAGCAGGCTGACCAGGATCGCCTGCTGGAAGTAGCGGCCCGGCTGCATGCGGATCGGGCCGGCGTCGCTACCCTCGTGCTTGGGCGTGCGCAGCAGGCTGATGCCCACCCACACCAGGTAGGCCGCGCCGAGGTACTGCACCGCGTGGAATACCAGTGGGTTGGCCTTGAGCAGCGCAGCCACGCCGGCCAAGGCGAGCCACATCAGGATCTGGTCGCCGACCAGCAGGCCGGCCAGCGCGGTGTAGCCGCCACGCACGCCGCCGCGGCCGGTGGCGGTCAGCAGGGTGAAGGTGCCGGGGCCCGGCAGGGCGAGGAACACCAGCACGGCGACCAGAAACGTCCACAGGTCCTGGATGCCCATCCACGGCATGGCGGTGTTCTCTTGTCACGGGGGGCCGCCATTGTCGGCCAGCGCCGCAGTTGGCGACAGGGGGCGGGCAACGCCATCAGGCATGCCAGACAGCAGCGGTTGCAGGTGCTGGCGCAGCTGCGCGTGCAGTTGCCGCACGGCCGGCGAGAACTGCTTGCGGTGCGGGCACACCAGCTGCAACGGAATGCTGCTGCCAACACCGTCGAGCAGCAGCTGCAGGCGCCCGGCCTGCACGTCCTCGCGCAGGTCCAGCCAGGACTTGTAGGTGATGCCTTCGCCGGCCACCGCCCAGCGCCGCACCACGTCGGCATCGTCGCAGACCAGCGGGCCGCGCACCGGAATCACGCTGCGGCGCCCGTCGACCTCGAACGACCAGCGATCGTAGGCGCGGCCATTGAGTTGATAGACCAGGCAGTCGTGCTCGCGCAGATCCTCCAGGCGCGTGGGAGTGCCACGCCGGCGCAGATAGCCGGGCGAGGCGGCCAGCACGCGCCGGTTGCCTTCCAGCAGCGGCAGGGCGACGTAGTTGGCGTCGTCGAAGTGGCCGATGCGGATGGCCACGTCGACCGGGTCGCGGAACACGTCGGCGACCTCGTCGGACAGGCGCAGGTGCAGGCGCAGCCGTGGATGCGCCGCGCGGAACGCGCTCAGCCACGGCAGCAGCAGGTTGCGGCCGAAGTCCGACGGCGCCGACAGCTGCAGGGTGCCGTGCAGTTCGGCGTCATCGCCCTGCACGCGGGCCTGGCCCTCGCGCAGGGTCGCCAGTACCTCCTGTGCATACGGCAGGTACAGCGCACCCTCACCGGTCAGGCGCAGGCTGCGGGTGGTGCGCACGAACAGGCGCAGGTCCAGCTCGCGTTCCAGCCGCGCCACCGCTGCGGCAACCTGGCCGGGCAGCAGATCGGCCTCGCGGGCCGCCTGCGAGAAGCTGCCCAGCGCGGCAGTGCGGACGAACAGCTGCAGGTCGTCGAAACGGATCATTTTCATTGCTGGAGTGAAAGTGCTGACCGATTCTGCGCCTTTTTGCCGGATCGTGCGCGGCGCAACCTGTCGTCTCCTTCCCCCTGGACCGCTGCCATGCGCGCCATTGCCTACACCCACGCCGGCCTGCCGATCGATGATCCCCAGGCCTTGATCGATATCGACCTGGATCTGCCACAACCCGGCCCGCGCGACCTGCGGGTGGCGGTACGCGCGGTGGCGGTGAACCCGGTCGACACCAAGGTCCGCCGTGGCGTGGCCACCGACGGCCCGCGCGTGCTGGGCTGGGATGCGGTCGGCATCGTCGATGCGGTGGGCAGCGAGGTGACCCTGTTCCAGCCTGGCGACGCGGTCTACTACGCTGGCGTCATCGATCGCCCGGGCAGCAATGCCGAGTACCAGCTGGTGGATGAGCGCAGCGTGGGCCGCAAGCCGGCCCGCCTTGACGATGCCGCCGCCGCCGCGCTGCCGCTGACCGCGATCACCGCCTGGGAGCTGCTGTTCGACCGCCTGCGCATTGCCGAGGGCGGTGGTGAAGGCCAGACCCTGCTGGTGATCGGTGCTGCCGGCGGCGTTGGTTCGATCCTGGTACAGCTGGCGCGGAAGTTGACCAAGCTGACCGTGATCGGCACCGCCTCGCGTCCGGATACCCAGGACTGGGTGTATGCGATGGGCGCGCACCATGTGATCGACCACAGCCTGCCGTTGGCCGAGGGCCTGGCGCGGCTCGGCATCAGCGAGGTGCAGCACGTGGCCAGCCTGACCCATTCCGACCAGCACTACGCGCAGATCGTGGAACTGCTGGCGCCGCAGGGCCAGCTGGGGCTGATCGACGATCCTGGCCAGGTGGACGTGATGGCGCTCAAGCGCAAGGCGTTGTCCCTGCACTGGGAGTCGATGTTCACCCGGCCGCTGTACCGCACCGCCGACATGCAGCGCCAGCACGACCTGTTGAACCGCGTGGCCGAGCTGATCGACACGGGCGTGCTGCAGACCACGCTGGGCGAGCACTTCGGCCGCATCGACGCCGCCAACCTGCGGCGTGCCCATGCGCTGCTGGAAAGCCATCGCGCCAAGGGCAAGATCGTGCTGGAAGGCTGGTAACACCGGCTGTTCCCGTGCCCTTGGGGTCAGATCCCTTTTCCCCGGGAAAGGGATCTGACCCCTGCCTCAGGCCACGCCGTTGTCGACGTGCTCGGCGAAACCCGGCTGCTGCCGCAGGCCTTCGAACCACGCCGCGAGGTGTGGCAGCACGGGCTTGTTGCCAGGCGTGCTGCGCCAGCGTTGGGTCGACAGCCCGAGCACGATATCGGCCAGGGTGAAGGCGTTGCCTGCCACGTAGCCGTCGGTCGTGGCCAGCCGCGCATCAAGGACAGCCATCAGCCGATTCCACTGCGCCAGGCTGGCTTCGGCGCGGGCATCGTCGGGGTAGTCCGGGTGCTGGCGCACGCGCGCCATGAACACGTGGCGCCACGCGCTGTTGAGGTCGCTTGCCTGCCAGTCCATCCACTGCTCCACCCGGGCCCGGTCCTGGGCTTGACCGGGCAACAGGTCGTCGCGGCCGGCGCGCGCTGCCAGGTAGCGACAGATGCTGTTGGACTCCCACAGCACGAAGTCCCCATCACGCAGCACCGGCACCTGACGGTTCGGGTTCAGTGTGGCCAGCAGGCCCGCCGGCGGTTCTGGTTCGTGGTGAAGTGACAGGTCGAGCCCGGCGCACAGCCACAGCACCTTGCGTACGTTGATGGAGGTGGGCTTTCCGTACAGAGCGAGCATGTTCCTGACGCAGCAGCTGAGACTCGGCCAGCCTACACTTCCCCCATGCAAACCGAATATCTGCTCATTGGCGGCCTTCTATTGGCCGTGCTCATCCTGCAGCTGGTCGCCCTGCTGCGCCGCCCGCCGCATGACCGCCTGGAACAGGCGGTGCGCGAGGAGGCGCGGGCCGGGCGCAGCGAGCTGCGCGAACAGCTCGATGGCTTCGCCCGCGCGCTGACCGATCTGTCCACCCGCACCGACCAGCGCCTGGACCTGCTGCGCGAAGCGCTGGGCGAAGATGCCCGAAAGGCGCGCGCCGAAGCGGCCGAGAGCCAGCAGCGGGGCGCGGCGTTGATGGGACAGCGGCTGCAGGAACTGCGCGGCCAGCTGGAGACCTTCGGCCAGCAGCAGGAAGCCCGCATCCATGCCTTTGGCCAGCAGCTGCAGGAGCTCACCGGGCGTACCGATACCCAGCTCGGCGCGCTGCGGCAGACCCTGGTGGACGATGCACGCAAGGGCCGCGAGGAGGGCGCGCAGTCGCAGCAGCGCCTGACCGAAAGCCTGGGCCTGCGCCTGCAGGAACTGACCCAACGCAACGAGCAGCGCATCGCCGAGATGCGCACGACGCTGGAAGAACAGCTGCGCGCGCTGCAGAGCGACAATGCGCAGAAGCTGGAACAGATGCGCGTGACGGTGGATGAGAAGTTGCAGTCGACGCTGGAAACACGCCTGGGCCAGTCCTTCAAACTGGTCTCGGAGCGCCTGGAACAGGTGCAGCGCGGCCTTGGCGAGATGCAGCAGCTGGCCACCGGCGTGGGCGACCTCAAGCGCGTGCTGACCAACGTCAAGACGCGCGGCAGCTGGGGTGAAGTACAGCTGGAGAACATCCTCGAGCAGACCCTGATCCAGGAGCAGTATGCGCGCGGGGTGAAGGTACGCCCGGATAGTGGCGAGATGGTCGATATCGCCGTGCGCCTGCCGGGCCGCAGCAGCGATGACACGCCGGTGTGGCTGCCGATCGACTCCAAGTTCCCTCGCGAAGACTACGAGCGCCTGCTGGACGCACAGGAGCAGGGCGACGCCGAACTGGTACGCGTGCAGGGTGCGCAGCTGGAGCGTGCGGTGAAGGTCCAGGCCAAGTCGATCTGCGAGAAGTACATCGTGCCGCCGCACACCACCGACTTCGCAGTGATGTTCCTGCCCACCGAAGGCCTGTATGCCGAGGTGATCCGGCGCCCCGGCCTGGTCGATCTGCTGCAGCGTGACCACCGCGTGGTGGTCGCCGGGCCGACCACGATCACCGCGCTGCTCAACAGCCTGCAGATGGGTTTCCGCACACTGGCCATCGAGAAGCGCTCCAGCGAGGTATGGAGCCTGCTGGGTGCGGTGAAGACCGAATTCGGCAAGTTCGGCGATGTGCTGGACAACGTGAAGGCCAAGCTGGACCAGGCCAGCAAGCAGATCGACCAGACCGGGGTGCGCACCCGCGCGATCGCCCGCAAGCTGAGGGATGTCGAGTCGCTGCCGGTTGAGCAGAGCCGCCAGTTGCTGCCGGACGCGCTGCCAGCAGAGGAAGGCAGTGACGGCGACGAGGCCTGAGCCACGCTGACACGCCGCCTGCATCGCCGATGCGTATGCTGGCGGCCTGTCCGCTTCGATCAGGTATCGTCATGCGCCTGCGCCGCTTCACCAGCCTTGTCCTGACCGCGCTGCTTGCCGCCTGCAGCAGCGCACCACCGGCCGCCGATACGGCGGCGGCACCTGCCGCAGCCACCAGCCCCGAAGCGGCCGAAGCGTACCGCGAAGCGCGCGACGTCGACTGCCAGGCAGCCGGCGGCACCCTGCAGCGGCTTGGCCGGCTGCAGCGCGAGCAGTGCGTGATTCCCTATGCCGACGCCGGCAAGGCCTGCAGCCGCAGGAGTGACTGCACCGGCCAGTGCCTGGCCACGGGCGAAGTGGCCGTCGGCAGTGCCGCCACCGGTACCTGCCAGCGCGATGTGCGCCAGAACTTCGGTTGCCGCCAGCGCATCGACGACGGCAAGGCGCAGGGCACGATCTGCGTGGATTGATCGTAGTGCCGGCCGCTGGCCGGCATCCTCATGAACCCTTGCGAACGATCGCACCTTTGCCGGCCAGCGGCCGGCACTACCGGCATCGCGCGGCGCTATGCTGGTGGGCCATTCCCCGCTGTTGCCGGAGCCCCCGCGTGAGCACCCCGATCCAGGACATTTCCCTCACCACCATCGACGGCCAGCCGTCCTCGCTTGCCGACTACCAGGGCAAGGTGCTGCTGCTGGTCAACGTCGCTTCCAAGTGTGGCCTGACCCCGCAGTACGAAGGCCTGCAGGCGCTGTATGCGGAAAAGCACGCGCAGGGCCTGGAAGTACTGGGCTTCCCCGCCAACAACTTCCTCGGCCAGGAGCCGGGCAGCGAGGCCGAGATCCAGCAGTTCTGCCAGCTTACCTACGACGTCAGCTTCCCGATGTTCTCCAAGATCAGCGTGGCCGGTGACGACACCCATCCGCTGTACCAGCAGCTGACCGCCGCCCAGCCGCAGTCGATCGGCGAAGGCCCGCTGCGTGAGCGCCTGGCCAGCAAGGAGATCCCGATCCATCCGGCACCGGCGGTGCTGTGGAACTTCGAGAAGTTCCTGGTCGGCCGCGACGGCCAGGTCATCGCGCGCTTTGCCCCGGACGTGGCTGCCGATGACGCGCGCCTGCGTGAAGCCATCGAGGCCGCGCTGGCTGCCTGAGGAGCGCGTGCCCACCAAGGTGGTACCTACCGGAAAAGCACCTTGCTGAAAAAGAAAAACCCCGCCGAGGCGGGGTTTTTCATGCATTGATGCGCTGGCTCAGTGGGTCCACTGCGGCATCGGCATCGCATCGACCGGGATCGGCGAGTTGGCATCATCGTGGCCGCGGTCGCGCTTGCTGCGCAGATCGTTCTCGATCTGGTAGTTGCGCCGCTGCATCCAGGCATCGCGTACCAGCGAGTATTCGTCCACGGCGGTGTCACGCAGATCGTCGATCGCCAGCAGCTGCGCACGGGTGTCGACCAGCTGCAGGCCCTGCAGGCCGATGCGGATCTTGTCCTCTTCGATGCGGCGAATCGGCGACAACGGGATGTCACCGGCCAGGCCGAACACATCGCGCACGGTACGCGGACCGAAGAACGGCAGTTCCACGTAGCGCGAACGCCGCCAGCCCCAGGCGCCGAGGGTCTGGCCGAAGTCCTCATTGCGACGCGGCACCATCGCCTTGCTGGCCGGATCGAACAGGCCACCGATGCCCAGCGTGCTGTTCATCAGGAAGCGGCCGAGGGTGTCCCACGCGTCGGCTCCGCGGCCCTGCAGCAGCTGGTTGGTGATGGTCACCGGCGCGCGCAGGTTGCTGAAGAAGTTGCTGACGCCGGTACGCGCGAAGCGCGGCACCACATGGGTATAGGCGGTGGCCAGCGGGCGGGCCACCCCGCGGTCGACCGCATTGTTGAACGCGTGGACCTTGCGGTTGAACGGTTCCCACGGATCGTAGGCGGCAGCACTGCCGGTGTTGCCGGTGCCGCCATACAGGGCGTCGAAATCATCGTCGCCATCGGCGGCGGTGGACGCTGCGGTCTTCGGGGTGCCGTCCTCTGCACCCTGTGCCGCAGCCGTCGGCGACGACGCGGCGGGTGCCGGAGGGGTGGCCACGGGAGCGACCGGAGCAGCGTCGACCACGCCGGTATCGGCCGTTGCGGCGGGTGCTTCGGCAGCCGGGCTGGGCGCGACCATGGTGCTGGCGACCGGAGCATCGCTGCGCGCGGGCTTGCCGGCACAGGCGGTCAGGGCGGTGGCCAGGAGGATCAGGGGGAAAGTGCGTACGACGTTCATGTCAGCTCGCAGCAGAAGTAGCGTTGAAATCCAGGTCGGGCGACAGCCGGTAGGCTGCGCTCAGCTCGTTGTAACCGGCTGGCGCGCCGGAAATGGCCAGCGTATGGCCGGCCTTGCGTGCACGGGCCGCCAGTTCGGCCAGCAGGGCCAGGCCGGCGCTGTCCACGCGCTCGACTTCGCCCAGCTCCAGCCGCGCCAGCTTGGCCGGCAGGGCCTGCAGTTGCGGCCACAGCGCGATCACCGCGGCACGGTCGAGCACCCCGCGCAGGCGCAGGGCGTCGCCTTCCAGCAGCGCCAGGGCGTTACTTGCCATTGCCCGCGGGCCCGGCCTGCATGCTGCCGCTGTGCAGTTCACTGGCCACCTGCTTGATGCCCTTCTGGCGCAGCGGGGTATCGAACTGGTTGCGGAAGGTCTGCACGTAGGAGATGCCTTCGATGTTGACGTCGAAGATCTTCCACTGGCCGTTCACGTTGCGCATCCAGTACTCGACCGGGGTTGGTTCGCTGCCGGCCCGCACCAGTTCGGTGCTCACGCGCACGCCGCGGTTGCCTGGCAGCGGGCTCTCACCCTTCAGGCGGAAGCTCGGCTTGCCCTGGATGTTGAGCAGGGTCGAACCGTAGCGCTGCATCAGGCTGTCGGCCATGGCATCGGCGAACAGCTTGATGTCGGCATCCGAGGCGCCGCGGGCGTGCGTGCCCAGCACCAGGCGCGCGGCGTAGTCGCGATCGAAGGTGCGGTTCAGTTCGCTGTCGATGTAGCTGCGCAGGCTGGCCGGGTTGCTGCTGAACTCGCTGCGGCGCTGCTGCAGGGTGGTGAGGATGCGCGTGCTGGCATCGATCACCACCTTGCCGGCCTGGCCCTGCGTCGCGGCTGCGGCGGGGGCGGCGGCCTGGGCCTGGGCGAGGAACGGCGTGGCCAGCAGCAGCGTCGAGGCGAGCAGGGCCGGGATCAGTTTCATCTTCATGGTTGCGGTTCCGTTGCAGGCGCCTGTGCGCCATCGTTGGGCTTCTGGCCTGCGCCACCACCGGCGCCGCCACTGAACATGTACTTGCCGACCAGCTGGATCAGGTCGACTGCTGGCTGGGTGAAGACGATCTCGTCACCGGCCTTGAGCACGTCCGGGTCACCGCCCGGCTGCAGACCGATATAGCTCTCGCCCAGCAAACCACTGGTGAAGATACCGGCCGAGGTGTCCGCCGGCAGGTCCTTGACCTTGCTGTCCATGCGCAGGGTCACGATGGATTCGAACTTCACCGGATCCAGGTCGATCGAGGCGACCTGGCCGACAGTGACGCCACCGATCTTCACCGGCGCCTGCTTGCGCAGCTGGCCGACCTGGGAGAAGCGCGCCTTCAGCTCGTAGCCCTGGCTGCCCCAGCTCCAGCGCTGGTTGGTCGAGGCCACGGCCAGCACCATCAGCGAGGCCAGGGCCAGCAGCAGGAAGGCGCCGACGGAGAATTCGAGTCTGGGACCGCGGATGGCCATGTGGATTACCTGATCGAGTCGTGGTGGCCGCGCGCGCCTGCGCACCGCCGGTGGAGGGGTTAGGTGAACAACATTGCCGACAGCACGAAGTTGAACATCAGCACCAGCAGCGAGGCATTGACCACCGCACGGGTGGTCGCCACCGAGGTGCCCTCGATGGTCGGCTCGGCATGGAAACCAACGTAGGCGGCGACCAGCGCGGCAGTGCCGCCGAAGATCGCCGACTTCAGCATCGCCACGCCGAAGTCATCCCAGAAATCGACGCTGTTGCGCAGCGCCGACCAGAACACGCCATTGTCCAGGCCCAGCACGTGCACCGCTTCGAAGTAGCTGGCGCTGATCGCCAGCGAGCAGAAGATGCCGGTCAGCAGCGGCACGGTCAGCACCGCCGCCCAGAAGCGTGGCGCGACAGCCTTGGCCACCGGGTCGATCGCCATCAGTTCCAACGCCTTGATCTGGTCGGTGGCACGCATCAGGCCCAGTTCGGCGGCAATCGAACTGCCGGCGCGGCCGATGAACAGCAGCGCGGTCAGCACCGGCGCCAGCTCGCGGTACAGCGACAGGCCGAGCAGGGTCGACAGCGCGTCGGCCGCACCGAAGGTGGTCAGCGTGCGATAGCCCTGCAGGGTCAGCACCAGGCCGACGAAGGCACCACCGACGGCGATGATCGGCAGCGAGCGCGCGCCGATCTTGTAGATCTCGCGGGTCAGCTCGGCCAGGAAGTCACCGGTCGGCAGCGAACCACGCAGCACGGTCAGCGAGAACAGGCCGGCGCGGCCCAGCGAGCGGGTGGCTTGGACGAACGGCATCAGGCGACCCTCGCGCGCGGCGCGGCATCGAACGGAATGGGGCCATCGGGCTGGCCGTGCAGGAACTGCCGCAGCAGCGGGTCCTGGCTGGACTGCAGCGCCTCGGGCGTGCCCTGGAACACGATGCCGCCATTGGCAATGGCGATCACCTGGTCGCAGATCGGCAGGGTCTCGTGCACGTGGTGGCTGACGATGATGCTGGTCAGGCCCAGGCTGTGGTTGAGGCGCTGGATCAGGCTCATGATCACCCCCGAGGCGATCGGGTCCAGACCGGTCAGCGGCTCGTCGTAGATCATCAGCGGCGGGTCCAGCGCCAGCGCGCGGGCCAGCGCCACGCGGCGCGCCATGCCACCGGACAGCTCGCGCGGCCAGGCATCGGCCGCGGCCAGCAGGCCCACCGCATGCAGCTTCGTTTCCACCAGCCGGCGCAGCACGGCGGTCGGCAGGCGGGTATGCGTACGCAGCGGCAGCGCGACGTTTTCGGCCACAGTGAGGTCGGTCAGCAGGCCATTGCCCTGCAGCAGCACACCCACGCTCTTGCGCATCTCCAGCAGCGCGCCGCTGTCATGCGGAATCGGCTTGCCGAACAGGGTGACTTCGCCGGCGACCGGGCGCAGTTCGCCGGTCAGTGCCGCCAGCAGGGTCGACTTGCCGCTGCCGGATGGACCCAGCACCGCAGTGATGCTGCCCTTCGGCACCTGCAGCGACACGTCGCGCAGGATCGTGCGCCCGCTCCGGTCGATGCGGACGTTGGATAACTGCACCAGACTGGAGGTGGAAGCCGACATGGGCACCATTAACGTTTTTTAGACATCGAAGGATCGGGTCCGTCGGCTGAACATAAGCAGACTGGACGGTCCAGTATTGTGGCACGGCAAGACCCTTGCCAGGCCGGGACAATCGGCTGGCTGCCCGGAACAATCCGTACTGGCGATGGGCCGGCCATTGAATACTGCCTGCCGTGCTGCACACTGTGCATGATGAGTGACCCGGGCAGCGATTTCCGCCTCTACCATTCCAACTCCCTGGACGTGCTGGCCGCGCTGCTGGCGCGCAACATGCGTGCGCCGGTTCCGGGCCAGCCATTGCTGGCGCCGGAGGTTGTGCTGATCCCGCAGGTGGCGATGCGGCGTTGGCTGCAAGCGACACTCGCTGCCGAGTATGGCGTGGCCGCCAATCTTGAGTTCCTGACCCCGGGTGAGTTTGTCGCCCGTGCCCTCAACGCCAATGTTCCGGGGGAACGCGATGACCTGGACGCTGCGGGCCTGCACTGGAAGCTGTACCGGGCACTGCGCGACCCGGCGCTGCTGGCGCAGCCTCCGATGCGCGCGCTGCAGTCCTATCTTGCCGGC
Source organism: Stenotrophomonas sp. 85239_Sma (assembly GCF_056481725.1). Taxonomy (NCBI): domain Bacteria; kingdom Pseudomonadati; phylum Pseudomonadota; class Gammaproteobacteria; order Lysobacterales; family Lysobacteraceae; genus Stenotrophomonas; species Stenotrophomonas sp. 85239_Sma. The sequence goes on along the minus strand of NZ_CM151163.1, from coordinate 4,631,378 downwards.
AGCGACGCGCTGAAGCCGTGGGCGCTGGCCGGTGAACTGGCCTCGGTGTTCGAGAAGTACCAGGCCTGGCGCCGTGACTGGCTGCTGCGATGGGCCGCCGGCGCCGATCCGGCCGACCCGCAGGCGATCCTGTGGCGCACGATCACCCATGGCTGCGACTACCGTGCGCGCCGCATCCAGGAATACCTGGACCGCTTCGAAGGTGCCGGCCAGCCGTTGCCACAGGGCCTGCCGCCGCGCATGTCCGCGTTCGCGACGCTCAACATCTCGCCCGACGTGCTGCGGGTGATGGCCACCCAGGCACGGGTGGGCGAGCTGCACTTCTATATGCCCACGCCGGTGCAGTCGTACTGGGGCGACCTGCAGACCCTGGCCGAGCGCCTGCGCAGCGGCGCGCCCGATCCCTTCGGTGAAGCGGCCGGTGAGAACCGCCTGCTCGAAGCCTGGGGTGCGGCCGGGCGCGACTTCATGGCGGTGCTGGGTAGTTACGAGGTGGTGCACCCGGCGGGCGAAATTGCAGCGTATTCGGATCCGGAAGACGACACCCGGCCGACGCTGGACGAAGGCGGCCTGTCCGACAGCCTGCTGCATCGCCTGCAGCGCGATCTGTTCCACCGCCGCGCGCTGCCTTCGGGGCAGCTGCGAGACGGCCTGCGCCGCGACGACCCGAGCCTGCAGGTGCATGCCTGCCATACCCGCCTGCGCGAGCTGCAGGTCCTGCACGACCAGCTGCGCAGCCTGCTGCAGGACCCACGCTTCGATCCGCCGTTGCAGGCGCGCGAGATCGCGGTGCTGGCGCCGGACATCGACCCCTACGTGCCGTACCTGGAAGCGGTGTTCGGCGGTCGCGGCGGCGAGGAGGAGCACATTCCCTATGCGCTGGCCGACAGCAGTCCGCTGGCGGGCGAGCCGCTGGCCGATGTGTTCGTGCACCTGCTGGGCCTGCCCGTTTCGCGCTTTGGCCTGAATGAAGTGCTGGACCTGCTGGCCAGCGCGCCGCTGGCCGAAGCGGCCGGGTTGGAGGCGGTGGACTTCGACCGCCTGCATGGCTGGCTGCAGCAGGCGGGTGCACGTTGGGGCCTGGATGCGAAGCACCGCAACCAGCACCAGGCACCGGCCGACGACGCCTACACCTGGCAGTTCGCGCTGGACCGCCTGGTGCTCGGTCACGCGACCGGCAGCGAGGCCGACCTGGCCGGTGTCGCACCGTGGATCGAGCTGGAGGGTGGCGCATTGGAGGCGCTGGACCGGCTGCTGCGCCTGTTGCGCGTGCTGGCGGTCTACCAGCGCCGCCTCGGCGAACTGCTGACGCCGGCGCAGTGGCGGCAACGCCTGCTGTCGCTGCTGGACGCGCTGCTGCCGACCGCGCCCAGTTCGCCCAACAGCCAGCGTGCGCTGGAGCGCCTGCGCAAGCTGCTCAACCAGTTCGCCGACGATGCCGCCAAGGCCGGTTTCGAAGACGGCGTGCCGCCGGAGGTCGTGCGCGCGCACTTCGCCGGCGCACTGGGCGAGGCCGATACGCGCGCGCCGCTGCTGACCGGTGGCATCAGCTTCGGCCGCATGGTGCCGATGCGCCTGCTGCCGTTCCGGGTGATCTGCGTGCTCGGTCTCAATGATGGCGATTTCCCGCGCCGTGATCCGGCTGCCGGTCTCAACCAGCTCACTGCCGAGCTGGACACGCCGCGCCGCCGACCGGGCGACCGCTCCACCCGCGAAGACGACCGCTTCCTGTTCCTGCAGCTGTTCGCCGCCGCGCAGGAGGTGTTCTACCTGAGCTATCTCGGTGCCGACCCGCGCGATGGCAGCGTGCGTGAGCCGTCGGTGCTGGTCAGTGAACTGATCGATGCCGCCGCTGCGTATCACCTTGATCCGACTGCGGCGGTCCGTGACTTCACCGTGCGCCACGCACTGCAGCCGTTCTCGCCGGCGGCGTTCGGTGATGGCGATCCACGCCGCTTCAGCTATCGCCGCCAGTGGCATCCGGCCGCCGGTCGCCTTATCGGCGAGCGTGGCGGCCTGCAGCCCTGGTTCGACGCACCGTTGCCGCCGCCGCTCGACGATGCGGTGGAAGACGAGGTCGCACTCGATACCCTGCGCCGCTTCCTGTGCGACCCCGCCGGGCAGTTCCTGGCGCAGTCGCTGGGCCTGCGCCTGGCCGACGATGTCGAGGAGGTCGATGACCTGGAGCCGCTGGTGCTCTCTTCGCGCGGCCCGGAAAAGCGCAGCGTGCAGGCGGCGGTGGTGCGCGCCACGCTCAGTGGCGATACCGAGTCGTTGTATCCGCGGCTGCGCGCGCGCGGGCTGCTGCCGTCGGGCCCTCTGGGCGAACGCCAGTTCGAGGTGGAGCAAGTGAAGACCCGCCCGTATGCCAGCGCATTGCTGGGCTGGATGCAGGGCGAACCGCTGGAAAGCCGCCGCTATGAAGTGGAGATCGATGGCGTGCGCCTGCACGGCCGCGTGGCTGATCGTCATCCCGAAGGCCTCGTGCGCCTGCGCGCTGGCACCCTCAATGGCAATGCGGTGATCCGCCAGGGCCTGGACTGGCTGCTGGCCAACGCTGCCGGCGATGCGTTGCCGCTGGTGCAGTTCCACGATGGCGGCGATGCCGGTCCCGGCCCGCATGTGCTGCCGGCACTGAGCGTTCCCGCTGCACGCGCCGCGCTGCGCGCACTGCTGCAGCTGCGCCAACGCGGCCTGCGTGAGCCGCTGCGCTTTGCCCCGTATACCGGCTGGGTGCTGTACAACGCGCCGGCGGAAAAACAGCGCAGCGAAGGCTGGAAGCAGTGGCACGGCAGCGATCGCAGCTGGGGGGAATCCAGCAGCGACGCCTGGCAGCTGGTGCTGCGCGGTGCCGACCCGTTCGCCACCGACGCCGGCTATGCCGACCTGCTACGCAACAGCCAGGTGGTCTTCAGCGCGGTGCGCGAAGGCCGCACGCTGGGTGCCGACGCCGGCCTGGAGGGCAGCGCATGAGCACCGCCTTCGCGGATGAGGAAACCCAGCGCATGGCGGGCGATCCCTACCTGGCCCTGGCGCTGGATGGCATCCGGCTGATCGAGGCCAGCGCCGGTACCGGCAAGACCTTCACCCTGGCCACGCTGTTCACCCGCCTGGTGGTGGAGCAGGGCCTGCGCATCGGCCAGATCCTGGCGGTGACCTTCACCGATGCCGCCACCCAGGAACTGCGCAAGCGCATCCGCGAGCGCCTGGCGCTGGCCGCACGCCTGGTTGATCTGGAACCGGCCGAGGGTGAAGCACCGGACGTGCAATTGACCCGCGACGTGCTGCAGCGCCATCTGCACGGCGGCACCGAGAGCGCCGCCGCCTTGAAACGCCGCCTGCAGGTGGCGGCCGACGAGATCGACCTGGCTTCGATCTTCACCATCCACGGTTTCTGTACCCGCGTGCTGCGCGAGCATGCGCTGGAGAGCGGCCATACCTTCGACCCGCCGGAGCTGCTGGCCAGCGACCGTGAGCTGCTGGAGGAGCTGGCAGCCGATCTCTGGCGGGTGCACGCCAACGACGCAGCCACGCTGGAACCGCTGACCTGGCTGTGGCCCAACCCGGATGCGCTGGCCGCCGATCTGCGTGCGCTGCTGGCTGCGCCACCACTGCACCCGTTGCCACAGCCAGTGACGCTGGCCGATCCACACCCGGCATTGCAGGCCACCGCCGCCGAGCTGCAGGAGGCGCTGCGCGAGCACGGCGAGCAGTTCTTCATCGACCTCTGCGATGCCGTCGACAACAAGTGGATCAACGGGGTGTCCTACAAGCTGGGCTGGCTGCACCCGCTGGGCCGGCAGCTGCTGGGCTGGGCCGAGCGCGCCGATCCGCGCGAGTTGCTGGCCAGCGAGCGCCTGCCGGCACTGCTGCCGGAGGTGCTGGCCGACAAGACCAACAAGAAATTTGCCGATCGCACGCCGTCGTCGCCGTTGCAGGCGCCGCTGGCGCGCTATGTCGCGTTGCTCGCCGAACGTGATGCCTGGTTGCGCGGCACCGCACTGAACTTCCTGCACCGCCTGCGCGACGAAGCCACGCAGCGCCTGCAGGCACTGAAGCGCACGCGCCGGGTGCAGACCTACGACGACCTGATCGATGGCGTGGCACTGGCCCTGGAAGGCCCGCAGCGGCTGGCACTGGTGAAGCAGCTGCGCGCGCAGTACCGCATCGCGCTGGTCGACGAGTTCCAGGATACCGACGACCGCCAGTGGGGCATCTTCCACAGCGTGTTCGGCGATTCGCCGGAGGTACGCGAACTCGGCCTGGTACCGGCGCTGTTCCTGATCGGCGATCCCAAGCAGGCGATCTATGGGTTCCGTGGCGGCGACATCCACACCTACCTGAAGGCCAAGCAGCTGGCGCAGCAGGCGCCGGTGCTGGACCAGAACTTCCGCTCGCGACCGGCTGTGCTGCGTGCATTGCAGGCGCTGTACGACAACGGTGGCGAAGACGCCTTCCTCGAGCGTGACATCCAGTTCGAGCCGGTGCGTCCCGGTGGCGTGCGCACCGATGAGGACTACCAGCGCGATGGCCATGCCGCCGCGGCACTCACCCTGCGCGTGCTGCGTAGCGGGGGTGACAAGGCGATGAGCGCCGACGCCTCGCGCGAAGCCGCTACCCAGGCCAGCGTGGCCGCGATCCACCAGACCCTGGTCGATGCGAGGGCCGGCAAGGCCGTGCTGCGTGGGCGCCCCGTGCAGCCGGGTGATATCGCGGTACTGGTGCGCTCGCATCGCGAGGCCACCCAGGTACAGCGCGCGCTGGCTGCGGTCGGCATTCCCGCGGTGGCAGCCGGCAGGCAGAGCCTGTTCGCGACCAGCGAGGCGCGTGATCTGCGCGCGCTGCTGCTGGCACTGCTGCAGCCGGCTGACGAAGGCCGCCTGCGTGCAGCGCTGGCCACGGTATTGCTCGGTCAACGTGCCAGTGCGATCGCCGCGATGGAACGCGAGGGCGACCTGCAACGCGGGTTCCAGGCACAGCTGCTGCATTGGCGCGAGCGCTGGCAGCGCGGCGGGCCGTTCGCGGTGATCGCCGATGTCTGCGCCGCACAGGGCGAGCGCCTGCTGGCGCTGATCGACGGCGAGCGCCGCCTGACCAACTACCTGCAGCTGGGCGAACTGCTGCAGGAAGCCTCGGCGCAGGCGCTGGGCATGCACGGCCTGCTGGACTGGCTGCAGGGGCAGATGGCCAACGCCGACCAGGATGATGAGCAGCAGCTGCTGCGCCTGGAATCGGATGCACGCCGCGTGCAGATCATCACGCTGCACAAGAGCAAGGGCCTGGAGTACCCGCTGGTGTTCCTGCCGTTCGTCGGCATCGACGGCGGCGCACCGAACACGGCCTCGCACTGCACCGTGCACGTCGGTGGCCAGCGCCAGCTGCACTGGAAGCTGGGCAAGGACGATGCGTGGGCTGCGGCAAGTACCCAGCGCGAGCGCGAGCAGCGCGCCGAGGATGCGCGCCTGCTGTATGTCGGCCTGACCCGCGCCGAGCATGCGCTGTGGATCGCGGTGGGTGACCTGGCCGGGCTCGGCGAGACGCGCCTGGCGCCGCTGCTGGGTGACCTGCAGGCGCTGCGCGCGCACGCCGATGTGCACATCGATGACAGCGAGGCTCCGGTCGCGCTGCCGCAGCTGGCGGCCGAGGTGGAAGGGGATCTTCCGGCAGTGCGTGCCCTGACCCGGCGCGTACCGCACGATTGGTGGGTATACAGCTTCACCCAGCTGGCGCATGCCGATGCGGGCGCCGGCAGTGATATCGAGGCCGCCGCCACCGAGCTGCCGGCGCCCGCCGCCGACGAACCCGCGGGCCCGGAACTGCCGCTGGAGCCGGCGCTGCCGGAACCCGCTGCGCCGGCCGAGGAGAGCACACCGGTCGACCCGCGCTTCATGGGTAGTCGCTTCGGCAACGTGCTGCACGAAGCGATGGAGAACGTCGATTTCGCTGCCTGGAGTGACTGGAAGCCGGGTCTGGAAGCCCCTGAGGGCCAAGCCGAGGTGCTGCGCAAGGCGTTGCACGACGAAGGCTATGCCGATGCCGATCTGGACGATGGCGTGGCGGTGCTGGTGCCGCTGGTCGGCCACACGCTCACCGTGCCGCTGCCCGAAGGCGGTGCGCTGCACAGCCTGGGTGAAGGCGAGCGCCGCGCGGAAATCGACTTCCACTTCGCCATCGAACCAACCACGGTACCGGCGCTGCTGCAGGTGCTGCATGCACATGGGGTTTCCAGCACGCGCCGCGGCTTCGGCCAGCGCCGCCGCCTGGAAGGGCTGATGACCGGCATGATCGACCTGACCTACGTGCGCGACGGGCGCTGGTACGTGCTCGACTACAAATCCAACCGCCTGCCCGGCTACAGCCCGGACCTGCTGGCCATTGCCATGCGTCACAGCGAGTACGACCTGCAGGCGCTGATCTATACCGTGGCCCTGCATCGCTGGCTGCGTTTCCGCCTGGGCGCGGCCTACGACTATGAACGCGACATGGGCGGCATCCGCTACCTGTTCTGCCGCGGCCTGGACGCTGCCGGCAACGGCGTGCATGTGGACCGCTTCCCGCTGGCGCTGGTGGATGCACTCGACGCATTGTTCGCCGGTGGAGAGCAGGCCCAGGCCGAACTGGCTGCGCGTGCCCGTGGAGCCAGCGCATGAGCCTGCTGAAAGAACTGCACCAGAAGGGCCTGCTGCGCACCCTCGACCATGCATTGGCAACCAGCCTGCAGCGGCTGCGCGACGACACGCCCGAGAGTGTGGCACTGGCGGCTGCGCTCGCTTCGCTGGCGGTGTCGCAGGGCCACGCCGGGTTTGATCCGGCACAACCGCAGCGGTTGCTGGAAGGCGTGTCTGAGTGGCCTGCCGCGCAGGACTGGCTGGCACAGCTGCGCGCATCGCCGTGGGTGGCGACGCCGGAGCAGGCCGATGCCATCGCCGACGATGCGCCGCTGGTGCTGGAGAACGGCCTGCTCTACCTGCGCCGCTATCGGGAGTACGAGCGCCAGCTGGCGGCTGGGCTGCAGCGCATCGGCCGGCATCCGCTGCCGGCGCCGGACATGGCAGCGTTGGCGCCGTTGTTCGCGCAGCTGTTCCCGCAGGCACTGGGCGGCGAAGATCACCAGGCACGCGCCGCCGGCGTGACCCTGCGCCATCCGCTGGCACTGGTCACCGGCGGCCCCGGCACCGGCAAGACCACCACCATCGCGCGCCTGTTGCTGCTGCTGGCCGCGCAGGCCCGGCACGCCGGCCAGCCGCTGCCCGAAGTGGCGCTGGCCGCGCCTACCGGTCGCGCCGCCGAACGCATGGCCGAGAGCCTGCGCGTGGCCGTGCAGCGCCTGCAGGAACAAGGACTGGATCCGGCGCTGTGCACGGCACTGCCCAGTACCGGCACCACCCTGCATCGCCTGCTCGGCGTTATTCCCGATTCACCGCGCTTCCGCCACCACGCCGACAATCCGCTGCCGGTGGACGTGGTGGTGGTCGACGAAGCCTCGATGATCGATCTGCCGCTGATGGCCAAGCTGGTCGATGCGATCGCCAGCGGCACCCGGCTGATCCTGCTCGGCGATCCCGATCAGCTGCCGTCGGTCGAGGCCGGCGACGTGCTCAGCGCGATCCTGCGTGCCAGTGGCGATGGCATCGGCACCCGCGCCGACGATGCGCAGGCGCTGCACGGCCTGCTGGCGCCGTGCACCTTGCTGCCGCAGGCCGCGCCACGCGCCTTCGCCGGGCGCCGCGTGCAGCTGCAGCGCGGCTACCGGCAGAGCGATGCGCTGGACCTGGCCCCCTTGGCGCATGCCGTGCGCGAGGGCGACAGCAGCACCGTGCTGCAGCTGCTGCGCAGTGGTGACCTGGCCGGCGTGCGTTTCCACGAAGGCGAAGCCGATCCGCTGCGTAGCCAGCGCGAGCACCTGCTGGGCCACTGGCGCGCACTGGCCGACGCCGTCGATCCGGTACGGGCCCTGCAGCAGGCCGGACGCCTGCGCGTGCTGACCGCCCTGCGCGAAGGCCCGCAGGGCGCGCGCGGGCTCAACAGCCGCATCGAACAGCTGCTGGCCGGCAACACCCCCGGCTACTTCCAGGGCCGCCTGCTGCTGGTCACCGAGAACAGCTACCGGCACCGCCTGTTCAATGGCGACATCGGCATCTGCCTGCGTGATGGCAGCGGCGCGATGGTGGCCTGGTTCCCAGGCGACAACGTCGACCAGCCGCGCGCGTTCCATCCGGCCGCACTGCCTGCGCACGAAAGTGCCTTCGCGATGACCGTGCACAAGGCACAGGGATCGGAATTCGACGAGGTGTGGTTGCAGTTGCCACGCCAGGACAGCCGCGTGCTGTCGCGCGAACTGGTCTACACCGGCATGACCCGCGCTCGCCAGGTCCTGCACGTGGCGGGCGGCACTGACGTGCTGCAGGCCGCCCTGAAGCGCCACGCCAGCCGCGTCGGTGGCCTGGCCTGGCGGTTGGGCGCGGAAGCGGCGGCCGAAGCACCGACGCGCATCGAACAGCCTACGGTGCAGGGCTCGCTGTTCTGACACGGGGTCGGATCCCGTTCCCAACGGGAACGGGCTCTGACCCCCGTCGCCGAGGCACGCATGCTCCGGGTCAGAGCCCTCCCTTCCGGAAGGGTCCGACCCTGCGTCATTCAGCGATCAATACCAGCCCATCGGGGAATACGATCGCGGCTTCATCGGCGCTCACGTCGAAGAAGCCCACGCCGTGCTTTTCGGCCAGGTCCTGCACGCGGCCGTGCGCACGCTCGGCCACCGAGTACGCGAACGCACCGTAGATCACCTGACTACCGATGCTGTATTCGGTCACCTCGGCACGTTCGTCGTCGTCGTTGCTCAATGGGCCGTTCAACGGCGGGAATTCCTGCGCCATCTCCGCGAACCACGCCTGCAGTGCCGGACTGCTGACTGCCGGGTCGTCGTACTCGTGGCGCTCGTTCCACTGGGTCTGCTTCTCGAACCAGGCGATGAAGGCCGCCGCCTCGCGCGGGGCCACACCGGCCTCGAACACCATCATGTCGTAACTCATTGAACCGTCCTGTTGCAGCGCCAGGGTCGGATCCCTCTCCGCAGGAGAGGGCTCTGACCCCTGCGCGGAGTCTGTGGACGCACAGGGTATCGCGCTACGGCTGTGCGGCCGCACTCATCGCCCACCCTGGCGCCAATGCCTTTGCTTCGGGGAACAGCGCGAAGCGCAGGCCGATCAGGCCCATCAGTGCTTCATCGCGGGCCTTGCAGGCGGCCACGCTGCCGACCCGGCCCAGCGAGGTATCCAGGCGCTCGCGCAGCGCCTCGGCCGCCACGATCGGCTTGCGCGCGGCGATCTGCCGGCGGTAATGCCCGGCGATCTCCTCAAGAATGTGCTCGACCGCTTCACGGCTGCGCTCGGGCAGTTCCAGCCGGGCGCGACGCAGCTGCAGGATGTTCAGTCCAATGCGCGCCTCGTTGAGCATGTCCACCGACGCGATGTCGCTGCCCTCCGGCGTCGCTGCCAGGCGCGGTGCGAGCAGGCCCAGCAGGTCGAGCATGCGCGCGGCGAAGCGCTGGCGGTCCTGTTGGCCACGTCCTTCGGCGGCCTCGGCCAGCGTGGTCCAGCCCTGCCGCACCAGGCGGCGTGCGGTCCACTCGGCACCGACCGAACGGAACAGGCGGGTCATCACCACCGCAAAGCCAATGCCGATGAACATTGCGATCGACGAATTGAGGAAGGTCTGGATGTTGGCGCTGTAGGTGTTCTGCAGGCTCAGCAGCGCCGCCAGATTCACCGTCAGCGGCAGTGCGAACAGCGCGCTCTTCGGATGGTGCAGCATCAGCCCCAGCGGCAGGAACGCCACCGCCAGCACCAGTGCCAGCAGGCCGAAATCGTGCACGGCCGGGAACACACCGAACAGGTACACGCCGGCCACCACCGAGGCGACCATCGCCCACACCAGGAACGACACCATGCTCGGTGCCGGGTCATCCTGTGCGGCGAAGAATGCGGCAGTCACCGCAGCCATCATCGCGCCGTTGCCACCACCTTCCCAGCCCAGCGCGATCCACAGCACGCAGTAGCTCATCAGCGCCACGCCGGCACTGAGCGCGGAGAACAGCGCCATGCCGTAGTCGACGTGCTTGTCGGCGGCCGCGCGTTCGGTGCGGATGCGGTAGTGCGCGCGGTCCAGCGGCGCGGTGCCGTGGTCGATTGCGTGCTGCAGGGTGCGGCAGTCCTGCCACAGGTCCACCAGTTCCTCCAGGCGCAGCAGCAGGCTGGCCAGCTGCAGGTGCTGCAGGTCGCGGTCCACCTGCGGCTTCAGTGCGCTGATGCGCGCGCGCAGGCGGGCGTACTCGCTGGCGTTGGTCGGCCCGTCCAGCCAGTCATGGATATCGTCGACCAGTGCCGGCAGTCCTTCCGGCAGAGCCTGGCCATCGCCGCGCAGCGCACTCAGGCGGTCGGCAATCGACGACAGCACCGGCAACAGCAGCAGCATGCGCTCGCGCAGGCGCTCCATCGACACCGCCGAACCGGCGTGGCGTGGATCATCGCGGCGCAGGAACTCGATCAGCGCCTCGAACTGCACCAGATCGGCGGCCAGCCGGTTGCGTGGCGCATGCGCGCGGCCACGTTCAAGGATCTGCCGGCACCACTGTGCGGCGTCCTCCATCCAGTTGCCGATGCGCGCGCGCAGCATCGGGCGTACCGAGGCCGGGAACAGCAGCGAGGCGAACAGCACCGCCACCACCGTGCCGAGGATGATCTCCTCGCTGCGCGCCACCACCGTGTCGAAGATGGTTTCCGGCGAGGTCACCGCCGGGAAGCCGATGAAGGCGGTGGTATAGCCGGCCAGCAGGAACGCGTAGCCACGCGGTCCGCGGTTGAGCAGGGCCATGAACAGGCAGCCGGCCAGCCAGATCGACATGGCCGCGCTCAGTACCAGCGGCGTCTCCACCAGCGCCGGCAGCACCAGCAGGGTGGCCAGGCCGGCCACCAGGGTGCCGACGATGCGGTACACACCCTTGGCGCGGGTCGGGCCCAGCAGCGGCTGGCTGACGATGTACACCGTGCCCATCGCCCAGTACGGGCGCGACAGGTTGCCGGCCATGGCGATGTACAGCGCGGCCACCGCGGCCAGGTAGGTCTTGATCGAGAACAGCCAGGCCTGGCGGTCGGTGAGCGCGTTCATGGCTTACTTCGCTGCGGTCGAGGCGTTGGGCGCGGCGGCGCTGGCCTGCCAGCCACCACCCAGCACCAGGAACAGGTGGATCTGGTCGCGCGAGACCTGCGCTTCGGCGGCGGCCAGGGTGGCATCGCTGCTGGCCAGGCTGCGGTCGGCATCCAGGCTGGACAGGTACGGCGTGCGGCCGCCCTGGTACAGCCGGCGGTTCTGCTCGGCGGCCAGCGCGGCCTGTTCCTGCGCAGTGCGCAGCGACTGCAGCCGGCGCAGGTCCTGCGCGTAGCGGTCCAGCGCGGTCTGGGTCTCACGCAGCGCCTGCAGCACGGTGTGGTCGAACTCGGCCAGGGCCGCATCGGCACCGGCTTCGGCGGCGTGTATGCGCGCATGCGTGCCCGACGACGGCAGCGTCCACGAGATCAGCGGGCCGATCGACCACTGTTGGGTCATCGGCGTGCCGAAGTCTTCGAGCAGGCCGGCGGCACCGAGCGAGGCACCCAGCCGGATGTCCGGGTACAGCTCGGCGGTGGCGACACCAATCCGCGCCGTGGCCGAGGCCAGCTTGCGCTCGGCCTGGCGCACGTCCGGGCGGCGCTGCAGCAGTGCGCGGCCATCACCGACCGGCAGCGGCTGCGCCAGGTTGGGCGCAGCTGCACAGTCGATCACCCCGGCCGGCAGCTGGCCCGGGGTTTGCCCGAGCAGGGCGGCCAGCGAATAGGCGGCCGCCGAACGCTGCGCGCGCAGCGGCGGCAGTGCGGCTTCCAGCAGCGCTACCTGGGCATTGGCGCGGGCCAGCTCCGGCGGGGTGCCACGGCCAGCCGCGATCAGACGCTGGGTGACCGTGCGGCTGCGCTGCTGCAACTGCAGGGAATGCTCGGCCACGTGCAGCTCGTGGTTGGCGTGGCAGATTTCCAGGTAGCTGTCGGCCACCTGCGCGACCACGCTGACCTGGGCCAGGTCACGTGCAGCGGCAACCGACTGCTCGTCGGCACGCGCCGCTTCGGCGCCGCGCTTGAGCTTGCCGAACAGGTCGAACTGGTAGCTGACCGCGAACTTGCCATCGGCCAGGTTGATCACCGGCAGCTCGTGCTCCTGCAGGAACGATTCGGCCGACAGCTGCGCGCGGCTGACGCCGGCCTCGGCCTCGTACTCGAAGCCACCGGCGTCCAGCGCCTGCTCGTACACCGCCGCCGCACGACGCAGGTGTGCATCGGCGGCCTTCAGTTCCACGTTGTCACGCAACGCCTGGGTGATCAGGCCGTCCAGCACCGGGTCGTTGTACAGCGACCACCAGCGGTCGGGCAGCGCCTGGTTGGCGGCCACCTGCGGGTTCTGCGTATCGATGAAGGCCGCATTGGCCTGCGGGCGCTTGAACGCCGAGCCTTCCGGCAAGGCGTAGTCCGGGCCGACGGTCCTGCACGCGGCCAGGCTGGCCAGCGCGACGATCAGGCCGAGACGGGGCAGGGCGGCGTTCACAGGCCCGCCTGTGTCGGCGCGGTGCCGGCCTTGTCGTTGTGCGGGTGCTGGGCGGTGTCCACGGTCACCGTGGCGGTGCGCCCGGCGATCAGCTCGACGCCCTTGGGCACCTCGTCGATGGCGATGCGCACCGGGATGCGCTGCGCCAGCCGCACCCAGTCGAAGGCCGGGGTCACGTTCGGCAGCAGGGTGCTGCCATTGCTGCGGTAGCGGTCCTCGATACCGGCGGCGATGCTCTCGACATGGCCGCGCAGCGGGGTCGATTCGCCCATCAGGCGGATGTCCACGCGCTGCCCCGGCGCCACGCCGCGCAGGCGGGTTTCCTCGAAGTAGCCATCAATGCGGAACGAGCCGGTATCCAGCAGCGCCAGCACCGGCTTGCCGGCCACCACGTAGTCGCCCACCCGCATGGTGCGGTCATTGACCCGGCCATCGGCCGGTGCGCGCACCTCGGTGCGGCCCAGGTTGAGCTCGGCCAGGTCGACCGCGGCCTGTGCGGTGGCCAGCGCAGCCTGTGCGGCCTGCAGCTTGGCGCGGCGCACTTCGGCGTCCTCGGCGGCAACCAGGTCCTGCAGGCTGCGGTCACGGCCGATCTCGCGGCGCAGCTGCGCCACCGAGGCCTGGCGCTCGCCCAGGCTGGCGCGGGCCTGCTCCAGCGCAATGCGGTAGCGGGCGCGGTCGACCACGAACAGCAGGTCGCCCTTCTTCACCGCCTGGTTGTCGGCCACGCTCACCGTTTCCACCAGCCCGGACACGTCCGGCGCCACCTGCACCACGTCGGCGCCGACATGAGCATCGCGGGTCCACGGCTCATCCATGTAATAGACCCATAGCTGGCGCAGTACCAGCAGGGCGACGATCACGGCTGCGCTGGTGAGCAGCACCGGCAGGGTCTTCTTCACGATCTTGTTCACGATTGCATCCAACGCAGGAGGTGGAACAGCAGGCCCAGCACGATTCCGTACAGCGCCAGGTTGAACAGCGCCGGGTGCCATACATGGCGATAGGCGCCGGCACGCTGCAGCAGCGCGTGCAGGCCGCTGTTGACCAGGTAGGCCAGCAGCATCAACCCGAGCAGGGTCGGGACGAACACTCCGTGGAGACTGAATTCACCGGGCATCGGTAGGGGCGGGGGCGATGTGGGGGGAGGGGAGGAACAACAAAACAACAGCAACGGGCAAAAGCCGCTGGCGTGTGCACGGCAGCGGCGGTATTCGGGGGCAGCGGTCTTACGTGATGCGGTCGGCAGCCTCGGCCAGCAGGCGCCATGCCTTCAGCACGGCGTGCAGTTCATCCATGGAAAGCTCGCCGAACACATCCTGGCGCAGGCCGATCAACTGGTCTTCCAGCTCGCTGACCAGCGCGTGTCCCGCGTCGGTCAGCCACAGCAGGTTGGCGCGGCGGTCGCTGGCGTCGCTCTCGCGGCGGACCAGGCCGCTGGCGCACAGCTTGTCCAGCAGGCGCACCAGCGAAGGCCCCTCCATGCCCAGTTGCTGGGCCAGCGCGACCTGGCGGATGCCACCACCGGAGCGGCCGATCATCAGCAGCGGCATGGTGCAGGCGGTGGAGATGCCGTAGCTGCCGAGCCGGCTGTCGGCCAGGCGCTGCCACTGCCGCCCTGCGTACAGCAGGCCGGAGCTGAGCTGCATCTGCAGCACGGTGCGCTCGTCGAGGGGTCGGTCCATAAGAGATAGATAGGATACTACTAATTTCATTCCTATCAATGGTTTTTCTGAATGGGTAGGATGTATGAGGAAAGCGTTGCGCCTGCCTGGTGTCGGGTGGGGCAGCGGGGGCCGGACGGTGCAGGACACGCCGTGAACCCATCCTTGGGGGCTCGGCCGCGGCTTGCTCGTGTGCGCGTCCTGCGCACACGGCAAGACCGTTGGGCGTCCTGCCCAACCCGCCCGAGGCATGCCTCGGGCCCATGCCGCGGACGGTCCTGCCGCCCGGCTCCCGCTGCCCTCCCATCACCCCGCGAGCGCGGTGGGTTGGCTCTTGGAAGCAAGAGCAGAAGCAGTGCGGACCAACGGTCCGCACCCACCAAAGCAGAAGACAGCACAGCAGTGGCGCGCTGCTTCCGAAGTCATGAACCCCCGCTTTTGCCCCCGCTTTCGGGCGGTCCGGCCGCGCCCGCGGGAAACCGTCAGGGAGGGGGAGAGGGGGCTGCGCAGGACCGTTGGCGCCATGGATGGCGCCATCGAGCCCCCAGGGATGGGTTCACGGCGTGTCCTGCGCAGCCCCCTCTCCCCCTCCAAACCGATAGCAACGAGGCGCCGCAAGAACCCCCCGATGAACCGTCCCAACAGGACGACCCACCCCCCGGTCGGGTACGATGCTCGCCCCCCGTTCGGGACGCTGTACGCAATGAGCAAGAACAACGAAAAGGCCGCCCCGCAGGGCGACGTGACCCAGGACCAGGCCGAGGATGCCGTGCGCATCCTGCTGCGCTGGGCCGGTGAGGACCCGTCCCGCGAAGGCCTGCTGGATACCCCCCGCCGTGTCGCCGAAGCCTATGGCGACTGGTTCAGCGGTTACCGCGACGACCCGCGCGCCTACATGGAGCGGACCTTCGAGGAAGTGGCCGGCTACGACGAACTGATCGTCCTGCGCGACATCGAGTACGAAAGCCACTGCGAACACCACATGGCGCCGATCATCGGCCGCGTGCACGTCGGCTACCTGCCGGCCGGCAAGGTGGTGGGCATCAGCAAGCTGGCCCGCGTCGTCGAAGCCTACGCCCGCCGTTTCCAGGTGCAGGAGAAGATGACCGCGCAGATCGCCCAGTGCATCCAGGATGTGCTGCAGCCGATCGGTGTCGGCGTGGTCGTCGAAGGCGCCCACGAATGCATGACCACCCGCGGCATCCACAAGCGCGGCGTCAGCATGGTCACCTCGAAGATGCTGGGCAGCTTCCGCGACGACGCGCGTACCCGCGCCGAGTTCCTGCGCTTCATCGAAGTGGGCGGCAAGCGCTGAGCCGCCTGCCCGCACCCCGCCGGCCGCTGCAAGCCGGCATGCCCACGGCTGCCCACGCGGCAGCCGTGCGTGGCGGCTCGTCCCTGTCAGCCCAACAGACCTCTTTCGCTGCATGAAGCATCGCGAACGCATCTCCCGTTACCGCCATCTGCGCGAACAGCCCCAGTGGAAGCTGCTTGCCGCCGACCACGCTCCGGAAATCATCGGCCTGCTGCAGGGGCTGCTGATGGATGGCGAGCGCACGCTGCCCTCGTCGGTGCTCAACGAGCGCCTGCAACGCGCGCTGGACCAGCTCAACGGCGACGAACTGTCGCGCGACCTGCCGCGTACCGCGCAGGCCTACATCGCGCACTGGCTGGCCCAGGGTTGGCTGGAACGCCGCCTGCCCGAGGGCGCCGACCAGGAGCAGTACGAACTGTCGACCGCGGCACTGCAGGCGATCCGCTTCGCCGACGGCCTGGAGCAGGCTCGCGTGGCGGCCACCGAAAGCCGGCTGGCGCTGGTCATCGAACAACTCTCGCAGCTGGCCGCGCAGACCGAGTCCGATCCGGACGCGCGCCTGTCGGCGCTGCGCGACGAGCGGGACCGCATCGACGCCGAAATCGCCCGCGTCGGTGCCGGCCGCGTGGTCGCGCTGGACGGCAAGCGCGCGCTGGAACGTGCGCGCCAGATCATCGGCCTGGCCGACGAGCTGACCGAGGACTTCCGCCGCGTGCGCGACGACTTCGAGCAGCTCAACCGCGATTTCCGCGAACGCATCATCGACGACGAGGGCGAGCGCGGCGACGTGCTGTCGCAGCTGTTCGAAGGCGTGGACGTGATCGGCGAGAGCGATGCCGGGCGCAGCTTCCAGGCGTTCTGGCGCCTGCTCAACGACGCCGAACAGAGCGCGCAGCTTGATGCCGCGCTGGAAGCGGTGCTGGCGCGCGGGTTTGCGCGCCGCCTGGACCGCAACGAACGCAACTTCCTGCGTGGCTTCACCAGCACCATGCTCGAGCGCGGTGGCCAGGTGCACGACGTGCTGCAGAACTTCGCGCGCAGCCTGCGCGGCTTCGTGCAGAGCCGTGGCTATCTGGAACAGCGCCGCCTCAACCAGCTGCTGAAGCAGGCGCAGTCTGAAGCGCTGGCGCTGCGCGACGAGTTCCCCGCGCAGCGCGGCATCGGCCGCGACCTGCAGTTGACCACCAGCCGCCTGCGTTCGTGGTCGCAGTGGAAGCTGCACGATCCACGCAGTGCCCAGGTCGACGGCAACGTCGAGTACAACGACGCAGCCGCGATCAGCCTGGAGAGTGTCGGCGATCTGGTCGCTTCGTCCGAGATCGACTTCCGCACCCTGCGCCGCGACCTGCACGACCTGCTCGATGCGCAGCCGCGGCTGAGCATCGCCCAGGCCCTGTCGCAGCGCGAAGCGCCGCAGGGTCTTGGCAGCGTCATCGGCTACCTGTCGCTGGGCACGCGCTTCGGCAACGTGGTCGCCGGCGAGCAGGAGCTTGCGCAATGGCGTGGTGGCGACGGCCAGGTCCGTCGCGCCCGCATCCCGCTGGTTTGGTTCACCCAGGAGAGACGCCATGAGCTGGCATGAAGATCCCATCGACGCATCGCAGGCCGACGTGGCGGAAGACGCCTACGAGGCCGAGCCGGTGGCGGCCGTGGCGCAGCCCCGCCGTGGCAACGACGTGTATTACCTGGGCGATACCGGACGCCTGCCGCTGGATGCGCGCCGCGCGCTGTGCCAGCTGCTGATCGGCCCCAGCATCGACCAGCTGCGCCACGCCAAGCTGTGGCCGGCGCTGATCCGCAGCGAAGCCGCCATCCGTTCAGCGTTGGCCGACCTATTCCTGGAACTGGTGCTGGACCGCGACAGCGGCGTGGCCTTCACCCGCCAGGCCGACACCGAAGACGTCGACGCGCCGGTGCTGCTGCGCACCTCGCCGCTGACCTTCATCGACTCGGTGCTGCTGCTGTACCTGCGCCAGCAGCTGGCCGAGGCCGATGCGCGCGGCAACCGCGCGGTGGTCGCCGACGCCGAGATGGCCGAAGCGCTGGCCATCTACGAGAAGAACCTGTCCACCGACCGCGCCGGCTTCAACCGCCGCGTTGCTTCGGCGGTGCAGAAGATGAAGGACAACCACATCCTGACCCGCCTCAGCGGCCAGGAAGACCGCCACGAAGTCTCGCCGGCGCTGAAGCTGCTGTTCTCCGCCGAAGACGTGTCCCAGCTTTCGGCGGTCTACCGCCAGCTGCGTGAAACCCCGGCCGCCGAGGCCTGAGAGACCCGAACATCGCATGGCTATCTCCAAGCACACTCCCGCCCTGTTCAACGAAGGCCTGCCGGACCCGCGCCTGCAGCAGTTCCGCATGCGCCGCCTGCAGGTGCACAACTGGGGCACCTTCAACGGCCTGACCGAAGTACCGATCGCCGAGCGTGGTTTCCTGTTCGTCGGCCGTTCCGGCTCGGGCAAGTCGACCCTGCTCGATGCCATGTCCGCGCTGCTGACGCCGCCGGCCATCGTCGACTTCAACGCTGCCGCGCGTGAAGCCGAGCGCAGTGGCCGCGACCGCAACCTGGTGTCCTACGTGCGTGGCGCATGGGCCGACCAGCAGGACAGCGGCACCGGCGAAATCGCCACACAGTATCTGCGCAAGGGCGCCACCTGGACCGCACTGGTGCTGGAATACCGCGCCGGCGATGGCCGCGTGGTCAGCCTGGTGCGCCTGCTGTGGATCTCCGGCAACGGCACCTCGGCCGGTGACGTGCGCAAGCACTACATGATCGCCGAGCGTCCGTTCGACATCGCCAAGGATCTTGGCGGCTTCGACCTGGACCTGCGCAAGCTCAAGCAGAAGCTGCCAGACCTGCACCACTTCGACACCTTCTCCGGCTACGCCGAGCGCTTCCGCGACCTGCTCGGCATCGACAACGAAATGGCGCTGCGCCTGCTGCACAAGACGCAGTCGGCGAAGAACCTGGGCGACCTCAACGTCTTCCTGCGCGACTTCATGCTCGACACGCCGAAGACCTTCGACGCCGCCGAGCGCCTGGTCAGCGACTTCGCCGAGCTCGATGGTGCGCACCAGGCCGTGGTCACCGCTCGCCGCCAGGTGGAAACCCTGCTGCCGGCACGCGCCTACTACAACGACCTGAAGGAAATGCACCGCCAGCGTGGCGACGACGAAGCCCTGAAGCTCGGCGTCGACAGCTTCCGCGAAAGCCGCCGCCAGGCGCTGATCGAAGCACGCCTGCGCGAAATGGATGTGCGCGACCGTGGCCTGCTCGGCGAAGAAGCCCAGCGCCGCGCCGCACTCGACAACCACACCGAGCGCCTGGCCGAACTGGAACTGCAGCGCCGCCAGCAGGGCGGCGAGCGCATCGAGGAACTGGAACGCGAGCAGGGCCGTGCCGAAGCCGAGCGCGACCGCCGCCAGGCCAAGCGCGAGCAGGCAATCCAGGCGGCAAAGCAGCTGCAGGCTGAGCTGCCGGACGACGCTCACGGTTTCGCCGAGCTGGTCGAACGCGCGCAGAACGAGCTACAGGATCGCCAGCGTGCCTCTTCGGCGCTGGACGACGCGATCAGTGATCGCCTCGGTGGCAAGCGCGATGACGAGCGTCGCTTCGGCGAAGTGCGCCTCGAACTCGAAGCGATGCAGCGCACGCCGTCCAACATTCCGGCGCCAATGCAGAAGCTGCGCGCGCGCCTGGCCGAGGAAACCGGCATCGCCGAAGCGGCACTGCCGTTCGTCGGCGAGTTGATCCAGGTCCGCTCGGAAGAGCAGGGCTGGCAGGGCGCCATCGAGCGTGTGCTGGGCGGCTTCGCGTTGTCGCTGCTGGTCGATGACAAGCACTACAACGACGTCGCCGAGTGGGTGAACCGCACCCACCTGGGCATGCGCTTCACCTATTACCGGGTGCGCCGCAACGATGATGCGTTCGCGCGTGAGCCGTCGCCCAGATCGTTGCTGCACAAGCTGGAACTGCGCGAGCACGTGTTCGAAAGCTGGCTGCGGCGCGAGCTTGGCAAGCGTTTCGACTACGAGTGCGTGGATGCCAAGCAGCTGCGCAACGTCGACCGCGGCATCACCCGCGAGGGCCAGGTCAAGCATCCCGGCGACCGTTTCGAGAAGGATGACCGGAGTGCGGTGGGCGACCGCCGTCGCTGGATCCTCGGCTTCAACAACCACGACAAGGTGGGCGCCTTCGAGCGCGAAGCGCAGGAACTGGCCAAGCGCATCGCCAGCTGCGAGACCGACATCGCGCGCCTGCGCGGCCAGCGTGACCGCGACAACGAGCGCCGCCTGGCCTGCCACGAGCTGGTCAGCATCAGCTGGAACGAGATCGACATCGCTGCCCCGCAGCAGCGCCTGAGTGATATCGAGGCGACCCTGCGCGACCTGCGCGAAGGCAATGCCGACCTCGCCAAGCTGGCCAGGCAGATCGATGCCGTGCGCGCCGACATCGAGCAGTCGCGCCGCACCTATGAAGACGTCCGCGTCGAGCGTGGCCAGCTGGTCAAGGAACGTGATCGCCTCGACCGCGCCCGCCAGCAGAGCCGTGCACTGGTGCTGCCGAGCCTGGCCCAGGAGCAGGAAGCCGGGCTGGCCGAGCGCCTGCAGGAGCAGGGCCCGCTCAGCCTGGAAACGCTCGAAGCGCACATGCGCCAGGTCAGCAACGCGCTGAACGAGCAGCTGTCGTCCTCGCAGCAGGATCTCAACCGCATCGAGAACCAGCTGATCGGCTGCTTCCGCCGCTTCGTCCAGCAGTGGCCGGAGGAATCGGGCGATTTCACCGTCTCGGTGGCCTCGGCCGAGGACTTCCTGGCCCGCCTCGAACGGCTGGAGCGTGATGGCCTGCCGCAGCACGAAGAGCGCTTCTTCGATCTGCTGCAGAACCAGAGCAAGAACAACCTGCTGGCCCTGCAGCGCCACAGTGCAGAAGCCCGCAAGTCGATCGGCCAGCGCCTGGACGAAGTGAACGCCAGCCTGGAGCAGGTGCCGTTCAACCGTGGCACGCTGCTGACCATCGAACTGAGCGACCGCCGCCTGCCAGAAGTGGGCGAGTTCCACCTGCAGCTGCGCGAGGTGCTGTCGCAGCAGCAGACCGAGCAGCGCGAGCTGGCCGAATCGCAGTTCACCGTGCTGCGCCAGCTGGTCAACCGCCTGGGTTCGCAGGAAGGCGAAGACAAGCGCTGGCGCGAGCTGGTGCTGGACGTGCGCATGCACGTGGAGTTCATCGGCGTCGAGCTGGATGCGGAAACGCGCCAGCAGGTCGAGATCTACCGCAGCGGTGCCGGCAAGTCCGGTGGCCAGCGCCAGAAGCTGGCTACTACCTGCCTGGCCGCGGCACTGCGCTACCAGCTCGGCGGTGCCGACAGCCAGTTGCCCAGCTATGCCGCGGTCGTGCTCGACGAAGCCTTCGACAAGGCCGACAACGAGTTCACCGCACTGGCAATGAACATCTTCGACAACTTCGGCTTCCAGATGGTGGTGGCCACGCCGCTGAAGTCGGTGATGACGCTGGAACCCTTCATTGGTGGTGCCTGCTTCGTCGAGATCAGCGGCCGCCACGACTCCGGCGTGCTGTTGATCGAGTACGACGAAGAAGGCAAGCGCCTGAAGCTGCCCGAGCGCAGCCGCCAGCAGGCCAACGAACCGGAAGAAGCGGAGGCCTGATCCGGCCGGTTGAATGGGAATGCCGGCCAGCGGCCGGCACTGCCCATCGGCAGGGTTCATGACCCGGTAGTGCCGGCCGCTGGCCGGCAACCGCATTCACGTTCCGCGGAACGTATCCCACGCCATCCGCGCGATCAGCACCACCACCAGGCCCACGAACAGCTTGCGGATGAATGGCGTGCCGCCCTTCAACGCCAACCGCGTGCCCACCACCGATCCGATGATGTTGGCCGCCGCCATCGGCAGCGCGAACAACCACAGGATGTTGCCGGTCGGCACGAAGAACGAGATCGCCGCAACATTCGTCGCCAGGTTCACCACCTTCGATGCCGCCGATGCGCGCAGGAAATCCAGGCCGAAGAAGCGCACGAACAGGAAGATCAGGAAGCTGCCGGTGCCCGGCCCGAAAAAGCCGTCGTAGAAGCCGATTGCCGCACCGATCGCCAGCGCGATCGCCAGTTCGCGGCGGCCGATCTCCTGCGGGCGGTGCAGCGCGCCGAAGTCCTTCTTCCACAGGGTGTAGGCCAGCATGGCGATCAGCAGCACCAGCACCAGGGGGCGCACCGCGTCCTTGGGCAGCAGGCTCACCGCGGTGGCGCCGGCGAAGGAGAAGATGAAGGCGGTACCGGCCGCGAACAGTACCGGTTTCCACGGGAAGCGCACGTTGCGCGCATAGCGCCAGGCGGCCGCGCCGGTACCGAACATCGAACTGAATTTGTTGGTACCGAACAGCATCGCCGGCGTCTGCTGCGGCAGCACCGTGAACAGGCCGGGCAGCTGCACCAGGCCGCCGCCACCCACGGCAGCATCCACAAGGCCGGCGATGAAGGCGATCACCACCAGCCACCACAACTCAGGGGGAACCAGTTCCAGCACGGCGATCAATCAAGGTGGGGGCGCGACAGCATACGCCTGTCCTGCTTCAGCTGGCCCGTGCCGCGCGTGGATCAATCCGCGCAACCCGGCGACAATGCCGGCATGAGCCGAAAACCCGCCGATCCCTGCCCCTGTGGCCTGCCTGCCGACTATGCCGCCTGCTGCGGCCGTTTCCACGCAGGCGAAGCCGCACCCGATGCCGAGCATCTGATGCGTTCGCGCTACAGCGCCTATGTGCGGGGCTTGGCCGACTACCTGCGGCAGACCTGGCACCCGGACACGCGTCCGGCCGAGCTGTCATTGGACGAAGCACCCGGCCAGCGCACCCATTGGCTGGGCCTGACCGTGCACGAGCACACCGTCACCGGTACCGACAGCGCCGAAGTCCGCTTCACCGCGCGCTATCGCATCGGCGGCGGCAGCGCGGTGAGGATGACCGAACACAGCCGCTTCCAACGCATCGACGGCCGCTGGTACTACCTCGACGCAGTCTGAGCCCTACGCGCTGCGCGCAGCCAGCAGGTGCTGGCCGCCGTGCGCCCGCACCTGGTTGCGGCCCTCGTCCTTGGCCACATACAGGGCCTGGTCGGCGGCCTTGACCACGGCCATCGGCCGCGGATCCACGCGGCTGTCGGCCAGCCCGATGCTCACCGTCACCTGCACCACCTGGCCGTTGCCGCCGCGTCCGCGCTGCTGGCGGCCGGCTTCATCGTCGCGGCTGCGGGTGCTGCGGTCGCGCAGCTGCATGCGCGTATCCTCGATGCTCTGCCGCAATGCTTCCACGGCATCGACACACGCCGCCGCCGGGCGGTCCAGGAACACCACCGCGAACTCCTCGCCGCCATAGCGGAACGCACGGCCACCGTCGCCCACCCGCGCCAGCCGCGACGCCACCAGCCGCAGCACATCGTCGCCAGTGTCGTGGCCATGGGTGTCGTTGAACGATTTGAAGTGGTCCACGTCCACCATTGCGATGCTGTAGGTGCCGCGTGCCCGCTGCAGGGTCTCGTTGAACGCCCGTCGCCCCGGCAGGCCGGTCAACTCATCGCGGAAGGCCATGTGGAAGGATTCCTGCAGCATCGCGCCCAGCATCAGCAGCAGGGCGGCACCGCTCAGCGCGGGCAGCAGCACCGGCTGCAGGAAGATCCGCGGCAGCATCCACCACAGGCACAGCAGGGCCAGCAGCATCGCCGTGTGCAGTGGCCGCGGATGTCGCCACGCCTGCCAGCCCAATGCCGCGGTCGCCAGCAGGAACAGCAGCGCGGGCAGCTGCGCCAACGCGTTCCAGTCGGCGGGAATCCAGGCCCAATGACGGTTCGACAGCAGATCGTGCATGCCCTGCGGCTGCTGTGCCGCCAGCAGCAGGAAGATCACCAGTGCCGCGCCGCAGACCACGCTGCGCAGCAGCAGGTCCTGGCGCCGGCGTCCGCGCTCCGGCCACAGCGCCAGTCCCGCGAACAGCGCCGGCACCCAGGCCGAGATCGCGTGGAAGCGCAGCGGGGTCAGCGTGGTGACATGGCCATTGCGCAGGTAGCCAGCGACGTCCTGGTGCAGCAGCGCGAACACCACCGCCATCACCAGCAGCAGGCACAACGTGCGCACCTGGTGGTAGAGCAGGGCCAGGCCGGCACCGAGGCAGGCCAGCAGCCAGGGCAGGATGCGCTGGGCCGGGCTGGCCACATCCTCGGTGCCCAGCGCCATCCACAGCACCCCGACGACCAGCACGGCGGGCAGCACGAACAGGTAATGCGCAGGCTGGCGGAGCGGATGCAGGGGCACGCGGTAAGTCCAGTGCGGTGACGATGCGACCGCAGCATTGCCGTTAGCGGCGTCCCCACGCACTTCTTGAACGCGTGCGGCCGCTGCCATGTGAACGAAGTGACGCCGAACCATGACATCGCACTCACCGTCCAGCGCCGATGCTGCCCACATGGACAGCGCACCCGCCGCCGTCGCTGCTCCGCAGCGCGATCTCGCCCGCCGCTTTGCGCAGGTACGGGCCCGCAGCCTGCAGCTGGCTGCCCCGCTCAGTGCCGAGGACGCCATGCTGCAGAGCATGGCCGACGCCAGTCCCAGCAAATGGCACCTGGCCCATACCACCTGGTTCTTCGAACGCTTCGTGCTGGCCGGTTTTGCCACCACGCCGGCACATGATCCGGCCTGGGACTACCTGTTCAACAGTTACTACAAGAGCGTCGGTCCGGCGCATGCGCGGCCGCAGCGCGGGCTGCTGTCACGGCCCTCGTTGCAGCAGGTACGCGACTATCGGCAACAGGTCGACATGCAGGTGCAGTCCCGGCTGGCGGCGGGTGACCTCGACGAGCAGGCGCTGCACCACCTGCAGTTGGGACTGCAGCACGAACAACAGCACCAGGAACTGTTGCTGACCGACATCAAGCATGCGTTCTGGTGCAATCCACTGCAGCCACCGTATCGCGAGGATCTGCGGCCCGTCACAAGCACCGCTACGGCGCAGGGCTGGATCGAATCGCCCGAACGGATCGTCACCGTCGGTGCCGCAGCATGGCCACGGCACGCTGCCTTCGCCTACGACAATGAATCGCCGCCACACCGCGTGCTGCTGCCCGCGCATGCATTGGCCGAGCGCCCCGTCAGCAATGCCGAGTACCGCACCTTCATCGAGGCGGGTGGTTACCGCGAACCGCGCTGGTGGCTCAGCGAAGGCTGGGCATTGCGCGAAGCCGAGGACTGGCAGCACCCGCTGTACTGGGATGATGCCCTGCAGCGCGAGTACACCCTGGGCGGTTGGCGCGAACTGGATCCGCACGCGCCGGTCTGCCACCTCAGCTACTACGAGGCCGATGCCTGCGCCCGCTGGTCCGGCGCGCGCCTGCCCAGCGAGTTCGAGTGGGAAGCGGCCGCCGCCTCGCAGCCCCTGCGCGGCCACTTCGCCGACGACGAACACCTGCACCCGCAGGCGGGGCAGGGCAGTGGGCTGCGGCAGCTGTTCGGTGATGTCTGGGAGTGGACCGCCAGCGCCTATGGCGCCTACCCGGGCTTCCGTCCTTTTGACGGCAACCTCGGCGAATACAACGGCAAGTTCATGTGCGGCCAGTGGGTACTGCGCGGCGGCAGCTGTGCCACACCCCGCGGCCACGTGCGCGCCAGCTACCGCAACTTCTTCATGCCACCGGCACGGTGGCAGTTCTCCGGGCTGCGCCTGGCCAGGGACCTTGCATGAGCACCGTGCATGACGCGCTGCAGGCATTGACCGATCTCACTCCCGGCCGCCAACAGATCCTGGCCGACGTGGTGGCTGGGCTCTCACGTACGCCGCGGCAGCTGCCGTCCAAGTACTTCTACGATGCACGCGGCTCGCGCCTGTTCGAGCAGATCACCCAGACCCCCGAGTACTACCCCACGCGCACCGAGCTGGCGCTGCTGAAGCGCGTGCTGCCGGACATCGCCTGCACCGTTGGCCCGCGCCTGCACGTGGTCGAGCTGGGCAGCGGCAGCGGACGCAAGACCGCGCTGCTGCTGGCCGCACTGCACGACCCTGTTGCCTACACGCCGATCGAGATCTCGCGGGCCGCGCTGCTGTCCAGCATCGATCACCTGGCACCGGCGCTGCCCGAGGTGGAGATGCTGCCGGTCTGCGCCGACTTCACCCGCCCTGTCGCCGTTCCCGCACCGGAACGTACACCGGCCCGCCGCCTGCTGTTCTTCCCCGGTTCCACATTGGGCAATTTCTCCGAAGCCGATGCCGTCGCCCTGCTGCGGGCGATGCGCCAGACCATGGGCCGCGACGGCCTGGCCCTGGTCGGCATCGATCTGCACAAGGACCCGGCACTGATCGAAGCGGCCTACAACGATGCGCAGGGCGTCACCGCCGCGTTCACCCTCAACCTGCTGGCGCGTCTCAATCGCGAGATCGGCAGCGACTTCGACCTCGACGGCTTCCGCCACCGTGCCTGCTACAGCACCGCGCGGCTGCGCATCGAAACCGACCTGGTCAGCCAGTGGGCGCAGGACGTCCACCTGGATGGCCGCACGTTTCACGTTGCTGCCGGTGAACCCATCCGCGTCGAGTACAGCCACAAGTACACCGATGACAGCTTCGACGCGCTGGTGCAGCAGGCCGGCCTGCAGGTCGCGCAGCGCTGGGATGCCGCAAGCCCCGCCTATGGCCTGCGCCTGCTGCGCATCGCCTAGGGCGGCCAACCAGCCGGCGCCCCTTCAGGTTCGGTCGCACCGCTGCCCCTAAGATGGCCGTGCAACGGCAACACGGAGGACGCCATGCCCATTCTGACCACGCTCGGCCTGGCGGCCGCCCTCGCGTCGACCCCGCCGCTGCCTGCGGCCCCCGCCGCCACTATCGATCCGGCGTTCAGCCGCTGCCTGGCGGGCCTGCAGGCCACCGCCGCGACCCAGGGCATCAGCGCCGATCGATTCAACGGAATCACCGCCGGGCTCACGCCGGACCCAAGCGTGCTCGGGCTGCTGGACGCACAACCGGAATTCACCACGCCGATCTGGGATTACCTGGCCGCGCTGGTCGACCGCCAGCGCGTCGATGATGGCCGCACCCTGCTGCAGCAACATCGCGATCTGCTCGATCGTGTCTCCGCGCAGTACGGCGTCGATCCGGCCACCATCGTCGCGGTCTGGGGCGTGGAGAGCGACTATGGCCGCGTCTTCGGCAAGCGCCCGCTGCTGCAGTCGCTGGCCACGCTGTCCTGTGCCGGACGCCGCCAGGCGTTCTTCCGTGGCGAACTGCTGGCGCTGCTCAAGCTGATCGATCGCGGTGACCTGCAGGGCCAGGGGCTCACCGGTTCCTGGGCCGGCGCCTTCGGGCACACGCAGTTCATGCCCAGTACCTACGCACGTATCGCGGTCGATGGTGATGGCGATGGCCGCCGCGATCTGGTCGGCAGCATTCCCGACGCGCTGGCGTCCACCGCCAACTACCTCAAGCGTGCCGGTTGGCGCAGTGGCGAACCGTGGGGCATGGAGGTCCGTGTTCCCGCCGGCTTCAACGCCAGTCTGGCGGGCCGCACCCAGCGCCGGGCCCTTGCCGACTGGCGCGCGCAGGGCGTGACCGCGCTCGATGGCAGCGTGCTGGCCCCAGCCAACCTGCCGGTCGACGCGCGCGCCGCCCTGCTGCTGCCGGCTGGCATCAAGGGCCCGGCATTGCTGGTGTTCCGCAACTACGATGCGATCTACAGCTATAACGCCGCCGAAAGCTATGCGCTGGCGATCGCCACGCTGGCCGACCAGCTGCGTGGCGGCACCGGCCTGGCCACCGCCTGGCCGACCGATGATCCCGGCATCGGCCGCGATGAACGCCGCCAGTTGCAGACCCTGCTGCTGGCCCGTGGCCACGACATCGGCAGCGCCGACGGCATGATCGGCACCGCAACCCGCCGCGCGATCCAGGCCGAGCAGCAGCGCCTGGGCTGGGCCAATGCGGATGGGCGCGCCGGCCAGCGCATCCTGCGCGCGTTGCAGCAGGAGGCAGCAGCAGGGGCGCCTGCCAGCCGCTAGACCTTGCCGATCGCACGGTGGCCGCGACATCATCGCCGCGGTCATCAAGGAGTGTCAGCGCATGCAGTCGAACCCGGACATCAGCACCGGCCTGTACCACGGGCTCGAGGCCTGGCAGATACGCACCCCCAGCGCCACCGCGGTCATCAGCGTGTTCGGTGGACAGCTGCTGTCGTTCATTCCAGAGGGGCAGCCGGACCTGCTGTGGCTGTCGCCGAAACGGGCCGGGTTGCCCACGCCGATCCGGGGCGGGGTTCCGGTGTGCTGGCCGTGGTTCGGTCGCCAGGGCCAGAGCGACGATGCGCTGGCACACGGCCTGGTGCGCACCGCGCGCTGGGAGCTGCTGCAGGCCCGCCAGGACGATGACGGTGAGCTGGAGCTGCAGCTGGCACCCGCATTGACTGCCGAACGTGGCCTGCGCCTGCAGATGCAGCTGCGCATCGGTCGCCAGCTGCGGCAGCAACTGGCCACCGAGAACACCGGCACGTCCCCGGTGACCTTCACCCAGGCCCTGCACAGCTACTTCCGGGTCGGCGATGCCCGTCGTGTCGAAGTCGATGGCCTCGATGGCCTGCACTATCTGGACAAGTACGAGGACTACGCGCAGCTGCGCCAGCAGCAGGGGCCCTGGTCGTTGCGCGACCCGCGCGATCCGGGGCGCAGCGACCGCATCTATACCGGTGCCGGTGGCTGTTACGTGCTGCGCGATCCCGTCCTGCAGCGGCGGATCGAGATCCGCAGCGAAGGCAGCCAGACCCTGGTGGCGTGGAATCCGGGCGCGGAGGCGGCGGCGAAGATGGCCGATGTCGGCGACGGTTGGCACGACTACGTGTGCCTGGAAGTGGCCAATGCAGGTCCAGAGCAGATTACGCTTGCACCCGGCGCGCGCCACCTTCTGGTACAGGTGCTGGCCAGTGAACCGCTGGAGGCCGTGGCCGGACGTTCAGAGTAGCGATGGGATCGACAGGAATGGATGGCATGCAGGAAGCACAATGGTGGTACGCCAACAGCAAGCAGAGCGAAGGACCGGTGGACCTGGCCGGGTTGCGCCGCCTGCGGCAGGACGGCACGGTAACCGCCCACACGCTGATGTGGCGCGAAGGAATGGCATCGTGGCGGCCGCTGGCCGAGCTGGACCCCTCGGTGACGCCGCTGGGTCCGACTCCGCTGCCGGTTGAACCGGTGCAGGCCGTCACCGCCAGCGAAGCGCCGAGCGCTGATCCGTCCGACCCCTATCGTGCACCCGCCAATTCGCCCGTAGCAGCGACCGCGCCGCAGCTGGAAGGCGACATTGCCTTGTACGCCGCCGTGGTCGGCGGCAACTTCCCCATCTATCGCCAGCGCTGGCGGCTGGACCAGGGCGTTGCCGAGGGCAGCGGCACCTGGCACTGGCCGGCGTTCCTGATCGGCGTGATCTGGATGGTGTACCGCAGGATGTACCGGCTGGCGGCGATCTGGGCCGGCCTGCTGGTGTTCTTCAGCATCGCCGAGGCGTTGCTGGGCGTGCCGGAAGGCGTGTCGACGGTCATTACCCTTGCCATCAACGTCACTGCTGCGATGTATGCCAATCGCTGGTACCTGGCGCACTGCCAGCGCGAGATCGCCCGCGCGCGCGCATTGGCGGGTGACGATGAGGCGCGCCTGCGCAGCGAGCTGGCCAGACGGGGTGACACCAATGCCCTGGCAGCGGCAGTGGTGGCCATCGCCGTCGTTGCGGTGATGCTGGTGGGGCAGGCGATGGCAGGCTGAGGCTGGGCGGCTTCAGATTCGCGCGCACCTGCCGCTACCGCAGGTTCATCACGGGCAAGGAACCGCCGACATGAATCATCTGGATACCCCGCCGGCTTCCCCGGCGGATGACAATCCCTATCTCGCGCCCGCCGCAGAGGTGGACGGCACGGCCGCTCCGGCGGACGCGGACTACCTGAACCTCCTTGTGGGACCCAACGCGGCGCTCTACCGCCAGCGCTGGCATCTGGACAGCCCGGTGCCGAAGCCGCCGCGGCCGTGGCACTGGCCCGCGTTCCTGGTGCCGACGTACTGGCTGCTGCACCGGAAGATGTACCTGGCGGCCATTCTCTTCGAATTGGTCCTGTTCGGCATCGCGCTGCTGTCGGCCCACGCCAACCCGCTGCTCACCGTGGCGTTGCTGGCGGTGCCACGGTTCGCCATCGCCGTGACAGCCAACAGCCTGTACCTGCGCTATTGCACGCGGCTGCTGGCCAAGGTGAAGACTGCCCACGCCGGGCAGCACAACCGCATCCGCACAGAACTGCAGCGTCGTGGCGGCACCAGCGTGTGGGCGGTGGTGACCGGCATGGCAGCCGTCGCGGTGATCAACACCGTCGCTCGCCTGGCTGCCTGATCCGTTTGCTCAGGCCGGTACCCGTGCCCGCAGCACCAGCAGGCACAACGCACCGGCCACCAGGCCCCAGAACGCCGAGCCGATCCCGGCCAGGGAAACTCCCGAGGCGGTAACCAGGAAGGTGACCAGCGACGCCTCGCGGTCGCGTTCCACCGCCAACGCACTGGCCAGGCTGTTGCCGATGGTGCCGAACAGCGCGATACCGGCCACGCAGGCCACCAGTTCCTTGGGGAAGGCCGCGAACAGTGCCGCCACCGTGGCGCCAAACAGGCCGACGACAATATAGAAAGCGCCCGCGGCCATGGCGGCGGTGTAACGTCGCGCCGGATCCTCATGCGCATCGCGGCCCATGCAGATGGCAGCGGTGATCGCCGCCAGGTTCAGCGCGTATGCACCGAACGGCGCCAGCAGCGTGTTGACTACGCCGATCCAGCCGATCAGCGGCGACACCGGCGCGTCGTAGCCTGAGGCGCGCATCACCGCCACACCGGGAATGTTCTGCGAGGCCATGGTGACCACGAACAGGGGCAGGGCAATGCCGGCCACGGCCGTCCACGACAGTGAAGGTGCCACCCACTGTGGCATTGCCAGTTGCAGCTGTACCTGCTGGGCATGCAGCAGGCCGCGGCTGGCGGCGACGGCGATGCCGACCAGCAGCGTGGCGATCACCGCATAGCGCGGGAACAGCCGCCGTCCGGCCAGCCAGGTGGCGAACATTGCCAGCGCGAGCACCAGCTGGGTGTTCATGGCCACGAACACATCCAGCCCGAAGCGCAGCAGTACGCCGGCCAGCATGCCGGCGGCCAGCGCCATCGGCACCCGTTGCATCAGTCGGGCGAAGATGCCCGAAAAGCCCGCCAGCATGCCCAGCACTGCGGCCAGCAGGAATGCACCCGTGGCCTCAGAGAGCGAGGCGCCGCCGGCACCCACCACCAGCATGGCCGCACCCGGGGTCGACCACGCCGTCACCACCGGCACGCGATAACGCAGCGACAGGCCAATGGAGGTCACGCCCATGCCCAGCCCCAGCGCCCACATCCAGGAGGCGATCTGCACCTGATCGGCACCGACGGCCTGTGCAGCCTGGAACACGATCACGGCCGAGCTGGCGAAGCCCACCAGCACCGTAATGAAGCCAGCGACGATTGCCGGCATCGAAAGATCGCGCCACCACGCGCGCCGCACCTGCATGCTCATTGCTCTGTCTCCACTGTGCATCCCTGCATTGTGCATCCCTGCATTGATAGGAGGGGGTGCGGCGTTGACCGCGCAACGCGCGGGCAACGCCGCAGTGATCTTCGAGCGCACGTCATGCGTGATGTCGTGGTGCTTCTGTCATCACCCTGCAAGAAAAGC
>NZ_CM151163.1:357500-4590000 GCF_056481725.1 Stenotrophomonas sp. 85239_Sma | reverse complement strand
ACGTATAGGGTGTGACGCCTGCCCGGTGCTGGAAGGTTAATTGATGGGGTCAGCCGCAAGGCGAAGCTCTTGATCGAAGCCCCAGTAAACGGCGGCCGTAACTATAACGGTCCTAAGGTAGCGAAATTCCTTGTCGGGTAAGTTCCGACCTGCACGAATGGCGTAACGACAGCGGCGCTGTCTCCACCCGAGACTCAGTGAAATTGAAATCGCTGTGAAGATGCAGCGTTCCCGTGGCAAGACGGAAAGACCCCGTGAACCTTTACTATAGCTTTACACTGAACGTTGAGTTCGTCTGTGTAGGATAGGTGGGAGGCTATGAAACTGTGGCGCTAGCTGCAGCGGAGCCATCCTTGAAATACCACCCTGTCGTGCTTGACGTTCTAACCTGGGCCCATTATCTGGGTCGGGGACCGTGTATGGTGGGTAGTTTGACTGGGGCGGTCTCCTCCTAAAGAGTAACGGAGGAGCTCGAAGGTACGCTCAGCGCGGTCGGACATCGCGCACTGTGTGCAAAGGCATAAGCGTGCTTGACTGCAAGATCGACGGATCAAGCAGGTAGGAAACTAGGACTTAGTGATCCGGTGGTTCTGTATGGAAGGGCCATCGCTCAACGGATAAAAGGTACTCCGGGGATAACAGGCTGATACCGCCCAAGAGTTCATATCGACGGCGGTGTTTGGCACCTCGATGTCGGCTCATCACATCCTGGGGCTGTAGTCGGTCCCAAGGGTATGGCTGTTCGCCATTTAAAGTGGTACGCGAGCTGGGTTCAGAACGTCGTGAGACAGTTCGGTCCCTATCTGCCATGGGCGTTGGAGATTTGAGAGGGGCTGCTCCTAGTACGAGAGGACCGGAGTGGACGAACCTCTGGTGTTCCGGTTGTCACGCCAGTGGCATTGCCGGGTAGCTATGTTCGGAAGCGATAACCGCTGAAAGCATCTAAGCGGGAAGCGCGCCTCAAGATGAGATCTCCCGGGGCACAAGCCCCCTGAAGGAACCATGTAGACTACGTGGTTGATAGGTCAGGTGTGTAAGTACAGCAATGTATTGAGCTAACTGATACTAATGATCCGTGCGGCTTGACCATATAACCTCAAGTTGCCTTGGCTTTACGACAACGTCGTAAGAGCATCCAAGTGCACGCTACGTCACAAGAACTATGCGAGGCTGGCGCCTTGTCCCCCGGGACGAGTGCGACTCTCCAAAAGCCTCCCTGGTGAAATTAGCGCTGTGGAACCACCCGATCCCATCCCGAACTCGGAAGTGAAACGCAGCTGCGCCGATGGTAGTGTGGCTCAAGCCATGCGAGAGTAGGTCATCGCCAGGGTTTACACCCAAAACCCCGCTGCTCACGCAGCGGGGTTTTTCTTTGCGCGCAGAAAATGCGGGTAGTGGCGGTCGCTGGCCGGCAATCCCGTGGCTGCACACCGGCCGGTAGGTCCACGCCACGCGTGGATGGGCTGTCCCTGCGAAGAGCGGTGCCAGCCCAGGTTGGAGGCTACCGGCGGCAGGCTCAGATGGCGCACGCCACTGGGGTTGCCGGCCAGCGGCCGGCACTGCCGGTAGATCCCCGCCGTGTGTGGATGTGGCGCCAGCCAGGGTTGGTCGCTCTCCACGGCAGGTCCGGAAGCGGTCTTTTCCTGACCCATCACGCAAAGGCAGGCAAAAAAACGGCGCCCTGCGGGCGCCGTTTTCATCAGCTCGCGTTGCAGGCCCCGATCAGGCGGCCCGCGAGACCTCGTGCGGTTCCTGTTGGCGGAACACCGACACCGCCTCGGTGAGCGTACCTGCCTGCGATTGCAGCTCGCGTGCTGCGGCGGTCGCTTCCTCCACCAGCGCGGCGTTCTGCTGGGTCGCCTGGTCCATCTGCACCACGGTCTGGTTGATCTGCTCGATGCCGATCGACTGTTCCTGCGAGGCCGCCGAGATCTCGTGCATCAGGTGGCTGACATTCTCCACGCCCCCGACAATGCCCTGCATATGTTGTCCGGCGTCGGCCACCAGCTGGGCACCTTCGCCGACCTGGCGACCGGCTTCATCGATCAGCTTCTTGATTTCCTGTGCGGCGGCGGCCGAACGCTGCGCCAGCACGCGCACCTCGCTGGCCACCACGGCGAAGCCACGGCCCTGCTCGCCGGCACGCGCGGCTTCCACCGCGGCATTGAGCGCGAGGATGTTGGTCTGGAAGGCGATACCATCAATCACGCCAGTGATGTCGCCGATCCGCTTCGAGGCGCCTTCGATCGCCTGCATGGTGTCGATCACCCGCTGCATGGCGACGTTGCCGTCGCTGGCGGCGGCCTGCGTGGTGACCGCGAGCTGGCTCGCCTCGCGTGCATGGGCAGCGTTCTGGCGCACGGTGGCGGTCAGCTCCTCCATCGAGGCGGCGGTTTCCTGCAGGTGCGCCGCCTGGCGCTCGCTGCGCTCGGACAGCGCGCCATTGCCCGCAGCGATTTCGCTTGCAGCGGTGCTGATCGAGGCGGCGCACTGCTGGATGCGACCGACCATGCGTGCCAACTGCCCTGCCGTCGCATTGGCATCGCGCTGGATCGCAGCGAAGGCGCCGTGATACTCGCCGTGCATGCGTCGATCGAGATCGCCGCTGGCCAGCGCCGAGAGCATCTGCCGCACTTCATCGACGGTACTGCCCAACGTATCCAGCAGTTGGTTGATGCCACCGGTCAGGCCATCGAGGAAGCTGGCGCCTTCGGTTGCCTGCAGGCGCTGGTCGAGATCGCCGGCGGCGGCGGCCGCGACGATGCCGACGACGGCGTTCTCCAGCGCGAGCTCATGGGTACGGTCATGCCACTCCACGGCGAAGCCCAGGCGCAGGCCCTGTGCGTCGAAGACCGGAGTAACCACCTGGGCGAAGTGCACTGGGCCGATCTGGACCTTGCCGTTGTGGGTGACCTGCAGGCCATTGAGGATGGCGCGGATGCGGTCCGGGTTGGCGTGGAAGCGATGGATGCTGCTGCCCACCAGGCGCTCGGCATCGAAATCGGGGAAGGCCTGGCGCAACGTTGCCTGCTGGTTGCGCAGCAGGGCTACCACCGAGCGGTTCACGTAGCGGATCACGTGGTCGTTGTCGGCAATCATCATCGCGGTGCGCGAGGCATCGAGGGCCTGGCGGATCTGCGCGTTCTCGGCGTGCGCCTCCGCTTCGCGTCCACGCTGGGCCTGCACATGGCGTGCAGTGTCGGCCAGCGCATGGGCCAGCGAACCCGGTGCGTAGGCGCTGGTGTCGGCGTGTGCACCAAGATCGGCACCGGTGGCGATATCGCGCGCCAGTGCAGCCAACCGGCGGGGGCCGTGGCCGAGGGCTTCGGTCTGCTGGCGGAGCCGCAGTGCGATCTGGCCAAGGAACAGGGTCAGGCCGGCGAGCATGGCGGCCTGCAGCAGTGTCGGCCCCACCGCGGCACCCGCCTGCAGCGGCGCCAGCAGTGCGAGCGTGCCGATGCTACCGGCCAGCCACACCGGCAGGCGATCGCGATGGCCCAGCAGCACGCCCAGCAGCAGGGCGATCGGCAATGCCGGCGACAGGCCGGCGAACGCGCACAACAGGGCCAGCTGCAGCGACAACAGTATCGCCAGGCCGTTGCGCGCGATCCCGCGGCCTGCCAGCGGACCAGCCAGCCACAAGGCGGGGAACACCGCGCCCGCGGCCAACGCGGCGGTCATTCCGTGCGGACCGCGCAGGGCCAGCACCAGGCCAGTCACGGCCAGCGCTGCGCTGCCGATCAGCAGGCGGCGGTCGGCGCCGCGGGCGAGCTGCTGCAGGTGCGACAGGCGGGCGGTATCGGGGGGACGGGCGGATGCATTGGACATCGGAGGCTCCTGGATCAGCAGACGACAACGAGCACGCCGCAGCGCACGCAGCAGGGCGTGACCAGGGCGGGTGCCGGGAATTCGGGGGAAGCGGCGCGATCAGCGACGCGGAGACGGGACACCGCGGCCACATCCTGTGGGTGACAGTGCAGCAGAGCGGGCATGCGGACTTCCTTGCAGAACCAGACACATGCCGCAGGACCGACCGGACCCGCGTGCAGCGGGCGCAGGGGCCCGCAACTGATGTATCGGCCGCAAACGCGCAGAGTGAAGCGCGCGGTCGCCTGCGCTCAGCCGGCGTTGTCGTTGCTGAAGAAGCGCAGGATCACCTCGGCGATTGGCGCCGGCGCTTCCATGTGCAGGTGGTGGTTGCCGGGAAACACTGCCAGCCGTCCATCGCGCAGGTGCTGCAGGCGATCGCTGCGCATCGGCTCGGGATAATAGGACTGCGCCGGTGTGGCATAGATCACCTGCGTCGGGCAGGCGATGGCCTGCAGCAGGTTGTCGATCTGGCCTTCACTGAGGCGGATCGCGGTGGGCAGCATCAGGCGCGGATCACTGCACCAGCGATAGCCGCCTTCGACCGGTTCCACGCCGCGCTCGACCAGCAGCCGTGCGCACGGTTCGCTGAGCTGGTTGGTCATCATCCGTGCGCGGATCGGCGCGGCCAGGTCGGGGAACACGCGCAGCTGCTTGCGCGCCAACGCACGGGTGGCGTTCACATGCTCGCGCAGGCGATGGGCGGTTTCTTCCTCGGGGCCGCGCAGGCCGCCGAGGGCTTCGATCGCCACCAGGCGTTCGACACGGTCGCTGACCGAGGCGGTAAGGCTGGCGATGCCAGCGCCCATTGAATGGCCGAGCAGGCTGAAGCGGTCCCAGCCCAGCGCGTCGGCGACATCAAGTACGTGGCAGATCGCGGCCGCCGTGGTGTAGCTGGCACCGGCCGGCAGATGCGCGCTGTGGCCATGGCCGGGCAGGTCGATCGCCACCAGCTGCAGCGAAGACAGATGCGGTGCCAGTGGTACGAAGCTGGCGGCGTTGTCGAGCCAGCCATGCAGGGCCAGTACGCGCGGGCCCTCGCTGCTGTTGCGCAGGCCGGCGACGCGCGCGCCACCGACCTCGAGTTCAAAGGGCTGCAGATTCATGCCAGCGAGGCCACGGCCAGTCGCGCCAGGGCGCGCGCGTGTTCCGGTTCGGCGTTGAGGCAGGGGATGTAGCGCATCGTCGCGCCGCGTTCCGCCAGCGTTTCGGTGAAGCCCATCGCGACTTCTTCCAGTGTTTCCAGGCAATCGGTGGCGAAGCCGGGGCAGACCACGTCGATCTGCTTTACGCCGGATTCGGCCAGCGCCCACAGGCTCGGCTCAGCGTAAGGCTGCAGCCAGCGCTCGCGGCCGAAGCGCGACTGGTAACCCATCTGCCAGTCGTCCTTGCCCAGGCCCAGTGCGTTGGCGATGGCCTGCGCGCTGGCTTCGCAGCGCTGCGGGTACGGATCACCCGCGTCGGCCAGGCGCTGTGGGATGCCATGGAAGGAGAACATCAGTGTATGGCCGCGACCGTGCTGATCCCAGTAGCGCCGAATCGAGCCGGCAACCGCTTCGACCCAGCCCGGGTCGATCGAGTAGTCACGCACCAGGCTGACAGTCACGCCCGGATTGCGGCGCTGCCAGGCGTCGACGCGGTCTTCGACCGAGGCGGTGGTGGTGGTCGAATACTGCGGGTACAGCGGCAGCACCACGATGCGGCGTGCGCCTTCGGCGGCGAGGCGGTCGAGCTCGCTGGCCAGGGCCGGCTCGCCGTAGCGCATCGCATGACGCACTTTCAGGGTTGGCAGCAGGGCCTGCATCGCCTGCGCCAGCTGCCGGGTATGGACCATCAGTGGTGAGCCATCCGGCAGCCAGACCTGGGCGTACTTGGCCGCCGAACGGCTGCTGCGCAGCGGCAGGATCAGCCCGCGCAGCAGCGGCTGCCACAGCAGCGCCGGGATCGAGACCACGCGGGGGTCGGACAGGAATTCGGCCAGATAACGGCGTACGGCGGGGGCCGTCGGCGTCTCGGGCGTGCCTAGGTTGACCGCCAGCACGGCGGTATCGGGTGCGTCGAGCATGGCGTGTATTGTCGCCGATCCGATGCCGCGCCGGGATGCAGGGTTCCGATTGCAGGCATAGCGCGCCTCAATACAAGCAGGGAGCGCTCATTGGCGATTCATGACAACACCACTAATTTCAGTCACTTGCTATATCTTCCTATGGACTGACTTCTGGAGCCTGCCATGCGTCGCCCGATCCAAGCCCTGCTGATCGCCGCCAGCCTGCTGTCCAGCCAGGCCATGGCCGGA
Source organism: Stenotrophomonas sp. 85239_Sma (assembly GCF_056481725.1). Classification (NCBI taxonomy): domain Bacteria; kingdom Pseudomonadati; phylum Pseudomonadota; class Gammaproteobacteria; order Lysobacterales; family Lysobacteraceae; genus Stenotrophomonas; species Stenotrophomonas sp. 85239_Sma. Next base: position 4,583,837 of record NZ_CM151163.1, on the reverse strand, counting down.
CCGCAGGAAGACCAGCGTGCCCGCAATGCCGTGCGCGTGCTGGCTGAAATCCAGGAAATCCCTGAACAGGGAATTCCGGACAAGTTGCTCGACGAAGGCCGCGCGGTCATCGTCATTCCCGACACGATCAAGGCCGGTCTGGTCATTGGCGGACGCCGCGGCCACGGCCTGATGTCGGTGCGCATGCCCAATGGCGCGTGGTCCAGCCCGGTATTCGTGAAGCTGACCGGTGGCAGCATCGGCTTCCAGGCCGGCGTTCAGTCTTCGGACGTGGTGCTGGTGTTCCGCAACGACCGCAGCCTGGACAACCTGGTCAACGGCAAGTTCACCCTCGGTGCCGATGCCGGCGTTGCCGCCGGTCCGGTGGGCCGCAATGCCGCTGCGGCCACCGACGGCCAGCTGAAGGCCGAAATCTGGTCCTGGTCGCGTGCCCGCGGCCTGTTCGCCGGTGTTGCGTTGGATGGCGCGGTGCTGCAGATCGACGATGCCGCCAACCTTGAGGCCTACGGCAGCAACACCACGCCGCGGATGATCTTCGAAGGTCGCGCCGTTGGGTCGCCGTCGATGGACGTGGTCGCCTTCCGTGATCGTCTGGAAGAGGCTACCTACACTGCCCGCAACAACCGCAATGGCAACGGTGGCAACGGTGGCAACGCGCGCCCGGTGCCGGCCCCGGCTGCCGCTCCTGCGCCTGTTCAGGCAGCACCGGCCGCCCCGGCCGAAGCCACCACCGCACCGCTGCAGAACGTCCCGCAGAACCCGCCGCCGCAGCAGCAGGGCTTCCAACCGGTCAACGACGGCGAAATCCGCACGGAAACGCTGGGCGGAAACTGACTTTCGTCACGCGCGCCGGCTAACAGCCGGTGCGCTATGCTCGACAGCCTGATCACTAACGTAACGAGCGTCTTTATGGGCAGTTTCAGCATCTGGCATTGGTTGGTCGTGCTGGCCATCGTCCTGCTGGTGTTCGGCACCAAGCGCCTGACCAGTGGCGCCAAGGACCTCGGCTCGGCGGTCAAGGAATTCAAGAAGGGCATGCGCGACGAGGACAAGCCGAACGCGCAGCTGGGCGACGAATCGCGCAGCCAGGATGCCTCGCGCACCGCGCAGGACGAGCACGACCGCACCCCTCGCTGATCCGGAGCGGTTGCGGTGTTCGATATCGGCTTCAGCGAACTGCTGGTGATTGCAGTGGTCGCCCTGGTGGTGCTCGGTCCCGAGCGCCTGCCCAAGGCGGCCCGCTTCGCCGGCCTGTGGGTGCGCCGCGCCCGCAATCAGTGGGATTCGGTGAAACAGGAACTGGAGCGCGAACTGCAGGCCGAGGACATCAAGCGGCAGATGCAGGACGTGCGCCAGGGCATGCAGGAGACCGAGAACCAGCTGCGCGCCAGCGGTGAAGCGATCCGTCGCGAAGCGCAGGACGCGCAGCGGCAGGGCGATACGCTGGCGCAGGAGGTACGCGCACCGGCGCCAGCGGATCTGCCGCCGCATATGAGCGGCCTGCCCCATGCCGATGCACCGGTACAGGAGCGCGTTGCTCCCGAGCCGACGCCGGCGACAACCCCTGAAGCCGGTGCACCGCCGCCGCAGAGCACGGAGCGCGCCAGCCATGAGTGAACAGGATTTCGGCGAAAGCTCGCTGGTCGAACACCTGGTGGAACTGCGCGGCCGCCTGGTACGCGCATTGCTGGGCCTGGGCGTGGCGCTGCTGGCGCTGCTGCCGTTTACCCAGAAGCTGTACAACGCGCTGGCCGAGCCGCTGGTATCGCAGCTGCCGAACGGGCAGACGATGATTGCGACCAATCCGGCTGGCGCCTTCTTCGCACCATTGAAGCTGACCTTCTTCGTGGCCCTGTTCGTGGCGGTGCCGTGGCTGCTGTACCAGCTGTGGGCGTTCGTTGCCCCGGGCCTGTATGCGCGCGAGAAGCGCCTGGCGGTGCCGTTGCTGGTGTCTTCGGTGCTGCTGTTCTACACCGGCTGTGCCTTCGCCTACTTCCTGGTGCTGCCGGCGGTGTTCCATTTCCTGACCACCTTCAGTCCGGACGTGATTGCGATCACCCCGGATGCGAACGCCTACCTGGATTTCGTGCTGGCGATCTTCTTCGCCTTCGGTGGCAGTTTCGAACTGCCGGTGGCAATGGTGATCCTGGTGCTGCTGGGCTGGGTGACGCCGCAGCAGTTCAAGGAGGGCCGGGGTTACGCGATCGTCGGCATCTTCGTGGTGGCGGCGGTGCTGACCCCGCCGGACGTGGTCTCGCAACTGATGCTGGCGATACCGATGTGCCTGCTGTACGAGCTGGGCATCCATGCCGCGCGCTGGCTGGTGCCGTCGTCGGTGGTGAAGAAACCCGCCGCCTGAAAAGAAAAGGGGACGGAGGGGATTAAGTCGTTAGCTGCACACACTGGGCATAAACGACTTAATCCCCTCCGTCCCCTTTTTTCGTCAGGCGTGGAAGACGTCGCTCGACGTCGGCGTGGTCGGGATCGGCGGCGCGGCGCGGCTGCCGCGGTGCACGAACATCTGCTTCCACGCGGCGTACACCGCACCGACATACAGCGGCATCAGCACCGTGGTCAGTACCAGCTGCGCGATGAAGGCGGCGGCCAGCGGGCCACCGATCAGCATCGCGATCTGGATAACGATCACGAACAGGATGTAGATGCAGAACGCGGCGATCAGGCCGAGTACGGCGAACACGATCATCGCGCCGATGTTCTCGACGCAGCCCTGCAGGCTCAGGCGCAGGGCGTGCATGCCGCTCTGCTTGTCGAACACCACCAGCGCCGGCTGGGTGAACATCGCCAGCGACAGCGCAACCGCGCTCAGGAACACCAGCAGCATCCACAGCGCAATGCGCTTGGCCGGCAGGTTGGCCACCAGCGCAGCGGCATCGTCCGGCTTGATCTGCTGGCCACTGCGGCTGATCTCTTCCATCTTGGTCATGACCTCGCTGAAGGCGGTGAAGCCCTCGCGGCCGATCATCATGAACAGCAGCGCGCCCAGCAGCAGTACTGCCAGTACCTGGATCGCCAGCGGTACCAGCAGGTGGCTGACGCGATGGTCGCGGATCGGCTGCAGCAGGTGCGAGGCCAGGCCCGGGCGGCCTTCGTCGATCTCACCCACGGCGTACAGCATGCCGCCGAACATGATCGGCGAGATGGCCAGGGTCATCAGCTGCACCGCCATGCCGGCGGCGCCGGGAATCAGCGTCGACAACAGGGTGACCACCCAGCTCACCAGCAGCCAGGCCAGGCCGATCCGGGCCAGCTGCAGCGGCGCACGCCGGTACAGCGAGAACGTATCCAGCAACCACTGGGCGCCCGCCGAGGCCGGCAGCTTGCGAATCTCTTTCATGGACATCCGGGTAGGACAGGAGGGGGGCCGGGCGGCTGCCCGTGCCGCTGATTATCCCTGTTTTGCCGCCGGCTGGGCTGAAGGCAGCCGCGCCTGGCGAACGAAGCGGCGCAGCAGCTGGCGGGCCAGCGGTGCGGCGCTGACTGCACGCTCGATGCTGCGGGCACAGCCGCCGTGGCGGCCGATGCAGTCGGCGCGGGCACGCACATAGCCGCGCATGTGGTGGGTGGCGAATTCGGGATGGAACTGTACGCCCCAGGCTTGGCGCCCCCAGCGGAAGGCGTGGCACCCATCCAGCGGGGAGCGTGCCAGCACTTCGGCACCATCGGGGGCGCGCAGCACGGTCTGCAGGTGGGTGGCGTGGGCAGCGAAGTGCTGCGGCAGGCCCTGGAACAGCGGGTCCTGCGCGGCCTGCGGCTGCAGCTGCAGTTCAATCGTGCCGGACTCGCGCCCGGCCGGGTTGTAGGCGACCTCCCCGCCCAGTGCGTGCGCCAGCAACTGATGGCCGTAGCAGATGCCGAATACCGGCAGGTCAGCGTGGGCGGTCTGGCGCAGCCACGCCGCGCTGCGCTCGCTCCATTCGGCATGGTCGGTGACGAAGGCGGCCGAGCCGGTCACCAGCACACCGGCGAAGCCATGCGCATCGGGCAGGGCATCCCCGTGTTCGACATCCACCACCACGGTCTCGTGCTCTTCCAGCCCGGCGGCGACGCGGATCCAGTGCGGGAAGCGCCCATAGCGGCGCAGTGCCGGCACCGGTCGGCCGGTTTCAAGGATCAGGAACGGGGCTGGGTTCATCCGGGGGCGGCAGCACTGACAGGACTTCCTCGATTGTAGTCAGCCCCTGCGCCACCTTTTCAAGCCCGGCCTGGCGCAGGGTTCGCAGCCCTTCAGCCCGCGCGGCACGGGTGAAACCGGCCAGATCCATGTCGGCGCGGATCTGGCCGCGCAGCCGCGAGCCCAATGGCAGCAACTCATACAGGCCGATGCGGCCGAGGAAACCGGTGCGCCGGCACTCCAGACAACCGACCGGCCGACAGGGCGTGGCGGCATCTGGATATGCGGCTTGGCTATCAGCCAGCACGGCCCAATCGGCGGCGCCGAGGCTGTGCGGCTGCTTGCAGTGCGGGCACAGCGTGCGCACCAGGCGCTGGGCAAGGATGCCGTTGAGGGTGCTGGCCAGCAGGTAATGCGGCACGCCCAGGTCGAGCAGGCGGGTGACCGCCGACGGCGCGTCGTTGGTGTGCAGGGTGGACAGCACCAGGTGGCCGGTCAGCGACGCCTGCACCGCCATCTGCGCGGTTTCCAGGTCGCGGATCTCGCCGATCATGATGATGTCCGGGTCCTGCCGCAGCAGGGTGCGCACGCCGCTGGCGAAGTCCAGGTCGATGTTGGCCTGGACCTGCATCTGGTTGAACTCGGGCGCGATCATCTCGATCGGGTCCTCCACCGTGCACACGTTCACGTCCGGCGTGGCCAGCCGCTTCAGCGTCGAATACAGGGTGGTGGTCTTGCCGGAGCCGGTCGGGCCGGTGACCAGCACGATGCCGTGCGGACGCTCGACCAGCGCATTCCAGCCGGCGGCCTCCTGCGGGCTGAAACCGAGCTGGTCGATGCTCTTGAAGGCGGCATCGGGGTCGAAGATGCGCATCACGCACTTCTCGCCGAACGCGGTGGGCATGGTCGACAGACGCATCTCGACTTCGCGGCCACCTGGCGAGCGGGTCTTGATGCGGCCGTCCTGCGGGCGCCGGCGTTCGGCCAGGTCCATGCGGCCGAGCACCTTGATGCGGCTGACCACGGCGGTCATCACCGCTGGTGGCACCTCGAACACCTTGTGCAGCACGCCGTCGATGCGGAAGCGCATGCGCCCCATTTCGCGGCGCGGCTCCAGGTGGATGTCCGAGGCGCGCTGTTCGTAGGCGTACTGCAGCAGCCAGTCGACGATGTGCACGATGTGCTGGTCGTCGGCGTTGACGTCGCCCGTGCGGCCCAGCTCGACCAGCTGCTCGAAGCTGGGCAGGGTGGTGTTGGCCTCGCCGCGGACGTCGCCGCGGGCGCCACGCACCGAGCGGGTCACCCCGTAGAACTCCATGGTGTAGCGGTGCAGGTCCAGCGGATTGACCACCGCCAGCTCGATGCGGCGGCGGGTCAGGTGCTGCAGGTCGCGGCGCCATTCCTGTACCAGCGGCTCGCTGGTGGCCACCAGCACGCGCTCTGCATCCACCGCCAGCGGCAGGAAGCGGTGGCGGCGGGCATAGGCGTGGGAGACCAGCGCGGTGACGGCCGCGACGTCGACCCGGGTCGGATCGATGCGCAGGTAGCGGCTGCCGGTCCGCCGGGCCAGCCATTCGGTCAGGCGCTCCAGGGTCAGCTCGCCACCGTCGCGGGCGGCCAGCTTGAGGTTGGACAGCAGCACCAGCGGATGCACTTCACTGGCATTGCGCGCGCCCTGCGCGGAAAACCGCATGCGCTCGCCCTCGTGCTCGGCGACCAGGCCGTCGGCCAGCAGCGCCGCACCGACCTGTTCGAAATGCAGGCGGCCCCACGGCAGCGGGACGCCGCCTGGCTCGCCGGGCGTGCCCACCGGCAGCCGATGTTCCATCTGCCTGCTCCTCCCGGGTACGGAATGCCCCGCAGGTCGGCCGTTATACTAGCGCACCCCCTTGCCGGCCAAGACTCGTACGCATGTCCGCGACCCCGACCGTTCCGATCACCTTCCAGGGCCTGATCCAGACCCTGAACCAGTTCTGGGCCCAGCAGGGCTGCGTGCTCATCCAGCCGCTCGACCTGGAGGTGGGCGCCGGTACCTTCCACCCGGCCACCTTCCTGCGTGCGATCGGTCCGGAAAGCTGGAACGCGGCCTACGTGCAGCCGTCGCGCCGCCCGACCGACGGCCGTTACGGCGAGAACCCGAACCGCCTGCAGCGCTACTACCAGTACCAGGTGGCGATGAAGCCGGCACCGGACAACATCCAGCAGCTGTACCTGGATTCGCTGAGGGCGCTGGGCATCGATCCGCTGGTGCACGACCTGCGCTTCGTCGAGGACAACTGGGAATCGCCGACCCTGGGCGCCTGGGGCCTGGGCTGGGAAGTCTGGCTCAACGGCATGGAAGTGACCCAGTTCACCTACTTCCAGCAGGCCGGTGGCCTGGAGTGCCGCCCGGTGCTGGGCGAGATCACCTACGGTCTCGAGCGCCTGTGCATGTACCTGCAGAACTGCGACAACGTCTACGACCTGGTGTGGACCTACGGCCCGGACGGCCAGCCGGTGACCTACGGCGACGTCTACCACCAGAACGAGGTGGAGCAGAGCACCTACAACTTCGAATACGCCGACGTGGAAGAGATGTTCCACCGCTTCGACGCCTGCGAACGTGAAGCGCAGAAGCTGGTGGAAGTGAACCTGCCGCTGCCGGCCTACGAGCAGGTGATGAAGGCCAGCCACACCTTCAACCTGCTCGATGCGCGCCGCGCGATTAGCGTGACCGAGCGCCAGCGCTACATCCTGCGCGTGCGCGCGCTGGCCCAGGCGGTGGCCAGGGCGTACTACGAGCAGCGCGAGAAGCTGGGCTTCCCGGGTGCGAAGAAGGCCTGACGGCCCTCCCGCACCGACCCGCTTTTCACCCACTACCCGGGGCGCCGGACGCGTTGCGCGCTGCGCCCCCACCACAGGATCGAACCGATGAGCCAACTGTCCCCCCTGCTGATCGAACTGGGCACCGAGGAGCTGCCGGTCAAGGCGCTGCCGGGCCTGGCCCAGGCGTTCTTCGACGGTGTTGTCGAAGGCCTGCGCAAGCGTGGCGTCGCGCTGGAACTGGGCGACGCGCGCCCGCTGTCGACCCCGCGCCGCCTGGCCGTGCTGCTGCCGGGCGTCGGCCTGGAGCAGCCGGAACAGCACAGCGAAGTGCTGGGCCCGTACCTGAACATCGCGCTGGACGCCGCAGGCCAGCCGACCAAGGCCCTGCAGGGCTTCGCCGCCAAGGCCGGGATCGACTGGACCGCGCTGGAGAGGACCACCGACAACAAGGGTGAGCGCTTCGTGCACCGCGCGGTGACCCCGGGCGCGAGCACCGCCAGCCTGCTGCCGGAGATCCTGCGCGAGGCGATCGCGGCGATGCCGATTCCCAAGCCGATGCGCTGGGGCGACCACGCCTGGGGCTTTGCTCGCCCAGCACATTGGCTGGTGCTGCTGCACGGTGCCAACGTGGTCGAAGCCGAGCTGTTCGGTTTGCAGGCCGACCGCCTCAGCCGTGGCCATCGCTTCCACCACGACCAGACGGTGTCGCTGGCGCAGCCGCAGGACTACGTGGAAGCCCTGCGTGCCGCGTTCGTGCTGGTCGACCCGAGCGAGCGCCGTGCGCGCATCGTGGCCGAGGTCGAGGCCGCCGCGGCCGAGGCCGGTGGCAGCGCCCGCATCACCGACGACAACCTGGAGCAGGTGGTGAACCTGGTCGAGTGGCCGTCGGCGGTGCTGTGCAGCTTCGAGCGTGCGTTCCTGGCGGTGCCGCAGGAAGCGCTGATCGAGACGATGGAGATCAACCAGAAGTTCTTCCCGGTGCTGGATGCCGCGGGCACCCTGACCGAGAAGTTCATCGGCATCGCCAACATCGAATCGAAGGACGTGGCCGAAGTAGCCAAGGGCTACGAGCGCGTGATCCGCCCGCGCTTCGCCGACGCCAAGTTCTTCTTCGACGAGGATCTGAAGCAGGGCCTGGTGTCGATGGGCGAGGGCCTGAAGACGGTGACCTACCAGGCCAAGCTGGGCAGCGTGGCCGACAAGGTCGCGCGCGTGGCCGCCCTGGCCGAGGTGATCGCACCCCAGGCCGGCGCCGATGCCGCGCAGGCCAGGCGTGCCGCCGAGCTGGCCAAGAACGATCTGCAGTCGCGCATGGTCAACGAGTTCCCGGAGCTGCAGGGCATCGCCGGTCGCCACTACGCCGTGGCTGGTGGCGAATCGGCCGAGGTCGCGCTGGCCATCGACGAGGCCTACCAGCCGCGCTTCGGTGGCGATGACATCGCGCTGTCGCCGCTGGGCAAGGTGCTGGCGATCGCCGAGCGCGTCGACACGCTGGCCGGTGGCTTCGCCGCTGGCCTGAAGCCGACCGGCAACAAGGACCCGTTCGGCCTGCGCCGCAACGCGCTGGGCCTGGCCCGCACGATCATTGAAAGCGGCTTCGAACTGGACCTGCGCGCGCTGCTGGCCAGCGCCAACGCCGGCCTGGCCGCGCGCAACGTGCAGGCCGATGTCGGCGAGCTGTACGACTTCATCCTCGACCGCCTGAAGGGCTACTACGCCGACAAGGGCGTGCCGGCCACGCACTTCAATGCGGTGGCCGAGCTGAAGCCGGCCTCGCTGTACGACTTCGACCGCCGCCTGGATGCGATCGGTACCTTCGCGGCACTGCCGGAAGCGGAGGCGCTGGCCGCGGCCAACAAGCGCATCCGCAATATCCTGCGCAAGGCCGAGGGCGACATTCCGGCCCAGATCGACCCGGCGCTGCTGCAGGAAGATGCCGAACGCGCGCTGGCCGAAGCGGTCACCGCAGCCATCGACGACACCGGCGCCAGCCTGCAGCACAAGGATTACGTGGCCGTGCTGGCCCGTCTGGCCCGCCTGCGCCCGCAGGTCGACGCGTTCTTCGATGGCGTGATGGTCAATGCGGAGGATCCGGCGCTGCGTGGCAACCGCCTGGCGCTGCTGACGATGCTGGGTGAGCGCCTGGGCAAGGTCGCGGCGATCGAGCATCTGTCGAGCTGACGCCCGTATCGGTAGTGCTGGCCGCTGGCCGGCATTACCACCGCGCACCGCATCGACGGCGGATGTCCATCGGGGTCATTGCCGGCATCGCGCACGATGCCGGCATCCTCGCCTGCGATCACGACGATCGCCACAAAGGCGCGTATTTTGACCGCCACTTAACAACCGATCCCGAATGACGTGATGCATTTCGCATCGTCACCTCCGGTCGGTATGCTGTGCCGCATGCAGCCAAAGAAATACGCCCTGCCGCTGATGGTCCTGTCGCTGGCCGCCACTTCCGTGGCCCACGCGCGCGGCACCATCGACAAGGTGGACATCAAGGGATTGGACAAGGGCGACGACGCCGCGATCATCGAGAACATCCAGGAATCGCTGTCGCTGTACGACACGATCGGCAAGGTACAGGGCGAATCGCGCCTGGAATACCTGCTGTCACAGGCCGAGCGGCAGACCCGCCAGGCACTGGAGCCGTTCGGGTACTACAACCCGGTGATCAAGGTCGAGGCGCCGCGCGAGGACGAACACGTGCGGGTGCTCATCCATGTCGACAAGGGCACCCCGGTGACCGTGCGCCGCGAGCACATCGACATCACCGGCCCGGCGATGTACGACCAGTACCTGCAGGACGATCTGGCCGCGTTCAAGCCGCGCAAGGGCCAGCGCTTCGAGCACACCCAGTACGAAGCCAGCAAGATCACCATCACCCGGCGCCTGGCCGAGCGTGGTTATTTCGATGCCGACTACACCCAGCGCCAGGTGCAGATCACCCGCGCCGACAATGCCGCCGACATCGACCTGACCTGGGACAGCGGCCGCCGCTACAACATGGGCCCGGTGCGTTTCGAACAGGACTACTTCGTCGACAAGCTGTTCGATCCGCTGGTGTACTGGGACCAGGGCAGCTACTACCACGAGGGCAAGCTGGACCGCCTGCGGCAGTCGCTGACCAAGCTGGATTACTTCAGCGTGATCGACATCCAGCCGCGGCCGGACCAGGCCGACGAAAACGGCGACGTGCCGGTGGACGTGAAGCTGACCCGGGCCAAGCGCACCATCTACACCGCCGGCCTGAGCTACGGCAGCGAGAGCGGCCCGGGTGTGCGCGGTGGCATCGAGCGGCGGTTCCTGAACAACCGCGGCCATAAGATGAACACGCAGCTGGACTATGCGCAGAAGCGCAAGAGCCTGGTGACCAGCTACCGCATCCCGGCGTTCAACTGGCTCGATGGCTGGTACACCTTCGCTGCCAGTGCGTATGACGAGCAGACCGACTACATCGACCTGCGCAACTTCAAGCTGATTGCCAGCCGCAGCGGCGAGATCAACGAGCACTGGACTGCGATCGCCTCGGTCAACGCACTGCGCGAGCGCTGGCGCTATGCCTCCGGCACCGAATTCACCGACGCCGTCTACAACACCTCGACGCTGGTGTACCCGCAGATGGTTGCCGACTACGTCAACGTCGACGACGAGATGTTCCCCCGCAAGGGCATCAGCGGCACCGCGACGATGCGTGCCGGTGTCGAAGGTGCCGGCTCGGATACCAGCTTCGTGCAGGCCAACGCCGTGTTGCGCTGGTACATCCCGGTGGGCGAAAGCAATCGCCTGATCCTGCGCGGCGAAGGTGGCACCACCTGGACCAGCGACCTGGTGGCGATGCCGCCGAGCCTGCGTTACTTCGCCGGCGGCGACCGCAGCATCCGTGGCTACGCTTATCGTGAGGTCGGCCCGCGCACGCCGGCGCCGGACAAGTACGCGCTGGGCGCCAAGAACCTGGTGATCGGCTCGGCCGAGTACGAGCACTATTTCAATGGGGGCCCTTGGGGCGCGGCGGTGTTCGTTGACACTGGCAGTGCCTTTGACGACACCATCGACCTGCATACCGGCGTTGGCTTCGGCGTGCGCTGGAAATCGCCGGTGGGCCCGGTGCGCATCGACGTGGCGCATGGCCTGAACAACCCGGATTCGCAGTTCCAGCTGTACCTGAACATCGGAGCGGACCTGTGAGCACGCCTGCACCGACCCCCAGCACGCCGCCGCCGCGCGTGCGCTTCTACCGCCGCCGCCGCTTCTGGGCGTGGTCCGGCGCCGGCGTGATCGGGCTGGTGCTGCTGGCCCTGCTGGCGGTGTACTGGTTGCTGCAGACCGTGGCCGGCCGCGATGTGCTGCTGGCACAGGTGGTGGCGCGGCTGCCGGTGGGCGCCAGCTTCACCTGGGACAAGGTGGACGGCCCGGTGGCTGGCCCGCTGACCCTGTACAACGTCGACTTCCGCTACGACGACATCCATTTCCATGCCGAGCGTGCACACCTGGAGCCGGACCTGCGCCCACTGCTGGGCCGCAAGCTGCTGCTGGACAAGCTAGAGCTGACCAATGCGACGTTGAACCTGGCCAAGAGTGACGAGCCGTTCAAGCTGCCGTCCTGGCCCGATTCGCTGCCGCAGATTGAAATGCCGCTGGCGATCCAGGCCGATGCCATCGCCATCGATGGTTTCCGCATCAGCCAGGCCAACGAGCCGGTGATCGACATCAGCCGCGTGCGTGGCGGCATCGAGATCGCCAACGGCGAGTTCCAGGCGCGCAAACTGGTCGTGGACAGCGACATGGGCAATTTCACCGCCCAAGGCCGCTACATCCCGGCCAAGGACTACGACACCGACGTGACCGTCACCGCAGTGCTGCCGGCCCCGCGTGGTCGCACCGCCGCGACGCTTGGCCTGGTCGCCCGTGGTGACCTGTCGCACATGGAAGTCGCGCTGGCTGGACGTGCGCCGAAGCCGCTGCACGCCATGCTGGTGTTCGATGGCCGCACCGACCCGAGCTGGAGCGCCAGCGTGCGCAGCGACGAGCTGGATCTGGCGCTGCTGTCGCCGGCACTGGCCAACTCGGCGATCGCGCCACTGGCATTGGACTTCACTGCTGCCGGCAAGGGCGGCAACGCCAATCTGCGCGGCAAGGTAAAGCAGGGTGACCAGGAACTGGAGCTGGCACCGTCGGTGGTATCGCTGCAGGACCAGGTGCTGAAGGTTTCACCGCTGCTGGTGAAGGGCCTCGGTGGCGAAGCCCGCCTGGAGGGCACCGCTGATTTCAGCCAGGAAGACCAGCAGAAGCTCAACTTCTCGGTGGTCGCACGGGACCTGACCTATGTGCCGGTGCCCGATCCGAACACCGCCGGCAGCGCACCGGTACCGGTGACCCTGAAGGAAGCGCGCTTCGGCCTGGCCGGGACGTTGAAGGCCTGGGCCGCGATCGGCCGCGCGGAGGTGGAGCGTGATGCGCAGAAGGCGCAGCTGCGCTTCGACGTGCGCGGCAACGACCAGGCCGCGTCGATCCACCAACTGCAGGCGCAGACCCCGGGTGGGCAGCTGCAGGTGGAAGGCCAGGTGGCCTGGGCGCCGCAGCTGGACTGGGACGCCAAGGCCACGCTGAAGGACTTCGACCCTGGCTATTTCGTGCCGGGCTGGAACGGCCGCCTGTCCGGCAACCTGGCCTCCAAGGGCCGCCAGCTGCCGCCGCCGGCCAATGCCGCACCGGGCACCGCCGGAACGCTGGAAGCCACGGTGGACCTGCCCTCGCTGAAGGGCATGCTGCGCCAGCGCAACCTCGACGCACAGGGCAAGTTCGCGCTGCAGGGCGCGCAGGGCCAGGGCGACCTGAAGCTGTCGCTGGGCAGCAGCCGGGTGACCGCATCGGGCAAGGTCGGTGACCGCCTCGACATCGATGCGCGTTTCGAACCGCTGCAGCTGAGCGACCTGCTGCCGGGCGCCGATGGTGGCCTGCGTGGCCAGGTGCAGGTGAAGGGCCCGCGCGATGCGCCGGACATCACCGCCGACCTGGTCGGCAACAATCTCAACTGGGACGGCTACGGCGCCGAGAGCGTGAGCATCAAGGGCCACCTGCCCTGGCGTGGCGACAGCGGCACGCTGGCGGTGCAGGGCCAGCAGGTCAACGCTGGCATGCTGCTGGAACGCTTGAATGTGGATGCGCAGGGCAGTGTCTCCAACCTGCGCTTGGCAGCGCAGACCCGCAACGAGATGGGCGCGATCGAGCTGCAGGGCAGCGTGCGCCAGCAGGGTGCGCAGTGGCGTGGCGAGCTGGCATCGCTGCGCATCGCACCGGTGAAGGGCGATGCCTGGTCGCTGCGTGCACCGGCGGCGTTCGCGATCAACGGCAGCACCTACACGCTGTCCGAAGCCTGCCTGGTCGCCGCCAGCAGCGGCGCACTGTGCGCACAGGCCAACTGGCCGCGCGAGGGCCTGGTGGTGCGCAGTGATGCGCTGCCGTTGGCGCTGGTACAGCCGTGGTTGCCGCCGCAGTCCGGCCGTCGCATCTACCTGCGTGGCGATGTCAGCCTGGATGCGCAGATCCGCCCGCGCGGCAACGCCTGGGAAGGTCATGTGGAAGTGCGCTCGAAGGAAGGCGGCGTGCGCCTGGGCGAGAACCGCAACGCCGTGGGCGACACCACCCGTGGCGAGCTGGTGCGCTATGACCAGTTCTCGCTGAAGCTGGACATGACCCCCGCCAGCATCAAGGGCTACCTGGGCATGGGCTTCCAGGGCAACGGCTTCGTCGACGCCAGGATGCAGACCGGCTGGGAAGCCAGCGCACCGCTGAACGGAGAGCTCTACCTCAACATGTCGCGGTTGTATTGGCTGGAGCTGTTCTCGCCGGACATCGTGCGACCGACCGGCCTGATCGAAGGCCACGTCAGCCTGCGCGGCACGCGCGGCCAGCCGTCGCTGGGCGGTGACGCGCAGCTGAGCAACTTCAAGGGTGAATTCCCGGCGCTGGGCCTGACCTTCGACCAGGGCAAGGGCAGCTTCGTGGCCCAGCCCGACGGTTCGGCCAAGATCACTGCGCAGGCCAACTCGGGCCAGGGCACGCTGTACGTGGATGGTGGCCTGTCGTGGTTCGGCGATGCACAGCCGCTGCAGCTGAAGATCCACGGCGAGAATGTGCTGCTGTCCAACACCAGCGAACTGCGCATCGTCGCCAATCCCAACCTCGACTTCACCCTGGCCAAGGCCGCGATGGAGCTGCGTGGCACGGTGCACGTGCCCGAGGCCGACATCGATCTGGAGCGCCTGGACCGCGGCACCTCGGTGTCCGAAGACGTGGTGGTGCTCGACCCGGCCGATCCGGAAGAGTCGCGCACTTCGCCGCTGGACATGGACCTGGTGGTCAGCCTCGGTGACAAGGTGAAAATGACCGGCTTCGGTCTGAAGGGTGCACTGACCGGCAAGATGCAGGTCTGGGCCAAGCCCGGCCGTGAAATGACCGCCAATGGCGGCCTGGAAGTGAGCGGCCGCTACAAGGCGTATGGGCAGGACCTGACCATCACCCGCGGCAACCTCACCTGGAACTACAACGCGGTGTCCGACCCGCGCATCAACATCCGCGCCGAGCGCCGGATCGGTGATGTCACCGCCGGCATCGACGTGACCGGGCGTGCGCAGCAGCCGCGCGCGGACGTGTGGTCCGATCCGGCGATGTCGCAGTCCGAGGCACTGGCCTATCTGGTGCTGGGACGCAGCCTGACCGGTGCCAGCAGCGACCAGACCCAGCAGGTCAACGCGGCCTCGGCGGCACTCTCTGCCGGCAGTGGCCTGCTGGCCTCGCAGCTGGGTGCCAAGCTGGGCCTGGACGATGCCGGCGTGAGCCAGTCGCGCGCGCTGGGTGGCTCGGTGATCGGCGTTGGCAAGTACATCTCGCCCAAGCTGTACGTCGGCTACGGCGTGTCGCTGGTCGGTGCCGGTTCGGTGATCACGCTGAAGTACCTGCTGCGTCGCGGCTTCGATGTGGAAGTGGAATCGAGCACGGTGGAAAACCGGGGGTCGATCAACTGGCGGCGGGAGAAGTAACCCGCCGCACATGGATGCATCATTGCGGCGATCTGCGCCGCAGCACCTGGGTGCGGGCCCAATAGCCCAGCACGATCACCAGCCCCAACCAGGGAAAAATCAGGCCGGGCATCATGCTGACGCGGTCCAGGGCGCCATGGTCGGCCATACCGAGCCGCTGGCGCTGCGTGGTGGCACCGATGAATGCCACCAACCAGAGCGCGAACACCAGTCCACGAGCCAACAGGATCCCAGACATATCCGGGAACGACTCATGCTGGAACAGCAGCAGAAGGCCGGCACCGACAACGACAATAACTGGAAGCGAGGCGACCTGCCGCCAGCTTCCAGCCGCAACCGGGTTCACCTGCCAGCTGATCAGCATCCGTAATCCGCAGATCAGGTACCAGCCGAGTGGAATCAGCAGCGTGCCGATCGCGAGGCTGAGCGCGGCCTTCGCACCGCCGGTCATGCCGCCCTCGGTGGAGGCCAGTGGCCAGCTGTTGATCACGCCGACTAGGCAGATCGTGCCGCACAGCAGGCCGGCCAACCAGGCCCGAAGGGCGGCCACCTGCGAACGCAGAGGATCCTGACGGCTGCCGAAGCGACTCCAGAACGCCACCTGCGTGGCGGACAGGCCTGGCGGCAGCTCACGATCGGGCCAGTAACGCAGTGCCGCCAACGTCAGCACCGTGATGTCGGGCCGCGACCACGGCAGCGACTCCAGCAGGTTGCGCCAGCGGCTGCGCGGGCGGCGCAACCGGTCCAGCACCGGGCGCATATCCGGGCGCACGATGGAGGTGTCCAGCCGCGAAACATGCCACGCCAGGCGCTGCCGGCCCGCATCCGTGAGCATCCAGGCCTGATCGCAGCGACGCACGATCCGCTGCAGATCCTCGGCATCGAGTCCGTTGCCGATATCATCCCAGCCGAAGCTGCTGGCCATGTGCTCGACCACCTCCCGCGGCAGAGGCGGGGACGCCTCGCGCAGTTGCTCCAGCAGGGACGCCGCGATGAGCGCCTTGTCATGCAGGGACCATAGCTCGGGTTGAGCCTGCAGCCAGGTTTCCAGCGCGGGCACGGTCGTGTCATCGTCGCTGCCCCGGGCAGCTGCAGCCAGTCGGATCAGGATGGCCGCGACCATCTGATCCACTGAACGCAGTGGCGATCGCTCGCCGTCGCCAGCAGGGGCGAGCGTGGGCTGCGGTGCCAGGGCGTGCGCCGTTGGTAACGCGTCAGGCCCGTGCGGATCGCTCTGCGACGGCTCTACCACCTTGTCCAACCCGGTGTCGGCTGGCGGCATCGGTGTGGTCTGCACGATCCGGACAGGGTCATGGCCGTATGGCCCGCGTTCCTGCTCCAGCTGGCGATCCAGCGCGATCGCTGCGTGTATCGCATCGATATGTGCACGCGACGCCGGTTCCAGCGATGGATCCTGCATCGGCGGCAAGGCGTGCTTGTCCTGATCGATGTCGAGGGGCTGAGCGCGTTGGTTCACCCATGACAACGCAGACTGGTAAGCCTCATGCAGGTGCTGGAACGCAACCGGATCATCGTCAGGCCGGGTTACCCGCAACAGCCTGGCGTAGGCTCGCTTGATCGCCCGCTCGTCAGCATCCTCGTCCAGTTCGAGGACGTCCAGCCCCCGCCTCATGCATCGATCTCCAGCGAATCCATGGCGTGGGTCAATTCCTCGCGGTGGCGTTCGATACGGGCCAGGTCCTGGCTCTCCAGCGCAGCATGGAACTGCGACAGCCATCTCTGCAGGGTATCGCGCTGGTCGAGGCACTCTTCGTAAAGCCGACCCAGTCGGGCCACTACGGCCAGGTTCGGTTGATCGTCGCGCGGATGCACTTTCAATGACTGCAGTGCCGCGAGCCGCTGCTGGATCTCGTCCGGTGACAGCAGGCCGGGGTTCTGTTCCAGGATCAGCTCATGCCGGGTCCCGCTGGCATGTTCGGTCACCTCCACCTGCAGCAATCCGTTGACGTCGTAGGTGAAGCGGGCAGTCACGCTTTTTTCCTGGGCCGGGCCCTTTCCCTTCAACGGAATGCGGATTTCACCCAGTTTGATGTTGCGGTCCACGGTGGGGCTTTCGCCCTGGTAGATGTCCAGTACCAGCTGTGTCTGTGCATCGTTGATTGGGCAGAAATCGTCCTCGCGGCTGACCGGCACCACGCTGTTGCGCTGGATGATCGGATGGAAGTAGCCGCCGCGCTCCTGGCCGGATGCATCGCGACGGCACACCTGTATGCCCAACGTATAGGGGCAGACATCGGTCAGCACGGTTTCGCGCAGTGACTGGTCGCGCGCTTTAAGGCCGGCCGCCACGGTCGCGCCCATGGCGATGGCCTGGTCCGGGTTGACATGCCGCAATGGCAGGCGACCGAACATGCGGGTCACCAGCCGGCTGATCATCGGCATGCGGACGGCACCGCCCACCAGCACGATGTCGTCCAGCGCCTCCGGCTTCAGGCGGGCATCACGGATGGCCCGTTCGATGGGCGCACGCATGCGCTGCAGCAGGGGGTCGCACAACTGCGCGTAGCGTGCCTCATCCAGCTGCCAGTCCAATTCGCGGCCTTCCAGGTTGAACTGCAGGTGGCCGCTGCCCTGTTGGCTCAGTTCGCGCTTGAAAAGTTCCAGCCGGCGCAGCAGCTGTGCACGTTCGCCCGGGGCGATCATGGCCGCCCGCAGGCCCTGTTCGGCCAGCAACGCCTGCTCGAGCACCCGCAGGAAGTCTTCCCCGCCAAGGAAGTTGTCGCCGGCGCTGGCATGGACTTCCACCACACCTTCGAACAGTTCCAGGATGGAGACATCGAAGGTGCCACCGCCAAGGTCCAGTACCAGCACCCGAGCTTCCTCCTCGCGCTGCTGCAGGCCATAGGACAGCGCGGCGGCGGTGGGTTCGTTGATCAGGCGCTCGACCCGGATGCCAGCCAGTTCGCCGGCGGCGCGGGTGGCCTTGCGCTGGGCGTCGGAAAAATACGCAGGCACGCTGATGACCGCTTCTTCCACTTTCTGCCCGAGCACGGCTTCCGCATCGGCCAGCAATGAACGCAGCACCAGCGCCGAAAGCTCCTCGGGACGGAATACGCGATCGCCCAGCCGGGTTTCACGGTTGCTGCCCATCCAGCGTTTGAAATGGGCCACGCTCTGATCAGGGTGGCTGATCAGGCGATCGCGAGCGGGAGCACCCACCAGCACGACGTCGCCGTCGAGACTGACTACCGACGGGGTCAACAGCTCGCCATGGGCATTGGGGAACAGGCGCGGTCCATCCGACGAATGCACACCGATGAGCGAGTGCGTCGTGCCCAGGTCGATTCCAACAATCATCTGCTGACGTCCGTTGTGCAGGGAACCGCGATTGTAGGAGTGGCCCCGACCCCCTGACCATCGGGCGTTGCCCGACAGCGCCCCAACAGCTATGGTCCCGGGCTGTTCTGTCGTACCGGATTGCCTCATGTCACCACGCAAAGCCCTTCCCACCGCCCTGGCCCTGGGCCTGACCCTCGCCGCCGGTGCCCACGCCGATGAAGGCATGTGGATGCCGACCCAGCTGCCGGAACTGGCCAAGCCGCTGCAGGCCGCAGGTTTCAAGGGCAATCCGGCCGACCTGGCCAACGTCACTGCGCCGCCGCTGAGCGCCGTGGTGCGTGCCGGCGGCGGCACCGGTTCGTTCGTGTCCGCCGACGGCCTGCTGCTGACCAACCACCACGTGGCGATGGGCGTGATCCAGTACAATAGTTCGCCCGAGCACGACCTGATCAATGGTGGCTTCATCGCCAAGGACCGTGCCGACGAACGCCCGGCCAACCCGGACTTCCGCGTGCTGGTCACCGTCGGCTTCGACAAGGTGACCGACCAGGTGCTGGCGCAGGCCCGTGGCAAGACCGGTCGTGCCTACTTCGATGCCGTGGATGCGGCCAGCAAGCAGATCGTGGCCGAGTGCGAGAAGGACGGCAGCGTGCGCTGCTCGGTGGCCAACATGTACTACGGCACCGATTTCTACCGCATTGCCCAGCTGGAACTGAGCGACGTGCGCCTGGTGTATGCGCCGCCACGTGCGATCGGCAACTACGGTGATGAGATCGACAACTTCATGTGGCCGCGCCACACCGGCGATTTCACCCTGCTGCGCGCCTATGTCGGCAAGGATGGCAAGCCAGCTGCCTACAGCAAGGACAACGTGCCCTACCAGGCACCGGCACACCTGCAGATGTCGGTGGAAGGCCCGAAGGAAGGCGATTACGCGATGCTGGCCGGTTATCCGGGCATCACCTATCGCCACCGTACCGCCGCCGAATTCGCCGGCCAGATCGATACCGTGCTGCCGCGCCGCGTGTCGGTGTTCCAGCAGATGATCGACACCATCGAGGCCGCCAGCGCCAAGGACGCGCAGGCGCGCACCCGCTACGCCTCGCAGCTGCAGTCGCTGAAGAACAACCGCAAGCGCGCCGCCGGTGAGCTGGAAGGCCTGCTGCGCAGCGACGCCAAGGCCCAGCGTGCGGCCGACGAGACGGCCATGCTGGCCGCCACCGACCGCAAGTACCAGAGCGACATCAAGGCGCTGCTGGCCAACCTGTCGCAGGGCGCGGCGGTGGGCGAGCGTGACCTGCTGCTGGAGCAGATGGCCGCGCAGAGCCAGCTGCTGCGTTCGGCGCTGCTGCTGGAGCGCCTGCGCATCGAATCGGCCAAGCCGGATGCGCAGCGCGATAGCGGCTACCAGCAGCGCGACCAGGCGATGATCGAAGGCGTGCTCAAGCAGGTCCAGCGCCGCTACGCGCCGGAAGTCGAGAAGGCGCTGCTGACCACCCTGCTGACCCGCTACCAGAAGCTGCCTGACGCGCAGCGCGTGGCCGAGTTCGATACGGCCTTCGGCCGTACCCCGGAGCAGCTGGCCAAGGCACTGGACACCCTGTACGCCGGCACCCAGCTGGGTGACGAGGCGCAGCGCCTGTCGCGCTTCGCTGCTGCCCGCGAAGGCAAGGCGCTGGCTGCCGATCCGCTGATCGCCTTGGCCGGCCCGCTGGTGGCCGCGCAGCTGCGCATCGAGAACGAGAGCAAGACCCGCGAAGGCGAGCAGCTGCGCCTGCGCCCGGCCTACATGCAGGCGCTGTTCGCCTGGCGTGCCAAGCAGGGCCGCGCGGTGTACCCGGATGCCAACCGCACGCTGCGCATCAGCTACGGCAAGGTCGAAGCGCTGCATCCGCGCGACGGCGTGACCTACTCGCCGGTGACCACCGTGGCCGGCATCGTCGAGAAGAACACCAACGCCTATCCGTTCGATGCGCCCAAGCCGCTGCTGGCGGCGATTGCCAAGGGTGACTTCGGCAGCACCGCCGACCCGGCGCTGAAGACCCAGACGGTCAACTTCCTGACCAACCTGGATACCACCGGCGGCAACTCCGGCTCGCCGGTGCTCAACGCCAAGGGCGAACTGATCGGCCTGAACTTCGACAGCAACTGGGAGTCGGTCAGCGCCAGCTGGTGGTTCGACCCGCGCTACAAGCGCGCCGTGCACGTGGACATGCGCTACCTGCGCTGGCTGCTGGCCAAGGTCTACCCGGCACCGGAACTGCTGAAGGAAATGGGCGTGCCGGCCCAGTAAGAAGCCGGCCACGACCAATGGTCGTGGCCCGCACCGCGTAGGCCCCCACCTTGGTGGGGGTGGTTGCCCCCAACGAGCCCGCACCCCCGGCCACGCGTGGCCTACACTGCGGGTTCTTCCGACGGAAACGCACGCGTGGTCTCCAGCTGGATCCTGCTGCTGGTCTCGGTTGCCTATGCCGCGCTGCTGTTCGGCGTGGCGTGGTGGGGTGACCGTCGGCCGATGTACCCCGACCGGCCGTGGCTGCGGCCGGTGGTCTACAGCCTGGCGCTGGCCGTGTACTGCTCGTCGTGGACGTTCTATGGCGCGGTCGGCACCGCCGTGCGCAACGGCGTGGGCTACCTGCCGATCTATATCGGCCCGCTGCTGCTGCTGCTGTTCGGCTGGCGCATCATCGAGCGCCTGGCGCTGATCGCGCGCAGCCAGAACGTGGTGTCCATCGCCGACTTCATCTCTTCGCGCTTCGGCCGCTCGCGGCGGCTGGCGGCGCTGGTGGCGATCATCGCGCTGATCGGCATCATTCCGTACCTGGCCCTGCAGTACAAAGCGGTGGCGATGAGCCTGCAGGTGCTGACCGGCAACACCGGCCCGACCGGCTTCTTCACCGACCCGGCGCTGTACGTGGCGTTGCTGATGGCATTGTTCGCCACCCTGTTCGGTACCCGCCAGGTCGATGCCACCGAGCATCACCACGGCATGATGCTGGCGATTGCCTTCGAGTCGGTGATCAAGCTGCTGGCGATGCTGGCCGTAGGCGTGTTCGCCTACCTGTGGCTGAGCAACCGCAGCGACGCGGTGGTTGAATCAGTGCATACGCTGTTCACCGGGCTGCCGCCGGTGGGCTTCATCTCGCAGACCCTGCTCAGTTTCCTCGCCATCATCTGCCTGCCGCGCCAGTTCCACGTGGCCGTGGTCGAGTGCGGTGACGTGCGCGATGTGCGCCGCGCGCGCTGGATGTTCGGCGGCTACCTGGTGCTGATCTCGGGCATGGTGCTGCCGATCGCCACCGCCGGCGTGACCCTGTTCGGCACCGGGGGCAGCGTCGCCGACGATTCGATGGTACTGGCCCTGCCGTTGGCCGAGGGCCGCAACGCGCTGGCGCTGATCGCCTACGTGGGTGGCTTCTCGGCGGCCACCGGCATGGTCATCGTGTCGTCGATCGCGCTGGCCACCATGGTCAGCAACGACCTGGTGATGCCGGTGTTGCTGCGCCGTAGCGGTGACCACCAGGAGGCCGCCGACGTCGCCTCGCGCGTGCTGTGGATCCGCCGCCTGGCGATCCTGCTGCTGGCGCTGATGGCCTACAGCTACTACCGCACCAGCAGCAACGACAGCACGCTGGCCTCGTACGGCCTGATGGCGTTCGCGGCGGTGGCGCAGTTCGCGCCCGGCCTGATCGGTGGCCTGTACTGGCGCGGTGCCAGCCGGCGCGGCGTTGAAGTGGGCATGCTGCTGGGCTTCGCCACCTGGCTGTACACCCTGCTGCTGCCGGCGATGACCATGGCCGGCTGGGTCGATGCCGACTGGGTGCAGCACGGCCCGTTCGGCATCGAGTGGCTGCGCCCGCAACAGCTGTTCGGCATGACCGGCTGGGATCCGCTGACCCACGGCACGTTCTGGTCGCTGCTGGTCAATGCGGCCACGATGATGCTGGTGTCTGCGCGCTGGCGGCCCGGCGTGGACGAACGGCTGCGCGCTGCACCGTTCCTCGACCCGTATGCCGAGCGCCCGTCGGTGGCGGGTGGCTGGCCCGGCCACGTGCACGTGGGCGACCTGCTGGCGTTGGCCTCGCGCGTGGTGGGCGAGCGCCATGCGCGGCGTTCGTTCTTCGAGCAGGCGCAGTCGCTCGGCCGCGAGCTGCAATCCTCGGCGCCTGCGGACCGGCCGTGGGTGCAGTTCACCGAACGCCTGCTGGCCGCGTCCATTGGTGCCGCCTCAGCCCGCCTGCTGCTGACCAGCCTGTTGCGTGGTTCGGGCATGGACCTGGGCGAAGTGGTGGCGGTGCTGGACGAAGCGGGGCAGGAGCTGCGCTTCAACCGCGAGATCCTGTCGACCACGCTGGAGAACATCAGCGCCGGGGTCAGCGTGGTCGACCCGGACATGCGACTGACCGCTTGGAACCGCCGCTACCAGGACATGTTCGGCTACCCCGACGGCATGCTCTACGTGGGCCGCCCGGTGGCCGACCTGATCCGCTACAACGCCGAGCGCGGCGAGCTGGGCGAGGGCGATATCGAAGTGCAGATCAACCGCCGCATCGGCTACATGCGTGCCGGTTCACCGCACGTGTTCGAGCGCACCCGCAGCGATGGCAAGGTGATCGAGATGCGCGGCCAGGCGCTGCCCGGTGGCGGTTACGTGACCAGCTACAACGACATCACCGACTACAAGCACGCGGAAAAAGCGCTGCTGGAAGCGAATGAGACGCTGGAACAGCGCGTGGCCGAGCGCTCGCATGAAGCCGAGGTCGCGCAGCAGTCGAAGACCCGCTTCCTGGCGGCGATCAGCCACGACGTGCTGCAGCCGCTGAATGCCGCAAGGTTGTTCGCTTCCGCGTTGCGCGACAGTGATCATGTGAGCGACGAGCAGAAGCATCTGGCCGAGCGCGTGGACGCGTCGTTGCGTGCGGCCGAAGAACTGCTCGATGGCCTGCTGGATGTGTCGCGGCTGGATGCCGGCGGCCTGCACCCGGTGATCGGCGAGTTCGACGTGAGCGCGCTGATGCGCGAACTGGCCGCGCAGTACACCCCGGTCGCGGCCGGCCGTGGCCTGCGCCTGGACCTGTTCGCGCGCCCGGCCTGGGTACGCAGTGACCGTCGCCTGCTGCGCCGGGTACTGCAGAACTTCCTGGCCAATGCGCTGCGCTACACCCGCCAGGGCCGCATCGTGCTGGCCGTGCGCCAGCGCGGCGACGAAGTGGAACTGCAGGTGTGGGATACCGGTCCCGGCATTCCCGAGCATCACATGCGGCAGATCTTCGACGAGTTCCACCGCTACCAGCAGCCGTTCGACTGGGGCGAGCAAGGCCTGGGCCTGGGCCTGTCGATCTGCCAGCGCATCTCGCGCCTGCTCGACCATCGGCTCAATGCCCGCAGCCGGGTCGGCAGAGGGTCGATGTTCTCGATCATCCTGCCGCGGGTGGCGCCGCTGCCGGGCTACACCGAATTGGCGACCCCGGTACAGGCCGTCGCCGCGCCGGTGCGCAGCGATTCATTGGCCGGCCTGCGCGTGCTGTGCGTGGACAACGACGAGGAGATCCTCGACGGCATGCGCGCGCTGCTCGGCCGCTGGCAGGTGCAGGTGATCACCGCCGCAACCGTCGACCAGGCGCTGGAGAAGATCGCCGAGCGCCCACAGGTGATGCTGGTGGATTACCACCTGCACGACCGCATGGATGGCCTGGACGCGCTGGTGGCGCTGCGCGAGGCAGCCGGTTACCCGCTGCCGGGTGCGCTGCTGACTGCCGATGGTCGCGATGAGCTGAAGCGGATGGCGCGCGAACGCGGTTACCGCGTGCTGACCAAGCCGATCAAGCCGGCCTCGCTGCGCGCCTTCCTGGGCGCGCTGCGCGACGCGCAGTAGTGCCGGCCGCTGGCCGGCAACCACGTAATCGCGGATGTGTTACCCCACGCCGTGCAGGTGTTCGTACAGGATCGTCGCGCCGATGATCACCAGGATCACGCCGCCGATGATCTCCGCACGCTTGCCGACCATGCTGCCCAGTACGCGGCCGAGCATGATGCCGACGGTGACCATGGTCAACGTGCACAGGCCGATCACCGCAGCCATCACGCCGATATGCACGTCCATGAAGGCCAGGCCGACACCCACCGCCATCGCATCGATGCTGGTGGCGAAGCCGGTCAGCGCCAGCTTCCAGAAGCCGTGGTGCTGCGAGGGATCTTCATCGTCCTTGGCGCTGTCCGGGCGCAGGCCGTTGTAGATCATGTGGATGCCCAGCGCGCCGAGCAGGCCGAACGCGATCCAGTGGTCGAAGGCTTCGACGTACTGCAGGGCGGCCCGACCGAGCAGCCAGCCGATGATGGGCGTGATCGCCTCGATGACGCCGAAGATGATGCCGGCACGCAGTGCGTCGCGGAACACCGGCTTGCGCATGGCCGCACCCTTGCCGATCGCCGCGGCGAAGGCATCGGTGGACATGGCAAAGCCGATCAGGAGGATCGAAAGGGGGGACATGGGCGGCGGCTGAGGTCGGGCTAGGACGGACGCACGGCCTGCGCTCGCGCCCAACCTGACGTTGCGCGCGCGGGCCGCTGGTCTCGCCAACCATCATGGTTGTCCACGCCACGGCGCACTGGCCGAGTATGTTGACGTGGACGATTCCTGCGAAGGAATCCGGCTACTCCCCAAGGGGACGCGAAGCTTAGCACCGCGATTCGCGCGTGGCGCATTTCCAGCGAAACGCGCAGGCAGGGCTGGTTTGTATAGCGATGGCTATAAAGGACGAAGCAAGGGCGTGCCAAGCAAGCTTGGCACCCACCGAAGCGGTTTCAGGCGGTTTCAGGGGATTGCCGGCCAGCGGCCGGCACTACCTTCAGTCTTCTTCCGGCGGCAGCACGATGGCGTCGTCGTCGATCGCCAGCTTGCCGGCCATCAGCACCGCCTGGGTGCGGTTGGTCACGCCCAGCTTGCGCAGGATGGCGGTGACGTGCGCCTTGATCGTCGCCTCGGAGACGTTGAGGTCGTAGGCGATCTGCTTGTTCAGGCGGCCGGCGCCGAGCATCTGCAAAACGCGGAACTGCTGGGGGGTCAGCTCGCGCAGGCGCTGGCCGACTTCGCGTTCTTCGCTGCCGGTGGGCGGCACGTTGTGCGCTTCCGGTGGTGCCCAGGTCTCGCCATCAAGGATGGTGCCCAGTGCATGGCCGATGGTGTCCGAGTCGGCCGACTTCGGAATGAAGCCCAGCGCGCCGTGGTCGAGCGCGCGGCGCATTACCGTGGCTTCCTCGCGCGCGGACACCACCACCACCGGCAGGTGCGGGTGCAGCGAGCGCATGTGCACCAGCGCGTTGAAACCCTGCGCACCGGGCATGTTGAGATCCATCAGGACCAGGTCGGCGTCGTTGTGCTGGTCGGCCAGTGCATACAGCGCTTCCACGCTGTCGGCCTCGAACAGCTGCACGCCGGGGATGACCCGCTGCACCGCCCCACGCAGGGCTTCGCGGAACAGCGGGTGGTCATCGGCAATCAGGAGGGTGGTCATGGTCGGGGGGAACCGTGGGGGGGAAACTCTATGGGGTCAGAGCCCTTTCCTGGCGGAAAGGGCTCTGACCCCGGGTGACGCATCAGCGCACCTTGCGCTCGTCCACCAGCGATGCCACCACCGACGGGTCGGCCAGGGTCGAGGTGTCGCCGAGCTGGTCCGGCGCGTTCTCGGCAATCTTGCGCAGGATGCGGCGCATGATCTTGCCCGAGCGGGTCTTCGGCAGGCCCGGTGCCCACTGCAGATGGTCCGGCGTGGCGATCGGGCCGATCTCCTTGCGTACCCAGGCGACCAGCTCCTTCTGCAGTTCGTCGCTCGGCGCTTCTTCGGCCACCAGGGTGACGTAGGCGTAGATGCCCTGGCCCTTCACGTCGTGCGGGAAGCCGACCACGGCCGCTTCGGCCACCTTCGGGTGCGAAACCAGCGCGCTTTCCACTTCGGCGGTGCCGATGCGATGGCCGGACACATTGATCACGTCATCGACGCGGCCGGTGATCCAGTAGTAGCCGTCCTCATCGCGGCGGCAACCGTCGCCGGTGAAGTAGCTGCCCGGGTAGGTGCGGAAATAGGTATCGATGAAACGCTGGTGGTCGCCGTACACCGTGCGCATCTGGCCCGGCCAGGAATCACGGATGATCAGGTTGCCCTCGGTCGGGCCGTCCTGGATCTCGCCATCGGCATTGACCAGCGCCGGCTGCACGCCGAAGAAGGGCAGGGTGGCCGAACCCGGCTTGAGGTCCATCGCACCGGCCAGCGGCGAGATCAGGATGCCGCCGGTCTCGGTCTGCCACCAGGTATCGACGATCGGGCAGCGGCTGTCGCCGACCACTTCGTAGTACCAGCGCCAGGCTTCCGGGTTGATCGGCTCGCCGACGCTGCCAAGCAGGCGCAGCGACGCGCGCGAGGTCTTCTTCACCGGCTCCTCGCCTTCGCGCATCAGTGCACGGATGGCGGTCGGGGCGGTGTAGAAGATGGTCACCTTGTGCTTGTCGATGACGTTCCAGAAGCGCGAGGTGTCCGGGTAGTTCGGCACGCCTTCGAACATCAGCGAGGTCGCGCCGTTGGCCAGCGGCCCGTACACGATGTAGCTGTGGCCGGTGACCCAGCCGACGTCGGCGGTGCACCAGTAGATGTCATCCTCGCGCAGGTCGAACACCGCTTCATGGGTGTAGGCCGCGTACAGCAGGTAGCCGCCGGTGGTGTGCAGCACGCCCTTCGGCTTGCCGGTGGAACCGGAGGTGTAGAGGATGAACAGCGGGTCTTCCGCGTTCATGCGTTCCGGCTCGCAGCTGGCCGGCTGGCTGTCCACCACATCGTGGAACCAGCGGTCGCGCGGCGCCTGCATGTCCACCGCGCCACCGGTGTGGCGCACCACCAGCACGGTTTCCACGGTATTGGTGCCGGGCAGCTTCAGCGCCGCATCGACGTTGGCCTTCAGCGGAATCTTCCGGCCACCGCGCAGGCCCTCGTCGGCGGTGATGATCAGCTTGCTCTGGCAGTCGCTGACGCGGTCGGCGATCGAGTTCGGCGCGAAGCCACCGAACACCACCGAGTGGATCGCGCCAATACGGGCGCAGGCCAGCATGGCCACCGCGGCGTCGACGATCATCGGCAGGTAGATGGTGACCCGGTCGCCCTTCTTGACGCCGAGGTTGCGCAGCGCGTTGCCGAGGCGGCAGGTGCGCTCGTACAGCTCGCGATAGGTCACGTGCTGGGCCGGTGCATCCGGGCCGTCCGGCTCGAACAGCAGGGCGGTCTTGTCGCCGCGCTTCTCGAGCTGGCGGTCCAGGCAGTTCACGCTGGCATTGAGCTCGCCATCCTCGAACCACTTGATGTGGAAATCGGACAGGTCGTAGCTGACGTTCTTGATCTTCGTCGGCTTGCGCATCCACTGCAGGCGCTCGGCGGCCTTGCCCCAGAAACCATCCGGGTCGGTCACCGAAGCCTGGTACTGCTGTTCGTACGACGTCTTGTCGATGCGTGCCTTGGCGGCGAACTGCGGATCGACGGGGTAGATATCAGCCATGGCACCCTCACTTGCACGTTGACTTTGTATGTGCGGTCGCAGCATTGCAGCGACCGATCCCCCTCAGTTTGCCCCATCCACCCCCGGCCGCGTCACCACCCTGGTTAGACCATGGTCGAAAGTGAGCGCCCCGCAGGGCCGGGTTCGACCAATGGCCAATAGCCGCTGTGCGCGAACGCCCCGCAGTCTCGGCTCGACCGTGCCCCACGCGCGGCATCACCTTGCCACTTGGGAGAGAGGGCAACATGAGCCACCGTACGTTGAAAGCCGTGCGCAAACCTTTGGCGGCCTGCCTGTTGGTCGCCCTGGTCGCACCGGGCATGGCGTTCGCAGAGACCGCCAAAGAGAAAGCGCTGGAAGCACGCGTTGCCGAACTGGAACGCCAGGTCCAGCTGCTGCTGTCTTCGCAGCAACAACAGCAGGCCCAGATCAGCCAGACCCAGCAGGCGGTGACCGAAGTCCGCACCGTGCAGGCCGAGCAGAAGCCGGTCGCACAGGTGCCGGCCGGCAAGCAGCCGATCCAGGTCACCACCATCACCCCGGGCGCCGCGCCCGGCACGACGGTCAAGATCGGCGGCTTCATCAAGGCCGACTTCCTGGCTACCCAGACCAGCGATGGCCAGCTGGCCGACGACGCCACCGGCCGCTCCCTGTACCTGCCGGGCCAGACGCCGGTGGAAGGCGCCGGCGGCAGCGGCAAGCGTTCGGGCACCGACTTCAACGCCCACGCCAAGTTCTCGCGCTTCAACCTGGGCATCGACAACGTGAGCGAATCCGGCAACAAGGCCGGTGCGTTCTTCGAGATGGATTTCTTCGGCAACTCGCTGGGCAACCAGACCGCCACCAATACCTACGGTGTGACCCTGCGCCACGCCTACATGTACTGGAACAACTGGATGGCCGGCCAGACCTGGTCCAACTTCATGGACGCGGCCGCATTGCCGGAAGCGGTCGACTTCGTCGGCCCCACCGACGGCGTGATCTTCGTGCGCCAGGCCCAGGTGCGCTACACCCAGGGTGGCTTCAGCGTCGCGCTGGAAAACCCCGAAACCACCACCCTCACCGGTACCCGCAACCCGGTTACCGGGGCCTGGACCAATGCCAGCGCCAACTCCGACCGTGGCAGCCTGCCTGATCTGACCATGCGCTATGGCTGGAAGGGCGACTGGGGCACGTTCGGTGTCGGCGGCATCGTCCGCCAGCTGAAGGTCGACAACCAGGCCACCGGCGCCAAGGCCGACAAGGTGGCCGGCGGCCTGACCCTGGGCGGCAAGTGGGTGATGGGTGACAGCGACTCGCTGCACTACCAGCTGACCGGCGGCGAAGGCATCGCCCGCTACATCGGCCTGGGCATCACCGCCGACAGCGCCTACGACGTGGCCCGCGACGAGCTCAACCCGACCGGCGTGCTTGCCGGTTACGTGGGCTGGCGGCATGCGTTCTCGCCGAAGCTGCGCACCAACCTCATCTACGCGCGCAGCGACTACGACAACGACAGCATCCTCGGCCCGCTGGTGACCAAGAGCGTGCAGAGCATCCGCGGCAACATCTTCTACTCACCGCTGCCCAAGGTCGATATCGGTGCCGAGCTGATGTACGGCCGTCGCGAAGTGGAGAACGGCAACAAGGGTGACATCACCCGGTTGCAGTTCACCACGAAGTACAGCTTCTGATCGAGTGTCGACCAACGGTCGGCACCTACCGAGATTGAGTGCCGACCAACAGTCGGCACCCACCAACAACGATTGCTTCGGAGGGGAAGCGTCTTATGTCCAGCACTGCATCAAGCCCGCACAATCCAGCGGGCACCCTGACCAAGGGCCACAAGAAGGTCATCTTCGCCTCGAGCCTGGGTACGGTCTTCGAGTGGTATGACTTCTTCCTGTACGGCTCGCTCGCCGCCATCATCGCCAAGCAGTTCTTCAGTGGCGTCAATGAAACCACGGGCATGATCTTCGCCCTGCTGGCCTTCGCTGCCGGCTTCTTCGTGCGTCCGTTCGGCGCGGCCTTCTTCGGCAGCCTCGGCGACCGCATCGGCCGCAAGTACACCTTCCTGGTCACCATCCTGATCATGGGCATCTCGACCTTCCTGGTCGGCGTGCTGCCCAACTACGCCTCGATCGGCTTCGCCGCACCGGTGATCCTGATCATCCTGCGCCTGGCCCAGGGCCTGGCGATGGGCGGTGAGTACGGCGGTGCCGCCACCTACGTGGCCGAGCATGCGCCGGACGACAAGCGCGGCCTGTACACCAGCTTCATCCAGTGCACGGCCACGCTCGGCCTGTTCATGTCGCTGCTGATCATCCTGGCCTGCCGCTACTTCCTCGGCAACGAAGCCTTCGAAGCCTGGGGCTGGCGCATTCCGTTCCTGGTCTCGATCCTGCTGCTGGGCGTGTCCGTGTGGATCCGCCTGCAGCTGAGCGAATCGCCGCTGTTCCAGCAGATGAAGTCCGAGGGCAAGGGTTCCAAGACCCCGTTCCGTGACAGCCTGAAGGGCGGCAACCTGAAGCTGATGCTGCTGGTCCTGCTGGGTGCTGCGGCTGGCCAGGCGGTGGTCTGGTACGGCGGCCAGTTCTACGCGCTGTTCTTCCTCAGCAGCATGCTGAAGGTCGATGCCACCACCTCCTACCTGCTGATCGCGGCCGCGCTGGCGCTGGGCGTGCCGTTCTTCATCTTCTTCGGCTGGCTGTCCGACCGTATCGGCCGCAAGAAGATCATCCTGGCCGGCTGCCTGCTGGCCGCCGTCACCTACATCCCGATCTTCAAGGGCTTGACCCACTTCGCCAACCCGGCCATCGAAGAGGCCCGCAGCAGCTCGCCGGCCCTGGTCGTGGCCGATCCGGCCACCTGCTCGTTCCAGTTCGATCCGGTCGGCCTGCGCAAGTTCACCAGCTCCTGCGACGTGGCCACCGCCGCGCTGACCAAGGCCGGTGTGCCGTACGACGTGCAGCCCGCCGCCGCCGGTTCGCTGGCGATGGTGAACGTGGGCAGCGCCAGCGTCACCTCGTATGAGGCGGCCGGCCTGACCAAGGAAGAGGGCAAAGCCAAGGCCGATGCGTTCGGTGCGGAACTGAAGACCGCCCTGACCACCGCCGGCTACCCGGCCAAGGCTGACAGCTCGCGTATCAACTATGCCGGCACCATCCTCATGCTGTGGCTGCTGGTGCTGTACGTGACCATGGTCTACGGCCCGATCGCCGCCTACCTGGTTGAATTGTTCCCGACCCGCATCCGCTACACCTCGATGTCGCTGCCGTACCACATCGGCAACGGCTGGTTCGGTGGCTTCCTGCCGGCGATCTCGTTCGCACTGGTGGCCGGTACCGGCAACCTGTACTACGGCCTGTGGTACCCCATCATCATCGCGCTGATGTCGGTGGTGATTGGTGGCCTGTTCCTGCGCGAGACCAAGGACGTGGATATCACCAAGTAATCGGCGTGCCGACCAACGGTCGGCACCCACCGGGTTTCAGGGGCCGCGGTGCAGACCGCGGCCCTTTTGTTTCCCTGTTTTTGGGGTCAGATCCCTTTCGCCTGCGAAAGGGATCTGACCCCATCGAGACGTGCTGCACCCCGTATAGTCGCTCCATGACCATCACCATGCCGGCCGACCTCCCCGCCCTCCTGCACACTCTGCGCAGTGCGTGGCAGGTCCAGCGTCCATCGCTGGACCAGCGCGAAGCCGACCTGCGCCGCCTGCGTGAGGCGCTGAAGCCGCGCCTGGACGAAATGGCCCAGGCCATCGCCGAGGACTTCGGCCATCGCGCCCACGTCGAATCGAAGCTGGCCGATGGCATGAGCGTGCTCTCGGCCATCGACCACCTGCGCCGCCATCTGCGCCGCTGGTCGACGCCGCAGCGCGTCGGCGCCGGTTGGCGGCTGTGGCCGGCGCGCGCGCAGCTGCGGCCGACGCCACTGGGCGTGGTCGGGGTGATCTCGCCGTGGAACTACCCGGTGACGCTGGCGCTGGTGCCGCTGGCCACCGCGATTGCCGCCGGCAACCACGTGCTGCTGAAACCCTCCGAGCACACCCCGCGCACCAGCGCGTTCCTGGCCGATCTGCTCGCCAGTGTGTTCCCGCCCGATCGGGTGGCGGTGGTGCAGGGTGGGGCGGACGTGGCCGCAGCCGTGTCATCGCTGCCGCTGGACCATCTGTTGTTCACCGGCTCGACGGCGGTTGGCCGCAAGGTGATGGCCGCTGCCGCCGAGCATCTGGTGCCGGTCACGCTGGAACTGGGCGGCAAGTCGCCGGCCATCGTCTGCCGCGATTTCCCACTGGAGAAGGCTGCCGCACGGCTGGCCACCGGCAAGTGGTTCAACGCGGGCCAGACCTGCATCGCGCCGGATTACGTGCTGATCGACACCGCGCGCCAGCGCGAGTTCGTGCAGGCGCTGCAGCAGCAGGTACGCGAGCGCTATGGCGACTTCAGCGACGCCGACGACTACACGCGCATCATCAACGAAGGCCAGTACCGGCGCCTGCAGGGCTATCTGGCGCAGGCGCGCGAACGCGGCGTGCCGGTGATTCCGCTGGCACAGGTGGATGAAGCGCGCGCCGACCGCGAGCGCCTGCTGGTGCCGACCGTGGTGCTGGACCCGCCGGAGGACCTGGACCTGATGCGCGAGGAGATCTTCGGGCCGATCCTGCCGGTGCGGGCCTACCCGGACCTGGACGGCGCGCTGGCCGATGTGCTGTCCCGCGATCGGCCGCTGGCGCTGTATCCCTTCAGCCATGACCGGGCCACGGTGGAGCGCATCCTCGGCCAGGTAGTGGCCGGCGGGGTGACGGTGAATGACACGCTGCTGCACTTCGCCGCCGATGGGTTGCCGTTCGGCGGCGTGGGCGCCAGCGGCATGGGCGCGTACCACGGCCGGGCCGGGTTCGACGCCATGAGCAAGCGGCTGCCGGTGCTGTGGCAGTCGCGCTGGGCGGCCAGTGACCGGTTGCGGCCGCCGTATTCGAAGATTGCGGGGTTGTTGAAGCTGTTGCTGCGGTGAAGCCACGCATGGCGTGGCTCTACTGATTCCGGGGCCGATTCTACATGGGAGTCCGGGCCGGTCCCCGCCCCCGCCCACCCGGTTAGAATGCCCCCATGAAGATCGCCTCGTGGAACGTCAATTCGCTCAATGTCCGCCTGCCGCACCTGGAGCAGTGGCTCAAGGAGTTCGGCCCGGACATCGTCGGTATCCAGGAAACCAAGCTGGAGGACCACAAGTTCCCCGATTCGGCGCTGATCGCCGCGGGCTACCGCAGCGTGTTCGCCGGCCAGAAGACCTACAACGGCGTGGCGCTGCTGTCGCGTGAGCCGGCGCAGGACGTGCAGATCGGCATTCCCGGTTTCGAGGACGAGCAGAAGCGCGTCATCGCCGGCACCTTCGGCGACCTGCGGGTGATCAACCTGTACGTGGTCAACGGCCAGGACATCGGCACCGACAAGTATGAGTACAAGCTGCGCTGGCTTGAGGCGGTGCATGCCTGGATCGCGCAGGAACTGCAGCGGCACCCGAAGCTGGTCGTGATGGGCGATTTCAACATCGCCCCGGACGCGCGCGACGTGCACGATCCGGCGGTGTGGAACGACAACCACATCCTGACTTCCACCGCCGAGCGCGGCGCGCTCAACAAGCTGCTGCAGCTGGGCCTGCACGATGGCTTCCGCCTGCACAACGACGAGTCCGGCACCTTCAGCTGGTGGGACTACCGTGCCGCCGGCTTCCGCCGCAACCTGGGCCTGCGCATCGACCTGACCCTGGTGTCAGACGCGCTGAAGGGCAGTGCGGTGGCCTCGGGCATCGACCGTGAGCCGCGTACCTGGGAACGCCCGAGCGATCACGCGCCGGCGTGGGTGCAGATCGGTTGAGATAGCGCCGGGCCATGCCCGGCGCTATCCGTCAGTTCACCGTATGCTCTTGCGGGTGAACAGGTTGACGATCGCCAGCAGGATGACCGCACCGATCAGCGAGAACAGGAAGGTGCGGAGGGTGATCGCTTCGTTGATGCCGCCGCCGAACAGCCAGCCGGAAATCAGCGCGCCGACGATGCCGACCACGATGTTGAGGATGATGCCCTGCTGGCCATCGCGCTTCATGATGATGCTGGCCAGCCAGCCTACGATGCCGCCGACGATCAGCCAGATGATGATGCCCATGATCGAACCTCCGGTGGGGAACTGTGACCAGTTGACGCGCACGGCCGTGAACCCGTCGTGGAATTGCGTGACGGGCGCGTGCGGATGAGCCTGCCAGCCACCCTCGACGGCCCGTGGCGCTTCGGTCCGGTGACGGTCTGGCGGCGTCCGCATGTGCCAGGCCAGCGCGGCGAACCGCAGGCGCGGCAGGTGCTGGCGCAGGCGCTGGGCGCCGACCCGCAGACGCTGCCACTGGTCCGTGATGACAAGGGCCGGCCGGAACTGAGCGGCGCGCTGGCCCACTACGGCACCGGCTGGAGCCACAGTGGCGAGGTGCTGCTGGTAGCGCTGGGCGAAGGCGTGCGGCTGGGCGTGGACCTGGAGCTGCTGCGGCCGCGGGCCCGCCTGCTGGAGATCGTGCAGCGTTTCTTCCACCCCGAGGAGGTGGCCTGGCTGGAAAGCCTGGACGCGGCCGGTCGCGAGCACTGGTTCTTCCGCGTGTGGTGCATCAAGGAGGCCATCCTGAAGGCGCACGGGCAGGGCATCTCGTTCGGCCTGCACCGCCTGCAGCTGGCACCGGGGGCCGATGGCGCCCTGCACCTGCGCTGGTGCGACCCGGAACTGGGCGAGGCCACGCGCTGGCACCTGCACGAATGGCAGGCCAGCGGCCAGTTCCGTGCGGCGTTGGCCTGGTATCCGCACTGAAGCGGGGAATCAGCGCGCAAAACCGGCGATAATGCCGGTATGAGCGAACACCCACTTCCCGCCAGCGTGGCTGCCACGCTGGAACAGGGCCTGGCCAGCATGGGCCTGGACGCCGCGCTGGCGCCGCCGCTGCTGCGTTACCTGGCCCTGCTGCACCGCTGGAACGGCACCTACAACCTCACCGCCATCCGCGATCCGCAGGAGATGGTCACCCGCCACCTGCTCGACTCGCTGGCGATGCAGCCGTTCGTGGCCGACGGCAGCCTGGCCGACCTCGGCACCGGCCCCGGGCTGCCCGGCATCCCGCTGGCGATCGCCTGCCCGGGCCTGCAGGTCACCCTGGTCGAGAGCAACGGCAAGAAGGCGCGCTTCATGCGCGAGGCCGTGCGCCAGCTCGGCCTGGGCAACGCCCGCGTGGCCGAATCGCGTGCCGAGGCGCTGGACGAGGCCGGCCGCTACGACCAGCTGACCGCGCGCGCGATGGATACCCTGGCCGGCATCGTCCGCGTCGGTGGCCACCTGCTGCGCCCCGGCGGCGTGCTGCTGGCCATGAAGGGCGTCTACCCGCATGAAGAGATCGCGGGCCTGCCGGCTGGCTGGCAGGTGCGCGAGGTGACCCCGCTGGACGTGCCCGGCCTGGCCGGCGAACGCCACCTGGTCACTGTTACAGGCCCCTGATTCCCGTCGCCAGCCCCTTGTGGAACAAGAGGTTGGCGATCCACGATTTCCGCAAGGGGCCGGTTGTACGCATAATGACCGGTCCCAGCACACGTCGACGAGGCACACCCGCATGGCCCGCATCATCGCCATCGCCAACCAGAAGGGTGGCGTCGGCAAGACCACGACCGCCGTCAACCTGGCCGCTTCCCTGGCCAACGCACCCAAGCGCGTGCTGTTGGTCGACCTGGATTCGCAGGGCAACGCGACCATGGGCAGTGGCGTGGACAAACGAGAGCTGGCCGCCTCCACCTGTGACCTGCTGCTCGGCGAGAACAGCGCCGCCGATGTGCGCGTGCAGACGGCCGAGGGCTACGACCTGCTGCCCGGCAACATCGACCTGACCGCTGCCGAGATCCAGCTGATGGGCCAGAGCGAACGCGAGCAGCGCCTGAAGCGCGCGCTGGCGCCGATCCGCGACGAGTACGACTACATCCTGATCGACTGCCCGCCGGCGCTGTCGCTGCTGACGCTCAACGCGCTGGCCGCCGCCGACTCGGTGATCGTGCCGATGCAGTGCGAGTACTACGCGCTGGAAGGCCTGAGCGCGCTGGTGGAAACCATCGAGGCGCTGCGTACCAGCCTGAACCCGGCGCTGGAGATCGAAGGCGTGCTGCGCACCATGTTCGACGTGCGCAACAACCTGGCCAACGCGGTCTCGGCCGAGCTCACCGAGCACTTCGGCGATCGCGTGTTCCGCACCATCGTGCCGCGCAACGTGCGCCTGGCCGAGGCGCCCAGCCATGGCCAGAGCATCGTCGGCTACGACCGCGCTTCGCGCGGTGGCGTGGCCTACCTGGGTCTGGCCGGCGAGATCATCCGCCGCAACAACGAACGCAACAAGGCCGGCAAGGCCGTGGAGATCGTCTGATGACCAGCAGCAAGCCGGCAGCCAAGAAGCGAGGCCTCGGCCGTGGCCTGGATGCGCTGCTGGGCCCGAAAGGCGCGGTCAGCCAGGTGCAGGCCACCACCGCAGTGATCGAGCCGTTGCCGGGTGAAGTACTGCGCAAGCTGGCCGTGGGCCAGCTGCAGCCGGGCAAGTACCAGCCGCGGCGCGAGATGGACGAGGGCAAGCTCTCCGAGCTGGCCGACTCGATCAAGTCGCAGGGCGTGATCCAGCCGATCCTGGTGCGCCAGCTGCCGGCAGGTAACTACGAAATCGTCGCCGGTGAACGCCGCTGGCGCGCCTCGCAGCTGGCCGGCCTGGACGAAGTGCCTGTGGTGGTGCGCGAGCTGGAAGACCGCACCGTCATCGCGATGGCGCTGATCGAGAACATCCAGCGCGAAGACCTCAACCCGCTGGAAGAAGCCGAGGCGCTGCAGCGCCTGATCAGCGAGTTCACCCTGACCCATGCCGAGGCCGCCGAGGCCGTTGGCCGCTCGCGCGCGGCGGTGTCCAACCTGCTGCGCCTGCTGGAGCTGCCGGTGGCGATCCGCCTGCTGCTGGAAACCCGTCGCCTGGAAATGGGCCACGCCCGTGCGCTGCTGACCCTTGCCCCCGAGCTGGCCGGCAAGCTGGCGCAGGAAGCGGCCGACGAAGGCTGGTCGGTGCGCGAGGTCGAGCGCCGTGCGCAGGCCTTCGCCGCCGGCAAGGTGCCAAGCAACCGCCCGGTGGCCACGCCGAAGGTGCAGCAGGCCGACATCGCCTCGCTGGAAACCGAACTGTCCGAAGCGCTGGGTGCCAAGGTGGCGATCAATCATGGCCGCGGCGGCAAGGGCAAGCTGATCATCCACTACACCGACCTGGACACGCTGGACGGCGTGCTGGAAAAGCTGCGCACGCGCCAGGGCTGAGCCCGGCGCAGTGACGGGGGACGCGGCGTGCCGGGTCCTGCCGGTGACAGGGAACGTACCGCCGCGCGCGCCGTGGCCTCATCAGGGAGCGGGACATGAGCAACGAATACGAGGGCGTCAGCCCGGACGGCACCCAGATCCTGGTGCACCAGCGCGAAAAGGACTTCGTGCTCGCCGTCGGCGAAGAGCAGCATATCGAGGCGATCAGCGCGCACATCGAGCGCCATCTCGGACCGATCGCCACGGTCCTGCACGAAATCATCTCCGACCTGGTGCACATCGACGTGCACGTGGTGCCTCCCAATGACCACTGCCCGCATGTGCGGCTGGTGACCTCCGGCATGAGCGATCTGCCGATGACCGTGCCCGCCGAGCTGGACGCGGACGTGCCGCGCTACATGGAACTGATGGTGACCCTGCCGGCCGAGTGGCCGATCTCGCAGGAGGCCTTCGAGGACGAGCGCAACTACTGGCCGGTGCGCCTGCTGAAGGGCATGGCGCGGCTGCCGCACGAGTACGACACCTGGCTGGGCTTCGGCCACACCATCCCCAACGGCCATCCCAGCGAACCCTACGCGCCGGGCGTCGGCTTCGACGGTGCCATCGTGCTGCCGCCGGTGACTGCTCCGGACGACTTCGCCGCACTGGAACTGGACGATGGCAAGACCATCAGCTTCATGTCCCTGGTCCCGCTGTACCCGGAAGAGATGGACCTGAAGCTGAAGAAGGGCGCCGAGGCGCTGCTGGACCGCTTCGATGCGAAGAAGATCCAGGACGTGATCGAACCCGGCCGCACCAACGTGGCCAGGAAGCGTTTCGGTTTGTTCTGAGACCGGTAACATCAGCGGCCTGAACTTCGTTTCCAGGCCCCTGTCATGACCATCCTGCTCACCGGCGCTGCCGGCTTCATCGGTGCCTACACCGCCCGCGCGCTGCTGGAGGCCGGCCACGCCGTGGTCGGCCTGGACAACTTCAACGACTACTACGACCCGCAGATCAAGCGCGACCGCGTGGCCGCGCTGTGCCCGACGCTGGACCTGCGCGCACTGGACCTGACCGACCGCGAGGGCCTGGCCGCGCTGTTCGACGAAGTGCAGCCGACCGCGGTGATCCACCTGGCCGCGCAGGCCGGCGTGCGCTATTCGCTGGAGAACCCGCAGGCCTACGTCGACAGCAACCTGGTCGGCTTCGTCAACATGCTCGAGCTGTGCCGCCACCGTGGCGTGCAACACCTGGTGTATGCCTCCAGCAGCTCGGTCTACGGCGATTCGGCCACGCCGCCGTTCTCCGAGGACCAGCGCGTGGACCAACCGCGCTCGCTGTACGCGGCGACCAAGGCCGCCAACGAACTGATGGCCCATACCTACGCGCAGCTGTACGGCCTGCGCGCCACTGGCCTGCGCTTCTTCACCGTGTATGGCCCGTGGGGCCGGCCGGACATGGCGCCGCTGCTGTTCTCGCGCGCGGTGCTGGCCGGGCGGCCGATCGACGTGTTCAACGAAGGCCGCATGCAGCGCGATTTCACACATGTTTCCGACATCGTATCCGGTATTCTCGGCGCCCTCGCGCATCCGGCCGACGGTCCGGTGCCGCACCGGGTGTTCAACCTCGGCAACCATACGCCGGTCGAGCTGGAGCGCTTCATCAGCGTGATCGAGCAGGCCGCCGGCCGCCCCGCGCAGAAGGTCTACAAGCCCATGCAGCCCGGCGACATGGTGCGCACGATGGCCGACACCCGGCGCGCACATGACGCTTTCGGCTTCGATGCGGTGACCCCGATCGAAGAAGGCCTGCCACCTGTGGTGCAGTGGTGCCGCGAGTATTTTGGTGATCGCGCCTGAGGATGGATCCTCACGCCGCGGGGTTCATCTTCGGATAACCTTGGTTTCGGAGAATGCGCGGTCTTTGTCCCCCCTTTGGCCGAGTGCCTTATGAGCCAACCCGAGCTTTCCGTCGTCGTCCCGGTATTCAACGAGCGCGACAATGTCGCCCCGCTGGTTGCCGAAATCACCGCTGCGCTGCGTGGGCGGTTGCCGTTCGAGATCGTCTACATCGACGATCACTCGCGCGATGACACCCTGGCGGTGCTGCAGGGCCTGAAGGCGACCACCCCGGAACTGCGCGTGCTGCACCATGTGAACCAGAGCGGGCAGAGCACCGCCGTGCGCACCGGCGTCAAGCACGCGCGCGCGCCGTGGATCGCGACCCTGGATGGCGATGGCCAGAACGATCCGGCCGATATCCCCAGGCTGCTCGCCGCGCGCGACGCCGCCGAGGCGCAGGTGAAGCTGTTCGCTGGCTGGCGCGTCAACCGCCAGGACAGCGGCAGCAAGCGCTGGGCCAGCAAGTGGGCCAACGCCATCCGCGCACGCATGCTGCGCGACGATACGCCCGACACCGGCTGCGGCATCAAGCTGTTCGAGCGCAGTGCGTTCCTCGATCTGCCGTACTTCGACCACATGCACCGCTACCTGCCGGCGCTGATGCAGCGTGCCGGCTGGAAGACCACCAGCGTGCCGGTCAACCATCGCCACCGTACCGCTGGTGTCTCCAAGTACAACAACCTGGGCCGCGCGTTGGTGGGCATCCGTGACCTGCGCGGCGTGGCCTGGCTGATCACCCGCAGCAAGCGCACCGCGGTGGAGGAGCGTTGATGGATCTGGAGCTGCACTGGCTCGACCAGCCGCTGACCTGGCTGTACTGGACCGGCCTGCATGTGACCGGCTGGAAGCTGATCGGCTACACCGGTGCGCTGATGTTCGGTGGCCGCTGGCTGGTCCAGTTCATTGCCTCCAAGCGTGCGGGCAAGCCGGTGATCCCGCGTCTGTTCTGGTACATGAGCGTGGTCGGCAGCCTGATGACGCTGAGCTACTTCCTGTTCTCGGCCAAGCAGGACTCTGTGGGCGTGCTGCAGAACCTGTTCCCGGCGTTCACCGCGCTGTACAGCCTGCACCTGGACATCAAGCACCGGGGCTGGAAGCGGGACAGGGCCAGCCACTAGGCGCCGGGGGCCCCATCCGGTAGCTGCCGACCTTGGTCGGCACATCTGTATCCCGGCCTGGCCCATCCACGCATGGCGTGGATCTACCGCATGCCCAGGCAGGACCTTCGTCCCATGCCACGGGCCGTGCGCGGTGCCATGATCGGGGTCTGCCTTCCCGGGAACCTGTGCTCGTGAAAACCCGTCTTGCCGTTGCCCTGCTGATCGCCCTGTCCGCCCCCGCCGTGGCCCTGGCCGCGCCTCCCGCCACCGCCGCACCGGCCAGCGTGGCCACTGAATCGCCCGCCGACGCCGCCTTCCGCGCGCTGTACGAGAAGGAATGGAAGTGGCGCCAGCAGGGTGGCGGCGAGGCCAGCGAGGACGAGGACGCCCCTGCAAACGCCACCCGCATGCCCGACGTCGGCCCGGCCGCGCAGCAGGCGCGCCTGAAGGTGTGGGACGAGACCCTGGCTGCACTGAAGAAGATCGACCCGAAGACCCTGTCGCCCGACAACCAGATCAACTACGCGATCTACCGCGATCAGGTGTTCAACCTGGCCGAGGAAGTGCGCCTGCGTGGTTACGAGATGCCGTTCAACGCCGACTCCTCGTTCTGGTCCAACCTGTCCTTCATGGCCCGGCGCGAGATGAAGACCGTGCAGGACTACCAGAACTACATCGCACGCCTGAACGATGTGCCGCGCTACTTCGGCCAGCAGACCGAGAACATGCGCGCCGGCCTGAAGCGTGGCTTCAGCGTGCCGCGCGCGGTGCTCGATGGCCGCGAAGTGTCCATCGCCACCGTCGCCGAGCTGAAGGACCCGACCGATTCGCCGCTGTACGCGCCGTTCAAGAAGCTGCCCAACAGCATCCCGGCCGCAGAGCAGGCCAGGCTGCAGGCGCAGGCGCGTGAAGCGATCAGTGGCAAGGTAGTGCCGGCGTTCCAGCAACTGCGCACCTTCTTCGTCAACGAGTACGTGCCGCAGGCGCGTACCACCCTGGCCGCCGAAGCGATGCCGGACGGCAAGGCGTACTACAAGCAGCAGATCCACGAATACACCACGCTGGACCTGTCGCCGGACGAGATCCACCGCATCGGCCTGGATGAAGTCGCGCGCATCCAGAAGGAAATGAACGACATCATCAAGCAGGTGAAGTTCAAGGGCAGCTTCGCCGAGTTCCTGGCCTTCCTGCGCACCGATCCGCAGTTCTATGCGAAGACGCCGGAAGAGCTGCTGTCGCGTGCCGCGTGGATCTCCAAGCGGGCCGATGGCCAGCTCGGCAAATACATGACGCTGCCGCGCGCGCGCTTCACCATCGTGCCGGTGCCGCCGGACATCGCCCCGTTCTGGACCGCCGGCCGCGGTGGTATGGGTACCTACTGGCTCAACACCTACAACCTGCCGTCGCGCCCGTTGTACAACCTGCCGGCGCTGACCCTGCATGAATCCGACCCGGGCCACTCGCTGCAGGGGGCGATTGCCGCCGAGCAGAAAAACCTGCCCGAGTTCCGCCGCAACACCTACATCTCTGCCTATGGCGAAGGCTGGGCGCTGTACTGCGAGAAGCTGGGCGTGGAGATGGGCATCTACGAAACCCCTTACGAGGATTTCGGTCGCCTGACCTACGAAATGTGGCGTGCGGCGCGCCTGGTGATCGATACCGGCGTGCACAGCAAGGGCTGGACCCGCGAGCAGGCGCTGGCCTACCTGCGTGACCACACTGCGCTGAGCGAGCATGAAGTGACCACCGAAGTGGACCGTTACATTTCCTGGCCGGGCCAGGCGCTGAGCTACAAGCTGGGCGAGATCGCCATCGTGCGCCTGCGTGCGCAGGCAGAGAAGGAGCTGGGCGACAAGTTCGACATCAAGGGTTTCCACGACACCCTGCTCAAGCAGGGCTCGGTGCCGCTGCCGGTGCTGGAACAGCAGATCCAGGCGTACATCGCCGAACGCAAGAAGGCCTGACCGTTGTGTGATCGGGTCAGAGCCCCGCCCGTCGGGCGGGGATCCGACCCGCATGGGGTCGGATCCCTTTCCCACGGAAAGGGCTCCGACCCCGGCATCACATCATCCCACCGCCCTCGGCTTGGCCACCCGTGCCGCGAAGGTCGGCAGCACCAGCAGGGTCAACACGGTGGCGGTGATCAGGCCACCGATCACCACCGTTGCCAGTGGCTTCTGCACCTCGGCACCGGAACCGCTGGCGATCGCCATCGGAATGAAGCCGACGATGGCCACCAGCGCCGTGGTCAGCACTGCGCGGATGCGGCTGGAGGCGCCGTTGATCGCCGCCTGCAGCGGCAGGTCACCGGCATCCAGGCGCTCTCGGATCGCCTGCATCAGCACCAGGCCGTTCAAGGTGGCCACGCCGGAGACGGCGATGAAACCAACCGCCGCCGACACCGAGAACGGCATGCCACGCAGCAGCAGCGCGAGGATGCCGCCGACCAGCGCCAACGGCACGCAGCTGAACACCAGAATGGCCTCCTTGCCGCTGCGCAGGGCCATGAACAGCAGGCTGCCGATCAGCAGGAACACCACCGGCACCACCGTTGCCAGCCGCTTCTCGGCACGCTGCAGGTTCTCGAACTGGCCACCCCAGGTCAGGTAGGCGCCCGGCGGTAGTGCCACGTCGGCCACCGCCGCCTGCGCTTCACCCACGAAGCCGCCGAGGTCACGACCGCGCACGTTGGCCTGCACCACCACGCGGCGGCTGCCGTTGTTGCGGCTGATCTGGTTCGGCCCTTCGCTGACCGTGATGCGCGCGACCGACGACAGCGGAATCACCAACCCCGACGGCGTAGCGATCGGCAACGAAGCCAACTGGTCCGGATCGTTGCGCGAGGCATCGTCCAGGCGCACCACCACGTTGAAGCGGCGGTCGCCTTCGAAGATCTTGCCGGCCGCGGTACCACCAATGCCGGTGGACAGTGCATCGCTCACGTCCGCGGCGGTCAGCCCGTACTGTGCCGCTGCAACGTGGTCGATGGCCACGTTGAGCGTGGGCAGGCCGGAGATCTGCTCCACCCGCACGTCGGCCGCGCCATCCACTGCACGCAGCTTCAACGCCACCTGGTCGGCCACCTTCTGCAGCTGGCTGAAGTCATCGCCGAAGATCATCACCGCCAGGTCGGTACGCACGCCGGAAATCAGTTCGTTGAAGCGCAGCTCGATCGGCTGGCTGAACTCGAAACTGTTGCCCAGCTGCTGCCCGGCCAGCTTCTCGAAGCGTGCCACCAGTGCATCCTTGCCGAGCTTCGGATCCGGCCAGTCCTTGCGTGGCTTCAGCACGATCACGCTGTCGGAGATGTTGGTCGGCATCGGGTCGATCGCTGCCTCGGCGGTACCGGTACGCGAGAACACGGTTTCCACCTCCGGCTGTTTGGCAATCGCCTTTTCCAGTGCCAGCTGCATTGCCAGCGACTGCTCCAGCGACGTCGACGGCACGCGCAGGGCCTGCATCGCCACGTTGCCTTCGTCCAGCGTCGGCATGAACTCGCGGCCCAGCAGCGAGAACGAACCGATACCCACCACCATCATCATCACCGCACCGGCCAGCACCGTGCGCGGATGCGCCACGGCCTTGCGCACCACCGGTTCGATGCGCGCACGCAGCACGCGGATCAGTTTCGTCTCGTGCTCGCCATCATCGGCATGCGTATCACCGTCCTTCACCTTGGGCTCGCGCACCAGCAGCGCGGCCATCGCCGGCACGAAGGTGAAGGAGAAGATGAAGGCACCGACCAGGGCCAGCATGAAGGTGGCTGCCATCGGGTGGAAGGTCTTGCCCTCCACGCCTTCCAGGGTGAGGATCGGCGCGAACACCAGCAGGATGATCAGCTGGCCAAAGGCCGCGGGGCGCGCCATCTTCATCGCCGAATCGGCGGCCACGCGCAGGCGTTCCATCGCGGTCAACGCACGGCCCAGTTCGGCGCGGCGCTGGCCCAGCATCAGCAGCGTCGACTCGACCACGATCACAGCGCCGTCCACCAGGATGCCGAAGTCCAGCGCACCCAGGCTCATCAGGTTGCCGCTGATGCCGAAGCGGTTCATGCCGATCACCGCGAACAGGAACGACAGCGGAATCACCAGCGCGGTGATCGTCGCCGCACGCAGGTTGCCCAGCAGCAGGAACAGCACCACCACCACCAGCAGCGCGCCCTCGGTGAGGTTCTTGGCCACGGTCTTGATGGTGGAATTGACCAGCACGCTGCGGTCCAGCACCGGTGCGGCCACGATGTCGGCCGGCAGCGATTTGTTCACCTGCTCCAGGCGCGTCGCCGCGGCCTGGGCCACGGTGCGGCTGTTGCCGCCGGCAATCATCAGCGCGGTACCCAGCACGGCTTCATGGCCGTTGCGGCTGGCCGCACCCAGGCGCGGTGCGTGGCTCAGCTCGACCTCGGCCACATCGGCCACGCGTACCACCACGCCATTGCGGGTGGCTACCGGGGCCTGTGCCAGATCGTCGGTGGTCAGCGCCAGGCCGTCGGCACGTACCACCAGGCCCTCGCCGGCACGCTGCACGAAACCGGCACCGGCCTGCACGTTGGAACGCTGCAGGGCAGTGACCAGATCGGCCAGGCCGAGGCCGTGCGCGGCCAGCTTGGCACTGTCCGGATGCACGCCGTATTCCTTGACGTAGCCGCCGACCGTATCGACGCCGGCCAGCCCCGGGCTGGAACGCATCTGCGGCGCGATGATCCAGTCCTGCACGGTGCGCAGGTAGGTGGCA
The DNA here is from genome assembly GCF_056481725.1 of Stenotrophomonas sp. 85239_Sma. NCBI lineage: Bacteria > Pseudomonadati > Pseudomonadota > Gammaproteobacteria > Lysobacterales > Lysobacteraceae > Stenotrophomonas > Stenotrophomonas sp. 85239_Sma. The sequence goes on along the minus strand of NZ_CM151163.1, from coordinate 4,538,957 downwards.
CGTTCTTCCGGCGTGCGAAGCAGAGTGCCTTCCGGCGTGCGGTAGACCTCGCCGGCCTGCCAACCCGCTTCACCGGGCTTGGCCAGCTTGGCCGGATCGAACGCGGTGAAGTCCACCGTCCACATCAGCACCTCGCCGAGGCCGGTGGTGACCGGCGACAGCATCGGCGACGCGCCATCGGGCAGGTCTTCCGATGCCTCGCGCATGCGTTCGGCCACCTGCTGGCGGGCGAAGTAGATGTCGGTCGCATCGGTGAAGATCGCGGTGACCTGCGAGAAGCCATTGCGCGACAACGAACGCGTGGTGGTCAGGCCGGGAATGCCGGCCAGCGCGGTTTCCAGCGGGTAGGTCACCTGCCGTTCGATCTGCTCCGGCGTCAGCGCCGGTGCCACCGTGTTGATCTGCACCTGGCGGTTGGTGATGTCCGGCACCGCGTCGATCGGCAGCTTGCCCAGCTGGAACAGGCCCACGGCGGCGATCAGCGCCGCCATGAACACCACCAGCCAGCGGTGGCGTACCGCTGTTTCAATGATCAGCTTGAACATGGTCGCCTCCTCAGTGGCCGTGCTCGGCTTCGCCCTTGGCCAGTTCGGCCTTGAGCAGGAAGGCGTTGGCACCGACGATGCGCTCGTTGCCGGTCAGGCCACCGAGGATCTCGATGCGGTCGCCGGCACGGCGCCCGGCCAGCACCGGCTGCGCCTTGAAGCCGCCGTCGACGGCGACGAACACCGCGCTGCTGCCATCAACGTTCTGCACCGCATCGGCGGGCACGCTGAGCGAGCCATCCTGGCCATCAGTGACGACTACCGCCGATACCGGCGATCCGGCCGGCGGCAGCGAAGCGTCCACCGGCGTGGCACGGATCACCGCGACGCCACCCTGCTGGCGCACGTCGGCGGCCGAACCGGTGACGGTGGCGGTGAAACTGCCACCTGGCACGCTCACTTCCAGCTTCATGCCCGGCGTGACCTGCGCAGCCAGCGCCGGCGGTGCGGTGAACACCAGCTCGTTCATTGTCGGGTCGGCGACGTCGGCCACCGCGCTGCCGGCAGCAACCACGCCGCCCGGGGTGACCTGCACGTTGCCGACGATGCCGGCCACCGGGCTGGTGATGCGCACGCGGCCACTGGCATCGGGCGCCCCGTTGGCGGCGGCCTGTGCCTGCGCGGCGGCGGCCTGGGCCTGTGCCGCCAGCGAGCGCGCGCGCGAGGCCTCCAGTTCCTGGCGGGCGACCACGCCCTGGTCGACCAGCGCCTTGTCGCGGCCATAGGCCAGGCGCGCGGCCTCGGCTTCGGCCGATGCGGCCAGCGCATTGGCGCGGAACACCGCGGCCTCGCCACTGACCACGATGGCCAGCGCCTGGTTCTGCCTCACCGCGGTGCCCGGCGCGACCAGCACGCGCTCGACGCGACCGGTCACCGTGGAGGCGACCGAGGCGCGGGCGCCCACCGACGGTTCGACCCGGCCGGACAGGCGCGTGGAGCCACCGCCACCGCGACCGATCGCGACCACTTCGATACCGGACGCCTTGATCTGCTCAGGGGTCAACTGCACGACACCCTCATCCGCATCGGGGGGTGCCTTCGCGGATTCGGCCTTGGCTTCCTTGCTGTCGGTCGCGTGGCCATGGCCATCGTCGGCGCCCGCCTTGGCCGCGGCGGGGTCTTCATTTGCAGGTGTCTGCGCGTTGCCAGCGCAGCCGGCCAACAGCACGGCCAGCAGCACGGCGCCGATCAGCGGGAAAGTACGGGAGAGAGTCATGGGGCCTCCACAAAAGGCGCGCGCCCTTCAAGGCGGGCAAGATCGATTTCCGCGCCGACGCGCGACAGGCGCGCGTCCACGGCAGTGCCGCGGGCGGCGATGAGGGCGCTGCGCGTGCTGCGCAGTTCCAGCTGCGAGATGCGTCCGGCGTCGAAGCCGACACGGGCCAGGCGATACGCCTCCTCGGCGGCGGCCACGCTTTCATCGGCGGCCCGGGTACGGCTGCCGGCGGCCTTCAGCCCGGCCACGGCGGCAAGGCGTGCGGCCTCGCTGTCGCGGCGCTGCTGGTCCAGGCGTGCCTCGGCCGCGCGCTGGTCGGCATTGGCGGCGCGGATGCCACCGCGGTTGCGGTCGAACAGCGGGATGCTGAGGCTGACCCCGAGGGTGTAGGCACGCTCGCCGCCTTCGCGGAAGCGGGTCTGCGCGGCGGTGACGCTCAGATCGGGCAGGGCGCGCTTGCGCTCCACGTCGACCAGCTTGCCGGCCGCATCGGCTTCGGCTTCGGCGATGCGTACCGCCAGCGCCACATCGGTCGCACCCCGTGGCAGCGGCGGTGCACGGTCGAGCAGGCTGTTGTCGATCGACTGCACCGGCGTATCCAGCAGCGCGGCACCGGCGAGGCGTGCCAGCGCGGCGTCGCGGAACGCCTGCGCCTCATCCAGCGCGGCGCTGGCGTTGGCCACTTCGCTCTGCGCCTGCACCGCGCGCAGTTGCGGTTCGCGCCCCTGCTTGACCATCGCGTTGACGGCGTTGGCGTCATCGCGGGTAAGGGTCAGCGCCTCTTCGGCCAGGGAATAGCGGCGCAGTGCACTTTCCGCCTGTGCGTAGACCACCGCCAGCTGGCTGGCCACGTCGCTGCGGCTTTGGGCACCACGCAGGTTGGCGGCCTGTGCCTCGGCACGGGCGGCACGGACACGCGCGCCACGCTGGCCCCAGACCTCCAGCGGCTGGGACAGGGTGAGTACGGTATCGGCCTTGCCCATGCCGCCATAGGAGCCGGTGCCCCAGGCGTTCTCGGCCGAGTAGGAGAGAGAAGGGTTGGGCAACGCACGGGCCTGGTCGGCGCGCGCGTCGGCCGCCTCGGCCAGCGCCGTACCGACGCGGGTGCCGGGCAGCTGGTCCAGGCGTTCAAGCAGGGTGTCGTAGGAAGGGGCGGCTTGCGCCATCACCGAAGCCGCCGGGGCCAGGCCCAGCAACACGGCGACGACCAGCCCGGCCGCGCGCGGCGACCGAGGTGTCAGGATCGACATAGGGGGATTCCGGTTGTGAGTGAAACGGGAGCCCGCGATTGCGGGACGCGCTCAACTCACGCCCGGGGGGGACGTGTCAATTCATCCTGGGCGACCGCATAGGTCGCCACGTCGCCGGCATTCATCCAGCGCGCCGGCAGTGGCGTACCGAAGACGGCGAAATCATTTGCTGGCAGGCTCAGCGTGGAGTGATGGCAGTGGTTATGCGTGCAGGCACCGGTGTGCTTGCTGTCGCTGTCGTCGCCTGCATCGTCCGCCAGGGACTCGACATGGGCGCTGCTGGCATGCGGTTCCACCGCACACACCAGTGCGTCGGCCACCGGCACGACCACGAATGCCGCCATCAGCAGCATCATCAGGTACGTACGCAGTTGGCGGGTGATCCGGCGCATGGAGGGGAGGCTAGCAAGCGGTTTTCGCCGGATACAATATCAATGGCCACCTCGGGAATCCGTCGGAATCTCCCGTTCAGGTGGGCGACTTGGGGGCCTCCTTCTGCCTTGGTGGGTGCTGAACTTCTGCTCTGGTGGGTGTCGACCTTGGTCGACACGCTTTTCGACCCCCGACACATCGCCGGCCAGCGGCCGGCACTACCGCCGGTCTGCGGGCAGCTTCGCGATCACCTTGATCTCGAACTGGAACCCATACAGCCAGGTCACGCCGATACCGGTCAGGGTCGGGTGCGGCGCCTCGCCCCAATACCCGGGCACGATCGCCCAGGCCTTCTCGAAGTTCGTTTCCGGATCGATCAGGAACACGGTCACGTCGACCACGTCATCGAAGGTGCAGCCGGCGGCGGCCAGCACCGCGTTGAGGTTCTCGAAGGCGCGGCGCACCTGGGTTTCGAAATCCGGCTCGGGCGAACCATCCTCGCGGCTGCCGACCTGGCCGGAAACGAACAGGAAGCCATTGGAACGGATCGCCGGCGAGTAGCGGTTGCGTTCGTACAGGGCCTGGCGCCCGGCGGGGAAAACGACATCTCGCTGTGACATGGGGAAGATCCCGTGGGAGAAAATGCCATCCTCCTCGTCGCCGCTGTCTGGATAAACCGCGATGATCGGCCTAGATTGATTGCCAATCCCAAACAATCATGGCCCGCCATGGACCGTTTCGAGGCGATGCGGGCATTTGCCCGCGTGGTGGAAACCGGCAGCTTCACCCGCGCCGCGCAGACCCTGCAGATCAGCCGCACTACGGCCACGCAGCTGGTGCAGCAACTGGAGGCGCACCTGCGGCTGCGCCTGCTCAACCGCACCACCCGGCGGGTCAGCGTCACCGCCGACGGCGCGGCCTATTACCCACGCATCGCCCGCCTGCTGGCCGAGCTGGAAGAGGTGGAGGGCGGGCTGGGCGACGCGGCCACCCAACCGCGCGGACGCCTGCGCGTGGATGTGCCGGGGCCGTACGCGCGGTTGCGGCTGGTGCCGGCGTTGCCGGATTTCCAGGCGCGCTGCCCGGAGATCCAGCTGGACATCGGCGTCAGCGACCGCGAGGTCGATGTCATCGCCGACAACGTCGACTGCGTGATTCGCGGCGGTACCCCGGCCGACCCGGCGCTGGTGGCACGGCCGTTGGCTGCGCTGCCGATCGGTTTCCACGCCAGCCCGGGCTATGTGCAGCGCTTCGGGTTGCCTGCCGACCCGCGCGCGCTGGACGGGCCGAACCACCACATGGTCGGCTTCCTCAGCCCGCGCAGCGGCCGGGCGCGGGTGTTCAGTGCGCAGCGCGGCGATGAGCGCATCGAGGTGCAGGGCCGCTACACGGTCGGCTTCGATGATGGCAACGCTTATCTGGCCGCTGCGCTGGCCGGCCTGGGCGTGGTCGCGCTGCCCAGCTACATGGCCGATCCGCACGTGGCGCGCGGTGAGCTGCTGCCGGTGCTGCAGGACTGGCAGCTGCCGCCGATGCCGATGCACGTGATGTTCCCGCCGAACCGGCACATGAGCCAACGGCTGCGGGTGTTCATCGACTGGGCGGTGGAAACGCTGGGGTGAGTGCATCGGTCGCGTGCGAAAATCCCGACGCACGTACCGGAGAACGCATACCCTGATGAGTCGCATCGTTGCAGTGGATACCGAAACCACCGGCATCTCCCACCGCCTGGGGCACCGGGTCATCGAAATCGGTGCCGTCGAACTGATCGATGGCCAGCTCAGCGGCGGTCAGTTCCACACCTACCTGCAGCCGCAGCGCAAGGTCGACTGGGGCGCGCAGCGCGTGCATGGCATCAGCGATGCGATGCTGGTGGGCAAGCCACTGTTCTCCAGCAAGGCCGCTGAACTGCTGGATTTCCTGCGCGGCAGCGAGATGGTCGCGCACAACGCCACCTTCGATGTGGGCTTCCTGGACAACGAGCTGCGCCTGGCTGGTATCCCCGGCACGCTGGCCCAGCATTGCCGCATCACCTGCAGCCTGAAGCTGGCGCGCGGGCGCTGGCCGGGCCAGGGCAACAAGCTGGACGATGTGCTGCAGCGCCTGCGCATTCCCGGCAACCGGGGCCTGCACGGCGCGCTGAAGGATGCCCATCTGCTGGCCCAGGTGATTCCGCACCTGCGTTGAGGCCTGGCCGCTGTTACATCGGCCGCAACCAGCGCTCGATCATTGCCACGCCACATGCCACCCCGTCCTCATCGCCCATCGCTACGCCCAGAGCCGCCGCGCGTGCGCGTGTTGCTTCGGTTTCAGCGAAGGCGATGGCTGCTGCCAGCGTTGCTGCATCCAGTCGTGTCGGTGACAACGGTGCCGGTGCCACGCCCAATCGATACAGGCGATCGGCCCAGAAGAACTGATCCGCGGCGAACGGCATCACCAGCGAGGGAATGCCGGCGCGGCAGGCCGAATGCGTAGTGCCGCTGCCACCATGGTGGATGGCGAGTGCGCAATGCGGGAACAGTGCTTCGTGTGGCGTCGGGCCGAGCACGAAGACCGAATCGGGCAAGGTCATCGCAGGCAGTCCCATCCAGCCGGGGAACAGCAGGACACGCCGCGGTGCCAGCGCCTGCAGCAAGGCCGGCAGCACGCGATCGCGATCAAAGCCGGTCATGCTGCCAAAACCCAGGTAAACCGGCGGCGGGCCGGCATCGAGGAAAGCCTGCAGGCCGGCCGGGGGTGTCCACGGGGCATCCGGAAGCCGCCATTGGCCACAGACGATGTGGTCGGCTGGCCAGTCCGCCGGTGGCGGCAGCAGCTGTGGCGAGATGCCATAGAGCATCGGCAGGCCGGACCACAGCGAGCGGCGTGGCGATTGCCCCAGCTGCTTGCGGGCCTCGTTGATCGGCCGGCGGAACTGTCGCCAGATCAGGCCGTTGACCAGACCGTAGCTGGCCCGGTTCAACCAGCCCGGCGAGCGTCCAGGTGGCAGGAACGGGGAGCGGAAGGCACGCGTCGGGGTCAGCGGAATCATGCCGGTGCCGATCACCGGCAGACCCCGGTGTTCGCCCACGCTCATGCCGACAAAGGCCGCCAGCCCACCCGTCAGAATCGCGTCGCAACCCTCGGCCGCCGCATCCGCCTGGCGCATCCAGCCACTGACATGCTGCACCGCCATCCGTGCCAGGCCGGTACTGGCGGCGGCGACACCGTTGCCACGCGAGACCAGTGCGACCACTTCGTCATGGATGTCACCTTCCAGGGCCGCATGGGGCACATTCAGCGCCCGCGCGCTGCCCAGGGTGCCGCCGTCGGCCAGCAGTGTCACCTCGTGGCCTGCGCCAATCAGGCCATGGCAGAGCATGGCCAGGGGGCGTGTATCGCCTTCGGTTCCGTAGGTCAGGGCCAGCAGCCGCATGGAAAGCTCCGCATTGGACGGCGCCAGTATGGAGGCTGGCGAGAAGGGCTGGCACTGCCGCGTTCAGCCGCAGCCTGTGGGTAACTTGCGCAAGTGCTTGAACCCGTGCATAATGCGCGGCTCGCTGTGTCCGGTTTTCTACCGGGCGGCGCCCCCGGGAGCACGTCCCCGGCCGCCCAACGCTAGCGTAACCCTTTGATTCTCTTGACGTGTGGTGGGCAACCATCGAGGCCGCCGTCTCCCGGGCTACGGGCTGACAACAACTACTATCGAGGTGCGCAATGTCCCGCGTATGCCAGGTTTCCGGCAAGCGAGTGCAGACGGGTAACAACGTCTCGCACGCCAACAACAAGACCCGTCGTCGTTTCCTGCCGAATCTGCACGAGCGCCGTTTCTGGGTGGCCAGCGAGAACCGCTGGGTCAAGCTTCGTGTTTCCGCGCATGCACTGCGCACCATCGACAAGAACGGCATTGATTCCGTTCTGGCTGAGCTGCGTGCGCGCGGCGAAAAGGTCTGAGGAGTAAAGCATCATGGCAGGCAAGCGCGATAAGGTCCGTATGATTTCCTCGGCCGGTACCGGCCACTTCTACACCACGGACAAGAACAAGAAGAACACCCCGGGGAAGATGGAATTCCTGAAGTACGATCCGGTCGTGCGCAAGCACGTCCTGTACAAGGAAGGCAAGATCAAGTAATCCGCAAGGATGGCTGGTCCCCGCGAAGAAACCCGCCCTTGTGGCGGGTTTTTTCATGTCTGGCATCCAGATGGTGGGTGCCGACCGTGGTCGACACGCGGGTTCAAGGCAGTCGAGCGCGGCTCGACTCTACACACCCCGCTGGGCAGAATGGCCCATCACCTCCCGACGGGCGACACGATGCTGTTCGAGTGGTTGCTGGGTTCGTACCTGCTGCTGATCGACTGGCTGATCCGGCTGGTCGCGCTGTGCTGGATCCCCACCCGCACCACGCCGGGTGCGGCGCGCAGCTGGTTGCTGCTGGTCGGTTTCGTGCCGCTGCTGGGCCTGCCGCTGTACCTGCTGTTCGGCCACCCGTGGCTGTCGCGCGAGCGTATCCGCCGCCAGGCCGAGGCCTCGCAGGTGATCCGCGAGGAACAGGCGCTGCAGCATCGCCTGCGCTGGGCCCCGCGGCCGGACACCGCCTGCGCCGAGATCGTGCCGTTGGTGCAGCGCCAAGGCGACTTCATGCCGGTGCATGGCAACGCGGTCGACCTGCTGACCGACTACGATGAATCACTGCACACGCTGATCGCCGACATCGATCAGGCCGAAGACCGCGTGCACCTGCTGTACTACCTGATGTTCGATGACGCGGTGGGCGAGGCGGTGGCCGAGGCATTGCAGCGTGCGGCCGCACGTGGCGTGCAGTGCCGCGTGCTGCTCGACGCGGTCGGTGCCAAGCGCGGCCTGCGCGCCTACCGCAAGCGCCTGCAAGCGCGCGACATCGAAGTGCGCGCGATGCTGCCCGGTGGCCTGCGCTGGCGCCGCAGCGGGCGCATGGACCTGCGCAACCACCGCAAGATCGCGGTGATCGACAACGAAGTGGCCTATGTCGGTTCGCAGAACCTGGCGGGCCCGCAGTTCGTGCCCGGCCACCCGAACCGCGAGCTGGTGGCGCGCGTGCGCGGCCCGGCGGTGGCGCACCTGGAGGCGGTGTTCGCCAGCGACTGGTACATGGAAACCGGCCAGCGCCTGGACGTGATCGCCGATGTGCCCGAGTGCAGCGACGACATCGCCACCCAGCTGCTGCCCAGCGGCCCGGCCTATCCCTACAGCAACGCACGCGATGCGGTGGCGGCGCTGATCCACCTGGCACGGCGCCGGCTGGTGATGGTCACCCCGTACTTCGTGCCCGACGAAGCCACGCTGAGCGCCTTGCGCATTGCGGCGTTGTCCGGCGTGGACGTGCAGCTGATCCTGTCGGCCAGCAACAACCAGCGGCTGACTTCGTGGGCGCAGGAGGCGTACTACGACGAGTTGCTGCGCTGTGGTGTGCGCATCGCCCTGTACGAACCGCAGTTCCTGCACGCCAAGCACATGAGCGTGGACGAGGACATCGCCGTGCTCGGCTCGATCAACATGGATATCCGCTCGTTCGCGCTGAATGCCGAAATCGGCCTGATCTGCTACGACCGCGCGCTGGTCCAGCAGCTGTGCGCGATCGAGGACGGCTACCTGCGCGAGTCACGACAGCTGGACCTGCAGCAGTGGCGCAGCCGCCCCACGTGGCGGCGCAGCCGCGAAGGCATCGCACGCTTGGCCGATGCGTTGATGTGAGGCAAGGCCGGCCGCCCACTTCGGCAATCCGGCCTGTCATCGCCGATGACCTACAATCAGCACATGACTGATTCACCGCGTAATGGCGAACTGGACCTGGCGATCATCGGTGGCGGCGCGGCCGGGGTGCTGGTGGCGATCCAGGTGTTGCGCCAGGCCCAGGCGCCGTTGGTGCTGGCCATTTTTGAGCCGGCCTCGCAGCTGGCGCAGGGCATCGCCTATGCCACACCGTGGCCCGAACACCTGCTGAACGTGCCGGCGGCGAAGATGAGTGCGTTTGCCGACCAGCCCGGCGATTTCCTCGACTACCTGATGGTTGCCAATGCCTACCCGGGCGAGGCGCGCGAGGTGCTGGGCGAGCGCTACGTGTGCCGGCACTATTTTGCGGCCTACCTGCAGCAGCGCCTGCAGGAGGCCGCCGCCGCGAGCCCGGCGCAGCTCCGGGTGATCGCGCAGCCAGTGCTGGGCCTGCAGCCGGATGACCACGGCTACCGCCTGCAGCTGGGCGATGGCCACACGCTGCACGCCGCGCAGGCGGTGCTGGCCACCGGCAACAGCATGCGCCCGCTGCCGGTGGCCGGTGCCGATGCGCTGCCTGCCGACGATGTGATCGAGGCCTGGGACTACGACGGCGTGCGCACCCTGGCCGGCGAGCAGGCCGTGGCCATTGTCGGGTCCGGCCTGAGCATGGCCGACACCGTGCTGGCATTGGTCGCCGCCGGCCACACCGGCCCGCTGCACGTGATCTCGCGCCATGGCCTGCTGCCGTTGCCGCATGCGCATGGCGGCCTGCCCACGTTCGACCCGGCCACGTTGCTGCCGATGAACCTGCGCCAGCGCTTGCGCGCATTGCGCGGGTTCGCGCGTCAGGCGCAGGCCGACGGCCTGCCGTGGCAGGGCGTGATGGACCGCATCCGTCCGCACGGGCAGGCGCTGTGGTGCAGCCTCGATGAGGCCGACCAGCGCCGCTTCCTGCGCCATGTGGTGCGCTATTGGGACGTGCATCGCCACCGCATCGCCGAAGAGGTCGACGCACAGCTGCAGTCCCTGCAGGACAGCGGCCAACTGCGTATCCACCGGTCCCGCCTGCAGCGCGTCTGCCGCGAAGGCGATGCCCTGCAACTGTCCGGCCGCGATGCCTCGGGCAATGAACAGCAGTGGACGATCGGCGGGGTGATCAACGCCACCGGCGTGGAAACCCGTGCCAGTGCCTTGCGCAATCCGTTGTTGCAGCAGCTGCAGGCCGATGGGCTGGCACGCTCCGGCCCGCACGGGCTGGGCCTGGACAGCACGGTGCCGGGCGACCGCCTGTGTGCCGCCGGTGGCCAGCCGCAGGCACGGCTGGGCGTGCTTGGCAGCCTGCGCATCGGCAGCCTGTGGGAAAGCCTGGCGGTGCCTGAACTGCGTCAGCAGGCGCAGGCACTGGCCACCCAGGTGGTCGCAGGAGCCGCGACGGCGATGCCGTAAAATGGGGGCATGGATGTCTCCCACCTGCTTGATGGCCTGAACCCGGCCCAGCGCGAAGCCGTCTCCGCTCCCCCCGGCCACCACCTGGTGCTTGCCGGTGCCGGTTCCGGCAAGACCCGCGTTCTCACCCACCGCATCGCCTGGCTGCATGAAGTCGATGGCGTGCCGACCCACGGCATTTTCGCGGTGACCTTCACCAACAAGGCGGCCGGCGAAATGCGCCACCGCATCGATGCCCAGCTGCCCAACGGCAGCCGTGGCATGTGGATCGGCACCTTCCACGGTCTGGCCAACCGCCTGCTGCGCCTGCACTGGCAGGACGCGAAGCTGCCCGAAGGCTTCCAGGTGATGGATTCGGACGACCAGCTGCGGCTGGTCAAGCGCGTGGTGCAGGCGCTGGAACTGGACGACGGCAAGTACTCGGCCAAGCAGATCGCGTGGTGGATCAACGCGCAGAAGGACGAAGGCCGCCGCCCGCAGCACATCCAGCCCGAGCCGCACGACGCCTGGCTGGAAACCATGCGCCAGGCCTACATCGAGTACCAGGCACGCTGCGACCGCGCCGGTCTGGTCGACTTCGCCGAGCTGCTGCTGCGCGCGCATGAACTGCTGCGCGACAACCCGGCGCTGCTGGCGCACTACCGCGCCCGTTTCCGCGAAATCCTGGTGGACGAGTTCCAGGACACCAACGCCATCCAGTACGCCTTCGTGCGCGTACTGGCCGGCGATTCCGGCCACGTGTTCGTGGTCGGTGACGATGACCAGGCCATCTACGGCTGGCGCGGTGCCAAGGTTGAGAACGTGCAGGGCTTCCTGCGCGACTTCCCGGGCGCGCAGACCATCCGCCTGGAGCAGAACTACCGCTCCACCGCCAACATCCTCGGCGCCGCCAACGCGGTGATCGCGCACAACCCGGACCGCATCGGCAAGCAGCTGTGGACCGACAGCGGCGACGGCGAGCCGGTCGACCTGTACGCCGCGTACAACGAGATGGACGAAGCGCGCTACATCGTCGAGCGTGCCCGCCAATGGGTGCGCGATGGGGGCAGCTACACCGAAGTGGCCGTGCTCTACCGCAGCAACGCGCAGTCGCGCGCGCTGGAAGAAGCGCTGCTGAGCGAGCAGGTGCCGTACCGCGTGTACGGCGGCATGCGCTTCTTCGAGCGTGCCGAAATCAAGGATGCGCTGGCCTACCTGCGCCTGTTGTCCAACCGCAACGATGACGCCGCCTTCGAGCGCGCGGTCAACACGCCGACGCGTGGCATCGGCGACCGCACGCTGGACGAGGTGCGCCGCGAGGCGCGCGCGCAGGGCATCTCGCTGTGGGAAGCGACCATGCTGGTCACCCAGGGCAGCGCGCTGGCCGCACGTGCGCGCAATGCGCTGGCCGGCTTCCTGGTGCTGGTCAACGAGCTGCACGCGCAGACCGTGCACATGACCCTGGCTGAGCGCGTGGACCACGTGCTGGCCCGCTCGCAGCTGCGCGAGCACTGGAGCAAGGAAAGCCGCAACGCGCTGGACTCCGAATCGCGCACCGACAACCTCGACGAACTGGTCTCGGTGGCCTCGCGCTTCGTGCGCCGGGCAGATGATATCGAGGAAGTGGGCGAGGACATGGACGAGCTGGTCGCGTTCCTGGCCTATGCCGCGCTGGAGGCCGGCGAGGGCCAGGCGCAGGCGGGCGAGGACGGCGTGCAGCTGATGACCCTGCATTCGGCCAAGGGCCTGGAGTTCCCGCTGGTGTTCCTGGCCGGACTGGAGGAAGGCCTGTTCCCCAGCGCACGTTCGCTGGAGGAAAGTGGGCGGTTGGAAGAAGAGCGCCGCCTGGCCTACGTCGGCATCACCCGCGCGCGCCAGAAGCTGGTGCTGAGCTACGCCGAATCGCGCCGCATCCACGGCCAGGACAACTACAGCCTGCCGTCGCGCTTCCTGCGTGAGATCCCGCGCGAGCTGCTGCACGAAGTGCGCCCGAAGGTGCAGGTCTCGCGGCCGGCCTCGATGGGCGCCAGCCGGGTGATGGGCCACGCCTCGATCGAGGCACCGCCGATCAAGCTCGGCGCACTGGTCACCCATCCCAAGTTCGGCGAAGGCATGGTGACCGACTACGAAGGCAACGGCGCCCACGCCCGCGTGCAGGTCGAGTTCGCCGACGCCGGCAGCAAGTGGCTGGTGATGGCGTATGCCAACCTGACGGTGATCTGATCACCGTCGAGGGGCGGATCCCTCCCGCAGGGAGGGCTCTGACCCCATCGCGGAATGCACGTGGTTGGGGTCAGATCCCTTTCCCGTTGGAAAAGGGATCCGACCCCGATTAGGCTGCGGGCATGACCCGCAACGTGCTCTTCCTCTGCAGCCAGAACCGCCTGCGCAGCCCGACGGCCGAGCAGGTGTTTGCCGATTGGCCAGGCATCGAGACCGCCTCGGCCGGGTTGCTGGCCGATGCCGACGAAGTGCTCAGCCCCGAGCTGCTGCAGTGGGCCGACCTGGTGTTTGTGATGGAGAAGGCGCACCGCAACCGGCTGTCCAGCCGCTACAAGGCATGGCTGAACGGCAAGCGGGTGATCTGCCTGGATATTCCAGACGACTACGACTACATGGACCCGGTGCTGGTGGAGCTGCTGAAACGCAAGGTCACGCCGTTTCTGCGTTGACCGCGGTGTTGTAGAGTCGAACCCATGCTCGGCGGCTTCTGGTGGGAAAGGCAGCCGAGCATGGCTCGACTCTACAAAGGCAGTCGAGCAACCTCGACTCTACAATGGGGCCTGACATCTTCCAGGAACGCCCCCATGACCGAACCCACGCTGCACGTCACCGTGAAGTTGAACGCCCGGCTGCAGCCCGAGCATCGCCACGAACTGTTCGAGGATCCGCTTGACGCGTTGTTGCAGGCGGCCCGGGTGGGCGAGCTGACCGGCGGCGGCACCGCGATCTCCGACCTGGGTGAAGTCGAGTACGGTGATATCGAAGTTGCCCTGCTCGATGCTGATGGCGTGCCGAAGCTGATCGATCTGCTGGAACAGCTGGGTGCACCGAAGGGTTCGCAGCTGCAGGGTGCGGGCGAGGCCGACCGCAGCTTCGGCGTGACCGAGGGCCTGGGCATCTACCTGGACGGCCTGAACCTGCCGGACGACGTCTACGAACAGTGCGATTCCAACCACGTGTTCGAGCAGCTGTCGGAGAACATCGACGGCCTGGGCGAGATCTGCAGCTGGTGGCAGGGCCCGACCGAGACCGCGCTGTACATGTACGGCGAATCGTTCGAGGCGATGCGTGATGCGATCGCTGAATTCGTGGCCAGCTACCCGCTGTGCCAGAACGCACGCGTGGTGCAGATCGCCTGAGGGCGGAAAATGTGGAGCCGAGCCATGCTCGGCTCATGCATCCGAAGCCGAGCATGGCTCGGCTCTATAGAAGCAGCTTATCGGCTGGCTGGCTGACTGTCGGGCGTTGTCGCGCTGGGCCAGATCCTTGCCCAGGTAATAGCCGCCGCAGAACAGTACGAAGGCGGCGATAAGGCTCCACAAGATGATCCTGAGCGTTCTTGGTGGTGTCGGCTTGCTGTCCTGCATGCGGGTTCTCCCAAGGCGGCGCGCCGCCGCCCACCCAGCCTGCGCCTCAGTGTTCGGGTACGCAAGCTGGCGGTGGGCACAGGCCGCTGCGCGGCGCCGGATTGATCCTGCTCAAGGCGCGCTCTGCACATCCAGTGTGCAATGGTGGTGTTCCCATCTGGCAGACCGCCACGGAGCCCCACCATGTACAAGCGCATCCTGATTGCTACCGACGGGTCCGAGCTGGCCGACAAGGGCCTGGCCAAGGGCCTGGAGCTGGCCAAGGACCTCAATGCCGAGGTCGATATCGTGACCGTTTCCGAGCCGTGGGCTGTCGGCATGTACGACGCCATGGGCTGGAGCGTGGGCTACATGAACAGCCCTGAGTACAAGGCCGACCGCGAGGAAGGCGCGCAGAAGGTGCTGCAGCCGGCGCTGGCCAAGGCCGCCGAGCAGGGCATTACCGCCAACCCGGTGCACGTGCTGGACCGCTATGCGGCTGACGGCATCATCGAGACCGCCGGCGAGCGCAACAGCGACCTGATCGTGATGACCTCGCATGGCCGCCGTGGCGTGACCCGTGTGCTGCTGGGCAGCCAGACCGCCGAAGTGCTGGCGCGCAGCACCCTGCCGGTGCTGGTCATCCGCTGATACAAGCGTTCCCGGGGAGGGGACCCGACGCCGGCCGCAGGATGCGCGCCGGCGTTGTTTTTTGTGGGGCCGGGGGCATCCACGCATGGCGTGGATCTACTGGATCGCAGGGACCCGACCCCCGGTCACATCACCAGCTGTACAGCTTCCAGTACACCGGCGACACGCCGTCCTTGTCGTTGTCGAAACGGCCATCGCCGTTCTTGTCATACATGTAGAACGGCGCACCGCGCGATGGGGTCACCTTGACCATGCGCAGCTGGCCGGACACGCGGTATTCCTCGATCGTGTCACCGTTGTCCATGGTGCGCTTGGACACATCCGCGCCCTTGACGTCCACCGGGGGAGCGCCCGCGCCACCCATGCTGGCGCAGCCAGCGAGCAGGAGCAGGGAAGCCAGCATCAGGGTCTTCATCGGCGGCGCCTTTGCCTGGAAAGAGCCTTGATTATGCCCCATCGCCGGGTGCGCGCCGTGTCGTCGCGGTGCAGGCACGGGCGCGTAGAATCGGCGCATGAGCAGATTAGTCCTGATCGACGGGTCCAGTTACCTGTACCGCGCGTTCCACGCGCTGCCGCCCCTGTCCAACGCGCAGGGCGAACCCACCGGCGCGCTGTTCGGCGTGGTCAACATGCTGCGTTCCACGCTGAAGGAGCGCCCGGCCTACGTCGCGTTCGTGGTCGACGCGCCCGGCAAGACCTTCCGTGACGACCTGTACGACCAGTACAAGGCCAACCGCCCGCCGATGCCCGACGAGCTGCGCAGCCAGGTCGAGCCGATGTGCCGCATCGTCGAGGCGCTGGGCATCAGCATCCTGCGCATCCCCGGCGTGGAGGCCGACGATGTGATCGGCACGCTGGCGCTGCAGGGCCTGGCGCAGGACCTGAAGGTGACCATTTCCACCGGCGACAAGGACTTCGCCCAGCTGGTGCGCCCGGGCATCGAGCTGGTCAACACCATGACCGGCAGCCGCATGGATTCGGACGCGGCGGTGATGGACAAGTTCGGCGTGCGCGCCGACCAGATCATCGACCTGCTGGCGCTGATGGGCGACACCGTCGACAACGTGCCGGGCGTGGAGAAGTGCGGGCCGAAGACCGCCGCCAAGTGGCTGGCCGAGTACCAGCACCTGGAAGGCGTGATGGCGGCCGCGCCGACCATGAAGGGCAAGATCGGCGAGAACCTGCGCGCGGCGCTGGAGCGGCTGCCGCTGAACCGCGAGCTGGTGACCATCCGCACCGACGTGGCGCTGGACGCCAGCCCGACTACGCTGGCCCTGCGCGAGCAGGACGTACCGGAGCTGACCGAGCTGTATACGCGCTACGGCTTCACCCAGGCGCTGAAGGAACTGGGTGCGCCGCTGCCGGCACCGGCCGCCGCCAGCGAGGCCACCCCGAGCCTGCGCGGTACCGCCGCAGGCTTCGCCCGGGGCAGCGCCGAGGCACCGGCTGCCGGCACGCTGGATCCGGCGCTGGCCGCGCCGGGTGAGTACGAGACCGTGCTGACTGCCGAACAGTTGCAGGCCTGGGTCGAGCGCCTGCAGCAGGCGGACCTGATCAGCTTCGACACCGAAACCGATGCGCTGGACGCGATGCGTGCGCGCCTGGTCGGTATCAGCCTGGCGGTCGAGCCGGGCAAGGCGGCGTATATCCCGGTCGGCCACGATTACCCGGGCGCGCCGCCGCAGCTGCCGATGCAGCAGGTGCTGGATGCGCTGCGCCCGGTGCTGCAGGACCCGGCAAAGAAGAAGCTGGGCCAGCACGGCAAG
Organism: Stenotrophomonas sp. 85239_Sma; assembly: GCF_056481725.1. Taxonomy (NCBI): domain Bacteria; kingdom Pseudomonadati; phylum Pseudomonadota; class Gammaproteobacteria; order Lysobacterales; family Lysobacteraceae; genus Stenotrophomonas; species Stenotrophomonas sp. 85239_Sma. The sequence goes on along the minus strand of NZ_CM151163.1, from coordinate 4,522,432 downwards.
TACGACCTGCATGTGCTGCGCCGCCATGGCGTGCAGGTGCAGGGCTACCACGACGACACCATGCTCGAGAGCTTCGTGCTCAATTCCACCGCCACCCGCCACGACATGGATTCGCTGGCCCTGCGTTACCTGGGCTACAGCACCCTCAAGTTCGAGGACGTGGCCGGCAAGGGTGCCAAGCAGATTCCGTTCTCGCAGGTGGGCATCGACGAAGCCAGCCGCTACGCGGCCGAGGACGCCGACATCACCCTGCGCCTGCACCACGCGCTGCAGCCGCAGCTGCTGGCCGAGCCGGCACTGGACAGCGTGTATCGCGACATCGAAATGCCGCTGGTGCCGGTGCTGACCACGATCGAAGCCAACGGTGTGCGGATCGACACCGACGAGCTGCGCCGGCAGAGCCAGGACCTGTCCTCGCGCATGCTGGCCGCACAGCAGAAGGCCACCGAGCTGGCCGGGCGCAGCTTCAACCTGGATTCGCCCAAGCAGCTGCAGGCGGTGCTGTTCGACGAGCTGAAGCTGCCGGCGGTGGTGAAGACCCCGAAGGGCCAGCCCAGCACCAATGAAGAGGCACTGGAGGCGATTGCCGACCAGCACGAGCTGCCGCGGGTGATCCTGGATTACCGGGGCCTGGCCAAGCTGCGCAGCACCTACACCGACAAGCTGCCGGAGATGGTCAACCCGGACACCGGCCGGGTGCATACCAGCTACCACCAGTCCGGCGCTGCGACCGGCCGCCTGTCCTCGTCGGACCCGAACCTGCAGAACATCCCGATCCGCACCGAGGACGGCCGCCGCATCCGCCGCGCGTTCATCGCCCCGGAGGGCTTCCAGCTGCTGGCGGCCGACTATTCGCAGATCGAGCTGCGGATCATGGCCCACCTGTCGGAGGACCCGGGCCTGGTGCGTGCCTTCGAGCAGGGCGCCGACGTACACCGTGCCACCGCTGCCGAGGTGTTCGGGCGCACGCTGGAGGAGGTGACCCCGAACGAGCGCCGCGCCGCCAAGGCGATCAACTTCGGCCTGATGTACGGCATGAGCGCCTTCGGCCTGGCCCGCAACCTGGGCATCGACCGCGGCCAGGCGCAGGACTATGTGGCGCTGTACTTCAGCCGCTACCCGGGCGTGCGCGACTTCATGGAGCGGATGCGGCAGCAGGCCCGCGATCAGGGCTTTGTGGAGACCCTGTTCGGCCGCCGCCTGTACCTGAACGACATTCATGCACGTAACCAGGGCCTGCGCGCCGGTGCCGAGCGTGCCGCGATCAACGCACCGATGCAGGGCACCGCCGCCGACATCATCAAGCGCGCGATGGTGGAGGTGGACCAGTGGCTGCGTGACAGTGGTGCACCGGCGCGGATGATCCTGCAGGTGCACGATGAACTGGTGTTCGAAACCGAAAGCAGTTTCGTCGAGGAGTTGCGTTTGCAGGTAGTCGAGCGCATGTCGCAAGCGGCCAAACTGCGGGTGCCACTGGTGGTTGATACGGGCGTCGGCAGCAACTGGGACGAAGCGCACTGACGTGTTTCGGGCCGAAAACGACGTGAACCTATTCATTCATCAGATGTTTCTGACTCGATCATGAATGTTGCCCTGATTGAGGTTCATTAAATTGGGTCCCTTCACGAACCGTTAGTGTTCGGAGTGCTTCTATAACTCCCGACAGGCGCAATGCCTGTTGTGGATCTCTCCCATCCCCTGGAGCAGATCTCGGAACGGGGACTCCTCCCCAAGTGCCCGTTCCCCGGCCCCGTTGACCTCCCCCTGGTCAGCGGGGCTTTTTATTTGTGCCGCCGGAACATCTCCGATGGGGTCAGATCCCTTTGCCCACCGGGCAAAGGGATCTGACCCCAGGTGCTAGGCTGGGCCACTGTCCAGCAGGGGAACCCGCAATGCCCGACCTGTTCGCACTGGCCATGCCGTGGTGGGAGTTCATCCTGCGCGCGGTGGTGGTGTATGTCGTGGTGCTCGGCATGGTCCGGCTCGGTGGCAAGCGGGCTCTGGGACAGATCACGCCCTTCGACGTGCTGCTGATCGTGTTGCTGGGCAACGCGGTACAGAACGCGCTGCTGGGCACGGACACCTCGCTGGGCGGAGGCCTGCTGCTGGCGGCCACCCTGATCGTGCTGAATTACGGGGTGGGCTGGCTGACCACCCGGAATCGCCGCATGGAGCGGATGATCTAAGGAGAGCCCACCGTGATCGCGCGTGATGGCCGGCTGCTGGACGGTGTTCTCCGCCGCGAACTGATCAGCCCGGCCGATTTCGACGCCGCGCTGCGCCAGCAGGGCGGGCTGCGGATCGAAGACGTGCAGGTCGCGCTGCTGGAGACGACCGGGCACATCACGATCATCGCGCGGAAGCACAGCTGATCTTGTAGCGCCGGGCCCAGGCTCGGCCGCCCTTCACCGCCTATGCGTGCCCACCAGGCCCTTGCCCAGCGCGACGACATCCATCAGAGCCAGTCGCGCGGCACCAGGTAATCGGCCAGGCGTGCCTCGGCGCTGCCCGCTTCCGGGTTGAAGCCGTACTCCCAACGCACCCGCGGCGGCAGGCTCATCAGGATGCTTTCGCTGCGGCCACCGCTCTGCAGCCCGAACAGGGTGCCGCGGTCGTAGACCAGGTTGAATTCCACGTAGCGGCCGCGGCGGTACAGCTGGAACTCGCGTTCGCGCTCGCCATGGGCGGCGTCCTTGCGCTGCTGCACGATCGGCAGGTAGGCGTCGAGGAAGCCATCACCGACCGCGCGCAGGTAATCGAAATCGCGCTCGAAGTCGCCGTGCAGGTCGTCGAAGAACAGGCCACCGACGCCGCGCGTTTCATTGCGATGGCGCAGGAAGAAATACTCGTCGCACCAGCGCTTGTGCGCGGCGTAGCGCTCATCGCCGAACGGTGCGCACAGGTCGCGCGCAACCCGGTGCCAGTGCTGCACGTCCTCGTCGAACGGATAGAACGGGGTCAGGTCGAAACCGCCGCCGAACCAGCTGGCCACCACCTCGCCGTCGCGCTGCGCCTGGAAGAAGCGCACGTTGGCATGGGTGGTCGGCACGTAGGGGTTGAGCGGGTGGAACACCAGTGACACGCCGGTGGCGCGCCAGGAGGCGCCGGCCAGCTCCGGGCGGTTGGCCGAGGCCGACGGCGGCAGGCGGCTGCCGGCCACGTCGGAGAAGCCGATGCCGGCCTGCTCGAACACCGCACCGTCGCGCAGCACGCGGGTACGCCCGCCACCGCCCTCGGCCCGTTGCCACAGGTCTTCCTGGAAGCGGGCCTGGCCATCGACGGCCTCGATCGCCGTACAGATGCGGTCCTGCAGGTCGGTGAGGTAGGCGCGCACGCGCTCGAATTCGTTCATGGCGCGTACTTTACCGCAGGGCCCGCCCGAAGCTGCGGACAGGCCCTGGCGGGCTCAGCGCTTGCGGTTGGAGTTGCGCGGCGCCGGAGCGTCGTCCTCGGCCGCCTCGTCAACTGATTTCTGCAGGGCACCGCCCAGCGTGATCAGCCCCCAGTTCTGGGCGCCGAGCACGTCGCAGGCCACATGCAGGCCACTGCGGTCGGCCTTGCACAGCTGCTCCAGGGTTGCCCGTGCGTCCAGTTCCGCACCGTTGCCCTGCGCGGTCACCAGGTTCTCGCACCCTTCGCGCACGCCGGCGCGGCAGACCGTGGTGTAGTGCTCGGCGGCCTGCAGCCAGTTCCCGGACAGCGCAAGGCGGTTGCCGAGAATGTTGCAGCCCTGCAGCTTGCCCTGCGTGCAGCAGGCTTCGGCGCCGTCCTCGTTGGCCAGCGCCAGCGGGCAATCCTGTGGCAGTGGCAGCACGTTGAACTGCTTCGGCGCACTGCACCGGGCCGGGCCCTCGCCGGTGGGGGTGAACACCTGGAAGCGGGTCCAGGTATCCAGGCCCAGCAGCTGGCCGCCCGGCAGCGGGCGCAGCACGAAGTCGCCGCCCTTGTCGTGGCGGATGCGGATGTCGCCCGCATCGATACGCGCGCGAAGATGGCTGCCCCAGCCGACGCCGACCAGGCCGGCGTCACCGAAATCGAGCGTGTCCATCAGGCCGCCGTCGGCCCGGTAATTGCCGCAGGGCAGGGCCGTTGCCGGCTGCGGTTGCAACGATGCGCCCACCGCCTGCAATGCCGGCAGGCGCTCGCAGGTGGCGGTGTCATTGCCGGGGGTGCAGGCCGCAGCCAGGGCCTGCACTGCCTGCAGGGGATCTCCCGCCTCCCAGGACAGCTCAGCCACGCGGGTGCAGAAGCCGCCATGCGGTACCTCGCGGCACAGCCGCAACAACTGTTGCCGTCGCTCAGCCGGGATGACCACCGGCCCGGCTGGCGCCGTCATCGCCACCATCGCTTCGGTCATGGCCGCCGTCATCGCCGCCTTGGCCAGCTGCTCCTGCACTGCGGGGGCCGCCTCGAGTGCGGTGGCGCACGCCGGGGTTCCCTGTTCGAAGCCGCCGTTGTTGCAGGCGGCGGGGAGCGTGATGCCGGACAGGGCGGCGTCGAGCGCTGCCTTCGCCATGGCAGGATCGGCCCCGACCGTGGGCTTGGCTTCATCGTGCCAACGATCGGCCAGTTGCAGGCACATGCCGGGCACGCCTTCCCGGCACCCTGCTTCCAGTGCGGTCGGGATCGCTTCGCGACGGTTGTCCAGGCACGCCGCCGCATCGGCCAGGCAGCTGCCTTCGGCCGGCGTGGCGGCTGCGGCGCACTGTGCGGGGGCTTGCAGGATGTAGACCGTGCCATCCGCCTCAACCGTGCGGCCACGATCGCGCACCTGCAGCGCGCTGGGCAGGCCGTACTCCAGGTTCACCAGTTGCAGCTTTCCGTCGATCTGCTGGAACGCGACCGGAGACGGCGCACTGCCGAAGTGCTTCTGCTCGCCGCGGTTCGGTGAGTTGATGCGCAGCGTGCTGCTGCCTTCGTCGGCCTTGAACAGGCCACATTGGGGCAATTGCGCGGCGGCCGTCGGTGCGGCCAGCAGCAAGGCCCAGGCCAGCCAGCGGCGGCGTGGTGCGGGTAGAAGCATGTCGTCTCCTTGACGATCGAACGGATAACTCCTGGCGCTACGGCGAACCACGGCCCACGCGCGCGGTCACGCATTGTGCCGCGTCTGGCACGCGCTGGTAGCGCTGGTAACCGGTCTGCGAATCCATGCCGAGCAGGTCGCCATTGCCGAGCTGGCGCAGGACATGGGTTTCGCCGTTCTGCTGCAGCTGGACCGCACCTTCCTGCAGGCGGCCTCGCGTGCCATCACCGAAGTCGAGCATGTCGACCTGGCCACCCTCGGCCTGGTATCGGCCACACGGCAGCTGCTGGAGCGGGACCAGGCGTAGATCGGCACCGAGTTCACGCAATGGCGCGGTACGTTCGCACGCACTGGCGCGGCCTGCGTCGCAGGCCACCTGCAGCGCCTGTACCGCCAGCGCGGGTTGCAGTGCTTTCAATTGCTGCTCGGCCACTTCGACACAGAAGCGGCCACCGCGGTGCTGCAGGCACAGTCGCTGCAGCTGTTGCAGTGCCGCCAGGGGTAACGGCGGTCCCTCCGGTGCCTTCTCGGCACGTTCCAGGCGCTGATCAACCCGTCGCATGGCGGCGGCCAGATCAGCGTCGGCCAGCGCTTCGCAGGCCTGCGGATCGTGGGTGGGGGTGTACTCGCGGCAGGCCGGCGGGCGCTCGAAGCGCGCGGTGCCGGCGCCATCGGTCGCTGCCGCGGAGTTGCTTTCGAGCCTTTGCTGCAGCAGTGCCGAGCAACCCGCACCCACGCCCTCGTCGCAGGCGCGCCGGGCCTGGCCGGGTGAGGCCGTTGGCAGCTGCACCATGCAGTAGCTGCCAGCAGCGCGGCAGCTGCCGGCCACAGTGCTGGGCTCGACAGCGCAGGCCCGGGGCTGGCGCAGGGTGTAGACCATGAGCACGTCGTCCTCGATGCGCCGCCCATCGGCGCTGATCCGGATCGGCTCCGCCACGCCATCGTCGAGCATGACCAGGCGGGTCTGTGCCGCACTGCGATCGACCCACAGCGGCTGCGGCTCACCGATGCCGTTGTGGCGGTAGCCGCTGCTGTGGGTGGTGAACACCAGTGCCATGCCGTCATCGACACTGCGGTACTCGCCGCAGTGCAGCGCGTCGGCGGAAGCAGGTAGTGCGGCGAACAGCAGCAGTGCTGGAAGAAGCGACGGCCAGCGCATGCGACGGTCCTTGTCGGGCAGGGATCGGTGGAACTCAGTGGAAGCGCGAGCGCACGTCGGGGCGCAGCAGGCGCCAGGCCAGCCAACCCTGCAGGCCGAGGAGCACGAACGACATGCCGACCACGGTCAGCGTGATCAGCCAGCGTTTCAGTTGCAGTTCCTGCAGCAGGGCCGGGTCATCGGCCAGGAACGGGATGAGGTCGCCCATGAACACATCCAGCCACCAGGCGACTGCGAAGTTGGTCAAGCCGCTCAGCAGCAGCAACAGCACGAAGCTCCACAGACCCCAGCGCCGTTCGCGCAACAGGCCCCAGCTGGACACGGTCGAGGCCAGGCACAACAGCGCGACGACCATCGACGCGGCCACCGGGTGCGCCAGCAGCCAGATCAGGCTGTGCAGCTGTTGGAGCTGCACTTCGCTTTCCACCAGGCGCCACAGCGCGAGGTTGTGCAGCGGCCACAGCACCAGGCCCTGCAGCACGAAGTAGATCGTCAGCAGCAGCGACAGCCAGAACGAGGCCTGGGCCACCGGGCGCACCCAGGCGTGATAGGCCGGGGAAGGCAGGGAGGGGATCGACGGGATCGACATTGACATCCGATGTCCTTGCAGTCGGCGCCCGCCTGCTCAGCGGGCCGTCACCCGGGTGGCGACCGCCGGCAGGATATGGTGTTCGCTCAAGGGTGCCAAGGGCAGACCATGCGGTGGCCGCAGTGGAACCCAGGCCAGCTCGGCGATCTCGGCGCGTGCCTGCGGCGTGCCGACCACCTGCACCCACCATGCCTGCGCCTGCACGCGATGGCCGGGCTCGTTCACCGCCCAGTCTTCGAACGCGCCCAGCGCGAGGGCCGACGCGGTGCACAGCTGCACGCCCAGTTCCTCGCGCAGTTCGCGGGCCAACGCCTGCAACGGCGCCTCGCCGGGTTCGGGCTTGCCACCGGGCTGGATGAAGCGGCGGGCGCCGTGCTTGCGCACCACCAACGCCTGGCCGCGGTCATCCAGGATGACCGCAGCCACGATCCGGATCGTGGCTGCGGTGTTGCTCACTTCAGGTTCTGCTCGAACAGCTTGAGGATGCGCTTGTACTGGTCCAGCCAGGAATCAGCACGCACGTAGCCGTGGCGTTCCAGCGGGTACGGGGCAATGGACCAGTTGTCCTTGTGCAGCTCAATCAGGCGCTGGGTGAGGTTCACCGAGTCCTGGAAGAACACGTTGTCATCCATCATGCCGTGGGCGATCAGCAGGTTGTCCTGCAGGTTCTGCGCGTACTCGATCGGCGAGGACACGCGGTACGCCTCCGGGTCGATGTCCGGGGTGTTGAGGATGTTGCTGGTGTAGCCGTGGTTGTAGTTGTGCCAGTCGACCACCGGGCGCAGCGCGGCGCCGGCCTTGAAGGTGCCCGGTGCGCGGAACAGCGCCATGAAGGTCATGAAGCCACCGTAGGAACCGCCGTAGATGCCGGCGTGGTCACGGTCGCCCTGCTGGGTGTCGACCAGCCAGTCCAGGCCGTCCTTGTAGTCTTCCAGTTCCGGATGGCCCATGTTGCGGTAGATGGCCGTGCGCCAGTCGCGGCCGTAGCCCTCGCTGCCGCGGTAGTCCATGTCCAGCACGATGTAGCCCTTCTGCACCAGCAGGTTGTGGAACATCTGCTCGCGGAAGTAGGCCGGATAGCGCTGGTGCACGTTCTGCAGGTAGCCGGCGCCGTGCACGAACATCACGATCGGGTACTTCCTGCCCGGTTCCTTGTGCTCGGGCTCGTAGTACTTGGCCCAGACCACGCCGGCACCATGCTTGGACTGCACCGCCACCAGCTTGGGCTGGATCCACTCACGCGCTTTGTAATCGGCGGTGCGGGTATCGGTCAGCACGCGTGCCTGGCCACCGGCGCTGGGCAGCACCGCCAGCTGCGGCGGCAGGTAGGCACCGGAGTAGCGCACCAGCAGCTGCTGGCCGTCCGGCGACAGCGAGAAGTCTTCCACGCCATTGAGGCTGGTCAGCTCGCGCACCTGGCGGTTGCCGGTGTCGACCGCGCAGACTTCGTAGTCATGCGGCGCCTGCTGGTTGCACAGGAAATAGAAGCCCTTGCCATCGGCCGACGGCACCGGCGCCGAGGTTTCCCACTTGCCGCTGGTCAGCGCCTGTGGCTTGGCGGTGCCGGCCTGGGTGTACAGGTGCGAGAAGCCCGATTCCTCGGACAGCAGCCACAGCGTGCGGCCATCGGCCATCCAGCCGAAATCGTTGAAGCCCCAGTTGATCCAGGCGTTGTCGGTCAGGCGGTGGCGGTTCTGCACGCGGCCGTCGGCGGCGTTGACGCTGATGATCCAGCGGTCCTTGTTGTCGTTGGCACGCAGCATCACCGCGGCCTGCTGGCCGTCGGCGCTCCAGCGGATGCCGCCGCCCATGAAGTCGCTCATCACCTGCACGCTGCGCTCGCCCTTCAGCGCATCCTTGCCGGCCTTGCGGCGCAGCTCGGCCAGCGGGTCGGTGCTGATGCCCGGCAAGCCGGACAGCGAGACCTTCTCGGCCTTGCCGGTGCGCACGTCCACGTACCACAGGGTGTGCGGTTCGAAGCCGTTGCGGCCGACGCGCGTGCGGGTGTCCTCGGTTTCTTCGTAGCCCGATTCGGTCACGTACAGCGGCATCTTGCTGGTGCGGCCGTCGTCGAAGTCCTTCGGCTTGGTCACCACGATCAGGTGGGTCAGGTCGGGCGACAGCACGCTGTCACCGATTTCGACGTCGGCGCCCAGGTACACCGGGCCCGGCGCGCGGGTCGGATCAGCCTGGCGCCAGCGCTGGTCCTGGTCCTTCAGCGCTTCGCGCTGGTCGCGGTCGCGGCGCAGGGTTTCCAGCGTGCGCAGCTGCTGGTCGCGCAGCACATCGGCCTTCGGCGCCGTACGCGGGTCCTTCTCGGCCTTCAGGCTGGCTACCTGCTGCACGCCGCTGGCGGCGGTCCAGTGGAACCAGTTCTGGCCGACGCGCCAGATCACGCCGTTGTCGGCGGCGAAGTTCACGTTGCCCGCGCGCTCGTTGCTGCGGGTCAGCTGGGTCAGCGCGCCGCTGCGCAGGTCGCGCACGAACACATCGCCATTGCGGACGAAGGCGCTGCGGCTGCGGCTGCGGTCGTAGACCGGCTCGGCGACGTCCAGGGTGCCGCGCTGGTCATCGGCCACCTGTGCGGCCACGCCGCCGGCCACCGGCTGGCGGAACGTATCGCGTACCGGGCTGCCGTTGCGCTTGAGCTGGTACTCCACCTGCTGGCTGTTCCACGACCACCAGGCCTTCTCGACCGGCGGACCGATCCAGTCCGGGTCGGCCATGGCCTGTTCGATGGTGATCGGCGTCGGCGCGGCATGCGCAGCCGGTGCGGCCAGTACGGCCGACAGCAGGAGGGACAGGGGCAGCACTCGGGACATGGGCGGACGGCACCAGAAGAGGAAACCGGGCAAGCGTAGCAGCCGCAAGGACCCGGGGCAGGGGCCACAGGTCATGGCAGCGGAATCGGCAAAAGGCACCGCCCGAGTCGCTGCGGCGGCGTGTGCGGCATGATGGCCATTCCGTTCGGATGGGACCGGACGCCTGATGCAACCGGTTGCCGTGGTCGCGCATCCATTCTCCTGAACCCGCATCATCCACCGAACAGGAGCCGACCATGCAGGAACTGATCCCGATCACCCTCTTCATCTGCATCGCCTACGCGATCCACGCCATTGCCGATGCCCGCGCGCGCAGCAAGCTGGTGGCCCCGCACGTGCCGGAGGAGGTGATCCGCTCGCTGGCGGTGCTGGAAGAAGAGCGCCGGCGCCAGGGTGCGCTGCGCTGGGGCATCAGCCTGGTCTGCCTGGCCCTGGCCATGGCCCTGCTGGAAGCCATCGGTGCCCGTGACCTGACCTTCGGCGCCGCCGCCGCGCTGGTCGGCAGTGCTGGCCTGGGCCAGCTGCTGGCCTGGCACTTCACCCGTCCTGCCGCACGCAAGGGCTGAGCCAGGACATGCCACGGGCACAGGGGGCGCCCCGCGCATGAGCCTGCTCGGCGAAGCATTGTCGGCACTGCGGGGCCGTCGTCGCGATGATGCAGCAGCGGCTGCACCGCCCGCCGAGCCGCTGGACGCGGACCAGGCCCTGGTGCGGGCGATCATCGATGGTTCGCAGGCGGCGTTTTCGCAGCTGGTCGAGACCCACCAGCGCACCTGCGCGCATGTGATCGGACGCATGGTCGGCGACCGCGACCAAGTCGCCGACCTGCTGCAGGAAACCTTCCTGGCCGTGTTCCGCCAGCTGCACCGGTTCCGCTTCGAATCCTCGCTGCGCACCTGGGTTTCGCGGGTGGCCTACACCACTGCGCTGCAGCACCTGCGCCGGCGGCGGCTGGAGGCGCAATGGATGGTGGCAGTGGAGGTGCCGGAGGAACTGGGGATTGGCGATGAAGGCCCGGGGCCGGCCGAGTTGAGCGAGGCCCTGCAGGCCGGGCGCCAGCTGGGCGCGGCGCTGGAACGACTGAGCGCACCGCAGCGCCTGATCGTCGGCCTGCATTACCTGGAGGATTTCGATCTGGCCGAGATCGAACAGGTGACCGGGCTGGCACGCGGTACCATCAAGAGCCACCTGCACCGCGCGCGCCAGGTCCTGAAGCAGGAACTGACGCGGCATGCCACCGCCGGAGAGCTGCTGTGAACCCACCGACCGACCCTCGCGATGCGGAAGCGCGCGCGCTGGCACAGGCGCTGCGTGAACAGGCACGGCAGGAACAGACGCCGGATGTGAGCGAGGCGCTGCAGAAGCGCATTGCCGTTGAGTCGCGCGACGGTGGCGTGGGCTACGTGGTGGTGCAGGTGCTGTTGTTTGGCGCGCTGCTCGCTGCCGCAGCCTGGTACTTCTGGAACTGAGGTGCCCTCCGGGCGGTGGGCCGCTGCAGTCGCTGTTGGTAGATGCCGGCCTGGGTCGGCGTCTGGGTGTGTGCGCCAACCAAGGTTGGCAGCTACCAAAGCGGTAAGTCCTTCGTGCCGCCCTGCGACAAAGTGAAGCAGCGCGTCACCCGGTCGCATCCCGGCTTAACGAAATCCTCCTAAAGTGGTCCGGTATCCCACCGGTCACAGGCAGGAGGCGTCCCTTGGACGCGTTGTTGTTGTCCCGGATCCAGTTCGGATTCGTCATCAGTTTCCACGTGCTGTTCCCCGCCTTCACCATCGGCACGGCCAGCTGGCTGGCCTTCATCGAGTGGCGCTGGCTGCGCACGAAGCTGCCCGTGTGGCGCGAGCTGTATTTCTTCTGGCAGAAGATCTTCGCCGTGTCGTTCGGCATGGGCGTGGTCAGTGGCATCGTCATGGCCTTCCAGTTCGGTACCAACTGGCCGCGGCTGAGCGAGGTGGCCGGCACGGTCATCGGCCCGCTGCTGACCTATGAAGTGCTGACCGCGTTCTTCCTGGAAGCCAGTTTCCTCGGCGTGATGATGTTCGGCTGGGGCCGGGTCTCGCCGCGCCTGCATTTCCTGTCCACCTGCATGGTGGCGCTGGGCACGTTGTTCTCTACGTTCTGGATCCTGTCGTCCAACAGCTGGCTGCATACCCCGGCCGGCTACGAGATGGTCAACGGCGTCGTGCATCCGGTGGACTGGTGGCAGGTGGTGTTCAATCCCTCGTTCCCGTACCGTCTGGCGCACATGGCGTTGGGCTCGTTCATCACCACCTGCTTCGTGATTGGTGGCATCGGCGCGTGGTACCTGCGCAAGGGCACGCACGTCGAAGCAGGCCGGCGCATGCTGGTCGCTGCCGTTGCATTCGCGGCATTGACCGTGCCGGTGCAGATCTTCGTCGGCGACATGCATGGCCTGAACACGCTCAAGCACCAGCCGATGAAGATCGCGGCGATGGAAGCGCACTGGCATGAAACCAGGGAAGGCGAGGGCGTGCCGCTGGTGGTGTTCGCACTGCCGAGCGAGAAGGAAGAGCGCAACGATTTCGAAGTGGCCATCCCGAAGCTGGGCAGCGTGATCCTCACCCACAGCCTGGACGGCACCTTCGATCCGCTGACCTCGGTACCGGCCAGCGAACGGCCGCCGGTGACGCCGGTGTTCTTCGCCTTCCGCATCATGGTCGGGCTGGGCACGCTGATGCTGTTGCTGGCCTGGGTGTCAGCGTTCCAGCTGTGGCGCAGGAAGCTGCTGGATTCGCCGTGGCTGCTGCGCGGCTGGAACTGGATGCTGCCCAGCGGCTTCATCGCGCTGCTGTCGGGTTGGTTCGTCACCGAGATGGGGCGCCAGCCGTGGGTGGTGTATGGCGTACTGCGCACCGCTGATGCGGTCGGCCCGCAGAGCGCGTGGATGACCGCGCTGTCGCTGGGCGTCTACGTGGTTGGCTACGCCTTCGTGTTCGGCTGGGGCATCTGGTACCTGGTGAAGATCCTGCGCCATGGGCCGCAGCCGTATGCCGAGGGGCCGTCGCTGGACCATGGCAGCCATACCCCGGCGCGCCCGCTGTCGGCGGCCGACGAACCACTGGAGGAGCGCTGACATGGACCTGATGACCTGGCTGCCGGTGGCGTGGTTCGCGGTGATCGGCTTCGGCGTGCTGATGTACGTGGTGCTGGACGGCTTCGTGCTCGGCATCGGCATCCTTGCCCCGTTCGCCGAGGACGAGGAACAGCTGGACCTGATGATGAACACGGCCGCGCCGATCTGGGACGGCAACGAGACCTGGCTGGTGCTGGGCGGCGCTGGCCTGCTGGCGGCCTTCCCCAAGGCCTATGCGGTGCTGTTGTCGGCGCTGTACCTGCCGGTGCTGCTGCTGGTGGTGGCGCTGGTGTTCCGCGGCGTGGCGTTCGAGTTCCGCTTCAAGGCACATCGTTCGCGCCGGCTGTGGAGCGTGGCATTCGGCCTCGGTTCGCTGCTGGCGACCTTCGCCCAGGGCGTGATCCTGGGCACGCTGGTTCAGGGCATCCCGCTGGTCGACGGTGTCTACCAGGGCGGTGCATTCACCTGGTTCAGCCCGTTCGCGATGCTGACCGGTGCCGCCCTGGTGGCCGGCTATGCGTTGCTGGGCAGCACCTGGCTGATCCTGAAGACAGAGGGACGCGTGCAGGCGCTGGCGCGGCAGATGACGCGGCCGCTGGTGGTGGCGGTGATCGCGGCGATGGGCCTGGTCAGCAGCTGGCTGCCGTTCCTCGATTCGCGGTTGATGGATCGCTGGTTCAGCGACGGCAACTTCTGGTGGCTGTCACCGGTGCCGTTGCTGACCCTGGCGGTGGCTGCCGCGCTGTGGCGCAGCGCCACCCATCCGCGCCGCGACCTGCCGCCGTTCCTGCTCAGCCTGGCCCTGTTCGTGCTCGGCTTCCTCGGCCTGGTGCTGGGCATGTGGCCCTACCTGCTGCCGCCGTCGATGACCCTGTGGCAGGCCGCCGCGCCGGCCTCCTCGCTGGGCTTCACCCTGGTCGGGCTGGTCATTCTGCTGCCGGTCATCCTCGGCTACACGGCCTGGTCGTACCGGGTGTTCCGCGGCAAGGTGCACGCCGATACCGGTTACCACTGATCGATTGAATGCGGGGCCTGCCGGTGCCGGGTCCCGCGTTGGGGAATGTGAAACCTGCACACCCCGTGCAGGACGTGCTAGCGTGCGCTCCTTTCCGGCGGCCAGGGGGGCAGCCGGCGACGTCCTGGACGGACGCACGGCTGCAGGAATGGGGGGCCGCCGCGCGTCGCCGTAATGGCTCGTGCCTATCGTTCTCCCGTTGAAGCACCATCGCTAAATGATCGAATTCTCCATCGTCGACTGGGCTGCCTGGGCGCCCGGCCTGAGCGAGCGTAGCCAGTGGCTGGGCTGGGCCGATGCGCCGTATCCGCCGCAGGGCGAAGACACGCCGGCGCTGGCCGAGATACCGGCGATGCGGCGCCGCCGTATCGAGCGGCTGGGCCGGATGGCGATCCAGGCCGCGTGCTGGTGCGAGGACGGGCAGGGTGCCGACAGCCGGGTACCACTGGTGTTCGCCAGCCGCCATGGCGACGTCGCCCGTTCGATGGATCTGCTCGCGGCGCTGGCCGGCGAGCAGCCGCTGTCGCCGACCGGGTTCGGCCTGTCGGTGCACAACGCGATCGCGGCGCTGTATTCGATCGCCCGCGGCCACCGCGGCAACTACCTGGCGCTGGCCGCAGGCCAAGCCACGGTCGAGACCGCCTGCCTGGAGGCAGCCGGCCTGCTGGCCGATGGTGCCCGCGAAGTGCGGGTGGTGGTCTACGAATCGCCGCTTCCTGAAATTTACGCGACGTTCGCCGACGAACCCGACCCGTTCTTTGCTTGGTGCTGGCGCTTGACCGCGCCAACGCCGGGCCAGCCGACCCTCTCGCTGCAGTGGGAGGCGGCGCCGCATGCCGCGGCCACCGCACCGGGCATGCTGCCGCACGCGCTGGACCTCCACCGCTTCCTGCTGTCCGGCGCGCCGGCGCTGGAGCAGGTGGCCCAGGGCCAGCGCTGGCGCTGGGGGCGCCGTGGCTGAGGCGCTGCGCCGCCTCGATCATGCCTGGCGGGTGCTCGGCACCGGCCTGAGCTTTGTCGCATTTGGCGTGGGCGGCCTGCTGCTGGGCGTGCTGGTGATGCCGGTGCTGCTGCTGATGCGCGATCCGGTGGCCCGCCGCCGCAGGGCCCGCCGCGTGGTCCAGGTCGCCTTTGCCAGCCACCTGCGCCTGATGCGTGCGCTGGGGGTGATGACCTACCAGATCGAGGGCGGGGAACGCCTGCAGCGCGACGGTTTGCTGGTTCTGGCCAATCACCCGACCCTGATCGACGTGGTCTGCCTGATCTCGCTGCTGCCCAACGCCGATTGCGTGGTGAAGCGGGCCGTGGCCTGCAACCCGTTCATGCGCGGCCCGGTGCGGGCGGCCGGCTACATCGCCAACGATGACGGGGCGGGCCTGGTTGACGACTGCGTGGCGGCGGTGCATGCCGGCGGTACCCTGGTGATCTTCCCGGAGGGCACCCGCAGCGTGCCGGGCCAGCCGCCCAGGCTGCAGCGGGGCGCCGCCAACATCGCCGTCCGCGGCCGGCTGGACATCACCCCGGTGCGGATCACCTGCACCCCGCCCACGTTGACCAAGGGACAGAAGTGGTATCGTGTCCCCTCACGTCGCTTTCACGTTCGGCTGCAGATCGGCGAAGATATCCCGATCGCGCCCTTCCTGGCCGATGACGACTCGCCAAGGGGGGATGCCTTGGCAGCACGCCGCGTCACCGAGCACCTTTCTCGTTATTTCGACCTGTCTGGAGATCCGCCCCGTGCAAGCACTTGAGCACGAGATCAAGGAATTGATCATTTCCTCCCTTTCGCTGGAGGACATCACGCCGGAGGACATCGATCCGACCGCGCCGCTGTTCGTCGAGGGCCTTGGCCTGGATTCGATCGACGCGCTGGAGCTGGGCCTGGCGTTGCAGAAGAAGTACGGTGTCAGCCTCTCGGCCGATTCGGAAGAAACCCGTCGCCATTTCTCCAGCGTGCGCGCGCTCGGCGAGTTCGTCGCCGCCCGCCAGTCGTAACGGCGCCAGGAATTGCCATGACCAAGAATGAACTGTTCGAACGCATCGTCAGCATCCTGACCGACAGCTTCGAGATCGAAACCGCCCGGATCACACCCGAGGCCCGCCTGTACGACGACCTGGACATCGACAGCATCGATGCGGTCGACCTGATCGTGCAGCTCAAGCCGCTGCTCGGCCGCAATCTGCAGCCGGAGGCGTTCAAGGCCGTGCGCACCGTGCAGGACATCGTCGATGTTGTGCATGGACTGCTGCCGGACCAGGCAGCCGCCTGACCGCAGCGCCGGCGGCTTCGCCATGGCTCGCGCACGTACCGTCGTGGTGGCAGCGATTTCGCTGGCTTACCCGCTGCTGGTGTACCTGGCGATGGGCCGTTTCGAGCCGCGCTGGCTGTCGCTGCTGCTGTTCACCCTGGCCCTGCTGCGTGCGCTGAGCACGCGCCAGCCGTTGTGGTGGGCCGCCGCCGCCGGCACCGGCCTGCTGGCAGTGCTGGCCACCGTGCTGAACCAGGCCCTGCCGCTGAAGCTGTACCCGGCGCTGGTCAACGCGGTGATGCTGGTGGTGTTCGGCACCAGCCTGCGCTTCGGGCCGCCGCTGGTGGAGCGCCTGGCGCGGCTGCAGGAGCCGGACCTGCCGCCGTTCGCGGTGGCCTATACCCGCCGCGTCACCCAGGTGTGGTGCGGCTTTTTCGTTCTCAACGGCAGCCTGGCCCTGCTGACCGCGCTGTACGCGTCGGACCGGGCCTGGATGCTCTACAACGGATTGTTGGCGTACGTGATGATGGGCGTGTTGTTCGCGGGTGAGTGGCTGGTACGGCGGCGGGTGAAGGCGGCGCACGCGCATGGCTGACTGGATTGCCCTGGACCGGTTGCTGCTGGAGGCACGGCCGCAGCGCAGCGTCGGCCTCTGCGACGGGGAGGTGGTTGACCACGCCGGCTTCCGCCAGCACGTACTGGCCTGGCGCGCCACCTTTGCGGCCGCCGAAGGCCGCGACTGGGCCCTGTACTTCGACGACGCCGTGGCCTTTGCCGCAGCGCTGTTCGGTGCCTGGCACGCCGGCAAGCGGGTGTTCCTGGCCGCCGACAACCTGCCGGCCACGCTGCAGGCGCTGCAGCCGCGGGTGAGCGGTTTCGCGGGCGATGTCTGCGCTGATTACCACCCGCTGGCGGTGCGGGACGCCGTGCTGGACGATGAACTGCAGGCGTTGGACGAGCGCGCCTGCGAACTGTGCGTGTTCACCTCCGGCAGCACCGGCCAGCCCAGTGCGATCGGCAAGCGCCTGGACCAACTGGCGCGCGAGGTGGAGGCATTGCAGGCCGCGTTCGGTGCGCAGATGGAGGGTGTGCAGGTCCATGGCACGGTGTCCCACCAGCACATCTACGGGCTGCTGTTCCGCGTGTTGTGGCCGCTGGCCGCCGGCCGCCTGATCCATCCGCGCCGGTTCTTCCACGAAGACCTGGTGGGCGCGCTGGCTGGTGCCGACACAGTGCTGGTGGCGACGCCGGCCCACCTCAAGCGTCTGCCTGAGCAGCTCGACTGGGCCAGCCTGCATGGCCGCCTGCGCGCGGTGTTCTCTTCCGGCGGCCCGCTGCCGGAAGACGCGGCGCGGCAGGTACGGCAGTGGCTGGGCGTGGCCCCAACCGAGGTCTATGGCAGCAGCGAGACTGGCGGCATCGCCTGGCGCCGCTGGGACACCGACCTGCCGCCATGGCAGCCGCTGCCGGGCGTGCAGTGGCGGATCGACGACGGCTGCCTGGCGGTGGCCTCGGCGCATCTGGAAACCCCCGACTGGTGGCGTACCCAGGACCGCGTTGAAGCGTTGGCCGATGGCCGCTTCCGCCTGCTGGGCCGCGCCGACCGCATCGTCAAGATCGAAGAACGCCGCGTGTCGCTGGATGCGCTGGAACGCGCGCTGCGCGAAGACGCCGAAGTGGATGACGCGCGCGTGCTGGTGCTGCCCGGGCAGCGCGAGCAACTGGCCGCGGTGGTGGTACCGGCTGACCCGACGCTGCTGGAGGGCGGTGATGCCGCGCGCCGCGCGCTGGGCCAGCGCCTCGGCGCGCGTCTGGCGCATGCGCATGACGCGGTGACCCGGCCGCGCCGTTGGCGCCTGGTGCCGTCGCTGCCGATCAACGCGCAGGGCAAGGTGACCCAGGCCGCCCTGGCAGCGCTGTTCCAACCGCTGATGCCGGTGCCGTCATGGGACCGCCGTGATGCCGCCAGTGCCACGCTGCGCATGACCCTGGACCCGGCGCTGCGGTCGTTCCAGGGCCACTTCACGCAGGCGGCGATCCTGCCCGGCGTGGCGCAGCTGGACTGGGCGGTGCGTTTCGGCCGCCAGGCGTTTGCGATGCCGGCGGCGTTCCTGCGCATGGACGCGGTGAAGTTCCAGCACGTGGCCCGCCCGGGCGATGAGCTGACCCTGCAGCTGGACTGGGATGCCGCACGCAACGTGCTGGCCTTCCGCTACACCTCCAGCCACGGCGTGCATGCCAGCGGCAAGGTGGTTTTCGCTGATGCGGACTGACCCGGCCGTTGCCGGTGCCGCGTTCGCGCCACTGGTGGTGATTCCCGTCTACGACCACGAGCACGCCATCGCGGCGGTGGTCGACGGCGTGCAGTCCGCCGGCCTGCCCTGCCTGCTGGTCGACGATGGTTCGCGGGCCTCCTGCGCGGCGGTGCTGCGTTCGCTGGCACAGCGCCAAGGGGTCGACCTGCTGCGCCTGGACATCAACCAGGGCAAAGGTGGGGCGATGCTGGCCGGCTTTGCCGAGGCCGGTGCGCGTGGCTACAGCCACGTGCTGCAGATCGATGCCGACGGCCAGCACGACACCGGCGACCTGCCGCGCTTCATCGAGGCGGCGCAGGCGCAGCCGGATGCGGTGATCTGCGGCATTCCGGCCTACGATGCCAGTGTTCCGAAGGCGCGTCTGTACGGCCGCTACGCGACCCATATCTGGGTCTGGATCAACACGCTGTCGCTGCACCTGCGCGACACCATGTGCGGCTTCCGCGTGTATCCGCTGCCGCCGGTACTGCTCCTGATCGGTGAAGAGACCATTGGCCGGCGCATGGATTTCGATACCGAAGTGATGGTGCGCCTGTATTGGCGGCAACTGCCGGTCGAGCATCTGGCCACGCGCGTGACCTATCCATCCGATGGCGTGTCGCACTTCGATGTGTGGCGTGACAACGTGCGCATCAGCCGGATGCATACCCGCCTGTTCTTCGGCATGCTCTGGCGCGCACCGAGCCTGCTGTGGCGCCGCCTGCGGGGGCAGCGCTGAGATGGCGGCCGCGCAGGGTGCCCCGCACTGGGCCGACATCGGCGAATCCACCTCGGTGGCCGGCGTGCTGTTCCTGTGCTGGGTGCACCGCTGGTTCGGGCGCTGGCCGTTCCGCCTGTGCGTGTGGCCGGTGGTGGCCTGCCATTGGCTGGGCAACCGCGTTGGACGCCAGGCCTCGATGCAGTACCTGCAGCGTCTGCAGGCGCACAGTGGCGCGCTCGGCCGCACGCCGACCCGGCGTGACAGCCTGCGCCACTTCTTCGCGTTTGCCGACACGATGCTGGACAAGATCCTCGGGCTGGGCGGGCGTTATCCGGCCGGACGCATCCACCTGCATCGCGACCTGGTGCTGGAAAAGATCGCGCGCCGCGAAGGCGGGCTGATCCTCACCGCGCACATCGGCTGCCTGGAACTGTGCCAGGTGCTGGCCGAACAGGTGCCGGGGTTCCGCATCACCGTGCTGGTGCATACCGCGCACGCGCAGCGCTTCAACCGGCTGCTGCAGCGGCTGGACCCGCTGGCGGCGGTGGAACTGGTGCAGGTGACCGAAATGGGGCCGGCCACTGCGGTGATGCTGGCCGAGCGCGTGGCGGCGGGTGGCTTCGTCGCCATCGTCGGCGACCGTACGCCGGTACAGGGCGGCCGCAGCGTCACCGCTGAATTCCTTGGCCACCGCGCGCCGTTCCCGATCGGCGCCTATGTGCTCGCGGCCGCGCTCGGTTGCCCGGTCTACACCATGGCCTGCCTGCACCAGGGCGAGGGCTATCGCGTGGCATTTGAACAGTTCGCCGAGCGCATCGTGCTGCCGCGTGGCTCGCGCGACGCCGCACTGGCCGAACAGGCACAGCGCTTCGCGCGCTGGCTGGAACTCCAGGTCATCCAGTCCCCGTTGGACTGGTTCAATTTCTTCCCCTTCTGGGATCAGGCTCCGCATGACGACTGACGCCGTACCCGTGTGCCGCTTTGGCGATGCACCGTTGACCATTGAAGACGTGGTTGCCCTGGCCCAGCGCCAGTGCGAGGCCGCACTGAGCGACGCGCCGGCGTTCCGCGCGCACATCCAGCGCGGTGCCGATTTCCTCGACCGCCTGCTGCGCGAGGACGGCGTGATCTACGGTGTGACCACCGGCTACGGCGACTCGTGCACGGTGAACATCCCGCCGGCGCTGGTGGCGGAACTGCCGCACCACCTGTACACCTACCACGGCTGCGGCCTGGGCCGTTACCTGGACCCGGTCGAGACCCGCGCCGTGCTGGCCGCGCGCCTGGCGTCGCTGGTGCGCGGCATGTCCGGTGTCAGCGTGCCGCTGCTGGAAGGCTTGGCCACGCTGCTGCAGCACGACGTGCTGCCGATGATTCCGGCCGAAGGCTCGGTGGGTGCCAGCGGTGACCTGACGCCACTTTCATACGTGGCGGCGGTGCTGTGCGGTGAGCGCGAGGTGCTGCACGACGGTCGCGTGCAGCCGGCGGCGGAGGTCCTGGCGAAGATCGGCATGACCCCGCTGAAGCTGCGGCCGAAGGAAGGCCTGGCGATCATGAACGGCACCGCAGTGATGACCGGCCTGGCCTGCCTGGCCTGGCAGCGCGCCGATTACCTGGCGCGCATGGCGACACGCCTGACCGCGTTCAACGTGCTGGCCAGCGACGGCAACGCGCACCACTTCGACGAGACCCTGTTCGCGGCCAAGCCGCACCCGGGCCAGGGCCGCATCGCCGCGCGCCTGCGCAGCGACCTGCACAGCGAACGCCCGCCGCGCAATGAACAGCGCCTGCAGGACCGCTATTCGCTGCGCTGCGCACCGCATGTGATCGGCGTGCTGGAGGACAGCCTGCCGTTCCTGCGCCAGCTGATCGAAACCGAACTGAACAGCGCCAACGACAACCCGCTGATCGATGCCGACGGCGAGCGCATCCTGCATGGCGGCCACTTCTACGGCGGCCACATCGCGCTGGCGATGGACACCCTGAAGAACACCGTGGCCAACGTTGCCGATCTGCTCGACCGGCAGCTGGCACTGGTGGTTGATGCTCGCTACAACCACGGCCTGCCGGCCAACCTGTCGGCGGCCACCGGCCCGCGCGCAGCCATCAACCATGGCCTGAAGGCGCTGCAGATCAGTGTTTCGGCCTGGACTGCCGAAGCGCTCAAGCAGACCATGCCGGCCAGTGTGTTCTCGCGTTCCACCGAGTGCCACAACCAGGACAAGGTCAGCATGGGCACCATCGCCGCGCGCGACTGCCTGCGCGTGATCGAGCTGACTGAACAGGTGGTGGCCGCGACGCTGATCGCCGCCCGCCAGGGCCTGGCGCTGCGCGAACGGGTTGGCCTGAACGCGCAGCTGCATGGCAGTCTGGCCGACATGTACGCCGACCTCGGGCAGCGCATCGCCCTGGTTGAAGAAGACCGCGCGCTGGATCGCGAACTGCGGGAGCTGCTGGTGGAGATCCGCGCGCAACGTTGGGAGCTGTATGCCGGTGAATGAGGCCATCGAACGGGTCGGCGAGATTGCGCTGACCCCCGCCTTCCATGACTGCGATCCGATGAACGTGGTCTGGCATGGCAACTACTTCAAGTACTTGGAGATCGCGCGCTGCGCGCTGCTCGGGCGCTACGACTACGACTACCCGCAGATGCTCGAATCGGGCTACCTGTGGCCGGTGGTCGATGCCCGGGTGAAGTACGTGCGCCCGCTGCTGTTCAACCAGGCGCTGCGCGTGATCGCGCGCATCGTGGAATGGGAGAACCGGCTGAAGATCGAGTACGAAATCGTCGATGCGCAGAGCGGCCAGGTGCTGACCCGCGCGATGACCATCCAGGTCGCGGTGGACGCGGCCAGCAAGGAAATGCTGTACCAGTGCCCGCCGGTACTGTGGGAACGCCTGGGAGTGCCTGCGCCGTGAACATGCTTGCCCGTCTTCCGAGCGTGCTGCTGTGCGCGCTGATGTTCGTTGCCGCACCGC
This sequence comes from Stenotrophomonas sp. 85239_Sma, assembly GCF_056481725.1. Taxonomy (NCBI): domain Bacteria; kingdom Pseudomonadati; phylum Pseudomonadota; class Gammaproteobacteria; order Lysobacterales; family Lysobacteraceae; genus Stenotrophomonas; species Stenotrophomonas sp. 85239_Sma. The sequence goes on along the minus strand of NZ_CM151163.1, from coordinate 4,500,490 downwards.
AGGTGCAGGCGGCCGACCCCGCCATCGATGCGATCACCCAGGCGGTGGCGCGGCCGGACGTGCTGCGCGGCCAGTTCAGCCAGGAAAAGCAGGTCAGCGGCTTCAAGAACCCGTTGCGCTCGCAGGGCCGGTTCGTGGTCGCGCGCCAGCACGGCGTGATCTGGTCCACGCTCAAGCCGTTCCCCTCCGAGGTGGTGGTCACCGCCGACCGCATCCTCAGCCGCCAGCGCGATGGCAGCACCCGCGTCGAGCTCGATGCGCGGCAGCAGCCGGCGATGCGTTCGGTGAACGCGATCATGTTCGCGCTGATGAGCGGGGACGTGCAGGCGCTGTCCAGCCAGTTCAATGTGGCGGCCAGCCGTGAAGGGCAGGGCTGGCGGCTGCGCCTGACGCCGAAGTCGGCGATGCTGGCCAAGGCTTTCGAATCGCTGACCCTGCAGGGCGACCGCTACGTGCGCCAGGTCGAGATCGTGGAGGCCAACAAGGACCGCACGCAGATCCAGTTCAGCGCATTGAGCGAGGCGCCGGCCACGCTCGATGCGGACGAGGCGCGCCGCTTTGAGTGAGGCCGTGGCATCGAATGCACCGGACCGGTTGCGGCGCTGGTGGCACTGGCTGGGCATCGCCTGGCTGGTGCTGCTGCTGGTGCTGGGCGCACAGCAGTGGCAGCTGTGGAGCCAGCAATCGCGGATCGACACCGACATCCTCGCGCTGTTGCCGCAGGATGCGCATGACCGCCTGCTGAGCGACGTCACCCGGCGCATCGCAGATGGCAGCTCGCGGCAGGTGGTGGTGCTGCTCGGCAGCAAGGACGGCGCCGCCGCCAAGCGTGCGCAGGCCGCCTTTGCCGCGGCCATGGCCAAGGACGCCGACCACGCCTTGCTGGTGCCCAGCGGTTCGATCGAAGGCTGGTTCGATGAGGCGCGCGCGTTCTACGCGCCGTACCGCGACCGCCTGCTGACCCCAGCCCAGCGCGAGCAGCTGCAGGTCAGCGAGCCGGCCGCGTTGGCCGAGCAGGCCTTGGCCGCGCTGTACGGCCCGATGGGCGCCCCGCGCCTGACCGACTGGCGGCAAGACCCGTTGTCGCTGTGGCCGCAATGGTGGCAGCAGCAGGCACAGGGTTCAGGATTGCGGCTGGGGGACGACGGCCTGCTCGAGGCCGAAGGCAAGCATTGGGCCGCGCTGCAGTTCGATACGCCGGGTTCGGCGTTCCAGCTCGATGGTGAGCGCCATCTCGATGGCCTGCTGGAGCGCGCCGGGCAGGCCGCCAGGGCGGCGGCGCCCGAGCTGGAAATCCTGCATGCCGGCGTGCCGCTGCACGCCGAGGCGGCTGCGGTGCAGGCCAACCAGGAGATCAACACCATCGGCTGGGGCTCGCTGGCCGCGGTGCTGCTGCTGGTATGGCTGGCGTTCCGCTCGCTGCGGCCGATCCTGCTGGTCGCCGCATCGTTGCTGATTGGCTGTGGCGTGGCGCTGGCGGTGACGGTGCTGGTGTTCGGCAAGGTGCACGTGCTCACCCTCGTGTTCGGTGCCTCGCTGGTGGGCGTGGCCGAGGATTACGGCATCCACTGGTTTGCCTCGCGCCAGGCCGAGCCGGCCGATCGCCGCTGGAAACTGCTGCGTCACCTGTTGCCGGGCCTGTGGCTGGCCCTGCTGACCAGCGCGCTGGCCTACGTGGCACTGGGCCTGGCGCCGTTCCCGGGCCTGCGCCAGATGGCGCTGTTCTCGGTGGTCGGCCTGGCTGCCGCCTTCCTTACCGTGATCTTCTGGTTCCCGTGGCTGGATGGCGGCGAGATCCGCCAGACCCGTTTCTCGCAGTGGCTGGGCAACACGCTGGAGCGCTTCCCGCGCCTGCATGGCCGCCGCAGGGTGACGATGTTCCTGGTGATCACGCTGGCGCTGTCTGCCATCGGTATTGCCCGCCTGCAGAGCAATGACGACCTGCGCAGCCTGCAGTCCTCGCCGCCGGCATTGATGGCCCAGCAGATCCGCCTGAGCCAGCTGCTGGGCATGCCCAGCCCGGCGCAGTTCTACCTGGTGCAGGGCAGTGACGCCGCACAGCTGCTGCAGCGTGAGGAAGCGCTGACTGAACGCCTGCGTGTATTGGCCAATGAGAAGCGCATTGGTGGCTACCGCGCGATCAGCGACTGGTTGCCGTCGCCGGCGCGCCAGCAGGCCGACGCCGCGCTGACCGCGAAGGTGGAACCGGGCGTGCTGGATGCGGTGTCCGATGCGGTCGGCGAACCCCTGCCGCGCCCGGACTTCGCCGCCACGCCGCTGACTGCCGAGGCGTTCCTGGCCTCGCCGGCCTCGCAGCCGTTCCGTCACCTGTGGGTAGGCAAGGTCGGTGGGCAGATGATCAGCGTGGTGATGGTCGATGACCTGTCGCGCGCCGATGCGCTGGCCACCCTGCGTGGGGCGGCCGAGGGCCTGGCGGGTGTGCGCTGGGTGGACCGCACCGCCGACTTCTCGCAGCTGCTGGGCCACTACCGCAAGCTGATGGGTGGGCTGCTGCTGGTCGGCATCGTGCTGGTGTTCGGTGCGCTGTGGCTGCGTTACCGCCACCAGGCCTGGCGCGTGTTCGCCCCGACCCTGGTTGCCGGCGCGCTGACCCTGGGCCTGCTGGGCCTGTTCGGCCAGCCGCTGCAACTGTTCAACGTGCTGGCACTGATGCTGCTGCTGGGCATGGGCATCGACTACGGCATCTTCCTGATCGAGCACCGCGGCGATGCCAGCGCGTGGCTGGCGGTGTGCGTGGGTGCCGCCAGTACCTGGCTGTCGTTCGGCCTGCTGGGACTGTCGCAGACGCCGGCGCTGCGCGCGTTCGGCCTGACCCTGCTGTTCGGCATTGGCCTGGTCTGGCTGATCTCGCCGTTGTTCCGGCCGCCGCCGCACGATCTGCCGCCGGCCTGAGCCGGTTCTCCGACTTCCTTACTTTCCACTTGATCGAGCAACAAGGACGCACCGATGAATACTGCTGTGGATGCTGTCGAACGTACTGAAATCCTGATCATCGGCGCCGGCCCGGCCGGCTCCGTGGCCGCGGCGATGCTGCGCCAGCAGGGCCGCCAGGTGCTGATGCTGGAGCGCCAGCAGTTCCCGCGCTTCTCCATCGGTGAAAGCCTGCTTCCGCAAAGCATGGAATACATCGAAGCCGCCGGGCTGTTGCAGGACGTGGTCGAAGCAGGTTTCCAGCACAAGAACGGCGCTGCCTTCGTGCATGGCGAGGCGCGCACCGCGTTCGACTTCAGGAAGAAGTTCTCGCCAGGCTGGGGCACCACCTACCAGGTGCAGCGCGCCGACTTCGACAACGTGCTGGCGCGCGGCGCCGAGCGCATGGGCACCACGCTGCGCTTCGGCGATGAAGTGCTTGCGGTCGAGCCGGGCGAGCAACCGGCGGTGACCGTGCGTCGCCCGGACGGCAGCGAGTACCGCATCGAGGCCGATTTCATCCTGGATGCGTCCGGTTTCGCGCGCCTGCTGCCGCGCCTGCTGCAGCTGGAATCGCCGTCCAATTTCCCGGTGCGTGGCGCGATCTTCTGCCACGTGCGCGACAACATTCCGGCTGAAGCGGACTTCGACCGCAACAAGATCCTGATCACCACCCATCCCGAGCACATCGACGTCTGGTACTGGACGATCCCGTTCTCCAACGGCTGCTGCTCGCTGGGCGTGGTTGCCGAACCGTCGTTCTTCGAACGCTACGAGGGCGACGACCTGCAGAAGCTGCAGGCCATCGTTGGCGAGGACCCCAACCTGACCCGCCTGCTGGCCAATGCCGAATGGGCGGTGCTGCCGGTACGCCGCATCACCGGCTACTCGGCCAATGTCAGCTCGCTGTGGGGCCCGGGCTACGCCCTGCTGGGCAATGCCGGCGAGTTCCTCGACCCGGTGTTCTCCTCCGGCGTCACCATCGCCTTCAAGTCGGCGCAGTTGGCCAGCGAATGCCTGGCGCGCCGTTATGCCGGTGAAACCGTCGACTGGGAAGCCGAGTTCTCGATCCCGCTGCGTGCCGGTGTGAAGACCTTCCGCCGCTTCGTCGAAAGCTGGTACGAAGGCGGGTTCCAGAAGATCATCTACCACCCGCAGCAACAGCCCGAAGTACGCGACATGATCAGTTCCATCCTGGCCGGCTACGCCTGGGACACCAACAATCCGTATGTGGCCGACGAAAGCGGCCGCCGCATGCGCGTGCTGGAGCAGCTGTGCAGCGCGTGATCGCCCGTACCGTGGCCGTGCTGTTGTGCCTGCTGCTGGCGGCCTGTGCCGGCCGCATGCCGAAGCCGCAGGTGGAACTGCCGCCGCTGCGCCTGTCGCCGGCCAGCCTGCCGTCGCCGTTGGCGCTGCAGCAACAGCTGCATTTCCGTTTCGGCAGCCATGAGCGCGACCTCGACGCCTTGCTGGAAGCCGACGCGCAGCAGGTGCGGCTGGCGGTGCAGGCGATGGGGCAGACCGGCGTGCGCCTGCAGTGGGACGGCCAGCAACTGACCCAGCAGCGCGCGCCGTGGCTGCCGCCACAGGTGCGTGCCGAACGTGTGCTGGATGACCTGCAGTTCGCGCTGTGGCCGACCGCGGCCATTGCCGCCGCGTTGCCGGCCGGCTGGAATGTCAGCGATGACGGTCATCAGCGCAGCCTGTCGCGCGACGGCACGGTGTGGCTGCAGCTGCAGCGCCTGGACGATGGCAGCGTGCAGCTGGACAACCGCGCCGAAGGCTACGCCCTGCGCATCGAGTCGATCGACATGGCCGGGCAGGACCCATGAGTGCACCGATCTACCTGAATGATCTGGGCGTGGTCTGTGCGCTCGGCGATGGCCGTGCCGCTGTGACGTCGGCACTGTTCGCCGACGCGCCGGGCGGGCTCAGTGACAACGACAGCCTGTTGCCGGGACGTACCCTGGCGCTGGGAGAAGTCCGCACGCCGCTGCCGACGCTGGATGACCTGCCGGTGGCCCTGCGCGGGCGCAACAACGCCCTGCTGGACGTGGCACTGGCGCAGATCGCACCGGCAGTGGCCGCCGCGATTGCCCGCCATGGCGCCGAGCGCGTGGCGGTGGTGCTGGGTACCAGCACCTCCGGCATCGGTGAATCCGAGCAGGCCCTGCGCAGCCACGCCGAACAGGGCCAGTGGCCGCAGGGCTTCGACTACGCCCAGCAGGAAATGGGCACTGCCGCGCAGTTCGTGCGCCAGCGCAGTGGCGCGCAGGGGCCGGCATGGACCCTGTCCACCGCCTGTTCGTCCAGCGCCAAGGCGCTGATGTCGGCCGCGCGCATGCTGCGCGCCGGCATCGTCGATGCGGTGATCGCCGGGGGCGCCGATTCGCTGTGCCGTTTCACCGTGGCCGGCTTCAGCGCGCTGGAATCGGTATCGGCATTGCGCTGCAATCCGTTCTCGCAGCATCGCGCCGGCATCAACATCGGCGAGGGGGCGGCGTTGTTCCTGCTCACCCGCGAGCCCGGCCCGGTATGCCTGGCCGGGTGGGGCGAGTCGGCCGATGCGCACCACATGTCGGCCCCCGATCCGCAGGGGCTGGGCGCCATCGATGCCCTGCAGCAGGCGCTGCTGCGTGCCGGCTGGGCGGCCGACGAAGTGGACTACGTGAACCTGCATGGCACCGCCACCGGCCACAACGATGCGATGGAAAGCCTGGCGGTCTCGCAGGTGCTGGGCAACAGCGTGCCGGCCAGTTCGACCAAGCCATTGACCGGCCATACGCTGGGCGCCTCGGGTGCGATCGAGGCGGCACTATGCTGGATCCTGCTGGCCGAGAACCCACAGCAGCTGCTGCCGCCCCACTGGTGGGACGGCGTGGCCGATCCCGCATTGCCGGTGCTGCCGCTGGTCGTGCCGGGCTCCCGCCTGGCGCACCCCCCGCGGCGGGTGCTGAGCAATTCGTTCGCCTTCGGCGGCAGCAATGCCGTGCTGGCGCTGGAGCGCCGATGAACACGCTGTACGCGATCGAAGACGTGGTCCCGCACCGCCAGGACATGTGCCTGCTGGAGCGCATCACGCGGTGGGACCAGGACGCCATCGAGGCCGAACTGGTGGTGCCCGAGGCCGGCCTGTTCGTGGAGAACGGCGAGGTGCCGGCGTGGGTCGGCATCGAATACATGGCGCAGGCCATCGCGGCCTGGGCCGGCTGCCGAGCGCGTGCGGCCGGCAAGCCACCGCAGCTCGGCTTCCTGCTCGGCAGCCGGCGCTACAGCAGCCGCTGCAGCGGTTTTCCCAGTGGCACCCGGCTGCGCGTACAGGCGCGCTGCGAGCTGTTGGGTGACAATGGATTGGGGATGTTCGCCTGCCGCATCCTGGCGGGCGAGGACGAATGGGCGACAGCCAACGTATCGGTATTCGAACCGGCCGATGCGATGGCCTATCTGGAGAGTGGACAGGCATGACAGGGAATCGAAGCGTGCTGGTGACCGGCGCCAGCCGGGGTATCGGCCGGGCCATCGCGCTGCGCATCGCGCGTGATGGCTTCGACGTGGTGGTGCACTGCCGCAGCCGCGTGGAAGAGGCACAGGCCGTGGTGGCCGAGATCCAGGCCCTGGGCCGGCAGGCCCGCGTGCTGGCGTTCGACGTAGCCGACCGCGAGGCCGCACGCGCTGCGCTGGAGGCCGATGTCGAAGCACACGGCGCGTACTACGGCGTGGTCTGCAATGCCGGCATCGCCCGCGATGGCGCCTTCCCGGCGCTGTCGGCGGAGGATTGGGACCAGGTCATCCACACCAACCTGGATGGCTTCTACAACGTGCTGCATCCGCTGATCATGCCGATGGTGCGGCGGCGCAAGCCGGGCCGCATCGTCACCCTGTCGTCGGTGTCCGGGCTGGCCGGCAACCGCGGCCAGGTCAACTACAGCGCGGCCAAGGCCGGCATCATCGGTGCCACCAAGGCACTGGCGCTGGAACTGGCCAGCCGCCAGATCACCGTCAACTGCGTGGCCCCGGGCCTGATCGAGACCGAAATGCTCAACGATGAAGTGATCGAACATGCGCTCAAGCTGATTCCCGCCGGCCGTGTCGGTCGGCCGGAGGAAGTGGCAGCCACGGTTGCCTTCCTGCTGTCCGAACCGGCCGGCTACATCACCCGCCAGGTGATCTCGGTGAACGGGGGCATGCTCTGATGGCCGCCGATCGTCGCGTGGTGGTTACCGGTGCCGCCGCCATCAGTCCGCTCGGCCACGACTGGCCCACCATCGAGGCGCACCTGCGCAGCTGCCGCAATGCCGTGCGCACGATGCCCGAATGGGACGTCTATGCCGGGCTGAACACCAAGCTGGCCGCGCCGGCGCAGGACTTCGAGCTGCCCCCGAACTACAACCGCAAGACCACCCGCTCGATGGGCAAGGTCGCGATCATGTCGGTGCGCGCCACCGAGGTGGCGCTGCGCGAAGCCGGCCTGCACGAGCACCCGGTACTGCGCAGCGGCCGCACCGGCGTGGCCTACGGCTCGTCCTCGGGCAGCCATGAGGCTACCGGCGAATTCGGTCGCATGCTCAACGAATTCACCACCGACGGCATCAGCGCCACCACCTACCTGAAGATGATGAGCCACACGGCGCCGGTCAACATCGGCGTGTTCTTCGGGTTGTCCGGGCGCGTCTACACCACCTCCAGTGCCTGCACTTCCGGCAGCCAGGGCGTGGGCGCGGCCTATGAAGCGATCCGCAGTGGCAAGCAGACGGTGATGGTGGCCGGCGGCGCCGAGCAGCTCGATGCCACCGCAGCGGCGGTGTTCGACACGTTGTTCGCCACCAGCGTGCGCAATGACGCACCGCAGACCACCCCGCGCCCGTTCGATGCCGGTCGTGACGGCCTGGTGCTGGGCGAGGGCGCCTGCACATTGATCCTGGAAGACCTGGAGCACGCGCAGGCACGCGGCGCCACCATCCTTGCCGAGGTGGTCGGCTACGGCACCAACAGCGATGGCCAGCACGTCACCCAGCCCAGCGCCGACACCATGGCCCAGGCCATGCGCCTGGCGCTGGAGGATGCCGGCCTGGAGCCGGCGCAGATCGACTACGTCAACGCGCACGGCACTGCCACCGACCACGGTGACATCGCCGAAACCCAGGCGACCGCGCAGGTGTTCGGCAGCCGCGTGCCGATCAGCTCGCTGAAGAGCTACGTCGGCCACATGCTGGGTGCCTGTGGTGCGTTCGAGGCCTGGCTGAGCATCGAGATGATGCGCGCCGGCTGGTTCGCGCCGACCCTGAACCTGGCCGAGGTCGATCCGCGCTGTGGCCAGCTCGACTTCATCACCGGACAGGGCCGCGAACTGCAGGCCGAGTACGTGATGAGCAACAACTTCGCCTTCGGCGGCATCAACACCTCGCTGGTGTTCCGCCGATGGCGCGAGTGATCCACCGCCGCTGATCCCACCCACCGCACTGTTTCCGCTACCCACCCGCACCTTCGACAAGGAGATGTTCCGATGCGCCGCACTCTCATGATCGCCACCGCCACCGCGCTGCTGGCCCTGTCCTCCACCGCTTCTGCCCGCGATACCCGCGTGGAGCAGTCCCTGCAGGAACTGGTCAATTCGCAGGCCGCCAAGGACGCCGGCATCGACGGCAGCGTCCGCTTCTACCTGGCCGGCCAGCCGGTCAGCGTGCAGCAGCGCCTGGGCGAGGACGTGACCAACAAGAAGACCAACGCCGCCAACAAGAGCGATGCCGAGGCCTGCCGCTGGGTCGCACTGTCGGCGCTGCGCGCATTGCAGGACGGTGCCAAGTCGCGCGGCGCCAACGCCGTGGTCGACATCGTCAGCTACTACAAGAAGAACGAGTTCAAGAGCAGCACCAACTACGAGTGCTACGCCGGCGCCATCCTGGCCGGCGTTGCGCTGAAGGGCACCTACGCCAAGGTCAAGTAAGCGCCCGTGCGGCGGCGGTGCTGGCTGAACGCCGCCGCCACATTGCTGAACCCCGCTGGGGAAACGCCGTCGATCACGCCGCCATCGTCGGCTGACGGCTTTCCCCGGTGTCGGCTTTCCGACACAATCATGGCTCTTCCCGGGTTATCGTCCCGCGGACATGCACGCCTACGTCTATAAAAGCCAACTCAAGCCGGACACCTACGTCTACGTTCCCCGACGCGATGATTTCAGCACGCTGCCCGCGCCGCTGCTCACCTCGCTGGGGTCGCTCACCTTCGTCCTGGAGGTGGCCCTGGATGCCCAGCGCCGCCTGGCCCAGGCCGATCCTGAAAAGGTCCGCAGCGAAATGAGCGAACGTGGGTTCTACCTGCAGGTGCCGCCGTCGGTGGCAAGCCTGATGCCGCGGCACTATGACTGACGCCTCCCGTCCACGCGTCCTGTCGATCGCGTTCGCCGTGGGTGCCGTGCTGGCGCTGGGCGCCGCCGTGGGCGGCGTCCCGGGTGCCATCCTTGCCGCGCTGGCGCAGCCAGCGTTCGCGCTGGGTGTGTCGTGGTGGCGTCGCAGCCGCGCGCTGCTGCCGCTGAAGGTGGTCGCACGCCAGGACCTGCCCGCGCTGCTGGCGCTGTGGACCGCCGCACCGCTGCTGCTGGCGCTGCTGCTGGCCTGGCCACTGGCGGCGCTGCGCGACAGCGGCAGCCTGGCGGCGGTGCTGGGCCTGAGCGTACTGGTCAGTGCCGGCCTGCTGGCGGCCTGGCGCACCTGGCCGTTGTGGAATGACGTTGAACGCCTCGATGGCAGCCTGGCCCAGCACTGGCAGGCGCTGGCCGGGCGCGACCTGACCGCTTGGCGTGGTCTCGGTGTCGCGGCGCTGGTGATCGCGCTGGCCGCGCTGGTGGTGCTGCCGGCCTGGCCGGGCCTGTTGCCGGAAAGCGCGCGCTGGCCCGCCGCACTGGCGGTCGTGCTGCTGTCGCCTGTGCTGCACCTGTTGCTGCAGCGGGTCGCGCCGGCGCCGCTGGTGTCGCTGCGCCCCAGCTCATTGGCAGCGGCCAGCAGTGAACACGAACCGATGTTCCCCGCTGCGGCCGAAACCGCGCCGCTGGAGGCCATGGCGCCACAGGAACTGACACCGGCATTGTATGAAGCCGCCCGCCATGGCCGCATCGACCGCGCCCTGCAGCTGCTGCAGGCCGGTGCCGATCCCTATGCGCTGCCGGACCCGAACTGGCGCGACCAGCGCAGCCTGGCGGTACTGGCCGCAGTGCTGCCGGACCTGCGCCTGCTGCGCGAATTGATTGCCCGCGGTGTCGATGTGAATGGTCCGCACCGGGGCATGACCCCGCTGCTGGCCGCGACCCGCGACAGCTGGCATGGCCGCCCCGAAGCGGTGATGACCCTGCTCGCCAACGGCGCCGATTCGCGCGCGACCGACAGCGACGGCAACACCCCCCTGCACCATGCAGCCCGCAGTTCCGACCCGGGCGTGGCCGCGCTGCTGCGCGATGCCGCCGCCGAAGTCGATGCGCTGAACCGCGATGGCTGGTCGCCGCTGGCGGTGGCCTGCCAGGTGGGCAACTGGCGCCTGGCGCGCTTCCTGCTCGAACGGGGTGCACGCAGTGAACCGGCCGAAGGCACGCCGGTGCTGCTGGCCGCCGCCGCCACCGAAGACGACGATCCGGCCGGTGTGCAGCTGCTGCTCAAGCACAAGGCACGGGCCGACGCGCGTGATCGCCAGCGTCGCAGTGCGCTGCACGAGGCGGCGCTGGCCGGCCACGTGGAGATCATCGGCGTGCTGCTGGGCGCCGGTGCCAATCTGGAGGCGCGCGATGCACTGGGTCGCACGCCGTGGCTGGAAGCGGCCCGTGCCGGCCGAGCCGCGGTGGTCGAGCACCTGTTGCCGCACAAGCCGGACCTGGCCGCGGTCGACGGCGAAGGCCGCAATGCGGTGCAGCTGGCGGCCATGGCCGAGGATGTCTCACCGCTGCTGATCAAGCGCCTGGTCGAGCTGGGCATCGCCGCCGATGCCGCCGATCCGCTCGGTCGCCGCGCGGTGGACTATGCCGCCGAAGCCGGCCGCTGGGCGATCGTCGCCCTGCTGGACCCGTCCTATCCCTTGCCGGCCGCCGTCAGTGATGGCCTGGCCGAACGCGGCGAAGCGGCCAGCGCCAGCGGCCTGCTGCCGGACCGCCCGCCGCTGACCCTGCTGCGCGAGGCACTTGGCTTCGGCAACACCGAAGGCATGGCCGCGCTGGCCAAGCTGTGCCAGCCGGAGGAACTGGGTGGCCTGCTGCTCGATCCGGAGCTGGCGCTGGAACCGCGTGCGGTCGACTGGCTGCTGGCCCACGGCGCCGATCCCTACGTGCGCGATGCCTGCGCCGACACGCCGATGTTCGCGCTGCTGTCGCGCGGCATCGATGCGGTGCCCGCGCTGCAGGTGATGCTGCAGCGTGGCCTGTCGCCGGCCGGCCGCGGCGGCCTGGCGCGGTTCCTGGCCGCCTGCGCGCAGCACGACCAGGCCGCGCGTGGCCTGGAACAGCTGGCGCTGGAACTGCTGGAGCGTGGCGCCGATCCGTTCGCCGCGTCGCCGGCCGGTGACCCGCCGTTGTCGCTGGCGGTGCGCCTGGGCTGGCTGCGCCTGCAGCTGGCCCTGCTCAAGGCCGGTGTCGATCGCGAAGCGCGCGACAGCCATGGCATGACCGCACTGCACCTGGCCACCGCGCTGGCCCGCGAAGGTGCGCTGAAGCTGCTGGTGCAGCACGGCGCCTCGCCGGAAGCACGCGCCGCCGATGGCCAGACGCCGCTGGGCGTCGCACTGTCGATTGGTCGCCGTGACCTGGCCGACTGGCTCGACTGGCGGGTGTGGCCGCTGCCGCGCCGTACCCTGCGCGAGGCCGATCTGCCGGCTGCCGCGATGGCCGGTGATGTGGACGCGGTGCGCCGCCTGATCGATCTGGGATTTGCCGTCGACGCGGTCGACGCACAGGGCTGCACCGCGCTGCTGCGTGCGGCCGGTGGCGGCCACCTGGCGGTGACCGACCTGCTGCTGGCGCGCGGCGCCGATCCGCAGCACGCCGCTGCCAGTGGTGCGACGCCGTTGTCGGCGGCGGTCAGCATGCGCCAGGTGGATATCGTTTCGGCCCTGCTCGATGCCGGCGCCAAGCTGGAGCACCGCCTGCCGGGCGGCGTGACCGTGCTGATGCTGGCCTCGGCGCTGGGCCTGCCGGACATCGTCGCGCGCCTGCTCACCGCCGGTGCCGACGTGCATGCCGGTGATGCGCAGCAGCTGGGGCCGCTGCACTGTGCTGCGCTGTATGGCTTCAGTGCCCGCGACCGTTCGCGCCTGCTGGCCCTGCTCGACACCCTGCTGCTGGCCGGGGCCGAACCGGACCAGGCCGCGGCCGGTTCGGTCACGCCGCTGCTGCTGCTGCTGGGCGCCCGTGCCGAGCCGGGCACCGCCTGCGACGAGCAGGTGGTGATGGCGGCGGTAGAGCGCCTGCTGGATGAGGACGTCAGCCTGGACGTGCGCGATCCGCGCGGCTTCGGCCCGCTGCATCTGGCCGCGCTGCATGGCCTGCCGCTGCTGGTGCAGCGCCTGCTGCGCGCCGGCGCCGATCCGGAAGTGCGCGACAGCCTCAACCGCAGCCCGCGCGAGATCGCGGTGATGCGTGGTTTCATCGACGTTGCTGGCGAGTTCGAACCGCGCGTGCCGGGCGTTTCGTCGATGGCGCGGTTCCTGCGCGACAACGGCTGATCCCTGGAAATGGTGCCGGCCAGCGGCCGGCACTACCGCAATCTGTGGTGGGTGCCGACCGTTGGTCGGCACGCCTACTTGTCGTCGCTCTCCGCGTCGGCCTCGAACAGGTGCATCAGGTCGTTGCGTGCATCGCGCGAGGTCTGGATCACCGCGGCCTCGTCGTCGTAGACCAGGTACTGGTCGCGCAGCAGCTGCTCGTCGTGCTCACGGAAGCGCTGCACGTGGCGTTCGGCCACTTCAGGTGCAACACCCAATGCAGTCAGCACGCGCCCGCTCATTTCCAGGCTGGTGCCGAACACTTCGCGGAACGGTTCGGCCGACATGTCCATCAGGCGCCACGCGTGCTGGCGGTTGCGCGCGCGCGCCAGCACCTTTGCGTCCGGGTACAGCCGGCGCACCATGCGCACTGCGCGAAGGTTGGTTTCCGGGTCATCCACAGTGATCACGAACACATCGATGTGCTCGCCGCCTGCTGCGCGCAGCATCTCCGGCCGGGTCGGGTCGCCGTAGTACAGCTGGTTGCCAAAGCGGCGCAGGTCGGCCACGGTGTCCGGGTTCGCCTCCAGCGCTACGAACGGCACCTTCTGCGCGGTCAGCAGGCGCGCGATCACCTGGCCGAAGCGGCCCATGCCGGCGATCAGCACCTTGGGCCGGTTGTCCGGCGCCACCCTGTCCGCCTCGGCGGCCTGGTGCGGCACCGCCTTCTCCCGGCCGAGCAGCTTGAGCAGTGCGATCATCAGCAGCGGTGTGATCGCCATCGACAGGCCGACGATCGCCACCAGCCGGTCATGGTTGGCGTTGCCCAGCAGGTGCGCGCGCTGTGCTTCGTTGAACACCACGAAGGCGAACTCGCCACCCAGCCACAGCACGCTGCCCAGCAGCAGCGACTGCCGTGACCCTAGCTTTGCAATGCGGCCAATCACGTACAGCAGGCTGAACTTGACCACCAGCAGGATCGCCACGCCGGCCGCGATCAGCCAGGGCTCGGCCGCGATGCGGTCGAGGTCGATGCCCATGCCCACCGCGATGAAGAACAGGCCCAGCAGCAGGCCCTTGAACGGCTCGATCTGCGCCTCCAGTTCGTGCCGGAACTCCGAATCGGACAGCAGCACGCCGGCCAGGAACGCGCCGAGGCTGGGGCTGAGGCCGGCCTCCTGCATGAACCAGGCGGTGCCCAGCACCACCAGCAGCGCGGTAGCGGTGAATACCTCCGGGCTGCGGGTGCGCGCGATGATGCTGAACACCTTGCGCAGCACCGGCCGCCCGCACAGGATCACCACGGCCAGCGCGCCGAGCGCCACGGCGGCGTCTTCCCAGCGCAAGGTCTCGTTCTTTACCCCGCCCAGCAGCGGGATGGCCGCCAGCAGCGGGATCGCGATCAGGTCCTGGAACAGCAGGATGGCGAAGCCCAGCCGGCCATGGTCGCTGTTGATCGCCTTGTGCTCGGACAGCAGCTGCAGGCCGACTGCGGTGGACGACAGCGCCAGTGCCACGCCCACCACCAGCGCGCTCTTCCACTGGAAATGGTCGAGCAGCAGCAGGCCGCCCAGCACCAGCCCGGACAGTGCCACCTGCGCCGCACCGGCACCGAACACCGAGCGCCGCATCACCTTCAGGCGTGCTGGTGACAGCTCCAGGCCGATCACGAACAGCAGCATCACCACGCCGATCTCGGCGGCGCCAAGGATGCGGTCGGCATCCTGCACGAAGCCCAGCCCGTCCGGGCCGAGCACCACGCCGGCCGCCAGGTAGCCCAGCACTGCGCCGAAGCCGAACTTCTTGAACACCGGCACGGCGATGACCGCCGCCAGCAGCAGCACCAGGGCCAGTTCCAGACCACCGCTATGCATGGGAGTACCTGGTCATCGGGGGAGCCCGCTGTGCGTCCGTTCGGGTGGGGGAGGGCGTGGCGAACGCCACGCCACCATTATGCGCGCCGGTCTGTGTATGCACGAGAGCAACCGGCCGGGCCGGATCTCGGCGCAGGGCTGCCGGGTTGACCTGCATGGCCCACCGGTCCAGACTGCCCGCCGCTGGCGGCGCGTCCGTCGGCACACGCATCCCGGAGTCCCCAACCCATGTCCAGCGACAGTAGAAGTCGACCTCGTTCGACGCCAGCGATGGCCACCGCCTGACATCGGGACGGTTTGCCTGCGTTGGCGTTGCGCGAGGTCGCACCCCACAAGGCAAAACCGATGAACCAGAAGCAACTGCTGCGCCCGGTGGCCGATGCCGCCGCACTGGCCGCACCGCTGGCGAACTACAACACCGCCGACGCGGTGGAATTCCTCAACACGCTGGAACTGACCCGCGCCGCGGAAACGCTGGCCGCGCTCCCGTTGCCGCGTGCAGTGAAGATGCTTGAAGCGCCGGAGCTGCACCGCAGCGGCGAGCTGGTGGCCGCGCTGCCGCCGGCGCGGGCTGCGGCTCTGCTGGGCCTGATGGCCGACGACCGCGCCACCGACATCGTCCACGAGCTGGACGAGGACGAACGCGCGCGGCTGATCCCACTGCTGGGCACCGATGCCCGCCAGGCCATCCAGAAGCTGCTCAGCTACCCGCCGAACACTGCCGGTGCGCTGATGACCACCGAGTACGTGGCGGTGCCCGCCAGCTGGACCGTGGCGCAGACCCTGCAGCACATCCGCCAGGTCGAGCGCACCCGCGAGACGGTGTACGCGATCTACGTGCTGGAGCCGGCCAGCCAGCAGCTGCAGCAGGTTGTGACCATGCGCCGGCTGATCACCGGCCTGCCCGAGGAGTCGATCCTGGACGTGGCCCAGGTCAATCCGCCGGTAACGGTGGACGCGCTGATGGACCAGGAAGAAGTGGCGCGGCTGATCCGCCGCCACGACCTGCTGGCGATCCCGGTGGTCGACGTGCAGCAGCAGATGCTCGGCATCGTTACCGTGGACGACGTGCTCGATGCTCTGATCGAAGAATCCACCGAGGACGCGCACAAGTTCGGCGGCATGGAAGCACTGGACAAGCCGTACATGCAGATCGGCTTCTTCGAGATGCTGCGCAAGCGCGCCGGCTGGCTGAGCGTGCTGTTCCTGGGCGAGATGCTGACCGCCAGCGCGATGCAGCACTACGAGGACGAACTGGCGCGTGCGGTGGTGCTGACCCTGTTCATCCCACTGATCATGAGTTCGGGCGGCAACTCCGGTTCGCAGGCCACCTCGTTGCTGATCCGCAGCCTGGCGCTGCGTGAACTGCGCCTGCGCGACTGGTGGAAGGTGGCCCTGCGCGAAGTGCCGACCGGCATGGTGCTGGGCGCCATCCTCGGCTGCCTGGCCATCGTGCGCATCGTGATCTGGCAGCTGGGTGGCCTGCATGACTACGGCGAGCACTGGATCCTGCTGGCGATCACCATCGGCGCGGCCCTGGTCGGCATCGTCACCTTCGGTTCGCTGTCCGGCTCGATGCTGCCCTTCATCCTCAAGCGGCTTGGTTTCGACCCGGCCAGCGCCTCGGCCCCGTTCGTGGCCACCCTGGTGGACGTTACCGGGCTGGTGATCTATTTCAGCATCGCCGCGATGATCCTGCACGGCACGCTGCTGTAACAAAAAGGGGACGGAGGGGATTAAGTCGTTTGTGCACAAACGACTTAATCCCCTCCGTCCCCTTTTTTGGGTACCGTAGGCGCATGAGTACCTACCACCTGCAGTCCGTGTTCCGTCCGCAGTCGGTCGCGGTGATTGGCGGCAGCCCGCGTGAGCGCTCGGCCGGGCGTGCGGTGATGCGCAACCTGCGCGGCACCGGCTTTCCCGGCAAGGTGGCCTGGGTCAATCCGCGGCATGCCGAGATCGATGGCATCCGCACGGTCAAGCGGCTGAAGGACCTGGACTGGGTGCCCGACCTGGTGGTGATCACCGCACCGGCGGCGATCGTGCCGCAGGTGGTGCGCACTGCCGCCGAGCGTGGCGTGCAGGCGGCGATCATCCTCACCGCGCACCTGGGCGAAGGCCCGGGTTCGCCGTCGGCGCAGGTCGAAGCGGTGGCCCGCAAGCATGGCCTGCGCATCCTCGGCCCGCACTGCCTGGGCGTGATCGCACCGCATGCGCGGCTCAACGCGAGCATCGCCGCGCACTTCCCGCAGGCTGGCGACCTCGCGCTGATCTCCGAATCCTCGGCCATTGCCGCTGCGCTGGTGGAATGGGGCGTGGCGCGCTCGGTCGGCTTCTCCGCCGTGGTCTCGCTGGGCGACACGATGGACGTCGACTTCGGTGACCTGCTCGACTACTTCGCCACCGATTACCGCACCCGCGCCATCCTGCTCTACGTCGAGCAGATCAAGGACGCACGCAAGTTCATGTCGGCCGCCCGTGCCGCCGCACGCGCCAAGCCGGTGGTGGTGGTGAAGTCCGGCCGCGCCGAACGCGTGCAGCCAGGCAGCCGCGATACCCATGTGCAGGCCCTGGCCCGCGCCGACGATGTGTACGGGGCGGCCTTCAACCGCGCCGGCCTGCTGCGCGTGGGGGCGCTGGACGAGCTGTTCACCGCCGCCGAGTCACTGGGCCGGCTGGGCACCTTCCCCGGTCGCCGCCTGGCCATCCTCAGCAACGGTGGCGGTGTCGGCCGCCTCGCCGTGGACCAGCTCATCGCATTGCGTGGCACGCTGGCCAACCTGTCCGACAGCACCATCGAGAAGCTCGACGCGGCGTTGCCGCAGGGCTGGTCGCGCAGCAATCCGGTCGACATCGTGGTCGACGCCGATGGTGACCGCTACGCCGCGGCCATCGAAGCGCTGCTGGCCGACAATGAGAATGACGCGGTGATGGTGGTCAACGTGCCGACCGCGTTCACCTCATCAGCGGACGCCGCGCAGGCACTCACCCGCACGCTCGGCCTGCGCCCGCGCCATCATCGCGACAAACCGGTGTTTGCGGTGTGGCTGGGCAACGACGACCAGGCTACCGCCACGCTCAACGCAGCACGGGTGCCGACCTACCCGACCGAGGCCGAGGCCGTACGTGGCTTCCAGCACCTGGTGCGCTATCGCGAAGCGCAGAACGCCTTGATGGAAACGCCGCCCAGCCTGCCGCAGGACTTCAGCGTCGACACAGCCGCCGCACGCACGCTGGTCGATGCCGCACTGGCCAACGGCCAGCAGTGGCTGGACCCGCTGGCCACCCATGAACTGCTCAAGGCCTATGGCATTCCCTCCGCGCCGGTGATGCACGCGCGCGATGCGCACGAGGCGATGGACCTGGCGCAGCCGCTGCTGGAACGCGGTGCCACGGTTGCTCTGAAGATTCTCTCGCCGGATATTCCGCACAAGTCGGAAGTGGATGGCGTGCGCCTGAACCTGTCCACGCTGCCGGCGGTGCAGAGCGCGGCCAACGCGATCCTGTCGCGCGCACGCCAGCTGCGGCCGGATGCGCGCATCGATGGCCTGCTGGTACAGCCGACCATCGTCCGCCCGAAGGCGCGCGAACTGATCGTCGGCATCGCCGATGACGCGACGTTCGGTCCGGTGATCGTGGTCGGCCGTGGCGGTACTGCCGTCGAAGTGATCAATGACAAGGCGTTGGCGCTGCCGCCGCTGGATCTACGCTTGGCTCACGAGTTGATCGGCCAGACCCGGGCCTCGCGCATCCTCAAGGCCTACGGCGATGTGCCCGCCGCCGATGAGCGCGCACTGGCGCTGGCGCTGGTCAAGCTGGCGCAGTTGGCCGCCGACATTCCCGAAGTGCGTACGCTGGACATCAATCCGCTGCTGGTCGACGGCAAGGGCATCCTCGCCCTCGACGCACGCGTGGCGGTGGCGCCGTCGCGCATCCTGCACAAGGGCCGCGGCCACCCACGCTTCTCGGTGTTCCCGTACCCGAAGGAGTGGGAGCGCACCATCGAACTGTCCGATGGCGGCCGTGCCTTCGTGCGCCCGGTGCGGCCGGAAGACGACGCACTGTTCCGTGCGTTCTTCGCCCGTGTCAGCGACGAGGACCTGCGCCTGCGCTTCTTCCAGTCGGTGAAGCACTTCAGCCACGAGTTCATCGCGCGCCTGACCCAGCTCGACTACGCACGCTCGATCGCACTGGTGGCGATCGAGCCACGCAGCGGGGAAATGCTGGGCGCAGTGCGCCTGCACGCCGACGCGGACTACCACCGTGGCGAGTACGGCATCCTGATCCGCTCGGACCTGAAGGGACACGGCATCGGTTGGCGCCTGATGGCGATCATGATCGAGTATGCCAAGTGGCTGGGCCTGGACGTGGTCGAAGGCCAGGTGCTGCGCGAGAACAGCACCATGCTGGCGATGTGCCAGAGCCTGGGCTTCAAGACGAAGCTGGACCCGGACGACCCGACGGTGATGATGGTGACCCTGCCGGTGCAGCAGGTCGAGGTTCCTGAAGTGCCGCCGGCGGCGTGATCCGCGCTCGGCGGTGCACCGGTCCTACCGCATTGGTTCCACCACCACCGCCGTGCCATAGCACAGCACCTCGGTCAGCCCGGTCATCACATCGGTGGCGTCGTAGCGCATGCCGATGATCGCGTTGGCACCCAGCTGCCGCGCATGCTTGACCATGTCGCGGTAGGTTTCCTCGCGGGCCTGTTCGCACAGCTCGGTGTAGATGGTGATGTTGCCGCCGAAGATCGTCTGGATGCCGCCCAGGAAGTTGCCGACGATCGAACGCGAGCGCACGGTGATGCCGCGTACCACACCGAGGTTGCGCACGACGCGGTGCCCGGGCAGCTCGAAGGCGGTGGTGACCAGCGCATCGTCGAAGCGCAGTGCCGGCGGAGAAGAGGTGCCGCTGTTGTAGGGGTCTGCCATGGTCGCGCCCGTGTTGTAGGGTCGAGCTTGCCTGACTCTACAACGCAACCGCCCGTTGCGGCATGGTTCCGTCACCGCGCTGGCGCGACAATACCCCCATGACCGACCGTATTCCCCTGTTGCTGCTGCCCGGCCTGCTCAACGATGCCGAGCTGTGGCGCGCGCAGCTGGCCGACCTGGCCGATATCGCCGACTGCACCGTGGGCGACCAGACCCGTGGCGAGACCCTGCAGGCGGTGGCCGAAGACGTGCTGGCGCAGGCACCGGAGCGCTTTGCGCTGGCTGGTTTCTCGCTGGGAGGTTTCGTGGCCCAGCAGATCCTGCGCATCGCGCCGGAGCGGGTGCTGCAGCTGGCGCTGATCGACACCTCGATCCACGCCGACTCACCCGAGCGGGCCGAGCAGCGCCGCAGCCAACGTGCCAGCGTGCGCCTGCCGGGGAAATTCCACGGCTTCGGTGATGTGCTGATGCGCAGCTACATCGATGCTTCGCGGCTGGATGACTACGTGCTGGTGCAGCGTGTGCGCGACATGACCGCCCGCCTGGGCGCGGACGTGTTCCTGCGCCAGAGCGCGCTGGAACGCCGCGATGGCCATGATGTGCTGGCCGGCTACCGCGATCCGCTGCTGATCGTGTGCGGCGCGAACGATCGCATCACGCCGCTGGCGGTGAGCGAGGAAATGCACGCGATGGTGCCGCACTCGCAGCTGGTGGTGGTGCCTGATTGCGGGCACCTGGCACCGATGGAAAAACCGGACGAGGTCAGTGCGGCGATGCGCGGGTGGTTGCTGCAGAAGTGACTGCATCCGGTCCAGCCGGCGCCTGGTTCCAGCCCATCCAGTTGTAGACGTGGTAGCGCAGAACGCCGATACGCTCATGCAGCATCACTTCCACCAGCAGTAGATTGAATGTGGAGGGAAACCACCCACGGGTGGCACGGAGGTGGTCACTGGGCAGGCCCTCGGCCCCGACGCCGAAGTGACGGAAGTAGATCAGGCTCCGCGTGAGATGCAGGCCTGAGGTCACCAGCACCACTCGCGAGCTGTTGCGCCCGATGATCGCACTGCTGTTTCTGGCGTTCTGCCAGGTGTTGCTGCTGGCACGCTCGCGGACAATCTTCTCGGTGGGCACGCCCAGGGCAATCAGTTCCCTTGCGTAGACATCGGCCTCAGCGGCATCGCCCGTGGCAGTGACGCCTCCGCTGGCAAGCACGGTACAGACCTCCCCCGTGCGGTCGCATTCGTGGTAACGCTGTGCAGCCCTCATCAGGCGGCTATAACCGGCCAGCCCGGGCCTGGGGCCACGGGCATCGTGATCGATGCCAGCACCCAGCACTACGATCACAGTGCGCGGATGGAGCGCATGTTCACTGACAAGCGGCGTGTCTTGCGCACGGTCCAGCAGCCATTGCGTGATGGGCGTGCTGGCGCTGGCTGCAATGGCCAGCGGAAGCGTCGCCAGGAGAGCGGCACTGCGCAGGCGTCGTTTCAGGACCAGCGCGCCGCATGAAAGCAGCAGGAGAAGTGTCAATGTCAGCATGGTGGTCCATAGGGGAAGTTTGAAAGGATTCCGATGGCATGGAGAGATCGTTGCCTACATGCTGGATGCCATGGACCTGAAGCGACTTTCACTCCCGACCCGATGTGCTGTCATCGTAGGCGGAATCATGCTCGCGATTGCCGCAGGGTATCTGCTGGGTGGCGGCTTCCCGCAGTTCTTCGTACAGATCCATCAGCGGATGCAGTAGCTCGTGAGTCCTGCATGCTGACGCCTGAAGTCTAATGGTCAGGCGCAACCGGGCGCTCGAGTGGGCTCGTTCAGGTGTTGAATGCGACAGACGGGGGAAGGCAATGCAAGGCTTGAATTCACGGGTTGGGCTGAACCCGGGGTCGCGCGCCATGGAACGACCAGAGCTCGGAGAGGGCTCGATGCTCTGTCTCATTGCGGCAACGTCACCTCACCACTTGCCATCATTCACCGCGGCGTTGGACGGGGCGATCTCGCAATGGATGAGCAAGGCAAAGGAAGAGTCCTTCGGTGGCATGGAGCAGGAGCTGGCGCGCCTGCATGCCCTGAAGAGTGTTACCTCGGCGTTGGGCAGCGCCGGGGTTGCACAAGCCTGCGACGCGCTGAGTGACTGTCTCCGCTCGGGTACAGAAGCGTGCGCTGTGCGGCGGCGGGCATGCGCGTTGGCACTGTCTGCGCAGCGTCTTCTGCATCGTGCGACGACGCATTTCCTGATGGAAGGGGGCTGACGTGAACGAGCCCCGTGTGTCCTCGCAGACCTTTGCACCGGCAGCGTTGCTGCAGGCAGCCCGTGCGCTGGAGATGCACCGCCTGGCCTGGCTTCTGTCGTGCCTGCAGGAGCCGCGCGCCAGCGGATTCCGGGTGCTGCTGCAGGCACTGGTGGTGCTTTGGTGCTGGCTGTGGGTGGATGGTCCGCAGCCGGTTCTGGCCAATGAGGCGGCCCGCGTGTTGCCGGAGGCCGTTGCACTGCTTGTGGTATCCGTGACATGGGCACTCCTTGCAAGGCTCTGCATGGAGCGCTGGCACCGCTGGTGCGATGGGGTAGGCCTCCTGCTCAGCCTGGCAATGGTTGCGATCCAGGTGGACACGGCGTTCATCCTGTTGATGACGCTCAATGCAGCCCTGCCTTTCCTGGTGATCTCCGCCACCGCGGTGTATGGCCGCAGGGCAATTGCTCCCGCGATCGCATCGACTGCGCTGGCATTGTTGTGGGCCGCGCCTGAAGGCTATTGGGTCTCTCGACCCGCCTACCTGGCCTACGCGCTGGCATTGACGATCCTGTTGCCGTTGGTAGTAGCGTCGCTGGTAGCGGCGATGCGTGACATAGCGCTGCGCGCCATTGCTTCGCGTGAGGCGCAGGGCCGATTCGTCAGTACGATGAGCCACGAGCTTCGGACGCCGCTGAACGCCATCATCAGTGGGATCCAACTGCTGGAGGTGGGTACGGTGGGTACGGCCCAACGGCATGCACTGGCGACGGTCGCAAGACAGGCGCAGGCGCTCAGGCACCGCATCGATGATGTACTGGACGTAGCCAGCATCGATGGTGGTCGGTTGCGGTTGCGGCTTCATCCTTGTTCGCTGCGGTCGCTCATTGAAGGCGTGCAGGCAACCTGCATGCCCGCGGCCGCCGACAAGGGCGTACTTCTGCAGATGGATGGGAGCGAGCCAGATGTATGGATGCTGGCAGACGGCGGCCGTATCGAACAGGTGGTGACCAATCTTGTCTGCAACGCCATCAAGTTCAGCCCGATGGCGGGCGAGGTGTGGGTATCCATTGATGCCGTCCCATCGGGCGACGACTGGCAGCTTCAGATCGAGGTCTGCGATTCCGGCACGGGGATCGATGGCGCGGATCTGGAGATGATCTTCTCGCCATTCGTACAGCTCAGCCAGGGCGAGGCACGCTGCGAGCAGGGTGTCGGGCTGGGGCTGTACATCGTGCGGCTGATTTCCGATGCCATGGGTGGAACGATCAGCGTGGGCCGCAGTGAAGCAGGCGGTGCCTCGTTCGTGTGGCGCTTCACGGTGGCCTCCACCTCGGAGGTGGACCCTCTTCCTTCCCTTGAACAGCTTCTTCAGTCACACGCAGCGTCGGTTCGATCGCTGCACTGCCTGCTGTTCGAGGATGTGGAAACCAACCGTGACGTGGTGGAACGCCTGCTGCAGAGCGCCGGCCATCGCCTGAGCTCCCGCCATGATGGCCACGATGCGCGGGAAGTGATCAAGGCACTCGGGCCCGATGTGGTGCTGCTGGATCTGCACATGCCGGGCTGCAGCGGATGGGAGGTGCTGGAGTCGGTGGCCAGGGGCCCCGGCGCGCCACCGGTTCTTGTAATGAGCGCGGATACGCGGGTACAGGTGATTGAAAGAGCCCGTGCGCTGGGGGCTGCCGGTTTTCTATGCAAGCCACTGGATATCCACGACGTGCTGGACATGTTGCGCGGTGTTGCAGGACGCGGTGGTTCGGGTGCAACTGTGCAGGACCAGGCTCCAACCATTCCGGCGGCGGGGCGCTTCCGGTAGGTGCCGACCTTGGTCGGCACGATGTTTCATCGATCGATCAGACGTCTGCGCCGACCAAGGCCGGCGCCTACCAGGGCCGTTGCGCGCCGTCGTTGGAATCAATCCCAGGCCGGGGCGATGCCTTCCGGGTTGGCCAGGCGGTGGCCGCGGTCGAGCCTGGCGATCTGTGCCAGGTCTTCGTCGGTCAGGCGGATCGCCGCCGCTTCCAGGTTGCTGGACAGGTTCTCGCGCTTGGTCGATGACGGGATCACCGAGAAGCCCTGCTGCAGCGCCCAGGCCAGCGCGATCTGCGCCGGGGTGGCCTGGTGGCGGCCGGCAATGGCCTGGATCACCGGGTCCTTGATCACCTCGCCATAGGCCAGGCTCATGTAGGCGGTGACGTGGATGCCGTTGTCCTGCAGGAACTTCACCAGCAGGCGGTTCTGCAGGTAGGGGTGGACTTCGATCTGATTGGTGGCGATGGCATCGGCACCGAGGATGCCGACCGCCTTGCGGGTCTGCGCGACGGTGAAGTTGGAAATGCCGATCTCACGGGTCAGGCCCTGCGCCTTGGCTTCGGCCAGTGCGGCCAGGTACTCCTCCATCGGCACGTCGACCTTGTCGTTCGGCGAAGGCCAGTGGATCAGCGCCAGCTCCACCTGGTCGGTGCGGAGCTTTTCCAGGCTGGTGCGCAGGCTGGCCAGCAGCGCATCGCGCTTGAACTCGGTGATCCAGACCTTGGTGGTCAGGTAGATCTCATCGCGCGGCACGCCGGAGTCGGCGATGGCCTGGCCGACGTCGGCTTCGTTGCCGTAGATCTGCGCGGTATCGATGGCGCGGTAGCCGACCGCCAGCGCGTTGCGCACGGAGTCGATCACGGTCTGGTCTTTCAGGCGGAAGGTGCCGAGACCGAAGGCGGGGACAGTCATGGGGGCTCCAGCAGAAGGGGAGGGAGGCGGGAACATCCGGCAAAGGGTAGGCCAGTGGCCGCGTGCATGCCGGCAACGGTGCATTGCATCACCGTATACGCACGGATTCCTGCCATCGCCCGACCAACGGTCGGGCGCCACCCGTGCGGCGTCGGACGCTGCCGGCCAGCGACCGGCACGACCGCTATGGTGGGTGCGGACCGTTGGTCCGCACGGATCCGGCTGCCGGCCGCTGGCCGGCAACCGGATCAATCAGGCCGCGCGTGCCTGCTCGCCCTTCACCGCCGCCGTGGTCGACAGATCGAACACATCGACGGCATCGATCAGGCGGTTGGCCTGCTGCTCCAGGCTGCGCGCCGCGGCGCTGGCCTCTTCCACCAGTGCAGCGTTCTGCTGGGTGGTGCCATCCATCTGGATCACGGTCTGGCTGACCTGTTCAATGCCCGCGCTCTGTTCCTGCGAGGCGGCGGAGATCTCGGCCATGATGTCGGTCACGCGCTGCACCGATGCAACGATCTCGGCCATGGTGTCGCCCGCCTCGCGCACGCGCTGCGCGCCGTGGCCGACCTGTTCCACCGAGGCTTCGATCAGTGACTTGATCTCCTTCGCGGCCGCCGCCGAGCGCTGTGCCAGCGTGCGCACTTCACTGGCGACCACCGCGAAGCCGCGGCCCTGTTCACCGGCGCGCGCCGCTTCCACCGCGGCATTCAGCGCCAGGATGTTGGTCTGGAACGCGATGCCATCGATCACGCTGATGATCTCGGCGATCTGCCGCGACGAGGTTTCGATTGCGCCCATCGTCGCCACCACCTGGCCGACCACGCTGCCACCGTGCGAGGCGACCGTATGCGCGCCGATCGCCAGCTGGTTGGCCTGGCGCGCATGCTCGGCGTTCTGGCGCACGGTGGAGGTCAGCTCCTCCATCGACGCCGCCGTCTCTTCCAGGTTGGCGGCCTGCTGTTCGGTGCGGCGCGACAGGTCATTATTGCCGGCGGCGATCTCCGCAGCGGCGGTGTGGATGCTGCCGGAGGCATGCTTGATGTCGGTGACGATGGTCGCCAGTTGCGCGGCGGTGGTATTGGCGTCGCCGGCGATACGCGCGAACACGCCCTGGAAATCCCCGTGCATGCGCGCGCCGAGGCGTCCGTCGGCGATCGCGCGCAGCATGCTGGAGACCTCGCCCAGGTTCAGCTCGGTGGTCTGCATCAGGCGGTTCAGGCCCTCGACCATCGCGCGGAAATCATGCTCGAAGCGGGCACTGTCGCCGCGCTGGCTGAAGTCACCGGCGGCCGCCGCTTCGGCCAGGCGGCGGATCTCGCCGTTGATCGCGCCGAGGTTGTGCTTGACCGCGTCCAGCGCTTCGGTGATCACCGCCTTCTCGCCGGGCAGGCGCTCCATGTCCTGGCTGAGGTCGCCGACGGCGTAGCGGCCCATGATCGAGATCGCGCGCATCTTGACCTGGATGTGCGCGTCGACCAGCGTGTTGCAGTCGGCCACCATGGTGCCGAACGCGCCGGGGAAGGCACCGGCGTCCATGCGATGGCTGATGGTGCCGGCTTCGTGCGCCTGCGCCATCGCGGTCTGTGCATCCAGCACGCCGCGCAGCGTGGACTGCACCGCCTGCATGGCCTGCGCGAGGCGTCCGATCTCGTCGCGGCTGCGCACCTGCACCACGTGCTGCAGATCACCGGCGGCCACTGCACGCGCAGCGGCTTCCACTGCCAGCACCGGCTGCACCACCGCACGCCGCAGCCACCAGGCCAGGCCCATCAGCAGAAGAACGGCGGCCAGCACGGTCAGTGCCGCACACAGCAGCAGGGTCTGCCGCGCCTGCTGCGAGCGCGCTGCCAGCGCCGCTTCGGCCACCTGCGTGGCGTGCGTGCTCAGCGCATCCAGTGCCGCCGCCACCGGGCGATCCTTGCCGCGCACGAGGATGTCGCCGGCGGCGGGATCGTAGCTGGCCTCGGCAAACGCCTGCAGCGCCGCGTGGTAGTCCTGCTGCAGCTGCGCGTGCAGGCCGATGAACGCCTGCGCCAGTTCGCGCGTGCGCGTGTCCGGGCTGGTCACCAGGCCCTTGGCCAGTTGCTCGACCAGACGACCTTCGCTGTCGAAGGCATCCAGGTGACGCTTGCGCAGGGCATCGTCGTGGCCGCGCAGCAGCACGTTCTTCCATTCCTGCACCTGGCCGCGGAATTCACGCTGCAGGCGTTCGGCATCGCGGCTGTGCGCGACCTCGGGTGGAACCTCGGTGGACACCTTCAACCAGGCGAAGGCCAGGCCTGCCAGGGCGCACAGCAGGACCACGGCCAGACCAACAGAAACCGCGCCGAGCAGCTTGGACTGCAGGCGCGGAGCACGGACAGACGCATTCATGGGGAAGCACTCTCGGGAAGGGGCACTGCGGTATCGACCCGTCGCCCGCGCACTGAAGTGCGACACTCATCACATTCGCGTTTCGTTTAGCGATGTGAAGAAACTATTTCATAGGACAAATGTGTCCATATGGAACGAATGCGGACCCTCGACAGCTGGATTAAATGTAACTATTGTTGTTACATGAAATCCGCGAATCCCCTCTCCGATGCCCTGCACGTGATGGCGCACCTGGTCGGCCAGTCCGCCCCGCGTACCTCCGAGCAGCTGGCGTCGTGCCTGCCGACCCACCCGGTGGTGATCCGCCGCCTGCTGGCGCAGCTGCACAAGGCCGGCCTGGTGCACAGTGCCCGCGGCCATGGGGGCGGCAGCCAGCTGGCCCGCGACGCCGCAGCCATCACCCTGCATGACATCTACCTGGCGGTGGGCGCACCGCCGCTGGTGCAGGTCGGTAGCCGTGATCCAGGCGGCGGCTGCCCGATCCAGCAGCTGGTCAACAGTGCCTTGCTGGAGGGCGCACGCGAGGCGCAGCGGCTGCTCGAACAGCGCCTGCAGGCGACCACGCTGGACCAGCTCGGCGCCGATTTCGCCCGCCATCTCGCCCATCACCGTTCCCTGGAGGGTCACCATGAATCCTGATGTGCTCATCGTCGGCGGCAGCTATGCCGGCATCGCCGCCGGCCTGATCCTGGCCCGTGCCCGTCGCCCGGTCACCGTCATCGACGCCGGTTCGCCGCGCAACCGTTTCGCCAGCCATTCGCACGGTGTGCTGGGTCTGGATGGCATCAGCGGCGCCGAGCTGCTGAAGACTGCGCGCCAGCAACTGCTGGATTACCCCAGCGTGCGCTGGGTGCAGGCCGAGGCGGTGCAGGCCACCGCCAGCGCAGCGGGCGTGGAAGTGCGCACCGCCGATGGCCAGGTGCTGGCCGCGCGCAAGCTGCTGCTGGCCAGCGGCATCGCCGACCAGCTGCCGGAGCTCCCCGGACTGGCCGAGCGCTGGGGCAGCACCGTGCTGCACTGCCCTTACTGCCACGGTTATGAAGTCGGCGGTGGCGCAATCGGGCTGCTCGGTGGCCATCCGATGTCCGCCGGCAAAGCACCGCTGTTCGCCGACTGGGGCAATGTCACCTTCTTCAGCCAGGGCCTGCCGATCACCGAGGAGGAGCGGGCGGCCATGCAGCAGCGCGGCGTGCAGATCGAGACCTCGCCGGTGCTGGGGGTGCAGGGCGACCAGCCGACCTGGCTGGAAGTGGAGCTGGCCGATGGCCGCCGCATCGCCCAGCGTGCGCTGTTCGTACCGGCCACCCAGGCGATGGCCACGCCGCTGGTGCAGCAGCTCGGCTGCACGCTGGCGGAGAGCCCGCTGGGCGTGCTGATCGAGGTCGACATGATGAAGCAGACCTCGGTGCCGAACGTGTATGCCGCAGGCGATGCGACCACGGTCGGCAACATCACCCTCGCCACTGCCGAGGGCGTTCGCGCGGGGATCGGCGTGCATCATGCGCTGGTGGCCGAGGACAGCGTGCCGCGCTGAACGTCTCGGGGTCAGATCCCTTTCGCAGAAAGGGCTCTGACCCCCGGCATGCCGTGCTGCTCTGGTAGAGGCCGACCTTGGCCGGCACCCCTCCATCATCCCTTCACGCACAGCACTTGCCGCAGCGTGTGCACCACGTCGACCAGATCGAGCTGTGCGGCCATCACATCGTCGATCGACTTGTACGCCGCCGGCGACTCGTCCAGCACACCGCTGTCCTTGCGGCATTCCACGTGCGCGGTCGCTTCACGATGCTGGGCCAGCGTGATCTGCTGGCGCGCAGCGCCGCGGCTCATCACCCGGCCGGCGCCGTGGCTGCAGCTGTGGAAGCTGTCCGCGTTGCCCTTGCCACGCACGATGTAGCTGCGCGTGCCCATGCTGCCGGGAATGATGCCAAGTTCGCCCTCGCGCGCACTCACCGCGCCCTTGCGGGTCACCAGCAGTTCCTGGCCGTGGTGCGTCTCCTTCTGTACGTAGTTGTGGTGGCAGTTCACCGCCATCGCCGCCAGCTGGAACTTCGGCAACCGGTGGCGCATCTCGGCCAGCACCCGCGACATCATCGCCTCGCGGTTCTGCCGGGCGTAGTCCTGTGCCCACGACACCGCTTCGACGTAGTCATCGAACAGCGGCTCGCCTTCCATGAAGAACGCCAGGTCCTTGTCCGGCAGGTGGAAGCCGAGCACGCGCCGGGCCAGTTCCTCGCGCGCCTTCTCGATGAAGTACGTGCCGATCAGGTTGCCGGTACCGCGCGATCCGCTGTGCAGCATCACCCACACCGTATCCGTCTCGTCCAGGCACAGTTCGATGAAGTGGTTGCCGCCGCCCAGCGTACCCAGCTGGCGGTCCAGCTTGTCGGTGCGGATCCGGCGGTGCTTGTCCTTGATCTTCTCCAGGCCGGCGGCCAGCCCCGACTGCACCAGCCGGGTGTGGATGCTGTCGGGCATGCGCTGGTGCTCGCCGCCGCGACCGTTGCCGACCGGGATGCTGCGCTCGATGCTGCTGCGCAGCTGCCGCAGGTCATCGGGCAGATCATTGGCGCGCAGCGTGGTACGCACCGCCGCCATGCCGCAGCCGATGTCGACGCCGACCGCCGCCGGGATGATCGCACCGCGGGTCGGGATCACCGAGCCCACGGTCGCGCCCTTGCCCAGGTGCACGTCCGGCATCACGGCCACCCACGGCCCGACGAACGGGATCGCGGCGATGTTGCGCAGCTGCTCATGCGCCTGCGCTTCCAGCGGTACACCGTTGACCCAACCCTTGATCGGCGTGGTGCCCTCGGCGTGCAGCCATTGATAGTTGTATTGAGTGTCCATGTTTTCGTGTTTGTCCTTGATGGGCCGGCGGCGCGTCCCTGCGCCGCCGCTACCCCCTACCTGATCGTCACCAGCTGCTTCAGCACGCCATCCAGGCCGCCGAACACGGTGAGCTTGTCGATCTTCTCGGTGACCTTCTCCAGCGCCTCCAGCTCCTTCAAGCGCATCAGCACCGGGTTGTCCTCGATCAGCTTTGCGGTGTTGAGCTGCGAACGCGTGGCATTGGCCTCCTCGCGGCGACGGATCACGCTGGCCTGTGCCTGCTTCTCGGCCAGCACCACACCGTTGAGGATCTCCTTCATCTCGCCCGGCAGGATCACGTCCTTGATGCCCACGCCGAGCAACTGCACGCCGTGGCCCTCGATCGCCGCCTGCACATGGGCGGCGATCTCGCCGTCCAGTGCCGCCTTGTCACCCAGCAGCTCGTCCAGGCTGCGCGCGGCAATCGCCTGGCGCAGGCCGAACTGCAGCTGCCGGTAGACGAACTCGTCGGCATTGCTGAGCGTGCGGTGTGCACGCACCGGGTCGACCACCTGCACGGTCGCGGCCAGGTTCACCCGCAGGGTCACCTTGTCGCGGCTGAGCAGTTCCTGGCCGGACACATCCAGCGAACGCGCACGCAGCTCCACGCGCTCCACCGACACGTTGCCGTTGAAGTTCCAGAACGCGTGCAGGCCGGCGTCGAGCGTCTGCCGCAGCGTGCCATCGATGAACAGCAGGCCGACCGACTCGCTCGGCACGGTGCTGATCACCGCCACACGCGGCAACACGCCCAGCTGGCCCAGGCGCTGCTGCACGTCCGCCGGAATACGCGGCTCGTCACCCAGCGCCATTACCTGCACCTGGGTATCGACCGAACCGCGCCAGTACAGACGGCGGCTGCCCGGCGGCAGCACTTCATCGATGCGGCCGTTGCGCAGCAACAGGCCGACCTCGGTGGCACCGACGTTGGCCAGCACGAAGTGCGTGTCCAGCGTCGCGCCCAGTGCCTCGATCAGGCTGTCCTGGTCGCTGCCGGTGTAGGCCGCGCCCTTCGATGCAGTGTGGATGTCCACGTGCGGGCGGCCGCCGAACGGCGACAGGCGGTGCACGCCCGGCAGCAGGATCTGCTGGAAACGACGGTTGCGATACACCAGGCCGCGCTCGCCGTCGCCGATCACGACCTTGATGGTCCAGAACATGGGAGTCTCTCCTTGTTGGCTCTGGTGGTTCGACCCGATGGCATGAATCGCCGTGACCCGGGTCGATCAGGTCGTGGCGAGGCTGCCTGCACACCACGTGCAGCCAGCGGAAGAGGGCGGCCACCGGCGGACGGTCCGCGCGCGGAGCCTTCGGTGCACCGGCACTGCTGCCGTCGTCGTTCCCGGCAGGCAGCACCGGTGCGGAACGTGGCTGGCAGTGGCGGCGGGCCCGGGCCCGGCGTGCGGTCCGTTGCCTTCCACGTTCCTGCTCGAAGGCGTTGTCCGTGGACGGCGACGATGGCCGCTGGGGCTTGCGCCCCGGGTGCTGCTTCAAGTCATGACGTGACAGGTCATGTGGTTTGGAGTGGGAATCGAACCCACGACAGACGGATTAGGGATCCGTTGCTCTGACCAAGCTGAGCTATCCAGTTGGGGACCGCGCGGAATCGAACCGCGTACCGGCGAACCGGCGCCTGCCTCCAGCAGGCGATCCACGCGATGGCATGTCCGCGACCTCCGGCATACGCCACGGCAACGCCGCGCGCACCAGCCCGTGGATGAAACGGGACCGTTGGAGAATCGAGGGTGCAGGCCACCGACATTATCGCGAGCGATAATGTTTGGGTGCGATGCAGATAATGTCCAGGCGTCGCCACTCGCGCGAAGTAAATCCTTCGGCGGGGCGGGAAAAACCTGGGTCAGTGAGCGGCGGGTTGCCGCGCGGGGTGCAGTTCTGGCATCGCGGGTCCTTGTGCCGACGCAAACGAAAACGCCCCCGGGACTTGCGTTCCGAGGGCGTCGTCAGGCCTCGGAGATCGGGGTGGCCGATCTCCGCAGGGCGGGTATCAGGCCGTTGTCAGCTGGACTTCCTTGCCGAACGCGCGCGCCAGCACGTCCATGCGCAGGCATGGCAGCAGTTTGGCGATGGCGACGGAATGCGCGTTCAAGGGAAGTTTCCAGTGGTTGTTGAAACGAGGTGCGCACGATAAACCACGATTTACTCGCGTGCAACCATTTTGTTCAATTATTTTCTTCGGCATTGTGCGATGCCGGCCAGCGGCCGGCACTACAACTCAGCCTTCTTTGCTGGCGGCATCCAGCTGCGCGACATCCTGCACGCTCAGCGACAGGTTGGCCGCCGCCAGCAGATCGTGCAGCTGCTCGACGCTGGTGGCGCTGACGATCGGCGCGGTGATCGACGGCCGTGCGATCTGCCATGCGAGTGCGATCTGCGCGGCACTGGCATTGTGCTTGCTGGCCACGTCGTCCAGCGCCTGCAGGATGCGCAGGCCACGCGGATTCAGATAGCGCTTCACCACCGTTTCGCCACGTGCCGGGCTCTTGGCCGCATCGGCCGGCGTGCGGTACTTGCCGCTGAGGAAGCCGCTGGCCAGCGCGTAGTAGCCGATCACGCCGATCTGTTCGCGCTCCACCAGTGGTTCCAGCTCCTTCTCGTAGCCGGCACGGTCGTACAGGTTGTACTCCGGCTGCAGGGTTTCGTAACGCGGCAGCTTGTAGTCGGTGGACACCTTCAGCGCGTCGGCCAGGCGCGTGGCGCTGTAGTTGGAGGCACCGATCGCGCGCACCTTGCCGGCTTCGATCAGGCGGCCGAACGCGGCCAGGGTCGCTTCCAGTGGTGTCGACTCGTCATCCTCGTGGGCCTGGTACAGATCGATCACGTCGGTCTGCAGGCGGCGCAGTGAATCCTCGACCGCGGCATTGATGTTGTCCGGGGTCAGGCCGGGGCGTTCGGCCCATTTGGCCACCTTGGTCGCCAGCACCACCTTGTCGCGCTTGCCGCTGCGGGCAAACCACTTGCCGATCAGCGTTTCCGATTCGCCGCCGGCATTGCCCGGCACCCAGGCCGAGTACACATCGGCGGTGTCGACCAGGTTGAAGCCGGCGTCGACGAAGGCATCGAGCAGGGCGAAGCTGGCCTTCTCATCGGCGCTCCAGCCGAACACGTTGCCACCGAAGGCGAGCGGACGTACATGCAGGCCGGAACGGCCCAGTTCGCGGGTTGCCGTCATGGGCACGGACTCCTTGGGGGAAGTGCTCCAGAATAGAACGCGTTGTGTGACCGCGCTGCGGCGGCGACCACAAAACAGTGTTCCGCGATGCGCACGCAGCTAACGTTTTGTGAACACCCGGGACGCCGCGGCTGCTAGTCTCGCCGCATCTTCCGCTGGAGTCGCTCCGATGATGCCTGCTTCGTCCCTGCGTGGTTGCCGCCTGCTGCTTGCTTCGGCCCTGCTTGCCGCTGTTCCCGCGTTCGCCGTACCGGCCACGGTCGCACCGGCGAAGATCCAGGTCTCACCGGCCATCGACGCGGCGGTGAAGGCGCCCACCCGCGATGCCAACAACGTCAAGCGCGATGGCTTCCGTCATCCTGCGCAGACGTTGTCGTTCTTCAAGGTGGCACCGGAGAAGACCGTCATCGAGATCACCCCTGGCAACGGCTGGTACTCGGAAATCCTGGCGCCGCTGCTGCACGACAAGGGCCACTACGTTGCCGCCGTGGTCGATCCGATGGCCGTTGCCGAAGGCCGCGGCCGTGACTACCAGCAGCGCAGCCGCGACAGCCTGGAAAAGAAGTACGCCGCTGCGCCGGCACAGTTCGGCAAGACCGCCGTGGTGGCCTACGATCCGGCCAAGCCGGTGTTCGGCCCGGCCAGTTCAGCCGATGTGGTGCTGACCTTCCGCAACGTGCACAACTGGCGCAAGGCCGGCCAGGCGCAGGGCATGTTCCAGGGCTTCTTCAACGTGCTCAAGCCGGGCGGCGTGCTGGGCGTGGTCGAGCATCGCGCCAAGGCCGACGTGGCCGACGACGATGACACCGGCTATGTCGGCCAGCAGCAGGTGATCGCGATGGCCGAGGCCGCCGGCTTCAAGCTGGACGCACGCAGCGAGGTCAACGCCAACCCGCGTGACACCAAGGACCACCCGAACGGCGTGTGGACGCTGCCGCCGACCAACCAGCACGACAAGGCCGACGATGCGAAGTACCAGGCGATCGGCGAAAGCGACCGCATGACCCTGCGCTTCATCAAGCCGTAGCGGGTGGCGCTGGGCTGCGCCCGGTGAGCGCGCAGCGCGGTGTTGGAAGGAATGGGTCGCCGCCGGGCAATGCCCGGCGCTGCCGTCAATGGAGTGTGCTGTTGAAGAAAGTGCTGTACTTCGCCTTCGCATTGATGGCGTTGCCGCGGTTGTACGACTTCGTGTTCCATGCGGGTCACGTGCATGACCTCGTGGCGGCGGCAGGTTTTGCGGTGCTGCTCGTTGGTTGCCTGCTGGACGAACGCGCGCGCAGGACCTGCCCACCGGTAGCGCGGCTGCGCTACCGCGCCAACGCTGCCGCCACGTGCGGCGCCGTAGTGGTGCTCGTTGCGCTGTTGATGGAAAGGAAGGTCTTCGGCTGAGCAGCCGGTGATCGCGGCGGCGATGCGGGAATGGGACAATGCCCCACCCGCCGCCCGCCGTGCCCGCAATGCTGATCGCCTTCAACAAGCCCTTCAACGTGCTCTGCCAGTTCACCGACCGCAGCGTGCCGCCGCGGCCGACCCTGGCCGGGTTCGGCCTGCCGCCGCGCGTGTATGCCGCCGGCCGGCTGGACCATGACAGCGAGGGCCTGCTGCTGCTGACCGACAACGGCACGCTGGCGCACAAGCTGACCGACCCGAAGCACAAGGCCGACAAGACCTACTGGGTGCAGGTGGAAGGCACGCCCAGCGACGAGCAGTTGCAACGGCTGCGCGACGGCGTGGAGCTGAACGACGGGCCGACCCTGCCGGCGAAGATCGAGCGCCTCGATCCGGCGCCGTCGCTGTGGACGCGTGATCCGCCGGTGCGCTTCCGCAAGACCGTACCCGACAGCTGGTTGGCGGTCACGATCCGCGAGGGCCGCAACCGCCAGGTGCGTCGGATGACCGCGGCGGTGAACCTGCCGACGCTGCGTCTGGTGCGGGTGGCGATGGGGCCGTACCGGCTGGAGGGCCTACAGCCCGGGCAGTGGCGGCAGATCGGTTGAAATGAAAAGGCCGGAGCCCTTCCTGGGGAAGGACCCCGGCCCTGGCAGCGGTCTACGGTCTCAGGCGTCGCTGCCGATATCGCTGTGCTCGTCCACGACGGTGTCGTTGCGGCGGTCACGCGCGTTGATGCGCTGCGCCTGCCCATTCACTACGTGGCCATTGGCCGCCTTCTTCTTCTGCTGCTTGCGGTACAGCGCATAGCCGAGCAGGCCCACGCCGACCGCAGCTGCAGCCACGGCTACCGCCGGATTGCGGCGCACGAACTTGGTCGCCACCTTGCCGCCGGTCTTCACTGCGCCGATGGCGGCGCCGGTCTTGATCCAGTCCGCATTGCGCAGGCTGCCACCGGCGCTCTTCAGGCCATCGCCGGCGGTGTGGGCCAGCTCCAGGGCGCGCTCCAGAGCGCGGTCGGTGATTACGGTCAGCTTGCTCATGCGGGGGGTCCTTTGCCTCGGGTCGAAGTCCAGTGTCGCGTGTTGCCCGTAAACGGTATGTCAGTCGAGGCAGCACGTGGCGTGACTTCAGCGCAGCCATTCAGGATCAGGCAGGGTGGGGTCGGATCCCTTCCCTTGGGAAAGGGCTCTGACCCCAACCGCCGCGCCCGGGGTCAGGGCCCTTTGCGTTGCAAAGGGATCCGACCCCGCCTTCAGGTGCCGCGCGGCTTGGCCCGGTGCGTGGCCATCGCCGTCCACGGGTCATCCGGCCACGGATGGCGCGGGTAGCGGCCCTTCATTTCCTTTTTCACCTCGGCGTAGGTGCTTTCCCAGAAATTGCGCAGATCCTGGGTGACCTGCAGCGGGCGGCCACCGGGGGAGAGCAGGTGCAGGGTCAGTGGCACGCGGCCGTCGGCGATGCGCGGCGTGTCGGCCAGGCCGAACAGTTCCTGCAGTTTCACCGCCAGCACCGGCGGCAACGGATCGCCGCTCTCGCTGTCCAGCGCATAGGTGATCGGCCGCTCCAGCCCGGAGGGCACGGTAATGCGGGTCGGCGCATGACGTTCGACCAGCTGCCGCTGCGACCACTCCAGCGGCGACTTCAACGCTTCGCCGAAGCTGGATTCATCCAGCGCATCCAGTCGCGCCTTGCCGGCGAACGCCGGTTGCAGCCATTGCGCGCGCGTGGCCAGCAGGGCGTCGTCGCTGCAATCGGGCAGGCCGAGCTCGGGCATCCAGCGCCGCAGCGATTCCACCCGTGCCTGCCACTGGCGCAGGCCTTCGGTCCACGGCAGCGCCTGCAGGCCGAGCTCGGCCACCGCGTCGGTCAGGGCCTGCGCGGCGTGCTGCGGATCGACGCGCCCGGCCGAGCGGCTGTCCAGCACGATGCGGTCGAAACGGGTCTCGCGCAGTGCCACCAGGGCGCGACGCTCGCTGTCCCAGCGCACCACATCTTCGGTGACGAAGCGCTCCGGCCACGCCTTGCGCAGTTGGCCTTCATCCACCGGCGCGGCACGCAGCAGCAGCGCATCGCGCGCCTCGAATCGCAGTTCGCTGGCTACCAGCCACGGTTCGCCACGCAGGTCGCTCAGTTCGTGCAGGCGTGCGCTACGACCATTGGCCAACAGGTAGCGCAGCGGATCGCTGGGATGCTGGACACCGATCCGGTCGGGGAACGCATGTGCGAGCAGGTCCCCCAGTTCGTGGGCCTCGATGCTGGTGGGCGGCGTGGCGTCACAGCGCAGGCGTCGTCGCCATTGTTTGGCGGCCGCATCGATGGCGGCCAGCCCGCTGCGGTTGGCGTCGCCCGGTGCGCGGCCGTTGCGGAACGCCGCCAGTGCACGCCAACGCGCGGCCAGTGCATCACCGCCCTGGCGCAGCGGGTCGCGCGCGTCCAGCAAGGCGGCCAGATCGGCGGCCAGTGCCTGCGTGCGGGCATCGGGCGCGGCCAGCAGCATCGCTGCCATCCGTGGGTGCGTGCCCAGCGCCAGTACACGGCGGCCGAGCGCGGTGATCGCGCCGCTGCTGGACAGCGCGCCGAGCCGCTGCAGCAGTTCGCGCGCGGCACCCATCGGGCCGGCCGGGGGCGGATCGAGGAAGCGCAGGTCGCTGCTGCCCCAGGCCGCCAGTTCCAGCGCCAGCCCGGCCAGTTCCACCTGGTCGATCTCGGCGCGGCGTTGCGGCTCCAGCCGCTGCGACTGCGGCCACAGCCGCCACGCCACGCCCTCGGCAACGCGGCCGGCACGGCCCGCGCGCTGGTCGGCCGACGCCTGGGCGATGGCCACCACGTCCAGCCGGGTGAAGCCACTGTTGGGGTCGTAGCGCGGTTCGCGTGCCTGGCCGCTGTCGATCACCACGCGCACGCCGGGCAGGGTCACCGAGGACTCGGCCACGTTGGTGGCCAGCACCACGCGCCGGCGGCCATCAGTGGCCGCCTGCAGTACGCGCGCCTGCTGTTCCACCGGCAGCTCGCCGTGCAGGGCCAGCACTTCAACGCCCGTGTCCAGCGATTCCTGCAGGCCCGCCTGCACCCGCGCGATCTCGCGCTGGCCGGGCAGGAACACCAGCAGGTCACCGGGATGTTCAGCCAGGGCCTGCTGCACCGCGCGGCGTACCTGCAGTTCCAGCGCCTCATCGCGGCGCGCCGGGAAATGGCTGACCGCCACCGGGTAGCTGCGACCTTCGCTGCTCAGGCGCGGCGCATCGAGGAAACGTGCCAGGCGCTCACCATCCAGCGTCGCCGACATCACCACCAGGCGCAGGTCATCGCGCAGCTGTGCCTGTACGTCCAGCGCCAGCGCCAGGCCGAGGTCGCCACTGAGGTGGCGTTCGTGGAACTCATCGAACAGGATCCCGCCGACCTCTTCCAGCATCGGGTCGTCCTGCAGCATGCGGGTCAGGATGCCTTCGGTCACCACCTCGATGCGGGTGCGCGCCGAGACCTTGTTCTCGAAGCGGATGCGGTAGCCGACGGTGCCGCCCACCTCTTCGCCCAGTTGCCGCGCCATGAACTGCGCGGCGCTGCGTGCAGCGACCCGGCGCGGCTCCAGCAGGATGATCTTCCGCCCCTGCAGCCACGCTGCATCGAGCAGCGCCAGTGGTACCTGGGTGGTCTTGCCGGCGCCGGGCGGCGCCTCCAGCACCAGCCGAGGGTGTGTGGCCAGGTGCTGCTGGATCTGTGGCAGCAGCGGAGAGATAGGGAAGAGCGGGGCGTTCATGTGCAAAGGATAAGGGGCCACGGCGGGCGCAGGTACAATGCGCGGGCACTTTTCCCCTGCGATGACCATGCACCTGATCGATATCGGCGCCAACCTGACCCACGACTCCTTCGACCGCGACCGCGATGCCGTGCTGGAGCGCGCGCGCCAGGCCGGCGTGGTGCAGATGGTCATCACCGGTGCCAGCCGGGAGCACTCACCGCTGGCCGTGCAGCTGGCCCAGCAGCACCCCGGCTTCCTGTATGCGACCGCCGGCGTGCACCCGCACCACGCGGTGGAGTACACCGAGGAATGCGATGCCGAGATGCGCGCGCTGCATGCCCACCCGGAAGTGGTGGCGGTGGGCGAATGCGGGCTGGACTACTTCCGTGACTTCTCGCCGCGCCCGGCCCAGCATCGTGCCTTCGAGCGCCAGCTGCAGCTGGCCGCAGACAACGGCAAGCCGCTGTTCCTGCACCAGCGCGACGCGCATGCCGATTTCATGGCGCAGATGAAGAACGTCGAGGGTCGCATCGGGCCGGCGGTGGTGCATTGCTTCACCGGCGAACGCGACGAGCTGTTCGATTACCTGGACCAGGACTGGTACATCGGCATCACCGGCTGGCTGTGCGACGAACGCCGTGGCGCGCACCTGCGCGAGCTGGTGAAGAACATTCCGGCCAACCGCCTGATGATCGAGACCGACGCGCCGTACCTGCTGCCGCGCACGCTGAAGCCGATGCCGAAGGACCGCCGCAACGAGCCGATGTTCCTGTCGCACATCGTGGAAGAACTGGCGCGCGACCGCGGCGAGGACGTGGCGGTGACCGCCGCGAATGCAACTGCGGCGACGCGTGCGTTCTTCCGCCTGCCCGATGCGGGTTGATCGGCTCGCGCCGATCAGCGGCCGGCCCTACCGCGGCAGCTGTGAACGCCCGAAGCCGGGAGCGAGCGCCGCAGCCAGATCTTCCAGTCCTTCCCGGTACGTCGGGAACCTTGGCTCCCACGCCAGCGCTTCACGCGTGCCGCGACTGTCGATGCGCTTGTTGCTCTCGTAGAAGCGCCGTAGCGTCGGGCTCAGTGCGGGGTCGTCCCATGCCACGGCAGGTGGCATCGCAAACCCGCCCAGCTGCGCGGCGAAGGCCAGTACCTCCTGCGGCGGTGCCGGCTCGTCATCGGACGGCAGGTACAGTCCATCCACGCACGGCCGCTGCATCGACGCGATAACGACCCTTGCCAGGTCATCCACGTGCAGTCGGTTGAATGCCAGCCCAGGACGCACTACGTGGCGGGCACGTCCCTGAGCCAGCTGCAGCAGCGCATTGCGCCCGGGCCCGTACAGGCCGGGCAGGCGGAACAGCGCCGATGCGATACCGCGTACTTCAGCAAGCGCACGCCATTGCGCTTCGGCCCGCAGGCGCTGCACGCCGGCTGTTTCAGTGGCATCGGCTGCGCTGCGCTCGTCGACCCGGCCGCCGGCGCGGTCGGCGTACACCGAGGTCGATGACAGGTAGCCGACCCAGCGCAAGGCCGGGCTGGCTTGCAGCGCGGGCAACAGCCGGCGCAGTGCGGGATCGCCATCGGCGTCGGGCGGCACGCTGCACAGCACGGCCTCGGCCCGCGCGACCTCATCGAGCAGGGCAGGCGATGGCGTGGCGTCGGCACGCAGCGGATGGCGCCGCAGGCCATCCTGTGGTGCCGACTCTGGATCGCGTACAGTGCCGGCGACGCATGCGCCCAATGCCTGCAGATGCTGGGCCAGCACGCGTCCGCTCCAGCCCATGCCAAGGATCAGCACCCGCGCCGGCAGCGTGCTGGCCTGCAACGTCTGGCTCACGCGCTGCGCAGTGCCTGGTAGGCCTGCAGGCTGCTGTAGGCGACCTGCAGCAGCAGGGCTTCCTGGTCGGCCTTGCGCGCGCGCGCCAGCATGTCGCCGACGATCTGTTCGGCCTCCACCTGCTGGCCGGCTTCCAGGTCACGCAGCATCGATGCCTTCAACGCCGAGCCCGCCTGGGTCAGGGTGGCGCGCGCGGCGTCCTGCGCGGCATCGGGAATCGGCTCACCGGCAGCTTCGGCCACGGCCAGGCATTCGTCGTACAGGCCGCGCACGATCCCCTCGCCATCATCGGTGGCGACGATGGTGCCGATATCCGCACGCAGCAGGCAGGTGGCGGCGGCCAGCGCGGTCAGGAAGGTGTACTTGATCCATTGCTCCTGGCCGATGTGCTGGCTGGCCAGGTGATCAAGCTGGGCCTGCGCGCAGACCGCAGCGAAGCCGCGCACGCGCGCGGACAGCGCGCCACCGTCGCGCTCGCCGAAGGTGAGCTTGGCCGGCTTGCCGAGGTGCAGCACGGCGCCGTCGGGGGCCTTGGTGGCGCTGATGAAGCACAGGCCGCCAAGCACGGCGTCGCGGCCGAAGCGCGCGTCCAGGGCGTTGTAGTGATGCAGGCCATTGAGGATGGGCAGTACGGTGGTGCCTGCGCCAACGGCCGGGGCAATGGCGTCGATCGAACTGGACAGGTCGTAGGCCTTGCAGCTGAGGATGACCAGGTCGAACGGCTTCTGTGCGGCGAGCGCAGGCAGCGCGTCGGCGGTGACATGCTGTACCGGGAGGCTGGCATCGCCGAGCGGGCTGCGGATGACCAGGCCGTCGCGATCCAGCTGGGCGGCGCGTGCGGGGCGCACAAGGAAGGTCACGTCCACGCCGGCCTGGGCCAGGCGGCCGCCGAAGTAACCGCCGGTACCGCCGGCGCCGAGGATCAGGATGCGCATTGCACGTTCACCGTTTTCTGGGGAATCAGGATTTCGATTGTGCCGGAGATTGCGGCCAACGGCGGAGCCCCTCGTGGTGGTTCGCGGAGTTGGTTTCACGACCCCTGCCAGTATCCGGGCGCGGCCACCTCGGAAAACAGATCAAAAGCGAAGGCGGAAGCGGGTCGCTCGCTCGTGTAGAGCCGCGCTCAGGGCAGTTGTTCGCTGAAGCCTTCGGTGTAGCCCAGCAGCAGTGTGGTGCGGGTGGCCAGCGTTGCGGCCAGTTGTGACCAGGTATCGTGCGTTCCTGCAGCGTAGACGCGCTGCAGGTCCGCGACCAACGCGTCCGATTGTGCAGGCGACGGTGCACTGTCGCGCCGGAAGCCGAGCCACGATGCGCCGAGCCCGAACAGGCGGTAGTCGTATTGCTGCTGCAGGTACCGGATCAGGGCGTGGTTCTGGAAGAGGTCCCAGTCCGCGCTGAAGTAGCCGTTGGGCAGGGCGGCAATCAGCAGGTCGTCGCGGGCCACACGCACCTGCTGCACGCAGACCACCTCGTCGGCGATCAGATCCGGCGCAGCATTGGCCGTGACCAGCGCCTCGATGTCTGCGTCATTGCACAGCAAGGTGCCCGGCAGGGTGGTCCATTCCAGCCGATGAGGGGAGTGATCGAGCTGCGCGATGACATGCGCCAGCAACCGCTCGCGTGCCGCCAGCGCGTCTTCCGGCGTCGCCGGGTCTTCGTCCTCGTACAGCGCGATGCGCTCGTCGTCGGACGCATGCATGCTGGTGTAGCGGCACTGGCCGGCATCGTCGAGCGTGCACAGATAGCGGTGGCGGGGATCGGCCACGTGCAGCGAGGCCAGGTATTCCAGCACCTCATCCAGCGTGGGCGAGTCGCTCAGCAGGGCATGGCTGAACGCATCGATGGGGCCGTCCGACACGGCCTTGTGCAACGCAATGGAAGTGATCTTCATCGCCACAGCCTAGCCGTAATCCGAAACGAAAAGAGCCAAGCATCGGCTTGGCTCTATAGGGAACGCTTTATCCACGCATGGCGTGGATCTACCGTGTCGACCAAGGTCGACACCTACCAGAGCAGAATGCCGTTCCGACAGATCGCGGAAATCTGTCGAAGGCGGGGTGGGTCCGGTTGCGGGAATGTCCGCGGCATGGATGCCGCGGCCAAGCCCCCAGGGATGGGTTCACGGCGTCTCCCGCAACCGGACCCACCCCGCCATCCCACGGATAGTCAGCTTTTGCCGTGGCCGTGGCCGTTGACGTTGAAGTTGATTCGGCGGGTGCAGGGCCGCAGGCCCTGCAGGCAACCCTCAGCTGCGCATGCCCACGCCGCGACGCAGTAGCCACAGCGCCACCGCGGTCAGCATCACCACGAAACCGATCATCAGCGCATAGGCCACCCACAACGGCACATCGCTGCTGCCCAGCAGGCCATAGCGGAATGCATTGACCATGTAGAAGATCGGGTTCGCGTGCGTGGCCGCTTCCGCCCAGCCCGGCAACAGCTTCACCGAATAGAACACGCCACCCAGGTAGGTCAGCGGGGTCAGGATGAAGGTCGGCACGATCGCCACGTCATCGAATTTCTTGGCATACACCGCATTGATGAAACCGGCCAGCGAGAAGATCGTCGCACCCAGGATCACCGTGCTCAGCGTCACCAGCGGGTGCGGGATGCGCACCGGGGTGAAGAACATGGCGATGATCAGCACGATCACGCCCACCATCAGGCCGCGCAGCACTGCGCCGGCGACGTAGCCCCAGAGGATCACCCAGTTCGGCATCGGGCTGACCAGCAGTTCTTCCACGTGGCGGCCGAACTTGGCGCCGAAGAACGAGGAGCTGATGTTGCCGTAGCTGTTCTGGATCACGCTCATCATCACCAGGCCCGGCACGATGAACTCCATGTAGCTGTACTCGCCCATGTTGCCCACCCGCGAGCCGATCAGGCGGCCGAAGATCAGGAAGTACAGGGTCATGGTGATCGCCGGCGGCACCAGGGTCTGGCCCCAGATGCGCATGATGCGGGCGACTTCGCGGCGCACGATGGTCAGCAGTGCGACGCGGTTGCGCTGGCCGTCGGTCAGCTCGGTGGTGCTCATGCAGGCTTCTCCAGGTTGCCGGTGAGGCGCACGAACAGCTCCTCCAGGCGGTTGCTCTTGGTACGCATCGAACGCACGCGGATGCCGGACTCGTTGAGCGTGGCGAACACGCGGTTGAGGTCCATCGCGCGCGGCATGTCGATGTCCAGCGTATGCGGGTCCGGCGCGGTCAGGGTCGCGCCTTCGATCACCGGCAGCTGCGCCGGCAGGTCACCGTCGATGTCCAGCAGGAAGCCTTCCACGTCCAGCTTGGCCAGCAGGGTGCGCATCGGCCCCTGCTCGACGATCTGGCCATGGTTGATGATCGCCAGGTGGCGGCACAGGTACTCGGCTTCTTCCAGATAGTGCGTGGTGAGGATGATCGTGGTGCCGGCAGCGTTGATCTCCTTCAGCACGCGCCACATGTCGCGG
The DNA here is from genome assembly GCF_056481725.1 of Stenotrophomonas sp. 85239_Sma. Taxonomy (NCBI): domain Bacteria; kingdom Pseudomonadati; phylum Pseudomonadota; class Gammaproteobacteria; order Lysobacterales; family Lysobacteraceae; genus Stenotrophomonas; species Stenotrophomonas sp. 85239_Sma. The sequence continues at coordinate 4,457,271 of NZ_CM151163.1, read as the reverse complement.
CGGATCTCGATGTCCACGCCGGCGGTCGGCTCGTCCAGGATCAGCAGGCGCGGGCGCGTCATCATCGCGCGGGCGATCATCAGCCGGCGCTTCATGCCGCCGGACAGCGTGCGGCTCATCACCTGCGCCTTTTCCCACAGGTGGGCCCGCTTCAGTTCCTCTTCGGCGCGCTGCTCGGCTTCCTCGCGCGGCACGCCATAGAAGCCGGCGTAGTTCACCAGGATGTCGAAGGGCTTTTCGAACAGGTTGAAGTTGATTTCCTGCGGCACCAGCCCGATCAGGCGCATGGTGGCGCTGCGGTTGCGCACCAGGTCGCTGCCGAACACCTCCACCTGGCCCTCGCTGAGGTTGACCAGGGAGCTGATGATGCCGATCAGGGTCGACTTGCCGGCACCGTTGGGGCCGAGCAGGGCGAAGAAGTCGCCCGGGGCCACTTCCAGGGAAACCCCCTTCAGGGCCTGGGTGCCGTTGTCGTAGGTCTTGCGCAGGTCGCGCACGCGCAGGGCGGGCGCCGTATCGTTCTGGGATGCCAAGCTCGAAGCCTTCGCGCCCATGGGCTGGCGCTGGAGAGGGGCGGGGAGCGGCTATTATAGAAGACCCCGAGGGCTTGCCCCGGCTACACACTGTCCCGAAAAGTCGTGCCTGTTCAATTCCCCCTCAAGCTGGTCGGCTGCCGCATGCTGGCCCCGACCGTTGGCCACTACCAGTTCGTGCGTGATGATGGACAGCCGCTGGATTTCCAGCCCGGCCAGTTCATCCAGGTCCATTTCAGCTACGCCGACGGCACTGAAACCAAGCGCAGCTACTCGCTGGCGACCATCCATGACCATGCGCTGGGCCCGGGCGAGGCGGTGGATATCGCGGTCAGCTTCGTGCCCGGCGGCGCCGCCACGGCCCTGTTCGAGGCGCTGGAGCAGGGCGGCCAGATCAGTGCGTCCGGCCCCTATGGCCGGTTCTGCCTGAATCCCGGTGACCACAACGCCCGTTACCTGCTGATCGCCACCGGTACCGGCGTCACCCCGTACCGCTCGATGCTGCCGCTGCTGGAAAAGGCCATGGCCGAGCGCGGTGTGCAGATCGTGCTGCTGCAGGGCGCGCGCAGCCCGGGCGAGCTGCTGTACAGCGAAGACTTCTACAGCTTCGCCGAAAAACACCCGAACTTCCGCTATGTGCCGTGCCTGTCGCGCGAACTGCCGGCCGCTCCGCACCCGGACGTGCAGCACGGCTACGTGCAGCAGGCGCTGGCCGGCTTCACCCCGGACCCGGCCACCGACATCGCCTACCTGTGCGGCAACCCGGACATGGTCGATGCCTGCGCCGAGCTGCTGAAGGCCGCAGGCCTGGGCAACCCGCAGATCCGCCGCGAGAAGTACGTCAGCAGCAAATAAGTCGGGGTAGTGCCGGCCGCGGGCCGGCAATCCCATGAACCGGAGGCGGCATCATGCCGCCCCCGGTGTCCTGCCTCAGTACGCGATCCAGGCGTCGCGCCAGGCGAAGCCGGTGCCCGGACGATAGGCATCGGCATTGATGTTGCACCAGGCGCCCTCCGGGAACGGGCGGCAGGCATACAGCTTGCCGTCGGTGCCCTTCACCACGGTCTCGCCCGGCTTGTAGCCGCCGAGGCCGGCCGGGTACACGAAGTCGAAATCGTTGCCCGGCGGATCGACCGGATCGACCGGGCCCGGCACCTGGGTTTCCAGCTGGAAGCGGTTGCCCGGCTTCAGGTACACGCGGTTGTCGGTAGCCGAGGCGACCGGTGTGATCACGCCGTTCTTCATCACGCCCACGCGGGCGTGCTGTGCGCTGGCGTTGACCTTGCGGGCCAGGGCCAGCGGCCACTGCGTCGGGCTGGTCTGGCCGGTCGCCAGCTTGGTTTCCAGACGCTCCAGGTCATTGCCGTTGGCGTTGAACACGCGCAGGGTCACGGTGCTGTCCACCTCCAGCGCGCCATTGGCGGTTACTGCACCGGCATCCTGCCACTGCGGCGGCGGAACCACGCCACCACCACCTTCGAAGCGCACGTCCATGCAGGTATAGAACGCCTCCTGCGAATCCGAGCGCTGCCAGGTGTTGTAGATGATGTGCTGGCCACTGCGCTTGGGCAGCGGGCAGTCCAGCTTGTAGACGCCGCCTTCGGACAGCGGAACGTTGCCCAGGGTGCAGAATTCCTGCAGGTCGGCCCAGCGCAGCGGGCTGCCCGGCTGCCAGCCATCGCGGGTGACGTAGAACTTCCACTCGCGGGTGGCGTGCGGCGCCGGTGCCCGGAATTCGAAGGTGTAGCGGCCGCGCGAATCGGCGCGGACCGGGGTGGTCGGCCAGTCGCTGCGGTTCAGATCGAGCCCGCGGTACTTGGGGATGCTGGCGCTGCACAGCTCGCCGTCACGCACCAGATCGCGGTGGTTGCCATTGGCGTTGCCGTGGGCGATCGCGCTCCAGTCATAGAACGGCTGCGCGCCACCGATGGCCTTGGCCGCGGCACAGGCCGGGTTGGTCGGGTTCTCCGGATTGCCCTCGTGGCACTGCTTCACGCGGCTGAGCGGCTTGGTCATGGTGCCGTGTGCGAAGGCGCTGCCGGACAGGGCCAGGCCGGCAACGACGGACAGAGCGAGGACTGCCCGATGGGACAGGTGCATGCAGGAACTCCTTTGCGAAGTGTGGGAAACCTCGCGCAGTCTTCACATGCAGGCCCGCCGGCAACATCGGATAAGTTCGAATTCGATGGCGGCCGTGTTCGATCTGCAACACGTTGCTCACTGTGCCGCTTCCCTGGCAGAAGGCGGTGCATGCTGCACCGCCTCCCGCATCACGGCCTCAGTACGCGATCCACGCGTCGCGCCAGGCCGCGCCGACACCCGGCCGGTACGTCTCCGCGTTGACGTTGCACCACGCACCCTCCGGGAACGGGCGGCAGGCATACAGCTTGCCGTCGCTGCTCTTCACCACGGTCTGGCCCGGCACGTAACTGCCGATGCCGGCGGGGTACACGTGGTCGAAATCGCCGCCCGGTGACGGCGTGCCAGGGTCGGGAACCTGGGTATCGAGCTGGAAGCGGTTGCCGTCCTTCAGGTACACGCGGTTGCCGGTGGCCGAAGCGGCAGGCGTGATCACGCCGTTACTGAGCACGCCCACGCGTGCATGCTGGGCGCTGGCATTGACCTTGCGGGCCAGCGCCAACGGCCACTGCGCGGCCGCCGTCTGGCCGCTGGCCAGGGTTGCTTCCACGCGTTCGACGTCATTGCCGTTGGCATTGAACACGCGCAGTGCCAACGTCGTGCCAACCGGCAGCTCGCCGCGCGCGGTGACCGGGCCTGCATCCTGCCACTGCGCTGCTGGCGGAGTGCTGCCGCCGCCTCCCTCGAAACGCACGTCCATGCAGGTGTAGAACGCTTCGGTCGAATCCGAGCGCTGCCAGGTGTTGTAGATCACATGCTGGCCACTGCGCTGCGGCAGCGTGCACTGCAGCTTGTACGTGCCATCGGCCGACAGTGGCGTATTGCCCAGCGTGCAGAATTCCTGCAGGTCGGCCCAGCGCAGTGGGCTGCCCGGTTGCCAGCCTTCGCGGGTAACGAAGAATCGCCAGTCACGCGTGGCGTGTGGTGCAGTTGCCTTGAACACGAAGGTGAACCTGCCACTGGCATCGGGCTGGATCGGCGTGGTCTGCCAGTCACTGCGATTTACATCCAGCCCGCGGAAGGTCGGGTTGTTGCCGCTGCACAGCTTGCCGTCGGGTACCACGGCCTGATGGTTACCGTTGGCGTTGGCCTGGTTGATGCCGTTCCAGTCGTAGAACGCCTGCGAACCGCCAATCGCTTTTGCAGCGGCACAGGCCGGGTTGGTCGGGTTCTCGGGATTGCCCTGGAAGCAGGCATAGACGCGGCTGACCGGTGTGGTCATGGTGCCGTGGGCGAACGCGCTGCCGGCCGGGCACAGGCCCGCAGCGGCGATCGAGGTGGCCAGCAACAACGGTGTGGATCGGAATGACATGGCGCATCCTTGTGGTCGTCGAAAGGGAACGGTGACCGCAGGAGCTGCGCTGCGTGGCGGACTTTCGGCGGCACCACGGCGAGTATCGAGTCGCGATGCAGGCGGCGGAACCATCCCTGTGCCGATCCGTGACTGCGCATGTGAAGCCCTTCCCACCGGCTTCACGCAGGGCTGAACGGATGCGTTGGACGTCACGGGATCGGCGTGGCATCGATCACGTCATGGAGATCACGCTACGCAGTCCCGGTAGCGACCCGATCCGCCTGGCACGAGAAACAGCCATGCGCCGCATTGTGCAACTGGACGAACGCCACCGACGGGTCGGCGAACAGTGCATCCAGTCGGCCCGCAACGTCGATGCCCGCACAGATCTCGGCATCGCGCATCAGCGCGGCGTGATCATAGGCACGCACCGAGATCATCCTGCGCTGAACGTACGGGGGCACTTCGCCCGGCGGCAGGACGCAGCGGGTCACGCCGCGCTGCACGAAGATCGGCCCGGCGGCGCGGTATGGCGAATGCAGCGGCAGGTGGACGTGGGACAGCAGGAGCAGTTCACTGCCAGGTGCGGGATCGCTCAGGCTGATCCGGCAGGGATGGCCGCCATTGGCGCCCGCCCAGCGACGCTGGATGCCGAGCGCGGCGAGTGCGCTGTCGCTCATCTCGAACAGGTGCAGGAACGGGCGGTGGTCGATGCCACCGAGGTACCACGTGTGCATGGGCGTCTCCTGGGTCTGCCGCGGATTGTGCGCATGCGCCGGCCGCCGTGCTCGCCGTTTTCAGACCCCACATCGGCTTCGGCCAGGAGAACGCCACGGGGATGGCACAACAAGGCGCTAAGATGCGCGCGCCCCCCGGCCGATGAGCGCCGCATGCCCCTGGATTTCCCCACCATCGCCGTGCTTGGCTTCCTGCTCTGCATCGGCATTGCCGTGGGATTCTCGCTGTTGCTGGTCGTGCTGCGCGGACAACCGGTGCTGCGGCAGTGGACCATCAGCCTGTGGCTGCTGACCCTGGGGGTGACCCTGCTGGCGCTGCGACCCTACCTGCCACTGGTGCCGGCGGTACTGGCCGGCAATGCAGCGATGGCAGGCTGCGGGCTGATGATGCTGCGCGGCGTGGCCCTGCATCTGGAGCAGCCGTTGCCGCTGTGGCGGCCATTGCTGGTGGCGGTTGCGTTCATGGCCTGCATCTTCGCCTTCCTGGTGCTGTGGCCGAACCTGGCCCTGCGCCTGCAGGTGTTCAGTGTGTTCGCACTGATTGTCGATGCTTGGATCGCCGGATTGCTGCTGCGCCATGCGCCGCTCCCGCAGCGCACCAGCTGCCTCCTGGCTGCCACGGTGTTCCTGGCAGAGGCTGCTCTCTATGGCGTGCGCCTGTTCCTGCCGGTGGCACCGGACGCCGGGGAGGACATCATGCGCACCGGCTCGCCGATGTTCGTCACATACATTGCCGGGGTGATGCTGGAGCTGGCGCGTTGCTTTGCGATGGTGCTGCTGCTGGTCGAGCGCATGCTGGTCGACCTGCGCCATGCCGCCCGTACCGATGGCCTGACCGGCCTGCTCAACCGCAGCGCGGTGCTGGCCGACGGCCAGGCACAACTGCAGAAGCTGCGCCGACAGCGCCGCCCGCTGGGGCTGCTGCTGATCGACGTGGACCACTTCAAGCAGATCAATGATCGGTGGGGCCACCTGGCGGGCGACCAGGTGCTGCGCCATTTTTCGGCGACGCTGCAGCACTGCGTGCAGGGCCATGAGCACCTGCTGGGCCGTTACGGCGGCGAAGAATTCGTGCTGGTGCTGGCTGGAAGCACGTGCGGCGAAGCGGTGGATCGGGCCGCCGCGATCCGTGCACGCCTGCAGCAGCGGCCGGCGCTGCTGGCCGAGGGACCGGTGCCGGTCACCGCCAGCGTCGGACTTGCGATGGATACGGGACAGGGCGATCTGTCGACCTTGCTGGCCGCCGCCGATGCCGCCCTGTACCGGGCCAAGGCCGAAGGGCGGGACCGCCTGGTCTGCGCGCCGTCGGCGGCGGATTCGTCATTGCCCATCGCCGTCGGCGCGCTGCCCGTGTAAGTTGGGTCACATCTTCCGCGGCAGCCCGTCGTGGTCGACAGGAACGTCCTCCAGGGGAAACGAGCACGATGCAAAGACACCACCTCGCGCTGGCCGGGATGCTGGCCAGCCTGATGATTGCCGGGTGCAGCCAGCCGCCGGCGGCCGATGCCGGAAGTGCCAGTGATGCACCCAGCCGCCGCTTCGGCACGATCGACTTCCAGCCCTGCACGCTGTCCACCGAAGGCGCCAGCGCCAACGTGGAGGCGCAGTGCGCCACCCTGCAGGTACCGGAGGACCGGGCCCAGCCCGCGGGCCGCCGGATCGGCCTGCGCATCGCCTGGCTGGAATCGGGCAGCAGCGGCGCCAGCCAGCCCGACCCGGTGTTCTTCCTGGCCGGCGGCCCCGGCCAGGCGGCCAGCGAGGTGGCGGTCATCGTCGATACCGCACTGCGCCAGGTGCGCAAGCAGCGCGACGTGTTCCTGATCGACCAGCGCGGCACCGGCGGCTCCAACCCGCTCAGTTGCCTGGGCGCAGACGGCAAGCCACTGCAGATGGACGAAGATGCCGCGCCTTCCGAGGCATCGCTGCGCGACTACGCCCAGCGCTGCGCGGCGTCGCTGCAGGGGCGTGCCGACGCGCGCTTCTACACCACCACCGAGGCCATCGCCGACCTGGATGCGGTGCGCGGTGCGCTCGGCGTGGATCAGGTCAACCTGGTCGGTGGCTCCTACGGCACCCGCGTGGCCCAGCGCTATGCCGGCGCCTATCCGCAGCACACCCGCAGCATCGTCATCGATGGCGTGGTGCCGAACGAGCTGGTGGTCGGTGGCGACTTCGCGACCACCTTCGAGGACGCGATCGCCCTGCAATCGGCGCAGTGCCGCAAGGATGCCGCCTGCAGCAAGCGCTTCCCGACCGACACCCGCGCGCAGCTGCGCAGCGTGGTCGACACCCTGCGTCGTGCGCCGGTCTCGGTCGAGTATCGCGATCCGGGTACCAACGCACCGCGGCAGGATGTCCTGACGCCGGACAGCGTGGTCGGCCTGGCCTTCGCCTTCTCCTACGTGCCGCAGTATTCCTCGCTGCTGCCACTGGTGCTGGATGAGGCCGCACACGGGCGCTACGGACCGCTGGCATCGCTGGCGCGCGGCGCGAACCGCAGCATGGATTTCCAGATCAACCGCGGCATGCAGTGGTCGGTGATCTGCAGCGAGGATGCGCCGCGCTACCACGCGCCGGCCGAGGATCCCGAACGGCTGTTCGGCAACGAAGTCGCCAGCGCCTTCTTCGCGGCCTGCCCGGTGTGGCCGCATCGTCCGGCGCCGGCAACCGATGCCGTGCCGCTGCGCAGCGGGGTGCCGGCACTGCTGCTGTCCGGTGAGCTGGACCCGGTAACGCCGCCCCGCTACGCCGCACAGGTGCTCAAGGGCCTGCCCAATGGCCGTGCGCTGGTCGCCCGTGGCCAGGGCCATGGCACCTTGACCGCCGGCTGCATGCCGCGCCTGCTCGGCCAGTTCATCGACAAGACCGATGCCAAGGCACTGGATGCCAGCTGCCTGGACACGCTGAGCTACGTGCCGGCGTTCACCTCGTTCAACGGATGGGAACCATGATCGTCGCCGACAACCTGCACAAGGCCTTCGATACCCGCACGGGCCGCATCCAGGCGGTCGCCAACGTCGGCTTCCGCGCCGGGGATGGGCAGATCACCGGCCTGCTGGGCCCCAATGGTGCCGGCAAGACCACTACCATGCGCATGCTCTACACGCTGATGACGCCCGATCAGGGCAGCATCATGGTCGACGGCATCGATGCGGCACGCCATCCGGTGGAGGTGCGTCGCCACCTCGGCGTGCTGCCTGATGCGCGTGGTGTCTACAAGCGCCTGACCGCGCGCGAGAACATCGCCTACTTTGGCGAGCTGCATGGCCTGTCGGCCGAGCGCATCCGCGAACGCATCGAGGTGCTGTCGCACGCACTGGACATGGGCGACATCCTCGACCGGCAGACCGATGGCTTCTCGCAGGGCCAGCGCACCAAGACCGCGATTGCCCGCGCGCTGGTGCACGACCCGCGCAACGTCATCCTCGACGAACCGACCAACGGCCTGGATGTAATGACCACGCGCGCGCTACGCCGCTTCCTGCTGGGCCTGCGCGACGAGGGCCGCTGCGTGATCCTGTCCAGCCACATCATGCAGGAGGTGGGCGCGTTGTGTGACCACATCGTGATCATCGCCAAGGGCACGGTGATGGCGGCCGGCAGCGCCGACGAGCTGCGTGCACAGGCCGGAGAAGTCAACCTGGAAGATGCGTTCGTGAAACTGATCGGGAGCGAAGAGGGCCTGCACGCATGAGCATGATGTCGACCCTGATGACGGTGATGCGCAAGGAACTGCGTGACCTGTCGCGTGACCGCCGCACGCTGCTGCTGACCCTGCTGTTCGGGCCGCTGCTGTACCCGGTGCTGCTGCTGGGCATGGGCAAGCTGGCCGAGAGCCGGGTGCGGACCCAGATCGAAGAGCCGTTGCAGATCCCGACCATCGGCGCGGAGAACGCACCGAACCTGGTGCGCTTCCTCGCCGCACAGGGCCTCAATGCCGCACCGGCACCGAAGGACCTGGCCGAGGCCATCCGCACCCAGGACATCGATGTGGCGCTGCGCATCAGCGATGACTTCGGCAAGGACTGGGCCGATGGCAAGCCGGCACTGGTGGAGGTGATCAAGGACAGCACGCGGCGCGCTGCCGAAGTGCCTGGCGCACGCCTGGAGGCGGCGCTGGCCACCTACAACGGCCAGGTCGGTGCACTGCGCCTGATGGCGCGCGGCATCGATGCACAGGTGGCACGCCCGCTGGACGTGGCGCGCCAGGACCTGGCCAGTGCCGAGGCCAAGCGCGGCATGATCCTGTCGATGCTGCTGCCGGTGCTGCTGACGCTGACCTCGTTCATCGGTGGCGCCTACCTGGTGATGGACGCCACCGCCGGCGAGCGCGAACGGCAGTCGCTGGAACCACTGTTGGCCACGCCGGGCTCGCGCAGCGCGATCGTCAGCGGCAAGATCGCCGCCGCCTGCGTGGTCGGTTTCGTATCGCTGCTGCTGACCCTGGTCGCGTTCAAGGTGAGCGCGCAGATCGCGCCCGGCAACATCGGCCGCCAGTTCAACATGAACGTCGGATCGATGCTGCAGATGCTGCTGGTGATGCTGCCGATGCTGCTGATCGGCACCTCGCTGCTGACCTTCCTGTCGGCTGCGGCCAAGAGCATGAAGGAAGCGCAGAGCCACATGACCTGGCTGATGCTGTTGCCGATGCTGCCCGGCTACGCACTGGTGGCCTATCCGCTGAAGAGCGAGATGTGGCAGTACGCCGTGCCGTTCCTGTCGCAGAACCAGATGCTGCTGAAGGTGATCCGCCACGAGACGATCACCCCGGCGGTCTGGGCGATCTACCTAGGCGCCAGCCTCGGCCTGGCCGCGGTGCTGTGGTTCGCCGCCGTTCGCCGTTACCACAACGAGCGCCTGGCGATCTCCGGCTGACCCAAAAAGGGGACGGAGGGGATTAAGTCGTTTCTGCCTCCCCCGTCCCCTCCTTGCGCGGGCGCCCTCGTCTGCGTATTGCCACGGGGCGTCCCAGCGTCTTCTCCACCATCCGCAGGAATGCAGCGTCCCCCATTGGGCATTGCCTGCTGCTGTGGTTGCGGATTGCGGGCAGGTCTGCGGATGCATTCACATCGCGCAGGAATTCGGCATACAACCTCGTCCTCTGCCGAGCGGTTCCTGCAAGCGCTTTGAACGCGGGGTGCAGGGTCAGCATTGGATCATCCCGTCGTTGAAGGTTGCCGTGCACGCTGGACCACGGATGATCTTCGGCGCTGACAACAATTCCGGCGCGAACCGGATTGCGTTCGATGTAGCGGTATACGCTGAGAAGATAAGCGTCGCTGTCGATCATCGAGGAATGGAAGCGCCCCTGCCACAGAGGCCCACTGCGTCCGTGCCGCTGGTTGAAGGCCTGCACGTAGTTGTTGCCCTGCATGCGCATTGCGCCCGCCAGTCCCTGCTGTGTGGAGGGCGTGGCCAGCAGGTGGACGTGGTTGCCCATCAGTACATAGGCATGCAGTGCGACGTGGTGCTTGAGAAATGCGCTGTGCAACAGATGCAGGAACAGTTGGCGGTCGATGTCGTCGATGAAGATCGCGCCTTTGTTCACGCCGCGCTGGATCACGTGATAGGCCTGGCCTGCCAGCATCAGGCGTGCTTGTCGGGGCATGGGATTCGGAGGCTGAAAGGGACCTCAGCCTGTCATCGCGGCTGCGGAGCAGGGCATCAGGCAATGCCGCGAAGCAGTGTCGGGTGAGTCAAAAGCGACTTAATCCCCTCCGTCCCCTTTTGCGTAGCGCGCAGGCGTCATCCCCATCTCGCGCTTGAACACGGTGATGAAGGCGCTGGGCGTGTCGTAGCCCATGGACAGCGCAACGCTGATCACCGGTTCGCCCGCCAGCAGGCGTGGCAGCGACAGCAGTACGCGCAGGCGTTGCCGCCACTGGCCCAGCGTCATGTGGGTTTCGGCCTGCCAACGGCGGGCGAGGCTGCGGCTGGACAGGCCGCAGGTGGCTGCCCACGCCCCGACACTGCGAAGGTCATCCGGCGAACGTGCCAGCACCGCAGCGACCCGCCGCAGGCGGCGATCCTGCGGTTGTGGCAGGGCAAGCGGCAGCGGCGTGCTGGCGGTGATCTCATCGGCGATCACGCCGGCCAGGCGTACCTGCGCGGCGTCCAGCGCCCGGTGTGGCCAACTCAGCGCGCGCGTCGTCGCGGCCTGCAACAGCGCGTTGGGCTGGAAAATGCGCGGCACGGCGGGCAGGTCCAGGCAGGCCTCGGCGTTGAAGTACAGGCTCCAGCCATCAAATTCCTCTGCCCCTACCAGGGCGTGGGGCAGTGAGGGCGGAATCCAGGCGACGTGCCCGGCTGGCAGCAGCCACTGCAGATCATCGACCTCGATCCGCAGCAGGCCCTGGTGTGCGCCCAGCAGCTGGCCGCGGGCGTGCCGGTGGCGGGCCGTGCGTCGTGGGCGGTGCAGGCGCAGCTGGGCTGCCAGCAACGCCGGCCCGCTGCTGGCGTTGGCCAGTGCGGGGTCGAGCAACGCGGGGAATGTCTGATCTGCCATATCGTTTGGCAGTTATACGGCAGAACGGTCGCTGCGGGGTGTCGATACTGGAAGTCCCCTCAATGGAGCATCACCCATGCAGCCGCAGGACATCCTTCCCGACCACCAGAACGACGTGCAGGTAAACGGCCTCACCGTGCGCAAGGGCAGCGTCGGTGCCTTCCTCGCCAGCGTCCGTGACTGGCAGGATCCCGCCAGCGATGACGCCCTCCGCGCCACCGCCGAAGCCGACATGCGTGAGCTGCTGCCGGGCCTGCATGCGCTGGGACTGTTCCAGGTGCTGGCCGCGCGCGATCCAGCACTGCAGCGCCTGATCGACAGCTACCCCTGAAACGAACACGGCCCGGACATGCCGGGCCGTGTGGTCATTGCGGGACGGAAACGACTTAATCCCCTCCGTCCCCTTTTCGTGGTCAGCCGCCGCCCGGGGCGAATACCAGGGTGCGGCGGGTGGTGACCGGCGCGCTGACCGGCTCGAAGCGCCAGCGCTTGACTGCGTTCATGGCTTCGCGATCGAAGACGCGCGACGGCGTTGCGCGCAGCACGCGGGCGTTGATCACCGAGCCGTCAGTGCCGACGGTGATTTCCACCAGCACTTCGCCGGAGGTGCCTGCACGCAGCGCCTCGGACGGATAACGCGGTGCCGGGGTGCTGACCGGGCGCAGGTTCGGCGCCGCAGCGGCCGCCGGAGCCGCCGCCTGGCGTGCGGCGCTGGCCTGCTGGGCGGCCGCCTGCTGCTGCTTCTGCTCGGCTTCGCGGCGGGCAGCGGCCTGGCGCTCGGCCTCCTGGCGCTCGTTGTCGCGGCGGGCAGCATCCTGCTGGGCAGCGATCTGCTTGGCCGCGTCGGCTTCCTTGGCGCGCTGCTCGGCCAGGCGCTGCTGTTCGGTCTGCTGCTTGCTGCGGTCCTCGGCGTCCTTCTTGGCTTTCTCGGCTTCGGCTTCGGTGCGCTTGGCAGCGTTTTGCACGCCCTTGGCCAGGCCGTCCTTCAGGCGCGGCAGGGCCGGCGCGGAGGCATCCACCTTCTCGATCAGCGCCACCAGGCGCTGCGCCTCGGTGTAGTCCTCGCGGCCCAGGTGCTGCTCGGCGGCGATCAGGGTGTAGGGCAGCAGGTCGGTCAGCGCGCTCTTCACCGAGGCGTCGTCCGGGGTCTTGTCGCGCAGGGCGAGGTAGTACTCGATGGCGTTGTCGCCGGCCGGCGCGTACATGCGGTTCTCGCGCAGGGCCTGGCTGGCCGACTCACGCAGCTGCTCGGTGCCCATCGACTGCACCTTGGCGGCGACCACCGGTGCGGCCGGTGCGGCGGCGGTGGGTGCGGCGGCCGGGGCCGGTGCTGCGGATTCTTCCTTGCCCGAGCAGGCGGCCAGCGCCAGTGCCAAAGCAACCGGCAGCCACCGGCGCGCGGCGGTGATCGTTGAGACGTGCGACATCCTGCTCCCCTCTAGAAGACGACGTGACGTAAATCATTGATATGCATGGCCGGGACCTGCGGTCCGGGCGCGGCAGGGTGACGTTTCCCGACGCCACCGCCGGCAACGGCGAGGGTGCAATCTAGCATCCCGGCCACCGCCGCGTACAAGGGGCGGTGGCCGGAAGGGGCAACGGCCACCGCCGTTGCCGGCGACGACCTCAGTGGTCGTGCGACTTGCTGTGGCTGTTGGACATCAGCTTGTCGGTCCAGGCGATGCCGATTGCCGACAGGATGAACACGCAGTGGATGATGGTCTGCCACAGCACGCCGTCCGGGGTCAGCATCGAGCAGCGGGCGACACCGATGTTGGCGGCGGCCACGCTCATCTGTTCCGGCGTGCACAGCGGGATGCCATTCAGTGCGCCACTGGCGATGAAGGTCTTCAGCAGGTGGATCGAGGAGATGCCGATGATCGCCATCGCCAGCTTCACCTTCAGCACGCTGGCGTTGACGTGGCTCAGCCATTCCGGCTGGTCCGGGTGGCCTTCCAGGCGCAGGCGCGAGACGAAGGTCTCGTAGCCGCCGACGATCACCATCACCAGCAGGTTGGAGATCATCACCACGTCGATCAGGCCCAGCACGATCAGCATGATCTGCTGTTCGCCCATCGAGACCGAGTGCGAGATCAGGTGCCACAGTTCCTTGCCGAACAGGAACACGTAGACGCACTGCGCCACGATCAGGCCCAGGTACAGCGGCAGCTGCAGCCAGCGCGAGGCGAAGATCAGCGTGGACAGCGGGGAGAGCGGCGGGCGGTTTGCACTCATGCGGGGGATGCTGCGTTTCGGGGGAGAGGCGAGGTTACCGGCCCGACATGACGGTGCCAACCCAACTCTCGCACTAGACTTCAGGTTCCTTTCCGCACCCCGAGCCGACGCCATGATCGACCTGTATTACTGGCCCACCCCGAACGGCCACAAAGTGACCCTGCTGTTGGAGGAAACCGGCCTGGAGTACCGCATCCACCCGGTCAACATCGGCTCGGGCGACCAGTTCAAGCCGGAATTCCTGGCCATTTCGCCCAACAACAAGATGCCGGCCATCGTCGACCAGGCCCCGGCCGATGGCGGTGCCCCGCAGAGCGTGTTCGAGTCCGGCGCGATCCTGTTGTACCTGGCCGAGAAGACCGGCCAGTTTCTGCCCCGCGACCCGCGCGGCCGCGTCACCACCCTGGAGTGGCTGTTCTGGCAGATGGCGGGCCTGGGCCCGATGAGCGGCCAGATGGGGCATTTCAATGTGTATGCGCCGGAGAAGATCCCGTACGCGATCGAGCGCTATGACAACGAAGTGCGCCGCCTGCACGGGGTGATGGACAAGCGCCTGGCCCAGCACGCCTTCCTGGCCGGCGACGAGTACACCATCGCCGACATGGCCAGCTACCCGTGGATCGGCGCCTACGACACGCTGCCGGTGGACTTCGCCGCCTTCCCGAACCTCAAGCGCTGGCACGAGGCCATCGCCGCACGCCCGGCCACCCAGCGCGCCTATGCCCTGCGCCAGCAGGTGAACCCCAACGCCGGCAAGCCGCTCAGCGACGAAGAGCGCAAGCACCTGTTCGGCCAGCGCTGACCCAGAACGGTGGGTGCCGACCGTTGGTCGGCACTCGCTCGCACTCCTTATGGGCAGAAGGTCATGCTGCCTTCCCGCACGGGCTTGGTTAGGATGGGGGACGACCGCCCGGCGCCCGCCGCGGGGCGGACCTGCCGTTTGACGGGATCCTCCATGCGCCACCTGTTCGCTTCGCTCGCCCTCATGCTCGCCACCAGTACCGCCGCCCACGCCGAAAAGCTGACCCTGGAAGCCATCACCGGCCCGCTGCCGCTGTCCGGCCCGACCCTGATGAAGCCGAAGGTGGCGCCGGACGGTTCGCAGGTCAGTTTCCTGCGCGGCAAGGACAGCGACCGCAACCAGCTGGACCTGTGGACCTACGACATCGGCAGCGGCCAGACCCGCCTGCTGGTCGATTCCAAGGTGGTGCTGCCCGGCACCGAGACCCTCAGCGACGAGGAAAAGGCCCGCCGCGAGCGCCAGCGCATCGCCGCGATGACCGGCATCGTCGATTACCAGTGGTCGCCGGACGCGCAGCGCCTGCTGTTCCCGTTGGGCGGCGAACTCTACCTGTACGACCTCAAGCAGCAGGGTGCAGCGGCCGTGCGCCAGCTGACCCACGGTGAAGGCTTCGCCACCGACGCCAAGCTGTCGCCCAAGGGCGGCTTCGTCAGCTTCATCCGCGGCCGCAACCTGTGGGTGATCGACCTGGCCAGTGGCAAGCAGCTGCAGCTGACCCGCGACGGCAGCACCACCATCGGCAACGGCGTGGCCGAGTTCGTCGCCGATGAAGAGATGGACCGCCACACCGGTTACTGGTGGGCGCCGGATGATTCGGCCATCGCCTTCGCGCGCATCGACGAGGCACCGGTGCCGGTGCAGAAGCGCTACGAGGTCTACGCCGACCGCACCGATGTGATCGAGCAGCGTTACCCGGCCGCCGGCGACGCCAACGTACGCGTGCAGCTGGGCGTGATTGCACCGGCCGCCGATGCACAGCCGCGCTGGGTCGACCTGGGCAAGGAGCAGGACATCTACCTGGCCCGCGTCGATTGGCGCGATGCGCAGCACCTGAGTTTCCAGCGCCAGTCGCGCGACCAGAGGCAGCTGGACCTGGTGGAAGTGGCACTCGATTCCAACCGCCAGCGCGTACTCGCCCACGAGACCAGCCCGACCTGGGTACCGCTGCACAACAGCCTGCGCTTCCTTGAAGACGGCAGCGTGCTGTGGTCGTCCGAGCGCACCGGCTTCCAGCACCTGTACCGCATCGACAGCAAGGGCAAGGCCACCGCGCTGACCCATGGCAACTGGCCGGTGGACGAGCTGCTGGCGGTCGATGAAAAGGCCGGCAAGGCCTACTTCCGTGCCGGCATCGAGAGCTCGCGCGAAAGCCAGATCTACGCGGTGTCGCTGCAGGGCGGTGAGCCGCAGCGCCTGTCCAAGGCACCGGGCATGCACAGTGCCACGTTCGCCCGCAATGCCAGCGTCTACGTCGACAGCTGGTCCAACAGCACCACGCCGCCGCAGATCGAACTGTTCCGCGCCAGTGGCGAGAAGATCGCCACGCTGGTCGAGAACGACCTGGCCGATCCCAAGCACCCGTATGCGCGCTATCGCGATGCGCAGCGCCCGGTCGAGTTCGGCACATTGATGGCTGCCGATGGCAAGACCCCGCTGAACTACAGCCTGATCAAGCCGGCCGGCTTCGATCCGTCCAAGCGCTATCCGGTGGCCGTGTACGTCTACGGCGGCCCAGCCAGCCAGACCGTCACCGACAGCTGGCCCGGTCGTGGCGACCATCTGTTCAACCAGTACCTGGCCCAGCGGGGCTACGTGGTGTTTTCGCTGGACAACCGCGGCACCCCGCGCCGTGGCCGCGACTTCGGTGGCGCGCTGTACGGGAAGCAGGGCACGGTGGAAGTGACCGACCAGCTGCGCGGCGTGACCTGGCTGAAGCAGCAGCCGTGGGTGGACCCGGCGCGCATCGGCGTGCAGGGCTGGTCCAACGGCGGCTACATGACCCTGATGCTGCTGGCCAAGGCCTCGAACCAGTACGCCTGCGGCGTGGCCGGCGCACCGGTCACCGATTGGGGCCTGTACGACAGCCACTACACCGAACGCTATATGGATCTGCCGGCGCGCAATGAAGCGGGATACCGCGAAGCGCGCGTGCTGACCCACATCGACGGCCTGCGTTCGCCGCTGCTGCTGATCCACGGCATGGCCGACGACAACGTGCTGTTCACCAACTCGACCAGCCTGATGAGCGCGCTGCAGAAGCGTGCGCAGCCGTTCGAACTGATGACCTACCCGGGCGCCAAGCATGGCCTGTCCGGCGCCGATGCCCTGCATCGCTACCGCGTGGCCGAAGCCTTCCTGGGGCGCTGCCTGAAGCCCTGATGCACGAACGGGAAGGAGCCCGCCGATGACCCTGCCACCGCCGATTCCCACCCATGGCCCCAAGCCCGCCGGCTGGTGGTGCCGTCACTGGCGCTGGGCGATGCCGCTGACCGTGCTGCTGGTGCTGGCCGGCGCCGGTGGCACAGTGGCCTGGAGCGTGCTGCGCTGGAGCGAGGCGGCACGCGAGAGCCCGCCGATGCGCGAAGCAATGCGTCGCGCGGGATGCAGCATCGAACTGGTGGAAGCCTTCGGCGAGCCGCTGCATATTGAATCGATGCCACTGGGCAGCATGCAGACCGCGATCAACGGCCAGCGCGATGTTGGCCTGACCGTGGCCCTGGAAGGACCACGCGCGCAGGGCCGGCTGTTCGTGAAGGGTACCCGCAGTGACGACGTGTGGGACTACCCGGTGATGTACGTGCTGGGCGAGAACAAGCAGACGTTCGACCTGACCGCACTGGATGACGTTGAAGCCGCGCAGGAATGCGAACTGCAGGCCTGCCGCGAGCGCGGCGAGTGCCCGCTGACCGCGGCGTTGTGACCTCCGGCCGATTGTCGCCGCTGCGCTGAGCGCGTAGGGTGCGGGCAACCCTGTCCTGGAGTGCACCATGAAGCCGATCGCGTTGGCCGTTGCCCTGGCCCTGACCGCTGCCCCGTTGCTGTCCGCACCGCCGGCGCTGGCTGCACCCGCCGCCAAGGCCGCTACCCCGGCCAGCCCGGCCTGGGTGGCCCGCAGCAACGCACTGGCGCAGATCCTGCTCGATGCGCAGGGCCCGTTCCAGCCGGAAGAAACCGGCTTCTTCGGCGTGCCCGGCTACGATGACAAGGTGGCTGACCTCGGCCCGGACAACGGCAAGCGCTACCGCGCCGCGATGGCCAAGGCACGCGACGAACTGAAGGCGAAGCTGGCCGCCGAGCAGGATCCCAATGTCCGCCAGGACCTGGAGATCATGATCCACGCGGCCAACCAGAACATCGAAGGCAGCGAGCTCAACGAGAAGTACCTGCTGCCGTGGAGCGATGCGCCGCAGACGGTGTTCAGCGGCCTTAACCTGCTGCTGTCCGACCAGGTGCCGGCCGAGCGCCGGGCCAAGGCGCTCGACCGCCTCAAGGCGTATGCTGGCCTGCAGCCGGGCGGCACCGCGTTCACCACGCTGGCCCGCCAGCGCTACGAGGAACGGCTGAAGGACGGCAGCCTGCTGCAGCCGACGAAGATCGAAGTGCAGCAGTCGCTGGACAACGTCGAGACCTACATCACCGGCATCGAGTCGCTGCTGAAGAAGTACCAGATCGCCGGCGCCGACGAGGCGATGAAGGCCCTGGCCGGGCAGATGAAGGACTACGCCAGCTGGACGCGCTCGACCGTGCTGCCGAAGGCGCGCACCGACGCACGCCTGCCGGCGCCGTTGTACGCCTACCAGCTCAAGCAGGTCGGCATCGACATCGACCCGAAGCTGCTGATGCAGCGCGCGCAGCTGGAATTCATGGAAACCCGTTCGGCGATGCAGCAGCTGGCACCGCTGGTGGTGAAGGACAAGGGCCTGAAGGTGGCCGATCCGAGCGACCCGGTGGCGGTGATCCGCGCGCTGAAGGCCGACAAGATCGCCGACGATCATCTGGAAGGCCACTACCGCAAGGTGATCGATGCGATCGATCCGCTGATCCGCGAGCACGCCATCGTCGATGTGCCCAAGCGCGCCATGCAGATGCGCCTGGGTTCGGCCGCCGAGAGCGCGGCCAGCCCGGCACCGCATTTCCTGCCGGCGCCGCTGGTCAACAACACCGGGCAGCAGGGCACCTTCGTGCTGCCGCTGGGCAACCCGGCCGCGGGCCCGGGCGCGCAGTACGATGATTTCAACTTCGGCGCGGCGGCGTGGACGCTGAGCGCGCATGAAGGCCGCCCCGGCCACGAGCTGCAGTTCACCGCCATGGTCGAGCGTGGCGTCTCGCTGGCACGCACCATGTTCGCGTTCAATTCGGTGAACGTGGAAGGCTGGGCGTTGTATGCCGAAGCCGAGATGGTGCCGTACGAGCCGCTGGATGGGCAGATGATCGCCCTGCAGTTCCGCCTGCTGCGGGCCGCGCGCGCGATGCTCGACCCGATGCTCAACCTCGGCCTGACCGACCGTGCCAACGGCGAGCGCGTACTGATGGAGCAGGTCGGCCTGTCCAAGGCGATGGCCACCCAGGAACTGGACCGCTACATGGTGCGCATGCCGGGCCAGGCGGGCAGCTACTTCTATGGCTACACCCGCATCCTGGAACTGCGCATGCAGACCGAGCTGGCACTGGGTGCGAAGTTTGACCGCCTGGCGTTCAACAACTTCCTGCTCGACCAGGGCCTGCTGCCGCCGGACCAGCTGGCCGATGCGGTGAACAAGGTGTTCGTGCCGAAGTACAAGTAACCGAAGCGCTGGGGTCGGATCCCTTTCCGTAGGGAAGGGCTCTGACCGCGTGCGTCACCGGGAATGCCCATCCACGCATGGCGTGGATCTACCGCATCACCGTCAACGCTGCGGCTGCGGCGTGATCACCTGCGTCGGCAGCCGTGCCGGCGGTGCCGGGTTCGGTACCCAGATCGCGACGCCGGCGGCGCGCTTCTGCGTGGTCGGAATACCGATGCCGACCCCTCCGCCGACATGCGAGCCGAACGTGCCGGCACCCACCGACATGCCCACCGGCGAGCCGCTGCTGCCCACGCCCATCAGCACCACGCCATTGGCGCCCAGCGCTGCGGCCTCGCGCTTCAGGCGCGCCACCGCCGCGTCGGTCTGGCCCTGCGTGCCGAAGCCTACGGCAGACGCCGATTCCAGCTGGGCGATTTCCTGGGAGCCGGCCGGCGGCGTCGAATAGATCTGTACCAGTGCCGGATCGATCGGCGCGCGGGCGCGCCCCAGCATGACCTTGGAGGTGCTGGCACAACCGGCGGCGACCAGCAGGATGGCCGCCAGCGCGGCCCAACGGATGTTCATGGCACGACCCCTGTAGGACTGGTTGCGATCATCGGCGGGCTACTCTGAATCGGCGCCAACACCCGGGCCAGAGCGCGTACGGCAGGACGCTAGCACGGTGCCGGTGACAGCCCCGCCAACGGCAGTAGGCGGCGACCGTGGGAACGACTATGGTGGACAGACAGGAACCAACTGCGGGAGAGCGGAATGGGTGTGATCAGTCTGTTGTGGGGCGTACTGGCGCTGTTGTGGATGATCCTGGCGCTGATTCCGCTGCTGGGCTGGGGCAACTGGTTCCTGATCCCGTTCGCCGCCGTGGGCGCGGTGATCGCCGCGCTGGGCATCCTGTTCACCCACCCGACCAAGCGCGGCCGGGCCTGGGCTGGGCTGGTGCTGAACGGCATCGTGGTGGTGGTCGGCATCCTGCGCCTGGGCCTGGGTGGCGGCGTGATCTGAGCCGCGTCGCCGGGTGCGACAGGGCGTCGCAGGTACACGGCCGCGGGCCGGGCAGGGGCGTACAATGAACGGCTGCGCGAGCCCCCCGCGTGCCTGTGAATCCGCGCCCGGCGCGGCTGCCCCATGATCATCCGACCCCGTCCCCACGGCTGGCAACTGCTGTACATCCTGCGCGGCTCGATCGTCAAAGCGATCGCGCCGAAGGTGCTGGCCATCCTGATCCTGTCCATCGCGGTGGCCGCGGTGGTGGAACTGGCGCCACCGACCGGCATCGAACGCGTTTCCGTCACGCCGTTCACCCTGCTTGGCCTGGTCCTGTCGATCTTCCTCAGCTTCCGCAACAGCGCCTGCCATGACCGCTGGTGGGAAGGCCGCAAGCTGTGGGGCCAGCTGGTCTATGAATCGCGTTCGCTGGCCCGCCAGGTCAACCTGCTGCTGGCCGATGACGCCGGTCGCCGTCGCCGCATCGCCTACCTCACTACGGCCTTCGCCCATGCGCTGGCCGCTCGCCTGCGTGGTCGCATCGTGGCCCTGGCTGCGTTGCCGTGGATGGACAAGCCGCAGCGCGAGCAGCTGGGCCAGCGCGAGAACGTGCCTGATGCAGTGCTGTCGATGATCGCCGCCGAGCTGGCCCAGGCCCTGCGCGCCGGTGAACTCGACCCGATCCTCTACACCCAGCTGGAGGAGCGCCTGCACGCGATGTCGTCGATCCAGGCCGGCTGCGAGCGCATCCTCACCACGCCGCTGCCGTTCGCCTACACCCTGCTGCTGCACCGCAGCGCATGGATGTTCTGCGTGCTGCTGCCGTTCGGCCTGGCCAGCTCGCTGGGCTGGGGCACGCCGGTGCTGTCGGCGGTGCTCGCCTATGCCTTCTTCGGCCTGGACCAGCTGGGCGAAGAAATGGAAGACCCGTTCGGCCTGGAGCCGAACGACCTGCCGCTGGACGCGCTGGTGCGCACGATCGAGATCGACCAGCTCGACGCGCTCGGCGAACGCCCGTTGCCCGAACCCCTGCTGCCGCAGGGCTACCTGTTGCAATAGCCACTCCTCGGAGCCTGCCATGTCCCACCCGCTTTATCGCCCGCGCCGCATGCGCCATGACGAGTTCTCGCGCCGCCTGATGCGTGAGAACACGCTGACCACCGACGACCTGATCTACCCGGTGTTCGTGCACGAATTGGCCGGCCGCACCGCGGTGCCGTCGATGCCGGGCGTGGAGCGGCTGTCGATCGAAGAGCTGCTGAAGGTGGCCGAAGAGGCGCTGGAGCTGGGCATTCCGGTGATCGACCTGTTCCCGGTGATCGATCCGTCGCTGAAATCGCTGGACGCGTCGGCGGCGTGGGCCGAGGACGGCCTGGCGCAGCGCGCGATCCGCGCGCTGAAGTCGCGCTTCCCGGAACTGGGGGTGATGACCGACGTGGCGCTGGACCCGTACACCACCCACGGCCAGGACGGCATCATCGACGACAAGGGTTACGTGCTCAACGACATCACCGTCGAAGCACTGGTCAAGCAGTCGGTATCGCACGCCGAAGCCGGCGTGGATATCGTCTCGCCGTCGGACATGATGGACGGTCGCATCGGCGCGATCCGCCGTGCGCTGGATGCCGACCACCACATCAACGTACGCATCATGGCCTACTCGGCCAAGTACGCCTCGGCGTTCTACGGCCCATTCCGCGATGCGGTGGGCAGCGCGGCCAGCCTCGGCAAGGCCGACAAGAAGACCTACCAGATGGACCCGGCCAATGGCGACGAGGCCCTGCGCGAGATCGCGCTGGACCTGGAAGAGGGCGCCGACATGGTGATGGTCAAGCCGGGCATGCCCTACCTGGACCTGGTGCGCCGGGTGAAGGAGAAATTCGGCGTGCCGACCTTCGCCTACCAGGTCAGTGGCGAGTACGCGATGATGAAGGCCGCCTTCGCCAACGGCTGGCTGGACGAACGCGCCTGCGTGATGGAGTCGCTGCTGGGCTTCAAGCGGGCAGGCGCCGATGGTGTGCTGACCTATTTCGCGCCGCAGGTGGCGCGATGGCTGCGCGAGCGCTGACAATAGCGCCACGATAGACGGAGGAATACGCGATGGGACCCGAGCTGGGATGGGTGCAATGGTTGATCTGGGGCATCGGTACGCTGGTGTTCGGCGCCATCATCGTCGGTGTTTTCATCGCGGCCTGGCGGGCCGGCAAGCGCCCGCCGGAACAGCTCTCCGCCGCGCGTCACGTGGCCCGTGAACAGGCGCTGCCGGACAGCGTGCAGGCCGAGCTGGCCGCGTTGAACCAGCGCAAGGACAACGGCCAGCTGAGCGAGATGGAGTACGAGCAGTTGCGCGCCAAGGTGTTGTCGCGCTGACGGGGCAATGCCCGGGGTCGGATCCCTTTCCGCAGGAAAGGGCTCTGACCCCTTCGCGGGCACCATCCACGCATGGCGTGGATCTACCGCACGCACCCGGGCACCGCCGCCACCTTCGGCACCGCCAACCGGTACACATCCACGCCCCCGGCACGCGGTGCCTTCGCCGCACTGCTGGCGACCATCATCTCGCCGGGCTTGGCGTTGTCGATCACCGGCGCGCCGGTCCAGCCGCCAGCCTGGTTGAACGACAGCCCCAGCGGCTGCAGTGCCACGCCGCTCCATGCGCAGCGGCTGCTCCAGACCTGCGCGGTACTGCCGCTGCCACGGCTGAATACCACGGCGCCGTCATGGCCCAGCCAGTCACCGTCGGTCTCGTCGTCGGCGCTGTTCAACGCGCTCAGTGCGCTGGCCGGGCCGCGCAGGCCCTGCGCATCCAGCGTCGCCACGAACAGGTCCCAGCCGGCGCCACGGCCCTGCTGGCGGGCAAACAACAGCTGCTTGCCATCCGCGCTCAGGGCTGGCCCGCGCTCTTCCCGGCGCCCGCCGTCACCGGCCAGCGGCTGCGCCGGGCCCGGCTGGCCGTCGGCGGCCAACGCGGCACGGTACAGCGCCAGCTTGCCCTCGCCGCCGGCCGCGAACAGCAGCCAGCGGCCGTCACGGCTGAAGTAGGGATCGCGGGCTTCACCGGCCACGCCTACCGGCAGCGCCTGCGCCTGCTGCCAGCGGCCGTCCACCACGCGCGCTTCCCACAGGCCCCATCCGGCCTCGCCGCGGCGGGCGAAGACGATGCGCCGGCCATCGGCACTGATCGTGGCGCGGCCCTCGTCGGCGCGGGTCGAGACCACGCCCATGCCTTCGATCCCGTACTCGTTCAACGCCATCGCCACGGGGGCAGAGAGTAGACTGGCGGCGAGCACCAGCAGGGGCGGGGTGATGCGCATCATCCGGTTCCGTGCACGAAAGAGCATCAGTCTAGCCAGCTTGAGGATTCCATGACCGACCGTTACGCCGTCTTCGGACACCCCGTTGCCCACTCGAAGTCGCCGCAGATCCATGCGACGTTCGGTCGCCAGGAAGGCATCGCCATCGACTACCGCGCGATCGACCTGGCCCCCGATGCGTTCCTGGCCGGCCTGCAGGCCTTCGCCGCCGAGGGCGGTGTTGGTGCCAACGTTACCCTGCCGCACAAGGAAGCCGCGTTCTCGGTGTGCACCACGTTGACCGCACGGGCGCGCCGCGCCGGCTCGGTCAACACGCTGCTGCGCAAGGGCGACCGCTGGCACGGCGACACCACCGATGGCATCGGCCTGGTGCGCGACCTGACCGATCGCCACGGCCTGGACCTGCGCGGCCGCCGCGTGCTGATGATCGGTGCCGGTGGCTCGGCGCGCAGCGTCGCCCCGGCGCTGCTCGATGCAGGCATCACCGAACTGGTGGTGGTCAACCGCACGCCGGAGCGCGCCGACGAACTGATCGACGCGATGGGCGAACCGGGCCGTGCGATCAGCCGCTACTGGGAGGACCTGCGCGACCTCGGCGACTTCGAACTGATCGTCAACGCCACCTCGGCCGGTCGCGACCGCGACGTCGAATTCAAGCTGCCGCTGTCACTGGTCAATTCGATGACCACCGCCGTCGACCTGAACTACGGCGAGGCCGCCATCGCCTTCCTGGCCTGGGCCCGTGCGGCGAACTGCCGCAATACCGTCGACGGCCTGGGCATGCTGGTCGAGCAGGCGGCCGAAAGCTTCCTGCAGTGGCACGGCGTGCGCCCGCAGACCGACGAGGTCTACCAGTCGCTGCGGCAGGGCTCGGCCGTGCTGGCCGGCGAAGACTGACCGATGGACAGCACAACGTTGATGGTGACCGTGCTGAGCATGGTCGGCGTGCGCCTGCCGGTGCTGATCGCGCTGTGCGTCGGCCTGGTCTGGGTGGTCGGTGCGCCGCGCGATGCCACCCGCACCGGCGCGCTGGTCGGCCTGCTGTTGCTGCTGCTGTCCAGCCTGGGGGGCCTGGCGGCGGGCATGCTGCCGATGTGGCTGGTCAGCAGTGGCAACTTCAGCGCCATCTCGGGCATGAGCGCCATCTTCGGCGTGGTGCACTTCGCGCTGGCGATGGTCGAGGCCATCGGCGTGGTGCTGCTGGTGTGGGCGCTGGTGCGCCTGCTGCGCCTGCGCGGCAACGCGGTGCAGTGACAGCCCGGTGACGGCCCTGGGTCGTCGTCAGTAGCGTCCGGCGTGTTCATCCAGCCGCCGGGCGTCGTCGCTGGCCCGTTCAGGGTGCCAGCGACAGTGAACGCGGCCGGCCATGCGACAATGACCGGCCTGATCCAGCCACGGTAGTTCCCGGCGTGACCGAAACCGTCGCCGCTCCGCGCACGCTCGATGACGCCTTGAAGGACGCGATCCGCAAGGCGTACACGACGCTGCAGGCCAATACTCCCGGCTTCTCCACCCGCCGCTCGCAGAGCCAGATGATCGGTGTGGTGTCGCGTGCGCTGTCGAAAAGTGGCGGCGTCGGCGTGGTCGAGGCGCCCACCGGCGTCGGCAAGAGCCTGGGCTACCTCACCGCAGGTGTACCGATCGCGCTGGCCAGCAAGAAGAAGCTGGTGATCAGCACCGGCACCGTAGCGCTGCAGTCGCAGCTGGTCGAGCGCGATATCCCGAATTTCCTCAAGGCCACCGGCCTGGAAGCGACCGTGGCGCTGGCCAAGGGCCGTACCCGCTACCTGTGCACGCGCAATGCTGCTGAGGCGCAGGGCGAGGGTTCGCAGGGCGGCATGTTCGAGGATGACGCACCCCTGTTCGACCGGCCGCTGGCGCCGATCGAGATGGACATCGCCAAGCGCCTGACCGACGCCTTCACCGGCGGCACCTGGGATGGCGACATCGACAACGCGCCGGAGACCATCAGCCCCGGTCTGCGCAGCCGCATCACCACGCCGGCTTCGGGTTGTGCCGGGCGCCGCTGCGCCTATTCGGCGCAGTGCGCAGTGCTGCGTTCGCGTAACACCGTGCGCGATGCGCAGATCGTGGTCACCAACCACGCGCTGCTGCTGTCGGCGCTGTCGATCGGTGACAGCGACAACGGCCAGCCGTTGATCGCGCCGCCGTCGGACATGCTGCTGGTGCTGGACGAAGGCCATCACATCGGCAGCGTGGCGATCGACCAGGGTGCAGCCAGCCTGGCGCTGGACGAGATGGCCAAACGCACCGGCCGCCTGCAGATCCTGATCGCCGGTGCCTACCGCGCGGTCGACAAGGACCGCCTTGGCAACCTGTTGCCGAACGAAGCGATCGAGGTGGCCAGCAACGTGGCCAAGCAGCTGCGCGCGTTCCGCGATCACATCGAGCGGGTGTGGATGCCGGCACCGGCGGACGAAGAGCCGATGTGGCGCGCGGCCAACGGGCGCCTGCCCGAGGCCTGGCGCGGGCCGATCGAGGCCCTGGCCGACGATACCCGCAGCCTCTACAACTGGGCGCATGCCGCTACTGCGCAGGTGGCCAAGGGCAAGCCAGACGATGCCGCGCGCGAGCGCCTGCAGCGCAACCTGGGCATGGCGCTGGAAATGATCGAGCAGCAGTACAACCTGTGGCAGGCGTGGCGCCGCGAGGACAAGGATGGCGCGCCGCCGATGGCGCGCTGGGTCACCGCCACCCGCGACGGCGACCTGGTGCTGCACGGCTCGCCGGTGTCGGCCGCGCACGTGCTGCGCAAGCTGCTGTGGGATGAAGTGGACTCGGTGGTGATGACCTCGGCGACGTTGACCGGCGGTGGCGACTTCCAGTCGCTGGCGATCGACAACGGCATTCCGGAAGAGGCAGAGATGGTCTCGCTGTCGTCGCCGTTCGACCTGCCCAACCAGGCCGAGCTGGTCGTGCCGAAGTTCCCGGTCACGCCGGACGACCGCGAAGGCCACCCGCGCGAAGTGGCGCGCTACCTCGACACCGAGCTGGACTGGGCCAAGGGCTCGATGGTGCTGTTCACCTCGCGCTGGAAGATGGAGAAGGTGGCCGGGCTGATGTCGGCCGCGCGGCGCAAGCAGGTGCTGGTGCAGGGCGAGATGTCCAAGACCCGCCTGATCGACGAGCATCTGCGGCGCGTGGCGGCAGGCGAGGGCTCGGTGCTGTTCGGGCTGAACTCGTTCGGCGAAGGGCTCGACCTGCCGGGCGAAGCCTGCACTACGGTGGTGATCACCCAGGTGCCGTTCGCGGTGCCGACCGACCCGCAGACCGCCACGCTCAGCGAGTGGTTCGAGGGGCGCGGGTTGAATGCCTTCAACCTGATCGCCATTCCGCATGCGCTGCGCACGCTGACCCAGTTCGCCGGCCGCCTGATCCGCACCTCCACCGACACCGGCCGCGTGGTCATTCTTGATTCGCGGCTGCTGACCCGCCGCTACGGCAAGCGCATCATCGACGCGCTGCCGCCGTTCAAGCGCGTGATCGGCTGACACGGGGTCGGATCCCTTCCGAAGGAAAGGCTCTGACCCCACCACGCACTCTGTCGCTCAACCGCCCTGCGGATTCCGGCAGGCCTGGTTGCCCATCGCAGTGTGGTAATCGCGATCAAAGCAGCGCAGGAAGCCATCGAGCACGTCCAGGTTGGGCGGCCATGGCACATCCACCTTCTGCCCGCCGGCGGTGGTGAAGTGATAGCGCCCATCCTTCAGCGCCCCGGCGATCTGCTCCGGCGTGGGAATCGCAATCAGTGCTGCACGCGCCCTTTCCAGCGCTGCACGGTCGCGCTGCAGGAAGGCGATGGTGCCGTCCACGTAGGCGTTCCAGTAACCGGGGTCGGTGCCGGTGGGCTTGTAGGTGCGCCGCATCAGCGCCACCGCCTGCGGGTACTGGCCCGCCTCGGCACGCATCTGGCCTTCATGCCACAGGATCATGGTGTTGCCCGCAGCCTTGGGCAACGCAGCATAGGCGGCGAGCAGATCAGCGGCTTCACGGTGGCAGCCGCGGTCGGCCAGCGTGCGCCAGCCACCTTCCAGGTCCTGATCGAACGCATCCGGTTCCATCGCCAGCATCGCTGCACGGTCGTAGCGGCAGTCCGGTGCTTCTGGCGGCTCTGCTGACATGCCCATGGCAGCGGCCAGCGCAAAGGAAAGCAACATCATCGCAACCTCCGTGTTGGTGACTTCCTGGGCCACCATAACGGATCAGGATGGGGAGTGCCGGCCGCTGGCCGGCAGCCTCATCGATGTGGGCTGTCACGGTACGGATGCCGGCCAGCGGCCGGCACGACTGTATGGCGGTCAATCGCCCAGCAGGGCGGTGTTGCGCACGGCGCCCTTGTCGGCGCTGGTGGCCAGCAGCGCGTAGGCCTTCAGCGCGCTGGTGACCTTGCGCGGGCGTGGTGCACGCGGTTTCCAGCCACGGGCATCGGCGTCGGCGCGGCGCTGGGCCAGCGTGGCCTCATCCAGCAGCAGGTCGATGCGGCGGGCCGGGATGTCGATGCGGATGCGGTCGCCGTCCTCGACCAGGCCGATCGTTCCGCCGCTGGCGGCTTCCGGCGAAACATGGCCGATCGACAGGCCCGAGGTGCCGCCGGAGAAGCGGCCATCGGTGAGCAACGCACATTGCTTGCCCAGCCCCTTCGATTTCAGGTAGCTGGTCGGGTACAGCATTTCCTGCATGCCCGGGCCGCCCTTCGGGCCTTCGTAGCGGATCACCACCACCTCGCCCGGCTGCACTTCGTCGGCGAGGATGCCGGCAACGGCGGCGTCCTGGCTTTCGTAGACGCGCGCGGGGCCTTCGAACACGTGGATCGACTCGTCCACGCCGGCGGTCTTCACCACGCAGCCATCGACGGCCAGGTTGCCGCGCAGCACGGCGAGGCCGCCTTCCAGTGAGTACGCGTGCTGCAGCGAACGGATGCAGCCTTCGGTGCGGTCCACGTCCAGGGTCGGCCAGCGCGTGGCCTGGCTGAAGGCCTCCTGGGTGGGGATGCCGGCCGGGCCGGCCTTGAAGAAGGTATGCAGGGTGTCGTTGTCACTACGCACCACGTCCCAGCGTTCCAGCGCGTCGGCCAGGCTGGCGCTGTGCACGGTCGGCACCGTGGTATCGAGCAGGCCCGCGCGGTCCAGCTCACCGAGGATGCCGAACACGCCGCCGGCGCGGTGCACGTCTTCGATGTGGTACTTGGGCGTGTTCGGTGCCACCTTGCACAGCTGCGGGACACGCCGCGACAGTGCATCGATGTGGGTCAGGTCGAAGTCGACCTCGGCTTCCTGCGCGGCAGCCAGCAGGTGCAGGATGGTGTTGGTGGAACCGCCCATGGCGATGTCCAGGGTCATCGCATTGGCGAAGGCGGCCTGGGTGGCGATGCCGCGCGGCAGCGCGCTCGGGTCTTCGCTGCCATACCAGCGGTGGCAGAGTTCCACGATCAGGCGGCCGGCGCGGCGGAACAGCGCTTCGCGGTCGGCGTGGGTGGCCAGCGTGGTGCCGTTGCC
Source organism: Stenotrophomonas sp. 85239_Sma (assembly GCF_056481725.1). NCBI lineage: Bacteria > Pseudomonadati > Pseudomonadota > Gammaproteobacteria > Lysobacterales > Lysobacteraceae > Stenotrophomonas > Stenotrophomonas sp. 85239_Sma. The sequence goes on along the minus strand of NZ_CM151163.1, from coordinate 4,428,428 downwards.
GGGCAGCGACAGGCCCAGCGCTTCGGTCAGGCAGTTCATCGAGTTGGCGGTGAACATGCCCGAGCAGGAACCGCAGGTAGGGCAGGCGCTGCGCTCGAACGCCGCGACCTTTTCGTCGGAAGCGCTGTCATCGGCGGCCACCACCATCGCGTCGACCAGGTCCAGCTTGTGCTCGGACAGCCTGGTCTTGCCCGCTTCCATCGGCCCGCCGGAGACGAACACCACCGGGATGTTGAGGCGCAGCGCGGCCATCAGCATGCCGGGGGTGATCTTGTCGCAGTTGCTGATGCACACCAGCGCGTCGGCGCAGTGCGCATTGACCATGTATTCCACGGCGTCGGCGATGATCTCGCGGCTGGGCAGCGAATACAGCATGCCGTCGTGGCCCATCGCGATGCCGTCGTCCACGGCGATGGTGTTGAATTCCTTGGCGACGCCGCCGACCTGTTCGATCTCGCGCGCGACCAGCTGGCCGAGGTCCTTCAGGTGCACGTGGCCGGGCACGAACTGGGTGAAGGAGTTGGCGATGGCGATGATCGGCTTGTGGAAGTCGCCGTCCTTCATGCCGGTGGCACGCCACAGCGCGCGGGCGCCGGCCATGTTGCGGCCGGCGGTGGAGGTGCGGGAACGGTATTCGGGCATGGCTGGCGGAACGGGCGGGCCGTACGACGTGGGGGTCGGCTGATCATGGCCAATTTTTTCGGTTGCTGCTGCAACCACCTTCACCGCTTGCAGCGGCTTGGTGGTCCGCGCATTTCCCCTTATCCCCGCGCCTTCGGCGCGCCCCCTTGAACAACAAGGGGGCTTCTTGCCGGAGACTTGGCTGCGCGCGCCGGCCATAGCGGGGCGCCGCGGGGTGTGTGCCAACCAAGGTTGGCACCTACCTGAGCGGTGAGCCGCCCGGGGTCGGATCCCATCGCGGCGCGATGGGCTCTGACCCCAATGCCCGACGAAAATGAAAGTCCGTTCATCTTTGCCACTTTGCCGATTCCGGTTGATGGCCCGGATTTGGCATCATTGGGGCATTGATCCGTCGACAGGGCATGAGGCCATGAAACGTTCCCGCACCACCGCGCTGCTGCTGATGAGCGCCGCGCCGCTGCTGTTCACCGCCTGCCAGAAGGAGCCGGAGGTGAAGGTGCAGGAAGGCCTGTACACCTCGGTGGAGGCCTGCACCGAGGCCACCGGCGATCCGTCGGCGTGCCGCAACGCGTTCGCCGAAGCGCAGAAGCAGGCCGCCGATGCGGCGCCGAAGTACGCCAGCAAGGAAGCCTGCGAGAAGGACTACAAGCCGGAACAGTGCGTGCAGCAGCACACCTCGGCCGGTACTTCGTTCATCGGCCCGATGATGATGGGCTTCTTCATGTCGCAGATGCTGAGCAACCGCGGCGGCCTCGCTCCGCAGGCGCCGGCGGCGTCGCCGGCTTACCAGGACAAGAGCGCCGGTTGGGCGCGTCCGGCTCCGGGCGGCAGCGGTGGCCTGAACACCGCCAGCGGCATCGGCGCCGGCAAGGCTGGCCTGGCCCCGGTCACCAGCGAGCCGAACCGTGCGGTCACCGCCAGCCGTGGTGGCTTCGGCAACACCAGCGCACGCCGCAGCACCAGCGGCAGCTACGGCGGCTGATCGACCCATGCAGCGCATCCGGATTGCCGCGCGTGCCCAGTGGCGGGCACGCGCGGAAGAGGCGGGTTTCCGCTTCCACACGATCGACGGCCAGCCGTACTGGGATGAAAGCGCGTACTACGCCTTTACCCTGCGCCAGATAGAGCAGGACATCGAAGACCCCAGCGCCGAGCTGCACCAGATGGCGCTGGACCTGGTCGGTGATGTCATCGCCAGCGAACGCTTGATGGACCAGCTGGCGATTCCGTCGCACTATCGCGACTGGATCGCTGAAAGTTGGCGCCAGCGCCAGCCGCACCTCTATGGCCGCCTGGACCTGGCCTACGACGGCACCGGCCCGGCCAAGCTGTACGAACTGAACTACGACACGCCGACCTCGCTGTTCGAGGCCAGCTTCTTCCAGTGGCAGTGGCTGGAGGACCAGCGCAACGCCGGTCGCCTGCCGCAGCATGCCGACCAGTTCAACGCGATCCACGAAGCGCTGGTCGAACGCTTCGGCGAACTGGCCACGCAGCTGCCGCCGCCGCTGTATTTCAGCGCCGTGGGCAGCTCGGAAGAAGACCGCGGCACCGTCGACTACCTGCGTGACTGTGCGTCGCAGGCCGGCCTGCATGGCCAGGCCATCGCCATCGAGGACATCGGCCTGTCCGAGGACGGCCGCTTCACCGCGCTGGACGATTCGGTGATCGGCACGCTGTTCAAGCTGTATCCGCTGGAAGACCTGATGGCCGAGGAATTCGGCCGCGCGTTGCCCGGCTCGGGCGTGCAGCTGCTGGAGCCGGCGTGGAAGGCGGTGCTGAGCAACAAGGGCATCCTGCCGCTGCTGTGGCAGCGCAACGTGGGCCATCCGAACCTGCTGGAGGCGCACTTCGATGACGGCAGCACGCTGGCATCGGGCTGGGTGCGCAAGCCGCTGTTCTCACGCGAAGGCGCCAACATCGAGATGCACCTGGCCGATGGCAGCACCCAGCGCAGCGACGGGCCCTATGACGGCCCGGCGATCATCCAGCGTGCGCATCCGCTCACCCGCTTCGAAGGCGGCTATCCGCTGATCGGCAGCTGGGTGGTGGGTGACCACGCCTGCGGCATCGGCATCCGCGAGGACGACAGCGCGATCACCCGCGACAGTGCGCGCTTCGTGCCGCACGCGATCGTTGATGAGGCGCCGACGCGGATCTACGTCTGATGGTGGTGCGGCGCCCCCAGAGCCGACGCGGGTGACCGACGCCGGTCGTAGAACAACCGCCGTTGGTAGAAGCCGACCTTGGTCGGCGGTTTGGGTTTCGTGCCAACCAAGGTTGGCACCCCACCAGGGCGATCGTTGGTATCAGAGCAGCCCTTCGCGCTTCACCGCCAGGTAGCGTTCCACCAGCGCGCCGGGCAGGGCGTCGGCGGTCACGTCCAGCACCATCACCTTCTCGCTGCGCAGCGCCTCGTGCGCCTTCGCGCGCTGCTGCAGGTACAGCGCCGCGGCACCGGCCTGGGTGGCGTCCTCCAGCGTCTGCACCTCGCCCTCCAGTGCGCCGTCCAGCTCGCGCTCGCGCAGGCTGGCCACGCACACCAGGTGGCGCCGCTGCAGCAGGCGCACTGCCGCCAGCAGGTCTTCGATGTCTTCGTCGCGCACGTTGCTGACCAGCATCACCAGCGCGCGCCGGCGCTGGCGTAGCGATACTTCGGTGGCGGCGGCCAGGTAATCGGTGGCCACCGCGCGTGGCTGCAGGTCGTAGCTGGCGCGCAGCAGGTGCTCGACGGTACCCATGCCACGCTGCGGCGCCACCCACCGGCGTTCACCACCGGCGGCGAACAGGCCGACGGCATCGCCCTGGCGCAGCGCCAGGTAGGCCACCACCAGCGAGGCGTTCAAGGCATGGTCGAAGTGCGAGAGCCCGCCTTCGCTGGCCAGCATCCGCCGGCCGCTGTCGAGCATCAGCAGCAGCTGCTGGTTCTTCTCGTCCTGGTATTCGCGCGAGATCAGCTTGCGCGCTCGCGCGGTGGCCTTCCAGTCGAGCTGGCGCAGGCTGTCGCCGATGCGGTACTCGCGCATCTGGTGGAAGTCGGTGCCTTCACCGCGGCGGCGCTTCACGTGCGCCCCCACCAACCGCGAGGCCTGGTCGGCACTGAACAACGCAAACCGGGTGAGCGGCACGAAGTTCGGATAGACCCGCACGTCCAGCGACGGCGGCAGCGTGCGTTGCTGCCACCACAGGCGCCACGGCGAGCGCATGCGCAGGTGCACGCCCTCGAAGCGGAAGTGCCCCCGCTGCAGCGGCTGCAGGTGGTAGTGCAGCGTGGAGGCGGTGCCGGCCTGCAGGCGCACGCGCTGCGGCAGCGATTCCAGCGGCCAGCCGCCGGGCACCAGGTCGAACACCTGCACCGTCATCGGTTGTTCGGCCTGCAGTCGCAGCGCTGCCTGACGGCGCACGCCCAGCGCCAGCGCCTCGGGCAGCTCGCGTTGCACTTGTGGCGAAGGACGCTGCGTCTGCCGCCACAGATCGAACAGCGCAGGCAGCGCGATGGCCACTGCCGCCAGCGCCCAGCTCCAGCGCGGCAGCAGGCCACCCAGCACCAGGCCACCCAGGGCAGCCCAGGCCAGCAGCAGCGCCAGCAGCAGCGGAGCCGGCCTCATCGGCGCGGCGCTTCCACCTTGGCCAGCAGCGCGCCCAGCACATCGTCGGCGTCCTGGCCTTCGATCTGCAGTTCCGGTGCCAGCGCAATGCGGTGGCGCAGCGCGGGGCGCGCGATGTCGCGCACATCGTCCGGAGTGACGAAGTCACGGCCGGCCAGCACCGCCTGCGCGCGCGAGGCACGCACCAGCGCGATGCTGCCGCGCGGGCCGGCGCCGACCGCGATACCCGGCCACTGCCGGGTCGTCGCGACGATGCGGACCGCGTAGTCGATCACTTCGTCATCGACCGTGATCGCCGCGGTCGCGCGCTGCAGCTCCAGCAGTTCGCCAGCGCCCAACACGCGTGGCACCTGGCTCAGGTCGAAATCGCTGGCGGCGCGGCCACTGGTGATCGCGGTCACCATGCGCTTTTCGTCCTCCAGCTGCGGGTAGTCGATCAGCACCTTCAGCAGGAAGCGGTCCAGCTGCGCTTCCGGCAGCGGGTAGGTGCCTTCCTGCTCCAGCGGGTTCTGCGTGGCCAGTGCCATGAACGGCGGCGCCAGGGTGAAGGCCTTGCCTTCGATGGTCACCTGGCCTTCCTGCATCACTTCCAGCAGCGCCGACTGGGTCTTGGCCGGTGCACGGTTGATCTCGTCGGCCAGCAGCAGGTTGGTGAAGACCGGCCCGCGGCGGATCTTGAAGCTCTCGCTCTTCGGGTCGTACACCGCATGGCCACTGACGTCGCTGGGCATCAGGTCGGGGGTGAACTGTACGCGGCCATAATCCAGTTCCAGGGCCTGGGCCAGCGCACGCACCAGCAGGGTCTTGCCCAGACCGGGGACGCCCTCGATCAGCACGTGGCCACCGGCCAGCAGCGCCACCAGGATCTGGTCCAGCACATCGGCCTGGCCGATGAAGGCGTGGCCGACGGCATCGCGGATGGCATCGACGCGTTCGATCAGGCGGGCATTGGCGGCCGCCGGCAGCTCGGGGACTTCGGTCATAGCAAGGATCTCATCTGGAGCAGCAAGCGGATGCGCTCGCGCAGGGCGGAGGAATCGTGCGGCGGAGGAGGTGTGAGCGCATTGGCGACGCGGCCTTGCGGCCACTTCAGCAGCTCGGCGATGGCCTGCTCGCGCGGTGCGCCATCGAGTGCGGCGGCGACCGGTGCGCGCAGGCGCAGGCGATGCAGGAACAGGGCGAGCACGGCGTCATACAGGCGCGCGCCGTGGCCGAAACGCAGCAGCAGCTCGCCGCTGGCACGCACGTGTTCCAGCAGCGAGCGGCGTTCCAGCACCGGCGACGGCAGCAGGCTGCCGAAGCGCTGCGAGCGGCCCCACAGCCACCCCAGCAGGGCCAGCAGCAGCGGCGCCCACAACGGCCAGCCCTGGTAGAACAGGCGTGCCCACAGCGACGGCGGGCGGCTGGCGTAGACCAGCCAGAATGCGCCCTTGCCGTAGTTCGGGTCGAGCAGGTAACGGGTCAGGTCGCGGTGCGAGAGATCGTGCAGGCCATCACTGGCCTTGCCCGCGGCGGAGGCCAGGCGCGCTGCCGGTGAATCCACTTCGCCGCGCATGAATTCCATGTCGGCCAGCACGCTTACCTTGCCCTGGCCGTGGCGCAGGCGCGCGAATACCAGGTCGCGTTCACTGCCCCAGCGCCTTTCGGCCCGCGTGCTGGCGGCAAAGCCCAGGGTGAAGCGGCGGCCACCGCAGAATTCGACATGGCCGGGATCATCATCGATGTGGAACGGCTGGCAGTCGCTGCGCTGGAACAGGCTGTCCACTCCCAGCCGGTCGAGCAGCGGTCCCTGCGTGCTGCTGGCGTCGTCCTTGGCTGGTGGCGGCGTGCGCACCAGCAGGTGGCCGCCGCCGTCGACCCAGTCCAGCAGGGCCTTCGCCACCGGTGCCGGCAGTTCGCTGCTGTCCTGCAGCAGGACCACCGTGTCGCGCGGGCCCAGCACCATCTGCTGCAGGTCCAGCCGCGGCCGCGAATGCACGTCGATGCCATCGGCACGCAGGGCCTGGCCCAGCACGTACAGCGGGTTGTAACCGGCCTCACCCTGCGGCGGCAGCTGCACCGTCTCGGTCACCCGCTCGTGCGTGCGCAGGTAAAGGATCGTCAGCGGCACGCCGAACAGCACCAGCCCACCCAGCAGCAGCGACCAGAACAGACGCGGGCTCATGCCAGCCACCTGTACTGTTGGCGCAGGGTATCGGCCAATGCATCGAAATCGGCGCGGCTGGGCAGGCGGCCACCGTAGGCGGCGTACTGCCACATGCGCACGATGCGCGCGAACAGGTCACGGTCGGTGGCATCGGGCATGCGCCGTGACGCGCGCAGGCATTGCGCTTCGGTGGCGCCAGGCGGAAGCGCGATGCCGCTGCGCTCGCCCACCGTGCGCACGCTGGCGCGGTACAGCAGGGCCAGGGCCTGCCGCGGCCGCCCCTGGTCCCACAGCAGGCCGGCCTGGGTGGCCACGTCCGGTGGCAGCACGACCGGCAACTCCACCTGTTCCTCCACCACCTGCGGTGCAGCTACCGGCTTGCGCCGGCCACTGCCGCGCAGCCACGGCAGCCACAGCCGTGCGGTCAGCAGCAGCACCAGCAGCAGGATGCCGAGCAGGCCCCACAGGCCCCATTCGGCCAGCCGCGCCAGCCAGGCGATGCCGGCCTTGCGGTTGCTGCGCTCGCCCTTGCTGCTGCTGTCGCTCTGCAGCGTCTTGTCTTCCTTCTTTTCTTCCTCGGCCGGTTCGATCGGCTTCCAGCGCGTCACCTGGCGGGTCGGGCGCTGCAGCGGGTCTTCATAGGCGCGGTTCACCGCCTGGCGGAAACCGGCGGTGTCCACCGGCGCCGCACCGAAGATCATCGCCGGTGCATTGGCCGGGTCGTTCGCCGCGGTGGCGGGTTCTTCCGCGTGGTTCTCGTCCTCTTCGGCATCGTCGGCTTCGGCGGCGATCGATCGCGCGTCCTGTGCATGCACCGGCGCAGAGGCCAGCGGCAGTGCCAGGCACAGCAGCAGGGCCAGCGTCGATGCCGCTGGCAGCAGCCGCTCGCGCAGTCGGCGCAGGGCGATTTCCACGTCCCACGCTTCCATCTGCGTACGCCGGTTCAAGTACAGGCCGAAGCCGGCGCCGACGTAGAACGGCCCGATCAGCACCGACGCCAGCCAGCACGCAAGGTTGAAGCCCAGCCGCGCCCATGCGGGCGTGTCCTGGCCGATCATGTCCCAAGCGGCTCGCCACGATTCGGACATCAGCTCCAGCGGCATGAACATGAACACCGCACCGATTGCACCGGACACCAGCGCCGCTTCAAAGGCCATGCAGGCCACGGTCAGCACGACAGCGGCGCCTGCGGCACCGGCGGCCACTGCGCGGCGGCGTGCGCCGCGCTGGGCCGGTGCGTTGCCTTCCAGCAGGTTCACCGGCAGGCACAGGCTGCGCAGCACGCTGAAACGGCGCCAGCCCAGGTAGCCCCAGAATCCTGCATTGCCCCAGCTGCGCTGCGCGTGCAGGGCCGCCAGCGTGCCGACCGGCTCGCCGAAGATGCCACGCGAAAGCACGTACAGCGGCGCGCGTTCGAACAGCGGCTTGCACCACCACATCGCCAGCCAGGCCCAGCCGAACGCATCCAGCCACCAGCCCAGCGCGTTGAAGATCACGAACAGCGGTGCACTGGCCAGCAGCCAGCTGCCCCATACCGGGCGCGCGTGGCGGCGTGACAGGGCGGTGCCCAGCTCCATTGCTTCCCAGCCACTGCGCGCGCGCAGCACCACGTCCAGGTGGTCAATGCGCATTGCCGCCTCCGCGTCCGCCGCGCCACAGCCACAGCAGCACGCCGGCCCACAACACGCCGGCCACGCTGAACTTGCCCCAAGCCGGTACTTCGGCAATCGACGACCAGAACGCTTCGATGAAAGCGGCCACCAGCAGCATGAACGCCACGCCCAGGCACAGTCGGGCACCGATGCGGCCGCCATCGACCAGTGCATCCAGGCGGCTGCGCCGGCCGGGAGCCAGCAGCTTCATGCCCAGCTGCAGGCCGGCACCGCCAGCGATCACGATCGCGGTCAGCTCGAACGCGCCGTGGCCGACCACGAAGCGCCAGAACGGGTCGCCATGGCCGATGTGCTGCAGGTGGCCGGCCACCGAACCGATGATCACGCCGTTGAACAGCAGCACCAGCAGCGTGCCCAGCCCGGCCAGCAGTCCGCTGGCGAAGGTGCGCAGCGCGATGCTGATGTTGTTCATGATGTAGTGGCCGAACATCATCCAGTCGGTGCCGCTGTCACGTCCCAGGCGCTCGGCGGCGGGATCGTACATGCGCTCCATCGCGGCGATCTGGCGGTTGTCCATCAGCATGTGGATCAGGTCCGGATAGACCTGCACCAGCACGAAGCAGGCCACCGCCGGCAACGCGAACATCGCCAGCGCCACCCACATGCTGGGCGCCTGGCTGCGCACCAGCAGCGGGAAGTCGGCCACCAGGAATTCCAGTGCACTGCGCCAGCGTGTTGGCGGCGTGCGGTACAGCACGCTGTGGCCCTGCTGCATCAGCTGCTGCAGGCGTTGCACCAGCTGCGGGCTGTAGCCGCGCTCGCGGGCCAGCGCCAGCTGCTGGCACAGCCGCCGGTAGCGCTGCGGGAAGGTGGTGTCGTCCAGTGCCAGGCCGCTGGCCTGGCGGCGCGTGCGGCGCGAGGCACCGGCGCGCAGCAGCAGCCACTGCTCCAGATCCTGCCACTCCTGTTGATAGCGCGCGACGAACTGTTCCTGCTTCATCGCCGCCCCAGCAGCCAGTTGGCCATGGCATACAGGCGCAGCACGCCGACCTGGCCGTGGCTGCCGGTCAGCGGTTCGGCAATGCCGGCCAGTTCCTGCTGGCGTGCCGCCGACAGACGCGGCGCGCGCTCGGCGAAGGCCATCAGTGCCGCTTGTTCCTCTGGCTGCAGGGGCTGCGGAGGGGCCAGCACGCTGTCGATGGTGGGCGGATGGGGCAGGTACAACACCGGTGCATGCACCACCACGGTGCCGGCGACCAGGTCGCCGAGGCGGCGGCCATGGGGATCGAACAGGCTGCTGATCAGGCCCAGTGCATAGCCGAACGGCAGCATGTCCACGGTGCGCAGCAGGTTGCGGGTGATGGCGGCCACCCAGCCCACCGGCGCGCCATCGCGGGACAGCACGCGAAGCCCCAGCGCTCGCTTGCCCAGCGTGCGCCCCCACAGCGCCTCGCAGACGATCGGGTAGGCCCAATAGACCAGGAACATCAGCACCAGGCTGAGCCCGGAGCCGAACGTGTCCAGCAGTGCCAGTGGAATGGACATCACCATCAGTACCGCGATGCGCACGCCGAGATCCACCAGCCAGGCCATCGCCCGTGGCACCGGGCCGGCCGCCGGCAACTGCAGCGGCACACCCTCCGGCGTCACCACCTCGCGGTAGGTATCGAGCATCGGTGCGGTCATCAGCGCGATGGCCTTCGTTGTGGGCGGCGGAGTCCTCTCCGGCAGGCAGCCACAGGCATGGGGGTCTCGACAGGTCCTGGTCGGGCCCAGACTTTAGCAGAGCCGCGTGGCAGCGTTGGCCGCTCAGCCCAGGTATTCGTCCTTCAGCCGCACGTAGTGGTCGGCCGAGTAGTGCAGCGACTCGATCTCCTTGTCACTGAGCGTGCGCGCCGGGCGTGCCGGATTGCCCACCCACAGCTCGCCTTCGCCGACCACCTTGCCCGGGCCCACCACCGCACCGGCGCCGATGAAGGCGTGCCGTTCCACCCGGGCGCCGTCCAGGATGCAGGCGCCCATGCCGATCAGGCTGTAATCACCGATGGTGCAGGCGTGGATGATGCAGCCGTGGCCGACGGTCACGCCTTCGCCGATCAGGGTCGGGTAGCCGGCCTTGTTGTACGGGCTGTGGTGGCTGACGTGGATGATGGTGCCATCCTGCACGTTGGTGCGCGCACCGACGCGGACGTAATTGACGTCGCCGCGGATGACCGTGCCCGGCCAGATGGAGGCATCGTCGGCCAGCGCCACGTCACCGATGAGGGTGCAGGCCGGGTCGACGTACACGCGCTGGCCGAGGACGGGCATCTTGTCGCGGAAGGGGCGCAGAGGGTTCATCGCGGTCTCCAGGAGGGGCAAGCACGGCGATGATACGCGGCGATTGCAGTGGTAGCGCCGGGCTGCGCCCGGCGGATGATTGCGCGCCGCCTTGCTCACCGGGCATGGCCCGGCGCTACCGCGGCTTCGGCACGTGCGCGGTGGATCCACGCCATGCGTGGATGGACCCCGGTTCAGGCTGGCGCGTGCGTCGCCAGCATCTGCCGGAACAGGCCGTCCAGCCAGGCGGCGTCGCCGTGCCCTGCAGGCAGCTGCGGCCCCTCGGCACGCTCGGCCAACATAGCGTCGATGTACTCGCTGATGGCTGCGATGCGCGGACCGGCGGCGACCTCGGCACTGGCACGCTTGACCAACAGCAGCGCGTCGATGGCCTCGCGCACCGCACCCTGGGGCAGCAGGCGCTCCAGCAGGTCTTCGAAGGCCATCGGCGGCGGCGTGTGTTCGTTCTCGATCCATTGGCAGGCCAGCAGCGGGCGCAGCACGTACAGGTACTTCTTGGTACGCACGGTTTCGCCGCGCAGGTAGCCGCGATGGTTGGAGCGCGCCATGTTGAAGTAGTGCCACCACGTGCCCAGCGGCGAGTAGAAGCGCTCGGCGGCCTGCCACAGGCAGGCAACGGCCTTGGCATCGTGCTGGTAGATGATCGGCGAACGCAGCCACTCGATCAGCGTCGGGTTGGACTTGGACACCAGCCGCAGCGCCTTGCGCAGGTCCCAGCCGCTCACATCCAGCTCGTCATCGATCGGCAGCTCGATCACATCGCGCTGCGCTTCGCCGGGGCCGGTGGCCTCGTTGACGCTCAGGTACCACGGCTGGCGATGCACGTAGATGAAGCGCGCGTCGTAGTCACTGTCCGGCGAGGAAAAGCCCCAGCCCCGGCTGCCCGATTCGCAGGCCAGGAGCACGCGCACATCGTGCGTGCGCTCGATGTCGGCCAGGGTGGTGAGGATGGCGGCGCGCTTGTCCGGTGCGATCGGGTGGATGTCGTCCATGCAGTGCAGATTCGTAGTCGAGCTTGCTCGACTGTAACGCACGTTTGGCCCACCCAGTCGTGCCGACCAACGGTCGGCACCTACCAGAGCCGGTATCGCCGGGCCATGCCCGGCGAGCGAAGCGGTGCGTTACGCCACGCGGCCGCGGCGGGCACGTTCCAGGTGCACCAGCAGCAGCGAGATCGCCGCCGGGGTCATGCCCGGGATGCGCTGCGCCTGGCCGATGGTCTGCGGGCGTACGCGCTCCAGCTTCTGCAGTACTTCGGCCGACAGCCCACGCACACTGGCGTAGTCGAAGCCTTCGGCGATCGGCGTGGCTTCGTGGCGCTGCTGGCGTTCGATCTCCTCGCGCTGGCGGTCCAGGTAGCCGGCGTACTTCACGCCGATCTCGACCTGCTCGGCCACCTTGCCATCGGCCACGGCCGGGCCCAGCGACGGCACCTGCATCAGCTGCGCGTAATCCAGCTCCGGGCGCTTGATCAGGTCCAGCACGTTGGTCTCGCGGCTGACCGCCACGCCCAGCGTGTCCTGCACTTCGCGGCCCAGCGCATTGGCCGGGGTCGCCCACAGCGCACCCAACCGCGCGCGCTCGGCGGCGACAGCCGCCTGCTTGGTCTCGAAGGCGCTCCAGCGGCGGTCATCGACCAGGCCCATCTCGCGGCCGGCCGGGGTCAAGCGCTGGTCGGCATTGTCCTCGCGCAGCTGCAGGCGGTACTCGGCGCGGCTGGTGAACATGCGGTAAGGCTCGTTGGTGCCGTGGGTGATCAGGTCATCCACCAGCACGCCCAGGTACGCTTCATCGCGGCGCGGGCACCAGCCGTCCAGCCCGCGCACCTGGCGCGCGGCATTGAGGCCGGCCAGCAGGCCCTGTGCGGCAGCTTCCTCATAGCCGGTGGTGCCGTTGATCTGGCCGGCGAAGAACAGGCCGCTGACCAGCTTGGTTTCCAGCGAAGCCTTCAGCCCGCGCGGATCGAAGAAGTCGTACTCGATCGCGTAGCCGGGGCGGGTGATGTGTGCGTTCTGGAAACCGCGGATGCTGCGCACCATCTCCAGCTGCACGTCGAACGGCAGCGAGGTGGAGATGCCGTTGGGATAGATCTCGACGATGCCCAGGCCTTCGGGTTCGACGAAGATCTGGTGGCTGGCCTTTTCGGCGAAGCGCACTACCTTGTCCTCGATGGACGGGCAGTAGCGCGGGCCGATGCCCTCGATCTGGCCGCTGTACAGCGGCGAACGGTGCAGCGCGTCGCGGATGATCTGGTGGGTCTGTTCGGTGGTGTGGGTGATCCAGCAGCTGACCTGCTGCGGATGCTCGTCCACCGAACCGAGGAAGGACATCACCGGGCGCGGCGAATCGCCGGGCTGCTCGTCCATCACGCTGTAATCCAGCGAGCGGCCATCGATGCGCGGCGGCGTGCCGGTCTTCAGGCGGTCGACCTGGAACGGACGCTCGCGCAGGCGCGCGGCCAGCGTGGTGGCCGGCGGGTCGCCCATGCGGCCGGCGGCGTACTGGGTCGGGCCGACGTGGATCTTGCCGGCCAGGAAGGTACCGGCGGTCAGCACCACGGCATCGGCGTCGAAGCGCAGGCCGGTCTGGGTGATCACCCCGCGCACGGCGTCGCCGTCGATGACCAGGTCATCGACGGCCGCCTGGAACACGGTCAGGTTGGCCTGGCTTTCGACGATGGCGCGGATCGCCATGCGGTACAGGTTGCGGTCGGCCTGGCAGCGGGTCGCGCGCACGGCCGGGCCCTTGGAGGCGTTGAGCGTGCGCCACTGGATGCCGGCACGGTCGGCGGCATGCGCCATCGCACCGCCGAGGGCGTCGATTTCCTTGACCAGGTGGCCCTTGCCGATGCCGCCGATGGCCGGGTTGCAGCTCATCGCGCCCACGGTTTCGATGTTGTGGGTCAGCAGCAGGGTGCGCACGCCGGTGCGGGCCGCGGCCAGCGCGGCTTCGGTGCCGGCGTGGCCACCGCCGATGACGATGACGTCGTAACGATGGAAGGACGGGTTCATGGGGGCTGTTCAGCTGGGGGCGGGCGCGGCCGCGGGGCGGCGCCGGGGTGGCGATTTTAGCGCCATTCGGGGCCGGGACGTCGGCGCCGGCCGACCGGCGTCGAAATCAGCCCTAAAGTTGGCAGGATTTTTGCAGATAACCCAATAGCACCCACCGTGGCTGGCGCCGTAGGCGCCCGTGACCGGAATTGGAACAGGGGCCGGTACAGGCGCACGGTGGGGGAGCAGGGGGCCGGCAGTCGGGGGACTGTCCGGCCCTGTTTTTTGGGGCTGTCGGGAAGGCCCCATCCACGCATGGCGTGGATCTACCGGCGCTGGGGCTCTCGCCGGTGGGCGACCCGGCAAAACAAACGGCCCCGCATTGCGGGGCCGTCTGCCTTCAGAGGTGTCGACATCCGACAGGGCCGGAACAGGGGGGATCCAGATGTTCCTGTCGGATATCGACGTAGAGCTTTTTGCGGCGGCCCTTGTCGTTTTTGTCACATTGTGACGCGGGCCGTCACTGGTCCCGTAGAGTGCGGCTTGGACCGGGTGAAATGCAAGACGGTTCAGCGCTCAACTGTGCGCTGCGTCCCACGATCCATGTTGCGCCAGGGGGAACCGTTCATCCTCGGCGCACTCGGCGCCGGGGCCGGACGGGCCTGCGGCGGAGGCGCTGACGGCTGGATGTTCGACTGCGGCGGGCGACGCATCGAGTCCATGTTCCGCCACGGCGAACCGCCGTTGTACGACGGCCGCGACGGCGGCGGCGGACGATTCTCGCCACCATTGCCGGGCGGGCGCGGCGGCGGACGGTGGTTGTGCGGCGGGCGGTAGATCGGGCGCGAGTAGTACGGATTGCCATAGCCGCCGTAGTAACCGCCATAGCCACCGTAGTACGGGTAGCCATAGTTGTAGGGATAGCCGGCCGGGTAGCGGTATTCCACCGACGGCGCACCGTGGTAGTAGCCGCCACTGCGGCCACCGCCGACGTAGTCGTAGGTGGTGCAGCCGGTCAGGGCCAGCATCAGGCCGCCGGCAAGCATCAGGCGCGTTTTCATGGTGGATCCCCCCAGAGGACGGGTTGTGCAGTCAGCTTCGTGCGCAGGCGTTGAATCGGCCCTTAACTTCGCTGGCCAGGATGAATGAAGGTGAAGGCCCTCATGCTGGCATGACCTGTGCCGGGGTCGCCAGCGCGGAACCATACGTTAATCTTGCGTCATGAGCGATTCACTGTTGCCCTGTGCCGACGATGTCCTGGCTGCCGCTGCGCGGATCGCGCCGCACGCCAGCGTGACCCCGGTGCTGCGCTCGCGCACGCTTGATGCGCTGGCCGGCGCGCCGCTGGCGTTCAAGGCCGAACACCTGCAGCGCGGCGGCGCGTTCAAGTTCCGTGGTGCCTGCAACGCGGTGTGGTCGTTGGATGCCGATCGCGCCCGTGCCGGCGTGGTCACCCATTCCTCCGGCAACCACGGCGCCGCTTTGGCCCTGGCTGCGCGGACCCGAGGCATTCCCTGCCATGTAGTGGTGCCCGAAGGTGCGGTGGCGGCCAAGCTGGCCAACATCGCCCGGCACGGTGCCACCCTCTGGCGCTGCCCGCCGACCGTCGCCGATCGTGAGGCCGCCTGCGCCAAGGTGCAGGCCGATACCGGCGCGACCCTGGTCCATCCGTATGCGGACCCGGCGGTGATGGCCGGACAGGGCACCGCGGCCCTGGAACTGCTGCACAGCGACGGCCCGTTCGATGTGCTGGTGGTACCGGTGGGGGGCGGTGGCCTCGCCAGCGGTACCGCGCTGGCCCTGCAGCTCGCCAGCCCGCAGACCCGGCTGGTGCTGGCCGAACCGGCCGGCGCCGATGACACCGCACGTTCGCTGGCCGCAGGCGAGCGCCAGGGGGCTTTCACACCGGACACGATCTGCGATGGCCTGCGTACCCTGATCGGCGCCCCCAACTTCGCGCTGCTGCGCGCGGCCGGGGCCGAGGTGATCGTGGTCGATGACGCCGCCACCACGGCCGCGATGCGCTTGCTGTGGGAGGTGCTCAAGCAGGTGGTCGAGCCGTCCTCGGCCACCGTGCTGGCCGCGGTGCTGGCACAGCCGCAGCGATTCGCCGGCCTGCGCGTGGGCCTGGTCCTGTCCGGAGGCAATGTCGACCTGCCCGCGCTGCGCTGGGGGGCGCCGTGAGCCGCGACCGGCACCGGCCCCGCACCGGCCTGCTGGGGTGGCTGTGGCGACTGTTCGTGCTGCTGGTGATCTGGCTGCTGGGCGTGACCGCTTGGATCGTCTGGGTCGGTGAGCGCGACCAGGCCGCCAAGGCCGACGCCATCATCGTGCTGGGTGCGGCGGCCTATGACGCCAAGCCGTCGCCGGTGTTCGAAGAACGCATCCGCCATGGCCTGGATCTTTATGAGGCCCAGTACGCGCCATTGCTGATCTTCACCGGTGGCTATGGCGGGACCGGCGCGCGCTTTTCCGAATCGCAGGTGGCGCGGCGTTATGCGCTCAAGCATGGCGTGCCGGACGACGCGATCCTGATCGAGACCGCCTCGCGCAACACCGTGCAGAACCTGGTCGAAGCCAAGCGGTTGATGGACCAGCGCGACCTGCACCGGGTGATCATCGTCAGCGATCCGTTGCACATGGCGCGCGCGCTGCGCCTGAGCAAGGCGCTGGGCATCGACGCACTGGCCTCGTCCACGCCCAGTACGCGCTTCCGCAGCTTCCACACCAGCTGGCGCTTCCTGGTGCAGGAAATCTATTTCTTCCACCGCGACCTGGTGCGCCCGCCGCTGAGTTCGCCGGCCAATACCTGAGCAGCTGCCTGCTTTGGGTGAGTGCCAACCTTGGTTGGCACAATGCTGGCGGCACCGCGATCTGATGGGGTGTGCCAACCAAGGTTGGCACCTACCGGAGCGTTGTGGTCAGCTCTGCTTGCGCCGGATCGGAATCGCCGACACCGGCACCGAGGCCACGTCGTGCCCGCCTTCGCGGATCGGTGCGCCCGGGTCCGGAGCCCAGGCGTGGGCATAGATCACTTCCCAGCTGCTGGGCAGCTTGCCGTCGGCGCGCCGCATCGGTTCATACGCCGCTGCCGCAGCGGCGAAACGGCCACGCCCGGTCAGCGTGTGGCGGCGGTCCACCCGTGCGTTGGTCGCGCCCATCGCGCGCAGCTCGCGCATCAGCGAGGGCAGGTCGTCGTAGGTCAGGGTGAACAGGTCGCGGTCCAGCACCGGGTCGCGGAAGCCGGCCATCATCAGCGCATCGCCGAACTGGGCGATCTGCGCGAAGCGGCTCACGTGCGGGCGGTCATCGGCGGCGGCGAACGCTTCGTTGAGTTCAACCAGCGTGTCCGGGCCGAAGGTCGAGCACAGCAGCAGGCCACCGGGCTTGAGCACGCGACGGAACCCGGCAAATACCGCCGGCAGGTCTTCCACCCACTGCAGGCACAGGTTGCTGAAGATCACGTCCACGCTGTTGTCGGCCAGCGGCAGCGCGGCGGCGTCGCCGCACAGGCGCTGGAACGGCTTCCACCAGCCAGCCTGGCGCTTGGCCTGGTCCAGCATCGGCAATGCCACGTCCAGCGCGATCACCTGCGCCTTCGGCCAGCGCTTTTTCATCAGTGCACTGGCGTGGCCGGTGCCGGCGCCGATGTCCAGCACCACCTCCGGCTTGCGCGCCTCCAGGTAGTCCAGCGATTCGATCAGCCGCGCCTGCACCTCGCGCTGCAGGGCGGCGGCGGCGTCATAGCTGTTGGCGGCGCGGGCGAACGCGCGGCGGACATGGCGGGCATCGAAGTGGGACGGCATTGCGAAAGTCTCTTAGAACGTACCGGGGTAGGCGCCGCCGTCGATCAGCAGGTTCTGCCCGGTGAGGTAACCGGCCTGTGCACTGCACAGGAAGGCGCAGGCGGCGCCGAATTCATCCGCCGTGCCGAAGCGGCCGGCGGGGATCTGCTGGCGGCGGCGTTCGGCCACTTCCCCAGCATCGCCATCCTTGCCGGCACTGTGGGCGAAGTTGGCGCGCAGGCGATCGGTATCGAACTGGCCGGGCAGCAGGTTGTTGATCGTGACGTTGTGCGCCACGGTGCGGCGCGACAGGCCGGCGACGAAGCCGGTCAGGCCACTGCGCGCGCCGTTGGACAGCGCCAGGATGTCGATGGGTGCCTTCACCGCCGAGGAGGTGATGTTGACGATGCGGCCGAAGCCACGCTCGATCATCGCGTCCACGGTGGCGCGGATCAGTGCGATCGGCGCCAGCATGTTGGCGTCCAGCGCAGCGATCCAGTCGTCGCGCTCGAAGGCGCGGAAATCGCCGGGCGGCGGACCACCGGCGTTGTTGACCAGGATGTCCACCTGCGGGCACGCGGCCAGCGCCGCAGCGCGACCGGCTTCGGTGGTGACGTCGGCGGTGACTGTGCGCACTTCGGCGGCGCCGGGCAGGGCACGCAGTTCTTCAGCGGCCGCCTGCAGGGCGGCTTCGCCGCGGGCCACGATCACCACGTTGACGCCCTCACGCGCCAGCGCACGCGCGCAGCCCAGGCCCAACCCCTTGCTTGCGGCGCAGACCAGTGCCCAGCGGCCGTTGATACCCAGATCCATGCGTCAAACCTGCGGAATTCGGAAGGCGCTCATTGTCCGCCATTGGCCGGTGACAGGCCGGCAACGAAGTGTTGCAGGGCGGCGGCGACCTCGTCTGCATGGCCGAGAAACGGCGCATGGCCGCCGTGGGCGATGGTCAGCGCCTGAGCGCCTGGGGCCAGCGCGGCGGCGGCCTGCATGGCGAGCGGCGACACCAGCCGGTCGCGCTGGCCGGCGATCCACAGGCTGGGTTTGCCCAGCGTCGGCAGTGCGCCGCGCAGGTCGGTGCTTTCCAGCAGGCGCAGGCCTTCCAGCAGCGCACGTTCGGTGGGCGCACCGCGCTCGACCAGGCGCTGGCGCAGCGTGCGCAGCTCCTCGCGGGCATGTGCCGAGCCCATCACGTCCAATGCCAGGAAGCGCTCGAGGGTGCCGCCGAAGTCGCTGGCCAGCTCGCGGCCGAACTGCTCGAACACCGCCGGTTCCACCGCATGCGGCCAGTCGTCGCCACGCACGAAGCGCGGTGTGGCCGCGATCATCGCCAGCCCGCGCACTTTCGGCAGCGTGGCCGCCGCATGCAGCGCAAACAGGCCACCCAGCGACCAGCCGCACCACACTGCCGGTGGCGTGGCTGCAGCAATGGCGTTGACCACGAACGGCAGGCGCAGCGGCGTGGTGTCCTCGCGGCTGTGACCGTGGCCCGGCAGATCAACCAGATGCAGGGTGAAGCGATCGGCCAGGCGTTGTACCAGCGGCGCGAACACACCGCCCTGCAGGGCCCAGCCATGGATCAGTACCAGGTCCGGCCCCTGGCCGGTGACGTCGATATGCATGGGAAAACGGCAGCAGGCTCAGGCAAAGACAGGCAGCGGCGGTGGCGCGGCCTCACGCGCGGCCAGCTCGACGCGATCGCGCGCGCTGGCGATGGCTTCGACCAACCCACGCACCTGCTCGGGGGTGTGCAACGCGGACAGGGTGACGCGCAGGCGCGCCTTGCCATCGGGAACCGTGGGCGGGCGGATCGCTCCGACCAGCCAACCGGCCTGTTCCAATGCCTTGGACATCGCCACGGCGCGCTGGTCGTCGCCACACAGCAGCGGCTGGATCGGCGTTTCCGAGGCCATCAGGTCCAGGCCATGGCGGCGGGCTTCGCCGCGGAACAGCGCGATCAGATCGGTCAGTTTCGAACGCCGCCAGTTGTCACGGCGTGCCAGGCGTACCGCTTCGAGCGCTGCGGCGGCGAGCGGTGGCGGCATCGCCGTGGTGTAGATGTACGGGCGCGCCGTTTCGGCCAGGTGCTCGACCAGGTCATCGCGGCCCAGCACCAGCGCGCCGGAACCGCCCAGCGCCTTGCCAAGGGTGACCAGCTGCAGCGGCACATCGTCCACGCCCAGTCCCGCAGCCGCGACCGTGCCACGGCCATCGCCCACCACGCCCACGCCATGCGCATCATCCACATAGAACAGCGCCTGCTGCAGGCGTGCCACAAGCGACAATGCACGCAGCGGTGCGATGTCGCCATCCATGCTGAAGACACCATCGGTGGCCAGCATCGCCGCACCATCTGGTGCGTGCTTGAGCTGGCGCATCGCACCTTCCGCATCCAGATGCGGATAACGGCGCAGGCGCGCACCGGCCAGCCGCGTCGCATCGAGCAGGCTGGCGTGGTTGAGCTTGTCCTGCACGCACACGTCGTTCTCTTCGCTCAGCAGCGCCTGCTGCACGGCCAGGTTGGCGGCGAAGCCGCTGCCGAACAGCAGCGCGCGCGGGTAGCCCAGCCATTCCGCCACTTCGCGCTCCAGCGCGTCATGCAGGGCGTGGTGGCCGCAGACCAGATGCGAGGCACCGGCGCCGGTGCCTTCGCGCGCGGCCGCATCCTGCAGCGCGTTGACCACGCTGAACTGCTGGGCCAGGCCCAGGTAATCATTGCTGCAGAAGCCGGTCAGCCACTGGCCGTCCACTTCCAGGCGGATGCCATCACGACGGGTGACCGAGCGCCGCGTGCGGCGACGACCTTGGGCATCGCGCAGGGCGCGTTGGGCGTGGAGGCGGGCGGTCAGGTCGGGGCGGGCCATGGCGGCTGAATGCGGCGACGGGGCGGCTAGGGTAGCGCGTTGCCGCGACGCCTGCTTGTGCCCCGTCTCAGGCCGCGTGAGCGCAGCCACAGCCGGGGGTGTCGGCGCTGATATCGGCGTGCACGGTGCCGCCGTGGTCGTGGCCCTCGGCATCCACCTGCACGGCCATCGGCTGCAGGCCCAGGCGTGCGAACAGGGCCAGGTCGCGCTCGCGCTCCGGGTTGCCGGTGGTCAGCAGCCTGTCGCCGTAGAAGATCGAGTTGGCACCGGCCAGGAAACACAGCGCCTGCAGTTCGTCGCTCATCGCTTCACGCCCGGCCGACAGTCGCACCATCGAGCGCGGCATGGCAATGCGTGCCACCGCAATCATGCGCACGAACTCGAACGGGTCCAGCTCGGCGCTGCCGTGCAGCGGCGTGCCCGCCACCTGCACCAGCTTGTTGATCGGCACCGAATCGGGATGTGCCGGCAGCGTGGCCAGCGCCAGCAGCAGGCCGACGCGCTGCGCGCGTGTCTCGCCCATGCCGACGATGCCGCCGCAACAGGTCTTCAGGCCGGCATCGCGCACGTGCTCCAGCGTGTCCAGGCGGTCCTGGTACTGGCGCGTGTGGATGATCGAATCGTAGTAGTCCGGCGCGGTGTCGAGGTTGTGGTTGTAGTAGTCCAGTCCGGCGTCCTTCAGCGCACGCGCCTGCTCGCCACTGAGCATGCCCAGCGTGGCGCAGGTCTCCAGGCCCAGTGCCTTCACCCCGGCGATCATTGCCGCCACCTTCGGAATGTCGCGGTCCTTCGGCGAACGCCATGCGGCACCCATGCAGAAGCGCGAGGCACCGGCGGCCTTGGCCTGGCGTGCCTTGGCCAGCACTGCGTCGGTCTCCATCAGCTTCTGCGCGTTCACCCCGGTGCTGTAGCGCTGCGCCTGCGGGCAGTACGCGCAGTCTTCCGGGCAGCCGCCGGTCTTCACCGACAGCAGCGTGGAGACCTGCACCTGCGATGGGTCGAAATGCTCGCGGTGGACCGCTGCGGCGCGGAACAGCAGCTCGGGGAACGGCAGATCGAACAGTGCCTGCAGTTCGTCGTGTTGCCAGTCGTGGCGGATGGCAGCAGCCATGGCGGGACCTTGGGTACGAGTGGAGCGAGGGCGGCAGTGTGGGTGGGTTGGTGAGCGCTGTCAACTCAAGTGCTTCTAATTTGGTTTACATTGATCGGCCGCCATGAACGGGCGCTACGGTGTAAGTTCATTGCTGCATACGGACGCGCGAGCACGTGCCATGAACAGCTACCAGTCCTACCCGATCCGTCGCGACGCGGTGCTGTGCAGCCTGGCCGAACTTCCTGACGGCGGCCTGCGCGTGGTGCTGGATGATCTGCGTCAGGCCGATGCGAAGGGGCAGTGGAAGAATCACGCCTTCGTGACCTTCAAGGACTACCCGGCAGGGGGGCTCGATCCGGCGATGCTGCCGAAGGAGGAACTTGAAGCATTCGGTCACTATGTCTTGGTTCGCTTGTTGGCCATCAATGGCTGCCTGCGCGATACGGACGAACGCTCCGACAACGATGCCCATCTCACTGACCAGGAGCGGCAGAACATCGCCGCGCTGACCGACGAGGACATCGCCTGGATCGATGCGCAACTGCTTTCCCATTGCGATGGGCAGTTCCGAAAGATCGCCTACATTGTGGGCATGGTCATGTCGCTGCAGCCGAAGTGCCGATCGGGAATTCCAGATGTGTTCTATGCACGGCGTGTACGCATGCTGGTAGAACGGGGCATGTTGCAGGCGCAGGGCGACCTCACGCGGATGGGCTGTTGCGAAGTGCGCGTCCGGCAGTAGGCTTGCACCAACCAGGACCTGGTTGGAACTGTGTTTACATCTACCTGCTGCAAGGACACATGCTGAAGTCCATTCAGAAGATGGCGGCAGCTGAGGCAATGAAAGAAGAATGCACATGGAACCGGACGCGATGCCGCAGGGCGGAAAGCTGCTGATACTCGATCTGGATGAGACGCTGGTGCATGCCAGCGAGCGTGAACTGGAGCGACCCGCGGATTTCCGCCTCGTCGGCTACCACGT
This sequence comes from Stenotrophomonas sp. 85239_Sma, assembly GCF_056481725.1. Lineage (NCBI taxonomy): Bacteria > Pseudomonadati > Pseudomonadota > Gammaproteobacteria > Lysobacterales > Lysobacteraceae > Stenotrophomonas > Stenotrophomonas sp. 85239_Sma. Next base: position 4,406,365 of record NZ_CM151163.1, on the reverse strand, counting down.
CTACCTGCGGCCCCACCTGCAGGCATTCCTCGACTATGCCTTTGCCCATTTCACGGTGGGTGTGTGGACGTCGTCCGGGCAACTGTATGCCGAACCGCTGGTGGACCAGCTGATGCCGGGGCGTCCGCTGGCGTTCCTGTGGTCCGCGCCGCGGTGCAGTATGGCCCGTGATTGGGAAACCGGCGGTTACACCTCGCAGAAGCGGCTGGGCAAGCTGAAGCGCCACGGCTTCCGTTTGGAGCAGATGATCGGTATCGATGACACGCCCGGCAAGTACGCCAGAAACTACGGAAATCTGGTCGAGGTGCGTGAGTTCACCGGTGATCCGGCTGATGACGAGCTGGCCCATCTGCAGCTGTATCTGGAGTGGCTGCGGCAGCAGCCCAACGTGCGCAGCGTGGAAAAGCGCCGGTGGCGGGAGCGCCTGCCCGTTTAGCGGTGTGCGCACGGGGCTGGTTGCCGGAACGGCCCGTGTCCGGGCATTTCACCGCATCCTGCAAGGCCTTCAGCCACAGTAACCGCTGTCCGCCCGTTTCCGCTCCGTCCACACTGCCCCGCATGACCGATCTCCATCGCCTCCGCGGCCGCATCACCGCGCTGGTTCTCAGCGAGGCCTGGCGCCGCCGCGCCGCGCTCTGGGGCGGCGCCGTGGCCGTGGCACTGGTGGCCATCCTGTTCGCCAAGGCCAGCGACGCGGCCTTCCACCTGTTCCAGCGCATCACCTCGCACTCGCCGTGGTGGGCGCTGCTGCTCACGCCGGGCATCTTCGCGTTGTTGGCGTGGCTGACTGCGGGCGTGCTGAAACCCACCCGCGGCAGCGGTATTCCGCAGGTCATCGCTGCGTTGGACAAGCCCGATGAGCCATTCCGGAAGATCAATCTTTCGCCTGCGGTCTCGGCGGGCAAGCTGCTGCTGACCTCGTTGTCGCTGCTCGGTGGCGCGTCGGTCGGGCGCGAGGGCCCGACGGTGCATGTGGGTGCCAGCCTGATGTACCTGTTTGGCCGCTGGTTCGGCTTCAAGGATCCCCGCGAGCTCTCGCATTTCCTGTTGGCCGGTGGCGCTGCTGGTATTGCGGCGGCGTTCAACACGCCGCTGGCCGGTATCGTCTTTGCCATCGAGGAGCTCAGCGGCCGCTTCGAGCATCGGTTCTCCGGCACCCTGCTGACCGCAGTGATCGTCGGCGGCGTGGTGTCGCTGGGCCTGCTGGGCAACTACACCTATTTCGGCCATGTAAGCGCGCGGCTTCCGCTGGGACAGGGTTGGCTGGCGATCCTGTTGTGCGGTGTGGTGGCGGGTCTGCTGGGAGGCTTGTTCGCGCGCGCCGTCCTGGCCAGTGCGGCGGGCCGCCCGCGTTGGCTTGGCCAGCTGCGGCAGCGGCATCCCGTGCTGCTGGCGGCCGCGTGCGGCCTGGTGGTGGTGGTGCTCGCCCTCGTCTTCGGCGAAGGCGCGTTCGGCACCGGCTACGAGCAGGCGCGCAGCCTGGTACAGGGGCAGGCGATGGTGGGCCATGAATTCGGTCTGATGAAGCTGCTGGCGAATCTGGCGTCCTACGTGGCGGGTATCCCTGGCGGCCTGTTCTCGCCGGCGCTGGCGGTCGGTGCCGGCCTTGGGCATAACCTGGCGGTGTTGATGCCGGGCGTGGATCCGCGTGCGTTCGTGCTGCTGGGCATGTGTGCCTACCTGACCGGCGTTACCCAGGCACCGCTGACCTCGGCGGTGATCTCGCTGGAGCTGACCGACAGTGGTGATCTGCTGCTGCCGATCCTGGCCACGGTGCTGATCGCGCGGGGCGTGTCCGGGCTGGTGTGCCGCGTGCCGATCTACCGTGGGTTGGCGGAGTTGTTGATGGTGCCGCAAGCAGAGCCGGCTGATAGGCATCGCTGATTACCTTGGTCAACAGGATCAATCAGGTCGTAATCTTCACTCCTGTAGTGAAGCTGATTCCTCGTTGCACCGTCTACCCGATGCCGCGTGTGCCGCAGAAGATGCGTCGACGCCGGGGCCGCACCCGGACCTGCATCGAGAGCGCGACCATGATCAACTGCCGTATCCGCAGCCTGGCGGCTGCCATCCTGGCCCTGGCCAGTTCCCCCGCGCTGGCGATGTCCGGCGCGCCCCTGCTGCCCAGCGAGCGCAGCATCGGCACCCTCGAACCGGTGGCGCGTTTCGAAGGTGCCATGCCCACCAGCGTGGCGGTGTCCGAGACCGGGCGGATCTTCGTCAACTTCCCGCGCTGGGGCGATGACGTGACCTACAGCGTGGCCGAATGGCGCGACGGCCGCGCCGTGCCCTATCCGGATGCGCGCATCAACCGCAAGGACGGTCCCGATCCGGCGGCCCATTTCATCAGCGTGCAGAGCGTGGTGGCCGATGGCCAGGGGCGCCTCTGGGTGCTGGACACTGCTGCGCCGGGCTTCTCCGCTCCACAGGCCGGCGGTGCCAAACTGGTGGCGATCGACCTTGCCACCAACACCGTGACCAAGACGCTGGTATTCCCGGCCAACGTCATCGACGCGCGCACCTATGTCAACGATGTGCGCTTCGATTTCCGTGTCGGCCGCGAGGGCGTGGCCTACGTGACCGACTCGTCGCTGAGCGGCATCGGCGGCATCATCGTGATTGACCTCGCCACTGGCGTCGCGTCCAAGCGACTGGTCGGCCACGTATCCACCTCGGCCGATCCCGCCTTCGTACCGATCGTGGAAGGACGGCAGATGCGGCTGCGCAACGCGGATGGTTCGACGCAGCCGTTCACCGTGGCTGCCGATGGCATTGCGTTGTCGCCGGATGGCGCGACGCTGTTCTATACCCCGTTGTCGAGCCGCCATCTGTACAGCGTGCCCACCGCCTTGCTGCGCGACCCCAACGTAAATGAGGCGGCGCTGGCTGCGGCCGTGGTCGACCTGGGCGACAAGGGCGCGTCCGATGGTATGGAGATGGACACCAACGGCCGGCTGTATGCCAGCGACTACGAGCACAACGCCATCCACGCCCGCGATGCGCAGGGGCGCTGGACGACCGTGGTGCACGACCCGCGCATCCTGTGGCCGGATACCCTGTCGATGGGGCCCGATGGCTATCTGTACTTCACCGCCAACCAGCTGCATCGGCAGGCCGGATTCAATGGCGGCGTTGATCGCCGGCAGACGCCGTACATGGTGTACCGCACCCGGGTGGATGCGAAGCCTGCGCCAACGCGGTGAAGGGATCGGGGCAGAAGGTGGGCGATGAAAATGCTTACGGGTCGTTGAGGGCACCCCCGATGGCAACGCGCTGGCGGGGGCGACATGCTGAAGCGCATGTCTGCCTTCTTCGATGCGGGCCGCCACGTGCAGGCCGCACTTCGCGTGCCGCTACCGCTTCGTTGCCTGGTCTGCGGCGACCCGGGCCACGATGATCTTGACCTGTGCCGTGCCTGCCTTGTCGATCTGCCTTGGTCTGGCCGCACCTGCCTGCGTTGTGCGCTGCCGCTGCCCGACAACGCGCTGATCGTCTGCGGCAGCTGCCGCGAGGAAGCACCGCCGCAGGCCGCCACCCATGCCAGCCTGTTGTACCTGCCGCCGGTCGACCAGCTGCTGGTGCGCTACAAGTTTCATCAGGACGTCGCCGCCGGTCGCCTGCTGGCACAGCTGATGCAGCGGGCGCCGCCGCCCTGGTGGTGCCCACCGCTGGTGCCGGTGCCGCTGCACAATCGTCGCCTGCGCCAGCGCGGCTACAACCAGGCGGGTGAGCTGTGCCGGTTGCTGTCGATGCCGGTCTGGCACGGGCTGTACCGGCGGCGGCATACGGCACCACAGTCCGAACGCACGGCCGAACAGCGCCGGGAGAACCTGTTCGATGCGTTCGATGTACGCGGTCCAGTGCCACCGCGGCTGACCGTGGTCGACGACGTGATGACCACAGGCAGTACGGTGATGGAGATTGCCGAAACGCTGCGCTGCGTCGGCGTTGAAGAGGTGCGCGTATGGGTGTGCGCGCGGGTGCCGTGATCGTTCTCTTCATCGCCAGGGGCTAGGATGGGGCCGGTTCCGGATCGAAGGAGTGGCCATGAATTCCCCCTTGTCTCCCCTGTTGTCGGCGGTTGGCCGTAGCTGGTGGATCCTCCTGCTGTATGGTCTGGTCGCTCTGGGCTTCGGCATCATTGCCATCGGTTGGCCGCTGTCGGCGGCCATGGCACTGGCCTGGACACTGGGCGTGATGGCCATCGTCGAGGGTGTCATCAGCCTGTTCGCACTGGTCAGTGGCGGCAGCGGCGCTTCGCGCGGCTGGCTCGCGCTCTATGCCATTGCTTCGCTGGGTTTCGGCATCCTGGCGGTGATCAATCCGCTGGCCACCGCCAGCGTGCTGGTGCTGTTCCTGGCGGCGTGGCTGCTGGTGGCCGGCATCTATCGCATCGTGTTCGCGATCCGCGTGCGCAAGCAGATCCAAGGCGAGTGGCTGCTGATCCTCAGCGGCGTGCTGGCGGTGGTGCTGGGCCTGCTGTTTGCGGCCAACCCGTATGCCGGTGTAGCGGTGACCACGCTGTGGATCGGCATCGGCAGCCTGCTGTACGGGCTGCTGCAGGTGTTGGTGGCATTCAAGCTGCGGAAGCTGCGGTGAGGGTTGCGCTTCCGCTTCTGCTGGGGGCGGCACTGGTGCTGGCCGGATGCGTGCCGGGCGCCACGCCCGGTGGCTTGGCAGGGAAGGATCACGTGCCGCGCCCTGGCGTGGATGTGCGCCTGAGCGCGGTGGACGCCTCCGGCAAAGGCAAGCCGGCGCAATGGCAAGGCGAAACCCTCGCCCTGCGCGAGCCGTCGATCGCCGGCAGCACCGACATCGCCGACGTGCGCTACGTGCTGGATGAGGCCAAGCAACCTGGCCTGCAGATCCGCTATCGACCCGAAGCGCACCAGCGCATCCATGATGGCACGGCAGCCCTGGTGGGCCAGCGCGCGGCGCTCAGCGTGGACGGCCGCGTGTTGATGGTGGCGACGGTGCAGGGGCCGTTCGGCGAATCGATGATGTTGAGCGGGCTGTCCAGCGTTGCCGAGGCGCGGGATCTGGCCAGGCACATCACCGGCGAATGACCGGCGCGCCTGCGACCCCGCGCTGCGCGCGGAGGTCGACCCAGGTCGACGATTACCGGGCGAACCGGGCCTCGATTTCTTCCAGCGACTTGCCCTTGGTCTCCGGCAGCCAGAACGCAGCCACCAGGAAGAACACGAAGGTGCACGCCGCCCAGAACACGAACATGCTGGCGTAGCCGTAGTGGCCCACAGTGGGCAGGAAGATGGCGGCGATGGTGGTCGACACGAACTGGTTGATCAGCAGCGCGATGCTCATGCCGTTGGAGCGGATGCGGTTGGGCATCAGCTCCGACAGTGCCAGCCACACGCACACGCCGGGGCCGACTGCGAAGAACGCGACGAACACCAGGATGCAGGTGGCCACCGCCCAGCCATGGGCCGGCGGCGGCACCGGGCCGATGCGGGCCTGCTCGATGCGCAACGGTGCCTGCGTGGCACTGGCGGGGTCGGCGAACGGGTTCAGATGCAGCGTGCGGAAGAACGCACCGATCACGCTGTCCGGCTGCACGGTGCCGGCACGCTCGATGCGCAGCTCGCGGTCGGTCAGGTTGTCGCTGCGCAGGGCGCGCACATTGGTGAAGTCACCATAGGCGTACGACACGGTCAGCTGCATCGGCCTGCCTTCGCTGTCGATGCCGGCGCCGAGGCGCTGCCACTGCGCGTCATCCAGCCCCAGCTGCAGGCCGTCGCCGTTGACCGCCGCCTGCAGCTGGGGCTGCACGTCGGTGCGGCCGCGTTCGGCCTGGAAGAACAGCGTGGCGGCGGCCAGCAGGGCCAAGCAGATGCCACCACTGCCGAGCATCAGCAGGAACTTGCGGCCCTTGCGGTCGACCAGCAGCAGCGCGACCACGGTCATCACCGCATTGAGCAGCTTGATCGCCACGTCGGCACCATTGGCCACTGAACCGGACAGGCCGGCCTGGTTGAGGATGTTCACCGCGTAGGCCAGCACCGAGTTGATGCCGGTGGCCTGGGTACAGGCCAGCACCACGCAGGCCAGCAGGAACGGCACCACGTAGCGGCGGCTGAGCAGCGGATCGCGCTTGCCGTCGCTGCTGCTCGATTCCGGCGCCTGGATCTGGGCCAGCGTGGGCTCGACCTCTGCGGCGGGCAGGACGCGCTGGAGGCTGCGGCGGGCTTCATCGATGCGACCGCGGCGCACCAGCCAGCGTGGCGATTCGGACAGCCAGAAGATACCGGCGCAGAACAGCAGGCCTGGCGCCAGGCAGGTCCAGAAGATGGTGCGCCAGGCATGGTCCTTCACCGTGAACAGTTCCTGCGCCTGCTGCGCGACCGGCAGCGAACGCACGGCTTCGGCGGCGGCATCCACGGCGTGGGCGTGGTACAGGCCGATCAGGGCTGCCAGCACCAGGCCAACGGTCAGCAGCAGCTGGAACATCGCCGCGCCGCGCCCACGTCGTTCGGGGCTGAGCACTTCAGCCAGGTACAGCGGAATCACCACGCCGATCAAACCGCCACTGATGCCCTGCAGCAAGCGTCCCAGCAGCAGCGGCGTGTAGCCGGAGGCCAGTGCCATGATCGGAATCGAGGCGGTGAACAGCAGGCCGGCCAGCAGCATCGCGCCGCGGCGGCCGATCAGGTCGGCAACCATGCCGGCGAACAGCGAAGACAACACGCTGCCCAGCAGCACTGCCGCGACGACGAAGCCGAGCTGCTGGCTGCTGAGCTGCCACGCGTGGCTGGCCGTTGCCTCCAGGTAGGGCAGGGCGCCGGCGATGATGCCGATGTCGATGCCGTACAGCAGGCCACCCAGGCCGCCGATGAAGAGCAGGTAGCGTACGGGCCAGCGCGGAGCGGTGCGTGCAGTCATCGGCATATCCCAGGAGGTGTTTCGGTGCGGATTGCTTTCTGTAGAGTCGAGCCATGCTCGATTGCTCTGCCGCGCCATGCGCGGACAGCCAAGCATGGCTCGACTCTACAAAGGCGCGGTGCGTCAGGCTGGTGTTGCGTTCAGATCGACCACGCGCCCGCCTACCACCACCTGCTGCAGGCGCAGTTCGGCGTCCAGCACCACCAGGTCGGCGCGGGCGTCGGGCGCGATGCGGCCGCGATCGCCCAGGCCCAGGTAATCGGCCGGGAAGGTGGAAACGCGCTGCGAGGCATCGGCCAGCTCCAGGCCCACCTGCACCAGGTTGCGCAGCGCCTGGTCCATGGTCAGCGCGCTGCCGGCCAGCGAACCGGTCGCCAGGCGCACGCAGCCACCGCACTTGTGCACGCGCTGCTCGCCCAGCGCGTACTCGCCATCGGGCATGCCAGTGGCGGCGGTGGCGTCGGTCACTGCGTACAGGCGCGGGATCGCGCGCGCGGCCAGGCGGATCACGCCGGGGTGGATGTGCTGCAGGTCGGGAATGATCTCGGCGTACTGCGCATGTGCCAACGCCGCCGCTGCAATGCCCGGGCGATAGTGATCGACGCCGGTCATGCCGTTGAACAGGTGGGTGAAGCCGGAGGCACCGGCCTGCAGCGCGGCCACGCCTTCCTCGTAGGTACCGGCGCTGTGACCGAGCTGCACGCGGATGCCCATTGCCGACAGCGCGGGAATCAGCGCGGTGTGCTCGCCGATCTCCGGAGCCAGCGTCATCACCCGGATCGGTGCCAGCGCATGCAGCTGCTGCACCAGTGCCAGCGTCGCCTCGATCGTGCGGTTGGGCTGCGCACCCAGACGCTGCGGGCTGATGAACGGTCCTTCCAGATGCACGCCGGCAATGCAGGCGGCATCGGCATCGGGCGCTGCCATGGTGGCGGCCACACCCTGCAGCGCGTGCTCGATCTCGTCCAGCCCGGCGGTCATGGTGGTCGCCAGCAGCGTGGTGGTGCCGAAGCGCAGATGGGTGCGGGCGATGGTGCGTGCCACGTCACCGCCCTGCATCAGGTCCACGCCGGCCGCGCCGTGCACGTGCAGGTCGATGAAGCCGGGCAGGATCACCGGCAGCTGCAGGTCGTCGGCACCGCTGTGGTCGTCCACCTGCAGCCGGCGTACGTGTGAATCGAAGTGGACGTGGCCACGCCGCCAACCCAGCGGGGTGAGGATGCGGCCATGCAGGGTGCGGGTGTCGGTCATGCGGCGGGCTCGGCGATGATCACTTCGATGCCCAGCCGCTGCAGCCCTTCGCGGGTCGCATCGTCGATGCCGGCGTCGGTGATGATGGCGTGGATCTGATCCAGCAGGGCGATGCGGTGCAGGCTGACGCGGCCGAACTTGGAGGCGTCGGTCAGCACCACGATGCGGCGTGCACGTTCGACCATGCGGTGGTTGAGGCGGGCTTCGGCCTCGTCGTGGGTGGTCAGGCCGAACTGCAGGTCCAGGCCGTCCACGCCCAGGAACAGGGTGTCGAAGCTGTACGAGTTGAGGCTGGCTTCGGCCTGGCTGCCCTGCAGCGACAGCGACTGCTGGCGCAGCAGGCCACCGGTCAGCAGCACGGTGATGCCCGCGGCATTGGCCAGTTCCCAGGCGATGTTCAGGCCGTTGGTCATCACCGTCACGTCGCGATGCGCGCGCAGGTGGCGGGCCAGGGTCATCGTGGTCGAGCCGGAGTCGATGATGATGTTGTCGCCGGGCTGCACCAGGCGCGCGGCGCGCGCGCCGATCGATTCCTTCAGCGGCAGGTTCAGTGCGTCCTTCTCGTGGATGTCCTGTTCCTGCGGCGGCGTGCGCACCAGCGTGGCACCGCCGTGGGTGCGGGTGGCCAGGCCCTGCGACTCGAAGTGGGTCAGATCGGCACGGATGGTCACCGCCGACACGCCGAAGCGCTCGACCAGATCGGCCACCTGCACCGAGCCGTGCTCGATCAGCAGCTGCAGGATCTGTTGCCGGCGGGAGCGGGTGTTGCGCATGGCCATTCTCGGTTTCGCGGGAAAAGGTAGAGATTAGCCGTTCGCAGACACGGCGGCAGCCGAGCCTGCGTGGTGCGCGCGGGTTCCGGCCTGGTTGGCGCTGCAGGCGCGGGCGTATTCGCCCAGGCACAGGCCGATGCGGTGCTGCACCAGTGCGGTGGGGGTGTTGGCCAGGGTACCTTCGCGCACGGCGCGGTACTGCTCCGGCAGATACTGGCTGAGCAGCACCAGCGGCGGCGCATGCTGTTCCAGGTTGGTGAACAGGGTCTGCACCGCCTGCACCAGCGCTGGCTCGCCCCAGTAGTAGCGGCAGCGGTCGCTGAAGGAATAGCTGCGCAGCAGGCGCAGCGCGGCCTCATCGCCCTGGTAGTAGGACTGCCAGTACTTCGGCTGCGCCACCATCACCTCGTCCAGCACGTGCGGCAGGCGCGAGCACTGCGCGGCTGGAAGCAGCTCGGCCTCGATCGCGGCCAGCGCGAACAGTGCCTCGCGATAGGCGAAGGTGGCGGCCGGGCCGACCTTGAGGATGGCGAAGTGGTCGCGCACCAGCGCGTGCAGGCCGCTCTCGCGCTGGTAGTCGGTGGAATGCGCTTCGAACACGATGCGCGGCTGCTGTTCGAGGAAGCCGGCCAGCGTGCTGGCGGCGGCCGCGTCGTACTCGTGCACGCTGCTGTGGTCGAAGTCCACGCCCGGCTGCACCACCATCGCGATCACGCGCTGCCACGCATCGCGAAGCTGCGGGGTATCGAACGCCTGCTGGTGGATGGCCAGGGTCTGCGCGGCGGCGGCCGGCGTGGTCACCTGCAGGCCTTCTGCCAGCGAGGCTTCGCCACCGGGAATCGGCACTTCGGTACCGATCACGTAGACCGGCGGCGGCAGGCCGTGGTCAGCCGCGGTGCGTTCGGCGATCTCGGCCAGCTCGGCCGAGCGCGCGGCAACGATGGCATCGGGCAGCGGCACCGGATCATCGGCGCAGGACATGCTGCAGTCCAGGTGGATCTTGTGGAAGCCGGCGGCGACGTAGGCCTCGATCAGCACGCGCGCGTGGGTCATCGCTTCGGCGGCCGGACGCTTCTGCCAGGCATTCGGGCCGAGGTGGTCACCGCCCAGGATCAGTCGCTCGCGCGGGAAGCCCTCCTCATCGGCCAGCGTGCCCACGTAATCGCGGTACTGCGGCGGGGTCATGCCGGTGTAGCCGCCGAACTGGTCGACCTGGTTGGAGGTGGCCTCGACCAGCAGCACGGTGCCGTGTGCCTGCGCCACGTGCATGGCCGCGCGCAGTACCTGCTCGTTGCTGCAGCAGACGCTGTACAGGCCGACGTTGGCGCCAGCGCGGTGGGAGGCAAGCAGGGTCTGCAACGGGGACATGGTCAGGCTCCGGACATCAGGAAAACGAGGGTTGACAGGCGAGCAGGGCGGCACCGCGTGCGCCGCCGGCATCGCCGAAACGCGGCGGCACGATCGGCGGCACCTGCACGCCCTTGAACAGATGGGCGGCGATGGCGGCCGGCAGCTGCTGGTACAGCGGCGCGTACTGCGAAAGGCCGCCGCCGAGCACGATCACGTGCGGGTCCAGCGCCAGCACCAGCGCGGCCAGGCTGTGGCCGAGCAGGTCGCGATGGATGTCCAGCGCCTTGCGTGCGCGGGCATCACCGGCTTCGGCCAGTGCGATCACCGCGCTGGCGTCGGCGGCGCTGCCACCAAGGTGGCGTTCGATCATCGCCACGCCACTGCCGGAGACATACCGCTCCACGCAGCCCTGCAGGCCACACGCGCAGTCAATCAGCGGCAGGCCGTGGCGCTGCAGCAGGTGGCCGGGCACGCTCCAGTGGCCCCATTCGCCGGCCAGGCCGTTGAAGCCGGACAGCAGGCGGCCCTGCACGCAGAACCCGCCACCGGCACCGGTGCCGAGGATGGCGCCGAACATGCTGGCGTAGCCGTCGGCGGCACCGCCGTGGGCTTCAGACAGGGCGAAGCACTGCAGGTCGTTGCCGAAATGCAGCGGCCGCTGCAGGCGCGCCTGCAGGTCGGCGGCCACGCTGTGGCCGGTCAGCGCAGGCACGTTGGCACTCAGCTGGCGGCCGCTGCGGCGATCGCGCACGCCGGGCAGGGCGATGCCGATGGCCGCATCACTGCGGCCCAGCGCGGCATCGGCCTCGGCGACCAGGCTCTGCACCGCCTGCAGGAAGCCGTCGTAGTCGCCCTGCGGCGTCGCCACGCGGCGGCGCCAGGTGACCTGCATCGCCGCATCGCACGCCACCAGCTCGATCTTGGTGCCGCCGATGTCGATGCCGTAGCAGGCGTGGGCGATCAGCTCAGCCATGGTGGATGGTGACGCCCTTGACCACGCGGTTGACGGTGCCATCCGGGAACGGGTTGTCCGGGGTCAGGCCAAGCGCGGCCGAGCGCTGCAGCGCGAACAGCTGCGCGAAGCCCAGCCACACCGGCGCCAGCCACGGGTCGTCCAGTGCCGGCACGGTGAGGGTGTACTCATCATCGGCGCCGATGTCCGAATGCGGGCCGATCGCCAGGACCTGGCCGGCAACGCCGTCGCGGCGCAGTTCTTCCAGCAGGTCCTGTTCGTAGCGGCGCGCCAGCGGCTGCACGCTGCGCAGCACCACCACCAGGGTGTTGCCGTCCAGCGTCGACTTCGGGCCATGGCGGAAGCCCAGCGGCGTGTTCGCCAGCGCCAGCACGCGGCCGGCGGTCAGCTCCAGCACCTTCAGCGCGCACTCGCGTGCCAGCGCTTCCAGCGGGCCGCTGCCGAGGTAGATGATGCGGTTGAACGGGCGTTGCGCCAGCGCCGCCACCGGTGCATCCCACTGCGCCTGGCCTTCGCGGGCCAGCGCGGCGATCTGCTTCAGGCGCGCCACGCGCGCATCCCACGGCGAACGATCGAACACGGTCAATGCGGCCAGCAGCATGCAGGTCAGGCTGCTGGTCATGGCGAAGGCACGGTCGCAGCTGGCCGAGGGCATCAGCAGGGTGCAGGTGTCGGCACGGCCGGCGCCACGGCGGGCCAGTTCGCCATCGGCATTGCAGGTGATGTCGAGGAAGCGCGCATCATCCACATCGCTGCGCACGCGGTCCACTGCCGCCACGCTCTCCGGGCTGGAGCCGCTGCGGCCGAACGAGACCAGCAGGGTCGGGCGGTCGCGCTGCAGGTACAGCGCCGGGTGGGTCAGCAGGCTGGTGGTGTGCACCACGCGCACCTCGGCCGGCCACTGTGCGTTGATCGCGTCGGCCACCATCTCGGCAATGAAGCCGGAGCTGCCGGCGCCGGTGAACAGCACGCGCTGGTTGGGATCGTTGAGGCCGTCGCCGAGGAAAGCCTGCAGGCGGTCACGGGCATGCGACAGATCCTGGGCGAGGGCTTCCCACAGCGCAGGCTGCTGGGCGATTTCAGTAGCGGTATCGGCTCCGCCCAGGCGCTGCCAGGCGGACACATCGGAAAGCAGGGTGACGTCCATTCGGAGGTTCCAGTTGGGCCAGCGCACCATCTTCGTTTTCTTTCGAAATGTCAAATTGCGAAAGCAAAAAGAAAGAAAATGAGCGTCCGTCTTTCCACGATCCGCAGTGCGATGAAAAACGAAAGGATGCGCGGAATGCCGTATCGCACAACGCTTAACAGGCGCCTGCAAGCGCTTACACAAAGTATTGCGGCGCAGCAACTTTCGTTTCAATGGAATATATCTTCCTTTTTCCTTTCAATTTGTTGACATCTTTCGAATCGCTGCCCTAGAGTCGGCCCAACCGCTTTCGAAACGCCCGGTGAACGGGTTGGGAGTCCGCGTGGAAAACTGCGTTCGTCGCTCGCCGCTGATGCTGGCCCTGTTGCCGGCATTGATGCTGGCGTCCATGCCGGCCAGCGCCGAGCCGGTTGGCAACCTGCGTTCGGTGGCCGCCAGCGACAGCCGCGACGGCGTGCAGGGCTGGGACCTGCAGACCGACAAGGGCGCGCGCATCCGCATCGAGCTGCCGGCCACCGACATCATCCGCGTGCAGGCCGGCCGCAACGGCAAGCTCACTGGTGCAGGCGACAAGGCCGCGCCGATCGTGCTGCCGCAGCCCAAGGCGAACGTGCAGGCGCAGCTGGAAGAAGACGCGCAGGAAATCCGCGTGCGCACCGATGCACTGGTGCTGCATGTGCAGCGGCAGCCGCTGCGCCTGCGCCTGGAACGCCTGGACAACGGCCAGCCCATCGCCCTCTGGCAGGAGCTGCAGCCCCTGGACCTGGATGCCACGCAGAGCGTGCAGGTGCTGTCCTCGCAGGCCGACGAAGGCTATTACGGCGGTGGCCAGCAGAACGGCCGCTACCAGTTCAAGGGCCGCGAGCTGGAAGTGTCCTACTCCGGCGGCTGGGAAGAGGGCGACCGCCCCAGCCCGGCACCGATGCTGCTGAGCAGCCGCGGCTGGGGCATGCTGCGCAATACGTGGAGCGATGGCAGCTACGATCTGCGCGAGGCCGACCAGGCCACGCTGCTGCATCGCGAAGACCGCTTCGATGCCTACTACTTCGTCGGCGCCGATCTGCCAAAGCTGATCGAGCGCTACACCCAGCTGACCGGCCGCCCCAACATGGTGGCGCGCTGGGCGCTGTCCTACGGCGATGCCGATTGCTACAACGACGGCGACAACAGCAAGAAGCCCGGCACCGTGCCTGAAGGCTGGAGCGACGGCCCGACCGGCACCACGCCGGATGTGATCGACAGCGTGGCCAAGCAGTACCGCGCCCACGACATGCCCGGTGGCTGGATCCTGCCCAATGATGGTTACGGCTGCGGCTACAAGCAGTTGCCGGAAACGGTGAAGGGCCTGGCCACGTACGGCTTCCGCACCGGCCTGTGGACCGAGAACGGTGTCGACAAGATCGCCTGGGAAGTGGGCAAGGCTGGCAGCCGCGTGCAGAAGCTGGACGTGGCCTGGACCGGCAAGGGCTACCAGTTCGCGATGGATGCCAACCGCCAGGCATTCAACGGCATCCTCGACAATTCCGATTCGCGCCCGTTCCTGTGGACGGTGATGGGCTGGGCCGGCATCCAGCGCTATGCCGTAGCGTGGACCGGCGACCAGAGCAGCAGCTGGGACTACATCCGCTGGCACGTGCCGACCCTGGTCGGTTCGGGCCTGTCCGGCATGGCCTACGCCAGCGGCGACGTTGATGCGATCTTCGGCGGCAGCGCCGAGACCTTCACCCGCGACCTGCAGTGGAAGGCGTTCACCCCGGTGCTGATGGGCATGAGCGGCTGGTCGTCGAACGCGCGCAAGCACCCGTGGTGGTACGACGAGCCCTACCGCAGCATCAACCGCGATTACCTGAAGTTGAAGATGCGCCTGACCCCATACATGTACGGGCTGGTGCACGAGGCCGCACAGACCGGTGCACCGCCGGTGCGTGGCCTGATGTGGGACAACCCGCGCGATCCGCATGCGCAGGACGAAACCTACAAGTACCAGTTCCTGCTCGGCCGCGACCTGCTGGTGGCGCCGGTGTACCGCAGCCAGGCGGCCAGCCGCGGATGGCGCCGCGACATCCACCTGCCGGCCGGCGGCTGGATCGACTATTGGGATGGCCGCCGCGTGCAGGCCGGCACCGACGGCCGCCAACTCGACCGCCAGGTGGACCTGGCCACGCTGCCGCTGTTCGTGCGCGCCGGTGCGATCCTGCCGATGTACCCGTCGATGCTGTTCGATGGCGAGAAGCCGCTGGATGAAGTGACGTTCGACCTGTACCCGCAGGGTGATTCGCAGTACACGCTGTACGAAGACGATGGCAACACCCGCCGCTACCAGCAGGGCGAATCGAGCACGCAGCAGGTCCGCGTGCAGGCGCCGCTGCAGGGCAGTGGCCCGGTGCAGGTGCAGATCGATGCAGTGCAGGGCCAATACCAGGGCCAGCTGGCGCAGCGTCGCTATGGCCTGCGCGTGCTCAGCCGCCAGGCGCCGCGTGCGGTGCAGGCCGGTGGCCGCGCGCTGCCTGCGCTGGCCGATGCCGCTGCGTTGAACAGCGCCAGCGAAGGCTGGTACTTCGATGCCAAGGAGCGCCGCGGCACGCTGCATGTGCGCACGGCCGCGCAGGACATCCGCCAGCCGCTGCAGCTGCAGCTGGACTTCGCAGTCGCTGCCGCAGCCGCCGATGATGCCTATCCGGCCGCGCCGGTGCTGGGCCGCGAACTGCCGGCCGACAGCCTGCTGGTGGTCAATCGCCCGGCCGAAGAACCCGGCCATGCGCTGGAAAATGCCTTCGATGAGGATCCGGGCACCTGGTTCCGCAGCGTGCGCAACCAGGCCGTGCGCACCGGCGCGCATGAGTGGGTGATCGGCTTCGGCGAGCGGAAGATGATCGATGGCATCGACATCGCGCCGCGCAACGACAAGAACTGGAAGCACGGGCAGGTCCGCGACTACGAGGTGTACCTGGGTGACAGCAATGGCGAGTGGGGCGAGCCGATCGCCCGTGGCCGCCTGCAGCTGAAGGAAGGCCTGCAGCGCATCGACTTCCCGGCCCATGCCGGTCGCCTGCTGCGCTTCCGCGTGCTGAGCGTGCAGAACCCCGAGGGCGACGGCGCCAGCAGCTCCGACCCGATGGTGACCGCGGCACAAGGCAGCGCCCGCGCGTTCGATGCATTGCAGCCGCGCGATGTCGGCCCGATCGCACTGTCCACCTTCCACATTCTTGAACACCAGGAACCGGAGCGACCGGCCCGGCAGCGCTATCTCTCCGAGCTGCCGGTGCCGGCCGCGCTGGCCAGCCAGGTGCGCACCGACCAGTCCTTCCGTGGCGACGCCGGCATGCGCATGAACGGCCTGCAGTTCCGCCGTGGCCTGGGTGTCGGCGCCAACAGCCGCATCGACCTGCGCCTGCAGGGCGGCTGGCACCTGCTGCGCGCCGACCTCGGCATCGACGACGCCTGCCGCAACGCCGGCGGCCTGCAGTTCCAGGTCTGGGGTGACAACCGCCTGCTGTATGACAGCGGCCTGGTGAAGGCGCCCGGCGTGGTCAAGCCGGAGCTGGACATCCGAGGCCTTTCCACCCTGAGCCTGCGCACGCTGGGTGCGCAGGGCAGCCAACCCGCCCAGGTCTGCGCCAACTGGGCCAACGCCGTCCTGATCGGCCAGGAGGGCGACTCCGCCAGCATCGTCGCCCCATGACTCCTACGTAACACCGCTCCTCCCCCGCCCATTCCGACTACGGCCATCACGGCCGTGGCCCGGGAGCGTTTTGCCCGCCGAACGCCCACGCGCTCACTTTTTGCGCTGCACCCCTGCCAGGAGAGAACCCCGATGTTGCCCGCACGCCACCACCGCCCCCCCTGTCGTTCGATCGCTCCGCTGTCGCTGGCCATCGCCGGCGTGCTGCTGTCGGTAGCCGTTCCTGCCTTTGCCCAGGAGAGCAAGGACACCGCCACCGATCTGGCCCGCATCGAGGTCACCGGCTCCAACATCCGCCGCACCGACGTTGAAACCGCCTCGCCGGTGCAGGTGATCAGCAAGCAGGACATCCAGAACATGGGTGCGCGCACGCTGCTGCAGGTGCTCGACAACCTGCCGGCTGCACGCCCGGCGCAGCAGGATGCGCGTTCGCTGTTCACCGGCTCCGATGGTGCCTCGCAGGCCAACCTGCGCGGGCTGGGTGCACAGGGCACGCTGGTGCTGCTGAACGGTCGCCGCCTGTCGTACTACGGTGCGCCGGCCGGCTTCCAGACCCAGTTCGTCAACATCGATGCGATTCCCGCCGCCGCCATCGAACGCATGGAAGTGCTGACCGACGGTGCCTCGGCCGTGTACGGCACCGACGCGGTGGCCGGCGTGATCAACGTGATCACCAAGCGCAACTTCCAGGGCGCCGAGGTCAGCTTCACCAACGACACCTCCTCGCGCATCGATTCCTACGGTGAGCGCCAGGCCAGCATCACCGCCGGCTTCGGTGACCTGGCCGAGAACCGCTTCAACATCTACGGCGCGGTGAACATGTACCGCCGCGACGCGATTCCGCTCAGCGATTTCTACGACAAGCGGCCCGACCAGTACTACGTCAACAACCCGAACTACCTCAACAACCTGCGCCTGGGCGTGGGCAGCAAGCCGGGTGAGTTCAACCCGGGCAGCTACTTCGCCTTCGATCCGGTCACCGGCCGCCGCGTGCAGGAAGCCGCACCGGGCTGCAAGAACGTGCTGACCAGTGAAGCGGCCGGTCCGCGTTGCGTCTGGGAAACCTGGATGAACAACGAGATCGATGCCGGCGCCAAGTCCGAGCGCAACACCGCTTACCTCAACGGCACCTTCCTGGTGGGCGACAGCACCGAGATCTTCGCCGAGGCGACCTACACCGACATCGACCTGCGCGCCAACGGTGGCACGCCGCGCGCCTACGGCACCACCACCGGCAACCCGACCAGCTGGTTCTCGCGCAACACCGGCAACAACGTCAACCAGTTCCTGTACCCGTTCCTGGGCCCGAACAACGAGTACAACCACGCCAGCCCGGAAATGAAGGCGATGATGGGTGGTGTGGTCGGCCTGAACTACCTGCTGCAGGATGTCGGCCCGAACTACTTCGGCCAGCGCAACACCGACAAGAGCTACCGCGTGCTGGCCGGTGCGCGCGGCAACAGGGGAGACTGGAACTGGGAGACCGCCTTCGCCAGCGCGGGTACCCACTCCACCACCTACCAGACCATCAACGTCAACACCAAGGGCTTCGAGAAGGCGTTCGGTCCGTACACGATCGATCCAGGTACCGGCCGCGTGATCATCTCCGACCACCCGGCCTACAAGTTCGGCGAGATCAGCGAAGCCAACGCTGCGTTGATCCGTGAAGCGTTCCCGACCTTCGACATCCAGTCGTGGACCCGCCTGCACACCCTGGACGGCAAGATCGAAGGTCCGCTGTTCCAGCTGCCGGCCGGTGAGATGCGCGCCGCGTTCGGCTTCAACGCCAGCCGCGAAACCTTCTACACCCCGGGCAACGCCGATGCGGCCAACGGCCTGATCACCCAGCAGGGCGGCTCGTGGTTCGACGGTAAGCGCAACACGTACGCGCTGTTCGCAGAGACTGTCGCACCGATCACCGACACGCTGGAACTGGATGCAGCAGTGCGCGTGGACAAGTACCCGAACTTCAGCGCCAACGTCGCGCCGAAGATCGGCTTCAAGTACCAGGCGTTCGACCAGCTGATGCTGCGCGGTACCTACTCCACCGGCTTCCGTGCACCGAGCCTGGCCGAGTCCGGCAACGGCGGCGTGTTCGCACAGCTGGGTGGCTACCGTGACGAGCTGCGCTGCAACGAGACCAACGCCATCGCCAACCTGTTGCTGAAGTCGCAGCGCCCGGGTGACGTCGATCTCGGCAAGACCCTGCTGAACGTCGATTGCAGCCGCACCGTGGCACGCATGACCCAGCCGAACAAGGACCTTAAGCCGGAGAAGGCGAAGATCGCCACCCTTGGTTTCGTCTATGAACCGGCGACCTGGCTGTCGGTGTCGGCCGACTACTGGTTCATCTATCGCGACAATGAGATCGTCGCGCCGGACTACCGCCGCATGGAAGACATCATCTCCTCGTCGCGTTCGCCGATCACCGACAGCGACCGTGCCAACCTGGCCCAGCTGGCAGCGATGTGTGCCGACCCCGCCAGTGGCGTGAACTGCCCGTCGGTGCTGCCGGGTTACTCCGCCGGCAACGTGGCCAGCGTGGTGGGCCAGTACAAGAACCGCGGCAAGACGCTGATCGACGGCTTCGACATCGATGCGCGCAGCCGCTTCTCGCTGGGCGACTGGGGCAACCTGAACATCGGCCTGGCCGCCACCATCGCCAACCGCAACCGCTTCTACATGGACGCCGAGAACGGCTGGTACTACGGCGACGTGGTCGGCTACTACAACAACCCGCGCCTGCGTGCCACGCTCAATGCCGACTGGACCTACAAGCAGGTGACCACCAGCATGTTCGTCAACTACGTGGGCGGCACCAAGTGGGCCACCGACCAGATCGACGAAGAGAGCAACAACAAGGAAACCTGCACCGGCGGCTACCTGGCCCTGCAGAAGAGCAAGTGCGATGGCGCGCCGTCGTGGTGGACCGCCAACATGAGCGTCACCTGGCGCCCGGATGATGCGTGGAACCTGAGCTTCACCGTCAAGAACCTGTTCAACCGCCTGCCGTTCTACGACCCGAACAGCTTCCTGGGTGACTCCAGTGACTACGCGACCATCTTCGGCCGTGGTTACAGTGTGACCATCGGCTACCGGTTCAAGTAATTCCGTTTGCGTGACCTGGCGTGCCGGCTGCGGCCGGCACGCTGCCAAGAGGAGAGATGTTTGCCATGAAGCGTAGGGAATTCATCGCGGCCAGTGCCGCTGTCGCCGCCAGCAGCCTGCTGCCGCAGACCCCGGCCTGGGCACGTGGGCGCAAGGTGCGCCTGGCCATGATCGGTACCGGCATGCGTGGCCTGGTGCTGCTGAAGGAGCTGGTGCGCCGCGACGATGTCGAGGTGGTCGCCCTGTGCGACATCGAGCCGATCATGCTTGGCCGCGCCGTGGAGATGGTCAGCAAGGCCGGAAAGCCGGCACCGAAGACTTATGGCCAGGACCGCGACACCAATGCCTGGAAGCGCCTGCTGGAACAGAAGGGCATCGACGGCGTGATCATCGCCACGCCGTGGGAATACCACGCGCCGATGGCGATTTCCGCGATGCAGGCCGGCGTGGCCGTGGGCTGCGAAGTGGTGGCCGGCATCACCCTGCAGGACCACTGGGACGTGCTGAAGACCCAGCTGAGCACCGGCACCCCGTACATGCTGCTGGAGAACGTCTGCTACCGCCGCGACGTGATGGCCGCGTTGCAGATGGTGCGCCAGGGCCTGTTCGGCGAACTGGTGCACCTGCAGGCCGGCTACCAGCACGACCTGCGCGGCGTGAAGTTCAATTCCGGCGACCCGAACCAGCCCTACGACAGCGGCGTGGAATTCGGTCCCAAGGGCTGGAGCGAAGCACGGTGGCGCACCGAGCATTCGGTGGAGCGCAACGGCGAACTGTACCCCAGTCACGGCATCGGCCCGTGCGCCATGTACACCGGCATCAACCGTGGCAACCGCTTCACCCACATCAACGCCTTCGCGACCAAGGCGCGCGGCCTGCACGAATACACCGTGGCCAAGAGTGGCGGCACCACCCATCCCAGCACCAAGGTGAAGTTCAAGCTGGGCGACATCGTCACCACCACGCTGGCCTGCGAGAACGGCGAGACCATCCTGCTGCAGCACGATACCTCGCTGCCGCGCCCGTACTCGATGGGCTTCCGCGTGCAGGGCACCAAGGGCCTGTGGATGGACGTGAACCATTCGATCCACATCGAAGGCCGCAGCCCGCCGCACCAGTGGGAAGAGTTCAAGAAGTACCAGGACCAGTACGAGCACCCGCTGTGGAAGCAGAATGCCGATACCGCCGCCAGCGCCGGCCACGGCGGCATGGACTGGTTCGTCATTCATGCCTTTGTGGAAGCGCTGAAGGCCAAGGCGCCGATGCCGATCGACATCTACGATGCGGTCACCTGGAGTGCGATCACCCCGCTGAGCGAGCAGTCGATCGCGAACAGCTTCCAGACGCTGGAGTTCCCGGACTTTACTGCTGGTGCGTGGAAGACGCGCAAGCCGATCTTCGCGTTCGACGGCAGGTACTGACCCGCTCCTTGTAGAGTCGAGCCATGCTCGACTGCTTTGAGTGCAACGCCGGGTTATGCCCGGCGTTGCTGTTTGTGTGGGCATTGGCCCCTGTAGAGCCGAGCCCATGCTCGGCTGCCCATCTGATCGGACCCCCTGTATCAGAAAACTCTGAAATCCAACCCATTCCACAGTTTCTGACTTGAATGTGTAAACCACATCGGAGATAACGTTCCCCGTGCGGTCAGGCCGCATTCCGGACCAGGGACGATCCGAAGCATGACGTGGTGAGGCAACCGCCCCACGTTCTCGTTCCTGCCGGTGCTGTGTTCGTCCAGGAGGGAGAACAGGGATGTTGGAACGACTGAAGACCATTTCGTGTGCCGCACTGGCGATGATCGCGCTGGGGAGCTTGGCTCCTTGGGCTGCGCAGGCGCAGGAGGTGCAGAAGAAGTGGGAGAGCTACCTGTCGATGGGCCAGCCGCGAGCCACGGAAGCGACGGTGCAGAAGGACATCAAGTCGCTCTTTTCCCAGTACGAGAAGGACAAACCCTTCGATTGGCATGTCAAACGCCAACGCGTCCTTGGAAAGAAGGTCATCTACGATTACCGGGTGAGACCCGAGAAGATCGTTACTACTGACTGGGTCTACACCCACTCAGGGCAGGAGTACTCATCCGAAGATCAGATTCGTAGCGTGATCCTCGCTACCCGCGTCAGCGACCCGCAGTGCCCGGCGACTTCACTCACGGAGGATCCTTGGGTGGAGCTCCTTGGACTTGGCAGGGGCGACGACGGTAGCGTTACCAACGAGGAGAAGGATTTCCATTACACCTTGAACTTCTATCACCAGAGCACTCAAGAATGCTCGTCGATAGTGGGGTGGGAGCATGTGCGCCGGGCCAGAACGGCGCTTTGTCCGAATCGACCGTCCCTGACGTGGAATGAGGGCCTGCAGATGTGCTCTCTGGTCCAGCAGGACGAGCCGCACATGTCGCCCATGCTCTCCTACACAAGCGCGCCGCTGCCGCCGCAGCAGTGTCCTGTTGGTAACCCGTGTGATCCGACCACTGGCGATAAATCCCAGCCTGAGCCGGATTTCAACCTTGGATGGGTGAGCTTCCAACGCCACTATCACTCCCTGACAAGCACGGCGGGCGGCGCGTTGGGTACGGGCTGGACCCATTCCCACAATCTGCGGCTTACCGCAGGCGTGGATGATTCCACTTTCCCTCCAAGCTCCGAACTGAAAGTTGGGCTGATCGGCGCCGATGGCGGGCAGACCGCATTCCAGAAAGTGGGGGCAAGCTACGAAGCCATGGACGGAAGCGGCGATCGTGCGGTCCAGCAGGGCACCAACTGGCAACTTTCACGTGCTGGAGAGCGCATCCTGTTCGACGCTGCTGGCCTGATGCAGCGCCGCGATTTCGAGGACGGAACCACGCTTTTGTACGCGTACGACAACCGAAGTCGCCTGCTCAGCATCACCCATTCAACCGGTCGGCGTGTGGACGTCCAGTATCTCGCGCCGGGAGACGATTCACTGATCTCGGCCCTGGTGATCGCCGGCCAGCCTGTGGTGAGCTACGCCTACTCCCCGGCCGGGGAATTGATCACTACGACCTATGCAGACGGTGCTAGCCGTACGTATCACTATGAGGACACCCGCTTCCCGGGCTACCTGACCGGCGTGACCGCCGAAGACACCCGGCGCTACAGCTGGTTCGGCTACGACGCCAAGGGGCGGGTTACCTGCAGCCGCCATTCCGGCGATTGCAGTCAAGCCGACGTGGGCATTGATGGCGTGCGCCTGGAGTACACCCCGGCGGGCACCACCATCGTCACCGATGCACTGGGCAAGCAGAGCACCTACGCCTTGACCGCCAGCGGCGCCAGCGGCCTTCCGCGCAAGGTCAATGGCATCACCGAGAGCAACGGCAGCATCAGTCGCACCTATCTGCCCGAGGCGACCGATTTCCGGCGTCGGCTGCAGTCGGTGACCGACCGCCGTGGCGTTGTCACCCAGTATGCCTATGCCGAGGCCAGCGATGCTGCCGCAGGCGCTGTCAGCGTGACCACCACCACCGAAGCGGCCGGTACTCCGGATCAGCGTGTCAGCGAGACGCGCGTGGCCATGGACAGCAATCGGCTGGTCCAGCAAACCGTCGGTAACCGTGAGATCCGCATTGCGCGTAATGCGCGCCTCCAGCCAACCACCATCACCGTGCGCGACATGGTGACCGGTGACACCCGCGTCACCACCCAGACCTACTGTGAGGCCGAGGGCCCGGAGTGCCCGCTGGTGGGACTGCTGCGCAGCGCGGATGGCCCGCGCAGTGATGTGGCGGATGTCTCCACCTATGCCTAC
Organism: Stenotrophomonas sp. 85239_Sma; assembly: GCF_056481725.1. NCBI lineage: Bacteria > Pseudomonadati > Pseudomonadota > Gammaproteobacteria > Lysobacterales > Lysobacteraceae > Stenotrophomonas > Stenotrophomonas sp. 85239_Sma. Next base: position 4,383,416 of record NZ_CM151163.1, on the reverse strand, counting down.
TACACCGCGGACGACGCGGGATGCGCGGCCAATGGTGCCTGCAGCTATCGCAAGGGTGACCTGCGCAGCGTGACCAATGCGCTGGGCCAGACGGTCGAGACCTTGGCCTACGACGCGTTCGGGCGGCCGTTGTCGGCGAAGGATGCCAACGGCGTCGTCACCGACTACACCTACCATGCCCGTGGCTGGCCGACCTCGATCATCGTACGTGGCGCGACCACTGCCGAGGATCGGGTCACCCAGATCAGCTACTGGCCGACCGGCCAGGTGCAACAGATCACCGAGCCTGACGGCAGCAGCGTCACCTATGTCTATGACGCCGCCCAGCGGCTGACGGACATCGTGGACAGTGCGGGCAACACCATTCACTATGCGTTGGACAACGCCGGCAACCGCCTCAAGGAAGACACGCTGGATACTGGCGGCACCCTGCGTCGCACCTTGGCACGGACGTTCAACACGCTCGGCCAGCTGACCGCGCTGAAGGACGCAGGCAATCACGCCACCGGCTTTGCCTACGATGCCAACGGCAACCCGCAGACGGTGACCGACGCCCTGCAGCGCGTGACCAGCCAGCAGTACGACCCGCTCAACCGACTGGCCCAGACCCTGCAGGACGTCGGCGGCGTGGCGGCGGAGATCCGCAGCCAGTACAACGCTCTGGACCAGGTCACCCAGGTCACCGACCCGAAGGGCCTGCATACGACCTATGCCTACAACGGTTTCGGTGATCTGACCGGGCAGGTCAGCCCGGACAGTGGCGCCAGCAGCTTCACCGTGGACGCCGCCGGCAACCGCAAGACGGCCACCGATGCACGCGGCGTCACCGCCACCTATCACTACGATGCGCTCAACCGCCTGATCGGCATGGCCTACCCGGACCCCAATCTGGACGTGGGCTACAACTACGACGTGGCGCCAGCGGTCTGTGCCGCCGACGAGCGCTTTGCCAAGGGACGCCTGGGGCAGGTGCTGCATGCCAATGGCAGCACCCAGTACTGCCACGACCGCTTCGGGCAGGTCACCCGCAAGGTGCAGACCGTCAACGGTGTGGCCAGCACGCTGCGCTATGCCTACAGCAAGGCGGGTCGCCTGACTGCGTTGACCTACCCCGACGGCAGCGTGGCCGACTACGTGCGCGATACCCAGGGCCGCATCAGCCAGATCGGCCTGACCCGCCCCGGCCAGGCGCGCCAGATCGTGGTGAACAACGTGACCTATGCGGCCTTCGGTCCGGCGACAGGCTGGACCTACGGCAATGGCCGCCAGCTGCAGCGTCCGTTGGATCTGGATTACCGCCCGCAGGCGGTACATGACCCGGCTGCAGGTGGCCTGTCGCTGGGCTATGGCTATGACCCGGTGGGTTCGATCACCGAGCTGAAGAACGGCGCAGGCTCGACGGTGCTCGCCAAGTACGCCTACGACACGCTGGGCCGCCTGACCCAGACCCAGGACGGCGCGACCGGCACGCCGATTGAAAGCTATGCGTATGACGCCACCGGCAATCGCACCGCGCTGACCACCTCGGCAGGCACCGCCAGCTACACCTATCCCGCAACCAGCCACCGCCTGACTGCGGTAGACGGCGAAGCGCGCAACCATGACGCAGCGGGCAACACCACCAGCATCGGCAGCAAGACGTTCACCTACAGCGATGCCAACCGCATGAGCGCGGTGAAGCAGGGTGATGCTGTACTGGAAAGCTACAGCTACAACCATCGCGGTGAACGCGTACTGCGTACCCCGGGTAGTGGCGCAGCGCAGATCACCCTGTACGACGAAGCAGGGCAGTGGCTGGGCAACTACTCGGCCACGGGCCAGGCGCAACAGCAGGCCATCTGGCTGGACAACTACCCGGTGGCGCTGATCAATGTGCCGGCTACCGGCGTGCCGGAGCTGGCCTACGTGCAGCCGGATCATCTGGGCACACCGCGCGTGGTGATCGATCCGGTGCGTGATGTGGCGATCTGGGAGTGGAGCAACAAGAGCGAAGTGTTCGGCAACCAGATCCCAAGTGCCGATCCAGATGGCGATGGTGTGGCATTCGAGCTGGCACTGCGCTTCCCAGGCCAGCAGGCGACGGATGCGAGTGGGTTGTTCTACAACTACCAGCGGGAATACGACCCGGCTGTGGGACGGTATTCGCAGAGTGATCCGATTGGGTTACAAGGCGGAATCAGCACATACGGATACGTTGGGGGAAATTCTCTGCAACGAGCTGATAGCCTGGGGCTTCAGGCCGTTCCCCTGCCCCTGCCAGTCGCTCCGCCTGGGTATGTTCCTTACAACCCGGATCGAGGGAATGGCGAGTACGGACAGTCCGGAGACATTTACATCAATACGGATTCCATTGCTCAAGACATCGTTCTAAAGGGAATCGGAATTCTCACAAGCCCCATAAGTCCGGTGCGGCCTTTGATTCAGATGGCCGCAAAGCCAGATAGAGAGCAGCGACCCCAAGACTGCCCCGCAGGTACCAAGCCGATCAATCAATACCCGGGACTAAGTAGTAACGACATTCACAAAATAAAGCGCGGGATCAATGCTCGAGGAAAGGATTGGGTCGGCGTAAGTCCTGATCGCTCGATCTGGGTGAACGAGGGGGGCGAGGCCTCTGATCAAGGAAAAGTGGATGACTATCTGCCATGATTAAAAAACCGACATTTGCTATTTCACTGCGAATCACGCACCCTGACATGGACGCTTCATTGTTTGAGGGGGAGCTTGGGTTTGCTCCAGAGTCTTTCTACACGGCTGGCGATCCAAAGTTGGCTGTGAATGGAAGAGAAATTGGTGGCGTCAGAAAGGAATCATTCTGGTGCCATGCGTATTCGATTGAAGAGGGGGGCGAGCTTGAAGCCTCATTGGATCAGTTGGTGATGGGATTGGAGGGAAAGAGAGATTTCCTTAAGCGCATAGCCGCATCTGGCGGTCATGCCGAGTTCTTCATAGGATGGTTCTCTTCAATTAACTCGGGTTTCGTCCTGAAGAGTCGAACTCTTCGTCATCTTGCTGATATGCATTTAGATCTCTCATTCGACATATACCCAAGTTGAAGCTCGGTGGTGACGTGGCAATCATCGCACCCTGATAGGCGCTGCGCTTGGCTCCAGTCAAGCGCAGCGCGTCTGGGAAGCTGCGATGCTGCGCATTCCTGGATGCACTGTTCACTAAGAGGTGCACAGCTCGGGAAGGCCAGTCGCTGTAAAGGCGTGTTCAGCTTCGCCCGCTGAGATTCCCCGCTCGATCACCGAACTGAAGAACGGTGCAGGCTCGACGGTGCTGGCCAAGTACGCCTACGACGCGCTGGGTCGCCTGACGCAGACCCAGGACGGCGCGACCGGCACGCCGATTGAAACCTATGCCTACGACGCCACCGGCAATCGCACCGCGCTGACCACCTCGGCAGGCACCGCCAGCTACGCCTATCCCGCAACCAGCCACCGGCTGACCGCAGTGGATGGCGAAGCGCGCAACCATGACGCGGTGGGCAACACCACCAGCATCGGCGGCAAGACGTTCACCTACAGCGATGCCAACCGCATGAACGCGGTGAAGCAGGGCAATGCCGTACTGGAAAGCTACGCCTACAATCATCGCGGTGAGCGCGTGCTGCGTACCCCGACCGGGGGCGCAGCACAGATGACGTTGTACGACGAGGCCGGGCAGTGGCTGGGCAACTATTCCGCCACGGGCCAGGCACAGCAGCAAGCCATCTGGCTGGACAACTACCCGGTGGCGCTGATCAGCGTGCCAAGCGCAGGTGTGCCGGAGTTGGCCTACATCCAGCCGGATCATCTGGGTACGCCGCGTGTGGTGATCGACGCGGCGCGCGATGTGGCGATCTGGGAGTGGAGCAACAAGAGCGAGGTGTTCGGCAACCAGATTCCGAGTGCCGATCCGGATGGCGATGGTGTGGCGTTTGAACTGGCGCTGCGCTTCCCGGGGCAGCAGGCGACGGATGCGAGTGGGTTGTTCTACAACTACCAGCGTGAATACGACCCGGCTGTGGGGCGGTATTCGCAGAGTGATCCGATTGGGTTGGAAGCAGGTGTGTCGACATACTCATATGCCGAGTCGAATCCGAACTCAAATCTGGATGCGTTGGGTTTGGAGTCTGGGCAGTTCCAATTCGGAAAGTATCGAATGAAGCAGCCTGAGGCGCTGCCAGCGACAGACATCGGTGATGCGCTCGTGGCGGGAAGAATACTTTCAAGTTATAACTCGGAGATGAAGTCGAGGAGCATAACCGGTTCAGATCAGTTCTATCATTGCTTGGCGGCTTGTCGCGCGACCCAGGTAACAAGTAACCCCAGAGTCGTATTGGAGCTAATGGCAATGAAAGAGGTGAAGGACTATTATGCAGGCCGGGTCGGCGTCTACGGGGATGGTCGCCGAAGGGGGCATTCAGAGATGCAGATAGATAATTATGGAGACATGGCCGCAAATCGCCAAGGAACCGCGTGTGAGTTGGGTGAAGATTGTGCTAGGTGTTGTGCCAGCTATGTCCCGGTATCCTCTCGTTTTCTTCTGAAGAATTACATCCCGGAGTGGAAGGGTGAAGATTGAGCTAAATGCACTGGCATTTTCAATATTAATTTTTTCGGTCAGTGTTTCCGGTTGCGATCGGGCCGGGCGTAGCTATGATTCGTTATCAAAGATTGTTAGCGAGGGTGACCTGTCTGTCGCAAAGGCAGTGGCGATTCCTGAGGATGCTACATCTATCAACATTCGGTCGGATACTGAGACAGGTCTCTACTATATTTCATATGATACAAGCTATGCGGTGCACTACATCGAGGAAAATGGGCTGTTGGAGGTTGAAAGTGAGTCGGTGCCTCTGATTCGCGATTCACTTGGATTTAAGGTTGAGTTGCCACCAGACATTTCGCTTTACTACAGGTGTGCTGCTCCTTCAGTTACTCTGCGGGATGTTCGAAAGAATGCTCACGAAATAATAATGATGGGCTCGGACGGTCAGCGGCAATACCTATGGAATCGTCGCAATGATCGAGATCTGGAGGCCGTCCTCTGCAGACCTGTTGGGAATGAGTAGCGCCAGTTTTGAGGCCAGCTCGCGCGAAGTTGGCCTTGAGACAGACTGGCTCGGCCACAACGGCTTCCGAATTGAAGAGCGGTGCGAGCGCATAGTCGCAGGCCAAATACGCCTACGACGCGCTGGGTCGCCTGACCCAGACCCAGGACGGCACGACCGGCAATCGCACCGCGCTGACCACCTCGGCAGGCACCGCCAGCTACACCTATCCCGCAACCAGCCACCGGCTGACTGCCGTGGATGGCGAGGCACGCAGCCATGACGTGGCGGGCAACACCACCGGCATCGGCGGCAAGACGCTCACCTACAACGATGCCAACCGCATGAACGCGGTGAAGCAGGGCAATGCCGTACTGGAAAGCTACGCCTACAACCATCGCGGTGAGCGCGTGCTGCGTACCCCGGCCGGTGGCGCTGCGCAGATCACGTTGTACGACGAGGCTGGGCAGTGGCTGGGCAACTACTCGGCTACGGGCCAGGCGCAACAGCAGGCCATCTGGCTGGACAACTACCCGGTGGCACTGATCAACACGCCGGCTACCGGCGTGCCGGAGCTGGCCTACGTGCAGCCAGATCATTTGGGCACCCCGCGCGTGGTGATCGACCCGGCGCGCGATGTGGCGATCTGGGAGTGGAGCAACAAGAGCGAAGTGTTCGGCAACCAGATTCCGAGTGCAGACCCGGACGGGGATGGTGTGGTGTTCGAGCTGGCGCTGCGCTTCCCGGGCCAGCAGGCAACGGATGAGAGCGGGTTGTTCTACAACTACCAGCGGGAATACGATCCGGCGGTCGGGCGGTATTCGCAGAGCGATCCCATTGGACTTAGGGGGGGCATCAGCACATACGGATACGCAGGTGGCGTCCCGTCGTCTTTGGTAGATCCACTTGGTCTGTGTCCCTGCGAGTGCGTCGACTACTTAAGCATGACGTTCGGTGTGGCAGACCTCACCTTTGGAGGCTTGGAAGCTGTGAATGGCGCAGGAGCCACCATTGCCGGTGTTCTGTCTCTGCAGCCCGAAGTTGCAATCCCCGGATTCCTGGTAATGGTGAATGGTGGGGCAACGGCGTACGATGGAGTGTCAGCAATGCAAACCGCACAGGATGGAAAGGAAAGAGAATCCATCTACACCGAGGTGGGCGGGGAGTTGCTGGGGCCAGTTGGCGCGAAGACGGGAGAGCTGTTGTCATTCGGCTTGACGTTCAGCGGTCACCTTAAGGCCACACGAAAACTGGTTCAACGCGTAGCCACTGACAAGGATGCACTGGATGCCATGAAGGCGGTGAAGGATGTTTCGGGTGGGTCTGGGTGCAATTGCAGATAATGGGGATGATATGCATATGCGCAAGAAAATACTGAATTGGCTTGGTTTTTTGTTCTTTGCGCTAATTTTTTTGAGGTCGTCGTCCTATCTTGTATTGAAGGTGTATGCGATTGGTCACCTTGAGAGGGGTGATTATTTTGTAATGTTGCCTATGGCGCTGGGGTCGCTACTGATCTGCGGCATGTTTATGGCAATTATCATTAAAGGAATGAAGGCCAGTCAGTAAGCTTCGCCTGGAGGCTCACGCGCGACGTATGGTTCCGGCAGATTGTATGGGTATCACTATTCACGATTTCCAGCTGGCTGGAATTCGTCTTGATCCGGTGTCAGGTGTGACTGTTTCTCTGTTCGATGAATCTTCGCAGGCATCCTATGATTTGGTCTTTGGTCGAGTCAGGAGAGCAAGCGTTGATGGTTTCTCTAGCCAGAATGTCGTGCTCGATCTTAAGGTCTTCAATCGAAAGGATGATTCCTTTGAATTCCAGCGGTGCTGCTTCCTCCTTGGTCTAGACCCGGTGGCTGTCCGGGAAATTGTCGATGGCGACACCTTGGTCTTCATTGAGGCCTCTGTCGGCGCAGAGATTGCACTTCTAGTAGAGGGGACTTGGGAAAGCCGGTTGATCCCTGTCAAATCATGATTCTTGATCTGTCGAATGCATCGCTCCAAGACGCACGCACCGCTTGGCTTGTAGGTCGACAGGGATCTGACAGAGAGATGGATTGCGGGACGGACGACCATCGGGCCAACGCAAAGGGCTCTACCGAGCGTGCAGCCCGATGAACATCATCGATCCTGTACTCAGCGAACTGCTTTCCCGGCTCGGTGTCGACACTGACTTCGGCGATACGGTGCTGACTTGTCCGGAGACCCAGGGAGCCTATGAGGACACGCCCCTGCATGTGGTGGCCTATTACAACGATGTGGCCCTCCTCAGCGCATTGATGCCCTTCGTGACCACCATCGATGTGCGTGGTGATCTTGATCTGACGCCGCTGGCAAGCGCGGTGGCACATGGCAGCGTCGCGGCAGCGGCCTATCTCCTCTGGTGTGGTGCAGACCCACACGCAGGGAATGAACTGGGCCGGACACCACTGGAAATGATGTGCCAGGACCCGAGGTTTGATGATGTGGTGCGTATGGTCGACGCCGCAGATGGAGCCTGGTGATGGAAATTTCTGAAGAGAAGTTCTACCGATGCGCCTGATGACCTTCATCTGCCCACTTTGTGGCGCTAGCGGGCAGCGCTTTCCTCTGCGATTTGCTGGAAAGCGTCAAGCGAAGACGTCCTGCCGGGGGTGTCGCGTCGAGCTTCTTTCAGACCCGCGGTTGGGCACGTACACGCTCTATCTTCTGTACACACAGGTCATCATTCTGATGGCGTCATTGCCGCTGATCGGGGCCAGTGTCGCGGGTGAATGGACACGGCTGGGAATGATCTGTCTGGTAGTGCTGGCGCTGTGCTGGTTCCCGGGCGTGATCAGACACGCACGAAGTCCGATCGTGCGCGCCTGCCGGGATCCCGATTACAGCTATGCGCGCAGGCCGGGTGCTTCGACTACGCACGCTGCCGCAAACCCGGAGCAGAGTAGCGACACGCCAAGCGCCAGCCCATGATAGGGAAGTCAAAAGATGACATACCATCTTGGGCGCGAGGTACAAATCCTACGAATGGGGAGACACCTGTTCAGTATGCCCAGCGAGTATGCAAGGAGTTTGGTCAGGATCCCGGAAAAGGGCAGGGCTCAAACTTGAGTAAGCTTAAAAAATATGCGGAAACCCACTTCACTCCGAGCGGTGAAAAGCCTGGATTCTTTGAAGAGTCATTTTTTCAACTTCAGTCAAGATCCTGTGATGGACGCAATTCCGGAAGAGCTCAGGGTCGATGGCGTCATTTAGGTGGGGGCTTGTGATGGCTGATATATATCCGGTTGGGATTGCTGCGCAGGGGAGAGTCGTCTGGTTTGCGTGGGTGTCTGATGACTATGATTATGTTCTATCAAAAAACGGGAGGCCTGTGTCAGCCGGTAGTAGGGAGGGGCTCGATTACGAAGTCGCTGCTTGCGAGGGGGCCGTGGACTGGGAAGGTGAATCGCTACTTGACTTCGAATCATTGATAAATTCGGTCGATTCGGGAGTTGAAGTTAGCCCAGATGCTGTTATTGATGCTTGGAACTTCATGACTGATCTTTTCAGGGTGGTAGCAAATGCTCCACGGAGGATGTTTCACGCCGACATGATCGATACGTACGACACATTCTTCTCGCAATGCGAGATCGCTCGAGCCGTTGGGCTGGCGGCGGTCTCCATCTCTAGACGTGACCTCAATCGCGCGAAGATCGTTTTGCAGAACGGGTTGCAGATGGTGCTCAGCATTTAGCCGGTCCCTTCTAGGGCTTTCATGTCTATGGCTGGCGAGTCGACCCGCAGTGACCCCGATGTAGAAGATTGGGAGTGGAACAATATGAGTGAAGCGTCCGGTGTTCGGGCATCAGCCAGTAGTCCCGATGGGATGGGCCTACCCACCAGCGGGCATCTGATCGGTTTGTGGTGCGGCAAGCGCAGGGGGATCCGGGGTGCCCAAGCAAGAAACGGCGTCACCATGCCGAAGGCTGGCATCTTGCGTGCAGCGGTGCTGCTCTTGCCAATGCTGGGGGGCTGCAGCATTCACCAGTTTCAACATACGGAATGGAAGTCGGACTGGGTAGATGTTTCGTCCGGTACGATTTTCCCTGGCAATTCAACGACCCTGCCGCTTGACCGCATTTCCACGCTTGATCCTGATAGTGAAGCAGCCATTGCGGAGTGGATGTTGAAGCATTCGCTGGCCGTGGTATCTGCATCAGAGGTTGAAGGGAAGATCGGTCCAATGCCGTTGAGTGACCAGAAGCCAGCGCCTGGGGAGAGCGTCTATCTCGTCAGGGCCGCTTCGGATGAAAGTTGGGGCAAGTTCATCGGCTACGTCAACGACAAGGGACTTCTCATCATGTATGGGGTGATGGGGGGCTGCGGTGAGCAGAAGCAACGGGTGGTTGCCGTGAGCCTTCGAGAGAAGCCCGCCAGCGTTTTCGGCCGATGCTCGGCGGCGCTATAGTCGAGTGCCATGGTTGGAACGCCACTCCATGGGCGGTGAGCGGGTGGAGCTTGAAGATGGAAGTCTTTTCGATGACTACTCTGATATTCAAAGAGTCGCATTGGGGCAGCAGGAACCACTGGCCTATCATCTTTCCGCCCTGGCCTGCCTTCTCTACGAGATAGGGGGGAGGTTGAGTGAAGAAGTGTGATTGCAGATATGCGCGTGCAGGTGCCGGAGCATCCCATGCGCCGCGTGATCGCTGTTAGCTTGAAGGAGAAGCCCAACAGTGTCTTCGCAGGATGTTCCGCAGCGCGCTGACAGCTCTGTTCGTTGTCGCCGCTCCAGAGTAATCAATGCAAAGGCTGGAATGGGACGGGCAATCCAAATGGCTTGGTTGAATGGATGGTTATTTACCATGGAGCTTGAAGCGAAAAGGGTAGTTTTCTTTTCTCAACAGGATGAACGGTTCTTCTTCGAGTGGATTGGTCGAATCGGCTGCATCGGGAATGTGGTCGGCAGAGGGGATGTCATCTATCTACCCCTGGATCCAGATGCGGTTCTGGAGGAGGAGGTCTGGGAACTGGCCGCACTGTTCAGGAGGTATCGGATTCCACTGGCCCAGCTGCAAATGCTGGAGGCAGGCAGGTACTCTCGAGCGCTGCGCGATGCGTTGCGCGAGTAGGGTGCCAAGCGGGAGGCAAGGTGCATGAGCTCCCGCACTCCTCCACAAAAGTACGCGATCGGCCTGCACGCCCTCGTAGAGGTACAAGATGAAAGCCACGCAGGTTCTTCGGTACGGGTTGGCCTACGCGGTGTCGTATGGAGCGCTCTGGCTGTTCCTGCACTTTGTGGGCAGGGCGCTTTACGCCTTCGACTCACATCAGGTTTTCTTCTGGCTGTATGCCGTCAGCCTTCTGTTGCTGGGAATTGGCGCACGGGTTCCCGCCGCTGGACGCCTGACGATCAGGCGGCTTGCCAAGGGGGCTGGCTTGGGGCTGCTCGCTGGCCTTCTGGCCCAGGTCGTGGTGCTTGCACTGGAAGCCTATAGATTCAGCGGGTTCAGGTCATCGCTGCTCTGGCAGGTACCGGTTTCGCTGATGGTGATGAGCGTCGTGCTGCTCACGCCGCTCTGGGGCGTAGTGCTGGTTGCCCTCACCGCCGCATGCCGCCGCGACAACAACCCACATCAGGCCTCGAACCCATGAAGCGCTTGACTGCCTTTTGCCTCGTGGTTGCACTGACATCCTGTGCGGCGCATCCGAACCGCACCACGAAGTGCCCGCCGGCCCATTTCACCTATGTCGGCACCGAGAGAGTCGACGGGTTGACCTACGGGCGCTTCCAGATCACCCACAACGCTGATCAGCCACTTCAGCTGTGGGTGGATGAAAGACGCAGGTTGAACTCAAGGACTGCTCGCGCAGAGATGAGGCGCACAGGCGAGGATGCCTGGCGGCCTTACAACGTGATCCTCGAGGAAATCACACCGGGAGCGATCGGGCTGACGATCGGGCAGGGTGAACAGCAGAGCGTTCTGTTCGATGGTGATGGCGTGTTTTTGCCCGGGCAATCCAGCGCGGACGCGGAGTACTCCATCGTGGTACGGGATGCAGCCGGTTGCGAGCGTCGCTCGGCATCGTTCATTCTCTGACGTTCCCGCCGTGTGCGAGATTCACGGTCACCCTCGTTCAGTGGCACCCGCCGCATGCGCAGCGGGTACCCCACAGCGGGCAGCGCGAGCTCAATCGGCACGCCATCCCGCAGCCCCCCGGTCCGCCAGCGCCAGCTCTGTATCTGAGGTCAAACTACAATAAATGCCAATGTCCGGCGAACTGATTTTCATAAGGTGCATGAAGGGCGCAGCTGCAGTTGGAGCGTTGGCAATCTGCTACGCGCTGATTGCGTCCATGATGAGTATGGGCTGTCCAGTCGTTGGATACTCTCCATCAGTTATGTTTGCTCTTTTTGTGGCATTGCTGGTGCTGTTTGTGTATTCCAAGTTCGAACTGGCGAGAAGGGGAATTCTGTCGGTTGAAGTTAGGCGAGTGCGATTCGCGTTCGCTATGGCTTTCCTGGCCGAGATGTTCATGATTGGGTTGCTGGTCGCCCGCAACCTCGAATGCGATAGCTTCGTTCGCGCGATTCCCATTCCTGGGGCACTACTTGTTTTCTATACAGCTGCCGCCTTCTCATTTGTATTCAGTGACTTCTATCTTGGTGCCGCGCGAAAAATCATCAGACTTGGCGCTCGGCCCAGGAACTTCTTAAGAGACAAATAGTTGGCACTGCCTTTGTGGTGCGTGAGCATCCGCCACGTGAGTGGCGGGTGCTCCGCAGGGATAGCGCCAGTACTGACTCAATCTGCACGCCAACCCGCAGCCACCCGGTCCCCCAGCACCAGCTCGGTATCCACCTGCCGGCCATCGCGCAGATAACGGATGCCCACGCGCGTCCCAACCGGGCGCTCACGCAACAGCGCACGCCAGTCCGCCAGCTTCCGCGTGGCAATCGGCTCGCCTGAAATCATGACGATGCGATCGTCCCTTCGCAGCCCGGCGCGCGCACCAGCGCTGGTCGGCGCCACATCAGCCACACGCAGTGCACCGTCCTCGGCCTGCAGCCACAGCCCACTGCGGTCGAAGGCATCGGCCTGCGTGCTTTCAGCGTTGGGCACCAGATAAAGGCGCTTGGCGTCGTAGTCGATGCCCATGGAGAAGCGCCGCAGCACGCCGCCACCGAGAATCGCGCCATAGTCGGCCAGGGCCAGCGCGCCCTTGTCGGTGCTGGACAAGTCACCGACCAGGCCGGTGACCTCGATGCTGCCCATGCGCAGCACACCGAGCCGGGCCGGTCGCGCCCGCCCCGGGCCGCCGAGGCCCCATCCAAGCACTGCCTCCTCGCTGGCGTGGTATTTCTCCAACAGACCATGGGTACGCACGAACGGACTGCTCAGGCTCAGGGAATTGCGTGAGCCGGTGTCCAGCCACAGCCGCAGCGGGATACCGTCCAGCTCGCCATTCAGTACCGGTGCGCGGTCGTCCTGTTCGAACGGCAGCACCACCGCGTTGGCGGGTGGCTGGTAGTGGCCCGGCCGGGTGAAGCTGAGCACGCGCGCGCCATAGTCGAAGGTGGTGACGAAGCGCAGGAAGGTCTCGTAGCCGATGAAGCCGTCATGCGGCACGCCCATCGAGTTGATCTGCTGGCCGAGGTCGATGATGTGGAACACCGGGTTTGCAAGGTGCGCGCCACCGATGCGCAGGTGGCGGGCCTGTGCCAGGCCCAGGTCGCTGGCGTTGTCACCGGCACCATGCACGCTCAGACGGCCCGCTGTGGTCAGCCCCAAGCGTTTGGCGGCGATCGGTGTCAGCAGGTTGATGGCGCCGGTGTCCACCAGGAAGCGCGCCGGCTGGCCGTCCACTTCGGCCTCGATGTAGACATGGTTGTTGATCAGGTCGAACGGGACGCGGGTGGTGCCGCTGGCATCCTCGATGTAGCTGTCGTCGGCCATCGCTGGTGGTGCATACAACCCATCCGGCACAGGGAAATCCACCCGGTAGCGCTGCACCTGCACGTCGCTGCGCAGTCGCGGATCAGCACGGCCCTGGGCATCGAGGGCGTCGGTGATGAGGCGATGGGGCAGCAGCAGGCCATCGACCGCCCGGTAGTCTTCCAGCGTGATGGCGGTGGGTGTGCGCGCGGAGGCGATGACCACCCGGCCGAGCAGGCCGCTGCGGGTGTCGAACCAGAGTTCGATCGGGTCCGCGCCCTCCGGCGTCGTCGACAGCACGTCATAGCGTTGCCCGTCGTGGGCCTCGGTGCGTGGGCCCGCAATGCGCGAGGCGGGATAGGCACTGGACCAGTAGGCGCGGGTGGCCAGCCACGCCTGCGTGCGCGCGGTGCGGCGTGGCACGCTGCCGTCCAGCAGGCCGACCTCGCCGCCGTAGTCGCGCCGCCAGGAGAGGTGCCCGTCGAACCCCTGGGCGACAGTGAAGGCTCCCAGTTGCGCCTGTTCGGCATAGCGCCCGGCACGCAGGTCCTGGTTGAGCTGCCAGCGCCCGTGTAGGCCGCCCACCGACTGCTCGCCCTCCGCCTGCAGGCGCTGTACCGACAGCCACGGCTCGCCGCCACTGGCTGCACGGGCCCGGGCCAGCACATCGGCAGCATCCACCCCCGCGGCGTGTACCGGAATCGCCAGCATCCACAGCAGGCCACCTAGCATCCATCGCAAACGCATCGCGTCACCTCTTTCGTTGGGTCAGGAGGTGATGGCAGCGCACGGACCGGGGATATTCGACCGGGCGTGAAGGATTGGACGTTCAGCCGGAGGTGGCGCGGCGGCGGTACTCGCTCGGTGTCTGCCCGGTGGCGCGCTTGAACGCGCTGTTGAAGGTCGACTTGCTGCCGAACCCGGCGGCCAGGCCGATGTCCAGCACGCTGCGGAAGTCGGACGGATCGGACAGGCACGCCCTCGCGGCAGCGACGCGGAAGCTGTTCACGAACTCGGAAAAGCTCTGGCCGAGGCCTTGGTTGAGCGCCTGCGAGACCTGGTTGGGTGACCACCCGCTGCGCTGGCTGAGGGACTGAAGGTCCAGCCCGGGCGCTTCATGCAGGCGTTCGTCCCGCATCAATGCGGTCAGCGCGCTGGCGATGGCCGCGCATTGTGCTGCGTCGATGCCCGAGCGTTCGTAGCGTGCGTGGGTCGTATCCTCGGCGGACGCGGTCATGTCCACCATGACGGGTGCCGCAGTGCTCGCACGTACGCGCAGCTGATGACGTACGACCCGGCACGCCAGCAGATACATGCCGGCGGTGGTCAGCAGGCTGAGCCCGATGCTGGCCAGCAGCGGAGCGGCGTCCGGCGGCCACCGGTTCATCGCGCTGGCAAGCCAGCAGCCCGCCATCACGATCGCCAGCCCGCGCAGTCCGCTGCGCTGGATGGTGGTTCCGCGCGGGGCCGAAGACGTGCGCAGCGAGAGCCATAGCGTGGCCAGCAGGTAGGGTGCGCCCTGCAGCAGCCAGCCATGGAAGCTGAGCGGGAACAGGACCTTGCCCAGCGGCGAGCCCTCGAAAGGCGCGAGTGCGTTCAACAGGGAAATGACGAATGCGAGGCCAGCCGGCAGCAGATGCGCGAGCGGCAGCAACGAAGTGTGGCCCGATGCGGGCAACAGCAGCGCACGCGCATGGCCATACAGCAGCGGACCGAGCAGATAGACCAGCGGCACTTCGATGACCCGCAGCCAGCGCACCGCATCGGGCGAAAGCCAGGTCTGGCCACCCAACAGCACCAGTCCGAACAGATTGGCGGCGGCGAAACAGGCGAAGAAGGTGGTGAGCAGATGACTGCCACGCCGAGCGCGACCGAAGCTCACGCCGGTGGACAAGGCGGCCAGGCCCAGAATCGCAGCGCCTGCCGCCAGCTGCAGCAGATCCGCTGGCGTCATGCGCGCAGTGTTGATGAAGCGCGCGGCAACGTCCAGCGCGGGCTGGCGGCATGCAGGCAACACTGGGGAAGATGGCGCGCCCGGAGGGATTCGAACCCCCGACCAATGGCTTCGGAAGCCACTACTCTATCCGGCTGAGCTACGGGCGCGTTGTAGAACCGCCGCGCCGTCGGCCAGTGCCGGGGCGGGCATCGCAGCGCCATGAAGCGGTGCGGGACCGGCATTCTATCCAGTTTCGCCGAACAAATCTCCCCCCACGGGCAAAGCCCTGCCAGAGGGGCAGGAGTATCCTATCGCCATGGCTGATACCCCCCTCACTTCGCCGCAGTCGCCGGCGACGCCGCGTTGGCGGCATTACTGGAGTCTGATGCGCGCTGATCGCCCGATCGGCACGCTGCTGCTGCTGTGGCCCACCTGGTGGGCGTTGTGGCTGGCCGCCGGCGGCCTGCCGCCGCTGTGGACGCTGTTCGTGTTCACCGCCGGCGTGTGGCTGACCCGCTCGGCCGGTTGCGTCATCAACGACTACGCCGACCGCTGGCTCGACCCGCATGTGGAACGCACCAAGGCGCGTCCGCTGGCCACCGGTGCTATCAGCGGCCGTGCGGCGCTGGTGCTGTTCGCCGTGCTGATGCTGGTGGCGTTCGGCCTGGTGCTGACCATGAACGGGCTGACCATCGGCCTGAGCTTCATCGGCGTGTTCCTGGCCGCCAGCTACCCGTACCTGAAGCGCTACACCCATCTGCCGCAGGTCTACCTGGGCATGTCGTTCGGCTGGGGCATCCCGATGGCGTTCGCCGCCGTGCAGGGCGAGGTGCCGATGCTGGGCTGGCTGCTGTATGCCGGCAACATCCTGTGGTCCACCGCCTACGACACCTGGTATGCCATGGTCGACCGCGAGGACGACCTGAAGATGGGCTCGCACTCCACCGCGATCCTGTTCGGTGATCTCGACCTGGTCATCCAGGGCGTGCTGTACGCGCTGTTCCTGGCCACGATGGCGCTGGTTGGCGTGCGCGGCGGCCTGGGCGGCTACTACCTGGCCGGCGTGGCCGTGGCCACTGTGCTGGTGGTGTACGAGTTCTGGATCTGCCGCAATCGCGAGCGCGGCCCGTGCTTCAAGGCGTTCCTGCACAACAACTGGGTGGGCGCCGCGCTGTTTGCCGGTATCGCCGTGGACCTGGCGCTGCGTTGATCCTGGGGATTGATCGCCCGGGGTCGGATCCCTTTTCCTGTGGGAAAGGGCTCTGACCCTTCTGCCGCGCCGATACCCGGCTCGGGGTCAGAGCCCTCTCCTGTGGAGAGGGATCCGACCCCGCCACCTACGACCAATAGGTGGCTGACAGCCCGCACCCCACCGCCCAGAATCGGTCCATCGAACCTGGGAGGGTAGGCGATGGCCTCGACGGCAGCAGTACAGGACGGCTGGATGGCGCGTGCAGCGCTGCGCTCGGCCGCCTGGGCGGAAAAGTGGTTCCCCGACGCGTATGTGTTCGCGGTGCTGGGCGTGGTCATCGTCGCACTGGCCGCGATGGGCTTCGGCTCGACCCCGCAGGCCACCGCGAGCGCCTTCGGTGACGGCTTCTGGAGCCTGATTCCCTTCACCATGCAGATGGCCTTCGTGGTCATCGGTGGCTACGCCGTGGCGACCGCACCGGTGGTCGCACGCTTCATCGATTTCCTGGCACGGGTGCCGCGCACCGGCCGCGGTGCGGTGGTGTACGTGGGCCTGGTCAGTATGCTCGCCTCGCTGCTCAGCTGGGGCTTCTCGCTGGTGTTCGGCGGCCTGCTGGTGCGCGCGCTGGCCCGCCGTACCGAACTGCGCATGGACTATCGCGCGGCCGGTGCGTCGGCGTACCTCGGCCTGGGTGCGGTGTGGGCGATGGGGCTGAGTTCGTCGGCTGCGCAGCTGCAGGCCAACCCGGCCAGCATGCCGCCGGGGTTGGTGGAGATCACCGGCGTGCTGCCGTTCACCGAAACCATCTTCCTGTGGCAGTCGATTGCGCTGACGGCGGTGCTGATCCTGGTCTCGCTGCTGATCGCCTGGCTGACCGCGCCGGCCGCCGGCAGTGCCCGTACGGCTGAAGACTTCCCCGGCGCCGCGCAGGCCGAACCGGAACCGCTGCAGCAGCGCACGCGCCCGGGCGAATGGCTGGAATACAGTCCACTGCTGACCGTGCTGCTCTCGCTGCTGGCGTTCGGCTGGCTGTTCAACGAGTTCGCCAACAAACCGGTGGTCACCGCCATCGCCAACCTCAACACCTACAACTTCCTGTTCATTTCGCTGGGCCTGCTGCTGCACTGGCGGCCGCGCAGCTTCCTCAACGCGGTGGCCAAGGCGGTGCCCAGCACGACCGGCGTGCTGATCCAGTTCCCGCTGTACGGCGGCATCGCGATGATCCTCACCCACGCCGCTGGCGGTGACGGGCAGACCCTGGCGCACCGGCTGTCGAGCCTGTTCGTGCACGTGGCCAGCACCGATTCGTTCGCGCTGGTGATGGGCGTCTATTCGGCGGTGCTGGGCTTCTTCGTGCCGTCTGGTGGCGGCAAGTGGATCATCGAGGCGCCGTACGTGATGCAGGCCGCCAACGAACTGAAGGCGCACCTGGGCTGGGCGGTGCAGGTCTACAACGCGGCCGAAGCGTTGCCGAACCTGATCAATCCGTTCTGGATGCTGCCATTGCTGGGCGTGCTGGGCCTGAAAGCACGCGACATCGTAGGCTTCACCTTCATCCAGCTGCTGGTGCACATCCCGCTGGTGCTGGGCCTGCTGTGGCTGCTGGGCATGACCCTGGCGTATGTGCCGCCGGTGATGCCCTGAATGCTGGGCCGGCGTCCGTGCTTACACAGGACGCCAGCCGGGTTCAGCGCGTGTTTCCGGTGGAGGACGCCATGAATGGGCATGGGCCCGAGGCCGGCATGAGCACATGCCGAACCCGCATGAATCCTTCAGGCGCTTGTGCCGCAAGCCTCTGCACGCGTTCATTCACGCGCGTACACACGGGTGTAGCCGTCCGCCAACGCACGATTAACTCTTCGCTGCAGACGATGGCCCCGTCCACCGCATTCCGCGCGTGGCTTTCGGAGATCGGACATGGCACAGCAGAACCAGAACCCGAACCAGAAGCAGCAGGGCCAGCAGAACCAGCAGGATCAGCAGCAGGGCCGTGGCCGCGACCAGCAGCAGCAACAGCAGCAGGAACAGCAGAAGCGCAACCAGAACCAGCAGCAGGGCGGCCACGACGAAGAAGAATGATTGCGTTGCGCATGCAACGTGACCGGTGAAGCCCCGCCTCGCGCGGGGCTTCGCTTATTCCAGCACGCCGATGCGCTGCAGGGCCGGTGCCGCCGACATGTCATTGGGGTTGGTACCGGGCTGGTCCTGCGGTACGTCCATGCCCATGCCGCGGTAGAGATCCACCCAGTGCTGGGCGATCTGCCCGGTCTGCGGATTGCGGAAGTTCATCGGCTGCAACGCGAATACGTGGTGCGCACGGAACGCACGTTCGATGAAGTCGGAACAGTAGTAGCTGTCCTCGTTCAACACATACGAGGTGTTGTACGGCTTGCCGAGCATCGTGCGCGCGGTGGCAACCGCATCCTTGATCGCCGCCTGCTGCGGTGCGCGCAGGCGATAGATCACGATCTGCCGCTGCTTGCCCCGGGCGTCCTGGCGGAACTGGACCAGCGATTGCCGGCGCGATCCCTTTTCGTCCGCATGCAGTACCTCCCAGCCGTTTGGCGTTGCGGCAGCCAGGGCCACGTGATCGAAGCTGGGTGCGCCCTGCTTGCCGGTGGCATCGTCGATGGCCGCGCTGAGGCCGCTGCGGCCGGCGGTGACGAACAGCAGGTCGCCTTCCCGGACCTCCAGCGCGGCCACAACACCAGGCCACAGCATTGGCAGCAACAGGGAGAGGGCAAGCAGGAATCCGCGCATGGGGCCAGGGTCGAAGCGTGTGCGGCGTAGTCTAACGGCTGCCGCAGTGACGTTGATTTCAGCATTAGTGTGATATGAGTCTCAATTCAGCATGTCGGGAAATTCCTGACAGCGGACGTTGAAACTGAATTGACGGAGGCATGGCTATCCTTGCCTCCCTACCGCGCCGGAACCGCGCGCGACCACTCGGAATCAGGAGGATCCCGTGAACCAGCTCCGCCCCGTTGCCCTGCTTGCGCTTGCCCTGGGGCTTGCGCTGTCGGGCTGCAAGCCCGCGCCCCAGGCTGCCCCCGCTGGCGCCGCCGCCCCGGCTCCGACCAGCACGGCCGCCGCCACGGCGCCGGCCACGCCGGTTGCCGCGGCCCCGGCAGACGCTTCTGCCAGCTGCCCCCACCCGGTCTTCGACGACTTCCTCAAGCATTTCGGCAACGAGATCGCGCTGCAGGAAACGTCTACTGCCGATCCGCTGCTGGACAGCCACATCGACGGCGAAGCCGAGCCGGAGCCACGCAAGGTGGAGGAGAAGGTGCCGCTTGCCAAGGTCGAATGGCCGGTGATGCCGGACCCGGCCACGCTGCAGCGACAGGGCCGCGAGATGCAGGTCACCCGCCTGCCCGATGGCCAGGTTCAGGTGCAGATGCGCACCCCCGATACCAGCGACCAGCAGATCTACACCTTTGCCCAGAAGCCGTGCTGGCAGCTGGTCAAGCGTGAGGACGAATCGATCTGACCCCTGAGCGACCGCCTGCGGGCGGTCGTGTGATTCATCCAAGGAGCACCGCATGCGTCTGTCTCCCGTTGCCCCCGTGCTGGCCCTGATGCTTGCTGCCTGCAGCGGCCCTGAGGCGGCTGCACCGGCGGCGCCCCCCGCTTCCACTCACCCGGCAGCGGCGCCGGCCGCACCTGCGGCTGCCGTTGCGGACCTTCCCACCTCTCTTACGCGCGACGAGACCGGCATGCATATCGATTGCCAAGGCACCCGCCTGCACCTGGCGGCCCAGCCCACACAAGACACGGACGCTTCCCGGCTGACCACGCTGGAAATCGAAAAGGACGGCGCACGCCAGGCCATTGCTGCGCCCAAGGAGATGGACGGCTATACCGCCGTTGGCCTGGCCTGCGTGCAGGACCGCAGCGGCACGCCGTACTTCGTCGTGCAGTACGGTGAACTGCCATTCGGCTGCAGCTTCTGCGAGTGGTACTACCTGTACGACGCCAGTGGCCGCCAGTTGACCCACAGCACACCGCCGCTGCGCGGCGCGGAAGGCGAGGAGCAGGAGCCCAACAACGACGAGTACGAGAAGTTGATCGACTCGCTCGGCATCAAGCACCCGGAGGTGAACTACATCGAAGACTGAGCGCAGCGGCAGGACGTCGCACGCGCGCTGTGAACGCAGTACTGCAGTACCGCAGTACCAGAAGTACCAGGAGCAGTACCCCTTAAGGAAATCCCCCTTTTCATAGAATGGATAGCACAGACATGGCAGACATCTACCAGGACATGGTCCAGCCCCGCGGGGCGGCCTACAGCAGTGACCGCATCAAACCGTGGAGCCACTACCGGGAGCCGATCGACCAGAGCGACGGCCGCCTGCATGGCAACTCCCGCCGGTGGGGCGATGCGACCCCGGAAGTGCAGTCACGGGTGATCGACACGATCATCGAGTCGGCGCGCGAGAAGGGCCTGACCCCACGCGAAACGGCGCACGTACTGGCCATCGCCCGCGTTGAATCGGGCTTCAACCCCGATGCCGCCGCTGGCACCACCTCGGCCTCGGGCCTGGGCCAGTTCATCGACAAGACCGGCAACCACTACCACCTCAACAACCGCAACCGCTTCGACGTCGGCGCACAGTCCGATGCACTGGTTGACCATTACATCGATAACCGCACGCTGGCGCACAAGCGCGGCCAGGGTGAGGAGTACATCTACAAGTACCACCACGACGGCCCGACCCGCGATTACGGCGGCCTCAACCTGTCTGAAAAGAAGGTGATGCCGTACGTGGACAAGTACGAGCGGTTCGTGGAGCAGCGCCTGGGACTGACCCACGGCCAGTCCCATGGCAGCCACGCGGCCCCCGCCGTAGCTGCGGCCACGCACGCGCAGGCCAAGCCGGCAGCGGCGCATGCCGAAGGCCAGACCCGCACCTTTGAGCAGACGATGCAGGTGATGCTGCCCCCGCAGAACGGAGTCAAGCCGCACGTTACCGGTGAGTTCGGCGAACACCGCGCGCACAAGCCGCACGGTGGCACCGACTTCAACTACGTCGGCGGCCAGCACGGCCGTAATCTGCAGCACCCGACCGTCCACGCACCGATCTCCGGAACGGTGACGTTCGTCGGTGGTGACTACGGCACGGTGAAGATCAGGGATGCACAGGGCAACTCGCACGAGATCCTGCACCTGCAGTCGACCCAGGTGAAGGAAGGCCAGCCGATCAAGGCGGGCGAGCCGATCGGCACCATGGGTGGGCGTGGCCCGGGCGGTGCGGGGCAGTATGCCCAGCACGTGCATTACCAGTTGAAGGATCCGCACGGCAAGCTGCTCAGTCCGCAGGACTTCTGGGACCACGGCAAGCTGAAGGAAACCGGCAAGGGTGGCCATTCGCATGACGCCGACCACAACGGTGTGCTGCGCCAGGGGGCCAAGGGCGAGGAAGTGACTGCACTGCAGAAGGAACTCAACCGCTTGGGCGTGCGCGACGGCCATGGCAACCGGCTGAGCGAGGATGGCAAATTCGGTGCCAATACCAAGGACGCACTGACCGCCTACCAGAAGCAGCACGGGCTCTCCGCCGATGGCGTGGCGGGTCCGGCGACGCTGGCCAAGCTGGCCGAAGGCCGCAGCCACGCCGAGGCGTCGCCGAAGGGGCCGCAACTGGGCGACAAGGCGCATCCGGATACGCCACTGCACAATGCGATCCGTGGCCACCTGCCGGGCATGATCTGCAACGAGATGAGCGCGCATGTGACCGCCCAGGCCAAGGCCGCCGGCATCGATTCGCCGGAAAAGCTGCAGGGCGTCACCCTGCAGGATGGCAAGGCCTTCGTCATGGGCACCGTCCCCGGCTTCCGTACTGCGGTGGACATGACCCAGACGGCACCGAGCCTGCAGGAGACCAGCGCTGCAATGCTGGCCAAGCACGAGCCTTCGCAGCAACACGTGCAGGACGAGCAGCAGCGAGTGGCCATGGGCCGTTGACCGCTGCGTGTGAACAGGCGTGTGGTAAAGGAGGCCGGCCGGAGCGATCCGGCCGGCTTTTTCCGTTCATGGGGGAGGACATCCACGGATGCCGTTTCGCAGGATGCACAGCGTGCCGCGCCTGCGCGAGGGAGACCTGGACCAGGGCATGCTGGACGGCAGCAAGCTGCTGGTGGCGCTGATCGATGGCGAGCAGCTGCCGCCGTCGGAAGATTCATCCGCACGCAACCTGTTGCCAGCGGATTGGCGCACAGGGGATTCGGTCGTTGCCCTGAAGCGAGGGTCGTCCCAAGGCTACCGTTCCTCGTCCAGCACCTCGTCGTCGAGCTCGTCCTCGAGCAGTTCCGGCGGCGGGTCCGGTGGTGGTGGTCGCAGCGGCGGCGGCGGCGCTTCGGACAGCGGGTGGCTCAGGCTGCCCACATCCGCCAGCCCAGCGTGGCATCACGCAGTTCGCCGCTACCGCTCACATCACCCACCTGCAGCTGCACGCCCTGCGCATTGGGCAGGTCTTTCTGCTCAGGGAACCACCGTCGATCCGCCGCAACCACGATCAGCAGGCCCTCGTCGTCGCCCATCGGCGCGAACTGCGGCGAAGGCGTGCTGATCGGTTGCAGGCCGAAGCGCTGGCTGGACTGTTCGCGCACCGCATCGACATCGTGGCTGGGCAGGCCGACCTCGCTCAGGCACGCCAGCTCGCTGCCATGGAAGGCGCCTGCGCGCATGCTGTCTGGCAGACGGCGCCGGCCGATCAACTCGAGGATCAGGCCATCGGGACCGGTGAAGTACACCGACTGCGACTGCCAGCTGCTCTCCAGCGCAAAGTAATCCAGGCCCTCAGGATTACGTTGCAGCGGGGTACGTTCGCGCAACCAGGCCATCGCCTCGCCGAAGCGGTTGTCCGGTACGTTGAAGGCCAGGTGCACGCCACCGACGGGGTGACCTCCCGCCGGCTGCAGTTCGATCGTGCTCCAGCCGATGTGCACATGGTTGCCGACCACGCGCTGCTGCAGCACATCGTGGAAATATGTGGCCACGGAAGCGACGTCGGATACCGGCAGAGTGAGGTGGAGCAGGCGCATGATCGATCCTCCGTGGACGCGCCCACTGTAGCGCCGGGCCATGCCCGGCGGCCACTAGCGCAGCGAATGGTTGAAGAACCGTATTGCCGCGTCCGCTGCCTGCGCGTGGGTCTGCGCCTTCGGCACCGACGTGCTGCACAGGTCCTGCAGCCGCTGCTGTCCGGTCGGGGTGCATGCGGCGAGGAAATCGTAATGGCCGACACCGGGCAGCACCTGCAGTGCAGCGCCCGCAATCACCGCACGCGCAGCCTCGCCATTGGTCTGTGGTGGCGCGACCGTGTCCGCCTGGCCCAGCACGATCGACACCGGCTGTTTCAGCGAGGAGAGCTGCTCGGGCGCAAAGGCCTGCACGATTGCCGGCGCCAGCAGGAACACCGCGCGCACGCCGGGAATGGCGCGTGCGTCGTTGGCGTGGGACATCCATGGCGACAGCTCGGGCGACGCCGCAGCGGCAACGCGTGCCTCCATCGTGTGCGTTGCCGCCTCCTGTTGGGGCCGGCAGACGCCGTCATCCGGATGTGCGGTGCAGAAGTCCCGCAATCGCTGCAGGTCCGGTCGCGCACCGGCTGCCAGCAGCGCGGTGTAGCCACCGGCCGAGAAGCCGGCGACCCCCAGGCGCTCAGGATCGACATGCGGGCCCAGCACCGGATCAGCCTGCACGGCCGCCAGTGCAGCATGCAGGTCATCGGCGCGCAACCAGGTCAGAAGGCTGCCGGGCAGGGTCATGGTGTCAACGCCGTTGTTGCCTGGATGATCCACCGCAATCACCAGATACCCGGCCCGCGCCAGCGCCGTGCCCAGCCAGCCCATCATGCGCGCGCTGCCGCCGTTGCCATGCGAGAGCAGCAGGGTCGGCAGGCGATCACCCGCGACCGGCGCATCCTTGGCCGACCGGCCGACGTCGAACAGCGGCGCGTCGGGTGGACCGATGGTCAGCGCGGTTTCGCGGCTGCCGGCCGGGGCCGGATACCAGACCGTGTAGCGCAGCGCGTTGCGGTGCCCTGCGTCGCGCACGGCGGCGCTGGCCAGCGTCGTCGTGCCGTGGCGCTCGCCGGCGACGCCGCTTTCGCGGGCGTCGCCGACGCTCGCGAACGCCAGCAGCATTCCTCCCAGCACAGCAGCGGTCATGCGCATCTTCAACTCCTTGTCAGTGGGGACGTTCTTCGACCGGCAGCCAGATTTCCACGCCGCCCTGGCCGGTGTGCTCGTCGAACCGGGCGTCGTAGCGCTCCAGGTCCGGCGCATCGGCAAGGCTCAGGTTGGACGCAGGGAGATAATGATCCAGCAACCAGAACCAGGTCGAGCGGATGGCCGAGATGTGTCCGCCGTGCCAGGCCACCAGGTAGCGGCGCGCCGGGATGTCCACGCGTTGCCAGTGCGCAGGCACGTTCGGTACCGTGCTTGCCGGCAGTGCCGCGATGTAGTCGAAGCCGCCATCGTCATCACTGTTGCAGCACACGCCGAAGCTGACCGGTGCCGGCGTCGGCCACTCGCGGTTGAGCTGGGCCCATTGGCCCGGAATGGCGCCGCTGCTGTCGCGGGTATGCCGCATGCC
Organism: Stenotrophomonas sp. 85239_Sma; assembly: GCF_056481725.1. NCBI lineage: Bacteria > Pseudomonadati > Pseudomonadota > Gammaproteobacteria > Lysobacterales > Lysobacteraceae > Stenotrophomonas > Stenotrophomonas sp. 85239_Sma. The sequence continues at coordinate 4,358,750 of NZ_CM151163.1, read as the reverse complement.
GACGCCTGCCACCTGGAACGCTGGCGTATCGAGCAGCCGGGGGGCTTCAATGCAGGCTGACGGGGCCTCGTCCAGCCGGATCGCCTGCACCAGCGCCAGCCCATCGGTGCCCTGTTCGCGTACCCGTTCCGGTGTCTGCCCGAACAGTTCGCTGAAGGCCCGGGTAAAGGCGGCATGGGTGGTGTAGCCGGCCCCCAGCGCCACCTGCAGGATGTCGCCGGCGCCGTTGGCCAACCGCTGCGCAGCAGCGGTCAGGCGGCGCCCGCGCAGGTAGCGCACCACCGAGGTGCCGGTGCGGGCCTGGAACAGGCGTGACAGATGAAACGGCGACAGGCCGGCCGCAGCGGCAATGTCGGCCAGCGCCAAGGGCTGGTCCGCATGGGTCTCGATGTACCACAACGCCTTGCCTGCCGCGCTCATCCTGCCGTCCCCGGATCCAATGGCGGCACAGTAGCGGATCGGCAGGCGCGGCGTTTAGCAGTTCTTGCGCCAGTGCCGCATCAAGCTGTCGCACCGACGTCATGCCTCCTTCACAGATCGCGCCGAGACTGCGCGCCTTGTCCACGCCTGGTGTATCCGCACAGGTGCTGGCCCTGTCGCGTCCTCCCGGAGCCCTGCCGTGCATCGTTCGAAGCTTTCGCGTTCCATCCTCCTTGCCCTTTCCATGGCCAGCGCAGGAGGCGCGATCGCAGCGGAGGCCGATGCGGTCGATGCCGCGGGCAGCAGCCGTGCGGCGCCCACCCAGCTCGACGCGATGCTGGTCACCGGCACCCGCGCCTCCAACCGCACCCAGTTCGAAACGCTGGCGCCGGTGGACGTGTTCACCAAGGAAGACATCAAGTCCGTCGAGTCGACCGATCTGAAGGACGTGCTGGCACAGCTGGTGCCGTCATTCGTGGTACAGCGCCTGCCGATGGCGGACGGCCAGGTGTTCGTGCGCCCGGCGACGCTGCGTGGCCTGTCGCCGGACCAGACCCTGGTGCTGGTCAACGGTCGCCGCTTCCATCGCAGCGCGCTGCTCGGCAACCGCGGTGCGCAGGCGGCCGACCTGGCGCAGATTCCGACCAGTGCGATCAAGCGCATCGAAGTGCTGCGCGATGGTGCCTCGGCGCAGTACGGCTCGGACGCCATCGCCGGCGTCATCAACATCATTCTCGAGGATGGCCCCGGTACCGAGATCACTGCCGGCTATTCGCAGTATGCGCAGGGCGATGGCGCGTCGCGCGATTTCAGTGCGCGCACCGGCTGGTCGTTGGGTGACTACGGCAGCCTGGTGCTGTTCGCCGAATCGTCCAATTCCGACGCCACCTCGCGCACCCGCCAGCGCCCGGATGCGATCGCCTTCCAGGCCGCGCATCCGGATCTGGACGTGCCCAACCCGGTACAGCGCTGGGGCCAGCCGGAACTGGAAAGCCGCCGCGTCGGCTTCAATGTGAAGGCCAACGCCAGCGACACGCTGGAGCTCTATGCCTTTGGCCTGTACAGCCACAGCGATGGTGTCAGCGATTTCAACTGGCGCAACCCGGACACCACCACCGGTGCCTACCGCACCACGGCGATCTTCCCCGGCTGGAACCTGCGTTCGATCTATCCGGTGGGTTTCAGCCCGCAGTACGGCAACGTCCAGAACGACCTGCAACTGGTCGGTGGCCTGCGTGGCGAGATCACCCCGAAGCTGCGCTGGGATGTCAGCGCCTCGTACGGGCGCAACGCAATCGACTACAGCCTGAAGAACTCGATCAACGCCTCGCTCGGCCCGGCCAGCCCGACCGCATTCGATCTCGGCCGCCTGACCCAGACCGAGAAGAACGCCAACGCCGACTTCAACTACGAGTGGGACGCGGGCGCGCTGTCCAAGCCGATCAACGTCGCCTTCGGTGGTGAGTTCCGCCAGGAGACCTACCAGGTACGTGCCGGTGATCCGGCCTCGTACGCGGTGGGCCCGGGCGCAGCGGCAGGCCTGGAGGCCAACTCCAACGGCGCGCCTGGCTTCTCGGCCAGCCAGGCCGGGCAGTGGAGCCAGCGCAGCAAGGCCGCCTACGTGGATATGGAAGTGCCGCTGGGCGAGCGCTGGAGCATCGGCGCGGCCAGCCGCTACGAGGACTTCTCCAGCTTTGGCAGCACGCTGGACGGCAAGCTCTCGGCGCGTTTCGCGATTACCCCGGACGTAGCCCTGCGCGGTACCGTGTCCACCGGCTTCCGTGCACCGACCCCGGCGCAGCTCAACACCACCAGCACCACCCAGGGCCTGGACACGCGCACGCTGCAGATCTTCACCAGTGGCCGCCTGTCGCCGAACGATCCGCTGGCACAGCTGCTCGGCGCCAGGCCGCTGAAGCCGGAGGAATCGCGTACCGCGTCGCTGGGCCTGACCTGGCGTACCGACCTGGGCCTGTCCGGCTCAGTGGATGTCTACCAGATCAAGCTCACCGACCGCTTCAGCCAGTCGGCCAGCTTCGCCATTCCGGCCGGCACACCGAATCCGCTGGGCTATACCTCGGTGAACTACTTCACCAACGACTTCGATACCACCACCACCGGCGTGGACGTGGTCGGCAGCTACCTGCGCGATCTCGGCGCGGGCCGCATGACGCTGACCCTGGCCTACAACTACAACCGTACGCGGGTGGACAACGGCAGCACCTCGGTGGCTACCAACGAAACCCAGCGCGTGCTGTTCGAAGACCGCCTGCCCGAGCACAAGGGCAGCTTCACCGGCAGCTGGGACATCGGCGCCTGGTCACTGATGGCGCGCATGCGCTACTACGGTGCCTGGACCGACTCCAGCGGCAATGCGGTGGGCGACATCTACCAGCGTTTCGGCGCGATGAGCTTCCTCGACCTGGCCGTGGGCTACCGCATCAACGAGCACCACAGCCTGCGCGTGGGCGCGGACAATGTGTTCGACCGCTATCCGGACGAAGCGACCTTCCAGGCCAGCCGCGGCCTGGTCTACTCGCGCAACGCGCCGTACGACACCGATGGTGCCAATGTGTACGCGCAGTACCGGTTGACCTTCTGATGGACAGCCGCCGCCGTAACCTGCTGCGCGCCGGCACGCTGCTGCCGGCCGCCGCTGCACTGTCTTCACTGCCCGCCATGGCCGCCGCGCGTTACGCTGCGCCCATGCAGATTCCCGCAACGACCGTGGCGCCGGACGTGCTGGCCCGCGATGAAGGCTACTGGGCCGCCGTGGCCAGCCACTTCGACATCACCGACGAAGTGAATCACCTGGAGAACGGTTACTGGGGTGCAATGGGCCGCGAGACGTTGGCCAGCTACCAGCGCCACACCGCCGAGGTGAACCGTGGCAACGCATGGTATGGCCGCCGCGAGTTTCCGGCGCAGTACATGGCGGTGCAGCGGCAGGTGGCCGGGTTGCTGGGCGTGGGCGCCGACGAGATCGCACTGACCCGTGGCGCCACCGAAGCGATGCTGGCCCTGATCGGCGGCTACAACCGCCTGCAGCCTGGCGAACAGGTGCTCTACGCCGACATCGACTACGACAGCATGATCGGCGCGATGCGCTGGCTGCAACAGCGTCGTGGCGTGCAGGTGGAGCGCATCGCGCTGCCGGCGGTGCCGGACCACGCACAGATCCTGCAGGCGTATGAGGACGCATTCGCGCGGCTTCCGCGCCTGAAACTGGTGCTGCTGACCCAGGTCAGCCACCGCCATGGGCTGGTGTTGCCGGTGGCGGAAATCGCCGAGCGTGCGCGTGCGCGCGGCATCGATGTGATCGTTGATGCCGCGCATGGGTTTGGCCAGATCGACTACGTGGTGCCGCAGCTGAAGGCTGACTTCGTCGGCATCAACCTGCACAAATGGATCGGGGCGCCGGTCGGTGTCGGCGCGATGTATGTGCGCAGGGGCCGCGTTGCTGACCTTGACCCGTACATGGGCGAGACCGACGACGGCCGCGTGGGCAGCCGCGTGCACACCGGTACGGTCAACTTCGCCGCCTACCTGGCACTGCCGGAAGCCATTGCCCTGCACCAGCGCATCGGCGTGGCCAACAAGCAGGCGCGCCTGCGCTACCTGCGTGAGCGCTGGACGCTGCCGGCGCGGCAGATGGCGCATATCGAAGTGCTGTCTTCGCCGGACCCGGCGCTGGCGAGTGCATTGGCCAGCTTCCGCCTGCGCGGGCGCACCAGCGCGGCTGACAATATCGCGCTGCAGAAGCGCCTGCTGGACGAGCATCGCGTGTTCACCACCCATCGCGACGGCTTGGACTCCGGCGCCTGCGTGCGGGTGACACCGTCGGTGTTCACCCGGCCGGCGCAGATGGATGCGCTGGTGAAGGCGCTCTTCGCCCTGGCCTGACCCTGCTTTGGTAGGTGCCAACCTTGGTTGGCACATTCCAACCACGCATGGCGTGGAGGCTCCCCGCCTAGCGCTCGATCGCTGGCAAGGCATCCGACAACAACAACCGATCAATCCGCCGCAGCGCACTTTCCAGCTGCCGGCGATCCGCCGCCAGCCCCAGCGACAGCCGCACGCCGTTCTGTTGCAGCACCCCGGGCGGGCAGAACGCCGATGACGGTGCGATGGCCAGTCCCTGCAGCTGCGCGGTACGCACCAGCGTGGCGTCGGTCCACGGCGCCGGCACCCGGCACCAGGCATGCAGGCCCCCGGCACGCTGCAGCAGCGACGGCGCGAGCAGGTAGCGCGCCATGCGCATGCGTTCGCGCGCCTCGGTACGCACCTGGGCCAGCAGTGACTGCGCCGAACCATCCAGCAGCAGCTGGCTGGCCAGCGCCGACACCAGCGGATGCCCCATCAACCGGGTGGCCCGCAGGGCCGATGCCATCGCCTCGGCGTGCGCGGCGCTCGGGCATTGCACGAAGGCGGTGCGCAGACCGGGGCTGATCACCTTCGACAACGTCGCCACATGGAACACATGACGCGGTGCCAGCGTTGCCAGCGGTATCGGCGCCTCTTCGGCAAGGTGCCAGTACGGATCATCCTCGATCGCCAGCAGGCCCTCGCTTTTCAGCACGCATGCCAGCGCTTCGCGCCGCTGCAACGACAGGGTCAGCGCGGTTGGGTTCTGGCAGGTGGGATTGAGATAGACCAGCCGCGCGCCGCCGTTGCGCGCGTGCCGGGCCAGCGCCTCGGGGCACATGCCGTGTTCGTCGCCTTCCACCGGTACAAGCCGCCGGCCGATGGCCCTCGCGGCCTGCAGCAGGCCCGGGTAGACCAGCGTGTCACACAGGATTGCGTCGCCATCGCGGCCCTGGCTGACCAGGATGGCGGCCAACGCCACCTGCGCGCCTTCGGTCAGCAGCAGGCAGTTGTCATCCACGGTGCCCAGCATCGGCTGCAGCCAGCGCGCTGCTGCATGGCGATCAGTGGGGTTGCCACCACCCAGGTGATAGGTCATCAGGTTAGGTGCGTTGCTGCGTGCAAGCACGGCGGCGGCACCGCGGCGCAGGGTCTCGGCCAGCGCATCGGCATCGGGCACCGGCGGCACGTTCATGCTCAGGTCCACCACCTGGTCGAAGCCAGCCTTGGGCGGTGCGATGAAACTGCCCTGTGGTCCACGCGCCTCGATCAGGCCGCGCTTGCGTGCTTCATCGAACGCCCGCGTCACCGTGGTCAGGTCGACGCCGAGCTGCTGCGCCAACGCGCGCTGCGAGGGCAGGCGCTGGCCCGGCGCAAGACCACCGCGGCGCACCGTGCGTTCCAGCGAATTGACGATGCGCAGGTAGATCGGCCCGTTGTGCGCGAGCACGTCCTGCACCCATTCGCGGGCTGCGACATCCGGTCGCGGCATGTACGGAGCATGTCGGGGCGTATCGTTGCTTCCAACGGCGGGAGCCTGTCCATAACCATCGGTCGGTTCGGACAGGTGACCGCCGTTGTTGTTTGCGGCGGCCGCGCCGGCCAGCGTCAGTGATGTCATTGCGCGTCCTCAGCGCTTGTCCTGCCAGGGGCAGTAGCAGCCCACGGCAAGCAGTCCTTTCGGGCGCACGGTTTCGCCGCGCACCAGTCTGTCCAGCAGCGGTTCGACGAAGCTGTTGGCCGAGTTGCAGACCATGCCGATGCTGTACGGGCCGGCGTAGGCCAGATGGCCCTGGCGATCCCAGATCGCGACAGCAGGGCTGGCCGGAATGTGCTCGATGCCGCCGATGGTCGGCAGGTTGATCACCTTGTTGCGCAGCGGCTCAGGCAGTTCGCCCTGGGTGCCCGGGCGGCGGATCGCATAGAAGTCGATGCCGGCGCGGCGGTACATGCTGATCAGGTAGCTCAGGTGCGCACCGGTCTCGCGGTTGCACACGCCGCAGGCCGGGTCCCAGAAATGCACCACGCGGATGCGGCCGGTATCCCCGGCCAGATCGGCTGGCAGGCGCAGCTGCGAATCATCGAAGACGATGGCCTGTTCGGTGAACGTGGATTGCGCGCTGTAGCCGAAGTACTGCCACAGCGCAGCCGCGACGCCGGCCATGAACAGGCAGGCGAGGGCGATCATCGTCGGCAGCAGCCAGCGGCGACGCGGCGCACCTGCGCCCATCAGGAATCTTCCCCGCCGAACTTGTGCACGTACTGCTTGCGCATCTCGCGGCAGGAATCAGCCTGCGCGCGGCGCTGGATCTCACTGCGGGACGGATCCTCGCTGCGCTGCACGCATTGCTCGATGGCGTGGCGTTCGGCGGCCTGCACATCCACGGTCTGCGGCTGCAGGCAGACCCAGGCCAGGGCGGCCAGCATCAACACGACAAAGCCGCCACACCCGGCCATCACCAGGTGGAGCTTCAGTTTCTCGGCCCGCATCGAGGCACGTCCCTTCATCCATACATTGCATACAAAATATCATCTTGTATGGATATCGCGCCATGCACGGCGTTCAGACGATGGCGCTGTGCCGGGCCTCGGGGGCCTCGGACAGGATCTCGTTCAGTTTGGCCAGCGCCCCGGCCAGTGCGCCTTGGTCGACCGCGCCGCCCAGCGACAAGCGGATCGCGTTGCCCGGCGGCGGCTCTTCCACACTGAAGGCATCCGAGCTGGCGATGCCCAGCCCCTGCTCCTGGGCGGCCTGGATCAGCCGGTACTGGTCCAGCCGCGGCGGCAGCGGCAGCCACACGTGCAGGCCGGCCGGGTGCGCCCGCGCGCGGGACGGCAGGTACTGCGCGGCAATGGCCTGGCGCTCGCGCAGCTCCTGCTGGAAGCGCTGCACCATGTCCTGGGCCTGGCCGCTGCGGATCCACTGCGAAGCCACCGCCACCATCGACTGGGTCGGCATCAGCGCGATCGCGCGCAGGGCGTCCAGCACCGGTTCCATCGGCTCGCCGGCCGGCACCACCAGGTAGGCGGTGCGCAGGCCCGGGGCCAGGCACTTGGACAGGGTGGAGATGTAATAGACCGGACAGCCCGCATCTCGATGTGCGGCCAGCGGCGGCGCGGCGTCTCCGGCCAGCAACCAGTAAGGATCGTCTTCGATCACGGTCAGATCGTGGCGCTTCGCCACCGCCAGCAGGGCCTGCCGGCGCTGCGCCGACATCGTCGCCGTGGTCGGATTCTGGATGGTCGGCACCAGGTACAGCAGGCGTGGGCGACGCAGCTGGCAGGCCTCCTCCAGCGCGTCGGGCAGCATGCCTTCGGCGTCCATTGCCACCGGCGCCACGCCCCGCTGCAGCACGCGCGCGGCGGCCAGCAGGCCCGGGTAGGTCAGCTGCTCTGCAGCGATCAGCTCACCCGGCTGGGTGCGGGCCAGGATCAGCGCGCACAGCGCGGTCTGCGCGCCGGGGCAGATCACCACCTGGTCGGCACCCACCGTGCCCAGCATCGGCGCCAGCCACTGCACGGCGGCGGCGCGGTCCTCGCGGGTGCCGGCGCCGACGTGGTAGCTCATCAGTTCGCCTTGGCCCAGCTGCTGGCCCACGTGCTGGAAGCCGGCCTCCATGCCCTGTGCGAACGGCGCGCTGCCCAGCAGCGGCGGGATGTTCATGCTCAGGTCGACCGAGGTGCTGCGGTTGCCAGCCGACAGCGCGATGAAGGTACCGCCAGCGCCGTGCGCATCCAGCAGGCCGGCCTGGCGCAGCTCGGCGAAGGCACGGGTGACCGTGGTCAGGTCCACGCCCACCTGCTGGGCCAGGTCGCGCTGCGGCGGCAGGCGGTCACCCGGGCGCAGCACGCCGTCATCCACCGCATCGCGCACCTGCTGGGCAATCTGCAGGTACAGCGGGCCGGCGCCCTCGCGGAAGGGGCGAACCCAAGTGCGATTGGGGTGTTTCAGGCGGCGGCCGGCGGCAGGTGGCGTCATCGGTCAGTTTTTTCCATACGTGCAGATGCACAAGTCCATACAATGATGTATCTTGTATGGGCTTGATTGGAGTGGTTCGCCTTCTTGTAGGCGGCCTCGTACCCACAGTGTAGCCGCTCCACGCCCGGGCGCTGCGCGCAGGCGAGCCGGTCAAGCGCGCTTCTTCAACAGGGTTGACCTCCAATGAATATCTGCTGGAACCGCATCCGCCTGGCGCTGGTCGCCCTGGCCTGCGTCGGCCTGTCAGGCTGTGACTGGGTGCTGCTGGATTCGAAGGGCATGGTCGGGCTCGCCCAGCGCGACCTGATCCTGATCTGCATCGGCCTGATGCTGATCGTGGTGATACCGGCCATCGTGCTGACCTTCGTATTTGCCTGGCGCTTCCGCGCCGGCAACACCAAAGCGAAATACATGCCGGACTGGTCGCACTCCACCAAGGTGGAGATCGTGGTCTGGGGCGTGCCGCTGCTGATCATTGCCGGCCTGGCGGTGATCGTGTGGAAGTCGACCCACGAGCTGGACCCGTACAAGCCGCTGGACGTGGCCGGTGAGCCGCTGCACGTGGACGTGATCGCCACCGATTGGAAGTGGGTGTTCGTGTACCCGGACCTGGGCATCGCCACGGTCAACCAGCTCAACTTCCCGGCCAACCGCCCGCTGGCGTTCAACATCACCTCCAACTCGACGATGAATACCTTCTTCATCCCGCAGCTGGGCGGGCAGATCTACGCGATGGCCGGCATGCGCACGCAGCTGCACCTGATCGCCAACGAACCCGGCCAGTTCCGCGGCATGTCCGGCAACTACAGCGGGCATGGCTTCTCGAACATGAAGTTCATCGCCACCGCCAGCAGCAACGAGGAGTTCGAGCGCTGGGTGGCCGAGGTGCGCAGCGCGCCGCAGGCGCTGGATTTCAACCAGTTCAAGGCGCTGGCCGCACCGTCGAAGAACGCACCGGTGCAGCACTTCTCCAGCGTCGAACCGCTGCTGTTCAAGAAGGTCATCGACCAGTTCATCGGCGTCGGTGAGAACACCGCTGCTGCTACCCCGGCGGGTGCTGCCGGTGGTGCCCAGGTTTCCCAGGAGTAACGAACATGTTGGGTAAATTGACGTGGGAGGCCGTGCCACTGCACGAGCCGATCGTCGTGGTCACACTGGCGGCCATGGTGCTGGGGGGCCTCGCGCTGCTCGGCGCGGTGACGTACTTCAAGCTGTGGGGCCCGCTGTGGCGTGACTGGTTCACCACCGTGGACCACAAGAAGATCGGCATCATGTACGTGGTGGTGGCGCTGGTCATGCTGGTGCGTGGCTTTGCCGATGCGCTGATGATGCGCGCTCAGCTGGCGGCGGCCGGGCCGGGCAGTGACGGCTTCCTGCCGCCGGAGCACTACGACCAGATCTTCACCGCGCACGGCGTGATCATGATCTTCTTCGTGGCCACCCCGTTCGTGGTCGGCCTGATGAACATCATCGTGCCGCTGCAGATCGGTGCGCGCGACATGGCGTTCCCGTTCCTCAACGCCTTCAGCTTCTGGATCTTCGTGGTCGGCGCTGCGCTGATGATGATCTCGCTCGGTGTTGGCGAATTCGCCATGACCGGCTGGGTGGCCTATCCGCCGCTGTCGGGCATCGAGTTCAGTCCCGGGGTCGGTGTCGATTACTACATCTGGGCGTTGCAGGCTTCGGGCATCGGCACATTGCTGACCGGCGTCAACCTGTTCATCACCATCCTGCGCATGCGTGCGCCGGGCATGACCCTGATGAAGATGCCGGTGTTCACCTGGACCGTGCTGGTCACCAGCGTGATCATCATCGCCGCCTTCCCGATCCTGACCGTGGCGCTGGGTGCGCTCACCCTGGACCGCTACCTGGACTTCAACTTCTACACCAACACGTTGGGTGGCAACCCGATGATGTACGTGAACCTGGTGTGGGCCTGGGGACACCCGGAGGTGTACATCCTGGTGCTGCCGGCATTCGGCATCTTCTCTGAAGTGACTGCCACGTTCGCGCGCAAGAAGCTGTTCGGCTACAAGTCGATGGTGGGCGCCACGCTGGCGATCGGCATCCTGTCGTTCATCGTCTGGCTGCACCACTTCTTCACCATGGGCTCCGGTGCCAGCGTCAATGCCTTCTTCGGCATCATGACGATGATCATCGCCATTCCCACCGGCGTGAAGATCTTCACCTGGCTGTTCACCATGTACGGTGGCCGCGTCGAGTTCAGCGTGCCGATGCTGTGGACCATCGCCTTCCTGGTCACCTTCACCATCGGTGGCATGACCGGCGTGCTGCTGGCCATCCCGGGCGCGGACTTCCTGCTGCACAACAGCCTGTTCCTGGTCGCCCACTTCCACAACACCATCATTGGCGGCGCGCTGTTCGGCTACCTGGCCGGCTTCGCCTACTGGTTCCCGAAGGTGTTCGGCTTCACCCTCAACGAGCGCCTGGGCAAGTGGTCGTTCGCCTGCTGGGTGATCGGCTTCTACCTGGCCTTCATGCCGCTGTACATGCTCGGCTTCATGGGCATGACCCGCCGCATGAACCAGTACGACAACCCGGCGTGGACGCCGTACCTGATCGCCGCCTTCATCGGTGCACTGTTCGTGTTCGCGGGCATCATCCTGATGCTGGTGCAGATCTACGTGAGCGTGCGTGACCGCAAGCGCAACCTGGACCTGACCGGCGACCCGTGGAACGCACGCACGCTGGAATGGGCCACGCCGTCGCCGCCACCGTTCTACAACTTCGCCGTAGTGCCCAAGGCCGATGAGCTGGATGCCTTCCACGAAGCGAAGAAGCGCGGCCTGCCGCCGCCGCCGAAGAAGTACGCACCGATCCACATGCCGAAGAACACCGGCGTGCCGCTGATCCTCAACATCTGGATCCTGGTGCTGTGCTTCGCCCTGGTCTGGCACATCTGGTGGATGGCCGCGGCCAGCTTCATCGCGATGATCGTCACCCTGATCGTGCGGTCCTACGACGAGGACGTGGACTACTACGTCAGTTCCGAAGAGGTGGCGCGCACCGAAGCGGCCAACCTGGCCAAGCTGAAGGAGGTACGCGCATGAACCTGTTGACCCGCCCGGAGCTGGCCAGCGACACGCAGGCGCACGAGGACCACCACGAACACGACCATGGCCACGAGCAGGGCGGCATGAAGGTGTTCGGCATGTGGGTCTACCTCATGTCCGACCTGGTGCTGTTCGGTTCGCTGTTCGCCTCGTACGCGGTGCTCAGCACCGCCTACGCTGGCGGCCCCACCGGCAAGGAGCTGTTCTCGCTGCCGTTCGTGATGGCCGAGACCTTCCTGCTGCTGGTCTCCAGCATCACCTACGGCCAGGCCGTGCTGGCGATGCATCGTCACGATGCCTCCTCGGTGCTGCGCTGGCTGGGCGTGACCTTCGTGCTCGGTGCCTCGTTCATTGGCATGGAGATCTACGAGTTCTCGCACCTGATCCACGAAGGCGCCGGCCCGAGCACCAGTGCCTACCTGTCGGCGTTCTTCGCGCTGGTCGCCACCCACGGCCTGCACGTGGCCAGCGGCCTGATCTGGATGGCCGTGGTCATGCACCAGGTCTACCGTCGCGGCCTGACCCCGACCAACATCACCCGCGTGTCGTGCCTGAGCCTGTTCTGGCACTTCCTGGACCTGGTGTGGATCTGCGTCTTCACCTTCGTCTACCTGATCGGAGCCTTCTGACATGGCCCACGTCGAAACCTCGCGCGCCGGCAATGCGCACGGCTCCACCAAGTCCTACCTGATCGGCTTCGTGCTGTGCGCGCTGCTGACCGTGGTGCCGTTCGCGCTGGTGATGAATCCGGTGCTGTCGCGGCCGCTCACGCTGTTCCTGCTGGTCGGTTTCGCGGTGGCGCAGATCCTGGTGCAGCTGGTCTATTTCCTGCACATGGACCGCAAGTCCGAGGGTGGCTGGAACCTGGCCAGCTTCGTGTTCACCCTGGTGATCCTGTTCATCGTCGTCGCACTGTCGGTCTGGATCATCTGGAGCATGCACTACCACATGATGATTAACTGAGCCTGCCAACCGTGAAAGGCATTGCGTTCCCCCATCGTGGCCTGCGCCTGGCCGCAGGCCTGCTGCTCGGCCTGCTGGCCGGCTGCAGTGCGCAGTCGCGCATGGACTTCTACGCGAAGGACATCGCCTGCGAGGAGCTCGGCCAGCAGTGGTCGATGCTCGACAGCCACGGCACCGTGCGCGGCCCGAAGGACCTGCAGGGGCAGGTGACCTATCTGTTCTTCGGCTTCACCCGCTGCCCGGACGTGTGCCCGACCACCATGGTCGAGCTGAGCCAGGTGAAGCACCTGATGGGCAAGGATGCCGATCAGCTGCAGGTGGTGTTCGTCAGCGTCGACCCGGCCCGCGACACGCCGGAGGTGGCGCGAACCTACGTGGAAGCGTTCGACCCCAAGGCGATCGCGCTGGTCGGCAACGAAGCGCAGCTGGCAGCGATGGCCAGCGACTTCAAGGCGTTCTACGAGAAGGAGCCCGGCCCGGTACCGGATACCTACACCATGAGCCACATCGCCGGTGGCTACGTGTTCGACCGCCAGGGCCGCCTGCGCCTGTTCGCGCCGTACGGCATGCCGGTGGAAAAGCTGTTCTCCGACGTGCAGCGCCTGCTGCTCGAGCCCGACCACCCGGCCGCCGGCAACGACGCACTGGCCAGCTGCCACCTCGCGCACAGCGACACACTCGCCGCCCGCTGACACCACCTCTACCGCGGTGGGTGTCGACCTTGGTCGGCACACGATTAGTGAATCCGGTGGGTGCCGACCGTTGGTCGGCACACCCCCACACATCAATCCCCCGGCCGGCCAGGAGAGCCAACCGGCCAGGGGCACCACTCAACGCCTTACTTGGTCTCTTCCCACTGCACCACGTCCGGCTCGGTGGCGCGGATACCGGCGGTGGACAGCAGCTTGGTGGTCGCATCCAGCGCCGCGTTCACCGACGGGTACTCCACGATGGCCTGGCCCGAAGCCTTCGACACCTTCACAACGGTGCCTCCGGTGGCGGTTGCCGCGCGCTGGGCCGATGCTGCATCGGTGAAGAACACCTTGACCCGCGATGTCGCCACCACCGGCGCTCCGTCACGGGAGACCGCCGCCGCGAACTTGCCGGCACCTGCATCAGCAGGCGCGGCCGCTGCACTATCCAGCGAACGCTTGGTACGCGAGCTGGTGGTCGCCGCCGCCTGCGGGGTGATCGTGAACTGGCCGCCGCTGGCCTGCTTCACGGTGGTCGAGGGAGACAGCTGGAAGCGCGTGCCGCCCACATCGAACGAGCGGCCGGTAGCGGACGCCTTCAGTTCCTGCGCATCCACGGTCGACAGGGTCCTGGCCGGAGGAGTCTGCCCCGAGCTCTGTGCCCAGGCAGCGGAGGTCATCGCCGCGAAGGCGAGCGTGCTCAACAGAATGGTCGTCTTCATCATCAGTGCCCCAGAACGCGGATCTTGAAGAATTCGAGGTTGCCGCGCGATGCAGCGGTCGCGGCCTGCCCCATGTCGGTGACTTCCAGCGTCCAGGTGCCGCTGGCATTCTCATCCAGGAAGGCATTGCTGGACAGCAGGTCCCAACTGGTGAAGTTGCTCTGCGCGCCCCCCGTGCCCGAACCGATCGCGGTGAACGCCGGTTGCACCACGCTGCGGGTGCCGCTGGGCGACACCAGCACGAACTGCAGCTGGCGCGTGTTGCGGTGGTTGACCCGGAAGCCCAGCTGCACGCTTTCAATGTTGCGCGCGCCGTTGGCCAACTGGAAGGTCAGGCGTGCGGCGGCAGCCGAGGTGTTGCCGATGGCCACGGTACGCGTCGTGTTGCGCCAGCCGCTGTCGACCAGTGGTCCCAGCGACTGGAAGTTCTCGGCGACCTGCACTGCACGCGCAGCGTTGACCACACCGAAGCCGTACCAGTTGCTGTAGGCACGGTTGGCTGCATTCACCGTCCAGCCCGGAACCAGCGTGCGCCCATCGGCCAGCGTCACCGCCGGCTGGTTCGGGTGGTTGCGGGTGGCGGTGGTGGCCAGGATGTACTTCACATCGCGATAGGACAGGTTCGGGTTGGCTTCCAGCACCAGTGCCGCCACGCCCGAGACCATCGGCGCCGACGCCGAGGTGCCGTTCATCTTGGCGGTGTAGTTGCAGGTGCTGTCGATGGCCGACAGGTTGCTGTCCAGGGTGTTCTGGCGATTGGTGTTCTTGTTGCTGCCCTGCGCGCACCCGGTCACGTCGGTGGTGACGATGGCCGGGTCGTACGCGCGTGCCACCAGGCCGGGGGCGTACTGCGCCTGCAGGCCGTACTCGCCGCCAAAGGCCGACACCCACAGGGCCGAGCCGGTGGAGGAGTACGACGAGCGCACGCCATCGGCGCGCACCGCGCCTACGGTGATCACGTTGAACAGGTTGTTGCGCGGATCGCGGCCGGCCGGCACGCAGCCGGTGTTGCGGTTCTTGGTGTCCGTGGTGCAGACATCCTGGGTCTGGCTGATCGAAGCATTGTTGAAGTTGTTGCCGGCCGACTTCACGTAGATGCCGCCGCGGCCACCGCGCGTGCCCGACAGCGCCTGCTCGTACGAACGAATCGTGTTCTCGCTGTACGCCAGCGGCAGGTTGGGATTGCCCGGGCCGGCGCCCCAGCTGTTGTTGAACACCTCCACGTCGGCCGATTCTGCGCCGTCCCACCAGGCGTACTCGATGTTGCTCTGCTGGTTGCCCAGCGCTGAGCGCGAAATCGGGTTGAAGCCCTTCAGGGTCGCCGCCGGCGCCACGCCGCGCACGCCCAGGTTGTTGGCACCTACCGCGCCGGCGATGCCACCGACCATGGTGCCGTGGTTGTCGACATCCGGGTTGGTCGGGGTGGGGTTGTTCGAACCGTTGGCGAAGTTCTTGCCGGCCACCGCCGCCACGTTGGCCGCCAGGTCCGGATGCGCGATCTGCAGGCCATCATCGACGATGGCGATGGTGACGCCCTGGCCGCGGATGCCATTGCGGAACAGGCCATCCACGTTCAGATCGTTGCCGGCCACCGGCAGCGTGTCGGCCGGGACCGTCTGCCCGGTGTTGAGCAGGTGCCACTGGATGCCCGCCAGTGGATCGGCCTGTTGGGCCTGGGCGGTGGCGGCCAGGCTGCCCAGCACCAGGGCAGTGGCAAGGGCCAGGCGCGCGGAGCGCGGTGGCGCGGAGCGTTGCGTGTGTCGCTTCATACACGAATCCTTCTGTTGTGAATCGGCATGGCAGGACGGCGGGGCGGGACTGCCCCATCGCAACGAGCCAAACGCGACACAACGAAGAACCCCCTACCTCTTCACACACCCAATATGCAGATGTGCCAATTGCGTCACAAACACTTAGTACGTCTGGTTATGAC
The DNA here is from genome assembly GCF_056481725.1 of Stenotrophomonas sp. 85239_Sma. NCBI lineage: Bacteria > Pseudomonadati > Pseudomonadota > Gammaproteobacteria > Lysobacterales > Lysobacteraceae > Stenotrophomonas > Stenotrophomonas sp. 85239_Sma. The sequence continues at coordinate 4,343,103 of NZ_CM151163.1, read as the reverse complement.
AGTGCACACAAGCACCTTCACGCCATCTTCGCGCGGTTGAAGTTGAGTCGTGGGAAACAGGGAGAACTACTTGCAGATGACCACGCACATGAAGAACGAACGCCAGCGCGGTCGTGCGCGCGCAGACCAGACCCCGCTCTCGGTCGCCGCCATCCGCAAGGTGGTGCTGGCCGTGCATACGCGCAACCACGACTATGGCGACGATGCCGATATCGCCGAGTTACTGCCCGAGCTGGCAGCATTCGGCATCACCACGGTGAAACCGCTGCGCCTGTTGATGAAGAAGCACCGTCGCGCGCTGCTGCAGGAGGAGCGGATCGTCATGCGACGCGCAGAGACGCTGCATCTGCGAACCGAGTGGCGGCCCGGTGGCATCGACGTGCATGCCAACACCAGTCGCTACGCCATCGGCGGCCTGGTCCGCACCAGCATGGAACACGAATTCGGATTCGAAACGATGCTGCCCTTCCATGAGGTGCGCGAGGACGAATCCGCGTAGCGCGGTGCCCGTTCGGCGGGAGCGGCAACCCATCCCGGCGTCATCGCGCGTCCTCACATCGCGCTGTGCTACTACAGACCGTGCACCCTTCCGCACGGAGCACGATGATGGTCAATCCGCTCGCCCAGGCCCATCGCGGCCTCGGCACCACGCTGTTCAGCCTGTTGAATCCGATACCCTTCGGCTTCTTCGTCGGCGCGCTGATCTTCGACGCGATCTATCTCAACAGCGCCGAGGTGATGTGGGGCAAGGCCGCCGCCTGGCTGATCACCTTCGGCCTGCTGATCGCCATCATTCCGCGCCTGATCAACCTGTTCGCGGTCTGGCGCCGCAACGGCACCGCTACCCGCATCGACCGCATCGACTTCTTCCTCAACCTGGTGGCGGTGGTGCTGGCCATCTGGAACGCCTTCGTACACAGCCGCGATGCCTATGCCGTCGCGGTGCCGGGCACGATCCTGTCGGCGCTGACCGTGGCCCTGATCGCCCTGGGCCTGATCCTGTTGTCACTGCAGGCGCCGGTGCTGCAGGGAGGTCGTCATGGCTAAGCACATCCTGCCCATCGTGGGCGCCCTGGCGCTGGCCGTGATGCTGTCGGCCTGTGCCGGCAAGGCCGAATACCATCCGGCCGACCAGTCGGGCCCGCAGCCGCCGCTGCCCAAGCCGGCCAACTTCCTGATGCCGCCGATGCAGGTGCCCAAGGGCGTCGGTTGGGCCGAGGGGCAGTCACCCACGGTGGCCGAGGGCCTGAAGATCGAACGCATCGCGGCCAACCTGCAGCATCCGCGCCGCCTGCTCACCCTGCCCAATGGCGATGTGCTGGTGGTGGAAGGCAACGGCCCCGGGGAAGAACCGGTCACCACGCCCAAGCAGTGGATCGCCGGCAAGGTGAAGGCGCGCTCGGGCAAGGCCGGCAAGGGCGGCAACCGGGTCACCCTGCTGCGCCGTGCGCCTGGCACTTCCACGTGGACCCAGCACGTGTACATCGAGGGCCTGCATTCGCCGTTCGGCATCCAGCTGATCGGCGACACGCTGTACGTGGCCAACACCGGCAACATCATGCAGTACCACTACGTGCCCGGCGAAACCCGCATGTCCGACAAGGGCCGCGAGTTCACCGACCTGCCCAGCACCATCAACCACCACTGGACCAAGGAACTGCTGGCCAGCCGCGATGGCCGCAAGCTGTACGTGGGCGTGGGCTCCAACAGCAACATCACCGAGAACGGCCTGGCCGTCGAATACCGCCGCGCGGTGGTGCTGGAAGTGGACGTGGCCACCCGTGGTAGCCGCATCTACGCCTCGGGCATCCGCAATCCGACCGGGCTGGATTGGGAGCCGAGCACCGGCCAGCTGTGGGCGGTCGCGAACGAACGCGACGAGATCGGTGCCGACCTGGTGCCGGACTACCTCACCTCGGTGAAGGAGGATGGTTTCTACGGTTGGCCTTACAGCTACTACGGCCAGCACGTGGACGAGCGCGTGCAGCCGCAGCGGCCGGACCTGGTAGCCAAGGCGATCGTGCCGGACTATGCCATCGGCTCGCACGTGGCACCGCTGGGCCTGCTGTTCTACACCGGGCAGGCACTGCCGGCGCAGTACCACGGCGGCGCCTTCATCGGCGAACACGGCAGCTGGGACCGCTCGCCGTTGAGCGGCTACGAAGTGGTCTACGTGCCTTTCAAGGACGGCAAGCCGACCGGGCGGCCGCAGACGGTGGTCAGTGGTTTCGCGTCAAAGGACGAGAAGACCCTGATGGGCGCACCGGTGGGCATGGCCATGGACGCCGAGGGCGCGCTGCTGGTGGCCGACGACGTGGGCGACGTGGTGTGGCGGGTGTCTGCGAAATAGCTGTGTAGCGTCGAGCCACGCTCGACTGCGTTGGATCTGGCGTTTGTAGAGCCGAGCCCATGCTCGGCTCTACACTTCCGACGGCGCCACGCGCAGCCCGCTGAACACGGACTCGGCAGCGAACCCCACGCCACCCAGCAGCACGCCGAAGTACACCACCGACGCCACCACGAAACCGTAACCGGCCGCCACCGCCGCGCCATCGCGCTGGATGAAGCCAATCGCAAACGACATCAGCGCAAGCGCCGGCAAGGTATTGCTGAAGGGAATCGGCCCGGCCGGCGCCATCAGCAGCAGGGTCGCGAACACCAGCATCAGGTTGTTCAAGCGCATCATCTTCTTCGAGCGCACCATCACTGCCAGCCGCATCGGCCGCGACAGCCGCTCCATGCGGTGTACCCATTTCAGCGCACGGCCCAGATTGGCCTTCAGCTTGTCGGTGGCGATCTCGCGGCGCGCCAGCTTCTGCGGCACCCACAGCGGTCGGTTGCGCACCCGGCTCAGGCCGATCAGCAGGATCGAGGCGCCAAACACCGTACTCAACCCGGGAATCGACACCGGGATGATGAAGATGGCCGAGAGCAGGATCACGATCAGCAGCAGGCCTTCATCGCCCAGCGCGCTGAGCAGGGTGCCGACGCTCACCTGGTCGCCGGGCAGCTCGTCGATCATCTGCTCGATCTGCTGGGCCAGGGGCGCGCTGTCATTGGTTTCGGGGGCACGGTAGGTCATGCGTCGCAAGGTTCTCCAGGGAAGGGCGGTCAATGGGCCGTCCTGCGGTGGGGGACGCACAGGCCCCCGCAGTATCCCGGCCAACGTAGGCAAAGAGGTGAACCGGGCATGAGGGGTTAAACTGGCGTGCCCCGCACGAGTTGAACGCAATGGACATGGGCCGCAGGCAATCGACCATCGAACTGGTCGCCATCGACATGGATGGCACCCTGCTGGACCCCACCCACACGCTTACCGCCCGGGCCAAGCGGGCCATCGCGCAGGCGCGCGCGCTGGGCGTGCACATCGTGCTGACCAGTGGCCGCCCGGTTCCCGGCCTGGCGCCGTTCCTGCACGAGCTGGGCATCACCGGCGACGATGATTACTGCATCGCCTGCAATGGCGGCCTGGTGCAGCGCATCGGCACGCGCGAAACCGTGGTCGAGTATCCGCTCAGCTTCGACGACTTCCTGTTCTGCGAGCAGGTGGCCCGCGACCTGGGCGTGCACTTCCAGGCACTGGACAGCCAGCGCATGTATACGCCCAACCAGGACATCAGCTACTACACCGTGGCCGACTCGCATCTCTCGCGGATGCCGCTGTCGTACCGCCGCGTGGCCGACATGGACCCGTCCATGTCCTTCATCAAGCTGATGATGATCGACGCGCCCGACGTGCTGGATGCCGCCATCGCGCGCCTGCCCAGCGAGCTGACCGAGCGCTTCGCGGTACTGAAGAGCGCGCCGTTCTTCCTGGAAGTGTTCGACCACCGCGCCGGCAAGGGGCCGAGCCTGCAGAAGCTGGCCGAACACCTGGGCATCGACCGCGCCAACGTGATGGCCATCGGCGACCAGGAAAACGACCTGACCATGCTGCAATACGCCGGTACCAGCGTGGCGATGGGCAATGCCATCGACGCGGTGAAGGCGGTGGCGCGGTTCGAGACCACCAGCAATGCCGATGACGGCGTGGCGCGCGCGATCGAGCGTTTCGTCCTGCAGTAACCGCGCGTCCCTATGCCCTGGTAGGTGCCAACCCTGGTTGGCACACGCAAGCGGCAAGCGCCGACCAAGGCCTATACCCACGTATAGCCCACCCATCCCCATCGCCATCGGCGCTGTACCACGGCGCAATGGCGGATGCGGCAGTGCGATGCAAGAATTTCGCACGTCGAAATCACCCCACCGAATCCCGGCAGATGATCGCCTTCGTCTGCTGACCGGCGCGCACCGCGCCGTCACTCCCCCAACGCAATCGCATCGCCAGCCAGGGCGCCGACACCGGTGCTGCGACGCGCTGGGCGTGCGCCTGCGCCGCGCTCTCCCTGCACCTGGATTTACTGCCATGAACACCCCACCCACGACGCGCCTCGCCCTGGCCATCATCACGGCCATCACCGCACCTGCGTACGCCGCAGACACGCACGACGCCGCGCTCGACACGCCCACCACGCTCAACGCCTTGCAGGTCATCGCCACACCGCGCGGTGCGGCCGTGGCACCGACCCAGGTGGTCGGCCCCAACCGCTACATCATCAAGGCCGAGGACCTCGACGCGATGGTCACCGGCAACAATGGCCTGGCCATGCTCAAGCAGGTGCCGGGCGCCAGCTACACCGCTACCGACGGGCTGGGCCTGGATATCTCCGCCACCAGCCTGTTCGTGCGCGGCTTCCGCATGAATGAAATGGGCATCACCTTCGAGGGCGTGCCACTGAATGACAACGGCTTCCTCTCGCTCACCGGCACCAGCGTGGTGAACGTGGGCGTGCCCGATGGCATCGGCGCGATCACGGTCAGCCCCGGCGGCGCACCGGTCAGCGTATTCTCCAGCAGCGTCAACGGCGGCAGCCTGGAATACCGCCTGCGCGAGCTGCAGGACACCCCCAGCCTGCGCGTGAAGCAGGGCGTAGGCAGCAACAGCACGTTGGTCACCACCGTATCCGGGCAGAGCGGCCAGCTCGGTGAGCATGGCCCGAAGGTGCTGGTCGACCTGCAGCGCGTGTCCGCCGACAAGTACCAGGGCGAGGGCACCCAGAACTTCCTGCGCGGCGACCTGAAGCTGCAGCAGGACGTTGCCTGGGGCGACTTCACCGTGTTCCTGTCCGACAGCAAGGCAAAGGTCTGGGGCTACAACAACATCTCCTTCGACATGATCCGCAAGCTGGGCTGGAAGGCCGACATCTTCTATCCGGACTATGCGTGGGCCTGGTACGTGGCCTCGCCGGAGAACGCGGACAAGTCCTGCGGCGCCTACACCTGCGGTGAGCTGTCCGAACTGATCCCGTACGACACCGGCCAGATCACCCGCGACCGCGTGTCCTCGATCAACCATCGCTTCCAGATCAACCCGGCGCTGAGCGGCAACGTGCAGCTGTACAACGCCAACAGCCACACCCAGGCCACGCTGACCGACCCGACCGTGCCGTCGCCCAACGGCGCACCGTTCTCCGAACAGGTGCAGACGCCGCGTGTGAATCGCCTGGGCGGCATGGTCAACCTTCAGTTCGAGGCCGGCGCGCACACCTTCACCGCCGGCTTCTGGCAGGAGAAGAGCAAGGCCGCGGCCAAGACCGAGTGGTACCAGCAGCCGCTGCTGGGCGAGGGCCCGCCACTGAAGGCCACCGGTCCGTTCGATGTGTATGGCCCCGCGTTCAAGACCGACAACGCATCGAGCTGGGTGACCCGCTCGCGCCAGTTCTACCTGCAGGACGACATCGAGCTGAACGACACGCTGAAGCTGGGTGTCGGCTTCAAGGCCGTGGATTTCCGCACCAACGGTGGAGGCCTGGGTGATGCCAAGGACCGGCCGGTGAACGGCACGCTGCGCGCGAAGAGCAACTTCCTGCCGCACGTCTCGCTGTTCTGGAGCCCGACCGAATCCACCGATGCCTTCATCGACCTGGCCAACACCATGAACGGCTACCGCGTCGCCCAGCGCGGCAACATCGGCTACACCGCCTCGGCGTGGACCATCACCGACCAGGAAGAGTTCGACCGCGTGGCCGGCACGCTGCGCCCGGAGAAGAACTGGAACCTGACCGTGGGCGCATCGCATCGCTTCGACCGGCTGACGATCACCGGTGACGTGTTCTACAACGACATCCGCAACCGCCTGCTGTCGGCCGCCATCGGCACCCAGTTCGCGCAGATCAACACCGTGCGGCTGATGCCGAAGATGCACGTGATCGGCGCCGACCTCGGCATCACCGCCGACCTGACCGACCACCTGCAGTTCTACCAGGGCGTGGCCGTGGCCCGTTCGTACTACGACAGTGATTTCGTGGTGGGCGACACGGTGTACCCGATCAAGGGCAACGCCCAGCCGGGCTACCCGCAGATCTCGCTGGTGAGTGATCTTTCCGCGCACTTCGGTGACTGGCGCTTCGGTGCCACCAGCACCTCCTACCTGCGCCAGCCGTTCACCTACGAGAACGACATCCGCGTGCCGACCTTCTGGCAGGTCAACACCTATGCCGCCTACCGCTTCGGTGCGGACAGCGCCGTGCCCGGCCTGGAGCTGCGGCTGGACGTGAGCAACCTGTTCAACCGCCACAACATCGGCACCGCCACCATCGCCGGCTCGTCGTTCTCGGGGGATTACCAGACCCTGCAGCGCAGCGCGCCCCGGCAGCTGATGTTCAGTACCTCGATGGCGTTCTGAGGCAAGGAGTGGCGGGGTCAGAGCCCTTTGCTGCGCAAAGGGATCCGACCCCGCAGCCATCCCATGATCGGGGTCAGATCCCTTTGCGCAGCAAAGGGCTCTGACCCCCAAAACCCGCCTACAAACCTGCCTTGCGCAAACAACAGGGGTTTTCTGGCAGCGACGCAAGGTTCCCACAATGTTGCTGGGTCATGCTGTTGGCATGGCACAGCACAACCCGCGAACCCCGCTGTTCGGCATCCGGGGCCCAGGACGGCCCCGGCAGGCGCTGTCCGTGGCGCCTGCAATCGACCTGCGGGCCGAATACCAGTTCTGGCACGTGTACGAGCGCGTGGTCCGTCCGTTGCCCGGCGGTGGGCTGCGGCTGGCCTGGCTGGTGTGCCAGAAGGTGTACCGGGACCGGTGGCAGCACCCGCACGACAGCGACGAGGCGGCGTTGTCGCGGGTGTTGTTTGGCGGGAACATGACGGCTGGCCGGGCGTCGGAGCTGGCGGAGCTCCACGCGCTGGTCAGCCGTCGGGTGGCGTTGCTGGCGAAGCGGGGGCGGGTGGATTCCGCGGCGTGATGCCTGCCCTTGGTAGGGTCGACTGTCAGTCGACCGCTCTTCGCATCTACCTCGCAGAAGGCCGCGCTTCGCGCGTGAGTCGACCAGCGGTCGACTCCACCAATAGCCAACCCGACCGGCATTTCTAAGGCTTTCCCCGATCCAACTGCCGGTACCCGATCGCTTCAGCCAGATGCGCCGTCTGGATCACCTCGCAACCTGCCAGATCGGCAATCGTGCGCGCAACGCGCAGAATCCGGTGCATCGCCCGTGCGGACAGCTGCAGCCGCTCGATGGCCTGCTCCAACAGATCCTGATCGGCCTCGCTCAGTCTCGTACAGACACGCAGCGCCGCCGGCGGCAGATGGGCATTCAGCCCGCCACGCACCTGCTGCCGGGCATGGGCGGCTTCCACTCGTGCACGTACCGCAGCACTGGGCTCACCCAGCGGCGTGCTCTCCCGCAGCTCCACCGCGTCCATGCGCGCCACGCTGATATGCAGATCGATACGGTCCAGCAACGGGCCGGACACCCGCGCGCGATAGCGGTTGATGCGTTCGTCACTGCACAGGCAGCGGTTGCTGCGGTCACCGGCCCAGCCACACGGGCAGGGATTCATCGCGGCCACGAGCTGAAAGCGCGCGGGATACTGCACGCTGCGCGCCGCGCGGGCGATGCGGATGTGGCCGGATTCCAGTGGCTCGCGCAGGGTTTCCAACGCACTTCGATTCCACTCTGGAAGCTCATCGAGGAAAAGGACACCGTGATGGGCCAGGGAGATCTCGCCGGGGCAGGGCGGATTGCCCCCACCCACCAGCGCCGCCGCACTCGCACTGTGGTGGGGAGAACGGAACGGCCGTTGCCGCCAGCGTCGTGGGTCCAGCCCTTCACCACTCACCGAGGCAATCGCGGCCAGCTGCAACGCCTCGGCTTCCTCGGTGTCCGGCAGCAGGCTGGGCAGGCGTGACGCCAACAGCGTCTTGCCGCAGCCAGGGCTGCCGATCAGCAATAGATGGTGCCCACCCGCAGCAGCGACCTCCAACGCGCGCCGTGCATGCGCCTGCCCGCGCACGTCGGCCAGATCGGGCAGCGGCAACGGCGTCGTGTCCACACGCTCTACTGGCGGCAGCAGGCGTGGGTTCCCCAACCCAGCGCAGCACTCCAGCAACGTACGCGCTACCCGCACATCGGCATGCTCGGCCAACGCCGCCTCGGCGGCATTGCCCGGCGGTACCACCAGGATGCGGCCGGCATCAGCCGCCGCAATCGCCGCCGGCAGCGCACCCGCCACCGGCCGCAGTTCACCGGTCAGGCCAAGCTCGCCTAGGAATTCGTACTGCAGCAGCGACTGTGGATCGACCTGGCCGCTGGCCGCCAGAATGCCCAGCGCGATGGCCAGGTCGTAGCGGCCGCCTTCCTTGGGCAGGTCGGCAGGCGCCAGATTGAGGGTGATGCGCCGCTGCGGGAAGTCGAAGCGCGCGCAGAGCAGGGCTGCACGCACGCGCTCGCGCGATTCGCGCACGCTGGTCTCGGCCAGTCCGACAATCTGGGTGGCAGGCAGGCCACCAGAGAGATGCACTTCCACCCGCACCAGCGGGGCATCGACCCCGGCGCGGGCACGGCTGTGGACCAGCGCCAGGCTCATATATGGTTTCCTGCGGAGGGACGCTTGATGGTGCGGCAGGTGTTCTGTGGGGGTTATCGGGAATCGCTGGTGAAGCGGCTAGGGGAATTCCGGCGGATAGGTGGAGCGTGTCTTCTTCTGCGGAAACGAGCCTCTGCTATCGAGTAAAGAATGGTCTCCAGCTGGCCGTGCTACTCAAACTGGAGGGCGTCGGCATTGGCCTGGCGGCGGTATGGGGCCAAGCAGATACCACTGCTCATCAGGCACTGACCATTGAAGCGCCCAATCCGTGCCTCTGCCCATGGCGGCTCCGCACTTTCCCCCGGCAACCACCGCGGGCCCTGATCCCGCCAACGCCCGCTCCAGCAGGATCCGGCTCGGGACTTCCTTCAAGGCCAAAGCACTTCGTGGTTGGGCGTGGACGAAATACCGCGATTCTCTGCTCCTGGCCGGCAGCGGAAGTTCAATAGATAGCCGACCAAAGTTAGAGCCAACCCGCTGCGGATTTTTCGGGCAACGTGTCGGACATCTGCCCCGACGCTGCAAGGAGCTTCCCTGCGGCGGATACGACCCGGAAACTGTCCTCGCAGGGTCGAATCCCACAAGCGGAGAGTGGCGCCTCTGATGCGGCCAACTGTGCTGAGACCCCCACTTGACAGGGTTTTCAACTGACCCCAAGCTCATCGCGGGGACGCGCACAATGGAAGTTGCGCAGGGGATTTTATGTCAGAGGGAGACGCGGCACTTTCGGTGCCGGGGGTAGCGCGCGCGCAGGATCAACAGGATCTGGCGTTGCGTGGTCTGGTGCTGCTTGCTCAATTTCATGGCATTGCGGCCGACACCAGTCAGCTGGCACACGACGCTGGACTGGGCAATGCCCCCATGGACGAAACGACCCTGGTCTTGGCGGCGCGCAAGCTGGGCTTCAAGGCGCGGATGGTGTCGACGCCCTGCGCGCGCTTGGCGTTGGCCAACCTGCCTGCGCTTGCGCTTGGTGAGGACGGTGATGCGTTCATCATCGCCCGCATCAATGGCGATCAGGTGCTGATCCACGATCTGGCCCAGAAGCGCCCGTTGAGCGCGATCTTGCCGCGCAGCGCAATCGCGTGCAGGAGATCCGGTCGGCCCAGCGGGCTGCCGAAGAAGAACTGAGGGTGCTGGTGGCCGACTTCCGCCAACAGACCCTGGACGGATTGCGTGAGGCGCAGGAGCAGATCGGGCAGATGGCGCCTGAAGTATCGCGAACAGGGCAGCGCGACCACCAGATGACCCTGCGGGCGCCTGTCGATGGAACTGTGCAGCAGCTGGTCGTGCATACAGTGGGTGGTGTGGTTACTCCGGCGCAGCCCCTCTTGGCCGTCGTCCCCAGCGAGGAATCACTGGAGGTCGAAGCTACCATCCTCAACAAGGATATCGGCTTTGTGCGCACCGGCCAGGCGGTAACCGTGAAGGTGGATAGCTTCCCGTATACCCGCTACGGCTACCTGACAGGGAAAGTAGTGAGCGTCTCTCACGATGCCATGCAGGACGAGAACCTCGGCCTGGTCTTCCCGGTACGGGTGAAACTCGACAAGGCCACCCTGCAGATCGATGGGGTGCGCGTGCGCATGACCGCAGGCATGAGCCTGAGCGCCGAGATCAAGACCGGGAAACGGCGGGTCATCGACTACCTGCTGAGCCCGTTGCGCCAACACGCGGGAGAGGCGATGCGCGAGCGCTGATCCACGCCAGGCACCCAAGACGGGTGGCCACACCACACACCAAATGAGGTCATTCGTGCGAAGACTGCGCTTCCTCCTGCTTCCGCTTCTGGCAGTCCTGACTGCATGTCAGGGTCCTCCCCCTCAGCGTCCCGTGCACGTGATGCTCCGTCCCTACCTGCTGCGACCCGGTGTCGACCCGGCGGGTGACAACGCGGTGGTCGTGAATCTGTATCGCGACAACGGCCGCGTCAAAGATGGGCCAGGCAGAGCGGCGGGGACGCCATGGACGTCCATCCGCCTGCTGATACGCATCGGTACCACTTTGCCCGCGTCAATGTCGCTTCGCGACGATGACCGTGTCATGGATGAAGGCGACGGTTTCGAGCGTCTGGTTCCAAAGAGCTGGGCGCCTGAACGCGGCATTCTTCGCTTCGAAGGGCCGTGCGCGCATCAAGTGCTGGCGACGCAACGGTCCGGTGACAGCACGGACAAAGGCACCTACTTGGCTGAAATGCAGATGGATGGCATGTATCTACAGTACCTCTACGGCGCGCAATCCCACGCTGACCACCTCCGCTTCGCCGCCTGGGTCTACAACTGGTATGCCGGGCATGCCTGCCCTCCTTCGGAACCTGCCGCTGGGAGCCCGCCCGAACCCGGCACACACTGACCCCAGACGCCACATCCTCTCTCCACGCGCTGCAGGTGCGGCGGGTGGTCCTCGCCTGATCCATCACGCCTTCACTCCATTCACTCTTCACTGCAGCTGTATCAAGGAAGAACATGTCCGGCATTCTCAATCTTGATTCGTCCCAGTGCGCCACGCCTCAGAACTACCGAAACTCAGGCCAGCATGCCGAGGCCTATCGCCACCTGAGAGACCTTGCCCATACCCAGGCACGGGGGTTGGATGCAGCTACCGCTGCAGAACTCAACAAGATGGCGAACTGGTTCAATGCCGCAGGCAAGATCAACGCCAACGATGAATGAGTTCATCCGTGCGGATGCTGCGCCTCCTCCTGCTTCTGCTTCTGACAGCCCTTGCCGCATGCCAGGACCCTCCACCTCAGCGCCCAGTGAATCTGATGCTCCGTCCCTACCTGCTGCGGCCCGGCGTTGACCCGGCTGGTAGCAACGCCGTGGTGGTGCATCTGTCCCGCGACGACGGCCGAGTAAATGAGGGGCCGGATAGAGCAGCGGGAACGCCATGGACGTCCATCCGCTTGATAGTGAGCGTCGGCGCCACGCTGCCTGCCTCAATGTCACTTCGAGGCGATGAGCGCGTCACTGATGAAGGCGATGGATTCCAGCGACTGGAACGCGACAGCGGGTCCCAGATGCACAGCATGCTTCGCTTCATGGGTCCCTGCGGACACGAGGTGCTTGCCACCGCATGGTCGAACGACTCGCCGAGCAGGGGTATCTACCGTGCAGAAATGCAGATGGATGGATTGTACCTGCAGTACTCCTATGGCGCGGAGAGCCACGCCGACCATCTGCGCTTCGCGGCTTGGGCATATGCCTGGTACATGGGGGAGCCTTGCTCGCAGCCGACGCAGGACACCGAGAGGGTGTCCTGCAGCAGAACGCGCATCGCGCCTGGCGGGCATACCCCCCTGATGCATTTGCAGTGCACATCGTAATGTCGGGAGTACCCGGGGAATGTACAGATTCACGGCCGAAGTCGTTTCCATGGAGGAAGATGACTACTGCATCGTAGTTGGCTTGGCCGACAGCTCGACGAATCCGTCTCGTTACGTGGTATTGCAGAACGCGAAGGCGTATGACGACCAGGACGAAGAGTTGGGCATGGCGCACGCCCATATCGAGGTCGGTGGAGGTCTTGAGCCTTGCTATGGCGGTCTGGTGCATATCTCTCTGCGGCGCATGGAGCTTGAGCTGTCTCTCTCCGAAAGTGCACAGAGGAAGCTTGGGATCACTGGTGGGATTGCAGTGACACTGAAAACGTTGGAAAACGGCAGCAAGCTGGAGGCCGCGTTGCGGAAAATCTGTGTTGCGGAGGGTATTCCGCTTGATCTGAACTCGTCTGGACGGGATTGAGTTCATGCTGTGCCGCGCTGCCTGCGAGAGGCGGGCTGAGCGGGGACAAGAGGCAGCAGGTCCTGACAGGCGAATGTGTTCTGGCTCATTTTCAAAGCCGGGGGAGTGGCATGAAAGCTGACGAATTTGTATCCGCTATCCAGCGCTATGTGCTTGAATCATCCGTGCGTAGTACGATCTCGAAACTGGCGTATCCACCGGGCCGTCGGGTGGCCCCAGACCTGTTGGCACGGTCCGAATGGTTCAACAGCTTGTCCGCTGTAGAAGCCGACATGTTGCGACCCGTTGCCGGTGAAGCTGCCCGTTCGGCGGTCTTCGGGTTTCTGGCGGTGCTTGATGGCACCCGTGTCATCGATTCAGAGAAAGGCACCTTCGAGCTTCACCATGTGGGTCGCGAGAAGCGCCTGGCGAATCCGTCTGGCATCGATCTACACGACCTGCTCGAATAGGTGCGGGATGCGCGCGCAGCACTGATATGGAGCGTGGGACTGATGAAACTGAACTTCGTGGCGGACTGCGACTGGGAGTCGCATGTTGGCAGGATAAAAAGTCATTACGTAGAGCGCTCCGCCACATTCGAGTCCAGGAGCTACGGGAACGAAGTGGCTTCTGTGGCATTGCTTTTCGTGTGTCGAGATCCCGAGCTGGATTTCAAACGAAGAGTGCAGTTTCGACGAAAGAAGTCGGAGTTCTATACCGATGTAATGCTTGACCTGCCGACCATCGTTCCGCTCTCGATGAAGGAGAAGATGCGGTATGTCTCCCGCGAATTGCGTGAGCAGTTGGCGGAGCAATTGGGCAGGGTGAAGTTCAAGGACTTCGACCATGCAAGGTTTCTGCTGGATCTGAAGGTATGGCTGGAGGACATCGATAGCCGTTACGACGGCCAATCGTCTGGCGCATGGCACTATGCCTCGGGCGAGGCATCCTAGTCGCTCCGGAAGTCACCAATGCTCACTTGCTGGTCAAATTTCTCAACGGAATGGGGGATCCATTGCAGCGCTATCTTTGTGATCTGGATGTAACAGGCAATCTTTCGGCGGGCCGCGATGTCGAGCAGCTGCTCCCCGATCGATATGAGTTGGATCAGCGTGTGATTCGCTTTGTCTCCATTGAGCAGGCCAATCTGAACGCCTGGAGGGTTCGTCTTTGCGAAGTGTTTGACAATGGAGCGCCTGGCTTCATCGATGTGTACGAGTTCGAGGCGGTGGATCCGGATCATCCCTTTGGCGCCGAGTGGACCTTTGATTCGGTTGATGGTGCCTTGAGGTTCGCGCGGGACGTGCTAAGGACCAGTCAGGGGCGCTATGTGAATCAAGGACTGATCCAAGACGAGTACAAGGACCGCTATCATCCGGAATGGTGATACGCCTCTGGAACGAATCGGCTATCCGCGCATGAGTCACGAATGTCCTGTGATCATTCCTTCAGATGGATGGACGAAGTTGTCATGAAGACACGCAGATTCATCTTGATTGCGGTGGGTATGTTGCCTGCAGTCGCCGGCTTCCCCGCAGGGAATCCACGGGTGGATTTTGTATCGAATGCCTTCCGCGATGGAAGTTTCATCCCGCATGTCTACAGCGAGCGGGATGTCCTGCGCCGCTATGGTGATGGCGAGATGGTCGTGGACGCGGCAGGACTGATACGGCGCAGGTACCTGGATCCCACTACCCGCTTGGAGGTGCTGATCACCTCCAACCCTGACGTCGCTCCAGAGTTCCGAACCATCGATGAAATCTGCGTTTCATCGATCAGCGCGGGGCAACCCGCCGCAGGCAGAACTGAGAGCTTGCGGGGTGTAAAGCTGAAAGGCGTTGCCATGGGTGACCCGGCGTCCAAGGCCGTCGGCACAGCAGTCAGGTATGGCCATGGAGACACAAAGCAGGCAACGCTGGGCGGCTTCAAGGTCGAGCGCACCTGCGGGTTCTCGGAAGGCGGATCGAACATATGCTTCTACGTCCGGGACGGAAAAGTGGTTGCAATGGCACTCGGGTTCGGCCCCTGACCGGTTGCTCTGCCCCTTGCGGTGCAGGCGCAACCCCACTACAAGCGTCAGCCTACGAAGGCACTTCAGCGCGGACATGGTTGCTGGGATCGGCCTGGCGGCGGCCTGGGCCGCCAAGCAGACACCGCTGCTCATCAGGCACCAACCCATCGAAGTGCCCAAACCGCGCCTCAACCCACGAAGGCCCCGCGCTTTCCACCAGCAATCGCCCCTGGCTCTGGTGCAGATCCAGCCAACGCTCGAAGCTGATGCGCAGGCGCTCAATATCCGGTGCCCGCCACCGTGCATCGGCAGGCATCCGGATCAGCACGCGCGAGGGCGCGTTCTCCACGTCCATCACCAGCACGCCCTTGCACCGGATCTCGAAGGACGTCGCCCCGGCATGGCGCGCGTGCAGTTCAAAGCCCTCGTATGCCTTCGCGGTAACGAAGCCGAGCGCATCACTGCGCAGCTGGCGGTAATCGGCCGGCCGCAGCTTCTGGTAGGCCCACACCTGATCGCCCGCTGGCTCGGGCCACTCCACCCACATCGCGCCGATCACCGCGATGCACACCGCTGCAGCGGCAAGGCCGTGCATCTTCATTCGTCACCCCCGCACACAGGCAGAAAACTCCGCGCCACAAGCGCGCTCAGTCCTTGGGTCGCATCCGCTCGTGAATGAAGGCGGTAAGCGCGATATCGGCCATCACGAGCCCCTCCATCACCCGGTCGCCCACGTACTGCTCCGGCTCGCCGTTCTGGCGCGTGCGCTCGGCCGCCAGCAGGATCTCCTGCACGATGCGCTGGCCGGTGAGCGCGCAGTCGGCGTCGGACAACGCCATCTGCCGGCTGCGCAGGTGATGCCGCTCGGGCCAGGGCTGTCCGTCGGCCGCAGCGCCCGCGCCGATGGCGTGCAGGATGGCGATGAGGCTGGTGGGGTCCAGAGCAGGGCCGGGCGATGGCGGCTGCTGGATGGCGCGCGGGGGAGGGGAGTGCGGCTTGGTCATGGCAGGCTCCGTGCAAGCAAGCGGAAGCCGCCACCGATAAAGGTGGCGGACGGGGCATGGCTCGAAAACCGGTGTGTGATGATCGCCGGCGGGCACAAGGCCCCCACGCCCCGCCCGCCATAGCCGGCAGACGGATTGCCAGCCGGCACCACGCAGGGTGATGCCGGCTGGCAAGCGCAAACTTCATCACAACGACGGGTTTTCGAGTCCCGGCCACCGATGCACGGTGGCGGGGTAACGATTACCTGCTGTTGTGAGGATTGCCAAGGGGTGGGGGCCAATGCCGCCAAAACCCGAGACGTTTTTGGCATTGTCGCATAGGGGCCGTGCTTCCACAGGCCTTGGGGCGAAAGGCTTCCGGAGCCTATACCGCCGCGTCACCCGTTTTTCCGGAAGGAGAATTCTGGGCGTGGCATATGCGACATGACTGGTCTGGTTGCGGGTTGGCTTGTTGGCCGAACCTGGCCGTCCTGGTATCGCGCTGTATCAACCGGGCAGGTCCGCGATGCGGTGCCGTGCAGAGAGGCGTAGGGTCATTCCATCAGGGAGGTTTCATGAGAAGCATCTCAATGCTCCTGCTCGCGCTTGCGCTTGCCAGCCCGACGGCAGTGGCCGCGGATGGAGCCTCGGCACAAGCTCTGCTCAAGCGCATCGCCAGCGATGGGGGACGCAAGGTTCTCTGGGACCTATGGGAGCACGAGCGGCAGTTTGATCAGGTCGTCTCTGGCATCGAGTCAGGCGATCCCTCGTGGCTCAAAGTCGCAGTTGCTCTCAAGCCGTTCTCCGATGCGGGCGCCTCGCCCTCCATCAACTACGCGGTCGCCCGTGCACTGCCCAACGCACCCGAGCGGGTGCTGGCACTGACCACGCATGGATTCAATGTCGAAGAGGTCTGCACATCGCCCTTCATCGAGCCGGCCCCGGGCGTCGCCGACGCATACGAACGACGTGCTCTTGCAGCGCCTGCAAGGATGAAGGGGACCGCGCTCGCGCCGGTCGCGGCAGCGTGTGCCGTGCAGGTCCGGCTTCCGGATGGGGCCTGATCATCTGCACGGAGGGGGGATCTGGGGCGATGCAGGGAATGAAGACTCTCCGCCGTCAGTTGATCTACGTCCAAGTGCGCCGGGACCACCTTGTTGTGCGCGTCGTCATCGCCGCATAACGCGCGAGGTGCGGAGGCCCCTCGGGGTGATCAGTGCGTTCGGGCCTTGGCCCTAGGAAAAGCCCTACAGCTCATTGCGGGGTTTACTGACCTGTGCGTATCGAAATCTCAGTGCAGAATCGGCGGCGCTGCATGAACGGATTGTTCATTTTCGCCAGGGGAACGCTATGGGATCCAGGTGGTTGCGGTTCGCGCCAGTATTGCTGTGCGTTGTTGCTTCGTCTGTTGCTGCCCAGCAGCTTGTGCAACCGGAATCGGAGTACGCGAACAAGGTTGGCAAGGCACAACAGATGGGGCGCCTTGACGAGAAGACCTTCGGCGAGAACATCTCACTGTTCAATGGTCAGCTCAGCTTTTCGGTAACCGATATCGCGATCCCAGGAAATGCCGGGCCTCCAGTGGAACTGGTCCGGAAGCGCTCGATAAGCGAGCGCTATCTCTATCAGGACAGCAAACCTGGCGATCTTGCCGGCTTCTACGATTGGGACATCGATATCCCGCATCTTGAGGGCGTGTTCAGCGCCCGTGGGTGGGTGGTTGGACCCGACAACGACGCCTCGCGCTTTCAAAGGTGTTCCCAGCAGAAAAAGCCCTACATCGGCGACGGCATGGGCAGCTTTCCGGAAGCCGCATTCTGGAATGGATATGGATTGAATCTCCCCGGCGATGGGACATCGCAGATGCTGGTGGCTTCTGCCGGCGTGCCAATGCCTGCTGATGGGCTGACGTATGCATGGGTTACGACGGGTAACGTACGGATCCGTTGTCTGCCACAGACGCAGAATGGAGTCCCTGGCGAGGCCTTTCTTGCATTGGCGCCGGATGGGACCAAGTATTACCTGAACTGGGTGGTCACCCGGGAAATGCCGTTGTTCAGCTATAGGGACAATCCGCTGGCGCCGACCCGCGTTCTTTCGCGCAGCCATGTGTTCTTTCTGGCGACTCGGGTTGAAGATCGCTTTGGCAACTGGGTCAACTATGGCTACTCAGGCGACAAGCTCACCTCGATCAGCAGCAGTGATGGGCGATCGATAAGCATTGCCTACAACGGCGAACGAATCTCCAGTGCTTCGGCAAATGGTCGCACGTGGACCTATCAGTACCGCGAGCCAGGTGCCCTTGGATCGCGCATCGACGGTGGCTTGGCGGCGGTGGTGCAGCCTGATGGCACCCGCTGGACCTACACGGTTACAGGCACCCTCAGGCCGCCCACGTTTGGTCCTACACAAGAAGGGTCGGAATGTGATCCGCGAATGGGAACCGTGTACGGACCCTACAGTTACACCGTAGGTCACCCATCAGGTGCCACCGCAGCCTACTCGCTTGCCTATCGCTACTTTTACCGGGCGACCGACATAAGCCCCTGCTCGTCGCCGGAACAGATTCCCTATACAGGAGTCTGGAGCCTGCAGCAGCGCACAATCAGCGGTGCCGGCCTGCCTACGATGACGACGTCCTACTCCATCCAGGACGGATTCTCCGCCGGCGGTCGATGGACGACGATTACCCAGCCGGACAGCAGCGTCGTGAGCTATCGCTTCGGGGTACGGCCGCGCATCGATGAAGGAAAGATTCTGGAAACGCGCACCGCCAGCGCTGCAGGAGCCACGCTGGAGGGTGTGACCTACCAATACCTGGCCAAGGAAGACGCCGCAGGGCAGTTCATTCCTCTGGTGGGGCAGTCGCTGAGCATCATGATGCCCGCGGAGGGCCTCATCCAGCCGCAGAAGCTGGCAGTAACCCTTCGCGAGGGAACGTCCTACACCGAACGGGTAGATCGCTTCGACACATTTGCAAGGCCGGTGGAAACCTATAGTGGCAGCGATGTCGGTGTATCCAAGGACCGGACTACGTTCCATGACGATCTCTCTTCCTGGACATTGGGACAGAAGGCGCGTGTCGTCGATATCGACAGCGGGATCGAGCAAAGCCGGACTGAGTACAATGCCCAGTCGCTTCCACAAACGACCTGGCTGTTTGGCAAACTGAAACAGACGCTTGCGTACGACGCATTGGGCAACGTGGTGCAGGCGAAGGATGGCAACGGCAACATCACGCAGATGCAGGACTACAAGCGGGGTACTCCCCGCCGCGTTGTCTATGCGGATGGCACCAGCATCTCTGCCACGGTAGACGACAATGGCTGGTTGCTGAGCAAGACCGACGAAACAGCAGCAACGACGGTATTTGCCTACGATGCGATGGGACGCGTGAGCCTGATCCGCTATCCGTCGGATGACACAGTTGGCTGGAACGATACCGTCATCAATCACCAACGTACTGCCGGTACTGAGCGAGGCTTGGCCGCTGGCCATTGGCGAGAAGTCGAGGCAACAGGGAATGCGCGTCGGATTACCTATCGGGATGCACTCCTGCGTCCAGTGCTGAGGGAGGAGTACGACGCGACAAATCGAAGTTCCACGCTGAGGCAGGTGATAAACGCGTACGACCACGCTGGAAGAACCACCTTCCAGTCCAATCCTGGCCGCTATCGTCTTGGGGAGCCGTGATGAGCATCCTGATGAATTCGGCGCTCACTGAGCGACTGGGCTGGATTCGTGCCATGGCAGTAATGGTTCTGGTTCTGGCGGCCAGCTCCGCTGCGTATGCCCAGGCATGGGTGAAGCTGACCGGCCCCGCGCAGACGGTGTATACCGCGCCCGCGACCGTCAGCATGACGGTCGGGTATGGCAGCACCAACGGCGGGCCAAAATCGGAGTACATCGACAACGTACGCCTGACACAGAACGGAGTTCTGCTCAGCAATTTCGCCAACGGAACCTACACCGTTCACGGACTCCCACCTGGTACGTACCAGTACATGCTGACCGCCCAGGGCATCCGCAATCTCAACGGTGAGGAAATTGTCCGGTCGTTGCAGAGCGGCCCGGTGGTCATCACGGTCAATCCACCGCCGGCACCGGTAGATTCCGCTGAGAAGGTTGCTGTATCGCTCAATACAAATCGGGTGGTCGCGGGACAACCGTTCGTCGCAACTGTGACCATGAGGAACACCGGTGAAACCACCTGGTCACCGGGGGGAGGCTATGCGCTGAGCATGCCGGACAACGGACTGGTCTACTGGAGCGCAGCGAGCTCAGCCGTTCCCGCGGTCATACCTCCAGGTGAGAGCACCACTTTCAACGTCACGCTCACACCCAGCACAGGGGCTGCCAACGGAGGCTGGTATGGCGTGACTTTCCAGATGCAGCGAAACGGAAGCTGGTTTGGTCTGAGCACAGGCCAGATTGGCTTCTTTGTGTGGCAGCCGGTGAACAGCGCCGAGTTTCAGAGTCAGAGCGTTGCGCCTGCAATGAAAACGGGTAGCACCCAGACGGCGGTCGTCAGGATGAAGAACACCGGCGACACGGTGTGGCAACCGGGTACCCATTGGCTGGGGGCGCAGAACCCGACCGATTCCACCCAATGGGGAGGGGCGCGTACCGCGCTTCCACGGGCCGTAGCGCCAGGGGAAGTTGTGGATATCGCTGTCCCGCTGCAGGCGCCAGCGACGCCAGGAAACTACAACTTCCAGCGGCAGATGTGGGCGGATGGCAAAGGATGGTTTGGCCCTGCGACGTCGAATGTAGTGATCAGTGTGACGGCGCCGGTAAACAATGCGCGTACGGAGGAAGGAGGAGGCATCCCAATTGAAGTGCAGGCAGGGAGCACTGTCCAGATGCGTCTTCGCTTTCGAAACACTGGCGAGACGACCTGGAGTAGTGGTGCAGGCTACAGCCTTGCAACGGAAAGCCCTTCGGACAATACCGTCTGGGGCGCAGCGCGAATCCCCCTGCCGCATGATGTTCCACCGAACGGAATCGTCGAGTTCCTGTTCTCCATAACCGCACCATCCACGGCAGGCCAGTACCCTCTCCAGTGGAGGATGAATCAGGAGGGCGTGGGACGCTTCGGAGACGCTACCGCCAGCACAAACACTCGCGTGGTGCTGCCACCATTGAAGGGTGTCTGGACCGAATACGATGCCCTGGGACGGGTGACATCGATTTCAAAGGATACTGACGCGGGACTCGCAACGACCGTTGTGGCCTACGAGCCCGGAAATCGGAGAGCGACGACCGATCCTCGGGGAGCTACTACGAGATTCCAGTATCAGGCTTTCGGTTCCCCTATCCAGTCGGATGTGATCGCAATCAGTGCGCCCGAGGGGCAGTTCACTGATATCCCCCGCGACAGATATGGGCGCCCGACTGCCATCGTGCGCAGGGATGCTACTGGCAGCATCCAGTTGCGCAGAACTCTGGTTTACGGCGAGGGCGGAAGCCTGTGCAAGTCGATCGAACCGGAGTCTGGCAGCACAGTGATGGGATATGACGGCGGCGACAATACCATCTGGACAGCGAGCGGCTTGGACCTTCCGGATCCGGGCAACTGCGATATAGCTGCCGCCCATGGCTCGCCTCGTCGCGTCGATCTGACTTATGACGCTCGCAATCGAGTGTCTACGCTCTCCTTCCCGGATGGCAATGGCAATCAGATCTGGACCTATGCCGCAGATGGGTTGCCTGCGCGCATCTCTACGGCGAATGATGGAGGAGCCAATCACACTATCAATGCCTACAGCTACAACAAGCGCAGACTGCTGATTGGAGAGTCAAGTTCACAGGAGGGATGGTACACATGGGGACTTGGCTATTCCTACGATGCCAACGGCTCGCGTAGCGGGATCCAGTATCCCAGTGGCCTGTATGTGGCCTTGGCGCCTGATGCTCTTGGCCGGGCAACCCGGGTTGGAGACTACGTGCTTGGCGCGTCCCATCACCCGGCAGGTGTTGCAAGCCGCTTCACGTATGGTAATGGCATCAGGTTCGAGCAGGACCTGAACGTCCGGGGGCTCCCGGCACGCCTCAGTGCGCTTCCGAATGTCAGTACTCTGAACTACGACTACGATCTGAATGGAAACGTTGTCACGATTGCCGAAATCGGACAAGGCAGCCGCAGCCGCACGATGATGTATGACGGTTTGGATCGTCTCACCCAGGCCACCTCCGCCGCCTTTGGGGGTGGTGGTGTTGTTCGTTTCACGTATGACGTCCTGGACAATATGCAGAGCGCAAAGCTTGCAGGTCGCAAGGATCATTCTTACTACTATGACCAGCACAATCGCTTGACCAACGTCAGATCCAGTGCGGGTGCGACAACGATGGGGCTGTCCTACGATGTGCAAGGCAACCTGTCGATGCGGAACGGGCAGAGCTTTGTCTTCGACATAGGCAATCGAATGAGACAGGCGCCGGGCCCTGAGACGTATCGCTACGATGCGCTGGGTCGGCGCGTGCTGGCATGGTTGCAGGGGAGCGGTTCCATTCACTCGATGTACGACAGGGAAGGAAGGCTCCGTCGCCAGCAGAGCGAGCGTGATGGGATATCCAGAGAGTACCTCTACCTGGGAGAGCTGCTGGTCGCGACATTGGAGACTGGAAGTGATGGCGTGACCCGGCCCAAGTACCAGCATCTCGATGCGCTGGGATCGCCCGTTGCGGTCACAGACACGGCCGCAGCCGTAGTCCAGAGAAGCGTTTACGATCCTTATGGGGAATTGCTGGACCGCCCTCTTTCTGATGGCGTCGGCTATGCTGGCCATGTGAGCGACAGCACTAATGGTCTGTCCTACATGCAGCAGCGCTACTATGATCCGCAGGTGGGCCGGTTCCTGTCAGTGGATCCAATCGCCGTCCATAGAACTCCAGCGGGATCCTTCAATCGTTACTGGTACGCCGACAACAATCCTTACCGATATGTTGATCCTGATGGCCGTTCCAGCATGAATCTGTTCGGCGACCACGATCCGGCGGGGTTGAGAAGGGCTGCAGACGCGGTAGATTCCCGCTCAATGTTTACGCTCACCGCTCATGCAAATCCAGATCTGGTACAGGACCAGCGCAACTCGATGCGCTACACGGACTTTAAGTCGTCGGAGTCCCTTGATCGTGCTCGAAGTGACTTCGGCTTGAAACGTGGGCAAACCGTATTTATGGCTGCGTGTCATTTAGGCGTGGCCCCAATAGGATTGAACAAGTCAATTGGCCAGCTATGGGCCGATCTGAACGATTCCACCGTCTATGCGCCGAGTGGTTTTGTCATGTATCCCACAAACTACTCAGGGGGCCCTGTTACCCTGCGTGTTAACATGCAGCAAGACGGCAAGGGCGCGCCAGGTGTCTGGAATCGATTGACTCCAGGCGGTACGGGAAGTTCAGGCCCAGCCATCAAGACGATTCGATTCAATGCAAACGGCTCGACGACCATAACGTTTGCTGGATCACAGACTGGAAGTAGGCTTCCTCTTACTCAGACCATCGGAAAACCAAAATGACAAGCCTCAAGGCTTCGTTGTCAACTTGGCTGATGTTGCTTCTTTCGGCATGTGGAAATTCCG
Organism: Stenotrophomonas sp. 85239_Sma; assembly: GCF_056481725.1. Taxonomy (NCBI): domain Bacteria; kingdom Pseudomonadati; phylum Pseudomonadota; class Gammaproteobacteria; order Lysobacterales; family Lysobacteraceae; genus Stenotrophomonas; species Stenotrophomonas sp. 85239_Sma. The sequence continues at coordinate 4,319,891 of NZ_CM151163.1, read as the reverse complement.
GCGGAACCTCTTCCGAGAAAGCCGCAGGCGATGTGATCGCAGGGAGCAGAAGCGAAAGCTACGGCCCCGAATCCGCAGCACAGATGGAAGCCAAGGCCCGCTCTGGCGATGGGCACGCTCAGGCGTTGGTGGAAAATCACTACCGCGAGATGGGCGATGCAGCCCTCTACAGGCAATGGATGGAGGAGGGGGTTTCGAGAGGAGATCCTGCGGCGATGCAGCGCCTCGCTTCCCATCTCATTTCCTTGGGGGGAAGCGAGAATTGCCGCCGGGCTGAGGTGATGCTGGTGCGCGCGCGCGGGCTTGTGACGGACGACGACGCGTCGTTCCTTGGAGCGCTCGACTCCACGATGCGACGGCTGAAGGGCGAGCTACCGGGTAGCACGCCCTGCAAGTAACGGCCGCGGGGAAGCGCTGATCTTCCTCCTTATCAGTATCAGTTGATGATCTCCCCACTCCCCGAAGCAACAAACGCCCTCAACTGCCGAACGAATTCCGCGTCATACAGCTCCCACTCCACAATCTCCCCCACAATCCGCAACGGCTGCGCACTGCGATACGACCGCGTCGGATTCCCGGGAAACTTCTTGTTGGTCACGTTCGGGTCGTCCTCGAACGGCCCGGTCGGCTCCACCACATACACGCGCGGCCGCCCCTCACCCTTGGCCATCTCCGCAGCCAACCCGGCGCCCTTGGCAATCGTGGTGAAGTAGATGTGGTTCATCACCACACTGTCGCGATAGTTGGAGCGGAAGCCCGCGCTCAGCAACTCGCCCACCGCGAGGTCAGCGCGGGTGCCGTGATAGAACGGCCCGGCGACCTGGTCGCAGGTGTCATGCGAAACGGGTGTCCATTCGGTGTCCTGCGCCATCGGCACTGCCCCTGCGTGTCCTGCCGGATCGACAGGCCGGCGAGTCTAGGGCGCCCGGTGGGCCTTGCTGCAAGGCCCTATCCGGGAAATACTCTGTAAACGGGAGGCGCGGTGCGCCTCCTTTTTTTCATTCTGCGGCGCCGCGCCCTTCCAGCTCGCGCACGGCGGTTTCCAGCGCGTCCAGCTTCTGGCGGGTCTTCAGCAGCACGGCGCGCTGCACTTCAAACTCCTCGCGGGTGACCAGGTCGAGCTTGGCCAGGCCGGCCTGCAGCGCGCTCTTGAAGGTGGCCTGCAGTTCCTCGCGCGATTCGCGCAGGCCCGGCGGCACCAGGTCGCTGAGGCGACGGGCAAGGTCATCGATTTGGTTCAGGTCGATCATGGGGTGCTCCGTGGGGGTAGGCCCGTGCATCCGGCGCGGGCAGGCCATTCGGGCACAAGGATACTGCCGGCACCCACTGCCCGGACAGGCGGCAGCGGCTTCGCACGGGCCGCGTTCAGGCGCTATCCTCCACGCCGGAAGACAGGAGATAGACGATGAAGATGGTCATGGCGGTGATCAAGCCGTTCAAGCTCGACGACGTGCGCGAAGCGCTGGCCGAGCGTGGGGTCACTGGGATCACGGTGACGGAGGTGAAGGGCTTTGGTCGCCAGAAGGGCCATACCGAGCTGTACCGTGGCGCGGAGTATGTGGTCGATTTCCTGCCGAAGGTGAAGCTGGAAGTGGCGGTGACCGATGACCAGGTTGAGGCGGTGGTTGAGGCCATCGTGAAGGCCGCCGGCACCGGCAAGATTGGCGACGGCAAGGTGTTCGTGTACGACCTGGGCAGCGTGGTGCGTATTCGTACCGGCGAGCTGGACGCGGACGCGTTGTAAGCCGCCGAGAGGGACGTGAGCGGCGAGGTTTTGCGTCGTCGGAACGAAGAGCGGTCGAGCAAGCTCGACCCCTACCGGTGAAGCGGGTGAAGCGGGGCGGTGATTACCGACGCTTCGCCCACTTATAGAACCGCTTCCAGCCCTGGCGCACGGCGGCGACCCAACCCGGGTCGGCCACCAGTGCGGCCTGCGCGGCACTCGGCGCCTGGCCGGTTACGCGCTGGCGGATCTTCAGCAGGTTCTTCATATCGCTGCGGCGCATCTGCCGGCTCAGCGGGTTGCGGCGCAGCCAACGCGGGGCCCGCCAGGCCGAGGTGAAGTCCAGCAGTACCGGCACGCCGCCACTGACCACCACGTTGGTGCCATGCAGGTCGTTGTGGGTGATGCCAGCGGCATGCAGACGGCTGAGCGCGTGCTGCAGCTGCTCGAACACTTCAGTGCCGACCACCTGCGCGGTGCTGAGCGTCTGGCCGGGAATGAACTCCATGCCCAGTGCCAGGCCACCCAGGGTGCCGAGCAGCGCGGGAGCATGCTTCCAGCCGCCCAGGCGCTGCAGAATGCGTGCTTCACGGCGCACCATCAGCCGCGCGATCAGCGAAACGGGAGTGCCGCGATAGCGGGAATAGTCCTTGATGACCGCCTCGCGCCCGTCCAGGCAGGTGCGGTAGACGTCGGGGGCCAGGAAACGCTCGCCGCGCTTGAGCAACAGCGGGGAGGCGGCGTCATCGCCGCAGCAGGAGGGGGGCAGGGCAGGAAGATGCATGTCGGGGTCTCGGACGACCCGGTGGGTGGCGCAAAGCGTCAAGCGAACCGGTGTTACAGGGAGTTACTAAGTTTTCGTTAATTTTAGTACTCGCCAGTTCGCTATTCCACGATTTGTCGGAGAAATGTCGGGGCCGTGGCTGGAACAGTTCGTCACGTAGAATCGGACAATTCTGTCTCACTTACAGGGGCCGCCTCGCTGGATCAATGGGTTGGGCGGGGTTCCGGTCCATTCATCTGCGCCGCGCTGAACGCGACGCACGCCCGGCTTGACCCCGGCGCACGGCCTGCCGACCATAAGCTGTTAACCCGCGACATCGGCGGCCGCCCCCTCCGGCACGTCCCCGTCCCTGCCGCGTTCCCAACCGGTGCTGGCCGCCTGGCCGTGCGTCGCCCCGTTTCCCGTTCCGGCCGCGGCTGGAGGAAAGTGCTTTGATCATCAAAATCGTCATTGCAGCGCTGTTCGTGGCCTGCGTGCTGTACATCCACTTCCGTGGCAAGGTGCGCGCGCGCTGGTCGCGCCAGCTGCTGGACCACTCCAGTTTCATGGCCCCGATCAACGTGGTCATGTACATGTTCTCGAAGGTGCCGACCACGCCGTTCCTGGACCCGGCCAAGGAGTTCCCGCAGCTGGAGCCGCTGCGCCAGAACTGGCAGATGATCCGCGACGAGGCGCTGGCGCTGCGCGATGCGCAGAAGATCGCTGCGTCCAGCACGTTCAACGATGCGGGCTTCAATTCGTTCTTCCGCCGTGGCTGGAAGCGCTTCTACCTGAAGTGGTATGGCCCGTCGCACCCGTCGGCGAAGGCGATGTGCCCGAAGACCACGGCGTTGCTGGAGTCGCTGCCGGACGTGCGTGCGGCGATGTTCGCGCAGCTGCCGTCGGGCAGCGAACTGCGCCCGCACCGCGACCCGTTCGCCGGTTCGCTGCGCCTGCACCTGGGCCTGGCCACGCCCAACAACGACGGCTGCTACATCGAAGTGGACGGCATCAAGAAGAGCTGGCGCGATGGTGAATGGATGATGTTCGACGAGACCTACATCCACCACGCGCACAACGAGACGCCGGATGACCGCGTGATCCTGTTCTGCGACATCGCCCGCCCGCTGCGCTTCGGCCTGCCCGGCCTGTTCAACCGCGCGGTGGCGGCCACGCTGCTGGCCGGTGGTGCCTCGCCGAACCTGCCGGGTGACCCGACCGGCGGCGTCAACAAGGCCTTTGGCAGCGTCTACAAGGTGCGCCTGAAGGCCAAAGCACTGCGCGAGCGCAGCGTGGTGGCCTACCAGCTGATCAAGTGGGGCCTGGTGGTGGCGGTGATCGCGGGTATCTGGGCGCTGTGATCGTTACATGCGGTTGCCGGCCAGCGGCCGGCACTACCGGAACATGAAAAAACCCGCGCTGTCGCCAGCGCGGGTTTTTCTTTTGCATGGGTGGGTGCCGACCGTTGGTCGGCACGCCTTACTTCAGCGCCGCCTGCACGAACGGCGGGGTCACCAGCACGCCGGTGTGCAGCGCGGCGGTGTAGTACAGGGTGTTGAAGGTCTTGGCGGCCGAGTCGGCCTGGCGGAAGTCGAAGCTGCTGTCGCCCTTGCGCGCCATGGTCACGCTCCACCAGCCGGTGGGGTAGCACGGCTGCGGGAACGGCAGGGTCTTGAACGAGCCGAAGCCGGCCTTGCCCATCTCGGTGCGCATTTCGTTGATCAGGTCCAGCTGCATCAGCGGCGACTCGGACTGCTGCACCAGGATGCCGTCGTCCTTCAGGGCCTTGAAGCAGCTCTCGTAGAAGGCCTTGTTGAACAGGCCTTCACCTGGGCCGACCGGGTCGGTCGAATCGACGATCACCACGTCCACGCTGCCGGCCGGGCAGTTGGCCATGTAGGCCACGCCGTCGTCGAACAGCAGCTCGGCGCGGGCGTCGTCGTTGGAGTCGCACAGTTCCGGGAAGTGCTTGCGCGCCATCACCGTGACCTGCTCGTCGATATCGCACTGGGTCACGCTCTCCACGCCCTTGTGCTTGAGCACTTCGCGCAGGGTGCCGCAGTCGCCGCCACCGATGATCACCACGCGCTTGGGTGCGGCGTGGGTGAACAGCACCGGGTGGCTGATCATCTCGTGGTAGAAGAAGTTGTCCTTGCTGGTCAGCATGATGGCCCCGTCGATGGTCATCAGGTTGCCCCAGTCGGTGGTCTGGAAGATCTCGATCTTCTGGAACGGCGACTGCACCTCGTCCAGCTTGCCGGTGATGCGGTAGCCGATGGCCGAGCCGGTGCGCTCGAAGTGTTCGATGTACCAGTTGTTGCTGTCAGTCATTGGAAAACAGTCCTGTTCGGAGGGGTGGAGCCGGGCTGGCGGGCGGGGCCGCGTGGCACAGATGCCACATCCGGACGGATCGGCCCGTTCAGGTTGAAACCTGTCACGGGCGCGGGCGCGCATGATAACGAACCTGTGGGCATATAGGCGTTATCATGCCCCCCCTTTTATTGCCAACAAGGCCGACTGAAATGACCGATTGGTCCCTCGACCAAGCCCGCAAGACCTACTCGATCCCGCATTGGGCGGACGGTTACTTCGACGTGGATCAGGCCGGGCACATGGTGGTGAGACCGACCGGGGCGGACGGCCCGGTGGTGTCGCTGCCCAAGGTGGTCGACGCGGCCCGTGCGGCCGGCGCCAAGCTGCCGCTGCTGGTGCGCTTCCCGGACATCCTCGGCCAGCGCCTGGGCAAGCTGCAGGCAGCCTTCGGCCAGGCCCAGCAGGACTGGGAGTACAGCGGCGGCTACACCGCCGTGTACCCGATCAAGGTCAACCAGACCCGTGGCGTGGCCGGCACCCTGGCCAGCCACCACGGCGAGGGCTTCGGCCTGGAAGCGGGCAGCAAGCCCGAACTGATGGCCGTGCTGGCGCTGTCGCGCCCGGGTGGCCTGATCGTCTGCAACGGCTACAAGGACCGCGAGTACATCCGCCTGGCCCTGATCGGCCGCAAGCTGGGCCTGCAGACCTTCATCGTCATCGAGAAGCCGTCCGAGCTGAAGCTGGTGCTGGAAGAGTCCAAGGCGCTGGACGTGAAGCCGGGCCTGGGCGTGCGCATGCGCCTGGCCTCGCTGGGCGCCGGCAAGTGGCAGAACAGCGGTGGCGACAAGGCCAAGTTCGGCCTGTCGCCGCGCCAGCTGCTGGACCTGTGGAAGTCGCTGCGTGACACCGAGTACGCCGACTGCCTGAACCTGCTGCACTTCCACATGGGCTCGCAGATCTCCAACGTGCGCGACATCGCCAATGGCATGCGCGAAGCCACCCGCTACTTCGTGGAGCTGTCGCGCCTGGGCGCGAAGATCACCCACGTCGACGTGGGCGGTGGTCTGGGCGTGGACTATGAAGGCACCCGTTCGCGCAGCTTCTGCTCGATCAACTACGGCCTGCATTCCTATGCCAGCAACATCGTGCAGCCGCTGGCCAATGCCTGCGAAGAGTTCGGCCTGACCCCGCCGCGCATCGTGACCGAGTGCGGCCGCGCGATGACCGCGCACCACGCGGTGCTGATCGCCAATGTCTCGGAAGTGGAAGAAGCGCAGGAAGGCCGCGTGCCGGACCAGCACGACGACGAGCCGGCGGCGATCCGCCACCTGCGCGAGATCCACGACGAGCTGGACGTGCGCCCGGCGGTGGAGCTGTTCCAGGAAGCACAGCACTTCCACGCCGAAGGCCTGGCCAGCTATGCGCTGGGCCAGATCGACCTGCCGCAGCGTGCGCGCATCGACGATCTGTTCTACGCCATCGCCCACGGCGTGCGTGCGCGCCTGAGCTACGACGAGAAGAGCCACCGCCCGGTGCTGGACGAACTGAACGAGCGCCTGGTCGACAAGTACTTCGTCAACTTCAGCGTGTTCGAATCGATCCCGGACGTGTGGGCGATCGACCAGGTGTTCCCGATCGTGCCGATCGAGCGCCTGGACGAAACCCCGGACCGCCGCGGCATCATCGCCGACATGACCTGCGATTCGGACGGCATGGTGGAAACCTATGTCGAGAACGAGAGCTTGGACAGCTCGCTGCCGCTGCACCAGATGAAGCCGGGCGAGAGCTATCGCATCGGTTTCTTCATGGTGGGCGCCTACCAGGAAATCCTCGGCGACATCCACAACCTGTTCGGCGATACCGACGCAGTGGAAGTGCTGGCCGATGCCGATGGCTACGCCATCACCCAGCAGCGCCGTGGCGACACCACCGACGTGATGCTGGATTACGTGGGTTACCGCCTGGACGAGCTGCGTGCCACCTATGCGCAGCGCGTGGCCGAGGCACAGCTGTCGCCGGAACGTGCGCAGGAGCTGTCCGAAGCGCTGGAAGCCGGCCTGACCGGCTACACCTACCTGTCCGACGAACCGCTGGTGTGAGGTCAACGGGAACGCCGGGCATGGCCCGGCGCTACCGGCCCCGATGAGCGCGCGCGCGATCTTCCACCTGTTCCTGCATGCCGCCGTGCCAGCCCTGCTGGCATGGCTGTTCTGGCGCAAGCGCTTCGCCTCGGCGTGGCTGCTGATGCTGCTGGGCTGGATCATCGACCTGGACCACCTGCTGGCCGATCCGATCTATGCACCGAACCGCTGCAGCATCGGGTTCCATCCGCTGCACACCGCACCGGCCATCGCGGTCTATGCCGGGCTGTGCGTGCCGAAGAAGACGCGGCTGGTAGGCATCGGTCTGATCATCCATATCGTGCTGGACGCGATTGACTGCTGGTGGATACATCACCGTTGATGCTGGGTGCGTGTCGACCAAGGTCGACGCCTACCGGGGGCGCGTGAACCGGTAGCGCCGGGCCATGCCCTGCGAGCGCAGCGGTGCGTCACGCCACCGGCAACCACAACGTCGCACGCAGGCCCGGCTGCGCATTCTCCAGCGCCACGCGTCCGCCATAACTGGCGGCGATATCCCCGACGATCGCCAGGCCCAGGCCGCTGCTGCCCTCGCGCTCATCCAGCCGCACGCCACGCTGGGTGACCCGTTCCAGCGCGTCTGCAGCCAGCCCGGGGCCGTCGTCGCGCACTTCGATGCGCAACTGCGCTTCGCTGGTTTCCGCTTCGACAGTGACCTGCTGTTTCGCCCAGCGCCCGGCGTTGTCCAGCAGGTTGCCGAGCATCTCTTCCAGATCCGCACTGGCGCCGGCGAACTGCAACGCCGGATCGATATCCGCGGCCGTGAATGCAATGCCACGTTCACCATGCACGCGTGCCATCAGCCGGCACATTGCCTGTGCGACTACCGCCACATCGGTTCGCTGGCGATGGTCAGCGGCCAGCCCTGCGGCCAGGTAACGGTCGACGCTGGCCTGCATGCGCGCACTCTGCTCGCGCACGGTGGCACGCCAGTGCGTGCCGTCGCCGTCCGCCTCGGTGGCCAATACGCTCAGTGGGGTCTTCAGCGCATGCGCCAGATCCTGCGCGCTGGTACGCGCGCGCGCGACCATGCGTTGCTGGTGCTCCAGCAGCGCGTTGAGCTCCTCACCCAGCGGTGCGATTTCCGCACCCAGCGCCTGTGTGTCGATACGCTGCGCGTCGCCGCGCCGTACCCGTTCCAGCTGCGCACCGAGGCGATGCAGCGGGCGCAGGCCGAAGTGCACCTGGCTGGCCAGCACCGCCAGCCACGCCGCAACCAGTACGCCCAGGGCGATGGCGGTGCGCTTGCGGAATGCAGCGACATCCGCGTCCAGCGCGCTGCGGTCGGTGGCGACCACGGCCACGAACGGTTCGCTGGCGCGCGGCAGGCGCACCTGCTGCACGCGCGCGCGCAGGGATTGCTGCAGCGGCCCGGCCAGATTGCGCGTGGCCGGACCGGCGGCCGTGGCCGGCAGGGTTTCATCCCACAGCGAGCGTGACTGCAGCAGCACGTGCCCATCGGCACCGGCGATCTGCCAGTAGGCACCGGAGAACACGCGCTGGAAGCGTGCGTCATTGGGCTCCTGGCGCAGGCGCAGCTGCCCGTCCGCGTCCACTTCGGCCTGCGCCAGCAGGGTCAGCATGTCCTGCTGCAGTTCGTGGTCGAGGCGGTCACGCGCGCTGCGCTTGAACAGCTCGCCCAGCAGCGCGCTGGCCAGCAGCGAGACCAGCAGCAGGCCGACGCCGCCGGCCAGCAGCAGGCGCCGCCGCAGCGATGGTTGCCGTTTCATGGTGCGGTCAGCCGCCAGCCCTGGCCGCGCACGGTCTGGATCAGATCGGTGCCGAGCTTGCGGCGCACGCGTCCGAGCAGCACGTCCAGTGCGTTGGAATCCGGGTCATGGCCGCCGTCGAACACCTGTTCGCCCAAGCGATCGCGACCGATGACCTGGCCGCTGTGGTGGATGAAGTAGCTGAGCAGGCGGAACTCCTGCGGGCTCAGCGCCAGCGCCTGCCCATCCAGCTCGAAGCGGCCGGCGTTGACGTCCAGTTGCAGCGGGCCGCAGTGCAGGCGCGGGCTGGCGTGGCCATGGCTGCGGCGGATCAGTGCGCGCAGGCGCAGCACCAGTTCGTCGGCCTGGAAGGGTTTGGTGAGGTAATCGTCGGCACCGGCATCGAAGCCGGCCAGCTTGTCGTGCCAGCGCCCGCGTGCGGTCAGCACCAGCACCGGAAAGCTGCGGCCATTGCCGCGCCAGCGCTCGATCACGCTCAATCCGTCCAGCCCGGGCAGGCCCAGATCGACGATAGCCGCCTGCAGGTCCTCGATCTGGCCGATCTCCTCGGCGTCGCGACCGTCGGCAACCACGTGCACTACGTAACCCGCCTGTTCCAGCAGGGGCAGCAGGCGCTGTGCCAGCGCGGCATCGTCTTCGGCCAACAGGATGCGCATCAGTCGTCGAGCTCCGTCTTCAGCAGCTTTCCGCTGCGCGCCTCATAGTCCAGCTCCACCACCACGCCGTCGCCGCGCAGGATCTCCACTTCGTAGACGCCGTCGTCCAGCTCCACTTCCAGCAGCTGGCCGGGGAAGCGCTTGAGGGCATCGCGCACCACGCTTTCCAATGGCACGTAGTGGCCCTGTTGCACGGCGCGGCGCGCGACCTGCTGCGCCGGATCCTGTGCGGGCGCGGCGGTGGTCGGGGCGTTGGCCAGGGCCAGCAGCAGGGGCAGGGTGGAGAGCATCTGGGCGCAGGGAGGGCTGTAGGAACAGGTGTGAGTGTGCCGCTGGTGACTAACAGCTGGCTAACAGTGTCGGCTAAGGCGCTGTTAACCACGGGGCGCATTGTGGCGTTGCCGGGATGGTCCGGCCACGAACACGAACAGGAGAACCCCATGTTGAAGTCGCTCACCCTCGCCACCGTTGCCCTGCTGGCCATCGCGCCGGCCGTACAGGCCGCACCGCTTGGCATGGCCCAGGTCGAACAGGCCCTGCGCAAGGCCGGTTACACCCAGATCCACGAGATCGAACACGATGACGGCCTGTGGGAAGCCGATGTGAGCCGCGCCGACGGCCGCTTCAGTGAGGTCTACGTGGACCCGAAGACCGGCGAGATCTTCGATGAGCACAGCAAGCGCGCACTGTTGACCACCGAGCAGGTGCTGGCACGGGCGCAGGCGCATGGCCTGCGCGAGATCCATTCGCTGGAACGCGATGGTGCGACCTGGTCGCTGGAAGCCCGCAATGCCCGCAACCAGAAGGTGGAGGTGCGCCTGAGCGGTTATGACGGCCGTATCCTGCACAGCGAACGCGATGGCTGGCTGGATTGATTCGCGTGCCGGTAGGTGCCGGCCGCTGGCCGGCACAGAGCGCAGCGCTCGACACCCACCGGCACATGCAGCGGTAGTGGCCGATCCAGGTCGGCCCGTATCCCGCGTGCGGCGTTACCAGCCGTACGGCGGCGGGTAATCCCAGCCCGGGCCGCGGCCGTAGTAGCCGCCATACGGGCCGAAGAAGCCCGGGCCCTTGCCTTCACTCACGTGGATGTTGAGGTTGACCCCGTGGGTCTTGCCTTCATCGGTGGTGTAGTTCTTGCTCAGGTTCAGCGTGGCCGCGTTGTAGTGGCTGTTGCCACCGTTCTTCGAATAGCCGATGCCGGTGGTGAAGCTGCCGGACACCTTGACCTTGTCGTCGGTCACGTCGGCGATCCTGGCGTCGTCGTGCACGCGCGGGCCGCTCTTGTCACCGTAATAGGTACCGGGCGGGTCCTGCTGCAGGGCCGGGTCGTTGAGGTAGCGCATCGGCGCCTGCGGCAGCGTCAGGTCCAGGCCAGCGGCCTGCGGCGCAGTGGCGCCAGCGGCAGACTGGGCCAGCACGGTTCCCGGCAGGGCCAGGCACAGCAGCAGGGTCAGGGGGCGGATCATGACGGCGCTCCAGCGGACAGGTGGCCGCGCAACACGCGGCGGTACAGGCCGACGCTAGCAGGGGTTGCTTGAATGATGCCTGTCGGCGCCGGATTGGGGTAGAGCCGGGCCATTCCGGGGCGCGCGCTACAACCGGCCGAACCCGAACAGCCCTTCCAGCGCATGCCTGCGCCGCTCGATCCGGGCCCGCAGCAGCTGGGCGCCGATCATCGAGTAGGTGATGCCGTTGCCGCCGTAGGCCATGGCGAAGTGCACCCGCGGGCCCCACTGCGCGTGGGGGCCGAAGAACGGCAGGCCGTCGGCGGTTTCGGCGAAGGTGCCGGCCCAGGAGAAGGCGGGCACCGGGTCCAGCCGCGGGAACCAATGCAGCAGCTGCTTCATCAGCTTGTCGGCCTTCCGCTCTACGCGCCGGTCGCGGCGGGCCGGGATATCGATGGCGTCGTCCAGCCCGCCCACCAGCAGGCGACGGTCGCCGGTGGCGCGCAGGTACAGGTAGGGGCGTGCGCTTTCCCACACCATCGTGTTGCGCAGGCGGCCCAGCACGCCCGCATCGATCGGGTCGGTGATGAAGGCGTAGCTGCTGCGGTTGCGTGCGACCCGCTGCTGCAGCCAGGTCTGGTTTGCATAGCCCATCGCCAGCACGACATGGCGGGCGCGGATCGTGGTACCGGCCTCGGTAAGTGCGGTTACGCCGCGGGGGCTGGGCGTGAGCGTGTGCAGCACTGTGCGGTCGTGCACCTGGCCGCCGCGGCGGCGAACCCGTTTGAGCAGGCCGTAGGTGAGGCAGTAGGGATCGACCCGCGCCGCCTGGCGGGTGAGCAGGGCACCGCCCGCATCCACGTCGAAGCGCTCCTGCAGCGCCTCCGGGCCCAGCCAGCGGGCATCCAGGCCGATGCTGCGCCGCGCTTCGCCCTCCGCCATCAGCCGTGGCACGTCGCGGTGGCGGCTTGCCAGGTACAGGCTGTCCATCTGCCGGAAGTCCACATCCTTCAGCCCACGCGCGACTTCGCCCAATGCCGGGATCGCCTCGGCGCAGGCATGGTAGGCCAGAGAGGCAGCATCGTGGCCATAGCGCTGGGCCAGTTCCAGCAGATGGGTGTCGATCTCATACTGAAGCAGCGCGGTGCTCGCGGCCGTGCTGCCCCAGCCGATGTCGCGCTGCTCGATCACGGCCACGTCGTGCCCATGGTGGGACAGCTCGTCGGCGATCAGCGCACCGGTGATGCCGCCACCCACCACCAGCACGTCGCAGCGCAGGTCCTGCTGCAACGGCGGGAAGGCGTGGATCAGCCCGTTGCGCACCGCCCACCACGGGTAGCCACTCTTCAGGTCCATGGCCGTGTGCTGCTCAGGCGGTGGGATTGCCGGTGTGCGGGGTCTGGATCAGTTCGGACAGATCGAAGCCCTGCAGGCGGGCCGCCGCTAGATAATGGTCCTGCACGGTCGCGTCCAGGTGCGGCTCGCGCGCCAGCAGCCACAGGTACTTGCGATCCGGGCTGCCGACCAGCGACACACTGTAGTCCGGGGCGATCTGGATCACCCAGTAGTCGCCCTTGGCGAACGGCAGCCAGCGCAGGCCCTTGGGCAGGAAGCTCACTTCCAGGCGCGCGCTGTCGTTGTCGATGGCGCAGGCCTCGCCACTGGCCTCTTCGATCTCGCCGTCCATTCGGCAGCGGTTGGTGACGCCGACGTTGCCGTTGTCGAGCAGGGTGTAGTGCGCCGACACGTCGGTGCAGCCCTCCGGCTCGTGGCGCATCGGCAGGCGGGCGATCTCGTACCAGGTGCCCAGGTAGCGGGGCAGCTTGAGGTCGGTGACGGTCTTCAGCGGCGGGTGCTCGGTCATCGGCAGTCGTGGCAGGGGTGGGCCTCCACGATGCCGATGGCCTTGCCATGGGCGGGTGAAGCCGGGGCGATGGCCGTGTCCAGAACGTTCCGTCGCCCCGGCGGAGCGCCCGTTGTCACCGGCGTGGCGGTATCCTGCTGCCAGCGCCGTGTTTTCCTGATCCAACCGAGGTGGAGGTGCCGATGTACCAGGTGATCCTGTTGAAGAGTGAATCCGCGTTCGCGCGCGAACAGTGGCCGCAGGTCGATGACCTGGTCGACTACGAAGGGGTGAGTTACAGCCTGCGTGCCGGCCCGCGCCAGCCCTTGCCGACCGACCACGACTGGCACCCGGTGGCGGTGTATGCGCCCGATGAGATCACCGAGGAAGAGTTCCAGGACTGGTACGCGCTGCAGCAGCCGGCCGTGGAAGAGCTGCGCCTGAAGTACTGATGCGCGACGCTGCCGGGGCCGCCCATCCGCCCTTGACCGCCTCTGCCGTATAGTCGCGCGCAGGCGCGGTGGTCCGCGCGAACCGGTGTGGCTGGCGTGTCTTCTTTCCTGCAATCGATCCGTGCACGGGGCCCTTGGCTGGTCCTGCTGCTGTGCAGCGTCTTCCTGCTGTCCGCGCCGGTGCTGGCACAGGATGAGGACCCCACGCCCAAGCAGCAGCTGGCGGATATCGATGCGAAGCTGAAGGAGGTCGACCGCAAGCGGGGTGATGCGGCCGCCATCGAGACGCTGGCGATGCTGTCCGAGAATGCCTCGCAGGCACGGCGCGATGCCGAGGCGCTGGAAAAGGCGCTGCAGCCGCAGCTGGATCGACTCAACGAACAGCTGGCGCAGCTGGGCACGCCTGCCGAGGGCACCACCGAGCCGCCCGAACTGGCGGCACAACGGCGCACCATCAACAAGCAGCGCGACGGCCTGGCCGCGTCCGTAGCGCAGGCCAAGACCAGTGCCGTGCGTGCCCAGCAGCTGGCAGCCGACATCGACCAGCAGCGCACTGCGCAACGCGCCGAAGACATGGGGAAGAAGGTCGCCTCGCCGTTGTCTCCGGCACTGTGGAGCAAGGTTGCCGAACGCCTGCCGATCGATATCGCACGCGTCGCGCCGTTGGCCGAGCAGGGGCGCGATACGTTTGTCGCTGGCGTCCGGGCCAATGGCTGGGGCACACCGTTGCTGGGCCTGGTGGCCGCGCTGGTGATGATGTTCCCGCTGCGGCTGTGGCTGCGCAGGCTGGGCCGGCGCTTTGCGGAGTCCGAGCGCGCGCCGGACGGTCGCCTGCGCCGTTCCGGCCTGGCCATGTGGCTGCTGCTGGTGGGCACGCTGCTGCCGGGCTATGCGGTGGTGGTGTTCATTGCCTCGCTCAACGCCGTCGATGCGATCGCCCCGCGCCTGCAGAACGTGGCCGACGGCGTGCAGCAGGCGACCTTCGCCGCTGCGTTCATCGCCGCGCTCAGCGCCTGCCTGCTGGTGCCCAATCGCCCGTCGTGGCGGTTGTTGAACCTGGATGACACCGCCGCGCTGAAGCTGCGCAAATATGCGTGGGGCGCCGCAGCGCTGGCCTGGTTGAGTACGGTGCTGGTCGCCCTCGATCAGGCCACGCGCACCAGCGATGTGACCACCGTGGCGCTGGACGGAGTGATCGCGCTGACCTACCTGGGTCTGATCATGGCGATGCTGGTGACGCTGGCGCGCCTGCACCGACGGCAGACCGCCGAGGCCGAGGCCAAGCTGGAGGCACAGGCCGACGGGCTGACGGCGAGCACGCCGGTGCGGCGCAGCAGCTGGCTGGTGCTGGCGCGCGTGGCGGGCAACATCGCGGTGGTGGCTGCGATCATCGCCACCCTGCTGGGCTACGTGAATTTCGCCAAGTTCGTGAACCAGCAGCTGATCGGCGGCAGCATTGTGGTGATGGCCGCGATGCTGTTGTTCAAGTTCGTCGATGACTTCAGCACGTGGCTGCTAAACGCGGACAGCAAGGTCGGCCAGACCATCCTGCTCAGCACTGGCCTGAGCGTGTCGAGGCTGGAGCAGGCGGGTGTTCTGCTGTCTGCGATGTTGCGTACGCTGGTGGTGCTGGTCGCGCTGCTGGCCCTGGCCGCACCGTTCGGCAACGTCGGCACGATCGTCGAACGCGTCGCCTCGCTGGCCAACGGCATCGAGATCAACAAGGACCTGACGCTACAGCCCGGCCGTATCGTCACCGGCGTGCTGGTGCTGCTGGTGGGCATGGGGCTGACCCAGCTGTTGCAGCGCTGGCTGACCGACACCTATCTGCCCAAGACCGAGCTGGATCTCGGCGCCCGCAATTCGATCAGCACGATTGCCGGCTACGTCGGCATCATCCTGGTGGGGTTGTGGGCGCTGACCGCGATGGGCCTGAACCTGAAGAACCTTGCGCTGCTGGTCAGCGCGTTGTCAGTGGGTATCGGTTTCGGCCTGCAGGCGATCATCCAGAACTTCGTATCGGGCCTGATCCTGCTGGCCGAGCGTCCGGTGAAGATCGGCGACTGGGTGAAGCTGGGTGACCAGGAAGGCGACATCCGCCGCATCAACGTGCGTTCGACCGAGATCCAGGTCGGCGACAAGTCGACCCTGATCGTGCCCAACTCCGAGCTGATCACCAAGACCATCCGCAACATGACGATGGGCAACAACCAGGGCCGCATCCAGATCCAGTTCGCGGTACCGCCCAGCACCGATGTCGGCAACCTGCGCCAGGCGCTGCTGGATGCGTACACCGCGCACACCAACGTGCTGCAGCAGCCGGCGCCAACGGTCTACATCGACAGCATTGCCGGCGGGCAGATCACCATCAACAGTTTCGCGTACGTGGCCAGCCCGCGGCAGGTGTACGGAACCCGCAGCGATCTGTACTTCAGCCTGTTGAAGATCCTGGCGGAGCGGAACATCCCGCTGTCGACCCCGACCGACATCCACATCACCCGCGATCCGCAGGAGTAGGGGTTTCTCTGCAGGGCTGCGCCCTGCACCCGCTACGAGCCGGAGCAACAGCAAAAGCAACGGCAACGGCAACAGCGAGCATTCCGTGGTTTGGCGGGGCGGTGTGGGTTGTCAGGACACGCCGTAAACCCGTCCATGGGGGCTCGATGGCGCCATCCATGGCGCCAACGGTCCTGCCAACCCACACCGCCCCACCTCTGACAGATTCCTGCGGCTGTCGGTAGGTGCCGACCTTGGTCGACACGTCTGTCAGATAGCGAAATCAATCTGGGGTCAGATCCGTTTTCCTCCGGAAAACGGATCTGACCCCAATAGTATTTCCGACAGATCGTGGAAAACTGTCGAAGGCGGGGTGGGTCCGGTTGCGGGAGTGTCCGCGGCATGGATGCCGCGGCCAAGCCCCCATGGATGGGTTTACGGCGTCTCCCGCAACCGGACCCACCCCGCCATCCCACGGAATGCCCGCTGTTGCCGTTGCTGTTGCTTCGGCCGTTGCTTCGGCGGTTGCAGGGCGCAGCCCTGCAAAACCCTACCCCTGCGGTCGGCTGCGCGACGGCACCAGTGCGAACGTGTCCACCGCCAGCTTCTCGGCGTGGTTCAACCACGCGCGGATCTCCAGATCATCCACTTCGTGGTCCAGCCCGAACGACACGTTGATCTTGCCGTTGGCATCGGGCTGCACCCACTGCTGAGCCAGCACCACCTTGCGCTGCGAGGACACCGCCTCGATCCAGAAACCACGATCCGGGCGCGTGCTTGCCACCAGCTGCAGCATGTACTGGCCGGCACGGGTGCGGCGGCCCTTCTGGGTGATCATGTGCGCCTGGCGCACGCTCGGGCGCGGGCCCTGGAACGCATCCAGCGGTGCGTCCACCGCAATGCCGCCGCGCAGGTCGTTGTCGCGGTACAGCTTGATGCCGTTGTCGCGGTTGACCAGCAGGGCGCACCAGTCGCCGTCGGCCGAGCCATCCTCGAATGCGGTGCAGCGGTCGACGTAGGCCAGGGTGTTGTCCGGGTTGGCATCATCGAACTGGCGCGAGGTGTTCTCCAGGTACACCGACTTCAACCCCCAGTCCTTGTCGTACTCCAGCAGTACC
This sequence comes from Stenotrophomonas sp. 85239_Sma, assembly GCF_056481725.1. Lineage (NCBI taxonomy): Bacteria > Pseudomonadati > Pseudomonadota > Gammaproteobacteria > Lysobacterales > Lysobacteraceae > Stenotrophomonas > Stenotrophomonas sp. 85239_Sma. Next base: position 4,303,208 of record NZ_CM151163.1, on the reverse strand, counting down.
GGCGGCTGCACGTGCTGCAGGCCGACCACCACCTGGTCATCGCCATCGATCTTCAGTTCTCGGGTCGGTTCGCCCAGCCACAGCGACCGCGCGAAGGCGAGGTATTGCGGATAGTCACGACCGCCATCGCGCTGGGTGGCTGCGCTCGCGCTCGGCGCGCGCTGGCTGTCGATCAGCGAACGGCCAAAGCCCATCGTCTTCAGGTTCGGGTCCAGCAGGCTGAGCAGGGTCGCACCCGAATCCAGGGTAGTGCCGGCGTCGGCGCTGAGCTGCTGCGGGGCAATGCCATCGCCCAGGAACAGCAGCAGGTTCTCGCGCTTCTGCCGGGTCAGGATGTGGGTCAGATCGTTGGGCATCGCCAGGTGGTCAGAGGCGATCACGATCAGCGTGTCCTTGCCGTACGGGCTGGCCTGGATGCGCTGCACAAGCTGCGAGATCAGCCGGTCGCTGCACTTGAGCGCGTTGAGCATGCTGATGTTGCCGTACTGGCTCTGGTAGCGCTCGCCCTTGCACGACACCGGCAGGTGGCCCGCTGGATGGTGGGTGTCCATGGTCAGCGTGGTCAGCATGAACGGTGAGCCTGCACGCGAGAGCTGTTCGAAGCGCTGGTAGGCAGTGTCCAGCAGCACGTCGTCGTGCACGCCCCAGGCCGAGTAGTGGATGCGGCCGATCTTCTTCTGCTGCTTGAACCACGCCAGGTCATGCACTTCGTCGAAGCCGTGGCTGGCCAGGAACTGGCCCTTGCCGGCGAACTGGCCGTTGGCGCCACCCAGGTAATGGTTGGTGTAGCCCTGCTGCTTCAGGTAGTCGCCCAGGCACACGGCCTTGGGCAGGAAGCTGCCCATGCGATCCATGCTGTTCTCGTCGCCCTGCGAGGTGGTCAGCGGCACGCCGCACATTGACGACACCAGGCCGGCGATGGTCCAGCCGCTGCCCTCGGCCGAGCCCAGCCCACGCACGTCCAGCGACTGGTTGGCGAGGCGATTGAGGTTGGGCATCAGGCCCGGGAACACGCTTTCATCCAGGTAGGTGCGTTCCAGGCTTTCGCCGTAGATCCAGACGATGTTGCGCGGGCGCTGCAGCGGCTGCGTGGGCACCTGGTACTCGGGGGCGATGCGTGCGAAGTCGACGGGGCGCAATTGCTGGTACAGGCGTTGGCCGTCGCGGGCCAGCGGGCTGATGATGATCGTGGCCACCCATACTGCAGCGAAGCCGGCGAACCAGGCGCCGCCGTGGCCGGGCCGGCGCCAGCGCTTCACCCGTGTGGCGAACAGCGGCAGCAGCGAGACCAGCGCCAGCACGATGAAGCCGGCGATGTAGCCCTTGAAATCGGAAACCCCGGCGCCTTCCATGTCGGCGCCCAGGTGGTACAGGGTGGCGGCATTGAGCCCATCACCGGACAGCTTGTCGATCAACCACCACGTGCTGAGCATGAGCAGCAGCAGCGAGAACGCACCGGCCTTCCACCACACCCACCTGCCGGACGCGAGGAACAACCAGCACAACAGCAACAACGACAGCAGCAGTATCCAGAGCATAGGCAGCTTCGGCAGTGACGGGGTGGTGGTGATGGACGTCGTACCGACGCGTGTCCATCCGACCGGCGCTGCCACAAGCACATGCACATGACAGGCCGATGACCCGATAGTGCATGCACGAACCTGACTGAAATGTTTGTTGGAATGACGAGCGCGCAATCGCGCTCAGAAGGTAAAACGAGCGTGAAAGGCTTCGTTGGATTGCATTAAAAACCGCATGAATACGGGCGTTTTGTTCGATGCATTAGCGATGACCGCGCTCTTCGCGTGCCCGCGCGCGACGGTCGAACAGCAATGCACTGGTCACGATACCCAGGCCGAGCACCACGCCAATGAACAACAGGATCAGGGCGATGAGCGGGTAGCCAAACAGGTGCCAGCCGGTGTCGATCTTCATCATCATCGCAGCGGCCATGATCAATGCCGCGCTGATGATGCCGGCCGCCACGCGGTTGGCGATCTTCTGCAGGTTCTCCATCAATCGCGACTCTTCCAGCCCGGTCACCTTCATCTGCAGGCGGTTCTCGGCCAGCAGCGCCATGATGTCCGACAGCTTGCGCGGCCCATCGCGCAGCAGCTGCTGCAGCTCCATCGCCTCGCTGGCGATGTTGGCTGCCGACAGCGATTTCTTCAGGCGCGCACGCATCACATGCTGCAGCTGGCGCTCGACGATGCGGCGCGTGTCCAGTTCTGGCGCCAGCAGCCGGCAGACGGTTTCCAGGTTGAGCAGGGCCTTGCCCAGCAGGCTCAGTTCCGGCGGCGTGCGCAGGCCGCAGGCGGTGGCGATGCGCACCATGTCCAGCACCACGCGGCCTTCGGAGAAACTGCCGCTGGCGGCGTAGCGCGCGATCAGCTGGCCGGTCTCACGCAGGTAGCGCTCTTCGTCGAAGGCCTCCAGCCGCGTGCTGATGCTGATCAGGTCGTCGGCCACTTCTTCGCCGCGGCCATCGACGGCAGCGAACAGGATCTTCAGCAGCCGCTCGCGCAGGCGCGGCGGCATGTGCGCGACCATGCCCAGGTCGAAGATGGCCAGCCGGCCATCGGGCATCACCCGCAGGTTGCCGGGGTGCGGGTCGGCATGGATCTCGCCATGCACGAAGATCTGGTCCAGGTAGCCGCGGATCAGCGCCGCCGCCAGCGGGTCCATCGACTGCTCGGTACGGCGCACATCGGGAATCGCATCCACGCGCACGCCGGTGGCCAGTTCCATGGTCAGCACGCGTTGGCTGCTGAAATCCCACAGCGGCTGCGGAATCCACAGGCGGCGGAACGGCTTGAGATGGCGGCCGAAGCGGGCTAGGTTCTCGGCCTCGGCGTGGTAGTCCAGCTCCTGCATCAGGGTCTTGGCGAACTCGTTGAGCCAGTCGCGCAGGCGCACGCGGCGGCCTACCTGGGTCAGGTGGTCGGCGGCCAGCGCGAAGCTGCGCAGTGCCTCCAGGTCCGAACGCAGCTGCGCGGCGACCTCGGGCTTCTGCACCTTCACCGCCACCTGGCGGCCATCGTGCAGCACCGCGCGATGCACCTGCGCGATCGAGGCGCAGCCCAGCGGCTCAGGATCGAATGCGGCGAACAGCTTGTTCACCGGCGCGCCCAGTTCCTGCTCGACGATGGCGTGGATGCGCTCGACCGGAATCTCGGCCACTTTCTCCTGCATGCGCTCCAGCGCTGTAGCGAACTCCACCGGCACCATGTCCGGGCGGGTGGACAGCATCTGGCCCAGTTTGACGAAGGTCGGGCCCAGGGCTTCCAGGTCGCTGACGAACTGCTCCGGGTTGCCGTCGGCGGGTACGTCGGCCTGGTGGCTGGCGGCGTCCAGGTTCATGCCCGAGAACACGCCCGAATGGCGGTAGCGCATCAGCAGGCGCAGGATCTGGCTGCGCCGGTTCATGCCTTTGACCAGCGGAGGATTGCCATTGGCGGTGGGCGGATTGCTCAAGCGGAACTCCTTGCAGACGACGGCCGGTAGCGCCGGGCCATGCCCGGCGGAACGGGATCACGCCCCAGTCTGGCCGGGGCGGGGTCGTCACGTGGTGAACCCGATATCTTCCGCAGTCCACGCCGGATCGGTCAGAATCCGCTCATTCCCTCTCTGGACTTCCCATGGCCGGTGCCAGCCTGTTTGCCCTGCTCGACGATATCGCCTCCCTGCTCGACGACGTCTCGGTGCTGACCAAGGTCGCGGCGAAGAAAACCGCCGGCGTGCTGGGCGACGACCTGGCGCTGAACGCGCAGCAGGTCACCGGGGTCAATGCCAACCGCGAGCTGCCGGTGGTATGGGCGGTGGCCAAGGGCTCGCTGGTGAACAAGGTGATCCTGGTGCCGGCCGCCCTGGCGATCAGCGCCTTGGAGGCGTGGCTGCACAGCCGCGGCTGGAATGTGCCGCTGATCGTGCCATTGATGATGATCGGTGGCGCCTTCCTGTGCTTTGAAGGCGTGGAGAAGCTGGCGCATCGCTTCCTGCACTCGGCCGAGGATGACGCCGAGCATCAGGCCGAGCGGCGCAAGGCGCTGGCTGATGCCGAGGTGGATATGGTGGCGTGGGAGAAGGACAAGGTGAAGGGCGCGATCCGCACCGACTTCATCCTCTCGGCCGAGATCATCGTGCTGACCCTGGGCGTGGTCGCCACCGCGCCGTTTACCAACCAGGTGGTCACGCTGGCCGTGGTTGCACTGGCGATGACGGTCTTCGTCTATGGGCTGGTTGCGGGCATCGTGAAGCTTGATGACGCCGGCCTGTATCTCTCGCGCAAGGGTGGGGCTGTGGCCGCCTTTGGCCGCGGCCTGGTGGCCTCGGCGCCGTGGCTGATGAAGTTCCTGTCGGTGGCCGGCACCATCGCCATGTTCCTGGTCGGCGGCGGCATCCTTGTGCACAACGTGCCGGCGCTGCACCACGCGGTGCAGGCGCTGGGCGGCGATGGCCAATGGGGCTGGCTGGTCAATGCGGTGGGCAACATGGTGGTCGGCATCATCGCCGGTGCCATCGTGTTGGCGGCAGTGACCGGCTTCCAGAAGCTGCGCGGGAAGTAATCCCGTAGACCCCATTCCGCGATCAACCCGCCTGCACCCGGTTCTTGCCCTGCCGCTTGGCCGCATACAGCGCGTCATCCGCGCGGCGCAGCAGGGTCTCGGTATCGTCGCCGGGCTGCCATTGCGCCAGCCCGGCACTGAAATGCACGGGCACGCGGCGGTCCTGCACGGTCAGCACCCGGTGCGCCAGCGAGCGCTGCAGGCGCTGCACGGTGGCCATGCTGTCGGCACCCTGGGTCTCTGGCAGCACCAGCACGAACTCGTCGCCACCCAGCCGCGCGATGCCATCGGTGGCGCGCAGCAGCAGCTTGCACACAGCCACCAGGTGCTGCAGCAGTGCATCGCCGCCGGCATGGCCATGTGCATCGTTGGTCTGGTGGAAATCATCCAGATCGATCACCGCCACGCCCAACGGTGAGTTGTTGCGAGCGGCGCGCGCCAGTTCGCGTTGCAGCAGTTCGTCCAGGCCACGGCGGTTCAGTGCCTGGGTCAGCGGATCGATGCGTGCCAGGTCACCGGCGGCGCGCAGTTCCTGCTCCAGCTCGGCAATGCGCTGTTCGGCGCGTTCCACTTCCTGGCGTGCGTTGGCCAGGTGATCGCGCGCCTGCGCGGCCTGCTGCTGCACCTTGCCGGTGTCGCGCATCACGTCCTGCAGCAGCTGGTTGAGGTCGGCGATGCTGCGTGCCTCGCGCAGCTGCAACGCGTAGCTGCCGATGCGGTCGTGGTATTCGCCGGTGCTGGTGGCCATGCCATCCATGCGCTCGATGAACTCGCCCATCAACCCGCGCATCGCCGCCTTCGAATCGTCGATGCCCTGGCGCAGCAGGCCCTGCTTGTAGATCACCTCGCGCAGCTCGGCACGGGTACGTTCAACCGCTTCGGCTTCCAGCGGTCCGTCCAGCAGATGGCGCACTGCGGCAATCTGGCCCTGCAGCCAGCTGCGGTCGTCCAGCAGCTCGCTGACGTTCTCCAGCAGCAGTGCGAACAGCTCCAGCAGCAGCGCCTGCTGCTCCTGCCAGCTCTCGGCGCGCACGCCGACCTGGTGGCCGAGTTCGCGCACGCCCTGTTCGATCGGTTCCAGTGCCGTGCCCGGCTGCCACTGCCGCAGCTGCATGGCCAGTGCCTGTGCCTGTTCGCGCAGATCGGGGTCGTGCTGCAGCAGGGCCACCACCGCGCCGCCCAGCAACAGCCGCAGCTGTTCGGACAGGCGCAGGCTGTCGGGCTGTCCGTCGGGCGAATGCTGCTCGATGGTGCGGATGTACTTGTCGATCAGCTGCCGCATGGCCCGGCCATAGCGCGGCCAATCGGCACTGGCCTGCGCCGATTGCAGGCGATCGCCCATGTCGCCCAGTTCGCCGGGCAGGGTGGCCATGCCGTTGGCGAACGCCGCCAGCAGCGGCTCCGGCGCGTCGGCACCGGCGAACAGCTGCTGCAGGGCCACGCCGCCACCCCCCTGCAGCACCACGCGGTCACCCAGTCCATCGTCCACCACCGCGCGCACGCGTGCCGGCGGCCCAAGGGCGGTACCGGGGGCAGGGCGGTGGTCGGGCTGGTCCGTCATGGAGCGAATCCTGGGGCTGGCAGGGACTGGTTCCAGCATATCGGCGCGGCCGCCGACGGCTTGAACGGCTAGGATGGGCGACAGGATGCCGCAGTGGAGGTGGTGATGCGCGTGATGTTGCTGGGGGCAACCGGCCTGGTCGGCGGGCTGACCCTGCGCAGGCTGCTGGATGACCCGCGCTGCAGCGCCGTGGTCGCTCCCACCCGCCGCCCGCTGGGCGTGACCCACGGGACGCTGAAGAACCCGGTGCTGGCCTTCGATGCGCTGCCCGCCGCGCCTGGGTGGGCGCGCGTGGATGCGGTCATCTGCGCGCTGGGCAGCACCATCGCCCAGGCCGGCAGCCGCGAGGCCTTCCATCGCATCGACCATGATTACCCGTTGGCGTTCGCCCGCCTGGCACAGGCACAGGGTGCGCAGACCTATGTGCTGAATTCCGCGGCCGGCGCCAACCCGCAGTCGTCGATCTTCTACAGCCGGGTGAAGGGCGAGCTGGAGCGTGACCTGCGTGCGCTGGGCTTCGCTTCGCTGACGCTGGTACGCCCGGGGTTGATCGGTGGCGAGCGCAACGAGGTGCGTCGCGGCGAGCGCCTGGCACTGACGGTGTTGGGTGCACTGGGGCCGGTGTTGCCACGGGCGTGGCGGATCAATCCGGCCAGCGAGATCGCCAAGACACTGGTCGAGGCCGCGCTCGCTCCGCAACCGGGCGAGCACGTGGTGGCATCCAGCGAACTGGTCGGTTGATGTCGCGTGCGCTGCGCCTGACCCAGCTGCTGCAGCTGCTGCGCCGCCATCGGCGGCCGGTCGCGGGGCAGATGCTGGCCGAAGCGCTGGGCATCAGCCTGCGAACGCTGTACCGCGATATCGAGACGCTACGCGAGCAGGGCGCCGACCTGCGCGGCGAGGCCGGGGTCGGCTACCAGCTGGCGCCGAGCGATACCTTGCCTCCCATGACCCTGCCACCGGCCGAGATCGACGCACTGGTGTTGGGCCTGCGCTGGGTCGCGGCACGCACAGAGCCGGCGCTGGCCGAGGCCGCACGAGACGCCTTGGCGCGCATCGCGCATGTATTGCCTGCCGCGCGTCGCGAAGCCTTGCGTGACAGCGGCCTGCGCGTTGGCCCTTCGCGTGCGGCGACCAAGGTTCCCGCTGCGCGCCTGCAGGCTGTGCGTGAGGCCGTGGGTTCACAGCAGCGCCTGAAGTTCGGCTACGAGGATGCGCAGGGCCAGCGCAGCGAGCGAATCGTCTGGCCGTTCGCGCTGGGCTACTTCGACGAAGTGCCGATGCTGGCGGCGTGGTGTGAGCGCCGCGAGGACTTTCGCCATTTCCGCCTGGACCGCATCCGCCAGGTGCGCGTGCTGGAGGATCACTACCTCGTGCCCCGCGCCACCCTGCTGCGGCGCTGGCAGAAGGCGCAGGGCATCGCGCCGGACTGGTTGGACCGTTCGTAGCGTCGAGCCTGCACGACTGCTTCCGCGCTTCACTTCCTGCTTCTGGTAGGGGTCGAGCTTGCTCGGCCGCCTTTGATCTTCGCGAACAGCAGTCGAGCAAGCTCGACATCTACCAGAGCAACCGCAACGGCAGTCGAGCAAGCTCGACGCTACTGACAGAATCTGTCAGCAGGGCCGCACCACCATGAACGCTCCCAACAATGGAGCTTCCCCATGTTCACCCCCAGCACCCTGCTGCAGTACGTGCGCGACGTCGCCGCCAGCGCCACGTTCTACAGCGGCATTCTCGGCAAGCCACCGGTCGAGCAGTCGCCCGGCTTTGCCCTGTTCCTGCTCGGCGATGGTGCCGCACTGGGCCTTTGGCAGCGCGACGACGTGCAGCCGCCGGTATCCGCGCAGGCCGGTGCCGCCGAACTGGCGATGGTGGTCGCCAGCCCGGAGGCCGTGCAGCAGATGCACGATGCGTGGCACGCACTCGGCGTGCAGATCCTGCAGGTACCCGTGACATTGGAATTCGGCCACACCTTCGTCGGGGCAGATCCTGATGGCCACCGCCTGCGTGTGTACAGCCGCGCCGAGGGCATGGTGGCGCGCGATTGATCGCCCGCATTGTGTAGATCCACGCGATGCGTGGGTGCGAGAAAAAGAACGCCGGGCATTGCCCGGCGTCCTTTCCAAGTCATGTGCCAACCAAGGTTGGCACCCACCTGATCAGCTGGCCAGCGCCAGGTCGTCCATCATCGCGCGCAGGAAGCGGGCGGCTTCACCGCCGGTAGCCGCGCGGTGATCGAAGGTGACCGACAACGGGATCACCTTGTGCGCTTCCACGCCGCCCATCACCGGGGTCATCTGGTGGCGGGCACGGCCGGCACCGACGATGGCCACGCACGGCGGCACCACGACCGGGGTCGCGTAACGGCCGGCGAACATGCCGAAGTTGGACAGCGAGATGGTGTAGCCGCTCAGTTCCGAGGCGGCGATCGAACGCGATTCCACCTGCTCGCGCAGGCGGTTGACGCCTTCGCGGATGCCGCGTGCATCGAGCATGTCGGCGTTGCGCAGGGCCGGCACGAACAGGCCATCGTCGGTGTCCACGGCGATGCCGATGTCCACCTGCGCGTGCAGGGTGCGGGTCAGCGCTTCACCGTCGAACCAGGCGTTCATCGCCGGCACCTTCTGCGCGGCAACCACGATCGAACGCACCAGGCGCGCGGTGACGTCGTTGCCCGGCAGCCAGGCGTGGATGTCAGCGTCGTCATTCAGCGTGGTCGGCACGACCTTGCTGTGTGCGTCGGCCATCACACGGGCCATGTTGCGGCGCACGCCCTTCAGCGGTTCCGGCTGGCCCTTGGCGACCACGCCCGGCGGCTGGGTACGCATCGGCTTGCCGGCGGCCGACAGCGGGGTGCGCGCTTCGCTCTGCACCGGAGCGGACACCTGCGCCGGGGCCGGCGCGGCATAGGCGGCGGCAGCGGCCGGAGCCGGAGCTGCACCGATCTTTGCGCTGCCATCAGCGGCCGCCTGCTTGACGTCGGCCATAGTGACCGCGCCATCGGTGCCAGTGGCAGGCACGCGGCTCAGGTCGACGCCCAGCTTGCGCGCCATCGCACGCACGGCCGGGACGGCCTTGACGCCACCGACGGCCAGCGCCTGTTCGGCATGCACGGTGTTGGAGCTCTGCATCGCGCCGACCACGGTACCGGCGTCATCACGCTCGGCGGCGGCGGGCTTGGCAGCTTCAGCGGCCACCGGTGCGGCAGCAGCGGGAAGCGGCGGCGGCGTCGGTGCAGCGGCAGGTGCGGCGTGGCCATGGCTGTGGCCGGTGTCCTGGCCATCGGCGCGCTGCGGCAGGTTCGGGTCCAGTTCGAAGCTGGCCAGCACCGAACCGGTCGGGATGATGTCGCCGGCAGCGCCGGACAGCTTCAGCACCTTGCCGGAGAACGGCGAGGGCACTTCCACCACGGCCTTGGCGGTCTCCATCGACACCAGCGGCTCGTCCAGCTTGATCACATCGCCTTCCTTGACGAACCACTCGACGATGGTCGCGTCCGGCAGGCCTTCGCCCAGGTCGGGCAGGTTGAAGTTCTTGGTCTGGCTCATTTGCAGTTCTCTTCCAGCAGTTCCAGTTCGCGGGCCGGCAGCCAACCCGTCGCGCCATTGGCGCGCTCGGACCACCACCACCCACCGTGTTCGTGATGAAGCTTCACCATCTCGCCGCTTTCCACATCCAGCTCGCGGGCGTCGTAGTCGCACAGGGCTTCGGCGCGACCCTCGTCCAGCAGTTGCAACCAGGCGATGGGCGCCCATCCAGCGCGCCCATCGTTGGTGCGTACCCAGGCAAACGCCGGCCATTCCTCGTCACGGACACCTACTTCGACGATCTGGCCGGTGTGGAACCGGAGCGGGTTGGGATACTGGCTGCGGTAAGCCCCCAGAAGGCGGGCCCGCATGTCAGCCGGCCGCCACCGCGCGCTTGGCCGCAGCCACGATCCGCTCAACGCTCGGCAGGTACTTCATTTCCAGGCGGAACAGCGGAATGTGGGTGTCGTAGCCAGTGACGCGCTCGACCGGGGCCAGCAGGTCGTAGATCGATTCCTCGGCCAGGCGCGCGGCGATTTCGGCGCCGAAGCCCGCGGTCTTCGGGGCTTCCTGCACGATCACGCAGCGGCCGGTCTTGGCCACCGATTCGGCGATGGTGGCGAAGTCCAGCGGACGCAGCGTGGCCACGTCGATGACTTCGGCGCTGATGCCTTCGCCGGCCAGCTTGTCGGCCGCTTCCAGCGCTTCCTTCACCTGCGCGCCCCAGGTCACCAGGGTCACGTCGGTGCCGTCGCGCAGCACGAAGCAGACGTCCAGCGGCAAGGCTTCGCCGTCGTTGACGACTACTTCCTTGTACTGGCGGTAGATGCGCTTGGGCTCCATGTAGATCACCGGATCCGGTTCGCGGATGGCGGCCAGCAGCAGGCCGTAGGCGCGCTGCGGCGACGACGGCAGTACCACGCGCAGGCCCGGCACGTTGGTGAAGATCGCCTCGTTGGCTTCGCTGTGGTGTTCCGGCGCGCGGATGCCACCGCCCCACGGCACGCGCAGCACCATCGGGCAGTGCAGGCGGCCACGCGTGCGGTAACGCAGGCGTGCGGCATGGCAGACGATATGGTCGACCATCGGGTACATGAAACCGTCGAACTGGGCTTCGGCCACCGGCTTCATGCCCTGTGCCGCCAGGCCGATGGTCAGGCCGGCGATGGTGGTTTCATCCAGCGGGGTGTCGAGGATGCGCTCGGAGCCGAAGCGCTGCTGCAGGCCGGCGGTGGCGCGGAACACGCCGCCGTTGACGCCCACGTCCTCGCCCAGCACCAGCACCGACGGGTCGTGCTCCAGCTCCCAGGCCAGTGCCTGGGTGATGGCTTCGATCAGGGTGATGGGGGTGGTGGTCATGCTCTGTTCTCCGCGCGCGACGGCAGCGCTGTCGGCGGCGTTGGTGTGCGCGCCGGGCGCGCCGTTCATGATCTCATCCATGGCGCTGCTCCAGGGCGATCGCCTGGGCACGCTGGGCCAGCAGGTCCGGCGGCGGATCGGCATACAGGAAGTCGAACATCGCCTCGACCGGCTGCACCGGCGTGTTGAGGTACAGGTTCACTTCCTCGTCCACGCGCGTGCCGCACTCGGCGGTCCAGGCGGCTTCTTCTTCCTCGCTCCACACGCCGGCGTTGATTAGGTACTTGCGCAGGCGCAGCATCGGCTCGCGCTGCCACGCATCCTTCACTTCGGCGTCGTCGCGGTAGCGGCGCGCGTCATCGGCGGTGGTGTGGTCGGACAGGCGGTAGGTCATCAGTTCCAGCACGGTGCCGCCATCGCCGGCCAGCGCACGTTCGCGCGCCTGCTCCATTGCCGCCAGTACTGCGATCAGGTCGTTGCCGTCCACCTGCAGGCAGTGCAGGCCACCAGCCAGGCCCTTCTGCGCCAGCGTTTCGGCACCGGTCTGGGCCGAACGCGGGACCGAGATGGCCCAGCCGTTGTTGACGATGCACAGGATCAGCGGCAGCTTGTAGGCGCCGGCCGAATTCAGTGCCGCGTAGAAGTCGGTCTTCGAGCTGCCGCCGTCGCCGCACACGGCCACCGCGATCTGCGGTTCCTTGTTGAGCTTGAACTTCAGCGCCGCGCCTGCGGCATGCAGGCACTGGGTGGAAATCGGCACGCAGAACGGGAAGTCCTTGGCCGCGTTGCCGCCGTAGTCATTGCCGCGCTCGTCGCCGCCCCAGTACATCAGCACGTCGTGCGGGCGCACGCCACGCATGAACATCGCGCCATACTCGCGGTACGAGGGCGCGAACACGTCGTCCTTCTGCATCGCAGCGCCGATACCCACGTGCGCGGCTTCATGCCCCAGGCAGGCGGCGTAGGTGCCGAGCTTGCCGGTGCGCTGCAGCGCGATGGATTTGCTGTCGAACGTACGTACGAACAGCATCTGCTTGAACAGCGGCACCAGGACCTTGGGGTCGCGCAGCGACGCCGGCAGGTCATCGCGGACGAGCTTGCCGTCCGCGTCCAGGTACTGCAGGTATTCGATCTTGAATTCAGCGGCAACCGTCATTGCGTACTGCACCTTCGACAGAGAAGTTACAAATGATATGAATCGCCATGTTAAGGAACGCGTACGGAATAGCCTTCCTGCGCCGCAACACGGCGATTCCCCGTTTTACCCCTGCCGGCGGGTGGGGGGCCAATAACAACAACGTATTCAGTCGTTGCTGCAAAGCATCAGAATACGCCTCTGGCTGACCGCCAGTACAACGGCGCGGACGGTTCCACGCGCAGGCCCGGCATCGGCCGATGCTCCACGGCCAACCGCACGCCCCGGTATGGACCCGGCGGCTGCCAGCGCGGCGGCAACGCGCTACCCTTGCCGCCCCCGATCTGGTCCCGCCCATGTCCGTCGACAACAACCAACGCGATCTCGAAGCCGGCATCCACACCGACCTGCAGGGACGCCTGACCTACGGCGGCTACCTGCGTCTGGACCAGCTGCTCAGCGCGCAGCAGCCGCTGTCCAGCCCGCCGCACCACGACGAGATGCTCTTCATCATCCAGCACCAGACATCTGAGCTGTGGTTGAAGCTGCTCGGCCACGAACTGCGCGCGGCGATCGGCTTCCTGCAGCGCGATGAAGTCTGGCAGTGCCGCAAGGTACTGGCGCGCAGCAAGCAGGTGCTGCGCCAGCTCACCGAGCAGTGGTCGGTGCTGGAAACGCTGACCCCGTCCGAATACATGGGTTTCCGCGACGTGCTGGGCCCGTCTTCGGGCTTCCAGTCGCTGCAGTACCGCTACATCGAGTTCCTGCTGGGCAACAAGAATGCGCAGATGCTGCAGGTGTTCGAGCACGACCCGGCCGGGCAGGCGCAGCTGCGCACCGTGCTGGAAGCGCCCAGCCTGTACGAGGAATTCCTGAAGTACCTGGCCCGCTTCGGCCATGCCGTGCCGGCGGTGTACGAATCCCACGACTGGACCCAGCCGCATGTGGCCGACGACGCACTGCAGCCGGTGTTCGAGCGCATCTACCAGGACACCGACCGCTACTGGCGCGAGTATTCGCTGTGCGAGGACCTGGTCGACCTGGAGACCGCCTTCCAGCTGTGGCGATTCCGACACATGCGCACGGTGATGCGCGTGATCGGCTTCAAGCGCGGCACCGGCGGCTCGTCCGGCGTCGGCTTCCTGGCCAAGGCGCTGGAGCTGACCTTCTTCCCCGAACTGTTCCAGGTGCGCACCAGCCTGCAGGCGGCGCCCCCGGCAGAACGGGGCTGACCCCCATTCAGCTTGGACCCCGGCCATTGGCTGGATCGTTTCAGATGCAAGTTCAGCGAGCAGGCTGGCACCTGCCTCAAACGGCGTGTATTTGACGTGAACGCCAGAAGTCGGTGATCCTCGCGCGTTGCTCCAACTGCACAGCGGACGTGCTCGTCATCCACCGAACCAGGAAATCCGCATGAGCGTAAACGCCACTGCGAACACCCCAGAGCCGGCGCTGCCGGACTTCAAGACCACGCTGGGCCATCCGCGCCCGTTGTGGATGCTGTTCATGACCGAGTTCTGGGAGCGCTTTGCGTTCTACGGCATCCGCTGGGCCTTGGTGCTGTACATCGTCGCCCAGTTCTACAACGGCAGCGCTGCCGGTGAAGGCGACGCCAGCCGCATCTACGGCGCCTACCTGGCCCTGGTGTATGCCGCGGCGATCTTCGGTGGCTACGTGGCCGACCGGGTACTGGGCTACCAGCGATCGATCCTGACCGGCGCGATCATCATGGCCGCCGGCCTGTTCATGATCTCGCTGCCGCAGGAGCACATCTTCAAGCTCGGCCTGGCGACCATCATCGTCGGCAACGGCCTGTTCAAGCCCAACATCTCGACCATGGTCGGCAAGCTGTACGGCCTGAAGGACGAGCGCCGCGACTCGGGCTTTACCATCTTCTACATGGGCATCAACATCGGCGCGATGATCGCCCCGGTGCTGACCGAGTACCTGGCCCGCAAGGTGTTCGGTACCGACGCGATGCCGTCCTACAAGGTCGTGTTCATCGCCTCGGGCGTGGGCATGCTGATCTCGCTGGTGTGGTTCTACATCGGTCGCGCCGGCCTGAAGGGCATCGGTGCACCGCCGGCCGGCGCTGAAGGCTTCGGCCGCATCATCATGGTGCTGGCCGGTGCCGTGGTTGCCATCCCGGTCGCGTACTTCCTGCTGGCGACCGGCGCCACCGCGCTGGCCTGGATCCTGGGTGCGATGTTCACCGCGCTGGCCATCCTGCTGCTGGTCGAGGGCATCCGCGAGGGCAAGGTGCAGCGCGACCGCGTGATCGCCATGCTGATCATCTTCGCCTTCAACGTGATGTTCTGGATGTTCTTCGAACAGGCCGGCAGCTCGTTCACCTTCCTGGCCGAGAACATCGTCAACCGCCAGTTCGGTGACTGGACGTTCCCGACCGCGTGGTTCCAGTCGGTCAACTCGGTGGCCATCATCACCCTGGCGCCGATCATCGCCTGGATCTGGGTGGCCATGGGCCGCGCCAATCCGTCCATCCCGCGCAAGTTCGGCCTGGGCCTGCTGTTCAACGGCGCCGCCTTCGCGCTGCTGATGTTCGCCCTGTCGCAGATGGTCGTGGACGGCAAGATCCCGTTCTGGACCCTGTTCATGGTCTACGTCATCCAGTCCGTGGGTGAGCTGTGCCTGTCGCCGATCGGCCTGTCGATGGTGACCAAGCTGGCCCCGGTGCGCCTGGTCGGCTTCGGCATGGGTGGCTGGTTCCTGTCCACCGGCATCGGCAACAACCTGTCGGGCATCTTCGCTGGCGTGGTCAGTGGTGAAGGCGGCATGACGGTCGAGTCGGCCCTGAAGGGGTATACCTTCGGGTTCTGGGCCCTGATCGGCTCCGGCGTGGTGCTGTTCCTGGTCGCCCCGCTGATCAACAAGCTGATGCACGGCGTCAAATGATGAGAGGGCAGTAGGCATGCGCAGCAAGCTCGGTGGTGTAGTGGTGGTGGTCTGTGCGGCGCTGATCGGCGCCTGTTCCCAACCGCAACCGCCTGCCGCCGCCGAGCCCACGCAGCCTCTGGATACCCGACCCACCGAGCCACCGGTCGCTGACCCCAGCGAACCGGTGGCCTCGGGCAACACCCCGGTGGCGGCGGACATCGCCGCCATCGCCGGGCTCGGTGCGCAGTTCGACCCGGCCCGCGACCCCGCCGACGATCTGGCCACCGCCAAGGTGGAAGCCCAGCGCGGCAAGAAGCGCATCCTGCTGGAGATCGGCAACGCCGCCTGTGATCGCTGCCGGGCGCTGGACGACGTGGTGGAAGGCAACGGCGACCTGCGCCGCTTCCGTGATGCCCACTACGTGTGGGTGAAGGTCAACGCCAGCGACGAACAGCCCAACGCCGCCTTCTTCGCCCAATACCCGGTGATGGAACGCGACTACCCGTACCTGCTGGTGCTCGACGCAGATGGTGGCCTGCTGGTGTCGCAGGCGACCGGCGAGCTGCGCAAGGGCGAAGCTTTCCAGCCCGCGCGCGTGACCGCGTTCCTCAAGCAGTGGGCACCTGACAAGCCGGAATAGGCTAGTGCCGGCTGCTGGCCGGCAATCCAGGTAGGTGCCGACCGTTGGTCAGCATGCCTTGGTGGGTGCCGACCGTTGGTCAGCATGCCCTGGTGGGTGCCGACCGTTGGTCGGCATGCCCTGGTGGGTGCCGACCGTTGGCCGGCACGCCTTGGTGGGTGCCAACCGTTGGTCAGCATGCCCTGGTGGGTGCCGACCGTTGGTCAGCATGCCCTGGTGGGTGCCGACCGTTGGTCGGCACTGAGGCGCATCCACGCCCTGCGCGGCTCTACTGCGCGCACCGTCACACTCTCTGAACCGGCGTCTCAACTTCACCGTGAGCACGCCGTTACCGGCAAGGACCTCAGTCGACGCCCCGTCGACGCAACCTACCGGAACGCCCATGCACAGCGACCACGCCGAACGATTGCCCGAACCTGCCAGCGACCTGGCCGAGGGTGGGGCAGGCGAGGGCGTGACCCTGCCGCCGCAGGAGGCGCTGCTGGATGACGCCGGTACCGGCGAGGCCACCGTCGAACTGGCACCGCCACGCCACCGCCTGCCGCAGATCGCGCTGCCCGACAACGTGGTGCTGAAGGGCGCGGTGCAGAAGCTGGTCGAGCAGAAATCGAGGCTCGATACGCTGGCGGCCGAAGGCCAGCTGGCGGGGTTGCTGCCGCCGGAATGGCAGGGTCACGGCGCGCGCGCGATCGAACTGTCCACCTTCATCCAGGGCGTGCTGCCGTTCCTGCAGACCGGCGAGCGTGGCGAAACCGCGCCTGCCCGTCTGCCGGTGCGCCACGTACTGGGGGACGACAGCCGCTGGGGGCTGGACGATGTGTCCGAACCGAAATCGCTGGCCTGGTACCTGGCCAGTGACGAGCGCGCCACCGCCGGCAGCAAGGACGTGGCTGAGGCGTACCTGGTGGGGTCACTGGGGCTGGCGTGGATGCAGGAAGGGCGCAGCCGCCCGGGCTTCCTGCGCGTGATGGGCCAGGACAGCCTGGCCGCGCGGGTGACCATGCTGGGCTATCCGCCGGCCAACGAGCTGGCGCTGTACAGCGTCACCGCGCACGGCCAACCGCAGATCTGGTGCGTGCACGGCCGCCGTCGCATGCGCCCGCTGGTGGCGCCGTGGCTGAGCGTGCCGCTGCTGACCGCCTACGGCGTGCCGGCACCGGTCGCGTGGCCGTCCAGCTTCCCGCCGGTGGAGGCGGTTGCGGAGCTGCTGGCAACCGCACGCCTGGGACGCGCGCTGCCGGAAGTGGACCTGGGCAAGGCGGTGGCGAAGATTGCCGAGGACGCCGCATCCGATGCCTGGCAACCGGTCAGCCTGTTGCAGCTCAACACCTGGTCACCGCGCTGGCACTTCTTCCTCGGCACCTTTGTCGGCCTGCCGTCGCTGCTGCTGGTGGCTGCAGCACTGGCGCTGCCGGGGGCCGTCGAAGCGGCCACGGTCGCGGCTTCACTCGGCTTCGCCGGCGGTGCCATCGCCGCGCTGGCAGTGCCGTGGATCCATGCACGCCGCAAGCACCTGAGCTGAAAAAAGGGGACGGAGGGAATTAAGTCGCATCAGGCACATGTGTGCAGATTGCGACTTAATTCCCTCCGTCCCCTTTTTTCTCAGACCCCTTCGCCCATCCGCTCCAGCCCTTCCCCGGCCAGGCGCAGGATCAGTTTTTCCAGCACCTGCTCTTCCTCGTCGCTCAGCACCGACATCAGCTTGCGGGTAATCTCGATCACCATCGGCGCGATGGTCTCATACACCTCGAATCCGGCCGCCGACAGTGCCAGGACCGAGCGGCGGCGGTCGTCGCCGTGGGTCTCGCGCTTGATGAAGCCGCGCTCCAGCAGGCGGGCCACGGCGCGGCTGACCGCCACCTTGTCCATCGCCGTGCGGTCGGAGACCTCGCTGGCCGAGGAGCCCGGGTAAAGCGCCAGGATGGTGATCACCCGCCACTCGGGAATCGCCAGGCCGTAACGATCGCCGTACAGCTTGGCGATGTTGCCGCTGACCCGGTTGGACAGCACGCTCAGCCGATACGGCAGGAACTGTTCCAGGTCGAGCAGGACGTGCGAGGCACGCAGGCGGGTCGAGGCGGGATCGGGGCTCATGTTGCGGTGCACCTTGCTGGTGGTTTCAAGTGTAACTATAAGGGGTGGGTCCAGACCCTGCATTCTCGCCGGGTCCCTACCTGCCCGCACCTGGTTTGTACCGATGCGGTACCGATTCGGAGCCACGCCATGAATACCGCAGTCCCGACCGCCTCGCATCCCAACCCCGGCATGCAGGTCACCACCTTCGAGAACCCGATGGGCATCGACGGCTTCGAGTTCGTCGAATTCGCGGCCCCGGCCGGCCGTGGCCAGGAGCTGCACGAGTACTTCCGGAAGATGGGCTTCAGCGCGGTGCTCAAGCACAAGCAGCGTCCGATTACCGTCTATCGCCAGGGCGACGTCAACTTCCTGGTCAATGAAGACCCGGATTCGTTCGCCTCGGACTTCGCCGAAAAGCATGGCCCGTGCGCCTGCGGCTTCGCCATCCGCTTCAAGAAGCCGGGCCAGGAGGTGTACCAGACCGCGCTGGGCAACGGCGCCGAAGCCATCACCTTCAAGCCGGACAGCAAGGCGGTCAGCGCGCCGGTCATCAAGGGCATTGGTGACTGCATGCTGTACCTGGTCGACCGCTACGGCAGCGCCGGCAGCATCTTCGACGGCGACTACGAGCCGATCGCAGGCGCCGACCTGCACCCGTTCGGCTTCGGCCTGACCTTCATCGACCACCTGACCCACAACCTGTACTTCGGCAACATGCAGCAGTGGTCGGACTACTACGAGCGTCTGTTCAACTTCCGCGAGATCCGCTACTTCGACATCAAGGGCCTGAAGACCGGCCTGGTGTCCAAGGCGATGACCGCGCCGGATGGCATCGTACGCATCCCGCTGAACGAATCGTCCGACCCGAAGAGCCAGATCAACGAGTACCTGGATGCCTACAAGGGCGAGGGCATCCAGCACATCGCCTGCTTCACCGAGAACATCTACGAAACCGTCGAAGCGATGCGCGCGCAGGGCGTGGACTTCCTCGACACGCCGGAGACCTACTTCGACGTGATCGACCAGCGTGTTCCGAACCACGGTGAAGACGTGCCGCGCCTGGCGAAGAACAAGATCCTGATCGACGCCGATCCGGAAACCCACCAGCGCAAGCTGCTGCAGATCTTCACCCAGAACTGCATCGGCCCGATCTTCTTCGAGATCATCCAGCGCAAGGGCAACGAAGGCTTCGGCGAAGGCAACTTCACCGCGCTGTTCGAGAGCATCGAGCGCGACCAGATCCGCCGCGGCGTGCTGTAAGGTCCTGGGCGGCGCCGGGGCATTCCCCGGCGCCTGCTTGCCTGTAGAGCCGAGCCATGCTCGGCTGCTTTCCGTTCCGGTCTCGCCGTCTTCCAGGAGCCCCCATGTCCACCGCCATCACCGCCCGCGGCTACCAGTCCGGTTTCGGCAACGAATTCGCCACCGAGGCCGTCCCCGGCGCGCTGCCGGTCGGGCAGAACTCGCCACAGAAGGTGGCCCACGGCCTGTACGCCGAGCAGTTGACTGGAACCGCCTTCACCGCGCCGCGCGGCAGCAATCGCCGTAGCTGGCTGTACCGGATCCGTCCGGCGGTGACCCATGGCGAGTTCACCCCGTTCGCGCAGTCGCAGCTGCAGTGTGATTTCGGCGCCCAGCCGGCTTCGCCGAACCAGCTGCGCTGGAGCCCGCTGCCGCTGCCGGAACTGCCGACCGACTTCGTCGAAGGCCTGTACACGATGGGGGGCAACGGCTCGCCCGATGCGCATGCCGGCGTGGGCATCCACCTCTACGCTGCCAACCGCGACATGGTCGGCCGCTACTTCTACGATGCCGATGGCGAGCTGCTGATCGTCCCGCAGCTGGGCGCGCTGCGCCTGCTGACCGAGCTGGGCGTGGTCGAGATCGAGCCGCAGCAGATCGCGGTGATCCCGCGCGGCGTGCGGTTCCGCGTCGAATTGCCCGACGGCCCGAGCCGCGGCTACATCTGCGAAAACTACGGTGCGCTGCTGAAGCTGCCGGACCTCGGCCCGATTGGTTCCAATGGCCTGGCCAACCCGCGCGACTTCGAGACCCCGCACGCGGCGTTCGAGGATATCGATGGCGATTTCGAGCTCATCGCCAAGTTCGACGGCCGCCTGTGGCGTGCACCGATCGACCATTCGCCGCTGGACGTGGTGGCCTGGCACGGCAATTACGCGCCATACCGGTATGACCTGCGCCGCTTCAACACCATCGGTTCGATCAGCTACGACCATCCGGATCCGTCGATCTTCCTGGTACTGCATTCGCCCAGCGACACGCCGGGGACCAGCAACATGGACTTCGCGATCTTCCCGCCGCGCTGGCTGGTGGCGCAGAACACCTTCCGCCCGCCGTGGTTCCACCGCAACATCGCCAGCGAGTTCATGGGCCTGGTGCATGGGGCCTACGATGCCAAGGCCGAAGGCTTCGTGCCGGGCGGCGCATCGCTGCACAACTGCATGAGCGGCCACGGCCCGGATGCCCCGACCTTCGACAAGGCATCCAATGCAGACCTGTCCAAGGCGGACGTGATCAAGGACACGATGGCCTTCATGTTCGAGACCCGCGCGGTGATCCGCCCAAGCGCGCAGGCCTTGGCTGCCGGCCATCGCCAGGGCGACTACCAGCAGTGCTGGAATGGCCTGCGCAACAACTTCCGGTCGTCCCGCTAGCTGGGTTGGTGCCGACCTTGGTCGGCACGGATCCTGACCGTATCCACGCATGGCGTGGATCTACCAACCGCAGCCCTCGGTGGATGCCGACCGTTGGTCGGCACGGATCCTGACCGTATCCACGCATGGTGTGGATCTACCGGAGAGCGGTCGGGATGTGGAGCCGTAGATCCACGTCATGCGTGGATGATGACCGCCGGAACCTGCGCTTACGCCACTTCGGCGAACGCGTCGCAATGCTCCAGCGGCAGTGCTTCCAGCAGGCGCTGGCGCACGCGCTGGCAATAGCCCTCCGAGGTCAGCCCGGGCAGCATCTGCATCGCCGACTGCAGCCGCTGCAGCACCTCTTCCTCTGCACGCGCCTGTTGCAGGTCGCGGAACAGCGCTGCCGCCTGCGGGTGGCGCTGCATTTCCAGGATGCCCAGCACATAGATGCGCGCGGCCACCAGCGAGCGGCGGCGTTCGACGGCTGTGCCCGGGGGGGCAGCGGGCGCCGCGGCGGGTACTGCGGGCTGCAGTGGCTCTACCGCGGCAGCCAGCGACGGCGGAGGGGCTGTGGCACCGGTACCGGTGCTCAGGTAGCCGGCCTGCACCAGCTGGATGACCATCGCCGGAGCCTCGGGGCCGAGCAGCCCGGTCAGGTCGGCAATGCTGCGTTGGCCATCGCACAGGATCAGCAACCGGCGCTGGCGCATGTCCAGCGGCGCGCGGTGTGCCTGCAGCGCGGTTCGGGCGAGATCGGTCTTGCGCGGTTGCATGGAAGGGACAGCCAAGTCGGTGCACGCCGAGCCTGAACGAAGGCGATGAAACGGCGATGACAATGCAGCGCCTGCACACGGGATGGGCTAGCGTGCAGCCACCTTCGTGCCAGGGAACCGCATCGATGAAGCACCTTCCGCTTGCTGGTCTGCTGCTGCTTTCGCTCACCGCCTGCGGCGGCCATGACAAACAGGGGGCAGCCGGCAGTGGCAGCGACACCCCGGCCGAAACCGCTTCGGCAACGGGGCCCGCGCAGTCGACGGATCCTGATCTGGCAGCCCGTCCAGCCGATGACCGCCGCGAAGACAGTCCCGCGCGCCTGGATGGCTTCGCCGGTGCAAAGCTGGGCGCTGGTATCGCCGAGGTCCGCAGCGGCTTTGGCACACCGTTGCAGGGGCTGGGCACCGACGCCAGCGGCAAGCCGCTGCCGGCCGACGACGGCAATGACGGCTGCTACGTCCTGCGCCCGCAGGACGCCGAAGACCCGCGCCTGATGATCGAAGGCCGCAAGCTGGTGCGCTACGACGTGCGCAGCGCGGCCATTGCCGCACCGGGTGGCGGCAGGGTCGGCATGACCCTGGGCGAGCTGCAGGTGCTGTACCCCGAGCGCGGCGACGTCGGCCCCGACAAGTACGACGAAAAGGCCCAGCACCTGCGCGTGCGTCCGGCGCAGGAGGGTGGGGCGGTGATCGATTTCGCGCTCGGTGCCGATGGCCGGGTGGGTGCCTGGCGCGTCGGGCAGACCCCGCAGGTCGATTATGTGGAGGGCTGCGGCTGATCCTTGATCCACGGCCCAGCCATGCGCGCGGGGCCAGCGTAGAATCGCGCCACGACCGCTGGGGGAGTGCTCGATGATCACCATTGCCATTGCCTGGTTCCTGCTCGGCCTGCTGTTGCTGGCGCTGGGTGGGGACTCCATCGTCAAGGCCGTGTCCGGCCTGGCCCAGCGCTTCGGGGCCAGCCCGTTCACTGCAGGGCTGTTGCTGCTCGGGGTGGCCACCTCGTTGCCGGAACTTGCCGTCAACGCGCGCGCGCTGGCAGTCGGCCAGCCGGAGCTGGCACTGGGCAATGCGGTCGGCAGCAGCATCGTCAACCTGGGCTTGACCCTGGCGGTGGCGGCGATTGCCGCGCCCCTGCTGCTGCGCGCGCGCCTGCAGACGGTGCTGTGGTGGTCGCTGCTGGCGGCCGGCGTCCTGCTGATCCTGTTCGGTCTTGATGGTGGCCTGGCGCGCTGGGAGGGCGGCGTGCTGGTGGCAGGCTTCATCGTCGTGCAGGTACTGCTGCTGCGCCGCGGCCGTGTTGAGAGCGCCGAGGTGCAGGCGGCCATCGCCGAATCCGCGCTGAGCCGCACCAGTCTGCCGTTGAACATACTGCGGGTGCTGATTGCCGCGCTGGCACTGTACTGGGGCGCGCGGCTGGTGGTGGGTGCCGCAGCGGACTTCGGCGCGGCATTGGGCTGGACGCCGCTGCTGGTCGGCCTGCTGCCGGTGGCGATCGGCACTGCACTGCCGGAGGTGGCCACGGCCATCGCCGCCGCGCGTCGCGGTCATGGCGACATGGTGCTGGGCCACGTGCTGGGCTCCAGCGTGGTCAACCTGCTGCTGGTGATCGGTGCGATGGCGCTGCTGCAGCCGCTGGCGTTGCCGGCCTCGTTCGTGCGCCTGGAACTGCCGGCGCTGCTGGCGTTCGCGCTGGTGCTGTACCCGATGCTGCGCGGCGACCTGAAGATCAACCGTGGCGAAGGCGGCATCCTGCTGGTCGCGTTCGTTGGCTGGTTCGTGCTGGAGCTGCTGCTGGTGGGCGCACCGGCGTTGTAGATCCACGCCATGCGTGGATGCGGTTGGTTTCGTGCCGACCAACGGTCGGCACCCACCACCGATCATCCGGTGGATGCCAACCTTGGTTGGCACTTGGGGAAACGAAGCGCCGACCAAGGTCGGCCTCTACCGATTTACCGGTTCTGCGAGGTCTCTTCTTCCCGCACCGGTTCCGGCGGCGGCAACTGCTCCTCGGCGGCCGGTTCGTTGCCCGGCAGGCTGGGGCGGGTTTCCATCAGCAGCGACAGCGCGGCCTTGGCCATCATGTGGGCGCTGATCGGCGCGGTGATGAACAGGAACACGGTGATCAGCAGCTCGCGCGGCTGCGGGTCCTGGCCCAGGAAGATGTGGTAGCACACCGAACACACCAGCACGCAGCCCACGCCCAGCGTGCTGGCCTTGGTCGGTGCATGCAGGCGCTTGAAGAAGGTGGACAGCTTCACCAGCCCCAGTGCGCCGACCAGGATGAAGAAGCAGCCGAACAGCAGCAGGATCGACAGGCCGATCTGGATCGCGGTGATCATTCGACGATGTCCCGGCGCAGCACGAACTTGCTCAGCACCACGGTGCTGCCGAAGCCCAGCATGGCAATGATCAACGCGGCCTCGAAGTAGATCGGCGAGTTGAGGTACATGCCGAACAACATCAGTTCGGCGATCGCGGTCACCGACAGGGTATCCAGTGCGAGGATGCGGTCGGGCACGGTCGGCCCGCGCAGCAGGCGCCAGGTGGCCAGCAGCATGGCCAGGCCGACCACGTGCATGCACACCACCAAGGTGGTCTGGATGACTTCAAAACCGGTCATGGGAAGATCTCCATCAACGGCGCCTCGTAACGGCGCTTGATCGTATCGATCAGGTCCTGCGGGTCCTCCAGGTGCAGCACGTGCACCAGCAGGAACTTGCGGTCGTCGCTGAGCGCGGCCGAGACCGTGCCCGGGGTCAGGGTGATCATGCTGGTCAGCGCGGCGATGCCGTGGATGTTGGCGATGTCCAGCGGCAGCCAGATGAAGCCCGGGTGGATGTTCTTCTCCGGGCCGAGCACCTGGAGCGCGACGCGGATGTTGGACATCAGGATGTCCCACAGGGTCACGCACAGCAGCTTCGGCAACGGGCGCAGGGTGCCGATGCGGGCGAACTCGCGGTCCAGGCGTGCGGCGAACAGTGGCACCACTACACCCAGCAGCAGCCCCAGCACGATCTGGCCGAGGGTGAAGCTGTCGGACATCAGCAGCCAGAACGCCACCACCATGATGCTGAGCATCGGCGAGGGAATGATGCGGCGGAACAGGGAGCGCTGGGCGGTCATGGCTGGCGGATCTCCGGCGTGGTCGCACGCAGCTGCTGCACATACTCGCTGGGTTGCAGCAGCTGTGCGGCGGTGGCGTCGGTGTAGCGCATCAGCGGTGCGGCAGCCAGGGTCATGCCGATGCCATAGGCCAGCAGCAGGCACGCGGCATACAGCTCGACCCGGCGCAGGCGGGCCTTGCGCGGTTTCGGGGCATCGGCTTCCACCGGCGGCACACGCCAGAACAGGCGGATGCCACCGCGGGTCAGGCCCATGATCACCAGCAGGCTGCTGACCAGCACGGCGGTCCAGACCGGGCCGGTGTACTGCGCCGGCATGCCGGCCAGCAGCGCGGCCTTGGCCAGGAAGCCGGACAGTGGCGGCAGGCCCGCCACCGACACTGCGCCGATCAGGAACAGCACGGCCGGGGTCTCCTTGCCCGGCATCGGCGCGACCACTTCCTTGCGGTCGCTGGCACCGCCACGACGGCGGCGGATCAGATCGGCGATGAGGAACAGCGCAGCGGCCACGAAGCTGCTGTGCGGCAGGTAGTACAGGCCGGCCGAGAGCACCTGCGGCGTGCCCACCGAGAAGGCGATGAACAGGGTGGCTGCCGACACGATCACCAGGTACGAGATCAGCACGCGCAGGCGGGTTGCGGCCAGTGCACCCAGGCCACCCAGCACCAGCGTCGCCACGCCGGCCCACAGCAGCCAGTCGCGGCCATAGCCGGCCATCGCACCGGCATCGTCGCCGAACCACAGCATCTGGATGCGCAGCACCGAGTACAGGCCGACCTTGGTCATGATCGCGAACAGTGCAGCGACGGCCGCCGGTGCGCGCGAATAGGCTTCCGGCAGCCACAGGTACAGCGGCATCAGCGCGGCCTTGGCGCAGAACACCAGCAGCAACAGGCCCATCGTCGCCTTCACCAGGGTCAACTGCGCCGGCGGCACCTCGGCGATGCGCTGCGACAGCTCGGCCATGTTCAGCGAGCCCAGCGAGGCGTACAGCAGGCCCAGTGCGATCAGGAACAGGGTCGAGGCGGTGACGTTGAACACCACGTAGTGCAGGCCGATGCGCATGCGCAGGCCACGGCCGCCGCTGAGCAGCAGGCCGTAGGAGGCGATCAGCATCACCTCGAAGAACACGAACAGGTTGAAGATATCGCCGGTCAGGAACGCACCGTTGAGGCCGACCAGCTGGAACTGGAACAGCGCATGGAAATGCGGTGCGCGCCGGTCCCAGCCCGAGCAGGCATGCAGCAGGCAGGGAATGGCCAGCAACAGGGTGGTCAGCAGCATCCATGCCGACAGCCGGTCGGCCACCAGTGCAATGCCCAGCCGCGACGGCCAGTCGCCGAGCAGGTAGACGTTGATGTCACCGCTGGCGGTGGAGGCAAACAGCAGGCCCACCGCCAGCGCCAGCGCCGACAGCGCGGTCCAGGCCACCGCGCGCTGCACCCTGGGGCCATAGCGGCGGTGTTCGACGAACAGCGACAGCGCGGCACCCAGCAGCGGAATCAGGATCGGCAGGATCACCAGGTGGTTCATGCGCGGTCCTCGCCCTGGCGCGGCGGCACGCCCTCATCCTGCAGGTCGTCATCCGGCTCGTGGGCGTCCACATGGTCGCTGTGGTTGTCGCTGCGGCTGCGCATGGCCAGCACGATGCTCACCGCCGTCATCGCGAAGGCGATCACGATCGCGGTCAGCACCAGCGCCTGCGGCAGCGGGTCGGTGTAGTTGCCGAGGTGGCTGTCCACGCCCTCCTGCAGCACCGGCGCCTTGCCCAGCACCACGCGGCCGCCAGCGAAGATCAGCAGGTTGGTCGCATAGGACAGGAAGGTCATGCCGAGGATCACGTCGAAGCTGCGCGCGCGCAGCAGCAGGTAGATGCCGATGGCGGTCAGCACGCCGATCGCGGTCGCCAGGGCCAGTTCCATCAGTGCATCTCCCCGGTGCGGGCCGAACGGCGTTGCAGGTCGATCTCGCCCTTGCGGGCGGTACGGGTGCGTGAGGGCTTGATCGTGCCCATCATCGACAGCATCAGCATGGCGCCGCCGAATACCACCAGATACACGCCGATATCGAAGCCGATGGCGCTGGCCAGAGGGACCTCGCCGATCAGCGGCAGGTGCAGGTCGAGATGGCCGCTGGTCAGGAAGGGCACGCCGAACAGCATCGATGCACTGCCGCTGAGAATGGCGATCAGCAGGCCCATGCCGATGCAGCGGATGTAGTCGAAGCCGAAGCGCGATTCCACCGATGCAGTGCCCTGGATCACGTACTGGATCAGCAGCGGTACCGCCAGCACCAGGCCGGCGATGAAGCCACCGCCCGGGGCATTGTGGCCGCGCAGGAACAGGAAGATCGACACGGTCAGGGTCAGCGGGAACATGATCTGCGCCAGGTCGGCCGGTACCGGCAGCTTGATCGGCGGGCCGGGCATGATCTGCTCCGGCGCCATCCGCGTGCGCCGCAGCAGGGCATGCACCACCAGCGCGGCGATGCCGAACACGGTGATCTCGCCAAAGGTATCGAAGCCGCGGAAGTCGACCAGGATCACGTTGACCACGTTCTGGCCATAGGCCTCGGGCAGGGCACGGGCGAGCAGCTCGCCGGCCATGGTGTTTGGCGGCAGGGTCATCGCGGAATAGGCCAGTGCGCCCAGGCCGGCACCGGCGATGATCGCGATCACTGCGTCACGGCGCTTGCGCCAGCGCGGCCGCTCCGGCCCGGACTGCGCCGGCAGGTAGTTCATGCCCAGCAGCATCAGTACCAGGGTCACCATCTCCACCAGCAGCTGGGTCAGGGCCAGGTCGGGCGCGGACAGGAACACGAAGGTCAGCGCCACCATCAGGCCGACGCCGCCGACCAGCAGCACCGCCAGCAGGCGCTGCTTGTAGATGCGCAGGGTGGCGACCGCGCAGGCCATCATCACCAGCCACAGTGCCCAGCCCAGCAGCGGAATCGGCTGCGGCGCGGTCCAGTCCGGCGAGGCCGGGTTGGCCACGAACGGCGCGGCGGCGACCACGATCGCCACCAGCACCAGGCCCAGCAGCATGCGCTGCAGGCTGCCATTGGCGATGCCGTTGGTCAGGCGCATGGCCAGCGCGGAAACCGCATCCAGCTGCGCATGGAATACGTTGCGACCGGTGCTGACGTTGGTTACGCCGTGCAGGTTGATCAGCTTGCGCAGCCCGAAGTACAGCACCACGCCCCCGACCACGCCCATCGCGCTCATCGCCAGCGGCAGGTTGAAACCGTGCCACACCGCCAGGCTGTACTCGGGCATCGCCGGGCCGAGGATCGACGCCGCGGCGGCATGCAGCACCGGTGCCACCGTCAGCGCCGGGGCCACGCCCACCGCCACGCAGATCACCACCAGCAGTTCCACCGGCACCTTCATCCAGCGCGGCGGCTCATGCGGCACGCGGTCCAGATCGTGCGGGCCGGGGCCGAAGAAGGTGTCGTGCACGAAGCGCAGGCTGTAGGCCACGCCGAACACACCGGCCAGCAGCGCGGCGATCGACACGGCCGCGCGCATGATGCCCGGTCCGCCCGCGGTAATGGCTTCGGCGAACAGCATTTCCTTGGACAGGAACCCGTTGAGCAGCGGGATGCCGGCCATCGCCAGCGAGGCGATGATCGCCAGCGCGCTGGTGAACGGCATCAGCCTGCGCAGCCCCCCCAGCTTGCGCATGTCACGGGTGCCGGTCTCGTGGTCGATGATGCCGGCGGCCATGAACAGCGAGGCCTTGAAGGTGGCGTGGTTGAGGATGTGGAACACGCCGGCGACCACCGCCATCGGCGTGGACAGCCCGAACAGCAGGGTGATCAGGCCCAGGTGGGAAATGGTCGAGTACGCCAGCAGGCCCTTCAGGTCATGCTGGAAGATCGCGTTCCAGGCGCCGATCAGCAGGGTCAGCGCGCCGATACCGCTGACCGTATAGAAGAACAGATCGCTGCCGGCCAGTGCCGGATGCAGCCGCGCCAGCAGGAACACGCCGGCCTTCACCATGGTGGCCGAGTGCAGGTAGGCCGACACCGGGGTCGGCGCCGCCATCGCGTGCGGCAGCCAGAAGTGGAACGGGAACTGCGCGCTCTTGGTGAAGATGCCGGCCAGCACCAGGAACAGGGCGTACGGGTACAGTGCGCTGGCGCGGATCTGCTCGCCGGCGGCCAGCACCACGTCCAGGTCGAAGCTGCCGACGATGCGGCCGATCAGCAGCACGCCACCGAGCAGGGCCAGGCCGCCGCCGCCGGTGATCACCAGCGCCATGCGTGCGCCTTCGCGGGCATCCTGGCGGTGTGACCAGAAGCCGATCAGCAGGAACGAGCTGATGCTGGTCATTTCCCAGAAGATCATCAGCAACAGCAGGTTGCCCGACAGCACCATGCCCAGCATGGCGCCCATGAACAGCAGCAGATAGCAGTAGAACCGGTGCGCGTTGTCCTGCTGGCTCAGGTAGTAGCGC
Organism: Stenotrophomonas sp. 85239_Sma; assembly: GCF_056481725.1. Taxonomy (NCBI): domain Bacteria; kingdom Pseudomonadati; phylum Pseudomonadota; class Gammaproteobacteria; order Lysobacterales; family Lysobacteraceae; genus Stenotrophomonas; species Stenotrophomonas sp. 85239_Sma. Next base: position 4,274,438 of record NZ_CM151163.1, on the reverse strand, counting down.
GCATACAACACCACCAGCGCGCCGATGCCGAGCACCAGCCCGGCGAACATCCAGGCCAGCCCGTCCAGGCGCAGGGTGAAGTCCAGCCCGATCTGCGGCAGCCAGGGCACCAGGGTGCGGACCACCTGGTCATCGAGTACGGACGGGGTCAGCCAGCCGAGGATGGCCAGCCCACCCAACGGCGCCAGCGCCGCCAGCCAGGCAGCAGTCGAGCGCGAACTACGGGGGAAGGCCGCAACAGCCGCTGCCATCAGGAACGGCAGGGCCAGCAGCAGGGGCAGGCTGGGGAGCATGCAGGGAATCCATGATTCACGAGCAGGTCAGGGAGGATAACAGGCTGCGAAATGTCGCCGAAACCCATCGAACAGCGATCAATTGCATGTAACGTTCGCTGATTCATTTTTTCTGCGGCGCAACATCACGTTCCCACATCACTTCCCTGGTTGCCCTCAGGGGACACCCTACGCCCACGCAGGGAGACCGCAGGCCCTGTCGCACAGGGGCTGCCGTAGACGGGCGGGCGATGGGGAGCGGATCACCGGCGCAGGCTCGCAGGGGTCCCGTGGACTACGGGTGACGGAATCCGCCCGTTCAGGAAACGACGGTCGCTGTCGGCCACCACCAGGTCAGTAGCGCCAGTCGAGCTTGCGGTAGACCTTGGCCATCACCCAGGCCGGGCCGATCAGCAGGTAGGTCAGGTCGGTCAGGAAGCTGGGCTTGCGGCCCTCGAACGTGTGGCCGATGAACTGCGCGATCCAGGCCACCACGAACACGCCCACCGCCAGCCAGCGCAGGGCCTGCAGGCCGATCTCGGCCTCCAGCAGCCGGCACAGGCAGCCGAACACGAAGAACTGGATGAGCATGCCGATGCCCAGCGGGCGCGACAGCTTGTTGTAGAAGCACCAGGCGCTGAACATCGCGAACGCCGACCAGATGCCGTACTGGAACCAGGTGATCAGCGGCGGCACGCACCACAGCAGCGCCACCACCGACCACAGGATCGCCGGGACCGCCACCACGTGGATGCGCTGGTTGATCACATTGCGGTGGTCGTCGGAGTAGCTGGCGAAATAGCGGTCGATCGGCCGCGCAAGCTCGGTGGAGGTCTGCATGCGGCCAGCATACTCCCGCCGGTGCCCGTCAGTAGAGCCAGGCCACGCCTGGCTGCAGGTTCACGGGGTTGCCGGCCAGCGGCCGGCACTACCGCATTCAGGACGCCCCCCGCCTTTCCGGCCGGGGGGCGCAGGGGATCAGTCGACGCTGATCCCGGCCAGGCGCTGCAGCGCCTCGGCGTACTTGGCGCGGGTGCGCTCGATGATCTCGGCCGGGATGCCCGGGCCCGGGGCGGTCTTGCCCCAGTCCAGCGTCTCCAGGTAATCGCGCACGAACTGCTTGTCGTAGCTCGGCGGGCTGGTGCCCACTTCGTACTCGTCGGCCGGCCAGTAACGCGAGGAGTCCGGCGTCAGCATCTCGTCCATGATGTACAGGCGGCCATCGGCATCGGTACCGAATTCGAACTTGGTATCGGCCAGGATGATGCCGCGCTCGCGGGCGTAATCGGCCGCGAACTTGTAGATGCGCAGGGTGGCATCGCGCACGCGCTCGGCCAACTCGGCGCCGACCTGCTTCACCATCGCATCGAAGTCGATGTTCTCGTCGTGGTCGCCGACAGCGGCCTTGGTCGAGGGGGTGAAGATCGGCTCGGGCAGCTGCTCGGCCTGGCGCAGGCCGTCGGGCAGGTCGATGCCACTGACCTTGCCGGTGCGCTGGTAGTCCTTCCAGCCGCTTCCGATCAGGTAGCCGCGGGCGATCGCTTCCACCGGCACTGGCTTCAGCTTGCGGGTGACCACCGCGCGCTTGGCGTACAGGGCCGGGTCCACGCCTTCGGGCAGCACGCTGGCCACGTCGATGCCGGTCAGGTGGTTGGGCATCAGGTGCGCGGTCTTGGCGAACCAGAAATTGGAGACCTGGCAGAGCATCTCGCCCTTGCCCGGGATCGGGTCGGGCAGGACCACGTCGAACGCCGACAGGCGATCGGTGGCCACCATCAGCAGGTACTCGCCCGGCGGGGTTCCGGCGGGCAGCCGCTCGCGCGGGATATCGAACACATCACGCACCTTGCCGCGATGGCGCAAGGGCAGGCCGGGGAGATCGGATTGCAACAGCGTGGTTGGCACGGGCACTCCTGGGGCGTTGTCGATACGGCTGCTGCCCAACGGACCCGGCGGGCCCGCTGACCAGCGGGCGGCCTAGTGTAAAGCGGTCCGGGCCCGCTGTGACGTAAAATGAGCGTCCATTTCGTCGGTCGACCCCGGAGCGCCATGCGCTGGTACGGAAAACTGCTCGGATTCATCGCCGGCGCCCTGCTGTTCCGGCCCAATCCGCTGTTCGGCGCGGTGGTCGGCCTGTTGATCGGCCACGCCTTCGACTCGGACTGGTTCCGCCTGAACAAGGAGAACCCGTACCGGGAGCTGGGGCTGACCTCCGAGGCCACCGATGCCGAGGTCGAGCGCGCCTATCGCAAGCTGATCTCGCAGTACCACCCCGACAAGCTTGGCGGCGCCGCCCCCGAGCTGCAGCAGCAGGCCGAGCAGAAGTCGCGGCGGATCAATGCCGCCTACGACCGCATCAAGACCCTGCGCAAGCGCTGACCCCTTTCCCCTCGTAGCAAGGCCCGGCCATGTCCCACTGCCTCATCGCCCCCTCCATCCTGTCCGCCAACTTCGCCCGCCTCGGCGAGGAAGTCGACAACGTCCTCGCCGCCGGCGCGGACTGGGTCCACTTCGACGTGATGGACAACCACTACGTGCCGAACCTGACCATCGGCCCGATGGTCTGCCAGGCGCTGCGCAAGCACGGCGTAACCGCACCGATCGACGTGCACCTGATGGTCGAGCCGGTGGACCGCATCATCCCGGACTTCGCCGAAGCCGGTGCCACCTACATCAGCTTCCACCCGGAGGCCAGCCGCCACGTGCACCGCACCATCCAGCTGATCCGCTCGCTGGGCTGCAAGCCGGGCATCGTGCTCAATCCGGCCACCCCGGTGGACATTCTCGACTGGGTGCTGGATGACCTGGACCTGGTGCTGCTGATGTCGGTCAACCCGGGCTTCGGTGGCCAGGCCTTCATTCCCTCGGCGCTGGACAAGCTGAAAGTGGTGCGCAAGATGATCGATGCCAGCGGCAAGGACATCCGCCTCGAGATCGACGGCGGCGTGAAGGCCGACAACATCGGCGAGATCGCGGCCGCCGGCGCCGACACCTTCGTCGCTGGCTCGGCCATCTTCAATGCCAAGACCAGCTACCAGGACGTGATCGCGCAGATGCGCGCCAACGTTGCTGCAACCCGCTGACAAAAACGGGAGGAAGGGGATTAAGCTCGCCTGATCCCCTCCTTCCCCGTTTGCGCACATGTCACTGCTGAACATCCGCCCGGCCACTGTGGCCGATGCTGGCCTGATCCTGCATTTCATCCGCGAACTGGCCATCTACGAGAAGGCCGAGCATTCGGTGCAGACCGACGAGATCGGCATCGCCGAAAGCCTGTTCGGCACCGATGCCACGGCGCGCGCGCTGATCTGCGAAGCCGACGGTGAAGCGATCGGCTATGCGGTGTACTTCTACAACTACTCCACCTGGCTGGGCCGCAAGGGCATCTACCTGGAAGACCTGTACGTCAGCCAGGAAAAGCGCGGCGCCGGTGCCGGCAAGGCGCTGTTGAAGTACATCGCGCGCCAGGCCGTGGCCGAAGGCTGCGGCCGCTTCGAATGGTCGGTGCTGGACTGGAACACCCCGGCCATCGAGTTCTACACCGCTGCTGGCGCCACGCCCCAGGATGAGTGGACCGTGTACCGGTTGCAGGGGCAGGCGCTGCACGATTTCGCCAACGGTTGAGGCGCATGGTGGGTGCGAACCCAGCCGGGTGGGTTCGCACTCCCAGCGCACCCAAAAAAAAGCCACGCCAATCACTGGCGTGGCCTCGCTGCATGCGTGGGAGGCTGATCCTGCCTCCATCCGTCGTCCCTGCTATGGCCTTCCATTCTCCGGTAGCTGAATGACACCTGCGTGACATTCACTGCGGACAGACAGCGCATTGCTAGCCTGTCCGCCCCCGACCTGGAAGCACCGCATGACCACCCCGCGCTGGCGCCTGATCCTCAACGGAAAATCCGCAGGCAATGACGAGCTGCGCGACGCCGTCGGCCACTGGCGCGGGCAGGGCGTGCAGCTGGACGTGCGGGTGACCTGGGAGGACGGTGACGCCGAGCGCTACGTGGCCGAGGCCATCGATCATGGCGTGGACGTGATCGTCGCTGCCGGTGGTGATGGCACGCTCAGTGCCGTGGCGGAGACGCTGGCGCACCGCGAGGAAGCAGCCGATGCGCTGCCATCGCTGGCACTGATCCCGATGGGGACCGCCAACGATTTCGCCACCTCGGCTGGCATCCCGACCGCGCCGAAGGAGGCCTTTGCATTGATCGCGCAGGCCGTGCCGCATGCCGTCGATCTGCTGCGCGTGGACGCCGACGGCGTGCAATGGTGGTGCGCCAATCTCGCCAGCGGTGGCTTCGGCACGCAGGTGACGGTGGAGACCGATGCCGGCTTGAAGAAGATGCTGGGTGGGCTGGCCTACGTCATCACCGGTATCGCCAAGCTCGGGAGGATCGAGCCGATCAGCGCGCGCCTGTCGGGCCCGGACTTCGCGTGGGAGGGTGACTTCATCGCGCTCGGCATCGGCAACGGCCGCCAGGCCGGCGGTGGTCAGCAGTTGTGTCCGCAGGCACTGATCGACGATGGCCTGCTGGACGTGACGGTGCTTCCGGAGCTGGAAGGTGAAGTCACCGCCACGCTCGGCCAGATGCTGAAGTCCGGCACCCAGGCCGCACTCGAACAGCTGGCCACGCGCGCGCGGCTGCCGTGGCTGCAGGTGGAATCCGAGCGCCCGTTGACGCTCAACCTGGATGGCGAGCCGGTGCAGGCCCGCCACTTCCGCATCGAGTGCGTGCCGGGCAGGGTGAGGATGCACCTGCCGGCCGGCTGCCCGTTGCTGGCCGGTGCATCCGCCGCGAGCGCCACGGCGTAGCGGCGGTCTCCGTAGTCGTCCCGGGCGTCGCGTGGTTCAGTTTCACAGGGTTCCCCTCCCGTCCAAGCTGCGATACAGTCAAGGGGTGTCCAGCCTGACGACCCCGCATACCCTTTCTTCCGCACGCCGTTGGTGGCGATGGTGGCCCGTTGCCGTCGTCCGCCCCCATAACGCTGTGTCCCGGAAGGAAAGTCGTCTTGAACTCGCACGCTCAGTTTCAGCTGCAGGCCGCTGAAGGCCACACCCATATTCCCGTCGTCCGTGAAGTGCTGTCCGACCTGGACACGCCGCTTTCGGTCTACCTGAAGCTCGCCGACGGCCCCAATACCTACCTGTTTGAATCCGTCGAAGGCGGCGAGCGCTTCGGTCGTTACTCGATCATCGGCCTGCCGGCGCGTCGCGTGTACGCCTTCCACGGCCACACCCTGACCGTGCGCGAGGATGGGCAGGTGGTGGACACCCGCGAGGTGGCCGACCCCTTCGCCGAGGTCGAGGCGCTGCGCAGCGCCCACTCCGTGCCCAAGCTGGAAGGCCTGCCGGGCTTCACCGGCGGCCTGGTCGGCTGGTTCGGTTTCGAGTGCATCGGCTACATCGAGCCGCGCCTGGCCCCGCCGGCCGGCCGCGATGAGCTGGGGACGCCGGACATCCTGCTGCTGGACTCCAACGAGCTGGCGGTGTTCGACAACCTCAAGGGCCGCCTGTACCTGATCGTGCACGCCGACCCGCGGGCCGAGGGCGCCTTCGAGCAGGCGCAGGCGCGCCTGGATGCACTGACTGCCAAGCTGCGCGCGCCGGGTGCGGGTTATCCCGCCCCGCTCAACAGTGATGTGCTGGACGAATCCGATTTCGTTTCCGGTTTCACCCGCGAAGGCTTCGTTGATGCGGTCCAGCGCAGCAAGGAATACATCCGCGCCGGTGACATCTTCCAGGTGGTGCTGAGCCAGCGCCTGAGCGTGCCGTTCAAGGCGCGCCCGGTGGATGTGTACCGTGCGCTGCGTGCATTGAATCCGTCGCCGTACATGTATTTCCTCGATGTCGGCGACCTGCAGGTGGTCGGTTCGTCGCCGGAGATCCTGGTGCGCTTGCAGGACGGCGAAGTCACCGTGCGCCCGATCGCCGGTACCCGCCCGCGTGGTGCCACCGTCGAGCAGGACCTGGCGCTGGAAGCCGAACTGCTGGCCGATCCGAAGGAACGCGCCGAGCACCTGATGCTGATCGACCTCGGCCGCAACGACGCCGGCCGCGTATCGAAGGCCGGCACCGTGGAAGTGGGCGAGCAGTTCGTGATCGAACGCTACAGCCACGTCATGCACATCGTCAGCGAAGTGACCGGGCAGCTGCAGCCGGGCCTGAGCTATGCCGACGTGCTGCGTGCCACCTTCCCGGCGGGTACGGTCAGCGGTGCGCCGAAGATCCGCGCGCTGGAAGTGATCCGCGAGCTGGAACCGATCAAGCGCAATGTCTACGCCGGCAGCATCGGCTACATCGGCTGGCATGGCGATGCCGATACCGCGATCGCGATCCGCACTGCGGTGATCAAGGATGGCCGCCTGTATGTGCAGGCCGGCGCCGGCATCGTTTACGACTCGGACCCGGACAAGGAATGGGACGAGACGATGAACAAGGGCCGCGCGCTGTTCCGTGCCGTCGCCCAGGCCGCCAAGGGCCTGTGACTCTCCCCGTGCCGTGGCCTGCGCCGCGGCACCTTCCGCTGTTCCCGTTCAAGACAAGGAGTACCGCATGAAGCTGCTGAGCGCATTGCTGTGGTCGTCACTGCTGGCCACGATGGCCCCGTCTGCGTGGGCGCAGGCCAATACCATTCCCTCGCAGCCGCACCTGCTGGTGAAGGGCGAGGCGCGCCGCGTGGTGATGCCGGACCGGTTCGGCCTGCAGTTGAACATCGAGGAAACCGACATGGATGCGGATGCGGCGCGCCGCCGCGTGCAGGACAACGTTGCCCGCGTGCTGGCGCTGTTCAAGCAGTACAAGGCGGTGGAAGGCAGCGTACGTGCGGACAACCTGCGGATCGGCCCGGCAACCCGCTATGAGCAGAACCGGCAGGTCTTCATGGGTACCCAGGTGTCGCGCCAGTTGCGCGCCAGCTTCGCCAGCGTGAAGCAGATGCAGGACGTGCTGGGTGCGCTGAAAGCCAATGAGAACGTGCAGGTCAGCAGCGTCGCCCCGACCTACTCGGGCGAAGTGGCGCTGCGACGCGAACTCAAGGGCGAGGCGGCGGCCAAGACCCGGGAGTCCGCGCAGGGGCTGGCCAAGGCCTATGGAACAAAGGTGCGCGGCCTGTACAGCATCTCCGATGTGGCGCCGAACTTCGCCTATGGCATCCAGGCCGGGCAATGGCCGCAGCTGGGCGAGGATGGTGAGTATCTGGACAGGATCTCGGTGACCGGCAGCTACGCACCGGCCTCGGCGCCGGCGCCCGCTGAACGCGAATCCATCGAAGCCGGCCCCATCACCTACACCGAAAACGTGTACGCCATTTTCCTGATAAGCGACGGAACCTGACCATGTTGTGGATGATCGACAACTACGACAGCTTCACCTACAACCTCGTGCAGTACCTGCAGACGCTGGGCGCCGAGGTGAAGGTGGTGCGCAACGATGCGATGAGCGTGGACGAGATCGCCGCGCAGAAACCCGAGCGCATCGTCATCTCGCCCGGCCCGTGCACGCCCAACGAAGCAGGCGTGTCGCTGGAACTCATCCAGCGCCTTGGCCCGACCACGCCGATCCTCGGCGTGTGCCTGGGCCACCAGGGCATCGGCCAGGTCTACGGCGGCACGGTCATCCGTGCCGGCAACATCATGCACGGCAAGACGTCGCCGATCCGCCATGAAGGCAAGGGCGTGTTCGCAGGCCTGCCGGACCGCTACCAGGCCACCCGCTACCACTCGCTGGTGGTGGACAAGAACCGCCTGCCGGACTGCCTGGAAGTGACCGCCTGGACCGAGAACGACGACGGCTCGATCGAAGAGATCATGGGCCTGCGGCACCGCCAGTTCCCGGTGGAAGGCGTGCAGTTCCACCCCGAATCCATCCTCACCGAACACGGCCACGCCCTGCTGCGCAATTTCCTGCAGCGCCCGGCGGCCTGATCCAAGGAGCATTTCCATGAGCTTCTCCCCCCAGGAAGCCCTGCAGCGCACCATCGAACACCGCGAAATCTTCTTTGACGAAATGGTCGACCTGATGCGGCAGATCATGCGCGGCGACGTGTCGCCGATGATGACCGCCGCCATCCTCACCGGCCTGCGCGTGAAGAAGGAAACCATCGACGAGATCGCGGCAGCGGCCACGGTCATGCGCGAATTCGCGCTGGCGGTGCCGGTGGCCGACCGCACCCATCTGGTCGACATCGTCGGCACCGGTGGCGATGGCTCGCACACCTTCAACATCTCCACCTGCGCGATGTTCGTCGCCGCCGCGGCCGGTGCGCGCGTGGCCAAGCATGGCAACCGCAGCGTGTCGTCCAAGTCCGGCAGCGCCGATGCGGTGGAAGCGCTGGGTGCGGCCATCGAGCTGCAGCCGGAACAGGTGGCCGCAGCGATCGACCGGACCGGCATCGGCTTCATGTTCGCGCCGATCCATCATCCGTCGATGAAGGTCGTCGCGCCGGTACGCCGCGAGATGGGCGTGCGCACCATCTTCAACATCCTCGGCCCGCTGACCAACCCGGCCAGCGCGCCGTCGGTGCTGATGGGCGTGTTCCATCCCGATCTGGTGGGTATCCAGGCGCGCGTGCTGCGCGAGCTGGGCACCGAACGCGCCATGGTGGTCTGGGGCCGCGACAACATGGACGAGATCTCGCTGGGTGCCGGTACCCTGGTGGGCGAGCTGCGCGACGGCACGGTGCGCGAGTACGAAATCCACCCGGAAGACTTCGGCATCGCCATGTCGGCCAGCCGCAACCTGCGCGTGGACAGCCCGGAGCAGTCCATCGCGATGCTGCGCGCGGTGCTGGACAACGAGCCCGGCCCGGCGCTGGACATCGTGGCGCTCAATGCCGGCGCCGCCCTGTACGTGGCCGGCGTGGCCAGCGACATCGGCGACGGCCTGGCCCGCGCCCGTGCCGCCATCGCCAACGGCAGCGCCCGCCAGCGCCTGCAGCAGTATGTGGACACCACCCGCGCGCTGGTTGTCTGAGCGCGCGGTTCAGCCTGACCCCGTCGATGGCCGATAATGGCCGTCCTCACCGCCCCCGCACCGAACCGAAGACGATGAGCGACATCCTGCAGACGATCCTGGCCCGCAAGGCCGAAGAAGTAGCCCAGCGCCGCGCCCAGCGCCCGCTCGAGGAGCTGCAGGCCGCCGTGGCCAGCGCCCCGCCGGTACGTGGCTTCGTGCGCGCGTTGCAGGCGGCGGTGGCCAGCGGCGACCCGGCGGTGATTGCCGAGGTGAAGAAGGCCAGCCCGTCCAAGGGCGTCATCCGCCCGGATTTCCGCCCGGCCGACATCGCGGTCAGCTACGAATTCGGTGGTGCCAGCTGCCTGTCGGTGCTGACCGACGTGGATTTCTTCCAGGGCGCCGACGCCTACCTGCAGCAGGCCCGTGAAGCCTGCACGCTGCCGGTGCTGCGCAAGGACTTCGTGATCGACGCCTACCAGGTGTACGAAGCGCGTGTGCTGGGCGCCGACTGCATCCTGCTGATCGTCGCCGCGCTGGACGACACCCAGCTGGCCACGCTGTCCGAACTGGCGCTGTCGCTGGGCATGGACGTGCTGGTGGAAGTGCACGACATCGATGAGCTGGAGCGCGCGCTGCAGGTGCCGGCGCCGATGATCGGCATCAACAACCGCAACCTGCGCACCTTCGAGGTGTCGCTGCAGACCACGCTGGACATGCAGAATGCGGTGCCGCGTGACCGCCTGCTGGTCACCGAGAGCGGCATCCTCGGCCCTCAGGACGTGGCGCTGATGCGTGATGCCGGCATCCATGCCTTCCTGGTCGGCGAGGCCTTCATGCGTGTGGAAGAGCCGGGCGAGGGCCTGCGTCAGCTATTCTTCGCGGCATGACAACGCACTATCCAACGCCGCGCGAGGATGCGCCGCTGGTGGTCTTCGACTTCGACCACACCCTCTACGATGGCGATTCGGGAACCCACCTGTTCGCCTCGCTGATCAAGCGCAACCCGCTGCGCATGCTGGCGGCGCTGCTGGTCACGCCGATCGCCGGACCGATGGTGGCGATGCTGCCGACCCGTCGCGCGGGCATCTCGGTCTACGTGTGGATCGGCAGCTTCGGCCTGCACCGTGCGCGTGACTTCAACAAGGTCATCGACGCCTACGTGCTGCGCCATCAGGCACAGATGCGCGCCAAGCTGCTGCCGCAGGCGCTGGAGGTGTTCGCCGCGCATCGCGCCAAGGGGGACCGCGTGGTGGTGGCCACCGGTGCGCCGCCGGAGCTGGCGCGCGCGATCCTGGCTTTCGTTGCCCACCAGGACGTGCCGGTGATCGGCACCGAGGTCGGCCCGCGGCTGGGCGGTGTCGGCCCGACCCGCCACTGCCACAACGAAGAGAAGATGCGCATGCTGCGCGAGCGCGGCTATGGCGACATCGACATCGCGTACTCCGACAGCACCGCCGACCTGCCGCTGCTGCTGGCCGCCAAGGCGCCGGTGGTGGTGAACCCGAAGCCGGGGCGGGTGGACTTCTTCCGCCGCGTGCTGCCGGCCGGCACCCGCATCCTCAACTGGGGTTGCGTGGACCGCGGTGGCGACAAGGCCTGACCCGGGGTCAGATCCCGAAGGGGCTCTGACCCCATCGCACCATGAACGATCCGCCGGGCCATGCCCGGCAAGCGCTCAGCGCCCCAGATGCCCGTATACCGCGTGCCCGATCTGGAACAGGCTGATGCCCAGCACCAGCACGCCCACGGCCACAAGCACCCAGCGTTCCTTCACCTGCTTGACCAGGATCGCCGCCACCGGCGCGGCCATCATGCCGCCGATCAGCAGGCCGGCCACGATCTGCAGGTGCTGCACCCCCATCGACAGCAGGAACGTTGCTGACACCGTCAACGTGACCACGAACTCGGCTGCGTTGACCGTACCGATGGTGGTGCGCGCCTGGCCGCCGCGGGCGAGCAGGGTGGACGTGGCGATGGGTCCCCAGCCGCCGCCACCACTGGCATCAAGCAGGCCCGCGAAGAAGCCCAGTACCGGCACCCGCCGGATCTCGCCCTTGGGCATCCAGCGGCCGGCGGCACGTGCCAGGATGATGATCGCCAGCACCAGCAGGTAGAGATAGATGAGCGGGCGGATCACTTCGCCGGGCAGCTGGGTCAGGCCGTAGGCGCCCACGGCGCCGCCCACAGCGCCGGGCAGCGCCAGGCGGAGGAACAGGCGCTTATCGACATTTCCGGCGGCAAGGTGCGACACACCCGAGGCACCGGTCGTGAACACTTCAGCCGTGTGGATGGCAGCGCTGGCCTGTGCGGGCGGAATGCCCATGGCCAGCATCACCGACGACGACACCAGGCCGAACGCCATGCCCAGCGCGCCGTCGACCAGCTGGGCGCCGAGGCCGATGAGGATGAACCACCAGAATTCGCTGCTCAGTTCCATGCACCGAGCCTAGCGCGCGAAGGAGTGCGGACCAAGGTCCGCACCCACCGGGTGCTCAACGGTCAACGGGTGCCGTACAGCACCACGGTCTTGCCGCGGGCATGCAGCAGGCCGTCGGTCTGCAGCTTCTTCAGCACGCGGCCGGCCATTTCGCGCGAGCAGCCGACCAGGCGTGCCAGCTCCTGGCGCGAGACGCGCAGCTGGCTGCCCTGCGGGTGGCTCATCGCCTCCGGTTCCTGCGCCAGGTCGTGCAGGGTGCGCACGATCCGGTCGGTGACGTCCAGGAATGCCAGGCGGCTGGCCTTGCGGCTGGTGTCGAGCAGGCGCTTGGAGATCTGCTGGCCCAGCGCGTACAGCAGGCGCGGGGCATCGGCCGACAGCGGGCCGAGGAACAGCTGGTGCAGGCGCTCGTAGCTGATTTCGGCCAGCTCGCAGGCGGTGCGGGTCCTCAGGATCACCTCGCGGCGGTCCGATTCGACGAACAGGCCCATCTCGCCGACGAACTCGCCGGCACCGAAGTAGCCCAGCACAAGCTCGCGATCGTCATCTTCCTCGGCCATGATCGAAACCGAGCCGCTGATGACGTAATACAGGGTTCCCGCCGGGTCACCGGGTCGGAAGACGTCGGTACGGGTGGGGTATCGCCGCCTGTGGCTGTGCGCCAGGAAACGATCGATTGTGGCGATATCCAGGGCCAGTGGACTGCTAGCTAGGCGCACGGTTGACACGATAGGAGCGCTCCCTCTGCGCATGAACGGATTCACGGGGTCGATAGCGGAGCTTAACCAGCGCAATTGTTAAGGGCAAACAGTGTGCCAGATGTGAGCGGTCTTCACGTTCCCCCCGGGGACAGTTTGCCCCATAATTCCCCCTTTCCCTTCTTACACAGGAATCGACCGCCGTGGTCAAGCCGTTGCCTCGCCTGAGGCTGCAGGGTTTCAACAACCTCACCAAGGCGCTGAGCTTCAACATCTATGACGTGTGTTACGCGCGCACCGAAGAGGAGCGTCAGCGTTACATTGAATACATCGATGAAGAGTACAACGCCGACAGGCTGACTCAAATCTTGACCGATGTCGCCGAGATTATCGGCGCCAACATCCTGAACGTGGCCCGCCAGGACTACGACCCGCAGGGTGCCTCGGTGACCATCCTGATCTCCGAAGAGCCGGTGATCGACAAGAAGCAGGCCGGCAAGGAGCTGATTCCCGATGCCGTGGTCGCGCACATGGACAAGTCGCACATCACCGTGCACACCTATCCGGAAACGCACCCGCAGGAAGGCATCGCCACCTTCCGCGCCGACATCGACGTGGCCACCTGCGGCGTCATTTCGCCATTGAAGGCGTTGAACTACCTGATCGAAAGCCTCGAGTCGGACATCGTGATCATGGACTACCGCGTCCGTGGCTTCACCCGCGATGTGAAGGGCAAGAAGCACTACATCGATCACAAGATCAACTCGATCCAGAACTTCCTGGCCAAGAACATCAAGTCGCGTTACGAGATGTTCGACGTCAACGTCTACCAGGAAAACATCTTCCATACGAAGATGCACCTGAAGGACTTCGACCTGGACCAGTACCTGTTCGAGGAGAAGGCCAAGAACCTGTCGTTCAAGGAACGCATGAAGATCGAAGCGCTGCTCAAGCGCGAGATCGAAGAGCTGTTCCACGGCCGGAACCTGTCCGAGTAAGCCCCATGTGCGATGCCCGCAGGCATCGCCGTCCAGGCGGGACGACCCGCTGCGTGGAACCAGTGCCCCGCACAGGTTATAGTTCCACGGTGATGTACCGACCCACGGCCCGGTGTGAAAACACCGGGCCGTTTCGTTTTTTCTCAAGAAAGGTAAGGAGCCCCCCACCCATGCCCTGGATCTACCTGCTGCTGGCCGGCCTGTTCGAAATCGGTTTCGCCCTCGGAATGAAGTACTCCGAAGGCTTCAGCAGACCCCTCCCCACCGCTGCCACGGTCGTGTCCGCGCTGATCAGCCTGTACCTGATGAGCCAGGCGATGAAGAGCATCCCGGTCGGCACGGCCTACGCGATCTGGACCGGTATCGGCGCCATGGGCGTGGCGGTGCTGGGCATCTACCTGTTCAACGACAGCGCATCGCCGGCCCGCCTGGCCTGCGTGGGCCTGATCGTGGCCGGCGTGATCGGCCTGAAGCTGGTCTCGCCGAACTAAGGCGGGCCGACGGCCCGACCAACGGTCGGGCCCCACCACCGGGCCCCACCGCACCTCCTGGTAGGCCCCCACCGTTGGTGGGCGCGCCCCGGTCAAATGCGGTACGCGATGGTCTTCATCACCTTGGAGGCCAGCGCCATCGCGCCCGGAATCGGGAACGGCAGGCGGCGCGCGCCGGCCTGCTCGGCGTGCTCCGCATGGCGGGCCTCGTCTTCCTTCATCACCTGGATGACCGCGCGGCTGCGCAGGTCGCCGGCCGGCAGGTCGACCAGGTGCTCGTCCAGGTGGGCTTCCACCTGGCGCTCGGTTTCGACCACGAAGCCCAGGTTCCAGCCATCGCCGCGCAACCCGGCCAGGGTGCCGATGGTGTAGCTGCCGGCGTACCACAGCGGGTTGAACAGGCTGGGGCGGCTGTCCAGTTCGCCCAGGCGGGTGGCGCACCAGGCCAGGTGGTCAGTTTCTTCCTGGGCCGCTTCCAGCAGGTGTTCACGCGTGGCCGGGTCGCGGGCCACGGCGGCCTGGCCGAAGTACAGGCCCTGTGCGCAGACCTCGCCGACGTGGTTGATCCGCATCAGCCCCGCCGCGTGGCGGCGCTCGGCATTGTCCATGCCCGGCTCGTCGGTCTCCGCAGCCGGGTAGGGGCGGGCCGCCGGTGGATTGCCGAACACCGTGTCCAGGGCGCGCTGCGCCTCGGTCAGCAGGTGGTCCAGCGGGGTGGTCTGGCGGAGCACGGTCATGGCGGTACGCGGTGAGGCGGAAGACCCGCCGATTCTCGCCCGCCCCCGCCCCCCTGCCAACCCGGGGCAGGGCCAGCTTGCACCGGGGGCTTGACCTGCGTACAATCCCGCCTCTTACGCTTCACCTTTCACAACGCGTGGCAGAGTTCCGGCGAGTCGTTCGCCGCAATGAGCCCGACCTAACCTAGAGTTCTTCATGAGCACTTTCACTGCCAAGAACGAGACCGTCCAGCGCGACTGGTACCTCGTCGACGCCGAGGGCAAGACCCTGGGCCGTCTCGCCACCGAGCTGGCCCGCCGTCTGCGCGGCAAGCACAAGCCGGTCTACACCCCCCACGTTGATACCGGCGACTACCTGGTCGTCATCAATGCAGAAAAGATTGCCGTCACCGGCAAGAAGCTGCAGGACAAGATGTATCACCGTTTCACCGGCTACATCGGCAACCTGAAGACCGAGTCCCTGGCCCAGGCGCTGGAGCGCCACCCGGAGCGCGTGATCGAGATCGCCGTCAAGGGCATGCTGCCGAAGGGCCCGCTGGGTCGCCAGATGTACCGCAAGCTCAAGGTCTACGCCGGCACTGAGCATCCGCACGCCGCACAGCAGCCGCAGGTTCTGGATATCTAATCATGGCTATCACTCAAAACTACGGCACTGGCCGCCGCAAGTCCTCCACCGCTCGCGTGTTCCTGCGCAAGGGTTCGGGCAACATCACCGTCAATGGTCGTCCGCTGGACGAGTTCTTCGGTCGTGAGACCGCGCGCATGATCGTGCGCCAGCCGCTCGAGCTGACCAAGAACACCGAAAGCTTCGACATCCTGGTCACCGCCGCTGGCGGCGGCACCACCGGCCAGGCCGGTGCGATCCGTCTGGGCATCGCCCGTGCTCTGGTCGAGTACGACGAAACCCTGAAGTCCGAGCTGCGCAAGGCTGGCTTCATGACCCGTGACGCCCGTGAAGTCGAGCGTAAGAAGGTCGGTCTGCACAAGGCCCGCCGCGCCACCCAGTTCTCCAAGCGCTGATTCACCGCGCCTGGCTGGGCTCCTCCGGGAGCCCGCTGGTTGGAAAAGCAAAAGCCCGGCTTCGGCCGGGCTTTTGTCGTTCTGGGGTTGCGCATTTCGAGGTTGCCGGCCAGTGGCTGGCGATGGGGTGGGGTCAGAGCCTTTTCCTTTGGAAAAGGATCCGACCTTGGGCGCCTCTCTGGAGAAGAGCCTCCTTGATGTTCAAGGGGGCGCGCCGACAGGCGCGGGGACAAGGTGGAATGCGACCAAATTAAAAGCAAAAGGCCAGATCTTTCGATCTGGCCTTTTGCTTTTAATTTGGCTGCCCCGGATGGATTCGAACCACCGAATGCCTGAGTCAGAGTCAGGTGCCTTACCGCTTGGCGACGGGGCAAAACGTGCAACTATTTTCTCACTTTTCACACTGGAAAACAACTTGATTTTCAGTGTGGTGGCTATGGGTGGACTCGAACCACCGACCCCAGCATTATGAGTGCTGTGCTCTAACCGGCTGAGCTACATAGCCTTGGTGAGCCCGCTATTCTGCGGATGTGTATCGCCCCTGTCAACACTTTTGTACCGCGCTTGTGGGCCGACAGAGGGCATGGGATAGTCCCGACCAGTAGATTTTTTAGGAGTCCGCATCGTGATCGATCCGGACGGCTATCGACCGAACGTCGGCATCGTGTTGATGCGGCAGGACGGCCAGGTGTTCTGGGCACGACGTGTGCGCCGGGACGGTTGGCAGTTCCCGCAGGGTGGCATGAACACCGACGAGACGCCTGTCGAGGCCATGTATCGTGAACTGCAGGAAGAGACCGGCCTGCTGCCTGAGCACGTGGAAGTGCTCGGGGCGACACCCGGCTGGCTGCGCTACAAGTTGCCGGCGCGCGCCATCCGCCGCAGC
Organism: Stenotrophomonas sp. 85239_Sma; assembly: GCF_056481725.1. NCBI lineage: Bacteria > Pseudomonadati > Pseudomonadota > Gammaproteobacteria > Lysobacterales > Lysobacteraceae > Stenotrophomonas > Stenotrophomonas sp. 85239_Sma. Next base: position 4,257,946 of record NZ_CM151163.1, on the reverse strand, counting down.
GAGCGACAGGTCTGCATCGGCCAGAAGCAGGTCTGGTTCCTGCTGCGCCTGACCGGCGACGAATCCCACGTGAAGCTGGACCACACCGACTCGCCCGAGTTCGACCACTGGCGCTGGGTGGACTTCTGGTACCCGGTGGAGCACGTGGTGATGTTCAAGCGTGGCGTCTATGCGCGCGCTCTGCGACATCTGGCGCCGCTGGCGCGAGGGGTGGCCGGGCAGGGCGTTACCGCCATGCCCAAGAGCGCCGCCGAGGCCTGGATGCCGGGGCACACGGCCGGGCACGACCGCCCGCGCAAGCGCCCGCGGACCCGCGGCTACTGGCCGAAGAAGGCCACGGGTGATGGCCCGGCCAGCTGAACGGCTGAACGGTATCGAGAATGGTTCAGGTCTCTGATTGACAACCATTCTCGTTTCCATTGGAATAGCCAGCAGGCCGCTTCTGGCCTGCCAGCCCGGTTCCCGCCTGTGTACGTCTGCATCTGCAACGGAGTCACCGACCACCAGATCCGCGAAGCCGCCAGCCATGGCGTCAGCACGGTGGCCGAACTGACCATGCGTACCGGTTGTGGCGCCACCTGCGGTTCCTGCATGGACATGGCCGGCGAATTGCTGGCCAAGGCACGTGCGACCCACGATCTGCCGCTGCCGGTACTGGGCCTGGCCCAGGTCGCCTGATCGTCTCTTCGCGGCGCGTTGACGCCGCGCTTTCGCACCCTTCACGCGTGGCCACACAGGCCAATGCACACGATTCGCGTTCCTTCACGGCTGCACGCAAGGCGTTAAAGTGCCTGCGTTTTCAGCGTGCAGGAGCATCCCCATGAAGGGCGACACCAAGGTCATCGAATTCCTCAACAAGGTCCTCTACAACGAGCTGACCGCGATCAACCAGTACTTCCTGCACGCCAAGATGCTGAAGAACTGGGGCATCAAGGAGCTGGCCGAACACGAGTACAAGGAATCGATCGACGAGATGAAGCATGCCGACATGCTCGCCGACCGCATCCTGTTCCTTGAAGGCCTGCCGAACTTCCAGGCACTGGGCAAGCTGCGCATCGGAGAGAACCCGACCGAGATCCTTCAGTGCGACCTGTCGCTGGAACGCGATGGCGTGGTCACCCTGCGCGAGGCCGTGGCCTATTCCGATTCGGTCGGCGACTACGTCAGCCGCCAGCTGTTCGTGAAGATCCTCGACTCGGAAGAAGAGCACATCGACTGGCTTGAAACCCAGCTCGACCTGATCGAGCGCATCGGTGAGCCGAAGTACCTGCTGAGCAAGCTGGAAGAGTGAGTCAGCTGCCCTGGCCGGCGCGATGCTGTGCCAGGTAGCCCGTCAGCGCCACGCGCGCGCGGGCGAATTCGGCAACCAGCAGCGCCACCGCTACGGCGGGGCGCTGCAGGCTGCCATTGCGGGCTTCATGCTCGATCCGCTGCGCGACTGCCGACAGCGACAAGGCCCCCACGTTCGCACTCGATGATTTCAGGCTGTGCGCGACTGCCTGCAGGCGTGGTTCGTCGCCGTTCTGCGCCGCTTGCTGCAGCTGCTGCACCATCACCTGCGCATCTTCAAGAAAGACCGTGACGATCTGGTTGGCGGCGTCGCCGATTACTGCGTGCAGTTCGTCCAGCACATCACGGTCCAGCACCGGTTGCGGAGTGGCTTGGCTTTTTGTGTCTTGTAGAGCCGAGCCCTGCTCGGCTGGCGGCGCTCGATCTGCTGCGGGGGCGTAGCAGTCGAGCAAGCTTGACGCTACGGCATCGCTCGACCGTTGCCCCCAGCGCTTCAACAGCGCATGCAGCGTGGCGCGCGCGATCGGCTTGGACAGGTAATCGTCCATGCCCGCCTGCAGGCAGCGCTCGCGATCACCGGCCATGGCATTGGCGGTCATTGCGATGATCGGCAATCGCGAACGCCCCGTTTCCGCTTCTTCGGCGCGCCAGCGGCGCGTGGCGGCGTAGCCGTCCAGCACCGGCATCTGGCAATCCATCAGCACGATGTCCACGTCGCCTTCGCGGAGAACGGCCAGTGCCTGCTCGCCATCGGCGGCGTTGCGCACCTCGCACTCGAACACGCGCAGCAGTTGTTCGGCCACCATCCGGTTGACCGTATTGTCCTCCACCAGCAGCACACGCAGATGCAGTGGCGGCAGCGTCGGCGCGGGCAATCCGTCTTCGGCATTGGCCAGCAGTGCCGCAGGGCGGGCAGGCGTGGCAGGCGCAGCCAGCAGTCCATGCAGGGCTGCATCATCGAAATGCGGGAGCAGCTGGCGTTGGCGCGGGCGTTGTGCAGGCGTGTCTTCCTGCAGCCACAGCACCTGCAGTGCATCGTCTTCGCCGCGCTCGGCCAGTGCCTGCTGCAGCGTGGCCTCACCGTTGCGGCGGGCGCGGGCATCGACCAGCAGCCATGCCGGTGCCGGTTGTCCGGGCCGCGCGGGAGCGCGCAGGCGCTCGACCACGGCATCCAGCCGCGCCAGCACCTGCACCTGCAGCCCATGGTGGGCGGCGATGCGCTCGATGCGTGCCTGCAGCGTTGCATCGGCACTGAACAGCAGCAGCGGTGCCGGCGCGCGCACCATCGCCGGCAGGTCGCCAGGGACCTTCAGCAACGGTATCTCAAACCAGAATGTCGCGCCCTGGCCGGGCGTGGACCGCACGCCGATGTTTCCGTGCATCAGGTCGATGATGCGCTTGCAGATGGCCAGGCCCAGGCCGGTGCCGCCGTAGATTCGGGTGGTGGATGCGTCGGCCTGGCTGAAGGACTGGAACAGGCGTGCCTGCAGCGCGTCGTCGATGCCGATGCCGGTATCGATGATCTCGAAGCGCAGCTGGTGCTGCGCGGCCCCTTCGCCCAGGCGCAGCACGCGCAGCTGCACCTGGCCGCGGGCGGTGAACTTGATGGCATTGGCCAGCAGGTTGCTCAGCACCTGGCGCAGGCGTACCGGATCGCCGCGCACGGGCAGGCGCACCGATGGATCCAGTTGCAGGCCCAGGGCCAGGCCCTTGGCGTCGGCGGCCCGCTGCATCAGCTGCACCACGCCATCGAGCAGGTCGCGCAGGTTGAAGCTGGTGATCTCCAGTTCCAGTGCCTGCGCTTCCAGCCGGGAGTAGTCGAGGATGTCGTCGACGATGCGCAGCAGCTGCTGCGAGCTGGCCGAGGCGGTAGCCAGCATCTGCCGCTGGTCTTCGCCCAGCGGTCCGCGCGCGATCAGCTCCAGCATCGGCAGGATGCCGTTCAGCGGGGTGCGGATCTCGTGGCTCATCGTGGCCAGGAACTCGCCCTTGGCCAGCACGGCCGCCTCGGCGGCCTGCTTGGCCTGCAGCAGCTGTTGTTCCAGCTGACCCTGGCGTTCGGTGGTATGGCGAAGCTGGTCGCGTTCGGCGGCCAGCGCGCCGTGTGTGCGCTGCAGCTGCGCCAGCGCATGGTTGCGCGCGCGAAGCCGCAGGCCCAGCACCGTCAGCGCGATGGCGGCCGCGGCAAGGGCAACCAGCAGCAGGCCCCACGGCGGCACGTCAGAGCACCGCGTTGTGGAAGTCGAAGCTCAGGTCGCTGCCGGCCGACTGCACCATGTTGCCCTGGATGAAGTCGACGCCGCCGACCCACATCGCCGCTGCAGCCTGCGGATCCTCGATCTGCTGGCCGATGATCTGCAGCCCGGCGGCATGGGCCTGTTCGATCGCCTTGCGCAGTTCCTCGCGGGTGGCTGGATTGGAATGGCTGCTGGAGAAGCGCGCAGCCATGCGGACGAACGACAGCGGCAGCTGGGTCAGCAGTGCGTCGGCCTCGCTGCCGGGCTCGAACTGGCTCAGGCAGAAGCGTACCCCGGCACTGGCCATGCGCTGGCAGAACTGCTGCAGCGGCACGGTGTGGATCAGTGCGTCGGGCAGGCGCACGTCGATCACCAGCGCACTGCCGGGCAGGTCACGCTGTTGCAGCGATTCCAGCAGCCAGTCGGCGAAGGCATCGCGCTGCAGGGTGCGCAGTGACTGCGAAACGAACAGGTTCAGCGGCTGCGTTGCGTGCCGGTACAGATCCAGCAGGCCCAGTGCGTGGTCCATCACCTGCTGGTCGAGGTCGGCAATGCGCCCGGCGGCTTCCGCAGCCGGGATCACCTGGCCGGCCGCCAGTACCGTGCCATCGGTCTGGCGCAGGCGCAGCAGCAGCTGGTATTGCGCGGTGTTGCCACCTGCCACGGCGACGATCGGCTGGTAGGCCAGTTCCAGCTGGCCTTCCAGCAGCGCCAGGTGTTCCTGTTCGGTGACCGCCTGGCGGTGCACATGGCCCGCCACGCCGGCGCTGAGCAGGCGTGCCTGCAGGGTGGTGCGCTCAACTGCTTCCAGCGCACTGTTGGCATCCTCGAAGCCCGGCGACAGCGGCGCGTAGCCGACCACGCCGCGCAGGTGCACGGATTCGTCGTCGCGGATCACGAACGCACGTGCCGACAGCTGCTCGCGCAGGCTCGCGGCGATGCCTTCGAGGGCGTCCTCGTCGGCGTTGCGGGCCAGCAGCAGGAAGCTGTTGTCGTTCAGGCGCGCCAGCAGGTGCGGATGGCCGGCCTCGGCCAGGCGCTGCCCGGCCTGTACCATCAGCCGCTCAAACGCGGCATAGCCATAGCGTTCGCGCAGGCCCAGCGCGCTGGCCACTTCGATGAAGAACACGCCGCCCTGGTCACGGTGGGCGAGTGCGGTATTGAGCTGCTGCAGCACGTGGTGGCGCGTCGGCAGGCCGGTTTCCGGATTGCTGGTGGCCGGTGCGCCGGTGGCACCGGGCAGGGTCGCGGCCTGGGCACGTGCGCGGCGGATGCGGTTGGCGACCGCTGCGATCAGGTGGCGGGGCCGGATCGGCTTGCTCAGGTAGTCGTCGGCGCCGCTGTCGAGTACTTCGAACTGGCGCTCCGGATCCGGATCGCCGCTGAGGAACACGATCGGCAGCAGCTGCAGGCCAGGCTGCTGGCGGATCAGCGCGGTCAGGCGCATGCCATCCAGCCCGGGCAGGTGCAGGTCCATCAGGATCAGGTCGGGGCGGTGCTCCTTGATCGCCTGCAGCGCGGCATCTGCATCGCTGTGCACGATGGCCTGCATGCCGGCGCCATGCAGCACGCTCTGCGCGAACAGGGCCTGTGCACGATCGTCTTCAACGATCAGCACGCGATAGGGCGAGTCCGATGGCGGTGGGGCCAGATCGTTGTTCCCGGCTTCGGCCAGTGCGATCGGGCCGGGCAGCGGCGGTGGTGCGCTGTTGACGGGCGAGTGCACATCGGCCGCGACCGGCGGCGGGGTCGCCATCATCGGTGCGGCCACAGCGGGGCTTGCCGCCTCGGGGACCCAGCGCTGCCAATGATCGGCCGGCGGGGTTTCAGCGCGTCCCGGGCGGGCGCCCGCGGGGGATTCGTTTGCGGCCATCGGTGCTCCTGGTGTTCGCGTCCATTATGCGACAAGCCCGGCGCTCAACCGGTGCCGGCGTGCCCTGGCGGTGGTGCCGATGCGCCGCGCGCCAGCCAGCGCACGCCCTTCCACAGTGCGCGCCAGACCAGCCACACCAGCAGTGCGCCGGCCAGGCTGCAGGCCAGCACCACCACCAGGGCGATCCACGGATGCGCCAGTGCCAACGCCAGGCCGCCGATCACCACGGTGTCTTCGGCGGCAGAGGCGACCCAGTTGCTGGCCGGTTCCGGCGAGGTGTTGAGCAGGGCGCGGGTACCGGCCTTCAGGCCATGGCTGGCCAGGGCGACACCGGCACCGGCGGCGAGCGCACCGGTGCCCAGCTGGCCATCCGGCGACAACGTGGCCGCCGCGAGGAACGCGCCGGCGGGTACGCGTGCGAGCGTCTGCACCAGGTCCCAGGCCGAGTCCACGCCGGGGATCTTGTCGGCGAAGAACTCGGCGATGGCCAGCGCGGCCGATGTGCCCAGCACCCACCATGATTCGGTGGCCTGCAGGGCGGGTGGCAGGTCGACCCAGCCGAGCAGGCCGGCCAGGCCGACGCCGAACACGGTGAGGTAGACGCGGATGCCGGCCAGCCAGGCCAGCAGGATGCCGATCACGAACAGGTGGGCTTCGGTCATGGCGGTGCTCCGGCGACGGAACTGTGCAGGGGGCCACACTATCGACGATGGCGTGCCTGAACGCCACAGACCGTGGCCGGCCACTGCGCAGGAAACCCACCCGTCCTGTCATACACTAGCCCGTCGTTTGCCACAGGGGCCGTACCGGTATCGCCCTTGCGATACCCCGGAAACCACCCATGACCAACCGTCCTCCCATGCGCGTGCAGGTACGCCTGCCCGGCGCGCCGCAACCGCCGATGGACCGTCGCCGCCTGCTGATGATCGGTGGCATCTGGCTGCTCAGCCTGGTGCTGGCCGCGCTGGGTGGCTGCTGGATGGCCACGCCGCGCGATGCCCAGGGCCAGCGCCTGCAGGCCGCAGAGAAGCGTGCCGAGACGCTGCAGGCGCAGCTGACCGAACTGCGCCAGAAGCAGGCCACGCTGGAAGCCTCCGACCGCATCAGCCGCGCTGCCAATACCGAGGTGCAGTCCTCGCTGGCCGAGCGTGACGAAGAAATCGCCGGCCTGCGTGCCGACGTCGCCTTCTACGAGCGACTGGTCGGCTCGACCAGCCAGCGCAAGGGCCTGAACACCCACTCGATCGAGTTCAGCCCGGAAGCGGCCGGCACGTGGCAGTACACCGCCGTGCTGACCCAGAACCTCAACCGCGGCGCCATCAGCCAGGGACAGATGCGCTTCACCGTGGAAGGCGTGAAAAACGGCAAGCTGGCCACGATCAGTTGGGATGATCTGCACCAGCGCAGCAAGGTGCCGGGACAGGACTACTCGTTCCGGTACTTCCAGCAGCTCACCGGCAGCGTGATGCTGCCGGCTGACTTCACCCCGCAACGCGTGCGGGTGACATTGGGGAGTGGTACGGGGGGTACCACCCAGGTATTCGACTGGAAACAGGCCGGCGCGCCGGCCAGCAAAGGGGAGTAGGCAGATGTTCGGAAGCAGCAAATCCAACCGTGAAGGCCAGCTGGTGGTGGATGCCCTGATCGGCAACCAGGTGGTGATCCGCGGTGATGTGGAATTCAGTGGGGGCCTGTATGTGGAAGGCCGCATCCACGGCAAGGTGATTGCCGCCGAAGGCGCCAGTGGCGCGACCCTGACGGTCGCCGAGCATGGCGTGATCGAGGGTGAGATCCGCGCCCAGGTGGTGGTCATCAGTGGCCGCCTGGACGGCGATGTGCATGCCACCGAGAAGGTCGAACTGACCCCGAGCGCACGGGTCAATGGCAACGTCCATTACCAGGTGGTGGAGATGAATGCGGGCGCCCAGCTGAACGGCCGCCTGATCCACGCGAGCGCGCCGATGGCGGCCCTGCCGGCGCCGGAAGGCGATGAGGCCAATGATGGCAAGGGCGATACCGCCGCACGCCGCAAGCTGGCCGAGGCGATGGCTTGAAAGCCATCGTCGGCACCCCCATGCTGGCAGCATGAGCACGCTAGTCTCCCTGCCCGGCGCCACCCCGGTTGCCGCGCCCGATTACCAGTCGCTGGAGCGCCCGCTGAACTTCACCGAGTCGGCGGCTGCCAAGGTCAAATCCCTGATCCAGGAAGAGGGCAACCCCGACCTGGCCCTGCGCGTGTACATCGAAGGCGGTGGCTGTTCGGGCTTCCAGTACGGGTTCGAGTTCGACGAGAACCGTGCAGAGGATGACCTGGCGGTACAGACCAGCGGGGTGACCCTGCTGGTCGACCCGCTGAGCCTGCAGTACCTGATGGGCGCCGAGGTGGACTACACCGAGAGCCTGACCGGTGCCCAGTTCGTGATCCGCAACCCGAACGCGAAGACCACCTGCGGCTGCGGCAGCAGCTTCAGCATGTAAGCAGGGCGCGGGGCCTGCGCCCGGCGCGACAAGGTGTGTGGAGCAAGCTCCACACCCACAGCTGGTTTCCGCAAAGCCTGCGGCTTGCCACCCGCATCGATTGGCGGCAGGCTTGGCGGATGCCCAATTCTCCTTCGCCGCTTTCCGGTTTTGCCTTCGTTGGCGAACCGCTGGAGCGCGCCGATGCCCTGCGCGAAGATGCCGATGCACTGGCGCGCCTGTGGCCGGGTGCGCGCATTCTCGTGCTCGATCAGGACGGCAGCGCCTTCACCGGCGATGACGATCAGCCGCTGGCGCTGACCGGCGCCGCCATCGGCGGTGGCCCGGGTGCCGCGATCTTCCTCGGCCTGCGCGGGGAGCAGGCGTGGTTCTCGGTTGAAGCTGCCAACGTCACTATCAGCGCGCCACGCCGACTCGATCTGCGCCAGGCCGCATTGCTGTGGTCCATGGCCGATGCGACTGCTTTCAGCTATGCCCGCGGCATGTCGTACTGGCACTCGCGCACCCGCTTCTGCGGCGTATGCGGCGGTGCCGTGGCGTTTGCCCGCGGTGGCTTCGTCGGCCGCTGCGGGCAGTGCTCTACCGAGCACTACCCGCGCGTCGACCCCGCCGTGATCGTCGCCGTGGAGAACCAGGGCCGGTTGCTGCTGGGCCGGCAGTCGAACTGGGCACCGCGTCGCTACTCGGTGCTGGCCGGTTTCGTCGAACCCGGCGAGACTTTCGAGCAGACCGTGGTGCGCGAAGTCCATGAGGAGAGCAAGGTACGGGTGACCGCCTGCCAGTACCTCGGTTCGCAACCGTGGCCGTTCCCCGGCGCGCTGATGGTCGGCTTCCGTGCACAGGCACTGGATGACCTGCCGACCGTGGATGGCGAGCTGGAAGATGCGCGCTGGTTCAGTGCCGAAGAGGTGGGCGCTGCGCTGGCCCGTGATGTCGAGGACGATGGTCAGGGCATCCGCCTGTCGCCACCGATCTCGATTTCGCGGGGGCTCATCGAACACTGGTACCGCCAGCACAAGGGCTGAGCCCGATTGCTGCCGGGCCGGTGGTGGCAACTGTATTGCCGCCACCTGAACACGGCCCGGGTTAGAGTCCGGTTCACCAGCGAGGGTGCCGCTGCGACAGGTAAGGTAGCGGCGCCGAGCGTTCTGTTTCGTAGGGAGACCTGCCATGTTCACCACTCTGGCCGCCGTGCTGGTGGCGCTGGCCCTGGGCCACGTTGCCCCGGCCGCTGCCGCTTCGCTGCGCCGTTTCGACGGCTTCCGGCGATGGCTGGGCTGGCTGGACGCGCATGGCGGCAAGGCCTGGCAGGGCGCGGCGGGGGTCGCCCTGGCGCTGTTGCCGCCACTGCTGTTGATGGGGCTGCTGGCGTGGCTGCTGCGCGGAGTGCTGTTCGGCCTGCCGTCGCTGCTGCTGGGCGTGGTGGTGCTGGCCTGGTGTTGGGGACCGCGCGACCTGGATCGCGATATCGAAGCGATCATCGATGCGGACGACGCCGCGACGCGGCAGGCGGCGGTGCGCAACCTGCAGGCCGCCGGTGGCAGCCTGCGCGAGGACGTGCCGTCGCTGGTCGAAGCGACGGTGCTCAATGCATTGCGGCGCTGGTTCGCGGTGCTGTTCTGGTTCCTGCTGCTGGGCCCGGCGGGCGCGCTGGGCTACCGGCTGCTGGCGCTGATGGCGGAAAGCCCGATGCGCGCGCGCGTGCCGGTGGAGCCGCTGGCATTGGCGCAGCGCCTGCTGGGCTGGATCGAGTGGCCGGTGGCGCAGTTGATGGCGTTTTCGATGGCGCTGGTGGGTAACTTCGATACGGCGTGGAAGGCCTGGCGCCAGGCCCATGGCGAACGCCTGGCGGGCGGCATCGGTTTCCTCGGCGCGGTGGCGCGGGCCAGTGTCAACGCCGAGCTGCGCGAGGATGCGCACGATTACACCGAGGCGGGGTTGCTGCCGGTGTGGCAGCGGCTGCCGGACCTGCGTGATGCGATGAGCCTGGTGTGGCGGATGCTGCTGCTGTGGCTGGCCGTGCTGGCGCTGCTGGTGATTGCAGGCTGGGTGACGTAGTTGTTTTGCAGGGCTTGCAGCCCTGCACCTGCAGAAGCAACAGCAACAGCAACAGCAGCTCTGGATTGCTGATGGTTGGGCGGGGCGGTGTGGGGCTTCAGGACACGCCGTAAACCCGTCCCTGGGGGCTCGATGGCGAGCTTACATGGACGTACTTGCAGCGCCCCCTGCGCAGCCCACCCACCCGGCCAACCCGAAAGCTTCTACCTTCAAACGCCGCCCACCACGAGGGGCTGCGCCGTTGGCTGGAAACCTAGATCGGTGCCAGTGCGGTGAACGGTGCCCACGGCAGGTTGCGCAGCAGCGCATACCCGGGCAGCACCCAGAGCCAGAACGTGGGATTGGCCAGTACCCGCATCAGCGGGTCGAGTACGCGCGGACGGATGCCGGCGACGTTCAGCAGCATCAGCAGCAGGAAGGGCAGGCTGATGACCAGCAGCGGGTTCATCGCCATCGCGCCGGGCAGGTCGAAATGGACCAGCGAATACAGGCAGCGGGTACTGCCACAGCCCGGGCAGTACAGGCCGGTCAGGGCGTACAGCGGGCAGCTCGGCAGGGGATTGCCGGCGACATATGGATTGACGTTGCGCAGCACCAGTGCGGCACCGGCGGCCAGGCCGGTGGCGGCCAGCAGCGGTGCCCAGCGGGCCAGTCGGGATCGGGTGGGAAGTGCGGACATGCAGCAACGGATCCGGCGCAGGCGCCGGATCCGTCCACGCGGATCAGTAGCCGCTGTTGCTCATCGCACCCATGCCGCCGAGAGCGACGATCAGGATGCCGTACAGCACGCCGACCACGACGGCGGCGATGGCCGACCAGATGGCCCACTTCTTGGCCTTGGCCGAGGAGTCCTGGGCGCCGGCGATGTCGCCAGCGGCCAGCTTGCCGTTGACCTGCGCGGCGTAGACGATCGACACGATGCCGGCCGGCAGGCAGCAGAACAGGGTGCTCAGGATGGCCCAGACCAGATTGTTCGGGACCTGCGGAGTGGCGGTGTTCATGGGTTCAAGCTCCTTGATGGGTGGTGGTGGTGAATCATTGGTCGGAAAGAGCGCCCAGTACGGCCAAGCCGCCGAACAGCCCGAACCACAACAGCAACAGGACCGGCAGGGCCACGGCCGAAGCCACCGCCCACCAGCCCGCCTTGCGCGACGCGCTGTAGGCCCCCGGCAGGTCGCCGGCCGCGCGGCGGCCATCGACCTGGGAGGCATAGACGATCGACACCACGCCCAACGGCAGGCAGCAGAACAGCGTCGTCAGGATCGCCCAGACCAGATGGTTGGGGATGTAGACCGGACGGCTGAGCGGTGGTGGTTGATTCAAAGCGAGACTCCATTCCTTGGTGGCCGGCCGTGGTGCATTGGCCGGACCTCCCCCCTGTGGGTGCGTAATCTACCGCAACCTGCGTTGCATGTATGCGTTTACAGGCGCGGCATGCCGTGTTCGCCACTGGACGGTGGCGTATGCGAGGAGGTCCCCAGGCCCGCGTGGCGAGCCGGTTCCATCAGGCGTGATCACCACGCAGGGCCCGTACCTGGGCCTCCAGCACCGGGGCGCTGGTGGTGTGGCCATCCACGGCCGGTGCCGCCACCACCTCGACCGTGGCGCGGAAACGGCGCGGCACGCGCATGCGGCCGAGGCGGCTGTCGCGCCGGCTCCACATGCTCGACCACATGCCGCGCAGCGCCATCGGCACCACGGGCACCGGTCGCCGCTCGAGGATCTTCTCGACGCCGGACTTGAACGGGGCCATCTGCCCGTCGCGGGTCAGCGCGCCCTCGGGGAAGATGCAGACCAGTTCGCCTTCGGCCAACGCGGCGTCGATCTCATCCAACGCGCGCTGCATCAGCGCCGGGTCTTCACGTGCGCCGGCGATCGGGATCGCCTTGGCGGTGCGGAAGATCCAGCGCATCACCGGGATGTTGAAGATCTTGTAGTACATGACGAAGCGCACCGGGCGCGGGATGGTCGCCGACAGGATCAACGCGTCCATGTAGCTGACATGGTTGCAGACCAGCAGCGCGGCGCCTTCGTCCGGCACGTTGGCCTCGATGCCGTGCGGGCGCAGCCGGTACAGGGTGCGCACCATCAGCCAGCTGAGGAAGCGCATCAGGAATTCGGGGACGATGGTGAAGATGTAGATCGCCACCAGTGCGTTGGCGATGGCCAGCGCCAGGAACAGCTGCGGAATGGTCCAGTGCAGCAGCGTGTGCGCGGCCAGCGACAGCAGCGCCGCAGCGACGATGAAACCCGAGTTCTGGATATTCAGTGCGGCGAACACGCGCGACATCTGCGTCTTCGGCGTGCGGCTCTGGATCAGCGCGAACAGCGGTACCACGAAGATGCCGGTGAACAGGCCGATGCCGATCAGGTCGATGACGATGCGGAGGCTGCCGGGCTGCTGCAGGAATGGCCCGATGGTCAGCCCGTGTACCGGCGCTTCACCGCTGCGGGCGAAGTACAGGTCGAGCAGGAACGCGGTCATGCCGAACGCACCGAGCGGTACCAGGCCGATTTCCACCGTACGGGCCGAGAGTTTCTCGCACAGCAGCGAACCGACGCCGGTGCCGACCGAGAACAAGGCCAGCGCGAAGATGTACAGGGTCGGCTTGCCCCCCAGGTTGGTCACCGCGTAGGCCGGCAGCTGCGAAGTCAGCACCGTGCCGACGAACCAGAACCAGGACACGCCCAGGATCGAGTTGCGCACGGCCTTCTGCTGGCGCGCCATGCGCAGCACCGCCAGCGATTCCGGCAACGGGTTCCAGTTGATCTTCAGGTTCGGGTCGCCGGCATCGACCTTGGGAATCAGGCGCGCGGCGATGTTGCCGCAGATCGCCAGGGCGATGATGGCGCACGCAGCTACCACCGTGCCGTGGCTGCCGGCCACGGTGAACACCAGGCCGCCGACGATCATGCCGGAGAGAATCGACATCGAGGTGCCCATCTCGACCAGGCCATTGCCACCGGTCAGCTCTTCGGGCCTGAGTACCGACGGCAGCACCGAGTACTTCACCGGGCCGAACAGGGTCGACTGCATGCCGGTACAGAACAGTGCGACCAGCAGCACCGGCAGGCTCTGGGTGAGGAAGCCGGTGGCCGCCAGCGACATGATCACGATCTCCATGCTGGTGGTGATCACGATCAGTCGCGATTTTTCCAGTTTGTCGGCGATCTGCCCGGCCAGCGCCGAGAACAGGAAATACGGCAGGATGAAGATGGCCGGCGCCAGCGTGGCGTACAGCCCCAGTTCCTCCTCTGGCACGGCCATGAACAGCAACATGCTGATGATCGCCTGCCGGTACACGTTGTCGTTGAACGCACCGAGCGCCTGGACCACGAAGAACGGCAGGAAACGGCGCTGGCGCAGCAGGGCGAACTGGTTGTGACCGGACATGGAGCCTCCTTGACCGGCGCAGCCTAGCATTCCTGCCCACCTGCCGGGACCATGGCGGGATGCATCCATGCTTGGCGTGGATCTACTGAAGCCCCACGACTGTGGGTGCGGACCGATGTGGGTGCGGACCGTTGGTCCGCACACCTGCCGGCGGACTCAGACGATATCGTCGACCACGCCGCCATCCACGCGCAGCGCTGCACCCGAGGTCGCCGAGGCCTGCGGCGAGGCCAGGTACACCACCATGTTGGCCACTTCTTCGACCGTGGCGGTGCGCTGGATCACCGAGGACGGCCGGTGCGCCATCACGAACTCGCGGCCGATCTGTTCCAGCGGCTTGCCACTGCGCTGGCGTTCATCCTCGAACATCGCCGCGAAACCATCGGAGAGGGTCGGGCCGGGCAGCACCGCGTTGACGGTGACGCCGCTACCGGCCACGCGCTTGGCCAGGCCGCGCGACAACGACAGCTGCGCGGTCTTGCTGACCCCATAATGGATCATGTCGGCCGGAATGTTGCGCGCCGACTCGGAAGAGATGAACAGCACCCGGCCCCAGCCGGCATCGACCATCGCCGGCAGCAGCGCGCGCGACAGGCGCACGCCGGACATCACGTTGGTCTGCCAGTAGCGCTCCCAGGTCGCGTCATCCGTCTCGAAGAAGTCCTGTGGGCCGAAGATGCCGGCGTTGTTGACCAGGATGTCGACCTTGGGCAGGCCGGCCAATAGTGTTTCGACACCGGCTGCATCAGAAAGATCGGCGGCGACACCGAGCACGTCGGCCCCGGGTACGGCGCCCAGCAGATGCTGGCGCGCACGCTCGACGCTGTCGGTGCTGCGTCCATTGAGGATGACCCGCGCCCCGGCAGTGGCCAAGCCCTGGGCAATGGCCAGGCCGATGCCGGCGGTGGAAGCGGTGACCAGCGCGGTGCGGTTGGCAAGTTCGATCTTCATGGGGGAATCCGGAGCAGGGGATGACCCAGTATCCGCGCGCGGACGTGATCGGGGTGCATCACTGGATGCAACATGATGTTGCGCCGCCGGCAGCACCGGACCATGCCGGCGCCACCGATGTCAGGTCAGGCCGGTCACCGCTCCATTGGCCGCCGCCCGAACCTTCGGCAGCAGGCGCAGTACCAGCGCCATCTGCGTACGGATCAGTTGCAGTTTCGGCGGCATCGCCTCGTCGATCTGCTCCAGCTCGGCGGCCACGGCGCGGTCGGCGTCGTTGTCATCCTCCGCGACCGGTTGTCGTGCGGTCAGGGCCGAGGCCAGCTGCTGCAGCGCCTTGCGCACGCGCTCACCGGCGGCCAATGCCAGCGGATCGCCGGCGTAGCTGTCCACCTGGTCACGATGCGCACCCAGTGCCGACAGGTGGCCGAGCAGCGTGTTGGACAGCGCCAGAAAGTGAAAACCGGCATCCAGGTTGCGGCGCACATGGCCGGGTTCGCGCAACATGTTCGACAACGCGGTGGACAGTGCAGCGTCGGCGTTGTGCATGTCGCGCCGTGCGATGCGGTAGGCCAGGTCGTCGCGCATGCCACTGCGGTACTGGCCCAGCACCGAATCCAGGTAGCGGGCCGCAGTGTCCAGCACGCGTGCCAGTACAAGATGCAGCTGGCGGCCCTGCCAGTCGGGCAGGATCAGGAACGCGGCCGCTGCTGCGATCGCGCAGCCCAGCACGGTGTCGACCATGCGCGGCACGATCAGCACGAAGCCATCGCCGATCAGGTTGAAGCAGGTCAGGGCCATCACGGTGATCGCCGCCGAGGCCACCAGGTAGCGGTCGGTGCGGGTGAAGAAGAACAGCAGCGCCGACAAAAGGGCGATCAGCAGCTGCACGTGCAGCTGCGGGAACAGCTGCAGCAACGCCCAGGTCAGCACCAGGCCGGCAAGGGTGCCGACGATGCGTTGCGCAAGCCGCTGGCGGGTGGCGCCGAAGTTGGGCCGGCACACGAACACGATGGTCAGCAGTACCCACGAACCATTCTGCGCATTGAACAGGCGGATCGCTGCAAAGCCGGCGATCAGCGCAAGCGCCATGCGCAGGCCATGACGGAACAGCACCGAGCCGGGCGTGAGCTGCTGGCGGATGCGCACGCCCATCTCGCGCAGGGTATGCGGATTGCTGTCACGCAGGCGGGTATCGACGTTGTCCAGGCTGGCTTCCGAACGCTCGGCATCCAGCAGGCGCCGTTCGATGCTGCGCAGGTTGTGCACCAGCAGGTCCAGCGAGCCCAGCAGGCGCTGCCATTGCGGGCGCTGCTGGCCGCGCAGGTAGGCCAGCGCATCGGCCAGGTCGCGCCCGGCCTGCTGGTTGCTCTCACCGTATACGAACGGACGGCGCAGGCGGATCGCTTCGCCCAGGCGGGCACAGGCCTGGCCCTGCAGGTCGAGCAGGCGCTGGCAGCGGTACAGCACGTCGCTGTGGAAGAACGCATCCACCAGCGCGCCGTACGGGTAATGCGAGGAACTGGCACGCTCGTGGAAATCCTGCGCCATGTAATACAGGCGCAGGTAAAGGCCGGAATTCACGCCGGGCCGGCCGGAGCGGCCGAAGCGGGCCAGGATCGCGGTCTTGGCCTCGTTCAGGGCGCCGACCACGCGGCGGTTCTGTTCGGCAAGATCCAGCTGGCGGCGTTGCAGGTCGGCTTCGCGCACCGGCTCGAACAGCGCGGCCTTCAGCTGCAGGTAGCGGCCCAGCTCCTGGTACAACCGCGCTATGCGCTCACGCACCGGCCGATTGGCGAACAGCGCGGTCCACAGGATCGACAGCAGGCCATACCAGACCGCGCCGGCCAGCAGGTGGCTGACGGCTTCCAGCGCGCTGTGCAGGTCGCTGGCACCATGCTGTTCCAGGCCGATCATGGTGTAGATCGCCAGCGTCACCGTGGCCTGGGCTATGGACGCATAGCGCTCGCCGAGCGCGCCGAGCAGGGTCAGGCCGAAGGTGGACAGTGCCAGCGCGCCAATGAAGATCCACGGCCACGGGAACAGCCAGATCACCGAGGCTGCGGCAATGCAGAAGCACAGCAGCGACAGCACTACGGCCTTGGTACGACCCCACCAGTTGTCGTCGGTTTCGGCGATGGCGCTGGCGATGATGCCAAGGAACACGCCGGGCAGGGCCGTAAGCGCATCCAGCTGCCAGCACACCGCCAGCGCCGCGGCCAGGGCGATGAACACCCGCAGGCCGTAACTGGCCTTCTCGTGGGCCCACAGGCGGCTGAGGCGGGATTGTCGGGCGGACATGCAGGCTCGGTGGAAGGGTCTTCCACCATTATTGCGGGTGTGGGGTGAAATATGGAGTGCGGGCCAACGGTCCGCACCCACCGTCCATGTGCGGGCCCGTGGTCCGCATGGACGGCGGGGCCCGGTGCCTTACATTTCCCAGCGCACGCTCAGCGCGAACGTGCGCGGCAGCCCGGCACCGGCGTTGGACCAGTACTTCCGGTTGGCCAGGTTCTCGACGCCGGCACGCAGGGTCACCGGGTGACCGGACGCCAGCAGGCGATAGCCGACGCCTGCATTGACCAGCGTGTAGTCGGGCAGCTTCAGGGTGTTGTCGGCGTCGTACCAGACGTCGCCGTAGTAGCGCACTGCGGCATACGTTTCCAGGCCGTCCATCCACGGCAGCTGGTAGGTGGCGTGCACGACACCGCTCCAGCGCGCAGCACCGGCGGTACGGTTGCCTTCCTGCGCGGCGCTGCCCGGGGACAGCTTGTCGTAGGCCGGATCCAGCCAGGTGGCGCCGCCGCCGACCGTCAGTGCATCGTTGAGGTGCAGGTCAGCACTGGCTTCGATGCCTTCGTACAGCGTGATGCCATCCTGCACCAGGCGCTTGCCGGCCGGCGTGAGCGCATCGATGTTGGCACCACGTTCCAGCCGGAACGCGGCCACGTTCGCATTCCAGCGTGCCGCCTCGACCTTCGCACCGATCTCGTACTGCTTGCTGATGGTGGGATCGAGCACGTCGCCGGCGTTGATGTAGCTGTTGCCTACGCGGCTGCCTGCTTCCAGCGATTCGATGTAGCTGGCATACAGGGTGACCGCTTCGCTGGGCTTGAACATCACGGCGTAGGTCGGGGTGACCGGGTAGGTGTGGTATCGCCCCTTGGTTTCGAAGTCGTTGTAGCGCCAGCCCGCCAGCACCGACCAGCCGCTGCCGAGGTTCACCGTATCGCTTGCGAACACCGCCTGCTGCACCGTCTCGTCACCGCGGGTCATCACCCGCGAACCGACGGCGTCGTGGCGGATGGCATGGCGCTGGTACAGGTTGGCGCGGCCGATCAGGTTCCACTCGTAGGGACGGTCCCAGCCCAGCCCGGTCTGGTGGCTGATGCCCGCCACCACCTGATGCTGCAGCGGACCGGTGCGGAAGCTGCCCTGCAGCATGGCCTGGGCCAGCTTCCACTCGCTCTTGCCACCCAGTTCATAGACATTGACGTCGTAGTCGCCGTTGAGATCGTCGATGTAGGCGAAAATCTTGTTGACGTCATTCCATGAGGTGGTGACGCCATAACTCAGGCTGGCCTTCCAGTCACTGTTGATCTGCCAGTTCAGGCCGGTCGACAGCAGGCTGGATCGGGTGTCGTAGTAGGTGCCGGGTACGCTGTTGTCGGTATCTCCGGCGATCGGCCGCGGCAACGAGGTCAGGCCACGGAAGTAGTACTGCGGCGATTCCTCGCGCAGGTCGCGCGACTGGAACACACCGTCAAAGGTCCAGGTGAGTGCATCACTCAGGCGCGCGTCCAGCGACAGCGCGCCCACCTTGCGATCGACATGCCCGCCGTTGAAGGTCTCGCCCTTTTCCTGGAAGGCATTGAAGCGGTAGCCGAACATCTGCTCGTTGCCGAAGCGGCCGCCAACGTCGATGCCGCCGCTGACGACGCCCTGTTCGCGCCAGCCCAGCTGGGCGGAGAGGGTGGGCGTGTCGGTCGGCTTCTTGGTGATGTAGTTGACGATGCCGCCGGGGGTGCCGAAGCCATACAGGAATCCGCCCGGGCCTTTCAGCAGATCGACCTGTTCCATGGCTTCCAGCGGCCATTCGGTGCCCCAGGACGAGACCTGCAGGCCATTGACCCGGTAGCTGTCGTAGTTCAGCTCCAGACCGCGGTTGCGGATCGGCGAGCTCCAGCCACTGGCATAGGCGCTGACCTGGGTGCTGACCGAGGGGTCGAGCAGGAAGGCTTCACCCAGCGAGACGACCTGGCGCTGCTCGATCTGCTCGCGGCCAACCGCGGTGATCGCGAACGGGGTATCGCGCAGCGCACGGTCGCCCAGTGCGCCGGCTTCGGTATGGGTGCGCTCGGCGGTGACTTTCACCGCATCCAGATCGGTGGCACTACGGCTGCCGGCCGGCGCTTCGGCGTGGGCGGCGCAGGCGGCGGACAAGGCTACGGCCAGCAGGGTCAGGCGGGGAGAACGGAACGTCAGCATCGATGGTGATCCTCGACGGACGGCCACAGGCCATCCGCCCACGGGTGGGGGAATGTGCAGTGGCTGGGATCACGCAGGCTGGCCGGAGATGGCAGCGGGGCGCCGCGATGGGGCGCAGGACCATGGCTGGATGAGAATTGTTCTCTTTTCGTTACGGCGCGTCAAACCCGGAGGCGTGCGGTCCAACGGTCCGCACCCACCATCCGCACCCACGGTAGCGCCGGCCGCTGGCCGGCGATCCGATCAGGCCCGCTGCGCGCGCTTGAGCAGCTTCGCTTCGCGCTTGCGTGCGCGACGTGCGCGCCAACGCTCGGCCAGGCACGAGAAGATCACATACAGCGCCGGCGTGCTGAGCAGGGTCAGGCTCTGCGAGAACAGCAGGCCGCCGATCATCGCGATGCCCAGCGGACGGCGCAGTTCGGACCCTTCACCCAGGCCGATCGCCAGCGGTACGGCTGCCAGGATCGCCACCATGGTGGTCATCATGATCGGGCGGAAGCGTACGATGCTGGCCTCTCGCGCGGCGTCGCGCGGTGCCAGTCCATGCTCGCGCTGCGCGACCAGCGCGAAGTCGATCATCATGATCGCGTTCTTCTTGACGATGCCGATCAGCAGTACCAGCGCGATCATCGAGATCACCGACAGTTCGGTGTTGGTGCCGAACAACGCCAGCAGTGCACCGACGCCCGCCGCCGGCAGCGTGGACAGGATGGTGACCGGGTGGATCAGGCTCTCGTAGAGCATGCCCAGCACCAGGTACACGGTCAGGATCGCGGCAAACACCAGGATCAGCATGTCGCTGGGATCGGAGTTGAAGCCGAAGCCCGCATCATCGGCCAGGCGGATGTCGCCGGGCATGCGCATGCCGGCCACGGTCGCGTCGATGATCGCCTTGGCCTCACCCATGCTCACGTTCGGTGCCAGGTTGTAGCTGAGGTCCATCGTCGTGTACTGGTTTTCATGGGTGATCTGCGAAGGCGCCAGCCCCGGCACCTGCTTGGCCACCGCAGTGAGCGGCACCATGTCGCCATTGCCTGTACGCACATGCACCTCGTCCAGCGCCGCCGGCGTGGCGGTCTGCGAGGGCAGCGCATTGACCACCACGCTGTACTGGTTGATGTCCGAGTAGATGGTGGAGATCTGGCGCTGGCCGAACGCACCGTACAGCGCGCCGTCGATGGCACCCACGGTGATGCCCAGGCGCGCGGCCTTGGCGCGGTCGATCTGGATGTTCTGGCGCAGGCCGGCGTTGTCCACGTCGGTACCGACGTCGCGCAGTTTCGGGTTCTTCTTCAGTTCCGCCTGCAGCTTGGGCAGCCATTCCTGCAGTGCGGCCAGGTCATTGCCCTGCAGGGATATGCGGTACTGCGCGCCCTGGCTGGAACCGCCGCCATCGTTGCTGGGCAGGTCCTGGATCGCGCGCAGGCGCAGCTGCAGGTCCGGGTATCGGTCGGCCTTGGCACTGAGCCGCGCCAATGCGTGTGCTGTGGTTTCGCGGCGGCCGTCGCTGCGCGATTTCAGCTCGATGTTGAACTGTGCGCTGGAGCCCTGGCGGCCGCTGCCCAGGCGCACACCCACGGTCTTCACCGCCGGGTCGGCCATCAGCATGTCGGTGATGCGGCGTTGGCGGGCGACCATGTCCTCGAAGGAGACGGTGGCACTGGAGTTGGCGCGGCCCCAGATCAGGCCGGTGTCCTGCGGTGGGAACGCGCCCTTCTTCACCGCGCCGAACAGGAAGATGGTGACGCCGATCAGGATCAGCGGGGTGAGCGACAGCAGCAACGCGTGGCGCAGCGAGAAGTCGAGGAACACGGTGTAGATGCGCAGCATGCGCTCGTGGCCGGCATCCAGCCAGCGGCCGAAGCGCGACGGTGCTGCCTTGTGGTCGTGTGCGCTGAGGAAGCGGCTGCACAGCGCCGGGGTCAGCGTCAGCGAAACGATCATCGAGACGACGATGGCCGCAACCAGGGTGACGGTGAATTCGCGGAAGAACGCGCCCATCATGCCGCTGGCGAACAGCAGCGGGATGAACACCGCCACCAGCGAGGCGGTGATCGAGACAATGGTGAAGCCGATCTCGCGGGCACCGGTCAACGCCGCCTGCATGCGCGGCATGCCTTCGTCGAGATGGCGCATGATGTTCTCGATCACCACGATCGCATCGTCCACGACGAAGCCGATCGCGATCACCAGCGCCAGCAGGCTCAGGTTGTTCAGGGTGAAGCCCATTACGTACATCACCAGCGCGGCACCGGCCAGCGACAGTGGCACGGTCACCGCGGCGATCAGCGTCGGTGCCAGCCGGCGCAGGAACAGCGCCATGGTCAGCACCACCATCGCCAGGCTGATCAGCAGGGTGATCTGCACTTCGTGCAGCGACGAGCGGATGGTCGGCGTGCGGTCGAAGTACGGCGTCATCGTGGTGCCCGGCTGCAGGTAGTCGCGCAGGGTCGGGATCTGCGCCTTGACCCGGTCAACGGTCTCGACGATGTTGGCGCCGGCACGGGTGAACACGTACATCACCACCGCCGGCTTGTGGTCAAACCACGCGGCCTGGTAGGCATCCTGCTGGCCGTCGTAGACATTGGCGATGTCCTTCAGGCGGATCACCCGGCCATCGCCCTGGGTCTTCACCACCAGGTCGGCGAAGTCGGCCGCACGCGCCACCGAGTCGTTGGCGATGATCGCAGTGGTGGTGTTGCCATCGCTGAGGAAGCCGGTGGGCGAGGTCACGTTGGCCGCGCGCACCGCGTTGCGCAGGTCATCGGCGGTCAGGCCCAGCGCGTTCATCAGGCGCAGGTTCACGTCCACGCGTACCGCTGGCGTCGAAGCACCGGCGATGTCGACCGAAGCAACACCACTGATCTGGCGGATGCGCTGCGCCAGCAGCGAATCGGCGACGTTGTACAGTTCGTCGGCCGACTGCGTCTGCGAGGTCAGCGCGATGGCGATCACCGGGTCATCGTTCGGGTTCGCCTTCTGGTACATCGGCGAGCCCATGCCCGTGGGCAGGTCGGCCTGCGCCGAGTTGATCGCGGTCTGTACGTCCAGTGCCGCCGAATCGATGTTGTGGCCGCTCTGGAAGATCATGAAGACCAGCGAGCTGCCTTCCGAGCTCGACGAGCGCATGCGGTCGATGCCCGGCAGCTGGCCGAGATGGCGTTCCAGCGGTGCAGTGACCGTGGAGGCCATGGTCGCCGCATCCGCGCCCGATTGGCTGGCGTGCACGAAGATCACCGGGATCTCGATGTTCGGCAGCGCCGACACGCCCAGCCTCAGGTAGCAGATCAGGCCGACCATGAACAGGCCGATGGCCAGCAGCGCGGTGCCGATCGGACGGCGGATGAAGGGGCCGGACAGGTTCATCGTGCGGCCCCCCACGGCACCGGGGAGTGGTTCATGCCTGCGGCTCCTGCAGCGAACCGTCGCGCAGTGCGCGCTGCTCACGGCGACGCGCCAGCCACTCGGAGAAGCGCTCCATGTACAAGTAGATCACGGGTGTGGTGTACAGGGTCACCAGCTGCGACAGCAGCAGGCCGCCGACGATGGCGATGCCCAGCGGGCGGCGCAGTTCCGAACCGATGCCGGTGCCCAGTGCCAGCGGCAGCGCGCCGAGCATGGCCGCGGCCGTGGTCATCATGATCGGGCGGAAGCGCAGCAGGCAGGCACGGCGGATCGCTTCGTGCGCGTTGGCACCGGCGCGGCGCGCCTCGATCGCGAAGTCGACCATCATGATGCCGTTCTTCTTGACGATGCCGATCAGCAGCACGATGCCGACGATGCCATCCACCGACAGGCTCAGCCCGCACAGCATCAGCGCCAGCAGCGCGCCGACACCGGCAGGCGGCAGGGTGGAGATGATCGTGATCGGATGGATGTAGCTCTCGTACAACACGCCCAGCACGATGTAGATCACCACCAGCGACGCCAGCAGCAGCCACACCACATCGGTCTGGCTGCCGGTGAACTCGGCGGCCTTGCCGATGAACTCGGCATGCAGGTGGGTGGGCATGTCCAGGCTGTCCTTGGTCTCCTGGATTGCCCGCACGGCATCGGACAGCGAATAGCCAGGCGCCACGTTGAACGAGACCGTCACCGCCGGCAGCTGCTGCTGGTGGCTGACCAGCAACGGCGCACTGCTGACCTTGGCTTCGGCCAGCGCCGACAGCGGGATGATGTTGCCGGCACCAACGGTGATGCCGGTGTTCTGCGCGCCGATGCCTGTAGCGGTCGACGAGTTCGACGAGGTGACCTGGCCGAAGCTGGTGGCATTGGTGCCGGTCAGTGCACCGGCACCGTTGGACGCCACCGCCAGCTGTTCCATCAGCGCGGTGCTGGTGCGGAACTCCGGCGCCACTTCCAGCACCACGCGGTACTGGTTGAGCTCGGTGAAGATGGTCGAGATCTGGCGCTGGCCGAACGCATCGTAGAGCGTGTCGTCGATGGTCTGCATCGGCACGCCCAGCACGCTGGCCTTGTCGCGGTCGATGTTCAGCTCAAGCGCACGGCCCTGGTTGGACAGGTTGTTGTCGACGTCGGCCAGTTCCGGGCGCTTGCGCAGTGCTTCGGTCAGGCGCGTGGCCTGGGTCGCCACCGTTGCCGAATCCACGTCCGACAGCGAGTACTGGTACTCGGTGGCGGCCACGCGGGTATCCAGGGTCACGTCCTGCACCGGCTTCAGGTACAGCGCCACGCCGGGAATGCCGGCCACGGCCTTCTGCAGGCGCGGCAGGATCTCATCCAGGCCGTCACGCTCGCCGCGCTCCTTCAGCACGATCGACAGCTGGCCCTGGTTGAGCGTGGGGTTCATGCTGCCGGCGCCGATGAAGGCCGACACACCGGTCACGTCCGGGTCCTGGCGCAGGGCTTCGGCCACCTGCCTGGTGCGCTGCTCCATCTGCGGAAAAGCGATGTTCTGGTCGGCCTGCACCACGCCGGTGATCAGGCCGGTGTCCTGTTCGGGCAGCAGGCCCTTGGGAATCAGCACATACAGCAGCACGGTCAGCACCAGTGCGCCGCCGGCCACGGCCAGGGTCAGGCGCTGGTGGCCCAGCACCCAGTCCAGGCTGTGCTCGTACAGGCCGACGGTGCGCGTCCACAGGTTCTGCTTGCCGGCCGCTGCCGCGCGCTCATGCGCGTCCTCGCCCTCGGGCAGGGCATCGGGCTTGAGCAGGTAGGCGCACATCATCGGGGTCAGCGTCAGCGAGATCAGCATCGACAGCACCACCGCGATGCTCAGCACCCAGGCGAACTCGTGGAACAGGCGGCCGGTGACGCCGGGCATCAGCAGCAGCGGCAGGAACACCGCCACCAGCGAGACGGTCAGCGACAGCACGGTGAAGCCGATCTGGCGCGCGCCGATCTCGGCCGCTTCCTTGCCACTCTTGCCCTGCTCGATGTAACGCACGATGTTCTCGATCATCACGATCGCATCGTCGACCACGAAGCCGGTGGCCACCACCAGCGCCATCAGCGACAGGTTGTCCAGCGACATGCCGGCGAAGGCCATCACCGCGAAGGTGCCGGCCAGTGACAGCGGTACCGCCACCGACGGAATGATCGTGGCCCACAGCCGGCGCAGGAACACGAAGATCACCGCCACCACCAGGCCGATGGTGAGGATCAGGGTGAACTGCACTTCATGCACCGAGGCGCGGATGGTCTCGGTGCGGTCGTTGAAGATCTCCAGGTGCACGTCGGCGGGCAGCACGCCTTGCAGCTGTGGCAGGATCGCGCGGATGCGCTCGACGGTCTGCACGATGTTGGCACCGGGCTGGCGTCGCACTTCCAGCAGCACCGCCGGCTTGCCGTCGGCCCAGGCGGCAAGCTGGTCGTTCTCCACGCCATCGATCACCTCGGCCACGTCCGACAGCCGTACCGGGCGGCCGTTCTTGTAGCTGATGATGGTGTCGCGGTACTCGGCGGCGCTGGCCAGCTGGTCGTTGGTACCGATGCTGTAGGACTGCGTCTTGCCGTTCAGCGAGCCCTTGGGCGCATTGACGTTGGCCTGGGTCAGCGCGCTGCGCAGCTGTTCCAGGGTCAGGCCCATGTTCGACAGCTGCGCCGGATTGACCTGGATGCGCACGGCCGGGCGCACGTTGCCTGCAATCGAAACCAGGCCGACGCCCTGCACCTGCGACAGGCGCTGGGCCAGGATGGAGTCGGCGTAATTGTTGACGTCGCGCAGCGGGCGCGTGTCAGACGTCAGTTTCAGGGTGACGATGGCCGCGTCGGCCGGATTCACCCGGTTGTAGACCGGCTGGTAGGGCAGTGACGAGGGCAGGGTGGCCTGGCGGATCGCCGCCTGCACGTCCTGCGCGGCAATGTCGATGTCGCGGTCCATCGAGAACTGCAGGATGATCGTGGACAACCCGGCCGACGAGTCGGAGGTCATCAGTTCCAGCCCGGAGATCTGCCCGAACTGGCGCTCCAGCGGCGTGGTGACCAGCGAGGCCATGGTGGTGGCGTTGGCGCCGGGGTACTGGGTGGTGACCACCAGGCTGGGCGCATCGATTTCCGGCAGCGCCGACACCGGCAGCTTGCGGTAACCGAGAATGCCCAGCAGCAACAGGCCCGCCATCAACAGCGAGGTGGCGATCGGGCGGCGGATGAAGATCGTCGAAAAGCCCACGGACTGATCCTTGCTGGCACTTCAATGTCGGCGCCGGCAGGTTCGCCGGCGCGAGGGAGGTCAGTGGCCTGCGCTCAGCGCGGGCCACCACCGCGACGGCCACCGCTGCCGTTCTTCTGCTCGGCGGCCTTCAGTTCGGCCTCGGTCGGTGCGGCAGGGGTCTCGCCCGGCTTCAGTGCGGTGACCTTGCTGCCTGGCTTCAGGCGGAACTGGCCTTCACTGACTACCCGCTCGCCGCCCTTCAGGCCTTCGGCGATCTGCACCTGGCTGTCGCCCACTTCCACGCCGCTGCGCACGGTCTGCATCTTCACCGTGTTGTCGCCCTGCACGACATAGACGTACTCGCCGTCCGGGCCGCGCAGCACCGCTTGGGTGGGGATGACCACGCCGCCGGCAATCGTGCGCAGCTGCATGCGCACGTTGACGAACTGGCCCGGCCACAGGCCGTTGTCCGTGTTGTCGAACAGGGCGCGCGCCTTGAACGTGCCGCTGTCGGCACTGATCAGGTTGTCGACCACGTCGAGCTTGCCGTCGCCGGACAACACGTGCGAATCGGCACGGTCCAGCGCGGCCACCGGCACCGTGCCGGCCGCCTGCGCCTGGCGCACATCGCCGAGCTGGCGCTCGGGGAGGTTGAACAGCACGTGGATCGGATGGATCTGGGTCAGCGTCACCAGTGCGGTGCCGGCGTTGACCACGTTGCCAGCGTCGACCGCGCGGATGCCGGCGATGCCGGAGATCGGTGCGGTGACCTTGGTGTACTGCAGCTGCACCTGTGCCGAGCGCATGCTGGCCTCGTTCGCTGCGACCGCGCTTTCGTACTGTGCCACTTGGTTTCGCTGTGTATCCAGGTCGGTCTTGGCGACGTATTGGCGATACTCCGGCGCGTTCGAACGCTGGAAGTTGGAGCGCGCGGTGGCCAGCAGGGCTTCGTTCTGGCGCTTGGCCGCGGCGGCCTGGTCATAGCTGGCCTGGGCCGTGCGCGGATCGATCACCGCCAGCACATCGCCCTGTTTCACTTCCTGGCCTTCGCGGAAATTCAGGCTCATCAGCTGGCCGCCGACCTGCGGGCTGACGGTCACGGTGTTCATCGCGGTCACCGTACCCAGCGCGCTGGCATACACCGGCACGTCCTGGCGCGTGGCATCCACCACGGTCACCGGCACCGGGCCGGCATCCGGATCTTCGCCGCCCTGGCGCGCGCCCGCAGCGGGTTTTCCAGGCTTGTCCTTGCCTCCGCCCATGACGCGCAGGCCGACCACGGCCAGCACCAGTACCGCCACGACCAGCAGCACGATCTTCCAAACACGTGACATTACGAGGACTCCAAGTGGGCTGGACAGGGCGGTGCCCCGGTTGGCAATGCGCAAAGCATACCTGTGCCACATCACGTTTCCTGCATGACGGATGGGACGGGCGCTAGGACCGGATCCGGCCGCGGAGGTTCCCGTGACGGCAGTGTTGCCCTACATTCAGCTGGAACCCCCTGCCGTGGAGATCGTGATGCGCCGTTCGTTGCTGCTGTCCGCCCTGCTGCTGGCCTTGCCGGCCCTCGCCCATGCCCAGGACGGGCAGCGCCCGGAAGTGACCGCCGCCGCCCAGCGGCTGCAGGCCAAGGTGGTCGAATGGCGCCGCGACTTCCACCAGCACCCGGAACTGTCCAACCGCGAGGTGCGTACCTCGGCCGAGGTCGCCAAGCGCCTGCGCGCGATGGGCCTGAAGCCGAAGACCGGCATCGCCCACCATGGCGTGGTGGCGATCATCGAAGGTGGCAAGCCCGGGCCGAAGATTGCCCTGCGTGCGGACATGGACGCGCTGCCGGTGACCGAACAGACCGGTCTGCCGTTCGCCTCCAAGGCCACCGACCAGTACCGCGGGCAGACCGTGGGCGTGATGCATGCCTGCGGCCACGACGCACACACCGCCACCCTGCTCGGCGTGGCCGAAGCGCTGGTGTCGATGAAGAAGGACCTGCCGGGCCAGGTGATGCTGATCTTCCAGCCGGCCGAAGAGGGGGCACCGCCACCGGAAGAGGGTGGTGCGGCCCTGATGCTGAAGGAAGGGCTGTTCGCCGGCTTCAAGCCGGAAGCGGTGTTCGGCCTGCATGTGTTTTCCAGCGTGCAGGCAGGACAGATCGCGGTGCGGGGTGGGCCGCTGATGGCTGCTTCGGATCGATTCGGCATCAAGGTGATCGGCCGCCAGACGCATGGTTCGGCGCCGTGGAATGGCGTGGACCCGATCGTGGCCACCGCTGACCTGGTCGGCACCGCGCAGACCATCGTCAGCCGCCGCGCCAACCTGTCCAAGCAGCCGGCGGTGCTGACCTTCGGTGCCATCAATGGTGGCATCCGCTACAACATCATTCCCGATGAGGTGGAGATGGTCGGCACCATCCGCACCTTCGACGAAGGCATGCGCCAGCAGATCTTCGCCGACCTGCGCAACGTGGCCGAGCACACTGCCGCCGCGCATGGCGCGAAGGCGGTGACCGACATCTACGAGTCGGAAGGCAACCCGGCCACGGTGAACGACCCGGCACTGACGGCGAAGATGCTGCCGAGCCTGCAGGCGGTGGTGGGCAAGGACAACGTGTACGAGCCGCCGCTGCAGATGGGTGCGGAGGATTTCTCGCTGTACGCGAAGGAGGTGCCGGGCATGTTCTTCTTCGTCGGCTCCACCAGCGTGGGTATCGATCCGGCGACGGCGCCGGCCAACCATTCGCCGAAGTTCCTGCTGGATGAGAAGGCGCTGGATGTGGGATTCCGCGCGCTGCTGCAGGTGAGCCTGGATTACCTGCACGGTACGGGCACGCCTGCGGGGTGAGGGTTTCCGGCAGGGCTGCGCCCTGCACCCGCTTAGATCAACGTCAACGTCAAAAACGGGCATTCCGTGGGATGGCGGGGTGCGTCCGGTTGCGGGGGACGCCGTAAACCCGTCCATGGGGGCTTGGCCGCGGCATCCATGCCGCGGACACCCCCTCAACCGGACCCACCCCGCCTTCGACAGTTTCCCGCGGCTGTTGGTGCCCGCTGCTGTTGGTGGGTGCCGACCGTTGGTCGGCACGGCGGACGTCATGAACGTCTGAAGGATCGGATTCTGATTTTGATTTTCTGATCTTTCCCGTGGTGGATCGACGGCAGAAATGTGTCCGGGGAGCCGGGCGGGTGGGGCTGGCGGGGTATCCGCGCCATGGATGGCGCGGCTAAGCCTCCAGGGACGGATTCACGGCGTCCCCGCCAGCCCCATCCGCCCGGCCCACTCCCGGGAATCCAGGCTTTCGACGACCCAACACCCCACTACGGAGGGGCTCCGCCGTTGGCCGGCCCGGCCGAAGGCCCGCCGTCCGCGCGATACAATGACGCCCATGAACACCCCACAGGATTCCAGCCTCGGTCGCGAGGTCAGTTACCCGTCGCAGTACGATCCCGGCCTGCTGTTTCCCATCCCGCGCAGCGGCGCCCGTGCCGAGATCGGCCTGGATGACGCCGCGCTGCCGTTTGTCGGCCACGACCGCTGGCACGCGTTCGAGCTGAGCTGGCTCGACCCGCGTGGCAAGCCGCAGGTCGCCGTGGCGACCGTGCAGGTGCCGTGCACCTCGCCGCGGCTGATCGAGTCGAAGTCGTTCAAGCTGTACCTCAACTCCCTCAACAGCACCCGCATCGACAGCGCCGAGGCACTGCGCGAGTGCCTGGTGGCTGACTTGTCAGCCTGCGCCGGTGCGCCGGTCCAGGTTGAGTTCGGCCTGCCGGACCTGCGTGAGTCGCCACTGGGCGAGTCCATCGACGGGCTGGACGTGGCCATCGACTGCTATGGCCCACCCCAGGCGGAATTCCTCGCCGCCGATGCGGGCGAGGTGGTGGAGGAGATCCTGGTCTCGGCACTGCTGAAGTCCAACTGCCCGGTCACCGGCCAGCCGGATTGGGCCACGGTCAGCCTGCGTTACCGCGGGCCGAAGATCGACCGCGCCGGGCTGCTGCGCTACCTGGTCAGCTACCGCGAGCACGCCGAGTTCCACGAGCAGTGCGTCGAACGGATATTCAGCGAGGTGTCCGCGCGCTGCCAGCCACAATGGCTGGAAGTGGAAGCCCGTTACACCCGCCGCGGCGGCCTGGACATCAACCCCTGGCGCGCCAGCCCCGGCATCGCCGCCCCGGCCGCGACCTACCGCGAGCTGCGCCAATAGCCGCCGCAGGCGGTTAAGGCTGGTGCCGGTCCCGGGCCGGCACTACCGGGCACCCGCCTTCCCGATTGTTCAGCCGCCCCCCGGGGCGGCTTCACATCTGCACCATCCCCATTTAACAACCACCATGGCAACGTGCATGCAACGTAGTCATGCAGACGGGAGTTGTGGAT
The DNA here is from genome assembly GCF_056481725.1 of Stenotrophomonas sp. 85239_Sma. Lineage (NCBI taxonomy): Bacteria > Pseudomonadati > Pseudomonadota > Gammaproteobacteria > Lysobacterales > Lysobacteraceae > Stenotrophomonas > Stenotrophomonas sp. 85239_Sma. Next base: position 4,228,196 of record NZ_CM151163.1, on the reverse strand, counting down.
GAGTACCGAGAAGAAAGCCGATTTCTCCGGCGTCAGTGGCAGCGTCGACAGTACCGCCGAGCAGGTGCCGAAGGCAGACTTCTCTGGCGTCAGCGCTTCGGTGGACAGCACCGCAGACGTCGTCAGCGGTGGTACCTACACCGTGCAGAAGGGTGACTCGCTGTCGAAGATCGCCAAGCAGCATCTGGGCGATGCCAATGCTTGGAAGAAGATCTTCGAAGCCAACCGCGATGTGCTTGATGACCCGGACAAGATCTTCCCGGGCCAGACCCTGAAACTGCCGCCGAAGTAAACGGCGACCGAACGCCGTCCGACAATTGCCCTGGGAGGAACCCCGAATGATCAAGACCACCCCGCTCCAGACCGCCCTGATCGCCGCCCTGCTGGGCAGCGTTGCCCTGGTCGGTTGCAAGAAGAAGGAAGAGTCGACCGACAACAATGCCGCGCCTGCCGCAACCGCTCCGGCCGAGCCGGCACCGGCGCCGATGACCGGTGCGCCGCCGCCGATGGTGGAAGCTGCAGCGGTCAGCGTTTCCAACGTCACCGTGGGCAAGACCGCTGCCGCCGACAAGTCGGTTGCACCGGCGGCACTGTTCGCGCCGAAGGATGATGTCATCGTCTCGGTCAAGACCGACGGCGCCGCCAACAACGTGAGCGTCGCTGCCAAGCTGACCTTCCAGGACGGCCAGGTGGCCGGCGAACAGACCGCGACCCTGAATACCAGTGGCGCGGAAACCACCAACGTCACGTTCAAGAATGCAAAGGGCTGGCCGGCCGGCAAGTACCGCGCCGAGGTCATGGTTGATGGCAAGGCGGCCGGAACGCCGCAGGAGTTCGAGGTCAAGTAAGTCCTGCCGACTCTCTCCCGGCAGGGCTCACGATGGACGCAGCCGCGAGGCTGCGTCCTTTTTTATTGGGCGATGACATGGATCCGGGGTGCGGCGCGATGTTCTGGCAGCTCCACGCCCAGCGTGGATGGATCACAGCGTTGCCCGCGTGCAGTACCGCCGCGTATGGCGTGGCTTTGCCCCGCGCGGCTGAAAACGCGACAATGCAGGGGTTTCCCCGTCGCGCGCCCACCCTGACGGCGACGGGGGAAAGCGTGGGGCCCGGCCCCGCGCGCGACACGGTTGCACGTGGCCCGGCGCTGGCGCCGGCCTTCCCCTGAGCACTGCTACAGAGTCCAAGTCCCCCATGTCCAAGATTCTCTACACGCTGACCGACGAAGCCCCGTTCCTGGCTACCCAGTCGCTGCTGCCGATCGTCGATGCCTACACCGCCACTGCCGGCATCGTGGTGGAAACCCGTGACATCTCGCTGTCTGGCCGCATCCTCTCGCAGTTCCCTGAACTGTTGTCCGATGCGCAGAAGGTCAGCGACGACCTGGCCGAGCTGGGCCAGCTGGCGACCACCCCGGACGCCAACATCATCAAGCTGCCGAACATCTCCGCCTCGGTGCCGCAGCTGAAGGCGGCCATCAAGGAACTGCAGGACCAGGGCTATCCGCTGCCGGATTACCCGGAAACCCCCGCTGACGACCAGCAGCGCGACTACAAGGCGCGCTACGACAAGGTCAAGGGCAGTGCGGTCAATCCGGTGCTGCGCGAAGGCAACTCCGATCGCCGCGCACCGCTGTCGGTGAAGAGCTACGCGCGCAAGCACCCGCACCGCATGGGCGCCTGGGCGTCGGATTCGAAGTCGCACGTCGCCCACATGGCCGCCGGTGATTTCTACGGCAGCGAGAAGTCGGCCACCGTGGCCAACGCCGGTTCGCTGAAGATCACTTTCCACGGCAAGGACGGCAGCACCGTCGTGCTGAAGGAAAAGACCGCGGTGAAGGCTGGCGAGATCGTCGATGCCGCCGTGATGAGCCGCAAGGCACTGGCCGCGTTCCTTGGCGAGCAGATCGCCGACGCCAAGGCCCAGGGCGTGCTGTTCTCGCTGCACCTGAAGGCGACCATGATGAAGGTCTCCGACCCGATCATGTTCGGCGTGGCGGTCAACGAGTTCTACAAGGACGTGCTGGCCAAGCACGCCGAGGTGCTGAAGCAGGCCGGTTTTGATGCCAACAACGGCATCGGTGACCTGGCCGCCCGCCTGCCGTCGCTGCCCGAAGCCACCCGCGCTGCGATTGAAGCCGACCTGGCGGCCGAGTACGCGCAGCGTCCGGGCGTGGCCATGGTCAACTCGGACAAGGGCATCACCAACCTGCACGTGCCGAGTGACGTGATCGTCGACGCTTCGATGCCGGCGATGATCCGCGACTCCGGCAAGATGTGGAACGCCGAAGGCAAGCTGCAGGACACCAAGGCGGTCATTCCGGACCGCTGCTACGCCGGCGTGTACCAGGCCGTCATCGACGACTGCAAGGCGCACGGCGCCTTCGACCCGGCCACCATGGGTTCGGTGCCCAACGTCGGCCTGATGGCGCAGAAGGCCGAAGAGTACGGCTCGCACGACAAGACCTTCCAGATCGCCGCCGATGGCGTGGTCAAGGTCACCGACGATGCCGGCACCGTGGTGTTCGAGCACGCCGTGGAAGCCGGTGACATCTGGCGCATGTGCCAGACCAAGGACGCGCCGATCCAGGACTGGGTCAAGCTGGCCGTCGAACGCGCCCGCCTGAGCAGCACCCCGGCCGTGTTCTGGCTGGACGCCGCCCGCGCCCACGACGCGCAGGTCATCGCCAAGGTCGAGCAGTACCTGAAGAACCACGACACTACCGGCCTGGATATCCGCATCCTGCCGCCGGTGGAGGCCACTGCGTTCTCGCTGGACCGCATCCGCAAGGGCGAGGACACCATCTCGGTGACCGGCAACGTGCTGCGCGATTACCTCACCGACCTGTTCCCGATCATGGAGCTGGGCACCAGCGCCAAGATGCTGTCGATCGTGCCGCTGATGGCCGGTGGTGGCCTGTTCGAGACCGGCGCCGGTGGTTCGGCTCCGAAGCACGTGCAGCAGTTCGTCGAAGAGGACTACCTGCGTTGGGATTCGCTGGGTGAGTTCCTGGCCCTGGCCGCGTCGCTGGAGCACCTGGGCAACCGCTACGACAACGCCGCCGCCCGCGTGCTGGCCAAGGCGCTGGACGAAGCCAACGGCCAGTTCCTGGACAACGACAAGTCGCCGTCGCGCAAGCTGGGCGGCATCGACAACCGTGGCAGCCACTTCTACATCGCGCTGTACTGGGCCCAGGCCCTGGCCGCACAGGACGAAGACGCCGCACTGAAGGCGCGCTTCGCCCCGCTGGCCAAGGTACTGACCGACAGCGAGCAGAAGATCGTCGAAGAGCTGATCGCGGTGCAGGGCAAGGCCGTGGACATCGGCGGCTACTACCGGCCGGACGTGACCAAGGCCAGCAAGGCGATGCGCCCGAGCGTGACCTTCAACGCCGCGCTGGAGCAGCTGCGCGGCTGATCCACTGCCGCCAGGTCGTGGCACCGGAACCCGCGCTTCGGCGCGGGTTTCTTTTTTGGTTCTGGGGTCAGATCCCTTTTGCCATGCAAAAGGGATCTGACCCCAGGCGATGAGACTGCGACATCCGTCGGCTGTCGGAATGCCGTCAAAGGGGTATGAAACTTGCCCGCGATGGCCGTCGCAGAACCGATAGGAGACGGCCTGCAGCCGCCCTCAATCTGAGCAGTTGATCACGACGGCCCTCGTCGGCAATGCCCTAGCCTTGGCGACACGAGGCCACCGGGGAGGTGGCCGCACGGGGAACACGGATGGCACGCGTGCTGGTAGTGGGAACCGACATCCAGGGCGAGCAGGCCCTGCTGCAACGGCTGCGCCTGGCCTCGGCACTGCCGGATGGCCAGGTCCGCCGCAGCCAGGATCTGGACGATTGCGACCTGCTGGTCATCCGAGATACCCCGGCACTGCGCAACGCGGCCCAGCGCATGCGCCAGCAACGCCCACGCTTGCAGTGCTGGATCGAGGATATCGGCGGCCAGCTGCGTGACGGCGACGGGCTCCAGGATGTGCTTGACGATGGTGCCATCGGCCGCGCGCTCCGCCGCATGCAGTTGGCACCGGAGTCCATGGCCATGCACGCACCCGCACCGATCCGTCTGGCCGATGGCGCGCACGCCATCACCCGCCTGCTGCGCGAGCGGCTGCCGTTGAGGCAAGGGCAGGCATTGTTGAGTGATGCAGGCGAGCCATTGCTGCTGATGGACCTGGAGCATGACCAGGCCGTGCTGTTGCAGGAGCCCGCGAGCGCGCTGGTGGAGCGCCTGGCCGATGCCTTCGAACGCCTGCAGCTGGATGCACTGACACCGGCGCGCCTGCAGGCGCTGGGTGGTGAGCGACCACGCCAGCCGCTGCGGCCGCTGTTATGGCAATGGGCGCAACGCAGCCGCCATTGGCAGGCACTGGACGAACGCCTGCGCGGCGCCTCGGTAAAGCTGCTGCGCTGGCCGGATTTCCGCGTACTGGGTCACGACCACGATGGCTTCCGCCTGTGCTCGCTGCTGCTCAAGCGCGCGTGCACGGTTGAAGAATGCGCGATGCTGCTCGAGTTGCCGGCTGCGGCGGTGCGCGATTTCATCCATGCAGCCTATCTCTGCGGTTACGCGCAGTTGCAGAGCGCCCCGGCGACACCGATGACGGCACTACGCGGCAATGGCGCCGACCACGGCCTGCTTGCCCGCCTGTGGCGGCACCTGCGCGGGAGCGAGCGCAATGCGTGAGCACAAGGTGGTGGTGCTGGGTGGCATGGGCAGCGGCAAGTCGACACTCGTGCGCAGCATCGCGGCCGGTGCGGTGGTCGACACCGACGTGGCCAACAGTGATCGCCTTGGCGCCGACAAGGCTTCCACCACCGTCGCGCTGGACTACGCAGACATCGACCTGCCCAACGGCGAACGCCTGCGTCTCTACGGAACGCCCGGCCAGCAGCGCTTTGATTTCCTGTGGCCGATCCTGCTGCAGGGCGCGCGTGGCGCGGTGCTGCTGCTGGATGCGCGCCGCGCCGGGTTGGCGACCGAACTGGAGGACTACCTGCAGGTGCTGCAGCCGTTCGCATCGTTACTGGCGCTGGTGGTGGCGGTCACCCACCTGGACCAGGCGCCACAGGCCGCACTGGATGGCTGCGCCGCCCGTGCCTGCCTTGACGGCCAGCCGCTGCCGCTGCTGGCCGTGGATGCCCGCGACCGCGAACAGGGACTGTTGCTGATGGATGTACTGATGAGCGAAATGGAAGCGCACGCATTGGTGGCGGCGCATGGCTGACGGGCATCTGGCGGTGCTGCCCGATGCCGGCCAGCGTGAGCGCCTGCAGCCGCTGCTGCAGGACCTGCAGCAGCGCGTTGAAGGCGTGCGCACGGTGGTGCTGGCCAGTGTCGATGGCTTCGCGCTGGTCAGCGCCGGCGCCGAAGGGCGCGGCGAACGGCTGGCGGCGATGACCAGCGCGATGCTGGCGCTGGCCGCAGCGGTGGGGCGCGAACTGGTGCTGGGCGATCTGCAGACGCTGATGCTGGAAGCGATGGGCGGCAAGGTGCTGATGCTGGCGATCCAGGCCGAAGGGCGCGCACCGCTGCTGCTGATGGCGGCCTGCGACCAGCGCAGCGTGATCGGCCAGGTGCTGTGGCAGAGCAGGGAATGTGGCCAGGCAATCCTGGCCGAACTCGGCGGAACGTGAGCCCGGCCGCAGGGGAACGAGGGGCTCGAACCAACATCGACAAGGGGTGCGACGTGGCTGGATTGACTGAATCGTTGGATGCACTGATGGGCATCGATGGCGCGCAGGCAGTGGCGCTGGTCGACTACGAAAGCGGCATGCTGCTGGGCGAAGCCGGTGCCGGCATGGACATGGAAGTGGCCGCCGCCGGCAACACTGAAGTGATCCGCGCCAAGATGAAGACCGCCGCGTCGCTGAACCTCAACGACAGCATTGAAGACATCCTGATCTCGCTGGGCAAGGCGTACCACATCATGCGCCCGGTGGCGAAGAAGAAGGGCCTGTTCTTCTACATCGTGCTGGACCGCACCAAGTCCAACCTGGCATTGGCCCGGCGCAAGGTGCAGGACGTGGAGACCGAACTGGCGATCTGAGCGAACGGCTTCTGTAGCCGAGCCATGCTCGGCTGCTGCGGTCTCCGCCCTTCGTAGCGTCGAGCCTGCGCGACTGCGGCAGAGGCAGCCAGGCAGGCTCGACGCGAATCTCAAGCTGCTGGAAGCAGCAGTGCAGAGACGAACGATAGAGCCTTGCTGTCGCGCGCGGCGAAGTACTTGGATGCATGATTGGGCAGCCACACTTCGTTGAAGTGGCGGCGGAAGTCCTCGTAGAACTCATTGGGATACAGCTTGGCCTGCACCGTGCGGCCGTCCGGGTAGGCGTGGTCATACGTGGGCAGTGCATCGGTGTTGACGCCGCGATGATCCCTCAGCCATTTGCAGAACAGGCGGCCTTCGGAGATGTCCGGCACCAGCGCCTGCGGGAGCGTGTAGCCCGCCTGCTCCAGCGGTGCGATCAGGTTCAACGTCAGCTCGTTGAGCATCGAGAAATGGGTGTACGGCACCTTGGCACGGTTCTGCATGTAGCGGTCGATGTGCACGGGCATCACCGCGTTGGCGCGGCCCTGCTGCCATTCCACCACCCACTGCGCGACCTTCACCGCGAACTTGCGCGACAACCACTGGCCGAGGTTGATGGCGAGGTACGGGTGGATCCAGGTACCCTGCATTGCCGGGTTTCCACCGGATACCACGTGGATCAGTTCATTCTCGGCCAGCTTCGTCTGCGCCATGAGTTCCTGCAGGAACTCCTCCGTTGATTTCAGCGCCCGGTAGTCGGACCAGCGCTTGCCGACGGACTGGCACAGGGCGGTGGCACTGATGTAGCCGTCGCGGGCGCGCTGCGGGATTACGTTGCCTTCCTCCACGCGCGGAATAAAGGTCATTTGCTGCATGCGTCACCTTGTGCCGTTGTTGGGCCTGACAGGGTAGGCAGCACGGGGGCGCGGGGTCTGTAGGAATCGTTGCGTTTGTCGCGGCGCGCAGTGGCGCGCTGGCCCCTCTGGGACCAAACCGATGCTCGGCTGTACTTCGGGCAGATCGCGGCAAACCAGGCCGGGCATAGGCTCGGCTCTACACAACCCACCCCACGCCAGCGTATGGTGAAGCCGGTCCTCCCGGGGTGAGCCCTGCATGTCCGAGCCTGACATCGCTGCCGAGCTGGCGCCGCGCATCGCCGGCGCCATCCGCGATGGTTTCGAGCAGTATCATGCCCGTTTCGCGGCGATCACCGCGCGGGCGCGGCAGCGCTTCGAGCAGCGCGACTGGGCCGGTGCGCGGCAGGATGCGGTCGAACGCATCGCCCTGTATGACCTGTGCATCGCCGAGCAGATGGATGCGCTGCGTCGCCTCGCCGGTGAGGCGATCGGCGAGCGCGCACTGTGGCTGCAGGTGCACGCGCGGTACAGCGCGCTGCTGCAGGGCCTGATCGATGCCGAACTGTACAAGACCTTCTACAACACGCTGTCGCGGCGTCTGTTCGCTACCCGGGGCGTGGACCCGGCGCTGGAGTTCATCGCTTTCCACGTCGAGCCGTCCGATGCAATCACCCACCCCGTCGCGCGGCATACCTATGCGGTCTCGCCGACGCGGCCGGTGGAGGCGCTGCAACGCGTGTTGGCCGACTACCGCTTCGACACCCCCTATGCGCACCAGTTGCGCTGCGCGGCGGCCATCGCCGTGCGGCTGCAGGATGACCTCGCCCATTGGGGTGACACGCCGGTACGCAGCATCGAACTGCTCGACACCGTGTTCTACCGCGAGCGCCGTGCCTACCTGGTCGGCCGCGTGTTCGGCGAGCACCGCTTCTCGCCGTGCGTGATCGCTCTGGTCAACGACGAGCGCGGCCTGCGTGCAGATGCAGTGCTGACCCGGCGCCGTGATGTCGCTCACCTGTTCGGTGTATCACGCAGCTACTTCCAGGCCGACCTGGGCACGGTCGGCGACGCCGTGGTGTTCCTGCGCAGCCTGCTGCCGGGCAAGCCGATCGACGAGATCTACACCGTGCTGGGCCGGGCCAAGCAGGGCAAGACCGAGCGCTACCGCACCTTCTTCCGGCACTTCAACGAGCACCCGCAGGAGCGGCTGGTGCACGCCGAAGGCACGCCGGGCATGGTCATGGCGGTGTTCACCCTGCCCAGCTATCCGCTGGTATTCAAGCTGATCCGCGACCGCTTCGCCTGGCCGAAGTCGATGTCGCGGCAGCAGGTGGAAGAAAAGTATGCACTGGTGTTCAACCTGGATCGTGTCGGCCGCCTGCTTGACGCACAGCCCTATCGTCATCTGCGCTTCCCGCGCGAGCGCTTCGCGCCGGCCTTGCTGGAAGAGCTGCTGCAGCAGTGCGCGCAGAGCGTACGCATCGATGGCGAGGAGGTCGAGATCGCACTGTGCTATGTGCAGCGTCGTTTCCGTCCCTTGAACCTGTACCTGCGCGAGCAGTCCCGGGAGGCGGTGCGCGCTGCGGTGCTCGACTACGCGCAGGCGATCACCGACATGGCACGCAACAACATCTTCCCCGGCGACATGCTGCCGAAGAACTTCGGCGTATCGCGGCATGGCCGGGCAGTCTTCTACGACTATGACGAGCTGTGCCTGGTCAGCGACTGCGTGTTCCGCGCCTGGCCGCAGCCGCGTACGCCGGAGGAAGCCATGGCCGACGAGCCCTGGTTCCATGTCGGGCCACGCGATGTGTTTCCCGAGCGCTTCGGCCCGTTCATGGGCCTGCCGGCGGGCGAGCTGGCCGCGGTGCGCGAACATTACCGGCACCTGTTCGATCCAGCGTGGTGGCAGGGCCTGCAGGAACGCTTCGCCCAAGGTGACTATCCGGACACGCCGCCCTACGCGGTGGCCCATCGCCTGGCCTGAACGGATTGGCGTGAACCGCCTGCCGGTCCCGTCCAGGCTGGGGTACGCTCGGGGACCACCTCATCACCATGGATCCGGCAATGATGCGTTCTCCCCTGTTCCTTGCGCTGGCCCTGGCGTTCACCGCCGGTGCTCCGCTGCTGCCGGCGGACGCCGTTGCCCAGAACGCGCGCGCGGTGCGCGCAGCTGCCGAGATGAGCATGGCGCTGTCGGGCAGTATCGACGTGGCGGCCGACGGTTCGGTCAGCAAGCTGGTCCTGGACCAGCAGGCGATGCTCGCACCGGGTATCGCATCGTTCGTGGAAGGCACCATCCGTGGCTGGCAGTTCGAGCCGACGCTGCGCGATGGCAGGCCGGTGGCCATCCACGCGCCGCTGCGGGTACGCCTGCGTGGCAAGGAGCAGGACGATGGCGGCTACCAGGTCAGCATGACCAGTGTCGACTTCAGTGAATATGATCCGAAGGCGACTGACTCGGTCACCCAGAAGCGCATGCCGCCACCGCGCTACCCCGAGGAGGCCTTCCGTAATGGTGGGCAGGGTGACGTACTGCTGCTGGTCCAGGTGGCGCGCGACGGTACCGTTGCCGATGTCATTGCCGAACAGGTGAACATGACGGTGGTCGCACCGGAACGGACCATGGCCAGGATGCGCGACATCCTCGCCAAGGCCAGCATCAGTGCGGCCCGCAAGTGGACCTTCGTGCCGCCGACCACCGGCGAGGACAGCACGCGGGACTCCTGGACCGTGCGCGTGCCGGTCACCTTCGCACTGAACAACAATGGCAACGCCCAGCCGGAACGTTACGGGCGCTGGCGCGCCTTCATTCCCGGCCCGCGCCAGGCCGCACCGTGGCGCACGCCGGATACCGCCGGGCAGGCGGGCAGTGATCTGCTGCCGGCCGGCGGCGTGTACATGGTCGATGGCACCCAGCGCGGCCTGCGCCTGCTGACGCCGCTGGCGCAGCGCTGATTCCAGCGCGGTGAAACAGCCGGCCTGGCCGGCTGCTTCTCAGTCCGCGTATGGGTAGACCACCACCCGGTTGCGGCCTCGTTCCTTGGCCATGTACAGCGCCTTGTCGGCCAGCCGCAGCGCCTGTTCGGCATCGACATGGAAGCTTGGGAAGTGGGCGACGCCCAGCGACACGGTGATGGTGCCCACCGGCTCGAACGGATGGTCGGCGATGTGCTGGCGCAGGCGCTCGCCGGCCTGGCGTGCCGAGTCGGTACTGATGCCCGGCAACAGCAGCAGGAATTCCTCGCCACCGGCGCGGCAGAGGATGTCGCTGTCGCGCGAGTAGCGGCGCATCTGGTCAGCGATATGGACGATGGCGGCGTCGCCGACGTCATGGCCGTGGCGGTCGTTGATCGATTTGAAGCGATCGATATCCAGCGCCAGGATTGCGAACGGTATGCCCTGCACCTGCAGTGCATCCAGCGCTTGCTGCAGGCCCCGGCGATTGAGCAGGCCGGTCAGCGGATCGGTGCGGTTGGCACGGCTGAGTGTACCGATCCGCTCCTGCAGGGCGTTGAAGCTGTGCAGTACCGCCTGCTTGAGCTGGGCAACCTCGAAGTACCACGCGCGGATGCCGCTGACGTGGTTGATTGCATTGCCGGTGTCCTCGCCGCCCTGCACATTGCGCGCCAGCTGCCACAGCGGCATCGAGATGCGCCGGGCGAACCACCAGGTGATCAGCAGCGAAAGCAGGCCGAGCGGAATCGCGTTCCAGATCACCGCGGTCATCAACCGCGACAGCGGCTGCAACGTGGCCTCGGTCGGCCGCTGGGCGATGATGCCCCAGCCGGTGGCCGGTACCGGCGCATAACCAGCCAGCATCGACACGCCGAGGTTGTTGCGTACCTGCTGCGCGCCGCGTTCACCGCGCACCACCGCCTTCACCGCCGGGTTGCCGACCACGTAGTCGCCGACCCGCGTGCCGTCGGCGTGGTACAGCAGGCGGCCATGGCGGTCGACCACGTACAGGTAGGAGCCATCTCGATAGTAGTGCTTGCCCAGCAGCGTGTGCAGCGCGCTGCGCTGGCGCAGGTACAGGGTGCCGCTGACGTAGCCGCGGTAGCGGCCCTGGCGATCGAAGATCGGGTGCGACAGCGAGACCAGCAGCTTGCCCGTGGCCGACTGGTACGGGTCACTGATCATCGGCTGGCGCGCGGCCAGTGCGGCGTTGTTGCCGACGCTGTGCAGGATCTCGCCCTGCAGCTGCAGGGTCTGCGGCGAGGTGGCGATCACCAGGCCGTCGGCGTCCACCACCAGCGAGGAGTTGAAGCTGTTGGTCTGCAGCTGCAGGCGGCTGGCTTCATCCTGGGCCTGCTTCGGATCCAGGTCGCTCTGGCCGAGCCGGGTGGCGGCGTAGGCCAGCTCCTGCTGCGCGGCCAGCAGGAAGTTCTGGGTGGTCTCGGCCAGCTTGGTGGCATAGACGCGGTTGGCTTCCAGGGTAGTGCCGACCAGCTGGTCGCGCTGCACGCGGTAGCTGGCCAGCAGGGTATTGGCCAGGGCGATGATGGCGCTGAGCAGGGCCAGGGCGAGGATCAACTTGCCCAGGTTGAGGCGGGGAGACAGCGTTGGCATGCGTCGACGGATCCGGCAGGAGGCTGGACCCGACCGGTTCTCCGGAAGGGGCGACAGCGGGAATCGGTGCCCACGCCCGCAGGGCCGGGCAGGGTGGTGGGCGGATTATCGCCAAAAGCGGTCGGCGGCAAAGTGAAGTGGGTCGCCCTGCAGGCAAAAAAAAACCTGCCGCAGCGAGCGGCAGGTTCTTTTCGATGCAACACCGTGGATCAGCGCTTCATCGAACCGAAGAACTCGTCGTTGGACTTGGTGTTCTTCATCTTGTCCAGCAGGAACTCCATCGCGGCCATTTCATCCATCGGATGCAGCAGCTTGCGCAGGATCCAGATCTTCTGCAGCAGCTCCGGCTCGATCAGCAGGTCTTCGCGGCGGGTGCCGGAACGGTTGATGTCGATGGCCGGGAACACGCGCTTTTCAGCGATACGACGGCTCAGGTGCACTTCGCTGTTGCCGGTGCCCTTGAACTCTTCGTAGATCACCTCGTCCATCTTCGAGCCGGTATCGACCAGCGCGGTGGCGATGATGGTCAGGCTGCCGCCTTCTTCCACGTTGCGCGCGGCACCGAAGAAGCGCTTCGGGCGGTGCAGGGCGTTGGCGTCCACACCACCGGTCAGCACCTTGCCCGAGCTCGGTACCACGTTGTTGTAGGCGCGGGCCAGGCGGGTGATGGAGTCCAGCAGGATCACCACGTCCTTCTTGTGCTCGACCAGGCGCTTGGCGCGCTCGATGACCATTTCGGCCACCTGCACGTGGCGCGCGGCCGGCTCGTCGAAGGTCGAGCTGATGACCTCGCCGCGCACGGTGCGCTGCATTTCGGTCACTTCTTCCGGGCGCTCGTCGATCAGCAGCACGATCAGGTGCACGTCCGGGTGGTTGGTGGTGATGGCGGTGGCGACCTGCTGCATCATCATCGTCTTGCCCGCCTTCGGCTGGGACACGATGAGCGAGCGCTGGCCCTTGCCCTGCGGTGCCATCAGGTCGAGGATGCGGCCGGTGATGTCTTCCGACGAACCGTTGCCACGCTCCAGGGTGAAGCGGCGGCGCGGGAACAGCGCGGTCAGGTTCTCGAACAGCACCTTGTTCTTCGACGCTTCGATCGGCTCGCCGTTGATGGTGTCGACGATGTTCAGCGCGAAGTAGCGCTCGCCGTCCTTCGGGAAGCGGATGCGGCCGGAGATGTGGTCGCCGGTGCGCAGGTTGAAGCGGCGGATCTGGCTGGGCGAGATGTAGGTGTCGTCCGGGCCGGCCAGGTAGCTGGCTTCGGCCGCGCGCAGGAAGCCGAAGCCGTCCGGCAGGATTTCCAGCACGCCGTCGGCGGCGACGCCGTCGCCGTGGCGGGTCAGCACCTTCAGCAGGGCGAAGATCACATCCTGCTTGCGGGCACGGGCAACGCCTTCGGAGATCTGCAGCTGCTCGGCGATTTCCAGCAGCTTCTGCGCCGGCATGCGCTTGAGGTCGCTCAGCGAGTAGACCGGGAAGCCCTCGGGCACGTTGGCGTGCGGGCGCGGCACGAACGGCTGCTGCTCGCCGCCGTCCTGCGGCATGCCGTCATCACGGCCACCGCGGTTGCGGTCACGGTCGCGACGGTTGCGGAAACGGTCGCGGCGATTGCCCTGGCCCTGCTGGCCGTTCTGGTTGTAGGGATTGTTGTTCTGACCCTGGCCCTGGTTCTGGCCACCGCCCTGGTGGTTCTGCTGGCGCTGTCCGGATTCGCGACCTTCGCCACCCTCACCGCCGCCGGAGGCGGGGGCTTCAGCGGCAGGCGCGCTCGGCGCGGGGGCGGCTGCAGCCGGTGCCGGCGCTTCGGGCGCGGCTGCCAGCGGCAGGGTCGGTTGCGCCGGAGCGGCGCTGGTTTCGGCGGCTGCCGGAGCGGCGGCCTTGCTCACGCGGGGCTTGCGCACGCGCTTTTCGGCGGGCGCATCGGCGCTGCCGGTTTCGGAAGTGTTATCGGACAAGAGCGTTATTCCTCGCTTGAAGGTGCGAGCGCCCGGCTGGGGCGGCGAACGTTGGGAATGGGTCTGGAAGAAACTGCGTCCAGAGGGTGCGGCACGCGAACGCGGCCGGATATGCCGACACTATCATCGGCCTGCGGCGCCACGCAAGGGTCGCCAGGAACAGCATTCATCATGGACGCTGGGCGCCCGCCGGCAGCCGCGGGCGGCGGCTGCCGGGAACAGCAGGATCAGGCCAGGGCCTTGTCCAGCAGGCCGGCCAGCTGGGCCTTGCCCACCGCACCGATCTGCTCGCCGACCTTCTCGCCGTCCTTGAACACGACCAGGTACGGAATCGAACGCACGTGGTACTTGGCGGCCAGCGCGCGGTTGTGGTCGACGTTGACCTTGGCGATCTTGGCGCGGCCCTGGTAGGCATCGGCCAGTTCGTCCAGCGCCGGGGCGATCATCTTGCAGGGGCCGCACCACTCGGCCCAGAAATCGACCAGCACCGGTTCCTTGGAATTCAGCACTGCGCTATCGAAGTCGGCGTCGCCGACATGTACAACCTTGTCGCTCATCTTGGTTTCTCGTCTTGGATTGCACCCGGCCATGCCGGAGGTGGGTGAACTGGGCCATGCCCGGTGGCGCGACCCTCGTCGTTGCCTCGCGGCGCACTGCCGCGGTGCGTTCGGCGGGATGCCTGGACGCTCACGGCCGGCAGTGTACCCCTATCGCAGGGCCGGGACAGGCGCCGGCTGGAACCCAGCGTATCGTGATCGCTTCGATGCCCGGTATGTGCCGGATTTCACTGTCTTCCTGTACATGGGGCTGGCAGTGGGCGACACCAACGGCCCTGGGCAGGCCGTTCAAGTCCGGTGTGGCTGGGTGAAGGTGGCGTCTCCATGTTCGGTGAGACGCCGCATTCCGGTTTGCCTGCCCGAGTGCGTTAAACTGGGCCATTGTGCGGCGCGCGGACCAGGTGGTCCCAGCCTGCCAACCCGCCGCAGGGGCCGCAGTTTGCGACGGTGCCCCTAGACGATGAAGTGCCAGCCGCCCCACGGGCCGGCGGCCATACCAAGACGGACTCATGAGCGACAAACCGCTGACCGATTTGACCTTCTCCTCCTTCGAGCTGCACCCGGCCCTGCAGGCCGGCCTTGAAGGAGCCGGATTCACCCGTTGCACCCCGATCCAGGCGCTGACCCTGCCGGTCGCGCTGCCCGGTGGTGATGTCGCCGGCCAGGCCCAGACCGGCACCGGCAAGACCCTGGCCTTCCTGGTGGCTGTCGTGAACCGCCTGCTGACGCGTCCGGCCCTGGCCGATCGCAAGCCGGAAGATCCGCGCGCGCTGATCCTCGCCCCGACCCGCGAGCTGGCCATCCAGATCCACAAGGATGCGGTGAAGTTCGGTTCCGACCTGGGCCTGCGTTTCGCCCTGGTCTACGGCGGCGTGGATTACGACAAGCAGCGCGAGCTGCTGCAGCAGGGCGTGGACGTGATCATCGCCACCCCCGGCCGACTGATCGACTACGTCAAGCAGCACAAGGTGGTTTCGCTGCACGCCTGCGAGATCTGCGTGCTGGACGAAGCCGACCGCATGTTCGACCTGGGCTTCATCAAGGACATCCGCTTCCTGCTGCGCCGCATGCCGGAACGCACCATCCGCCAGACCCTGCTGTTCAGCGCCACCCTCAGCCATCGCGTGCTGGAGCTGGCCTACGAGCACATGAACGAGCCGCAGAAGCTGGTGGTCGAAGCCGAGACCATCACCGCCGCGCGCGTGCGCCAGCGCATTTACTTCCCGGCCGACGACGAGAAGATCCCGCTGCTGCTGGGCCTGCTGTCGCGCAGCGAAGGCGCGCGCACCATGGTGTTCGTCAATACCAAGGTGTTCGTCGAGCGCGTCGCCCGTTCGCTGGAAAAGGCCGGCTACCGTGTCGGCGTGCTGTCCGGTGACGTGCCGCAGAAGAAGCGCGAGAGCCTGCTCAACCGCTTCCAGAAGGGCCAGCTGGAGATCCTGGTGGCCACCGACGTGGCCGCGCGCGGCCTGCATATCGACGGCATCAAGTACGTCTACAACTACGACCTGCCGTTCGACGCCGAAGACTACGTGCACCGCATCGGTCGTACCGCGCGCCTGGGCGAAGAGGGTGATGCGATCAGCTTCGCCTGCGAACGCTACGCCATGGGCCTGCCGGACATCGAGGCCTACATCGAGCAGAAGATCCCGTCTGAGCCGGTCACCAAGGAACTGCTGACCCCGCTGCCGCGCCCGGAACGCCCGGCCCCGGCCGCTGGCGAGGAAGGTGAGGAGAGCGAGAGCGTCGGCCAGATCTTCCGTGAAGCGCGCGAAGCACGTGCCGCCGAAGAAGAGCGTCGTGGTGGTGGTCGCAGTGGTGGCCGCTCCGGCGGTGGCCGTGGCGAGCGTCGCGACGGTGAGCGCAGCGGCGAGCGCCGTTCGCGTGGCCCGCGCAAGCCGCGCGTGGAAGGCGAGCAGTCCGCAGCTGTCCCGGCCGAAGGTGCCGTCGCCCAGGCCCCGCGTCCGCCGCGTGCCGAGGGTGCGCCGGAAGGTGCCGTGGATGGCGAGCGCAAGCCGCGCAAGCGCCGTCGTCGTCGCCACGGCCGTCCGGTCGAGGGTGGCGAGGGCATGCAGGCTAACGCCGGCAACGGTGCCAGCCCGGTGACCCCGGTGCAGGTGGTGGCCAAGCCGGTGCGCACGGCGGCCGACTCCGGCGATTCGTTCCTGACCCGCATCGGCCGCAAGATCCGCCGGATGCTGTCGGGCAACTGAGCCGGTAGCGCCCGACCGTTGGTCGGGCGACATCCAGGGTGTGCCGACCAACGGTCGGCACCCACCACGCCGGACCGGCAGCACCCGACCGTTGGTCGGGTGGCTTTGAAGGGTAGTGCCGGCCGATGGCCGGCATGCCGCGCAGCCGCCTGCCACGCAACGTTGTCGCATCTGACTCTGGCTGCGCCTGCCGGCCTCCAGCCAAGCTGGCTCCTCACGCATGCGGAGGACTCACGCGATGGCATCCGTACCCTGTTACGACGCATTCGATCTGCATTACGCGCAGCACGTGGCGGCCTCTGCATCCCGTCCGCTGGAACGCCGGACGCTGCTGGAGCTGGCCGGTCCACTGCAGGGGCGGGATGTCATCGATCTGGCCTGCGGCTCCGGCGATTTTGGCCGCCACCTTCTGCTGCACGGGGCACGTAGTGCCCTTGGTGTCGATCTGTCCGCCGCGATGATCGAGCAGGCGTGCCGGCTTTCCCGGCAAGGCGGTGACGCCATGCAGTTCCTGCACGGCGACGCGACCCGGCTGGACCTGCCGGCCCGCTTCGATATTGCCGTGGCAGTCTGGCTGTTCAACCACGCCGATACGCTGCAGGAACTGGAGCGCATGTACCGGGCGGCGGCCCACGTCCTCAGACCGGGCGGACGGCTGCTGGGCATCGTCACCCATCCGGCCTTCCGCTTGGCCCGGGGCGACTTCTCGCGCTACGGCGCACGCATCGTCCGGCAGCAGGCGCTGGACGATCATCACCTGGTGGAGGTCGCGTTCGCCGATGCTGCCGAGGCCCGCGTCACCGACCATCAATGGCGCGCGGACCAGCATGAGCAGGCGGCCGCCCGCGCGGGGCTGCCCGGGCTGCAGTGGCAGGTGCCGGCGCCGACGGCGGCGGAGTGCCAGGGCCGGCCTGCCGGCTTCTGGGATGAATACCGCGACAACAACGCGTTGGTGGTCCTGCACGCCCGCAGGGAGGGCTAGCGCCCGGCGAGGCCCGGCGGGCGCAGCCGCGGATCGAAGATTCCGCCGGGCCGGGCCCGGCGCTACCGATCCGTCGCGCCGGTCCTGCATAATCGGGGCATGAGTGTCCTGCGCTTCGACAATGTCAGCAAACAGTACGCCGGTGGCCACGAGGCGCTGATCGATGTCAGCTTCGAGGTCGCGCCGGGCGAGATGCTGTTCGTCACCGGCCATTCCGGTGCGGGCAAAAGCACCCTGCTCAAGTTGATCCACCTGGACGAGCGGCCCAGCCGCGGCGCGGTGGTGTTCGACGAGCGCAACCTGCTGAAGGTGCGCGGCGGCGACGTGCCCCGCCACCGACGCGCGGTGGGGGCGGTCTACCAGGACCATCGGCTGCTGATGGACCGCTCGATCGCCGAGAACGTGGCGCTGCCGCTGATCCTGCGTGGCACCCGCCGTGGCGACATCAGCAAGCGCGTGCGCTCGGTGCTCGAGCGGATGGGCCTGGGCCATCGCGAGAAGGCGCTGCCCTCGCAGCTGTCGGCCGGCGAGCAGCAGCGCGTGGGCATCGCCCGCGCCATCGTCGGCGAGCCCAAGCTGCTGGTGGCCGATGAGCCGACCGGCAACCTCGACCCGACCCTGGCGGCGGAGATCATGGCCCTGTTCGCCGAGCTGCCTTCGCGCGGCACCAGCGTGCTGGTGGTCAGCCACGACCTGCCGCTGCTGCGCCGCATGCGCAAGCGCGTGCTGATCCTCGACCACGGCCGGCTGGTGGATGACATCTCGCCGCAGGACCTGGCGGAGTAACCGATGGCGAAGAACGAAAACAGCGAAGCCGCCGCCCCCTCGCGTGTGGGTGTCTGGTTCCAGCACCACGTGCACAGCGTGGTGTTCAGCCTGGGCCGCGCCTGCCGCAAGCCGTGGGCGACCCTGCTGACGGTGATGGTCATGGCATTGGCGCTGGCGTTGCCGCTGGGGCTGTCGATCGCCCTGGACAACCTCAAGCAGTTCGCCGGCAGCGTGCAGCAGTCGCGCGACATCAACGTGTTCCTGAAGGGCAACGTCGATGGCCCCGGCGCGCTGCGCCTGGCCGGCCAGCTGCGCGACCGCGACGACGTGGCCGAAGTGAACGTGCGCACGCCCGAGCAGGGCCTGCAGGAACTGCGCGATGCCGGCCTCGGCGAGGCGATCGACGCACTCAACGACAATCCACTGCCTTCGTTGCTGGTGATCACCCCCGGCCAGGGCAAGGATGACGCGCGCCTGGCGCGCGCGCTGGAAGGCCTGCCCGAGGCCGACCTGGTGCAGCACGATGCGCTGTGGCGCCAACGCCTGGATGCCTGGCTGGCCTTCGGTGCGCGGCTGGTGCAGGTGCTGTCGGTGCTGCTTGGCGTGGGTGCCGCGCTGGTGGTCGGCAACACGGTGCGCCTGGACATCCAGGCCCGCCGCGAAGAGATCGGCGTGCTGCAGCTGCTGGGCGCCAGCGATGGCTTCATCCGCCGCCCGTTCCTGTACCTGGGCGCGTGGTACGGCCTGGGCGCCGGTGCGGTGGCGCTGGCCCTGATCGC
This sequence comes from Stenotrophomonas sp. 85239_Sma, assembly GCF_056481725.1. Classification (NCBI taxonomy): domain Bacteria; kingdom Pseudomonadati; phylum Pseudomonadota; class Gammaproteobacteria; order Lysobacterales; family Lysobacteraceae; genus Stenotrophomonas; species Stenotrophomonas sp. 85239_Sma. The sequence goes on along the minus strand of NZ_CM151163.1, from coordinate 4,209,477 downwards.
CGCCGCCGGTGCCGCGCTGCGCGTGCCGCTGGCCGAACTTTCGCGCAGCTACGGCAGCCCGTTCGTGCTGCACGGCCTGGACCTGCTGCACGGCGGCCTGGTCCTGCTCGGCACGCTGCTGCTGGGTTGGCTGGGCGCCTGGCTGGTCACCGGCCACTTCCTCCGCCAGACCCGCCCGACCGACACCTGAGACCGGCATGCAACCGCAAGCGCTGAAGCACCTTGAAGGGCCCGCGACGCGGGTGATGGTGGTCGATGGTTCGAAACTGGTCCGCAAGCTGATCGCCGACGTCCTGCAGCGCGACCTGCCGGGCGTGGAGGTGATCGGCTGCGACAGCATCGAGGATGCGCAGCAGGCGCTGGCGCAGGGCCCGGTGGACCTGGTGACGACCTCGCTGACCCTGCGCGATGGTGACGGCCTGGCGCTGGCGCGGATGGTGCGCGAAGCGGCCGGCCAGGCCTATGTGCCGGTGATCGTGGTCTCTGGCGATGCCCAGCAGCACCTGGAGCAGCGTCGCTTCACCGAGTACGTCACCGACTATTTCGACAAGGCGCTGGGCCACGAGGCACTGGCGACCTTCATCCGCGGCTACGTGCAGCCGCAGACCATTCCCGGCGCCACCATCCTCTATATCGAGGACAGCCGCGTGGTGGCCGAGGCGACCAAGCGCATGCTGGAACGCCAGCAGCTGAACGTGCTGCACGTGGTCAGCGCCGAAGAAGCGTTCACCCTGCTGACCGCCGAGTCGCTGGGCCGCAGCCGCCACCGCATCGACCTGGTGCTGACCGACGTCACCCTGAAGGGCGAACTGAGCGGCCGCGACGTGGTGCAGCGCGTGCGCGTGGACTTCGGCTACGGCAAGCGCCGCCTGCCGGTGCTGGTGATGACCGGCGATGGCAATCCGCACAACCAGACCGGGCTGCTGCAGTCCGGTGCCAACGACCTGGTGCTCAAGCCGATCGAAGAACGGTTGCTGGTTACCAAGGTGCTGTTCCAGCTGCGGCTGGCCCGATTGAACGATGGACCTCTGTTGCGATGATGGATGAAGTAGCCGACACCCCGACGATCCAGCTGGAACCGAGCTGGAAGCAGCATGTCGGCGATTACCTGCTGCAGCCGCAGATGCGCGAGCTGTCCGCCTTCCTGCGCCAGCGCAAGGCCGGTGGCGCGGCGGTGTTCCCGCCCGGCCCGCAGATCTTCGCCGCGTTCGACGCCACGCCGTTCGAGCAGGTGAAGGTGGTCATCCTCGGCCAGGATCCATACCACGGCCGCGGCCAGGCGCATGGCCTGAGTTTCTCGGTGCCGCCGGGCGTGCCGGTGCCGCCGTCGCTGCTGAACATCTACAAGGAGATCGAGAGCGATCTCGGCATTCCGCGCCCGGACCACGGCTGCCTGATGCCGTGGGCGCAGCGTGGCGTACTGCTGCTCAATGCGGTGCTGACGGTGGAGGAGGGCAAGGCCGGTGCGCACCAGGGCCGTGGCTGGGAAGGCTTCACCGACCACGTGGTGGACGTGCTCAACCGCGAGCGCGAAGGGCTGGTGTTCATGCTGTGGGGCGCCTACGCGCAGCAGAAGGGCAAGGTCATCGACACCCGCCGCCATCGCGTGCTGAAGTCGCCGCATCCGTCGCCGCTGTCGGCCCATCGCGGCTTCCTCGGCTGCCGCCATTTCTCGATGGCCAACGAGTACCTGCAGCGCCGCGGGCAGGCCCCGATCGACTGGTCGTTGCCGCCGCGTTCCGCGCTCTGAGCGGGCCGGGCAGTAGCCCGGCGCCGCCAGCGATGGATCAATGGCCCGCTGCTGGCGCGATATCCGCGCGCCGATAGTAGGCACGCGCACCTTCGGCGATCACGCTGAGGGCCTGGACCGTGCCGTCGCCACCACGGTGGAACAGCAGCTCTGCGCCCACGCTGCCGGCGAGGAAGCGAACAGGGGTCAGCGCCTGGAGCACGACGGCCTTGTCCCGTCCTGGAAGGCGCAGTTCCAGTCCCGCTTGGCCTGCCTGTAGATCCAACGTCGTGGCTTCGAACCAGTCAGCGAGACCGCCGCGGACGTCCATCGGCAGCGCGCCATCGAGTACGAAGTGACCGCTGAAACCTGGGTAGCTGTCGCGCAGAAGCGCCGGGTCAAGCGTGCGGATGACTGGTTTGGCATTGTGGCCGAGTGCATCGGAAAGGGCATTGCGGATTTCCCCGCGCAGTGCGGGGCCGTTGTCGCCATTGGTCAGGATGACGAATCCATCGCCGCTCTCCGGGTAGCCTTCAATGCCGGCGTGATAGCTGTCATTGCTGCCGTTGTGGAAGAAGCGGCGACTGGCGCCGGTGCCGGCCAGCTCCGGACCCAGGCCACGACCGGCCGGCGCCACTTCGCTGACCATCTGCAGGGCCAACGACTGCGGCAGCCATCCATCCTTGGTGCGGATGCTGCGCAGCAGGGCCGCGACGAACAGGCCCATGTCGTTGGCGCTGGTCCACAGCCCGGACGCCGCCTGTTCCGGAAAGCTCTGCCAGCCGCGTGGCAGGGCCTCCGGCTGGCCCTTGTTGTCATGGGCATGGGCAACGTTGCCGTAGCCGGCAGGCAAGGGATTCTGGTACGTGCTGCGGGACATGCCCAGTGGCGCGAACACCTCGCGACGTGCGACGTCGGCGAATGCTCTGCCGGTCAGGTCTTCGATCGCCAGCTGCACCACCGTGTAGCCGCCACCGGAATAGTCGACCTGCTGGCCGGGCGCGTGGATCAGGCGTATCGGTTCATTCTTTGCAGGCGCCAGTCCATCCAGTGTCTGCAGCAAGGTCGGCAAGCGTTCGGCAGGCTGGTAGTCCTGGAAGCCATGCACATTGAAGCCGGCGGTGTGCGAGAGCAGCATGCGCAGGTTGATCGGCGGGTGCAGTCCCTGCGCATCGGCAGGCACATGCCAGCGACGCAGCCGAAGGTCGATGTTCTCTTCCAGCGAGACTGTGCCGGCGGCAACCAGCTTCAGGGTGGTTGCTGCAGCGCCCATCTTGCTGACCGAGCCCACCGAGAACACGGTATCGGCATCCACCGCATCGCGCGTGCCCGCCTGGCGCAGGCCGAATCCGGCGGCGTATACCACCTGGCCATTCCGGATCACCGCAACGGCAGCGCCCGGTATCTTGTAGTGGGCGAGGCGTTCCTCGATCGACCACTGCGGCAGCGCGGCGCCCAGCTGCGCGGTGCTGGGGCGCAGGCCATGGGCCATTGCCTGGGCAAAGCGCGCAGGGTCTTCAGCACTGGCGTCAGTGGCCATCACGTGGAACGGAGTCAGGGAGACCAGCAGCGAACACAGCAACAGTCGGTTCATCATCGACATCCTTGCAGGAGTGGAAGAGCGGGCGGGATCGGCACACGCGTTGCCACGCACGCCTGCCGCGTCCGGTCGTTGCGGGTGGAACGGGTTGCCGCCGCAGCGCAGGAGGCGATGCGGCGGCGGCGTCAGCGTCGTTCGCGGCGGGCGCCCTGCGCCAGCAGGTAATCGCGCACGGCCGCGTTGCCAGCCTGGTTCAGCGGTGTCCGCCAGCGCCCCAGCCAGCCGTCGGCTTCCACGCCCAGGTTGATGTCGGCGCCGTGCGCGAGCAGGTACTGCACGGTGACCAGATGCCCTTCGCGCGAGGCATTGATCAGCGGCGTCTCGTCATAGGTCACGACCCGGTTGACGTCTGCACCGGCCTGCACCAGCTGCTCGACGATGGGTTGCAGGCCCAGCGCGGAGGCGACGATCAATGGATTGCCTTCGCCCAGCGCGGCACGATCGGGGTCGGCGCCCAGTTGCAGCAGGGCGTCGACCATCGCAGGATCGCGTGCGCGGATGGCCTGGATCAGCGCCGTGCCGTCGCCGAGCACGCGCGCATCGAGATCGACGCCCGCCGCCGCCAACGCGTGGACCTGCGCGACGTCATGCGTGCTGGCGGCCTGGAGCAGCGTGTTGACGCGCGTATCGGAGGAGCTGGCAACCGGTGGTGAGGCGAGTCGTGGTGAGACAGCCACCGCGGTGCCGGTGCAGGCCAGCAGAAGCAGCAGGCCCAGCATCAACAGGCTGCGGCGCCGGGGGGACTGCGACGCGGCGTCCAGCAGCTGATCGATGCGCTGCGCCAGCTGGCTGCGTGCACTGAACATGCCCAGTGCAAGTGTCGGTGCCTCTTCGCGCAGGGCCTGCAGCTGTTCGATGCTGGCCAGCAGCGAACCTGCATAGTCCAGCGGTTCGCGTGCCTGCATCGCAGCGCGTGCATCACAGGCCATTTCGCGCAGTACCGCCAAGCGTGCCTGGGCAAGGTGCAGGAGTGGATTCCACCAGAACAGTGCTGTTCCCGCCCGCAGCAGCGTGCTTGTCCACAGGTCGCGTCGATCCAGGTGTGCAACCTCGTGGCGGACGATGTCGCGCAGCACGTTGTTGTCCAGCCGTGCCAGCAAGGGGCGGGGCAGGAGGATCTGCGGGCGCCACAGGCCGACGACCATCGGCCCGTCGACGGCGCAGGTGGCGATCGTCACGTGGGCGGGCACGATGTCGGCCAGGACCGCGCGCAATCCGGCGGACGCCGGTTGCGCCAGCCGCCGCAGCCGGCGCGCGTGCAGCATCGCGTCCAGCAGGCGCATGCCCAGCCACAGGGTGCCCAGCAGCCAAAGCAGTGCAAGCACCGTCGGCAGGGTCTTCGGCAGTTCGACGTAATAGATGTCGGGCTGCCGTCCGGCTTCGAAGATGGCCTCTTCCGTCGTTGCCCCTTCGCCGGGCATGGGGTGGAACGCGGCCGCGGGCGGTGCCGGTGCGGGCAGGGTGGTCGACCAGCCCGGGAGGAAGGCGCTGAGCGGCAACAGCAGTGCCACTGCCATCGCTGCTGTCAGCAGCCAGGAGCGTTGTTCGGCACTGAGGGCCCGCCGCCGTGCCAGCCACAGCGCTGGCAGCAGCACAACTGCGGACAACAGCAACTGCCGAAGGCCCAGTGCCATCGCCATGTCGATGAGGTTCATTCCTTCCTCCCGGCCCTGGCATCGCTGATGCGCTGCTGCAGTGCCTGCAGTTCGTTGCGGTCGATTTCGCGTTCGTCCACCAGGTGCTGTGCCAACACGTTCGGTGAGCCGTCGAAGAACTGATGCAGCAGATGGTCGAGCGCCTGCCGGCGGGCCTGCTCGCGGCTGAGCGTGGCGTGGTAGATGTAGGCGCGACCTTCCTGGCGATGACTGACGAAGCCTTTCTTCGCCAGCACGTTGAACATGGTCAGCACCGTGGTGTAGGCGACCGGCTTGTGTTCGCCGAGCACATCCGCCACTTCGCGCACGGATGCTTCGCCCTTGTCCCAGAGGATGTCCAGGATGGCCTGCTCGGCGGGGGTGGGAGTCTGCGAGACAGGACGGGCCATGTGTTTCTACGTATGAATTAGTTGATGCATCGGAGCATGTCGCCGGATGGCTGTCAACGGGTTTCTTAGTAGTAAAGGGGGCGACCCTCGGCCTTCGGGCCTGAACACCCGGCAACGTCTCCAGGCCTGAATGGACCTCCAGGCCGGCCCGTTCAGCTCCGCTTGACCGGAAATCGCCGGTTTCCGGCAGTTAATTGATTGAATTCCAAGGGATTGTGAATCCCGAAAAGCGTGCTCGCCACTGTCATCAAATCGCGCTACGGTAGGGCTCTGTTTGGGACCAGTGTTGCATCAATAGGATGCTGGAACTTTTTCCTCCTTTAGCAGTCCAAATCCCGGACTGCTAAGATGGGTGCCTATGAGCCAGAACACCTCTACTGCCCTTGTGGCAAACAATCTCCCGATTCCCAGTGCGCTCGGTTCGCTGGACGCCTACATCGGTGCCGTGCACCAGATCCCGGTGCTGTCGGTCGATGACGAACAGGACCTGGCCCGTCGCTTCCGCGACGGCAACGATCTGGACGCCGCCCGCGAGCTGGTGCATTCACACCTGCGCTTCGTGGTGCACGTGGCCCGCGGCTACAACGGCTACGGCCTTGCCCTGGGCGACCTGATCCAGGAAGGCAACATCGGCCTGATGAAGGCGGTCAAGCGCTTCGACCCGGACATGGGCGTGCGCCTGGTCTCCTTTGCCGTGCACTGGATCCGTGCCGAGATGCACGAGTTCATCCTGAAGAACTGGCGCATCGTGAAGGTCGCCACCACCAAGGCGCAGCGCAAGCTGTTCTTCAATCTGCGCAAGTCGAAGACGCGCCTGGGCTGGATGAACGCGGCTGAGGTCAGCGCGGTGGCGAAGGACCTGAACGTGTCCGAGCGCGAGGTCATGGAAATGGAGTCGCGCCTGTCCGGTCGCGATATCGGTTTCGATGCGCCGGCCGACGAGGACAACGAACACGCGCCGCCGTCGCCGGCTGCGTTCCTGGTCGCCAACGACGAAGACCCGTCGATGGCCTACGAACGTGCCGACAGTGAAGACAACCAGATGCAGCTGCTGCGCGAAGGCCTGGCCGAGCTGGATGCGCGTTCGCGCGACATCATCCGCCGCCGCTGGCTGGATGCCGACAGCAAGGTGACGCTGCAGGAGCTGGCCGACGAGTACGGCGTATCGGCCGAGCGCATCCGCCAGGTTGAAGCGAACGCGCTGAAGAAAATGAAGGCGCTGTTCACCGCGTAAGGCGGGACGGCGTTGAAGCAATGAAAAGGCCCGGCACTGCCGGGCCTTTCTTTTCGGGTGTTCAATCCACGCATGGCGTGCATCTCCCCCTGCTGCAGAACCAGTAGATCCACGCCATGCGTGGATGTCCTGACGCCGCGCCTGCCTCAGCCCTCGCGTGCGATCGCGCGCCAGCCGATGTCGTTGCGATGGAATTCGTTGGCCCAGCTGACCTTGGCCACGCCGGCATAGGCGTTGGCCTGCGCGTCGCGCACGCTGTCGCCCAGCGCCGCCACGCACAGCACGCGGCCGCCGGCGCTCAGCACCTGGCCCTGCGCATCCAATGCCGTACCGGCATGGAACACCTTGGCACTGGTAGGCACCTCGTCCAGGCCGGAAATCACGTCACCGGTGATCGGCGATTCCGGGTACGGCCTGGCGGCCAGCACCACGCCCAGTGACGGGCGCGCGTCCCAGTGTGCTTCCACCTGGTCCAGGCGGCCATCGATGGCCGCTTCCACCAGCTCCACCAGATCCGACTGCAGGCGCAGCATCACCGGCTGGGTTTCCGGGTCGCCGAAGCGCACGTTGAATTCGATCACCTTCGGCGCGCCACTGGCGTCGATCATCAGGCCGGCGTAGAGGAAGCCGGTGAACGGGATACCGTCGGCAATCATGCCCTGCACGGTCGGGTTCACCACTTCGCGCATCACCCGCGCATGCACCTCCGGCGTGACCACCGGGGCCGGCGAGTACGCACCCATGCCGCCGGTGTTGGGGCCGGTGTCGCCGTCGCCGACGCGCTTGTGGTCCTGCGAGGTGGCCATCGGCAGCGCATGCACGCCGTCCACCATCGAAATGAAGCTGGCTTCCTCGCCGTCGAGGAACTCTTCGATCACCACGCGGGCGCCGGCATCGCCGAACGCGTTGCCGGAGAGCATGTCACGCACCGCGTCTTCGGCCTCGGTCAAGCTCATCGCGACGATCACGCCCTTGCCGGCGGCGAGGCCATCGGCCTTGACCACGATCGGTGCGCCCTTCTCGCGCACGTACGCCAACGCAGCGTCCACGTCGCTGTGCACGGCGTAGAACGCGGTGGGGATGTTGTGGCGGGCCAGGAAATCCTTGGCGTAAGCCTTGCTGCCTTCCAGCTGCGCGGCAGCGGCGGTCGGCCCGAAGATGCGCAGGCCAGCGGCGCGGAAGCGGTCGACCACGCCGGCCACCAGCGGTACTTCCGGGCCGACCACGGTCAGCGCTACGCCCTCGGCCTGGGCCAGCGCCAGCAGGCCGTCGATGTCAGTGACTTTCACTGCCACGTTGCGGCACTTGCCTTCACTGGCGGTGCCGGCGTTGCCGGGCGCCACGATCACTTCGGTGACACGGGAGGACTGGGCCAGCTTCCATGCCAGGGCGTGTTCGCGGCCGCCGGAGCCGATGACGAGGATCTTCATGGGACAGGGTTCTCGGGTGCGGAAAAGAAAAGCCGGGCAGGGCCCGGCTTCGTAATGCGGATCAATGGCGGAAGTGGCGCACGCCGGTGAACACCATGGCCAGGCCATGTTCGTCGGCGGCGGCGATCACTTCGGCATCGCGCATCGAACCGCCCGGCTGGATGACCGCCTTGATGCCGGCGGCAGCGGCGGCGTCGATGCCGTCGCGGAACGGGAAGAATGCATCGGAGGCCATTACCGAACCCTCGACCACCAGGTTCGCGTCGGCGGCCTTGATGCCGGCGATGCGGGCCGAGTACACGCGGCTCATCTGGCCGGCGCCCACGCCAATCGTGCGGTTGTCCTTGGCGTAGACGATCGCGTTGGACTTCACGAACTTGGCGACCTTCCAGGCGAACAGCAGGTCGGTGAACTGCTTGTCGGTCGGCGCCAGCTTGCTGACCACCTTCAGTTCATCGCGGGTCATGCCGCGGTTGTCCGAGGACTGCAGCAGCAGGCCCGAGCCGACGCGCTTGCTGTCGAAGTTGTTCAGGCCGTCGCCGTGCGGGATGCGCAGCACGCGCACGTTGGCCTTCTTCTGCGCGTATTCCAGCGCGGCCGGCTCGTAGTCCGGGGCGATCAGCACCTCCACGAACTGGCGGTCCAGGATCACCTTGGCGGTGGCGGCGTCCAGCGGCTTGTTGAAGGCGATGATGCCGCCGAAGGCGCTGGTCGGGTCGGTGGCGTAGGCCAGCTCGTAGGCATCGCCGTTGCCGGCACCGACGGCCACGCCGCACGGGTTGGCGTGCTTGACGATGACGCAGGCCGGCGCGTCGAACTGGCGCACGCATTCCCACGCTGCATCGGCATCGGCCAGGTTGTTGTAGCTCAGTTCCTTGCCCTGCAGCTGCTGGAAGGTGGCCAGCGTGCCCGGCACCGGGTAGAGATCGCGGTAGAACGCGCCGCTCTGGTGCGGGTTCTCGCCGTAGCGCAGGTCCATCACCTTCACGAAGGTGGAGTTCATCTGTGCCGGGTACTCGGCACGTGCCGGCACCGCGGCGTCGGTGGCGGTGACGGCCGACAGGTAGTTGCTGATCGCGGCGTCGTACTGGGCGACGCGGTTGAACGCGGCCACCGAGAACGCGAAGCGGGTGGTGGCCGACAGCTGGCCGTCGTTGGCGTCCAGCGAAGCCAGCAGTTCGGCGTACTGCGACGGATCGGTCGCCACCGCCACGCGGGCGAAGTTCTTGGCCGCCGAGCGCAGCATGGCCGGGCCGCCGATGTCGATGTTTTCGACCGCGTCGGCCAGGGTGCAATCGGCCTTGGCGGTGACCGATTCGAACGGATACAGGTTCAGCACCAGCAGGTCGATGGCGCCGATGCCGTGCTCGGCCATCACTGCGTCATCCAGGCCGGAGCGGCCCAGCAGGCCGCCGTGCACCATCGGGTGGAGGGTCTTGACCCGGCCGTCCATCATTTCCGGGAAGCCGGTGACGTCGGCCACGTCCTTCACGGCCAGGCCCGCATCGCGGATCGCCTTGGCGGTGCCGCCAGTGGACAGCAACTCCACGCCGCGTGCCGCCAGCGCAGTGGCCAGCTCGACCAGGCCGGTCTTGTCGGAAACGGAGAGGAGGGCCCGGCGGACGGGCAACAGATCAGCAGTCATGGGACAGAATCGGCAGCGGAGCGGGGCCGATATTGTAGGCGGTGGGGGCCGGTGGCGGGCGCCGGTGGGGAAAATCGGCCCGCGCCGGTGGCCCTGCGGCCGCCTTCAGCACAGCCGGGCCGGAGTGGCCCGCAGGCAACAGGATGGGGCCGGCTGCCCCAATCGGGTAGGCTGTGCCCGCACTGCCAAGGATCAGCGGGTACGGATCATGTCGATCTATGCATTGAAAGGACGTTTCCAGGACCTGTTGCGTCCGGCCGTACGCGGCCTGTACCGCATGGGGATCACCGCCAATACGGTGACCGTGGCCGCTGCCGGGGTCTCGCTGCTGGTGGCCGCCGCCGTGTGGTGCTGCGCGCCGGCCCAGCCGCTGCTGTACCTGCTGCTGCCGCTGTGGATGCTGCTGCGCATGGCGCTCAACGCCGTGGACGGCATGCTGGCCCGCGAGTTCGGCCAGCAGTCGCGGCTGGGCGCCTATCTGAACGAGCTGTGCGATGTGATCGCCGACGCCGCGCTGTACCTGAGCCTGCTCAGCGTGCCGGGCGTGCGCCCGGAGGCGCTGTGGCTGCTGGCCTGGACCGCGGCGCTGAGCGAGTACGCCGGGGTGCTGGGGCTGATGGTCGGCGCCAGCCGCCGCTATGACGGCCCGATGGGCAAGAGCGATCGCGCCTTCGTGATCGGTGCGCTGGGCCTGCTGCTGGCGTTTGAGTGGGGTGGCGCGATGACGGTCACTGGCGTGGCCGCGGCCATGGCGGTGCTGTGCGTGCTGACGATGATCAACCGCGTCCGTCGTGGACTGCGGGAAGCGGCGGTTTCGCCGAATTAATCAAGATACAAAAAGACAATCAGGAGATTGCATGCGCCAGGCGCAGGAACGGGAATTCCACAGCTTCGACCAGGGACCGCTGTTCTACCGGTACTGGGCGGGCACCACCGCCACCCCGGCCACCAAGGCCATCGTGCTGTTGCATCGTGGCCACGAGCACTCCGGGCGTGTCACCCACCTGGTCGATGAGCTGGACCTGCCCGACACCGCCTTCTTCGCCTGGGACGCGCGTGGCAATGGCCGTTCGCCGGGCGCACGTGGCGATGCACCGGGCTTCCCGGCGCTGGTGCGCGATCTGGACAGCTTCATTGCCCATATCGGCGCCGAGCATGGCATCGCGGTGCAGGACATCGTGGTGATCGCGCAAAGCGTGGGAGCGGTGGTTGCCGCCACCTGGGTGCACGATTACGCACCGCGCCTGCGCGCGCTGGTGATGGCTTCGCCGGCGTTCAAGGTGAAGCTGTACGTGCCGTTCGCACGCCCGGGCCTGGCCTTGATGCAGAAGCTGCGTGGCAACTTCTTCGTCAACAGCTACGTCAAGCCGCAGTGGCTGACCCATGACCCGGCGCGGGTGGAAAGCTACCGCACCGATCCGCTGATCACCCGGCCGATCTCGGTGCGCGTACTGCTGGGCCTGTACGAGGCCGCCGACCGCATCGTCGCCGATGCGCAGGCGATCAGTGTGCCGGTGCAGCTGCTGGTGTCCGGCTCGGACTTCGTCGTGCATCGCGGCCCGCAGGACCGCTTCTACGAGCGCCTGTCCAGCCCGGTCAAGGAGCGCGTGCACCTGCCGGGCTTCTTCCACGACACGCTGGGCGAACGTGATCGGGCGCCGGCACTGGCGCGCATCCGCAGCTTCATCCAGGCGCGTTTCGCCGAACCGCTGCGTGAGCTGTCACGGCGCGATGCGCACCGCCATGGGCCGACGTTCGAGGAATCGGAGATCCTGGCCTGGCCACCGGAGCGCAACAGCTTGGCCGACCTGCGCTGGCGCGTAGTTCGTGGCGGCCTGCGCTTCGGCGGCACGCTCTCTGAAGGCATCGCGCTGGGACTGCAGACCGGTTTCGATTCGGGCAGCACGCTCGACTACATCTACCGCGATGAAGCGCGCGGCAAGGGCCCATTGGGTCGCATGGTCGACCGCAATTATCTGGACGCGATCGGCTGGCGCGGCATCCGCGTGCGTGGCCAGCACCTGCAGGAACTGCTGCGCGATGCTGCCCAGCGCCTGCGCGGGCAGGGCGCGCCGGTGCGCGTGCTGGACGTGGCCGCTGGCCATGGCCGCTACGTGCTGGAAGCATTGGGCCAGGGCGAACAGCGCGCCGAGCGCATCGTGCTGCGTGACTTCAGCGATCTGAACGTCACCCAGGGCCAGGCCTTGATAGAGCGCCTGGGGGCGGCCGACATCGCCCGCTTCGAACAGGGCGATGCGTTCGACCCGGTGCAGCTGGCGAAGGTCGACCCGGCACCGACGTTGGCGGTGGTATCGGGCCTGTACGAGCTGTTCCCCGACAACGATGCGGTGCTGCGCTCGCTGCAGGGCATTGCCGCGACGGTGCCGGCGGGCGGCTACCTGGCCTATACCGGCCAGCCCTGGCACCCGCAGCTGGAATTCATCGCCCGCGCGCTGACCAGCCATCGGGGTGGCGCCGCGTGGGTGATGCGCCGCCGTACCCAACAGGAAATGGATGAGCTGGTGCGCCTGGCCGGGTTCGAGAAGGTGGCGCAGCGTATCGACGACTTCGGCATCTTCACGGTGTCGCTGGCGCGCCGGATCGCGTGATGGCGACGCTCGCCGCATCCCCGCTGGCCGCAGAGGGGCGCCCCTGGCGGCGCGCCCTGTTGTGGCTGGCCCTGCTGGGCCCGTTCTTCTTCGCCAGCTATGGCTTCGCCAACTGGATGGCCGGCCGCCACGCTACGCTGCCGGTGATGGCGTTCGCGTGGGAGGCGCATATCCCGTTCGTGCCGTGGACGATCGTGCCGTACTGGTCGATCGACCTGTTCTACGCGGTCTCGTTCTTCCTGTGCCGGCAGCGCCTCGAACTGGACCGGCACGCGCTGCGGCTGTTCAGTGCACAGCTGATCGCCGTGAGTTGCTTCCTGCTGTGGCCGCTGCGCTTCAGCTTCCAGCGGCCGGAGATTGGCGGTGTGTTTGGCTGGCTGTTCGACGTGCTGCTGGGCTTCGACAAGCCGTTCAACCAGGCGCCGTCGCTGCACATCGTGCTGCTGATCGTGCTGTGGGTGAAGTTCGCGCAATACCTGCACGGTGCGTGGCGCTGGGTGCTGCATGGGTGGGCGCTGCTGATCGGCGTTTCGGTGCTGACCACGTTCCAGCATCACTTCATCGATATCCCGACCGGCCTGCTGGCCGGCTGGCTGTGCGTCTGGCTGTGGCCGGAGCAGGGCACGCCACCGCTGCGTGCATGGCGCACGACACGTGATGCCGGGCGCTGGCGCCTGGCGGGGTTGTACCTGCTGGGGGCCGCTGTGCTGATGGTGCCGGTGATCCTGCTGCGGAGTGTGGCGTTGTGGCTGCTGTGGCCGGTGGTGTCGCTGCTGCTGGTGGCGCTGGCCTATGCCGGGCTGGGCACGGCGGTGTTCCAGAAGCGCGCCGATGGGCGGCTGACCATGGCGGCGCGCTGGTTGCTGGCGCCGTACCTGGGCGCGGCCTGGATCAATTCGCGGCTGTGGACGCGACGTGCGCCGCAGCCGGTGCCGGTGATGGATGGCGTGTGGCTGGGGCGCATTCCCTGTGCTGCGTTGCCAACACCCTTGGTCGGCGTGGTCGATACCTGTGCTGAACTGTCCTGTCGTGCATCGGGCGCGGCGTATGCCAGCGTGCCGATGCTGGACCTGGTGGTGCCCACGCCGGAACAGCTGCGCGCGGCGGCCGAGGCCATCGAGCGCCTGCGCATGCAGGGGCCACTGTTGGTCTGTTGCGCGCTGGGCTATTCGCGCAGCGCCGCCAGTGTGGCGACCTGGCTGCTGCGCAGTGGTCGTGTGGCCGACGCGGACGCGGCGGTGGCGATCGTGCGTGGTGCACGCCCCGGCATCGTGTTGGGCGCAGCGCACCTGAAGGCCATCACTGCTGCAGGAGCGCGCGCATGAGCAAGGCCCCCGATCTGGCGACCATGCAGTTGCTGTTGCGGCAGGGGCGTTGGCCGGCGCTGCTGTCGCTGGGCCTGTTGCTGGTGGCGTTGCTGCTGCTCGGCATCGAGCCGGGCCTGGCGATGATCGCTGCCGGCCTGTTGCTGATCAGTGTTGCCGTGGGTATCGCACAGGCCTGCCAGGCATGGCGGGTCGGGCTGGATGCCAGCCTGCTGCAGCTGCTGCGCGATGAGGGCCTGGACGGCGAAGCCGCTGCGCGCCGCACTGATCAGCTGCTGCACGACAGTGGCCTGCGTCGCGCGGCGCCCGATGCGCCGCTGCGCGGCTGGGACGCGCGCTGGGCCGGCATGCGCCGCCTGCTGCTGCGCCAATACCTGCTGACCACAGTGCAGTTCGCACTGCTGGTGCTGGCCGTGTTGTGGCCGCAGACGTGAACGGGAGGGACCAATGTTCGCCGAGCTGATTGCCCGCGCCTGCAGTGGCGCGATCCATGTGGTGACCGGCGCCCGCGCGCTGTGGATCGGCTGCGCGCCGTCCAGCGAACGACGCGTGTATTACGGCAACCATGCCAGCCATGGTGACTTCGTGCTGATCTGGTCGTCGATGCCACCAGCACTGCGGCGCCAGGTGCGCCCGGTGGCTGCGGCCGAATACTGGCAGCGCGATGGCCTGCGCCGCTACCTGATCGACGCGGTGTTCAACGGCGTGCTGGTTGAACGCGAGGCCGGCCAGCGCCGGCAGGACCCGCTGCAGGTGCTGCGTGACGCGGTGGACGAAGACTGCTCGCTGATCCTGTTTCCGGAAGGTACCCGCAATGTGGGCGATGAGCCGCTGTTGCCGTTCAAGAGCGGCATCTACCATCTGGCGCGGCAACGGCCGGAGCTGGAGTTCGTGCCGGTGTGGATCGACAACCTGAAGCGGGTGATGCCCAAGGGGCGGTTCCTGCCGTTGCCGCTGCTGTGCACGGCCACGTTCGGGACGCCGCTGCGGCTGCAGGCCGACGAGGACAAGGCGGCCTTCCTGGCCCGCAGCCGGCAGGCGCTGCTGGACCTGGCGCCGAACGGGGGGCGTGCATGAGTTTCGTGTTGGATGTATCTGGCGATCTGGCAACGCAGAGCGTAGGCCAGCAGACCGGCCTGCTGTTTGCCGGTGTCGGTGCGGTGCTGGTGCTGGCCACGCTGGTGGCCGAGACCCTGCGCTGGCGCCAGCGCGGTCGGCCCAGTGCGGTGATCGCCAACCTGGTGTCACGCATCCGTGCCTGGTGGGTGATGGCGATCGTGGTCGGGCTGGCGCTGTTCTTCGGCCGTGCCGGCGTGATCGTGCTGTTCGCGATCATCTCGCTGTTCGCGCTGCGCGAGTTCATCACCCTGGCACCGACACGCTCAGGGGACTACTACGCGTTGCTGGCCGCGTTCTACATCGTGCTGCCCTGGCAGTACTACCTGGTGTGGATCGACTGGTACGGCATGTACACGCTTCTGATCCCGGTGTACGCGTTCCTGTTCCTGCCGATCCTGTCGACCATCGGTGGCGACACCACGCACTACCTGGAGCGCACGGCGAAGGTGCAGTGGGGGCTGATGATCTGCGTGTTCTGCATCTCGCACGTGCCGCTGCTGCTGAACCTGCACGTGCCCGGCCATGACCCGTCGCGCAACGTGCTGCTGTTCGCCTTCCTGGTGATCGTGGTGCAGTCCTCGGACGTGCTGCAGTACATCTGGGGCAAGTTGCTGGGCAGGCACCTGATTGCGCCGAAGCTGTCGCCGTCGAAGACCGTGGAGGGCTTCGTGGGCGGCGTGCTGAGTGCCAGTGCGCTGGGCGCGGCGCTGTGGTGGATCACCCCGTTCACGCCGCTGCAGGCGTTCGGCCTGTCGCTGCTGATCAACCTGATGGGATTCTGGGGCGGCCTGGTGATGTCGGCGATCAAGCGCGACCGCGGCATCAAGGACTGGGGCCACATGATCGAGGGCCATGGTGGCATGCTCGACCGGCTGGACTCGGTGTGCTTCGCCGCCCCGGTGTTCTTCCACGTGGTGCGGTATTACTGGAAGGCAGGCGGAGGCGGCTGATTCTGCCGGGGCGGCATCCACGCATGGCGTGGATCTACGGGTAGTGCCGGCCGCTGGCCGGCAACGGCAATCCTGTCATCGTTCATGAGGTTGCCGGCCAGCGGCCGGCACTACCCACGCGCGCTCAGGCGCTGATGCCGTATTCCTTCAGCTTCTTGCGCAGGGTGGCGCGGTGGATGCCCAGCATCGCGGCGGCACGGCTCTGGTTGCCTTCGCAGTGGTTGAGTACTTCCACGAACAACGGGATTTCCATCTCGCGCAGCACGATCTCGTAGACATCGTCCGCGTCGCAGCCATCGAGGTCACGCAGGTAGCGGCGCACGGACTGGGCGACGTGTTCACGCAGCGGTGGCCGGGGAGCGCCACGACTGTTGTCAGGACGAGAGAGGACAGCGTTCAAGGGGGTTCCCGATCTGGTTGGCCCGTGCGCGCGGAGCGCGCGGCCGGACGAGGTGGTGGCGGCCAGTCTAGCGCGAGCGTGCCCGACCTGCCACGGCTGGTCGCCTCTACCTTGGTCAGAGGAAGTCGAAGGTGAATGCGACGGTGGACGCGGCAGGCTCCTGCACGCGGAACGCGATGCGCGCACTCTGGCCCGGTTCCAGCAGGGCCGCGCCGGGGGCCTCGCCGAGGTACTGCGCCGGTGCGAACACGCCGCTGCCGATCACCCGGCCATCGGCATCGGACAGCGACAGGCGCAGGTCCGGCCAGGCCTGTGCCCAGCGCGCATCGTTGCGGATGCTGGCCTGCACCTGCAGTACGCCGGGCTGGCCCGGCAGCGGACGGATCTCACGGCTGGTCATGGTGAAGGCGGTGGGCTCGTGCCAGGGCGGCAGGCTGCAGCGCAGTGCGCCGCACAACGCGCCCAGCCAGGCGCGGTTGCCGGCGTCGGCGGCCAGTCGCGCACGATCGGCCAGCACGCTCTGCAGTACCAGCAGCAGTGCCAGCCCGGCAACCAGCACCCAGTGCCAGCGCGGCGTCGGCAGCGCGCGCGGCCGTGAAGTGCCCAGGAAGCTCGGCGCATCGCCGGCCACGGCCTGCGCGGCCGGGACGGCAAGGACGGGTTCGATCACGGCCGCCTCGTCGAGGATGACGGTGTCATCGATCTGTCGCGTCTCCGCCATCGGCGGCAACGCCGCGCCGATCGGGTCGCCAGTCTCCCCGGCAGGAATGCCATGCGCCGCCGGGTCGGGCGTGCGCGCATCGGTCGCAGGTGCAGCCTCGCCTTCCGGCGCGGGGCGCAGGAAGGTGGCCAGGGGACGGCGCGGCGGGTTCGGCTCGGACATGCTCAGGGCGCGGGCTCGGATCCAGCGGTCATTCAATCATGATCAGGCGCGGCGCACGCCGGTGATGCGCATCCAGTCGCCATCCTGGGTGGCCTGCAGATCGTCGAACCACGCGGCGTAGCGCTGCAGCAGTTCGCCTTCCTGACCATGCAGGATGCCCGACAGGGCAATGCGACCGCCAGCGGCGACGCGTGCGGCCAGCAGCTCGGCCAGGGCATCCAGCGCCGAAGCAAGGATGTTGGCGACCACGACCGGGTAGGTGGCGACCGGTTCGTCCTGCGGCAGGTACACATGCATGCGGGCCTGCTCGCCATTGCGCTCGGCATTGTCGGCGGTGGCGACCAGCGCCTGCGGATCGTTGTCCACGCCGATCGCTTCGGCAGCGCCCAGCTTCAGCGCGGCCAGTGCGAGGATGCCCGAGCCGCAGCCGAAGTCGAGCACGCGCTGGCCCTGCAGCTGGCCGTCCACGGCCAGCTGGTCCAGCCAGCGCAGGCACAGGGCGGTGGTCGGGTGGGTGCCCGAGCCGAACGCCAGGCCCGGGTCCAGCCGCACCACGGCGGCATCGGCGGCCTGTGCAGCGTCCGGCAGTTCATGGTTCCACGGCACGATCCAGGTGCGGCTGCCGAAATCCATCGGCTGGAACTGGTCCAGCCAGGCGCGTTCCCAGTCTTCGTCTTCGACCGCGCGGAAGCTGCCATTGCTCCAGTCCAGTTCCGGGTCGAAGGATTCCAGTGCGGCCAGCAGCAACAGCGCGTTGCTGTCGGCGGGGAACAGCGCGCTCAGCACCAGGGTGTCCCACAGCGGCGTTTCACCCACGCCCGGTTCGAGGATGGCCTGTTCGTTGCTGGTGTCGGCTTCGGCATCGAGCAGGGTGACGGCCAGTGCGCCGACGTCCTCCAGCGCATTTTCATAGCGGGGCTGGGTGGCTTCGGTGCAGCGCAGGGTCAGTTCCAGGAACGGCATGGCGGTGGGGGCAATCGCGGGAAAGGGGGCCATGCTAGACCATCGGGGCGTCTCCGTATCGCCTGAGATGCCGCCTTGAGATGAACGGGCGCAGTTCAGACAGGCCTGCCGGGCCTTGCTAAACTCGGCGCTTTCCTGTGCGCCGTGAACGCTCACCGCCGCCGATGGCCTTCGCTCCGACCCTGAAAACCTGGTTGCTCGTGCTGCCGGCGGTGGCCGTGCTGGGCGTGGCCGGGTATCGGGCCAGCGGCCACGCAGCGGGCGGGGCATCGCCGTCGGCGTCGCCGGACCTGCCACTGGCGGTGGCCAGCCGTGACAGCGGAGCGCCGCTGCCGGTGGTGCCCGAAGCACTGGCGCGACGGCTGGCGGCCTTCGAGCGGGGCAACACGCTGCCGTCTGGCCTGCCGCTGGACCTGCGCGCCGACATCGAAGACGCCAGCGACCTGTATGCCTACGCCCAGCGCCTGCGCACACAGGCCGACAACGGTAATCACGAGGCGCGCTGGATGCTCAGCCGCGTCTATGACTATTGCGCGCAGTACGCACTCGATCCGGGCGGCTACCGCCTGGACAACAACGTACTGAGTGGGTTGGGCCTGACGGCGGCGCCGGCGATGGTCGAGGCGCGCGAGCGCGTGGCGCAGCGCTGCGGCGGATTCGTGCCGGGCGACAAGCTGGGCGCGGCGCTGGTGCTGTCCGAACGCCGCAAAGCGGCCGCGCAGGGCAACCTGGCTGCGGAAGCAGCGCTGTTCGCCGAAGGTGAGCCGCTGCACGACAGTGCCGAGTACCGCCGCGACCTGGTCGAGCGCGTGCGCACCTCGCGCGACCCGGAGGCCTACATGGCCATCGCGCCGGGCATGGGCGTGCGTGCTGCCGGTGACCGCGCGCTTGACGGGCTGGTGGCCGGCGAGCAGCTCAGTGAACTTGCATGGCGGCTTGCGGCCTGTGAACTCGGTCTAGCCTGTGGAGCGGACAGCGTGCTGGTCAACAATTTTTGTGCGAACGGAGGGATCTGTTCGCAGGATGGGGCGCAGGATTTCCGGGATTTCGTGTATGACGCTGCGGTATCGCGGCAAGGTGCTGGGAAAATGAAGGAATGGATCAAGCGATTGGTTGGAAAGAGGAACGAGCAATGAACTACCGCCGATTCCTGCACGGGGCCAAGTTCTGGTTCTGGGTGGCGCTGTTCGTGGCCTACTCGGCCGGCGCGGTTGGCCTGTTGATGATCGATACCTACGAGGATCGCTACCGGCATCTGTCGAAGGTCGAACTGACCACGGTGAAGGCGCAGGAAGACGTGCGTCGCGCCGGTGCCAGCCAGGTCGCTGCGGTCTATCGCGCGCAGAGTGGCATGCCGTTCACTTCACTGCCGGCCGGCAGCACCTTCCAGGTGGTGTGGCCCGATGGTTCCACCGAAACCATGGTGATCGTCGATCCGACCTCGCCCAATGGCGTGCGGCCGCTGGCCAATTCGCAGATCCCGGCGACGGCGGCGGACGCGCGCTGAGCCCGCCAGTGTAGAGCCGGGCCATGCCCGGCGCTACAGGAAGGAAACAGAAAAGGGCGGGGAGATCCCCGCCCTTTCCATGTCCAGCACCTGCCGCCGATCAGGTCAGTGCGATCGGCTTGTTCTTGCGCTCGGCGAGGCGCTTTTCCAGGTAGTGGATGTTCTGGCCACCGGCCTGGAAGCCCTTGTCGCGCATGATCCGCTGCTGCAGGGCGACGTTGGTCTTGATGCCATCGACCACCATTTCGCTCAGTGCCACCCGCATGCGGGCGATGGCGGTTTCGCGGTCCGGGCCGTGCACGATCAGCTTGCCGATCATCGAGTCGTAGTTCGACGGCACGCGGTAGCCACTGTAGATGTGGGTATCCACGCGCACGCCGGGGCCACCGGGCGGATGGAAGCCGGTGATGGTGCCCGGGCTCGGCACGAAGGTCTCGGCGTCTTCGGCGTTGATGCGGCATTCGATGGCATGGCCGGTCAGCACCACGTCGCTCTGCTTGATCGACAGCTTCTGGCCGGCGGCGATCTTCAGCTGCTCGGCCACCAGGTCGATGCCGGTGACCATTTCGGTAACCGGATGCTCCACCTGGATGCGGGTGTTCATTTCGATGAAGTAGAAGCGGCCGTCCTCGTAGAGGAATTCGAACGTGCCAGCGCCGCGATAGCCGATGCGGATGCAGGCTTCCACGCACACCTTGCCGATCTGCTCGCGCTGCTCGGCGCTGATGCCCGGTGCCGGTGCTTCTTCCACCACCTTCTGGTGGCGGCGTTGCATCGAGCAGTCGCGCTCGCCCAGGTGGATGGCGTTGCCCTGGCCGTCGGCCAGCACCTGGATTTCCACGTGGCGCGGATTCTCCAGGAACTTCTCCATGTAGACCTCGCCATTGCCGAACGCGGCCTTGGCCTCGCTCTTGGTGGTTTCGATCGAGGTCTTCAGCGAGGCTTCGGCGTGCACCACGCGCATGCCGCGGCCACCGCCGCCGCCAGCCGCCTTGATGATGACCGGGTAACCGATCTCACGGGCGATCTTGGTGTTGGCGACGATGTCCTCGCCCAGCGGGCCGCCCGAGCCGGGCACGCACGGCACGCCGGCGGCCTTCATCGCGCGGATGGCTTCGACCTTGTCACCCATCATGCGGATGGTGTCGGCCTTGGGACCGATGAAAATGAAGCCGGACTCTTCCACGCGTTCGGCGAAGTCGGCGTTCTCCGACAGGAAGCCATAGCCCGGATGGATGGCCTGGGCGTCGGTGACTTCCGCGGCAGCGATCAGTGCCGGGATGTTGAGGTAGCTCTGCGGCGACGGCGCCGGGCCGATGCAGACCGACTCGTCGGCCATGGCCACGTGCTTGAGGTTGCGATCGACCGTGGAGTGCACGGCCACCGTGCGGATGCCGAGGGTGTGGCACGCACGCAGGATGCGCAGCGCGATCTCCCCTCGGTTGGCGATGACGACTTTGTCGAGCATGGCGTGCCCCTCAGCCGATCACGAACAGCGGCTGGTCGAATTCCACCGGCTGGCCGTTCTCGCCGAGGATGGCGACGATGGTGCCGGACGTGTCGGCCTCGATCGGGTTGAACATCTTCATCGCTTCGATGATGGCCAGGGTTTCGCCTTCCTTGACCTGCTGGCCAACGGTGACGAAGGCCGGCTTGTCCGGGGCGGACGAGGCGTAGAAGGTGCCGACCATCGGCGAGCGCAGCACGTGGCCTTCCGGCAGCGCCGGGCCCGGCTTGGCGGTGCCGCCGGTGGAGGCTTCGGTCGGCGACTGCATCGGCATCGCCTGCGGCGCCGGAGCGGCCGGAGCGGCGTACACCGGGGCTGCAATCGGGGCGGCATAGCCGGCCACCGGGGCGCGCGACAGGCGCACCGACTCTTCGCCTTCCTTGATTTCGATTTCAGCCAGGTTCGACTCTTCCAGCAGGTCGATCAGCTTCTTGATTTTGCGGAGATCCATGGTGGCCTCTTTGCTCGTGATGTCAGTGTGGTGGGGAGTGCGGTTGCACTCGGGTCAAAGCAGTTCGTAGAACTCGCGCAGCTGCCGCGTACGGTCGCGCGTCTGGGTGATCAGGCACTGCATCTTCGCAGGGTTGCGCGAGGTGCCGTCTGCATTGAAGGCGTAGACCGCCTCGCAGTCTGCATCGCGCAGGGTTATCCAGATGCGCTGGGCCTTCACCAAGTGCTGTTCGGCCGCCGCGCAGCGGCTGCAGCTGCCATCGGCGGCCTGTGCCTTCAGTTCGCCGCGCGCCTGGATGTAGACGGCGTTCAATGCGCTGTCGGCATCATCCAGGCGATCGGAATCGCACATGTCGCGCTCGTAGCCACCGGTGGCCTGCGCGCAGTCAATGCCTGCGGCCGCGCGCTCGGCGGCGACGCTGGCGCTGCACACACCGGCCCACAGCACGATGCCGGCAACCACTCTTGGGAGCATCATCACGTGCGGGCCGCCTGCACGCGCAGCAGCGCCGCGTCCATCGCGTAGCGATAGCTGTCGGCACCGAAGCCACAGACCACGCCCACGGCCTTGTCACTGAAGTAGCTGTGCTGGCGGAACGGCTCGCGGGTGTGCGGGTTGGACAGGTGGATCTCGATGAACGGCACCGCCACCGCCGCCAGCGCATCGCGCAGGGCAACCGAGGTGTGGGTGAAGGCGGCGGGGTTGATCAGGATGAACGCGGTTCCGTCGTTGCGTGCGGCCTGCACGCGGTCCACCAGCACATGCTCGGCGTTGGACTGCAGGCTCTCCACGGTGTGCCCGGCAGCCGATGCCTGGGCGGCCAGGGCCTGGTCGATGTCGGCCAGCGTGGTGTGGCCGTAGACCTCCGGCTCGCGGGTGCCGAGCAGGTTGAGGTTGGGGCCGTGCAGGACCAGCAGCTTCGCCATGGGATCCGGAAGACGGGAAAGTGCGGCAGTCTGGCGGAACCGGCGGATACTGTCCAGTTCGGCGAAGTTTGCAGCGTTTCAATCGATTGTTTGAAATTCGCCGAAGCGCTTGTGGCCGTACGGCGGGCGCTGGATCAAGGCGCGCTGAATGGCGTGCTGGCCGGGGATGCAGGCACGTAGGCCGACGATGACGGCAAGGCCGGACGATGACGGATGCTGCAATGGCCCGTGACGCCGTAGATCCACGCCATGCGTGGATGGATGCTCGATTGCTCAGGTCTCCAGCGGCACCGTCGGCACCACGTTCGGGAACACCTCCTCCAGCGGTTCCCGTTCCCCGGGCTTCGGCGCTGGCCAGTTGTAGGCATTCACCGGCTGCGCGCGGTTCACCCATAACGCGTAATACAGATGGTCGGCACGGCCATCACCGGTGTTGGGGTGGATCAGGATGGTCAGGCCCAGGCTGTTGAGCTGCAGCCAGGGCACCAGCACCGGCAGCAGGTCGTTGGTGAAGCCGAAGTAGAACGACGGGGTGACGTGCGGGCCGCGCGGCTCAAGGTTCCAGTTGCCCAGTTCCACCGGGAAGCGCTCGGCCGCCCAGCGCCGCAGCAGCGCGGCCTTCTCGAAGCTGTCCTCATCGAAGTAGATATGCGCGTGATAGCTCTTGATGTCGGTGTAGGCGCGTGGCCGGGCGGGCAGGGTGGCCTCGCCAGGGCGCACGCTGGTCGGGCGCGGGGTGGGCTCGCTTGCCGTAGCCAGGCCCCAGGGGCTGCGGCCTTCGGGCGTCGGCGGGACGATGGCGCGGAAGCCGGGGCGTCCGGGCTCGGTAGTGTTCACCGCGCTGTCGCTGCGCGCGGCGGCGGTGGCGGTCGACGCGCTGGCCAGGCCGCCGGCAGCCAGTCCGGCTGATGCGATCAGGCGACGTCGTGCGGGCGAGAGCAGGTCGGCCCAGTGGGCGTCATCGTCGCCGGCGTCGACGGGGGGCTGCGGGTCCGGCTGCATGGAAGGCTCCGTGGTGGCACTGTGTGGGCAGGCAAGCACGCTCGGGCAGCGCGCACGGTGGTGTCCAATAAGCAGCCGGTATCACTTCATGCACGGCCGCCTTCATCGCCATTGAGCGCGGCCGGGCGGCGGGCTAGGGTGCAGGTCTGCCGCCCCGGAGCCCGCCATGACCTCGCCTGATGCCGACACCCAACGCAAGCGCGTGGCTTTCCGCCAATTGCATGCACACGGTTGTTTCGTGCTGCCCAATCCGTGGGACGTGGGCAGCGCCCGCTACCTGCAGCGCCAGGGCTTCCAGGCACTGGCCACCACCAGTGCCGGTTGCGCCTGGAGTGAAGGGCGGCCGGATGGGGCGGTTTCGCTGCAGGCCACGCTGCAACATCTGCGGCTGATGGCGGCAGCGACACCGCTGCCGTTGAACGCCGATTTCGGTGATGGCTTCGGCGCCACGCCTCAGGCCGTGGGGGAGGCGGTGGCGGCAGCGATCGGCACCGGCATCGCGGCGCTGTCGATCGAGGATGCCAGCGGCGTGGCCGATGCACCGCTGCGCCCGATCGACCAGGCGGTCGAGCGCCTGCGCGCTGCCCGTGCAGCCATCGACCGCGCGGGTGGCGACGTGCTGCTGGTCGGGCGCGCCGAGAATTTCTTCGTTGGCGTACCGGACCTGCAGGACACCCTGCGGCGCCTGCGTGCGTATGCCGAGGCCGGTGCCGATGTGCTGTACGCGCCGGGCATCAGCACGCGCGAGCAGATCAGTGCGGTGGTTGCCGCTGCGGGATCGAAGCCGGTGAACCTGCTGGTCGGTGGACCGACACCGCTGAGCCTGCAGGACATCGCTGCACTCGGCGTGCGCCGGGTCAGCCTGGGCGGTGCGCTGGCGCGCGCGGCATGGGGTGGGCTGATGCAGGCGACCCAGCCGATCGTGCAGGACGGCCGCTTCGATGGCCTGCAGCAGGCGGCTTCCGGGGCTGCGTTGAACGCGCTGTTTCGCTGACGGCAGCCTCGGCGCGGGCCCCAGGCCAGCAGGCGGGCAGAAGCTCCACGCCATGCCTGGATGGATGTGCCTGCGATTACAGCGCTTCCATCCCACTCTTGGGCAGCGTCACGCCAGGTTCCAGAGCCGGCAGCAGTTGACGCAGCAGCGCGGGGTTGTCCAGCAGCGTGGAACCGTCAATGAAATTCCATTGGCTCGTGCCGACACGGCGTACGGCGACCATGAATGACGTGCTGCGCATCGGCGCCTCGCGCACGCGGAGCAGTGATTGGCGCAGTACGAAGCAGACGTCCTCGTCACCGGCCGCATAGGTGCGGCCCGGCACGCCCGCTTCGTCGCTGATGATGGTGACGCCGGCCTTGCGCAGTGCCTTCACCGTATCGCGGGTCGCCCGCGCATAGGCCTCGTCGCCGCCGGCCAGCTGTTTCAGGCTGGGATGGGTGCGCGCGATGATCAGCTCGGTATCGCCCCGGGCGAAGGCGTCCATCATCGCCTGCACCTCCTTGCGCAATGCGACCGAGTCTTCCGGACTGAGTTCACCGGCCAGCGCTGGCGCAACGGCCATTGCCATCGGCAGGGCCAGCAGAAGGGCAAGCAGATATCGGTGCATCGTCGGGTATCTCGGCGGCAACCGCCGCACTATACGGTGGATGCGGAAACAGCGTCCCACCCATGGTGCTGGTATCCCGGGCGTCGCTACTTACTATTGGTAGTTAGTGAATTCCGGACATCCCCCATGCACACCCTCATCGTTACCGCCCATCCTGAATCCGGCGCGTTGACCCAGGCCGTCGCCAGGCGTATCGGCGACGCGATCACCGCGTCGGATACCGCCAACAGCGTGACCCACGCCGATCTGATGGCCGAAGGCTTCGATCCACGCTTCACCCGACAGGACCAGGCGCTGTTCCGTGGCACCGGCGCAGCTCCCGCCGACGTCGCCGCCGAGCAGGCGCGGCTGGAGGCTGCCGACACGCTGGTACTGGTCTACCCGCTGTACTGGTGGTCGTTCCCTGCGCTGCTGAAGGGGTGGATCGATCGCGTGTTCACCCAGGGCTGGGCCTACCAGGACGGTGCCGATGGCAAGGTACGGAAAAAGCTGCAGTGGTTGCATGTGCACCTGGTCGGCATCGGCGGAGCCGGCGCGGACATGATCGAACGGCGCGGCTACGGTGCCGCGATGAAGGCCCAGATCGACATGGGCATCTTCGACTACTGCGGCGCGCGCGTGCTGTCATCCGATCTGCTGCTGGACGCCGATTCCGGTACGGCCGAAGCGCATCTGCAGACCGCGCTGGCGATCGGCCGTAAAATCGGTACTCCGATGCGCTGACCGCCGTGCCCTGCCGATGCCTGCCAATGCCGCACCCACGCGCCGCCGATTGACCCGCGAGCAACGCGCCCGCCAGTTGCTGGACGTGGCCTGGGCACTGGTGGGCGGCGAAGGCACCGACGCGTTGACGCTCGGGCGGCTGGCCGAGGCAGCCGGCGTGACCAAGCCGGTGGCCTACGACCATTTCGTCACCCGCAATGGGTTGCTGGCGGCGCTCTACGATGACTACGACGGCCGCCAGACGCGGGTCTTCAACGAGCGCATCGGCCGCGCCAGGGCGCAGCTGGCCGATCGCGCGGCGGCCATCGCCTCCGGATACATCGACTGCATCCTCAGCCAGGGCAGTGAAGTGCAGGGCATCCTCGCCGCACTGGTCGGCGCACCGGAACTGCACGAGGTGCGGCGGCGCTACCAGCAGGATTTCATCGACAACTGCGACACCTGGCTGGGCCCGTTCGCTGCCGATGGCACGGTGCCGCTGGCGGGACGCTGGGCGATTCTCGGTGCGGCCGAAGCCTTGTCCGAAGCCGTGGCTTCCGGCGCGCTGGACAAGGCCGCTGCCGAAGCCGAGCTGCAGCGCTTGATCGTAGCGACGGTCAAGCGGCGCTGAGCCGCTCAGGCGTTGGCGGTGTTGCCGGCCAGTGCCGCGAACCCGGCGGCCAGCCGTTCGCGCACCAGAGCGTCGCGCGCGTCGCGGCTTTCAGAACCCAGTACCACGGTGATCAGGCGGGCCGGCGGGTCGTGCCCGGGCACCGGCCGGCATGCGGTGGCGGCCAGGCAGAAGCCTGCGGCCTGGGTGTAGCCGGTCTTCAATCCATCCACGCCGTCTTCGCCAAGCAGTGCGTTCTGGTTGCTGCGGCTGAAGCTGCCATGCGCGAATGCGCGCTGCGCGGTGATGGCCAGTATCTGCGGATGGTCATTCAGCAGGCAGGCGGCCAGCACTGCCATGTCGCGCGCGCTGGACGCATGGTGCGGCGTGGTGATGCCGGAGACGCTGGCGAACCAGGTGTCGCGCAGGCCAAGCTGGCGTGCGTGCCGGTTCATGCGGTCAAGGAACGCAGGCTGTGATCCGTCCAGATGGCGCGCGATGGCCAGCGCCGCATCATTGCCGGAGACGATCATCAGCCCTTCCAGCAGGCGTGCCAGGCTGACCGATTCGCCGGGCACCAGGCCCATGCGCGTTTCATCGTCGGCCACCGCATGCACATCCTCGGCGGCGATGATGACCGCTTCGTCCCACGCCCTTCCGTTCTCTTCGACACATTCGTAAGCGGCGTAGGCCGTCATCAGCTTGGTCAGCGAGGCCGGTTGCCGCGCGACGTCCGCGTGGTGCTGGTGGATCACCGCGAAGGTTGCCGCATCGAGGGTGATCGAGGACAGCGGCGCGCGCGCAGGAGCAGGAGACGGCATGGAGAGGGCGATGGAGGAGGGCCTGCAGGATAGCCCGTGGCGGCTGCACCAAGCTGCAATATTGAAACGATATAACGTATCGTCATTGTGGGCCGCCGATGGCCCGATGGGATATCCGATGACTGCACCTGTTCCTCGCCGCCGGCTTCATTCTTGGCTGCTGCTCGCGCTGGCCGCGCTTGGCGGCTGCCAGCCCAACCTGCGCGCCGAGGCCGTTTCCTCCGCCGAAGCCCGCCCGCACAACGTGATCGTGATGATCAATGACGGTGCCGGTTGGGGTACCTGGGACGCGGCCGCCTACTGGCAATACGGCAGCCGCGAAGGCGCACCCTATGCCGATTTCCCACAGCGCCTGGCGGTGACCACTTTCCCGCTGAACGCCAGCAGCCAGCCGACCCGCGATCACGCACAGGCCCTCGGCTACGACGCAGCCAGGGCGTGGGACGAAACCCCAGTGCCGGCGCAGGACCTGCCGTTCGCCGGCTACCAGTACCTGGCGGCGGTCGCGACCGACAGTGCTGCGGCGGGTACGGCGTTGTCCTCGGGGATCAAGACCTACAACAACGCCATCAATTACAACAACGATGGCAACGCGGTCGAGTTCAACACGCTGCGCGCCAAGCGCCTGGGCATGGCCACCGGCGTGGTGACCTCGGTACCGTTCGCGCACGCCACGCCGGCGGCGTTCGCGGCGCAGAACGCATCGCGCAACAACTATCACGCCATTGCGCACCAGATGCTGGCGCAGGGCCACATGGACCTGGTGATGGGCACCGGCGGCCCCGGCTACAGCGTCGATGGTCGCGCCTGCGACGAGGGTGCCGGTGCGACGAAGGCCGAGGGCTGCGCGAACCCGTGGGAATGGGTATCGCAGCAGGACTGGCAGCAGCTGGAAGCGGGCAGCACCATTGCCGGCAATCCGGCGGGGCCGTGGCGCCTTATCCGTAGCAAGGAAGCGTTCGCTGCGCTGGCGCAGGGAACGCTGCCGGCCGACCGGCCGCTGATTGGCGTGCCGCGCGTGGCCAATACGCTGCAGCAGGCGCGCCAGCTGCAGGTGCTGGGCAAGGATGCGGCCACGCCTTCCGGTGTGAGGAAGATCGACAGCGTGCCCGATCTTGCGACCATGACGCGCGGCGCGCTGCAGTTCCTGCAGCAGCGTTCGGCCAAGGGCCTGTTCCTGATGGTGGAAGGCGGGGCCACCGACTGGGCCGCGCATACCAGCGCCTGCGGTACCGAATGGCACTACGGTCAATGCAGCGACCAGCCGCAATACGGCCGCCTGATCGAGGAAACCGTGGAGTTCAATGACGCAGTGGCGGCAGTGGTTGAATGGATCGAGCGCAACGGTGGTTGGGAGCGCAACCTGCTGATCGTCACCACCGACCACGACAACAGCATGCCGATGGGCCCGGATGCACAGAACGTTGCCTTCGAGCCGGTACGCAACAAGGGTCGTGGGCGCATGCCGGGGATGAGCTTCCGCCCCACCGGCAACCATTCCAATGCGCTGGTGCCGCTGTGGGCAAAGGGCGCTGGCGCGGAGCTGCTTGGAAAGCGCGTGCGGGGTGTCGATGCCGGTTACCGCCAGCACGTGCGCTGGAACGACGGCAGCTACATCGACAACACCGACGTGGCTGCGGCGGTGCAGGAGGCGCTGCAGCATCCACGGTAACGCCCGGTTGCACCTGGGCTGTTGTCGAGGCAGCCTGCGCACATGCAATCGGATATCCGCATCGACGGTCGTGTCTTCGCCTACGTCTTCCCCTGTGCCTGGGAGGACTACGCCAAGATCGGCTTTTCACGTGATCCGCTCAGACGCATCGGCGCATTGCACCGGCGTTGGTTCGAGTTCTTCGACCTCGACGCCGGTGCACTCGTGGAAGCGGAAAGCGAGCGTGATGCGCGGGATCTTGAGCTGCAGCTGCGTTCGCCGTTCAAGGCGCACCGCGCACCGGCGCCGATGACGGTCCAGGACAAGGCTGGAGGTCGTACCGAATGGGTACGTGGTGCCAACCCGGCGTTGTCGCGTGCGATTGCCGCGTTGGGCGAACAAGGCTATCGCTGTTATCCACTGAAGGCGTGGCTGCGGGCGGCGATGCGCCTGCGCATGGACCGGTTGCACGACTGGGCTGCGGTGCAGCTTCCAGAAGAGGAAGGCCTGCGGATGCCCGGTGGCCCCGGCGAGGGCGCGCTGCGTGACACCCTCGACGGTTGCCGGGCATTGGATATCGATCCGATCCCGTGGCTGCCTGAACACGTCCAACGCTGGTATGCAGGTTGAGGAGCGTTCAACGGGTTCGCGGCGGCTGAACCGGCGCGGCCGGTTGCCGCGCGCACTGCGGGGCAGGTGCAGACGGGCTGGCCAGCTGCCGTGCCAGCTCGGCGTTGGCTACGTGGCCGTGCAGGAACAACAGGCTGCTGTAGATGTTCATGAGCGTGCCTCCACTTGAGTGGATTGCACGATACGGGCAGCATGGGTAGGCACAAAGCGACATTTCCGCAAGCATGCCTTGAGAGGAATTCAAGCCTGATGTCCCGCCCTCCGCTCCATGCCCTGCAGGGCTTCGTGGCCGCCGCCCGGCTGGGCAACCTCTCGCGCGCCGCCGCGTCGATGAATGTGACCGTCAGCGCGCTCAGCCATCAGATGCGCCAGCTGGAAGAGCGGCTGGGACAGCCGCTGCTGGTCCGCCAGCCGCGTGGCGTCACCCTCACCCTGGAAGGGCAGCGCCTGCTCGACCAGGTCGGCCCGCATCTGGATGCGATCAACGAGGCCTTCCAGCCCTATGCCGCACGCGCCGAGCACGTGCTGACGATCAGCGCGGTGCCGTCGATGGCGTCGGCGTGGCTGGTGCCGCGGCTGGGTCACTTCGTAGCTGAGCACCCGCAGATCGAGATCAACCTGCAGTCGAGTGAACGCCTGGTTGATTTCGAGCGGCAGCGCCAGTTCGACGCCGCGCTGCGGCTGGGCAGCGGGCAGTGGCCGGGCCTGGTGGTGGAGCCGCTGTTCGACGAGTGGCTGCTGCCGATGGCCAGCCCGGCACTGATCGAACGCATGGGCGGCATCGACCGCGTGCCGCTGAACCAGTGGCCGCTGTTGGGTGATCCCGACGGCGCATGGGGTGCCTGGTTCGCGCTGAGCGGGCAGAACCCTCCGCCGCGCTTCGTGGCGGTGCTGGATGATTCGGAGGCACACCACCGCGCGGCGCTGGACGGCGTAGGCGTGGCGCTCGGACGGGTGACCCGGGCACGCCTGCTGCTGGAATCCGGCCAGCTGGTCGCGCTGTCCAGGCTGCGACTGAAGACGGCGTGGCCGCATTGGCTGGTGTACCCGCAGCGCTCGGCCAGCCATCGTGGCTTCCTCGCCTTCCGCGACTGGCTGCATGCGCAGGCCGCCGAGCACGTGCGGCACATGGCAGCGCAGGGGCCGCACGGCTAGACAGGTGCACCGGCCTGTCCGGGCGCTGTCATCAGCGTGTGGCCGGTCGCGGCGAAGCTGGGCACCTCCGCTCAACACCACCTGCCGCCATGCGCTACCGCCTCGTCGTCCTTGATATCGCCGGAACCACCGTTGCCGACCCGGGGCTGGTCGCCCGCGCCTTCGCCGAAGCGATGGCCGCCGCCGGCCACCCCATCGACGTGGAGGACGTTCGCCCGTTGATGGGCTACCCCAAGCCACAGGCCATCGCGCGGCTGCTGGGCACCGCGGTGGACGACCCGCGCGTGGCACCGATCCACGCCGACTTCGTGGCGCGCATGCTCGAGTGCTATCGCCATGCGCCGGGCATCGCACCGTTGCCGGGTGCCGAGGCTCTGTTCGAAACGCTGCGCGCGCATGGCATCCGCATCGGCCTGGACACCGGCTTCTCGCGCGACATCGCCGAGGTGATCATCGAGCGGCTCGGCTGGCAGGATCGCATCGATGCGCTGGTGGCCAGCGACGAGGTGCCGGCGGGTCGACCGGCACCTTACATGATCCAGGCGCTGATGCAGCGCACCAGCGTCGACGATGCCGCGACGGTGGTGAAGGTGGGCGACACCGAGGTCGACATCAATGAAGGGCGCAATGCTGGTGTCGGCCTGAACGTGGCGGTCACCACTGGCGCGTTCACCCGTGCCGAACTGCTGCCGCATGGTCCGGACCACATCATCGACCACCTCGAGCGCCTGCCGGCGCTGCTCGGCCTGGCACGTTCCGGCACGGTCGCCGCTGCATGAGCCGGCCCTCGCTGCGGGCGCGGCTGCAGGGGCATCCGCTGGCGCTGACGGTGTTCGCCGGCAGTGCCGCACTGTCCACCTATGCGTGCATGTACGCCTTCCGCAAGCCATTCGCCGCCGCATCGTTCGATGGCCAGCACCTGTTCGGCGCCGACTACAAGGTGTGGCTGGTGGTGGCGCAGGTGCTGGGCTACATGTGCAGCAAGTTCATCGGCGTGCGGGTGATCGGCGAACTGCGCGCCGAGCGCCGCGCCAGCCTGCTGCTGGGCCTGATCGGCATCTCCTGGCTGGCCCTGCTTGGCTTCGCGCTGGTGCCGGCGCCCTGGAACATCCCGTTCCTGTTCCTCAACGGCTTGCCGCTGGGCATGGTCTGGGGCCTGGTGTTCAGCTACCTGGAAGGGCGGCGGACCACCGAAGCGATGGGTGCGATCCTCGCCTCCAGCTTCATCATGGCCTCCGGCGTGGTGAAGTCGGTCGGCAAGTGGCTGCTGCTGCAGGGCGTGAGCGAGTTCTGGATGCCGTTCCTGTGCGGGTTGCTGTTCCTGCCGCTGCTGCTGGTGTCGGTGCGCATGCTCGAACGCATTCCTGCTCCGGATGCCGCCGACCTGCGCGAGCGCTCGCCACGCCTGCCGATGGATCGCACGCAGCGCCGTGCCTTCGTGCGCCGCTTCCTGCCGGGGCTGGCACTGATGATCCTGTGCTATGTGTGCCTGACGGTGGTCCGCGACTTCCGCGACAGCTTCGAGGCCGAGCTGTTCCGCGAGCTGGGCTATGGTGGCAGCGCCGGCGTGTTCGCCGCCATCGAGACGCCGGTGGCGTTCGCGGTGCTGGCACTGACCGCCGGCCTGACCTGGTTCCGCAACAACCTCAACGGCCTGATGGCGTTGCACGCGCTGATGTTCATCGGCCTGGCCACTGCAGGACTGAGCACGCTGGCGTTCCGCGAGGGCATGCTGCATCCGCTGGCGTGGCTGGGCCTGGTGGGCTTCGGCCTGTACCTGGCCTACGTGCCGTTCAACTGCGTGTTCTTCGAACGCCTGATCGCCACCTTCAAGGTCGCTGGCAACGTCGGCTTCGTGATGTACCTGGCCGATGCATTCGGCTACCTGGGCAGCGTGCTGGTCCTGCTCGGCCACGAATTCTCCGGCCTGCAGCTGTCGTGGGTGCGTTTCTTCTCCAGTGCGGTCATCCATCTGTCGCTGCTGGGCGGTGCCTGCCTGTTGTTGTCGCTGCTGTACTTCCACCACAAGGCGCTGCGCCTGGCCCGCATGCCGGCACTCGCCTCCGTCTGAGTCCATCCCCATGAAGAACACAACCGCCCTCGTGGTCGGTGCCGGCATCGTCGGCTTGGCCGTGGCCCGCGCGCTGGCCGTACGTGGCTGCAAGGTCACCGTGCTGGAACGCCATGAACGCGCTGTCGGCGCCTCCATCCGCAACTTCGGCATGGTCTGGCCGATCGGCGTGCCCAATGGCCCGTTGTATGAGCGCGCGCTGCGCTCGCGGCAGATCTGGCAGGAGCTGATCGACGTCGCCGGCCTCTGGCACGATCCCAGCGGCTCGCTGCATGTTGCCCATGCCGACGACGAATGGGCCGTGCTGCAGCAGTATGCGGCAGCCAATGCGCAGCTGCGCCCTTGCCGCCTGCTGGATCGGGATGCGGCACTGGTGAAGTCGCCGGCGCTGGTTGCGCGCGAACTGCGTGGCGCACTGTTCAATGCCGATGAGCTGGTGGTCGATCCGCGCCAGGCGATCCGCGCGCTGCCGGATGTGCTTCACCAGTGCCATGGAGTGCAGTTCCAGTGGCGCACGCCGGTGACGGCGGTGGAGAGCGGCCGGGTATGGTCCGGCAGCCGCCTGTTCGAGGCCGACCAGGTGTTCGTCTGCAGCGGCCCGGAGTTTGAACAACTGTATCCCGAGCTGTACGCGGCGGCCCCGCTGACACGCTGCAAGCTGCAGATGCTGCGGCTGGCGGCGCAACCCTCCGCGTTCCGCCTGGGCGCTGCGCTTTGTGGCGGCCTGTCGCTGGTGCACTATGCTGGCTTCCGCGAGGCCGCCGATGTCGCTCCGCTGCAGGCGCGCTACCAGGCCGAGCATGCCGACCTGATCGAGCTGGGCATCCACGTGATGGCCGCACAGAACGGCCTGGGTGAAATCACCATTGGTGATTCGCATGCCTATGCGCATACGCATGATCCGTTCGACGAGCACACCATCAACCAGAAGGTGCTCGATTACCTGTCCCGTTTCATGCAGGTTCCGGACGCGCGCATCGCGCAGACCTGGCACGGCATCTATCCCAAGCTGCTGGACGGCCGCAGCGAGTTCGTCGCCGAGCCGGCACCGGGCGTGACCATCGTCAACGCCATCGGCGGCGGTGGCCTGGGCATGACGCTCAGCTTCGGCCTGGCCGAGGAACTGGTGGACGGTCGCTACGCGGCATTGCGCCGCGCGGCGTGAAGCCTGCGCGCGGCGGGTGCAACGCCCGCCGCGCCTTCCCTAGAGGTCGCTGCTGACCATCAGCTGCACCCAGTCACCGGCGAAGCTGGTGATGCCGAACTGCACTGGCTGCCCCTGCGGATCGACGTTGAGCGAGTGCACGCACAGCACCGGCCGTCGCGTTGACTGCCCGAGCACGCGTGCGACCTCGGCATCGGGCAGGCGCGCCATCACCGTCGTATGCCGGCGCAGGTAGTCAGTGACCCCGAACGCGGCAAGCGTGCGGGTCACCGACGGCGTGCGTGCGAACACCTCGCCCAGCCCTGGGAAGCGGGTGGCCGGGAAATAGGCTTCGCTGTGGTCCACCGTGCGGCCTTCCACCTGGCTGGAGTACACCACCCGATGCACGCGTTCGCCGGCAATCAGGCCGAGCGCACGGGCCACCTGGCGGCTCGGCACCTGCACGCGGGCATCGAGCAGGGTGTAGTGGCTTTCCACGTTCAGGTCATGCATGGCCCGGCCGAAGCGGGTACGCCGGCTGATCGGGTAGTGGTACGGATGCTCCTGCACGAAGCTTCCGCGGCCGGTTTCGGTGCGTACGTAGCCGCGCTCCTCCAGCGCCTCGATCGCGCGCCGCACGGTGTGGCGGTTGACCGCGAAGCGCTTGGCCAGCACCTGCGCCGAGGGCAGTGCATCGCCTTCCACCAGCTGGCGTTCGCGTATCTGCCGCAGCAGCGCCTGTTCGATCTGCTGCCACAGTGGCAGGACCGAATCGCGCGGCGTCGGGGCCGGGGCGGGCATGGTCATCAAACCTCCATCTGCGGCTGCTGGACTAGACAGGTGCACTGCACGTGCAGGCATATCAACGCGTTGCGGTTGCAACGGCATGACACAGACGGTGGAATCCATGGGCGAACGCATCCTCGACAATCTGAAGCTGGTGCTGGCCGACGAGGTCGTGCACGGCCATGTGGTGCTGGATGGGGCACGCATCCGCGCGGTGGGGCAGGGGCGGGTGGGGCTGCCGGGCGCCGAAGACTGTGGCGGCGACTGGCTGATGCCAGGGTTTGTCGAGCTGCATACCGACAATCTGGAGAAGCACCTGGTGCCACGCCCCGGCGTGGCTTTCCCGGCGGCGGCGGCGGTGCAGGCGCACGATGCACAGCTGCTCGCCGCAGGCATCAGCACGGCCTGCGATGCCTTGGCAGTGGGCGACGTGGAAGCCGACAGCGTGCGCGTGCGCAGCCTGCAGGCCGCCCATGCGGCGCTGGCCGAGGCGCGCCGTGCCGGCGGCCTGCGCAGCGACCATTACCTGCACCTGCGTGCCGAACTGCCGTATCCCGGGTTGCTGCCGCTGCTGGAGCCACTGCTGGATGATCCGGCGGTGCGCCTGCTGTCGCTGACCGACCACACACCGGGGCAGCGCCAGTTCCGCAACCTGCAGCGCTATGCGGCCTACTATGGTTTGCCGGCCGACACGAAGACCGGTTATCTGGAAGACCTGCTGCAGGCACGCCGCGCGCAGCAGGCGCGCTTTCGCCCTGCACACCTGCGACAGGTGTTGCAGTGGGCGCGCGGGCGCGGCCTGTGCCTGGCCAGCCACGACGACACGGTGGCTGCGGATGTGGATGAAGCCGTGGCCTGCGGTGCGCGCATCTGCGAGTTCCCGACCACGCTGGAGGCCGCTGCGGCCGCGCGCGCGGCCGGCCTGACGATCGTTGCCGGCGCACCCAACCTGGTGCTGGGCGGCTCGCATTCGGGCAACGTGGCGGCGCTGGAACTGGCCCGCGCCGGTTGCCTCGACGTGCTGTCCTCGGACTATGTGCCGGCCAGCCTGCTGCCGGCGCTGGGCGTACTGTGCGTGCAGCTGGGCTGGAGCCTGCCGCGTGCGGTGGGCACGGTCAGCCATGCACCGGCACAGGCGCTGGGCCTGCCGGATCGGGGCCGCATCGGCGAAGGCCTGCGCGCCGATCTGCTGCGGGTGCGTGGATCCATGCCGGACTACGTGGCCGAGGTCTGGGTGGGCGGCCGCCGCCTGCTGGCCCAGTGACCACCCTCGCGATCACCTAGACAGCTGCCCCGACCTGCCTAGTGGATGCCGCCTGCGCTTCACCGCGCTGATTGAAAGTGGCCGCCATCGCCGCTCCCGCTGTAGCGGTCCACTTTCCCTTGCCACCGCCATCGCCATGTCCACTCTGCCTACGCGCCATCCGCTCACTTTGGGCCTGCTCGCCCTGCTGCATGCCCCGCTGGCCGTCCAGGCCGCGTCTCCGGCCGCGACCGATACCGCACCCGCCCCCTCTGCCGTTGATCTGGATACCGTCACCGTGGTCGGCAGCATCGTCAGCGGCGAGAAGCAGGCACTGGACGCCCAGCGCGAAGCCAGCAACCTGATGAACGTGGTCAGCGCCGATGGCATCGGCAAGCTGCCCGACCACAACGCCGCCGAAGCCGTGCAGCGCGTACCGGGCGTGTCGATCGAACGCGACCAGGGCGAAGGCCGCTTCGTCGCGGTGCGAGGCCTGCCCGCACAGTGGAACTCGACCACCCTCAACGGTGACCGTCTGCCGACGGCCGAAGAGGAAACCACCAGCCGCGCCACCGCGTTCGATTTCTTCCCGACCGAGCTGATCGAACGCATTGAAGTGAGCAAGACGCTGACGCCGGATCGCGAAGGCGACGCCATCGGTGGCCAGGTCAACTTCGTTACCCGCACCGCGCCTGCGCGCCGCACGTTTGCCGCCAGCGTGGCCGGCAACTACAACGACAAGGCCGTCGATACCGGCACCAGCGCCAATGTGCTGTATGGCGACCGCAGCGCCGATGGCCGCTTCGGCTTCCTGATCAACGGAACCTACTGGAAGCGCCCCTGGGCGACCGACAACTTCGAACCGCGGCGCAGTGCCGATGGCCTCGGCATCTACCGCCTGGAGCTGCGTGACTACACCGGTGAGCGCACCACCCGCGGCGTCAATGGCGGCATGGAGTTCCTGCCAGCGGACGGCCACCGGCTGTACGTGCGCGGCCAGTATGGTGAACTGAGCGATGACGAGACCCACTACAAGCACCGCTATCGTTTCGACAAGGATCGCGTCGAGCTGCAGAACATCCATAACGAGCTGATCACCGAGTTCAAGACCATCGAATTCGGCGGCCAGCACACCTTCGGCCGCGGCCAGGTGGACTGGAAGCTGGCCAGCGCCGAGAACGACTTCCGCTATGGCTGCATTCCCACCTGTGCCGACAACGCCTACTTCGTGGTCCAGTTCAACCAGGGCAAGGTCGGCTACCAGGGCCTGCAGGACCGCGGCGCAGGGCGCAACTCGTACAACGCCATCGATGGCGGCAACGTCGCCGCCGATACCCCGGAGACCCATCTGCCGCCTGGCTTCTCGATGGACCCGCGGAAGATGCCGCTGAGCGCGGTGGAGCTGTATCGGGTGGCGATCAATGAGAAGGACAAGGCCGTCGCGCAACTGGACTTTACCTTCGATGCCAGCGATACGCTGACCTGGAAGACCGGTGCCAAGTACCGCGACAAGCAGCGCCGCGCCCGTTTCTCCGACGAGTTCTATGCCTGGAACACTGCTACCGGCGGCCCGGTGCCGACCCTGGCCGACTTCCCGTTGATGGACCAGCCCGGCCGCAGCGGCTATGACACCGGCAATGGCCGCGACTACGCCCGTGACTTCTCGCAGGTGGTGCCGATGCAGGCCCTGGCCGAGTGGTACCGGCAGAACAGGCAGCATCTGGTGCTGGTACCGGCCGACTCGGCGCTGGTGGCCAATGGCGCGGCGTTGGGCCGCAACTTCGACGTGGCCGAGAAGCAGTACGCGGCCTATGCGATGGGAACCTGGACGCCGGACGAACGCTGGGACGTGGTCGGCGGTGTGCGCCTGGAGCGGACCGCCACCGACGTGCGCGGGCTGGTGCTGGAGCGCGATGCCGATGGCACCAGCACGCTGGTGCCCAACCTGGGCCGCAAGCGCTATACCTCGGTGCTGCCGCAGCTGAACGTACGCTTCTCACCCCGCAGCGATCTCAACCTGCGGCTGGGCCTGACCCGCAGTTTCGCCCGGCCGAACTTCGGTGACATCAACCCGGGTGGCTCGTTCATGGAGGCCGATGGCACCTTCACCTCCGGCAACGCCAACCTGGACCCGACCTATTCGGACAACCTGGACCTGATGGCCGAATGGTATGCCGGTCCGCTGGGCCTGCTGTCCGGCGGCGTGTTCTACAAGAACATCAGCAATCCGGTGTTCCAGAGCAGCAGCACCGGCAGCTTCAACGGCAACCCCAACGTCACCTTCTACCGGCCCGAGAACGGTGACGACGCCAAGCTGTGGGGGGCCGAGTTCGCCTTCGTGCGCCGCTTCGATTTCCTGCCCGGCCTGTGGAGCAACTTCGGCATCAACGCCAACCTGACCCTGATGGATTCGCGCATGCGCATTCCGGGTCGTAGCGGCAACGTGCCGATCACCGGCCAGGCCGACCGCCTGTACAACGTTACGGTGTACTACGACGACGGCGCGTTCGCAGCTCGTCTGGCCACCAACCACAAGGGTGCCTACATCGAAGCGCACGGCGACAGCAGCGCCACCGACGCCTGGTACGGCGCCAACACCTCGGTCGATTTCAGTGCGTCCTATACCTTTGAACGCTGGACGGTGTTCGCCGAGCTGAGCAATCTCACCAACGAGCCGTTGAAGTACTACCAGGGCAGCCCGCAGCGCCCGCTGCAGGTGGAGTACTACGGCCGCCGCGCGCAGATCGGCTTGAAGTACCTGTTCCAGTAAGCCGTACGCGCGCCCTGTAGCGTCGAGCCATGCTCGACTCCGTGTGCTCTACAGTCACCGAACCAGCGTGACTGCCTGCCCGGCGCGCGCGAACGCTTCCTCAAGCAACGGGCCGGCCTTGATCGCTTCCACCTCCTCGAACAACGCCCGCAATGCGTCGGCCGGGCGTGAGGCCGGCGCCGCCACTGCCTGCTGGATCGAGGTGAAACGGTCGGCCAGCACGCGGTGGCCGGGATGCGTCTGCGCCCATGCTTGCAGCGGTTGGCGTACACCGGCGGCGGCATCCAGATGCTGCTGATCGAACAACGTGATAGCGGCTGCCGACGTCTGCGCCCGCTCGATCATGGCGTGGCGCAGTTCACGGCTGAGAAACAGGTCGTAGGCTGCACCACGGCCGACCGCGATGCGCAATCCATCGCGATCGAGGTCGGCTGCCTGCTGCGCGGGGCTGTCCTCGCGCACCAGATAGGTGCCTTCGATCTCCACGTACGGGGCACTGAAGGCAACGCGGTCGGCGCGCGCCGGATCGATGGCCAGGAAGGCCAGGTCCCAGCCGTCTTCGCCTGCTGCGGCGACCACCGAGGCTGCGGCGTCGTGGCAGGTGAAACGGGCCTGCACGCCCATCCGCTGCGCCAATGCGGTAGCCAGTTCCAGCGAGGGGCCGCGCGGTGAGCGCGCATCGCCCTGTGCCAGCACCGGATTGCCCAGGTTGATCGCCACGCGCAGGAAGCCGTGCGGTGCCAGCGTACTTCGGTGGTCGGCCAGGGACATGCAGGACTCCACGGGGCAGGGGGGACGTCCAGCATGCCAGTGCTCCTGCGCAGGCGGCGTCAGCGTCCGGTTATCCTGCGCGGATGAACCTGATCCTGCATGTCGAGATCCCAGCCAGTGACCTGGCCCGTGCCATTACCTTCTACCAGCAGTGGTTGCAGGTGGAGATGGACGAACCGATCGTGCTGCACGAATGCCGCATGGCCTACCTGCCGTTCGCCGATGAAGCGGCGGGGGCCAGCATGGCGCTGGTGCAAGGGGCGGACTATCTGCCGTCCGAACAGGGTGCCCGCATCTACATCGGGGTTGATGACCTGGATGCCAGTCTTGAGCGTGCGCTGCGCGCCGGGGCCGAGCTGCGCTTCGGCCCGGCCGACGCCGGCGGCTGGCGCGTGGCCGAGATCCGCGACAGCGAAGGCAACCGGATCGCATTGCAGGCGCGCGCGGCTGTGTAGCGTCGAGCGATGCTCGACCCTACACGTGGGTCGCGGCGCGTGAGCGCTGCAGCCAGTCGTTGATCGCCGGATCCAGCCGCGGGTCGTCTGGAAGCTGGATGCCGAAGCGCTGCTGCAGCACGTCGCGCACGTCGCCGACGTCGTGCAGCGGGCGCTTGTCCGGTGCCTGCCCGGGGCGATACTCGGTGTAGTTGCCGCTGCCGATGGTGCGTCGCCAGTCCGGCCCGGTCAGTGACGCGCGCAGCTGGCCGGGGAAACCGGAATCGGGATGGGTGCACACGTACCAGTTGCCCACCACGTTGTCGATCGGTGCCGGCGCGTGCAGGTCGAAGCGATACATCGCCCGCCAGCCATCGCCGGACTCGGCGGACAGCACGAAATCCCCCTCGCCAGGCAGGCGCTGCAGCAGGAAGCGCTCGTGAGGCGTGGCCTGCGGCTGCGGATCCTGCAGGCGCAGCGGCACGGTCGGGGTCAGGCTGCCGAAACCGGCATCCACCAGCCAGTCGTCGCCGTCCACCTGCACGCGCAGCAGCAGGTGGGTCCGTGCCGTCAGTTCGCCGTCCTGGGCGGCCAGCAGCACGCGCGCGCTCAACGGCTGCGCATCGAAGCCCAGCGCTTGCAGCAGCGCCAGCAGGCCGCCGTTGAGTTCGAAGCAGTAGCCGCCACGGCGGTCGTCGAGCAGCTTGCGCTGGATGCTGTCCAGGTCGATCGGCACTGCATCGCGCAGCAGGCAGCTGAGGGTTTCGAACGGCAGCAATGCGTTGTGGCGCTGCTGCAGCAGGGTCAGGCCCGCCAGCGTCAGCGGTGGCGGTGCATCCAGCTGCAGGCGTTGCAGGTAGCGGGGGACATCGAGCGTCGGCATGGGGGCACCGGGCAGGGGAGGGACGTCCACTGTGCTCCCCCAACCGGGGTTGAGGTCAAGCACTGCGCGGGTGTCATCCCCCCGTCGCCTGTGCCGGGTACAAAGGCCGCGTCCGCCAGCAATCGGTGGGACTGAAGTAAGAACGCCCTAAAGTTGCTCCGTTTCCAGCCGATACAGGTGCGTCCTTCCGCCTGGAGTCTGTCATGTCGGCCGTCGTCCCCCACCTCCGGTCCCTGCGCATGCGGCTTGCCGCGCTGCGCTCGGCGTCCCCTGGCCTGCTGCGCTGGCTGCAGCCACACCGGCTCAGCGTAGCCAACAAGCTCAAGGCGACCCTGTGGGTCTGTGGCCTGGGCCTGGTGGCGATCGCCGCCGTCTACGCCTGGACCGCCCATGCCAGCACGCAGGCGGCGCGCAGCCAGGCCAGCTACCAGCACGGCAGCGACCTGGCCGCGAGCCTGGCCACGCGGGTGGCCGAGGCGCGTCGCCTGCAGACCCAGTATGCACGCAGTTTCGACGATGCCGACCGCGCGCAGCTGCTGGCGACGCAGCAGGCGCTGAAGGCCGATCTTCAGGCGTTGCGCGCGATGCCGATGGATGCCGGCCGGCGCGAGGCACTGCAGGCACTGACCGAAGCCGCCAGCGCGTTCTCGCAGGGCGTGGCCGCCCTGTTCGAACGCGTCGATGAGATGGGGCGTGGTGATGCCGGCCTTGCCGCCCAGCTGCAGCAGGCCGCCGACAGCCTGCAGGCGCAGGTGGATGCGCTGCAGCGGCCTTCGTTGGCGTTGTCCCTGCAGAGGATGCGCCGGCAGGAGGCACTGCTGCTGCTCGATGGCGACTCCACCCATGCCGACCGTGCAAGCGAAGAGAAACTGCCGTTCGATCTGGCGCTGGTGGGCTTGCCGACCGATGCGCAGGACGCCCTTCGCAACGGCATGGAGGCCTATCAGGTCGCGTTGCTGGGCTATACCGCCGCCCGCGTTGGCCTGGATGTGGAGGCGCAATCGCTGTTGGATACCGCCGCTGGCGTGGCGCCGGCGCTGGCCGCCTTCCAGCAGGCCCAGGTGGCGGCGCTGGCCAAGGCACAGGCGCGCCAGCAGGCCGGCGCACGCACCATGAGCGTGCTGTTCGCAGTGACCCTGCTGCTGGTCGCCGGTGTATTGATCACCAGCCTGGTGCTGGTGCTGCGTGCGGTGCGCCAGCCGATCCAGGACACCCTGCGCTTTGCCAGCGATATCGCCGACGACCGCTTGGACACCACCCTGCGCGTCTACAACGCCAATGATGAGATCGGCCAACTGGCACAGCGCCTGGTCGACATGCAGCAGCGCCTGCGTGCGCGCATCGGGACCGAGCGTGCCGTTGCGCGGGGCAATACCCGGGTGCGCCAGGCGCTGGACAGCGCGCAGACCGGTCTGATGGTGATCGATGCCGAGGGCCAGGTGGCATACGTCAATCCGGCACTGCTGCAGCAGCTTGAACGCCATCTCGAAGACCTGGTGGGCAGCGATGCAGTGCGCCTGCATCCGGCGCTGGCCAGCCTGGCCGGCGTGCGTCAGCGCGAGGAGCGCGAGATCGGTCATGCCGGCGTGCGCTACCAGCTGATTGCCAACCCCATCATCGACGAAGGGCAGTTCCTCGGCATAGCGGTGGAATGGCGCAGCCGTGCGTTGGAAACCCTGCTGGAAACCGAAGTGGCTGCGCTGGTCGATGCGGCGGCACACGGTGACCTGCATGGCCGCATCGCGCTGGAGGGCAAGCAGGGCTTCGTGCGCACGTTGTCGACCAGCATCAATCGCCTGCTGGCCACCTTTGAAACCAACCTCGGTGACCTGCAGGCACTGCTGGCTGCGCTGGCCCGCGGCGACCTCAGCGTGCGCATGGAGGGTGACCTGCAGGGTGTGTTCGCGCGCATGCGTGACGATGCCAATGCCACCGTCGCGCAGCTGGGCCACATCGTCAGCCGCATCCAGCAGGCCACGTCCAGCCTGGATACCGGTGTCGGCGAAATCGTCACCGGCCACCACGATCTGTCGCAGCGCACCGAGCAGCAGGCCGCCAACCTGGAAGAGACCGCAGCGTCGATGCAGGAGCTGACCGACACCGTGGGCCGCAACGCCGATGCCGCCGGTCGCGCCGATGCCCTGGTGCAGGGCGCCGCAGCGGTGGCCCAGCGGGGTGGCGAGGCCGTTGGCCAGGTGGTTGCAACCATGCACGGCATCAGCGAAGCGTCACGGCGGATCGGTGACATCACTCAGTTGATCGATAGCATCGCCTTCCAGACCAACATCCTGGCGCTCAACGCGGCGGTGGAAGCGGCGCGCGCCGGCGAGCAGGGCCGCAGCTTCGCCGTGGTGGCTGCGGAAGTACGCCTGCTGGCGCAGCGCAGCGCCGAGGCGGCCAAGCAGATCAAGGGGCTGATCGAGGATTCGGTGGCGCGTGTCGGCCAGGGCAACCAGCAGGCCGCACAGGCCGGCACCACGATGGGCGAGATCGTCGGCAGCGTGCAGCAGCTGGCCGACCTGCTGGCTGGCATCCGTAGTGCGTCGCAGGACCAGCATGCCGGCATCGCACAGGTGAACCAGACCATCGTGCAGATGGAGGCCAGCACCCAGCGCAATGCCAGCCTGGTGGAAGAGGCGGGGGCCTCGACTGCGCAGATGCAGGCGCAGGTGCATGCCCTGGCCGAAGCGGTGGGCGCGTTCCGCCTGCAGTCGATGCCGCAGGCGCGCGCGGCGGCCTGAAGCTGCCCGGGTAGTGCCGGCCGCTGGCCGCCACTACCCGGGTGGCTCAATACACGTCGCGGCGGTAGCGCCCGTTCTCCAACAGCGTTTCCACCGCGTCATCACCCAGCGCGGTACGCAGCACCTGGTCCACGCCCTCGGCCATGCCCTGCAGCGAGCCGCAGACATGGATCACCGCACCGCGTTGCATCCACTCGCGCAGCGCATCGGTGGCCGCCTGCAGGCGATCCTGCACGTACCCCCCCTCGCCATCGCGCGAGAACGCCAGGTCCACCCGCGTGAGATGGCCCTGGGCCTGCCAGGCCTCGATCTCGTCGGCGAACAGGAAGTCGCGCGCACGCTGGCGTTCACCGAACAGCAGCCAGTGCCCGTGCTCACCTGCATGCGCGGCTTCGCGCAACAGGCTGCGCAGCCCGGCGATGCCGGTGCCGTTGCCGATCAGCAGCA
This sequence comes from Stenotrophomonas sp. 85239_Sma, assembly GCF_056481725.1. Classification (NCBI taxonomy): domain Bacteria; kingdom Pseudomonadati; phylum Pseudomonadota; class Gammaproteobacteria; order Lysobacterales; family Lysobacteraceae; genus Stenotrophomonas; species Stenotrophomonas sp. 85239_Sma. The sequence goes on along the minus strand of NZ_CM151163.1, from coordinate 4,165,690 downwards.
TCGGCGCAGCGCCGACACGATGGAATCCAGGATTGCGGTGCACACGGGCCACAATGCTGGCACCGATCGGTGCATGCAGCGACAACCAGCCCGAGCCCAGCCCGGCTCGACCGGAGGCGTCATGCACCAGCCTCACCACCAGCTCCACCACACCGTCATCCGTACAGGAGGCGATCGAATACTCGCGGCCAGGCAGCAGCGGCAGCCCGGCCAGCCACAGGCAGGCATCCTGCACCGCCAGCGCGGCCTCGGCCTCCGGCAGCTCGCGTTCGCTGGCCAGCGCCAGCAGCGTGCGCGGATGGCCATCGACCAGCAGTGGCTGCAGCGGGTCCAGCCCATGTGCCTTCAACACGGCACCGGCATGCCGCGCGTTGTGACGGGGTGAGATGTGCAGGATGTCACCCGCCTGCCACTGCACGTCGGCCGGTGCCGCAAGACGGATACGCCAGATGGCCCCGCCGATGCTGCCCGGGTTGAGGCGGTCGCGGCCGAGCAGGCGCCACTCATGCATCTGCGTAGCCGCAGGCAGCACGCTGTCATCGGTGGTGATGCCGGTGAGCGCACCCAGCTGCTGCTGCCACTGGCGCAGCGCCGGCACCGAAGCGGCATCGACATCGATGCGCTCGAACAGGGGACGCGCGCCGTTGGCGACCAGCCAGCCATCGAACTGTCGGCCGAAGCCGCAGTAATACGGGTACTGGCGGTCACCCAGCGCGAGCAGGCCGAACTGCAGGCACGACAGTTGCAGGCGTTGCGCGAGCAGTAGCCGCGCCGCGCGGCGCGCCGCATCCGGCGGCTCGCCGTCGCCGAAAGTGCTCAGCACGAACAGTGCCTTCGATGCACGCAGCAGTTGCGCGGCATCGACGTGCGCCAGCGGCAGTACCTGCACTGCGTGACCGGACGCCTGCAGCTGCGCGGCTGCGCGCCATGCAAGTTGTTCGCCCAACCCGCTCTGGCTGGCGTGCACCACCAGCCACGGTAGGCCAACACCCTCGGCAGCCGTCGCGGGCAGCGACTGGCGCAGCCCGCGCGCGGCACGCTGGCTGCGGCGCCGGTCCAGGTACAGCATCCAGCCCGTGATGAAGAACAGGCTCATGCCCACGCTGCTGAGCATCACCACCACGCGCCCGGGGACGCCGAAGTAGCTTCCCGAGTGCAGCGCGAACACGCTGGTGGCCAGCTGGCCACCCGTGCCCTGGCGTGCATAGGGGCGGGCATCGAGCACCGCACCACTGGCCGGATCGAGCTGCAGCAGGTCATGCGCACGATCGTGGTGGCCGCCGCGCTGCGACGGATCACCGGCCATCACCCGCACGTTCAGTGCCTGCCCCGGCTTCTCCGGCAGGCGCAGGTCGATGAAGCCGGTGCGCACGCCGGGCAGCGCGTACAGCGTGGCCTCGATGCGATTGAGGTTCAGAGCGGCGTCGGTGGCGACCTTGTGCTTGGCGGCCGGTGCGACGCCCAGCAGGGTGTTGGCGGCATTGCGGTACCAGTCGAACGACCACCACAGGCCGGTCAGCGCGCTCATCAAATAGATCAGCAGCACCCAGGTGCCGATCACCGAGTGCAGGCTCCACAGGAAGCCGCGGCCGCTGCGCTTCCACTCCACCGCCAGCCAGCTGCGCCAGTGCCACCAGCGTCGTGGCCAGCGCAGGTAAAGACCGGACAGGGTGAAGAACAGCAGCGCGATGGCACAGCTGCCGGTGATCCACTTGCCGCGTTCGCCAGCGGCGAGGTGGCGATGCAGGTCCTCGACGAAGTCGAAGAACGCCTGCCCGCGCAGGGCGCTGAAACGCTCGCCGCTGTAGGGATCGAAGTACACCCAGTGTTCCTTGCCGCCGGCAAAGCGCGCGACCGACGGCCGCTGTCCGGTGGCATCCACGCGCAGGCGTTGCAGGGGGCGTTCGCTGCCGGCCTGCAGCAGCGGCACCAGTTCACTGAGTGCAAGGGGATGCTGGCCGTCCGCATGGTGCTCGGCGATTTCGGCGAAGCCGGGATTGGCCGCGCGCAGCAGCTCGTCCTCGAAGGACAGCGTGGCGCCGCTGAGGCCCATCACGGCCAGGACGGCACCGGCGGTGATGCCCAGCAGCCAGTGCAGTTGGAACAGGGCGTTCTTGAACATCGAAGGAGGAGGGCCCGGAAGGCTGCCGCCCGCATCCTGCGCAACAGCAAATGAGAATTAGTCGCGGAATTCTCCGTGGCGCCCTGCCTGCGGTCAAGCAGGGGGTATCAGCCGGGCGGCGCCCGGCACCCGCGGTAGTGCCGGCCGCTGGCCGGCAACCTCAGAAGCAACAGCCGAAGCAACAGCGTGAATTCCGTGGATTGGCGGGGTGGGTCCGGTTGAGGGGGACGCTGCAAGTACATCCATGTAAGCTCGGTCGCCGCATCCATGCGGCTCACGCCCCCTCAACCGGACCCACCCCGCCTTCGACAGTTTCTCGGGACCTGCCGTAGATCCATGCCATGCATGGACGCTTTTCGTTCAAACGTCGAAATATTCGATTTCGTTGGAGAGTCATCCACGCATGGCGTGGATCTACCGTGTCGACCAAGGTCGACACCTACCAACAGCTGCGGGAGTCTGTCAGAGGCGGGGCGGCGTGGCTGGGCAGGACCGTTGGCGCCATGGATGGCGCCATCGAGCCCCCATGGGTGAGGGCGCTTTGCTTGCGAAGCACTGCTTCGCAAGCGCCCGAACGCACAGCCGCCAGCGGCTGGGCCGGACCCCGGAGGGGGGGTACGGCGTGTCCTGCCCAGCCGCACCGCCCCGCCAGGCCATCAGCAATCCGGAGCCGCATTGGCTTTGGCTGTCGCTGTTGCTGTTGCTTGAAGGCCTCTGCGGGTGCAGGGCGCAGCCCTGCCGAACCCTCACTTCACCCAGCTGTCGATCTCGCCGTGGGCGAACGGTCCCAGCTTCGCCTTCACCAGCCGCCCCTGTGCATCGAACAGTACGCTGTAAGGCAGCAGGCCCTGCGCATTGCCCAGCTGCACGCTGGCATCGCGTGGCCCGGGTGCCTCGATCACGATCGGGTAGTCTACCGGCACCTGCTGCAGGAAGCGGCGCACATCCTCCGGCGTATCCAGCGCCAGGCCAAGCACCTGCACGCCTTGGTCGTCCTGGGCAGCGGCAAAGCGCGCCAGCTCGGGCATTTCTTCCACGCAGGGCGCACACCAGCTGGCCCAGACGTTGATCAGCAGCGGGCGGCCGACAGCGTGTTGGCGCAGGTCCAGCGGCCGGCCTTCAAGATCGGGCAGCGACAACGCGGGGAGACTATCGCCGACCTGCAGGGCGGGTGCCGCAACCGCGGCAGCAGGCGCCACTGGCATGGGCCCGGGTGCAGCCGGCGCCGGTGCCAATCGATGCCCGGCCCACAGGCCGATGCCGGCGGCCAGCACCGCTGTCCACAGCAGCGCTGGCCGTTGCCACTTCATCGTGCGGTGCGCAGCAGCGCTTCCTCGACCACCGCCTGGGTCAGCAGGGTCGGCAGCACGGTCGGCGGCGCGCCGGGGCCGTACACCACGTACAGCGGCACGCCCACGGCCTTGTGTTCTTCCAGGAACGTGGTGATCTGCGGGTCGACATTGGTGTAGTCACCACGCATGTACACCGCGTTGGTGCGCTTGAGCAGTTCCTTGAAATCCGGCCGCGACAGCACGGCACGTTCATTGGCCTTGCAGCTCACGCACCAGTCGGCGGTCATGTTGACGAACACCACGCGGTTGTCGGCGCGCAGGCGGTCCAGCAACTGCGGCGAATACTCGACCACGTTCTCGCTGGCGGACTGCGCGGCCCGTGCCGGCGGTGCCAGCTGGGTCACGCCCCAGGCAGGAACCAGCGCACCGATTGCCAGCAGCACGCCTAGCAGAGTCACCGCGCGCGAGCCGGTCCAGCGGTTGCGTTCAAACAGCCACAGGCCGAAGGCGAACAGCAGCAGGCCACCCAGCACCAGTGCCATGCCGTCCACGCCGCGCTGCTTGCCCAGCACCCACAGCAGCCACAGCGCGGTGGCATACATCGGGAAGGCCAGCACGTGCTTGAGCGTTTCCATCCACGGGCCGGGCTTGGGCAGGCGGCGTGCCAGTGCCGGCACGAAGCCGATCAGCAGGAACGGCAGCGCCAGGCCCAGGCCGAGGAACAGGAACACCGTCATCGCCTTCAGTGGCGGGGCAATGAAGGCATAGGCAATCGCCCCGCCCATGAACGGGCCGACGCAGGCACTGCCGACCACGCAGGCCAGCGCACCGGTGAAGAAATCTCCGGCCGGACCGCTGCGGCTGGCCAGCGACTGGCCAAGATTGCCGATGCCACCACCGAGGGTGAACACGCCCGACAGGCTCAGGCCCACTGCAAACATGATGTACGCCAGTGCGGCCACCACGCCCGGGTGCTGCAGCTGGAAGCCGATGCCAACCGCGTTGCCGATCGCACGCAGGCCCACCATCAGCGCACCGATCACCGCGAACGCGACCAGCACGCCCAGCGTGTACCAGAGTGCATGGCTGCGAGCACGCTGCGGGCTCTCGCCACTCTGCGCAAGGCTCAGCACCTTCAGCGACAGGATCGGCAGCACGCAGGGCAGCAGGTTAAGCACCAGGCCACCGGCCAGCGCCAGCAGTAGCACCCAGACGAACGAACGGTCCGGGTTCGGCGTGGTCGCCGGTGGACGCGTGCGCAGGGCGTTGCCATCGCGCGCATCGGCGGCGAGCTCATTGCCTGCACCCTCACTGCCGGTGGCGGCGGGAGCGGCGTTGCCATCGTTGGGGACGGTCGGCAGCAGGCGCAGCGGTGCGCCGCTGGCCGATTCACGCGGCGCGCCGGCGGCGCGCAGCGGGTTGATCACCTCGTTGCGCGCTGGTGCCTGGTCAGTGCTGGCGGAGAGCTTGCCAGCCGGAATCGACAGCTTCACCCGGCGGGTCATCGGCGGGTAGCAGATGCCATCGGTCTGGCAGCCCTGGAAGGTCACCACCAGGGTGCTGTCGACTGCATCAGTGACGGTGCGGCGCAGCGGCAGCGGCACTTCCACCTGGTTGAAGTAGACCGAGACATCGCCGAAGTGCTCGTCGCGATGCGATTGCGCGGCCGGCCAGCGCGGCTTGTCGGCCAGCACGCCGGCGCTGCCTTCCAGCTTCAGCGAGGTGCGGTCGCGGTAGAGGTAGTAGCCAGGCGCTGGGCTGAAGCGCAGCAGCACGGTATTGCCGTCACTGGCGATGGCATCGAAGCCGAACGCCTGTTCCGACGGCAGCGGAAGTGCCTGGCCGTTATTGGCTGCCCCCGGCAGGCGCAGGCCGCCCGCGTTGCCGGCGCCGGCCAACGGATTGTTGAATGGGTTCGCTGCACCGGCACGCGCGGCAGGCACCGCGGCTGCCGCACCGGCGCCCGGCAGGGTGACCTGCACCACGCGCTTCTGCGGCGGGTAGCAGACACCGGCGTCGGCACAGCCCTGGTAACGCACTTCCAGGCTGATGGTGCCGGCAGCGTCGGTCGGTGTGCCTGGCAGGGTGGCCTGCAGGCGCTCGCGATAGGTCTCGACCTCGCCGAAGAAATCGTCGTGGTGCTTGTCGCCCTTGGGCATCTGCAGCGCGCCGGCATTGAAGGCCGGGTCGGCCTTGACGCTGGTGCGGTGGCGATACAGGTAATAGCCCGGCGCGATCTTGAACCGCAGTTGTACCTGGCCCCGTTCGGGAGCACTGGCGGTCAGTGCGAACGCCTGGTCCACCGGCAGCAGGTCCTTCTCATCCAGCGCGAAGGCCGGCAGCGAGAGCCACAACAGGGCGCACAAGGCGGCGCCGCGCGCAAACAGAGTCTTCAATCAGTGTCCTCCCGGGTCTGTGCCCGGATCCAGTCCAGATACGCCGGCAGGCCGGCCCGGGTTTCGACCGCGATGCACTCCGGGAGTTCATACGGATGCAGTTCGACGATCCGGGCAATCGCGTCATCGACGCGGCTCGCGGTGGTTTTCACCAGCAGCTGCAGTTCGGCGTCGGTGGTCACCTCGCCCTGCCAGCGGTAGGTCGACTGCGCGCCATCGAGGCGGGTGACGCACGCGGCCAGGCGCTCGCCGACCAGCGCGTGCGCGATGCGCTCGGCACTGGCCCGGTCCGGGCAGGTGGTCAACAGCAGCAGGACAGGATCGACGGTCGACATGACCGTCGAGTATAGGGCCGCCGCCGGGTCAGGGCCCGGCGGCGGCAGTGGACCGCTGCGTTGCGCGGTCAGTTGGCCAGCTGGCAGGTCGCCGGCTTGGCCGAGGTGAACAGGGCCGGGGTCGCCCACTCGGGATGGTCGATGAATGGGTTTCGGTTGCCCTGGAAGCTGTAGATCACGTCGTTGCGGGCGCGTTCTGCAGCACTCGGCGGGTCGGCCAGATGCCAGTCGATCAACGTCGACAGCAGCCCCATGTAGGCCGGCGAGCTGCTGGTCTTGACGATCTTGCTGCGGTCATCGGTCAGCTCCAGGTCCGGCTCGGACTGTCCCGTGGCCGCATCCTTGCCGCCCTCGTAGCGGATCGCCATGTACAGCACCGCACGCGCCATGTCGCCCTTGCGTGCACCCCACACTTCAAAGGTGCCACCGTTGCCGTCCGGGGTGCGAACCCAGTTCGAATTGCCCGGATAGCCGCCGCTGCCGCCACCCTGGCCGTTGTTGGCCTCGGTGGCGCGCTCGCCGCAGTTGGCGTCGCACTTGCCGAACGGCTTGTTGCCACGGTCGGCGTTCCACTGCGCGTCGGTCAGATACAGCATGTGGGTGTCGGTGTAGGGCGCGTACGGCAGGCCCTTGTCACCGGTGGTGGTGGCAAAGCCCAGCGAGTTCGGCCAGGTGTGCTCGCGGTTGTACTTCAGGCCACCGCCGCTGCCGGCGCGATCGGTCACCTTGGCGTAGCTGCGGTTGCGGTAGGCATCCAGGATCCTGCCGGCATTGTTCGGATCCTCGTCGGCGATTTCCAGGATGGTCCAGGTGCTGGTGCCCGAGCCGCTGTACGGGTAGGCGGTGTGGCCCTTGATGGTGGCGTGCAGCGAGCAGCGCAGCTGGCTGGGGCTGCTGGTGTTGACCTTGGAGTAGTAACCGGCCGGCACGCCCGGGTTGCCCGGGTCCGGATTGCCGCCGGTGCTGGCTACGGTGAAGGCGATGCGGCTGTCGGCGGCCGGATGCGCGCCCTGCAGGTCGGTGATGCGCGCGGCACGGATGTCGAAGCGGCAGGCCTCACCCGCCACCAGCGCGGTGTTGGTGGACAGCTTCACGCTGCGGCCGCTGGCCGGGAAGGTCAGCGGCACGCTGCCGGAGGTGCCGCAGCTCAGGGCGAAGGCGCCACTGGCCAGGTTCACCGTCTCGCTGAACACCACTTCCAGGTCGGCGGCGGCCGGGAAGGTGCCGCTGCCCTGCGCCGGGGTGGTGGTGGAGACCGACGGCGGCGTGTTCGGGCCCGGGGTGCCGCCGCCACTGAAGGTCTGGCCGTTGTTGCAGCTGCCGAACGTCTGCGTGGCCGACTCGGCCCAGGTGAAGTGGGCGTACTGGCTGCCGCTGCCGGTCAGCTGCAGCGAGGTGCCCGCCGCGGTGCTGTTGGTTTCGGCCACCGGGATGTTCTGGCTGGTCATGCCGGCGGCAGGGCCAGCGGAGGCGGTGATGGCGCCCTCGTAGCTGAGGAACTGGACCACCTTGCCGCTGGCATCGACCAGGGCAATGCCGTCGTTCGCGCCGTTCTGCAGGCCGTTGGTCGGGTAGTTGACCACGGCGATGGTCGCGCTGCCGCACCCTGCGGCGCTACCGGCAGGCACCGGGTTGTTGGCGTAGACCACGGCCGCCGACGGATTGCTGCCGTTGTAGAGGTACAGGCGGTAGCCGGACAGATCCTCACCTGCGGTGGCCACGACCTCGATCGCTTCGCCGACGTCACCGGCGGCGGTGCTGTCGTCGTAGTGCAGTTCATTGATGAAGACCTCGGCCTGGGCCGGCGCAGCGGCCAGGGCCAGCAGGCAGGCGGCGGCAAGCGGGGACAGCAATCGCATCGACTACTCCTTGTGATTGGGAATGCGCGGCCGAGCCTAAGGCCGATCCAGTGACACTTTGTCGTAAATGAACGTCAGATATCTGACAGTGCGACGCTGGTCACTGAATCTGGCCGGATCCGCTGCGTCGCCGCATGAGCGAGACGGAAAAATTTTTTCGCCTCCCGCCCTTGAAAGGGGATCGGTGGGCTCCATCTCTGCCCTGCTCCCGACGTTGTCGGGTTTCTTCACGTGCGGTTCTGGCACTCGCCATGAGCGAGTGCTAACATCGCCGGACTTTTTCAGACCAATCAATAACTTAAGAGGTCTCTTATGAGCATCAAGCCGCTGCACGACCGCGTTGTGGTCAAGCCGATCGAAGCCGACGAAATCTCCGCCGGTGGCATCGTCATTCCGGATTCGGCCAAGGAAAAGTCCACCAAGGGTGAAGTCGTGGCCGTTGGCCCGGGCAAGCCGCTGGACAACGGCAGCGTGCGCGCTCCGTCGCTGAAGGTCGGCGACAAGGTCATCTACGGCCAGTACGCCGGCAGCTCGTACAAGAGCGAAGGCGTCGAGTACAAGGTCCTGCGCGAAGACGACGTGCTCGCCGTCATCGGCTGAGCCCCGGCGCGACCTGTTTCAACCTGATCCCCAAATCCCAGCCGCCGGGCCTGGTCCGGCGCTACCAATGAGGTAAATGCAATGGCTGCCAAGGATATTCGTTTCGGTGAAGACGCCCGTTCGCGCATGGTGCGCGGCGTCAACGTTCTCGCCAATGCCGTCAAGGCCACCCTGGGCCCGAAGGGCCGCAACGTCGTGCTGGAAAAGAGCTTCGGCGCACCGACCATCACCAAGGACGGCGTCTCCGTCGCCAAGGAAATCGAACTGGCTGACAAGTTCGAGAACATGGGCGCGCAGATGGTGAAGGAAGTCGCTTCGCGCACCAACGACGACGCCGGCGACGGCACCACCACCGCCACCGTGCTGGCCCAGGCCCTGATCCGCGAAGGCGCCAAGGCCGTGGCTGCCGGCATGAACCCGATGGACCTCAAGCGCGGTATCGACAAGGCCGTCGTGGCCGCCGTCTCCGAGCTGAAGAACATCTCCAAGCCGACCGCCGACGACAAGGCAATTGCCCAGGTCGGCACCATCTCGGCCAACTCGGACGAGTCGATCGGCCAGATCATCGCCGACGCGATGAAGGAAGTCGGCAAGGAAGGCGTGATCACCGTTGAAGAAGGCTCGGGCCTGGACAACGAGCTGGACGTGGTCAAGGGCATGCAGTTCGACCGCGGCTACCTCTCCCCGTACTTCATCAACAACCAGCAGTCGCAGACCGCTGACCTGGATGACCCGTACATCCTGCTGCACGACAAGAAGATCTCCAACGTCCGTGACCTGCTGCCGGTGCTGGAAGGCGTCGCCAAGGCCGGCAAGCCGCTGCTGATCGTGGCCGAGGAAGTCGAAGGCGAAGCGCTGGCGACCCTGGTGGTCAACACCATCCGTGGCATCGTCAAGGTCGTGGCCGTCAAGGCGCCGGGCTTCGGCGACCGTCGCAAGGCGATGCTGGAAGACATGGCCGTGCTGACCGGCGGCACCGTGATCTCCGAAGAAGTCGGCCTGTCGCTGGAAAAGGCCACCATCAAGGACCTGGGCCGCGCCAAGAAGGTGCAGGTTTCCAAGGAAAACACCACCATCATCGATGGCGTGGGTGACAAGGCTGCCGTCGATGCACGCGTCCGCCAGATCAAGACCCAGATCCAGGACACCTCCTCCGACTACGATCGCGAGAAGCTGCAGGAACGCGTGGCCAAGCTGGCCGGCGGCGTTGCCGTGATCAAGGTCGGCGCGTCGACCGAAATCGAAATGAAGGAAAAGAAGGATCGCGTCGACGACGCCCTGCACGCCACCCGTGCAGCCGTTGAAGAAGGCGTGGTCCCGGGCGGCGGCGTTGCCCTGGTCCGTGCGGTCACCGCACTGGCCGGCCTGAAGGGTGCCAACGAAGACCAGAACCACGGCATCCAGATCGCCCTGCGCGCGATGGAAGCCCCGCTGCGCGAAATCGTGGCCAACGCCGGTGAAGAGCCGTCGGTCATCATCAACAAGGTCAAGGAAGGCACCGGCAGCTTCGGCTACAACGCCGCCACCGGCGAGTTCGGCGACATGCTGCAGTTCGGCATCCTGGACCCGACCAAGGTGACCCGTTCCGCACTGCAGAACGCTGCCTCGATCGCTGGCCTGATGATCACCACCGAAGCCATGGTTGCCGAAGCTCCGAAGAAGGACGAGCCGGCCATGGGCGGCGCCGGTGGCATGGGCGGCATGGGTGGCATGGGCGGCATGGACTTCTAAGTCCACGCCCCCGGCGGTCGTTGCCGACCCTGGTCGGCGCGCCGTCCCGATGCAAAGAAAAACCCCGCCGCAAGGCGGGGTTTTTCGTTGCCCGGTTGCCGCCGCCGCAGCGCATCGCTACGCTCGGTGGCCATGCCTACCTCGTTCATCATCGTCGACGACTTCCTTTCTCCTGCCGATGCGCAGGGGCTGCGCCAGGCGGCGCTGGGCCTGACCTATCCCGTGCAGGAGGGCGCGTTCCCCGGCCGCAATTCGCAGCAGCGGCTGGATCTGGATGGACTGTCCGGTGCGGTCTCGCGGCTGGTCAACGAACCGCTGCGGCCGGTCAACCCGCTGCAGTCGCACGGCAAGTTCCGGATCACCCTGGCCGGTGATACCGGCCGCGCCAAGGTACATGCCGATCACTCGCACTGGTCGGGCATCCTCTACCTGAGTGCACCGGAGCACTGCGAGGGCGGCACCGAGTTCTTCCGCCACCGCCGCACCGGCACCGAGCGCATGGCCCTGGATGCAGCGGAGCTGGCCGCGTTGGGCTATGCAAACGGTGGCGACATGCATCGCGACATCATCGAGCGCGACAGCAACGACGACAGCCAGTGGGAAATGACCATGCGCATCCCGATGCGCTTCAACCGGCTGGTGCTGCTGCGGCCCTGGTTCTGGCACACCGCCGGGCCAGCGTTCGGCGACTGCCTGGAGAATGGCCGGCTGGTGTACCTGATGTTCTTCGAGCAGGCGCGCTGAGCGAGGCAACCATCCACGCTGCGCTCGCCACGCAGGCATCATCGCGCCGTCATTCGACGAATGCCTTCGCCGCGCCGTATTCCCACTGCCATGGTACGCCGGTATCGCCCAGCACGAACGCCACCAGCGCGGGGAAGGTGGCCTCCGCCCGTACATCGTTGCCCAGGATCACCACGCAGCGCTTGTACCGCTCGATGCACACCAGCGTGTTGCCGACCGCGTCATCGTGGCCGCCCTTGTAGAAACCTGCGCCCTGCGAGCCGCGGAAGGTCACCACGCCCAGGCCTGCGGCCAGATCCCTGTGTTGCTGCGCCGCGGGCAGCTCCGGTTGCAGCGTGGGGAACTGGCTGGTGGTGGTGATCGGCAGCTGCGGCCGCACCAGCTCTTTGCGAATTGAAGCCGACAGTCCTTCACCGCGCACATAGCCAGCCACAAAGCGGGCCATGTCGGCAATGGTGGTATCCATCGATCCCGCTGCACGTACCCGGCTGCGCTCGTCGTGCGGCTCGGCCGTACCTTCCGCAGTCCAGCCATCGGCCAGGTTGCCGGCAAAATCGCTACGCCACGTCATGCTGGTCCGCGTCATGCCGAAGCGATCGAATACGCGCTGCTGCATCAACGCCCCCACATCCTCGCCAAGTCGCCCGCGCTCGATCACGAACTGCAGCAGGATCAGTCCTTCCCCGGAGTACGCGTAGCGGCTGCCGGGGTCGAAGTGGAACTTCAAGCGGCCATCCGGCTCGAGAAAGCCGAAGTTGGCAAAGCCGCTGGCGTGGTTCAGCAGCCGTCGCGGCGTGAGCTGGCGCCAGCGCGCATCACCGGCCAGCACGCTGTAGTCGGCGTACTTCTTCGGTTCGGGCGGGTAGTCTGGCAGCGGCATGTCCAGCGCGGTGGCGATGCTGGCATCCAGATCGATCGCTCCGTTCTGGGCGAGCTGTGCGACCAGGTGGCCGAAGGCCATCTTGGTCAGCGATGCGGCGTACATCACGGTGTCGGTGCGCAGCGGTTCGCCTGCCGCGTTCCGTTCACCGTAGGCGGCCACGTGCATCACCTTGCCGCCATCGATCACCGCCAGCGCCATGCCACGCGCATGGGCCGCCTGCATCAGGCGCCGTGCTTCGGCGTCAATGCGGTCGGGCGAGGGTACGGGAGGCGGTGCGGCCAGGATCGCCATCGGGAACAGGGTCAGCAAGAACAGGACGGCACGGCGCATGCGTGGAACTCCCGGCTGGACGTGGCGCGATGCTACGCCAGCCCGCTGCCGGCGTCATGGCCCTGGGGTCAGCTGGACACCGGCGGGCGCAGGCAGATCCGTGCGGCGCCCTCACCGATGTCCACCTGGCCGCCGCGCATCGCATCGGCACCGAGGATCAGCGCCGGCCGCGCCTCCAGGCCGATCGCCTTGAACACCGGCAGTTCACTGATCCGGACTTCCATCGGCGCATGCTGCCAGCCGCTGCCGGTCATCCCGGGCAAGGTGTACAGCCAGGTGGCCTGCGCACCGCCGCCCAGCCCTTCGGTGCCCTTTTCGCGCATGCGTACCCGTGCGTCGCTGCCGTCGGTGCGCAGCCCCAGTGCGCGAGCCGCTTCGGCGTTGAGAACAGTCTGCGCTGCGCCGGTGTCGACCACGGCAATGGCCTCCACGCCCGGCGTACCCAGTGCCAGTGTGATGAAGCCGAACTGGCGCAGGCCGGCGGTGCGCCCGGGCAGCGCATTGGGTTGGCAACCCGGTCCTTCCAGGCTCAATTGGCCGGGCGTCCACAGCGCCAGGCGATTGCCGCCAAAGTCCCAACGCGTGTCCCAGCGTCCGGTCAGGTCATTGCCGATCAAGCCGTCGATGGCCGGATCATCGTCCTTGGACAGCGACGACAGGTCGACCTGCATGCCACGGGCCTGCAGCTGCCAGCTGCCCAGCTGCCAGGACGTGCTGCGCGTGCGCTGCAACCGGGCCGCCTTCGCACTTGCGCCCTGGGCGTGCGATACCGCCGCATCCGCATCCTCCAGGCCATAGCGCCTCGCCACGCGGGTATCGACCAGCGTTGCCCCGGCGGCACTGTCGACCACGAAGCGCAGCGGTTCGGCGCGTCCGTCCAGCAGGACGGCCACTGCCGGATGACCACCCTGCATCCACATCGGCAGCACGTGTTCGGGGCCATCGGACGCCAGCGCAGGCAGCGGCGCAGCAAGCAGGGACAGGAGGATGAGGCGCAAGGGAAATCTCCGCAGTGATCATGGGCACCCATTGGCGCGCAGCGGCGTATCGCGGGAATATCGCTGTTGATACCGTCCTGATACAGACCGGCCCGATACTGCCCGCATGACGACTCCCGCCCGTGTCATCGTTGTCGACGACGACGCCAGCATCCGCGATGCCATCGCTGATTGCCTGCTGCTGCATGGCTTCCTGGTGCGGGTCGCGGCGGACGCGACGGCGCTCGACGTGGTGCTGAAGAGCGAACGGCCCGACCTGATCATCCTTGACTGGATGATGCCCGGCGAGGACGGGCTTTCGGTCTGCCGCCGGCTGCAGGCGCGGGCCATCCCGATCCTGATGCTGTCGGCGATGGGCAGCGCGCCGGATCGGGTGATCGGACTGGAGATGGGTGCGGACGACTACCTGGCCAAGCCGTTCGATCCGCGGGAGCTGCTGGCACGGGTGCGCGCGCTGCTGCGCCGCCAGCACAAGCTGCGCGCGCAGGTGACCAGCGAACTGCGCTTTGCCGGTTGGCGGCTGCTGCCTGATCAACGCCGCCTGCTGGCACCGGACGGAAACGAACTGACGCTCAGCCGCGGTGAGTTCAGCCTGCTGCTGGCGCTGGCCGAACGCCCCGGGCGGGTGCTGGGGCGTGAGCAGCTGCTGCAGCTGAGCCGCGGTGAACCCAGTGACAGCGTCGATCGTGCGGTCGACCTGGCGATCAGTCGGCTGCGACGCAAGCTCGGGCAGGCCTCTCCCGGTGCTGAAGCCTTGGTGCAGACCTTGCGCGGCGAGGGCTACCGCTTCGACGCCGAGGTACAGGTGTTGTGAGCAGCCGGTGGCCGACGGCGCGCTGGATCGCGATGCTGGCCTTGGCCAGCTTGTTGCTGGCGACCCTGGTCAGCGTGGCCGTGGTTGGCTGGATGCCCCGGCCCGCGCCTCCGCCGATGCGGTTGGACCAGGCCGTGCAGGTGCTGCGCGGGGAGCAGGCCGCAGCGCCACTGGGCCTGCATCTGGCGACGCAGGATGCGCCTCCACAGGGGAGTGCCAGTGACTGGCTCACGCAGTTGGCGGCGCTGCAGATGGGGCTGCCGGCGAAGGAGGTACGCCTGGTCTGGAGCGGGCAGGGCAAGGCGCCGGACGTGCAGGTCATCGAGGGTGGGGCCGTGCTCGATGCCACGGCGCGGGCCGGTGTACTGAAGGCGCAGGCGGCGGTACTGAGCGCCATGCAATGGCCGCCGTTTGAACTGGGCGTACGCCAGGCCGATGGCCGTTGGCAGGTGGTCGGCAGCGATCACAGCGATCTGGCGGCTTGGCGCCGCCAGGTAGTGCTTGCACTGCTGGCTGGTGCGGTCCTGCTGGCGCCGCTGGCGGCGTGGGCATCCATCCGGCTGGGACGCCCGCTGCAACGCCTGGCCGAAGCCAGCGCACGGGTGGACCTGCAGGCCGCAGCCCCCTTGCCGGATGACGGCCCTCGCGAGGTACAGATGCTGGCCGCTGCGATCAGCACCGGTCGCGATCGCCTGCATGCGCAGGCACAGGACATGACCCACATGCTGGCCGCCGTAGCGCATGACCTGCGCACGCCACTGACCGGGCTGCGCCTGCGCGCCGAGTTCGCCCCCGCGCCCCAAGCGGCGCGGATGGTGGCCGACATCGAGCGCATGGATACGATGATCGAGCAGGTACTGGACTACGCACGCGGTGAACTGCAGCCGTTGCAGATGCGCAGTCTGGATCTGGCCGCGCTGCTGGAGGACTGCGTGCAGGCCGCGCTGCTGCGCGGAGTCGGCATCTCCCTCCAGGGGCCGGACACGCTGCGCTGGAACGGCGATGCGCTGCTGATCCGGCGCGCGATCGACAATCTCATCGACAACGCCGAGCGCTACGCCGGGGCCGTGGAGCTGCAGCTCGCCATGGCCGGCCACAGGGTGCAGCTGGATGTGATGGACCGCGGCCCGGGCATCGCCGAGGCCGACCGTGCACGCCTGCTGCAACCGTTCCAGCGCAGCGAGAGCTCGCGCAGCCGCGCCACCGGTGGCGCCGGGTTGGGGTTGGCTGTGGCCGCCAATGTGGCGAGGCGGCACGCAGGCGAACTGCAGCTGCTGCACCGTGAAGGTGGCGGGCTGATCGCGCGCCTGCTGCTGGGACCGTTCGCCTGAGAACCGGTGTGGTCTACAGATGACGGCTTCCTGCATGTATGATTAGGCGCCTAATTACATCGCGCGCATGAGATGATCGAAACCAAGCACCAAGCGCTGCTGGAGGAAGCGCAGCGACGCGGCCACGCCAACATCGCGCAGCTGCGCCTGTGCTTCCGGCTGCTCTCGCTGTCCTCGTCGATCGATCGCGACTGCGCTGTCCGGCTTGCACCGCACGGGCTCAGCGAGGGTCGGTTCATCGTGCTGTTCCTGCTGCACGGGGCCGATGGCGCGCTGCCGCCGCATGAGCTGGCCGCGCGATCCGGTGTGACCCGCGCCACCATCAGCGGCCTGCTTGATGGCCTGCAGCGCGAAGGCCTGCTGCAGCGTCGCAGCGATGCGGAAGATGGCCGTCGCCTGCAGATCGTGCTGACAGCAAAGGGTGCGCGCTTGGCTGAAGTGCTGTTCGAGCAGCACACACAGTGGATCGGCGGCCTGTTCAACGGCCTGGATGCGGACGAACAGCTACAGCTGTCGCAGCTGCTGCACAAGGTCTGGCAGCACACCGACGCCGGGCGCGGGAGCGGGGCATGAGTGCGATGTCTGCACATCGCCTGCATGCGCTCAACAGCGGCAGCGTTGCGACGACCCATCTGGCCGAGTGCCTGGCGGTGGACTTCGGTGAGTTGCTGCGGTGCGTGGCGCCGTTGCTGGAACCGGAAGCGCTGCAACGCATGCGCGATGCCGCGGGCAAGGGCATCACACAGCGCATGGCCTTGGCCGCGCAGTTGCTGCGTGAGGCGGGGCAGGGAACGCCCGCGCTCTGGCAGCATCACAGCTGCGATACCGTGCGCGGCTGGGCCTGTTATCTGATCGGCAGCGATGCTCGCGCAACGTTGGCAGAGAAGCTGCAGCAGATGCGCACGCTGGCCGATGACCCACACTTCGGCGTGCGCGAATGGGCGTGGCTGGCGCTGCGTGCCGACATTGTTGCCGCACCACTGCAGGCGCTGGAGTACCTGCAGCCGTGGACGCAGGAAGGATCGCCCAGCCTGCGCCGCTTCGCCTGCGAGGCACTGCGCCCACGCGGTGTCTGGGCCACGCACATCGCCCTGTTCAAGCAACATCCGGAACAGGCCGTGGCGCTGCTGGAAGCACTGGCCGATGACCCGGAACGCTATGTGCAGGATTCCGTCGGCAACTGGCTCAATGATGCCGGCAAGACACAGCCGCAGTGGCTGCGCGATCTCTGCGCGCGCTGGCAGCGCGAACACGACAGCACCGCCAACGCCTGCATCCGCAAGCGCGCGATGCGCTCGCTGCGGTAGTGCCGGCCGCTGGCCGGCAATTCCATGATCCTCAAGGAAGAATCTTCGCTGCAGCAGCGCGGTGCACGCCCACCGTGCCGGATTCACGGCAGGGCCGGCACATGCGCCTGTCACCCGGACGCGGTAAACAGTGCATTGCCCATGTCCATCCGCAGGGAAGTTGATCATGCAGAGCACGCTCCAGGTCACGCTGTTCGGCCCGCTTGGCGACAGCCCGGCATTGCAGTTGCCGGGGCTGGAAGGGCCATCGGTCGCCATCCCGGAAGCGGCCCTGCGGCGGTTGGTCTCCGACCTCTACACCGCCCGTTCCCTGCTCAACCCCGAGCAGCTGGATGAGGCCAGGCAGGAGCTGGATCGCGTGCTGGAGCGCTGGGCCGACATCCACGAAGGGCTCCTGCTGGACGTGGAAGTGCATGGCAGATGAGCAACATTGGCTGGCTGCTGCCGGGTAGGCAGCGTTGGAGCGCACCTCACTGAACCGTGTCCCCAGTTGCGGATGAAACATTTTGCACTGCGCAAAAGCTGTGTTATCAATACAACCCATGAACGCAGCCGCCACCCGCTTTTACTGGTATTACTTTCCGAAGCCACTGGCGGAGGAAGGACTGCGCTCACCCTGAAGAAAGCTTCAGACGCATTCCCGAAAGCCGCCAGCGAACCTGGCGGCTTTTTTCATGCCGCCACGCTGGGGACCCCCAACGTTCCGGAGATCTCCCGCAATGCCCCCGCACACCGACGACCTGCGTATCCGCACCATCGAACCGCTGACACCGCCTGCCCAGCTGCTGGCGATGCTGCCCTGTGACGATGAAGCCTCCGACACCGTCAGCGCCTCGCGCGCGGCCCTGCACCAGATCCTGCATGGCCGTGACGACCGCCTGGCGGTGGTGGTGGGCCCGTGCTCGATCCACGACCCGAAGGCCGCCATCGAGTATGCCCAGCGCCTGAAGCCGCTACGTGACGCGCTGGCCGGCGAACTGGAAATCGTCATGCGCGTGTACTTCGAGAAGCCGCGCACCACGGTGGGCTGGAAGGGCCTGATCAACGATCCGGACCTGGACGGCAGCTTCAGGATCGACAAGGGCCTGCGCATTGCCCGTGGCCTGCTGCGCGACATCAACAAGCTCGGCCTGCCGGCCGGTGTCGAATTCCTCGATGTGATCTCGCCGCAGTACATCGCCGACCTGGTGGCGTGGGGCGCGATCGGTGCACGCACCACCGAAAGCCAGGTGCATCGCGAACTGGCTTCGGGGCTGTCATGCCCGGTCGGCTTCAAGAACGGCACCGATGGCAACGTGAAGATCGCCGCTGACGCGGTGGGGGCGGCGTCCAATCCGCACCACTTCCTGTCGGTCACCAAGCAGGGTGGCACCGCCATCGTATCGACCACCGGCAATCCGGATTGCCATGTAATCCTGCGTGGCGGCAAGCAGCCGAACTACGACGCAGGCAGCGTTGCCGACGCCTGCCAGGCGCTGGCCAAGGCCAAGCTGCCCACGCGCCTGATGATCGACGCCAGCCACGCCAACAGCCTGAAAAACCCGGAGAACCAGCCGAAGGTGATCGACGACATTGCCGTTCAGCTGGAAGACGGCGAACAGCGCATCGTTGGCGTGATGATCGAGAGCCATCTGGTCGGTGGCCGCCAGGAACTGGTGGAAGGACAGCCGCTGGTCTACGGGCAGAGCATCACCGATGGCTGCATCGACTGGGACACCACTGTGACGGTGCTGGAGCGACTGGCTGCGGCGGTGCGCGCCCGTCGCGACGTAAAGGTGTCCGAAGCCGCCTGAGTGCGGCACGTGTGTGGATGGCGGCCAGCGCCTGCGGGGGTGCGGCCGCGATCAGGGCCGGCCGGAGTTGGAGACCGGCCCATCTGCACCGGCGATGCGCCTGGCGCTGCGCACCAGCGACAGCGCCAGGTACATCGCCGGGGTGGTGCAGCAGATCCACGCCGTCGAACCCCGTGCTCGGGGAACGCGAACCTCAATGCACTTCGTCGTGGTACACGAACTTCGGCATTTCCCAGCGGTAGTGGATCGCCAGCAGGCGCAATGCGAAGCCGCCGCCCAGGCAGCACAGGATCGCGGTGGCATCGGCCACTCCCCAGTGCAGCAGCAACAGATAGGCCGCACCGGTCAGCAGCGCGATGATCGCGTACAGCTCTTTCTGGAAGATCAGCGGCACCTCGTTGCAGAGGATGTCGCGCAGCACGCCGCCGAACGCGCCGGTCAGCATGCCGGCAATCAGCACGATGGGCATGGCATGGCCAGCTTCGCGCGCAATCGAGCAGCCGATCAGGGTGAACGCGATCAGGCCCAGCCCGTCGAGTACCAGGAAGGTGCGGCGGAAGTGGTGCATCCAGCGTGCGACCCAGGTGGCGATCAGCGCCGCGCATACGGTGAAGCCCAGGTACTCGGGATGCTTCACCCAGCCCAGCGGGTAATGGCCAAGCAGGATGTCGCGCAGCGAGCCGCCACCGAGGGCAGTGACGCAGGCGATCATGACCACGCCGAACAGGTCCATGCGGCGGCGGCCGGCGGACAGTGCGCCGGTCATGGCTTCGGCGGAAATGGCGATCAGGTAGATGATGGACAACAGCATGGGGACAGGCTCCGGGCGCGGTGGGGCCGGCCATGCGCCACTATCGCCACTGCCTGCGCAATGACGGGATGACGATGACCGGTGCCGCTCCCGCTGTCCTTTTGCCTGAGAGTTCAGCGGCGTAGGCCGCGTGCCCCTTCGGCGGATCGTCCCGGGCGTGCCCGGTGACCTCTCTCCAGCTCGGCGAGTCGAATGCATGGTTGGTGGGATTCCAGCCCACCGGCCTGAGCGATCATGGGAGCCTGCGCCTTCGGCGGGCGCCAGCGCGGCGCCTCTCTCCTGCATTCGGGCGCCAGTATATCCGCTGCAGTGCAGCACGGCATAATCCGGCCATGGCCCCGTCCCTCCGCCCGTGGTTCCTGTACCTGCTCGAATGCCGCGATGGCAGCTATTACGCCGGCATCAGCACCGACGTGGACGCGCGTTTCGCCGCCCACCAGGCCGGCAAGGGCGCGCGCTACACCCGGGCCCGGCCGCCGCTGCGGGTACTGGCCGTGCGCGAGTACCCGGACCGGGCCGCCGCCTCACGCGCCGAATGGCAGCTCAAGCAGCAGCCGCGCGAACGCAAGCTGGCCTGGCTGCAGGCACCTGCCGAGACGCTTCTGTAGATCTACGCCATGCGTGGATGGGCCTGCCCGGCCCATGCGATGATCGCCCCGCGCCCAGAGCTGGAGACCCGGATGTCCACGATCGCCCTGCTGTTCGCTCTCTCCGCAGCAACCAGCCCTGCCGCCGACCCGGTCACCCTCGCGGCCATCGAAGCCACCTGCCACGACTACGTCGATGGCCAGCTGGAGGCCGACCCGAAGCGTGTCGCCCGTTCCCTGCACCCGGACCTGGCCAAGCGCGCGGTGCTCGGCGATACACCCGACGAACGCCTGGGCCTGCGCCGCATGTCGAAGGAAGAGCTGGTCTCGTTGACGAAGCAGGGCGCGCTGAAGACGTCGAAGGATCAATGGGACCGCCGCTGCACGGTGCTGGACGTGACCGGCAACGCGGCCTCGGTACGGCTGGAAACCCCGTGGTTCGTCGACTACTTCCACATGGGGCGCTTCGACCAGCGCTGGGTCATCGTCAACGCGTTGTGGTACCCGAAACCGAAGGCGCCGTGAGCGATGCGTGCTGCGGGCAAGGCATGGATCTCCGTCGTCGTGCTGGTCACCGGCATCGCACTGCTGCCTGGCCTGCTGTACCTGCTTGGACTGGCGCTGGTGGAAGGTCGACCGAACCCTGCCGACCGCACGCCCAGTGGTGTGGCCGCATGCAGTAGTGAACCGCGGGCGGGATACCAGACGATGAATCCCTGGCGCTTCGCCGCGCAGCTGTTCGATACGAACGCGAGGCAGAAGAAGGTGCCTGAAGTGGAGCGCGAGGCTTACTGGATTGCCCGACGCCACCTGTGGCGGCAGCCTCGGCACGGCATGCTGCGCTGGCATCTGAGCAGCACCGCGTTGACGATCTGGATCACCCGGCATTGGAGTACCGCACAGATTGCCGACACCGCGAGGAAGGAAGATTTCTGCCGGGCATGGTCGAGACGGCGGGTGCCGGGTGGTCCGATGAGGCAGTAGAGCCACGCCATGCGTGGCTGAGCTCCATGCGGCCTGCACAGACATGCATCCACGCATGGCGTGGATCTACTCCCAGGCAGAGCACCCGTGTCCGTCTTCGGCCCTACCGCCTCGGCCGCCGGTCTTCCTGGTCATCACCGAAGATGATGCGCGCGCTGCGCTGGTAGCTCCAGTACGCCACGGCCCAGTTCAGCAGCACCACGATGCGGTTGCGGAAGCCGATCAGGAAGAACACGTGCGCGGCCAGCCAGAACCACCAGGCCAGTACGCCTGAAAGCTGCAGCCGGCCCAGGTGCACGATCGCGGCCATGCGACCGATGGTGGCGAGGTTGCCGTAGTCGGCGTACTTGAACGGCCCCGGTGCCGCCTTGCCATGCAGGCGCGCGCGGATCACCCCGGCCACGTACTTGCCCATCTGCTTGGCCGCAGGCGCCACGCCGGGTACCGGCTTGCCATTGGCCTGGTTCAGTGCGGCCAGGTCGCCGGCCACGAACAGCTCCGGGTGATCGGGCAGGGTCAGGTCCGGCTGCACCTGCACGCGGCCGGCGCGATCCAGTGGCACGTCCAGCGTGCGCGCCAGCGGTGACGCGGCCACGCCGGCGGCCCAGACCACGGTGCGGGCCGGCACGAACTGCTCACCGAGCTTGAAGCCCTGGCTGTCGATGTCGCTCACCGGGGTACCGGTCAGCACTTCCACGCCCAGCTTTTCCAGCTGCCGGCGCGCCTTCAGCGAAAGCACTTCCGGGAACGAGGACAACACGCGCGGCCCAGCCTCGACCAACCGCACCTTGGCGCTGGCCGGATCGATGTGGCGGAATTCGTTGCGAAGCGTATGCCGCGCGATCTCGGCCAGGGTGCCGGCCAGTTCAACACCGGTGGGACCGCCACCGACCACCGCGAAACTCAGCCATGCGGCCTTCTTCGCCGGGTCCGGCTCGGCCTCGGCGCGCTCGAATGCCAGCAGCAGCTTGCGGCGCAATGCGATGGCATCGTCCAGGGTTTTCAGGCCGGGGGCATCATCGGCCCACTGGTCGTTGCCGAAGTAGGCGTGGGTGGCGCCGGTGGCCAGCAGCAGGCTGTCGTAGTCCAGCGTGCTGCCATCGGCCATGCGGATCTGCCGGGCCTGCTTGTCGATGGCGACCACTTCGCCGAGGCGGACTTCCACGTTGCGCTGGTGGCCGAGGATGTGGCGCAGCGGCGCGGCGATATCCGGCGCCGACAGGCCGGCGGTGGCCACCTGGTACAGCAGCGGCTGGAAGAGGTGATGGTTGCGGCGGTCGACCAAGGTGATGCGCATGCGTTCGCGGGCCAGGGCACGGGTGGCCCAGAGGCCGGCAAAACCGCCGCCGACAACGACCAGGTGGGGAACGCGCTCGCGACTCATCGACTCACTCCAGTGGGGGCATTGGGGGAAGCGCCTGGCATCTTCGCACGGCGGCTGCCTGTCACGTCAGCGCCCGCGTGGATCGGCGATACTCGGGTTCAGGCAACGGCCCCTGAGGAGCCCATGAGCGAACCGGAAAAGCGCATCGCCCTGTTGATCGACGCCGACAACGCGCCGGCCTCGAAGATCGACGAGGTCCTGGCCGAAGTGGCCCGCTACGGCGTGGCCAACGTACGCCGCGCCTATGGCAACTGGAAGAGCCCGCGGTTGAAGGGCTGGGAAGCCGTACTGCACGAATATGCGATCCGCCCGATCCAGCAGTTCGCCTACAGCAAGGGCAAGAATGCCTCGGACATGGCGATGGTGATCGATGCCATGGACCTGCTGTACGCGCGCAACCTTGATGGCTTCGCCATCGTGTCCAGCGATGCCGATTTCACCCCGATGGTGATGCGCCTGCTGACCGACGGCGTGAAGGTGTATGGCTTCGGCGAAAAGAAGACGCCCGAACCGTTCGTCAACGCGTGCTCGAAGTTCACCTACCTGGAAGCG
Organism: Stenotrophomonas sp. 85239_Sma; assembly: GCF_056481725.1. Classification (NCBI taxonomy): domain Bacteria; kingdom Pseudomonadati; phylum Pseudomonadota; class Gammaproteobacteria; order Lysobacterales; family Lysobacteraceae; genus Stenotrophomonas; species Stenotrophomonas sp. 85239_Sma. Next base: position 4,142,837 of record NZ_CM151163.1, on the reverse strand, counting down.
CTGGGCCAGACCCATGCCAGCGTGCCGGATGCCGAGCAGGCATCGAGCGAACAGGCATCGAGCGACCCCGTCGCCAATGATGATGCACGCCCACGCAAGAGCGGGGCGGAGATGCGCAGCGATACGCGGCTGGTGAAGATGCTGCGCCGTGCGGTGTCTGCGGCCGAGGGCGAGGACGGCTGGTCGCACCTGGGGCCGGTCGGCAGCCAGATCGGCAACCAGGCCTCGTTCGATCCGCGCAACTACGGCTACGGCAAGCTCAGTGATCTGCTGGCGGCCATCGGGCTGTTCGAACTGAAGAAGGACGGCAAGTCGTCCTACGTGCGCGCGCTGCCGAAAAAGAACCGCTAGTGCCGGCCGCTGGCCGGCAACGCCCAGGTGCCAGATCCGGCTTCCGCCACCCACACTCCATCTCCGATCAGGCGTATCGTTGCCGCTCGCATTGCCAGCAAGGAAAACCCGCATGTTGAAGATCTGGGGCCGCCGCAATTCCAGCAACGTCCGCAAGGTACTGTGGTGCGCCGAGGAGATCGGCCTGCCGTATGAGTCCATCGAAGTCGGTGGCAGCCACGGTGGCACGCAGACGCCGGAATACCAGGCAATGAACCCCAACAGCCTGGTGCCGGTGATCGAAGACCACGGCCTGCCGCTGTGGGAATCGAACGCCATCGTGCGCTACCTGAGCGCGCGCTACGCACTGGGCACCCTGTATGCCGAAGACCCGATGCAGCGCGCCCAGGCCGAGAAGTGGATGGACTGGAGCACGTCGCGGATGGCACCGCTTTACAGCGACCTGGTATGGGGCATCATGCGCACCGCGCCAGCCGACCGTGACGAAGCGCGGATCAATGCCGCCATCGTGCGCGCCGGTGACTACCTGGCAATGGCCGATGCCACCCTGGCGAAACAGCCATGGTTGTCGGGCGAGACATTCGCGATGGGTGACATCCCGCTGGGTTCGCTGATCTACGCCTGGTTCGAACTGCCGATCCAGCGCCCGGAGCTGCCGCACCTGGCCGAGTGGTATGCGCGCCTGCGCGAGCGACCGGCCTACCAGCGCGGCGTGATGACGCCGCTGACGTAAGCGGTGGCGTTCGGGGTCAGAGCCCTTTTCTGCGAAAAGGGATCCGACCCCTGGCCATCGGGGTCGGATCCCACCCAGCGGGTGGGCTCCGACCCTCAATACAGATCCGTCGGATCCACGTCCAGCGACCAGCGCACCTTGCGGGCTTCCGGCAGCGCATACAGCCGCGGCACCAACTGCGAAAGCACACCATGCAGCGGCGGCCGCTGCACGGCCGACAGCAGCAGCTGCGTGCGCTGGTAGCCGGCACGCCGCGGCATCGGCGCCGGCATCGGCCCGTAGGCTTCGACCACGTTCTGCTCGCCCAGCAGTTGCCGCGCGGCCAGCAGGAACGCGTTGGCGTGCTCCACCTGCTGCGCTTCGGCACGCATCAGCGCCAGGTGCGCGAACGGTGGGAACCCGGCGGCTTGGCGCTGGTTCAACTCGGCCTGCGCAAACGGGTGGTAGCCACCACTCACCAGCGTTTCCAGCAGCGGGTGCCCGGGATGGTGGGTCTGCAGCCAGACCTCGCCGGGGTCACGTGCACGCCCCGCGCGACCGGCCACCTGGATCAGCTGCTGCGCCAGTTTCTCGCTGGCGCGGAAGTCGGCGGAGAACAGCCCTTCGTCGATGCCCACCACCACTACCAGCGTCAGCTTGGGCAGGTCGTGGCCCTTGGCCAGGATCTGCGTGCCGACCAGGATGCCGGGCTGGTCGCCCAGTTTCGCCAGTTGCTGTTCCAGCGCGTCGCGGCGCGAGGTGGTGCCGCGGTCGATGCGCACCACCGGGAAATCGGCGAAGGCCGCGGTGAGGTGCTCTTCCAGGCGTTCGGTGCCGATACCCTGCGGCTGCAGCGCCAGGCTGCCGCAGGCCGGGCACGCCAGCGGCGCCGGTTGCCGCGCGCCGCAGTGGTGGCATTGCAGGCGACGACCGCCACCATGCACGGTCATCGGTGCATCGCAGCGCTGGCACGGCGCGGTCCAGCCGCAGTCGTGGCACAGCAGCACCGGCGCATAGCCGCGGCGGTTCTTGAACACCAGTACCTGCTGGCCACGCTGCAGGTGCTCGCCGATGCCGGCCAGTACGTCGGCCGACAGACCGTCATGCAGCGGCCGCTTGCGCACATCGAGGATGCGCACGCGTGGCGGCCGTGCATCGCCGGCGCGCTGCTTCAGGCGCAGGTGGGTGTAGCGCCCGGCGTAGGCGTTGTGCAGGGTTTCCAGCGAGGGCGTGGCGCTGCCCAGCAGAACCGGAATGCCCAGCGACTTGGCCCGGACCAGGGCGAAATCGCGCGCGTGGTAACGGATGCCGTCCTGCTGCTTGTAGCTGCCGTCGTGCTCCTCGTCGACGATCAGCAGGCCGGCCTGGGGCAACGGCGTGAACACCGCCGAGCGGGTGCCGACGATGACGCGCGCTTCGCCGCGTGAGGCCGCTGCCCAGACGCGCGCGCGCTCGTTGTCGTTCAACCCCGAATGCAGCGCATGTACCGCGATGCCCAGGCGGCCGCGGAAGCGTGCCAGCGTCTGCGGGGTCAGGCCGATTTCCGGCACCAGCACCAGCGCCTGCCTGCCTTGTGCCAGGCAATGGATGATCGCCTGCAGGTAGACCTCGGTCTTGCCGCTACCTGTCACGCCATCCAGCAGGAACGGCTGGAAGCCGTCGGCGGCATTGATCGCGGCCACGGCCTCGGCCTGGTCCGGGTTGAGCGTGGGGCCGGGCAACGGCTGCGCGTGATGGGGAGCCACGCTCAGCGCGACGCGCTCGGCCAGCCCGCGCTTGGCCAGGCTGCGCGCGGTAGCGCGCCAGTCTTCCATGCGTTCGCCCAGCACATCCTCATCCACGATGGCTTCGGCCAGCAGTTCAGCCAGTTGCCGCGGGCGGCTGCCGGCGCGCAGCTTTTCGCGCTGGGCGTGGCCTTCCGCGGTCAGTTGCCAGCCCCAGTGGTGGGTGTCGGGCACGGCCTCGCCATGGCGCAACGGGCCGGGAAGGGCGGTGCTCAGGACCTCGCCCAAGGGTGCGTGGGTGTAGCGCGCCAGCCATTGCAGGCTCTGCCACAGCTCACCCTGCAGCAGCGGCTGCGGGTCGCACCAGGCCAGGGCCTGGCGCAGTCCCTGGCCGTCGTCGGCCTGGCCATGCCCCACCACCACACCGACCAGCTCCCGGTTGCCGAACGGCACCTTCAGGCGGCAGCCGACCGCGACCGCAGGGCCATCGCCCTCCGGCGACAGGTAGTCGAACAGGCGGGGCAGGGGGACGGGCAGGGCGACCTGCAGGGTCGGAATCGGTGAAAGCATCGGGCCAGTGTAACGGCCCATGCGCGCGCGAATGGCGGGCGCGGGAGCGCCAGCGCGACGCCTGTTGAATCATAAATGTCACCTAAATATCGGTGTCCATTGGAGATTCAGTCTTATCCACATGTTCTGTGGATAACGTTGTGCGTTAACGGCCAGCGGATGCGCAGAAGGCCGATAGCGACGGCCTCATGCTCGGGTTGGTCAAAAAATCGCCATATGATAAATGCCTTCAAAATCAAGTGGTTGGGTGTGAAACAATGCTGAAACAGAGTGGATTCAGCTGGATGGCCCAGTTTTTCGCTGCGGGGGCGTGGTGCTGTGCACAACCTGCAGCACGAAGTGCCTGTGGGCGCAAGTCCTACGGGCATCGATGGCCTGCCGCTATCATGCCGGCAGACCTTTGGAGTGACCGATGACGGCTGTGCCCGCCCCTGTTTCCTCGACCGCGGCCGGCGCGCTGTCGGCGTTCCTGCGCGGTGTCGAGCGCCGTGCCCTGGTGGTCGCTGAACTGCAATGCGGCGATGCTGCGCGCGCCGAACAGACCCTGGTGGCGGTGATGCGCGCCTTTGCCGCCGTCGCCAGCGACCTGCCGATGGCGCAGTGGCCGACCCGTTTCTGGACCCTGCTGGGCCAGCGCCAGGCGCTGCGCGAGCCGGTGGGTGGGCAGTGGGCACCACCGTTGGCCGCGCTGGGTGCAATGCAGCCGCTGCCGCGCCTGGCACTGCTGCTGCGGGTGGGCGGCAGCCTGGACGAGGGCATCGCCATGCGCGTGCTCGACCAGGACGAGGCCGGTTACCAGCACCTGCTGGCCGACGCCTGCCCGCGTGATGCCCACGGCCAGCCCGATGCCTCGGCCTGGCGCCAGTTGGCCGAACAGGTGCAGGCGCGTATCCGTGAGCTGCCGGCAACGCGCCTGCAGCAGCTGCAGCAGCCAGCCGCACCGGCCGCCCACAATGAAACCCCGACCTCGAGCTGGCGCACACCGCAGCGCGATCAGCGTGCCACCGCCGAAGGCACGCGCCGTCGCACGAACGCCAAGCCGCGCTGGCGCGGTCCGCTGATCCTGCTGGTGACCGTGGCGGTGTTGCTGGCCGCTGCGCTGGGCTGGCGCTACTGGCAGGGGCATTCCTTCGGCAGTGATGCACCGTTGCCGGAGGGCGTGGTGGGCGAAGCCGGTCCGGTGACGGTGGAATCCCTGCCGCCGAGCAAGGTCAACGCTACCCCGGATGCGACCACGGCCCAGGCCGCGGACGACGCCACGATGCTGGCCGATCGTGACTATCCGCTGGTCGCCGATGCCGACCTGTATGCGTGGACCGCCGCGGGCGGCCCGCTGCCGGTGGATGAATCGCAATCCAAGCCGAGCCGGCCGGAGCCGGCCAGCGCCACGCTGGAAACCGCTGCTGCCGATGAATAAGCCCGTGTTCGCCAGCCTGTTGCTGGCCCTGCCGTTGTCGCTGTCCGCCGCACCGCAGTCGTTGAGCGTGCCGTTGCCGCCAGCTGTCCCGGGAAGTTCGCCGGCCGCGTCGGCGCCGGCCACTGCAACCCCTGCTGGATTCACCCAGCTCGATGCGCAGCAGCAGCGCCAGCGCCGCGCCGACTACGCTGCCTGGCGCGCGTTGCCGGAAGGAGAGCGCGAGCGCATCCGGCAGGCGGCTGCGCGATTCAATGCATTGCCCGCAGACCAGCAGCAGCGCCTGCGCCAACAGTTCCATGATCAGGACCAGGCGTTCCGCGACGGGTGGCGGCTGGGCCCGCAACTGGGCCTGGAATTCCCCAAGCTGCATGGCCTGTTCGGCTTCGTGCCGCCGGAGCAGCGCGAGACCGCGCTGGCCGTGCTGCGCCAGCTCAGCCCGGCGCAGCTGGCCCAGCTGACCCTGGTCGCGCAGCGCACGCCGCCGCAGGAACGCGACACCGTGCGCAGCGCCTTCCTCGCCGTGCCCGCGGCCGAACGCGACAGCTGGCTCAAGCGCCAGGCTGGCCAGTAGAAAAGGGGACGGAGGGGATTAAGTCGTTTCAGGCCGGTTAGTGCCGGATGCGACTTAATCCCCTCCGTCCCCTTTTTGTGTGGGGCTGCTGAAACCCAGCATTCACGCCATGTCATGGGAATGCACGCGCCGCCCGCGTAAGATGGGCGCCCGCAACCCGGTGCCTGTGCCCTTCGCGCGCAACCGCAGTTCGCGTCAAGCACCTTATGTCTACTGCAACCTCCACGCCGCGCTTCAGCAAGGAAGTCGGCGCCACCGGTCTGCTCGCCCTGCCGCTCGTGCTGGGCCATGTGTCCACCGGTCTGATCTCCTTCGTCGACAACGTGATTGCCGGCCACCACGCCACGGCCACACTGGCCGCCGTCACCATCGGTACGGCGCTGCTGTGGCTGCCGATGCTGATCCCCATCGGTACCCTGATCTCGCTCACTGCCTCGGTCTCGCAGCTGCATGGCGCCGGCCGCGAGCGCGAGATCGGCCCGCTGTTCCGCCAGGCACTGTGGCTGGCGCTGGGCCTGGGCCTGATCATGTTCACCTTCCTCACCGTGGTGCCGCCGCTGCTGCCGGCATTCGGCATCGCGCCGGATATCGTGCCGGGTGCGACCGCGTTCCTGCATGCGGTGCGCTGGGGCGGGCCTGCGCTGACCCTGTATTTCTGCATGCGCTATCTCAGCGAGGGCATGCATTGGACGCTGCCAACCATGTTGCTGGGCTTCGGTGGCCTGCTGGTGCTGGCACCGATGGGCTATGTGCTGGCCAACGGCAAGCTCGGCTTCCCGGAAATGGGCGCCGAAGGCCTGGGCATCGCCTCGGCGGTGATGATGTGGCTGCAGGCGATCGCCTTCGCCACCTACCTGTGGTTCACCAAGCGCTTCGCCCACCTGCAGCTGTTCTCGCACTTCGAAGGACCGCGCTGGAAGGCGATCTGGGAGCTGCTGCGCACCGGCCTGCCGATCGGCATCACCGTGCTGATGGAGGGCGGCCTGTTCATCGTCACCGCACTGCTGATCGGCCGCCTCGGCGCCAATGAAGCGGCGGCACACCAGATCGCGATCAACGTCGCGCAGCTGTGCTTCATGATCCCGATGGGCGTGGCCGAGGCCACCACCGTGCGCGTCGGCCATGCGGTCGGCCGTGGCGATGGCTTCGGCGTGCGGCGCGCGGCCTGGGCCGGCTACGCGATCATCATGGGCACGCAGACGTTGTCGGCGGCAGTGCTGCTGTTCGGCCACGATGCCATCGTGGGTGTGTACACCAACGACCTGGCAGTGGCCGGGCTGGCCTCGACCCTGCTGCTGTACGCGGCCACCTTCCAGTTCCCGGACGGCATCCAGGTGCTGTCGGCCGGCGCGCTGCGCGGCCTGAAGGACACCCGCGTGCCGATGTTCATCGCCATGTTCGCGTACTGGGGCCTGGGCATGCCGCTCGGCGCCGGGCTCGGCCTGGGGCTGGGCATGGGCCCGCAGGGCATGTGGATCGGCCTGATCGTCGGCCTGACCGCCGCTGCCATCCTGATGGGCTGGCGCCTGCGCCGCAGCAGCCAGCGCATCGGGCAATCCGCGCTGTCCTGATCTTCGCGCCCGCCACGTTCACCCGTGACGGGCGATCCCCTGACTTGTGTCCGATGCTGCATCACGCGGCACCGGCTATGCTGGTACCACGGCAAGAAGCCATCCGGAGCGTTCCATGAATCAACCCGTGCCCCCGCTGCCCCCGGCGCGTCGCAATCCCGTCGCCAGCTTCTTCATCGGGCTGTGGGACGTCATGAACTTCACCCGCCGGTTGATTCTCAACCTGGTGTTCTTCGGCCTGCTGTTCCTGCTGCTGGTGATGTTCGTCATCGCCGCCGGCATGGGCGCCGGCGCCAGCAAGTCGCTGCAGGACCGCACGACGCTCGTGATCGCGCCGGAAGGCCGCCTGGTCGAGCAGTTCAGCGCCGATCCGGTCAGCCGCGCGCTGGCCAAGGCGGTGGGTGACAACGGTGCCGAAGAGATCCAGCTGCGCGACCTGCTGCGGGTGATCGAGTCGGCCAAGCAGGACAAGAAGATCGAGCGCGTGGTGCTGGAGCTGGACAAGCTGCAGCCGTCCGGCTTCGCCTCGCTGCGTGAAGTGGCCGCCGCACTGCAGGATCTGCGTGCCTCCGGCAAGCAGCTGGTGGCCTACAGCGAGAGCATGGGCCAGTCGCAGTACCTGCTGGCCGCGCAGGCCGACGAGGTCTACCTGGACCCGATGGGCTCGGTGGTGCTGGAAGGCCTCGGCCGCTACCGCCAGTACTTCCGCACCGGCCTGCAGGACAAGCTGGGCGTGGACGTGCACCTGTTCAAGGTGGGCGAGTACAAGTCCGCGGCCGAGCCGTACGTGCTCGACGCCGCGTCGCCGGCCTCCAAGGAAGCCGACCTGTTCTGGATGAACGACGTGTGGCAGCGCTACCTGGGCGACATCGCCAAGGCCCGCCGCCTGGATCCGGCGCAGCTCGCCGCTGGCATCGACACGCTGCCGGAAGGCATCGCTGCCGCCGGTGGCGACCTGGCCAAGTTCGCCCTGCAGCAGAAGCTGGTGACCGCGCTGAAGACCCGCGAGGAATTCGAGGATCTGATGATCGAGCGCGGCGTGGCCGACGAGGATGCCGATGGCGGTTTCCGCAATGTCGACTTCGGCCGCTACCTGGCCCTGCTCGACGCACGCCGCAACCCGGTGGACTCGCGTCCGCAGGTGGCCGTGGTGGTGGCTGCCGGCGAAATCAGCGCGGGGGACCTGCCGGCCGGCCGCATCGGTGGCGAGTCGACCTCGGCGCTGCTGCGTGCCGCGCGCGACGACGACAACGTGAAGGCCGTGGTGCTGCGCGTGGATTCGCCGGGCGGTGAAGTGTTCGCCTCCGAGCAGATCCGCCGCGAAGTGGTGGCGCTGCAGGCCGCCGGCAAGCCGGTGGTGGTGTCGATGGGCGACCTGGCCGCCTCCGGTGGCTACTGGATCAGCATGAATGCCGATCGCATCTACGCCGATCCGTCGACCATCACCGGTTCGATCGGCATCTTCGGCATGGTCCCGAACTTCAGCCGCGCGCTGGACAAGATCGGCGTGCATACCGATGGCGTCGGCACCACCCGCTTCGCCGGTGCCTTCGACGTCACCCGGCCGATGGACCCGGCCGTGGGCCAGGTCATCCAGTCGGTGATCAACAAGGGCTACGCCGACTTCACCGGTCGCGTCGCCGACGCCCGCAAGAAGCCGGTCGAGGCCGTGGACGAGGTGGCCCGTGGCCGCGTGTGGAGCGGGGCACAGGCCAAGGAACGTGGCTTGGTCGATGCTTTCGGTGGCCTGAAGGATGCGGTGGCCGATGCGGCCAGCCGTGCCAAGCTGGGCAAGGCCGATGCCTACCGCGTGCGCTACATCGAGAAGGCGGCGACGCCGTTCGCGCAGTTCGTCAGCGGCTTCGCTGGCAGCCGTGCCGGTGCCTGGATGCTGTCCGATTCGGGCATGGCGCGGATGATGCTGGCGCGCACGATGCCGGAAGTGGATACGCAGCTGCGCTTCGTCGAAAACGCGGCTCGCGAGAAGGGCAACGGTGCGCCGGTGAAGGCGCTGGCGTACTGCTTCTGCGGGTTCTGACCGGCAACGGTATCGAATGAAAACGCCCGGCTCAGGCCGGGCGTTTTCGTTCATGGGGTCGGATCCCTTTGCAGCACAAAAGGCTCTGACCCCACCGGTCATTGCGTCGCGTCGGCCTCGGCCCTGCGCTTGCGCGCGTCGGCATCATCGACGGTCTTCTGCACGCTCTTGGCACGGTCCAGCGGTTCGTTGATCGCGCGCGGCATCGCTCGTGGCACCGGTGGCTTCTCCGGGTTCGGTGTCGGCGGCCGCTGGCAGGCCGCCAGCAGCACGGCGGCCAGCAGGAGGGGCGAGGACAGGATCAGCATGCGCATGGCGGCTCTCCGCGGTGGGCGTGCGTGCAGTGTCGCACCCCCCGCAGGCACCCGCCGTGAGCGCGTATCCTTGCGGCATCGAAACACAGCGGGCGCGGCCCCGGAGGACACATGACCCAGCAACGGTGGCGCCTGGACGGCCAGACCGCCCTGATCACCGGCGCCAGCGCCGGCATCGGCCTGGCCATCGCGCATGAACTGGCGGGGCTCGGCGCCGACCTGATGATCGTCGGCCGCGATATCGACATGCTGGAGACGGCGCGCGACGAACTCCTGGATATGTATCCGCAGCACCAGGTGCACGCGCTGGCGGCCGATGTCTCCGATGACGAGGACCGCCGCCAGATCCTGGACTGGGTGGAAGACCACAGCGATGGCCTGCACATCCTGGTCAACAATGCCGGTGGCAACGTCACCAGGTCGGCCACGGAGTATTCCGAGGACGAGTGGCGCAAGATCTTCGAGACCAACCTGTTCTCGGCCTTCGAGCTGTCGCGCTACGCGCATCCGCTGCTGGCGCGGCACGCGTCGTCGTCGATCGTCAATGTCGGCAGCGTGTCGGGGCTGACCCATGTGCGCAGTGGCGTGGTCTACGGCATGACCAAGGCCGCGATGCACCAGATGACCCGCAACCTGGCCGTCGAGTGGGCCGAGGATGGCATCCGGGTCAACGCGGTGGCGCCGTGGTACATCCGCACGCGGCGCACGTCCGGTCCATTGTCGGACCCGGACTACTACGAGGAAGTGATCAACCGCACGCCCATGCGCCGCATCGGCGAGCCGGAGGAAGTGGCCGCAGCCGTGGGCTTCCTGTGCCTGCCGGCGGCCAGCTATGTCACCGGCGAATGCATCGCGGTGGATGGCGGTTTCCTGCGTTACGGCTTCTGATCGTTCGGTGGCAACGCCGGCCGCTGGCCGGCATTACGGGTGGCTGTCACCCCGGTACCGGGCAATTGCTGGCCTCCAGCACGCCCTGCAGCCGTTCGCGTTCCCCACGGGCGTTGTCGCGGTTTTCCGGCGAGGCGAACCGCTCACGGCCGCGCGCGTTGCGGAAGCGTTGCTGCCAACTGCTGCAGCGCTGTGCCTCCGGTAGTTCCTCGCAGCGGTCGCGCACCACTTCGCAGCCGGCGGCATTGACCGGCGTGGCGCCACCCAGGCCCTGTACGGTCATCAGTTCGCAGCGCCCGGGGGCGGCTTCGTACTCGTGCAGGTAGCCCCCGCCCTGATTGTCGGTGCACTGGAAGATCGGTGGCAGCGGTGGCTTCGGTGGTGCATTGCTGTCCGGCGTGGCATCGGCCTGGCGCGGCAGTGCTGCGCTGTCGAGTATCAGATCGCCACCCTCGCGCTCGACCATGCCGGCCTCCATGATCGTGCGGCCATCGCCGGGATGTCGCGGGCTGGGTGCAGAAGCAGGCGGAGCCAGCGCTGGCTCCGGCTCGGGCGGGGCCGGCACGGGGGCCGATGTGGCCGATGCCGGCGGCGCACTGGCGGCCGCCGGAACCCGTATCACCTGCTGCTTGCTGCCGGCGGGGCAGGGCGTACGTTGCAGGGTGGGTACGTCGCTGCTGCTGGAGGTACAGCGGTAGATCACCCCGTCGTCGGCCCATGCATTGCCGGCGAACAGGCCCAGGGCCAGCCAGATCGGATTCTTCATGCGCACAGCGTACATGCCATGGCAGGCGCTGCGCTCAGCGTTCGCAGTCCCGCGACAGGCGTGCGTCGATGCCACGCTGTTCGTTGCTGATGGCAGTGCGCTCGCTCTGCAGCGCACTGTTGTAGCGACGGTCCAGTTCCCAGCGGCGGTCACGCAGGCGCGCACAGACGTCCTGCGGCGGCAGCGCATGGCAGCTGTCGCGGACCAGCACGCTGCCGGCCGGGACCTGCACACCGACACCCACTGCGGGCGGCCGGTAGCCGGTTCCTCCACCGATGGGGGTGCCGACCGGCGTGCCGAAGGCCGGGCGTGGGCCAGGATGGACCGGGCCGTGGTGCCCGTGCGGAAGCCAGACGCTGGTCCACAACGGCACCCAGCGCGGATTGCCCTCGTTGTTGTCGCTGGTATAGCGGCGCCCGTCGTCGCTCACGCACTCGTACAACGGCTGTGGCGGCTGGATGTAGACGTGGCGGACCTCGCGATCGCGTACCACCGGGACTTCGTCGGCAGGCGCGGGTGTCGCATCGCTGCGCACCACCCGGGGCGCCGGGTCGCGCGGGCGCTGCAGGTCACGCACTTCCTGCCGGCCGCTGCTGCAGGGCCTGTCCTGCAGGGCCACGGCGCCGTTGCTGGCGACGCAGCGGTAGACGCGCACGTCCTCGGCGGCCGGTGCGGTCCATGGCAGCAGCAGGCACAGGCTCAAAGCGGTGCGCAGCAGGTTCATGGCGGCAGGGTGCGTGATTGTGCGCGGCAGTGCAATCGTCTGCTCAGGAGCGCAGCACGTTGCCGCTGAGCGCGTCGCGGATCGGGGTCGGCTGGGCCAGGCCGCCGGTCTGTCCATCGAGGAGGCCGTCGAGCAGGCGCAGCAGGCGTGGATCCAGCTCGGCACGGCTGCGCGCGGGTGGTTCACCGGCCAGGTTGGCGCTGGTGGAGACCAGCGGACCGCCCCAGGCGCGGCACAGTGCGGCGACCAGTGGGTGGGCGCTGATGCGTACGGCGATGCCGCTGTGCTCACCGGTGACCCACGGTTGGGCGCGCGGACCGGCCGGCAGGATCCATGTGTTGGCACCCGGCCAGCTGGCCAGCACCGCACGCTGGCGGGCGTCGGGCAGCGCCTGCAGGCGTACCCAGCCCTCCAGCTGCGAGAGTTCGGCGGCGACCAGGATCATGCCCTTCTCGATCGGGCGCTGCTTGAGCCGCAATACCATGTGCACCGCGGCTTCATGCGACGGATCGCAGCCCAGGCCCCAGACCGCTTCGGTCGGATAGGCGATCACGCCGCCGGCGCGGAGCGTGGCGACAGCAGAGTCCAGGGTGAGTTCTTTCATGGCGGCGACCGGCCCAGCGTGGGCCTCCATTATCCCCCTGCTGCGTGCAGAAGGGGTGGTGGGTGCGGACGGTAGGTGCGGACCGTTGGTCCGCACACCTTGACCCTCATCCACGCATGGCGTGAATCTACTTGGCGACCTTCTTGACGGCCTTCTTCGCCGGCGCCTTCTTTGCGGCAGCCTTCTTCACCGCCTTCTTGGCCGGCGCCTTCTTGGCCGCAGCCTTCTTCGGCGCCGCTTCCTTCTTCACTGCAGCCTTCTTGGCCGGAGCCTTCTTCGCGGCGGCCTTCTTGGCACCGAAGCCCTTGCGCACCGGCTTGCCGGTTTCTTCCATCAGCTGCTCCACCTCGGCCAGGGTCAGCGATGCCGGCTCGCGATCCTTGGGGATCTTGCCGTTCATCCTGCCGTCGCTGATGTACGGGCCGAAGCGGCCGTTCAGCACCTGGATGTCGCTGCCCTCGAACTCCTTGATGATCCGGTTGCGCGCGATCTCTTCCTTCTCTTCGATCAGGAACACGGCGCGAGCCAGGTCGATGGTGTAGGGGTCGTCTTCCTTCTTCAGCGAGGCATAGGTGCTGCCGCGCTTGGCGAACGGGCCGAAGCGGCCGATGCCGACGCTGACCGGTTCGCCGTTGTCCTCGCCCAGCGCACGTGGCATCAGGAACAGTTCCAGCGCGTCTTCCAGCGAGATGGTGTGCATCGACTGGCCGGGGCGCAGCGAGGCGAACTTCGGCTTCTCCTCGGCGTCCTCGGCGGTGCTGCCGATGGCGGCGTAAGGCCCGAAGCGGCCGAGGCGCACGCTGACCGGCTTGCCGGTCTTCGGATCGGTGCCGAGCTCGCGCGCGCCACTGGCCTCGGCGCGGTCAACCGATTCCTTCTTGTCTTCCACCAGTTCCTTGAACGGCTCCCAGAAGCGGGCCATCAGCGGGATCCACTCTTCTTCGCCACGCGAGACGGCGTCGAGCTCGTCTTCGAGCTTGGCAGTGAAGTCGTAGTCCACGTACTGGGTGAAGTGGCTGGACAGGAACTTGGACACCGCGCGGCCGACGTCGGAGGGACGGAAGCTGCGGCCCTCCATTTCCACGTACTTGCGGAACAGCAGGGTCTGGATGATCGAGGCGTAGGTCGAGGGACGGCCGATGCCGTACTCCTCCAGCGCCTTCACCAGCGCCGCTTCGGTGTAACGCGGCGGCGGCTGGGTGAAATGCTGCTCGGCCTGGATGCGTTCCAGCGGCACGCGGTCGCCAGGCTTCATCGCCGGCAGCTTGCGGCCTTCGTCCTCGTCTTCGGCGCTCTTGTTGTCCTTGCCTTCCTCGTACACGGCCAGGAAGCCGGGCACCACCACGGTGGTACCGCTGGCGCGGAACACGTGCTCGCTGCCGGCCGACAGGTCGACACTGACGGTGTTGAGCGTGGCCGGGATCATCTGGCAGGCGACGGCGCGCTTCCAGATCAGCTCGTACAGGCGGCGCTCGTCATCGGTCAGGAAGCGCGCCACCTGGGCCGGGGTGCGCAGGGCCGAGGTCGGGCGCACCGCTTCGTGTGCTTCCTGGGCATTCTTCGACTTGGTCTGGTAGGTGTTCGGCTGGTCCGGCAGCGAGGCGATGCCGTAATCACGGGCGATCACGTCGCGGATTTCGGCCAGCGCGTCCTGCGACAGGTTCACCGAGTCGGTACGCATGTACGAGATCAGGCCGACGGTGCCTTCATCACCGATCGCCACGCCTTCGTACAGCTTCTGCGCCACCTGCATGGTCTTGCGGGTGGTGAAACCGAGCTTGCGCGAGGCTTCCTGCTGCAGGGTGGAGGTGGTGAACGGCGGCGCCGGGCGGCGCTTGCGCTCCTTGCTGGCCACGTCGGTGACATGCAGCGAGCCCTGCGCGGCCTGCTGGATGCGCAGGCGGGCGGCTTCGGCGGTGTCGCCGTCGGTGATGGTGAACTGCTCGAACTTCTGCCCGTCCAGCTTGACCAGCTTGGCGTTGAAGTGCTGCGACGGGTGTGCGCACTCGGCGGCGATCGACCAGTACTCGCGGGCGATGAAGGCTTCGATCTCTTCCTCGCGCTCGACGATCATGCGCAGCGCCGGGCTCTGCACGCGGCCGGCGGACAGGCCGCGCTGGACCTTGCGCCACAGCACCGGCGACAGATTGAAGCCGACCAGGTAGTCCAGTGCGCGGCGCGCCTGCTGGGCATCGACCAGGTCGCTGGCGATCGCGCGCGGCTGGCTGATCGCTTCCTTGATGGCGCGCGGGGTGATCTCGGTGAACACCACCCGCTGCATCGGCTTGTCCTTGACCAGCCCGCGTTCCTTCAGGATCTCGGCAATATGCCAGCTGATCGCTTCACCCTCGCGATCCGGGTCGGTCGCCAGCAGGATGTCGTCGGCGCCCTTGGCGGCCTTGGCGATCGCGTCGACATGCTTCTCGTTCTTGTCGATCACGTCGTAGTGCATGGCGAACCCGTTGTCCGGGTCGACCGCGCCTTCCTTCGGAATCAGGTCACGCACATGCCCATACGAGGCCAGGACGGTGTAGTCCTTGCCGAGGTATTTGTTGATCGTCTTGGCCTTGGCCGGCGATTCGACGATGAGCAGGTGCTTGGGCATGGCAGCAGTGTCTGTGGGGCGAGCCGCAGGGGAGGGGCCGCTAGGGTGGAGCAAACGGCCGCATTAGTGAAGCGGCCACGGACAAATCAATACGCTGAACGCCCGGTAGTGTGCCGGGCGTTCAGGTTTCACCTTATTACTTATTAGAGGAATCACGCCCGGCCAGCGGCTGTCAAGCAGCCAGGCGTGAGGATGGCCGTTCATGAGGCCATCTTGGCGATGAAGCCGACTGCGGCCACCAGCAGCACCAGGCCCGCCAGCGACAGCAGGCCGGTCAGCACCAGGATCACGATGGTGACCGTACCCAGCTCATGGCGCTGCAGGTGCGGCTGATCGGTGTACGCCCAGCGGTCGACCACCAGGGTGTCGCAGATCATGTCGTGCAGGCCTTGCTTGCGCTCGGTGAAGGCCGCCATCAGGAAGCCAATGCCGAGTGTGAAGCTGCTCAGCAGCATGGCCCAGTAGCGACCGAAGGCGCGGCCCCTGGTCAGGCGGTCACCGTTGCTGCGCACGACCTTGATGCCGACCGCCATCTTGCCCAGCGTGGCGCCACCCTGCGAGGAATGGAACCAGGTGTAGTAGGCAACGCCGATGGCCAGGTTGACCAGTGCGCTGGCGAGCTGCGCGACGATCTCAATGGACGTTTCGCCACTGCCCACCGCGCCCATGCTGGCGCCGAGCACCACGCCCATGATGGCGCCGATGATGCCGCCCGGAACGGCCAGCACGAAGTAGTCGATCATGTAGGCCGCTACGCGCTTCCAGAAGCCTGCGTAGACCACCTCGCCGCCGATCACCGGCTGCGGGCCGCCGGCACCGGCGGCGGCCGGGGCGCTGTAGGGCGAGCTGCTGAGCGCACCCGTGCCAGGCAGCGGTGCAGTGCCGTTGTCGATGGCAGCGTAGTCGTTGCGCAGATCGAAGCCGCCGCTGGCGGTGGCGGTGCTGGCGTCGGCCAGCGTCTGCAGGCCCAGCTCATCGACCACCTGGCGAAGTGCAGCCCACTGGGCCATGCCTTCGCGCCAGACCAGGGTGTCCAGGTTCAGTTGGCCGCGCTGGAAGCGCTGGCGGATGTCCTGGGCCGGCAGCGGGCCCTGGCGTTGCTGTCCTTCGGCGTAGTACCACTCGGTCATTGCATGTTCCCTGTTGGATCGTCCTTGGAGGCGCTGGCGTGCGCGTGGCTCAGCCGCGGCACGACGGCGGCAGGTACTTGTCGTCGCTTTCACCGCTGCATTCCCAGCGGCCGCTGTCGCGATCATATTCCAGCCACAGCAGGTCGCCATCGAGGCTCTTGCCGGGCACGGCCAGCGTGGCTTCGATGCCACAGTGGCCGTTGTTGAAGCGACCGATGTTCACCGCCGACAGGCCGGCCTGGGTGAAGTCACCCGGGGCCGGGAAGCCGGCATCGTTGGCACCGGGGCAGCGGCCTTCGTCGTCGGCGAAGTGCTGCACCTGCTGTTTCAGCGGCTGCAGGGCATTGACCGCGGCGGCGACCTTGGCACGCACGGTGTAGTCGCTGTAGGCAGGCAGGGCGATCGCCGCGAGGATGGCCACGATCGGTACCAGCACCAGCAGCAGGCCACCGACGATGATCGCGGTCAGGGCGCAGCCGGAGAGCTTCTTCTTCGGCG
Source organism: Stenotrophomonas sp. 85239_Sma (assembly GCF_056481725.1). Classification (NCBI taxonomy): domain Bacteria; kingdom Pseudomonadati; phylum Pseudomonadota; class Gammaproteobacteria; order Lysobacterales; family Lysobacteraceae; genus Stenotrophomonas; species Stenotrophomonas sp. 85239_Sma. The sequence continues at coordinate 4,126,354 of NZ_CM151163.1, read as the reverse complement.
GCGGCAGGATCCCGGCCGGGGTGTGGGTGGCATAGGGCGTGGATGGCGGCAGCACGGGTGGCTGCGGCGGCAGTGGTTCGGGCTCGGGCTCGGGTTCCACGGCCGGCGCGGCGGCGTCCAGCGCCGGTACGATCAGGCCCAGCTCATCGACGACGGTGCGCAACGGTTGCCATTGCGGCAGGCCGTCGCGCCAGACCAGGGTGTCCAGGGAGATCTGGTTGCTGCGGAACAACTCGACCAACCGTTCCGCCGGCAGCGGGCCTTGCTGCCGGTTGCCTTCTGCATGGAACCACTCGCTCACGGGGACGCTCCTGAATGCGCTATGCCCCCAAGTGTACGGTCAGTGCAGGGGTTCTGGCTCGTCCATGAACATCTGCGTCTCCATCCAGGCATAGGCCGCTTCAGAGCCGGGCTGGTTGAACAGCACCATCAGCACGACCCACTTCAGGTCGTCCAGGTCCAGTTCGTCCTGGTCCAGGGCCATCGCGCGGTCCAGCACCAGCTCGCGCTGGTCGGCGTCGAGGATGCCGTGCTGTTCCAGGTAGAGCAGGAAGCCGCGGCATTCCACGTCCAGCTTGTCCAGCTCGGGGCCATGGTAGATGCGCACGGGGCCATCGACCCGCGCCTGGGCCACGCTCGGCCGCTGCGCGGCCAGGGCATCGAGCCAGTCGAACGCCTTGTTGATCTCGGTGGGACTGAAACCGGCCTGGATCAGACCGTTCTGGAGCGAATCGCGGTCACGGATCAGGTCCGCATCTTCGCTGAAATAGTGTTCAAACAGGTACAACAGTACGTCCAGGATGCTCTCTTTCATTGCCCCTCGGCCTGCGTCGCGCGACGCTGTGGAGGTGAAGAAACTAGGGAGTTCGACAGTAGCGGCCGTGTACGCACACCACGATTCCCGCCAGTTCCATGGCCAGCAGCATGGAGGACACCTGTGACGCCGTCAATCCACAGCGCGTGATCAGTGAATCCATACCGCTTGGGTTGTGGTCCAGGGCCCGCCACAAGCGCTGGTAGTCAGGGTCGTCGGCCCAGCGCGCCGGCAGGAGTGCCGGCGGTGCCTGTTCAGTGGGGGTGGCCAGCCGTGATTGCAAGCCCGGCAGTTGCTGGCGGAGGGCGGGGGCGAGCAGTTCCAGTACTTCCTCGGGGCGCTCGACCAGCGCCGCGCCCTCACGGATCAGCCGGTGGCAGCCGGCCGCGCGCGGGTTGAGCACCGATCCGGGCAGGGCACAGACCTCCCGGCCCGCCTCGGCGGCCAGGCGCGCAGTGATCAGCGCGCCCGAACGCTGGGCGGCCTCGACCACCACGGTGGCCAGCGCCAGTCCGGCCACCAGCCGGTTGCGCGCGGGGAAGTGGCCGGGGCGGGCAGCCGTGCCCGGCAGATACTCACTGAGCACTACGCCTTCGGCGGCGATCCGTGCCTGCAGCCGGGCGTGGCTGTCCGGATAGGCCCGGTCAGGGCCGGTACCGATCACCGCCACGGTGCAGCCGCCGGCCTCCAGCGTGGCCTGGTGCGCGGCCGCATCGATGCCTGCGGCCAGGCCACTGGTCACCGCCAGGCCCGCTTCGACGAAGCAGCCGGCAAAACGTGCGGCCAGTGCCCGCCCACCCGGGGTGGGGGAGCGACTGCCCACCAGCGCAACCGATGGGCGCCAGGCCAGGCTGGGGTCACCGGCCACGAACAGGGCCAGCGGCGGATTGGGCACCTCCAGCAGCGATGGCGGAAAGGCCGGATCGATGCAGGGCAGCAGGTGATGGTTGTCCTGCTCCAGCCAGCGCCAGGCGGCTGTCCAGGCCCGGGTATCGGGGCGTTCCAGCGCGGCGCACTGCTCCGGCGTGCAACCGTGCGCGCGCCAGTTCGCGGTGCCTTGCGCGATGGCGGCTTGCGCACCGCCTGCGGCCTGCAGCAGGGCCCGTCGGGGCGCCAGTGCGCCTCCCGCCATCAACAGGCGCAGCAGCGCCTCATATGCATGCGTGGTCATTCCCCACTATCGACCGCATGCAACGAAGGCGCCCTAGGGCGCCTTCGCATGTGGTTGTCAGGTTTTGCCGGAGGTGCCTGCCGGCCAGCGGCCGGCACTCCCTGCGGTGGCCGGGGCAGCCCGGCAACCGTTACTTCGCGTCCGGGTGCAGCGCGTTGTAGCCCACCTGCACCGGCTTCACGCCCTGCATCACCAGCGCGTAGCTGACGTTGTCGAAGGTGCGGAACACCATCGCATGCGCGGCATACTCGTCCGGCAGCGAGACCCGGCCCGCACCGGTGCTGAGCGAGTCGTCCATGCGCGAGGAGGTCGGGTACTTCATGCGGTGCGCCACATGACGGCCCGGGCGCCACAGCGAGAACACGGTGCCGTTGTCCACGCCCTGGGCACGGCCGGCCGAGATCGCGATCACATCGCGCGGGCCACCGGCGGTGAACATGTCGGTGACCGCCAGCACGCGCACGTCCACGCCTTCGACACCCGCGGCGGGCACGTGGGGCACGAACTGCAGGTCGTACGGCCTGGCCTCGACCGGTACCAGGCGGTCGCCGGCGCGCACTTCGCGGCCGCCGACGTTCTTGTCCAGCACCAGCGTGGAGGCCTCGACCTTGCCGCCGCCGATCTGGGTGATGGTGCCGGTGGCGACCTGGGCCAGCTCGTAGCCCAGCACGCCACGGCGCGCGTTGGGCGCGTTGTAGGCCTTCCAGAGGTTTCCGCTGCCGGGGGTGACGTCGCCATTGGCGGTCAGGTCCTCGGTCGGCTTGGGCTGGGCGTACCGCACGGTCGGGCGTACCACGGCCCAGCGCTGGCCCACCTGGGCATCGGCCAGGCGTACGTAGACGGTGTCGCCGCCGGACGCGCGCAGGCGGTTGTCCTCCAGGCCGACCACGTAGGGCAGCTGCTTGACGCTGTCGACCACGCTCAGCTGCTTCAGGAACGGCTCGACCTGGGCCAGCGGAATGGCGTCGATCGGGGCCTCCTGGCGCGGACCGGCCTGGGACACGGTCACCCGGTCCAGGTAGGCCAGGCTCAGCACGTCACCTGGATAGATCAGGTGCGGGTTGGCAATCTGCGGATTGGCTTGCCAGATCTCCGGCCACAGCCAAGGCTTCTGCAGGAAACGTGCGGCGATATCCCACAACGTATCCCCTTTTCGGACCACATAGGTGTCCGGGTGCCCGCCATTCACTTCCACGGCGGTAGCATAGGCAGCCACGGTCAGCATCGCCGCGGCGACGACCGTACGAAAACGAAGCAACATAGGTGTGAAGCCCTGATTCCCCAACAGGTCCGCGCACTATAGTCCAGAAACCGGGGCGCAAGGCAAGCGTTGGAGCTAGAATCTGCGACGTATGCCGGCGTGCCGGCCCCCTATCCGGAAACAGCCATGGCCCTTCTCCCCATTCTCGAGTTCCCCGATCCGCGCCTGCGTACCAAGGCTGCGTTGATCGAAGCCGCCGAAGTCACCACGCCGGCCTTCCAGGAGCTGATCGACAACATGTTCCTGACCATGTACGACGCGCCGGGCATCGGCCTGGCCGCCACCCAGGTGGACGTGCACAAGCGCTTCATGGTCATCGATGTCAGCGAAGAGAAGAATGAACCGCTTGTGTTCATCAACCCGGAAATCGTCGCCAAGGACGGGGGCCGGGTGTACCAGGAGGGCTGCCTGTCGGTTCCGGGCATCTTCGCCGACGTGACCCGCGCCGACACCATCACCGTGAAGTACCTGGACCGCAACGGCCAGGAACAGCAGCTGGAGGCTGGTGAAGTGCTGGCCACCTGCATCCAGCACGAGATGGACCACCTGGATGGCAAGCTGTTCATCGACTATCTGTCGCCGCTCAAGCGCGAGATGGTGCGCAAGAAGCTGGCCAAGCAGCGCAAGCACGTGGCGTGATCGCCCATCCGGGCCGCCCTTCGGGTGGCCCGTGCCTGCGCGACGCGCGCGGGCTGTACGGCGCCGGCCGACGGCGCCGTTTTCTTTCCTGCACGAATCCATCCTGCAAGTGGGGTAGCCATGAGGATTGTCTTTGCCGGTACGCCGGAATTCGCGGTGTCGTCGCTGCGCGCCGCGGCGCGCCACCACGAGGTCGTGGCCGTCTATACCCAGCCTGATCGCCCGGCCGGCCGCGGCCGTGGCCTGGCGCCGTCGCCGGTCAAGCTCGAGGCGGTGGCCCGTGGCATTCCGGTCTACCAGCCCGAATCGCTGAAGGACGAGGCTGCCCAGCAGCAGCTGCGCGACCTGCAGCCGGACCTGATGGTGGTGGTGGCCTACGGCCTGATCCTGCCCAAGGCGGTACTGGCCATTCCGACCCATGGCTGCTGGAACGTGCATGCCTCGCTGCTGCCGCGCTGGCGCGGTGCTGCGCCGATCCAGCGTGCGATCCAGGCCGGCGACGCAACCACCGGTGTGTGCCTGATGCAGATGGAAGCCGGCCTCGACACCGGTCCGGTGCTGCTGCACCAGGAGCTGCCGATCGCCGCTACCGATACCGGCGGCCAGCTGCATGACAAGCTGGCCGAACTGGGCGCGCAGGTGCTGTCCGATGGCCTGGGCCTGCTGCGTGCCGGCATCAAGCCGATCGCGCGGCCGCAGCCGGAGCAGGGCGTGACCTACGCGCACAAGCTGGACAAGGCCGAAGCCCGGCTGGACTGGGCGCAGGACGCCGATGCACTGGCGCGCACCGTGCGCGCGTTCAATCCGTGGCCGATCGCCGAAGCGACGCTGGCCGGCGAGCGCGTGCGCATCCACGGTGCGGTCGCCCTTGACCTGGCCCATGGCCAGGCGCCGGGGACGGTGCTGGCAGCCAGCCGCGATGGCATCGACATCGCCTGCGGCCAGGGCGCGCTGCGCCTGCGCACGCTGCAGCGCGAAGGTGGCAAGGCGATCACTGCCGCCGACTACCTCAATGCCCGCCGCGACCTGCACGTGGGGGCTTGAGCGGTGTCGAAGCAGAATGATTTCTCCGTCGCCAAGGCGGCACCGGGCGCGGCCACCCGCATGCTGGCCGCACGCGTGCTGGCGCAGGTGTTCACCCGTGGCCGCTCGCTGAAGGCGGAACTGGCCTGGGCGCTGCCCAAGCTGGGCGACAGTCGCGATCGCGCCCTGCTGGAAGCGCTGTGCTTTGCGGTCCTGCGCCGCCGCAGTACCTATGACGCCGCCTTGCAGTCGTGGATGCAGAAGCCGCTGTCGGCGCGCGACGCTGACCTGCGCACCCTGTTGATGGTGGGCTTCGCCCAGCTGGATGTGCTGGAACTGCCGGCGCATGCGGCACTGTCGGCCACGGTCGACGCCGCCCGCGCGCTGGGCCGTGAGCGCCAGGCCGGCCTGGTCAACGCGATCCTGCGCCGTGCGCAGCGTGAGGGTTTCCCGGAACAGCCTGCGCGCGATGCCTTCCCGGAGTGGCTGGCCGATGCCGTCGAGCGCGACTGGCCGGCCCAGGCGGAGGCGATCTTCGCTGCCAGCCTGCAGCCGGCGCCGTTGTGGCTGCGTGCCAACCGCCAGCAGGGGGGGCGTGACAAGGCGCTGGCCACGCTGGCCGAGGCCGGCATTGCCGCCGAAGCCAGCCCGCTGAGCGCCGACGCGCTGCGCCTGGCAGCGCCCATCGCGGTGAACCAGCTGCCGGGGTTCGCCGACGGTGCGCTGTCGGTGCAGGACCTGTCGGCGCAATGTGCGGCGGACGCGCTGGCACCGGCGTCCGGCGCCCGCGTGCTGGACGCTTGCGCGGCGCCCGGTGGCAAGTCGGCACACCTGCTGGAACGTGACCCGAGCCTGCGCCTGCTGGCGCTGGATATCGATGCGCGGCGCCTGGCGCGTGCCCGCGATACCTACACCCGCACCGGTGTGGGAGAGGGCGCGCAGACTCTGGTGGCCGATGCCAGCGACCCCGGTGCCTGGTGGGATGGCACCCTGTTCGACGCCATCCTGCTGGATGCTCCGTGTTCGGCCACCGGCGTGATCCGCCGCCAGCCGGACGTGATGTTCCACCGCCGCGCCGAGGATATCGATGCGCTGGTCGGCGTGCAGGCCCGCCTGCTGGAGGCCTGCTGGTCGATGCTGCGCCCGGGTGGCGTGCTGTTGTACGCCACGTGCTCGATCCTGCGCGCCGAGAACGTCGATCAGGTGCGGGCCTTCCTGAAGTGGCATCCGGACGCGCAGGCACAGCTGCTGGATGACACATTCGGCCTGGACTGCGAGGGGATCGCGCGCCAGCGACTGCCGGGTGACAGCGATGCTGACGGTTTCTTTTACGCGCGTCTGCTAAAAACAGCCTGACCCCCGCTGACGTTCCGAGTCCCATGCTGAAATCCCGCGCGTCGCGCGAGACGTGGTTGTTCGTGGTGATGGCCCTGCTGGTGCTGGGCGCCGGGCTGGGCCTTCGTGATCCGTGGCCGTCCGACGAACCACGCTTCGCGCTGGTGGCCAAGCAGATGATCGACAGCGGCCACTGGCTGTTCCCGCACCGCGGGACCGAGCTGTATTCGGACAAGCCGCCGATGCTGATGTGGTGGCAGGCCACGCTGTACAGCCTGGTCGGGCAGTGGCGCGTGGCCTTCCTGCTGCCGTCGCTGCTGGCGGCGCTGGGCACGCTGTGGTGCGTGGTCGACCTGGGCCGACGCCTGTGGACGCGGCGCGTGGGGCTGTATGCCGGCTGGGCGCTGCTGTTCGCGCTGCAGTTCACCTTCCAGGCGAAGAAGGCGCAGATCGATCCACTGCTGCTGCTGTTCATCACCCTGGCCAATTACGGCCTGCTGCGCCACCTGCTGCTGGGACCCGCCTGGAGCTGGTGGTGGCTGGGCTGGTTCTTCGCCGGCATCGGCGTGATCACCAAGGGCGTGGGCATGCTGGCGCTGCTGATGATCGTGCCCGCGGCAATCGCTGCGGCGCTGCAGTGGCCGCGGGTGGGCCTGCACGCGCGCGACGCGCGCTTCTGGCTGGCGCCGCTGGCCTTCCTGCTGGCGGTGTCGCTATGGCTGGCGCCGATGCTGCTGGCCGGCTTCGCCACCGGTTCGGACGAGTACCGCGCCTACATGGACGACATCCTGTTCCAGCAGACGGCGCGGCGCTACACCCATTCCTGGGACCACCACCAGCCCGCCTGGTACTTCCTGGCAACGATGCCGCTGATGTGGATCCCGGCGTTCCTGGCCCTGCCCTGGGCGATTCCGGCCTGGCGCCGCCGGCTGCAACGCCACGACCCGCGCTATCTGCTGCCGTTGGCCTGGTGGCTGATGGTGGTGCTGTTCTTCTCGATTCCCGCCGGCAAGCGCGACGTCTATATCCTGCCGGCGCTGCCGATGTTCTGCCTGGCGCTGGCACCGCTGTTGCCGGGGTTGCTGAAGCGGCGCGACGTGCAGGCCGTGGTGGGGCTGTTCACCGGCCTGTTGTCACTTGGCCTGGCAGTGGCCGGCGCGATGGCGTTGCTGGGCGACCCGGCCTTCGAGCTGCGCCTGACCCACAGCCGCGGGCTGGCGCCCGGGGCCGTCGACGCGCTGGCGTGGACGATCCTGGCGATGGGCCTGTGGGGCGGATTGAGCCTGCTGGCCTGTGGCCGTCGCCGGCAGCGTGCGCTGGTGTCGACCCTGGCGGTGGTCTGGGTGCTGTACAGCCTGGTCGGCTACCCGCTGCTGAACGATTCCAGTTCCGCCCGTGGCCTGATGCGCACGGTCGGTACACGTCTGGGCCCCGATGCCGAGCTGGGGCTGGTGGCCTGGAAGGAACAGCATCTGCTGCTGGCCGACCGTCCCGCAGCGACCTTCGGATTCGAGACTGACTGGGACGAGCAGCTGGTGGCGGCCACGCGCTGGCAGCGGCTGGCACCGGGACGCCGTTGGCTGCTCGTGCACGAGTACGCGATGCTGTCGTGCGTCGACCGCAACCGCTCTGAACTGGCCGGGGTAGCCAACCGTCGGCGCTGGTGGCTGGTGCCGGCGGCGGCGGTGACGGTGCCCTGCGTGGTCACTGCGGAGGAGCGGGAACGTGGACGGCGTTTGCAGGAACATGACTAGCCACCACGATTTCCGCTTGTCCAGTCTGCCCAAGCGGGCCCAAAGGCAGTAAAACAGCAGGCTGGGACGCCCCGTTGGTCCGTCCCGTTCTTCCAGCAGATTGCAGCGATACTTCCCGACGTGCCAGCTTCACCGGACAACCTGAACCTCATGGCCGACGACCCGCTGGGCGTTCCCGTCGGTGGGCGACATGGGGTAGCACATGGGCTGGCCCAGCTGGGCCTGTTCTGCCTGCCGGCACTGGTGCTGACCGTGCCGATCAACCTGTTGCCGTATGGTCTCCTGCTGCTGCTCAGCACCCTGCTGGCGCCGGAGCTGCTGTGGCGCGCGCGGGGCATGGCCGGTCAGCCGGTGAAGGTACTGGCCTGGCTGATGCTGGCGGTGCTGGCGCTCGGCGTGCTGTCGGTGGTGCTGTTCGAGCAGGGACTGCGTGACGTCGACAACCGTTCGCGGTTCGTGGTCATCCCATGGATCGCGCTGTGGGTCTGCGCGCTGCGTCCCAACCTGCGGTGGCTCTGGTATGGGTCATTGACCGGCCTGCTCGCCACCTTCGCGATGTCGCTGTGGCAGGTGCTGGGTGGCGCCCCGCGCGCGGAGCTGTTCACCAACGCCATCGTGCTGGCCGACATCGTGATGGTGTTGATGGTGCTGCTGGTGTTCTGCCGCCCGTCGCGGCGCTGGTCGCTGGTGATCCTCGGCATGGCTGCCGGCTGCGGCACCATCGTGCTGACCGGCAGCCGCGGTGTGTTCGCCGCCTTGCTGGCGCTGCTGGTGGTGCTGGCGCTGAGCCTGCGCTGGCGCACCGGTGCGGCGCGCCTGTCGGTGCTGGCCGGCATGCTGGCGATCGGTGCGACGTTGCTGCTGTCGGTACCGGAGCTGCGCCACCAGGTCCGCCTGAGCGAGCTGCACAGCGACGTGCAGCGGATGGAGCTGGGCGACAGTGATTCCTCCGCCGGTGCCCGCGTGGAGCGCCTGCAGGTTGCCTGGGAGACTTTCCTCGATCACCCGCTGGTAGGTGTTGGCATCGGTCATTTCGACAGTGCGATGCAGCGCGTGCCGGTCTGCCGGGAGAACCCGGAAGAGTTGCGCTGCCACCTGGGGCATGCACACAACGACGTGGCCGAATGGGCGGCGACCCAGGGCGTACCGGGCCTGCTTCTGCTGCTGGCGGTGTACGGCATCCCGCTGTGGTTGTTCGTGCGCCTGCATCGCCGCAGCGGACGGCCGACCTTCCGTGGGCCGGCCGCAGCCGGCGTCATGCTGGTGATCACCTACGCGCTGTGCGGCCTGACCCAGTCGATGTTCGCGCACCAGATGACGGCCAGCTTCTACGTGACTCTGGTCGGCCTGTTGACCGGCCTGGCGATCGTCGAAGGCGCGCGCCACCGGGCAGTCACCGGGACGTGATGCGCCGGCGCGCCGGGCGGGGCCCGGCGATCAGGGGTTCGGCGGGTCGGCCACGGCCTGGCCGTTGCCCAGCATCCACAGCATGATGGTCTTCTGGCGCACGTAGTTGGCGCGCACGTAGGCGTAGACCAGGCCGTGCCAGCCGTCGCGGAAACCACCGCGGAACACGAAGCCGCGCCAGAACCGCCAGGCCGGGGCGAGTACCAGCTTGCCCAGCGTGGCCCGCTTGCCACGTGCGAACTCGTGCTCGGCCATCATCCGCGCGTACTTCTCCGTTTTGGCCAGCTGCTGCTGCAGCGAGCGGTAAGGGTAGTGGACCAGGTCACCGCGCAGCGTACCGACACTGCCGTCGACGCTGGCCGCCTCGTGGATCTCGCGCTTGCCGCGCCAGCCGCCGCGGCGGCGGTCGAACAGGCGCATCACCCGGTCCGGGTAGGCATTGCCATGGCGGAGGAATCTGCCGAAGTACTCCGACAGGCGCGCGAAACGGTAGCCAGCATGGCCGGCGAAGCCGCCGTCGCGGACCTGCTCGATGGCCGCGCGCAGTTCCGGGCTGATCCGCTCATCGGCGTCCAGGCACAGCACCCAGTCGTGGCGGGCCTGCTCGACGCAGTAGGCCTTCTGGCTGCGGAAGCCATCGAACGGGCGCTGCAGCACACGGGCGCCTGCGGCCTCGGCGATGGCCACGGTGGCATCGGTTGAGTACGAGTCCACGACGATGATCTCGTCGCAGAAGGCCAGCGAGGCCAGGCAGTCGCCGATGCGGCCGGCCTCGTTGAACGCGATAATGCAGGCCGAGATGCGAGGCCGTTCGATGGGAGCGGTCGTGGAGGACATGATGGCCGGGTACCTGTTGTTTGCGACGGAGCGCTATGCGCTGCCTATTCTCGCCCCGTTGGCGCAGGCCTTGCACGCCTCCGGGCAGGAGGTGGCAGCCTGGTTCGAGGGCGGCGCCGCCGGCAGCCACCTGCCCGGGGTGCCCACCATCGGCCTGAAACAGGCCCTGGCAATGCGGCCGCGTGCCGTGTTCAGTGCCGCCAACTGGGTGCCGACCTTCCTGTCTGGCGCCAAGGTGCAGCTGTTCCATGGCTTCAACGTGGAGAAGCGGGACAGTGCGCGCGGCCACTTCCGGGTGCGTGGCATGTTCGACCTCTACTGCACGCAGGGGCCGGCCACCACCGGGCCGTTCCGTGAGATCGCCGCCCTGCAGGGCCACTTCGCGGTGGCCGAAACCGGCTGGCCGAAGCTGGATCCGCTGTTCCGCGACGATGGCGGCGAGAGCGCCGCGCTGCGTGCGCCGGCCGGCGACCGTGCGGTGATCCTGTTTGGTTCGACCTTCACCGAGCGGCTCAGCGCGGCCCCGCACCTGCTTGCGCAGATTGCTGCCGACATTGCCGAGGGCAACCGCTACTGGCTGCTGACCCTGCACCCGAAGTGCCCAGCGGAGTTGTTCGAACGCTACCGCGCGCTGGCCGGTGCCAATGCGCGCTTCATTGAGCCCGAACAGGTGATGGCCGCGCAACGCGCCGCCGACGTGCTGGTGTCGGATACCTCGTCGATCGTTTCGGAGTTCATCGTCCAGCACAAGCCCGTGGTGACCTTCCGCAACCGCGTGCCCAAGCCGCACATGATCGACTTTGACGACCCGGCGCAGCTGCCGGCGATGCTGCAGCGTGCACTGTATCCGGACGCTGCGCTGCAGGCGGAGATCGTGCGCTACGCCGACGCCATCCATCCGTATCGCGATGGTCGCTCCAGTGAGCGGGTGATTGCGGCTACCGAGGATTTCCTGTCCGGTGAAATGGGCGCGCTGCGGCGCAAGCCATTCGGCAGCTGGGTGCGCGACCTGCAGATCCGCAAGGACCTGGGGTACTGGGGCCCGTCGCAGCGCTGATGGGCTCGGTTCTACAGTAGATCCACGCCATGCGTGGATGCGCGGTGCACCCTCACCAGCGCAGCTTGCGCCGTGCCAGCGCCGCCGCCAGTTGATCCATCACATGTTGCGCGTGCGCCTGCGGCAGGTAGTGCAGGGTCAACGCCACATCGCCATGCGCGCCGGCGGTATCCAGCTGCAGGCTGCTGGTTCCCAGCAGCTTGTCCAGCGGCGAGCGCAGCAGGCGCAGGCCCTGCACCTTGTCCAGCTCGGCCCAGCGCCACCAGCGCTTCCACCAACCGCCGCGCACGGCCACGTAGTGGTCATCCAGATACCAGCCCATGCGCGCCATCTGCCGATGTGCCACCACCAGCGCCACCGGCAGCCAGGCCAGCACGACCAGGCCCCATGATCCCCAGCGCCAGTAGGCGGCTGCGGCCAGCAGGGGGACCAGCAGCAGCGCCCCCAGGCACAGCCGCCACCAGCCACGCTGCGGAATGGACTGCCATTGCTTCGGAGGCCACTGCAGCTGTGGCAGCAGGTGCTGCACCAGTTGCGTGCAGCGCTCCTGGGTTGCCAGCGGCGCCAGCTCGCGCAGGGCGCGGTCCTCATCGCGCGAAGGTCCGCCGGCAGCACTGTCGATGCGCAGCTGGCGCAGGCCGAACCAGCGATGCAGGGTGCTTTCGCGCAGCGTCCAGGCCTGGATGCGGCGACGCGCCACGCTGCTGCGGGTGCGGCTGAGCAGGCCGGCCGACACGGTCAGGCGGCGATCCTGCTCGCTGAGCGTGAAGCCGTGATAACGCAACAGGGTCAGCACCACCGAAAGCACTCGCAAACCCAGCCAGCCCAGCAGCAACGCGGCAGCCAGCAGCAGGAAGGCGCCGGCCACGCCGGGATGCAGGTGGCTGGCATAACCGAAGGCTTCCTGGCCGCCACGCTGGATGGCCGCGTCCATCACCGGCCGCGGCACGGTCTGGAACAGCACACCGAACGCGGCAATCGCCAGTGCCCAACCCCGGTTGGAGAGCAGGCCCATGCGCACCACGTCCCAGCTCGACAGGCGCAGCAGCACGTGCTCGGCGTCGGCCCCGGTGAGCGAGGGGGCGGCGACAACGTCAGCGGCCTGCGGTGCCTGCCCACGCTGGCGCACCAATCGTTCCAGCGCCAGCGCCTGGTCCAGCTTCAGTACGCGCATCTCCGCTTCCGGGCGCACGCCGCCAGCCGATTCCAGGCGCAGCTCGGCCACGCCGAACAGCCGGTGCAACGGGTTCTGCCGCACTTCCACGTTGTGGATGCGGGCGAACGGGATCTCGCGGCGGTTGCGCGCCAGCAGCCCGCTGCGCACGGTGATCGCATCGTTGCCGATGCGGTAGCGGTAGCTGAGGTACTGCAGCACCGATACCAGCACCAGCGCGGCAATCGCCGACAGCGGGATCAACTGTGCCCACATCGGATCGCGGTCGCCGCGCTGGCCGAACACCAGCAGCGCGACCAGCGGCAGGAAGTAGTGGCGCAGCTGCATCAGCAGCACGAACAGCCATGACCACGGGTGCAGGCGATGATCCTCGCCACCATTGGGCAGCGACGCGGGCAGGGGCGGTGGCTGGCTCACAGGGCGTCGGCGTCCTGGTCGAGCTGATGCGACAGGGTGTCGCGCAGGCGCTCGGCGTCGGCATCATCCAGGCCGCTTACGGTCACTGCGCTCATGCGGGTCCCGGCAGTGTGCACGATCAGCGTGGCCAGGCCGGCGCGGCGTTCCAGCGGACCACGACGCAGGTCCAGGTGCTGCACGCGCGAAATGGGAATGCGCGTTTCCAGCTGCCACATCAGGTCGCGGCGCAGGCCCAGGCCCTGTGCATCCAACCGCCAGCGGGTGCGGGTCAAGCGCCGGCGGCCCAGCCATGCACCGAAGGCAATGCCGATCAACAGTCCGGTAGCAGCCGTCCACAGGCCGCCGGGCAGATCTAGAAACCAGGCGGCCGCAGCCAGTGGCAGGCCCGGCACGAACAGGCCGCCGAAAGCACCTTCCAGTGCAGCGAGGCGGGCGGCGCGTTGTGGCAGCGACTGCCAGGCATCGGTGGGTGGGGAAGGCAGGGGGACGTCGGTCACGCGGGCTCCGTCAGGTGGCAGGGCGGGCGATGGCGGCCGAAACCGCACCGCGCAGACGGTAGCAGGTCGGCTGCGTTACTGCGCAGCCTGGATCAGCGCGTCCACGTCCAGCATGTGGCCTGCGCGATCAGCCTTGGTGCGCAGGTAATGCTCGTTCTCGGCGGTGATCTCGCCGGTGACCGGAATGCAGTCCAGCACCTCGATACCAGCGTTGCGCAGGCGCTGTGCCTTGGTCGGGTTGTTGCTGAGCAGGGCCACGCGCGAAATGCCCAGGCCATGCAGCATCGCCACCGCACTGCCGTAGCGGCGCTCGTCGGCGCCGAAGCCCAGCTGTGCATCGGCATCGATGGTGTCCAGGCCATCGTGCTGGTAGCCGTAGGCGCGCATCTTGGCCGCGATGCCGGTGCCGCGGCCTTCCTGGTCCAGGTACAGCAGCACGCCGCCGCCCAGTTCCTTCAGCTTGCGCAGGCCGTGCCGCAGCTGGTCGCCGCAGTCGCACTTGAGTGAACCGAACAGGTCGCCGGTCAGGCACGAGGAGTGCACGCGTACCGGCACCACCGCCGACAGATCCGGTTCGCCGACGATGATCGCGACCTGGTCGCGCTGGGCCACGCCGCCACGGAACACTGCGAAGGTAGTCATGCCGACGTCGCGCAGCGGCACTGGCGAACGCGCCACCAGTTCGTAATCGTGGGCGGCATGCGCGGCGCCTTCGGCGAGGTCGCACAGGGCCACCTCGGCGGCACCATCGAAGGTGCGGTCATCGGCATCCAGGCGCACGGCCACCATTGCCGGCAGCAGCAGGCCCAGGCGGGCCAGTTCCACTGCGCCGGCATCGAAGGCGTCACCGGCGCTCCAGCCGTCCGGCATCGGGCCGGGCTCGCGCAGGTAGCCCAGCGAGGGCAGGGCATCGAAGGCAATGCCGGCCAGCGGCAGGCGCGCGCCTTCCGGGGCCTCCACGCCGAGCACGCGGGCGCGGGTGGCGGTCAGGAACAGGTAGTGGCGCTCGCGCGCGGCACCGGCGAAGGCGGCGAAGCTGCTCGCGGTGGCGCTGTCCAGGGCGATCACCGCCAGGCGCTGGCCCTGGCCATCGTGGAGCAGCACCGGGCGGCCGGCACGCAGTTCGGCCACCGCGCGTTCGCAGCGGATCGCGGCGGGGTCGCCGAACAGGGAAGAAGCAGCGGGCATGGCAGGACCGGGGGAGGCGGACATCGCAGTCTCTATGGGGGCGCCGGCGTCGTATTCAACGTGGTGCGGCCGCCGGTCGCAGGGGCCGGGGACCTGGGTGGAGCGGCCGTCAGTGGGGATGCTCTTCGGTCGCGTAGGGGTCTTCCTCGCCACTGCCCGGTGGCCGCAGCGTATAGCGCTTGTAGGTCCACTGGTACTGCGCCGGGTCGCGGCGGGCGATGCGCTCGATGCCGGCGTTGAGCGCGGTGGCGGCCACCTGCGGGTCCGGGTCGGCCACGGCGGGGTCGGTCGCTTCGATATGCAGGGCGAATTCCATGTCCGGCCCAATGCGCTCGCACCAGCCATACAGCACGGTAGCGCCGGTGCGCTCGGCCAGCCGGTTGACCAGGGTCATGGTCAGCGCCTGCACGCCGAAGAACGGCACGAACACGCCGTCGCCGGCCTTGGGCTGCTGGTCGGGCAGGATGCCGGTGGCACCGCCGTCCTTGAGCACCCTGAACAGCTGGCGCACGGCCGGGCCTTCGGCGCGCACCTGCTGCACGTTCTGGCCGCCCCGCACCAACTGCAGGAAGGCATCGCTGGCCTCGTCCTCCGGTGGCTTGTAGACGATGGCGATCTGACCGCGCGAGGCCAGCCACTGGTTCAGCAGCTCCCAGTTGCCGAAGTGCGGGGCGGCCACGATCACGCCCTTGCCACTGGCCAGTGCCGCGTCGTACAGGGCTTCGCCGTGGCGCTGCTTCAGGTGCAGGCGCAGGTTGTCGGCCGGTTCCTGGCTCCACAGGCGCAGGGTCTCGATGGCCTGCAGCGCCGTGGAGCGCAGCAGTTCACGGTGCAGGCGGTCGCGTGCAGCGCCGTCCAGTTCCGGATAGATCAGTTCGAGATTGCGCCGGGTGACGCGGCTTTCACGGGCATTGAGACGGACCCAGGTCCACGCCAGGACGCGCGCGAGCCCCCGCAGCAGCGGCCAGGGCAGGCGGGCGAACAGGGTGGTGGCGCGGTAGACCAGCCGGGCTTTGCGTTGCGGATTCATCGGCGCCAGTTTAGCCAAGGGCGCTGCTATCGTGGCCGGCCCTGTTCATTGGAAGCCTACGATGCTCGTCCTGATCCAGCGTGTCAGCCAGGCTGCCGTCCATGTCGATGACGAGGCGGTGGGCCAGATTGGCCCCGGCCTGCTGGCCCTGGTCGGCATGGAGCCGGGTGACACCGAGGCCCAGCTGCGGCGGATGGCCGAGCGCCTGCTGGGCTACCGGGTGTTCGCCGACGAGGCCGGGAAGATGAACCGGTCGCTGCGCGACACCGGTGGCGGCCTGCTGCTGGTCAGCCAGTTCACCCTGGCGGCCGACACCCGTTCGGGCATGCGCCCGAGCTTCACCAGCGCCGCGCCACCGGACGAGGCTGAACGCGGGTTCAATCGATTTGTCGAGATCTGTCGTGAAAATCACGCGCCAGGGGTGGAAACGGGCCGATTTGGTGCCCATATGGTCGTCAGCCTGGTCAATGACGGTCCCGTGACCTTCCTTCTCAGGCCCTAGGCCGCCGGGACCACCGCCCGGCAGGCGGGGCCCCGGGCTGGTATAATGCTACGTTCCCTATTTCTCCCTAGCCGGTGGCGCGAGCACTACATGGCCAACGAACGTCCTGCCCAATCCGAAATCAAGCAACTGATCAGCAAGGGCCTGGAACAGGGCTACCTGACCTACGCCGAAGTCAATGACCATCTGCCGGACGACATGGTCGACCCGGAACAGATCGAAGACATCATCGGCATGATCAACGGCATGGGCATCGATGTCCATGAAGTTGCGCCGGATGTGGAAACCCTGCTTCTCAACGATGGCAACACCGGCAACCGCGAAGTCGATGACACTGCGGCCGAGGAAGCTGCCGCCGCGCTGAGCGCGCTCGACACCGAAGGTGGCCGTACCACCGACCCGGTGCGCATGTACATGCGCGAAATGGGCACCGTCGAGCTGCTGACCCGCGAAGGCGAAATCGCCATCGCCAAGCGCATCGAGGAAGGCCTTTCGCAGGTCCAGGCCGCCCTGGGCCAGTTCCCGGTCTCGGTCGAGTCGCTGCTGACCGACTACGAAGCCCACAAGGAAGGCAAGAAGCGCCTGGCCGAAGTGATCGTCGGTTTCAACGACCTGGTCGACGAAGAGCCGGCGCCGCCGGCGGCCGCTGCCGATGACAGCAGCGATGCCGACGCCGAAGGCGATGAGGACGAGGACGATGATGTCGAGGGTGGCGATGAAGAAGCCGCGCCGACCGGTCCGGATCCGGAGGAAGTCGCTGCGCGCATGCAGGCGCTGAGCGATGCCTTCAACGCCTTCAGGAAGGCCGCGACCAAGGGCGACAAGAAGAACCTGCCGCGCCTGCGCGAAGAGATGTCGGCGGTGTTCGTCACCCTGAAGCTGCCGCTGCCGCTGACCGACGTGCTGACCAAGCAGCTGCGCGACACCATGGCGTCGATCAAGGCCCATGAGCGCCGCGTGCTGAACCTGGCCACCGTCACCGCCCGCATGCCGCGCAAGGACTTCATCCGTTCCTGGGAAGGCAACCAGACCAACCTGGAGTGGGTGGAAGACGCGCTGAAGCGCAAGCAGAAGTGGTCGTCGGCCCTGCGCGAAGTGAAGGACCAGATCATCGCCGAACAGCAGGCGACGATCGACATCGAGAAGCTGACCCAGCTGGACCTGGAAGAGCTGAAGGAAATCAGCCGTGCCATGGCCTACGGTGAAGCCAAGGCGCGAAAGGCCAAGAAGGAAATGGTCGAGGCCAACCTGCGCCTGGTGATCTCGATCGCCAAGAAGTACACCAATCGCGGCCTGCAGTTCCTCGACCTGATCCAGGAAGGCAACATCGGCCTGATGAAGGCCGTGGACAAGTTCGAGTACCGTCGCGGTTACAAGTTCTCGACCTACGCCACCTGGTGGATCCGCCAGGCGATCACCCGCTCGATCGCCGACCAGGCGCGCACCATCCGTATTCCGGTGCACATGATCGAGACGATCAACAAGTTGAACCGCATTTCCCGCCAGATGCTCCAGCAGTACGGCCGCGAGGCTACGCCGGAGGAGCTGGCCAAGGAAATGGACATGCCGGAAGACAAGATCCGCAAGGTGATGAAGATCGCCAAGGAGCCGATCTCGATGGAAACCCCGATCGGCGACGACGAGGATTCCCATCTGGGCGACTTCATCGAGGACACCAACGTGGAGTCCCCGATCGAGAACACCACTAACATCAACCTGTCTGAAACCGTGCGCGACGTGCTGGCCGGCCTCACCCCGAGGGAAGCCAAGGTGCTGCGCATGCGCTTCGGCATCGATATGAACACCGACCACACGCTGGAAGAGGTTGGCAAGCAGTTCGACGTGACCCGCGAGCGCATCCGCCAGATCGAAGCGAAGGCCCTGCGCAAGCTCCGTCACCCGAGCCGCTCGGAGCAGCTGCGCAGCTTCCTGGATATCGATTGACGGGTATCCGCTGCATATGAAGCACCCGACAGACCCCGCGCAAGCGGGGTCTGTTTTTTTGCCCGCGTTCGTCCGCGTCGCGCGCGACGGGAAAGGATGCGTGTCCTGTTTTCGCACTGGTCAATGGAATGCCGATGAAACTGCCGATCCTGCTGCTCTCGCTGTCACCGCTGGTTGCCTGGGCGGATACTCCACAACCACCGCCGTGCAATGCCGAGAGTTTCTTCAGCAGCCAGTTCGACTATGTCGTAGGCCGCGTGGTCGATGCCGGGCAGGTGCTGCTGCTGGGCGAGGCAGAAGGCTGCCTGGACGAGGAACGGGATGGGTGCCGCAGTGGTGAGGAGATGGAACTGGGCACCGGCCTGGTGATCGGCGACCGCTGGAACAGCTACTACTGCGTGAAAGCACGTTCGCCGAGCAAAGAGGTGGTGGGCTGGGCGCCGGAGTCGCGCGTGATGAAAACCAGCAGCTACGTCGAGACCAGCCTGACCGACTGGGTCGCCCATTGGGAGCACAGTGACGGAAATGCCATCGACATCGCAGCCAAGGGGGACGCATTCGAGCTGAGCGTGCCCGGTAACCACGAGGGAGCGGCGCCGCGGGTTCTGGGTCGCGCTGCACCAGAGGAGGATGAGGACGTGCTGCATCTGCATCAGGGGCGCTGCACGACGCGAGTACTGCTGCGCGGCACCGACCTGGTAGTGGCCGACAACGGACAGTGCGATGAGCGCGAACGCCGCCTGCGCGGTGAATACCACAACCGTGCGCCGTTGGATCGGTTGATGCAGCGCCTGGGGCAGTAGTGGCGCGCAGTGGAAACCCTTTGCCGGCCTCACTACACTGTGAGGCTGCGCCGGGCCTATAGCTCAACGGTTAGAGCAGGGGACTCATAATCCCTTGGTTCCAGGTTCGAATCCTGGTGGGCCCACCACATTGACGTCCAGCGAAGTCCAGAGACGTCCGAAAAACCCTTGATTTGCTTGATTTAAGCCCTGCGAGGCGTCCATAGCTGTCCAGCGGCATCCACTTGCATCCACAAAAAAAGTGAGTCAGGCTGTGTGTCAGCGGGCTAGACGCCCCTAGACGACTCACAGGCGCTCGACTCACATGCTGACCGACACCAAGTTGCGCTCGCTCAAGCCGAAGGCCAGGCCCTTCCGTGTGGCTGATGCCAACGGCTTGTGCATTGAAGTGCGCCCCTCGGGAGCCAAGGTGTGGCGCTACCGCTACCGCTATCTGGGAAAGGCCAGCATCGTCACGCTCGATGAGTACCCGTCGATGTCGCTGCAGGCTGCACGCGTCGAGCGCGACCGTCTGCGCTCGCTGCTGCGCGGCGGAGCCAATCCCGCTCAGGTGGCGAGG
This sequence comes from Stenotrophomonas sp. 85239_Sma, assembly GCF_056481725.1. Lineage (NCBI taxonomy): Bacteria > Pseudomonadati > Pseudomonadota > Gammaproteobacteria > Lysobacterales > Lysobacteraceae > Stenotrophomonas > Stenotrophomonas sp. 85239_Sma. Next base: position 4,106,942 of record NZ_CM151163.1, on the reverse strand, counting down.
GTCGAGAAGGCGGCGCAAGGGGAGCGGGCCGCGAACACCTTCGGAGCCATCGGCTTGGAGTTGCTCGCCAAGCGGACGAAGGAAGGCCTTTCTCTTGGATCGGTCGTGCGTGAGCGTCGTCTGATCGAGAAGGACCTTGCTGGGCTCGCGGACTTGCCTATTGGGGACATCACGGCCCCCTTGCTACTGGCTGCACTGCGGAAGTTGGAACAGCGCGGTGTCGTAGAAACCGCGCATCGCGCCCGCGCGCATGCTGGGCGGGTCTTCCGCTACGCCATTGCTACGGGTCGTGCAGACCGTAATCCCGCTCAGGACCTCACAGGAGCGCTTGAACAGCCTCAGACCAAGCACTTCGCCAGTGTGACCGATCCCGCCGTTATAGGTGGCCTCCTGCGCGCGCTGTGGGGCTACCAAGGAGCGCTAGTCACGCAAGCCGCTCTAAAGCTAGCCCCGATGGTGTTTGTCCGCCCGGGTGAGCTTAGGCAGGCGAAGTGGGCTGACATCGACCTTGATGCAGCAGAGTGGCGCTACGTCACCAGCAAGACCAAAACGCCGCACATCGTCCCTCTGTCCGATCAGGCCGTTGCGGTTCTGCGGGAGCTTTACCCGTATACGAAGCGGAGCGAATTTGTCTTCCCTGGCGTCCGCAGCGCGTTGAAGCCAATGAGCGAGAACACGCTGAACGCGGCGCTGCGAAACCTTGGCATCGACTCAGACACGATGGTTGGCCATGGCTTCCGAGCGATGGCAAGAACCGTGCTGGACGAAGTGCTTGGCTATCGCCCGGACTACATCGAGCATCAGCTGGCGCATGCCGTAAAGGATCCGCTTGGGCGGGCCTACAACCGGGCAACCCACCTGCCGGAACGCCGGAAGATGATGCAGGCCTGGTCTGACTATCTCGACCAGCTGCGCGTTACAGAACCGAACGTGCTGGCCTTCAAAGCCAAGCGCGCCTAATCACCGGAGATAGGCCTTTAAGGAGGGCCGGAAAAAGAAGCACAGCGGCATAAACAAAGCGGCCGAGAAAGGGGCGGGAACCCCTAGCTCGGCCTACCACAACCGACTATTGGAGAGTCGATCATGGATTGCAGCATTGTACTTGTTGCGCCTGAACGGGCGCGCTCGGCCGAAATCCGGCCCACACTTCCGGCCGTACTGGCCAGCAGCAGGATCGTCCGCGCTTGCCACGGCTGGCTCAGCGCCCACGACGACCTCAATACCTACCGAGTCTGCCTCGCACTTTTCGCCGCCGCACTGGCCCTCGAATTCTGGGGGCGCGCCAATGGCTAAGCGCAATCAAGGCGAGTCGGCGGCCCTGAGCAGGGAAGATGCCCTTTTCCAGGCGCTGAACTCAGCAAGCCTTGCCATGGGTGACATTGAGGGGATCTGCCAACTGCTCTTCAACGAGCAATCGATGTTCGAGGCAGATTTCCCGGCTCCGATAGCTGCTGCCATCAGCATGATCCGCGAGCGGGCTTCTGCTGCAGGAAACGCGATGCAGGAGGTGCTGTGATGCTCAGCTCGACTGTAGCGAGGGCTACGCAGGAAAAGGATGTACTCGAAGTCCGTATTGAGGCGCTGCTTGAAGCTGGCGTACCGATCCGAACTTTGATCGGACATCAGCTCTGCAGCATAGACTGGCTTGCTGCTCGAATCGACCACAAGTTCCGGCTTTGCTATCCCGGCGAGTGCGGTGAAGTGATTGTTGAGTCCGTTTCTGCAGCCAGGCTCCTCACTCGTGGCAGGGAGCTAGGTTGGCATCCGCTGGATGAAGAACCGTTTGAGCTCGGATGGCCAGACCTCTTCAAGGAACCGCTTTATCACTACCGACAAGGCGTGCATTGGTACGCGACCGCTATCTCGGATACGGACCGGATGCTCCCACTCGGGTTTCCTAAGTCTGTCCTGGAGAGAGACAGACTAGCGACGGAAGCAGCGGCTAAGAGGGCTGAAAGTCGATTGCGTCGCCAGCAGAAGGCGAGGGACAGAGCCTTGGCTGCCAAAGACCGCCAAGCTGATCTGGACAACTTGACGCGTATCTCAGGACGGATGCTGCAGGAGGCTGCACAGGCCGGACGCCCTATTTCAGTTTCGACCGCGCGGCGAAGGGCAAAGGCATGGATGCACCAATGGGAGAAGGACGTTGCCACCGTCATGAAACGCTTCACAGATAGCCAGGAGGGCAACCATGGCCAGTAATGCAAGTAGGTTCAGGCGGCCGGTCCGATTCAATCGGACCCGTGCAAACCCCATCCATCGCTTGCCCTTCTACCGCCAGAGCCATGCCAAGGTCGGCGACTACTGGAGGATGCCGGAAGCCCGTGGGCATCTGATGGGCCGGGAGGTTGGGAGGGTCTGCTGCATCGCCTTCCTCCAAGCTCTCAGGGCGGCTGCAGCGGACCCGCGCACTAGCGGGAGTGCCCATCTCGCCGATATTGTCTGCTCCGTGGCTGAGGCTCACGGCGGTAGCGTTGGGGAAGTACACAAGGGGATCTTAGAGGGCTTCTTTGGGTGCGGATCGCCGCTTATAGAGGCCTTGCTTCGCGGTATGTGCGCTGACAAGGGTGTTGAAGAGGTTTACACAATGGACCAACTGGAGGCAGCACTCACCGACCTGTCTTCTGTCAGTGTTGAGGAGTACGCAGGAAGGCGTAACGTTCCTGTCCGGTCGCTGATCCCTGATAGGTCTGATCATCCCGCCTTTGAATTGTCACCCATGGATATAGGGCCTCGGTAAGAGGCAGTTTCAATTGAGGAGGAACTACGTGGCCCGCACGAAATCCGCCAGCCGAATTCCCGACTGGTTCGATCTGAATGCTTACGGCGATTTGACGGACTTCGCTACCGAGGACTGGTTGAATCTCCTGGTTGAGCTCTCCATCGTGAGTGACGTCAGCGAGATCCTGCACTCTGTTGTAGAGGATGACGCTGAGCATCGAGTGGAGCTCGAAAAGATGTTCAGCACACTTCAGAAGAGCCTGGGAAGGCAGGGGCACGAGTGGTGGAAGGAAAAGTATGCCTCCAACCCAGAGATCTACGCCTTTGGGAGCGTTGCATCGATCACCAATTGGACGGTCGCGCAAATGGCAGCGCGTCTAGAAAAACTGGAGGGTTCCCAGGAATTGGTTGGTAGCTCTCGACGCGTCATCGAATGTGAGCTAAGTGCGGATTACGAAGCGTGGCTGGAAGCTAAGGAACAGGTCCGGACCTATGAGGAATTCGGTCGTATACCGTTCTTTGTCGCGCTCCGTGACTCCCCTGAGTTCGCTAAGTCTGCACTGCCTTTGACCAACAATAGGGCTGTCGCGATTGATCTAAGCGTTCCAGATGCAACCATTCGGCAGGACTTTGATAAGTGGCTGGCGGCGATGAGACAGCTAGACAGTCATCGTGCGGCCAAGCGCCCGTTCTCTCGAGCGGACTATTCCCGCTGGATACAGAGTGGCTACGTGCCACTGCTTGTACTGGATCACTGGCGTCGACTCACGGGGGACAAGATCACTTACGGGGACATGTGCGACGCGGCGTTTCCAGTCGGGCGTAGAGTCGAGGTTGATGACATCCGAAAGACTCTGCTGCCGAACGCTCGAGCCTGGGCTTCCAAGGAAAATATAGAGGCTTTGGCAGTTCAGGCTGCGAATGAGGATGCGGCACAGATGCAGGAAAATTCAGGGGCGGAGAAATCTTCCGGAAAGTAGAGGTGTCGCAATACGGCCGGAACAAAATGAGGGCCTCATTTGGCCCTTCTAGTGGAGATGCTGTGTGCTTAGTTTTACATCCGCCCGGACACGGCCGGGCGGGTGCGGACGCCGGTTCGTACCCATCTAACAGGTACGGACAATGGTCATTTCCACGAACGCTCTCGACCCCCTGCTCCACCGAATCCCCGACGCCTGCCGCCGGCTCAGCGTCAGTCGGACGACCCTCTACGAGTTGATCAAAGCGGGCGAGATCCGCTCAGTCAAAATTGGAACTCGATCCCTGATCCCTGAGGTCGATCTCCAGCGAGTGCTGTCCTCCAGACTGGAGGCCGTGCGATGAGCGGATTCGATTTCTCCGATCTGAGCCCAGATCAGCGACGTCTGCTGGACCTCGGTGGCTGGACCGCAGATCACCCCCATGCCGAGACCAAGCCCGGCCGTAAGGATGCCTGGGGCTTGATCGAGCGCGGGCTCCTTCTCGCTGTCAGCGTTCGGAGGCGTGACAGCTACGGCGCTTACTCCCTCACCGAGTACCGGGTGCCGGACACGGCTCGCCGGGCGTGGGCTCAGCATAAGGAGACCTCGGTATGACCTCCGATGCTATCCGGCTTGGGCGCGTGGCCGCTCAGGGCCGAACCCTAATGCGCCTGCCAGAGGTGATCGCCGCTTGCGGCATGTCCCGCTCTCTCATCTACAAGATGGCGAAGGAAGGCCGGTTTCCCCGCCCGATTCGAGTGGCTGCCCGCTTGTCTGCCTGGGACTCGGAGGCGGTGCGGTGCTGGATCGACTCCCGTTGTGAAGAGGGGAGGGCAGCCTAATGGCCACTGGAATCGTGCACGTCGATTTCCACGGTGCCGAACTCATCGGCCGTCTCCATCAGGGACAACCCTTTGTGGCCATGCGGCCCATCGTGGAAGGCATGGGGCTGGATTGGTCCAAGCAGCTCGAGAAGCTGAAATCTCACCCCGTGTTGGCCCGGCAACTGTCTGCCTTAAGGGGGATGGTTGCCGGTGATGGCAAAGGTCGCCAGATGCAGGCGTTGCCCTTGTCTAGGCTCCCGTTCTGGCTGGCCACAGTGAACCCTAACAAGGTGAAGGCTGCCATCAGGGAGCGAGTGATTCTGTTCCAGGAGCAGGCGGCCGACGTTCTCGCGGCGGCATTCCTCTCGAATGGCACTAGGCAGGATGCGGCAATGGCAAAGCGCGTTGCAGGCACCGTGATGTGCCGGATCCTGCACGACACGCTAGTTGGGCTGGGCCGGGACCCGAAGGGTTACGACTACGCCACCGAGCATCGACTCGTGAATCACTGCATCACTGGGGTCTTTGGCGGCGTCTGTGAGGACTCGCTTTCCACAAACCAGCTCAAGCTGCAGCAAGAGCTCAGGATGCAGAACGCGGTGTGGATCGGGCAGGGCAGGCCATATCGTGAGCGCAAGCCTCTCCTTGAGCAGCATGCAGCCATTTGGTGCAGCTCTCAGCAGATCGGTTGGGAGGCCTCAAATGCTTCCTAGCGCGACTGACAGGCTATTGCATTGCGCCAGCGGTCTCCTCGTCTCGCCGAGTACTGGGGAGCTATGGAGCGCCTGCGGGCGGACAGTAGGCCGGAGATACCGTGACGGGTACATCAGGGTCATTCACCGCCGGGCAGGTGGTTCCTGCACAACCTGGTATGCCCACAGGCTCGTGTGGGAGGCCGTCCACGGTCCTGTACCCAAGAGGATGGAGGTGGACCACCTCGACGGTGATGCGTCGAACAACAGGCTGGACAACCTGCAATTGGTGACTGGTTCGGAGAATCGCCGACTTCAACGCGCACGGAACATAGCCAAGTTCGGCAGCCCCTCCTCCCAGTGCAAGCTCAGCGTTGCAGAGGTGGAAGCTGTCCTGCGCACGGTGGGAATCGTTCCAACCAAGGTTTGGGCGCGCCGCTACGGCGTGAATAGTTCAACTATCAGGTGCATCCGCAAGAAGAAGACTTGGCGTCACGTGGACGCAGGGACGACCTGTAGAGCCAAACGTCCTAAGCGCGGCTGAGGCCGTGTTCCTTGCCCTTGGGGGGCACATGCACAGTACAAGCCAAGACCGCGCCCAGCGGTCTCCAGAGGGCGGCGCAAGCTATGGCCAGGCGCAACCCAAGAAGAACACTGACAGGCGGCGCCAGAAGCTCGTAGGGCGGTCGAAGGGCGCGCCGTTCCTGATGCTTGAGCACAGGATTTCCGACTCGCCGGAGTTCGGCCAGCTATCTGGTAACGCCGTAAAGCTGCTGCTGGAACTGGCCCGGCAGTACAGGCCTGGCAAAAACGGCGATTTGAGCATCCCCTGGTCGATGCTCTCGACCCGTGGTTGGAGGAGCAAGGCGACCGTGCACGGCGCCAAGCTTGAGCTCCTCGCCGCAGGCTGGATCATCGAGACGCGCAAAGGTGGCAAGAACATGTGCAGCCTGTATGCGCTGACCTATTACGCCGTCGATGAGTCCGAAAAGCACCTTGAGCCAGCGACCGTAACTCCACCGAATCTGTGGAGGAATCGCAATGGGTAGTCGCTATGTGGGCCAATGTGGTCGCTATGCAGGCCAATCCCGCTTTGAGTTGGCCCACATAGAGACCTACGAGGTCGCAATGCAGGCCAGTCAGGCGGTTATCCACAGTGCCCCGAGGTCGCTATGCGTACACCCTTCTAGATATATACCAAGCGGAGCGCGCTCTTCTTGCTCCAAGGCATTGGCTTTAGGGCTTCAAGCCACGGTGGTCGTTTCTGGACGCCTCCATGGAGAAGCGCGAACCGGTTCGTCAGGCGGAGTAGTCCGTCTGCCGGACGGGTCGCGCTGGGAGGCCGCCCATGGCATCTCGAGACCATGAGCGGTACTTGGAGGTAGTGCTGCTGGAGGACGAGGCAGTTGATTTGGTGGTGAGGAGCATCGCTGGCGCGTTTGGCTTCGGGGCGCCAACACGCCCCACAATCCGGCATGCGACGAGACGGAGCTCCAGCGAGGAGTGCTGCCCGGATGACGGTGCGTACCTGCCTATCCATCGGGTGCACTCGATTGAGCAGGCGGCATCCAAGTACCTGCCGACGCAGGCGGCGGCCCGTAAGCAGGCTCTGGATAGGTTCAGCCCGAAGGATCGCCAATCGGTGCTGGATTTTGATCAGAAGGCATTGATGCGCTCGCCGGCTGCGGCTGATCGTACTCGCCAGCTACGGAGCTGGAAGGCGCAAGGATCGTTTAAGGCCGCGCCTGTCAGGGGGCAGAGCAGGCTGGTGCTGCACGCTCTAGCGGATGCCCAGCTGGACGGTCCACTTGGCGCCTGGCTGATGCTGTACGCCATCGGTGACGAGAGAAGCTGGCCGTTGGTCTGTCGGCACATGACTGCGTGCGGACACCCAGACTGGGCTTCGCTGGAAGCGGTCCGGAGATTGCTGGCCGGCCGCCAGCAGCAGTCTTATCGGGAGTCGGCCAAGTGCCACGCCCGCCAAGAGCAGCGGTTTCGTGTCGAGGTGCAGTCGGCTGAGAGGCGCCTACTTGAATGGCTGGGCCGCGCCAGCCGGAGAGTTGCCGCCGCAATGGGCGCTTCCTGCGAGTAGTAGACCCATGTGGACGCCAGTGGACGCGGGAGTCAGAAACACCCAGATCCCGACCTATCTAGTAGGACCCCACGTCCCCCCAAGGGCGGGTCCAGGCGGCAGCCCCCGAGAGCTGCCGCCTTCTTTTTTTGCCGATGAAGGTGCGCCTGGCGCGCCTTCCCAATCGCAGCCAAGCGACTACAGACGGAGCTCCCGAATCTAATGGCCACCTTCTATGAATCTTTTGCTCAAGGCATGCAGAACGGTCTTGAGCGCCAAAAGGCAGTCACGCAGCGCAACATGCTGGCAGAGTTGCAGCAGCTGGCACCCAAGGTCATCGCGGGAGATTTGCCCGCTACCGATCGGGCGTTTGCCCTTGATCCGAAGACCGCGCAGTCCTATCAGGCCGAAGGAAATCGACAGCAAGACAAGCTCGTTGGCTTGGCGAAGTCGCTCACTAAGTTCGCTGGCAATCCGCAGATGCAAGCTGGTATCTACCGCAGCGCCGTTCCGTACTTGAAGCGAAATTTTGGCGCTGAGATCCCTGACGACTTCGACGCGGCCACGGTCATGCCGATTGTCGATCAGGTACTGGCTGTCGCTGCTGGTCAACCAACAGCCCAGGGCGAGCAGTTCACCCTTTCGCCGGGATCCAAGCGCTTCGATGCAACGGGTAAGGTGTTGGCTGAAGTGCCGTTTGCGCCGGCCAACGCCAACATGGTCGATATGCCTGATGGAATGGGCGGCAGCGTGAAGATGATCTGGGACCCTCGCGAGCGAAAGCTGAGCGATCTCCCTGGCCCGGGGCAGCAGCCTGTGATGTCGCCCACTGGAGTAGGCCCGGCAGGCAATCGCTACAGTCTCGGGTCGGATTTGAATCCGGACGAGCTCGCCGCTGCACAGGCCGATATTGCCGCTGGCGGAACGTTGGACAATGTCATTCTGCCTGACAAGCAACTGACCGCCGCCGGGAGGATGGGGTACACCCCGCCCAGGCAGCGTGAGGCGCCACAAGGGTACGTATATCAGGGAGATGCGTTGGCACCCATCCCCGGAGGTCCGGCCGACAACTCATCCCCGCAGGCCATTGCTGCGGGAGAGCAGAGTCTCCGCAAAGAGGTGACCCAGAACCTCAAGGAAGATCAGGGCGTCCTGTCCATGTATCGAAACGTCCAGGCGGCGGCCGGCAAGCCGAGTGCAGCCGGTGACCTGAGCCTGATCTTCGCGTTCATGAAGATGCTGGACCCGGGCTCAGTAGTACGCGAGCAGGAATTTGCCAATGCGCAGAACGCTGCGGGTGTTCCGGATCAGGTGCGTAATGCCTACAACAAGGCCATCAGTGGCCAGCGGCTGAATCCCACACAGCGCCAGGACTTCCTCAACCAAGCCGCTCAGCTCGCGACCAACGCGGAAGGGCGGATCACCGGGACAACCCGCAAGTACCAGGAGATCGCACGCCAGTACGGGTACGACCCGGTACGCGGCACGGGCATGGCCGATTTCTCCGGGGTCACTGGCAGCGTCAGTAGCGGTCCCGAGCAGCCTGTTGGCCCTGCGCGCCCTCAGACGGATGCGGACTTCAAGGCTCTTCCCAGCGGCTCTCTCTACATCGACCCGGACGATGGTCGAACCTACCGAAAGAGGTAAGCAATGGCTCGTTTCGATGGAATCCCGGTAGATTCGCCGGTTAAGAGCAAACCACGATTCTCTGGTGAGCTGGTGGAACCTGCGGGCTCCACTGCAGCTGCGACGTCCACCGGTCAGCGCAGCCAAGTTGCACCGGACGGATGGCGATACGGCCCTAGTCGCGACCTTGCCTATGGCGCTCGTTCGGTGCTGCAGGGTGCTGGCGGCTTGCTCGGCGCTGTCGGTGGCGATGCTTTCAACAACTACGTGGCCAATCCCATCGCGCGCGCTGTGGGAATGCAGGAGGCTCGTCCCTACCGTGAGGAAGCCTTAGCTCTGGCTGACCGTCTCGGCCTTCCGAGGGCTCAAACTTCTGGCGACCGCGTGTTGGGCGACGTGGGCGAGGCGCTGACCGGAACCGGATTGACCCTTGGTATCGGCGGCGGAATTAACGCGCTGGCAAACCTAGGCCGTAGCGCAGCGGCCCCGGTCACGAACCAACTTGCCAGCTTCCTATCTGCTCAGCCGGTCCTGCAGGCCGTGTCTGCTGCTACTGGCTCAGGAGCCTCTTCTGTTGCGCGAGAGGCGGGCGGCACTCAAGGCAATCAGCTGTTGGCCGGTCTGGCCGGTGGATTTGCACCTGGCACCTTGAGCGGACTTGCCAGTCTCGCCACAGCTGGTCGTGTCAGCGCCACTGGCACAGTGCCAACGGCGGCGGCTGGCATCGCGCGCCGGGCGGCGAGGGGGAATGACGCCTCGGGCGTGCAGAGCATGATTGACGACTTCGCTGCTTCTGGCACCTCGCCGAGTGTCGGGCAAGCCACTGGTAATCGTAGTGCTAGCGCCCTTGAAACCTACCTCGGCAATACTCCGGGTGGCTCGGGCCAGATTGCCCAGCGCGCGGCCGATCAGGCGGCCGCTGCACGTAACGCCACAGATGACCTGTCCAACAGGATATCGGCCGGTGGCGCGGACCTGACTCCAACTCAGGTCGGAACGAACGTGCAACAGGGAATCTACGGGCCTGGTGGCTTTGTTGATCGAACCCAGTCGGTTTCGGATCGGTTGTATAGCGAACTGGATCGCCATCTCCCTGCCGGTGAAATGGTTCCCGTCTCCAATGCCCGAGGCGCGCTCCAGGAAATCAATGCTGCGATCAATGGAGCACCCGAGCTTTCCCACCTGTTCGATCAGGCGGCTCTCAAGCAGATTGAGCGCGCGCTGGTCAGCGATACCACCGGTGGTGCATCAGTCCTCAGCCGCCCAGGGATGCGTGAGAATGCGGCCGCCTACAGACAGTACTTAGAGCGACAAGCTCAGGAGGCTGCGGAGAGGAATGCGCGCAGGCAGTCGTTGGGAATGACTGTGATGGAGCCGGTGCCGAGCCGAGCTGACATTGAGCAGAACCTGAGCACCACCTTGGGCAACATGGCAGACGGGACGCTGCCGTATCAGGCCCTTAAGGAACTGCGCTCGAAGGTTGGCAAGCAAGTCGGGGCGACGTACCTGACCCGTGACGCTGCCCATGCTGAGTGGAAGAAGCTGTACGCGGCGCTTTCTCGAGACATGGAGGCTGCCGCCACGACGCCGGAGGCCAAGAAGGCGTTTGCTAGAGCCAACAACTATTACCGGCTCAGGGAGCAGCGATTGGACGCTATCGGCAAGATCGTTCAAAAGGAAGGGGGCCCGGAAGCTGCCTACCAGGCCATGTTCACTGGCGCACGGAATGGCGCCACTCCCCTGAAGCGTGTGATGGACTCGCTCCCTGCTCAGGTGCGTGCTGACGTCAGTGCATCCTTCTTGCAACGGATGGGGCGCGCTAGCAAAGCCAACCAGAACGCTGCCGGCGATGCTTTCTCGATGGAGACGTTCTTGAGCAACTGGGCGGACATCAGTCCCGAAGCCAAGAAGCAGCTATTCAGTAATGCGCGCTTCGGGACGGACTACGTCCAGAACGTAAATAAGCTGGCTAGGATGGCCGATTCCATCCGCAGCGGCAGCAAGGTGTTCGCTAACCCGCCGGGCACAGCCAAACAGACCGCCCTCGGCGTGACGCTTGGGGGCACAGGGCTTATCGCTGGACAGAATGCGTTGCAGGGAAATCTGGGCCAGGCCGCAATCACCGTCGCGTCGACTCTAGCCCTGGCAGGTGCCAACAACCTGCTCGCCAGAATGATGACCAATCCCAAGACGGTCCGCTGGCTCGCCCGAAACACTGAGCGGGATAGCGGCGACATTGCCGGGCAGATCAACGCGCTGCTGCAGATTGGCAGGGAAGAGGACGACAACGAGGTGGTCGAGCTGGCTCAGCGTCTGAAGGCTGAGACGGCCGGCGCCCGTTAGCCGCCGAAGAAGGTCAGAACCGAGTACACCAGCCCAGCCACTGCGGCGAGACCCAGGGGGACGGCAATGATGGCCAGGGCGATGGATCTGCCGCCAGCCTTCCCCTCTGGGTAGCGCTGGTTGAAGGCCTCGCTCTTCATGGCGTCCCAGCTCTTCTGGGGATCGTAGTTGTTGGTCTTCCAGTCCATCGCGATGCCTCAGTTGGTCCTGGCGCCGTTGCGCTTGGTCTTGGATGTCACATAGGCCATGCAGCCTTCCACGAACGACTTGGAGCTCCCTCGGCAGTTCTGCACCGAGGATGTGCCTTGCTCTGAGGCCCAAGCATAGCCTGCCCTGTGCCCGCTGCAGTCTGAGGAGCACTTGTAGCCCATAAAGGTCCCGGGCGGATCAGGCTGTACAGGGCGCTTGTCTACCCAGCGGTACTTGATGGTCCGGCATCCACTGTCAGTCGATAGGGGTGTAGAGGTGTACGTCCGTAACCCATCTCGAACGCAGGCATACAGGACTCCCTCCTTTCCCTCATAGGTCTGGGCGTAGGTGACACAGGACATTGCTAAGAGGGCCATAAAGGCGAGCGCGGTCGGGAACAGTCTGTCCATAAGTCCTCCCCTGTTTGGGCGGATCGTACACCAGCCGGCTGGCCCGGGCCGTAGGCCGACTACCACCGATTCTGAGACCAGTACGCGCGCGTTGGACCGTCCAGCGGCGTCCACATAGCTCCAGCAGTCTGAGCGAGACAACTGAGGGGGAAGTACCCAATGGACCCAAGCATCGCCGAGCTGAAGATCACCCGCCGGCCTGGCCAATCGGACGAGGAGCTCCATGCCGAGCAACTGGTAGACGGGGTCAACAGCAACGCGTTCTTGGCCCTCCTGTTCGCTCAGCATTCCGGATTCGCTAAGGGCTCGGAGATAGGCGAACTGGTTGAGGCTACCCAACAGGCCGTGGAGCGAGCTAAGCGTGGAGGAACCGAGCAGGCCGACTCACTTCTCACCAGTCAGGCCATAGCCCTCAACGCGGTATTTCTGGAGATGAGTCGGCGAGCGGCCCTCAACATGGGTAGCCACCTGAGGGCGACCGAGACATACATGCGGCTGGCCCTGAAGGCACAGTCCCAGTGCCGGACGACTCTGGAGACCTTGGCCGAGATCAAGAACCCCAGAGCCGTGGCGTTCGTGAAGCAGGCCAACATTGCCGGTGGCCACCAGCAGGTGAACAACCTTGCCCCGGAAAGTCCCGTGCCGGTCCCGGAAGAGACCGGGCGCGCGGGAACAAAAAGTCGGCCGAACGAACTATTGGAGGAAATCCCAGATGCGCAATGGCTGGACCCCAGAGCGGCGCCGGCAACAGGCGCAAGCAATCCGGAAGTGGCGACCGTGGGAGCGGGCGACCGGCCCGCGAAGCGTCAAAGGAAAAGCCAAGGCGGCTAGGAACGCCTGGAAGGGCGGGGAGCGGAAGGCGCTCCGTCAGCTGGCCGCTGTCCTTCGGGAAGTCAGGGGCTAAGGCAGTGGCTTATTCGCTAGGGCTCGGGAGTTTCTGGACGCCTTTACGCGCGCGAGCCCGCCGGCCGCCACCCCGGAGTTTCGAGACCAGTACGCGCATGCGCGCGAGGCATGCCGGGTTGTCGGAGTTTTCCGACGCCTTTACGCGGGCGCGCGATGCGAGCGGAACGGCCTAGGCCAGCCCACGTCCAGTATTCGGAGTCCCTAAAAGGAGCCATTCCATGTTGCTTTGCGATGTCCCCCAAGTCCTTTCGGCAGAGGGGGAGGTGGACTACGTAGACCTGATCACCCGCGCCGGCCTGGCCAAGGATCTGATCGGCAAGATCAACTGGCACTACCTCCTGCATGAGGACGGGTGCCCTGGGGAGGTTGGTGAGGCGTGTACCTGCGGACTTGTCGTGGCCTTCGTAGGCCGGTCCGCCATGGTCATGGTGGATAGCCACTACTCCTATCGGGCTGATCCTATCAACTAGCTTGGCGGGTCGGGTGTAGCACTTGTTTGGAGCGAGTATGACAGCCCAAAATGATGAAAATAGCGAAGTTGAATAGGGGCGATCTATCAATGGCTGCAACTAAAGGATTCTTTGCTGTAGGTCGCGACAGCTTTCTGAAGGCATGCTCTCTTGGTATCAACGAGGGAGCTGCGTTTCTTGTTCTGGCTCGAGGGACGGGCGGAGACAATGTCACCACCAAGTGGAGCGCTGAGGCGGCTTCGAAAAGGCTGGGTGTACGTTGGACTACGGCGCGAGACGCCGTGGCTTCGCTCGTCAAACAAGGCGTGGTCCTGTCCGAGCCCGGCAAGAAGCCGAAGTACAAGATCCAGCGCCAAGGCGACGATATCTGGCTTCCAAATGCGGTCGTTGATGGCGTCGAATCCGAGATCCCGCCAGTGACCAAGATTCGGCAGACCCAAGACCCCATGGTCCTTCGTCTTTTCGTTGAGCTATATGCCCAGCAGAACCTGCGAGAGGATGGCGGCATTTCCCGCAAGGTGACCGAGAGGGCCTTCAAGCGGGAGAAGATTGGTCAGCGTGGCGCCCACGTGGTTTGGCTGTACGAGGTCGAGAACACGTACCTTCGATGGGGGAACGCTGCCACCGATCCTCACCGGTTGAAGGGTGTAGACGCCCCTGGCCAGAAGTTCTTTCAGCGATTCGGGATCCTGGAGAGCCTCGGGCTCGTTGAGTGGGTCCCGTACCTTTTCGAAGGTCCGAAGGGTGAGCCGATCCACCCGCTCGCTTGGAATGGAATTGACATAGAGAGAAGGCTCTATGGGGCATGCGTGGCTGCAGCCAACGATCTGCTGACCGTCGCTCAGAAGGAGTGGCTCGATACAAGTGGCAGGGGTGGCTGGCTGGTTCCGCGCCCGCTCACATGCTTGAGGTGACGATGTTTGGGATAGCACGGCTCCGTTACCGACCCCATACGCGTCTGACCTCAGCTTGGTGGGCGGACTACCAAGACACCTGCGCCCGGTTTGCTGAAGGCTACGAGTCAATTTCTGATGCCAAAGCTGCAGCGGCATAGTTGGCCTTGGGAAGACATCAAGGCTTTATCAAGGTTTTGATCAAGGTGGAATCAAGGTGATGTCAAAGAGAGTAAGAACACACTCTGCGCGCTTGCGCGCGCTGTCCGAAGAACGCCAAAAGGAAGAGCCAAGGGTGACTGCTGCATCTGCGTACTTGGCGGCGCTCACCGGGCAAGTGACTTGGAGTGCAGTCGGACAAGCCGAGACGCCGCTAGTCCAGCGGCTGGAGACCAGCCCGCGAAAGGTTCGGGTGGAGGAACTCCAAGGGGGCTGCCGCGTTTACTGGCTGTCGACACCTCAGGCAGGTTGACGTTGGGCAAGTAGGTGACAGGTGACTCTACCGAAGGCTTTCACCTGCACGGCAGCCCAACCGCTTAGGAGCCGTTCCGCAGCCCTGAGGAACCGTTCTATAGCCATTCCGCGCAGCGTCGTCGTGTGTCTCCCTATGACCTGAAGCGGACATCTCCCTCCCGCTTTGGGCCATGCCCTAGAACTTCAGCCTCACACCACCATTCACCACAAAGCCTTCCAGCGGCGCCCATGCATCCACGGTCCACTGGCCATCGTCGGCGCGGCGAGGCCGTAACATCGGGTTGTAGCCGCTCTGGCGGACGTTGAGGATGTTCTCCAGGTTGAGGAACAGGCTGACTCTTCCCAGCACGATTTCTCCCAGTGCACCTACTTCCAGATACGGTCGGCTGCGTCGACGCCAAGGATTGTCATCAAGCGCCTGGATGCCGGTGTAGTAGGCCTCGAGGCCTATGCGGCCACGGTCATGCTGTTCCCACATGGCAACCAGGCCTGCGCTATGCCGGGGTGTGAGTGAAACCAGACGGCGGCCGGCGCCTTCCTCACCAGGTTCGCGCGCATCGGTGTAGACATAGCTGCCGGTCACCGTGATGTCTTGCCAGCGGTAGCGCAGCAGCAGTTCACTACCCCGTGTGCGGGTGACGCCCTCCACATTGACCAGTTGCACACGTTCACCCGGCGCGGTCGCAGACTCCACCAGGCGTACCGCGTGGTCGATGTCGGATGCGAACACGCTGAGGTTCAGCTCCCAGGGGCCATGCACGTAGCCTGCATCGATGGACCCGGTTGTAGCGATCTCCGCGCGAAGGCCGGTGAGCGGCTCCAGGCGCGACAGGCCAGCGGCCTCGATCTGTTCGACGAAGGGTGTAGGAGCATAGAAGCCTTTGCCGATCGACGCGCGCAGGGTCCACTCGTCAGGGCGGAACAACAAGGACACGCGGGGGCTGAAATGCCCGCCATAGGCGCTGTGGTCATCCCAGCGCGCACTGCCGGAAAGCGTAAGGTCATCGCGCAGCGCCTGCTCGGCCTGCACGAACAGGGCGGGCACGGTGTAGCGGTAATCAAACTGTGGGTATCGGGCGGAACGGAACCGGTCCTGCTGCGCGGCAATGCCCGCCAGCCAGCTGGTGGCGCCTACGCCGGACGCATAGCTGATTTCCGCAAATCCGGTCTGGTGGGTGTCGTTGTCCTGCGTAGGGCCGTACCCGTGGTCGTGATCGGTGGACATGGCCGACGCGCGCAGCTGCAGGCGGTCGCTCTCGCGCATTGGAACGTCGACAACCGCGCCGGCATCAACGCGCTCCGTGCGCTGCGTGAGAACGAAGGGCTGCCCGTCGGGCGCCCGTTGACCGGGCAGTGTTCCGCCCAGCCGACTCTCACGCATTGCGCCTGCCGTCAGCAGTGCACGCGCTCCATTTTCCGATTCCCAGAACAACCGCGGCCGGACCGTGGCACGCTCGTAGCCGGGAATGTCCGCCCAGCCGTCTCCGTCCAGGTCCTGGCGGTCCTGGCGATGGTAGCCACCCACCACCGAGAGGCCCCAGTGCTCAGCCAGCGGCCCGGCTGCGTAGCCGGTCACGTCCTGCCCGCCACGGCTGGTGGCATTGAGCAGCATTTCGGCCTCGGCGGTTTCCTTCGGTCGGCGCGATATCAGGTTCACCACGCCGCCCAACGCTGCCGGACCGTACAACGCCGACGCGCTGCCCTTGATGATCTCGACACTGCCAAGGTCTGTCGGGGGAATCTGCAGCAGGCCGATGGACGATGACTGACCGCCGTACAGCGGCAGGCCATCGGCCAGCAGCTGGGTATACCGGCCGCGCAGGCCCTGAATGCGGATGTTGGATGCGCCCATGCCCGGTGAGGTGTTCTGCACCCGCACGCCCGCCGTCTCGGCCACAAGCATGGAGACGTTGCCCGGCGACATCAGCTGCTTCTCTTCGATCTCTTCCTGCGATACGACGTCTACCCGGATCGGTTCATCGGAAACGCGACGCCCTGACCGGGTTGACTGCACCACCACCGCGTCTAGCTCCACGGCCTCATCGTGGTGGTCGTCCTGCGCGGCGGGCGGTTCATGTGCATTGGCCGCGGCAACGGCGGACAGCAGGGCGGCGCTCAGCGCAAGGGCAAGCGGATGGGGCAAGAGAGTCATGGATCGTCAGAGCGGCAAGGCCGCGCGGTGGCGAAGTAGCCCGGCGTTGTAAACCTTGATGCGGCTACAAGGTCAAGCGGCAGGCTGCGGCTGAAGGGCTTCCAGCACCCTGCAGTCGGCCACGCGGCCGCCCGGGCAATTGCCGATCATCCGCTCCAGCTCGCCCTGCAGCGCCTGCAGGTCCTGGATCCGGCGCGTGATGTCCGCTATGTGTGCTTTCACCACATCGTCCACCGAACTGCACTCGTGCTCTCGCTGTTCACCAAAGGCAATCAGCTCGCGGATCTGTTCGATGGAGAAGCCCAGTTCCCGGGCCCGGCGCACGAACGACAGGCGCCTCTGGTCCTGGGCGCCGTAGTAGCGATAGTTGCCCTCCGACCGCAGCGGCGGCTGCAGCAGGCCGATCTTCTCGTAATAGCGGATGGTTTCGGCTTTGGTGCCGGTCTCGCGAGCCAGCTGGCCGATGGTGAGGTGGGTGGACATGGGCTTGACCTTGTAGGGGCTACAGGGTTGATAACGGTTGCCCCATCCATTTTCAAGCCCGACCACAGTCTGGCGGGAGTCACCCATGGACCACTGCTGCGGTCACAAGCGTCAGGAGCTGGAAGCCTTGGCCCTCCACAGTGCGCAGCGCCGGGTACTGGTGGTAGTACTCATCATCAACCTGGCGATGTTCTTCATCGAGTTCGTCGCGGGCATCGTGGCGCGCTCCAGTGCCCTGCAGGCCGATGCAGTGGACATGCTGGGCGACGCGATCGTGTACGGCCTGAGCCTGTGGGCAGTGAACCGGGGGGCGCGGTGGGAGGCCGGTGCGGCCCTCACCAAGGGGCTGCTGATCCTGGCCTTCTTTGTCTTCATCGTGGTGGAGGTGGTCAGCAAGCTGATCCACGGCGTGCCGCCTTCCAGCGGCTTGATGCTGGGGTTCGGAACCATTGCGCTGGTGGCGAATCTGGTGTGTCTGACAATGCTGTGGCGGTTCCGCTCGCTCAACATCAACATGAAAAGCACCTTTGAGTGTTCTCGCAATGATGTCGCCGCCAACATCGGTGTACTGCTGGCTGCCGGTGGCGTTGCGCTGACCGGAAGCGGCTGGCCGGACATCGCAGCAGGCGCGGTGATCGCCCTGCTCTTCCTAAAATCTGCATTGGACGTGATTGGCGAGGCGTGGCCGGCATGGCGAACCGCCAGGGCGGTGCAACGCTGAGTTCGCTAAAGAAAAGCCCGAGAGCAGGGGACGGTGGTGGGCATTGACCGTCGCCTACTCAGACTCAGAAATCACTTGGGTCGTACAGATCGAGATGCGGCGTTGATGAGGCTAGGCCGAGCGCTTCATTGAGCGCGTCCATAGTCGTCCAGATCCCACCGCTTCCGTCATACATGAAGCGGATACCACACCCGTTAGCCCATCGGATCACAGTGGCGAGCCTAGGTCTCTTGCTTGGCTGGCAGAGTTCCTGCAGGTCGCGGAACCGAAGGATCGGCTTGTTCAACGGGATAGCTCATCTGGCGGGGAACGTGCGCCCTTCCTTCAGGCATTGGGACAGTCTCTTCTCAAACGCGAAAGAGTCGTTTTGAAGCGCCTCGAGCCCTGTGCAAGCGCGTTGATCGTGAAGCTCAAACTGTGCATGAAGGTACATCCCTCCCACGAGAACGGAGGAGAACAGCGACAGGGAGATGGGCAGCCATACAGGCGCTTCTAAGTCCAAGATGTTCAGGATTTTCAATACGGCTCCGAACGCATCGTTGTCCGAGTGTGCCTAACCCTCTCAGAGCCCGTGTGTGGCTGCCAGTCAGGGCAATCCTGACACTCTCGCGGACTGATGGCCGATGCCGAGCTGAGGCTGGAAGTAAATGAGGAAGGGGTTAGTCCGATGTTTTCTTTGAAAAGCAATGGCTTACGAATATCCCTAGTCTTGGCTGATGGAGCCTTGCTGACGAGGTGAAGTGTCTGAAGATTCGCCAAGTCCTGTTGTTCCCACTCCTTGCCGAAGGGGGGAGATTAGCGCCTAATCCGCTAACCAAATGAGCTAGGAGATATCGATGAACGCAGTATCTAAGGACGCACAAATGGTTGGGGATGAAGCGAGTCCGGATGGGCTTGAGACTGAGCAAGATGTCACGTCATTGAGTACGCGTTCCCAGAACACTGGCAACACCGACACCGACACCGACACCGACACCGACACTGGTAGTCCAGGGAACGCCAACGCATCCGGGGATGATTCGTCTGTCGAAGAGTCGGAGGTTAAGATCATCGATGGGACGAAAGGGGTCTCTGACCAGGCTGTCGTAAAAAATCCTAAGGAAGAACCTGAGCAGAGCGAATTGCAGAAGATGGTTAGCCAGACCACCGGGGCGGGTGCTCCGAGGAGCGACGTGACCGTTGGTTACGCCTTGCGCGAAGCGGTTGCCGATGCTTTTGAGAAGGCCCCTGACGCTCCTAACGGTGGGAAAAGGAAGGCTTGACCAGGCTTCTGGGTCATCACGCAATGTGACCTGTTTGCTAGAGGCGCTATCGGTCGCTGCCGCCTCAACTAACTTTTCCATTGCGTTCGTCATGTTCGGGCCATGCGTTCGCAATGCGTTCGCATGGTGCTTCCGATGCGTTCGCACTGTCTTTTCCCCATGCCATATACCCAGCGGGGATCTGCAGGGTTGCGAGGTGGCGACACACGTCGCACAGAAAGGGAGAAGGCGGATCTAGGTCGGTGCCCCGATCTGATCTGTCAGCAGCACGAGCGCTTGCTGCAGGGCCGCCGTGTAGATGGCGCTGCCATCTCCGGCGTGTTTCTCTGCAATCCCTGGAAGCAACTGCGTCCAGACGCGGCAAAGCTCTTCCGGCCTGGGGTGGGTGATTACCGCTGCACGAAGTCCGTACTCGAACGCCTTCAGGTAGCCGCGATGCGCTGGCTGCCCATCGAACCGCCGCAGCTGAAAAATCTCGTGCGCGCGGACTGGACGGGGTTCAGCGAACGTCGTGAGCCAGCTACGCCTAGTCAGACCGGCATGGACCTGCTTCGCCAAGCGGTGGAGCCCTATGCCGACGCCGCATGAGCACCCGTGCAGAAATCGATGAGATGCTCCGGCGCCTCGAAGAGAGGCTCCCTGAATGGGCCGAGGTCTATCCGGAGCATCAGTTTCTGGCGATGCTCGCCCAGTCTCTCGACTACATCGCTTACAGCGCGGACCCGGACGCGCGCCGACACTGTCTGATTCGGACGGGCTGCCTCCATCCTGGGAGCTGCGAGCGAGAACACGCGCGGCGTTATCGCCGCTGACGGTCGGGCCGCGCTGGCAGTCTGGGGTTGTCGGATCCGGGGCCGCAGGCAGCTCAACCCGAGGCGCGTTAGCAGCGCCGCGCCGGCACCAGACGAGTGACGATCAGGCGTGGGCGTCGCCGATTTGTTCAGTCAGAACCGTCAGCGATTGCTCGAAGGCCGCAGCGAAGAGATCGCTGCTGTCCAGCCTGTGTTTGGCCGCAAGGATTGGCAGAAGCTGATGCCAAGCGTTGGAGAGGTCGTTGGGTGCCGGGTGTGTCAGTACGCAGATTCGCAATGCGTACTCCATCGCTTTGAGGTAGCCGCGATGCATCTCAAGTCCTGCCTCGCAGGCGTGAAGGCGATCAAGGATTTCCGTGATTTCGGTCGTCATGGCGGTCTCGACAGTCGGGGGCGAGGAGGGCGATAGTCTGGCGATCTCTGGGCGAGTCCGCTATGAGCATCCTCAACGTTCTGTTACGTCCTGACCAGCTCCTTGTCGCGGTCGATACCCTCGCGGAGGACGCCCGCACCGGAGCGCATTCGTCCGGCGCAAAGATGCTTCTGATCCCTCAGTACAACTTGGTGTTGGCGGCACGCGGGTCCACTCAGTTCTTTCTGCGCATCTACGAGCTCGCCCTCCAGGCAAGCTTCCGTGCAGACTTCACAATGGAGCAGCTGACAAAGGAGCTGGGGCTTGTGATCGACAAGGTATGGCCGAGCTATGAGCGTGCTGCGGTCGACGCGGGCCTTCCGAAGCAGAGCTTGGGCACAGAGCTTGTGCTTGGCGGCTGGTCGCCGAAAAGCGGGCGAATGGTGGCAACCGCCTACGCCAAGAACGACAGCGCGACTCCCGCTGTCGTGCAACAGCTCGATGGGGGCTTGGCCTCGCCAGGCGAACCACTAAGAGGCCGCCCGGACAGTTTTGCGCCGCAGGATGTCCTGGCTGCGGCAAGGCTCCAGGCGAACTACCTCAATGAGCAGTTGGGCCGGCGAGTAGCAGGTGGCCGCCTGCTGATCGGGTTGCTTCAGCAGGGGCAGGCGGTGGTGAAGGACCTTGGCAGAATCTGAGCGCGTCGCCCGATCAGGAAGGAGCCATGCGCTGCGGTCCCCGCAAGGACCGCAGCGCGCACATCAGTTAAGCCGTCGCTTGATCAATCAAACTCGATGGCTTCGCGCATCGGTTGCGTCCAGGTGTCGGTCACCCAGCAGGTTCCCTCGTGGCAGAACGTCTGCGTGCATCGGGCCATGCCGCCGCCGGCAGGCACGCACGACGTGTGGAAAGAGGCAGCGTTAGCTGCGGGAACTACGCCTACAGCACCGGCCGCTCCAGCGGCAGCAACGATCAAACCAAGCAAGACACTTTGGATCTTCATGATCACTCCATTGTCAAGTTGATGAATGCCCGGCGGGCAACTGGAAGATCTCAACGGACTTGGATGCTCGCAATAGGAAAACCGCTCACTGGCATGTAGGGAACAACCTAGGAGGCAGTGCTGGTAGGGGTGTAGCAGGGCCTCCTGAGAGGTTAAGACTCGCGGTTGAGCCAATCGCAGCGATTGAGACGGCCGGTCGTATCCTTCCGGCCATGTATTCCTCCCACGGCTTCCGCATCGTCCCGATCCCCGCTGGCTGGGTCCAGACCGGTGAGCGCTGGGCGCTCTGGTACAACGGCCGCGAGACGGCCAGCGTCACGCCTGATGACGGTCCTGGGGTCCGGCTATGGATGGAGGGCCAGAAGATGTGGCAGGTGAAGGAAGTGCGCGCCGCCAACGTCCGGCAGGCGAAGCGGTACGCCGAGCGTTGGTGCGCTGCCAGGCTGTATCCTGAGCTGCCGCTGCGTGAGGCCGTCGCTCGGCTGACCGACAGCACCCCGATTCGGCCGGAGCCGCCTTTGCCAGGCCTGCCGCCTACCCGCGAGCAGCAGCAACAGGCACGGCGCTTGGAAGCAGCGAGCATCGCCGCTGCTGCGCGTTGAGGGAATATCCTGGAATCAGGCGGTCGTTGGTGCGATTGAAGCTAGCTGGGTTGGCTAAGCTCGTCTTCTCTATTTAATGATCTGCTCAGGCGAATCACAGACTCGATATAGGCTGAGGAATCAAAATTTCGTAACTGATTGCACCGTGCCAACGAAGTGACTGCTGCGAGCACGCCAAGGTTTGCGCCCGCATTGGATTCTTTGATCTTCTTTTCCACTGTGCGTAACGAATTGACGTGGTTGGCTTTGTTTCCAACAAAAAGGTTCAGAACTTCGTTGTAGTTCTGAGGTCTCAGGCAGTTGAGCTCATTCTTGTGGTCGTTGGAATAGTCGCCCGGAATCGAGATTACACCTGTCGATGACAGTTGGATGTAATTTTGTGGAGATCCGAATCTAAGACAGGCGATAAAGCAGTCAAGGAACGGAATTGTGACGAATGACTTTGGGCGCGTTATGTAGAACGCATATATCAAAGTGAATGCTCTAATTTGATCGCGAGGGGAGAGCTGAAAGACTGAAGACATCTCTGTAAAGAAGACCCCGTACTCGATCCTGTCAAGCTCTTCGACCTGTTCTTCGTTGAGTTGCTTGATGTTAAAGGCCGACGGGTGACCGACGATTTCTTCTAAAGTCCTCTCGCTTTCTAGTCCAAGCCTGGCACTGCTGAGTAAGTATTTTGTCACCGCTTCTCGAGATGCTGGGGAGAGGTGGTATTCAAAGTCAAAGAACTTTCGGAGGTATTCTTCCCCGTTCACGTGGGCGCCGTAAACCGTTTGCACGGCGGCAGGAAGATTTCCGTGGTCCGTTGCAACTATGAATATGATCCCTGGCACATCGAAATGGTGCTTGATTCGCTCAAGAGTTTGAATGGCATAGTCAGGTCGGCAGCGGTCTAGCTCATCAATGATGAAAAGAATCGGTCTGATCGGACCTGTCGGCCTACGAGCGGTGATTGCGTCCCTAGCCGCCTCAAGCGCAGATCTGAAGGCTGGTTCAGAGTTCATCAATTCTCTCTGCCTTTCCAAGAGATTCGCCGCCAGGCTTTCGACGCCTTCCACCAACGGGGCATAGCCAGGTACGGTTACCTTAGCTGTAGCACTTAGCGCGGGTAAGACGTACTTGGCACCGGTAGCTGCTAGCTCGGAGCCAGCCGCCTCTAGTTTTTTTCGGAGCGTGCTTTTGGGGCGCTCTTTTTTTGCCCGTTCCTCAATTACGTCAAGGAGCTGCGCAAGAATCGGGGCAAGGGGATCGCCGTGATGGTCATATTTCCATGTGTCGACTGAAATGGCCTTAATTTGGAATTCATTCCGGATGTGTTCCTTGAGGCGTTGGAGGAATACGGTCTTCCCGCTTCCCCAAGGTGCCTGAAGAGAAATGGTGAGGGCTTGATCAGCACTCTTCGCAATTAGGTTGGACAGAACTTTTCCGTCATGTGTCCGGTCGAAGATGTCTCCTTTCCAAGGTGAGGCTGGGTCTACAACAGGGGGGGCTTCCTTTCTGATCATTGGAATGTCCTTGACTCTAATTGACCAGAGTCTATCCATCATCTGCCCATTTAGACATCGCCTCGATCAACGTGGATATACGACCGGGCGTCAATGCACGTTTGCAGCGGTCGAACTGTTAAGTCTTCCGGGTTTCCTTGTCCAGTGTGGAGCGCATTGAGGAGCATCTACCCGGTCGGGAGTTAGGCCATCTTCTTGATTGCGTCTGACAGGTGCTCCGGCGACAGGTGAGCATAGCGCCGGGTCATCGCCATGGAGCTGTGCCCAAGCACCTCAGACACCGTGTGCAGGGGCACGCCAGCCATGACGAGCCATGAGGCGCACGTGTGCCTTAAATCGTGCCAGCGGACGTGCTGCAGGCCACACGACTCGCGGGCCTTTGCCCACGAATCCCGGACCTGATCGTCACTAGCGCCCAGCGGGAGCCGCGCAGCGATACCTGCCACTTTGGGATGCAGCGGCACCAGCTGGAGCGTCCGCGTCTTGCTGGTGCGATCCAGGTGGATGAACCCGCCGCGCACATCGTGAGCCGTCAGGCGCAGCAGGTGCCCGCGCCGGATGCCCGTATAAGCCGCCAGCCGCACATAGTCGCCCGCCGCAGCGTTGGGGCAAGCCCTTGCCAGCGCTTCGACCTGATCGAGCGTCAGGAACGTCTCGCGGGGCTTCTCTGGCAGCAGCCCGATAGCGGCAGGCCGCTCCAGCCACCCCCACTCACGCCACGCCATCCGGCTGATCTGCCGCAAGATGCGCCCCTTGTGGTTGACTGTGGCCGGGGCTTTGCCGATTTCTGCAGCCTTCACTTCCGCCCACACCTGGGCAATCTCCCCCAGTTTCCGACCTGCGATATAGGGCAGCAGCGCCCGAACGTGGGCCTTCGTCTTGGTGGCAGAGCGCAGGCGCGGCACGTGGTCGATCAGCCAGCGCTCGACCGCATCGGCGATCACTCGTTCCGGTTCTCTACCGGCCGCAATGTCCTTGAGCGCAGAGATGTACCTGCGTTCGTACTCTTTCGCGTCTTTGTACGACCAGAGTCGAGAAGTCTTGCGATGCGTTCTTCCGCCGTATCCGACGGTAACTTGATAGTGGCCATTGGCGCGCTTGGTGATAGGCATAGCGTCTTGGCCCTGCACTTGTCCAGCCATGCGGCCAGGTCTACTGGATGGATGCGGTCTGACTTCTTCCCTTGGCCTAGCCGACACGCGGCCAGCTCGCCTATGTCTATGGCTCGCCGAAGTGTCCGGGGGTGGCAGGCACAATGCTCCGCAGCCTGTGCGAGCGTCATTAGCTTGTCAGTCGGAACCATTACCCCTTTCCCCTGCGCTGGTCGTAGCGCCTCAGTCGAGCAAGAGCCTCCTCCATCTGGGGGGAGGTCGGGATCAGAGAGGCGCCCGCTGTCCCCCGGGATTTCCAGTTGCCGGAGTTCTCGATTGCTTTGTACAGCTCATTCTTCTCATAGAGTTGCTTGCCCATGAAGTTTCTGGGCACAAGGCCGAGTTCAGGGGCATTGCGTCGAAACTGGCGGGACGACACGCCGCAGTAATGGGCTGCCTCGTCAACGGTGAGCCAGTCTTTACCTCGAATGTCGAAACGTAGGGCAGCCAACTGCTGTCGGAGAGCTTTGATCTCGTCCTGTAGGGAGACGTCGGGTTCAGGGGTGTCCATCTGGATCTGATCCTGCGTGCCTACCTGCACCCTGCCACAGTGCGAGCTAGGTCGGAACCCTGATAATCAATCAACTGGATTTCAGACCCATAACACGATACGGAGGGGCATCAGCCTCTCCTCTATGCCGGCGCAATGCCGTCTCCCTACTGACTAGGAGCCTATCGTGTTCATCGAACGATCCAATTCCCCCCTCGAGTACCTGGCCGCGTTCGCGGTTGTCTTCCTTGCTGGTTTGATCAGCGGGCAGGCATCTCGGTAGCCATCTGGCTGGAAGTCCCGCTGTCATGCAACAGCGGGGCTTCCAAGCCTTTCCAAAGTGGACCGATGGAACCAACTTGACCGAGAAAAAGGAACGAACTCGACAGAATCCCTTGTGCCAGCTTGGTCACGAGCAGCCTTTGCTAACGACCGTTAACCGGTTAACGGTCGTGACTCTTGCCAGCTTGGGGCATAGCTTGAGTGTCCCTTCCAGCACGAGGCGACACGATGAATTCCCCCAGCCACGACCGCGTTCTTGAGCGCTTCATCAGGAGGCAGGAAGTCGAACGCAGGACCGGCTTCGGTCGTTCGACGATCTACGCGGCCATCAAGCCGGGTTCGAAGAGGTATGACCCGACCTTCCCCCGGCCCGTGCGTTTGAGTCCCGGCACGATTGTTTGGGTTGAGAGTGAGGTGGACGGATGGATCCAAGCCAGGATCGCTGAGCGTGTTGCTCCTATTACGTAGGGACACCAACTCGACTGCGCGTAATCTCGATGAATTGGTATCAATTCTTGGGGGCGAACGATGGTCCAGGCCTTGAACGATAGGGCGTGGCGTTCAGCGTAGTTCCGGACATTTATATCTTGGCAACTAGCTACGTTCTTCCAGGCAAAGAAGGGCTAATCAAGCCGCCAGGGAAGATGTAGTAGCGCGACGTATGTCGCACTGGATACTGCATGTACAGAAAAGAAGAAAACCTCATTAGCCAGTGGTGCGATCGAATGCTGGATCACCGTGAGGACTGCGTTGTCGTGGGACCATGGCGCAGCTACCCGCAGCAGATCATCGAGGTGGATCAAGCGATGCGGGGGTTGGTCAGGACTAAGGGGGAGCTGTTCGCGCATGCAGTTGTGGGTCGCCGCGCTGCCCTGCGTATCCATCCGGTCGTCAAGCGAATTCGCATGCTCGAGAATCTGGACTATTGGGCAATCGAGGAGTTCTACGCCAGTCACAAGCTCAGCCCATACTTTGAGATCATGTCTCGCGAATTCAGGGAATTCAGAGCGGACGTGATTACCGGGGGCTATGTCGATGCCGCTGCTGCCAATCAGTGGGTGGACAGGATTCGTCAGGAGGCCTTGCATAGTTCCTTCACTGCCGCGCTGAGTGCTCAGGAGAGAAGCGCTAGGAAGAATGCCCGGTCGGCCGTGGACTACGTGGACTCGCTCTATAGGCGCTACTCTCGCCTCTGTGTGGTACGAGTGGATCTGGCCTACAGTGCGGAGTATCGGCAGACGCCTGAAGGGAAGTCCATTGCGCCCGAGCGGGTTAAGCGGGATCTGACGGCCTGGCTTCGAGCACTTCGCCTGAAGTTCCCCTCTCTAGTCGGGTATATCTGGAAGCTTGAGTACGGGCCTTCGAAGTCCTATCACGTGCATGTGATGGCGCTCTTCAACGGGCACGAGATTCGGCAAGATGTTGCCATCGGGAAAGTGCTTGGAGAGTACTGGCGTGAAGTGATCACTAAGGGGGAGGGGGGCTACTGGAACTGCAATGCCAATAAGGCCTACTACGAACGCTTCAACGGTGTTGGCATCGGCATGGTTGCTCACGATGACGTGGAGAAGAGGGCCCGACTGAAACACGCGATTCTCTATCTTGCTAAGGCCGACTACTACGCCAGATTGAACGAGCCAGGGATCGGGCGAATCTTTGGCAAGGGGCAGCTCCCGGTTGACTATCGACCAGGTCGCCCACGCGCCTCTGACAGACCTGCAGAGTAGGGGAGCCTACGCGTTGCTGCTTCTCTTTCTCCTAGTGGTCAATGGGCCTGCGACCACACGGAAGAACTGCTGACGTATTTCTTCGTTGTTGTTGGTCCAAGTCCGTAGGAGCTTCGCCGGGTCAGCGCTTCTCCCGTGCCTGCTCTTCTCTCCCTTTCCGCGTCGATGGAATGATTCTCGGTACTGCTCTTTCGGGTGGCGGCCCAATTTGCGCACCCAATCGAGTGGGCCCTCCTGAACATCTCCAGGAGGAACGAAAGAACTCATGGCGGGGACGATTTCATCCCATATTTCCTGCTTGGTGGCTCGTGAATTGTCGGGCATGGCGGATAGCATCTCCAAGACCATCTCCCGAAGTGGAAGCGTGCGCTTGGCAGAATTGCGACCTGCGCGGCTAGACCGTTCGCGGTGGGATTCGTGTGAACAGCACATGCCGAGAAAGAAGTTGCACCGGACGAGTGCCGTCCAGGCGCGGTCCCGGTCGCCTGAGAGGTATGCGCTTTCAGCCTCGAACCAGAGGCTCATCGAAGCTCGAAGGATGAAATAGACCTCAGGTAGGGTTCCCTTCGCGCGGAAGAGCTCGAGCCAATCATCAAATTCCGATGCGTAGTCAGGACGTTCCTCGCCTTCGCTGCGTATCCAATCCCATTCATCAGCGAACGTGACGCCGGGATTGAAGATGACGCCGCGTACTGAGAATACGACCTCGATTTCGGCCTTGGCGCGCTCCAGGCATTCTAGGAGCGTGGGCGTCGGCAGGTCAGTCCTGAAGGCTCCTGTGCCGAACATATTTGTCCGTAAAGGTGGAAGGGGCCAAGATTCTCTAGGTCTTCCCTTCGGTTTGCCAGTGTTGGGGCCGATCGACGTCGCACGCAACCAACGCGAACCGGCCTCTCAAGCACCGGCCGAAGTGAGTCGTTTTGTGAGTCTAAAGTAGATAAAAGTGGATTGAATATTAATCATATCAATCACTTGTTGGTTCTTTGTGGTTGCTGGTGGGCCCACCATCGAATCAGGCACTTTGGATCATCCGTGTGGGGGGAGGCACAAGTTGACCGTTATGGCCAACTAGTACTGACATCCGAAGCATGAGTTGGCTCTAAGTTGCTGGCATTTCCAAGTAAAGCCTGGCGTGGCGACGAACGATCATCCAGTGAGGCACAAGTTGACCGAAATGGCCAACTTATGCTGACGTGCTTTCCCCGCCTTCTTAAAGAGCTTCCTCTTAAACTCGGGCTTGTTTCTTACTGCCACCGGTTGTTAACGGCGCTATGATCCGAGGGGCGAACTCTGGTGATCTCCACATGGGGCATGAAAGTTCAGAACGGAATGGAAAAGATGAGCCGTCGTGTTCGGTGGAGGCGGCCTCCGCAGAGCGGAGAGGCCAGCTTGCGCGCAATTGGCTGACCTCGGTCGAGGTGGCCAAGCGCTTCGCAATCGATGACCAAGACGTGGCTCGGCAGATGAATCAACTGCGAGGAGCGGGGGCTGTCTTGGCTGTTTATTGGGAAATGGACGGTGGAAGCTGGCGTTACCCAGAATGGCAATTCGGAAAAGATGGTCAACCGCTACCATTTCTTGCAGAGATCATAGGAGTACTTCGCCAAAGTGGCCTTTTCTTGGGCGCACAGGGCATGTCCACAGGGTGGGGCGAATTGGAGTGGTTCATGACCCGCCATGTGCTTCTTGGTGCATTCACCCCAATCGAAGTTCTTCAGACGGACCCTGGCAGCGTTCTGATGGCAGCTGAGCAGGAGTTTTACGGTGCCTAGTAGGATTGAGCCTAACCGTAGAGCCGCTGGGTAGTGCAGACTCCTCGTGTGAGAGGCATCTTTCTTGGGGCGGCGTGTCTGCTGCGAGTCGACAAGCAGACGTCGCAACTCCCGCGATCCGCATGTTGGTCCTGCGCATAGTGTGGGTGCCGTAGGAGCCAGACTCGAGGGCAGCTTCCTCCACCCAGCGACGGACAATCCTGGCGTACTGCCTCGTCGACAGGTGGGGCGAGATCGACACTTGGCTGGTGGATAGGAGATCCGAGGCCTTCAGATCGGCATGGGTGATCCAAGCCTGCACTGCCTCGCACGTCGCTTGGGTGATCTCGAACTGGACAGGTCGGCCGGTCTTCTGATGTATCACCCTCGCACGCGAAGCCATTTGCTCCGTGAGATACATCGGACAACCGGAGCTTCGCCAGGTCGCAGGCACGGAGCTTGGAGTCGATTGCCAGATTGAATAGGGCTAGATCTCAGACCTTCTGGCCAAGCTGGAGCCTGATTCGGATGGCCCGGATGTCTTTCAAGTTGAGTGGAGGCTTTTGGCCGATCGACTTTCCCTTGTTCCAAGGCTCGTTGGACTGAGATGTGTGATGAATTGCCATGACCAACTCCTGTTGAAGGGGTTGGTCCGGGTTCTACGGATTTTGGATGTCCGACGTGATGCGACGCAAGACGGTCACCCACCACCCACCGTGGTCTCGAGTCTTGTATGCCTTGCACCTAGTTGCAGGTCGGCTATGGAATCGGCATCGTTGTCAGCCAGCTCCGTGGTGGAGCGCCAGGCGTTTGCTTGTTATGGACCATGCAGTCGTGGCAGTACGGAACCTGATCTATGGGGCTTTGCCCGAAAGACGGGATGAGTTCGCAGAACTTTGGAATCGATACTCGCCCGCGATAGAGGTAGTCCCAGATGGCGCCGGCGTCACCATGAACGCCAATAAGCGACGTATCCGGTTTGACCTCAAGACGCTGGACGCATTCTGGCTTATTGGCTTCAGCGCATGGCATGCCATCGAGACATACGCACCACACGTCGTGGTCGCGATGATCACCCAGAGCAGTGTCGAGAGTGTGATACGCGATGATGACGAACTGGGTCAGTTGGAGCAGGACTATAAGCATCGCCTTCGACTCGCAAAGACTTTACTTGCAGGAGACGACAAAGGGGTCGTCCAATGGCCGCCCGACATTCCCAAGCCAACCGATGACCGTGCGGCCCTTCGCAACGATCAAGAGCGCGTGGCGTTCGATCTAACTCTATTAGCTGTAGCCTATGTTTTCTTGCACGAGTTCCGCCACGTCATGCTGGACCGCGACGAACAGCACCCAGATTCCTTCCCCGAGGAAGAAATCTCGTGCGACGTCTGGGCTCGGGGCATGCTGTTGAACAAAGTCGCGATCTACGCGGAGGAACACAATCACAACTACCAAGAGGTCCTCTACAAGAGGGCCGCCTCCATGGTCATCGCATGCGTGATTCTGCAGACCATCACTGACGAGTGGGCACAATGGGGTACCGACAAATATCCTTCAGTAGGGGAGCGAATGGTGGCCTTGATAAAAGACGTTCCCCTCTCCGCTGACTCGGGCTTTTGGGTAGTCGCTGCAAGCGTGCTAGTCGGTGTAATGCGCGAGACGCACCAGTCGATAGAACTGATTCCTCGCAGCGTGCCAGACCTGGTTAATGATCTGTTAGAACGGCGTCGCTGATCAAAAAGTCACCTGCCTAGTCGTCAGACAACTCCGTGAGAGTCCGCTTCTGGCCTTCTCCGGATCCTTCCGACAAAGCTCCCCCCAAGTTGAAGCAGAACTGTGGCAGAGTTATTACTGTTGCTACGAAGCAGACATTGGGTGCTTCTATATCCTGACGCTCTAGCTTTCAGGCACCTGGCCTTATGACTTCCATGGGCTAAAAACTGTGGGTTCCTCTGTTGTAGAGTTTACCGAGGGAGTCGGGTTGTTTGAGACGGACTTTACCGATACTCGGGGGGAAGAAGAGAGCGATGTCGTTGTCCAGCACGAGTTTCAGGCCTGTTCGGCGATATTGGGTCCGATCCGTTTGAGGTAATGCGTTCGCTTTGGTCGAAAGAAGCTCTGAATGTTGAAGGGGGAAGGATGTTCATCAGTGATCAGGAAACTGCGACGGACATGTTGCAGTACGAGGCGATCGCCAAGACCGTCGTAAAGCTCATCGAGAAATCACCCGGGGTACCGATCACTATCGGCGTCCATGGTGACTGGGGTGCCGGTAAATCCAGCGTCCTCAAGATGGCGCAATCTTCCTTGGAAGGGACGGATGGTGTCCTGTGCATCTGGTTCAACGGCTGGGCATTCGAGGGATTCGAGGACGCGAAGACCGTGGTCCTCGAGACGATCATCGAGGAGTTGAAGCGGGCTAGGCCGAAATCACAGAAAGTCAAAGATGCCGCAAAGAAGCTGCTGAAGCGTGTCGATTGGCTGAAGACGGCGAAGAAGGCGGGTGGACTCGCATTCACGCTTGCGACGGGCATCCCAACGCTCGGTCAGATCGGCGACCTCATCGGCGCTGCCAGGTCCGCGCTCGGTAAGAGCGCCGGGGAACTCTCGCGCGAGGACATCGAGGGATTCGCGGACGAAGCCTCCGGCTTTCTCAAGAAGGCCGAGGAAGACAGCGTCCCCGCACATATCCACGCGTTCCGCGAAGAGTTCCTAGAGCTCCTCGACGCGGCAGAGGTGAAACAGTTGGTCGTGATGGTGGACGATCTGGACAGGTGCCTGCCGCCGACCGCGATCGGTACGCTGGAGGCAATACGGCTTTTCCTTTTCGTCGATCGAACCGCATTCGTCATTGGTGCCGACGAGATGATGATCGAGTATGCCGTTAGGGATCACTTCCCCGACCTCCCGCCATCTGCGGGTCCGGTGAGCTATGCACGGAATTATCTGGAGAAACTGATCCAGGTACCGTTCCGCATTCCCGCTCTCGGCGTCGCGGAGACGCGAACCTACATCACTCTTTTGCTGGTCGAAGCAGAGCTGGGCCCGGGTGACGAGGGATTCAAGAAGCTGCTCGAAGAGGCGCGCGAGGATATGCGGCAGCCTTGGTTGAGCAAGGGGATTACGCCGAAAAAGTTGGCGGATGCCCTTGGCAAGGAGGATCCGGACGCCGGTCAGGCGCTAGTATTGGCGAACCAGATCACGTCGATGCTTGCGGAGGGGACCAAGGGCAACCCTCGCCAGATCAAGCGTTTCCTGAACTCCATGCTGTTGCGCAGAGAGATCGGTGAGGCGCGCGGATTTGGTGCGCAGGTAACCGTGCCCGTGCTCGCAAAGCTGATGCTGGCGGAGCGATTCAAGCCGGATTTCTTCGACGAGATTGCGCGTGAAGCGAGCGCCGCGGCGGAGGGGCGTTCCCCACGCATTCGGAGCCTCGAAGAGCATATCGCCGCGCCCTCCGACTCTGATGGGCCGCCTGTCGAGCCCCAAAAGGCGGGGACGCTGATACGTGCCAAGCCGGCCAAACCGGCGGTCCCGACCGATATCGAGGACTGGCTGAAGATTGACTGGATCAGGACGTGGGCAGCTCTCGAACCCAAGCTGGCCGACGTGGATCTCCGGCCATACGTGTTCGTCACCCGCGACAAGCGGATGCTGTTCGGTGGTTCCGGCAGCGCCAGTCGGCTCGACCAGATCGCGGACGGTTTGATGGCCGGCCCCATCCAGGCGAAGGCTGCCGCGAAGGAGGCGGGGGAATTGACGGCCGCTGCTGCCGAGGAACTCTTCGATGTCGTGCGTATGCGCGTCCTCCAGGGGGAGGCGTTCGCGAAGGAACCCCCGGGAGCCCGGGGCCTGGTGGAGCTGGTGAAGATTCGGCCGGAATTGGAGCGGAGGTTGTTGGACTTTGCGAAGGAACTCCCTGTGCCCAAGCTGGGGGCCTGGGCACCCGCAGCGTTCGGAAACGTCTTCAAGGAATCCGCCGTTTTGCGTGATTACCAAGGTCTCCTCAAGAGTTGGTCCGAGCAGACAGACAGCACCACCCTCAAGGCTGCGGCCGGCGCTATTTCGAAGATGGGAGACAAGTGAGCCATGGGGACATCGAAAGGATACGGTGGTGCCCCGAGTGGGCTTGTTCCGAGTTGGGTTGACGACACCACGCCAGGCGCCGCCGCGCCCACAGCTGTTCCCGGTGGTGGTGATGGAGCGGCGGGAGCATCGCCAGGGGTGGCGCCAAAAGTGCCCGCCGCCGTGCCGGACGTCTCGTCGGCGGGTCGGCTCAGCACCGCAAAGGGCAACTTCACGCGGTTCGTCAGGAGCGGTGATTCGGACACGTTGCGTAGATCGATATCGCAGTACGTCCGCAATGGGACCGGGTCTGCGCGTAAGGCCGCCAGGCGGATGGGCGCCTCCCGCAGCGCCGGAACCCAGCTGCTGCAGGTCATCCGCGACGTCAACCGGCAGGGCGCGGCTGCGACGTTGCAGAAGCTCAACCTGCAGCATCTTTCCGGTAGGCCGGCGGCGGACGTGTTCGTCGCGATGCTGGAAACCATCTGTCCACCCGGTGGACGGATCGACGAGGCCATCGCGAGGCAGGCCATGCTCGACGCGATTGCGGATCTTGCAGATGCCGGTGGGGAGACGTTCGAGCAGATGACACCGGAGCAGTTGTCCGAGTTCTTCCAGGACTTCGTCATCTACACCATCGAGGGTCGCGTGATAGCCGACATCGGCACGCACGCTATCGATTTCCCGGAGACCGTCGACGGGGTCGAGCAGGTTCAGGAGCAACTGCACGGATTCGTAACCAACTGCGTCCGGGGTCACCTCGGCGAGCATTTCGATGGGCTTGTCGAGAAAACGGACCAGCAGGTGAAGGAGACTGTCGAACGTATCTACGAAGCCGCTTTCGAACTGGTCTCGGCAATGGCAGGAGATGTGGAATGAGCAGGCAATCAATCATTTTCAGGGTAGGAGTTGATGACAGGCAGGTAGTCGCCACGCGGCTCGAGGGATCGCATGCCACGGAATTCGCTTTCGATGGATTCGCCGATATCGACCATCTGCTTGGCGGCGCTCTATCCAAGCTGGAAAGGCTGGGCCTCCAGCCCTCCGAGCGGTCTCTGGACCTGGCGATGCTGGCCGCCGCGATAACCGCGGCGGATACACGTGTCGAAAGAAGCAAGGAAGGGCAGGACGGGTGGACGAGGGAACTGGAGATATGTCTTCCGGTCCACGATCAGGAGACATGGCTGCGGGTCGCGTCTCTCTTGGAGAGGACGTTGAATTTCCTGACAGGCGATCGGTGGGCGATGACATTCCGCCCCAGGTCGCCGTCCGCGGCGCGGATCATTGAGCCGATTACGGAGACGCTCGCGGAACGTCCGACCGACGTGTGCCTTTTCTCCGGAGGACTGGACAGCTTTATTGGCGCCATTGACCTTCTTTCGGAGGGAAAAAGCGTCCTGCTGATCAGTCATTACTGGGACAGTGTTACCAGCAAACACCAGGATGTATGTCTCAAAGCGCTGGAGGAGCGATATGAAGACATATCGTTCTTTTCGGTACGCGCACGGGTTGGTTTCGAGACGGGAGCGGTCGATGGCAGTTGGGCAGAGAATACCTTGCGTGCCCGCTCCTTTCTGTTTTTCTCCCTGGCCGCACTCGCAGCGGACGCCATCGGAAGGAACGTGACCATCCATGTGCCGGAGAACGGCCTGATCTCGCTGAACGTGCCACTGGATCCACTGCGACTTGGATCGCTGAGTACGCGAACGACTCACCCGTATTACATGTCCCGCTTCAACGAGCTGTTGCGAGCCATAGGACTCGGCGGATCCCTCCACAATAGCTATCGTCATATGACGAAGGGCGAGATGGTCGAGGAGTGCGAGGACATCGACTTCCTCCGGGAGCATGCCAATGAGACTATTTCGTGTTCGTCGCCTGCGAAGGCCAGGTTCTCCGCGGACGAGGAGCGGCGGAAGCCGAAGAACTGCGGACATTGTGTTCCCTGCCTGATCAGGCGGGCTGCGTTGAAGCGTGGATTCG
This sequence comes from Stenotrophomonas sp. 85239_Sma, assembly GCF_056481725.1. Classification (NCBI taxonomy): domain Bacteria; kingdom Pseudomonadati; phylum Pseudomonadota; class Gammaproteobacteria; order Lysobacterales; family Lysobacteraceae; genus Stenotrophomonas; species Stenotrophomonas sp. 85239_Sma. The sequence continues at coordinate 4,072,023 of NZ_CM151163.1, read as the reverse complement.
GCGAGGACGACACCGAATACCAACTCGAGGAACTGGAAGATGCCGAGCTCGACAGCAAGTCGGCCGAGGGCGAGCACGTGCGATCGTTTCAGTTGGCTATCTCGCGTCTCCGGACCAAGCCGGGGCGTGCCCGCTTCGACATCCATAAGCCAGGGCCGCTAATAGACTTTCCTGACGATTGGGGGGACTATGAGGCCGTTTACCGGGATGGCTTGGAAGAGGTCGCCGACCTGCTCGAGAACGTCAAGGCACGGCCTTCGGAGTGACAGACATGAGTCATGCATCGCCAAGCTGGGTCGACTTCCATTGCCACTTGGATCTGTACCAGGATCATCTCGGAGTCATCCGTGAGTGCGATGCACGGAGGATCGCGACCCTCGCGGTAACAACGACGCCGAAGGCGTTCGCACGCAATGTCGACTTTGCCCTCGACTCTCCTTATGTGACCGTCGGATTAGGCTTGCATCCGCAACTCGTTGCAGAGCGGTCCGACGAGTTGCCGTTGTTCGAAAGGCTGCTCGAGCGCACTGACTATGTCGGAGAGGTAGGGTTAGATGCCAGCCCTAGGTTCTATGCGAGCTTCCAGCAGCAGCGACACCTATTTGATCGGATACTTCGGGCATGCAGCGAACAGGGCGGCAAGATACTGAGCATCCACAGCGTCCGCTCGGTCGCGTGGGTGCTAGGATCCTTGGAAGAGAACCTGAAAAATCCAACCTGCATCCCGGTGCTGCACTGGTTCACGGGGACGAAGTCCGAAGCGCATCGGGCGATCGAGCAGGGGTGCTACTTCTCGGTGAACGCAGAGATGATGCGGAATGCGAAGACGCATGCACTGATTCGGTTCATACCGGAGGATCGATTGCTGACCGAGTCGGATGGACCATTCGTTCAGTTTGGAGAACGTCCTGCCAGGCCTTCGGATATGCCGGAGACTGTGGGATTACTCGCCGCGATCAGGAATACCGAGTCAGCCCACTTGGCAGAACAAGTACTGAAGACATTGCGTGCGATTCAATCCATAGAACCTGCTATGCGGGAAGGAAAGCAGCGATCGTTATTTAGAAAGGCCTGAGATGGGTTGTAAAGAGGGTGCGCAACTCGCCGCCGGCAAAAAGGAGCTCTTTGTCTATTTTCTTTCGGGTGAAACGCAGCATGGCGAGGTGCATTGGCAACTTCCGCCCTTGGCCGAAAGCGGACATTGCGCAGGGAGTACGTAGGTGGGAAGTACTAGGGCCTATCAGGAATTCTGGGCCCAACTCACTTGCCAGTCCCGGGGGCATCCTTGACGCTTGCCTGTCCGGTTGTATGAGAAGAAAGGCAATGTTCCACTACCTTGCGCGCGGTGAGCGTTTGAACACCGCTGGCATTGGCAACTGCGCGGATAAGCTCTTTGAGCTGCTTGATGCGCCCAGATCTGTAGTCATCGATGAGTCCCGAGTTGGCCATCTCCAGAGCAGCCACCGTCACCGACTCCCGTCTCCATTGGGAGTACTCGCGTCGAAGATCCGCGTACCTTCTTGCTTCAATCGGAAAATTATGCCTGACGTAACCTGTAGACACATTCTGGTTTGCGCAGAAAGTGCGGAATGCGGGGGAGGACTTGGGGTTGTCGAGGGCGGCCTTCAGCGCCGCTTGAACCTTCAAATAGACACTTCGGGAGTGCCGGCCACATCGTCTGGAGGAGGGGATGGATGCGGCATCATAGAGACAGTGACTAACGTCAGGGGGGCGTGACGATTGAAAGTCGAGCAGTGATGCTCCGAACGCGGTGGCGAACTTCAGAACACTCATAAGCGACGGCTTACTCGACCGAGAGCCAAGAGCCCTTACATTGACTAATGGGTCTCCTGGGGGAAGGTCTCTTCGGTGCCTCTTGAAGAAAAGGCGCATTCCTTCCCGATTCAGAGTCAGGTTCGGATTCTCGGCGCAGGCTGTTACCAACTCATGCAACAGCTGCTCGCCAAAACCAGGGTGCTCCAAAAGCGCGTGTAAAGGGGGGGTCGCTCTGAGGTTCGCGCGGCATACGTAGCATTCGTCTAGTTGAGCGCCTGAAGCGTAGACTTGAGTGCTTTCGCAGGAAGGGCAGCGCTGGAGCAACGGGGTCTTATGAATCGAGCACCTCGTTATTGGAAGCAAGGCCCAAAGAAGACGGTCGTAGACCTCTCCTCGTTCTCTCGCATCCTCCGCGTAGCACGCAGGGCACCATGCACGTGAGCTCTTCAGCGCGCCAATTGATGTGCTTGAAATCACTTGTTTGAGCGATAGGATGGTGGCGGATCGTAGGGAGGTGATGCCGGTTGCGGCACCCAGTGCTGTGACTAGCTTTGCGGTATCAGACCCGACACCACAAAGCTGAATTCTCACTCCACTCTGGGTGATTCTAGGAAGTCGTTCCACCCGTTGGTTGCAGTTGCTCCTATCCCACCACGCATCCAGGTGCCTAGCCAACTGCCAATGGCTGCAGCCATGTGCCCGAGCCATGCGAACGAGGTAGCTGCTGATTCCCTCGACCTCCAGGCTTCCTGCACCGAGATGCGGAACGGAGAAGTAATTGGCCATGGTTGCTCACCTTCTGACAGGGGCTACGGGGTCCCGCTTGGGCTTCCGTTGAAATGGCCTCCTCTGTTCCTTGGAGCGGCAACTCGAGTCAGCGCCATTCTTCGTCTCGCTGGGAGGCGTCGGTAGCTTTCTCATTGCGGACTCCCCTTCAGCAATTTCTCGAGCGATGAGGGCTATCTGCTCTTCATAACGAGTTTCCATGAAGTGTTCCAAGCGGAGCGCCCGCTCTCCACGGGAGTGCATCTCGCACATGGCCGCATTCACCCAGCCTAGGAGCAGCCCCAGGCATCCGAGTGTCCCGGCAGTTATGTAGCTAGAGTGGATAATCAAAATACTTCCGCTCTTCCAAGGAAGATGGGCATCCAAACCTTTGAGAATCCCGAGAAAATTCAGCTCGTCTTGACCTGTAGGTCGATAGCGGCCGAACTCGATGACTCTCATTCGTCCGTTTAGATGAGCAGAGGAAAGTCCTGCCGCGAACAGCTCGTAACCACCGGCCAACACTAGAATGATGTCTGTGGCATTGGCTAAGCACTTCAGAGAATCAAGAATGTCGGATGCCTGTGCCCCACGGTTGGTCCGCAGTAGGTGATGAGCTTCATCAATGAAAAGGTAACGGGTCTTACGATAGATGATCGCCTGCTCGAGCTTGATCCTTAGCTCTGTCTCCGACTCTCTCTGGCGAATGATGCCTCTGAGATCGCCATACATAGGGTGGCGCAGTGCTTGTAGTGCGCGCATTGTAAAATGTTTCATTGAGAAGCGCCCTCCATGCGTAGTCGCAGCCTCAACAAGGATCACCGGCAGCTCGTCGTCTGAGAACGGGCTCTGGACTAGACGACGGGCCACACTTTGCACTAGGCGTGACTTTCCCACACGGGTGGGGCCAACCATGAGGACGACACTTCCGGGTGCTCCCATGGCTAACTGCGTGAAAAGTTGGCGATCGACCTCTTGGTATCGGGGATGGTCGATGTCCAGTTGATGCAGCGCTTTCGCGGGTATGGTCTTGGTCACGGCTGGGAGTTCCAGCTGATGGCGATGCTTGGAATATCGTCGCTAAAAAGAGAAGGATTCTTCTTTGCGTCGCGAGCTGTTGACGAGAACGGTGTGGGCTGCTCAGACGGCGTCACGCGCTCCCTCTCACTAAGGTGCCTTGCCAAAGATAGGTCAGCTTCGTGCCTTGCCTCCGCCAGCTCTGCACGACCATCCAACCTGAGCGTGGTTCTGCAAATTCTGGCTGTGAGACTGTCCATTGCTTGCTCAAGAGAGCCTCGACTTCGACATGGGAGCCAACCTCCATCTAGCCACGCATAGACTAGATTCTCGTCCCAAGAGTCCATTCGTACTTCAACCCTTCGCTTGGACGAATGGGCGAGCCCTGTGCCCCAGTACCATCTCCCAAGCACGTTGATTCCGCGTGACCTGTCCACCAGATACATTCGCTTCGGCGCGTCGATTGAGGTTGCAACCAGGAAGTCTTGGTCGAAACTGACTGGAACTCCTGACATGGGGTAAAGCTCAAGTCCATTTCCCATGATCACGTCTGGAGAGTTCAGTCGCTCACCGCGCAGGTGAACGTTCAGCTGTTCAAAGATGGAGCTTTCCAGCTCGTGATAGAAATCAATGAGATCCTGCTCGGCAAGTCTATGGCTGCGATGTGATGGTGAGACTGATCTACCTCGCATGTCATTGCGTGTTGATCCAATGTGCTGCCATAGGATAGATGTCTTGAGTGTCCCGAATAGCCTTTCCAATTCGCCGCCAAACCTGGGGGCGCCACTTGGTCTATCCTTCTTGTGGACGCCGTATAGCGCGAGCGTGGACTCGTAGAAGGTTGACTCAAAGTCCGATCCGCAGTCGCTAGCAATCGATTCGGGAAGCCGCTTATGTCTTCTCGCACAGTCTCTTAGTAGCTCGGCTAGAACCTTTCTCCCTGGTGCGCGGAATCCAACTGTGAGAGCTAGTACTTCCCCGGTACAGGAGTCTCTCAGAACGCTAACCCAAGGTCTCTGTGTGAAGCGCCTATTGCCTGAGCTGCACAATGCAAGTGTGCGGTCTCCCAGGTAGTGGTCGGCCTGCGCTGATTCGAAGGGTCTTTTCGTCGGGGCACTCGCGTGGCGACGGTCAACAGGATTTGCAGCGCTGTTCGCGGCTCGCCTTCCGCCCGCCGCGAAGGCTAGGCTCTCTTGGTCACGTCTTCGAACTCTGCCGGCGTAAGTGTTGAGTGATACTGAAAAGTCACTTTCGGCCAGCTCTCCCAGGGCCTTCTTGTCATCGAGTGCATTCTTATAAAGAAGATAGCTTGCCGACACCGACAGGCCGACGGGGCTGGCGTGGTGGGCACTTATGGATTCTTGGAGGAAGTGTTCGTGCTCAGCTGTCAAGCGCGGAAGCCGATTGCCCGGCCGTGGCCGGGGTAGAAGTGCATGAGCGTCGCCGTTGCTGTGGCGAAGAAGTGCCTTGTAGCGCCGCATCGTGCGCTTTGAGCGCGTGGGCTCGGATACGCCGTCAAGCTCCTTCTTTCGCTCAATCATGATTGATGCTTGGGCTAGGTTGGGAATGCATCGAGATCGGCTAGGGTTGCATGACTCTGTGCGATAGGCTTCGAGAGTTTCCATTCCAAGCTCGAAATCCCTTGCCGTCAGGGCAACCAAGCCATCTTCAGGGCATGACAGAAGATATAAGTCCAGCGGGGCATACAGCCAGCCGTCATGTATCCCTCGAAGGACGACGCCCGCATCTGGAAGGTGGAGTTCGGAGTGTAGGTCCGAGATGCTGGCGATCATTCGCTTGGCCAGGTAGCGGGTTATCCGCAGTCTCCACTTCTCTCCGATGTCATTCTTTGGCCATCGCCGTACGGCGAGCAGCAGATCTATGTTGCTACTGCGGAGCTGGCTGCGGTCATCCGGGGTCCATACCCTATGGCTGATGCCAAGTTCTGAGAAGTATGAAACGGCCGGCTCAAAGCTGAAGTCGTTTCCATCAAATCTCCAGTCCTCCTCCCTGACGCTGGTTAGTGCCTCTGCGCCCGACCTGGTCTTGCACTCCACGACTGTTGGGCCCGTCGCACGGATGATCAGGTAGTCCGGCGTATGAGTCGTGCGCTGCCGTCGTCCACGCCGATCTGTGATGACCAAGGGAACGGCTTTTGGCTGGTCCCAGTACTCCAGAATCTCGTAGTCGTACTCACACATACGTACCAGGGCGCCTTCCACTGTGGCGCTCTCTGCTTGGATCACCCTCCCCATGCGTTGGCTGGCGAATCGTTCCGGCGTGTTACGCATCCTTCCAGAGCCCACGAGGCGAGCCGGCTCGCATGACCGCACGTGCTCTATGTAGTCACGTCCCAGTGCAGGGATATCCCAAGAATCGAATAGCGCTTCTATCTGCTTTGAGCTCAGCATTGGACCCTCCGGCCAGCTGATAGCTGGATGACAGGCAAGGACTGTCCGTGACGGCGCCGATAGCCTCCGAACGGAAGTTGACTTACGTAGGGAGTGGTGCTGAGATCGAGATGCCAAGTGAGCGATTTATGGCATTTGTACGAAAGCCCCGACCGCTAATCGGGGCTTTCGTTTTCTCAGCGACCGGACGCGGCTATCTGTCCATCGTCGCCTCCAACAGTAGGGATGTGGTTCTTCGGAAGAGTCGCCTGTAGGTACGCGGCGAGGTGCTTGGGTGAGGTGTACAGCCCCTGCCTGTTTGGCAGCCGGAACATGTCGATCGACACTACCCCGCGGCTACGAGCCTTCGCCAACGAGTTGGCATTTCTGTAGCCCAGAATTCTTGCGATCACAGATGAATCAATCAGTAGCCCGTACTCCCTCTGGAGCCAGGTTTCCAAGTTGCTCTGCGTGTGTGCTTGGAATTCCATGACCACTCGTGACGGTCTTGTTGGATCATCCTAGGCACGTCTGGGGCCTGTGCGCAAGTGCAATTTAATTGTAAGTTGTTGATTAAAAACAACTTTCGTTGCGCTATGTCGAGCTACTTTTGTTGCAGTAAGAGGGTACTAGCGCCCAGCGCTGCAACGATTAGGCGCTCTCTGCGAGGCTGACTCACCTGGGGTGGCGCACTGCTGCCATCTACGCGTCGGCATAGCCACACTCAAGTGGCGCCTAGGAGCGACAGGAACATTTGTGAACTGAGTTGACGGAAAGGCATCAGCGGTGCAGCTCCAGCAGGTAAGGAGCCGCAAGGCGTCAGCGCCAAGGATTAGTCTGGTGGTGCCCCTGGCCGGGCTCGAACCGGCACTTGCCGCTTATCTGGCGCTGACGGGATATAAATCCGCTGCTCTACCCATTGAGCTACAGGGGCGTGATCATTTCGATCACACCGATATTCGGCTGCAGCCTTTGCGGAGATAGTTGCTCATCTTTGACTACGCTAGCACACTTCCCCGTTCCCCGTTCCCCGTTCCCCGTTCCCCGTGCGTTGGGGGCGGAGGGGTGATAGCAACGCTGGACTAAGCAGGATTGTGGAAGTAGAGCTGGTGGGTGATGAGTGCCAGTCCTTCGCACGAATCTGTCCGAATGTCGATGCCTTGGCCGGCCGGGACGGCATGTTCGAAAAGACGATAGGGCTCTAGATCACGTGAAGAGAGCAGAATCACCCGACTTCGATGTTCATCGTTCAAGGCGCTTGCGATCGCGATCTCCTCTTCAGTAAACGGCGAAAGCTTGATGTACGCCACGTAGGTTTGGAATCTCTTCGGCGGGAACGCATCTGCGATGCGGCTAAGGTTCTCGATGTCGCGCCGGAACTCATCAGGGTCGATACCACCGCGATCTTTGCATTCGCCCAGGATGACGGAGGTGCGCTTGGGGTACTTATTCATCTGCACCCACGCGAAGTCGATCTCGCAGTCCGGGTGCCGTGGATCAATGCGGGACTTGAGGTCGAGCGAGGGAGAGTAGACGCAAGAGCGGAAGGTCCTGTCCAGGTTCGCGTCCAGCTGCTGGAGCGTCAGCGCTACAGGGATCGCGCCCTGTGCATTGCGCTCGGCACCTAGCACCCCCGACCGTCGGAAACGCCACTCGCTATTCAAGAGCTGGCTGGTCGCGTCATAGCCGTGACCGCATAGTTCGCAGCTGATCTTCTGCTGGAGTACATCGAGCGCGACCCAACTTCTCATTCCGCACTGAGGGCAATCCAAGTCCATGCCGATGCGGAACAACCCCGCGTCCACCATTGTCTCGAAGACGTGAGGAGGTGTCAGCTTCTGGCTGATCGGACGTGGTCGCAGGAAAAGGTCCACATGGGCAGCGAACGTTCCCCTCAGTTCCTCCCTTGTCTTCCCCGAAATCGTATCAATTGCAACGTTCTTGGAGAACGTTGCTCGTGGGCCAAAGGACCTTAACAACTCCCTGGCTCCCGGAATCTTGAATATGCGCGCGCCCTGCAGGCCTCCCAATTGCGTAAGCAGCTGTCGGGCGATACGTCCGCTATTGCTCAGTGTGCTGTTGTAACCCGCCAATTCGAACATGCGTCCGATCAGTTGGCTGACCGGCATCGCATTGAGAAACGTGTCATGGTCGGCGGCATTGATTATTAGTCCGACTTGCTCCGGCTCAGCACGCAGCTTGCCATGCTCGAAGTGCATTGTCTGAGCGTAGAATTGATTCAGATCCGGAATGTACGGAACGTCGAACGTGTGGTGCTCATCTCCAAAGAGGGCGCCGGTCAACGACACTGAGGCAACGAGATGCTGCTGCATGTATTGAGGATGTGCGTTACACGGCCTATCGTTCAGTGCGAAGTTCACGCGCGGCACGCCGCGTTCGCTTCCGATGACACCTAGGGTAGATGCTTCACCGAGGCGCATGACCGGTGGCACGACGGCGTCCCCACACCAGAATCCCTCCCGAATGCTGTGTACTGTCAGCCGTTCATTCTCGAACAGCTGGTCAACTTGCGCGACATCGCCGCGTGACCAAATACCCAGACCCGCGGTGGCGTCCATACTACGCTGCGCCATCTCCTGGATGATGGTGTCTATTCGGGGTATCAAATCTCTATAGCGAGGCAGGTAAGCGGTGTCGAGAAACCATACTGGGATGTCGCAGGCGCGGATGTTCCAGAAGCAGATCAAGTCCTCAAGATTTCCCGCACTGCCAAGGAAGAAGCCGGGCGTCTCCCAACCGGGGCGCACCGTGTAATGACGTTCGACAGCAAATCTACACACCGATGACAGGCTCGGGCGCCGGATGAGATCGCCTGGAATCGGTTCGTCCTGTTGCACTGCAACTGTGATCGGGCTCAGCAGCTCTGTGACCATCGCATCGTAGTCGACGCCGACTTCCTCAGCATCCGGGTATCTGCCAAGCTGCATCAGGAACACGTCCGCTAGGGGATCCTCGTCACGCCACTGGTACTTGCACAGACCCAGATCCTTGAACCTGGACCATTCTGGCTTTGTGTGCCAATGCGCGGCAGTGTTGAAGATATCAAGTACCCACGAGAAGCCTCGCCAAGGCGCCTGATTGACGAAGATGGACTCGCCGTGAAACGGAGGTTTAAGATGAGGGAAGCTCTCGACGAACTCCCGGACTTCTTGGCTGTCGCCCATTGGCCACACGACGTCCAGGCGGAATAGTTCGACCTGTTGCCGAGCTTCTTCCTGGTTGTCGACGATTAGGATCGGATTGAAGCGGCCGCCCCAGAGGACATGGGAGTAACGTACAGCTCTTCGAAACCCCTCTAGGTCATTAGAGCGAATTGCCCAACCAATACGCAACGGGCGGTAGCACAGATTGACTCGTACTGTGTCGGCCATGGTCTTCCTGCTATGGTTAGCCTACATCATGGCGTGGATTCTGCAGCCTTACCTGAGCACGAAGCAATGCTTGTCTGATATTGGCGTTCTTTGCATAAAAATGTGCGATGCGCTTCCCGTTCGTTCTAAATTATTACGAGTTGCTGGTGATGATTCCTAGCTCCGCAGCAATCCCTCAAAGATGATGCGGTCCTTCGATTACGGCCCAGTGGAACGCATTCCATGGGGAGCTCGGCCCTCGGTCATCAGTCTGGAGCCTTTCCTTCCATTAGGTCGGCGTCTCGCTCTGAATGGAGGACTCGTAGTTCCTCAGGGTCCTTGCATAAGGCGAGGATAGATTCCTGTAGATTCCTGCATTGCTCTATCCGTGGAGTGTGCATCTGCTAATGCTTAGCACGAATCCGACCATCGGCCTCGATACTTCCGTAGCTCAGATGGACTGACTTCCCGATTCGCAGAACAAACCGCCGACTGCGGCGGGGGCGCGGGATTTCTGACGCTGGTGAGGAGTTAGCGAGTACTCGTCGTTCTAGCTTGCGAATAGCATTTCGCCTGATCAGGGCCTGTAGGAAGGCAACTAGAATGGTCAGGAATAGCAGTCCCACAGCGCTGAACGCGATACGTTGTTGTGGGAGTGCATCGATGAGTTCCTTCCTCTCCGAAGGCGAGGTCCAGATCGCGCATAGCACTGACAAGTTATAGCGATGTTCGTCGCCGATGAAAGGACCAATCGTTTCAGCTGCGGGTAACGTCTCGCATTCCGCTTGCGAGAACGCCATGTTCCTATCCCTGAGAATTCCGCGCGCAGTACCCTCACCTTCTTTGGCCTCCACCCAAAGCACCGTATTGGTTGCTCGAACCCGGATCAAGATGTCGTCCGCAAGAGTTCCGGCGAGAAAGCATGCCGCGGCTATGTAGCTGACCAGAAGTCCAATGCCGACCATTCCGTCTCCCCACCTGCGGGGCGATCTATCGGGCCTAACAGAAAATTCTGATCGATCGAACGCACTCCCGGCGATGCCAATTAGATGGAGCGGGATGTTGCGAGACTGAGCCTTAGCAATGAAAGCTTCGACCTCTGGCGCAGTGTCTAGATGGATGCCGTATATCATGGCAAAGGAAACGACTGCGGAGCGATCAGAGAAGCTGTTTCTTATCGGCCCTGGCTCAATATCCTCGCGGCTAACAAAGAGGCGCGTGAGACGATTTCGGAGTGGGTGGAGCGTGCCCGACTTATAGCAAAGGTAGAGCGAGACTAATGAAATGCCCACGATGGGCACAACAGCACTGGCTAATGTAGCAATCTCGTTCCAGCTTGCGACCGTTCCCATCGCGCCTCCATGCAGTATCGGTAGATCGATAGCGGCTTGGGTCTCTAGTTCTTGAGCGTGTTCTTGCCGAGTTGCCGTAAAGGCCTTTTAGTCCCGTCATTCGGAATTATTGTAGGCGGTCGGTTAGCCTGACTGGCATGCTTTGGAATCGCCACTGGAGGGAAGATGCACAACGAAGTCGAGTTCATGGAGATCGGATCAGTCCGAGCCACGAATGTCCTGTACTTCACAGGCGGGCTGCGGGCCGTTGAGACGGCTAATAGGGGATTGGCTTTACTACCTCTGCGCGGAAAAGGGGATGTGCTCGCCCTTTGCGATCTCACTTGGCCGGCATTACATGCATTGGCACGGGAGTGTGGTAGTAGGTTCGTCGGATACAATCAGGAGTTTGAGGGCAAGGGAGCCTCTGAAGCGTTCTGGAATCCAGGCATCGGTCGTCTCTCCAAGGGCCTCTTCGCGGCAGATCTTTGGGGGGCCATCTCCGCCAATTCCGACGCATCAGGAGATGAAATCTATGCACGTGGAGCTGAAAGTGTGAGTGCATCCTTGACGAGTGCGGGACATCGAGTTCGGGACCTGTCGATTCATCATCACCAGCAGCTTTGCGGTGCAGTTCAGGATAGAGAGCCAGAATCGGGCTTCTCCAATCTCCTTCTGAGTGACATCTATCGTGACTTTCAGGCCTTAGCGACAGATCTATGCGGGGCGAGGGACTACCTTGCAAAGTTGGCCGGAATTCATTTGGGGCTTAAGGAATCTATCGACAGTATGGCCCGGCTGGAGAGCGCAGTTGGTGCGAAGGCGGATGAGGTTATGGAACCACTAGCGCGTAATCTTTTCGCCAACTGGGGAAAAAAGGCTGATCCCAAGTGGCTGCGTGAGCTGGGAGACATGAGAAATAAACTTATCCATCGGCAACCGATGGCAATAGATCCCCACACGCGTCTACTTAGACTCCACTCCCATTCGACCTCGAGAGGCGTAGTCGAGACGATTCGACTGGGCGCCTCGCGGCATGAGCTCGGCAATCAACCCGACCAGGCGGACCCGTTCATGCTTTTCTCAGAGATGTATGATCGGATGGAGCGGCTTTGTAGCATGGCGGCAAGCTTTGCTAAGTATCCAGCGGTCCTTCCGACCTTCCGAGCCCGGGACTAGCTTGAGGAGCGTGCATCTGGTCGTGTTCCACACCGACTGCCTTGGCCAAGCGCGAGCCAAGGCCGTGACTGTGGGATTTCCAAATGAAGATGTGCACTAAACCAAGGGCGGCTAGATTGGCCTCGGTGGTATCGGATCTGTTCACAGAGGTGCTGCGGCCCTAGGTCATCCTTTCAATGGCTTACAATGACCAGCATAGGGCTGCTCCGCAATGCTCGGCTCTTGCGGTCAAATCGTGTAAATGCTCCAGGCCGAGGTTGGACCCTTCTGGGTTGCGACGCCTTCTTGCCTAGGTATTTCAACGTGTTTATTGGCGCTTGTGGTTGTTATTTCTAGCTGCGGCCAACTTTTGCTGCGAACATGTGGCCAATTGATGCTTCCGCCCACAATCCGCAGTGCCTCCTTCGTCAAACCGACGCGGCCCGATGACCGCTCGGTGAGCGTCCACGCCCCGCTACCGTTGCCGTTGGTCGCGGGCTGCCCCTGCGTCCTAGGGCGTTCACTGCGAAGCGCTCCTGGGTGCGCGAATCCAACGCCTCCAACCTTGTGCTTGGGCGGGAAGATGCCCTTCTCTCTCCCGCGGTGGATGTCGATGGGCCTCCTGAGCCGGCATGGCAGGTGCAGGGTGAGCGCTAAAGGGAAGGGCCGGCCGCCTCAAGGTTCACGCGGACATTCTCGATGGAACTGCTGGGGGGCACCGGCGCAGGTGACTCAGGGATTCCGTACCCGGCTGAAGTGCGCGATTATCTGCCCGCGGGACTTCCGCAACCCGACATTGCGTTCCAGCCTTTCCAAACGAATAGAGTCCAGGGGGATCTATGCTTCGTTTAGTGATTGCTGTAGCCGTGCTGCTGTTGCTCGTCACTCCTACCCGAGCCCAGCCCGGGCCAGTGTGGTTCCAGGTCAACATGAGCTGCACCTACACACCCGTTCAAGCGCGATGCGTGATCGTCAACAGCAGCAGCCTGCCCATGTATTGTGACCTGCGCGCGGATGCCAAGCTGATCACGGGCCATTTCCTGTATGCGTACATGAAAGACTGGGTTCAACCGCAGGATTGGCGCCACGTGTTCGTGTACTCGAATCCGCCGAATCCGCCGATACAGGCCGTGGTGGGTGGCGGGATGTGCCGGCACTAGCGCATCGGGGCCATTGATGCGATTGACGCAATCAGAGGCAACAATGGCCCCGTCCGCTTGGATGTTTGCCAAGCGTGATTGACTGCATGCAAGGATCGGGCGCGTCCGGCGAGCGCGATGGCGATACACCGAAGCGGGTGCATTCCAGGTTCTATTGGAGTGGACATCCAGAATGGGTGGAGCGATCAGTGGAGCATGAGGCCGGGTACGATCCGCTCCAGGAGACGCGCGGCGGATACGCCCGATGGGCTCCTGTGCAGACGGTGGTTGTGCAGAAGGTGGCAAGATGCGACATCCGCCGACCCGTACGACAAGGAGCCCGCATGAAGCGCATTGCCTGCACGTTCGTCGTCCTGACTGCTCTTGCGGCATTGCCTGCCGCTGCAGCAGAGCCTTCCGACTCACCCAAGCGCCCGTCCGTTGAAACCCTGCAACGCCTGATCGTCGACAGGGCACCACAGACGCGCGTGGAAACACCCGACCACGAGCGCATCACTGCACGGCGTATCGATATCGTCGATGACACGGGCGTGATCCGCATGACGCTGTCCGGCAAGACGCCGGCGCCGATCATCGATGGCCTGCAGTACAAGCGCGCGTTCAACGTGGCTGGCATGGTGCTGTACGACGACACGGGCAGCGAGCGTGGTGGCTTCGGTACTGCCGATGTTGACGGTGGCATGGCGGTGCTGGCACTGGATCACCCGGCGATGGATGCGATTGGCTGGCGGGTATCGCCGGACGGTGCGGTGAGCTTTTCGATCAACCAGGCGCCGAAGCTGATCCGCGAGCCTGCGCTGGGCAACAAGCTGATTCCCGGCGTGCAGGCACCGACCCGAATCGGCCTGGTGGTCGGCTCTGACGGCACGCCGGCCATCGCGTTGAATGACACGGCCGACCGCACGCGCCTGCGCCTGACCATCACGGCCGAGGGTTACGGCGCCATCGAGTTCCTGGATGCGCAGGGAAGAGTGATCCACACGCTGGCGCCGGAGGCCGGACTTCGCCGCTAGCGCGTACGCACCACGGATCGAGGCTTACCCGCGCCGCCCACGCCCATCAATGCTGTAGCGCCCCGCCCCGGTGCAGGCCAGCAGCAGGAACCCGCCGGCCAGCCCCAGATTCTTCAGGAACATGATCTGCTGGGTCTGGTCGGCGAAGTTGTGGTGGAAGATGAACGCGGTGACCAGGCTGAAGCCGGCCAGTACGACCGACACCAGCCGGGTCTGGAAGCCGAGCAGGAGGCACAGGCCGCTGCCGATTTCGAAGGCGATGGTCGGCCACAACAGGATGCCGGGCACGCCCATCGCTTCCATGTAGCCCTGGGTGCCGTTGAGATCGCCGAGCTTGCCCAGCCCGGACACCAGGAACAGCGCCATCAGCAGGAGGCGTGCAAGCAGGTAGGCGAGCGAATGCGATGAGGTGCTCACAGGGATGTCCTCGGGGATGGCCGACGAAGGCGATCGGAGCCCACCGGCAGTGAAGCCCGTGTCTACGCGGAAGGCAAGGCGCCTTGACAGGCGCCGCGCGGCAGTAGACCTTTCCCGCATGACGATCGATATTGAATCGCTCAGCCTTCGGGAGCTGAGCGCCTTGGTGGTTGCCGCTGAACAGCGGAAACAGCTCATTTCAAGCCGGCGTCCGGCCAGCGCCGTGCGGCGGATGCTGAAAGCCGCTGCGGCCGAAGCTGGCTACACCCTTGAAGAACTCTTTGGCGCAGAGGCCATCGAAGCGGCCGCACCCAGCCGCAAACCCGCACGGCGCAGGGCCGGCAAGGTGGCGGCCAAGTACCGCGACCCAGAGTACAAGCGACTGACCTGGTCCGGCCGTGGGCGCATGCCGCGCTGGCTGGCGTCCAAGGTGCAGAAGGGCCACAAGGTTACCGACTTCCTGATTCCCGGGCTGGCACGGCCGACGGCGCGCAAGAGCAGCCCGATCGGCAAGCGCACGGTATTCAAGAAGGATTGACCCTGCCGCGTTGCTACCCTGGCTGGGTCTTTGAACGAAGGAGCGCTGCGTGGCACACGATGGCAGCATGACAATCCCGACCAGAATGCTCTATATCGCAGCAGGCGCCGCGGTGCTGGTCAGCTTGCTGGCCTGGGCGGTGGAATGGAGCGGGATGGCTTATGTCTGCCCGTACTGCCGCGTGCAGCGCACGGGCATCGGCGTGCTGGGCCTGCTGACGCTGTTCGCGCGCCCGGGCGGTCTCATCGTGCCCTGGTTGTCCTACACCGCAGGTGGGTTCGCGTTCGTGGTCGCGGCGATGCAGCACTTCAACGGCTGGAAGCGCATTTCCGCCGGCGACTTCAGCTTCAACACGCAGTGGTACATCGATCCGTGGTTGCTGTCAGGCTGCGCGATGCTGATCCTGGTGGCACAGCTGATGCTGGTGCAGGCCGCCTGCCGGCGTGGTCTACGCTGAGGCCTGCCCACAGGGCGTAGCATCAGGCGTTCTGGAACACGGCCAGCTGCGCAGCGAAGGCGCGCTGGTAGGCGGGGCGCTGTGTTGCACGGCCCACATAGGCGACCACCTGCGGGTGTTCGTCGAGCAGGCCACTGCTCTTCAGGCGCAGCAGTACCGAAACCATCATCAGGTCGCCGGCGCTGAATTCACCATCCAGCCACGACGCCGAGCCCAACCAGGCGGACAGTTGTGACAGCCGCATACGCACACGCTCTTCGAGCATCGGCAGGCGCTGTGCATACCAGGGCTGCTCGCGCTCCAGCACCCAGGCCATCGAGCGCTCGACGATGGGTGGCTCCACCGTATTCAATGCAGCGAACACCCACATGATCGCGCGCATGCGTGCATCCGGATCAGCAGGAAGCAGGCCGGCATGCTGCTCGGCCAGGTGCAGCACGATCGCGCCGGATTCGAACAGCACTTGATCGCCGTCCTGCCAGGTAGGAATCTGCCCGAAGGGATTGCGCGCCAGGTGTGCAGGCTGCTTCAGCTCGGCGAAGCTGAGCAACTGCACGTCATAGGGCACGTCCAGCTCCTCCAGCGCCCAGCGTACGCGCATGTCACGGGCCAGGCCCTGGCCGCGGTCCGGGGAAGTGGCGAATGCGGTAAGGATCGGGCACATCGGGATACTCCTGCAGGCCGAAGGGCCCGCCTTTTCCCTTTCGACGAACGACGGGGCGGGAAATCGACAGCCTTCCCGGGCCACCGGGCGATACACTGTCCATTACCTGTCAACCCTATACCTCCCCATGTGGCAGCGCCGCGCCTCCCTGGCCGAACTGCAGCAGCAACGCGATGTGCTCCAGGCTGAAATGGATGCGGACGCTCTGCGGCTGGTGTCGCAGCTTCCGCCGGATGACCTCGTGGCGGCGCTGATGCCGCAGGCGCGCCGCCTGCAGGAACTCAATCAGCAGATCATGCGGGCTACACCGCCACGCGAACTGATGAAACGCCTGCAAGCGCTTGAACGGCAGCTGCTCGAGCCCGGTGCACAGAGCGCTGGCGTGCGGCAGGGGCTGGAAAGTGAACTGCGCGACCTGCGTCTGTACTTCGGCAATCCGCGCCGTCGCCCATTGACGGCGAAGGTGCTACTGATCCTGTTGGCGGGCGTTGCGGCAGCGTTGTTGCTGCCGAAGCTGCTCGTGGACCTGCTGGTCGCTCTCTAGGCCTTCCTCACCCCGCTCGATGCAGCTTCCGATACTGGTCGGGCGTGCACTGCGCATGCCGCTTGAACATCTCGGCGAAGGCGCTGACCCCTGAGTACCCCAGCTCCTCGGCGATGCGGCTGATCGGCCGTCGCGTGCACAGCGCTTCGGTGGCCCTGACGAACCGCATCCGTCCGCGCCAGTCACCCAACGACATGCCCAGCTCGCTGCGCGCCAGGCGCTCCAGTTTGCGCACGCTCATGTGGTGCCGTTGCGCGATGTCGGCGACCGTTTCGGCGGCGTGCAGATGCTTTTCCATGTATGTCATCACCTGCTTCAATGCGTCGCTGCTGGCGATCGGCAGGAAGCTGGGCAGTACGGCGGCGTTGACGATCTGGTCGATCACTACGGCCGCCATCCGGCGTTGTGCCGGTGATTGCGGATCAGTCACGCCCTGGCGCGCCAGTTCGTGCAGCAGTTCGCGCAGAAGGGGCGTGACCTCCAGCGCCCGGCACCGCGCGGGCAAGCGGCGTGACAATGCTGGTGACAGATAGGCCGATCGATAGGCCAGCACCGAGCGGTTGCGCGAGTAATGGGCCACGCCGGGTGGAATCCAAAGCGCGTAGTGCGGTGGCGACACCATCCACTCGCCCTCGATCTTCATTTCCATCACGCCCTGCGCAACGAAGTTGAACTGACCCCAGGGATGGCTGTGCGTACCCCAGTCGTTGGGTTCCATTGCGCCTTGCCGGAAGTAGATCGGGCCGGGCAGCTGGCGGAAGGTGGGGATGGGTTCCATCGGTTGCCGCAAGCCCGGGTCGGAGTGGCGCATTTTCAGGATGTCCTTGATATGCGCCAAGCCTACGCTGGGCAACCTCCCACGTACACCCACATTCCGTGAACTATCTTTTTCCGATCCTCGCCTGCCTGTTGTGGGGCGCGAACACCATCGTCACCAAGCTTGCCTCGGGCTCGGTCGGCCCCATCGACATCGGCTTCTTCCGCTGGCTGGTTGCTGCCGTTGTCCTGTTGCCGTTCGCGCTGCCGAAACTGCGCCACAACCTGCAGACCGTGCGTGCCAACCTCGGGCGCTTCCTGGTGCTGGGCTGCCTGGGCGGTGTGATGTACCAGTGCCTGGCCTATTACGCGGCGCATTTCACCTCGGCCACCAACATGGGGGTGATCCAGGCCCTGATTCCGCTGATCGCGCTGGCGCTGTCACGCGTGTTCATGGGCCACCCGGTGCGTGGCGCCGCTATCGTCGGTGCGTTGATCTCCACGGCCGGCGTGGTGGCGGTGGTATCGCAGGGCGACCTGGCACGGCTGGCGGCGCATGGCCTGAACCGCGGCGATGCGATCATGCTGATCGGTGCGTTGGCCTTTGCCGCCTACAACGTGCTGATGCAGCGCTGGAAGATTCCGCTGTCGATGCTGGAGTCGCTGTTCCTGCAGGCCACGGCGGCGTCGCTGATCCTGCTGCCAGTACAGCTGATGGCCGGCACGGGGGTGAACAACCTGACCGCGGTGGGCTGTATCGGTTTTGCCGCGGTGTGCGCATCGATCCTGGCGCCGTTGACCTGGATGACGGGGCTTTCGCGGCTGGGAGCCGCACGTGTATCCGGCTTCTTCAACCTGGTGCCGATCGTGACCGCTGCACTAGCCGTGCTGCTGCTGGGCGAATCGCTCAGTGGCTGGGTATTGGCCGGCGGCGTGCTCGCAGTGTCCGGTGTGGTATTCGCCGAGTACAGCGCCAAGCGTGCGACGGTTGTGAGTGAGGCCGAACCGGTGTGATGCTCCACCTCCCGCGACGGCGCTGTCTGTGAATGCGGCGTCTTCGCGTGCCTGCGGCCACCGCCCTACACGGGGAGTGCACATGCCGTCCACGTTGTGCGATGCGCTTGCGCTTCAGTCTGGCAGCTCCTTTCCCGGCACACACAGGAGGCCGCCGATGAACACGCCTGGCAAGCCGAAACCCAGCTGGAAGCAATGGCACGTGCTGCTGGTGATCCTGGCGATTGCGCTGCTGGTCAGCCTGATCATCGTCATCGCGCCCTGGTGACGTTCGCACTGCACGCTCAGATGCCGTGAAGGCAGGTGGTGCTGGCGATGAAGAAGTCAGCACGTGTTCTGCAGGGTGATGCGCGAATCAATTCGTACTCACCCGACAGGCACATTCGAACCTCCACAGTGGTGTCGAAGGCAACGCACCCGCGCTGCCATTCCCCGCAGAATTCCGAGCAAACAGGAGCGACGCCATGAGCACCCAGTCCACCATCGAACATCGCCTCAACGACCTGATCGAGATCGCCCGTGATGGCAAGTCGTTCTATGAAGAGGCAGCGACCAAGGTAAAGGACGCCGAGCTGTCGGCGCTGTTCACCCGCATTGCCGGCGTCAAGGGCCGCATCGTGGCGGCGCTGAGCGGCTCGGTGGCCGCCAGCGGCGGCAAGCCGGCCGAGCACGGCACTGTGGTTGGTTCCATGCAGCAGTTTTACGGCAAGGTCCGTGCAGCCTTCGGTGACACCAACTATGGCTATGTGGCCGAACTTGAAGAATCCGAAGACCGCCTGCTGGGCGCGTTCAAGGATGTGCTGAAGGACAACGAGCTGCCGCCCGCCGTGCGCCAGGAAGTGACCCAGCTGCTGCCGGAAGTGCAGGAGTGCCACAACGTGATGCGTGCGCGCAAGCATGCGATGAAGGCGGCCTGACGGTTCAAGGCGACCTTCTCCCCGGGCCGCCACGGCCGGGGCAGTATGCTGCCCCGGCCATCTTCTGCGCTCGTTGGGACACACGTAAAAAAAGGGGCGGCCGCGAGGCCGCCCCAATCCGTCAAGCGCATGCTGCTTTGGAATCAGAAACGTACTGACCAGCGTGCATTCGCACCATGGTCACGGCTCTCGCTGCCGAACTGGCCGCTGTAGCCCAGCTCCAGCTGCTGTCGCGGGGTCAGCCAGGCCGACAGGCCCAGTTCGGCCACCACCGCGTTGTTGGCAATCGGTGCGCCATTGACCGCGAATGTGGTGCTGCCGTTGGCGAAGGCAAGGTTGGCGACCTGGCTGCGATCCCCCGAGGCACGGCGATAGCCGACGCCACCGCGCAGGTGCAGCCAGCTTTCCTGCTGGAACGAAGCCTTCAACCCCTTGTCGAAGCGCACGCCGGCGGTGGCGATCGTGGTTCCGGTGTCGTCCACCTTGCCCTGCAGCGCCGCTGCTCCACCGCGTTCGTTGATGCGCTTGAGGTCCACTTCCACGCGCGCCACCTGCACGTACGGTTCCAGCCCCGCTTCCGGGCCACCGAAGCGGTAACCGGCTTCGATGAAGGCCTGGCGGGTACGCGCGTCGTAGCGCGCGCTCAGGCTGTCGCTGAAACCTGCGAAGGCAACGTCACGCGTACTCTTCACCTCGTGCTTGCTCCACGCCACGCCACCGCGCAGGCCGAAGCCGCCCCAGGTGTGGCTGGCATAGGCACCGAAGTGCGTGTTGTCGATCTTCGACTTGGCGCGGCGGTCCTGCTGCTTGACGTCGGTACGGCCGGTGCCGGCCAGCACGCCGACCTGCCAGCCGGACAACTCGCGGTCGATGCCGACCAGCAGGCCGTTGCTGTTGGCTTCGGTACGGGCGGTGTTGAGATCACCGTCCAGCTTGCTGTTGCCACCGATGGCCTGCACCCATGCACCCGTCGCATCACCCGCGTCGGTGCCAGGTGCCGCAGCGCCGGCACGGCGTGACAGTGCGGCATCGCGCACGTAGCGGCTGCCCTCGACCAGGGCGATGGCCGTGGCCGGATGCAGCTCGCCGCTGAGACCGTCGAGCACGCCGCCGACCTGCTGCGGGAACAGCTGCGTCAGCGGCTTGGGCAGGCCCTGGGCGATCGGCAGCAGGTCGGCAGCCGCCGCCACTGCGCGCTGGTTGGGGGTGCTGGCAGCCGTGGTCAGCGAGGCGCCACGGGCGACATCGATGCGCGTGCCATTGGCGCCGTAGGCCAGGCTGAACTGCAGGAAGGGCGAGAACGCGCTGAAGTCGGTCTTGGCGAACTGGCCGCTGATGCCTCCGTCGGCACGCAGGAAGTTGAACTGTTCGCCGAGGTAGTACACGCCCGGTTCCGGCAGCGCGACCAGGGTGCCGCCGAGAGTGGCGGTGCCAGTCACGTGCAGCTGGTCACTGCGGCCACCCGGTGCCAGCTCCGCCGCATAGACGCCGGTAGCGCCCTGCACGTAGTTGCCGTTGATGGTCAGCGTGCCGATCGAGTTGCCCGGCGCGATGATGCCGTCCACGCGGGTGTTGCCGAGCGTGCCGACGCCCTTCAGCAGGCCATTGGCGCCGACCGTGGTGGTGCCACCGGTCTGCGTGCCGTTGAAGGACACCACGCCGCCGTTGACCACCAGGTTGCTGTTGTTCAGCACGCCGCTGGAACTGACCGTGCTGACGCCACCGGTGGTGGTCAAGGCGGTGGAGACCAGGCCGCCGTTGAGCAGGAACCGGCCGCCCTGGACCTCGACCGCCGAGGTGAGCGTGTTCGCACCGTTCAACTCGAGCGTGCCGTCCTGCACTACCGCGCCGTTGAAGCTGTTGTTGCCGCTCAAGCGCAGCCAGCCGATACCGGATTTGGTCAACTTGCCGGGGCCACCGATGTCATTGGTCCAGTTGTCCCAGGCGTCGCCTTCCCAGACCTTCAGGCCGCCGGCCTTCTGGTTCATCACCACGTTGGTATCCACGCGCAGCGAACCGTAGCCTTCGATGGCCTTGCGCAGGTCGACCATGCCCCAGCCGTAGATTGCGTCGATACCCGGCGCGCCGAGATCGCGTGCGGTGGTCAGCAGCACGTCGCGGACCTGGGCGTTGTCCAGATACGGGAAGCGCTCCATCAACAGGCCGAGAGCGCCCGTGATGTGCGGCGCGGCCATCGACGTGCCGGTCTTGGTGCCGTAGACGTAGTTGGTGTTCTCGCTGTCGATGATCAGCCGCACGTAGGCGGAGGTGTTCTCGATGCGGCCCTGGATATCGCCGGAGACGATGGTGCTGAGGATGTCGGTGCCAGGGGCCGAGATGCACCAGTTGGCGGCAACGCCGCAGATGCTGGAGCTGCCATCGATCACGTAATCGGCTTCGCCTGCGGCGGCATTGGGCCGGCGGACATTGGCGACCGCCAGCCAGTACGGTTCCAGTTCGGGTTTCCAGCGCGGCATCGAGGCGGTGATGCCGGCAACCGCACCGCTACCGTTGCCGGCCGACCACACCTGGATGAGGGTGGAGCCCGGGGTATCGCCGTTGCTGGCGTAGATGCTGCCGTACACGCCGTAGTCGGCACCGATGCTGGCGTACTGCTGGTCCAGCGCGGCGGCGGTCATGTTGCGGGTGGAAATGCCCCAGCTGTGGTTGATGGCGCGTACACCCTGCGCCTGGATCTGCGCATACATGTCCAGCGTAGCGGCATCATCCGGATCGGTGCGGTACACCGCGCGCGGGCGGTAGTAGCCATCCGGGTCGAGGCGCCATTCGTAGTACGTGTCGCCGAACACGCGGGCGGCGGTGAGGTCCGCACCAAAGGCTACGCCGTGCATTCCCGTGCCATCACGGTTGGCGCCGATGGTGCCCAGTACGTGGGTGCCATGATCGGCATAGCTGAAGCCATAGGGCAGGCCAGCCGCGATCAGGCGTGCCGCCAGTGAGGCCGGAACGCCGGCGCCGAGTCCGTAGTAGTTGAAGCCTGGCTGTTCGCCGCGGGTCTGCCCGCAGGCGCCGGTACCTGCGACGACACCCGGCGTCGCGCAGTCGGCACCGATGGTGATGCTGGAGGTATTGCGTCCTGCAAACTCCGGATGCGCCAGCGCGGAGCCCGAGTCGAACAGCGCCAGGCGTACGCCCTTGCCGGTCAGGCCGCGTGCATAGGCGTAGTCGGCGCCCATCGCACCCAGGCCCCAATCGGCGTTGAATTCATCGCTTCGCCAGCTGGCCGGATCGCCCGGGTTGCCGAGGACGGCGGTGCTGCCGGCGGCAGGTGCAATAGCCGTGGCTGCGGGCGGCGTGTTGGCAGCGGGCTGCGCCCATGCAGCCTGCAACTGGCGCTGCTGCTGCCAGGCATCAAGTGATTCGCCAGCCATGGCGGGCAGCGCGGTGGCCAGCAGCAGCGAACTGGCGACGGCAAGCGCCAGCGGGCGGTGCGACAGGGAGCGGGACGAACGGCCGTACAGCGGGTGATTCATCAGACAACTTCCTTGGTTGACGGACAACAAGGCCGTTAACGCCAAGGCGTGGCGGTATCCCCCAGTGATGTGAAGGGAATTTTATGAACGCGTTAATTATGTGTGACGCACACGTTCACCTGGTTTCCCCTTGGCCCCTTTACCGTGGCCTGGCCTGGGCTCACCAGGCTTATCAAGGAGCGATGTCGATGCGTACTTTCGGGAAAGTGATCGCCGGTGCCGTGTTTGCGTTGGCCTGCAGCGGCTCGGTGGCCGTGGCCGGACCGGTTCAGCCCTGCGATCTGCCCTGCTGGAAGGCCTATCAGGCGTGTGTATCCGGTGGTGGTGATGCCATGGAATGCCAGTACGAATACGATCGATGCATCATGGAGCGCTGCGGCGCGGTGTAAGCCCTGCCGTGTACGGCTGAGGGCGGGCCCCGTCTGTGACGGGGCTCTTCTGTTTGTGCGCAGGGTCGGGCAGTCTCGACGCATTCTTCCTGCTGGAGTGGTCCATGGCCGTCAAGCGTGTCGTCGCCAACATCGCCACCCCCGACCCCGCGTGTGCCGCAGCGTTCTACGGCGAACTGCTCGGCATGCCGGTGGTGATGGACCATGGCTGGATCGTCACCCATGGCGGGCAGGGCAGTGCGCTGGCACAGGTCAGCTTCGCCAGCGAAGGGGGTTCCGGCACACCGGTGCCGGACCTGTCGATCGAAGTGGACAACCTGCAGGAGGTGCTGGAGCGCATGCGCGCGGCGGGCATCGCGCTGGAATATGGCCCGGCCGACGAGCCCTGGGGCGTGCGGCGCTTCTTCGTCCGCGACCCGTTCGGTCGGTTGTTGAACATCCTCGCCCACGCCTGAGCGACGGCGAGCGCTTCAGCGCCGCGTGCCGCCACGTTTCGGGGCCGGCGACACGCCGACCATGCGCAGGCAATCGGCCACCACCGCCGCAATGAAGGTCTCGGCGTCCTGTGCCGGTGCCGCGATCAGATCGTCGGTGGCGCCGTGCACGCCGGCATAGATCAGCGAGGCCGTGACCTGCGGTGCCGGCAGCTGCCACAGGCCTGCACGGGTGCCCGCCTCGAGGATGTTGAGCAGCTGCTGCTGGATGGCGTTGCGCTCGGCATTGCCGCGCTGGTGGTGGTGATGGTTGGCGTAGACGACGTCGTGCAGCGCGTGCGTGCGTACATAGATCTCGATGTTGGCGCGGATCCAGGCGCGCAGGCGCGCCACGTCATCGTGGGCAGGCTGCTGCTGCACGGCGTGGTCGACCTCGGCCATGAACTGCTGCGTGTAGCGCTGTGCCAGCGCCTGCAGGATCTCGGTGCGCGAGGCGAAGTAGGTATAGAACGTGCCCTTGGCCACGTCGGCGGCGGCCACGATGTCGCTGATGGTGGTCGCTTCCACGCCCTGTGACAGGAACAGCGCCTGCGCGGCGTCCATCAGCTCTTCCTGGCGGGTTTCAGCGGGTTTGGTACGGGGCCTAGCGGCAGCGGGGATCTGCATGGGGCGGGGTCCGGGTGCGACGGTGCTCATTCTAGCCGTCCTCCCGCATTGACTGACCGCCAGTCATTGACCGACGGTCAGTCAGTCAACTACGATGCGCCCACATCCTCCCCCGGGATCCGTACATGCAACGCTTCCGACGGCCGGCTTTGGTGCTGGCGGCTTATCTGGGCACCTTCCTTGCCTCGCTGGACATCAGCATCGTCAACGTCGCGCTGCCGACACTGCAGCAGGCACTGCACACCGACATGGCGGGGCTGCAGTGGGTGATCAATGCCTATGCCATCGCCCTGTCGGCGGTGATGCTGTCGGCGGGACCGCTGGGTGACCGCTACGGCCACCGCCGCATGTGGCTGCTCAGCGTGGCGATCTTCACCGTGGGCTCGCTGCTGTGTGCCTGCGCTGGCAGCCTGCCGGCACTGGTGGCGGGGCGGGCGGTGCAGGGCGTGGCCGGTGCCCTGCTGATTCCCAGTGCGATGCCGATCCTCAGCCATGCGTTTCCCGAAGCACGCCCGCGTGCACGCGCGATCGGTGGCTGGTCGGCGTTCAGCGCGCTGGCGCTGGTGCTGGGGCCGCTGCTGGGCGGTGAACTGGTGCAGCGCGCCGGTTGGCCCAGCATCTTCCTGATCAACCTGCCGCTGGGCCTGCTTGCCCTGGCGTTGGGGGCCTGGGGCATTCCGGAGCGGCGGCATCCGCAGCAGGCCGCGCTGGACCCGGTCGGGCAGCTGCTCAGCATTGTTGCGCTGGGTGCGCTGAGCTACGGCCTGATCGCGATCGGCGAGCACGGCCCGCTGGCACTTGCAACGCTGCTGGCACTCGGCATCGCGGCATTCGGCCTGGCGCTGTTTGCGTGGGTCGAGCGTCGCGTGGCGCGGCCGCTGCTGCCGGTGGACCTGTTGGCAATGCCTGGCTTTGGCATGCTCAACCTGGCCTCGTTCGTCCTTGGATTCACCGCCTATGCCAGCCTGTTCTTCCTGTCGTTGTTCTTCCAGCAGGCGCAGGGCCACGATGCGGCGCAGGCGGGTTCGCAGCTGGTACCGCAGTTCCTGCTGATGGGCGTGGTGTCATTGTTGTTCGGCCGCCTGGTGGCACGCATCGGGCTGCATACCGCGCTGGTGTCGGGGTATGCACTGACCGGCGTGGCCCTGTGTGCGATCGCCACGTTTGCGCCGGGCACGGGGCGTGGCCACGCCAGCGCCCTGCTGACGCTGCTGGGCGTTGGCATGGGCCTGGCGGTGCCGGCGACCGGTATGGCGGTGATGGCCTGTGTCCCCGTGGAGCGGGCTGGCATTGCGTCGGCCACGATGAACGCGCTGCGCCAGGCGGGCATGAGCCTGGGCATCGCGCTGCTGGGCAGCCTGATGGGCCTGCGCGCGGTGCGGCAGTTCGCTGCGACCGCGCAGGCGGCAGGGCAACCCGCAGTGGCCGCACAGGCGCGCGCGCTGATCCTGCAGCCGTCGGCATTGCTGCCAGGGGCGCAGACGCTGGCCTGGTACCGCGGCGCAATCGCCAGCGGTTTCGGCTGGGCGATGGCCGTCGCCGGCGTGCTGGCCCTGCTGGCAGCGCTGGGCCTGTACCGCCAGCGCCAGCGCGCTTGAGTGCGCTGCAGTCAGCCCTGCTGGCGTTGCGGCCCCTCCTCCGTCGTTGGCGCGGCATCGGCCGCGTGCTGCTGTTGCTGCTGCCGTGCATTGGCGTGGCGTGCGTGCCCGCCTTCACGGCCGATCGCCGCCATGTGCTGGCGATTGCGGCTGATTGCCTCGCCGCCCTTGCGTCCCGCCACGCGTGCCTCGGCCGGGCTGAACTCATGTGCATTGCCGGACGCATGGGCGGCGCGTCCGCCCTTTGCAGCGATCGCGCGCTGCTTGTCCTGGTCCATCGAAGCGAAGCCACGAGGGGAGGTGCCGTGATGCTGGTCAGCCATGTGAAGGCTCCCGTTGCATGGAGGGGACGCTCATCCTTGCCGGAGCCCGGCTAAGGAAGTGTCCGCACCGGCATCGCTGCCTTCACGCCGCACCGCACTGGCATTCACGGCGCAGCTACGCTGCTGCGCGGATTGCGCGGATTGCGCGGCTTGGCGAGCATGGGCCGCCATGCGCGATGGCCACGCAGAGAGGACAGAACAGCATGAGCACATTCGGGTGGCTCGCACTGCTGGGCTGTGCAGTGCCACACGCTGCAGCTGCGCGTGGCAGATGGCAGCTGGATCTTCCTCAGCGAAGTCGAGATGGCCGCTGAGCAGCAACGCCTCAGCGCCGACGGGCGTCCTGCAGGCGCTGTGCGAAGGGCCGCTGTTCGAGCACCACCAGTGCTTCGCGCAGTACCTGCTCCAGCGACTGGCCGAGATCCGCATCGAGGCTGCGCGCTGCCTGTGCGGTGGCCTGCCACTGTGCCTGCAGCGCAGGCAACGCCCGTCGCGCGCGTGGGCTCAAGTGCAGGATGCGTTCGCGCCCGTCATCGCCGCTGGTTGCGAGCAGCCAGCCAGCGCGCAACATCGCCGCCACTGTCTGGCTGAGCGCCGAGTGGCTGAGCCCACAGGCCAGCGCCAGGTCCTTGATCCGGCAGGGGCCCTGCGCCATCAGCGTGCGCAGCACTGGCGTGTAGCGGGGCCGGTAGTCCAGTTGCAGATCCTGGTAGGCCTGCTCCACAGCCGGGTCCAGCTGGTCGAGCAGGGCGCGCAGCAGGGTGCCCAGCGTGGCGTGTTGGAGATCCATGACCGGAATGATATATAAGCACTTATATATATTCAATGCGGGGGTGGATGATGGCGGTCTCCTGGATGCTCGGCGTGCTGCTGGCGGCAGCCTGCCCCGCGCAGGACGGAGTCCTGCAGGCGGCGGCCAGCGCCGTGCAGGCGCAGTACCTGGACGAGGCGGAGGGCGCCCGCATCGCCGACGCCCTGCGCAGCTGGTCGACGCAGCTGCGCTATGCGGACAGCTGCTCGGATCCTGCTGCGTTCAGCGCACGCCTGAACCAGGACCTGGACACGTTCGATGGCCACTTCCACGTTGAACGCGTAGATTCGGCGGTCGGCCAGGACGACTGGTTGATGGCCTGGCGTGCCGATGCCCGCAGCAATGGCGCCGGCGTGCGCGAGGTGCGGGTGCTGGAGGGCAACGTTGGCTACCTGCGGCTGAGTACCTTCTATCCGCTGGATCTGGCACGGCCGAAGCTGGCGGCGGCCTTCATGCTGCTGGCCGACACTGATGGCCTGGTGCTGGACCTGCGCCAGAACGGGGGAGGTGATGATGCAAGTGCCGATCTGCTGGTACGCACGCTGCTGGACGCGAAGATCGACACAGTGCAGCAGCTGGACCAGCGCGGCCGGCGCACGCCGGTACCGCTGCCACCGGCGAACCTGCCCGCCTACCTGAAACCGCTGGTGGTGCTGATCGACCGCCGCACCGGCTCGGCGGCCGAGTTCGTCGCCTACTCGCTGCAGGCCTTGGGGCGCGCGCGCATTGTCGGCACGCGCAGCGGGGGCGCAGCGCATATGTTCGGCGATCCTGTGCTGCTGCCCGATGGCTATCAGATCAGTATTCCCGATCGGCAACCGATCAACCTGCGCACCGGCGGCAACTGGGAACGTACCGGCGTGAGGCCTGATGTGGCCGGTGGCGACGATCCGCTGTTCATCGCGCGGCAACTGCTGGCGCCTGCGAAGTCGTCAAGATGAACGCACGATTGCATGGCTGTCCTATCGCAGATGCGCGATTGCATGCCTAGAATCGAAGCATCCCGGTAGTTCCCGGGCGCTTCGAGTGAATGGACTCAATGAAGATTCTGTTGACCGGCAGTTCCGGGCGCATCGGGCGCGCGATCTTCGGTGCGCTGGCGGCCGCCCACGAAGTGGTGGGGCTGGATCGCAGTCCGTTCGCCACCACGCGCATCATTGCCGATGTCACCGATCGCCAGGCGGTCACGCGTGCGGTGCAGGGCGTCGACGCGGTCATCCATACCGCGGCCCTGCATGCCCCGCATGTCGGGCTGGTGCCGGACGCGGTGTTCCAGCAGATCAACGTGGAGGCAACCGCGCACCTGCTGCAGGCCGCGCGCGAAGCCGGCGCACGGCGTTTCGTGCTGACCAGCACCACGGCGCTGTACGGTCATGCCGTGGTAGCCGGTGGCTGCCGTTGGATCGACGAAGACACCGAGCCGCTGCCGCGCACGATCTACCATCGCACCAAGCTGCAGGCCGAGACCCTGGCTGAAGCTGCCGCCACGCCGGGCTTCAGCGTTCGCGTGCTGCGCATGGGCCGGTGCTTCCCGGAACCGCCCGAACGGATGGCGATGTTCCGCCTGCACCGCGGCATCGATGCCCGCGATGTGGCCAGCGCACATGCTGCACTGCTGCTCGACGAAGGCGCCCGATTCGCCCGCTACCTCGCCTGCGCACCGACGCCGTTCCGGCGCGAGGACTGCCTGGAGCTGGCCACCCACCCGCGCAGCGTACTGGCCCGTCGCGCGCCGCAACTGCTGGCCGAATTCGAACGCCGAGGTTGGCCGCTGCCATTGAGCATCGACCGTGTCTACGACAGTGCCCGCCTGCGCAGGGTGCTGGGCTGGCAGCCGTGCTTCGGGCCGGACGACGTGCTGCAGCAGTACGCCGTCGGCAGCATCGAGGTCCTGCCGCGCGCGCAGTGGATCAAGGACCGCGTGGCCGAGTGAGGCCGACGCAAAGGATGGGCAGCTGCCCCGACCCTGAGCGGATTCAGGAATGTGCAGGCCAGCCGCCTCAACCTCGTTGGCGGGCGGCCGCTAACCCGGTGCGCTTCCAGCGCCGGGCCCGTCCCGGCGGCCGGTGGCCTGCGCGGTGCCCTGGTGGCGCCGGTCGTCCTGAACTGCCTTGCGGACCCTCCCATGCCTTCTTCCCGTTCCGCCGCTGCCCGCCGCCCGGGCAGCATCGCCCACAAGCTGATGCTGGGCACCGCCGTGATCGCGCTGCTGTGCTTCGGCCTGACCGCGTTCCTGATCTACCGACAGGCCAGCGCCAGCCTGATCAGCGCCTCGCGCCAGACCATGACCAGCGAGGCCACCGCCGAAGCACGCCGGGTAGCGGCCGATCTTGGTACGGCCTTCGCCAGCAACGATGCCATGGTCGAAAGCGTATTGGCCCAGCGCGCCCGTGGTGATGTCACCGATCGCGCCAGCCTGGCCGCCGTGCTGGGTGAGCAGCTGCGCGCCCATCCGGAATGGCTGGGCAAGAGCACCATGTGGGAGGCCGATGCCTTCGATGGCAAGGATGCCGATTTCGTCAACACCGAAGCGCACGATGCCACCGGCCGCTACATGAGCTACTGGGCATGGCATGACGGCAAGCCACAGCAGTCGGTGATGACCGACTACACCGAGACTGCCAGCGGTTCCGGTGACTGGTACATGGTCCCCAGTCGCGACAAGCTGCCGAAAGTCAGCGAACCGTACGCCTATGACATCGCCGGGCAGCAGGTGCTGATGAGTACGTTGAGCACGCCGATCGTCGAGAACGGCAGGTTCCTGGGCGTGTTCACCGTGGACTTCTCGCTGGCGGCA
The DNA here is from genome assembly GCF_056481725.1 of Stenotrophomonas sp. 85239_Sma. NCBI lineage: Bacteria > Pseudomonadati > Pseudomonadota > Gammaproteobacteria > Lysobacterales > Lysobacteraceae > Stenotrophomonas > Stenotrophomonas sp. 85239_Sma. Next base: position 4,042,223 of record NZ_CM151163.1, on the reverse strand, counting down.
CTGCAGAAGCACCTGGCCACGCTGAAGCCGATGGGGGCCGGCCGGGTGGAACTGCTGTCGCCGAAGGGCGTGGTGCTGGCCTCGGCCAATGCCACCGAGATCGGCAAGCCGCGCAACGATGCACTGACCCGCAGCATGCTGGCCGACATCGCCGCTGATCGTCCGTTCGAGGCCTTCAGCCCCGATGCGGCCGGCAACGTGCGCGCGTACGTGCCGCTGCGCGTGGGCAACGCCCCGCAGCGCTTTGCGCTGGGCGTGGTGATGCCGCATGCGGTGATCGTGGCCGAAGCGCGCCAGCTGTTGTGGCTGACCCTGCTGGTCGGCGTGATCGCGGCGCTGACCCTCAGCGCCGGTGTCTATGTACTGCTGCGCCGCCTGGCGATCCGCCCGCTCGCCGAAGCGGTGCGAGTGGCCGGCGACGTCGCCGCCGGCAAGCTGGACAGTACGCTGCCGGCGCGCAGCAACGACGAAGTAGGGCGCCTGCTGGATGCAATGCAGGGCATGCGTGGCCAGCTGCAAGCGGTGATGGCCGCGCAGGCCGAAATGGCGCACCGCCACGATGCCGGTGAACTCAGCTACCGCATGGATGCCGCGGCGTTCCCGGGCGAGTACGGCCGCATGGTGGCCGACAGCAACCAGCTGGTGGCCTCCAGCAACGCGGTCACCCAGCGCCTGGTTGAAGTGATGCAGCGTTATGCCGTGGGCGACCTCAGCGTGGACATGGAAGCACTTCCGGGCGAGAAGGCGGAGTTCACCGCTGCGATGGCGACCACCAAGCGCAACCTGGCTGCGATCAACGAGCAGATCCAGCAGCTGGCCGCCGCTGCCGCCGCCGGTGACTTCGCCGTGCGCGGTGATGCACTGCGCTTCGACCATGATTTCCGCCGCATGGTGGAGACCCTGAACACGATGATGCAGGTCAGCGACCACAACCTGGCTGCGCTGTCGACGCTGCTGCGCGCGATCGCCGCCGGTGACCTCACTGCCCGCATGCAGGGCGACTTCCACGGCGTGTTCGCGGTGATGCGCGACGATGCCAACAGCACCGTGCAGCAGCTGACCCGGATCGTCGGCCAGATCCAGCAGTCGGCGGCCAGCATCCGCCTGGCCGCTGGCGAGATCGCTGCGGGCAACAGTGACCTGTCGCGGCGCACCGAACAGCAGGCCGCCAACCTGGAAGAAACGGCCGCGTCGATGGAGGAACTGACATCCACCGTGCGCCAGAATGCCGACCATGCGCTGCAGGCCAACGCGCTGGCCGGTTCCGCAGCGGGCGTGGCCAGCGAAGGCGGCGAGGTGGTCGGCCAGGTGGTGCACACCATGGAACAGATCGAGGCGTCGTCGCAGCGTATCGCCGAGATCATCTCGGTGATCGATGGTATTGCCTTCCAGACCAACATCCTGGCGCTGAACGCGGCAGTGGAAGCGGCACGCGCCGGTGAGCAGGGCCGTGGTTTCGCCGTGGTCGCCAGTGAAGTGCGCGCGCTGGCACAGCGCTCGGCCGGTGCGGCCAAGGAGATCAAGGCACTGATCGACGCCTCGGTGGCGCAGGTCGGTGCCGGTGCACAGCTGGTGCACGGCGCGGGCCGCACCATGCAGGAAATCGTCGGTCAGGTTGGCCGGGTCAACGAGATCATGGCCGAGATCTCAGCGGCCTCGCGCGAGCAGTCGGCCGGCATCGAGCAGGTCAACCAGACCGTGGTGCAGATGGACGAAACCACCCAGCAGAACGCCGCACTGGTGGAGGAAGCCAGCGCCGCCGCCCGCGCGATGGAGGAGCAGGCCGAGCAGCTGGCGGTGGCGGTGTCGCGCTTCCGCCTGCAGGCCGAGCCGGAGGCCACCGCCCGCCGCGCGGCGTGATCCCGGAAACGAAGACGCCCGGCGGGGGCCGGGCGTCGGGTGCATCCTCGCCGCGCATCCGGCGCAGGTCGGTTGGCTCAGAACATTCCTTCAAACGGGTTCCAGCTGGTGCGTCCTTCCACCTTCTCCAGGTAGTAGCTGTAGTTGGTGCTGGAGGCGACAAGGAGGTTCATGGCGATGAACAGCATGCGCCCGACGATGTCCGGAAGGAACATGGTGACGATGGCCAGCACGATGTTGATGCCGATCACCACCAGGGCTTTGCGCCACATGCCGAGGATCAACAGGTAGATGGCGCCGAAGAACAACGCGAAGAAGTTCAGGTTGATCTTCAGGCGGTCACCAAAGGACAGCGCCTTCCAGGCCTGCTTGAAGCCGGGATTCTTGGGGGCGCCGTGCTGGCGGAAGAAATTGAAGCGGAACTGCCACTTCGGGCTGAATTGGGACAGGTCAGTAGTATTCATTGGGGAAACATCCCTGTGAGAAAACGTTTTCATGATAGGACAAGTCCCATTCAGGATCCATGCTTCACCGTCAAAAATGTGACGCCTACCTTGTTCCGGATGCTGTGGCCGGATGCCGCACCGTCACCCGCCCGCCTTGTTTTTAGGATAGGGTGCGCAGTTCCGCTCTCGTCCCGGTTGGACCCGGACGTCGGCGGGATGTCCATGGAGGTTGCATGACCACACCTGCTACACCGGAAAACGCACCGGGACCGGTGCTCCTGCCGACACCTGAAGTGGTGCAGGCACAACAACTGCTCGCGCGCCAGCAACTGGCGGTGGCGATGGACCGTGCACGCACGGCCGCCACGCGGGATGCGGCACCGGCCGCGCTGGAAAGCGAGTAATCCGCAACACCGACGATCGCGCTGGCCTGCCGCCAGCGCGATCATGGTGCGCGCCGCCGGTCAGAACCGCGCGGTCATGCTGAGGAAGTAGCTGCGCCCGGCCACGAAGTAGTCGGTGGAGCCTTCGGCATACAGCTTCTTGTCGGCCAGGTTGCTGACGCCGCCACGCAGGGTCAGCACCTCGTTGACGTTCCATGCCGCGGTCAGGTCATACAGGGTGTAGGCCTTGAGGAAGGTCGTGGCGGTGCCGGTCTGCTTGCCGGTGTACTGCGCCGACAGGCTGCTGGAGAACACCGTGTTCGGTGTCCAGTCCAGCGACGAGTAGCCGGAGAATTCCGGCGTATCGATCAGGTTGCGGCCGGTGGTCAGGTTCCTGGCTTCCTTCATCCAGGTGGCCGAGGTGCGCCAGCGCCACTGCTCGCCGAAGCGGACATTGAAGTTGCCTTCCATGCCGCTGGTGCGCGCGCGCTGCACGTTGCTCATGCGCGTCCACCAGATGCCATTGAACCTGCCCAGCGGTGCGTATTCGATCTTGTTCCGGAAGTCGGTATGGAAGTAGGTCACGCCGGCATCGATCAGGTCATTGTCGAAGCTGATACCGATCTCGCGGTTGGTGCTGGTTTCCGGATCCAGGTCCGGGTTGCCGGCCATGTAGCAGCCGCCGCGGGTATAGCCCAGCGGGATCAGCGAGGTGCAGCCGCGGCCGCCGGACTGGGTGGCAGCGGTGGCCGAATTCTCGGTCAGGCTGGGGGCGCGGAAGCCCTTGGAGACGCCGCCGCGGATCGTCCACTGCTCGGCTGGATGCCAGACCAGGTACGCACGCGGGCTGACGTGGCCGCCGAACTTCTCATGGTGGTCCAGGCGCGCGCCCACGGTCAGGGCCAGGGTGCGGTGCAGCTTCAGTTCGTCTTCCACGAACAGCGCCCACGTATCCACTTCCAGACTGGAGCCGCTGACCGCGTTGCCGGCGTAGTCGATGGGCGCGCGGCCGATGGTGTCGGTGTTGGTCAGCTGCTGCCGCTTCCACTGCCCACCCACGGCGAACTGGTGTTCAACGCCCAGCGTGAACGGTGTGGTCAGGCTGCCTTCGATGATCGTATCGGTGGCCTCGGAACGGCCGGTGGCGCCGATATCGTTCTTGTATTCGGTCCAGTACGCACTGAGCCTGGAGGTGCCGAAGCTCCACTGGCCTTCGTGGTTGAGCGCCAACGAGCTGCGCTTGAGCTCACTGGCGCCCCAGGCGCCTTCGTCCTGCTTTTCCAGCGCGGCATCGATGAAGGCCTGCTGCACGCCATGGCCGGCTTCCAATGACAGTTGCTGGGCGTCGCTCAGCTTCCACTGCAGCAGCGCATCGATATTGCGGTCCTTCTCGCCGGCATAGGCATTGCCATAGACACCGCCATTGGACTGGTCCGAATCGCGGCGCATGCTGTTGGCTCCGATGCGCAGGCCGAAGCGTTCGCCCAGCGGGCCGGAGAAGGTCGCGCCGATCTGCTGGGTGTCGCCACGCTTGCCATCACCGGGACGGGTGTAGCTGTGGGTGGCGCTGCCGTTCCAGTCGTCGCCGATGCGCTTGGTGATGATGTTGATCACCCCGCCCATCGCATCGGAGCCGTACAGCGAGGACATCGGTCCGCGCACTACTTCGATGCGTTCGATCTGGTCGGGCGAGATCCAGTTCAGGTCCTGGCGGCCGAGGTCGGGGCGATAGTTGGTCGCCGCCGAGCTGCCCATGCGCTTGCCGTCCACCAGCACCAGCGTGTAGTTGGAGGGCATGCCGCGCAGCTTGATCTTGGACTGTTCGCCGACCGCGCTGAGGCCACCGGTCACGCCCGGCACGCGGCTGAGCAGGGTGGCCAGGTCGGGCACCGGCTGGCGCTCGATGTCCTCACGGCTGATCACGCTGATGCTGGCCGGCGCATCCTTGATCCACTGCTGGTTGCCCGAGGCGGTGACCACCACGGTATCCAGGTCCTTGGTGGAGGCATCGGCGCTGGCCTCTGCGGCGGCCAGGCTGGGCAGGGCCAGCACGCAGGCGGTGGCCAGGGCATGGGCCAGGCGGGTGCGCGGCAGGCGCGCGGAACGGTAACGGGACGACAGGGACATGACGGCTTCCATGGGAGGTGGGGAGACCCTGGGGAAGCAGCAGGCGCAGGCAGACAGCAGGCAGCCACCCTTCCGTGGGTCGTCGGGCGCGCGGCGTGGGCCGGCGCAGCTGGGTGGGTCGCGGCCGTGCGAGAACGGAGACCTGCCTGGTTAATGAAATGATAACCGTTCGCGTTTGTTACGATCCAGTGCCGGGGGCGATACAGTGACATCTGGCCATTCCCCGGCGTGATCGCCCGCTATTTGCTGAATGGGGATAAATCCCGGCGTAGACCTTCGCGCGCGGCTTACATTCAGCGCCCTAGACTGGGCCGCATTTTCGATTCCGCCCCGTTGGAGATCGTGTGGGTTCCGGTAGTGACAGACATCGACTGTGCGGCCTGAAGCCGACACAGCCAGGACAAGTGCGGGCGCCGGGAAAGCGCGCCGGGAACCTTGGTGCATGCAGCCCGGCCGGGATGGCCGGCCGTGCCGGCGGCGCGGAGTAGGCGACGATGGGGGTGCAGACCATCCATGCGGAAGCAGAAACGCCCCGGCTCGATGCCGGCTGGGCGCTGTTGCCCACTGAATCACCCTTGCAGATGCCCGAGCAGACCCTGCGCGAAGGCGCACTGAAGGTCCGGCGGCATCGCACGTCGCCGCGCCTGATCGGCCTGCGCCGGCTGTATATCTTCGGTGGCACGCTCGGCATGACCGCCGTGGCCACGCGGATGATGTGGCGGGTGCTGTCGGCCAATGGCATCAGCGTGCTCGAAGCCTGCCTGCTGGTCCTGTTCGTCGGCCTGTTTGCCTGGATCGCCCTGTCTTTCGCCAGCGCACTGGCCGGCTTCCTGACCGCGGTGTTCGACCGTGGCTATCGCCTCGGCATCGATCCGGACAAGCCGTTGCCGGCCGTGCACAGCCGTACCGCGCTGCTGATGCCGACCTACAACGAAGACCCGCGCCGCCTGCTGGCGGGCCTGCAGGCCATCTACGAGTCGGTAGCAGCGACCGGCCAGCTGGAGCGCTTCGACTTCTTCGTGCTCAGCGACACCCGCCGCGAGGACATCGCGCGCGCCGAGGAACAGGTGTTCGCCGAGCTGCGCGAGCGTGTGCCGGACGGCCGGGTGCGCCTGTTCTACCGTCGCCGTGGCGACAACAGCGGGCGCAAGGCCGGCAACATTGCCGACTGGGTCCGCCGCTTTGGCGGTGCCTACCCGCAGATGCTGATCCTCGACGCCGACAGCCTGATGACCGGCGACAGCATCGTGCGCCTGGTGGCCGGCATGGAGCACAACGCCGACGTCGGCCTGATCCAGACCCTGCCGTCGGTGATCGGCGGCCGCACCCTGTTCGCGCGCATGCAGCAGTTCGGTGGTCGCGTGTATGGGCCGGTAATTGCCCGTGGCGTGGCCTGGTGGCATGGCGCCGAGAGCAATTACTGGGGCCACAACGCGATCATCCGTACCCGCGCCTTCGCCGACCACGCCGGCCTGCCGGCGCTGCCGGGGCGCAAGCCGTTCGGCGGCCACGTGCTCAGCCATGATTTCGTCGAAGCGGCGTTGATGCGGCGTGGCGGCTGGGCCGCGCACATGGTCCCCTACCTGGGCGGCAGCTATGAAGAGGGCCCGCCAACGCTGACCGACCTGCTGGTGCGCGACCGCCGCTGGTGCCAGGGCAACCTGCAGCACGGCAAGGTGGTCGGCAGCCGCGGGCTGCACTGGATCAGCCGCACCCACATGCTGATCGGTATCGGCCACTATTTCACCGCACCGATGTGGGCAATGCTGATGCTGATCGGCATCGCCATCCCGCTGTTCCAGGAAGGCATCGATTTCAATGCCCTGCTGCACCTGTCGCCCAGCGTTTACTGGCGCGCCCAGGACGAAGAGCAGGTGGTGCGCCTGTTCGCCGCCACCATGGCGGTACTGCTGCTGCCCAAGGTGCTCGGCTACCTGGCGATGCTGCTGGATCCGGTCGACCGCCGTGGCTGTGGCGGTGCGATCCGTGCGTTCGTCTCGATGCTGGTGGAAACCGTGCTGGCCGCGCTGATGGCGCCGGTGGTGATGTACGTGCAGTCGCGCGGCGTGGCCGAAGTGTTGTCCGGCCGCGATTCCGGCTGGGACGCGCAGCAGCGTGACGACGGTGGCATCTCCTGGCTGGCGCTGATCCGTGGCTATGGCGGCCTGGGCGTCTTCGGTGCCTTCATGGGCGTGCTGGCCTGGGCGGTGTCGCCGTCGCTGGCCGCGTGGATGGCGCCGGTGGTGATCGGCATGGTGTTGGCGGTGCCGGTGGTGGCGCTGACGTCCTCGCGTGGCCCGGGCGCCTTCCTGCACCGTCTTGGCCTGCTCGATATCCCCGAGGAGAACATCCCGCCGCCAGTGCTGGTGCGTGCCGCGCAGCTGCGGCGGGAAGCGGCCGAGCAGCCGCCGCTGTACTGATTGCCCCGCGCCAGCGGCATAATGCGGCTCGAACTTGAAGGAGCCGCATCATGCTGCAAACGGTGGAACAGGAAACCGGCGCGTCGCCGCAGTGGTCGGTGATCTGGCTGCACGGCCTCGGCGCCGACGGCCATGATTTCGCACCGATCGTGCCGGAGCTGGTGCGGCCGCATTGGCCGGCGCTGCGCTTCGTGTTCCCGCACGCACCGGTGCGGCCGATCACGATCAACAACGGCGTGCCAATGCGCGGCTGGTACGACATCGTCGGCATGGACTTCCGTTCACGCGCCGACATGGCCGGCGTGCAGGAATCAGTGGTGCAGCTGGATGCACTGATCGCGCGTGAGATCGAGCGTGGCATTCCTGCGCAGAACATCTTCCTGGCCGGCTTCTCGCAGGGTGGCGCGATCATCCTGAGCGCCGCGCTGTCGCGTACCGCGCCGCTGGCCGGCCTGGTCGCGCTGTCCACCTACCTGCCCGAAGCTGAAAGCGCCAAGCGTGTTGACGGTGCCGTGCAGGTGCCGGTGTTCATGGCCCATGGCAGCGGCGACCCGGTGATTCCGCAGGCGGTAGCCGTACACAGCGCGCAGGCGCTGCAGGCGCTGGGCCTGGAGGTGGAATGGCACAGCTACCCGATGGCCCATCAGGTCTGTGCCGAAGAGATCCAGGCACTGGGTGACTGGCTGCAGGAACGCCTGGGCGCGGGCTGAGCCATGTCCCCGGCCAGTACACCGCCATGGATGCCGGAACTGTGCCGCCTGCCGCGGCTGGCGGCGATGCTGGGCCTGGCCGAGCTGGTGGTGGTGGTGCTGGCCCTGGCCCCGGATGGTAGCCGCCACTGGACCCTCGGCGAGCTGCTGTCGGCCAGTGGCTTCGCCCTGTGGCTGGCGCTGGCGGTGACCGCCAGCCTGTGCCTGCTGCGGCGGGCGCTGTCCAGGCTGCCGCAGGTGCTGGGGGCGGTTGCTGCGATTGCACTGGCGACCCTGATCGCGGTGGTCTGTGCCGGTATCGTGCACGCGTTGTACGCGGTCCTGGGTGACAGCTTCGCCAGTGGCATCAGCTTCTGGCGCTTCACGCTCGGCAGTGCAGCAACCACGGCGCTGATCACCGCGCTGGCACTGCGTTACTTCTATGTCAGCGACCGCTGGGCCGCACAGGTGCAGGCCAATGCACGGGCCCAGGCCGATGCGCTGCAGGCGCGGATCCGCCCGCATTTCCTGTTCAACAGCATGAACCTGATCGCCAGCCTGCTGCATCGTGATCCTTCTGTGGCCGAACGTGCGGTACTCGATCTGTCCGACCTGTTCCGTGCCGCGCTCGGTGCAGGCGAGGGCGATTCCACCCTGCGCGACGAATGCGAACTGGCCGAGCGCTACCTGTCGATCGAATCGCTGCGCCTGGGCGAACGCCTGCAGGTGCGCTGGCAGCGCGACGAGCCGCTGCCGTGGGACCTGCCATTGCCGAGGCTGGTACTGCAGCCGCTGGTGGAAAATGCCGTGCTGCACGGCATCTCGCGCCTGCCAGACGGCGGCATCATCGAGCTGCACCTGCTGCGCGAAGGCAACGAGCTGCAGATCCGCGTGCGCAATCCCGCGCCTGATCCGCAGGCGCCCGGGCTGGCCTTGGCGCGGGGGGCTGGCCATGCCCAGCACAGCATCGGCCATCGGCTGGCCTGGCGCTTCGGCAGCGCCGCGCGGATGACGGCTGGCTGGAGCGAGGGCTACTATGCCTGCCAGGTGACAGTGCCGATCCAGTGAGGGAACGATCGTGAGGGTAGTCATCGCCGATGACGAACCGCTGGCGCGCGAGCGCCTGCGCAGCCTGCTGGCGGCGCAGGACGGCGTGGACGTGGTGGCCGAGGCCGGCAACGGCGAGCAGGCCCTGCACGCATGCGCGGAGCTGCAGCCGGACCTGGTCCTGCTGGATATCGCGATGCCCGGGCTGGATGGCCTGGAAGCAGCCCGCCACCTGGCCAGCTTCGAACCGCGGCCGGCGGTGGTCTTCTGCACTGCCTACGATGCACATGCGCTGTCGGCGTTCGAGGCCGCAGCGATCGACTACCTGATGAAGCCGGTACGCGCAGAGCGCCTGGCCGCGGCGATCGCGCGCGCACGCACGTTTTTGGCCGGCCGCGACGGCCAGCCGCAGGCGCACGGCGGGCAGCAGGCGCGCAGCGTGCTGTGCGCACGCCTGCGTGGCAGCCTGCGGCTGATTCCGCTGGACGATATCCACTACCTGCAGGCCGAAGAGAAGTACGTAGTGGTACACCACGCGCGTGGCGAGGACCTGATCGAGGAATCGCTGAAGTCGCTGGAAGAAGAGTTCGCCAGCCGTTTCATCCGCATCCATCGCAACTGCCTGGTGGCACGCCACGAACTGGTGGAACTGCGCCGCGGCTCGGGCGGGCAGGTTCAGGCAGTGCTGCGGCATGGCCGGCAGCCGCTGGAAGTCAGCCGCCGCTGCGTGGCGACGCTGAAGCAGGAACTGCGGCATCTGTGAGTGTTCCGCGCGGCCTGCGGCCGCGACTGCTTACAGATCAACATCAAGATCAACAGCAACAGCAACAGCAACAGCAACGGCGGGTTGGTCGGCTCGTTGGTGCTGCGTACTGGGTCGGGTCGAGGTGGGGTGGCGGGACACGCTGCAAGTACATCCCTGTAAGCTCGATGGCGCCTTGCTCGTATGCGCGTCCTGCGCACACGGCAAGACCGGGGTTGGGCGTCCTGCCCAACCCGCCCGAGGCATGCCTCGGGCCCATGGCGCCAACGGTCCCGCCACCCCACCTCGGCCCAACCCTCTCGTTTTTCCCGCGTCGGACGGCAAAGGCATTGTTGTTATCGGGTGGGGAAAAAGGGATCTGACCCCGGAAGCCGTGGGCTGTTGCTGTTGCTTTTGCTTCTGCTTTTTTCTTTTGATCTTCCGTGGCTGGCGCACACGGAAACTGTCAGAGGCCGGGCGGGGTGGGCTGCGCAGGGGCGTGAGCCGCATGGATGCGGCGACCGAGCTTACATGGACGTACTTGCAGCGGCCCCTGCGTGGTCCACACCGCCCGGCCAAGCGCGGCTGTTGCTTTCACGATCCCCCAGCCAGCCACGAGGGGCTCCGCCGTTGGCCGTATCCGCGCCGAAGGCGCGATAATGACCGGATGGAAACCGTCCGCATCGCCACCCGCAAGAGCCCGCTCGCCCTCTGGCAGAGCGAACACGTCGCCGACCGCCTGCGCCAGGCCCATCCCGGCCTGCATGTGGAACTGGTGCCGATGAGCACCCGCGGCGACGAGGTACTGGACCGCTCGCTCGCCGCCATCGGTGGCAAGGGCCTGTTCCTGAAGGAGCTGGAGCTGGCCATGCTGCGAGGCGAGGCCGACTGCGCCGTGCACTCGCTGAAGGATGTGCCGATGGAACTGGACGAACCCTTCGCACTGCCCGCGATGCTGACCCGCCACGATCCGGCCGATGGCTTCGTCTCCAACCTGTATGCCTCGCTGGACGCGCTGCCGATCGGCGCGCGGGTCGGTACGTCGTCGCTGCGTCGTCAGGCCCAGCTGCGCGCGCTGCGCCCGGACCTGGAGCTGCTGGACCTGCGCGGCAACGTCAACACCCGCCTGGCCAAGCTCGACAACGGTGGCTACGACGCCATCGTGTTGGCCGTGGCCGGCCTGGAGCGCCTCGGCCTGGGCGAGCGCATCGTCGCGCGCCTGCAACCGCCGCAGTGGCTGCCGGCACCGGCGCAGGGCGCGGTGGCGGTGGAGTGCGATGGCGGCAATGCGGGCCTGATGGCATTGTTCGCCCAGCTTGATGACGCGGCCACGCGTGCCTGCGTGGAGGCCGAGCGGGCGATGAACCGTGCGTTGCATGGCAGCTGCCACGTACCGGTGGCCGCGATCGCGCAGTGGCAGGGTGACGACCTGCACCTGCAGGGCCTGGTTGGCAGCGCCAGCGATGGCCGTGCGGTACGTGCCGAGGCAGTCGGCCCCGCCAGTGATCCGGAAGCGCTGGGCCAGCGCGTGGCGACGATGCTGCTGGATGCCGGTGCCGGTGAACTGCTGAACGTCTGAGCATTCCAGGTGCTGCCGGCCAGCGGCCGGCACTATCCAGAAGAAGAACGGGCGCCTTGGCGCCCGTTCTGCTTATTTGAACTTGTAGACCACGTTCATCGTGGTCAGCGTATCGGTCTTGCGCTTGTCCTCGGCCACGTCACTGTTGTAACGGGCCTGCCAGCCGGCCTTCAGTGCCAGGTGCTCGTTCATGCTCACCGAAACGCCGAAGTCGTTCTGGCCGAAGGTGTTGTAGGAACCCGATTCGACCAGCAGCGTGTTGACCAGGTCGGTGTTGTCGGTCAGCGAGTACTTCATGTCGAACAGGCCGCGGCCGATCATGCCGGTGCGGGTGCGGTCGTCCTCGGTGCTGTGGGTGCGGCGCACACCCGGGCCGATCTGCGCGTCGAACGAGAAGCGCTCGGTGTTCCACAGCCGGGTGCCGTAACCCAGACCGAACGAACTCTGGCGGTCGTAGGTGGCGAAGTCATCGCGCTCGGTACGCACCGTGGCCGTCAGCTGGCGGTGCTCGCCCAGCTGCAGCGCGCTGCCGGCACTGCCGGTGTAGCGGTTGGCGGTGGTGTTGTTGCGGCGGCTGGTGGAGCCGTCGTCGCGGGTCTCGATCACCTTGGAGCTGGAACGCAGGCCGGCCAGGTCCATGCTGTGCACCCAGTCGCCATCGGTGTAACGCAGGCGCAGGCGGCCGTTGAAGCTTTCGGTGCTGCTGTTGCCGCGTGCCGAAGCGAAGCCGAGCTCGCCGCCGCTGCCGCTCCACGGCGAGGACATCGCCGCCAGTTCGGAGGCATCCTGCGCATGCGCGAGCGGTGCGCACAGCAGCAGGGGGATCAGCAGGGACACGCGCAGGGACATCGAGGCTTCTCCGAAACGGTTAACAGCCGGTGATGATACTGGAAGCGTGATGGCGGTCCGAATCGATCCAATGCGTGCTTCAGCGAACGTTGCCACGATCGCCTATTCAGGGCAGATCGATACGCAATGCGGGGTCGTTGAAGCGCGAATAGCGCAGGCGCAGCTGGAAGCTGCGGCCATTGCTGCTGCCACTGCGCACGATCTGGCGTGGCAGGCCCTGGGCATCCACCCAGTATTCCAGGCGTTCGCCGGGCTGGGCACCGCGCAGCCGGTAGTGCCGGGTCTGGACCCCGTCCAGCGCCTGGCTGCCAAGGTCTTCAGCCTTCAGGTCGGCGGGCAGGGCATCGGCCGGCAGCGGGTTGCGCCACTGCTCGAGCAGGCCGGGCGGGGTTGGCACCTGGCGGATCGCGCCGTCGCCCTGCAGGAACAGGGTGTCGCCGATGATGGTCTGCGGACCCGCCGCCGTGTCCACCCGGAAACGATCGGGCGCCACGAAGTCCATGGCGCTTCGCACCGGCTGCGGTGCGCCCAGCACCTCCAGTTCGGCGTGGAAGCTGCGCAGGGCCGCGAAACGCTGGCTGGCGCCCAGCACCGCCTGCGCCGGATCGGCGACGGGCACCGGGGCGTTGGTGGCGGCCGGCGCCGGCGCGCGATCACAGGCGGCCAGCAGCAGGCAGGCCAGCAGGGACAGGGCGGGCAACCGGCGCATCGGGCATTCCATGGGGGTGGGGGCGACCACGATAGCCCAAACGTCCCACACAAGACCCGCGACTCGGACATAATCGGGGGTATGGACCGATACGAACGCATCACCGCCCTGCATCGTCTGCTCAAGTCCGCGCGCTATCCGGTGACGGTGGCGACCCTGCAGGACAAGCTCGGTTGTTCCCGCGCCACCGTCTACCGCGACCTGGCCTTCCTGCGCGATGCGCTGATGGCACCGATCGAGGGCGACGGCGAGGCGGGCTTCCGCTACCAGGCTGACGAGAGCGACCGTTTCGAGCTGCCAGGCCTGTGGCTCAGCTCGGAGGAGCTCCACGCCCTGCTGGCCTCGCAGCACCTGCTGGCGCGTACCGGCGGTGGTGTGCTGTCGTCGGTGCTGGCGCCGCTGCAGCAACGCATCGAAAGCCTGCTGGCGGCCCAGGCCGGCGTATCCAGCTGGCCGGTCGACCGCGTGCGGGTGATCCCGCACCGTGGCCGCAAGTTCGACGAGGGCAGCTTCCGCAGCGTCGCTTCGGCTGTGCTGGAGCGCCGTCAGCTGGCGTTCGAGTACCGCGCCCGCTCCACCGACGAGCCGACCAAGCGCACCGTCTCGCCGCAGCGCCTGACCCACTATCGCGACAACTGGTACCTGGATGCCTGGGACCATGACCGCGAAGCCCTGCGCAGTTTTGCGGTGGACCGCATCCACAAGGCGCGGGTGGTCGACAGCACCGCGCGCGATGTCGCCGACAGCGAGCTGGATGAGCAGCTTGGTGCCAGCTACGGCATCTTCTCCGGCGCGCCGAAGGGTTGGGCGACCATCCTGTTCAGCGCCAAGGCCGCGCGCTGGGTGGCCGACGAGCACTGGCATTCCAAGCAGCAGGGCCGCTTCCTGGCCGACGGCCGCTATGAGCTGAAGGTGCCGTACAGCGTCTCGCGCGAGCTGCTGATGGATGTGCTGCATTACGGCTCGGATGCCGAGATCGTCGAGCCGATGATGCTGCGCGAGCAGGCCAAGGCGTTGCTTGAGCTGGCCCTGAGCAACTACGAAAAATCCTGACACTCCCCCCGAGAATCCAATCCCCCATGAAGAAGACCCTGTTGCTGCCCCTGCTCGCCGCTGCGCTGGCCCTGACCGCCTGCGGCTCGTCTGGCGAGCCCTCGCAGAAGCTGGTGGTGGCCGCCACGGCCGTGCCGCATGCCGAGATCCTCGAGGTGGTCAAGCCGATCCTCAAGCAGGAAGGCGTGGACCTGGACGTGCGCGTGTTCAATGACTACGTGCAGCCCAACGACCAGCTGGTGCAGAAGCAGGTGGACGCCAACTACTTCCAGACCGAGCCGTACCTGGATGCCTACAACCGCGACCGCAAGACCGACCTGGTGAAAGTGATCGGCGTCCACATCGAGCCGTTCGGTGCGTACTCGCGCAAGGTCAAGTCGCTGGCCGAGCTGCGTGAAGGCGCCGACGTGGTGATCCCGAACGACCCGAGCAACAACAGCCGTGCGCTGATCCTGCTGCACAAGGCTGGCGTGATCGAGCTGAAGGACCCGACCAACGCGCTGTCGACCCAGCGCGACATCAGCGCCAACCCGAAGAACCTGAAGTTCCGCGAGCTGGACTCGGCGATGCTGCCGCGCGTTCTGGACCAGGTCGATCTGGCCCTGATCAATACCAACTACGCGCTGGACGCCGGCCTCAACCCGACCCAGGATGCGCTGGCGATCGAGAGCAAGGACTCGCCGTACGTGAATTTCCTGGTCGCACGCCCGGACAACAAGGACGACGCTCGCGTGCAGAAGCTGGCCAAGGCCCTGACCAGCCCGCAGGTGAAGGCCTTCATCGAGACCAAGTACAAGGGCGCGGTGCTGCCGGCGTTCTGACCGCGCCGATCCGCTGACGATGCCTGTGGTGGGTGTCGACCTTGGTCGACACCGCCTTAATCCACGTGGAAGGCGAGGGTAGCGGCAACGGCCTGCTGCCATCCGGCATACAGTTTCTCGCGCCGGGCCACCTCCATCTGCGGCTCGAAGCGCCGGTCCAGGCCCCACTGCGCGGCGATCTGTTCGCGGCTGGTCCAGAACCCCACCGCCAGGCCCGCCAGGTAGGCCGCACCCAGTGCGGTGGTCTCGGTCAGCCGAGGCCGCAGCAGCGGCACGCCGAGGATGTCGGCCTGGAACCCGGCCAGGAAGTCGTTGCCGATCGCACCGCCGTCGGCGCGCAGCTCGGTCAGCGCGATGCCCGCGTCGGACTGCATCGCATCGAGCACATCGCGGGTCTGGTAGGCCATCGCTTCCAGCGCGGCGCGCACGAAGTGCGCCTTGCGGGTGCCACGGGTCAACCCGAACATCGCACCGCGTACATCGCTGCGCCAATAGGGCGCGCCGAGGCCGACGAACGCGGGCACCAGGTAAGCGCCGCCACTGTCGGGCACCTGCGCGGCCAGTGCCTGGCTGTCGCTGGCACGTTCGATCATCCGCAGGCCGTCGCGCAGCCACTGCACCACCGAGCCGGCGATGAAGATCGAGCCTTCCAGCGCGTATTCCACGCGCCCGTCCAGGCCCCAGGCGATGGTGGTCAGCAGGCCGTTGCGCGAGCGCACCGCCTGCGCACCGGTATGCATCAGCATGAAACAGCCGGTGCCATAGGTGTTCTTGACCATGCCCGGCCGGAAGCAGGCCTGGCCGAACAGCGCCGCCTGCTGGTCACCGGCGATGCCGGCGATCGGGATCGGGTGGTCGAAGAAGAACTGCGGCCGGGTATGTGCGTAGACTGCGCTGGAGTCGCGCACCTGCGGCAGCATCGCGCGCGGGATGTCGAGCAGCGCCAGCAGGTCGTCATCCCAGTCCAGGGTGTGGATGTTGAACAGCAGGGTGCGCGCGGCGTTGCTGTAGTCGGTCACATGCGTCTGGCCACCGCTCAGGTTCCACACCAGCCAGCTGTCGATGGTGCCGAACAGCAGCTCGCCACGTTCGGCGCGCTGCTGCGCGCCCTCCACGTGGTCGAGGATCCAGCGCACCTTGGTGGCGGAGAAATAGGCATCGATCAGCAGGCCGGTCCGCTCGCGGATCAGCGCTTCATGCCCCTCGGATTTGAGCCGCTCGCAGATGGCGTGGCTCTGCCGCGATTGCCAGACGATGGCGTTGTGGATCGGCTGGCCGGTGGCGCGGTCCCAGACCACGGTGGTTTCGCGCTGGTTGGTGATGCCCAGTGCGGCGATATGGCGCGGGTCGATCTGCCCGCGGCTGAGCAGCTCGGTCAGCGTGGCATACACGCTGGTAAGGATCTCGCGCGGGTCATGCTCGACCCAGCCGGGCTGCGGGAAGATCTGCGCGAACTCGCGCTGCGCGCTGCCGACGATGTTGCCGGCACGGTCGAACAGGATCGCGCGCGAACTGGTGGTGCCCTGGTCGATGGCCAGCACGTAGCGGGGCGTCATGCAGCGTCTCCGGTAGAGCGGTCAGGGTAATTTACCTTGCTCTCTGTACAGCCGGGCCATGCTCGGCTGCGTTGCATGATGTCCGCCGGGCATGGCCCGGCGCTACCGTTGCGACATCCACGCCTGCAGCCGTGTCACCTGCGCAGCATCCAGCCGCAGCCCCAGCTTGCTCCGCCGCCACAGAATATCGTCGGTGCTGTATGCCCACTCGTGTTCGCGCAGGAAGTCCACTTCGCGCGCATGCAGGCCGTCGCCAAACTCCTCGCCAAGATCGTGCACGCCCTGTACACCCTGCAGCAGTTCCGCGCTGCGACTGCCATAGGCTCCGGCCCAGCGTCGCGCGATACCTGCGGGCAACCACGGTGCCAGCGCCAGCAAGCGCGAGCCTGCCTGTGCGGCGTCACCCCAGTCGCTGCCCGGCAGCGGGTCTCCGCGTGCCGTCCACGCCGGTCCCATCTGTGGCAGGGCAGGGCGCAGCAGGTCCACTGCCTCCTCGGCCAGCACCCGATATGTGGTCAGCTTGCCACCCAGCACATGCAGCGCCGGTGCCGGGTCCGCCTGCAACTGCAGGCGGTAGTCGCGGCTGAGTTTTGCTGCGCGCGGATCCGGGTCAGCCAACAGCGGACGGACGCCGGCGAACGCCCAGACCACCTCCTCCGGTGCGATGGGTTCGCGCAGGTAGCGATTGGCCGCTTCGCACAGGTAGGCCACCTCGGAAGGCAGCACGCTGCAGCGCGCCGGGTCACCGCGATAGTCGGTGTCGGTCGTGCCAACCAGCAGGTGGTCGTGCGCGAAGGGCAGCAGGAACACCACGCGTCCGTCGGGTTGCTGGAGCAGGCAGGCGCTGTCATCGGGCCAGGGCCGGCGCAGCACGATGTGGCTGCCTTGCACCAGGCGCAGTGCGGGGCCGCCGCTGCGCGCCTGCATCCGTTCCAGCAGGCCCCCGGCCCACGGGCCTGCCGCATTGACCACGGCGCGCGCATTCACATGGTGCGACTGGCCATCGGCGGACTCCAGAACAGCCTGCCATCGGCCCTGCATGGGGCACAGGTCGATGCAGCGACTGCGCACCCGCACCTGTGCGCCTCGCTGCGCGGCATCCAGGGCGATGAGCAGTACCAATCGCGCGTCATCGACCTGCGCATCGGCGTAGCTGAAGGCCTGCCGCAGCGTCGGGGAGAGCCAGTGGCCAAGCGGGTCGCGTTGCAGGTCCAGCGCGCGTGACGCGGGGAAGGCGGGGCCGCGCCGGCCCAGATGGTCGTACAGCCACAGCCCCACGCGCAGCATCCATCGCGGGCGCAGGTGTGGCTCCCAGGGCAGCACGAAGCGCAGCGGATGGACCAGATGGGGCGCCTGCCGGCGCACCACCTCACGTTCGCCGAGCGCCTTGCGCACCAGCCCGAACTGGCCCTGTTCCAGGTAGCGCAGGCCGCCGTGGATCAGCTTGCTGCTGGCACTGGAGGTGTGCGCGGCCAGGTCGTGCTGTTCGCACAGCAGTACGCGCAGGCCGCGGCCACTGGCATCACGGGCAATGCCGGCGCCGTTGATGCCGCCACCGATCACCAGCAGGTCGATTTCGTGCATGGGGCCCCTCGCATCCGCCGGTAGAGTCGAGCCACAGCCGACTCTACACGGGCCTGCGGTGACGGAAACGACGACGGGCCCTGAAGGGCCCGTCGCGTTACATCAGTGAAGCAGCGTTGCCTGGATCAGAAGCGGGCGCCGATGCCGAAGCCGACGGTCCACGGGTCCATCTTGGCTTCGCCGATCTTCTCGCCGCCGACCTTGATGTCCGGGCGGGCGCGCATGTAGCGGGCGTCAGCACGGGCGAACCAGGTGGAGTTGATGTTCATGTCAACGCCGACGGTGCCGATCACGCCCTTGGCATCCTTGAAGCGGATGTCGCTGTCAGTGCCGTTGCCCAGCTTCTCGTTGCTGAAGCTCGACTGGTAGTAGCCGACGCCCACGAACGGGCGGAACACGTTGTCAGCCTGGCCGAAGTGGTACTGGCCGCTCAGCGCGACCGGCTGCTGCTCGACCGAGCCCAGGCGGGCGTTGTTCGGGCCCTTGAACTTGTTGTCGAACTTGTCGGCAGCGCCCCACAGCTCAACGGCCCAGTTGTCGTTGATGTAGTAGCTGAAGCTGACGGTCGGCGCCGGTCCACCGTCGGTCTTCTTCACGCCGGTGATCGGGTCGTTCTTCGGTTCCAGCAGCGAGATGCCGCCAACAACGGCAAAATGCTTGCCCGAAGCGGTATCGGTGGTGCTGCTGTCCTGGGCGAAAGCGGCCGGCGCGAAGGCGGCGGAGGTCAGCAGGGCGAGACTCAGGATACGGATGGAGCGCATGGGGGTATCTCCTAATGTTTCTTGTTTTGGGCCCCCGGTTGCGGGGCGAGCACACCGTAGTCGCCCCAACATGAATCGAATCCGACGCACGTTAAAAAATAGTTTTCCTTGTTCAGCGACCGGAGCGGAAAGCCTGTTTTCATGGGCCTTTCGGCCTTCGGCGACATTCATGCAGTTGGAGGAGATGTGAGCGAGGCAACGATGTGCGTGGGTTTGCAAGCGCAGGTGAACGCGGAGTGCCGGGTGCTGCTGCTGGGCTCGATGCCAGGCGTGGCGTCCCTGCAGGAGCAGCGCTACTACGCGCATCCGCGCAATCGTTTCTGGCCGCTGATGGCGGACATCTGCGGTTTCGATCCAGGTCTGGCCTACGCGCAGCGGCTGCAGGCGTTGGGCGCTGCGGGCATCGGCCTGTGGGATGTGATCGGTCGCTGCGAGCGTCGTGGCAGCCTGGATGCGGGCATCGTGCGTGGCACGGAAGTGGCCAATGCGCTGCCGGAACTGATCGCCACGCTGCCTGAGCTGAAGCTGATCGGCTGCAATGGCGGTGCCTCGCTGCAGGCATTCCAGCGTTGGGTGCTGCCACGGCTGCAGGCCCCGCCAAAGGTGGTCGCACTGCCATCGACCAGCCCGGCCAATGCAGGGTGGTCGCTGCCGCGCCTGCGCCAGGCCTGGCAGCCGGTAGCCGACGTACTGGCGACATCAAGCGGACATCGTCCGGACAATACGCTACCGACTGGTCGCGGCCGCAGCCCATGAGCAACAGCGTGTCCCGGCTGCGTGCGTACTGAAAACACCTGTAACGGTTGGCGCTGGCCCCCGCTGGCCGCACAATAGACGTTTCCCTACACCAGATTGCCGGAGTTATCCCCATGGCCGAAATCAAGGAAGCACTTGTCCCCGATATCGGTGACTACAGCGATATCCCGGTAATCGAGGTGCTTGTCGCCGTCGGCGACACGGTCAAGAAGGACCAGGGCCTGGTGACGCTGGAAAGCGACAAGGCGACCATGGAAGTGCCGTCCTCGGTGGCCGGCGTGGTCAAGGAACTCAAGGTCAAGGTGGGCGACAGCCTGTCCGAAGGCAAGGTCGTGGCGCTGATCGAAGTGACCGAAGGCGAAGCCGAAGCCGCCAAGCCGGCCGCTGCCGCGCCGGCACCGGCCAAGGCCGCAGCTCCGGCTGCCGCCACCCAGAGCGCGCCGGCCCCGGCCGCGGCTGCGCCGGCCGCTCCGGCTGCCAGCGGTGGTGCGGTTGAAGCGCTGGTGCCGGATATCGGCGACTATTCCGGCATTCCGGTCATCGAAGTGCTGGTCGCCGTCGGTGACACGGTCAAGAAGGACCAGGGCCTGGTCACGCTGGAAAGCGACAAGGCGACCATGGAAGTGCCGTCGTCGGTGGCTGGCGTGGTGAAGGAACTGAAGGTCAAGGTCGGCGACACTCTGTCGCAGGGCAATGTGGTCGCCATCATCGAAGCCGAGGGCGCTGCCGCGCCGGCGCCGACCAAGGCTGCCGCTGCTGCCGCTCCGGCTGCCGCCGAGACCGCCACCAAGGTCGAGCCGGTCGCCGTGCCGGCGCAGCCGGACAAGCTGGCGGCCCGCGAGATCGCCTCGGCCGGTACCCCGTCCAGCCCGCCGGTGCAGTTCAACGCCGATGGCGTGCTGCCGGCCAAGGTGCCGTATGCCACCCCGGCGGTGCGTGTGTTCGCCCGCGAACTGGGCGTGGACCTGCTGCAGATCAACGGCACCGAGAAGGGTGGCCGCATCACCAAGGGTGATGTGCAGAAGTTCGTCAAGGCCGCACTCAGCGGCGGCGTGCCGGCTGCCGGCGGTGCTGCTGTCGCTGCCGGTGGTGGCCTGAACCTGCTGCCGTGGCCGAAGGTCGACTTCAGCAAGTTCGGCGAGACCGAAGTCCAGCCGCTGTCGCGCATCAAGAAGATCTCGGGTGCGAACCTGGCGCGCAACTGGGCCATGATCCCGCACGTCACCCAGTTCGAACAGGCCGACATCACCGACCTGGAAGGCCTGCGGGTGGCGCTGAACAAGGAAAACGAGAAGGCCGGCATCAAGCTGACCATGCTCGCCTTCCTGATCAAGGCCAGTGCCGCGGCGCTGAAGAAGTTCCCGGAATTCAACGCCTCGCTCGATGCCAGCGGTGAAAACCTGACCCTGAAGAAGTACTTCCACATAGGCTTCGCCGCCGACACGCCGAACGGCCTGGTCGTGCCGGTCATCCGCGACGTGGACAAGAAGGGCGTGGTGCAGATCGCGCAGGAAACCGGCGAACTGGCCAAGAAGGCGCGCGACGGCAAGCTGGGCCCGGCCGACATGAGCGGCGGCTGCTTCTCGATCAGCTCGCTGGGCGGCATCGGCGGCACCGCGTTCACCCCGATCGTCAACGCACCGGAAGTGGCCATCCTCGGCGTCTCCAAGTCGTCCATCCAGCCGGTCTGGAACGGCAAGGAATTCGCACCGAAGCTGATGCTGCCGCTGTCGCTGAGCTACGACCACCGCGTCATCGACGGCGCACTGGCCGCACGCTTCACCACGTACCTGTCGCAGGTACTGGCCGACATGCGCCGCGTGCTGCTGTAAGGCACCGCTTCGCCCCCCACCGTGCGGCCGCAGCCCCTGGCGCGGCCGTGTGAACAGATGCAGTGACAGCCTGCCGGCCATGCCGGTCGGCACGAGGAAAACCCACCATGGCCACGATTGAAGTCAAGGTTCCCGACATCGGCGATTACAGCGATGTGCCGGTGATCGAAGTGTTGGTCGCCGTCGGCGACACGGTGAAGAAGGATCAGGGTCTGGTGACCCTGGAATCGGACAAGGCGACCCTGGAAGTGCCGTCCTCGGCCGCCGGCGTGGTCAAGGAAATCAAGGTCAAGCTGGGCGACACCCTGTCCGAAGGCGCCGTGGTCGTGGTGCTGGACGCCGAAGGCGCCGCCGAAGCGCCGGCCAAGGCCGCTGCACCGGCTCCGGCTGCGGCCGCTCCGGCCAGCAAGCCGCCGGTGACCCCGTCGCATCGCGCCCCGGCTGAACCGGCGGCACCGAAGCCGGCGCTGTCCAGCGGCAAGCCGGCCGATATCGAATGCGAGATGGTCGTGCTGGGTTCCGGCCCGGGCGGCTACACCGCCGCCTTCCGCGCCGCCGACGTCGGCCTGGATACGGTGCTGGTCGAGCGCTACGCCAGCCTCGGCGGCGTCTGCCTCAACGTGGGCTGCATTCCGTCCAAGGCGCTGCTGCATGCTGCTGCGGTGATCGACGAAGTGGCCCACGCCGGTGATTTCGGCGTCGCGTTCGGCAAGCCGACCATCACCCTGGACAAGCTGCGCGAGTACAAGGAAAAAGTCGTCAACCAGCTGACCAAGGGCCTGGCCGGCATGGCCAAGCAGCGCAAGGTCCGCAATGTGCAGGGCGTCGGCAAGTTCCTGTCGGCCAACGAGCTGGAAATCACCGCCGCGGACGGCAGTACCCAGCTGCTGCGTTTCCAGAAGTGCATCATCGCCGCCGGTTCGCAGGCAGTGAAGTTGCCGAACTTCCCGTGGGACGACAAGCGCGTGATGGACTCCACCGACGCGCTGGAGCTGGCCGAAGTGCCGGGCTCGCTGCTGGTCGTCGGCGGCGGCATCATCGGCCTGGAAATGGCCACCGTGTACAGCGCACTGGGCAGCAAGGTCACCGTGGTCGAGTTCATGGACCAGCTGATGCCGGGCGCCGACAAGGACCTGGTCAAGCCGCTGGCCGACCGCCTGAAGAAGCAGGGCATCGAAGTCCACCTGAAGACCAAGGCCTCGGGCGTCACCGCCGATGCCAAGGGCATCACCGTGAGCTTCGACGCCGCCGAGGAAGGCCAGGCGCCTGCGCTGGCGCAGGGCACCTTCGACCGCGTGCTGGTGGCCGTGGGTCGCTCGCCGAACGGAAAGAAGATCGATGCCGAAAAGGCCGGCGTGCAGGTCACCGACCGTGGCTTCATCCCGGTCGATCGCCAGATGCGCACCAACGTGCCGCACATCTTTGCCATCGGCGACATCGTCGGCAACCCGATGCTGGCCCACAAGGCCACGCACGAAGGCAAGCTGGCCGCTGAAGTGGCAGCCGGCCACAAGAAGGAATGGGTGGCCCGCGTGATTCCGTCGGTGGCCTATACCAACCCGGAAATCGCCTGGGTTGGCGTCACCGAAACCGAAGCCAAGGCCAAGGGCCTGAAGGTGGGCGTGGCCAAGTTCCCGTGGGCCGCCAGTGGCCGCGCGATCGGCATCGGCCGCACCGAGGGCTTCACCAAGCTGATCTTCGACGAAGAGACCCACCGCATCATCGGTGGTGCCATCGTTGGCGTGCATGCCGGTGACCTGCTGGCCGAGATCGGCCTGGCGATCGAGATGGGTGCGGAAGCCGAGGACATCGGCCACACCATCCATGCGCACCCGACGCTGAGCGAATCGGTGGCGATGGCCTCGGAAATCTACGACGGCACGATCACCGATCTGTACATGCCGAAGAAGAAGTAAGGCGTTCGCGCCATTCCGTACAAAAAGCCCCGGCCTCTGCCGGGGTTTTTTGTTGGCTGCGGGGATACCTTCGGCAGCACATCGCGAGGGTCTGGGCCGCTGCGCGGGTGGCAGGCGGACAGTCGCCACTGCCCAGGCCGCCTGGATGCCTGAAACGCGGAGGGAGCGGGGGCTGGGGGCGAAGCAAAGGAGGAGGTGCCGGCCGCAGGCCAGCGCCGGGGGACATTCGCACGCAGCCCCCGCTCCCTCCGGCGCTCGACCCAGCTGCTCTTGCTCCTGCACGCAGGGAAAAACAGCACAAAAAAGCGCGGCCCCGATGTTCCGGAGGCCGCGCCAGGAGAGAGTGCCGTGGAAGGGGTGGGGGATCAGAACACGAAGCTGACGCCGGCCACCGGGCCCTTGAATTCCTGCTTCAGGCCGATGGTGCCGTCGCTGCCCTTCTTGTCCGCGTCCAGCTTGAACCAGTCGTAGCCGGCGAACACGCCGAAGTTCTTGGTGAAGCGGTAATCGACGATGGCGTTGGCGCGGCTCAGGTCGCCCTTGTAGTCATCGAAGCTGCCCCAGCGCGTGTTGAGGTACTGGCCCTGCAGCGTGATCATCCACTTCTCCGACGGGGTGAAGCTCAGCCGCGCACCGACCACCGGCGCCACGCCGTCGGTCTTCTCGTTGAGGAACTGGCCTTCGTAGACGGTACCCAGATCGGCGTAGGCCTTGGTGCTGACCTTGGCGTACTCGGCGCCCAGCTGCAGGCCGAGGTCGAAGGTATCGGTGTCCACCACCGAGTAGTCATAGACCAGGCTGGCGACCTGGTACTTCAGCTCGCCCTTGACGAAGCTGCCCGACGGCACGTTGACGTCACCGAAGGAGATGTCCTGGCCGAGGGTCTCGCGGCGGTCCTTGTCGTACTTGAAGTAGTTGAACAGCAGGCGCTGGCGGTTGCTGATGCGGAACATGCCGTCGATGCGCGGCTCCCATTCCTTGCCACCCAGCTTGAAGTCCTCGGAGAAGCCGATGTCCTGGCCGGCCACGTTGGTCTTGCCGCGGAGGGTATTGTCCGAGTCGATGTTCATTGCACCCAGGCGCAGGGCGAAGCGGTCATCGCCTTCGGCGGCATGGGCGGCAGTGGCGAACGAAGCCCCGGTGGCGAGCAGGGAGAGGGCGAGCAGGGTGGGTACGGAGCGCATCGAAGAGTCCTTGCAGTGGTTCATCAGAATGAAGATCACTGTGCAGGACAGGCCCGTCCACCATCCGTGAACGTATGGTCCACAGGGTGTGCACGGTTCAGCGCTGTCGCGATGATGCAAAGAGATGGCCCCGGAGCCGGGCTTCGGGGCCATCGTGGGACCTGCGGGGCGGAGCGTCGACGAGGTTGCTGCAGGCAGGTCGAAAGATCGGACCGGCGCCTGCGGCGAAAGTTCCGCGGCCTGCGACCAAAGTTCAATACTGCAGTGCAGCATCATGCGGACGTCATTGTCCCCTGGGTGGCACGCAAAAATGTAACCGTTACCGCAACTTGCGGCCTCCTGGGATGAACAGGGAGCGGTTGTCTCGCAAATTGTCCCATTGCTATAATTTGGCGGCTCGATGAGGCCCCCCTGCTGTAGCCGCCTCAGCCCTCCACTTGCAACCACGCGGGACGTCCTGTGCTGAACTCCGTTGATGCGGGTCGGCGACTGATGCTGCGCGCCGCGGTCTACCCGCTGGCCGCAGTGGCTGTCCTGGCCCTGGCCTTCCTGCTGGTGGGTCCGAAATATGCCCTCGGCGCGCTGGCGTCCGGTGTGGCCATTTCGGCCGGTGGTTGGGTGGCGGCACGGATGGCACTGGGCGGAGGGGCGGTGGCCGCAGGATCGGCGATGGCGCGCCTGATCATTGCGATCGTGGCCAAGTGGGTGGTGGTTTTCGGCGTCCTGCTGGTGGGGTTCCTGGTCTTCAAGCTGCCTGCACTGGCGCTGTTGGCCGGTATCGCCGTCGGCTTGATGTTCCAGGTCCTGGCTATGGCCAGGCGTTGACAGAATTCAATTAACTGAAGGTTCCGGACACATGGCGGGCGAGGCTCTAACCCCTACCAGCTACATCCAGCATCACCTGCACAACCTGACCGCACCGGTCGGCAAGGGTGAGGGTATGTTCTGGCATATCCACGTCGATACCTTCCTCACCGCGGTCCTGATGGGCCTGGTGATCGTTGTCGCGTTCTGGCTGGGGACCCGCAAGGCCACTGCCGGCGTGCCGGGCAAGTGGCAGGCCTTCGTCGAGATCTGCCTGGAGTTCGTCGACCGCCAGGCCAAGGACACCTATCACGGCAAGAGCAAGCTGGTCACGCCGATCGCCATCACGATCTTCTTCTGGATCCTGATGATGAACCTGATCAAGATGATCCCGGCCGACTTCATCGCCAAGCCGCTGGAATGGGCGGGCATCCACTACTGGAAGCCGGTGCCGACCGCTGACGTCAATGCCACCCTCGGCATGGCCATCAGCGTGTTCTTCCTGATGCTGTTCTTCGCGCTGAAGTCCAAGGGCCTGCTTGGCTTCATCAAGGAATTCCTGACGGCGCCGTTCGGCAAGTGGA
Organism: Stenotrophomonas sp. 85239_Sma; assembly: GCF_056481725.1. Classification (NCBI taxonomy): domain Bacteria; kingdom Pseudomonadati; phylum Pseudomonadota; class Gammaproteobacteria; order Lysobacterales; family Lysobacteraceae; genus Stenotrophomonas; species Stenotrophomonas sp. 85239_Sma. The sequence continues at coordinate 4,016,521 of NZ_CM151163.1, read as the reverse complement.
TGATGCCGTTCAACCTGATCCTCAACATCGTCGAGTGGCTGAGCAAGCCGATCTCGCTGGCGATGCGACTGTTCGGCAACATGTTCGGCGGCGAAATCGTGTTCCTGCTGATCTGGGTGCTGGGTGGTGCCGGTTTCTTCGGTGCCATTGCCGGTGGTGCGTTCGGCCTTGGCTGGATGCTGTTCCACCTGCTGGTGATCCCGCTGCAGGCCTTCATCTTCATGATGCTGTCGATCGTGTACCTGAGCCTGTCGGAAGACGCTCACTGAGTTTCAAGCTTCAACGCGTTTCAACCTTCATCCGTTTCATCACCCTTAGCAACTTAAGTTCCTGGAGATAACCATGTACTTCGCCGTCCTGACCAACTTCGCGCAGATTCAGAGCTCCACCGCCCTTGCCGTCGGCATCATGATCGGCCTGGCCGCGCTGGGCGCCGGTCTGGGTCTGGCCATCATGGCTGGTAAGTTCCTGGAGTCGGCCGCCCGCCAGCCGGAACTGATCCCGGTCCTGCAGGTCCGCATGTTCATCACCGCCGGCCTGATCGACGCCGCGTTCATCATCTCGGTCGCCGTTGGCCTGCTGCTGGCCTTCGCCAACCCGCTGTCGGCTGCCTTTGCTGGCGCCGTCACCAAGGCTCTGGCCGGCTGATACAGCGGTTTGAGACGACCGGGTGCTGCTGCACCCGGTTTCGGATGAAGGCCGGATGCGCCGCTACGGCGGCGCGTCCACCCCGAAACCAGCGATCGAGCTAACCATGAATATCAATTTCACCCTTCTTGCGCAGGCGCTGGCCTTCGCTGGTCTGATCTGGATCATCGCGACCAAGATCTGGCCGCCGCTGATGAACGCGATCGAAGAGCGCCAGCAGAAGATTGCTGAAGGCCTCGCTGCTGCCGACCGCAGCCAGAAAGATCTGGCCCAGGCGCAGGAGAAGGTCAACGAAGCGCTGAAGGAAGCCCGCACCAAGGCCAACGAGATCATCGATCAGGCCCACGCGCGTGCCAACCAGATCGTTGATGCTGCCCGTAACGAAGCGATCACCGAAGCCACCCGTCAGAAGGAGCTGGCCCAGGCTGAAATCGACGCCGCCGCCAACCGTGCCCGTGAAGATCTGCGCAAGCAGGTGTCCGCGCTGGCCGTGACCGGTGCCGAAAAGCTGCTCAAGCGCGAAATCGACGCCAACGCCCACAAAGCGCTGCTCGACGAGCTGGCCTCGGAGATCTAAGGATGAGCCAGGCCCTCACGCTTGCCCGCCCGTACGCCCGCGCCGCGTTCGCGACCGCGCGCGACGAAGGCGCGTTCGCGCCGTGGTCGGACGCCCTGGCGTTCTCCGCCCACGTCGCCGCCGACCCGCGCGTGGCGGCCCTGCTCGCCAACCCGGAGCTGGGTCGTGACGACGCCGTCGCCCTGCTGGCGCCGGTGTCCCACGGCGAGACCTACTCGCGCTTCCTGGCCATCCTGGCCGAATCGCATCGTCTGCCGCTGCTGCCGGAAATCTCCGGCATGTTCGACGCCCTGCGCGCCGAAGCCGAGCACGTGGTCAAGGCCACGGTGACCTCGGCGGCCGATCTGTCGGCCGGTGAACTGGACGCGATCAAGGCTGCGCTGCGCAAGCGCTTCAACCGCGAGGTCGAAGTGACCACCGCGGTCGATGCCTCGCTGATCGGCGGCGCCGTGATCGACGCCGGCGACGTGGTCATCGATGGTTCGCTGAAGGGCAAGCTGGCCCGTCTGCAGACCGCGCTCGCTAACTGAATTCATTTAACGTCCGGCCCCGCTGCCGGCACTAGGACTTGACGATGGCAACCACGCTCAACCCCTCCGAAATCAGCGAACTGATCAAGAACCGCATCGAGAAGGTCAAGCTGGCCGCGGAATCGCGCAACGAAGGCACCGTGACCAGCGTGTCCGACGGCATCGTGCGCATCTTCGGTCTGGCCGACGTGATGCAGGGCGAAATGATCGAACTGCCGAACAACACCTTCGCACTGGCCCTGAACCTGGAGCGCGACTCGGTCGGCGCCGTGGTCCTGGGTGACTACGAGCACCTGCGCGAAGGCGATGTCGCCAAGACCACCGGCCGCATCCTGGAAGTGCCGGTCGGTCCGGAACTGCTGGGCCGCGTCGTGAACGCGCTGGGCGAGCCGATCGACGGCAAGGGCCCGCTGGGCACCGACCTGACCGCTCCGGTGGAGCGCGTTGCTCCGGGCGTGATCTGGCGCAAGTCGGTCGACCAGCCGGTGCAGACCGGTTACAAGTCGGTCGACTCGATGATCCCGATCGGCCGTGGCCAGCGCGAGCTGATCATCGGCGACCGCCAGACCGGCAAGACCGCCATGGCGATCGATGCGGTGATCAACCAGAAGGGCACCGGCATCAAGTGCGTGTACGTTGCGATCGGCCAGAAGGCTTCGACCATCGCCAACATCGTGCGCAAGCTGGAAGAGAACGGCGCGCTGGCCCACACCATCGTGGTGGCCGCGACTGCTTCCGAATCGGCTGCCATGCAGTACATCAGCGCCTACTCGGGCTGCACCATGGGTGAGTACTTCATGGACCGCGGCGAAGACGCGCTGATCGTGTATGACGATCTGTCCAAGCAGGCCGTCGCCTACCGCCAGATCTCGCTGCTGCTGAAGCGTCCGCCGGGCCGCGAAGCCTACCCGGGTGACGTGTTCTACCTGCACTCGCGCCTGCTGGAACGCGCTGCGCGCGTGTCCGAGGAATACGTCGAGAAGTTCACCGAAGGCAAGGTCACCGGCAAGACCGGCTCGCTGACCGCGCTGCCGATCATCGAAACCCAGGCTGGCGACGTGTCCGCCTTCGTTCCGACCAACGTGATCTCGATCACCGACGGCCAGATCTTCCTGGAAACCGACCTGTTCAACGCCGGCATCCGCCCGGCCGTGAACGCCGGTATCTCGGTGTCGCGCGTCGGTGGCTCGGCCCAGACCAAGATCATCAAGAAGCTGTCGGGCGGCATCCGCATCTCGCTGGCCCAGTACCGTGAGCTGGCTGCGTTCGCGCAGTTCGCCTCGGATCTGGACGAAGCGACCCGCAAGCAGCTGGAGCGTGGCCAGCGCGTCACCGAGCTGATGAAGCAGAAGCAGTACGCGCCGATGTCGATCGCCAACCAGGCGCTGTCGATCTACGCCGTCAACGAGGGTTACCTCGACGACGTGCCGGTCAACAAGCTGCTGGCGTTCGAGGAGGGCCTGCACGCCCACTTCGCCAACACCCAGGGCGAGCTGGTCAGCAAGGTCAACGCCACCGGCGGTTGGGACAACGACATCGAAGGTGCCTTCAAGAAGGGCATCGCCGAGTTCAAGACCACCGGCAGCTGGTAATCGCGGTCCTGTAGAGCGGAGCGCTGGCTCCGCTGGACCAGATGACAAACGGTTGAACAACGCGGGGCATCTGCCCCGCGCCACGGGAAACAAGAGATGGCAAGCGGACGCGAAATCAAAACCAAGATCAAGAGTGTGCAGAACACCCGCAAGGTGACGCGCGCCCTGGAAATGGTCTCGGCCTCCAAGATCCGCAAGGCGCAGGATCGGATGAAGACCTCGCGTCCGTACGCGCAGGCGATGAAGCAGGTGATTGGGCACCTGGCCCAGGCCAGTACCGATTACCAGCATCCGTTCCTGGTCGAGCGCGAGCAGGTCAAGCGGGTCGGCTTCATCGTGATCTCCTCCGATCGCGGCCTGGCCGGTGGCCTGAACAACAACCTGTTCCGCAAGATGCTGGGCGAAGCCAAGGCATGGCAGGACAAGGGTGCGGAAGTGGACCTGGTGACCATCGGCCAGAAGGCGTCGACCTTCTTCCGCCGCGTGAAGGTCAACATGGTCGGCAGCGTGACCCACATCGGCGACGTGCCGAAGCTGGAGTCGCTGATCGGTGTGATCAAGGTGATGCTCGACGCCTTCACCGAGGGCAAGATCGACCGCGTGTACCTGGTCTACAACCGCTTCGTGAACACCATGGTGCAGAAGGCCAGCTTCGATCAGCTGCTGCCGCTGCCGCCGGCTGAGAAGCAGGTCGCTCACCACGACTGGGACTACCTGTACGAACCCGATGCCGCGACCGTGCTCGAGCACGTGATGACGCGTTACATCGAGTCGCTGGTGTACCAGGCACTGCTGGAAAACGTCGCCTCCGAGCATGCGGCACGCATGGTTGCGATGAAGGCGGCGAGCGACAACGCCAACAAGCTGATCGGCACCCTGCAGCTCGTCTACAACAAGGCGCGCCAGGCAGCGATCACCCAGGAAATCTCCGAAATCGTCGGCGGCGCGGCAGCAGTCTGACCGCGTTCGTTCAAAGCACACATTTAGAGGATGCAGCAATGAGTCAGGGCAAGATCGTTCAGATCATCGGCGCGGTCGTCGACGTCGAATTCCCGCGTGAGTCGGTGCCGAAGGTGTACGACGCACTGAAGGTCGACAACACCGAAATCACCCTTGAAGTCCAGCAGCAGCTGGGCGACGGCGTGGTGCGTACCATCGCCCTCGGTTCCACCGACGGCCTGAAGCGCAACCTGGTTGCCACCAACACCAACCGCGGCATCTCCGTGCCGGTCGGTGCTGGCACCCTGGGCCGCATCATGGACGTGCTGGGCCGCCCGATCGACGAAGCCGGCCCGGTGGCCGCCAGCGACAGCTGGGAAATCCACCGTGCGGCTCCGTCGTACGAAGACCAGTCCCCGGCCACCGAGCTGCTGGAAACCGGCATCAAGGTCATCGACCTGATGTGCCCGTTCGCCAAGGGCGGCAAGGTCGGCCTGTTCGGCGGCGCCGGCGTCGGCAAGACCGTCAACATGATGGAACTGATCAACAACATCGCCAAGGCGCACAGCGGCCTGTCCGTGTTCGCCGGCGTGGGTGAGCGTACCCGTGAGGGCAACGACTTCTACCACGAAATGAAGGACTCCAACGTCCTGGACAAGGTGGCGATGGTGTACGGCCAGATGAACGAGCCGCCGGGCAACCGTCTGCGCGTCGCCCTGACCGGCCTGACCATGGCCGAGTACTTCCGCGACGAGAAGGACGAAAACGGCAAGGGCAAGGACGTCCTGCTGTTCGTCGACAACATCTACCGCTACACCCTGGCCGGTACCGAAGTGTCGGCACTGCTGGGCCGCATGCCGTCGGCCGTGGGTTACCAGCCGACCCTGGCCGAGGAAATGGGCGTCCTGCAGGAACGCATCACCTCGACCAAGAACGGTTCGATCACCTCGATCCAGGCCGTCTACGTTCCCGCGGACGACCTGACTGACCCGTCGCCGGCGACCACCTTCGCCCACCTGGACTCGACCGTCACCCTGTCGCGTTCGATCGCCTCGCTGGGTATCTACCCGGCCGTCGATCCGCTGGACTCCACCAGCCGCCAGATGGACCCGCTGGTCATCGGCCACGAGCACTACGACACCGCCCAGCGCGTCCAGCAGACCCTGCAGAAGTACAAGGAACTGAAGGACATCATCGCGATCCTGGGCATGGACGAGCTGTCCGAAGAGGACAAGCAGGCCGTGTCGCGCGCCCGTAAGATCGAGCGCTTCTTCAGCCAGCCGTTCCACGTGGCCGAAGTGTTCACCGGTTCGCCGGGCAAGTACGTGCCGCTGAAGGACACCATCCGTGGCTTCAAGGCCATCGTCGATGGCGAGTACGACCACCTGCCGGAGCAGGCGTTCTACATGGTCGGCGGCATCGAAGAAGCGGTCGAGAAGGCCAAGAAGATGGCCGAGAAGGCCTGATCCGGGACGGGCGGGAGCGATCCTGCCCGACCTGACGCCGGCGCCGGGCAACCGCCCGCGCCGGTGGACCCCCACGGTGGCATTGCGCCGCCGCGAACAGCGAAGAGATTTGCATGAGCACGATCCGTTGCGACATCGTCAGCGCCGAGCAGGAAATCTTCCGTGGCGAAGCGACCCTGGTCGTGGCCACCGGTGAGCTGGGCGAACTGGGCATCGCGCCCAAGCACGCGCCGCTGATCACCCGCCTGAAGCCGGGCAAGGTGGTGGTGACCACGCCGAACGGCGAGCAGCTGGATTTCGCCATTTCCGGCGGCATCCTGGAAGTGCAGCCGCAGGTGGTGACCGTGCTGGCCGACACCGCGATCCGCGCACAGGACATCGACGAAGCCTCGGTCCGCAAGGCCAAGGAAGAAGCCGAGCGCATCCTGGCCAACCGCGGCGAAGCGATGGAAGTGGCTGAAGCCCAGCAGAAGCTGGCCGAAGCCGTCGTCCAGCTGCAGGCGCTGGAGCGCCTGCGCAAGACCCTCAAGCACTGAGGTTCGCGCGTCATCAAGCAGAAACGCCGGCTTGCATGCCGGCGTTTTTGTTTGTTCTCCACAGGAGCAGGGAATGCAGCAGTATTCGACAACGATAGAGGGCGGCAGCTGGCAGCGGCAGTGGCGCACACCGGCGGGCGCATTCCTGGTTGCCTGGATCGTCCTGTGCCTGCCATGGCTCAGTGGCATCAAGACCATTCCCTTCGACGCCGTGCAGCAGTTCTTCCCGGCTGTCAGCTTCAGTGCCGAGCAGCTGCGTCATCTGCAGGCCCCCTGGTGGAATCCCTATCTCTACGGTGGCTACCCGCAGGTGGCCGACCCGCAGATGATGACGCTGCAGCCGACGATGCTGCTGCCGATGCTGCTGGCACCCAGCTCCCTGCACCTGTTTACGGTGGTGGTGCTGCTGCATGTGCTGGCAGGCGGCCTGGGTGCGCTGCGGCTGGGTCGCCTGCAGGGCATGGCGCCGCCCGCGCAGCTGCTGTTCGCACTCACGTTGATGTTCGGGGGCGTGGCCGCTTCGCGCCTGCAGCACACGCCGATGATCATCAGTTACTGCCTGCTGCCCTGGCTGTGGCTGGGCCTGGAGCAGGTCCGCCGGCGGGGACGGATGCGCGACATCCTGCTGGCCGGTGTGGCCGGCGGCCTGTGTGCGCTGCAACTGACCCAGGTCACCTATTTCATCATCCTCGCGTGCGCGATCTACGCCGTGGGTGCTGTCCTGCTGGCACGGGGGCAGCGCGTGCGCCTGCTGTGGCAGCTGGGCGTGGTGGCCATTCTCGCCGGCGCTGTGAGTGCGCCGCAGTGGCTGTCCACGCTGGCCTGGCTGGACCAGACCAATCGCAATGGCTTGTCGCTGGAAGCCGCGCTGCCCGGTGCCATCCACTGGCAGACACTGGTGACACTGCTGTCGGGCAACGTGTTCTCGCAGGGGCGCGGCGATAGCTGGGCCTTCGGTGACATCAGCGCCGACTACCTCTATCTGGGGGCAGTGCCGCTGGCGCTGTGGCTGCTCTGGGGCGGTGAGGTGCTGCGGCGCAGGCCGGCGGCGGCCCGCATCGCGCTGTGTGCGCTGACGCTGGCGATCCTGGTCGCGGTGGGTGGCGCGACGCCGCTGTTCCCCTGGCTGTTTGGCTGGCTTCCGGGGCTGGACCTGTTCCGGCGCCCATCCGATGCGCTGTTCCTTACCGTGCCCGCGGCGGCGTGGTTGGGTGCCAATGCGCTGCAGGTTGCCCTGCAGCGGCAACCGTTGCGATTGCACTGGGTGTCTGTGGCGGCCGTCGCGATGCTGGCTGCGTGTGCCGCATGGCTGGCGATCGATCATGGCCATCCGCTCGCCTTCGCCTGGCTTGCCGTCAGCGCCGCGCTGGGCGTGGCCGCAGTGCAGGTGCTGCGCCGCCACCCGGCGCCTGCGCGCTGGGTGCTGGCACTGGTGCTGCTGGACCTGCTGTTGTTCAACGTCGGCACCAGCTTCAACGCGGGCAGCGGCACCAAATCGGTGCTCACCGCCGATCGTGCGGGTCCTGCGCAGCGCGCCTATGCGTTGCTGGCGGCAGAGCGGCATATCGGCATACCCGAGCGCGCGGTGGTCTTCGGCATCGGTGGACTCACCAACGGTGCGGCGGTGCATGCCATTGCGCTGGCAAACGGCTACAACCCGCTGCTGGCAAGCGACTATCTGCAGATGACCGGGATGCCGGGCGAACCGGTCGATACCTTCCAGCAGAAAGCTCCCACTGCCTGGATGCCAGACACCGCTGCTCCCCTGTACGACCTGCTGGGCGTGCGTTGGCTGCTGGCCCAGGAGCCATTCCCGGGCTCCAGTGCGCAGGGCGACCAGGTGGAACTTGCGCGGCGCGGCAGCGTGCTGCCACGCGTACTGAATCCGCGGCAGGTGCGCCGCCATGACGAGCGTCTACCGCCTGCACCGCTGTTCAACCAGACCGATTTCAAACGGCAGCTGTGGCTGCCCGCCGCCGCCAGCAGCCTCTGCGCCGAACAGGATGCTGGTGAGGCCACGGTGCAGGTGCTGCAGTACCTGCCCGGACGCATCGAGCTGACGGTGGTGGCCGACCGTGCGGCGTGGGTGGTGATCAACGAAACCACCGGCCGTGGCTGGCAGGCGCAGCTCGAGGATGGCCAGGTGCTGCCGCTGCTGCGCGGTAATGGCCTCTTCCATGCGTTGTGCGTGCCGGCCGGGCAGCATCAGGTGCGGTTGCGCTACAGCGCGCTGCAGCTGTGGCGTGAGGGAGTGGGCGCGCGCCTGCGCGGCGACGGTGATCGCTGACCCCGATCAGCGGTATACCAGGTAGCGCATCAACAGGAACGACACGCACGCCAGCCCGCCTTCCACCAGCGGCTTGGCCAGCCAGGCGTACTGCAGGCCAAGCGCGTGGTCGACCACGCTCACCAGCAACGTGCTTGCCGCGGTCAGCAGCAGCCACAGCGCGAAAAAGCGTGCGAAACGCCTCCAGCCCAGCTTGTGGGCGCCGGCCTCGGCAAAGGTGTAGCGGCCATTGAGCCAGAAGCCCAGGAGCATGCCCGCCAGGCGTCCGGCGACGTTGGCCGGTGCCACCGCCATGCCCAGCGCGGTGGCGACCACGAAGACCAGCCAATCGACGAGCAGCTGCACGAGCCCGATGAGGAGGTAGGCGCTTCCCTGGCGGACGAGGCTCATCGGCATGGTGAAGGAGGAAGGATGCCCATGTTAACGGCTCACGCTCTAGAATCACCGGCAACGAACCTCGGACTGCCGTTCCCATGACCCAAGCCCTGCACGTCATCATCCTCGCCGCCGGCGCTGGCAAGCGCATGAAGTCGGTGCTGCCGAAGGTGCTGCAGCCGATCGCCGGCCAACCAATGCTGGCGCACGTGATCGATGCGGCCCGCGAACTGCAGCCGGCGGCCATCCATGTGGTCTACGGCCATGGCGGTGAGGCGGTGCGGCAGCATTTCGCCGGCCAGCCCGACCTGCAGTGGGCTGAACAGGCGCAGCAGCTGGGTACGGGCCACGCGGTGGCGCAGGCAATGCCGCAGGTGCCGGATGCCGTACAGGTGCTGGTGCTGTACGGCGATGTACCGCTGATCCGCGCGCAGACCCTGCGCGACCTGCTGGCGCAGCCGGGGCGGTTGGCGGTGCTGGTCGCCGAGGTTGATGACCCGACCGGTTACGGCCGCGTGCTGCGCGATGCCGAAGGCAAGGTGGGTGCGATCGTGGAGCAGAAGGACGCCACCGACGACCAGCTGCGCGTGCGTACGATCAACACCGGCATCATCGCTGCGGAGTCGACCGCGCTGCGCCGCTGGCTGTCGCAGCTCTCCAACCGCAATGCACAGGGCGAGTACTACCTGACCGACGTGTTCGCGTTTGCCGCGCATGAGTACACCCCGGCCGAAATGGCGCTGGTGGCCGACGCGCAGGAAGCCGAGGGGGCGAACGATCCCTGGCAGCTGTCGCAGCTGGAACGCGCCTGGCAGCGCCGCGCGGTGCGGGCGCTGTGCGCACAGGGCGCACGCGTGCGCGACCCGGCACGACTCGACATCCGTGGCACCGTCACCGTGGGCAGTGACGTGCTGATCGATGTCGATGTCGTTCTTGAAGGCAATATCGTGCTCGGCGACGGCGTCACCGTTGGCCCGTTCAATCGCCTGAAGGACGTCACTCTCGGTCCGGGTACCGAAGTGCGCGCGCATTGCGACCTGGAAGGCGTGGTCACCGAAGGCGCGGCACAGGTCGGTCCGTTCGCGCGCCTGCGCCCGGGTACCGTGCTGGCCGATGGCGTGCACGTCGGTAATTTCGTCGAAACCAAGAAGGTCACCCTTGGCGTCGGCAGCAAGGCCAATCACCTCACCTATCTGGGGGATGCAGTGATCGGCAGCAGGGTGAACATCGGTGCCGGCACCATCACCTGCAACTACGACGGCGTGAACAAGTCGACCACCACCATCGGCGACAACGCGTTCATCGGCTCCAACAGCTCACTGGTGGCGCCGCTGACGATCGGCGAGGGCGCGACCATCGCCGCAGGCTCGGTCATCACCCGCACCGCCCCGGACGGCAAGCTGACACTGGCACGTGCACGACAGGAAACCATCGATGGCTGGAAGCGCCCGGTCAAGAAATCCTGAGCCACGCCTTCCGCACGCCGACGAGCTCGGCGTGCTGCCGGCGATCGAACAACGCGCCGGTGAACTGCTGAAGGGTCACCAGGCCTACCCGGTGTTTGCCGGGCACGGCCTGGACCTGCAGACGCTGCAGGACGGCCTTCGGCGTGGCCAGTTGTGGGTGGTCGATGCCGCCGAAGGCGGTATTGCGGGCTACCTGCTGGGTGGCGAGTTGTGCGGCGAGTTCCATGTCCTGCAGATGGATGTGGACCCGGCGCATGCGCGTCGCGGCCATGGCCGTGCATTGCTGCGCCATGCCTTGGCACAGGCCAGGGCCGCCGGCTTCGCTGCAGCGGTGCTGACCACGTTGAGCGATGTGCCGTGGAATGCGGCCTTCTATGCCAGCGAGGGCTTCGTTGAAGTGCCGGAGGCAGAGTGGGGCGACGGCCTGCACGCAGTCATGGCCGAAGAGGCTGCGCTCGGGTTTCCGATGCACCTGCGGGTCGCGATGCGGCGATCCATCTCTTCGCTGGGTGGCTGAAGGTCGGCCACCGGTCATGGGCGTTACTTTTCTTTGTGCGCAAAGAAAAGTAACCAAAAGAAACGCTCCGCCGGTCGCGAGCCGATGCTGCGCATCGGTGCCCTGCGCTTCTCGGTGAATCAGCGGACGGCGCCGAACTCGCTGCGCTCAAACATCGGCGCCTCTGCGCCCCGGATTCCCCTGCGATGCTCGGCTCGCTCAAGGCGGAACCAACATCCAGAGCCACAGCTGCACCCAGTCGATTCAAACTACGCGTGGATCTCGTTGCATTTGCTCTTGATGCTCCCGTTCCCCTGGAGCGCAGGATGCCGATGCCGCAGCTTTGGCAGGTGCCAACCTTGATCGGCACATCCACGCATGGCGTGGATCTACCTGATCGACCTACTCAACCCACCGGCAACAGGATCGACACGCACAGCCCGCCATCACCGCGGTTCTGCAGCGACACGCGCCCGCCATGTGCCTCCACGATCTCGCGGGTCAGCGCCAGCCCCAGCCCGGTGCCGTTGCGCTTGGTCGAATAGAACGGCATCAGCGCGTTCTGCAGCACCTGTTCGTTCATGCCCTTGCCGCGGTCCAGTACATCCAGGCGCAGCCACTGCGGCAACCGCGTCAGCTGTACCTGCACGTCATCGTTGGGTGGATCGGCTTCGGCGCAGGCTTCATGGGCGTTCTTCAACAGGTTCAACAGTGCCTGCCCGAACTGCGCGATGTCGATGCGGCTGCTCAGTTCCTCGTCCGGCTCGCGCTCCATGGTGAACGGGATCTGCTGGCGGAGGCTGGACAGGAACGGCGCCCAGTGCACGGTCTGCAGTTGCGGCTGCGGCAGCTTGGCGAAGCGTGCATAGCCACGGATGAAGCCTTCCAGGTGGCGTGCGCGATCCTCGATGGTGGTGAAGATCTCCGGCAGCCGGTCAAAGCGTTCACGCTGCACCAGTACACCGCCGGAGTGGGCCAGCGAGGCAATCGGCGCCAGCGAATTGTTCAGTTCGTGGCTGATCACCCGGATCACCTTCTTCCAGGTCTGTACTTCCTGGCGGCGCAGCTCGGCGGTCAGCAGGCGCACCAGCAGCAGATCGTGCGGACGACCATTGAGCTGGAAGGCGCGGCGCGAGAGGTGGTAGACCTGTTCGTCATCCTCATCGCCGTCTTCGCCTTCGGCATGCACCGCGAACAGGCTGTCACCGCCGCGGGCGATCGCGTCGCGCAGCTCCACCGGCACCTGTTCGAGGACATCCTCCAAGCGCTGGCCCTCCAGCTTCCAGCCCCCGTGCAGCAGCTTGCGCGCAGCCAGATTGGAGAACACTACGCGGGCGATGCCATCACCACCCGAGGCGATCAGCAGCATCGCCACCGGCGTGTTCTGCACCATCGTGTCCAGAAGCAGTTCGCGTTGCACCAGGCCCTGCCGCTGTGCACGCAGCACATCGCCCAGTTCGCGGTGTGCCTGCACCAGGTCGCCGAGCTCGTCATTGCCGGGCCAGTGCACGCCGAAGTTGTATTCGCCGTCGCGATAGCTGCTGGTGGTGCCCGCCAGGGCCCGCATCAGTGACCGCACCGGGGCGGTAGCCCGACGCAGGGTCCACCACATCAGCGATAGCAGGATCAACGCCGACACCGTGGTCACCACCCAGCCATGGTTCATCCAGTACGCCAGCAACCACGGCAACGCGGCGGCCAGCGCCAGCACCGGCAGCAGGCGCAGGAACAGGCGGAAAGTGAACGAGCGCCGTTTCATTCGCGCGGAATGCCGTGGCGGTCCATGCGCCGGTACAGGGCCTGGCGGCTCAGGCCCAGTTCGGCGGCCGCCTGGGCGATGACGCCGTGATTGCGTGCCAGCACATCCTCGATGCGCTCGCGGTCGGGATCGTTGCCAGCACTCGGTGCCGGTCGCGGCACCGGTGCAGCACGCGGCAGGTTCAGGTCGGCCACCTCGATGCGATTGCCGGCCGCCAGCAGTTCTGCACGCTGGATCACGTTGCGCAGTTCGCGCACGTTGCCCGGCCACGGGTGCCGTTGCAGGGCCGCGCTGGCAGCGCTGGACAATGGCTTGCCGGCCGTCAGGAAGCGCTCGGCCAAGGGCAGGATGTCGCCCGCGCGCTCGGCCAATGGTGGCAGCACCAGTTCCACCGTATTGAGGCGGTAATAGAGATCTTCGCGGAACGTGCCGTCGCGGATCATCGCCGGCAGGTCGGCATTGGTCGCGCTGACCACGCGGACCTTGACCTGGCGTTCGCGATTGGAGCCCAGGCGCTCGAAGCGGCCGGTTTCCAGCACGCGCAGCAGCTTCATCTGCCCGCCGAGTGACAGGTTGCCGATCTCATCCAGGAACAGCGTGCCTCCGTCGGCAGCTTCGAACTTGCCCTCGCGCGCCTTGTTGGCGCCGGTGTAGGCGCCGGCATCGGCACCGAACAATTCGGCCTCGATCAGTTCCGACGGCAGCGCGCCACAGTTGACCGTGACGAATGGGCCCTTGGCCACCAGCGAGTTGGCCTGGATGATCTGCGCGATCTTTTCCTTGCCGGCGCCATTGGGGCCGGTGATCAGCACCGGCAGCTCGGAGCGCGCGACCTGGCAGGCCAAGGCGATGACGCGCTCGCTGGCCGGATCGGCGAACACCGCACCGCACAGGTCGTACTTTTCTTCCAGCGCATTGCGCTGGCGCAGCTCACGGCTGCGGCGGCGGTCCAGTTCGCGCCGCGCCTCGGACAACTCCAGCAGGTTGTTGACCGTGGTCAGCAGCTTGCGGTCGTCCCACGGCTTGGCCAGGTAGTCGGCGGCGCCGGCCTTGACCAGGTCCACCGCGCTGCTCAGGTGGGTCCAGGCGGTCAGCAGGATCACCGGCAGGTCCGGGTGGCGCGCGCGGATCTGCGCGAACAGGTCTTCGCCTTCCTCGCCGGAGGTGGTGTCCTCGCTGAAGTTCATGTCCTGGATCACCAGGTCGACCGGCTGCGACTCGAGCAACGCCAGCCCCTCGGCCGGGCTCTGCGCCTGCAGGGTGTCGATGTCGTGCAGGGAGAACAGCACATCCAGCGCGGTGCCCACGCTGGCGTTGTCGTCGATGATCAGGATCGAAGGCATCAAGCGGTTCTGCAGAAAGGGATGGGCGGCGCCGATGGAGCCGTGTTCGTGTCCATACGCCGGGAGAGCCCGGCGCCACCCATCAAGCATAGCCAAACCCGTAGCCGTAGGGGCAGCGGGCTCAGCTTCGGGGCGGAGGCGGTGGTGCCGGAGGCGGCGGGGTGACCAGGGCCAGGCGCCAGGCAGCCGCATTCACCGGAACAGTCAATTCACGTCTGCCGCGGCGCAGCAACAGATAGACGGTTCGGCCCGTGGAGTGGCGAAGGGCATCGACAAGATGCTCGACCCGGCGCACGGCGGTGTCGTCCATGCGCAGGATGCGATCGCCGCTGCGCACGCCGAAGCGGGCTTCGGGACTGGCAGCCTCCACATGCACCTGTCCCTCGGTCGAGCGCAACGCCAGTCGCGCATCATCCTGGCGCCATTCCAGTGCCTGCGAGCTGCCACCGCCGGCCTGTGCCGGCAGTGGCAGGAGCACCATCATCAGCAGCATCCAGCGGATGCGCATCTCACGCGCCCCGCGTGGCAACCGCAGGCGGTACCGCTGCTGCACGCCGGGCCGGTCCGAACACCGCGATCTGGCCGAGCACCCACAGCAGCAGCGCGCCCAGCGGCAGGTAGTGCAGCGGCATGCGCGGCAGCTCGTACATGTTCATCAGTGCCAGGTTGATCGCGTAGGCGGCCAGCATGCCCAGCACGATGCCCAGCGTGGCCAGCAGGAAGTTCTCGGTCTGGAAGTAGCGCAGGATCTGCCCACGCGTGGCACCCAGCGCACGGCGGATGCCGATCTGCTTGCTGCGCTGCTGCACCCAGAAGCTGGCCAGGCCGATGATGCCCAGTGCGGTAACCACCAGCAACGAGATGCTGACCGTGATCAGCAGGCCGACCATTGCGCGGTCGTTCTTGAAGAAGTCCTTGCGCTGGTCTTCATAGGTCAGCTTGTCGCGCATCAGACGGTTTGGATCATTGCGCTCCAGTGCGGCGGCGGCGGCATCGAGCACTTCCTTGCGGCGCGCCGGGTCGGTGCGCAGCACATAGGTGCCACCTTTATCGAACGTGCTCCGGGTGGGCAGCAGCATCGAGTTGGTCCAGTTGTCGTTCCAGCCATTGGGCGTGCTGAGCGTGTCGACGATGCCGACTACGTGCAGCGACTGCTTGCCCATGTAGTAGGTCTTGCCCAGTGCGCTGCCATCGGGTTCCATCTTGGCGGCGGTGGCCTGGGTGAGGAGAATCGGGATGGCCTTTTCCTTGCCGCCGCCCGTGCTGACGTCCTCGAAGTTCTGGTACTCGTCGGGCAGGAAATCGCGGCCTGCAATCAGGTTGATGCCCATCGTGGCCAGCCCGTTCTCGGACAGGTTGTACATCGAGGCGTTGGTGGTCGGCCGTTCCTGGTCGATCACGCGCGAGATGCTGCTGCTGGAGGAGCCGTTGCGGAAGGGGACCTGGTTGATGATGGTGACGTTGCTGACGCCGGGGATGGCGCGCAGCGATGCCAGGTCCTCGCGGGTGCGGGCCAGGGCGTCGGTCTGCTTGCCGATGCCACTGACGCGCAGCATCACCAGTTCGTTCTCGGCGATGCCACTGGGCATGCTGATCTTCTCCACGCGCTGGCTGACCAGGAACAGCGCGTTGCAGACGATGGCGCAGGTCAGTGCGACTTCCAGCACGATCAGGGCAGCGGCGGTCTTGTGCCGGCGCAGCGTGCTGAGGATGGGGCGGATGTCCATGGGAGTCCTCGTTCGGATGCTTACTGCGACTTGAGCTGGATGGCCGGAGTGACCTGCATCGCGCGCCAGGCGGGCAGGAAACCGGCGGCGAGGCTGGCGAACAGGGTCAGGCCCAATGCGAGCAGCAGCATGCTGCCGTCCAGGTGGGCGAGCTTGGCGTACTCCACCGGCTGCTGGCGCACCGCGAACAGGCCGAGCAGGGCCAGGCCGATGCCCAGCACGCCACCGACCACGCCGACCGCGCCGGCTTCGACCAGGCACTGCAGGAAGATCTGCCCGCGGCTGGCACCCAGTGCACGGCGCACACCGATTTCACCACTGCGACGCAGGAACTTGGCCAGCAGCAGGCCCACCGTATTGACCAGGCAGACGCCGAGAAAGCCCAGCGCCAGCCACAGCTGCAGGCGGACATCGCTGGGTACTGCGCCGTTGAAGTCCAGCCATTCCATCACGGTGCGCAGGCGAACGTTCGGCGGGTGCTTGAAGCGGCCGGCTTCACGTTGCTGCGTCGAATAGTTCTCCAGGTAGCGGCGATAGTCGGCGGCCTTGGCCGGGTCCAGTTCCACCCAGTACTGCAGCCACGCGCACGGTGCATTGAGCGAGTAGCTGTTGCCGTCGGGGTTCTCGCCGAAGCAGTTCATGTTGCCGTTATTGCCAAGCTTGAGATCGAAGGAGGTCGAGATCGGCAGCAGCAGGTCTTCGTCCTTGCCGTAGCTGCCTGTGGTCAGGTCGTAGAAGTGCGGCTCTGGGCTCCACTCCTTCACCACACCGACGATGCGGAAGCTCTGGCCTTCCATGCGCAGGTCGCGGCCCACGCTGTTGGCGCCCTGGAACAGCTTGTCGTTGAGTGCCTTGGAGATGACCACCACGCGGGCACGGGCTTCGTCATCCTCGTGGCTCCACGGGCGGCCGTACTGCATGGGCACCTCGAACATGGGGAAGAAGTCGGCCGACGTCCAGCGGGTATCAATGCTGAAGGGCTTGAGGGTGCTGCTGGCGGGCTCAATGGTCCCACCGCCACCGCTCATCAGCGCCTGGCGCTCACCCTTGGCTTCGCGCAGCAGTGCTTCACCATCGAAGCGGGTCAACTGGGTTTCCGGCTCTTCGCCGGCGACGTAGGCACCGGTCGCGGCGTCGAGCTGCACGTAGAACAGGCGGTCGCTCTTGCTGGGAATCGGGTCGCCGGACAGCACGTGGAACACGGTCAACGTGGTCATCGAGGCGCCGATGCCCAGCGCGATGGCGATCACCATCAGCGCGGTCAGTACCTTGTTGCGGCGGAAGCTGCGCACCGCCAATCGGGCGTAGTAGGCGAACATGGTCGGGCCCTCACTCGTTGACGGCGACGATGTGGCGCGGCGGGGTGGCCAGCACCGGCTCGCGCACCAGGTCGGTCACCTGGCCGTCGAC
The DNA here is from genome assembly GCF_056481725.1 of Stenotrophomonas sp. 85239_Sma. Lineage (NCBI taxonomy): Bacteria > Pseudomonadati > Pseudomonadota > Gammaproteobacteria > Lysobacterales > Lysobacteraceae > Stenotrophomonas > Stenotrophomonas sp. 85239_Sma. The sequence goes on along the minus strand of NZ_CM151163.1, from coordinate 3,999,370 downwards.
GATGTGCACGTTGCGCTGCGCGCGCGCGGCCAGTTCCGGGTCATGGGTGACCATCACGATGGTGGTGCCGGCGGCATTGATCTCCTCCAGCAGTTCCATCACGCCGCGGGCCATCTGCGTATCCAGGTTGCCGGTCGGTTCGTCGGCCAGCAGCAGGCGCGGGCTGCCGGCCAGGGCACGCGCGATCGCGGCGCGCTGCTGCTGGCCACCGGACAGCTCATTCGGGTAGTGCTTCATGCGCGAGCCCAGGCCGACCTGGGTCAGCGCCTTCTCGATGCGCTCGCGGCGCTCGTTGGCGCTCATCTTGCGGTAGCGCAGCGGCACGTCGACGTTGTCGAACAGGTTCAGGTCGGGGATCAGGTTGAAGCCCTGGAAGATGAAGCCGATCTTCTGGTTGCGCAGTCGGCTGCGGGCATCGTCGCCCAGCGTGCTCACGTCCTGGCCGTCGAGCATGTAGGTGCCGCTGGTGAAGGTTTCCAGCAGGCCGGCGATGTTGAGGAAGGTGGTCTTGCCGGAGCCGGACGGACCGGTGACGGCGACGAACTCGCCTTCCTTGACCTGCAGTTCCAGCGAGCGCAGTGCGTGGGTTTCCACCTGTTCGGTGCGGAAGACCTTGGCGACCGAGCGCATTTCGAGCATGTACATGGGGTGTCCTCTCTCCAGGATTCAGGTATCAGGTATCAGTTGACGGAGACGCGTTCGGCGTCCTTGAACAGGTCGCTGCCGGAGACCACGATGCGGTCGCCCGGCTGCACGCCCGACTTGATTTCCACTTCGCCCAGGCTGCTGACGCCCAGTTCCACCGGACGCCGTACCGCTGTGCGGCCATCCATTACGTAGGCGATGCCGTTGCCCTGTTCGACGAACGGGCCGCGCTCGACCTTCAGCACGTCCTTACGGGTATCGAGCAGCACGCGCACCGACATCCGCTGGCTCTGGCGCAGGCCTTCCGGCTGCGCGCTGGCGAAGCGCACGCGGGCGTTGACCTCGCCGTTGACCACTTCCGGCGACACCGCGCTGATCTCGCCCGGGAACGGCTTGCCGTTGCCGCCGGTCAGCTGCGCCGGCATGCCGATCGCCAGGTCACGGGCGAAGCTCTCCGGTACCTTGATCTCGACCTCGAACTTGGACAGGTCGACCACGCCCAGCACTGGCGCATTGGCGGCCAGGTTGGTGGACTGGACGGCCTGCACCTGGCCGACCTGGCCGTCGAACGGCGCGCGCAGGGTCAGTGCGTCCACCTGGCGCTGCACCTCGGCCACCACCGCCTTCTGGCGGTCGGCCAGCAGGCGCTTGTTGCGGGCGTCCAGGTCAGCGCCCTGGCTCTGCAGGCGTGCATCGGTGGTGGCGTTGGCCAGGGTGATGTCGGCCTTCTTCAGCGAGTCCTTGGCCTTGGCCAGATCGATCTGCGGCACCGCGCCGCCGTCGTAGCCACGCTGGTAACGCTGCAGGTCGCGGTCGGCGGCCTGGCGCTCGATGGTGGCTTGGTCGGTTTCCTTGCGCGACTTGGCGCGGGCCAGGGTGGCGTCCAGCGCGGCGCGGCTGGCCTCGGCTTCCAGGCCGGCCAGGGTGGCCTGTTCCTGGGCCAGCTTGCTGCGCAGTTCCGGGCTGTCGATGACCGCCAGTTCCTGGCCCTTCTTGACCACGTCGCCGGCGACCACCTTCAGGTCCACGGTGCCGGCCGAGATGGCGTACAGGATCGGGCTGTTGGCGGCGATCACGCGGCCGTCGGCGGCGATGTCGCGGACCAGGTCCCCGCGCTTCACTTCGGCGATGCGCACGCGGCTGCTGTCGTAGGAGCGGCTGGCGTTGGACCAGGCGTACACGGCCCAGCCGATGCCGGCCAGCAGCGCGATGGCGCCCAGTGCCGGCCAGCGGTAACGCTGCCAGTTGGCGCGGGTGGTGCCGGACGGGGCGGAGGAAACGATCTGGTCCTGTGCGGAGGTGTCGCGGATCATCGGGTGCGTGCCTGACGGTGGTAGTGGGTACCAAGCACGTAGCGTGCCAACTTTATTTCCTTGTGGGTCAATGGGTTGGGAAGCGCCCTGAAGTGTCCGGGTGTCCGCGGACACCTTTCCGGACACTTTCATTAAGCGGACAGGAGGGGGAAGCCGGATGCGCAGGCTAGAATGCGCCGATCGTCTTCAAGGAAACGCGTGACATGTGTGGAATCGTGGGTGCGATCGCTGATCGCGACGTAGTGCCGGTGCTGATCGAAGGCCTGAAGCGCCTTGAGTACCGTGGTTACGATTCCTCGGGCATCGCGGTGATCGACCATGCCCAACGGCCGGATGTGCGCCGCGTGCGTCGTACCGGCCGTGTGTCGGAAATGGCCACTGCGGCCGAGGCCGAGGGCTTCAATGCAGTGCTGGGCATCGGCCACACCCGCTGGGCCACCCACGGTGGTGTCACCGAGGCCAACGCGCATCCGCACATCAGCCACGGCGTGGCGCTGGTGCACAACGGCATCATCGAGAACCACGAAGCGCAGCGCGAGAGGCTGCGCGCGATGGGCTACACCTTCGAATCGCAGACCGATACCGAAGTCATCGCGCACCTCATCCATCACCACCTGAAGGACGGCGACGACCTGCTGGTGGCGCTGCAGCGCACGGTGAAGGAGCTGACCGGTGCCTACGCGCTGGCCGTGGTCAGCCGCGCCGAGCCGGAGCGCTTTGTCTGCGCGCGCATGGGCTGCCCGTTGCTGGTGGGCCTGGGCGAGGGCGAGAACTTCGTCGCCTCCGACGTTTCGGCGGTGATTTCGGCCACCCGCAAGGTGATCTTCCTGGAAGAGGGCGACACCGCCGAGATCCGCCGCGAGGGCGTGCGCATCTTCGACGAGCATGACCAGCCGATCGAGCGCGAGGTGCACCTGTCCGATGTGTCGCTGGCATCGCTGGAACTGGGCCCGTACCGCCACTTCATGCAGAAGGAAATCCACGAGCAGCCGCGCGCGCTGGGCGACACCATCGAGGCGGCGATCGACGCCGGTGGTTTCCCGGCCGAGCTGTTCGGCAAGAATGCCGAGGCCGTGCTGTCGGGCATCGAAGGCGTGCAGATCATCGCCTGCGGCACCAGCTATTACGCCGGCCTGACCGCGCGTTACTGGATCGAAGCCATCGCCGGCCTGCCGTGCAGCGTGGAGATCGCCAGCGAGTACCGCTACCGCGCCGCCTATGCGAACCCGAAGCACCTGATCGTCACCATCTCCCAGTCCGGCGAAACGCTGGATACGATGGAAGCGCTGAAGTACGCCAAGTCGCTGGGCCACACGCACACGCTGTCGATCTGCAACGTGCCGGAGAGCGCGATTCCGCGCGCCAGTGAGCTGGTCTGCTACACCCGTGCCGGTGCCGAGATCGGCGTGGCGTCGACCAAGGCCTTCACCACCCAGCTGGCCGCACTGTTCCAGCTGACCGTGGTGCTGGGCAAGCTGCATGGCCGTATCGACGCGGCGCAGGAAGCGGACTACCTGGAGCAGCTGCGCTTCCTGCCGGGCAGCGTGCAGCACGCGCTGAACATGGAGCCGCAGATCGCCGCCTGGGCCGAGCGTTTCGCGCGCAAGAGCAGCGCGCTGTTCCTGGGGCGTGGCCTGCATTACCCGATCGCGCTGGAAGGCGCGCTCAAGCTCAAGGAAATCTCCTACATCCACGCCGAGGCCTACCCGGCGGGCGAGCTGAAGCACGGCCCGCTGGCGCTGGTGGACGAGGACATGCCGGTGGTGGTGATCGCGCCCAACGACAGCCTGCTGGAGAAGGTGAAGTCGAACATGCAGGAAGTGCGTGCGCGCGGAGGCGAGCTGTTCGTGTTCGCCGACCAGGACAGCAACTTCAACGAGTCCGAAGGCGTGCATGTGATCCGTACGCCGCGCCATGCCGGCGTGCTCAGCCCCATCGTGCACACCATCCCGGTGCAGCTGCTGGCTTACCACACCGCGCTGGCGCGCGGCACTGACGTGGACAAGCCGCGTAACCTGGCCAAGAGCGTGACGGTGGAGTAAGCCCGTCGGATCCATTGGATGCTGCATGCGAAAGGGGCCCACGTGGCCCCTTTCGTTTGTGCCGACGGGAGTGCGAAGTGGGACAGCCGCCGGGTGTTCTGTCCGCCATCGGCAGCAGGCAATCAATCTTTAATGCACGGCATCGGCTGTATTCAGCGGCGGTTTCAGCCGCGGTGCCATTCTCTGGATCGTCAGTTGGTTCCCACGACGAACTGTCCTATCGATGCCGGTAGTGACCGATGGTCGCAGTCGTAGAATCGATTTGTCCGAGGTCCGGGTTGAGCGGTTGAGCCCACCTCGTTCGCGTTGCAGCACATCGTCTGCCAATCCGTTCCAAGCGGCAGCCGGGTGCGCCAGACGTGCGCTGAAAGGTCTGTTCCCGGGGAGGGGGCGTATCGGAAGAGCACACTTTTTGACTTCAGTGACCTGCACCAGGAAACAAGAATGAACGTCCGCGAACTCCTGCAATCCAAGAAAGAAGCTGTCATCACCATCGACGCCGAAGACACCATCGGTGCCGCCGCCCACAAGATGAGCGCGAACAAGATCGCTGCGCTGGTGGTGATGAAGGACGATGCCCCGGTCGGCATCATTTCCGAAAAGGACATCGTGCGCACCTTGGCCGACGACGGCCCGCAGGCCGGCCGCCGGGTGATCTCCAGCCTGCCGTCCACCGGCCTGGAAGGCATTGCGCCGGACGCCACGCTGAAGCAGGCCATGTCGCTGATGACATACTCGCGGCGCCGTCATCTGATGGTCACCGAAGGCACCCGACTGGTTGGCATCCTCAGCCTGGGTGACATCGTGAAGAACCTGCTGGGCGAGCTGGAACTGGAAAAGGCCGTGCTGCAGGACATCTACATGGCCGCCCACTGAGGGCTTGACCCTTGGATGCAGAGAAGCCGGGCATTGCCCGGCTTCTTCGTTCACGGTTTCGGTGATATCAGAAAGTGACCTTCACCGAGTCGGCGCTGTAGTTCGCTGGGCCGTGGTAGACCACTTCGATGTTGTTGCCATCCGGATCAATCACGAACGCGCCGTAGTAGCCCGGATGGTAAGGGCGTTCGCCCGGCGCGCCGTTGTCGGTGCCGCCGGCGGCGATCGCGGCGGTATGGAAGGCGTCGACGGTGGCGCGGTCGCGCGCCTGGAAGGCCAGATGGTGGCGGCCGGTCAACTGGCCGGCGGCGGCCTCGCTGCTGGCGTTGGAAATGAACAGCTCGTCGGCCCAGAAGTAATCATCGCCTTCGCCGGCGATCGGGATGCCGATCGTCTCGAACACCGCCTGGTAGAAGCGGCGGCTGGCGGCTAGGTCGCGTACGACCAGCTGGATGTGGTCGATCAGTCGTCCGCGGTGCAGTTCCATCGTTTCCATACCAACCTCGCAAAAAAGGGGACGGAGGGGATTAAGTCGCTTGCGGCCTAATAGTGCCAGAAACGGCTTAATCCCCTCCGTCCCCTTTTTGTCAGTTGGCGATGATTTCGACCCAGTAGCCGTCCGGGTCCTTGATGAAGGCCAGGTTCTTCATGCGGCCGTCGGTCAGGCGCTTCTGGAAGGCCACGCCGAGGTCTTCGAAGCGCTGGCAGGCGGCCTCGATGTCCGGCACCGACACGCAGATGTGACCGAAGCCGCGCGGATCGCTGTTGCCGTCGTGGTAGACCGCGCCGTCCTGGCTCTCGGTACCGTGGTTGTGGGTCAGTTCCAGGACGCCCGGCAGGCCGGCCATCCACACGCGGCGCGGGTTGTCGTCTTCCGGTACGACCGCACCGGCCGGCACGTAGGCCAGGAAGTACAGGCTGAACCGGGCGTCCGGGAAGTCGCGCTTGTCGATCAGCTGGTAGCCGAGCACGCGGGTGTAGAAGTCCAGCGAGGCGGTGATGTCCTTCACCCGCAGCATGGTGTGGTTGAACACGAAGCCAGTGGTTTCGGCCGGGGCCTGGGCGGCGACGCCAGGGACATCGCGCAGGGCGGGAATGGTCATGGGGGAGGTCCTTCAGACGGGGCCGTTGCCGGCCGGATGGGGCTATTCTACCGGCCGTCAGCTGACGGCACCGCGACGTACAATGGGCGGATCGCACCGTTCCGTTCTGAGCATTGCCCGCCATGTCGCAGCGTGAATGGGTGGCCGCCGCCATCCGCAAGATCGAAGCCGATTTCAACCGTTCCGCCGATACCCACCTGATCCCGCTGGCGCTGCCTGGGTTCGAGGGCATTGATCTGTACCTCAAGGACGAATCGAGCCATCCCACCGGCAGCCTCAAGCACCGGTTGGCACGCTCGCTGTTCCTGTATGCGTTGACCAACGGCTGGTTGCGCGAGGGCCGGCCAGTGATCGAGGCTTCCAGCGGCTCGACCGCGGTGTCCGAAGCCTATTTCGCGCGCCTGCTCGGCCTGCCATTCATTGCCGTGATCCCGGCGACCACCTCGCCGGAAAAGATCGCCGCGATTGAGTTCCACGGGGGACGCTGCCACCTGGTCGAGCGTGCCTGCGAACTCAACTGTGAATCGGAGAAGCTGGCCCGCGAAACCGGTGGCCACTTCATGGACCAGTTCACCTATGCCGAACGCGCTACCGACTGGCGTGCCAACAACAACATCGCTGAATCCATCTTCAAGCAGATGGCCGAAGAACCCAGCCCGGTTCCGGAATGGATCGTGTGCAGCCCCGGTACCGGCGGTACCGCAGCCACGCTGGGCCGTTATGTCAGCTACCGCCGGCATGACACCCGCATCCTGTGCGCGGACCCGGAAGTGTCGGTGTTCTTCGACGGCTACAAGGCGGCAGTGGCCGGTGAACTGGACTGGCGTGGACTGACCTGCAGCGGGGGTTCGCGCGTGGAAGGCATCGGACGGCCACGGGTGGAGCCGAGTTTCATCCCGACCAGTGTCGATGCGATGGTGAAGGTGCCTGACGCGCTGAGCCTGGCCGCGATGCGTCATGTCAGCCGCCAGCTCGGCCGCCGTGTCGGCGGCTCTACCGGCACCAACTTCATCGGCGTGCTGCAGGCCGCGCAGTGGATGCGCGAGGCTGGCCACCAGGGCAGCATCGTCAGCATCCTGTGCGACAGCGGCGAGCGGTACGCGCAGAGCTACTACGATCCGGCGTGGTACGCGCGGCAAGGGATCGATGTCGACGGCGCCGATGCGCAGCTGGCGGCGGCGGTGGCCGGGCAGGGGCTGCCGGAACTGCCGTGGTGCAGCCTGGAAGCGCTGTAGCCGGCTGGCATTTCCGCCGGGCCATGCCCGGCGGCGGCCGCGGCGGTGTGTCGCACCCCCGATCAATACCCTGCTGCGGTGAACGCGTCCAGCACCACATCGCGCAGTGCATCGGGCAAGGCCTCGATGTCCATCGCACGGTCATCCAGGTGCAGGCTCGGGTCCAGGATGCTGGCGCGGCCCTGGGCCAGGGCCTGCAGCCACAGCAGCACGCAGATCACGAACTCGCGCTCATGGCCCAGCTGCAGCTGGCTGGCGCCGCGCTCGACCACTTCGAACGGGTACCACTCCTGGGCATCATTGAACGTGCCGCCCTGCTGCAGCACCGCCTGCAGTTGTTGCAGGTGGCGCGGGGCGTCATCGCCGGCATCGCACAGCGCGGCGATCCAGGTCAGTTCGGCCGGGCTGGCAGACAGCGCCAGCGACCGCGCCGGTGAGGCGGATGCAACTTCAGCCAGACCTTCCATGTGGGGCCTCGTTCGGTACCTGCTGCTGCGGACTCCCCCGCAGCCAGAGCTTCGGTGCGCCAGCGTAAGGCCGATGTGAATGCCGTGCCCCCTTGTCAGTCACGCCTGCCAGCGCCATATCTACAGGGCTGCCCGCCTGCCGGGCCCGTTCCCTGGAGATCTGCCGTGACCGTTGCCAACCCCCTGCTCGATGTTTCCGGCCTGCCGCGCTTCGAGGCGATCCGCCCCGAGCATGTCGCACCGGCGCTGGATGTGCTGCTGGCCGAGGCCGAAGCCGCCGTCAGCAAGGCCGAGCAGGTGCAGTCGGTGCGCTGGGAGACCTTCGTCGCCCCGCTGGACGATGCCACCGAGCGCCTGTGGCGCGCCTGGGGCCTGGTCGGCCACCTGCAGGCCGTGGTCAACACCCCGGAGCTGCGCGAGGCCTACAACAGCAACCTGCCGCGGGTGACCCGCTTCGCCAGTGCGCTGGGCCAGAACCTGGCGCTGTACCGCCAGTACCAGGCACTGGCCGCAAGCCCCGAGGCTGCGGATTTCGACGAGGCCCAGCGCAAGGTACTGGACAACACGCTGCGTGATTTCCGCCTGGGCGGTGCCGAGCTGGCGCCCGAGGCGCAGCAGCGCTTTGCTGCGATCAAGGAAGAACTGTCGGCGCTGTCGGCGAAGTTCTCGCAGAACGTGCTCGACGCTACCGATGCCTGGTCGCTGATCATCGAGGACGAAGCGCGACTGAAGGGCGTGCCGGAAGACGTGAAGGCCGCCGCGCACGCCGCAGCACAGAAGGACGGCCAGACCGGTTGGAAGCTGACCCTGCAGATGCCGTGCTACCTGCCGGTGCAGACCTGGGCCGAAGACCGCGACCTGCGCGAGATCCTGTACCGCGCCAGCGCGCAGCGAGCCTCCGAATTCGGCGATGACGCGCTGGACAACAGCGGCAACATCGACCGCATCCTCGCCTTGCGCGCGGAACTGGCAACGCTGCTCGGCTTCGCTTCGTACGGCGATTATTCGGTGGCGACCAAGATGGCGCAGGACCCGGCCGAAGTGCTGGGTTTCCTGCGCGACCTGGCCTCGCGCGCCAAGCCGTTTGCCGCCAAGGATCGTGCCGAGCTGGAGCAGTTCGCGCGCGAACAGTTGGGCATCGAGACACTGCAGGCCTGGGACCTGGCATTCGCCGCCGACCGCCTGAAGCAGGCGCGCTACAGCTATTCCGAGCAGGAGGTGAAGCAGTACTTCAGCGAACCGAAGGTGCTGGGCGGCCTGTTCTCGGTGATCGAGCAGCTGTACGGCCTGCGCGTGCAGGAAGACAGTGCGCCGGTCTGGCATGAAGACGTGCGCTTCTTCCGGCTGGTCGATGCGCAGGGCGCGCTGGTCGGCCAGTTCTACCTGGACCTGTACGCACGCGAGGGCAAGCGCGGCGGTGCGTGGATGGACGATTGCCGCAACCGTCGCGTGCGTAGCGACGGCAGCGTGCAGACCCCGCTGGTCTACCTGGTGTGCAACTTCGGCCGTGGTGCCAACGGCAAGCCGGCGACTTTCAGCCACAACGAAGTGACCACCCTGTTCCACGAGATGGGCCACGGCCTGCACCAGCTGTTGACCCGCATCGGCGAGCTGGGCGTGGCCGGCATCAACGGCGTGGAATGGGACGCGGTGGAGCTGCCCAGCCAGTTCATGGAGAACTTCTGCTGGGAATGGGACCACCTGCAGGGCATGACCGCGCACGTGGACAGTGGCGAGCCGCTGCCGCGCGCGCTGTACGAGCGCATGCTGGCCGCGCGCAATTTCCATAGCGGCATGGCCACGGTGCGCCAGCTGGAGTTCGGCCTGTTCGACATGCTGCTGCACAGCCAGTTCGAACCGGCGCAGGACAGCGTGCTGGCGCTGCTCGACCGCGTGCGCGCGGAAGTGGCGGTGAACCACCCGCCGGCCTGGAACCGCTTCCCGCACCAGTTCAGCCACATCTTCGCCGGTGGTTACGCTGCGGGTTACTACAGCTACAAGTGGGCCGAAGTGCTCAGTGCCGATGCCTATGCTGCGTTCGAGGAAGCGCCGCAGGCACTGGCTGAAACCGGTGCACGCTTCCGCGATGAAATCCTGTCGCGCGGTGGCAGCCGCCCGGCGGCGGAGAACTTCAAGGCCTTCCGCGGCCGCGCACCGCAGATCGACGCGCTGCTGCGCCATTCGGGCATGGCGTAAGCGTAGAAAAAGGGGACGGAGGGGATTAAGTCGTTTGTGCACAAACGACTTAATCCCCTCCGTCCCCTTTTTCTATTCGGCGTAGATCATCTTCCGGGTCATGCCGCCGTCGACGATGAAATCCTGGCCAGTGCTGAAACCGGACAGCGACGACAGCAGGTACACCGCCAGCGCGCCGATGTCCTCGGGGCGGCCGACACGGCCGACCGGGTGTTGCGCATGGTCGATGGCCGAGTACTCCGACACGTGCCGTCGCGAGGGGGCCTGCCAGGTGGTGGTGCCGATCCAGCCCGGACTGATGCTGTTGACCCGCACCGCCGGGCCGGCACTGATCGCCAGTGCATGGGTGAAGGCCACCAGCCCACCCTTGGCCGCAGCATAGGCCTCGCTGTGCGCTTCGGATTGCCAGGCGCGGGTGGAGGCGATGTTGATGATCGCACCAGCGGCATTGGCCGCCAGCGCCGGTAGTGCGTGCTTGCTGCACAGGAACGCACCATGCAGCGAGGACAGGCGGCGCTGCCACTCGTCCCAGTCCATGTCCTGCAGCAGCGTGCCATGCGGGCCGGCGATGCCCGCGTTGTTGGCCAGCCCGTCGATGCGGCCGAAACGCTGCAGGGCCATGGCGATGAAATCGCGCACGCTGGCTTCGTCGGTGATATCCAGGCGCTGGAATGCGGCATCCTCACCGCGCTGCCATTCCGCCAGACATGCCTCGCCGGCCTCCACGTCCAGGTCGCCGATCAGCACGCGTCCACCGGCACCGAGCACGGCCTGGGCAATACCGCGACCGATGCCGTTGGCACCGCCGGTGACCAGCACCACCTTGCCCGACAGCGGCGCGGCCGGCCATGCGGTAATCGGCGGCACCGTGCTCACGTCAGGTCTTCGCCACGCAGGCGGCGATGCCAGCCGTCCACGCCGATGCGGTCCAGGGTCTGGATGTTGCGCTCGACGATCACGTCAGGGTCCGGATAGACATCCACCGCGCGCGCCACGCTGTCTTCGCGCAGCAGGTGCAGGGTGGGGAAGGGCGCGCGATTGGTGTAGTTGCTGGCGTCGTCCGCGGCCACGCCATCGAACTGGTAGTCCGGGTGGAAGCTGGCCACCTGCAGGATGCCCTGCAGGTCCAGCGCCTCGATCGCCGCGTCGGCGTTGTCGAGGAAGTCGTTGTAGTCGAGGAACCCGGTCAGCACCTGCGGATGCACGATCAGCGTGGTATCGATCTGTTCGGCCGGCGTATCGCGCAGCAGCACCAGTTCCTCGGCCAGCTGCTCAACCAACGCTTCCGGCGTGGTCGCATCGCTGAGCACGATGCGTACCTGGTCCTTCACATACACCGCCTTGGCGAACGGGCACAGGTTCAGGCCGATGACGATGCGCTCCAGCCACAGGCGGGTGGCGGCGATCGGGTCATCAGTGGGCAGGTGGGCATCGGTCATGGCGGGCACGTCGGCTGGCGGGGCCGCCATTGTAGGCGCCTCGCCAGCAACGCGCCGTCGTACCTGCCGCTGGCAGCGCCGGGGCGTGCCCGGCGGATGCCTCAGTCGCGGAAGTTGTTGAACTGCAGCGGCAGCTCGAACTTGCCGGCCTTGAGCACGGCGATGGCGTCCTGCAGGTCGTCGCGCTTCTTGCCCTGCACGCGCAGCTTGTCGCCGTTGATCTGGCTTTCCACCTTCAGCTTGGCCTCCTTCAGCGCTGCGGCGATCTTCTTGGCGATCTTCTGCTCGATGCCCTGCTTGACGGTGATCTTCTGCCGGGCCTGGGCAAGGTTGGTCTCGATGTCGCCGAACTCCAGGCTGAGCACGTCGATGCCGCGTGCGGCCAGGCGTGCGCGCAGGATGTCGTTCATCTGCTTGAGCTGGAACTCGGTTGGTGCGGTCTGGTTGATGACATCGCCATCGCGCTCGAACTTGGCATCCACGCCCTTGAAGTCGAAGCGGGTGCTCAATTCGCGGTTGGCCTGGTCGATGGCGTTGGTCAGCTCGTGGGTGTCGACTTCGGACACGACGTCGAAGGAAGGCATGGGCGATGCTCCGCAGGATTCAGTGGTGGCCATTCTATCGTGCCGGCCTGCATGCCTGCCTTCTGTAGCCGAGCCATGCTCGGCTGTCCTGTGAAGAGGCGTCGGTCCTGGCTCGACTCTACAGGTCCGCCCGTTGAGCAATCTCGACTCTACAATCCGGTGCGGTCGGCGATAATGGGTCATGAACGTGCAACGCTCCCCCTCGCGTGCGGTGGCCTGGATGGTCGCTGCGGTCGCCTGCTTCTCGCTGATGGACGCTGGCATGAAGCAGCTGTCGGCCAGCTATCCAACGTTGGAAGTGACCTTCCTGCGCGGCGCTGCCTCGTTGCCGTTCGTGCTGGTCTGGGTGCTGGCCAGCGCCGGGCCGCGTTCGCTGGTGCCGCGCCGCTGGGGCCTGCACCTGCTGCGTGGCGCGCTGGGCATGGCGATGATCGGCTGTTTCGTGTTCGCCCTGCGCGACCTGCCGCTGTCCACCGCCTACACCATCTATTTCGTCGCCCCGCTGCTGATCGCTGCGCTGTCGGTGCCGCTGCTGGGTGAGCGGGTCGGGCCGCGGCGCTGGGTCGCCATCGGCATCGGCCTGGTCGGCGTGCTGGTGGTGCTGCGGCCGGGTGTGGACGGTTTCATTTCGGTGCCCGGCCTGATGGTGCTGGCCGCCGCCACTGCCTATGCCGTGGCGGCGATCACGGTCAGCCTGCTGACCCGGACCGATTCCTCGCAGTCGATGGTGGTCTGGTTCCTGGTGATCATGGCCATCGGCGCCGGCCTGCTGTCGATTCCCGGCTGGGTACCGCTGCAACTGGCGCATGCGCCGCTGATCGCCGGCATGGGCCTGGCCGGGGCGCTGGGCCAGATCGCGCTGACCAGGGCTTTCCAGCTGGGCGAGGCGTCGATGATCGCGCCGCTGGAGTACAGCGGACTGGTCTGGGTGATCGGTTGGGATCTGGCCTTCTGGGGCCAGCTGCCCGATGGCTATACCTGGGTGGGCGCGGCGATCATCGTCGCCTCGGGCCTGTACCTGCTGCATCGCGAGCGCCTGAACCGGGTGCAGCCGCCGAAGCCGCTGGATCATCCCTGAGTTGGTTGGGCCAGGGAATGGGGTCAGAGCCCCTGCGGGAATCCGACCCCAGCCAACGCGCCGGTGCGGGCGCCTTAGAACCAAAAGGAATAACATTCTGGCCCATGGCGCGGGCGCGCGACCGCCCGCGCTGGTAGGCTGCACGCCCCCTTCCGTCACCCAGCCGGTGAGCCACGCCCGTGATCGAGTTCCAGCGCCTGCACAAATCCTATGCCGTTGCCGGCCGCGAAGTCAGCGCGCTGCAACCGCTGGACCTGACCATCGAGGCCGGGGAGGTATTCGGCATCATCGGCCATTCCGGCGCCGGCAAGTCGACCCTGATCCGCATGATCAACCGCCTGGAAGAACCCAGTGGCGGGCGGCTGCTGATCGGCGGTGAGGATGTCACCGCGCTGGACGCGGATGGCCTGCGCGCGCTGCGCAGGCGCATCGGCATGATCTTCCAGCACTTCAACCTGCTGTCGTCGCGCACAGTGGCTGGCAATGTCGCCTTCCCGCTGGAGCTGGCCGGCACGCCGAAGGCGGAGATCGACGCGCGCGTGGCCGAGCTGCTGCAGACCGTGAGCCTGGAAGCGCATGCGCAGAAGTATCCGGCGCAGCTGTCCGGTGGCCAGAAGCAGCGCGTCGGCATCGCCCGTGCGCTAGCGACTCGACCGCAGATCCTGCTGTGTGACGAAGCCACCAGTGCGCTCGACCCGCAGACCACGGCCTCGGTGCTGTCGCTGCTGTCGAAGATCAACCGCGAGCTGGGCCTGACCATCGTGTTGATCACCCACGAGATGGATGTGATCCGCCGTGTCTGCGATCGCGTTGCTGTGCTCGATGCCGGCCAGATGGTCGAGACCGGACCGGTTACCCGGGTGTTCCTGCATCCGCAGCACCCGACCACGCGCCGTTTCGTCAGCGAATCGGAGCACGTGGATGAAGGGGCATTGCACCGCGATTTCGACGTGGTGGGCGGTCGCATCGTGCGCCTGACCTTCCTCGGTGGCGACACCTACGAACCCCTGCTCGGCAGCGTCGCGCGCCAGACCGGGGTCGACTACAACATCCTGTCCGGCCGTATCGACCGGATCAAGGACACCCCCTATGGCCAGCTGGTGGTCGCCCTGGTGGGCGGTGACCAGTCCGCCGCGCAGGCCGCCTTCGTGGCTGCCGGCGTGCACGTTGAGGAGCTGCGTCGATGATCATCGCCACTGCCGGCGGTTTCTTCCGCCACCTGGATGCGGGCAAGTGGGCCGACATCGGCCAGGCCACCATCGACACCCTGCTGATGCTGCTCGGTTCGTTGCCGCTGACCTTGGCCATCGGCCTGCCGCTGGGCGTGCTGCTGTACCTGTTCGGCGCGCCGCAGATGAAGCGCCGTCCGTTTGCCTACGGTGTGCTGGCGTTGGTGGTGAACCTGCTGCGCTCGGTGCCCTTCATCATCCTGATGATCGTGCTGATCCCGGTCACGCTGTTCCTGATGGGAACGTCGCTGGGCGTGCGCGGTGCGATCGTGCCACTGGTGATCGGCGCGGCGCCGTTCTACGCGCGCCTTGTCGAGACCGCGCTGCGCGAAGTGGATCGTGGCGTGATCGAGGCGACCCAGGCGATGGGCGCCACCACCTGGCAGCTGGTCACCCGGGTGCTGCTGCCGGAGGCACGTCCGGGCCTGATTGCCGGTGCGACCGTCACCACCGTGGCCCTGATCGGCTTCACTGCGATGGGCGGTGCGATCGGTTCCGGTGGCCTTGGTGACCTGGCGTTCCGCGATGGCTACCAGCGTTCGCACACCGACGTGGCCCTGGTTACCGTGGTCCTGCTGCTGGTCCTGGTGCAGCTGCTGCAGATGCTCGGCGACCGCCTGGTCGCGCATTACAGCCGCAGATAACAGAATGCCGAGCGGCGGCCGGCATCTCGTTCGGGTAGTGCCGGCCGCTGGCCGGCAAGCCGGCAGCCTGCAGAGTGTCGGCAGTGTGCCTGTCATAGCGCCAGGCTCTGGAAGCGGCCACGCCCATCAGGAATCGATATCGTCAGACTGGGACTGGCAGCACAACGCGTTCCTTGGTATGTTCCGTTCAACGTAATACGTTTTGCGGAATGATCCGTTCATTCCGCTGCAAGCAGACCCGCGCCCTGTTTGAAGGAACCTGCCCACGCGCCTAGCGCCAGATCCGGCGAGTGGCGGAACGCAAACTGCAACTGCTCGACTCGGCACAGACGTTGGCCTTCCTCCGCAGCCCGCCCGGGAACCGCCTCGAGGCGCTTTCAGGCGATCGAAGAGGCCAGTACAGCCTTCGCATCAACGATCAATGGCGGCTCTGCTTTTCCTGGACCGACCGCGGCGCCGATGCCGTGGAAATTGTTGACTATCACTGAGGTGTCCGCCATGAAGCGTCCCCATAACGGCATGCGCGCCATCCATCCTGGCGAGATCCTGCGCGAAGAGTTCCTGCTGCCCCTGGCGCTGAGCGTGAATGCGCTGGCGAAGGCCCTGGATGTGCCCGCAACGCGGCTGCACGCCATCGTGCACGGCCAACGCAGCATTTCGGCGGACACTGCAGCGCGGCTGGCGCGGCATTTTGGTGGGGATGCCGCGTCCTGGCTCGCGATGCAGGCGGCCTACGATCTCAAGACATTGCCAACGCGCAGCGAAATCGAACGCCGGGTGCAGCCACGCGCGGCGTGAAGTCCGGGCGCTCGGACCCGGCTCCGCACCCGCGATCCGATCAACGCGCGTTCGGTACTTCGTAGCCCAGCTTGCCGACCTGTTCCGGACGCTGCGGTACGCGCTTGAGCTTGTCGGTGTTCACGCCGTACTCGTCGCGCAGGCGCTCGGCCAGCTCCTTGTACAGGGCTTTGTCCATGTCCGGCTTGCGCGCGAAGATCCAGGCCATCTCGCGGCCCGGATAACCGATCAGTGCCCATGAATAGTCCGGGGCCACTTCCAGTACCCGCGAGTGGGTCGGCACGACGCGATAGAACCAGGTTCGCCAGCCATGGTTGCCGCTGTCGGGATCGACGCTGGCACGTGCGCGTATTTCCTGCAGCGGTTCACCAAAGCCATCACGGTAGCGGTAGGTGATGCCGACCTTGTGCTCGTCACGCAGCTCGTACTCGTTGACGCTGGCGACATGCCCGCGTTCGATGAAGTTCGGCACGCGGCCGATCACATACCAGGTGCCCATGAAGCGCTTCAGGTCGATCGGCGCCCCCGGGTCGGCCGCGTCGGTGGCGCTGGCGCGGGGCGACGGCGGCTCACTGGCGGCCATGGCAGGACCTGCCAGGGACAGAGCCAGCAGCACGGCGCAGAACGGGCGGATCGAAGTCATGCGGGAGCGGGCTCCAGTGGGCTTGCACGCGCATGGTCGACTGTGTGCACGCGATCCGTCAATGGTGTCGCATCCTGTGAGAAGGGGCTTGCCCAAGCTGTGTTGCATTGTCTACCGGAGAAGCCCCATGAACGATCGTTCCGTCCGTCGTCCTGCAACTGAACGCGTCATCGAATGCGCCGACCCACGCCTGCTCCGCGGCGTGCGGCAGCTGGCCCTGGCCGGGCTGGCGCTGGTACTGGTCTGGCCGGCGGCACGTGGCAGCAGTGCGTGGCTGGGCTGGCTGCCGATGTGGCTGGTGGGCATGCCGTTCGCGGCCTGGTGGGCGCTGCTGCGCTTTCCGCTGCCCCACCTGTCATGGCGGCGGCGGGCGCGGCGTACCGGCGGACAGGCACGCCGCCGGCCGGCTACCGCCGCACGCAGCCGGCGCAGTCCGGCGGCCACGGCCTGACCTTCGACACGGGGGAGGCCGCGGCATTCCGTGCTAGCGTTCCACGGCTTATGACTGCCTGGAGCTGCAATGTCACGACTCGCTTCCGCCTGCCTGTTGGCCGGCATGATGACCGCTGCCTCGGTGGGGACCGCCGTGGCCGCTGAAGACACCGATCGCTACGCATGGCTGGAGGACGTCACCGGCGACAAGCCGCTGTCCTGGGTCAAGGAACAGAATGCCAAGTCCGAGGCGCGCCTGGCGCAGACCCCGGCCTTCAAGCAGATGGAGACCAGCATCCGCGAGGTGCTCGACTCCGATGCCAAGATTCCCGGCGTGCAGAAGATCGGCGACTACTACTACAACTTCTGGAAGGACCAGCAGCACGAGCGCGGCCTGTGGCGCCGCACCACCCTGGCCGAGTACCGCAAGGCCTCGCCGCAGTGGGAGACCGTGCTCGACCTGGATGCACTGAACAAGGCCGAGGGTGAGAACTGGGTCTGGCATGGCGCTGATTGCCTGCGCCCGGATTACAGCCGCTGCCTGATCGCGCTGTCGCGCGGCGGCGCCGACGCCGACGTCACCCGTGAGTTCGACCTGGCCAACAAGACCTGGATCAAGGACGGCTTCTTCCGTCCGGAGTCGAAGGGTGGCCTCAACTGGGTCGACCGCGACACCGTGTTCGTCTACACCGACTTCGGTGCCGGCTCGATGACCACGTCCGGCTATCCGCGCGTGGCCAAGCTGTGGAAGCGTGGCACGCCGATGGCCTCGGCCACCGTGGTGTACGAAGGCAAGCCGGAAGACATGTACATCGCGGCGATGCACGATGACACCCCGGGCTTCGAGCGCAACCTGGTCAGCCGCACGCTGGCGTTCTACAACAACGAGCTCTACCTGCGTGGCGACGACGGCACGCTGACCAGGATCGACGCGCCGAACTCGGCCGAGAAGGGCCTGCACAAGCAGTGGCTGACCCTGGAACTGCGCGATCCGTGGACCGTGGGCGGCAAGACCTACGCGTCCGGTTCGCTGCTGGCGACCAAGCTGGACGACTTCCTGGCCGGCAAGCGTGACTTCGAGGTGCTGTTCACCCCGACCGCGACCACCTCGCTGGCCAGCGCCACCTGGACCAAAAACCATCTGGTGCTGAACGTGCTGGATGACGTCAAGAACCGCCTGTCGGTGCTGACCCCGGGCGCCGATGGCTGGCAGACCAGCCGCTTCGTTGGTGCCCCGGCCTTCGGCACGCTGGCCGTGGCCGCAGTAGACAGCAACGACAGCGACGCGGTGTGGCTGACCGCCACCGACTACCTGACCCCGACCACGCTGGCCCTGGCCGAGATCGGCCAGGCGCCGGAAACGTTGAAGACCATGCCGGCCTTCTTCGATGCCAAGGGCAAGGTGATCGAGCAGCACTTTGCCACCAGCAAGGACGGCACCCGCGTGCCGTACTTCGTGGTGCACGACAGGGCGATGAAGCTCGATGGCTCCAATCCGACCCTGCTGTACGGCTACGGTGGTTTCGAGATTTCGCTGACGCCGAGCTATTCCGGTGGCATGGGCCGCGCCTGGCTGGAGAAGGGCGGCGTGTACGTGGTCGCCAACATCCGTGGCGGCGGCGAGTACGGCCCGCGCTGGCACCAGGCGGCGCTGAAGCAGAATCGCCACAAGGCCTATGAAGACATGGCCGCCGTGGCGCGGGACCTGGTCAAGCGCAAGATCACCTCCGCCAAGCACCTGGGCGTGCAGGGCGGCAGCAATGGTGGCCTGCTGACCGGCAACATGCTGACCCAGTACCCGGAACTGTTCGGTGCAGTGGTGGTGCAGGTGCCGCTGCTGGACATGAAGCGCTACAGCCACCTGTTGGCCGGCGCTTCGTGGATGGCCGAGTACGGCAACCCGGATACCAGCGACTGGGACTTCATCAAGACCTTCTCGCCGTACCACCTGTTCAACGCGAAGAAGAACTACCCGCCGGTGCTGTTCACCACCTCCACCCGCGATGACCGCGTGCACCCGGGCCACGCCCGCAAGATGGCGGCGAAGATGATCGACGCTGGCAAGGACGTGACCTACTACGAGAACATCGAAGGTGGCCACGGCGGCGCAGCCAACAACGCGCAGGCCGCGCATATGTCTGCGCTGGCCTACAGCTTCCTGTGGGAGCGGTTGGGCGGCAAGTGATGGAATGAAAAACGCCGCCCCAGGGCGGCGTTTTTCTTTACCGGTAGTGCCAGCCGGCACTACCGTCAACGTGATCCTTGCCAGCGCTTCAACCCGCGCGAAATTCGCGCCACCGCCTCCTGCAACCGCGGCACTTCCTGGGTATAGGCCAGCCGCACATGCTGGTTGGCGCGGTGGAAGCCGAAGTCCAGGCCCGGGGTGAACGCCACGTGCTCGGTTTCCAGGAAGTGCGCGCAGAACGCCTGCGCGTCGTCGGTGAACGCGCTGACATCGGCGTACAGGTAGAACGCACCCTGCGGCTCGACTTCAATCCGGAAGCCCAGCTCGCGCAACGCGGGCAGCAGGAAGTCGCGGCGCTGGCGGAACGCTTCGCGGCGCTGCTCGAAGATCGCCATTGATTCCTCGCTGAAGCAGGCCAGTGCGGCGTGCTGGGCGATGCTCGAGGCGCTGATGTACAGGTTCTGCGCCAGCTTTTCCAGGTCCGGGACTGCGGCCGGTGGTGCCACCAGCCAGCCCAGCCGCCAGCCGGTCATGCCGAAGTACTTGGAAAAACTGTTCAGCACGAATGCGCTGTCGTCCACCTGCAGCACGCTGGGTGCATCCAGGCCGTAGGTCAGGCCATGATAGATCTCGTCCACCACCAGGTGGCCGCCGCGCGCGTGCAGGGTCTGCGACAGCGCGGCCAGTTCATCGGCGGACAGCACGGTGCCGGTCGGGTTGGCTGGGGACGCGACCAGCGCGCCGACGCTGTCGGCATTCCAGTGCTGTTCCACCAGCGCCGGGGTCAGCTGGTAGGCAGTGTCCGGGCCGACCGGTACCAGTTGTGCGCCGCCTTCAACAAGGCGCAGGAAGTGGCGGTTGCACGGGTAACCGGGGTCGGCCAGCAGCCAGTGGCGGCCGGGATCGACCAGCAGGCTGCTGGCCAGCAGCAGCGCACCGGACCCACCCGGGGTGACCAGGATGCGTTCGGGATCGATATCCAGCCCATAGTGGCTGCGATAGAAGCCGCTGATCGCCTGGCGCAACGCGGGCAGGCCACGCGCGGCGGTGTAGCGGGTGTGGCCGGCAGCCAGCGCGGCCTGACCGGCACGCACGACGGGTTCGGCGGTAGTGAAGTCCGGTTCGCCGATTTCAAGGTGGATCACATCGTGGCCGGCCTGTTCCAGCGCCTGCGCGCGGTCCAGCAGGGACATCACGTGGAACGGAGCGATTTCATGGCTGCGCCGGCTGTAGCCCGGCGTGTGGGGCAGGGTACTCATGGAGCCCATGGTACGCCGGTCGACATGGCCCATGACGATCCGCAGGGTTGCCGCTTGGCCGCGATTGGGGTCAGATCCCTTTTCGGGAAAAGGGATCTGACCCCGCCGAAGACCATTGCATTGATGCGCCTGGAACCTTATCTCATGAAATCCACCCTCTGCCTGTTACTCGCCAGCCTGATGACCACGACTGCTACCGCCGCCACGCCGCCCGTTCCGCCGGATGCCGCCAGGCATCCGCATGTGGTCAAGGCGCCGTTCGGCGCGACCCGCAACGATGACTATTACTGGCTGCGCGACGACAAGCGCGAGAACAAGGACATGCTGGCCTACCTGCAGGCCGAGAATGCCTATGCCGACCAGTTGCTGGCACCGCTGAAGCCGCTGGAAGACACCCTGTACGCGGAGATCGTCGGCCGCATCAAGCAGGACGATTCCAGCGTGCCGGCGCGCGAGCGCGGCTACTGGTACTACAGCCGCTTCGAGACCGGCCAGGACTACCCGATCCATGCGCGCCGCAAGGGCAGCATGGATGCGGCCGAGGAAATCCTGCTGGATGTCAACGCGATGGCCGCCGGCAAGGGCTACTTCAGCGTCGGCGCGATGGAAGTAAGCCAGGACAACCAGCTGCTGGCCTGGGCCGATGATGACGTCGGCCGCCGCCAGTACACGATCCGCTTCAAGGACCTGCGCACCGGCCAAGTGCTGCCCGACGTGATCACCGGCAGCTCCGGCGACCTGGTCTGGGCCGACGACAACCGCACCGTGCTGTACGTCGAGAACGATCCGGAAACGCTGCTGACCGTGCGGGTGAAGAAGCACGTACTGGGCACCCCGGCCAGCGCCGACACCGTCGTCTACGAAGAGAAGGACGACAGCTTCTACATGGGCATCGGCCGCACCCGCGACGATCGCTTCATCACCATCGGCGTGCACAGCACCGTCTCCTCGGAAGAGCGCTACGCGCCGGCCAGCGACCCGACCACCTTCACCGTGCTGGCGCCGCGCCAGCGCGATGTCGAGTACGACGCCGACCACTACGATGGCCGCTGGGTGATCCGCACCAACGACGGTGCCAAGAACTTCAAGTTGGTCACCGCGCCGACCGACGCCACCTCGCGTGCGCAATGGAAAGACTGGATCGCGCATGACGATGCGGTGTTCATCGAAGGTTTCGAGCTGTTCGATGGGTACACGGCCATCGCCGAACGCTCCGAGGGCCTGGAGCGCATCCGCCTGCTGTTCAAGGATGGCCGCAGCGACTACGTGAAGGCAGACGAGCCGGCGTATTCGATGGGCCTGGGCGACAACACCGAGGCCGATACGCCGTGGCTGCGCTACGTCTACACCTCGATGACCACCCCGACCACGGTGTTCGAGCTGAACACCGCCACCGGCGAGCGCCGCCAGCTGAAGCAGCAGCCGGTGATCGGCTATGACGCCTCGAAGTACGAGACCAATCGCGTCTGGATCACCGCGCGTGATGGCGTGAAGGTGCCGGTGTCGCTGGTCTACCGCAAGGGTTACCAGAAGGACGGCAAGGGCGCACTGTTCCAGTACGCCTACGGCAGCTACGGCATGTCGATGGATCCGTACTTCAACCAGACCGCGGTAAGCCTGCTCGATCGTGGCGTGGTGTATGCCATCGCCCACATCCGTGGCGGCCAGGAAATGGGCCGCGACTGGTACGAGAACGGCAAGCTGCTGCACAAGCAGAACACCTTCAACGACTTCATCGACGTTACCCGTGGCCTGGTCGCACAGGGCTGGGCGGCGAAGGATCGCGTGGCCGCGTCCGGTGGCAGCGCCGGTGGCCTGCTGATGGGTGCAGTGGCCAACCAGGCACCGCAGGATTACCGGGTGATGGTGGCGCAGGTGCCGTTCGTCGACGTGGTCACCACCATGCTTGACCCGACCATTCCGCTGACCACCAACGAGTACGACGAATGGGGCAACCCGGAACAGAAGCCGTACTACGACTACATGCTGTCCTACTCACCCTACGACAACGTGAAGCAGCAGGCGTATCCGGCGCTGTTCGTGGGCACCGGCCTGTGGGATTCGCAGGTGCAGTACTGGGAGCCGGCCAAGTGGGTGGCCAAGCTGCGTGACGACAACATCGGCCACTACCCGATCCTGTTCCGCACCAACATGGAAGCCGGCCACGGCGGCAAGTCGGGGCGCTTCCAGCGCTACCGCGAGCTGTCCGAGTCGTACGCGTTCGTGCTGCAGCAGCTGGGCATCGCCCAGCCGTAATGGCGAAGGGGTGCCGGGCGTAGCCTGGCACCCCGAACCGGTATCCTTGCGGCCATGAGCCTGCCCGAGCCGTCCGCACCGCGCGATAGCGCCACGCCACCGCGCGTGGTGCGTTTCCGCTGGGCATGGTGGCTGCTGGCGTATGTCAGCCTCGGTACCGGCATCGTCGGCATCTTTGTGCCGGGCCTGCCGACCACCGTATTCATCCTGATCTCGGCCTGGGCCGCCTCGCGCGGCTCCGAGCGCCTGCACACCTGGCTGCTGAAGCATCCGCGCTTCGGCCCGGCCATTGCCAACTGGCAGGCGCACGGAGCGGTCAGCCGCTACGGCAAATGGATGGCCACGATCACCATGGCGGTGTGTGCCGGCATCATGCTGTGGTGCGTGCCGATCGCCTGGGTGAAGTGGTTCTCGATCGGCAGCATGACCGTGGTGGCGATCTGGCTGTGGACCCGGCCGTTGCCACCGCCGGAGCGGTAGTGCCGGCCGCTGGCCGGCGACCCGATCCCCTGCACCAACCGCTCAGCCGCCAATGGCTATACTCGGGGCATGAAGATCCCCCATCGAAACGCCATCCTGATTCCGTTGGCAGCGGCCTCGCTGCTGCTCCTCGCCGCCTGCGGCAACAAGGGCCCGCTGGTGCTGCCGCAGAAGCCGGTGCCGGTGGAAGAAACCGTCGAACCCGCTGCCGAGCCCGCCACCGAAGCAACCCCGGTGGAGACCCAGGGCAGCGGCACCCCGGCCACGACCCTGGAGCCGGCCGCACCGACCACCCAGCCGGCACCCGCGCCAGCGAAGAAGGCGGGCAGCGGGAATGAGTAAGGCCGGTTCCAAGGCCCTGCGCTTCAGCAAGATGCATGGCGCGGGCAATGATTTCGTAGTGATCGACCTGCGTGACGGCACCGCACCGCCCACGCCCGAGCTGGCCGCACGCCTGGCTGATCGCCATACCGGCGTTGGCTGTGACCAGATCCTGACCATCGAGGCGCCGCGCGCGGAAGGCTCGGTGGCCTCGTACCGCATCTGGAATGCCGACGGTTCCAATTCCGAGCAGTGCGGCAACGGCGCGCGCTGCATCGCGGCCTGGCTGGTGCGCGAGGGCAGTGCGCAGGGCGATGCATTCGTCATCGACAGCCCGCTGGCCAGCCATGAAGTGAAGGTGATCGGTGATGGGCAATTCGCGGTAACCATGGGCGTGCCCGCCTTCGAGCCGGCCAACGTGCCGCTGATGGGCTTTGCGCACCCGCGCGAGGAATACCTGCTGCCGCTGCAGGGCGAGAGCGTACGCTTCGCCGCGGTGTCGATGGGCAACCCGCATGCGGTGATCGAAGTGGGCCTGATCGATGCCGCACCGGTCGAGCGCGTCGGTGCGCTGCTGCAGCAGCATGCGTCGTTCCCGCGCTCGGTGAACGTGGGCTTCGCCCAGGTGATGAGCCCGGCGCATGCCCGCCTGCGCGTGTTCGAGCGCGGCGTCGGCGAGACCCTGGCCTGCGGCAGCGGTGCCTGCGCCGCCGCGGTGACCCTGATGCAGCGCGGCCGCCTTCAGCGCGATGCACGCATCAGCCTGCCCGGTGGTGACCTGCGCATCCAGTGGCCGGGCGATGGCCAGCCGGTGGTGATGGCTGGCCCGACCGCATTCGTATTCGAAGGGGAGTGGATGGCATGACCGAAACCGTCGACAAGCTCGGGGCCCATGAAGTCGCTGCCTGGTTGCGGCGTCATCCCGGCTTCCTCAAGCAGTTCCCGGACCTGGCCCTGACCCTGGTGGTGCCGCGCGATGATGGCCCGACCGCATCGCTGGCCAGCTACCAGCTGGAAGTGCTGCGCGAGAAGAACCGCGAGCTGGCACGACGGTTGGCCGACCTGGGGGCCACCGCCCAGGTCAATGAACGCCTGGCAGTGCGCACGCATCAGCTGACGTTGGCGCTGATGAAGCAGGACAACGCCGCCGACACCCTGCGTGCGATGGCGGCATCGCTGCAGGAAGATTTCGCCGGCGACCTGGTGCGATTGGTGGTGCACACGCCGGTGGCCGGACTGGAACAGGCCGACTGGCTGCAGGTAATCGCCGCCGATGATGCGCAGCTGGGCCCGTTCCGCGATTGCCTGAACGACGGTGAGCCGATCTGCGGCCGCCTGCAGCCTGAAAAGAACGCCGTGCTGTATGGCGTGCGCAGCGAGGAGGTGCAGACCACTGCACTGCTGCCGCTGCCGGGCGTGGGCCTGATCGCCGTGGGCAGCCACGATCCGAACCGCTTCTATCCGGGCATGGGGACGCTGTTCCTGCGCATGATGGGTGACGCCCTGGTTACCGGCTTGAAGCGATTCCAGGACTGAGCAGGGCACGACGGCGATGAGCGCGGTACAGGCCTTCCTGCAGCACCTGCAGGTGGAGCGGCGGATGTCGGCACATACGCTCGACGCCTACCGCCGCGACCTGGACGCGCTGTCGGCCTGGGCCGGGCCGCGTGGCATGGCAGTGGAGGCACTGGATGCTGACGCGCTGCGCCAGTTCGTCGCCGATGAGCACCGTCGCGGCCTGTCGGCCAAGAGCCTGCAGCGCCGCTTGTCGGCCTGCCGCAGCTTCTATGCCTGGCTGCTCAAGCATGGCCGCATCGAGGTCAGTCCGGCGGCGACGCTGAAGGCGCCGCGCGCACCGCGCCGCTTGCCCCAGGTGCTCGATGCCGATGAAGCCGTGCAGCTGGTCGAACTTGAGCCGGAAGGTGAACTCGGCCGCCGCGACCGCGCGCTGCTGGAACTGTTCTATTCCTCCGGCCTGCGCCTGAGCGAAGTCTGCGCGCTGACCTGGCGTGACCTGGATTTCGACAGCGGCCTGGTCAACGTGCTGGGCAAGGGCAACCGCCAGCGCCGGGTACCGTTCGGCCGGCCCGCACGCGAAGCACTGCAGGCGTGGCGCGCGGAAAGTGGCGGCGGCCCGGCCGCGCCGGTGTTCCCCGGCCGTAACGGGCCGATCAGCCAGCGCGCGGTGCAGATCCGCATCCGCCAGTTGGCGCAGCGCCAGGGCCTGTTCAAGCACGTGCACCCGCACATGCTGCGGCACAGTTTCGCCAGCCACATCCTGGAATCGTCCGGCGACCTGCGCGGCGTGCAGGAGCTGCTGGGCCACGCCGACATCGCCACCACGCAGATCTACACCCACCTCGACTTCCAGCACCTGGCCAAGGTCTACGACGCTGCGCATCCGCGCGCCAAGCGCCGCAGCAAGGACGACAAGGCCGAATAGCCCGCCCTTGATCTGGATCAGGGCAGGTCGGATGCAACCGGCGCACCGTGGCCGCAGGCCACGAGGACACCGCCGCCATGGCGAAGCCCATACCGTTGCATCCCAAACACCCCGAGCGCATCTGCTGGGGCTGCGACCGCTACTGCGCGGCCGACGCGCTGGCCTGCGGCAATGGCTCCGGCCGCACCCAGCATCCGATCGAGACGCAGGGTGAAGACTGGTACATCGCCTGGGGCATCGAGCCGAATCCGGACCGGCCATCGCACGCCAAGCGCTGAACGGCAGCCATCCGCGCAGGCTTGATCGCACCCGGCGCTGTCCCCATGTCCCGTGAACAGCTATCGGAGGCCGCATGGACCCCAGTCAGAACCCCAACGTTTTCCACGCCACCACCATCGTCTGCGTCCGCCGCGGCGAGCACGTGGCCATTGCCGGCGACGGCCAGGTCACGCTGGGCCACACCGTGATGAAGGGCAATGCGCGCAAGGTGCGCCGCCTCGGCCGTGATGGCCAGGTGCTGGCCGGCTTCGCCGGTGCCGCGGCCGATGCCTTCACCCTGTTCGAGCTGTTCGAGGCCAAGCTGGAAAAGCACGGCCAGCTGCAGCGCGCTGCGGTCGAACTGGCAAAGGATTGGCGCACCGAGCGCCGCCTGGGCAAGCTGGAAGCCCTGCTGGCGGTGGCCGACAAGGAAACCTCGCTGATCATCAGCGGCACCGGCGATGTGATCGAGCCGGAGGACGGCATCATCGCCATCGGTTCCGGTGGTTCCTACGCACTGTCGGCCGCCCGCGCGCTGATGGCGCACACCGATCTGGACGCGCGCACCATCGCCAGCGAAGCGATCGGCATTGCCGGCGACATCTGCATCTACACCAACCGCAACGTGGTGGTCGAGGAGCTGTAACGCCTCCCGATCCGTCGGGCATGGCCCGGCGCTACCGACAACGAATCCGTGAGCACATCCATGTCGAAGATCGAAGTTTCCTCCGCCACCATGACCCCGCGCGAGATCGTGCAGGAACTGGATCGGCACATCGTCGGCCAGCACGACGCCAAGCGCGCCGTGGCCATCGCCCTGCGCAACCGCTGGCGCCGCATGCAGCTGATGCCCGAGCTGCGCAATGAAGTGATGCCGAAGAACATCCTGATGATCGGCCCGACCGGCGTCGGCAAGACCGAGATCGCGCGTCGCCTGGCCACCCTGGCCAACGCACCGTTCGTGAAGGTCGAAGCCACCCGCTTCACCGAAGTGGGCTATGTCGGCAAGGACGTCGAGCAGATCATCCGCGACCTGGCCGATACCGCGGTCAAGCTGTACCGCGAACAGGCCAAGGTGCGCGTGCGGACCCAGGCCGAAGAGCGTGCCGAAGACCGCATCCTCGATGCGCTGCTGCCGCGTCGCAGCGGTGGCATCGGGTTCGATCCGGAGGTCGCCCGCAACGAACCGTCGGCGCAGGACAACGAGACCCGCATCAAGTTCCGCAAGATGCTGCGCAATGGCGAGCTGGACGAGCGCGAGATCGAGCTCGACCTGGCCGCCAACGTCAGCATGGACATCATGACCCCGCCGGGCATGGAGGAAATGGGCCAGCAGCTGAAGTCGATGTTCGCCAACCTCGGCGGCGGCGCCAAGGCGCATAAGCGAACGCTGACCATCAAGGCCGCGCGTCCGCTGCTGATCGAGGAGGAAGCCGGCAAGCTGGTCAACGAGGACGATATCCGCACTGCGGCGATCGAAGCCTGCGAGCAGCACGGCATCGTCTTCATCGACGAGATCGACAAGGTCGCCAAGCGTGGTGACAACGTGGGGGGGGGCGACGTGTCGCGCGAAGGCGTGCAGCGCGACCTGCTGCCGTTGGTGGAAGGCTCCAACGTGTCGACCAAGTACGGCACGATCAAGACCGACCACATCCTGTTCATTGCCTCCGGCGCGTTCCACCTGGCCAAGCCCAGCGACCTGATCCCGGAGCTGCAGGGCCGCTTCCCGATCCGCGTGGAACTGGGTGCGCTGAGCAAGAACGATTTCGTGCGTATCCTGACCG
Source organism: Stenotrophomonas sp. 85239_Sma (assembly GCF_056481725.1). NCBI lineage: Bacteria > Pseudomonadati > Pseudomonadota > Gammaproteobacteria > Lysobacterales > Lysobacteraceae > Stenotrophomonas > Stenotrophomonas sp. 85239_Sma. The sequence goes on along the minus strand of NZ_CM151163.1, from coordinate 3,971,660 downwards.
AGCCGAAGGCTGCGCTGACCAAGCAGTACGAAGCGCTGTTGGCCACCGAGGGCGTCAAGGTCAGCTTCACCGCCGATGCCATCGAGCGCTTGGCCGAGATCGCCTTCCAGGTGAACGAGCGCCAGGAGAACATTGGTGCGCGCCGCCTGCACACGGTGCTGGAGCGCCTGCTGGATTCGCTCAGCTACGAGGCACCGGACCGCGATGGCGAAACCCTGGCCATCGACAGTGCCTACGTCGATGCGCACCTGGGTGAGCTGGTGCAGGATCCTGACCTGAGCCGCTACATCCTGTAATCCCCGGCTCTGCAAAGATCGAGGCCGCCGCAAGGCGGCCTTTTTTTGTGCCGTCAGCGCGTGTGCCGGGTGCGGTAGGCCTGCAGTACCTGATCCATCACCGCACTGGTGCGGGCGGCGCTGACGCCATTCGACGGCGAGTGGCCGCTGCCGCGCAACTCATCCACCAGGGTCGCGATCAACGGCTGCTGGATCGATGGCGGGTTGGGGATGTCGAACCTCTGCACGCCGGCTTCGGTTTCCAGTACCACCGGAACATCCTCGAAGGTGGCAAAGCGCAGCTGCCCGCGGTCGCCGGTGATCTCGATCTCATCCTGGCGGCGGAACGCGCAGAAGCTCCACTGCGCGATGCCGTGCGCACCCGTCCCGGTGCGGAAGCACATCGAGACGCTGTCCTCGGCGGCGTAGGCGCCGGTCAACGAACTGGCCAGGCCACGCACATCGCTCAGCGGTCCCAGCAGATGGTCGAGCAGGTCCAGGGTATGCGAGCCCAGGTCGACGAACAGCCCGCCGCCGGCGATGGCCGGATTCGTCCGCCAGAAGTCCGGCGATGCAGCGTTCGCCGAATGCGGCCGATGCAGGGTCGCGCGCACGCTGCGCGGCGTGCCGATCGCGCCGCTGTCCAGCAGCTGCTTCACCTGTGCGAAGCGGGGCAGGGCGCGGCGGTAGTAGGCCACGAACACCGGCACGCCGCTGCGGGCGCTGGCTTCAATGATGCGCTGGCACTCGCCGTGGTCCATGGCCATCGGCTTTTCGATGTAGACCGGCTTGCCCGCGGCAATCGCCTGCAATGCGTAGTGCATGTGCGTGGAGGGCGGTGTTGCGACGTACACCGCGTTCACTTCCGGGTCGGCGATGAGTGCATCGGCGTCCGCGTACCAGCGGGGAATCGCGTGGCGCCGTGCGTAGTCCTCGGCCAATGCGGCAGTGCGGCGCATGACCGCTGCCACCCGTGAGCCGGGCGTGCTGGCCAGGGCGGGGCCACTCTTCTTCTCGGTGACGCTGCCGCAGCCGATGAAGCCCCACACCACGTTGTCCAGGATCATCACGATGCGTCCAGAGAAGGAAAGGTCCGCCGGGTTCAACCCAGCAGTGAGCGTAATCGATCACCGGCGGAGGCGGAGATATCGGCACCGGTGGGCAGGAAGCAACGCAGCTGCCACTGCCGGGTCCGGATCGCGTCCTTTGCCGTCGGCGTGCTCCACGGCAGATAGACACGGAGGGCGCGCTTTCCGCCCTTGCCATCGCGCGACATCACGCCGTGCTCGATCAGCAGGTCGCGGCTGAAGATGAACTGCCCGCGCTGTGTTCCGTCGAAGACCGCGATCACCACGAACTGCACAGCATCGGCTGCATCCAGTGGAGCGATATCAGCACCGGGGGCGGGGCGTTTCCACAGGGTTACGAACTGGCCGGTCTTGGTGGGGGTGATCTTCGCGACGCGGAACACGATGCTGTGACCCTCAAGGGCAAAGCGGCAGGCACCGTACTCTGTGCTTTCCGCTTCCGCCACGATCGGTCCGGTCAACTGCAGCCCTGCGGGCAGGTAGAGATCGTGCAGTGCCGCGGTGGCGGCAGCAATGCCGCTCACGCTTCCGGCAACGGCTCGGGCACCGTTCCGGGCACGAATACGCCTTCCTTCACGTAGGCGGCCAGGGTCATGTCCAGCGCGAGCATGCCGTCGCGCTTGAGGTCCATCAGTTCCGGTTCGACCATCGCGCCGTGCAGCACGCCCAGCACGGTGGCATGCAGCATGCGCGCGGCGATCTTCGGGTCGGCACCCTCGCGCAGCTGGCCCAGATCGCGGGCACGGCGCAGGGCGCGCTCCATCCGGTCCAGCGCATCGCGGAAACCGGCCTGCTGCATTTCGGTCAGCACCTTGGTGTCAGCCGAGGCATCGCTGCGCAGCATGATCTCCATGGTCTTGCGCAGGCGCTCGTCCTCGGACAGCTCGATGAACGAGTGGATCATCACCGCGCGCAGGTCGTGCACCGGGGTATCGCGCTGCTCGGTGGAGGTACGCTCCAGTTCCTGCATGAAGGGCAGGTGCACGCGCTCGACGATCGCGGCCAGCACCTCGCTCTTGTTCTTGAAATGCCAGTAGACCGCGCCACGGGTATAGCCGGCGCGGGCACCGATCATTTCCAGCGTGGTACGGGCCACGCCGTGTTCATGGAAGCAGGCTTCGGCGGCGTCAAGGATGCCTTCCCGGGTTGCCTGGGTGTCCTCTTTGGTCTTGCGGGCCATGGGTGTGGGTACGAGTGCGGGTGAAACGTGGCTGAATTGTACCGGTTTACAAACAAACAAGCATGTATGTATATTTCGCACCCATCATTCCCGTCGTGTGCGTGGCAGGCCGGTCCGGCTCCCGCTCCGCCCGGGTGGGCGCGATCTGCGGGGCTTTCACCGGAACAACGGGAAGCCTCGTCGTATCGGCGCTCTCTGAGATTCCTTCCTCCAAGAGCCTTTCCGTCATGTTGCTGAGCCGAATCCGACCCTTTGCACTGTCGCTGGCGATCGCCGCGACCGTGGCTGCCTGTGGCGGCCAACCCCAGGCCCCCGAGCAGGGCCCGGGTGAGGTCACCGTGGTCACGCTGAAGTCCGAGACCGTGGGCCTGACCCGCGAGCTGCCGGGCCGTACCAACGCCTTCCTGGTCGCCGAAGTGCGTCCGCAGGTCAACGGCATCGTCGCCAAGCGCCTGTTCACCGAGGGTGGCATGGTCAAGGCCGGCGAGCCGCTGTACCAGATCGAGGACGCCAGCTACCGCGCGCAGGCCAACAGTGCCCGTGCCCAGCTGGCGCGGGCCGAGGCCACCGCCAACGCCGCGCGCCTGAGCGCCAAGCGCATCACCGAGCTGGCCAAGGTCGATGCGGTCAGCCAGCAGGACCTGGAAAACGCCGTGGCCGCGCAGAAGCAGGCCGAGGCAGACGTCGGCGCCGCCAAGGCCTCGCTGGATGCGGCCAACGTCACCCTGGGCTACGCCCGCATCACCGCCCCTATCAGTGGCCGCATCGGCAAGTCCAGCGTCACCCAGGGTGCGCTGGTCAGCGCCGGCCAGGCTAACGCACTGGCCACCGTGCAGCAGCTGGACCCGATCTATGTCGACCTGACCCAGTCCTCGGCCGAGCTGCTGCAGCTGCGCCGTGAGCTGGCCGCGGGCCGCCTGCAGGACAACCAGGCGCTGCCGGTCAGCATCCTGATGGAAGACGGCAGCACCTTCGAACACAAGGGCACGCTGGAATTCTCCGAAGTCAGCGTCGACCCGGCCACCGGCAGCTTCGGCCTGCGCGTGAAGGTGGACAATCCGGACGGCCTGCTGATGCCGGGCACGTACGTGCGCGCGGTGATCGGTGGCGGCGTGCGCAGCGATGCGGTGCTGGTGCCGATGCAGGGCATCGCCCGCGATCCGAAGGGCGACACCACGGCGATGGTGGTCGGCAAGGACAACAAGGTCGAAGTGCGCCCGGTCAAGGTCAGCCGCACGGTCGGCGACAAGTGGCTGGTCGAGGATGGCCTGAAGGCCGGCGACAAGGTCATTGTCGAAGGCCTGCAGAAGATCGGCCCCGGCATGCCGGTCAAGGCCACCGAGAAGGGCGCTGCTCCGGCCAAGCCGGCGGCCACCGCCCAGCCTGCCGCCCCGGCCGGCGACGCGAAGTAAGCGGAGAACCCCATGGCACGCTTTTTCATCGATCGACCCATCTTTGCATGGGTGATCGCCATCATCATCATGCTCGCCGGCGGCCTGGCCCTGTTCAAGCTGCCGGTCTCGATGTATCCCAACGTCGCGCCGCCGGCGGTGGAAATCAGCGCCACCTACCCGGGTGCATCGGCCAAGGTGGTCGAGGACTCGGTGACGCAGATCATCGAGCAGAACATGAAGGGCCTTGATGGCCTGATCTACTTCTCCTCCAACAGCTCGTCCAACGGCCAGGCCACCATCACCCTGACCTTCGAGAGCGGCACCAACCCGGACATCGCCCAGGTGCAGGTGCAGAACAAGCTGCAGCTGGCCATGCCGCTGCTGCCGCAGGAAGTGCAGCGCCAGGGCATCAACGTGGCCAAGTCCAGCTCGGGCTTCCTGAACGTCATCGCGTTCGTGTCCGAGGACGGCAGCATGGACGCCAACGACATCGCCGACTACGTCGGTTCCAATGTCGTCGACCGTCTGAGCCGCGTGCCGGGCGTAGGCAACATCCAGGTGTTCGGTGGCAAGTACGCCATGCGTATCTGGCTGGACCCGAACAAGCTGCACACCTACGGCCTGTCCGTTGCGGAAGTGACCGCCGCGGTCAAGGCGCAGAACGCACAGGTGGCGATCGGCCAGCTCGGCGGCGCGCCGTCGGTGAAGGGCCAGCAGCTCAACGCCACCATCAATGCGCAGTCGCGCCTGCAGACCCCGGAACAGTTCCGCAACATCATCGTGCGCGGCGCGCAGGATGGTGCCGAGCTGCGCCTGGGTGATGTTGCCCGCGTCGAACTGGGTGCCGAGTCCTACGACTTTGTCACCCGCTACAACGGCCAGCCGGCCAGCGGCCTGGCGGTCACCCTGGCTACCGGCGCCAACGCGCTGGACACTGCGGCCGGCGTGGATGCCGCGCTGCAGGACATGAAGGGCTTCTTCCCGGCCGGCCTGAAGGCCGAGATCCCGTACGACACCACCCCGTTCGTGCGCGTGTCGATCAAGGGCGTGGTGCAGACCCTGATCGAAGCGATCGTGCTGGTGTTCGTGGTGATGTACCTGTTCCTGCAGAACTTCCGCGCCACCCTGATCCCGACCATCGCCGTGCCGGTGGTGCTGCTGGGTACCTTCGGCGTGCTGGCGATGCTGGGCTTCTCGGTGAACATGCTGACCATGTTCGCGATGGTGCTGGCGATCGGCCTGCTGGTGGACGATGCCATCGTGGTGGTGGAGAACGTCGAGCGCATCATGTCCGAAGAAGGACTGTCGCCGCTGGAGGCCACCCGCAAGTCGATGGGCCAGATCACCGGTGCGCTGGTGGGCATCGGCCTGGTGCTGTCGGCGGTGTTCGTGCCGATGGCCTTCATGAGCGGCTCCACCGGCGTGATCTATCGCCAGTTCTCGGCCACGATCGTCTCGGCGATGGCGTTGTCGGTGCTGGTGGCGATCGTGCTGACCCCGGCGCTGTGCGCGACCATGCTCAAGCCGCTGAAGAAGGGTGAGCACCACGTGGCCCACCGTGGCCTGGCCGGTCGTTTCTTCAACGGCTTCAACCGCGGCTTCGACCGCACCAGCGAAAGCTACCAGCGCGGCGTGCGCGGCATCATCCACCGTCCGTGGCGCTTCATGGGCATCGTGGCGGCGCTGTTCGTGCTGATGGGCGTGCTGTTCGTGCGCCTGCCCAGCTCGTTCCTGCCCAACGAGGACCAGGGCGTGCTGATGGCGCTGGTGCAGGCCCCGGTCGGTGCCACCCAGGAACGTACGCTGGAATCGATCGCGGCGCTGGAAAACCACTTCCTGCAGAACGAGAAGGACGCGGTGGACTCGGTGTTCTCGGTGCAGGGCTTCAGCTTCGCCGGCATGGGCCAGAACGCCGGCATGGCATTCGTCAAGCTGAAGGACTGGAGCGAGCGTGACGCCGACAACGGCGTGATGCCGATCACCGGTCGTGCCATGGCGGCCCTGGGCCAGATCAAGGATGCCTTCATCTTCGCCTTCCCGCCGCCGGCCATCCCGGAACTGGGTACCGCTTCGGGCTACACCTTCTTCCTGAAGGACAACAGCGGCCAGGGCCACGAGGCACTGGTGGCCGCGCGCAACCAGCTGCTCGGCCTCGCTGCCGGCAGCAAGAAGCTGGCCAACGTGCGCCCGAATGGCCAGGAAGACACGCCGCAGTTCCGCATCGACATCGATGCGGCCAAGGCGACTTCGCTGGGGCTGTCGATCGACCAGATCAACGGCACGCTGGCCGCCGCGTGGGGCAGCTCGTACATCGACGACTTCGTCGATCGTGGCCGCGTCAAGCGTGTGTTCGTGCAGGCCGACCAGGCGTTCCGCATGGTGCCGGAGGACTTCGATCTCTGGTCGGTGAAGAACGACAAGGGTGAGATGGTGCCGTTCAGCGCCTTCGCCACCAAGCACTGGGACTACGGCTCGCCGCGCCTGGAACGCTACAACGGCGTGTCGGCGATGGAAATCCAGGGCGAACCGGCCCCGGGTGTCGCCTCCGGTGACGCCATGACCGAGATCGAGCAGCTGGCCAAGCAACTGCCGGCGGGCTTTGGTATCGAGTGGACGGCGATGTCCTACCAGGAACGACAGGCCGGCTCGCAGACGCCGCTGCTGTACACGCTGTCGCTGATGATCGTGTTCCTGTGCCTGGCCGCGATGTACGAAAGCTGGAGCGTGCCGACCGCGGTGCTGCTGGCGGCCCCGCTGGGTATCCTCGGCGCGGTGCTGGCCAACACCTTCAAGGGCCTGGAACGCGACATCTACTTCCAGGTGGCGATGCTGACCACGGTGGGCCTGACCAGCAAGAACGCGATCCTGATCGTCGAGTTCGCCAAGGAAAACCTGGAGAAGGGTGCAGGTCTGATCGAATCGATCATGCACGCCGTGCGTGACCGCCTGCGCCCGATCGTGATGACCTCGCTGGCCTTCGGCATGGGCGTGGTGCCGCTGGCGATCTCCACTGGTGCCGGTTCCGGCGCAAAGCAGGCGATCGGCACCGGCGTGCTCGGCGGCATGATCGTCGGCACCGTGCTCGGCGTGTTCTTCGTACCGCTGTTCTTCGTAGTGGTGCAGCGCGTGTTCAAGCGCAAGACCGCCGAGTGATGAAATCCGGTCGCGCCGGGCCGTGCCCGGCGGATGTCTCACCGCGTAGCCGCCGGGCATGGCCCGGCGCTACCACCGTGACCCCCAAGGTGTTGCCATGAAGCTTCATTCCATTGCTGTTTCCATTGCCGCTGCGCTCGCGCTGGCCGGCTGCTCCACCCTGGTGCCGAAGAACACCGCCGTTGCTCCGGCCATTCCGGCGCAATGGCCGGCCGAGGCCACGCAGGGCCAGGTGGCCGATGTTGCCGCCGTCGGCTGGCGCGACTTCTTCACCGATGCACGCTTGCAGCAGGTGATCGACCAGTCGCTGCAGAACAACCGCGACCTGCGCGTGGCCGTGCTCAATGTTGAACGTGCGCGCGGCCAGTATCGCGTACAGCGCGCCGATCGCGTGCCGGGCGTAGCCGTCACCGGCCAGATGGATCGCCGAGGTACCGACGCCGGTGTCACCGAGCAGTTCACCGCCGGTGTTGGCGTGGCCGAGTTCGAGCTCGACCTGTTCGGTCGCGTGCGCAACCTCAGCGAGGCGGCACTGCAGCAGTACTTTGCTGTGGCCGCCAACCGTCGCAACGCGCAGTTGAGCCTGGTTGCCGAGACTGCCACGGCGTGGTTGACCTACGGGGCTGATGCGCAGCGGCTGAAGATCGCCGACGCGACGCTGAAGACCTACGAGGATTCGCTGCGCCTGGCCGAGGCCCGCCACGAACGGGGCGGCAGTTCGGGGCTGGAACTGACCCAGACCCGTACCCTGGTCGAGACCGCGCGCACCGATGCCGCCCGGCTGCGTGGCCAGCTGGCCCAGGACCGCAATGCGCTGGCGCTGCTGGCCGGTGGCCAGCTGGATCCGGCGCTGCTGCCTGACAGCATCGAACCGCAGCTGCTGGCGCTCGCACCGCCGCCAGCCGGCCTGCCCAGCGACGTGCTGCTGCAGCGCCCGGACATCATGGCCGCCGAGCACCAGCTGCTGGCGGCCAACGCCAACATCGGCGCGGCACGTGCCGCCTTCTTCCCGAGCATCTCGCTGACCGGCAGCATCGGCAGTGGCTCGAGCGAACTGTCCAATCTGTTCGACAGCGGCACCCGTGTGTGGAGCTTCCTGCCGAAGATCACGCTGCCGATCTTCCAGGGCGGCAAGCTGCGCGCCAACCTCGCCATCGCCAATGCAGACCGTGACATCGCGCTCGCGCAGTACGAAAAGGCGATCCAGGTGGGCTTCCGCGAAACCGCCGACGCACTGGCGTTGAACGTCAGCCTGGATGAGCAGGTGAGTTCACAGCAGCGCCTGGTGGAAGCGGCCGAACAGGCCAACCGCCTGTCGCAGGCACGCTACGACGCTGGGCTGGACAGCTTCGTGACCCTGCTCGATGCGCGGCGTACCGCCTACAACGCGCAGCAGACCCAGCTGCAGGCGCAGCTGGCCCAGCAGGCCAACCGCATCACCCTGTACAAGGTGCTGGGCGGCGGCTGGCACGAGCGCGGGTAAGCAGAGCTTCTGGTAGGTGCCAACCTTGGTTGGCACAGGGCCAGCCGCCTGCGCTGACGCATCCGTGCCAACCAAGGTTGGCACCTACCCTGATGATCGATGGTAGTGCCGGCCGCTGGCCGGCATTGTCATTTCAGGGCCTGCTACACCGCTTCATCATCGCGGCGCGCGGCATGGCAGGCGCGAACGCGTGCCAGTGCGTCGCCGGCTTCGCGCGCCATCTGCTCGTACTCACGGCGGATTTCTTCCAGCCGCTCCTCGTCCAGTTCTTCCAGATCCAACAGTTCGTTGTTGGCTTCGGCCGTCGCGCGGATCAGCTCGTCCAGCTTGATCTGCATTGCGGCGGTATCCGCGTTCTGCGTGTGCTGGATCAGGAACACCATCAGGAAGGTGATGATGGTGGTACCGGTGTTGATCACCAGCTGCCAGGTGTCGTTGAAACCGAACACCGGACCACTGATGCCCCAGATCACCACGATCGCCACCGCAGCCAGGAAGGTCCACGGCGAACCGGTGGCGGCCGCGGCCTTCTTGGCGATCGTATTGAACAGGTTTCGTGCTTTCATCGTCGTCGTCCCACTCAGGTGACGAGGATGATCGGCGGTGGCTCGTGCAGGGGCCGTGCAGCCGTCGCGCCGCAGCTCAGGCACGCAGGCGCGGAGCGTCCTGCAGGCGCACCGGGCTGGTCTGGTAGACGTGCTGCCAGCAACGGTCGACGAATTCGCGGGCCTGGGCTTCGCTCAGGCGCGGCATGATCTGCAGTGCGTACTGGGTCTGGAACATCTCGTCGCGCTGCGCATTGCTGGCGCGCGGCTGGGTAATCAGCGAGTCGCAGGCGAACTTGATCCACGGCACGTAGGAGCCGAACGAGTTGTGCGGCAGTGCGCCGTCGGCATGCTGGCGGCGCCAGTGGTCAAGTTCGGCGTCAACATTGATGACCGGGGGAATGGTGGGGACTTCAGCGTGCATGACAATCCAGTTCGGTTGAGTGGAAAGGGAGTGGGGGTTCATCCGAGTGTGGCCGATGAGGCAGTGGATGCCGCGTCAGCGAGATGTGGAGCCGGCGTTGCGATTGCCTATCAACTGCGCATGCTGGACCGCGCCGAGGTCTTCGGCCATGTTGGCCATCGCATTGCACAGGCGCTCATGGTCGAGCGGATGGCCACGCACCAGTTCCAGCTGCAGGCCCTGGTAGGCGGTCCAGAACAGCGCGCCGCGCTGGTGCAGCGCGTACTGCTGCTGCAGGCGCTCGCGGATGGCATCAAGCATCGGGTCGGGCGTGGGGCGGACGGCATGCGCGCACATGGCTGGCTCCGCCGGGGGAGAGAAGGCCCCGGTAACCCCACCCTAGGCGCCTCGGCCGGGTGGGGTGTTACCGCAGCGTATGCACGCAGCGCAGCTGACTGTGCGCGGGTTCACAGCAATGGCCGCAAACGCTGCCGGCACTAGGGCAGGCCGGCACTGAAGCGTTCATTAAGCGGGTTCAACAGGACACTGCGCGGTGTTCATTCACCGATGTCTTCGTTCCAGATCTCCGGATGCTGCGCAATGAAGCCGCCCAGCAGGTCCACGCATTCCTGGCTGTCCAGGTCGATCACGTTGACGCCGTTTTCGCGCAGCCAGTCGATGCCGCCCTGGAAGGTGCGCGATTCGCCCACCACCACGGTGCCGATGTTGAACTGGCGCACCAGGCCCGAGCAGTACCAGCACGGGGCCAGGGTGGTGACCATGATGGTGTCCTGGTAACGGCGCTGGCGCCCGGCCTTGCGGAAGGCGTCGGTTTCGCCGTGCACCGACGGGTCGCCTTCCTGCACGCGGCGGTTGTGGCCGCAGCCGAGCAGGCGGCCATCGTTGTGGTACAGCGCCGCGCCGATCGGCACGCCGCCTTCGGCCAGGCCCTGGCGGGCTTCGGCGATGGCGGTCTGCAGCAGGGCCTGGTAGTCGGGCGTGGTGATCATGCGGGGCTCCGGTAAGTCGTGGCCCGCCATGATACGGGCAGGGGGTGCCGCTGGCCCCCGGCGGTGCGATAATCGGGGGCATGAGCGAATCCCCCTACAAAGCCGGTACGACCCATTTCGGGTTCCGCGACGTCGCCGCCAAGGACAAGCAGAAGCTGGTCGGCCAGGTGTTCACCTCGGTCGCGCGCAACTACGACCTGATGAACGACCTGATGAGCCTGGGCGTGCACCGGGCGTGGAAGCGCTACTACGTGGCGACCGCGCAGGTGAAGCCGGGCGACCGCGTGCTAGACCTGGCCGGCGGCACCGGCGACATCGCCGCCCTGCTGAAGGAGCGCGTCGGCGCCGAGGGCTCGGTGGTGCTGGGCGACATCAACGCCGGCATGCTGTCGGTCGGCCGTGACCGCCTGACCAACCGCGGCCTGGTGCTCGGCCTGGACTACGTGCAGTGCAACGCCGAAGCCCTGCCGTTCCCGGACAACAGCTTCGACCTGGTCACCATCGCCTTCGGCCTGCGCAATGTCACCGACAAGGACGCTGGCCTGCGCGAGATGTACCGCGTGCTGAAGGTCGGCGGCCAGGCCCGCGTGCTGGAGTTCTCAGAAGTCACTGCGGACTGGTTCAAGCCGATCTACGACTTCCACTCGTTCAAGATCCTGCCCAAGCTGGGCAAGCTGTTCGCCAATGATTCGGACAGCTACCAGTACCTGGCCGAGAGCATCCGCAAGCACCCGCCGCAGGACGAGCTGAAGGCGATGATGGGACAGGCCGGTTTCGAGCGCTGCCACTACAAGAACCTGACCGGCGGCATCGTTTCGATCCACTCCGGCTACAAGCTGTAAGCCCTGGACGGGGGAAACCCCGGTACCTGCTCTGGTGGGTGCCAACCTTGGTCGGCAAAGCAGCTGCCGGTATCTGCTCTGGTGGGTGCCGACCTTGGTCGGAACCGGCTTGACGCGAGCGTTGATGGATCCGTGCCAACCAAGGTTGGCACCTACCTGTGGATGCCAACCTTGGTTGGCATGCGCCGGAGGCGCAGGATCGGCCCGCCCGCCATTACCCCGCACCGCGCAACGCCTGCCGGGCCGGAGGGAGGTACCATTGGGGTTTGATCCCCGTAACGGTCCCGATTCATGCGTGATCCGCTGATGCTCCTTCCGCTGGCCGTGGCCCTGGCCGCCGGCTGCTCCCAGGAGGCGGCCGCGCCCGCCGCCGCCCCGACTGCCGCAAAGGCCCCCGCCGCCCCCGTGAACGCCGAGAACCGCAGCCACGACGAAAGCTCGTACGCCGAGCCGGACAAGGTCGTCATCAAGGACATCGCGCTGGATCTGAAGCTGGACTTCGACCAGAAGCAGATCGGCGGTACCGCCACCTACACCCTGGAATGGAAGCAGAAGGACGCCAAGCAGCTGGTGCTCGACACCCGCGAGCTGACCGTGTCCAAGGTGGAGGCCGTCGCCGCCGATGGCGCGCGCAGCGCGCTGAGGTTCGAGCTGGCCCCGGTCGACAAGGTGTTCGGCAGCAAGCTGACCATCGAGGCCCCGGAACAGCCGGCCAAGGTGGAAGTGACCTACCACACCGCACCGACCGCCTCGGGCCTGCAGTGGCTGGCGCCGTCGATGACCGAGGGCAAGAAGCTGCCCTTCATGTTCAGCCAGTCGCAGGCCATCCACGCCCGTTCCTGGGTGCCGCTGCAGGACACCCCGAGCGTGCGCTTCACCTACAGTGCGCACGTGGTCTCGCGACCGGACGTGATGGTGCTGATGAGCGCCGACAACGATCCGAAGGCCGCGCGTGACGGTGACTACACCTTCAAGATGCCGCAGCCGATTCCGTCGTACCTGCTGGCCATCGCCGCCGGCGACCTGGTGTTCGAGCCGATTTCCGGCCGCTCCGGCGTCTGGGCCGAGCCGACCATGGTCAACAAGGCCGCCAAGGAATTCGAAGACACCGAGAAGATGATCGGTGCCGCCGAGAAGCTGTACGGCGAATACCGCTGGGGCCGCTACGACATGCTGGTGCTGCCGCCTTCGTTCCCGTTCGGTGGCATGGAGAACCCGCGCCTGACCTTCGCCACCCCGACCGTGATCGTCGGCGACAAGTCGCTGGTTTCGCTGGTCGCCCACGAACTGGCGCACAGCTGGTCGGGCAACCTGGTGACCAACGCCAGCTGGAAGGACATCTGGCTCAATGAAGGCTTCACCACCTACGTCCAGGGCCGCATCACCGAAGCCCTGTACGGCAAGGAGATGGCCGAGATGGAGAAGCAGATCGACCAGACCGACCTGCTGGCCGAAGTGAAGGACATGAGCCCGGCCGACCAGGCGCTGGCGCTGCCGCCGCTGAACGAGCGCGACCCCGACGAAGCCCTCAGCCAGGTGGCCTACGTCAAGGGTTCGTGGTTCCTGGAATTCCTCGAGCAGCGCTTCGGCCGCGAGACCTTCGATCCGTTCCTGCGCGGCTGGTTCGATGACCACGCGTTCCAGAGCGCGAACACCGACCAGTTCGTCGAGTACATGAAGAAGAACCTGCTGCCGAAGAATCCGTCGGCAGTGACCGAGGCCGAACTGAAGGCATGGCTGGACGAGCCGGGCATTCCGGCGTTCGCGGCCAAGGCGCAGTCGCGCAACTTCAGCAGCGTCGATACTGCGCGCATCGCCTTCGCCAGCGCCGGCACCGTGCCGAGCAGCCAGGTCATCGCCGACTGGAGCACGCAGGAATGGGTGCGCTTCATCGACGGCCTGGGCGCCACCCAGCCGCTGGACAAGCTGGCCACGCTGGACAAGGCCTTCCACTTCACCGGCACCCCGAATGGCGAGATCGCCATGCGCTGGTACCCGTTGGCGATCCGCAGTGGATACGAGCAGGCCAATGAAGGCGCAGCCGCGTTCATCGAGCGCGTCGGTCGTCGCAAGCTGATCATGCCGATCTACGCCGAACTGGTGAAGACCCCGAAGGGACTGGAGCTGGCCAAGCAGGCCTTTGAAAAGGCCAAGCCGGGCTATCACCCGATCACCACCGCCTCGGTCCAGGACATGCTGGCCAAGGCTGAAGCCAAGTAAGCGGTAGTGCCGGCCGCTGGTCGGCAACCGGTCACTGCTTCACCACCAACGGCGGGGAAACCCGCCGTTGGTGTATCCGCTTTTCGCTGCCGATAGAATCGGGATGCACTCGCAAAGGACCTCCGCCATGAAACGACTGATCCTGTTCACCGCCTGCACGCTGGCCCTGGCCGCCTGCAGCAACCCCGAGGAAGAGCGCAAGGCGCAGGAAGCCGCCGCGGCTGCCTTGCAGGCGCAGAAGGAAGCCAAGGCCGAGGATGTGGCCAAGCAGTACGACATGGCCGTGGCCGCACAGGACTGGGAACGTGCGCGCCTGCACGGCGCCTCGCTGCTTGACCAGTACAAGGACACCGCCGCCGCCGAGCGCATCGCTGCCGGCTTCGACGAGGTCAAGGCCAAGGGCGATGCCGCGCGCGACCTGCGCCGCATGCAGGCGCTGTGGCAGTACAACCAGATCCCGGTGGGCAGCAAGGGCAACCAGGTTTCGGCGCAGATCTACAGCAAGGAACGGGTGGACGTGGATGGCAGTGGCGCCAAGCCGGTGCAGCTGGTGTTCCGCGATCACCCGGAGTGGAAGCGGCACGCCTACCTGGTGCTGCAGGCCGGCGATTTCCGCTGCCCGCAGTGCACGGTAAAAGTGACCGTGGACGACGGCAAGCCGGTGTCGATGGCGGCCTGGCGGCCGAAGACCGATGAAGCCATTGCGATGTTCATCACCGACCAGAAGGCACTGTGGAAGCTGGCGCGCAAGGGCAAGTCGATCAGCATCGAGTTTCCGGTCAAGGCCGGCGGCACGCGTACGGCCGTGTTCGAAACCGGTGGTGTCGACGCCAGTCGCATGCCGCAGTGGTGGCAGTGATGATCGCGACGGGCAGCGCAGTGCACGCGTTGTCCGCGATCAGGCACTGGGTGTTCGACATGGACGGCACGCTGACGGTGGCCGTGCATGATTTCGCCGCGATCCGCCGCGCGCTGCAGATCGCGGCCGAGGAAGACATCCTCGACCATATCGCAGCGCTGCCGGACGCACCGGCGCAGGCCAAGCGGGAGTGGTTGCTGGATCACGAACGTGCGCTGGCCGAGGACGCGCTCCCGGCGCCGGGCGCGGTGGCGCTGCTGCGCGCGCTGGCGGAGGCTGGTTGCCGGCTGGGCATCCTGACCCGCAACGATCATGCATTGGCGAAGCTGACGCTGGATGCGATCGGGGTCGGGGCGTTGTTCGACGATGCCGACATCATCGGTCGCGACGAGGCGGTACCCAAGCCGTCGCCGGATGGCTTGCAGCAGCATCTTCGTCGCTGGGGAATCGGGGCTGCGGAGGCGGTGATGGTCGGAGACCACGCCTACGACCTGGAGTGCGGCCGCGCCGCGGGCACCCACACCGTGCTGGTCAACCTGCCGGAGAACCCGTGGCCGGACCACGCCGACTGGCATTTCGCTGATTGCCGCGACCTGTTGGCCGCCTGGCAGCGCAGGGGGTAGTGCCGGCCGCTGGCCGGCAGTGCCGACCAGGGTCGGCACCTGCCAGAGCACAGCGTGTCGACCAAGGTCGACACCCACCGAGCAGATGCGCGGGCAGTTCGGTTTACGCGCCCAGCGCGTAACCGAACTGCTGCTTGAACTGCTCGTTGAACTCATCAAAGGTGAAGCGCTGGTTCTGCGTGCCCGGGTGCTCGACCTTCAGCGCGCCCATCAGGTTGCCCATGCGGCCGATGGTCAGCCAGTCGTAGCCCTTCTGGATGCCGTAGATCAGGCCGGCGCGGAAAGCGTCGCCACAGCCGGTCGGGTCGACCACACGGCGCTCGTGCGCCGGCGGGATGTCGTAGCTCTTTTCCGGGGTGTGGATGACCGCGCCCTTCGGGCCGCGGGTGGTGATGTAGGCCTTCACCCGGCTGACGATCTCCTTCTCGTCCCAGCCGGTGCGTTCCTGCAGCAGGTTCGACTCGTAGTCGTTGACCACCACGTAGTCGGCCTGGTCGATGAAGGCGCGCAATTCCGGGCCGTTGAACAGCGGCATGGCCTGGCCCGGGTCGAAGATGAACGGGATGCCGTCTTCGTGGAATTCCTGCGCGTTCTGGATCATGCCCTCGCGGCCGTCAGGGCCGACCAGGCCCAGGGTCACGCCCGGCACGCCACGCACGTGGTTCTCGTAGGAACGCATCATCGCGCCCGGGTGGAAGGCGGTGATCTGGTTGTTGTCGTGGTCGGTGGTGATGAACGCCTGCGGGGTGAACAGCTCATCGATCACGCGCACGCGCGACAGGTCGATGCCCAGGCCATCGAAGTATTCGCGGTACGGGCCGAAGTCCGAACCCACGGTGCCCATCGGGATCGGCTGGCCGCCCAGCAGGTGCAGGTTGTAGGCGATGTTGCCGGCGCAGCCGCCGAACTCGCGGCGCATGCGCGGCACCAGGAAAGACACGTTCAGGATGTGCACCTTGTCCGGCAGGATGTGATTCTTGAACTGGTCCGGGAACACCATGATGGTGTCGAAGGCAAGAGAACCACAGATCAGAGCGGACATCGATGTAAGCCTATGCGGTGAATTTTGGGGTGGGCCGGCCCGGTTCAGCGGGCAAGCAAACGGCGCCCTTGGGCGCCCGACGGCGCAAAGGTTACCCGCTGGTGCCGCTCAGGGCCAGAACCGGGTGAGGCCCGATCAGGCCGAAAGCCTGTGAAGACGCGGGTTCAGCTAGTTTTTTCCTTGCTCGGCGGCAGGCGGGTTGCTAGGCTTGTCGGCCTCGATTTCTGCCCATTTTTTCGCCATCCCGCGGCGGGCACGACACCCCTCAGGACTCCTTCCTCAGATGTTCAAGAAACTCCGTGGCATGTTCTCCAATGACCTGTCCATCGACCTGGGCACGGCCAACACCCTCATCTACGTGCGCGGGCAGGGGATCGTGCTGAACGAGCCGTCGGTCGTGGCCGTGCGCCAGGACCGTGCCATCGGTGGCACCCGCTCGGTGGCAGCCGTGGGCGCCGAAGCCAAGCAGATGCTGGGCCGTACCCCGGGCCACATCACCACCATCCGCCCGATGAAGGATGGCGTCATCGCCGACTTCACCTACACCGAGGCGATGCTCAAGCATTTCATCAAGAAGGTGCACAAGTCGCGCGTGCTGCGCCCGAGCCCGCGCGTGCTGGTCTGCGTGCCGGCCGGCTCGACCCAGGTCGAGCGCCGCGCGATCAAGGAATCGGCCGAGGAAGCCGGTGCCCGTGACGTGTTCCTGATCGAAGAACCGATGGCGGCTGCGATCGGCGCCGGCATGCCGGTCACCGAAGCCCGTGGCTCGATGGTCATCGACATCGGCGGCGGCACCACCGAAGTGGCGGTGATCTCGCTCAACGGCATCGTCTACTCGGCCTCGGTCCGCATCGGCGGCGACCGCTTCGACGAGTCGATCACCAACTACGTGCGCCGCAACCACGGCATGCTGATCGGTGAAGCCACCGCCGAACGCATCAAGGTCGAGCTGGGCTGCGCCTACCCGCAGGCGGAAGTGATCGAGATGGAAATCTCCGGCCGCAACCTCGCCGAGGGCGTGCCGAAGATGATCAAGATCAGCTCCAACGAGGTGCTCGAGGCCCTGCACGAGCCGCTGTCGGGCATCGTCAGCGCGGTCAAGCTGGCGCTGGAGCAGACCCCGCCGGAGCTGTGCGCCGACGTCGCCGAACGCGGCATCGTGCTGACCGGTGGCGGCGCCCTGCTGCGTGACCTGGACCGCCTGATCTCCGAGGAAACCGGCCTGCACGTGCAGGTGGCCGACGATCCGCTGACCTGCGTGGCCCGCGGTGGCGGTCGTGCGCTGGAGCTGGTGGACATGCACGGCAACGAGTTCTTTGCGCCGGAATAAGCCGTCCCGGCCGTTCCTGCCCGCCGCGCACTTCCGGGGTGCGGCCCGCTGTGATGGCGGGCCGGCACCGGCGGGGCGCCCGCGTGTTTCCCTTCCGCCTTCTGCCAGTTGAATCGTTGCCGTGCCGCCCTACGCCGGTCCTCCCGTCGCTTCCCGATCCGGTGATGCCGCCAGCCCCTTGCGGTTGCTGGCTTATCTCGCATTGGCCATCACCCTGATCGTGCTCGACGACCAGGCCGGCTGGCTGGCGCGCCTGCGCGAGCAGGCCAACAGCCTGGTGCAGCCGGTATGGGCACTGGCTGGCCTGCCCGGCAAACTCGGCAACCAGGTGAAGGATTCCGCCGCCAGCCACACCCAGCTGGTGACCGAGAACCGCGAACTGCGCAACCAGTTGCTGCTGGCCAACGCGCGCCTGACCCGCCTGCAGACCGCCGCGCTGGACAACGCCCAGCTGCGCGAACTGCTGAACGTGGCCGAGCGCAGTGGCCTGGACGTGCAGCTGGCGCCGATCCTGGATATCGACCTGGACCCGGTGAAGCAACGCCTGGTGCTCGATGCAGGTACCCGCGAGGGCGTGCACGTCGGCCAGGCGGTGATCGATGCCGGCGGCTTGATGGGGCAGGTGATCAGCGTCACCGGCGGCACTTCCACCGTGCTGCTGCTGACCGACCCCGACCACGCGGTGCCGGTCACCGTGGCCCGCAACGGCGTGCGCCTGATCGTCTACGGTCGCGGCGACACGCTGGAGCTGCGCGACATCCCGCTCAGCGCCGGGGTGGAAGTGGGCGATGAGATCGTCACCTCCGGCCTCGGCGGGCGTTTCCCGGCCGGCTTCCCGGTCGGCACCATCACCGGCCTGCGCCCGGACGATACCCATGCCTTCCTGGTCGGCGAACTGAAGCCGGCGGCGCAGCTCGACCGCGGTCGCGACGTGCTGCTGCTGCGCCCGGGGGCTGCAATTCGCTTGCCTGCGGCCAGCGAATTGCAGCCGACTGCACCTTCGGTGCAACCGGCCCCCGCACCCTCCCTTAACCCCCCGCCTTCGGCGCGCCCCCTTGAGCCGACCGTACCTTCGGCGCAACCGGCCCGCGCATCCTCCCTTACCCCCGCGCCTTCGGCGCGCCCCCCTCAACAAGAGGGGGGCTCTCCCCCAGCCGGCGCTCCGGTAGCGCCGGCCGCTGGCCGGCAACCGGCTCCGTCTTCGACGAAGCCGGTTGCCCCCGCATCCTCCCTTAACCCCGCGCCGTCGGCGCGCCCCCTTCAACAACAAGGGGGCTCCACTCCAGCCGGCTCTACGGTAGTGCCGGCCGCTGGCCTGCAACCGCAACCCACCCAGCCGCAGCCGGAGGCCCAGCGATGAGCCGCCTGCGCGACAATCCGTGGGTGCTGCCGGCCAGCCTGGTGGTGGCGCTGCTGCTGGGCCTGCTGCCGTTGCCGGCGCTGCTGCAGCCGTTGCGCCCGTACTGGCTGGCGCTGGTGCTGGCGTACTGGGTGATCGAAGCCCCCGAGCGCGTCGGCCTGGGCATCGCCTTCGCCAGCGGCGTGGTTGCCGACCTGCTGTACGGCGGCGTGCTCGGCGAACAGGCGCTGCGGCTGGTGATGCTGGCCTTCATCCTGCAGCGCTTCCGCGCCCGCATCCGCTTCTTCCCGATGTCGCAGCAGATGCTGGCCATCGGCGGCCTGCTGTTCAACGACCGCATCGTCAGCGCGCTGGTGCACATCCTGGTGGGTGAACCCACCCTGCCGTGGTCGTACTGGTGGGCACCGCTACTGGGCATGGGCCTGTGGCCGCTGGTGTTCGTGCTGCTGGACGCGGTGCGATTCGGCAAGCGCGGGCGCTGAGCCATGATCCCGCGCCGCCAGGTCAAGAACCCGCACGCCGAAGCCGAACAGTTCCGCCGTCGCGCGGCGCTGGGCTTCCTGGGCGTGCTGGTCTGCCTGCTGGGCCTGGGTGGCTGGTACTTCAAGCTGCAGGTGCTGGACCATGACGTCTACGCCACGCGCTCGGAAGCCAACCGCATCAAGCCGCGGCCGGTGGTGCCCGGGCGCGGCATGATCTACGACCGCAACGGCCGCCTTCTGGCCGAGAACGTGCCGGCCTTCCGCCTGGACGTGACCCCGGACAAGGTCAAGGACATGGACGCCACCCTGGAAGGGCTGGCGAAGATCATCAACATCAGCCCGGAAGAGCTGGAAGCGTTCAACAAGTCGCGCAAGGCGCGCCGCAAGTTCCTGCCGGTCACGCTGAAGCTGCGCATGAGCGACGAGGAGATGGCGCGCTTCGCGGTTGATCGCTGGCGCTTCCCCGGCGTCGAGCTGGAGCCCTACCTGACCCGCCGCTACCCGTATGGCGATCTGTTCGCGCACATCATCGGCTACGTCGGCCGCGTCGATGACAAGGACCTGGAGATTCTCGGCGAAGGCAATGCCGCGCTGACCCACATCGGCAAGTCCGGCCTGGAGCGCTATTACGAGCAGCAGCTGCGCGGCAAGGTCGGCTACGAGCAGGTCGAGACCAACGTGCAGGGCCGTGCGATCCGCACCATCGGCCGCGTCGCCGCGCAGTCCGGTGCCGACCTGCGACTGTCGATCGACGCCGACCTGCAGCGCGCCATGGTGGCCGCTTTCGGCGACCAGGAAGGCTCGGCGGTGGCGATGGACCCGCGTACCGGCGAAGTGCTGGCGATGGTCAGCCTGCCATCCTATGACCCCAATCTGTTCGTCAACGGCATTTCGCATGCCGACTTCAAGGCACTGAACGACAATCCCTCGCGGCCGCAGTTCAACCGCTTGGTGCTGGGTGGCGTCGCCCCCGGTTCCACGTTGAAGCCGCTGATCGGACTGGCCGGCCTCGATTCGGGCGTGCGCCGGCCCGAAGACAAAGTGCTTTCCACCGGCATGTTCTACCTGCCCGGTACTTCGCGCGGCTGGGGTGACTCGCACCGCGGCGGCCATGGCTGGACCGACCTGCGCAAATCCATCGCGCAGTCGGTCAACACGTACTACTACAAGCTGGCGCTGGACCTGGGCATCGAGCGTTTCGACCATTACATGGAGTATTACGGCTTCGGCCAGCCGACCGGGATCGACCTGACCGGCGAGATCGGCGGCATCCTGCCTTCGCCGGCCTACAAGCGGAAGAGCCGCAAGGAAGCCTGGTACCCCGGCGACACGGTCAACATCAGCATCGGCCAGGGCGACTGGAAGGTCACCCCGCTGCAGCTGGCGCGGGGTGTCAGTGGACTGGCCGACGGGCAGCTGCGCACGCCCCATCTGGTGATCCAGCAGCGTGCGGGGTTCGACCATGACTGGGTGGCGACCGACCCGGGCGAGAGCAAGCCGATCAGCCCGAACCCGAACAACCTGCAGGCGGTGCGCGAAGGCATGATGGCCACCATGCTGCCTGGCGGCAGTGCCGCACGCATGGCGGCCGGCGCTCCGTACACGATGGCCGGCAAGACCGGAACCGCGCAGGTCATCAGCCGCAAGGGCACCGCCGCGGTGAATCCCAAGAGCTTGCCGATGCACCTGCGCCACCGCGCGCTGTTCGTTGGCTTTGCGCCGGTGGACCGGCCGGTGATCGCGCTGGCGATCGCGGTGGAGGGCGGTGGTTACGGCGGCGCCGCGGCCGCGCCGATCGCCCGCAAGGTGTTCGACGCCTACCTGCTCGGCAAGATGCCCGAAGGCATGCAGCCGCTGGACAGCGAGCGCGGCACCACCGCCATCGGCGCCACTGCATTCGACAACGAAGATGTGGGCGCGCGCCAGGCGGGTGACCTCGCCGCGGCGCAGCTGGGTGAGCATCCGGTGCTGGTCGGCGTGCCTGCGCCCGAACCCTCGCCCGCACCGCAGCCGGGAACGCCGGCCGCCGCCGCGCTGCCGGCCACGACGCGCCCGACCCCCGCGGAGCCCGCACGATGAGAGTGTTCCTGCGCTGGGCCGGCGACATGCTGCGCCGCTTCTTCAGCACGCTGGACTGGGTGCTGTGCCTCGCCCTGGGCGCGCTGATGGTGATTGGCCTGGCCACCTTGAAGAGCGCCGGTGGCGACGGCCTGGTGATGGCCCAGGGCGTGCGCTTCGCGGTGGGCATGGCCGCGCTGTGGGGCATCTCGCGGGTACCGATCCTGCGCATCCGCTCGGCCACGCCGATGATCTACGCGATCTCGATGATCCCGTTGCTGGCGGTGTTCGTGCTCGGCACCGGCAAGTACGGCCGGCAGTGGCTGGACCTGAAATTCTTCTACCTGCAGCCGGCCGAGCTGTTGAAGGTCAGCCTGCCGATGATGGTGGCCTGGTACCTGCACAAGATGCCGCTGCCACCGCGCTTCAGTACCGTGCTGACCGCGCTGGTCATCATCGGCGTGCCCACCGGCCTGGTGATGCTGCAGCCGGACTTTGGCACCGGCGTGCTGATCGCCGCCAGTGGCGTGTTCGTGCTTCTGCTGGCGGGCCTGCCATGGTGGTGGGTCGGTCTGGGCGTGGGCGGCGTCGCGGCGGTCGCTCCGGTGGCCTGGTTCTGGCTGCTGCGGCCGTACCAGAAGGACCGCATCATGATGTTCCTGGACCCGGAGATGGATGCGCTGGGGGCCGGCTGGAACATCATCCAGTCGAAGATCGCGATCGGTTCCGGCGGCTTCGACGGCAAGGGCTGGGGCGAGGGCTCGCAGTCGCACCTGAACTTCATTCCCGAACAGACCACCGACTTCGCGTTCTCGGTGCTGAGCGAGGAATTCGGCTGGATCGGTGTGGCCACCGTGCTGGCGCTGTACCTGGTGGTGATCGGGCGCTGCCTGTGGATTGCCAGCCAGTCGCGCGATTCCTATTCGCGCCTGCTGGCCGGCGCCACCGGCCTGGCGTTCTTCGTCTACGTGCTGGTGAACGGCGGGATGATCTCCGGCCTGCTGCCGGTAGTGGGCGTGCCGATGCCGCTGATCAGCTACGGCGGAACCTCGGCGGTATCGCTGCTGGCCGGTTTCGGCCTGGTAATGGCGGTGCGCAGCCACAATCCAGTGCATGGCGGCTACGGGTAACCCGGGCCGCGCGCTTCTGTAGCGTCCAGGCGCCATGACAGCTTCACGCAAGCGCCCGTTGCTAGCGTGCTGCTCGTGGAATGGAAACGACTGCTTGGCGGCTGCCGTGAGGTGGTGCGCACGATCGATCTGCCGTTGCTGGTCGCCTTGTTGATGCTGATGGGCGCGGGCCTGGCGGTGCTGCACAGCGTGTCCGGGCCAGTGGCCGGGCAGGCGACGCGCTTTGCCGGTGGGCTGCTGGCCATGTGGCTGCTGTCGCGTGTTTCGCTGCTGCGCCTGCGCGCATGGACACCGGCGTTGTATGCCTTGTCGATGCTGCCGCTGGTGGCGGTGTACGTGATCGGCACCGGAAAGTACGGGCAGCGCTGGCTCAACCTGGGCGCGTTCTACCTGCAGCCGTCCGAGCTGCTCAAGCTCAGCCTGCCGCTGATGATGGCGTGGTACCTGCACCGGCAACCGCTGCCCCCTTCGCCGCGCACGGTGCTGACGGCCGCAGTGCTGATCGGCGTGCCGGCGGTGCTGATCCTGATGCAGCCCAACCTCGGCACCGCCACATTGGTGACTGCCAGCGGCGTGTTCGCATTGTTGCTGGCCGGACTGCACTGGGGCTGGGTGGCCACCGGCGCGGCGGGGCTGTCGGTGGCCGCACCGCTGGCGTGGTTCGGCCTGTTGCGGCAATACCAGAAGGATCGCGTACTGACCTTCCTCGACCCGGCAGCGGACCCGCTTGGTACGGGATGGAACATCCTGCAGTCGCGCATCGCGATCGGCTCCGGTGGCTGGGAGGGGCGTGGCTGGGGTCAGGGCACGCAGGCCACGCTGGATTTCCTGCCCGAGTACACCACCGACTTCGCATTTTCGGTGCTGGCCGAAGAGTTCGGCTGGCTTGGCGTGGTGACGCTGTTCGCGCTGTACCTGTTCGTGGTCGGCCGTTGCCTGTGGATTGCAGTGCATGCGCGCGACACCCATGCGCGGTTGCTGGCCGGCAGCCTGGGGCTGGCGTTCTTCGTCTACGTGCTGGTGAACGGTGGAATGATTTCCGGCCTGCTGCCGGTGGTGGGCATTCCGATGCCGCTGATCAGTTACGGCGGGACCTCGGCGGTCTCGCTGTTGGCCGGCATCGGGCTGGTGATGGCGGTGCGTGGGCACCGGCCCGTGCACGGGGGATAGGGTTTCCAGCCAACGGCGCAGCCCCTCGTGGGTGGTCGCGTAACGCGGCTCATGTGTGGGGCGGGCACGGTGGGTTCGCGGGACACGCCGTAAACCCGTCCTTGGGGGCTCGATGGCGCCATCCATGGCGCCAACGGTCCCGCGAACCCACCGCGCCCGCCCCCTGACAGTTTTCGGGCGCGTCCACCCACGGAAAAGAAAAAGAAGATCAAAAGCAAAACCAGCTTGGCCGCCCGCTTCATTGCATCCTGTAGCGCCGAAGGCAGCGGCAGGAGCCGCTGCCAACGTCGCCCATGGCGACGGCCCGAAGGGTGCCGGTCAGGACGACCGGCATAGCAGTGCTCGGCTCACGAGCAAGCGCAGCGCCGCGACCCGCTTTTGATCTTCTCTTTCTTCTCCGTGGATAGACGCGCACGGAACCTGGCCTCACCCCTGAACTGCTTTGCGCGGCCACACACGAGGGGCTGCGCCGTTGGCTGGAGCCTTCCTGACTCTGCGCAATGCCCGTTGTGGAAGCGTTCTCACAACGCCGCACAGCAACACGCGCTCTGACCAAATTCCATAAAAAATGTTAGCTGGTTCACATTTTTACAGCGCGTTGATCTTGATCAATGGACTTGTCGTAATCGGCCTGCACAATGGCGGCCCGTTCGGCACGGCGCGCCGTCAATCGATGCAGCGCGAGGGGGCGTCGGGCGGGAAGCAGTACTGATCCAACGGGTACAGGGAGCGCGGGGTACTGCCACTGGGGAGCGGCAGCCGCGCAGGTACCGACCGGATCCGGTCGCCGGTTGCGTCTGCGGGGATGGGGACGCAACCGGCAACCTCTATCTGAATGGGGAAGGGTGATCACGACGTCTTCACATTTCCCGCTGAACGCGGGCAAATCGTTGTGATTCATGGTGTTAGGGGTTTTAATTCATCCATGACCTGCTAACCTGCGACGATGATTCGACGCACTCTGGCCTGCATGCTCACCCTCGGCCTGGTCGCCTGCGCGACCCAGCCGAAGTCCCCACCGTCTTCACCCCAGGCCAGCAGTACGCCGCGCCAGCCCGCCGCCAAGGCCCATGGCCCGGCCGAGGCCGCACCCGAAGCCACTGCCGCCACTGCGCCGCCGGTCGATCTCACCCCGGTGCCGTTCGAGGTCGCGCGGGCCCGCTTCATTGCCGATACCGCCAAGCGCTATGGCCTGAAGCCGGAGCAGATCAGCAACGTGCTCGACCAGGCGCAGGTGCGCCAGCCGATCATCGCGGCGATGTCGCGCCCGGCCGAGCGGGTCAAGCCGTGGAACGAGTACCGGCCGATGTTCATCAGCAAGGCACGCATCGACGGCGGTCGTGCGTTCCTGGCCCAGCACCGTGCCGAACTGGATCGCGTGCAGCAGCGCACCGGCGTCCCGGCCGAAGTGATCGTGGCGATCATTGGCGTGGAAACCAGTTACGGCAAGAACGCCGGCAGCCATCGCGTGCTGGATGCGCTGTATACGCTGGCGTTCTACTACCCGCGTAGCGGCGACCCGGCCAAGCTGGAACGCGAAGTGCGCCGCGAGCTGTTCTTCCGCGATGAGCTGGCCAAGCTGTTCGAGCTGGGCCGCGAAGAGAAGCTGGACATCACTACGCTCAAGGGCAGCTATGCCGGCGCGATGGGCATGGGCCAGTTCATGCCCTCCAGTTACCTCGATTACGCCGTGGACGGTAATGGTGATGGCCGTCGCGACCTGTTCACCAGCTACGACGATGTGTTCTCGTCCATCGCCAACTACTTCGTGAAGAAGGGCGGCTGGGTGCGTGGCGGGCAGGTGGCCGTGCCGGCCACGCTGGCGCCGGGCCGCGAGGAATTCAACCCGACCGAATGGATGCCGACCTGGTCGCTGGCCGACCTGGCACAGCGCGGCTACCAGCCGAGCGCAGCGGTGCAGCCGGGTGCCACCGCCACCCCGGTCACGCTGGAAGGCAGCGCCGGCAAGCAGTACTGGCTGGGCTTCCAGAACTATTACGCGATCACCCGCTACAACCTTTCGAAGATGTACGCGATGGCCGTGTTCCAGTTGTCCCAGGCCATCGCCGGACAGGAGCTGCCCCCGGCATGAACATCAGATGGCTGGTTCCAGGCTTGATCGTCCTCGCGTTGGCTGCCTGCAGCAGCGCGCCGAAGAAGCCGGCCACGGCCGGCCATGGTGGCAAGTCCGGCGGCACGCTGGTGCAGGGGCGTGGCTCGCGCCCGGCGCACTGCCCGGAAGGGTCGCCGTACGCGGCGGCCAAGGAAGACCTGAGCACCCGCGGTAATTACACCGCCGGTGGCCTTTACAAGCCGGGCGTGCGTGACAGCACGCCGGACTACGTTCCGAACGTCGCCTGCATTCCCGAGCCGGAAGTGACCGCCGAGCAACGCTCGGCGATCGGCAACAAGTCGCCGTACGTGGTGCTGGGCAAGTCGTACAAGGTGCTCGACGATACCCGCAACTACGTCGAGCGCGGCACCGCGTCGTACTACGGCGCCAAGTTCCATGGCCGCCTGACCTCCAACCGCGAGGTCTACGACATGTACCAGTTCACCGCCGCGCACAAGACGCTGCCGTTGCCCAGCTTCGCCCGCGTGACCAACCTGGACAATGGCGAATCGGTGATCGTGCGCGTCAACGATCGCGGCCCGTTCCATGATGGCCGCGTGGTCGATCTCAGCTATGCCGCCGCCGTGCGCCTGGGCATCACCCAACGCGGTACCGGCAACGTCGAAGTGCGCGCGCTGCAGCCGGGCGAGAGCAACCTGATGGCGCAGAAGCCGTCGCGCCGCGAGCGTCGTGCCGCCGAAGCGGCTGCCGCAGTGGCCAGCGCGCGGCCCGCAGCGACCGCGCGCGGCACTGCCGACAGCGATATCGATCGCCTGGTCAAGCGCCTGCCGGCCGACGGCATGCCTGCGCGTGGCCAGCCGGCCACCACCCAGGGTGTGGCCAGCGCCGTGCCGGATGTGGCGGTCAGCAGCCTGCCGCCGAGTGCGCCGCCGCCGCGCAGCACCGCGCCGGCACCGGTTGCGGTCGCCAGTGCCGCGCCGCGCGCCGTCGCGCCCGCACCGGTGCGCGCCGCCACGCCGGCGGCACCCAGCCTGTCGCAGCAGGTGGTGGGCGCGGTGATGGTACAGGTCGCCAGCTTCTCCAACCGCGACAATGCCAACCGCGCGATGGGGCAGCTCAACGCCGCTGGCATCGTCGGTGCGACCATCAGCGACATTGCCGCCGGTGGCCGCACCCTGTTCCGCCTGCGCGTTCCCGCCAGCGACCATGCCAGTGCCGCGGAACTTGTCGGGCGCATCGCCGGTCTGGGCCTGGGTTCGCCGCAGATCGTCAAGGATTGATCCGCCTGGGCCGGTGCTGCCGGCCCATGCTCCCCCGGCCTTACAATGGCCGTTACGTTCCACCCTCCATTCCTGGCCGTCCCCTGGAGCCTGCTGTCCAATGAATTTCCGTTCCGCCGCCACCGCCCTGGCCGCCACCCTGGTGGTGGGCCTGGCTTCCGCCCAGACACCGCTGCCGACCCCGGCCACGCCGGCGCCTGCCGCCGCTGCCCCGGCCACCGTCGCCACCCCGCCGGCCCCGGCACCGAGCGTGTCCAAGGCCTGGATCCTGATGGACTACGCCACCGGCCAGGTGCTGGCTGGCGAGAACGTCCACGAGCAGCTGGCACCGGCCAGCATCACCAAGGTGATGACGTCCTACGTGATCGCCGCCGAGGTCAAGAACGGCAAGGTTCGTGCGGATGACCAGGTGATGATGAGCGAGCGCGCCTGGCGCGAAGGTGGCGCCGGCACCGACGGCAGCTACAGCGGCTTCCCGGTCAACCAGACCGCACGCCTGGAGGACATGGAAAAGGGCATGGCGATCCAGTCCGGCAATGACGCCGCGATCGCCCTGGCCGAGCACGTGGCCGGCAGCGAAGAAGCCTTTGCGTCGCTGATGAACAGCTACGCCGCCAAGATCGGCATGAAAAACTCGCACTTCGTCAACGCCCACGGCCTGACCGCCGAAGGCCACCACAGCACCGCCTATGACCTGGCGCTGCTGGGTCGCGCGATGGTGCGTGATTACCCGGAAACCTACGCGTACAACAAGATCAAGGAATTCCAGGTCGGCAACATCAAGCAGCCGAACCGCAACCTGCTGCTGTGGCGCGATGGCAGCGTGGACGGCATCAAGACCGGCCACACGTCCGAAGCCGGCTACTGCCTGATGAGCTCGGCCCAGCGTGGCGACCAGCGCCTGATCGCCGTGGTGCTGGGCGGCGCGTCGGAGAAGCAGCGTGCCGACGACAGCCTGGCCCTGTTGAACTGGGGCTTCCGCTTCTTCGAGACCCACCGCCTGTACGAACCGGGCAAGGCCGTGGCCGAGCACAAGGTCTGGAAGGGCACCAGCGACAAGGTGCAGCTGGGCGTGGCCCAGCCGATGCTGGTGAGCGTGCCGCGCGGCCGCTACAACGACCTGAAGCCGAGCATCGATGTGCCCAAGACCCTGGAAGCCCCGTTCACCGCCGGCCAGCAGATCGGCACCGTGAAGGTCACCCTGGATGGAAAGGTCATCGCCGAGGCACCGCTGGTAGCGGTGGCCGCCGTCGAGCAGGCCGGCTTCTTCAAGCGCCTGTGGGACAGCTTCTGGATGTGGTGGGAATCGGAATGATCCACGTCCCGGCGTGGTGAACGGAAAAGGCCGGCGAATGCCGGCCTTTTTTTTGCCTGTATCGGCGCTGTCGGGCCGGGTCTGGTACGTGGAATTGGTACACGTCCGATGGGTTTGCCAGCGTGTCCGGTCGAGCATGTGCGCATCAGGACTGCCGGGCACTGCGGCTGTCCGTCCCATCCCAGAGGAGTACATGCCAATGACCATGCGCACACTGATATCCGTGATTTCCCCAACGACGCGTTGCGCTGCGCGCCGCACCCCGCTGGCAGTGGCGCTGGCGGGAGCCTTGATGCTGCCGGCAGCCCTGGCTGTCGCAGCAGCGGACAACGGGGACTGCGCCAATGAAGCAACCAATGCGGAGCGTGAGCGCTGCACCCGTGACCAGGGGCTGACCAGGTCGAGTGTGCTTGCCACCAAGGTTGAACTTGGCGATGACGCCGTAGCGGGGGGCGCGCGCGATATTGCCATCGGCAATTCAGCGAAGACGGACAGCTCACGCTCGCCGGGCACTGATTCGCCTGACTACTCGATTGCGATCGGACCCGGTGCAGAGGTGGCGGGCGGAGGTTCGCTGGCGCTGGGCGGCGGCGCCAGCGTGGACGGCGCCGCAACCACCAAGATGAGGGCGGTAGCCTTGGGCAATGCCAGCACTGTTTCGGCCGAAGGTGGCGTGGCAGTGGGCTATGAAGCGACCGCCAGCCACAGCAACAGTGTGGCGCTGGGAGCCGGGGCGACCACCCATGCGGCCAATACGGTAT
Source organism: Stenotrophomonas sp. 85239_Sma (assembly GCF_056481725.1). Lineage (NCBI taxonomy): Bacteria > Pseudomonadati > Pseudomonadota > Gammaproteobacteria > Lysobacterales > Lysobacteraceae > Stenotrophomonas > Stenotrophomonas sp. 85239_Sma. The sequence continues at coordinate 3,942,583 of NZ_CM151163.1, read as the reverse complement.
CGGTGGGCAATGGCGTCGACAATCGCCGCGTCACCAATATGGCTGACGGTACGATTGCTGCAGGCAGTACCGATGCCATCACCGGCGCGCAGCTGTTCTCGACCAACGAGCGCGTTGAGCGGATGGAGAGTGACGTCGATACGATCAAGGACGATGCCTCGAAGCTGGGTGCCCGGGTGGATTCGCTGGGAAGCGACGTTGGCGGATTGCAGGCGCGCATGTCCGGCGCAGAAGGCTCGCTGAAGACGCTGAGTGATGACGTCGCAGGCCTTGCTGACGGCTCCTCCGGCATCGTGACCCATGATTCCGCTACAGGCGTGGTGAGCGTGGCGGCCGGCAAGGGCGGCACTGTGGTGGATTTCGCAGGGGGGGATGGCAACCGGCGCCTGAGTGGCGTGGCCAATGGCCTCAACGATGATGATGTGGTGACCATTGCGCAGCTGCGGGCGGCGGGCGCGATTGACCCGGTCAGCGGTGAGACGCTGAGCGTACTCACCTACGACGATGCAAGCCTGTCCAGGGCCTCGCTCGGCGGAACGGGGGGCACCGTGCTGGACAAGGTCGCCGCAGGCCAGATTGGCCAGTTCAGCATGGAAGCCGTCAATGGCAGCCAGCTGTGGCAGATGAATGCCAACTGGGAAGCCCAGTGGCGACAGATGGACGACCGGCTGGGTTCGATCGAACGTGGGATCGAGGAGGGTTCCATTGGTGGCCCGGGCACCGGAGATCCCGGCACGGGCAATCCCGGTGTCTCCCCCGGTACCGGTGAGGGATCGGTGGCCATTGGCGAAGGGAGCGATGCCTCCGGCAAGGGCGCGATCGGCCTCGGCAATGGAAGTGCGGCATCCGGCGCTGGCTCGGTGGCCGTGGGCGAGGGCAGTGTGGCCTCGGGCACGGGCTCGGTTGCCATGGGCGAAGGCGCCAGTGCGACGGGCAACAACTCGGTTGCTGTCGGTGCCGGATCTACGGCTGACCGCGACAGTGAGTTCTCGGTAGGCTCCCAGGGTAATGAGCGCGTCGTCAGCAATGTCGCGGCCGGTGTACGCCCGACCGATGCCGTGAACGTGCAGCAGATGGATGATCGCTTCAAGGCCGAACGTGAGTACACCGATGGCCGCTTCAACGCGATGGACAAGCGGCTTGACCGCATGGGGGCGATCAGCGCGGCCTATGCGGGCATGGCGATCAACACCGCCGGCTTGAGCGGCAACAACCGTTTGGGTGCGGGTGTCGGTTCGCAGAACGGGCGTTCGGCGTTGGCCGTGGGTTACCAGCGGATACTGGGCGAGAAGAAGAACGTCTCGGTGTCCTTGGGCGGCGCCTTCAGTGGTAGTGACCAGAGTGTTTCCGCCGGTGCGGGTTTCAGCTGGTAAAGCGGTAGCGCCGGACCACGCCCAGGCGCGGTGAACGAAAAGGCCGGCGAAAGCCGGCCTTTTTTTGTTGGATCCGGTGTGCCGGCCAGCGGCCGCCACTCACATTACAGCGCGCGGCTGATGGTGAAACTGCCGAACACCGGGGCTTCGCGCTGGCCGTTGAACTCGCGCGTGCTGTGGTAACGCGCCATTGCAAACTTCCAGCGCCCACGCATCACGGCCACGCCGTAGCCGCCGTAGGCCACCACATGGCGCTTGTCCACGCTGTGACTGTTGCGGAAGGTGTTGCCGTCCAGCGTGATGTCGCGGATCACCCAGGCGACGTCCGAGGTCGCGAACAGGTGCCATGACCAGCCATTGGGGCGACCGCCGCGGGTCGGTGCCGTGTTTTCACCGGCCGGGCGCAACGGCGTGCTGCCGAAGTCGTCCGGCAGCTTCCAGCCGAAGCGCACTTCACCGCCGAAGTTGGCCTTGGTTTCCAGGTTGCCGATGGAGCCGCCGTAGTGGCTGATCGCGTCCCAACCCCAGCCGTCGGCATTGATGCTGGCATCACCCGGCCAGCGGCGCATGCGCTCATGGGTCAGCATGAAGAGCGGCTCGTTGTGCAGCTGGTTGTCCCAGCCCTTGAATTTCTCGTCGCCCAGCACTTCGTGCACGGCATTCTGCACCTGCCTTCCCTGTGCCCACGGGCCAACCACGCCCAGCGTCAGCTGGGTGGTCTGCAGGCGGTCGCCGCTGCGCGCATTGAAACCGAAGTTTGCGATCAGTACGCCGGCGTAAGGGCGGTCATCCTCGATCAGGTCCCTGCGGCTGAAATCGGTCGGGGTGAAGATGCCCTGGCCAATGCTGAAGATCATGTTCTGCTGTTCGAACCTGCCCGGATGCAGGCCTTCCAGATACCGGTTCACCCAGCGCGCCATGCGCGGCAGGCATGGGTCGTCGGTGTAATCGACCAGGTTTGGCGAGACCAGGGTCAACAGCGCACCGTTGGTATAGCCCTGGTCCTGGTGGCGGCCGCCAAACAGATCGTTGTCGACGCGGAAATTGACCTGCGGCGGGTGATCGCGCATCGCGTCCGGGCCACATTGTTCGGCCGCCTGGGCGGCAAGGGGGAGGGTAGCGGCCATCAGGCCGGCCAGCCCGAGGGCTGCGACACTACGCATGGATGGAATGCTCATGGGGAAGGGGGCGATTTTCTGTCGTTTTCTGCAACGTTACGGTACTCGCGCCCGCGTCCCGGAACGAGCACGTTCGGATCACTTGTCTGTTCCGAAAACAACATTGTCCGGCGGACACAATTCGTTACCCGCGCACGCGCCGCGGGCCTGGTGTGAAGGCGACCGCAGGGACGCCCGCACGGTGCCGGGCCCAGTGCTGGACAGGGGATTCCAGTCAGCTGTTGTTTGGCTTTGGCCCGGACATCCGGGGGCACCTGCAACGCAGCAGGCCGCCGGTGCCGTCTTTGACGTTGATGAATACTCTTGGGTTTGTTGCCCTGCGGCCCGATAATGGGGCCATGGAAATCAAGTCCGACAACCCCGACCACGGCTTCCAGTTCCCCGGCCAGTTCGAGCTCAGTGCCATGGGCCCGGCCAACCGCGGCCTGGAGCATGAGCTTCCCCGTCTGCTGCTGGCTGCCGGCATTGATGTGGTGAACGAACGCATCAGCTGGAAGCACTCGTCCAACGGCAAGTACGTGTCCGTGCGTATCGTGTTCAAGGCCGAGAGCCGCGAGCAGTACGACCTGGCGCACCAGGCACTGCGCGACCACCCGGAAGTGAAGTGGACGCTGTAGCCGACAGCTGCCCGGCCGAAGCCGCCCCGGAAGACCGCGCGCCGCGTCCGGCGGTGGTCCGTGACCTCGGCCGCCAGGCTTATGAACCGGTGTGGCGCGCGATGCAGCGCTTCACCGACCAGCGCAGCGACGCCGATGCCGACGAGCTGTGGGTGGTGGAACACGATCCGGTGTTCACCCTGGGCCAGGCCGGCAAGGACGAGCATGTGCTGGCGCCGGGCGAGATCCCGGTGCTGCACGTGGACCGCGGCGGCCAGGTGACCTATCACGGCCCCGGCCAGATCGTGGTCTATCCATTGCTGCGCCTGCCGCGGCTGGGCATCGGCGTGCGCGACTACGTGTGCCGCATCGAGCAGGCCCTCATCGATACCCTGGCCGAGTGGAACATCGGCGCCGAGCGCCGAGAGGGCGCCCCGGGCGTCTATGTCGGTGGCGCCAAGATCGCCGCGCTCGGCATCCGCGTGCGCCGGGGATGCACCTTCCATGGCCTGGCGTTCAACGTGTCCATGGACCTGGAACCCTTCCACCGCATCAACCCCTGTGGCTATCAGGGGTTGCAGGTGACCTCGGTGGTAGACTTGGGCGGCCCCTCAGGGATGGAAGCCGTCAAGCCGGTGCTGCTGGACCACCTGGCCCGCCAGTTCGGCCTGCTGCTGCAGCACACGCCGGAACTGCCCGATCTTTCTGCGGCCGCCTGACCGCCCCCCGGAACTGCCATGACTGAAACCACCGCCCGTTCCATTCCCCTGCAGATCGTGCAGGGCGACTCCCCGTCCGCCGCGCCGTTGCAGGCCGGGGTCAAGCAGCTGGGCGGTGACAAGATCAACCGTTCGCCGGTGCAGTTCGCCGACGCACCGGTGCTGCGCAAGCCGTCCTGGATCCGCGTGCGCATTCCCTCGGGCAATGCCGTGCAGAACCTGAAGGCCAAGCTGCGCGAGAACCGCCTGGTGACGGTGTGCGAGGAAGCCAGCTGCCCGAACATCCACGAATGCTTCGGGCATGGCACCGCCACCTTCATGATCCTCGGCGAGGTCTGCACCCGCCGCTGCTCGTTCTGCGACGTGGCCCACGGCCGCCCGAAGCCGCCGGATGCCAACGAGCCGGCCAGCCTCGGCCAGACCGTGGCCGACATGGGCCTGAAGTACGTGGTGGTGACCAGCGTCGACCGCGATGACCTGCGCGATGGCGGTGCCCAGCACTTCGTCGACTGCATCACCGCCATCCGCGCGAAGTCGCCGGGTACCCGCATCGAAGTGCTGACGCCGGACTTCCGCGGCAAGGGCCGCATGGAGCGCGCGCTGGAAATCCTGGCGCAGAACCCGCCGGATGTGTTCAACCACAACATCGAGACCGTGCCGGACCTGTACCGCAACGTGCGCCCGGGTGCGGACTACCAGTGGTCGCTGAACCTGCTGAAGAACTTCAAGGCGCAGCACCCGGAGGTGCCGACCAAGAGCGGCATCATGCTGGGCCTGGGCGAAGAGTTCGAACAGATCAAGGCCACCATGCGCGATCTGCGCGCGCACGACGTGGACATGATCACCATCGGCCAGTACCTGCAGCCGACCGCGCATCACCACCCGGTGCTGAAGTACTGGACCCCCGAAGACTACAAGGCGCTGGAAGACTACGGCTACGAGCTGGGCTTCAGCCACGTGGCGTCCGGCCCGATGGTGCGCTCGTCGTACCACGCCGACGTGCAGGCCAAGGGCGCCGGCATTTCCTGAGGTGGGTGCGGACCGTTGGTCCGTACGCCTTCGCCAGCCATGGCCCGGCGCTGCCAATGGGGGCCACCACCATGGTGGGCGCGGACCGCTGGCCCGCACGCCTTTGCCTGCATTCACAATTTGCTACACCGGCCCCGCTAGGCTGGTTTTCCACCGAGTGCGGCCGGGTGACAAACCCGGCAACTTTCGGCACTGTCGTGGTGTCTTAACACCCCGCAGTCTCTCCCTTGGCAAGGCGCCTTCGAGCACGTCAATGAAATTCAAAGCCCCCGCATTCCTGATGGCCCTGGCGCTGGTCGCGCCGCTGGCGCTGGCGGCCAAGGCCGACTCGCCCGCATTGCCCGCGGCGGCCACCGCCGATCAGGTGACCACCTCCAAGCTGGTGTACGGCCTGTTGTCCGACAGCCGCTACGCCTACCGCCCGCGCGCGCTGGACGAGGCCACCTCCAAGGACGTATTCAAGCGCTACCTGGAGACGCTGGACGGCGGCAAGCAGTACTTCACCCAGGCCGATGTGGCGCGCTTCGCGCCGTTCGAAGCCAACATTTCCTCGGCCATCCGTGGCGGCGAGCTTGAGCCGGCGTTCCAGGTGTTCGCGGTCTACAAGCAGCGTGTCGGCGAACGCGTGGCCTATGCGCGCAAGCTGCTCAGGCAGGAGCCGGACTTCACCACCGACGAGCGCTTCGAATACGACCGCAAGAAGGTGCCGTGGGCGGCCAGCAGCGCCGAGCTGGATGAACTGTGGCGCAAGTCGGTGAAGAACGATTGGCTGCGCCTGAAGCTGGCCGGCAAGAAGCCGGACGACATCCGCAAGACGCTGGACAAGCGCTACGCGACGCTGGAGAAGTCGGTCAACGAGCTGAAGGGTGAAGATGTCTTCCAGTTCTTCATGAACTCGTACACCAGCGCGGTCGATCCGCATACCGATTACTTCACCCCACGCACCGCCGAGAACTTCAACCAGGCGATGTCGCTGTCGCTGGAAGGCATCGGTGCGCAGCTGCAGCGCCAGGACGATGTGGTGGTGATCCGCGAGATCATCGCCGGCGGTCCGGCTGCGGTGGACGGCACGCTGAAGCCGGGTGACCGCATTGTTGGCGTTGGCCAGGGCAAGTCCGGCCTGGTCGAGGACGTGATCGGCTGGCGCATCGACGATGTCGTGGCCAAGATCCGCGGCGCCAAGGACACCCAGGTCAAGCTGGAATTCATTCCGGCTGCCGAAGGTGCCGACGGCAAGCACCACACTCTGGTGCTGACCCGCCAGAAGGTGCGCCTGGCCGAACAGGCTGCCAAGGGCGAGACCATGAGTATTCCGGCTGCCAATGGCGAACCGGCGCGGAAGATCGGCGTGATCAAGCTGCCGACCTTCTACCAGGACTTCGAAGGCCGTCGCCGCAATGCCACCGACTACGCCTCGGCGACCCGCGACGTGGCCAAGCTGCTGGCCGGTTTCAAGAACGACAAGCTGGACGGTGTGGTGCTGGACCTGCGCAACAACGGTGGTGGTTCGCTGGATGAAGCCATCGAACTGACCGGCCTGTTCATCGAGCAGGGCCCGGTGGTGCAGGTGCGCGAGTCCGGTGGCCGCATCACCGTCAACAGCGACCGCAACCAGGGCGTCGCCTGGGACGGCCCGCTGGCGGTACTGATCAACCGTGGCTCGGCCTCGGCCTCGGAGATCTTCGCCGGTGCCATCCAGGATTACGGTCGTGGCCTGGTGATCGGTGAAACCAGCTTCGGCAAGGGCACCGTGCAGAACATCGTCGACCTTGATCGTTGGCCGAGCGGCGAGACCCAGCGCTTCGGCCAGGTCAAGCTGACCATCGCCCAGTTCTTCCGCATCAGCGGCAGCAGCACCCAGCACAAGGGTGTGGTGCCGGACCTGGCCTTCCCGGCCAGCGTCGATGCCACCGAGTTCGGCGAAAGCACCTACGACAACGCCCTGCCGTGGACCCGCATCGCCGCCGTGCCGCACACCCAGTACGGCAACTTCGCGCCGCTGCTGCCGAAGCTGGAAACCCGCCATGACGCGCGCATTGCCGCCGACAAGGAATTCCAGTGGTGGAACGAGGATGTGCAGCAGTTCCGCACCGAGGCCGCGAAGAAGTACATCTCGCTCAACGAGGCCACGCGCCGCACCGAGCGTGAGCGCCAGGACACCCAGCGCAAGGAGCGCCAGGTGATGCGCAAGGAGCTGGGCCTGGCCCTGGATCCGTTGGCTGATGACAGCAGCGACGATGGCCTGACCGGCAACGAGCGTGACATCGTCAAGGATGCCGCGCGCGAGAAGGCTGCCGAGAAGCGTCCGGACCCGCTGCTGCGCGAGTCGGCCTCGATCCTGGCCGACGCGGTGAACCTGCTGGCCAACGACCGTCCGCTGTCCGCACAGGTGCTGCCGCAGTCCACCGGCGCCGGCCGCTGGGCGGACTGAGCCGGCGACGGCATGTGATACCCGAGGGGCCGGCATTGCCGGCCCCTCGGCGTAAAAAGGGACCGTAAAAGGGGACGGAGGGAATTAAGTCGTTTGTGCCACAAACGACTTAATTCCCTCCGTCCCCTTTTACGTGCATGAACCGGGAGCAACGTGGGAGGCCATGACGACCTGCCGCACACGGGGGCGGGACTACCCTTGGTGCTTCCGTTCTCGCAGGAGTACCCATGCGGGCCTCCCGTCTTTCCGGCGCTGCCGTGGCACTCACCAGCGCCCTGATCCTCTCGGCCTGTGGTGGCCGTGCCGCCGACAGCACCCTGCTGCGCGAATCCTTCGACTCCGGAGATACCTTCTCGCGCACGGTCGATGGACGCCCCGCCGATGCCTGCGAGGCGGCGCGGCGCACCCTGCTCAGCCAGGGCTATGCGATTGCCCGCTCCGACGAGGCGCAGGTGGAGGGCAACAAGAACTTCCAGCCGCGCGAGGATGACCATGAGCAGCTGGTGCTGCGCATCTCCTGTGCGCCGCGTGGCAGCCAGGCGCTGGTGTTCGTCAGCGCGGTGCAGGACCGCTACGCCCTGAAGAAGAGCCCGACCTCGGCCAGCGTCGGCGTGGGCGCGCTGGGTTCGGTATCGCTGCCGTTCGGCAGCAATGACGATTCGCTGGTGAAGGTGGCCAGCAGCACGGTCACCGACGCCGAGTTCTATCGTCGCTTCTTCCAGCGCCTGCAGCAGTACCTGCCGGCGGCGACGGGCAAACCTGCGCCATCGCCATCGCCATCGCCATCGCCATCGCCGGAAGCGGCGCCGGAACCCGCAGCGGCGGTCACGGACCAGGGTTGAGCGTGCGCGGCAGGTGGCTGATTGCAGCCCTGCTGCTGGCGCCCGCGTGGGTCGGGGCAGCGCCATCTCCGGACTGTGCGCAGGGCCTGCTGCAGCGGCTGGGATGGCGCTTCGAAGAAGCGTCGCTCGGTGCACCGCAGGTGCAGGGAGGGCCTGTGTGCACGCGTGCTTCTCTGGCTGCTTCACAGGCGGCCGGTGACCTGCGCGTGCGGTGGCCGGCTGCGCTGTCCGCCGGCGCGCGGCAGGCACTGCTGCAGCAGCTGCTGGATGACCCGGCCACGGTCTGCGCCTATGCCTTCGAGCTGGGGGCGGCCACGCGGCGCGCGACCTCTGCATTGCAGGGCAATCCCTCGTTCCGCTTCTCCGGCCCGCAGTTGGGCTGGATCGGCTTTGGCCTGCACGGCGCGCCGGCACAAGGCTGGCAGCGCACGCGCAGTTTCGGCCGTGGCTTCGTGCCCAGTGCGGGCAACAGCCAGGCGCTGCAGGCGTTCTACAGCGGTACCGTGCGTGCCGAGTGCGGTGTCGGCCGCCAGGTTGCGCAGCTGGCCGCCCAGCGCGAGCTGTATGGCGATACCGCGTTCGATGCTGAGTTCGCTGCGGATGAGCTGTCGATCGGTACCTTCCTGGCCCTGCACGAGACCGACAGCATCCTGCTCGGCGCGCATGCCGGCGATTTCTTCGCCGATGGCAAGGCGGTGCGCACATCGGCGATGGGACGCCAGGCCTTTGTCGGCGTGCCTGGTTTCATTGAGCACGTGTACGACAAGGGCACCCTGGATGACCTGAGCAACCAGGCCGAGAACTTCGTGGTGGTCGACGTCGGCGAGGGCGCTGCGCAGGCCCTGGCGCAGCACGGCGGCCTGGCCTGGTACGACCAGCGCAATGCCGAGTTGTGGACCCTGGCGCAGGGCATCCCGCGCATCGGCCAGCGCTACTTCGAGCGACTGCTTTTCGAGCGCGACCCTCGCCTGCGTGCACGGCTGGCGCCGCGCTACCACGATACGCTGGCACGCATGGACCACTTGCTGGACGATCCGTTCTACCGGCAGTTCGTGATCTATGTGCATCCGCGCGGTATACGTCCGATTGGCTACCACATCGCCCGCCTGCTCGATCGCAACCCGCGCACGCCGTTTTCGATCGACCTGGCGGTGCACAATCTGCATACCACGCTCTACCGGCGTTGGCGCGAGGCGCAGCTGCGCCACTGCGCGGCTACCGGCAGGCCAGGCAGCCTGACCCTAGACCCCAACTGAAGGTGAAACAATGGATATTGCAATGATCGGCCTCGGCCGCATGGGCGCCAACATGGCCCAGCGCCTGCATCGCGGCGGCCACCGCGTGGTCGGCTACGACCCGGGCGAAGGTGCCCGCCAGCGCGCCGCCGAGGCCGGCCTGGAGGTGGTTGATTCGCTGGCCGCCGCCGTGGCCGCGCTGCCGGTACCGCGCGTGGTGTGGCTGATGGTGCCGGCCGGCGAAACCGTCGACCAGACGCTGGGCCAGCTGACCCCGCACCTGGCCGAGGGTGACATCGTCATCGACGGCGGCAACTCCAACTACCAGGACTCGATCCGCCGCGCCAAGGCGCTGGCCGAGGACGATCTGGGCTATGTCGACTGCGGCACCAGTGGTGGCGTGTGGGGCCTGCAGAAAGGCTACAGCCTGATGGTCGGTGGCGAAGCCTCGGTGGTGGAGCAGATTGCACCGCTGCTGCGCACGCTGGCTCCGGCCGAGGATCGTGGCTGGGGGCGTGTCGGCCCGTCCGGCGCCGGCCACTTCACCAAGATGGTCCACAACGGCATCGAGTACGGAATGATGCAGGCCTATGCCGAAGGCTTCGCGCTGATGGAGCGCAAGCAGGAGATGGAGCTGGACCTGGCCCAGGTGGCCGAGGTGTGGCGCCACGGCAGCGTGGTGCGTTCGTGGCTGCTGGACCTGAGCACCGAAGCCCTCAAGCGCAATCCGTCGCTGGATGGCATCGCGCCGTATGTGGAGGATTCCGGCGAAGGCCGCTGGACTGTCGCCGAAGCCATCGCGCTCGATGTGCCGGCACCGGTGATCACGCTGTCGCTGCTGGAACGCCTGCGTTCGCGTGAATCCAATTCGTTCACTGATCGCCTGCTGTCGGCGATGCGCAACGAATTCGGCGGCCACGCCATCAAGAAATCGTAAGCACCGCGGTGCGGTGGGGTCAGGGCCCTTCGGCGTTGCCGAAGGGCCCTGACCCCAGGCAGATCGGGGTCGGATCCCTTTTCGCAGGAAAGGGCTCTGACCCCATACAGCCAGTCGAGCATGGCTCGACTCTACAAAAGCCTTCTCCGATCGTTCCCACGTCATCCACGCATGGCGTGGATCTACTGGTCAATCCAACGCGATTCGCCGCCCTTCGCGCGCGCTGTCCATGCCGGCCTGCAGCAACCGCATCAGCTGCAGCGCCTGCACCGGACTGACCGCCGGCTCGCCATCGCCCTGCATCGCTGCAGCGAACTGCGCATACAGCCGCCGGTAATCGCCCGGCAGGTTGTCGACCGTCGTGCGTTGCACGTTGTCCTCGGCATCGCAACGCAGCAGCTCGCCATGCCGCGGATCAATGCCCCAGCCCGGCGCTCCCGGTGCCACGCCACGGCGCAGCTGCGCCTCCTGCACATCCAGTCCGTGCTTGATCCAGCTGCCATCGCGGCCATGCACTGCGAAGTGCGGCGTGGGTGCAGCCACCATCGAACCGGCGTGCACGATCGCGCGGTGCCACGGGTAGTGCAGCACCGCGTGGAAGTAATCGATGCCGCTGCCGCCTTCGCGCTGCACGGCCAGATCGGCATCGATCGCCTCGGGCCAGCCGAACAGCACCAGCATCTGGTCCAGCAGATGCGGGCCAAGGTCGTACCACAAGCCGCTTCCCGGACCGTTCTGTTCGCGCCAGCGGTCGCGCACCTGAGGCCGGTAGCGATCGAAATGTGCATGGCACTCGGCGACGTCGCCCAGCGCGCCTTCGGACAGCAGCGCCTGCAGGGTGAGGAAGTCGGCGTCGAAGCGCCGGTTCTGGAACACGGTGACGATGCGTCCGGCGTCGCGCGCTGCAGCCAGCACCGTTTCCGCTTCGGCCACATCCAGTGCGAACGGCTTGTCGACCAGCACGTGCTTGCCCGCCGCCAGCGCGGCGATCGCCAGCGGCGCGTGTTGCGCGTTCGGTGTGGCGATCACCACCGCATCCACTGCTGGATCGTCGAACACGTCCTGGGGCGTGGCGCGCACGTGCACGTCGCTGAACACGCGCAACAGGGTGTCGCGTTGCGAACTGACGATGCTGTGCAGCGCCAGGCCCGGTGTGTGCTGGATCAGCGGCGCATGGAAGACGCGGCCGGCGAGGCCGTAGCCGACCAGGGCCAGTTGCAGGTCGGGGCGCATGGCAGGGGTCCGGCAATGGGGAAGGGCAGGGTAAACGACGGGGGCGGACAGGCCAAAACTGAACCGTTGCCGTTGGAAACGCTTCGATTCACGGCGGCATGACCGCAACGCCACGCCTGCTCTACGGCCGCTTGTCCAGACTGGCAGCACATCCCGAAGGAGTACGACACGATGAGCAAGACTACCCGCACGCTGATTGCTTCTGCCCTGACGCTGGGCCTGGCGCTGTCCTCCTCGGCTGCATTCGCCAAGGACCCGGCCGCGAAGAGTCCGCCGACCAGCACCCATCCGACGACCCATGCCGATCGCCATGACTCCAATGAGCCGGTGACCGACAGCTGGATCACCACCAAGGTGAAGGCCGACCTGCTGGCCAGCAGCAACGTCCCGGGCACTGAAATCAAGGTGGAAACCGTGAACGGCGTGGTCAGCCTGAGCGGTGCCGTGGCGACCCAGGCCGAGAAGGACAAGGCAGTCACCACCGCCAAGAGCATCAAGGGCGTGACCCGCGTGGATGCCGCCGCATTGAAGGTCAGCGCCGCAGCCAAGCGCTGAATCCGGTGGGCGCCCCGGCATGGGGCGCCCGCTGCATGGGGTTCCCATAACCTGTTCAGGCAACCCGGCTGGAAACTCCAGAGTTGTGACCGCCTGCGCTATATTGCCGGTTCCGCCGCAGCCGGGTTCGTCCCGGCCAACGCTTCGCGGCTGAGCTGACGAGGAACTATGGCGCTGGTTTTCAGTGACGACATCTGGGACCGCTGGCGGTTGCCGGCCCTGGCGCTGGCCGCTGCCGCGATCATCGTGGTGCCGTGGTTGACCCTGCGCAAACTGCAGCAGGACAGCGAACAAGCGATGGCCTGGGTCAACCACACCCAGGCCGTTGGCGTGGCGCTGCAGCAACTGCAGGCCGACGTGCGCGATGTCGAATCGGCGGCATTGACCCTGTCCAAGGGTGTGGATGCCCCCGGCCTGCGCGAGCGCATGGCCAGGGCCGACGAGATTCCCGGGCGCCTGGCCGAACTGGGGCGGATGACACGCGACAATCCGGATCAGCTGATCCGGATCGGTCGCATTGAATCGATGCTGGAGGGCCGCTTGGCCGTGGCCCGCGATCTGGCCAGGTCCGAACCGAACTCCGACCAGCATGAGCTGGTACAGGACCTGAGCACGCGTTATCCGATTCGTGGGCTGGTGGAAGAGCTGCAGGCCAGCGAGCAGAAGCTGCTCACGCTTCGTGCCGAGCAGGCCGCGCGCCAGCGCAAGCAGACCGAACTGGTGTCGTGGAGTTCGCTGGTGATCCAGCTGGCGCTGCTCGGACTGGTGCTTTGGCTGTTGCAGCGGCAGATCGGCCGCCGCCTGCAAGCGGAGCGGCAATCGCTGCGCTCGGCCGCGCGTGCGGCCTCGGTGCTGCAGACCGTACGCGAACCGATCGTGCTGCTCGACCGCGACCTGCGCGTGCAGCTGCACAACCCGGCATTCGCCGAGCTGTACGGCCTGCAGGACGAGCGCGCTGATGGCCTGTTGCTGGAGACGGTTGGCGACAATGCCTGGCAGGATCCGGTGGTGCGGCAGCGGCTGTCCGACGTACTGTCGCGTGGCCGCGAACTCTGGGACTTCGAGCACGAGCAGCGCACCGCCGACGGCATGGTGCGCTACATGTTGCTCAATGCACGGCGCATGCCGCTGCCCGACACCGATGACGAAGTGGTGCTGCTGACCATCAGCGACGTCACCATGCAGCGCGCGGTGCAGCTGCGGGTGGAAGAGCTGAACCGCCAGCTGGAAGGCAAGGTTGCGCAGGTGTCCGAGGTCAACAGGGAACTGGAGGCCTTCAGCTATTCCGTCTCGCACGATCTGCGCGCGCCGCTGCGCCATGTGGCCGGATTCTCCGACAAGCTGTCGCGCCACCTTGGCGAGCAGGCCGACGACAAGAGCCGCCACTACCTGGAGGTGATCTCCAGTTCGGCCCGGCGCATGGCGGCACTGATCGACGACCTGCTGGTCTATTCGCGGCTGGGCCGCGTGGCGATGCGCCAGCAGGCGGTGGACATGCAGTCGCTGGTGGCCGATACCCGCGCCATGCTCGATTCCAACCTGCAGGCCGAGGCCGAGAACAGCGGCCATGCGCACCAGGTGGAGTGGAGCATCGCACCGCTGCCGATCGTAGTGGGCGACGAGAACATGATCCGCCAGGTCTGGCTGAACCTGCTCGGCAACGCGGTGAAGTACTCGGGCAACCGCGAGCCGGCGAAGATCCGCGTGGATTACCAGCAGCAGCCCGATGGTGGCCATCAGTTCACGGTCAGCGACAATGGTGCAGGCTTTGACATGGCCTACGCCGGCAAGCTGTTTGGTGTGTTCCAGCGCCTGCACAAGGCCAGCGACTACCCGGGTACCGGCATCGGCCTGGCCAGCGTGCGCCGCGTTCTGACCCGCCATGGCGGCCGTATCTGGGCCGAGGCCGAACCGGACGTCGGCGCCACCTTCCACTTCTACCTGCCTCCCGCGATCGACGCGGACAAACAAGGGCCCTCTGCATGACCACTCTGCGCACCATTCTTCTCGCCGAAGACAGCCCGGCCGATGCCGAAATGGCGATCGACGCCCTGGAAGAGGCGCGTCTGGCCAATCCCATCGTGCACGTCGAAGACGGCGTGGAAGTGATGGACTACCTGTTGCGCCGCGGCGCCTTCGCCAGCCGCGAGGAAGGCCTGCCGGCGGTACTGCTGCTGGACATCAAGATGCCGCGCATGGATGGCCTGGAGGTGCTGCGGCAGATCCGCGAGCACGAAGAACTCAAGCGCCTGCCGGTGGTGATCCTGTCGTCCTCGCGCGAGGAAAGCGATCTGGCCCGCAGCTGGGACATGGGCGTGAACGCCTACGTGGTCAAGCCGGTGGACGTGGACCAGTTCTTCGGCGCGGTGCAGACACTGGGCAAGTTCTGGGCGTTGATCAACCAGGCACCGGAACTCGAGTGAGCCCATGCCCCTGACCGGTCCCGCCCTGGGGGCGCTGCGCATCCTGCTGGTGGAGGACTCACCGGAAGATGCCGAGCTGATGTCCGAACAGATGCTCGACGCGGGCCTGGACGCCCGCTTCGAGCGTGTCGAGAGCGAGGCGGAACTGCGCCAGGCACTGGCTGCGTTCCAGCCGGACATCGTGCTGTCCGACCTGAGCATGCCGGGGTTCTCCGGTGATGACGCGCTGCGCATCGTGCGCGAGACCTCCCCGGACGTACCCTTCATCTTCGTCTCCGGCACCATGGGTGAGGAGAACGCGGTGGCGGCGCTGCAGAAGGGCGCCAATGACTACATCATCAAGCATCTGCCGGCGCGCCTGCCGTCGGCGGTGGCGCGTGCGATCCGCGATGCACGCAGCGCGGTGGAGCGTGCACGCGTGGAAACCGAACTGATGCGCGCGCAGCGCCTGGAAAGCCTGTCGCTGCTTGCCGCCGGCCTCAGCCACGACCTGCGCAACATCCTGCAGCCGTTGCTGATCATGCCTGACCTGCTGAAGGCGCGCACCGAGGATCCGCAGCTGCACCACCTGGCCGACGTCATCGCCGAGTGTGGCCGCCGCGGCCACGAGATGGCCGAATCGATGCTGTCGTTCGTGCGCGGTTCGCGCAAGCCGAGCGAGCGCATCGAGATCGATGGCCTGTTCGATGCCGTGGCACTGCTGTTGCGCAGCAACGTACCCGATGCCGTGCGCCTGGAACTGCAGGTGCAGGACGAAGGCCTGGCGGTCGATGCCAACTACACCGAGCTGCAGCAGGTGATGTTGAACCTGGCGCTCAATGCGATCCAGGCGATGCCCAACGGCGGCCGCCTGAGCCTGACCGCCAGCCATGCCGGCGAGCGCGATGGCGTGGACTGGATGCGGATCTGCGTGGCCGATGAAGGCATCGGCATGGATGCGGACACGCTGTCGCACCTGTTCAATCCGTTCTTCACCACCAAGGCCGATGGCACCGGCCTGGGCCTGATTTCCTGCAAGCGCATCGTCGAAGGTGCCGGCGGCAGCATCCATGTCAGCAGCCAGCCGGGGCAGGGCACCTGTTTCGAGCTGCGCTTGCCGATGCACGAAGCCAGCGACGGCAGCGAGCCGATCGAGCAGCTGGTGGCGCTGGGCAGCGGCCAGTCGATCCTGGTGGTCGACGGCGAGGCCACGCGCCTGTCGCTGCTCGGCAATGCGCTGTCCAGCCAGGGTTACCAGCTGCAGCTGGCCTCCGATGGCCCGGCAGCGCTGCGTTGGATGCAGCAGGAGGCGATGCCGGCGCTGGTGATTGCCGATGCCGGCTCGAAATTGCTGCCGGCCAGCCAGCTGCTGGGCGAGATGGCCACGCTGGGCTATCGCGGCCCGGCACTGGTGCTGGAGGATGCGGCGATTGCGGTGCCCGCCGATGCATTCCCGGCCGGTGTGGAGGTGCATGTGCTGCGCAAGCCGCTGCAGATGCAGCAGGTGTTCCGCGCGGTGGCCGAAGCGCTGGGCTGATGCCGCTGGGGTTCTACAGGACGGTTTCCCACGGGAACCGCGGCAGGGCGTCCACCGCCTGCTCCAGCCGCCGCGACCAGTTCTGGTGGATATCGGCATACAGTGCTGAATCCGCGCCCAGCCGCAGCTGCTGGGCGATGCGCAGTTCACCGTCGCGCAGCAGCGCCAGGTCGATCGGCAGGCCCACCGACAGGTTGGACCGGATGGTGGAGTCCAGCGAGACGATGGCGGTGCGGGCCGCATCCTCCAGGCGCGTGGCCGGGCTGAGGATGCGGTCGAGGATCGGCTTGCCGTACTTGGATTCACCAATCTGCAGGTAGGGTGTCTCCGGCGAGGCGGCGATGGCGTTGCCGAGCGGGTAGATCATGTACAGCCCGGGACGCTCGCCGGCGATCTGGCCGCCGAAGATCAGCGTGGCCTGGGTGTTGACCCCGTCGTGGCCGTGTTCGCTGTGGCTGCTGCGCACCTGGCTGTCCACCAGCAGCTGGCCGACGTACTCGGCGGCTTCGAACAGGTGGGTCATGTCGCGCAGGTTGGGCGCGCGCCGTTCGTCGGCATCGCGTCCCAGGCGCGACACCAGCAGCTGGGTGGTGGCCAGGTTGCCAGCCGCCATCAGCACGTAGGCTGCCTGGCCGGGATATTCGAACACGTGCAGCTTGCGATGCACGCGCACATCGTCCAGCGAGGCATTGGTCCGGGTGTCGGCGGCGAAGACCAGGCCCTCGTCCACCTCGATTCCAACGCAATAGGTCATGTCGGTGCCCTATCATGTGCGTCCCGGATTGTAGGCAGGCCGCCGTGACGACGGCATGTCCACGCCCCCATCGCTGCCACCTGAACCGCATGACGACCGTGCTCCTGAGCCTGGGCAGCAATGTCCAGCCCCGCCGCTACCTCCACGCCGCGGTGGCGGCCCTGCGCGAGCGCTTCGGCGCGCTGCAGGTATCACCGGCTTACCGTACCGCCGCGGTCGGCTTCGATGGCCCGGCCTTCCTCAACAATGCAGTAGCAATCGAGACCGACCTGCCGCTGCAGGAACTGGATGACTGGCTGCATGCGCTGGAAGACGCACACGGCCGCGACCGCAGCGGGCCGCGCTTCTCCGACCGGACGCTGGACATCGACGTGGTGTTCTACGGGGATCTGGTGGTGGAGGGCCCCGGCCACCTGCGCATTCCGCGCCCGGAGCTGAAGCATGCCTTCGTGCTGAAGCCGCTGGCCGACATCGCGCCGGGCTTCATCGACCCGGTCAGCGGGCTGGACCTGGCTACGCTGTGGCGTGCGCACTCGCAGTTCGGCGAAGCGTTCGAGGTGGTGGACCTCGAATGATGGTGAGTGACGGGGTCAGATCCCTTTTCCCGGCGGGAAAAGGGATCTGACCCCGTTGTGGATCCCGGCAACCTTTCAGCTGACCGTACGCCCGCCATCCACGCGCAGGGTGTGGCCGGTGACGAAGCTGGCCTCGGCCACCAGCCAGTACACCGCCTCGGCGATCTCCTCGACGGTGCCGATCCGTGCCAGCGGGGTGCGTGCCAGCAGCGCCTCACGCGCGAAATCGTCCTTGCCCTGTTCCGGCCACAGGATCGCGCCCGGCGCCACCGCATTCACCCGCACCTTCGGCGCCAGCTCCAGCGCCAGCGAGCGGGTGGCCATTTCCAGCGCGGCCTTGGCCATGGTGTAGGCGATGTGGTCGCGCATCGGGTCGGTGCCGTGCAGGTCGGTCAGGTTGACGATGCTGCCCTGCTGGCGGCGCAGGTAGGGCGCCGCCGCCTGTGACAGCAGCAGCGGCGCGCGTGCATTGACCGCATACAGCTCGTCCATCGCCTCGGCGGTGACCTGGCCGAGCGGGGTGGGGAAGAAGTTGGAGGCGTTGTTGACCAGCGCATCCAGCCGGCCGAAGTGGGTGACGGCCTGTTCCACCAGGTCGGGCAGGGCGTCAGCGTCACGCAGGTCGGCCTGCAGGGCCAGCACGCTGCCCGGGCGCACGTTGTCGAAATCGAACGCGGCCTGTTGCAGCTCGGCGCTGGAGGTGTTGGCGTGCAGCACCACCGACCAGCCACAGGCGTGGAACTGGCGGGCGATGGCCGCACCGATCCGGCGCGCGCTGCCGGTGATCAGCACCACAGGGTGGGTGTCGCTCATCGAGGGTCCTCCAAGGCTCGGCTATCCTGTGCACCATTGTCACCGCATTCGAAGACGCCATGCAGCCCACCTTCCCCCTGCCCGAAGCCGATGCCCTGGCCCACAGCGACCAGCTGGCCGCCGCCCTGCGTGCCGAAATCCTTGCGCAGGGTGGGGCGATGCCGTTCTCCCGCTTCATGGAGCTGTGCCTGTATACCCCCGGCTGGGGCTATTACAGCGCCGGTGCCAGCAAGTTCGGCGGCAGCGGCGACTTCACCACCGCGCCCGAGCTCGGCAGCCTGTTTGCCGGCAGCGTGGCCAATGCGTTGGCGCCGGTGTTCGTCCAGTTGGGTGCGCAGGCGCGCATGCTGGAACTGGGCGGTGGTACCGGCGCCTTCGCCGAGGCCGTGCTGCTGCGGCTGGCCGAGCTGGACGCGCTGCCATCACGCTACGCCATCCTCGAACCCAGTGCGGACCTGCGCGAGCGCCAGCAGCAACGCCTGCAGCAGAACCTGCCGGCCGAGCTGGCCGCGCGCGTGGACTGGGTTGATCGCCCGTTTGAAGAGGATTGGGAAGGCGTGGTGTTCGCCAATGAGGTGATCGACGCGCTGCCCACCCCGCGCTTCCTGATCAGGGATGGCGAGGTCTACGAGGAAACCGTCGAGCTGGACGCCGAAGGCAACTTCATCCGGGGTGCGCAGCCCGCCGACATCCTGCTAAACGGTGCGGTGCGGCATATCGAGCGCTACCTGGAAAAGCCCTTCGCCGAGGGCTACCGCTCCGAGGTGCTGCCGCAGCTGCCGTACTGGCTGCAGGCGGTGGCTGGCGGCCTGCAGCGCGGCGCGATGTTGTTCGTCGATTACGGCTACAACCGCGGCGAGTTCTACCAGCACGACCGTGACGATGGCACTGTGCGTGCGTTCTACCGCCACCACGTGCACAACGACGTGCACCGCTGGCCGGGCCTGCAGGACATCACCGCGTCGGTGGATTTCACCGCGATGGCCGAGGCTGGCCTGCACGGTGGTTTTGAACTGGCCGGCTACTGCAGCCAGGCCAGCTTCCTGCTCGGTAATGGCCTGGACCAGGTGCTGCTGCTGGCCGAGGAACGCACCGACGAGGTCGGCCGCATCCAGCTGCGCGACCAGGTGAAGAAGCTGACCTTGCCGACCGAGATGGGCGAGCGCTTCCAGGCCATCGGCCTGCAGCGTGGCGTCGATTTCGAACCGGCCTTCGAGCTGGGTGACCTGAGCTGGCGCCTGTGAGCCACGCGTTGCCGGTGATCAAGCCGCTGCGGCGGCCGCGGTTGTGGACCGCGCTGTGGGCGGCGGCGGTGCTGCTGGTGATCGTGGTCTGCCTGATCCCCCCGCCACCGATTCCGCTGCCGGAGAACAGCGACAAGGGCGAGCATTTCCTCGCCTATTTCATCCTGGCGGGCAGCGCGGTGCAGCTGTTCCGGCGCGGACGTCCGCTGCTGTGGGTGGGCGTGGGCCTGGTGCTGATGGGGATCGGCATCGAGTTCGCGCAGGGCGCGCTGACCAGCAACCGCACTGCCGACCCGATGGATGCGCTGGCCAACACGATCGGTGTGCTGGCCGGCATGGCTACCGCATTGACCCCGCTGCGCGACCTGCTGCTGCGCTGGCACGGCTGAGGGCGTGCCAACCAAGGTTGGCACCTACCCGTAGATCCGCGCCATGCGTGGATGGAATTCCAGTAGATCCACGCCGTGCGTGGATGAACTGCCCGAGGTGCCGACCAGGGTCGGCACCCACCAGGACGGACCTGCCGTCATTTCCCCAGCGTGACCTCGTCCAGCACCCACATCGCCGGGCGCGTGTCGCCGGTGAAGTTGATGCACAGGTCACCGGTGCCCTGGGTTCCCTTCGGCAGCGTCGCACGCAGCGTCACGAAGCCATCGGCATCCGGCTTGGCCGGCAGCGGCACTTCGGCCAGCGCCTTGCCGCTGCAGTCGCCGCGACGCACTCGCATCTCGCCATGCGCGCGCTTGGCCTTCTCGAAGCGACGCTTGGGTTCGTCATGGGCCAGCTGGAAGTAGTACGGAATACGGCCCGCGCGGACCTCGACGCTGCCGATGCCGTCCAGCTGTGCCTGCGGCCAGCGCCAGCACGGCTGGAAAATGTCGACGTTGAACACCGCGCGCGTTCCCTCGCGCGGGCCATCGTCTTCCAGGCGCAGCACCAGCCCCTTCTTGCCTACGCAGCTGAGCAGTTCATCACTGCGGCGGCTGAGCAGCGACTGCGCAGTGAAGTCTGCGACCGTCGGTTTCGCGGCCAGCATCTGGCCCTGGTAGAACGCGGCGGCCTGCACGGCGGCGGGCAGCTGCGCCGTCAGCGGCTGCTGGTACAGCGGCGACTGCGCGGTCACCGGCTGGCCATCGGTGCTGTAGCGCACTTCATAACCCAGCGGATTGGCCAGCGACACGGTCACGGTGTTCTTCGCACGATCATCGGTGTAATCCACGCCTACTTCGAACGGGGTCTGCGCATAGGCCAGGCCCCAGGCGCGGTAGCGTTGCAGCTGCGCCGGCAGGCGTGCGAGGAAATCGCGGAAGTCACGATGTTCCTGCGTGCTCCAGCCGGTTTCGGCCACCGCGGCCAGGCGTGGGAACAGGTTGTGCTGCAGGCGTGCGTAGCTGCGCGTGTGCTCGGTGAACATGTTGGCCTGCAGGCCGAGGATGTGCCCGCGCTTGTCGGCAGCCAGTTCAGCCGGTACCGGTTCGAAGTTGTACAGCTTGCCGAGGTTGACCTGGGCCGGGCGGCCCGGCGGTTCATTTGGGGAGGCGGTCTGCAGGTAGTCCAGGTACAGGTAGCCGACCGGTGACATGATCACGTCATGGCCGGCGCTGGCCGCAGCCAGTCCGCCTTCGGTGCCCTGCCACGACATCACCGTGGCCTGCGGCGGCAGGCCACCTTCGAGGATTTCGTCCCAACCGATCAGGCGCCGGTCGTGTTCCTCAAGGAACGTTTCCAGGCGCTTGATGATGTGGCTCTGCATGGCCATCTCATCCTTGATGCCCAGTGCACGCATGCGCTGCTGCACCTGCCTGGAGGCTTCCCACTGGTCCTTCACTGCCTCGTCGCCACCCACGTGCACGTACCTGGCCGGGAACAGTTCGATCACTTCCTCCAGTACGTTCTCGAGGAAGGTGACGGTGCTGTCTTCCACGTTGAACAGGTTCGGGAACACGCCCCATTCGCTGATCGGCTTCAGCGGGGTGCTGATCGAGCCCAGTTCCGGGTACGCGGCAATCGCTGCGGTCGCGTGGCCGGGTACGTCGATTTCTGGAATGACCTGGATATGCAGCGCGGCGGCATAGGCGATCACCTCGCGGATCTGCTCCTGCGTGTAGAAGCCGCAGTACGGGTGCTCCTGGCCACTGACCGGGTCGATGCCACCGTCGCCGGCCGGCAGGCGGCAGCTGCCCACGTCGGTCAGCTTCGGGTAGCGCTTGATCTCCATGCGCCAGCCCTGGTCATCGGTGAGGTGCCAGTGGAAGGTGTTGAGCTTGTGCGCGGCCATCGCGTCGAGCACGCGCTTGATCTCGTCCAGGCTCTGGAAATGCCGCGCCGAGTCGAGCATGAAACCGCGCCAGCTGAAGCGCGGTGCATCCTGGATCTGCACCGCCGGCAGCACGCCGTTGCTGCCACCGGTGGCGAGTTGGGCGAGGGTGGTGGCGCCATAGAACAGGCCGGTTTCGTTGCCAGCTTGGATCACCACGCCCTGCGCGGTGCTCTCCAGCGTGTAGCTTTCGCCGCTGTCGCGGAAGGTGGGCACGATCTGGAAGCGGATGCTGCCCGACTTGCCAGCAGCCTTGCCCTTGGCCAGTGCAAGGCGCGGGCCGCCACTGCGGGCCAGCAGGTCGGCGAACTGGGTGGCGACCCGCTGTGCGGCCTCGCCTTCGGCGCGCAGCACGGTATCGGCGCGCACGGTGATGCCGCTGCCCTGGCCGGGCTGCACGGTGGCCGGGGCGGGAATCAGCATCAGGCTGCCGGCACGCAGCTGCGGACCAGGTGCTTCAGCGGCGGGCGTGGGATCGGCGGCGAGTGCCGGCAGCGCCGGCAACATCGCGAGCAGGCTGCCCAGCAGCACTGCGCTGCGCATCCGGGCGCGGGAAGGCTTGACCATCGGAACGACTCCTTGGAACGGTGCGATGAACGCTATACATGAAAAACGCCGGGCCCGGAATGACCCAGGCCCGGCGTGCGTGCACGACTCGGCGATGTTGCCGCCGCTGGATCAGTACTTGAAGCGGAAGTTGAGGTAGTACTGGCGGCCGTTGCTGTAGAACGAGGTCGGGATGGCCGCGGTCTGGTAGTACTTGTAGGTCGGGTTGTTGAGGTTGAGCGCATCGAAGCTGATGCTCAGCCAGTCGGTGGCCTTGTAGCTCAGCGATGCCGACAGCGTGCCGAAATCATCCTGGTAGTACGGGTTGGCGCCGGACAGGCCGATCAGGAACGACGAACGGCGGGTGTAGCTGACACGCGCACCGAAGGTGTCGTTCTCGAAGTAGGCTCCCACGTTGTAGGTGTTCTTCGAAGTGCCCAGCAGGTTGTCGGTTCCGTCGGCCCAGGTGTGTTCGGTGCTGCCATCGGCGTAGGTGTAGTTGGCATTGACGCCGAAGTACTCGCCGATCGGCTGCTCGTAGGCCACTTCGATACCGCGCACCTTGCCGTCGGCGTTCTTCGGACGCGAGATGTCGTACTCCTCGAGCTGGTTGGTCAGCTCGCTGAACAGCATCTGCTTCTCGGTGCTGAAGGCCACGTAGTCCTTCAGGCGCATCGAGTAGGCACCAACCGACAGCATGCCGCGGGGCATGAAGTACCACTCCAGGTTGGCGTCGAAGTTGGTCGAGATCACCGGCTTCAGCTTCGGATTGCCGCCGCCGCCCTTGCGGTTCAGATCCGAGCCGTACGAAGACGCACCCAATGCCGAGTAATCGGGCAGGGTCTGGGTCTGAGAGGCGGCGAGGCGCAGCACCAGATCGTCGCGCAGATCGTACTTGAAGTTGGCGCTCGGCAGCACGCGGTTGTGCTTGTTCTCGAAGGCCTCGCGGGTCCATGCGCCGAACAGGCTCCTCACGTCCGGCACGGTCGAACCTGTCGCCGTGGCGTAAGTGTCGATATCCTGCTTGATATTGACGTAGCGCAGGCCGACGTTGCCGCTCCAGCGGTCGCCACTGAAGTTGCCCTGCACGTAGGCAGCGAAGTTCTTCTCGGTCACCTTCCATTCCGCGCCGTAGTTGTGGCGGCCGTCGGGACCATCGTTGCCGGACAGCCATTCGGAATTGTTGGTCACCGCATTGCGCAGCGCTGCTGGGGTGTAGTACCAGATGTTGCGCGGGAAGTTGCCGCCGATATCGTCGGCGAAGCCACCCGGATAGTTGGCGGTCGGGCTGCCACGCAGGGCGTCCCAGATGTTGCCGGGAGTGGCGCCTTCCGGCGACTTTGCTTCACGCGTGTGGTCGGCGTAGCGTGCGCCGAAATCGATTGAGCTCAACACGCCCGCGTTGAAATACTGGCTGAAATCAACGTTGGCCCACTTTTCCTTGTCGATTGCAGTGACCTGCTGGTTACCCCAGGTGCCGCCCCAGCTGGCGCCGGCGGGGCTGATGTCGCCCCCCACATTCCAATCCACCGGCGAGCCGTTGCCATGAGTGGTCCAGCTGGCGCCACCCCCGTTTGCGGTCAACAGCTCGGCGATGTACTGGCGCGGCGTTTCGCCAGTGCCCTTGGTGGTACCGGCCTGGAACTTCGCGGTCAGGTTGTCGCTGACCTGCCAGTCGGCATCCAGGGTGATGTAGTTGGTCTTGGCCGTCGACTCGCGGTAGATCATGTCGTACACCGCGTAGTTGGTGCCCGGCTTGCCTGCATAGCTGGCCTGGGTCAGCACGCCATCCTTGACCACGTATCCCGGATCAGGTGCCTGCGACTTGCCGAAGCTGTTGCCGAACATCATGAAGTTGCGATTGTAGTTGTTCGCTTCCAGCTTGGAGCTGAAGCCGCTGAGTACGAAGCTCAGGTCATCGGTCGGCTTGAACTGCAGCGAAACCAAGCCGCCGGTGCGCTTGCGGGTCTGTTCGAACAGGGTGGAGCCCAGCAGGCCCGGGACCTGAACGCCGACCAGATCCGGATTGGTCTGGGCGACCGGATCATTGGCTTCAATGGTGAAGAAGCCACCCGGGATTTCCTGCGCTTCGCGGCGCAGCTCGCGCTTCTGGCTGAAGGCCTGCAGCATCACGCCGAAGGTGCCTTCGTCGTTCTTGTAGTTGAACAGGGCCGACAGCTGCGGGTCGTTCGACTTGGCCTGGTCCGAACGCACCATGCCGATCGAGCCTTCAGCGGTGAACGGCTTGGAGAATTCCAGCGGCTTGCGGGTGATGATGTTGACGGTACCGGTGGTGCCGCCGTCCTGCAGCTTGGCCTGCGAGGACTTGTTCACTTCCACCGAGCTGACCAGTTCCGACGGCAGCAGCGAGTAGCTGACGCTGCGGCCGACGTTGTTGCCCTGGCTGAGCACGAACCAGTCGGCCGAGCCGACGGTGTGGCCGTTGATCAGGGTCTGGGTCAGGCTCGGGCTGGTGCCGCGCAGGCTGACACGGTCGGCTTCGTCGAAGCCGCCTTCATCGGCGCTGGATGAGCTGATGTTCACGCCCGGCAGGCGCTGCAGGGTGTCGGCGACGTTGTGCGCCGGCAGCTTGCCCACGTCTTCGGCGGTGACCACTTCCACGCGCGCATTGGCTTCGCGCTTGGTGTCCAGCGACTTTTCCATCGAGCCACGGATGCCCGTGACAGTCACGGTGTCCAGGTCGGTGGCGGTCGGGGCGGCCTGCTGCGCGTGCGCACTGAAGGCGATGCAGCTGACGATGGCGGCCGAAAGCAGGGTCTTGCGGGTGTTCATGATGTCTCTCCTCATCACTCGATTGGATGCCGGCGGCGGTGTTCGGTTGCGGTTGCGATGACAGGCGCGGGGCGGCGGCGAAGTCCCGTGCGTTGGCGTGCCACGTACAGCGTGCTGCGATTGCGTTGAAGCCTGTTGCGGTGTCAGGCGGCCGACTGCTGCAGGTACCAGCTGGCAGCGCCGACCACGCCCAGCTGGCCGTGCTCGACGACCTTCACCGGGATGCGTGCCAGCGCTTCGCCCATCGGCCCCTTCTGCAGGTAGCGTTCGACGAAGGTGCTGGCGTGCAGGTACTCGCGGATCTGCGGCAGGATGCCGCCGGCTAGGTAGACGCCACCATGGGCGCCGTAGAACAGCGCCATGTCGCCGATGGTGCTGCCGAGCAGGCCGCAGAACACATCCAGCGCCTGGCGCGCATGTGCATCGCTGTCGGCCATGGCCGCAGCGGTGACCGCGTCGGGGCTGGCCAGGGTCGGCGCCTGGCCCTGCAGTGCGCATACCGCGCGGTACAGGTTCATCAGGCCCGGGCCGGAGATCGCGTGTTCGATCGACACGTGCGCGCGGTCGCGCTGCATGTGGCGGACGATGGCCATTTCCAGTTCGGTGCTGGCGGCCAGGGTCGGCTGGCCGGCTTCGGTCGGCAGGACCACCGGACCATGCGCGGTGGGGATCCACAGCGCGGCGCCGAGGCCGGTGCCGGGGCCGACCACCAGGGTCGGACCACGCGCGGCGCTGTCCGGCCCGCACAGGTGCAGCACGCCGCTGGCGTCCACCTGCGCGGCGGCATAGGCCACCGCTTCGAAGTCGTTGACGATGTAGACCCGCTGCAGGCCGACGTCGGCTTCCACCTGGCGCGCCGACAGCGGCCACGGCAGGTTGGCGGTGATCACCGTGCCGTCCTCGCGGGCGTAGCCGGCGCTGGCGACCACGCAATGCGTGGGCCGCGGGCCTTCGCCGAGGAAGTCGGACAGGATCGCGCTGAGGCCAGCGTGGTCGGCATTGCGGTACTTGCGGTACTCCAGCACCTGCACCGGGTGGGCGGCATCACCGCTGGCCTGGACCCGGGCCACGCGCACATGGGTGCCACCGACGTCCGCGGCCAGGAACGAGGGCGCGACGCGGGACAGGACATGGGCCGGGGCGGGGTGGCTGGCGGTCACGCGGGCTCCTGCTGCAGGTGGGGCCGACCCCGGGATCGGGGGCGGCGATTGGGGCGGAGTCTGTAACCCTGCTGACAACGATGTCAACGAGTTCGTGACACTTTCGTTGCTGCGCCGCAACGAATGCGGCAGGCAGTAAACGTTTACATGACGTGAGTGCTGGATTCACACGGGAACCGTTGCCGCATGGGGTTCAAGGGCTATCGCGCATTCAGTGCGGTGCGCGGCAATCGGCTTGCGCAGTGCAGCACGAGGTTGATGGGGGCGTGCACGGAAGTTGACAAACCGCGGTTGTCCATCGAAAGAATGTGACAACGTTGTTCCCAGCCACTCTCCGACGCCGCGTTCTGCGGCCGTCGCCGCAGGAGCCCTCCTGATGTCCGCCGTCCCCGCTGCAAGCGCGCGCCCGAACGTGGCCACCTCCATCGCCATCGTCGGCGTGTTGTTCTTCCTGATCGGCTTCTTCACCTGGCTCAACGGCCCGCTGATCACCTTCGTCAAGCTCGCCTTCGAACTCAGCGAGGTCGGCGCCTTCCTGGTGCTGATGGTGTTCTACCTGTCCTACTTCTTCCTGGCCCTGCCGGCCTCGTGGATCCTGCGCCGCACCGGCATGAAGAAGGGCCTGAGCCTGAGCCTGCTGGTGATGGCCGGTGGTGCCGCGTTGTTCGGTGAGTTCGCCACCCAGCGCTGGTATCCGGGGGCGCTCGGCGGCCTGTTCGTGATCGGCAGCGGCCTGGCGCTGCTGCAGACCGCGATCAACCCCTACATCTCCATCCTCGGCCCGATCGAGACGGCGGCACGCCGCATTGCGCTGATGGGCATCTGCAACAAGATCGCCGGCATGCTGGCGCCGGTGCTGATCGGCACGCTGGTGCTGCACGGCATCGGTGACCTCGATGCGCAGGTGCAGGCGGCAGATGCGGTCACCAAGGCCGCGCTGCTGAACGAGTTTGCCGCCAAGATCCACACCCCGTACCTGGCGATGGCTGCGCTGCTGGTGGTGCTGGCGGTGGCGGTGCTGTTCTCGCCGCTGCCGGAAATCAAGTCGTCCGAAGCCAACGCCACGCCGGCGGCTGCCGGTGCCGCCGAGCGCCGCAGCATCTTCCAGTTCCCGCACCTGTGGCTGGGCGTGCTGTGCCTGTTCGTCTACGTGGGCGTGGAGGTGATGGCCGGTGATGCGATCGGTACCTACGGCCATGGTTTCGACCTGCCGCTGGACCAGACCAAGATGTTCACCTCGCTTACCCTTGGCGCGATGCTGGTCGGCTATGTAGTCGGCCTGCTGTTGATCCCCAAGGTCGTTTCGCAGTCGCGCTACCTGACCATTTCAGCGGTGCTGGGCGTGGTGTTCTGCCTGGGCGCCTGGGCCACCCACGGCTACGTATCGGTGGCCTTCGTGGCCCTGTTGGGCTTCGCCAACGCGATGATGTGGCCGGCGATCTTCCCGCTGGCGATCCGCGGCCTGGGCCGCTTCACCGAGACCGGCTCGGCCTTGCTGGTGATGGGCATCGCCGGTGGCGCGATCATTCCGCAGCTGTTCGCCGTGCTCAAGCAGCACATCGACTTCCAGCTGGTGTTCGTGCTGCTGATGGTGCCGTGCTACCTGTACATCCTGTTCTACTCGGTGATCGGCCATCGCGCCGGCCTGCCGCAGGAGCGCTGATCGGCGATGATGGACGGCAGCCAACCCGAGGGAAAACCCATGCGCAGAGCGACCATCAAGGACGTTGCGGAGAAGGCCAAGGTCTCGCTGAAGACGGTCTCGCGGGTGATCAACAACGAACCCTCGGTGATGCAGGCCACCCGTGCGCGGGTGCTGCGTGCCATCGCCGAGCTCGACTACGAGCCCGATCCGTCCGCGCGCAACCTGCGCAGCGGCACCACCTTCGTGATCGGGCTGGTCTACGACAACCCGAACCCGTACCACATCATCGGCGTGCAGAACGGCGTGCTCGCTGCGTGCCGCGAGACCGGCTTCGGCCTGCAGATCCATCCCTGCGATTCCAGCTCGCCGCTGCTGGCCGATGAACTGGCCGACTGGGTGCAGCGCTCGCGGCTGGCCGGGCTGGTGCTGACCGCGCCGATGTCCGAGCGCCGCGACCTGATCCAGGCGCTGACCGCGCGTGGCATCAAGCTGGTGCGCATCATTGCGGCCACCGAAGACCCGGCCGACGGTGCCTGCGTATTCGTCGACGACCGCGAGGCCGCCTACGAGATCACCGAGCACCTGATCCAGCTGGGGCACCAGCGCATCGGCTTCCTCTGGGGCGGCATCTCGCACCGGTCCTCGGGCGAGCGCTATGCCGGTTACGAAGCCGCGCTGAAGGACTACGGCATGACCGTGGACAAGCACCTGGTGGTGCAGGGCGACTACACCTTCGACGATGGCTTCCGAGGCGCGCGCCGCCTGCTGGCGCTGCGCGAGCCGCCCACCGCCATCTTCGGTTCCAACGACGAAATCGCCGCCGGCGTGCTGGCCGCCGCGAAGTCGGCCGGCATGAACGTGCCGTATGACCTGTCGATTGCCGGTTTCGAGGACAGCCCGTTCTCCCGCCAGTCGTGGCCGCCGCTGACCACCGCCAAGCAGGCCACCGAGGACATCGCCCGCCACGCTGCGCGCCTGCTGATCGCGCAGCTGCGCAGCGATGCCTACGACGATGCGCCGGCACCGCTGCACAACCAGGGCTTCGTGCCGCAGCTGGTGGTGCGCGGTTCGACCGCGCCGATGCGCCCGGCCGGCGCACGCCCCCTTCCTTCCGATCCTGCCTGAGCCTGCCATGTCGCTGTCAGACCCCACGTCCACCCTG
Source organism: Stenotrophomonas sp. 85239_Sma (assembly GCF_056481725.1). Taxonomy (NCBI): domain Bacteria; kingdom Pseudomonadati; phylum Pseudomonadota; class Gammaproteobacteria; order Lysobacterales; family Lysobacteraceae; genus Stenotrophomonas; species Stenotrophomonas sp. 85239_Sma. The sequence goes on along the minus strand of NZ_CM151163.1, from coordinate 3,913,507 downwards.
ATGTTCGCCGAGGCCGCTGAAGCGGCCGACGTGGTCGCGCGCCAGTTCTCGCGCAACCACGCCACCATGGAAACCCTGGCCGCCAGCCTGCGCGCCGCGCCGCCGCCGTTCGTGGTCACCTGCGCACGCGGCAGCTCCGACCATGCCGCCACCTATGGCAAGTACCTGCTGGAGACCCAGCTGGGCCTGGTGGTTGCCTCGGCCTCGCCGTCGGTGGGGTCGGTCTACGCTGCTCCGCTGCAGCTGCGTGGTGCGCTGTTCATCGTCATCTCGCAGTCGGGCAAGAGCCCGGACCTGCTGCGCAATGCGGAAGCTGCCAAGGCCGCCGGTGCGCGCGTGGTCGCGCTGGTCAACGTCGAGGATTCGCCGCTGGCGCAGCTGGCCGATACGGTCATTCCGCTGCATGCCGGTGCCGAGAAGAGCGTGGCGGCCACCAAGAGCTACCTGGCTTCGCTGGCGGCACTGCTGCAGCTGGCCGCGTACTGGAAGCAGGACAGCAGCCTGCGTGCGGCGCTGGATCTGCTGCCGGACGCGATGCGCGAGGCCTGGCAGTGCGACTGGAGTGCGGTGACCGAGGGCCTGGTCGATGCCACCAACCTGTTCGTGCTGGGCCGTGGCCTGGGCCTGGGCGCTGCGCAGGAGGCGGCATTGAAGTTCAAGGAAACGTGCAGCCTGCATGCCGAAGCCTACAGCTCGGCCGAGGTCAAGCATGGCCCGATGGCCCTTGTCGATCGCGGTTTCCCGGTGCTGGCCTTCGCCCAGCCGGACGAGACCGGCGCCGGTACCCGTGCGGTGGTCGAAGAATTTACTTCGCGCGGCGCGCAGGTGTGGATGGCCGGTGCCGGTGGCAACCTGCCGGTGGCTGCCGCGCCGCATCCGCTGTGCGCACCGTTGCTGACCGTGCAGAGCTTCTATCGCGCGATCAATGCGCTGGCGCTGCGCCGTGGCTTCAACCCGGACCTGCCGCCGCACCTGAACAAGGTTACGGAGACGGTGTAATGGCAACGGTCCTGCGCAACGCCCGCATTCTTGCGGGCGATGAGTTCCGCGACGATCTGGCGGTAGTGATCGAGAATGGCCGCATCAGCGCGCTGCTGCCCGATGCAGCGCCGCAGCTGGGCCAGGCGGCCGAGCAGGTCGATCTGGGCGGTGGCTGGCTGCTGCCCGGCTTCATCGACGTGCAGGTCAATGGCGGCGGCGGCGCGCTGTTCAACAACACGCCGGACGTGGCGTCGCTGCGCACCATCGCGCAGGCGCACCGCCGCTTCGGTACCACCGCGATGCTGCCGACGCTGATCAGCGACGACGTGGGCGTGATGCGCGAAGCCATCAGCGCGATGCGCGATGCGATCGAGCAGGGTGTGCCGGGTGTGATCGGTATCCATCTGGAAGGCCCGTACATCGCGCCGACGCGCAAGGGCACGCACGATGCCAGCAAGTTCCGCGTGCCGGACGAAGAGGAGATCGCGCTGGCCGCATCGCTCGACAACGGCGTGACCCTGCTGACCCTGGCGCCCGAACGCGTGCCGCTGGAGACCATCCGTGCGCTGGTCGAGCGCGGTGTGATCGTTGCCGCTGGGCATACCGCAGGCACCTACGAAGAAATCCGTGCCGGCCTGGATGCCGGCGTGCGTGGCTTCACCCATCTGTACAACGCGATGTCGCCGCTGCAGGGCCGTGAGCCCGGCGCGGTGGGCGCTGCGCTGGAAGACCGCGACAGCTGGATCGGCATCATCGTCGATGGCGTGCATGTGCATCCGGCCAGCCTGCGCGTGGCACTGGCGGCCAAGCCGCGCGGCCGCCTGCTGCTGGTGACCGATGCGATGCCGCCGGTCGGTGCGGATGATCCCAGCTACGTGCTGTATGGCGAAACCATCACTGCCATCGATGGCGTGGTGCGCAATGCCGCCGGTTCGCTGGCCGGCTCTGCGCTGGACATGGCCACCGCCGTGCGCAACACCGTGCAGCTGCTCGGCCAGCCGCTGGCCGAAGCCGCACGCATGGCCTCGACCTACCCGGCGCAGTTCCTCAACGTCGACGACCGCCTCGGCCACATCGCCGAGGGCTACCAGGCCGACCTGGTGCTGCTGGATGACGCCTTGCAGGTGCGCGGCACCTGGATTGCCGGACAGTACGAGGCCGCCTGATGAATGGCATGCCGCCGCGCCGCTTGGGCTCGATCGATGCCCTGCGCGGCATCACCGTGGCGGCAATGCTGCTGGTCAACAACCCGGGCGACTGGAGTGCGGTGTTCGCGCCGCTGCGTCATTCGGAATGGCACGGCTGCACGCCTACCGACCTGGTGTTCCCGTTCTTCCTGTTCCTGGTCGGCGTGTCGATGGCGTTCAGCGTGGCACCACGCGCGCTGGATGCGCTGGCACGGCCGGCCTTGGTACGCGGCGTGCTGGAGCGTGCACTGCGCATCCTGCTGGCCGGCGCATTGCTGCACCTGTTGATCTGGTGGGCACTGCACACCCCTCACTTCCGCATCTGGGGCGTGCTGCAGCGGATTGCGGCATGTGCGGCGCTGGTGGGCGTGCTGGCCGTGTATGCCCGCCCGCGCGCACAGGCGGCCGTGCTGGTCACGCTGCTGGTGGGGTATACCGTGCTGCTGCTGGGTATCGGTGATCTGGCGCCATGGACCAACCCGGCCAGCCGCCTGGATACCACGCTGTTCGCACCGTGGATCTACCAGTGGCACGCCGATACCGGGCTCGGTCATGATCCGGAAGGATTGCTGAGCACCTTGGGCGCCCTGGCCAGCACCGTACTCGGCCTGTTGGCCGGTGGCCTGCTGCGCAACGGGCGTCCGGCAGCATTGGCCGGCCTGGGTGTGGCGACTGCTGTGCTGGGCCTGCTGCTGGCTACGGTGCTGCCGCTGAACAAGCAGCTATGGACGCCCAGCTATGTGCTGTGGACCGGTGGCCTGGCCGCGCTGGCGCTGTGGCTGGGGCACGTGCTGATCGACCAGAAGGGCTGGCCGGCGTTGGGCCGGCGCTTCGGGGTCAACGCGATCACCGCGTATCTGGGGGCATCGGTGATGTCGGTGGTGCTGATGGCGACCGGCGCCTGGGGCTGGATCTGGCAGCAGCTGGCCAACGTGATGCCGCAGGCGCTGGAACTGGCGTCGATGCTGCAGGCGCTGGCGTTCGTCGCACTGTGGTGGGGTGTGGCGTGGTGGCTGGACCGGCGGAAGATCTATCTGAAGATCTGATGGCGCGTCATCCATGCATGGCGCGGTTCGGCCTGTACACGGGGCGAACGCGATGGAGGTGGCGCGGTGGAAGTGGAATGTCCGGTAGATGACGCCATGCGCAAATGCTCTCCACTGATTCATGATCGCTGCAAAGATGAACGATTTCAGCCAGGTAGAAGCGAAGTGATGCCCGATCAGGTTCGAATCTGAACTGTGATAAGTGGCACGCAAATTCACCTATCGAAACCGTTCACCACACGTCACACTGCCCGCGCAGTTCTGCAGTTCCTGATCCCCTGTACAGGAGTACTGTATGTCCCGTGCCGTCACGCGCGCTTTCCACCCGCGCCGCCTCACCATTTCCGTGCTGCAGGCCTTGGCCGTCCCGTCTGTCATGCTGCTGGGCTCGAGCGCCGCCTGGGCCGGCTGTGACAATGCCACCCCGGCCGCCGGCCAGACGGTCACCTGCGACGCCAACGCGCCGAATCCGCAGACCGTTCCCGTCACCGCCAATGGCGCGGCCGGCATCACCGTCAACGTCGCCAACGGTGCCCAGTTGCAGCAAAGCGGTGGTGGGTCGGCCATCGCCCTGGTCGGCGCAGGCGGCCACCTGTTGTCAAACCAGGGCGCGATCAGTTCGGCGGGCGGTGTGGCGGTGCAGCTGGGCGGTGGCAGCCGCGTCGAAAATACCGGCAGCATCAGCACCGGCAACAACACTGCCCTGCAGTTCGTTGGCGCAGGCGACAGCGTGCTGGTCAACAGCGGAACGATCAGTGGGCGCAGCGGCGTGCAGTTCGGCGCCGGCAATGATCGCCTGGAGATGCAGGCAGGCAGCATCTCCGGCGGCGTCCTGCAGGGCGATGGCAACGATGTGCTGCTGCTGAGCAATGGCACCATCGACAGCGTCGACCAGGGCAGCGGCGATGACCAGATGACCGTCACTGGCGGCACCGTCACCGGCGTGGTGGCGCAGGGCAGTGGCCGCGATGATTTCGTCATGAGTGGCGGCACGATCGGCGCGCTGCAGCAGGGCGACAATATCGATACGTTCCGCATGAGCGCTGGCCGCATCATCGGCGCGTTCGAGGATGGCGACCAGGCGTGGATGACCGGTGGGCGCATCGGCCGCGTCAACATGAAGCTGGACAAGAACCTGTGGGACCAGTCCGGCGGCACCGTGGACGGCAACGTGGTGACCGGCTTCGATACCGACACCATCATCATCTCGGGTACGGCGTATATCGGCGGCAACATCAGCGTCAGTGGCGGCGCCGACAGCGTGACCATCACCGATGGCACCGTGCGCGGCCAGGTGCTGCTCAGTACCGGTGACGACACCTTCAACTGGAATGGCGGCGGCATCGTCTACGGCGCGATCGACATGGGCCCGGACAACGACGTGGCCAACTTCAGCAACCTCAACCAGGGCAACCTCGGTGCAGTGCCGCTGTTCGACGGTGGCAGCGGCATCGACCAGCTCAACTTCAGCAACGTCAAGACCGAGGGCGTGGGCCGATTCCAGAACTGGGAGACGATCCGCCTGGCCAACAGCACCGAACTGGCCTTCGATGGCGACCTGGTGCTCGGCGACAGCGCATCCGGCACTGGCACGCTGTCCGTAGATGACACCAGCACCGTCTACGCGGGCAGTGGTGGCCACGCCATCCGTCCGCTCAACGGTGGTGCCCTGGTGGAGATGGTCAATGCCGGGCGTATCGACCTGACCGGTACTGGCGCTGGCGATGTGTTCACCGTGCGTGGCAACTATCGCGGTGATGGCGGTGGCCTGTACCTGCGCACCGTGCTGGGTGCGGACGATTCCACCAGCGACCGCCTGGTGATCGATGGCGGTACTGCCACCGGGACCACCGGCATCGGTGTGCTCAATGCTGGCGGCAGCGGCGCGGCCACGCTGGCCGATGGCATCCTGGTGGTGCAGGCCTTGAATGGTGGCCGCACCGCGCCGGGCGCGTTTTCGTTGTTTGCACCGGTCGCGGCCGGTGCCTACGAGTACTTCCTGTTCAAGGGCGGTGTCAGTGCCGGTACCAGCGAGAACTGGTACCTGCGCTCGACGCTGGTGACCGGGCCGACGCCGGCACCCAACGGCGGCGGCAGTGCCACGCCACCGCCATTGACGCCGCCGGTAGCCCCACCGCCGCCGATCACCCCGGCACCGCCGCCGCCGCCCGAAGGCGCCACCGATCCGGACCTGACCGCGGGCGAGACCGCGCCGCCACCGCCGCCGCCGGAACCGGCACCGGTGGCGCCGCCCAGCGATCCGGCAGTGCCGGACGTGCCTGTGGCCGGCGGTGCATTGCCCGGAACCGGGCAACCGCCGACGCCGGGTGCACGTCCGGCCGAAGGCGCAGTGGTACCGCTGTACCGCGTGGAGACCGCCGCTTACGCCGTGGTGCCGCCACTGCTGCGCGAGACTTCGCTGGCCAGTCTCGGCACGTTCCACGAGCGGCAGGGCGAACAACGCCTGCTGTACAACCAGGGCGCATTCCGCACCGCCTGGGGCCGGTTGGTGGGCCAGAGCAGCGAGATCCAATGGAAGGGTGATGCACAGCCGGGTTTCGATGGCGATGTGATGGGCCTGCAGGCCGGTCTGGATGTGTGGGCCGCTGCTTCTGACAACCATCGCAACCAGATCGGCGTGTTCGTCGGCCGCACCCGCGCGCAGGGCAAGACCACCGGCCTGGCATTGGGGTGGGAGAACGTGCAGGTGGGCCAGAACCGCCTGGACGACAAGCACGTGGGCCTGTACTGGACGCTCACCGACAGCAGCGGGGGGTACATCGACGCGGTGGCGATGCAGAGCCGCTACGACGGCCGCGTGCGTTCCTCGCGTGGGCTCGGCTTCGGCCTGAGCGGCGACGGCACCAGTGCGTCGGTGGAAGCGGGAAAGCCGCTGCTGCATTTTGGCCAGTCCGCGTGGTGGCTGGAACCACAGGTGCAGGTGATCTGGCAACGCACCGCCCTGGATGACCGCCGCGATGAAGTTTCGAGCGTGCGCTTCGACAACGACAACGCCTGGACCGGCCGCGTCGGCCTGCGCCTGGCCGGTGATTACCAGTTGGCCGACAACGGCTGGCAGCCGTATTTCAAGCTCAATTACTGGCATGGCCGTTCCGGCGAGGATCGGATCCGCTTCGACGATGACGTGATCGTCAATTCGCAGCGCTCGCGCGCGCTGGAAGCCGGCGTGGGTGTGGTAGGTCGCTTCAATCACACCATCAGCGCTTATGCCGTGGCCGATTACACGCGCGAGCTGGGCAGCGACCGCAACGAGAAGCGCCGCATCATTGAAGGCAACATCGGCCTGCGCGCGGATTGGTGACAACCGCAGGCTTGGGTAGGTGCCGACCTGGGTCGGCACCCACCCCATCACAGCCATGATCCGCTCCGGGTTCCAACCGACGCGCCGATCCGCTCTGGTGGGTGTCGACCTTGGTCGACACGAATCCAGCGGCGTCACGATGCCGCGCGCGCACCCGGCGCCTCCGGCCCACCCGCGTGATCGGCCAGCACCACCACCGCGTGCAGCAGGCCTTCCTCCACCTGCGGCGGGCACTGCGCCGACGCATCCTCCATCTCGCGCGCCGGCTGCGCCGCCAGGAACACACCCCCACAGGCGGATACCGCCGTGAGGCACCGAGTGGCCTCGGCCAGTTCCCGGGCACGCGCCTCGCTGAGGTGCCGTTCGCGCCAGGGCTGGCCATCGGCAGCGTGGCTTTCCGCGATACCACGCAACCGCGCGAAGAATGCGGATGGGCGCCTGCTCGATGGCTTCGGTCAGCGCATCTTCCATGAGCAACGGTAAATCGCCTCCCGCACGGCGCATGCCAAAGCCGGCACACAACGATGGCGGCGAACGCGTATGCTGCGGTACTCATCCACGACGAAGGAACGTCGAATGCCTCTTGATCTCCGCGTGATGGCCGCTGCACTGGGTGTCTTGTTCTGCAGCAGCGCACAGGCCGCCGCCCCGGATGCCATCGACCTGCCGACAGCACAGGCGCAGGCCCAGCTGCTGGACATGCTTGAGAAGGAATCGCTGCACCGCGACCGCGTGGACTGGCCCGCCATCCGTACGCGCCTGAAGGCGGCGCAGAACGATCCGGCCAAGACCCGCGAGCTGCTGCGGGAGGCCACCGGCCGCAGTTCCGGAGGGCATGGTGCCTGGATCAGCGCGAAGCAGCTGCAGGCGAAGGCAGAGCGCCTGGCGCGCGCCAATGGCGCATCGGCGCCAGCCTCGGGCGCAACGACTGCCCCGGCTGAATCACTGGACCCGCGCATCGGTCGGGTGGAGATCGGGGGCTACGGTGTCATGCAGGGCCCTACCGCGCATCAGCAGATGAAGGAACGTGCGCAGCGCTGGCAGGCGATCATCCGTGACCAGGACAGCGGCCTCCGTTGCGGCTGGATCGTTAATCTGCGTGGCAACACCGGCGGCAACATGTGGCCGATGCTGCTGGGCGCGGCGCCGCTGCTGCGGACCACGCCCGGCGCCGAAGAGGACGTAGGTTCCTTCGCCACCGTGGACGGTCCATCGCGCTGGCAGCTGACTACGACCAGCGTGCGCCTCGGCGGGCGCGTGCGGATCGATCTTGGCGGGCCCGGCCATCTGCTGAAGCACCCGGGAGCGCCCGTGGCCGTACTGACCGGGCCGCGCACCGCCAGTTCCGGCGAAGCGACCGTGCTTGCCTTCCGCGGTCGCCCGCAGACGCGCAGTTTTGGCCTGGCCACCTCGGGGCTTTCCACCGCCAACGTGATGCGGCCGCTGGTCGATGGCAGCGCGCTGCTGCTGACCACGAGCGTGATGCAGGACCGCAACGGCCAGGGGGATGGGCTGAAGATCGAACCGGACCAGCGCATCGAAGGTGATGCAGCTACCGTGGCCGCCGCGCAGGCCTGGCTGCTGGCCCAGCCCGCCTGCCAGGCGCGCTGACCCATGATCCTGATCGGCCAACAGGAACGGGTGGTGATCGTCGGCCCCACCGAAGTGCACCACTGCCTGCGCTGCCAGGCGGAAACCGAGTTCGCCCCGCAGCTACGCTACAAGATGGCGCGCATCGACCTGCTGTTTGGCTTCACCTACCAGCGCCGCTACGAACTGGCCTGTACCCGCTGCGAGCACGGCTGGGTGCTCGATACCGAGACCATGGACCAGCAGCTGGGCGGGGTGCCGATCCCGTGGCGGCACCGCTTCGGGCTGCCGCTGATGCTGGTGGTGGTGGCTGGGCTGGCCGCACTGGGCTGGCTGTGGCGGAACCTGTATTCCTCCTAGGGAGAGGGGGGCCGACATAGCCTCAGCAGGCCGTTCCAGTGGGCGCTAGCCTCGGGTGGAGCCAAGCAATTCACGCTGGCCTAGCCCATGCGCATCGCTGTTCGGGTCTGCTCTTGGGTTTGCTCTTGCTGAGCGACCTGATGTGCCTGCGAAATCTGCTCGACCTTGGCGAGCGACTGCTCTACGGGTGTATTGACGGCCTCGCTGACCGCAATCGATGCCCGCAGGTGTGCCGGATTGTCGAGCGCTCCCTGCACGACGAACATGCGAGGGCCTGAACCATCGCTGGGGGTGTTGCCCAAGACAACATGATCGACGCGTTCCAGGCCGCTGCGCTTGGCCGTTGCAAGCAGGCCGGCCGTCACACGCTCACTGGTTTCATCGAAGCTGCGCCCGTGCCTGGCATCCACGGCCGATACACCATCGCGAATCTGCCGGTAGAGCGCATGGTCGGGGTGGGCTTCCGTTCTGGGATCCAGGCCTGCCTTGTCCAAGGTTGATTCGATGCTCTCCTGCAATGAGCTCTTGGGAGCGAAGCCTGGGTTGCTCAGAGAGGGCGAGCCCATTTCGGTTGCCTCTCGGACCAAACGCTCCCCTGGTTTCAATGGGCTTTCTGCGCGCTGCACGGCTTCGGCTTCGCGACGGACGTATGCTCCGGCTTCCTCGGTGCCGCGAAGGTAATTGACCCCGTCGCGCAGGAGTCCAGGGCCACCGCCGACAAGTACGGTCGCTCCCAGGCGTAACTGGTGGATGTCTTTGCGATACTCCACTATCCGGCGCAGGTCCTCCGCATCTGTGATCCGCGCCTCGGGGTCGTCCAGCACGGACTGCACTGGACCCTTGTCGGTCATACGGTCAATGAAGTGAACCATTCGATGGGAATCACCCAACTGGACCGCAACCGCAGCGGACATGACATGGCCGCTTTTCATCCCAAGCGATCCGAGCGAGGCGATGCGCTGGCCCTGCTCGGCATTGCGCAGGACCTCCAGTTCCTTGGGCAGCGCGTACATCTCAACCTTGCCGTAATGAGGGCCGGCCGCACTAACCAGGTCGCCCGCCATCACATGGTTGGTGAAGGGCGCCGCATTGGCCGGCTGGCCTTCAGGCAGGCGATACGCCAACCCGGCAGCGCCGTAGGGATTGAAGGCGTCGCCCGGGAGGTTGTAGTGGTGGGCAGTGATCTGCGCGAGTGCGCCGCCTAGGGAATGTCCAGTGACGTACACCGGACCATATCCGTTTTCCTCAGCTTGCTTGATTGCGCGTTTGGTCAGTACGAGGGCATCATCAATCTGTGCGTTGACTCTGGCGCTGACCATCGCTGCGTCGACGCCGCCATCAAGTATGGCCTGGCGATCAAACTCGGTGCCTCGATGGGCGATGATGATCTCGTTGGTCTTGATGTTCCGGTACACAACGCCTTGATAGCCGCTGGCTGCATCACGTCGCCCTAGAACTTCGAAGTCTTCACCATCAACGCGCAGCGATTCCTTATCACCTGGAGCTGGATGTGACGGTGGGGAGTAGGCTGCATTGGCCAGGGCTGCATTGGTTAGAGGTCTCATGGGACGAATCCTTTCGAAGGAGACGATATCTCTATGGGAAAGTACTTCTGCTTCTCGATATCAGACAATCTGTCGTAGCCATACTGGGACTGCGTTCGCACCCACCCCGGCGTCGAACTCGCTGTTTGCAGGGTCATTTGACTGTCTGCGTACGAAATCGACGTGAGTAGTTTCTTCAGTTCGAGATGGTGGACGGCAACTGATATGAAGCCTTCGTGTCCCTCGGAAATGACTGGGAATGAAGCTCGAATGATGCTGGGTTTCCATTCGCATGGCCCGCGCCCGTAATAGTCAGCGACTGCCATGCCGTCCTCGAACACGGTGCTGCTGAACTCGGTTGCACTGACACGTTGTACTGGGAACTCTACAGACTGCCGTTGGGGGGCGTACTGCACACCCTCGTAGTTGTTGATCGGCGGGAGGCAGAGCGGATCTATCTCGTAGGAGACGAAAACCTTCGGGAGAGCGAGCTCCACAGGTGCATCGTGGACCCGAATCACAATCGGTAGCGCATCCTTGGGTGCCGGATTCTCGCGATAGACCGGGTATGAGCGTTCCTTGTTGCATCCAGAAACGGCCAGTGTGATCAAGGCGATCAACACAACGTGAGTGAGAGGGGGGGAGGGTTTCAGCATGAGAGGTCCGTGTCGCTGATTGAGGTACTACGGGGGGTCGCCTCTTCAGGGTTACTGCGGGGCACGGTTCTCTGCGCGTGAGGATACCGGCAGGATTGCCCTGATCCTTGATCGGCTGGACAGGAGGGATGGCCGAGGAAGACGGCGCGATGTACCGCGTTACGGGGCACATGCGACAGGTTGCGCCGCTCGTGCTGCCAGCTTCCTTGGCCTCCATCCATGCATGCCTGTGGCGCGAGGCCTTGCGAGGTAGCGTTCATCGGCGTTCCATTGCTCTACGTCATCCGACTATACGACCCGCTCCAACCGTGCTCAAAGCTCCTGGTCATGCCAGTCTCAACGTCCTTCCAGGATTGAGTGGAGCGGCGCCGGCACACGGTCACAAGCGAATTGGACACATTGACCATTTCGTCAGACTGTCGAAGCAGGTCTTAACAATTCCACCGTCGAACGGTTCAGGTGGGGTAGCAGGGTTCGTCGCATCTGCGGCCGGCCGTATCCTGCCCGCCATGCTTTCCTTCCAAGGCTATCAAGACTTCCGCACGGCCCCGAATCCCTATGGCGGGGCCCAGGCCGGTGAGCGCTGGGCGCTTTGGTACATCGGCCACTGAAGCCCCGCGAGTCCCTGCCGATGCGCTGCCGTGCCTCACCCCCGGCCTGCTAAAGTTGCAGCCTGCAATCACGTACCGGAACCGACCATGGACCACGACACCCCGTTCGAACCCCTCAACGACCTCGAGGTGCGCCTGCTGCAGGCCCAGGACGGCACGCTGACCGCATCGCAGTTCCTCGACGGGCTGCTGACCTCGACGGCGTTCGTGCTGCTGGACAAGGCTATTGGCGAAGACGGCGCCTGGGACGAGAGCATCTCGCCGCTGGTGCTGACCAGCGAGAGCGGCGAGCCGATGTTCGCGGTGTTCACCGCCCCCGAGCGCGCGGGCCTGTGGCACGAGCAGCTGCCGCAGTTCGCGCATGCCATGCCGATCGCGGTGCACGCGCTGCTGGCCGGTATCGGCGATGGCGTCGGCCTGGTGCTGAACCCGGGCCTGGACGTGGGCATGGAGATGATTCCCGATGCCGTGGCCCAGCTGAAGCAGCGTGCGGCAGCGATCACACGTGGCATGGCGCATTGAGATTGATGGCATAGAAATCGAACCGTCCTCTTCGTTCCTTGCTGCTAGGCATTGATATGCCATTCGATTTGGGAATGTAAGAGCAAGAGCATTGGTGAAGAGCTTAAGAGCGAACATGCTGTTCAAGGAGAGAGTAGCTATGCGGTCGATAGGTGTTGGTCTAGTTTTCGCTGTTTTCTCTGTAATCTATGCTTTTGAATCCAAGGCGGAAACGGTTACATATATTCATACTGATGCTCTGGGGTCAGTAGTTGCCGAGTCAGATGAGACTGGCCGGGTGACAAAGCGCTATAGCTATGAGCCGTACGGAGCGCAGATTGGAACTGGTATTGAAGATGGAGTGGGTTACGCCGGGCACGTGAGTGATTCGGCGACTGGGCTGAGCTACATGCAGCAGCGCTATTACGATCCAGGCTTGGGGCGTTTCTTGTCAGTGGATCCAGTCACAATGTACGGGAATGGTGATGGGAGACATTTCAATGCCTATGCATATGGATTCAACTCACCCTACACATTCAAAGATCCTGATGGCCGTTGTCCAATCTGCCCAGCCCTGTTTGGAGGCGCCGGTGGCATGGCGGTTGACTATGGGATTCAGAAGTATATGAATCCCGGAAAGCCAATCAACAAGACAGAGCTGGCAATTGCCGGCGTTGCTGGAGTTGTAACTGGTGGTACCGGCGGCCTGGTGGTTGGAGCCCTGGCGAGAGGGACGATTTCGATCGGTCAGGTCGTAGCAATTCAAGCGACGGTGGGTGCCGCGACTGGTGTTGCGGGTACGGCTGCACAGGGCGCAATCGAAGGAACACCAGTGACAAGCGCTCAACTGGGCTTATCGGCTGTCGGCGGGAGTGTTGGCAGTTTGGCGGGCAGCGGAATTGGAAAACTTGCTGGAGACTTTTCGCAGGCGTCTACTCAAGGGGCAGTGAGTAATATGATGAAGGCGCCAGTGAGTTCACCTGCTGGCATCGGTGCACATATTGCAGAGGCGACTGCGAGCGCCGGCGCAATTGGAGCAAAGCAAGGGGCGGTACAGGGTGCATTGTCTAATGCGGGCCAACGCGGTGCTGATGCCGCAGTTGGAACTGGACAGAAAATCGCTGAGGACAGGTTGAAGTGATGAGATTTTTTAATCGATCTCTCCTTGTGTACGAGCTTGGGCTTCTAGTCGTATTCATACTGCTCGCATTCTTCATCACCCGGTTCAATCCGGTGGAGACGCTCCGGTTGGGTGGATGGCTGTTCCTCTTGATGCAACCCATCTTGTTGGGTGCTCATGCTGTCGACCATTTTTCGCGCAAGCGCCGTCGATAGACGGGAGATGTGAAGGTGCCGGCCAGCGGCCGGCACTACCCGGTGCTTCAGCGGGCAGCGGCGATGGCTTTCACCCGCGCCTTGGCCAGCGCTTCGCCGATGGCCGGGCCCTTCAGATGCGTGGTATCCAGGTCCCGCGCCTGCACTGACAGTGCCGCCTGGTGCAGCCGCTTGAGCGTCTCGCCCTGTGGGTAAGCGGCGTCCTCGAAGCCGAGCCGGCCGCGTTTGTCGGCCTCGCAGCACAGTGCGATACGAGCCACGCGTTCTGGCCGGCGCAGTGCATCACAGCGGCCCAGCAGTTCCAGCACGGTGGCATCGCGCAGTTCGTCGATGCGGTGCACGTTCAAGTGTTCGCGGCAGACCGCTTCTGCCAGCTGCTGGTGCTCGGTGGGAATCTTCAACCGCGCGCACAGTGCCTTCAGTGGCTTGATGCCGCGCTGCTCGTGCATGATGTGGCGCGGCCATTCCTCCGGCGGGGTCAGGCCCTTGCCGAGATCGTGGGTGAGGGCAGCGAAGCCGACCAGGTCATCGCCCGGCGCCAGCCTCGCGGCCATGTCGCTGACCATCTCCTGGTGAATCCCGGTGTCGACTTCCGGGTGGAATTCGGCACGCTGCGGCACGCCATACAGCGCTTCCAGCTCGGGCAGGATCGGGCCCAGTGCCTGCGCATCGTGCAGCGTGCGCAGAAAGGCGGAGGGCCGTTCACTGACCAGCGCCTTGCGCAGTTCCTGCCAGACGCGTTCCGGCACCAGCGCATCCAGTTCGCCACTGGCGGCGACTTCGCGCATCAGCGCCATGGTCTCCTCGGCGACGGTGAAGCCCAGTGGCGCGAAGCGCGCCATGAAGCGCGCCGCGCGCAGCACGCGCAGTGGATCTTCCACGAACGCAGGGCCGACGTGGCGCAACACGCGCTGCTCGATATCGCGCACACCGCCATAGGGATCGACCAGCGTGCCGGTGTCTTCGTCACAGGCAATTGCGTTGATGGTGAAGTCGCGGCGCTGCAGGTCTTCTTCCAGCGTCACCGCCGGATCGGCATCGACCACGAAGCCGCGATAGCCACGGCCGGATTTGCGCTCGGTGCGCGCCAGCGCGTATTCCTCGCCGGTCTTCGGATGCAGGAACACCGGGAAATCGCGGCCGACGGCGGCGTAGCCCTGCGCTTCCATCTGCGCGGGCGTGGCGCCGACCACCACCCAGTCACGGTCGCCGGCAGGGCGCTGCAGCAGGCGGTCGCGCACGGCGCCGCCGACAAGATAGATCTTCATGGGGGGATGATCGCATGCCCGGCGCCGATGTACCGGCACTACCGATGCAGCGGCATCACGGCGAACCGCGCCACTCCGGCACGAACAGGCCGGCCACGAACCACAGGCCGTAGACGATCCACAGACAGAGGAAGTAGAGCTTGATCTGCGCTTCGTCCCACAGGCTGCCCCAGCTGTCGACGAAGGCCAACGACTTCCAGCCTTCCATCCAGGCCGCGCCACCCCAGCGCAGCACCCAGGTGGTGAACAGGCTCCAAGCGGCGAATATGCCGATCCAGGCCAGCAGGCTCATTGTTTCCCTCCCCAGGGAAAGGATATCGGGTCGTGCCGGCCAGCGGCCGGCACGACCGTGCTGCGATCAATCGCCGCCCTGGTCGGCGTTGGCCGCGCAGCTGAAGCTCTTGCGCTTGTCCACCAGGCGACCCATCAGGCGGTCGCTCAGCGGCAGCGCATCGCCGTTGAGGCGCCAGTCGTAGATCACGCTGAACGCCAGCACGCGCGCCACGTACTCGCGGGTTTCCTTGTAGCTGATGGTTTCGATCCACAGGTCCGGATCAAAGCCCGGGCGCTGGCTCTGCCAGCGCGCGGTGGGCGTGGGACCGGCGTTGTAGGCAGCGATGGTCACGTACGGCAGGCCGTCGTACTTGTTCATCAGCTGGCGCAGGTAGGCGGTGCCGATGGCGATGTTGGTATCCGGGTCATACAGGCTGTCGGCACCGCCGTAGCCGGTCAGGCCGATCGACTTGGCCACGCCGGCACCGGTGGCCGGCAGCACCTGCATCAGGCCCATGGCATTGGCGGGCGAGCGCGCACGCGGGGTGAAAGTGCTCTCGGCGCGGATCTCCGCCGCCACCCAGGCCGGATCGATCGCGTTGCGTGCCGACTCGCGGCGGATGGTGGCGTCGTGGTGCAGCGGGAAGCGCAGGTCGTAGAGACGCTGCTCCTGCGGCTGCTTGCCGAGCGCGAACACGGCGCGGTCGAACCAGCCGTTGTCCTGCGCCACGCGCACGGCGAGGCGGCGCTGGGTGTCATCGAAACGCGACAGCGCGCTGTTCCATTCGGCCACGGCCCAGCCGGCGCGATCGATCTGGTAAAGCGCCATCGCGCGCTGGATGGCCGGGTCACGCGCGATCACCGCCTGCGCCTGCGCGCTGTCGTTCGGCTTCCACGGGCACAGCGTGTAGCCCTGCTGCAGCTTGTCGGCGGCGAGGAAGCCGTGGAAGGTCGGTGCGCGCGCCGCCTCGCGGAACAGCGGCTGCGCCTGTTGGGCCTGGCCGGTCTTCTCCAGCATGCGGCCTTCGAAGTAGCGCCAGCGCGGATCGCTGCGCTGCTTGCTGCCCATCTTGCGGATTGCGGTCAGCGCCGCCGGCCAATCGCCGCGCGACATTGCCTCGCGCACGCGCCACTCGTGCAGGCGTTCGTCATACGCCGATTCTGGCACCGCGTTGAGGCGGCGCGCCGAATCGGGCAGGTAGGAGGCCACCGTCCACAGCGCGATCTGGTACAGCACCTGGCCCTGCTGCTCGGCACTCAGGCCGAGGGCCTGGGCGTACTGCGGCAGCTGCTGTTCGGTGGCGCCGGGGTCGGCCTTGGCCAGCTTGGCCAGGCCATCGGTGGCAATGCGCCGGCTGCGCTCGTTGCGCGGCCAGTTCAACGCGCTGGCATTGGGTTTGTCGACAAAGGCAGCGTAAGTGTTCGCCAATGCGAGGTCGGTGGCAGGGAGGCCTCGTGCGGCACTGCGCATGACCGCCGGCTGCTGGGCGTCGGCGGCGGCGTCGATGCGTTCCCAACGCAGGGCGTCGCTCAGACCACCCTGTGCCTGCAGCACGGCGAAAACCGCATCACAGCCGTCCGGCAGCGACTTGCCGTTCTTGCGCCACAGGTCCTGCGCTTCACTGATCCATTGCGGATCGACCTTGCCGGTCACCTGGCGCGCGGTCAGCTGCGCACAGCGCAGGCCGGTGTTGTCGGTAGGCGCCCAGTTGGCGAGCAGGGTCGGCCAGTCCTGGCGGCGTGCGACCGAGGGCAGCCACACGCTGCGGAAGGTGGTGGCCACAGCCTGGCCGTCGTAACGCTTGAGGAAGGCCTGGGCCTGCGCGGTATCGACGGTGTCGATGTTGCGGCGCAGGTTGGCGTACTCCAGCCAGCCGTAAGCCGGATGGCGGCTGAGCGCAGCGGCCGGGCCGGGATCGAACTGGCCGCGTTCGGCGGCCGCGATCGCGGCCTTGAGCTGCGCGTTCTGGGCGTCGAGGGACTGGGCATTGGCGTAGCCGATCAGCAGCGTGGTGGCCAAGGGCAGCAGGGACAGGGCGGTCGAAGAGCGTCGGGTCATGGCGGGCAGCATAGCGGGCAATGGCTGAATTCAGTTTCGCATTGCGTGCACGCCGGGCGTCGGCAACGACAGCTGAATGAACCCGCGCAGGCCACTGCCGCAGGTGATGGCAGGCGTCGTAACGTCGGCCTTGGGCGAACGGCCCGGCTGCAGGGAGCGGCACATGGCGTTCAGTAGCGCAGGAAGAAGCGGCCCGCTGGCGGACATCAATGTCACGCCACTGGTGGATGTGATGCTGGTGCTGTTGATCATCTTCATCGTGACCGCGCCGATCGTGGCCCGGCCGATTGCCGTGCAGTTGCCACAGTCCACCGATCGCACGATCGATCGCCCCGAACCACCGCCGCCGATCGAGCTGCGCCTGGATGCGTCGAACCAGCTGAGCTGGGATGGCCAGCCGATGGCCATCGACGATCTGCAGGCGCGCCTGCAGGCGCAGGCCGGCGAGCATGCCGGCAACCTGCCGGAGCTGCGCATCGCCACCGATCCGTCAGCCGAGTACGAAGGCATGGCGCGGATCCTGGCCGCCGCCGAGGCCACTGGCATGGAGCGCATCGCCTTCGTGCAGTGAGTTTCATGCGGTGAATCCCGCAACGGGCGGCCTGCTGTCGGCGGGCCGCTCTTCCTGTCAGGGAACGTGGCATGCGATACGGGACACAGCGCGCGACCTCACTGATGGCCACCCCCAATCTGGCACCGCTGGTGGATGTGTTGCTGGTGCTGCTGGCGCTGGTGATCACCACGTTGCCGATGGCCCAGGCGACCGGCCTGCTGGCGTTCCAGCAGCGCACCTCGTGCCCACCCTGGCCGGCGTCCTCGCCCGCGCCGATCGACCTGCGCATCGACGCGCCAGGCAATTAGCGGCGGCGCTGGCAAGACCGCTTGATGGGCTGTGGCGGATCTCGGCGCAGGCTGTCGCAGTCGGCATCAAGATAAAGAGTGGTGAACAGTATCGTCCGGTTCTAAGACGCCCTCATGTGACGTAAATGGCCGTCAATTGCGTCAAAACTACGTGAAATAGTGTCGATCATCACGCCGTGATTTTTACCGCTTGTTTACAAAGGAGACGCTGCCGCCATGCAGGGGGGAGCGCGGCAGTCCATGTCCCGACATTCCTTTGGAGAGAGAGCGAATGAATCACCTGCACCACCGCCCGTTGGCGGTTGCCGTCACGCTGTGCGTGATGGCCCTGGCACCCTTGGGTGCCGCTGCACAATCCACCACCAACCTCGACGCGGTGGAAGTCACCGGTACCCGCATCAAGCGCGCTGAAGTCGAGGGCCAGGTCCCGATCCAGACGCTGACCCGCGGCGATATCGAACGCACCGGCCTGAACTCGATCAGCGAGGTGCTGCAGCAGCTCACCGGCTCCGGTTCGGCGCTCAATGCCAAGTTCAATTCGTCCGGCAACTTCGGCTTCCCGCCGGATGGCAGCGGCGTGGGTGCCGGTTCGGCGCAGGTCGACCTGCGCCACCTCGGTGCCAAGCGCGTGCTGGTACTGGTCGATGGCATCCGCTGGGTCAACGAGTCGTCGGCATCGGGCGTGGGTGCGGCCACCGACCTCAACACCATTCCGCTGGCCATCGTCGAACGCATCGAGGTGCTGGAGGATGGCGCATCGTCGCTGTATGGCTCCGACGCCATCGCCGGCGTGGTCAACATCATCACCCGCCGCGACTTCGATGGCGGCCAGGTGACCCTGAACTACGGCGAGTACAGCAAGGGCGACGGCACGCAGAAGGGCGTGGACCTGGCGTGGGGCAAGAGTGGCGATCGCTACAGCCTGTTCCTCGGTGCCAGCTGGACCAAGCAGGACCCGGTGTTCGCCCGCGACCGCGAGCAGTCGCGCTTCCCGATCCCGGGCACCGGCCTGGCCTTCGGCAGCGGCGGCATTCCGCAGGGCCGCTTCGCCTTCGTCGACCCCAACACCGGTGCGGAACAGGACATCGTGCCCAACACCGGAGTGAACAGCCCGCGCTACGACGGCAGCGCCGGCTGCAACCGCACCGACGATTACCACTGCTTCACCAGCGCCGATCGCTTCAACTTCGCCGAATACAACATGGTGCTGACCCCGTCCGAGCGTAAGGGCCTGTTCGGCCAGTTCCGCTTCGACATCACCGACAACGTGCAGTGGTACATCAAGGCGCTGGGCAACCGCCGCGAGTCGACCAACCAGGCCGGCCCCGAGCCGCTGTTCTTCGGCCCGGACGGTGCCACCGGCAACCCGCTGGCCGACAACATCGTGGTCTCGCGCCTGAACCCGTACAACCCGTTCGGCTTCGATCTGGTGTCCTCGGGCAACATGAGCCTGATCGGCCGCCGACCGGTGGAGGGCGGCGCGCGCGTGTTCAAGCAGGAGGTCAACACGACGTACGTGGCCACCGGCCTGGTCGGCAACTTCCAGGCCGCCGACCGCAGCTGGTACTGGGACGTCAACGGCATGTACAGCAAGAACAAGGCCGAACAGACCAACTACGGCAGCTACAACATCTACAACGTCAACATGGCGCTGGGTGATCCGGCGGTGTGTGCGGCAACGCCGGGCTGCGTGCCGCTGAACATCTTCGGCGGTGTCGGCTCGATCACCCCGGACATGCTGAAGTGGATCCAGCCGGTGGTGCGCGACCGCAGCCAGAACGAGCTGAGCCTGTTCACCGCCAACCTGTCCAGCGACCTGTTCACCCTGCCGGCCGGCCCGGTGTCGTTCGCCAGCGGCTATGAGTACCGCAAGTACAAGGGCTGGTACCAGCCTGATCCGCTGACGGTGATCGGCCACTACAACGGTGTGCCGTCGCAGCCGACGTCCGGTTCGTATGACGTCAACGAAGCGTACCTGGAGCTGAGCGTCCCGATCTTCGCCGACTCGGCGCTTGGCAAGAAGCTGGACCTGAGCCTGGCTGGGCGCTACTCGGACTACTCCACCTTCGGTGGCGAGTTCACTCCCAAGTACGGCCTGCGCTGGCAGGTGACCGACGACTTCGTGCTGCGCACGACCTATGCCGAAGGCTTCCGTGCGCCGTCGATCGGCGAACTGTACGGCTCGGCCGCGCGCGCCGACCTGCAGCTGTTCGACCCGTGCTCGGTGGGCCTGGGCGGTACGCCGCCGCGTGGCAGCGCCGCCAACTGTGCCGCGCTGGGCGTGCCGGCCGGCTTCCAGCAGGCCAATTCGCAGATCTCGGTGACCACCGGCGGCAACCGCGAGCTGGAACCGGAGCGCTCGCGCAGCTTCAGCACCGGCTTCGTGTGGAGCCCGTGGTTCGGCAACAACGCATCGTGGTCGGAGCGCTTCGACGTGGAAGTGACCTTCTATCGCCATGCCATCGATGGCGCGATCCAGGCGATCAACGCGCAGACCCAGCTGGACCTGTGCGTGGACACGCTCGACCCGGTGTACTGCGATGGCATCACCCGCGCCAGCACCGGTGCGGTCAGCAGCTTCAACAACCGCCTGACCAACCTGGGCTCGATCAAGACCGACGGCTGGGACGTGGACCTGTTCTGGACGCTGCCGCAGAGCTCCATCGGCCAGTTCAAGCTGGCCTGGAAGAACACCTTCGTCGGCCGTTACGAAGCCACCGGCGCGGCCGGGCAGAAGCAGCCGCAGAAGCCGGGCGTGGAAGTGGCTGACAGTTCGATTCCGGAATGGACCAGCAATGCCAGCATCGGCTGGACGCTGGACCGCTGGAGTGCGAACTGGACGGTGCGGCACATCTCTGAACTGACCGAGGACTGCGGCGATGCCGTGGCGTTCCCGGTGTGCAGCAACCAGGCCGCCGGCACCAACACGCTCTCGGCCACCACCTTCCACGACATGCAGGTGGGCTACAAGATCGACTGGATGAAGGGGCTGCAGCTGACTGCGGGCCTGAACAACGTGTTCGACAAGGATCCGCCGATCTGCCTGTCGTGCTCGTTGAACGGCTACGACGCTTCGACCTACGACATCCCGCGTGGCCGCTACTGGTACCTGCGCGCGGACCTGCGGTTCTGATGTGAGAGCGGCGCCGGGTTAATCCCGGCGCCGCGTTGTGGCGTAGAGCCGAGCTCACGCTCGGCTACAGGTGCGAGGCGATCATGCCCCGCGCCTGATCAGAACGACCAGGTGAACGTCAGTGAGCCATTGCGGCCATCGCCGTACGCACCGTAGCCGTTGATCTGCGAGTAGTACTTCTTGTCCAGCAGGTTGTTGAGGTTGGCCTGCACGCTGAACTCCGGCGAGATGCGGTAGCGCACGAAGGCACTGACCAGTGCGTAGCCGCTCTGCTCGATGCGGCCATAGGCCGGTACCGGGTAGTAAATGCGGTTCTGCCAGTTCGCACCGCCACCGACGGTCAGCTCCTGCAGCGACTGCGGGGTATAGCTGGTGAACAGCTTCAACGCGGTCTGTGGCAGGTTGGTGTTGATGTCGGCGTCGTTGATGTCCTTGGCCACATAACGCGAAGCACCAAAGGTCGCGTTCCAGCCGGGTTCCAGCTCGCCGTTCACTTCGAACTCGAAGCCACGGCTGACGGTGCCGCGCGCAGCGCGATAGGCGAATTCGTTCTGGCTGCCCTGCACCGGTTCACCGGTGGCCTGGCCGACGTTGTCCTGTTCGATGCGGAACACGGCCAGCGAGGCATTCAGGCGGTTATCGAACCAGGCGCCCTTGACGCCCACTTCGTAGCTCTTGCCGTCGACTGGGTCGAGGTAGCTGCCGTTGCGGTCCTTCAGTGTCTGCGGCTGGAAGATCTCGGTGTAGCTGGCATAGGTGGAGTACGTACCGTTGATGTCGAACACCAGTCCGGCGTAGGGCGTGGTGACCTTGTGCGCGCGGTCGGCGCCTTCGCCCTCGCTTTTCCAGTCGGTGTAGCGGGCGCCGATGATCAGCTTCAGCGGGTCGGCCAGTGACAGGCGTGCGGCCGCGTAGCCGGCCTTCTGGGTGATGGTGCCCTCGCTGGCCAGTGCCAGCGGGTTCCAGTTCGGTTCGCTGATGTTGCCCGTCCAGTTCAGATAGCTGGCGAACGGGTCCCACGTCTGGCCCGCGCCTCCGACCTGGTAGTCGCCGTAGTTGGCATACTCGCGCTTGTTGTAGCTCAGGCCGGCCATGAACTGGTGCTCACGGCCGAACAGCTGGAACGGACCGTCAACGTAGCCGTCAACGCCGGTGACCTTGCGCTCGGTGTTGTAGAAGCCCGCGGATGGCGAGATGCCTGTGCCGGTGCTCTTGTCGAAATTCGACGCGCCCGTGGTCCAGTCGTTGTAGGCCGGGTAGAACAGCTTGTCGTCGGCCTTCGTCTCATCGTGCGTGGCACCCACCTTGAACTTCCAGCCGTTGCTGAAGGCGTGCTGCAGGGTGGCGAACGCACGCTTGCTGGTGGTGTCCCAGTAGGTCCAGTTCGGGCTGGCGTTGAACGATTCGTCGTAGCCCGTGCGCGAGCCATCGGAGTACAGCATCGGGAAGCCGCCCCAGGTCGCGCCATTGGCGCGCTTCTGTTGGTAGTCGTAACCCACGCTCAACTGCGTGTCCGGGGTCAGGTCGGCGTCGATGACGGCATAGCCCAGCGTCTTGCGCTGGTTGTAGCGGTCCATCTGGCCATCGGTGTCCAGGTAGCTGCCGATCACGCGGCCTCGCACCGTGCCACTGGCGTTCAGTGCGCTGCCCACGTCCACCGTGGTGCGGGTGCGGCCCCAGCTGCCGACGTTCACCGAGACGCTGCCGGCCAGCTCGGCGCTGTCGGCGTGCTTGCGGATCAGGTTCACCGACGCCGAGGGATTGCCGGCACCGCTGAGCAGGCCGGTGGCACCGCGCACCACTTCCACGCGGTCGTACAGGGCCAGGTCGAGGCCGGAATCGCCGTAGCTCCAGTTCTGCACCATCTGCGTCGGCAGGCCATCGAACTGGTAGGCATCGATGTAGAACCCGCGCGCGTAGAACTCGGTGCGCTCGCTGTCGGACTGGGTGCTGGTCACGCCGGTGGTGTTGGCCAGCACGTCGATGATGTCGTCCAGGTTCTGATCTTCGATGCGCTGGTGGCTGATGATGCTGACCGACTGCGGGATCTCGCGCGGTGCAAGGTCGAAGCGGGTACCGGCCGAAGTGCGGCGCACCGAATAGCCTTCGGCGCGTTCGCCCTTCACCACCACCTTGTCGAGGGTGGTCGGGTCGGCGGCGGTGTCGGCGAAGGCGGCCGGAGCCACGGCGCAGAGTACGGCAAGCACGGCAACGGACAGCCGTTGGGGCTGCGGAATACGGAAGGCGGAACGGGTCATGGGGGTCCTGGACGAGCACGCGCGCTCGGCCGGCATCCAGAAGGCGAGGCGCTACGGGTGGGAAACGGGCGGGCAGGCCGTCCTGGCACCACCGGAAACGAAAGAAATGGTAATACGAACTATTCCTATTTACAAATCATGAACGACGAAGGCGCTCAAGCGAGGTGCGACGCCGTGCATGGGGCTCAGCGCAGTAGTGGCAGTGGATCGCGCGCGCCGTCGGCGCCGTAGATGCCCCAGTGCAGGTGCGGCGGCGTGCCCCTGGCATTGCCGCTGTCGCCGACGTGGCCGAGCAGGTCCCCGGCCTGGACCACCTGGCCGCGCGCCAGGCCCTCGGCCCAGTCCTCCAGATGCGCGTAGTAGTAGCGTTCGCGCCCGGGCCCGATCACCCACACCTGGCGGCCACCGAGGCCGCGGTCGCTGACATCCACGACGACGCCGGCGGTGGCACTGCGCACCGGGGTACCGCGCTTGGCGAAGATGTCGATGCCGGCGTGGGAGCGGTCACGGCCACGCGGCGCGCCGAAAGTGTCGGCGATCTGGCGGGGGCGGACGCCCTCCACCGGCACCGGCAGGTGCGTGGCGGCCGGCATCCGCGAAAGCGACCAGAGCATCTTCGGTGCGGCCGCCCATGGGCTGTTCCACAACGCCATCGCCGCAACGAGGGCCATGGCCAGCCACAGGCCACGCAGCAGCCAGCGGCGCAGGCGACGGGCGGGGGAGGGGAGTGCATTCATGGTTTCCGACTGTAGCGTCGAGCCATGCTCGATGGCTGTCGCTTTGCGGTAAAAAGGCAGTCGAGCATGGCTCGACGCTACAGAACCGGTGCCAGCGGGACCTCGAAACTCCGCTTCAGCGTGCCCAGTGCCACCGAGGTGCGGAAGCGCTCGATGTTGTCATCGCCACCGAACAGGCGCTCGGTGATCGCCTCGTACTCCTCCATCGACGCCGCCGAAAGCAGCAGCAGGAAATCGCCATCGCCGGTGATCGAGTAACACTGCTGCACCGCGGGGTCATCCTGCACGCGGCGCTTGAACGGCGCCACGCGTTCACGCTGCTCGCTGACCACGCGCACCTCGACGATGATGGTCAGCGGCCGCCCGACCTTGGCGGCGGCGAGCACCGCCACGTTGGCCGCGATCACGCCGCTGTCCTGCAGGCGCTTGATGCGGCGCTGCACGGCCGGGGTGGACAGGTGCACGGCCTCGGCGATTTCGCGCTGCGGCAGCGTGTTGTCCCCGCTGCAGCAGGTCGAGGATGGCGCGGTCGAAGCTGTCGAGCACAGGGGCGGTGGCCATGGCGAGCAGAAGTTGCACGAACGGGCCGTCAATTGAGCCAAGTGCTCGGCGCCGGCGCAATAGACTTTGCCCATGCAGACCTCACGACTTGCGCCGATGTTGCCGGCGCTGGCGGTGCTTGGCTCGGTCACCTCGCTGGCCATCGGCACCTCCTACGCAAAACACCTGTTCCCGCTGATCGGCGCCCAAGGCACCAGCGCGCTGCGCGTGGGCTTCTCGGCGCTGTTGCTGCTGCTGTTCTGGCGGCCGTGGCGCTGGAAGACCAGCCGCGTGGATGCGATCACCATCCTGCGCTACGGGCTCACCCTGGGCCTGATGAACCTGCTGTTCTACATGGCCCTGCGCACGATTCCCTTCGGCATTGCGGTGGCCATCGAGTTCACCGGACCGCTGACGGTGGCGATGTTGTCGTCGCGGCGGCCCATCGATTTCCTCTGGGTGGGTTGTGCGGCGGTGGGGTTGCTGTTGCTGCTGCCGATCGGCGGCGGCCCGGCGCTGGATCCGGCCGGCGTGCTGTATGCGATGGGCGCAGCGGCGTGCTGGGGCCTGTACATCGTATTCGGCAAGCGCGCCGGCCACCTGCACGCTGGGCATTCGGTGTCGCTGGGGCTGCTGGCGGCGTCGCTGGTGGTGGTGCCGGTGGGCGTGGTGCATGCCGGTGCCGCGCTGCTCGATCCGAAGATCCTGGCCGCTGGCCTGCTGGTGGCGCTGGTATCCAGCGCGATCCCGATGTCGCTGGAGATGATGGCACTCAAGCGCCTGCCGAAGGAGACCTTCGGCATCCTGATCAGCATGGAACCGGCGGTCGCCGCGCTGTGGGCGATGCTGCTGCTGCACGAGCACCTGCACGGGCTGCAGTGGCTGGCGATCGGCTGCACGGTGCTGGCCTCGGTGGGCAGCACGATGACCGCGCGGCGGTTGAAGGTACCGGTCACCGCATGAAAAAAGGGACGGAGGGGATTAAGTCGTTTGTGCCTCAAACGACTTAATCCCCTCCGTCCCCTTTTTCGGGTTCAGCGCAGGGCGTTGGCTGGGACGTCGATCGCCATCGCCAGGGCAAGGTGATCGGAAAATGCGGCCGGTATGGCTTCCACGGTACGGGTCTGCAGGCCACTGCTGACCAGGATGTGGTCGATGGCGCGGTCGGGGCGCCAGCTGGGGAAGGTCGGCACGATGCAGCCTGGCGGCTGCAGCCGGGTCTTCTGGTACAGCACCTGCATTTCCGGGCGTTCGGCCAGGCAGTTGAAGTCGCCCATCAGTACCGCATTGGGATGGTCGGACAGCAGCTCGGCGATGAAGCCCAGCTGCGACATCCGAGAGCCCGCGCCCAGCGACAGATGGGCCACCGCCACCGCCAGGCCGTCGGTACCGTCGCCGAACTTGGCCAGCAGCACGCCGCGCCCGCCGATGCGGCCGGGCAGGGCGTGGTCCTGTACCTCCACCGGTTCCAGCTTGCTCAGCAGGCCATTGGCGCTGGACGCGACGCCGCCCATGCGCCGGTTCGGCTGGTGGCTCCAGTAGTTGAAGCCGGCGCGCTGGGCCAGGTAGTGGGTCTGGTTGGTGAAGCCCGAGCGCAGGCTGCCCGGGTCGGCCTCCTGCAGGCCGACGATGTCATGTTCGCGCGCCAGGGTGGCGATCGCATCCAGGCTGCTGCGCTTGCGACCCGCCGGCAGCGCATGTGACCAGCTGCGGGTCACATAGTCGCTGTAGCGGCGGGTACTTGAGCCGGCCTGGATGTTGGCCGTCAGCAAGCGCAGGATCCGTGTACGGGGGGAATTCACGGCCGGGAAACGCTTCTCTTGGATCAGTGAGCCTGGGCCGCACCGCGTTCGCGGGCGATCAGGTGGTCGGCAATGCGCAGCATGTCCGGGAAGCTCTTGCCTTTCACCAGGTACTTGCCGTTGACGATGATCGACGGGGTGCCGCTGATCTGGCTGCGCTGGGCGAACTGCTTGGCCGAGTTGGTCTTGGCATTCACCGCGAAGCTGCCCATGGTGGCGGCGAACTGCTTCGGGTCCACGCCGTAGGCGGTGTAGAACTTGGCGATGTCTTCCACCGAGTCACGGCCGCGCTCGCCCTTCAGGGTCTTCTGCGAGTGGATGGCGGCATACAGTGCTTCGTGGGTCTTTTCCTGCACGCCCAGGGTCTGCGCGGCGTAGAACGCACGGGCGTAGTCATCCCAGGTGCCGCCGAACATGGCCGGCACGTAGACGAAGTTCACGTCACTCGGCAGGCCGGCCTTCCACGGGCCGACCAGCGGCTGGAACGCGGCGCAGGCCGGGCAGACGTAGCCGAAGATCTCGGTCACTTCGATCTTGCCGGCGGCCGGCTGGAACGGCTGGCCGTTCGGGATCACCTGGTAGTCGGTGCCTTCCACCGGGGCCGGGCCGGTCAGCGCAGCGGTGGTCGGGGCCGGCGCGGCGGCGGGGGCGGCTTCGGCCGGGGCCTTCTCGCCTTCGGCGGCGGCTGGGGCCGCGCCCTCGGCGCCAGCGGCAGGCGCAGCGGGTTCGGTGGTGGCCGGGGTAGCTGCCGGTTCGACCGGGGCGGCGGTGGTGTTGGTGCTGCCGTCGTCGGCCTTGCAGGCGGCCAGGATCGGCAGCAGCGCTGCGAGGGCGAGGGCGTAACGGATCTTCATGGAAACGTCTCCAGCATCTGGAATGGTGGGGCCGGCGGCAGGCGCCGGCCAGAGGGAAATGATGACACGCGGCGGCGACAGCGCCGTGTCGGTGGTGGGTGTTGGTTCAGCGGCCGCGGGCAGCGCGGGCCTGGGCAATCAGCGCCGAGGCGATGCGCAGCTGATCGTCGAAGCTGTCACCACGGACCAGGTACTGGCCGTTGATGATCAGCGCCGGGGTCCCCGGGATCCTGGTGCGCTGGGCGAATGCGCGGGCGGCATCGACCTTCTTCTGTACGGCATCACCGCGCAGGGCCTGCAGGTAACGGTCCGGGGTCACGCCGTACGCCTTGTAGAAGGTGGCGAGCTCATCGGCCGAGACGTTCTGCATCGGCAGCGAGCCGTCCTGGTGCAGGGCCTTGAACACGGCCGCGTGGCTGCGCTTGGCCACGCCGACTTCATCGGCGGCGTAATAGGCCAGGGCCCAGGCGTCCCAGGCGCCGCCGAAGGCGGCCGGAACCGGGGTGAAGCGCACGTCGGCCGGCAGCTTGGCCGCCCAGGCTTCCAGCTGCGGTTCGAAACGGGCGCAGTGCGGGCAGGTGTAGCCGAACACCTCGACCACCTCGATCTTGCCGGCCAGCGGCTGGAACGGGCCAGGCTGGGCGATGCGCTCGTAGTCTTTGCCCTCGACCAGCGGGGCATTAGCGGGGGTGGCGGCGCAGGCTACCAGCGGCAGCAGCACCAGCAAGGACAACAGCAGGCGGGAAATCAACCTCATCGACACGCATCTCCGTTGAAAAAAGCAACGCCGGCGCGGTCGCCGGCGTGAAGGAAACATACCGCAGGCGAGGGCCGCGGTGACGGCCCGGGCCGACCAGTGGTGGTCAGGGGGCGGCAGCCGGTTGCACCGGCGGGGTGGCTGCGGCGACATCATCAGCCTTGTTGTGCAGGCCCTGCAGGTAGCTCGACAGCGCCTGCACCTCCTGCTCGCTGAGCTTCTGCGCGACCGCGGCCATGATCTGGAAGTGCGCCTTGTCGGTTTCGTTGGTCTGGCCGGCCTGGTACTCCTGCAGGCGGCGCGCGACATAACTGGCGTGCTGGCCACCGATGTGCGGATAGGCCGGACCCGGATTGCCGGCGCCACTGGGGCCGTGGCAGGCCATGCAGGCCGGCAGCCCACGCTTGGCGTCGCCACCGCGGTACAGCTGCTGGCCGATCTCATAGAACTTCATGCCCTTGTAGGGGCCGTCGGCAACCACGGTGTCGTCGGCGATGCCGGCGGTGGCCTTCTGCGTGGCGAAGAAGGCGCCGATATCACGCATGTCCTGCGGGGTGAGGTTCTGCACGAACGGCACCATCGCCACCGCTGCGCCCGAACTGCGCTGGCCATTGGCGATCAGGGCCATCTGCTGGGCCACGTAGCGTTCGCTCTGGCCGGCGATGGACGGGTACATCTCCACCGTGGAATTGCCGTCGGCGCCATGGCAGGCCGCGCAGGCCGAGGCCTTGGTCTGGCCGGCCTTGGCATCGCCCCAGTGGGTCTTGCTGAAGTCCACCTCCAGCGAGGCGGTGTTGATCGGCCCGTTGTCGGGCAGCGGGGTCAACGTGGTCTGCGCGAACGCAGCAGCGGCAACAACGACGGCAGTGGCAAGGGCAGATACGGCAAGAACGCGAGCGTGGCGCATGCTGAAGCTCCGTATGGACCGGGCCGGGCGGTGGCCGCCGGCATCGCCCGGATTATCAACGCCGTTTCCGCGCACGGTCAACGCAGCAGTGCAGCAAAATGGCCGCAGCGGCCGCCGGCACGGGCGCGCGGCGCCGCAACATGCGATCCTAGGCACATGTCATTGCTCATCGAACGCGCCCGTTACCACCTTTCGGCCCACAACGTGCGGCAGCTGCCGCCCGACGAAGGGGCCGAAGTGGCCTTTGCCGGCCGCTCCAATGCCGGCAAGTCCAGTGCGCTCAACGCGCTGACCCGCCAGAACGCCCTGGCCCGTGTCTCCAAGACGCCCGGCCGTACCCAGCAGCTGGTGTTCTTCCAGGTCACCCCGGACGCCCATCTGGTCGACCTGCCCGGTTACGGCTACGCCAAGGTGCCGCTGGACCTGCAGGCGCACTGGCAGGCCTTCATCGACCGGTATTTCCGTACCCGCGAGGCCCTGAAGGGGCTGGTGGTGGTGATGGACATCCGCCATCCGCTGAAGGATTACGACCGGCAGATGCTGTCCTATGCCGTGCAGCGTGGCCTGCCGGCGCACGCGCTGCTGACCAAGGCCGACAAGCTCAGCCGCAGCCAGCAGATGCAGTCCCTGCAGAAGGTGCGCAAGGAGCTGCAATCGGCTTACGGTGACAGCGTCAGCGTGCAGGTGTTCTCCGGCGAGGACCGCACCGGCGTGGACGAAGCCCGTGGCGTGATCGGCGGCTGGCTGGGGCTGGAGTAAGAACTCGGCAACAGCGGCTCATTCCAGCGGGAAATACGCTGCCGGTACTCATGCCACATGGGCGCCGAGCAGGCGACCGACGCCGGCGGCGGCGGCCATCGCCAACGCACCCCAGAACACGACGCGGAGTGCACCGCGCAACGGCGAAGCACCGCCGGCCTGGGCCGCCATCGCGCCGGTCAGGCACAGGCCGAGCAGGGTGCTGGCGGTGGTCATCATCGCGACCTTGTCCGACGGCGCGAGCAGTGCGGTCAGCACCGGCAGCGCCGCGCCACAGGTGAAGGCGCCGGCCGAGGCCAGCGCCGCCTGCAGCGGGCGGGCGCGCAGCGTATCGGTGATGCCCAGTTCATCGCGGGCGTGGGCGCCCAGTGCATCGTGGGCAGTGAGCTGTTCGGCCACCTGCCGGGCAAGCGCAGGCTCCAGGCCGCGGTGGCGGTAGATCGCGGCCAGTTCTTCCAGCTCGCTGTGCGGGTCTTCGTGCAGTTCGCGCTTTTCCATCGCCAGGTCGGCGTCTTCGGTGTCGGCCTGGGTCTGCACCGAGACATACTCGCCGGCGGCCATCGACATCGCGCCGGCCACGGTGCCAGCCACACCGGTGGCCAGGATGGTCACTGCGGAGGCACCGCTGGCGGCCACGCCCACCACCAGGCCGGCCACCGAGACGATGCCATCGTTGGCCCCCAGCACCGCGGCACGCAGCCAGCCGACGCGCTCGGAGCGATGCAGTTCGGGGTGTCGCGAATGGCGGCTCATGGCCTTGAGTGTACGAGGGTCAAGAGGGCGTCGGTGGGATGCTGCAACCTGCCACCGTCGCATGACGCAACGGGTCGCCACGCTATAGTGCGCCCTTGCGATGGAAGGCCCCGGGCCCCACATCCCCCGCCACAGTCCAGCGAGCCTTCCCCTTGTCGAGCCCCAGCCACGTCGCCGATACCCCCATTACCGACCGCTCGCAGCTGGTGGAGGTGATCGCCTCCGGCGAGAAGCCCCGCGCACAGTGGCGCATCGGTACCGAGCACGAGAAGTTCGGGTTCCGCCTGGATGACCTGCGCCCGCCGACCTTCGAAGGCGAGCGCGGCATCGAAGCGCTGCTCAACGGCCTGGTCCGCTTCGGCTGGGAGCCGGTGCGGGAGAATGGCAACACCATCGCCCTGTTGCGCGACGGGGCCTCGGTAACGCTGGAACCGGCCGGCCAGCTGGAACTGTCCGGCGCGGCGCTGGAGACCATCCACCAGACCTGCGTCGAGACCGGTACCCATCTCAACGAAGTGGCACAGGTGGCCGGTGAACTGCAGCTGGGTTTCCTCGGCATGGGTTTCCAGCCGAAGTGGAAGCGCGATGAAATGCCGTGGATGCCGAAAGGCCGCTACAAGATCATGCGCGCGTACATGCCCAAGGTCGGCTCGCTCGGCCTGGACATGATGACCCGCACCTGCACGGTGCAGGTGAACCTGGACTACGCCACCGAAGCGGACATGGTGAAGAAGTTCCGCGTGTCGCTGGCGCTGCAGCCGATCGCCACCGCGCTGTTCGCCGATTCGCCGTTCACCGAAGGCAAGCCGAACGGCTACCTGAGCTACCGCTCGCACATCTGGACCGACACCGACGCCGACCGCACCGGCATGCTCGACTTCGTGTTCGAGGATGGCTTCGGTTACGAGCGCTATGTCGACTACCTGCTCGACGTGCCGATGTACTTCTCCTACCGCGACGGCACCTACCACGACGCCAGCGGGCAGAGCTTCCGCGATTTCATGCAGGCCAGGCTGCCGGTGCTGCCGGGTGCGCTGCCCACGCTGCGCGACTGGTCGGACCACATGACCACCGCATTCCCGGAAGTGCGCCTGAAGAAGTACCTGGAGATGCGTGGTGCCGACGGTGGCCCGTGGAGCCGCCTGTGTGCGCTGCCGGCGTTCTGGGTCGGCCTGCTGTACGACGACACCGCGCTGGATGCGGCGTGGGACCTGGTGCGTGACTTCACCCTGGCCGAGCGCCATGCACTGCGTGACGGCGTGCCGAAGCATGCGATGAACCTGCCGTTCCGCAACGGCACGGTGCGCGACCTGGCCCGCGAGGCGGTGAAGATTTCGGTGGAAGGCCTCAAGCGCCGCGCGGCGCGCAATGCCGATGGCCAGGACGAGAGCAAGTTCCTGGACGTGCTGCAGGAGATCGTCGAATCCGGCCTGACCCCGGCCGAGCGAAAGCTGGCCCTGTTCCATGGCCGCTGGCACGGTGATGTCGATCCGGTGTTCCGCGAGTTCGCGTACTGAGTGGATTGCGGTGGCGGCCGGGCATGGCCCGGCGCTACCGATGGACGTTGCCTGGCCGGCGATGCGGTCAGCCCGGTTTGCCGTCGCGTCGAGGGCTCAGGTAGATCCAGCCCAGCCGGGCCACCCATGGGGACAGTGCCAGCAGCCAACCGATGGCGGCGGCGAAATGCCACGCATAGGCATCGGGCATCAGCTCGGCAAGGATGCGCATGATCGCCACTGCCTGCAGCGCGACGAACGCGAACCAGGCCACTGCCGGCATCACCAGCGGTCGCCCGGAATGACCTTGGGTGACCCGGGTCACCATCGCCACCAGCAGGCTGCCGAACAGTCCCACGGCGAGTGCGTGCAGCGGCGCGCGGCCGAGCAGCTGCGGATGGGCGAGCATCTGGCCGATGTCCTGCAGCAGATACAACGCGAAGCTGATCGGCAGCCACGCCAGCGCCAGGAACAGGGCCACGAGCAGGCCCGGCATCGGCCCGCGTGGCCACCAGTGCCATAGCGCCTGCAGCGACAACACCAGCAGCGGCGCATCGGCCAGCCACAGCAGGTTGTCGATCTGCAACGCACTCAGCAGCAAGCGCAGCATCAGCAGCGCCCACATCGCGGCCAGCCAGCGCAGCGGTCGCCACGGCACGTAGCCGTCCACCACGTTGTTGGCGAAGAACGGGATCATCCGATGCGCGACGGTGAGGTAGACCGGCAGCAGCAGGCCGAACGTACCGAGTGCCACAGTGACCGGCATCAGCGTGGCGTGGCCGCGCACCACCGCCATGAACAGCAGCAGCCCCAGCCAGCCCAACAGCAGAGCTGCATGGCAGGCGCGCGCATGCCAGTTGCGGTTGGGGCCGGCGGCCTTGAGCACGCGTCCCAGCACGATCAGTCCGGCGCTCCAGCCGGCCAGTGCCAGCAGCAGGCCGGGCCACAACCCGGGTGCCCAGCCGCAGGCGGTGGCAATCAGCAGCGCCTGCCCGCCAAACAGGCCGATGCCCACCGGCGCGTAATGGTTGCGTGGCAGCTCCGGTTGCGCCATCCAGCGCGGGAACACCGTGAGCAGGAAACCGAAGATGAAACTGGGCAGCACCAGGTACTGCATCAGCAGCGCGTGCAACCAGGCCGGCGGCAGTGGCGGTGGCTGCGGCGTCCACAACCCGCGCAATGCGCCCAGCCACAACGCCCACCACAGCATCGCCAGCAGCAGGTTGCTGGCGCCGATGAAGAACAGCAGTCGATGCGGCGCGCGCATCAGCATCGCAGGGGAGGGCAGGCGGGCCATGCGGTGAGTCTGCGCCTGGGCGGTTGCCGCCTCCTTGACCTTCGTCATGCCCAATGCATGGGTCGTGCCGGCCAGCGGCCGACGCGACCCAAAAGAACCCCGGCAGTGCCGGGGTTCTTCGTTCACAGTCGCCAATCGGTCAGGCGGCGTTCTTCATCGTCGCCATGTCGATCACGAAGCGGTAGCGCACATCGTTCTTCGCCATGCGTTCCCAGGCCTCGTTGACGTTCTTGATGTCGATCATCTCGACGTCGCTGACGATGCCGTGCTCGGCACAGAAGTCCATCATTTCCTGGGTTTCGGCCATGCCGCCGATCGCCGAGCCGGTCAGGTGCTTGCGGCCGAAGATCACGCTGCCGCCGGTCAGCGGCGGGTCCAGTTCGGTCAGCACGCCGACCAGGCACATGGTGGCCTCGCGCTTGAGCAGGCCCATGTACGGGTTGGTGTCATGGCCGACCGGGATGGTATTGAGCAGGAAGTCGAAGCTGCCGGCGTGGGCCTTCATCTGCGCGGCATCGCGCGAGACCAGTACTTCATCGGCGCCCAGGCGCTTGGCGTCGGCACCCTTTTCCGGCGTGGTGGTGATCATCACCACGTGCGCGCCGAGCGCCTTGGCGAACTTCACGCCCATGTGGCCGAGGCCGCCGAGGCCGATCACGCCGACCTTCTGGCCGGGGCCGACCTTCCAATGGCGCAGCGGCGACCAGGTGGTGATGCCGGCGCACAGCAGCGGCGCGGCCGCCTTCAGGTCGAGGCTGTCGGACACCTTCACCACGAAGCGCTGCTCGACCACCACGTGGTCGGAATAGCCGCCGTAGGTCGGCGCACCGCTTTCGCGTTCACGGCCGTTGTAGGTCCAGGTCGCGCCTTCGGCGCAGTACTGCTCCAGATCGTGCTCGCAGGCGTCGCAGTGGCGGCACGAGTCGACCATGCAGCCCACGCCGGCGTGGTCGCCGACCTTGAAGCGGGTGACGTTGCTGCCGACCTCGGTGACCCGGCCGATGATCTCGTGGCCCGGCACCATCGGGTAGATCGAGCCACCCCAGTCATCACGGGCCTGGTGCAGGTCCGAATGGCAGATGCCGCTGTAGAGGATCTCGATGCGCACATCGTTCGGGCCAACGGCGCGGCGCTCGAACTCGAAGGGTACCAGCGGGTCGGTATGGGTATGGGCGGCGTAACCACGGGCGAGGGACATGGGGGATCCTTGGCGGGTTTGTCGAAAGGCGTTTTACAATACGCGCCGTAACCCGGGCCAAGAAGCCCGGATATCGGCATGATTCATCAAGTGGAACTGCACAATCATGGCCACTGACAATCTGTCCCACCTGGCCGCGTTCGCGGCGGTCGCCCGTCACCGCAGCTTCCGCCGCGCCGGCGCCGAGCTGGCGCTGTCGACCTCGGCGGTGAGCTATGCCATCCGCGCCCTGGAAGAGCGGTTGGGCGTGGGCCTGTTCCATCGCACCACCCGCAGCGTTGCCCTGACCGAGGCCGGGCAGCGCCTGCTGGAGCGGTTGCAGCCGGCCTTGGGGCAGGTGCATGACGCACTGGAAGAGATGAACCAGTTCCGCGCCGCTCCGGCGGGCCTGCTACGCATCAACGCCACCCGCGCGGCGGTGCCGACCCAGCTGGGGCCGCGGCTGGCGCGCTTCCTGCACGCGCATCCGGACATCCGCGTGGAACTGACCGAAAACGATGGCCTGGTCGACATTGTCGCCGAGGGCTACGACGCCGGTGTGCGCCTGCATGAGTTCGTGCCCGAAGACATGGTCGCGGTGCCGATGGGCCCGCCGCTGCGCGGCCTGATCGTTGGTGCGCCGGAGTACCTGCGGCGGCGGCCCGCACCCCGGCACCCGCGTGAGCTGGCCATGCACGAATGCATCCGTTTCCGCTTTGCCAGTGGTCATCTGTACAAGTGGCAGTTCGAGCGCGAGGGGCAGGCGCTGGAGATCGACGTGCCGGGGCGGCTGACCCTGGGCGAGCAGGGCACCGTGGTCAGTGCCGTGCTCGATGGCATCGGGCTGGCCTATGTGCTGGAAGACACCGCGCGGCCGTACATCGATTCGGGGCAGATGGTGGCGGTGCTGGAAGACTGGAGCGAACCGTTCGCGGGATTCGCGTTGTATTACCCGAAGCAGCGGCAGATGCCTGGCGCGCTGCGCGCGTTCGTGGATATGTTGCGGGAGTAGCTGCGATGGGAGATGCAGTCCCGGCCAAGGGCCGGCACCGACCACGATCGGTCATTCGACCAGCGCATCGTAGCCTTCGCGGCTGAACTGGATCAGGCAGAAGCCGTGGCCGAACGGATCGGCCAGTACGGCGATCCACCCCCAGCGTCGCGCGCGCATCGGTTGTTCGAGTGTTGCCCCAGCCGTTACCGCGCGTGTCAGCGCGGCGTCGATGTCATCCACCACCCAGTCCAGGTGCAGCGGCGTCCAGTGGCGCTCGTAGTCGCGTACATCGCCGTCTTCGGTGGCGGCGCTGCCAGCCTCGTTCTGCAGCAGGTACAGCGGTGTCGGTCCACCGAGCAGTTCCACCGCGCCGGCACCGAGCCGACGTCCGATATGCAATCCAAAGGCGGCCACGTAGAAGACTTCGGCGGCGGCCAGGTCGGGCACGTCGATGTTGACGATGAAGCTGCGGGCAGTGGCGTTCATGGCGGCGATTTCCAGCTTCCGGTGCTTGCAGTCTAGTCCTGCCGCCGGCTGCTGCCGGTACATCTCCTGCGCGGATTCGGGCAAGCTGGGCGGCCTCCATCGGCAAGGACATCCATGAGCGCGCTATCTGACATCGAACAGGCCACCGGCCAGTCCTTCCCGCCCTTGTTCAAGCAGTTGCATGCCGCGGGTCGATTGAGCTGGGGCACTCCCCATCCGGAATGGTCCGAGGTGGTGTTCCCTACGCTGCAGGCGGATCCGCCGGTGCTGCTGTACGCCCAGGACTACGAGCCGTTGGAACACGATGAGCTGCTCGAGGCGTGGCAGGAGCTGACCGCCGAGGATCACTACAACCCCCTGCGCACTGACCTGCAGCTGCTGCCCTTTGCGCGCACCGGCGCGGGTGACAGCTACTGCTTCTGGAGCAACGCGCCCGGTTTCAGCGAGCCGCCGGTGGTGATGGTGTGGCATGACGACGACCGCGCGGATGTGCTGGCCGCCAGCTACCAGGATTTCCTGTTCCGCAAGATGGTCGAAGCCGTTGCCGACTACCAGCCGCCGTACACGCTGCTGTCGCACGGCGAGCTGGCCGGGAATCTGCAGCGCTGGCTGCAGACCCATCAGTCCTTCCTGCGCGGCGACCAGTGCGTGGCGTTGCAGCGGCTGTTCGCCCGCGTTGACGATATTGAAGAAGGCAACATCAGTGAAGACGACGCGCAGGCGATCGTCGCTGACGTGATCGGCTTTGCGCGGTTGGACGAGTCGTTCGCCTACGTGCGCGAGGACGCCTGAACCAAAGGTCGGAGCCCCGCCTGTGGTAGGGATCCGACCTCGTGCGGGATCAGCCTGCAGCCGGGTAGTCCAGGTAGCCTTCCCTGCCGCCCCCGTAGTAGGTGCTGCGGTCGGGCGTGGCCAGCGCGATGTCCCGCTGCAGGCGTTCGACCAGATCCGGGTTGGCGATGAACGGTTGGCCGAAGGCGGCGATATCGATGGTGCCTTCGTCGACCAGGCGCAGCGCGCGTTCGCGGGTCATGCCGCCGGCCAGGATCACGTTGCCACCGTAGGCCTGCTTGAACTGCTGCAGGAAGGCCTCGCCCAGCACTGACTGCCCCGCCTGCAGGTTGTCATTGAGGTGCACATAGGCCAGCCCGCGCTTGCCCAGTTCCTCGGCCAGGTACAGGTAGGTGGCCTCGTTGTCGGGGTAGTACGGCATGTCGAAGGTGAGGTTGTTCGGCGCCAGGCGCACGCCGATGCGGTGGGCGCCGATGCGCTGGGCCATCGCATCCACCGTCTCCAGGATCAATCGCGCTCGGTTCGGCAATGAGCCGCCGTAGCGGTCTTCGCGCTGGTTGATGAGTGGGTTGAGGAACTGCTCGAACAGGTAGCCGTTGGCGGCATGCAGCTCGATGCCATCGAAGCCGGCGGCGATGGCGTTGTCCGCCCCGCGTGCGAAGTCCTCGACGATGCCGGGAATCTCTGCGGTCTCCAGTGTACGTGCCGGGGTGGGATCGGCGTGGCCGCGGCTGCCATCGGCCAGGTACACGAACGAGGTGTTCTTCGGTGCGCTGGCGACCGGGCGGGTACCGGCGCTGACCGGTTGTCCGCCGTCAGGCTGCAGCGAGGAATGCGACATGCGGCCGACGTGCCAGAGCTGGGCGAAGATCGTGCCCTGCGCGGCATGCACCGCCTCGGTGACGACCTTCCACCCGGCCACCTGCTCGGCCGACCAGATGCCGGGCACGTCGATGTAGCCCTGGCCCTGCGGCGAGACCGGCGTGCCTTCACTGATGATCAGGCCGGCGCTGGCGCGCTGCCGGTAGTACTGGGCGGTCAGCTCGTTGGCGACCGCACCGGGGTTGCGGGCACGGGTCATCGGGGCCATCGCGATGCGGTTGCGCAGGGCGGTGCCTGCCAGGTCGAAGGGGTGGAACAGGGCGGCGGTCATGTCGGTCATCTCGGTGCGGGGGGAGGAGCGCCAGGGGCGCGATGCACACAGGATGGAGTTGACATGCAGGCGCATAAAGCGCTTCGATCTCCCTTCGGACGGGACTATTTGTCCCCAATGTGGGGTGAGAGATGCTGCCGCTGGAATCGTTGAACGGCCTGGTCACGTTCGTCACCACGGCCCGCTCGGGCAGCTTCACCGAGGCTGCCGATGCACTGGGCATCTCGCGCTCGGCGGTGGGCAAGGCCATCGCCCGGCTGGAAGCGCGGCTGGGCGTGCGCCTGTTCCACCGCACCACGCGGCGCATCGCGCTGACCACCGACGGCGAGGCGTACTACGCATCGTGTGCGGCGGCGCTGGAAGAGATCTCCGCCGCCGAGGCCTGCCTGGGTTCGGCCGGCCTGCCCAGCGGACGGCTGCGCATCGACATGCCGTCCTCGTTCGGGCGCCTGGTGGTGCTGCCGGTGCTGTTGCGCCTGTGCCGGCACTACCCGGACCTGCAGCTGACGATGACCTTCACCGATCACTTCGTCGATCCGGTCGAAGAGGGCATCGACCTGCTGATCCGTTTCGGCGGCCTGCACCACGCAGAGCACCTGGTCGCGCGTCGGCTGGGCCGCCAACGCCTGGTCACCTGCGCATCGCCGGAGTACCTGCAGTCGCATGGCGTGCCGGCTACCGTGGAGGAACTGGCGCAGCACCGCAGCATCGTTGGCTTCCGCCACGGGCAGCCGGTGTGGTGGCGGATTGGCAGTGACGATGCCGAGGGAACGTTCGTCCCGAACGCGGCCTACCAGCTCAACGATGGTGACGCGGTGATCGACGCGGCCATCGCCGGGCTGGGCATCTGCCAGATGCCCATTTCACTGGTACGCCGTCATCTGGAATCCGGCGTGCTGCACTCGGTGCTGGACGCACACATGCAGCGGCACATCGACATCCATGCGCTGTGGCCACCGACCCGCCACCTGCGGCCGAAGGTGCGCTATGTGGTGGACGAGCTGGCGCGGCTGGCGGCTCAGGGCGTGTTTGACTGAGCTGGGGCCGCCACGTCGGGCGCCCCATCGAGCGAGTTGCGTGGCGGGAACGCCATCATCCCCGCCAACTGGCAGTAAGCGGCAGCATCCAGGAAGGTTGTGGGCACATGGTCCTCAAGCTGGCGGGTTTTGCGCAGTCCTTCGATCGGTTCGAGGATGGCCGGAAATTCCTTGCCCTGCTCGTCCAGGACGCGGTCCAACCGGTCTTTCAGGGGGCTCTTGTAGAAGAAGTCCGGCAACACGATGCACATCTGGGTGCCGGGCCGCGAGGCGATCTCGCGCATCGCCGCTTCGAACGCGTCGGCATGCTCGGCATCGTCGGTGCGCAGCTGCAGGTCCTCCGCCTCGCCGACCGGGCGGTAGTACACGCTGCCAGGGCGGAACAGGAAGGTATACAGATGCGTTCCTTCCACCTTGTACGTCTTC
This sequence comes from Stenotrophomonas sp. 85239_Sma, assembly GCF_056481725.1. Classification (NCBI taxonomy): domain Bacteria; kingdom Pseudomonadati; phylum Pseudomonadota; class Gammaproteobacteria; order Lysobacterales; family Lysobacteraceae; genus Stenotrophomonas; species Stenotrophomonas sp. 85239_Sma. The sequence continues at coordinate 3,874,555 of NZ_CM151163.1, read as the reverse complement.
GGTGAGCGTTGCCGCTGCAACTCGGTGGGGAGTGGCACTGAGCGTCCGTCGGCCAGCAGCAGCCTGGCGTTCATGCCGCAGCTGCTGCCGTCGGTACCGAACGATACTTCGTAATCCAGGCCGGGTTCCGGCGTCAGCAGAAGGGAGGGTGGCAGCGCAAAGCGCGGGTCGCTAACCTTTTCGCCCGCGGGAACGCAGCGGCGATTGCCCTCGAAGTTGGCCATCACATTGACCAGCTGGCCCGGCACCAGCGCGAATTCGCGATAGAAGGGCTTGCGGATACCGCCCAGCGTACCGGTGGCGAATGACTCGGGCATGCCGATCGAGGTGCTCTCATTGCCGGTGGCCAGCGAGGCGAGCGTACTGAACACGCCCTTGGATGCCTTGCTCTCCACCCTGACCACTTCGGCTTCGGCACCGCTGCGCGTGTGGTTCTTGCGCATCGCCAGATACTGGCCATTGGCGCTGAACAGGCGGATGCGCGCCGGTTGCTGCAGATCGACCCGGGCGGCTGCGGTGGAGGGGGCCTGCTCGGCCAGTGCAGGAAATGCCAGGGCCATGGCCAGGCAGGCGGGCAGCAGGGGACGCATGATCAGCAGAACTCCGTGTCATAGCCGGCGACTCATTCGCCTTCAGGCACGGAGTAGCGGCCGCGTGGTGGTGTTCTTTAGCTCGGGTTTGCAGGCGGATCGCGATGGCGGCAGGGAGCGGTCGGTGGCACTGGCTGGGTCACTGTGTATACTATCCCCCAGTATAGTTCCGAGGTGGCCTCGCCATGCCGCACTCCCCCGAAGAGAAGAAAAAAGTCCTGGCCCGCGTGCGTCGCATCCGCGGCCAGTGCGATGCGCTGGACCGCGCGCTGGAAGCCGGAGCCGACTGCGGGCCGGTGCTGCAGCAGATCGCCGCCATCCGTGGCGCGGTCAACGGCCTGATGTCCGAGGTGATGGAGGCCCATCTGCGCGAGGAGTTCGGCCAGCCTGCGGCCTCTGACGAACAACGCGCCGAACGCGTGCGCGACATGAGCGCGTTGATCCGCTCGTACCTGAAATAAACGACGGCGCAACATGGCGCCGCCCATCCTGTCATTGCCTGTCTCTGGAGAAACCACCCATGAAGTCCCGTGCCGCCGTCGCCTTTGGTCCCGGCCAGCCGCTGCAGATCGTCGAGATCGACGTCGCCCCGCCGAAGAAGGGCGAAGTGCTGGTCAAGATCACCCACACCGGTGTCTGCCACACCGATGCGTTCACCCTGTCCGGCGATGATCCGGAAGGCCTGTTCCCGGTGGTGCTGGGCCATGAAGGCGCCGGCATCGTGGTGGAGGTGGGCGAGGGCGTGACCAGCGTCAAGCCGGGCGACCACGTGATTCCGCTGTACACCGCCGAGTGCGGCGAGTGCCTGTTCTGCAAGAGCGGCAAGACCAACCTGTGCGTGTCGGTGCGCGCCACCCAGGGCAAGGGCGTGATGCCCGACGGCACCAGCCGCTTCAGCTACAACGGCGAGCCGCTGTACCACTACATGGGCTGCTCGACCTTCAGCGAGTACACCGTGGTGGCCGAGGTGTCGCTGGCGAAGATCAATCCGGAAGCAAACCCGGAGCACGTCTGCCTGCTCGGCTGCGGCGTCACCACCGGCATCGGCGCGGTGCACAACACCGCCAAGGTGCAGGAAGGCGACAGCGTGGCGGTGTTCGGCCTCGGTGGCATCGGCCTGGCGGTGATCCAGGGCGCGCGCCAGGCCAAGGCCGGCCGCATCATCGCGGTGGACACCAATCCGTCCAAGTTCGAGCTGGCGCGCGCATTCGGCGCCACCGACTGCATCAACCCGAAGGACTACGACACGCCCATCCAGCAGGTCATCGTCGAGATGACCACCTGGGGCGTGGACCACAGTTTCGAGTGCATCGGCAACGTCAACGTGATGCGTGCGGCGCTGGAATGCGCGCACCGTGGCTGGGGCCAGAGCGTGGTGATCGGCGTGGCGGGTGCCGGCCAGGAAATCTCCACCCGCCCGTTCCAGCTGGTGACCGGCCGCAAGTGGATGGGCACCGCCTTCGGTGGCGTGAAGGGCCGCAGCCAGCTGCCGGGCATGGTGGAAGACGCGATGAAGGGCGATATCGAACTGGCGCCGTTCGTCACCCACACCATGGACCTGGACAAGATCAACGAAGCCTTCGACCTGATGCATGAAGGCAAGTCGATCCGTTCGGTGGTCCACTACTGAGCAACGCCGGGTGGCAGGCCGCCGTGCCTGCCACTCTTCCGGAGGAACCCATGGAACGCATTGAGCATCGCGCCTGTTTCGGCGGCTGGCAGGACGTCTACCGCCATCATTCGGCCACGCTGGGCTGCGACATGCAGTTCGCCGTGTACCTGCCGCCGCAGGCGGAAACACAGAAACTGCCGGTGCTGTACTGGCTGAGCGGCCTGACCTGCACCGAGCAGAATTTCATCACCAAGTCCGGCGCGCAGCGTTACGCAGCCGAGCACGGGGTGATCATCGTCGCGCCGGACACCAGCCCGCGGGGCGATGACGTGGCCGATGCCGAAGGCTACGACCTGGGCAAGGGGGCTGGCTTCTACCTCAATGCCACCCGCGCTCCGTGGGCAAAGCACTACCGCATGCACGACTACGTGGCGCAGGAGTTGCCGGCGCTGATCGAGGCGAACTTCGCGGTGACCGATGGGCGCGCGATCAGTGGCCATTCGATGGGCGGCCATGGCGCGCTGGTGATCGCCCTGCGCAACCCGGGGCGCTACCGCAGCGTGTCGGCGTTCTCGCCGATCGTCGCGCCCAGCCATGTGCCGTGGGGGCAGAAGGCGTTCCATGCCTACCTGGGGGACAACCCGGCCGACTGGGCGCAGTGGGATGCCTGCGAGCTGATCGCCGTGGCCGGCGAGCGCCTGCCGCTGCTGGTCGACCAGGGCGAGGCGGATGAGTTCCTGCAGAGCCAGCTGCAGCCGCAGCGCCTGCGGGAAGCCTGCAATGCCGCAGGCCATCCGCTGACCCTGCGCCTGCAGCCGGGTTACGACCACAGCTACTACTTCATTGGCAGCTTCATCGGCGAGCATATCGCCCACCACGCCCAGGCCCTGCAGGGCTGAACGCAGTCCGGTAGTGCCGGCCACCGGCCGGCACCCTCCGGCGCCGGTGTGTCCAATCGGGTTTTCTGCGGTGGATCACGCCCTTGTGGCGCGCTGCCGCGCTATCGTGCGCGCATACGGCCTTGCGGATCGGGGGAAGCATGCCGGTAGTGCTGGCGCTGCTGTACGTGGTGTGCCATGGCCTGGTCGTCACCGTGTGGCCTGGGGTGACCGGCGCGGGTTCCTTCGTGTTCCTGGCCGGGGCGCCGCTGCTGGCTGCGGCCGCCTGCCTGTGGCGGGCGCGTCGTGACCGTGCCGCGCTGGGCTGGCGTGCCACCGCACTGGCGCTGCTGCTGTGGGCGGGCGGCATGGTCATGAACATGATCGACGCGCTGGGGGCAGGGCGCGCGGATGCGACGCCGCAGGCCAGCCTGTTCCTGTACGTGCTGTACGGCGTCCCGCTGGTGTTCATCCTGGCCCGCGCGCGCCGCGAGCGGATGAGCATCAGCCTGATCGATGCCGCGATGGCGGCGCTGCTGGGCGTGCTGTTCTTCGTGCATGCGCAATCGTTCGCCGCCCGTATCGACGTCGATGATTCGGCGATGGCCAGCATGCAACGCTTGTTCGACATCCAGAACCTGTGCATCGCCGGGTTCGCGGTGGTGCGATGGCTGGCCGTTGACGTGCCCGAGCGGCGCAGTTTCTTCCGCGCGTTAGCGCTCTACGCGCTGGCTTACCTGGTGGTGGCCTACTACATCAACCACTTCACCTCGGAGGATTCCTTCGGTGCCTACAACGATCTGCTGATCGATCTGCCGTTCCTGCTGCTGGCGCTGCTGGCACTGAGCCATACGCCGCTGCCGGCCTCCATGCCGCATCCACGGCTGGCGCGCACAGTGCAGGCGGCCGGGCCGATGATCCTGCCGTTGCTGCTGCTGGTGGTGGGCACCCTGGTGGTCGACCACGCACGGCCTCTGGCGGTCACCGGTTTCGTGGTGGCGACGCTGGGCTTCGGCCTGCGCAGCATCCTGCTGCAGATGGACCTGATGGAACGGCAGGCGTCGCTGGATCAGCTGGCGCGCCAGGATGGCCTGACCGGCGTGGCCAATCGTCGCCAGTTCGACGCACTGCTGCAGGCGGAGTGGAACCGGGCGCGCCGCAGCGGCAGCGAGCTGGCCCTGCTGCTGGTCGACATCGATCACTTCAAGGCATTCAACGACCAGCACGGGCACCCGGCCGGGGACCGCTGCCTGCAGGCGGTGGCTGCGGTGCTGAAGGTCATTGCCGGTCGCGGCGGCGACAGTGTTGCGCGTTACGGCGGCGAAGAATTCGCGGTGATCGTGCCGGCAAGCCCGCTGTCGGGCGTGCTGGCACTGGCCGAACGCCTGCGCGAGGCAGTGGAAGTGCTGCCGCTGCCGGAGGGGCGGGTGAGCATCAGCGTTGGCGTGGGCTACCTGCACCCGCCCGCGCTGGCCAGTGCGGACCAGCTGCTGGCCGATGCCGACGCCGGCCTTTACGCCGCCAAGCGCGCCGGCCGCAACCGGGTGGTACTGCATGCGCAGGTGCTTGACGACGAAGGCAGCGCACACGGAACGATCGACTGCTGAATGCCCTGCGGCCGCGTCCGCGCGTGGGTTCAGCGCTGACGCAGCCAGCCGGCCGGGTCCAGCAATCTCAGCCCGACCGGTGACAGCGAGCGCTGTCGCAACGTCAGGTTCGCCGCGTGGACAGCACGTGCGCAGCGCGCCAACTGCTGGCGCAACGTTGCCAGCGCGTCGTCCTCGCGGGGGCGTGCATGCCGCCACTGGGCAATGCGCAGCAGACAGACCAGCAGGTCCAGTTCGCTGGCGGCAATGAAGGGAGAGCCGGCGGGTAGCAGGTCGATCGGGGCGGCGGGCGCGGCCAGCAATGGCAGCAGGGCGACGAACGCATCGCGGCCCTCGCGGTCCAGGCCAAGGTGGCGCAAGCCGGCCAGCCCTTCGGGCTGCAGCATAGGGTCACGCAGCTGGCGTATCGCCGCCAGTAGCGCCTGTTCGCCACGGCCGAACTGGCGGCCGAAGGCACGGTAGCTGACCCGGGTGGGAAACAACGGGGAACGGGAAGCCATGGTTGCTAGGGCTGTGGGTCGCGGGTTTCCACCAGCACGGGACAGGGCGCGTGGTCGATGGTCCATTGCCCGATCGAGGGTTCGAACAGGCGTTCCAGGCGGGACAGATGGCGGTGGCCGATCACGATCAGGTCGCACTTCAGGCGCCGGGCCTGCTCGCTGATCACTTCGCCCGGATCGCCGGAGGGAATCTGCGCGATGGCGTCGACGCCGCGCTCGCGCAGCTCGGCCAGGGCTTCGGCCAGCACCGCCTCGGCCCGTGAGCGCTGGCGCGCGGCTTCCGGGTACTCGATGCGGTCGGCTTCGCTGGCATCGGCGGCCAGCGCGAATTCGGGGTCGAGCACGCACAGCAGGTGCAGGCGGCTGCGCGGGCCGGCGATGGCCGCGGCCAGGTCCAGCACGCGTGCGTGCTGGGGGCCGCCGTCCAGGGCGACCAGCAGGGTGTTGAACATGGATGTCTCCTTGGCAGGCCGGGGATGGTCGCCGATGTCTCCGCGCGCACCCATGCCGTGCGCGGCAGTCAATGAATGCGTATAACGCAATCCACTGAGGTTACACGTGTCGTAGAGTCATCTGATTTACGGGAGACTGTCATGCCCCTGCCGGACCTGAACCTGTTGCTGGCACTGGACGTGCTGATCGACGAATGCAGCGTGGCCGCCGCCGCGCGGCGGATGAACCTGAGCGCCCCGGCGATGAGCCGTACCCTCGGCCGGATCCGTACCGCCCTGGGTGACCCGGTGCTGGTGCGAGCCGGTCGCGGGTTGGCGCCCACGCCGCGCGCCCTGCAGCTGCGCGAGCAGGTCCGCGACGTCATCGAACAGGCCCACCGTGTTTTCCATGCGGGCCGCGAGATCGACGTGGGTACCCTGGAGCGCACCTTCAACGTGCGTGCCAACGATGTCTTCATCGGTGGCTTTGGCGGTCGCCTGCGCGAGATATTCCGGCAGCAGGCGCCGCGCGCGGTACTGCGCTTCGTGCCTGAAGGCGATACCGATGATGATGCGATGGCGCAGGGCCGGATCGATCTGTACATCAGCACCGCCGGCAAGCACGCGCCCGACACCAAGGTGCAGAACCTGTTCAGTACCTCGTTCATGGGGGCTGCACGCGAGGATCATCCGTTGTTCGATGGCGAGATCAGTGCCGAACGCTTTGCCGCCTGCGATCACATCGCGGTGTCGCGCCGTGGCCTGCCACGCGGACCGATCGATGACGACCTGGCCGCGCTCGGCCTGCAGCGACGGGTGGCACTGATCAGCCCGACCTTCCACGGTGCGATTTTCGCGGCGGCCGAATCGGACCTGATCCTGCCGCAGATGCCGAGCGTGATGCTGGAGCGCATCATCAGCATGCGCCTGCCGTTGCGCCTGTTCCCGCTGCCGATTCCGGTGCGCACGGCGGCCATCGTGCAGGCCTGGCACCCGCGCCTGGACAACGACGCTGCCCACCAGTGGCTGCGCCGCTCGATCAAGACCATGTGCGAAAGCGTCGAGGACATCCGTCGCTGAGGTTACGGGCGTGCGCCCGACGCACGCCTGCGATGCCGGTGACGCCATTTTTTGCACGTTACCGGCTCCCTAGACTGCGCTCCCCGGAGTTTCACTGAGCGCATTCCAATGACCCCCAACATGCCGTGCCCTGCACGGATTGGTGCCCGGCGATGAGTACGCCGGCCGCCGCTGTCCCGGCCGCTGCAGCGCCCCGTCCTGCCGCCGCCCCCGGGCTCGACCGCCGCGTCCTGGTCGGCCTGTGCGGCGTGCTGCTGGCGGTGCTGGTGTCGGGCTTCAACGAGAACATCACCAAGGTCGCCCTGGCCGACATCCGCGGTGCGATGGGTTTCAGCGTCGATGACGGCAGCTGGATCGTCGCCCTCTATAGCGCCATGTCGGTCAGCGCGATGGCCTTCGCACCGTGGTGTGCCGCCACTTTCTCGCTGCGCCGCTTCGCGCTGGCGATGATCGGTGGCTTCATGGTGCTGGGCGTGCTGTGCCCGCTTGCCCCGAACCTGCAGGTGTTCCTGCTGCTGCGCGCGCTGCAGGGCCTGTGCGGTGGCGCGCTACCGCCGCTGCTGATGAGCGTGGCGCTGCGCTTCCTGCCGCCGGGCATCAAGCTGTACGGCCTGGCCGGCTACGCGCTGACGGCGACGTTCGGCCCGAGCATGGGCACGCCGCTGGCCGCGTTCTGGGTCGAGCAGGTGGGCTGGCATTGGGCGTTCTGGCAGATCGTGCCGTACTGCCTGGCGGCCATGGCGATGGTCAGCTGGGGCCTGCCGCAGGATCCGCTGCGGCTGGAACGCTTCGCCCAGTTCGATACGGCCGGCTTGCTGCTGGGCCTGCCGGCGCTGGTGCTGCTGGTGCTGGGCCTGGTGCAGGGCCCGCGCCTGAACTGGTTCGACTCGCCGATGATCACGCTGATGATCGGTGGCGGTGCCGGCCTGATGGTGCTGTTCATGATCAATGAATGGTTCCACCCGCTGCCATTCTTCAAGCTGCAGTTGCTGGCCAACCGCAACCTCAGCTACTCGCTGGTGACGTTGGGCGGCGTGTTGTTCGTGCTGCTGGCAGTGATCTCGATCCCGTCCGGTTTCCTGGCCAGCGTGCAGGGCTACCGGCCGCTGCAGACCGCACCGATGCTGCTGTGGGTGGCGTTGCCACAGGTGATCGCGCTGCCGCTGGTGGCGGCGCTGCTGAACATCCGCGCGGTGGACTGCCGCTGGGTGCAGGCCACGGGCCTGGCGATGCTGGCCCTGGCCTGCTGGCTGGGCTCGCACCTGGATGTGGCCTGGATCCGCGACAACTTCCTGTGGGTGCAGCTGCTGCAGGTGTTCGCCCAGCCGATGGCGGTGCTGCCGTTGCTGATGCTGGCCACCGGTGGCCTGGCGCCGCAGGACGGCCCGTTTGCCTCGGCGTGGTTCAACACGGTCAAGGGCTTCGCTGCAGTGCTCGCCAGTGGCGTGCTGGATGCCGTCGCGCAGGGCCGCCGTCATTTCCATTCCACCGTGCTGGTCGACCGCCTTGGCGAGCAACCGTGGCTGGCCGAGGGCCCGCAGCTGGGCGCGCGCCTGCATGCACAGGTACAGGCGCTGACCTCGGCCGACCTGTACTGGGTGGTCGCGCTGGTGGCACTGGCCTTCATTCCCCTCATTGCCTGGATGCCCACCCGCATCCATCCGCCACGTGCCGTGGCCTGAACCTTTCGCAGGAACCCCCTCATGACGATCAATCGAACCACTCTCAATACCGGCCTGGGCCTGGGCGTTCTGGCGCTGGCCATCGGCGCCTGGCTGCTGCTGCGCGACGGCGGCCACCAGACCACAAACAATGCCTATGTCGTGGCCGACTACACGCTGGTGGCGCCGAAGATTCCGGGCTTCGTCAGTGCCGTGGACGTAGAGGACAACCAGCCGGTGAAGGCCGGTGACGTGCTCGCCCGCATCGACGATCGCGACTACCAGGTGGCCTTGCAGGCAGCCCGTGCCGACCTCGCCAACGCCCGTGCACAGCTGGCCAACGCACAGGCCGCACTGGCCCAGCAGGACTCGCTGATCGAACAGGCCAGGGCCAGCGTCGATGTCAGCCGTTCCGAACTGACCCTGGCCAGCGCCGACCAGCAGCGTTACCGCGAACTGGCCCGCGACGGCGCCGGTACCGTACAGAACGCGCAGCAGGCGCAATCGAAGCAGGTCGTGGCCAGTGCCCACCTGCAGCAGGGCCAGGCTGCGCTGTCGACCGCACGCCAGCGCACCGGCATCCTCAGCGCTGGCGTGCAGGCCGCGCAGGCAGCGGTACAGCGTGCAGAGGCGGCGCAGGCACGCGCCGAACTGGATCTGTCGCACACCGTGCTGCGTGCACCGATCGATGGCATGGTTGGTCGTCGCGCAGTGCGCGTGGGTGCCTACCTGACCCCGGGGACGCCGGTGGCTGCGGTGGTGCCGCTGAAGCGCGCCTTCGTGGTCGCCAACTTCCAGGAAACGCAGATGACCCGCATGCAGGCCGGCCAGCAGGTCGAACTGAAGGTGGACGTGTTCCCGGGCAAGCCGCTGCGCGGACACATCGACAGCATCGCACCGGCCACCGGCGTCACCTTCGCTGCCGTCGCGCCGGAAAACGCCACCGGCAACTTCACCAAGGTGGTGCAGCGCATTCCGGTGAAGATCGTGCTGGAACCGGGCCAGCCACTGCTGGACCAGCTGCGTGCCGGCATGTCGGTGGAAGCCAGTGTTGACCTGGGCAGCCGCGCCCGCGCGCAGAGCGTGCAGCACCGTCCGGGGCACAAGAGCGGGGAGGGTGCATGAGCGCAGTCACCGTGTTTCGCGCCATCGTTGCGGCCAGCCTGTGTACGGCCCTGGCTGCCTGCACGATGGGTCCGGACTTCGTACGCCCGCAGGCGGAACTGCCCAGCCACTGGCAGGGTGAGGTTGTTGCCGGCAACGCCATCGACCAGGACGCGGCCTGGTGGGCCGGCTTCGACGATCCGCTGCTGGGGCGGTTGGCCGGCCAGGTGCTGGCAGCCAACCTGGACCTGCAGCTGGCGGCCAACCGCGTGCAGCAGAGCCGCGCCGCGCGTGGCATCAGCGCCGCCGACCGGCTGCCCAGCGTCAGCGCAACCGCCAGTGGCATGCGCGCACGCAACAGCGAAGTGGGCTTGAACGATCCGTCCGGCAACGGCGGCCGCGACGACTACGGGCTGTTCCAGGCCGGTATCGGCCTGAGCTGGGAGCTGGACCTGTGGGGTCGCGTGCGTCGCCAGGTGGAAGCCGCGGACGCACGCGTACAGATGGCCGAGGAAGATGCACATGCGGTGCGCATCGCGCTGCTGGCGGAAACCGCGCGTGATTACCTGCAGCTGCGCGCGACGCGGCAGCTGCTGGCGATCACCGAGGACAACCTCAGCATCGCCCTCGACATGAAGCGCCTGACCGAGGCACGCCAGCAACAGGGCGTGGCCAGCATGCTGCAGGTGTCCAGTGCGGCCGCGCAGGTGGCATCGTTGCAGGCGCGCATCGCGCCGCTGCGGCATCGCGAATCGCAGCTGCGCAACGCGCTGGCGTTCCTGCTGGCGCAACCGCCGCAGGCGCTGGATGCTCAGCTGCAGGGCGTGCGCCGTGACTGGCCGGCGTTGCCGGCCGTGGCGGTGGGGTTGCCGAGTGAACTGGCCGAGCGTCGCCCGGACATCCGTCGTGCCGAAGCGGCATTGCATGCGGCAACGGCCGGCATCGGCGTGGCCAAGGCCAGTTTCCTGCCTCGCATCACCTTGAATGGCGATGCCGGCTTCCAGGCCAGACAGCTGGATGATCTGGATGGCTGGAACGCGCACCGCTTCAGCATCGGGCCGTCGATCAGCGTGCCGATCTTCCAGGGCGGGCGGTTGAAGGCCAACCTGGCGCTGAGCCGGCTGCAGCAGCAACAGGCGGCGCTGCAGTTCCGCCGCACCGTGCTGCAGGCCTGGCATGAAGTGGATGACGCCATTGATGGCTATGCCGCCGAGCAGCAGCGGACCGTGCAGCTGCACGTGGCCGTGGACGAGAGCGAGACCGCACTGGGTGCGGCGCGCCGGCAGTACCAGGCCGGTGTGGTCGACATGCTGGATGTGCTGAGCACCCAGCGCATCGCGCTGGACAACCAGGCCGCGCTGGCCAACAGCCAGGCCACGGCGGCGATTGCACGGGTGGAGCTGTACCGCGCGTTGGGTGGCGGCTGGTAGGGAATCGTCGGGGGAGTGCCGGCCGCTGGCCGGCACCTTCATGGTTGTTGCGGTTGCAGGCCAGCGGCCGGCACTGCCAGGGCCTGGCCTCAACGCACGTCGCGCAGTTCCCAGTGATGGCCAGCCAGCAGGCGCAGGCGCTGCTTGAACACGTCACTGTCGATGCGGGTGGTGGCGACCAGGTTGATGCGCAGGTCTTTCTGCTCGCCGGTCACGGTGGCATCCGGGTCGGTCACGCCCCATTGCGGTTCCACCGCATCCGGGTCGGGCTGCTTGGCCTTCCAGCGCTCGAACAGCGTGCCGTTGCGCAGGGCATCCTGCAGCTCTTCGGCGAAACCGGCGGCGCCCTGCGAATGGAAGGACAGGTCAGGGTCGTTGCCGCGGGCCTTGGACGGGTCGGGCAGGCTGATGTGGTACTGCGCAGGCATGGAGTTCTCCTTGAAGTGCGGCAAGGCTGGCACAACCGCGGTGGAATCGATGTGCAGATTCCGGCCGCGGCCAGCGCTCATTCGAACCGATGCGGCCCATCGGCAAAGCCCACGGTGACTGCGCCCTTGCCGACGTTGACCATGCCGGTCAGGCTCATCACCGATTCGTACACGGTCACGCCGTGGCCGGCACAGACCTCCTTCATCCGTGCATAGCCGGGCAGGGTGCGCAGCTCGTCCAGTTCGCCGCCGTAGCTGACGCACACCGTTGGCGTCATCAGCCCGACACGCACGCGCTGGCCGACCACCGCGAACAGCTTCTGCACGGCACTGTCGAAACCCTTGATCTTGGCCACCGGCCCGGTCTCGCCACGGTAGCCGTGCAGCACCGGCTTGATGTCCAGTGCGCTGCCCAGCGCGGCGCTGAGCAGGCCGACACTGCGGTCACCCTTGTGCCGTGCACGTGCGCGCATGTAGTACAGGTCGCGGGTGACCATGTAGCCGTGCACGTTGCCGGCCAGCTCTTCCAACCGTTCGCGGATCTGCTGCACGCTGGCGCCACTGCCACGCAGGCGTACCGCCTCCACCGCGGTCACCGCCTGCGCGGCGAACAGGTTCTGGGTATCGAGCACGCGCAGCGCGAACGGTGAGTTGTAGCCCGCCGCCTGCCGCACCGGCTTGTAATCATTGAGGATGGCGAAGCTGGCCTGCAGCGCATTGTCGTGGATCGGGCTGCGGGTCTTGGTGATGGTCATGCAGAACACGTGGTCGTAATCGATCACCAGCTGCTGCAGGAACAGGTCGCGGATCTGGTTGACGCTGAAGGGGATGGTCTCCGCTTCAGCACCATGTTCGGCCACATGCGCGTGCAGGAAGCTCAGCGTGGCCTGCTCATCGCGATGATCGGCCAGCACGGCTTCGCCGATCCGTACAGTGATCGGCAGCAGCACGATGTTGTGCTCGGCAATGAAGTCCTGCGGCAGGTCGCAGGCCGAGTCGACGACGATTCCGATGCGCATCCGCGGCTCCCCCTCCAGGGCGGTTGTAGGTTCGGAAACGTGAAATCTATCTCAAAACATGGCGGGGCGCGCGAGGGAAACGCGCCACGCCCTGTTCAGCGACTGCGCTGCACCGCCACCGGCAGGGTGGCCAGGCGCTGCCACTCGGGTTGCTGCAGCAGGCCAGGGGCGGCCAGCACCGCCGCCATCATCGGGTGGGCGTCGTTGCCCCAGAACAGTTCGCCATCGATGGCCAGGGTCGGCACGCCGAACACGCCGGCGGCAATGGCGGCCTCGGTGTTGCGCCGCAGCTGCTCCTTGACCGCCGGGGCGGCGATGGCGCTGGCGACATCCTCGATCCCCAGCCGTGCAGCCGGTTCGCGCAGGGCCTCGGCGCTGTCGGCGGCATTGCCGTCGCGCCAGATCCAGTCGAACAGCACGTCCACTGCCTGCACGCTGCCACCCGCCGCCAGGCACAGGCGCAGCGCCGACAACGGATTGAACGGGTGAGCCGGCGGAAACCGCAGTGGTGTGCCTTCGGCCTGCGCGGTCCACAGCAGCTGGCGGTAGATGAAGCGGCGCTTGGCCGGAATCTCGGCCGGCCCGAGGTTGCCCAGGTGGTGCAGGACCGCGCCGAAGGCGATCGGCACGGTCTGGATCTGGGCGAACCGGGGCAGCTGCTTCAGCTTCTGCCAATGCAGGTAGGAATAGGGCGAGACGAAGTCGAAGTACCAGCGCAGCGTGGCCATTGGCGGCTCCTTGCAGGCAGTCAGGGGTGCGCGTTGCGCTGCAGGTAGCGGTCGCGCAGTTCGGTCTGGCGCGAGCGCATCGGCATTGCACGACCGCCCAGCCAGACCTGCTCGGCATAGTGCGCCACGTCCAGTGGGTCGCCCTCCCACAGCACCAGGTCGGCGCGCTTGCCCGGTTCGATGCTGCCGATCTGGTCGCCCACGCCAAAGGCCTGTGCAGGCACCCGGGTCAACCCGGCCAGGCCGTCGGCCCAGGGCAGGCCGTTGGCCACGGCATTGCCCGCCAGCTGGCGCATCTTGCGTGCGTTGTGGGAGGCGTCGCCCCGTTGCACGAACGAGACGGCTACGCCGGAACGTTGCAGGCGTGCCGCATTTTCCAGAGTGGCCCCGATCTGGTCGAAGCTGGCCGGCAGGTTGGACAGCACGTCGACGAACACCGGCACCTGCGCGGCCGCCAGCTCCGGCGCCAGCTGCCAGGCTTCGCTGCCACCGGCAATGGCGATCTTCACCTTCTCGCGGGCGGCCCAGCGCAGCAGTTGGCGGATGTCGGCGGCACGGTCCGCTTCCACCACGATGCGGCCCTGGCCGGCCAGGTAGCGGCTGAGCGTGCGGCGCCCGGCAGGCGTCAGCAGCGCGTGCGGCGAGTCCGCGGCCACCTGTCCGCGTGCTTCGTCGATCATCTGCTGCAGCAGCATCCATTGCGCGGCGCGCGAATGCCCGGTCAGTTCGGAGGCCGCTGCGCCGATGCGCAGGAACAGGGCGCGCGGGCCGATCGGGTCGGCGCTGCCGTCCAGCCGCATCACGCCGCCCTGGCCTGCCACGAAGCCGCCGCCGGTGGCCGCGCCCAGTGCAGTGAAGCCGATGCCTTCCAGTCGCGTTACCGGGATCAGTACCGAGGCCGGGTTGTAGGCCAGGGTGACATCGAATTCCGGGCGCAGCGGCTGCTCGCCGATCTTCAACGTGCTGTCGACCGTGCTCGCTTCGCCGGAAACCTCTTCGATGCCGATCTCGGTGATACCCCCGAACAGCGCCGGGGTCAGCGGCCGGCCGTTGGCCTCGACCACGGTGGCGCCGGCCGGCGCGGCCAGACCGTTGCCCACCGCACGGATGATGCCCCCCTGCACCAGTACGTCCGCATTCTGCAGGCTGCCGCGCGTGCTGGCGGTATGCACCGTCGCGTTGCGCACCAGCAGGTCCTGTGCCTGTGCGGATGCGGAGATGCAGGCCAGCACCATGACGATCGGGCCGAGCCATGCCCGGCGACGCTTGTTCAACGCGCCCATCAGTGCACCTCCTGGCCGAGCTGGAAATCGGAACGCGGCGTTGCTGCCGGCGCACTGCGGTCGTACAGGCGTCGTCCATCGACGAAGACCTGTTCGGCCAGCGCATACGAACTGAAGGGGTTGCCATTCCACACCACCACGTCGGCCATCTTGCCCGCCTCCAGGGTGCCGGTCTGGCCTTCAATGCCCAGCGCCTTGGCGGCGTTGGCGGTCATCCAGGTGATGGCGTGTTCGGGCGTGATCTCCGGCATGCGTGCGCGGCGTGCGGCGGCCATCACCTTGGCCGCTTCCTGGTTCAGGCGCTGGATGCCTTCGGGCGAGTCGGAGTGGACGATGGCGCAGCTGTTCTTCGGGCGGTCGACCAGCGCGATGTTCTCGGGAATGCCATCGAAGGCTTCCATCTTGAAGCCCCACCAGTCGGCCCACAGCGCACCGCAGACGCCATCGGCGGCCAGTCGGTCGGCCAGCTTGTAGGCTTCCACGCCGTGGTGGAAGGCGGCCACCTTGAAACCGAATTCCTTGGCCAGGTCGAGCATCGTGGCCATCTCGTCGGCGCGGTAGCAGTGGATGTGCACGCGGATGTCGCCTTCGATCGCGCCAGCCAGCGTGTCCAGCTTGAGATCGCGCTTGCCGCCGGCGTCACCGGCGCTGTCGCCCTTGTCGCTGCCGAACCAGCCCTTGCGCTTGGCTGGCTTGGGTTTGCTTTTGGCGATGTAGTCGGCGGCATCGATGAAGGCGGCGCGGTAGCCGGCGACATTGCCCATCCGCGTGGCCGGGGCCACGCCCTTGCCCTCGCCGTAGACCCGTTTCGGGTTCTCGCCGCAGGCCATCTTCAGTCCCCACGGTGCGCCGGGAAACTTCATCGCCTGGTAGGTGATGGCCGGTACGTTCTTCAGGGTCACGCCACGGCCACCGACCAGGTTGGCCGAGCCGGGCAGCACCTGCATGCTGGTCACGCCGCCGGCCAGTGCGGTGGCGAAGCCCGGGTCCTGCGGCCATACCGAGTGCTCGGCCCAGACGTTGGCGGTGACCGGCGCGGTCATTTCGTTGCCGTCACTGTGCGCGCCGACACCGGGGCTGGGGTACACGCCCAGGTGCGAATGCACGTCGATCAGGCCCGGGGTGACCCACTTGCCCTGCGCGTCGATGCGGGTGACGCCGGCATCGGCCTGCAGCTGGCGACCGACCGCGACGATGCGGCCCTCGCGCAGCAGCACGTCGGCATTGTCCAGGCGCTGGCCGGTACCGGTCAGCACGGTGGCGTTCTGGATCAGCACCGGCGCATCGGGATGGGCCTGGTAGGTGCTGGGGTAGGGATCGGCGACGAAGCGCGAGGCGCCCACCGCTGGCGCCGTGCTCAATGAAAGCAGCGCCAGTGCCACCCCGGCGCGCAACAACGTCGATGCCATGCAGTTCCCCTCGCAGCGTAGTCCAGCCGCCGACGCTAGCCGGACGGCGGCGTGCTTGCCAAGTGACCTTCTTCACACGCGTGCCGGCAATGCCTCGACGGGGCCGCCCGGCTGGCTGAAAATAGCCGGTTCCCACGCCGTACACCGGACCACCGCCCATGAAGAGCAAGCAGGAAATCGTCGACAACTGGCTGCCGCGCTACACCGGCGTGCCCCTGGACCAGTTCGGCCAGCACATCCTGCTGACCAACTTCGGCGGCTACCTGCACACCTTTTCCGAGCTGACCGGCGCCCCCGTCATCGGCCTGGACCGGCCGATGGCCAGTGCCACCATCGATGGCATCACCATGATCAACTTCGGCATGGGCAGCCCCAATGCCGCGATCATCATGGACCTGCTGTCGGCGGTGATGCCCAAGGCGGTGCTGTTCCTGGGCAAGTGCGGCGGCCTGAAACGCAAGAACCAGCTGGGCGACCTGGTGCTGCCGATCGCGGCGATCCGTGGCGAGGGCACCTCGGGTGACTACCTGCCGCCGGAGGTGCCGGCGCTGCCGGCGTTCGCGCTGCAGCGTGCGGTCTCGACCATGATCCGCGACCTCGGCCACGACTACTGGACCGGCACCGTCTACACCACCAACCGCCGGGTCTGGGAGCACGACGAGGCGTTCAAGGAGCGGCTGCGGGCGATGCGCTGCATGGCCATCGACATGGAAACCGCTACCGTGTTCGCTGCTGGCTTCGCCAACCACATTCCCAGCGGTGCGCTGCTGCTGGTATCGGACCAGCCGATGATCCCCGACGGGGTCAAGACCGAGGCCTCCGATGCCAAGGTCAGCTCCCAGTTCGTGGAAAACCATATCCAGATCGGTATCGAGGCGCTTAAGCTTATCCGGCGCAACGGCAAGTCGGTCCGCCACCTGCGCTTCGACGAATGATGATGATGGCCTGGCGGCGCGCCGGCCCTGGGGAGTAGGTGATGGACGTTGCCGCGCAAGTGGTGGATTTCTGGAAAGAGGCGGGCCCTGCGAAGTGGTTCGCCCGCGACGATGCGTTCGACGCGCAGTTCCGCCAGTTGTTCCTGGATGAGCACTACGCGGCGGCTTCGCGCGCGCGCGAACACTGGCTGGGCAGTGCCGATGGCGCACTGGCGCTGATGCTGCTGCTGGACCAGTTCCCGCGCAACTGCTTCCGCGGCACCGCCCATTCCTACGCCACCGATGGCCTGGCCCGCCATTACGCCATGCGCGCGATCGAGGAAGGCCTGGACCTGCAGCTGGTGCCCAAGCTGCGCGCCTTCATCTACCTGCCGTTCGAGCATTCCGAAGATCCGCTGGACCAGGACCGCTCGGTGGCGATGTTCGACGTGCTGGGTGACAAGGAATACCTGCAGTACGCCGAACTGCACCGCGACATCATCCGCCGCTTCGGTCGCTTCCCGCACCGCAACGCCGTGCTGGGCCGCATTCCCTCACCGGAAGAACTGGATTACCTGGCCGAAGGCGGTTTCGCCGGCTAAGAAAAAGGGGACGGAGGGGATTAAGTCGTTATTGCCACAAACGACTTAATCCCCTCCGTCCCCTTTTTCAGTGCCGATCAGTACTTCGGCACGCCGTTGTCGACGTCTTCCGACCAGGCGTTGATGCCGCCGGTGACGTTGAACACCTTGGTGAAGCCCAGGGCGCGGAACTGCTCGGCGGCCTGCGCGCTGCGGCCACCGTGGTGGCAGATGAAGGCCAGTGCAGTGTCCTTCGGAAGGGCTTCCAGCGCGGCGCGGCCGTTGCCGTCGAAGGTCTTGAACGGCACGCCCACAGCGGCGATTTCACGCTCGTCGGCGGGGCGCACGTCCACCAGGGTGATGTTGCCTGCACGCACCAGGTCGTCGGTATCGCGCACGCTGATTTCCTGCACCGGCTTGGGCGCGTTCGGGTTGTCGATGGCCAGGCCCTTGCCGCGGATGTCGTCCACCCAGTCAATGGTGATGCCGTTGGCACGACGGGCGCTGGCCAGGTCGAACTGCACGCGCAGGCCGTTGGACTCGGCGGCGATGGCGCCCTCGTCGTGCGGGGCCAGCTGGAAGTTCGGCTGGAAGCCGGCGTCGATGGACAGCTGCAGGGCGGCGCCCGGGGCATCGGCCAACGCGCCCTTGAGCATTTCCACGGCGGCCGGAGTGACAGTGATGCTCGGCGGGGTACGGTCCGGCGCAGCCAGGCCCAGCACGCTGCTCAGCTCACCGCTGGCGGCCATCTGCAGCACGATGTCGCTGCCGCCGACCAGTTCGCCGTCGATGTACAGCTGCGGGATGGTCGGCCAGTCGCCATAGGCCTTGATGCCTTCACGGATTTCCTGGTCGGCCAGCACGTTGACATGGGCGAACTCGACGCCCAGGTCCTGCAGGGCGCCTACGGCCTTGGCCGAGAAACCACACTGCGGCATCGACGGCTGGCCCTTCATGAACAGCACGACGCGGTTGGCGTTGAGGATGGATTCGATGCGCGAACGCAGGGCGGGATCGAGGGACATGGACGTCGGGGTTCCGGGAATTCGAATCATCAATTCTAACCCCCATGGCATCATGGGGGATGAGCAACGCAGGAACATTGCATCGCATCCCGACCCGGCCCTGGCGCTGGCTGCCTTGGCTGGTGGCGTCGCAGCTGGCCGTGATCCTGGCCTGGGCCCTGGCCGGCTGGCACTGGGGGCTGCCGCTGATGGTGGCCAGCCACGCCCTGTTCATGGTGCCGGTCTTCCTGCCCAACAGCCGCTTCTACGCGCCGGTGCTGAGCCGGATGCCGGAGGCCGGCAACAGCGTCTGGTTGACCATCGATGACGGTCCTGGCCCGGAAACCCGTGCCGTGCTCGACCTGCTGGACCGCCACCAGGCCCGTGCCACCTTCTTCCTGGTGGGCGAGCGCGCGCTGGCGCAGCCGGAACTGGTGCAGGAGATCCTGCGCCGCGGACATGACCTGGGCAACCACAGCCACAGCCACCCGCAGGCGCGCTTCTGGCGGCTGGGCCCGGCGGCGATGCGCGCCGAGATCGAGGGCTGCCAGCATGCCCTGCAGGCGGTAAGCGGCCGCCCGGTGCGCTGGTACCGTTCGGTGGTGGGCATGACCAATCCGTTCGTGGCACCGGTGCTGCAGCGGCTGGGCCTGGTCCGGGTAGGCTGGAGCGCGCGCGGCTTCGACGGTATCGGCTGCACGGCGCAGGGCGTGCTCGACCGGCTGCTGCCGGACCTGCGTCCAGGTGCCATCGTGCTGCTGCACGAGGGGGCCGCCCACGGCCACAACCTGGCGATCATCGAACGCGTGCTGCAGGCGCTGGACGAGCGTGGGTTGAAGGCGCAGTTGCCGGCCGGATAGCTCCGGGCCGTGGCCGTATCGAGCAGCCGAGCCTGGGCTCCGCTCTACAGCGCAGGGCGTTCGGCCACCAGCAGCCAGCTGTTGAACGGGGTGCGCCCATGCAGGGGGCGTGGCGATGTCACCTGCAATTCCGCTTCGGCCAGTGTCGCCTGCAGCACCTGCAGGTCGGGGTAGTGGCGCGGCCGCGTACCCATCCAGCCGACCATCCATGCCAGCCGATCGGCCACGCGCGTGGTGCGGTCGCGGCCATCGCCGGTGGCCAGTGGCGTGCGCAGCAGCAGGCGGCCGCCGGGAGCGACCCGTGCACTGGCCGCGCGCAGCAGTGCCTGCTGTGGGCCCGCATCCAGGTACTGCAGTACATCCAGTAGCAGGACATGCCCGGCCTGCGCCGGCAGCGGTGCCTGCACGTCCAGGCAGTCGAAGCGCACATCGTGCAGGCCGGACGCGGCACGCCGGGCGCGCGCGATCTTGCCGGCATCCACGTCCACGCCCAGGTAGGGTTGGCTGCCGCCGCGCTGGCGCAGCACATGGGCGAACAGGCCGAGCCCGCAGCCCAGGTCCAGCAGCGGTTGCCCGTCGTCAGGGAGATGCTGCAGCACGCCGTCGTACAGCGGGTCGCTGCCGAGCTTGCCGCGGGTGTAGTAGTAGTCGCGACGGCTGCCCCAGGCCCGTGCCGGGCGGAACGCCTCGGCGATCGTGCGGGCCTGCGCGGCGCTCAGGGGTGTGCAGGGCAGGGGGAGGCCGTTCCGTGGCGTGCCATCCATCGCGTCAGTCCGTTCCGCCAAGCAGGTGCGCGGCGACCGGCAGCGCGCGTGCGCTCCACAGTGCGTACATCCGCGCTGACGGGTGCAGGCCGTCGTCGGCGATCATCGCCGGGTTGTCCCCGTGGGCACGGCTGATGTCGGTGATGTCGACGAAGGCCACGCCCTGCTGGGCGCTGATCACCTCCGCGGCGGCGTTGAATTCGTCGGTCTCGAGCTCGATTACGGCCAGGTTGCGGCCACTGCCGGCGCCGAACGGGGTCGCCCCCCAATCGGGGAAGGACAGCACCAGCACGCGGCCGGCATCACCGCCCGCGAAGCCGATCGCCCGCTGCAGCAGCGCCTGGAACTGGCTGCGGTATTCGTCCAGCGGACGTCCGCGGTACTGGTTGTTGACGCCGATCAGCAGGCTGACGAAATCGAACGGTCCCTGCGGTGCACCCGCATCGATGCCAGCGTCGAGTTCGTCGGTGGTCCAGCCGGTGGTGGCGATGGTCTGCGGATCGGACAGGTCGATGCCCTGCGCACGCAGCGCCGCGGCCAGCTGGTGCGGCCAGCGGCCTTCGACTGCAACCGCTTCACCGATGGTGTACGAATCGCCCAGCGCCAGGTAGGACAGGGTCACAGGTCAGGCCACCGAACGGCGTGGCTTCAACGGCACGACCTTGGTGGCGTCCTCGGCACGCCGCGCCAGCACGCGGTCGATGCGCGCGAACACATCGCGCATCACCGAAGCTTCCGGCATCAGGGTCACGCGGAAATGGTGGCGGTAGGGCACGTTGAAGCTGGAACCCGGTACCACCAGCACGCCTTCGTTGTTCATCAGGTCCAGCGCGAAGTTGTGGTCGTCGAAGCCCTTCGCAGCGGCGCCGATCACGGCCGGGAACGCGTACAGCGCACCGGCCGGCGCGACCAGCGACAGATGCTCGCTCGCTTCGCAGGCCTCGATCACAGCACGGCGGGTCTCATACAGGCGGCCACCCGGCGTGCACAGCTCGGAAATGGTGTCCGGGCCGTTCACCGCGGCCTCGATGGCGTACTGGCCCGGCACGTTGGCGCACAGGCGCAGCGCGCCCAACAGGTCCAGCGCGGCGCGGAAGTCGCCCAGTCGGGCATCGTCTCCGCTGAGGTGGGCCCAGCCCACGCGCCAGCCGCAGGCGCGGTGTACCTTGCTCAGGCCACTGAAGGTCAGGCACGGGTGGTCGCCGGCCAGCGGCGCGACCGGCTGGAACACCGCATCGTCGTAGAGGATCTGGTCGTAGATCTCATCGACCAGCAGCAGCAGGTTGTGGCGGCGTGCGATCTCGACCACGCGCTCGAGCAGTTCGCGCGGGTAGCTGGCGCCGCTGGGGTTGTTCGGGTTGATCAGCACGATGGCGCGGGTGCGTGACGACACCAGCGTCTCGATCTCGCTCGGGTCCGGCTGGAAGCCGTTCTCCGGCGCGCAACGGTAGTACACCGGGCGGCCATCGTTGAGGATGGTCGAGGCCGACCACAGCGGGTAGTCGGGCGAAGGCACCAGCACTTCGTCGCCGGGATTGAGCAGCGCACGCAGCGACAGGTCGATCAGTTCGCTGACGCCATTGCCGAGGAAGACACGGTCCGGATGGGCATCGGGCGCGCCACGGCGCGCGTAGTACGCCGCGATGGCTTCACGTGCCACCGGCAGGCCCTGCTGGTGGGTGTACGGGTCGGTGCGACCCATGTCGTCGGCGATCGCACGCTGCAGGTGCTCCGGTGCACGGAAGCCGAAAGCGCCGGGGTTGCCGATGTTGAGCTTGATCAGCTTGCGACCCTGCGCCTCCAGCTCCCGGGCTCGCCGCGCCAGTTCTCCGCGGATTTCGTAGCGCACTTCGGAAAGGCGCTCGCGGATGGCCAAGGGCTTGGGCGAGTTGGTGGACATGGGAGCGGGCCGTCAAAAGGCATGGGGCTTCCATCCTACCGGAATTGCTGCAATGCATGGCAAGGGCTCCGGGCCCGTCATTGCTGGGCTGGCAGGGCGCCGGCACAGGTAGAATGGCGGCGATGACCCAGACCCCCGATTTCATCGCCCTGCAGACCATTGGCTGGCCCTGGCCGGGCCCGGCGCAGCAGGCCGACTGGCAGGCCGCGATGGCCGCACATCCGCAGGCCCGCCCGGCACGGGTGATCGAACAGCACCGCACCCATTACGTGGTGGCCGATGGCCCGGAGGCGTCGATCAAGGCCGAGTCGCTGCCGGAATGGCAGCGCCCGCGCTTCCCCAGCCATGAACGCCCGGCGGTGGGTGACTGGGTGCTGCTGGACGGCATCCGCATCGTCGCACTGCTGCCGCGGCGTACCGCCATCAAGCGTGGCGCCGCCGGTGAGCACTACCACCAGCAGGTGATCGCGGCCAACATCGATACGGTGTTCATCGTCTGTGGCCTGGATGCCGACTTCAATCCGCGCCGCATCGAACGCTACCTGCTGCTGGTTGGCGGTGGCGGCGCCGAACCGGTGGTGGTGCTGACCAAGGCCGACCAGACCGAATACAGCGAAGACGCGCTGGCGGTGCTGGAAGAGCTGGAGATGCAGGGTATCGCGCTGCATGCGATCAACGGCCTGGATGCCGCCAGCGTGGCGGTGCTGCAGCCGTGGCTGGGCCCGGGCCGCACGGTGGTGCTGGTCGGTTCCTCCGGTGCTGGAAAGTCCACGTTGACCAATACCCTGCTCGGCGAGCAGCGGATGAAGACCAACGCGGTGCGTGCCAATGATTCGCGCGGCCGCCACACCACCACCCATCGCGCGCTGATGCCGCTGCCGACCGGCGCCTGCCTGATCGACACCCCCGGCATGCGCGAGCTGAAGCCGACCGGGGAAGAAACCCTGTCTGAAGGTGGCTTCGCCGATATCGAAGCGCTGGCCGCTCAGTGCCGTTTCAACGACTGCAAGCACCAGCAGGAACCGGGCTGCGCGGTGCGCGCGGCGATCGATGCCGGCGAAATCGAAGAGAGCCGCCTGCTGAACTATTTCAAGCTGAAGGAAGAAGTGGCGGCCGCTGCCGCCAAGCTGGCCGTGCGCCAGGCCGAGACCGCGCAGGAGCGCGGCGGCAGGAAGGGCAAGGGCCAGCAGTTCCGCGCGGCGGGCAAGCCGCGCAGGCGCTGACCCCGCGGTGCCGGAAACCTGTTCCTGGTAGGTGCCAACCTTGGTTGGCACCTACCAACGCGCGGGCAGGGCGCTATAGTCCGCGCATGGAACCGACCGCGACGCTGGACCGTGAAGTGGCCCACCATGCAGCGCTCGATGCGCGCCTGGTCGAGGCCGTGGGAGGCATCCGCCTGCTGGGCCTGACCAGCTGGCCGGCAACAGTGCAGGCACCGTTCCTGGACAGCATGGCGCGCAGCCAGCCAGTGCTGCCAAAGGTGGATTACCCCCGGCTCGACTTCAGCGAAGAGCGCCGCGCGCTGGCCGCGATCGCTGCCGACTGCGATGACAGCCACCCGCTGGGCCATTACGTGCAGCAGTCCGCGCAGAGTTGGGACCTGGCAGCGCAGCTGCTGGAAGGGCTGGGCACCGCCGCCGTCGATACCTGCTCGGTGCAGCTGTTCGGTGCCCCCGAGCAGCCGCTGCCGGGCAATGGCCCGAGCACGCGCGAAGCGGCGCGCCACTTCATCCAGATCGCGGCCGAACTGGACCACGAACTGCTGGCGCCGGAAGAACAGGTGCCGGTCTCGGCCATCGCGTTGCAGCTGCAGCTGCAGAACGATCTGGACGCCTTCTTCGAATCACGCATCATCCAGGTGCAGCTCGATCCGGAACTGGTGTCCAAGGCCGCCGCCGGCCCGACCCGCATCCGCCTGCGCACCAGCGCACGCTTCAGCGCCTACGACCGCGCGCAGCTGTTCCACCATGAAGCGCTGGTGCATTCGCTGACCGCGTTGAACGGCCGCGAGCAGCCGGTGCTGCCGAGCCTGGCATTGTCCTCGCCGCGGGTGACCGCGACCCAGGAAGGGCTGGCGACCTTCGCCGAGCAGATCACCGGCAGCATCGACATCGAACGGCTGAAGCGCATCAGCCTGCGCACCGAAGCGATTGCCATGGCACGCGAAGGCGCCGACTTCATCGAGGTCTTCCGCTACTTCTGCGATGCCGGGCAGAACGCGGAAGAGAGTTTCGCCTCGGCGCAGCGCGTGTTCCGCGGCGTGCCGCCGAGTGGTGGACTGGCGTTCACCAAGGACACGGTGTACCTGCGCGGCCTGGTGTCGGTGCACACCTTCTTCCGCCACATGCTGGCCGAGGACCGCCTGCAGGTCTGCCGCTGGTTGTTCGCGGGCAAGATGAGCCTGACCGATGCGATCACGTTCGCGCCGCTGTTCGAAGCGGGGATATTGAAGCCGCCGCGTTGGCTGCCGCATTGGGTGAGCCGGGCGAACGGCCTGGCGGGCATGCTGGCGTTTTCGCTGTTCGCCAACCGGATACGGATGGACCAGCTGGCGCCGGAATGAAATGCGTTGGCGGCCCCTCCAGCGCCTGCCTGCTATCGGTGGGGAGGAGGCGGGGCACCCTGGCCAGGACACGCAAAAGCCCATCCATGGTGCTCGATGGCGCCATCCATGGCGCCAACGGTCCTGGCCAGGGTGCCCCGCCTCCTCCAGACAGTTTTCTGCGGGCGCGGTAGCAGGCCCACCAGAGGGATTGCGCTTGAAAAGCAAAGAGCCGGGCAACGCCCGGCTCTTTGCTTTTGCTCTTGCTTTTCATTGCCTCCGCGCCATGCAGGAACACTCAATGCGCCGCAGCGCCTGCTTCTGACTTAGAACTCCGCCGCCACCGTCATGAACAACTGCCGCGGTGCACTCGCATGGATCGCATAACGCGTCCCCTTCGGATCAGTCGGCGCGAACGAGCTCAGCTGGCCGGCGTAGCGCTTGTTGGTCAGGTTGGTCGCGTTCAACGATACCCGTACGTTGCGCAGGCCCAGGCCCGGGCCGAAATCGTAGCCTGCACCGGCATCGAAGGTGGTCACGCCCGGCACCGACTGATCGTTGGTGTAGGTGTAGTAGCGCTTGCCGGTGTACTTGGCGCGCAGGCTGGCGAAGAAGCCGTCGCGGTTCCAGCTGATCTCGCTGGAGGCCATGCGCTGCGGCGTATCCACCGTGATCTTGCCGGCCACCGGAACGATCGCGCCGCCCGAGGTGTAGTCATCCTCGTAGGTGGTCTTGTTCCAGGACAACGCGTTGTACCACTGCAGGCCATCGATCGGCTTGAGGATGAAGGTCAGCTCCGCGCCGTGGCTCTTCACCGAACCGACGTTGATGAAGCGCGTCACGCACTCCGGGCGCGTGCCGACTTCGATGCTCGAGCACGGGTTCAGCGACAGCAGGCGGTTGTCGAACTTGACGCTGTAGGCCGCGATCGACGCCTGGTACTTCTCGCCGAAGGTACGGAAGCCGGCTTCCAGGCTCTTGGACTTCTCCGGCTCCAGCCCGGCGCTGGCCGCGAACGATTCCGGCGACACCTGCAGCGGGCCGCCGCTGCCACCGCCGACGAAGGCGGCGATGTTCTCGGCGTAGGAGGCGAACAGCTCGTTGTTGGCGTTGAGCTTGAAGCCCACGCCCACCTGCGGCAGCACTGATTCCTTGGCGGTCAGCGTGCCCGAGGCGATGCTGGTTTCCACGCCCGGCCTGGCGGTGGCGCGCATGCGGGTGTTGGGGCTCTTGATGCCGACGTCCACGGTCAGGCGCTGGTCCAGGAAGCGCATGCGGTCCTGTACGTAGAACTGGCGCGTGCGGATGTCGAAGTCCTGGTTGAACAGCAGGCGGTCCGGGTTCTTCAGGTACAGGTCGTCCAGGAACGGGCCGCTGATGTAGTAGAAGTTGCGCGAAACGTTGTGGTCGTTCTGTTCATACCACAGGCCGGCTTCCAGCTCGTGGATGCCCACT
Organism: Stenotrophomonas sp. 85239_Sma; assembly: GCF_056481725.1. Classification (NCBI taxonomy): domain Bacteria; kingdom Pseudomonadati; phylum Pseudomonadota; class Gammaproteobacteria; order Lysobacterales; family Lysobacteraceae; genus Stenotrophomonas; species Stenotrophomonas sp. 85239_Sma. Next base: position 3,848,775 of record NZ_CM151163.1, on the reverse strand, counting down.
GTCCACGACAGCGCGGCGGTCAGGCCATCGCGGTTGATCGTGTAGTTGGTGCTGCGGATCGAGATCGGCAGCATCCTGTCGGTGCCCGGGTAGGACGGCTGGCCCGGTGCCCACCAATGGCCCTGGCCACGGTTGTCGTGATGGTAGGCCAGCAGCTTCAGGCGGCCCTGCTCACCCAGGCGCAGGTCGGCATCCACCGAGTACAGGTTGTCGTCACGCAGCGCACGGCTCTGGTAGTACGCATCGTCGATGCTGTTGACGCCACCGCTGAACGCACAGCGCGCCTTGTTGTAGGTGCCCGGCGCGCAGTACGCGGCAGCGACGGCGCGATCCCAGTCCGGTGCGTAGATGTTCCAGTCATAGCCCAGGCCGCGCGCCAGCATGTCCTTGGACAGGTAGGCGTAGTTGGCCTGGCTCGCGCGCGAGGTGGCCACGAACGCACCGAAGCGGTGGTCGCCGATATTCCACACCGCCTTGGCGTTGAACTGGCGGGTGGTCTGGTTCTGGTACGGCGCGGCCCACATGTCCTGGTCCTGGTGCACGCCGGACACGTAGGCCGAGAAGCCGTTGATGTCGCCGGTATCCACGCGCAGGTAGCCGCGGCGCTGGTTGTCGTCGCCAACGGTGACGCTGGCGCGGCCACCGAATTCGGTCGACGGGTCCATCGAGAAGTACTGGATGGTGCCGCCCAGGTTGCTGGTCGAGGCCACGCCCAGCGAACCGATGCCCTGCGACAGCTCGGCACCGGCCAGGTTCTCGGCGATGATCGCGCGGGCGATGCTCAGGCCGTTGTAGTTGCCGTAGCTGTTGTCGCCCAGCGGGATGCCGTCCAGCGTGTAGCCGAGGCGGCTCTTGTCGAAGCCGCGCAGGCTGATGGTCTGCGATTCTTCGTTCGCGCCGAAGGCATCATTGGACTGCACCGACACGCCCGGCAGGCGGTCGAGGATCTTCTGGCCGCTGGTGCCCGGCGGCAGCACCTGCTTGTCCACTGCCGTGATGCGCTGCACCTGGCGGGTTTCGCCTTGGCCGATCACGGAGACGGTATCCAGCGTCTGCGCGCTCAGCGCGGCATCGGTGCCGGCGCCGGCATCGGCGGCGGTGGCGGCATGTGCGCTGGCGGCGGCGGAAATCGCGATCGCCACGGCGATCGTCAGGTGTCGGGTCTGCATGGTGGTCCGTTGCATGGGGGATGGTCACCGGCACGCATGCGCGGTGCATGGCCACTATGCGAACGGAACATGAAACCTTCTTTACGAAAAACCAACGAATGGTGCAGGGCAGTGGTGTGCGTCCTGCAACCTGTTCGTCATGGTGGTATGTCGGTGGGAATCAGAAGCGCTCCCCTGGCCAGCTCAATTTGAGCTGGTCCATGCAGTCACGGTCATGTTCGGAGAATGAGAACCCGATCTGGATGCCGTTCACTACCGTACCGAACACCGTGGACTCGTCGAGGCTATGCCCTGACGGGACGGAAAGGACGTTGAAGTCGGGGTAGCGACGACCCATCTGCTTCCGCGAGATGCAGGCGCCGCCCAGCGACAGCGTAATGCCTTTGATGATTCGCCCCGACGCATCGGTGTAGATCTGGCCAGAAGGCCCCTTGATTCTCCCAGCGACCACGAATGGCGCCAGGTCGATGGTGGCGCTGTCGCCCCGGCCCCTTCTTGCTTCCGAACGCGAGCCGGCCGGAGCCAGTGGTGACAGCTGTGCGACAAGGTCAGAGCGTGCCAGTTGCAAGGACCAGCGCTCCACGAGCCGCCAGGTTGCGTCCGCCTCTTCCGCAGTGGCAGCGGACGTGGCTGCAGTTGCAGAACCGGAAACCAACAGGCTCAGGAGCAGAAGAAGTTCAGGGACGGGCGGCGATCGCTTCATCGTAGATTCTTCCGTAGAAGTCGTTGTAGTTCTCGCCGGTGGTTGAAGTTACGTTGTTGTCGCAGAACAGCTTACCTACCCGCCGGTCCAGGTCTTCACCGCCGGCATCGGCCTGTGCGATGAGGCCAGGACCGTTGGATGCAGCTACGCCGATGTCGTAGTACCCCAGGCTGGTCACCAGAAGCTCACTGCGCGCGGTGAGGTTGTTGAGTACCGCTTTCCCCTCCATGGTGCAGAAGTGTTGGATGAACGCGCCTCGGGTGCTCAAGGCGATACCTTCGAAGTACAGTGCGTGTCCCACTTCATGGGCAATGGCTGCGATCCGGAAGTAATAGCCTGCAATGTCGGAGGAATCGCAGTCGAAGGACTGGATGTAGATCCGGATGGGATTGCGATTGGTATAGGACGCGGGAGCCCAGGCGAAGGTCTACTCCGGATGGCCGGTGATCTGCGCGTCGAGCGTGGGCGCGCCTGGGATCAGCCAGTCGGGGCAGCCCAGACCCGTGATCACCCGCATGGGCGGGGGCTCCGCGCGGGCCGGTGTCGCCAGCAGCGTAGCGACCACGAGAAGCGCAATCAGCAATGCACGCATGCCGACCTCCTTGATCCGCGATTCCGACCGTTCATCCATCGGGCTCAGCGAGCGTTGGCAGGTATAGCACCGGTTCTGCCGATGTATCGGGAAGTGCGTCTCAGAAATGCAGAAATTAAAAGGGGCCGGATCCCCCTCGCAAGCGAAGGTTCACCGGCCCCGCGCACTCCGTGGGGGAGGCGGTCCACGCGTTGCGTGGAGACGGGCTCAACCCATGTACAGGCCACCGTTGACCGGATAGTCGGCGCCGGTCACGTACGAGGCTTCGTCCGAGGCCAGCCAGGCGCACAGGCCGGCCACTTCCTCGGGGCGACCCAAGCGGCGCACCGGTACCGAGGCGGCCAGCCGGTCCAGTACATCAGGCGGGAAGCTGCTGATCGCCTGGCTGGCGATGTAGCCCGGCGACAGCGTGTTGACGGTGACCCCGCGCGAGGCCACTTCCGCGGCCAGCGCACGACTGAAGCCATGCATCGCGGCCTTGGCGGTGGCGTAGTTCACCTGGCCAATCTGGCCCTTGTGGGCGCTGACCGAGCCGATGTTGATGATGCGGCCCCAGCCGCGCGTGGCCATGCCGTCGACCACCTGCTTGGTCAGGTTGAACAACGCGTTGAGGTTGGAGGCGATCACCGCATTCCAGTCCTCCACCGTCATCTGCCGGAACAGCAGGTCGCGGCTGCCGCCGGAATTGTTGACCAGCACGTCCACTTCACCGACTTCAGCGCGGACCTTGGCGAACGCGGCGCTGGTCGAGGCCCAGTCGGTGGCGTTGCCTTCGGAGGCGATGAAGTCGAAGCCCTGTTCGCGCTGCTCGCGCAGCCAGTTGGCCTTGCGCGGCGAGTTCGGCGCGCAACCGGCGACCACGGTGTGGCCGCTGCGGGCCAGGCTCTGGCAGATGGCAGTACCGACACTGCCCATGCCGCTGGTGACGTAAGCGATTCGAAGCGTCATTGCAGAAGGCTCCTTGGTAAGGGGTCAGGCAGCGAGCGGGTACAGGCCGAACAACAGGCTGCCGATCATCAGCAGCATCGAGATGGCGATGGCCCACTTCAGGGTGAATTTCTGGTGGTCGGCGAATTCGACCTTGGCCAGGCCCACCAGCAGGTAGGTGGACGGCACCAGCGGGCTGAGCAGGTGCACCGGCTGTCCGGCCAGCGAGGCACGCGCCATTTCCACCGGGGTGATGCCGTAGTTGCCGGCGGCCTCGGACAGGATCGGCAGCACGCCGAAGTAGAACGCGTCGTTGGACATGAAGAAGGTGAACGGCATCGATGCCACCGCCGTGATCACCGCCAGGTACGGGCCCCACGATTCCGGAATCACCGCCAAGAAGCTGTGCGACATCGCTTCGACCATGCCGGTGTTGTTGAGGATGCCGGTGAAGATGCCTGCGGCGAAGATCAGCGACACCACCGACAGCACGTTGCCGGCGTGGTTGACCACGCGGCGGCGCTGCTCGGCCAGGTTCGGGTAGTTGATCACCAGGGCGATGGCGAAGCCGACCATGAACAGCACCGGCATCGGCAGCACGCCGATGATCAGCGCGGTCATCAGCGCCACGGTCAGGGCCAGGTTCACCCACAGCAGCTTCGGCCGCTTGATGTCCTCGGCGTCTTCCACGGTCGGCAGCGCGTTGCTGTCGTCGGACACGCTGTTGTCCATCCAGCTGCCACCCTTGGGCAGGGTCACCACGCCGAGGCGGCGGCGTTCCTTCAGGCCCAGGTACCAGGCCAGCAGCAGCACGCCGGCACAGGCGATCACCATCGACGGGATCAGCGGCACGAACACATCGGCCGGGTCCACGTGCAGCGCGGTGGCCGCGCGTGCGGTCGGGCCGCCCCACGGGGTCAGGTTCATCACGCCGCCGGCGAGGATGGTCACGCAGGTCATGTTCAGCGCGTTCATGCCCAGCCGCTGGTACAGCGGCAGCATCGCCGAGACGGTGATCATGTAGGTGGTCGAGCCATCACCGTCGAGCGAGATCAGCATCGCCAGCACGGCGGTGCCGAGCACGATCTTCATCGGGTCGCCCTTGACGAAGCGCAGGATCACCCGCACCAGCGGATCGAACAGGCCGGCGTCGATCATCACGCCGAAGTAGAGGATGGCGAACATCAGCATCACGCCGGTCGGCGCGATCTTCTTGATGCCCTCCAGCATCATCTCGTCGATGCCGGCGCCGAAGCCGCCGATCAGCGCGAACAGGATGGGAATGGTGATCAGGGCGACGAGCGGCGACAGGCGTTTGCTCATGATCAAGTACATGAACGTAATGACCATGCCAAAGCCGAGGATGCTCAGCATCATCTGCGGACTCCTTGCGGAAACAGGACGTGGGGGAGTGGAAGGGGCCCGGGCGGCGTGCCCGGAATGCCGGGCTTAGAAGTCGTACTGCAGGCGGCCGGTGACCGCGCGCGTGCGGTCCACCGTGACCCCGGCCAGGCGGTCGCGGTTGCGGCTTTCGATCACGTTGAGCATGAAGCGAAGGTTGTCGCGCAGGTACCAGTTGCCGCCCAGCGTCCACGCTTCGGTGCTGCCACGGCGCAGGTCGGATGCACCGTCGAGGTGCTGTGCGCCCCACATCTGGTCGTAGCGCAGCGCCACTTCGAAGGCACCGGCCTTGTGGCGGATGTCCTTGACCCGCGCGAAGCGGCCGGTCTTGCGGTCGTAGGCGCGGCTTTCGCCGGTGACGAACCAGCTGAGCATGCCGTAGGCCGCCATCACGTCGCCACGCTGGGCGCCGTCATCAAAGGTGGCACCGCTGAACTCGCCCTGCCACGACAGCGGGCCGCGCACCTGCGCGTATTCCAGCGACCACTTGTTGACGTCGGTATCGCGGCCAGCGGAGAAGTCGACCAGGGTCAGGCGGCTCTCGTCGGACAGGTGGCCGGCCGGGCGCGGGCGGATGCGCAGGCCGGGCACGCCGTTGGCGCCCGGGTTGTCATAGGCCTCGCGGGCCAGCGACAGGCCCAGGTGCAGCACGTCGCCATCGCTGGGCGAGGGGGCCCAGGTGACGCGGCCACCGGCGGCGCGGCCCTTCACCTGCCAGGCGTCGATGCTCTCCAGGCTGTAGAGGCTGGCCGCCCAGGTGAAGTCCCCCGGGTTGGCCTGCCACGACGCACCCAGGCGGTACAGCGGCGCCAGCGTAGTGCCGGCGTTGCCGCGCTCCAGGAAGCTGCCGTAGTTGGAGCTGGTGCGGTCATCCAGCGAGAAGTACTGCTTGAACTGGCCCACGGTCAGCTTGCCGGCCTTGCCGAAGCTGCGCGCCAGGTACACGTCCTTGGCCTCGACGCGGTCGCCGGAGAAGTCCGCTTCCAGCTTGTAGTCGACCACGAAGAACTTGCCGGACACGTCCAGCCAGGCGCGGCGGATCTCGGTGTCGTCCTTGTTCGGGGTGCCGCGGTTGTCGTTGTCGAAGGTGGCGAAGTCCAGGTGCAGGCGGCCACCGAGGCTGGCGGTGACCGGGCGGTCGTCTTCGGCGGCGAAGGCCGGCGCCGACAGTGCAGCCAAGGCCATCATGGCGGCAGGACGCCGCCAGGCAAACGTGAATTCCACAAACCCTCCCAGGTGCGCGCCAGGCGCGCGGCAATCGTGGGCACCGGACGGTGCGCGGCCGCAGTCTGGGTCGGGCAAGCTGTCATCGTCCTGTCAACGATTTGTGCGGTGCAGCGTAAAAGCGGCTGCTGCGCTCCCTGGGCCACGCCCGGCAAGCGCGGCGGCGGCATGCGGTAGCATTCGGTTCCCCTCCCACCCGTGTGCCCATGCGCCTGCTGCTGGTCGAAGACAACCCGGATCTGGCCGATGCGATCATCCGCCGGATGCGCCGCAGCGGGCACGCCGTGGACTGGCAGGCCGATGGCCTGGCCGCTGCCAGCGTGCTGCGCTACCAGAGCTTCGACCTGGTGGTGCTGGATATCGGCCTGCCCAAGCTCGATGGCTTGCGTGTGCTGGCCGGCATGCGCGAGCGCGGCGACAGCACGCCGGTGCTGATGCTGACCGCACGCGATGGCATCGAAGATCGCGTGCAGGCGCTGGACGTGGGCGCCGACGACTACCTGGGCAAGCCGTTCGACTTCCGCGAGTTCGAAGCGCGCTGCCGCGTGCTGCTGCGGCGTGCGCGTGGCCAGGCCAGCGAAGTGGTGCAGATCGGCGGCTTCCAGTTCGACAATGCTGCACACCGGGTCAGCCTCGAGGGGGAGCCGATCGAACTGCCCAACCGCGAATACCGCCTGCTGGAGATACTGGTCGGCCGCCTTGGCCAGGTGGTCGGCAAGGACGAGATCGGCAACGGCCTGTTCGGGTTCGACGATGAGGCCGGTCCGAATGCCATCGAACTGTATGTCGGCCGCCTGCGCAGGAAGCTGGTCGCCGCGCCGCTGCGCATCACCACGGTGCGTGGCGTGGGCTACTTGCTGGAAGCCAGTGATGGAAGCACCGACGCCGATGGCTGACGCGCGCGCTGCGACGCCCGCGCCGGGTTCGCTGCGGCGCACGCTGCTGCTCTACCTCGGCGTGCTGCTGGCGGTGTTCGCGGTGGCCCTGCTGTTCGCCGCGCGCGATTACGGCCAGCGCGCCGCCAACCGCTCCTACGATCACCTGCTGGTGTCCTCGGCGCTGTCCATTGCCGATTCGGTGGCCCTGGTCGATGGCCAGTGGCAGGTCGATCTGCCGTATGCGGCGCTGGACCTGCTGGCGATGGCGCCGGAAGACCGCGTGTTCTACCGGGTGGCCGACAGCCGCGGCACGCTGATCACCGGCTACGGTGACCTGCCCGCACCGCCGCGCCGGCCTGGTACCCAGCCGCAGCTGTTCGATGCGGCGTACAGCGGTGAGACCGTGCGCTTCGTGGTGGTCGGCCGCAGTTTCGCCGCCGCCTCGGCGCAGGGCGAGGTACAGGTGCAGGTCGGCCAGACCCGGCGTGCGCGTGAAGCGGTCGCGCAGGACATGGTCAATCGTGCATTGCTGGCGATCGGTGTGTTGTCCGGGCTGCTGCTGGCACTGGTGGCGTTCGGCGTGCATCGTGCGTTCCGGCCGCTGGTGCGGGTGGAGCGCGAGCTGTCGCGCCGCGAACCGTCCGACCTGAAGCCGCTGGATGCCCGCGTGCCGCGCGAGATGGACCAGATGGTGGCGGCGCTGAACCGTTTCATGGAGCGCCTGTCCAGCAGCAACGAGACGCTGCGCGCGTTCATGGCCGAGGCCGCGCACCAGATGCGCACGCCGTTGGCGGCATTGCGCGCGCAGGCACAGCTGGCGCTGGACGATGATGACCCGGAGGACATGCGGCGCAGCCTGCAGGCGATCGAGCGCAACGCCACCCACATGAGCCGGCTGCTCAACCAGCTGCTCAGCGATGCCAGCGTGATCCATCGTTCGCACCTGCAGCGCTTTGCTGCCGTGGACCTGGCCGAGACCGTGCACCAGGCCCTGCATGAAGCGCTGCCGCAGGCCGGCCCGGCGCCGCGCGTGCAGCTGGCGATGACCGCTGAGCCTGTACAGGTGCATGGCGATGCGCTGCTGCTGCGCGAGGCGATCAAGAACCTGGTCGACAACGCACTGAAGTACGGCGGCGACGGCGCATTGCAGATCGCCCTGACCGTGGAAGGCGAGCAGGCCGTGCTGACCATCGCCGATCATGGCGCAGGCATCGCGGCCGCCGATGCCGAGCGCGTGTTCGAACGCTTCGCCCGTGGCGAAGGTGCGCCATCCGGCGGCGCCGGACTCGGCCTGGCCATCGTCAAGCGGGTGGTCGACAGCCATGGCGGCCGCATCGACCTCAGCAACCGCCCGCAGGGCGGGCTGATCGCCACCATCCGCCTGCCACGGAGCAGTTCATGATCCGCCTGTTCGCCACGGCCGTTGCCCTGCTGCTGGCCCTGCCGGTGCTGGCCGCGCCGGGGGATGTGCGCCGTTTTCCCGCACAGGGAGCGGCCACCGCGCAGCTGCGCATCCACGGCACCACCGACATCGAAGTGTTCGCGGTGGTCATTGCCGACTACCAGCGTCTGCACCCAGGCACCGAGGTGGTGTACGAGGACATCATCACCCAGGACCTGTACGCGCGGTACCTGCATGACCGTGCCGGGCCGGCGTCGCCGGACCTGCTGATCTCAAGCGGCATGGACCTGCAGACCAAGCTGGTCAACGATGGCCATGCGCTGCCGCACCGTTCGGCGCAGACCGCTGCGCTGCCGGCCTGGGCACAGTGGCGCAACGAGGCGTTCGGCATCAGCTACGAGCCGGTGGTGATGGTCTACAACACCCGCGCGATGCCTTCGGCAAAGGTGCCGCACACGCGCCGCCAGCTGCTGGACCGGCTGCGCGCCGAGGGCGCACCGCTGCGCGGGAAGGTCGGCACCTATGACATCGAACGCAGCAGTGTCGGCTATCTGCTGGCGACCCAGGATGCGCAGCGTGGCAGCATCGCCGGCGCGTTGCTGGGTGCGCTCGGCGACAACGACGTGGTCCGCGAGGAGCGCACCGGCGTGCTGCTGGACAAGGTGGCCAGCGGCCAGCTGTCGCTGGTCTACAACGTGCTCGGCTCCTACGCGCAGGCACGCGTCGATGCCGGCGCGCCGCTGGCCATCGTTGAACCCGAGGACTACACGCTGGTGGTGCTGCGCACCGCCGTGATTCCGCGGACTGGCCCGCATCCGGAGGAGGCCCGGCGCTTCCTCGATTACCTGCTGTCGCCGCGTGGCCAGCAGGTGCTCTCGCGCGAAGCGCGCCTGATGCCGATCGTGACCGGCGATGCTCGTGGCGATGATGCGCCGGGCCGCAGCCGCCGTCCGATCCAGCTCGGCCCGGGCCTGCTGGTGTACCTGGATGCGCTCAAGCGCCGCCAGTTCCTTGATGCCTGGCGCAGCAGCGTGGAACCGGCGGGGCGCTGACGCGGCGGCCTGCCCGTACAATGGCGGCATGAGCGAATACACCATCCTGATCGCCGATGACCACCCGCTGCTGCGTTCGGCGGTGGTGCAGTCATTGCGGCAGAGCCTGCCGCTGGCGCAGGTGCGCGAGGTCGCCAGCGCTGAGGCGCTGGCCGAGGCGCTCGACGTCCAGCCGGACGTGGACCTGGTGCTGCTCGACCTGACCATGCCTGGCGCGCACGGCTTTTCAGCGCTGCTGCATGTGCGTGGCTCGCATCCGGACATTCCGGTGGTGATTCTCTCGTCCAACGACCATCCGCGGGTGATCCGCCGCGCCCAGCAGTTCGGCGCGGCCGGTTTCATCCCGAAGTCGGCCCCGGCCGAGACCATCGGCGAGGCCGTGCAGGCGGTGCTCGATGGTGGCCTGTGGTTCCCGGCGATGGCCGCCGAGCGCTCGGAGGCCGACGCGCTGCTGGCCAGCCGCCTGGCGCAGCTGACCCCGCAGCAGTTCCGCGTGCTGCTGTGCCTGGCCGATGGCCTGCTCAACAAGCAGATCGCCTACACGCTGGGGCTGGCCGAGAACACGGTGAAGGTGCATGTCACCGCGATCCTGAAGAAGCTCGAGTGCCATAGCCGAACGCAGGCAGCGGTGCTGGTGAAGGCGCTGGAGCCTGAGGGCGACGCCGGGGTTGGGTTGTAGTTTCCAGCCAACGGCGCAGCCCCTCGTGGGTGGACACGTAGAGCAGTCATGGGTGAGGCCGGGCAGGTGGACTGCGCAGGGGCCGCTGCAAGTACGTCCATGTAAGCTCGGTCGCCGCATCCATGCGGCTCACGCCCCTGCGCAGCCCACCTGCCCGGCCACGGACAGGTTCCTTGCGCATCCATCCACGGAAGAGAAAAGAAGATCAAAAGCAAAGGCAGCCTGGCCGGTCCGCGAAGCCGAGCATGTGCTCGGCTTTACACGAGCAAGCGCAGCGCGCGATCCGCTTTTGATCTTCTTTTTCTTCTCCGTGGGTGGCAGGCCACCGAAATCTGTCAGAGGCCGGTCGGGTTGGGTTCGCGGGGGTGTCAGCCGCATGGATGCGGCTGCCAAGCCTCCAGGGACGGATTCACGGCGTCCCCCGCGCACCCAACCCGACCGGCCCCCCCACGGCTTTTGCTTTCCACGACCAACCAGACACCACCCACGAGGGGCTGCGCCGTTGGCTGGAAACTACCCGCGATGCCGGATCAGCAACTGACTCATCAGCGCCCGCAGCGCCGGCGGCTTCACCGGCTTGGCCATCATCCCCCAGCCACGCTCGGCGGCCATCTCACGCAATCCCGCATCGCGCTCGGCAGTGACCAGCACCACCGGCGGACGGGCCTGCCACAGTTCGGCCAATGTCTCGTACAGCACCGGCCCGTGGTGATCGCCCATGCGCACGTCCAGCAACACCAGCTCCGGCACGGTTGCTGTACTGGCCAACTGCAGAGCCGCCTGTGGGCCATCGGCCAGAGACACCTCGCAGCCCCAGCGCTCCAGCAGCGCGCGGCTGGCCGCGCACACGTGCGGGTCGTCGTCGATCACCCACACTCGGCGCCCGCGCAGTGGATTGTCCGCGGCCGGTTCCTGCGCCAGTACCGGCGCGGGTGCAGAGGCGGGAATCGCGCTGGCTTCACCGAACGGCACGCCTACGGCGAATACGCTGCCCTGGCCCAGCTGCGAGCGCAGCCGGATCGGATGCCCGAGCAGGCGGCCGATGCGGTCGACAATGGCCAAGCCAAGGCCGGCACCGCGCTGTTGGCCGTCGTGCAGACGGCGGAACTCCTCGAAGATCTCGCCCTGCAACGCGTCGGGAATGCCGGGACCCTGATCGTGCACTTCGATCCACAGCATGCCTTCGCGGCGACGGCAGCCGAGCAGCACGCGGCCGCGTTCGCTGTAGCGCAGTGCATTGGACAGGAAATTCTGCAGGATGCGCCGCAGCAGCGCTTCATCGCTGACCACCACGGCATTGGTATCAACCCAGTCGACCACCAGGCCGCGTGAGTGCGCGGCGATACCGAACTCGCGCGCCAGCGTCTGCAGCAGCGGGCCCAGCCGGAACGCCTGCACGCGGGTGGGGAGACTGCCCGATTCCAGCCGCGCAATGTCAAGCAGGCTGTTGAGGATCGCATCCTGTGCCGCCAGCGCGGCATCGATGTGATCGGCGGTCTGCTGCTGCGACGGGTCGCCCAGCTTGCCGCGCAGCACCGAGACGAACATGCGCGCCGCGTTGAGCGGCTGCAGCAGGTCGTGCACCGCCGAGGCGACGAAGCGGGTCTTGTAGCGGTTGGCCTGCTCGGCTTCGCGGCGTGCTTCGTCCAGGTCGTGGGTACGCTCGGCGATGCGGTGCTCCAGCGCATCGGCCAGCGAGCGCAGTTCACGCGCCGCGTTCTTGTAGCTGGTGATGTCGGCGTAGCTGGTGACGAAGCCGCCATCGGGCAGGGGATTGCCACGGATCTCCAGCACCGTGCCGTCGTCCTTCTCGCTCTCGCGCATGTGCGGGCGGCCGCTGCGCAGGTGGTTCAGGCGGCGCTCGATGGCCTCGTCCACCGGGCCGGGACCGAGCAGGCCACGGCGTGCATTGAAGCGGAACAGGTCTTCGATCGGCCGGCCCACGCGCACCAGGTCCAACGGGAAGCGGAACAGTTCCAGATAGCGCGAATTCCACGCGACCAGGCGCAGGTCCCGGTCGATCACCACCACGCCCTGCGGCAGGTGTTCGAGGCTGCGGCTGAGGCCGCTGTCGGCATCGGTGGCGGCCTGCAGCAGGCCATCCTGCGCGGTGCGCAGTTCCTGTGCATGCTGCTTGAGCAGGGTTTCCAGCTCGCGGCGGCTGCGCAGGCGATGCTTGGCCAAGCGCCGGCGCTGCTGCACGAACAGCACCAGGAAGCCCAGTGCCAGCCATGCGGCGCCACCGGTGAGTGCCGCAGCGCGGCCGGCAGCGGTGGCGGCACTGGCGTCGTGCAGCAAGTGCAGGTTCCAGCCTTCGGCGGGCAGCGGCAGGCTCTGCCACAGCATCGGCTGCGGCAGCGCCGGGTCCAGCAGGCGCACCATGCGGCCGCCGTCGGCCAGCACGTCTTCGGTGCGTGCGCGCAGCGGCTGCAATGTACGGTCGGCGTACTGGCGGGCGTCCAGCATCTCGCGGCGCTCATCGGCGCCCAGCGGGCGCAGCAGCCGGTAGCGCCAGCTGTCACGGTTGGCCAGGAACACCACGTCGTGGTCGTCGCTGGCCAGCACCACGTCGGGGCTGCTCAACCATTCCTGTTCCAGTGCGGACAACTCGACCTTGATCACCACCACGCCCAGCCGCTTGCCATCTTCTTCAATGGCCTGCGAAAGGTAATAGCCGGGCACGCCGGTGGTCATGCCGATGCCGTAGAAGCGGCCACGGCCCTGCGCCAGCGCCTGGCGGTAGTAGGGGCGGTAGCTGTAGTTCTCGCCGACGTTGGTGGTCGGCTGGTCCCAGTTGCTGGCCGCCACCGCCACGCCGTCGTGGCCGACCAGGGTCAGGGTAGAGGCACGGGTGACTTCATTGGCGCGTTGCAGCTTGAGGTTCAGCCGCTGCCGTTCAACAGGCGAGGGCGGCACGCGCAGTGCATGCAGAAGATCCGGATCAAGCGCCAGCACCTGCGGCAGCGTACCGAAACGGTCGATACGCTGCTTCAGGCCCTGGCCGTACAGCTGCAGCTGGCGTTGCACCTGGCTGCTTTCCTCGCCGAGTGCGCGGCGCCAGGCGTAATGGCCTGCTGCAACCGCGCACAGCATGGTGCCACCGACCATCACCAGCAGGGTCAGCAACAGCATCCGATGGCGGCTGAGCCAATACATGGCGGCAGTCTACGCAGGGCCGGCGGGCGTGGCGTGCACGCCCGCCGGGGTCTGACGTGGAAGGGGTCAGAAGTGCATCTGCGCGCGCAGTTCGAAGATCTCCGGCGTGCTGTGCACGCCACGACGGCTGGCGTCGACCTTCACGTAGTTGGCCTGGAACTTGAAGTGGCTGGTCAGGTACCAGTTCGCACCCAGGGTGAGGTCATGCTGGCGGCCACCGAGGATGTCGCCGTCATCGAGATCCAGGCGGCTGTAGCGGGCTACCAGTTCGACTGCCCCGTAGTTGTGTGCAGGCTTGATGTTGGCCACCGCGCCGGCGTTGTACGGGCGCGATTCGCCGGTCAGCACCCAGCTGGCCATCGCGTACTGGCCGCTGCCGGTGTAGTCGGGCTTGCCGTCATGGCGGGTGACCGTAGCGCGCAGGGCTTCGGCCTGCAGCGAGAACGGGCCGCGGATCCAGATGCCTTCCAGGCCGGTGCGGCGGATCTGGTCGGCGGTGACCAGCGCACCGGAATCGACGTAGCGGATGTCGGTCAGGCCGGCTTCCGGGCGCGCGCGCAGGCGGGCGCTGGCCTCGTGGTGCACGTCGCGGCCATCGCTGTAGCCACGCGGATTCTCCTGCGAGTAGGCCAGGCCCAGGTGGATCACATCACCCGGTGCCTTCACCGGCGTCCACACCGCACGCACGGCCTGGGTGGTGCCGGGGTTGTCACCCTGCAGGTCCTTGCCGCCATAGGCGCCGGCCTGCAGCAGGTACTGCGGGCGCTCCAGCACCCATTCCACGCCGGTACGGCGGCCGGCGTAGAAGGCCTGCACCGGCAGCGCGGTTTCCAGGAACGTGCCGGCGCGCGAGGACGTGTTCGCGTCCAGGCCGACCGGAGTCTTCATGTAGCCGAAGCGGAAGCGGCCGACGTCACGGCCGAAGAAGGCCTTGCTCTCCAAGCGCACGAACACGTCCAGCCAGGTGTCGGACTGGAAGTCGTAGTAGACCATCGCGTCATAGACGCCCTTCTTCTTCAGCGTCGCGCCGAACTCCTTGCGGCGCACGGCGTCGTCGTCCTCGAGGCCACTGCCCGAGGAGAAATCGTTGTAGTCGTAGGCGATGTTGGCGGTGGCCGCCAGCTCGGTGCCGTCGCCGAAGGCGTACTTGGTCGGCCAGTTGTCGAAATCGGCAGCCGAAGCGAAGGCGGGAAGCGCGGCCAGCGACAGGGCCAGCAAGGTGGGAATCGGGCGCATGTTGGGTGCGGCTCTCTCAGATTGCGTGTGGACAGGACAACAACGGCCGCAACGGCCGGAACTTTCGCAATGACGCGCCCGGCCGTTCAGCTCGGGCCACCGGCCTCCCCGTGATCGGGCGGTGCGGCGCCAGTGTAGGCATCGCGGCCACCTGAACCGGGGGGCTAGTACCAATAGGTTATCTGCGCCAGCGTGCCCAGCGCGTACAAAGGCGTCCATTGGTCGCACCCCCCGCGCGTGCAGCACAGGGCCTGCGAGCAGTTTCCACGGTTACGGTTCCCGTGCAGTCCCGGGGCCGTACGTGCCTGAAAACGCCCCTTCCGGAGTCCGCCATGCACATCCCGACCGCAGCACCGGTGCCTGCAAAGCCGTTGCCGATCTATCGCCAGCTGTACTTCCAGGTGATCGTGGCGATCGTCCTGGGCGCCATCCTCGGCCACTACGAACCGCTGGTCGGCGAGAAGATGAAGCCGCTCGGCGATGCCTTCATCAACCTGGTGAAGATGATCATCGCGCCGGTGATCTTCCTGACCATCGTCACCGGCATCGCGGGAATGACCCACCTGCGCACCGTGGGCCGTGTGTTCATCAAGGCGATGGTGTATTTCCTGTTCTTCTCCACGCTGGCGCTGGTCGTCGGCATGATCGTGGCGCACGTGGTGCAGCCCGGCGCGGGCATGAACATCAATCCGCTCGACCTGGACCAGACCGACGTCAACAACTACGTCAAGAAGTCGCATGACCTGACCCTGGTCGGCTTCCTGATGGACATCATCCCGAAGACGCTGCTCAGCGCGTTCGTCGATGGCAACATCCTGCAGGTGTTGTTCGTGGCCGTGCTGTTCGGCATCGCGCTGGCATCGGTGGGCGAGAAGGGCAAGCCGATCGTGAACTTCCTGGAGGCGCTGGTCGCTCCGGTGTTCAAGCTGGTGCACATCCTGATGAAGGCCGCTCCGATCGGTGCCTTCGGTGCAATCGCCTTCACCATTGGCAAGTACGGCGTCGGTTCGCTGATCAACCTGGCCTGGCTGGTGGGCTCGTTCTACCTCACCGCCTTCCTGTTCGTGGCGGTGATCCTCGGCGTGGTCTGCCGCCTGTGCGGCTTCTCGGTGTTCAAGCTGGCGCGCTACCTGAAGGCCGAACTGCTGCTGGTGCTGGGCACGTCCTCGTCGGAGTCGGCGCTGCCGTCGCTGATGGAGAAGATGGAACGTGCCGGCTGCAGCAAGTCGGTGGTGGGCCTGGTGGTCCCGACCGGCTACTCGTTCAACCTGGACGGCACCAATATCTACATGACCCTGGCGGCACTGTTCATCGCCCAGGCCACCAACACCGAACTGACCCTGGGCCACCAGATCGCCCTGCTGCTGGTCGCCATGCTCAGCTCCAAGGGCGCGGCCGGTGTCACCGGTGCCGGCTTCATCACCCTGGCCGCCACACTGGCCGTGGTGCCGGAAGTGCCGGTGGCCGGCATGGCGCTGATCCTGGGCGTGGACCGCTTCATGAGCGAGTGCCGCTCGCTGACCAACTTCATCGGCAATGCCGTGGCCACCGTGGTGGTCTCGCGCTGGGAAGGCGCGCTGGACCGCAATCGCCTGAAGCTGGCGCTGGATGGCCGTGAAAGCGAACTGCCGCCGCCGGTCGATGCGCTGCCAGAGGCGCTGCCGGCCAAGGGCTGATCCAGGTGTGTGGTACCGCGGGGCCGGTCACGACAGTGGCACGGCCCCGCGGCGTTTCAGGGCGTCCCATGGCTGTCATGGGCAGCGCCGAAGCTGGTGTCGCGGTACCGTCGCATACGGCACGGAATTGTGCGGTCGCAGCATGCTTGCGACAGGATAGCGACAGGTCCAGACGCTCCAACGGGGGTATCATCCCCTGTCCCTTCTGCCCATTCATGTAACCCACATCGATGTCCAACGAAGATTTCAAACAGGCCGCCCTCGATTACCACCGGATGTCCCCGCCGGGAAAGATCAAGGTTTCCGCTACCAAGCCCATGCTGACCCAGCGCGACCTGTCGCTGGCGTATTCGCCGGGCGTGGCGTACGCCTGTGAAGCGATCAAGGCCGACCCGCAGCAGGCCAGCGAGCTGACCGCCCGCGGCAACCTGGTGGCGGTGATCTCCAACGGCACCGCGGTGCTGGGCCTGGGCAACATCGGTGCGCTGGCCGGCAAGCCGGTGATGGAAGGCAAGGGCGTGCTGTTCCAGAAGTTCGCCGGCATCGACGTGTTCGACATCGAAGTCGATGAGACCGACCCGGACAAGCTGGTCGACATCATCGCCTCGCTGGAGCCGACCTTCGGCGGCATCAACCTGGAAGACATCAAGGCGCCGGAATGCTTCGTGGTCGAGCGCAAGCTGCGCGAGCGCATGAAGATCCCGGTGTTCCATGACGACCAGCACGGCACCGCGATCATCGTCGGCGCCGCCGTGCTCAACGCCATGGCCATCACCGGCAAGAAGATCGAGGAAGTGAAGCTGGCGACCACGGGCATGGGCGCGGCCGGCATTTCCTGCGTGAACATGCTGGTGCAGCTGGGCCTGAAGCCGGAGAACATCCTGGCCTTCGACCGCGAGGGCGTGATCCACACCGGTCGCACCGACCTGGACCCGGAAAAGCAGCGTTATGCGCGCGACACCGACAAGCGCACCCTGGCCGAGATCGTCGACGGCGCGGACATCTTCCTGGGCCTGTCGGCACCGGGCATCCTGACTGCCGAGATGGTCAAGACCATGGCGCCGGATCCGGTGATCTTCGCGCTGGCCAACCCGACCCCGGAAATCATGCCGGAACTGGCGCGCGCCGCCCGTCCGGACGCGATCATCGGCACCGGCCGTTCGGACTACCCGAACCAGGTCAACAACGTACTGTGCTTCCCGTACCTGTTCCGTGGCGCGCTGGACGTGGGCGCCACCGCGATCAACGAGGAAATGAAGATCGCCTGCGTGCGCGCCATCGCCGCACTGGCTCGCCGTGCTGCCACCGACATGGGCTCGGCCTACGGCGGCGACACCCCGAGCTTCGGCCGTGAATACCTGATCCCGCGCCCGTTCGACCGCCGCCTGCTGGTGGAGCTGTCGGCCGCCGTGGCCCAGGCCGCGATGGACTCGGGCGTGGCCTCGCGCCCGATCGACGACATGGGCGCCTACCGCGACAAGCTGGCCCAGTTCGTCTACCGCACCAGCCTGATGATGAAGCCGGTCTACGACCGCGCGCGCAGCGACAAGCAGCGCGTGGTGTATGCCGAAGGCGAAGAGGAAGTGGTGCTGCAGGCGGTGCAGAACGTGGTCGATGACGGCCTGGCGCACCCGATCCTGATCGGCCGCCCGGAAGTGATCGAATCGCGCATCGAGCGCCTCGGCCTGCGCCTGAAGATCGGCGAGAACGTTGAAGTCACCAACATCAACGACGACCCGCGCTTCAACGAGTACTGGCAGTACTACCATGGCCTGACCGGCCGTCGTGGCGTGACCGTGGCCGCGGCGAAGAACCTGATGCGTTCACGCCCGACCCTGATCGCCGCGGTGATGGTGGCGCGTGGCGAAGCCGATGCGATGCTGACCGGCATCGTCGGCCGCTTCCACAAGAAGCTGGGCTACGTGCGCAGCGTGCTGCCGCTGGAGCCGAAGGTCACCTCGACCTCGGCGATGACCGGCGTGATCAACCAGCAGGGCGTGTTCTTCTTCGTCGATACCCACGTGCAGGAAGACCCGACCGCCGAGCAGCTGTGCGAAGCGACCCTGCAGGCGGCCTACCGCATGAAGCTGTTCGGCATCGAGCCGAAGGTCGCGCTGCTGTCGCACTCCAACTTCGGCAGCCATGATTCGAAGGACGCGCTGAAGATGCGCCAGGTGCGCGAGCTGCTGCTCAAGCGCAACCCGCGTCTGAACGTGGATGGCGAAATGCAGGGTGACACCGCGTGGGATGAAGCGCTGCGCCAGAAGCTGCTGCCGGGCTCGACCCTGCAGGGCCGCGCCAACCTGTTCGTGCTGCCGAACCTGGAAGCGGCCAACATCGCCTACAACCTGGTGCGCGTGTTCACCGACGGCGTGGCGATCGGCCCGATCCTGATGGGCGTGAACAAGCCGGTGCATATCCTGACCACCAGCGCGACCTCGCGCCGGATCCTGAACATGACCGCGATTGCGGCGGTCGATGCGCAGATCCGCAAGCAGCTGGAAGCGGAAAAGAAGGCATAAGCCTTCTTTTCCTTCCGCTGCCCACGCATTCTTCCTTTACCCCCGCCTTCGGCGCGCCCCTTCAACAAGAAGGGGCGCCTGGCCGGAACAATGATGGCGCGGTTGGACGTCGGCGCAAATGAGAACACCGGGCACTGCCCGGTGTTTTCATTTGCCGCAACGGCCGCCGAACCTGCCACACGCGCTACGCAACCCGGTCATTTCCCTGCAATGCCGTTGCGGCCCAATACGCCTACGCGGCCTGGCCGTGGGAAGGGTCCGGACCGGCCTTCCCACCCTGGGCCCGACCACCTCCCCATCGGCGAAAGTGTCATGCGCAATCGAGTGACCCGGCGGTATTTCCAGCAGCTGTTCGCGCTCTACGCAGGTTTCGTGCAATCGCGCTGAGGCAGCGATGCGGTAGCGCCGGGGATGCCCGGCGGACGTGTGTGCGTGGGTGTCAGCGCCGCTTTCCGCGGCGTGCAGGGGCCGGCGGCGGTGCGTCGGAACGCGGCTTGGCGTACTGCGCCCACAACGCCGGCAGTGCCTTGCCGGTGTGCTTCTGCCATAGCGCCGGTGCATAGCGGCCGTCGCGCAGGGCTTTGTCCAGCGCCAGCACCAGGCCCGGATGCTCGGCCTCGGCCCATTTCAAGAACGCGCCGGTGACCCGGTAGCCGCTGTCGAAGTTCTGGCCCTTCTCGACCTTGCCGGGCAGCGCCCAGCCGGCCGCGGCATTGTCCATGCCGTAGCGGTCGCGTGCGTAGTCGGCGATGCCTTCCACCAGCCAGCCCGGCACCCGCGCGTCGCCGTAGCCCGGATAGCCCTGCACGATGTGCATGGCCTCATGGGTGACCAGGTCGATGTCGTTCGGATGCTGTGCCAGCCAACCCGGATTGATCGTGATCGTCGCCGCCTGGTCCTTGTCGCCGACGAACGCGATGCCGGTGTAGGCCGGATCGATCACGATGCGCACCATCGACGGCGCAGCCGGGTGGAAGTCCGCGCGTTCGCGCAGGTAGGCGAAGTAGAACGTATCGATCACCCGCTTGCGCTGCGGCGCGGCCAGGGCGCCACGGGCGTCCTGGTAGTTCAGCGTCACGCCGTCGCGGGTCAGCTGCGCATCAAAGGCCTGGGTCTGGCCAAGGCTGGAAAAGGAAAGGGCAACAAGGGCCAGAGGCAACAGACGGTAGCGCATAGGGTTCATTGTACGGCGCTGGGCGCCAACAGTTCGATCTCCGCCAGCGGCAGCCGGCCCGGCGCCGCCAGGCGCAGCCGGTACTCGCTGTAGCGACCGGGTTTGGCGATGCGGAACGGGCGGGTCTGGCGGGCCGACTCGAAGGCTTCGCCGCTGCGCTGGTCGAGCACGGTCCAGCGGCCGTTGCCGTTGCGTGCTTCCAGTGCCCATTCGCCGCCCTGGATGCGGCCGTCGCCGCTGGTGAGCGTGTACATCATCGGCGCGCCTTCGGCCAGGCCGGTCAGGGCGATGGTTGCGCCGCCGCCCAGGCCCACGGTGGTGGCCGCATCGTCGTCGACCAGCGCCGGCAGGGCACGGCCATCGGCCAGCGCCGCCTTCGCACCGCTACCGAGCAGGTCGTGCAGCAGCTGCGGCCGCTGGCCACGGGCGGTCAACGAGCGCGGCACGTCCTCCACGCCGCTGCCCCAGCGCGAGGGCTGCGGTCCCATCACGAAGTCCAGCGTCGCACCCTTGGCAATCAGG
This sequence comes from Stenotrophomonas sp. 85239_Sma, assembly GCF_056481725.1. NCBI lineage: Bacteria > Pseudomonadati > Pseudomonadota > Gammaproteobacteria > Lysobacterales > Lysobacteraceae > Stenotrophomonas > Stenotrophomonas sp. 85239_Sma. The sequence goes on along the minus strand of NZ_CM151163.1, from coordinate 3,828,462 downwards.
TCGTGCGGCACCCAGGTCTTCGTCCAGGGCGTGCCGTTGATCTTCAGCGACTGCACGTAGATGTTCTCGCGTGAGTTGTTGGCCGCGTTCACGGTCAGCACCGCGCCGCCCTGCAGTTCCACCCGCGCGTGACGGAAGGCCGGCGAACCGATCACGTACTCCGGCGCGCCCATGCGCAGCGGGTACAGGCCCAGCGAGGCCAGCACGTACCATGCCGAGGTCTCGCCGTTGTCCTCGTCGCCTGGATAGCCCTGGCCGATCTCGCTGCCGACGTACAGCCGGGACAGGATCTCGCGCACGTGCTGCTGGGTCTTCCACGGCTGCCCGGCGTACAGGTACATCCACGGGATGTGGTGCGCCGGCTGGTTGCTGTGCGCGTACATGCCCATGCGCACGTCGCGCGCTTCGGTCATCTCGTGGATGGTGCCGCCGTAGGAGCCGGCCAGTGCCGGGTCCGCGGTTTCCGGCGTGGCGAAGAAGGCATCCAGCTTCGCCGCCAGCTTGTCGCGGCCACCGTACAGCGCGGCCAGGCCTTCGCCATCGTGGGCGGCGGTGAAAGCGAAGGTCCAGCCATTGGATTCGGTGTAATCGTGGCCCCACACGCGGGGGTCGTAGTCCTTGGCATCCACGCGCCAGCGGCCATCGTCCGTGCGGCCCTGGAAGAAGCCGGCGGCCGGATCGAACATCGTCGCGTAGCTGGCGGCGCGGTAGCGGAAGTAGTCCGCTTCGGTGCTGTAGCGCTCGCGTGCGGCAGGCGTGGTCGCGCGCCTGGCCAACGCGTCGGCCATATTGGCGATGCCGAAGTCATTGAGTGCGCCTTCCATCGTCCACGACATGCCTTCGTGCACGTCCGCGCTGGCGTAGCCACGGAAGGTCGAACGGTCCATGCCCTTGCGGCCGACATGACGGTCGGGCGGGACCACGGTCGCGTTCTTCAGCGCGGCGGCATAGGCCTCGGCCGGATCGAAGCCGCCGATGCCCTTCAGCCATGCATCGGCGAAGGCCACGTCCGAGCTGGTGCCGACCATCAGGTCGGCGTAGCCCGGCGACGACCAGCGCGCGATCCAGCCACCGGCACGGTACTGCTCGATGAAGCCCTGCACCATCTGCCCGGCATCGTGGGGGGTGAACAGTGCATAGGCCGGCCAGGTGGTGCGGAAGGTGTCCCAGAAGCCGTTGTTGACGAACACCCTGCCGTCGCGCACGCCGGTGAAGCTGCGCTTCGCGCTGCCGTCGGTGTTGTCATCGCTGGCGCTGGCCTGGTTGGCGTAGCGCCAGTCCGGTGCGGCCGCGCTGCCCGCGTTCTCGTAGCCGGAATTGGGGTACAGGTACAGCCGGTACAGGCTGGAGTACAGCGTGGTCTTCTGGTCGTCGCTGGCATCGCCGATATCGAAGCGGGCCAGGCGTGCGTCCCATGCATCCTGCGCGCGGCCGGCCACGCTCTCCAGCGTATCGGTGGCGGCGATCTCCAGTGCCAGGTTGTGCCGCGCCTGCTCCACCGAGATCAGCGAGGTGGCGATGCGCATCGTCACCTGACGGTCGCTGCCGGCATCGAACTTGATGTAGCCGGTCGGGCGGCCGGTGTCGAGGTGGCCGCTGCCGCGCCAAGGCTTGTCGAAGCTGGCAACCACGTACATGCGGCTGGCGCCGTTGGACAGGCCGCTGCGCGTATCGGTGTAGCCGGACAGCGTCTGCGTGGCGGCGTCCAGGGTCAGGCCACCACGCGCGTCGACGTTGTCGAACAGCAGGTTGGCGTCGCCGCCTTCGGGGAAATCGAAGCGGAACACCGCAGCATGGTCGGTCGGCGCGATCGCGGCGGCGATGCCATTGTCGAAGCGCACGTCGTAGCGGTAGGGACGTGCGCTTTCATGGTTGTGGTCGAACGACAGCGCGCGCCTGCGGCGGTCGGCATCGGGCACGCCACGGCTGGCCGAGGGCATCACCTGGAAGGTCTGGCGGTCGCCCATCCACGGGCTGGGCTGATGGCTCAGCGCCAGTGCCTGCAGCTGTGGACGGTTCTGCGCATCGTTCTGCTCGTTCCAGCGGTACAGCCAGTTCAGTGCGCCGGCATCGGTGACCGGGGTCCAGAAGTTGAACCCGTGCGGCACCGCCGTGGCCGGGAAATTGTTGCCGCGCGAGAAGGTGCCGTTGGCCTGGGTGCCGCGGGTGGTCAGCACCCAGTCGGAGACGCGCTGTGGCTGCTGCCTCGGCACTGCATCCAGGCGCACGTCATCAATCCAGCCAGAGACCGGCGCGCCCTCGGCACTGGCCACCTCCAGCTCGATCGCCACCACGCGGCGCCCCTTCAGCGTGGGTACGTCGCCCAGCCGCACCGCCTTGCGGGCCCACTGTTGCGGGTACAGCGTCTTCGACTCGCCCTGCGCGCGTGCGCCGATCGCCACGCCGTGCTGGTCGCGTGCCTCACCGGCCGAAACGCGGCTGCCATCGTCCAGCAGCAGGTCCAGCGAGACAAAGGTCGAAGCGACGGTGTCCTTGCCGACGATCTCCGGCAGTACCAGCCACGACAGCGTGGTATCGGCCTCGATGGGCAGGTCGGCCTTGAACAGTTCGCGCCGCGCGCTGCCGCCCGCGCTGCTGTAGCGCAGTGCATGCAGGCCGCTGTAGCCGGCGTTGCGCTTGGCGGTGTAGGGCGCGGCCGGTCCATTGCCGATCGTGACCTGAAGTGCACCCGCCGCCTGTGACGGGGCAGGTTCGCCCGGTTCGAACGAGGTCTGCAGCCCCTGTGCCAGCACCGGCATCGCAGTGGTCGCACAGGCCAGGGCCAGGGCGAGTGGAAGCAGGGCGCGGCGCGGATCGGACAGGGTCATGCAAGGGTCTCCCGGAAGGGCTGGCGGCGGGCAGAACCCGCATCGGCGGACACCACGGACGGCATCGCTCCGCCCGCCAGGCTGGCAGTGGGAGAGGCGATGCCGGTCCGGTGGGGGCGGGCCATGCGATCGGGTTGGATTGGAGGGGTCGAGGTGCGACCCGGCCCGATCCTGCAACAGCCGCCGCGCGCTGGCAAGTGCCATTTAGTTCGATCCAAATGCGGGAAATATCGCTGGAGGCGATTCCGGTGAGCGAACCTGCCGGAACGACCACAGAATCCTGCCTGGCGCTGCCGCCCGGCGTGCGGCGGGGAGATGCGAGGCATCGACGGGCGGGCGCAACGACCCGTTGCGGCGCAATGTCGGTGCGGCCCAGATGCTAGAATCACAGGCCTCGCAACCCGTTCACCGACATCCGCCATGAGCCATACCGCCACTGCGCCCGCCAACGCCGAGAAGCGCTACACCGTGCACCGCAGCGATCTGCCGCTGAGCTGCCCGACCCCGGAAATGGCGCTGTGGAACTCGCATCCGCGCGTGTACCTGCCGATCGAAGACGAACCCAACGGCGAAGCGCAGTGCCCGTACTGCGGCTCCGTGTTCGTGCTGGCCGACTAAACGGCGGCCCCTTCGATGCGCCGATTGACCGTGGTGCAGTTGCTGCCGGCGCTGCACTCCGGTGGTGTCGAGCGCTCGACCCTGGAAATCGCTGCGGCCCTGGTTGCCGCCGGCCATCGCGCGCTGGTGGTGTCTGCCGGTGGCCGCCTGGTGCAGCCGCTGCTGGACAGCGGTGCCGAGCACCTCACCCTGGACATCGGCCGCAAGTCGCTGCTGACCCTGCGCCATCTGCCTACCCTGCGCCGGCTGTTTGCCGAGGTTGGCGCGGACATCGTGCATGCCCGTTCGCGGCTGCCGGCCTGGCTGGGCCTGTACGCCATCCGTGCCATGCCTGCCGCGCAGCGCCCGCATTGGGTAACCACCGTGCACGGGTTGAATTCGCCCAGCCGGTACAGTGCGGTGATGACCAGTGGCGAACGCGTGATCTGCGTGTCCAATACCGTGCGCGCGTACGTGCAGCGCCACTACCCGACGGTGCCGGAAGAAAAACTGCAGGTCATTCCCCGCGGTGTCGATGTCGGCCAGTTCCCGCGCGTGGCCCGTGCCGACCGTCGCCCGCGGCTGGCATTGGCGGCCGATTACCCCTGGCTGGCCCAGGTGGAAGGCCCGCTGCTGCTGCTGCCGGGGCGCGGCACCCGGCTGAAGGGCCACGCCCACGCGCTGCAGTTGCTGGCCGACGTGCGTGCCGCTGGCGTGCCTGCCCAGTTGTGGATGCTGGGCACCGACGAACCCGGGCGCGAGGCCTATGTGGCTGACCTGCGCAGCCAGGCTGCGGCATTGGGCGTGGCCGAGGCCGTACAGATCAGCACGCCGACGGCACGCATCGCCCAGGCCTACGCCGCCAGCGATCTTGTGCTGCAGTTGTCGGACAAGCCGGAAGCCTTTGGCCGCACCGTGGTCGAGGCGCTGTCGGTCGGCCGCCCGGTGCTGGGCTGGGACCACGGTGGCGTGGGCGAACTGCTGCAGCAGCTGCAGCCCAGCGGCGCGGTGCCGCCCGGTGATGCACGCGCGCTGGGTGAACGTGCGCTGGCCCTGTTGGCGCAGCCACCGTCGTTGCCGACCCGCATCCCGTTTACCCTGCAGGCCATGCAGCGCGATACCCTCCGCCTCTATGCCGATCTCGCCGGCTGACCCCGCTGTCATCGTGCGCGACGACCGCGCCGGGCGCTGGGCGCCCTGGTGGGTGCTGGCGTACGTGGCGATGTGGCCGTTGCCGGGCATCGCCGAGACCGTGTTGGGCCTCGGCGCGATCTATGCTGCCGCGCGCATGGTCATGCGCCGGCTGCAGCGCCGCCCGCACCTGTTGAGCACCGCCGCCTGGGCGCTGACCTCGATCCTGTTCCTCGGTTACTGGCTGCCGCAGGCGTTCTCGGCCATCGATGCCATCGACCCGTCGGCCTCATGGACCAAGGCCGCTGCCGGGCTGCGCTACCTGCCCTTCATGTGGCTGGTGGCGATCGCGGTGGCCACGCCGGAACGGCGGCGGCTGACCTTCGGTGGCCTGGCACTGATCACCGGCGCGTGGACGCTGGACGCACTGGTGCAGGCGCTGGCCGGCACCAGCCCGTGGTTCTGGTCGTTGGAGCACCTGAAGCTGGCCGTGAGTGGCCACGCGCTGTGCCCGGCCGGCGAAGCTGTGCTGGCCGACCGCCTCAGTGGCGTGCTTGGGCCGTGCAATCTGAAATTCGGCCAGGTGCTGGCCAGCCTGTCACCGTTCCTGTTGCTGCCGATGGCGCGGCGTTTCGGCAGTGCCGGGTGGCTGCTGGCCGCTGCCGCGCTGGGATGCGTGTTGCTGCTGGCCGGTTCGCGCGCCTCGTGGATCACCTTTGCGCTGGTGCTGGCCTACAGCGGCGTGCGCCAGTTCGGCTGGAAGCGGCTGCTCCTGCTTGCCCTGGTGGCGGCGATGGGCACGGCCGCACTGGCAGCGGGCGTGCCGCAGCTGCGCGAGCGTGTTGCGCGCACGGCCCAGGCATGGAACGAAGACGGGCAGGGCGTTGACGAGGCACTGTCGGGGCGCGCGCGCATCTGGACGGCGGCGGTGTGCATGATCGAAGAACATCCGGTCAACGGCGTCGGTGCGCGTGGCTTCCGCGATGCGTATCCGGCGTGCGTGGCCGACGAAGGCCCCGCAGTGTGGGGCAATCAACCGGCGTTGCACGCCCACCAGATCGTGCTGGAAATCCTTGCAGAAACCGGCGTGCTGGGCTTGCTGCTGTGGTTGGCGGCGGTGGCGCAGGCCTGGCGTGCCTGGCGCTATGCACCGCCGGCCGCGCGTGATCGCGCCCGCCCGGCGATGCTGGCGCTGGCGGTGACCGTGTTTCCGCTCAATACGCACCTGGCGTTCTATTCCGCGTTCTGGGGTGGCCTGACCGTGCTGCTGGCGGCCCTGTTCGCCGGCAGCCTGCTGGCCCGCGACGCAGATGATTCCCCGCCGGTGAAGTGACCGCGCATCTGCGCCTGGCAGGGATCAACCATGGAGCCGATCAGTAGATCCACGCCATGCGTGGATGGGGCTTTCCCGACCCGAACACGGCGACATCTCCAATATCGGTGTCCCCCACCGGTTGCGCACGCTGGAGGCATGGCCAGCCCCAGACTTCGCCACGGTCGGTATTCCCGATCCGGCAACGTGTACTCATTGACCACAGCAACCCTGGACCGCGAACCGTTTTTCGCCGATGCGGCCAACGTGGCGATCCTGGTTGACTGTCTGCGCTTTGTCGAGCGCCGCGGTATCAGCCACAGCCTCGCCTGGGTGGTCATGCCCGACCATCTGCACTGGCTGATGGAGCTGCGCAGCGAAACCTTGGCCGAGTGCATGGCCCTGCTGAAGTCGCGCAGCAGTCGGCTGCTGAACCGGCGATTCCGGTCCGTGCGGGCCTGGCCAGTGCGTTGGGTGAGTACCCGTACGCACGCATGGTGCCGTTGGCCGTTGTAGTTGCCGGCACCCGGATGCAGAGCATCCACGCATGGCGTGGATCTACTTGTAGAAATCGCTCCGGCCGCCCGGCTGGCGCTTGAAACGGCGGTGGATCCACAGGTACTGGTCGGGGGCCTCGCGCACCATTGCCTCGATGGCCTGGTTGACCCGCGTGGTATCGGCTTCCACGTCCTCGCTGGGAAAATTCTCCAGCGGGGCGCCGATCTTCAGCACGTACTTCCCGCCTTCGCGGCGGTGGAAATAGGGGATCACCGCGCAACCAGTCATCCGTGCCAGCTGGTGGGTGGCGGTGATGGTCGAAGCGGTGTGGCCGAAGAACGGCACGAACACGGTGTCCTTGCCACGCATGTCCTGGTCCGGCGCGTACCAGAGGAAGCCGCCCTTCTTCAGATGGCGCACGGTCGCGCGGATGTCCTCGTTGGCGAACATCGCCTTGGCATAGCGCAGGCGGCCGAACTTCACCGCCCACTCGTACACCGGGTTCTTGTGCTTGCGGTACATGCCGGACAGGTCGACATAGTCGCACAGCAGCCGCCCGCACATTTCCAGGGTCATGAAGTGGCCGGAGACCAGCAGCACGCCGCGGCCTTCGGCCTGCATCTGCCGCAGGTGTTCCAGGCCTTCGATCCGCACGTGCGGGCGGATGCGGTCGATGCTGCCCCACCAGGCACGGATGCACTCGAACACGCCCACGCCAAGCGCGTCGAAACTATCGCGCACCAGGCGCTGGCGCCAGGCTTCGTCCTTCTCGGGGAAGCACAGCTGCAGGTTGACCTCGGCGGCGCGGCGGCGGCTGCCAAGCAGGCGCCAGGTAATCCAGCCGACGCCCCGGCCCAGCGCGCGCTGCAGCATCCACGGCAGGCGGGCGATGGCGAAGGCGCCGAACATGGCGGCAAACATCGGCCAGTTGCGCGGATCGCGCAGCGATGGACGGACGGCGGTGGAGGCATCTGACATGGGGCCATTCTACCAAGGCGGCCGCGTGTCTTTCCCCGGGGGCTCCCGTATCCTTGCCGCATGCGTAAAGACCCTGTCGAATGGATCCTGCGCGGCCTGTATTCGGTCGTGCTCTACATCCTGCTGCCGATCACCGTGTACCACCTGGTCTGGCGCGGCTTCCGGGTCCGTGAATACTTCCGGCGCTGGGATGAACGCTACGCCTCCTATCCGCAGCCGACCGGCCAGCCGCGGGTGTGGCTGCACGCGGTCTCGGTAGGCGAGGTCAATGCCGCCGCTCCGCTGGTCAATGCCCTGCGCCAGCAGCGCCCGGACATCCGCTGGGTGATCACCACCATCACCCCGACCGGCTCCGAGCGCGTGCGCGCGCTGTGGGGCGACGCCCTGGACCATGTCTACCTGCCCTACGACGTGCCGGGCAGCGTCAACCGTTTCCTGGGCCATTTCCAGCCCAGCCTGGCGCTGATCCTGGAAACCGAGCTGTGGCCGAACATGCTGTTCGGCTGCCGTGACCGCGGTATTCCGGTGTACATCCTCAATGCCCGGTTGTCGGCGCGTTCGCTGCGCGGCTACCGGCTGCTGGCCGCACTGATCCGCCGCGCGCTGCGCACCGTCACCTGCGTGGCCGCGCAGTCGCAGGACGATGCCGAGCGCTTCGTGCAGCTGGGGGCGGAGCCCGGCCAGGTGCAGGCGCTGGGCAACCTGAAGTTCGACATCGCCACACCGGATATGCAGGGCTTCGTCGAACAGTTCCATGCGCGGGTACCGGCCGCTCGTCCCGTGTGGATCGCCGCCAGTACCCATGATGGCGAAGAGCAGGCGGTGATCGACCTGCACCGGCGCCTGCGCCAGCAGCATCCGGACCTGCTGCTGATGTGGGCACCGCGCCATCCCGAGCGTTTCCCGAAGGTGGAAGCACTGGCGCGCGAACAGGGCTGGAGCGTGGCGACCCGCCGCGTGGACCAGTGGCCGCACGCGGCCACCGACGTGTTCGTCATCGATACCCTCGGCGAGCTGATGCCGTTCTATGCCTGCGCCCAGGTCGCCTTCGTCGGCGGCAGCCTGCAGGCCATCGGCGGCCACAACCTGCTGGAGCCGGCCGCGATGGGAACGGCGGCGGTGACCGGCCCGCACCTGCACAACTTTGCGGAAATCTCCCGGCGCATGCGTGAGGCCGGTGCGCTGTTGATCGGTGAGGACGCGCAGGCGGTGGGCGATCTGCTGCAGCACCTGCTCGACGATGCCCAGGCCCGCGAGGACATGGCACGCGCCGGTTGCACGCTGGTCAGCAACGGCCGCGGCGCGCTGCAGCGCACGCTTGCCCTGGTCGCGCCGCACCTGCCCCCGCCGCACGAGTGATTCCGTCAGCGCGGCGTCAGCGGCGCTGGCGAGCATTGTCGTGATCAACTTCATCAATTCTGCTTAGCGACGATTTTTCTGTCGTTGCTGGACCGACCCTGCCAATGGCAGCGTGCCTGCCATCACATCGTGGCGCACACGGCACCGATTCTGATTCCGCAGGGCGACGCAGGCTGCCAGCCTGCTGTCGACCGCGCTTGGGCGGATATCAAGGGAACTTGCGATGGACGGCGACAGGGGCAGGGACGGCACCGGTGGGGCCCGGCTGGGCATGGACCATCTGGCAGTGGTGGCGCTGACGCTTCTGGTGGGCGGCAGCGTGATCGCGCTGGTGGGTCAGCACACGGCGGCGCAGGCCGGTCCGGCCATCGTGCTGAGCCTGTTGCTGGCCGCACTGGGGGCCGGCCTGGTGCTGTGCTGCCTGCAGGATATGGTGCTGCGGCTGCCGGCGGCAGAGGGCCTGCACGGGCTGCTGGCTGCCAGCTGGGGGTCGCGGGTGGCTGGCGTGCTGGGCGTCGCCCTGCTGCTGGAGCTGGTGGCGACCACGGCGGGCGTGGCGCAGTCCATGGCCCACCATGTATACGCGGTGCTGGCCGCGGAAGGCCTTCAGGCCAGCGACTGGCTACCGGAACAGGTGACGGCGGCGATGGGTCTGCTGATGCTGGGCGCGCTGGCGTTGCTGCCGCCTCGGCGTGCGGTGCTGGTGGCCTGTGCCCTGCTGACGGTGAAGGTCGGTGCGGGGGTGTTGCTGCTGGCGCTCGCGGCACGTTACGTGCACTACGCCCACTGGATTCCCTGGCTGCCACCGGCGACCGCGCCGTATCGCTTTGGGCTGGGCGGTGTGCTGGCGGCTGCGGTGCCGCTGCTGGGGGTATTTGCCAGCGTCGGCTTGGCACTGGGCTTTCCTGCGCTGCGCCGCCGGGGTGCGATGTGGCAGCCGGCCGTGCTGGCGCTGGTCTCGTTGCTGGCGATGTTGCTGCTGATCGTGCTGGCAGCATTGCAGGCCGGGCTGGTCGAGTTTTCCGCGCTGGCCAGTACCCGGCCGCTGTCGGTGGCGCTGCAGATGCATCCGCAACTGCAGTGGATGCTGCCGTTGTTGCCCTTGGCGGGGGCCGCGGGTCTGGCCGCGCTGCAGCTGGTGCTGCTGATGCTGGCCGTGCGGCTGGCAACGTCGCTATGGCCGGGGAGGGGGGATGCGGTGGGACGATCCCGCGCCGGCCTGACCGTGGCGGTGGTCGGGCTGCCAGCGGTGATGCTGGAGTTGTGGCTGCCGCTGGGCACCCTGCCGACGCTGCCGGGTCCGGCAACCCTGCTGGTGATGGCGGCACTGTGCCTGGCGGTGCTGCGTCGACGGAAAGACACGCGGCAGGGCGCAACCGGCCGCGAGCTGATGCTGCCGATGCTGGCCCCCTTGGCGGCGGCCCTGTGCCTGCTTGCGGCGCTGGAGCGCCTGTGGGCATGGCCAGGCTGAGGATTCGCGGGGCCACGCAACAGGACGGTGCGTGTGGAGGCACCGCCTGCAAAAAAGCCACCCTTGCGGGTGGCTTCTTCGTTGCCGGCGGGGCGACGGATCAGTGCGTGGTCGTTGCCGGGTTGCCCGCGTCCTGGGTCAGCAGGCGGTTGACGTCCTGCAGCTCGGCCACGTCCAGCGCACCCAGCGACTGGCTCAGCAGCAGGCGGTTCTGCAGGAAGGTGTAGCGGGCCTGGGCGTAATCCAGCTGCGCCGAGAACAGGATGCGCTGGTTCTGGATCACGTCCAGCACGGTACGGGTACCGACTTCCAGGCCGACCTGCGAGGCGTCGTACGCGCTCTGCGCCGAGACCACCGCCAGGCGGCGTGCTTCCACTTCGCTGATGCCCTGAACCAGGGTCTGGTAGGCATTGCGGGTGTTGCGGTCCAGGGCGCGCTTCTGCTGCTCGTAGCCGTCCTGGGCGATGTCACGCTGGGCCAGCGCCTGGCGCACGCCCGACTGGGTGGCACCACCGGAGAAGATCGGCACGCTCAGGGTCAGGCCGATGCTGTTGGTGCGGGCGTCCGGCGACAGCGAACCGGAACCGGTGCTGTCACCCCAGGTCGCGCTCTTGCCCCAGCTGCCGCCCAGCGACAGGGTCGGGTAATGGCCGCCACGGGCGGCCTGCACGCCAGCCTCGGCGGCGCTGACCTTCAGTTCCTGGGCCTTCAGCGCCGGATTCTGGGAGGTGGCCTGCTGCACCAGCTCGTCGATGTTGCCGCGGTTGGCCGGCACTTCCGGGCGGAAGTCCGCCGGCAGGCCACGCAGGTTGGTCACAGGCTGGCCGGTCAGTTCGGTCAGCGCCTGGTAGTTATCGGCCAAGGTGTTCTGCGCAACGATGGTGTTGGCACGCGCCTGGTCGTACTGGGCGCGTGCTTCGTGCACGTCGGTGATCGGCGCCAGGCCCACTTCCAGGCGCTTGTCGGCGAAGTCGAACTGCTTCTTCGCGGCCGCTTCATTGGTCTGTGCGGCGTTCAGCGATTCGATCGCCACCAGCACGTTGAAGTAGGCCGCCGAGGTGCGCACGATCAGGCTGTCGTTGGCCGAATCGAGGGTGAAGTCCGCCGCCTTGCTCAGTTCACGCTGCGAGCGCAGGTTGTTGATCTGGGTCCAGTTGAACAGCGTCTGGCTGCCATCGATCGTGTAGGTGCGGCGCTTGCTGGTGAACGAGCCGGAGTTGGCGTCGGCATTGGGCTCGCTGCGCGTGCGGTTCAGCTGGGCCTGGCCGTTGATCTGCGGCAGCAGGGCAGCGCGGGCCTGCACGGCGCCTTCCTTGTCGTACAGCCGGGTCGATTCGGCGGCGGACAGCTGCGGATCGCCATTGCGCGCCATTTCGTAGACCTGCAGCAGGTCGGCGGCATGGGCGGACAACGGCAGCAGGGCAGTGGCCAGCGCAACAGCGAGGGATCGGCGGATCATTGCGGCTTCCTTGGACTCAGAGGTGGAACTGGGGGGCCGGGGCGGCACCACGCAGGTAATCGATATCGGTCTCGAACAGGGACTCGCTGCTGCCGTCGGCCTTGACCAGCAGGGCCTCCATCGCCGGCGAGCGGCCGTGGATCACGAACAGGCGACCACCCGGACGCAGCCACGAAGCGAACTGTGACGGCACGACGTCGACCGCACCAGTGACACAGATCACGTCAAAGCGGCGTTCGGTCTGCCAGGTCAGGGCGTCAGCCACTTCCACGCGGACATTGGTGCCCAGGCCGGAGGCATCCAGGCGGGCGCGCGCGGCGGCGGCCAGCTCCGGGTCGATTTCCAGGCTCAGCACGTCGCGCGCCAGCGCGCCGATGCAGGCCGACAGGAAGCCGCTGCCGGTGCCGATTTCCAGCACTTCGTCACCCGGCTGCAGGTCCAGCGCCTGCAGGGTACGGCCCTCGATGACCGGCTTCATCATCTTCTGGCCATGGCCGATCGGCAGTTCGACATCGGCGTAGGCCAGTGCCCGGTGTGCATCGGCGACAAAGGCCTCGCGCGGCAGGCGGGCCAGGACGTCGAGCACCTTGATGTCCAGCACGTCCCAGGGACGGATCTGCTGTTCCACCATCAGTTCGCGGGCGTGGGCGTAATCAATCGTCATGAGGTTCAAATCCAGCGCAGTGGGCCGGCCATTTTACCGGTGCCGGAGGCCGGCGGCGCGCCCAGAGCATCAGCTGCCGGGGGGCCGGGGTCGCAGTGCCGGAAGTCATCGCGACCTCCGGTTCATTCAGGTTTGCCGTTTCAGCCGGTTCCGGCCCCTCGCGGCGCATAGGCGCGCAGGAAGAAGTCGATGCTGGCGGTGACATGGACAAGAGGGTCGCACTCCACCGGTGACAGTGGCATGCCGCACATCATATGCATGTGCACTTCGCCCTTGACCAGGGTCAGGAACTGCTGGCCAGCCAGGTAATAGTCGGCGATGTCCAGTTCGCCGCGCTGACCGCGCGCGCGCAGGAAATCGGCCAACGCCTCGCAGGTACGCTCCGGGCCGGCCTGCCAGAACAGCTCGCGCAGGCGCTCATCGGTCTCCGGCGCCATCATCATGCGCTGGATCGAGATCGCCGCGTCGGAGGTGATCAACTCGAAGAAGGCCAGGCCGATACCGATCAGCTGGTCGCGCAGTGGGCCGTCAGCGTCGGCCACGAACAGCGCGTCCGGCAGCATTTCGATGCACTTTGACTGCACGGCTTCGGAGAACAGCGTCTCCTTGTCACCGAAGTGGCTGTACACAGTCAGCTTCGAGACGCCGGCCTGAGCGGCGATGGTGTCCATGCTCACGCCGGTATAGCCCTGTTCGATGAACAGTGCCTTGGCTGCTTCAAGGATCGCCGCGCGCTTGCCGAGGTCCTTGGGGCGCCCGGGTCCGGCGGCCTTGGCAGCGGGCTTGGCCGACGGCTTGCGGGAAGTGTGAGAACTCATCGCGACAATACTAGACCAAGCGGTTCGATATTTATACTATACCGGCCGGTTTATTAAATTGGGCCGGCAGTCCCGGCTCCCCCTTAGTTGCAACCCTGCGTTTTCAGGACGTTGACCGATGAAGATCGTGCGCTGGATGGGCGGTATGGTGTGGATGGCTGCGCTGGCAGCCTGTTCGGGACAGGAGCAGGCGCCACAGGCGGCCGTACCGGTGCTGGTGGTTCACCCCGGCGAGCAGGCCGGGCAAGCGCCGGCGGCGTTCCCGGGCACGGTGCGCGCACGACAGGAAAGTCCGCTGTCGTTCCGCGTCGGCGGCAACCTGGTCAAGCGCCACGTCGATGCAGGGCAACGGGTGAAGAAGGGCGACGTGCTGGCCGAGCTGGACGTAGCCGACTTCGCACTGCAGGCCCGTGCCTCGCAGGCGCAGCTGGCTGCGGCGGAGGCCGATCTGGTGCGTGCCCGCGATGACCTCAAGCGCTACCAGGTGCTGGCCGACCAGCAACTGGTCAGCCGCTCGCAGCTGGACCAGCAGTCCGCCGCCTTCAAGGCCGCGCAGGGGCAGGCCAATGCCGCTCGCGCCAACCTCGATGTGCTGCGCAACCAGGCCGACTACGCGCAGCTGCGCGCGCCGGCCGATGGCGTGATCGCCAGCCGCGAGGCCGAAGCCGGGCAGGTGGTGTCGGCCGGCCAGACCATCTTCAACCTGGCCGCCGATGGTGCGCGCGAAGTGCTGATCGACCTGCCCGAGGGCACCATCCGCGACTATGCGGTGGGCCAGCCGGTCGAGGTGGAGCTGTGGAACCGCCCCGGCCAGCGCCTGCCGGGCACGATCCGCGAGATCGCGGCCGCCGCCGATCCGCAGGCGCGCACCTACGCGACCCGGGTCAGCCTGCCGGCCGATGCGCTGGCCGATGTCGAACTGGGCCAGAGCGCGCGCGTCTACAGCAGCGCTGGCCGCCACGGCACCCTGCAGCTGCCGCTCGGCGCGCTGCAGCGCGGCGCCAATGGTGCCGCCAGCGTATGGGTGGTCGATCCGGCCAACAGCACGCTGAAGGCCGCAGCGGTCACCACCGGCGCCTACGGCAGCGAGACGGTGCCGGTGCTGTCCGGGGTGGGCGCCGCTGACTGGGTGGTCGCCGCCGGCGGGCACCTGTTGCGGGCCGGCCAGCCGGTGATCGCCGTGGACCGCCAGAACCGCCCGGTGCTGAAGCCGGCCACGCCGACCGCTGCCGCCAAGGCCAAGGAGTAAGCCGGTGCGCCGCTTCAATCTTTCCGAGTGGGCGTTGTCCAACCGCCCGTTGGTGCTGTTTGCGATGCTTGCCTTCGCGCTGATCGGCGCGTGGTCGTACAAGCATCTGGGCCAGTCCGAGGATCCGCCCTTCACCTTCAAGGCGATGGTGGTGCGCACGCTGTGGCCGGGCGCCACCGCCGAACAGGTTTCGCGGCAGGTCACCGAGCCGATCGAGAAGGCACTGATGAATACCGGCGAGTACGAGTTCATCCGCTCGTATTCGCGCCCCGGCGAATCGCAGGTCATCTTCATGGCGCGCGACAGCCTGCGCTCCAGGCAGATCCCGGACCTGTGGTACCAGGTACGCAAGCGCGTGGGCGATATCCGTCCCACGCTGCCGCGGGAGATCGTCGGCCCGTTCTTCAATGATGAGTTCGGCGACACCTACGGCAACATCTATGCCTTGACCGGCAAGGGCTTCGACTACGCGGTGATGCGCGACTACGCCGACCGCATCCAGCTGGAACTGCAGCGCGTTCCCGACGTTGGCAAGATCGACCTGGTCGGCCTGCAGGACGAGAAGGTGTGGATCGAGCTGTCCAACACCCGGCTGGCGACGCTGGGTGTGTCGATGCAGCAGGTGCAGCAGGCGTTGGCCGACCAGAATGCAGTGACCGGTACCAGCTTCTTCGAGACCGCCACCGACCGCGTACAGCTGCGTGTGACCGGCCAGTTCAACGACATCGAAGCGATCCGCCAGTTCCCGATCCGTGCTGGCGACCGCACCGTGCACCTGGGCGACATCGCCGAGGTCAAGCGTGGCTTCGCCGATCCGGCGTCGCCGAAGATGCGATTCATGGGCGAAGAAGCGATCGGCCTGGCGGTGGCGATGAAGGATGGCGGTGACATCCTCAAGCTGGGCGCCAACCTCGATGCCGAATTCGAACGCCTGCAGAAGACCCTGCCGGCCGGCATGCAGCTGCGCAAAGTGTCCGACCAGCCGCAGTCGGTGGAGGAGTCGGTCGGCGAGTTCGTGCAGGTGCTGACCGAAGCGGTGGTGATCGTGCTGCTGGTCAGCTTCTTCTCGCTGGGCCTGCGCACCGGCCTGGTGGTGGGCGTGACCATTCCGTTGGTGCTGGCGATGACCTTCTTCGTCATGCACTACTTCGACATCGGCCTGCACAAGATCTCGCTGGGCGCGCTGGTGCTGGCGCTGGGCCTGCTGGTGGACGATGCGATCATCGCGGTGGAGATGATGGCCACCAAGATGGAGCAGGGCTTCGATCGCCTGCGCGCGGCCAGTTTCGCCTGGGAATCCACCGCGTTCCCGATGCTGACCGGTACATTGATCACGGCAGCCGGCTTCCTGCCGATCGCCACGGCCGCCTCGAGCACGGGTGAGTACACCCGTTCACTGTTCCAGGTGGTGACCATCGCACTGGTGGTGTCGTGGATTGCCGCGGTGCTGTTCATCCCATACCTGGGCGA
Source organism: Stenotrophomonas sp. 85239_Sma (assembly GCF_056481725.1). Classification (NCBI taxonomy): domain Bacteria; kingdom Pseudomonadati; phylum Pseudomonadota; class Gammaproteobacteria; order Lysobacterales; family Lysobacteraceae; genus Stenotrophomonas; species Stenotrophomonas sp. 85239_Sma. The sequence goes on along the minus strand of NZ_CM151163.1, from coordinate 3,812,628 downwards.
CAAGATGCTGCCGGACCTGTTCAATCCGCAGCCGCCGAAGCCGGGCAGCCTGTCCGCGCGCTGGCTGGCCAAGCGCCGGCAGTGGGCCGATCGCTATCCGGCGCTGGCCAACCTGATCGCGCCGCCGCAGCATGGGCATGACCACGATCCCTACCAGCGCCCGTTCTACCGCAGCTTCCGGCGCTTCCTGGATGCCTGCCTGCGCCGCCGCTGGTGGGTGATCGCCGCAACCATCGCGCTGTTCGTGTTCTCGCTGATGATGTTCCGCTTCGTGCCGCAGCAGTTCTTCCCGGACTCGACCCGGCCGGAACTGATGGTGGACATCGAGCTGGCCGAGGGTGCCTCGCTGCGCTCGACCCAGGCCCAGGCCGAGAAGCTGGAAAAGCTGCTGTCCAGCCGCGAGGGCATCGCCAACTACGTGTCCTACGTGGGTACCGGTTCGCCGCGCTTCTACCTGCCGCTGGACCAGCAGCTGCCGGCGACCAACTTCGCCCAGTTCGTGGTGCTGGCCAAGGACATCGAATCGCGCGAAACCACCCGCGACTGGCTGCTGCACGAGGTGATCCCGAAGTTCCCGGATGTGCAGATGCGCGTGACCCGCCTGGAGAACGGCCCGCCGGTCGGCTACCCGGTGCAGATGCGGATCTCCGGCGAGCACATCGAGAAGGTGCAGGCGATCGCGCGCCTGGTCGAGGCCAAGGTGCGTGAGAACCCGCACGTGATGAACGTCAACCTGGACTGGAGCGAGCCGAGCAAGGTGGTGCGGCTGGTGATCGACCAGGAGCGTGCCCGCGCGCTGGGCGTGAGCAGTGCCCAGGTCAGCCAGTTCCTGGCCAGTTCGCTCGCCGGCCAGTCGGTGAGCGTGTACCGCGAAGGCAACCGCCAGATCGAGATGCTGCTGCGTGGACCGGCCGATGAACGCAACCAGCTGGAGCTGCTGTCCAGCCTGTCGATGCCGACCGCCAACGGCGGCAGCATCACGCTGTCGCAGGTAGCGACGATGGAGTACGGCTTCGAGGACGGCATCATCTGGCACCGCAACCGGTTGCCGACCGTGACCGTGCGGGCCGACATCAGCGATGGCATGCAGGCGCTGGACGTGGTCCACCAGATCGTGCCCACGCTGGATGGCATCCGTGCCGAGCTGCCCAGCGGCTACCTGCTGGAGACCGGCGGCACCGTGGAGGATTCGGCGCGCGGCCAGAACTCGATCAAGGCCGGCATGCCGCTGTTCCTGGTGGTGGTGGCCACGCTGCTGATGCTGCAGTTGCGCAGCTTCTCGCGTGCGGCGATGGTGCTGGTGACCGCGCCGTTGGGCATCATCGGTGCAACCCTGTTCCTGCTGCTGTTCCGCGCGCCGTTCGGCTTCGTCGCGCTGCTGGGCACGATCGCGCTGGCCGGCATGATCATGCGCAACTCGGTGATCCTGATCGACCAGATCCAGCAGGACATCGACGCCGGGCATGACCGCTGGCATTCGATCATCGATGCGACGGTGCGCCGCTTCCGCCCGATCGTGCTGACCGCGCTGGCGGCCGTGCTGGCGATGATTCCTCTGTCACGCAGTGCGTTCTACGGCTCGATGGCGATCTCGATCATGGGCGGGCTGATCGTGGGCACGGTGCTGACCCTGGTGTTCCTGCCGGCGCTGTACGCGGCGTGGTTCCGGGTCAAGCCGGACGAATCCGGGGCGTGATGCCCCGGGATTTCCGCCTGGGGTCGGGTCCCTTTCCCGCTGGGAATGGGCTCTGACCCCATCCACGATGTGCACATCCACGCACGGCGTGGAACTACTGCAGCTGCAGGCCAGTCTTCAGCACTGGCAGCAGCCATTCGATGAACACCTGCACGCGTGGCGCGCGGTGTTGCCGATGCGGCTGCAACAAGGTGACCGGCAAGGGCTGTGCGACATGCTGTGGCATCACCTCCACCAGTGCACCCGAGTTCAGTTCGGCCTGCACGTCGTAGCGCGGAATCTGCAGCAACCCCAGCCCGGCCACGCAGCAGGCGATCGAGGCCTCGGCGCTGTTGACCCGTACCCAGCCGGGCATCGGCACTGTGCGCAGCTGGCCGCCGTCCTGCCATTCCCAGGGTTCCACCCGGGCCGTGGTCGGCGACGCGTAGTTCACCGCGCGGTGCTGCTGCAGGTTGGCGGGGTGCTGCGGCACACCGTGTTCACGTAGGTAGGCCGGCGCGGCAACGTTGACGAAGTCGAGCTGGCCCAGCGTGCGCGCCACCAGACTGGAGTCGCCCAGCTGGCCGACCCGCAGCACCGCATCGCAGCCGTCTTCGATGAGGTTCACCGCGCGGTCGGTCATGCCCAGGTCCACTTCAACGTGTGGATGGCGCGCGAAGAAGTCGGGCAGGGCCGGGGCGAGGATGCGACGGCCGATGCGGCTGGGCACATCGATCTTTAGCAGGCCCACCGGCTGCGCGTCGTCCTGCCGGAACAGGGATTCGGCCGCTTCAACTTCGGCAATCAGGCGCAGGCAACGGGCATGGAACACATCGCCGTCATGCGTGGTGGAAACCCGGCGGGTCGAGCGCTGCAGCAGCCGGGTACCGAGCCGCTGCTCCAGCTCCGCAATCGCTGCCGAGACGGTGGAGCGGGGCAGGCCGAGCTGGTCGGCGGCGCGGGTGAAGCTGGCGCATTCCACGACCCGGGTGAAGATGCGGAAACGATCGATCCGATCCATTGTTCGCTGACTCTGGAAAGTTAAGTCAATGTGGCGGGCTTTATCCGCATTTTCTGCACGATATCGTCGTCATGGCAGGGTTGCCACCCCGGGCAGCCCCCTCGTGAGACCGAAGCCATGACCGACCATTCCCTCAAGGGCAAGACCGTACTGATCGCCGGTGGCGCCAAGAACCTGGGCGGACTGATCGCCCGCGACTTCGCCAGCCAGGGTGCCAAGGCCATCGTCATCCACTACAACAGTGCCGCCACCCAAGCCGATGCAGAAGCGACCGTCGCCGCCGTGCAGGCCGCCGGCAGCACAGCGGTGGCCCTGCAGGGAGACCTGACCTCTGCGGCAGCGATGGAGCGCTTGTTCGCCGATGCCGTGGCTGCGGTTGGCCGTCCCGACATCGCAATCAACACCGTCGGCAAGGTGCTGAAGAAGCCACTGCTGGAGATCAGCGAAGCGGAGTACGACGAGATGAGTGCGGTCAACGCGAAGGCTGCGTTCTTCTTCCTCAAGGAGGCCGGCCGCCACGTCAACGACGGCGGCCGCATCTGCACCCTGGTCACCTCGCTGCTGGGCGCGTTCACGCCGTTCTATTCCAGCTACGCCGGTACCAAGGCACCGGTCGAGCACTTCACCCGCGCGGCGTCGAAGGAGTTCGGTGAGCGTGGCATCTCGGTGACCGCGATCGGCCCGGGTCCGATGGATACGCCATTCTTCTATCCGGCCGAGAGTGCCGATGCGCAGGCGTATCACAAGACCGCAGCGGCGCTTTCCGCGTTCACCCGCACCGGCCTGACCGACATCGCCGACATCGTGCCGTGGATCCGCTTCCTGGTCACCGACGGCTGGTGGATGACCGGGCAGACCATCCTGGTCAATGGGGGTTACACCACCAAGTAACGCAGCCACGCATGAGGGGCTCTACCAGGCCTCGGTAGAGCCACCCCACGGGCGGCTGCGCATGGTTCAATGCCGGGCAACGGCCACGCATCGCGTGGCTCTACTGCACAGCGATTACGCGCTCAGGCGCGCCAGCACCGCATCCGTTGCGGCAGCGGTGCTCACTGCCCGGCCCTTGGCGGCCAGGTCGGCGGTGAACACGCCATCGTCCAGCACCGCATGCACGGCCGCCTCCACCGCGGCGGCTTCGGCTTCCAGCCCCAGCGAATGGCGCAGCAGCATCGCCGCGCTGAAGATCGTCGCGTAGGGATTGGCAATGCCCTTGCCGGCGATGTCCGGGGCCGAACCGTGGATCGGTTCGTAGATGCCGACCGCGCCCGGTTCGCCCAGCGATGCCGACGGCAGCAGGCCCAGCGAACCGGCCAGCATTGAAGCCTCGTCGGTGAGGATGTCGCCGAACATGTTCTCGGTCACGATCACGTCGTACTCGCGCGGCTTGGCCAGCAGGTGCATGGCCATCGAATCGACCAGCTGGTGCTCCAGCGCTACGTCCGGGAACTCGTCGCGACCGATGCGCGCGGCCACGTCACGCCAGAGTCGCGAGGTCTCCAGCACGTTGGCCTTGTCCACCGAGGTGACCTTGCCGCGACGCTGCTGCGCCAGGCGGAACGCACTGCGCAGGACGCGTTCGATCTCGGCCACGGTGTAGCGGCACAGGTCGCTGGCGCTGTCGGCATCGCGGGTCTTGTCGCCGAAGTAGATGCCGCCGGTCAGTTCACGCACCACCACGAAGTCCACCCCCTGCAGCAGCTCGGCCTTGATCGGCGAGGCGTGCAGCGCGGCTTCGTGGGTACGCACCGGGCGCAGGTTGGCATACAGGCCCAGTGCCTTGCGGATCGCCAGCAGGCCCTGTTCCGGGCGCACCTTGGCGTTCGGGTCGGACCACTTCGGGCCACCGACCGCGCCCAGCAGCACCGCATTCGCGGCCTGGCAGGCCGCCAGGGTCGACGCCGGCAGCGGTTCGCCGTGGCGGTCGATGGCGATGCCACCGATATCGTGCTCGCTGAAGGTGAAGGTGTGGTTGAAGCGTTCGGCGACCGCCTTCAGGACGGCCACTGCCGCGGCGGCCACTTCCGGGCCGATGCCATCACCGGGCAGGACAACAATTTCAGCGTGCATGCTCACTCTCGTAGCGTTCGATTTCAGGGACACGGCCCAACAGATACCCCAACTGGTCGACGCCTTCTAGCAGGCAGGTCTGCGAGAAGCCATCCAGCGGGAAGGAATAGACGCGGCCATCCGGCGTGCGCAATTCGCGCGAGGCCACGTCGATGGTCAGCTCGTCGTCCGGGCGCTGCATCAGCGCCTGCACGTCGGCTTCGTCCAGCACGATCGGCAGCAGGCCGTTCTTCAACGCGTTGCCGCGGAAAATGTCGGCGATCTCGCTGCTGACGATGGCGCGCAGGCCCAGGTCGGTCAGTGCCCAGGGCGCGTGTTCGCGCGACGAGCCGCAGCCGAAGTTGCGGCCGGCCAGCAGGATGCTGCGGCCAGTGTTGTGCGGCTGGTTGAAGGCGAAGTCGGCTACTGGTGCGCCGTCGGCCTGCCAGCGCCAGTCATTGAACGCGTTGCGGCCGAGGCCGGCGCGTTCGGTGGTGGACAGGAACCGGGCCGGGATGATCTGGTCGGTATCGATGTTGGTCTGGCGCAGCACCACGCTGGCCGAGGTCAGGGTACGGAAACCGGCCATCACGCCACCTCCTGTGCGAACAGGTCGCGGGTATCGGCAACGTGCCCGTTCACTGCGGCCCACGCGGCGCTCATCGGCGAGGCCAGCAGCGTGCGCGAACCGGGACCCTGGCGGCCCTCGAAGTTGCGGTTGCTGGTGCTCACGGCCAGCTGGCCGGGTGCGACCAGATCGCCGTTCATGGCGATGCACATCGAACAGCCCGGCTCGCGCCATTCGGCACCGGCCGCGCGCACGATCTCATGGATACCTTCGGCCTCGGCCTCGCGCTTGACGATTTCCGAGCCCGGCACCACCAGCATGCGCACCCGCTCGGCGACGCGGCGACCGCGCAGGACCTGCGCCACTTCGCGCATGTCGCTCAGGCGGCCATTGGTGCACGAACCGACGAACACCACATCCACCGGCGTACCCGCCAGCGCCTTGCCGGCCTGGAAGTGCATGTAGTCCAGGCCCTTCTGTGCGGCGGCATCATTGGCCGCTGGAATCGGCGCATCCACCGCGATGGCGGTGCCCGGGTGGGTGCCCCAGGTCAGGGTGGGGCGGATATCGGCGGCGTCGATGTGCACCTCGTTGTCGAAGCGTGCGCCTTCATCGCTGCGCAGCTGCTGCCAGCGTGCCACGGCAGCGTCGAAGTCGGCGCCCTTGGGACCACGCGGGGTCGCGGCGACGAAGTCGAAGGTGACCTGGTCCGGCGCCACCATGCCGGCGCGTGCGCCGGCCTCGATCGACATGTTGCACAGGGTCATGCGCTGTTCCATGTCCATCGCTTCGATGGTGCTGCCACGGAACTCGATCACGTGGCCGGTGCCACCGTTGACGCCGATCACGCCGATGATGTGCAGCACCACATCCTTGGCACCGACGCCCGGCGCCAGGACGCCATCGACGGTGATTGCCAGGGTCTTGGCCTTGCGCTGCAGCAGGCACTGCGTGGCCAGCACGTGGCCGACCTCGCTGGTGCCGATGCCGAAGGCCAGCGAGCCGAACGCACCATGGGTGGAGGTGTGGCTGTCGCCGCACACGATGGTCATGCCGGGCTGGGTGAACCCCTGTTCCGGGGCGATCACGTGGACGATGCCGCGGTTGTCCGAGGCCATGTCGAACAACTCGATGCCGTGCTCGGCGCAGTTGCGCGCCAGCGTGGCGACCTGGGCTTCGGAGGCGGCGCTGGCGTAGGGCAGCGTGCCGTCGGCGGCGGCCGGCAGGGTTGGCGTGGAGTGGTCCATCGTTGCCTTGGTACGGTCCGGCCGGCGCGGTGACAGGCCGCGTTGGCGCAGTTCGGTGAACGCCTGCGGCGAGGTCACCTCGTGGATCAGGTGCAGGTCGATGTACAGCACGGCGGGCGCGCTGTCGGATTCAGGGACAACCACGTGGGCGTCCCACAGTTTGTCGTACAGGGTGCGGGGTGCGGAGGTCATGCGTATGCCTGGCAGAAGTACGAAGTTGCGGACATCGGAAAAGTTGACGAATGGATCATGTCAGCGGCGACGGGCAAGTACCCGCAGCCGCACGTAGTCGGCCAGCGGCTGGCCGGCGGCGTTGCGCGGCAGGTCGGCCAGCAGCGCGGTGGCGGCCTCGCGCACGGTCGCGCGTGCCTCGGCGGGCAGGTCGTCCAGCAGCGGTGCGGCGAACACCCGCAGCCAGCCGGCCACGCCGGTCGGCAGTGCGGTCGGGCGCGGCGTGCACTCGATCAGCTGCACCTGGAAGCCATGCTGGCGCAGGCGATCGGCGTAGGCATCGGCTGTGGGGAAGTACCACTGGAAGGCGCTGGCACCATGGCCGTGGGCCACGCGCGCGGCCTGCACCGCCGCGACGATGGTGGCCACGTTGCCATGGCCGCCGAACTCGGCGACGAAGCGGCCGCCAGGGCGCAGGGCGCGGCGCACGCCTTCCAGCACCTGATCGGGGTTGGCCATCCAGTGCAGTGCGGCGTTGCTGAACACCGCATCGAATGCGTTGTCGAAGGTCAGTGCGTGGCCATCCATCACCTGCGCATCGACACCGCGCGCACGCGCGGCGATCACCAGTTCAGGCGACGCATCCACGCCGCGGATGTGTGCGCCACTGAGCGCCAGTTCGGTGCTGAGCATGCCATCGCCACAGCCCAGGTCGAGGATGCGTTCACCGGCGCGCGGGTCGAGCAGGCGCGATACCGCGCCGCCGAGCAGCGGCACGAAGCCGGCGTCGATCGCATAGTCCTGGGCGTTCCACTGCTGGCCAGCGGCGCTGGCCGGGGTGGGGGTGTCGAAGGCGCTCATCTCGGGTTCCTCAGGCGGTGGCGGGGGTGGGAACGTCGGCGCTGCTGGGGGCGGTAGCCTGGCGCTGGCGCAGCAGGCGGTTGGCCACATCCAGCCAGGCCAGTGCGGAGGCTTCAATGATGTCCTTGCTGGTACCGGTACCGTCGTACTCCACGCCTTCGTGGCGCACGCTCAGGTTGGCCTCGCCGCGCGCATCGGCGCCGATGCCGACGCTGTGTACGTGGTAGCTGTCCAGCATCAGCTGCACGCCGGTGGCAGCCGACAGTGCGCCGAACAGCGCATCGACCGGGCCGTCGCCCTGTGCGGTCTCGGCCACGCGGTTGCCGTCCGGATCGGACAGTTCGACCAACGCATTGGCGCGGCTGCCGACGTCGCTGATGGTCATCGACGCCAGGCGGTAGCCCTGCGCGTTGGAGCCGCCCTGCATCAGCGTCTGCAGGTCGGCATCGGTGACCACGCGCTGCTGCTCGCACAGCCCCTTGAACTGCTCGAACACCAGCTTCAGTTCGTCTTCGTCCAGCCAGAAGCCCAGCGCACGCAGGCGCGCTTCGACGGCGGCGCGGCCACTGTGGCGGCCCAGCACCATCTGTGAATCCTCCCAGCCCACGTCTTCCGGCCGCATGATTTCGTAGGTGCCGCGATGGCGCAGCATGCCGTGCTGGTGGATGCCCGATTCGTGGGCAAAGGCATTGGCGCCGACGATGGCCTTGTTGCGCTGTACCGGCATGCCGACCAGGCGCTGCAGCAGCTGCGAGGTGCCGACGATGCGCGGGGTATTGATCGAGCTGTCCTGCTCGTAGAAGGCCTGGCGCACCTTCAGCACCATTGCGATTTCTTCCAGCGAGCAGTTGCCGGCGCGCTCGCCGATGCCGTTGATGGTGCACTCGACCTGCCGGGCGCCGCCTTCGACGGCGGCCAGCGAGTTGGCCACGGCCAGGCCCAGGTCGTTGTGGCAATGCGCACTGAAGATCACGTTGGCGGCATTCGGCACGTCGGCGACACCGGCGATGACCTGCTGGAACATCGCGCGGATTTCTTCCGGCGTAGTGAAGCCGACGGTGTCGGGCAGGTTGATGGTGGTGGCGCCAGCGGCGATCGCCACGCGCGAGACCTCGATCAGGTAGTCCAGTTCGGTACGGGTGGCATCCTCGGCCGAGAACTCGACATCGTCGATGTAGGACCGGGCCAGCGAGACGTGCTTGCGTACCGACTCCAGTACCTGCTCGCGGGTCATGCGCAGCTTGTGCTCGCGGTGCAACGGGCTGGTCGACAGGAACACGTGCAGGCGCGGGTTGGCGGCGGCCTCCAGGGCACGTGCCGAGGTCTCGATGTCGGCCTGCAGGCAGCGCGACAGCACCGCCAGGCTCAGGCTGGGGCGGCGCAGTTCGCGGCCGATCAGCGCCATCGCCTCGCGGTCGGACTGCGAGCTGGCTGGGAAGCCGGTCTCGATGATGTCCACGCCCAGTTCATCCAGCGCACGCGCCATCACCAGCTTCTGCGGTGGGCTCATGCTGCAGCCGGGGGACTGCTCGCCGTCACGCAGGGTGGTGTCGAAGATGCGGATGCGCGGGGTGGTAATTCGTTCGATGGTGGTCACAGGGAAATCTCCTCGACAGCGGGTGCGACGGCTTGCAGGGGGGAAGGGGAAGAGGTGGGAGATGCGGAAGCGCTGGCCCTGCCGGGCGAGCGCGGGGTTTCACTGCGCCGTCGGCGTGGTTTGCGTGGCGGGCGCGGGCGGATGTCGGTGAGCAGGCCGGCCAGAACGCCGGCATCGATGTTGCCGCCGGAGACCACTGCGCACTTGCGACGGCCGGCGACGCGGCGGCCAGCGGCCAGCGCCAACGCGCCCGCGCCCTCGGCGATGATGTGTTCCTCCAGCGCCAGCCGGACCAGGGTTTCGCGCAGTTCGGCCTCGCGCACAATCACCACGTCGTCCAGCAGCGAGGTGCACAGGCGGCGGGTCAGGAAGCCGGGAATCTTCACCCGGACGCCATCGGCCAGCGACGCGACGGGGGCGATCTCGCGCACGTCGCCACGGATCGCACGCGCCATCGAGTCGACGCCCTCCACCTGCGCGCCGACCACGCGCACGCCCTGCGATTTCAGTGCCAGTGCAACGCCGGACGCCAGCCCACCGCCGCCGATCGGAACGATCACCACGTCCGGCGCGTGTGCGGCCAGCTCGATGCCGACCGTGCCCTGGCCGGCGATCACGTCGGCATCGTCGAACGCGGACAGGAAGCGGTAGCCGTGGCGTTGTGCCAGATCGACCGCGAAGGCGTAGGCCTCGTCATAGCTGTTGCCGTGCTGGCGCACGGTCGCGCCCCAATGGGCGACGCCGGCGATCTTGGTGGCCGGTGCGCCATGCGGCATCACGGTGATGGCCGGCACGTCCAGGCGGTAGGCGGCCCACGCCACGCCCTGGGCGTGGTTGCCGGCCGAGGCACAGATCACCGGCCGGGTATCGCCGCGCTCGCGGCCGGCCAGCAGCGCGTTCAACGCGCCGCGCACTTTGTAGGACCCGGTGCGCTGCAGGTTCTCCAGTTTCAGCCAGGTGCCGAAGCGCTCGGCATGGTGCAGCGGGGTGTGCGGCAGGAAGCGGCGCAGCCGGGCCTGCGCCGCCAGTACGTCGGCGACGCTTACGTCGCCGACATCGCTTTCCTGGCTGGCATCAGCGGCCGGCATGGGCCACCAGCGCGGTGCAGGCGACCGCCGCATGCGGGCACGGGCGGCGAAGAAGACGCCTCCGTACCGGCACCGTGCTCGCTACGGTACGGGTGTTCATACGGATGCTCCTTCCACGGCGGTGACCTGCACGGACACGCAGTCGTAGATCTTCTCCATCTGCCGGCACAGGGTCTCCGGCGGACGCTGTCCATCCACCACCAGCTGCAGGTGCCAGCGGCCATCGTCGGCGGCCATCGGCGCACCGGTGATCGCACGCGGCGCGAAGCCACGGCGTTCGGCCATGCCGATCACGCGCAGCAGCGCGCCTTCGGCCGGGTGCAGCACCAGGTCAAGCCGGTATTGCATTGGGGGTCTCCTGGCGGGCGTGGGCGGGATTGCTTTCCAGCATCGTGCTGTTGGCGGTGTTCGGCGGCACCAGCGGCCACACGTTGGCGCGTGCGTCGATGGCCACATGCAGCAGCGCGGGGCCGGGCTCGGCCAGCAGCGCGGCCAGCCCACCCTCGACGTCATCACGCGCGTCGATGCGGGTCGCGGCAATGCCGAACACCTGCGCCAACGCCACGAAGTCCGGGTTGTCGGACAGGTCGATCTCGCTGTAACGCTCGGCGAAGAACAGCTCCTGCCACTGCCGCACCATGCCCAGCGAACTGTTGTCCAGCAGCACGATCTTCACCGGCAGGCGGCAGCGGGCGATGGTGGCCAGCTCCTGCACGTTCATCATGAAGCTGCCGTCGCCGGACACCAGCACCACGGTGCGATCGGGGCAGGCGAACTGCGCACCCATCGCAGCCGGCAGGCCGAAGCCCATGGTGCCCAGGGCGCCGCTGGTCAGGTGGTTGCGCGGGTGGTTGAAGCGGCAGTGCTGCGCCACCCACATCTGGTGCTGGCCGACATCGCAGGCGATCACCGCATCGGCCGGCGCCAGCTCGCTCAGGCGCTTCAGCATGGCCGGTGCGTAGATGTGCTGGCCGGGCGCGTCATAACGCGCAGCGAAACGATCGCGATGCTGTGCACAGCGCTTGCGCCATGCGTCCTGGTGGGCCTTGGGGGAGGGGAAGGCCGCACGCAGGGCGCGGATGGCATGGCCGACATTGCCGGGCACGGCGACATCGGCGCTGCGCAGCTTGGAGATCTCGTAGGCGTCGGCATCGATGTGGACGACACGGGCGAACGGTGCGAACTCGGCCAGCTTGCCGGTGGCGCGGTCATCGAAGCGCGCGCCCAGCACCAGCAGCAGGTCGCTTTCCTGCACCGCCATGTTGGCCGCGGGGGTGCCATGCATGCCCAGCATGCCCAGCGACTGCGGGTGGTTGGCCGGCAGTGCGCCCAGCCCGCGCAGGGTCATCACGGTGGGGATGGCGCTGGCCTCGACGAAGTCGCGCAGGTCCTGCACCGCATCGCCCAGCGCGATGCCACCACCGGCGTAGACCACCGGCTTTTCGGCGGCCGCCAATGCGGCGATGGCCTCGGCGATGGCAGCTTCGGCCGGGGCCGGCGGCGGCTCGACGCTGCTCGGCACGTGCGCCGGCAGATGGCTGGCATCGGCCAGCTGCACGTCCTTGGGCAGGTCGATCAGCACCGGGCCGGGCCGGCCTTCGCGGGCGATGCGGAAGGCATCGGCGACCACGCGCGGCAGGTCGTCGACGCTGCGCACCAGCCAGCTGTGCTTGACGATCGGCAACGTCAGGCCGAACACATCCAGCTCCTGGAAGGCGTCGGTGCCCAGCAGCGGCGTGGCGACCTGGCCGGTGATGCAGACCATCGGCACCGAATCCAGCATCGCGTCGGCGATGCCGGTGACCAGGTTGGAGGCGCCCGGACCGGAGGTGGCCACGCAGACGCCCACCTGGTTGCTGGCGCGGGCAAAACCATTGGCAGCCAGCGCAGCGCCCTGCTCATGGCGCACCAGGACGTGCTTCAGCGACGAATCCACCAGCGCGTCGTAGAACGGCATGATGGTGCCGCCGGGATAGCCGAACAGCGTGTGGACGCCCTCGGCCTCCAGCGCCTGGGTCAGCCAGCGCGCGCCGTTGGGCGGCGCGCTGCGATGTGTGGAAGAGTTCATGGGGGAACCTTGCAAAGCGGGTGGGGGAGGGCCGCGCGGTTACGCTGCCTGTCCTTGCAACCAGACCATCTTGGCGCGCAGTTCCTTGCCCACCTTTTCGATCGGGTGCTCCAGGTCGGCCTGCTTGAACCTGTTGTAGTTCGGCAGGCCCGCTTCGTACTCGGCCACCCAGTTCTTGGTGAAGGTGCCGTCCTGGATGTCCTTCAGGACCTCCTTCATGCGCGCCTTGGTGCCGGCGTCGATCACCCGCGGGCCACTGACGTAGTCGCCGTACTGCGCGGTTTCGGAGATGAACTCCAGCATGCGCGAGATGCCGCCTTCGTAGAACAGGTCGACGATCAGCTTCAGTTCGTGCAGCACTTCGTAGTAGGCGATTTCCGGCTGGTAGCCGGCTTCAACCAGGGTTTCGAAACCGGCCTGCACCAGTGCCGAGGCACCGCCGCACAGCACCGCCTGCTCGCCGAACAGATCGGTCTCGGTCTCTTCCTTGAAGGTCGTCTGGATCAGGTTGGCGCGTGCACCGCCGAGGCCGGCCGCATAGGCCAGGGCGTACTCGGCCGCCTTGCCGCTCTTGTCCTGGTAGACCGCCCAGATGCACGGCACGCCACGGCCGATTTCATACTCGCGGCGCACCAGCGCACCCGGTCCCTTGGGCGCGACCAGCACCACGTCCAGGTCCTCGCGCGGCTTGATCATGTCGAAGTGCACGTTCAGGCCGTGCGCGAACAACAGCACCGCACCCTGTTTCATGTTCGCAGCCAGCACGTCGTCGTAGAGCTTCTTCTGCACCATGTCCGGCGTCAGCACGGCAACCAGGTCCGCATCCTTCACTGCGTCGGCCGGTGCTTTCACGGTGAAGCCATCGGCCTGTGCCTTGACCTCGGTCGGGCCGCCCGGACGCAGGCCTACCACCACGTCGAAGCCGGATTCGCGCAGGTTCAGTGCGTGGGCGCGGCCCTGGCTGCCGTAGCCGATGACGGCGATCTTGGTCTGGGGCAGGTCGTTGGTGCTCATGGGGGAGGTTCCTTGCGGTGGGAAGAAAAAAGAACGGCCGGTCGTCGAAGTGACGTGCCGGCCGGTCAGGGGAAAGCGGTGGAGGAGGCGCCATGCATCGCACAGGCACAGCCACCACGAGGCGTCGTGGTGGTGTGGGTCCGGGTGTTGCGTTGGGCGTTGTGCATGGTGGTTGCGTCTGAAACCAGGTTCTGGAATGAAAAAACCCGCACCGGGGCGGGTGCGGGTTTTTGAAGAGTTCCGGTGTGTTTGTTGCTTACACGCTGGCTCGTCCCGCACCTGTGGGTTGGGTAATAAGTACGAGCACAAGAATCGAACGCAGCGATGCGGCGCCGGTGTCGGCGGCTTCGATGTGGGTTCGCGGTGGCGTGTTGTGTTGCAGCATGTGATCGAGAGAAACACAGCCGTTTCGGCGATGTCAACCCTCGCGACGGATTTTTTATCGGTTTCCGCTGCATCCAGCGCAATCGCTTGTGGCACAAGGATGGTTGCCGCTGAAAGTGATTCGGTGAACCCGAATTCACTCCTTTCAGGGCCGCTTTTGCGCGGAATCCGGCGGATTTTGGCCTTGGTGGGGCGGACCGTGTTCCGCACCCACCCCAGGATCAACGCCCATGACCTCTGCCCGATACCGCGTGAAGGCTGCAGCGGCGAAGATCGGGGAACCACCCTTCCATCGGAACCCGACCGTGTCCCGACGCCTTGCCCGTTCCCTGCTCGCCGCCGCCGTGCTGGCTGCCGTGCCCGCGCTGTCCTTTGCCGCCGACCGCATCACCGGTCACACCTTCGCCACCCGTTCGGAGGTGATCGCCCCGCATGCGATGGCCGCCACCTCGCAGCCACTGGCCACCCAGATCGCGCTGGACGTGATGAAGGGCGGTGGCTCGGCGGTGGACGCGGCGATTGCCGCCAACGCCGCGCTCGGCCTGATGGAGCCCACCGGCAACGGCATCGGTGGTGACCTGTTCGCCATCGTCTGGGACCCGAAGACGCAGAAGCTCTATGGCTACAACGGCTCGGGCCGCTCGCCGAAGTCGCTGACCCTGGCCGAGTTCCAGCGTCGTGGCCTGAAGGACATCCCGGCTACCGGCCCGCTGCCGGTGTCCGTGCCCGGCGCGGTCGATGGCTGGTTCGCGCTGCACGACCGCTTCGGCCGCAAGCCGATGGCGGACAACCTGGCGCCGGCCATCCGCTATGCCCGCGAGGGCCACCCGGTGGCCGAGGTGATCGCCTACTACTGGGACCGCTCGGTGCCCAAACTGTCGCAGTACCCGGGCTTCAAGGAGCAGTTCACGATCAACGGCCACGCCCCGCGCAAGGGCGAGATGTGGAAGAACCCGAACCTGGCCAGCACGCTGCAGAAGATCGCGGACGGAGGACGCGACGCCTTCTACAAGGGCGATATCGCCCGCACCATCGGCGACTACTTCAAGGCCAACGGTGGCTACCTGAGCTACCAGGACATGGCCGACCACCACGGTGAGTGGGTCGAACCGGTCAGCAGCAACTACCGTGGCTACGACGTATGGGAACTGCCACCGAACAGCCAGGGCATCGCTGCGCTGCAGATCCTCAACGTGCTGGAGGGCTACGACTTCTCCAAGATCCCGTTCGGTTCACCGGAGCACGTGCACCTGTTCGTTGAAGCGAAGAAGCTGGCCTTTGCCGACCGTGCGCGCTTCTATGCCGACATGGCGTTCCAGCCGGCGCCGGTGCAGAAGCTGATCTCCAAGGAATACGCCGCACAGCGCCGCGCGCTGATCTCGATGGACAAAGCGCTGAAGGAAGTGCAGCCGGGAACGCCGAAGCAGCTGGAAGAGGGCGACACGATCTACATGACCGTGGCCGACGCCGACGGCATGATGGTGTCACTGATCCAGTCCAACTACCGCGGCATGGGCAGTGGCATGGCGCCGCCGGGGCTGGGCTTCATCCTGCAGGATCGTGGCGAGATGTTCGTGCTGCAGAAGAACCATCCCAACGGCTACGCACCGGGCAAGCGGCCGTTCCAGACCATCATCCCGGCCTTCATCACCAAGGGTGGCAAGCCGTATGCCAGCTTCGGGGTGATGGGCGGCGCGATGCAGCCGCAGGGTCATGCGCAGATCGTGATGAACCTGGTGGACTTCGGGATGAATCTGCAGGAAGCCGGTGATGCGCCGCGCATCCAGCACGAAGGCTCGACCGAACCGACCGGGCAGGCTACGGCAATGTCCGATGGCGGCGAGGTGAATCTGGAAACCGGGTTCCCGTATGAAACAGTGCGTGCGCTGATGCGCAAGGGGCATCGCATCGTGTTTGCCGATGGTCCCTATGGCGGGTACCAGGCGATCATGCGTGATCCCGACACCGGGGTTTACTACGGTGCCTCGGAGAGCCGCAAGGATGGGCAGGCGGCGGGGTATTGAGGTTTCCCGGCCGCCGGGCGCAGCCCCCTCTGCGGTGGTGGTTCGTGGAAGCGGGATCATGTGATTGGGCCGGGCGGGTGGGCTGGTCGGGGGGCGCCGTGAATCCGTCCCTGGAGGCTTGGCCGCGGCATCCATGCCGCGGACACCCCCGCCCAGCCCACCCGCCCGGCCCCTGACAGTTTCCGTGGCCATCACCGCAGGAAGAGAAAGAAGAAGATCAACAGCAACAGCAACAGCAACAGCCGCGCGCTTTGGGTTGGGGTCGGATCCGTTTTCCAAAGGAAAACGGATCCGACCCCTTCCTGTTTTCCGATACACCTCATCCACGCATGGCGTGGAAAACCCACCGTTACACGGAAACTGTCGGGGGTGGGTCGGTGTGGGCTGGCAGGACCGTTGGCGCCATGGATGGCGCCATCGAGCCCCCAGGGACGGGTTTACGGCGTGTCCTGCCAGCCCACACCGACCCGCCCAACCAACAGCAACCCAGAGCCGCCATTGAAGTTGCTGTTGCTGTTGCTTGAGAAAAGCAGTGCAGCCGCAGGCTGCAAAACCCTCTCAATCCTGATCGTGCGCGCGCGCGGCCTCCGCCTGGGTCTCCTCCTGCGCCGCCATCTCGCGCGCGATCCAGGCATCGATCATGTGCCGCTGGCGCTGCGCCTGCCGCCGCTCGCGTGTGTACTCCTGGTCCAGCACGCGGTGCAGCGACACCATCACCAGCACCATCAGCAGCGCGAACGGCAGCGCCGCAATCGTGATCATGCCCTGTAGCGCCTCGAGGCCGCCGGCCAGCAGCAGAGAGCCGGCGATCAGGGCGATTCCCACGCCCCACGCAATCTTGTGCCTCTGCGAAGGCTCGCCTGCGTCGTCGGTGGACATGGTGGCCAGCACCAGCACCGCCGAATCCGCGGATGTCACGAAGAAGATCATGAGCAACAACAGCGCAGTGCACGACAGCAGCACAGGCAGCGGCATGCTGTCGAACATCGTAAACAGGACCGTTTCATAGCCATTGCCCAATGCCTGTAGCAGGTCTGCCTGACCGAAAATCTGCATCCAGATGGCACTGCCGCCGAAGACCGAGAACCAGAAGAAGCCAAGCAACGTCGGCGCCATGACGACGCAGACAACGAACTCCCGTACGCTGCGCCCGCGCGAGATGCGAGCAATGAAGGAACCGACGAAGGGCGCCCACGAAATCCACCAGGCCCAGTAGAAGATCGTCCAGTCGGCCACCCAGGTGCTGGATGAGAACGGCGACATGCGCAGGCTCATCGTCACCAGCTGGTTGAGGTAGGAGCCCAGCGTGGTGGTGAAGGTGTTGAAGATCGCGCCGGTAGGGCCCAGCACCAGCACCAGGGCCAGCAACAACGCTGCCAGTGCCAGGTTGAAGTTGGAGAGCCATTTCATGCCGCGGCCGACGCCGCTGAGCGTGGACGCCATGTATAGAACGAAGGCCACCGCAATGATCGTCAGCTGCAGGGGCACGCCCGCCTGCACGCCGAACACGCGCTCCACGCCGGCCGCGATCTGCACCGTTCCAAAGCCCAGTGCGGTGGCCACGCCCACTGCAGTGGCAACGACCGCGGAGATGTTGACGATGTGCCCGATCCAGCCGCGATGGTGGCGGCCGATGATGGGCTGCAGCATGTCGCTGATCTGGCCGCGGCCGTTGCGGTTGAACCGGAACCAGGCCATTGCCAGGCCGATCAGTGCATAGATGGCCCACGGGTGCAGGCCCCAGTGGAAGAATGCATAGCGCATCGATGCGCGCGCAGCATCCATGCTTTCCGGCGCCAGGCCCTCGGGCGGCTTGCTGAAGTGCGAAATGGGCTCGGCCGCGCCCCAGAACACCAGGCCGATACCCATGCCGGCGGCGAACAGCATCGACATCCAGCTGGCCCGCGAGAATTCGGGCTCGGCGTCTTCGCCACCGATGCGCAGGTTGCCGAAGCGGCCGAACGCCAGGTACATCAGGAACACCAGCGTCAGGAACACGACCAGCAGGTAAAGCCAGCCGATGCCGCGGATGAGTTCACCGAGGATGCTCTGCACCACGGCATTGAAGGAGGCCGGTGCAACACCGGCAAGCAGCACCAGCAGCAGGACCAGTGCGATGGAAACGCGAAACACCATGAAGGAGCTTCTCCGATCAAGGGATTGAGGGGAGCGAGCAGAGCTTGCAGCGAAGGGCCGGCGGCATGCAGCACGAGCCGGGCAGGGGCCGCGAAGACGGCGAAGGAAACACCGGTCGCAGCGACACGATGCGCGTGCACGTTACTGAACGCGACGTCATGGTTCTGTTAACGAATAGCGATTGGGGTCAGATCCGCTTTCCGCAGGAAAGCGGATCTGACCCTCGGGGCTAACTCCGGAGGCGGGCGGTCTATGCTCTAATGCACACCAAGAAGCGGGGGTACCGCGGCCAAGCGGCCACGGTTGAGACAGTCCCTTGGAACCTGATCCGGCTCATACCGGCGTAGGGAAGCTTTGCAGTGCAGTCGTGCCCGGACTCCGCCCAAGGACCGTCCGTGCGCGGGCGCAGTGCGCCGCCGCTTCGTCCCTGACCTTTCTGGACGATGCCCGATGAACGCACAGCTCTCCGCCCTGCAGCAACAGGCCCAGCAACTCTCCGAATCCGTGACCCGGCCCATTCCCGGCTCGCGCAAGATCCACGTGCCCGGTTCGCGTCCGGATCTGCAGGTGCCGATGCGCGAGATCGCGCTGACCCGCACGCCGACGCTGTTCGGAGGCGAAGAGAATGCACCGGTCACGGTCTATGACACGTCTGGCCCCTACACCGATCCGGACGTGCGTATTGATCTTTCCGCGGGCCTGCCGGCGCTGCGTCGCGGTTGGGTGGAGGAACGCGGCGATACCGAGCAGCTCGACGGCCTGAGTTCGTCGTTCGGCCGCGGCCGCGAGCAGGATCCCAAGCTCGATGCCGTGCGGTTCCCTGCGCGCAGCCTGCCGCGCCGTGCACGGGCAGGTGCGAACGTCACCCAGATGCACTACGCGCGCCGCGGCATCATCACGCCGGAAATGGAATTCGTCGCCATCCGTGAGAACCAGCGGCTGGAAGCGATCCGCGATGCCGGCCTGCTGCAGCAGCACCCGGGCGAGGCGTTCGGGGCTTCGATCCAGAAGATCATCACGCCAGAATTCGTGCGCGATGAAATCGCGCGCGGCCGCGCGGTGCTGCCCAACAACATCAACCATCCGGAAAGCGAGCCGATGATCATCGGCCGCAACTTCCTGACCAAGATCAACGCCAACATCGGCAACAGCGCCGTGTCCTCGGGCATTGCCGAGGAAGTGGAAAAACTGGTGTGGGCGATCCGCTGGGGCGGCGACACGGTGATGGACCTGTCCACCGGCAAGCACATCCATGAGACCCGCGAGTGGATCATCCGCAACTCGCCGGTGGCGATCGGTACCGTGCCGATCTACCAGGCGCTGGAGAAGGTTGATGGCCGTGCCGAAGCGCTCACCTGGGAGATCTTCCGCGACACGCTGATCGAGCAGGCCGAGCAGGGCGTGGACTACTTCACCATCCATGCCGGCGTGCTGCTGCGCTATGTGCCGCTCACTGCCAAGCGCGTGACCGGCATCGTCAGCCGGGGCGGCTCGATCATGGCCAAGTGGTGCCTGGCGCACCATGAGGAGAACTTCCTCTACACACACTTCGAAGAGATCTGCGAAATCATGAAGGCCTACGACGTGACCTTCTCGCTGGGCGATGGCCTGCGTCCGGGCTGCATCGCCGATGCCAACGACGCGGCGCAGTTCGGTGAGCTGGAAACGCTGGGTGAGCTGACGAAGATCGCCTGGAAGCATGATGTGCAGACCATGATCGAAGGCCCTGGCCATGTGCCGATGCAGCTGATCAAGGAGAACATGGACAAGCAGCTGCGCGAGTGCGGTGAAGCGCCGTTCTACACGCTGGGCCCGCTGACCACCGATATCGCACCGGGCTACGACCACATCACCAGTGCGATCGGTGCGGCGATGATCGGCTGGTTCGGCACGGCCATGCTCTGCTACGTGACGCCGAAGGAGCACCTGGGCCTGCCCAATCGCCAGGACGTGCGCGACGGCATCATGGCCTATCGCATCGCCGCGCATGCGGCCGACCTTGCCAAGGGCCATCCCGGCGCGCAGGTGCGCGACAACGCACTGAGCAAAGCGCGCTTCGAATTCCGCTGGGAAGACCAGTTCCACCTTGGCCTGGATCCGGAGAAGGCCAAGGAGTTCCATGACGAGACGCTGCCGAAGGATGCGCACAAGCTGGCGCACTTCTGCTCGATGTGCGGCCCGCATTTCTGTTCGATGAAGATCACCCAGGACGTGCGTGACTACGCCGAGGCCGGCATGAAGGAGAAGTCGGAAGAGTTCCGCGCTGCTGGCGCCGAGGTCTACCGCCAGGGTTGATGCGGAAACGGGGGTGCCGGCCGTTGGCCGGCACTACCGCTCATCACGCTGTACCCCGCTATGCTCCGTCCATCGCCCAAGGGAAGGACGCCATGCCCGTTGCCATGACCACGCGTTGGCTGGCCATTGCCCGCCGCCATCCTTCGGCCTGGTTGCTGGGCGCGCAGTTGCTGGCGGTGATGCTGTATCCCGCGCTGGATGACACCGCCGCGGGCCGCGCGGCACTGGGCATGTTCGGCATGGCGGTACTCGGCCTGGCGCTGTGGGTGGTCCAGCGCAGTCCGCTGGGTACGTGGCTGGCGCTGCTGCTGGCCATCCCCTCGGTGGTGTTCTCGCTGGCCGGAGCTCTGCTCGACCGCACGGCACTGCTGACCACCGCGCAGTTGCTGGAGAGCCTGCTGTACTTCTATACGGCTGGCGCCCTGATCGCCTACATGCTCCAGGACCACAAGGTCACCCGGGACGAACTGTTCGCCGCAGGCGCGACCTTCACCCTGCTGGCGTGGGCATTCGCATTCGCATTCGCCGTGTGCCAGCAGTGGTATCCGGGCAGTTTCCAGGGCACCGGCGGGGGCGGGCAGCGCAGTTGGATGGAACTGCTTTATCTCAGCTTCAGCTTGTTGTCTGGAGTCGGCTTGAGTGACGTGGTGCCACTGCATCCACAGGCACGCGCACTGGTCATGCTGGAGCAGTTTTCCGGCGTGATGTACGTGGCTTTGGTGGTTTCGCGACTGGTCGGATTGACCATGCTGCGGCGCATGTGAAAATGAACGCCAGATAAAAATTTCGCGCCCAAGAGGGCGCGAATGGTGTCGCAAATTATGTGAATGCGTCGGCGAGAGAGAGCCTGATGTCGACCACGCGATAGGCGAGGTAACCTGCATAGGCTAGTATTCGCGCGCTCGATTGTTTTTGCGGTATGCGCCGATGCTTTGTGCGGAGTCTGGCTTTTCGCTGTTCCCAGGACGGGGCGGTATCGAAGGCAAACACTGCCCGGGACCTGTCTCAACTGTGTAGCAGAAAATGAACAGCAGCGAAATCCAGCCCCCCGTATCCGATCGGATACGGATAGGAGAGTGCACCGTCACTTTGTCCTCGCGCGAAGTCGAGGTCGTTGGTGCACGCCGCCCGCGCCGGCTGACGCCGAAGGCGCTGGGCGTGCTGCGCGTGCTGCTGCGGCAGCCGGGCCGCGTTGTCACCCGCGACGAGTTGTTCGCCGAGGTGTGGCCGGACACGCTGCCGACCAACGATGTGCTGACCCAGGCCGTCACCCAGCTGCGCAAGGCGTTCAGCAACGACGACGACAACGGCCAGGCCTATATCGAGACCATCGCCAAGACGGGCTATCGGCTTCTGGTGCCGGTACAGGTGCTGGACGATGCGGAGCTATCGGCCTCGGCGGGGTCTGACGACGAAGGCGTGGATGTGCAGCCGGTACCGGCTGCTGCTGTGCCGTCCCTGCGTGCGCAGGAATCGCGCCGCCGCTGGCGCCATGTCCGCCGCCGCGTGCTGCTGGCGCTGGGCGTGTTGATGCTGGCCACGCTGCTGGTCATGACAACGCTGCTGCTGCGCCGCGCTCCGGCCAGCAGTTCACCGGTGGAGGCTGCCGTGGAGAACGGCACGCGGGTGATCGGCAGTCCGCAACGCCCCTATCGGTTGATCACCGCGACCAGTGGCTTTGAAACCTATCCCACGCTGTCGCCAGACGGTTCGCTGGTGGCATATGAGGGCGCCAACGAAGATGGCAACGGTGGCGGTGCGATCAAGGTGCAGACCTCGGGCAATGCGCCGGCGCGCCAGTTGCTGGTGCCGCCGGCCGGTGCCGTCGATCGATTCCCGAACTGGTCGCCGGACGGTCGCGAGATCGCCTTCGCACGGTTTTCCGCCGACGGTGGTTGCCAGGTGCTGATCGCCAGCGCTACCGGTGGCGCACTGCGCCAGGCCACGCGCTGCGATGGCACCGAGCTGCTCAGCTTTGACTGGACGCCCGATGGTCGTGGCCTGGTGTTCGGCAGCATGGTCGGGCGCTATGCCCACCGTGGCATCCGCGTGCTTGACCTGGCCAGCGGCGAATGGCGCGCGCTGGCCTACAGCGTCGACCAGGATGACTTCGATTACGCGCCGCGTTATTCGCCGGACGGGCAATGGCTGGTGTTCGTGCGCAACCCGCAGCTGGGCGATCTGTGGCGGGTGCCGGCCACGGGCGGTACGCCCGAGCAGTTGACCAACGAGGCGGCAGAACTGCGCGGCTGGGCCTGGCTGGACGACGGCCGCACCATTGTGTTCGGCCGCCGCGTCGACAGTGAGGCGCGGCTCTACTACCTGGACGTCGAGCGGCACACGCTGCGCGATGCCGGCCTGGATGATGCGCAGTGGCCGGCCGTGTCGCGACGCGGTGGCATGCTGGCCTTCGTCCACCGGCGCGCGCAGTTCGGCGTGTTCAAGGTGCCGATGCAGGGCAGTGGCGCGCCTGAGCGCCTGTTTGCATCCAGTGGCCGCGATGGACAGCCGATGGCAGCGCCCGATGGCCGCCAGCTGGTCTTCACCTCGGATCGCTCCGGCAGCTTCGCCCTATGGTGGGCCGACATGCAGCGACCGGATTCGCTTCGCCCCATCGAAGGGCTGCGGCCGGAAGCGCGGCAGGCACCAGACTGGTCGGCCGACAGCCGCCAGTTGCTCGTGGTTGGCCGCGATGCGCACGGGCGCACGGTGGTTTACGAGATCGCGCCACGCGATGAACGCCTGCAACCCTTGCCGGTACCGGCCGAACAGCCGCTGCAGGCGCTGTATGGCGCGTCGCCGGAGCAGCTGTTTGTGGTCGAACGCGATGCCGACCAGCGCACCCGGTTGAGCCTGTTCGACCGCAGTACCCAGCCGTGGCGCCGGTTGGCCAGCATTGACGGGGTGTCGCAGGCGCGCTTCGACCGCAGCAGTGGCCGCGTGTTGTTCACCCGCCTTGCCGCCGGTGGCCTGTGGTCGGTCGATGCGGCGTTGTCGTCGGGCAGCGTGCAGCAGATCAGCGATGACCGGCCCAGCCGCTGGCGATACCGGGCCTGGACCGTGGCCGGCAACAGTGGCATCGGCTACCTTGGAACCTCGACGACCTGTGGCACCACGCTCGTGCGCATCCAGCCCGGCCGCGAGGAGCCCGAACGCTGCCTGGACGCCGAGCGGCTCAGCGCGGGCAACGGGCTCAGCGCCAGCACTGACGGACGTGACCTTTTCGTGGCGATGGCGGTCAGCGATGGCGCCGACATCGGCGTGATGCGGTTGCCCGAACGCCCGCCCGCACTGTTCCCGGCGTTCTCCAAGTTGTTGTTGTTCAAGGGAAATGGACCTTCGTGATTTCTTCGTCAGGATCTCGTCGCGAATTCGTGGCGATCTCGTCTGACTTTCCTGACGCGGTGCCGCCTGATTAGGCAAAACGGAGCCCTGTACTAGGCAAATCCGTGGTGCCCCCCATGCGTCAACTCTCGCTGGCCGATCGCGGCCAAACCGTCTCCCTGGACCGGTCGCTCGATGAAGTCGCGCCGACCTGCCTGGGCGTGGCCCGGCTGGGCAGCCTGCAGACCGCCGGCTCCAGCTTCACCGTCTGGATGCAGGTGCGTGGCAGTTCGTGGGTCGAAGCCAAGGAAGGACGCTTCCGCCTGCGCCAGGGCGAGTGGATCGCCTTCGAAAAGGAATCGCGGCCGTTGGTGCAGGCCGGTCGCAACGGGCTGTGCGTCGGCCTGAACCTCAACGTCGAAGCACTTCGCGTGCTGACCGAGATGGCCGACTGCGGCCTGTATGCCGGTCGTGGCCGCATGAACCGCAGTGACGCCCGCGTGGCACTGCGCCTGTGGCGCGATGCGCTGGCCAGCGGCCAGCCGGCCCAGGCCCTGCGCCCGCTGCTGCTGCACCTGGCTGGCCTGCAGCGTGGCCTGGCCGACAACGTGCAGCGCTGCCCGGGCCGCTCGCGCAGCCGCAAGCGCCAGGTGTTCGGCCGCATGCAGCGCGCGCGCCTGTACCTGGAAGGCAACAGCCACCGGGTGGTGCGCATCGGCGAACTGGCCGAGCTGACCAACTTCTCCAGCTGGTACCTCTCCAAGACCTTCCAGAGCCTGTACGAGGAAAGCCCGCAGTCGCTTTCGGCACGATTGCGCCTCGAGCGCGCCGCCGACCTGCTGCGCGACACCGACATGATGGTGGGCGAGGTCGCCGCCGCCAGTGGTTTCGACAACTGCTGCAGCTTCGCGCGTGCGTTCCGTGCCCGCTACGGCCAGTCCGCATCGCGCTTCAGGGAGAACGGCGGCTTGCTCCCGCCACAATCCGCAAAGTCTCCGGTTGGTTCGCGCAAATACAGCGCTGCAACGCAATCGTAACGTGCTGGGGTGTTTTAACACGCTGCTAACACGTACCTTGGAGAGATAGATGAACGTTCGTAATCCCGCAGTGCGGTTCGGCTTGCTGCCGGCCGGCATTGCGCTGGCGCTGGCGCCGGCCTTTGCTTCGGCTCAGGAAGCAAAGGGCACCACCGACCTGGACCGCATTTCGGTCACCGGCTCGCGCATCCGCGGCGCCTCGGTGGAGACCCAGCAGCCGATCCTGACGATGACCCGCGAATCCCTGGAAAAGCAGGGCTTCTCGAGCGTCGCCGACGTGCTGAACAACCTGACCTCGGCCGGCTCCCCGGCCATCTCGCGTTCGGAGTCGCTGGCTTCGGGCGAGAACGTGGGCGGTTACTACGTCGACATCCGCAACCTGGGCGCCGAGCGCACCCTGGTGCTGATGAACGGCAAGCGCCTGGGCGCTTCCACCTCGGGCCTGCAGGACCTGAGCCAGATCCCGATGTCGGCCGTTGAGCGCATCGAGATCCTGAAGGACGGCGCTTCGTCGATCTACGGTTCCGACGCCATCGCCGGCGTGGTCAACGTGATCACCCGCAAGAACTTCGACGGCGGCGAAGCCAACGTCTACGTCGGCCAGTACGGCAAGGGCGACGGCGACACCGAAACCTACTCGATGACCCTCGGTGCCCGCGGCGAGCGCGGCAGCCTGACCCTGTCGGCCGAGTACTCCAAGCAGGACCCGGTGTGGGCCAAGGACCGCTGGTACAGCCGTGACGGCTCGCTGGGTCCGAACTCGACCTCGGCTGACTGGAGCCCGATCAGCCAGAACGGCAGCTGGTGTAACCCGGCGCTGTATGACTGCAGCAAGTCGAGCGCCGTGTGGCAGACCCTGAACCCGGGTGGCAATCCGAAGAACCCGAACGACTACCACGCGATCACCGAAGACGAGTTCGCCAACTCGAACGAGCAGATGACCCTGCTCACCGGTGTGAAGCGCAAGTCGGTCTACATCAACGGCACCTACGACTTCACCGATTCGATCAGCCTGAACACCGACGTGCTCTACAACGAGCGCCAGACGTTCCAGCAGATCGCCGGCTACCCGTACCAGTCCGCTTCGAAGTCGATCAACACCCCGTTGTCGGCCGCCAGCGCCTTCAACCCGGTGGGCCAGGACGTCAGCTTCCGCCGTCGCCTGTGGGAAGTGCCGCGTACCACTGACAGCCAGCTGAAGACCCTGCGCTTCGCTCCGACCCTGACCGGCTTCTTCGAGCTGGGCGGCAAGACCTTCGACTGGGATGTCGGCGCGCTGTGGAACCGCAACGAGTCGATCAAGAGCAACCGTGGTGACATGAGCCTGATCGGTGCACGCCAGGCGCTGGGCCCGTCGTTCATCGATGCCGGTGGCGTTGCCCGCTGCGGTACCGCCGCCAACCCGATCCTGGGCGACTGCCGCCCGTGGAACCCGCTGCTGCCGTACGGCGTTGATGGCCAGGGCTCGCTGGCGAACCAGGAGCTGCAGGACTTCCTGTTCCCGGTCTTCACCACCCGTGGTGTCACCAAGACCACCAGCTTCACCGCCAACCTGTCCGGTTCCATCGTGACCCTGCCGGCCGGTGACCTGGGCTTCGCCCTGGGTGTCGAGCACCGCAAGGAAGAAGGCAGCTACGTGCCGGACGCCTTCGCGCAGTCGGGCCAGTCCACCGGCCTGGGCCAGAAGCCGACCCGCGGCGAATACGATCTGAACGAGGTCTACCTCGAACTGAACGTGCCGCTGCTGGCCGACATGGCCTTCGCCAAGGAACTGACCCTGAACGTTGCCAGCCGTTACTCGGACTACAGCAACTTCGGTGGCACCACCAACAGCAAGTTCGGCCTGACCTGGCGTCCGCTCGACGAGCTGCTGGTCCGCGGCACCTACGCCGAGGGCTTCCGCGCTCCGACCATCAGCGATCTGTACGGTGGCCTGAGCTCGAGCTTCGAGTCGTACATCGATCCGTGCGGCGTGAAGGCTCCGGGCAGCGTTGCCGGCAATGCCGCGTGCTCCGGCGCAGGCGTGCCGGCCAACTACGTGCAGCTGGGCCAGGGTGGCAAGGAATGCTCGACTCTGCCGTGCCAGTCGGGTGACCAGTTCATCTCTGGTGCCAACCCGAACCTGAAGCCGGAAACCTCCAAGAGCACCACCTTCGGTCTGGTGTGGAGCCCGCGTTGGGTGCAGGGCCTGGACCTGTCGCTGGATTGGTACAAGTACGAAATCAGCGACATGATCATCGCTGACAGCGTTGACCGCATCCTGCGTGACTGCTACGTGCTGGGCAATGCCGATCGCTGCTCGAGCGTGACCCGTGCGGCTGACGGCCACGTCAGTGCGATCACCTACGGTACCGCCAACCTCGGCAAGATGAAGACCGAAGGTTACGACCTGGGCGTCAAGTACCGCCTGCCGGAACTGGCCATCGGTCAGTTCAGCATCGACTGGACCACCAGCTACACCTCCAAGTACGACGAGCAGGGCCAGGACAGCGCCGGCAACAACATCATGATCGGCCGCGTCAGCGAGCCGGGCCTGTTCCGCGTCCGTTCGAACCTGGGCGTCAACTGGCAGTACGGCGACTTCGGTGTGAACTACACCGCGCGCTACTACTCCGGCATGAAGGAAAGCTGCATCTCGCTGGACGACGGCTGGTGCGATGCCCCGAACCACATGGCCAACGGCGAGAGCGATCCGCTGCGTCACACTGGCTCCAACACCTTCCACGACCTGCAGGTCAGCTGGAAGGCGCCGTGGGATGCAACCGTCGCCCTGGGCGCGAACAATGTGTTCGACCACAAGGGTTCGCTGCAGTACTCGGCTCCGAACTCGGCGTTCGCCTACTACGGCGGCTTCGACGTGGGTCGCTTCCTGTACATGAAGTACACCCAGCGCTTCTGATCCATCGAAGTGCGGTAGCAACAGGAGGAGGGCGGACCGCAAGGTCCGCCCTCTTTTTTTCTGCGAAGAGTCCGCCAGCAGTGCCTGGCCAGCGGCAAGCCGCCGGTCATCCGCCGGTCGCAGTGCCGTCGTTGCGTGCAGGACGGCCTGCGGGACCCGCAGATGCAGAAAGGGCGCACCTTGCGGGTGCGCCCTCTGCCCTTCGGCAATCGTGCAACGCGCTCAGGCGTCGCTGGGCACCAGCCCCATCAGCGCGTTGGCGTGTTCGCGCCATTGCGGCAGCTTGTTCAGCACGCCTGCGCGCTGCAGGTAGTCCTCGTCCACCGGATCGCCATTGACCAGCGCCAGGGCCACGTGCACCGCGCCGGTCACCCAGAAGCTGCGGGTGTTGGCACGCTGCGGCTGCAGGTGGAATGCCACCGCTTCGATGATCGGCATCGGCAGGCCCCACAGGCCCAGCAGGTAGGCGCCGGCCTCGGCATGGCCGGGGCGGGTGTCACCGGCCAGCGAAGGCTCGCTGCGCTCGTTGCGCACGCCCGGCAGCAGCAGGCCGATGTCGGCCAGCAGCGCGGCGGTCGCCCCCAGTTCGGCACTGGATTCGGGCAGCAGGCGTGCCGCCAGCCGCGAAGCGAGCAGCGCACGCTGCTGCAGCGAGTTGCGCTCGGCGGCCGACAGCGTCGGTGCGGAGAACACTTCGCTGGCCAGCACCAGGTCGCGCAGCGTCGCCAGGCCCAGCCGGGTCACTGCGGTGCGCAGGTCGGCAATGGTGCGGCCCTGGCTGAAGAACGCGGAGTTCGACAGTTGCAGCACCTTGGCCGCGATCGCCGGATCGGCGGCGACCAGCTTGGCTACATCGGCGCTGTCGGCATCGTCGTCATGCTCCAGGGCCTGGGTCAGGCTCAGGTACAGGTGCGGCGGCGAGGGCAGCTTCTCGATACGGCCGATGGCATCGCGCAGGCGCGGGCTGTCCAGCACTTCGCGCAGTTCTTCCAGGCTGGTCAGCGCCTCCAGCAGCACTTCCGGCGCCAGCGGCAGCGGCAGGAAGCGGTGGGCAACACCGATCAGGCGCGCCGGCGGTGGCCGGTTGCCATGCTGCGCATCGACCAGCGCGATGCGGATGGTCTCCGGGCGCAAGGTCCGGATCTGGCCCAGCAGCGTGGTGGCATTGAGATCGGGCAACTGCGGGCAGACGATCACCGCGTCCACGCCCTGCGTGGCCACCGCGGTCATCGCGGCCTGGCCATCGGTGGCGGTCAACGGCTGCCAGTCTTCCCCAAGATCGGCAATGAATTCGGTCAGCTCGGCCGGCAGGCTGGCTGCATCCCCAACAAGCAGAATACGCACGACACATTCCCCTGGCTGTCTCGACGATGGATGTCGATGACGTGTGAAGTGACGCAATTTACCTAATACGGCAGCAAGAGTGATGTGCCGTCGTCATGAAACGTGACCCGCATCGCTCCGGCAGGGTACCGCCGGAGCGATCCGGTTCAGGCTCAGGCTCAGGCCTTGCTGTCGAGATGGCGCTGGTGCGCCTCGACCAGGATCTGCTTGGCCTCAGCGGCGCCGCCCCAACCGTCCAGCTTGACCCACTTGCCCTTCTCCAGGTCCTTGTAGTGCTCGAAGAAGTGGCCGATGCGCTCCAGCCAGTGGCTCGAGACCTGGGCGATGTCTTCGACGTGCGCATAGCCGCTGAAGATCTTCGAGACCGGCACGGCCAGGATCTTCTCGTCGCTGCCTGCCTCATCGCTCATCTTCAGCACGCCGACCGGACGGCAGCGCACGACCGAGCCCGGCACCAGCGGCAGCGGCAGAACCACCAGCACGTCGGCCGGATCGCCATCGCCACACAGGGTGCTCGGCACGTAGCCGTAGTTGCACGGGTAGCGCATCGGGGTGGACAGGATGCGGTCGACGAAGATCGCGCCGGTTTCCTTGTCCACTTCGTACTTCACCGGCTCCGAGTCCTTCGGGATCTCGATGATGACGTTGATTTCTTCCGGCGGGTTCTTGCCGGGCGAGACGAGTTCCAGACCCATGGTGTGCTCCAGGTGGGGGATATAGACGGACAGCTCACCATTTTATGCCTTTGCCGGGCGCTGTGCAGGGGGAGGGCGCCGACCCGCCCGCGCGGCAAGGCCTGACGGGGCACTACGGCCTGGGCTGATGGGGCCGGGGGGCGTGCTGGCGCAGGCTGGATGCCCATTCCCAAGGAGTCCTGCCATGTCCTGGTATGCCCGATGCATCGGGGCCGTGCTGTTGCTGGTATCCCTGCCTGTCCTCGCCCGCGGCCTGCACGTGGACCTGATCGATTACCCCGCGCCCGAGGCCAACTGGGAACGCGCCTATGGGTTGGAGGCCGCCCTCGTGCGTGAATTCGACAGGCTCTGCGGCGATACCTGGTGCGAGGGGGAGTACAGCAACTACCGGGTGATGGAGTTCCGCTGCGCGGTGCTGGCGCAGCGCGGGACGGTGCAGCGATGCGTGTGGGTGGTGGCGGCCAGCGAGCTGGTCGTGCAGGCCGACACGGGTGAAGTGCAGGTCGACAATGGTCGTTGGGCCTGTCCGGTGGAGCTGCAGCCGGGTGTGCCCGTAGAAGCCTTCCATGCTTCGCTGGAAGCGCCCGATGGTCTGACGGCCGCTCTGCCCGGCCTCGACGATGGCCTGTTCGACGCACTGCCTGACTGCATCCGGAAGACTGGGAGGGTGGGCTGATGCGCATCTTCCCCGCCCGATGGCTGGCCTGTGGGCTGCTGATGGCAGCGGGCGCCCAGGCAGCGCCGCCCTATGTGGATGCCCGTGACCATCCCGATCCGGCGGCCGGCCGCGAGCGCTTCCTTGCCGCTGAGCGCCTTTTGGTGCGCGGCTTCGACGATATCTGCGGCGACACCTTCTGCGAAGGGCAGTACTACAACCTCCGGTCCATGCGCCTGCGCTGTTCGGTGCATCGAACCACCGGCGTGGTGGGTAGCTGCATCTGGACCTTCGCTGGAAGCTATACCCAGGTGCAACAGACCGGGCAGATCAACGTCGACCATGGGAGCTATGCCTGCGTGCTCCCGATTGCACCGGGAACCCGTCTGGCCGAGCTGCTGGCTGTGTGGGATGCAGCAACCGGGTACGACGCCCTGCATGCGACGCTGCCTGGCACCCGGACCCATGTCTATGACGGGTTGACCGACTGCCTATGACCCTGCGGATGATGCGAACGTGACTGATTCGCATTAACGGAGTAGCATGCGCGGCGCCTCCCGTCTGTCGTCCCGGCTCCGCGCATGTCCTCCAATGCCGTCTCCCTCACCGAACTGCTGATCCGCGAGCGGCCAGCGCTGCTGCGCCGGGTGCAACGCATCCTGGGGGGCGACAACGGCGCCGAGGACGTGATCCAGGCGGTGTGGTTCAAGGCCCGTGGGGTCGATGACAGCCAGGCGATCGACAATCCGCGCGCCTACCTGTACCGGCTGGCCGCCAACCTGGCCACCGACCACGGCCGCGAGTCGACCCGACGCAACCGCCTGCTGGCCGATCACTACCTGTGGGGGCCGGATGAGGCGATTTCGACCGAGGAACAGGCGATGGCGCAGGACGAGCTGCAGCGGGTACTCGACGCGGCCGGCCATCTGCCGGAGCCGACCCGCACCATCTTCCGTCTCAATCGACTGCAGGGCCTGACCCAGGCCGAGATCGCGCGTCGCCTTGGGGTATCGGTGACCACGGTGGAGAATCACGTACGCGCCGCGCTGCAACGCCTGGCCTGGGCGCGCAGCGGTCGATGATCGCGCCAGCTTGGGGCTGGCCTTCGCGCAAACGTCTTGATCACTGGACCGTGGATGCGGTCTAGTTCCCCCGCCCGCGCTTGAATGCGCCTGCCCGCCAGCCGATGAGCCCGCCAAACACACTGCCCGCCGCCAATGACGACGCCCTGGCCGAACAGGCCCGGGGCTGGATCGCGTGGCTGGCCTCGGGGGACATCGGCGAGGGGCGCATGCGCGAGTTCGAGTGCTGGCTGGCACAGCCGGGGCACCGTCGGGCCTTCGAGCAGGAGCGCGCGCTGTGGCGCAGTGTGGGGCCGCGCCCGCAAGCCACGCCGGTCGAGCGCCGTCGGCCGCGGCGGCTGCGCTGGGCGATGGCCGCCGCGGCGGCACTGGCGGTGCTGGTGGCGTGGCCCGAGGCCTGGTTGCGCCTGCAGGCCGACCATCGCAGTACGCATTTCGTGCAGAGCGTGCGACTGCCCGATGGTAGTCGCGCCGTGCTGGATGCGGACAGCGCGATTGCCGTGCGCTTCGATGCGAACGCGCGCGAGGTCGAGTTGCTGCGAGGTCGTGCCTGGTTCGAGGTCACTGCGGACGCACAGCGGCGCTTCAGCGTGCGCGCCGGCAATGGCGTGGTAGAGGACATCTCGACCGCGTTCACCGTTGCGCGGGGCGATGGCCGGGTGGAAGCCCAGGTCGGGCAGGGCAGGGTACGTGTGGCCAACCCGGTTGACGGTGGCTGGACCTACCTGCAACAGGGCCAGCGCGCGGCCTATGGTGAGCACAGCGGTGTAACGCGACTGGCGGACCTGGCGGCCGACAGCGTCGGCGCCTGGCGCCAGGGCGAGCTGCTGCTGGAACAGGCCCGCGTCGCCGATGCGGTACAGAGGGTGGGCCGCTATCGCGCTGGCCCGACCTTCGTGCGTGGTGATCTGTCGCAGCTGCCGGCGGTCAGTGCAGCATTGCGCATCGACCGCCCGGAACAGGCACTGGATGCGCTGGCTGCGACGGCCGGATTGCAGGTGACCCGGCTGCCGCTCGGCGTGGCCATCGTCCATCGGTAGATCGACGCCATTCCCCCTGTGCCGACCAACGGTCGGCACCCACCACTGCAACCGGCCGACCAACGGTCGGCACCCACCACTGCAACCGGCCGACCAACGGTCGGCACCCACCACTGCAACCGGCCGACCAACGGTGGGCACCCACCACTGCAACCGGCCGACCAACGGCCGGCACCTGCCGCGACCGCAATTGCCCTTGGGGTTGCCACGCTTTCATCCGTCTTACTCCGCGAACGTACCCGCCGCCGCCACGTACGTCGCCGTGTCCGCCCGTGTTGCGGATGACGCCGCGTCCGCGGCACCGATTACCTGACAGGTTCCCCCATGTTCGACTCCCATCGTCCGGGCCGCGTGCTGCGCCCGTCCCGCCTGTGCATCGCGTTGCTCGCGGCCGGTCTGGCCAGTGCCGCGCCGCCCGTGCTGGCGCAGAGCGCCAGCGGCGACCACGCTGCCGTGCAGCGCTTCGACATCCCGGCGCAACCGCTGGATGACGCGCTGCGCAGCTACATGCGCCAGTCCGGCGTACAGGTGGTGTACCCCGCGTCACTGGCGCGTGGCGTAACCTCGCGCGCGGTCAGCGGCAGCCTGTCGGCCAACGAGGCGTTGCAGCATCTGCTGCAGGGTAGTGGCCTGGCGGTGCGCCGGGTCAGCGCCGATGCAGTCTCGCTGGAGGCGGCAACGCCGGTGCAGGCCGACAGCGGTGTGATCGTCACCGACACGCTGAGCGTGGCCGGCGACCGCGTCGACAGCGGTGCGACCAGTGATGAAGCGCGCCTGCTTGACAGCTACCGCAGCGTGGGCTCAACCACCACGCTCAACCGCACGCACCTGGAGCGTTTCCGCGGTACCTCCAACGGCGACATCGTCAAGGGCGTGGCCGGTGTCACCGCTGGTGATCCGCGCGTGGGCAACGGCTTCGACGTCAACATCCGTGGCATCCAGGGCCAGGGCCGCGTGCCGGTGATCATCGACGGTGGCCAGTCCAGCATGGACACCTACCGAGGCTACGCTGGCCAGTCACAGCGTACTTACCTCGACCCGGATCTGATCTCCAGCCTGACCATCACCAAGGGCCCGAGCCTGCAGGCGAACGCCTCCGGCGGCATCGGTGGCGTGGTCGAAATGGAAACTCTGAAGATCGGTGACGTGCTGCGCGAGGGCCGCGACTTCGGCGTGCGCGTGCGCGGTGGCCTGGCCAACGGCAGCGCCAACAACCTGCCGTCCTACAGTGCCGCGCCGCGTACTGATCGCAGTGCTACAGGCAGCCAGTTCTTCAACGTCGCCGCCGCGGGGCACTGGGACCGCTTCGATCTGGTCGCTGCCTACGCCTACCGCGACAACGGCAACCACTTCTCCGGCAAGCATGGCTACGACGATTTCCCGCAGACCCGGCGCACGCTGGCGCCGCTGAATCCGCCGCGTACCGAGGTGTTCAATACCTCGTCGCGCTCGAAATCGGCACTGCTCAAGGGCACCTGGCGCATCGACGACGCGCAGACCCTGGAGGCCGGCTACCGCCGTTATGAAGGCACCGCTGGCGAGATCATGGCCTCGCAGATCATCCGCGTGGATCGTGACCGCATTCCGCAATGGGATCCGGGCCATGTCGACATGGACAGCTACAGCCTGCGCTACCGCTTCAACCCGGACAGCGAGCTGGTCGACCTGCGCGTCAATGCCGCCTACACCGACACCGACAGCGTGATGTACAACAGCCTGACCGGCATCACGCCGTGGTACTTCGATCGCCGCACCGAGTGGTATGACGCGCCCAGCTTCAGCGGCGACCCCGGCTACAAGGATGCCTACCGCAATCCGCTGCGACAGAAACGCTTCGGCCTGGACGCCAGCAACACCTCGACGTTCGACACTCGTGCCGGCGCGTTCACCCTCGACTACGGCCTGTCCTACAGCGACGAAGACATCGCCCCGGGCAGCTCGGCACCGATCATGCACGACGATCTGGTCAACAACCGCTTCCTGCGCAACGCCGAGCGCAAGGAATACAGTGCCGTGGCCTCGCTGAAGTGGCAGCCCGACGAGCACTGGGAGCTGCTGGCCGGTGGCCGCTGGAACCGCGTGGATGTGCATGACCGCAACCGCCTGGCCACGCCGGACGCCTACGAGGTGCAGGGCCAGTACCGCTACACCGAACTGCTCAACGGCAACCCGGCACTGCCCTCGTGGCGCGCCAAGCGCATCGCGCTGTTGAACTGGTACCCGGATGCCAACGGCAACTTCACCCAGGAATCGCTGCTGGCTTCACCGTACAAGAAGGGCACGGTGGGCGACATCGGTGGTTGGAACTTCTACGACGCCGGCAAGGCGCAGGACCTGGAGGTGCCGGTCAGCTGGAGCTGGTCGCAGCCGATCCGGCGCCGCGACAGCGCGTTCTCGCCAACCGCCAGCGTGGCCTACCGCTTCAACGAAGACACCATGATCTACGTGAAGTACGCCGAAGGCACCAAGCTGCCGAGCCTGTTCGAGACCACGCTGGGCCTGTTCACCGCCGCCAAACCGGTCGGCGAACTGAAGCCGGAGCGTGCGCGCAGCTGGGAGATCGGTGCCAGCACCATCCGCTATGACCTGTTCACCGCCGGCGATCGCCTGGCGCTGAAGCTGGCGTACTTCGATACCCGCATCGACGACTTGATCACCCGTGACTACCGCACGTTGTCGGCCGGACTGATCCGCAACGTCGACCAGTTCAAGGTCTCGGGCATGGAGTTCCAGTCCAGCTATGACAGCGGCAAAGTGTTTGCCGATCTGTCCGCGCACTATTACTTCAAGGCCAAGACCTGCGCGCCGGACATCGCCGCCGAGCGACGCGCGTACGGTGCGCAGCGCAGGAATGACGAGCTGGCCAACACGCCCAACTGCGTGGACGGCGGCTTCGAGGGCTCGTACACCAACACGCAGAACCCGCCACGCTACATGGTCAACCTGACCCTGGGCTCGCGCCTGTTCGACGAGCGCCTGACCTTCGGCACCCGCGTGGTCCACAACGCCGGTCCGATCAGCAAGCTGGACAAGGACTGGAACGTGGGCCTGTCGGCGATCCAGCAGCTGTACCGGCCGACCACCCTGGTCGACCTGTTCGCCAGCTGGAGCTTCAACGACCAGCTGTCGGTGGAAGCGGGCGTGGACAACCTGACCGACCGTTACTACCTGGACCCGCTTGCCCTGGGCGTGATGCCGGCCCCGGGCCGTACCGCGCGGCTGGCGTTGACCTGGAAGTACTGATCGTCGGGGTCCGATCCCGTTCCCTGGGGAAAGGGCTCTGACCCCTGCGGGAGACAACGGTAGCGCCGGACCATGCCCGGCGCCTTCCTCCAGGCAGTTACAGCCCGGTCGCCGCCTTCACCGCAT
The DNA here is from genome assembly GCF_056481725.1 of Stenotrophomonas sp. 85239_Sma. Lineage (NCBI taxonomy): Bacteria > Pseudomonadati > Pseudomonadota > Gammaproteobacteria > Lysobacterales > Lysobacteraceae > Stenotrophomonas > Stenotrophomonas sp. 85239_Sma. The sequence goes on along the minus strand of NZ_CM151163.1, from coordinate 3,776,985 downwards.
CTTCGTGCAGCGACTCGTTCAGCTCATCCACCACCGTGGTCCATGCCGCATCGGCCTGCAGTGATTCGGACAGGAACTGGCGCTGGGCATCGTTCCAGTACGGTGCTTCGACCACTTCCACGTCGGTGGCCAGCTGGTGTTCGCGGATGAAGCGGGCGATGCCCTCAGCGCTGGCATCCAGGCCCAGCTGCAGGAACAGGTTGGTCATGCGCGGTTCGGTGGTGATCATCGTCGGTTCCTGCGGGAAGAAGGGATGCGCCATTATCGGTGCACATGGCCTTGGGGAAAGCCCCGTGGCGAACGTCTACAGCAGGACGAACCCCCCTCGGCATCCCCCATGAACGCACACATCGCCCCTGAAGACAGCCGCAGCCTGCGGCTCAAGGCCGCCACCCGCGACAGCCATGGTGCGCTGGACAAGCGCATCATGGCCGGCGACATCTTCGCCGACCGCAGCAACTTCGCCCGTTTCCTGCGCGTGCAGTACCGCTTCCACCGCAGCATCGATGCGCTGTATGCCAATCCTGCGCTGGACGCACTGCTGCCGGACCTGGGCGAGCGCCGCCGCCTGACTCAGGTCGCGCGCGACCTGCAGGATCTCGAGCAGACCCTGCCGGGGGCCGACATCGCACCGTTGCCGTCCGATCTGGCGCTGCCCGCCGCGTTGGGATGGCTGTATGTGGCTGAAGGCTCCAACCTGGGCGGCACCATTCTGTACAAGATGGCTGCCAAGCTCGGCCTGGATCGTGATTTCGGCGCCCGCCACCTGGCCGCGCACCCCGATGGCGCGGCGCGCCACTGGCGTGAGTTCACCGCCGCGCTGGACGCGGTACCGCTGAGTGCCGGGCAGGAGCAGCAGGTGATCGACGCGGCCGACGCCGCGTTCCGCAGCGTGCACGGCCACGTCGAAGTGGAATTTGCTTGATGCACGGCGCCCGCCCGCAGGCGCAACGCTGATGCGCTGGCTCTGGTTCGCGCTGGGCTGGCTGATGGTCGGCCTCGGGGTGATCGGCGCGCTGCTGCCGGTGATGCCGACCACCATCTTCCTGATCCTGGCCGTGGGCTGCTTCGCGCGCAGTTCGCCGAAGTTCGAGCAGCGCCTGCTGGCGCATCCGCGCTACGGCCCGTCGTTGCGGCTGTGGCGCGAGCAGGGCGCGGTGTCGCGCAAGGGCAAGGCGTTCGCCAGCGCCGGCATGGCGGTGGGCTTCGCGCTGTTCTGCTGGGGCGCGCACCCGTCGTGGCGCCTGCTGTTGGGCGTGGGCCTGTTCTTCGCGGTCAGCGCCGGCTACGTGCTCAGCCGCCCGGCGCCGCGGCTGGAGCCCAACCCGGTCGTGGAAGTCGACGATGCCAATGATCCGCGCGCGGCCCGCCGCCGCGCCGCGCCCTCTGATGCTGATGGAAACCGAGACGATGCTGCCTGCTGACCTGGCCCCTGTGGCCGCCCCCGCATTGACCCCGTGGGGCATGTACCTGGCCGCCGACGTGGTGGTGAAGACGGTGATGATCGCACTGGCAGTGGCGTCGCTGGCCACCTGGACCGTGCTGCTGGCCAAGGGCTGGGAGCTGGCTCGCCAGGGCCGGCAGCTGCGTGCAGCGCGTGCGCTGTTGCTGCAGGCGCCGAGCCTGCCCGGCGGGAGCGCGGAGGCCAGCCTGCAGCAGGGCACCGCACTCGCCATGCTGGACGCGGCGCGAACCGAGCTGCGCCTGTCGCAGGAGCTGGACAGCCGCGATGGCACCAAGGAACGCGTTGCCTCGCGCCTGGACCGCATCGAACTGGAAACCGCGCGCGTACAGCGGCGCGGCATCGGCGTGCTGGCCAGCATCGGCGCGGTGGCGCCGTTCGTCGGCCTGTTCGGCACGGTGTGGGGCATCATGAACAGTTTCATCGGCATCGCCCACAGCAACACCACCAACCTGGCGGTGGTCGCGCCCGGCATCGCCGAGGCCCTGCTGGCGACCGCGCTGGGCCTGGTTGCGGCGATTCCCGCAGTACTGGTCTACAACCATTTCAGCCGCGTGCTGGCTGGCCTGCGTGGGCTGCTCGGCGATCTGTCGGCGGCCGTGCAGCAGCTGGTCTCGCGCGATCTCGATCGCACGGCACCACGCACCGCAACGACGGCGTTGCGCGCGGTGCAGTGAGGCTCGACGATGGCGATCAGGACCGCGTCCGACCGTGACGATGCACCCGAAGAAGCGCACGAGATCAACGTCACCCCCTTCATCGACGTGATGCTGGTGCTGCTGATCATCTTCATGGTGGCCGCACCGCTGGCCACCGTGTCGGTACCGGTAAAGCTGCCGGCCAGCAGTGCCAGCGCCACGCCGCCGGAACAGGCACCGGTGTATGTGACCGTGCAGGCCGATCTGTCGCTGCGCGTTGGTGAACAGGCCGTGGCGCGCGACGGGCTGGCGGCTGCATTGCAGGCGGCCACTCACAGTGACACCACGCAGCGCATCTTCCTGCGTGCCGATACCCGCGTGCCCTATGGCGAACTGATGGCCACGCTGGATGCGCTGCGAGCGGCCGGCTACCTGAAGGTGGCGCTGGTCGGCCTGGAGCAGGGCGCGCGATGAGTGGACTGCGGCGCTGGGCGACCAGCCTGGCGATCGTGCTGCTGGTGCATGCGCTGTTGATCGGCGCGGCCTGCTGGTGGGCGGCCCGTGCGCCAGCGCTGGCTGCAACGGCGCCGCCCGCGGCGCTGATGCTGGAACTGGCGCCGATGGCGCAGGCACCGCCGGTACCGCCGCGCGAGGTCGCCACCGGGCCCTTGCAGCAGCAACAGCAGCGGCAGGCGCCGACGCCGGCCGTGCGTGAACAGCCCAAGGCGCCGGTGCAGCCGCAGGGCGAGCTGCCACCGCCGCGTACACCGGAGCCGACGCCCTCGCCGGACACCGCCGAGGCCAATGTCGCGCAGACCAGCGCACCGCCGCAGGTGGCGACTGACGCGGCTACACGCTACACCGCACCGCAGACCACGGCCGGCGAACGCAGTCGTGCCGAGGCAAGCTGGGAAGGGCGCCTGCTCGGGCACCTGCAGAAGCACCGGCGCTATCCTCGCCAGGCCGAGCGGCTGCGCCAGCAGGGCGTGGTCTACGTGCGCTTTGCCGTGGCCCGCGACGGCGCGGTCTCGGGGCTGAAACTGGGCCGCAGCAGTGGCTTTGCGCTGCTCGACCAGGAGACGCTGGACACCGTGCAGCGGGCAAGCCCGGTACCGGCGCCGCCGGCCGAAGTGGCCGGCGACCCGGTGGAAGTGATGGTGCCGGTGTCGTTCTTCCTGCGCGGGCGTTGACCGCCATCGGGGTCGGATCCCTTTCCCCAGGAAAGGGCTCTGACCCCGTCAAGCCCGCCATCCACGCATGGCGCGAATCTACAGCAACGGCACCAGCAGCAGCGCCACGATATTGATGATCTTGATCAGCGGGTTGATCGCCGGACCGGCGGTGTCCTTGTACGGGTCACCGACGGTATCGCCGGTCACCGCCGCCTTGTGCGCCTCGCTGCCCTTGCCGCCGAAGTGCCCATCCTCGATGTACTTCTTGGCGTTGTCCCAGGCACCGCCGCCGGTGGTCATCGAAATGGCCACGAACAGGCCGGTCACGATCGTGCCGATCAGCAGGCCTCCGAGCGCGCGCGGCCCCAGCAGAAGGCCGACCACCACCGGCACTGCCACCGGCAGCAATGACGGCACGATCATTTCGCGGATCGCCGAGCGGGTCAGCATGTCCACCGCTCTGTCGTATTGCGGCTTGCCGGTGCCCTGCATGATGCCGGGGATCTCGCGGAACTGGCGGCGCACTTCTTCCACCACCGCACCGGCAGCGCGGCCGACCGCTTCCATCGCCATCGCACCGAACAGGTACGGGATCAGGCCGCCGATCAGCAGGCCGATGATCACCGTGTGGTCGCTGAGATCGAAACGGAATTCCTGCCCGGGATGTGCTGCCTGCAGGTTGTGGGTGTAGTCGGCGAACAGCACCAGTGCCGCCAGCGCCGCCGAGCCGATCGCGTAACCCTTGGTCACCGCCTTGGTGGTGTTGCCCACTGCATCCAGCGGATCGGTGATGTCGCGGATCTCCGAGGGCAGCTCGGCCATTTCGGCGATGCCACCGGCGTTGTCGGTGATCGGGCCGTAGGCATCGAGGGCGACGATCATGCCGGCCATCGACAGCATCGCGGTGGCGGCGATGGCGATGCCGTACAGGCCCCCCAGCGCGAATGCGCCCCAGATCGCGGCACACACCGCCACCACCGGCAGCGCGGTGGACTTCATCGAAATGCCGAGGCCGGCGATGATGTTGGTGCCGTGGCCGGTGGTTGAAGCCTGGGCCACGTGCTGCACCGGCCTGTACTGGGTGCCGGTGTAGTACTCGGTGATCCACACGATCAGGCCGGTCAGCACCAGCCCGATCAACGCACAGCCATACAGCGCCATCGGCCCATGTGCGTTGTCACTCATCAACCCGGTGGTGATCGGGTAGAACGCAATCGCGGCCAGCACGCCGGAGACGATCACGCCCTTGTACAGCGCACCCATGATCGAGCCGCCTGGCTTCACCTTGACGAACAACGCACCGATGATCGATGCGATGATCGATACGCCGCCCAGCACCAGCGGATACAGCACCGCATTGGCACCAGCCTCGGCCAGCATCAGGCTGCCCAGCAGCATGGTGGCGATCACGGTCACCGCATAGGTCTCGAACAGGTCGGCGGCCATGCCGGCGCAGTCGCCCACGTTGTCACCGACGTTGTCGGCGATCACCGCCGGGTTGCGCGGGTCGTCCTCGGGAATGCCGGCTTCGACCTTGCCGACCAGATCGGCACCGACGTCGGCACCCTTGGTGAAGATGCCGCCGCCCAGCCGCGCGAAGATCGAGATCAGCGAGGAGCCGAACGCCAGCCCGACCAGGGCGTGCAGCGCCTGCTCCATCGGCAGGCCCATGCGCAGCAGCAGTGCGTAATAGCCGGCCACGCCCAGCAGGCCCAGCCCGACTACCAGCATGCCGGTGATCGCGCCGCCGCGGAAGGCGACATCCATCGCCGCGCTGATGCCGTGGCGCGCCGCCTCCGCGGTGCGCACATTGGCGCGCACCGAGACGTTCATGCCGATATAGCCGGCGGCGCCGGACAGCACCGCACCGACCGCGAATCCAATCGCGGTGTACCAGCTGAGGAAGATGCCGACCAGCACGAACAACACCACGCCGGCGATGCCGATGGTCAGGTACTGGCGGTTGAGATAGGCACGCGCACCTTCCTGGATCGCGGTGGCGATCGCGATCATGCGTTCATTGCCGGTGGGTTGGCGCAGGATCCAGCGCGCCGAGACGATTCCGAACAGGATCGCGAGAATGGCGCAACCCAGCGCCAGTGACAGCCCGTGACGTTCCAGCATTAGACCCCTCCGCAGAATGGATGTAGGCATCCAGTGGCGATGAACGGCACCACGAGGGGGACGACGGGCTGCAGCCTGGAACCAACCCGTACCGACCTTGGTGGTCGTCCGACGTATGGCGGTGTTCAGCATTCCCTGGTGCCCGCAGTATGCGTGCACCTGCGCCCGGATGGTAGCGCCGGTCCATGCCCGGCGAGCGCAGAGGCTGCTCGATGGATGCGCCTTTGCACCCCGTTAAGCCAGCCTCTGCAAGCCTGCGCGGAGTCCTGAAGGAGATCCCCCATGCGCCTGTCCCTGTTGATGCTTGCCGCCCTGGTCCCGGCCATGCCGGCACTCGCCGCGGAAACCCCGGAGCTGCAGCGCGCCGTGGGTGCCCCCCAGGCGGTGGGCGCGGTGCATACCCTGCGCCAGATCCCCGAGGCCTGCGCGCGCCTGGAAGGTGCGTTCACCGGCGACGCCGCTGCGCCGTACCGCTTCTCCGCCGTGCGTACCAGCGAGCAGTGCCAGCCGCGCGCGCGTTTCGTCGATTACACCAAGGCACAGCCGAGTGCCGACAAGGGCTGGAAGCTCAACGATGTAATCCGCGTGCCCAATGCCGCGTGCCCGGCGCAGCAGGCCGTGGTGCGGGTGTGGCGCCTGCCATCGAGCAACAAGGTCGAGCTGGATGGGCAGGGCCAGTCGCGCATCTACCTGGAAGAAGCGAAGAAGCTGGCTGCGGCCGGTCAGATTCCGCAGGTGACGATGTTCGCCGCGCAGCTGCAGATGGAAGGCAAGGCCTGCAATTGAGGCCATCCGGCACGGTACTCGGTCGTGCCGGCCGCTGGCCGGCAACCCTGTAATCGTCACTCCGCCAGCGTCGCCCCGCGCGCCACCAGCAGCTCGCGCAGCGCCGTGCGGTGGCAGCGCGCTTCATTCTCGCAGTAACAGCCCACGCTGATGTCGCTGTGCTGTGACATCGCGGCCAGAAGATCCAGCGCGTGGGCCGCATCCGGCACCTTCATCTCGGCCTTGTAGTGGCGGAAGAATGCATTCCAGTCGGCCGCGGTTTTCGCTTCGTGCGCCTGCTTCACCAGTTCCGCGCTGGGTGACAGGGTCGGGAACCAGACGTCGTACCAGTCCTGTCTGGCGAATTCGCTGCGTGGTACGCCGCGCGGCGGGCGCCGAACGGTGCCGATACGCAGCCCTTCGCTGGGGTGGCGCGGCGTACCCAGTCGAACAACACGCAGTGCCATGGTGATCTCCAGGCGGGGCATCCATCATGCTGCGACGCACGTGCGCCAGGCGTGAACCGTTGTGGAAACGAAAAGGCCCGGGCGCTTGCGCACCCGGGCCTTTCCCCATGCCGGCAGCGATCAATTGCCGCGGCAGTCCTTCAGCCACAACACACGACCAATCTGGTCGTAGCTGTCGACCACGCCGGTCAGCGTCACCTTCTCGCGCGGACGCAGGGCCAGCGCATACGCGGCCTGGTTGGCTGCGAACGAGCAGGAAATGGCCACGCGTTCAAAGTCGATGCTGCCATCGCTGGGCAGGTCGAAGCTGGTGTTGTAGGTGCCGCCACTGCGCAGGACGGTGGTGATACGGCCGGTAATGGCGTAGGTCTTGCCCTTGTAGCGCGGCTCGACTGCGGCCGGGTTGTCCTTGTTCTGGTTGCGCAGCTGGAAGCCGAAACGGTCGGCGGCAATCGTTACCACCGACGCCTGCGGAGTCGCCTTGGCCGCCTGTTCGCCAGCCTTGCCCGGCTTGATCTGGTTGAGCAGCTTGCACATTTCTTCGCGCACGCCGTCGGCCGAGGCGATGGCGCCCTTGTTGACCTTCACCACCATGCCGACGGTGCCCTGGCCGCCTTCGGAGGTGGCACTGATGATCATCGGAATCGGCTTGTGGGCCATGGATTCCGGCTCTTCGATCAGCATCGAGCCACCTTCCACGTCCTCGCTGAGGACGTCCATGTTGGCGTTTTTGGCGATCACCCGCATCTGGCCGATGGCGCTGGCCACGGTCAGGTCCGGGTGGGTGACCGATGAAGTGAAGGTGGTGCCGACGAAGGGATTGCCCTTCTTCTGGAAGTTGCTTTCGCAGGTCGCAGCGAAGGCCGGCGCGGCAGCACCGCACAGCAGCGCGGCGATCAGGATCGGGTGCTTCATGGTTACAGTCCTTGTGAAATGGCAGCACAGGCCCGGGCCTTGAAGGCCGGGCAGCGTCGAATCTGGCTTGCGGCGGCCCCTTTGCCCCGGGCCGGACCCCGATTGTGAGGCGCTTCGTCGGCCGCCGCAATGCGCCCTGTGCTCTCCACACTGGGCGCGGGTGCACCTCAGCCCTCGAAGGCCGGCAGCTTCTGCTTCACCGCCACGTTCTTCAGGGTGACGTACTTCGGCAGGCCATCGGTGCCATACGGCAGCGGGGCTTCGCCCTTGATCAACGGCGACAGGTAGGCACGCGCCTTGGCGGTGATGCCGAAGCCATCGCGGCGGATGAAGCCGGCCGGCATCTTCTTCTCGTGGTTGGCGATCTTCGACAGCGGCGCTGCTTCGATCTTCCAGCGGTAGGGCGCATCGCTGCTGCGCACGATCACCGGCATCACGCCGTTCTGACCCTTCAGCGCCAGCTGCACGGCGGCCTTGCCGACCGCCTGCGCCTGCTCCCAGTCGGTCCTGCTGGCCAGGTGGCGGGCCGAGCGCTGCAGGTAGTCGGGCAATGCCCAATGCACTTTCAGGCCCAGCTGATCCTTGACGCGGCCGGCCAGGTGCGCGGCTACGCCGCCGAGCTGCGAATGTCCGAACGAATCCTTGCCGCCACCGGCGTCGGCGACGAAGCGGCCATCGGCGGTCGCGATGCCTTCCGACGCCACCACCACGCAGTAGCCGACGCGCTCGACCACGGCCTTCACCTTGGCCAGGAACGCGGCCTCGTCGTAGGCGCGCTCGGGCAGCAGGATGATGTGCGGTGCTTCGTCATCGCCGTTGCCGGCCAGGCCAGCGGCTGCGGCCAGCCAGCCGGCGTGGCGGCCCATCGCCTCGTAGATGAAGACGCGGGTGGAGGTCTCGGCCATGGCCGCCACGTCCAGCGCCGCCTCGCGCACCGAGACGGCGGTGTACTTGGCCGCCGAGCCGAAGCCGGGGCAGGTGTCGGTCACCGCCAGGTCGTTGTCGATGGTCTTGGGCACGCCGATGCAGGTCAGGTCGTAGCCGGAGGCCTTGGCCAGCTGCGAGACCTTCAGCGCGGTATCGGCCGAATCGTTGCCACCGTTGTAGAGGAACCAGCGCACGTCATGCGCGCGCAGCACCTCCAGCAGGCGGTCGTAGCGGGCACGGTCGGCGTCCAGCGATTTCAGCTTGACCCGGCACGAGCCGAAGGCGCCGCCCGGGGTATGGGCCAGCGCGCGGATGGCTGCGGCGCTCTCCTTGCTGGTGTCGATCAGCTCCTCGCGCAGGGCGCCAAGGATGCCGTTGCGGGCGGCCAGGACCTTGATGCCCTTGGCCCGGGCCTGCTCGATCACCGCTGCCGCCGTGGCATTGATGACGGCGGTGACACCGCCGGACTGGGCATAAAGGAGAGTACCGTTGCGCATGCTTCTACCTGCTCGGGGGAGGGGACATTGCAGGGACATTACCCGGATGCGGTAAAGTGGCGCTATTGCGGTGCAGCGATACCGGACCGTCCGGGACGCGAACCTTCTTTGTTTTCAACACGTTGGAGTCAGGTCAATGCGATTGGTTCTGTTGGGACCGCCCGGTTCGGGCAAGGGGACACAGGCGACGCGCCTGAAGGAAAAGCTGGGGATCGCCCACATTTCGACCGGTGACATGCTGCGCGCGGAAATCGCCGCCGGCACGGAGCTGGGCAAGCAGGCCAAGACGGTGATGGATGCCGGCAACCTGGTGTCGGACGACATCCTGCTGGGCATGCTGGAGTCGCGCCTGACCCAGGCTGATGTCGCCAAGGGCTTCATCCTCGATGGCTACCCGCGCAATGTGGCCCAGGCCAATGCGATGGACGGCCTGCTGGCCAAGATCGGCCAGCCGCTGGACGCCGTGGTGCAGCTGGACGTGGCCACCGAGCTGCTGGTCGACCGCATCGCCGGTCGTGCCAAGGAGCAGGGCCGCGCCGATGACAATCCGGAAGCGGTGCGCCAGCGCCTGCAGGTCTACAACGACCAGACCGCCCCGGTGGTCGACTTCTACGCCAGCCGTGGCACCTTGGCCCGCGTTGACGGCGTCGGTGAGCTGGACGAGATCGAAGCCCGCATCCTGGCGGCGATCAAGGCCTGATCCGGAAGGGCCGGTACGCTTCCGGCGCTTCGGGCGCAAAAAAACACAGGCCTGGTCCGCGAGGATCAGGCCTGTGTCGTTTGATAGGCGCCAGCGAAGGGCTTGCTCAGGGCCCCGCAGCATGAGCTCCCTTGGGGATGGCCTCTTGGGGAGTAGGACCGGTTCGGGTACTGCGGCTGGCAGTTCGAATTGTGTCCGGGTTCACAGAACATCGCTATCGGGAATTCCCTGACAGCTCATTGGAGTTTTCTCACATCCCGTGTAGGGGTTGTCTTACCCGGAATCGGACATTGGCCCTATACAGCCGTCATCGGTCACAATCCTCGGTCATGAGCAGCGTACATATCCTTGCAATCGCCGGCACCTTCATGGGCGGCGTGGCCGCCCTGGCGCGGGAACTGGGCCACTCGGTCAGTGGCAGCGACCAGGCCATCTACCCGCCAATGTCGACCCAGCTGGAACAGCTGGGTATCACCCTGGACCAGGGCTACCGCGCCGACAGCGTGCCGGCCGGCACCGACGAGGTGGTGATCGGCAACGCACTCTCACGCGGCAACGCAGCCGTGGAGGCCGTGCTCGACGCCGGCCAGCGCTACATCTCCGGTGCGCAGTGGTTGTCCGAGCAGGTGCTTCCGGGGCGCGACACGCTGGCCGTGGCCGGTACCCATGGCAAGACCACCACCACCACCATCCTCACCTGGCTGCTGGAAAGCGCCGGGCGATCACCCGGCTTCCTGATCGGCGGCGTAGCCGAGGACTTCGGTGTTTCCGCGCGCCTGGGCCAGGGCCGCGAGTTCGTGGTCGAGGCCGATGAGTACGACACTGCCTTCTTCGACAAGCGCAGCAAGTTCGTGCACTACCGGCCGCTGGTGGCCATTCTCAACAATCTTGAATACGACCACGCCGACATCTTCCCGGACGTGGCGGCGATCCAGCGCCAGTTCCACCACCTGGTGCGCACGGTGCCGGCGCGCGGCCGCCTGATCGTCAATGGCGAGGATCAGCACCTGGCCGAAGTGCTGGCGATGGGCTGCTGGACCCCGGTCGAACGTTTCGGATTCGATCCGTCGCTGGAATGGCATGCCGAACTGCTGGCCACCGATGGCAGCGCCTTCCGCGTGCACCATCGTGGGCAGGCGCTGGGTGATGTGCAGTGGTCGCTGCTGGGCCGCCACAACGTGCTCAACGGACTGGCCGCGCTGGCCGCCGCGCATGCGGTGGGCGTGGCACCTGCCCAAGTTATTCCGGCGCTGGCACGCTTCCGCAGCGTCAAGCGCCGCATGGAAGTGATCGGCAGTCATGGCGGCATCACCGTCTACGACGATTTCGCCCATCATCCGACCGCGATCGCCACCACGCTGGAAGGCCTGCGTGCCAAGGTCGGCGATGCGCGCATCGTGGTCGCGATGGAGCCGCGCAGCAACTCGATGCGGCTGGGCGCACATGCGCAGGCGCTGGCACCGTCGCTGGCGCTGGCCGATGAAGTGGTGTTCCTGCATCGCCCGGAACTGGCCTGGAATGCCGCTGCGGTGATCGCCGCGGTGCGCGGTGAAGCCCACGCGGTGCCGGATACCGACGCATTGCTCGCGCAGTTGCAGTCCAGCGCGCGCAGCGGCGACCACGTAGTGTTCATGTCCAACGGCGGCTTCGACGGCGCCCCGCGCCGCTTCCTCGCCGCGCTGCAGGCCCGATGAGCGTCGACAGCTCGCTGCCGCTGTTTCCGCTGCACACCACGCTGGTGCCAGGCGCGGCGGTGGGCCTGCGCGTATTCGAGCGGCGCTACCTGGACCTGGTCCGCGACTGCGGCCGCAGTGGTGAGGGGTTTGGTGTCTGCCTGATCCTTGATGGCGAGGAAGTCGGCGCACCAGCGACACCGGCGGCCTACGGCGTGCAGGTACGCATCGAAGACTTCGATGTCGGCGCCGATGGCGTGCTGCAGCTGCGCCTGCGCGGTACCCGTCGCTTCCATGTCGAGCGCACCCGTGTGCGTGACAACGGCCTGGTGGTGGCCGACGTGCACTGGTGCGAGGAGGATCCTGACGACGAACTTCGGCCACAGCATGCGCTGCTGGCCACGGTACTGGGGCACATCATCGAACAGGCCGGCGAGGCCTATGCGCCGTCCAACCCGGCGTTGCTGGACCAGGCCAGCTGGGTCGGCTGGCGGTTGGCCGAGCTGCTGCCGCTGAGCGAGCAGCAGCGCCTGCAGCTGCTGCAGATGGACGACCCGCACCAGCGCCTGCAGCAGTTGCTGGGCTGGATGCCGTAGCCGCCTGCCTCAGGTGGATGTGCACCTTGGTGCACACGCTGGGTGGCGCCGAGCCGTGCTCGGCTGGTTGGATCGCGCGAAGCGCAGCCGAGCGTAGGCTCGGCTCCACGGTACGTCGCTTGCAGTCAGGGCGTGGTGGTCTTCAACCGCAGCACCGGCAACCCGGTTTCGCTGTGCACAGCCTCGCGTTGCGGCAGGTCCTGCACGGCTTCCTTCACTGCATTGAGCGCCGGGTCGACGCCACGCAGCGGGTGCCACATGCCGATCCACTCGAAATGGCGCTCGTAGCGCAGGGTCTGCGCGCTGCCCAGCCACAGCGGCGTGTGGCCCGGTTGCAGCTGGGCCGGCGCCGGCCACAGGCGCAGCACATAGCGCTCATCCGGCTTCGCACCCTGGCGCACCATCAGCAGCGCTTCCACGCGCGTTTCCAGCGTGGCCGGCAGCACCGGCAATTCCTCGGCGCCGGTGTTCTTGTCCAGCATCAGCAGCGCTTCCTGCCAGCCGGCCTGTTCCTGCCGCTTCCAGCCGCGTGCTTCCAGCTGCGCCTGCAGCGGCGCCAGCGGGCCCGCCACCTGCACGTCCAACGGCCAGCGCTGGTCGTCGTCGAACTCGTTGCGGCGCGCTGGCAGCGTCGCCCAGTCGTGCTGCCACCAGGCCTGCATGTCCATCGCCTGCGGTGCCGGCAGGGTCGGCTCGAAGCGTTCCAGCTTCACCGGAATATGGCGCGGTGCGTACCACATCGCAGCGACGGCGAAGACGCCGTAGAACAGCCACGCCACCGGCTTCACCCAGAACGAGCGGTTGAAGCGGCGGCGGTAGGCGATGCCCAGCACCAGCAGCCAGAACGTGCCGAACAGCATGCCGCCGATCACATCGCTCAGCCAATGCGCGCCCAGGTACAGGCGCGCGAAGCCGATCAGGCTCACCACGATGCCCGACACCAGGTACGGCCAGACGCGGGTGCGGCCGGGCATTTCACGGGCGATCAGCACCGCGAAGAAGCCGAAGGTGATGGTGGCCATGGTTACCGACACCGACGGGAAGCCGAAGCCACTGCTGGCATCGATCGGGCGCACCACATCCACCGTGGCGCCGAGCAGCATGGTCAACGCCAGGCCGAACGCAAGCGCGGCCAGCCAGTGCGCGGCCGCCATCCAGCGCCGGCGCCAGACCAGGTAGCCCATCGCCGCCGCAGTGGCCGGCAGCAATACCTGCCAGGCGCCCAGCGAAGCCAGCGCGGCCATCGGGTAATCGGCCAGCGGGTTGCGCAGCGCCAGCATGGCCTGGTGCACCAGCAGGTCGATGGCCAGTGGCTCGCCGTGCGCGACCACCACGGTCAGCAGCGCGAACCAGCCCCAGCCCAGCACCAGCAGCATCAGCGCCAGCATCGCCAGCGGCACCGACTCGCGCCGCTTCGGGTCCAGCACACCGACGGTATAACGGCCCAGCGTGGGGTGGCGGTTGGACCAGTCCAGCAGGCGTGCCAGCCAGTTGTCCATGCGTGCGGCCGACCAGCGGTAGCCGTACAGCACGATGGCCCAGACCAGGCCGAGGATCACCGCCAGCAGGCCGACCACCACCACCAGTCGCCCGGCCACCGCAGCCACCGCGTCGTAGGCCTCGCCGAGAATCCAGCCCGGTGCCAGGAACAGCACCGCCCAGGAAATGCTGGCGATGCCGCTGGCCTGCACATAGCGGCTGGCGGGCATCTTCATCATGCCGGCGATGGCCGGCACGAACGGGCGGATAGCGCCCACGTAGCGTGCGATCAGGATGCTCTTGAAGGCATTGCGGCGGAACAGGTTCTCGCCGCGGTCGAGCAGCTGCGGGTAGCGGCTGAACGGCCACACGCCACGCAGGCGGTCGCCCCAGCGGCGGCCGATCCAGTAGCTGATGCCATCGCCGGCGAACGCACCCAGCGCCGCCGCCGCCACCGCATACGGCCCGGAGATCTGGCCCAGGCCGATGAACACGCCCACCGCGAAAAGCAGCGGCAGGGCCGGCACGATGGCACCGAGAATGATCACCGCATCGCAGAAGGCGATGAGGAAGATAACGGCACCCGCCAGCACGGGGTGAGCGGCAATCCACGCAAGGGTGGCGTCGATCCATGAAGAGTCCATTGCCCGATTATAGGGGCGTGAAGGTGACTGGTTCCCAGCCGCTTCGTGACCGTTTGCAACCGGCGCCATCGCCTAGAATGGGCACATGCCGCATTCCCCAGACACGCCCTCGCACGCCCTGAAGGCCGACAGCTTCGGTCGCATCCTCCTTGTGGACGGGCCTGCCGGTCCCTTCGTACGCCGTGACCTGGGCGCCACGCCGCTGTGGCTGCGGCTGCCGGCCTGGTGGCTGGCCCGCCGCGAAGCGCGCGCGCTGCGCCACATCCACGGCATGGCCGATGTGCCGCAGCTGCTGGCGTGGGATGGCCGTCATCTCGACCGCAGCTTCATGGCCGGCGATGCCATGTACCAGCGTCCGCCACGCGGTGACCTGGCCTGGTTCCGCGCCGCGCGTCGCCTGCTGCAGCAGCTGCATCGCAAGGGCGTGGCACACAATGATCTGGCCAAGGAAGCCAACTGGCTGGTCACCGACGATGGCCGCCCGGCATTGATCGACTTCCAGCTGGCGGTGATCGGCAACCCGCGCTCGCGCTGGATGCGCCTGCTGGCCCGCGAGGATCTGCGCCATCTGCTCAAGCACAAGCGCATGTATTGCCGCGAGTCGCTCACCCCGGTGGAGAAGCGCGTGCTCAAGCGCACCTCGTGGGTGCGCGAACTGTGGTTCGCCACCGGCAAGCCGGTCTACCGCTTCGTCACCCGCCGCATCCTGCATTGGGAAGACAACGAGGGGCAGGGGCCGAAGCCGTGAGCACTGCGCAGGTGGTGGCCGGCCCGCCGAGCGCGGGCAGTGTCCTGCGCCCACAGCTGGCCGGCGCCGACTTCGTGCATGCCTGCCAGGCAACGACCCATCGTGATGGACGCTCGGCCTTGCAGGCCTATCGCGATATGGCCGCGACCATTCCCGGCTGGTTCGACGGATTGATGGCGCTGCGCAACCACGGCATGCGCCTGCTCGGCATGAAGCACCTGGGCTCGTTGCGCGCGGTGCAGGATGTTGCGGATCCTCAACCCGGGCAGCGGCTGGGCATCTTCACCCTGCAGTCGCTGACTGACGATGCGATCGTGCTGGAAGACGACGATCGCCACCTGCGTGTGCAGCTAGCCCTGCAGTGGCAGGGCGCCGTGCTGGAGGTGGCGACGGTGGTGCATACGCACAACGCGTTCGGGCGCGTGTACATGCTGCCGGTTGCGCCGGTGCATCGGTTGATCGTGCCGCATCTGCTGAGGAAGCAGGTGCAGGGGTACCGGTAGATCCACGCCATGCGTGGATGCAGTTTGCGATCCATTACATGCTCGTCGGTCATTGCCAAGTGTCACTGAAACGTGGATTCTGCATGCGGCACTCCAGCACCAGTCCAACGCGATGTAAGCAGGGCCGGGGGGCGCGGTGAGTCGGTACGGGAGCAACCCTGAGATCAACGATGCGATGAGCAATCCGACGCGTGCTGTTTCCTGCTTTGAAAGGCAGTTGATCGAGGCTGTGGCATCTCATCTGCCTGAGGCCTCTGCCTCGCAGCTTCACGCCGACCTTGCTCTCGCAGCGGCCATGGAAATGGGTCTTGGTGGAGCTCGGGTGGGATTCGTCATTTCCGGATATGAGCGTCCTCCGTACCAAGGCCAGCACGCGTATCCCGTCGAGCTGCAGATGCAGGACGCAGATGGTGCTGAACTCACGCCGATTCTTCATGCGGACGCAAACGACCGTCTGCTGGAGCTGGAAATCATCCGCTGGGACGGTGCCGAGCTGATATCTCCTCGAATTGAAAGCTTGGTCTGCTATGCCTGAGGTGGCAATGAAGGGTTCTGGTGGAAACAAGCACGATGTGCGGATGGCCGGCCTCGAAGAGCCGGTGGACGTCGCGGACGATTCTTGCGAATTCGAGTGAAGGGTCTTGCTAGTGGCGATGATGTGGAGCCGAGCCATGCTCGGCTGCATTCAATGAGCCGAGCATGGCTCGGCTCTACAGACGCCGGTGACCTTACGGCGTCGCCGGCACCACCTGCTGGCCGATGAAGTTGCGCTTGGCGTCGAAGTCGTAGGCGATCTGCAGCTGGCCCACATCCGGGCAGGCGTGGCAGTCGCGCAGTGGCGTGCGATACATCACGCGGATGCCGCCATTCTCCAGTGGCGTGGCCCCGGCCGACTGCGCCGGGGCGAACGGCGTGGCCTGCGGGTTGGCCTTCAGCAGTTCCTGCACGGCGGGGTCGGCACGCAGGGTGTCGTCCAATTGCACGGCATCCACATCGATGCGCTTGCCGCTGGCGTCGACCAGGCGGGTGCCTTCGTTGGTGTTGGCGCGGAACGGATACTCGACCGTGGCAATGCCCAGGCCTTCGTTCTCGTGCCAGGCCGTCACGTAGGCCAGCTCGCCGCCGGTGGACAACTGCTCGGCGGCAGCAATGGCATCGGCGCTGGCGCCACCGGCGCGCATCGCATCGCGCAGGCACTCGCGGGTGGCCGCATTCTCGCCCTGGCGGCAGGCGTTGAGGTCGCCATCCCACACCACGGCCTCGCTCCAGCGCAGCTTGCCGTCGGCGGCGGCCTTCTCTGCGCTGGGCGTGTCACCGGCAGGTGGCTCCTTGCCCGGTTCCGGCGAACGGCCCTGGCAGGCGGTCAGCAGGGCAAGCCCCAGGGCAGGCAGCAACAGGCGGGAACGGCGCATGGCGTGGACCTCGTGCGTTGACTGGAGGCCCGAGTATCGTCAAGGCCGGGTGAACTCCGCGTCGGCGCGGCATACTAGCGGCTCATTGCATACGCTGGAGTGTGGAACGTGGGCAGTCTGCAGGGCAAAACCCTTTTCATCACCGGTGCCTCGCGTGGCATCGGCCTGGCCATCGCACTGCGCGCTGCGCGCGACGGCGCCAACGTGGCCATCGCGGCCAAGTCGTCGGTGCCGAACCCGAAGCTGCCGGGCACCATCCACACCGCGGCCGAGGCCGTTACGGCGGCCGGGGGCCAAGGGCTGGCGCTGAAGTGCGACATCCGCGAGGAGGAGCAGGTACAGGCCGCAGTTGCGGCCACGGTCGACACCTTCGGTGGCATCGACATCCTGATCAACAACGCCAGTGCGATCTGGCTGCGTGGCACGCTGGATACGCCGATGAAGCGCTTCGACCTGATGCAGCAGGTCAATTCGCGTGGCAGTTTCCTGTGTGCGCAGGCCTGCCTGCCGTATCTGCTGCAGGCGCCGAACCCGCACATCCTCACCCTGGCACCGCCGCCGAGCCTTGAGCCGAAGTGGTGGGGCGCGCATACCGGCTACACGCTGGCGAAGATGGGCATGAGCTTCGTCACGCTCGGCCTGTCCGCGGAGTTCGGTCCGCAGGGGGTGGCGGTGAACGCGCTGTGGCCGCGCACGGTGATCGCCACTGATGCGATCAACATGATTCCGGGCGTGGATGCGGCCGGCTGCCGCACGCCGCAGATCATGGCCGACGCCGCGCATGCGGTGCTGGTGCGCGAAGCGGCGGGCTTCCACGGCCAGTTCCTGATCGACGATGAAGTGCTGGCGCAGGCCGGTATCACCGATCTTTCGGGCTACGCGGTGGATCCGTCGCGTCCGTTGTTGCCGGATCTGTTCCTGGATTGACCGCGCGTCGCGGGAAGAGGCCGAGGGCTGCGCCCCCCGGCCTGCTGCGCTAGAATGCGTGGCTGTAATCGTTTCCAACAGGGATGTGAACGCATGTCACGTACGCTTTCCGTCGCGGCGCTGGCCGCTTCGCTGTCGTTGATCCTGACTGCCTGCGGTGGCAAGGCCCCCGCGGCTGCGGTTGGCGCCGCTGCTTCCGGCACGCCGGACGCCAGCACGGCCCCGTCCGACACACAGCAGCAGTTGACCGCCAAGCTCAACGCCTACATCGGCTGCTTCAACACGCTTGATTCGAAGACGCACGACAGCCTCCAGTCCTACACGCGCTGGATCAAGGACGTCGAGGCCGGCCCGACCGGGCGCGAGACCCAGGTGTACGGTCCGTTCGAGATCAGCGATTACGACATGAAGCAGTGCGATGGCCCGGTGACCGAGGCGATGGCTGCCAAGCCGGCGCTGGCCGAACTCGATGCTGCTGCCAGCCATTATCAGCAGGCGCTGAAGGCGCTGGTGCCGGTCAGCAAGGAGGCGCACGACTACTATGATCGCCAGGACTACGAAGACGACCAGTTTGCCAGGGGCAAGCAGCTGCACGCGCCCTTGATGGCCGCCTTCAAGGACTTCGTGGCTGCCAGCGAAACGTTCAATGCCGAGCTGGAGCGCCAGAACGACGCTGCCCAGCGCGAGCAGCTCAAGGCACTGGAACAGGCCGAGGGGCGCACGCGCGAGTACTACCGTCTGGCGATGATGCTGGAAGCCAAGGCCATCGTGGAGCTGATGAGCGAGGACGACTTTGATCCGGCCCAAGCCCGTGAACGCCTCGACGCCTTCAACCGTATTTCCGACGAGGCGCATGCCAAGGTGGCCGATCAGGAGCCGGGCAAGCTGGACTGGAACAGCTTCGAGCGCGAAGCCGAGAACTTCCGTCGGGAAGGCAAGGAGCGGCTGCAGCGGGTCAGCAGCAAGACGCCCTACAGCGATTTCGAACGGCGCATGCTGGATTCGCCCTCGATGGCGCCGCGCGGCTCGGCCAGCAAGCTGATGCAGGAATACAACTCGCTGGTTTTCCAGAGCAACCGCCAGTAAACGGGAAGCTCAGCGCGTCATTTTTGTCGCGATTGAGCAGGTTGATTGCGGCATGACACACCCCGCAGCCCCGAATGCCAGCACCTTCCCGAGGTGCTGGAGCGCGCGCCCGCGCCAAGCATGACGATGCATGCAGTTTTCACTTGTGCAAGGAACTGATTTGAACACATCCACACGCCTGCTTCCTGTTCTCCTGCTCGGCGCGCTGGCCGGCTGCAACAACCCGGCGGGCCTGGCTGTCGCCGATCCCGGGTTGGAAAAGATCAACGCCTACATCGAGTGCTACAACGGCGTCGAACAGCCCATCCACGAAGGTTTCCAGACCTACACGGGCAGGATGAAGGATCCCAAGGCAGGTCCAACCGGCAAGGAAGCGCAGCCGCGCTCCCCCGGCAAGGTGCTGTCGCACCGCGTCGAGTACTGCGGCCAGCCGCTGACCGATGCGCTGGCAAAGAGCCCCGCGACGCCGCTGGATGCGCCCGCGCGGCAGTACCAGCAGGCGTTCCAGGCACTGAACACCTTGGTCGAGCGCGCAGATGGCTACTTCACCCGCGAAGACTATCGCCGCGATGGTGGTGAAGGAATGCGCAGCCAGCATGCCCCGCTGATGCAGGCCTATGCCGAGTTCTTCAAGGCCAGCGAAGCGATGGATGCGGCGCTGGAACAGAACGAGAACGATCGTCGCGCCGCGCAGCTGAAGCAGATCGAGGAACGCGAAGGCCGCTCGCTGGCCTATTACCACCTGCGCCTTGTCGGTGACGGCAAGCAGCTGGCGATGGCGTTCCAGAGCGACGCGCCGGACGTTGCGGCGTTGCGCGGCCAGCTGGCCGACTACCAGGCGCTGGTGACGGACATCCAGAACAGCGGTGTCGGCAAGGATGACCCGATGTGGGGCCATGTGCAGCGTTCGGCCGACAAGCTGGTGCGTACCGCCGGGCGCGGAGTCGAGCGCCTGGAACAGGGCAAGCCGATCACCGCCGATGCGCTGGCGGCCGAGCGCAAGGCATCGGGCAGCTGGCTCACCACCGATCCTGAAGGGGCGCAGTCGACGATTCTGGATGCCTACAACGACCTGGTGACCACCAGCAACCGCATGCATTGAGCAGGATCCACGCGAGGCGTGGTTCTGCCGGAGGTAGTGCCGGCCGTTGGCCGGCATGACCCTCAATGGCTGAATGCATCCGGCAGTTCACCGCCGCATCTGCGGCAGTGGCGGGCGTCGGGTTCGTGGCCTTCCAGCCCGCAGTGCGGGCACCCGCGCGCGTCACGGCGCGCAGCCAGTTCGGCTTCGCGCATGGTGCTGGCCAGTTCGGCGGTGTAGATGCCGGTGGGCACGGCGATGATGCTGTAGCCGATCAGGATCAGCACCGAGGTGACAAAGCGACCGAGCACGGTCTGCGGCACGATGTCGCCGAAGCCGACCGTGGCCATGGTCACCACCGCCCAGTACATGCTGGCCGGAATGTTGGTGAAGCCGTGTTCGGGGCCCTCGATCACGTACATCAGCGCACCGGCGATGATGGTGATGGTGATCACCGTGAACAGGAACACCAGCACCTTGCGCCGGCTGCGCCACAGCGAGGTCATGAGGACGCCGCTTTCCTCGATGTAGCGGGTCAGCTTGAGGATGCGGAACACCCGCAGGATGCGCAGTGCGCGCACCACCAGCAGGCTCTGCGCGCCTGGAATGAACATCGACAGGTAGGCGGGCAGGATCGATAGCAGGTCGATGATGCCCCAGATGCTCACCGCGTAACGCAGCGGTCGCTTGACCACCGCCAGCCGCAGCAGGTACTCGGCGGTGAAGATGATCGTGAAGCCCCATTCCAGGATGTACAGGCCGGTGGACCACTCGGCATGCAGGTGCTGCACGCTGTCGATCATCACCACCAGGATGCTGGCGACGATCGCCACCACCAGGATCAGGTCGAAATTGCGCGAGGGCCGCGAGTCGTGGCGGTAGATGATGTCGAACCACCGACGGCGCCAGCCGGTCTCGGTGGCGGGGTTCAGCTGGGGGGCGGAGAACGGTCGCATGGGCGCATTGTGCCGCAGGGGTTCCGGCGCGAGAATGGGTGTTCCTGAACCCTGCCGACTGCCATGACCGCCGCTACCGATCCGCTGATCTCCCTGTCGCACTACTACCTGCCGGTCTACAAGCCCCGCCAGGTGGTACTGGAGCGAGGCCAGGGCGCCCGCGTGTGGGACAGCCAGGGCCGTGAGTTCATCGACCTGGCCGCCGGCATCGCCGTGTGCGGCCTGGGCCACAATGATCCGGACCTGGTGGCCGCGCTGGTCGAGCAGGCCGGCAAGCTCTGGCACACCAGCAACGTGTTCTACAGCGCACCGCCGCTGCACCTGGCCGAGGAGCTGGTGAAGGCCAGCCGCTTCGCCGAGCGCGTGTTCCTGTGCAACTCCGGCGCCGAAGCCAACGAAGTGGCGATCAAGATGGTCCGCAAGTGGGCTTCCAGCCAGGGTCGCCCGGCCGACAAGCGGGTGATCATCACCTTCCGTGGCAGCTTCCACGGCCGCACGATGGGCGCGGTCACCGCCACCGCCCAGCCGAAGTACCAGGAAGGCTACGAGCCGCTGCCCGGTGGCTTCCGCTACATCGATTTCAACGATGAGGTCCAGCTGGAAACCGCGATGGCCGCCGGCGACGTGGCTGCGGTGATGCTGGAGCCGATCCAGGGAGAGGGCGGCGTGATGCCGGCCAAGTCCGGCTTCCTCAAGCGCGTGCGCGAGCTGTGCGACCAGCACAACGCACTGCTGGTGCTGGACGAGATCCAGGCCGGCATGGGCCGTACCGGCACGTTGTTCGCGCACTGGCAGGACGATGTGGTGCCGGACATGGTCACCCTGGCCAAGGCGCTGGGCGGCGGCTTCCCTATCGGTGCGATGCTGGCTGGCCCGAAGGTGGCCGAGACCATGCAGTTCGGCGCGCATGGCACGACCTTCGGTGGCAACCCGCTGGCTGCCGCGGTGGCCCGCGTGGCGCTGCGCAAGCTGGCCTCGGCGGAGATCGCCGCCAACGTCAGCCGCCAGTCGAAGGCGCTGCGCGATGGCTTCGCCCGCATCAACGACGAGTTCGGTGTGTTCAGCGAAGTGCGTGGCCGCGGCCTGATGCTGGGCGCGGTGCTCAGCAAGGACTTCGCCGGCCAGGCCGGTGCGATCCTCGATCATGCCGCCGAGCAGGGCCTGCTGACCCTGCAGGCCGGCCCGGACGTGCTGCGCTTCGTGCCGTCGCTGAACATCACCGACGAAGAAGTGGCCGAAGGGCTGAAGCGCCTTCGCGCTGCGATTGCAGCGTTCATCGCAGCGCGCTGAAGCCCCGGCGCTGGGATCGGATCCCTCTCCTGCGGAGAGGGCTCTGGCCCCGATCAGTTCACGGCGTAACGCTTCAACACCTTGCCCAACCCACGGCCATCGCGCACGGTTTCCGCGTGCAGGCCGGCAGCGCGCGCGCCACGCACATTGGCGAACAGGTCATCGACGAACAGCGTTCGCGCAGGCGCCACGCCCAGCGCTTCCAGCGTGCGCAGAAACACTGCTGGCGCAGGCTTGCGCAGGCCAAAATCCGCGCTGCAGAACACGCGGCCCTGCAAGGCAGGAAACAGATCCGGCAACAGGCTGGGCAACGCCTGCACCATCAGCGCGCCGTTGTTGGTCAGTACTGCCATTGGCAGCTGCAGGGCCTGCAGCCGCTGCAGCACGGCAAACTGCGGGTGGCTGGCGGCCTGGCGCGCGGCGGTCCATGTCGTCACATCAACGGTTCTGCCCAGCAGCGCCCCCAGCCGTGCCAGGTAGGCCGGACCGTCCAGCGTGCCATTGTCATGCGCAGCTTCCAGCCCGCTGTCATACAGCGCGGCCTGCACGGCCGGCGTCGGAACCTGCAGTGCCTGTGCCAGGTGCAGCACGCGCTGCGCGCGCTGGTATTGCACCAGGACGCCATCTACATCCAGCAGCAACAGATCGATCCGCATCGCCCGAGCATGCCACTGCAGTGAGTGCGCGGGAAAGCCTGGAGTTGGCATGCGACAGACGGTCGCAGACGGGGACGCGGGGGCCTGCCTAGAATGGCGTTTGAATCCGCAGGAGACGCAATGATGAAGGCTTGGATGGTGGCAGTGGGGCTGGGTGCGCTGGTGCTGGCGCCGTCGGCGATGGCGCGGGTGTGTGCGGTGAGCATCGACAGCACCGACCAGATGAGCTTCAGCAGTCGCGAGATCAAGGTCGCCGCTGATTGCACCGCCGTGGACCTGACCCTGCGCCACACCGGCAAGCTCGCCGCCACCGCGATGGGCCACAACTGGGTGCTGACCCGCACCGCCGATTACCAGCCGGTGGCCATGGCGGGCATGCGCATGACCCTGGCCGACAGTTACCTGCCGAAGGCTGACAAGCGTGTGCTGGCGCACACCAAGGTGATCGGCGGCGGCGAGACCACGCGCGTGCGCTTCTCTACCCAGGGCCTGCAGAAGGGCGGTGACTACACCTTCTTCTGCTCGTTCCCCGGCCACTTCGCGATGATGAAGGGCAAATTCGTCTTTGGTTGAGTGGATGGAAAAAGGGGACGGAGGGGATCAAGTCGTTTGTGCACAAACGACTTGATCCCCTCCGTCCCCTTTTTCGTGCAGAGCGGGCTCAGCCCTTGGCGGTCTTGAATGCCACGCGTGCAGCGGCCAAGGTGGCCTCGATCACGGCATCATCGTGGGCGCTGGAGAGGAACCCGGCCTCGTATGCCGACGGCGCAAGGAACACGCCCTGTTCCAGCATCGCGTGGAAGAAGCGGTTGAACGCCGGGATGTCACAGGATGTGGCCTGCGCATAGGTCTCCACCTTCTCGCTGGTGAAGAACAGGCCAAACATCGCACCCACGCGGGTGGTGGTCACTGCCACGCCGGCTTCGGCGGCGGCCGCTTCCAGGCCGGCACACAGGCGCGCGGTGCGCTCGGCCAGGTCGGCGTGGAAGCCCGGCTGCTGGATCAGTTCCAGCATCGCCAGGCCAGCAGCCATCGCCACCGGGTTGCCGCTCAGCGTGCCGGCCTGGTAGATCGGGCCGGCCGGGGCGATCTGCTGCATCAGCTCGCGGCGGCCGCCGTAGGCACCCACCGGCATGCCGCCGCCGATGATCTTGCCGAAGGTGGTCAGGTCCGGGGTGATGCCGTAGTGCGCCTGCGCACCGCCGAGGGCGACGCGGAAGCCGGTCATCACCTCGTCGAAGATCAGCAGCGCGCCGTGCTTCGTGCACAGTTCGCGCAGGTGCTGCAGGTAACCCTCGCGCGGCGGGATGCAGTTGGCGTTGCCGACCACCGGTTCGATGATCAGGCCGGCGATCTCGTTACCCTGCTGTTCGAACAGCGCCGTGGCCGCTTCGAAGTCGTTGTAGGGCAGGGTCAGGGTCAGTTCGCTCAGGCCGGCAGGGACGCCCGGCGAGGTCGGCACGCCCAGGGTCAGCATGCCACTGCCGGCCTTGACCAGGAACGAGTCGCCATGGCCGTGGTAGCAGCCTTCGAACTTCACGATGCGGTTGCGGCCGGTCGCACCACGCGCCAGCCGGATCGCCGACAGCGTGGCTTCGGTGCCGGAGTTGACCATGCGCACCATCTCGCACGACGGCACCAGGCGGGTGATGGTCTCGGCCATGGTGACTTCGGCCGCGCACGGCGCACCGAACGACAGGCCGTTGTCGATCGCCTTCTTCACCGCCTGGCGCACGGCCGGATGGTTGTGGCCGACGATCATCGGGCCCCAGGAACCGACGTAGTCGATGTAGCGGTTGCCATCGACGTCGTACAGGTAGGCGCCGTCGGCGCGCTCGACGAAGAACGGTTCACCACCGACTGACTTGAACGCGCGTACCGGCGAATTGACGCCGCCCGGCAGCAGCTGCTGGGCGCGGGAGAACAGGGCGTGGGACTGGTCGTGGTTCATGCGGATTTCCTGGGCATTACGCGAACTGGGCGAGGTAGGCGCGCTGGACCGCAACCGGGTCTTCGGCGGCGAACACGCTGCTGACCACGGCGACCAGATCGGCGCCAGCGTCGATGATGGGACCGACATTGTCCGGCGTCAGGCCGCCGATCGCCACCCGCGGCACGCCCAGTGCGGCGCTTTGCCGCAGCAGGTCGGTATGGGCGCGGCTGCTGGTGATCTTGGTGGTGGTCGGGAAGAAGGCGCCGAAGGCCACGTAGCTGGCACCGGCGGCCACGGCCTGCTCGGCATTGGCCAGCTGGTCGTAGCAGGAAGCACCGATGATGGCTTCGGGGCCGAGCAGGGCGCGCGCGCTGGGGATGTCACCGTCGGTGCCGCCCAGGTGCACGCCGGCGGCGCCGACTGCCTTGGCCAGCGCCGGGTCATCGTTGACGATCAGCGGCACGCCGTGTTCCACGCACAGCGCCTGCAGGGCGGTGGCCTGCTCCCGCCGCAGCGCGTCACTGGCGGTCTTGTTGCGGTACTGCAGCCAGGTGGCGCCCGCAGCCAGCAGCGGCGCGGTACGGGCCAGCAGGCGCGCGGTATCGGGCTCGTCCGGGGTGATCAGGTAGACGCCGCGGGGCGCCGGGGAAGCAGAAGTCATCGATGGCTACCGGTGAGTGGACCGCGATGGGACAATGGCGGCCCGTGAATCCAGCCCTGATTATCCGATGAGCGATGCCACCCCCACCACCTTGCGCACCTGGATGTGCGTGGTCTGCGGCTTCCTTTACAGCGAAGCGGACGGCCTGCCGGAGGAGGGCATCGCGCCGGGGACGCGCTGGGAGGACATTCCCGAGACCTGGACCTGCCCGGACTGTGGCGTGACCAAGGCCGATTTCGAGATGGTCGAGGTCGATTGACGGGTGGGCCACCCGGCCCCTCCGGTGGGTGTGGACCGTTGGTCCACACACTGACACCCTCAATGCAACCGCGGCACCGGTCCGCCGAGGTCAATCAGCTTCTCGCGCAGCCACTGCGCATCGCTGGCTTCCGGGTTGCGCTTCAGGTACTGCCCCAGGTCGTGGCGGGCACCGGCCAGGTATTCCAGCTGCAGGTAGGCCAGGCCGCGGTCGCGCAGCGCGTCGTCCTGCTCCGGGGCCAGCTTCAGCAGGCGGTCGGCACTGCGCGCGGCACGGTCCCATTCGCCGGCTTCGGCGTACACGCCATGCAGGTTGCGCAGCATGCGCATCAGGATCGCACGCGCCGGCGCCGGGTCCAGGATCTGCGCCAGTACCTGGTCGTCCGGCATTTGCCCACCCAGATGTGACTTGGCGCGTTCGCGCAGTTCGTCCACGTCCAGCGGGCGGCCACCGTTGAACGGGTCCATCACTAGCACGCCGTCGTCTACCGGCAGGCGCACCAGGAAGTGGCCGGGAAAGGACACGCCGTCGAGCGGAATGCCCAGCCGGCGCGCGACTTCCATCTGCACCAGTGCCAGCGAGATCGGGTTGCCCAGGCGGCGCTCGAAGACCTGGTTGAGGTAGCTGTTGCGCGGGTCGTAGTACTCGTCGTGGTCGCCGCTGTAGCCCAGCTCGTCGAACAGGTGGCGGTTGATCGCCGCCATCTTCAGCGGGCTGTTGTCGATGCTGTCCACTTCCGAGCGGAGGTGGTCGACATGGCTCTGGATCAGTGCGTCGTAGGTCGACGGCTGCAGATCGGGGTATTCATCGCGCGCGATCAGCAGCGCGGTCGGCAGCAGTGGCAGCGCCTCGTCTTCGAGGTCGGCCAGTGCATCCCAGTCGGGGAGTGTGATCCGGTCCTGCATGGCCACAGACTGGCGTCATTCGCAGGCGGTTTCAAGCGGTGCCGCGTGAAAAATTCAGGGGTCAGATCCCTTTCGCGTGCGAAAGGGATCTGACCCCGGCAGGATTGCCGGCAAGCGGCCGGCATTACCGCTGGCAGAACCCTTGTTACTCGATGCCCGGTCCGAGCTTCAGCTCCGTGCCATCCTTCAGCTTGAGCTTCTCGGCCTGGCCGGCGTTGAGCTCCAGCACGTAGCGTGCCGGGCCGCCGCTGGGGTAGGGCGGGCACATGTCGCCGGCCGAGCACGGCGGTACGTCGCGCTGCTGGCTGACCAGCTTGCGCTGGCTGTCGAAGTACAGGATGTCCAGCGCGATCCTGGTGTTCTTCATCCAGTACGCCTGCATTTCTTCGCGGTCGTGGATGAACAGCATGCCGTGGTCGGCCGACATCTGGTCGCGGAACATCAGTCCGCGCGCGCGGGTTTCATCGTTGGTGGCCAGCTCGACCTGGTAGCGGGCACCATCCAGCTCGACCCAGTGGCGGGCCGCATCGGTGGCACAACCGGCCAGGGCCAGCAGCGGAAGCATCAGCAGCGAACGCAACAGCGACATCGTCAGGATCCTTCGAAAGGGTCAGAGCACGACCGGCGGTTCGCCGCCGACGATCACCACATCGGCGCGGCGGCGCGCGAACAGGCCGACGCAGACCACGCCCGGCAGCTGATTCAGCTCGCGCTCCAGCTTTTCCGGATCGGTGATCTGCAGGTTGTGGATGTCCAGGATCTGGTTGCCGTTGTCGGTGATCACGCCTTCGCGCCAGGCCGGCTGGCCGCCGGTCATGTCGCGGATCTGGCGGGCGACCAGGCTGCGCGCCATCGGGATCACTTCCACCGGCAGCGGGAACCTGCCCAGCACCGGCACCCGCTTGCTCGGGTCGATGATGCAGATGAAGCGCTCGCTGGCCTCGGCGATGATCTTCTCGCGGGTGAGCGCGGCGCCGCCGCCCTTGATCAGGCACTTGTTGGCGTCGCACTCATCGGCGCCGTCGACGTACAGCGACAGGTTGCCGCTGTGGTTCAGCTCGATCACCTCGATGCCGTGCTGCTTCAGGCGCGCGGTGCTCTGTTCGGAGCTGGACACGGCCCCCTTGATGCGGTGCTGGATGCGGGCAAGGGCATCGATGAAATAGGCCACGGTGGAACCGGTGCCGACACCGACGATCATGCCGTCTTCAACGTACTCGATGGCTTTCTCGGCGGCCAGGCGCTTGGCTTCGGACATGGGAGAACTCTCAGGCAGGGGATCAGGATTTCTTTTCCAGCGACAGCAGCAGCTTCCACTGCGCGGCGGTCACCGGGAACACCGACAGACGGTTGCCCTTGGCAACCAGCGGGAAGCCTTCGCCGAGTTCGTCGGCGTGCAGCTTGATCTCGTCCAGCGCGATCACCTGCTTGAGCTTGCGGTCGAAGGCCACGTCCACCAGCATCCAGCGCGGGTTCTCGCGCGTGCTCTTGGGGTCGTGGTAATCGGATGTCGGGTCGAACTGGGTGTCGTCCGGGTAGGCCGTGCTGGCCACCGTGGCCAGCCCCACGATGCCGGGGACCTTGGTATTGGAGTGGTAGAACAGGATGCCGTCGCCCACCTGCATGCCATCGCGCATGAAATTGCGCGCCTGGTAGTTGCGCACCCCGTTCCAGGGTTCGACCTTGACCTTGGCCAGGTCATCGATGGAGAAGGCGTCCGGTTCGGACTTCATCAGCCAGTAGCGCTTGCGGGCGGTCATGCGTTCACAGGGGCAGCGGAGGGGAACAGGGTGCCTTCTTCAGTGCAGATCGCATCCACCGGCACGTCCCACGACGCCACCGGCAAGGACTCGACCTGCTGCACCGCGAACGCTGCACCGACCAGCCAGGGCGGCGCCGGCCGGTCGTGGCGGAAGGCGAAGCTGCGATCATACCAGCCGCCCCCCATGCCCAGCCGCTGGCACTGCGTGTCGAAGCCCACCAGCGGGGCCACCACCAGCGCCATCTGCGCCGGTTCCAGGGTGTCCTCCATGGCCAGGTCCG
Organism: Stenotrophomonas sp. 85239_Sma; assembly: GCF_056481725.1. Classification (NCBI taxonomy): domain Bacteria; kingdom Pseudomonadati; phylum Pseudomonadota; class Gammaproteobacteria; order Lysobacterales; family Lysobacteraceae; genus Stenotrophomonas; species Stenotrophomonas sp. 85239_Sma. The sequence continues at coordinate 3,748,466 of NZ_CM151163.1, read as the reverse complement.
GCTCGGGAATGCCATAGCGGTTGCTGGTCAGCGGCTGCCCGGGCCGCCACGGCGCGAAGCGCAGCACGTCGCCGGCCAGCACCGGCAGGCAGTAGGTGAGTCCCTCGGGCAATTGCAGCTGCCAGCGGTGCAGGGCGATTTCGCCATCCAGCGCCCAGTAGCCGGCCACGGCGCCTTCGCGCGGGGCGAACGGCAGGGCGAGCAGAGACTCGGCAAGCGATTCGGCGGCGGCAATGCGCTCACCGGCGGAAAGGTCGCGGCGGCGTTGCCGCAGGTCGTGGCGCAGGGCCTGGCGCGGGTCGGTCATGGCAGCGTGCGGCAAGGATCAGCCGCCATTGTGCCGGAAAGAACAAGGGCGACGCCCGAAGACGCCGCCCTTGCTGGAATATTGCATTCTCCGCAATGTCGATGCATGCGAAACGACCTTGAACCCGGGGGCTCAAGTGGGAACGCTGGAGAACCATCGGGCTTCCCGCTACAAGGCGGACCTGCACTCCCGGCGCTGTCGCGCTCCCGGTGTCGTTCTTAAGGGACAAGGCGAATGTTTGCACATGCCGTCGAGTACCGCAGAGAACGCGTGGCCATTATAGCCAGCGTGCAGGATCTGGATAGGCCGTTCGTCGGCAACAGTCCGTGCCAATTCAGATACGCGAAAAAGGGGACGGAGGGAATTAAGACGTTTCCAGCACGGAAGGGGCGAATGCGCCTTAATTCCCTCCGTCCCCTTTTTCTATGGGGGGGGCGTCGATCGCGCGGTCCAGGCGCCGGTTCAGGTCGGCCAGCGTCTGCTGCAGGGCCACTGCCTGGCGGGCGTTCTCGTCGCGCAGCAGCTGCAGTTCGTGGGCCAGGTTCAGTGCGGCCAGCACGGCGACGCGGTCGACGGCGGCCATGCGATTGCTGCCGCGGATTTCGCGCATGCGCGCATCGAGCAGGCGCGCGGCGGCCATCAGGCTGTCGCGTTCATCGCCGCCAACACCCACGGTGTATTCACGATCGAGGATGCGGACACTGACCGGTTCGGCGCTCATGTGTGCTGCTCCAGGGATTTGAGCCGGCTGATCATTGCTTCCACCCGCGAGCGTGCCTGCTCGTTCTTGGCCAGCAGCGTGGAACGCTCGGCCACCAGCTGTTCCTGCTGGTGGCGCAGGCTGCGGTTCTCCTCGGCCAGGCGCTGGTTGCGTTCAAGCAACGCTTCCACGCGGGCGGCGAAGTCCTGCAGCTGGGCAAGGGGATCGGCGGGTTCCATGCAGGCACGATAGGCAAGCCGGGTAAGGGCGGTCAAGCGTTGTCGCAGCAAGGCCTGGCGGCCGCAGAGAGGATGCTGCGGGGTTGCTACACTACGGGGTCTCACGGGCGCGCGCGTGCGCGCCCCGGGTTTCCTTTCCGAACGAGCCGCACGATGACCGAACTTCCCTCCGTCGACGACGTTACCCGCGCCAGCCAGGAACTGGGCCTGGGCGCCACCGCTGCCGAGCTGCATGGTGCGCTGTGTGGCTGGCTGGCCGCGGGCGGCGCCCCCGGCAATGACTGGCCGGCGCGGGTGCTGGCCGACGACAACCTGCCGCCGGTGGCCGCCGACAGCGTGCTGGGGCAGCTGCTGCAGGCCACCATCAAGCAGCTGGAAGACCGCGACTTCGCCTTCGAACTGCTGCTGACCGACGGCGACGACGTGTCCGCGCAGGCTGATGCCATGTTCAGCTGGACCCGCTCGTTCCTGGGCGGCTTCGGCCTGGGCAGCGGTGGTCGCCGCCCGGCCCTGTCTGAAGAGGGCGAAGAAGCGCTGACCGACATGGCCAGCCTGGCCCGTGCCTCCAGCGAGGATTTCGAGGCCGGTGGCGACGATGACGACGAAGCCTTGTCGGAGATCGAGGAATTCATCCGCGTGGCAGTACTGCTGCTGCACGGCGACGTGGTGCTGGCCTCGCGCCATCGGCAGCGCTTGAACTGATGGACATCAAGCAGCGCACCGGCATCGCGGCCGGCGAATACAAGCGTCGTCGCCGCCAGCTGATGGACATGGCCGGCGAGGACGCGATCCTGGTACTGCCGGCCGCGGCCGAGAAGGTGCGCAGCCTCGATACCCACTATCCGTTCCGGCAGGATTCGGACTTCCAGTACCTGAGCGGTTTCCCGGAACCGGAAGCAGTGCTGGTGCTGATTCCGGGCCGCCGCCACGGCGAGGCCATCCTGTTCTGCCGCGAGCGCGATGCCGAGCGCGAGGCCTGGGACGGCAGTCGCGCCGGGCAGGAAGGGGCAGTGGCGCAGTACGGCATGGACGATGCCTACCCGATCGATGATCTGGACGACATCCTGCCAGGCCTGCTGGAAGGGCGCTCGCGCGTTTACTACCACTTCGGCCGCGATGCCGATTTCGACCTCAAGCTGATCGGTTGGGTCAACCGCGTGCGCTCGCAGGTGCGCCACGGCGCACAGCCACCGCATGAGTTCCTGGAACTGGGGCACCTGCTGCACGAGCAGCGCCTGTTCAAATCAGGTGCAGAAGTGGCGCTGATGCACCACGCCGCGCAGATCAGCGTGCGTGCGCATCTGGCCGCGATGAAGGCCGCCAGGGCGGGCATCCACGAGTACGAACTGCAGGCGGAACTGGAGCGCGTGTTCCGCGCCAACGACGCAGTGCCAGCCTATTGCAGCATCGTCGGTGCCGGCCGCAACGGCTGCATCCTGCATTACCGCGACAACAACGCACGTTCGCGTGATGGCGAACTGGTGCTGATCGATGCCGGTGCCGAATACCGCGGCTATGCCAGTGACATCACCCGTACGTTCCCGGTGAACGGCCGCTTCAGTGCCGAACAACGCGCGCTGCATGACCTGGTCGGCGAGGCACAGGCTGCGGCGCTGGCCCAGGCCCAGCCGGGCGTGCCATACGAGGCCGGTCACCTCGCGGCGGTGCAGACCCTGACCGAGGGCCTGCTGCGGCTGGGCCTGCTGAAGGGCACGCTGGAAAAGAATCTGTCCGAAGGCCTGTACCAGCGTTTCTACCGGCACAAGACCGGGCACTGGATCGGGCTGGATGTGCACGACGTGGGCGACTACCGCTTGGCGGGCGACTCGCGCCTGCTGGAGCCGGGCATGGCGTTCACCATCGAGCCGGGGCTGTACATCGGCGTGGACGACACGACGGTGGAGCCGCGCTGGCGCGGTATCGGCATCCGTACCGAGGATGACGTGCTGATCACCGACGACGGCCATCGCGTGCTGACCGAAGGCCTGGCGCGCAGCGCCGATGAGATCGAAGCGGTGATGGCGGGGTAAGGGGCTTTTCTGCAGGGCTTGCAGCCCTGCATCCGCTACACGCAAGAGCAACAGCAACGGCGGGCATTCCGTGGGATGGCGGGGCACTGTGGGTTTGCGGGGACGCCGTGAATCCATCCCTGGAGGCTTGGTCGCCGCATCCATGCGGCTCACACCCCGCAGACCCACAGTGCCCCGCCTTCGACAGGTTCACGCGGCTGTTGGTGGGTGCCGACCGTTGGTCGGCACATCTGTCAGATATCGAATGAATCCTCCACGCATGGCGTGGATCTACTGGCGACTGCGGCCGTTGGAACGCGCGGCTGTTGGTAGGTGTCGACCTTGGTCGACACAGAGCGAGCGCAGCGAGCGACCCGCTTTTGCTCTTCTTCTTTCTTTTCCGTGGTTGAACGCGCGCAAGAAACTGTCAGAGGTGGGGCGGGGTGGGTTCGCGGGGGTGTCCGCGGCATGGATGCCGCGGCCAAGCCTCCAGGGATGGATTCACGGCGTCCCCCGCGAACCCACCCCGCCCCGCCAAGCGCGGCTTTTGATTTCAGCGACCAACCACGAGGGGCTCAGCCGTTCGCCGCCGCAAACTCCGGCCGCGTCAGGTTGTCCGCTTCGCCCTCGGTGCACAGCACTTCGTCTTCGATGCGGATGCCGCCATACGGACGGAAGAAGTCCACGCGCTCCCAGTTGATCGCATCGCCATGGCCGGCGTCCTTCACTTCGTTCAACAGCATGTCGATGAAGTACAGGCCCGGTTCGATGGTCACCACCATGCCCGGTTCCAGCACGCGGGTCAGGCGCAGGTACGGGTGGCCGGCCGGGCGCTCGATGCGACCGCCTTCGTCGCTGGCTGCGAAACCCGCCACGTCGTGCACCTGCAGGCCGATCAGGTGGCCGATGCCGTGCGGGAAGAACGCGGCGCTGACGCCGGTTTCCAGCGCGGTCTGCGGCGACACCTTGATCACCCCGAAGTCCTTCAGCACGCCCATCAGCGAAAGATGTGCGTCCACGTGCAGCTGCTTGTAGTCGAAGCCGGGGCGCACGGCTGCGCACATCTGCTGCTGGGCGGCGTCGACGGCGGCGATCATCGCTGCGAATTCGTCGTGGCCGTGCGCGGCGTAGGTACGGGTGATGTCGCTGGCGTAACCGTGCGCGCTGGCACCCGCATCGATCAGGAAGCTGCGCAGCGGTTGCGGTGCCTTGCGACCCAGCTCGGTGTAATGCAGCACGGCGGCATGTTCGTTCAGTGCCACGATGTTGCCGTAGGGCAGCTCGTTGGCATCCTGGCCGACGGCCTGGCAGTACGCCATGTGGATGCTGAACTCGTCGGCACCGTTGCGGAACGCGGCTTCGGCGGCGCGGTGGCCGCGCACACCCAGCACCTGCGCCTGGCGCATCAGCGCGATTTCATACGGCGTCTTGCTGCCGCGGTGCCATTCCAGGTAATTCACCACGGGCGCCGGGTTGTTCGGCACGTAGTTGCCCAGTGCGCTCTGCGGCTCGCCGAGGATCGCGCAGCGCGACGGATCGGCCGGCAGCAGGGCCAGCGCCTCTTCCGGCGTGCGGATGATGTGGATGTCGAAGTGGTCCACCCACCAGCCGCTCGGCGCATCCGGCACCACGTGCCAGTAGTCGAAGGGCTGGTGGAAGATCACCGCCGGGCGCTTGCCGGGGGTGAACACGATCCAGCTGTTGGGTACGCGGGTCAGTGGCAGCCAGGCCTTGAACTGCGGATTGGCGGCATAGGGATAGTCGCGATCATCGAACACCTGGTAGTGCAGGGTGCCGCTGGGCACCACCAGATGATCGAAGCCGCCGCGGGCCAGCGCCAGTTCGGCACGTCGGCACAGCACGGCCAGGTGGTCGGGATACAGGGCGCCGGGGTCTTGCTGGATCATTGCGGTGGCTCGACACGGGAAACGGCCCTAGATTCTGCCGCATACCGGGAAAAACCGCTGTGCTGGAACCGGCACTCAGGTCGTCGAAACCGGCCCCTCGTCGCTGTCTTCGCCTACCCACTGGCGCAGCAGCTGCCGGTGTTCGCGCGACAGGGTGAGGAACCGGAAGCCGGTCCAGCTCTGGCCGGGGGCATGCGCGGGCTCGCTCCACAGCAGGTGCACGCCCACATCGATGTCCTGTTGGCGGCCATCGCCCAGCGGCAGCGGGAAGCGCAGCTGGTACAACGCATCCTCGCGCAGTGGCGCGCTGGCCAGCATCAGCATGCCGGTTTCAGAAACATTGCCGAGACGACCGACCACGCATTCGCGCATCTGGTCAGTGACCGGCACCAGGTCCGAGACCTGGCGGCGGGGCGCGCGGCGTGTGTCCTGCGGCGGTACGGCTTTCATGCGTGGGTCTCCTGCGTGCGGCTGGCTGCCAGTGCGCGCAATGTGCCCAGGCTGGCTTCCCAGGCGCGGTCGACCAGCCGGGCCTTGTCTTCGGTGACCAGCTGCGCGTACCCAGCGCTGATCTGCCGGGCCAGCGTATCCAGATCGGTGTCGACGATCTTCTGCCCGCGTGGATTGACGAACAGGGCGTGGCCGGTCAGCAGGCTGTACCAGGAAAGGCGCTGGCGACGCAGCGTGCCATCACCGGCATCGATGTCGAACCAGCTGCCGAACGGCAGGGTGCACAGCTGCTGGTAAGCAGCTTCTTCGGCACTGCTGCGCGGTGTCGCGGGCGCCGTGCCGGCCGTCGTGCCGGCATGCTCGCCCAGGCGCGCACGCGCCTTCAGGCGGGCGCTGAGTTCGGTACGCGAGGTGCTTTCGTCCTCGCCGCCGGGCGTGGCCAGCCGGCGAGCGACGGCGGCGGCTTCCTCGGCGTGGTAGCCGACCTGCAGCAGGGCGGCCTCGACGTCCGCGGCGAGTGCGGCATCGGTGCCGCCGGGAGCATCGACGGCCTGTGCCGTGATCGCAGCGATGCGCTGGGTCTGCTGCAGGCGCTCCTGCCATTGCAGTGAATCGTCGCCATGGCGCAGGCGGGTGAGGGTGAGTGCATCGGCCCAGGCCTGGCGCAGCAGGGTCTGCACGAAGCGCGGCGGTTCCTGTGCGTCGCAGCACTGGTCGATCTGTGCATTGGCCTGGCGGCGCGCCAGTTCCAGCCGTTCCTTGCCACGCGCGGCTTCGACGTGACGGCGCTCGGCCAGTTCGGCGCGGTGGGCCGCCGCGCGCTGGTGCTGCTGCACGTCTTCGTTGGCCGTGGCGAAGGACTCGGGCGAGCGCGCATCCTGGCTGAGCAGGCCCTGCACGCTCTGCGCCATGCGCTGCAGCAGCTGGGGGTCAACATCATCGTCGCCCAGCCAGTTCGCGCCGACTTCGGCAATCTGGTTGAGCAGTTCGCGTGCAGGGTGTTCGTCGCGCACGAAGAAGCCGGGGTCGGCCATCGCCGCGCGCGCCAGCGGCACCTGCAGGCGCGCCAGCAGGGCCGCCGGCACCGGGTCGGGACGCTGCTGCTGCTGTACCTGCTGCATCAGCAGGCGCAGCAGGTCGAGGTTGTCGCGGTCGTGGCTGCCCAACTGGGCCTGCGCGCCGTGCTCGCTGCGCAGCTGGGCGACCACCGCCGCCTGCAGGTCGACGACGCCGGTGGCCGCGCTGGACTGGGCCTGCAGGCGCGCGAGGACCGCGTCGACCGCCGCACTGGGCACGGCCTCTGCGGGGGGCGCCGTGGCGTGGCGCGCCTGTTGCAGCAGTTCATGCAGCGCACTGCCGGTGGACGTGGTCACGCCGGGAGTTGCGGCACCCGGGGTGACCGCATCGTTGAAGGCATCCTGCACCAGGTTCGACCAGGAACCGGCGGCAGCGGAGCCGTTCCAGCCCGTCAGTGGTGCGGCGGCACGCTTGGCAGGCTGGGTTGCGCGGCCACCGCCCACCGACTGGGTGAGGATCCGCCGGGTACTCGACGAGCGTGCCAGGTACGGGGTGTAGACCAGCCCCGGCAGCACGCCGTGCTGGGCCAGCAGCGCATTGGCGCGGTCCAGCACTTCGCCCAGGCGTTCCAGCACCTGCCGTTCGAAGCTGCGGTACAGCGCAAGCTGCACCTCCACCCCGAGGGCGTCCTGCTCGGCGATCCGGCGCACCATCGTGCACAGGGCCTGTGGTGCCAGGGGCAGGGTATCGGCCTCGAAGGCGGGCGCCGCAGCGAGCACACCCAGGCGCTGGCCCAGCAGGTTCAGCGTGTTGGCCGAGCGCAGCGTCTCCCGGCGCACCATCTCGGTCAGCAGCAGGTCGCGATCAACCTCGTGCTCATCGACCAGTGAAAGGCCGAGCGTGCCTGGCAGGGGCGGTGGCGTGGCGTTGGCTGCAGCGGCGGTGGACGGCGCGCGCAGGGTCGCCAGCGCCTCGGCCACGGCATCGAGCATGCGGTCGGCGAAATGGCCGGCGAAGGCATGCAGCTGGCCACGCTGGGCCATCAGGTCCGCCTGCTGCATGGGATTGCGCGCGCGGTCGGCGTCGTGCAGCAGCGTCTGCTCCAGCGCTTCGACGGTCAGGATCAGGGGGGCGGCCAGCGTTTGCCGGCACAGGCCGATCAATGCACCCAGCAGCTCACGCACCCGCGGTGGCAGGTCGCTGGCGGCCAGGCGGGCTTTGTCGGCAGAGGTGATGGAAAAGACAGCTGACATCGGCGAGCGGTACCCGGATTCCCGCGGATCGATTCTGTGAATCTACCGTGTCGGCCGCGGTTGGCGCTACTTTAGGGTGAATGTCGCTTGCCTGCGCCGGCCAGCGGCCGGCACTACCCGTTGCCGCGGCAGGGATCACGCCTCCAGGAACAGGCTCACCACATCGTTGGTGAAGCGGCGGCCCAGTTCAGTCGGCCGCACATGGCCGTCGGTCACTTCCAGCCAGCCGTGCTGGACGGCCTCGGCCAGGGGGGCGTCCAGCACGCTGCGCGGCAGCCCGGTACGCGACTCGAAATCGCGCAGGCTGAAACCTTCGTGCAGGCGCAGCAGGTTGAGCATGTACTCGAACGGCAGGCGCTCGGGTGCGATCACATCGTCACCCCCGAACGAGCCCGGAGTACCGGCACTGTCCAGGTAAGCCTGCGGATGCTTCAGCTTCCAGCGGCGCAGCACGTGTTCCTCGGCACCCGAGCTGATCTTGCCGTGCGCGCCGGCACCGATGCCCAGGTAGTCGCCGAAGCGCCAGTAGTTCAGGTTGTGCGCGCTCTGCCGGCCGGGGCGCGCGTAGGCGCTGACCTCGTACTGGCCGAAACCGGCCTGCGCCAGCAGCGCCTGGCAGTGTTCCTGCATGTCCCAGGCGTTGTCTTCATCGGGTATGCCCTGCGGCGGCCGCGCGAAGAACACCGTGTTCGGTTCCAGGGTCAGCTGGTAGTGCGAGATGTGCGCCGGCTGCAGCGCGAACGCGCGTTCAAGATCGGCCTCGGCACCGGCCAGGGTCTGTTCCGGCAGCGCGTACATCAGGTCGATGTTGAAGTTGTCGTAGCCCGCGTCCTGCGCCATCTTCACCGCGCGCTCGGCTTCGCCACTGTCGTGGATGCGGCCCAGGCGCTTGAGCATCGCATCGTCGAAACTCTGGATGCCGAAGCTGAGGCGGTTCACGCCGGCTGCGCGGTAGCGGTCGAAACGGCCATGCTCGGCCGTGCCCGGGTTGGTTTCCAGGGTGATTTCGGCATTGGGTGCGAAGCGCAGGCGGGCGCTGGCCTGCTGCAGGAAGCGGTCGATCGCTTCCGGCGGGAACAGGCTGGGCGTGCCGCCACCGAAGAACACGCTGTGCACCACCCGGCCCCAGACCAGCGGCAGGTCCTGGTCCAGGTCGCGCAGCAGTGCATCGATGTAGGCATCGAACGGCAGCTCGCCCTTGGCCTGGTGCGAATTGAAATCGCAGTACGGGCACTTGCGCACGCACCACGGCAGGTGCACGTACAGCGACAGTGGCGGTGGTACCAGGCGCGGCGCGGTGTCATGGTCGCCTGGGCAGGCTTCGCCGGGCAGGTGGTTGCAGTGGTCGTGGGCGTGCGGCATGGGCGTCATCGGTAGTGCCGGCCGCTGGCCGGCTTCCCTGGGGTATTCAGCAAGGCGTCAAAGCCAGGTGGCCAGCTGCTGCTTGAGCTGCTGCAGGGCGAGGGCACGGTGGCTGATGGCGTTCTTCAGGGCCGGCTCCATTTCTGCAGCGGTCAGGCCGTGGGTGGTGTCCAGGAACACCGGGTTGTAGCCGAAGCCATTCGTGCCACGCAGTTCGCGGATGATCTGGCCCTCCCAGCGGCCCTCGCAGATCAGTGGCTGCGGGTCGCTGGCGTGGCGCAGCAGCACGATCACCGCATAGAAGCGGGCGCTGCGCTGACCATCGGGAACGTCGGCCATCGCGTCCAGCAGCTTGGCGTTGTTGGCTGCAGCATTGGTCGGGTGGCCGGCATAGCGCGCGCTGTACAGGCCCGGTGCACCGCCGAGGGCATCGACGATCAGGCCCGAATCATCGGCCAGCGCCGGCAGGCCGGTCGCTTCGCAGGCCGCGCGCGCCTTCAGCAGCGCGTTCTCGACGAAGGTCAGGCCGGTTTCTTCCACATCGCCCAGGCCCAGTTCGGCGGCCGAGGTGATCTGCAGCGGCAGGTCGGCGAGGATCTCCTGCATCTCCACCAGCTTGCCGGCGTTGTGGCTGGCCAGTACCAGTTTCTTCATTGACGGGGCTCCAGCAGGTCCCAGGTGTTGCCATAAAGATCGCGGAACACCGCGACCGTTGCATAGGGTTCTTCGCGCGGCGCTTCCAGGAACTCGACCCCGGCAGCCAGCATCGCCGCGTGGTCGCGGTGGAAGTCACCGGTGTTGAGGAAGAAGGCGACCCGGCCACCGGTCTGGTTGCCGATGCGGCTGCGCTGTTCCTCGTCGCTGGCACGGGCCAGCAGCAGGGCGGCAGCGCCGCCGTCGGTCGGGCCGACCACCACCCAGCGCTTGTGGCCCTGGTCGATGTCCTCCAGCAGCGCGAAGCCGAGCTTGCCGGTGTACCAGGCAATGGCTTCGTCATAGTCGGCCACCACCAGGGTGGCCAGGGCGATGCGGCGGTTCATGCCGACAGCGCCGCCTGCTGCGCGTCCAGCAGCTCGCGCACGCCCTTTTCGGCCAGGCCCAGCAGCGCGTCCAGTTCATCGCGGCGGAAGGCATGGCCTTCGGCGGTGGCCTGCAGCTCGATGAAGCCGCCGCCGTCGTTCATCACGACGTTCATGTCGGTGTCGCAGTCGCTGTCTTCGGCGTAGTCCAGGTCCAGCACCGGGGTGCCGCGGTACACGCCCACCGACACGGCGGCCACTGCGCCCAGGATCGGGTTGCGCTTGATGTCGCCACGCTTCATCAGCACGTTCACCGCATCGACCAGCGCCACGTAGGCGCCGGTGATGGCAGCGGTGCGGGTGCCACCGTCGGCCTGCAGCACGTCGCAGTCGAGGGTGATGGTGCGCTCGCCCAGCGCGTTGCGATCCACGCAGGCACGCAGGCTGCGGCCGATCAGGCGCTGGATCTCCAGCGTGCGGCCACCCTGCTTGCCACGGGCCGCTTCGCGGTCGCTGCGGGTGTGGGTGGCGCGCGGCAGCATGCCGTACTCGGCGGTCACCCAGCCTTCGCCCTTGCCGCGCAGGAAGCCCGGCACGCGGTTCTCGACGCTGGCGGTGCACAGCACACGGGTTTCACCGAAGCACACCAGCACCGAACCTTCGGCGTGGCGGGTGAAGCCGCGTTGGATGACGACCGGGCGGAGCTGGTCGGGCTGGCGGCCGCTGGGGCGGGAATCGGACATGGTGCGGGTTCCGTAATGGCGTGGGAGTACGCCGCCACGCCCGCGGCCTTCACGGGGCGGGCAAGGGGGCTCTGGTGAGGGCGCTAGGGTACCATTCCCCCTTTGCACGCACCGGACACAATCCATGATTCGAAGCATGACCGCCTACGCCGGCGGCGAGCGGGTCACCCCGTGGGGCACGCTGGGCTGCGAGCTGCGCTCGGTCAACCACCGCTTCCTGGAGGTCGGAACCCGCCTGCCCGAGGAACTGCGGGCGCTGGAGCCGCAGCTGCGCGAGCGCATTGCCGCACGCCTGAGCCGCGGCAAGCTGGATCTGGTGATGCGCCTGCGCGCGCCGGAAGCGGCGGCCAACCTGCAGGTGGACGAGGCCCTGCTGGGCCAGCTGGGCCGCCTGGCCCACCGCCTGACCTCCGATTTCCCGAACCTGCAGGTCAGCTTCACCGATCTGCTGCAGTTGCCGGGCGTGACCCGCGGCGAGGCCACGGATGCCGCCGCCCTGCAGGTCGAGGCGCTGGCCCTGCTGGACCAGGTGCTGGACGGCTTCGTCGAGGCCCGTGAGCGCGAAGGTGGCAAGCTGGCCGCGGCCATCAGCGAGCGTGTGGACGGCATCGAACGCATCGCCACCGAAGTCCGCACCCTGATTCCGGCCATTCGCGACGGGCAGCGCGCCAAGCTGGCCGCACGCCTGGCCGACCTGCCACACCCGGTCGACCCCGGCCGCGCCGAGCAGGAACTGGTGCTGTGGCTGCAGAAGCTGGACGTGGATGAAGAGCTGGACCGCCTCGGCAGCCATATCGTCGAGATCCGGCGCGTGCTCAAGCAGCGCGAACCGGTCGGCCGCCGCCTGGACTTCCTGCTGCAGGAGTTCAACCGCGAAGCCAATACGCTGGGCTCCAAGTCGGTGGACAGCCGTACGTCCAATGCGGCGGTGGAGCTGAAAGTGTTGATCGACCAGATCCGCGAACAGGTGCAGAACATCGAGTGATGTTGCATCCAGCCGTACAGCAGGGGCGCCTTCGGGTGCCCTTGTTGTTTCAGCGCATCAGTGCATCAGTGCACCCTGACGGCCGGCGCTCCCTCGCTCAAGCGCCCCACCACGGCCGCCTGGCCGAATCCGGCGTCGTGGAAGCAGGCCAGCACCGCATCCACCGCTTCCGGGGCACAGGACACCAGCAGGCCGCCGCTGGTCTGCGGGTCGGTCAGCAGCGGCTGCCAGTGTGCGGCCAAGCCCTCGTCGAAGCGCACCTCGGCACCATACGAGGCCCAGTTGCGGCTGGAGGCACCGGTCACGCAGCCACGCTGCAGCAGGTCCAGACTCTGCGGCAGCAGCGGCACCTGTGCACTGTCCACTTCGGCGGCGACGCCGCTGGCGCGGCACACTTCCAGCAGGTGGCCGAGCAGGCCGAAGCCGGTGACGTCGGTCATCGCGTGCACGCCGTCCAGCGCGGCCAGTGGCACGCCCACGCTGTTCAAGCGGGTAGTCGACGCGATCATCTGCCGGTAGCCCTCGGCATCCAGGACTTCTTTCTTCAGCGCCGATGAATACATGCCCACGCCCAACGGCTTGCCCAGCACCAGCACATCACCGGCGCGGGCATCGGCATTGCGCTTGAGCCGCTGCGGATCGAGCACGCCGATCGCGGCCAGGCCGTAGATGGGTTCCACCGAATCGATGCTGTGGCCGCCGGCAACCACGATGCCGGCATCGGCGCAGGCGCGCTCGCCACCCTGCAGGATGCCGCGGATGGTGTCCTGCGGCAGGGTGTTGATCGGCATGCCGACGATGGCCAGCGCGAACAGCGGGCGCGCGCCCATCGCATACAGGTCCGACAGCGCGTTGGTGGCGGCGATGCGGCCGAAGTCGAACGGGTCGTCGACAATCGGCATGAAGAAGTCGGTAGTGGCGACGATCGCCTGATGGTCATCAAGGCGATACACCGCCGCGTCGTCGCTGGTCTCGCGGCCGACCAGCAGCTCAGCCGGTGCCGGAAGCGAGGGGACCCCGCGCAGCAGATCAGCCAGCACGCCCGGCGCGATCTTGCAGCCGCAGCCACCGCCATGCGCGAGAGACGTCAGTCGTTGTGGGACATCGGCCGTTGAAGGAGCGGGGGACTGCGCGTGCGTGGCCATGCCGACATCTCCTGCGGAAACACGAATGGCGGAAGGCAGCAGGAGTCGAACCTACCAGGGAACGATCGACGCCCCCTACTGGGTTTGAAGCCCAGCCGCATGCCCGGATGCGCATGCCTTCCGAAAGTACGGCGGTACCGGTGGGCTCACTCGTGGGCTGCGTACCACTGCAGGTCGCCGCGCGGCCGATGCTGGTCACCGACGCGCCGAGTGTAGCCAACGCGATTGAAGAACTCCAAGATCTGGATGCTGCGTTTGCGGCCCAGGCCGATGGCATCGCGGAAGGCCGCCGCATCCACCGTGCCGCTGGCCTGTGACAGCTGCGCGACGATGGCGGCCAGCTCGGCGATGCGGGTGGGTGCATAGAACAGGTCAGGTACCACCTGGAACAGTTCGCCGCGCGTGGCGGCGCGGCGCAGCGGGGCGCGGACATCGTCTTCGGCGAGGCCGAGATCGGCGGCCAGCGTGCGCACCCACGGCGGGTCGAAGCCACCGGCATGCAGTTGCGGCAGTACGCGTTCGAGCAGCAGGCGTTCGTATTCTGGCGGTGCGTGATCGTGGCCGGGCAAGCGCCACCATGCGCCCACGCGCTGCAGCGTGCCATCGGCGAGCAGATCCTGCAGCAGGGCATTCCACAGGCTGCTCGCCAGCGCGGGCAGGGTGCTGCGCTGCAGGCGTCCACTGTCGACACCGGGTTCGTCGGGGCGTCGCTCATGCCATCCACGCAGTGAGGTGATCACCTGCTCGCGCAACGCCTGCCAGTGCAAGGCAAGGATGATCACCGTGTCTTCGCGGGTAGCGATGCGTCGCGCGTCTTCAGGTAGTTCGATCTGGTCGGCGGCACGTCGGCAATACCGTTGCAGGGAGGTGAGGGGAATGCCGGCAGGTGCCTGCTGCAGCAGGGGGACAACACCGGCACCGGCCGCCAGCTGCTCCAGTGCCCCCAGCCATGCGAGCCGTGCCGTGCTGCGCCGGCGCCGCTGCGGTGGGTCCGGATCGAGTACGACGCCACCGCCCAGGGTGTGGGTGGCCGATGAATCGCGGGCGATGAAGCGATCACCACACATCGCGCAGACCGGCGCGTCGAACACCAGCTGCACCAGCTGCCCATCGCCTTCGTCCTGGTCCTCCAGCAGCACCACATGCGCCTGGCGATGCATCGTGCCCCAGTGGATGTGAAGCGGCGCCCAGTCGCGCAGCGCCACGGCCCGCGCGGACAGCCGCAGGCGCACATCGACGCGGGTGGTGGCCAGCAGTGCGCGCGGGTCGGCAATCCAGTCGCCACGATGAATCTCGTCGCGGGCGATGGCGGCCAGGTTCAACGCGCAACGCTGGCCGGCCATGGCGTGTTCGCTGGGCTGGCTCTGCGCGTGGATGCTGCGCACGCGGACATCGGTGGCGGCGGGCATCAGTTGCAGGTGCTCGCCAGCCGTGGCGATGCCGCCGTGCACCGCGCCGGTCACCAGCGTGCCGTGGCCGGGCAACGAGAACACGCGGTCCACCGGCATGCGGAACAGCTCGCTGCGCAGTTCGGCTTGGCGCGTGCTGGCGTCGTCCGCCGCCCACGCGTGCAGCTGGGCTCGCAGTGCGCTGATGCCGGCATCGCCGGGCGCGGTGCTGTTGCAGGCGAACAGAGGTGAATCCTGCAGCGGTGTCGCGGCCAGCAGCGCAGCGATCTCGATCTCGACCCGGGCGATGCGCGCCGCATCCACGCGGTCGATCTTGGTCAGGGCCACTGCACCCCGGTTAACGCCCAGCATCAGCAGGATCGCCAGGTGCTCGCGGGTCTGGGGCATCACCCCATCGTCGGCGGCGACCACCAGCAGGGCGACATCGATGCCGGTGGCGCCAGCCACCATCGTGTGCACGAAGCGCTCATGGCCCGGTACGTCGACGAAACCCAGCGTGGTCGCAGGGCCTTCATTGCCCGAACGTTCCACCGGGACATAGGCGTAGCCCAGCTCGATGGAGATGCCGCGCGTACGCTCTTCCTGCAGGCGATCGGTTTCGATGCCAGTCAGTGCGCGCACCAGGCGTGTCTTGCCATGGTCGATATGCCCGGCGGTCCCGACGATCATGCCTGCAGCATGCTCCATTGGGCCAGGAAGGCCACTTCGTCGGCGGGTTCCAGGCAGCGCAGGTCCAGCCACAGCGCGTCCTCTGCGATACGGCCCACTACCGGGCGCGGCAGTTGGCGCAGGCGCCTGGCCAAACGGTCCAGTCCGCCGCGACGCGCGCTGGTGATGCGCAGCCCCGCGCTTGCCAGCTGCGCCCCTGGCTGCGCACCGCTGCCGATCTGGCTGTGCATCGACGCCCGTTCAAGGCTGTAGTCGGCCGCAAGCGCGGAACGCATCGGCTGCAGCAGGCGCTGGGCCTGCGAATCCATGTCGTCCTGCGAGCGCGACAGGGTGCGCAGGGTCGGTAACCGTTGCGCCAACAGCTCCGGTTCGCGGTACAGGGCCAGCACCGCTTCCAGCGCAGCCAGGCCCATCTTGTCCATGCGCAGCGCTCGCTTCAGCGGGTTGCGGTTGATACGGGCAATCAGATCGGCGCGACCGGCGATGATGCCGGCCTGCGGCCCGCCCAGCAGCTTGTCGCCGCTGAAGCAAACCAGGTCGGCGCCGGACGCCAGCGTTTCCTGCACGGTGGGCTCGTGCGGCAGGCCGAACGAGGCCAGATCACACAGGCTGCCGCTGCCCAGGTCCACCACCAGTGGCAAGCCATGTTCGTGCGCGATCGCGGCCATCCCCGCGGTGTCGACCTTGGCGGTGAAGCCGCTGATCGTGTAGTTGCTGGCATGCACCTCCATCAGCAGTGCGGTGCGTGCGCCAATGGCGTGGGTGAAGTCGGCCGGGTGGGTGCGGTTGGTGGTACCCACCTCCAGCAGCCGCGCACCGGCGCTGCGCATCACGTCGGGAATGCGGAAGGCGCCACCGATCTCCACCAGTTCGCCGCGCGACACCACCACCTCGCGTCGGTTGGCCAGGCTGTTGAGCAGCAGCAGGACCGCCGCCGCATTGTTGTTGACCACGGTGGCGGCCTCAGCGCCGGTCAGTTCGCAGACCAGCGCCTGCACCCGTGCATCGCGGTCGCCGCGGCGGCCGCGGGTGATGTCGAATTCCAGATCGACCGGCGCTGTCATCGCGCGGGTGACGGCGTGCACGGCGGCATCGGGCAGCAATGCGCGACCGAGGTTGGTGTGCAGTACGGTGCCGGTCAGGTTGAACATCGGCTGCAGGTCCAGCCGTGCATCCGCGGCGAGGGCGGCGTCGAGCGCTGCGACCAGTGCCGGGCCGTCAACCGCTTCCTGCAGCTGCGCGGTCGACAGCTGGCCGGCGCTGATACGGTCGCGCAGCATCTGCAGGTGCGAGCGCAGCAGGTGGGTGATGCGGCTGCGGCCGTGGACGTCAATCAGTGGTGACAAGGCCGGCAGGCGCAGCAGCCGGTCCAGCGAGGGCAGGGTAGCGGCAGATGCAGGGATGGGGGGCGTGCGTGGCATCGGTCAGTCACCGTCGGACTGCCACAGCAGTGGATTCTGGCTGGCGCGTGCATAACCTTCTTCGCCCAGCAGCAGGTCCAGTGCCAGCGTGCCGAGGTCATCGGCCACCGGCTCCAGTGTGGGGTTCTTCTCCAGATACAGGATCTTGCGATAGCTGTGGCAATGGTCGCAGGTCTCGGCACGGACCGCGCTCTCGCGCACGGCCTCGCCGCTGTCGCCGTCCACATCAGCCAGGGCGCGGTAGGCGATGTCCTTGCCGGCAGCACCACACTGGCTGCACTGAACGCGCACGTAGTGCCACTGGCAGGCGCACAGCGAGCACGACAGGTAGCGGTAGGACGCATAGGGCGGCCGTGCCTGCACCACGCTGGCCACTGGCAGCGAGCCGCACAGCGGGCACAGGCCCGGAGCATCGGCCAACGGTTTCAGGTCGGTGGGGCGGAAGCTGTCCGCCAGCACCGCCCAGTAGACCTGCAGTGCATTCATCACCAGCAGCGCAGCGACCGCATCCACCGACGGCGCGTCATCACGCTCCAGCACCGCATGCGCCTGTGCATCCAGCCACGCGTCGTCGGCAGCGGCAACGTGCTGCAGTTCCCTGCGGGTTTCCGCCGGCAGACCGGCTTCCTCGCCGCAGTGCTGGCACAGCATGCGCAGCCAGTCGCGCCAGCACCCATCCAGGTGAAGCATATTGGCTGGCCGCAACGGCATGCCGGCGCTGGCGGCCGCGCTGGACTGCTGCGCGCGCGCGTGGTCCTGCAGCGCCTCGCGTTGCTGGGGTGTCAACGCCTCCAGCAGCGCCTGCTGCGCATCGGCCAGTGCCGCCAGCAGCTGCAGGTAGCCACCAATGGCACTGTGCGCGGCCAGGCTGCGCAGACGTGCCGCGCGTGCGACGAACAGGGAAGCGACATCGGGCAGGATGATGCGCGGAACATCGCGCGAGGCGAGCGTCTCGATCTCACCGGGTTCAAGGATGCGTTGCGCCATGCAGGGCCAGCCAGGAGAACCAGCTTCCATCCTCGCTGTTGTCAGCGCTGGCGTCCAGCGCACTGCCGGCCATTTGAAATGGTTGGGGTCAGATCCGTTTTCCATAGGAAAGCGGATCTGACCCCATCGCTTGTTGCCATGTTCATTGTGTCGACCAAGGTCGACACCCACCAACAGCAGCGGGAAACTGTCGAGGGCGGGGTGGGTCAGGTTGCGGGGGCGTGAGCCGCATGGATGCGGCGACCGAGCTTACATGGATGTACTTGCAGCGCCCCCCGCAACCTGACCCACCCCGCCATCCCACGGATAGCCGCTGTTGCTGTTGCCTTGGCTCGAGGCGGGTGCAGGGCCGCAGGCCCTGCCGCTAACCCTGTTCCCGTCGTCCGCGCAGGATGTCCCGGAACCACTGCCGGTGATGCTTGTACGCCCACCCGTAGGTCACCTTGCCCTGGGTCATTGCCCGCACAGACCCCTTGATCCAGATCGCCGCATAGATGTGCACCACGATCGCGCAGGCCAGCACCCAGCCGAACAGCGCATGGGCAAGTACCGAGAAGCGGATCACCCCGATCGGGAAGAAGTGGCTGAAGTACTGCCGCCAGATCACGAAGCCGGTCAGCAGCAGTGCCGACAGGCAACCAATGATCGCCCAGAACAGCAGTTTCTGGCCGGCATTGAAGCGGCCCACCGGCGGCAGCCTCTCGTCCTCGTTGCGCAGCACATCGCGCATGCCGCGCATCCACTTGCCATCATCGGCGGTCGGCAGGTTGTCGCGCCACATGCGGAACGCCAGCAACGTAAAGCCGATCACCATGGCCAGGCCGATGAACGGGTGCAGGATGCGCGTCCACGGTCCGCCACCGAACAGCTGGGTCAACGGGAACAGGGCAGGGTGGAACAACGCCAGCCCGGACAGCGCCGTCAGCACGAAGCAGATCGCCACGATCCAGTGGTTGATGCGGGTCGGCGCGCGGTAGCGGATGATCTGCCGCGGGTGCGGGGCGTACTTCATGGCCGCTGCTCCTCTTCGATCTGCTTCGCCTCGTGTTCGGCTTCCTCTTCTTCCTCGTCATTGACCGTGTTGCGGCCGATGCCGATGTAATGCAGGAAGCCGGCGAAGGCGGTGGCGGCGATCGCCAGCACGCCCAGTGGCTTGGCCACGCCCTTCCAGACTTCCACCATCGGGCTGATGCGCGGGTCCTTGGGCAGGTCGGCGTACAGCTCCGGCTTGTCCACATGCTGCAGCACGTACATCACGTGGGTGCCGCCCACACCCTGCGGGTCGTACAGGCCGGCGTTCTCGTAGCCGCGCGATTTCAGGTCTTCCACGCGGCCGGCGGCATGCTCGGTCATCGCCTGCTTGCTGCCGAAGGTGATCGCACCGGTCGGGCAGGTCTTCACGCAGGCCGGTTCCTGGCCCACCGCCACCCGGTCCGAACATAGCGTGCACTTGTAGGCCTTGTGGTCCTTCTTGGAAATGCGCGGCACGTCGAACGGGCAGCCGGTCACGCAGTAGCCGCAGCCGATGCAGTTCTCCTCCTGAAAGTCGACGATGCCGTTGGCGTACTGGATGATCGCGCCCGGCGACGGGCAGGCCTTCAGGCAGCCCGGGTCGCTGCAGTGCATGCAACCTTCCTTGCGGATCAGCCATTCCAGCTTGCCCTTCTCGTCCTCGTACTCGCGGAACTTCATCACCGTCCACGACTGTTCGCTCAGGTCGGGCGGGTTGTCATAGCTGCCGACGCAGCTGCCGACCTCGTCGCGCAGGTCGTTCCATTCCATGCAGGCGACCTGGCAGGCCTTGCAGCCGATGCACTTGCTCACATCGATCAGCTTGGCGACCTGGCCGGTGTGCGCACCGCGCGCCTCCGGCGAGGGCGTGGTGGTGGCCGAGCGGCGGATGATGTCCAGCGATTGCAGTGACATGGCGTGTCTCCTACACCTTCTCGACCTTGACCAGGATGCACTTCGATTCGGGCGTCTGCGAGTTGCCGTCACCGATGGCGTTGGTCAGCGTATTGGCGATGTATCCGGGCTTGGCCGCACCGAGGAAGCCCCAGTGGATCGGCACGCCCACCTGGTGCACGGTCCGGCCATCGATCTGCAGGGCCTTGATGCGCTTGGTCACCATCGCCACCGCTTCGATGTGGCCACGCTTGGAGCTGACCCGCACGCGGCTGCCGTTGTTGATGCCGAGCTCGTCGGCCAACGCCGCGCCGATCTCGACGAACTGCTCGGGCTGGATGATGGCGTTGAGCTTGCCGTGCTTGGTCCAGAAGTGGAAATGCTCGGTCAGGCGGTAGGTGGTGGCCACATGCGGGAACTCGTCCGGCGAACCGATCTGTGCACGATCGCTGGCGAACACCCGTGCCGCCGGATTATTCAGCGTCAGTGCCTGGCCGGGGCTGAGCGGGTTGCTGCGCAGCGGTGTATCGAAGGGCTCGTAGTGCTCCGGGAACGGTCCCTCGGCCATGCCGGCCTTGGCGAAGAAGCGGGCGATGCCTTCCGGGTTCATGATGAACGGGCCCATCCCGCCGGCCGGATCTTCATCGGCCTTGAAGTCCGGCACGTCCACACTGCCCCAGTTCCTGCCGTTCCAGGCCAGCAGCGTGCGGCGCGGATCGAACGGCTGGCCAGCCACATCGCACGAAGCGCGGTTGTACATCACCCGGCGGTTGGCCGGCCACGCCCAGGCCCAGCCCAGCGTGTTGCCGATGCCGGTGGGGTCGCTGTTGTCACGCCGCGCCATCATGTTGCCGGCCGGGCCCCAGGCGCCGATGTAGATCCAGCAGCCAGAGGAGGTGCTGCCGTCGTCGCGCAGGTCGCCGAATGCGGCCAGCTGCTCGCCGGCCTTGCGCACCAGCTTGGTCGGATCCTTCGGATCGAACACGTCGGCCAGCGCCTTGCCGTTGTATTCCATCGCCAGTTCTTCCGGCGTCGGCAGTTCCGGGTTGGAATACTTCCAGGCCAGGTCGCGCACCGGCTCCCACCATGCACCACCGTCCTTCTCGTACATCGCTTTGATGCGATGGAACAGCTCGGACATGATCTCGATGTCACTGCGCGCTTCGCCCGGCGGATTGGCGCCCTTCCAGTGCCATTGCAGCCAGCGCGAGGAATTCACCACCGCGCCGTTCTCCTCGGCGAAGGAGGTGGTCGGCAGGCGGAATACTTCGGTCTGGATCGTGCTGGGGTCGACGTCGTTCAGCGCACCATGGTTCTGCCAGAAGGCGATGGTCTCGGTTTCCAGCGGGTCCATGCTGACCATGAACTTCAGCTTGGAGAACGCGCTGATCAGCTTGCCCTTGTTCGGCGCCGAGGCCAGTGGGTTGAAGCCCTGGCAGATGTAGCCGTGGATCTTGCCCTCGTTCATCAGCTCGTACGCCTGCAGCATGTCGTACGGCTTGTCGAGCTTGGGCAGGTGGTCGAAGCACCAGTTGTTGTCGGCGGTGGCCGCGTCGCCCCACCAGGACTTCATCAGGCTGACGTGGAACTTCGGGTAGTTCTGCCAGAACGACATCTGGTTGGCGCGCAGCGGCTTCTGCGTGCGCTTGGCGATGTAGGCGTCGTAGTCCTGCTCGTCCTGTTTCGGCAGCGTCAGGTAGCCGGGCAGCAGGTCGGACATCAGGCCGATGTCGGTCAGGCCCTGGATGTTGGAATGCCCGCGCAGCGCGTTCATGCCGCCACCGGCCACGCCGATGTTGCCCAGCAGCAGCTGCACCATGGTGCCGGCACGCACGTTCTGCGCGCCCACCGAATGCTGCGTCCAGCCGAGCGCGTACAGGATGGTCATCGCCTTGTCCTTGCCGGCGGTGGAGGCGATCATGTCCCACACTTGGCGGATGCTGTCGGCCGGCGTGCCGCAGATGCGTTCGACCATCTCCACGGTATAGCGCGCGTAGTGCTGCTTGAGCAGGTTGTAGACGCAGCGCGGGTCCTTCAGCGTCGGGTCGCTGCGCACGAAGCCATCGTCACCGTAGGCATAGTCCCAGCTGGAACGGTCGTAGCTGCGCTTTTCCTCGTTGTAGCCCGAATACAGGCCGTCGTTGAAAGCGAACTCGTCCTTCACCAGGAATGACATGTCGGTGTAGTTCAGCACGTACTCGTGCTGGATGCGGTCCTCGGTCAGCAGGTAGTTGATCAGGCCGCCCAGGAACACGATGTCGGTGCCGGTACGGATCGGCGCGTACACGTCGGCCACCGCGGCCGAGCGGTTGAAGCGCGGATCGACCACGATCAGCCGGGCCTTGTTGTGTGCCTTGGCCTCGGTCACCCATTTGAACCCGCATGGGTGTGCCTCGGCGGCATTGCCACCCATGATCAGGATCAGGTCGGCATTCTTGATGTCGACCCAGTGATTCGTCATCGCACCACGGCCTAGCGTCGGGGCAAGACCTGCCACCGTCGGGCCGTGTCAGACACGTGCCTGGTTGTCGAATGCCAACATGCCGAGGGAGCGCACGACCTTGTGGGTCAGCACCGCGGTTTCATTGCTGGTGGCCGAGGCCGCCAGCATGCCGGTGGTCAGCCAGCGGTTGACCGTCTGCCCGGCCTCGTTCTTCTGCACGAAGTTTGCATCGCGGTCTTCCTTCATCAGCCGCGCGATGCGGTCCAGCGCATCGTCCCAGCTCAGCCGCTTCCACTCGTTCGAGCCCGGCGCGCGGTACTCGGGGTAGAGCAGGCGCGACTTGCTGTGGATGATGTCGGCCAGGCCGGCACCCTTCGGGCACAGCGTGCCGCGGTTGACCGGGTGGTCCGGGTCGCCCTCGATATGGAAGATGCTCGGCTCGGCGTTCTTGGCACCGTCGCCGAGGCTGTACATCAGGATGCCGCAGGCCACCGAACAGTACGTACAGGTGTTGCGGGTCTCGGTCGCGCGGGTCAGCTTGTACTGCCGAACCTCCGCGAGCGCGACGCCGGGCGCGAAGCCCATCAGTGCCAGGCTGGAGCCGACCAGGGTTGTCCCGGTCACTTTCAGGAACTGGCGGCGGCTCATCGATGGCATGCCGTTCTCCTGGGATGGCGGGGAGGCGCAGGCCTCCGGGCTGTCGTTGGCTACGGCCCGGTTATAGCACAGGCCCCCGGATGCCCATGTGGCACAAGGCCCGGCGCCTGCCGGGAGGGCGCGCGACGGGGTTGCTCTGGTAAAGTTGCGTGCCCGCACCCCGGGGAAGCGTCTGCCGGGCCTGGTTCCAGGATGTTCCGCGCAGCTCCCGCCGTCCTGGCGCGATCCTCCGCGCCGGATCAGGAACACCGAGGAAAAATTTTGCGAAATCAACCCGTTGGATCCCCCGCATGAGCGCTCCGTCGAAGCCGTCGGACGCCGTTGCGCGCGGCACGCTGTACATCGTTGCCGCGCCGTCCGGCGCCGGCAAGAGCAGCATCGTCAACGCCACCCTGGCGCGTGACCCGCAGATCGCCCTGTCGATCTCCTTCACCTCGCGCGCGATGCGCCCGGGTGAAGTGAACGGCCAGCACTACCATTTCGTCTCTGCGGAGAGGTTCGAGGAAATGATCGCCGCCGGCGACTTCTTCGAGCATGCCTGGGTGCACGGCGACTGGAAGGGCACCGCCCGCCAGTCGGTGGAGCCGCAGCTGGCTGCCGGCCAGGACGTGCTGCTGGAAATCGACTGGCAGGGCGCGCAGCAGGTGCGCCAGCTGGTGCCGGGCACGGTCACCGTGTTCATCCTGCCGCCGTCCAAGCAGGCCCTGCAGGACCGCATGCGCAAGCGCGGCCAGGACAGCGAGGCGGTCATCGCCCAGCGCCTTGGCGCGGCCCGCGACGAGATGCTGCACTTCAACGAGTTCGACTACGTCATCGTCAACGAGGTCTTCGACACCGCCGTCGATGAGCTGTGCGCCATCTTCACCGCCAGCCGCCTGCGCCGGGAGGCCCAGAAGGTCCGCCACGCCGGCCTGATCCAGGCCCTGCTGACCCCCGATCCGGGTGCAACTGACTGATTCCAAAAGAATCGGGTGGGGGTTGGCTTGATTTTGTCCAGCCCCTGCCGGTACACTTCGCCCCCTTTCCCTCATTCGACTGAGCGGCCGACCGGTCGCCGGGAGCCCGTATGGCCCGCATCACCGTAGAAGATTGCCTGGAAGTCGTTAACAACCGTTTCGAACTGGTCATGATGGCTTCCAAGCGTGCCCGCCAGCTCGCCAACGGCGTGCAGGCCACGCTGGACAACAGCGAGACCGAGGACAAGCCGACCGTGCTGGCGCTGCGCGAAATCGCCGCCCGCAAGATCGACAACGCGCTGATCGACGAAGTCGAGAAGGCCGAGCGTGAGCGCGCCGAGCGCGAAGCGCTGGAGTGGGCCGCCGCAGAAGTGGTCGCCGACGAAGACATGTCCAAGAACGACGATTGATCGCATCGATCAACGTAATTGTTGGATGTGCCGAACAGCCCGCCCCGTGCGGGCTGTTTCGCATTCAGGATTTGCCGTAAACGTCGCGCTGGAATAGGCTGCGGGCATGAACCCAGGCCCCACTGCCAAGGTCGCCGCAGCCCCCACTGCCGCCGTACCCGACTACGTCCTCCAGCTTGAACGCGCCGCCCATTACCTGCCGCCGGAACAGCTGCCGCTGTTGCGCCGTGCCTGGGAAGTCGGAGCCTCCGCGCACGCTGGGCAGACGCGCAAGTCGGGCGAGCCCTATATCACCCATCCGGTGGCCGTGGCCCAGGTGCTGGCCGAGCTCGGCCTGGACGTGGAAGCGCTGATCGCCGCGATCCTGCACGACACCATCGAAGACACGCCGCTGACCCGCGAGGCATTGGCCGCCGAGTTCGGCGAAGCCGTGGCCGAACTGGTCGACGGCGTCACCAAGCTGGACAAGCTGAAGTTCCGCGACCGCCAGGAGGCGGCCGCCGAGAGCTTCCGCAAGATGCTGCTGGCGATGTCGCGCGACCTGCGCGTGATCATGATCAAGCTGGCCGATCGCCTGCACAACATGCGCACGCTGGGCGCGCAGAGCCGCGAGGCACGCGGCCGCATTGCCCGCGAGACGCTGGAGATCTACGCGCCCATCGCCCAGCGCCTGGGCATGAGCCTGGTCAAGAGCGAGCTGCAGAACCTCGGTTTCAAGGCGCTGTACCCGTGGCGCCACGCCATCATCGAAAAACACATCCGCAGCCAGCCGGTGGTGCGCCGCGAGGCGATGGCGCAGGTGGAGGTGCAGTTGTCGCAACGCTTGGCCAAGGAGGGGATCGAGCATCGGCTGATCAGCCGCATCAAGACCCCGTGGAGCATCTACAACAAGATGCGCGACGAGAACAAGACCTTCGACCAGGTGATGGATGTGTTCGGCTTCCGCTTGGTGGTGCGCAGCGTACCCAGCTGCTACCACGCGCTGGGTTCGGTGCATGCCACCTTCAAGCCGCTGGATGGCCGCTTCCGCGATTTCATCGCCATTCCCAAGGCCAACGGTTACCAGTCGCTGCACACCGTGCTGTTCGGGCCGTATGGCTCGCCGATCGAAGTGCAGATCCGTACCGAGGAGATGGACCTGATCGCCGAGCGCGGCGTGGCCGCGCACTGGACCTACAAGTTCGGTGGCGATTCGCCCAACAGTGCGCAGAGCCGCGCGCACGCCTGGATCGTGGAACTGATCGACTCGCAGCGCGCCGCCGGTTCCTCGCTGGAATTCCTCGACAACGTCAAGGTCGACCTGTTCCCGGACGAGGTCTACCTGTTCACGCCGAAGGGCAAGATCCTGGCCCTGCCGCGCAACTCGACCGCGCTCGATTTCGCCTACGCCGTGCATACCGACGTCGGCAACATGGCGGTGGCCTCGCGCGTGGACAAGAAACTGGTGCCACTGCGCACCAAGCTGGTATCGGGCCAGTCGGTGGAGATCATCACCGCGCGCTCGGCCACGCCGAAACCGCAGTGGCTGGAATTCGTGGTCACCAGCAAGGCGCGCACCGCCATCCGCCACCAGCTCAAGCAGCTGGAGCACGAAGACGCCGTGCAGCTGGGCCACCGCATGCTCGACCGGGCGCTGGAAGCGATGGATTCGTCGCTGGAGCGGTTGCCGAAGGGGCGCCTGGATGCGTTCCTGGCCGAACACCGCTTCCCCCGCCTGGAGGCGCTGCTGGCCGAGGTCGCGCTCGGCAACTGGATGCCGACCCAGGCCGCGCAGGCATTGATGGCCTACGCCGAACTGCGGGGCGGCCCGCATTCGCGCCACCACTCGCAGGAAAAGATCCTGATCAACGGCAGCGAGCGCGGCGTGGTCACCTTCGCCGGCTGCTGCCAGCCGATTCCCGGCGACGAGATCATGGGCTACCACACCGCCGGCAAGGGCATCGTGGTACACCGCATGGACTGCCCGAACCTGGCCGAGCTGCGCAAGTCGCCCGAGCGCTGGGTGCCGATCGGCTGGGACACCACCGTCTCCGGCGATTACGACACCTCGCTGGTGGTGGAAGTGGAGAACGGCACCGGCGTGCTGGCGCAGCTGGCCGCCGCCATCGCGCAGAGCCACTCCAACATCGAGCGCGTGGACTACCTGGACCGCGATTTCAACGCCGCCGTGCTGGCGTTCAACATCCAGGTACGCGATCGCAACCACCTGGCCGAGGTCATGCGCCGCCTGCGCCGCCTGTCGGTCGTGCAGTCGGTGCGCCGCCAGTAGGTCCACGCCAGGCGTGGATGATGTCCCGCGCACACGACGCATGGGGTCGGATCCATTTCCCGCCGGGAAACGGATCCGATCCCAGCCGATACCGCCCCCACCCGGTACAATCACCGCTCTGTTTTCCCCCAAGCACCGGAGCGTCCCATGTCCCGCCAGATCATCAACACCGAAAAGGCTCCCGCCGCCATCGGCCCGTACTCGCAGGCCGTGCGCGCCGGCAACACTGTGTACTTCTCCGGCCAGATCCCGCTCGACCCGGCCACCGGCGATGTCGTTGGCGCTGGTGACGTCGAAGCACAGGCCCGCCGCGCCTTCGACAACCTCAAGGCCGTGGCCGAAGCCGCTGGCGGCTCGCTGGACAAGGTCGTGCGCCTGGGCCTGTACCTGACCGACCTGGGCGAGTTCGCCAAGGTCAACGCGGTCATGCAGGACTACTTCCAGGCGCCGTATCCGGCCCGTTCCACCATCGAAGTCTCCGGCCTGCCGAAGGGCGCCAACTTCGAGGTCGACGCGGTGATGGTCATCGACTGACCGCCACGTGGCACGCAAGGCGGCGGTCACCCCGGTCCTGTCACCGTCCGGCGAAGCATCCCTGGCGATGCTTGCGGGCGTGGGCCCGGCCGTGGCCGCCAAACTGCAGGCGCGTGGCTTGGCCACCCTGCAGGATCTCTGGCTTCATCTGCCGCTGCGCTATGAAGACCGGACCCGGCTGACCCGCATCGAAGACCTGCGCAACGGCGTGCCGGCGCAGGTGGAAGGGCGGGTGGTCGCGGTCGAGCGTGGCATGCGTTACCGGCCGATGCTGAAGGTCGCGGTGGAGGACGAAGGGCAGGGCACCCTGGTGCTGCGCTTCTTCCATTTCCGTCAGCAGCAGGTCGGCCAGTTCGCGGTCGGCAACCGGCTGCGCTGCTTCGGCACCCCCAAGCCCGGTCATCTTGGCCTGGAAATCGTCCATCCCAGCTACCAGGTGCTGGGCCGCAACGACGATCCCGAACTCGGCGACCGCCTCGACCCGGTGTACCCCACCGTCGAAGGCGTGGGCCCGATGACGATGCGCAAGCTGATCGGCCAGGCCCTGGATCGCCTGCCCGAGGAAAGCACGCTGGAACTGCTGCCCAGTGGTTGGCTGGATGGCCTCGGCCTGCCGTCGCTGCGCAGTGCGCTGCTGACCGTGCACCGGCCACCGCCGGATGCCGATCTGGCCGCGTTGGCCGCAGGCAACCATCCGGCGCAGCGTCGCCTGGCGATGGAGGAGCTGCTGGCCCACCACCTCAGCCTGCGTCGCCAGCGCATTGCCTTGCAGGCGCACCATGCGCCGCCGCTGGCCGGCCCCGGCACGCTGGCCAAGGCGCTGCTGAAACAGCTGCCGTTCGCGCTGACGGGTGCACAGGCGCGCGTGTTCAAGCAGATCCGCGAGGACCTGGCGCGGCCCAGCCCGATGCTGCGGCTGGTGCAGGGCGATGTCGGCTCCGGCAAGACCGTGGTGGCCGCACTGGCGGCGATGCTGGCGGTGGAGCAGGGCAAGCAGGTCGCATTGGCCGCCCCCACCGAACTGCTGGCCGAGCAACATCTCAACAACCTGCGCGGCTGGCTGGAACCGCTCGGCGTGCGCATCGCCTGGCTGGCCGGCAAGGTCACCGGCAAGGCGCGCGCCAAGGTGATGGAACAGGTCGCCAACGGCGAAGCGCAGGTGGTGGTCGGTACCCATGCACTGATGCAGGAAGCGGTTGTATTCCAGGATCTGGCCCTGGCCATCGTCGATGAGCAGCACCGCTTCGGCGTGCACCAGCGGCTGGCCCTGCGCGACAAGGGCGCGGGCGGCAACAGTGTGCCGCACCAGCTGGTGATGACCGCCACGCCGATTCCGCGCACGCTGGCGATGTCCGAATACGCGGATCTGGATGTCTCGGCCATCGACGAACTGCCGCCAGGCCGCACGCCGGTGCAGACCGTCGCACTCAACAATGACCGCCGTCCGGAGCTGATCGAACGCATCGCGCTGGCCTGCCAGGAAGGGCGGCAGGTGTACTGGGTGTGCACGCTCATCGAGGAAAGCGAGGAGCTGGATGCAACGCCCGCGCAGGCCACCTTCGAATCGCTGCAGGCGCTGCTGCCGGGCGTGCGCGTTGGGCTGGTGCATGGCCGCCTGAAGGCCGCCGAAAAGCTGGCGACGATGGTGGCGTTCAAGGCCGGCGACATCGACCTGCTGGTGGCAACCACCGTCATTGAAGTGGGCGTGGACGTGCCGAATGCCTCGTTGATGGTGATCGAGAACGCCGAGCGCCTGGGCCTGGCCCAGCTGCACCAGCTGCGCGGCCGCGTCGGCCGTGGTTCGGCGGTGTCGCGCTGCGTGCTGCTATACCAGGCGCCGCTCTCGCAGATGGCGCGCGAGCGCCTGCAGACCATGCGCGAAACCAACGATGGTTTCGTCATCGCCGAGAAGGATCTGGAGCTGCGTGGCCCGGGTGAACTGCTCGGCACCCGCCAGACCGGCCTGGCCGGTTTCCGCATTGCCGACCTGGCCCGCGACGCCGGCCTGCTGCCCGGCGTGCACGCGCTGGCCGAGCGCCTGCTGGACCAGCAACCCGCGCTGGCCGACCGCGTGGTGCAGCGCTGGATCGGCACGGCCGTGCGCTACGCCTCGGCGTAAGTGAGGTGTCAGAGCCCTTTGCATGGCAAAGGGCTCTGACCCCATGTCCTGACGCTCATCCACGCCGCATTGGTGGGTGTGGACCTTGATCCATACATCCACGCATGGCGTGGATCTACAGCGCCAAACGTTCCGACAGGCCGGGAAGCACGAGATACTCGGAGGCCTTCCCGACGCGCTCTTTGCTGACAAGCCCAGACGCCACCAATCCATTCAGATCCTTCAACGCGGTCGGATAGGTAATGGTGTGTGCCGCCTGGTGGCTGGCGACGGTGTAGGTCCGGTCAGGATCCTTCAGCGCGTTGGCCAGCAAGGCGCGCTGACGATGATTGAGCTGCACGCCGCCAAGCCGGGCGGTTCGCAACATGCGTCGCGCTGCCTGATCCTCTGCATGCTTCCTGGCGATGTAGGCATGTAAGCCCTGGATCGATTGCTCAATGACCTCCAGTTGTTGCGCCACGAAGTAGCCAAGATCCCGATTGTCACTTTCGGTGTAGAGGTAGGCCCGCATGTACTTGCCTGGGGACTTCTTCAGCACGCTGGAAATGGAGAAATACTCAGTCATCCAGTACCCGGCATTCATCATCGCCCAGTAAAACAGTGCGCGCGCTGTACGGCCATTGCCATCCACGAAAGGATGGTCGTAGCCAATCTGGAAATGCAGTGCGATGGCTTTGGCGACAGGATGGATGAACGGTGTGCTTTCCTCATTGATGAACGTGCACAGCCGCTCGATCCGCGCAGGCACTTCCTCGGCCGGAGGAGGGATGTGCAGCAGCGTAGGTGGTGAGCCGCGATCGAAGATCGCAACGTTGTCTTCGGCGGTTCTGAAACGCCCGCTGTCGGTGGGTAGCTCCAGTGGGCCGTCGGTGAGGATGCTGTGCAGCTCCAGAATCTCGCCGGGAGTGATCGGGCGTATGCCGCGCTCGCGGATCACGTTCATTGCCACGTAGTTGTTGTAGATCATGCGCTCGGACTGGTCGCGCGGCGCACGGCCCGTGCTGAGCATTTCCTTCGCCACGGCCCGTGTGGTCGAGGCGCCCTCCAACTGCGATGAGGTCATCGCTTCCTCAATCAGCGAGCGGATCAGGAACCGTCCTTGGCCGCTGGCGGCATCCACACCCTTCACCGAGCCTGCGGCCTCCCGGTCGATGTAATGCAGGTGCCGCTGCATCGAATCGGTGAGTGCGAGCTTGAAGGGTTGCTGCGTCTTGTCCAGCAACAGCGGTAGCGGCTTCAGCAATGCTGCGCGCGTCCACGTGATGCCCAGCCACCACTGCTCCGCGTTCAGGCCCGCCGGTGGCGCTCTGTGGCGGACTTTGTCCCAATGCTCATAGGCGCCGTTCACCTCGGGCCCGATCCGGGCGTCCAGGATGGTACCGAGGGTCTCCATGTACTTCCGGGTGAGGGTTGCCAGATCGGGAGCTGGCGCGGGCAGCTTCATGGTTGTTTTCTATGAAATGTGCATAACTTTTTATAGCAAATGATGTTGGGCGCTCCAAGCGACCCGGAACTAAAATCTGTTCATGTTCGTGAGTGCGCTGGCCAGGGCGTTGGTGGGGGCAACGGATCCAACCCTCTCCCCCACATCTTTGCCGCTGGGGCAGGCCGGTATTGCAACGGTCATCATCCCGGTCCACACTTCGTTGCCGATCTGAAGACGGCAACGATGACCCACAAGATCCCCCTGTTGATCGACACCGACCCCGGTGTGGACGACGCCCTGGCCCTGCTGATGGCCTTTGCCGATGAACGGCACGATGTGGTCGCCCTGACCATCGCCGCCGGCAATGTCGGCCTGCAGTACACCGTCCGCAACGCCCTCAAGCTCTGCGATATCGTTGGCCGCGCCGACGTGCCGGTGTTTGCCGGAAGCCCGGATCCGCTGCTGCATCCCTCCGTCGACGCTGCCCACGTGCATGGCAGTGATGGCTATGGCGACGTGGACCTGCCGCCGCCGAGCCGCCAGGCTGAAGCCGAGCACGCTGCGCTGGCCATCCTGCGCCTGTCGCACGAGCATGCCGGCGAACTGATGCTGGTGATGCTTGGCCCGCTGACCAACCTGGCGCTGGCACTGAAGCTGGACCCGACCCTGCCCCAGCGCATCAAGCGCATCGTGGTGATGGGCGGGGCGGTCACCTGCCACGGCAACATCACCCCGGCGGCCGAATTCAACATCGCCTTCGATCCGGAAGCGGCGCACGTGGTGTTCACCTCGTTCAAGCACCTGCTCGTGTCGGACTGGGAGGCTACCGTCGCCCACGGCCTGCCGCTGGAAGAAGCCGAGAAGTGGCTGCAGGCCGACTCCGATCGCGCCCGCTTCTATGAGCTGATCTCGCGCAAGACCCGTGCCCTGTCCGAAGACAGCAAGGGCGGCCGCTGGTACACCGCCGATGCGGTTGCCATGGCCTGGGCGCTGAACCCGGAAGGGCAGTTGCAGGTCGAATCGCGGCCGCTGAACGTGGAGCTGAACGGCACGTTCAGCCGCGGCGCCACCATCGTCGACTGGAACCGCCAGACCGGCCAGCCGGACAACTGCGATCTGCTGATGGCCTACGACCAGCAGCGTTTCGAGGCCCTGGTACGCCAGGCCCTGGGCGCGGACTGAAGCCGATCGACCGGCACCGGTTGCCCCGGGCGGCAACCGGTGCTTATAATGCCGCTCTTGACCACCAGCCCATTTACGGTGTGAGCCCATGAAGGCCGATATCCATCCGAACTACCGCGACGTCGTCTTCCATGACGTCACCTCCGATTTCAAGTTCCTGACCCGCTCGACCATGGGCACGAAGGAAACCATCCAGTGGGAAGACGGCAACGAATACCCGCTGGTCAAGGTTGAAATTTCCTCTGCTTCGCACCCGTTCTACACGGGCAAGCACAAGGTCATCGATACCTCGGGCCGTATCGACAAGTTCCAGAAGCGCTACGCGCGCTGATCTGTCGATCCCGCTTCGAACCGACGGCCGCGCTCTGCGCGGCCGTTTGTTTTTCCCCGACGCCTACCCAACGGGCGTTTGGATGGGCGGAACACTGCGTTCGTATGACAACGCTTTTGCCGATCCGGGCCGCTTGCTGGCCGGCTTCTGGCCGCCTGCCGTCTACGACTTCTGTCTAGCGCCGGGCAAATGCTGCTGTGCGATAATGGCGTGATCCACGACACAGGTCGTGGACGTCATTCACGTGCCTGACCAATGCGCTTGGGCAGGCGCCTTCCCATGAAGGAGCGCACACAGTGTCCGATCTTGATCAGGTCACGCTCAACGCCGGCGATAAGTCGGTCGTTCTGCCCGTCATCAAACCCACCCTTGGCAACGACTGCGTCGACATCGCGAAGCTGACCAAGGAAACGGGGTTCTTCACCTACGATTCCGGCTTCACCGCGACGGCCAGCTGCAAGTCCGCCATCACCTACATCGACGGCGACAAGGGCGTGCTGCTGTACCGCGGCTACCCGATCGAACAGCTGTCGGAAAAGTCGAGCTACGTCGAAGTGGCCTACCTGCTGATCAACGGCGAGCGCCCGAGCGCCGAGCAGCTGAAGGCCTTCACCGATGAGCTGACCGCCGAAGCCAACGTCGATGATTCGATCAACACCCTGATCGGCAGCTTCGCCAAGGATGCCCACCCGATGGCCATCCTGGCAGCCGCGATTGCGCAGCTGTCGGCCATTTACCACGACTCGCTGGACCTGTCCGACGCAGAACAGCGCCGCCAGGCCGCCGTGCGCCTGATCGCCAAGGTGCCGACCCTGTCGGCGCTGATCTACCGCCACGGCAAGGGCCTGCCGGCCAACAAGCCGGACACCTCGCTGGACTACGTCAGCCGCTTCCTGAAGCAGACCTTCGAGTCGGCTGACGGCCAGTACGATCTGAACCCGGACGTGGTCAAGGCGCTGGACCTGCTGTTCATCCTGCACGCCGACCACGAGCAGAACGCCTCGACCTCGACCGTGCGCCTGGTCGGCTCGACCGGCGCCAACCCGTACGCGTCGGTCGCCGCTGGCGTCACCGCGCTGTGGGGTCCGGCCCACGGCGGTGCCAACGAAGCCGTGCTGAAAATGCTGGAAGAGATCGGCAGCGCCGACAACGTCGAGTCCGCCGTGGTCAAGGCCAAGGACAAGACCTCCGGCTTCCGCCTGATGGGCTTCGGCCACCGCGTCTACAAGAACTTCGACCCGCGCGCCAAGGTCATCGGCGAGATGACCAGCAAGGTGCTCAAGCAGCTGGGCGTGCAGGACCCGCTGCTGGACGTGGCCGTGAAGCTGGAACAGGCCGCGCTGCAGGACGAGTACTTCGTTGCCCGCAAGCTGTACCCGAACGTCGATTTCTACAGCGGCATCATCTACAAGGCGCTGCAGATCCCGACCGAAATGTTCACCGTCATGTTCGCCCTGGGCCGTACCTCCGGCTGGGTCTCGCATTGGCTGGAACAGCAGGTTGATCCGGAAATGAAGATCGGCCGCCCGCGCCAGGTCTACACCGGCAGCGACGTGCGCGACTACCAGGGCTGATCGCCCCGCGTAGGTTGTGCCAAGAACGCCCCGCATCCGCGGGGCGTTTTTTTTGGGGGAGCGGACCTGACAGGTGCGGACCGTGGGACCGCACGATCCTCTGGAGTCGAGCACGGACTCGCCGCTGCACGCGCGCGCTTCAGGATCTGAATGCTTTCTGACAATGAATGTCGCTTTCACATCTTTTCGGATCTATTGCATAGGCATCACATCCGAGGCGATAGAACCTGCGGGTACCACTCAACCATGGAGAACACCATGAACCGACTGCTTGCCGTTGCCCTCATCGCCACGCCGCTGGCCGTGCTGAGCCCGCAGGTGTCCGCGCAGTACACCGGCCCAGGCGCAGGAACCGCTGTCAGTACCGTCAACGACGCGCGCGCCCAGCGCGACGACCACCCGGTGTTGCTGCGTGGCAACCTCGTCACCAAGCTTGGTCACGAGCGCTACCAGTTCCGCGATGCGAGCGGCCAGATCGAAGTGGAGATCGACGACGAAGACATGCCGCCGCAGGCCGTCGGTGCTGATACCGTGGTCGAGCTGCGTGGCAAGGTCGATACGCATCGGTTCAAGCCGACCGACATTGATGTTGATCACGTTACCGTGGTGCCCGCGGGCTGAGGCTCGCTTGTGGTGGCGACATGGCGTGAGTCGAGCCACGCTCGACTCACGCGCCAAGCGCGTATCAGAAGAGCAGCCGACTAACAGTCGACTCTACAAAAGCAAGGCAATGAGGTTTCTTGCATTCCACAAATGAGGGGAATTGCATAACTCTCAAACATTGAACGCCCTCAAGGATTCTCCTTAACGTTCAGTGTTTTAGGAAAGCTTGAATGGTCTGCACAGCAAGGGGTTTCTAACATTCTCTCCGTCGCCCGCACCCATCCCCGCGGGCGGCGCTTCCCTCCCTTTTCTCCTTGGGGAGGGGAGCTTTCATATTCCCCCTTGTCCGAGAGAGACAACAATGCACGCCATTCTCAAGAAGGCCGCGCTCGCTGCAGCGCTGGCCACGGCTTCGCTGTCCGCGCATGCCGTGGAAACCAAGATCTCCGTCTACGCCGACGTCGACCCGACCCTGGCCCTGCTGCGTGATGACGGTACTCCGCTGCCGGATATGGTCACCCTGACCCACGACCCGCTGCGCGGGCTGATCCCGGATACCCAGCGTGTGCGTATCCATTCCAATGATGAGAAGGCCGACATCGAGGCCCGTATCGACGGCCCATTCGTCCTGGCCAACGAGACCGGCACCGTCACCATCCCGATGACCGTCAGCCTGAACAATCGCACGCTGGATGCCACTGCGATTGAGTACAAGGCGGCTGATCTGTTCACGGGTGCTGGCTCTACCCCGGGCGCCTCGATTTCGATGCCGTTGACCATCGCCCAGACTACCCCGGCGCCGATCACCACCAAGGGCCGCTACGGCGGCATCGTCAGCGTCGTGCTGAACCAGAAGGCCACCACGCCTTAATTCCCGCGCCGGCCCGCACGCCGGGCCGGCTGCTTTTCCAGCGGTACCCCCATGACATCACACGCCCCCGCCATCACCCGGCTGGCGGTCGCGCTCGCCCTGGCGTTGTCCACTCCACTGGTGGCCGCACGCGGCGTCCCGCCCGGCTTCGAGGATCTGGTCGAAGGCCAGACTGAACAACTCGACATCCAGCTGTTCGGCCGCTCGGCCGGGCTGTCGCCGGTGCGCGTGACCCTGGAGCACGTACAGCTGGAAGATCCCGCCCGCGTACTGCAGGCGCTGGATCTGCCCGCCGAGGCGCAGGCCGCGCTGTTGCTCGCGTTGTCACAGCCCATGCCGCGCAACAGCCACCTGGCCTGCCGCTACGGTGGGGCCACCGCCGGCTGCGGTTATCTCGATCCACCGGAAGACCCCGCCACCGTGCGCGCGCTGTACGACGAAGGCGAGGGCGCGCTGCGCCTGTTCGTCGCCCGCCAGTGGATTCCCGGCAAGCCGGCTGCCGAGCGCTTCCACCGCGTCAGCGCCAACGCCGAGAACGCCTTCCTGCACCAGCAGGTGATCAATGTGAGTGGCAGCCGCGACTACCAGACGCTGTCCGCGCGAGGCACCGGCGTGCTGGGCCTGTTTGATCGCGGGCATGTCTCCGCCGAATGGAACTTCAACCAGCAGCGCTACCGCAGCCGCGGCAGTGACAGCGCGTTCGAGTTCGACAACGTCTATTACCGCCACGACTTGGGGCAGGCGCATTATCTGCAGGCCGGGCGCATGGATCGCCGCAACCTGTCCAGCCCACAGGGCGGCACCTTCAGTTTCAGCATGCTGCCGCTGGACCGCTTCCAGGGCCTGCGCGTGGGCACCACCCAGGCCTACGTGGACGCTGATGCTGCCGTGCAGGCCACGCCGCTGACCGTACTGCTGGCGCGCGACGCACGCGTGGATGCCTACGACGGCACGCGCCTGCTGCAGACCTTCTACCTGCAGGCGGGCATCAACCAGATCGACACCCGCAACTTCCCGTTCGGCAACTACAACGTCACCCTGCGCATCTACGAAGATGGCGTGCTGGTGCGCAGCGAAGACGCGCCGTTCGACAAGGGCGGCGACTGGACCAACAGCCAGTGGCAGTGGTTCGTGCAGGGCGGCAAGCGCAGCGAGCGCCGCAGTGATCGCTTCGGTGGCGAACGCGTGGCGGTGGCTGGCATGCGTGTGCCGCTGGGCCGCGACGTGGCGGTGGTGGCCGGCGTTGCCGACCTCGGCGGCTTCCGCTACGGCGAACTGCGCGTGGACCTGCGCCGCCTGTACGCCACCCAGGAACTGCGCGCCAGCTTTGGCGGCATGCGCGGCAGCGATGGCAGCACCGGCCAGCAACACCAGCTGTCGTACCGCCGCACCGCGTCCTGGAACATCTACCAGCAGCGCATGCGCGGCAAGGCCTGCCAGTTCGAGGCCGACGCGCGCGATCAGCTGGGCTGCACCAACTCGCTCACCGCTTCGATGGCGCTGCCGCTGGCCGGTGGCAGTGCCTATGTGGGCTACACGCGGCGCCAGACCTGGCGCGCAGGACGCATGCTGCCGGGCGCAGAAGACGATCCGCTGGCCGGGCTGGACCCGTTGCTGCCGCCGCCGGCACCGTGGCAGCGGCGCGAGCCGCAGCTCAGCCGCACCTGGCAGGCCAGCTTCAGCCGCAGCCATCGCTGGCAGGATTTCAGTGTCTCCACGCGCGTGGGCGTGTGGCAGCAGCGCGCCAGCGACAGCCTGCGCGGCAGTGACCAACGCGACCGCGGCATCTACTTCAACCTGAGCCTGACCCGCCTGCTGCGCGGCACCGCCGGCAGCGGCCAGCGCCGCTACAGCGTGGACGTGCGCCAGCCGCAGCATCAGCGCCCGGACATCAATTACAGCGTCGGCCACAGCCTGCGCCAGGACGTCGATGCGCAGTACCGCGAGCTGTCGGCCGAACTGCGCGCCAACAACAGCGACCGCTACAGCGCCACGCTCAGCGGCCAGCTGCAGAACAGCCTCGGCCAGAGCGGCGCCACGCTGGCGCACTACCAGCAGCGTGGCCGCAGCGAGACCGCCTACAGCGGCATGCACAGCTCCGGCTTCGCGCTGGGCAAGCGCGGCTTCTACTGGAGCGGCAGCAATGGCGCCGACGCCGGCTTGGCTGTACAGGTGGCCGACACCGATGACGTCGACCTGCGCGGTGTGGCGGCCGAACTGCAGGTGGGCGGCCTGCGCAGGCAACGCCTGCAGATTGGCGAGCGCCGGTTGCTGCCGTTGTCGTCGTACCAGTCGCATCGCGCCGAAGTGCAGGATGCCAGCACGCTGGACAGCATCGCCGCCATCCGCGTGACCGGCGTGGGTGGCGCGCGGCCGATGTTCCTCAGCCCCGGCCGCCTGATGCGCATGCCGGTGCCGATCGAGGTGACCTACACCTTCATCGGCAACGCCAAGGATCTTGCCGGAGCGCCGCTGGGCGGCGCCCGCATCCTCAACGCGCCGGTGCCCGGCACCAGCGCCAACGGTGGCTTCGTCGCCGACTTCCCGCGTCGCGAGACAACGCTGTACCTGCTGCAGGACGACCGCCTGCTGCACTGCCCGCTGCAGGTGCGCGAGCGCCGCCAGGTGGTGCTGCTGGTCGGTGCCGTGCACTGCGAGCCGCTGGCCGTGGCCCAGCTGCCGCCGCAGATCCGCCAGCAGGCCCGCGTGACCCGCCTGCTGCAGGAACGCGCGTTGATTGCCGCCACGCCCCAGACCGCTGCTGCAGGAGGAACGCCATGAACCGGCGTGTGTTGTTGGTGTTGATGCTGGTGTGTGCGTTGGTGGTGTTGGCGCCCAGGGCGTGGGCGCAGTGGCCGCCGGAAACGCACCCGACGGATCAGAGCAGGGACATCGTGATGTCGTGGGATCGCTCGGCGGTGCCGGGTGATGTGGAGCTGTGGGCGCCGCGGACGGTGTTGGGGTTCAGCCACGACCTCGCGCTGAAGTATGGGCAGATCCATGTGGTTTGTGGGTCTGCTTCTGATGCTGAGTTTGGGCGGTGTCCAACAGTAGGCGAGCCCTCCCTTGCATCCGGAGCATCTGAAGTTGTGCTGCGTCTTGCAGAGCGCAGGACGGGGCTGATTGCGGAAGTCCGTGCAATTGGAAGCATGCGGAGAGTCATGTCAGGACGGATATGCACTGGTGACTTCTGGCACGACCGGGTGCGCCCCTTAGACTCAGCATTCTGGTTTCGATGCGGCGTAGGGGGAGGCGCAGATGATCCGCTTGGAACCGGCGTCGAGCTGATCCTGCCTCAGCGCGAGATCTCGCGGCTCGTCGCTGGCCACTGGAAGGCTACGATGCGCCTGAACATCAAAGCCGACCCTGCCGCAGCACCAGTAGCCACAGCCACCTTCAATTTCGATTTCACCGTCACCGACTACGACGCGATCTCGATCTACTTCCCCGGCTTCGATGGCGTTGCACCCCTGGTCAACATGGACCTGCGCTACGACCCCATTCGCAAGGTCGTCGCCGGGCGCAAGGACGTGGACATGTGCCTCTACGACGGTGTGGGCTCGCAGAGCGAATTCCTCGGCGTCACCGTGCGCGACAGCGGGCCTCGCCCACCGCCGGGGCGCGGCTTCGCGGTCTGGCATCAGGACGGCGGCAGCGACGACACCCAGCGCCTCGACTACCAGGTCGGCCTGAACTACGGCGGCAACCTGCTGGCGATGAAGCACGGCGAAGAACAGCTGCTGCGCGGCATCGACAGCGCGCAACTGCGCATGGTGCTGCTACCCGGCATCAGCCAACCCGTGTACTGCGTGCCCACGCCACTGACGCTGGAAACGCCGCCCACACCCATCGCCAGCAAACGCCCCGGTCTCTACGAGGGCGAGCTCACGGTAGAGCTGCGCGTGCCGACCGCCAAACCCTGATCACCACGGAGGCTCATCATGAAGAAGCTGCTGTTATGCCTGCTGCCGCTGAGCGCACTGCTGGCCCCACCGGCACAGGCCAATCTGTCCATTCATCCGATGCGCGCAGCGGTGGATGCCAAGCACGGCACGCAGATTCGCGTGTATTCGCAATCCACCCAACCGCAATACGTGCAGGCGCGCCTGTTGCGCATCTCCAACCCGGCACAGGTGGGTGAAGAAGAGATCGAAGTAGAGGCCGCCGATGCGGCGATTGCCATCACGCCCGGCAAGTTCGCGCTCAGCGGCGGCAGCAATCGCCTGATCCGGGTGATTCCGCTGCAGACCGTCGAAAAAGAGGCGGCCTACCGCATCTACTTCGAGGGGGTGAAGGGCCCCGACGGCACGATCCTGGAAGGCGACGAGCAGGCGGCGCAGGCCAACGTCGGCGTCAGCCTGGTCTGGGGCGCGCTGGTGAACGTGGTGCCTGCCAAAGGCCACGTGGATCTGAAACTACAGGGCAACACCCTGCGCAATACCGGCACGCTGCGGGTGGGCATTACCGGTGCTGCCGAATGCAACGCCGGTGGCGCGTGCACGCCGCGCGAGCTGTCCACAAGTCTCTACCCCGATGCTGCGCTGACCTTGCCCTTCCAGCTCCAGCCGGGCAACACCCTGCAGTTGCAGTACCGCCTGTCGAACGACGGCTATCGCGATCACGTGACGACCCTGGCGCCAAGCGCCTGACCTTCTATTGCCCCGCGCACGCGCGGGGCTTTGTTTCCCTTGTCCTGTTAAGGAAAGAACATGAATCACATCTATCGTCGTATCTGGAGTCATGCAAAGCAATGCTGGGTAGTTGGTAGTGAGCTGAGCGCATCGTGCGGCAAGCGGTCGTCAACCAAGCTCAGGGCGCTTGCTTTGCTGGTTGTCGCGTCGACGGCGTTCGCTGCATCGGCGAGTGAGAACGCGGAGCCTGTGTCTGAGAGCGAGCGGACGGTGGAGTGGGAAGCCGCGCGCTTTCTGGCTCATTCTCCGATGGTGTCTTCGCTCTTTGCAGCGCAACCGCGTGCGATCCACACCCAGCTGGCATTGCTCAACGATGCCTACTACAAGGACGCCACGCTCAACGGCGACATGCAGATGATTCTTGGATCCAGGTCCAGCATCAGCGGTTGGGGCTCAGTGGTCTACGGGACAGCGTCCTCATTGTCAGGAAAAGGCAGTGTTCTGGTAGGGAATGAAGCAGTCGCAAAAGGGGATAGAAATGTAGCGGTTGGCTACAAGGCAGAGGCAAAGAGCGGCTACTCGACGGTACTGGGTGCGAGTTCGGTTGCCTCGGGCGTCGGCACCACTGCTGTCGGTCACGATGCTCGTGCCTACGCTCAGAACTCCATAGCAGTAGGTAGTGGCGCCCGCACAGTTGAAAGCACGGCAGGTGTGTCCCGCATCGCTATCGGAGGGAATGCATTTGCGGGAACCGCTGGCTATTCCGGAGCCATTGCAGTGGGTGGCAACGCGCGTGCAGAGTTCAGCGGCGTTGCGCTCGGTCATCATGCGAAGGCACTGGCTAATGGATCTGCAGCCATCGGCGCCAACTCAGAAGCGACCGAGGCAAACTCGGTCTCCGTTGGCAACGCGTCTACCAAGCGACGAATTGTCAACGTGGCCGATGCGCGCTTGAGTGCGGCAAGCACGGATGCCGTTACCGGCAAGCAGCTGTTTGCAACGCAAACCCTTGCGCAATCGGTCAACAATCGGGTGGATGCGACGGCACTGGCGCTTGGCAAGGGAGCATTGGCAGAGTCGAATACCACCTATGGCGCAAGCACGGCAGTCGGCAACAACGCCAAAGGCTACAACGGCGCGAGCGTTGCGCTCGGCGATGACGCGCGCGCCGGCGTCGATGTGGCAGGAAACAAGGTCAATGGCAGGGCGGGCGGCGTCTCGGTGGGGTCCGGTACCCGGAGTGCGCACGGTGCCGTGGCCATGGGTCACAAGGCCGTTGCGGGTGGCAATTTCTCTGTTGCGATCGGCTCAGATGCCGTCGCCAATGAAGAGCTGAGTACCGCTCTCGGGAAAGCCAGTATCGCCGGGGCCCAGCAGACGACGGCCCTGGGGCGAGGAACGCAGGCAACGGCGAAGTTCGCCACCGCAGTGGGCAATCTTGCGAGGGCAACGGGCGTCAGTTCACTGGCCCTTGGAAACGGTACACACGCAGGGCACGAAAACGCAGTTGCGCTGGGGGCTGGTTCGGTCACCGCCTCGGCCAATTCCGTGTCCGTGGGCAACGCGAAGTCCACGCGGAAGATCCAGTACGTCGCCGATGGTGTGGTGGGTGCCGGCAGCACCGATGCCATCACTGGCAACCAGTTGTTCCAGACCAATACCCGGCTCACGGCCGTGGAGAAGACCGCCGGCGATGTCACGGGTGAGCTGGTCGCGGTGAAGTCAATTGCGCAGGCCGCGACGAATCGTATCGATGCGGCCACCTTGGCCTTGGGCAAGGGCGCCAGCGCGGAGAACGGCAGCTTCGGTATCAGCACCGCACTCGGCAACAACGCCAAAGCGTACAACGGCCGCAGCGTAGCGCTGGGCGACGACGCGCGCGCTGGCGTGGATGCGGACGGAAACAAGGTGGCGAACCAGAACGCGGGTGTCTCGGTCGGTGCCGGAACCCGTAGCGCCAACGGTGCCGTTGCAACCGGCTTCCGTGCAAACGCAAGCGGAAACTTCTCGATTGCTGTAGGCGGTGACGCTAAAGCCCAGGCTGAGCACGCTACGGCGGTCGGCTATCTGAGCAAGGCAGGCGCCAGCCAGGCAACGGCACTGGGTCGCGGTAGCGAGGCGACGGCAAAGTTCGCCAGTGCGCTGGGCAATCTGGCCAAGGCTTCGAACACCAGCTCCGTGGCGCTGGGTGACCGCGCTCAGGCCTCACATGAGAATGCCGTTGCGCTGGGTGCAGGTGCGGTGACCGCGTCAGCCAATTCGGTATCGGTCGGCAGCGCCAGCAGGAAGCGGAAGATCCAGTACATCGCCGATGGCGCAGTGGGGGCCGGCAGCACAGATGCCATCACCGGTAACCAGCTTCATGCCACCAACCAGGCCGTGACCAAGGCCCAGACAGCAGCTGACGGAGCGACGACCACCGCCAACGCTGCAAAGGTGGAATCGGGCAATGCGCTGGCCGAAACGGCGGCGCTGGGTGGCCTCGTCAACCAGGCCGCTGCCAATGAGAGTGTTCGCCTGGGACAGAAGAACAGTGGCACGCAGCTGGATGTGCGCAACAGTGCCAATGCGAACCGCAGGATCATGGGCGTCGCCGATGGGGACATCAGCGCGACCAGCAACGAGGCCGTGACCGGCAAGCAGCTCCATGAAACCAACGCGAACGTGACTGCGGCCCAGACGGCAGCCAGCGCAGCGAAGGTCAGCGCGGATACGGCGCTGGCCGACACCGGAGTGCTGAATGGCCTTGTCGGTCAAGTCGCTGTCAACGGCAACGTTCGTGTTGGCGAGAAGAACAGCGGCGCTTTGCTCGATGTGCGCAACAGCGCGAACGCGAATCGGAAGCTGACCGGTGTGGCTGATGGAGTAGTCAGCGCCAGCAGCTATGAGGCCGTCAACGGCAGGCAGCTAAACGTGACCAATGACAAGGTGGCGACGGTGGAGGGCATTGCCAGGTCTGCGGGTACGGAAGCTGGCGTGGCAAAGACGGATGCCGCCAAGGCGCTGGCTGAGACAACGGCACTGGGCGGGCTGGTGGCCCAAGGATCTGCGTCTGGGAGTGTGCGTTTGGGCGAGAAGAACAGTGGCACGATCTTGGATGTGCGCAACAGCGCCAATGCCAATCGGAAGATCAGTGGTGTTGCGGATGGCTCCATTGATGCCAGTAGCACAGAGGCCGTGTCGGGCCGTCAGCTCCACTCGACGAATAGTCGAATTGCGGATTTGGAGAGCGCCAATCACTATCTGAGCGTGGGTGTTGACTCATTCAGTGAGCGCGCAGAGGCGGCCTTGCTTGGAGTGGCTATTGGTGATTCAGCGAAGGCCGGAGCTGAAGGAGGCACCGCATTGGGAGCATTCGCAACAGCCGTTGGAAAGAACTCAGTGGCAGTGGGCCGTGGAGCTGGAGTCGCTGGTGGCGCCTCGGATGGTTTTGCGATGGGAGCAGGTGCTCAGGTGCATGCAAACAACGGAGTTGCGATCGGAGCGGGCGCTGTGGTTGGAGACTCTGCTATTGGCTCCATGGCATTGGGTGCAGACTCCGCTGCAGACGAGCCTGGAACCGCGTCTTTTGGCAATGCTACAACTCAACGTCGTCTGACCAACATTGCCCGAGGTACAGCCGACCACAACGCCACCACTGTCTCCCAGCTCAAGGATTCCCTCGCCACTCTCGGGGGCGGCGCAGGCATGGACGGCAACGGCAACATCATCGCCCCGACCTATACGGTGCAAGGCGGAACGCAGAGCACCGTCGAAGATGCACTGATGGCACTCGATGGCGCCGTCATCACTGCCGGCCGTCGCGCGGACAAGGTGGAAGGTCAGCTCAGTTCGATTTTCCAGGATTCACCTTCGGTCCGCGCCGACGGCGTCAACCAGCTCACCCTCGCCGGCGCCAACGGCATGGTCATCTCCAACGTGGCCAACGGCCTGATCGCGGCCGGAAGCCGTGATGCGGTCAACGGTGGCCAGCTGCATTCGATGCAGCAGCAGCTCAATGGCCGCATGGACGGTCTGGAGCAGCGCATCGACGATGCCCCGGCACCGCGTGCCCTGGCGTCGTCCTCGGTTCCGAAGCCGCAGGCCGAGGAAACTCCTGTGGTACCGGAAGGCAAGGACTCCCA
Organism: Stenotrophomonas sp. 85239_Sma; assembly: GCF_056481725.1. Lineage (NCBI taxonomy): Bacteria > Pseudomonadati > Pseudomonadota > Gammaproteobacteria > Lysobacterales > Lysobacteraceae > Stenotrophomonas > Stenotrophomonas sp. 85239_Sma. The sequence continues at coordinate 3,704,809 of NZ_CM151163.1, read as the reverse complement.
GCAGGTTGCCTCGGTAGGCGAGGGTGACAAGCCCACGCCGCAGCCGAAGGCCAACAAGGACGACTCGCCGAAGCCGCAGGTCGACACCGCTGAGCTGGAGAAGATGCTGGCCCGCGCCAACGAGTACACCGATGGTGCGATCAGCAACTTCGAACGCCGCCTGGACAAGATGGACAAGCGCTTCAACCGCATGGCCGCGATGAGCAGTGCACAGAGCGCGATGGCGATGAATACCGCCGGCCTGGCCACCTACAACCGCCTCGGTGCGGGCGTGGGCTACAGCGAGGGAGAGTCGGCGATGGCGGTGGGCTACCAGCGCGTGCTCAACGAGAAGGGCTCGGCCACCTTCAGCCTCAATGGCGCGTTCACCAACAGCGGTGAGCGCAGCATGGGCGTCGGCGTAGGCATCGGCTGGTAAGCCATGCAGCCCCGGCATGACGCGCGTAATCCACCCCGTCGCGCCGGGGTCCTTGCCGAGGAGATGGCAATGTATGGTTGGGTAAGCCGGTTCATCAGCTACCGCACGTTCTATCTGTGGCGGGCGCGGTACTTCTACTACACCCGCAATCTGGACAGCTGGGTCCTGTTCACCCTGCTGTGCCTGACCGGCATGGTGCTGGTGCTCTGGTACCACTGGCGGGTGGTGAGCGTGCCGCCGCCGCGCGTGCACCCGGAGGTGGCAGCGCTGCGCGTGGAGAACATCACCGGCGAGGCGATCCATCGCATCGTGCTGGTGCAGCATGGCGGCACCACACCCGGTGAGCCGTTCACCACGCCAGAAGAAGTCCGGGCCGGTACGCTGCGCACGATGCGGGTACGGGAGCTGCTGGACAGTGCGATGGTGTGGCAGCTGAAAGCCCACATGCTGGCCGACATGGCGGCGTACATCGAAGCCACGGGCAGCTGCTTCCCATACCCGTGCTGGCAGCTGAAGCATCGGCTGTCACTGCTCCGCGCAGCGCAGGCGGAAAACACCGCCATCAACGAGGGGCTGGCGCCGGTGCTGGAGGTACCGCTGGACAGGATGCCCAATCTCAACGGGGGGGAGCGCGCGCGGATACAGACAGCCTGGTCCGACACGTTCGGCGACGTCTACAACCAGACCTGGCTGTTGGCTGACCTGCAGGACATGCACGCCCGGATGATGATGGAGTACCCACGGCGCGCGGGTGCGCCGTGGCTGGCACGCCTGCTGACCGGCGATGCCAAGGAGCCGCATGAGTTGCGGTAGGGTGGGCTCGAGCCATGCTCGACTGCTCTTCGGTCAGGTATCCGGACGCCTGAAGCGCCGCGCGGACCAACGGCCCGCACCGACCAAGACCGGAGCTACCGTCACCCGCCGATGTACGCGGTGATCTCCGCCTCGGCCAGCACCTGCCGCAACTGCGCCACGGATGCGCGACGCATCGGCTTTTCATCCACCGGCGACAGCGGCGCCTGGCGCAGGGCGTCATAGGGCAGCACGGCCAGGTCGAAGGTCAGCTCCTCGGCACTGAACACCCACACCGGCACGTCCAGGCATCGCTCGCGGTCCATGCGCAGGCGACGCGTCCGCGATTCGGCAGGAATGCCGTGTTCGTCCAGGAAGCGGTGCACGGCCTCCGGGTCGTCGCTGTGCAGGTGCAGCTGCACGGGGCTGTTCGCGTCGGCGGTGCCGTCCAGCACGGGACCGGCCAGGCGCGGGGCGAAGCCGTGCAGGAACTCCAGCGCGCGCATCGCGGCCTCGCGGCGGCGCTGCAGTTCGTTGCCGTGCCGGGGCCCGGAGAACAGCCGCTGGTACTCGCGCAGGGCGTCCTCGATCTCGGTATTGCGGGGCAGGGAGGCATCGTCGTGGATGCCGAGCCGGCTGGCGGCCTTCAACTTGGCCTGGTGATAGTCGCGGATGCCGCCTTCGGCCATCAGGCGGGCGGCTTCGTGGGCGAGGCGGTGGCGCCGCTCGCGGGTCTGGCTGGCAGCATGCTGACGGGCGCGATGCATGCGATGACTCCTGTTGCGACCTGGCTACAGACTAGCGCACCGATGTGACATCTGCGTGGGTATTTCGCGGAGGTGCCAACCCACGGTTGGCACCCCAACTTCCTTCCTCAGAAGATATCGAACGCGGCGGCGTCGGCCTGCGGCGTATTGAGGTTCAGGTCGTAGTCGGTCAGGCGGTCCATGTCTTCCACCTTCACCCACTCGGTGGCACCGTTGAGGGTGGCCTGGACCATGCCGCTGGGCGGGTCGTTCTGCGCGATCGGGGTGTCCTTCAGCGCGGTGCGCATGTACTCGATCCAGATCGGCAGGGCGGCCTTGCCACCGTATTCGCGGTAGCCCAGCGAGCGGAAGTCGTCGCGGCCCACCCACACGGTGGTCACGTACGGCCCGCCGAAGCCGGAGAACCAGGCATCGCGATGGTCGTTGGTGGAGCCGGTCTTGCCGCCCACGTCCTCGCGGCCGAGCACCTTGGCCTGGACACCGGTACCGCGCTGGACCACGTCGCGCATCATCGACACCAGCTGGTAGGCCGTGCGGGCGTCGATCGCGCGCGGGGCGGTGCGGGCATCCGGGTTGGCCGGTGCCGCCGGGGCTTCGACCTTGGCTGCGGCGGCCGGGTCCACCTTCGGGGCCGGAGCGCCGAAGTTGAAGCCGTCCACCACCTGGTTGACCGGCTGGTCGCTGCTGCCGGCGCAGTCGCGGCAGGCCAGCGCCGGGTTTTCCTTGAACACCAGGTTGCCGTCGCGGTCGTTGACCTGGTCGATCAGCCAGGTATCCACGCGCGAGCCGCCGTTGGCGAACACGGCGTAGCCACGCGCCACCGACAGCGGGGTCAGCGAGGCGGTACCCAGCGACATCGACAGGTTCGGCGGCAACTCCGATTCGGCAAAGCCAAACTCGCTGATGTACTTGCGGGCGTAGTCCACGCCCATGCCATCCAGCAGGCGCACCGACACCAGGTTGCGTGACTGCACCAGCGCCTCGCGCAGGCGCATCGGGCCGCGGAATCCGCCGCCGTCGTTCTGCGGGGCCCAGGTCTTGCCGCGGCGGTCGCGGAACACGACCGGGGCATCGAGCACGATCGAGGCCGGGTTGTAGCCCTTGTCGAAGGCGGCCGCATAGACGAACGGCTTGAAGCTGGACCCCGGCTGGCGACGGGCCTGGGTGGCGCGGTTGAACTTGTTGCCGGAGAAGCTGAAGCCACCCACCAGCGCCTTCAACGCGCCGTTGTGGGCGTCCAGCGAGACCAGTGCGGACTGGCCGCGCGGGATCTGGTCCAGCAGCCACTCACCTTCCTTGGCACCGGCGCGCACGCGCACGATGTCACCGCGCTGCACCAGCTTGCCCGGGGTCTTGTTGGTCCACTTGGCAGCACCGGCCGGGAGCACGATCTCGGTGCGGTTGGCGAGCACCACGGTGGCGCTGCCATCGGCGCCGGTGCTGGCGACGATCGCCGGTAGCAGGCCGGCCTGGCCGAACATGCCACGCAGGTGCTCGGCCAGGGCCGCGGTGTCGTCACCGGCGCCCAGCTGCACCTGCTTCTCCACGCCGTGCCAGCCGTGGCGGTGGTCGTACAGCAGGAGGCCGTCGCGCACCGACTGGTTCGCGGCGGTCTGCAGGGTGGAGTCGATGGTGGTGGTGACGTGATAGCCCTTGTTGACCACGTCGCCGCCGAACCGGGCGATCATTTCCTGGCGCACCAGCTCGGCCACGTACGGGGCATCGACCTGCACCGGCGGCTCATGCGCGGTGGCGTGCATCGGCACGGCCTTGGCCGCGTCGGCCTCGGCCTGGCTGACGAACTTCAGGTCGGCCATGCGCTGCAGCACGTAGTTGTCGCGGCGCTGGCGGGCACGTTCCGGGTTGGAGATCGGGTTGCCCGAAGAGGGGAACTTGGGGATGCCGGCCAGCGAGGCCATCTCGTCCAGGTCCAGCTCGTTCAGCTTCTTGCCGTAGTAGAACTCGGCGGCAGCAGCCACGCCGTAGGCGCGGTTGCCGAAGAAACTCTTGTTCAGGTACAGCTCGAAGATCTCGTCCTTGCTCAGCTCGGACTCGATCTTCCGCGCCAGCAGGATCTCGGCCAGCTTGCGGGTATAGCTGTACTCGGAGCTGAGGAAGAACTGGCGGGCGACCTGCTGGGTGATGGTGGAGCCACCCGGCACGCGCTTGTCGTTGGTGGTGGCCAGCAGCCATACCGCGCGGCCGATGCCCTTGTAGTCCACACCGCCATGATCGTAGAAGCGGGCGTCCTCGGTAGCCAGGAACGCCTGCTTCAGCTTCTCGGGCACGTCCTTCATGGTGATCGGGGTGCGCCGGGTCTCGCCGAACACCGCCATCAGCTTGCCATCGGCAGCATAGACGTACATCGGCTCCTGCATTTCCACGTCGCGCAGGGTCTGCACGTCGGGAAGCTTGGAGGAAACGGCATAGTACAGACCGCCCACGGCGGCCGCGCCGATCAGCGCCAGGACCAGGACAATCAGGAAGATCCAGCGCAGCCAGCGGCGGAGTCGAGTCATCGGGTTCAGATTCCGATTGCGAATTTCGTGGTCGCAGAGTATAGATTACGCAAGGTGGCGGCTGGGGTCGGCACCGGGGAGCGCAAGGGGAATTGCCAGGGGCTGCATCGTGAATCCGTGAGGGATTTCACAGCAGGGCGGTTGCCATTTGCTAAGAATACGTTATTAATGCGCGGACGCAGCTCTTGCGTCCAAGTGCCCGTCGGCAGGGGAGAAACCGTGGGGCTCATCCCAAAAAGTCAGTCGCCGCTTGTGGGCGTCGACATCAGTTCGACTGCGGTAAAGCTTTTGCAGCTGTCCCGCAGTGGCAATCGTTTCCGCGTGGAACATTACGCTGTGGAACCTCTTCCGCCGAATGCGGTGGTGGAGAAGAACATCGTTGAAGTGGAGGCCGTGGGTGAGGCCATCCGCCGGGCGATGAACCGCTCAGGCAGCAAGGCGAAATTGGCCGCTGCCGCCGTCGCGGGGTCGGCGGTGATCACCAAGGTGATCCCGATGCCGGCCGATCTCGACGAAAACGACATGGAAGCCCAGATCGAGCTGGAAGCGGTCAACTACATTCCGTATCCGATCGAGGAAGTGAACCTGGACTTCGAGGTGATCGGGTCGATCCCGAACAACCCGGAGATGGTCCAGGTGCTGCTGGCCGCGTCGCGTTCGGAGAATGTCGAGCTGCGCCAGTCCGCGCTGGAACTCGGTGGCCTGCAGGCCAAGGTGATGGACGTGGAGGCCTTCGCGGTCGAGAACGCCTACGCCCTGGTCGCCAGCGAGCTGCCGGTGTCCATCGACGGCGTGGTCGCGCTGGTCGACATCGGCGCCACCATGACCACCCTCAATGTCCTGCGCGGCGGCCGTAGCCTCTACAGCCGCGAACAGGTGTTCGGTGGCAAGCAGCTGACCGACGAGATCATGCGCCGCTACGGCCTGAGCTACGAGGAAGCCGGGCTGGCCAAGCGCCAGGGCGGCCTGCCGGAAAGCTACGAGATGGAAGTGCTGGAGCCGTTCAAGGAGGCCACGGTCCAGCAGATCAGCCGCCTGCTGCAGTTCTTCTATGCAGGCAGCGAATTCAACCGCGTCGATCACATCGTGCTGGCAGGCGGCTGTGCCGTGCTGGGTGGCTTGCCGGAGATGGTCGAGGAACAGCTGGGTGTGCCGACCGTGGTCGCCAACCCGCTGGCGCAGATGACCCTGGGGCCGAAGGTGAACGCGCACGCGTTGGCCCAGGATGCCCCCGCGCTGATGATCGCGACCGGTCTGGCGCTGAGGAGCTTTGACTGATGGCACGCATCAATCTATTGCCCTGGCGCGCCGAGCGGCGCAAGCAACGCCAGCGCGAGTTTTACGCAATGCTGGGCATGGCCGCTGTCGGTGGCCTGCTGCTGTCGCTGATGATCTGGTTCTATTACGACCGCCAAGTGAGCGGCCAGATGGACCGCAACGCCTATCTGGAAGCCGAGATCGAGAAGGTCAAGGAACAGAACAAGGAGATCGACCGCCTCGACGCGCAGAAGGAACGCCTGCTGGCCCGCAAGAAGGTGATCGAGGAGCTGCAGGCCAAGCGCTCGCAGATGGTCCACCTGTTCGACGCGCTGGTGCGCACCATCCCCGACGGCGTGGTGCTGACCGCGCTGAAACAGGAAGGGGATGTGCTGACGCTGGAAGGGCGCACCCAGTCCAATGCCCGCGTTTCGGCGTACATGCGCAACCTGGAGACGTCCGGCTGGATGACCAACCCGGAGCTGTCGATCATCGAAGCGCGTGACCCGGAGAAGGACAAGGACGGCAAGGTCGGCCCGCTGGCCGACATCAAGGCGCTGCCGTATGTGTTCGTGGTCAAGGTGAAGCTGCCGGCACAGAGCGAAGAGGTTTCGGCGACGCCGGGCCTGAACGCCGATGGCTCGGTGGCGACGGCTGCGCCGGCCCCGGTGGCTCCGTTGGCCGCAGGTCCGGATGCCGCGACGCCTACGGCTCCCGCACCGGGCCAGCCGGCAGCGGCTCCTGCCGCACCGGCCGCTGCACCGTCGGCCACTCCGGCCAAACCGAACCAGCCGGCCGCTCCGGCCCCGGCACCTGCCCCGAAGCCCGAGGGCAGCCGCCTGGCGCAGCCGCCGCAGGCCTTCAATGCGCTGCTGCAGGGGGACCGCGCATGAGCCAGAAGATCGACCTCAAGAACCTGGATTTCAACGACATCGGCAACTGGCCGCAGAAGGCCAAGATCGTCTTCTGCTCGTTGCTGGCGCTGGTCATCATGTTCGTGGCGTGGATGCTGCTGATCAGCGGCAAGCGCGAGGAACTGGCCGGGCTGGAATCAAAGGAAACCGAGCTGCGCGCCGAGTTCACCAAGCAGCAGGAACGCGCGGTGAACCTGGGGCCGCTGAAGCAGCAACTGGCGCAGATGGAGCAGGTGCTGCAGCAGATGCTGCGGCAGCTGCCGAGCAAGACCGAAATGCCCGACCTGATCATCGACATCTCGCAGACCGCGCTGTCCAGCGGCCTGACCAACGAGCTGTTCGAGCCGGAGCAGGAGCAGATCAAGGAGTTCTACGCCGAGAAGCCGATCAAGCTGCGCATGGTGGGCAGTTACCACCAGTTCGGCGCGTTCGTCAGTGGCGTGGCCTCGCTGCCGCGGGTGGTGATCCTGACCATGCATGACATCAACCTCAAGCCCAAGGAAAAGACCGGCGGCAACGTCCGCAGCGGTGCACTGGAACTGTCCGGTACGGTCAAGACCTACCGCTACCTGGACGAGACCGAAGTGCAGGCGCAGCAGGCATCCGACGCTGGCAAGGAGGGCAAGAAGTGATGCGCGCGCAGACCGTACGTGGTGCGATGGTGCTGGCTGTGCTGCTGCTGGCCGGTTGCGGCCGTGGCGTGACCAGCACGCCCGGCGACGCACCGGACCTTGAGAAATGGGTGGAAGGCGAGCGTGCGCGACCGGCGCAACCGCTGGAGCCGCTGCCGGTGATGCAGCAGTTCGAGACCTTTGAATACTCCGCGCAGGGCATGCGCGATCCGTTCACCGATGCCTGGACCAATCCGCAGCAGGGGAACGGCGGATTGCGACCGGACCCGAACCGGCGCAAGGAGCCGCTGGAAGGCTTCCCGCTGGATGCGCTGGACATGGTCGGCACCATCGGTACCGGCGCAGGTACCGTGGCGCTGGTGATGGGGCCGGACAAGGTTACCTACCGGGTTCGCCCGGGCGGTTACCTGGGGCAGAGCGACGGGCGGGTCACGGCGGTCTTCGAAGACCGCGTGGAGCTGATCGAACTGGTGCCGGATGGCGCGGGTGGCTGGCTGGAACGGCCGGCAACGCTCTCGCTTGAAGATCAATGATCGTTTACTGGGGATAGCACGATGACCTTTCACCAAGCCAAGGGGCTGCGTCCCATCCGGCGCTCTACCTTGAACCGTGTCAGCGCGCTGGGAGTCGCGCTGATGCTGGCCTGCGCTCCGGCGCTGGCTGCCGCACCGGCGGAAAAGCCAGTGGGCGCCACCGTGGCACCGGCCGCCGCGCCGGCGGCCCTGTCGGTGGCCAAGATCGATTTCAAGCGTGGCGATGACGGCGCCGGGCGCCTGATCGTGCAGTTCGACGGGCAGGGCGCGATCCCTGACCTGCGCACGCAGGGCAACAGCGTGGTGGTCGACGTCGGCAATGCCCGACTGCCGGCCAACCTGCAGAAGCCGATGAACGTCACCGACTTCGCCACGCCGGTACAGCGCATCGACGCCAAGCCGTCGGGTGCCGGCACCCAGCTGGTGCTGAGCACTGGCGGCGCCGTGGAATCGCTGGCCTACCAGAGCGGCAACGAGTACGTGGTCGAGATCAGCCCGCGGCAGGCCCAGGCCGCCGTGGGTGCGGTCACCGCCGGCAGCGTCACCCAGGCGGCCAAGGCCGTCGGCCAGCGCGGCTTCACCGGCAAGCCGGTGACCTTCAACTTCCAGGACGTGCCGGTGCGCACCGTGCTGCAGTTGATCGCCGAGGAGTCCAACCTGAACGTGGTGGCGTCCGACTCGGTGCAGGGCAACGTGACCCTGCGCCTGGTCAATGTGCCGTGGGACCAGGCGCTGGACATCGTCCTGCGCGCGAAGGGCCTGGACAAGCGTCGCGACGGCAGCGTGATCTGGGTGGCGCCGCAGGCCGAACTGGCCAAGTTCGAGCAGGAAAAGGAAGACGCGCGCATCGCCATCGAGAACCGCGAAGACCTGCAGACCGACTACATCCAGATCAACTACCACAGCGCCACGCAGATCTTCAAAGCGCTGACCGAGGCCAAGGGCATCGGCGGCGGCGGTGGTGGTGGCAGTGGTGGTGGTTCGGGCAGCTCCTCGCAGGAAGACAGTGGCTTCCTGTCCTCGCGCGGCCGCATCGTGGCCGACGAACGCACCAACACGCTGATGATCAGCGACATCCCGAAGAAGATCGCGCGCATGCGCGAGCTGATCAACGTGATCGACCGCCCGGTCGACCAGGTGCTGATCGAAAGCCGCATCGTCATCGCCACCGATACCTTCGCCCGCGAGCTGGGCGCGAAGTTCGGTGTCAGCGGCAGCCGTGACAACGTGTACTTCAGTGGCAGCCTGGATGCCAATGCCGAGACCCGCAAGTCGCAGGTCGCAACCGACCTGGCCAATGCCAAGGCCGAGCGTGACTGGGAAGCGGGTGGCCGGATCGGCCCGCCGCCGGTGAAGTCCGGCTCGGCGATCACCCGTGGCCTGAACTGGAACCTGCCGGTGGCTGCCGCCAGCAACCCGGGTTCGCTGGCGCTGTCGATCCTCAATGCCGGTTACCTGCTGGACGTGGAGCTGTCGGCCATGCAGCAGGAGTCGCGAGGCGAGGTGATCTCCAACCCGCGCGTGGTCACCACCAACCAGCGCGAAGCGATGATCAAGCAGGGCAAGGAAATCGGCTACGTCACCATCAGCGGTGGTACCGCTGGCGGCGTGGCGACCCCGAACGTCCAGTTCAAGGAAGTGGTGCTGGAGCTGAAGGTCACCCCGACCATCACCAACGACAACCGCGTGTTCCTCAACATGCAGGTGAAGAAGGACGAAGTCGACCAGCTGATCCAGCTGGAGGGCTACGGCACCGTGCCGTCGATCAACCGACGCGAAGTCAACACCGCGGTGCTGGTCGAGGATGGGCAGACCGTGGTGATCGGTGGCGTCTACGAGTTCACCGATCGCAACAGCATCAGCAAGGTGCCGTTCCTGGGCGACGTGCCGTTCCTGGGCAACCTGTTCAAGAAGCGCGGTCGCAACAAGGACAAGGCCGAGCTGCTGGTGTTCGTCACCCCGAAGGTGCTGCGCGTGGCCAAGCAGAACTGATCCAGCGCACTTAGGTGTTCGAAGAAGGGCCGCCTCGTGCGGCCCTTCTTCGTTTCCGCCAGGGGAACCACGCTCTGCGCGGAGGGCTGTTCAGCCGTTCTTGATGCCAATCGCAAGGCACCCTGCGATGATGTCGGGAACCCGTGCCGTCCTGCGCCGGTCAAAGGCCCCCATGAACCTGCCACCGCCGATGCCCGAAACCGTCTCGCCGCCGCCCGCGCCGGCCACCTCCCGCCTGCATGCGGCGTTCACCCAGCTGCGCGACGCGCTGTCGGCCGAGATCGTCGGCCAGGCGGCACTGGTCGAACGCCTGCTGATCGCGCTGCTGGCCGACGGCCACCTGCTGGTGGAGGGCGCGCCGGGCCTGGCCAAGACCACGGCAATCCGTGCACTGGCCTCGCGCCTGGAAGCGGACTTTGCCCGCGTGCAGTTCACCCCCGACCTGCTGCCGGCCGACCTCACCGGTACCGAGATCTGGCGCCCGCAGGAAGGCCGCTTCGAGTTCGTGCCCGGCCCGATCTTCCACCCGATCCTGCTGGCCGACGAGATCAACCGCGCGCCGGCCAAGGTGCAGTCGGCGCTGCTGGAAGCCATGGGCGAGCGCCAGGTCACCGTTGGCCGCCATACCTATGCGCTGCCGTCGCTGTTCCTGGTGATGGCCACGCAGAACCCGATCGAGCAGGAAGGTACCTTCCCGCTGCCGGAAGCGCAGCTGGACCGCTTCCTGATGCATGTGCGCATCGGCTACCCGGACCAGGCGGCCGAATCGGAAATCCTGCGGCTGGCCCGCGAGCGTGCCCGTGGCGCGTTGGGCGAGGCCGCGCCGGCGCCCGACAAGATGCCGATGCAGGACGTGTTCGACGCCCGCCGCGAAGTGCTGGACCTGCACATGGCGCCGGCGCTGGAGCGGTACCTGATCGAACTGGTGCTGGCGTCGCGCGACCCGTCGCGCTATGACGCCGGCCTCGGCCGCCGCATCGCCTGGGGTGCCAGCCCGCGTGGCTCCATCGCACTGGAACGCTGCGCACGTGCGCGCGCCTGGCTGGCCGGCCGCGACTTCGTCACCCCCGACGACGTGCGTGCGGTGGCCGCCGACGTGCTGCGCCATCGCGTGCTGCCCAGCTATGAAGCCACCGCCGAAGGCTGGGACGGCGAGCGCCTGGTGCAGGAGCTGCTGGCCCGGGTGCCGGCACCCTGAGCCTGCGCATGACCGATCCATCCCTGGAACAGGCACCGTCTGCGCTCGAAGGTGACGGGCTGCGCCCGCAGCTGGCCGAACTGGTCGCGCTGCGCCGGCTGGCACAGCGTCCGCCGCCGCCGCGGCGTGGCCGCACCGGTAACGCAGGGCAGGCACCGTCTCCGCTGCGCGGCCGCGGCATGGAGTACGCCGAGTCGCGCGAGTACGTGGCCGGCGACGACGCGCGCCACATCGACTGGCGCGTGACCGCACGTACCGGCCGCGCCCACACCAAACTGTTCCAGGCAGAACGTGAGCGGGTCAGCCTGATCGTGGCCGATACCTCGCCGGCGCTGTACTTCGGCACCCGCGTGCGCTTCAAATCGGTGCAGGCCGCCCGCGCCGGCGCTGTTGCGGCATGGTCGGCGCAGCGCCGTGGCGACCGCGTGGGCGCGCTGCGTGGCAGCGACCGCGAAGCGCCGATCGCTCCTGCAGGTGGGCCACGCGGCGTGTTGCGCGTGCTCGACGCGCTTACCCGCTGGTATGCACAGCCGCCGGCCGATGATCTGGGCCTGGAGCGCGCGCTGGATCATGCCGGTCGCGTGCTGCGCCCCGGGGCACGCATGCTGGTGCTGGCCGATCCGCAGCAGGCCATCCGCATTCCACCGGCGCGCTGGAGCGCGCTCGCCCAACATCACGACCTCAGCCTGGTGCTGCTGGTCGATCCACTGGAGCTGCAGCCGCCGTCGGCCGCACTGCAGTTCCAGACCGCGCAGCAGCGTATCGGTCTCGACCTGCGCCGCAGCGAAGTGCAGGCGCACTGGCAGGCGCATTTCGTTGAACCGCTGCAGGAACTGCGGCGCCAGCTCGGTGCGCGCCGCGTCGACGTGCAGGTGCTGTCCTCCGATGCACCCAGCGACGCCTGGTTGGCGCCATCACCGACCGAGGTGCCGGCATGAGCGCCGCTCTGCCGCTGCGCGATGTGCAGCTGCCACCGGCACCGTCATGGTGGCCGCCAGCCCCCGGTTACCTGATGATCGGCGCAGCGGTCGTGCTGGTGCTGCTGGTGATCGCCGTGGTGATGTGGCGTCGTCGCCGTCGCCGTCGCCGCCGTCGCTGGTTGCAGTTGTTCGATCAGGAGCTGGCAGCCACCACCGACGCTGCAGCAGAACTGGCGGCGATCGCAGGACTGCTGCGCCGGGCCGCGCGTCATGCGGCGCCGGGCAGTGAATCGCTGCGCGATGACGCCTGGTGGCAGCGTGTGGACCCGCAGGGCACGCTGCCCGCTGCACATCGCAGCCTGCTGGCCGAAGGCGCCTATCGCCCGCGCGTCGACAGCAACGACGTGGCCGCCGTGCGCAGCTGGGCCCGCGAACGCTACCTGGCGATGCTGCTGGAGCGCCGCCGATGAACCTGTGGACGACCTATTGGCCATGGCCGGACCTGCAGCTGGCATGGCCGCTGGCCCTGCTGGCGCTGCCGTTGCCGCTGCTGATGCGCTGGTGGAAGCGTCGCGCAGATCCGGGCGCCGCACTACGCGTGCCCTATGCCGCTGCCGAACTGGAAGCGCTGTCTGGTGGTGGTCGGGTTGACGTGTCGTGGCTGCGCACGCTGCTGCTGTGGCTGGGGTGGTGCGCGCTGTGTGTCGCGCTGGCGCGACCACAGCAGCTGGGCGATGCGATCACGCCGCCGCAGCAGGGGCGGCAGATGATGCTGGCGATGGATGTGTCCGGCAGCATGGGCGAGGGCGACATGCTGCTGGGCGGCCAGGCCGTGGATCGCCTTACCGCAGCCAAGGCCGTGCTGGCCGACTTCCTGGATCGCCGTGCCGGCGACCGCGTCGGCCTGCTGATCTTCGGTGACCGTGCCTACACGCTCACGCCGCTGACCGCGGACCTGGCCAGCGTGCGTGACCAGCTGCGCGACAGCGTGGTCGGCCTGGCCGGACGCGAGACCGCCATCGGTGATGCCATCGGCCTGGCGGTGAAGCGCCTGCGCAGCCAGCCGGAGGGACAGCGCGTCCTGATCCTGTTGACCGACGGCGTCAGCAATGCCGGTGTGCTGGAGCCCCTGCGCGCGGCGGAAGTGGCGCGCGCCGAAGGCGTGCGCATCCACACGGTTGCATTTGGCGGCGATGGCAGCATGCGGTTGTTCGGCATTCCGATTTCCACCGACCAGGATCCGGTCGACGAGGCCACCCTGAAGAAGATCGCCAGCATGACCGGCGGCCAGTTCTTCCGTGCGCGTGACACCGCGCAGCTGGCCGGCATCTATGCCGAGCTTGATCGCCTGGAGCCAGTGGCCGCAAAGGGCCCGAGCCTGCGCCCGCGCGAAGAACGCTATGCGTGGCCGTTGGGCCTGGCGTTGCTGCTGGGCGCATTGGCATGGCTGTGGCCGGAGCGTCGCCGATGATCGCGTTTGCTTCGAATCTTCCCGACTGGAACGCACTGCACTTCCTGCGGCCCGAGTGGCTGTGGGCGCTGTTGGCGCTGCCGCTGATCATCGCGTTTGCGCTGTACCGGCAACGGCGCAGTGATGTGTGGCGGCAGGCGGTGGACGCACATCTGTTGCCGCACCTGCTGGCCGCCGGTGCAAGGCGGCGGGCACGTCTGCCCTGGGCGGTGCTGCTCGGCTGGACGCTGGCATCGCTGGCCATGGCCGGTCCGAGCTGGCGGCAGCAGGCACAACCGATGTTCCAGGCCAGCGCACCGTTGCTGGTGGTACTGGACCTGTCCAGCCGGATCACCGCGACCGATCTGCCACCGTCGCGCCTGCTGCAGGCGCGAGCGAAAGTGGGCGAGCTGCTGCGCGCACGCCAAGGCGGGCAGGTGGGGCTGGTGGTGTACGCCGATGATGCCTACACCGTGGCACCGCTGACAGACGACGGCAGCAATGTTGCGCTGTATCTGGATGCGCTGTCGCCGGACGTGATGCCGCGCGATGGCCAGCGTGCCGACCGCGGCATCGATTGGGCGACACGCTTGATGCGGCAGATCGGTGCGTTGCAGGGGCAGATCCTGCTGGTCAGCGATCAGGCGGACAGCGAAGCTGCACTGGCGGCGGCACAGGCGCGCGGCCTGGGCCTGCAGGTGTCGGTGCTGGGCCTGGGCACGCCTGCCGGTGCGGCCTACCGCGATGGCAGCGGGCAGATCCGCCAGGCTGCGCTGGATGAGGGCAGCTTGCGCGCGGTGGCCACGGCCGGCGGCGGACGCTATGCACGCATTTCGGCCGATGGCAGCGATCTGCGTGCGCTCGGCGTACTCGACGCGCGCGAAGGCACGGCGGCGCAGCGGCCAGGCGAAGGCAAGCAGTGGCGTGACGAAGGCTTCTGGCTGCTGCCGCCGGTGATGCTGCTGGCATTGCTGGCCTTCCGTCGTCGCGCGGTGCTGGCCGCGGTGCTCGCGGTCGGCCTGCTGCCGTGGATGAATGACGCGCAGGCGCAGGCCCCTGCGACGCCTGCCTCCCAGCCGGCGCAGGGCACGCTGTGGAAGCGTAGCGATCAGGTGCAGCACCAGCGACTGGCCGACGGGGTGCAGGCCTACCGCAAGGGCGACTTCGCCACTGCACGCAAACAGTTCGAAGGCATCGACAACGATGCCGCTTGGTACAACCTGGCCAACACGCTGGCACGCGAAGGCCACTACGACGACGCGATCGCCGCCTACGACCGCGCGCTGGCACTGCATCCGGGCATGGCCGATGCGGTGGCCAACCGTGCCGTGGTCGATGCTGCACGCAAGCGCAGGCAATCCGGTGGCGGCCAGGGCCAGGATCAGAAGAAGCCGCCGCAGAACGGGCAGCAGAAGCAGGCGCAGGGCTCGCAGGGCCAGCAGAATCCACAGGGGCAGCCGCAGCAGGGCCAGCAGAATCCCGGCCAGGGCCAGCCGCAGTCGGGCCAGCAGGACCCGCCCAAGGCGGGTGACACCAACGCGCAGTCGAAGCCTCAGCCTGGCGAGCGTGGCCGCGATGGCCAGCAGGCACCGCCGCAGGTGGAAGATGCCAAGGCACAGGCGCAGGCCGACGAACAGCAACGCCAGCGCATGCAGCAGGCAATGCAGCAGGCACGCGAGGGCAAGGGCGAACAGGAGGGCAAGCCCGTGCCAGGCAGCGAAGGCGCCACCCCGCGCCAACGCGAGGAGCAACAGGCCGTGGAGGCGTGGATGCGACGTGTGCCGGATGATCCGGGAGCATTGCTGCGGGCCAAGTTCCAGCTGGAAAACGAACGCAGGAAGAGGGAAGGGCGATGACGCGGGCGATCAACATGCACGGGCGCTGGCCACTACAGGTACTGGTGGCACTGCTGCTGTGGCTGCCGCTGCTGGCGTGGGCTCAGCCGCGCGCGTGGTTGGATCGCGACCGCATCGCGATGGGCGATACCGTCACCCTCAATGTCGAGAGCGACCAGGGTGCCCCGGACTTCACGCCATTGCGTAGCGACTTCGACCTGAGCGGGCAGACCAGCAGCCGCCAGGTGGAGTGGAGCAATGGCAGCATGCAGCAGCGCAACCTGTATGGCGTGGCGCTGACCCCACGGCGCAGCGGCGCGCTGGTGGTGCCGGGCCTGCAGGTGGGCAGTGTGCGCACCGCGCCGCTGACGCTGCAGGTGGATGCGGCCACCGTGGCCGGGCCGGACAGCAATGCGATGGCCTTCATCGAAACCGTTGTCGATGACGATACGCCGTATGTGCAGCAGAGCGTGGGCGTGGTGGTGCGCTTGTATTTCGCCTCGCAGCTGGCCTCCGGCGAACTGGTGCTGGATACCCCGGCGGGTGCGTCGCTGCAGCGCGTGGGCGACGACCGTACCGATGTGCGCCAGGTCAACGGCCGCCGCTACAACGTGGTCGAACGGCGTTTCCTGCTGATCCCCGAACGCAGTGGCGCGTTGAAGCTGGCCGGCGCGCGTTTCAACGGACGCAGCGCCGGTGGCTTTTTCGATGACTTCTTCGGTGGTGGCGACGGCCGCATGAGTGCCACCAGCGCCGACCGCACACTGCAGGTGCAGGCACAACCGGCGCAGGCGCCGCAGCCGTGGCTGCCCCTGCAGAGCCTGCAGTTGCGCTACACCAGTGCGCCGACCAGCGCCCGCACCGGTGAGGCGGCCAACGTGGTGGTCGAAGCGATTGCCGAAGGCGCGACGCGCGCACAGTTCACCGATCTGCCGGTGCCGGATGTCGGCGCCAATGCGCAGGTGTTCGCCGAACCCGCGCAGTACGAAGAGACCTTCAACGGCAGCACGCCGCGCCTGAAGATCACCCGCCGCTATTCGATCGTGCCGCGCCAGCCGGGTTCGCTGGTGGTACCGGGGCCGCGCCTGCCCTGGTGGGATGTACGCAACGGCAAGGCACAGGAAGCGAAGCTGCCAGACCTGACGCTGGCCGTTGCAGCTGGCACCGGCGCGGGCACTGCCTCGCCGGCATCGCTGCCACCGATCGACACCGCTGCCGCGCTGCCCGGCAGCGATGGACAGGACGCGCGTATCGCCGCGACCGATCCACGCGCCAGCGGGCTGTCCGAGCGTCCGTGGCCGTGGATGGCGGCGGCCATCGGCCTGGCGTTGCTGTGGCTGTTGACCCTGCTGTGGGGCTGGCAACGAGGCCGGCGCCCGCGTGCCGTGGCACCTGTAGCCGGCAAGCCCTCTGTGCCGACGGTGGCGAGCGGGCGTGCCGGCCTGGCCGAACTGCGCCGAGCGCTGGATGGTGAAGGTTTCGACCAGGTGGAAGCACAGCTGTGTGCGATGGCCGGCGTTGAACGCATCGAGCAGGTCATCGCGCGGCTCGGGGATGCAGCCCAGCGCCAGGTGCTGCAGGACCTGCAGCAGGCGCGCTGGGGCGGGCAGGGTGATCTGGCGCCGCTGCGTTCGCGCCTGCGCGAAGTCTTCCGTGACGGACCGCACTGGTCGGCGGCCGCGGGTACCGCTGACACTGGCCTGGCGCCGCTGTATCCGCCGCGGCGAACCTGAACCGGCGCCGCTTGCGCGCTTTGTTAGAGTGCATTCATTTTTCGAGGAAACCCGCGTATGACAGCAGCTGCTGCCGACAAGAAGAAGTTGCCCCTGCATTGGAAGATGGGCATCGGCTTTGCGATCGGCCTGGTCCTGGGACTGATCGTGCACGCCCTGGGCGGCAGCGTCGATGGTCTGCAGGCCGGTGCCAAGTGGGTAATGGATTACGTCACCACCCCGGCGTCGGGCCTGTTCCTCAACTTGATCTTCATGCTGATCGTGCCGCTGATCTTCTCGGCGCTGATCATGGGCGTGTCGGAGATGGGCGACATCCGCGCCCTCGGCCGCATCGGCTGGAAGACGCTGGCCTACACCGTGCTGCTGTCCGGCATCGCCGTGGGCATCGGCCTGGTGCTGGTCAACCTGCTCAAGCCGGGTGCGGGCGTCGATCCGCAGACGGCAGCACTGATGCTGTCGGAGAACGCCGAGCGCAGCAAGGAAATCGTCGCGGGCATCCATGGCACGCCCAAGGGCATGGACATGCTGCTGTCGATCGTGCCGAGCAACGTGCTGCAGGCGGCGTCGGACAATGGCGCGATCCTGTCGCTGATGTTCTTCGCGTTGATGTTCGGCATCGGCATGGTGCTGACCGACAACGAGAAGGTCGCCCCGCTGCGCCGCGCCATCGAAGGCGTGTTCGAAATCTCGATGACCCTGATCAACCTGGTCATCCGCCTGGCCCCGTACGCGGTGGCCTGCTTCATGTTCAACCTGGCCGCGCTGTTCGGTTTCGAGCTGATCATCCGCCTGGGCGCCTACGTGGGCGTGGTGGTGCTGGCGCTGGGCCTGCACATGTTCGTGACCTACGGTACCGCGGTGTGGCTGTCCGGTCGCTCGCCGCTGTCGTTCTTCCGTGATACGCAGGAAGCGACGGTGATGGCGTTCTCCACCGCCTCCAGCAACGCCACCCTGCCGACCGCGCTGCGCGTGGCCGACCAGATGGGCCTGCCGCAGCGTGTTTCGCGCTTCGTGCTGACCGTAGGCGCCACCGCCAACCAGAACGGCACCGCGCTGTTCGAAGGCGTGACGGTGATCTTCCTGGCCCAGTTCTTCGGCGTGGACCTGAGCATTGGCCAGCAGATCATGGTGATGGCCGTCTGCATCCTCGGTGGCATCGGTACCGCCGGCGTGCCGTCGGGATCGCTGCCGGTGGTGGCGATGATCTGCGCGATGGTTGGCGTGAACCCGCTGGGCATCGGCCTGATCCTGGGTGTGAACCACTTCCTGGACATGTGTCGTACCGCCCTGAACGTGACCGGCGACCTGGCCCTGACCACGCTGGTGGCCAAGGGCGAGTCCCACGACGGCCCGGCGCTGGGCCCGCAGCAGGACTGAGTCCGGGACCACTGATGGCGACCTGATGGGGGTCGGATCCCTTCCCGCAAGGAAAGGATCCGGCCCCCTTTCGCATGCGGAATCCAGCGTCGATCATGCAGGTGCCGGCCAGCGGCCGGCCCTACCGGGGCAAGGTGAACCGACCCCCCGCCCGGCGACTATGGGACAATAGGCCGCCCGCACGTCCGCGGCCGCCTCCCGATTCCGACAGAACCATGACGCAGCCTACCCGTCGCCAGTTGGCCAACGCCATCCGCTTCCTTGCCGCCGATGCGGTTGAAACCGCAAAGTCCGGCCATCCCGGCATGCCCATGGGCATGGCCGACATCGCCGAAGTCCTCTGGAACGACTACCTCCGCCACAACCCGAGCAACCCGCACTGGTTCAACCGCGACCGTTTCGTGCTGTCCAACGGCCACGGTTCGATGCTGCAGTACGCGCTGCTGCACCTGAGCGGCTACGACCTGCCGATCGAGCAGCTGAAGCTGTTCCGCCAGCTGGGCAGCCACACCGCCGGTCACCCGGAACGCCACGAGACCCCGGGCGTGGAAACCACCACCGGCCCGCTGGGCCAGGGTTTCGCCAACGCCGTGGGCTTCGCCCTGGCCGAGAAGCTGCTGGCACAGCGCTTCAACCGCCCGGAGCTGGAAGTGGTCGACCACCGCACCTGGGTGTTCATGGGCGATGGCTGCCTGATGGAAGGCGTGTCGCATGAAGCCGCTTCGCTGGCCGGTACCTGGGGCCTGCACAAGCTGGTCTGCTTCTGGGACAACAACCACATCTCCATCGACGGCAACGTCGAGGGCTGGTTCACCGACAACACCCCGGAGCGTTTCGAGGCCTATGGCTGGAACGTGGTTCGCGACGTCGATGGCCATGACCCGGAAAGCATCAAGGCCGGCATCGAGGCCGCGCTGTCGCAGAGCGACAAGCCGACCCTGATCTGCTGCCGCACCACCATTGGTTTCGGTTCGCCGAACAAGGCGGGCAAGGAATCCAGCCACGGCGCACCGCTGGGCAAGGACGAGCTGGACGCCACCCGCAAGCAGCTGGGCTGGGAGTACGGCCCGTTCGAGATCCCGCAGGCGATCTACGACGGATGGCGCGCCAATGGCGCCGGCACCCTGCGCCAGGCCGAGTGGGAACAGCTGTTCGACAAGTACGCCAGCCAGTACCCGGCTGAAGCGTCCGAGCTGACCCGCCGTTCGCACGGCGAGCTGCCGGCCGACTTCGTTGCCAAGGCCGATGCCTATATCGCCCAGGTGGCCGCTGAAGGCCCGACGATCGCCTCGCGCAAGGCCTCTCAGCTGGCCATCGAAGCCTACGCCCCGCTGCTGCCGGAAATCGTCGGCGGCTCGGCCGACCTGGCGCACTCCAACCTGACCCTGTGGAAGGGCAGCAAGTCGGTCGCCAGCGACGACGCCAACGCCAACTACGTGTACTACGGCGTGCGCGAGTTCGGCATGACCGCGATCGCCAATGGCCTGGCCCTGCACGGTGGTTTCATTCCGTTCGACGCCACCTTCCTGGTGTTCAGCGATTACGCCCGCAATGGCGTGCGCATGAGCGCGCTGATCCCGGCCCACGCCATCCACGTCTACACCCACGACTCGATCGGCCTGGGCGAAGACGGCCCAACCCACCAGCCGGTGGAGCACCTGGCCTCGCTGCGCTACATCCCGAACAACGACGTGTGGCGTCCGTGCGACGCGGTCGAGTCGGCAGTGAGCTGGAAGGCCGCGATCACCCGCCAGGACGGCCCGAGCTGCCTGGTGTTCAGCCGCCAGAACCTGCCGCACCAGCCGCGCAACGCCGAGCAGATCGCCCAGATCGAGCGCGGTGGCTACGTGCTGGCCGATGCCGCCGGTACCCCGGACGTGATCCTGATCGCCACCGGTTCGGAAGTCTCGCTGGCCACCGAAGCCAAGGCCCAGCTGGACGCGGCCGGTATCAAGACCCGCGTGGTCTCGATGCCGTCCACCGACGTGTTCCTGCGCCAGGATGCGGCCTACCGTGAATCGGTGCTGCCGAACGCCGTGCGCAAGCGCGTGGCCGTGGAAGCCGGCGTCACCGGTTTCTGGCGCCAGTTCGTCGGCCTGGACGGTGCCGTGATCGGTATCGACACCTTCGGTGCCTCGGCCCCGGCCGACCAGCTGTACAAGCACTTCGGCATCACCACCGCCCACGTGGTGGAAGCCGCCAAGGCGCTGTAAGCCGCCTCGCGGTGCAACCTCGCGGTGCAACAAGGGAAAGGCCGGCGCAAGCCGGCCTTTCTCGTTCTCCAGAGTAGAGAAAAAGGGACGGAGGGGATTAAGTCGTTTGTGCAAAAACGACTTAATCCCCTCCGTCCCCTTTTCTCAGGCGGTGCGCGCCAGCGCCAGACGCAGCAGGCGCGCATCCAGGCGTTCGGCAAAGTCCTTCGGTGCCTGCAGGCCCATGCGTTGCAGGTACACCGCATCGCCATCGCCGGCAGGTTGGCGCAGCGCTGCCCAGACGGTACGCAGCTTGTCGCCGCGGGTCTGCGTGTTGGCTTTCAGCCAGCCCAATGCCTTCACCAGCACCTGCTCGATCTCGTTGAAATCGCTGCCCAGTGGATAGTCGGGCAGGCTGCCGTCGGCGCGGAAGGGGGCCAGTGCCGCGGCCAGGGCCTGCGGCGTGTTGCGCTGCTGGCGCTGCGGATCCGGTTGCGCGGCTGCCAGCAGCTTGCGCGAGCCGTGTGCCTGCTGCAGCAGGCCGCCCTGGAACGGTGCCTCGGTGATCGCGGTCATCGCATGCACGCAGTCCTCGTCGGTCAGGCCGCGCAGATCGGCGATGCCGTATTCGTTGAGGTAGATGTCGCGCAGGTGGCGCGGGATGGTGGTGTGGCCGTAGTTCCAGCGCACATTGGATTCGCGCCGGCCCCTGTCATCGCGCGCGGCGCGGAACATCAGCACGCTGCGCGCCTCGGGCAGCGCATGCGCCATCGCCACGAAGTTGTACTGGCCGCCCACGCCGGATACCACGCGGCCATCGTCCAGCGCATCCGACACCGCCGCGCCCAGCGCGGTGGCCATCATGCAGGAGTTGAAGAAGCGCGCATGGCGGCGCTGCAGGCGTTCCAGCGTCTCGTTGCCACCGTACAACTGGTTGATCTCGCTGATCCGGCGCATGCCGATGGCGCGGCACTCGTCTTCCGGCAGCGTGCGCAGCCACTCGTAGAATTCCGGGGAGCCCAGGTAGAACGCGCCGTGCAGGTACTCGCCTTCAGCGGCCAGGGTGGCATGGTCGATGGAGAGGGTGCTGCCGTTCTCGATGCGCTGCATCAGCGCCAGGTCGTCGTGCACCTTGCGCTTGATCACCCCGGTCTGCACCAGCCGGCGGAAGCCCTCGTTGAGCATCTCGCTGCAACCGTACAGGCCTACCTCGAACGGGTCCACGCCGCCGATTTCCTGCACCAGCGGGTGGCTGGCCAGCTGCGGATCCAACGCATGCAGCACGCGGCGGTAGCGCGCGTTGTCAGTGTGGCGCAGCACCAGCGCATGGCTGAGCGCGTCGGCCAGCGTGCCGATGCCAATCTGCAGGGTGCCGCCGTCGCGAACCAGCGTGCTGGCATACAGGCCAATGGCGTAATCGGCGTAGCCGACCGGCTGCCGCGGCAGGCCGAACAGCGCTGGATACGGCGGCGGCGGGGTGATCACCAGATCGAAGAACGACACATCGACCGTGGCCGAGCCACCCATGTAGGGCAGTTGCGGATCGATCTCGGCGACCAGCAGTGGGCGCGGCAGCCCACGCGCAGTCATCGCATCCAGCGTGTCCTGGGTGATGTCGTTGTTGCACGACAGCGAGAGCCGGCGGTCATCGGGCCGCATCGCCACCTTCTGCACGATCACCTGCGGTGCGCGCTGCGCCACCGCGTCGGCGGCGTGGGTGTAGTTCAGGCTGGTGTAGCTGGACTGCGCCTGCCGTGAGCCGAGCAGGGCACCGGACTGCATGTAGAACTCTTCCACCTTCACATGTGCCGGCAACGCGTCGCGCGCGATCGCATCGGCATAGGCCAGCCGCGGGAAATCGTCGCCGAAATGGCGCTGCGCGAACGGCGCCAGGAAGCGTGCTTCCAGGCCGTTGCCGCGTGCCTTCGGTGGATTCAGTGACAGCGCGGTATACAGCTGCAGCGGCCGCGCAGGATCGTGCTCCACACGCGCGTAAAGGGCATTGAGCAGCCGATGCGGCTTGCCCAGCGCCAGCGGTGCCCCGATCCGCAGCGGCCCGTCCACGCGCGCAATCAACCAGTCGACGGCGGCGTCCAGGTCGGTGAGGTGTTCGGTCATGCGCGGCGGTCCTGCGTGTGGGGGGAGTGCGGGCATTACAGCATGTCGGGCTTGAACCGCCGTCGACGCGAGACTTCCGCGCCGGACACCATGAACTGCCCATCGCCGCGGTAATGCACGGTGCGCGGCAGTTTCGGCCGGGGCGCAACATGGGCGCGCACGATTTCCCAGATGAACAGGTTGCTCGACGCCACCTGGCTGTCGTCGTAGAGGCGGCATTCGAAGCACGAATGGCATTGCCCGACCAGCGGCGCGCCGACCTCGCGCGCAGGCAGTGCGTCGAGCCCGAAACGCGCGAACTTGTCGACCTCGCGGCCGCTGCAGTTGCCGATATCCACCACGGCATCGAGCAGCTCCACGCCGGGCACGTTGATCACGCACTCGCCGCTGCCGCGCGCCAGCGCATGGCTGTGGTTCTCGTGCCACAGGTAGGTGGCGACCAGCGAGGGCGAGAACCCCATCACCATGTGCCAGCCCATCGTCATCAGGTTGCGCTGGCCGCGCCACGCCGTGCTGACCAGCACGATCGGGCCGGGTTCGAGGAAGCGGCGGGCCTGCTCGACCGGGAAATCCTTCTTGGGCAGCGCTTTCATCCGGGGCCAAGGGCGGGAGGCATCGATGCTGGCGCAGCCGGGATGAACCTGGAGTCGAGGGGCTTGACAGGGAGTCTGATTACGCGCGTAATCGAATTGTCGATTACGGATGTAAACCATGACCCCGATCAGCGAAGCCGAAGCCGTTGTGATGGAGGTGCTGTGGCAGCAGGCACCGCGTAGCGCCGATGACGTGGTGGCCGCGCTGGCCCATCGCGACTGGGCCGAGCCGACCATCAAGACCCTGCTCAACCGCCTGTTGACCAAGGGCGCGATCGCCGCCGAGCGCGATGGACGGCGTTACCTGTACCGGCCGCTGCTGCAGCGACAGGCGTGGGTGGAGGCGCAGAGCCAGGACTTCATCGGCCGTGTCTTCGAAGGGCGCGTGGCGCCGCTGGTCGCGCACTTCAGCGAACGGGGCCAGCTGAGTGCACAGGACATCGCCGAACTGAAGAAGCTGATCCAGGAGCTGGACCATGACTGAGCTGCTCGACGGACTGTGGCAGGCCAGCCTGTGGCTGGCCGTGGGCGTGGTCCTGCTGGCGGTGCTGCGACCGCTGCTGGTGCGGTTGGGGGGCGCTGGGCTGGCCTACCGCAGCTGGTGGCTGCTGCCGCTGCTGCTGGTGGCGCTGTTGCTGCCGCTGCCACAGGTTGCGCTGTTGCAGCATGTGCCGACGTTGCCGTTGAACGTGGTGCCGGGGACCGCCGACGCTGTGGCTGCGCCGTCGTTGCCTGGGGCGTGGCTGTTGCTGATGGCCTGGGGGCTGGGCGTGGGCATCTGCCTGCTGCGCGACCTGCGCGCGCAGCGTCGCTTTGAACGCTGCATGGGGCCACTGAGGCCGCGAGTCGATGGCAGCTGGCAGGCCAGTGGCGATCCCGGCTTGCCCGCACTGGTCGGTCTGTGGCGCCCCCGCATCGTGGTTGGCCCCGACTTCGACCAGCAGTTCACCGCACAGGAACAGAGCCTGATCCTGCAGCACGAGCGCAGTCACCGGCGCAATGGCGATCACTGGGCCAACGGTGCGCTGCTGCTGGTGCGCGCGGTGTTCTGGTTCCACCCGCTTCTGCCGTGGGCTGCGGGCCGCTTCCTGCGCGACCAGGAACTGGCCTGCGACGCCCGCACCATGGCCCCGCAGCCGGCGCTGCGCGGCCTCTACGCCAGCACGCTGCTGAAGGCGCAGCTGGTCCACCCGGTTGCGCCGGCGGTCTGCCATTGGCGCAGCCAACCCGTGTTGAAGGAGCGTATCGCCATGTTGAAACAGTCCAAGCGGAAGGCATTGCCGTGGGTGTCGGGTCAGGTGCTGGTGGTCGGCCTGTGCCTGGGAATGGGAGCGGTGGCGTGGGCCAGCCAGGGCAATACGATGGCCGGCAGCCCGGCAGCGGCGGCCATGGATCGGGAGATCCAGGTCGACAAGATGCCACCGCCGTCCTACCCGAAGTCGGCGATCGATCAGCGCCAGGTAGGCGTGGTGAACCTGCGCGTGGAAGTGGATGCGCAGGGGCGTCCCACCGATGTCCAGGTGCTCAGTGCCACCAATCCGGGCGTGTTCGACGCGGTGTCGATCGCTGCAGCGCGCAGCTGGACCTATCGTCCGGCAATGAAGAACGGCAAGCCGGTGGCAGGCGCAGTGAAGATTCCGATCACCTTTGCCATGGACGACACCGAGGACGCGAAGTGAAGTGCGCGCCGCTGTTGATGGCGGTGGCGCTGTTGGCCGGATGCGCGAGCCAGGAGCGGCTGGCCACGGTGGATACCCGCAGCGAGAATGTCGGTCACCAGCGCCTGCAGCCGCAGGCGGGCGGCGGCAGTGGGCAGCTGCAGGTGTATTCGCTGGGTGCGACCGAGGGCTACCGGATGCCGCAGCTCTACGCGGCACCGGACCCGGAGGTCGGCGATCGTGATCCGCGCGCGGAACTGGCGCCGACCACCATCTGCCTGCAGGTGGTGGTGGATGCGCAGGGCAGCGTCGAACGCAGCATGCCGCTGACCGATCGGCAGGACTGCGCCGCAGGGGCTGCACGCGAGAATGCGCCCCTGCTGCAGGCTGCGCAGGACGCCGTGGCGATGTGGAAGTACTCGCCTGCAGCGGTCTGCCACTTCGCGGCTGGCAAGGTGCCTGCCGACCGCGGCGACTGTCGCGGCGCCGAACGGGTCGAGCCGGTGGCGGTGACCCTGCAGTACGCCTTCACCTTCGAGATCGTGAAGGGCCAGCACGTGGTGCGTACGCAGGGGAAATGATCGCTCGCGATGCCCGGGTAGCACCGGGCCATGCCCGGCGAGCACAACCGCGTGGTTCAGGCTCCGCCCTGGATGTTGGCCTTCACCGCCGGTTGCATCAGCTTGGGTTCGTCCAGCGTCGCATCGCGGGCCTGGCGCACACTGACGAACTCCGCTTCGTCCACGCCGTCGTGCACGTGGATGTTGTGCGCTCGCTGTTCACCGATGGTGGTTTCGTTGGCGAAATCACGGCCGCCCGGGCCGTAGTCGTGGCAGACGAACACGCGGGTGGCATCGGGCAGCGCCAGCAGGCGCTGGATCGAGCGGTACAGCTGCGCGGCATCACCGCCCGGGAAGTCGCAGCGGGCAGTGCCGCCGTCGGGCATGAACAGTGAGTCGCCGGTGAACAGCGCATCGCCGATCAGGTACGCGATGCTGTCGCTGGTATGGCCCGGTACCGCGATCACCTGGCCACGCAGCTTGCCAACGGCAAAGGTTTCGCCATCGCTGAACAGGTGGTCGAAGATTTCATCCGCAGCAGGAAGCTGCAGGCCATAGCGCGGTGCGAAGGTGGCCTGCACCGCACGGATGCCTTCGCCGATGGCCAGCGTGGCCTGCGGAAAGCGCTGCTTGAGCCGGCGCCCGGCCGACACATGGTCGGCGTGGGCGTGGGTTTCCAGCAACCAGCGCAGCTGCAGGCCCTGTTGTTCGATGGCCTGCAACGCCGCGCGCAGCGGCGATTCGCTGCTGGCGTCGGTATCCGGGTCGTAGTCCAGGACCGGGTCGATCAGCGCCGCTTCGCCGCTGGCCGGGTCGCTGACCAGGTAGCTGAAGGTATTGCTGTCGCGGTGGAAGAACGACTGCACCTGGACCGACATCGGAACCCTCCTCAGCGCGTGCCGAGCACGCGGTTCAGCAACTGCGCCAGGTTCTCACCGGCCAGTCGCAGCTGCGCTTCGGCCAGCGGCCGGTA
The DNA here is from genome assembly GCF_056481725.1 of Stenotrophomonas sp. 85239_Sma. Lineage (NCBI taxonomy): Bacteria > Pseudomonadati > Pseudomonadota > Gammaproteobacteria > Lysobacterales > Lysobacteraceae > Stenotrophomonas > Stenotrophomonas sp. 85239_Sma. The sequence continues at coordinate 3,678,378 of NZ_CM151163.1, read as the reverse complement.
GCGCTCGGTGTATTCGTCACCGATTTTACGCGAGGCCGGATAAACGCCAGCCTGCATGGAAATGCGGCAGCTGGCCTCGGCCCAGGCCTGCGGGTCGCGCTGCGGGTTGGACTGGCGCGCCAGCTTCGGTGCGCGCTGGCTCTGCAGCAGCGGCAGATAGCCAGCATCGTCCAGCTTGCGGGTATTGAGCATGCCGCTGTCCCATAGCGAGTGCAGGTTGGTACCGCGGTTGCCGAACTGCAGCTGGAAATCGTTGCCACCCTTGTCGTGGGCGTAACCGGCATGCATCGGCTGGTGGATGTCCCCGACCAGGTGCACGACGAACTTCAACGCCTGCAGGCGCTCGCCGTCGGTCAGGCTGCGATCGCCGAGGATGGCACTCTGTGCTTTCAGGGCTTCGACGATGCAGTTGCCGTTCCTGCAGTGCTTCGGTGCTTCGTAATGGCAGTTGTCTTCGGCGATGTTGACGTAGTGCCAGCCGGCCGAGCGACGGCCCAGCCCCGGGTCCTTGGCGCGCAGCTGGTCGGCCCACGGCGCGATGCTGGCCAGGGTGGCATCCGGCTCGGTGGCCAGCAGGCGATCCACTTCGGCGCGGGCGGTGGGGTTGAGGCGGGCGTCGGCGACTTCGGCGACCAGACGGTGGCCTTGCGCGCCCCAGGCATGGGCGGGAGCGGAGACGGACAGCAGGGCCGGCGCCAGGGCGGCGGCGAGGAAGAGGGAGTGCAGGGCTTTCATGCGCACATTCTAAGCGGGGTGGGTGGATTGAAGAGCGGCGCGTTACCTGTTCCGAAGTGGGAGCGCAGAGGGAGGGACGGCGGGACACGCCGTAAATCCGTCCCTGGAGGCTCGATGGCGCCATCCATGGCGCCAACGGTCCCGCCGCCCCTCCCTCTGCGCTCCCGTCCAGACATGGCCGCGGAGGCGGATGCAAACGTCAAAGGCAACATCAAAAACAAATGCAGGATCAAAATCGGCCTCCTGCAATTACAGGCAATCATTGCGCCTCGGATGCTCGGGTTCTGCTCTTGCCTTTGCTTGAGCTGGCACGCGCGCGCAGATGGGAAGGGCGGAGAGGGTGGGGTGATCGGGACCGTTCGCCGCACGGATGCGGCGATCGAGCCTACAGGGACGTATTTACGGCGTGTCCCGATCACCCCACCCTCTCCGCCCAATTCCAGAAGCCGGTGCTTTTCGCGAAAAAAAAAGCCCCGGTAATCACCGGGGCAACATGCTGCGAGGGTTTTGCGTGTAGCGGGGAACGGGGGCGAAGCCCCCGCACTCAAACACCGCTTTAGAACTTGAAGACGTACGAAGCGCCGTAGACCAGCGGATCGATGTTGACCGTGCCGATCTTCTCGCCGTTCAACTTCACCTTGCTGTCGATGTCGATCCAGCGCATGTCCACGCGCAGGGCGCCCTTCTCGCCGATCGCGAAGTCCACGCCGGCGTGTGCGGCCAGGCCCCAAGAATCCTGCAGCCTCAGCTTGCTGCCGGCCAGCGCACCGGTGGTGTCTTCGCTGAAGAAGGTTGTGTAGTTCACGCCTGCGCCGACGAACGGCGACACCTTGCCCTTGCTGTTGAAGTGGTACTGCAGGGTCACCACCGGCGGCAGCTGCTTGGTGCTGCCCACGCGGCCCAGGCCATCGATGTTGATGTCGTGCTTGAACGGCAGCGCGGCCAGCACTTCGAGGCCCAGGTTGTCGGCGATGAAGTACTCGCCGGTGATGGTCGGCTTGACGTCGTTGTCGACGTCGACCTTCAGGGTGCCGCCGGCCAGCCAGCCGTTGTTCGACTTCGGCGCCACCTGGTGCACGCCGGCCGAGAGGGTCCAGTCGCCCTTGGACTGGGCCATGGCCGGGGCGGCGGCCAGCGACAGGGCGGCGGCCAGGCTGGCCACGATCAGGGGGGAGGTCTTGCGCATGGGGGTGTTCTCGTTGCTGGGTGGATGGGGCCAGTGTCGGCCTCAAGCCGCGCTAACGCTTTGATCCGGATCAAATCCTGTCCGTCGGCCTGATGCCGGCCCCGGCTGGCCCACGGTGGCCAGCCCCGGTTTGCTAGACTTGTGGGCCCTATCCATCCCGCCGCACCTGTCGCGGCCGCAGGAGCTTGAGAACATGGCAATCAAGGTTGGTATCAACGGTTTCGGTCGCATCGGGCGTAACGTCCTGCGCTCGGCGGTGCTGAACTTCGGCGACGACATCGAAATCGTGGCCATCAACGATCTGCTGGAGCCGGATTATCTGGCGTACATGCTCAAGTACGACTCCGTGCACGGCCGCTTCAAGGCCGACGTGGCGGTGCAGGGCAATGATCTGCTGGTCAACGGCAAGAAGATCCGCCTGACCCAGGAACGCGACCCGGCCAACCTGAAGTGGGATGAAGTCGGCGCCGACGTGGTGCTGGAAGCCACCGGCCTGTTCCTGACCAAGGAAACCGCGCAGAAGCACATCGATGCCGGCGCCAAGAAGGTCATCATGTCGGCCCCGTCGAAGGACGACACGCCGATGTTCGTGTACGGCGTGAACGACAAGACCTACGCTGGCCAGGCGATCATCTCCAACGCGTCGTGCACCACCAACTGCCTGGCGCCGCTGGCCAAGGTCATCAACGACAAGTGGGGCATCAAGCGCGGCCTGATGACCACCGTGCATGCGGCCACCGCCACCCAGAAGACCGTCGATGGCCCGTCCAACAAGGACTGGCGCGGCGGCCGTGGCATCCTGGAAAACATCATTCCCTCGTCCACTGGTGCGGCCAAGGCCGTCGGCGTGGTCATTCCGGAACTGAACAAGAAGCTGACCGGCATGAGCTTCCGCGTCCCGACCTCGGACGTGTCGGTGGTCGACCTGACCGTCGAGCTGGAGAAGGAAGCCACTTACGCCGAGATCTGCGCTGAAGTGAAGGCACAGAGCGAAGGCCCGTTGAAGGGCATCCTGGGCTACACCGAAGACAAGGTCGTGGCCACCGATTTCCGCGGCGAAACCTGCACCTCGGTGTTCGACGCCGATGCTGGCATCGCCCTGGACGGCACCTTCGTCAAGCTGGTGACCTGGTACGACAACGAGTGGGGCTACTCGAACAAGTGCCTGGAAATGGCCAAGGTCATCGCCGCCAAGTAAGGCCGGCGCAGATCGCAGACGAACCCCGGCCTGGCCGGGGTTCGTCGTTTATGGGACCCACCCTGTCGTAGCATGGGGCGGTCGACCGCTGCCGCTGGGGCGCGGGAACGCAATGGAAGCACGCAATGGAAGCACTGATAGCCCTGGTCGTACTGGTCCTGCTGGCCATCCCGCTGCTGCTAGTAGTGGCGCTGGTGATGATCGCCGGCCTGCGCCGCCGCGTTGCTGCGCTGGAAAGCGCGATGACCGCCGCGCCTGCCACCGCCAGGCCGGCCGCGACCGCGCCCGCGCCTGAACGGCCTGTGGCCACACCCGCAGCCAGTGCCGATCCACCGTTCCTGCGGCCGGTCGCCGCTGCTGCGCCGCCCCCCCCGCAGCCACCGGTGCGCGAAGCCGCGCCCACCGAGGCGCCTGTTGCCCAACCTGTCGCGCCACCACCGGTACCGCCGGTACCGCCGGTGCCGGTGCAGCCGCCGCTGCCATCCGAACCGGCACTGCCCAACGTCATCGAGCGCGGCATCGGTGCGGTCAAGCGCTGGTTCACCGAAGGCAACGTGCCGGTCAAGATCGGCATGCTGGTGCTGCTGGCCGGCGTCGCTGCACTGCTGAAGTACGTCAGTGACCAGGGCTGGCTGGTATTGCCGATCGAACTGCGCCTGGCCGGCGTCACCGTGGGTGCGCTTGGCCTGCTGGCCTTCGGCTGGCACCAGCGCGAGCGCCGCCGCCTGTTTGCGCTGGCCTTGCAGGGCGGTGCCATCGGCGTGCTGCTGCTGACCATCTTCGCTGCATTCAAGCGCTTCGACCTGATTCCGCCGGGCGTCGCCTTCGCCAGTTCCATTGCACTGGTGGCCGGGCTGTGCGTGCTGGCGGTGGTGCAGAACTCGCGCACGCTGGCCGTGCTGGGCATCCTGGCCGGCTTCATGGCACCGCTGTGGCTGTCCACCGGCAGTGGCAACCACGTGGGGCTGTTCAGCTATTACGCGGTGCTCAACGCGGGCATCTTCGCCATCGCCTGGTTCCGCCCATGGCGCGCGCTGAACCTGCTGGGCTTCGCCTTTACCTTCGGCATCGGCACCTTCTGGGGCGTACTGCAGTACGCACCTGGCAAGTTCAGCAGCACCGAGCCGTTCCTGGTGTTGTTCTTCGTGTTCTACCTGCTGATACCGCTGCTGTACGCGCGCCGCCAGCCAGCCGGCCGGCGCGACCTGATCGATGGCAGCCTGGTGTTCGGCACGCCGCTGGTCGCGTTCTCGCTGCAGGCGGGCATGCTGCACGAGCAGCCGATGACGCTTGCACTGTGTGCGCTGGGCCTGGCCGCGATCTACGCGGTACTGGCACGGGCACTGATCGCGCGTGCGTCGTACACCATGCTGGCGCAGTCGCATGCCGTGCTTGCGGTGGGCTTTGCCACGCTGGCGGTGCCGCTGGCATTGTCGGCACGCGCCACCGGTGCAGTGTTCGCGTTGGAAGGTGCCGGCCTGGCCTGGCTGGGCCTGCGCCAGAAGCGCTGGCTGCCGCAGGTGTCTGGCGCGTTGCTGCAGATTGGCGCCGCATTCGCTTTCGTCGCCGGCGGCGACCACTGGCATGAGGATCTGCGCTTCCTGATCAACCCGACCGCCATTGGCGCGCTGTTGCTGGCCCTGGCCGGCTTCGCGTCGGCATGGAGCTACCAGCGCAAGCCGCGTCATGAGATCGCACTGGTGTACTACCTGTGGGGCTTGCTGTGGTGGCTGGGTGGCCTGGTCCATGAGATCACCCGCTTCTTCCCCTACCGCACCGAAGCGGACGCGTTGCTGGTGCTGGCTGCGGTGACTGCATGGCTGGCCGCCGAAGTGCAGCGCCGCCAGCCGGCGCGTGCGCTGGGCGTGACCGCACTGGCCATGCTCGCGCTCGGTTTCCCGCTGGCGCTGATGCAGAGCGATGCGCACCACCAGCCGTTCGCCGGCTACGGCGCGCTGGCCTGGGCGGTGTTCGCGGTGCTGGGCGTGCGTACCCTGCTGTGCCTGCGCCAGGGCGGCGATACCGTGGCCCGCATCGCGCAGTTCCTGTGGTGGCTGCTGTGGCCGTCGCTGCTATCGCTGTTGGCCCTGTGGGGCGGCGGCGAAGCCGATCTGGCGCAGGGCTGGACCACCCTGCTGGTGACCTTGCCGTGGCTGCTGATGGCGGCGCTGTCGCTATGGCGCTGGAACGCGCTGCGCTGGCCGCTGGGGCAGGCCTTCGACAGCGTGCGCGTGCCGCTGCAATGCGTGCTGTTCGGCCTGCTGTCGATCGGTTGGCTGTTCGGCCAGCTGCTGCCGGGCGACGCCGCGCCGCTGTTGTGGCTGCCGGTGCTGAATCCGGCCGAGATCGGCCAGTGGTTGAGCCTGCTGCTGCTGGCGCGCTGGCTTTACGGCGATCAGCGACCGCAGGCACCGCAAGCATTGCTGAATATCCGCATGCCGTTGCTGGCACTGGCGGCCTTCGTCGCACTGACCAGCCTGGTGCTGCACGGCGTGCACCAATGGGGTGGCCTGTCGTGGAACGCCTCGATGATGCGCTTCAGCCTGGCGCAGACCAGCCTGACCGTGTTGTGGAGCGTGCTCGGCGTGATCGCCTGGGTGTGGGGTTCGCGTCGTGGCCAGCGTGTGTTGTGGATGGTCGGTGCCGTGCTGATGGGCGTGGTGCTGGCCAAGCTGGTTGTTGTCGATCGCCAGCACCTGGGCAATCTGCTGGGCATCGCATCGTTCATCGCCTACGGCCTGCTGTGCACGGTCGTGGGCTATCTGGCACCGGCACCGCCGAGCGCGGCGCCGTCCGTGGAGGAAAAACAATGAGGAAGTGGAGCAGGGCGCTGCTGCCGGCGATGTTCGGCATGCTGGCCGCCGTCGTGGTGCAGGCGGCCGATTACCGCACGCAGTATGCCGAGCAATGGCCGCTGACGTTGTCCAGCGCGCAGTCCGGTGCTTACCGCATCGTGCTGGAGCCGGCGATCTACCGCCGTGCCGTGAGCCCCGATCTCAGCGATCTGCAGGTGTTCAATGCGGCCAGCCAGTTGTTGCCGTCGGCACTGCTGGCACCGGACCAGCCGCTGGCGCAACCGCCTGTGCAGCGTGAACTGCCGTGGTTCGTGTTGCCGCCGTTGGCCGATGCCCAGCGCAACGACCTGCAGCTGCTGACCGAGCGCGATACCGATGGCCGCGTGCGCCGGGTCGAGGCACGGGTGAGTGGCGGGACGGTGGCGAACGGGCAGGGCGGTTGGCTGATCGACGCCAGCATGCTGGACCAGCAGCCGTTGGCAGCGCTGGTGCTGGATTGGGCCGACAGCGGCCAGCCACTGCAGGCACAGGTACAGCTGGACGCCAGCGACGATCTGCAGCATTGGCGCTCGATTGGCAGTGACGTGCCACTGGTGGATCTGCAGCGCGCCGGCAAGCGCTTGCTGCAACGCCGGCTGCAGGTGGATGGCACTGCACGTTACCTGCGCGTGCTTGCGCAGGGCGATTCGCGCCTGCCGAGCCTGCGTGGCGTACTGGCGGAATTGCCGCCAGCGCCGGCGACCGTGCCGTGGGAATGGCTGTCGCTGGAGCCAACGTTGAAAGGCAAGGGCGAGTACACCTTCGAGATGGATGGCCGGTTCCCGGTGGCGCGCGCAGATGTGGCCAGCACCGACAACAGCCTGGTGCAATGGACGCTGTTCAGTCGCGATGACGAGAGTGCGGAGTGGCAGCGCCGCAGTGCACCGTGGATCGCCTACCAGGTGCAGCAGGGCACGCAGGGCCAGCGCCAGCAGTCGGCGGCGCAGCCGTTGGGCGGCGTGCACCGTGACCGCTACTGGAAGCTGGTGGCGAATCCGGCGGAAACCGCCACCGCGCCGACGCTGCGCCTGGGTTACCAGCCGGAAGTGCTGGTGTTCCTGAGCCAGGGTGCAGCGCCCTACGCACTGGCGGTGGGCAGCGCGACCGCGCGTCGCACGGACGCACCGATCGGGGTGCTGATCGAAGAGCTGCGGCAGCGCAATGATCCGTCGTGGCAGCCGACGCTGGCGCGACTGGAGGGCAGCCCGGAACCACTCGCCGGCGATGCGGCGCTGAAGCCGCAGCACGATTGGAAATCGTGGTTGCTGTGGGCGTTGCTGGGCCTGGGCGTGCTGGTGGTGGGTGGGCTGGCGCTCAGCCTGCTTCGGCAGAAGCCTGCGCCTTCGGAATAGGTTCCAGCGAACGGCGCAGCCCCTCGTGGGTGGTCGCGTAAAGCAAAAGCCGCGCCTGGCCGGGCGGGTGGGCTGGGCAGGGGGACGCCGCAAGTACGTCCCTGTAGGCTTAGCCGCGCCATCCATGGCGCGGATACCCCTGCCCAGCCCACCCGCCCGGCCTCTGACAGTTTCCGTGTGCGTCCACCCACGGAAGAGAAATAAGAAGAGCAAGAGCGGAAGCGGGTCGCTTCGCTCGACGACCCTCGGGGCCAGATCCGTTTTCCGTAGGAAAACGGATCTGACCGCTTCGTTCTTCATCCGACACCACACACTGCTTGTGCCTTTGCCATCCGCTCTGCCTCATGAACCTGTCGAGGCCGGGGCGGTGTGGGCTGGCAGGGGTGTCCGCGGCATGGATGCCGCGGCCAAGCCCCCATGGGTGAGGGTGCTTTGCTTGCGAAGCACTGCTTCGCAAGCGCCCGAACGCACAGCCGCCAGCGGCTGGGCCGGACCGCGGAGCGGGGTTTACGGCGTCCCCTGCCAGCCCACACCACCCCGGCCCATTCACAGCACCACGAAGCGCCAGCACTTTGGCTTTGGCCGTTGCCGTTGCTGTTGCCCTGCGCCTCTGCCTGCCGCAGGCATCGACCCTCCCGCCAGCCGCACCCGATACAATGGCCGCCTGCCGTAGCCCGGCATCCCGTCCCTGAGCCAAAGAGTTGCCCATGTCCATCGTCCGCATGACCGACCTCGACCTCTCCGGCAAGCGCGTGCTGATCCGCCAGGATCTGAACGTGCCGATCGAGAATGGCCGCATCACCTCCGAACAGCGCATCACTGCTTCGCTGCCGACGCTCAAGCGCGCGCTGGAGCAGGGCGCGGCGGTGATGGTCACCTCGCACCTGGGGCGCCCGAAGGAAGGCGTGTGGAGCGAGGCCGACTCGCTGGCGCCGGTCGCGCAGCGCCTGTCCGCGCTGCTGGGCCGCGAGGTTCCGCTGGTGCGTGACTGGGTCGACGGTGTCGACGTGCAGCCGGGCCAGCTGGTGCTGCTGGAAAACTGCCGCATGAATGTCGGCGAGGGCAAGGACGACGAAGCCCTGTCGAAGAAGTACGCCGCCCTGTGCGATGTGTTCGTGATGGATGCCTTCGGTACCGCACACCGCGCGCAGGCCTCGACCCATGGCGTCATCCGCTTCGCCCCGGTGGCGGCCGGTGGCCCGCTGCTGATGGCCGAGCTGGACGCGCTGGCGCAGGCGTTGGACGCACCGGCCAAGCCGCTGCTGGCCATCGTCGCCGGCAGCAAGGTCAGCACCAAGCTGGAACTGCTGGCCAACCTGGTCGGCAAGGTCGACCAGCTGATCGTCGGTGGTGGCATCGCCAACACATTCATCGCTGCCGCCGGTTACAACGTCGGCAAGTCGCTGTATGAGCCGGACCTGCTGGACACCGCGAAGAAGATCGTCGCTGACGCCAAGGCACGTGGCGCCGATATCCCGCTGCCGGTCGACGTGGTAACCGCCAAGCAGTTCATGCCGGACGCTGTTGCCGAAGTGAAGGCGGTCGACGCTGTCGCCGAGGACGATCTGATTCTGGACATCGGCCCGCAGACGGCCGCGCAGTACGCACAGCTGATCGAGAAAGCCGGTACTGTGGTCTGGAACGGTCCGGTCGGTGTGTTCGAGTTCGAAGCCTTCAGCAAGGGCACCGAAGCGCTGGCCCGCGCCATCGCGAGCTCGAAGGCATTCTCCATCGCCGGCGGCGGTGACACCCTGGCGGCGGTCGACAAGTTCGATATCGCCCAGCAGGTCAGCTACATCTCCACCGGCGGTGGCGCGTTCCTGGAGTTCCTGGAAGGCAAGACCCTGCCGGCCGTCGCCGCTCTCGTCGCGCGCGGCGCATGAGTGCTGAGCGCAGCAAGGATGTCCTGTTCTTCGACCTCGACGGCACGCTGATCGATTCGCAGGTGGGCATCACCGCCTGCATCGCCTATGCGCTGCAGAAGATGGACCATCCGGTGCCGCCGCAGGAGACGCTGTTGGGCTGGATCGGTCCGTCGCTACGTACCACCTTCGCGCCGTTGTTCGTCGAGCCGGCGCGGGTAGAGCAGGCGGTGGGCTACTACCGTGAGCGTTTCGACGTCGAAGGCTGGCGCGAACACACGGTATACCCGCAGGTGGAAGACACGCTGCGCACGCTGCATGGCCGTGGTCATCGCTTGGCGGTGGTTACCGCCAAGAACGAGCCGCACGCGCGCCGCATCCTCGCCCACCTGCCGTTCGGTGGGCTGTTCGAGGAGATCGTCGGTTCGACCCTGGACGGCTCGCGCAGCCACAAGCCGGAACTTGTCGGCGAGGCATTGCGTCGGCTGCAGGTACAGCCCACGCAGTGCTGGATGATCGGCGACCGCCGCATGGACATCGAAGGCGCGCGCCATCATGGCCTGCGAAGTGTCGGTGTGCTGTGGGGCTTTGGCGGTGAGGAGGAACTTACCGCCGCCGGTGCTGGCCAGCTCGTCCGTGAGCCGGCACAGCTGGAAACGCTGTTGGCCTAGCCTACTGCTGCAGAGCCGAGCCCGTGCTCGGCTCTGCAGAACCGATCCCTGCGCCAGCGTATGTCCGGACCATGTCCGTTCCATGACCCGCGGAGTCAGGCAGCACAAGGCTGTAACCGTATACATGCGGCGTGAAGGATGTGCTAATTTCCGTCCTTTAACGGGAGAGGCCCATCCACCATGTTCGAGCGTCAGCGCCGCACCAAGATCCTTGCCACCCTCGGTCCGGCTACCGATCCGCCGGGCGTGCTGGAGGATCTGTTCCGCGCCGGCGTCAATGTGGTGCGCCTGAACTTCAGCCATGGCGATCCGTCCGGCCAGGCCAAGCGTGCCGCCGAAGTGCGTGCCGCTGCGGCCCGTGTGGGCGTGGAAGTGGGCATCCTGGCCGACCTGCCGGGCCCGAAGATCCGCATCGAGCGCTTCGCCGAAGGCAAGGTGCAGCTGAAGGCGGGCGACCGCTTCGACCTGATCGCCAGCGAGAATGCCGGCCCGGGCACGGCCAGCCAGGTGGGCGTGAGCTACCTCGGCCTGCCGCAGGATGTGGGCCCGGGGGATGTGCTGCTGCTCGACGACGGCCTGATGCAGCTGCAGGTGGTGGAAGTGCAGGGCGACCGCATCGTCAACACCGTGCTCAACGATGGCGTGCTGTCCGACCGCAAGGGCCTGAACAAGCAGGGCGGCGGCCTGTCGCTGGGCGCGCTGACCGAACGTGACAAGGAACTGATCGGCATCGTTGCCAAGATCGGCGTCGACTTCATCGCCGTGTCGTTCTGCCGCAACGCGCAGGACATGAACGATGCGCGTGACATCGCCCGCTCGCACGGCTGCGATGCCGCGCTGGTGTCGAAGATCGAGCGTACCGAGGCGATCGAGAACCTGGAAGAAATCGTCGAGGCCAGCGACGTGGTGATGGTCGCCCGTGGCGACCTCGGCGTGGAAATCGGCGATGCCGAGTTGCCGGGCCTGCAGAAGAAGATCATCAAGGCCTCGCTGGCGCAGAACAAGGTGGTGATCACCGCCACGCAGATGCTGCAGTCGATGGTGGAAAGTCCGATCCCGACCCGTGCCGAAGTGCTGGACGTGGCCAACTCGGTCATCGACGGTACCGATGCGGTGATGCTCTCGGCGGAGACCGCCGCCGGTGCCTACCCGGTCAAGGCCGTGGAAGCGATGGCGCGCATCTGCCTGGGGGCCGAGCGCCAGTTCCAGACCGAGACCGACTTCAACGCCTCGCCGCGCAACCTGGAACGTGCCGACCAGGCCATTGCCATGGCCACCATGTTCCTGTCGCAGCACGTGGGCGTGCGTGCGATCGTGGCGATGACCGAATCCGGTGGCACCGCGCGCTACCTGTCGCGTTTCCGCGCCAAGGCGCCGGTGTTCGCGGTGACCCGCCATGACGGCGCCCGTCGCCAGATGGCGCTGATGCGCGATGTCTACCCGATCAACTTCGACAGCCGTGGCCTGACTCCGCGCGAAGCCGCGCGCGGCAGCATCCGCCTGCTGGTCGAATCCGAGCTGCTGCAGGCCGGTGACCGCGTTGTGTTCACCAGCGGCGAGCACATGGAAACCCTGGGTGCGACCAACACCCTGCGCCTGCTGGAAGTGGGCGAAGACGGCCGCGCCAGCGGCCTGGGCGACCTGTAAGGAGTGTTGGCCCGGGATCGGAGCCGCGTTGCGGGTCTGACCCCAAAGTCAGATCCCCGCAGGGCCTCTGACCCCATGCCGCAGGACATCTTTTGTCCTGCGCCGGCATGGAAGCGTTTCCATCCTGTCCTCCACGGCGAGGCAACGGGCGGCGGGGCTATACTTACGTTTTTCCCGCACCCGCCACAGGAAATACATGAGCATCGAACAGCTGGCTGAAACCGCCCAGGCCATGGTCGCCCCGGGCAAGGGCATCATCGCGATCGACGAATCCACCGCTACCATCGCCAAGCGTTTCGCCGGCGTCGGTATCGAGAACACCGAGGAGAACCGTCGCGCCTACCGCGAGCTGCTGCTGACCACGCCGAAGCTCAACGAGCACATTTCCGGCGCCATCCTGTACGACGAAACCATCCGCCAGTCGACCAAGGACGGCGTGCCGTTCGCCAAGTACATGGCCGACCACGGCATGATTCCGGGCATCAAGGTGGACAAGGGTGCGCACCCGCTGGCCGGCTGCCCCGGTGAGCTGGTCACCGAAGGCCTGGACGGCCTGCGCGAGCGCCTGCAGGAGTACTACAAGCTGGGTGCGCGCTTCGCCAAGTGGCGCGCGGTGATCAACATCGGCGAAAGCATCCCGTCGGGCACCTGCATCGAGTCCAACGCCCACGCACTGGCCCGCTATGCAGCGCTGTGCCAGGAATGCGGCCTGGTGCCGATGGTCGAGCCGGAAGTGATCATGGACGGCGACCACGACATCGAGACCTGCTACGAAGTCACCGAAGCCACCCTGCGCTCGCTGTTCGACGCCCTGTACCAGCAGAACGTGCTGCTGGAAGGCACCATCCTGAAGGCCTCGATGGTCATCTCCGGCAAGGGCTGCGATGAGCAGGCCGACGTCGAGGAAGTGGCCGAGTCGACCGTGATGTGCCTGAAGAGCACCGTGCCGGCGATCCTGCCGGGCGTGGTGTTCCTGTCCGGTGGCCAGAGCGACGAGCAGTCCACCGAGCACCTGAACGCGATGAACCAGCTGGGCAACCTGCCGTGGCCGCTGAGCTTCTCCTACGGCCGCGCCATGCAGCAGGCCGCGCTGAAGCTGTGGGCCAAGGACATGAAGGGCAACTACGCCGCTGCCCAGAAGACCGTGTACGAGCGCGCCAGGGACAACGGCCTGGCCGCGCTGGGCAAGTGGAACGGCTGATCCGTCCTCTTGCAGGATGAACAGGGCAACGCCGGCTTTACGCCGGCGTTTGCTTTTGCGGGTATCTTTTCCGCCCCCGCATGCCCGGCCGGCATGCGGGAACCACATGGAAGGCCAAGGAGAAACAACATGCGTTTGGCAGCACTCACACTGGCCGTTGCCACGGTCCTGGTCGCCGGCGGTTGCAACCGCATCGGCGGCGGCGCGGACGCGGGCAAGGCCGCGTCGCTCGATTTCGACAAGCCGGTGTCCGGCGAGATCACCTCGCGCAGCGGCATCAACTACAACGACGGCAGCCACCACCAGCTCTACCAGATCAAGCTGGAAGACAAGGAACTGGTCGGCATGAAGCTCACCGGTGCGCTCAGCGGCTCGATCGCGGTGTTCAACAACGGCACCTTGGTGTCCACCAGCAACACCGGTTACGAGCGCGAGGGCGATGTTTCGCTGGCATTCCGCGCCAACGGCGGCGGCACCTATCAGGTGGCCGTCAACGCCGATGGCCCGACCGCCTTCGGCCCGTACCGCCTGCGCGCCGAGAAGCTGAAGCCGTACGACGGCAAGCCGCTGGTGGGCAGTGGCGAGATCGTCGACATGCTGGCCGGTGATTCGCAGGACTACACCCTCCAGGTGGAAAAGGAAGGCCTGTACGAGATCCGCCTGGTGTCGGACGTGTTCGATCCGGTGCTCAAGCTGTCGGGCCATGGCGTGGATGCGGAGAATGACGATGGCGGCGACAGCACCAACTCGCGCCTGAACCTGGTACTGAAGCCGGGCAAGTACACCCTGACCGCACGCGGCCTCGGTGACGGCGTCAACGGCATGTTCACCCTGTCGGCCAACCGCATCGAAGTGCCGGGCAACCTGATCGAGCGTGACGGGACCGCACTGCCGTCCTCGGGCAGCGCGTATACCATGCTCGACAACGAAGGCAGCCGCCGCTTCCTGCTGACCCTGGATCGTCCGGCCGATGTCCGCCTGGATGCGATCTCGGGCCAGGTCGATACCGTGCTGCGCGTGGTTGGCGGCGATGTGGAACTGACCGACGACGACGGTGGCAACGGCACCAATGCGCGCCTGGAAGAAACGCTGCCGGCCGGCCACTACACCGTCGACGTGTCCAGCCTGAACAATGGCGCGGGCCTGGTGGAAGTGCGCGTGCAGGTGGATGGCGCCAGCGCCGCGGGCGCCGCCGCCTCAGCCGCGCGTGCTGCTGCCGACGCTGCGGCAGTCGTGGCCGAAGATGCTGCTGCGGTGGAGGCGGCCAGTCGTTGAGCATGATCCGCGCAATGCGTGGATGAAAGCTGCGGTGCAATGGAAAAGGCCGGGCAACGCCCGGCCTTCTCTTTTGCGTCCCATGCTGCGGATCAGTGTGCGACGGCGAAGCCTGCATCGCCCAGCGGGGGCAGCATCGACGCGCGAGCTTCACTCTCAGTATTCTGTCCAGCGGCAGCCAGCGCCTGCTGGTAAGCCTTGGCCGTGGCCGTATTGAACGCCACCAGCACGATGCGCATCGGCTGCGCATGGCTGCGCTGCCAGGCCAGCGTTTCGGTCACAGCGACCTGCGCGGCCTGGTACAAAGGGTAGCCGTACACGCCACAGCTGATCGCCGGGAACGCGATCGACTGCACACCCAGCGACTCGGCCAGCTGCAGCGATTTCCAGTAGCAGTTGGCCAGCAGCGCAGGTTCGTCGCGCTGGCCGTCATGCCAGACCGGGCCGACCGTGTGCAGTACATGCCGCGCTGGCAACGCATGCGCACCGGTGGCGCGCACTTCGCCGGTCGGGCAGCGCACGCCGGGGCGAAGCTCCGGCAACTGCTCGCACTCGGCCAACAACGCCGGGCCCGCGGCGCGATGGATCGCACCGTCGACACCGCCGCCACCGAGCAGTGTTTCGTTGGCCGCGTTGACGATCGCATCCACCGCCAGGGTCGTGATGTCGCCCTGCCAAACTTCGATCTTCATGCGTCCGTCTCCTGCCTGTGAGGTGTTCCGCGCAGCATCTGCGCCGGCTGTTCCCACGGTAGGGGACAGGGCATCGATACTGCGTCATGACCGTCTCACCTGCTGCGATCCGACGGCCTTCACGCACGATGGCGTGCGACGCCTTCACGCAGGCTGAAGCAGAAAGGGGTCAGCCCCTTTTCCGCACGGAAAGGGATCCGATCCTGCGCATCACGGCAGGCCGGCCAGCCAGTCGTCGTCGGACCCTTCGTTCACATCGGCGAACAGCGGCGTGGAGAAATAGCGTTCACCGGTGTCCGGCAGCATCGCCAGGATCACCGAGCCCGGTTCAGCGCGGGCAGCCACGTCCAGTGCGCTGGCGACAGTTGCGCCGGCGGAGATGCCGACGAAAATGCCTTCCTCTGCTGCCAGGCGGCGCGCGGTGGCGATCGCGCGGTCATCGTCGACCGAGACCAGTTCGTCCACCACATCGCGGTTGAGCACGTCCGGCACGAAGTCCGGGGTCCAGCCCTGGATCTTGTGCGGCTTCCAGTCATCGCCCTTGAGCAGGGCGGCGCCGGCCGGCTCGGTGGCGATGATGCGGGTCTGCGGGCGCGCGACCTTCAGCACTTCGCCAACACCGGTGAGCGTGCCGCCGGTGCCCCAGCCGCTGACGAAGTAGTCCAGCCGCTTGCCGGCGAAGTCGCGCAGGATTTCCGCGGCAGTGGTGTTGCGGTGATACGCCGGGTTGGCCGGGTTGGCGAACTGGCTGGCCAGGAACCAGCCGTGCTGTTCGGCCAGTTCGGCCGCCTTGCGTACCATGCCGCTGCCGCGCTCGGCGGCCGGGGTCAGGATCACTTTGGCACCGTAGGCGCGCATCAGCTTGCGGCGTTCCACCGAGAAGGTCTCGACCATGGTCGCCACGAACTTGTAGCCGCGCGCGGCGGCGACCATCGCCAGCGCCACGCCGGTGTTGCCCGAAGTCGCCTCCACGATGGTGTCACCCGGCTTGAGCAGGCCACGCGCTTCGGCGTCGAGGATGATCGCCAGCGCCAGGCGGTCCTTCACCGAGCCGCCCGGATTGAACGACTCGACCTTGGCGTAGACGCTGACCTGCGGGGGCGCCAGGCGCTGCAGCCTGACGATGGGGGTGTTACCGACGGTATCGAGGATGGAGTCGTACAGGGCCATGGAAGCGCTCCGGAAACGGGGCCGCGCCGGGCTTCGGCGGGCGAAGGGGGACGGCTGGCCGTTCAGGCCAGCGGCTGCCGGCTGACCGTAGCGCCGGCATATGACGCCCGGAAATGACCAGATACCTTTCTTAAACAACCTTTGGTTATAAGCTGGTGACGGCAATTGACCCTAGAGTGGACCTCCGCCCCACGCCGCCTGCCTGCCCATGACGCTGACCCAGCTGCGCTACCTGGTTGCCATCGCCGACGCCGAGCTGAACATCACGCTGGCCGCCTCGCGCGTGCACGCCACCCAGCCTGGCCTGTCCAAGCAGCTCAAGCAGCTGGAGGACGAGCTGGGTTTCCTGTTGTTCGTGCGCAAGGGCCGCAGCCTGGAGTCGGTCACCCCGGCCGGCACCGAGGTGATCGCCCGTGCCCGCGCGGTGCTGGCGGAGGCCAACAACATCCGCACCTACGCGGCAAACCAGCGCCGTGAGAGCCAGGGCCAGCTGATTCTGACCACCACCCACACCCAGGCGCGCTTCGTGCTGCCGCCGGCGGTGGCAGCGATCAAGCAGGCTTACCCGCAGGTCAGCGTGCACCTGCAGCAGGCCGGTGAAGCCGACGCGCTGGACCGCTTGAACCAGGGTGATGCCGATATCGCGATCATCAGCACCGCTGGCGGTGAACCCACTGATGGCGTTGCAGTGCCGCTGTTCCGCTGGCGGCGGCTGGTGGTGGTACCCAAGGGCCACCCGCTGGACCGCGCCGGGCGTGCACCGGACCTGGCCGCGTTGGCCCGGCAGCCATTGATCAGCTACGAATCCTCGACCCGCCCGAATTCCTCGCTGCAGCGCGCCTTCGCCGCCCATGGCCTGGTGCCGGATCTGGCGCTGACCGCGCTTGATGCCGATCTGATCAAGACCTATGTGCGTACCGGCCTGGGCGTGGGCCTGCTGGCCGAGATGGCGGTCAGTTCCAACGACGAAGACCTGAAGGCCTGGCCGGCCCCGGCCCCGATTGCCGAGTGCATCGCGTGGGCGGTGCTGCCACGCGACCGGGTGCTGCGTGATTACGCGCTGGAGCTGGTGCACGTGCTGGCACCGCAGATTGATCCACGCGACCTGCGGCGGGTGCTGGACGGCAACCAGGCGGCGGCGTGGCCGGTGCCACCGACCTGGGAGTCGCTGACCCAGACCATCACGGTGTGAGGTGGGTCGAGCAGGGCTTGCAGCCCCACCTCTGACAGATTCCGATGGCTGTTGGTAGGTGTCGACCTTGGTCGACACGGTAGATCCACGCCATGCGTGGATGAAGCTGTCAGATATCGAAATACATCTGGGGTCAGATCCGTTTTCCTTCGGAAAACGGATCTGACCCCGAGAGTGGTTCCGACAGATCGCGGAGAACTGTCGAAGGCGGGGTGGGTCCGGTTGCGGGGGCGTGAGCGCCATGGATGGCGCGACCGAGCCTACATGCACGTATTTACGGCGTCCCCCGCAACCGGACCCACCCCGTCATCCCTCAGGAAACCCGCTTCTGCTGTTGCTTCGGCACCTGCCGTGGCATCTGCGGGTGCAGGGCGCAGCCCTGCCGAACACCCCGCGACGGGTGTCGCAAATGCCTGCGACGGTTCGTCGCATGAGCAACCCTGGACCCGGCTCTACACTGGCGGGGTGACCCGCCTGTCCCGCCCGCAGCGCCTTCTGCTCCAGCTCGCCATCCTGGCGACGCTGCTGATGGTGCTTGCGCCGCTGGTCAGCCGCGCGCTGCAGGCGCAGCCGATGGACCACGCTGCGATGGCCGGCATGGACCACGCTGCCATGAGCCATGACATGCGCGGCATGGCCATGGCCGGGCACGATCAGCACGGGGCCGCGCCGGCAGCGCGCAACCGCCCGGCCGACCCCCACGCCATGCACGGCGAAGCCTGCGAATACTGCGTGCTGGCAATGCGCCTGCTGCCATGGCTGGCCGTGCTGGTGCTGCTGTTGCCGCTGCTGTGGCGGCCGCAGCTGGTGTTCCCGTGGTCGCAGCAGGTGCTGCCCGCGCTGTGCTGGCCGGCGCATGCCGCGCGCGGGCCGCCGCGTTTCTCCATCGTTCGCTGATGTCCCTATCGAATCTGCCGCACGACGCCTGACCGGGCGCCGTGCGCGCATGCGTACCTTGGAGCTGTTCCGATGAAAACGACTTCCCGCCCCGCGGGCGCCTGTGCGCGCCTGCCGGTTGCCCTTGGCCTGGCCGTGGCCGCATCACTGGCCCACGCCGCGCCCGCCGAAGAGGCGCGTACCCTCGACACGCTGGTGGTGACCGCCGCCGCACCGTCCTCGCCGCTGCACTGGGTGACCGATCCGCGCCTGCCGCGGCAGCCGGTGCCCGCCAGTGACGGCGCCGATTACCTGAAGACCGTCCCCGGTTTCTCCGCCATCCGCAACGGCGGCACCAACGGCGACCCGGTGCTGCGCGGCATGTTCGGTTCGCGGCTGAACATCCTCAGCAATGACGGCAACCTGATCGGCGCCTGCCCGTCGCGCATGGACAATCCGCTGTCCTACATCGCGCCGGAAAGCTTCGACCGGCTGACCATCATCAAGGGGCCGCAGAGTGTGCGCTGGGGCGCAGGAGCCTCGGCCGGCACCGTGCGTTTCGAGCGCGATACGCCGCGCTTCGAGGAACCGGGTGTGCGTGCCGATGCCAGTGCGCTGGTCGGTTCGCGCAACCGCAACGACCAGGTGCTGGACCTGACCCTGGGCAACCCGACCGGCTACGTGCGCGCCAGTGGCAACCGTTCCGAAGCCGATGACTACAAGGATGGCAACGGTGACGTGGTGCCGTCGAAGTGGCGCAAGTGGAATGGCGACGTGGCCATCGGCTGGACGCCGGATGCCGACACGCTGCTGGAAGTCTCCGCCGGTGCCGGTGATGCCATCGCACGCTACGCGGGGCGCGGCATGGACGGGGCCGCGTTCGAACGTACCAGCTATGCCGCGCGTTTCGAGAAGCGCAACCTGCCGGGTGCGTGGGACACGGTGCAGGCCAACGTGTACTACAACGAGGCCGACCACGTGATGGACAACTACACGCTGCGCACGCCGAACCCGAACAGCATGATGCCGATGCCGATGGCCTCGAACCTGGACCGCCGTACCCAGGGCGGCCGGGTCAGTTCCGAGTGGCGCTGGCAGGACGTGCAGCTGGTGGCGGGCGTAGACGGGGAAGACAGCCGCCACCGCGGTCGCATGGGCATGGGCCGCGACACCTACCGCCAGGCGGACTGGGAGACCGATGCCAAGTTCCGTCGCTATGGCGCGTTCACGGAGTTGACCCTTGGCGCCGGTACCGGCCAGCGCTGGATCAGCGGCCTGCGCATCGATCGCGCCAGCGTGCGCGACGAGCGGCAGTCGATCCGCGGAATGATGGGTAACAGACCCAATCCGACCGCGGGCCAGCGCCGCAAGGAATGGCTCGGCAGTGGCTTCCTGCGCTACGAGCAGGACCTGGCCGATGGCCTGACCTGGTATGCGGGCCTGGGCCACAGTGAACGCATGCCCGACTACTGGGAGCTGTTCTCGCCCAACCACGGCCCGGCCGGTGCAGTGAACGCGTTTGCCGGTATCCAGCCCGAGCGCACCACCCAACTCGACGTCGGCCTGCAGTACAAGGGGCCGCGCGTGCAGGCATGGGTGTCGGCGTACGCTGGCCAGATCCAGGACTACATCCTGTTCACCTACCATGGCAGCGGCATGATGGGCATGAGCCAGGCCAGCAACATCGATGCCCGCATTGCCGGTGCCGAAGCAGGGTTGGAAGTGAGCGTGGCCGAACAGTGGAAACTGGGCGGCACGCTGGCCTATGCCTGGGGCGAGAACCGCGACCAGCAGCGCCCGCTGCCGCAGATGCCGCCGTTGGAAGCGCGCCTGAGTGCGAACTGGGAAGGCCAGCGCTGGAGCGCCGGTGCGCTGCTGCGCGCGGTGACCCACCAGCATCGCGTCGCAGATGGCCAAGGCAATGTCGTCGCGCAGGACCTTGGGCCGAGCGCTGGCTTTGCCACCTTCGCGCTCAATGCAGCGTACCGTTTCAGTTCGCAGCTGCAGCTCAGCGCGGGTGTCGACAACCTGTTCGACCGTGCCTACAGCGAGCACCTGAATCTGGCGGGCAGCGCCGACTTCGGCTTCCCGGCCGACCCGGTACGCATCAATGAGCCGGGGCGCAGCGTCTGGATGAAGCTGAACTACCGGTACTGAGGCAACGGGCAAGAAAACGGGGCCGGATCCCCGCCAGGATCCGTCCCCGCCCGACGCCCTCCGTCGGGCAGATTCGACTCTACGATGACGGCCCGGGCGGTGCACGGCTGGATACACCCCGACACACGCCGACACTGCCCGTGGCAGCCTTGCACGGAACGGGTTCAAGGCGCCATCGCAGCGTTGGTTCCACGCCGGTAAACGCTTGGCACATACCGCTTTTATGGGCACATGCCTACACTCGGCGGCCGTGGATCAATCAGGACCGTTCATGTTGGCTCGTATCGCTTCGACCCTGGCCCTTGGCCTCAGCCTGGCCGTGCTGGCCGGGTGCGCAGGCAAACAGGAGGCCGCCGCGCGTCGGCAGGGAGAAGCGGTGCCGGTCACCGCGCAGGTCGTGCAGTCCCGTCCGTGGAGCGACACCCTGCAGGCACTGGGCACGGCCAAGGCACGCGAATCGATCAGCGTGACCGCCAAGGTCAGCGAGATCGTCGAGAAGGTGCATTTCGAAAGCGGCCAGCACATTGCTGCCGGTGCGCCGATCGTGACCCTGCGCGGCCAGGCCCAGGAGGCCGCACTGGTCCAGGCGCAGGCCACCTTCCACGAGGCCGACCAGCTGTACAAGCGCCAGCGTGAGCTGGCCACGCAGCGGCTGGTGTCGAGTGCCACGCTGGATACGCAGAAGTCGATCCGCGATGCCGCCGAAGCGCGCGTGGCGCAGATGCAGTCGGACATCGGTGATCGCCGCGTGCGTGCGCCGTTCGCCGGTGTGCTCGGCATCCGCCAGGTCAGCCCGGGTACGCTGCTGACGCCGACCACGGTGATCGCCACGCTCGACGATATCGAGCACATGCACATCGATTTCCAGGTGCCGGAAGTGGAGCTGGCCGCGCTGGGCGTCGGTGACAAGGTCAGTGCCACCAGCGTGGCGTGGCCCGGCCGTAGCTTCGAAGGCGTGGTCAGCACCATCGATGCGCGCATCGATCCGGCCACCCGTGCGGTGACGGTGCGCGCCGATTTCGCCAACGGCGACCATGCGCTGCGCCCGGGCATGCTGCTGGACGTGCGCCTGTTCCGCCCCGAGCGCCCGGCGCTGGTGATTCCGGAAATCGCCGTGGTGCAGGTCGGCCGCGATACCTACGTGTATCGCATCACCGCAGACGACAGCGTCGAGCGCGTGGATGTGGTGACCGGCGCGCGCCGCGCCGGCGTGGTCGAGATCAGGCAGGGCCTGGAAGCCGGCCAGCGCATCGTCGTGGATGGCACCGGCAAGCTGCGCCCGGGCCTGAAGGTCGCGGCCAAGGACGCAGCACCAGCCAGCGGGGCCAAGCCGGCTGAGGCACCGGCGCCGGTCGCGGCCGAGGGCCACGGCGGATGAAGCTGTCCGACGTTTCCATCCAGCGGCCGGTGTTTGCCGTGGTGATGAGCTTGTTGCTGCTGGTACTGGGTGTGATGTCCTTCACCCGGCTGACCCTGCGCGAACTGCCGGCCATCGATCCGCCGATCGTTTCGGTGTCGGTGGACTACACCGGTGCCTCGGCGGCGGTCATCGAAAGCCGCATCACCCAGGTGCTGGAAGATGCACTGGCCGGCATCGAAGGCATCGATACGATCAACGCGCGCAGCACCAACGGCCGCTCGCAGGTCAGCATCGAGTTCACCTCCAACCGCGATATCGAAGCGGCGGCCAACGACGTGCGCGATGCGGTCAGCCGTGTTGCCGACCGCATGCCGGAAGAAGCGCGGCCACCGGAAATCGCCAAGGTCGAAAGCGATGCGGATCCGATCATCTGGTTCAACATGGTCTCCTCGACCATGGACACGCTGGAACTGAGCGACTATGCCGACCGCTACGTAGTCGACCGCTTCTCCAGCCTCGATGGCGTGGCCCAGGTCCGCATCGGTGGCCGCCAGCGCTATGCAATGCGCATCTGGCTGGACCGCGACCAGCTGGCCGCGCGCGGGTTAACCACTGGCGATGTGGAAACCGCGTTGCGCAACGAAAACGTGGAACTGCCGGCCGGTCGCATCGAGTCGACCGACCGCGATTTCACCCTGCGGGTGGAACGCAACTACATCAAGCCCGAAGACTTCGCGACCATCCCGCTGGGCAAGGGCCGCGACGGTTACGTGGTGCGCATGGGCGACGTGGCGAAAATCGAACTGGCCTCGGCCGAGCGTCGCGCCTACTACCGGAGCAATGGTGAACCGGGCATCGGCCTGGGCATCGTCAAGACCTCCACCGCCAACTCGCTGGACGTGGCGCGCACCGCGCGCGCTGAAGCCGAGCGTGTGGCGCTGACCCTGCCCAAGGGTACGCAGATCTTCGTCGCCTTCGACAACACCACCTTCATCGAAGCCGCCGTGGATCGCGTCTACGCCACGCTGGTGGAGGCGATGATCCTGGTGCTGGCGGTGATCTGGCTGTTCCTCGGCAGTTTCCGTGCCGCGCTGATTCCGGCAGTGACGGTGCCGGTGTGCCTGGTCGCGGCGTTCATCGCGCTGTATGCGTTCGACTTCTCGATCAACCTGCTGACCCTGCTTGCCCTGGTGCTGTGCATCGGCCTGGTGGTGGACGATGCGATCGTGGTGGTGGAGAACGTGCAGCGCCGCATCGACCTGGGCGAACCGCCGCTGGTGGCATCCAAGCGCGGCACCGCGCAGGTCGCCTTCGCGGTGATTGCCACCACCGCCGTGCTGGTGGCGGTGTTCCTGCCGGTCGGGTTCCTGGAAGGCAACACCGGGCGCCTGTTCCGCGAACTGGCGGTGGCATTGGCGGCGGCGGTGGCGTTGTCCGCATTCGTGGCGCTGACGCTGACACCGATGATGGCCTCCAAACTGCTGAAGCCGCATACCGGGCACGCGCCGCGTGGCCTGCATGGCTTCGTCAACCGCAACCTGGAGCGCCTGGCTGGGGCCTACGGGCGGGTGCTCGATCACCATGTCGACCGCACCTGGATCTACCTGCTGGTGATGGTTGCCGCACTGGCTGCCAGCTGGGGCCTGCTCAAGCTGCTGCCGTCGGAACTGGCACCGGCCGAAGACCGCGGTTCGTTCCAGATCATGATCGATGGCCCGGAAGGCGCCGGCTACGACTACACCGTGCAGCAGGTGCAGCAGGTGGAAGCGATGCTGGCGCCGCATGTCGGCCCGGACAAGCCCATCGTGCGCGCCAACCCGCGCGTGCCGGGTGGCTGGGGCGCCAGCGAGGAAATGCATACCGGCCGCGTCAGCATCTTCCTGCAGCCGTGGCGGCAGCGCAGCGAAGGCACGCCGGAAGTGGCCAACGAGCTGCAGAAGGAACTGGACACCATCCGCGGCGTGCGCGTGCGCACGCAGGTGGGCGGTGGCCTGGTGCGCAGCGGCGGGCAGCCGTTCCAGATCGTCCTGGGCGGGCCGGAGTATGCCGAGATCGCGCAATGGCGCGACCGCATCCTGCTGCGCATGGCCGACAACCCCGGCCTGGTCGGCCCGGACTCGGACTACAAGGAAACCCGGCCGCAGATGCGGGTGAACATCGACCGCCAGCGTGCGGCCGACCTCGGCGTGCCGGTCACCGCGATCGGTTCGGCGCTGGAAACCATGATGGGCTCGCGCCGCGTCACCACCTTCGTCGACAACGGCGAGGAATACGATGTGCTGGTGCAGGCCGGACGTGACGGCCGCGCCAGCCCGGCCGACCTGGCGGCGATCCGCGTGCGCGCCACCTCCGGCGAACTGGTGCCGCTGTCCAACCTGGTCACGCTGAGCGAAGTGGCCGAGGCCGGCACCCTGAATCGCTTCAACCGCCTGCGCTCGATCACCATCAATGCCGGCCTGGCACCGGGGTATCCGCTGGGTGAGGCCATTGCCTGGGCGCAGCAGGTCACGCGCGAGGAGCTGCCGCAGTACGCGCAGGTGAACTGGAAGGGCGAATCGCGCGAATACCAGAGTGCCGGTGGCGCCGTGCTGCTGACCTTCGCCATGGCCCTGCTGGTGGTCTACCTGGTACTGGCTGCCCAGTTCGAGAGCTTCATCCATCCGCTCACCATCATGCTGACCGTGCCACTGGGCGTGCTCGGCGCGCTGGTCGGGTTGTGGGTGAGTGGCGGCACGGTGAATCTGTTCAGCCAGATCGGCATCGTGATGCTGGTCGGCCTGGCCGCGAAGAACGGCATCCTCATCGTCGAATTCGCCAACCAGCTGCGCGACGATGGCCGCAGCGTGCGCGAGGCGATCATCGAATCTGCAATGGTGCGCCTGCGCCCGATCCTGATGACCTCGATCGCCACCGTGGTCGGCGCGATCCCGCTGGTCGTGGCCGGTGGCCCCGGTTCGGCCAGCCGTGGCACGATCGGCATCGTGATCATCTTCGGCGTCACCCTCTCGACGTTCCTGTCGCTGTTCGTGGTGCCGGCGTTCTACGCGCGCCTGGCCCCGTACACCCGCTCGCCGGAAGCGGTCAAGCGCGAGCTGGAGAAGCAGGAAGCGGAATCGCCCTCGGTGGGTGGCCATGCCTGATCCGGCCACAGTGCTGCAGGGCGACGGCTTCCAGCTGCGACCCTGGCGCCCCGATGACCTGGCGTCCCTGCTACGCCACGCCAATGACGCCGAGGTGTCGCGCGGCCTGCGCGACCGCTTCCCGTACCCGTACACGCGCGAGGATGGCGAGGCCTTCCTGGCCGGCCGCGTGCTGGCCCCGGGCACCCTGAACCTGGCCATCGAGATCGACGGCCAGGCCTGCGGCAGCGTCGGTGCCCAGCAGGGCGTGGCCGAGCGTGGGCACAGTGCTGAACTGGGTTACTGGCTGGGGCAGGCCTATTGGGGGCAGGGCCTGATGACCCGCGTGGTCGGTCTGTTCGCCCCGTGGGTGATGGACGAGCTGCGCCTGTTCAGGCTGCAGGCCACGGTGGTCGACTTCAACCTGGGATCGGCCCGGGTGCTGGAGAAGAACGGCTTCCAGGAGGAGGGCGTGGAGCGCTGTGCGGTCTACAAGCGCGGCGTGCTGCACGACCTTCGCCGTTTCGCCCGGGTGCGCACGCAGCTGCCCTGAACGCGCGGGGTTGGATCCCTTCTCGCCAGAAAAGAGCTCTGACCCCCAACCCGCCAAACGGTAGAACCGGGTCAGAGCCCTTGCGCAGCGCGCAAGGGATCCGACCCCATCCTTCTGGCGCTACCGCAGCGGCCGTCGATCAGGGAGAATCGACCGGTCCCCTCCAGCCGACGGGACGTCCTTACAACCCGCCGACTGGAGAGAGCGCGCGTGGAAGCTACCGTACATTTCATCAACAGCATCATCTGGAGCAAGGCACTGATCTTCATGTGCCTGGCCGCCGGCTTGTTCTTCAGCCTGCGCACCCGTTTCATGCAGATCCGTGGGTTCGTCGAGATGTGCCGCCTCACCGTCAAGGGCGAGAAGTCCGACGCCGGCGTGTCCTCGTTCCAGGCGCTGGCCATGTCGATGGCCGGCCGCATGGGCATCGGCAACATCGCCGGCGTGGCCACCGCCATCGCCTTCGGTGGCCCTGGTGCCATCTTCTGGATGTGGGTGATGGGCTTCCTCGGCGCATCCACTTCGTACGTGGAATGCACCCTGGCGCAGATCTACAAGACCAAGGATGCCGAAGGCCGCTACCGTGGTGGCCCGGCCTATTACATCGAAAAGGCCATGGGCCTGAAGTGGTACGCACTGGCCTTCGCCATCGCCACGATCATCGCGGCCGGCTTCCTGATGCCGGGCGTGCAGGCCAACGCCATCGCCGACAGCATCATCAACGCCTGCCGTGGCACCGCGCTGTGCGGTCCGCTGGACGGCCAGACGCTGGGCATGGAATCGACGCAGGCTCTGAAGCTGGGCATCGGCATCGTGGTGGGCCTGCTGCTGGGCGTGGTGATCTTCGGCGGCGTCAAGCGCATCGCCAACTTCGCCGAGGTGGTGGTGCCGTTCATGGCGGCGGCCTTCATCCTGACCGCCATCGTCATCATGGTCATCAACTACGACCGCGTGCCGGAGATGTTCGGCATCATCTTCAAGAGCGCCTTCGGCACCCACGCCGCGTTCGGCGCGATGATGGGCCTGGCGGTGGAGTGGGGCATCAAGCGCGGCATCTATGCCAATGAAGCCGGGCAGGGTTCGGGTCCGCACGCGGCGGCGGCCTCGGAAGTCTCGCATCCTGCCAAGCAGGGCTACGTGCAGGCCTTCGCCATCTATTTCGACACCATGATGGTGTGCACCGCCACCGCGTTCCTGATCCTGGCCAGCGGCACCTACAACGTGTACTCGCCGGTGGAAGGCGCGCCGCCGCTGTTCCAGGGCCTGGCCGGCATTCCGGAAGGTGCGGGCTATGCGCAGGCCGGCGTGGAAGCGGTGCTTCCGGGCTGGGGTTCGGCGTTCGTGTCCATCGCCATCTTCTTCTTCGCCTTCACCACCATCATGGCCTACTACTACATGGCTGAGACCAACCTCAGCTATGTGAACCACAACAGGAAGCGCCCGCTGACCGTGCTTGTGCTGCGCCTTGGCATCATCGGCATGGTGGTGTTCGGTGCATTCCATAATGCGACCCTGGCCTGGGCGCTGGGTGACATCGGCGTCGGCCTGATGGCCTGGCTGAACATCATCGCCATCCTCATCATCCAGAAGCCGGCGATGCTGGCCCTGCGTGACTACGAACGACAGAAGAAGCTGGGCCTGGATCCGGTGTTCGACCCGGATGCCCTGGGCATCAAGAACGCCGATTTCTGGCGCCAGCGCAAGCAGGAGAGTGTGTAAGTGAACAACCCTTGGAACAACCGCCGTCCATCCGCCCGTCCGCCGCGCGCAACACCGTTGCCGCGCCCGGAGGTGCCGGCCACGGGCGGTGGTGGGCGCGGCGGCAGCGACGAGCTGCGCCTGTACGGCTTGAATGCCGTGCAGGCCGCGTTCGAAGCGCGGCCGCAGGCGCTGCGCAAGCTGTACCTGCTGGAGGCGCGCATCCCGCGCCTGCAGCCGCTGCTGAAGTGGTGCGTGGCCAACCGCGTGGGGTATCGCGTGGTCGAAGATGGCGATCTGAACAAGCTCGCCGGTACCACCCATCACGAAGGCGTGGTGGCCGATGTGCTGCGCGCACCGGCACTGCCGCTGGCGCAGTGGCTGGAGCAGGTCGGTGATGGCCCGGCACTGGCGCTGTGGCTTGATGGCGTGGGCAACCCGCACAACCTCGGCGCGATCCTGCGCTCGGCCGCGCACTTCGGTGCCAAGGCGCTGCTGCTGCCGGCCGGCAGCACGCTGGCATTGTCCGGTGCCGCCGCGCGCGTTGCCGAGGGCGGTGCCGAAGCCGTGCCACTGGTGCAGCTGCCGGAGACCGTTCAGGCGATGGCGCAGCTGCGTGCATCCGGTTTCGGCCTGGCCGCGACCCTGGTCGATGGCGGTGACGATGTGTTCCGCGCGTCGCTGCCAAGCCGGCTGGTGTACGTGATGGGTGCCGAGGGCGAGGGCATGGACCGCAGCCTGGCGGGCCAGTGCGACCTGCAGGTCTCGATTCCCGGCAGCGGTGCGGTGGAGAGCCTGAACGTCGCCTCGGCCACGGCGGTGCTGCTGGCGCAGTGGGCGAGCCGCCGCGGCGATTGACGCGGCTGTTTCATCGTGCCGTGACCCCGAACCCGGCCCTCGCGGCCGGGTTTTTTGCGCGCATTCCGCAAAGCTCAGTGTGATCGTGCGGGTCGCCTGCCGGGTGCCGTCTGCAAAACATGCTGATTGCGACCGGTCACGATGCATCAAGCATGCTTGATGCATGAACACGCACTTTTAGAATTTGTCTCATTGTTGAGCCGCATCCTGCATCGCACGGTGGACCTCCATCCAATGTCGAACAGGAGCGGTTCCCATGCATCGAATCCAACACCACGCGATGCGCGCATCCCTGCTGCTGGTGCTGTGCGCACTTGCAGTCCCCGCGGTGCAGGCTGAAGAGCGCAGCCTGGACGGGGTCAATTTCACCGGCCCGTTGATCACCCCCAACCCGGCCGGCCTGCCGCAGGGTCATTGGTATATCGAACCTTATCTGGTGCGGGTCGACAGTCGCGATCACTACGACGATGGTGGCCACCGTCGCCGCAGCGGGCAGCACAGCGGCGCATGGGCCACGGTGGTCCCGATCATCTATGGCTTCAGCGACCGGGTGATGGGCCAGGTCAATCTCAGTGCCTCCCGTGCCGAACAGGGCAGCGCGCGCAGCAGCGGTTTCCGCGCTGGCGATACCACCGCGCGCCTGCAGTACCTGTTGCAGGCCCCCAATGCCGATGGCACGCGACCGGCCATCTCGGTCGCACTGGTGCAGCGCTTCAGCACCGGCAGCCACGACCGCATCACCGGCAACGCACTCGATGCCCAGGGTGATGGCGTGCAGCGCACGACCGCCGCACTCGGCGTGCAGCAGGTGGTCTGGCTGGGAAATGAGCGCCCGCTGCGCTGGCGCGCCCAGCTCAGTGCCGGGCCGGCACCGTCGCGCACCGCCATATCCGGCACCAGCGTGTACGGCACCGATGACAGCTTCCAGGGACATATCTCCCGCGGGTCGGTGCTGGGCCTGTCGGTCGGCGCCGAGTACAGCTTCAATTCGCGCTGGGTGGGCGTGATGGAGGTGGCCGCCAGCCGCGAGACCGGCCAGCGCCTGAGCGGCTTCGCACGCAACAGCAGCGGTGCGATCGAACGGATCGAAGAGCATCGCCCGGCCAGCCGCAGCGTCACCCTGGCGCCGGCCGTGGAGTACCACTTCAGCCCATCACTGGGCCTGATCGCCGGTGTCGAGTTCAGCGTGGCCGGCCGCAACACCAGCCGCATCATCAGCCCCCAGGTCGCTCTGGGCATGTTCTTCTGAGGGGCCGCCGATGAACATCGAATCCATCGTCAACGCGATCCTCGGCATCGTCTGGAGTCCCTACCTGGTGGTGCTGTGCCTGCTCACCGGCCTGTACTTCAGCGTGCGCACGCGCTTCATCCAGTTGCGGGCATTGCCGGACATGCTGCGCCTGATGTTCCGTCATGAGCGTTCCGATGCCGGCGTCTCGCCGTTCCAGGCGTTGTCCCTTTCGCTGTCCAGCCGCGTGGGCGTCGGCAACATCGCCGGTGTCGCCATGGCCATCGCCTTCGGCGGCCCCGGCGCGATCTTCTGGATGTGGATCGTTGCCTTCCTCGGTGCGTCCAGTGCCTTCGTCGAATCCACGCTTGCGCAGATCTACAAGGATCGTGATGCCAAGGGCCAGTACCGGGGCGGCCCGGCTTACTACATCGAAAAAGGCCTCGGCCAGCGCTGGTATGCGGTGCTGTTCGCACTGGTGACCGTGCTTGCGGGCGCGATGCTGGCCGGCACGCAGTCCAACGCGATCACCAGTGCGGTCAACGAAGCCTGGGATGTGCCGGTGATGACGACCACCGCCGTCCTGCTGGTGGTGCTGGGTGCCATCCTCATCGGCGGCGTGCGGCGCATTGCGCGCGTGGCCGAATGGGTGGTGCCGCTGATGGCCGTGGCCTACCTGCTGGTCGCGGCGCTGGTGATGGTGCTCAACGCGGAGAAGGTGCCGGACGTGATCATGCTGGTGCTGCGCAGTGCCTTCGGCGTGGATGCAGCGTTCGGTGCGATGATCGGCACTGCCATCCAGTGGGGCGTGCGCCGCGGCGTGCTGTCCAACGAGGCCGGCATGGGCAGCGGCGCGCATCCGGCCGCTGCCGCCGAAGTCTCGCATCCGGTCAAGCAGGGCCTGGTGCAGTCGTTCTCGGTCTACATCGACACCATGGTGGTGTGCAGCGCCACGGCCTTCCTGATCCTGTCCACCGGCCTGTACAACGTCTACAACCCGGCGGTGAACGGCATTCCGGATGAGGCGCGCCTGCTGCTGGGCAACCTGCCCGGCGTCGAGGCCGGGCCGCGCTTCGTGCAGCATGCGGTGGAATCCGCACTGCCGGGCTTCGGCCGTTCGTTCGTGGCGCTGGCGATCCTGCCGTTCGCGTTCACCACCATCCTGGCGCTGTACTACATGGCCGAGACCAACATCAGCTACCTGTGCCGTGATCGCCCGGCGCCGTGGGTGGTGGGCGTGTTCCAGCTGCTGTTCCTGGCGGCGACCGGCTACTCGGCGGTCAACAGTGCAACGGTGGCCTGGTCGCTGGGCGATATCGGCGTGGGCCTGATGAGCTGGTTGAACATCATTGCCATCCTGCTGCTGCAGAAGCCGGCGTTGGCGGCACTGCGCGATTACGAGCAGCATCGCCAGGCCGGCAAGGATCCGTTGTACAACCCGAAGCTGCTGGGTGTGCGCAACACCAGCGTGTGGGAAGGCTGACAGGACTGGGGTCGGATCCCTCGCCAAGGCGGGGGCTCTGACCCGCGCCTTGGCCCGGTGCGTGCGACTTTGCCCGGTGGGTGCGAACCTCGGTTCGCACCGCTCTTCCCGCTGCACTCGCCGGGCATGGCCCGGCGCCAGTGCATCATTCGTTCGGCGGCGTGGTCGTCTTGGCCTCGCTGCCGAAGCTGCCATCCGCTTCCGCCGCCAGGTACGCGAACACGGTGTAGGCGGCCACGTTCTGCGCCAGTGCCTTCGGGTCGATCTTGTCCAGCGTGTCGTCGGCGGTGTGGTGCAGGTGGAAGTAGTCCGAGCCATCCTGCGCCAGCCACGCCCACGCACCGCCCTTGGCAGCCAGCGGGCCGACGTCCGGGCCCGGGCCGCCCTTGTCGGCCTGGTACTCGATGCCCAGTGGCTTCATCACCTCGGCAATCTGCTTCGTTGCCTCGCGCGAGCCTTCCGGGTTCGGCGAACCGGTATTGAAGGCATAGATGCGGCCGGCACCGAAGTCGCTCTCGGCGGCCAGCTGGTGCAGGGCCACGTCCTTGGCATGCGCCTCGGCATACGCCTTGCCGCCGTACAGGCCCTGTTCCTCGTTGGCGAAGGCGATCACGCGGATGGTGCGCTTCGGCGCCTGCTTCAGCTGGCCGATCAGGTGGCCGGCGGCCATGGTGATGCCCACGCCCGCGCCGTCATCCACCGCGCCGGTGCCCAGGTCCCACGAATCCAGGTGACCACCGATCACCACCACTTCCTTCGGCAGGCTGCGGCCGGTGATCTCGCCGATCACGTTGTAAGAGGTGGCGGTGCCGTCCCAGCCGCAATCGAGCGCCACCTTCACCGTGGTGCTGCCACGCGCCAGCAGGCGGGCCAGCTGGTCGGCATCGGGCACCGACAGCGCCGCCGACGGCACCGGCGTCAGGCCATCGTCAAACCGGGTGATGCCGGTGTGCGGCACGCGGTGCGAGTCGGTACCTGCCGAGCGCATCAGGAAACCGACCGCGCCCTTGCGGATCGCTTCGGACGGGCCCTTGCTGCGGATCGCACCGCCGCGGCCGTAATCGCGGCCATCGCGGAAGGGCAGCATCTGGTAATCGACGAAGGCGATCTTGCCCTTCAGCGAACCGGCCGGTGCGGCCTGCAATGCGGCCAGGTCGGCGAAGCGCACCACTTCCGCTTCCACCGTACCGCCCGGGCTGCCGCCCAGTGCCGTGATCTGCAGCGGCTGCGGGTTCTTGCCGGTTACTGCGGCATGTTCGCTGCGACGCTCCCACTTCGGGAAGGTCACCGGCTCCTTCCACACCTTGTCGAAGCCGAGTGCCTTGAACTTGGCCTCGGCCCAGGCCACCGCACGGGCGTCCGCCTCGCTGCCGGCGATGCGCGGGCCGATCTCGGTGGTGAGCGATTCGACCACCTTCCAGCCAGTGTCGTCGGCCAGCGCCTGGTCGCGCAGCTGGGCGGCGGTGGCCAGCGAGGCGGGGGGCAGGGTGGTGGTGTGCGGCGCTGCGAAGGCCGGGCCGGCCAGCAGGGCGAGGGAGGATGCGATGGCAAGGAGGCGGCGACGCATGGACAACTCCGGAAGGGACCTAAGCCTTGGAGCTTAACAGTCGTTCAGCCCGGCGCATGGGCGGGAGGTCATGGCTGGCGCGAACGCTGTTTTCCGCCATGTCCAGCAAAGCGAAAGCCCCGCCGGGGCGGGGCTTTCTTTCACATGCTTCTGCGGTAGCGCCGGGCCATGCCCGGCGAGCGCAGCGGCAAGATGGCGTCCCGCCGGGCATGGCCCGGCGCTACCGCCTTATTTCTTCAGGCTGTCGCGGATCTCACGCAGCAGCACCACTTCCTCGGCCGGTGCCGCCGGCGCGGCTTCCTTCTTGCGCGACAGGCGGTTGATCACCTTGATGACCAGGAAGATGGCGAAGGCCACGATCACGAACTGGATCAGTGTATTGATGAAGTCACCGTAGCCGATCACCACGGCCGGGATCTCCTTGCCGTCGGCACCGATGCTGGCCGGTGACAACGTCCACGCCAGCTGCGAGAAGTCCACTTTGCCGATCAGCAGGCCCAGCGGCGGCATGATGATCTTCTCGACCAGCGCGGTCACGATCTTGCCGAAGGCCGCGCCGATCACCACGCCGACGGCGAGGTCGATGACGTTGCCGCGCATCGCGAATTCCTTGAACTCGGTGAGCATTCCCATTGTTGTTTTTCTCCGGTGGGGAAAGTGGACAGCGCGCAGGGTAACGCAGGTGATGTCAGCCGGCGATCACGCCGTGGCGCTCGGCCACGTTTTCCAGGCGGGCGCTGAAGCGGTCGCCGGGCTTCAGTGCAGCCACCCCGGACGGGGTGCCCATGAACACCAGGTCGCCGGCACGCAGCTGCCACAGCTTGGACAGCTCATGCAGGATCTCCGGCACGTTCCAGATCATCTGGTCGAGCAGCGCCTGCTGGCGCACCTCGCCGTTGACCTCCAGCGACAGGTTCAGCGCGGCCAGGTCGCCGACTTCCTCGGCGTGGACGATTTCGCTGATCGGCGCGGAGGCATCGAAGCCCTTGGCCGCATCCCACGGGTGGCCCTTGTCCTTGGCCGCGGCCTGCAGGTCGCGGCGGGTCAGGTCCAGGCCGACGGCGTAGCCATAGACCAGCGCATCGGCGTCGGCCACGGCTAGCTCGCCGGCGGGCGCATCGCGGCCGATCGCCACCACCAGCTCCACTTCGTGGTGCAGGTTGGCAGTCGCCGGCGGATAGGGGATGGCATCGTCGTGGCCGACCACGATCGCATCGGCCGGCTTGCTGAAGAACATCGGGCGGCCACGGTCATCGGCCGCCGGCACCGCCGCGCCCATCTCGCGGGCGTGGTCGGCGAAGTTGCGGCCGACGCAGTAGATGCGGTGCACGGGGAAACTGCCGCCACCGGCTACCGGCACACGCGGCAGGGCTACGGCAGGGATCACATCGGAGACATCGGACATGCGGGCATCCAGGAAGGGCGTGCCCGCAGTCTAGAACGCAAGACGCCCGCCGTCAGCGGGCGCGGAAGACCTGGATCAGCGCGAGGCCGGCAACACCGGCTTGCGCACCACGCGGTACTCGCCTTCGACCACGGTCGGGTCGACCGGACGGGCGACGCCCGGCTTGCGCGAGGCCAGCAGCTTCCACGCCAGGCCGACCATGATCATTGCCGCACCGACGAACACACCGATGAACACCATCGCGGCCAGGATCGCCAGGCCGAGCAGGCCTACGGCTACGCGCACCAGCGGGTGGCGCGGCTTGCGCGGCGCGAACAAAGTGCGGAACTGGTTGACGGCGGATGCACGATTGAACATGGCGGCTCGATAGGCTGGGATCAGCGAAACCAGAGTATCGGGACGCGCCACTGTCATTGAGTGAAAAACTCGTTAAATATAGCCTGTGCTTATTACGGATCAATGACTTGTGTTCATGTCGCAGCCAGTCACCTGAGTGGGCGTGCGACAATGCGGGTTTTAGTGTCCGAGCCTTCGCCATGACTGCCGCTGCTGCCCTGATCGCCCTTGATGCCATTGCCGATGGCGCGTTTGCCGAGGTCGAAGCGGTGGTCGATGGCGATGCCGAATCGCTGGTGCTGTACCGCGACGGTGCGCAGGTGCGCGCGTTCCTGAACATCTGCCCGCACGCCGGCCGCCGCCTGGACTGGGCGCCAGGCCAGTTCCTGAAAAGCCGTGAGGGCCACCTGGTGTGCGCGGCGCATGGCGCCTCGTTCGCGCTGGACAGCGGCGACTGCATCGCCGGCCCGTGCAAGGGCGACCGCCTGCGTGCGGTGCCGGTGGACGTGCGCGACGGGCAGGTCTACCTGGCTTGAGGCAACCGGCGTGCGAACCAAGGTTCGCACCCACAGGATCAATAGGTATCCACATCAATGGGTATCCACATCAATGGGTATCCAGAGATTCATCCACCGACAGATCGACGGAAATTGTCGAAGGCGGGGTGGGTCCGGTTGCGGGGGTGTGAGCGGCATGGATGCCGCGACCAAGCCCCCATGGATGGGTTTACGGCGTCCCCCGCAACCGGACCCGCCCCGCCATCCCCCAGGAAAACAGCTTTTGACGTTGACGTTCTGCAGGTGCAGGGCGCAGCCCTGCCAACAAACCCCAACCCTCAGAACATCAGGTTGATCATCAACACCACCACGCAGGTGTAGATCAGCGACAACGGTCCGCCGACCCGCCACATCTCACGTGGGGTGTAGTTGGCCGGGCCGGTGATCATCGAGATCACCGGGTTGGAGGCTGTCATCAGGTTGTTGGATGCCGACAGCGCCACGATCAGCGCGAACGCGGTCGGGTTGCCACCCGCCGCCAACGCCAGGTTCACCGCGATCGGCACCATCACGATGGTCGCGCCCACATGGCTGATCACCAGCGAGAACGCCGTGGTCAGCAGTGCCAGCGCCACTTCCAGCACCCACACCGGAATGCCGGTGGGCAGCTTGTCGATGGTGTGGCCGGCCACCCACGCCGCCGCGCCACTGGAGTCCATCGCCCAGCCGAGCGGAATCAGCCCGGCCATCATGAACACCGTCTTCCAGTTGATCGAAGCATAGGCCTCGTCCATGCGCAGCACGCCGGTCAGCAGCATGCCGGCCACGCCGGTCATCAGGGTCAGCGCCACCGGCAGCTTGCTGGTCAGGGCGATCAGGATGGTCAACGCGAAGATCGCCATCGCGATCTTGAACTTGTGCGGGCGCTGCTCGCCGGTCGGGTAGTCGGTCACCACCACGAAGTCGCGGCTGCGGGCGGCCTGCGCCAGGTCGGTCCAGATGCTGTGGAACACCAGCATGTCGCCGGCGCGCAGCTGCACGTCGCGCACGTCCTCGCGAATCACCTGCTTGTCGCGGTTGATCGCCAGCAGGCTGATGCCGCGCTCCTTGCGCAGGCGCAGGTCGGCCGCGCTCTTGCCGATCACATTCGAAGTCGGTGGCACCACCGCTTCGGAAATACCGGCGCGGCTGGGATTGAACAGGTCGCCCAGGTGCTTCAGGCGCGAAGACATGCGCAGGAACTGGTTCTGCGCGAAATCGCTGATCTGTTGGCGAGGGCCCATCGCGCCGAGCACGCTGCCGACCCAGATGCGCATCTCCGCCGGCGGCGCCAGGCGGGTGTCGTTGCCGGTTTTCAGGGCAAGCAGCAGCGGCGCATCGTGCAGGTTCTCGGCCTCTCCCAGGGTCATGCCGACCAGCGGGCTTTCAGCGCTGACCACCAGCTCGAACACATCACCTTCGATGCCATAGGTCTTGGCAAAGTAGCTCTCGGTGCGCGCCGGGGTGACCCCGTCGTTGACCAGGTTCTCTTCCTCGATCAGCTTGCGGTCGCCGTAGTAGCGGAAGTACAGCAGCGAGGCGACCAGCAGTGCCACACCGATCGGCAGCGGCGCGAACATGCGCAGCGGCTCGATGGTGGCCAGGCCCGAGGGCAGGTTGTTGTTGGCCGAGGCCAGCAGATCGTTCAGCAGGATCAGCGGCGAATTGCCGACCATGGTCAGCGCGCCGCCCATCACGATCGCCGCCGAGATCGGCAGCAGCAGCCGCTGCAGGGTCAGCCCGGTGCGCGCTGCCAGTCGCGAGGCGACCGGCAGGTACAACGCCATCACCGAGGGGTTCTGCATGAAGGACGAATTCAGGCCGGCGATGGCCGTGGTCATCATCAATAGCCGCTGCTCGATGCCGTGTCCGCGCCGCAGCAGCCAGGCGGCCAGCCGGTTCAGCGCCCCGGTGCGGTCCAGGCCCGCACCGAGGATGGTGGTGGCGATGATGCTCATCACCGCGTTACCGGAGAAACCGCCGAAGATTTCCTCCGGCGCGATCAGGCCGGTGACACCGAGCACCACCAGCACCACCAGCGCGACCACGTCGGCGCGGATGCGCTCGAACAGGAACATCGCCATCGTGAAGCCGACCAGCCCGAGCACGAGCTTCATGTCGTTGGTCAGCGTCAGCGCGGTATCCATGTGGGGCGCGGTGTCCTCAGGCGATCGTCAGGTGCGGTCGTACAGCAGGTCCCAGACACCATGGCCGAGCTTCTGGCCGCGGGTCTCGAAGTGGGTCTGCGGGCGCCAGTCCGGGCGCGGCACGCTGCCACGCGGGCCGGCGCGGTTGACCAGGCCGGCGGTGGCATCGAGCACGTCCCACATCTGCTCGGCGTAGTCTTCCCAGTCGGTCGCGCAGTGCAGGCGGCCACCCGGGCGCAGCTTGCGCACCAGCAGTTCGGCGAATGCCGGCTGCAGCAGGCGGCGCTTGTTGTGGCGCTTCTTGTGCCACGGGTCCGGGAAGTAGATGCGCACTTCATCCAGCGCGCCATCGGCGATCTCGTTCTGCAGCACTTCCACCGCATCGTGGTGGTACAGGCGCACGTGGTCGGCGTTGTCGTCGGCCAGTGCGTTCAGCAGCCGGCCCACGCCGGGCGCATGCACCTCGATGCCGATGTAGTCGCGCGATGGGTCGTGCTGGGCGGCGAAGCGCAGCGCGGCACCGTTGCCGAAGCCGATCTCCAGGACTTTGTGCGCGGGGCGGCCGAAGGTGGCGTCCAGGTCACGCGGCTGGCCGTTGTAGTCGATGCCGAAGCGTGGCCAGCGTTCGTCGAACGCGCGCTGCTGGGCAGGGGTGAAACGGCCCTGGCGCAACACGAAGCTGCGCACCTCGCGGCGGCCCTCGCTCACGGTGAAGGGCTTGGGCGGGGCCTTGGAACCGGCGCTGTCGAAAGGATTGGTCATCAGCCGATCAGCCCATCCACCGGGGAGGAGGCGCTGGCGTAGCGCTTGCGGGGGATGCGACCGGCCAGGAAGGCCTCGCGGCCGGCCTCGACCGCCTTGCGCATCGCGCTGGCCATCAGCACCGGGCTGCGGGCACCGGCGATGGCGGTGTTCATCAACACGCCGTCGCAGCCCAGCTCCATCGCGATCGCCGCGTCCGACGCGGTGCCCACGCCAGCGTCGACGATGATCGGCACCTTGGCGTCTTCGATGATCTGCAGCAGGTTGTACTTGTTCTGGATGCCCAGGCCCGAGCCGATCGGCGCGGCCAGCGGCATCACCGCAGCGCAGCCGATCTCTTCCAGGCGCTTGGCCAGGATCGGGTCGTCGGAGGTGTAGACCATCACCTCGAAGCCATCCTTGACCAGCTGCTCGGCCGCCTTGAGGGTCTGCATCACGTCCGGGTACAGGGTCTTCTGGTCGCCCAGCACTTCCAGCTTCGTCAGGTTGTGGCCGTCCAGCAGCTCACGGGCCAGGCGGCAGGTGCGCACCGCGTCCTCGGCGGTGTAGCAGCCGGCGGTGTTGGGCAGGATGGTGAAGCGCTCCGGCGGCAGCACGTCCAGCAGGTTCGGCTCGCCCGGGTTCTGCCCGATGTTGGTGCGGCGGATGGCCACGGTGACGATCTGGGCGCCAGCGGCCTCGGTGGCCAGGCGGGTTTCTTCCAGGTCCTTGAACTTGCCGGTGCCGGTCAGCAGCCGCGAGCCATAGGTCTTGCCGGCGATCACCAGCGAATCGGGGGAGACATGAACGTTCATGGCGCGATTATCGCTTATCCGCCTGAAGATGGGGTCACGTAGAGGGCGGGGTCGAGTGTGGGGTCAGATCCCTTTGCCACCGGCAAAGGGGTCTGACCCCTGAACACCCGTGCAGGCCTCAACCCCCGCCCAGCGCGTGCACGATCTCCACCACGTCGCCTTCGGCCAGGACGTGCTCGCCATGGCGGCTGCGGCTGACGATCTCGCCGTTGACCTCCACCGCCACCCGGCGCTGCAGCAGCTGCTCGGCCAGCAGCAGGTCATGGAGGGTCGCCGAAGCGGGCAGGGTGCGGGATTCGCCATTGAGCTGGATGTTCATCCGTGCATTGTCGCTGATAGCCCGCCGGGATCGGAACGTTTGCAATTTGAACCGGACGCCAGCTCTGGCACAGCGTGTTTTCACGTGGTCGGGCGACAATCCATGCGGCGGCGCAGCGTGAGCAAAATGCGGCGCAGTGAAACCATTCACCGTGCGCCGGCGTACGTCCGCCGGGTCCTCAACGATTTCCCCACAGGAGTTTCTTACATGCTGCTCAGCAAACGCCCGATCCGCACCCTGATGGCGGCCGCGATCGCGCTGGCCGCGCTTCCGGCCATGGCAGGCGAATCCCCGTATTCCAGGGCCGTGTTCTTCGGCGACAGCCTGACCGATGCCGGCTATTTCCGCCCACTGCTTGATCCGGGCGTGCAGCCGGTCACCGGCCAGTTCACCACCAACCCGGGCTGGGTGTGGTCGCAGCAGGTGGCCAACTACTACGGCGTCAACGGCACGCCCAACGGCAATGGCCAGAACGGTGACAACTACGCCGTCGGCGGCGCCCGTGTATCGGCCGACGAAGCGGGTGGCCTCGGAGCCATTCCGTCGCTGAAGTCGCAGGCCACCCGTTACCTTGCCGCAAATGGTGGCAAGGCTGACGCCAATGCCCTGTACACCGTCTGGGGCGGTGCCAATGATCTGTTCGCGGCCACGCGCGCAGCGGCCGGCGGTGCATCGCAGGCCCAGGTGCAGGGCATCATCGGCGCCGCGGTCACCGACCAGATCGCGCTGGTGGGCGCGTTGAAGCAGGCCGGTGCCCAGTACGTGCTGGTGCCCAATCTGCCGGACGTGGGCATCACTCCGCAGTTCCGTGGCCCCAACGCCGCCGCCGCCACCGCACTTTCGGCCGGTTACAACAAGGCCCTGTACGGTGGCCTGAAGCAGGCGGGCATCGAGTTCATTCCGCTCGACACCTTCAGCATCCTGCGCGAGGTGACTGCCAATCCGGCCATGTACGGCTTTACCAACGTCACCGGCACCGCCTGCAAGATTGACCCGGCCAATTCGACGCAGAGCATCATCGGCTGCAACCCGACCAGCTACGTCAGCCCCGATGCGGCCAACACCTACCTGTTCGCCGATGGCGTGCATCCGACCACCGCCGGCCATCAGCTGCTGGGCCAGTACGCCATCTCGGTGCTGGAAGGCCCGCGCCTGCAGCAGGTGCTGAGCCACTCGGCACAGACCATCGGCCGCTCGCGTGCCGACCAGGTCAGCATGCACCTGGGCGGTCGCCCGGCTGACGGCCTGTCCTGGTGGGGGGGCGTGCGGGGTGACCTGCAGCGCTACGACCACGCCGATCTGTACGACGGCCTGGCCCCGGCCGGCCTGTTCGGCATCGACTGGGCGCGCGACGGCATGGTGTTCGGCGGGTTCGCCGGCTTCGGCCGCCTCAATGCCGACTTCGGCAACAGCCGTGGCGACTTCACCCAGAAGGACACCACCGCCGGTCTGTTCGCCGGCTGGTATGGCGACCGCATCTGGGTGAACGGCCAGGTCAGCTACACCTGGCTCTCCTATGACGTGAACCGCAAGGTCCAGCTGGGCCCGGCCACCCGCGAGCACGGCGGTTCGCCGGACGGCAGCAACCTGACCGCCGCCCTGAACGCCGGTTACGAGTTCGGCACCGAAGGCGGCTTCCGCCACGGCCCGATCGCCTCGGTGATCTGGCAGAAGGTGAAGATCGACGGCTACACCGAAAGCGCCGCGGCCGGCACCCTGGCCACCGCACTGGGCTACGACCGCCAGAACGTCGATTCGACCGTCGGCCGCATCGGCTGGCAGGCCCGCTTCGATGGCGGCACCGTCAAGCCGTACGCGCAGGTGACCTACGATCACGAGTTCGAGGACACCAAGCAGGCCAGCGCCTGGCTGCAGACCCTGCCGGAACTGGGCAACTACCGCGTGCCGGGCCTGAACTTCGACAAGAACTACGCCACCGTCGTGCTGGGTGCGCGTACCGAACTGTTCGGGCTGCAGAGCAACTTCGGCCTGAGCGCTTCGACCGGCCAGAAGCGCGCGCAGGACGCCACCCTGTTCGCCAACTTCAGCGGCACGTTCTAAGCGGCAACCGCCGGGGTCGGATCCCTTTCCGCAAGGAAAGGGCTCTGACCCCTCGCGGATGCGATGGCCACCATTGCGCAACACCGGCCGCTCCGCATAGACTTTCACCTGTAATGCGGGCGTAGCTCAATGGTAGAGCTGTAGCTTCCCAAGCTACTGACGTGGGTTCGATTCCCATCGCCCGCTCCATGTCTGCAGGGTATCCACCCCCAAACAGACGCGGCGCACTCATGGAACCACGCCGAAGTCCAGCGTGTGGCGACAGCGCCCTGATTTCTCTCTTCAATGCGTTGGACTGTGGCTTCTCCGAACCACAGCCCGAGTGACTTGTTTACAAGGCGCATTGCAATCGCATTTGAATCGTCGACGCGGGCTCTTGCAACCTCCGCTGTCTGCCACGCCGTCGGGCCGCAGGGTTCAGTTCGTGCTGGGTTCGGGGATGCTAAAAGATCGTTAACCATAGCCTCCCCTCGTCCGCTGCCCGGAGCGTGAATGATCGCCGCACTCGTGCCCATCAGGCGTTGCTTTGATTTTTCAGGGCGATCCAACCGGAAGGAGTTCTGGTCGTACTCTCTGTTTGCTGCGCTTGCGGTGGCAGTGGGCTACACCTTGATGGACGGGGGATACTGGCTGACAGGCACCGTGCTGCTCGATTGGGAGGCCTTCGGGCCGTTCCGGACGCTGGGAAGCGTGATGACGGTTTGCGCGGTCGTCGTCCTTCTTCCGCCGATGCTGGCCCTGGCCGTTCGACGACTGCACGACATCGACGAGTCTGGCTGGTACGTCGTGATCGCCTTCATCCCGCTGGGTGTATTCGTCCTGTTCCCTCTCATGCTCCTGCCGGGCAACGAGGAAGAGAATCGATTCGGCGATGTTTCCGGCCTGCCGGGTGCGTGACTCAGCGCCGGGCGAAGTCCACCAGGTCGGAAGGGTAGTGTGGGCAGGTGCGCAGTGTGGCGTCGTCACCGCCATACAGCACCACCAGCGCTGCTACCTCAAGCGCCCAGTATCCCCATGCATTCGGTCCGGTCAGGCGTCGGGTCCGCTTCTGGGCCTTTGGCGCCAGCAGGAAGAAGTCGCGGTACTGCACCTGCAGGTAGCCGGCCAGCAGCGAAGGGTCGAACGCTTCATCGTCGCGCAGCGGCGCGAACAGCTCGGCGAACGGTCGCGGATGAAAGACCTCATCACTGGCTTCCACCAGGCCCAGCGCCGGCGCGGTGAGGTAGTCCAGCACGCGGTCGGTGTCGAAGCAGAGCACCTTCTCCACCAGCGCCGGCAGGCGCTCCTGCGCATCCAGCAGCACGCCCAGTGACAGCAGTTGCAGCGCGTATTCATAGTGCTGCGTTGTACGCGATTGCAACGGCGCAGCCAGCGCGATGTCGTGGCCTTGCTGTTGCAGGCTGTCCCGGGCAACGGCCAGCAAACGCGCGTGCTCGAGCCAGAGATCTGCTACGTCGGCATGCATCTGCTGCAACGCCGCGGGGGCGAAGCCCCGGTCGATGCCTTTCAGCAGCAGGTTGCTGCCGGTCTGTGCGGCCGTCTCCCAATCGTAGGCATGCTCCAGGGCCGCATGTCCGTGCAGCGGTTCCTCCGCAGATTCACCGCCATTGCGCGCATGGCGTGCAAGCAAGGCCATGCCTGCGTTCCAGTCCGCCTGCCAATCAGGCAGGCGAAGCGTGCGACGCGGTAGGCCCGGGGCCTTGGCCAGTGCTCTCCATCGCGGCAAGATTTCCTGCAGCCGATTCCGGCGCTTCACGGCAGTCATCGATTCCATCATCAGGGAGAGTCTAGCGGCATTGCCGGTTCGAACCCCATTGCCTGGCACAGCGTTGAAGGTTTGAATGGTGCGCAGTCGCCGCCACCAAACCCGCATGACCGTTGATCGAATCGCCCTCCGCCGTTTCACCCAGTGGCTGCCATTCCTGATATGGGTCGCCATCTGCGTGGCGTGGTGGTCGCCTTGGGGCGTGGTCGTTGGCCTGGCCGCATGCTTTGCCCTGGGCGGCGTGCTGCAGCGCTTGGATCTGGTTGGCGACGCCGTAGGTGGCGCACTGCTGCGCTCACGGGCGAAGCTGCCCTTCGCCACCCGGCCGCCCACGCATGATGTCCTGCTGGATTGGGGCGAGCTGGGCATGGGCGGGCCTGCCTACGGCACCGTGATGCTGCGCGATGGCGCCATTGTCGAGGGTGTATCCACCGCAGGCAGCCACGATGCCAGCGGCGAGTGGCAGGCGCTGGCGGGCAGCGCGCTGCGTGTGGCCAGTGGCTACAGTGATCGCAGCGAAGCGGTGATCGTCTACGACGAAGCGGACAAGAGGGTGATGCACCTGCAGGCGATTGTTCCCAGTTTGTTCTGGCAGGAACTGCACGAGCGCCGGCAGCTTGGCGGGGATGCAGAAGCCGCGATGTGGTTGCGGGATCTTCCCGGCCGAGCAACCACGCTGCGCCCCTGCCGGGGTCTATGGCTGGAACAGCAGCATCCGGCGCTGGCCGCCGGGTTGCCGCAGGTATTGCGGCATGTCCTGCCTGATGCCCGGGTGCTGCAGGCCATCCCGCTGCTTCCCGACGACCTGCGCCTGACCGCGCATCCGACCCTCTTTACACGCATCTGTCCGTACGCCCTCTGTCTTGATGGCGAGCCCAGTGACCGTCACGCGTGTGATCTGCAGACGGTCATCGCCAGCCCGTCCGGACGATGCGTGGTAGTCGCGGGCAGCGTGCTTGATGGGGATCTGCGTCCCATCGAGGGCGTATGGCTCGTCCACTGGCAAGGGCATTGGCAGGCCATTGGCCGCCGTGCGATGGGCGGCAGCGGCAAGGCCCGGAGTGGGGCCTGGATCGATGTGGTCGAGGTCGGCGATGACGGAACGCTTCGCTGCGAAGCCTATGAGGAACACTGGACGTTCGAGGCGATCACACGCATCCCCACGCCCCACACGGCATTGGCGCTGCCTGTGGAATGGCGGGAAACCGCACTGGCCGTGCGTGTCCGCGATGGCTGCTTCTCGCTGCGCCTTCCCCGCGCGGATCAGCGGCACGTGTCCCCTGGATGAGTCACGAGGATGTCACCGGCGATGGCCCTCCCACCGCCGGAGACGTGCAAGTGGAAGGCATCATGACGGTCACGTTGCATACCGGGATGCATGCCGGGAAAGCGCTGGAAGCGCTGGAAGCGCTGAGGAAATGCGCTGCGGGCAGTACTGAGTGCGGATGACCGGATTTCCGCACGGCTCATGCGCCTGCCGCCTGCACCCGCTGCGCATACTCCTCGGTAAACAGCCCTGACAACGCCCGGCGCTGCTCCGCATCAATGGCGCACGAGGCGTTGGTTGTATAGTCGAAATGCACCATCACGCAGCGCCCGCTGGCCACCAGGGCCTCGAACTGGAACGCCTGCTGCACGATCGACAGCGAGGAGCGGCCGATGTTCTCGATGCGGGTCTCGATGCGCACTTCGTGTCCCGGTTGTATCTGCTGCAGGAAGTCGATCTCGTAGCGGCGCAGGATCAGTGTCAGGTCGCGCATGCTGGCCTCGCGGCTGAAATGCCGGAAGATCTCCTGGCGGCCTTCCTCGAACCAGACGGGCAGGGCGGTGTTGGTGACGTGACCGAGCACATCCACTTCGGAGAAGCGCGGAAGGATCGTCAGTGGCATGAAGTCTCCGGGGCGTAGCGGGTGGAGTCCCCGGCGATGGCGCTGCCATCGCCGGAGATGGCGCAGCGGTTACCGGCCGTCAGTCCGAGTAGAAGCCGTTGCCGAGCGTGCCGGGCAGGCCGGGTTCCGGCCACGGCATCAGTGACGTGCAGGCGTCATACAGCGTGCAGAAGTCCTGCCGCAGCTGCGCAGGCACCCAGCTGCCGTAGGAGACGTCGGTCGAGTCGCCCTGGC
The DNA here is from genome assembly GCF_056481725.1 of Stenotrophomonas sp. 85239_Sma. Lineage (NCBI taxonomy): Bacteria > Pseudomonadati > Pseudomonadota > Gammaproteobacteria > Lysobacterales > Lysobacteraceae > Stenotrophomonas > Stenotrophomonas sp. 85239_Sma. The sequence continues at coordinate 3,634,216 of NZ_CM151163.1, read as the reverse complement.
AGGCGTAGGACACATCGATCCAGCGGGTATTGGCGTGTGAGGCAATGCCCTGGTGCTGGGTCTTGCCCGTGCAATAGCGCAAGCCCTGGCCGATCAGGGTGTTGTTGGCATCGAAGTAGAGCCGGGAGACTGCGTGGGTCGGCGCGGCCTGCACTCCAGCGGCGCTTCCCACCAGGCCAAACAGCAACAACAGCGGAATTCCCATTCGCATCTGTGGTTCTCCTTGGGTTGTGTAAGCCGGCCGTGTCCTGTCCTGCAGCCGGCGACAGGCATCTTCGCACAGCCCCGGCAGGCACGCAGATGCGCCTGCCGGCAGGGCATCATCCACCCGCCACACGCCCGCGCTATGCTGCGCGCCTGCCGACCGATCCCACCGCGATGAAGCTCGCCATCCTGTCCCGCAACAGCTCTCTGTATTCCACCCGTCGGCTGGTCGAGGCGGCGCGCGCGCGCGGCCATACCGTGCGCATCCTCGACCCGTTGCGCTGCTACATGCGCATCGCCGCCGATGGCTTTTCCATGCACTACAAGGGCCGGCCAATGACCGGCGTGGACATGGTCATTCCGCGCATCGGTGCCTCGATCACCCGCTACGGCACCGCGGTGCTGCGCCAGTTCGAGCTGATGGGGGCGCGCACGCCCAATCCGTCCGATGCCATCCTGCGTTCGCGCGACAAGCTGCGCGCGCACCAGCTGCTGGCGGCCAAGGGCATCGACATGCCGGTCACCGTGTTTGGCGACAACCCCGACGACACCGTCGATCTGCTGTCCATGCTCGGCCCGCCGCCGCATGTGGTGAAGCTCAACGAAGGCACCCAGGGGCGCGGCGTGATCCTGACCGAAAAGGCCAGTGCCTCGCGCGGCATCGTCGAAGCGCTGCGCGGCCTGTACGCCAACTTCCTGATGCAGGAATTCATCGGCGAGGCCAAGGGCGCGGACCTGCGCTGCTTCGTGGTGGGCGACCAGGTGGTGGCGTCGATGCAGCGGCAGGCACCGGAGGGCGACTTCCGCTCCAACCTGCACGCCGGCGGCACCGCCGTGGCGGCCAAGGCCAGCCGCGCGGAGCAGCAGGTGGCGGTGCGCTCGGCCAGGGCGCTGGGCCTGTCGGTATGCGGCGTGGACCTGATCCGCTCCGCGCGCGGCCCGCTGGTGCTGGAGGTCAACTCCACGCCCGGGCTGGAAGGCATCGAAGCGGCCTGCGGGGTCGACGTGGCCACACGCATCATCGAGCACGTGGAAAAGATCAAAAAGCCCTGATTATTCAGGTGGTTGCGATTCTCATGGCCAAATGATCCGGCGCTTTAACGAGGCTTTAATCGGCTCCGGCGTAGGCTTCAGCGAACCGCAGCTCTGCCTCTCAGCAGGATCGGTATCGGGATACGACTTCAGGCCCAGGCGGGTGCACCGTCTGGGCCTTTTTTATGCCTGTCGGCCCTGTGCCCAAGGTCTCTTGTGGACGCCGCGTGACGGTCGTAGAGTTGGCCCTTCGTTCCGGGATGGATCGGGAGGTTGGCGATGTACCGCATCATGACGATCGCGTTGCTGCTGGGCCTGTCTGGCGCTGTTGCCGCCAAGCCGGAGAAGGTCGCTGTACAGATGGACCGGCAGGGGGCGGTCGCCGAGCAGATGCGCCAGGTGGAGATCGCCCTGGCCGCCCCCGACTATGCCGAACTGTCTGCCGAGGATCGCGGCCAGGTACAGCAGTCGCTGTCGCGTATCCGCCAGTACATGGGCGAGCGCCAGAGCGTGCAGGAGCTGCCGCCGCAGCTGCAGGCCGAGGTCTTCAACGAGCAGGAACGCATCAACACCCTGCTGGCGCGTGGCCATGAAGACAGCCGCCAGATCTGCAGGTACGAACGCACCACCGGCAGCAACATGCCCAAGAGCCGCTGCCTGACCGTGGCCGAACGGCGCCGGATCGAAGAGAAAGGCAAGGCGCTGATCAACGACCAGCGCAGCTACAACACGCTCAGCCCACCGCCCGCCGGGCGTTGACCGCACCGCCCTCCGGCCCACCGAACGTGCACTGGTGGCATGGCGGTGGCACCGCAGGGTCAATGTTCCACTCATGGAAGAACCTGGAGGTAACGATGCAGCGCATGACCCCCGTCGCCCTGATGCTGGGCCTGGCCCTGGCCACCACTGCCCACGCCAAGCCCGAGAAAGGGCAGGTGAAGTTCGACGCCAACGCCCCGGTGGCCGAACAGATCCGCAACGTCGAAGCGGCGATCAACACCGAGGACTACAGCGAGATCGGGCTGGAAGACAAGAGCCGCGTGCAGCAGGCGCTGGGCCGCATCAAGATCAAGATGGGCGACCACGAACGCGTGGAGCAGGTCAGTCCGCAGGACCGCACCGAGATCTTCAACGACCAGGAAGTGATCAACACGATCATGACCCGCGCCCACGCCGACAGCCGCATGGTCTGCCGCCGCGAACGCACCACCGGCAGCAACATGCCGCAGAGCGTCTGCATGACCGTGGCCCAGCGCCGCAAGGCGCAGGAAGACAGCCGCAAGGCGCTCAACGACAACCAGCGCTTCAACAACTACAAGCCCTGATTGCTGGCGGGCCGATCGCACGCCGCCATCGGTCACCCTGCCGTGCGTCCCTTGTGGACGCATCGGCGGAACCGTAAAGTCGAGACCCTATTCATGGACGAACATGGAGCTCGTCATGTACCGCAAGACTACGCTCGCCCTGATGCTGTCGCTGGGCCTGGTTGCCACCGTGCAGGCCAGGGCACAGAAGGACACCGTGCAGATGGATTCCTTCACCCCGGTATCCGAACAGATCCGCCGCGTTGAAACGGCCATGGGCAGTGAGGACTACAGCGAGATCGGGCTGGAGGACAAGAGCCGCGTGCAGCAGGCACTGAACCGGATCCGGATCAAGATGAATGGCCGCGAGAAGGTGGATGAGCTGGCGCCGCAGGAGCGCAACGACCTGTTCAACGAGCAGGAGATCGTCAACACCATCATGACCCGCGCCCAGGCCGACAGCCGCATGATCTGCCGCCGCGAGCGCCTTACCGGCAGCAACATGCCGACCAGCGTCTGCCTGACCGTGGCCCAGCGTCGCAAGGCCCAGGAAGACAGCCGCCGGGCGCTGACCGACCAGCAGCGCATCAGCCGCTGACCGCTCGCCCCGGGGCTTTTGCCGGTGTCGCCCCTTCGGTACGAAATGTTAAGAATGGAACCTGTATCGTTCAGCGGGTAGACGTCGCGTCCACCCGCGCAGGGCCATCCTGAGCGGGTGGGCCTGGCCCCCCGACGACCCTTCAAGAACCAGAGGTCCCAGTGCGCATTCTCGTAATCGAAGACAACAGCGACATCGCCGCCAACCTTGGCGACTACCTTGAGGATCGTGGCCACACCGTGGACTTCGCCGCCGACGGCGTGACCGGCCTGCACCTGGCCGTGGTCCACGAGTTCGACGCCATCGTGCTGGACCTGAACCTGCCGGGCATGGACGGCATCGAAGTGTGCCGCAAGCTGCGCAACGAAGCGCGCAAGCAGACCCCGGTGCTGATGCTGACTGCCCGCGACTCGCTGGACAACAAGCTGGCCGGTTTCGATTCCGGCGCCGATGACTACCTGATCAAGCCGTTCGCGCTGCAGGAAGTGGAAGTGCGCTTGAACGCACTGTCGCGCCGCGGCAAGGGCGTGCAGACCCGCGTGCTGGAAACCGGCGATCTGGAATACAACCTGGACACGCTGGAAGTGCGCCGCCAGGGCAAGCTGCTGCAGCTCAACCCGACCGCACTGAAGATCCTGCAGGCCCTGATGGAGGCCGCTCCGGCCGTGGTGACCCGCCAGGAGCTGGAAACCCGCGTCTGGGGCGAGGAGCTGCCGGATTCGGATTCGCTGCGCGTCCACATCCACGGCCTGCGCGCTGTGGTCGACAAGCCGTTTGAAGTGCCGCTGATCCAGACCCGCCATGGCATTGGATACCGCATCGCCACCCCGGAAGCCTGATTCCGTGGCAACCAAGGGGGAGCGTCGGCGTTCGCCGTATCGGCGGCGCCTGCGCAGCCGCATCATCGTCTCCTTCGTGTTGTTGGGCTTCTGCCTGACGACACTGTTCGCGTTCGCCACCAACTGGGCCCGCATGCGCGTGGAAAACCAGCTGGTGGAAGACGTGATGAACCGCAACATCAACGAGTATGTGCGGCGGTTCTACGAGAGCCCGGATCGCAACCCCGACCTGCCCGTGCAGCAGATGCGTGCGCGCCTGATCAAGCCTGACAAGTTTGATGCGCTGCGCGAGGAAGAGCCGGACTGGTATGAGTTCAAGGATGGCCTGTACAACATGGGCGGCGTGGACGAGCGTGGCCAGCGCTATTCCTACAAGCTGGCCGTGCGCAAGACGCCCGACGCCTGGGCGTTCCTGGCCTACGACATGACCGACAGCGTGCGCGGTGGGCAGCAGCTCAACCGCGCGCTGGTGCTGTCGGTGCTGGTGTTCAGCCTGCTGTCGCTGGTGCTGGGCTGGTGGTCGGCATCGAAGGTGATGAAGCCGGTCTCGGACCTGGCCGCGCGGCTGCGTGCCTATCGCGGCGGCACCAGTGATCCCGAGCCGCTGGCGCCGCGTTTCCCCGATGACGAAGTGGGGCAGCTGGCGCAGGCGCTGGATGATTATTCGTCGCGGCTGACCGAAGTGGTGCAGCGCGACCGTGAGTTCAATGCTGACGTCAGCCACGAGCTGCGCACGCCGCTGGCCGTGATCCGTGGCGCCACCGAGCTGCTGCTGACCCGGCCCGGCCTGGATGAGAAGGTGCTGCAGCGCCTGCAGCGCATCCAGCGTGCCGAACAGCAGTGCAGCGACCTGATCGGCGCGCTGCTGCTGCTGTCGCGCAACGAGCGCGGGCAGGGCACCAGCAACGTCGCCCGCGTGGCCGAACAGCTGCTGGATGCACACCGCGCACAGCTGGGCGGCAAGCCGTTGGAACTGGCGCTGGAAGGCGAGCGCAACCTGGTGATCGATGCGCCCGAGGCGGCCTTGTCGGTGGCGCTGGGCAACCTGATCGGCAACGCGGTGAAGTACTCGCAGGATGGCGAAGTGCGCGTCTTTGTCGGCAGCAATTCGGTGTCGGTGACTGACAGTGGCCCGGGCCTGAGCGAAGAAGACGCCGCCAAGCTGTTCCAGCGTGGCTATCGCGGTACGCACGCAGGCCATTCGCAGGGTGGTGGCATCGGCCTGTCGATCGTCAGCCGCCTGTGCGATCTGTACGGCTGGCAGGTGAGCGTGCGCCCTGGTGGCGAGCGCGGCGTGATCGCCACCCTGACGTTCTCGCCGAAGCCGTTGTAAGAGCCCCTGCATTGGTGGGTGCCGACCTTGTTCGGCACGAATCCTGCCGACCTCGCATAGCGCCCTGTGTCGCTTGTGCCATCGAATCCCCCTCACGGGAACTCCGGGCCAGAAGCCCAACACGACATCGCCGTGATCGCCGCCACGTCGCGCGCGTGTCCGCATGCACGCATTCGTGCACCCAACTGCGGCTTGAGAATTTCCTTACAGATCACGCTGCTGCGTGATGGCCAGATGGGGCAGCTGGGGCAGGTGCCCTGGCCGGGATTGGCGTCCTGAAAAAAACCAACAATTCAAAAGCTCCAGATGCGCCGCGGCCATCATGGAAAATGCATCGCCTGCCTCGTTTCGGCGGACGGTGCGTGGGGATTCATCAGAATCCGCTGGAGTCTTTTTCCTTAGCTTTTGAGTTGTTGGGTCTCCGGTACGCCAACCCGCACCGTCCGCCACCTTGCATCCGCAGGTGGCCTGCCGACTGCGAGGAGCCTCACCATGTCCGCACGCCCAGTGTTCCCCCAACTGCACGCCCTGATCGGCGAAGCCGCCGACCTGCTGCCGGCCGACGTCGCTGAGCGCGTCGAAACCCTGCTCGATGACCCCAAGGATCTGCTGCCAGCCCTGCTGGCCCGCATGGACGGCCGCGATGCCGCCGACGGCCGGCGGCTGGAAGCTGCGGGCCTCAGCCCGGCACAGGCGGCCACCATGGCCGGCCTCAGCCGCACCCTGGCCGGCTTGAATGCACTCATGCAGGTGCTGCACGCCGCCGAAGCCGCGCGCGAGCAGGGTGGTGCCCACCAGCAGCTGAGCCCGGATGTCGTCGACGGCCTGCTGCTCGGCGCCCGCGAACTGGCCCGCTATGCCCGCCTGCAGCTGGAGTAGATCCATGCCACGCGTGGATGCGCTTCGGTAGTGCGTGGATTGGCTTCGGTAGTGCCGGCCGCTGGCCGGCAACCAAACCGTCCAGTAGATCCACGCCATGCGTGGATTCGCTCCGGTAGTGCCGGCCGCTGGCCGGCAATCGAGCCGTCCAGTAGATCCACGCCATGCGTGGATTTGCTTTGGTAGTGCCGGCCGCTGGCCGGTAGCTAGGGCTCAGCCCCCAGCCAACCCCAGATGCCGCTCATGCAGCGCTTCCACCTGCGCCTGCAGGTCCTCGGGCTGGCCATCGTTTGTGGCGCAGGTTCATGCGCGCGGCTGCTCTTGTGCGAGCGCCTACTGTATAAATCCGTATCCGCCACTTCTCTCAAGGCCCGAGGTCGAGTCTGCCGATATCATTGAGGTAGTGCGCGACACGTTAATCAATTGGAAGGGGCGCAGGTAAGTGGTGTTCCTACGGATATTTGGCTTTCTTGTGGGTCTATTGATGGTCGTCTATGGCGTTGCAGTCATGGACGATGCATTGATTGGAACGGGGCCTTGCCGAGCGAACTGCAGCCTGTACAGCGCCTTGATTCGTCTGTTCGGGCAGTCGGCCTATAACAAACTGATGGGCTTTTCCTGGGCTGTCGCGGGAGTGATGTTCATTTTTGTTTCCGTTGTGGTTTGGCACGGAAAAGGATCGGCGGATAGGCGTAGGCGGAAAAGGCAACGTCGACGTTGATCGAGATGAGGGGGTGGCAATGTCTCAGTGGATCCAAGCCATGCGCGAATGCATTCCCGCGCAACACTAGGACTCAATCCCCAGCCAACCCCAGATACCGCTCATGCAGCGCTTCCACCTGCGCCTGCAGGTCTTCCGGGTGACCATCGTTGACCACCACATCATCGGCCAGTGCCAACCGCTGCGCGCGGCTGGCCTGGGCGGCGATCATCTTGTCAGCCAGCGCGGCGTCGATGCCGTCGCGCTGCATCAGCCGGGCGTGCTGCACGGCTTCGGGCGCATCCACCAGCAATACCCGGTCCAACCACGGGTAGGCCTGCCGCCCACCGACCTCGGTCAGCAGCGGAATGGCGGCAATCGCATAGAGACTGGCGGCCTGCTCGCACTGCTGTTGCATCAGCAGGCGGATGGCCGGGTGAGTGATCGCTTCCAGCGCCGCCCGTTCGGCCGGATCGGCGAATACGTGGGCGCGCAGGCGCGACCGGTCGAGGCTGCCGTCCGCCTGCAGCATGTCGGCGCCGAAGCGCTCGGCGATGCGGCCCAGGGCGGGGCTGCCGGCGGCGACCACCGCGCGGGCGGCCAGATCGGCGTCGGCCACCACGATGCCCAGCGCCTCGAAGCGCCGGGTCACCTCGCTCTTGCCGGCGGCAATGCCGCCGGTCAGGCCAACCACATACCGGCTCATGGGGATTCCCCTCAGCGCAGTCCGCTCAACACCAGGTACTGCTCCACCACGGGTGCGCCCCACATGAAGTACAGCCAGCCCGCGATGGCCAGGTAGGGGCCGAACGGGATGGGCGTGGCGCGGTCACGGCCCCGGGTATACAGCCAGATCGAGCCGATGATGGCGCCCAGCACCGACGACAGCAGGATGATCGGCAGGATGCCCTTCAGCCCGCACCAGGCGCCGAGGGCGGCCAGCAGCTTGAAATCGCCGTGGCCCATGCCTTCCTTGCCGGTCAGCTGCTTGAACAGCCACCAGACCATCCACAGCGACAGGTAGCCCACGGCCGCGCCGACCAAGGCAGGCTTGGCCGGCATGTACAGGTTGTCGATGTTGCCTATCAGGCCCAGCCACATCAGTGGCAGGGTCAACTGGTCGGGTAGCAGCTGGGTGCGCAGGTCGATGCCGGACAGGGCGATCAGGAAGCAGGTCAGCACGATGGCGCCGAAGCCCTGCCAGCCGAAGCCGAACTGCCAGACGCAGGCCAGCACCAGCACCGAGGTCAGGGCCTCGACCAGTGGGTACTGCAGCGAGATCGGCGCCTTGCAGTGGCGGCACTTGCCGCCCTGGATGATCCAGCTGAACAGCGGGATGTTCTCGTACCAGCTCAGCTTGTGCTTGCAGTGCGGGCAGTGCGAGGGCTCGACCACGATTCCCGGTGGTGGGGGCTCGTAGAAGTCCGGTTCTTCCAGGACCTCGCGCGCATCGCGCTTCCACTGCCACTCCAGCCGCTTGGGCAGGCGCAGGATGACGACGTTGAGGAAACTGCCCAGCAGCAGCCCCAGGGCGGCCGCGGCGGGGTAGCCGAGGCCGGGATGCTGGTCGAGAAATGCCATGTAGTGATTATCCGACGACGGAAGCGAGCTTGAAGATCGGCAGGTACATGCCGATGACCATGCCGCCGACGATGGTACCAATGATCACCATGATGATCGGTTCCAGCAGGCTGCTGAGGGCGTCAACGGCATTGTTGACCTCCTGCTCATAGTACTCGGCCACCTTGAACAGCATGGCGTCCAGGGCACCCGCCTCTTCACCGATGCCGGTCATCTGGATGACCATGTGCGGGAACAGGGCAGTCTGCTTCATGGCCATGTTGACCGGGTAACCGACCGACACGTCGTCGCGCATGCGCAATACGGCATGCTCGTAAACCGTATTGCCGGTGGCGCCTGCCACGATGCCCAAGGCCTCAACCAGCGGCACGCCGGCCTTGAAGGTCACGGCGGTGGTACGGGCAAAGCGGGCGATCGAGCTGTTGTGCATGATCTGCCCGATGACTGGCAGCTTCAGGACCAGCCTGTCCATGCTGTGCTGCATCTTCGGCGACCGTTTGTAGGCGGCAATGAAGCCGACGATCGAACCAATGACGACCAGCAGGATCAGCCACCACCACGAGACCATGAAGCGCGACATGTTCACGATCATCTGGGTGAAGGCGGGAAGGTCCGCGCCGAATCCCTTGAACACGTCCTCAAACTGCGGCACCACCCAGACGAGCAGGATGCCACTGACCAGCAGGGCGACCGCCAGCACCATGGCGGGATAGAACATCGCCTTCTTGATCTTGCCCTTCAGCGCTTCGATGTTCTCTTTATAGTTGGCGACAGTGTCCAGCACCGTCTCCAGGACGCCAGCGCCTTCACCAGCCCGTACAAGGTTGCGGTAGAGCTCGTCGAACTGCACCGGGTACTTGCTGATGGCCTCATAGAGTGACGAGCCGCCTTCAATATCGGTACGCAGGCCATCCACCATCTTCTTCATGCGCGGGTTCTTATGCCCGTTCGCAATGATGTCCAGCGATCCCACAATGGGTACGCCCGACTTCATCATGGTGGCCATCTGCCGGCTAAAGAAGGCGATTTCCTTCGGCGTGATCTTGCTGCCTGCAGCACCGAACAGCGGCTTGGGCTTCGGTTTGACTGTGCCTGGGGTGATGCCTTGACGACGTAGCTCTGCTCTCAGCAGATTCGCGTTCTTCGCGGTCTGCTCACCCTTCATCTTCACGCCCCGCTTGTCGGTCCCCTCCCAGACAAACGGCTGTAGTTCCGTGGTGCTGCGCGCCACGGGCTCCTTCTTGATCGCACTGCGACTGACAGACATATCGGCTCCCCAAGACCCGCCATCCCCAGGCGGGCGTCTAGCCGCCGATGGTAGCGGGTTCATGCCCGTCTGGGCAGTTGCTGGAGGGCCCATCATGCGAATTCGTGCCGGGTGCCGACCAAAGGTGACGCACTGCGTCACATTGCCGCGTCCATCGCAGATTCGCATTCAGGGGGTTCCCATCCGTGAAATAGCTGCCATCATGGGCGCGGGGAAATCCAAGGGGAGGCGTGCCGGGGTTGGCACGCAACCTGCGTTGATCCACCCGCAGGGGGCAGGACCCGCTCAGCTGGCCGCCGGCCAGACCGATCCTGCGCTCTGAAATCAACCACCACTTATCTTGGGGATGTACCAAAATGAAGAACCAGAAGGGCTTCACCCTTATCGAACTGATGATCGTCGTTGCGATCATCGCCATCCTGGCCGCCATCGCTCTGCCGATGTACCAGGACTACGTGGCCAAGTCGCAGGCTACCGCTGGTCTCGCCGAAATCACCCCCGGCAAGACCCAGGCAGAAGTGCTGCTGAATGAAGGCAAGACCTTCGACAAGACTCCGGCGCAGCTGGGCCTGAAGAATTCGGACCGCTGCGCGATTACGGTTGACGGCGACTCGACTGCTGGTACCGCTTCGATCACCTGCAAGCTGTCGGGCAATTCCAAGGTTGCCAAGGGCTCGCTGGTTCTGGCTCGTGCCGCTGATGGCACCTGGGCTTGCACCGCGACCACCCTGGATGCGAAGTACATCCCGGGCGGTTGCACCGAGAAGAAGTAATACTTAACTCTGCATTCGGCAAAAGGCCCCGTTCATCGGGGCCTTTTGTTTAGCGGATGATGAAATGCCACAGGGGTAGGCATCTTGTGAAGAAGTCTCTCATTGGGGAGGGGGGCATGAAGAGGAACAGTGGTTTTACGTTGACTGAGCTGATGATTGTCATCGCAATCATCGCGATTCTTGCCGCGGTGTCCATTCCGATCTACATGAACTACGTGTCGCGCGCGCAATTGGCGGCTGCGCTTTCCGACATTCGCCCTGGCAAGACAACGCTTGAGTCGGTCGCGCAGGACAGCAAGAACGCCGCAGACGTTACGGCCACATATATTGGATTGAAGACGACGGAACGTTGCTCTGTGGTAAAGGCCGAGCTTTCTGATGCAGGAGTGGGGAGCATCACATGCAAAGTGACTGGAGGTGGAGCAGTGCAAGGCAAGGACCTCATCCTCCGCCGCGCAGCCGATGGCACCTGGACCTGCGACGGCAGCGCCTTCGAAGCGCGCTATCGCCCAACCGGCTGTTGATCACACTTCGGCCTGCCAATGGGATGTTGGCGGGCCGTTGACGGGGCTATCATCCCCGGGGGAGTCAGGATCGTGCCTGCCGGGCTGGGAGTGCCGGGCGAGGCAGTCATGCTGAAGGATTGGCGTCGTCGTCGGCCATCGGGTCGCGGCAGGTTCTGCTGCCCTGTGCGGTGCCCCTGGAAGGCGCGCCGCACTGCCTGACCCATGATGAGCCAAGGATCCATATGAACGCCGTAACCACCGCCAATCTCGTCGGCATCACCGGCCTGGCCCGTCGCTTGGTCCAGGATGGTGCGCTGGACGAGGCTTCCGCCCGCGATGCCATGGCCAAGGCCGCCTCCGCCAGGCAGCCGCTGCCGACCTGGTTCGCGCAGAACAAGGTGGTTGGGGCGGCCCAGTTGGCGGCGGCCAACGCGGTCGAGTTCGGCATGCCGCTGTTCGACGTGTCCACGTTCGACGCCAGCCAGAACGCGATGAGCCTGGTCAGCGAGGAGTTGCTGCGCAAGCACAACGTGCTGCCGCTGTTCAAACGCGGCGGCAAGCTGTTCGTGGGTACCAGCAACCCGACCCATTCGCTGGACGAGATCAAGTTCCACACCAACCTGGTGGTGGAACCGATCCTGGTGGATGAAGACCAGATCCGCCGCACGCTCGAGCAGTGGCATGCCAGCCATGACACGCTGGGCGACGCGTTGGGGGGCGATGACGATGGCATGGGCAACCTGGACGTTGCGGCCGGAGACGAGGATCTCGGTGCCGGTGGCGACTCCGGCATCGATGCCAAGGGCGATGACACCCCGGTGGTGAAGTTCGTCAACAAGGTGCTGGTGGACGCGATCCGCAAGGGCGCCTCGGACATCCACTTCGAGCCCTATGAAGACGACTACCGCGTCCGCCTGCGCATCGACGGCCTGCTGAAGATGGTGGCGCGTGCGCCGGTGAAGTTGAACCAGCGCATCGCCGCGCGCCTGAAGGTGATGGCGCAGCTGGATATCGCCGAGAAACGCGTGCCGCAGGACGGACGCATCAAGCTCAACCTGTCCAAGAGCAAGCAGATCGACTTCCGCGTGAGCACGCTGCCGACCCTGTTCGGCGAGAAGGTGGTGCTGCGTATCCTGGACGGCAGCGCGGCCAAGCTGGGCATCGACAAGCTGGGTTACGAGCCGGACCAGCAGAAGCTGTTCCTGGAAGCCATCCACAAGCCCTACGGCATGGTGCTGGTGACCGGCCCGACCGGTTCGGGCAAGACGGTATCGCTGTACACCGCGCTGGGCATCCTCAACGACGAGACGCGCAACATCTCCACCGCCGAAGACCCGGTGGAAATCCGCCTGCCCGGCGTCAACCAGGTGCAGCAGAACAACAAGCGCGGCATGACCTTCGCCGCGGCACTGCGCTCGTTCCTGCGACAGGATCCGGACATCATCATGGTCGGCGAAATCCGCGACCTGGAGACGGCCGAGATCGCGATCAAGGCGGCGCAGACCGGCCACATGGTGCTGTCCACGCTGCATACCAACGATGCACCGCAGACCATCGCGCGCCTGATGAACATGGGCATCGCGCCGTACAACATCACCAGCTCGGTGACCCTGGTGATCGCCCAGCGCCTGGCGCGCCGGCTGTGCAACAACTGCAAGCGCCCATCCAACCTGCCCGAGCACGCGCTGCTGGCCGAAGGCTTCACCCAGGCGCAGCTGGATGCGGGTATCGATCTGTACGAGGCAGTCGGCTGCGATGAGTGCACCGAGGGCTACAAGGGCCGTACCGGTCTGTACCAGGTGATGCCGATGACCGACGAGATCGCCACGATCGTGCTGGCCGGTGGCAATGCGCTGCAGATTGCCGAGGCCGCACAGCAGATCGGGGTGAACGATCTGCGCCAGTCGGCGTTGAAGAAGGCGGCTGCGGGCATCACCAGCCTGGCCGAGATCAACCGCGTTACCAAGGATTGAGGTAGATCCACGCCGTGCGTGGATGACGTCGGCCGGCATCGGGTCAGAGCCCTTTCCTGCGGAAAGGGATCCGACCCGGCCCTTACTCCATCCCCAGCTTCTTCAGCTTGTAGCGCAGCGCCCGGAAGGTAATCCCCAGCTGCGCGGCGGTGCGGGTCTTGTTCCAGCGGTTCTCTTCCAGCGCGCGCTGGATGGCGCTGCGCTCGAGCTGTTCGATGTACGAGGGCAGGGCGGCGCTGCCCGGCTGCAGGTCCGCCACGGCTTCGGCGGGAGCGGCGCTGCCTGGGGCGCGCGGTGCGTGCTGCGGCAGGCGCAGGTCGTCGGCGCCGATGCGGTCTTCTTCGGCCAGGGCCAGCGCGCGCTCCAGGATGTTCTCCAGTTCGCGCACGTTGCCGGGGAAGGCGTACTGGGCCAGCGCGTCCAGTGCCGACGGCGCCAGCAGCGGCGTCGGGCGGCCGTGGCTGCGGGCCAGCCGTGCCAGCACCGACGCGGCCAGTTCCGGCAAATCCTGGCGACGCTCGCGCAGCGGCGGCACCTTCAGTTCGATCACGTTGATGCGGTAGTAGAGGTCGTGGCGGAAGCGCCCGTCCTCGACCAGCTCGGCCAGGTCCTTGTGGGTGGCCGAGAGGATGCGCACGTCCACCGGCTCTTCGTTGGCGGCGCCGACCGCGCGCACCGATTTTTCCTGGATCGCGCGCAGTAACTTCACCTGCATCTGCAGGGGAAGCTCGGCCACCTCGTCGAGGAACAGGGTGCCGCCATGCGCGGCCTGGAACAGCCCGGGCTTGTCGGCGTGGGCGCCGCTGAAGCTGCCCTTGCGGTGGCCGAAGAACTCGCTCTCCATCAGCTCGCCGGGGATGGCGCCGCAGTTGACCGGCACGAACGGGCCGGCCGCGCGGGCGCCCTGGGCGTGGATGGTGCGTGCGACCAGCTCCTTGCCCACGCCGGATTCGCCGAGGATGTAGACCGGCGCCTGGCTGCGCGCGACCTTGCCGATGGTGGTGCGCAGCACGTCCATCGCCGGCGAGTCGCCAAGCAGGCGCGCGCCCTGTTCGGCGGCGGGGCCGGGCGCGGGGCGTTCGGTGTTGTTGAGCTCCAGTGCATGCTTGACCAGGCCGCGCAGCACGGCGATGTCCACCGGCTTGCTGACGAAGTCGAAGGCGCCGGCCTTCAGCGCTTCCACCGCCAGGTCCATGCTGCCGAAGGCGGTGATCATCGCTACGGGCGTGCGCGGGTAGTGCTGGGCGATCTCGCTGACCAGCTCGATGCCATTGCCGTCCGGCAGGCGCATGTCGGTGATGCACAGGTCGTACGGATTGCTGGCCAGCAGTTCGCGCGCTTCGGCAAGGTTGGCTGCGGTACTGATGCGCAGCCCCATGCGGCCGAGCGTCAGGACCAGCAGTTCGCGGATGTCGCGTTCATCGTCGACGACGAGGGCGCTGCGGGTTTCGTTCATGGGCGTGAAAGATAAACGAGGGGGCTGGAAGCGACAAATGATTGGCGCACGAAATCGGGATCAGGAGGGCAACAGCGTATGCGGGCCGGGCAGCACCAGGCGGAAGCAGGAGCCACCGGCCGGAACCGGGATGTAGTCCAGCCGTGCCTGGTTGGCCCGGCACAGCTCGCGGGCGATGTACAGGCCCAGGCCGGTGCCATGCTCGGAGGTGGTGAAGAACGGCCGGAACAACTGCGCGGCCACGCTCTCGGGAATACCGGGGCCGCGATCCATCACGTCGATGACCGCACTGCGCTCGTGCTGCGCCACGCGCAGGCGCACCCGTGCCGGTTGCTGGCCGATGCGGCCGTACTTGAGGGCGTTGTGCACCAGCACGGTCAGCACCTGGTAGAGGTGCTTGGTGTCGACCTGGGCAAGCACCGAGGTGTCGTTGATGATCGGCTCGATGCTGTCGGTTTCCAACGTCTGCCCCTGCTTGTACTCCAGCACGAAGCGGCGCACGAAGGCGGCCAGGTCGACGTTCTCGGGCGTGGCGCGCTCGCGCCGGGCCAGGCCCAGCACGCTTTCGACGATGCCGTTGGTGCGCTGGCACTGCTGGCGGATGATCTGCAGCAGGCGGCGGTCGCTTTCGTTGAAGCCGGTGCCTTCTTCCAGCAGCTGCACCGCGTAGTTGATCGCGGCCAGCGGATTGCGGATCTCGTGGGCGAGG
Organism: Stenotrophomonas sp. 85239_Sma; assembly: GCF_056481725.1. Lineage (NCBI taxonomy): Bacteria > Pseudomonadati > Pseudomonadota > Gammaproteobacteria > Lysobacterales > Lysobacteraceae > Stenotrophomonas > Stenotrophomonas sp. 85239_Sma. Next base: position 3,619,062 of record NZ_CM151163.1, on the reverse strand, counting down.
CTGGCCGAGAAGCGCCCCATCGCCGACAGCGTGAGCGATTCGGCGCGGCGCGAGACCACGCTGGAGTCGTCCAGGAACACCAGGGCCAGCTCGCTGCCGGCCAGCAGGCGCGCAAAACGCGGCTGCACTTCGGGCTGGTCGGGGTTGAGCTGCAGCGGCAGTTCGTCCTGCGCCCAGCCATTGCGCCAGCGCTGCAGGCGACGGGCAAGTTCCGGGGCGGCGCTGGCCAGGTCCAGGCGGCCGCTTTCGCCGCTGCCATCGCTGTCGCCGAGCAGCATCGAGGCGGCTTCGTTGGCCAGGGTGACGCGGTTGTCGGCGTCGACCACCAGCACGCCCGTGCGCATGCGGCGGATGATCAGCTCGTTGATCTGGAACAGGTTGGCCACTTCGTCGCCGCGCTGGTTGGCCAGCTGCTGGTTGCGGCGCGCACGGCTGCCGACCTGGTAACTGATGAAGGCCAGCGCCAGGTAGCTGGTGGCGAACATCGCCAGTTCGGCCAGGGTGCGGGTGGGATCGCCGCCTTCCAGCAGCTTCCAGGTGTATTCCACGCCGGTGGCGAGGCTGGCGGCCAGCGCCAGGCCCAGCCCCAGGCTGAGCGGCAGCAGGGTGGCGGCGGCGGCGATGTTGAACAGCAGCGACATCGAGATGCCGGCGCTGGCACCGGGCAGGGCATGCGACAGCAGGGTGGCTGCGATGATGTCCACCAGCACGCCGCTGACCACGATCGGGCGCAGCCAGCGTTCGTTGCGGCCGATCACCAGGGCCAGCAGCGACAGCACCAGGTAGATGGCGGCGACGGTGTCGGCCAGCCGCGGGTGGTGGGCTTCGCCGACCATGGCCGACAGCGGGCTGTAGAGCAGGGCGGCGATGACCGAGGCGATCAGCACCCGGTACAGCGCGAAGAAATACAGCTCACGCCGCGGAATTGATTCGATGCGGTCGATCAATGAAGCACTGGGTGACACGCCGGAACTCCCCTTCTGGCTGCCTGGGTCTGGAATCTGCGGCGGGCCTGCCCGGCGTCCCCTGAAGCCGGGCGGGTACGACGCTTCTATGTAGCCTGCGGTGGAAGCCGTCGAGCTGGCTCGACGCTACACACCCTGGTTGACCAGTATAGGGCCCCCGGCACGGCGCCGCCGGAGTGGCCTGGATCGCGCATTTGGCCCGGGATGGATACCGCTGGCCAGTGGGCCCCCGGGCGCAACTGCCTGAATGGCGGCGGAAATCTGGCCGGGTCTGGCGTTTTGTACAGACTTCTTTGCGCCCCGGCGCTGGCTCGGCCACAATAGTGGGCCCGCCGCGGTCCATGCCGGCGCCCCGCCGGGGCCCTGAGGAATTGCGTGCGGTCGTTCCTATTCCCACGGTGACGCATGAATTTCCACGAATACCAGTCAAAACAACTGCTTGCCGAGTACGGCATCCCGGTCCCGGCCGGCAAGGTCGCTGCGACCCCGGACGAAGCGGTTGCCGCTGCCAACTCCCTGGGCCAGGGCCCCTGGATGGTCAAGGCGCAGATCCACGCTGGCGGCCGCGGCAAGGCTGGCGGCGTCAAGTTCTGCAAGACCACCGACGACGTGAAGGCCGCTGCGGCCAAGATGCTCGGCACCAAGATGGCCACCTACCAGACCGCTGGCGTTGAACTGCCGGTCAACCTGGTGCTGGTGACCACCGCCGGCGAGATCGTCAAGGAACTGTACCTGTCGGTGCTGGTCGACCGTGGCACCAAGACCATCACCTACATCGCCTCTTCGGAAGGCGGCGTGGAAATCGAGCAGGTCGCTGCTGAAACCCCGGAGCTGATCCACTCGCTGAACGTCGACTTCGTCGAAGGCGTGCAGGGTTACCACGGCCGTGATTTCGGCTTCAAGCTGGGCCTGACCGCCAAGCAGGCCGGCCAGTTCGCCAGCATCATGGTGAACCTGTACCGCCTGTTCAACGAAAAGGACCTGGCCCTGGTTGAAATCAACCCGCTGGCCATCCTGGACGACGGCAACCTGTACGCGCTGGACGGCAAGTTCGACAGCGACGACAACGCCGCGTTCCGCCAGAAGGCCCTGGTCGCCATGCGCGACAAGACCCAGGAAGATCCGACCGAAGTGATCGCTTCGGAGCTGGACATCAACTACGTCACCATGGACGGCAACATCGGCTGCATGGTGAACGGCGCCGGCCTGGCCATGGCCACCATGGACGTCATCAAGCTCAACGGCGGCGAGCCGGCGAACTTCCTGGACGTGGGCGGCGGTGCCAACAAGCAGCGCGTCATCGAAGCGTTCAAGCTGATCCTGTCCTCGGACAAGGTTGAAGGCATCTTCGTCAACATCTTCGGCGGCATCGTCCGCTGCGACATGATTGCCGAAGGCATCATCGCCGCCGTGAAGGAAGTGGGCGTCAAGGTTCCGGTCGTGGTGCGCCTGGAAGGCACCAACGTGGAAGAAGGCAAGCAGCTGCTGCGCGACAGCGGCATGGCCATCATCCCGGCTGACAACATCAACGATGGCGCCAAGAAGATCGTTGAAGCTGTCAAGAACGCTGCCTGATTCGACACCAAGGAATTCCCATGTCTGTTTTGATTAACAAGAACACCAAGGTGATCGTGCAGGGCTTCACCGGCCAGCAGGGCACCTTCCACGCCACTCAGATGATCGAGTACGGCACCCAGGTTGTTGGCGGCGTGACCCCGGGCAAGGGTGGCACCACCCACATCGACCTGCCGGTCTTCAACACCGTTGCCGACGCCGTGCAGAGCACCGGCGCCAACGCTTCGGTCATCTACGTGCCGCCGCCGTACGCGGCCGACGCGATCCTGGAAGCCGCTGCTGCCGGCATCAAGGTCATCGTCTGCATCACCGAAGGCATCCCGGTGCTGGACATGCTGCGCGTCAAGAACGTGCTGACCCGTTCGCATCCGGACACCGTGCTTATCGGGCCGAACTGCCCGGGCGTCATCACCCCGGGTGAGTGCAAGATCGGCATCATGCCGGGCCACATCCACCAGCCGGGCAAGATCGGCATCGTGTCGCGTTCGGGCACCCTGACCTATGAAGCGGTCAAGCAGACCACCGAAGTCGGCCTGGGCCAGTCCACCTGCATCGGCATCGGTGGTGACCCGATCAACGGCCTGAACTTCGTCGACTGCCTGAAGCTGTTCAACGAAGACCCGCAGACCGAAGGCATCATCATGGTTGGCGAAATCGGCGGTGACGCCGAAGAAGCCGGCGCCGAGTACATCAAGAACCACGTGAAGAAGCCGGTCGTCGGTTTCATCGCCGGTGCGTCGGCTCCGGCCGGCAAGCGCATGGGCCACGCCGGTGCGATTGCTTCGGGCGGCAAGGGCACCGCGGAAGGCAAGTTCGCCGCGATGGAAGCTGCTGGCGTCGTCACCGTCCGCTCGCCGGGCGACCTGGGCGCTGCCATCGCCAAGCTGGTGAAATAAGGTCGACTGCCTCCGGCAGACGATGCTGTAGAGCCGGCCGCTGGCCGGCTGCTTGAAACAGAAGGGCCGCCTCCGGGCGGCCTTTCTGCGTCTGGTGCGGGGTCAGATCCCTTTCGCGCAGCAAAAGGGATCTGACCCCAGGCATCCGGCGCGCGCACTGCGCGGCGCTACAATGGGCACATTGCAACCACAGGCTGGATTCCCATGGCTTCGATCCGCATCGCGATGGCGCAGTTCGACTTCCCGGTCGGCGATGTCGCCGGCAACACCGAGCGCATCATCGAGATGATCGGCCAGGCGCGCGACGAGTACGGCGCCGAGTTGGTGATGTTCCCCGAGCTGGCGGTGAGTGGCTACCCGCCGGAAGACCTGTTGTTGCGCCCGGGCTTCCTGTACGAGTGCGAGCAGGCGATGGCCCGCATCGCTGCCGCCTGCCGTGGCATCACTGCCGTGGTCGGCTGGCCGCAGGCCGCAGGCGCGGTGGTCTACAACGCCGCCAGCGTGCTGCGCGATGGCCTGGTCGAGCAGACCTACCGCAAGCGCGAACTGCCCAACTACGCCGTGTTCGACGAGCGCCGCTACTTCGACGTCGATCCGGACGGCGGCAGCTGCGTGTTCGAGGTCAATGGCATTCCGGTCGGCCTGCTGATCTGCGAGGACCTGTGGTTTGCCGAGCCGCTGGCCGACACCATGCGCGCCGGCGCGCAGCTGGTGGTGGTGCCGAATGCTTCGCCCTACGAGCGTGGCAAGCACGCCCAGCGTGATGCCGTGCTGGCCGCGCGCACCCGCGAAAGCGGGGCAGCGATCGCTTATCTCAACGTGGTCGGTGGCCAGGATGCGCTGGTGTTCGACGGCGCCTCGGTGGTGGCCGACGGTGACGGCACGGTGCACCCGGCCGCTGCGGCCTTCGTCGACCAGTGGCTGGTGGTGGAGTACGACGGTGAAACCCGTCGCTTCATGCCGCACGTGTGGATGGACGACGGCGACGAGAGCATGGACGCGCTGGCCTGGCGCGCGGTGACCCGTGGCATCCAGGACTATTGCCGCAAGAACGGCTTCAGGAAAGTGTGGCTGGGCCTGTCCGGCGGCATCGACTCGGCCATCGTGCTGGCCATGGCGGTGGACGCGATGGGCGCGGAGAACGTGACCGCCGTGCGCCTGCCGTCGCGCTACACCGCGGGCCTGTCCAACGACCTGGCGGCCGAGCAGTGCCAGGCGCTGGGCGTGAAGCTGGAGGCGGTGTCGATCGAGCCGGCGTTCAAGGGCCTGATGGAAGCGCTGGCGCCGATGTTCGAAGGCACCACGCCGGACGTGACGGAAGAGAACCTGCAGTCGCGCAGCCGTGGCGTGATCCTGATGGCGCTGGCCAACAAGTTCGGCGGCCTGCTGCTGACCACCGGCAACAAGAGTGAGTATGCGGTTGGCTACGCCACGATCTATGGCGACATGTGTGGTGGCTATGCACCGCTGAAGGACCTGTACAAGACCGAGGTGTTCGGCCTGTCCAAGTGGCGCAACACCGTGGGCGGCGCGCCGGTGATCCCGCCGGCGGTGATCAGTCGCCCGCCGTCGGCCGAACTGCGCGAGAACCAGCTGGACCAGGATTCGTTGCCGGCCTATGACGTGCTGGACGGCATCCTCTATCGCTACATCGACCAGGAGCAGTCGCGCACGGAGATCCTGGCCGCCGGCTACGACGCGGCCGTGGTCGACCGCGTGCTGCGCCTGGTGCGCATCAGCGAGTGGAAGCGGCACCAGGCCGCGCCGGGACCGAAGGTCTCGCGCCGCGCCTTCGGCCGCGAGCGTCGCTACCCGATCAGCAACGGCTACAAGGGCTGAGGCAGCGGTTGGCAGGTAGTGCCGGCCGCTGGCCGGCAACCCGTTGGCCCCTCTCCGGTGGGTGCGGACCTTGGTCCGCACGGTGGTCGAAGATCATCCACGCATGGCGTGGATCTACCGGACGTCGTCGAGCAGTTGTTCGAGGCCGGTGGTTTCGGCGGCTTCGTCGAAGTGGCCGTCCTGCAGTCGTGCACGCACGAACGCCAGCCCATCAGCTGCCGCCGCATCCAGCGTGCCGCGGTGGTCGACCGGATAGCGACGGAACGCGACCGGCTCGCCACGCAGGGCCAGGCCTGCGGCATACAGCAGAGTGGTCAGATAGGGCACATCGCGGTCCTCGCTGCCATGGCCCAGCATCAGCGGTTGGCTGAAGCCGCGGCGCGGTACGCCGAGATAGTCATGCAGCACCGCCCGGATGCCCGGCACGCTGGTCAGCGGTGCAATGAACATGCTGCCGGTATCCGCGCCATCCAGCGTTGCGGCCAGCTCGCCCAGGCACTGCCCGCGTGCCACTGCCACGCGGGCGCGGCCTTCATCGCTGAGGACACGGTCGATCTGCGGCGCGACCTGCAGCAGGCCGTCGAGCAGGTACGCGTGATACGCGTTGAGTGCGCCAGGGTTGGCGGTGCGGTTGTCGGGCTTCATCACCAGAGCGGTCAGCTCGACCGCGGTGGGCGTACCGGTGGTGAAGCTGCCGCGGTAGTGCAGGGAAGAACCGCCATAGGTGGGGGCGATGTGGCCTGCGGTGAGTGCGGCGGCACCCCCCTGCGAATGGCCGACCGAGACCCAGCGCGGCGACAGCGTTGCGTTGCCCACGTAATGGCGGCTGGCCTTGACCAGATCGATGGCATTGCGCGCGGCGGTGCGTACATGCAGGTAGGCATGGCCGCCTGGACTTCCGAGCCCCTGGTAGTCGGCGGCGACGACGGCATAGCCCTGTGCCAGGAACTGATCGAGGAAGCGCCCGTCGCGTTCGGGCTGGTACGGGCCGGACACCGAGGGCGCACAGCGATCCGCAATGCCCTGGGTGCCATGTGCCCAGGACACCACCGGCCAACCGCCTGCAGGCGCCGCGCCAGCGGGCAGGTACAGCAGGCCAGTGCCTTCGGCCAGCTGGCCGCGATGGTCCGGGGTGCGATAGTGCAGCTTGTAGGCCTGCGCGGCCTTTGACGGCACCCATGACGCGCGATAGGGGGCAGCAGACAGCAGGTCGCCCGGTGCGACCGGTGCAGCTGTCAGGGGGCCCGGCGACAGCGCCAGCAGGGCGATGGCGATGACACACGAGAGAGGCCGGAAAGGAAGGGGCAGTGGGGACATGGGCGCTCCTTGACGGCCGGGATGGCCGTTGCGCCGCAGTGTGGAGCGCCTCGCCCGGGCGGGTTGCGACCGGCGTCGCATCCGCCGGGGATTCGTAGCATTCCTAGCGTCGTGGTCCATTGGCGCACGAACCATCCACGCATGGCGTGGATCTACCGACAAAGAAAAGGCCCCTTTCGGGGCCCTCTCTTACTTCTTTTCCAGTCGCGCGTTGCGCTGGCCGGTGCTGGCGGACTTCTCGCCGGCGAACGGGTTCAGCTTGCGGATCATCCACGGGTACTTCGGCCACTTGCCTTCCAGCCACGGGTGGTCGGGCTGGTTCAGCTGCAGGACGCGACGGGCGTCGTCGGCCAGGGTCTTGTTGCCAAGGTGGGTGTAGGAATCGGCCAGCACGGCCACGGCGTCGTACTGGAAGGCGCTCTGCGGGTAGGTTTCCAGCAGGTAGTTGGCGCGGCCCACGGCCGAGACCCAGGCGCCGCGGCGCATGTAGTACAGGGCGTTGTCCAGCTCGTGCTGGGCGAACACGTCACGCAGCTCCAGCATGCGCTGGCGCGCATCGGCGGCGTAGCGGCTGTTCGGGTAACGATCAACCACGATGTTGAAGTCCGAGTACGCCTGGTGCGGCGTGGACAGGTCGCGGCGGCTGGCGTCCAACGACCATACGCGACGCAGGAAAACCGTACTGCGATTCGAGTTGGCCAGGCCGCGCAGGTAGTACAGGTAGGCGATGTTGCGGTGCGTCGGGTAGGTACGGATGAAGCGGTCGATGCTGGACACCGCGTCATCGTGCTTGCCGGCCTTGTACTGGGCGTAGGCGGTTTCGATCATCGCCTGCTCGGTGTACGGGCCATAGGGGTACTGGGCCACCAGGCGGCGGAAGCTGGCTTCGGCGCCGCTCCAGTTGCCGCCCTGCATCAGCTTGTGGCTTTTCTCGTACAGCTGTTCGACCGGCGCCCCTTCATCGGGGCGATCACCCTTCTTGGCGCCGCGATGGCAGCCGGTTGCGGCGATGACCAGCACCAGCAGCAGGGCGGTGAGGCGGACGGGCGCGGAGAGCATGGCGGAGCGTCGGATCATGGGGTCGAGGCGGGACGCGGCTGGAATACGAAGGGTCGATGATAGCCTAGTGTCCTGTCCAGCGACTGAAACCGGCCGCCGGGACCCCAAAATTTCAAAGAATGCCCCCTGCCATGTCTGAACAACCCTCTGAATCGGCCCGCCAGGCCATCGTCCCCGACACCGCTGCCGGGCGTCGTTTCGACGCCGTCGTGGCCGAACTGTTCCCCGAATACTCGCGTTCGCGCCTGACCGAGTGGATCAAGGCCGGTGACGTCCTGCTGGATGGCGCCCAGGTGCGCCCGCGCGATCCGCTGCGCGGTGGCGAGGTGGTGACCCTCACTGTGGTGCTGGAAACCCAGACCGACGCCCAGCCGGAGGATATCCCGCTGGACGTGCTGTTCGAGGACGAGCACGTGCTGGTGATCAACAAGCCGGTGGGCCTGGTGGTCCACCCCGGTGCCGGCAACCACAGCGGCACCCTGGTCAACGCCCTGCTGTTCCGCGATCCGTCGGTGGCGGTGCTGCCGCGCGCGGGCATCGTGCATCGCCTGGACAAGGACACCAGCGGCGTGATGGTGGTGGCCAGGACCCTGGAAGCGCAGACCGCACTGGTCGAGCAGCTGGCGGCCCGTGACGTGCACCGCCAGTACCTGGCCATCGTGATGGGCGCGCTGGTGGCTGGCGGTACCGCCGATGCCCCGATCGACCGCCACCCGCGCGACCGCCTGAAGATGGCGGTGCGCGAAGACGGCAAGGAAGCGGTGACCCATTACCGCCTGCGCGAGCGCTTCCGAGCGCACACCGCGCTGGAGTGCCGCCTGGAAACCGGCCGTACCCACCAGATCCGCGTGCACATGGCGCACGTGCGCCACCCGATCATCGGCGACCCGCTGTACGGCGGTGCACTGAAGCTGCCCAGGGGCGCCAGCGACGAGCTGGTGGCCGCGCTGCGCGGCTTCAAGCGCCAGGCCCTGCACGCCGAGACCCTGGAGTTCATGCACCCGATCACCGGTGAGCCGGTGCGCAACACCGCGCCGGTGCCGGAGGACATGCTGCACCTGATGAAGGTGCTGCGCGAAGACAGCGAAGCCTTCGCCGCCCGCGAGCGGGACCGCTGGTGATGGCGACCGCGCTGCCGTTGCTGCAGGCCGACTGGCCGGCGCCCGCAGGCGTCCATGCGTTGACCACGCGCCGGCATGGCGCGGGGATCTCGCCGGCGCCGTTCGCGCAGTTCAACCTGGGCAACCGGCACGCGGCCGATGGCGATACCCCGGCCAATGTGGAACACAACCGCCAGCTGCTGCAGCAGGGGCTGGCACTGCCCTCGGCACCGCACTGGCTGCGCCAGGTGCACAGCAGCACCGTGCTGCGTTTCACCGCGCCACCGGTGGCCGGCGCCAGCGAACCGGTGGCCGACGCCGCGGTGACTTCGGTGCCGGGCGTGGTGCTGGCGATCCTGACCGCCGACTGCCTGCCGGTGGTGTTCGCCGCGGCCGATGGCAGCGAGGTGGGCGCGGCCCATGCCGGCTGGCGTGGGCTGGCCGACGGCATGCTGGAGGCCACGGTGGCCGCCATGCAGACGCCGCCTGCGCAGCTGCGGGCCTGGCTGGGCCCGGCCGCCGGGCCGGCCGACTACGAGATCGGCGAGGAGGTCTACCACGCCTTCGTCGGCCATGATCCGGCCGCCGGGGCGGCGTTCGTGGCCACCCGCGCAGGCCACTGGAAGGTGGACCTGTTCGCGCTGGCGCGGCAGCGCTTGCAGGCGGCGGGGATGGACCCGGCGCAGGTGTATGGCGGCACGGTGTCGACCATGGCCGACCCGGACCTGTATTCGCACCGGCGCGACCGTCGTACCGGGCGCATGGCGACCCTGGCCTGGATCGCGCCCTGACCCCGCCGCTGTTCGCGCGGGTGCTGGGGCCGGCCTTCGCCACCCTGGCGGCGCCGGTGCAGGCGCTACATGCCGCGCCCTTGCCCTGCCGCTACGTGGGGCAGGCGCGCATCGTGAGGGGGCGGCACTGGCTGGTGCCGCTGCTGGCCGCGTTGGCGCGGTTGCCGAAGGACGGCGACGCGCTGCCCACCGAAGTGGCGTTCAGTGCACGCGGGCAGGGCGAGCAGTGGGCGCGGCGGTTCGGCCGCTGGCCGATGGTGTCGCGGCTGTGGGCGCACGAAGGGTTTCTGCGCGAGCAATTGGGCGCGGTGCGTTTCGAGTTCGACCTGCAGGCCCGCGAGGGTGGCATCGACTGGTCGGTGCGGCGGGTCTGGGCGTTCGGGCTGCTGCCGCTGCCGAGGCGCTGGTTTGGTGGTGTGCGCTGCCGTGAAGCCTGGCAGGGCGAGCGTTACACTTTCCTGGTTGATGTGACGCTGCCCTGGGCCGGAGCCCTGATCCGCTATGAAGGCTGGCTCGAACCACAGTGACGGCACCACCGAGGCTGGCAGCGCGGTGATCGTGTTTGATGGCGTGTGCGCACTGTGCAACCGCTGGGTGCGCTTCCTGCTGCGTTTCGACCGCAGGGGGCGCTACCGCTTTGCGGCGATGCAGGGCGAGCGGGGCAGCGCGCTGCTGCGTTCGCACGGGTTGGACCCGCAGGATCCCGCGTCGTTCCTGCTGCTGGACGCGCAGGGCGCCTGGACCGATACCGATGCCATCCTGCGCGTACTGGCGGGGCTGGGCGGCGCCTGGCGCCTGAGCGGCGTGCTGCGGATGGTGCCGCGTCGCTGGCGCGATGCGGCGTATCGGATGCTGGCGCGCAATCGCTATCGCTGGTTCGGGCGGCATGATGCCTGCCATCTGCCTGCACCCGAGCAGGCTGCGCGGTTCCTGGATTGAACAAAAGGGAACGGAGGGGACCAAGTCGTTTGTGCACAAACGACGTGATCCCCTCCGTCCCCTTTTTTCCTCAACCTTCCAGCGCGTCCAGGTAGCTGCGTCGCCAGTGGTTGATGTCGTAGGTGCGCAGGTGCTCCATCATCGCGTGCCAGCGTTCCTTGCGCCTGTGCAGCGACATGGTTGCCGCGGTGGCGATGGCGTCGGCCACGCCGTCCAGGTCGTGCGGATTCACCAGCAGCGCCTGCTTCATCTCGTCGGCGGCACCGGCCAGCAGCGACAGCACCAGCACGCCGGGATCCTCCGGGTCCTGCGAGGCCACGTATTCCTTGGCCACCAGGTTCATGCCATCGCGCAGCGGCGTGACCAGGCCGACGGCCGCCGCACGGTAGAAACCAGTGAGGGTGGCATGGGTGAAGTTCTGGTTGACGTAGCGCAGTGGTGTCCAGTCAGGCTCGGCGTGGCCACCGTTGATGTGGCCGGCGATCTGCTCCAGCTGGCTGCGCAGCTGCCGGTACTCGGTGACGTCACCGCGCGAGACCGGGGCGATCTGCAGGTAGGTCAGCGAGCCGCGCTGGTCGGGATGGCGCTCAAGATACCGTTCGAAGCCGAGGAAGCGTTCGGGCAGGCCCTTGGAATAATCCAGGCGATCGACACCGATCGCCAGCTGGCGATCACGCAGGCTGGCGCGCAGGTTCTTTACCGCAGCCTTGGTGGCGGCGGTGCCGGCCTGGCGTGCGATCAGCTCGGTGTCGATGCCGATCGGGAACGCGGCGGCGCGGAAACGGCGCCCGCCCGGTGCTTCCAGTTCGCCGTTGTCGAGCACGCGGCCGCCGCCGAACAGGCGCAGGTAGGTCTGGAAGCGATCAGCATCGCGCTGGGTCTGGAAACCGACCAGATCGTAGGCATACAGGGCGGAGAACAGGCGCAGGTGGTCCGGCATCGCCTGCAGCAGGTCGGCCGAGGGCATCGGGATGTGCAGGAAGAAGCCGATGCGGCAGCCGATGCCACGCTCGCGCAGCAGCGCGCCAAGCGGGATCAGGTGGTAGTCGTGGATCCAGACGATGTCATCTTCGCGCAGCAGCGGCGCGAGTTTGTCGGCAAACAGCGCATTGACCTTGTGGTAGGTCTCGCGGGTGCCACGATCGTAGTCGACCAGATCCAGGCGGAAGTGCAGCAGCGGCCACAATGTGCGATTGGCGAAGCCATTGTAGTAGCCATCGACCTCGCGCTTGCTCAGGTCCAGGGTGACGAACTCGATGTCGCCGTCCTTCTGCGTGTGCAGCGTGCCACTGCCGTCGCGCACGCTTTTGCCGCTCCAGCCGAACCACATGCCGCCGCGTTCCTTCAACGCAGCCAGCAGGCCCACTGCCAGGCCGCCGGCGCGATTCTCGCCCGGCAAGGCCACGCGGTTTGAAACCACTACAAGTCGGCTCACGATGCCTCCTGCCAGGACCGCGACAGGCGCATCGCGGCGGTGATCAGGCCGACGTGCGAATAGGTCTGCGGGAAGTTGCCCCAGGCCTCGCCGCTGTCGAAGGCCAGATCCTCCGACAGCAGGCCCAGGTGGTTGCGCTGCTTCAACAGCAGCTCGAACATCTCGCGCGCTTCATCCAGGCGCCCGATGGCCGCCAGCGCATCGATGTACCAGAAGGTGCAGATGGTGAAACTGGTTTCAGGCTCACCGAAGTCATCTGGTGCGACATAACGGTATAGCGAGTTGCCATGCTTGAGGTCGCGGCCGATGGCTTCGACGGTGGCGATGAAGCGCGCGTCCAGCGCGTCGATGAAGCCGATGTCGGCCAGCAGCAGCAGCGAAGCATCCAGCCGATGGCCGCCGAAGGTATCCGTGAAGTGGCCCCGTTCTTCACTCCAGGACTCGGCCATGATGCGCGCGTGGATGGTGTCGGCGCGCTCGCGCCAGTAATGGGCGCGGTCATCGCGCTTCAGGCGCACAGCGATCTTGCACAAGCGGTCGCAGGCGGCCCAGCACATCGCGCTGGTGTAGGTGTGCACTTCGGTGCGGCCACGGAACTCCCACAGGCCGGCATCGGGTACGTCGTGCAGGGCGAAGGCCTGCTCGCCGAGGGGCTCCAGGCGGGCAAAGGTGTGCGTATCACCCGGGTCCTGCAGGCGCCGGTCGAAGAACAGCTGGGTGGAGGCCAGCACTACGCTGCCGTAGACATCGTGCTGGCGCTGCACCCAGGCAAGGTTGCCGCGTCGCACCGGGCCCATGCCGCGATAGCCGGACAGGCTGGGGACTTCGTCTTCGTCCAGCTTGGCCTCGAAGCCGATGCCATACAGTGGCTGCAGCGTGCCGTCGGTGGTGGCCAGGTTGAAGATGTAGCCGAGGAACTGTTCCATCGTGCGCGTCGCGCCGAGGCGGTTCAGCGCACGCACCACGAACGCCGCATCGCGCAGCCAGCAGTAGCGGTAATCCCAGTTGCGCACGCTGCCGGGCGCTTCGGGAATGGAGGTGGTCATCGCCGCGATGATCGCGCCGCTGTCCTCGTACTGGCACAGCTTCAACGTGATCGCACTGCGGATCACCGCGTCCTGCCATTCCAGCGGAATGGACAGGTAACGCACCCATTCACGCCAGTAGTCACGGGTGCGCTGGAATGACTCCTGCACGTAGCCGCTGATTGAGCGGTTGAGCGATTCATCCACGCCGAGGATCAGGTGGATGGGATGGTTGAGTACGAATGGCAGGCCGTCGCGCACGAAGCGTACCGGCACGTCGGTGGTCAGCCGCAGCACGTGCTCGGGCAGGATCCAGCGCACATGGTTGCTGCCCCAGGTGGATTCGGGCACGCGCGCGCCCCAGTCGGCCAGCGGCCGTGCGTGCACGGTGATGCGTGGGCTGCCGGCCAGCGGGCGCACCTGGCGGATCAGGCTGACCGGGCGGTAGAAGCGGTCGTTCTGCCGCCAGCGAGGGGCGAAGTCGAGGATTTCCAGTTCGCCACCGTGCGCGTCGCGCAGGACGGTGCGCAGGATCGCCGTGTTGGTCAGGTATTCCTGCTCGCTGCTGGCGAAGTCCTCCAGCTCGATGGCGAAGTCGCCACCGGTCTGCTGGTTGGGGCCGAGCAGGGCACAGAAGGTGGGGTCGCCGTCGAAGGTGGGCAGGCAGCTCCAGACAACGCGGGCACGTTTGTCGACCAGGGCGCCGAAGCTGCCGTTGCCGACCACGCCCAGATCAAGATCGGGTTGGGTCATCACGCGGTACATCTCGGTTGCGGCCGTGGGATTGGCCGGGTCAATACGCATTCTCACGCAGCCAGGCGTGCACGCTGCGTATGTCGGGCAGCGCGAACACCGCCTTGCTGGGTTCACGTTCGCCCACCAGCACGCTCCAGCCGTGCTGGCCGTTGGCGGCATCGAAGCCGAACTCATCGGTCAGGTCATCGCCGAGGAACACCGGCAGGCGGCCGCGGAACGGCAGGTACTGCATCATCCGCCGCACGGCGCGGCCCTTATCGGTGCCGACGGGGACGAACTCAACGACGTGGTCGCCCGGTTGCAGGCGGTAGCTGGCACGGCCACGCACGTGGCGATCGGCGAAGGCACGGACATCGCTGGCGGCATGCGGCGCGCCGCGCCAGTGCAGTGCCAGGCCGACGCCCTTGTCTTCCACCAGCACGCCGGGATGCCCATGGGCAAAGCGCATCGCCTGCTGGTGCAGTGCGTGCAGCCACTCAGCGGTGTCGTCGTCGTGTTCGTCGCGCAGGACGCGACCGTCTTCGCCACGCAGTTCGTGGCCATGCAGGCCGGCGGCGGGCAGCTTCAAAGGCGCGAACAGTTGATCCAGCTGTTCAAGTGGGCGACCACTGACCAGTGCCACGGCACCTTCCAGGCGGTCGCTGATGCGGCCGATGGCTTCACGCACATCCGGCAGCAACTGCACGGCATCCGGGCGTGCAGCGAATTCGATAAGGGTGCCATCAACATCGAGAAACAACGCGCAGGCGTCGTCCAGCAATGGTGGTGGCGGACGCAGGGGGAGCGGTTCAGCCATGACGCCCAGCATGCCAGCGTGGGCGTGTACGTGGGGTCTAGGGCAGGCTACGGATCTGGTAGTGCGGACCAACGGCCCGCACCCACCCAGAGCGATCACCTCCGGTGGGTGCCGACCGTTGGTCGGCACGAAGGGGAAGCTTGTACTGAACCATGATGTTGCCGGCCTGCGGCCGCCACTACGAGGCAGTGCGGACCAACGGTCCGCACCCACCAGGAGTCATTGGTCCGATGCGATCAGAACGTATAGCGGACGCGGCCGTAGTAATACGCGCCATTGCTGCCGATCGGCGACAGCACGTCGTACGGCAGGTTGCCGAAGTAGTGGATATCGCTGTTGGATCGATCCGGGTAGTTGTCGGTCAGGTTCTGCCCGCCGATGGCTACGCTCCACTGCGGGGTGATGCGGTATTCCACTTCCGCATCCAGCTGCCATTCGGCCTGGTAGGTCTGGCGCGGGATGTAGCCGTCCCCGAAATTGAACACGCGGGTGGCACTGCCATAGCGGTTCACGCGGCTGCTCAGCGACCAGTGGTCGTTGCTCCACGCCGCCGAGACACTGCCGCGCGTGCGTGGCGTGGCATCGGTAAGGGTGTTGGTCTCTTCGATGCCGAACAGCACATAGTCCGGGTTCAGTGCGCGCAGCTGTGCGGGCGTGGCCAGCACGTTCTTCAGCGTGGTCTTCGTGTACGCGTAGGTGCCGGTCAGCAGCAGCTGGCCGTCACCCAGCGACTGGCGCCAGTTGCTCACCAGCTCGGCGCCGCGGGTGCGGGTGTCGGCGGCATTGACGAAGAAGCTGGCGCTCTGCAGGCCGCTGACGCCGTAGTTGGCGGCCACGTAGTCGGTCAGTGCATCGCCGGTGATGCTCTCCGACAGCGCGATGCGGTCGTCGATGTCGATCTGGAAGAAGTCCAGCGACAGGTCGAAATGCTCGCCGATGCGGCTGGTGAAGCCCAGCGAGGTATTGATCGATTTTTCCGGCTTCAGGTTCTGCGCACCCAGGCCACGCGCGATTGGATTGTTGACCGACAGCAGGCGGCCCTGCACCAGCTGGCCGCCAGCGTTGTAGCCGGTGGAGGTGGACTCGTAGCCGATCTGCGCCAGCGACGGCGCACGGAAGTTGTTGGAGATGGCACCGCGCAACGCGAACGCCGGGGTGAATTCATAGCGCAGGCCGAGCTTGCCGGTCAGTTCACCGCCGAAGTCGTCGTTGTGCTCGTAGCGTGCGGCCAGATCGGTGGAGAACTTCTCGCCGAACTGGCTGGACAGGCTGGCGTAGGCACTGGCCACGCCGCGCGACAGGCGCGCCGCATCCTGCGGGGTCAGGCCGCCACCGGCCTGCGAGCCGGTCGGGCGATCGGTGTAGGGGCCGGCGGCATAGCTGGCCGGGTCACCGGGGCGGGTCTGGTAGCGCTCGTGGCGCGCTTCCACGCCCAGGCCCACGGTGTGGCTGATGCTGTCGCTCTGGGTGAACACACGACTCAGATCGAGGTTGCCCACGGTCTGTGCGTATTCGTAGTCAGCGGTCTTGAAGCGGGTCGGGCTGGTCGGGCCCAACGACGCGTTGAGCGAATCGCGCAGGCGGTAGGTGAAGTCGTTCTGGCCGTAATCCAGGCTGCCGTCGTAGCTCCACTCGCCCCACTGGCCGCGTACGCCGGCCACGGCCTGCACGTCGCGGTTCTCGCCTTCGGAGATCGGTCGGTAACCGTTCGGATAGACCTGCTTCCAGTTGGCATCGCCATCGGGATAGCGGAAGTAGTTCGCGCCTTCGGTGTCACGCTGGTTGAAGGTGCCGAACGCGTAGAACGTCGACGTCTGGCCCACCGGAATCTCGGTGTTCAGCCACAGGTTGATGTCCTTGCTCTTGCCATCGCCCAGCACATAGTTGCGCTTGCCCTGCAGCGCCAGGTTGTCCGGCGTCTGGTCCCATGGCGGAATCTGGTCGAAGCCAGCGCGGTTGGTGCCGTTGCGGTGCTTGTACTCCAGGCCGACGCGCAGGAATCCGCCGTCTTCGCCCAGCGAGGTGCCGACCTTGGCGCTGATGTTGCCGGTCTGGCCGTCGGTGAGGGTGCGGCCGATCGGCTTGAGGTCGGTGTGGTTGGCACCGTAGCTGGCCTCGATCTCGCCGCCGTCGCCACCGTTGTCGAGGATCACGTTGATCACGCCGGCCACGGCATCCGATCCGTACAGCGCGCCGGCGCCGTCGCGCAGCACTTCGATGCGCTTGATGGCGCTGACCGGGATCGAGTTGAAGTCGACCGGGGTGGTGCCCTTGCCGATCTTGCTGTCGGTGTTGACCAGCGCGGTGTGGTGGCGGCGCTTGCCATTGACCAGCACCAGTACCTGGTCCGGCGACAGGCCGCGCAGCTGCGCCGCGCGCACATGGTCGGCGCCGCCGGAGTTGGACTGACGCGGGAAGTTGAACGACGGCAGCAACGCCTGCAGCGCACTGCCCAGTTCACCATTGACCACGCCGGCCTTGCGGATGTCCTCGGCGGTGAGCACATCCACCGGCGAGGTGGATTCCAGCACGGTGCGGTCGGCGGCACGGGTGCCGGTGACGATCACGGTGTCCAGGTTGGTGGCGTCCTGGGCCAGGGCCGGGACGGCGGCGGAGGAAAGCGCGAGGGCGATGGCGAGGCCGAGCGGCGACGCGGGCAGGCGGGCGGACATGGGGGGCTCCAGCAACAACGACGGCGGGGAAGGGGGGAGATGGTTTCACTTACATCCATCCGGATGAAGCGATATATTATCTTCGCGTGATGACCGGTGCCGATGCAAGCCCCTGCCGGTCCGGCATGAGTTGATGCCCTGCTGGCATCAGCACGCTGGGCCGGTGGCGCTGTACGCTGCCGGCTCGCCTTGTCCCCCTTCCCCGGAGCTGTACCGATGAAACACCTTGGCCTCGTCTTCGCCGTGCTGCTGGCCACCAGTGGCTGCGCCAGCCTGTCCTCGCAGGCGCCCAGCGCCTATGCCACGGCTACCACCGCCGAACTGAAGGGCGATGCCGCACGCCCGTCCACCGGGCAGGGCTGGGTACGCAGCGAGCTGTACTTCGGCGTGGGTGAAGAGCAGGGTGCCGGCAACCGCCCGCAGGCCGACACCATCAGCGAGGCGCAGTGGCGCACCTTCCTGGACAAGGAAGTGACCCCGCGCTTCCCGGATGGCCTGACCGTGTTCGATGCCTACGGCCAGTGGCTGTTCCGCGGCGATGCAGCGCCCAACCGCCTGCGCACCAAGGTGCTGGTGGTGCTGCACGAGGACACCCCGCAGCGGCGCGCCGACATCGAGGCGATCCGCCTGGCGTGGAAGCAGCAGACCAAGCATCAGTCAGTACTGTGGTCCCGGCAGGCGGTTGACGTATCGTTCTGAGTTGACGGTGCCGCCGCGGCGCCGCAGGGAGCGTGGATGAACTACAGGGAATGCATGCTGGGCCTGGTGATGGCAGGCGTGTTGGCACCGACGGCGCAGGCGGGGGGAGGCGACGGCGAAACGCTGCGGTTCCAGGTGGCCGCTCACGTGCAGGCGCACGCCGATCCCCAGCAGGACGGCAGCATCGCGGTGCAGCTGTCACCCTCGGGCAAGCGCCAGACGCTGGCGGGCGCGGCGGACGCCGACGGCAATTCGCGCTGGTCACTGGAGGACGTCGATTTCGATGGCTACCCGGAACTGGTTGCGCGTGCATCGGTGGGCATGGTCAACGAGGCGGTGGCGGTGTATCGCTTCGATCCGGCCAGCGCCGGGTTCTGCGCGCTGCAGGCCGACACCCATGGCAAGGACAGCTGCGGTGACCTGATGGGGCTGAGCGTGGATGCGGCTACCCGCACCCTCACCAGCAGCTGCCGCAGCGGCCCGATGTGGTACGCCGACCAGTACCGGTTTGCGGGTGCGAAACTCTATCTGTACCGCGCCGAGAGCGTGCTGATGCTGGGCGATACGTTGAACACCGCGCTGCATTGGGAACAGACCGACGGGCAGGGCCCGCTGGCAGTCTGGCGCACCTATGATCCCGCGGGCCGCGTGCTGGAGAGCGCCATCGGCGATGGCCTGGGCGCACCACCGGATGGACCGCTGCGTGGTCAGCAGGCCACCGTGGTGCCAGCGCGGTTGTTCCTGTTCGATCAGCCAGGTGCTTCCAGCACGAAGCGCTACCTGGTGCAGGGCGACCGTCTGGAGATGCTGGATGAACAGGATGGCTGGGTGAAGCTGCGGTTTCTCAATCCGAAAAGGGGCGTGGTGCTGGGCTGGATCAACGTCAACGATTGAAGAAAAAAAGGGGACGGAGGGAATTAAGTCGTTTGTGCCGTTAACGACTTAATTCCCTCCGTCCCCTTTTTTTGCGGAAGCATCACTTCATCGGGTCTAGCCTCGGACGTTCCCCCGTTCGAGGATGTATCCGATGAGCAAGCGCGTGGCCGAAATCGTGGTGGACGCCCTGCAGCAGGCCGGTGTCCGCCGTTGCTACGGCATCGTGGGCGATACGCTCAACCATGTGACCGATGCAATGCACGGCAGTGAGATCGCCTGGGTGCATGTGCGCCATGAAGAAGTGGCAGCCTTCGCTGCAGGCGCCGATTCGCTGGTGAGCGGCGAGCTGACCGCCTGCGCCGGTTCCTGCGGGCCTGGTGGCCTGCACTTCATCAACGGCGTCTTCGAAAGCAACCGCAATCGCGCGCCGATGGTGCTGATCGCCAGCCAGATCGTCACCAGCGAGCTGGGTATGGAGTTCCCGCAGGAAGTGGATTTCAAGGCGGTCTATGGCAGCTGCACGGTGTTCTGCGAACAGGTGCACAGCGCCGAACAGGCGCGCCGCGTGGTCACGCTGGCCTGCCAGGCCGCGATCAGCCGTCGCGGCGTCGCCGTAGTGATCCTGCCGGCTGACATCAGCCAGGCCGAGGTGAAGCATGACGTGCCGTTCTCGGTGCACTACACGCAGCCGGTGCTGCGACCCTCTGACGCTGAACTGCAGCGGATCGCCGAGCTGCTGGGGCAGGGCAAGCGCATCGGCGTCTATGCCGGTGCCGGTTGCCAGGGCGCGCACGCGCAGCTGCTGGAGCTGGCCCGACGCCTGCAGGCACCCATCGCGCACACCTCGCGCGCCAAGGATTTCGTCGAGCCGGACAACCCGTACAACATGGGCATGACCGGCATCTTCGGCATCGAATCCGGCTTCCACACGCTGATGGAGTGCGACACGCTGCTGCTGCTCGGCGCCGATTTCGCCTGGGGCCAGTTCTACCCGGACAAGGCCACGATCATCCAGGTCGACCGTGATGGCAGTCACCTGGGCCGCCGCCATCCGGTGAACCTGGGCGTGGTCGGGGACATCGCGCCCACGCTGGACGCCCTGCTGCCGATGCTGCCGCCACGCGAGGACAGCAGTTTCCTGGATGAATGCATCGAACGTCGCGACAAGGCGCTGAAGAAGCGCGAGCAGGAAGAACAACCGGGCGAGGGCGAACTGATCCATCCGCAGCACCTGACCGCGCTGCTGTCGAAGTACGCAACGGATGACGCGCTGTTCACCGCTGACGGCGGCTCACCGATGGTGTGGGTGCTGCGGCATATCCGGGTAAATGGTCGCCGCCGCACGCTGACCAGCCTGTTGCATGGCACGATGGCCAATGCGATGCCGCAGGCACTCGGCCTGCAGAAGGCGTTTCCCGGCCGTCAGGTGATCTCGCTGTCCGGCGATGGTGGCCTGGCAATGCTGCTGGGCGACCTGCTGACGGCGGTACAGGAGAACCTGCCGATCAAGGTGGTGGTGTTCAACAACGGCTCGCTGAACTTCGTCGAGCTGGAGCAGAAGGTGGAAGGCCTGCTGGACAACTACACCGACCTGAAGAATCCGGACTTCGGCCGCCTGGCCGAAGTGATCGGCTTCCACGGCCGCACGGTCACCCGCAGCGAGGATCTGGAGGAGGCGGTGCAGGACTTCCTGGCGCAGCGTGGCCCGGCGCTGCTGGACGTGCACACGAGTCGTGCCGAGCTGGTGATGCCGCCGCAGATCGAGGCCAAGCAGGTGGCCGGTACCGCACTGTACGCCGCCAAGGCCGTGTTGAACGGCCGCTTCGACGACGTGAAGCATCTGCTGGTGGACAACTTCCTGAAGAAGTAGTGGGTTGGTCGATGCAGGGCTGCGCCCTGCACCCGCAGAGGCCAGAGCAACGTCAAGGGCAAAAGCAGGGTATTGGTGGAATGGCGGGGCTGGGTCCGGTTGCCGGGGGCGCTGCAAGTACGTCCATGTAAGCTCGGTCGCCGCATCCATGCGGCTCACGCCCCCGCAACCGGACCCACCCCGTCTTCGACAGTCTCCTGCGATCTGTCGGAACGGCACATTGCGCTGGTGGGTGTCGACCTTGGTCGACACGGTAGATCCACGCCATGCGTGGATAACGGAAAAATGATCGAAATGATCTTCTGTAGGGCCGAGCCATGCTCGGCTCAGAGCGAAGCGACCCGCTTTTGCTTTTGATCTTTTGAACTTTTGATTCTCTTCCGTGGCCGCCGCGCGCAGGAAACTGTCAGAAGCCGGGCGGGGTGGGCTGTGCAGGACCGTTGGCGCCATGGATGGCGCCATCGAGCCCCCATGGACGGGTTTACGGCGTGTCCTGCGCAGCCCACCCCGCACGGCCTACTCCAATAACCCCGCTGTCCGCGACCACCCCGCCACGAGGGGCCCCGCCGTTGGCTGGAACCCATCATTCCACGACGGAATTGGCGCGCTGGCCCCGCTGGGCCTACCATCGGCGGTCCCCACCCCCCCCACCGCCCCTTCCATGTCCGCTCCCGCTTCCGCCGCATCGCGTCGCTGGTTCGTCGCCGGCGACTTCAATGGCTTCTTCGGCCTGGTCGTCGACAACCTTTCCATCCTTGGCTTCATCGCCATGGCCCTGGTCGGGATCTTCCAGTTCCCCGCCGACGTGGTGTTCGGCCGCATGTTCCCCGGCACCGCCTTCGGCGTGCTGGTCGGCAACCTGCTGTACACCCTGATGGCGCGCCGGCTGGCCGCGCGTACCGGCCGCGACGATGTCACCGCCATGCCGCTGGGCCTGGACGCACCCACCAGCATCGGCATGGCGCTGCTGGTGCTCGGCCCGGCCTTCGTGGCCTTCAAGCAGCAGGGCATGGATCCGCATGCCGCGGGCATCGCCACCTGGCAGCTGGGCATGGCCGCGCTGGTGATCATGGGCGTGCTCAAGCTGGTGCTTTCGTTCTTCGGCGAGGCGGTCACCCGCGCGCTGCCGCGTGCTGCGCTGCTGGGTTCCATCGCCGGCATCGCCTTGGTGCTGATGGGGCTGCTGCCATTGCTGGAGACGCTGCGCTCGCCGCTGGTCGGCTTCACCACGCTGGGGCTGCTGCTGTATGTGCTGATCGCCAAGGGCAAGCTGCCGGTGCGTGGCCCCGGCGTGCTGCTGGCCTTCGTGTTCGGCACCGTGCTGTATTACGGCCTTGGCCTGGCCGGGCTTGGCGCACCGGGCTTCCACGTGCCGGAGTGGGTGCCGCCGCAGGTGGTGCTGCCGCTGCCGACGCTGGGCTTCCTCGATGGCCTGCCCACCGCGATGACCTACCTGCCGTTGCTGCTGCCGTTCGGCCTGCTGATGGTGGTCGGCGGCATCAACGTGTCCGAGAGCGCACGCGCGGCCGGTGATGACTACCGCACCCGCGACATCCTGCTGGTGGAAGCGGTGGCCACGCTGGTGGCCGGTGTCTGCGGTGGCGTGGCGCAGACCACGCCGTACATCGGCCAGCCGGCGTACAAGCACATGGGCGCGCGCAGCGGCTACACCCTGCTGACCGGCCTGTTCGTCGGCATCGGCGGCATGCTGGGCATCATCTCAGGGCTGGTGCAGTGGCTGCCGCTGGCGGTGCTGGCACCGATCATCGTGTACGTGGCCATCGACATCACCACCCAGGCCTTCCAGGCTACGCCGCGCCACCACACCGGCGCGATGGTGTTCGGTTTCCTGCCGTCGGTGGCGTACCTGCTGGCGATCAAGGCGCCGGGCTGGATCGCGCCGGACCAGCTGCCGCAGTTGCTGACCAAACTGGATGGCCACGGACTGCCTGAGCTGGCGGTGATCTTCACCCTCGGCAACGGCTTCATCATCACCTCGATGCTGTGGATCTCGGCGGTAGCGGCGATGGTCGATGGCCGCCTGCGCCGTGCCTGCGGCTTCCTGCTGGTGGCCGCCGGTCTGACCCTGTTCGGCCTGATCCACTCGGTGGATCCGCGCGGTGGCATCTACCTGCCGTGGGACCTGGATGGGCTGGCACGCATCATCAGCTGGCAGTTCGCCGGCGCCTACGTGGCATTGGCGCTGCTGCTGGGCCTGCTGTCGCTGCAGAAGCAGGCGGTGGAGCCGCTGGGTGATCGCACCGACCATTGACCGGTGACGCCGGGCATCGCCCGGCTCTGCAGGGGGAAGCTGCAGGCGGCGGAATTACCGTTCGGCGTCCAGCTCCGGGTAGTGGCGGAAGATGCCATTGGTGTTGAATGCCAAGCGCCGTTCCGAGCCCAGATAGGTAGCGATGTTCGGCCGCTTCGCCACCCGCTCCTGCAGCGCACGCAGCAGGGGCAGGGTGGGGGCCAGCGCCTGCATGCGGCGCGGGAACATGTAGTCCAGCCCGCTCAGCAGCTGGAACAGCGACAGGTCCACATAGGAGTGCTCGCGCAGCGCATGGCGGCCACCATTGGCGGCCAGCACCTGTTCGAAATAGGCCAGGAACTTGGGCAGCCGCTCGCTGCGCAGGGACGCGGCCCGCGCCTTGGCTTCGGTCTTCTGCTCTTCGTAGTACTTCGATGCAGCGATCGGGTGGTGGGTGTCGTGCACCTCGGCCACCAGGTCGGCAATGGTCAGCTGCAGTTGCAGCGCCTGCACCCGCCGTGAGGCCGCCTGCGGCACCAGGTCCAGCGTCGGGCCGAGGAAATCCAGGATGGCCGCGACCTGCGCGATGACCTGGCGGCCCGCCTTCAGGAACGGCGGCGCGAAGGGTTGCGGACCCTCGCTGCTGCCATCGAGAAACGCCTGCATCACCGCATCGCCGTGCACCCGCGCCATGTCGATGTAGTCGGCGCCGGCATCTTCCAGCGCCAGCCGCACGAATTCACCGCGGCCCTGGATGCCGGTCCAGTAATACAGCGCGTACTGCATGGCAGTGTCTCCACGGGACAGGACTCACAGCCTCGCGCGGGCAGTGCAAAGCAGGCGTGAGCATGGACTGCGCGTGCCTGAACCCGAACGGCAGCGGAACAGGCGGGGAACCCGTTGGAATGGGTGGGGTCACACCTTCTCCATGCGTGTGAAACGAGGTGCTGCATCATGCAGAGTGGAAAGGCGGTATGGCCCTGGATATTGGGCGTGGTGGTGATTGGCGGCGCGGGAGGCTGGTTGTTCCGCGATCAGATCAAGAGCCTGGCAGACGGTGTTTCGGTGCCGGTGCAATCAACCCCCGCCAGTACCAGTGCACCGCCACAACCGACGGCAGCCGTAGAGCCCGCGCCAGCACCCCCAACGATCCGGCATCCGCTGGATACCGAGGCCGCTGCCGACCCGGCGCTGCCGAAACTGGCGGACAGCGATGCCGCGGCATGGGGTGCGCTGGGCCAGCTGTTCCAAGGGGAGGGGCCGCTGACCCTGCTGCTGCGCGACCATCTGATCCAGCGCCTGGTCACCCAGGTCGACAACCTGGACAAACCCAGCGTGCCGCCAACCGCGCTGGCCGCGCGCCCGCTGCCGGGCAACCTGCAGGTCGAGCCGGGGGAAGGCGGTGAACGCATCGCCGCCAGCAACGCGGCGCGCTATGCGCCCTATGTGCACGCATTCACTGCGCTGGACCCGGCGGCAGCGGCTACCGCTTACAAGCGCTTCTATCCGCTGATCCAGCAGGCCTACGTCGACCTGGGTCGGCCCGACTCGTACTTCAATGATCGCCTGGTGGCGGTGATCGACCATCTGCTGGACACCCCGGAACTGGCCCAGGCACCGCTGGTGCAGCGCGATGACCGCGGCCGCTATCGCTTCGTCGATTCCGCCCTGCAGTCGCGCTCGATCGGCCAGAAGGCCCTGCTGCGCATGGACGCGGCGCAGGCACAGGCGGTCAAGCAGCAGCTGCGGGCGATCCGCAGCGCGATCACCCGCTGAGCCCGTCCACAGCACGAAACTGATCGGGATCAACGCGCCGACCACACCCGCTCCGGCATGCTGGCCGCAGGCTGACCGGCCTCGGGGTGCAGTCGCAGTCACCCTTGAAACGGGGTGGGGCAGCCGCATCTTTCCAGCATCGCCGGCGCGGGCCGGCCCAGATGACCGATGAGGTTTCGCAATGCGGATGGACAAGCTCACCTCGCGTTTCCAGCAGGCGCTGGCAGACGCCCAGTCGCTGGCCGTGGGCCGCGACAACAGCATCATCGAACCGGTTCACCTGTTCAGCGCCCTGCTGGACCAGCAGGGCGGCAGCACGCGCCCGTTGCTGGCCCAGGCCGGGGTGAACGTGCCGGTGCTGCGCGAGCGCCTGACCGAGGCGCTGGACGCACTGCCCAAGGTGTCCGGCCAGGCCGGCAACGTCTCGATGGGCAATGACCTGGGGCGCCTGCTGAACCAGACCGACAAGCTGGCCCAGCAGCACGGGGATGCCTTCATTGCCAGCGAGTGGTTCGTGCTGGCGTCGCTGGAGGATGGCGGCACGCTGGGCATGGCGCTGCGCGCCGCCGGTGCCGACAAGACCCGCCTGCAGGCCGCGATCGACAAGCTGCGCGGCGGCGAGAACGTGCAGTCGGAGAATGCAGAGGAGCAGCGGCAGGCGCTGGAGAAATACACCATCGACCTGACCGCGCGTGCCGAGAGCGGCAAGCTCGATCCGGTGATCGGCCGTGACGAGGAAATCCGCCGCACCATCCAGGTGCTGCAGCGCCGGACCAAGAACAACCCGGTGCTGATCGGCGAACCCGGCGTGGGCAAGACCGCGATCGTGGAAGGCCTGGCCCAGCGCATCATCAACGACGAAGTGCCCGAGGGCCTGCGCGGCAAGCGGGTGCTGTCGCTGGACATGGGCGCGCTGATCGCCGGTGCCAAGTTCCGTGGCGAATTCGAGGAGCGTCTGAAGGGCGTGCTCAACGACCTGGCCAAGAACGAAGGCCAGATCATCCTGTTCATCGACGAACTGCACACCATGGTCGGCGCCGGCAAGGCCGACGGCGCGATGGATGCCGGCAACATGCTCAAGCCGGCGTTGGCACGCGGGGAGCTGCACTGCATCGGCGCGACCACGCTGGACGAGTACCGCAAGTACATCGAGAAGGATGCTGCGCTGGAGCGCCGTTTCCAGAAGGTGTTCGTGGGTGAGCCGTCGGTGGAGGACACCATCGCCATCCTGCGTGGGCTGAAGGAAAAGTACGCCCTGCATCACGGGGTGGAGATCACCGACCCGGCCATCGTCGCTGCCGCCACGTTGTCCAACCGTTACATCACCGACCGCCAGCTGCCGGACAAGGCCATCGACCTGATGGACGAGGCCGCCTCGCGCCTGCGCATGGAGATCGACTCCAAGCCGGAGGAACTGGACCGCCTGGAACGCCGGGTGATCCAGCTGAAGATCCAGCGCGAGATGCTGAAGAAGGAAAAGGACGAGGCCTCGCGGCAGCGCCTGGCCGATCTGGAGAACGATATCGAGGCGCTGGAGCGCGAGTTCTCCGACCTCAATGAAATCTGGAAGTCGGAGAAGGCTGCGCTGCAGGGTGCAACCAGGATCAAGGAGCAGGTCGAGCAGGCCAAGCTGGAGCTGGAAGCCGCGCAGCGCCGCCAGGATTTCGCCAAGATGAGCGAGATCCAGTACGGCCTGCTGCCGCAGCTGGAAAAGCAGCTGGCCGCCGCCCAGGAAGCCGAGCACAAGGACTTCAAGCTGGTGCAGGACCGCGTGACCGACGAGGAGATTGCCGAGGTCGTGTCGCGCTGGACCGGCATTCCGGTCAACAAGATGCTCGAAGGCGAGCGCGACAAGCTGCTGCGCATGGAAGAGGTGCTGCACAACCGCGTGGTCGGCCAGGAGGAAGCGATCAAGGTTGTCTCCGATGCCGTGCGCCGTTCGCGTGCGGGCCTGTCCGATCCGAATCGCCCGGCCGGTTCGTTCCTGTTCCTCGGCCCGACCGGTGTCGGCAAGACCGAACTGTGCAAGTCGCTGGCCGAGTTCCTGTTCGACAGTGCCGACGCCATGATCCGCATCGACATGAGCGAGTTCATGGAGAAGCACAGCGTCGCCCGCTTGATCGGCGCGCCCCCGGGCTACGTCGGCTACGAGGAAGGCGGTTACCTGACCGAGGCCGTGCGTCGCCGTCCGTACTCGCTGATCCTGCTGGACGAAGTAGAGAAGGCACATCCGGATGTGTTCAACATCCTGCTGCAGGTACTGGACGATGGCCGCCTGACCGATGGCCAGGGTCGCACCGTGGACTTCCGCAACACCGTCATCGTGATGACCTCGAACCTGGGCTCGCACCAGATCCAGGACATGAGCGCCGACGACAGCCCGGAGGCCTACACGCAGATGAAGGCGGCAGTGATGGGCGTGGTGCAGGCGCACTTCCGTCCGGAGTTCATCAACCGCCTGGACGACATCGTGGTGTTCCATCCGCTGGACAAGCAGCAGATCAAGCAGATCGCGCGCATCCAGATGCGTGGCCTGGAGAAGCGCCTGGCCGAGCGTGGCTTGAAGCTGATGGTGTCCGACGCAGCGTTCGACCTGCTTGGCAACGTTGGCTTCGATCCGGTGTATGGTGCGCGCCCGTTGAAGCGCGCGATCCAGGCGCAGCTGGAGAACCCGTTGGCGCAGAAGATCCTGTCCGGCGCCTTCGTCAACGGCGACACCATCGAAGTCGGAAATGATGGTGGCCACCTGGTGTTCGCCAAGGCGTGAGTCCATCGGGGCGCTGCCTGACCGCAGCGCCCCGTTTTCTCCGGTAGCGCCGGGCCATGCCCGGCGACTTCTCAGAAGCGGTGCGTATACCCGCTCATCAGCCCGAACTGGTTGGGCTTCTGCACGATCGGGCTGTTGGCCGCATCGCCGAGCAGGCGCGTGCCTTCGGCCGAGATATACCAGTTGCCGTTGCGGCCCACGCGGTGGCTCCACTTCAGGCCGACACCGGCGCTGGCCAGGCCGGCCTTCGGTTTGTGCTCGGCGAAGCCGGTTCGCGCCGCCTGTTCTGGGCTGACGCCGTACCAGGTCTGCATGTAGCCGCGGTTGCCGTAGTCGGTGGACACGCTGCCGCTGACCACACCGCCAGCCAGGTCGAACAGCGGCAGGGTCAGGTTCAGATGGATCTGCTGGGTGGCCAGGCCGTTCTCGGCCTTGTCCTCGTCCTTGCGGGTGAACTGCCAGGAGCCGCTCAGCACGGCCTCGCCCAGCGTATAACCAGCCGAGACACCGACCAGGGGACGGGTATCGATATCGCCCATGCCGCGCAGGAAGTCCGAGCCGCCGAGCAGGGAGTCCTTGTCCTTGCGGATGCCGCTGCCGCCGACGTAGGCGCGCACGCGGGTGTGCTCGCCGAGGGCGGTGCCCCAGCCGATGCCACTGGTGCCCAGAAACCAGCCCCCCGGCGAGGTGACATCGAAGGAGAGTGACGGCGTCGCACGATACTCCTCGCTGCCGCTGTAGCGCGGCGTCACGCCACCACCGGCGGCGAGCTCGAAGGTCCAGTGGTCATCCTTGGCGTGGGCGATCGGGGCGGCAAACAGCGGCAGCAGGGCCAGGCAGAGCAGGGTGGGGGAACGGCGAAGCTGGGACATGGAAACTCTCGACAATGGGAGGAAAGCAGCGCGCGCATCCGGCGAGTGCTGCAGGGTCGCCAGCGTGGCGATACGCCGGCGACCGATCCGTCCGCAGTTGTGCGGGAGTTGTAATTAACTGTAATCGCGGCCCAGCGCGTTCAGCTGGCAGCCAGCGGCCAGTGCATTTCCAGGCGTGCGCCGCCCAGCGTGGCGCGGCTGATGCGCAGCTCGCCGCCGTGGCGGGCTGCAATACGGCCGACGATGGCCAGGCCCAGGCCGAAGCCGCCGGTGTCACGGCTGCGGCTGTCATCCAAGCGGGTGAACGGGCGCATCACCTTTTCGTGGTCAGCCTCGGCGATGCCGGGGCCGTCATCGTCCACGCGCAGGCAGGCGCGGCCGCCAACACCCACCAGCGAGACTTCGACCTGCGAGCGCGCATGACGCAGTGCGTTGCCGAGCAGGTTGCTCAGCGCCAGCTGCAGCAGGCGTGGCTCGGCATCCACGCGCGGCAGGGCGCTAGGCTGCACACGCAGCGCCAGGCCGGCACGCTCGGCATCGCGGCGGGCATCGGCCAGGCAGGCCTGCAGCCAGTCATTGGCTTCAATCCGCTGCATCGGTTCGCCCTCGCTGGGATGCTCCAATCGTTCGTAGGCCAGCAGTTCGCTGACCAGCCGGTTGAGCTCGGCCAGGTCACCATGCAGGCCCTGAGCCAGCCGCGCGCGACGTTCGCGATCATCGCTGTCCTGCATCAGGTCCAGGCCGAAGGCCACGCGTGCGATGGGCGTGCGCAGTTCGTGCGAAATGGCATGAGTGAGGTCGCGCTGGCGCTGTACCAGCTCGGCCACGCGCGCGGCCATGCGGTTGGAGTGGTCGACGATGACCCGGATCTGCGAGCGTGGCGAGACCTGCGCGCGTGCCTGCAGATCGCCGGCGCCGATGCGGTCGGCATGCACGCGCAGGGCGTCCAGATCGCGCCAGAGCAGGCGCACCCACGCGTACAGGCACAACCCGAACAGGGCCAGCATCACCGAGTAGGCGATCAGGGTGAGATACAGCGTCATTGACGGCTCGCCTGGCAGGTGCAGGCGCAGCCAGGGACCGTCCGGATGCCGTGGATCAAGAGGCGCCAGTACGATCTCGAACTTCTGCCGGGAAATGAGTCCGTTGCGCTGCAGCTGTTCCTGTTCGCCGGCTTCGAGGGCCGGCGCTGACGGCAACAGTGCCAGCGCAATGCCGTAGTGGGGTTGCCACTGCGCCAGCTGATCCTGCTGGGCGGCGGGGCCCTTTCCATCCAGCCCCTGCCGCAACGCATACAGCTGGCCACGCACCTGCTCTGCAAACACACGCTGCTGGAACGGCAGGTAGATGCGATCGAAGATCACATTGATGAGCAGCAGAGTGATCAGGAAGCTCGCGCCGACCACCAGCCACAGGCGCAGGAAAAGCCGCTTCACGCCGACCAGACCGAGGGATTGAACTGGTAGCCGCGTCCCCACACGGTCTTGATCCGCCGCGGTTCGCGCGCGTCGTCGCCGAGCTTTCGGCGCAGCTTGCCGATGCAGACGTCGACGCTGCGGTCCAGGCCGTCGAAGCCGATGCCGCGCACCGCCTGCAGGATCTGGTCACGCGACAGGATCTGCCCGGGCTGGCTGGCCAGCAGCCACAGGATCTCGAACTCGGTGGTGCCCACATCCACCGCCGCACCGTGCAGGTGCACTTCACGCTGCATGCGATCGATCAGCAGTTGCCCATGCATCAGCCGGCTGGGCGTGCCGGTGTTGCTGCTGCCATGGCGGCGGCGCAGCAGGGCGCGCAGGCGGGCCAGCAGCAGGCGCGGCTCGATCGGCTTGTGCACATAGTCATCGGCACCCGATTCCAGGCCCAGCACCTGCTCGATGTCGTCCTCGCAGGCGGTCAGCATCAGGATCGGCACGTCGGAGAAGCTGCGGATCTGCCGGCAGACATCGATGCCACCGAGGCCGGGCAGCATCAGATCCAGCACCACCAGCTCCGGCGCATGCTGGCGGCAGGCCGCACCGGCCAGGTCACCACGGGCCACGTGCTGCACGGCGAAGCCGTGCTCGTGCAGGTAGTCGCTGACCAGTTCGGCCAGGCGACGGTCGTCCTCCACCAGCAGTACCAGCGTGGGCGAACTGCTGGCAGGGGGTGTCCAGGAAGATGGCTGCATGCGTGGGGCCTCCGTGCCCGGGCAGGAGCGCCCGGCGGCGAAGCCTAGCAACGGCCCATGACGGCTGCCTGAATCGCGGCCAACCTGATAACCGCGGGTACGGACGTCATCGCCAGCGGCGTTCAGCGGCTGGCCCGGGCTGGCCTATGGTGGCGGTTTCCCCGGATGGAGCCTGGCGCAATGAGCGACCCGCAGTGGCAACTGGAAACCCTGGCCGTGCACGGCGGCTACCGTCCCGACCCGACCACCCGCGCGGTGGCGGTGCCGATCTACCAGACCGTGGCCTATGCGTTCGATGACACCCAGCACGGCGCCGACCTGTTCGACCTGAAGGTGCCGGGCAACATCTACACGCGCATCATGAACCCCACCACCGATGTGCTGGAGCAGCGCCTGGCCGCGCTGGAAGGGGGTATCGGCGCGCTGGCGCTGGCCTCGGGGCAGGCCGCGATCACCTACGCCATCCAGACCATCGCCGAAGCCGGTGACAACATCGTCGCCTCCAGTGCGCTGTACGGCGGCAGCCTCAACCTGCTGGCGCACACGCTGCCGCAATATGGCATCCAAGCGCGTTTTGCCGACCCGGCCGATCCATCCGCGTTCGCAGGGTTGATCGATGAGCGCACCAAGGCGGTGTTCGTCGAATCGATCGGCAACCCGCGCGGCAACGTCACCGACATTGCCGCCATTGCCGAGGTCGCGCATGCCGCCGGCGTGCCACTGATCGTCGACAACACGGTGGCCACGCCATTCCTGCTGCGCCCGTTCGAGCATGGTGCCGATATCGTGGTGCATTCGCTGACCAAGTACCTCGGCGGCCACGGCAACAGCCTGGGCGGCGCGATCATCGATTCGGGCCGCTTCGACTGGGCCGCACAGCCCGCGCGCTTCGCCCGCCTCAACCAGCCTGACCCGAGCTACCACGGGGTGGTCTATACCGAAGCGCTGGGGCCGGCGGCCTATATCGGCCGCGCGCGGGTGGTGCCGCTGCGCAACACCGGCGCGGCGCTGTCACCGTTCAATGCCTTCCTGATCCTGCAGGGCATCGAGACCCTGGCGCTGCGCATGGAACGCATCAACGCCAACGCACTGGCCATCGCGCAGTTCCTGAAGTCGCATGCAAAGGTGGCCTGGGTGCGTTATGCCGGACTGGTCGACGACCCCGAACATGCCGCCGCGCAGCGCTATCTGGGCGGCCACGGCTCGGGCGTGTTGACCTTCGGCCTGCCGGGCGGCCGCGAGGCCGGCGCGCGTTTCCTCGATGCACTGAAGCTGTTCACCCGCCTGGTCAATCTGGGCGATGCGAAGTCACTGGCCACCCATCCGGCCTCGACCACCCATCGCCAGCTGGATGCAGCGGAGCTGGCCAAGGCCGGCGTCAGCGAAGACACCGTGCGGCTGTCGATCGGCATCGAGCATATCGGGGACCTGCGTAACGACCTGGAGCAGGCCCTGGCCGGCGCCTGATAGCCGCACGCTTGGTGCATATCGCCACAGGCGATCACCACTGGCGCCGCGATGCGCTACGGTGGAACTGCCTCTCCAAGGCAGTGGCAACGTGGCGATCCAGATCCCCGGTCGATGCGGGTCGACCGGGGATTTTTTTTGTTCCCGGGTCAGATCCGTTTTCCTGCGGAAAACGGATCTGACCCCATGCACCGCCGTGTCGACCAAGGTCGACGTGGCGGGAGTGTCCGCGGCATGGATGCCGCGGCCAAGCCCCCATGGAAGGGTTTACGGCGTCTCCCGCCACCGGACCCACCCCGCCATCCCACGGAATGCCAGCTTTTGCTTTTGTCGTTGCAGTTGAAGTTGATTCGGCAGGTGCAGGGCTGCAAGCCCTGCCGCACACACACCCTCACACCACCGGAATACTGTGCTGCCCCAGATTCCGGTACGGCGGTGTGGACATCACCATCTCCGCCAGCGAGTACGCCAGCTCACGCTCGGCCATCACCGTCCCATCCGCACCGTGCTCCAGCAGATGCTTCACCTCCGCATCGCTGTGCGCGCGCGCCAGCAGGGTCAGCTCCGGGTTGATCGCCCGCAGCTTGGCCAGCGCCTCACCGGCCTCCAGCGGCTGTGGAATCGCCAGCACCGCAATCTTCGCGCGTTCCGGATGGGCTTCGGCCAGCACCCGGTCGGCGGCGGCACTGCCGCGGATCGCCGCCAGGCCCTTGGCGTGTGCCTGTTCGACATGTTCCTTGTTGTCATCGATCACCAGTACCGGCACACCGCGATCGCGCAGCACCTGCGCCAGCTCGCTGCCCACCCGGCCGTAGCCGATCACGATCGCGTGCCCGTTCAGATCACGCGATGGGCCGATCGCCTCTTCCGGTTCGGCCGGCTGCGGCTGCTGTTCCTGCTTGGCCTGCCAACGGTCGAGCAGCCCGAAGACCAGCGGGTTGAGCATGATCGACACCAGCGCACCGGCCAGCACCAGCGACTGGCCTTCCTTCGGCAGGATCTGCAGGGCCACGCCAAGGCCGGCGATGATGAAGGCGAACTCGCCGATCTGTGCCAGGCTGGCCGAGATGGTCAGCGCCGTGCTGGTCGGGTGCCCGAACGCGCGCACGATGAAGAACGCGGCGGCCGACTTGCCGAACATGATGATCAGCACGGTGGCCAGCACCTGCCACGGGTGCTGGATGAGGATGTTCGGATCGAACAGCATGCCGACCGAGACGAAGAACAGCACCGCGAACGCATCGCGCAGCGGCAGCGAATCATGCGCGGCCTTGTGGCTGAGCTCCGATTCGTTGAGCAGCATGCCGGCGAAGAACGCGCCCAGTGCGAACGAGACGCCGAACAGCATCGCCGAGCCGAACGCCACGCCCAGCGCGATCGCCAGCACCGACAGGGTGAACAGTTCGCGCGAACCGGTACCGGCGATGCGTTCGAGGATCCATGGAATGACCCGGCGCCCGACCACCAGCATCACCGCCACGAACAGGCCCAGCTGCACGAAGGTCCAGCCGATATCGGCCAGCACGCTGCCCAGCGAGTGCGATTCCTTGGCCGCGTCGGGGCCGAACACGCCGGCCATCACCGGCATCATCACCAGTGCGAGCACGCAGGCCAGGTCTTCCACGATCAGCCAGCCGACCGCGATCTTGCCGCGCATGGTCTCCAGCAGGCGGCGTTCCTCCATCGCCCGCAGCAGCACCACGGTACTGGCGGTGGCCAGCGAAAAACCGAAGATGACGCCATGCAGGGCGGGCCAGCCCATCAGCGAGGCCACGCCCCAGCCGAGCAGGGTGGCCACGGCGATCTGGCCGATGGCACCGGGGATGGCGATGGCCTTGACCGCCATCAGGTCCTTCAGCGAGAAGTGCAGGCCGACGCCGAACATCAGCAGCATCACGCCCAGCTCGGCCAGCTGGTTGGCCAGCGCCTGGTCGGCGACGAAGCCGGGAGTGAACGGACCTACGCAGATGCCAGCAACCAGGTAACCGACCAGGGGAGACAAGCGGAGCTTGTTGGCCAGCGCGCCGAAGATGAAGGCGAGCCCCAGGCCAACGGCAACGATGTTGATCAGGTCGGTGTCATGGTGCATCGGCACTCGCAGGCAATCGGGGGTATCCCGATTTTCACCGATGAGGCCAGATACGGCAAACCTTAAATGCGAAGGGGGTCAGATCCCTTTCCCCGCAGGAAAAGGGATCTGACCCCACCGGGGAGTTGCCGGCCAGCGGCCGGCACTAGCGCTTACCAGGCGTACTTGATCCGCCCGTACACATACGCGCCGTTGAAGCCGAACGGCGAGTAGTTGCTGTACGGCAGCATGCCGAAGGTGGAGTTCTGCAGGTCTTCGGTGCGGTCCGGGTACTTGTCCAGCAGGTTGTCGGCGCCCACGGTCAGGGTCCAGTTGCTGCTCGGCTTGTAGCTGGCCGAGGCATCCACCACCCAGGCGTCGCCGTAGGTCTGGTCGCGCAGCGCGGTGGCCGAGTTGCGCACGGTGAACTTGCCGTAGCGGGTCGCGGCCAGGCCCAGTTCCCAGTGATCCGAACGCCAGGTGCCGCTCAGGATCGCTTTGTCACGCGGGTAGCTGTCCTCGATGCGACCGATCTCATCGCGGCCGATCAGCGACTGGTTCAGGCCCAGCGTGCCGAATACCGCCGGGGTGCCGCCGACGCGGCGCACTTCAGTGTCGTTGTAGCTGTACGCAGCGGTCAGTTCCAGGCTGCTGGCACTGAACGGCACCGTGTAGCTGGACACGAAGTCGACACCGCGGGTGCGCGTATCCAGGCCGTTGGTGAAGTAGGAGAACGCGGTCACCTGCGGCAGGCCCAGCGTGCCCAGCAGCGCGCTGGTGGCGGCGTTGGTGGTGATGCTGGACGACAGCGCGATGCGGTCATCGATGTCGATCTGGTAGGCATCGACGGTGATGTACAGGCGGTCGACCGGCTGCAGCACCAGGCCCAGGCTGTAGGAGGTGGAGGTCTCGGCCTTCAGCGGCGAGGCGCCCAGCGCCTGCGCAGCCGGGCTGGTGGTCGGGAAGGTGCCACGCTCGACGAACACGCCATTGAGGAACTGGCTGGTGACCGCCTGGTAGCCCTGCTGAGCCAGCGACGGTGCACGGAAGCCGCTGGACGCGGTGGCCCGCAGCGCGACCTTGTCGGTGAAGGCATAACGCGCCGACAGCTTGCCGGAGAAGCGGTCGCCGAAGTCCGAGTAGTCCTCGTAGCGGCCGGTGACGCCGGCCGAGAACTTCTCGGTCAGGTCGGCTTCCAGGCCGGCGTAGACCGCGTAGTTGTGGCGGTCGGCATGCACTTCATTGGTCGGGGTGAAGCCCGCGAAGCCCTGCGCGCCACTGCCGGTGTACGCGTTCAGCTCGCCCGGGTTCTGGTCCCACTTTTCCTTGCGGTATTCACCACCGAAGGACAGCGTGACCGGGTAGGCCAGGCCCCAGTCCAGCGACTTGGTCAGGTCGGCATTGAAGATGTCCTGCTGGTACTTCAGCGTGCCGTCGTAGAACGAGCGCGGGCTGGTTGCGCCGAGGCTGTAGTTGATGCTGTTGCGGGTGTGGAAGTCGAGGGTGTTCTCGCCGTGGTTCAGGCTCAGGTCCCAGGTCCAGCCGTTGTCGGTGTTGCCCTTGACGCCGGCCACCAGCGAGCGGTCCTTGGAGTACTGGTTGATCTCCGGCACGAAGCCGTCCGGGTAGGTCTGCGCCAGCAGCGCGCTCTGCCCGCTGTGGTTGCGCGAGCGGTAGAACGCGAACGAGGTGATGTCGCGGTTGCTGAGCAGCGCGCTGGCATAGCCGGTCACGTGGTCGCTGAAATCGAAACTGGCGTTGGCCGAAGCCGCAGTCGCATCCACGCGCGGGTCGCCGACGATGAAGGTCTTCTGGCCGATGCTCGGGAAGTTGCCGGTGTTCGGGGTGGTGCCGCGGTACGGGCCGGCGCGGTTGCTTTCGTCCTGCTGGCTGATCTGGCCGGCCACGTGCACGCGGCCACGGCCATCGCCGAACTCGACGCCGGTATCGCCGGAGAGCTGGTACTTGTTGCCGTCACCGGCCGAGTACTGGCCGTAGTCCACCGCCAGGCTGCCACCCCGGCCGCTGCCCTTGAGCACGATGTTGATGACGCCAGCGATGGCGTCCGAACCATACTGTGCCGAGGCACCGTCACGCAGCACTTCCACGCGCTCGATGGCAGCGATCGGGATCGCGTTGATGTCCACCGCCGATGAGCCACGGCCGATGCTGCCGTTGACGTTGATCATTGCCGAAGTGTGGCGGCGCTTGCCGTTGACCAGCACCAGCACCTGGTCCGGCGACAGGCCGCGCAGCTGCGCCGGGCGCACGCCGCTGGTGCCGTCGGTCAGCGCCGGGCGCGGGAAGTTCAGCGAGGGCAGCGCGCGCGACAGCGCCGTGGCCAGCTCGCTGGTGCCGG
Organism: Stenotrophomonas sp. 85239_Sma; assembly: GCF_056481725.1. Lineage (NCBI taxonomy): Bacteria > Pseudomonadati > Pseudomonadota > Gammaproteobacteria > Lysobacterales > Lysobacteraceae > Stenotrophomonas > Stenotrophomonas sp. 85239_Sma. Next base: position 3,582,722 of record NZ_CM151163.1, on the reverse strand, counting down.
TGGACTGCAGGGCTTCGGGGGTGATGATGTCGATCGGCGACTGCGATTCGGCAACCGTGCGGTCGGCCACGCGGGTGCCGGTAACGATCACCGTGTCCAGGGTGTTGGCGGCGGTGCCGGCCTGCTGGGCAGCGGCAACGAACGGAGAGCCACCGAGTGCGACAGCGACGGCGGCGGCGATCAGGCTGGTCTTGCGGGTCATCGGGAGGGGGCTCCGGTTGGCGGGGGCGGCACCGGAATCGACATCACGGGGGTGAGGCGGACGGCGGTTGTTGCGGTGCGCAAAGCAGGAATTAACGGGATATTCAGTGGCTGTCAAATGCCGGTCATCGGGAAAAACGTTGCAGCAGCAACCATTTAGCCCGGATCGGCATGCGCGGGGAGGGGACCCGGGAGGCGCGCGGCGAGGACGTGGGAGAGAGGAACGCCGGCCGCCGCGCATCCCGGGGCGCGTCAAGTATTCGTTAACGCTAGAATTGCGTCGCAGGAACAGTGCTCACCAGCACATTCCATTCGGTTATATGGACGCCTTCCCCCATGATTTCGCTTCGTAATTTCGCCTTGCGCCGCGGCGAGCGGCTGCTGTTGTCCAATGTCGACCTGACCCTGCATGCCGGTTACCGGGTGGGTGTGGTCGGCCGCAACGGTGCTGGCAAGTCCAGCCTGTTCGCGGCGGTGAAGGGCGAGCTGGAGGCGGACAAGGGCGATGTCGACCTGCCGGGCAAGGTGCGCATCGCCAGCGTTGCCCAGGAAACCCCGTCACTGCCCGACCCGGCGCTGAGCTTCGTGCTCGGCGGTGACATCGAGGTGGCCGCGGTGCTGGCCGCCGAGGCCGAGGCGACCGCCCGCGAAGACTGGGAAGCGGTGGCCGAGGCGCACACGAAGATGGCCGAGCTCAATGCCTACGACGCCGAAGCGCGCGCCGGCAAGCTGCTGCATGGCCTCGGCTTCCCGGCCGAGACCCACCACCGCGCAGTGTCCTCGTTCTCCGGCGGCTGGCGCGTGCGCCTGAACCTGGCCCGCGCGCTGATGATGCCCAGCGACCTGCTGCTGCTGGACGAACCGACCAACCACCTGGATCTGGACGCGGTGTACTGGCTGGAACAGTGGCTGCTGAAGTACCCGGGCACCCTGCTGCTGATCTCGCATGACCGCGAGTTCCTCGACAACGTGGCCACCCACACCCTGCACCTGCACGGTGGCGGCGCCAAGCTCTACCCGGGCGGCTACACCGATTTCGAGCGCCAGCGCGCCGAACAGCTGCGCCAGCAGCAGATCGCGCACGAGAAGGAGCAGGCCGAGCGCGCCCACCTGCAGAGCTTCATCGACCGCTTCAAGGCGCAGGCCAGCAAGGCGGCGCAGGCGCAGAGCCGCATGAAGCGCCTGGCCAAGCTGGCCGGTACCGAAGCGGTGCGTGCCGAGCGCGAGTTCCGCATCGAGTTCGCGCCGCCGGCCAAGCTGCCGTTCTCGCTGATCCGCCTGAACCACGTCGAGGCCGGCTACGGCAAGGACGCGGTGATCCTGCACAACGTCGGCTTCGGCCTGGAAGCGGGCCAGCGCATCGGCCTGCTCGGCCCGAACGGTGCCGGCAAGACCACCCTGGTGAAGACCCTGGTGGGCGAGCTGGCGCCGATCGTCGGCGAGCGCATGGCGCATCCGGACCTGAAGATCGGCTACTTCGCCCAGCATACGGTGGAGTCGCTGCACGAAGGCCAGTCGCCGATGGAGCACTTCCGCGAGATCGCCCCGGACGCACCGAACCAGTCGTTCCGCGATTTCCTCGGCAAGTGGAACTTCCCGGGCGACCGTGCATTCGAGCCGGTCGATGGGTTCTCCGGTGGCGAGCGCGCGCGCCTGGCGCTGGCGCTGATCGCCTGGCAGCAGCCGAACGTGCTGCTGCTGGACGAACCGACCAACCACCTTGACCTGGAAATGCGCGAAGCGCTGGCCGAAGCACTGGCCACCTTCGAAGGCGCGATCGTGATGGTCTCGCATGACCGCCACCTGATCGGTCTGGTCTGTGATACCTACTGGCGCGTGGCCGATGGCGTGGTCGAGCCGTTCGATGGCGACCTGGATGCGTATGCCGCGTGGCTGCGCACCCGTCCGCAGGCGCAGGGCACCAAGGCGCGCATGGAGCAGGTGGAAGAGCCGGTGGTGGTCAAGACCGCCCCGGTGGCGCAGGTGGTGCAGAAGAAGCCGGTGAATCCGCACAAGCTGGCCGCCGCCGAGGCCAAGGTGGCCGAGCTGGAAGGCGCGCTGGCCGAGCTGGACCGCCAGTTGGCCGATCCGGCCAACTACGCCGATGCCACCCGCATGGCGGTGATTGGTCGTGACCGCGAAACCGCCGCCGCGCAGCTGGAAAAGGCCGAAGCGGCGTGGATGGAGCTGCTCGAGTCCTGACTCCGCGAAAAAAGGGGACGGAGGGGATTAAGTCGTATGTGCACATACGACTTAATCCCCTCCGTCCCCTTTTTTCACCCCTGCGCCTGCAGCCACTCGCGGAAGCGCTTGGCCGGCTCGCGCTCGGCGCGCGAGCGCAGCCGCGTCAGCCAGTAGCGACCCAGCTCCAGCGTGGTGCCGAAGGGCTGCAGCAAGCGGCCTTCGGCCAATTCCTGCTCGAACATGCGCAGTGGCAGCAGTGCCACGCCGGCACCGCCGATCGCGGCCATCGCCAGCGTCAACGACGAATCGAACACTGGCCCGCGGGCTTCCACGCCACTGACCCCGGCCGCCTGCAGCCAACGCGGCCATTCGTCGCTTCGGTAAGAGCGCAGCAGCGGTAGCGTGCCCAGGTCGCGCGGCTGCTTCAGCCGCCGGGCCAATGCCGGGGCGCACAGCGGTGCGAAGGGTGCATCGAGGATTGCCGTGCAGGCCTGCCCCTGCCAGTCGCCATCACCGAAGCGGATCGCCAGGTCCAACCCTTCACCGGCCAGATCGATGCGGTTGTTGTGGGTCTGCAGGCGCAGCTCGATGTCCGGGTGCGCGGCCTCGAACGCCGCCAGCCGTGGCAGCAGCCAACCGGTGGCGAAGGTGCCGACCACGCCCAGCGTCAGTACTTCGCGGGCCGGCCCGCCGGTGTAGCGCGCGATGCTGGCCGAGATGCGCTCGAACGATTCGTTGAGTACCGGATACAGCGCCGCGCCCTCGTCGGTCAGCGCCACCCCGCGCGGCAGGCGATGGAACAGGCGGATGCCGAGCCGGTCCTCCAGGCCGCGGATCTGGTGGCTCAGCGCCGCCTGGCTGACACACAGCTCCAGCGCGGCGCGGGTGAAGTTCTGATGGCGCGCAGCCGCCTCGAAGGCGCGCAGCGCGTTCAGCGGCAGGGTCGGGTGCAGCATCGGGAAGCCGTGAGTCAGGGTGATGGCAGATCCTACCCGTTCAATGAGGAATTTCGTAAATCTCAATGAGTTGATTGCGACAGGCATGAATTGAATTCATGGCTTCCGCTGATAATTCGCGCTGGTCGGCTCCGGGGAGGGCTTCAATAATCGGGTGGTCCCCAGGAGAACCCCCGTATGCTCGCCCGTCGCCGATTCCTGCAGTTCAGTGGTGCTGCCGTTGCTTCCTCGCTGCTTGCCCCTGCGCTGGCGCGGGCGGTTGCCCCTTCGTCCGGCACACCCACCGCGCACGCCGCCATTGCTGGCGCCGCCGATTTCGCCGCGCTGGAAAAAGCCAGCGGTGGCCGCCTGGGCGTCACCGTGCTGAACACCGGTAATGGCCGTCGCATCGGCGGGCATCGGCAGGACGAGCGCTTCCCGATGTGCAGCACGTTCAAGTCGATGCTGGTTGCCCATGTGCTGAGCCTTGCTGATGCAGGCCGCGTTTCGCTCGACACCCGCGTGCCCATCGCCGGGAAGGATCTGCAGTCCTACGCCCCGGTGGCGCGCCGCCATGTGGGCAAGGACCTGACGGTGCGCGACCTGTGCCGGGGCACGCTGACCACCAGCGACAACACGGCGGCCAACCTGCTGCTGGAGGTGGTGGGCGGGCCGTCGGCGCTGACGGCATTCCTGCGCGGGCAGGGCGACAGCGTTACCCGCAATGACCGCAACGAGCCGGACGTGAATCTGTTCGCGCAGGGAGACCCGCGCGATACCACCAGCCCGGCCGCGATGGCCACCAGCCTGTCCCGCTTCGCGGTGGGCAATGGCCTGCAGCCGGCATCGCGCCAGCAGTTCGCCGATTGGCTCATCGACAACCAGACCGGCGATGCCTGCCTGCGCGCCGGGCTGGGAAAGCGCTGGCGGGTGGGGGACAAGACCGGCAGCAACGGTGATGACACGCGCAACGACATCGCCGTGCTGTGGCCGCATGCGGGAGGCGCAGCGTGGGTGGTCACCGCCTATCTGCAGGGCGCGTCGGTCGATGACGACCAGCGCGCAGCGGTGCTTGCACGGGTGGGGGCGCTGGCCGATGCGATGATCGGATGAGGTAACCGGGGTCATTCGAAAATGGCTTGCCGGATTGGTCGGGCACGCGCATCCTGCGCGCGTTCGAACCCCACGGAAGACCCCCGATGAGCCATGAGTTGATCTACCTGCTGCTGATCTTCGCGCTGCTGGTGATCCCGCGCGCGCTGCAGCGCTTCAGCCTGCCCGCGCCGCTGACCTGCCTGCTGTTCGGCATCATCGGCATGCTGTGGCTGGGCGACCAGGCGCACGACGCGGTGATCGGCCTGCTGGCCACGCTGGGCATTTCCTCGCTGTTCCTGTTTGCCGGCCTAGAAGTGGATCTGCAGGCGCTGCGCCGTGGCATGTGGCCGCTGCTGGCGCACCTGGTGATCCGTACCGGCACGCTGTTCGGCGTGGGCTGGCTGGCCTGGCGATATGCGGGATTGCCGTGGCAGGCCGCTGGCCTGCTGGCGCTGGCCCTGCTGACGCCCTCCACCGGCTTCATCATGGACTCGCTGTCGCGGCTGGGCCTGAGCGAGGACGAACGGTTCTGGGTGACCAGCAAGGCCATTGCCGGAGAACTGCTGGCGCTGGCCGCGTTGTTCATCGTGCTGCAGGCTGGCGATCCGGGCCACATGGCGCTGTCCAGCCTGGCGCTGCTGGCTATGATGATCGGCCTGCCGCTGCTGTTCATCGCGCTGGGCCGCTGGGTGGCACCGCATGCGCCGGGCTCGGAGTTCTCGCTGCTGGTGATGGTCGGCATGGTGGCCGCCTATATCACCTACCTGCTGGGCGTGTACTACCTGGTGGGTGCCTTCATCGCCGGCCTGGTCGCGCGCCTGCTGCACCAGCGCATGCCGCTGCTGGCCTCGCACGAGAACCTGCACGCGCTGCGCCTGTTCGCCTCGTTCTTCGTGCCGTTCTATTTCTTCAACGCCGGCACCAAGGTGCCCAGCGAAGCACTGAGCTTCGAGGCGCTGGGGCTGGGCATCGTGATCACCCTGGTCGTGCTGCCGCTGCGCATCGGCGTGGTCTGGCTGCAGCGCCGGGTGATGTTTGGCGAGAGCTTCCGCAGCAGCCTGCGGGTCTCGCTGGCGTTGGCTCCGACCCTGATCTTCACCCTGGTGCTGGCGGCGATCATGCGCGAGCGTTTCCAGATTCCGGCGGTGCTGTTCGGCGCGCTGCTGCTCTATGCCGCACTGACTACGCTGTTGCCGTCGCTGGTGTTCCGCACACCGTTCGACGTCGATCCGGTGGAACAGGAGCCTGCGGGCGAGGGCAAGACCGCACCGGTAGCGGCTACCGAAACGCTGCCGGAGGCACAGACAGCTGAACGTTGATCGGGGAGCGCACGTGGTTTGCGCCCGTCGGCCATGACCGTTAGGGTTGGGGCATGAAACTGCCTGCCGTTGCTATCGCTTCCGCCCTCCTGTTCAGCCTCGCTGCATGCTCGCAGCGTTCCGATACGGTCGCCCATGATCTGGCGACCGCACCGGCCGATGCCTTCATGGCCGCCATCGCCGCGCATTGCGGCCAGGCCTATGAGGGCCGGGTGGTGGAGGATACGCCGGCACCGACCGGCAAAGACCCGTTCGCCGGCCAGCGCCTGGTCATGCATGTGCGCGGCTGTGCCGATCCCGCCCATGAATTGCGGATTCCTTTCCATGTGGGGGATGACCACTCGCGCACGTGGGTGCTGACCCGCACCGAAAACGGCCTGCGCCTGAAGCACGATCATCGCCATCAGGATGGCAGCGCCGATGCGATCACCCTCTACGGCGGCGACAGCACGCCGCCGGGCACCGCCGGGCGCCAGCAGTTCCCGGCCGACTCCGATTCGGTGGCGATGTTCCGTCGCGCCGACATGTTGGCTTCCACGCACAACACCTGGGCGATGGAGATCGACCCCGACCAGACCTTCGTCTACGAACTGACGCGCCCGGAAGGCCGCCGTTTCCGCGTGAAGTTCGACCTGAGCAAGCCGGTCGACCTGCCACCGCCACCGTGGGGCGACGACACAGCAACCGCGCCGTGATCCCGGGGTCGGATCCCTCCTGCGGAGGGCTCTGACCCCGACCCTGCACTCACCGCGTGCCGAAGCGCGCCCGGCAGCCGTTGCTCACCCACACCTGGCCACGCGAGTAACCCCAGCTGCGGCCCTCCTGGCAGGCGCTGCCGGACAGCTGCTGCTGCAGCACTGGCCGACCCTGGCGCTCATCCCAGTCGCAGGTCTGCGAGCGGTTGTTGTTGCTGCTGCAGGTGATCGAGTAGTTGCTGTTGCCGCCGCCCCAACCGCCGCCGCCGCCGCCCCAGCCGCGGGCCTCGGCGAACTCGGCGCGGCAACCGCCACTGACCCAGATCGCGCCATTGCGCACGCCCCATGTGCGCCCTTCGTTGCAGGGGCTGCCGGACAGCTGGCGGACCAGGCGGGCATTGCGCCAGCCGACCGGGCAGCTGCGCTCACGGTTGTTCTGGCTCTCGCAACGGATGGTCTCGCCGGGGCGCCCGTTGTTGCCACCCCAGCCACCCCCGTTGCCGCCACCCCAGCCGCCACGGGCCTCGACGAATTCGGCGCGGCAGCCGTTGGTGACCCAGATGCTGCCATTGCGGCTGCCCCAGGTGCGACCCTCGTCGCAGGCGCTTCCGGACAGCTGGCGGACCAGCTGCGCATTGCGCCACCCGGTAGTGCAGACCCGTTCGCGGTTGTTCTGGCTCTCGCAGCGGATCACCCCGTTCTGCGCGGCGGCCGGGGCGGAGGGCAGGGCGAGCGTGGCGATGGTGCCCAGGCTCAGGGTCACGGCCAGGCTGGCCAGGGACAGCGGTTTCATGGCGGCATCCCATACGGTGGCAGGTGCCTGACTATAGGGAAGGGGGCGATCAAGCCGGTGTGACTGGCCGGATTTGCCCCGGCCGGGGCCTCGGCCGCAGAATACGAGGCTTTCCGGCCCCCATCCGGTGCCGGCGTTCTCCAGCGGAGCTTTCCCCCCATGCGTACCCACTTCTGCGGCCTGGTCGACGAGACCCTGATTGGCCAGACTGTCACCCTCGCCGGCTGGACCGACGTGGCCCGTAACCAGGGCGGCGTCTGCTTCATTGATCTCCGCGATCATGAAGGCATCGTGCAGGTGACCGTGGAGGTCGACAACGCCGAAGTGTTCGCCGTGGCCGCGTCGCTGGGTTACGAGGACGTGCTGCAGGTGGAAGGCGTCGTGCGCGCCCGCCACGCGGTCAACGACAAGATGCGCACGGGCAAGGTGGAAGTGATCGCCACCGCCATCACCGTGCTGAACAAGGCCGCGCCGCTGCCGTTCCACGCCCACGAGAACCCGGGCGAGGAAACCCGCCTGAAGTACCGCTACCTGGACCTGCGCCGCCCGGAAATGCAGCGCATGCAGCGCACCCGCATCAAGCTGGTGCAGGCCCTGCGCCGCCACCTGGACGAGAAGGGCTTCCAGGACATCGAAACCCCGATCCTGACCAAGGCCACTCCGGAAGGCGCGCGCGACTTCCTGGTGCCGGCGCGCATGCATCCGGGCGAGTTCTATGCCCTGCCGCAGAGCCCGCAGCTGTTCAAGCAGATCCTGATGGTGGCCGGCTTCGACCGCTACTACCAGATCGCGCGCTGCTTCCGCGACGAAGCCCTGCGTGCCGACCGCCAGCTGGAATTCACCCAGCTGGACATGGAGTTCGCCTTCGTCCGCGAACGCGATGTGCAGGACTTCGTCGAAGACATGATCCGCGCCATCTTCAAGGAAGTGGTCGATGTCCAGCTGGATGCCAGCTTCCCGCGCATGACCTGGGCCGAGGCGATGCGTCGCTACGGTTCGGACAAGCCCGACCTGCGCATCGCGCTGGAACTGGTCGACGTGGCTGAGCTGGCCAAGGACAGTGAGTTCGCGGTGTTCACCGGCCCGGCCAACGATGCCGAAGGCCGCGTCGCCGCGCTGCGCATCCCGGGCGGTGCGTCGCTGAGCCGCAAGCAGATCGACGAGTACGCCGCGCATGCCGCCAAGTACGGTGCCAAGGGCCTGGCCTACATCAAGATCGCCGACAACGGCGAAGTCAGCTCGCCGATCCAGAAGTTCTTCAGCGAGGAATCCTTCGCTGCGCTGGTGGCTCATGTCGGTGCCGGCAACGGCGACATCGTGTTCTTCGGCGCCGGTGGCTACAACAAGGTCTCCGACTTCATGGGCGCCCTGCGCCTGAAGGCCGGCAAGGACTTCGGGCTGGTCGCCGACGGCTGGGCCCCGCTGTGGGTCACCGACTTCCCGATGTTTGAGTGGGACGAGGAAGAACAGCGCTTCGTCGCCCTGCATCATCCCTTCACTGCACCAGCCGTGGACGACATCGCCGACCTGCGCGCCAACGCCCGTACCGCCGTCTCGCGCGGCTACGACATGGTGCTCAACGGCAATGAAATCGGCGGTGGTTCCATCCGTATCCATCGTCCGGACATGCAGAGCGCGGTATTCGAGCTGCTCGGCATCGGTGCCGAAGAGGCCCGCGCCAAGTTCGGCTTCCTGCTCGACGCGCTGAACTACGGCGCGCCGCCGCACGGCGGCATCGCCTTCGGCATCGACCGCATCGCCGCGCTGATGGCCGGCACCGAGTCGATCCGCGACGTCATCCCGTTCCCGAAGACCACCGGTGCACAGGATCTGATGACCGACGCGCCGTCGCCGATCGTCGACGCGCAGCTGGCCGAAGTGCACATCCAGGTTCGCCCCAAGACCAACTGATCAGGAGATCCAGGCAATGACCGAGTTTGCGTTTTCGCTGGAGTGGGAAAAGCTGGGCAATGAAGGCTCCGAGGCCACCCTGGTCACCGAGCGTGCGCGCGTGTTCGGTGGTTGGCTGGTTCGCGTCGGAACCAACCCGGCGGCGATGGCCCTGACCTTCGTCGCCGACGGCGAAGGCCGTTGGGACGGTGAAGACTTCGGCGTCGAGGATTACGAGGACGACGAAGAGGAAGAGTACGACGAGGACGAGGAAGGCGAGGAAGAAGAGGACGAGGACGAAGAGGAATACGAGGAAGAGGACGAGGACGAGGAAGAAGCGGAATCGCCTGAAAAGGCTTGACCCGCGCTTCGCCCTGACGTCAACTTCCTGCATGTATTCGATCCGCCGCGCCACCGTGGACGACGCGCCGACCCTGTCGGCGCTGGCTGCCCGCACGTTCACCGAAACCTTCGGCCATCTGTACCCGCCGCAGGACCTGCAGGCCTTCCTCGAGGAGGCCTACACGGTCGAGCGCCAGCGCGTGATCCTGGCCCACCCCGATTACGCGGTGTGGCTGTTGGAGCTGGACGGGGAGGCGGTCGGCCATGCCGCCGCCGGCCCCTGTGGCCTGCCGCACCCGGACGTGAAGCCCGGTGACGGCGAACTCAAGCGCCTGTACCTGATCAAGACGCAGCAGAGCTGCGGCTGGGGCAGCCGCCTGCTGGAAACCGCGCTGGCCTGGCTGGAGCACGAAGGCCCGCGCACGTTGTGGCTGGGCGTGTGGTCGGAGAACTTCGGCGCGCAACGCTTCTACGCCCGCTACGGATTCGAGAAGGCCGGCGAGTACCTGTTCCCGGTGGGCGGCACAAACGATCTCGAATTCATCCTGCGCCGCGCACCGCGCGCGGCCTGACGTTCACCGCCGCTTGCTGCGCGCGCGTGTTCAATCACCTCACGTTCCTGCCCCGCTGACCGCCAGGCTGTTTGCATGACTCCCCCCGTATTGCTGCTGCATGGCATCTGGAATGCCCGTGCCTGGGTCGGGCCGCTGGCCTGGCGCCTGCGCGCGCGCGGTTTCCAGGTGCATGCGTTCGGCTATTCCTCGGTGTTCGGTGGCCCCGACGTGGCCGTGCCGCAGCTGCTGGAGCGGCTGGCCGATGCCGGACCGTTGTCGCTGGTCGGCCACAGCCTGGGCGGCTTGCTGGCGCTGGAAGCGCTGCGTCGCAATCCGCAGTTGCCGGTGCAGCGCGTGGTCTGCCTGGGTTCGCCGCTGCGCGGCAGCGGCACCGCGCGCTCGTTGTCCGAGCACGGCTGGGGCCTGGCGCTGGGCCGCAGCAGCGACCTGCTCCTCGATGGCCTGCCGGACTGGGAGGGCAGGGCCGAGGTCGGCCTGATCGCGGGTTCGGTGCCGCACGGGCTGGGCAGCCTGCTGGGGGCGATCGACGATGCCTCCGACGGTACCGTGGCGCTGGCCGAGACCCGCCTGCCGGGCCTGGCCGACCATTGCGTGGTCCGCACCAGCCACAGTGGCCTGGTGGTGTCGCCCGATGCCGCGCGGCAGACCGCGCATTTCCTGCGCCACGGCCAGTTCGACCACAGCCGCGACGCCGCCGCCGCATGATGTGGCGGGTGCGAACCGGCCTGTCTCGGTGGGTGCGAACCGTTGGTTCGCACGCTCTCCGCCGGGCATGACCTGGCGGCATCCCTCCGCCCTAGACACGGTTGCAGCGCCCGATCAGGTAGAATCCGCGCCTTGATCCTGAAGCAGCCAGACGGTAGCACCCATGGGTAGAGGCCCCTCCATCGAAGCCCGCAAGAACGCGTCCGACGCGAAGCGCGGCAAGATTTTCACCAAGATCATCCGCGAGATCGGCGTTGCCGCGCGCGGCGGTGGAGGCGACCCCAACAACAACCCGCGCCTGCGCGTGGCCATGGACAAGGGCCTGGCCGTCAACATGTCCAAGGACGTGATCGAGCGCGCCATCAAGAAGGCCACCGGTGAACTGGAAGGCGTCGACTACGAGGAAATCCGCTACGAGGGCTACGCCCCGGGTGGCGTGGCCGTGATCGTCGACTGCCTGACCGACAACCGCGTGCGCACCGTGGCCGATGTCCGCCATGCGTTCAGCAAGTGCGGCGGCAACATGGGCACCGAGGGCTCGGTGGCCTTCATGTTCAAGCGCCTGGGCGTGCTCAGCTTCGCCCCGGGGGCCGACGAGGAAGCCATCACCGAAGCGGCCATCGAGGCCGGCGCCGATGACATCGTGGTCTACCCGGACGACGGCTCGATCGACGTGGTCACCAGCCCTGACGCGTTCAACGCGGTGAAGGATGCGATGGCCGCCGTCGGCCATGTCGCCGACCATGCCGAGATCACCTTCCGCGCGGACAACGACATCAAGGTCGAGGGCGAGGTCGCCCTGCAGGTCAAGAAGCTGCTGGACATGCTCGAAGACCTGGACGACGTGCAGGACGTGTATTCCAACGCCGAACTTGGCGCCGACGCCTACGCCTGAGCCGTCTTCGACGGCCTGGGCGCGGGCCGTTGAACGGTCACCGCGGACAGCCATGAGCCCATACGCCTGCCAGTGCCTCCCGTTCCGCCCTGCCAGGGGCGCAGCGTGACCCGCATCCTCGGCATCGACCCTGGTTCGCAGAGGACCGGGGTCGGCATCATCGATGTCGATGCCGCCGGGCGCGTCAGCCACGTGCATCACCAGCCGCTGGTGCTGCTGGGCGCCGACGACTTCCCGCAGCGCATGAAGCTGCTGGTGCTGGGCCTGGCCGATCTGTGCCGGGAATTCCAGCCCAATGAAGTGGCCATCGAAAAGGTGTTCATGGCCCGCAATCCCGATTCGGCGCTGAAGCTGGGCCAGGCCCGCGGCGCGGCGATCTCGGCGGTGGTGCTGCGCGATCTGCCGGTGCACGAATACGCCGCCAGCGAGATCAAGCTGGCGGTAGTCGGGCGCGGTGGCGCCGAAAAGCAACAGGTTCAACACATGGTCGGGCTCATGCTCAACCTGAAAACCAAGCTGCAGGCCGACGCGGCCGACGCGTTGGCGGTGGCGATCACCCATGCCCACGTAAGGGCAACGGCCAACCGCCTGGGGCTCAGTGCCCGCCAGGCGTGGGGCCGCAAATGAGGAGCTGCACGCAATGATCGGTCGATTGCGCGGCATCGTCGCCTACAAGGCGCCGCCGTGGCTGGTGGTGGACGTGAACGGTGTGGGCTATGAACTGGAGGCGCCGATGAGCACCTTCTACGACCTGCCCGAACTCGGCCGCGAGGTCACCCTGTATACCCACTATTCGCAGAAGGAAGACAGCGTCTCGCTGTATGGTTTCCTGCGCGAGGGCGAGCGGCGCCTGTTCCGCGACGTGCAGAAGGTCAGCGGCATCGGCGCGAAGATCGCGCTGGCCGTGCTGTCCGGGGTCAGCGTCGAAGAATTCGCGCGCATGGTCCAGGCCGGCGACATCACCGCGCTGACCCGCATCCCGGGCATCGGCAAGAAGACCGCCGAACGCATGGTGCTGGAGCTGCGTGACCGCGCCGCCCAGTTCGGTGCCGGCGGCGCGCTGCCCACCGGCAGTGGTCCGGCGCCGGCCGATCCGCTGTCCGATGCCACCGTGGCCCTGCAGCAGCTGGGCTACAAGCCGGCCGAAGCGGCACGCATGGCCCGCGATGCCTTCAATGAAGGTGACGAAGTGGCCACCGTGATCCGCAAGGCGCTGCAGTCGGCGCTGCGCTGACCTGCTTCCCATCCCTAAACGAACCGCCTGAGCTTCGCCAGGAGTCCCATGTCCAGCAGTCAAACCCCGCACGCAGCTGCCCCCGGCGGCCACGGTCACGCTCCTCCAGCCGGAGGCATGGCGCTGATCATCGGTGCGATCGGCGTGGTCTTCGGCGATATCGGTACCAGCCCGCTGTACACCCTGAAGGAGGCGTTCTCGCCGCACTACGGGCTCAACAGCGACCACGACACCGTGCTGGGGGTGCTGTCGCTGGCATTCTGGGCGCTGAACATCGTGGTTACGCTGAAGTACGTGACCATCATCATGCGCGCCGACAATGACGGCGAGGGCGGCATCATGGCGCTGATGGCGCTGACCCAGCGTACGTTGCGCAACGGGTCGCGCTCGGCTTACGTGGTGGGCATCCTCGGTATATTCGGCGCCTCGCTGTTCTTCGGTGACGGCGTGATCACCCCGGCGATCTCCGTGCTTGGCGCGGTCGAAGGCCTGGAGGTGGCCGCGCCCGGCCTGCATGCCTTCATCGTGCCGATCACCGTGGTGGTGCTGCTGATGGTGTTTGCCGCGCAGCGCTTCGGTACCGAGAAGATCGGCAAGGCGTTCGGCCCGATCACCTCGGTCTGGTTCATCTCGCTGGCCGCGATCGGCATCTACAACATCGTCGACGCGCCGGAAGTGCTGAAGGCCTTCAACCCGTGGTGGGCGATCCGCTTCTTCATGGAGCACAGCTGGCACGGCATCTTCATCCTTGGCGCGGTGGTGCTGGCGGTGACCGGTGGCGAGGCGCTGTACGCCGACATGGGCCACTTCGGCGCCAAACCCATCCGCCACGCCTGGTATTTCTTCGTGCTGCCGTGCCTGGTGCTTAACTACCTGGGGCAGGGCGCACTGGTGCTCAACCACCCCGAGGCGCTGAAGAACCCGTTCTTCGAGGCGGTGCCGCCGTGGGCGCTGTACCCGATGATCATCCTGGCCACGATGGCGGCGGTGATCGCGTCGCAGTCGGTCATCACCGGTGCGTTCTCGGTCTCGCGCCAGGCCATGCAGCTGGGTTACATCCCGCGCATGCGCATCAAGCACACCTCGCACGACACCATCGGCCAGATCTACATCCCGGGCATCAACTGGGGCATCGCGGTGATGGTGATCGGCCTGGTGCTGGCCTTCCGCAGCTCGTCGAACCTGGCCGTGGCCTACGGCATCTCGGTGTCGGCCACCATGCTGATCGACACACTGCTGCTGGCCCTGGTCGCGCGCTCGCTGTGGCCGAAGGCCCGCAACTGGATCCTGCCGCTGTGCGTGGTGTTCTTCATCATCGACCTCGGCTTCGTCATCGCCAACGGTGCCAAGCTGCTGCAGGGCGCCTGGTTCCCGGTGGTGCTGGGCATCTTCCTGTTCACCATGATGCGCACCTGGCGCCGTGGCCGCGAACTGCTGCGTGACGAGATCCGCAAGGACGGCATCCGCCTGGACACCTTCCTGCCGGGCCTGATGCTGGCGCCGCCGGTGCGCGTGCCGGGCACCGCGGTCTTCCTCACCGCCGACCCGACCGTGGCCCCGCACGCGCTGATGCACAACCTCAAGCACAACAAGGTGCTGCACGAGCGCAACGTGTTCCTTCACGTGGAAACCCTGCCGATCCCATATGCGATGGAAGGGCAGCGGCTGAAGATCGAATCGGTGGGCGACGAGTTCTATCGCGTCTACGTGCGCTTCGGTTTCATGGAGACCCCGGACGTGCCACTGGCGCTGATGCGTTCGTGCGACCACGGCGGCATCTACTTCGACCCGATGGATACCACCTTCTTCGCCAGCCGCGAGACCATCGTCGCCACCGCCAACCGTGGCATGCCGATCTGGCGTGACAAGCTGTTCGCGCTGATGCACAGGAATGCCGCTCCGGCGACCGGGTTCTTCCGGATCCCGGGCAACAGATTGGTGGAACTGGGCGCGCAGGTGGAGATCTAATCTCCACCTGCGCCACGCCCCACGATCTGCGCAAACCGCGGGCCCGCGCGCCAGAAGCTGAGCCCACTCTGCGCTCCAGTTCCATCCACGCATGGCGTGGATCTACTGTGCCGACCAGCGGTCGGCACCCACCAGAGCAGAATGCCGTTCCGACAGAACGCGTAAAACTGTCGAAGGCGGGGTGGGTCCGGTTGCGGGGCATCCGCGCCATGGATGGCGCGGCTGAGCCCCCATGGACGGGTTTACGGCGTGCCCGCAACCGGACCCACCCCGCCATTCCCCAGGAAGCCCGCTTCCGCTGTTGCTCTGGATGTTGCCGTTGCCTCTGCGGGTGCCGGGCGCGGCCCGGCCGAAACTCACGCTTTTGCCGCATAATCAGCACATGACCGACGACCGCATCATCGGCGCCGGCGCCACCCGCGAGGATGACGCCGCCGACGCCAGCATCCGCCCCAAGCGCCTGGCCGATTACCTCGGCCAGGTGCCGGTGCGTGAGCAGATGGAAATCTACATCCAGGCGGCCAAGGGACGCGGCGACGCGCTCGACCACGTGCTGATCTTCGGGCCGCCGGGCCTGGGCAAGACCACCCTCAGCCACGTCATCGCCAATGAACTGGGCGTGGCCCTGCGGGTCACCTCCGGCCCGGTGATCGAGAAAGCCGGCGACCTCGCCGCGCTGCTGACCAACCTGCAGCCGCACGACGTGCTGTTCGTGGACGAGATCCACCGCCTGTCGCCGGTGGTCGAGGAAGTGCTGTACCCGGCGATGGAAGACTTCCAGATCGACATCATGATCGGCGAAGGCCCCGCGGCCCGCTCGATCAAGATCGACCTGCCGCCGTTCACCCTGATCGGCGCCACCACCCGCGCCGGCCTGCTGACCGCGCCGCTGCGCGACCGCTTCGGCATCGTCCAGCGCCTGGAGTTCTACAGCGTCGAAGAGCTGACCCGGATCGTGCGCCGCTCGGCCACCATCCTCGGCATCGACTGCACTGCCGATGGTGCCGGCGAGATCGCGCGCCGCGCGCGCGGTACCCCGCGTATCGCCAACCGCCTGCTGCGCCGCGTGCGCGACTACGCACAGGTCAAGGCCGGCGGCCATATCGACGAAGCCGTGGCACAGGCGGCGATGAAAATGCTGAAGGTCGACCCGGAGGGCTTCGACGAGCTTGACCGGCGCCTGCTCAAGACCATGGTGGACTACTTCGATGGTGGCCCGGTCGGCATCGAATCGCTGGCCGCAGCGCTGTCAGAAGAACGTGGCACGCTGGAAGACGTGGTCGAGCCGTACCTGATCCAGCAGGGCTTCCTGGTGCGTACCGCGCGTGGCCGCATGGCCACCCACAAGGCCTACCGGCACATGGGCCTGAAGCCGAAAAACCCGCCGCAGGACCTGTTCGCGGAGGTTCCCGATGTCGGTTGAGCCGCGATTCAGTTGGCCGACACGCATTTACTGGGAAGATACCGACGCAGGTGGCGTGGTCTACCACGCCCGCTACGTGGCCTTCATGGAACGAGCCCGGACCGAATGGATGCGTGCGCTGGGCTACGGCCAGGAGCGCATGCGCGCCGAGCATGGGATGGTCTTCGCGGTGCGCTCGATGCAGATGGATTTCATCAGGCCGGCACGGCTGGATGACACCCTGCAGGTGAGCGCCCGGCTGGTCCAGCTGAAGAAGGCCAGCATGGTCTTCGACCAGCAGATCCTGCGCGACGGCGAACTGCTGCTGTCGGCCCAGGTCCGAATTGCCGCATTGGAAGCGGCCAGTTTCCGCCCGCGTGGCATGGACGAGGCCGTCCTTGCCGTGCTGCAACCCCACCTCCACCCCGAATCCGAACACTGAGGAACAACGGATGATCGCAACGCTCCTGGCCCTGCAGGCCACGGTCACCGAGGCACTGCCGGCCGACGTCAGCAACGCCGCGACACAGACCCTTGCCCAGGCCACCACCGGCGGCGGCATCAACTACCTCGAACTGATGGCCAAGGCCAGCCTGCCGGTGAAGATCATCGTGCTGCTGCTGCTGGTCGGCTCGTTCGTCAGCTGGGTGATCATTTTCCGCAAGGCCCGCGTGTTCAAGCAGGCCACCCGCGAGGCCGACGAGTTCGAGAACCGCTTCTGGTCCGGCGCCGACCTGGGCAAGCTGTACAGCTCGGCCACCGACCGCAGCCGCAATGTCGGCGGCCTGGAAGCCATTTTTGAAGCCGGTTTCCGCGAGTACACCCGCCTGCGTGACAAGCGCCGCCTGGATGGCCGTGCGCAGCTGGAAGGCGCGCAGCGCGCCATGCGCACCACCTACACCCGCGAAGTGGACCAGCTCGAGCGCAACCTGGAGCTGCTGGCCAACATCGGCTCGACCGCCCCGTACGTGGGCCTGGTCGGTACCGTGTTCGGCATCATGGTGACCATGCACGACATGATCAGCAGTGGCGCGCAGGCCGGCATCGCCGCCGTCGCGCCGGGCATCTCCGAAGCGCTGTTCGCCACCGCCATCGGCCTGTTCGTGGCGATCCCGGCGGTGTGGGCCTACAACCGCTTCACCACCCGCGTAGAGCGCATGTCGGTGCGGTTCGAGACCTTCGCCGAAGAGTTCAGCTCCATCCTGCAGCGCCAGAGCGCTGGCGACGAGTAAGCGCCTGACCCGGGAGTCCAAGCCATGTCCGCTGCCATCGGTCGCCGCAAGCGCCGCAAGCTGAAATCGGAAATCAATGTCGTTCCCTACATCGACGTCATGCTGGTGCTGCTGATCATCTTCATGGTCACCGCACCGCTGCTCACCCTGAGCTTCGACGTGGACCTGCCGCAGTCCAACGCCAAGGCGCTGGAGAGCAAACAGGACCCGGTGATCGTCTCGGTGCGCCAGGACGGCCAGCTCAGCCTGAAGCTGCCCGACGCCAAGGAACCGACCGCCGTGTCGGCCGAGGAACTGGAAGGCCGCCTGGCCGGCATTGCCGCCCAGGACAAGGGCGTGCGCGTGATCGTTGCCGCCGACCGCGCCGTGGCCTATGAACAGGTCATCGCCGCGATGGATGTGATCAAGCGCGCCAAGGTAGACAAGGTAGGCCTGGCCACCGATGCACGCTGACGCCCTGCCACCTCCGCATCAGCGCGAACCCGGCTGGGGCCTGCCCCTGGCGCTGGCGTTGCTGGTGCACCTGCTGGTCGCGCTGGTGTTCATCGTGGCCTGGTTCTGGTCGCCTGAGCGCAACACCGATGCTGCCGCCGGCGACCCGTCGGTCGAGGCCAGCCTGGCGCTGTCGGCGTCCGAGGCGTCCGCCGCGCGCCAGGCCCTGCGCCAGTCGGAGAAGCTGGAGGACCTGCCGCCGCCGGTCGCCGAGCCGATCCCGGTGCCGGAAGACACCATCCCGCCGCCGCAGCCGATTCCCGAGCCGCGCCCGCAGGACGCCCCCACGCCGCAGCAGCAACAGGCGCAGGAGCGTGTCGCGCAGCCGGACACCAAGGACCAGGAAGCGGTGAGCGCGCTGGCCATCTCGCAGGAGAAGGCCAAGCAGGAACAGGAAGCCAAGCGCCGCCAGGAGCAGATCGACCTGACCGAACGCAAGCGCCAGGAAGAAGCGGAGCAGAAGCTGCGCCTGGCCAAACAGCAGGAAGCGGACGAGAAGAAGAAGCAGGCCGAGCAGGAGCGCGTGGCCGCTGACAAGGCCGAAGCCGAGAAACAGAAGAAGATCGCCGAGATCCGCGCCCGCCGCGAGCAGGCCGAGAAGGAGGCCAAGCTGGCCGAGCAGAAGCTGCGCCAGGTCGCCGCCGCGCGCAATGCCGCCGGTAGTGCCGCCGCCGGCGCCAGCGGTGCGTCCCAGCCGGCTGCCGGCGGCGGTGGCAACAGCGACGATCTTTCGGCCAAATACGCGGCCGCGATCCAGGCCAAGGTCCTGTCGCAGTGGGTGCGCCCGGACACGGTGCCGCTGGGCCAGCGTTGCCAGATCACCATCACCCAGATTCCAGGGGGCACGGTGATGCAGGCCAAGGTCAGCCCGAACTGCCCGTACGACGAAGCCGGCAGGCGATCGATCGAGGCCGCCGTGCTCAACGCGCAACCGTTGCCGTACCGTGGGTTTGAGTCGGTGTTCGCGCGTACGCTCAACTTCACCTTTACCGCCCAGGATCGCTGAGGCGGGTGGGGCAGGGTGGCCTCGGGCCACCTGCGCCCACCGATGTCGCGCTTGCCTCTGGCAGGCCTGGTTTCGGCTGGGCAGGCTGTAGGCGGCTGTCGAACACCGCCCCACAGGGCGGCGTGACCGGGGCAGGCAGGTGCGATGTTAGCCACGACGTTAACGGTGCGTGAGAGGACGGGCTGGAACTGACCCGGAATTCACGTACCCTTGGTTCATGATTGCGAAGCGGTTCACTCCCGCTTTGTTATCCCTCGTTCCGGTTTCCCCCTATTGAGCGCTCCATGAAAAAGATGCCTCGCTGGCTTGCCGTGTTTGCGGCCCTGTTGCTGCCCTTCGCTGCCGTTGCGCAGCAGAGGGGACTGGATATCGACATCATCGGCGGCAATGCCTCCGCCCTGCCGATCACCATCGTGCCGATGCCCTACCAGGGGTCGTCGGCCGCTCCGCAGACCGACGTCGCCGGCGTGGTCCGCGCCGACCTGGAGCGTTCGGGCCAGTTCCGCACGCTGCCGGAAGCGCAGATCGTCGAGAAGCCCGTGCGTGGCGGTGAGATCCAGTTCGCCACCTGGCGCGCGCTGAAGCAGAACTACATCGTGGTCGGCCGGGTGCTCGACGCCGGTGCCGGCGCCTACCGCGTCGAGTACGAACTGTTCGACGTGCCCAAGGGCGAGCGCCTGCTGGGCCTGGCGATGACCGCCCGTGGCAATGCCATGCGCGATGTCGCCCACCAGATGGCCGATGCCATCTACGAGAAGATCACCGGCATCCGTGGCGCCTTCTGGACCCGCATCGCCTACGTGACCGCCAGCGGCAAGGGCGACGCCATGCGCTATGCGCTGATGGTGGCCGACTCCGACGGCTACAACCCGCAGACCATCGTGCGTTCGGCCGAGCCGCTGCTGTCGCCTTCTTGGAGCCCGGATGGCAGCAAGCTGGCCTACGTCAGCTTCGAGCGTGGCAATTCGGCGATCTACATCCAGAACATCGGCACCGGCGCGCGCGAGCTGGTCACCAGCTTCCGTGGCATCAACAGTGCCCCGGCGTTCTCGCCGGACGGCCGCAAGCTGGCCCTGACCCTGTCGCGTTCGGGGAACCCGGAAATCTACGTGATGGACCTGGGCAGCAAGCAGCTGACCCAGCTGACCAACCATTTCGCCATCGACACCGAGCCGACCTGGGCGCCGGATGGCAGCGCGGTGTACTTCACCTCCGACCGCGGCGGCCGTCCGCAGGTCTACAAGGTGGGTGCGGGCGGCGGCAGTGCCGAGCGCGTGACCTTCCAGGGCAACTACAATGCCAAGCCCTCGGTGTCCTACGATGGCAAGAAGATTGCCGTCGCCCAGGGTTCGGGCAACAGCTACAAGATCGCGATGATGGACAGCTCGCTGGGTTCGCCCCGCTGGAGCACGCTGTCCCCGGGTTCGCTGGATGAATCTCCGAGCTTTGCGCCCAACGCAAGCATGGTGTTGTACGCCGCCCGCGAGGGTGGCCGTGGCGTGCTGTACGCCGTTTCCGCCGATGCGCGCGTGCGCCAGCGGTTGGTTCTGGCTGACGGAGATGTGCGCGAACCGGCATGGTCCCCATACCGTACCCAGCGCTAAAAGAGTGTTAATATTTTCGCTGTCTTGAACCCCTCATCGGCCTAGGAGCCACAAAGGTATCGCCATGAACAAGTCCACCCGCGTTCTGCTTGTTTCCCTGCTGTCTGTGGCCGTCCTGGCCGGTTGCTCGAAGAAGGTGAAGGAAGAGCCGGCAGCCCCGGTCGACACCGGCACCTCGACCACCACCCCGACCGGTCCGTCGACCTCCGGCCTGTACGGCCCGGGCGACCTGGACACCGACGCTTGCCTGCGCCAGCGCGTTGTCTACTTCGACCTGGACAAGGAAGACGTGAAGCCGGAATTCCAGGCCATCATGGCGTGCCACGCCAAGTACCTGCGTGACCGTCCGTCCTCGCGCATCACCCTGCAGGGCCACACCGACGAGCGCGGTTCGCGTGCGTACAACCAGGCCCTGGGTGAGCGTCGTGGCAACGGCGTCAACTCGGCCCTGCAGGCCAATGGTGGCTCGGCTTCGCAGCTGACCGTCGTGTCCTACGGTGAAGAGCGTCCGGTCTGCACCGAGTCGAACGAGTCCTGCTGGTCGCAGAACCGTCGCGTCGAAATCGTCTACACCGCGCAGTAATCCATGCGCATTGGCATCAAATTGATGCTGGTCGTTGCGGCAGCCCTCGTGGCTGCCGCACCGGCACATGCACAGCGACAGAGCCTGGCCGACCGTGTCGGCGCGCTCGAGCAGCAGATGTACAACAACAGTGCCAACCAGGACCTGTTGAACCAGATCAATCAGCTGCGGCAGCAGGTCACCAGCCTGCAGGCCTCGATCGAGCAGTTGCAGCACGACAACGCCCAGCTCAAGCAGTCCGCCCAGGACCAGTACCTGGATCTGGACAGCCGCCTGAACCGGTTGGAAGGGGGCAATGCCGCCCCGGCCCTGCCGCCCGTTCCGGCGAGCGCGCCGAAGGCCGCCCCGGCTCCGGCAAAACCCGCAGCGGCGGCCACTTCCGAGCGGCCGCCTTCCGTCCATGGTGATGCCGGCAGCCTTGCCGCTACCGGTGACGAGCGCACCTCCTACAACGTCGCCTTCGATTCGCTGAAGGCCGGCAAGTACGATGATTCGGCCCAGCTGTTCCTGAGCTTCCTGCAGCTGTACCCGAACGGCGTGTACGCGCCGAACGCGCTGTACTGGCTGGGCGAGAGCTACTACGCCACGCGCAATTTCCCGATGGCCGAGGCCCAGTTCCGTGAACTGCTCTCGCGCTATCCGACCCACGACAAGGCCGCTGGCGGCCTGCTCAAGGTTGGCCTCTCGCAGTATGGCGAGGGCAAGGTCGACCAGGCCCAGCAGACGCTGGAGACCGTCGTGGCGCAGTACCCGGGCTCGGACGCCGCGCGTACCGCGCAGGACCGCCTGCAGTCCATCCGCCTCGGCAAGCAGATCCGCTGATCCGCTGACCCGGCGTACAATACGTGTCCCGTAGAGCCGAGCCCACGCTCGGCTGCTTTCGTTTCCGGATCGGCACCCCGCCTGGATGCGGCAACACCGGGCCATGCCCGGACCGGTTGTTTTCTGTAGCGCCGAGCCATGCTCGGCTGCTTTCGTTACCGGCCACGGTAGCCCACCCGCCACGTGTCCCACCAAGAAGTACCCGCCATGACCGCCGTTACCCCGTCCAGCGCCGCCGCCACGCCCAGTGAGATCGTGCAGTCGCCCCTGCCACGGCTGAAGATCACCGAGATCTTCACCTCGCTGCAGGGCGAAGCCGATACCGCCGGTTGGCCGACCGTGTTCGTGCGCCTGACCGGCTGCCCGCTGCGCTGCCAGTACTGCGACACCGCCTATGCCTTCCACGGCGGCACCTGGTGGGATATCGACGACATCGTGGCCGAGGTGCTGGCCCAGGGCGTACGCCACGTCTGCGTGACCGGTGGTGAGCCGCTGGCACAGAAGCGTTGCCTGGTGCTGTTGCAGAAGCTGTGCGACGCCGGCATGGACGTCTCGCTGGAAACCTCCGGCGCGCTGGATGTCAGCGCGGTGGACCCGCGTGTGTCGCGCGTGGTCGACATCAAGACGCCAGGCTCGGCCGAAGCCGCCCGCAACCGCCTGGAAAACCTGCCGCTGCTGACCGCCCGCGACCAGATCAAGTTCGTCATCTGCAACCGTGAGGATTACGACTGGGCCAAGGCCATGGTCGTCGAGCACGACCTGGTGAAGCGTTGCACCGTGTTCTTCTCGCCCAGCAAGGGCGAGATCACCGCGCGCCAGCTGGCCGACTGGATCGTCGAGGACCGGCTGCCAGTGCGCTTCCAGATGCAGTTGCATAAAATCCTGTGGAACGACGAGCCGGGCCGATGAGCCCGCGCAGTGTTCCCTGATGTAGCTCCGGCGCGGGACAGCGTGCTGGCTTTCCCCTCCCAACCGGACGTTTTCCCATGAAGAAGGCAGTCGTGCTTCTCTCCGGCGGCATGGATTCAGCCGCCGTCATCGCCATGGCCCAGGAACAGGGCTTCGCCGTGCATGCCCTGAGCGTGCGCTACGGCCAGCGCCATACCTCCGAACTGGATGCCGCCGCCCGCGTGGCGAAGGCCCAGGGCGTGGTCGCGCACAAGACCGTGGATGTGGACCTGCGCAGCATCGGCGGCTCGGCGCTGACCGACGACATCGACGTACCCGAGGCCGGCGGCGACGGCATTCCGGTCACCTACGTACCGGCGCGCAACACCATCATGCTGTCGCTGGCGCTGGGCTGGGCCGAAGTACTCGGCGCCAACGACATTTTCTGTGGCGTCAACGCCGTGGACTACTCCGGCTACCCGGACTGCCGCCCCGAGTTCGTGGCCGCGTTCCAGGCGCTGGCCAACCTGGCCACCAAGTCGGGCGTGGAAGGCGCAGGCATCAAGGTGCACGCACCGCTGCAGTTCCTCAGCAAGGGCCAGATCGTCAGCGAAGGCGTGCGCCTGGGCGTCGACTTCGGCCTGACCGTGTCCTGCTACAACGCCGACGCCAATGGCGCCGCCTGCGGCCACTGCGATGCCTGCCGCCTGCGTGCGCAAGGCTTCGCCGAAGCCGGCGTGGCCGACCCGACGCTGTACGCGTGAGGTGATGGGGGGCGATGCCCCCAATGGTGGGTGCTAACCTTGGTTGGCACGGTGCGCCGGGCATGGCCCGGCACGGCCGGGGAGGTCTGATCTGGTGGGTGCCAACCTTGGTTGGCACCGTCCGCCGGGCACAGCCCAGCGCTACCGCTGCAGTAACCACCCCGACGCTTCAATAAACGCCCGCACCGCCTGTGCATCGGCATAATCCAGCTCGATCATCCGCGCGATCCCCGCCTTCTCATCCTTTTGCCGCCGCATGTATTCCTGCGCGATGCGATACCCGGCGTAGTACCCCAGATCACTCACCCCGAACGGATTCCGGGCGCTGTTGTACAGCCAGTTGTCCAGATCCTCGCCGTCCATTTCAGCGACGAAGCGCGCGCGGATTTCAGTCTCGTGCGCGGGGCCATAGGCATACAGCGGCAACGCCGGCCGGCGCCCGCTCAGCCGCTCGGCCACATACTCGGCCACACCCTCGCGCACCGCGTACTGGGCCAGGCTGCCGGTGGTCTCGCGTTGCTGGGTATGCACGTACTCGTGCAGGTTGTTCTGAGCGTTGTTCGTACCCGGCCGGCTGTCGTAGAAGATCCGCAGGCGGTCGCGCATCTTCTCCGGCAGCTCGCTCACGTCCACGCGTTCATCGCCCAGCGCCATCTCCGCGCCGATCAGTACCTTGTCGCCCAGTGTGGTGCCACCGGTGCGCAGCACACCCACTGCATAGGTGATGGTGGCTGGACGCAGCGCAGGATAAAGCTGGCGGAAGGCGGCCAAGTCGCGCTCCAGCGTGGCGCTGGCCTGCTGCGCGTTGGCGGTCAATGGGCGTACCGACGTCCAGAAGCGCGGCCACGTGTTCATGGCCTCGGCGTACTCGCGGGCGGTGTAGTTGCGCACCTGCATCAGCGCACGCAGGCCGGGGCTGCCCGGTTCGATGTAGCGCTGCTGGACCAGCGCCACCCGGCGTTCGGCATCGGGTTCGGCGCGCACAGCATCGTAGGTGGCCCAGAAGCGGGCGATATCGTCGGTGACGACCTGGGGTGGCGCGGCCACGGCGGTGCAGGGCAGCAGGGCGGCGAGCAGGCTGAAGATCAGACGCATCCATGGCTCCAGGGAAGGACTACCGATGGGATGCGCCGGTGGACAGAAAGGTTTAAGCCCGCTGCCGAGATCGGGGTAGTGCCGGCCGCCGGCCGGCATCCTCGCCACGTTGGGGTTCCACGCGACCCGCCAAAATAGGGTAGAATGCCCACCCCGCCGAAAGGCTGGGGCAGTGCAATGGGCCGTTAGCTCAGTCGGTAGAGCAGAAGACTTTTAATCTTTTGGTCGAAGGTTCGAATCCTTCACGGCCCACCATTGCATCCAATGACCCAGGTCATTCAGAAAGGCATCGCAATGCGGTGCCTTTTTTGTTGCCTGGTCCGGGGCCGCTACTTCGTCCGCATACCCTTGGTTTTTGCGGCCGCCGCGTCGGCAGCTTCCTGTGCGGCCGTCGCTGCCGCATTCGCGGAACGCGCCGCCTCCGCTTGAGCCGCCTCGAAGTCGGCCCGGCGCTGCGCGCTGATCCGGCGTCCCAGTTCTGAAAATGCGGCGTAGCTCTCCGGATACTTCGCGGCGCAAGCCTGCTGCAGCAGCGGGATCGCGCGGTCGGACAATCCCGGCTGGAGGTGGGCGAGCAGGCAGTCCGCATACGCTGCGGATGCTGGGGGAATGCTGCTGGCCTGCGGTGAGCCGGCAGCAAGGGTGGTGGCGATCAATACACTCAACATAGGAACCTCCTTGTGAATATGAGCGTGGCGGTGACCAGTCCGTGAGCCAAGGTGCGCGTTGCATGACCATCACCGACTCCATGCTGCTCCAGTTCCGGTAGATCGGCAAAGTGCCGCGAACGACAATGTCTCCGGCGGTCTATGCTCAGCGTTTTCCCAGAATGGACCGCCCCATGCGTCTGATCGTGCTGTCGCTGCTGTTGTCCGGTCTATCCGCCATGCCGTTGATGGCCGCCGAACCGGCGCCGTCCGCACGAGTCGCTGCGGCCACGCCGCTGGTGATCGGCGAAACCTTCACCATCGAATCGAAGGCGCTGGGCGAGAACCGCCGCATCAATGTCTACCGCCCGCAGCCGTGGGGCCTGGATCCGAAGGCGCCGCTGCCGGTGCTCTACATGCCTGATGGCGGCATCGGCGAGGACTTCCTGCATGTGGCCGGGCTGGTGCAGGTGCTGAGCGGCAACGGCAGCATGCGCCCGTTCCTGCTGGTCGGCATAGAAAACACCGAGCGCCGCCGCGACATGACCGGCCCCAGCAACGGCCCGCAGGACCAGAAGATCGCGCCGCGCATCGGTGGTTCGGCGGCCTACCGTACCTTCCTGCGCGATGAACTGATGCCGCAGGTGCGCCAGCGCTACCCGACCACCGACGAGCGCGCGCTGATCGGCGAGTCGCTGGCCGGGTTGTTCGTGGTCGAGACGCTGCTGCAGGAACCGACACTGTTCAACAGCTACATCGCGCTGGACCCCAGCCTGTGGTGGAACCGGGGCACGATGCTGGGCGCTGCCGCCAGGCAGCTGCCGGCCGTGGCGCGTGCGCAACCGCGCGTGTTCCTGGCCAGCAGCGGGCAGCCACAGCTGGCTGCTTCTGCCGCGCAGTTGGCGGCCGTGCTGCAACAGGCGTCACCGTCGCCACTGGTGAAGTACCTGCCGCTGCCGGAGGAAACCCACGCCACGATCTATCACCCGGCCGCATTGCAGGCGCTGCGTACGCTGTTCCCGGCACCGCCGCCGGTTTCGCCCTGACCGCACTGGCACCGCGTTGCACGCCATGCAAGGATGCGGCAGCGGCGCCATCCGGTGCGCCGCCCGCAACGGGAGCGTGTGGATGCAGCGTGTGCGTGGATGGAGTGTGGCGGCCTGCCTGGCCGTGAGTGGCTGTGCGATGTCGGTGGCACCGCCGGCAACGCAGAGTGAAGCGAAGGAAAGCGCGGCCACCGCTGCGCCGGGTGTGGTGCTGCCGGATACCGAAGCGCTGCGCGTGCACGATCCGGTCGGCCGCGATTACCCGGTCTGGGTGGCGTTGCCGGCCGACTACGCCGCACATCCGGAGAAGCACTATCCGGTGCTGTACGTGACCGACGCGCTGTACAGCTTCCCGCTGGTGCGCAGCGTGCGCAACATGGTGGGGCAGCAGGGGGTCAACCTGGAGGATTTCATCCTGGTCGGCCTGCCGCCGCAGGAGGGCCTGACCTCCAAGCAGAGCCGCTCGCGCGATTACACGCCCAGCGACCCGGCGCGTACCGATCCGCGTGACTACAGCGATGACGTGAGCTACGGCGGCGCGGCGCACTACCGCGATTTCCTCGCCGAGCAGGTGCTGCCGATGATCGACGCGCGCTACCGCACCGATCCGGCGCGGCGTGCCTATGCGGGTCATTCCTATGGCGGACTGTTCGGCGCCTATGTGCTGACCACGCGTCCGGACATGTTCCGCACCTACATCCTGTCCAGTCCTTCGCTGTGGTTTGACGGTCATCGGGTGCCGCGCATGCAGGCAGAGGCCAAGGCGCCGACGCAGCCGACCACGGTGGTGCTGTCGGTGGGCAGCTTTGAAACGGTCAGGCCCGAACCGCGCTATTTCACCCGCAACGACATGTTGCGCCACAACGCCGAGTTCGCCGAGCAGCTGCGCAACAGCGGGCGATCGTTGAAGGTGGAGAACATGGTGATCGATGACGAAGATCACTTCACGGTCTACCCGGACATGATCACCCGCGCGCTGCTGAAGGTGTTCCCGGGTACCGGGCCGTACAGCAGCGGTTGAGGGTGAGCGCCATCCACGCGTGGCGTGGATCTACTGCAAGAACCCGGTAGATCCACGCTATGCGTGGATGAACGCCTCAGGCCGCCTGTGCATCCGGCCCGGTCAACACGCCCACATCGGCATGCCGGAAGCACAGCCGGATGGCATCGAGCAGCTCGCTCATGTTGTACGGCTTGGGCAGGAAATGGATGCCGTCGCGCAGCTGCGGCAACACCTGGTGCTGGTCCATGCCCGAGGTCACCAGGATCGGCAGGTGCGGGTACAGCCCGCGCACCTGGTTGGCGGCTTCAATACCGCTGATCGCGCCCAGATTGACATCGGTGAACAGCAGGTCGAAACGCTCACCGGCCGCCAGCAGGCCCAGTGCCGCTTCGGCCGAGCTCACGCCCACCACGTGGCAGGCCTGGCTTTCCAGCGCAAGACGGCTCAGCTCGCGGGTTTCCTCGGCGTCCTCGATCAGCAGGACGCGGGGTTCAACGTGGCGCTTGGACAGCAACATGACGCTACAGCTCCGGAAAGCAGCAATGAAAAGGCGCGCAAGTATGCGCAAGCCGGGGGTGATCCCGGCGTGCACGCCAGGCTAAGTGGGCGTTACAGCGGCTGCGGGCGCCGGCGGCGCACGTGCCAGCCCAGTACCGCCACCGCCAGCAGCGCGGTGCCGATGCGCAGGCTGGTGGCCTGCCAACCGAGCGCGACGGCGTCATCGAGGCTGAATACATTCCACGCCAGGTTCATCGACACGTGCAGCACCATGCCGCACCACAGCGAGTCGCCGTCCAGGTGGTCGAGCCAGGCGAAGATGAAACCGCCCAGTGAAATCACCGCACCCACGAACAGCGCGGTGCCGCCGCCGTCGAAGCCGCCGAACCCCAGCCAGTGCACCCAACCGAACAGCAGTGCCTGCGGCAGCGCAAGCAGCGGCCACGGGCCACGCACGATCTTCACCAGCAGCACGAAGCCGAGGCCGCGGAACAGCACTTCCTCGGCCAGTGGGAACAGCACGGCGAGCATCGTTGCATCCAGGGCGGTCAGTGCGGTGTTGGGCGTGCCCAGCATCGCCAGGCCCAGCCAGCAGGGCAGGCTGGCCAGCAGCACCCACATCGGGCCACGCCAGCCGTTCCCGCGCAGCCCCAGGCTGGCCATCAGCCCGACCCCACGGGGGCTCAGCAGTGCGGCCAGCAGCAGCGCCAGCAGTACGGCCAGTGCGTTGTCGAGCAGGCTGCCGCCGTAGGGCATAGGCAAGGCGGGAATCGGCGCGCCTGCGGCCGCAGCGACATCGCGCAGATTCAGGCCCAGGCCGACGCCGAGCAGCACCAGCAGCAGGCGCGCGGCGTTGGGCAGGCTGGACAGGACGGTCATGCACGCACTCCCTGCGGAACCAGCGTGCAGTGTGGAAGGCGGCCGGGAACGCTGGCACGCGCCGGAAGTCCCTGTGCCATCGGTCATGTGTTGCCGGACAGTCATCCGTGGGCAGGTAAAGTCGTTGCCTGACCTTCAGGAGCCCTGCCCATGCTGTGCCCCGTGTGCAAGACCCAGACACTGCAGATGGCCGAGCGCCATGGCATCGAGATCGATTACTGCCCCGGCTGCCGTGGCGTGTGGCTGGACCGTGGCGAACTGGACAAGATCATCGAACGCGCCGGTGCCGGTGCTGCGGTGCCGCCGCCCGCACCGGTACAGGCACAGACGGCCGCTGCGCCGCCGCCGGTGATGCATCGCGATACCCGCCACCTTGGCCAGCGCTACGAGGACAACCGTGGCCAGCAGTACGGCCATGGGTACAAGAAAAAGAAGAAGGACAGCTTCCTGTCGGAGCTGTTTGATTTCTAGGCGCATCGATTTGTAGCGTCGAGCTTGCTCGACGCTACGGGCGGTCAGGGCCGGCGCAGGATGAACTCGCGGTCGTGCGTGTCGCCGACGATGAAGTCGTACTCACCCACCTTGCTGCAACCGTAGCGCGCGTAGAAGCGCTGCGCGCCGAAGTTTTCTTCCCATACGCCTACCCACAGGGTGCGGCGCTGCGGGTGGTCAAGCCAGGCCATGAACGCCTGCATCAGGCGCGTGCCGTGGCCGCCGTTCTGGTAGTCGGCCAGGATGTAGAAGCGCTTCAGTTCGATGTCGCCTTCGCGCGCGTCGGCATGCGGCAGTGTGTTGGCACCGGCGGCCAGATAGCCGACCACCGAGTTACCGTCGATCAACAGCCAGACCGCGCTGCGCGGGTCGGACAGTTCGATGCGCTGTGGCCCGCTGCTGTAGTGCGCCTGCAGGAAATCGTGCAGTTCCTGCGGCGGATACGAGTCACCCCAGGTTTCGTTGTAGGTAGCGATGGCGGTGGCCGACAGGGCGTCGACGTCGGCGAGGGTGGCGCGGCGGATCTGCAACGACATGGCGGTGCCTGCAATGGAGCGTGGCGCAGTGTAGCCGGCCCCGGCGGGTGCCGGGGCTGGCGGTTGCTCACACTCCGCTGCTCAGAACCACATGCGCACGCCGGCCACCCAGCGCGTGTCGCGGGCGTGGTCACCGGCATAGTCGGCGGTATCGCCGAAACTGCGCTCGTGGGCGATGCCGATGTACGGCGCGAAGCGGCGGCTGAACTCATAACGCAGGCGCAGTCCGGCTTCGACCTTGTTCAGGCCGCGGCCGATGCCGTACTCCGGCTCATCCTTGGCCGCCACCGTCGCTTCCAGCAGCGGCTGCAGGATGAGCCGGTTGCTCAGCAGCACGTCGTACTCGACTTCGGCCTTGGCCAGCACCTGGCCGCCGGAGCCCAGGTACAGCGTGGCCGAGCTTTCAAACTTGTACGGCGCCAGGCCCTGGACGCCGATGGCAGCCCAGGTGCGCGAGTCGGCCGGCCGGAAGTCCTGGCGCACGCCGACCAGCACGTCCCACCACGGCGACACGCTGCGGCCATACAGCGCTTCAACCGCCGATGATTCGGTGCGGCCACGGCTGCGTTCGCCATCGGTGCGCAGCCACAGGCGGTTGATGTTGCCGCCGATCCAGCCGGTCGCTTCCCAGGCTTGGCCGTTGCTGTCCTTGCCGTCCCAGTGTTCGAGGCGGTCGATCAGCAGCAGGCTGTTGATCTCCGGCGCATGTTCCATCGCACCATGCGCGATCGGCGGGAAGGCGGCGGCGCGGTCGGCGTCGGTCGGGACCGGGATCGGCTCGCGCGGTTCGGTGGGGGCGGGCGCGCCGTGACCCATCGCTGCGTGGTCCATATTTGAATGATCCATCGTGGAATGGTCCATCGCCGCCGGTTGCATCGCGCCATGGTGCATCGTCGAGTGATCCATCTTCGAATGATCGACCGGTTCGGTCGCGGGCATCGCGGTCTTCGCCGGAGGGGCCATCGTGCCCCTGTCATGCCCCGCATGCGATTGCGCGAACACCGGCAGTGCGGCGGCCAGGCCCAGCGCCAGCAGGCTGGAGGTAAGCAGTGGGCGGCTCATTCTTCGATCCTCACTTCGCGCATCATGCCCGCTTCCATGTGGTACAGCAGATGGCAGTGGTAGGCCCAGCGGCCGAGTGCGTCGGCGCGCACGCGGTAGCTGCGGCGGGTGCCGGGCGGCATGTCGATGGTGTGCTTGCGGACCTGGAATTCGCCTTGCGCGTTCTCCAGGTCGCTCCACACGCCGTGCAGGTGGATCGGGTGCTGCATCATGGTGTCGTTGACCAGCACGATGCGCATGCGCTCACCGTAGTTCAGCCGCAGCGGTTCGGCGCTGGCGAACGGAATGCCGTCGAACGACCAGGAGAATTTCTCCATGTGGCCGGTCAGGTGCAGCTCGATCTCGCGGCTCGGCTCGCGACCATCGGGATCTTCGAACAGGCTGCGCATCGCGCCGTAGGTCAGCACCTGGCGGCCGTTGTCGCGCAGGCCGATGCCGGGGTCGTCCAGCTTGGGTTCGGTGGCCGAACTCTGCATGTCCACCAGCGGGTTGTTGCGCTCGCTGGCCGGATGTTTCGGTGCCTTGCTGGCGTCATCGCTACTGCCGTGCGCACCGTGGCCCATGCTGGCGCCACAGCCGCCTTCCATGCCCTTCATCGCGGCCATGTCGTGGCCACCATGGCCGGCACTGCCCATGTCATGCCCCATGTCGGACATCGTCAGCAGCGGGCGCGGGTCACGCGCCGGAATCGGCGCCTGCAGCCCGTGGCGCACCGCCAGCGTGCCGGCAGCAAAGCCCGTGCGGCCCATGTCCTGGCAGAAGATGGTGAACGCATCCTGGCCAGTGGGCTCTACCAGCACATCGTAGGTTTCGGCCGGGGCGATACGGAACTCGTCGATGCTGACTGGATGGATGTACTGGCCATCGGCGGCGACCACGGTCATCTTCAGGCCGGGGATGCGCACGTCGAAGTAGGTCATCGAGGCGCCGTTGATGAAGCGCAGCAGCACCTTCTCCCCACTGCGGAACAGCCCGGTCCAGTTGCCGGCCGGGGCCGTGCCGTTCATCAGGTAGGTGTAGGTATGCGCATTGATGTCGGAGATGTCGGTCGGCGTCATCCGCATCCGCCCCCACATGCCGCGGTCGGACAGCGCGGCCGACCAGCCCTCGCGTTTCACATCACGCAGGAAGTCGGGCAGGGTGCGCTTGTAGTAGTTGTCGTGCTCGGCGAGCTTCTTCATGCGCCGGAACAATGCGCCGGGATCCATGTCGGTCCAGTCGGACAGCATGATCACGTGCTCGCGGTCGTGGTGGTACGGCGCCGGCTCGGCCGGGTCGATGATCAGCGCGCCGTACAGGCCGGCCTGCTCCTGGAACATCGAGTGGCTGTGGTACCAGTAGGTGCCCGACTGCTTGAGGTCGAAGTGGTAGTGGTAGGTCTCGCCGGGGCCGATGCCGTTGAAGCTCAGGCCAGGCACGCCGTCCATGTTGGCCGGCAGCAGGATGCCGTGCCAGTGGATCGAAGTCGGGTGCCGCTGCAGCGTGTTGCGCACGAACAGATCCACGGTCTGGCCTTCACGCCAGCGCAGGATCGGCGCGGGCAGCGAGCCGTTGACGGTGATCGCCGGGCGGGTGCGGCCAGTGAAGTTGGCCAGCGACTCGCCGATGGCCAGTTCGATGCGGGTGTCGCTGAGCACGGCGGGGGCGCCGGCCAGGCGCGGGGTGGCCTTGGCGGCGGCGAGCGCGCGCTGCGGCACGCCGACAGCGGCGATGCCGGCAACCACGCCGCCGGCGGCCAGGCCCTGCACGAACAGGCGGCGCGACGGCATGGGCACAACGCCCGGACCGGGGGGAATACGGGTATTCATGGTGGTGACTCCAGACACGTAAAGACGCCGGCAGGCGGCCGGCTACGGTGCGCAGGGCGCACGGTGCGTGTGGAATCAGCCGATGGGAGGGCGCGAGATCGGCGGCAGCGGCGGTGCCGGGCGGCCAGCGGCCGGCATCGGCTGCGGGGCAAGCGACAGTGCGGGGCCGGCCATGAAGGGCAAAGGCTGCACCACCAGCAGCGGGTGCTGGGCGCAGCTGCGCACGCAGTCCTTGATCTGGCAATGAGCGTCGTGGGCGGGGGCCTTGGCCTGCGGGGCCTCGTCGGCCTGCATGCCCGCGTGATGGTGGCAGCCAGGGTCACCGTCGTCGACCGCGGTGGCGAGAGCATGCGCCATCCGGCCCATTTCCTCGTGGCCACCGGCCATGGCCGCGTTCAGCCCGTTGAGCAACAGGCTGAGCATGAGCACGACGCGGAGCAGGGTCGAGGCCAGGGACATGGCGCTAATCTAGCCGCAAGCGGGCGCGGATGCACTTCCGGCTGAATGGCCGGTTCAAGGTTGGAGCAGCACCAATGTAGAGCCCAGCCCGCCGCTAACCCTCTTCGCGCACGATCTCGACCAGGCGCGGGCCGTAGCGGCTCAGCTTGGTACCACCGATGCCTCCGACCCGGGCCAGTTCGTCCAGGCTGGTCGGGCGCTGCTCGGCGATGTTGCGCAGGGTGCTGTCGTGGAAGATCACGAAGGCCGGTACGTTCTGTTCGCGGGCCAGTTCGGCACGCAGGCCGCGCAGGGCGTTGAACAGCGCCAGGTCCTGCGGCAGCACGGACAGCCCTGTACGCTGCGCACTGCGCTCACGGCCACTGGAGCTGCTGGCGGGATCGCGGCGCATGCTGATCTGGCGACGGCCGGTCAGCACGTCGCGGCTGGCATCGGTCAGGCGCAGGCCACCGTGGCCCTCGCTGTCCACTTCCAGCAGGCTGGCGGCGACCAGCTGGCGGAACACGCTGCGCCAGGTGCGCGCATCGAGGTCGCGGCCGATCGCATAGGTGCTGAGCTTGTCATGGCCCTGCTGCTTCACCTTCTCGTTCTCGCTGCCACGCAGGATGTCAATCAGGTGGCCGACGCCGAAGCGCTGGCCGCTGCGGTAGACGCAGCTCAGCGCTTTCTGCGCAGGAATGGTGGCGTCCCACGAGGCAGGCGGGGTCAGGCAGTTGTCGCAGTTGCCGCAGGGCTGGGGATAGGTCTCGCCGAAACCGGCCAGCAGCACCTGGCGACGGCACTGCATCGACTCGCAGTAGCCCAGCAGGTGGTCGAGCTTGGACCGCTCCAGCTGCTTGCGCTCTTCGCCGGCCTCGGACTGCTCGATCATCTGCTTGAGCAGCACCACGTCGCCCAGGCCGTAGCACAACCAGGCCTCGGCGGCCTCGCCATCGCGGCCGGCGCGACCGGTTTCCTGGTAGTAGCCTTCCATCGACTTGGGCAGGTCGGTATGCGCGACGAAGCGCACGTCCGGCTTGTCGATGCCCATGCCGAAGGCGATGGTGGCGCACATCACGATGCCGTCCTCGCGCAGGAAGCGGCGCTGGTTGCTGGCGCGCACGTCCGGTGGCAGGCCGGCGTGGTAGGGCAGGGCGTTGAAGCCCTGGCCGCAGAGGAATTCGGCGGTCTCTTCGACCTTGCGCCGCGACATGCAGTAGACGATGCCCGCCTCGCCACGGTGGCCACGCAGGAAGTCGGTCAGCTGCTTGCGGGCGTTGTCCTTCTGCACCACGGTGTAGCGGATGTTGGGGCGATCGAAGGAGCTGACGAAGTGGCGTGCGTCCTGCAGATCGAGGCGCTCGGCGATCTCGCGCTGGGTCGGCGGGTCGGCCGTGGCGGTGAGCGCGATGCGCGGGATCTGCGGCCAGCGTTCGTGCAGCACGGTCAGCTGGCGGTACTCGGGGCGGAAATCGTGGCCCCACTGCGACACGCAGTGCGCTTCGTCGATGGCGAACAGGGCGATCTGGCTGCGCGACAGCAGCGACAGGAAGCGACCGGTCAGCAGGCGCTCGGGGGCGACATAGAGCATGTCCAGCTCACCCGCGAGCAGCTCGCGTTCGACGCGGCCGGCGGTCTCGGCATCCAGGGTCGAGTTCAGGTATTCGGCACGCACGCCGAGCTGGCGCAGGGCTTCGACCTGGTCCTGCATCAGCGCGATCAGCGGCGAGATGACGATGCCGCAACCGTCACGCAGCAGGGCCGGGACCTGGTAGCACAGTGACTTGCCGCCGCCGGTGGGCATCAGTACCAGGGCATCGTGACCGGCAGCCACATGCTCCACGATGTCCTGCTGGGGACCACGGAAATCGTCGTAACCAAAGACGCGTTGGAGCAGGTCGTGCGCGGGACGGGAAGCCATCCGGCTAGTTTACCCCGGCGGGGGTGTCTCGGCAGGGCTGCGCCCTGCACCTGCCGAAGCCTTCAAGCCAGAGCAACGTCAAAGGCAACAGCCGGCTCTGGGGTGTCTGCTGGTTGGGCGGGGCGGTGTGGGCTTGCAGGACACGCCGTAAACCCATCCATGGGGGCTCGATGGCGCCATCCATGGCGCCAACGATCCTGCAAGCCCACACCGCCCCTCCCCCGACAGATTTCCGGTGACGGTGGGCCCATCCACGCCATGCGTGGATGAAATCTTTCAGATATCGACAAACAAAATGGGGTCAGATCCGCTTTCCGCAGGAAAACGGATCTGACCCCAAGCTTTGCTGGCAGCTCGCGGAAATCTGTCGAAGGCGGGGTGGGTCCGGTTGCGGGGGCGTGAGCGCCATGGATGGCGTGACCGAGCCTACATGGACGTATTTACGGCGTCCCCCGCAACCGGACCCACCCCGCCTACCCACAGGAAACCAGCTTTTGCTCCGGTTGTTGCCTTTGCCGTTACCTCTGTGCGGGTGCAGGGCGCAGCCCTGCCGAGCCCCCCAAACCCTTACTGGAGCAGCGAGCGCAGCATCCAGGCGTACTTCTCGTGCGTCTGCAGGCGCTGGGTCATCAGATCCTCGGTCGGGGCGTCGTCACCCTTGGCCGCCACCTCCAGCACTTCACGTGCCGTACGGCAGACCGCTTCGTTGGCGACCACCAACTGGCGTACCATTTCACGCCAGTCCGCACTGTCGGTCAGGCCCGGTTCCTCGGCGATCGAGGTCAGCGCAGCGAATTCCCGGTAGGAGCCCGGGGCATTGAAGCCCAGCGCGCGGATGCGCTCGGCCACGTCGTCCAGTGCCGCCCATTGCTCGGTGTACTGCGTCTCGAACATGGTGTGCAGCGAGTTGAACATCGACCCGGTCACGTTCCAGTGGAAGTTGTGGGTCTTCAGGTAGAGCGTGAATGCATCGGCCTGGAAGCGCGACAGACCGTCGGCGATCTTCTTGCGGTCGCCCTGGGTGATCCCGATATCGATGTTCGGCGCCGACGGTGCCGCCGTTGCCAGCTTCTGCTTGCCGGTCTTGGCCTTGGTCGTGCTCTTGGTCTTCGCCATGGGGTTCCTCCTTGTGGAATCGTTGGCCTTCACAGTAAATCAGTCTCGATGACTGGTCGCTTTCAAAGTTTTGAACGAACCGATTGATGAACGCTATCGATAAAAATCCGACGTCCCGCCTGCGCCAACAGCGCGCCGCCATCGACGGTGCGATGAGCCGCGACCGGGGCCGTTTGCTGGGGATGCTCTCGCGTTGCCAGGCCAAGCCACAGGATGCGGCACTGGCCGCCACCTTCGAGCAGGCCTTGCAGGCGTCGGTGCAGCGCCGGCAGGTCCGGGCGCTGCAGCAGCCGTCCATTACTCTGGACCCGCAGCTGCCGATTGCGCGTGAAGCCGACGCCATCATCGAGCTGATCCGCGACCACCAGGTCGTGGTGATCGCCGGTGAAACCGGCTCGGGCAAGACCACCCAGCTGCCGAAACTGTGCCTGGCCGCCGGCCGTGGCCAGGCCGGCATGATCGGCTGCACCCAGCCGCGACGGATTGCCGCACGTGCGGTGGCCAGTCGCGTGGCGCAGGAACTGCAGAGCGAACTGGGCCAGCTCGTCGGTTACCAGGTGCGCTTCAACGACAAGGTCAGCGACGACAGCCGCATCAAGTTCATGACCGACGGCATCCTGCTGGCGGAGATCGCCAGTGACCGTTGGCTGTCGAACTACGACACGATCATTGTCGACGAGGCGCACGAACGCAGCCTCAACATCGATTTCCTGCTGGGCTACCTGAAGCAGCTGCTGCGCAAGCGGCCGGACCTGAAGCTGATCGTGACCTCGGCCACCATCGACACCGAGCGCTTCGCCCAGCATTTCGACAATGCGCCGGTGATCAGCGTGGAAGGCCGCACCTATCCGGTGGAAGTGCGCTATCGCGCGCTGGAAGGCGAGGGCGAAGACCAGGGCGAGCGCACCGTCAACGATGCCATCGTGTCGGCCATCGACGAGATCACCCGCCTGGATGCGCGTGGCGACGTGCTGATTTTCCTGCCGGGCGAGCGCGAGATCCGCGATGCGCACCAGTCGCTGGAGCGCCGCAAGTACCGCAATACCGAGGTGCTGCCGCTGTACGCGCGCCTGTCCAACCAGGACCAGGACCGGGTGTTCAATCCCGGTCCGAACCGGCGCATCGTGCTGGCCACCAACGTGGCGGAAACCTCGCTGACGGTGCCGCGCATCCGCTACGTGGTCGATCCGGGCTTCGCCCGCGTCAAGCGCTACAGCCCGCGCAACAAACTCGATCGCCTGCACATCGAGCCGATCTCGCAGGCCAGCGCCAACCAGCGCAAGGGCCGTTGCGGGCGTATCGCCGAGGGCATCTGCTACCGCCTGTATGCAGAGGCCGACTTCCAGGCGCGACCGGAGTTCACCGATCCGGAAATCCGTCGTTCCAGCCTGGCCGGGGTGATCCTGCGCATGCTGCAGCTGGGCCTGGGCCGCATCGAGGAGTTCCCGTTCCTGGAAGCACCGGACGAGCGTGCGGTGGCAGACGGCTGGCAGCAGCTGACCGAACTGGGTGCGATCGACGCCGAGCGGCGCATGACCACCATTGGCAAGCAGATGGCACGCCTGCCGGTGGACGTGAAGCTGGCGCGCATGCTGGTGGCCGCGCAGGCCGCCGGCTGCCTGCGGCCGATGCTGGTGATCGCCTCGTTCCTGGGCATCCAGGACCCGCGCGAGCGCCCACCGGAAGCGCGCGGTGCTGCCGACAGTGCGCATGCACAGTTTGCCGATGGCCGATCTGAATTCGTTGGTGTGCTGCGCCTGTGGGATGCCTACCGGCAGGCCCATGAAGACCTGACCCAGTCCAAGCTGCGTGACTGGTGTGGTCGGCATTTCCTCGGTTTCCTGCGCATGCGCGAATGGCGCGAGCTGCATCGCCAGCTGCGCCTGCTGTGCGAGGAACTGGGCTGGAAGGAAGAGGCCAACGAAATGGCGATGGCGCCATTGCTGGCCGGCAGCAGTGCACCGGCCCCGGTACGCGATGATGCCGCTGCAGTGAAGGCCACCCGTGGGCAGCTGCACCGTGCCGCGCGCCTGGCCCGCGAAGGCAAGGCGGAAACCGCCCCGGCGGCGGTGGCCGTGCGTGCGCAGAAGGAACAGGTGCCGATTGGCGGCGGCTTCAGCGAGCGCGCGCGTGCCGCCGCCTACCAGACCCTGCACCGGGCGTTGGTGGCGGGCCTGCCGACACAGATCGGCCATCGCACCGAGAAGGGCGACTTCCAGGCGCCGCGGCAGCGCCGTTTCCTGCCGTTCCCGGGCTCGGCGCTGTCCAAGCGGCCGCCGCCGTGGCTGCTGGCTGCCAATCTGCTGGATACGCAGAAGGTGTGGGGCATGACCCTGGCCGCGATCGAGCCGGACTGGGTGATTGCCGAATTGCCGCACCTGCTGTTGCGCAAGCACTTCGACCCGCACTGGTCGCGCGCGCAGGGCCAGGTGCTGGCCTCCGAGCAGATCAGCCTGTTCGGCCTGGTGCTGGCCCCGAAGAGGCCGGTGCACTACGGCCGCATCGCGCCGGGCGAGGCGCACGACATCTTCGTGCGCCAGGCGCTGGTGACGGGCGAGATCAACACCCGCGCCAGCTTCGTGCCCGACAACCAGAAAGTGCTGGAGATCGCCCGCGAGGAAGAAGCCAAGCTGCGCCGCGCCGGCATCGTGGCCGACGAGGACTGGCAGGCGCGCTGGTACCTGGACCGGGTGCCGCCGCAGGTCCATTCGGCCGCCGGCCTGGACACGTGGTGGAAGGGGCTGGCGCCGGAGCAGCGCAAGACCCTGCACTGGTCGCTGGCCGATCTGTTGCCGGGTGAGGGCAGCGAACAGGAGCGCTACCCGAAGTACCTGCCACTGGGCCAGGCGCGCCTGCCACTGCACTATCGCTTCGAGCCGGGAGCCGACGATGACGGCGTGACCCTGGACGTGCCGCTGCACCTGCTCAACGCGCTGGACCCGGTGCAGCTGGGCTGGCTGGCGCCGGGCTTCGTCGCCGACAAGGCCTCGGCACTGATCCGCAGCCTGCCCAAGGCGATGCGGCGCAATTACGTGCCGGCACCTGACTTCGGACGCGCTTTCTTCGAGGCGTTCCCGCAGCCCAGCGCCGATGCCATCACCGGCGAACTGGCGCGTTTCCTGTCACGTGCCACCGGCGCGACGGTGACTGCGCTGGATTTCGAACCCGGTTCGATCGAACCGCACCTGCACATGAACCTGCGCCTGCGCGACGAGCACGGCAAGGTGCTGGCAACCTCGCGCGACCTCGATGCGTTGCGCGCGAAGTTCGGTGGCCGTGCCGGCGATGCCTTCGCTGCACGTGCCGGCCGCGAGATGGCGGCTGATGGCCTGCGTACGTTCCCGGCGACGCCGATTCCGCTGCAGGTGCCGGGTGAAGCCGGCGTGCCGGCCTATCCGGCGTTGCTGGACGAGGGCGACAGCGTGGCGCTGCGCATCTTTGCCGACCGGCAGCAGGCGCAGGAGGCTCATCCGCTGGGCGTGCGCCGCCTGCTGGAGATCGCGTTGGCCGAGAAGGTCAAACAGGCGCGCAAGCAGTTGCCGGTCGGTGCCAAGACCGGCCTGCTGTATGCCGCGATCGAATCGCAGGAACGCCTGCGCGGTGATCTGGTCGATGCGGCGATGAACGCGGTGCTGGCCGAGGGCCTGGAAGACATCCGCGATGCGGCGGCCTTCGAGCAGCGCCGCGAGCATGCCGCCAAGGCGCTGTTCGGCGAGGCGATGTCGCGGCTGAAGCTGGCCGAAACCATCCTGGCACTGGTGGCGGAACTGAAGCCGATGCTGGAAGCACCGTTGATGGGCTGGGCGCGCGGCAACCTGGACGATATGGAGGCGCAGCTGGCGGGCCTGATCCATCCCGGTTTCCTGCGTGATACGCCGGCCGATGCACTGGCGCAGTACCCGCGCTACCTGAAGGCGATGATCCTGCGCACCGAGCGCGCCAAGCGTGATCCGCCGCGCGACCAGGCACGCATGCTGGAACTGCATCCATTCCTGGAGGCGCTGGAGACCGGCGAGCAGCAGGGGCTGCGCGACCGGCCGCAGTGGCAGGCCCTGCGCTGGGATCTGGAAGAACTGCGGGTATCGCTGTTCGCCCAGGAGCTGGGCGCACGTACCGGCATTTCGGCGAAGAAGCTGTCGCAGCGGGTGGCCGCACTGCGCCAGGCGTAAATGCGTGCAATGGCCGCCCCGTCGGGCGGCCATTGCCGCCGGGCAGGGACCCGGCGCGGTCGGAATGCCCGGGTGTTACTTGGTGCGGCGAACCTTCGGCTGCACGTTCACACCGTCCACCTTCATGTACCAGGCTCCCATCACGCCGGGGCGCATGCTGACGTTCGGGGCTTCCTTGCGGCCGCCGGAATAGTGCGTGGCATCTATCTGCTCCCACTCCTGGCCGTTCTGCAGTACGTAGCGGCGGCCCTGGCCGAAGCCACGGAATTCGCCCTGCAGGTTGCTTTCGATCGGCTCGCTGCTGCCGAAGTCGAGGAAGCCGCGGTTCTTCTTGATCACTTCCTGGCGGCCTTCTTCGCGCGCTGCGGCGACGGCCTGCGTAGTGGCTGCCTCCACTTTGCCCTGCAGCCAGCGATTGAGCGTGGCCAGTTCGTTGGCACTGAGCTTTTCCAGGCCGGCGGCCTTGAATTCGGCGGGCGACATCTGATGCTGCAGGTCGCCCTCCACCACGCGCTGGGCCAGCGCTGGCGCGGAAAGGGACAGCAGCACGGCGGCACAGGCCAGCATCCGTGGACGGACGCGCAGGGCAATGGAAGGCATGGCAGGTCTCTCCTGGGTGTGCTGGCGAGTGTAGCGGCATGTCTTCATGCCGGGTGATGGTGGCCGCGGTGATTGTCCCTGAACGGCGCCGGCGCTAGTGTAGGGGCCTCTGCCTTGCCTGCTCGATGCTGTGAACCGCGCTTCCGTCCCTGGCCTGGATGCCTTGTTGAACCGTCCCTCGGCAGCTGTGCTGCCTGCTCCGCTGCGCCAGGCCCTGCGTGAGCAGTGGGAAGCGCCGGACTGCGACCACCAGATGCGCGCCACCTGGTCGGTGCTGGGCGATACCCTTGATGCGCTGGCGATGCTTTCGGCCGACGAGGGAGCGGTGGTGGCAGCTTTGCTGTTCGACCTGCCGGGCCTGCGCGCCCGCCTGGACCCGCTGCCGCTGGGCAGCCACAAGGCGGCGGTGATCGGCCTGCTCGATGGCCAGGACGCTGCAGATCCGGTGTGGGCACTGCATGCCGGCCGTGAGGCCGGGCGCAACAGTGAAGGGCTGCGCCGGCTGCTGCTGGCGATCATCCGCGACCTGCGCGTGGTACCTATCCTGCTGGCACGCCAGCTGGCGCGGATGCGTGCGGCCGACAAGCTGGATGACGAGCAACGCCGCGCGCTGGCGCAGCTGACCCGCGACATCCACGCGCCCCTGGCCAACCGCCTTGGCATCTGGCAGCTGAAGTGGGAGCTGGAGGACCTGGCGTTCCGCCACCTGGAACCGGAGACCTATCGCCGCATCGCCCGCGAGGTGGACGAGACCCGAATCGCACGCGAGCGCTATGTCGAGAACGTCAAGAAGGTGCTGTCGCGCGAGCTGGTCGCGCAGGGCATCACGGCCGAAGTCAGCGGCCGCCCGAAGCACATCTACAGCATCTGGCGGAAGATGCAGAAGAAGCGGCTGGCGTTCGACCAGCTGTACGACATCCGCGCAGTGCGGGTGATGGTGGACGACGTCGCCGCCTGCTACGCCGCGCTGGGCGTGGTGCACGCGCTGTGGGCGCCAGTGCCGAGCGAGTTCGACGATTACATCGCCCGGCCCAAGGCCAATGACTATCGCTCGCTGCATACCGCCGTGGTCGGCCCGGAAGGGCGCACCATCGAAGTGCAGATCCGTACCCATGAGATGCACTCGCAGGCCGAGCTGGGCGTGGCCGCGCACTGGAAGTACAAAGAGGGCGGCAAGGGCGCGGAGAAGTCCTTCGACCGCAAGATCACCTGGATGCGCCAGCTGCTGGAACAGGCGCAGGACGGGCAGGGCAATGAACTGGCCGGGGCGCTCGATGCCGAGCTG
The DNA here is from genome assembly GCF_056481725.1 of Stenotrophomonas sp. 85239_Sma. NCBI lineage: Bacteria > Pseudomonadati > Pseudomonadota > Gammaproteobacteria > Lysobacterales > Lysobacteraceae > Stenotrophomonas > Stenotrophomonas sp. 85239_Sma. The sequence goes on along the minus strand of NZ_CM151163.1, from coordinate 3,540,503 downwards.
ACCGAGGACCGGGTCTATGCGCTGAGCCCGAAGGACGAGGTGCTGGACCTGCCGCAGGGGGCCACGCCGCTCGATTTCGCCTACCAGGTGCACACCATGGTCGGGCACCGCTGCCGCGGCGCGAAGGTCAACGGCCGTATCGTGCCGCTGACCTATCGGTTGCGCAGCGGCGACCGCGTCGAGATCCTGACCGGCAAGGAAGCCGACCCGCGCCGCGACTGGCTGATGCCGGCCAACGGCTTCCTGGCCAGCAACCGGTCACGTGAGAAGGTACGCAGCTGGTTCCACAAGCTGGACCGTGCGCGCAACGTGCAGGCCGGTCGCGAGCTGCTCGAGCGCGAACTGAAGCGGCTGGGCCTGCAGCACTCGGACCTGGCCGTCGCCGCGAAGAAGTTCCATGCCGACAGTGTCGATGACCTGTACATCCAGGTCGCGCTGGGCGATACCGGCCCGAACCAGGTCAGCCGTACGCTGCTGGAAGCGGAGCGTGCCGCCAGCCAGCCGGCGCCCGCGCCGAGCCTGCCGCGGCCGACCGCGCGCCGCGAGAACCTGGGCAAGTCCAAGTTCACCGTGCAGGGCGTGGGCAACCTGCTGGTGCAGCTGGCACGCTGCTGCCAGCCGGTGGCCGGCGAGCCGATCATCGGTTACCTGACCCGTAGCCGTGGTGTCACCGTGCATCGTGCAGACTGTGCCGCGCTGGCCCGGCTGGCAGCCACCAGTCCGCAGCGCATCCTGCCGGTGGAGTGGGGCCAGGCCGGCGGCGGCTACGAAGTGGACGTGGTGGTCACTGCCGTCGACCGCCGCTGGCTGCTGAAGGACATCACCAACCTGATCGCCCAGGAAGACGCCTACGTGCTCGACATCCACAGTGACAACGTGCGCAACAGTGGCCGTGCCCACCTGCGGCTGCGCCTGAAGGTCAGCGACTACGGGCAGTTGTCGACCCTGCTGGGCAAACTCGATGCGCTGCCGGGCGTGAGCGAGGCGCGTCGCCTCGGCTGAGCTTCACGCTGCCCCGGCTACCCTGCACGCATGGAACGCGAGCCCCCGCATCGCCCGCATGGCGCTGAACACCCTGCGCTGGACCGCGTCCGTCGCGAGGGCCGTTGGTGGTGGCTGCAGGCGCGCCATGCGCGCCGGGTGTGGCGCTGGGCGCTGCTCGCAGCGCTGGCGGTGTTCGTGCTGCTGGTGCTGCTGCGCAAGCCGCTGGCCGACTGGTTCTGGGATGAGCCGCAGATCGAGCAGCTGCTGGCCGAGGGCGATCGTGCACTGGCTGCCGGTCGCCTGAGCGATGCCGATGGCAGTGGTGCGCGCGAGCGCTACCAGGCGGTGCTGGCGCTGGACGGTGATCGCCCGCAGGCGCGCCAGGGCCTGGCCAGTACCGGCGCGGCAGCACTGCAGCAGGCGCGCGATCGCCTGCAGGCTGGTGACCTGGACGGCAGCGCGCAGGCGCTGGCGCTGGCCCGTGAGCTGCAGGTGCCACAGGGCGAAGCCGATGCAGTCGCCCGCCAGCTGCAGGCGCGACGCAGCGCCGGAGCGGGTATTGGTGCGTTGTTGGCACAGGCGCGCAACGCGTTCGCAGCCGGACGCCTGGATGACGGCGACAGCAGTGCGTTGCCCTTGTTCCAGCGCATCCTCGCCTTGCAGCCGGACAACCTGCCGGCGCTGGAAGGGCGCGAAGATGCGCTGAGCGACCTGCTGCTGCAGGCGCGCACGCTGGCGGGGCGCGGAGAGCTGGTCGAGGCCGCCGCGATCCTGCGTCGTGCCCGCCAGTTCGATGCCGGTCATGCCGATCTGCCGGCCAGCGAGGAAGCCCTGGCGCGGGCGGTCGAGCAGCGCTTGCGGCAGGCACAGCGCGCATTGCAACGGCAGCAGCTGGAAGCAGCGTCCAAGGGCTTCCTGGCGGTGCTGGCGGTGGCTGCCGATGATGCCAACGCCCAACGGGGGCGTGAGCAGGTGCTGCAGGCAGTGCTGGCGCGCAGCCAGAAGCGCGCCGACGATTTCCAGTTCGATGCGGCGCAACGTGATGCGGCGCTGGCGGTGGAGCTGGGGGCTTCGCAGGCAGTACGGCAACAACTTGCGCAGCGCCTGCAGCGTGCGCAGCAGGCGCAACAGGCCCTGCAGCAGCCCGCGATCAGTAAGGCGCAGCGCGAACGCCAGCTGCGCGACCACCTGCGCAAGATCGAACGCGCCGAGCGTGCAGGGCAGTGGATCAGCCCACCGGGGCACAGCGCGTTCGACGCGCTGCGCGAAGCACAGTCATTGGCCCCCCGCGACGCGCGGGTGAAGGCCGCTGCAGCACGCCTGCTGCCCGCCAGTCGCCGCTGCTTCGACGACAATCTGCGGCAGAACCGGGTACAGGCGGCAGGCGCCTGCCTGCAGGCCTGGCAGACGCTGTCACCGACCGCAGCGGGCCTGCCCTCGGCGCGGCTGCGGTTGGCCCAGCGCTGGCTGGCGATCGGCAGCGAACGGCTCGGCAATGGCGACCTGGCCTTTGCTGCGCGCGCCGCCGAACAGGCGCGGTTGCTGCAACCGGACCTGGCCGAACTGCCGGCATTCGAAGACCGCCTGCGTCGCGCCGGCGGACGTGCGGACTAGGCGAAGAACACCCGCTGCACGGTCGCGCGGGCGGCATCAAGTGAGAAATGCTGGGCGACGTTGGCCAGGCCTGCATCGGACAGCTGCTGCCACAGCTGCGGATCCTGGTACAGGCGGATCACCGCATCGGCGAAGCCGGCGGCGTCATCGGCCACCAGCACGTCCTGGCCCGGGTGCAGGTGCATGCCTTCCACGGCACAGGTGGTACCGACCACCGGCTGGCCATGGGCCATGCTCAGGTTGATCTTGCCCTTCACGCCGGCGCCGAACCGCAGCGGCGCAATGGCAATGCGCGCACCGTCCATGTAGGGGGTGATGTCTTCGACGAACCCGTGCATCTGCACGCCCGGCTGGCGTGCGGCCAGCGCCAGCAACGACTCCGGCGCCGCAGCACCGATGCAGTGCAGGCGCACCTCGGGCAGCCGGGCGCGGATGCGGGCGAAGACTTCGCCGATGAACCATTCCATGCCATCCAGATTCGGTGGATGACGGAAACCACCGACAAACACCAGGTCACGCCGCTGCTCGAACACGGCACCGGCACCAGCGACCTCGTGCAGGTTGGAGATCAGCTCCACCCGCACCCGTGGTGCATCGGACTGCAGCTGCTCCCGTTCGGCCGCACTGACCAGCACGGTGATGTCGCACTGCTCCATCACGGCCAGTTCGCTGCTTCGGGTACGTTCGGCTGCACGCAGCAGGGTTGCGTCGCCGGCCACTTCGGCACCGCGGCGTTCGCGCAGGTAGTGCAGGTCAACGGTGTCGAATACGGTGCGTACCTGCGGCGCATAGCGCTTGAGCAGCGGCAGGCATTCATGGGCTACATGGTGACGCACCATCATTGCCACGTCGAAACGCGATCCGTGGTTGCGCAGCCAGCCGGCCACGCCGTCCAGGAAGGGCGCGTACCAGACTTCCACGCCCATCCGTTGCAGCGCTTCGGTGGCCGCACCGGCATGCTCGCGCCGGGTCGGTACGAACACCACGTGGGCACCGCCCTGCAACAGCAGGCGGATCAGATTGACCTGGCGCAGCGACCCGGAATCGCGATCCGGTTGTGGTACTTCCTCGTCCAGGATCAGCACCTGGCGCCGGCCGCGCAGCAGCAGCGCCGGAGACGGCACTTCGCCGACCGCCGGATGTCGGCCCAGTTCGGTAGCCCAGCGGGCGGCGAAGATGGCCTGGTTGCGCACCTGGTAGGCCTTCACCCCGCTGCCGGTGTCGGTACCGTTGCTGGTGCCTTCGTCGTGGATCACCCGGCTGGCCGGCTGCACCAGCACGCGCAGGCCCTGTGCACGGACGCGGAAGGCCAGGTCGGTGTCCTCGTAGTACGCCGGCTTGTAGCGGGTATCGAAGCCATCCAGCTGCTGCCAGAGGGCGCGCGGCAGCATCAGCGCCGCCCCCGAGCAGTAGTCGACGTCGCGCAGGCTGGCAAAGCGCGGATCATCGGCGGCCTCGAAGCGGCCGTAGCTCCAGCCACTGCCATCGGCGAAGATCACCCCGCCTGATTCCTGCAGGCGGCCATCGGGGTACAGCAGCTGGCTGCCGACCAGGCCGGCGTCGGGCACGCTGCCGAAGGTGCCCAGCAGGGCATCGAGCCAGCCTGGCTGCGGCACCGTATCGTTGTTGAGCAGTACCACGTAGCGGCCGCGCGCGCGCGACACACCGTCATTGCAGGCTTCAATGAAACCGCCGTTGTGCTCGCGCACTTCATAGCGCAGCCCGGCCACCTGCGGCATCCACTGCGCGGTGGCGTCGCTGCTGCCGTCATCCACCACCAGGATCTCGCACGCGGCCGCCGGCGGGTACGCCGCCAGGGCGCGCAGGCAGGCCAGCGTGTGGTCGACGTGGTTGTAGACCGGAATGACGATGCTTACCTCCGGCGACTCGCTGAAAGGCACCGTGAAGGGGGTGAAATCCTGTGCCGGCGGCAGGAACAGCGGCGTGCGCGGAGCGGGAACGGCGCGCTGGGTATGCACGCGGATGCGCTGCCAGGTGGCCCGCCACCCACGGGTGCGCAGGCTTGCCAGGCTCCGGCGGGCCAGGCCCGACAGGCGGTTGATCAGGTATCGGATCTCGGCCAGGGACATCGCCATCCGGTTGCAACTCCAGCTTAAGCAGGGGAACCCGGGAGAATTCGCCAGCCGCAGTGGCTGGGGTAGACTCGCCAGACCCTACATTCTCGCATTCCCGTGCCCCGACGCTACGATTCCGACGACATCGACGATTTCGACGACGACCAGCAGGACAACGGTCCGCTGTGGCGGCGCCGGCTGATCACCTGGAGCATGGCTGCGGTCGCGTTGGGATTGGGTTTCCTCATTCCCTATACGCTGTACCTGAACCAACAGGTGACCCAGCGTTTCGGCGAGCTGCGCTGGCAGATCCCCACGCGCGTGTACGCGCGCCCGCTGGTGCTCACCCCCGGCAAGGCGATGGATGCCTCCACGCTGAAGACCGAACTGGCCGCCTCTGCCTACCGCGATGACGGGCAGGGCAAGGAGCCGGCCACCTATGCGGTGAACGGCGGGCGCTTTGTCATCTCCAGCCGCGGCTACAACGATGTCGATGGCCGGGTGGCCCCGCGCCGGGTGGAGCTGTCGCTGGCCGATGGCGGCGTGGCCTCGCTGCGCGATGCCGACAGCCGCAAGGCGCTGAAGGCTGCGCGGCTGGATCCGGCGCGCATCGCCACCCTGTACGGCCAGAAGCAGGAAGAACGCCGCCTGATCCGCATGGACGAGGCGCCGGACCTGCTGGTGACCGGCCTGCAGGCAGTGGAAGACAAGGACTTCAACCGCCATCACGGCATCGATCTGTCCGGCATTGCGCGCGCGGTGTGGGTGACGATCCGTTCCGGTGGCCAGAGCCGCCAGGGCGCGTCGACGCTGACCCAGCAGCTGGCCCGCAGCGGCCTGCTCGGCATCGGCAAGGAACAGACGGTCACCCGCAAGTTCAATGAGGTGCTGTACGCACTGATCATGGAGGCGCGCTACGACAAGCGCACCATCTTCGAGGCCTATCTCAACCAGGTGTACCTGGGCCAGCGCGGCAGCCAGGCGATCCACGGCATGTCGTCCGGCGCCGAGTTCTGGTTCGGCCGCGACCTGCAGTCGCTGGAGACCGAGCAGATCGCCCTGCTGATCGGCCTGGTCAAGGGGCCGTCGTTCTACGACCCGCGGCGTAACCCGGAACGCGCGCTGGATCGCCGCAACTTCGTGCTGGGCAAGCTGCACGAGGCCACGCTGATCGACGATGCCGAGTACCAGCGCGCGCTGAAGGCACCGCTGGGCGTGCCCAAGACGCCGGGCCTGGTGGCAGCCAACCGCTTCCCCGCCTACGTTGACCTGGTCCGCCGCCAACTTGGCCATGACTATCCGGAATCGGCGCTGCAGGGCGCGGGCCTGAGCGTGATGACCGGCATGTCGCCGTCCGCGCAGGCGTATGCCGAAGGCGCGGTGACCCGCACCATCAAGTCGCTGGAAAGCCAGCGTCGTCCTGAACTGCAGGCTGGCATGGTGTTGACCGACGTGCACAACGGTGACGTGCTGGCGGTGATCGGCAGCCGTGAGGTGTCCGAGGTCGGCTTCAATCGTGCGATCGAAGCGCAGCGCCCGGTCGGTTCGCTGCTCAAGCCGTTCGTGTACCTGCTGGCCCTGGCGCAGCCGGACCGCTACTCGCTGGCCAGCTGGGTGGATGATTCGCCGGTGACGGTGCAGCTCGGCCGCGGCCGCAACTGGAGCCCCGGCAACGCGGACAACCGCAGCCACGGCACGGTCCGCCTGATCGACGCGCTGGCGCATTCCTACAACCAGGCCACGGTGCGCGTGGGCATGCAGGTCGGCCCCGAGCGCGTGACCCAGCTGATCCACGTACTGGCCGGCATCAAGGCCGAGGCCAACCCGGCGGTGATCCTCGGCTCGACCGACCAGAGCCCGTATGCGATGGCGCAGCTTTACCAGTTCCTCGCGTCCGGCGGCGAGATCCAGCCGCTGCACGCGGTACGTGGCGTGCTCGATCCGCAGGGCAAGCTGCTCAAGCGATACGACAAGACCCCGGCGCCTGCACAGGAAGGCGATTCGATTGCCGCCAACCTGATCAGTGTCGGCCTGCAGCAGGTGGTCGCCAGCGGTACCGCGCAGCGGCTCAATGCCGATGGCCTCGGCCGCCTGCAGCCCGCCGGCAAGACCGGCACCACCAACGATGGCCGTGACAGCTGGTATGCCGGCTACACCGGTGACCATCTGGCGGTGATCTGGATCGGCAACGATCAGAACGAGCAGGCCGGTCTGTATGGCGCCACCGGCGCGATGCGGGTCTGGTCGGGCATCTTCCAGCGCCTGCCGAGCGCGCCGCTGCGGGTCAGCAACAAGGGCCTGGACTGGCAGTCGGTGGCACCCACCGGCCTCAACAGCACCGATGAAGGCTGCCCCGGCGCGCGCCGTTTCCCGTTTGTGGTGGGCTATGCGCCGGCTTACGCGCCGTGCGCGCCGGCCGTGTCGCCGGACGGGCAGGGTGGGGCCGAAGGCGAGGGCGGTGGCTGGCGCAGCTGGTTCGGCCTGGACCGCAAGCCGGAAGCGCCTGCCGAACCTGCCCCCGCTACTCCTCCCCCGAGCCGATGATGCCGATGAACATGCGATCCCTGCTGCAGCCCCTGGTCCTGAGCGGCCTCAGCCTGGCCCTGGCCGCCTGCGTGAGCAGCGCACCACCGGTGGTCAAGCCGGTCGATACCACCACGCCGGCGCAGCGTCTGGCTGCCGTGGATGCAGCAGCGGGGCCGGATGACAAGGAACTGTCGGTGCAGCCGCTGCGTGACTCGCAGGTAGAAGACCTGCGGTTGACCGCACAGGCGCAGCGCCAGGCCAACGATCTGGCCGGTGCCGCCAACAGCCTGGACCATGCACTGGAGATCGTGGCGAGTGACCCGGCGGTGCTGCAGGAACGTGCCGAGCTGGCGCTGCTGCAGGGCCAGTGGGCGCAGGCGGAGACGTTCGCGCGCAAGGCGATCGACCTGGGTTCGAAGACCGGCCCGCTGTGCCGCCGGCACTGGGCGACGATCGAGCAGTCGCGCCTGGCGCGCGGCGAGAAGGAAAATGCGGTGTCGGCGCATGCGCAGCTGGAGGGCTGCACGGTGCCGGGGATCAAGCGGTACTGAGTTTTCAGCCAACGGCGCAGCCCCTCGTGGCTGTGGGTTGGTCGCTGAAGCCAGAAGCAAAAGCCGCGCTGGGCCGGGCGGGTTGGGTTCGCGGGGGACGCCGTAAACCCACAGTCCCCCGCCAGTCCCCAGTACAACCCAGAGCCAGGAACACCGTTGCTGTTGCTCTGGCTCCGGGTTGAAACGGGTGCCGGGCAGCGCCCGGCCGGGTATCCTTTCCCTCTGATGTCCGACCTTGTCCATGCCAGCCGCGAAGCCCTTAGCGAAGGCGGCGCGCTCGCCTCGCACCTGGATGCATTCGTCCCGCGTCCGGCACAGCTGCACCTCACCGAAGCCATCGCCGATGCGCTGCAGCAGCGGGACCTGCTGCTGGCCGAGGCCGGTACCGGCACCGGCAAGACCTTTGCCTATCTGGTGCCGGTGCTGCTGTCCGGGCTGCGCACCATCATCTCCACCGGCACCCGCGCGCTGCAGGACCAGCTCTACCACCGCGATCTGCCGCGCGTGCGCCAGGCACTGGGCGTCGGCCTGCGCAGCGCACTGCTGAAGGGTCGTGCGAACTACCTGTGCCGCTACCGACTGCAGCAGGCGCGGGGGGAGCCGCGGTTTTCCAGCCCCGAGCAGGCCGCGCAGTTCCAGCGCATCCTGGCCTGGTCCGGACGCTCGGAGTTTGGTGACATCGCCGAACTGGAAGGCCTCGCCGACGACTCACCGCTGCTGCCGATGGTCACCTCCACCGTCGACAACTGCCTGGGCACCGATTGCCCGTTCTGGGACGACTGTTTCGTGGTGCGCGCGCGCCAACGTGCGCAGGCCGCTGACGTGGTGGTGGTCAACCATCACCTGCTGCTGGCCGACCTGGCACTGAAGCAGGACGGTTTCGGTGAACTGCTGCCGGGGGCGCAGGCCTTCGTCATCGACGAGGCGCATCAGTTGCCGGAGTTGGCCGCGCAGTTCTTCGGCGAAGGTTTCGGCATGCGCCCGTGGCAGGAACTGGGGCGCGACTGCCTGGCCGAAGCACGCGGCGTGGGCGGTGCGCAGTCGGCCCTGCAGGAACCGGTCGACCAGTTGCAGCAGGCATTGCTGGCGTTGCGATTGGCGATGGAGGGGTTGCCGCCGCGTGGTACGCAGTGGCGTGCGCTGGCCATGCCACAGGTGCGCGATGGATTCGATACGGTGATGGCCGGCCTGGCCACGCTGGAGCAGGCATTGCAGCCGCTGCGCGAAGCGGCTGCGGGCCTGGACGCCTGCCATGCAAGGGCGCGCGAGGCGGTGTCGCGGCTCCAGCGCTGGCTGGGCGATGATGAGCCCGCCCTCGATTTCGATGCCGATCCGGCGGAGGCCGCCCGTGCTGCCGATGTGCTCTGGTACGAACTCACGCCGCGTGGTTTCCGCTGCCAGCGCACGCCGATGGACGTGTCCGGCCCGCTGCGCGAGCATCGCGAGCGCAGTCGCGCGGCCTGGATCTTCACCTCGGCCACGCTGACCGTGGGCGGTGGCTTCGATCACATCGCTGCACGCCTGGGCCTGGACGATCCGCACACGCTGGTCCAGCCGAGCCCGTTCAACTGGCCGGAGCAGGCGCTGTGTTACCTGCCCGAAGGCTTGCCTGATCCGGCCGCACGGGGCTTCGGTACTGCCCTGATCCAGGCCCTGCGGCCGGTGTTGCAGGCATCGCAGGGCAGGGCATTCCTGTTGTTCGCCTCGCACCGTGCATTGCGCGAGGCCGCCGAGGCATTGCGCGACGGACCATGGCCGTTGTTCGTGCAGGGCGAGGCGCCGCGCGCGACGCTGCTGCAGCGTTTCCGCGAATCGGGCAATGGCGTGCTGCTGGGCTCGGCCAGCTTCCGCGAGGGTGTGGACGTGGTGGGCGAGGCGTTGAGCGTGGTGATGATCGACAAGCTGCCGTTCGCGGCGCCGGATGACCCGGTGTACGAGGCGCGGCTGGAGGCGATCCGCAGCCAGGGCGGCAACCCGTTCCGCGATGAGCAGCTGCCGCAGGCGGTGATTGCGCTGAAACAGGGCGTCGGCCGCCTGATCCGCAGCGAGAGCGACCGTGGGGTGCTGGTGTTGTGCGACCCGCGCCTGCTCAACCGCGGCTATGGCCGGGTCTTCCTCGATTCACTGCCGCCGTTCCGACGTACCCGCAGCCTGGCCGATGTGCAGGCCTTCTTTACGCCACAATGGACACCCGTGGCCGATGATGCGGCTGCCCCGGCCGCCGATGCGGCGGGCCCGGAGCCGGTACCCGGTGCCACGTTCCCCTTGTTCTGACCCGATCCGATGAAACTGCTTGCCTTTGAAACCGCCACCGAAGCCTGTTCCGTTGCCCTGCATGTTGATGGGCAGGTGCTGGAACGCTTCGAGATCGCCCCGCGCCGGCACGCCGAACTGAGCCTGCCGTGGGCCGAGGCGCTGCTGGCCGAAGCCGGTATCAGCCGCCGCCAGCTGGACGGCATTGCGCTCAGCCGTGGCCCCGGTGCGTTCACCGGTGTGCGCCTGGCGATCGCCATTGCCCAGGGCATCGCACTGGCGCTGGACCGGCCGCTGTTGCCGGTCTCGACGCTGCAGGTGCTGGCGCTGCAGGCACCGGCGGAAGAAATGCAGATCCTGTCGGCGATCGATGCGCGGATGGGCGAGCTGTATGTCGCGCGCTTCGAGCGTGTGGACGGCCTGCCGGTGGCGCGCGACGCCGAACGCGTGTGCGCGCCTGCCGCGGTGGCGCTGCCGGAAGGGCTGTCCGCCTATGGTGTGGGTACCGGTTTCGGTGCTGCCGAGGGCGCACTGCTGGCGCAACTTGGGGCTGGCCTGCGCGGATTCGATGCCACCGCATTGCCGCGCGCGTCGGACGTACTGGCACTGGCGGTGCCGGCGTTCGCTCGCGGCGAAGCCATTGCACCGGAGAGGGTCGAGCCGGCGTACCTGCGCGACAACGTGGCGCTGACCCTGGTCGAGCAGCAGGCGGCGCGCGAAGCGAAGGCGAAAGCCAACGGCTGAGCCCCTCGTGGCGGGGTTGGTTGATCGCGTAAATCAAAAGCCGCGCTTGACCGGGCGGGGTGGGTTCGCGGGGGGCGCCGTGAACCCGTCCATGGGGGCTTGGCCGCGGCATCCATGCCGCGGACACCCCCGCGAACCCATCCCGCCCTGCCTCTGACAGTTACCGTGTGCGTCCGCCACGGAAAATCGAAAAAAAGAAAAGTCAAAGTCAAAAGCGGATCGCTTCGCTCGCATCCACGCGTAGCGTGGATGTGTGTCGACCAAGGTCGACACCTACCAATAGCAAACATGCGCCGCGATCTGTCAGAGGTGTGGCGGGGTGGCTGGGCAGGACCGTTGGCGCCATGGATGGCGCCATCGAGCCCCCAGGGATGGGTTTACGGCGTGTCCTGACCAGCCACCCACCACACCAAAACCACAGTCCAACCGCCGCTTTTGACGTTGACGTTGACGTCCAGCGGGTCCCGGGCCGCAGGCCCGGGCAACAAAACCCTACCGATCGTCGTGCAGGGTGCCGCCGGGCAGGAACACCCACGTGCGGGTGACCTGCAGGATGTCGATCTCGTCCTCGGTCTCCGGCAACGGCGGGAACGGCTGGGCCAACTGCACCACCCGCAGTGCCGCCTCATCCAGCAACGGCGTCCCGCTCGAACGCAGGATCCGGCTGCTCTCCACGCTGCCATCGCGGCGCACGCCCACGCTGATCACCACCTGGCCGCCGAGCCGGCGCTGCCGGGCCTCGTCCGGGTAGTTCAGGTTGCCGACGCGCTCGGCGCGGTCGACCCAGGCACGCAGGTAATTGGCATAGGCATATTCGCGCGTGCTGGCCGACACGAATTTGCGGTTCGGGCGCTTGGCGTACTGCGCGGAGCGCAGATGCACCTCGGCCGCCAGCCGTGCCATCTCGGCGTCGCGCTGCTCGCGTGCGGTCAGCGGTGCATCCGGCTCGGGCTGCTCCGGTGTCGGCCGCGGCTGGGCCTGGGCCACCGTCTCTTCGCCATTGCGGCTGCTCACCACGCGCGCCTGCGGTGGCGGAACCGGTGCGGCCGACTGCTGCTGTTGCGGCACGGGGCTCAGCCCGGCCTGCGCCTGCGGCACGATGCCCGCCTGGTTGTCGCGCGGGCGCTGTGCACGGTCGTGCTCGCCCCCGCCTTCCTGGCTGGCAGCGGCAAGGAAATCAGCCTGCTTCGGCGTCAGCGCGGTGCGGGTCTGGCTGAAGATGACCTCCAGCGTCGGTACCAGCGGAGCATCGCCCTTCACCGCAAAGCCCACGCCCAGGATCAACAGGGCGTGGACCAGCACCGACAGCGCGATGGTGGCCCCCAGCCGTTGCGCTTCGCGCGGCGGCGGTGGCAGGACGGCAGGTGCGGACGGCATCAGCGCAGGCCGGCCTCGAGCGCGTCGAACAGGGTGCCGGCAATGTTCAGGCCGTACTGCGCGTCCAGTTCGCGCACGCAGGTCGGGCTGGTCACGTTGACCTCGGTCAGGTAGTCGCCGATCACGTCCAGTCCGACAAAGCGCATGCCGCGGCGCTTCATCTCCGGGCCGACCTGGGCGGCGATCCAGCGGTCGCGCTCGCTCAGCGGGCGCCCTTCGCCACGGCCGCCGGCCGCCAGGTTGCCGCGGAACTCGTCACCCTGGGGGATGCGTGCCAGGCAGTAGTCGACCGGTTCGCCGTCAACCAGAAGGATGCGTTTGTCGCCGGCAGTGATGTCGGGAATGAACTTCTGGGCCAGCGCCAGCTTGCGGCCGCCCTCGGTCAGGGTTTCCAGGATCACGTTCAGGTTCGGATCGCCCTGCCCGCTGCGGAAGATCGAGCGGCCACCCATGCCGTCCAGCGGCTTCAGCACGGCCTGGCCGTGCTCCAGGGCGAAGGCCTTCAACGCCTTGGCATCGCGGCTGACCAGGGTCGGCGGGCAGCACTGCGGGAACAGCAGGGCAGCCAGCTTCTCGTTGTAGTCGCGCAGGCCCTGCGGGTTGTTGACCACGCAGGCACCGGCAGCGGCAGCCACGTCCAGCACCTGGGTGTCGTAGATGTACTCGGCATCGACCGGCGGATCCTTGCGCATCAGCACGATCTGGCCGGGACCGAACTCGGTACGGCTGAACGCGCCCAGCTCATACCAGCCGGACGGGTCGTCGCGCACCTGCAGCGGCGCGGTCTGGGCTACCGCCACGCCACCCTCCAGGGCCAGCCCGCCCGGCCGCACGTAGTGCAGGGCATGGCCGCGGCGCTGGGCTTCCAGCAGCATGGCGAAGGTGGTGTCCTTGGCGATCTTGATGTGGGCGATGGGGTCCATCACCACGATGACGTTCAACGGCATGGGCGCACCTGTCAGGCAAGGCGTTGATGGTAGCGGCAACGCTGGCCGCGCGCCTCCCTGCCGTACTGCAACGCAGCGTCCGCCTGCCGGCGGCGCAGTCATTGCGAACCCGGTCACGTTCAGCCGGGCGCCACCCCCTGCGCGGTGGACCGGCCTTGAAGCGGGCGCGGAAAGTGCGATATAGATACGCTTTCGCAGCGGCTCCCGCCAGAGATTGGGCCGTGCGCTTGGGGATAGGCAATGACTGAAAACACGACTGCGGGCGGGGAACTCGCAGGACTCCGGGTGATGGTCATCGATGATTCGAAGACCATCCGCAGGACTGCGGAAACGCTGCTCAAGCGCGAAGGCTGCGAGGTGGTCACCGCCACCGACGGCTTCGAAGCGCTTGCCAAGATTGCAGACCAGCAGCCGCAGATCATCTTCGTCGACATCATGATGCCGCGCCTGGATGGCTACCAGACCTGCGCGCTGATCAAGGGCAACCAGCTGTTCAAGGCGACCCCGGTGATCATGCTGTCATCCAAGGATGGTCTGTTCGACAAGGCGCGGGGGCGCATCGTCGGCTCGGAGCAATACCTGACCAAGCCTTTCACGCGCGAAGAACTGCTGGGTGCCATCCGCACATACGTCAACGCCTGACCAGGGGGGAAAGGCACAATGGCTCGTATCGTCCTGATCGAGGATTCACCGACCGACCGCGCGGTGTTCACCCAGTGGCTGCGCCGTGCCGGCCACGAGGTGCTGGAAGCGGACAACGCCGAGGATGGCCTGCAGCTGGTCCGCGACCAGGTGCCGCAGCTGGTGCTGATGGACGTGGTCCTGCCCGGCATGAGCGGTTTCCAGGCCACCCGTGCAATGGCCCGTGATGCGGCGATCAAGCACATCCCGGTGATCATCGTCAGCACCAAGGCGATGGAAACCGACAAGGCCTGGGGCCTGCGCCAGGGCGCAGCCGATTACATCGTCAAGCCGCCGCGCGAGGATGAACTGATCGCGCGGATCAACGAACTGGTGGCCTGATGCGCTCGCCCTTCGACATCCTTGAAGCCTACGAACGGCGCAGCCTGGCCCACGCGGTGCAGCTGCCCGGGCGGCAGTTCGCCCAGGACCTGTGGCGTGGCGTCGGTTTCCGCGTCGGCCAGCGCCGGCTGGTGTCCGATTTCCGAGAAGTGGTGGAAATCGTGCCGATGCCGCCGGTGACCCCGGTACCCTGCGCGCAGCCCTGGCTGCTGGGCGTGGGCAACCTGCGCGGCAACCTGTTCCCGGTGGTCGACCTGAAGTACTTCCTGGAAGGCACGCGCACCGTGCAGCAGGAAGGCCAGCGCGTGCTGATCATGCGCCAGGCCGGCGGCGACGTCGCACTGACCATCGATGAACTGTTCGGCCAGCGCAGCTTCGAGCTGGAACAGCAGATCGCGGCCGGCACACTGGCCGAAGGTCGCTACGGCCATTTCGTTGACCGTGCCTTCCATGCCGACGGCCATGACTGGGGCGTGTTCTCGCTCTCGCTGCTGTCGCGCACCCCTGAATTCCGGCAAGCCGCGGCCTGAGGCCGGGCATCGCCCCCTGCATTGAAGATCGAGGTTGAACGATGAGTACTGCTTCGGACGCCACCAAGACCGGCAAGCTGCGGCTGGGCGGCAGCAACCTCTGGCTGTTCCTGCTGCTGGCATCGATGATCCTGTTCGGCGTCAACACCGGCGTCGCTACCTGGCAGGGCAGCCGCCTCGCCGACGCCGGCTCCAAGGCCGCCGACCTGCAGGTGCTGTCGCAGCAGCTGGCCAACCAGGGGCGTGATGCGGTCGGCGGCAACGCCCAGGCCTTCACCGCCTTCAAGGCCACCCGCAACGCGATCGAACAGAACGTGTCGACGCTGCAGGGCCGCTACGGCAAGGAGCCGGGCGTATCCGGTGCCATCGCCACGCTGGGCGAGACCTGGGCACCGTTGGGCAAGCAGGCCGGGCAGCTGGTGGCCAGCGAGCCCGCTGTACTGGCCCTGGCCGGCAATGCCAACAACTTCACCGGCGCAGTGCCGGGCCTGCAGGCCCAGTTGAACGAGCTGGTGCGCGCGATGTCCGCCGCCGGTGCGCCGTCGTCGCAGGTGTACAGCGCACTGCAGCAGGTCGTGGTGGCCGGTTCGATGGCCCGCCGCGTGACTGAAATGCGCGCCGGTGGCAGTGCCGCCGCGACCTCCGGCGATGCACTTGCCCGAGATATCACCGTGTTCTCGCAGGTGCTCGACGGCCTGCGCAACGGCAACGAGGAACTGGGCATCACCGCCGTGCGCGGTGCCGCCGCCGTGGCTGCGCTGGAGCAGTCGCAGCAGAAGTGGGAAGCGATGAAGCAGGACGCCGACGCGATCCTGGCCAGCTCGCGCCAGCTGTTCGCGGCGCAATCGGCGGCCACCGCGTTGGGCCAGGGTTCGGCACACATGCTGGATGACAGCCGCAAGCTGTTCGATGCGTTCTCCTCGTTCGGCTCGGTGTCCGACACCCGCCTGTTCCCGAATTTCTGGATCGGCGTGGTGTCCGGTGCGCTGTCGCTGATCGCGATCATCGGCTTCGTCTCGACCAACGTGCGCAGCCGCTCGCGCGAGCAGGAACTGCGTTACCAGACCCAGGTGGAATTCAACAGCCGCAACCAGCAGGCGATCATGCGGCTGCTGGACGAAATCTCCTCCCTCGGTGAGGGCGACCTGACGGTGAAGGCCTCGGTGACCGAGGACATGACCGGCGCGATCGCCGACGCGATCAACTACGCGGTGGACGAGCTGCGCCACCTGGTGACCACCATCAACGACACCTCGGCCAAGGTCGCGATGTCCACCCAGGAAACGCAGGCCACCGCCATGCAACTGGCAGAGGCGGCGGGCCACCAGGCCAACCAGATCACCTCGGCCTCGGACCGCATCGGCGAAATCGCGGCGAGCATCGAGCAGGTGTCGCGCAACTCGGCCGAGTCGGCCGACGTGGCACAGCGTTCGGTGGTGATCGCCGCCGAGGGTGCCGGCGTGGTGCGCGAGACCATCCAGGGCATGGACCAGATCCGTGACCAGATCCAGGAAACCTCCAAGCGCATCAAGCGCCTGGGCGAGTCGTCGCAGGAAATCGGCTCGATCGTGGAACTGATCAACGACATTTCCGAGCAGACCAACATCCTGGCGTTGAACGCGGCGGTGCAGGCGGCTTCGGCCGGTGAAGCGGGCCGCGGTTTCGCGGTCGTGGCCGACGAAGTGCAGCGCCTGGCAGAACGTACCTCGGGGGCGACCCGACGCATTGAAAACCTGGTCCAGGCCATCCAGGCCGACACCAACGAAGCGGTCACCTCGATGGAGCAGACCACGGCCGAAGTGGTGTCCGGTGCGCGCCTGGCCGAGGACGCCGGTACCGCGCTGACCGAGATCGAGCGCGTGTCCAACGCCCTGAACACCCTCATCAAGAACATCTCCATCGCCGCCCAGCAGCAGTCGGCCGCCGCTTCGGACATCACCCGCACCATGGGCGTGATCCGGCAGATCACCGGCCAGACGTCACAGGGTGCCGGGCAGACGGCAGAGTCGATCGGCCACCTCGCGCAGCTGGCGGCGGACCTGCGCCGTTCGGTCGCCGACTTCAAGCTGCCGGCGTGACGCGGGCAGGGCGGCGAGCAAGGAACCAGTCGATGAAGCATTTCCATTCCCCACGCCAGAACTCGCGCGGCCACCGCGCGGCGGCGAACGGAGCGCGTCCATGAGCAGTCTGCGCGATGCGATGAGCCACGCAGCGCTGGGCTGGGTCAAGCCCGAGCTGGACGAGACCCTGCGCCAGGTGCGCAACGAGGTCGAGTACTACGCGGAAGATCCCACCGATGCCAGCCGCATGCGCATCTGCGCCGGCTACCTGCACCAGGTGCAGGGCACCCTGCGCATGGTCGAGCTGTATGCCCCGGCGATGGTGGCCGAAGAGCTGGAACAGCTGGCCAACGCCATCGGCGCCGGCCGCGTGGCCGACCGTGACGAAGCCTGCGCGACCCTGATGCGCGGCAGCGTGCTGCTGCCTGACTATCTGGAACGCCTGCAGAACGGCCATCGCGACATTCCGATCGTGCTGATGCCGCTGCTCAACGAGATCCGCGCGGCGCGTGGCGAAGAAGGCGTCAATGACAGCGTGCTGCTGGCCTTTGCGCCGGACAGCGTCACCGCCACCGAGGCCGAGCTGGACCATGCCCGTGGCAGCCTGAGCGGGCGCAACCGCGAGCTGCTCGATACGGTCGGCAGCGCGGTGAAGGAAGAACTGCTGCGCATCAAGGATGCGCTTGACCTGCACCTGCGCACCGGCGGTGCGCCGGAACAGCTGCAGACCCAGGCCAACGAGCTGGGCGCGGTGGCCGACACGCTGGGCATGATGGGCCTGGGCGTGGCCCGCGGCGTGGTCGTGCAGCAGCGCGACGCGCTGCGTGGCGTGGTCGAGGGCCGCCAGCAGATCGACGAGAACCTGCTGCTGGATATCGCCGGTGCGCTGCTGTACGTCGACGCCTCGCTGGACGACCAGGTCGCCCACCTGGGTGCCGGTGGCAGTGGCGAGGACGATCCGAGCGCGGTGGAGAACCGGCGTACGGTGGAGGTGCTGGCACATGAAGCCATCGCCAACTTCGCTGCCGCCCGCGAGCATTTCGTCGCCTTCATCGAAACCAGCTGGAACCATGCCGAGCTGAAGGATGTACCGCGACTGCTGGGCGATGTGTCCGGCGCGCTGCGCATGCTCGACCTGGGCACCGCCGCCGACTACCTGCGCGGCGTGCAGCAGTACATCGAAGCCGAACTGATCGGCCGGCAGCGCGTGCCCAGCGGCCGCCAGCTGGACACCCTGGCCGATGCCATGGCCAGCCTGGAGTACTACCTGGAAGCCCTGCGCGACCGTCGCCCGGGCCGCGAAGACATCCTCGAAATCACCCGCAGCAGCCTCGAAGCACTGCGCTACTGGCCGCTGCCCGAGCGCAACGCCGCTGCGCCGGATGCGCGGGTGGTGCTGCCGGTCGAACCGGAACCGGTCGCCCTGCAGGCCGAACCGCTGCAGCCGGAGCGCATCGAGATTCCGGTGCAGCCTGCTGCGCCCGCTGCCGGCGACGTGCCGACGCCGCTGCCGGACTTCACCTTTGACCCGCCGCCGGCCACCCCGGCGCCAATGGTGTCCGACAATCGCCTGATGTTCGGTGCACTCGGCACGGTGGCAGCCGTGGCCGCCAGCACGGGTGATGCCGATGCCTCGCCGTTGCCGACGCAGGATGAGGCAGAGGCAGCGCTGGTTTTCGCTGCGTCCAGCGCTCCCGCGCCGGATGTCCCGCAGTGGGAGCTGGCGCCGTTCCATCCGGAGACCGACGTGGTCGCGCCTGCCGATGACGAACGCAGCCCGACCTTCGCCAGTTTCGATCCGGTCAGCTTCGAGCTGGCTGACAGCGGTCACTCCGGTGCACCGCAGTGGTCGCTGTCCGAGGCACCGCAGGTGCTTGAGGAAACCGCAGCGCCTGCCATCGACGAGACGACGGACGTCGTGGGTTCATCCGCGACCGGATTCGATGCTGCACCGGTGTTCGATCCGGTAGCGGCCGAGCAGGATGCGGCTGCCGTGGCCGACGTGGTGTTCCGCTTCGACGCCGACGCGCTGGATAACGCTGACGACGTGCTGTCGCTGCATGCGATGGAAACGCTGTCGCTGGACGATGACGCCGGGTTGCACCCGTCGCTGGAGATCGTTGATGCCGTGGCGCCACCACTGGCCGATGCATCGCCTGCGTCGCAGGTCGAGGCGGATGAGGCTCCGGATGACCTGCCGGTACCGTCGATCACGCCACCGTTGATCGATGCCGCTCGTGCAACGGAAACGTCCGCACCGGCCGTGTCGATGATCGATATCGACACCATCGCGCCGATCGATTTCAGCGAAGCCGACGCCCAGTTCTTTGCCGAACTGAGTGCAGCCGCTGCCGGCTTCAATCCGCAGGCAATGCCCGCCGCGGCGGCACCGGAGGCGGTGGTTGCGACCGACGCCGACGCCAATGCCGACGCGAATGCGGGCTTCGACGCCGGCTTCGATGACGACGCCGAGAACATCGACGAGGACATCCGCGAGGTGTTCCTGGAAGAGTTCGACGATGAGCTGGCCAATCTCGGCACGCTGCTGCCAGCGTGGCGCATGCAGCCGGACAACATGGACCGGCTGCGCCCGATCCGCCGCATCTTCCATACCCTGAAGGGCAGTGGCCGGCTGGTTGGCGCACGCACGCTGGGCGAGTTCGCGTGGAAGATCGAAGGCATGCTCAACCGCGTGCTGGATGGCAGCCGCGCCGCGTCGCCGGCGGTGCTGGCGATGGTCGACAACGCACATGCGGCGCTGCCACAGCTGAACGCAGCACTGCGCCACGGCCAGCGCATCAGCGTCGACCTGCAGGCCATGCAGGCCATTGCCGATCGTGTCGGTGCAGGCGAGGAAACCTACTACGTACCGCTGCCGGGTGCGGCTGCGCCGGTTGTACCGGTTGCCGAAGCCGACGGCGAAGACGAGATCAGCCGCATTCTCGACGCGGAGGCTGCCGTTTCGGCGCTGGCCGATACCGCTGAGGAGGCCGAAGTCGCCGGCACACCGGCCAACATCGACAGCGTACTGCGCGAGATTCTCGAGGCCGAGGTGGAAGTCCACCAGGCCACCCTGCAGGACTGGCTGCGTTCGGCGCAGCAGGCACCGCAACCGGTCAGCGATGCACTGCTGCGTGCGGTGCACACCATGAACGGCGCCTTCGCGATGACCGAAGTGCCCGAGATCACGGCTGTGACCGGCGGTGCGGAGTCCTACATCAAGCGCGCACTGGCCGCTGAGGTGGTCCCGGGTGATGAAGGCGTGGCCGCCCTGGATGCGACGGCGCAGGCGATCACCGCCACCATGGAAGCGTTGCAGGCCGAACAGCCGCGCATTGCGCCGCAACAGGTACTGGCACAGCGCCTGCAGGCGCTGGCCGGTGCGTTGCCGGAAGCGCGCTGGCCGATGGTGGGCCTGGAGGACGACGAAGACGATCTGGCGCTGGATGACGAACCGGCGGTGGAACTGGACGCGGACGCATCGACGGTCGTCGCGCGTGAAGCCGATGCGGTGCCGCTTTCGTTTGCCGCACCGGAGCAGGAACCGGAGGCACATGTCGATACTGCGCACGCCCCGGTCGCCGACGTGGCGATCGAGGCCGGGCTGGAGGTCGGTGAGCTGACCGCCAGCGACGATCTTTCGCGCTACTTCGATGCCGGATGGCCGTCGGTACCGGGTGAGGGGGAGGCGACGCTGCCGGTGGTCGAATCGATCCAGGTGGCCGGCGATGTTCCGGGCGTCGCCGTAGCCGGCGTCGGGGCGGAGTCCGAAAGCCTGCCGCCGCTGTCCGACGGTGCCGGTCTGACCGTCGTGGACGATCTGTCGCCGTATCTGGATGCCAGTGCGCTGCCGGTCGACGACCGCGACGCCGAAGAGATCCCGGCCGGTGTCGGAGCCGTCGCATCTGACCTGAATGCGCCATCGGCCGACTACGCGCACATCGCTGATGCCGTGGCGTTCGAAACGCCTGCTGCACTGCCACTCGACAGCGAGCTGTCGAGCCTGCAGGATGAAATGGCTGCGCCGGGGTTTGCAGAACCGGTCTCGCTGGAAGCCGCGCTCGAGGCCGGCCTGCACGTGATCGACGAAGAGCAGCCCCTGGCCGACGACGGGCAATGGCCCGTGCTCGGCCTGCAGGCCAGCGAACTCGCGCCGGGCGAGGCGGAAGCCTTTGCCGAGGATGCGGACGTCGGCGGGGAGGCGGCGATCGGTGAAGGAGAGAGCGCCGATCAGCCGTCCCCGGCGACGGTGAATGGGGAGATCGCGGAGGCCGCTGCGCCGGCCACCGCCGAACCGGTGCGCTTCTTCGAACTGGAAGACGCGCCGGGCCAGGCGGAAGTCCGCGTCGAAGCCGTCGACGTCGAAGTGATCACCGCATCGGATGCCGTGGCCACCGACGCGCCTGACGTTGTCGCACCTGAGACCGTGGCAGCCGAAGTCCTTGCCATGCCGGTGCTCGAAGACAGCGCCGATGCGCTCGACTTCAGTGTCTACGATCGCGAGCTGGTGGACATCTTCGTCGAGGAAGGCAAGGACCTGCTCGACCACTGCGATGGCCTGATCAGCGAGCTGCGCGATGCGCCGCAGGACCGTGAGGTGCTGGCTGGCCTGCAGCGTGACCTGCACACCCTGAAGGGTGGCGCACGCATGGCTGGCATCAACGCCATCGGCGATCTCGGCCACAGCATTGAATCGTTGCTGGAAGCCGTTGCCGCCGGTCGCACCGAAATCGAACGCCGCGATGTCCAGCTGCTGGAGCGCGGATTCGATCGCCTGCACCAGCTGCTGACCCGCACCGGTGACCACCGCGTGGTGGAACCGGCGCAGGACCTGGTCGACGCGTTCGAAGTGCGTACCACCACCGATATCGCTGCGGCTGCTGCGGCTGCCGCAGCTGCCGCAGCGAACGTGGCGAGCGTCGCTGAAACCGCTCCGGCACCGGTCGCCAGCCCGGCACCGGTACTGCTCGATGCGCCGTTGTCGGCACCGCTGCCGGCCGAAGGCGTGGTCGATGAAGATCCGCTGGCGCGCCCGCAGCAGGAGCAGGTGCGCGTGCGCGCGGATCTGCTCGACCGCCTCGTCAACCATGCCGGTGAAGTGGCGATCTACCGCTCGCGCCTGGAACAGCAGCTCGGTGCCTTCCGTGGCGCGATGGGTGAACTGGAGCGCACCAATGCACGACTGCGCGACCAGCTGCGCCGCCTCGACCTGGAAACCGAAGCGCAGATCGTCGCCCGCTACCAGCGCGAGCAGGACCAGGCCGATCAGAAGTTCGATCCGCTGGAACTGGACCGCTTCTCCACGCTGCAGCAGCTCAGCCGTGCGCTGAACGAGTCGGCGGCCGATCTCGGGGGCCTGCAGGGCGTGCTCGACGATCTGTCACGCCAGTACGATTCGCTGCTGCAACAGCAGTCGCGCGTCAGTTCCGAGCTGCAGGACGGCCTGATGCGCGCGCGCATGGTGCCGTTCGATGGCCTGGTGCCGCGCCTGCGCCGCGTGGTCCGCCAGTCCGGCATGGATACCGGCAAACAGGTGCACCTCACCCTGGAAGGCACCCACGGCGAACTGGACCGCAATGTTCTCGACCGCATGGTCGCACCGCTCGAACACATGCTGCGCAACTCCGTGGCCCACGGCCTGGAAGCACCGGAACAGCGTCGTGCCGCCGGCAAGCCGGAAGAAGGCGAGGTCGCCATCCGCCTGCACCGTGAAGGCTCGGAAATCGTGCTGGAAGTGGCCGATGACGGTGCCGGCCTGGACCGCGAAGCGATCCGCCGCCGGGCCATCGATCGTGGCCTGCTGGCCGCCGATGCGCAGCCGAACGAGCAGGAACTGGACAACCTGATCTTCGCCTCCGGCTTCTCCACCGCCGACCAGGTCAGCCAGCTGGCGGGCCGTGGCGTGGGCATGGACGTGGTGCGCAACGAAGTGCGCCAGCTCGGTGGCTCGGTCGACATCCAGTCGGTGCGTGGCCAGGGCGTGCGCTTCACCCTGCGCCTGCCGCAGACACTGGCCGTCACCCAGGCGGTGTTCGTGCAGATCGGCGAAACCACCTTTGCCGTGCCGGTGGCCTCGGTCAGTGGTATCGGCCGCCTGTCGCGCGAACGCTTCGAGGCCGCCGACAGCAGCTACCGCTACAGCGGCGAGGACTACCCGCTGTATGACCTCGGCAGCCTGGTCGGGCAGGCCCCGGCACGCGCCGATGGCCAGGACCAGGTGCCGCTGCTGCTGGTGCGGGCCGGTGACCTGCGCGCTGCCGTGGCGATCGACCAGGTGCTGGGCAACCGCGAAATCGTGGTCAAGCCGGTTGGCCTGCAGATTGCATCGGTACCGGGCATCTACGGTGCCACCATCACCGGCGATGGCCGCGTGGTGGTGATCCTGGACGTCGCGCCGCTGGTGCGCCGTTTCCTGGCCAATCCGACCGCACCGGTACTGGCCAATGCACCGCGCGACGAACGCCAGGTGCCGCTGGTGATGGTGGTCGATGACTCGCTGACCATGCGCAAGGTGACCGGCCGCATCCTCGAACGCCACAACTTCGAAGTCAGTGTTGCCCGCGATGGCGTGGAAGCATTGGAGCGGCTGGAAGAGCGCGTGCCGGACCTGATGCTGCTGGATATCGAGATGCCCCGCATGGATGGTTACGAGCTGGCCACCGCGATGCGCGCCGACCCGCGCTACAAGGATGTGCCGATCGTGATGATCACCTCGCGCAGCGGCGACAAGCACCGCCAGCGCGCCTTCGAAATCGGTGTCCAGCGTTATCTGGGCAAGCCGTACCAGGAACTGGACCTGATGCGTAACGTGTACGACCTGCTGGGGATCGCCCGTGTCCGTGAGTGAAACCCATCCGGCCCCGGCCGTCGCCCTGCTGGCCCGTCCCGGTGCGGCGCGCGAACGCCTGCGCGAAGCGTTGTCGCATGCAGATGTGCAGCTGGTCCTGGAAGATGATCCGAACGGCCTGGAGCCACAGGTCCTGCAGGCCGCAGACCCACAGTTCGTGGTGATCGCGCTGGAAGCTGCCATCGAGGATGCACTGGAACGGCTGGAAGCCGTGCTCTCGGCACCGGGGCTGACCCTGGTGTTCGATGAGGCTGAGCTGGCCGCGCGCCGCGACGGCTGGGAGGCCCAGCGTTGGGGGCGCCATCTGGCCGCCAAGCTGCACGGCCACCAGCAGGTGTTGCCGCCGGGCGCCGAGGAAGAGCCCAGCCTGCAGCTGGAGCCCGGCCATCCGGCGCCCGCGCCGGTGCCGCAGGAGGAAGCCCTGCAACCGCACCTGGAGCAGGCGCTGAGCTGGGCCGATGAGGTTCCGGCCGACGGGCTGTATTCGCCTCCGGCACACCTGCACGAACCGATCGCGCTGGAGCAGGCCCTGGCGGCGCTGCAGCCGGTCGTGCCCGAACCCCTGGATCCGTCTTCGCCGCCGCAGGCGCTGGCCGAACCGGCGGCGCCTGCGGCACCGCCGATCTCCTTCGATCACACCGCCTGGTCGCTGGTCGAGGAATCGATCGAAGCGCCGGCACCGGCACCGGCAGACGCCGTGGCGCCGGTCGCCGCGCCGCAGCCCTCCTTCGATACCGATCATTTGAGCCTGGTCGATCTGGATGCCGCCGCCCCGGCCGGTGCACGCGCCGCATCGTTGCTGGTGCTGGCCGGCATCGGTGGCCCGGATGCCTTGCGTCGCCTGCTCGGCGCACTGCCCGCGTCGTTGAGCGTGCCGGTGCTGGTGCACATGCGCCTGGATGGTGGCCGCTACGGCAACCTGGTCAAGCAGATGTCGCGTGTTTCGCCGTTGCCGGTGCAGTTGGCCGAGGCCGGCCAGCATGCCGTACCGGGCGAGGTCCACGTGCTGGCCGATGATATCGGCGTCCGCGCGGCCAGCGATGGCCTGCATTTCCAGAGCGATGCCACTGGTATTTCGCTCGCTGCATTGCCGGCCGAACACACCGCGCTGGTGCTGCTCAGCGGTGCCGACCTGGCCCACGTCGGCCCGGCGCTGGACCTGGCGGCTGCCGGTGCGTGGGTGGCGGGGCAGGTGGGCGAGGGCTGCTACGACCCGGCTGCAGCCACTGCGGTGGTTGCTGCCGGCATGGTGGCCGGTGAACCGCAGGAACTGGCGCAGGCGATTGCCGCGCGCTGGGGTGAGCAGGACGACAACGGAGAAGCACCATGAGCTACGCCAGCAATGACGAAATCCGCGGCGTCCTGATCCAGGCCGGCAACGAGCGCGTGCTGCTGCCCAATGCCACCGTGGCTGAAATGATGTCGCGCGTGCCGGTGCAGCCGGTCTCCGATGCCCCGCGCTGGCTGGTCGGCGAGATCGGCTGGCACGGCTGGCAGGTGCCGCTGGTGTCGTTCGCACGCCTTTCCGGGCTGGGCGAAGAGGCGGTGGCCGGCCACAACAAGGTGGTGGTGCTGAAGTCCCTCAGCGGCAATGCGCAGCGCCCGTACTACGCGCTGCTGACGCAGAACTTCCCGCAGCTGATCTCGGTGCCGCGCGACGGCCTGCTGGCCGACGCCTCCGAAGAAACCCTGCCGCAGGTCGTGCACATGCGCGTGCTGCTGGGTGAGCAGAGCGCGCTGCTGCCGAACCTGGACGCACTGGAAGCGGCGCTGGATTCGCTGGCGGCCTGATGGGGAATCGGCCGGGCCATGCCCGGCGAGGGGAGCTGCGCCTTACCCCAGATCGCCCAGCCGCGCCTGCAACGCCGCGATGGCGGCCAGTCCGGCCGTTTCCGTGCGCAGGATCCGCGGCCCCAGCTGCAACCCCTGGAATCCTGCCGCGGCC
Organism: Stenotrophomonas sp. 85239_Sma; assembly: GCF_056481725.1. NCBI lineage: Bacteria > Pseudomonadati > Pseudomonadota > Gammaproteobacteria > Lysobacterales > Lysobacteraceae > Stenotrophomonas > Stenotrophomonas sp. 85239_Sma. The sequence continues at coordinate 3,515,027 of NZ_CM151163.1, read as the reverse complement.
AATTGATCGCGATCGCGAGGTGACCAGCCGCCTTCCGGGCCGATCGCAATCACGATGCCGCCCGCGGGAGCGGCCGCCAGCGTCGACAGGCGATGCGCGCCCTGCGGATCCAGGGTCAGCCGCAGCGAATCGGCTGGCAGCGCCGCCGCAGCCTGCGCCAGCGACAGCGGGGAGCCCACCTGCGGAATGCGTGCTCGCCCGGATTGTCCGCAGGCCGAGGTCACCACGTTGTTCCAGTGCGCCACCCGCTTCTCGGCCCGTGCCGCATCCAGCTTCACCTCGGTGCGCTCGGCGTTGACCGGAAGGATCGCGGCCACGCCCAGCTCGGTCGCCTTCTGCAGGATCAGGTCCATCTTCTCGCCACGGGCGATGCCCTGCAGCAGGGTGATCGCCAGCGGGGATTCGTTGCCGATGGCCTGCACCGCGTCGATGCGCACCTGCACTTCGCGCTTGCCGGCCACGGTCAGCGTGGCGCTGTAGTCATGGCCGTCGCCGTTGAACAGCACGCAGGTGTCTCCCTCGCGCAGGCGCATCACCCGCACCAGATGGTTGGCGGTCTCTTCCGGCAGGGTCACGGTCTGGCCGCTGTGCAGCGCCAGGTCGATGGGGCAGCGGGTCACGCGCATGCAATCGCCTCGTCGATGGCCGCCAGCGTGGTGTGTGCCAGCAGCTCCAGTTGTTCGTCATCCACGCAATAGGGTGGCATCCAGTACAGCACGTCGCCCAGCGGGCGCAGCACCACGCCGCGCTTGAGCGCGGCCTTGTAGGCCTGCAGGCCCAGCCTCAGGCCCGGGTCGAACGGCGCGCGCTTGTCGCCGTCGCGCGACAGCTCGAACGCCACCACCATGCCGGCCTGGCGCACGTCGGCCACCTGCGGGTGGTCGGCAAACGGTGCCGCCAGCGTGCCCATCACCGAGGCGATGCCCCGGTTGCGCGCGATCACATCATCGTCGCGGAAGATGTCCAGCGTCGCCAGCGCCGCAGCGCAGGCCAGTGGGTTGCCGGTGTAACTGTGCGAATGCAGGAAGGCGCGCTCGCGCGAGTCGTCGAGGAAGGCGTCATACAGCGCCTGCGTCGCCAGTACGGCAGCCAGTGGCAGGAAGCCGCCGGTCAGGCCCTTGGACAGGCACATCAGGTCCGGCATCACCCCGGCCTGCTCGCAGGCGAACAGGGTGCCGGTGCGGCCGAAGCCGGTGGCGATCTCGTCGGCGATCATGAACGCGCCATGGGCATCGCACAGTTCGCGCACGCGCTGCAGGTAGACCGGGTCATGCATGCGCATGCCGCCGGCACACTGCAGGCGCGGTTCCAGCACCACCGCACAGATCTCGCCGGGATGCTGGTCGAACAGCGTGGCCAGGCCATCGGCCGCCTGCCGCGCGCGATCGGCCGCGCTCTGGCCCGGTTCGGCCAGGTAGGCATCGGGCGAGGGGGCGAACAGGCCTTCGGCCAGCAGCGGCGCATAGACGCGGCGGTACAGCGGGATGTCACCCAGCGCCAACGCGCCCAGGGTTTCGCCGTGGTAGCCATTCTCGAGTGCGATGAAGCGCGTGCGCCGGGGCTCTGCACGGTTCTGGAAGTACTGGAAGGCCATCTTCAGCGCTACTTCCACGCCGGCCGAACCGTTGTCGGCATAGAACACCTTGGCCAGCGGTGCACGGCCGGCCTGGCGTGGCGCCAGTGCCAGCAGGCGTTCGGCCAGGGTGATCGCCGGCTCGTGGCCGAAACCGGCCAGCATCACCTGTTCCAGTTGCCCGGCCTGGGCGGCGATGGCGCCACCGATGCGCGGTTCGGCGTGGCCGAACAGATTGGTCCACCAGCTGCTGACCGCATCCAGATAGCGGTTGCCGTCGTGGTCGATCAACCACGCGCCTTCACCACGGGCAATCGGCACCAGCGGCAGGGTGTCCGGATGCTCACGCATCTGCGTGCACGGGTGCCACAGCACCTGCAGGTCGCGCTGCCGCCAGTGGCGGGCCAGCGGGGAGGGGGTTGGGTCTGCTAGCATTTCGGGCTCATGAACATGTTGCTGCCTGCACATTCTATCGGCCCCGGCGCAGCCGCCGGTCGCCGCGGAGATTCCGCATGAACGATGACCGTGCCGGCCGTCGCTTGCCGATCATCCATCGCATCACCGATGAGGAGAACGGGCCGTTCCAGCGCCAGCATCTTGACCTGGAGTTCTCCAACGGTGAACGCCGCCGTTTCGAACGCCTGGTCAGTCGTGGGCACGGTGCGGTGGTGGTGGTGCCGATGCTCGACGACGAAACCGTGCTGCTGGTACGTGAATACGCCGCCGGCATGCACCGTTACGAACTGGGGCTGGTGAAGGGCCGGATCGACGCCGGCGAGACGCCCGAGCAGGCGGCCGACCGCGAACTGAAGGAAGAGGCCGGCTATGGTGCGCGCCGGGTCGACGTGCTGCGCGCGATGACCCTGGCCCCGACCTACATGAGCCACCAGTCGTGGCTGGTGGTGGCGCGCGACCTGTACCCGGAAAAGCTGGCCGGTGACGAGCCGGAGGAGCTGGAAGTGGTGCCGTGGAAGCTGGCCGAACTGGACCAGCTGATGCTGCGCGAGGACTTCTCCGAGGGACGCTCGCTGGCGGCGCTGTTCATTGCCCGGCAGTGGCTGCAGGGACCGCGATGATCAAGCTGACGACGGACCTGCGCGAGACCGCCATCGCCATCGCCCAGGAAGCCGGACAGGCCATCATGCAGGTGTATGCCGATGGCTTCGAGGTGCAGATCAAGGACGACAACAGCCCGGTCACCGCGGCCGACCTGGCCGCCAACCAGGTCATTGAGCTGGGCCTGCGCCAGCTGACCCCGGACCTGCCGATCCTGTCCGAGGAATCGGCGCAGGTGGGCTGGGAGCAGCGCCGCCACTGGGGCGCGTACTGGCTGGTGGATCCACTCGACGGCACCCGCGAGTTCGTCAAGCGCAACGGTGAGTTCAGCGTCAACATCGCCTTGATCTACCAGGGCGCGCCGGCCTTCGGCGTGGTGCTGGCGCCGGTCACCGGCATCGTCTGGCATGCCATGCGCGGCGAGCTGGCCTATCGGCGGCAGGGCCTGCACGACACCGTGCTGCGCACCCGTACGCCGGCCACCGCACCGCTGCGCGTTGCCGCCAGCCGTTCGCACCGCTCGCCGGAAACCGAGGCGCTGCTGGCGCGCATGGGCCGCATCGAGACCATCGCGCAGGGCTCGTCGCTGAAGTTCTGCCGGATCGCCGAAGGTGGCCTGGATGTCTATCCGCGGCTCGGCCCGACCTCCGAATGGGATACCGCCGCCGGCCAGTGCGTGCTGCATGCCGCTGGTGGCGCGGTGCTGTCGGCCGCAACCGGCAAGCCGTTCCGCTACAACCGCCGCGAGACCCTGTTGAACGGCGATTTCATTGCCCTTGGTGATACCAGCCTGCCGTGGCGCGACTGGTTGTCCGATTGAACCTGGAGTCCGCATGAGCGCGCACGACACCCCCACCACCGGCAGCGCCGCCAGCAACGAACTCGAGCGCCTGCTGTCGATCATGGCGCGCCTGCGCGATCCGCAGGGTGGCTGCCCGTGGGACCTGGAACAGAACTTCGCGACCATCGCCCCGTACACCATCGAGGAAGCCTACGAGGTCGCCGATGCGATCGACCGGGGTGACCTCGACGATCTCTGCGACGAGCTCGGTGACCTGCTGCTGCAGGTGGTGTTCCATGCGCGCATGGCCGAGGAACAGGGCGCGTTCGCCTTCGCCGAGGTCGCCCGTGCGATCAGCGACAAGATGCAGCGCCGCCACCCGCACGTGTTCGCCGATGTCAGCGTCGACGATGCCGATGGGGTGATGCGCAACTGGGAGGCGATCAAGCGCGCCGAGCGTGCTGCCAAGGGCGAGCAGGACACCTCCGCACTGGCCGGTATCTCGCGCGGCTTGCCGGAATGGCAGCGCGCTGTGAAGCTGCAGTCGCGCGCGGCCAAGGTCGGTTTCGACTGGCCGGGCCCGCTGCCGGTGCTGGACAAGGCGGCCGAGGAGCTGCAGGAACTGCGCGAGGAGTTCGAGCGCGGAGACATCGCAGGCAACAAGGCGCGCCTGCAGGAAGAGCTGGGAGACCTGCTGTTCGTCTGCGCCAACCTGGCCCGGCACGCCGATATCGATCTGGGCGCTGCGCTGCGCGGGGCCAACCACAAGTTCGAACGTCGCTTCCGCGCCATGGAAGCGCAGGCCGACGCGCAGGGCGAGGCATTGGCTGCACTGGACCTGGAGGCGCAGGAAGCGCTGTGGCAGCACGCCAAGGCCGCGGAAAAGGCGTGAAGACGCTCGGCCTGTTCCTGCTGACCGCGTTGGCCGAGATCGTCGGCTGCTACCTGCCGTGGCTGTGGCTGCGCAAGGGGGGCAGCGTCTGGTTGCTACTGCCGGCGGCGGCCAGCCTGGCCCTGTTCGCGTGGTTGCTGACCCTGCATCCCACCGCCAGTGGACGCGTCTATGCCGCCTACGGTGGTGTCTACATCGGCACCGCACTGTTCTGGTTGTGGCTGGTCGACGGCATTCGTCCCAGTCGCTGGGACCTGCTCGGTGCAGCCCTGTGCCTGGCCGGCATGGCGGTGATCATGTTCGGTCCGCGCGCGCCCTCGGTGTAGCGTCGAGCCAGACTCGACCGCTCGCGCGCTCTCTCTCCTGTAGCGTCGAGCGTGGCGCGACTCTACAAAGGCACCGCCACCGGATCATGCGATGCCCTGTCGAAATCGGCCAGGCCGTCCAGACCGGTTTCCCTCCCGGGAAGGCGCATGATGGCGGTGACCCCGCCGCCCGGAGCACGCGCATGACCCGTTTCGCCAGCTTCCGCGAGTTCTATCCGTTCTATCTCAGCGAGCACCGCCATCCGGTCTCGCGGCGGCTGCACTTCATCGGCAGCTGCGGGGTGCTGCTGCTGGTTGCTGCTGCCGTGCTGCGCGGCCAACCGCTGCTCCTGCTCGCTGCTCTGTTCTGCGGTTACGGGTTCGCCTGGGTCGGCCATTTCTTCTTCGAGAAGAACCGCCCGGCGACCTTCCGGCACCCGCTGTATTCATTCATGGGTGACTGGGTGATGTTCGCCGACATCCTGCGTGGGCGGGTGCACCTGTAGCAGGCGGTTGCGGTGCACCGCAACCACTGCCTCGCCCGAAAGGGAAAGGACGGGCCTAGCCGGGCTTCCGCTTCCACGAACCGCTGCGCTGCGGCACGCCTGCGGGCGACCGATCTGGGATAATGGCGGTTCTTGTTTCCTCTGCTGCCGGACCCGGTCATGACCCAGAAGACGCTGCTCAACGATACCCACCGCGCCCTTGGCGCCAAGATGGTCGATTTCGGGGGTTGGGACATGCCCATCCACTACGGCTCGCAGCTGGACGAGCACCACCTGGTGCGCCGCGAGTCCGGTGTGTTCGACGTCAGCCACATGACCGTGGTCGACCTGCGCGGCGAGCAGGTCAAGCCGTTCCTGCGCCGCCTGCTGGCCAACTCGGTCGACAAGCTGAAGGTGACCGGCAAGGCGCTGTACTCGTGCATGCTGAACCCGCGCGGCGGCGTCATCGACGACCTGATCGTCTACTACCTGGGCGACGACTTCTTCCGCATGGTGGTCAACGCCTCCACCCGCGAGAAGGACCTGGCCTGGCTGCGCGAGCAGGCAGCACCGTTCGATGTTTCCGTCGAGCAGCGCCCGGACCTGGCCATCCTCGCCGTGCAGGGCCCGCAGGCGCGCGACATCGTCATCGGCCTGACCCGCGAAGCCGACCGTGCAGCGCTGACCAAGCTGGGCCGCTTCGCCGCCCTGCAGGCGCAGTCCGAAGACGGCGTCGAGCTGTTCGTCGCCCGCACCGGCTACACCGGTGAAGACGGTTTCGAGATCCTGCTGCCGCAGGATGCCGTGGTCGCCTTCTGGAACCGCCTGCTGGCGGCAGGCGTGAAGCCGGCCGGGCTCGGCGCGCGCGACACCCTGCGCCTGGAGGCCGGCATGAACCTGTACGGCCAGGACATGGACGAAGCGATCAGCCCGTATGAAGCGGCGCTGGCCTGGACCGTGTCGCTGGACGAAGGCCGCGACTTCATCGGCCGCGACGCGCTGGAAGCACAGAAGGCCGCCGGCACCGCGCGCCAGATGATCGGTCTGGTGATGGACGAGAAGGGCGTGCTGCGCCACGGCCAGGCGGTGACCACCGCCAGTGGCCTGGGCGAGATCCTGTCCGGTACCTTCTCGCCGACCCTGGCCAAGGGCATCGCCTTTGCCCGAGTGCCGGCCGGTGAGCTCGGCGAGGTCACCGTCGACATCCGTGGCCGGCAGGTGCCGGTGCGCGTGGTCAAGTTCCCGTTCGTGCGCGAAGGCCAGGCCCAGCCCGGCGTGCTCGCCGACGCCTGATCCGAACGTGCCGGTCGTCACTGACAGCAGTGGCGGCCGGTTGGTTACACTAGCCCCGTTTTTTCCACCCCTGCATATCTCTGGAGCAGTCCCATGAGCGAGATCCCCGGCGACCTCAAGTTCCTCAAGTCCCATGAGTGGGCCCGTGTCGAAGGCAATGGCCGCGTCACCGTCGGTATTTCCGACCACGCCCAGGGCCTGCTGGGTGACCTGGTCTACGTCGAACTGCCCGAAGTCGGCGCCGAGGCCAAGGCCGGCGAACAGATCGCCGTTGTCGAGTCGGTGAAGGCCGCCTCGGACGTCTACAGCCCGATCAGCGGCACGGTCGTCGAGGTCAACTCGGCGCTGTCCGACAAGCCGGAAACCATCAACGAAGATGCCTACGGCGAAGGCTGGATGTTCGTGGTCGAATTGACCAACGCCGAAGAGGTCAACGAACTGCTGGACCCGGACGCGTACGCCGAAGTCCTGGAGAACGACGACCACTGAGTCGTCGCTTCCGGGTTCGGATACGGCCACCTTCGGGTGGCCGTTTTTGTTTTGGCGACCGCGTCGGACTCATGACGCGGGGTTCGCTGTGTACCCTCGGCGTGGCATCAACCGACAGACGAACGGTGCCGATGGGCGTGCGCAGTTTTGCGCAAATCCGCGTTTCAGCCCCGCGCCGAGGCGTTCGAATGTGAAAACTTTTCGCCCCCTGTTGCGGCGCCGTTGTGCTGGCGTTGGCGGCGGTGCCGGTGACCATCGCCGATGCGCGCACGCTGTTGTGCCCAACCTGCGCCTATCTGCGCGGAGTGCTTATTTCAAGTGTTTTTTGATCAACGCCTGCATTGGCATCGATGCAGGCAACGCGCGTGCGCGCCGCTTCCACCGTCGTTGCAGGCCGTGCAGAGTGGTGGCGCCGAAGGCGCCCGGAACGGCGCGGATGTGAAAATTTTTCGCGGGGGTTGTTGACAGTAAAAAAAACCGTGATTAGGTTTCGCCTCAGCAGACCTTGCCTGCCCAACCGAGTGCGCAGAATCAATCGTCCGATGCGAAGCAGCCCCTTCAAGACCACCGCGACCCAAATGACGGTGGACATGGCCCCGCTTCCCCCGGAGAAATGCAAGGCAACTCCTGTTCCGATGCCCGCTCCGCCGATCGAGGCGGGCATTGCCGCATCCGTAACGGCGCGCCTGACGCGCCGGCGGTCCCCGCACGCAGCATCCGCGGGTTTGATCCAACTGGGCGTTTCAACTCCCTATCACTGACGAGGAGCCATCCCATGGCAACCAAGAAAGCTGCGAAGAAGAAGCCCGCCGCCAAGAAAGCGGTGAAGAAGGTCGCGAAGAAGGCCGCTGCCAAGAAGGCAGTGAAGAAGGTCGCGAAGAAGGCGACTGCCAAGAAGGCAGTGAAGAAGGCTGCGAAGAAGGTCGCCAAGAAGACCACTGCGAAGAAGGCAGTGAAGAAGGCGGCGAAGAAGGTAGCCAAGAAGTCCGCTGCCAAGAAGGCCGTCAAGAAGACCGCCAAGAAGGCTGTCAAGAAGGTAGCCAAGAAGACTGCCAAGAAGGCAACGGCCCGCAAGCCGGCCAAGAAGGTCGCGAAGAAGGCCACTGCCAAGAAGGCCGTCAAGAAGACCGCCAAGAAGGCAGTAAAGAAGACCGCGAAGAAGGCCACCAAGAAGGCTGCCCCGAAGAAGGCAGCGAAGAAGGTTGCCAAGCGCAAGCCGGCCGCCCGCAAGAAGAAGGCCGCTCCGGTCGCTCTGCCGGCAACCCCGGCGCCGCTGATCTAAGTACTTCCCGATAGCCGCATCCTGAAACCCCCTTCCCTGGCTGCCCAGCGGGGAGGGGGTTTTTTTATTTCACCATGACTCCAGCACCGAAATTCGCTGGACTACGCTACAGCCCGATACAGCAGGTTTATCAATGACTTAAGCGAGTTCAACATATGCCGGTGCTTTCCGAAACCTGACCTGACTTCCGACCGCCTGACTCCTATCCGGCCCTTGGAATCCAGGTCTTTCCAAGGAGTCATCATGGCTAAGATCAAACTCACTAAGTCCGCTGTCGATGCGGCGCAACCCCAGGCAGAGGCCGTCGAACTCCGGGACACGCTGGTCCCCGGCTTCCTGTGCAAGATTACCCCGGCGGGTCGCAAGGTGTTCATGCTCCAGTACCGGACGAACGCTGGCGAGCGCCGCAAGCCCTCGCTAGGACTGTACGGGGAGCTGACCGTCGAACAGGCGCGGTCGCTGGCGCAGGAATGGCTGGCCCAAGTCCGCCGAGGCGGAGATCCCGCCGCAGAGAAGGCGGAGGCGCGCCAGGCACCTACGGTCAAGGAGCTATGCACGAAGTTCATGGAGGACTACTCCAAGAAGCGCAACAAGCTCAGCACCCAAGCCGGCTATCAGGCTGTCATCAATCGCAACATTATTCCGCTGCTGGGACGCAAGAAAGTTCAGGACGTGAAGCGTCCTGAAATCGCCGGACTGATGGAAAAGCTTTCGTACAAGCAGACCGAGGCGAACAAGGTATTCAGCGTCTTGCGCAAGATGTTCAACATGGCCGAGGTATGGGGCTATCGGCCCGACGGTACCAACCCTTGCCGTCACGTCCCGATGTTCCCTGCCGGCAAATCGACTCACCTCATCAGCGACGAAGAAATGGGCAACCTGTTCCGACAGCTCGACAAGATCGAGTCGGAGGGGCTGGAGAACTACGTCATCCCTTTGGGAATCCGCCTGCAGTTCGAGTTCGCCGGCCGCCGCTCGGAAATCATCGCGCTGGAATGGAACTGGGTTGACTTGCAGAACCGGCGCGTCGTCTGGCCTGACAGCAAGACAGGCGGCATGTCTAAGCCCATGAGCGAGGAAGCCTATCGGCTACTCTCGACGGCACCCCGGCAGGAGGGTAGCCGCTATGTGCTGCCTTCTCCTAGCCACGCTGGCAAGCATCTAACCACGGGCGAGTATTACGGTGGCTGGAGCCGTGCGCTCAAGGCGGCTGGCGCTACGCACGTGGGCACGCACGGCATCCGCCACCGTTCGGCGACCGACATTGCCAATTCGGGCATCCCGGTCAAGGTCGGCATGGCGCTAACGGCGCACAAGACCGTCGTCATGTTCATGCGCTACGTCCACACCGAGGATAAGCCGGTGCGAGAGGCGGCCGAACTGGTGGCGAATCGGCGTAAGACGATCACCGGGATGCAGGGAGCCAAGGAGGTGGCCGCATGACCCGGCGCAAGGCATCCGTCTCAGCGCCAGCAGCGCCGCCCGCGCTGCTGGGCGACATCCGGGCACTGATCGAAGCGTCGCGCCAGCGCGTCGCCTCGGCGGTCAATGCCGAGCTGACATTGCTGTTCTGGCGCATTGGCCAGCGCATCCATACGGAAGTGCTTGCCGGGCAGCGGGCCGGGTACGGCGACGAAATCCTGCCGACCCTGGCGGCGCAGCTTGTCCGCGACTACGGACGTAGCTTCGCGGACAAGAACCTGCGCCGGATGGTGCAGTTCGCCGCCACCTTCTCGGACGAGCCAATTGTCGTGACGCTGTCACGACAATTGAGCTGGTCGCATTTCGTGGCGCTGCTGCCGCTAAAAGACCCGCTCCAGCGGGACTACTACGTGCAAATGGCCAGCGCCGAACGCTGGAGCGTGCGGACGCTACGCGAGCGCATCGACTCGATGCTATACGAGCGCACGGCGCTGTCCAAGAAGCCGGACGAGACGATCACGCAAGAGCTGGCGGCGATGCGCGATGCGCAGCGCATGTCGCCGGCGCTGGTCATGCGCGACCCGTACATCCTCGACTTCCTGGGCCTGCGCGATACCTGGCAGGAAGGCGACCTGGAAGCCGCGATCATCCGCGAAATGGAGTCTTTTTTGCTGGAGTTGGGCGCGGGCTTCTCTTTCCTAGCCCGGCAGAAACGCATCCAGATCGACGACGAGGATTTCCACCTGGACCTGCTGTTCTATAACCGCAAGCTGCGGCGGCTGGTGGCGGTGGAGTTGAAGATCGGCGAGTTCAAGGCAGCATACAAGGGGCAGATGGAGCTTTATTTGCGTTGGCTCGACAAGCACGAACGCGAACCGGAGGAAGCCTCGCCGCTGGGCATCATTCTTTGTACCGGCAAGAAGTCAGAGCAGATCGAGTTGCTGGAGCTGGACAAGTCGGGCATCCACGTAGCCGAATACCTGACGACCCTGCCGCCGCGTGCGGTGCTGGGGGAGCGGTTGCAGCAGGCGACCGAACGGGCGCGGTTGCAGATCGAGCAGCGGCAGCCTGGCGAGAAGTCCTGACAGCAGCATCTGTCCAACCGTACACCCAAACCACAGCACGAGCATGTGGCAACGGATCTCTTGCTCTATCGAGGCTCCATGCTAGTGTGGAATCGCCATAGGCCGATAAGGAACTGGCCTGCGGCTCAAGGATGCGCTGGGGCTAGTGGGCGCGAGCGCCCAATCACATGATTATCGCGGGCAGCAGCGCCATGTTCTATGCCGATCGCTGTTTTAATTAAATATCTCAAACTATAAAGTCAGTTAATTTTTTCAAAATATTCACGAATCAAGTCATCATTTTTTAAATACGAATCGAGAACCTGAAACAGAAAAAGATCCCCGCTAATATTTATATCAAACGGGATCATTGAGTTATCTATTTTGAATGTCTTTATTTTTCTATGCCCCTTGATGTTGGCATTGCTCAATCTTTCTTGATAGCTATCCAACGTATATACGATAAATTCGTGATCCAAGTGAGTTATAAAAAAATCATCGCCTTTTGAACTGTATTCAAGATGGATGACTTGCGTTACGACGTCGTCGCCTGCCACCTCAAAGTCCTCCATCAATTCTTCAAAAGTCAAACTTAGCTTCTCTGCGTCATGGTGAATCCATAGATTGTTCTCATATTTATCGGTGGAGTAGAACTTTGACAATCTAGGAAGGGAAGATATTTTCAATCGCAACGGAGCGCCAAACTCCATCTCCTCCATTGCAGGGACATAATCGGAGACGTAATCAATCCTGAATGCTATTTCGGACAGCATTCCTTTTTCAATGAGTTCCTCGATAGAGGTAAGCAGCTTCCTCGGAACTTTTATCCAGAAGTGTCGCCCTATGCGTTCATCGCGTATTGTCTGACTATCCTTGTCGTTGAATATCTGAATATTCTCGTTCAGGCTGACAAGACTATATTTAGAGAACTGAGCATCTTCCTTTCTTATGTCAATTCCAATTTTCTCGTACTCACGTTCAACTACCTTGGAATATTTTAGCTCCAGCATCTCAGCCCTCCCCATGATTGATTGGTGCTTGGAATAAAAAATGCAGCCAATGCGATAATTTGCGTAATTTTCTTTTATGTACGAAACACCATCTTCGTCATGGATATGCTTGTAGGAATTGTTGAGAATTTCTAGCGATCCCGGATACTCGTTGAGATAATTATTTAAGTAGTCCATTAAATGCTGGATTGTCTTTATAGCCAATCGCTTGTCCACTAGATCAAGCTGTGGCCCATAAAACTTGGCTGCGTTTGGATGGTCGCGTTTGGCTTCAAATTCTTTCAGAATGGCCGCCTTTTCATTCATGCAGCCCTCCGTATAAGCACGCATTACGTCTGCCTGAAAGCTCTCATTTGCCAGAGAGGTTTGGATGAGGGGAAGCAATTTCTTGACAAAGATCGGGTCTTTATTAAGAAAGACGTAGCAAAATTTCCCAAAGCTGAATAACGCGATTTTTTCCGAAGAAAATTCATTGATTTCTTCAAAGATATTTTTCATATTTTTTACTCAACTCGCCGTAGTCCAAATAGTAAGCGACGGAACCTTGAGCGTCTCCACTTTGTGGATCGCGCTGCTCCACGTTCGCTATTCGCTCATCCCTGACGGGACTGGCATTCGCCAGCCCTCCACGGCCCGACACTGTGATCCGGGCCTGCGCGCTCCGCTTGCATGTTGAGCTGGCGACAGCAGGGCATGCAGAGCGAGCCGCGCGCAGATGATTCAGCCAAACGCTAAACAAAGCTGTAGGGCATCCCATAGAGAGCGCGGTTGCGCTACTCGTGATTTCTATGGAATTTGATCGTATCCAAAACTGCATGAGGCAAGCTTGCGAGTTACTTGATACTCTTCGCCAGAATACTGGCGAACTCGACCTCGTTCCGAAACAAGGTGCAGGTTCTTCCTTGCCCGCGAACCAATGACATACAGCAATTTCATCGCGCTTTCTTGACCGTTCGGATCATTGAAATGCGGCACCATATCTTCTAATAATGCATAAGCGATCACTGCATCGAACTCGGCTCCCTTGACGCCGTGTATCGTCGAGATGGTGATTCCAGTCCTATGCTGAAATACCTTCCTGAATGTCTCAATATCGCCTATAAATTCGCTACCTTCACTCTTCAATCGATTTACCCGGGCTTGCGAACTATCGAAGAAGGCAACGTGATGCTCTTGAAGCAGCGTGAAAAGGCGAAAGTCGATTGCTAAGTTTGCAAACAGACGCTCGAAAAATGCGCTCAAGTAGGTAAGACCATCTGTTTCATCGATCTTAATTGCATTGCACTCCCTCAACAAGGACCTCCGCGTGAGCTTCGACACGCTAGCCCCGGCCGCCTCTAGGTCATTCAGAATCTCCCCGGCCCACCGCAGTCTGCGCACATACATTCCCGGCGATGCCTGAGTAAGTGCAATCTTAGAAAGCCTGTACCAGAAATTCTCTGTGTCCCGTGCAAAGGGAACCATACCGGGGCCATCGAATGAGGACTCCGGCATGCTGGCGACCAAACGACGTGTCATGCTTGCAAGATGCGTCCACTGTGGCGCGAGAATGCACACCTCGTGAGGTGAGATGCCCATAGTCTCAATGTTGAAACGGATGAGCCGGATGAGCTCAGCGTCCAGATCATTTTTGCTCACTGTGTCGTCGAATGAAATAAGGCTTGGGTACGCCTTGTCCTCGGATGCGGCTTCGATGCGTGTGTTGTGAACGTTGTAGTTTCCGAAGTACTCAATGATGCGCTCAGAAGAACGGTAGTTCCGCGACAGTTCGAGTTCGTCCAAATCGATATTGGCCATCGCCTTGAAATCCTCGAAGGCAATCGGATATCCGCCAAGCGATTGATAAATCGCCTGGTTAGGATCTCCGACAATAAAGGCCTTGGTCGCACCTTGACCAGCTTTCAGAATGGCGGTGATGATCGAATACTGAATTCGTTTGGTGTCCTGATACTCGTCGATCAGCACGAAAGAGAACAACTGTGCCAGAAGAGTGCTGATCGCAGGATGACGTGCGATCAGTTGGTACGCATAGTAAAGAATGAGCTCAAAGTCTAGCTGCCGACTTTCGTGCAGAATCTCAAAATACTTGCCCAATATGACGTGAAGACCCGAATGCTTCCAATCTTGTGGGCAGGAGAGCACATATCCAGTTTCGGTGTAATAAAACTCACAATCCCAGAATGTTATTTTTGGCTTCTGGTAAGGCTTGCACAATGCCTCCAGGATTTTCTCGCGCTCATGCTGATCGATCACACGGAAGCCTCGATCCAACGCTTCGTGATAGATGCCGTACGGTTTCAATATCCATTCAAGACAGAACGAATGTATCGTTCCTATCCATAATCGGGATGTATCCACCCCAAGGCTCTCAATGCGCTCGTGGATTTCGTCGGCGGCACGGTGCGTATAAGTGATGGCAACGACAAACTGCTTGTTCGATTTCAGCCTGGACAACTCATAGGCGATTTTGTAGGTGAGCGTGCGCGTTTTCCCGCTGCCCGGGCAAGCGATGAGAAAGACGCTCCCTGGCTTCAGAATGGCTGCTTCCTGCTCGGGATTCAGATCATCTTTGTTCCACATGAACATGATCAGAACACCGCGAGTACATCGTTGATGCGATCATCTGGGAACGTGGCAAGCATCTCGTTTCGGATGCCGACGAAGTCGATGTCTCCATTTCGGAAGGCCAGCAGCTTGGCCCTAAAGTCGTCGAATACGGCAGACGCAGTGAAGATATCTTCTGCATCGATGTAGTTCACGCGGTAGCTCAGCACGTTAAACCAGACTTCCTTAGTGACCACCGGATGCGCAAAAGCGATGGCGTCCAAGATGTACTTCGGAATGGCGGTCTGCGGATCGATCTTCTTTCCCAGCAAGATGGCAAACCATCCCTTGCCGTAGTTGTCCGCCATGGTCAATGCGCGCTGACCGAACAACGCGATGTCCGCTGATTCGAGCTCCGCCTTGGCCGTCGCGATGGTTGGTGCATCCTTGTAGACATCAGGAAGGATGCCGACCACCTTACGCGCATTGCCGGCGGCAATGAAGTCGACCTCGAAGGTATGGGGGGCAAAGAATGGAGAAACCCACCCGTTATCTTTGAAGGTGTCTTCCAATAACGCTTTCCTGGCGACCCCTTTTTCCTGGGATGCCTGATACTTGCCCTTGCGCCGGAGCAGCCCTTCGGAGTCTCCCGCCGCCGGCGTTGTGTCAATGATGGACTTGTCAAGGTCGGTGACGATGCTGCACCGCTTCCGGATTCGGGCATCATCGAAAAGAACCGCGACGTTCTGAAATCCAGTGCTGCGGATATTAATTAAACTGATGCCGAGTTCATCAAGGCTGACGCCTAGCACGTTCTTGATCAGGATCGGAACGAGAATTTCTTCTGCATCGCCCTCCACTAAGAGGACGCTCTTGGCAAACAACAAGTTGCTACGGACAGCATCCAGGTAGCGTTGAATGTTGCCGATCTCTTCTGGGTTTAGGCCAATTGCAGGCTGGTATGCCTCGCAACGATCACCTTCTCTGCCGAGGATGTTCACGTTCTGAACATTGCTGACCTCAGAGATGTGCGTCGAATGGGTCGAATAAATGATCTGTGTGTCGTCGTATTTGAGCTTGTCGAACAGTGTTTTCTGGATATGTGTGTGAATGTGAGCTTCCGGCTCTTCGATAAGCAGAAAGTTGGCGATCGACTGTTTAGCCTTTTGATACTTGAATTCAAGCAGTTTCAACGTGAGGAATATCAGGTTTGCTCCACCAAGGCTCAGCTCGTGGATCGGTCCTTCGTGGCTCTCCCCCGATTCGCCAACGAACAGCTTGAGCGACTGGAACAACTTGTCAGCTTCGTCTGGCAGATCCGACTTGATAGAAAGAGAAGACGGCGAATACGCCTCACCCGCCGCATCCTTGATGGTGTCTCTGATATCCGTCCGGACGACCTGCACGTCTGGCAACGCTTCGATGGAGTCATTCAATGCCTTTACCCCGTCGGTGATAGCCTGGAACGCCACGGGGTCGATATCGCCGCTCTTGCCCTTCAGAAGCGAAAAGAGCGGATTTGTCCGGTTGTTGTGAAATTCGGAGACGACGTCCCGTAGCGCCTGGACGAAAGTGAACGAAATTTCTTTGGAGACGGACAGCACGTTCGGAATCTTCGCGCCGATAACACGAAATTCAACCTCTTCATTGAATCGAACATTCGCGAAGTCGCCGACCACATCCTTATAGAAGGCCTCGTCGTTGAAGTCGGCTTCACTCCGACCTGTGAAAATCGTTTCATAGTCGTCGATGGTGACCGGGTTCAGGATAGCGTCGAGGCCTGCCTGATCACCATCGTTCAATTGAGAAAGTCGCAGCCTGATTTCCTTCTTCGGACGAAAGATCAGGTTGTAAGTGGCCTTGCCGTTCGCCTCTTCCTCAATTACGCCCGTCCCATGTCGGAAGAGCGCCTGCACTGATTCATCCGCAGAGATTTCCTCAAACTCAAGACTGATGATGATCCAATGTCCCTGCCAGCGCCCTAGGCCGCGATGAAAGTCGGTATGCTCCAGCCGGTAGGCAGAGCGAATCATGTTGTCATCAAGCAGCAATCTGATTGCGCGAAAGAGATTGGTTTTGCCAGATCCATTTTCGCCGATGACAGTGTTGATACCCTTCTGGAACAGCAGCTTCGTGTTGGGAAAGTTCCGGTAGTTGACCAGGCTGAGCTTGGATATATGCATTTGATTCAATCTTGTTGTTGAAATCCACATGCCGATCGGCCGATGGATTGGTTGAACACTGCAGCCATTGATCCCAACTACGGAATGGCCAACTGTCAGTTGGTTTTAGAACGGCACCGTGTCTAAGGTAGGAATCGGTTGGAGCGCATTTTTAATCTCGGTTAGCCTTGCAAGTAGTTCATCGAAAGTCACGATCACGATCTCTGCGAACGCATTTCGAACGAGCTCGAATGACTTTCTTTGCTGATGCTCTTGTGGCGTCATGCCAGCGACAACTATGCAGCGAACCGCATAGCTGTGGAGGTCGTATCGGTTCATGTTATTTTTTATGACGGGTAGTTCACTCTGCAATTTGAAACGCTGATCTAGAATTTGAGCAATCGCTCCACCCAATTCTGTCGATGGGCCAAAAACATCATCTCCACGATAGGGAGATTTTCCTAGCAGTTCGGTTTGCGGCTTTTTTATCTCAATGAGGCCAAGATTGCCCGTGGAAGCGGATGCGTATAGAAAATCTGAAAATTTTCCGCCGGACCCGTTAAGTCGCTTGCCACCTGCATAAGCTTGCCCCTGAACCAGCATGGCTGGAACGGCAAATGCAAGACTAAGTATGAAAGGATTTTCCAGAAAGAAGCTTTGCCACTTGCTTTCCGTCAGTCCTTTTCCAAGCATTTCCTGGTATCGCTCAATCAGTTGATTCAGTGTGATGAGCTCAATATCATTCTTTAATGCCAGCAGCGAGCGCGGCTCAGATTCCGCCAGTGCTTCTATATTGTCTTGAACCATGCGAACAGCGGCGCGCCGATCACGCTTGGAAAGCGTCACATGCTGCCGCCCACCATCGGTCATTTCCGTTAGTGCATCAGGTCTTACGCTCTTCTTTAGAGCGGGAAATTGTGCTGAATCGGCAGCATGTAATAAGGTCTGGTAGACATGAAATTGCTTGTCCTTGCGCGCGTCTCTCTGGTGGCGAGAGGCTATGCGATTTAATTCTTTTCTTAATTCATGAAATCTTCTTATTCCGAGAATAAAGAATGGCGAATCAATTTTCGCGTCATTTCCTTTGTGGACAATGAGTATGCTTACGTTTTCTAAGCTGGCGGCTGTTTCGCAAATTTGCCGATATTCCCACAGAAGCCCCAAACCGAATCGAAAATCTTTGGCAAACCCATCCGGCAACTGCTCAAGAAGCCCAACGACATCGTCAGTAGTCTCTGGCAGTATGTAGGGCTCGATAACAGGCCGAGCGACGACGATGCGTTCAAGGGTGCCGTATTTAGGTTGCAGGTAATCGTCGCGATCTTCTCGAATATTAAGAGGCCAAATGGTCAATCTGTCTGGACACACATTGAGCAGTCTCGCTATTGGCGAATCCGGCTTGCGCTCCGCTGCGGGAATATCAGTGAAGAAAACGTTAATGCCTTCCTCTTCCGGTTCGGCTGCTTCAATGACAAGGAAGGGGCCGCCGTCCAAACGCTCACGTTGATTGAATGCTGAAGGTCTGATAGATGCCATGAACTATTCTTGATCCCTACTGTTCAGAGAAACGATTTGCGGGCCTTGCCTCAGCGCAACCTTATGGTGCCTTCCGATCAGAATCGGACGACACACGATTGATGTCAAAGGGGAGTGCCTTATCTGCCGCGATTCGGGTCAGCAGCATCCGAATCGCATCCGAAATTGATAACCCCATTTCAGCCAGAACAACAGTTGCGGCTTCTTTAATCTGCCCGTCAATCCGGGCACGAACGACGTCGTTACTTGCCATTGTTGCGCTCACAATAGATGTAGCTACATTGTGGCTCATAAGTACTATTGCGTCACTTACATTTTGTTGTGAACAGTAGAGCATCCCGGCGTGCCGCCGTCGGGCTCGCGGGCGTTGCCCCGCGCCTCGTGCCGAGTCGCGGCCATGCGGCTTTGATCCCTGATGCCTCCGGCCGTCTCTTCGCTCCTGGCCTGCGCGCGGCGCTTGCCCTCCAGGGGATCGGCTGGACAGCCCATCCCCGCCGCGCCTTGCTTGGCGCCCCTCGCATGCACCGAACAGGTTGCACCTGATCGACCAACAGCCATCCAGCTAGGCGTGCCGCTGGCACGCAGGGGCGCTCGCCGCGCGGCGTTGGTTTCAGCGCACCCCCTGGCCCATTGGCCGCTGTTCGTCTTTCCCCAAGTTCATCGCTTTTTCCCGCGACCGTAGCCCGCGGTGCCTGGCCGTCAAGGCGCGCAGGGCCGAGTCCTCGCTGCGCTGCGGGCCGCACCAACCCTGCGCTTCTCCCTTGACGGCCAGTCCCTCGCTGGCCCGGTTTTTCGCGGGCGATGAACTCAGGAAAGACGGCGGCAAACAGGACCGGCCCAGGTCTCTGCGCCGAACCAACCGAAGCCACAACGGGCTCCGAATCTTGGAATCCGGTCAGCTTTGAAACCACAGCAACTCATTGGAGAAAACCATGCAACTCGCATCTCGATTCGCTTCCCATTCCCCGACGCTGCGCAGTGACTACCCGCTGTCCGACGACCAAATCCGCCGCGTAGCCCCGTCCATCTTCGCGGAGGCCCCGCACGATAGCCGCTCCGAACGGTACGCCTACATTCCCACCGCCGCCGTGCTGGCGGAACTGCGCAAGGAAGGGTTTGAACCCTTCATGGCAGCGCAAACCCGCGTGCGGCACGACGACCGCCGCGACTACACCAAACACATGATTCGCCTGCGCCATGCCAGTCAGATCAACGGCGCGGAAGCCAATGAAATCGTGCTGCTGAACTCGCACGACGGCACCAGCAGCTATCAGATGCTGGCCGGAATGTTCCGGTTCGTTTGCAGCAATGGCCTTGTGTGCGGCGATACCGTGGCCGATGTGCGCGTGCCGCACAAGGGCGACGTGGCCGGTTCTGTCATCGAAGGCGCTTTCGAGGTGTTGAGCGGCTTCGAACGCGTGAAGGAATCCCGCGACCTGATGCGCGCTATCACGCTGGACGAAGGCGAAGCCGAAGTGTTCGCCCGTTCCGCGCTGGCCCTCAAGTACGACCCCACCGATAACAAGCCCGCGCCCATCACGGAAAGCCAAATCCTGATGCCGCGCCGGTTCGACGACCGCCGCCCGGACTTGTGGAGCGTGTTCAACCGCACCCAAGAAAACCTGACCAAAGGCGGATTGCATGGCCGCAGCGCCAACGGACGCCGCCAGCAGACCCGCCCCGTGCAGGGCATTGATTCCGATGTGCGCCTCAATCGCGCCCTCTGGATGTTGGCCGATGGCCTGCGCCAGTTGAAGGCCTGATTCCCCACGCGGCAGGGGCAGGCAGCAGCCCTTGCCGCTTTCTTCGCTGCTGCATCCCTGAACCGATAGGAGTTATCACCATGAACGCCATTACCCAAACCGAAGCCCGCGCCCTCAACACCGCCGCCGCTATCCCGCTGGAAGCCGCCGACCCGACCAAGAACCTGATTTTGGTTCCGCTGTCGCGGCTGGTGTCGCGTCCTGCTGGCCGCAACGTGCGCAAGACCCCGCGCATGTCCATTCCCGAACTCGCCGCGAGCATTCAGCGTGTCGGCCTGCTGCAAAACCTCATCGTCATTGCCGCCGCCGATGGCGAGCATTACGAAGTCGTGGCCGGTGGCCGCAGGCTGGCCGCGTTGAAGCTGCTGGCGAAGAAGCGCCGCATCAGCAAGGAATGGGAAGTGCCTTGCCTGTTGGTGGCCGATGGCACCGCCCGCACGGCCAGCCTCACCGAGAACGTGCAGCGCGAAGCCATGCACCCCGCCGACCAGTTCGAGGCATTCGCCGCGCTGGTGGCCGAAGGCCGACCCATCGAGGACATAGCCGCCGATTTCAGCGTCACGCCGCTGGTGGTGCAGCGCCGCTTGAAGCTGGCGAACGTCTCGCCCCGGCTGCTGGCCGACTACCGCGCCGAAGCCGTGACGCTCGATCAGTTGATGGCCCTTGCCATCACCGACGACCACGCCGCGCAGGAAACCGCGTTCTACGACGCGCCGACGTGGCAGCGCAACCCTTCCCAATTGCGCGACCGCCTCACCGAGCGCGAGATTGACGCATACCGGCATCCGCTGGTGCGTTTCGTGGGGCTGGATACCTACGGAGCCGCAGGCGGTGGTGTGCGCCGTGACCTGTTCGCGGAAGGTGACGCGGGCGTGTATCTGACCGATGCCGCGCTGCTGGAACGGCTGGCGCAAGACAAGCTGGCAGGTATCGCCGCCGAGGTGAAGGACGAAGGCTGGGCGTGGGTGGATGCCACCCCCGCCGTGACCCATGCCGACCTGCACGCCTTCCAGCGTGCGCCGAGGGAGCGCCGCGAACCGAACAAGCGCGAAGCGCAGCGCATCGAGAAGCTGCAAACCAAGATGCACGAACTGGCCGCCGCCGTGGATGACGCGCTTGATACCGAGGACGAGGAAAAGGCCGATGCCTTGCAGGAAGAAGGCGAAGCCGTGGGCGAGCAGTTGCAGGCGCTGGAAGATGGCTTGCAGGACTACGGCACGACCGTGAAGGCCGCAGCCGGTGCCATCGTCACCATCGACCGCAACGGGCAGGCAGTGATTCATCGCGGGTTGATGCGCGAGGCCGAGGCCAAGGCGCTGCGCACACTGGAACGCCTGCGCCAAGGTTTCGGCAGCGAAAGCGAAGCCGGGAACGACGACGAAGGCGAGGACGACGAGCAGCCCAAGACCGCCGCCATGTCCGACAAGCTGGCGCAGCGGTTGAGCGCCCACCGCACCGCCGCGCTGCAAATCGAAGTCGCCCGGCATCCGCAAGTGGCGCTGGCCGCGCTGGTGCATGGCATGGTGCAGACCGTCTTGCAGGGCAGCCACTACGGCCACGACTTGCCGCTGGGCGTGAGCCTGAAAGCGCAAGACCGGCTGGAAGGCATCGCCCCGGATATACCGGATTCGCCCGCCGCCGTGGCGCTGCGCGAGTTGCAGCAGGTAGCAGGCGAAGGCTTGCCGGAGGACAGCGCCGAACTGTTCGCCGTGCTGCTAGGGAAAGTCTGCAAAACCCGGCCGCAGTGCGTGGATCTTGAGGGATGATGTCGTCAAGTTGATGCGTGGCGCAAGAACATGAAGCAAGTCAGTTTGGGATTGAACCTGTCGACCAAGAAGACGCGCAAGCGCGAGTTCCTGGAGCAGATGAACAAGGTTGTGCCGTGGGATGTGCTGGTTGGCGTGGTCGAGCCGCACTGGCCCAAGTCCAAGACTGGCCGCCCCCCCTTTGCCATTGAGACCATGCTGCGCATCCATTACTTGCAGCAATGGTTCGGTCTGAGCGATCCGGCCATGGAAGAAGCGCTGCATGACATGCCGGTGTACCGCGAGTTTGCCAAGCTCGATGGCGTGCTTGACCGCCTGCCCGACGAGAGCACGATCCTTCGGTTCCGTCATCTGCTGGAGAAGCATGACCTAGCCACCGACATGCTGCGCATCGTCAACGATCTGCTGGCCTACAAGGGGTTGTTGCTCAAGTCGGGCACGGCGGTGGATGCCACGCTGATCTCGGCGCCGAGCTCGACCAAGAATGCTGAAGGCAAACGAGATCCAGAGATGCATCAAACCAAGAAGGGCAACCAGTGGTACTTCGGCATGAAGGCGCACATTGGTGTGGATGCCGATTCTGGCTTGGTGCACAGCGTGGAGGGTACGGCTGCCAACGTCAATGACGTGACCCAGGCGCACAAGTTGCTGCACGGCCAAGAGACAGATGCCTTTGCCGATGCGGGCTACCGGGGTGCACACAAACGGCCAGAGGCCAAGGGTGATGTGAACTGGCATGTGGCCATGCGCCCAGGCAAACGCAAGGCGCTGGATTTGACGGACCCACTTGACGCCCTCACCGACCAGGTCGAACGAATCAAGGCGAGCATCCGCGCCAAGGTTGAACATCCGTTCAGGGTGATTAAGAAGCAGTTCGGCCATGTGAAGGTTCGCTACCGAGGGCTGGATAAAAACACCGCACAACTCAAGACTCTGTTCATGCTCAGCAACCTGTGGATGGTGCGCGGCATCCTCATGGATGCGGCGGCATGAGTGCGCCCAAAATGCAGGACGCAGGGCGTTTTTCAGTGCCAAGTCGCCGGCTTCTGGCTGTTTGGCCAACCGGGCGAGGTGGCCCGAAGCGAATTCAGCGAACTTGTTGCGGCCTTCACGTTGTCTGACTCTCCGCAAACGAGTTATTCAGACCATCCCTAGCGAAGTCGCAAGATGAACTGGTGCGGCTGCTGGCGATATCCGTGGCCGTCACGGTGGACGTGGTGACACCCCGCGCCACGCCGCAGCAACCGGGCGCGGAACTGGCGCAGGCTGTCGGCTTGGACATGGCCGCATGGTGGAAGCCCACCAATGAGGGTTATTTCCGGCATGTGCCGAAGGCCGCGATTCTGGAAGCCGTGGAGCAGTACGCCCCGGCGCACGTCACCCGGCTGGCGAAGTTGAAGAAGGCCGACATTGCCAGCGAAGCCGAGCGGCTGGCCGATGGCACCGGCTGGATGCCTGCCATCTTCAAGGCCGAAGGCACCGACGACACCACGGCGCAGGATGCGCCGCAGGCGGTGACGAACGACGAGCCGGAAGCCATCGACAACGACGACGAGCAGCAGGCCCACGCACTCGCCGCCTGACCTTCACCACCACCGAGCGCCCCGGTTTCGGCCGGGGCGCTTCGCTGTTCCATCAGCATCGGCCCCAGGCCGTTCCGCCCTGGTGCCGATGGTCAAAAATCCGGGCGCGGCGGTGGCCGCGCCCGGTTTCCAAGCCCAAAGCCAGAACGCCCCTTCGCCGCCTTCGGGCGGACGGCGAAGGGGCGGCGCACAAGTGACCTTGTGCGCGGGAAACCCTCGAAGCCCATAAGTGCGTCGGCGCACAGCGCCGACGACATTCCGAACGCGCCCCACCGCAATGGACGGGCGTGTGGGGCTACGCCCCGGCTTGCTGCCGCAGGTTGCACGAAAGCGTGCCGTCCTCGACGCTGGCGGTTCGTCGCCTGTACGTCACGAAGGACGGTTCACCGACACGCCGCCCGGCCTTGCAATGGAGCTTCCACGCCACGCCTCACGCAAAGGGCCGCAAGCAGCGGTAGGAACGCTTTCACCTTGTCGCTGGGCATTGTCCTTGCCCGTGTCAGGGCGCAGGCCGGTGAAGCCGTCGCGCGGGGATGCCGAGTCGGCCATGCCTCCATTCGGGAGCGGGCGGCCAGTACGTCCTTGTGTTGTTGTGAATCCTGGCGGTGGCTGGGCTTCATGGCCGCAACCTTCCAGCGAAAACAATTCCCCCTGCGCTGCGCGCATTCCTCGCGGGACAAATTCTTTTCGCTTCCAGGTTCTCCACGGTGTTGCGACCGCTGCGCGGTGCGGCCAGCCCATCCCCCGCCGGACGGATCACAACAAGGACGCACTGGCGCGACCTTGTTCAACCCGAAAGGAGAAATCATCATGGCTAACATCGGCACCTTCACCGCAGAGAAAGACGGCTTCACCGGCCAGCTCCGCACCCTGACCCTCAACTTCAAGGTCAAGCTGGTTCCCAACGACAAGGGCGAGAACGAAAGCGCCCCGGACTTCCGCCTGCAAGCGGCCGGCCACGACTTCGGCGCGGCGTGGAAGAAAACCAGCGAGGCCGGGCGGGATTACCTGTCGGTGGCCATCGACGATCCTTCATTCCCGGCGACGGTCTATGCCCGCCTGATCGAAGGCGAGAATGACACGCACGACCTCATCTGGTCGCGCAGCAAGCCCAAGGCGGCCTGACGGCCGCCCACCGCGCCCCGCCCATTGCGGCGGGGCGCGGTGCTGCTGATCGCAGCATCGCACGCACAGGGTTTCGGCAGTTGCCCCATGTCCCGCATGTCCAAGGCCAGCATTGCATTGGTGATGGTCGAATGGCTCGAAGCCCGTGGCAGTAGGAACAGCATGGCGTGTCGGCGCATTGCGCCGCCGGGCTTTCGGGCTGCGCCCCATGCCGCCAATGGCGTCATGTCCATTCGGCTTCAATCCCTCACGCCTTCGCGCCTGGCGGCGCTGCGCGCTCCGCTTGCGGGCATTCAGACGCGCTAGGGCGCGTCGCGCTCTTTCAGCACGGCCTCGAACTCCTGGCGCACCCGCGCCAGCAGTTCGTCGGCCTTGTGCGTGTCGTCGCCGGCGTAGGCCAGCGTCAACAGCGTCAGCGGATGCACTTCCATGACCTCGCACAGCTCGGTCAGCTTGTGCAGGGTCGGACTTTTCAAGTCGCGCTCCAGCGTACTCATATAGGTGCGGCTGGACACGTCGGAGAACGCTTCCTGGCTCAAGCCTCGCGCCTTCCTGACTGTCCGTATTGCCGTTGCCAATGAGTGTTTCGCTGTCACTAACTTGGTTTCCCCATAAAAACCAAGATGACAGCCCATTGCGCCCTATAGGGCTACAATCTATAGTGTTCATTCATGGCTGAAAGGCCCGCTTTCGTGCTTTTACGGAAATCCGCAGATGCGGATTCCGACAGAACCGGGGAATCGCATCCGTGTCTTTCCGGCTTCCGACAATTCCGCTTCGGCGCTTCTGTTCTTCTACGGATGCGATGGCTTGCACATCGGTGCTTCCACACGAATGCACGGATGCGTTTCGGCAGTTCTGCGCTTCGGCACCAAAGCGCATTCGCGCATCGTCGGTTTCGTGGAGAAGCTGCCCATGACCCTGCCGCTTGTCACCGCTGATGAACGCGCCCGGCTGCTGGCCCACGGCGCGGCGCTCGCCGCTGGTCAGCGGCTCGACCCGCTGCCCGTGGTGCGCTTGTTCACCCCGGACGCGCATGTGACCTGGCTGCTGGTGTCGCTCGACCCGGCGGATGGCGACACGGCCTACGGCCTGATCGACCTCGGTATCGGTATGCCTGAGCTCGGGATGGTCAAGCTGTCCGACCTGGCGGGCATCGTCGGGCCGCGCAAGCTGCCGGTGCGGCGGGATCGGTATTTCCAGGCGGTGCGCCCGTTATCGGAGTACGTCCGGCTGGCGCAGGAGAACGGCGCGATCACGGACTGATGAAAACCAGCGCGGCCTAGCCAGCCGGGGCGCATCGTGACTATTTCAATCTTGATCAAGACCGTGCAGGTCTGAATCCGCATTCTTGCACCGAAGTGGTGCGATCCTGTTGAAAACAGTCCTGATCTTGGGCGCGGGCTGCGGCACGGTGTTCGGTGCTGCGCGTCATTTTCCTGAAGGCGTAGCCGTCGCATTCAGACGATTTCCGCAACACGCAGAGCCAAATGGTCTTGACACCGACAGTTACAGCCTAACCAATTTTGATGACGACCTGATGGCATTTCGATAGTTCCCGCATCGCGGAAATCGTGGCGACGCATCCCAAACAGAGGGAGGTTTCGCCATGACTGATCGCAGCGCCGAACACTGGTATCCGACAGCGGCCTATCTCTACGTTCTGCACCTTGACGGCCCTGCGCTGGCGTGGGAATACCTGCGCCGAAATCCCGACTACCGCCGCGACTGGCTGCGCCGCCGCCGCCGGCCGGACACGGCGCAGGCGTGGGGCCTGCGCCTGCTGGAAGACCCAGCCCTGGATGCGCGCGACGCGCATCCGGCCTGGTTTCCCGATCACGATGCCGTCGTGCAGGTTTACCCGGACGATGACCCGCCACCCGAAGCCCATGCCTTCGAGTTCTGGCGCGTCCCTGGCCGCAAGCAACTGATCCACGACGGCAAGCGCCTGGTGCTGGTGTCGCATTGGCCCGGCTGCTGCCTGCGGCTCGCGCTCGCGCCGGGCCTGGAAGACGGCATGGCCTACCTCTACGCCACCCGCGCCTGCGCCACGCCCTGCGCGCGCTATCGCACGCTCGCGTCCGAGCTGGACGCATTGGCCGTGGCCACGGTTGCCACGCCTGCGGCGGCGGCCCGTTCCAGGCCCACGACGGCCGCGGTGCTGGAACTGCACACCTTGCAGACGCTCGACGCGACCCTGGCGGGCGCGTCATTGCGCGAAGTGGCCGAAGGGCTGTTCGGCGCCGATGCCGTCGCCGCCGACTGGCACAAGGACAGCGCCTTACGTGCCCGCGTGCGGCGGCTGGTACGTCGTGGCGATGCGCTGATGCGTGGCGGCTATCGCCGCCTGGCACAGCTTCCGCCGCCGTTGCAGTAGGGGGGGACGTTTCGCGTCCCCCGTAGATCGTCCCTTAGCAAGCAGCCTCGCTTTCTTGAAAGTGCCTCTAACCGGCCGCGTGGTGTGGCCGGGCTTGATGGAGGTACATCCCATGCGACCCGCTCCCTTGCGGCCTGCCGCCGCTGCTGTCGCTGCGCCTGCGCAGCCCCAACGCTACCTGACCAACGACGAAGCCGCCGAGTACCTGCGCCTGTCGCCACGCACGCTGGAGAAACAGCGCGTGATCGGCGGCGGCCCGAAGTTCCGCAAGTTCGGCCGCCGCGTCATGTACGCGGTGTCCGACCTCGATGCCTGGGCCGACCAGCGCAGCTACGAGGCGACTTCCGACCCGGAATATGCCGAACGCCACGCGGGCGATTACCGTGATGGCCGCTGATCGCTGGCGCGTGGGTGGCCGTCGCCATGTCCAGCCCGCCAGGGCAAGCCTTGCAGCGCGAACAGCTCGACCTGTTCCGCGCGCTGCCGGGCGACATGGCACCCCGCGACAGCCAGGACTTGATGGCCTTTCCGTTCTTCTCGCTGGCGAAGTCGCGGCGTACCGCGCCGATCGACTTCCGCGCCGGCGGCATCACCATCCGCGTGGAGGGTACGCAGGAGCACGGCATCGCAACGATATGGGATGCCGACCTGCTGATTTGGGCCGCCTCGCAGATCGTGGAGGCGCGCGACGCGGGCTTGCGCCCGTCGCGCTGGATACGCGCCACTCCCTACGAGATCCTGCGCTTCATCGGGCGCGGCACGTCTCTCAACGACTACCTGCGCCTGAAAGCCGCGCTCGACCGGCTGCAATCGACCACGGTGGCCACGTCCATCCGCGAAACCACGGGAAGGCGATTGCATCGCTTCTCGTGGATCAACGAGTGGAAGGAACTGGCCGATGCCAGCGGCGTGCCGCTGGGCATCGAACTGATCCTGCCGGACTGGTTCTATGCGGGCGTGCTCGATGCCGCCTTGGTGCTGACCATCGACCCAGCCTATTTCCGCTTGAAGGGCGGGATCGAGCGCTGGCTGTACCGCCTGGTGCGCAAGCACGGCGGCAAGCAGCCGGGCGGCTGGCAATTCGACTTCCGGCACCTGCACCGCAAGTCGGGCAGCGCTGCGCGCTTCTCCGACTTCGCTTACGACCTGCGCGTCCTGGTGGCGCGGCAGTCGCTGCCCGGCTACGTCCTGGGCATCGAGCGAATGCCGGACGACGGACAAGAACTGCTGACCTTCCGGCCCGTGCTGCACACGGCACGGGGATAACTCGTGGAAAAGGTGTGGACGGCCTCGTGCTATCAGGAGTACCGGGTATCGTGCTATCGGGAGTACGCCTATCGTGCTATCAGGAGTACGAAAACGCCGGAAAGCCAATAACGGCGCGGGTTTGCGGCCCCTCTAACTTCCCTAACAAGAAATACATAACTTTTAGTAGAAGCGCGCCGTTTCGGTGGACAACCGAGAAACGGCACGGCGAACAGCGTTTTGCACGGCAGGTAAAGCCCGGCTTTCCAGCAGGGAGGGCCGCGCCATGATCCTCGCTCTGCTCAACCAGAAAGGCGGTGTCGGCAAGACCACGCTCGCCACGCACATCGCGGGCGAACTGGCGATGCGCGGCCAGCATGTCGTCCTGCTCGATGCCGACCCGCAGGGTTCATCCCTGGACTGGACGCAGCGCAGAAGCCAGCAAGGCTTGCCACGGCTGTTCAGCGCCGTGGGCCTCGCACGCGAAACGCTGCATCAGGAAGCGCCAGAACTCGCCAGGCGGGCCGATCACGTCATCATCGACGGGCCGCCGCGCATCGCCGCCTTGGCGCGCTCCGCGCTGCTGGCGGCCGAGCGCGTGCTGATCCCGGTGCAGCCCAGCCCCTACGACCTCTGGGCCAGCTCGGAAATGGTTTCGCTGATCCGCGAGGCGCAGGTGTTCCGGCCGCTGCTCCGCGCGGCCTTCGTCATCAACCGGCGCGTCAGCACCACCATCATCGGGCGCGAGGCGCGGCAATCGCTCGCCGAACAGCCGCTGCCCGCGCTGCGCTCGGAGGTGCATCAGCGCATCGTCTTCGCCGACAGCGTGGCCGCTGGCCGGCTCGCACGCGAGACAGCGCCCGACAGTGCCGCCGCCCGCGAAATCACCGCCCTGGTGGACGAACTGCTGCGGTGGCCGACATGACAGCGCAGCAGCCACCCAACAGCAAACGCACGGGCAAGCGCGTCGGCATCGGCGCACGTCCGCCCGCGAATCCGCACGCCGAGGCGTGGATTCGTCAGGGCGATGCCGACGCGCTGGGCAAAGGCGACCTCTACACGGCCCGCCTCACGCTCGACATCACGCCCGCCATGCGGGCGCGCATCAAGGTGTCGGCCTTCACGCAAGGCGTGACCGTGGCCGACCTGCTGCGCGGCCTGCTGGAGCGGGAGTTTCCGCCGGAGAACACACCATGAACGCATTCGCTTGGCCTGCCGCGAACGCGGCACCGGCTGCGCCGCTGCCTGCGCTTTCGGCACTCGCCGGACAGGCCGGCAATGTGCCGCTGACGCGCGTTTCGCTGGCCTACCTCGAACATCGCTTCAAGCTCTACCTGCGCTTCGGCGAACCGGCGCGCACGCTTCAGCTCGACCGCTGGCGGCGCTGCGCGGTGTTCCTGCCGGGCGCGATGCTCTGCCGCATCCGCTGGCAGGCCAACGACTACGGCACGATCCGCTGGCAACTCATGGTGATGCAGGCTTGCACACCGCTGGACGCGGCGCAGCGCATCCCCGGTGTTCAGCCGGGCGCGCGCTTGCTCCTACACACCGAAGGCGATGCCAACGTGCGCGCCGTGCTGGAGCGCATCGACGGCATCGAGGCGCTGGGCATCGCTGCCATCGACGTGTCGCCGGCGTACTGGCGCACGCTGGGCAACCGTCTTGCGGCTCGCCTTGCGCTGCCCGAATACACCACCGAGCGGCATACCGCCTGGCTGGCCGGGAAGGTGCTGCCATGACCGCCCCGACCACCACACCCAACGCGCCCGACGTGGCGCCGCGTCCTCGCTCACGCCTGCGCGCTCGCATCGTGCTGGCGACACTGGCCGCCATCGGCTTCGCTGCGCTGGCCTGGGCGGCTTTCGTGTCGCCGCTGCCGCGTCTGACCTACAACCCGTCCGACAGCGTGGCGGTCGGCTGGTATCGCATTGACCCGTTCGACCCGCGCACCGCCTCGCTGCCACGTCCGTTGTCCGTGGACAGCATCGTGCTGGTGCCGCTTCCGGCCACGGCTGCCGCGCTCGCTGCGCAGCGCGGCTACCTGCCGACGCGCGTTCCGCTGCTCAAACGTGTGGGCGCGGTCGCGCCGCAACACGTCTGCATCGTCGCCGGTCAGGTACGCATCGACGGCGTGCCTTCGGCCGCCGTACTGCCCGCCGACCGGCTGGGCCGGGCGCTGCCGTCCTTGCAGCTTTGCCGCCGCCTTGAACCGGGCGAACTGCTCCTGTTGAGCGTGACGAATCCAGCATCGTTCGACAGCCGCTATTTCGGCCCGGTCAGCGCATCCGCCGTGATCGGCGTTGCGCATCCGGTGTGGCCGGAGATACGCCCATGATGGCCGCCGATTCGCTGCGCTCTGACGTGCCATCGGGCATGTCGTTCTGCTGGCTGCTTCAGTGTCGCTGCGCCTGTCGTGCCGGTGCATTCGCACCGCACGTCGCGCAGCATCCGGCGCAGCCGTCCAACGTTCAGGCGTCTTGCCTCGAACGCGCCCGGCCTGCGGCCATTGGCGCTTTCGCCGGCGCGCTGTCTGTTCACGCAGCAGCGCCGCCGGGCCGCCGTTGCCTGGAGCGACAGCGAAGGGCAAAGGCGGAAGGCAAGACAAAAGGACGCGGCACCTGGCCGCGTCGAAAGCCAGTCAGCACATGGGGGGAACGCGGCACGGAGCGGCTTCGCCACCGTGCCGCGTTTGGCGCGAGGGTCGCGCCAATGCTGGCATGTCCGCGTGCTTCGCACGACAGGACACGCCCAAGCTTGCGGGGAGCGCAGCCATGACCGACAGCCGCGACGACGACTTTCGCGTGCGCCCCAGCGCCCCGAAGAACCGGGGCAAGGGCCAGGGGCAGAGCTTCGTTTCCAAGGTGCTCAAGCAGGCCGGCAAAGCCAGCAGCGGCAAGTCGGCAGTACGCCGTCCTGGCGCGGCTGGCACCGGCCAGCGGCCCGGCTCTCGGCTCGGACGTGGCCACACGGCGGCGCGCTTCGCCGGGGCGAAGCTAATGCCCATGTCGCGGCGCGTGACCATCAAGACCTTGCTGGTCAATCACCAGCGGGCCAGCCCGCAATCGCTCGCCAAGCACCTGCGCTACATCGAGCGCGACGGCGCGGGTCGCGATGGCGAACCGGGCCGGGGCTACGGGCCACAGGCCGACGAAGCCGATCTGGACGCCTTCAAGGAACGCTGCGCCGACGACCGGCACCATTTCCGCTTCATCGTCTCGCCCGAGGACGGGGCCGAGCTGGACGACCTGCGCACCTACACCCGGCATCTGGTGAGCCGCATGGAAGCCGACCTGGGCACGCGGCTGGATTGGGTGGCGGTGGATCACTGGAACACCGACAACCCGCACACCCACCTGATCGTGCGCGGGCGCGACGACACCGGCAAAGACCTCATCATCGCGGGTGACTACATCGCCCACGGCTTCCGCCATCGCGCCGCCGAGCTGGCGACCGAGTGGCTGGGGCCGCGCACCGAACTGGAGATTCAGCAGACCTTGAGGCGCGAGGTGGAACAGGAGCGGTGGACGAGCCTGGATCGCACCTTGCAGCGCGAGACCGGCGAGGATGGCCGGGTGCATGTCGAACGGCTCAACGAGCCGAGGTTGCAACGCCAGCGCCTGCTGCTGATCGGCCGCCTGCAACGCTTGCAGCGCCTGGGCCTAGCCGACGAGGTGCAGCCCGGCACCTGGGCCATTCATGCCGATGCCGAGAAGACCTTGCGTGCCCTGGGTGAGCGTGGCGACATCATCCGAACGATGCAGCGGGCCATGAGCGGCCAGCCGCGTGAGCTGGCGGTGTTCGAGCCGGGCGACGATGGTCGCAGCCTCATCGGCCGCGTGGCCGCGAAGGGGCTTGCCGATGAGTTGCACGACCGAGGCTATCTGATCATCGACGGCACGGACGGTAAGGCCCACTACGTTGCACTGAACGCCCGCGACGAACTGGCGAACTATCCCACGGGCGCTGTGGTAGAGGTGAAGGGTTCGACTGAGGTGCGCACGGCCGACAAGAACATCGCCTCGCTGGCGAGCGATGGCCTGTACCGCACCGATCATCACCTGGTAATCGAGCAGGGCCGGGCTACGCCCGGACGCGACCCGCAGGAAGTCGTCGCCGCTCATGTCCGGCGGCTGGAAGCCCTGCGCCGGGCTTGCATCGTGGAGCGCGTGGCCGAAGGGCTATGGAAGGTACCGGACGACCTGGCCGAGCGTGGCCGCCAATACGACGCGCAACGGCTGGGCGATGTAGCCGTAGAGCTGAAATCACACCTTCCTATTGAACGGCAGGCCCGCGTCATCGGCGCGACTTGGCTTGACCAGCAACTGATCGGCGGTGGCCGTGGGCTGGGCAACTTGGGCTTTGGCGGTGATACCAAGCAGGCCATACAGCAGCGAGCCGATTTCCTCGAAGAACAGGGGCTGGCACAGCGCCGCGGGCAGCGCGTCATCCTCGCGCGCAACCTGCTGGGCACGCTACGCAATCGGGAACTAGTGCAGGCCGCGAAAGACATTGCGGCGGAAACCGGCCTAGAGCATCGCCCGGTGGCCGACGGGCAGCGCGTAGCCGGTATCTACCGGCGTTCCATTATGCTCGCCAGCGGGCGCTACGCGATGCTCGATGACGGCATGGGGTTCAGCCTTGTGCCGTGGCGGCCGGTAATTGAGCCGCGACTGGGACAACAGCTTGCCGCAAAGGTTATCGGCGGAAGTGCCTCTTGGGAACTTGGACGAAAGCCCAGTATCGGTATCAGTTAGATATCAAGGGAAGCTGAGTACCAGGCGCAGTCTGCTTGGCTGCTGTGATTCTTCTTAGAGATTCAATCAATGCCATAAACTCCTTGGATTGCCTCAGTGCTTCGCCTCCCGCAGTTTGCAGGTCCAAGACATCCGTAGCCTCGATCGTGAAGGCTGTGGGCACGCGCAGCAGCGAATGCCGGATCTTGTCGTCCGGCACGTCGTTCAGACTTACGCTTACTACGTAGATTTCTGCGTCGGCCGCAAAGGGGCTGTCCGCTTGGCCACGGGTGCGGACAATCTCGGAACGCCAGTGTTGCAGGTCGTCGTTAAGCATGGCCAGCGTCACCTGGGTCTCGCGAGCGCCGGCACCGAAGATCAGCGACTCAAGTACTTGCGTCGTGCTGGGAACTCGGTCGCTACTGTCCACTCTCTCGCTCAGTCCTCGTTCGGAGTTCACCGTCACCAACACGAGTCGGCGCAAGCTTCCGGGCTTGACCTCCGAGAAATTGGCGCTCATTGAGCCCGAAGCTACTAGCCGGTCTAGCATCAGACGTACGCCGAGGTTGTCGGAGACACCACCGTCCACGAGGTGGATATAGGGCCGATCGTGCGCATTGAGGTAGCTGTCTATGCCGCTTTGCAGGATGCGTGATCTGTAATTTTGCCCTCTGACAGGCAAAGATCGGAGAGGCGGCGGACAGGTATTGGCGTTGTTTCGCACCGTTACGGGCGACAGCACCAGCGGTACTGCCGACGAGGCCGCCACCGCGAAAGACAGCGGCGTTGCATCGAGGTCGGAACAGATTAGCCGGAATTGCTCGGTGGTGAAATCGAAAGGGGCACCGGTCGTGAGGTCGGTTGCCGTGATCATCAGTTCGGGCGCGCCCGGTCGTCGGCGCACGTCACCAAAGGTGCGGCCTTCAAAAAGTTCGTCCAAGCGTTGAGCCAGGATCTGGCTGCGCCCAAACCAAGGTGAAGTTAGTCTATAAAGACGCTCAGGCCACAGAGCTTCACGTATGAGTCGCCCCTCAAAAGGCACAAGCAGAAAATCCGGCTCGAAACGAGTCAGCGTGGCATCG
The DNA here is from genome assembly GCF_056481725.1 of Stenotrophomonas sp. 85239_Sma. Taxonomy (NCBI): domain Bacteria; kingdom Pseudomonadati; phylum Pseudomonadota; class Gammaproteobacteria; order Lysobacterales; family Lysobacteraceae; genus Stenotrophomonas; species Stenotrophomonas sp. 85239_Sma. The sequence continues at coordinate 3,481,459 of NZ_CM151163.1, read as the reverse complement.
CCGAAGGCCGCGAAGTGCGCGGCAAGGATGCTGCCCCCCGACACTCCGCTGACCAGGAACACCTGATCCAACAGAGTGGTCTCCTGGCCCTCTAGCGCGAAGCGTGTGGCCTTGAGTTCGCGCAGCACGCCCAGGCCGAAGGCCGCCGCCCGAGCGCCCCCGCCTGACAGTGTCACCGCTACAACCACCGGTTGGTTGACCTCCGACGGCCTGATGCGTTGGTCGTTCTCGGCGAGAGACATTAAGGCGGCGTCGGAAAGTGTCGGGTTGATCCAAGGACGGTAAGTGGAACACCCTGTCAGAACTACCGTTGCCAGCACACCGGCCAAACTCCATCGTGTGAATTTACACACCTCCAGGCGCTTTACCTCTGCAAGCAGCACCACGCAGCGTTTCGAATAGACAAGAACGAGAAACGCCGGCAATTTTGCGACGAAGCAGAGCCACTCCAGAATGCTGCAGACGTTACAAGAACGGCACCCTACGAATCCCCTTGATGAGGCTCCTCGCGATCCGCGCGAAGTTATGGAATAGCAGCTATTCACGAGCCAGCACTTCTCCAAGCGCTATTGATCCGTTCAAGGCAGGTGGTGATTGCAGACTTTGCATGCCCGAGCAGTGTGTAGGAGCCTTTGAAATCCGCGAGAGCGTTGCCGTGCTCGAAGCAGCTAGCAGCAGCCACCCGACGATCTGTTTGTTCATCTACTGCCTCAAACTCCAAACTAGCTCCCCCAGTTGTCACTGGTCCAACAAGCAACGTCGTTAGGGTGTTGACTGCTCTATTGGGCGTCTCAATGGTCGTAATTGCCACACGCACACGTATGCGGCCTGACGATGCGGGAGCTTCGGACTTACACCTTGCGGAAAGCGATGATGGCCGCCGCCAAGTGGTTGAGCGCAAGGAAGCTGCGCTCAAGCTTCTCGTAGCGCACCAGCAGTTTGCGGAAACGGTTGAACCAACTGTGGCACACCTCGACCACCCAGCGCCTCGCCTTCTGCTTGGGATTGAGCCGCTTGGCCTCGGCCTCCTTGCGTCGGCCAACGACGTGAGGAATATAGCCATGCCTTTGCATTGTGCGCAGGTGCTCAGCACCTCGGTAGCCCGCATCGGCACACAGATGCTTGTGCCGTCTGCACGGTGGACTCTTTCGCTTGACCACAACTGCGCCGAGCACGGCATCCAATCCTTTGCAGTCATGGACGTTGGCCCCGGTCACGACGAGCGACAGCGGGACGCCACGGCCGTCCACCAACAGGTGCCGCTTGCTTCCTTTTTTTTCCCCGGTCCGTGGGATTGCGCCCTACAGCCTCCTGCGCCAGAGGCGCCTTCATCATTGCGCCATCGATGCTTTGCCAGCGCCAAGCGATACCCTGCATGTCATCGTACTCTGCCAGCCCGGCTCTCCAGACCGATTCGAAAAAGCCGGCCTTCTCCCATTCGAGAAAGCGCTTGTGAACGGCACTGGCGCTACCAAAGCGCTCCACAGGTAACGCCTTCCACTGGCAGCCCGTGCGCAAAACATACACGATGGCCTCGAACACCAGGCGCGCCGGCTTCGCCGGGCGACCGGCTCCAGGCTTGCGCACATACTGTTTGCCCGCTACAAGAGCGCGTTGCGGTACCAGTGGTTCCACGCGCTGCCAGAGCGCATCCGTTACCACCCAGGAATCAACTCGCTTGCCCATCATGCGTCTCCAACACCGTGTCCAATACGGCTCGGAGTGACATTCTAACTATTTACGGATAAGCTCTTAGTTGGCTCGTTCGATCGATTAGTGGGGGCCGCGAAAGCTTCACGCCTGAAGTCCATGGTGCATTAGCGACCCGCGCCTACGAAGCCACCTTCATGGCCGGCCAGCCGGCGCTGGCCCCGATGCGCTTCAGCGCACTGAATTTCTGCGGCCAACCGTGGGAGCCGCAGCAGGCGGAGTACGACGGCGGCACCACGCTCACGCTCTGGCACCACGACCTCTACTACGGCAACCGCGTCGGCGCGCGCTTCTCGTTTGCCGACCAGTACATGGGACTGGTCGGTCAGCCGTCGCGCGAGTAACCGGTGCGAATAACCGCCGAGAGTACACCCCGATCAAAGCCAGGCCAGACCAGCAGGCGCTGCTCAGCTGAACCCGCCGCGCATCAAAACCGCCACCTCACCGGCGAATAGAGGCGGTTCCTGACCAGCGTTCACACGGCTGAGGAGAAGTCTGCAAAATACTGTGTATTTGCGCAGTATTCATGCCAGCCACCGCCAAACCCAAGCGCTACAACCCCCGCCACCCCGAACGCACTCTGCTCTACCAAACCGTGGCCGAGCACTACGAGAGCTGGCTGGAGCTGGCTTGCGAGGGTCAATTTGAGGGCCAGGGCGACCACCACAGCCCCAGGCCCTACGTGCGCAAAGCGTTCGAGAAATATCTGGAGTGCGGCATCTTCGCCCACGGCTTTGCCCGCGCCCGCTGCGACGACTGCGGACACGACTTCCTGGTCGCCTTCTCGTGCAAAGGCAGGGGTGTCTGCCCCTCATGCAACACCCGGCGCATGGCTGAGACGGCGGCACACCTCACCGACCATGTGTTTCCCCGCCTGCCGGTGCGCCAGTGGGTGCTGTCGGTGCCCAAACGGCTGCGGTACTACATGCAGCGAGAGGGCCCGGTGCTGGGCATGGTGCTGCGCATCTTCCTACGCGTCATCGCGCAAACGCTGCAAGCCAACAGCCCTGGTGCGGCCAATGTGGACAAGGCAGCACTGCACATAGGCGCAGTCGCCTTCATCCACCGCTTTGGCTCCAGTCTGAACGAGCATGTGCACTTCCATGTCTGCGCAGTCGATGGCGTGTTTGAGGAAGTGGCGGGCGAGGAGGGCGATGCTGCTGATGCAGCTTCTCAAAGCTCACCATCGCGCATCATCTTCCACCCCGCCACCGGCGTGACTGCGGATGCCGTGGGTCAGGTGCAGGCCAGCTTACGCAAACGCATCCTGCGCGCCTTTGTCGGACGGGGCCTGCTGGAGAGTTTCGAGGCCCAAGAGATGCTGGGCTACAAGCACAGCGGGTTTTCGGCGGACACCAGCGTGTGCATAGCGGCGCACGACCGCGCCGGGCTGGAGCGGCTGCTGCGCTACTGCGCCCGCCCGCCGTTTGCCATGGAGCGGCTGCGCAAAGCGGGCAGCGAGCTGGTCTACCGCTGCGCCAAGCAGCACAGCGAGCCCGGCAGCCTGCCTCACAACAAGCGCGGCGTAAAGGCCGATGAGATCACCCTCACCCCGCTGGAGCTGATTGAACGTATCGCCAAGCTGGTGCCCCCGCCGCGCACGCACCGCCACCGCTACTTTGGCGTGCTGGCACCGAACTCACCCTTGAGGCCTGCCGTCACGGCGCTGGCGCGTGATGCAGCGGTGAAACCGGCGCAGGTGCAAGCCGAGCCAGCCAGCACGGCTGCAGGCGAGGGCGCACTTGGGGTAAGAAGCCCACTGCCAACCCAGACCGAGCCCGCCCAGCCGGTGCCACCCAAGCGCCCGGCGCACTATTTGTGGGCGGTGCTGATGGCCCGTATCTACGAGGTGTTCCCGCTGCTGTGCCCCATCTGCGGCGGGCAAATGCACATCATCGCCTTCATCACACACAGTGCCGATATCCGCCAAATACTGGAGCACATCGGGGTGGAGACGGAGCCGCCGCACATCACCCCGGCACGCGGGCCGCCACTGTGGGACGAGTGCGACGCGCAAGCCGCAGAGGGCGTGGAGCCAGCCCCAGACTGGGATGAAGCGACCCAACCGGCCCCGGACTTCGAGGTCGATCAGCGCGTCAGTTGGTAGGGTGGCAACAGCGGTTAACAGTGGTTTTGCCAACGTTGCGAGGCAGCGCTGCGCCTGTCACCGCCAAAAACGGGTCATACCGAAAAATCTCGGGCAACTGGCTTTGAGAAATCAACCCAGCAGTCCCCTGTGTGCATGCCTGAGACGCCCCAAACGTGTGCTATACTTGTGCTCATGCGGTTGGATTTCCTATCCCCTTGAGCGACTGCTCAAGGATACTTGAGCGGTCGCTCAATAGTAGCGCCTATTACTCCTTTGGTGCACCCATGCCATCCGTAACGCCACACATCCTGATCGAAGAAAGCAAGAAAATCGGCCAGCAATCCGCCAGCCAAACCCTCAAGGCAATCGCCAAGGCCTATCCCGGCAAGCTGTTCTGCACGCTGTCACTGGTCGCGCTGGAGAACGCATTGCTGCTGGCCTATCCCCTGTTTGCCGGTTTTGCGGTGGACTCGATCCTGCGCGGCGATGCCGGCAGTGCGTTGTTCTATGCGGCGGTGGTGATGGCTTTCTGGGTAGTCGGTGCCGCACGCCGGGCCCTGGATACCCGCACCTTCACCCGGATCTACGCCGATCTTGCCGTACCGGTGATTCTCAATCAGCGCCTGCAAAATCACAGCACGTCAAAGGCCGCCGCGCGGGTGGTACTGGCGCGGGACTTTGTCGATTTCTTCGAAAAACATGTGCCCATTATTGCAACGGCCTTGGTGTCCATCGTCGGTGCAGCCGTGATGCTATTGGTGATTGAACCTTGGGTTGGCCTGGCCTGCTTTGCCGCGCTGGCGATATGCATCACCCTGCTGCCGCGCTTTGCCCGCCGTAACGAGCAACTGCACGAACGGTTGAACAACCGCCTGGAGAAGGAGATCGGCCTGGTAGAGAAAGTCGGCGCCCAAACCCTGCGACGCCATTATCAACTGCTGTCGCGCCTGCGGATCTGGCTGTCGGACCGCGAGGCCGCTGCCTACCTGTTCTTCGGCGCGTTGGCCGCGCTGCTGTTCATCGTCGCGATCAGCCAACTGGCCTTGTCACCGGCGGTCAAGGCCGGCCATATCTATGCAGTGATGACCTATCTGTGGACCTTTGTCAGCAGCCTCGACGAAGCGCCAGGGATGGTTGATCAACTGGCGCGGCTCAAGGACATCGGCAAACGGGTGGACCCGGGGCTGGGGGACTGATCAGCCTTAGCGGAACCGATCCACTTCCTGGCGCAACCCTGCCGCCAGGGTCTCCAGTTCCTTGGCGGTAACGGCCAGGTTCGACACCACTTCACGCTGCTCGCTATTGGCCAGGGCGATGCTCTGCAGGTTGCTGCTGAGCAGGGTTGCGGTGCTGCTCTGCTCCTGGGTGGCGGTGGTGATCGCGGCAAACTGCTGGCCGGCCGAGCGGCTTTGTTCGTCAATGCGTGCCAGGGCCGACGCGACGTCGGCATTGCGCGACAGGCCTTCCTGCATCAGCACATTACCCTGCTCCATGGTGCTGATGGCATTGCCTGCTCGATTAGTGGGGGCCGCGAAAGCTTCACGCCTGAAGTCCATGGTGCATTAGCGACCCGCGCCTACGAAGCCACCTTCATGGCCGGCCAGCCGGCGCTGGCCCCGATGCGCTTCAGCGCACTGAATTTCTGCGGCCAACCGTGGGAGCCGCAGCAGGCGGAGTACGACGGCGGCACCACGCTCACGCTCTGGCACCACGACCTCTACTACGGCAACCGCGTCGGCGCGCGCTTCTCGTTTGCCGACCAGTACATGGGACTGGTCGGTCAGCCGTCGCGCGAGTAACCGGTGCGAATAACCGCCGAGAGTACACCCCGATCAAAGCCAGGCCAGACCAGCAGGCGCTGCTCAGCTGAACCCGCCGCGCATCAAAACCGCCACCTCACCGGCGAATAGAGGCGGTTCCTGACCAGCGTTCACACGGCTGAGGAGAAGTCTGCAAAATACTGTGTATTTGCGCAGTATTCATGCCAGCCACCGCCAAACCCAAGCGCTACAACCCCCGCCACCCCGAACGCACTCTGCTCTACCAAACCGTGGCCGAGCACTACGAGAGCTGGCTGGAGCTGGCTTGCGAGGGTCAATTTGAGGGCCAGGGCGACCACCACAGCCCCAGGCCCTACGTGCGCAAAGCGTTCGAGAAATATCTGGAGTGCGGCATCTTCGCCCACGGCTTTGCCCGCGCCCGCTGCGACGACTGCGGACACGACTTCCTGGTCGCCTTCTCGTGCAAAGGCAGGGGTGTCTGCCCCTCATGCAACACCCGGCGCATGGCTGAGACGGCGGCACACCTCACCGACCATGTGTTTCCCCGCCTGCCGGTGCGCCAGTGGGTGCTGTCGGTGCCCAAACGGCTGCGGTACTACATGCAGCGAGAGGGCCCGGTGCTGGGCATGGTGCTGCGCATCTTCCTACGCGTCATCGCGCAAACGCTGCAAGCCAACAGCCCTGGTGCGGCCAATGTGGACAAGGCAGCACTGCACATAGGCGCAGTCGCCTTCATCCACCGCTTTGGCTCCAGTCTGAACGAGCATGTGCACTTCCATGTCTGCGCAGTCGATGGCGTGTTTGAGGAAGTGGCGGGCGAGGAGGGCGATGCTGCTGATGCAGCTTCTCAAAGCTCACCATCGCGCATCATCTTCCACCCCGCCACCGGCGTGACTGCGGATGCCGTGGGTCAGGTGCAGGCCAGCTTACGCAAACGCATCCTGCGCGCCTTTGTCGGACGGGGCCTGCTGGAGAGTTTCGAGGCCCAAGAGATGCTGGGCTACAAGCACAGCGGGTTTTCGGCGGACACCAGCGTGTGCATAGCGGCGCACGACCGCGCCGGGCTGGAGCGGCTGCTGCGCTACTGCGCCCGCCCGCCGTTTGCCATGGAGCGGCTGCGCAAAGCGGGCAGCGAGCTGGTCTACCGCTGCGCCAAGCAGCACAGCGAGCCCGCGCAGCCTGCCTCACAACAAGCGCGGCGTAAAGGCCGATGAGATCACCCTCACCCCGCTGGAGCTGATTGAACGTATCGCCAAGCTGGTGCCCCCGCCGCGCACGCACCGCCACCGCTACTTTGGCGTGCTGGCACCGAACTCACCCTTGAGGCCTGCCGTCACGGCGCTGGCGCGTGATGCAGCGGTGAAACCGGCGCAGGTGCAAGCCGAGCCAGCCAGCACGGCTGCAGGCGAGGGCGCACTTGGGGTAAGAAGCCCACTGCCAACCCAGACCGAGCCCGCCCAGCCGGTGCCACCCAAGCGCCCGGCGCACTATTTGTGGGCGGTGCTGATGGCCCGTATCTACGAGGTGTTCCCGCTGCTGTGCCCCATCTGCGGCGGGCAAATGCACATCATCGCCTTCATCACACACAGTGCCGATATCCGCCAAATACTGGAGCACATCGGGGTGGAGACGGAGCCGCCGCACATCACCCCGGCACGCGGGCCGCCACTGTGGGACGAGTGCGACGCGCAAGCCGCAGAGGGCGTGGAGCCAGCCCCAGACTGGGATGAAGCGACCCAACCGGCCCCGGACTTCGAGGTCGATCAGCGCGTCAGTTGGTAGGGTGGCAACAGCGGTTAACAGTGGTTTTGCCAACGTTGCGAGGCAGCGCTGCGCCTGTCACCGCCAAAAACGGGTCATACCGAAAAATCTCGGGCAACTGGCTTTGAGAAATCAACCCAGCAGTCCCCTGTGTGCATGCCTGAGACGCCCCAAACGTGTGCTATACTTGTGCTCATGCGGTTGGATTTCCTATCCCCTTGAGCGACTGCTCAAGGATACTTGAGCGGTCGCTCAATAGTAGCGCCTATTACTCCTTTGGTGCACCCATGCCATCCGTAACGCCACACATCCTGATCGAAGAAAGCAAGAAAATCGGCCAGCAATCCGCCAGCCAAACCCTCAAGGCAATCGCCAAGGCCTATCCCGGCAAGCTGTTCTGCACGCTGTCACTGGTCGCGCTGGAGAACGCATTGCTGCTGGCCTATCCCCTGTTTGCCGGTTTTGCGGTGGACTCGATCCTGCGCGGCGATGCCGGCAGTGCGTTGTTCTATGCGGCGGTGGTGATGGCTTTCTGGGTAGTCGGTGCCGCACGCCGGGCCCTGGATACCCGCACCTTCACCCGGATCTACGCCGATCTTGCCGTACCGGTGATTCTCAATCAGCGCCTGCAAAATCACAGCACGTCAAAGGCCGCCGCGCGGGTGGTACTGGCGCGGGACTTTGTCGATTTCTTCGAAAAACATGTGCCCATTATTGCAACGGCCTTGGTGTCCATCGTCGGTGCAGCCGTGATGCTATTGGTGATTGAACCTTGGGTTGGCCTGGCCTGCTTTGCCGCGCTGGCGATATGCATCACCCTGCTGCCGCGCTTTGCCCGCCGTAACGAGCAACTGCACGAACGGTTGAACAACCGCCTGGAGAAGGAGATCGGCCTGGTAGAGAAAGTCGGCGCCCAAACCCTGCGACGCCATTATCAACTGCTGTCGCGCCTGCGGATCTGGCTGTCGGACCGCGAGGCCGCTGCCTACCTGTTCTTCGGCGCGTTGGCCGCGCTGCTGTTCATCGTCGCGATCAGCCAACTGGCCTTGTCACCGGCGGTCAAGGCCGGCCATATCTATGCAGTGATGACCTATCTGTGGACCTTTGTCAGCAGCCTCGACGAAGCGCCAGGGATGGTTGATCAACTGGCGCGGCTCAAGGACATCGGCAAACGGGTGGACCCGGGGCTGGGGGACTGATCAGCCTTAGCGGAACCGATCCACTTCCTGGCGCAACCCTGCCGCCAGGGTCTCCAGTTCCTTGGCGGTAACGGCCAGGTTCGACACCACTTCACGCTGCTCGCTATTGGCCAGGGCGATGCTCTGCAGGTTGCTGCTGAGCAGGGTTGCGGTGCTGCTCTGCTCCTGGGTGGCGGTGGTGATCGCGGCAAACTGCTGGCCGGCCGAGCGGCTTTGTTCGTCAATGCGTGCCAGGGCCGACGCGACGTCGGCATTGCGCGACAGGCCTTCCTGCATCAGCACATTACCCTGCTCCATGGTGCTGATGGCATTGCCTGCTCGATTAGTGGGGGCCGCGAAAGCTTCACGCCTGAAGTCCATGGTGCATTAGCGACCCGCGCCTACGAAGCCACCTTCATGGCCGGCCAGCCGGCGCTGGCCCCGATGCGCTTCAGCGCACTGAATTTCTGCGGCCAACCGTGGGAGCCGCAGCAGGCGGAGTACGACGGCGGCACCACGCTCACGCTCTGGCACCACGACCTCTACTACGGCAACCGCGTCGGCGCGCGCTTCTCGTTTGCCGACCAGTACATGGGACTGGTCGGTCAGCCGTCGCGCGAGTAACCGGTGCGAATAACCGCCGAGAGTACACCCCGATCAAAGCCAGGCCAGACCAGCAGGCGCTGCTCAGCTGAACCCGCCGCGCATCAAAACCGCCACCTCACCGGCGAATAGAGGCGGTTCCTGACCAGCGTTCACACGGCTGAGGAGAAGTCTGCAAAATACTGTGTATTTGCGCAGTATTCATGCCAGCCACCGCCAAACCCAAGCGCTACAACCCCCGCCACCCCGAACGCACTCTGCTCTACCAAACCGTGGCCGAGCACTACGAGAGCTGGCTGGAGCTGGCTTGCGAGGGTCAATTTGAGGGCCAGGGCGACCACCACAGCCCCAGGCCCTACGTGCGCAAAGCGTTCGAGAAATATCTGGAGTGCGGCATCTTCGCCCACGGCTTTGCCCGCGCCCGCTGCGACGACTGCGGACACGACTTCCTGGTCGCCTTCTCGTGCAAAGGCAGGGGTGTCTGCCCCTCATGCAACACCCGGCGCATGGCTGAGACGGCGGCACACCTCACCGACCATGTGTTTCCCCGCCTGCCGGTGCGCCAGTGGGTGCTGTCGGTGCCCAAACGGCTGCGGTACTACATGCAGCGAGAGGGCCCGGTGCTGGGCATGGTGCTGCGCATCTTCCTACGCGTCATCGCGCAAACGCTGCAAGCCAACAGCCCTGGTGCGGCCAATGTGGACAAGGCAGCACTGCACATAGGCGCAGTCGCCTTCATCCACCGCTTTGGCTCCAGTCTGAACGAGCATGTGCACTTCCATGTCTGCGCAGTCGATGGCGTGTTTGAGGAAGTGGCGGGCGAGGAGGGCGATGCTGCTGATGCAGCTTCTCAAAGCTCACCATCGCGCATCATCTTCCACCCCGCCACCGGCGTGACTGCGGATGCCGTGGGTCAGGTGCAGGCCAGCTTACGCAAACGCATCCTGCGCGCCTTTGTCGGACGGGGCCTGCTGGAGAGTTTCGAGGCCCAAGAGATGCTGGGCTACAAGCACAGCGGGTTTTCGGCGGACACCAGCGTGTGCATAGCGGCGCACGACCGCGCCGGGCTGGAGCGGCTGCTGCGCTACTGCGCCCGCCCGCCGTTTGCCATGGAGCGGCTGCGCAAAGCGGGCAGCGAGCTGGTCTACCGCTGCGCCAAGCAGCACAGCGAGCCCGGCAGCCTGCCTCACAACAAGCGCGGCGTAAAGGCCGATGAGATCACCCTCACCCCGCTGGAGCTGATTGAACGTATCGCCAAGCTGGTGCCCCCGCCGCGCACGCACCGCCACCGCTACTTTGGCGTGCTGGCACCGAACTCACCCTTGAGGCCTGCCGTCACGGCGCTGGCGCGTGATGCAGCGGTGAAACCGGCGCAGGTGCAAGCCGAGCCAGCCAGCACGGCTGCAGGCGAGGGCGCACTTGGGGTAAGAAGCCCACTGCCAACCCAGACCGAGCCCGCCCAGCCGGTGCCACCCAAGCGCCCGGCGCACTATTTGTGGGCGGTGCTGATGGCCCGTATCTACGAGGTGTTCCCGCTGCTGTGCCCCATCTGCGGCGGGCAAATGCACATCATCGCCTTCATCACACACAGTGCCGATATCCGCCAAATACTGGAGCACATCGGGGTGGAGACGGAGCCGCCGCACATCACCCCGGCACGCGGGCCGCCACTGTGGGACGAGTGCGACGCGCAAGCCGCAGAGGGCGTGGAGCCAGCCCCAGACTGGGATGAAGCGACCCAACCGGCCCCGGACTTCGAGGTCGATCAGCGCGTCAGTTGGTAGGGTGGCAACAGCGGTTAACAGTGGTTTTGCCAACGTTGCGAGGCAGCGCTGCGCCTGTCACCGCCAAAAACGGGTCATACCGAAAAATCTCGGGCAACTGGCTTTGAGAAATCAACCCAGCAGTCCCCTGTGTGCATGCCTGAGACGCCCCAAACGTGTGCTATACTTGTGCTCATGCGGTTGGATTTCCTATCCCCCCTGCGCTCATGGTCAGTTCACTGGTGAGTAAATACACCGGTTTAGTGTAAGGTCTGGGGTGACGGCTTAGGCTCAATGTGGCCGCTTCTCCCTGGCCCCAGCGGTTATTGGCCTGCCATGTCGCGACCAGTTGATCGCTGCTGGCAAAACGATTCGCGATAGCTTGGGCAATAAACAGATCGCCACCCAGATTATGCCGGATGTCGACGATCAGCCCGTCAGTACCGCTCAGTTCACTGAAGACCTTGTCTAGCATGGCTTCGGCGGCTTGCAGTTGTTCAACTTCAGTCGCCGCTGGGTTTTGCTGAAATTTCGCCATGTTGTTGATCACCAGGATGCCGGCGTTATCCGGGGTGATCCCCCACAACAAGGTTTTTTCATCCCCTTCCGCCGGGAAAGTCCTGAGGCTTTGTGGTGTCAGATAACCGGCAGCGATGTGGCTGGCCGCAGCCAACATTTGTCTGACGACGCTTTCGGTGTCTGGGGCATCGTCTGCCGACAGTTCAGATTGGGCGATTGCTGTGGCGCTACGCAATAGCGGTGCAGGCTTAAATGCGGTAAATGATTTGAAATCACTTTCAAGCGAAATATGCGCGTCTTGCAATGGATCCACCATCTCAGCAAGCACTGCAAACAATGCTTCATCGCTCATTCCATCATGGATCTGCGGTGCATAGCGCTGGTACTGCTGCTGCCAGTTGAGGTTTCGCAGCGTAAAAAAGGCATAATAATCATGAAATGTATGCCAAAAGTACTCAAAAACCTGACTGGGGCTGTTCTGTTGTTGCACCGTTAATGGCGCTGTACAGGCGGCCGGCAGTTCGGCCATTTTGGCAAAACTATCGGCAATAGGCCTGCCTTTTTCGGTCACTGCTAAGAGGGTGCCGTTTTTCAGGCGCAGCGAGTCAATTTGGTTCTGCAGTGCTGTTTGATAGCTATCATCCTGCAGTAGCAGGCAGGCTTTACTGTTGAATTGATAACGCTTAACCCGGTCATTACCGATGGCGATGATTTCACCATAAGCTTTCTTGTGCCAAAGCCCTTGTACCTGATTAAGCTGAGAAACCTGTGTGATCAACAGGTCGGGGCTGGTTTGGTTGCTGTCGTTACATGCCGGCAAACAGATAGTGGCGAGCAGCGTGAAGACGATAGGATGCGAAGATATTGTCATGATGTCGGTGCATTGTTGCGTTGGTTGTCGTGTCGGGCAGTGTAGCCAGCGCAATGTTGGCAAGTCTGTGGTAGAAATGAGCAGGATATGTAACAAAACCCGTGGAATTTATACGAATTAGAGACAAATATGCGGTGTCATTGCCGGGTATACGCGGCATCAACGGCCTGGCGGGGCAGATCTGCCACCCCAGCGGGAGCATGATGCTCCCGCTGATCGGACATTATTGCGGACTTGCTGATTTCTCTTTGGGCGGTAGTTGAATCACTTTCCCTTGCCACATCCTTAGTTGGATGTCGCTCAGCGCCTGCCAGTTCTTCAGCGGATTGTCGTGCAGAACCAACAGATTCGCTTCATGCCCTTCGGCCAAAGCACCAATGGCACGGCCGGGGAATAAAAAACGTGGTGTGTCGCTGACCAACAGCTGCAGCAATTCGGCATTGGAGTAAACGCCCATTTGCTGCAAATAATTGACTTCGGCCAGCACATTGGCATCGAAGCGATCAGAGCCGACCAGTACTTGAACACCTGCTTGTTTCAGCCGCTGCAGGTTGTCGCGCTGCAGCGCTTGGACCGCCGGCAGCTTGTCTTGTTCTTTTTGATAAAACACCGCACTGATGCCCGCCGTTGCGATCACGGCGATCTGTTTTTGCGCCGCCATGGCAATACTGGCATCTGACAACCGGTATAGTGCCGGCGCATAGCCTTGCCACCACTGATAACCCGGCAGGTGGGCGATCAAGTCCACACCAGCCTCCACCGCCAGCGCAAAATCGGCGGCTGATTCAACATGGGCGGTCACCTTTAAGCCTTGCTGGTGTAAAAAGCTGACCAGTGGCCGCACCACCTCAGGTGCTAAGCCATTGAGGCCAAACAATTGTTTATCCGTCCGGCGCTGCGGTTGTTCGGAATGGACCAGGATGATTTTGACCCAGCGGGCTTTGGTGTCTTTAAACAATGGCCACTTTTTTGCGATATCGGCCGGAGTATCCATCACGATATAGGCGCTGTCGTACACTTGTGCCGGCTGCAGATCCGGTTGGCCGGGGGCGGCTTTCACCGCTAACCGCAGCGGGTGACCGTCAGAACTGGAAATACAGGCGCCCACGCTGTCGATACTCATTGGTAACTGAGCCAGTGCCTGCTTTGTGGCCTGATCATTGCCGTGGTTGCCGCACATCATCAGGCCGTACAACACGCCGTCTTGCAAGTAACGCTGGTGAAAATTCTGCACTAACCAAGGGTTTTGCAGATTGTGATTATGCGCCTCAGCAAAAGGCGGTACGACATAACCGCCGTTTAAATCGAGAGTTTGCCGGATTTGCGCTGGCTTATTGCGGGTTAGCTTGCCATCAACCTCATACCAGGTTTGCGCGACAAATTGCCCTTGTTGATACCAAAGACCGTGTTGCAGCTCAGTCGCTGCCTCGGCAACCCATGAAAAAATACCGAAGCCAAACATCCATAATAAACGCATAAAAGTTTCCAGCTAATCAATCCGATGTTGCAACAGCAGCAACAAAAAACAATCCGTACCGATAATATCATATTGTAACCATATGACTCTATTGATGCCCCCCGCGTCAGAATAGATGTCGCCCGCATAGAACTCTGAACCTGGGGGCGATGATGGAAGAACAAGTTGGCCAGATACGGACAAGCATTCAAGGACCGTGCTGTGGCGCGGTTGCTGCCGCCTGAGAGCGCTTCGCTGACAGACGTGGCGCGGGAATTTGGTGTGAGCGTGCAGACGCTGCAGAAGTGGCGCGATGCGGCGTTGTCGCCGCCGGCCGCTGCCCAGGCCTGGACGCCTGCAGCCCGTTTTGAGGCGTTGCTGACGACGGCGGCCATGGATGAACAGCAACGCAATGCCTGGTGCCGCGCCAACGGCGTGTACCCGCAGCAGCTCATCGAGTGGCGCCAGGCGGCCACCGAGGCACTGGGCAGCACAGCCAGCGAGCGCAGCAGCCCGGCCCAAGCCAAGGCCCAGCAGCGCCGCATCAAACAACTCGAGCGCGATCTGCGCCGCAAGGACAAGGCGTTGGCAGAGACCGCGGCATTGCTGGTGCTCTCAAAAAAGCTCGAGGCGGTCTTGCCGGGGGGCGAGGACGCATGATCCCGCTGCAAGACCGCCGACATCTGGTGGAACTGATCGGGCAAGCGCACCGCGATGGCGCCAGTCTGTACAAGGCCTGCGAGACGGCCGGCATCACGCTGCGCACGCTGCAGCGCTGGACAATAGCCGACGGCTCCATCCGCTGTGACGCTCGCCCCCAGGCGCAGCGACCCAGGCCAAGCCATGCGCTCAGCCAAGCCGAGCGCGCCGAGGTGCTGCGCATTGCCAACGAGCCGCGCTTTGCGGACCAGCCGCCTGCGCGCATCGTGCCTGCGCTGGCCGATGAAGGCCGCTATGTGGCCAGCGAATCGACCTTCTACCGCATCCTGCGCGCACAAGGGCAAGCCGCCCATCGCGGCCGCGCCAAGGCGCCGCAGGCGCGACGCGGCCCGAGCACGCATGTGGCCAGTGGCCCGCGCCAGCTCTGGTGCTGGGACATGACCTATCTGCCCGCCCAGATCGCCGGGCGCTGGTTCTACCTGTATCTGATCCTAGACCTCTACAGTCGCAAGATCGTGGGCTGGGAGGTGCACGAGCACGACGACGCCTGCCATGCCGCGCACCTGGTGCGCCGCACGGCGCTGGCCGAGGGCATTGCCACACAGGCGAGCAAGCCCGTGCTGCACGGCGACAACGGCTCCACGCTCAAAGCCACCACGGTGCTGGCCATGCTGCATTGGCTGGGCATCAAGCCCTCGTACTCGCGCCCACGCGTCAGCAACGATAACGCCTTTGTCGAATCGCTGTTTCGCACCGCCAAGTACCGGCCCGAGTTCCCTGCCCGTGGCTTTGCCGTCCTGCACGCCGCTCGCGACTGGGCGGCGCAGTTTGTGCATTGGTACAACCATGAGCATCTGCACGGCGGCATCCGCTACGTGAGCCCGGCAGCGCGGCATGAAGGGCGTGACCAAGCGATCCTGGCGGCCAGGCATCAGGTTTACGAACGTGCCCGCCAGCGCCATCCGTCGCGCTGGAGTCGGCACACGCGCAACTGGCAGCCCATCGGCGCCGTCACGCTCAACCCCGAGCGCGACGCGGTGATCGAAGGCCTCACGCTGCATCACGATACACAACAATTGGCCGCATGACTTGCGCGACAACTATCTTGACACGCACCGGATGATGTTGCATAGTTCACAGCAAAGTTACTTCAGTAACAATGTGGGCAGGCTGCCGCTGTCAACTGTGCTGCCGAAGGTGATGGGGCGGTTGATGTCGTTTTTGCTATCTCGTTTATGTGATGCTGACTAACTTTTACTGCTGCTAAAAATGGTTACTATGCACAAAGTTTAAGCAGATTGAGTGCGAAAATATGAAACTTTTACCGCTGTGTTTGTTGTGTAGCAGCACTTTATTACTGAGTTGCAAAGCGGCTGATGAATCAGTCAGTCCATTGCCGCTCGCCAATACATTGACCTCAGCCCCGCCGGTGACCGTGCTCACCAATGCGGTGATTTATCAGCATCAGGCGGCAGATACGCTGGTGATGAAAGAGGGCCGCATCGCCTTTATCGGCACTGCAGCACAAGCAAAACAGCAATACCCGCAACAGGCAGACTGGCAGGATGTCGGGCAGGCTTTTATTGCGCCCGGTTTTATCGACAACCATAACCATGTGTTTGAAGCAGATGCAGAGATTGGCGGCGATTGTGATTTGTCCGACGCCGCTGGTTACCGTGACTACGAACCGCTGTTATTGCAGTGCCAGCGCACCTTAGCGTTGCAGCCGGGCGAGTGGGTGTTGGGATACGGGCATCAGCTGGCTGAGTTGCTCAAACTCAGTGATGAGACGCCATTAGCGATGTTGGATCGGTTGTATCCGGCTAACCCGGTGATCATCATGGAACAAACCTCCCATTCGATGTGGGCGAACAGCGCGGCATTGGCGCTGGGTGGCATCGACGCCAACACGGCGGATCCGCAAGGTGGCCGTATGCTGCGTGAGGTAGATGGCAGCCTCAGCGGTATTTTGCTCGATAACGCCGGCGATCGTTTGTTTGAACAAGCCTGGCTGGCGCAGCCGGATTTGCAGAGTGCCCACCGGCGCGGACTGCTGCGTGGTTTGCGCCAGTTGGCAGCGAACGGTATTACCACGGTCGGTGATGGCCGCTTGTACTGGCAACGTGGCTGGTTGCAAAGCTGGCAACAACTGGAACGCGACCGACAACTGACCGCGCGGGTCAGCGTACGGCCTTGGGTGTATCCGGCGGATGCTGCCCAACGGCAACTGCAATTTTTCCGCCAGGCTTATCAACCGGACCTGAGCCGGTTGTTAGTGATTAATCAGGTCAAAATCTACAGTGACGGTTTGCTGCAAAATGGCACCGCCCGTTTGCTGAAGCCGTACCGGCACACCATCAATCCTGACTTGCCCACCGGGTTGGATTATATCGGACCGGATCAGCTGCCCTGGTGGCTGCAGCAGCTAAACACGCTGGGGTATGGCGCGCATATTCATGCGATCGGCGATGGCGGCACCCGGCAGGCACTGGATGCCATTGCGCAGGCGCGTCGGCAAGGCTCAACCCGCTTGTACGGCCTGACACACTTAGAGCTGGTCGACGCCGAAGATTTGCCGCGTTTTAAACAACTGCAGGTTGATGCGGATATGCAAATTGGCAATGACGAGGTGTTACATGCCGATCATCAGTGGGCTGAACCCTGGTTGTTGGGTGAAGCGCGGGCCGCCCGTTTAATGCCGGTGGCCGCGCTGCGGCAAGCGGGCGCGAATCTGACACTAAGCAGCGACTGGAATGTGAATGAGCTCAATCCGTTGATCAGCATTGCCAATGCACTGGAGCTGCAGGATGGCGCTTTCAGCGATGTGGCCGGCGCACTGGATGCGTACACCATCAATGCTGCCAAAGCGCTGGGGCTGGCTGCTGAAACCGGTTCGCTGACGGTCGGCAAATCGGCTGATTTAGTGCTGCTCGATCGGGATATCAGCCAGGCGACGCCGGCGCAAATTCGCCGGAGCCGGATTTTGCTGACTGTGTTACAGGGCCGGGTGGTTTATCAACACCCGGACTATTAACCGACGCAGATGGGCTGGCGGTGAGCAGGCAATCAGAGGCTAACGGCTGTTGGTCAGGGTTTGTTGTAACAATGCCAGCCAGCAAGCCGTCAACGGTTGATGCTGGCTGCCAAGCGGCCAGCGTAATTCCAGGCGTCGGCGGATAGTGGAGCGCTCCTGCGCCAGCGGCAAAATTTGTAGCAAGCCTGCGTCGAGATCGGCTTGCACTAACACCAGCGGCAACAAGGCCAGGCTGTCTGTGCGGCACAACACCGCCCGCAGCGTGGGGAAATCGTCCAGCAGGCTAAACTGGCCGCTGTAACCACTTTCATCCAACGTCGCCGGGCTTTCCGCGCTGCAGACCAGTTCGCGGTACGGCGCTAAGTCGGCACTGCTAAAGTGCTGCGTGACACCAGTTGCATCGCCTGCCGCCAGATGCGCGGCGCTGCCAGGTTGCTGCAACAAAGGGTGACCCGTTCTGACCACCATGACTTCATCGTAATAGCCAACCCGGCAATAATCATAACTGCTGCTATGTTGCGTCAGACTTTCATGCACCAGGATCAGGTCAAAACCACCCCCGGCCAACTGGTCTTGTAAGTAGTCTTCGCTGTGGGTCGTTACACGTAACTGCACCTGTGGGTGTAACGCGATAAAGCGGGCTATGGCCGCAGCGAACAGCGGTTGTGGGATATGGCGGGCGACGCCGATATGAAACACCAAGCTGTGTTGTTGTCGCAACGCAGCCGCTGCCGCCTGCAGCCGCGCTGATTGTGCCAGCGTGTGCTGGGCCAACGGCAATAGACTTTGACCGGCGGCGCTCAGTTGCAGGCTATTGCCACTGCGGATAAACAAGCTTTGCGCCAGTTCGATTTCCAGCTCCTGCACCCACAGACTCACCTGAGACTGCCGCTTGCCAAGCACCCGCGCTGCAGCAGAAACGGAACCCAATTCTGCACTGAGGACAAAGGCTTGCAGATAATGCAGCGTCAGGGTATCGCTGGCAGCGCTGGGTTTTTTCATCATCAGATCATCGCATCATGGCAGAGGTGTAGCCGTGGCATCACAACGCCAGCAACTGCGTTTTTAACGACTCGCTCAGCGCGACACTTTGTTTGCCGGCAAAATCATATTGCACCAACACGGCGACACCGCTGGCGCATTTATGGCCGGCTTGCCAGGCTTCCTGCGTCACATCAAATGAGCTGCCGCCAACCCGGCTGACCCAGCTTCGCAGTTCAACTGGTTGGCCGTAAAACAGTTCGGCATGAAATTCGACACTGAATTTTGCCAGGATCAGCCGCCAGTGGGCCGGATCCAAATCGGCGGTAAACAAACGAAACAGCGGGTCGCGGGCGCCTTCAAACCAGCAGGCCAGCACTGTGTTATTGATATGGCCCAGCGCGTCAGTTTCATTAAAGCGGGGATTGATCTGTTCAGTCAGCTTGGTGAAGATTTTACTGAAGTTACGCAAGCTGATTGTTTGTATCTGCATGATATGGCGGTTAGTAGTGACGCCCGTGGGCAGGGGGTTGCGCAACAATTGCTGGCCGCAGCTGAGCAGCAGGCGCGGCAGTGTTCACTTTCAGCTTTAACACTGGTTGCAGTGCAAAATTCAGCTTCTTATTGGCAACAACGAGGTTTTCATCCTGTCACCGCTTTAACGTCGCAAGCCATTCAAAACCTGGCCAGTTATACCGGGCAACAGGCGCAGTATCTGGCTAAAACCTGGTAATTCAGCGCACCACGTTTTTAAGCCGAACGGAAAGACGTATTGATCTACGTGCATGCAGGCTGGGCGTCCGCGCTGGCCGCAGGCGGCATTACATGGGCCGTGGCAACCTACTTGGTGGGCGTCAGCGGGGCGAGCCGCGAACTGACGGAAGGGTTCTCGTCACTCTTTGCTGCCGTGGTCTTGCTGGGTGTGGGCATGTGGATGCACCAGAAGAGCGTTGCTGGCCGCTGGCAGGTCTATCTCAAGGAAAAGCTGTCCTCGGCGCTCAACAAACGCACGGCTTGGTTCTTGTTTTCGCTGGCCTTCGTTGCCGTCTACCGTGAAGTGTTTGAGACGGTGCTGTTCTATGCTGCGCTCTGGACAGAGGGAAATGGCTGGCCCCTGCTGGCAGGCTTGGGCACCGGCATGGGAATCCTGGCCCTGCTTGCAGCCGTGCTGCTGCGCACCAGTGCGCGCCTGCCGATTGGCCAGTTCTTCGCTGCCAGCTCACTGCTGGTGGCCATACTTGCCGTGGTCTTGGCGGGAAAGGGTATTGCGGGACTGCAAGAGGCCGGGTTGTTGCATACCAGCCCGATTGCGATCCCACGCATCGACCTACTAGGCATCTATCCGTCGTGGCAAACACTCTCAGCGCAGTTCGCCGTGTTAGTCATCGTTGTAGTGGCCTTCACGATCAATTTGCGTTCGTCTCGTCAGACGGCAATGCAGCAAAACTAAGAGCTTATCCGTAAATTATGTTGACGCTCAATGGCACCTTGCGGAAAGCGATGATGGCCGCCGCCAAGTGGTTGAGCGCAAGGAAGCTGCGCTCAAGCTTCTCGTAGCGCACCAGCAGTTTGCGGAAACGGTTGAACCAACTGTGGCACACCTCGACCACCCAGCGCCTCGCCTTCTGCTTGGGATTGAGCCGCTTGGCCTCGGCCTCCTTGCGTCGGCCAACGACGTGAGGAATATAGCCATGCCTTTGCATTGTGCGCAGGTGCTCAGCACCTCGGTAGCCCGCATCGGCACACAGATGCTTGTGCCGTCTGCACGGTGGACTCTTTCGCTTGACCACAACTGCGCCGAGCACGGCATCCAATCCTTTGCAGTCATGGACGTTGGCCCCGGTCACGACGAGCGACAGCGGGACGCCACGGCCGTCCACCAACAGGTGCCGCTTGCTTCCTTTTTTTTCCCCGGTCCGTGGGATTGCGCCCTACAGCCTCCTGCGCCAGAGGCGCCTTCATCATTGCGCCATCGATGCTTTGCCAGCGCCAAGCGATACCCTGCATGTCATCGTACTCTGCCAGCCCGGCTCTCCAGACCGATTCGAAAAAGCCGGCCTTCTCCCATTCGAGAAAGCGCTTGTGAACGGCACTGGCGCTACCAAAGCGCTCCACAGGTAACGCCTTCCACTGGCAGCCCGTGCGCAAAACATACACGATGGCCTCGAACACCAGGCGCGCCGGCTTCGCCGGGCGACCGGCTCCAGGCTTGCGCACATACTGTTTGCCCGCTACAAGAGCGCGTTGCGGTACCAGTGGTTCCACGCGCTGCCAGAGCGCATCCGTTACCACCCAGGAATCAACTCGCTTGCCCATCATGCGTCTCCAACACCGTGTCCAATACGGCTCGGAGTGACATTCTAACTATTTACGGATAAGCTCTTAGTTTGGAGATGTCGCAGTTCACTGTTGACGTGATCGAGAAGCTCTCGCACTTGCTCAGCTTCAAGCCCACCTATGCGTCCAGTTGCCGTCACTACCTGAGCATCCTCGACTAATATTTCCCGGTAACGACTGGGTTCAAAGCCTGGCGCCTTGAAGAGCAGAACATTTTCGTACTTCGTTTTTCCCAATACATCGTAATCACCAAGAAACCCTGATCGAGTCATTCCGTTTGAAGCACAGCCAGATAAGGTTGCCGTGAGGCCTGCCAGCAGCACAAAATGGATTAATGAAATAGGGCGTTTCATATATATTTTCATTTATCCCATTTTCAGACAGACGATGCCAGCAACAACCAGCGCAATTCCAACCCAACGTATCAAGGAGGCGGTATCGCCGAACACATACACGCCCACGAAAAACGCGCCCAGCGAACCGATGCCGGTCCAGACCGCATAAGCTGTTCCTATGGGGATCTGTTTAAGAGATAACCATAGGAAAAAGCCGCTGGCTGCCATACAGGCAACTGCAATCGCCGGCCCCACGTAGCGCATCGCTGCATTGGCCGCACCCATCTTGAGGCCTAGTGGCCAACCGATTTCGAACAGGCCGGCAATCAGTAGAACCAACCATGGATTCCATGACAACGGGTTCATATATTTCTCCAAATCTATTCAGTGAAAATTGATTATCAAAGCATCAAAGCATCAAAGAATAGGCAGTAGGCGGTCAATTCGCTCTGCTTCTGATTTCTTCTTAAACTCTCTGATGGCGAGAATCTGTCTCCCCGATCTCTCCGGCCACGAGAGAGATCGGGGGAAGCGTGTGGACAGTTACGCTGAGGGATCAGACCGGTTGCACTGGTTGTTGTACCGCCTCGTGACTCCGTTTGCTGCCCGGCCACTTCATTCCGAACAGCACCTCGTAGAGCAACGGAATCAGGCCAAGCGTCACGAGCGTGCCAAGTGCGAGACCACCGATCATGCCGATGGCCATGCCCTTCCACAGCGGCCCCGCAAACAACATCAGGGGCACGAGACCCGCGATACAGGTCACCTTGGTCATCACGATTGGACGCAGCCGCTGCATCGCAGCTCCCACCAGGGCTTCATGTCGGGCGAGACCTTCCGAGAGGCCGTGTTCAATTTGTTCGAGCAGAAGAACGGCGTTGTTGACGATGATTCCGAACAGCGCAAGCACCCCGAATGTCGCCATGAAGCTGAAAGGAGTGCCTGTTGCCTTCAGTGCAATCACGACCCCAATCAACGTGAAGGGAATCGTTGCGAGAATCACGATCAGCTTGCGGAAGGAGTTGAACTGCCAGATGAATAGCAGCAACATCGCCAGAAGAGCGAACGGCATGTAGTGCGTGAGCGATGCATTCGATTCAGCCGATTCCTCAATTTCTCCACCAAGCTCTATGGCATAGCCTGCAGGTAGTTCAATTGCGGCGATCCGAGGTGCGAGGTGATCCACGATCTCTTGCGCGGTGTATGCGGTGTTCTGCCCCTGAACTGTGACTGTACGAATGAGATTGCGGCGCTGGATCACAGACGGCTCGCTAGCGAGCGTGACATCGGCCACTTGCGCCAGGGAAACCGGCTGGCCACCCGACGCTGGATAGATGGTCGTCGAACCAACGTCCGCAGTGCTGCGCCGATCATTGGACGTCCCGCGCATCACGATTGGCACGCTGGTATCGCCATCTCGGATCACAGAGATCGACTGGCCGATGTAGCGGGTGCCAAGCCAGGCAGCTATGTCGTCGGTGGTGACGCCAGCACGTCGCGCACGATCTTGATCGACCCGAACATCGAGACGGCCGACACGGGTATCCCAGTTGTTCTTGATGTTGGCCGTACCTGGCAGCTCCCGTAGCGCGGACTCAATTTTCGCCGCCGCATTCATCAGCACCTCATGATCCGGCCCACTGACCCGGTAGACGGCTGTGCCGGCTTCGGTAGTGCCTAGCGAGAACCGCTGAGGCTCTGCGCGTACATCTCCATGATGCTGCGCGAAGTAAGCCCGAGTTCGGGCAATCACGACGTCAATGTTGGTGCCTGCCTTGACCGTCACGACAAAGTACGCGATGTTCGATGCTGGCAATGGGGGATTGAGCCCAAGGATGAAGCGCGGCCCACCGTCAGCGACGTAGCCAATGTGATCCGTGATTTCGGGGTTGATTTCTTGATCACCGAGCCAGCCGCTCACTTCCTTCACTTTGGCAAGAGTGAGCCGTGAATCCGTTCCAGGGGCGAGCTGCACCGGTATTTGGAATTGAACTCGGTCGGACTTCGGCAAGAAGTCGTATGGCAGTGTCGTGAATCCGTACAGAGCTACGGCCAATGCACCCGTCATCACACCAACGTAGATCGCCTTGTGGTCAAGCACCCACTCAAGCAACTTGCGATAGCCGCGATAGAAGCGTGTGTTGTAGGTTTGCGCGTCATTCGCCGGTTGATGATGCACTTTGGTGAAGTGGTAGCACAGCAGTGGAGTGACGGTCAGACACAACAGCCAAGATCCGAGTAACGTGAGCGCGAGGACAATGACGAGAGAGCGCAGATACTCACTCGTCGCACTCTGGCCGAAGAAGAACGGGGAGAAGGCGATGACGATAACCAATGAGGACGTCAGCAGCGGCAGTGCGAGGGTACGACCCGCTTCGAGACAAGCCTGTTTGCGGTCTTCACCGGCTGCCAAGCGCCGTTCAATGTCTTCGGCAATCACGATGCCGTTGTCTACCAAGAGCCCCAAAGCGATGATGATGGCTGCCATCGAAACACTTTGCAGCTCGATGTTCAGCGCGCGCATCACGATCAGTGCCCCCAGAATGGTAAGCGGCACGATCATCCCGACGATGAATCCTGTGCGCCATCCCAGGAAAAGGACGACGACGCCGAGCACGATGACAATCGTTTCGATCATCACCTGGTTCATCTTGCCCATTTCACGTTTGACGACGTCTGCCTGGAATGTCACATAGGAGAGCTCGAAACCTGCGGGCAGAAGTTTCTCAAGCTCGGCCACACGGGATTTGAGGGCTACGCCGAATTGCTCCACGTTCTGGCCCGAGGTCATGGACACTGCCATCACTACGGCAGGCTGGCCCTTATAGACTGCAGCAGACTCGGGAGGATCTGCAGGTTGTACCTGCACGCGCGCAAGCTCTCCCAGTGAGATTGAAGGAGCAGGCGAAGCACCGCGCGCACCCTGAGCTTGCGCCATCATGATCGGCAACGCGCGCAGCGAGGCGGCGTCGCGAACCTCTCCACTAACAGCCAGCGAAGCGTTGATGCCACCGATGGCGATTTGCCCGCCTGAAAGCACGACGTTTTGTTTAACGAGTTGATCGATCACCCCTTGTGGGGTCAATCCAAGCTGGGCTAGTTTTGGTCGATCAAATTCGAGATAGACGCGCTCTTCCTGCAAGCCGTAGAAGCTGATGCGATCAACGCCGGGAAGCGCGTATAGGCGATCGCGCATCTCTTTCAACGACACACGCATTTCGCCCATGGAGTAGCCCGGCGCGGTCACCGCAATGGAGGCCACGGCAACACGGCCGAAGTCGTCGTTGACAAATGGCCCCAACGTACCCTGTGGAAGCAGAGGCTGAGCATCGGCAACCTTCGCGCGAACGCGCTGCCATATGGGGGCTAGGTCGGTGTACCGCTCCCAGATCGTGACCTGTATGACGGCCCCGCCCGCGCGAACGGTTGTGGTTACACGCTTGACCTCGGCCAGCTCCCGCAAACGCTCCTCGATCGGACGCGCGATCAACTGCTCAACACGTTCGGCTGGCATTCCAGGGTTCAGAACGGCAACAACCGCATCTCGAATCGTGACCGATGGCTCTTCCTGCGAAGGGAAATTGAGAAACGTGGCAATGCCGGCAACAAGAATGATGACCGCGGCAAGGTAGGTGAGTCTGCTGGCGCGCAGCGCCATTTCTGTGATCTTCATAGCGAAGTCTTCCTGTAGCGGGTCAGCGTCCGGCCAATTGGGTCGTGGCCTTGAGTGGGGTGACTTGTTGCTCGTTCGTCAGCCAACTCGCGCCAGCCGCGACTACCATCTCGCCGCGCTTCAGGCCGCCCACAACGCGAACGTTGTCGCCGCCTGGCTCGCTCTGGAATTGCACTTCCCGGCGGTGCACCTTCTTTCCGGTCACGTCATATACAAACACTGCGGCTTGTCCTGCTTTCTCACTGAGCACCAGTGCCGAATAGGGAAGCATCAGACGATCTGGTGAGGCATCCTTCGCTTCCGGTGCCTTCAGCAATACTTGAACGGCAGACCCGGGTCGAAGACTGCGCGCAAGAGTAGCATCTTGAGGAACGAGCACGACAGGTAAAAGTGAGCCATTTTCAGCACGCAAGCCGATGCGTTGTACCGAAGCACGAACGGGACTTGCTGACTCGCTCAGGCGCAGTTCGGCGACCTGCCCAATTTTGATATTTGCCGCCTGGGTCGTCGATGCAGTCGCAAGGACTTCTACGCCGCTGCGTAGTCCATCCACTTGAAGCACCGGCGCTCCGGCTGCAATATCTGTGAACGGCAGAGCGAGTTTCTCCGCGACGACGCCGTCGAATGGCGCATGAATGGCGGCCCCCCTTCGCGCACGCTCGGCAAGGCCGAATGCGGCCTTTGCATTGCGCACCTGGCCTTCAGCTGCAACCAACTGTGCTTTCACACTCTCGAATGCAGCCGGGGAGATTACGTTGCCCTCAAGCAGCCCCCTTTGCTGCGTTGTCTGCACGATTCTGTCTGCCAATGCGGCTTCCGCAGCAGCGAGTGTCGCCCGAGCCTGTTCTAGGCGGAGTTGCTCGGGCTGAACATCCAACTCAGCCAGAAGCTGTCCGCGAGAGAAGCGATCTCCCACGTCCACATGAAGCTTGCTGATACGCCCGCCAGTCTCGAACCCCAAGGTACTCCGCTCACTGGAGCGAGCTAGACCACTCAATTCAATGCGATTGGCCACAGAACCTACATCCCCCACCGTGAGCAGCTTGACCGCTCGCGGTGGATCGGAAGCAGGCTCCTTCTGACTACCACAGCCGGCAAGCGATGCGAGCAGAACAAACGCGAGGCCGACTTTCTGCATTTGCCAGGACTGGGATTTAAAGGGAGTGCAAGACACGGGAAGGCCTTTCATCAGCGTTTATCAATAGGGGTGAGTTCCAGTTCGCCGCGGGCGAGCGCCTGGAGGGTGTGCATGAGTCGAGAAAGGTCTTCGGCAGCAAACGTCGGAAAACCCATCATTTCGGCGAGGAAGACTCCGTCCAAGGCAAATAGAACGATTCCGGCGATATCGGTGCCGCGTGGAGATTTGCTCGCGTTCTCGTACTGCCTGCGGTACCAGCCGCGCACAGGCTCAAGCAGCGTGGGGTCTTCAGCCACGGCCGCCAGCAATGCAGCGCTCATCTTTTGCATCCCGCCGTCAGGCATAGCCGAGACCTGGCTGGATAGCCAAGGGTCTGGATCGCCGACGAATGGCAGCTCTCGCTCTTCCTGCCCGCCATCAAACGCCGAGACCTGGTCATCAATCATCGTGAGGAGCAGATCGCGCTTGGTCTCGAAGTGGTACAGGAACGCACCTTTGCTCATTCCTGCCCGTGCAACGACCGCGTCAAGCGTTAGGTGCCCGGCACCTCCCTCCATGACTACGTCACGCGCAGCTTGAAGGATGCGCTCCCGTGTTTGTTGCGCTTTCTTAGAGATGGAGGGGGCTTCAGCGCCGTTGTCCGCCGAATGCGACTCCTCTGGGCTTGATTTCATACGAGTTGCCATGGTGAAACTCCAAAGATGCTTGATTTTTGAACCGTCTGGACGGTATAGTACACGCCATGAACTATGCCCGTCAAGACGGCCTCCTCAATTCACAACCTAGTGGCTCAACATGTCCGATCCCTACGCCCGCCGCGGCCTTACTGCTGTTGCATTCCTATCGATCACGCTTCTCGCCGCGTGCAGCCACTCGCCTCACAGGGTGGAGACATCACGCGTTGAGGTTCCGGCCAAATTCATGAACGAAGCGGGTCTGGCTGTGCAGCAGGTGCCAGCACAAGCACTCCCGGCCGAGTGGTGGACGGCGTACGGTGATCCGCTGATTGACGCGCTGGTGCGCAACGCGCTGGAGCACAACACCGATCTCGCTATTGCAAGAGCGCGGATTGATGAAGCTGTGGCGATCACCCGACGTACACGCGCTTCAATGTTCCCTAGCTTGGCGCTCACGCCCCAAGCAACGCGCGCGCGCGACTTTTCTTTGGCACCGACCATCAGCAGCGATGCCAGGCTTCCGCTGTCGGCTTCATGGGAAGTTGATCTAGCGGGCCGCCTCTCGCATGCCGCTGATGGCGCACGGATGGACGCAGTTGCTGTCGAACAGAACTGGTTCGCGACACGTTGGCAGATCGCCTTTGAGACAGTGTCCGCTGCACTGCAGCAGCGGCAGGCGGCAGAGCTGGAAGATCTGGCAAAAGAGCGACTTCAAGTCGCCGAGCGCCTTGAGCGTCTGACAGAGCAGAAGTTCAAGGCAGGTCAAGCTACGGGCTTTGACATTGAACGCACGCGTTCCGAGGTCATCGCCCTCCGGGTGGAGCAAGAGCAGTTGCGACGCGTACGCGGCGAAGCAACGCATGCCTTGGATGTGCTCGTTGGCCGGATTCCGGGGGCGCTTGGCAGCGGTCCTGCGCTTGCCTCTCTCACCATGCCCGATTGGACTCCCAGAAGCGTGCCAGGCGAATTGCTGCAGCAGCGCCCCGACGTCAGAGCCGCGCAGGCGCGTCTTGCAGCGGCGACGGCGCGATGGAACGCAGCAGAAGGCGAGCGGTTCCCCAAACTTGTGCTCGATTTGAGTGGTGGGCGCCAACGCTTCGAGAACAACGGAACACGTGTGGCAGGGAACATTTTCTCTCTGGGCTTGGGTGTGACGCTTCCGATCTTTGACGGTGGAGCAATACAAGCGGGAATCGACGAGGGCTCAGCACGCAGTCGCGGCGCACAGGCTGACCTGGAACGCACGGTTTTGCTTGCGCTTCAGGATGTGGAGAACGCTTATCTGGGCTGGCAGACCCAGCGGACTTCTCTGCAGCATCAGGTCGATGGTCTTGTCGTCGCTGATCGACTCCTTGACCGCAGTCGACGCCTCTTTGAGGCGGGACAGGTGGATGCGACCGTTGTTGCAGAAGCGGAGCGTGGCACCTTGTCCCAGCGAGCGGCTCTGGTCCGTGCTCGCGCCGACGCAGCCGTGCAATGGGGTGTTCTCGCTAAAGCGCTTTCTGGTTCGCCAGAGCATGTGAATCTGCAATCTTCACCCTGAGTCCTTGAGTTGGAAGAACGCAGCATGGCAGCGAGTTTTAAATACTGAATAGATCGACGATTAGTAGGGGACGCATGGAAATTCGACATCTACGTTGTTTTATGGCGCTCGCCGAGGAACTTCACTTCGCTCGCGCCGCTGCGAAACTGCATATTGAGCAGTCCCCACTGTCTCGCACGATCAAAGAACTCGAAGAGGAGTTAGGAGCACAGCTCTTTATTCGGAACACGAGAAGCACGCGTTTGACACGAGCTGGGTTGATGCTCATGGAGCACGCACCTCGGGTGTTCGCATCCTTGCAACAGGCGCGGGACTGCGTGAAGGCAGCAAAAAATGGCTTTCATGGACAACTCCGCGTCGCCTTGTCAGACGGCGCAACACTACTGTGCTTACCAGCCCTATTGGCGTTGTGTCGCGAGGAGGAGCCCGAGGTTGAGATTCGCTTTTTTGAGGTGCCACTATCCCAACAAATCAAAGGATTGCACGACGACCTGTATGACGTCGGCTTTGCACAGTCCGACGACGTAGGTGATGGAATCGTCGCACTTCCCGCGTGGACTGACACGCTTATGGTGGCGCTGCCAGCTCGGCATCCGTTGCTGGCTCTTAAGCGAATTCCATTGGATGAACTGCTGCGCTACCCGCTAGTGCTATCTGATCCTCAAGTGTGCGAGGGCCACGCCAAGCACATTGAGCGAGTACTTAGCCGGGCTGAAATGCAGCCTCTAGTTGCCGAGCGGGTTACCACTTTCGACCTGATGATGGCGTTGGTATCTGCCGGTTTTGCACTCGGACTTACAGGGGCTGCACACATTGCAGCCTCCCGAGAGCCAGGAGTCGTGGCGAGGCCGCTTTCGACACGCGTACCACCTTTGACGACCTATCTACTCAGACTTGAAGGCGATCCGTTTGACGAGCTTGCGCGCTTCATTCAGCGAGTACAGGCCATCGAATTGCCAGAGTTTCTCAGGTCAACAAAAAGCCGAAATCCCGATCTTCCGGAGGAATTGATGCCATGAGACTCGCCATCACGCTCGTCGCTGCAATGCTAGTCGCATGCGGTCAATCTGATAAACCGCACAAAGCCACTAGTGCAGAAAAGAAAACCCCGACAGTAGAAGAGCTGGTGGCAGACCCGGAACAGCTCAAGAAGTTGCGCCAGCAATGCAAGACGGATCGGCCTACTTTGGGCGAACTGCTTTGCAACCGGGTAGCGGAGGCAACACGTAAGCGGTTCTACGGTGACGGAAAAACGCCATACACACCGCCCAAAGAATCCCCCAAATTCTGAAATTCAGCAATTCAGCAATTCAGCAATTCAGCAATTCAGCAATTCAGCAATTCAGCAATTCGCTAGTCTGCCTGAATCTTCTGTTCGGCACGCTGATATTCGCCGGCGCTTACGGAGTCACTCCCTGGCTAGACACAGCGCGAATTCATTCTTTCTTATCGACCTTTCTGCCCCAAACGGTCTTTGACCGGCACTAAGCCAGCACCGATCCTGACGCCTGCGGCACATTTCTAAGCCGCGTTTCCCAAGGGAATCAGCGTAGGAGAGATTGGAGGCGGGGCTATGCAAGGTACGAATGTGCTGTTCGGTCAGATAGCCGTGGTATTCGGCATCGTGATCGCGGGTGTGTGGGGCGCCACACAATGGACGGCAGCAGCCCTTGGCTATCAGGTACGCCTTGGCTCCCCCTGGTTTGATTTCCTCGGCACACCGATCTACCTCCCGTGGAAGCTGTTTGAGTGGTGGTTCTTCTTCGATGCCTACGCGCCACGCGTTTTCGACACGGGCGGTGCCATAGCGGGTGGCAGTGGCTTGCTGGCGGTGGTGGTCGCAGTCTGCATGTCGATCTGGCGCTCTCGTCAATCACGCCTAGTCACGACCTATGGCTCGGCACGCTGGGCAAGTACGGAGGACATTCGCAAAGCCGGCCTTACGCAGCCGATCGGCGTGTTCCTCGGTCAGCACGATGGCAAGTACCTTCGGCATGAAGGCCCGGAACACATCCTCACTTTCGCGCCCACGCGCTCAGGCAAAGGCGTCGGCCTTGTGGTGCCGACGCTGCTTTCTTGGCCTGCATCCGCCGTAGTCCACGACATCAAGGGCGAGAATTGGCAGATCACCGCAGGTTGGCGCTCACGCTACTCACACTGCCTGCTGTTCAATCCGACCGATGCGAAGTCGGCGGCCTACAACCCGCTGCTAGAAGTTCGGCGCGGCGCACATGAAGTGCGTGACGTACAGAACATAGCCGACATTCTGGTCGATCCAGAAGGCGCGCTTGAGAAGCGCAACCATTGGGAGAAGACTTCGCACGCGCTGCTGGTCGGGGCCATCCTGCATGTGCTCTACGCGGGCGAGGACAAGACGCTGCGCGGCGTCGCCAATTTCCTCTCCGATCCGGCCAGCCCCTTCGAGCTGACCTTGCACCGGATGATGACCACACAGCACCTCGTGAACGTGGAAGGTGGTGGCCCGCATCCAGTCGTCGCTTCGGCGGCGCGCGAAGTGCTCAACAAGTCGGACAACGAGCGTTCCGGCGTGTTGAGCACCGCCATGTCGTTCCTGGGCCTCTACCGCGACCCCACGGTGGCCGAAGTCACCTCGCGCTGCGACTGGCGTATCGCCGACCTGATCGCGTCCGAGCATCCGGTGTCGCTTTATCTGGTAGTGCCACCTTCGGATATTTCGCGGACGAAACCGCTCATTCGCCTGATCCTCAACCAGATCGGCCGACGGCTCACCGAATCGCTCGACGGCAGCGACGGCATCGAACGCCGCCACAAGCTGCTGCTGATGCTCGATGAGTTCCCGGCGCTGGGCCGCCTGGACTTCTTCGAGACGGCGCTTGCCTTCATGGCGGGCTACGGAATCCGCAGTTTTCTTATCGCCCAATCGCTCAACCAGATCGACAAAGCCTACGGCCAGAACCATTCGATTCTGGATAACTGCCATGTCCGCGTGACGTTCGCCACCAACGATGAACGCACTGCGAAACGGATCTCCGAAACGCTTGGCACCGCTACCGAACTGCGCGCGCAGCGCAACTATGCCGGGCACAGATTGGCACCGTGGCTGGGGCACCTCATGGTGTCGCGGCAGGAGACGGCCCGCCCGCTACTGACGCCCGGTGAAGTGATGCAGCTTCCGACTGAGGAAGCTGTGGTGATGGTGTCCAGCGTGGCACCGATCAAGGCCAAGAAGCTGCGCTACTACGCCGACGCGAATTTCAAGAACCGCGTTTTACCGCCGCCTGTGCTCGCGGCCGGGCAATACGCGGACGCGCCACCGGCCCGGCCCGACGACTGGAGCGGCCTATCGATCCCAGCCGTGTCAACGGTCCGGGCTGCGGGCCTGTCCGGCGATGGCACAGGCACCGCCGATGACGGCGGCCCACGCCGACAGCCGGAGCTATCCGAAGTCAGCGAATACAGCCCCGAACCGCTGCTCGCCGGCCATGACCTGACTCTGCTCGATGACGACGACGACCTGCCGCTGCCGCTTCCCGGCCAGCTCGACCCGGCCATGCAGCGCACGGCCCGGCTGGCTTCCCTCGACCCCAACGACGGAATCGACTTATGAGCCAATACCGCCTCAATCTGTTCATTCAGCCCGAGCACGCCAAGCGTCTCGAAGAACTGGCCGCCAAGAAAGGCGTGTCCAAGTCGTCCATTGTCGCGGCGGCGCTCGCGTCGTGGCTATCGCCCGATGCTGGCGACCAGCGCGAGGCGGCCATCGCCAAGCGGCTCGATCGCCTGTCGCGGCAGGCCGAGCGCATGGAGCGCGACCAGAACATCCAGATCGAAACACTGGCGCTGTTCATCCGCTACTTCCTGACCGTCAGCACCCCGATTCCCGAAGCCCATCAGGACGCAGCTCGCGCCCAAGGCAAAGCGCGTTTCGAGCAATTCGTGGAGCGGCTCGGCCGCCACCTGCTGCGTGGCCGCAGCCTGGTGCGCGACGTTGTGGAAGAACTGCACCCAGACCCGGCGCGAATGGATGACGCGGAGGCACTGGCTGAAGCGCAGGAGCGTGCCTCATGAGCGCCATTCCGCAAACCCCGCCCGAACTCTCATCCGCCGCAACCTCTCTGGATCGCCGTATCCAGATGCTGCGCACGGCAATGGGGCCAGTCATCGCCGCTGCGCTGGCCGACCCCGACGTGGTGGAAATCATGCTCAACCCCGACCGCACCCTATGGGTGGATCGGTTGTCATCGGGCCGCATGCCGCTGGGCGTGGAGCTGTCCCAAGACGATGGCGAACGCATCATCCGGCTGGTGGCTGCGCACGTCGGCGCAGAGGTGCATCGCGGGCGGCCGCTGCTGACCGCCGAGCTGCCCGAAACCGGCGAGCGGTTCGAGGGCATCTTGCCGCCCGCAGCGCCCGGCCCAGCCTTCGCGCTGCGCAAGCGCGCCGTGAGCATCATCGGGCTGGATCGCTATGTGGCCGACGGCATCTTGACCACAGGCCAGGCCGAGTTCCTGCGCCGCGCCGTGCGTGAGCGCCAGAACATCCTGATCGCCGGGGCGACGAGCAGCGGCAAAACCACACTCGCCAATGCCTTGCTTGCGGAGATCGCCGCCACGGGCGACCGCGTGCTTGTGCTCGAAGACACCATCGAGCTGCAATGCGCAGCCCGCGACCATGTGCCGCTGCGCACCCGCGCTGGCGTCGTGTCTATGACCGAGCTGGTGCGGGCCACGATGCGCCTGCGCCCCGACCGCGTGATCGTCGGCGAGGTACGCGGCGGCGAAGCCCTGGACTTGGTTAAGGTGTGGGGCACCGGCCACCCCGGCGGCATCGCCACCATCCACGCCGGTTCCGCGCTGGGCGCGCTGCTGCGCCTCGAACAGTTGATTCTTGAAGTGGCGGTGAACCCACCGCGTGCGCTGATCGCCGAGGCGGTCAACGTCGTGATCCACATCGCCGGGCGTGGCCGCAAGCGCCGCGTCGAAAGCATCGCCCGTGTCGTCGGTTTCGACGGCACCGGCTATCGCCTGGCGGACGCGCTGGAAACACCGTTTCCCGAGCTGATGCCGGTTCCTCTCGCAGCCGATGCCGCTGCGCCTTCCTCGTCCCTTGACCTACCTGGAGAACTGCCATGACGCAGATGCACGTTCACGCTTTCCGTAATTCCGTAAATCCGGTTTCAACCATCGCACGCCTGCGGCGGCTGGCCGGCCCCGCGCACCACGGCCTGCTGCTGGCCGCAGTCATGCTGATGACGGCGGGCACGGCGAAGGCATCCGGCTCCTCGATGCCATGGGAAGGCCCGCTGCAATCCATTCTGGAGTCGATTCAGGGGCCGGTGGCACGCATCGTCGCGGTCATCATCATCATCGCCACGGGCCTCGCGCTCGCCTTCGGCGACACGTCGGGCGGCTTTCGCAAGCTGATCCAGATCGTGTTCGGTTTGAGCATCGCGTTCGCCGCGTCCTCGTTCTTCCTGTCGTTCTTCAGCTTCTCCGGCGGGGCTGTCGTATGAGTGGCCCGGATAGCTTCGCGGCCGGCTTCGAGGTGCCGCTACATCGCTCGCTGACCGAGCCGCTCTTGATGGGCGGCGCACCGCGCACGGTGGCGATTGCCAACGGCACGCTAGCCGCTGCCGTCGGGCTGGGCCTGCAACTCTGGATTCCTGGCGTAGTGCTCTGGATCGTCGGTCACTCGCTGGCCGTGTGGGGCGCGAGGGTCGATCCGCAGTTCATGCAGGTCTTCGCCCGGCACATCAAGCACAAGCCGCTGCTGGACGTGTAGGAGACGCCGCCATGCTTAACCTTGCCGAATACCGCCAGCGGCCCGCCTTGCTGGCCGACTGGCTTCCCTGGGCTGGGCTGATCGCGCCGGGCGTGGTGCTGAACAAGGATGGCTCGTTTCAGCGCACGGCGCGCTTTCGCGGGCCTGATCTGGACAGCGCCACGCAGGGCGAATTGATCGCCACGACGGCACGGCTAAACAACGCGTTGCGCCGGCTGGGTTCGGGCTGGGCGCTGTTCGTGGAAGCCGAGCGCCAGTCGGCCGCGGACTATCCGCATTCCGACTTTCCCGAACCGCTGTCCTGGCTGGTGGACGAAGAACGCCGCGCTGCCTTTGAGGAATCGGGGAACCACTACGAAAGCAGCTATCACCTGACGCTAGCCTATCTGCCGCCGGAGGAATCCCGCGCTCGTGCAGCCAAGCTGCTCTACGAGCACGCGCCGGGCGATGGTGTGGACTGGCGCGGTCGGCTTGACGCCTTCCTGGCAGAAACGGATCGGGTTTTCGACCTGCTCGATGGCGTGATGCCAGAAATCGTCTGGTTGGACGATGCCGCGACGCTGACTTATCTTCACGCCACGGTGTCCACGCGGCGCTACCGGCTGGCCGTGCCCGAGGTGCCTTTCCACCTCGACGCACTGCTGGCCGATTCCGCCCTAGTCGGCGGCCTTGCGCCCATGCTGGGTGACCAGCATCTGCGCGTGGTGTCGGTGCGGGGCTTTCCGACCTCGACCTGGCCGGGCCTGCTGGACGACCTCAATCGCCTGGGCTTTGCCTATCGCTGGAGTACCCGGTTTCTCTGCCTCGATAAAGCCGAGGCGGAAAAGGAGCTGGGCCGCCTGCGTCGCCAGTGGTTTGCGAAACGGAAGAATGTCATTGCGCTACTGCGCGAAACCATCTTCCAGCAGGAATCGCCGCTGGTGGACACGGATGCCAGCAACAAGGCGGCCGACGCGGATGCCGCCTTGCAAGAGCTTGGCAGCGATCAAGTCGCCTTCGGCTACCTCACCGCCACGGTGACGGTGTTCGATGACGACCCTGCCGTAGCCGACGAAAAGCTGCGCATGGTGGAACGTGTCATCCAAGGACGTGGCTTCGTCACCATCCCCGAAACCTTAAATGCAGTCGATGCGTGGCTGTCGTCCATACCAGGCAATGCCTATGCCAACGTGCGCCAGCCCATCGTCTCGACGCTGAATCTGGCGCACATGATGCCGGTGTCCGCCGTGTGGGCTGGGCCGGAGAAAAACGCCCATCTCGACGGCCCGCCGCTGATCGTCACGCGCACGGATGGCGCGACGCCGTTCCGGCTGGTGACGCACATCGGCGACGTGGGGCATACGCTGGTCGCGGGGCCGACGGGCATGGGAAAATCTGTCCTGCTGGCGATGCTCGCCTTGCAGTTCCGCCGCTATGGCGGCTCGCGCATCTTCGCCTTCGACATGGGGCGATCCATGCGGGCGACGGTGCTGGGCCTGGGCGGCGAACACTACGACCTCGGCGCGGACGGCGCCATTGCCTTTCAGCCCTTGGCCCGTATCGACAGCGAAGGCTATCGCACCTGGGCCGCCGAGTGGATCGAAGGCCGCCTGCTGCATGAAGGCGTGACCGTCGGCCCCGACGAGAAAGCCGCCATTTGGTCGGCGCTCGGCAGCCTCGCTGGTGCGCCGGTGGAGCAGCGCACGATGACCGGGCTTTCGGTGCTGCTGCAATCGAACGCGCTGCGGCAGGCATTGTCGCCGTATGTGCTGGGCGGCGCGCACGGCAAGCTACTGGATGCCGACCGCGACCGGCTCGGCAGCGGCGACGTGCAGGGCTTTGAGATGGAAGAGCTAATGCACAGCCCCGCCGCCGTGCAAGCGGTGCTGCGCTACTTGTTCGCCCGCTTCGATGCACGTTTCGACGGTGCTCCCACGCTGCTGATTCTCGATGAAGCCTGGCTATTCCTTGATGAACCGTCCTTCGCGGCACGCATCCGGCAATGGTTGAAAACTCTGCGCAAGAAAAACGTGTCGGTGATCTTCGCCACGCAGTCGCTTGCCGACATCAAGGATTCGACCATCGCGCCCGCGATCATCGAAAGCTGCGCGAGCCGGATTTTCTTGCCCAACCCGCAGGCGACCGAGCCGCAGATTCGCACGGTCTACGAGGGCTTTGGCCTCAACAGTCGGCAAATCGAAATCGTCGCCACCGCGCAGCCCAAGCGCGACTACTACTACCAATCGCGCCTGGGCAATCGTCTGTTCGACCTCGACCTGGGGCCAGCCGCGCTCGCCTTCTCGGGCGCATCCACACCGCAAGACCAACGCGACATTGACCGAGTGCTGACGCAGGCCGGCGCTCCCGGCTTCGCCGGTGCGTGGCTACGCCATCGCGGCCTCGATTGGGCCGCCGACCTGCTGCCGTCCTCGCCGTCGGCGGCTTCTTTCCTCGCTACTCAACCCCTGGAGATTTCGCCATGAAGACCCGTGTACTTTCCGTTTCGCTCGCCGCCGCGCTGGCCGGCTCGCTGATGCTCGCTCAGCCAGCGGCGGCGCTCACTTTCGTTGATCCCGTCAACTTGGTGCAGAACACGCTGACTGCCATCCGCACGCTGGAGCAGATCAACAACCAGATCAACCAGCTCCAGAACGAAGCGCAGATGTTGATGAACCAGGCGCGCAACCTGGCGAATCTCGACTTCAACATCGTCAACCGGCTGCGCTCGACGCTCGCCACGACTGAACGCCTGATTGCCGAGGCGCAAGGGCTGGCCTACGACGTGCAGAGCATGGATGCCACGTTCTCGCGCCTGTACCCGGAGCAGTACGCCGCCACCATCAGCGGCGACCGCATGGCACAGGACGCACGCGAACGCTGGAAGAACACGCTCGACGGCCTGCACACCGCGATGCGGATGCAGGCGCAGGTGTCGCAGAACCTGACGCAAGACGAAAGCGCGCTGGCCGACCTCGTGAGCCAAAGCCAATCGGCCACGGGTGCGCTGCAAGCGATGCAGGCAACGAACCAGCTTCTCGCCTTGCAGGCCAAGCAGTCCATCCAGGCCCAGCAGCTCCAGATCACACAAGACAGGGCGGCCTCGCTGGAGCTGGCGCGGCAGGCAGCGGCCACCGAGCGCGCCCGCGAAGTGCGGCGGCGCTTCCTGGGCACCGGCACGCCGTACACACCGCAGTCCGTCAACTTCTACAACAACTGACGGGAGGCGGCCATGCGATGCGTTCCTGTCCTGCTGGCCGTGCTGCTGACCGCATGCGGCCAGCAGCCGGCTGAAGACCTGACCGCCACCTTGGCCGCCGATCCCGTGCGGCTCAAGGCGCTGCGCGCCCAATGCGCAGCCGACCGGCAAACCGCAGGCGAAGACACCTGTCGCGCCGCTGCCGAAGCCTTCCGGCGGCGCTTCTTCACCGGCCAGACTGGGCCGGACGAATACCGGACGCTGGCAGAACTGCCGCCGATTCCGGCGAGTTTCGACACGCCAACCGACGACGCGCCGGAAGGTGATGCGTCGCTCGCCGCTGCGGAGGACACGCCATGAACGACGTAACGATCATCGACAGATTCCTCGATACCTTCTCGCGCTACATCGACTCCGGTTTCGGTCTGCTGCAAGGCGAAGTCGCGTTCCTGACGGCCACTCTCATTGTCATCGACATGACCATTGCCGGTCTGTATTGGGCCATGAGCCATGCGACCGGCCAGGGCGAGGACGTGATCGCCAAGCTGCTGCGCAAGGTGCTTTACGTCGGTGCCTTCGCCTACATCATCGGTAACTTCAATTGGCTGTCGAGCATCGTGTTCCGCTCGTTCGCCGGGCTAGGCATCACCGCCACTGGCTCGGCCATAACGATGGAGAACTTCTTGCAGCCGGGTCGGCTTGCCAAGACCGGCATCGACGCCGCTGCGCCGATCCTCGACCAGATCGGTGACATGGCCGGCTTCCCCGAAGTGTTCGTGAACCTCGACCCCATCGTGGTGCTGTTCATCGCTTGGCTGGTGGTGATCCTCTGTTTCTTCGTGCTCGCGGTTCAGCTTTTCATCACGTTGATCGAGTTCAAGCTGACCACGCTTGCCGGCTTCGTCTTGATCCCGTTTGCGCTCTGGAACAAAACCTCGTTCCTCGCGGAAAAGGTGCTCGGCAATGTGGTTTCGTCAGGCATCAAGGTCTTGGTGCTGGCGGTAATCGTCGGCATCGGCTCGGGCCTGTTCGCGGAGTTCCAGGTTCATCCCGACGAGCCTTCCATCGACCATGCGCTTGTCGTGATGCTGGCTTCGCTTGCCTTGCTGGCGCTGGGCATCTTCGGCCCCGGCATCGCCACGGGCCTTGTGTCCGGTGCGCCGCAGCTCGGCGCGGGTGCGATGGCGGGCGCTGCCGTCGGCGCGGTAGGCACGGGTGTTGCCATCGGTGCCGCCGCGACCGGCGTGGGCGGTGCCGTCATGGCGGGCGCACGCATGGCCCCGGCCGCCGCAAAGCTGGCCGGGAGCGGCGCACGCGCCGCCACGTCGGCGGCCAGCAGCGCCAAGTCCGCATTCCAGGCCGGTTCCGCCGCTGCGGGCGGCGGGGCTAAAGGCGCGGCTGCGGGCCTCGGCAATGTCGCCAAGACCGGCGCGCAAGCGGCAGGCCGCCGAGCTGCATCGGGCGCTTCCGCTGCCGGTCAGAAGGTGGCCGACTCCTTCCGGGCAGGATGGAACGGTGCGGATGTCGGCGCTGCCGGTTCCGGCCAGGCCGCCGCAGGCGAAGGCGCAGCCAGCGCGCCGAAGCAAGAGCAACCCGCCTGGGCAAAGCGGATGCACCGCCGCCAGCAGATCACCCATGCCGCAACCACCGCAGCCCACACGCTGCGCAGTGGCGACGGCGGCGGCTCAGGGCAAGGCCCAAGCCTGCGCCCCGATGCGTGACCCGATACCTGACCACCAAGGAGAACCCTATGCGATTCAAACGCCCGCAGGTGCGCTATGCCGACACGCCGCAGCCTGCCACCCCGTACCAATCCGCCGCGCAGGTGTGGGACGAGCGCATCGGCTCGGCCCGCGTCCAGGCCAAGAACTGGCGTTTTATGGCCTTCGGCTGCCTCACGCTTGCGCTGCTGATGGCCGGTGGCCTGGTGTGGCGCTCGGCGCAGTCCATCGTCACCCCTTACGTCATCGAGGTCGATCAGTCGGGGCAGGTGCGCGCCGTCGGCGAAGCCGCCACGCCGTACCGGCCCGCCGATGCGCAGATCGCGCACCACCTGGCGCGCTTCGTGACGCTGGTGCGCTCGCTGTCTATCGATCCCATCGTGGTGCGGCAAAACTGGCTGGACGCCTACGACTACACCACCGACAAAGGCGCGGCGGTGCTCAACGACTACGCCAGCAAGAACGATCCTTTCGCCCGTGTTGGCCGCGAGTCGGTGACGGTGCAGATCACCAGCGTGGTACGCGCCAGCGATGCCTCGTTCAACGTCCGTTGGACGGAGCAACGGTTCATCAACGGTGCCCCCGCCGGGACCGAGCGATGGAACGCGGTGCTTTCCACCGTCCTGCAAACCCCGCGCACCGAACAGCGCCTGCGCAAGAACCCGCTGGGTATCTACGTCAACGGCCTGTCGTGGAGCCGCGAACTGGATTCTTCTGAAGGAGCCAAGCCATGAACCTGTCTTTCCGCTTATACGCTTTCGCGCTGACCGTGGTGGCCCTGTCGGGCTGCGCTTCGCAGGGCAAGCCGCCTCCGTCCATTTCGCTCGATGAGCCGGTGCAGGCACAGCCGCTGCCGGAGCCGCCTGCTCCAGTGGAAGTCGTCGCCATGCCCGAGCCGCTGGCGCTGCCAGCGCAGTTGAAGCCGCTGCACGAGTTGGACGCGGCCCCGGCTAAGCCGGAGCCGGCCGATGAGAAGGTGCGCGTTTCCCGTGCCAATGCCGAGGCGCGCATCGCGCCCACGCGCGAGGGCTACGTCAATGCGATTCAGGTGTGGCCCTTCACCGATGGTGCGCTCTACCAAGTCTATGCCGCGCCGGGACGCGTGACCGTGGTTTCCTTGCAGCCGGGCGAGGAACTAGTGACGGTCGCAGCCGGCGATACCGTGCGCTGGATCGTCGGTGACACGTCCAGCGGCAGCGGCGACGCGATGCGCATCAATGTGCTGGTCAAGCCCATCCGCTCAGGCCTCAAGACGAATTTGGTCATCACCACCAGTCGCAGAACATACCTGCTGGAACTGACCTCGACGGAAAAGGCATGGATGGCGTCGGTGTCCTGGGACTACCCAAAAGACCGGATGTTGGCCTTGCAGCGCCAGTCGCAGGCGGCTAGCGCCGCCGCACCGGTCGATACCGGACTGTCGCTGGAGAAGATCCGCTTCCGATATTCCGTCTCAGGCAGCAATCCGCCGTGGAAGCCGCTGCGCGCCTTCGACGATGGCGAGAAGGTCTATATCCAGTTCCCGCCGGGAATCGCCCAAGGCGAGCTGCCACCGCTGTTCGTCATCGGCGCGCAGGGCGACGGACAACTGGTGAATTACCGTTTTCGCTCGCCTTACTACATCGTGGATCGGCTGTTCGGCGCGGCCGAACTGCGCCTGGGCGGCGACAAGGGTGACGTGGTGCGTATCGAACGCACGGATGGCTTGGCGCGGAGGAACTGACCATGAGCCAGGACGACACTCCCGACCTCGCCACGCCGCATGCGGGCAAGGTGGCACCCGAGGCAGTTGCGCTGCGCGCCCAACCGCGCCCGGTCACGCGCCTGAACCGGCGCACGCTGGCCATCCTCGTCGGCGGTCTCTCGGTCGCTGTGCTCGGCGCGCTGATGTGGTCGCTGCAACCGCAGCGGCGCGGTGCAGGCGAGCAGACCGAGCTTTACAACGTCGATCGCGTCTCGAAGTCCGAAGGGTTGGACGCGCTGCCGGCGGACTACTCGAAGCTGCCGCCCCCCTTGGCGGCATCCGTGCCGGAGTTGGGGCCGCCGCTGCCAGGCGATCTTGGCCCGGCCATTGTGAAGTCGCAGCAGCCGGTGACGGCCGCCTACGCGGCCCCCGGCAACGACCCCAACGACGCGTTGCGCAAGGAAGCCGAAGCAGCAGCGGCATCGGCGGTGTTCTTCCGCTCTGGTTCGCAGAAGGCCGCGCCGGTGGCGCAGACACAGGTAGCCGCTGCGCCGGGCTTCACCGCCAATGCGGCCTTCGACCCGCTGGCGGCCGGGCCTGCGTCGACGGCGGCCCAGCCCGCCGACCCGACCGCCGTGCAGAACCGGCAAGACCAGAAAGAGGCATTCCAGAAAGCCGGAACCACGGAAGCCCGTGATTCCGGCAACCTGACGCTGCCGGCGTCGCCGTATCAGGTCATGGCCGGAACGGTGGTCGCCGGGGCGCTGGTGACGGGCATCAAGTCGGACTTGCCGGGCGATGTGATCGCCACAGTGACGGAGCCGGTCTATGACACGGCTACCGGCAAGTTCCTGCTGATCCCGCAGGGGTCACGCATCCTGGGCAAATACAACAGCCAGGTCAGCTACGGGCAGAGCCGCGTGCAAGTGGTGTGGAACCGGATCATCCTGCCCGACACGTCTTCGCTCAAGCTCGACAACTTGGCCGGCACCGATCCGGCCGGCTACGCCGGCTTGGAAGATGATGTGGATTGGCATTGGGATCGCGTCTTTGCCGGTGCGGCACTGACGACGCTACTGGGCATCGGTGCCGAACTGGCTGCGCCGGAGAACCGGCAGGACGGTGATCGCGTCATCATCGCCGGCCGCGATAGCGCCCAGGACAGCATCAATCAGGTCGGTCAGGAGATGACCCGGCGCAACCTCAACATCCAGCCCACCTTGACGGAGCGCCCCGGCTTGCCGGTTCGCATCATCGTCAACCGCGATCTGGTGCTGCGGCCGTACCAGCCACTTTTCTTCAACAGGGGGACTTCGCGATGACGACGCGCAAGCTACGGCTCGGGCCGCTGCCGAAAACGGAATCCACGAAGCTGACTTTTGCTTGCCCGGCCAGCCTGAAAGCCGACCTCGACCGCTACGCTACGCTGCACGCGCAGACCTACGGCGAGGCGGTCGATGCCACGGTGCTAATTCCGCACATGCTAGAAGCCTTCATGGTCGGAGATCGGGGATTCAGGAAGGGAGGCGCGGGCAAGGCCGCGCCGCCGAAGCCAAGCTGATGATGCCGGTTTCCGCTGGCGGCCATCCCTCAAACGCGCAGCCCAAGGCTGCGCGTTCTTCATTCTGGAGGACGGCGACCGATTGGGCTATGAAGACCAAACGCGGCTACCGCCTGCAGGCAACCGCCCCCGATGCAGCACGCTCGGGCTTTCTACCGCGAAGCTCCTATGTGGCTCCCAGCCCACAACGCCACAGCCCCGCAAGGCGGCCCGAAGTAGAGCCAAACCCGCACCCCATATAGACTTCCGGCCATCAGGCTGATTTCAACAATCGCTTGACTGCGGACATTTTTTATGCCCGCGTATCGGCGGGCAATGCCAGCGCCGGGGGCGGGAAGCGCTCCACCAGGACGTCGAGGAAGCTGCACAGGCGGGTGGAGTGGCAACGGTCGTCGGGCACACGGTCGAGCCTGCCAGCATCGGCCTGCCGCCACTTGCAGGTGCGCTCGGTTCGAACGACCGGCATTGATGGCCGGCACGTGCCAGTACGCTGAGTGGCGTGCCATGCCTGGC
This sequence comes from Stenotrophomonas sp. 85239_Sma, assembly GCF_056481725.1. NCBI lineage: Bacteria > Pseudomonadati > Pseudomonadota > Gammaproteobacteria > Lysobacterales > Lysobacteraceae > Stenotrophomonas > Stenotrophomonas sp. 85239_Sma. The sequence goes on along the minus strand of NZ_CM151163.1, from coordinate 3,438,933 downwards.
CAGGTACCCCGGCGAGGCACACATCATCAGGCGATAGGCGGGTAGTGCACGCGCCACCAGCACGCTGCTGTCGATGCACAGCGCCGCTTCGAAGCCCTCTCCGGCAAAGTCGAGCACACGACCCGCCAGCGTGGCTTCGACCCGGACATCCGGATGACGCGCCCTGTACTCGGCCAGTGCCGGTACCAGCGCATGCGTACCGAAGATCACCGGTGCACTGATACGCAGCGTGCCTGCCGGTGCCAGAGGCGGGTGCTGTGCCTGGGCGCCGCCGCAGGCGCCCTCCCGGCCAACCACGGTCGATGACGCTGACAGTATCCGGGAGGAAGCGATCGCGCTGAACTTCTCCGCCGGGCGATGGCTGACCCAGGCGCTGTTGCCCTGCATGCAGGCGCGGCATGGAAGCGGGTGATCAATTCAGCGGCTCGATGGAACCGCGTGCGGTGAATGCCGCCACCGCGGCGAAGGCGGCACTGCACCTGTGGAGCAAGGGATTGTCGGAGGTGGCCGGGCAGGGCATCACGGTGGACGCGATTGCACCGACTACACATGCCAACAAAAAAGGGCGGCCTGCAGGCCGCCCTTTGCGCCTACGGTCGAGCCCGCCAGATCAGCGTGGCGATGCCACCGCACGGTTGCTCGAAGCACCCTTGCCCTTGCGCTTGTCCTGCTGCGCCGGACTCGCGCCCTCGGCCATCAGGTTGTCGCTGCCGAAGTCGGTGTCCACGTCCAGCCAGCGCTGTGTCGGCAGGCCGAGCGCGGAATCAAGCACGGTCGGCAGCAGTCCGCTGGGCAGGCTGCTTTCGCCGTTCCACATGATGGCGATGCCGAGATCGCGTTCCGGCACCAGCGCGACCAGGCCGCGATAGCCCTGCACGGCACCGGCATGGAACACCACGTCGTGGCCGGCGTAGTCGAAGGTACGCCAACCCAATGCATAGCCGGCCGAGTGCAGGCGCTCACGGCGCCAGCCCGAACGCATCTCGCCCGGCGTGTTGATCAGGCTCGAATGCAGGGTGGCCAGCAGCGGTGCCGGCAGCACGTCGGGGCGATGGCCGGTGTGGGCCAGCAGCCACTGCGCCATGTCGCTGGCGCTGGCATTGACGCCAGCCGCCGGAGCAACGCGGTAGTAGGTCGGCTTCGGCGTCAGCGAGACCCAGCCGTTGCGGCTCCGCACGTGCGGGCGCGCCCAGCGCGAGCTGGCCTGGATGCCGGCCAGGCCGAGGCTGGCATCATTCATGCCCAGCGGCTTGAAGATGCGGCGCTCGACCGACTGCTCGTAGAAGCTGCCGGAGGCCGCATAGACAACGTCGCCGATCAGGCTGAAGGCCACGTTCTGGTAGGCGTAGCAGTCGCCCGGCAGGCACTTCAGGCTGGTGTTGGCCAGTTTCTGGGTCAGCGAGTAGTACTCGGCGTTGCCTTCGATGTCGCGGTCGTAGGCGTTGTACGGCAGGCCGACGCGATGGCTGAGCACGTCGGCCACGGTCAGGCGGTCGGTGGCTTCCGGCGAGTTGAGGCGGAAGCCCGGCACGTAGTCGGTGACCTTGCTGTCCCAGCGCAGCGTGCCGTCGTTGACCAGCAGGCCGGCCATGGTGCCGGCGAAGGCCTTGGACAGCGAGGCCAGGCGGAACACGGTGTGCGCATCGACCGGCAGCGGGTTGTTGACGTCGGTGACGCCATAGCCGCGCGCGCTGAGGATGCGGCCGCCCTGCACGATCGCCACCGCCATGCCTGGCACGCGCTCGCCATAGGTCAACTGCTGCGCCATCGATTCGATGTTGGCAACGTTGAAGCCAGCCGCCGGCGCCTGGACGCGCGGCACCAGACCGGTGCGGTAGGCCGCCGGCTGGGTGTGGGCGACGGTGGGAGCCGTTGCGGATTCGATGTTGGTCGGCATCGGCGGCAATGCCGGCGGTGTCTGCGCGGTGGTGGACAAGGCAACGGGCATCAACATGCCCAGCAAACCGGTGGCCGCCGAACGGATCGGACGACGCAGGCTGTTCTTTTTCATCGGTTGGACCCGTGCGCGACTGCTGATGGCGATTCTAGCGCCGCTTTTCCCTTGTGCACAAACAAAGCGAAGATGAATGCGCATCTCGTTGAAAAAGTTGGAATTTTGACGCCTTGAATGCATGTATCAGAACATGTCATCCGGGGTCGGCCGCGGCGCTCATCTGCCGGAGGGAAGGCGGGTCGCGCTGGCGATGTTGCGGTGCATTGGCTAACGTACGCGCTTCACCGCCCCGGAGCCTGCCATGCCGCTGTCCAACCGCCGTCTTCAGGCGAGGGACACCGCGTGAGTGCGGTACGGGGGAAGGGGCCGCTGCAGGGCCTGACGGCGGCACTGCGCGAGTCGCCGGCGCTGTGGTGGTCGTTCCTGTACTTCTTCTGCCTGCTCAGCGGCTACTACGTGCTGCGCCCGGTGCGTGAGGCCATGGCCGCCTCGGCGGACCTGGAAACGGTGTTCCCGCCCGTGCTGATCGCCTGGTTCGCCAGTCATGGCATCGCGTTGAAGGACTTCGTCCTGCAGTTCCTGTTCTCCTGCGTGTTCGTGATCATGCTGGTGCTGCAGCCGGTGTACGGCTGGCTGGTCAGCCGCTTCCCACGCCGTGTGTTCCTTCCCGTGGTGTACGGCTTCTTCATCGTCACCCTGCTGGGGTTCTACGCACTGTTCGACAGTCACGTGCCAGGGCGGGGCATGGCCTTCTTCCTCTGGGTGATGGTCTTCAACCTGTTCGCGGTGGCGGTGTTCTGGAGCTTCATGGCCGACGTGTTCTCCAACGCACAGGCGCGTGCCTACTACGGCTACATCGGTGCGGCCGGTACCGTTGGCGCGTTCCTCGGCCCGTTGCTCACCAGCGCGCTGGTGCAGCGCGTGGGCATCGCCAACCTGATGCTGGTCTCCGCAGCATTCCTGGTCGTGTGCCTGCTGTGCATCTGGCGGCTGCGGCACTGGGCGGTGCTGCGCGAACGCGAGCAGCAACTGGTGTCTGGCGAGAAGCCGATGGGCGGCAGCGTGCTGGATGGCCTGAAATTGATCGTGCGCGAGCCGCTGCTGCGCTGGCTGGCGGTGATGGTGGTGTTCGGCGTGGGCGTCGGCACGCTGCTGTACAACCAGCAGGCCAGCATCGTGCGTGCGGCCTTCACCGACCCGGCGGCCAGTACTGCGTTCTTCTCGCGCATCGACCTGGCGGTGAACGCGCTGGCGCTGCTGATGCAGGTGGGCCTGACCCGCTGGCTGCTGTCGCGCCATGGCATCGCGCCGGCGCTGCTGATTCCGGGGTTCGCGATCCTGATCGGCTTCTCGGTGCTGGCGGCCTCGCCGATGCCGCTGATGGTCGCGGTGGTGCAGGTGATGACCCGCGCCAGCGAATTCGCACTGGCCAAGCCGGCGCGCGAGACCATCTACACGCGCGTGGACCGGCAGTGGCGCTACAAGGCCGGCGCAGCGATCGACACGGTGGTGTACCGCGGCGCGGACCTGGGCTTCACCTGGATCCACAAGGCGCTGACCCTGTTCGGTTCGCATGTGGTGTTCATCGGCGGCGTGCTGGTGGCCGGCTTCATGACCCTGGCTGCGTTCGGCGTGCTGCGCGAAGAAAAGAAGCTGCCGCGTGATCGATAGAGCGCCGATTGATGCTTGAAGGCCGTGCAACTATAGGCTCATGCAGGGTTGTTGATTGTCTGGTTTCGGGGAGAGTGGGATGATCAAGGGGAGCGCGAAGGACCACGTTCTGGACGAGGCTCAGTTGGAAGCATGGGTGTTTTCGGTACTGGAGCTGGTCAGCCAGCTACGAAATGGGAACCTGGAGAGAACGCTCTTCGCCAACGCCCTTGATGAGGAGGAGGATGTCGGAGGATGGCTCAAGGGCAACCTCGGGCTGATGAACTTCTCGGCGCGTGGATTTGGCGGTCGGCTCATCTTTCCGCACGTTATCGGCCCCAGCTCCCGAGCGTTGGCGAGGGTGGTCGATGCAGCCCGACGCGATCTGGAATTTGATGTTCTTACCCGCACCACACACGGAAAGTTGAACGTCCTTCGCCGCAGCAATGACCTGAAGCCAGACGCCTGGTTGAGTGCTGTTCCCCAACTCACCGCGGGGCGGTTGAAAGGCGGGTCTCGAGCCGGCAGGGGAGGTCAGAAGAGGCGGCAGGGCCCTGGCGGAGGCGAGGAGCAACTCCGTCATGCCGATCAGTGTGCAGGGTACCCGCACAAGCGATCGGTCTACCACGACTCGGAGTTCCTGCTGCTCAACTACTTTGATCTGGCACTTCGGCGGCTCTACCGGTTCTCCCATTGGAGGCGGATGGAGGGGGTGTTGTATCTTTTTACGGAGCGACGCCCTTGCAGTGATTGCTGCCATGTCATCATCCAATTGCTGCGTCGCTATCGCAGGATCCAGTTGGTGATCGTTCGGGCAACAGGAGGGCGCGGCTCTGACGAGAACATGCTGGAACGGTTGTCGCAGCATCCAAGGGTTCATCTGCGGAAAGTGGTGGTCCAGCCAGTAGGTGTGGAACTCTCCTCGCCATTATCCGTCGTGGAGACGGGGCCCTTGGCGCTTCCGTACCCTGATGGGACACCGCGTAGAGGTTGGTCGCCCAAGGGTGCAGAAATGCGGCGTTGACCATCACCATCACCATCTGGAGGCTGGATTTGATATGCAAGTGATCGCCCTGTTGCTGACCGTGCTGGTCGCTGTGCTGCACCTGTACTTCCTGGTGCTTGAAATGTTCCTGTGGACCCGCCCGCTGGGCCTGAAGACCTTCCGCAACACGCCGGAGAAGGCCGAGACCACGCGCGTGCTGGCGGCCAACCAGGGCCTCTACAACGGCTTCCTGGCGGCGGGCATCGTGGTGGGGCTGGTGATCGATCAGCCGGTGCTGGTGACGTTCTCGCTGGCCTGCGTGGTGGTGGCCGGGTGCTATGGCGCCTACAGCGTGAGCCGCCGCATTTTCATGATCCAGGCGGTGCCGGCGATCCTGGCGCTGGTGTTGCGAGCGCTCTGAAGTCGGCGCGTGCTGGCAGGCGTCGCCGCTCAGCGGCTGATGGCGCGCATGAAGCCCAGCCACATCGGCACGGCATGCAGTGCCGCACCCAGCACGAACAGGCCCGTCAGCAGGTGTACGCGCCAGTCGTTGATGCGCAGGAAGACGAATTGTTCAAGTGCGCGGCCCACCCAGAACACCGCCATGAAGCCCAGCAGGACCACCCCCAGACGAGTGTCGACCAGGTCCGGGGCAAAGATCAGCGCGATCAGCCCCATTCCCAGGAACACATAGATCACGCGCAGATTGAGGATCTGCATGATCGCGCGGTTGGCTGTGCCGAGCTGGGCGAGCTCGCGTTTCCAGCCGAACAGCCGCCAGAACGCCAGATGGAAGGCGGCAAACCCCAGACTGTGAATGCCTGCCAGGCGCACCAGTAGTTCTGTGGTTGTCATGGTTGATCAGCCTGTGCGCGGAGGGCGCGGCGATACCCACATTGCGATGGTCGCATGGAACACCTCGGTCCCTGCCGCATCGGTCACGCTGACCCCCACCGGCAGGTCGTAGCCGTCCGCAGCACTGACGATGGACAACATTGGCGTCGCCACGGCCTTCAACGTGCCCAAGGCCTTGGCCTGGTATTTCACTTCCATGCCCTTGGGGATCCAACGCATGTCTGCCGGCAGGCTGGCGTCCACCATCACTCCGCCGACCAGTTCGGCCAGGTTGCACATCGCGATCGCATGTACCGTGCCAATGTGGTTGTTGATGCGGCGGTGCTGGCGGATCACGCCTTCGCAGCGGCCTGGCTCCAGTGCGGTGATGATGGGCGCGATGCTGGCGAAGTAGGGCGCCTTGAAGCACACCGCGCGCGAGAACAGCCAGTTGCCGGCAGGCCAGCGCTGCAGGCGGCGGTAGAGCGAAAGCAGGGGCGTGGACATGAGGGGTATTCCGGTCGGCGGATAAAGCGACGGCGGGCCGAGGCCCGCCGTCGAGGCAACGCGTGTGGCGGGCGATCAGGCCGCCTGCGAATGCGGGTCCTTGTGCTGGCGGTCGTAGTAGCTGGCCGCGCGCAGTTCGTGGGTGTCGAAGTCGTCCACGGTGATGGTGTCCAGGGTCAGCGTACGCAGCTCTTCCAGCAGGCTGCGCTCGTCCTGGGTGATCACGCCCTCGGCCACGGCTTCGTCCAGCTGCGCCTTGAAGTCCAGCGCCTCGATGCCCTTGCTCTTCAGCGCCTTCAGGAACTTGCGCTCCACCGGCTCGGCCATGATCGCCTTGCTCAGGTAGCTGTTGATGCGGCCGCCCGGGTTGTTCTCGCACGGGGTCAGGAACACGCCACTGGCCAGGCGGTCGCGGGCTTCATTCGGCGCCATCAGCAGGGCGGCGACGCGGCGGCTCAGGCGGTCGCCCGGGGCCTCGGCACGACGGCCCAGCGGGAAGATCAGCGCCCACATCAGCCAACCGATCGGACGGATCGGGAAGTTGCGCAGCGCAGCCGACAGCGACTCTTCGATCTTGTGCACGCTGTCATGGAAGGCCCAGGCCAGCAGCGGCTGGTCGGCCTGCGGTGCGCCTTCGTCGTGGTAGCGCTTGAGCATGGCGCTGGTCATGTAGACGTGGCTCAGCACATCGCCCAGGCGGCCGGACAGCGATTCCTTGAACTTCAGCTTGCCGCCGAGGGTCATCATCGAGATGTCGGCCATCAGCGCCAGGTTGGCCGAGTAGCGGTCCAGCTTGCGGAAGTAGCGGCGGGTGTAGGCGTCGCCCGGGGCGGCACCGAAGCGCGCGCCGGTCAGGCCGAACCAGAACGAACGCACGGCATTGGAAATGCCGAAGCGGATGTGGCCGAACAGGCTGCGGTCGAAGTCCTGCAGGCCGGCACGGGTATCGGGATCCTGCGCGGCCTTCATTTCCTTCAGCACCCACGGGTGGCAGAGGATCGCACCCTGGCCGAAGATCAGCAGGCTGCGGGTCATGATGTTGGCGCCTTCCACGGTGATCGCGATCGGTGCGGCCTGCCAGCTGCGGCCAGCGAAATTGCGCGGCCCCAGGATGATGCCCTTGCCGCCGATCACGTCCATCATGTCCGAGATCACTTCGCGGCTCATGCTGGTGCAATGATACTTGGCGATCGCCGACGGTACCGACGGCACGTCACCACGGTCGACCGCCGCAGCGGTGGCCTGCGAAAGTGCGCTGATCTTGTACGCCTTGCCACCGATGCGGGCCAGCGCTTCCTCGACGCCCTCGAAGCGGCCGACCGACAGGCCGAACTGCTTGCGGATGCGCGCATAGGCGCCGGTGACGGCCGCACCGGCCTTCGCACCGCCACTGGCAGTGGACGGCAGGGTGATCGAGCGGCCCACGGCCAGGCACTCGTTGAGCATGTTCCAGCCCTTGCCGGCCATGGCTGCGCCACCGATCAGCTGGGTCAGCGGAATGAACACGTCCTTGCCGCGGATCGGACCGTTCTGGAACGTCGAGTTCAGCGGGAAGTGGCGACGGCCGATTTCAACACCGGCGGTGTCGCGCGGCAGCAGGCCCAGGGTAATGCCGATGTCGCGGGTATCGCCGATCAGGCGATCCGGGTCGTACATGCGGAAGGCCAGGCCGATCAGCGAAGCGACCGGAGCCAGGGTGATGTAGCGCTTGTCGAAGGTCAGCTTGACGCCCAGCACCTGCTCGCCGTTCCACTCGCCCTTGCAGACGATGCCGTAGTCCGGAATCGAGGTGGCGTCGGAACCGGCGAACGGGCCGGTCAGGCCGAAGCAGGGCACTTCGCGGCCATCGGCCAGGCGCGGCAGGTACTGGTCCTTCTGTTCCTGGGTGCCGTAATGCACCAGCAGTTCACCCGGGCCCAGCGAGTTCGGCACGCCGACGGTGGAGCTGACCACCGAGGACACCGAGGCCAGCTTCTGGATCACCTTGTGGTGGGCCAGCGCGGAGAAGCCCAGGCCGCCATATTCCTTCGGGATGATCATGCCGAAGAACTTGTTCTTCTTGATGAAGGCCCACAGCTCTGGCGGCAGGTCGGCGTGGACGTGGGTGATTTCCCAGTCGTTGACCATGGTGCACAGCTCTTCCACCGGGCCATCGAGGAAGGCCTGTTCTTCGGCGGTCAGCTGCGGCTTGGGATAGTTGAGCAGGATGTTCCAGTCCGGATCACCGGTGAACAGTTCGCCCTCGAAACCGACCGAGCCGGTTTCCAGCGCGATGCGCTCGGTCTGCGACAGCGGCGGCAGCACCTTGCGGAACACCTTCATCATCGGGCCGGTCAGCAGCGGCTTGCGGATGAACGGCAGCAGCAGCGGCACGGCGATGACGGCCAGCACGGCGGCCGCGACGATCGTGGCGGTCTGGTTGACGTAGGGAATGAACCAGCAGGCGGCCAGCAGGGCCACGCTGATCAGCGTCCAGGTAACCAGCCGCATGCGGTGGTAGGCGACGAACGCGCCTGCCAGCAGCAGGGCGAGGAAGGGAAGAACGATGCTCATGAGCGTGCTCCGGTGACGTGCTCGTTTGTGGCGGACGAAGCCGCAGCGTCCGCTGCGGGCAACACGTCCAGATAGTCCAACACAGTAGCGGTAAAGGCGTCGTTGTCATCGCCAGCGACCATGTGCGTGGCCTGCGGCAGCTGTACATGCCGCGCATGCGGCGCCAATGCCAGGAATTCGGCCACGGTCTGCGGCGTGACCAGGTCGCTGCGGCCGCCGCTGACCAGCAGCAGTGGGCATTTCACCTGGCGTGCGGCTTCGGCCAGTGCGTCCTGGTGCTGTTCGCTGTCGCGGGCCAGCTCGGCCACTAGGCGCGGATCCCAATGCCAGCGCCAACGCCCGTGGCCGTCCTCGCGCAGCAGTGCACGCAGCGACTGCTCGGATTTGCGCGGACGATGCGGCATGTACGCCGAAATCACGTCGGCGGCCTGGGTCAACGAAGCGAAGCCGTCGGGATGGGCCGTCATGAAGGCCAGGATGCGCTCGACGCCGGCGGTGTCCCAACGCGGGGTGATGTCGACCAGCACCATCGCCGAGAACAGGCCCGGCCAGCGCGACTCGGCCAGCAGGCCGAACAGGCCGCCCATCGATGCGGCGACCAGTACCGGCGGACGCGGCTGTTCGCCGGCCAGCACGATCAGGTCGTCGGCGAACTGTTCACCGTGATAGGGCAGGTCGGCAGCATTCCAGTCGGAATCGCCATGGCCGCGGGCGTCGTAGGCCAGCGTCTGCAGCCCAGCGGCGTTCAACGCGCGGGCGGTGGCATTCCAGGCATGACGGGTCTGGCCGAAGCCATGCGCGAACAGCACGCGGCCGCGCCGGCCATGGTCGCTGGCGGTCGCCGCGAGGCGGGCGCCATGGGCGGCGTCCAGGCGCAGGTCGTGGAACGCAGCGGAAGTTGGGGACGTAACCATACTTGCTAGTATGGATCGCTTCGGGGGGAAGTCAATACTGCAGGGTATGGTGCACTGCGAAAGGCGCCTGAATGGACCCTCCCCAGGGTCCTGCGACGCTTCCGACCGCAACCGCGTACTGCAACGAACCCCGGCGTATGGTTAAATCAGTCCATGAATCAACCTGACGCTTCCGCCGGCGAACCGCGCGCCGGCCGCAACAGCCGCCTGAGTGCCGAAGACTGGGCCCAGGCGGCCCTCGATCTGATTGCTGAACAAGGTGTCGGCGCCGTCGCGGTGGAGCCGCTGGCACGGCGACTGGGTGTCACCAAGGGAAGTTTCTACTGGCATTTCCCTTCGCGCGATGCATTGCTGCAGGCGGCGCTGGAACGCTGGGAACTGTTCGAACAGGAACAGGTGTTCGGCAGCCTGGAAGACGTACCGGATCCGCGCGTGCGCCTGCGCCAGCTGTTCCAGATGGTGGCGCATGAAGTGCAGCCGCACATCATCTACAGCGAGCTGCTCAAGGCACTGGATCATCCAATGGTGCGGCCGGTGATCGACCGCGTCTCGCAGCGACGCCTTGATTATCTGGTCGCCTCGTTCCGCCAGGCCGGCCTCAGCTCGACCGACGCACGCCATCGTGCGCGGCTGGCCTACGCTGCCTACGTCGGCTTCCTGCAGTTGTCGTTGCAGCTGCAGCAGCCCAAGCAGGCACGCGAGGATTTCGAAGCGTACGTCGAGCATCTGATCGAGACGCTGATCCCGAACGGATGAGTGCCCGGGAATGATGCTGAAGGAAGGCCGCGGCGATGCCGCGGCTTCTTTTTTCGCGCGCGGCCCAGCGTGCTTCCATGCACCACAAAGAACAACGGCCCCTTGCGGGGCCGTTGCTGCATCAGCTGATCAGACTGCCGATCAGAACTTCTGCTTGTACTGCATGTACATGAAGCGACCGATGTCGTAGCCACCGTAGTAGGAGTACTGCGAGTTCGGCGCCGAGTACATCTGCGGGCCGTAATGATCGAACACGTTACGCGCACCCACGGCGATGGTTGCATTCCACGGGGCGTTCCAGGAGACCTGGACGTCGTGGAACATGGTCGAACCACGCTTGTTCATCGGCTGGTCGCGCACCGGATCCGGCGAACCGAAGTCCGGCAGGCTGCACTCGTCGCTGTAATAGCAGCGCTCCTTGACGCTGGAGAAGTAACGGGTGCCCCAGGTCACGCCCCAGTCGCCACGCTCCCAGCCCAGCACCAGGTTCGAACGCAGGCGGAAGTTGCTGCCGAAGCCGTTGAGGATCGACACCGGCACCTGCTGCGCGTTGGTGGTCTTCAGCACGTTCTTGGTGACGTAGCTGTTCTGCAGGTTGGCGTTGAAGGTACCCCAGCTGTCGGTCTCGAAGCGGTAGGCCACGTCGAAGTCGAAGCCTTCGGTTTCCTGGTAACCGGCATTACGCGGTGCGTAGGTCAGGTTGATCACGTTGTGACGGTTCGGGTCACGGGTGAACGAGTTGCAGCGCTCGGCGATGCCAAGCACGTAGCAGTCGTTCAGCTGGTCATCCGGGCTGTCGGTGACGATGGTGTTGGTGATCTTGATGTTCCACCAGTCCAGGCTCATGTTCAGGCCCTGGGCGAAGGTCGGGCTCCACACCAGGCCGACCGTCTTGGACTTCGACTTCTCCGGGGTCAGGTCCGGATTGGAGACGGCATTGAACGGATCCGGCGTCTGCTCATCCGGACCGCTGGCCGGCACATAGCCCTGGCGCAGCTGGCGGAAGGTGCTGGCGGTCGGGCCGATGGCCGCGGCACACCGGGCGGCGACGCCCGGCTGATCGGTGGAGCCGAACGAGGTGTCGCACGGATCGGTGAAGTACGCGAAGGTCTGCGAGCTGCCACCGTACAGATTGTCGATGGTCGGCGCACGGAAGCCTTCGGCGTAGGTCGCACGCACCAGCAGCTGGTCGATCGGCTTCCACTTCAGGCCGAACTTGTTGTTGGTGGTGTTGCCGAAGGTGCTGTACTTCGAATAGCGCGTCGCGGCGTTGAAGCTCAGTTCCTTGGCACCCGGCAGGTCGGCCAGGATCGGAACATTCAGCTCCAGGTACACTTCGTTGACGTCGTAGCCGCCACCGGTCGGGCCGGCGGCCAGGTCTGTCGAGTAGCCGGTCTGCGACAGGGCGTCCGGATTGTACGAACCCTTGTCTTCGCGGTACTCGTAACCCAGCGCGAAGCCCAGGTCGCCGGCGGGCAGGGTGAACAGGCTGCCGGCGATGTTCGCGTAGTAGGTCTTGGTGGTGACTTCACCGGTGTTCTTGGTGGTCGGGAACAGGAACTGCTGCAGGTCCGGGTTGCCGGTCAGGCCACCGTCACCGGTACGGCCATACGGAATGGCCGGGTTCCACGGCAGGCAGCCGCCGGCGCCCGGGCCATAGATCGGATTGGAGCCGTCGACCAGGCCTGCGGCCGTGCCGCACTCGACGCGGCCGGTGGCCGGGTTGTAGAACGACGGACCGGTGGCGGCATTGACCGCCAGCACGTTGTAGTTGCCGGTCTGGCTCTGCTGGTTCTCAGAGTTCTGGTAGATGTAGCCCGCTTCCCAGTCGAAGTACTTGTCATTGAACTGGAAGCTGCCCTGCAGGGCGCCGGTGAAGCGGAAGGTGGTCAGCTTGTTGGTCGACAGGCGCGGCACTTCCCAGCCACGGCGCATGAAGCCCATGTCCTTGCCGAAGGGGTTGTAGTAGCTGTCGGCATCCCACTTCGCACCCAGGCGCTCATACGAGGCGGTCTGCAGCGGATAGCCTGCGACCTGGGCCTGCGACTCACGACGGGTGTAAAGCAGGTCGGAGACGAAACGGACGTTGTCGGTCAGGTCGTACTGAACGTTGGCGAACACCGAGCGACGCTTGGTCGGCGTCAGCAGGTGCATCTGCGTATTGGAGTTGCTGGTGTCACCGGTGATGCCGGCGAAGTCCTGGTCGTGGTACTGATTGACGTCGCGGTAGTCGCCACCACGGTTCAGCACCAGCCAGTCATCGGTATCCGGATCGATGATGGTGCCCCACTGGCTGACCGGGCTCCAGTTCTGGGCCGGGTGGAAGGTGGTGCGCGGATAACGGCTGAACCAGCGGTCCTTGGCCCACACTTCCTTTTCTTCGGCGTATTCGGCGCCGATGGTGATCGAGCCACGGTCACCGGTGAAGCCGGCCACGAAGTCGTAGCTGGTCTTCTGGCCGTCGCCTTCGCCGTACTGGCCGACGTAGGCGTTGGCTTCCAGGCCCTGGAAGTTCTTGCGGGTGATGATGTTGATCACGCCGGCGATCGCGTCGGAGCCGTAGATCGACGACGCGCCGTCCTTCAGCACGTCGATGCGCTCGACGATGGCCGACGGGATCTGCGACACGTCCTGCAGGCCGCTGACGCTGGCGCCGAGGCGCTTGCCGTCGACCAGCACCAGGGTGCGCTCGGCACCGAGGTTGCGCAGGTCGATGTAGAAGCCACCGACGGCTTCGCCGGAGGACAGCGGCTCGGAACGGCTGATGGCCGGGCTGCCGGCGGCAGAGATGTTCTGCAGGACGTCGGCCACGGTCTTGAAGCCGCTCTTCTCGATCGAAGCGCGGCTGATGCTCAGGACGGGCTGTGCGGTTTCGGTATCGACCTGACGGATGCGCGAACCGGTGACCTCGATACGGTCGAGGTTGGTGGCTTCCTGGGCGTGGGCCGTCGCGGTGGTGGCACCGGCGACAAGCGCGATCACAACTGCGTCACGCAGTTGGCTTGACTTGAGTTTCATTGGCTCTCTCTCTCCAAGAAATCTTGGCTGGGGTTAATGCCCGGCGGGGGAGCGAAAAAGCGCTCCCAAATCGCGAGGCTGACCCGATAGTAACGGGCGTTCGCCAAGAATTAAAGCTGTGTTAATCAAGTCTGTGATTTTGGTAAAAATGCGCTTTATCCATGCCAATCAATAGGTTGATGGTATGGATATGCGTTCCTGCCTCGATTGTTAACGCAGGATGATGGAAAAAGTTTCGACTGATATGTATCACACTATGTCGATGTGTTCGGTTTCATATCCAATAGCGTTATCCATCTACCGGTGCGTGGCAGGCGCACACATGCGAAGGGCGCCCTTCGGCGCCCTTGGGAACATCGCTACTGAACCTGCGTGCGGGATCAGAGATCCTGTTCGTAACGCACATACGGCACGGTGCCGTCATCATTGCTTTCGTTGCGCGGCGAGAACGGATTCTTGCCGCGGCTGATCACATTCTCGGCACCGACGGTGAGCTGGCCGGACCACGGAGTACGCCAGGTCAGGCCGATGCCCAGGCCTTCCCACTTGCCGGGCTTGCCCGGGACGTCGACCACGCGGCCGATGATGCTGCCGGTGAAGTTGCCGTAACCGGCGCCGATGCTCAGGCTCTTGCTGTCCCAGCGATCGACGATGGCTGGCGAGGCGTCGGCCAGCGGAACCAGACGCGCCTTGGCGTAGGTACCGGCAATGGAGACGAAGCCTTCGCGACCGATGTTCTTCTGCGCGAACACGGTCAGATCGTTCTGCTCGGCACGCAGCGAGGGCGTCTTGTTCGGGCCGGACAACCAGGCGGGAAGGGTTTCACGGCCGCTGCCGGCGGTGATGCCCAGGCGGCTGTTGCCACGGTTCAGTGCGGCGGTACCGCTGAAACGGCGGCTGTTCAGATCGTCCTCGTCGCCCAGGCTGGCCAGCATGCAATGACTGGCCAGGCCGCTGATGCTGGTCCCGCTGCTGCTGTTGCAGAGCAGGCCGAGCGAATCGCCTGAGGAGAGGCCAAAGGCCGCGTCCAGCGAATTGCGGCCGAAATGCCAGCGGGCGCCGGCGGCCTGTTCGCCAGTCGGTTCCAGGTACAGCAGCGCCTCGACCTTGCCGCTGCCCTTGTTCCATACCGGCAGCACGGTGCGCGTGTCCTTGCTCTGCGCATGCACGCCCGTGATCGCGCCAAGGGCGATCAGCAGGGCCAGCGGTAGACGCAGGTAGGTACGCATCGGACCAGTTCAGACAGGGACGGACAACGGAAGTTCCCGCGGGGACGGGAACCTGATCCTAGGGTGTTTATGAATTCTTAACAAGCCTTGATCCTCCCCAGGTACAAGACTGCCGTTTACTGAAGTCGTTCAGGCGCCGGTACAGCCCCCTGGGCGCCGTGGAACAGTATGCCGAACTCCGTCAATGGAAAGTGATACTCGCGCCCGCAGAATTCGCAACGGACTTCGACGGCGCCGGTGTCCTCGGCGGCCGCACGGGCCTCCTCTTCCCCCAGCGACTGCAGCATGCCGGCAACCCGCTCGCGCGAGCAGGAGCAGGCAAAGGACAGCGGCTTGCCGCCCAGCAGTTCCGGCCGCTCTTCGTGGAACAGGCGGTGCAGCAGCTGCTCGGCCGGGGTGGCCAGCAGTTCCGCCTTGCCCAGGGTCTCGAACAGGGCGCTGGCGCGGGCCCAGCCATCCTCGTCGCCTTCGTCGCCCGGCAGCTTCTGCAGCAGCAGGCCCGCGGCACCGCTGCGGTCGGCGGCCAGCAGCAGGCGGGTCGGCAGCTGCTCAGACTGGCGGAAATAGTCCTCGAAGGCCTCGTCCAGTTCCGGTGCGCTCAGCGCCACCAGGCTCTGGTAGCGCTGCGGCTCGCGCGGATCCAGGCCGGGATTTTCAATGGTGATGGCGAGGATGGCGTCATCACCGAGGCTGGACAGGTCACGCGGCGCGTCGGTGCCTTCGCTGAGCTGGGCGATGCCGCGCAGGGTGCCGCCGGCGGTGCACTCGGCGAACAGGGTGCGCAGGGCAGTGCTGCTGCGCAGCTGCACTGACAGGCGGCCATCGATCTTGGTGTGGCCGGTGAACAGTGCGGAGGCGACGCAGGCCTCGCCGAGCAGCTCGGCAGCGGCGTCCGGGTACGCGGCGTGGGACAGGATTTCCTGCCAGGTGGCCTGCAGGTGCACATGCACGCCGCGGACGCCGGCGTCGGGAAGCAGGAAACGGATCAGGGAATCGGAGTTGGCGGTCATCGGCTCACATCGCGCGTAAACGGGGGCGGTTGCCGGATAATGCGCCGACAACCAGACAGAAGAAGGATGCACCAGTAATGGGGGCAGTGGGAGAGCAGCACAAGGTAGAGGCGGTGGTGGCCGCCCCGCGCCGGCGGCGCTGGAAGCGGCTGCTGTGGCTGCCGGTGCTGCTGGCCGCCTTCAGCTGCCTGCAGGTGCTGGTGCTGCGGTTCATCGATCCGCCGGTGTCCACGGTGATGCTGTGGCGCTATGGCGAGGCGCTGGGCGAGGCCGACTGGTCCTATCGGCTGCATTACCAATGGCGCGACATCGAGCAGATGGCGCCGAGCCTGCCGATCTCGCTGGTGGCGGCCGAGGACCAGCGCTTCCCGGATCACAACGGCTTCGATCTGCAGGCCATCGAAAAGGCCCGCGACCACAACGCCAGGGGCGGGCGCCTGCGCGGTGCCAGCACGATCAGCCAGCAGGTGGCCAAGAACCTGTTCCTGTGGCAGGGCCGCAGCTGGGTCCGCAAGGGCCTGGAAGTCTGGTACACGGTGCTGATCGAGGCGCTGTGGCCGAAGGAGCGGATCCTGGAGATGTACGCGAACATCGCCGAGTTCGGTGATGGTGTATACGGCGCGCAGGCGGCAGCCCAGAAATTCTGGGGCAAGGACGCGGCCCGGCTGAGTCCGGCCGAGAGCGCGCGACTGGCGGCGGTACTGCCGGCACCGAGGCGCTACAGCGCGGCAAAACCAGGGCCGTATGTGCAGCGGCGCGCGGCATGGATCCAGCGCCAGGCACGCCAGCTGGGTGGCGCGTCATACCTGTCGGAAGATTGAGGGCAGATGCCCTCGGGGCGGCGGGCCATGCGCCTGCAGGCAACGTACAATCCGGGCATGAACCGCGAACGCCTTACTTTCGTCATCGCCGCCTACAACGAGGCCCTGGCACTGCCGCTGCTGCACCCACGGCTGTGCGCGGTGCTGGACGGCATGCCCGACATCGACGGCCACATCCTCTATGTGGATGACGGCAGTCATGACCGCACATGGGAGGTGATCGCGGGGCTGGCCCAGGCCGATGCGCGCGTCTCGGCGCTGAAGCTGTCGCGCAACTTCGGCAAGGAGGCGGCGCTGACCGCAGGCCTGGATCTGGTGCACGAGGGGGCGGCGATGATCCTCGATGCCGACGGCCAGGACCCGCCGGAGCTGGTGCCGCAGTTCGTTGCGTGCTGGCGCGAGGGCCATGACAACGTGTACGGCACGCGCATGGCCCGCGATGGCGAGTCCTGGATCAAGCGCGCCACGGCAGCGATGTTCTATCGGGTGATGGGCCGCCTGTCGCGGACGCCGATTCCGGCCGATACCGGGGACTTCCGCCTGTTGTCGCCGCGCGCACTGAGCGCCCTGCGCGGGATGCGTGAGCGCCACCGTTTCATGAAGGGGCTTTTCAGCTGGGTAGGCTTCAAGCGGATCGCCGTGCCCTATCACCGCCACGCGCGCGTGGCCGGCACCAGTAAATTCAGCCTGTGGCGGCTGTGGAATTTCGCCCTCGAAGGCATCACCGGATTCTCGACCGTGCCGCTGCGGGCCGCCACCTATCTGGGCCTGGCAACCGCAGCGGTCGCTTTCGTGTTCGGCCTGTGGGTGATCGTGAAGGCGGCGTTGTATGGCGACCGGGTGGCGGGTTGGCCGACGATGATGGCGGTGATCCTGTTCCTGGGCGGGGTGCAGCTGATCGCGCTGGGCTTGATGGGTGAGTACCTGGGACGGCTGTACGAGGAGTCCAAGCAGCGGCCGTTGTATCTGGTTGACGCGTGGCTAGCATCCGCCGTGGCAGACTCGGCCCTGCAACCCACCCTCGGAGGGCAGGCAGATGACGACGGTACGGCAACTGTTGGACGGCAAGTCTCCTGAAGTACATGCGGTCGCGCCGGACGCGGCGGTGATCGATGCGATCCGGTTGATGGCGGAGAAGGGCATCGGTGCGGTGCTGGTGATGGACGGGCCGCGGCTGGTCGGGATCCTGTCCGAGCGTGATTACGCGCGCAAGATCGTGCTGCGTGATCGTTCGTCGCGCGATACCTCGGTGGAGGAGATCATGACGGCGCAGGTGGTGACCGTGTCGCCGGGCGAGAAGGTGGAGCACTGCCTGCAACTGGTGACCGACTACCGCATCCGCCACCTGCCGGTGGTCGAGGGTGCTCAGGTGCTGGGGGTGATCTCCATCGGTGACCTGGTGAAGTCGGTGATCGATGCGCAGCGGAAGGAGCTGGACCAGCTGCAGCAGTACATCGTGGCGGGGTGAGGTGTTGCTGGCGGGCCTGCGGCCCGCCGGCCCGCTTTTCGAAGCTCAAAGCCAAAGCCAAAGCAGCGCCTTCCTGATGCGGGGGGAGGCTGAGGGCATGGGCGTGCAGGACACGCCGCAAGTACATCCCTGTAGGCTCGATGGCGCCTTGCTCGTGTGCGCTGTCCTGCGCACGCGGCAAGACCGGGGTTGGGCGTCGTACCCAACCCGCCCGAGGCATGCCTCGGGCCCATGGCGCCAACGGTCCTGCACGCCCATGCCCTCAGCCTCTGGACACGTCCCACGAGTGCGGTGGGTTGCAGCGTCGGTTGACTGCCTTTGGTAGCGGCAGGCAGGACCGTGAGGCGCATGGATGCGCCGACCGAGCCTACAGGGACGTATTTACGGCGTGTCCTGCCTGTGGCCTTGCTCCGGCTCTACGCGCGGAACAACGAGGCGCCGCGAACCCCCGCTTCTACTTCGCATACTGCCCACCGCAGTCGGCATCCTTGCCCGGCCCCAGCTCGATGGTCGCCAGCAATGCCGCCGGCGGGGCGATGCTGCCCAGTGCCAGGGCCACCGCGCCGCGGATGCCCAATGCTTTGAAGTCCGGGCGGAATGACGGGTCCTTGAAGGTGCCGGCGATGTGCAGCGGCGAGCGCAGCACCAGGATGCTCTTGTCCTTCGGGCGCGGCTTCAGCAGCAGGTCCAGGGTCTCGTCGCGCAGGCTGACCGTGCCTTCGCCGATGAGGATCGTGTCGGTGGTATCCACCGCCAGCGCCTGGCTGGTCATCAGGCCGTCGCGCACGCCGAAGTCGGCGAAGGCGCAGCGCAGGGGGATCTGCTTGTCGCCGGTCACCAGGAATTTCAGCGACTCGGTGATGTCCAGGCCGGCCAGCTCCATCACCAGGTTGCCGACATGGCCGCGGCCCATCGCCAGGCCGACCTTGCCGCTGCTGCTGCCGAGCATCGCGGCGATCGAATTGCCACGGCCACTCAGGTCCACTTCGCCGCCGATGCCGCCCTTGGCCTGCTCGGCCAGTTTCGCGTCCGGGAACAGCTGGCCCAGCTGCACGCCGCGCACGCTGGCCTTCAGTGCGGTGCTGATCTGCGGGTGGCGCGCGTCCATGCGGATCGTGCTGCGGATATCGCCGCCGGCGACGCCGAAGTTCAGCGGGTCCAGCCGCAGCACGCCGTCATCCAGCAGCAGGTGTGCATCCATGTCGTCAAGCGGCAACGAGGGCGCGTTGATGCGGTGGGCCTTCCAGCGCACGTCGGCATCCATCGCACGCAGCTTGCCGAGGTTGTAGGGGGTATCGGGCAATACCCGCGCGCTTGCGGTGATGCGCGCAGCCTCTGCCTTCTGTTCCGCGTTCGCCGTTTCACCGCCACCAGTCTTTGGTGGGGCGCCGACAAAACCGGCCAGATCGTCGAAATCAAGGCGCTTGGATTCCAGCGTAGCGGTCAGCCGCGGACGTGCTCCGCCCACTTCGAACTGCAGGTTGCCACCAAGGTCGCTGTCGCCGACCTTGCCGGTGAAGGCGTCGTAGCGCCAGACGTTGTGGTCACGCTTGAGGCGGCCGTTCAACGCGTAGGGAGGGGACGGCGGAATGGCGATGCCGAGCAATGGGTAGAGGTCGGCCAGGTCCTGGCCGCTAAGTGCGAACTGCAGGTCGAACACACGCAGCTGGAAGGGATTGGTCAGTGTGCCGCTGGCGACGGCGTGGGTGGCGCCGACGCGGCCGTCGAGGTGGATGCGGAACGGGTGGTTGCTGTCGGTCAGCTCCAGTGGTGATTCGGTGCCACCGCGCAAGGTGAATGGGTTGCCCTGCCAGTGTCCCTTGCCCTGAACCAGCAGTGGTGGCGCGGCGTCTGCCTGCTTTGGCTTGCCACTGTGCACGTCCACGCGGATATCGGTGCGGCCGAGCGCATCGAGGAACTGCAGGCGACCGTCATCGATGCGCAGCCGTTTGAGCTGGGGGCTGGTGCCGCCAGCGCTGTCACCGAGGAAATCCCAATTACCTGGTTCGCCCTTGCGAGGGGCGGTTTGCAGCAGCACGTCCGGCCGGGTCAGGCGCACTTCGGGCAGCTGCAGGCTGCCGCGCAGCAGGGGCCAGACCCGCACGTCGATCTCGACGCGGTCGGCACTGGCCATGTTCGGTTGTTCCGCCCAGCCTGCATTGGCGAAGGTGATCGCATCGGCCCGGATCGTACTGGTACGGCCGAGGTCGACATCCAGGCGACCGATGTGCAGCGCACGGCCGGTACGGGCCTGCACTGCGCGCTCGACCGGGCCCTTGAACCAGTTCCAGTCCCACAGCGCGATCAGTACCAGCAGCGCGGCCAGCAGGAAGGTGAGCAGGGCCAGCCAGCGCTGGCCTCGCGGGCCAGGGCGGCGGAGGCGCCAGCGAGGCGTGCGCCTTGCAGCAGGGGAGGCGGCAGCATTCACGCTGCCATGGTTGCCCCCTCATCGTCGACGGGGCGCGAAGCGTCCATGTGCGTGGCGTGCACACGCCGCGCGCGGGCAGCTGCTACAGCACCTGCATGGTGACCGCGACGAAGTGGCAGACGCTGCCACCGATCACGAACAGGTGCCAGATGGCATGCGAATAGGGGATCGATTCGCGGTGGTAGAAATAAGTACCCAGCGTGTACGACAGGCCGCCGGCCAGCAGCCAACCCAGCGTCCAGCCGTCGATCGAGGCCAGCATCGGCTTGACCGCCACGATCACCAGCCAGCCCATGGCCACGTAGATGGCGGTGGACAGGCGCTTGAAACGGCCGGTGTAGAACAGCTTGAACACCACGCCGGCCAGGGCCAGGGTCCAGATCGCGGCGAACAGGCCCCAACCCCACGGGCCACGCAGGCCGATCAGGGTGAATGGGGTGTAAGTGCCGGCGATCAGCACGTAGATCGCGCAGTGGTCGAACACCTTGAGCCGCCCCTTGGCGACCGGGTGCTGGATGGCGTGGTAGAGGGTGGAGGCGGTGTACAGCAGCAGCAGCGCGATGCCGAACACGATGGCGCCGGCCAGCTGCCAGCCATCGCTGTAGATGGCGGCCAGGGTGATCAGCACCGCGCCGGCACCCAGCGCGAACACGGCACCGAGGCCGTGGGTCAGGGCGCTGGCGATTTCTTCGCGGATCGAAGCAACGGAAGTCGTGGACATGACGTAGGCATCGTTCGCGGGGAGGGGGACCCGCACCCCCCTATCATCGCCGCGATGGGCGACATGTGCACGCCCGTCACCGTATGGTCGGTGAATCCCTGCGTTGCGTGGATGAACCGCCCGCGGCGGCTGGGGTCGGAACCCTTTCCTGGCGGAGACGGCGCCGACCCCCGTGGCATCAGCCCACCGAAACGGTATGCGCCGCTTCGCGGGTGGCCGAGAAGCGCACATCGGGCGAGCGTTCCTGGGCCAGCTGCAGGTTGACCCGGGTCGGTGCCAGGTAGACCAGATGGCCGGCCGCATCCAGCGCCAGGTTCAGCGCGTTCTTCTCGCGGAACTCTTCCAGCTTCTTCTCGTTGCCGCAGTGGACCCAGCGCGCGGTGGTCACGCTGACCGGCTCGAAGGTGGCTTCCACACCGTACTCGTCCTTCAGGCGGTAGGCGGCCACGTCGAACTGCAGCACGCCGACCGCACCCAGGATCAGGTCGTTGCTGGTGAGCGGGCGGAAGAACTGGGTCGCGCCTTCCTCGGACAGCTGGGCCAGGCCCTTCTGCAGCTGCTTGAGCTTGAGCGGATCGCGCAGGCGTGCACGGCGGAACAGTTCCGGGGCGAAGTTGGGAATGCCGGTGAAGGTCACCGCTTCACCTTCGGTGAAGGTGTCGCCGATGGAGATGGTGCCGTGATTGTGGATACCGATCACATCGCCCGGCCACGCCTCGGCAGCGATCTCGCGGTCGCTGGCCATGAAGGTCAGCGCATTGGCCAGCTTCATTTCCTTGCCGGTACGTACGTGGAAGGTCTTCATGCCAGCGCTGAAGCGGCCCGAGCAGACCCGCATGAACGCCACGCGGTCGCGGTGCTGCGGGTCCATGTTGGCCTGGATCTTGAACACGAAACCGGTCAGCTTGTTTTCTTCCGGGGCGATTTCGCGGCCGGTGGTGGAGCGCGCCTGCGGTGCCGGTGCGTGTTCGACGAAGAAGTCCAGCAGCGGCTGCACGCCGAAGTTGTTGACGCCCGAGCCGAAGAACACCGGGGTCTGCTTGCCCTCGCGATAGGCCTGCAGGTCGAACGGGTGGCTGGCGCCCTGCACCAGTTCCAGCTCGTCACGCAGGTCGGCCAGCATCTGCGCACCGATCTTCTCGGCCAGGCCGGGGGCATCGATGGACGGGAAGATGGTCGAGTCCTGGCGGGTGAAGTTGCGGCCCGGTTCGTACAGGTGCACTTCGCCGGTTAGCAGGTGGACCACGCCCTTCAGGCGCTGGCCCATGCCGATCGGCCAGGTCACCGGGGCGCACTGGATGCCGAGCACGGTTTCCACTTCATCCAGCAGCTCGATCGGGTCCTTGCCCTCGCGGTCGAGCTTGTTGATGAAAGTCATGATCGGGGTGTCGCGCAGGCGGCACACTTCCATCAGCTTGATGGTGCGTTCTTCCACGCCCTTGGCCACGTCGATCACCATCAGCGCCGAGTCCACCGCGGTCAGCACGCGGTAGGTGTCTTCGCCGAAGTCGGCGTGGCCGGGGGTGTCGAGCAGGTTGACGATCTTGCCTTCGTACGGGAACTGCATCACCGAGGAGGTGACGGAGATGCCGCGCTCCTTTTCCAGGGCCATCCAGTCGGACGTGGCGTGGCGGGCGGCCTTGCGGCCCTTGACCGAACCGGCCATCTGGATCGCGCCTCCGAACAGCAGCAGCTTTTCGGTCAGCGTGGTCTTGCCTGCGTCAGGGTGGGAAATGATGGCGAAGGTGCGGCGGCGCGACGCTTCGTTGGCGACTTCGGACATGGCAGTGGCGCCCGCCCGGGGCGCTTTTCAAAGAGATAAGCGCCCGATTATACCGGCCGGGGCCGGTCAGCGCCCGGTACCGCCTTCAGCCCCGCCTTGGCGGGCGAACTGCAGTTGGCCCTGTTCGGCGAAGATGCGCACCGGCACCGAGCGCAGGTTCATGCCCCGGTTGACCTGCACCACGAAGTGCAGGTGCGGCGCGCTGCTGTAGCCGCTGTTGCCGGACAGACCGATCGGCTGCCCGGCCCCTATCGCCTGGCCGCGACGCACACGCATGCCGCCGGCCTGCAGGTGGCCGTACAGGGCCATGCTGCCGTCGCTGTGCAGCACGCGGATGAAGTTGGCGCGGGCACCATCACGTTCGCGGTCCTGGCCGTTGCCACGGAAGCCATCCTGGATCTGCATCACCGTGCCCTCGCGCGCGGCCAGCACCAGGGTGCCCTCCGGCAGCGCGAAGTCGACCGCGTCGCGGTTCTCCTCGTCGTCATGGCTGAAGCGTCCCTGCGGCGCCTGGTCCACGCGCAGGCGGGCCGCGTCGAACGGCAGGCGGTAGGCGACATCTTCGGCCTGTGCGGCCGGGTGGCCCGGCACCGACTGCAGGCGCAGATCGAGCATGCGGCCATCGATCGGGGCGGGCAGGTGGCCGACCACCAGGCTGCTGTCGCCCTGGATCAGCGACTCGACCGGGAGGCCTTCAACCGGGTGCCCGGGGGCGGCGCGCAGCTGGATCTGCAGCGGCCCCGCCAGCCCGTTGTCGATGCGGGCCTGCCACTGCCCGCCGACCGGCTGCAGGCGCAACCGGGCCATGGGGGCGGTGACCTCAGCGCTGGCTGCGCGGGTGGCCGGGACAGGCGAGGGAACCAGTCCCCACCCCTGGCGCCAGTCGCCGGCGTGTGCGGTCGCGCTCGCCAGCAGAGTCAACAGCAGGCAGGACAGGGGCAGGCGCGGCATCGGCGTTTCCAGCGAGAGGACCGCCGGGACTGTAGCTGATCCTGAACGGGACGACCGCGACGGCCTTCGCATAGTGTTCCTGAAAATATTCATCGCTTTATCCGTATGAAGGGATTGACAGTGCGGAAAAGGGCTGGCATCGTGGCTCCACCATCGAGACCGGCAGAGGGACAGGCCCTTTGAAGCCGGGGCAGCCCGCAGGCGCGCAAGCGTCTGCGTAGGTGCCAAATCCTGCGGGGACCGTGGCGTCCACCGAAAGATGGTTCGAACCATGCACCACACGTGCATCTCGAACGCGGGCCCCGCGAAGGCTCGATGGCCGATTCCCCAACCGGATCCCGCCATGAGCTTCGCCGCCAGTACCGCCATTCGCCCCGAACCCTTTGTCCCCGTCAGCGTGCCGGTCGAAGACCGCGTGCATGCCGAGCGCGGTGAGTTCGCCGCGGTGCTGTCGATGCGCCACGCAGGCCCCAGCCCGGTGCGCCTGCGCTATGAGTGGGTCGGCCCGGCCAATGCACCGGTGGTGGTGCTGGCCGGTGGCATTTCCGCCCACCGCCACGTGGCGTCCAACGCACAGTTCAGCGAGAAGGGCTGGGCCGAAGACCTGGTGGGCAGCGGGCGCGCGCTGGATCCGCAGCAACTGCGCGTGCTGGCCTTCGATTTCATCGGTGCCGACGGTGCACTGGATGTGCCGATCGATACCGCCGACCAGGCCGATGCATTGGCGCTGCTGCTGGACCACCTCGGCATCCGCGCGCTGAAGGCGTTCGTGGGCTACTCCTACGGCGCGCTGGTCGGCCAGCAGTTCGCGATCCGTCATCGTGCCCGCGTGCGCCAGCTGGTGCTCGCCAGCGGCGCGCACCGACCGCATCCGTATGCCGCCGCCTGGCGCGCACTGCAGCGCCGCGCGGTCGCGCTCGGCCAGCTGCAGTGCGGCGAAGACCATGGCCTCGCCCTGGCGCGGCAGTTCGCGATGCTCAGCTACCGCACGCCGGAAGAATTCGGCGAGCGCTTCGATGCCGCGCCGGAGGTCATCAACGGCCGCGTGCGCGTGGCCGCCGAAGACTATCTCGACGCCGCCGGTGCGCAGTACGTCGCGCGCACGCCGGTGACCGCCTACCTGCGCCTGTCCGAATCGATCGACCTGCATCGCGTTGATCCCACCGCGATCCTGCCGCCGACCGTGGTGGTGGCGGTGGAGGGCGACCGCCTGGTGCCGCTGGCCGACCTGGTCGGCCTGGTCGAAGGGCTGGGTCCGCGCGGCAGCCTGCGCGTGCTGCGCTCGCCCTACGGCCACGACGCCTTTCTCAAAGAAACCGATCGCATCGACGCGATCCTCGCCACCGCCTTCCGCACTTCTGGAGAGTCCGCATGAGCCTGCACGCCAACGAGCCGTCCTGTAGTCGTACCACTGCCGCCGTCCGTGCCGGCATCGATCGGGACACCGCGCATGGCGCGGTCACGCCGCCGATCGTGCTGTCGTCGAACTTCAGCTTTGAAGGCTTCGGCAACAAGCGCCAGTATGACTACACGCGCAGTGGCAACCCGACCCGCGACCTGCTCGGCGAGGCGCTGGCCGAACTGGAAGGCGGCGCCGGCGGCGTCATCACTGCGACCGGCATGGGCGCGATCAACCTGGTGCTGAACGCGCTGCTTCAGCCGGGCGACACCCTGGTGGTGCCGCACGATGCCTACGGTGGCAGCTGGCGCCTGTTCAATGCGCTGGCAAAGAAGGGCCACTTCGAGCTGGTCACCGCCGACCTGACCGATCCGCGTGCGCTGGCGCAGGCGCTGGCCACGCAGCCGAAACTGGTGCTGGTGGAAACCCCGTCCAATCCGCTGCTGCGCATCACCGACCTGCGTTTCGTCATCGATGCCGCGCACAAGGCTGGCGCACTCGTGGTTGTTGACAACACCTTCCTGTCGCCGGCCCTGCAGCAGCCGCTGTCGTTTGGCGCGGACCTGGTGCTGCACTCCACCACCAAGTACATCAACGGACACAGTGACGTGGTCGGCGGCGCAGTGGTTGCGCGCGATCCGGCGCTGCACGAGCAGCTGGTGTGGTGGGGCAATGCGCTGGGCCTGACCGGCTCGCCGTTCGATGCCTTCCTGACCCTGCGCGGCCTGCGCACGCTGGACGCGCGCCTGCGCGTGCACCAGGAAAACACTGCGTCCATCGTTGCCCTGCTGGACCAGCATCCGGCGGTCGGCGCGGTGTACTACCCGGGCCTGGCCGATCACCCGGGCCACGCCATCGCCGCGCGCCAGCAGAATGGCTTCGGCGCGATGCTGTCGTTCGAACTGGCGCACTGTGCCGGTGATGATCCGCACGCGGCGGTGCGTGCGTTTGTCGACGGGCTGCGCTGTTTCACCCTGGCCGAATCGCTGGGCGGTGTCGAAAGCCTGATCGCGCATCCGGCCACCATGACCCATGCAGCGATGACCGCCGAAGCACGCGCAGCGGCTGGCATCAGCGAAGGGCTGCTGCGCCTGTCGGTCGGCATCGAGGCCGAGCGTGACCTGCTGGCGGACCTCGGCGCTGCGCTGCAGCGCGCCGAAGCCGTGATCGATGCGGCTGCGCGCCGCAAACAGGTGGTGGATGCATGAGCGCGCTCGCCGCTGAAATTCCCGTGCTGGGCGCAGGACGCCTGGCGCTGCTGGGTACCGGCACGGTCGGCTCGGCCTTCGTGCAGCGCTACCAGTTGCTGCAGGCACGCGGGCTGGAACTGCCCAGCGTGCAGTGGCTGGCCAATTCACGTACCGCGCTGGAGATTGATCGCGACCTGGTGCTGCCATTGGAACTGGCACGTCGCGCACCACGCGATGGCCAGAGTTCGCCGCCATGGGCGAGCGCCGAAGGGCTGGAACGGGGTGATGTGGTAGTGGATGCGACGGCCAGTGAAGACGTGGCCGCCCGCCACGTGCAATGGTTGGCACGCGGCGTGCACGTGGTGACCGCCAACAAGCTGGGCCGTGGCGCGCAGCTGGCCCGTGCGCAGGCCATTGCCGAAAGCTGTGCCGACAGTGGCGCGCGTTATGGCGACAGCGCGACCGTGGGTGCTGGCCTGCCATTGCTGAGCAGCCTGCGCGCGCTGGTGGCCGGTGGCGATCACATCCACGCCATCGAAGGCGTGCTGTCCGGTTCGCTGGCGTGGCTGTTCCATCGCTATGACGGCCAGTCGCCGTTCTCGGCGGCGGTGCGCGAGGCACTGGCGGCCGGTTACACCGAACCCGATCCACGCCTGGACCTGTCCGGCGAGGACGTGCGCCGCAAGCTGCTGATCCTGGCGCGCAGCAGCGGGCTGGCGCTGGATGCTTCGCAGGTGCAGGTGGATTCGCTGGTGCCTGATGCGCTGGCGGCGTTGCCGCTGGAAGATGCCGTGGCTGCGTTGGAGCAGCTGGATGCGCCGTTGCAGGCGCGTTGGCAGCAGGCACGTGACAACGGTCGCGTACTGCGTTTCGTTGGCCGTGTTGACGGCGAAGGTGCGCAGGTGGGCCTGCGCGAGCTGCCGGCCGATCATCCCTTGGCGCAGGGCGCGGGCACCGACAACCGCGTGGCCATCCACAGCGATCGCTACCGCCGCCAGCCGTTGTTGATCCAGGGGCCGGGCGCGGGCGCGGAAGTTACCGCAGCCGCGTTGCTGGATGACGTGCTGCGGATCGTGGGTTGATCACATGATTCCTGTAAGGCCGAGCGCATGCTCGACGCTACAGAAGCAGCCGTCGGTCAGCGGGACTTCAAGGCCTTCAACAACGCGGCGTTGAACTGCTTCGGGTCCTGTACCTGCGGCGAATGGCCCAGTCCGGCGAACTCGACCAGCGTCGCGCCGGGAATCGCTGCGGCCGCTGCCTTGCCGAGTACCGGATAGTTGCCCAGCGCCGCCTTCACCGCAGGCGGTGCCAGGTCACGGCCGATCGCAGTGCGGTCCTTCTGGCCGATGAACAGCGTGGTCGGCACCTGCAGGTTCTTCAGTTCGTACACCACCGGTTGGTTGAACACCATGTCCGAGGCCAGCGCCTGGCTCCATGCAACGGCCTGCTTGCCCGGGCCTTCGTACATGCCCGACTGCATCCGCGCCCACGGTTCGTAGGCGGGTTTCCACGTGCCGTCGTAGTACACGTCCAGCTGGTAGCGGCGGATGCTGTCATAGCTGGTTTTGAGTTCTCCGGCATACCACGCGTCGACGCTGCGCCAGGGAACGCCCAGCGCTTTCCAGTCCTCCAGGCCGATGGGATTGACCAGCGACAGGCTGCGCAGGTCCTGCGGGAACATCAGCGCGTAGCGCACCGCAAGCATGCCGCCCATCGAGTGACCGACCAGGTGCACCGGCGTATCCCCCAACTGCAGCTGCTGCAACAGGGCATGGGTGTTGGCTGCCAGCTGCGCAAACGTGTACTGATAGCGTTCGGGCTTGCTGGACTTGCAGAAACCCACCTGGTCCGGAGCGATTACCCGGTAGCCTGCGTTCAACAGCGGCGCGATGGTCTGCTGCCAGGTGGCGGCGCAGAAATTCTTGCCGTGCAGCAGTACCACCACGCCGATGGCGCGGCGTTTGGGCAGGACGTCCAGGTAGGCCATCTCCAACGGCTGCCGCTGCGACTCCAGCGCGAAGGTCTTCACCGGATAGCCGTAATCGAAGCCTTCCAGCCGCGGGCCATAGGTCGGCGTGGCAAGGGCGGACAGTGGCAGGCAGGCAAGCAGGGCAGCGGCGATCACGCGCATGGGGCAATCCGGGGCAGGGGAACCCCGAGCCTAACCGGAACGTGGTGATGGTGTCGTCCTACAGCTCAGCACTCGATGACGTTCACCGCCAGGCCACCGCGGCTGGTTTCCTTGTACTTGTCCTGCATGTCGCGGCCGGTATCGCGCATGGTCTTGATGACCTTGTCCAGCGACACCTTGTGCTTGCCGTCGCCACGCATGGCCATGCGCGAAGCATTGATCGCCTTCACCGCGCCCATCGCGTTGCGTTCGATGCAGGGGATCTGCACCAGGCCGCCGATCGGGTCGCAGGTCAGGCCGAGGTTGTGTTCCATGCCGATTTCCGCAGCATTCTCGATCTGGCTCGGGTTGCCGCCCAGTGCCGCAACCAGGCCACCGGCCGCCATCGAGCAGGCCACGCCCACTTCGCCCTGGCAGCCGACTTCGGCGCCGGAAATCGAAGCGTTTTCCTTGTACAGGATGCCGATCGCCGCCGAGGTCAGCAGGAAGTCGAACACGCGCTGTTCGTTGGCGCCGGGGCAGAAGCGGTCGAAGTAATGCAGCACCGCCGGCAGCACACCGGCGGCGCCGTTGGTCGGTGCGGTCACCACGCGGCCACCGGCGGCGTTTTCTTCGTTCACTGCCAGCGCGTACAGGTTGACCCAGTCCAGCGTGGTCAGCGGATCGCGCATCGCCGCTTCCGGCTTCGACGACAGCTCGCGGTACAGCGCCGGTGCGCGACGACCGACCTTCAGGCCACCCGGCAGCACGCCTTCCTCGCGGATGCCACGCGCGACGCAGGACTGCATCGCGCTCCAGATCTCGCGCAGGTTGGCGCGGATCTCGTCTTCGCTGCGCCAGCACTTCTCGTTCTCGAACATCAGCTGGGCGATGCTCAGGCCGCTGCGTGCGGTCTGCGCCAGCAGCTCGTCGCCGCTCTTGAACGGGTAGGGCAGCGGGGTCTCGTCGGGCACGATGCGGTCATCGGCCGCGTCGTCCTGGTTGACCACGAAGCCGCCACCGACCGAGTAGTAATCGCGGGTGGCGATCACTTCGTCGTCGGCGTTGTACGCGGTGAAGCGCATGCCGTTGGTGTGGTACGGCAGCTTCTGGCGCTTGTTCATGCCGAGGTCGCGCTTCTCGTCGAAGGCGATCTCGTGCTGGCCCATCAGCTGGATGCGCTTGCTGCTGCGGATGCGCTCGAGGGTGGCCGGGATGATGTCCGGGTCGATCAGGTTCGGCCGCTGGCCTTCCAGGCCCAGCAGGATCGCCTTGTCGGTGCCATGGCCGCGGCCGGTCAACGCCAGCGAGCCATAGACATCGGCGCGGATGCGCGCGACCTCGTGCAGGCGGCCCGGATCGAGCAGCCAGCGATGGATGAATCGCTCGGCGGCCTTCATCGGCCCGACGGTGTGCGAGGAACTCGGGCCAATGCCGATCTTGAAAACGTCGAACGTGCTGACAGCCATGGATGCCAAACTGCGGGTACCGGACAAGCGGCTATTCTAGCGGCTTGCCGGGCCATCCGATGGCTGCGGCGCAGCATTTCCGCCACGGGAGCCTGACCGGTGTTGACCCTGATCCAGCGTGACGATTGCCACCTGTGCGACCTGGCGCTGGCCGAACTGGCCAAAGCGCGGGCGCCGGAGTTCGAGTCGGTGTTCCTCGATGACCAGCCGGCGCTGGAAGCGCGCTATGGCGCGCGGGTGCCGGTGCTGCGCGACGAGCAGGGCGAGCGCGAGCTGGACTGGCCGTTCGATGCGGCCACGGTGCAGGCCTGGCTGGCCGCAGGGCGTTGAATCTCGCGGTAGTGCCGGCCGCTGGCGGGCAACCCCGCCATGCCCGGTGATGCCGGCCAGCGGCCGGCACTACCAGACCCGCTTTATTTCGCGTCGAACTTCACGATCGTGCTGATTGCGGTGTCGTCCGGGATGGTCTTGGTGTCCGCCCAGTCACCGCCGCCGACGCCGAAGTCCAGGCGCTTGACCGTGGCCTTGCCGGTCAGCACCGGCTGGGTGCCCGGCTTCCAGGTGAAAGTGAGGGTGACCGGCTTGCTGACGCCGCGCAGTTCCAGGGTGCCATCGGCGGCGAACTGGTCGTTGCCCACCGCGCGGAAGCCCTTGGCGGTGTAACGCGCGGTGGCGAACTTGCTGACATTGAAGAAGTCGGCGCCCTGCAGGGTCGAGTCACGATCGCTGTTGCCGCTCTTGGCGCCAGCCAGCGGAATCACCACGTCCAGCGAACCGGCGGCCGGGTTGGCCGGGTCGAAGCTGAGCTTGGTGGCAAAGCCCGGGAAGCTGCCGGTGAACACTTCGCCGTCGTACTTGGTGGCGAACACCAGGATCGAGCCGGCGCCCGGGGCCTGCGCATAGTCCGCAGCAAGCACCGGGGCGGTAGCCAGCATGCCGGCCAGGGCGGCGGCCACGGCGGCCGGAGTGGTCAGTTTCAGGTTCATCGGTCAGTCCTTCTGAGGGGAGGCGAGCCAGCCGCGCGGCAACATGCGGGACAGTGTTGCATCGCGCTGGAACAGGTGGTGGTAGAAGGCAGCGCCGGCATGGGCCAGCACCACCGCGATCAACAGCCAGAAGCCGTATTCGTGGAGGGCATGGGACACCGCGACGACCTGCGGGTCGGGGCCGCTCAGCTTGGGCACGTCGACCAGGCCGAACCAGCGGAACGGGCGCAGGCCACTGGCCGAGTCGTACAGCCAGCCCGACAGCGGGATGGCGAACATCAGCACATACAACAGCACGTGGGTGGCACTGGCGATGCGTTCCTGCCAACTGGGCACGCCCGGCACCGGCTTCGGTGCCCCGGCATACAGGCGCCAGCCGAGACGGAACAGCACCAGCGCCAGCACGGTGATGCCGATCGACTTGTGCGCGGTGTAGACCCAGAAGTACCTGGGCGTCTTGGGCAGTTCGCCCATGGTCAGGCCAACCACGCCCAAGGCGAGGATCAGCAGTGCGATCAACCAGTGCAGGATCTGGCTGACACTCCCCCAGGCGGCAGGGGTGTTCTTGGCGGTCATGAAGGGTCCTTGGGGGCCGTCGTGTTGTCGGAGTGTGGAACGGGAGCGGGAGTTCCCGGGGCGTCGCTGCGGTCGAGGGTGGCTTCAGCCTCGATCCGCACCTGTACCGCATCACCGATGACGCCCGGCCAGGCGGTGATGCCGAACGCGCGCCGGCTCAGCGTAGTACTGGCGGAAAACCCGGCGGTGCGTCGGAATGGAGGGAGCGGGTAGCGCTTGAGCGCGTTGAGGGTCACGTCCAGGGTGACTTCCTGGCTGACCCCGCGCAGGGTCAGCGTGCCGATCACATGCGCACGCTTGGCGTCGATCGGTTCGACCCGGCTGGAGACGAAGCGTGCGCTGGGGAATCGCTCGCCGTCGAGCAGGCTGCGGGCCAGCGTGGCCTGGTTCCACTTGGCGTCGCCCAGGTCCAGTCGCGACACGGGGATGTCCACTTCCAGGGTGGCGTCGCGCCAGTTGTCGGGATCGAACAGCACGCGGCCTTCGCTGCCGGACACCGTGCCCATGGCCTGCGAGTAACCCGCGTGGTCGATGGAGAACAGCACCCGCGTATGCACCGGATCGAGGCGATAGGTGTCAGCGGCCGCCCAGGCAGGGGCGGTGGCGAGCAGCATCGGCAGCAGGGCCAGGCAGGGACGCATCGATGGCGGGCTCCGGAAGGGGACGCTGTGATCATACGCACAGCCCCCTGCCAACGTTGCGTGCATGGCTGCAACAGTTCGTGGTGGCGCCACCGCTGGAAACACGCTGTTGCAGCCATGAACCCGGCCCTGTGTGACAATCGGCCCAGGACAGGGGGTTCAGGATGACGAGCGGCTGGCGCCAGTGGTGCCGTGGCATCGCAGGTATGGGTCTGCTGCTGGTGGCGATGGCCACGGCGGCTGCAACCCTGGACATGGCAGAAACACCGCGCCTGCGCCGATTCGGTGCCGCCGAAGGCTTGCCGTCGCGCATGGTGGTGGCGCTGGCCGAGGACCGCCAGGGCCACATCTGGGCGGCCACTGACGGTGGGCTCGCCCGTTATGACGGCAACAGCCTGCGGGTCTGGGAGCACGATCCGGAACAGCCGGGCTCGCTGCCTGGAAACGAGATCGAGACCCTGCTGATCGACCCGCTGGACCGGGTCTGGCTGGGCATCAACGGCAAGGGCGTTGCCCGCCTGGATGCCGATCGCGAACGCTTCCGGACCTTCGACACGGTCAATTCCACCTGCCAGGGGCAGTTCTGGGCACTGGCCTATGTCGACGACGCCTTGTGGATCGGTACCAACAACCATGGCGTCTGCCGGCTTGGCGAAGATGGCAGCGTGCGCCTTTTCACCCATGATCCAGCGCATCCGGGTGGCCTGCCCAGCAACAGCATCTTCACCAGCCTGGTCGATGCACAGGGCCGCCTGTGGGTGGGCACCGAAGCCGGTGTGGCACGTTGGAATGGCAGCGGGTTCGAGCCGGTAGGCGCGCGGGAACTGGGTACGCTGAGCGTGCTCCGGTTGAGCCGTGATGCGGAGGGTTCGATCTGGGTAGGCAGCCAGAACGATGGCCTGTACCGCATCGATGGCCAGGACCGGGTCAGTCGCCCGCGCTGGCCCGACAGCGCCCAGCTGCGCTCGGCCCTGGTCCTGGCCGATCGCCAGGGGGGCTACTGGGCTGGCACCTCCGATGGCCTGTTGCGAGGGGATGCGGCGGCGCTGCGCCGGCTGGAAGGCGACCGCGGCAGCGGCTTCCTGACCGCGCACAGCGGCGTGCTCGATCTGCTGCAGGATCACGAGGGCGGATTGTGGGTGGCGCTGCTGACCCAGGGCCTGGCCTATCTGCCGCCGGACTGGCGGCGCTTCTCGATCTGGAACCAGCTCGACGGCAAGCCGCTGGACAGCCAGTACCTGTTGAGCGCGGCCAGCGACGGGAAGAACTACTACGTCGGCTCGGCGCGAGGGGTGTACCAGCTGGATGCGCAGGGCACCCTGCGCCTGCTGGCCAGCGACCGGCAGCTCGGCAATGGCGTGGTGTGGTCGGTGTTGCCGCGCCCGGATGGTCGCCTGTGGCTGGGACGCGGCGGTCGCATCACCGTCTACGATCCGGCCACCGGCGCGCTGCGCGATCTGCGGATCGATGGCAGTGCCGACCTGCGCCAGCGCATCGACCTGATGCGGCAGGCGCCTGACGGCACGGTGTGGGTGTCGGTGATGGGCCTGAACCTGCAGCAGCGCAGTCCGGACGGGCGGCTGCTGCACAGCTATCCGCTGGAGCATTTCCGCGGAACGGCCGATGCGCCGATCGAGCAGATCCGCTTCGACGCCCATGGCCGGCCCTGGGTGATGGGCGACATGGGCATCTGGCGCGAGCAGGCTGGACGCTTCGAGGCAGTACCGGGCGTTTCGCGCGGACCCATCTACGACCTGGTGTGGATCGATCCGCAGCAGTTGTGGCTGGCGCGCCAAGGTGCGTTCGAGCGCTACCAGTGGGATGGCATGAGCCTGCGCCTGATCCAGCGCATCGACGCCAGTGCGGGCGTGCCGCCGGTCACCATGGGGGGGCTGGCGCTGGCCGACAATGGCCAGCTGTGGGCCACCACGCCGCGCGGCCTGCTGCGCTGGGACCCGAAGACGCGGCGCCTGCAGCAGTTCAACGAACGCGATGGCCTCTCCGATGCGGAGTTCACCGGCCGCCCGCCGGCGGTCAACGCCGATGGCCGCGTGCTGGCCGTCACCCAGACCGGGTTGGTTGCCTTCGATGTGAATGCCGACGACACCGTGCTGCCGTCTTCATCGCTGGTGATCGCCGAAGTGCGAGTGCGCCGCGATGATGCGCGCGGCTGGCAACCGTTGCCGGTCACCGGCACCCTGTTGCTGGGACCGGATGACCGCGATCTTCAGATCGATGCACGGCTGCTGTCCTACGCCAGCCCGCAGGGCAACCGTTACCGTTTCCGCGTGCAGGGTTACGATCAGGATTGGGTGGAGCAGGGTGGCGATGGCCAGCGCACCCTGTCGCGGCTGCCGACCGGCAGCTACGTCATCGAGGTGCAGGCGGCGACCGCCCGGGGCGCATGGACGCCTTCGCAGCAGTTGCATGTGAAGGTGCTGCCGCCGTGGTGGCGCAGCGGCATGGCGATTTTCGGTTACATCCTGCTGGGGTCGCTGCTGTTGGTGGTCCTGGTCTGGTCGGTCCGCGCGCGGCTGCGTCGTCGCCAGCAATGGCAGCTGACGGTGCACAAGCAGCAGCTGGCCGAGCAGGCCTCCCAGGCCAAGAGCCGTTTCCTGGCCACGCTTGGCCACGAAGTGCGCACGCCGATGACCGGCGTGCTGGGCATGAGCGAGCTGCTGCTGGCCACTCCGCTCGATCCGGTGCAGCGCGGTTACGCGGGGTCGATCCAGCAGGCCGGCAGCCATCTGCTGCGGCTGGTCAACGATGCGCTGGACCTGGCCCGCATCGAAGCCGGGCGGCTGGAGCTGGACCTGCATCCGTTCGACCTGGAGGAGCTGCTCGACCAGGTGCAGGGCCTGATGCAGCCGATGGCGCAGCAGCGCCAGCTTGAATTCCAGCGTGGTGAGGACCCCGCAGGGCCGGTCAGCGTCAGCGGCGACGAAATGCGTGTGCGCCAGATCCTGCTGAACCTGCTCGGCAACGCCATCAAGTTCACCGAGCGTGGCCACGTCGGCTTGGCCGTACGCCTGGAAGAAAAGGGCGGCCTGTGTTTCGAAGTGCATGACAGTGGCCCGGGCATCAATGCCGAGCAGCAGCAGCGCCTGTTCCATCGATTCGAACAGGCCGACGGCCCGCGCACCGCATCGCGCTACGGTGGCAGCGGGCTGGGGCTGGCGATCTGCCAGGAACTTGCGATGGCCATGGGCGGATGTATCGAAGTGGACAGCCAGCCAGGCAAGGGCGCGCGGTTCCGTGTGCGCCTGCCATTGCCCTGGACACGCCAGTCCGCCAGCACGGCGGGCGAGGTGGCGGCCCTGCCGGAACTGCCGCCGCTGCGCATCCTGCTGGTCGAGGACGATGCCACGGTGGCCGAAGTCATCGCTGGTCTGCTGCGGGTGCGCGGGCACGAGGTGGTGCACGTGCTGCATGGCCTGGGCGCGCTGTCGGAGATCGCCACCGAGGGTTTCGACGTTGGCCTGCTCGATCTTGATCTGCCCGCACTGGACGGTACGGCCATCGCCCGCCAGCTGCGCACCATGGGCTATGAACTGCCCCTGGTGGCAGTGACTGCCCGTTCCGATGCCTATGCCGAAACCCAGGTACTGGCCGCAGGCTTCGATGGCTTCCTGCGCAAGCCGGTGACCGGCGACCTGTTGGTGGCGGCCATCGCCCAGGCGCGTGCGAAACGGCAGGCGACTGCGTGACTGCGTCGGCGCCGGGCGTGAACGGCGCGACTTTCGGTTTACCATGCCGACGCCCGCAGCGCGGGAATCATCAGGATCAGCGTGAGGAGGCAATCGGTGGTGTATCTGCGGGCGGCGATGCTGCTGCTGGTCCTGCTGTGCTGCGCGTTGCCCGCTGCGGCACAGCCGGTGCCTCCCAGCCCGCGGCAGGTGACGGTGTTCGATGGCTTGCCGTCCAATACCGTCAACCGCATGGCCGAGGACCGGTACGGTTACCTGTGGATCGCCACCAACGATGGCCTGGCCCGTTATGACGGGCGCACCTACCGGGTGTGGCGCTCGGAGGACGGGCTGCGTGACAACCGCATCTGGACGGTGCTGGTCGATGCCCGCAACCAGCTGTGGATAGGGACCGAGAATGCCGGCCTGGTGCGCATGTCGGCCGACCGCCGGCAGCTGCACTTCTACGACCGCAGCAGCCAGCCGTTGATGGGCACCAACACGGTCTGGAGCCTGGCCAGCACGCCTGACGGCTCGATCTGGTTCGGTACCCACGAAGGTGGCCTGTATCGATTGGACAGCCATGACCGCCTGCAGCGCTTCCTGCCCGAGCCGAACAATCCGCGCAGCCTGCCCTCCGCGTCGGTGCCCTACCTGGCCACGCTGCCCGATGGCAGCCTGTGGATCGGCACCAAGCATGGCGTGGCGCGCTGGACCGGGACCGACTTCGAGCGTGTCGGTACGGACGTCATTCCCAGTCTGCTGATCAACGGCTTGACCACCGAACCGGATGGCAGCCTGTGGATCAGCACGTTGGCCGGGGCCACCGTGCGCCGCCCGGATGGGCGCTTCGAGGCACCCCCGTGGAAGCTTCCGCCGGGCGAGCAGGTGCTGGGCATGATGCTGCGCGACGAGCAGGGCGGGCACTGGCTGGATACGCGCACCGGGCTGGGGCGCGCGGTCGATGGCCAGTACCAGACCGTGCCGCTGTACAGCGCGATCGCGCGCGGGCCGGTACGACCGAACTGGACCGGTGCCTATGAGGATCGGGAGGGGGGTATCTGGTTGGCCAGCACCAATGCCGGGCTGTGGCACCTGCTGCCACGCTGGTGGCAGTTCTCGGTGCTGTCGCGCCTGGAGGACGACCCCAGTTCGCTGCGCAATGCGCTGGTGCTGGGCACCAGCCCGTCCAGCAATGGCGGCGTCTGGACCGTGGGCAGCCATGGCGCGCTGGATCGCTTCGATCCGAAAACCGGCAGGATCGAACAGCACCGTACCTGGGTCAACGGCATGCACTGGTTGTCGTCGGTGCGTGAGGACCGTCGCGGCCAGGTCTGGATCGGGTCGACCGATGCGCTGGTGCGCTACGACCCGCAACGGCGCGACGTGCGCCGCTGGGGGCGCGACGCCGGTGCCGATGCAGCGATGGAAGGGGTCATCGAAGCGATGATGACCTGCGATGGCGACAGCCTCTGGTTGATGCTGCCCGCAGGCCTGCAGCAGCGCGACCTCGACGGGCGCGTGCGTCGCCAGCTGGACAATGGCCAGCGTGGACTGCAGCAGGGCCAGCTCAACCTCGATGTGGAATGCGGTCCGCAGGACCACATCTGGCTGGCCAGCAGTCGTGGCCTGCTGCAGTGGTTGCCGGAAAGCGAGCGCTTCCAGCCGGTGCCGGGGGCGCCGGCAACCGCCATCCATGCGCTGCATGTGGGCGGCGATGGCCAGGTCTGGTTGTCCGAGGACGGGCGCCTGTCGCGATATCGCTGGAGCCAGGGGCGCCTGGAACGGCAGGCGGTGGTCGGTGCCGAACAGGGCTATCCGGCGATCTCCGCCTCTGGCCTGGTGGTGGATGCGCAGGGCGTGGCCTGGGCGACCAGCGCACGCGGCCTGGTACGTGTCAGCGTCGATGGGCAGAGCGTGCGCCTGTATGGCGTGCACGACGGCCTGCCAAGCCAGGAGTTCCGCGAGCACACCTTGATTGCAGCAGCCGATGGCCACCTGGTGGCCGGAACAGCGGCGGGCGCCGTGGTGTTCGACCCGGAGCAGGTGCGGCCTTCGGTACGTCGCGCCCCACTGGTGATCGAGCGGGTGGAAGTGCGCCGCAACGAGCAGGTGCTGGACATGACCCACGATGCACCGTTGCAGATCGCCGATGGCGACCGCGACCTGCGCATCGTCGCGCGATTGCTGTCCTTCGCCGACTCGGCGTCCAATACCTACCGCTACCGCTTGGCGGGCTACGATCCGGATTGGGTCGAAGTCGGCCCGGCGGGCGAGCGTCTGTTCTCGCGCCTGGCGCCGGGAAGTTACCGGCTGGAAGTGCAGGCACGCTCGGCCGACCATGTGTGGTCGCGGGTGCAGAGTCTGGAATTCCGCGTGCAGCCGCCGTGGTGGCGCAGCCTGTCCGGCCTGCTGGTGCTGGCGTCGGTCGGATTGCTGCTGACCAGCTGGTTCGCCTGGTTGTACCGACGCCGCCTGCAGCGGCGCCACGCCTACCAGTTGGCGCTGCACAAGCAGGAACTGGCCGAGCAGGCCTCGGCGGCCAAGACCCGCTTCCTGGCCAACCTTGGCCATGAGATCCGTACGCCGATGACCGGCGTGCTGGGCATGAGCGAGTTGCTGCTGGCATCACCACTGGACCCGCAGCAGCGTGGCTACACGCAGTCGATCCGGCATGCTGGCGAGCACCTGCTGCACCTGGTCAACGATGCGCTGGACCTGGCGCGTATCGAGTCTGGCCGCCTGGAACTGCAGTCGCAGTCGTTTGCCTTGAATGGCCTGTTGCACGACCTCGCGGCCCTGATGGGCCCGCTGGCCGCACAGAAGGGCCTGCGCTTCACCCTCGACAACCAGCTGCCGCCGGGCCTGCAGGCGACCGGTGATGCCATGCGCGTGCGGCAGATCCTGCTCAACCTGTTGTCCAATGCAGTGAAATTCACCAGCCGCGGCACGATTACCCTGCATGCACGCTGCGATGGCGAACTGCGCGCGCTGCATTTCGAAGTGCGCGATACCGGCCCCGGCATCAGCCAGGAACAGCAGCAGCGCCTGTTCCGCCGCTTCGAGCAGGCCGACGGTGCACGTACCGCAGCGCAGTACGGTGGCAGCGGCCTCGGCCTGGCGATCTGCCGCGAGCTGGCCCATGCGATGCAGGGGCGGATCCAGGTGGAGAGCCAGCTGGGCCGGGGCACCTGTTTCGGCGTGACCCTGCCGTTGCCACTGGTGGTGGACAGTGATGCCGAGGCGTCCGGGGAGGGCAATCGCGACGAGGCGGCGAACATGCCACCGCTGCGGGTGCTGCTGGTCGAGGACGATGCCACCGTGGCCGATGTGGTGCGGGGGCTGTTGAGCGCACGCGGCCACGAGGTGGTGCATGCGGGCCACGCGCTGGCGGCGCTGCGCGAGATCAGTGCCGGCGATTTCGACGTTGGCCTGCTGGATCTGGACCTGCCAGGCCTGAGCGGCTTCGAACTGGCCCAGCACCTGCGCAACCAGGGCTACATGCTGCCGTTGCTGGCGGTGACCGCGCGGACTGATCCGGACCTTCAGCAGCAGGTGGAAGCGGCCGGCATCGGTGGCTTCCTGCGCAAGCCGGTGACCGGCGAGCTGCTGGTGGAAGCGATCGCCAGGGCGATGGGAAGGTAGGGATTCAGCAGGGCCTGCGGCCCTGCACCTGCAGAATCAACGTCAACGTCAAAAGCGTGCAATCCGTGGGATGGCGGGGTGGGTCCGGTGGCGGGAGACGCCGTAAACCCGTCCCTGGGGGCTTGGCCGCGGCATCCATGCCGCGGAGACTCCCGCCACCGGACCCACCCCGCCTTCGACAGTTTTCCGCGATCTGTCGGAACGACGCTCAGGGTCAGATCCGTTTTCCGAAGGAAAACGGATCTGACCCCAGATGTATTTCGATATCTGACAGCTTTCATCCACGCATGGCGTGGATCTACCGTGTCGACCAAGGTCGACAGCCACCAACAGCAGCGACCATCTGTCAGAGGTGGGGCGGTGTCGGGTTGCGGGGTGTCAGCCGCATGGATGCGGCTGCCAAGCCTACAAGGACGTACTTGCGGCGTCCCCGCAACCCGACACCGCCCCACCATCCCACGGAATGCTGCTTTGGCTGTTGCTTCAGCTGTTGCCGTTGCCGTTGCGTGTAGCGGGTGCAGGGTCGCAGGCCCTGCCAGACCTCACTCCGCGACGTGCTCGACCTGCCGCGGTTCAGGCTTGGTGTCGGGCAGCTGCCAGAAGATCATCGTCGAGGTCAGCGTGATCGCGCCCACGCACAGGAACGTGGCATGCAACGCCGCAGTAGCGTCGGTGCTGTCCAGGTGGGTGCCGAACGCGGCCAACAGGCTGCCGGCGGCTGCGGCGCCGAAACCGGCGGCCAGCATCATCACCATCGACAGCAGGCTGTTGCCGGAACTGGCGAATTCGCGGTCCAGATCGCGCAGGGTCACGGTGTTCATCACGGTGAACTGCAGGGAATTGACCGCGCCGAAGAACGCCAGCTGCAACAGGCGCCAGGCCAGGTGCTGGCCCGGTGTCATCAGGATGAAGCTGGCCATTGCCAGGCCGACCAGCACGGTGTTGACCATCAGCACGCGGCGGTAGCCGTAGCGCTCGACCAGCTTTACCGCCAGCTTCTTCGACACCATGCCGGCGGCCGCCACCGGCACCATCATCAGGCCAGCGTGCATCGGGCCCAGGCCGAGGCCGACCTGCAGCAGCAGCGGAATCAGCATCGGCATGGCGCTGCTGCCAATGCGCGAGAACAGGTTGCCGAGAATGCCGATGCGGTAGCTGGGCACGCGGAACAGTGCCAGCGAGAACAAGGGCGCAGTGGAGTTGGCGGCGTGCAGCCAGTAACCCACCAGCGCGGCCAGGCCGGCGACGGTCATCAGCATGACCAATGCGTGTGGCGTACCGAGCCCGGAGATGCCGTCCAGCGCCAGCGACAACACCACCATCGCGAAGGCCAGCATGATGTAGCCGCGCAGGTCGAAACGTGTGCGATGGCTGGCGTAGTGGTCAGGCATGATCTTCATCGCGGCGATGAAACCGATCACGCCGATCGGCAGGTTGATCAGGAACACCCAGTGCCACGAGGCGATCTCGACCAGCCAGCCGCCCAGCGTCGGGCCGATCAACGGGCCGACCAGGGCCGGGATGGCGATGAAGCTCATCGCGCGCAGGAAATCCTCGCGCGGCACCGAACGCATCACCGCCAGCCGACCGACCGGCAGCAGCATCGCACCGCCGATGCCCTGCAGCACGCGCGCGCCGACCAGCTGGTGCAGGTGCTGGGCCAGCGCGCAGGCCAGCGAGCCGAGGGTGAACAGGATGATCGCCACCAGGAAGGTGCGCCGGGTGCCGTAGCGGTCGGCGATCCAGCCCGAGGCAGGAATGAAGGTGGCCACCGCCAGCGCATAGCTGAACACCACCGACTGCATCTGCAGCGGGCTCTCGCCCAGGCTCGCCGCCATTGCCGGCAGGGCCGTGTTGACGATGGTCGAGTCCAGCATCTGCATGAAGATCGCCAAGGACACCAGCCACAGCAGGGGGCGGTGGCGGTTGTAGGTCGATGACGATGTAGGCATGGCGTGCGGCCGGTGCAGCGTGGGGACCGCCATGATCGCGCAATGCGGGTCACGGCGCGATCAAGGACGCGCCGTACCTGCATGCGCAATGCTCAGCGTTGGCTGTGCGCGTGCACCGCGTCGACCAGAACCTGCACATGCGCAGGGTCCATGTCCGGCGACATGCCATGGCCGAGGTTGAACACATGGCCCTCGCGCGAACCGCCGTTGCCGGCCGCGTAGGTGTCGAGCACGCGCGCGGCGGCCGCGGCGATCGCATCCGGTGAAGCGTACAGCGTGGTCGGGTCGAGGTTGCCCTGCAGCGCGACGCGGCCACCGGTGCGGCGCATCGCCTCGTCCAGGTCCAGCGTCCAGTCCAGGCCCAGTGCATCGGCACCGGTCTGCGACAGCGCTTCCAGGTGCAGGCCGGTGCCCTTGCCGAACAGGATCAGCGGGGTGCGCTCGCTGCCCTCGCCACGGTCCAGGCCCTGGGCAATCCGCTGCAGGTAGCGCAGCGAGAACTCGCGGTACATCGCCGGCGAGAGTACGCCGCCCCAGGTGTCGAACACCTGCAGCGCCTGCGCACCGGCCGCGCGCTGCGCACCGAGGTAGGCAATCACCGCTTCGGTGGTGACCTCCAGCAGGCGATGCAGGGCCTGCGGATGGTTCAGCGCCATCGCCTTGATGCGCGCGAAATCCTTGCTGCCGCCGCCTTCCACCATGTAGCAGGCCAGCGTCCATGGGCTGCCGGAGAAGCCGATCAGCGGCACCTGGCCGTCCAGCTCGCGGCGGATCAGGCGTACCGCATCCATCACGTAGCCCAGGTCCTGTTCCATGTCCGGCACCGCCAGCTTGGCGATGGCCGCTTCATCACGCACCGGGTGGCGGAACTTCGGGCCTTCGCCTTCGACGAAGTACAGCTCCAGGCCCATCGCATCGGGAATGGTGAGGATGTCCGAGAACAGGATGGCCGCATCCAGCGGGAAGCGGCGCAGCGGCTGCAGGGTGACTTCGCAGGCGATCTCCGGGGTCTTGGCCATGGCCAGGAAACTGCCTGCCTTGGCCCGGGTCGCGCGGTATTCCGGCAGGTAGCGGCCGGCCTGGCGCATCAGCCAGACGGGGGTGCAGTCCACCGGTTCGCGGCGCAGGGCGCGCAGCAGGCGATCGTTGCGGAGAGGGCTGGTCACGATGGGCATTCCTTGGACGGGAGGAGCAGCGGCGTCAGTCGCCGTGCGAAAGGATCTGGAAGCCGCGATGCAATTCGGCATCGCGGGCCTTCTCGAAGGCGTGGCGGGCTTCGTCGGCCTGCAGGAACAGTTCGCGCCGCAGCTGCGAGCGGCTGCCGACGCGGCCGCTCTCGCGCAGCAGCTCCCAGCCACCGAACAGGTCCGGCAGCAGGCTCAGGCGCAGGAAACGCGGTGCCTGCGCACCGGCGTCGGGATGTTGCAGGAAGACGTGCATGGCGCCGATTGTAGCGGGGCCAGGGTGACCCCGGCCGCAACGCGGTCGTGCCGGCCACTGGCCGGCAGTCTCATGAAACCTCCCCGGTAGCGCCGGGCCATGCCCGGCGAGCGCGGAAACGATCAGCCCGCGCCCAGCACCTTCAGCACCGCCGCTTCATCCACGTCCGGCACCACTTCAGCGCGGCCCATGCCACGCCACAGCACCAGGCGCAGGCGGCCGGCCACGTTCTTCTTGTCCAGGCGCATGCGGCCGAGCAGGGCCTGCGGGTCCAGCCCGTCCGGGATCGCCACCGGCAGGCCGAGGCGTTCCAGCAGCGCCTGCAGGCGCGCGCGGTCGGCGTCGTCGGCCAGGCCGAGGTCGGAGGACAGCTTTGCCGCCAGCACCATGCCCACCGCCACCGCCTCACCATGGTTCAGCGCATCGCGGCCCGGGGCCGAATAGCCCTGTTCGGTCTCGATGGCATGGCCGAAGGTATGGCCGAGGTTGAGCAGGGCACGCTCGCCCTTCTCGAACGGATCGCGCTCGACGATGGCGGCCTTGTGCCGGCAGCTGCGCGCGATGGCTTCGGAAAGCACGTTGTCTTCGCCGGCGATCAGCGCATCGGCATGCTGCTGCAGCCATTCGAAGAACACCGCGTCGCCGAGTGCGCCGTACTTCACCACTTCGGCCAGGCCGGCGCGCAGCTCGCGCGGCGGCAGGGTGGCGAGCACGCGGGTATCGGCGATCACCGCGCGCGGC
Source organism: Stenotrophomonas sp. 85239_Sma (assembly GCF_056481725.1). NCBI lineage: Bacteria > Pseudomonadati > Pseudomonadota > Gammaproteobacteria > Lysobacterales > Lysobacteraceae > Stenotrophomonas > Stenotrophomonas sp. 85239_Sma. The sequence continues at coordinate 3,395,513 of NZ_CM151163.1, read as the reverse complement.
GGATGGAACGCGCCGACCAGGTTCTTGCCGGCCGGAATATCGACTGCGGTCTTGCCGCCCACCGACGAATCGACCATCGCCAACAGGGTGGTCGGAAGCTGTACGCAGTCCACGCCGCGCATCCAGCAGGCGGCAGCGAACCCGGCAAGGTCACCGACCACGCCGCCGCCGAGTGCGAACACGCAGGCATCTCGGGTGGCGCCGAGCGCGGCCAGCGCTTCGATCGCGCGGCCGAATTCGGCCAGGGTCTTGGAGGCTTCGCCCGCGGCCAGCACGTGCTCGCCGACGATCAGGTCGGGGCGTGCGGCCATCAGCGTCTGCTTCACGGCGTCCAGATAGCGCGGGGCCACTTCGCTGTCGCTGAGCAGCAGCACGTGGCGGCCGCGAACATGCGAGGCCAGCGCGGCGCCGTCGGCCTGGGCACCGGCGCCGATGGTGATGGAGTAAGGGCGGTCGCCGCCAACGGCGACCTGCAGCAGGGCGGGGGAAGTCATGCGGTCAGGTCCTGGCGCTGCCATTGCGTGGCCAGCTTGACCACCAGGTGGGCGGTCGCGTCGGCAGCGGTATACGGGTCGGTATCAAGGGTGAGGTCGGCCAGTTCGCGGTACAGCGGGTCGCGGTGTGCAGCCAGATCGTGCAACACCTGCTCGCGGTCCGGGCGCTGCAGCAACGGCCGAGCCTTGTCGCGGGCCAGCCGTTCCAGCTGCGCGGCCACACTGACCCGCAGGTAGACCACGAAGCCGCGCCGGGCGATCAGTGCACGGTTGCCGGGATCCAGCACGGCGCCGCCACCGGTGGAAACCAGCTTGCCGCGGCCGTCCAGCACGCGCGCAAGGGCCTGGCGTTCATGGGCCCGGAAGCCGGCTTCGCCGGAATGCTCGAAAATGGTCGGGATGCTGGCGCCGGCGGCATCGACGATGGCCTGGTCGACATCGACGAAGTCCAGCGTGAAGCGCTCGGCCAAGCGGCGGCCGATGCAGGTTTTACCGGCGCCCATCGGGCCGATCAGGATCAGGTTCGGAGCAGGATTCATGCCCCTGCGATCCTAACACCTCCGTGCCGTGGCCTTTACGTTCTTCACGTCAGGGTGGCCGTTCCTGCGGGGGTTTTCCCGCGCCTGACGGAGTACCCGCCATGACGGTCGCCAAAGTCATCGAAATCAATGCGTCCTCGCCCAAGAGCGTGGAGGATGCCGTGCGCAGTGGCTTGAAGAAGGTGTCCGGGACGGTCAAGGGCATCCAGGGTGCCTGGATCAACGAAACCAAAGTGGTGACCGATGGCAACGGCGAAATCACCGAATGGCGGGTCAACCTGCGGGTGACGTTCCTGGTGGAATAGGCGCCCTCAGCGCACCGCCTGCACCTGGCGCTGGCCATCAAGCATCACCACGTGGTCGGCCAGGCGCGGGAGGGCATGCAGTGCCTGCCGGCTGACCCGCTCGTAGTACTGCACGAAGCGCTCCAGCTGCGGCCGGCTCATGCCGTGCCGGCCCGGCTGCGCGGCCTGCAGGTTCTGTTCCTGCTGCCAGCGCCAGCGCGGCACCACCGAGAAATCCGGCGGCTGCAGGAACCACAGGCGGTCGCAGCGCTGCCACAACGCAGGGTAGTCGCGGGACAGCGCCTGGTTGCACCAGCGGCGCCAGCGGCCATCGCCGTCGGCCTCGCGCTCCAGCGCGTTCAGCGGACTTTCAAGCGCGTCGTCATCCTGTGCCGGCGTGCCCAGGAACCAGCCTTCGAATACCAGCAGGTCCAGTTGCTGCAACTGCGGCCATTGCGCCTCGGGCAGGCGTTCGTCGGCCAGCTTGTCGAAGCGCGGCATGGCCAAGGGCGTGCGTGCGGCCACCGCGTCCAGCACCGCGTGGGCCAGCGGCAGGTCATGGGTGCCGGGCGGGCCACGGGTGATCAGCAGCGGGTGCACCTGGCGGGCCAGTCGCTGGCGCTGCGCGCGGGTGAGGTAGACGTCATCGATCGACAACGTAGCGGCGTTCAGGCCGCGTGCCTGTGCGCGCGCCACCACCTGCGCGGCCAGCGTCGATTTGCCGCTCCCCTGCAGGCCGCTGATCGCCAATACTGGCACTGCTGCGCCGCTGCCCAGTGCATCGTCCAGCACCTGTTCGGCCAATGTTTCGGGGAATCCTTTCACCTGGGGCATATACGCAGCAGCGGCCATGCAGCCACAATAGCCCAATCCGTGTGAGAAGACCGCAATCATGAGCGACCTGTACGCCGAAGCCCTGTCCACGTTTGCCGGCCTGTTCGAAGAGGCCAAACAGAGCCGCGAGGTCGAGCCGAACGCGATGACCGTGGCCACCGCCGATACACGGGGCCGTCCCTCGGCGCGCACTGTGCTGCTGAAGGCCTTCGATGAGCGTGGCTTCGTGTTCTACACCCACCTGGACAGCCACAAGGGCCGGGAACTGCAGGCCAACCCACAGGCCGCGCTGCTGTTCCTGTGGCGCAGCCTGCGCGAGGCCGGCATCCAGGTGCGCATCGAGGGCCGTGTCGAGCAGGTGGCCGACACCGAGGCCGATGCCTATTTCGCCAGCCGCCCACGCATGAGCCAGATCGGCGCCTGGGCCTCGCAGCAGTCGAAGACGCTGGCAACGCGCGAGGAGTTCGACGCCCGCGTGGCCGAGATCGAAGCCCGCTTCGAAGGCAAGGACGTGCCCCGCCCGGACGGTTGGAGCGGTCTGCGCGTGGTACCCGACCGCATCGAATTCTGGTACGGCGCGCAGTTCCGGCTGCATGAACGCTGGTGCTATGAGGCCGGCGCCGAGGGGCGCTGGAGCAAGCGCCTGCTCTACCCGTAAGGCTGCGCGATGCAACGCCTGCCGATGTACCGCGTGGTGGTATTCGTGCCATCGGTAGCACTGGACGCGGTGAAGCAGGGCATCCTCGCCGTGGACGCGCTGGCCGCCGGTGACTACGAGCACGGGATGTGGTGGTCGGCGCCGGGGTTCGAGCAGTTCCGCCCGCGCGTGGGCGCGTCGCCCGTGCAGGGTGTGGCGGGTCGCACCGAAGTGGTCGGCAGCGTGCGCCTGGAACTCTGCCTGCCGCGTGATCCGCAGCGGCTGCAGTGCATCTTCGAGCAGGGCATCGTGCCGCATCATCCCTGGCAGGTGCCGGTGGTGCAGGTCGAGGAAATCGAGGTCCTGTTGGCCGACGGGCTGCTGCCGTAGAGTGGAGCCCTGCGCGGCTGCTGTTGTCCCGGCAGGGAAGGCAATCGAGCATGGCTCGGCACTACGGGAGCAGGCTGGCCGAACCAACCGGTTCGCTTCATCTGCGAGCAGGCCAGCGACCGGCACACTCCGACGAATGCCCCCGACTTCCGGAGTTGCCATGCCCTCCTGGCGTTGCCTGTTTGCCGTGCCTTCACCGCGCCGTGGCGTGGAAGCCTTCCTGCTGTTGCTCGCCCGCATCGTGGCCGGGGTGATGTTCTGTGTGTCCGGCTGGAACAAGCTGTTCACCGACGCGGGGCGTGAGCGCATGGTGCATACCCTGGTCGACGCGGGCATTCCGTTCCCGGTGTCCAGTGCGCCGATACTGGGTGCGATTGAATGGATCGCCGGCGGCCTGCTGGTGCTGGGGTTGTTGAGCCGCCCCTCGGCCTTGCTGCTGGCGGGCATCTGTGCGGTAGCAGCACTGACCGATGGCATCACGCGCATTCCTGCGGGACTGAGCGTGCCGGATTGGCTGAGCTGGTTCTTCTACCTGAGCGAAGTGCCGCTTGGGGTGCTGCTGTTATGGGTTGCGGCGGCAGGGAGCGGTCGGTTCGCCTTCGAGGCACGTTGGGCGCGGTGAGCGTGCCTCGTCCGCACGCAGCCGGAGCGCGTCTGCAGCATCTGGCGTGTTCCGGTAGCTCCACGCCATGCGTGGATGAGATGCTTGACGGAAGAGCGGTGCGAACCAGGGGCCGCACCCACCAGACAACGAGTGGTCACAACCCCTCCGCGCGCAGCCAGCGCCATAGCGTGGTGCGTGACACGCCCAGCGCCTGCGCCATGCCTTCGCGGTCATTGCGGTGCTCCTGCAGCAGTGTTTCCAACTGAGCGCGTGGCGGACGCCTGCCGCTGCTTTCCACGGGCAGTGCAGCGATGCCCTCATTGACCAGCTCGGGCGCCAGCTGCAGCAACCGGGCCGCGTCGATCAATCCTTCGCCGGATTGCCAGTGGATGCGCAGCCGATCCACCAGGTTGCGCAGCTCACGCACGTTGCCGGGCCACTCGGCGGTGGTCAGTATCGCCAGTGCGTCCTCATCCAGTGGTGCATCGATGCCCCGCAGCTGGCGGAAGAAATGCTGGGCCAGCAGCGGGATGTCCGCACGCAGCGCACGCAGCGGCGGCAGCGCGATGCGCAGCGCTGCCAGGCGGTAGTAGAGATCGCGCCGGAAGCTGCCGGCTGCCGCGCGCTGTTCCAGCGACTGCAGGGTGGCGGCCACCACGCGCAGGTCCACCGGCGTCGGCTCGGTGGCACCCACGCGCAGCACTTCACGTTCCTCCAGTACGCGCAGCAGCCGGGTCTGCAGCGGAAGCGGCAGCTCGCCGATTTCATCCAGGAACAGGGTGCCGCCATCTGCAGCTTCGACCAGGCCGACACGCCCCCCACGGCGTGCGCCAGTGAAGGCGCCATCGCTGTAACCGAACAATTCCGCCTCCAGCAGCGATTCGCTGATCGCGCCGCAGTTCAGCGCGACGAAGCGTCCACGACGACCGCTGGCGGCGTGCAGCTGGCGCGCGACCAGTTCCTTGCCGGTGCCGGTTTCGCCGCTGACCAGCACGGTGCTGTCATGTGGGGCGTAGAGCGCGATCTGCGCGCGCACCTGCGCCATCGCATCGCTGTCGCCGAGCAGTTCATGCGCATCGGCACGCGCTGCCGGGCGCCGGCGCGGGGCAGGGCGGTGGCTGCCGGAACGTGCCAGGGCCTGGGTCAGTTCCAGCGCATGTTCGAACGCCTGCCGTACCGAGTCGGCCGAATACAGCAGCACCCCGGGCAGGCCGGCCTGTTCGGCGTGGTCGATGGCCATGCCGGTGCCGACGATCACCTCGATGCCGTTGGCGCGCAGGTCGGCGATGCAGTCGCGCGCATCCTCGCGGGTGACGAAACGGCGATGCTCGATATCCAGGCCGAAGCTCTGCTGGAAATTGCTGAATACCGGTACGTCGCTGGCGTGGGTGACCAGGCCGATGCGGCTGGCGATGCGGCGGGCGCGGGCCAGCGCCTCCATCAGGTCGAAGCCGTTGGCCTGGATCGGCACCAGCGGCAGCTCCAGCCTGCCGCGCAGCCAGGCGGCGTTGGAGCCGCCGGCGATCACCACGTCGCAGTGCTCGCGTCGCAGGCGCTGGCCGATCACCTCCACCGCTTCCTCGAAGCCGAGGTTGATCTGCTCGATGCGCGCGCGGCGGTCGAACTCGGGAATGACGTCGCCGAGCAGGCCGGTCAACCGCGAGACGCTGACGGTCCAGATCACCGGGCGGCCGGGGTCGGCATCGGCGTGGCGCAGGGGCGAGCGGGGCAGGTACATGACGGAGAGGGGTGATCGGGGTGTTTCATGATACATCTGTTTCAACGTTCCATATGTTTCACTGTTGCGTGAGCGTCATCCCCGTGAAATCAATGGCTTGCAGCTTGGCATGGTGCTTGCGCCTACCCCGTCGTTCTTCAAACCTGGATTGCCGCATGACTGCTTCCGCCCCTTTCTCCGCCGGTGCCCGCTTCCGTGAGGCGCTGGCTGCCGAATCGCCGTTGCAGGTGATCGGCGCGATCAACGCCAACCACGCCCTGCTGGCCAAGCGCGCCGGCTTCCGCGCCATCTACCTGTCGGGTGGCGGCGTTGCCGCGGGCTCGCTGGGCCTGCCGGACCTGGGCATCAACACCCTGGAAGACGTGCTGATCGACGTGCGCCGCATCACCGATGTGTGTGACCTGCCGCTGATGGTCGACATCGACACCGGCTTTGGCCCGAGCGCGTTCAACATCGCGCGCACCGTGAAGTCGCTGATCAAGGCCGGCGCGGCCGCTTGCCACATCGAGGACCAGGTCGGCGCCAAGCGCTGCGGTCACCGCCCGGGCAAGGAGATCGTCTCGCAGGGTGAAATGGTCGATCGGGTGAAGGCGGCCGCCGATGCCAAGACCGATCCGGACTTCTTCCTGATCGCACGCACCGACGCCATCCAGGTGGACGGCGTGGACAAGGCCATCGAGCGCGCCATCGCCTGTGTCGAGGCCGGTGCAGACGGCATCTTTGCCGAGGCTGCCTACGATCTGGACACCTATCGCCGCTTCGTCGACGCGGTGAAGGTGCCGGTGCTGGCCAACATCACCGAATTCGGTGCCACCCCGCTGTTCAGCCGCGATGAACTTGCTTCGGCTGGCGTTGCCATCCAGCTGTTCCCGCTGTCGGCCTTCCGTGCGGCCAACAAGGCCGCCGAGAACGTCTACCAGGCGGTGCGCCGCGATGGCCATCAGCGCAATGTGGTGGAGAGCATGCAGACGCGCGAAGAGCTGTACGACCGCATCGGCTACCACGCCTTCGAGCAGCAGCTCGACGCACTGTTCGCCGCCAAGAAATAAGCAGTACCCTGCACCATCAAGTTTTCGGAGGGAAACATGAACGATACGACCGCAACCCCGACCTTCAAGCCGAAGAAGTCCGTCGCCCTGTCCGGCACCGCTGCCGGCAACACCGCGCTGTGCAGCGTGGGCCGCAGCGGCAACGACCTGCATTACCGCGGCTACGACATCCTGGACCTGGCCAACACCAGCGAGTTCGAGGAAATCGCCTACCTGCTGGTGCACGGCAAGCTGCCGACCCGCGCCGAGCTGGTTTCGTACAAGGCCAAGCTGAAGTCGCTGCGTGGCATCCCGGCTGCGGTGAAGGCGGCGCTGGAAGAACTGCCGCCGTCGGCGCACCCGATGGACGTGATGCGCACCGGCGTGTCCGTGCTCGGATGCGTGGCGCCGGAGAAGGATGACCACAACCATCCGGGTGCGCGCGACATCGCCGACAAGCTGATGGCCTGCCTCGGTTCGATGCTGCTGTACTGGTACCACTGGAGCCACAACGGCCGCGCCATCGACGTGGAAACCGACGATGACTCGATCGGTGGCCACTTCCTGCACCTGCTGCACGGCGAGAAGCCGCAGGAATCGTGGGTGAAGGCGATGCACACCTCGCTGATCCTGTACGCCGAGCACGAGTTCAACGCCTCGACCTTCACCTGCCGCGTCATCGCAGGTACCGGCAGCGACATGTACAGCGCGATCTGCGGTGGCATCGGCGCGCTGCGCGGCCCGAAGCACGGCGGCGCCAACGAAGTGGCGTTCGAAGTGCAGAAGCGCTACGACAATCCCGATGAGGCCGAGGAAGACATCAAGGCCCGCGTCGAGCGCAAGGAAGTGGTGATCGGTTTCGGCCACCCGGTCTACACCGTGTCCGATCCGCGCAACAAGGTGATCAAGGACGTGGCCCGCGAGTTGTCCGAAGAGCAGTCGAGCATGAAGATGTACGACATCGCCGAGCGCCTGGAATCGGTGATGTGGGACATCAAGAAGATGTTCCCGAACCTGGACTGGTTCAGCGCCGTCAGCTACCACATGATGGGCGTGCCGACTGCCATGTTCACCCCGCTGTTCGTGATCGCCCGTACCGCTGGTTGGAGCGCGCACATCGTCGAGCAGCGCATCGACGGCAAGATCATCCGCCCGAGCGCCAACTACATCGGCCCGGAAGACCGCGACTTCGTCGCCATCGACAAGCGCGTCTGATCCACCTGCTGTATCCATCCGGCCGGCCGCGTGCCGGCCGGATGCTTTCGCCGCCGCACCGCCGGCACCCGGCCCGCCCCAAGCACTCCGCCAGCCCATGAATACCGATTACCGCAAGAACCTCCCCGGCAGCGCGCTGGATTATTTCGACGCGCGCGCCGCCGTCGATGCGATCCAGCCCGGCGCCTACGCCACCCTGCCGTACACCTCGCGCGTGCTGGCCGAGAACCTGGTGCGCCGCTGCGATCCGGCCACGCTCGGCGATTCGCTGAAGCAGCTGATCGAGCGCCGCCGGGACCTCGACTTCCCGTGGTTCCCGGCGCGCGTGGTGTGCCACGACATCCTCGGCCAGACCGCACTGGTCGACCTGGCCGGCCTGCGTGATGCGATCGCCGACAAGGGCGGTGACCCGGCCAAGGTCAATCCGGTGGTGCCGGTGCAGCTGATCGTCGACCATTCGCTGGCGGTGGAGTGCGGTGGCTACGACCCGCAGGCGTTCGAGAAGAACCGCGCCATCGAAGATCGCCGCAACGAAGACCGTTTCCACTTCATCGACTGGACCAAGCTGGCGTTCCAGAACGTGGACGTGATTCCGCCGGGCAACGGCATCATGCACCAGATCAACCTGGAGAAGATGTCGCCGGTGGTCTACGTGCAGGACGGCGTGGCCTTCCCGGATACCTGCGTGGGTACCGACAGCCATACCCCGCACGTGGATGCGCTGGGCGTGATCGCGATTGGTGTCGGCGGCCTGGAGGCGGAGAACGTGATGCTGGGCCGCGCGTCGTGGATGCGCCTGCCGGACATCATTGGTGTCGAGCTGACCGGCAGGCCGCAGCCGGGCATCACCGCCACCGATGTGGTACTGGCGCTGACCGAGTTCCTGCGCAAGGAGCGCGTGGTCGGTGCATATCTTGAATTCTTCGGCGAGGGTGCCGCGGCACTGACCATCGGTGACCGCGCCACCATCTCCAACATGTGCCCGGAGTACGGCGCGACCGCCGCGATGTTCTACATCGACGGGCAGACCATCGATTACCTGCGCCTGACCGGCCGCGAGGAATCGCAGGTGGCGCTGGTGGAGAACTACGCGCGTACCACTGGCCTGTGGGCCGACGACCTGGCCACCGCGCAGTACGAGCGCGTGCTGCGCTTCGACCTGTCCAGCGTGGTGCGCAACATGGCTGGCCCGAGCAATCCGCATCGCCGCCTGCCGGTGGCCGAACTGGCCGAGCGCGGCATTGCCGACGAAGCCAAGCTGGAAGCGGGCAAGGCCGAGCAGGCGCAGGGCCTGATGCCTGATGGCGCGGTGATCATTGCCGCCATCACCAGCTGCACCAATACCTCCAATCCGCGCAACGTGATCGCCGCCGGCCTGCTGGCGCGCAAGGCCAATGAACGCGGCCTGCTGCGCAAGCCCTGGGTGAAGTCGTCACTGGCGCCGGGCTCGAAGGCGGTGCAGTTGTACCTGGAAGAAGCTGGCCTGCTGCCGGATCTGGAAAAGCTCGGCTTCGGTATCGTCGCCTTCGCCTGCACCACCTGCAACGGCATGAGTGGCGCGCTGGATCCGGCGATCCAGCAGGAGATCATCGATCGCGACCTGTATTCCACCGCCGTGCTGTCGGGCAACCGCAACTTCGATGGCCGCATCCACCCGTATGCGAAGCAGGCCTTCCTGGCCTCGCCGCCGCTGGTGATCGCCTATGCCATCGCCGGCACCGTGCGCTTCGACATCGAGAAGGACGTGCTGGGCGTGGATGCCGATGGCAACGACGTGCGCCTGAAGGATATCTGGCCGAGTGACGCCGAGATCGATGCGGTGGTGAAGGCTTCGGTGAAGCCTGAGCAGTTCCGCAAGGTCTACAACCCGATGTTCAACGTGCGCGTGGAGCATGGCGCGGCGGTCAGCCCGCTGTATGACTGGCGCCCGCAGAGCACCTACATCCGCCGTCCGCCGTACTGGGAGGGCGCACTGGCCGGTGAGCGCACGCTGTCTGGCATGCGCGCGCTGGCGGTGCTGCCGGACAACATCACCACCGACCACCTGTCGCCGTCCAACGCGATCCTGGCGTCCAGTGCCGCCGGTGAATACCTGGCGAAGATGGGCCTGCCGGAAGAGGACTTCAATTCCTACGCCACCCACCGCGGTGACCACCTGACCGCGCAGCGCGCCACCTTCGCCAACCCGAAGCTGTTCAACGAGATGGTGCGCAACGACGACGGCAGCGTGAAGCAGGGTTCGCTGGCGCGCGTGGAGCCGGAAGGCAAGGTGATGCGCATGTGGGAAGCGATCGAGACCTACATGGACCGCAAGCAGCCGCTGATCATCATTGCCGGCGCGGACTACGGCCAGGGCAGCTCGCGTGACTGGGCGGCCAAGGGCGTGCGTCTGGCGGGCGTGGAAGCGATCGTGGCCGAAGGCTTTGAACGCATCCACCGCACCAACCTGATCGGCATGGGCGTGCTGCCGCTGGAGTTCAAGCCCGGCACCACCCGCCTGACCCTGGGCATCGACGGCACCGAGACCTTCGACGTGGTCGGCGAGCGCACCCCGCGTGCCGACCTGACCCTGGTCATCCACCGCCGCGACGGCCAGGACGTGAGGGTGCCGGTCACCTGCCGCCTGGACAGCGACGAGGAAGTGGCGATCTACGAAGCCGGTGGCGTGCTGCAGCGCTTCGCCCAGGACTTCCTGGAAGGCGCCAAGGTGGCGTGAGACATCCGACGGCCCGGCAACGGGCCGTCATTCTTTGCAAGGAACACATCCATGACCTTCCTCCCGCAACTCCGTATTCCCGCCACCTACATGCGCGGCGGCACCAGCAAGGGCGTGTTCTTCCGCCTGCAGGACCTGCCCGGAGCGGCGCAGGTGCCGGGTGCCGCACGCGACGCACTGCTGATGCGCGTGATCGGCTCGCCCGATCCGTATGGCAAGCAGACCGACGGCATGGGCGGCGCCACCTCCAGTACCAGCAAGTGCGTGATCATTTCCACCGCCTCGGTGCCGGATCACGATGTGGATTACCTGTATGGCCAAGTGTCCATCGACACCGCCTTCGTCGACTGGAGCGGGAACTGCGGCAATCTCAGCACCGCGGTGGGCCCGTTCGCGATTGCCAATGGCCTGATCGATCCGGCCCGCGTGCCGCGCGACGGCCTGTGCACCGTGCGCATCTGGCAGGCCAACATCGGCAAGACCATCATCGCCCACGTGCCGATGCGCGATGGCGAAGTGCAGGAGACCGGCGATTTCGAGCTGGATGGCGTGACCTTCCCCGCCGCCGAGATCCAGCTGGAATTCATCGATCCCTCCGATGACGGCGATGCTGGCGCGATGTTCCCGACCGGCAATCTGGTGGACACCCTTGATGTCCCCGGCGTGGGCAGCTTCGAGGTGACGATGATCACCGCCGGCATTCCGACCATCTTCCTCAATGCGGCGGATCTGGGTTACACCGGTACCGAGCTGCAGCCGGCGATCAACGAGGACAAGGCGGCCCTGCAGAAGTTCGAGGCCATCCGCGCGCACGGCGCGCTGCGCATGGGCCTGATCTCGAAACTGGAAGACGCGGCGACCCGCCAGCACACGCCGAAGGTCGCCTTCGTGGCACCTGCACAGGATTACGTGTCGTCCAGTGGCAAGGCCATTGCGGCCTCGGCCATCGATCTGCACGCGCGTGCGCTGTCGATGGGCAAGCTGCACCACGCGATGATGGGCACCGCCGCCGTGGCGATCGGCACCGCGGCGGCGATTCCGGGCACGCTGGTCAATCGCGCGGCCGGTGGTGGTGAACGCGAAGCGGTGACCTTTGGTCACCCCTCCGGCACGCTCCGCGTGGGCGCCCAGGCCGGGCGCGTTGACGGCCAGTGGACGGTGACCAAGGCCATCATGAGCCGCAGCGCCCGCGTGCTGATGGAAGGCAAGGTGCGGGTGCCGGCCGAATGATGCATTGGTAGTCGCCAACCAGGGTTGGCGACTACCAAGCCGCAGAGACCGATTGCTTTGGTAGCTGCCAACCCTGGTTGGCATGGTGCACGGGCAACCGTGCACCGCAACGAGGAGATCGACGATGTCTGACAGCCGCCCCCCCTCCAACGAGCGTGCAGCGTGGGATGCGCTGTTGGTGGACATCGTCGACTACGTGCGCGACGCGCGCATCGACTCACCCCTGGCGTTCCAGACCGCGCACCACTGCCTGCTTGACACGCTGGGCTGCGGTTTGGAAGCGCTGTCCTTCCCGGCCTGCAGCAAGCTGCTCGGTCCTCTGGTGCCGGGCATCAGCGTGGTCAACGGTGCGCGCGTGCCGGGTACGCACTACGAGCTGGACCCGGTGCAGGCGGCCTTCAACCTGGGCGCGATGGTGCGCTGGCTGGATTTCAACGACACCTGGCTGGCCGCCGAATGGGGCCATCCGTCGGACAACCTGGGCGGCATTCTTGCCGTGTGCGATTGGCTGGGGCGCAACGCACAGGCTATGCGCCGCCCAGCGCCGACCCTGCATGACGTGCTGCTGGCGATGATCAAGGCACACGAGATCCAGGGCGTGCTGGCCCTGCAGAATTCCTTCAACCGGGTCGGGCTGGATCACGTGGTGCTGGTCAAGGTGGCTACTACCGCAGTAGTAGCGCAGCTGCTTGGCCTGGATCGCGAACGCATGCTCAATGCGCTGTCGCTGGCCTGGGTCGATGGCCAGGCGCTGCGCACCTACCGGCATGCGCCCAACACCGGTTCGCGCAAGAGCTGGGCGGCCGGCGACGCCACCAGCCGTGGCGTGCGCCTGGCGCTGATGGCGGCCAGTGGCGAGATGGGCTATCCCAGCGTGCTGAGCGCGCCGACCTGGGGCTTCGAGGCGGTGTCCATGCATGGCCAGAGGCTGACGCTGGGGCGACCGCTGGGCAGCTACGTGATGGAGAACGTGCTGTTCAAGATCAGCTATCCGGCCGAGTTCCACGGCCAGACCGCGGTGGAGGCAGCGATCGCGCTGCACCAGCAGCTGCGCGCGATGGGGCGGCGGGTCGAGGACATCGCGCACATCGCGATCCGCACCCAGGAAGCCTGCATCCGCATCATCGACAAGCAGGGGGCGCTGCACAACCCGGCCGACCGCGACCACTGCGTGCAGTACATGGTCGCCATCGCGCTGCTGCATGGGCGGCTGGTGGCCGAGGACTATGAGGACGACGTGGCGGCGGATCCACGCATCGACGCACTGCGCGCGAAGATGGCCTGCCATGAGGATCCGCAGCTCAGCGCCGACTACCTGGACCCGGACAAGCGCAGCATCGCCAACGGCCTGAGCGTGCGCTTCGCTGATGGCAGCGAACTGCCGGAGGTACTGGTGGAGTACCCGCTCGGCCACGCCCGTCGCCGCGAGGAGGGAATCCCCTTGCTGATGGACAAGTTCCGCCGGCACCTGGCCCACCGCTTCCCGACCACCCAGCAGCAGCGCATCCTGGCCGCATCGCTGGACCCGGTGGCGCTGGCGGCAATGCCGGTGACCGACTACGTGGACCTGTACCTGCCGGGGTGAGGCCGCTCTGGTGGATGCCAACCTTGGTTGGCATGGGGGGGCACCAACCAAGGTTGGCGGCAACCAGGTCCCGGGCGGGACCGGCTTTCCGACCGCCGGGGTGTCAACGCCTTGACGCGGCCTGCCTATAATGGCTGCCTCGATCAAGGAGTGACGACATGAGCGGTCCGGCACGGCGGAAGCGGTGGGGATGGGCGGCGGCGGTACTGGCAGGAGGCCTGTTGCTGGGCCTGGCCGGTTGCCGCAACGACAGCGGGCAGCTGCCCAAGGCCAGTGGTGAGGCGATCACCACCCAGGCCGAGCAGGTGAAGGAATTCACCCTGCTGCGCGCTTACCCGGACCAGAAGAATGACGGCCTGTCGCTTGCGCTGGAATTCTCGCGGCCGCTGGTCGGTACCCAGGACTTCGACAAGCTGGTGCGCTTCGAGGAGAAGGTCGGCACCGACGACAGCAGCTGGACCCTGTCCGATGACGGCCTGACCCTGCGCTATCCGTTCGTCGAGGCCGGCAAGGAGTTCAGCCTGGTGGTTTCGCCCGACCTGCTGGCGGCCGATGGCAGCCGCCTCGGCAAGGAGCTGAAGCAGAAGGTGTTCAGCGGCGAGCTGAAGCCGGTGGTCGGTTTCGCTTCGCAGGGCAGCGTGCTGCCGGCCAAGGACAGCCGCGGCCTGCCGGTGGTCTCGGTGAACGTACCGGAGGTCGACGTCGAGTTCCTGCGCGTGCGCGAGAAGGACCTGCCGACCTTCTTCAGCCAGTACCAGCGCGGTGGCCGCCGCGGCAGCTGGGAGTTGAGCAGCGACTACGAGCGCAGCCCGATCAACAAGCTGGCCGAGCCGGTCTACGTCAACCGCTTCATCCTCGGCGGCAAGAAGAACGAGCGGGTGCTGACCTACCTGCCGACCCAGGACATCAAGGAACTGCAGGAGCCGGGCCTGTACTTCGCCCTGCTCAAGCGCACCGGTGACTACGAAGGCGAGTTCGATACCGCGTTCTTCTCGGTCAGCGACATCGGCCTGCATACCCGCGCCTACAAGGACAAGCTGTTCGTGCACACCGCCGGCCTCAAGGACGGTGCGCCGCTGAAGGGCATCGACCTGCGCGTGCTCGACGCCAAGGGCGAGGTGGTGCTGAAGGGCAGCACCGACGGCAATGGCAACGCGCTGCTGAACTACACCCTGGATGCCACCCACGTGCTGGTCGCCAGCACTGGCAAGGACACCAGCTTCCTGCCGTTCAACCAGCCGGCGCTGGACCTGAGCGAATTCGCAGTGGCCGGTCGTGACAACGCCTGGTTCGACGTCTATGCCTGGTCCGGGCGCGACCTGTACCGCCCGGGCGAGACCGTGCGCCTGTCCGCCCTGCTGCGCGACAACGATGGCAAGCCGGTCAAGGCGCAACCGGTGTTCCTGCGCCTGAAGCAGCCCGACGGCAAGACCTTCCGCGAAACCCGCCTGCAGCCGGGCGAGCAGGGCTACATCAACTTCGAGCAGGTCATTCCCGCTGAAGCGCCGACCGGGCGCTGGCAGGTCGAGTTCCGCACCGATCCGGCCAGCAAGGAAGCGATCCAGGGCATGACCCTGCGCATCGAGGAATTCTTGCCCGAGCGCATGAAGCTGGACCTGGACAGCGCGCAGAAGACGCTGAAGCCGGGCGAGGAGCTGCGCCTGCAGGCCAATGGTGCCTATCTGTACGGCGCGCCGGCCGATGGCAACCGCTTCACCGCGCGCCTGGCGGTGGCCGCCGAGCAGAAGCCGGTGGACGGCCTGCCGGGCTACTTCTTCGGTGACCCGACCCTGCAGCTGCCGCGCGAAGCCAAGGACGTGATCGATACCACGCTGCCGGCCAATGGCCAGCTGCGTGAGGACGTGGCGTTGCCGGAAGAGGCGGCCAAGGCCAAGGCACCCATTGCCGTGGTGCTGTCCGGCAGCCTGTATGAAACCGGTGGCCGTACGGTCACCCGCACCTTGAAGCGGGTGATGTGGCCGGCCAACGCGCTGGTCGGCGTGCGCCCGCTGTTCAACCCAGACGATGGGGCCGATTCCAACGGCAATGCACGTTTTGAACTGATGCGCGTGGATGCCGCCGGCACGCCGCAGCCCGCCAAGGGCCTGAAGATCACCCTGGTGCGCGAGCTGCGCGACTACCACTGGACCTTCAACGACAACCGCTGGGACTACGATTTCACCCGCCGTTTCGAGAACAAGGAAACCCGCACCGTCGATGCCGGCAGCAGCGCGGTTGCCTTCGATTTCCCGGTGGAGTGGGGGGAGTACCGGGTGGACGTGTTCGATCCGTCCACCGGCCTGACCAGCCGCTATCCGTTCCGCGCCGGCTGGAGCTGGGGTGATGACAACCGCGGCCTGGACGCACGCCCGGACAAGGTCAAGCTGGGCCTGGACAAGACCAGCTACAAGGCCGGCGACACCCTGGAAGTGACGGTGACCCCGCCGCATGCCGGCAAGGGCATCCTGATGGTCGAGACCGATCGCATGCTGTACGTGCAGGACATCGAGGCCAAGCCGGGTTCGACCTTCAAGATTCCGGTCACCGCCGACTGGGAACGCCACGACGTCTACATCACCGCGCTGGTGTTCCGCGGCGGCAGTGCGCCGAGCAAGATCACCCCGGCCCGTGCCGTAGGCGTGGTGCACGTGCCGATGGACCGCAAGGGCCGCACCGTGGCCGTCGGCCTGGTCGCGCCCAAGCAGATGCGGCCGGAACAGGACCTGCCGGTGACGGTCAGCGCACCGCAGCTGGCTGGCAAGATGGCGCACGTTACCGTTTCGGCGGTGGACGTGGGCATCCTCAACATCACCCGTTTCCCGGTGCCCGACGCCGGTGCGCATTTCTTCGCCCAGCGCCGCCTCGGCATCGATGCCTATGACATCTACAGCCGGGTGATCGAGAGCTTTGATGGTGGCAGCGGCAAGCTGAAGTTCGGTGGTGACATGGCGCTGCAGGCATTGCCGCAGGCCAAGCGCCCGACGGCACGCGTGCAGACCGTGGACCTGTTCTCCGGCCCGGTGCAGCTCGATGCCAAGGGCAACGCCCGCATCCGCCTGAAGGTGCCGGACTTCAACGGCACGCTGCGCGTGTCGGCGCTGGTCTACAGCGATGACCAGTACGGCAAGCGCGATGTGGAAACCATTGTGCGCGCGCCGATCCTGGCCGAAGCCAGCATGCCACGCGTGCTGGCCCCGGGCGACCGCAGCACCGTGACCCTGGACGTGCAGAACTTCACCGGCAAGCCGGGCCAGTTCAGCGTGAAGGTGGACACCGAGGGCCCGTTGAGCCTCGGCGAAGGCAGCCGCAGCGTGCAGCTGAATGCCGATGCCAAGACCACGCTGAGCTTCCCGCTGTCGGCGCGCGAGGGCCACAGCGTGGCCAAGGTGCGCGTGCGGGTGGACGGCAACGGCTTCAAGGCTGATCGCCGCTACGACCTGCCGGTGCGTGCGGCGTGGCCGCAGGTGCTGCGTTCGCAGGTGCGCACGCTCGACCCGCTGGCGGCGGTCAGCCTCGACAACAGCCTGACCGATGGGCTGATGTCCGAGTCGGTGAACGCGCGCCTGCTGGTCAGCCCGCTGCCGCCGATCCCGTTCGCCAGTGCACTGCAGGGCGCGCTGAACTACCCGTATGGCTGCGCCGAGCAGACCACCAGCAAGGGCTACGCCGCGCTGATCCTGGACCAGGCGACATCGTCGATGCTCGGTGCCGACGGCCTGGATGCCAAGACCCGCCGCGAGCGCATGGAAGGCGCGTTCGGCCGGCTGGCGTCGATGCAGGTGGCCAATGGCAATTTCTCGATGTGGGGTGACGACGGCTACGTGAACCCGTGGCTGACCCCGTACATCACCGAGTTCCTGCTCGATGCCAAGGACGCCGGTTTCGCGGTGCCGGACAACGTGCTGCAGAAGGCACTCAACCGGCTCAGCGAAGACCTGCTGTCCGGTGGCAACCCGTTCTACGGGCAGGAGGATCGCGAGAAACTGAAGTTCGCCAACCAGGCGTATTCGGGCTACGTGCTGGCCCGGGTCAACCGTGCGCCGCTGGGTACCCTGCGTACGCTGTACGACAACGAGCGCAGCAAGGCGGTCGGCGGCCTGTCGCTGGTCCATCTGGGCGTGGCGCTGTCGTTGCAGGGCGATGCCAAGCGTGGCCAGGCCGCGCTGGCGGCGGCCTTCGCCAAGTCCAGCAGCGAACGCCCGTCGTACTTCGGCGACTACGGCAGTGCGATCCGCGATGACGCGCTGATGATCGCGTTGACCCACGAAAACAAGCTGGCCAAGCCGGCCTGGGATGCCCGCGCGGTCGATCTGGGGCGTGGCCTGGATGCGCGCCGCAACGCCGGCTGGATGTGGCTGAGCACGCAGGAGCAGGTGGCCATCGCCCGCCTCGGCAAGGCCCTTGCCGCCAACCAGAAGGCGCTGGTGGCCGGTGAACTGGTGATCGGCGGCACGACCGAAGCGATCGGCGAGCGCAAGCTGTTCGGCCGCAACTTCAGCGCCAGCGAGCTGGCCAGCGGCGTGCGCTTCACCCCGCAGGGGCAGCCGCCGATGTTCGCCAGCATCGACGTGGCCGGCATCCCGCGCAGCGCGCCGGCGCCGGACAACAGCGTGCTGGGCGTCGAGCGCAGCTACTACGGCACCGATGGCAAGCCGTGGTCGCCGCGTCCGCTGAAGGAGGGCGAAGCACTGATCGTGCGCGTCACCGTCACCGCCGACACCACGATGCCCGATGCACTGCTGACCGACCTGCTGCCGGCGGGCCTGGAGATCGAGAACTTCAACCTGGGCGATGCCAAGCAGTGGGCCGATGTGGTGGTCGATGGCATCACCATCAGCGACCGCGGTGAAGCTGCCGACACCAAGCACGAAGAGTTCCGCGACGACCGCTATGTGGCCGCGCTGAAGCTCTCGCGCGGCAGCAAGGCCAACGTGTTCTATCTGGTGCGCGCGGTGACCCCGGGAACCTACTCGGTGCCGCCACCGCTGGTGGAGGACATGTACCGGCCACAGCTGCGTGGCGTTGGCCGCAGCAACCCGACCACGATCACGGTGGTGCAGCCGTGACCGCGCGGACGGGCCGCGACGGCGCGGCCCGTCCTGCTGGCAACAGGCCATGAAGAAGACGATGACGACCCGGCTGGCGGCCCTGCGCCGCCGGCTGCGGCCGCTGTGGCCGTGGCTGCGCTGGGGGACGGCCGCCACGCTGGCACTGCTGCTGGCGCTGGATTTCGCCTTCCCGCCACCGCTGCCGAAGCAGCGCGATACCAGCACCCTGGTGGTCGCTGCCGACGGCACGCCATTGCGCGCGTTTGCCGATGCCGAGGGCGTGTGGCGCTATCCGGCATCGATCGACAGCGTCTCGCCGCTGTACCTGCAGGCACTGCTGACCTACGAGGACCGCTGGTTCTGGCGGCATCCAGGCATCAACCCGCTGGCGATCCTGCGTGCCAGCGGCCAGCTGCTGCGCGGTGGCCGCATCGTGTCCGGTGGCTCGACCCTGACCATGCAGGTCGCACGCATCCTCGACCCGCATACGCGCACCCCCTGGGGCAAGCTCAAGCAGATGCTGCGCGCGGTGCAGCTGGAAGTGCACCTGAGCAAGCAGCAGATCCTGGCCCTGTATCTGGAGCGGGCGCCCTACGGCGGCACCATCGAAGGCGTGGAAGCGGCCAGTTGGGCCTACCTGGGCAAGCCGGCGGCGCAGCTGTCGCATGCCGAAGCCGCGTTGCTGGCGGTCCTGCCACAGGCGCCGAGCCGGCTGCGCCCGGATCGTCACCCGGAAGCCGCGCAGAAGGCACGCGACAAGGTGCTGTCACGCATGGCCGAACTGGGCGCGTGGACACCGGAAGAGGTGGAGGACGCGCGCATCGAGAATGTGGTGGCGCGCTCGCTGCGGCCGCCATTGCATGCCGCACTGCTGGCGCAGCGACTGCACTCGGCGCACCCGGGCCAGGCACGCATCCACAGCAGCATCGACATCGGCCTGCAACGCACGCTGGAAGAACGCGTGGCCAGCTATTTCTCGACGCTGCCCGAACGCACCTCGGCCGCCTTGCTGGTGGTCGACAACCAGACCCTGCAGGCGCGTGCCTATGTCGGTACCCTGGCGTTCGGTGACCGCCAGCGGCTGGGCCACGTGGACATGGTGCAGGCCTGGCGGTCGCCGGGCTCCACGCTCAAGCCGTTCCTGTATGCGATGGCGCTGGACGATGGCCTGATCCATTCGGAAAGCCTGCTGGTCGATGCGCCTCAGAGTTTCGGCAGCTACCGCCCCGGCAACTTCGACATGGCCTTCAATGGGCCGATTGGTGCCTCCAGTGCATTGCGACTGTCGCTCAACGTGCCCTCGGTGGACCTGCTGCAACGGGTCGGGGCCGCGCGCTTCGCCGCGCGCCTGTCGCACTCCGGCATCCAGCTGCGCTTCCCCCCGGGAAGCACGCCCAACCTGTCGCTGATCCTGGGCGGTACCGGAGCGCGGCTGGAAGATCTGGTCGGCGCATTCGCCGCGCTCAACCGCAACGGTATTGCCGGACGCGTGCGCTACACCGATGACGAACCGATGATCGAGCGGCGCCTGGCCTCGCCCGGCGCCAGCTGGATCGTGCGCGAGATGCTGGAATCGAACCCACGCCCGGGTTACAGCGTCGGCACCTTCGATGTTGGTGGCCGCCCGCGCGTGGCGTGGAAAACCGGCACCAGCTATGGCTATCGCGATGCGTGGGCGATCGGAAGCACGCGCCACTACACCGTGGGCGTGTGGGTGGGCCGGCCGGATGGCACCCCATTGCCGGGCCAGTACGGCGCGGTCACGGCGCTGCCGTTGATGTTCGAAGTGGTCGACAGCCTGCCGCGCCAGCGCGGCGATTCGGCGGCCGCACCGATGCCGGGCAGTGTCAGCCAGGAGGACATCTGCTGGCCCACCGGCGAACGCGCCGAGGGCCTGCCAGCGGCGCTGTGCCAGCGGCGGATGCCGGCCTATCTGCTGGACGGCGCGGCGCCGCCGACCTTCCCCGAGCGCGAAGCGCGGCGCTGGCAACCGGGGCGGCAGCGTTACCTGGCCGACGCGCGGACCGGTCTGCGCGTATCCGCTGATTGCCGCGCGCCACATGAGGAAGTCGCGCGTGAGATCGCGCGTTGGCCGGCGTTGTTGTCACCGTGGCTGCCCAAGGCCACGCGCGAGGCTTCGCAGCTGCCGGCGTTGTCGCCGGACTGCCGCGACGATGGGCGCGAAGCCAGTGTCGCGCTGCATGTGGACGGGCTCAATGATGGCGCTACCTTGGCGCGCGCGCCGAATTCGGAACACGGCGTGCGCCTGCAGTTGCGTGCACTGGGCAGCGAGCAGGCGGTGGACTGGTTGCTGGATGGCCGCTGGATCGCGCAGACCCACGGTGCGCAGTTGATGCAGCGCGAATTCTCCGAGCCGGGTGCACACACGCTGACCGCACTGGCAGCCGATGGCGCATGGACGCAGGTGCGGTTCAACGTCCTCCGGTAGGTGCCAACCTGGGCTGGCACGCGATGAATCCGCCCATCAAGGTGGGCATCTACCAAGGTGTATGCGGGGCCGCTACTCCCCGATCCACCCATCCAGCAGGTCGGCAAACTCGTCGGCGTGTTCCTCTTCCTGCGCGAGGATCTCTTCGAGGATGCGCTTGGTGGTGGTATCGCGGTCGCCGATGAAGTTGATCATCTCGCGGTAGCTGTCGATGGCGATGCGTTCGGCCACCAGGTTCTCGCGCACCATGTCGCGCAGGTCGCTGCCCTCCTTGTATTCGGCATGCGAGCGCGCGGTCAGCGTATCCGGGTTGAAGTCGGGTTCGCCGCCGAGCTGGACGATGCGCTCGGCCAGCTTGCCGGCGTGCGCCTGTTCCTGCTGCGCATGCTCGAGGAACTCGGCCTTGACCGCGTCGGCCAGCATGCCCTTGGCCATGAAGTAATGCCGGTAGTAGCGCAGCACGCACACGTACTCGGTGGCCAGTGCGTCGTTGAGCAGCTTGATCACCACCTTGCGGTCGGCGCTGTAGCTGTCGGTGATCGCACCGTCCTCGATATTGCGCCTGGCGCGCTCGCGCAGGCTCTTGCGATCGCTGATGCCGGGAACCCCAGCGGCGGGCTTGGGAGCTTTGGCTGGCTTGCTGGACATGGCTGGCCGTTTCCTTTTGCGGTGGGGAATCAGGTAGGCAGGTGCTCCAGCACGTACTCGGCCGAAGACACCTCGAACTGGCCGGGCTCTTCGATCCACGTCGCGCGAACCACGCCGTCAACCACGTACAGGGCGAAGCGGCGCGAGCGGATGCCCATGCCCGACGCGCTGGCATCAAGCTCCAGGCCCAGGGCGCGGGTCAGTTCGGCATTGCCGTCGGACAGCATCAGCAGGCTGTCGGGCACGCTCTGGTCGGCGGCCCAGGCCTTCATCACGAACGGATCGTTGACGGCCATGCAGTAGACGTCGATGCCGCGCTGGCGGAAGGCCTGGAATTTCTCGACGTACCCGGGCAGGTGGCGTGCCGAGCAGGTCGGGGTGAACGCGCCGGGCACGGAGAACAGCACCACTTTGCGCGCGTCGAACAGCGAGTGCGTATCGAGCGTTTCGATGCCCTCGCGGATGCGCTTGAGGGTCACTTCCGGAATGCGGTCGCCGACATGGATGGTCATGGGGAACTCCTTGCTGGGGCAGGCTAGTGGGCCGGATGGGACAGGGGCGTCAAGACATTGGAAAACCCGTGTGCAGGCCCCATCTTCGGGCTTTGCGGCAGGGGCTTCCAGCCACAGCCTGGGGTATCGGGATGGCAGCCGCATTGCGCAGGATCAGTCGGCCTCACCGGGGCCGCACGAGAGGCGGCGTAGCATCGCCGGCGCGTAGAATGAACCCGGGGCGGCGCCACCGGCGCGGCCGAAGCGAATCGAGGTAGCTGGATGGAATTCAAGGATTACTACGCCACCCTGGGGGTGGAACCAAGCGCGGGCGAGGCGGAGATCAAGACGGCCTACCGCCGGCTGGCACGCAAGTACCACCCGGACGTCAGCAAGGAGGCCGGGGCCGAAGACAAGTTCAAGGCGGTCAACGAGGCCTACGAGGCACTGCGCGATCCGGAGAAGCGGGCGGCATATGACCAGCTGCGCGCACAGGGCTACCGCCCGGGCGAGGAGTTCAACGTGCCGCCGAACTACGGCGGCGCCGGTGGTTTCAATTTCGAGGAAGTGTTCGGCGGCGGTGGCCCCAATGGCGGCTTCAGCGACTTCTTCGAAAGCCTGTTCGCGCGCCAGCGTGGCGGTGGCGGCGCTGGTCCGGGGCCGGGCTTCAGCAGCCAGGGGCATGCGCCCAACCGCGACACCCGCGCCAAGCTGTCGGTTCCGCTGGAAGCGGCCTACAGCGGTGACAGCCTGCGCATCACCGTCAACGGCAAGCAGCTGGACGTACGCGTGCCCAAGGGCATCCGTCCGGGCCAGGTGATCCGCCTGGCGGGGCAGGGCAACCATGGCGGCAACCTGCTGCTGGAAGTGGAGTACGCCGCGCACCCGCAGTTCGAGGTCGATGGCCGCAACATCCTCTATACGTTGCCGGTCACGCCGTGGCAGGCCGCGCTGGGTACCAGCATCAGCGTGCCGACCCTGGGCGGTGCGGTGGAGTTGAAGATCCCGGCCGACTCCGATGCCGGCCGCAAACTGCGCCTGCGTGGCCGCGGCCTGCCGGGCAGCCCGGACGGCGACCAGATCGTCGAAATCGAGATCGTGGCCCCGGCCGCGACCGACGAGGCGCAGAAGAAGGCGTACCGGAACCTGGCCAAGGCGTTCGGCGAGACGATCTGAGTGGCCGGAGGAGCGCCGGCGGCGTGCGCCGTCGGCGAAACGATCTGAGATGGATACTGGTGGGTGCGGACCTTGGTCCGCACGCCTTGCGGTCGTTCAGAGCGTGCCCACCAAGGTCGGCACCTGCGGGGGCGAGCCTCAGCCCTGCCCGGCGAACACCCGCTCCAGCACCTCGGACAGCTCGTCCTCCGAGAATGGCTTGGTGATGTAGGCCTTGGCGCCCTGGCGCATGCCCCACATGCGATCGGTGTCCTGGTCCTTGGTGGTCACCAGAATCACCGGGATATGCCGGGTCGCCTCGTCGCGGGCGAGGGTGCGAGTGGCCTGGAAGCCATTGAGGTTGGGCATCACCACGTCCATCAGGACCAGGTCGGGCAGCTCGGCCTTGGCGGTTTCGACCCCGGCGGCGCCATCGGTGGCGGTCAGGATCTGGTGCCCGAGCTTCTCGACGATGCGCTGTATCCCCAACAGCTGCGACGGTGAGTCGTCGACGATCAGAATGCGTGCCATGTTGTTCCCCATGTAATGCCCGCAGTGTAGTGCGGGCACATTACCGGCGGGAGGGGCGCGGTTGCCGTCCGTCGCCTGCCTGCGACGTTCAGTCGATCCGCACCACCGTGCGCCCCAGCGAGCCACCGCCCAGCATCCGCTCGAACACGGCCGGCAGGCCATCCAGGCCGACCTCGGCGGTGCAGATCCGGTCCAGCTGCTGCGGCTTCCACTCATCCCCCAGCCGCGCCCACACCTCCTCGCGCAGCCCTCGCGGCGCATTGGCCGAGGAGACCCCCAGCAGCGATACGCCGCGCAGGATGAACGGCATCACTGTCATGTCCAGCGCCGGGCTGGCTGCCAGTCCGGCGCTGACCACGCTGCCGTAGGGCACGGTCTGCGCCAGCAGGCTGGCCAGCATTCCGCCGCCGGCATTGTCGAGGCCACCGCCGAAGCGCGCCGACTGCAGTGGTCCGGTATCGGCCAACGCCTCGCGCGGCAGCACCTCGCTGGCACCGATGCCGCGCAGGAAATCGGCCTGGTCCGGCTTGCCGCTGACCGCGTGCACGGTGTAGCCGGCACGGCTGAAGATCGACAGCGCCAGCGCACCGACACCGCCGCTGGCACCGGTCACTGCCAGCGGGCCGAGCTCCGGAGCCTGCCGGTTGTCCTGCATGCGCAGCAGCGCCAGCGCCGCCGTGAAGCCGGCGGTGCCCAGCACCATCGCCTCACGCGGGCTCAGCCCGGCCGGCTGGGCGATCACCGCACGCGACTCCAGCCGCACATACTGGCTGTAACCGCCGTCACGGGTCTCGCTGAGGCCGCAGCCGGTGGCCAGCACCGCGTCACCTTCACGCCAGTCCGGGTCGGTGCTGGCGACCACGGTGCCGGCCACGTCGATGCCCCCCACGAGCGGGAAGCGGCGCAGGATCTTCCCTTTGCCGGTGCCGGCCAGGGCGTCCTTGTAGTTGACCGAGGACCAGTGGGCGCGGATCAGCACCTGGCCGGGGTTGAGGTCGTCGACACTGAGCTGGGCCAGGCCGCTGCGGTAGCCGGCGTCGTCGTTTTCGATGCGGAAGGCGGTGAACGGGGTGGTGGGGGCCATCGGCGTTGCCTGACTTCGAGGAAAACGCCACCTTACCCCGTCGCCCCCCTTTCGATCCTGCCGATCCGCCCCATCTTGTATGATCGGTGATGGTTTCACGGCTGGCGCCGCGGGAAGGGCCCGCGCCGCAGCCCAAATCTTGATGGAGCGTGCATGGCCTGGAATACACCCGGCGGCAACAAGGGCGGACAAGGCCCCGAGGACAATCGACGCGGGCCGTTCGGGTCGCGCGGCGGTGGCAATGGTGGTGGCTGGGGCGGATTGCCCGGGCCGCTGAAGGACCTGTTCGACGGCGGCATCGTGCGTTGGGTGGTGGCGGCCGTGGTGCTGCTGGTGCTGTTCTCCAGCTTCCAGCTGATCGGCGAACAGCAGCGCGGCGTGGTGCTGCGCTTCGGCCAGTTCTCGCGCATCCTGCAGCCCGGCCCGAACTTCAAGCTGCCGTGGCCGATCGAATCGGTCACCAAGGTCAACG
The DNA here is from genome assembly GCF_056481725.1 of Stenotrophomonas sp. 85239_Sma. Lineage (NCBI taxonomy): Bacteria > Pseudomonadati > Pseudomonadota > Gammaproteobacteria > Lysobacterales > Lysobacteraceae > Stenotrophomonas > Stenotrophomonas sp. 85239_Sma. The sequence goes on along the minus strand of NZ_CM151163.1, from coordinate 3,370,341 downwards.
CCACCGAGATCAAGACCTTCTCGATCCAGGTGCCGGTGCTGACCCGCGACGAGAACATCGTCAACGTCTCGCTGAACGTCCAGTACCGCATCGACGACCCGCAGCTGTACCTGTTCGGCACCGTCGATGCCAACCAGGTGCTGGAGCAGTCGGCGCAGAGCGCGGTGCGCGAGGAAGTCGGCCGCGCCGACCTCAATGCGGTACTGAACAACCGTGGCCCGCTGGCCGTGGCTGCCGAGGAGCGCCTGCAGGCGCTGCTGAAGGCGTTCAAGACCGGCCTGACCGTGACCGGCCTGACCCTGCAGGACGCCCGTCCGCCGGAAGAAGTGAAGCCGGCCTTCGACGAGGTCAACGGTGCCCAGCAGGTCAAGGAGCGCCTGATCAACGAAGCCCAGGCCTACGCCGCCAAGGTCGTGCCGGAAGCCCGAGGCCAGGCCTCGCGTGCCCGTACCACCGCCGAAGGCTACAAGCAGGCCGTGGTGTCCAAGGCCGAGGGTGACGCGCAGCGCTTCAGCCTGTTGCAGGCCCAGTACAAGGACGCGCCGGAAGTGACCCGCAAGCGCCTGTGGCTGGAGACCGTGCAGCAGGTGCTGAGCGAGAACCGCAAGGTGATCGGGGGCGATGGCCGCCAGCTGATCTACGTGCCGATGACCGGCGACACCCGTCCCAGCACGTCGGCCCCGGCCGCAGTGGCGAACCCGGACGTGGTGATGCCGTCGCTGCCGGGTGCAGCGGTGGAAGCTTCCCGTGATCCGGGCCGGCCGGTGGGCCGCCCGACCGGGCGACCGAGCGGCCGTGAGGAGGGCAGCCGATGAAAAGTCCTATCTGGATCGCCGTGATCGTGGCGGTGGTGCTGGGCCTGCTCGGCTCGGTGTACGTGGTCCGTGAGGACCAGACCGCCATGGTGCTGAACCTGGGCAAGGTGGTGCGTTCGGACATCAAGCCGGGCCTGCACTTCAAGGTGCCGGTGGTGGAAACGGTGAAGGTCTTCGACCGCCGCTTCCAGGTGCTCGACACCGCGCCGGCGCGCTACTTCACCGCCGAGCAGAAGGACGTCAGCGTCGACTTCTTCGCCATCGGCTACATCTCCAACGTAGGTGACTACTTCCGCGCCACCGGCGGCGATCCGCGCATTGCCAATGCCCGCCTGGCTCCGATCATCACCGACTCGCTGCGCAACCAGATCAACTCGCGCACCCTGCAGCAGCTGGTTTCCGGCGACCGCAGCGAGCTGATCGCCGAGCAGCTGAAGGGGATCAACGAAGCCGTGGCCGGCCTGGGCATGCAGATGATCGACCTGCGCATCAAGCAGGTGGACCTGCCGACCGACAGCCAGGTGATCAACGACGTGTACGAGCGCATGCGCGCCCAGCGCAAGCAGGAAGCGGCCAAGCTGCGTGCAGAGGGCGAGGAGCAGTCGCTGACCATCCGTGCCCAGGCAGACCGTGACAGCACCGTGCTGATCGCCGAGGCCGAGCGTGATGCACAGCGCCTGCGCGGTGAAGGCGATGCCGATGCGGCCCGCATCTACGGCAAGGCCGGCTCGGCCGATCCGTCGTTCTACGCGTTCTACCGCAGCCTGGAGGCCTACCGTGGCTCCATGACCGACGGCAACGGCGTGATCGTGCTGGACAAGAACGACCCGTTCCTGCAGTACCTGAAGAACGACCGCTGAGGTCGCAGGGCAGTACCCCACGGGGCCCGGCCAGATGCCGGGCCCCGTGTTTTTTTCCGGAGTCCCCCATGAAAGATCTGTTCGCCGCCGTCTGCCTGGTGGCGGTGCTGGAAGGCCTGTTCCTGTTCGTCGCCCCGTTCGCCTGGAAACGCATGGCCGAACGCCTGCTGGACATGCCCAGCCCGGCCCTGCGCAGCTTCGGCGGGCTGGTGCTGCTGGCCGGCCTGAGCCTGCTGTGGTGGGTGCGGCATTAGCAGGGGTCAGATCCCTTTCCGCAGGAAAGGGATCTGACCCCGTTTCGGGCCCGCTGACCGCTGGGTGAAGCCGTCCGTCGGAAAGGTGGCACCCGACCCCGGAAACCCGGATAATGCACAAAAGCCGGACGGGCCTCCCCGTTCGGCTTTTTCCGTGTCTGGGCCTTCCATCGCCGGCTGCTCCCCGTTTGGAGCCGCCCTCCAGGTGCTGGCCAGCCCCGCCACGGTTCAACCGTCCGCGGCCCCGATGGCCGCAACATATGAGGAGCCCGTCATGGGTCAGTCTGTCGTAGTGCTTGGTGCCCAGTGGGGCGATGAAGGCAAGGGCAAGATCGTCGATCTGCTCACTGAGGAAATCGGCGCCGTCGTGCGCTTCCAGGGCGGCCACAATGCCGGCCACACCCTGGTCATCAACGGCAAGAAGACCGTCCTGCACCTGATCCCGTCGGGCATCCTGCGTGACGATGCGCTGTGCCTGATCGGCAACGGCGTGGTGATCTCGCCGGCCGCGCTGCAGAAGGAAATCGCCGAGCTGGAAGCCTCCGGCGTGGAAGTGCGTTCGCGCCTGAAGATCTCCCCGGCCGCGCCGCTGATCATGCCGTACCACATCGCCCTGGACCAGGCGCGCGAGCGCGCTGCCGGTGGCAAGGCGATCGGCACCACCGGCCGTGGCATCGGCCCGGCCTACGAAGACAAGGTGGCGCGTCGCGGCATCCGCATCGCCGACCTGCATTACCCGAAGCAGCTGGAAGAACTGCTGCGCACGGCGCTGGATTACCACAACTTCGTGCTGACCAAGTATCTGAACACCGATGCGGTCGATTTCCAGAAGACCTTCGACGAAGCACTGGCCTTTGGCGAATACGTGCAGCCGATGAAGTCCGACGTGGCCGGCATCCTGCACGACCTGCGCAAGCAGGGCAAGCGCGTGCTGTTCGAAGGCGCGCAGGGTGCGCTGCTGGACATCGACCACGGCACCTATCCGTACGTCACCAGCTCCAACACCACCGTCGGTGGTGCACTGGCCGGTTCCGGCGTCGGTGCCGATTCGATCGACTACGTGCTGGGCATCGCCAAGGCCTACGCCACCCGCGTCGGCGGCGGCCCGTTCCCGACCGAGCTGGACGACGAAGTCGGCCAGGGCATCCGTGACCGCGGCGCCGAGTACGGTGCCTCGACCGGCCGTCCGCGTCGTTGCGGCTGGATGGACATCGTCGCGCTGAAGCGCGCCGTGGCCATCAACGGCATCAGCGGCCTGTGCATCACCAAGCTGGACGTGCTGGATGGCATGGAAAAGCTGAAGGTCTGCATCGCCTACGAATACAACGGCAAGCGCACCGAGTACGCGCCGCTGGACGCGCAGGGCTGGGAAGACTGCACCCCGGTGTACCTGGAGTTCCCGGGTTGGAGCGAGAACACCCACGGCATCACCCAGTGGGATGACCTGCCGCCGGCCGCACGCGCCTACCTGCGTTCGCTGGAAGAGCTGGCCGGCTGCCCGATCAGCATCGTCTCCACCGGCCCGGATCGCGACCACACCATGGTCCTGCAGGATCCGTTCGCCTGAGATGGCACCGGGCCATGCCCGGCGTCCGCTGCAAGAAGGAGCCCCGCAAAAGCGGGGCTTTTTCGTTACTGTTGCTGCGGGGCCGGCGGAGCGGCGAAGCGATGACCAGGATGTCAGCGTGAAGGGCGAGACGGTAGTGCGGGTCACCTTGTGGGTGTTGTGGAGCCTGTGGGGCATCGCCTGCCTGGCGCTCTTGCTGGGTGCAGCCGCCAATGCCCTGGCTTCGCGCACGCAGACGGTGCCGCTGGCGATGAGTCCTGGTGCAACCGCCCAGATCACCGTCTATCGCCTCATCGATGATCGTCTGCGGTTGCGCCTGCGGTATGCCGCAGACGGTACGGAGGCTGACCCCGATGTACTGCTGCGCATCGAAACTCCGACCGCTCATGGAGCCTTCCGCGCAGGGGCGCGTTCGGGCGTGGCCGGGCAGGGCATCAACCGCCCGCTGGCATCGGTTGAGTCCAGCGGCCTCACGGCGTCCTACTTTGGATACGGCCGCGGCGATGCATTGCCACGTGGCCGCTCCTGGCTGCGGGTCACCGTGCTGGAGGTGGACCCGGCATTGGCGGGGCACGCGGCAGACATCGAGCTGCAGCCACCGCTGGATCTGCTGAAGCTGGCCGACCTGGATTACGTCTGGCTGTGGCCGTTCTTCTTCTGGAAGATGGCGGCACTGTTTTTGCTGATTGCAGGGGCTGCGTTGGCTGTCTTCACTTGGGCGTTGCGGCGCTGGCAGCGCCAGGCATCAGTGCTGCCGACTTCAGCAGGGGATAGGGGTTGAGCGACTCTCCCTTCCACCACTGCCTTTCCGGCCCCAGCACGTGCACCTCGAAATGCAGGTGCGGCGCGTCGGCACTGGCATTGCCTGTGCTGCCCACATAGCCGATGACGTCCCCGCGCTTGACCACCTGCTTCTCGGCCAGGCCATCGGCATAGCGCTGCAGGTGTGCATAGTAGTAACACCAGCGCCCGCTGGGCTCGAACTGGTAGATTGTCAGGCCACCACGCGCGCTGTCGAACAGTTTTTCCACGGTGCCATCAGCCACCGCCAGCACCGGCGTTCCAGCGTCGGCCATGATGTCGATCGCGTCGTGCACACGCCCTTCGCTGCGGGCTTCGGTGAAAGTGTCGCGCAGCTGTGAGGCAGCCACGCCCTGTACCGGTAGCAGCAGCCCGGACGGTGCATCCGCAGCCCGCGTGGCCGACGGCGCAGCGATGGCAGGTGGGGCCACTGCGCGTGGCGCGACAGGTTGCTTCACCGGTGCAGCGGCCACCGTCGATGGCGCTGCCGGCAGCGAGGCGGCTACCGGTTCACCCGCATCGCGGCGCAGCCACCAACCTGCACCCAGCCCCAGCAGAACGCCCAGCACGATCAGCTGCGAAAGACGCATCGGCTCACTCCTGCATCACCACGGGTACCGAGGTATCCACTGCATCGGCCACACGCAGCGCATCCCAGTTGGTCATGCGCACGCAGCCATGCGATTCAGTCTTGCCGACATGGCCGGGTTCGGGCGTACCGTGCAGGCCATAGTGCGGCTTGGAGAGGTCGATCCAGACGCGGCCGACCGGATTGTTCGGGCCTGGCGGCAGCGTGGCCTTCTTCTCGCCCTTGCGCGCATCCCAGAACAGCTTGGGGTTGTAGTGGAACGGCGGGTCGCGGTAGACGCCGAGTATCTTCCATTCGCCGATCGGAAGCGGGTCATGCTGGCTGCCGGATGACACCGGCACCTGCGCGATCACCTTGCCCTGTGCATCCAGCAACTGCAGGGTGGAGTCGGATTTGTCGACCACGATCTTCGCGGCCTTCGGCAATGCGCCTGGCGCGATGTTGGGTACCTGGATGCGGCTGCCCGCCTTGCTCAGATCCACGCCAGGGTTGAGCAGTTTCAGGAGACCAGGGGAGGCATGGAAACGCTCGCCCAGGGCCTCTTCCACACTGCCGTAGCCCAGCGATTTGAGCTTGGCCTGGGCGGCGGGCCCTTTCGGTGTGGCCTGGAACGGACCGGCAACATCCTGAGCAGTCAGCGTATAGCTGGCCAGCGGCCCGACCGTATCAGCCTGCAGGGCCTTCCAGGTGGCGTCGTCCAGTTCACCCGAGACGGTCAGCCCATGCGCCGCCTGGAAGCCCGACACCGCGCGCCGCTGGTTGCTACCCACCTCGCCATCAATCTGGCCGGGGGAAAAATTCGCGCGATCCAGCAGTACCTGGGCATGCAGCGCGGAGCGCGGGGCGGTGTCCGGTCCGGCCTTTTCGGCGATGGGGGCGGGCAAGTTGGCCGGCGGCGCCTGCGCGAAGACCGGCGACGCCAGCAGCGAGATTGCGAGCAAGGTGGATCGGGACACAGATGAGGGCATTGGGATCTCCAGCAGGTACGCCACCACCTTGCACGCAGCCGGCGCCGAGCCACCGTGAAAGGCATCTGATGCCCGCATGAGCAGCCATGGCCATTGCGGCCGGTTCCTGCGGACAGGTGCCGCAGGGCGGACGCTCACCAAGGTGAACAGTGGCCGACGCCATCGATGGGCAGCGATCAAGATTGCCTGCCGTGTCGCCGATAAGGGCGCATCCCCCCGTTTTGGATACCCCCATGAACTACTTGAGGAACGTCAGGGTTGCCTGGCGTCTTGGGCTGGGCTTTGGCCTGCTGCTGCTGCTGGTTGCTGCCGTGGTGGCCACTGGCGCGACCGCCAGTGTCGTGCAGAAGCGCGCGATGCAGCAGGTGGTCGACGTCAGCGTGGCCAAGGTGCGCCTGCTGTCGCAGATGCTCGATGCCAACAACCAGATGATGGTGGTGCGCCGCGAGATGCTGATCCGCCAGGGTGACGAGCGTGGCCGCGACGAGCAGCGCATCGCCGATCTGGTCAAACGCTACGAGGCCAGCTGGACCGCCTACCAGGCCCTGCCCAGTGACGCCGACGGCAAGGCCATCGCCGAAACCATCGCCGCCAAGCGTGCCATCGCGCGCCCGCTCAACAAGCAGACCAGCGAACTGATGGAGCAGGGCGACTACCCGGGCGCCGTGGCGCTGACCCTGGGCCCGGTGCAGGACGCGGCCAACGGCTGGAACAAGGCCCTGTCCGATGGCGTGGACTTCGAAGAGAAGGAAAGCCGCGATGCGGCCGCCGAGGCGATCCGCCTGGGTGAGCGCAGCCTGCTGCAGCTGCTGGTGCTGGGCAGCGTCGCGCTGCTGGTCGGCATCGGTGCCTCGGTGATGATCGGCCGCAGCTTGACCGGCCCGCTGGCCCGCGCGGTGAACCTGGCCGAGCGCCTGTCCAAGGGCCAGCTGGACCAGGAGTTCCGCCTGGGCGGTCGTGACGAACTGACCCAGCTGGGTGAAGCCATGGCCAGCGTGCGGCAGAGTGTGCAGGCCGCGATCGGCGCGCAGCTGCAGATGGCCGAGCAGCATGAGGCCGGCGCGATCCGCTATCGCATGGATGCAGGTGCGTTCCCCGGTGACTTCGGCCGCATGGTCCAGGCGACCAACAGCCTGGTCGAATCACACGTGCAGGTGGAACTGCTGATGGCCGAGGTGATGCAGCGCTACGCCATCGGCGACCTCAGCCGCGACCTGCCGGATTACCCGGGCGAGAAGGGCACGCTGACCCACACCCTGGCGGCAGTGAAGCAGAGCCTGATGGCGATCAACGCGCAGATCGATGAACTGGCCCGCGCCGCGCGCGCCGGCGACTTCAGCATGCGCGGGGATGCCGCTGCGTTCCAGTACCAGTTCAAGGCGATGGTCGAGCACCTCAACGGCATGATGGCCAGTTCGCAGGCCAGCATCGCCGATGTCTCCGACGTGCTGCGCGCGATCTCGCACGGTGACCTGACCGCACGCATGGACGGCGAGTACGACGGTGTGTTCGCCCGCATGCGCGACGACGCCAACACCACCACCGCGCAGCTGACCGGCATCGTGCGGGGCATCCAGGTGGCTGCCGACAGCATCAACAATGCGGCACAGGAACTGGCCGCCGGCAACAACGACCTGTCGCGCCGCACCGAGCAGCAGGCGGCGAACCTGGAAGAGGCCGCTGCATCGATGGAGGAACTGACCTCCACCGTGCGCCAGAATGCCGAACTGGCCCGTCAGGCCGACAGTGAAGCGCATGCCGCCGGTGCCGCGGTGCGCGAGACCGAGCAGGCGATGGCGCAGATGGCGTCGGTGATGGGCGAGATCGACCAGTCGTCGGCACGCATCTCGGAGATCTCCACGGTGATCGACGGCATCGCGTTCCAGACCAACATCCTGGCGCTGAACGCGGCGGTGGAAGCCGCACGTGCCGGTGAGCAGGGCCGCGGTTTTGCCGTGGTCGCCAGCGAAGTGCGCACGCTGGCGCAGCGAGCCGGTGTTGCCGCCAAGGAGATCAAGGAGCTGATCGAAGACGCCGCTGCCAAGGTGAAGAGCGGCCTGGCAGTGACCGTTGAATCCGAAGCCGCGATCGCGCGCGTGGCACAGGCAAGTTCGCGTACGACCCAGCTGATGAGCGACATCGCTGCGGCGAGCAAGGAGCAGGCCGCCGGTATCGAGCAGGTCAACCAGGTGGTGGTGCAGATGGACCAGGTGACCCAGCAGAACGCCGCCTTGGTGGAAGAAGCCACCGCCGCCAGCCGCGCGCTGGAAGAACAGGCGCATGCGCTGACCACCTCGGTGTCGGTGTTCAAGGTGGAAGGCGAAGCAGCGTCGGTTGTGCCGCGTCGCGCAGCCTGAGCTGCTGCCAGCGCAGTGACAGGAATACGGCCGCCCTGGGCGGCCGTATTTCAATGGCCGGCGCAGGCAGTGGGAAGCACGGCCATCATTGCTCCAGAACGCTGCCGAGCATGGCCCCCAGTACATACAGCACAGCCAGGGTGGGGGGCATCACCAGAAGGTAGATGGTTGTCCAGCTCTTTCCGGAAAGCCATGCGCCCATGCCGACGGCGTCGAGCGCAACGGTCTGCAGCATCACCGGCAGTTGCATGAAGATGTAGGTGCTCTTGGGATCGCTGTAGGCCTGGGCATCGTGGACCCACCAGACCGTCAGTGCGAGATAGAGTACGCACACGGCAATGCCGGTCCAGCTGAGCCAGCGTGGCTTGCGCATGCCGCCTTCTCCGTTCCGTCGGGGCCAGCAGCGTAGCGCGGCGTTCGCGGCTGTGCACTTCCGAAGGTCGGGCCGATGGGTGAAGCTGCAGGGCAGTGATTCCCACGGGAAGGCATGAAGGATGGTCGACGTGATGAATGCACTGCTGCCGCCGGTCGTGATGCTGCCAGGCCTGGATGGCACCGGCCTGCTGTCGGCACGTTTCGTAGAGGCGATGCAGGCGCACGGCATGCAGGTGCGGATATTGTCGATGCCCGTGCAGGGGCCACAGGACTCCACCACGTTGGCGTCGATCCTGCGCCCGCAGCTTCCGGCATCTCCTTTCGTGCTGCTGGCCGAATCGTTCGCCGGACCACTGGCCATCGAACTGGCGGCGGCCGGGCAGCCTGGATTGCATGGATTGGTACTGAGTGCGACCTTCGCACGGCGGCCGGTGCCGCTGCCTGCGGCGAGCGCCCGGATACTGGCTCCGGCGTGGCCGTTGCCGCCACTCACGTTGATGGCCCGGTTGCTGCTGGGGCGATGGCGGACGCGCGCGAACCAGCGTGAGCTGGGCCTGGCAATCGCGCAGGTACCGGCTGCAACCCTGCGCCAGCGTGCTGCGACAACGCTGCAGGTGGATGTTCGTGCACTGCTGCCGGAACTGGTGGTGCCGACGCTATGCCTGCATGCCCTGCAGGACCGCCTGCTGTGGCCACCCAGCGTGGCCGAGCTGCAGGTGTTGCTGCCCGGCGCCCGGCATGTTTCGCTGGAGGGGCCGCATCTGCTGCTTCAGGCACGCGCTGACGCAGCCGCAGCCGAAGTCGCCGCGTGGATGAGAACGCTGTCGTCCTGATCGGCAGGCTCAGCCGCGCGCGCGGGTACGCGCGGCTTTCTTCGCCGCCACCTTGCGGACGGTCTTCTTCGCCGCACGGGTCTTCGCCGCCTTCTTTGCGGCAGCACTGCGCGAGGCGGCCGAACTCGCCGTCTTGACCGCCGTCTTCTTTGTGGCCTTCCTCGTGGCTGTCTTGCGAGCCGGTGCCTTCTTTGCCTCCGCCTTCTTGGCTGCCGTCTTCTTCGCAGGTGCCTTCTTCGCCGTCGTCTTGGTTGTGGCCTTCTTCGTGGCCGACTTCCTGGCGGGCTCCTTCTTGGCAGGCGTCTTGCGGGTCGCCTTCTTCGCACCCTTGCGTGCGCTGCCGCTGCGCTTGCCGCCACCGTCCTGCTTGTTCACGGTGGCCCAGGCAATGCGTTCTGCCGTGCCTTCGCTTGCGCCACGATCACGCTCGCTTTGCTCGATGTGCTCGGCCTGGCGCTTCTGCTTCTCGGTATAGGCGGATTTGTCACCACGGGGCATGACGGTTCTCCTGTCGTGTGGTCAGGCCAGCAGTCGCAGCTTGGGTTCGCGGGCCCACTGGCGGGTGGCGGCCGCCGCCAGGAACCCCTTGACGTCCTCCGCTTCGACGATGCCGGCGTCGTTGCCGACTCTTGCTGCCTTCAGCAGCGCCTGGCCGCCCGTGTCGCTGGCGATGGCCTTCAGGTGAGCCCACGCCTGGCTGGCGAACTCGATGGCGGCACTCTCTTTGGACAACGCCTTCGACGCCTCCAGGCTCAGCACCACGGCTACCGCATCGAACACAGCCGATGGGGTGCCGGCCAATTGTCCATCGGCCGCCTGCAACGTGCCGTCGCTGAGCGTGGCGCCGCCCACTTTCGGCGCGACCAGCTTCACGTCCGCACCCGCCTTCCGCGCGGCCTTGCTCAGGCTGGCAATCATGCGGGCGTCAGAACCTTCATCGAAGAGGATGCCAATGCAGCGCCCCTGCAGGGTGGGTTTGGTGCGGCCGATCACGCGCACCTCGGGGGCCGGCGGCATGTCGCGTGCCGGGGTGGCGGTGGGCGCCGGGTCGGGCAGGGCAGGCAGCGCCAGTCCATCGGCCACGCGCTGCGCCAATGCGTCATCAATGTTGCGCAGATGGCTGACGGTCCGTACCCGCACCTTCAGCGTTTCCACCTTCGACAGTTCGAACACCAGCGCCGATGCCAGGTGCGCCTGCTCCGGCTTTTCAAGGCTGCGGAAGAACATGCGCGCCTGGCTGTAGTGGTCGGCGAAGCTCTCCGCGCGGGTGCGCCCCTTGCGACCGTCGTCCGCACTGGCGTGGCTGCGGAAGCCGCTCGGGGTCTCGCGCGGTGTGTCGTCCTGCAGCGAGCTGGGATCGTAGGCGACGCGGCCCTTGGGCACCTGCATCTGCATGTGGCCGTCGCGCTGGTGATTGGCGAATGGGCACTTCGGGGCATTCACCGGGATCTGGTGGAAGTTCGGCCCGCCCAGACGCAGCAGCTGGGTGTCCAGGTAGGAGAACAGGCGGCCCTGCAGCAGCGGGTCGTTGCTGAAGTCGATGCCCGGTGGCACATTGGCCGGGCAGAACGCCACCTGCTCGGTCTCGGCGAAGAAGTTGTCCGGCCATCGGTCCAGCACCATGCGCCCGATCACCTGCAACGGCACCAGCGATTCGGGAATGATCTTGGTCGGATCCAGGTGATCGAACGGGAAACTGTCGGCCTGTTCTTCGGTGAACAGCTGCACTGCCAGTTCCCATTCCGGGAAGTCGCCGCGCTGGATGGCCTCGAACAGGTCGCGGCGATGGAAGTCGTTGTCGGCCGACTGCAGTTTCAGCGCTTCGTCCCACACCGTGGACTGGATGCCCAGCTTTGGCCGCCAGTGGAACTTCACGAAGGTCGAGTCACCCGCCTCGTTCAGCAGGCGGAAGCTGTGCACGCCAAAACCCTCGATCATGCGCAGCGAGCGCGGGATGGCGCGATCACTCATCGCCCACATGATCATGTGCATCGATTCGGGCATCAGCGAGATGAAATCCCAGAAAGTGTCGTGGGCGGAGGCGGCCTGAGGAAAGGCACGATCAGGCTCCATCTTCACCGCATGCACGAGGTCCGGGAATTTCATCGCGTCCTGGATGAAGAACACCGGGATGTTGTTGCCGACCAGATCCCAGTTGCCTTCCCGGGTATAGAACTTGACCGCAAAGCCGCGCACGTCGCGCGGGGTATCCACCGAGCCCGCGCCACCGGCCACGGTCGAGAAGCGGGTGAATACTGGCGTCTTCACGCCTACCTCGGTCAGGATGCGTGCACGGCTGTGGGCCGCCAGCGATCGGGTCAACTCGAAGTAGCCATGTGCCGCGCTGCCACGTGCGTGCACGATGCGCTCGGGGATGCGCTCATGGTCGAAGTGGGTGATCTTCTCCCGCAGGATGAAGTCCTCCAGCAGTGTGGGTCCCCGAGGTCCCTGCCGCAGGGAGTTCTGGTTGTCCGCCACCGGGATGCCCTGGTCGGTGGTCATCGCCGGGTGGCTGCCCCCGGCCTGCTGGTGCAGTTCATCGCCATTGCCCCGGCGATCGTTCTCGGTCTGGGCGGTTGCGCGCTTGCCGGTCGGCTTGCTGGCGGCCATGGATGGTGGCTCCGGATCATCAAAGGGAACCACGACACTGGAACCGGACCCGTTAAACCAAGGTCCGGCAAAGGTGAACGTACAGGCAAAAGCAGGCTCGGGTATGCTTGCTACATGCGAGTCGAGCCCGCCGACATCGAAGCCCTGTTCGACGCCATCCCGGATGTGCTGTTCTTCATCAAGGACCGCCAGGGGCGTTATACCCACGTCAACCAGACCATGCTGCGGCGGCTGGGCCTGCGCGCGCGCAAGGACGTGATCGGCCGTACCGCGGCCGAGATCTACCCGACCGGCCTCAGTGCGGACTACGTCGACCAGGATGCCCGCGTGCTGTCCGGCGAGGTGATCGAGAACCTGATGGAGCTGCACCTGTTCGCCAACCGCGAACCGGGCTGGTGCCTGACCTGCAAGCGCCCGCTGGTGGTCGACGGGGCCATAGAGGGCCTGATCGGCATCTCCCGCGACCTGGGACAGAAGGACAGCCTGGGCACCCAGTACGAGCAGCTGCGGCTGGCGCTGGCCCATCTCAACGCGCACTACGCCGAGAACGTGCGCATGCAGACGCTACTGGACATCACCGGCTTCTCGCTGTCCAAGCTGGAGCGCAGTTTCCGCAAGGTGTTCCAGATGACCCCGCAGCAGGTGCTCACCCGGCTGCGGATCCAGATGGCCATGCACCTGCTGCATGGCGACGACAGCATCGCCTGCATCGGCCAGGCCTGCGGTTTCAGCGACCAGAGTGCCTTTACCCGCAAGTTCAAGGCTGAAACCGGTTTTTCGCCACGCGCCTACCGTGCCCGTATCGGTGGGAACGTCGGCGAGCCGGCGCTGGCCTGAGCCGCCTGCTGCGCTGTGCCTATCCCCGTGGGCACGGGACAGGGTAAGGTGTCGCCCCTGTAGCCCGCCGCCAGCCCCGCCGATGCCCAACTCGATTCCGACCGCTTCGCCGTCCCGCCTCGGACATTCGCTCAAGCCCCGCCAGCTGATCATGATGGGCCTGGGTAGCGCCATCGGTGCCGGCCTGTTCCTCGGCTCGGGCGTGGGTGTGCAGGCCGCAGGCCCGGCGGTGCTGGTGTCGTATCTGGTAGCCGGTGCGCTGGTGATCATCGTGATGAACGCACTGGGCGAGATGGCGGCGGCCAAGCCGACCAGCGGTGCGTTCTCGGTGTACGCCGCCGATGCCATGGGCGCCACGGCCGGCGCCACGGTCGGCTGGCTGTGGTGGGTGCAGCTGGTGATCGTGATCGCCGCCGAAGCGGTGGGCGCCGCCGGGCTGCTGGCTACCGTCTGGCCGGCGATACCGGTACCGATGGCGGCATTGGCGTTCATGCTGTTCTTCACCGCGATCAACCTGCTCGGGGTGAAGAACTTCGGCGAGTTCGAATTCTGGTTCGCCATCCTCAAGGTGGCGGCGATCCTGGCCTTCATCGCCATCGGTGTGGCGCTGCTGATGGGGTGGCTGCCGCAGGTCACCTCGCCAGGCCTGAGCAACTTCACCGAGCACGGCGGATTTGCACCCAAGGGCCTGGCCGGGATTGGCGCGGCGCTGCTGGTTGTCGTTTTTGCCTTTGGCGGAACTGAGATCGTGGCCGTTGCGGCGGCTGAAACCGAAGATCCCGAGCGCAGCATTGCCCGTGCCATCCGCACCGTGGCCTGGCGCATCCTGGTGTTCTACATCGGCTCGCTGAGCGTGATCATCGCCGTGGTGCCGTGGACGAGCGAGGCGCTGAAGTCGCCGTTCGCCGCCGTGCTGGACATCGCCCGCATCCCGGGCGCCGGTACCGCCATCACCCTGATTGCAGTGATCGCGCTGCTGTCGGCGCTCAATGCCAACCTCTACGGCGCCTCGCGCATGATGTATTCGCTGGCGCAGCGCCGCGAAGCCCCGGCCGTGCTTGGCTGGACCGACCCGCGCCAGGTGCCGGTGATCGCCGTGCTGGCCAGCGTGCTGTTCGGATTTGCCGCCACGGTGATGGAGCTGCTCTTCCCGGACAAGGTGCTGCCGGTGCTGCTGAACATCGTCGGCTCCACCTGCCTGCTGGTGTGGACGCTGTCGCTGGTCTCGCAGCTGGTGCTGCGTAGGCGTGCGGATCGCCTGGGTACCCGCCTGCCATTCCGCATGGCCGGCTTCCCGTGGCTGACCGTGTGTGCGCTGGCGATCCTGGCGCTGATCTTCGGGCTGCTGCTGAGTGAAGCGCATACCCGGCTGCAGTTCCTGTCGATGGTGGCGCTGACTGCCACGATCGCCGCCAGCAGCGCCATCGCACGGCGCATGCGCGAGGCTTGATGGAAGCTGCCGGGTAGCGGCCGGCACTACCACGGGGGCTGCACATCCGCCGTGCCATCCTGATCGCATGGGCCGTCATCGGCCCGTCGAACAGGAGCACCGCATGCTGCGCAGCCGTCCCTTCCTGATGTTCACCGGCCAGGCCGAGGCCGCGCTGGCCCTGTACGCCGAAGCCTTTGCCGACTTCCGCCTGCTGGCCCTGCAACGCCACCCCGAGGGGGCCGGCGCTGGCGTGCCCGGGCAGGTCCGCCAGGCCATCTTCCTGCTCGGTGGCACCCACTACCTGTGCTTCGACAGCCTGGACGTGCACGATTTCACCTTCTCGCCGTCGATCTCGCTGTTCGTCGAGTGTTCCGGCGCCGAGCAGTTCGAACGAGCCGCACGCGTGCTGGGCGAGGGCGGCCATTGGCTGATGCCGGTGGGCGATTACGATTTCAGCAACCGCTACGGCTGGGTGCAGGACCGCTTCGGCGTGTCATGGCAGTTGAGCCTGGGGCAGATGCCTGACCCGTGATCCGATGTGTGTGGGTGCGGGCCTTGGTCCACGCGCCCTTACGAAAACGGCCCGCTCGCGCGGGCCGTTTTCGTCACCGATGCAGTGAGGAATCACGCCTCGACTTCATCATCCTTGTAGGCATCGACCGGGATGCAGGCGCACATCACGTTCTTGTCGCCGTACACGTTGTCGACACGCGCCACCGGCGGCCAGTACTTGCTCTGCTTCAGGCTGGCCAGCGGGAAGGCGGCCAGTTCGCGCGGGTAGGCGTGGGTCCACTCGCTGGCGGTCACTGCGGTGGCAGTGTGCGGCGCGTTCTTCAGCGGGTTGTCCTCGCGGTCCAGGCGGCCGTCTTCGATCGCAGTGATTTCCTCGCGGATCTGGATCATCGCGTTGATGAAGCGATCCAGTTCGTGCAGCGATTCGCTCTCGGTCGGCTCCACCATCAGCGTGCCGGCCACCGGGAAGCTGAGGGTCGGGGCGTGGAAGCCGAAGTCGATCAGGCGCTTGGCCACGTCCTCGGCACCGATGCCGCTGGTCTTCTCCAACGGGCGCACGTCGAGGATGCACTCGTGTGCCACCAGGCCGTTGCGGCCGGTGTACAGGGTCTTGAAGTGCGGGGCCAGGCGCTTGGCGATGTAGTTGGCGTTGAGCTGCGCGACCTGGGTGGCCTTGCGCAGGCCGTCGCGGCCCATCATCGCGATGTACATCCAGCTGATCGGCAGGATCGAGGCGCTGCCGAAGCTGGCTGCGCTGACCATGCCGACCGGGCCGTTGTCACCCAGCTTGCCCGGCAGGAACGGGGCCAGATGCTCCTTGACCGCGCACGGGCCGACGCCCGGACCGCCACCGCCGTGCGGGATGCAGAAGGTCTTGTGCAGGTTCAGGTGCGAAACGTCCGAACCCCACTTGCCCGGCTTGGCCACGCCAACCAGGGCGTTCATGTTGGCGCCGTCGGTGTACACCTGGCCACCGTGCTTGTGGATGATCTCGCAGATCTCCACCACCTCTTCCTCGAACACGCCGTGCGTGGACGGGTAGGTCATCATGATCGCGGCCAGGCGGTCGCTGTATTTTTCGGCGTTGAGGCGGATGTCTTCCACGTCGACGTTGCCGTTGGCATCGGTCTTGGTCACCACCACCTTCATGCCGCACATCTGCGCCGAGGCCGGGTTGGTGCCGTGCGCCGAGTCCGGGATCAGGCAGATGTCGCGGTGGTCTTCGCCGCGCGAGCGGTGGTAGGCGCGGATCGCCAGCAGGCCGGCGTACTCGCCCTGCGCGCCGGAGTTCGGCTGCAGGCTGACCGCGTCGTAGCCGGTGCATTCCACCAGCATCGCTTCCAGCGTGTCGATCAGTTCCTTGTAGCCCAGCGCCTGGTCGGCCGGCACCAGCGGGTGGATCTGCGAGAACTCCGGCCAGGTCACCGGGATCATCTCGGCGGTGGCGTTGAGCTTCATGGTGCACGAGCCCAGCGGGATCATCGTGCGGTCCATCGCCAGGTCCTTGTCGGCCAGCGAACGCAGGTAGCGCAGCAGTTCGTGCTCGCTGTGGTGGGTGTTGAACACCGGATGGGTCAGGAACGCGGACTGGCGCAGCAGGCCGGCCGGCAGTGCGTCGGCGGTGCTGGCATCCAGCGCGTCGACGTCGGCCTGGGCACCGAACACGGCAGCCAGCGCGACCACGTCGGCGCGGGTGGCAGTCTCGTCCAGGCTGATGCCGACCGAGTCGCTGTCGATCGCGCGCAGGTTGTAACCGGCGGCGCGGGCCTTGGCGTGGATTTCATCGGCATGCACGCCGGTGACGTGCAGGGTGTCGAAGAAGTCACCACCGACCTGCACGCCGGCGTTGCGCAGCGCGGCGGCCAGGATCGAGGCCAGGCGATGGGTGCGGCGGGCGATGCGGGTCAGGCCGTCCGGGCCGTGGTAGACGGCATACATCGAGGCCATCACTGCCAGCAGCACCTGCGCGGTACAGATGTTGGAGGTGGCCTTCTCGCGGCGGATGTGCTGCTCGCGGGTCTGCAGGGTCAGGCGGTAGGCCGGGTTGCCCTGGGCATCGACCGAGACGCCGATCAGGCGGCCCGGCATCGAGCGCTTGTAGGCATCGCGGCAGGCCATGAAGGCCGCGTGCGGACCACCGAAGCCGAACGGCACGCCGAAACGCTGGCTGTTGCCGACCACGATGTCCGCGCCCCATTCGCCCGGGGCGGCCAGCAGGGTCAGGGCCAGCAGGTCGGTGGCCACGGCCACCAGGCCGCCGCGTGCGTGCACGGCGTCGACCAGCGCCTTGTAATCGCCGACCTGGCCGAAGGTATCCGGGTACTGCAGCAGCAGGCCGAAGGCTTCCGCTTCCAGTGCTTCGGCCGGGGTGCCGACGCGCAGCACGATGCCCATGGGTTCTGCGCGGGTACGCAGCAGTTCCAGCGTCTGCGGGTGCACGGCGTCGTGCACGAAGAAGGTGTCCGACTTCGACTTGGCCGAACGCTTGGCCAGGGTCATCGCTTCAGCGGCGGCGGTGGCTTCGTCCAGCAGCGAGGCGTTGGCGATTTCCATGCCGGTGAGGTCGGCGCACAGGGTCTGGAAGTTGATCAGCGCTTCCATGCGGCCCTGCGAGATTTCCGCCTGGTACGGGGTGTAGGCGGTGTACCAGGCCGGGTTTTCCAGGATGTTGCGCAGGATCACGTTCGGCGTGTGGGTACCGTAGTAGCCCTGGCCGATGAAACTGCGCAGCACGGTGTTCTTGTCGGCGATCGCACGGATCTTCGCCAGCGCCTGCACTTCGGTCATCGACTCCGGCAGTGCCAGCGGCGCCGGCGACTTGATCTTGGCCGGTACGATGGCATCGGTCATCGCATCCAGCGACGCGTGGCCGACGACGTCGAGCATCTGCGCGATCTCGGCATCGTTGGGGCCGATGTGGCGCTCGACGAACGCGGAATGATGCTCGAGCTCACGCAGGGAAGGGGTGTTCTGGGACATGGCGAAGGATCCGTCAGGAAAGGGCACACGCACGGGCACAAGCCGCCGGTCGGCGGTCTGCGGGGCGCCCCTCTGTCCTTTTGCCTGAGAGTTTAAAAGCGCGGCGGACCGCAGCTTCGTGCCCCTTCGGCGCCGGATCGAACCGGTCTCTCCAGAGTTGTGTTACGGGTGGTATCGGGCCTGAGCGATTACGGGCGTTGCGCCTTCGGCAGCGGTGTTCCGCTTCTCCCACCGTGTTGCCCGCCGATTATAGCCCGTTGCGGGCGCGCCAGCCGCCTCCGGGCCCGGCCGTTGCGCCTGAATGGCCGATGGCCCGGCCGTGCGTTTTGTGCACCGCTGCATGGCATCAGGCGCAATCCCCACCTATGATGGGCGGATACCCGAATTGATCTGGCGCCGTCCCTGCAGAAGGGGATCGGCGCCCGCCGTGCGTGCTGCGCATGGCCCTGCCGGACGCCTTCCCCATGACCGCCGCTGTTGCTCCTTCCACCCGCCGCATGGCCCTGCTGCTCGCCGGCCTGGCCATGTTCGGCCCGTTCTCGATAGACACCATCTTCCCGGCGTTCCCGCAGCTGGCCCAGCGCCTGGCGGTGGACGAGGTGGCGGTGCAGCAGACCATCAGCGTGTACCTGCTGTTCTACGGCCTGATGAGCCTGGCGCATGGCCCGCTGTCTGACGCCTGGGGACGCAAGCGGGTGATCCTCGGTGGCCTGGTGATTTTCGTCGGCGCCTCGGTCGGCTGTGCGCTGTCCACCGACCTGACCACGCTGCTGGCGTTCCGCGCGCTGCAGGGCCTGTCTGCAGGCGTCGGCATGATCGTCGGCCGGGCGGTGATCCGCGACCTGTACCACGGCCATGACGCGCAGCGGCTGATGAGCCAGGTGTCGATGCTGTTCGGCATCGCCCCGGCCATCGCGCCGATCATCGGCGGCTGGATCCTGCTCAGCGGTGCTGGCTGGCCGCTGATCTTCTGGTTCCTGGTGGTGTTCGCACTGGTCCTGCTGGCAGCCACCGCACGCTACCTGCCGGAAACCCACCCGGTCGAGGCCCGGGTGCCGTTGTCGCCGCGCGTGCTGATGCGTGATTACGTGCGCATCGGTTTCAACCCGCGCTTCCTGCGCCTGGCGCTGGCCGGCAGCATCGGTTTCGGCGGCATCTTCCTGTACATCGCCTCGGCGCCGGTGTTCGTGATGCAGCACCTGCATCTGGGCGAGGGCGGCTTCGCCTGGCTGTTCATCCCCACCATCGGCGGCATGACCACCGGCTCGTTCCTGTCCGGGCGCATGGCCGGGCACACCACGCCCACCCGCCAGGTCGCCATCGGTTTCGGCCTGTGCGCGCTGTCGGTGCTGCTGAACGTCGGCTACGTGGCGCTGGCGCCGCAGTTCGTGCTGCCGTGGGCGGTGCTGCCGATCTTCCTGGGCGGCATGGGCATGGCATTAATCTTCCCGATCCTGGCGCTGGCGGTGCTGGACATGTACCCGCACCAGCGCGGCCTGGCCTCGTCGCTGCAGGCCTTCGTGCAGCTGATGATCAGCACCGTGGTGGCCGGCGTGGTGTCACCGCTGCTCAGCGCCAGCCCGCTGCACCTGGCGCTGGGCCAGGCGGCGTTCTTCGGCGCCGGCTTCGTGTTCTGGTACTGGGAACACCAGCGCGAACACACGGCGCAGGCGGCCAGCACAGGTCACTGAGCAGCGTGCAGGGGTAGGGCGGGCCGTGACGCCCGCAGCACTTGCGACGGGAAACCACCGGACTAGGCTGGGTACTCCAGCCAGCCGGTGCACGGGTGCACGACAGCCAGCCGATCCACTGTCGTTGCATGAGGTACCCCCATGGCTGCGCAGCAGACCTACCGCCTGTTCGAGGTGGCGCTGAAGGAGCGCCGCGTTCTTTCCCCTTCCCTGGACCGCATGGTGTTCACCGGTGCCGACGTGGCGCGGATGAAGACCGAAGGCCCGGACCAGCGCATCAAGGTGTTCTTCCCCTTGCCCGGCCAGGAGGTGCCGCAGGTCCCCAGCGGCGAGGACTGGTACCCGCGCTATCGGGCCCTGCCGGACGACCAGCGCCCACCGATGCGCACCTACACCATCCGCCAGTTGCGTGCAGAGCAGGGCGAGGTCGACGTCGATTTCGTCATCCACGGCGTGACCGGCCCCGCCTCGCGCTGGGCCATGCATGCACGGCCGGGCGACCGTGTGGTGCTGCTGGCCCCGGATGCCGACTGCGCCGACAGCAGCGAGGGCTGGGAATGGAAGCCGCCGGCCGGCGTTGGCCAGGTGCTGCTGGTGGCTGACGAGACCGCGCTGCCGGCCGTGGCCGGCATTCTCGAGGAACTGGCGGCCATGGTGGATCCGCCGCGTACGCTGGCCCTGCTGGAAGTGGCGCAGGCCGGTGATGCGGTTCCCCTGAAGGCGCCGGCCACGGCCGAGCTGGTCTGGTTGCCGCGCGGGCAGGCGGCGTTCGGGCAGCCCTTGCTGCATGCAGTCCAGGCAAGGTTGGCCGCGGCCTCGGGTGTGGCTGCCGGCGATGCGCTGGAGGAGATCGACGTCGATACGCAGATCCTCTGGGAGCAGGCCGATACCCGCGTGGCCGGGCCGCTGTACGCCTGGGTGGCAGGCGAGGCCGGGGCCGTGATGGCGATCCGTCGCCATCTGGTCCGCGACTGCGGGCTGGACCATCGTGCGATCACCTTCATGGGCTACTGGCGGCACGGCAAAGTGCTGGACTGAGGTGGCGTGAAGCGGCGCTGCGGGCGGGGTGCGCTATCCTTGCGCCCCCCTCGCAGCGGTACCGCACCATGTCCACCAGCTCCAAGACCCGCCGCGACCAGCGCCGTCGCCAGGAAAAGCAGGCCGCCAACAAGGCCGCTGCCCAGGCCTCGCCGGTGGAGCCGCATGCCGAACTGCGCGACGCGCAGCGCACCCTGCTGGCCGGTGTCGTGCGCCGTGATGGCGAATGGGTGCTGGGCATGGATGGCCGCATCGCCGGCCACAGTGATTCTGCCGCGCAGGTACTGGCGCTGATCATGCAGGCCGGTGAGCTGCACGAGCGCAACGGCACGCCAGTGCGCCTGATGTACTCCGATGCGCTGCGCGATGCCGCGCAGGCCGAAGCGAAAGAGAAGGGCCAGACCTTCGAGGAATTCAAGGCCGAACTGGCTGCAGCGATGGCGGCGAAGAAGGGCAGCTGATCGCTGCCAAACCGTCGAGCCGAGCCATGCTCGGCTCTACAACACCTGAAAGGGGCGGATCCTTGCGGATCCGCCCCTTTTTTCATTTCGCCGCCGGGGCCGCGTTGGCCTGCCAGCCGCACATCTGGCCTTCGTTCTGCTGCTTCAACCACTCATTGACCGGGGTGAAGTACTCGATCATCGGGCCGGCATCGAGCTTGTCGGTGCCGGTCAGCTCCTTCAGCGTGGCCTGCCACGGCTGGCTGGCACCCTTGCTCAGCATCGCCCAGTATTTCTGGCCGGCTTCCTTGTTGCCGTAGAAGGTGCACTCATGCAGCGGGCCCTTGTAGCCGGCCGCGTCGCACAGGCCCTTGTAGAACTGGAACTGCAGGATGCGCGCCAGGAAGTAACGCGTGTACGGGGTGTTGCCCGGCACGTGGTACTTCGCGCCCGGGTCGAAGAATTCTTCGCCACGGGTGCTGGCCGGTGCCACGCCCTGGTACTTGGCCTTCAGGTCCCACCATGCCTTGTTGTAGTTGTCGGCGGTGATCGAACCGTCGAACACGCCCCAGCGCCAGCGGTCGATCATCAGCCCGAACGGCAGGAACGACACACCCGACAGTGCCATGCGCATCTGGTTGTTGATGACCGCCTCGCGGCTTTCGGTCGGCGCATCGACCAGGCCGATCGAGCTGAGGTACTTGGGCGTCATGGCCAGCACGATGGTGTCGCCGATCGCTTCATGGAAGCCATCGTTGGCTCCGCCCTGGAACAGCGGCGGCAGGGGGTTGTAGGCCAGGTCGTAATAGATGTGGCCCAGCTCGTGGTAGATGGTGGTGAAGTTCTCTTCGTTCGGCTTGATGCACATCTTCGTGCGCACGTCGCCTTCCATGTTCATGTCCCAGGCGCTGGCGTGGCAGACCACGTCGCGGTCATCGGGCTTGATGAACTGGGTCTTCTCCCAGTACGACTGCGGCAGCGACGGCATGCCCAGCGACACGTAGAAGTCCTGCGCGCGTTCGGTCATCTGCTTGGCGGTACGCAGTTCGGCCTCGCGCTGCGCTTTGTACTGCGCCGCCACGTTGGCGTCCTTGCCGGCCTTGGCCAGCGCTGCGCTCAGGTTGGCCTGGTACTGCTTTTCAAGCGCCGCGGTGATGTCCAGGCTGCCGGCACCCGGGTACGGTTCCAGCTGGTCCCACAGGTTCGACCAGTCCTGCTGCCACATGTTGCCCAGCAGGTGCGCGGCGATCAGGCCGTTGCCCACTTCGGCCTTGTCCTTGCCGTAGGTCTTGTCCAGCTTGCCGCGTGCATAGCAATGCAGCTGCTCGTACATCGGCTTGACCTGCTCCCATAGGCGGTCGGTTTCCGGGCCGATCTGCTCCGGCGGCATGTCGTAGCCGCTGCGCCACATCTGCCCGGCATCGGTGAAGCCCATGCCCTTGGCACCTTCGTTCACCAGCCCGACAAACTTCTGGTAGTCGCCGCGCATGCTCCTGGTGGTGCTGTGCCAGCCCTGCCAGGCGTCGAGCTGCTGGTCGTAATCGCGGCTGCGCGCCAGCACCTGCTCCAGCTCGCCCAGCTGGCGGCAGGAGTTCGGATCGTTGGCATCGGTGCAGTACTTGCCGGCGCCATAGCTGCCTTCCATGCGCGTGGCGATCTGGGTCAGCTCGGCCAGCTTGGCCGGATCGCGCGGTGCCGGCATCGACGACATCAGCTTCAGCAGGTGGATCGCGCGCTTGCTGTCCTCACTCATCGGCTTACCGTCGAACCTGGCGGCCTGTTCGATCCAGCTGTTGAGCTGGGTCAGCGAACGCTCGTTGGCCTTGGCCGCGATGCGTTCGGAATCACTGTTGATGTAGGTGGAGGACAGCCACTGCGCCGAGGTCATCTCCGGGTAGGCGGCCTTGAATTCGGCATTGATGCGGGCCACGAACTGGTCGGCGGTTTCGCCGGCCGGGGCGCTGCTGCTGGCGGTATCGGTACCTGGGGCAGCTTCCTTCTTGCAGGCGACCAGGGCCAGCGTGGCGGCGGCGATTGCCGAGGCCAGCAGGAGATGACGGTGTTTCACGGGCGGTCCTTGGGTGGTGAACGACGGCCGAAGGCTAGTGGGCCGTCGCTGTCACCGCAAGTGGCGGAAGTCGGCCGGCCGGCGCCCGGCACCCGCAGAGGCTTTCAAGCAAGGACAACGTCAACTTCAAAAGCGAGGATTCCGTGGGGGGGCGGGGCGGTGTCGGAGTGCGGGGACGCCGCAAGTACGTCCATGTAGGCTTGGCAGCCGCATCCATGCGGCTGACACCCCGCACGCCGACACCGCCCCACCTGTGACAGATTCCGTGTGCTGTCGGTAGGTGTCGACCTTGGTCGACACATCTGTCAGGTATCGACAAACAAAAATGGGGTCGGATCCGTTTTCCGAAGGAAAAACGGATCCGACCCCAAGGTCGTTCCAACAGATCGCGGAAAACTGTCGAAGGCGGGATGGTTCCGGTGGCGGGAGTGTCCGCGGCATGGATGCCGCGGCCAAGCCCCCAGGGATGGGTTTACGGCGTCTCCCGCCACCGGACCCACCCCGCCATCCCACGGATACCCCGCTGTTGCTGTTGCTTCGGTCGTTGAAGTTGCCGTTGCCTCTGCGGGTGCAGGGCTGCAAGCCCTGCCGAACAATCCTCAACTCTCGCAGTTGGCGAACACGTCGCGGTCTCGCTCGTACAGCGAGGTCTTCACCTGCATCAGGCCCAGCACCGACGGGAACAGGTTGTCATGGTCCGTGTACGCCGCCGAACGCTTGCGCACGCACTGCAGGTCCAATCCGCGGCTGCTGGCAAAGCCCGGCGAGAACCACATCGTCATCGGTACCCGGGTCTGCTCGGCCGGGGCAATGGCGTACGGCACGCCGTGCAGGAACAGGCCCTTCTCGCCCAGCGACTCGCCGTGGTCGGACAGGTAGATCATCGCCGTGTCGTAGTCCTGCATGCCCTGCAGCGTGCCGATGGTCTTGGTCAGGAAGTGATCGGTGTACAGCACGGCGTTGTCGTAGCTGTTGGTGATCTCTTCGCGCGAGCAACGGCCGATGTCACGGGTATCGCAGGTCGGGGTGAAGCGGCGGAACGCGGGTGGATAGCGCTCGAAGTAGGCCGGGCCATGGTTGCCCAGCTCGTGCAGCACCACCACGCGGTCGCCCGGTTTCGCACGTACCTGGGTGGCCAGGTCCTGCAGCAGGATCTCGTCCATGCAGCGACCATCCGCGCACAGGCCCGGCGTGGTGGCATCGGACAGCGACTGGAAGTCCAGGCCTTCGCATACGCCCTTGCAGCCGGACTGGTTGTCACGCCACAGCGGGGTGATGCCGGCACGGTTCAATACATGCAGCAGCGACTGGTGCGCGCGGATCTTCTTCTCGTCGTAGTCGTGGCGTCCCCACGGCGAGAACAGGCAGGGCAGCGAAACTTCGGTGCTGGTGCCGCACGAATGCATGTCCGGGAAATTGACCACGCTGGCCTGGGCCAGCTCCGGGGTGGTATTGCGGCCACCGTTGAGCCCCCAGTTCTGCGCACGCACGGTCTCGCCCATGACGATCACCAGCAGGCGCGGCTTGCTGGCCGGAGCACGCGGGGTGGCCTTGGCATCGGTGCCGATCGGCAGCTTCGGCGCGCGCTGCACCGGGTTGTCGCCACGCAGTGCACGGGGCAAGCCCAGCAGCACATTGGCCGGCGTGGCGAGGTAACGCACTTCGCGCTGGTTGCGCATCAGTGCGGAGATATCCTGGAACGAGATCAGCGCACCGCCCACTGCGGTTACCGCCGCCGCCACCAGGAAACCGATGCGCCAGAGCAGGCTGCGGCCCCAGCTGCGACGGCGCAGCTGCACGCGCCACAGCACGATCATCGGCAGCACCGCCAGCAACAGCACCGGCCACAACAGCGACACGGTCATCAGTTCACGGCTTTCCTTGGGGTCGGTCGCCAGCACGTTGCGCAGCATGTCCGCATCCAGGTAGATGTGGTAGCGGCTCATGTAGTGCGCAGCGAATGCGGTCACCAGCAGCAACAGGCTGATCACCACCTTGGCGCTCCAGCGCCAGACCAGGAGGCCCAGCAGCACGCCATGTGCACCCAGCAGCAACAGCAGCAGCGAAAGCGCATAGCGCAGGCTGCCCGGATGGCTGGCCATCGCGCTGTGCCAGAACAAGCCGTTGCCGGCCACCGCGAAGAACAGGCTGGTCAGTGCGATCAGTGCTTCGGTGGACAGCTGCGGCCGCCAGCGGCGAAGACTCGCCAACGCGGGAAGGCGGGCGAGGCGGTGGACCGACGCACTCATGCGTTTGCCTCCTGGCGGTTGGAACGGTCCAGCTGACGGCGTGTCAGGATGCGCTTGACGATGAGATACAGGCCCAGCGAAAGCAGCCAACATATCAATGCAGTGGCGACGTCATGCGAAAGGAAATGCGCGCCCCGGACCTGCTGGCTGATGCCGAACACCAGGCCGCTGCCGAGGCCGATCCACAACCCGGCCCAGCGCCATGAAGGGCGCCACAGCAAGGCGAAAAAGTACAGGGACAACCATGCATAGCCAGCACTGGCGTGCCCGGCCGGGAAGCAGGCCTGTGCGGTCATGCCAGCGGGGCGTGCCGTGAAGAGCCCGATGAAAGGCTGGTGCCCGCCGTAGCGCAGCAGGTCCCACGGGCATTCCATCGGCACCAGCGCCTTCAGCAGGGAGATCATGCCGGTGCCCAGCGCCATGGCAATCACAACGTAAAGCAGCGCCCATCGCAGGGTGCGATCGCGTCCCCTGCGCCAGTGATGGAAGCACAGCAGGATCGCCACCAGCGCCGCTGCCGTGCTCAGCCATTTGCCCACCTTGTGCACCACCGTGCGGGTGATCCAGGCGTCCTGCAGCGCCCAGCGGCCGCCTTCAAGGCGGAACAGGTGATCGGCCACCCATTGATCGCCGCCCATCCCCATCAGCAGCGTAAACACCGGCAGACCGAGTGCTACAGGCAGCCAAAGGTGAGTTACGGCAAATCTTGACGCCAGTGGCGATGTCGCAAGCGGCGCTACTGAATCGATGGGACGAACGGGCATGCTGGGAAGGGGCGGTTCGGGAATCCGCGGTCATGCTCGTCACCTGCATGTCGGAGAAGGGTCGGACGCTCGTTCGTGCCGGGTTAATGCTTGCCCGGCACGGGTCGACGTTCAGTCTTCTTCGGCGGTCGATCCTGCCCGCTCGGCGTGGCACTGCGGGTCCCAGGCCGTGCCGGGAAGCAGTTGCCAACGATTCCGGTTGGCAATGCCGATGTCGATCACCTTGGTGGGGTCCACGCAGGGGCTCATCGCATCGTCCAGCACCAGCAGCCAGCGCTTGCCCGGTGCCTCGGCCAGCCACGGGCCGGCGTCATGCCACTGCTCGGCCCACGGGCGCTTGAAGCCGAACTCACGCACCGGTCGATCTGCCTGCAGCAGGTTCTGTTCGCGCCAGGCAACCAGTGCCAACTCTGCGTCGGGGCCGATCCGCGCGCCCACCCGGCGCATTACCGCCGACGCCGACGCATACGGATCCAGCGCCGGGATCAGCACCAGGCCGTAGAGCATCCACAGCATGCCGTGGGTCAGCAGCACCAGCGTTGCGG
The DNA here is from genome assembly GCF_056481725.1 of Stenotrophomonas sp. 85239_Sma. Classification (NCBI taxonomy): domain Bacteria; kingdom Pseudomonadati; phylum Pseudomonadota; class Gammaproteobacteria; order Lysobacterales; family Lysobacteraceae; genus Stenotrophomonas; species Stenotrophomonas sp. 85239_Sma. The sequence goes on along the minus strand of NZ_CM151163.1, from coordinate 3,343,756 downwards.
CACGGCGTACCCGCAGCCACACGATCAGCGTGGCCAAGGCAATGGCAAAGGTCAGCAAGCCATCCCCCAGCACCGGCAGCAGCGAATCCGGCATGGCCCGGCGCTCCAGTTGCGCCACGGCCCACGGATGCTCGGTCATCAGGATCACGCCGAGCACGCCGGTGGTCAGCATCAGCACTACGCTGTAACCGAACAGGTAGCGGCGCACGCACAGCCGGCGCAGCAGGCCCGGCAGCAGCGGCGCTACGGCCAGCGCCATTGCAGGCAGCATCGGCAGCAGGTACACCTCGCGCTTGCCCGGGCTGGCACTGAAGAACACCAGTACCAGTACGGCCCAGCCCAGCAGCAGCCACTGCCGGCGATCGCCACGACGGATGCGGCGCCACCAGGGCTTGAACAGCATCGGCAGCAGAAGGCTGCCTGGCAGCCATAGGGTCAGGATCACCTGCAGGTAGTACCAGGCCGGCTGCCGGTGGTGCCAGGCATTGGCGTAGCGGGTGCCGGTCTGCTTGAACAGCAGCTCATGCGCGTAGGCCTGCAGTTCGGCGCTGGGCGTATGCAGCAGGGCCCAGCCCAGCGGCGCCAGCCACACGCCCACGCCCAGCAGGAATGCCGGGATCAGCCACAGCAGCGTTGCCGGGTGCGGACCCTCCACACGGTGCCCGCGACGGCGCTGGTACAGCCACCAGCCGAACCAGGGCAGCACCAGCAGCAGCGGCAGGAAACCCACGCCCTTGGTCACCGTGCCGAGGCCAGCGGCGAAACCGGCCAGCCACAGCGCGGGCAGGTTGCGGCGCTCGCACAGGTGGCGCATCAAGCCCCACAGGGCCACCGTGGTCATGCCGACCAGCACCATGTCGATCTGCGCGCGCTTGGCCATCAGGCCGAACTGCAGGGTGCAGAACAGCGCGCCGAGGGCATAGATGGAATGCCGCGGCGACCACAGCCGCCGTGCCAGATCCGACACCAGCCACAGGCTCAGCAGGGCGCCCAGCAATGAAGGCAGCAGGAACGACCATTGCCAGCTGCCGATCACCTCGTAGGCGGCTGCCTGCAGCCACATGAAAACCGGCGGCTTCTCGGCGTACAGCTCGCTGCCACGGTGTGGCAGCAGCCATTGCCCGCTTTCGACCATGGTCCGCGCGGCCAGCACGAAGCGCGGCTCGTCCGGCGGCTGCGGCTGCCGAAGGCCGATGCCCGCTGCCAATGCAGCGATGATCAGCAGCCACAACAGGGGCAGGCGCCAACGGCGGGGCAGGGCTACGGGCACGGCAGGCTCCGGGAGCAAAACGGCCACTCTGACGTGGCAGGGGTAGGAAAGGCGTCGGAGCGGGCGCAGGTCGACCGCATTCCGACATGGTCGGCGCTACCATGGTACGAACTTCCGTGGATGTTTCGTGCATGCGTCTGTTGGTGATCGAGGACAACCGCCAGCTGGTGGCCAACCTGTTCGACTATTTCGAGTCGCGCGGGCACGTGCTCGACGTGGCCCCGGATGGCATCACCGGCCTGCACCTGGCCGGCAGCCACCCCTACGATGCGGTGATCCTGGACTGGATGCTGCCGCGCATGGAGGGGCCGGAGGTGCTGCGCCGGTTGCGCGCCGAACATGCGTCGGAGGTGCCGGTGATCATGCTGACCGCGCGTGACGAGCTGCCGGACAAGATCGCCGGTTTCCGCGCCGGGGCCGACGACTACCTGACCAAGCCGTTCGCCCTTCCTGAGCTGGAAGTGCGGCTGGAGGCACTGCTGCTGCGTGCGCAGGGGCGCAACCCGCGCAAACGGCTGCAGGTCGGCGACTTGGTACTGGATCTGGCGACGCTGGAGGTTCAGCGTGAGGGCCAGGTGCTGCACCTGTACCCGGCCTGCCGCAAGCTGCTTGAAGTGCTGATGCGCGCCAGCCCGGGCGCGGTCACCCGCCAGCAGCTGGAGTTCGCGCTCTGGGGCGACGAACCGCCGGATGGCGACCTGCTGCGTTCGCATGTCTACGAGCTGCGCCGCAGTGTGGATGGACCGTTCGCCGAGAAGCTGATCCATACGCTGCCGCGGGTGGGCTATCGGTTGGCGGTGATGGACGGTGCCGACGCCGGCAGGAATGCTGATGAGGGCGCGTAAGCCGGGGCCGCTGTACCGGCGGGTGGTGTGGTGGCTGCTCGGGTACCTGGCACTGCTGTCGATCGCGGTGTTCAGTGTCGGCAACTACGTGCACGAACACGCCGAGCACGCCGCGTGGCGCGCGCTGCTCAATTCCGAACTGGACAGCATCGTCGAGCATGTCGAGCACGAGCCTCATTACCGCTGGCAGGACTCGGACACGCTGAGCCTGTACCGCTTCGACGCGGTCAATCTGCCGGAGAGCCTGCGCACCCTGCATCCGGGGCTGCATGACGGAGTGATGGTCAAGGGCCGCGAGACGGCGGTGATGGTGCGTGAAACCCAGTCGATGGGACGGGTAGCACTGGCGCTGGACATCTCCGATTTCCATGACCTGGAACAGTTCGCCACGCGCTGGGTGATGCTGGCCGGGGTGATCATGATCTTCGTCACCGTGTTGATGGCGTCTTTCGGCATGGAGCGCATGGTGCGCCCGTTGAGCCTGCTGGCCCAGCACATCGGCGCTCTGCGGCCGGGCGTGCAGGGCCAGCGAATCGATGTCGACCCGCGCGGCAGTTCCGAGCTGCACACCATCGCCGATGCGCTGAACGACTACCTCGATCGCAATGAGCAGTTCGTCGAGCGTGAACGGGTCTTCATCAGCACCGCCAGCCACGAACTGCGCACGCCGATCGCGGTGATGACCGGCGCCGCCGAACTGGCGCTGGAGCAACCGGGCCTGCCCGAGCGCGCGCGCCAGCAGATGCAGCGGGTGCTGCGCACGGCGCAGAGCGTGGAGCAGCTGATCGAGCTGCTGCTGGTACTGGCGCGTGATCCGGCGCGCCTGGCCGCGCGTGCCGAGCGCATCGCGCTGGACCAGCTGTTGCCGGAGATTGTCGACGACCATCGCCACCTGCTCGGCGACAAGGACCTGAGCATCGGCATCCAGGCGGCGCCGGTGGATATCGTTGCGCCGATGGCGGTGGTGCAGGCCGCCATCGGCAACCTGCTGCGCAACGCCATCGAGAACAGCGGCCGTGGCCATATCGTGCTGCAGCTGGATTCGTCGGCAGTACTGACCCTGCAGGATCCCGGGCATGGCATGAGCCCGGAGGAGATCGCGGCGATCCACGCGCGCATGGCCCGCGGCGAGCGCGCCGATCGTGGCGGTGGCATCGGCCTGGACCTGATCGCCCGGCTATGCGGCCACCTGGGCTGGACCCTGCAGCTGCAGCCCTGCGAACCGCGCGGAACGCGCGCAACGCTCGACTTCAGTGCCTCGCGCCCCACATGACGGTAGTGCCGGCCGCTGGCCGGCAACCCCGCCTCACTGGGGGTTGGCCGGTCGCGCCACGTGCTGGTCGATCAGGATCACATTGCCATCAGGATCGGCCAGCTGCAGATAGCCCGTGCCCTGGCCATCGGGATCGGTCCGTACTGCCAGTGCGATGCCCTTGGCATCCAGCTCGGCCTGCAGCTCACGCACGTCCTGGAACCGGGGAAGTTCCTGCTTGTGCTGGTCCCAACCGGGGTTGAAGGTCAGCAGGTTGCCCTCGAACATGCCCTGGAACAGTCCGATCACCGTGCCGTTGCTACGCATCACCAGCCAGTTCTGGGCAGGGTCACCGCCGGTGACTGAAAAGCCGAGGGCTTCGTAGAAGGCGCGAGAGGCCGCGAGATCCTTCACCGAGAGGCTGACCGAAAAGGCGCCAAGCTGCATGAGTGGGCTCCCTGAGGGGATGTGGTCGTGGCCGGCACTGCAGCATGACCCGGCGTGAAGACAATGTTAATCTCATCGTGCGCCGCTTTATGCGGCGCTTTTTTTTCCCGCTCTTTCGATCGACAGAGGATCCCATGCCGACCGAACCCGCTACTGCCCTGATCAGCAACGACATCGTTGGCCTGGGCCTGATTGCTGCCACCCTGGCCCTGATCTTCTGGGCCGCCAGTGGTCCGACCCCGTTGCTGAAGAAGATCTTCGCCTGGGTGCCGGCACTGCTGCTGTGCTATTTCATCCCCGCCATCTACAACACCGCCGGTGTCATCGATGGCCACAACACCTCGCTGTACAACCCGGTCGCGCGCGACGTGCTGCTGCCGGCGGCGCTGGTCCTGCTGACACTTTCGATCGACCTGAAGGGCGTCATCAAGCTCGGCCCGAAGCTGCTGCTGGTGTTCTGCGCGGGCACCGCCGGCATCATGCTCGGCGCCATCGTGTCGTTCCAGCTGATGAAGCTGATCCATCCGGAAACCGTGGCCGGTGACACCTGGGCCGGCATGGCCGCGCTGGCCGGCAGCTGGATCGGCGGCGGCGCCAACATGGTCGCCATGCGCGAAGTGTTCGGCACCGATGCCACCACCTTCGGCCAGTTCGCGGTGGTCGACGTGGCCTGCGCCAGCCTGTGGATGGCGATCCTGCTGTTCCTGGCCAACCGCGCGCAGCAGATCGACACCCGCAACGGTGCCGATACCCGTGCCATCGACGAGATGAAGGCACGCATCAGTGCCTACGAGGCACAGAACGCGCGCATTCCCAGCATGACCGACCTGATGGTGATCGTTGGCGTGGCATTGGGTGGTGTCGGCCTGGCCCATGCCATCGCCGCGCCGCTGGCGGGCTGGTTCAAGGCCAATGTCAGCTGGGCCAGCCAGTTCAGCCTCGACAGCCAGTTCGTCTGGGTGATCCTGCTGTCCACCGCAATGGGCCTGGGCCTGAGCTTCACCCGCGCGCGCCGGCTGGAAGCGGCGGGTGCGTCGCGCCTGGGCACGGTGTTCCTGTATTTCCTGATCGCCTGCATCGGCATGCAGATGAACCTGCTGTCGCTGCTGGATCGGCCGTGGCTGTTCCTGCTCGGCGCGATCTGGATGGCCACGCACGTGCTGGTGCTGTGGGTGGTGGCCAAGCTGCTGCGCGCGCCGCTGTTCTTCTTCGCGATCGGTTCGCAGGGCAACATCGGCGCTGCGGCGTCGGCGCCGGTGGTGGCAGCGGCATTCCATCCGACCCTGGCCCCGGTGGGCGTGCTGCTGGGCACGGTCGGTTATGCCACCGGCACCGGGCTGGCGTATGTCACCGGCCTGATGCTGAAGTGGATGGCCGGAGCCTGAGTCCTGAGCTGACGATCATGTTGCGTGTTCACGGTAATTGCCGTGGACACGCTTTCCCCGTGCAGAGCCGAGCCCACGCTCGGCTTTCTTTTTGCCTGCCACCGGATAGATCCACGTCATGCGTGGATGCACTTCATGGGTATCCATGAACAAAGAAAGGACAGATCCGTTTCCCCGCGGAAACGGATCTGCCCCCTGATGCTTCTTGCCGTCACCGGAAATCTGTCGAAGGTGGGGTGGTGTCGGATGGCGGGGTGTCCGCGGCATGGATGCCGCGGCCAAGCCCCCAAGGACGGGTTTACGGCGTCCCCGCCATCCGACACCACCCCGCCAAATTCACGGAAAACCAGAGCCGACGCTTTGGCCGTTGCAGTTGCAGTTGCCTCTGCGGGCGCCGGGCTGTAAGCCCGGCACCCACCTCACTGCTCAACAGCAGCGGCCGCCGTTGCGCCCGCCGTAACGCGCTTCCTGGCGCTCGCGGAAGAACGTCTTGTAGTCCATCGGCTCCTGGTCCGGGTGCTTTTCCAGCATGTGCCGGACGTAATTGTCGTAATCAGGAATGCCACAGCACAGCCGTGCGGTCTGCACCAGGCGCCGCCAGATACGGCGGTGCGCCTGGTACTGGCCGGCGGGAACCAGTTGCGTGCTCATCACAGATCCACCATTTCATGCGGCTTCAGCGCCACGTACGGGGTCTCGCGGTCGGTGCGCTGCGGATTGCGGCGGGCCGCCAGGATGGTCTTGATCGAATACACCAGCACCGCGCCCACCACCAGCAGGAACAGCGCGGTCAGGCCGGTGTTGACGTAGGCGTTGACCACGATCTGCTTCATCTGCGCCACGGACTTGGCCGGTGCGGTGATGGTGTCGCTGGCGAGCGCGGCCTGGAACTTGTGTGCCTGTGCCAGGAAACCCTGCGCCGGATTGCTGTCGAAGATCTTGATGAAGCCGGCGTAGGTGGTGCAGATCAGCAGCCACACCGCCGGTACCGCGGTGACCCAGGCATAGCGGTCACGCTTCATCTTGAACAACACCACCGTGCCCAGCATCAGCGCGATACCGGCCAGCATCTGGTTGGAGATGCCGAACAGCGGCCACAGCGTCTGGATGCCACCGAACGGATCGACCACACCGGTGTACAGCAGGTAGCCCCACAGCGCCACGCAGCCGGCGGTGCCGATGATGTTGGCGGTCCACGATTCGGTCTTCTTCAGGGCCGGCACGAAGTTGCCCAGCAGGTCCTGCAGCATGAAGCGACCGGCGCGGGTGCCGGCGTCCACCGCGGTGAGGATGAACAGTGCTTCGAACAGGATCGCGAAGTGGTACCAGAACGCCATCATCGCGTCGCTGCTGCTGGGGATGGCCTGGTGCAGGATCTGCGCGATGCCCACCGCCAGCGTCGGCGCACCACCGGCGCGGTGCAGGATGGTCGGCTCGCCAATCGCCGCCGCGGTCGCGGTCAGCTGCTCGGGGGTGATGGTGAAGCCCCAGGTGTTGGTGATGTAGTGCGCCGCCGAGGCCGCATCGGCACCGATCACTGCCGCCGGGCTGTTCATCGCGAAGTAGATGCCCGGATCGATGATCGAGGCCGCCACCAGTGCCATCACCGCCACGAACGATTCCATCAGCATGCCGCCGTAGCCGATGTAACGCATGTGCGCTTCATTGGCCAGCAGCTTCGGCGTGGTGCCGGAGGAAATCAGGGCATGGAAGCCGGAGACCGCACCGCAGGCGATCGTGATGAACAGGAACGGGAACATGCCGCCCTTCCACACCGGGCCATCACCGCTGGCGGCGAACTGGGTCAGCGCCGGCATCTTCAGTTCCGGCATCACCACCAGGATGCCGATGGCCAGCGCAATGATGGTGCCGATCTTCAGGAAGGTCGACAGGTAGTCGCGCGGGGCCAGCAGCAGCCACACCGGCAGCACCGAGGCGACGAAGCCGTAACCGATCAGCATCCAGGTGATCTGGGTGCCGGTGAAGGTGAACGCCGGGCCCCACACCGGGTCGGCGGCGACCTTGCCGCCGTACCAGATCGCGGCCAGCAGCAGGATCAGGCCAACCACCGAGATCTCGCCGATCTTGCCGGGGCGGATGTAGCGCATGTACACACCCATCAGGATCGCGATGGGCATCGTCGCGATCACGGTGAACATGCCCCACGGGCTTTCGGCCAGCGCCTTGACCACCACCATCGCCAGCACCGCCAGGATGATGATCATGATCAGGAACGCACCGAACAACGCGATGGTGCCGGGCACCTGGCCCATCTCCTCCCGCACCAGGTCGCCCAGCGAGCGGCCGTTGCGACGGCTGGACAGGAACAGCACCATGAAGTCCTGCACCGCACCGGCCAGTACCACGCCCACCACCAGCCACAGCAGTCCGGGCAGGTAGCCCATCTGCGCGGCCAGCACCGGGCCGACCAGCGGACCGGCGCCGGCGATGGCGGCGAAGTGGTGGCCGAACAGGACGTGCTTGTTGGTCGGCACGTAGTCCAGGCCATCGTTGTTGATCACCGCCGGGGTGGCCCGGGTCGGATCCAGCTGCATCACCTTGTTGGCGATGAACAGGCTGTAGAAGCGGTAGGCGACCAGGTACAGCGAAACCGCCGCGACGACGATCCACAGGGCATTGATGTGTTCGCCGCGGCGCAGCGCCACGGTGCCCAGACAGAACGCGCCGAGCAGAGCGAGTACCGCCCAGCCCAGTTTGGAAAACCCTTTCATGAGGTGCTCTCTCCCGGAAAGACAGTCAAAGAGTCCTGCTTGCCTTCGACAGGGTCAATTGGCACAGGACGAATCTGCGGTAGTACTTTGGTCGTACGCAGGGCGCGCTGACGTGCAGCGAACGTCAGGGATGGAACAATCGGTTGCGGAGCCATCCATTGGCCTACGGCCGTGTGGCGTCCATCTTCAGTGGCATCCATCCAACAGGAGTCGCCATGAGCTTCCCCGAACCGGTCCGCGTGCTGCGCACCATCCGTGGCATGCCCACCTCCGACGGTGCTGGCGTGCGCCTGACCCGCGTCATCGGCGGCCCCACGCTGCCCGACCTGGATCCGTTCCTGCTGCTCGATGAATTCGGTACCGACCGCGCCGAGGACTACATCGCAGGCTTCCCGGAGCATCCGCATCGCGGTTTCGAGACCGTCACCTACATGCTCGACGGGCGCATGCGGCATCGCGACAACCACGGCAACGAAGGCCTGCTGACCCCGGGCAGCGTGCAGTGGATGACCGCTGGCCGTGGCCTGGTGCACTCGGAGATGCCCGAGCAGGAAAGCGGGCAGATGCGCGGGTTCCAGCTGTGGGTGAACCTGCCGGCGAAGGAGAAGATGACCGACCCGAAGTACCAGGAATTCGCACCCGAGCGCATTCCCGTGGTGCACCCGGAGCCGGGTGTGGAGGTGAAGGTGATCGCCGGTACGGTCGGCGGCACCCGCGGCCCGATCGTGCAACCGGCCACCGAGCCGCTTTACCTCGACATCACGTTGGCGCCCGACCGGGCCTGGACCTATACGCTGCCGGAAGGCCACAACGCCTTCGCCTATGTATTCGAAGGAGCGCTGACGGTGGGTGAGCAGGACGCTGCCCGCGATGTCGCGCGCCAGGAACTGGCGGTGCTGGGCGGCGGCGAACAGCTGCATGTTTCGGCCGGCAGCGAAGGCGCGCGGCTGATCCTTGTAGCAGGCCGTCCGCTGCGTGAGCCGGTGATGCGCCACGGCCCGTTCGTGATGAACACGCGGCAGGAACTGATGCAGGCCTTCGTCGATTTCCAGGAAGGCAGGTTCTGACGGGTAGCGCCGGGCCATGCCCGGCGAACGTCCCGCGCGTCGGATCCTGCGGGGATGCTGCCAGGCAGTCATCCCCATCACCGTCAGCGCCCGGCGGCCACGGCCGACGGGGTCAGGCTCATGCCCTGCGCCAGCTGCTGCAGTGAGCCCAGCTCCTGCGCGCTGTCCGGATACAGCGAAATCTGCGCGTAACGCCCTTTGTCGATCTTGACCACGCTGATGCGCCGCTCGGCATACCCCGGCGGTTGCTGGCCGCCCAGGTCGGGCTGGTACCAGTACAGTGATTCACCAGCGAAGCTGCCTTTTTCCTGGCGCAGCGAGCGGCTCAGCGGAATGGCGGGATCACGCGCGCTGAGCATCAGGCTCAGCACTTCGCGACCATCGGTGGTGCTGGCGCGGCAGACCAGGAAATCGGCCTGCACCACTTGCTGCCACTGCAGGCCACTGCTGGCGGGCAGCGAAGGACATTCGGACGGCGCCTGCGCGGCGGCCTGGGCCGCGGCAAACAGCAGGCTCGACAACATGACAGGCACGAACTTCATGCATCCCCCAAGGTGATGAGTTGTTTGGCTCCGCCGGCAGCGCCAGCGGCCATGGCATCCCATCCCCGGATGCCGCCCCATCCGGCATGTGCACGGACGGTCAACTCAACCTTAACGGAACGTGAGCGATCGCACAATTCGCGGTTACAGAAGTAACCATTGCGGCCGAGGGTCGGCCGCAATGGGCGCCGCGTGGATCAGCGGTCGCTGCCGATCCACTTGTAGATGATGCCGCCGATCGCGCCGCCCAGCAGGGGCGCGACCCAGAACAGCCACAGCTGGCCGATTGCGCCGCTGCCGGCGAAGAAGGCCACGGCGGTGGAGCGGGCCGGGTTCACCGAGGTGTTGGTGACCGGGATGCTGATCAGGTGGATCAGGGTCAGCGACAGGCCGATCGCCAGCGGGGCGAAGCCGGCCGGTGCCTTGCCGTGGGTGGCACCCATGATCACGATCAGGAACACCGCGGTCAGCACCACTTCGCACAGGAAGGCCGCTGCCACGCTGTAACCACCGGGCGACAGTGCGCCGTAGCCGTTGCTGGCGAACGCACCGGCCTGGCTGCCATCGATGGCGAAGCCGCTGGCGCCGGAGGCGATCTGCAGCAGGATGAAACCGGCCAGCAGGCCGCCAGCCACCTGGGCGATGATGTACGGGATCAGGTCCTTGGTCGGGAAACGACCGCCGGCCCACAGGCCGACACTGACCGCGGGGTTGAAGTGCGCGCCGGAGATGTGGCCGAACGCATAGGCGCCGGTCACCACGGTCAGGCCGAAGGCCAGGGCCACGCCGAGGAAACCGATACCCAGCGGATTGCCGTCGCCACCGAACTTGGCGGCCAGCACCGCACTGCCACAGCCACCCAGAACCAGCCAGAACGTGCCGAGGAACTCGGCGGACAAGCGTTTACCCATGCTCATGTGTTGCACTCCTTTGACGGTCTAAAGTGTGATTTATGTCACATTTCAGTGATCAGCGGGTGACTGTAGCGTCAACGCCGGGTGCAGGGATACACCTTCGGATGTGTGCAACACGCGATGTTCAGTACTGGGGCAGGGGAATGAACTCCTTGTCGTCGCCCGGAATGGTGCCGAAGCGGCCGGCTTCCCAGTCGTGCTTGGCCTGCTCGATTCGCTCCTTCGAGCTGGACACGAAGTTCCACCACAGGTGCCGCGGGCCATCCAGCGGCTCGCCACCGAACAGCATCGCCTTGACCGGCGTCTTCGCGCGCAGGCGCCCTCGCGCGCCGGCTTCGGGAATTACCAGGTGCTGAGCGGGGATGTCCACGCCATCGAGCTGCGCCTCGCCTTCGAGGATGTACAACGCGCGCTCGCGGTGGCCGTCGTCGATATCGATCTCTGCATCCGGGTCGAGATCGATCGCCACGTTGAGCGTGTCGGCGAACACCTTCACCGGCGATTCCTCGCCATAGGCACGGCCGGCGATCACCCGCAGCCAGGCCCCATTGCGGCGCTGCTCGGGCAGGGTGGCGGCGGCATGGTGGTAGAACGCCGGCTCGATTTCCTCATGCGACTTCGGCAGTGCGACCCAGGTCTGCATGCCATGGATCGGGTTGTCGTGGTCGCGGTCCGGTTGCGGCGTGCGCTCGGAATGGGCGATGCCGCGGCCGGCGGTCATCCAGTTGACGTCGCCGGGACGGATCACCTGGTCCGAGCCCAGCGTGTCGCGGTGGCCGATGGCGCCCGACCACAGGTAGGTGACGGTGGCCAGGCCGATGTGCGGATGCGGGCGCACGTCGATGGCCGTGCCGGGGTGCATGAGTGCCGGGCCCATCTGGTCGACGAACACGAAGGAGCCGATGCTGCGCGCCTGCAGGGTGGGGACGGCGCGACGGACTTCGAGGCCGCCGATGTCGTGCACGCGCGGGGCGATGATGGTGGTCATGCGGGCGTTCTCGCTGGCAGGGATCAGGTGATCAGCATCGCATGCGGCTGTGGCGGGGACATGCCCCGTATGGGTAACAGGTTGTTCCAGCCAACGGCGCAGCCCCTCGTGGCTGTGGGTTGGTCGCTGAAGGCGGAAGGAAAATCAAAAGCCGCGCTTGGCCGGGCGGGTGGGTTGCGCAGGACACGCCGTAAACCCATCCATGGGGGCTCGATGGCGCCATCCATGGCGCCAACGGTCCTGCGCAACCCACCCGCCGACCTCTGACAGTTTCCGTGTGCTGTCCAGCCACGGAGAAGAAAAAAGAAAATCAAAATCAAACGCCGGTCGCTTCGCTCCTGGTGGCAACCAAGGTAGCCACCCATCAGTTCGCAGTAGCCATCAACCAGATTCGCGGTTCACCGACCGTCACCGGGAAGCTGTCAGGGGTGGGGCGGTGTGGGTGGGCAGGACCGTTGGCGCCATGGATGGCGCCATCGAGCCCCCAGGGACGGGTTTACGGCGTGTCCTGCCCACCCACACCGCCCCGCCCACCAAACAGAAAAGCCAGAGCCGCTTTGGCTCTGGCTTCTGCTTTAGAACTTGACGTTGCCTCTGCGGGTGCCGGGCCGCAGGCCCGGCCGATCAAACCACCGGTTCGCGCAGGATGGGATTGTCCCAGCCCGGGCGCGGCGCGAAGCGGTCGCCGTGGCGCTGCTGCAATGCCTTCAAACGCTCGACGATCGCATCAGCACCCACCGCACGGATGTGCTGGATCGGGCCGCCGCGGAACGGTGCGAAACCGGTGCCGAAGATCACGCCGGCATCCAGCAGGTCTGCATCGGCCACCACGCCTTCGTGCAGGCAGGCCACCGCCTCGTTCAACAGCGGCAGGATCAGGCGGTCCTCCAGGTCGGCCGGGGCCTGGTAGTCGCTGGCAACGTCCGGCTTCTTCGGCTTGCCGTTCTCCCAGGTGTAGATGCCCTGGCCATCCTTCTTGCCGCGCTTGTCCGGCTCCACGGTCTGCAGCGCGGCCGGAATCTGCAGGCCCAGGAACGGTGCCAGTTCGCGGCCGACGCCGGCGGCCACGTCCAGGCCCACGGTGTCGATCAGTTCGATCGGGCCCATCGGCATGCCGAACTTCACGGCGGCCTTGTCGATCACCGGGCCCGGGATGCCTTCGGCGTAGGCAGTGGCAGCTTCCAGCATGTACGGGAACAGCACGCGGTTGACCAGGAAGCCCGGGCTGCCGGCCACCGGCACCGGGAACTTGCCCAGCGCCTTGCAGAACGCGGCCAGGCGGCGCTCGGTCTCCGGCGCCATGCCGTCGTGATGGATGATCTCCACCAACGGCATCTGTGCCACCGGGTTGAAGTAGTGCAGGCCGGCGAACTGTGCCGGGCGCTGGATGTGGTCGCGCAGCTCCACCAGCGGAATCGACGAGGTGTTGGTGGTCAGCAGCGCATCCAGCTTCATCTTCGGCTCGAGCGTCTGGTACAGCGCACGCTTGGCTTCGGGGTTCTCGATGATCGCCTCGATCACCAGGTCGGCCTCGGCCACGCCATTGCCTTCCAGGTCGGCACGCAGGCGCGCGGCCACGGCGGGGCGTTTGCTCTCGTCGCGCACCTTCTTGGCGAACAGCGCCTGTGCGCGTTCCATGGCCGGGTCGATGAAGCGCTGCTCGCGGTCCTGCAGGGTTACCTCGAAGCCCTTGTACGCGGCCCATGCGGCGATGTCACCGCCCATCACGCCGGCACCGACCACGTGCACGTGGCGGATGCCGGAATCACCACCGCCGAGGCCCTTCAGGCGCTCGGTCAGGAAGAAGATACGGATCAGGTTGCGCGCGGTCGGCGTGCTGGCCAGCTTCACCACGGCCCGCCGCTCGGCGTCCAGGCGGGCCTGGATCGGCTTGCCACCGCTGCGCTGCCAGGTGCTGATCAATGCATACGGCGCCGGGTACTGGTCCTTCTTGGCCTTGCGTGCGACCTGCTTGACCATCTGTGGCGCCAGCAGCGTGCGTGCCAGCCAGGTGTTGGTGGCCCAGGCCGTCGCGCGCTGCTTGAACGGGCGCGTGGTGCCGGACAGCGCCAGCGCCACGGCAGTGTCGAGCACCACCGCCGGTGCCACCACCTTGTCGACCAGGCCGATGCCACGCGCGGCCGAGGCCGACAGGGTGCGGCCGGTCAGCATCATGTCCATCGCCGCCGGGGCGCCGACCAGCTGCGGCAGGCGCGCGCTGCCGCCCCAGCCCGGGAAGATGCCCAGCTGGGTTTCCGGCAGGCCGATGCGGGTGCTGCTGTCATTGGAGGCCACGCGGTAGCGGCAAGCCAGGGCAAGCTCGGTGCCGCCGCCGAGGCAGTGGCCGTGGATGGCCGCCACGGTCGGGCAGGGCAGCTCGGCCAGCTTCTGGTAGGTGGCCTGGCCACGCCGGATGGCGTCGTTGACGGTGCCGCGACGATCGAATTCCTGGAACTCCTTCAGGTCGGCACCGGCAATGAAGCCGGCCTTCTTCAGCGACTGGATCACCACGCCCTTGGGCGGGTCCAGCGCGATGCGCTCGAGCAGGTCGCCCAGTTCCAGCAGCACATCCTGCGACATCGCGTTGACGCTGCTGTCCTGACGATCCAGGGAGAGAACCACCACGCCGTCGTCGCGGATCTCGGGGTGCCAGTGGCTGAAGCGGAGACCATCGAAGCCTGAGAGCATGGACGTTCCATCCGGTTGTGTATGGAGAAGCGGCTATGATCCAGAGGTTGTTTCCCCCGCGTCAAATCCCAATAGCAGGGGAGTGGCGACCCCGGATCCATGGCCGTGGACCGGGACGCTAACGGAACGGTGGTTAAAAGCTGGTGCGGCGCCAGGTGATCGGCGACTGAACTTTTCCCGGGATTGGCAGTCTCATTGCCCGACGTCGGTTGGGCTGACAGGAGTGCGGCCCCTCATGGCCGATGTTGATACACCTCAGGAGCTGGATCTGGAACTGGTCCGGCGCGTGCAGCACGGCGAGAGTGCCGCATTCGATGTCCTGGTGCGCAAGTACCAGCATCGGGTCGTGGCCCTGGTCGGTCGCTACATCGCCGACTGGAGCGAATGTCAGGACGTCGCCCAGGACACTTTCATCCGTGCCTACCGCGCGATCGGAAGTTTCCGTGGCGATGCCCAGTTCTCAACCTGGTTGCATCGAATCGCCGTGAATACCGCCAAAAACTACCTGGCTTCACACAATCGCCGTCCGCCGACCGACGACATCGACATCGGCGACGCCGAGCAGTTCGACAGCGGTACCCGCCTGCGGGACACCGATACGCCCGAGCGCGAATTGATGCGCCAGGAGCTGGAACAGACGGTCATGAAGGCCGTCAACGCGCTGCCGGAAGAACTCCGGTCGGCGATCACCCTGCGCGAGGTGGAAGGCCTGAGCTACGAGGATATCGCGCAGAAGATGGGGTGCCCGATCGGCACCGTGCGGTCACGGATTTTCCGGGCGCGCGAGGCGATCGACACCGAACTCCGGCCGCTGTTGGACATCGGCAGCGCCACCCGTGAGAAGAGCCGCGTATGACCAGTAATCCGTTCAACGAATCGCAGAACCATCAATCGCCCGCCGGGCAGCGCCTGGACCAGCGCCATCGCGAACAGCTGTCGGCCCTGGTCGATGGCGAGCTGGGCGCTGATGAAGCGCGCTTCCTGCTGCGCCGGATGGAGCACGACCCCGAACTGGCCGGCTGCCAGGAGCGTTGGCAGCTGCTGGGCGACGTGATGCGCGGGCAGGCCTCGGTGCTGGCACCGGCCGGTTTCAGCGCCGCCGTGGCCGCTGCTGTTGCCGCCGAGCCCGCGCCGCAGCCCGAGCCCCGTCGCCAGGTACGCCGCAGTGGCTGGCGGGCTTGGGGGGGCGGTGCCGCACTGGCCGCCTCGGTGGCGGCCGTGGCGCTGTTCATGGGCGGCGAGAAGCTGCAGGAGGCCACACCGGGCGAGCCGCTGGCCCCCCAGGTGATTGCCAGCGAGGCCCAGCTGGCGCCGGCACCGAGCCGCCCGGTGACGGTCACCGAAGCATCGGTGGATACCGCGGCAGTGGCCGTTGCGGCTGCGCCGGCCGTGGCGATGGCTGCCGCCAGCCGCCGCCAGGACGCCCGCCGCGCCAGTGCCACCCGCAGCCAGCAGGCTGCGCGTGCCGCCCAGCGTGACGATGTGCCGCTGCGCGCCGTGGCTTCCGCGCAGGCACCGTTGACTCCGACCGTGCCCGCCAGCGCCAACCGCAACCTGCCGTTCGGTGAGGTCGGTGGGTTGCAGGCCCGGCCGTGGCCGCGCTCCAGCCTGGCGCCCGCCGCCGGTGGCGCGCTCAATGCCAGCTTCCCGGCTCACGCCGGTGGTGCGGCGTTCTACCCATTCGAGCCGCGCCTGCAGGACGACCTGCCGGTGCCGCCGCGCCCGCGCGACTGAGCCGGGCGCCTTCACGCCCCGCCGTCGGCGGGGCCCGTATTCCTTTTTCCATCCGACCCGGAGGTTGCCGTCCGATGACTCCCCGACTCCGCACGCAGGCCATTGGCCTGCTGGCCCTGACCCTTCCCCTGATGGCCTGTGCCCAGGCGCCGGCGCCTGCCGCCCAGCCCCAGCCAGCGCCGGCCGCAGCGCCGCGGGTACCCGCACAGCCGCTCGTCAGCGGCCTGCCCGACTTCACCAACCTGGTCGAACAGGTCGGCCCGGGCGTGGTCAACGTCGACACCACCATCGTCCGCAACAACCGCCAGGCCTCGCGGGGCCCGATGGGCGGTGACGATGACATGCCGGAGTTCTTCCGCCGCTTCTTCGGACCGGATTTCCCGATGCCGGGGCAGGGCCCTGGCGGCCCGGACGGTGGCCCCAGCATCAAGGGCCGCGGCATGGGCTCGGGCTTCATCATTTCCCCCGATGGCTATGTGCTGACCAACTACCACGTGGTGGCCGACGCCAGTGAGGTGAAGGTCAAGCTGGGCGACAGCCGCGAGTTCACCGCCAAGGTGGTGGGCAGTGACCAGCAGTACGACGTGGCCCTGCTGAAGATCGACGGCAAGAACCTGCCGACCGTGCGCGTGGGCGACTCCAACACCCTGAAGCCGGGCCAGTGGGTTGTCGCGATCGGTTCGCCGTTCGGCCTCGACCACTCGGTCACGGCCGGTATCGTCAGCGCGCTGGGCCGCAGCACCGGCGGTGCCGATCAGCGCTACGTGCCGTTCATCCAGACCGACGTGGCGATCAACCAGGGCAATTCCGGTGGACCGCTGCTCAATACCCGCGGCGAAGTGGTCGGCATCAACTCGCAGATCTTCTCCGCCTCCGGCGGCTACATGGGCATCAGCTTCGCGATCCCGATCGACCTGGCGATGAGTGCGGTCGAGCAGATCAAGAAGAGCGGCAAGGTCACCCGAGGCCAGCTCGGCGCGGTGGTCGAGCCGATCGATTCGCTGAAGGCGCAGGGCCTGGGCCTGCCGGACAGCCGTGGCGCCCTGGTCAACCAGATCGTGGCCGGCAGTGCAGCCGCCAAGGCCGGTGTGCAGGTGGGCGATGTCATCCGCTCGGTCAACGGCAGCGCGGTCAACAGCTGGTCCGACCTGCCGCCGCTGATCGGTGCGATGGCGCCGGGCAGCAAGGTGAACCTGGTGGTGTACCGCGACGGCAAGCCGCATGAGCTCAGTGCCACGCTGACCGCGCTGAGCGAAGACGGGCAGGCCAGTGCCCGCGGGCCGGCGACCGGCAATGCAGAGGCGGCTCCGCAGACCGGCGCCAATGCCCTGCTGGGGCTGGACGTCAGCGATCTGAATGCGGCCCAGCGCAAGCAGTTCGGGCTCAACGGCAACGAAGGCGTGCGCATCACCGGGGTCAAGGGCCAGGCAGCGCGGGATGCCGGCCTGTCGCCGGGCATGGTGATCCTGCAGGTCGGCCGCGTTGCGGTCGGCAGCGTGGATGCCCTGAACCGGGCGCTGTCCAGCTTCAAGAAGGGCGACGTGGTGATGCTGCTGGTCCGCACGGCCAATGGCAACAGCGCCTTCGTGGCGGTCAAGGCCGGCCAGTAAGGCCTGCCGGGGCCGCTCCGGCGGCCCCCTGCGTTTCTCCCCGAAGCCCCGCCCCGGCGGGGCTTCGGTCGTTCCGGGCCGGTGTCCGGCAGCCGGTTTTCGCGGCCGGGCGCTGGGCGTGCGATAATCGACCGTTACCCTGACGACGCCGCGCGCCGCCGCCACCTATGTCTTCTGATTCGATGCGGAACATCCGCAACTTCTCCATCATCGCCCATGTCGACCACGGCAAGTCCACGTTGGCCGACCGCATCATCCAGCTCTGCGGTGGCCTGCAGGCCCGCGAGATGGAAGCGCAGGTGCTCGATTCCAATCCGATCGAGCGCGAGCGTGGCATCACGATCAAGGCGCAGTCGGTGTCGCTGCCGTACCTGGCCAAGGACGGGCAGACCTACCACCTGAACTTCATCGACACGCCCGGCCACGTCGACTTCTCCTATGAAGTCAGCCGTTCGCTGGCCGCCTGCGAAGGTGCTCTGCTGGTGGTCGATGCCGCCCAGGGCGTGGAAGCGCAGTCGGTGGCCAACTGTTACACCGCCGTGGAGCAGGGCCTGGAAGTGGTGCCGGTGATCAACAAGATCGACCTGCCCACCGCCGACATCGAGCGTGCCAAGGCCGAGATCGAGGCCGTGATCGGCATCGACGCCTCCGACGCCGTGCCGGTCAGCGCCAAGACCGGCCTGAACGTGCAGGACGTGCTGGAAGCGATCGTGCACCGCATCCCGCCGCCGACGCCGCGCGATACCGAGAAGCTGCAGGCGCTGATCATCGATTCCTGGTTCGACAACTACCTGGGCGTGGTCTCGCTGGTGCGCGTGATGCAGGGCGAGATCAAGGCCGGCGACAAGCTGCAGGTGATGTCGACCGGCCGCAATCACCAGGTCGACAACGTCGGCGTGTTCACCCCGAAGCGCAAGGTGCTGCCGGCGTTGAAGGCCGGTGAAGTGGGTTGGGTGACCGCCAGCATCAAGGACGTGCACGGCGCCCCGGTCGGCGACACCCTGACCCTGGCTGGCGACCCGGCGCCGAAGCCGCTGCCGGGCTTCCAGGAAATGCAGCCGCGCGTGTTCGCCGGCCTGTTCCCGGTCGATGCCGAGGACTACCCGGACCTGCGCGAAGCGCTGGACAAGCTGCGTCTGAACGATGCCGCGCTGCGTTTCGAGCCGGAGAGCTCCGAGGCGATGGGCTTCGGCTTCCGCTGCGGCTTCCTCGGCATGTTGCACATGGAAATCGTGCAGGAACGCCTGGAGCGCGAATACAACCTTGACCTGATCAGCACCGCGCCGACGGTGGTGTATGAGGTCCTGAAGACCGATGGCTCGATCATCAACATGGACAACCCGGCCAAGCTGCCGCCGGTGAACCAGGTCGAAGAGATCCGTGAGCCGATCATCCGTGCCAACGTGCTCACCCCCGAGGAGTACATCGGCAACATCATCAAGCTGTGCGAGGAAAAGCGCGGCAGCCAGATCGGCATCAACTACCTGGGCAGCCAGGTGCAGATCAGTTATGAGCTGCCGATGGCCGAGGTGGTCCTGGACTTCTTCGACAAGCTGAAGTCGGTCAGCCGTGGCTATGCCTCGCTGGACTATCACTTCGTGCGCTTCGACGCGGGCCCGTTCGTGCGCGTGGACGTGCTGATCAACGGCGACAAGGTCGATGCGCTGTCGCTGATCGTGCACCGCAGCCATGCCGATCGCCGCGGCCGCGAGCTGTGCGAGAAGATGAAGGACCTGATCCCGCGCCAGATGTTCGACGTGGCCATCCAGGCCGCGGTCGGCTCGCAGATCATCGCCCGTACCACGGTCAAGGCGATGCGCAAGAACGTGCTGGCCAAGTGCTATGGTGGCGACGTTTCGCGCAAGAAGAAGCTTCTGGAAAAGCAGAAGGAAGGCAAGAAGCGCATGAAGCAGGTCGGCCGCGTGGAGATTCCGCAGGAAGCGTTCCTGGCCGTGCTGCAGATGGACAACAAGTAAGCCCGCACCGGCCCTTCTGGGCCGGTCGTCTGGTGACGTTGCAAAGGACCCTGAATGAAACTGTTTGAGATCCTCCTGGTCGTGCTGACCCTGGCCTCGGGCCTGATCCTGCTCGCGGACAAGCTGTATCTCGCCAAGCGTCGCGCCCAGCGCGCGGGCCTGCTCGATTCCGAGCCGGTGCTGGTGGATTACTCGCGCGCGTTCTTCCCGGTGCTGGCGATCGTGCTGGTCGTGCGCAGTTTCATCGCCGAGCCGTACAAGATCCCGTCCAGCTCGATGATGCCGAACCTGCTGATCGGCGATTTCATCCTCGTCAACAAGTTCTCCTACGGCCTGCGCCTGCCGATCAGCAACACCAAGATCGTGCCGTTCGGCGAGCCGTCGCGCGGCGACGTGGTGGTGTTCCACTTCCCCGGCCACAGCGACAACGACCCGGCCAAGGGCGAGAACTTCATCAAGCGCGTGATCGGCGTGCCAGGTGACACCGTGGTCTTTGAAGGCGACGGCGTGATCCTCAACGGCGAGCCGCTGAAGTACGACAACAAGGGCATCTATGCCGGCCACAAGGGCCAGGGCGAGGGCGCCAACCTGCTGGTCGAGCACCTTCCCGGTCGTACCCACACCGTGCTGGAGACCGACTATCCGCGCGGCCAGGGCCAGTGGACCGTGCCGGCCGGCAGGTACCTGGTGATGGGCGACAACCGTGACAACAGCGACGATGGCCGTTTCTGGGGGCTGCTGCCGGAAGAAAACCTGCGCGGCAAGGCCTTCCTGATCTGGCTGAACTGCCAGGGCTGGTTCTGCAAGGATGGCTTCGAGCCGTCGCGGATCGGCTCGAGCATCAACTGATCAGGCATCAACCGAGTATTTTCACATCCAACGCGTATCTGGGGAGAACGCAATGAAGACGATGAACACGCAGCGTGGCATGACCCTGACCTCGTTCCTGGCGGTCCTGATCGTGGTCGGTTTCTTCCTTTACATCGGCATGAAGCTGTTCCCGATGTACCAGGAGTATTACGCGGTGCGCTCGGCGATGAAGAGCCTGGCCAACGAGCCCGGGGTGGGCAGCATGGAACCGGCCCGGATCCAGGATCTGTTCTTCAAGCGCCTGTACATCAACTACTCGGAAAACGTGAAGCCGGCCAACGTGAAGTTCGACCGTCGCGACAATGGCTGGACCCTCAAGGTCAACTACGAAGTGCGCCGTCCGCTGGTCGGCAACCTGGATGTGGTTGGCAAATTCGATTCATCCCAGGACCTGACCCGAAGCGGTGCCGAATAAACCTTTCCAACGTGGTGACCTGATCGGTCATCCCTTCCACGACCCGGCGCTGCTGAAGCAGGCGCTGACCCATCGCAGTGCCGGTGCGCCACACAACGAGCGCCTGGAATTCCTGGGCGACAGCATCGTCAACATGATGGCGGCCGAGGCGTTGTACCGACGCTGGCCCAAGGCTGACGAAGGCGCGATGACCCGTGCCCGCGCCGAGCTGGTGCGTGAGGGCGCGCTGGCGGTGATTGGACGTACCCTGGAACTGGGTGAGCGGCTGATCCTGGGCCCGGGCGAAATGAAGTCCGGCGGACATCGTCGTGATTCGATCCTGGCCGACGCGGTGGAAGCCGTGGTGGCCGCGATCTACCTGGACGCCGGCTTCGAGGCCTGCCGGGCGGTGGTACTGCCCTGGTTCAGCGCTTCGATCGAGGCACTGCCGGCCTCCGGCCGGCCCGAGAAGGACCCCAAGACCCGCCTGCAGGAGTGGCTGCAGGCCCGCCAGAAGGCGTTGCCGCAGTACGAACTGGTGTCAGAATCCGGTGACGACCACGCCAAACATTTCCGGGTACGCTGCATCGTAGCTGACCCGGCCGCCAGCACCGAGGGCGAAGGCCCCTCGCGGCGGCTTGCCGAACAACAGGCGGCTGCGGCCGTCCTAGAACAACTGGATTCCAAGTGAGCGAACAAACTCCCCATCATTGCGGCAGCGTGGCCGTCATCGGCCGCCCGAACGTGGGCAAGTCGACCCTGACCAATGCCCTGGTCGGTGCCAAGGTCAGCATCGTCTCCAATCGTCCGCAGACCACCCGTCATCGCCTGCTGGGCATCGCCACCTATCCGGAAGGCCAGCTGGTGCTGGTCGACACCCCCGGCCTGCACAAAGTGCAGAAGCGGGCAATGAACCGGGTAATGAACCGCGCCGCGCGTGGCTCGCTGGAAGGCGTTGATGCTGGCCTGCTGGTGATCGAAGCCGGCCGCTGGGATGAAGAAGACAGCCTGGCCTTCAACGTGCTGCGCGACGCCGGTATTCCGGTCGTTCTGGTGGTCAACAAGATCGATCGCCTGAAGGAAAAGGGCGCGCTGCTGCCGTTCCTTCAGCAGGTGACCGAAGGTCGCGATTTCGCCGCCGTGCATCCGATCTCCGCGCAGAAGCGCAACGGCCTGGAAGCACTGGTGCGCGACGTGCTGAAGCTTTTGCCGGAAGCCCCGCCGATGTTCGGCGAGGACGAGATCACCGACCGGAGCCAGCGTTTCCTGGCCGGTGAACTGGTGCGCGAGCAGCTGATGCGACAGCTCGGCGAGGAACTGCCGTACGCCACCACCGTCGAGATCGAGCGCTTCACCGAGGACGGCAACCTGCTGCGCATCGGCGCGGTGATCTGGGTCGAGCGCGAGGGCCAGAAGGCCATCGTGATCGGCAAGGGCGGCGCTCGCCTGAAGGAGATCGGCGCCAAGTCCCGCCTGCAGATGGAGCGTCTGTTCGGGGCCAAGGTGTTCCTGGAAACCTGGGTGCGCGTGCGTGAAGGCTGGTCCGACGACGAGGCCGCGCTGAAGGCCTTCGGCTACGAATAAGCCGCGACGGTCGCTTCGATGATGATCGAGGACGACACCGGCTTCGTGCTGCATGCACGGGCCTACCGCGAGACCAGCTTGCTGGTCGAAGTGTTGAGCGCGCAGCATGGCCGCATTGGCCTGCTGGCGCGTGGCGTGTCCACTGCCAAGGGCCAGGTGCTGCGTGCCGCCCTGCAGCCGTTGCAGTGGATCCGCTTCAGTGCCCAGCAGCGGGGTGAACTGGCCCAGCTGCGTGGTGCCGAGGCGCTGGATGCCGCGCCGCGCCTGGTCGGCCAGGCGATGCTGGCCGGCTTCTACCTGAGTGAACTGACCCTGCGCCTGGCCCCGCGCCAGGACCCGTTGCCGGAACTGTACCTGGCCTACGGCGAGGCGCGCGCACGGCTGGCGGTGGGCGCCGGTCTGGCCTGGACCCTGCGCCGTTTCGAACGCGAGCTGCTGTCTTCGCTGGGCCTGGGTTTCGAGCTGGACAGTGCCAGCGATGGCCAGCCGATCGACCCGGCGGCGCGCTACGAACTGGATCCGCAGGAGGGCGCGCAGCGCCTGCTGAGCGAGCGCGGCGGGGAGCGCCGGGCAGCGGCCACTGGCTCGGCGCTGCTGGCGTTGGCGGCAGATGAAGAGCCGGATGCCGCCGACCTGGCCAGCCTGCGCCTGCCGATGCGGCGGGTGCTGGCCCACCACCTGGGGCCGCGTGGCCTGAAATCCTGGGAAATGCTCGAGCAGCTCGCGCCCAGGCGTTGAAGGGGGCGGCAGGGCCTGCAGCCCTGCACCTGCCGAGGCCAAAGCAACAGCAACAGCGTGCATACCGTGGGTAGGCGGGGTGGGGCCGGTTGAGGGGGGCGCTGCAAGTACGTCCATGTAAGCTCGGTCGCCGCATCCATGCGGCTCACGCCCCCTCAACCGGACCCACCCCGCCTTCGACAGTTTCTTGCGAGCTGTTGGACATGCCGACGGGGTCAGATCCGTTTTCCTTCGGAAAACGGATCCGACCCCAGTTTGAATTTCGATATCTGACAGAGATTCATCCACGGATGGCGTGGATCTACCCGATCGCGGAAATCTGTCAGAGGTGGGGCGGTGTCGGAGTGCGGGGTGTCAGCCGCATGGATGCGGCTGCCAAGCCTACAAGGACGTACTTGCGGCGTCCCCGCACTCCGACACCGCCCCACCAGCCCACGGAATTCCAGTTTTTGCTCTTGCCGTTGCCTTGGCTTGAAGCCTCTGCAGGTGCAGGGCGCAGCCCTGCCGAACACCCCTCAATGCAGCAGGGCAGCCACCGCATCGCGGAACCCCGCCTGGGCCTGTCCGGACTCGGGCGCATGATGTAGCTGGCGCACCGCCCGGCCCAACCGTGCCGCTCCCACGAAGCCACAGCTGGCCTGCAGCCGGTGCAGCTGGCTGCGCAGCTGGCGCTCGTCGTGCTGGTCCACCGCCTGCTCCACTGCATCACGCACGCCCGGCAACTCGGCCAGGAACAGCTCGCGCAGGGCGATCAGGTGGTTGCGCTGGCCATTGAGCGCGGCCAGGGCTGCGGTCTCGTCCCAGTCCTGTACGGCCAGCTCGACTGCGGCCGGGGCCTGTGCAACGAAGATTCCCGCCGGGCTGTTGACCAGCGCACGGCGCACCGCCTTCAGCAGCTGGTCGCGGCCCAGTGGCTTGACCAGGGTGTCGCTGAAACCGGCTTCGCGCAGGCGGGCGTGGATGGAGGTATCGCCGTCGGCGGTATGTGCCAGCGCCGGCGTGTCGGGGTGTGAACGGCGCAGCTCGCGCAGCAGCTGCGCGCCATTGCCGTCCGGCAGGTTGACGTCGATCAGCCACAGATCATGCGCGCCGGGTTCGGCACTGGCCAGGGCACTGGCCAGCGAATCTGCGGTATCCACATCCGCCGGTAACGTTTCCAACGCCGCCTTGAAAAAACCGCGGCTGATGATGTCGTCCTCGACAAGCAGGAAGCGGGGCCGTGCGGCCCGCGGGGTCATCTGCATCAGGGCTGCCTCCATGTCAGCTGTCCCAATCATCAAGCACGGCGGCCACGGGCGCAAGCGGGTCCCGGCCCCGTCGGTCAGGATCTGCGACAATACGCCCCCATTTTTGCCCGCAGCCTGTTGCCACGTGGCCCGATCCCGTTCCCGCACCGACCGTACCCCATTCCAGACCGAGATCCTCGACCTCAGCCATGATGGTCGCGGTGTCGCCCGCCGTGAAGGCGAGGGCGGCAAGGTCACCTTCGTCAGTGGCGCGCTGCCCGGCGAGGTGGTGATGGCTGAACAGACCGCCCGCAGCCGCCATTTCGACGAGGCGCGCACCGTGGAGGTGCTGCAGGCCTCGCCGCAGCGGGTGACCCCCAAGTGCCCTCATTTCGGTACCTGCGCCGGTTGCGTGCTGCAGCACCTGGACGAGGACCAGCAGATCGTCGCCAAGCAGCGCGTGCTGATGGACAACCTGGAGCGGATCGGTCATGTGAAGCCGGGCACCGTGCTGGCGCCACTGGTCGGAGAAAGCTGGGGTTACCGCCGCAAGGGCCGCTTCTCGGTGCGCCGGGTCGAGAAGAAGGACAAGACACTGGTCGGCTTCCGTGAACAGGATCCGCGCTTCGTCGCCGACCTCAGCCAGTGCCTGACCGTGATCCCCGAGATCGGCACCAAGGTCGAGGCGCTGTCCACTTTCATCGAGTCACTCGATGGCAAGCGTGACATCCCGCAGATCGAGTTCATCGCCGGTGACCAGGCCGTGGTCCTGACCGTGCGCCATCTGCAGCCGCTCAGCGATGCCGACCGCGTGGCCTGGGCCGCCTTCGGCCAGCAGCATGGCTTCGTGATCTACCTGCAATCCGGCGGCGTGGACACGGTGCAACCGCTGGACGGGCAGGGCGTGCCGCTGTCGTTCCGGTTGGCGCCGTGGGATGTCGAGCTGGCGTTCCGTCCGCTGGACTTCATCCAGGTCAATGCCAAGCTCAACGAGAAGATGATCGCCCACGCCCTGGACCTGCTGGAACCGGGGGAAGACGAGCGCGTGCTGGACCTGTTCTGTGGCCTGGGCAACTTCACCCTGCCGCTGGCGCGCCGCGTGCGCGAGGTGGTCGGCGTGGAAGGCGATGCCGGCCTGGTCGCGCGTGCGCGTGAGAACGCCGAGCGCAATGGCCTGGCCAACGCGCAGTTCTTCAGCGCCGACCTGACCCAGGACCAGCGCAGCACCCCGTGGATGCGCCAGGGCTTCGACAAGCTGCTGCTGGACCCGCCGCGCTCGGGCGCGATCGAAGTGCTGCAGCAGCTGCCGCTGAAGCAGTTCAAGCGCATCGTTTACGTCAGCTGCCACCCGGGCTCGCTGGCCCGCGATGCCGGCTATCTGGTCAATGAGCAGGGCTTCACCCTGGTCAGTGCCGGCGCCATGGACATGTTCCCGCACACCGCGCATGTGGAAAGCATCGCGGTGTTCGAGAAGCGCTGACAGGTTGTCATCACCCATCGCGCATAATGGCGCGATGGGCATCGAAATCGAACGCAAATTCCTCGTCAGCAGTGATGGCTGGCGCACCGCCGCGCATCGGGTGATCCCGATGGCGCAGGGCTACATCAACGACATGGGCGCGCTCGACCGCGGCACCCAGAACGCCTCGGTGCGCGTGCGCATCGAAGGCGACCATGCGGCCCTGAACCTGAAGTCGCGCACCATCGGCCATACCCGCCAGGAGTTCGACTACCCGATCCCGGTGGACGATGCGCGCGCGCTGCTGGCGTTGTGCGTGGGGGGGCTGATCGACAAGCGTCGCCATCTGGTTGAACACGCCGGCCTGACCTGGGAAGTGGACGAATTCCTCGGCGACAACGCCGGCCTGGTCGTGGCCGAAGTCGAGCTGGACAGCGCCGACCAGGCCATTGACCTGCCGGACTGGGTGGGCGCCGAAGTCACCGACGACGCGCGCTACTACAACGTCGCGCTGGCTAGCCGCCCCTATTCACAATGGTGAAACCCCAGAAAGGGGACGGAGGGGATTAAGTCGCCTTTACCCCACTTGTGCGGGAAACGACTTAATCCCCTCCGTCCCCTTTTTTCGAGGGAGGCGGGCCCCATGTCGGGGGGATGAGAATCGACATCTACTCCGACGTGGTCTGCCCCTGGTGCTGGATCGGCAAGCACCGCTTCCAGCAGGGCATGCAGTTGCTGGGCGCCAATGCGCCTGAACTCGATATCCACTGGCAGCCGTTCCAGCTGGATCCGGACGCGGACGACACCCCGGTGCCGCTGCGCGAGGCCTACGTGCGCAAGTTCGGTGGCGTCGAGCGTACCGAGCAGATCCTCGGCCAGACCCAGACCACCGCGCGGGCCGAGGGCCTGCCGATGGATTTCAGCCAGGGCCAGGTGCGGGTGACCACGCTGCCGGCGCACCGGGTGCTGTGGCTGGCCGGACAGCACGGCGTGCAGGATGCGGTCGGGGAGGCGCTGTTCCGCGCCCACTTCGAGCTTGGCCAGAACCTGGCGGACCCTTCGGTGCTGATCAAGGCCGGTGTGGCAGGCGGCCTCGACGCTGTTGAAATCGCGCAGATGCTGGCCTCCGACCGAGGCTTGGCCGAAGTTGAAGCAAAGCTGGAGGAGGCCCGCGCGTTGGGCATTTCCTCGGTGCCGACCTTCGTCATCGACGGCCGCTGGGCCATTTCCGGAGCACAGCCCCCAGAGGGATTCGCCAACGCCCTGCGCCAGATCGCGGCCGAACAGGGCATCCCGAGCACCCTGGCGGGCGGCGACGAGGCCTGCGGCCCGGACGGCTGCAAGGTCTGATCAGATCGGGGTCAGAGCCCCTGCGGGGATCCGACCCCGGGGTCAGATCCCCGCAGGGGCTCTGACCCCACGCTTCCCTTTTGCCTTGACCACTGCGCCTGTCGGCCGGTTCTGCGACAATGCGGCACTGCGCCATGCGGGCGCGTGTTGTGGAGATCGACCATGCTGCTGATCGGCGTTGCCGGCACCGAACTGACCGCTCAGGAACGCGACTGGCTGCAGCACGATGCCGTGGCCGGGGTGGTGCTGTTCAAGCGCAACTTTGCGTCGCGCCAGCAGGTGACCGATCTGAGCGCGGCGATCCGCGCCGCTGCCCCGCGCCCGCAGCTGATCTGCGTGGACCAGGAAGGCGGCCGCGTGCAGCGCTTCCGCGAGGGCTACAGCGCGCTGCCGCCGCTGCAGGAGATCGGCGCGCTGTACGCGACCGATCCGCAGCGGGCGCTGGCCCTGGCCGAGCAGCACGCCTGGCTGATGGCCAGCGAGGTGCGCGCCAGCGGCCTCGACCTGAGTTTCGCGCCGGTGGTCGACCTTGGCCGTGGTAACCGCGCCATCGGCAACCGCGCCTTCAGTGAAGACCCGCAGGTGGTGGCCGCGTTCACCGCCGCCTACGTGCGTGGCATGCATGCGGTCGGCATGGCCGCCACGCTCAAGCATTTCCCCGGCCACGGCACCGTGCTGGAAGACACCCACGTCGATACCGCGATCGATCCGCGCGCGCTGGAGGAACTGCGCACGCAGGACCTGGTCCCGTTCCAGGCCGGCATCGCCGCCGGTGCCGACGCGGTGATGATGGCGCACGTGATCTACCCGCAGGTGGCGCCTGAGCCGGCCGGCTATTCCCCGCGCTGGATCCAGGACATCCTGCGCGGCGAGCTCGGCTTCCGCGGCGTGGTGTTCTCCGATGACATCGGCATGGCCGCCTCGCACAGTGCCGGCGGCGTGCCGGCGCGCGTGCATGCACACCTGGATGCCGGCTGCGACGTCGTGCTGGTCTGCCACCCGGAACTGGTCGATGAAGCCCTGCACGCCGTGCAGGGACGCTCCCTCAATACTGCTGCGCTGCTGGGCCTGCTCGGCCGCGGCGCGCTTGGCTGGGACGGCCTGCTGGCCGATGCCCGCCATGGCGATACCCAATCCCGTCTGCTTGAAACCCTTGGAAGAACCGTCTGATGCCCAACCTCACCATTTCCCAGGCCCTGGCGCAGGCTGACCTGCTGGTCGACCGCCCTACCATCGACAAGGCCATCGCTGGTATCGCCGACGCCATCGCGCGCGATTACAAGGGCGAGGTGCCGCTGTTCCTGTCGATCATGCACGGTGCGCTGCCGTTCGCCGGCCAGCTGGCGCTGGAACTGGGCGCGCGCGGCCAGGACGTGCAGTTCGATTACCTGCACGCCACCCGTTACCGCGGTGAAACCACCGGCGGTGACCTGGTCTGGAAGCACAAGCCGGCCACTTCGCTGTTCGGCCGCCGCGTGCTGCTGGTGGACGACATCCTTGACGAGGGCTACACCCTGCAGGGCGTGCGTACCTGGTGCCTGGAACAGGGCGCGACCGACGTGCGCATCGCCGCGATGACCGTGAAGAAGCACGACCGCGCACTGCCGGACGTGACCGCAGACTACGCCGGCATCGAGCTGCCGGACCGCTACGTGTTCGGCTTCGGCATGGACGTCAACGAAACCCTGCGCTGCGTGCCGGCCATCTACGCGATGAAGGAATAACGGCGTAGCTGCCCACAGCGCGTCTTCTTCCATCGCCGGCATCCTCGGGTGCCGGCGTTCGTCTTTTCATGGAGTGCTTCGAATGCAACAGATCGCCCTGGCCGTGATTGGCGGTACCGGTGTCTACAACCTGGCCAAGCTTGACGACGTGCAGACCCACGAGGTCGACACCCGTTTCGGTCGCCCGTCCGGCCCGGTGCGGGTGGGCACGCTGCTCGGCCATCGTGTGGCGTTCCTGGCGCGGCATGGCGAGGGGCATTCGCTGCCGCCGCACAAGATCAACTACCGCGCCAACCTGGCCGCGCTGCAGCAGCTGGGCGCGCAGCGCGTGCTGGCGTTGAACACGGTCGGTGGCATCACCGAACACTTTGGTCCGCGCGTGCTGGCCTGCCCGGACCAGATCATCGACTATACTTGGGGCCGCATCAGCACGATCTGTGAAGAAGAAGGCACCGACGTGGTCCACGTCGATTTCGGCCATCCGTACACGCCGATGCTGCGCAGCAAGATTCTGGCGGCAGCCAAAGTGACCGGTGTCACGGTCCATGACGGTGGCTGCTATGGCGCAACGCAGGGCCCGCGCCTGGAAACCATCGCCGAAATCGCCCGCATGCGCCGCGACGGTTGCGATCTGGTGGGCATGACCGGCATGCCGGAAGCCGCACTCGCGCGGGAGCTGGGGCTGGATTACGCCTGCCTGGCGATCATCGCCAACTGGGCCGCCGGTTGTGGTGATGGCGAGGAGATTACGATGGCTGAAGTGCTGGCCAATGTGCAGGCGGCCAGCAACGGACTTCCGGAACTGGTGGGCGAATTGGCGCGGGGGTGATTGTCTTCCCCGAGCAAGCTTTGCATACTCAGCTTGTGCGCGGGTTCAGCGTACACCACCCATTCATTGCATAAGGTCTCGCATCACCATGCCGAACGGTACCGTCAAGTGGTTCAACGACGCCAAGGGATTTGGCTTCATCTCGCCGGAGGATGGCAGCGCCGACGTGTTCGCGCACTTCTCCGCCATCAACTCCAAGGGCTTCCGCAGCCTGCAGGAAGGCCAGCGTGTCACCTATGACGTGACCCAGGGCCCGAAGGGTGCCCAGGCTTCGAACATCACGCCGGCCGAGTGATCCACTCGACAGTGCGTTGAAAACCCCGCTTCGGCGGGGTTTTTTTTGCGTCACGGCAAGGATTGTGCTGCCGGGGGCAGGAGTGCAGATGGTCATCCGGAATTGCGCTCGGGCACAATGCGGCCATGAAGGAACGACTGCGCATCGCCGTGATCGGCTACGGCACCGCCGGACAGGCAGTGTCCATCCTGCTCTCCCGTGATGGCCACGAGGTGGAGATCTTCGAACGCGTGCCCACGCCGGGGCCCGTTGGCGCCGGCTTCCTGCTGCAACCCAGCGGCCTGCAGGTGCTGTGGCAGATGGGCCTGCTTGATGCCGTGCGCGCGCATGCCGCGCCGGTGCACCGCCTGTATGGCGATACCCCGTGCGAACGCGCGGTGATGGACATGCGTTATGACGGCCTGGATGCGCGGCTGCATGGCCTCGGCATGCAGCGCGGGGCGCTGTTCTCGCTGCTGGACGCGGCGCGTGCGGGTGCGGGCCAGCTGCATGCCGGCGTCACCATTGCCGCAGTGGATGCCGCGCAGGGCCGCCTGCGCGACAGTGACGGGCGCATGCATGGCCCGTTTGATCTGGTGGTCGCCGCCGATGGTGCCGCCTCGACACTGCGCAGTACGGTCGAAGGCGGTACCGGGCTGGACCGGGTGTATCCTTGGGGGGCGATGTGGTGCCTGCTGCCGGCCGAGGACTGGCCGCACCTGCAGGAGCTGCGCCAGCGCTACGTGGCCGCGCGCAAGATGATCGGGCTGCTGCCGGTCGGTACGCGGCCCGGTGATGACACGCCGCGCCTCAGTTTCTTCTGGAGCCTGCCACGCGCGGATTTCGAACGTTGGCAAGCCGATGGCATGGCGCCTTGGCTGGACGAGCTGCACGCGCTGTGGCCACAGGCCAGTGCGCGTTTCGCGCATCTGCATGATGCCGGCCAGCTGGCGCGCGCGGTCTACCGTGACGCTGTGATGACGCGCTGGCATCACGGCCGCATGGTGCTGGCCGGTGATGCCGCACATGCGATGAGCCCGCAGCTGGGGCAGGGCGTGAACATGGCGCTGCTCGATGCGCTGGCACTGCGTGATGCTGTGCGCGCGCATGGTGGCGGTGCCGCTGCATTGCAGGTCTACCAGGCGCAGCGCAGGGCGCACGTTGCGGTCTACCAGCGCTGGAGCCGTTGGCTGACGCCGCTGTTCCAGTCCGATCGTGACGCCTGGGCGAAGGCGCGCGACGTACTGCTCGGCCCGATGGGACGCCTGCCCGGAGGACGTGGCCACATGCTGCGCGTGCTCAGTGGTACCCAGCATGGCTGGTTCGGTTCGCTTGCGCTGGATCCGGCATTCATCGACGCGCTGGCCAGCGCCGCCGAACCACCTCGCGCGCACGTGGCCGCGGCAACGGCGTGAAGCACGGCGTCACGTGAATTAACGGTTGCCTCACCGTGGATATGCGAAAAGTAGATTGCACGCGATTGCGCGTCGCCCGTTTTCATTTCCGTGATCAACATCGCGCGTGGCCTGGGCGGCGCTGCCGTTGCGGCCTGTTGCGGCCCGGACGTGCCGCCTGTTGTTGAAGAGGAGGACGCCATGTTGTTCGCGGTCGAGGAGCTGGAATCGGAAATCTGCAAGCTGCGCGGACTGTTGCAGATGCTGCACGAGGACCAGCCCGACGTACTGGAGGACGTGTTTGAATTCCATGTGGGCAGCCTGATCAGTCATGCATCGCCGGAGCACCACGCACGCATCCGTGCCTGCGCGCAGGAGATGCTGGCGGCAACCCAGGCCCTGCCGCGGCGACGCGAAGATGACACGCCCGAGTTCCAGTTGATGCCGCAGCTGGGCATTGGTCCGGCCTGATTCAAACCACTGGCAGTTCCACCAGGCCGTTTTCCACGCAGGCGACCATCTGTTCGCCGAGAGCGGGAACAGGCACGATTCCGGCGGTGAACGCGGAAAAGGCCGGAAGGACCGTCATCCTCTCGCGCAGCCAGAATGCGGGGAAGCGCCGTCGCAACGGCGCCAAGGCGACCTGCGGATGCAGATGCCCGGCGATCACATGCAGCTCCGCATCGGGCGTCGGCTCATGGCGAAGCAGGAACGGCTGCAGCCGTACTTCGTCGTGGACCTGTACCTGCAGCTGGGCATGTGGCAGCTGGTGATCATGATTCCCGCGCAGGACGTGCACGTCCAGTGCGGTATTGCGTTCGCGCCATCCCAGCCATTGCTGGTGCCACGCGGCGCGATGCGCCGGCCCATGCAGGATGTCGCCCAGGATCCACAGCTCGCGGCAGGCATGCCGGTCCAGCAGTTCCTGCAGGCGTTGCAGGTCTTCGCCAGTGCCGCCACTGGGCAGCGCGATGCCGGCGCGGCGGAACACATCGGCCTTGCCCAGGTGCAGGTCGGCGATCAACAGCGCCTGCCGCGCGGGCCAGTACAGCGCACGCGCGCCAAGCAGACTCAGCGATTCGCCCGCGCGCAGCAGCGGAAGCTCATCGGCCATGGCGGCGCTCCAGCTGCTGGGCCGCGCGTTGCACGCGGGTACGCCAGTCCTCGTTGCTGAACTGCCCACGCAGGCGTTCGGCCCACAACGGGAAGCCCAGTGGTGTAAGTGACGATGGACGCTGCATCGAGAGGATCTGCGTGCCGATCCTTGCCAGTACCTGCTGTAACCCGGGCAGGTCGAGGCTGTCGTGCAGCACCTCGTGCTCGGCCAGCGCCAGCAGCAGGTGGTCAGGATCGTGCTCGCGCAGCACGTCGAAGAGCAGGCCCGCCGAGGCCTGCAGCTGGCGCAGTGATCGCGGCATGCCGCCGGGCAGGCTGGGTACCAGCAGGCCAGCTACCCGTGCGATGCCACGGAACTGGCGGCGCGCCAGCTCGCCCAGGTTCACCGCGGCACGCAGATCGTCGAGCAGCTGATCGGGGCTGAACAGCGCACGCCATTGCGTCGCGTCCAGATCGATTGCCTGTGCCGGTGCCAGCACCAGGCCATGGTCATTGACGGCATAGCCGATGCTGTTGCGCTGCCGGCGGGTGCAGCGCAGCGCCAGCAGGGCGGCCAGCGCCTCATGCACGTGGCGGCCGGCAAAGGGATAGACGAACAGGAACTGGCCTTCGCGGCGTCGCACCTCTTCCACCAGAAGGTGGCCAGGGCCGGGAAGCGACGACAACTGCTGCTGCAGTGCCAGCAGGGGTGACAGCCAGCGTGATTCGGCACTGTCGTCGGCCCCGGACAGGATCCACTCCAGCTCGCGGCCGAGCGGCATCGACAGCGGCAGCTGGCCGCCCTGCCAGCGTGGCACGACACCGTCACCGCGCCGTCGTGCCAACCGCACGAAGGCGGTCATGTCGCGCAGCTGCACCAGCTCCAGCAGGCGTCCGGCGAACTGGAAGCGATCGCCTCGGCGCAGGCGGCTGGCGAACTGTTCTTCCACGGCGCCCAGGCTACCGCCGCGCAGGAACTGCACGCGCACGCTGCCATCGCTGCTGATGGTGCCGATCGACAGCCGATGGCGCAGCGCCTGGCGACGGTCGTGCATGCGGTACTGCCCATCGGCATCACGCACGACCTTGTGGAAATCGGGGTACTGGGCCAACGCCTGGCCGCCCTGCACGATGAACGTGAGCACGGCCTGCCATTGATCGTCGCCGAGAGACGCGAACGCATGGGTACGCCGTACCTGCGCCAGCAGCGCGGCGCTGTCGAAGCCGCCAGCCAGAGCGCGGCTGACCGCATGCTGGGCCAGCACATCCAGCGAAAGCGTCGGTGGCCTGCGTGCTTCGACCACGCCTTCGGCCAATGCACGGCGCACCGCGGCGTACTCGGCCAGCTCCAGCGCATGGCTGGGGACGCACAGGATCGAGCCGCTGGCACCCGGACGGTGGCGTGCACGTCCGGCGCGTTGGCGCAGGCGCGCCACGCCCTTCGGGCTGCCCAGCTGCAGTACCTGTTCAACCTCGGGGAAGTCCACGCCGAGGTCGAGGCTGGAGGTGGCAACGACGCAGCGCAGCGTGCCCGCGCGCAGCCCGTCTTCCACCTCCTGGCGCAGCGCCGGATCCAGCGAGCCGTGGTGCAGCGCCAACGTGGCCGGGTCTTCCGGCCAGACCGCCGCCAGCGCCTGGTGCCACAGTTCTGCCTGCGCACGGGTGTTGGTGAACAGCAGGCTGCTGCGCGCCTGCATCAGTGCCTCCAGTACGCGTGGCAGCTGCGCCAGGCCGAGATGCCCGGCCCACGGGAAACGTTCGCCGGGGTCCGGCAGCAGGCTGCGCACGCTGATTGCGCGCGGGCGCACGCCCTGCACGATCGGTGCATCCGGCTGCCCGGGCAGCAGCACGTCGCGCGCTTCCTGCAGGTTTCCCAGCGTGGCCGATAGGCCCCATAGCTGCAATGCAGGCGCGGCCTCGCGCAACACCGCCAGGTTCAACTGCAGCAGCACACCACGCTTGCTGCCCAGCAGCTCGTGCCATTCGTCCACCACCACGCAGCGCAGCTGGCGCATGCGCTGCAGCGTATCCGGATAGCTCAGCAGCAGCGCCAGCGATTCCGGCGTTGTGACCAGTACGTCGATGCGGCCCTCGCGCGCCTGTCGTCGTTCGCGGTTGCTGGCGTCGCCACTGCGCAGGCCGACGCGCCATCCAAGCCCCACCCCATCAACCACGGCCTGCAGTGCGCGCGCGGTGTCGCTGGCCAACGCGCGCAGGGGCGTCACCCAGAGCACCTGCAGTGGGCGCACCGCGCTTGCGCGCCGGGGCGGGGGCGGTGGGGCGATCATGGCCTGCAGCAGCGGTCCCCCGAACATCGCCAGTGTCTTGCCGCTGCCAGTGGGCGTGTGCAGCAACCCGGATCCGCCGGCGAGATAGTGCCGCCACATCGCGCGCTGGAACGGCAGCGAGCGCCAGCCTTTCGACGCGAACCAGTCTTCCAGCTGGCGCAGGGCCTGGCTGCGGTTCATCGCGCCAGCGCCTGCAGGGCGGCCAGCTGATCGGCCTCGCTGGCCGGCTTGTCGTGGCGCCAGCGCAGGATGCGCGGAAAGCGCACGGCGATACCGGACTTGTGCCGGCTGCTGCGGTTGACTGCCTCGAAGCCCAGCTCGAACACCTGTTCGGCGCGCACGCTGCGCACCGGTCCGAAGCGCTCGCGGGTGTTGGCGCGGATCCAGCGGTCGAGCGCGAGGATTTCCTTGTCATCCAGGCCCGAATAGGCCTTGGCCACCGGTACCAGCGCGTCGCCGTCCCAGACGCCGAACGTGTAGTCGGTATACAGCGTGCTGCGCCGCCCATGGCCGGCCTGCGCATACAAGAGCACCGCATCGATGGTGAGCGGATCGACCTTCCATTTCCACCAGTCGCCGCGGCGTCGCCCGGCCTGGTAGGGCGAGCCACGTCGTTTCAGCATCAGCCCTTCCACGCCGCGTTCGCGCGCTATTTCCCGCATCGCTGCAGCCTGCGGCCAGTCTTCGGCGGCAACGTCGGGTGACAGCCGGATCCGTGCATCACCCAGGGCACCGACGATCTCGGCAAGCCGTGCACGCCGTTCCTGCAACGGATGCTCACGCAGGTCCGCGCCATCGAGTTCCAGCAGGTCATAGGCGAGCACGCGCACCGGCGTGTTGCGCAGGGTGGCCGCACCGGGTTTGCGGCGCTGGATGCGGGTCTGCAGTGCGGTGAATGCACGCGGCAGGCCGGTGGCGTCGTCCCAGGCCAGCAGCTCGCCGTCCAGTACGCAGCCATCGGGAAGCGCCATCGCCGCCTGCTCGATTTCGGGGAAGCGGCCATCCAGCCGCTCTTCGCCGCGTGACCACAATGCGACCTCACCACGCCGGCGCAGCAGCTGCAGGCGGATGCCATCCCACTTCCATTCCAGCAGCCAATCTTCGATAGGGCCGAGGCGTTCGGCAGGATCGCTTTCCAATGGCGAGGCGAGGAAGAACGGGTAGGGTTGCTGCCGGTCCAGTGGCAGCTCATCCGGCGACAGCAGCTGGCCCAGCAGCCCGGGCGAGGGCACCCATTCGCCCAGCATGCGCTGGGCGATGCGTGCGATGTCCAGGCCGGACCACTCCGCCAGTGCCTGCTGCACCAGGCGCTGCGAGACGCCGACGCGCAAGGCGCCGGTCAGCAGCTTGTTGAACACCAGGCGTTCGCCGCTGCAAAGCTGCCGCCAGCCGGCGACGACCGCCGTACGGCGCACCGCTTCGGGCTGGTTGGCCACCGCCAGCAGGTGCTGTTCGATCCATTCGGCCAACGGGCGGTCGGGCGAAGGCTGTGGTGGATCATCCAGCAGCAGGGTCAGTGTCTCGGCGAGGTCACCGACCTGCGCATAGCTGTCTTCCACCAGCCACGGTGGCAGCCCCGATTCCTCGGCGATCCAGGTGCGCAGTTCGCCACTGGCGGCGATCTTCCGGCGTGCGCCACCGACCTTGCCACCGCTGAGCAGGTACAGCGCCCACGCCGCATCATGCGCGCCTGCCTGGCGGAAGTAATCGACCAGCGCTGCGCGCTTGTCCAGGGTGGCGGTGCTGCGGTCCAGGCGCTGGTAGAGCGCAGCGAAAGCCTTCATTCCTCGCTCCCGAAATCGGTGCGGAAGGCTTCGGCCGCCACGCCGCGCTCGCGCAGGAAGGGAATCAACGCATCGGTATTGCCATGGGTGGCGATCACCCGCTGCGCGCCGGTCTGTTCGATGGTCTGCAGCAGTGCGGGCCAATCGGCGTGATCGGAAATGACGAAGCCACGATCGACGTTGCGGCGACGCCGGTTGCCGCGCAGCTGCATCCAGCCCGAGGCGAAGCCCAACTGGTGGCGGCCGAAGCGGCGCATCCACGGTGTGCCGGCAGCCGAGGGCGGGGCGAGGATCAACTGGCCGGCGGCATCCGGCTGGCGACCCTGCTCGGCCACCGCAAGCGTCTCCAGCATTGGCACGTTGGCCTGCCGGTACACCGCCACACCATTGGCGATGGCACCGTGCAGCCAGGCCGGGCGATCGTCCAGCGGCAGCAGTTCGGCCAGCACCCGTTGCGCCTTGCCCAGTGCATAGCACAGCAGGATCGCAGCTTCGCCGCGCTGCTCGCATTCGCGGCGCCACGCCACGATCTCCGCAGCGACGGTGGGCGTGTCCGGCCAACGGTAGATCGGCAGGGCGAAGGTGGCCTCGGTGATGAAGGTATCGCAGGGCACCACTTCGAATGGCGCACAGGTTGGATCAGGCTGGCGCTTGTAGTCGCCGGACGCTACCCAGACCTGCTGCCCGTCGTCGATGCGCACCTGCGAAGACCCCAGTACATGGCCGGCCGGGTGCAGCGATACCTGCACCTGGCCCAGGCGGAACGGCACGCCCTCGGCATGCGCCTGCACCGGCACATCGCCCAGGCGCCAGCGCAGGATCGGCAGGCTGCCGTCGCTGCAGTGGTATTCGCCCATCCCGGGGCGTGCGTGATCGCCGTGGCCATGGGTGATGACCGCGCGCGCTACCGGTCGCCAGGGATCGATGTGGAAATCACCGGCGGCGCAGTACAGCCCTTCGGGGCGCAGGACCACCAGATCGTCGTTGACTGCCATGTGATCACTGTGGCCGGCCGCTCGTGCACAGGGTGAGAATCGGCCTGAACACGGGCTTGGCAGGCGATGCGGCACAATCGAACCGCACACCTCTTGCCGCCAGGACGGACCGGATGAGTGGACCCAGCTTCAGCAGCAACGCGCCGTACGAAACCCATGTGGTGCTCAACCAGCCGCCGCCGTTCGCGGGGCGCCAGTTGTGGACTGACGACATGGCATTGATGGACGCCGCGCAGCGCGAAGGCGCTGGCAGCTTCGTGCCGCGACTGGCGGTCTATGGCGCGCTGGCGGGTGACGAGCTGTACCGGCTTGGCTTCGACGCGAACCGCGATCGACCCCGCCTGCGCACGCATGATGCGCAGGGCCACCGCATCGATACGGTGGAGTTCCATCCGGCCTACCACCAGCTGATGGGCGCAGCGAAGCAACATGGCGTGGCGGGCCTGTCCTGGCACGAGCCGCAGCCGGGTGCGCACGTGGCGCGCGCGGCGCTGAGCTATCTGCACCACCAGGCCGAAGCGGGCACCAGCTGCCCATTGACCATGACCCATGCGGCAGTGGCGGTGCTGCAATCGCAGCCGCATCTGGCCGAGTGGGCGCGCAAGGCCGCCGCGCCGGTCTATGACCCGCGCGATGTGCCGGTGACGGACAAGGACGGCATTACCCTGGGCATGGGCATGACCGAGAAGCAGGGAGGTTCGGACGTGCGCGCCAACAGCACGCGCGCCGAACCGATCGATGGCGAGCGCTATCGCCTGGTGGGCCACAAGTGGTTCTTTTCCGCGCCGATGTGCGATGGCTTCCTGGTGCTGGCGCAGGCGCCGGGCGGGCTGACCTGCCTGCTGATGCCGCGCCGGTTGGCTGACGGCGACCGCAACGCATTCCGGCTGATGCGCTTGAAGGACAAGCTCGGCGACTGGGCCAATGCCTCCAGCGAAGTCGAGTTCTGCGGGGCGCAGGCGTGGCGCGTGGGTGAGGAGGGACGCGGCGTGGCCACCATCATCGGCATGGTGATGATGACCCGCCTGGACTGCATGCTGGGTGCGGCGGCGGAAATGCGCATGGCGCTGGCGCAGGCCCTGCATCACGCACGTCATCGCCGCACGTTCGGCAAGCCGCTGGTCGAGCACCCGTTGATGGCCAATGTGCTGGCCGACCTGGCACTGGAGTCGGAAGCGGCCACGGTATTGTCGATGCGCATCGCACGTGCGGTGGATCGGGCCGGCATGGATGCCAACGAAGCTGCGTTGGCACGGGTGGGGACGGCGCTGGGCAAGTACTGGCTGTGCAAGCGCGCGCCGGCCTTCGTCAATGAAGCGCAGGAAT
Organism: Stenotrophomonas sp. 85239_Sma; assembly: GCF_056481725.1. NCBI lineage: Bacteria > Pseudomonadati > Pseudomonadota > Gammaproteobacteria > Lysobacterales > Lysobacteraceae > Stenotrophomonas > Stenotrophomonas sp. 85239_Sma. Next base: position 3,304,976 of record NZ_CM151163.1, on the reverse strand, counting down.
GCCTGGGCGGTGCGGGCTATGTGGAGGAATCGATGCTGCCGCGGTTGTACCGGCAGGCACCGTTGAATTCGATCTGGGAAGGCAGCGGCAACATCCAGTGCCTGGACGTGCTGCGTGCGCTGGCGCGCGAGCCGGAGACGCTGGCGGCGCTGCGCGCTGAACTGGCGGCGGTGGCCGATCGTGATGCGCGCTATGCAGCGGCTTTGCAGCGTTGGGCAGCGGCGCCACCACCGGATGAGTCGCAGGCGCGGCTGTTCTGCGAGCGCACCGCGCTGCTGTTGCAGGCCGCGCTGCTGTTGCGTGCGCGCAGTCCGATGGCTGAAGCGTTCGTGCGCAGCCGGCTGGAAGGGAACCATGGGCTGGTGTTCGGGACGCTGCCGGCGGGCGTGGATCTGTCGGCGATGCTGGTGCGCGCGCTGCCGTAGGAGGCGGCCAACGGCGGTGCCCCTCGTGATGGGCGCCGATACTGTGGGTGGGGCGCGCGGGTAGGTCGCGCAGGGGCGCCGTGGATACGTCCTTGTAGGCTCGGGCGCGCCATCCATGGCGCTTGCGCCCTGCGCGACCTGCCCGCGCGTCCTTGAACACTTTCCGTACGCGTCCACCACGGAATCAACAGAAAAAGCGGAAAGCGAAAAACAGAAAAGCCGCGGCAGTGCCGCGGCTTTTCCTGTAGCGCCGAGCCCATGCCCGGCTGGCGGTACGCCTCAGTGCTTGGCTTCTTCCTTGGCCGCGTTCGCCTTCGCGTCATTGGCGACGTCGCGGGCCTTGTCGGCCACCTTCTGCGCGGCGTTGGCGGTGGCATCGCTGGCGTGTGCAGCGGCGTCGGTCGCGGCGTCCTTGGCCTTGTCAGCAGCGTTTGCGGTGGCGTCTGCGGCCGTGTCCAGTGCCTGCTGGGTATCGGCGGCGGCCTGCTCGGAGGCTGCAGCGGTCTTGTCGGCGGCGTCACGGGTGGCTTCTGCTGCCCTGTCGACCGCATCACGGGCGGCCGCACCAGCGCTGTCAGCGGCCTGCTGTGCGTCCTGCTTGGCCTGTTCGGCTTCCGGGCCCTTGCAGGCGGCCAGGGCCAGCAGCAGGGAGGCGGCCAGCAGGGTGGTGGTGATCGGGCGAATCTTCATGGCGGTCTCCGGTACTGCAATGGATGGGGACGCCAGCCTATTCATGCCGTTGTGAAGACGGGGTCGCGATGCCAGTGGTACGCGGTGGCATCGGTGCAAAGAAAAAGCCGCTGGCGGACCAGCGGCTTTTCCAGAACAGCGTGAAGAAAGAAGTTATTACTTCTTGGCTTCTTCAGCAGCGTCCTTGGCCTGCTCAGCGGTAGCTTCGGCAGCCTTGGCAGCGTCCTTGGCTTCGCCAGCAGCAGCGTCGGTCGCGGCAGCAGCGGTGCTGGCAGCAGCATCGGTCGCAGCGTCAGCAGCGGTGGCGGCGGTGTTGGCAGCCTGCTGGGCAGCGTCGGCGGTCTGGGCGCCGGCAGCGGCGGCCTGGTCGGCAGCAGCCTGGGCTTCGGTGGCGGCTTCGTTGGCCGAAGCAGCGGCGTCCTGGGCAGCTTCCTGCTTCGAGCAGGCGGCCAGGGCCAGAGCCAGGGACATCGCGACCAGCAGCTTGTTGATGCTCATTGTGTAAATCCTCGTCGTTAGAATTAGGCAACGCGCATGCTGCGCGCCGACAACATGATGACAAGCCAAGATTGGGTGTCAAGCGATCCCGCATTCATTTTTGCGAAATCGTCGTTAAATCTTTTTAAATCAATTCGATGGCGATTGCCGTTGCTTCGCCGCCACCGATGCACAAGGTGGCAATGCCGCGCTTGCCACCGCGCGTGCGCAGGGCGTTGACCAGGGTCACCACCAGGCGTGCACCGGAGGCACCGATGGGATGGCCCAGTGCGCAGGCCCCGCCATTCACGTTGAGCTTGTCGTGCGGGATGCCCAGTTCACGCATCGGTGCCATCGCCACCACGGCAAAGGCTTCGTTGATTTCGAACAGGTCGATCTGGTCCAGTGACCAGCCTGTCTTTGCCAGCAGCGTGTGGATCGCGCCGATCGGGGCGGTGGTGAACCACTCCGGTTCCTGCGAATGGGTGGCGTGGCCGACGATGCGCGCCAGCGGAGTGATGCCACGTGCGGCCGCGTCTTCCTCGGTCAGCAGGACCACTGCGGCGGCGCCGTCGGAGATGCTGGAGGAGCTGGCGGCGGTGACGCTGCCGTCCTTCTTGAAGGCCGGGCGCAGGGTCGGGATCTTGGCGATGTCCGAGCGCCCCGGCTGTTCGTCGGTGGCGACCTCGACATCACCCTTGCGGGTGGCCACCTTCACCGCGACGATCTCGTCGGCGAACGCACCGTTGGCCTGTGCGGCCTGCGCGCGCTTCACCGATTCGATCGCGTAGGCGTCCTGCTCCTCGCGGCTGAACTGGTACTTGTCCACGGCGCATTCGGCGAATTCACCCATGGCCTTGCCGTCGTAGGCGTTGACCAGGCCGTCGTGGGCCATGTGGTCGACCGCCTGGAAGTTGCCGAAGCGATTGCCGGTACGCGAGTTCGGCAGCAGGTGCGGGGCGTTGGACATCGATTCCATGCCACCGGCGACCACGATGCTGGCCGAACCGGCCTTGATCAGGTCATGGCCGAGCATGATGGTCTTCATTCCCGAACCGCACACCTTGTTGAGGGTGGTGGCACCGGTCGACAGCGGAATGCCGGCGGCGATCGCCGCCTGGCGGGCGGGCGCCTGGCCGAGGTTGGCCGGCAGCACGCAGCCCATGAGGACTTCGGAGACGTCGCCGGCCGGTACGCCCGACTGTTCCAGGGCGGCCGCGATGACGGCCGCGCCGAGGGTGGGGGTCGGCACGCCGTTGAACTGGCCGAGGAAGGAGCCGATGGCGGTGCGCTTGGCGGCGGCGATGACGATGTTGGACATGGCAATCTCGTTGATGCGTGAGCAATGTTCGGAAAGGAGACCGCAGACGTTGGAAGCGACGCGGTTTCCCGGCAGACTGCGTGGGGGTCGGCCCAAGTATAGAGGGTCGGGGAGGGCCGCCGCTGGGTGGCACCGCACGCCTGCCGGGATGTAGGCAGGCCAACGTTCATGGGAAGGAATCGATGGAACGCACGATGATGGTGAGGTCCGCGCTGGCAACGGCGCTGGCGATGGCAATGACGGCATGTGGCGGCGGTGGAGGCGGCGGCAATGTCCGCATCGATCCGCCCCCGACCACCCCGACACCCCCGACCACGCCCCCTCCGACGACACCGCCTCCGGCCAAGCCGCAGGAACCGGCCTTCGACGCGCACCTGTCAGTGACCAATGCGCGTGCCGCACAGGCCGCCGGCCTGACCGGGCAGGGCGTGCGCATCGGCATCGTCGACTCGGGCGTACAGCGCAACGCAGCGGCGTTGAACGGGCGGGTGGTGGGCAACCTCAACTACATCGATCCGGCGCGCAACAACCTGCTGGTGGACGACGTGGTGGGCCACGGCACGGCGGTGGCCAGCCTGGCTGCCGGCGCGTCGGTGGGATCCTGGCCGGGCGGCATCGCCCCCGGTGCGCAGATCGTTTCGGCGCGGATCATCGCCGACAAGCCGCCCGTCGATGACGGCAGCGGCAAGGGCAATTCCTTCAGTGGCCCGCTGGGCGTGGCGCAGGTCCACCAGGACCTGATCAGCTACAACGTGAAGGTGATGAACAATTCGTGGGGCGGCCTGTACTGGACCGACCTGCCGACCACCGCGCAGGTAGCGGCCGAGTACCGTCCGTTCGTCATCAACCATGGCGGCCTGGTGGTGTTCGCGGCCGGCAACGATGCGCGCACCGAACCGAGCAGCCTGGCCGCCCTGCCCAGCCAGCAGGGCGTTGCCGGCTCGCTGCCGGCGGCCGACCTGGAGCGCGGCTGGCTGGTGGCGACCGCCGTGGATCCGTATGCACCGGGCACGCTGGCCAGCTACGCCAATGCCTGTGGCCAGGCCGCGCGCTACTGCCTGGCGGCGCCGGGCAGCGCGGTCTATCCGGACGCCAATGGCAGCACCTACTACTGGAACTACGGCACATCCTTCGCCGCGCCGCTGGTCTCCGGCGCCGCCGCGCTGGTCTGGCAGCGCTATCCGTACTTCGACAACAACCTGGTGCGGCAGACCCTGCTGGGCACCGCCAAGGACATCGGCGCGCCCGGCGTGGATGCGGTGTTCGGCTATGGCCTGCTCGACATCGGCCGTGCGATCAACGGTCCTGGCCGCTTCGATTGGGGCGATGTGGTCGCCAACGTGGATGTGGCTTCGACAGGCTCGAAGTGGAGCAACGACATCGTCGGCAGCGGCGGACTGGTCAAGCAGGGCGGGGGCACCCTGGTGCTCGCGGGCAACAACAGCTACAGCGGCGCCACCCGCATCGAGCGCGGCATCCTGTCGCTGCAGAACGGCGGTGTCATCCGTTCCAACGTGACCATCCTCGGCCAGCCCGATCCGGATTCGACCGGCCTGCAGTTCAATGGCGGTACACCGCGCGTGATCGGCAACGTGGTCAACGGCAGCAGCGTGTTCCTCACCACCGGCAACACCACCGGCACCATCGAGGGCAACTACACCCAGCAGGCGGGCGCGCAGTTGATGATCGCGCTTGGTGCCAATGCGCTGCAGGTAACCGGCAACGCCACGATCAATGGTGGCGTGCGCGTGCATGGCTTCGTCTCCGGCTATGTGCCGCAGAACGGCAGCCGCCAGGACCTGATCCACGCCGCCGGTGGCCTGAGCGGCACCTTCAGCGCTCCGGCCACTTCCAGCGGCCTGCAGGGCCTGTCGCTGCTGCAGAGCAGCTATGGCTATGACAGCAACAATGCCTGGTTGAACCTGACCCAGGTCAGCGTCACGGCGGCGGCGACCGGGCTCACGGCCTCGGCGCAGTCCGCTGCGCAACGCGTGGACGGTGCGTTCAGTGCGCTCGATGGCAATACGGCGCTGCAGGGTTCGGCCTTCGGTACGGCGGCCGGTGCGCTGCAGTGGACCGGCGGTGGCAGCAAAGGGCTGGAGGCCAGCTTGCAGAGCCTGTCCGGGCAGGCGCATGCGCGGGCCGAGTCGGCCACCTTCGACAGCATCGACATGTCACGCCGTGCGATTGCCGAGCGTTTTGATCGCGTGCAGGCTGCGCCGCGCCTGCGCGGGGCCTGGCAGAGCGCGCTCGGTGAGGCCGGGCAGGGCAGCTTTGCCGGCAATGCCGCCGACAGCCGCGGTTGGATGGCCGGTCAGGACCTGCCGCTGGGCAGCAATGGGCTGATGGGCGTGGCCTTCGGCGAGACCCGCAGCAATGGTGGCAGCAGCTTCGGCGGCGATCGTGGGCGTGATCGCCAGGCGCAGGCGCAGCTGTATGCCGGCTGGAACCTGGGCCGGGGCTATGCGCTGGCCCAGGTCGGCAGCGGCCAGTTCACACGTGCGCTGGACCGCCAGTTGCTGCTGGGCGCCGGTGCCTATGGTGTTTCCGCACGTTACGGTGGACGCTTCAGCAGTGCCAGCGTCGAAGGTGGTTATCGTTTCGGACGCCCGGGTGCGTCGTTGACACCGTACCTGGGTGCCAGCACCACGCGCGTGGACACCGATGCCTTCAACGAGCTGGGCGGTTTCGGCTTCGGCCTGCGTGGCGATGCCAACCGCGTGCAGCGCAGCCAGATGCTGGCCGGCATCCGTGGCGAGCGCGGCTGGGGGCGCTGGACGCTGCGTGGGCATGCCGAATGGCAGCAGCGGCTCGACGCTGCCGATGCGGGCTGGCAGGCCAGCTTCGTTGGTGTCGATGCCTGGGCGCCGCTGGCGGGCTGGAACGCGCCGCGCGGCAGTGCGCTGTTCGGCGTGGCGCTGGAGTCGTGGTGGGGCCGTAATGGCCGCCTGAGCCTGGGCTTCGACCAGCGCGTTGGTGGCGAGGGCGCGCGCCAGGCGGCACTGCGCTACAGCACCGGGTTCTGAATGGGCGGTCGCGCCGGGACGTCAGCCCCGGCGCGACATCGGCAGGCTCAGCCGCCGCGCAGGTTGCCCAGGCGCGGGGTGCTGCGGCCCAGCGGCATCTTCAGCTTGCCGATCGACAGGATGCGGCTTTCGGCGATGCGGTCGGCCGCCCGCTGCGGCGCGATGTTCTCGCGCTGCGACAGTTCGAAGATGCGGGTGAGGTTGTGATAGATGCTGCGGATCAGGCGCATCGCGCGTTCGCGGTTGTAACCGTCGATCTCCAGCGACACGTTCATCACGCCACCGGCGTTGACTGCATAGTCCGGCGCATACAGGATGCCGCGGGCGTGCAGTTCATCGCCGATTTCCAGGCTCGACAGCTGGTTGTTGGCGGTACCGCAGATGATCTTCGCCTTGATCCGCGGCAGCGTGTCGGCGTTGATGGCGCCTTCCAGCGCACACGGTGCGAACACGTCGGCGTTCACTTCGTGGATCTCGTCCGGCTTGACCGCTTCGGCGCCGAAATCGCTGACCGCGCGATCAACCAGCGCGCTGTCCAGGTCGGTGACATACAGCTTGGCACCACGGTCGCGCAGCAGCTTGACCAGCTCCATGCCAATGTGGCCCAGGCCCTGCACCGCGATGCTGGTCTTGCCCACTTCCTCATGGCCGAACTTGAAGCGCATCGCCGCCATCAGCGCCTGCAGCGCGCCGTAGGCGGTGAACGGGGCCGGGTCGCCGGAGCCGCCATGGACCTGGTGCACGCCGGTCACGAACTGGCTCTCCAGGTAGATGTTTTCCATGTCATTGACGTCGGTGCCGACGTCCTCGGCGGTGATGTAGCGCCCACCCAGCGAGTCGACATAACGGCCGAAGGCGCGGAACAGCACCTCGGTCTTGTCCACCTTCGGATCACCGATGATCACTGCCTTGCCGCCACCGACGTTGAGGCCGGCCAGCGCATTCTTGTAGGTCATCGTCCGGCTCAGCCGCAGCACGTCGGCCAGTGCCTCGTCGGTGCTGGCGTAGGGGCGCATGCGCACGCCACCCAGAGCCGGGCCCAGGGTGGTGTTGTGGATGGCGATGATCGCCTTCAGGCCGGCATCGTGGTTGTGGCAGAACACCACTTGTTCGTGGCCGGTGGTGGCGAGGGTTTCGAATAGCATGGCGTCTCCGATGGCGCGAACAGCGGCGAACTGCAGCGAACGGCCAGTGAACGGTAGGGTCCCAAAAACAAAAAAAGCGACGTCGTCATGGCAGGGGGACGGGTCGCGCGGCGCCATTCTAGTCCATTCCCTCGGCCGGTGCCGTCGACGTTGGTGGCCGTCCGGTTAAAGAAGATGAAAGTGCGGCCGATGCTGCGACGACGGCGGGTGGCCGGATGGGCGTGAAGAGGCAGGTCGGTCAGTGATGGCAAGGGCATTACAACGACAGGGCGGGCGGCGATGACACCGGCCTGGTGGCGATCGCTGCGCGGCTGGCTGGCGCGTTCGACCGGGGCGGCACCGGCGCGGCTGGTTGCCGCGTCCCGCCAGGCGGTGGCTGCCGCTGCGGTGAGCCTGCAGGGCGAGGCGCTGCCGCCGGCGGAGATCGCCGCTCACCTGCAACGCGGTCTGCATGCGCTGGCCCTGTACCCGCGGCTGGCAGGCGAGCCGGCACCGGTGCAGGACCCCGGCCTGGGCGAAGCGGTAGCGCGCGCGCTGCAGGACCGCGACTGGGCGGCCAGGCAGCTGCCCCGCCGGCCGCAGCTGCTGCCGCAGCTGATCCAGACCGTCAACGACGATGCCGCCTCGGCCCGGGTGATGGCCGCGATCATCGGCCAGGACCCGGTGCTGACCGGCAACCTGCTGCGCATCGCCAACAGCCCGGCCTACAAGGTCCACGAGCGCCCGGTCGAAAGCCTGCAGCGGGCGGTGACCCTGGTCGGCACCGAGGGCGTGCGGCAGATCATCAGTGCGGTACTGGTGCAGCCGGTGATGCAGGTGCAATGCGAGGTGTTCCCGCAGTTCAGCGCGATCATCTGGGAGCACGCGCTGCTGGCATCGCGTGCAGCGGCCGACCACGCGCGCACGGTCACTTTCGGCGATGCCTTCGCCGCGCAGTGGCTGGGCCTGGTGCAGGGGCTGGGTGCAGCATTGGTGATGCGCCAGCTGCTGCAGGAGGCACAGGCCCGTGGCGAGGCCGTGGAGCCGGCGTTGGCCCTGCAGCTGCTGCAGCAGTGGTCGTTGCCGCTGGCGCAGCGGGTGGTCGCCGCATGGGAGCTGCCTGAGCCGGTTCACCAGGCCTTGGCGGTGGATGCGGAAGGACCGTTGGCCGACAGCCTGCGCCTGGCCAGCGCCGCCGCAGCGGCCAGCCTGTTGTGCCGCCATGGGCATGCCAGCCAGAGCCGCATGCTGGCCCTGCTGGAACAGCTGCCGTCGGCACCGCCGCATGCCCTGCGCTGGATCTGGCGGCGCCTGCATGGGCGCAGCGTGGAAACGCTGGATGAGGCGGCGCAGGACGATGTCGGGCCGCCCGCCTGAACGCTACAGCTGCGATTCCACCGGCAGCCAGCTGATCGCCCGCGACAACCAGCGCTTGCGCGCCGTGGCGCCCGGCTCGGCCTCCACCCAGTGCGGTGGCGGTTCTCGCTCCAGCCAGCGCAACCGGCGGCGGTCGTCCACCGCCAGCCACCAGCTGTGCCTGGGGTCAGCCAGGCGCAGGTACTCGTCCCGCAGCTGTGCGCCCAGCACCGGATCGTCGAACAGCACGCCCATTTCAGTGTTCAGATAGGCTGAGCGCGGGTCCAGGTTGAATGAACCGACGAAACCGCGGCGGTCGTCGACCAGGAACGCCTTGGTATGCAGGCTCGCGCCGCTGCTGCCGAAGACCCCGGCGTCGCCGGACTGCCCCTGCGCCTTCAGTTCGTACAGGTGGACGCCGGCGTCGAGCAACGGCACGCGGTAGCCCATGTAGCCACCGTGCACGGCGGCGACGTCGTTGGCGGCCAGTGAGTTGGTGATCACGCCGACCTGCACGCCCCGCCCGGCCATGGCCGAAAAGCCATCCAGGCCCTCGTTGCCGGGTACGAAGTAGGGCGAGATCAGCAGGGACTTGTGCCGGGCGGCCTGCAGCTCGCTGATCAGCGTCGACACCAGCCAGGCCCCGCGATCATCGTCGCGGTGTTTCATCGGCGGGTCCGAGACAATGCGCACCGCACCACTCCAGTGCAATGGCTCGGGGCTTGGACGCTGCCGTTGGCGCGATTCGGCCACGCGCGCAAGGTAGGGCCGCGCCACGTCCCGCTGCGCTTCATGGTCCGATTCGCGGACCAGCAGGCGCAGCTGTGCATCGGTATGGAAGGCTAGCGCCGATACTGGAATGGCTGCTTCACTGTTCCAGTAGTCGTCGAAGATCCGATTGGCCTGTTCCACGGCAGGGCCGGCCACCAGCAGGTCCAGATCCTGGAAGTTCACATCGGTGCGTGCGCTGAAGTATTCCTCGCCGATGTTGCGGCCACCGACGATCGCGACGCGGCCGTCGGCAATCCAGCTCTTGTTGTGCATGCGATGGTTCACGCTGAAGAAGCGCTGCACCATCTCCACCATGCGCAGGATGCCGGTCCGGTTGCGGAACGGGTTGTAAAGGCGGATTTCAATGTTCGGGTGCCGGTCCAGGGCCATCATCAGCGCGTCCTTGTCCTTGGCATTCATGTCGTCGAGCAGGATCCGCACGCGCACCCCGCGCTCGGCGGCGTCATGCAGCGCCTTGGCCATCAGGTGGCCGATCAGGTCGTCGTGCCAGATGTAGTACTGCAGGTCCAGGCTGCGGCCGGCCTGGCTGGTGATCAGCGCGCGCGCGGCGAAGGCATCCAGGCCATCGCTGAGGAAGGCCACGCCGGACTGGCCGGGATGGGCCGCCTGCAACGGCACGATCTGCTGGTCGATGCGGGTCTGCGCCGGCTGCAGCGGCAGCACGTGCGAGGGGGGGCCGTGCGCCTGCGGCGTGAGGTGGTCGGCCAGCAGCAGGCCGGACAGGACCAGCAGCAACAGCGCGGCGATGACGATCGCGGCGATGCGCATCAGGCGTCGCCACAAGGAGTTGGGCAGGCTCATGCCCCGATGGTAGATCCACGCCATGGGTGAAGGAATGCCTGCAGGATCGATAGGGGGTCAGAGCCCTTGCCTGCGGCAAGGGATCCGACCCCGAGAGGGCGTCACCGATGGGTCGGATCCCTTGCCACAGGCAAGGGCTCTGACCCGCATACCTCAGAACCGCTCGTCGCTGCCCAGATAACGCCACCGCGCCGGCGGCAGCGGCCCCAGCGCCACGCGCCCGATACGCAGGCGGCGCGCAGCGGTGACCTGCAGGCCGGCGGCGCTGACCGCCACACGCAGGCCCTTGGCCGTCAGGCCCTTGCCGGCGAAGCGCAGGCGCTGCTCGCTCTGCCAGCTGACCTTGGCGCCGCCGGATTCCTGCTGCAGCCGCGCCAGCAGCCACGGGCCGCGCTCGGGGCCGCCTTCGGCCACTTCGATCAGGTATTCCTGCTCGGTGCGGCCCAGGTTGCGCTGCAGGTGGGCCAGCGTGGCCGGGTCCTGGCTGACCACCACCAGCCCGCTGTCGCTGGCCGGAAGCGAGGCGGCCAACTGCAGGCCGTGGAAGTGACGCTGCAGCGGACGGATGTCGCTGGCATCAAGTTCGCTGCGGCTGTCACTGCTGACCAGCGCGCACAGGGTTTCGGCGGCGACACCGGCCGGCTTGTGCAGCAGCATGCTGACCCGTTCGGCCTTTTCATCGCTGGCCTGTTCGGCCACCACGATCACTGCGCTGTCATCGACCAGGCGCTGCGGCTGTTCCACCACGTCGCCGTTGACCGTGACCCAGCCGCCTTCGATGTAGCGTCGCGCTTCGCCGCGCGGGATGCCGAGCAGGGCGGACAGGCGTTTGTCGAGACGGATCGGTTCCATGATGGGCAGGTCGGGCAGGGGGCGCGCAGTGTAGCTGCTGCGGCCGGTCAGCGCTGGCTGCGGTTGGCCAGCTCGGTCAGGTACAGGCGGGTATCGAACTCCAGCTGCAGGTAATCAGGCTCCATGTGCTGGCACAGCTGGTAGAAGGCCTTGTTGTGGTCGGCTTCCTTCAGGTGGGCCAGCTCATGCACGACGATCATGCGCAGGAATGCCGCTGGCGCCTGGCGGAACACGGTGGCGATGCGGATCTCGCGGCTGGCCTTGAGGCGGCCGCCGTGCACGCGGGAGATGGCGGTATGGGTGCCCAGCGCGTGCTTGATCACTTCCAGCGTGTTGTCGTAGCAGACCTTGTTGAGTGGCACCGACTTGCGCAGGTAGCGGTCCTTCAGGTCCTGGGTGTAGTCGTACAGCTGGCGGTCGCTGCGCACCTCATGCGGGTCGGGGTAGCGCTGTTGCAGCCAGGGGCCAAGCTTGCCCTGCGCCAGCAGTTCGCTGACCTGTGCGACCAGGGGTTCGGGATAGCCGGTGAGGTACTTCAGGACTGCCATGCAGGGGCGGCGGGGCGTCGGTAGAATGGGGACATCCAAGATTACACGCGGTACGCACCGACCATGGCAAAGCCCAACGCGCTGCAGGAACAATTGCTCAAGGCCGGCCTGGCCAAGAAGTCGCAGGCCAGCGCCGCCGCGCGCGAGCAGGCCAAGGCCCGTCAGGGCAAGGCCGAATCGACGTCGGCCGAGGTCCAGCGCGAGGCTGAACGCGCCCGCGCCGAGAAGGTCGAGCGCGACCGTGCGCTGGCCGCCGAACGCAACGCCCAGGCCAGGCAGGCTGAACAGAAGGCCCAGGCCAGGCAGATCATCACGGCCCATGCCGTACCCCACAAGGGCGACGACGAGTACCGCTTCAGCGACGGCGCGGCGATCCGCACGTTGCTGATCGACCCCAAGCTGCGCAAGGCGCTGTCGGTGGGCGTGCTGGTCATCGTTGCCCATGGCGAGGGCTATGCCCTGCTGCCGCGTGCTGCCGCCGAGAAGGTGCGTGAGCGCGTCCCGGAGGCGATCATCGTCGACCACGGCCAGCCGGGCTCGACCGCCGAGATCTCCACCGGCAACGCCGAGGACGACGCCTATTACGCGCAGTTCCAGGTGCCGGACGACCTGGTCTGGTAAGCAAAAAGGGGACGGAGGGGATTAAGCCGCAATCGGCCTGATCGGATCCGCCCACGCTCTGTTCGTCATCCTGAAGAGCAGCCGAGCATGGCTCGGCTCCACATGAAGGCCTGTCTTTTTGCCGGGGTGTATCGTCCCCATATCAGGCGACACACCTGCGGAGGATGGCCATGGCCACCGGTTGGGCGGGAGACGGCGCGGTCCAGGACCAGATTGACGCCACCGTCGATGATGCGATCGCCCGCGCGCGGCGCCAGCTGCGCCAGGGCCCCGGTCTGGAACACTGTGAGGAATGCGACGCGCCGATCCCGTTGGCGCGGCGCCGAGCCGTGCCCGGGGTGCGGCTGTGCGTGGCGTGCCAGCAGGCGCATGACGATGAAGAACAGGCGCATGCCGGTTACAACCGGCGCGGCAGCAAGGACAGCCAGTTGAGGTAAAGGTTGTTCGGCAGGGCGCAGCCCTGCCGAAAACCACCCTCAGCCGTCGCCCTGGATGCCGCCGGGGGCCTGCGCCGGGTCGCGCCAGCGGCGCACCGTGCGCTGGAAGAACAGGTTGTTCGGCAGCTGCAGCACCGTGCCTTCGTGGCCGTCGCCGGTTTCCTGCAGCGTGGTGTAGATCAGGTTCACGTCGATCACCCGGCCCTTCAGGCCCGGCTTCTCGCCGTTCTCCAGCACCTCGATGTAGTCGTGCAGGCGGAACGGACGCGTGGTGAAGATCAGCAGCGTGCAGAAGATGTTGGACAGCACGCTCCACGCCGCGAAGAAGGCGACCGCGCCCACGGCAGCGAAACCGGTGAAGGCGGTCCACAGCACCGAGGGCTTCGCGCCAAGCAGGCTGAGGATGTACAGCAGTGCACTGAAATAGACCACGAAACTGGTGATCCGGCGCGCACCCATCACCATTTCGGGCGGCAGCGTGTAGTGCTCGGCGAAACGGCGGATCAGGCGACGGGCGAGCACGCGCAGGAGCCACGCGACCAGCAACACCAGTACGATCTGCAGGGCGACGCCGGCGTAGTTCAACCACGGGTGGGTCCAGGCGGGCAGGTGATCCTTCAGCGACAACATCATGGGGCGACTACGGAGGGGGGAAACGGCTCCCGATGTTACCCGGCGCGTGCGGGGGATTCGACCGCCGGGGTCCAGGCCAGGCACACCACCTCCTGGCGATGCTGCTGCAGGCAGGCGCGGCCATTGCCGGGACGCAGCTGCAGTGACAGGCCCAGCGCCTGCAACAGGACGCAGGCAGTGATCACCAGCAGGGCGGCGCAGGATGGGCTGGACATGGCAGGACTCCTGGACGGCAATTTCGCGAAGGACCCTCCATGGATGCAGCAGTCATCAAAAAGGTTGCATGGCATCGACCATGGATGGGCTCTAAACCTTTTCCCGGGTCGCCGCATCCAAGCGATATGCTCGACACCACCATGCCCGCGCCGCCTGCCGCCAACGACCCCGTCGACGAACCCGCCCTGGTGCGGGCGGCGGCCGCCGGCGATACCGCGGCCTACGAACTGTTGTACCGGCGCCATGCGCCGCGCGTGTTCGCCGTGCTGTGGCGCTTGTGTGGCGGCCAGCAGGCGCGTGCCGAAGATGCCTTGCAGGAAGCCTTCCTGCAGGCATGGAAGGCGCTGCCGGGGTTCCGCTTCGAAAGCAGCCTGTCGACCTGGTTGCACCGGCTGGGTGTCAACGCTGCGCTGATGGAACTGCGTGGGCGCGCAGCCGGGCAGGACCACGACAGTCTTGATGATGTGAACGGAGGACTGCAGGAACTGGCGGTGCACGACCGCTGTGCCGGGACCGAACGCGACCTCGAACGGGCGCTGTCGACGCTGCCGCCGAGGGCGCGCGCGGTACTGGTGCTGCATGACATCGAAGGCTGGAAACACCAGGAAATCGCCGAGCAGCTGCAGATGGCAATCGGCAGTTCCAAGGCACAGTTGCATCGTGCGCGCGGTTTGTTGCGTGCACGGCTGGGAGACATGACATGAGTACACACGAACACGATTCCGACCCCGATCTGGTGGCCCGACTTCGCGCGCTGCCGCCCGAACGCAGCGTGCCCGCCGATGGCTGGGCGCGGTTGTCGGCGCAGCTGCCGCCGCGTGAACCGCAGGCGGGGCCTGTGCTGGCCGACAACGTGGTGGCGCTGCCCGCTCGTTCGCGTCGGCGCTGGTGGTTGCCGGTGGGTACGGCGTTGGCGGCCAGCCTGGCGGTCTACGCGGTGGCGCCATGGCGCCATGCGCAGCCGGACGCGCCGGTGCCGTCTACCCTGCAGCTGCAGGCCGCGGCGATGGCCGAGCAGTACCGGCAGGCAGTGGCCTCGCTGCCCGCGGGCCGGGCGCCGGAATGGCAGCCGGCGCTGCACGAACTCGATCAAAGCGCGGCACAGATCCAGGCCGCACTGGCGCAGGATCCACGTGCGCCGCACCTGCTTAGCCAGCTCAAGCGCACCTATGCGCTGCGGCTGGAATTGACCCGGCAGGCGGCCTATGCCGCCGAGACCGGCCTGACGACCTGAGGAGCCCCCCGATGACACGAGCCCTGATGACCTGCTGCGCTGCGCTGTTGTTGCTGCCCGCGGTAGCCCTGGCTGAGACCCGGATCGACGAGCGCCACAACCTGGCCACTGGTGGCCGCATCGAACTGAGCAACGTCGCCGGCAAAGTGACCGTGCGTGGTTGGGACCGCAATGACGTGCAGCTCACCGGTACGCTCAGCGACGGCCTGCAGCTGCGCCAGGAGAAGAGTGCCAACCGCGTGCGCTGGGAGATCGAATATCCGCGTCGCAACAACAACGGCGGCGCGACGCTGGTGCTGAACGTGCCGCGCTCGGTGGAACTGCTGCTGAGCACGGTCAGTGCCAGCCAGGACATCAGCGGCATCGATGTGCGCCGCCTGCAGGCCGACACCGTCAGCGGCAGCCTGAGCGCTTCCGGTCGCAGCGGCGACAGCAAGCTCAATACGGTCAGTGGCGGTGTCAGCGCGCGCCTGCAGACCCCGAAGCTGGATGTGAACACGGTCAGCGGCCGCATCGACGCCGGTGGCGGCGTGTCCGGTGATATTGGTGCACAGACGGTATCCGGCCGGGTCGAGGTGGATGCCGGGCGGGTGCAGCGGCTGGCGGTGGAAACCGTGTCGGGCAGCATCGACCTGTCGGCGGCCGGGCTGGCGCCGGGGGGGCGTATCAACGTCGAATCGGTGAGTGCGTCGGTCAACCTGCGCCTGCCACGCTCGGTCTCGGCGCAGCTGTCGGTGAACAGCTTCAGCGGGTCGATCAACAGCGATGCCGGCCAGGTGGAGCGGCCGCGCTACGGCCCCGGGAGCCATCTCGATACACGGCTCGGCAGTGGCGACGGTGACATCCGCATCCAGTCGCATTCGGGCAGCGTCCGGGTAAGTCTGGATCGCTGAGCGAGATCCGGCAGGCCGCGGCGGCAGCGCCGCCGCGGTCGGAGCTGGGTCAGCTGGCTTTCTTCAGCGCCCAGGTGGTGCCGAGGACTTCGATCTTGCCACCGGCCTTGCGGAACGCTGCCAGGTCCGAAGCGATCGAATCGCTGCTGACCACGGTGCTGGCGGCCGCGCCCTTGCGTTCGCTGCGGATGCTGTTGCTGGCCTTCGCGGGGGTCTTTGCCTTGCGGGGCATGGTTGCTCCTGTCAGGTGGAAGGGGAGGAAAGCGCCCAGGCGTCGGCCTGGCGCAGGTAGTCCTGCCGCTCGCGGCGGCAGTCATCGCCGCCCATCGAAAACTGGCGGCAGATCGCCGGGCGCTGCGAATAGATCGTGCAGCGCAGGTGATAGGGATCGATCGCCGCGCACCAGCCTTCCTCGTTGCGCGCCATCACGGCACGGCCGTGGGTGTCGCGTGACAGGAACTGGCCGGGCACGTGGTCGCCGGGCTGCAGCAGCACGGGCAACCGGCAACAGACCGCGTCACAACGGCGGCAGTCGATGGGTGCAGGTGCTGCGTCAGGTTGTAAGGCCTCAGGGGCCTGGCGGGTGCCCAAAGCGGGTCTCGATGGCGGCTCAGGTGGGACGCGGACCATGAACGAGCCAGAAAGGCATGGCCGCCAGGCCCGCAGGGCGGGCCTGGCTGCACCGTGGACACACACCGGCGTGGCCGATGGAAGGTGCAGCGAAGTTCTAGCCGACCAAGAGTAACTTAGACCGCGTAACGTTTTGTTAATCCTGGCTGGCTGCCGCCAGTGCCAAGCCCTGGACCACGCCCAGCGAGGGTTCGCCGTGGACCATGCGGGCGCCCGGGAACGCGGCCGCCACCGCTTGGCGCAGGTAGCCGGCGCGGGACATGCCGCCGGTCAGGAACACGGCATCCGGGTCGCCGCCGATGTCGCTGCGGACCTGGGCCAGCAGCTCGCGGATCTGCTCCAGGTAGCCATGGGCGGCGGCGGCCAGTCCATCGGCGCTGCTGTCGGCATGCAGGTCGCGGGCAATGTAGTCCAGCGTGCTGCGGTGTTCGCTGACGGCGCTGAGGGCGATCTTGGCACGCTCGACGTCGCGGTACAGGCGCGCGGTATTGCCGGTGTCCTGCAGGGCCTGCAGGCGCGGGCCCCATGGGGCGTCGACGTGGTCGTACGTGTGCTGGCGGAAATCGCGCTGGCGGGTCATGTCCTGCACGGTGGCGGCTTCCACGTAGTGGTGGGCGGGCACGCGGGTGATGCCGCGGCCGAACAGCGGCATGTAGCTGGACAGGCTCAGCGCCAGATCGATATCGGTACCGCCACGGGCGATACCCCAGGCGCGGTGGATGCGCGGGGCGTCGTCGCCGCCGACCTCGGCATGGGCGATGTCGGTGGTGCCGCCGCCGATGTCGACGATCACCGCCTGGTGCCGCTCGCGGCTTTCGGCGTGGTAATGCATGGCCGCCGCGGCTGGCTCCTCGAGGAAATCGATCTGGTCGAAGCCGGCCTGGGTGGCCGCTTCGCGCAGGATGTCCAGCGCCTGGTCGTTGCCGGCGGCGCCGATCGAACTGCGGAACTGCACCGGGCGCCCGAGCAGGGCGGCGCGCAGCGGCTGGCCGAGCTGGGCGCTGGCGGTCAGGCGGATGTGTTCGAGAATGTGCGCGGCGATGCCGGTGATGGTCTGCTTCGCGCGCGGGTGCAGGTTGTACCCGAGCATCGACTTCGGGCTCTGCACCAGGTTGCCCTCGTGTTCTTCGAAATAGGCTTCCAGCGCTTCGTCACCGTAGACCGCGTTCTGCAGCAGGTCGCTGGCGCTGCGTTCCTTGCCGGCGCGGGCTTCCATCCATTCCCGGCGCAGTGCGCGCAGGGCTTCGCGGTGCAGGGCCTGCGGCGTGCGCTCCTGGCCGGCGGCACGCGCCGCGCGCGCGGCGCTGTCGATCATCTGCTGCAGCTGGTGTTCCTGGCCGTCGTCGAGCTGGAAGTCGTCCGGGTCGGGCACCACGCCGGGGAAATACACGCTGGTGCGGAACTGCTCGGCGTCGCCGAAGCGGATCGGCAGCAGTTTCCCCTCATGCACGATGGCGGCGGCGGAGTTGCTGGTACCGAAGTCGATGCCGAGGCGCATGGGGAGGTCCGGGGGCGATCAGGGGCCGCGCACTCTGCTGCAGTTCGCCGCCGACTGCAAGTTCCTGCGGCCACCTGTTCCGGATCCAGGAGGCCGGATCGGGTCAAGCAGGCAGCCGGGCGCTGCCCGGAAAAGGCCAGGGGAGCCGGCGGTTACAATGGCGGCTGTTGATTCACTTTGAGGTACTTGCTGATGTCTTCTGCCCCCGCCTGCCCGCAGTGCACCCTGGAAAACACCTATGCCGATGGCGCGCTGTGGATCTGCGCCGACTGCGGTTTCGAATGGACCGCCGAGGAAGGTGCCGGTTCGACCCTGGTCGTGCGTGACAGCAACGGCAACACCCTGCAGGCCGGTGACACCGTCACCGTGATCAAGGACCTGAAGGTGAAGGGTTCCTCGATCCCGCTCAAGCAGGGCACCGTGATCCGCAACATCCGCCTGGTCGAGGACGATGCCGAGCACATCGAAGGCAACTCGGACAAGATCAAGGGCCTGGTCCTGAAGACCTGTTTCCTCAAGAAGGCCTGACCGGCCTTCAGCGCCTGGCCTGTTGCTGTGCGCGCCAGCGGGCCAGGCTGTCCAGCTTGGCCTGGTAGCGCGCCTGCTGCGGGGCACCGCCCAGTTCCTGCGCGCGCTGCAGTTCACGATCGGCGCGCTTGAGCTGGCCGGCCAGGAAATAGGCCCGCGCCAGCCCGAAGTGAAACTGGTGGGCGGTGTCGTACAGGCGCACGGCCTGCCGGTAATGGCGGATTGCCTGATCCAGTTGGCCGGCGCGTTCGGCCTCGGCGCCGAGCATGTACTGCGCGAACGGATCCTCGCGCTGCACCGACTGCAGCCGCTGCTCCAGCGCCTGCGCCTGCACGACCATGCCCAGCTTTCGGTACAACGCGCTGGCGTTGGTCAGTGCAGCGTCCTGGCGGCCGTCCAGTCGCAGCGCCGTTTCCAGTGCCCGGCGCGCGGCGGCGGTATCGCCCGTACGGTTTTCCAGCACGCCCAGGTTGTTCCAGGTGGCGGCGAAGCTGTTGTCCTGTGCCAGCGCGGCATTGAAGAAGGTACGTGCGCCCAGCAGATCGCCGCTGGCCATGCGTTCGGCGCCGCGGTTGTTGTAGAAGTGTGCCAATGCCCGTGCCTGGCTGATCGGCAGCGGCCCGCGGCGGTCGTACAGCACGTTGCGATCCAGGTCGACGGTGGCGAAGCGGCCGGCGAAGCCGACCCCGGCATTGACGTGGCCGACGCTGTAGACCAGGCCCTGGTCCTGGTCCTGGTACCACGACACCACCTGGCCGACTTCCTGCACGCGCGCCTGGATGCCGGCTTCGCGTGCCAGGGCGACGAACATCAGGGTGAAGGCCAGGCAGTTGGCGCGCCGCTGCTGCCAGATTTCGCTGACGGTGAGGGTCGCGTCGGCGTCGTACTG
This sequence comes from Stenotrophomonas sp. 85239_Sma, assembly GCF_056481725.1. Lineage (NCBI taxonomy): Bacteria > Pseudomonadati > Pseudomonadota > Gammaproteobacteria > Lysobacterales > Lysobacteraceae > Stenotrophomonas > Stenotrophomonas sp. 85239_Sma. The sequence goes on along the minus strand of NZ_CM151163.1, from coordinate 3,285,985 downwards.
CAGGTCCAGGCCGTGGCGGTCGAAGATCATCTCCACCAGCGCCTGCAGGCGCTGCTCGCGCGAGTAGCTGCGATTGATCACCTGCGTGCGCAGCATGTCGAGCATCGCCGGTGGAATTGCGGACACCTGCTGCGGCGTCGGCATCGCCGGAATGGCGGTGTTGGCAACGACCAGGGGGGCGGCCGTTCCGGCGCGATCCTGCGCGATCGCGGACGGTGCCGCCCACGCGGCCAGTGCGAGCAGAGCGAATCGGGCGGCAGGACAGTACATGACGGCTCCCGGCAGCGGCGGGCGCTCCCGCCTGAGGCGAGTGTAGACCTGTGTGCGCACCACTGCAGCGACCGTTGGTCGGTCCACGCGTTCATCCACAACCGGTGTGGACCAGCGCTCGAAAAAGCTGTGGACAACCGCGATGCGGCTTAGTGCGAAGGGCGTTGTGAGGGGGTGGTGAAAAAAGCGACATCTTGCCCGCCAACGGCGCAGGCGGGATGATCCGGGCATGGACTTTTCCCCGCTGACGCTCGCTCCAGAGCAGTGGCAGGCGCTGCAGGACAGCTATGCAACGCCGCCACGGGCCTACCACCACTTCGGCCACGTGCGCGCGGTGCTGCAGCACTGCCAGGAGGTTGCCGACGGCCCCGGCTGGCAGCAGCCGGCCGAAGTCTACCTGGCGGTGCTCTACCACGATGCGATCTACGTGGCGGGGCGAAAGGACAACGAGGCGCGTTCGGCGCAGCTGGCCCTGCAGGCGATCGCGCAGGCGCCGGAGCTGGCCACGGTGGATGCCGCACGCGTCGAACAGTTGATCCTGCTGACCGCCCGCCATGGCGCGCTGGGACCGGAGGATGTGGATGCCGAGGCGGCGCTGTTCCTGGACTGCGACATGGCGATCCTGGCCGCACCAGAGCCGGTGTTTGCTGCCTATGACCGTGGCGTGGCCGAAGAATACAAGGGCGTGGTGCCGGGCTTCCTGTACCGAGCCGGTCGCCGCCGATTCCTGCAGGGCCTGCTGCGCGCACCGCGGATCTTCCTCAGCGAGTTCTTCCACCAGCGCCTCGACGCCGCCGCCCGTGACAACCTGCGCCGCCAGCTGGGCCGCTGAGCCAGCCCGGTACACTAGGCCCGTTTCCAACGATCGTCGCTTCCAATCGTGTCCGTCCCTGATCCCGATCCCCGCCCGCTGCCACCGGAAGAGCCCGGTCCCAACGAATGCTGTGGCAGCGGTTGCCCATTGTGCGTGCTGGATCTGTATGCCGATGAGCTGCAGCGTTATCGCAAGGCGTTGGCCGAGTGGCAGGCGCGGCACCCGGAGGCGTCCGCATGAGCCGCGCGCGTCCGGCGGCGCTGCTGGCGCTGGCAGCCCTTGTTCTGTTCCTGGCCACCGCGCTGTGGACGCAGTTCGCACGCACCGACCTGGACTGGGTGCGGGCCACGCTCAGCCTCTACCTGCACGGGCCGTGGGGACTGACGTTGCGCGCGGCCTACTGCCTGCTGGCACTGGCGATCGCCCTGCTCGGCATCGCCCTTTATCGCGGCAGCATCGGCCCGCGGCGCAGCGCGGCGGCGCCGCTGCTGTTCACGGTCTCGGCGCTGGGCCTGGCCACGGTCGCCATCGGTGACAGCTGGCTGCCCGACGCAACCCCGCTGCTGGCACCGTTCATCCATGGGCTGGCGGCCAACACCGCGTTCCTGTGCGCCAGCGTCGGCATGCTGCTGCAGGCCTGGTACCTGCGCCGCGAACCGGGTTGGCAGTTTGCCGCCGGCCTGCTCTGGGGCTGGGCCTGGCTGGCCTTCGTGATGCTGTGGCTGCACGTGCTGTGGCGTGGCGGGCCGCCACGCGGGCTGGGACAGAAAGCGGTGATCGTGGTGATCGTAGGTTGGCTGCTGTATCTGGCGCTGGCGCTGTATCGGCGCAGTCGTCGCGCCGCGGCCTGCTGAAAGCCCAATGGCCTGCGCTGGTACGTGCCGTGCACGTGCAGGCAGCGTATCGTGTGCGCATTCCATCGGGGCTGCGATATGAAGCGTGCAGGGCTGGGCAGGGCAATGGGTGTGGTGCTGGCACTGGCCGCACTGCCGGCAACCGCGGCAGCCACCGCGACAGCACCCGCGCAGCAGTTCAGCCACGGGCGGTTCGAACAGATCCCGGTGCATATGCCGGCCGGCACGCCGCAGCGGGTGGTGATCTGGTTCCATGAACCTTCCGCAGGCGGCGATACCAGCCGTCTGCCGATCGAGGCCCTGCGTGCCGATGGCGCGATGGTCGCAGCCGTGGACATCGCGCGCCTGCGCGGGGTGCTCAAGCGTGAAGGCGGCCTGGCCTGTTCGTTCGGCTCCGGCGACGTCGAGAACTTCTCGCGCTGGCTGCAGGCCTTCCTGCACCTGCCGGGCTACCACCTGCCGCTGGTCGGCGGTGATGGTGAAGGTGCCGAACTGGCCTATTCGCTGGCTGCGCAGGCCGATACCCAGGTATTCGCCGGCCTGCTCACCACCGGCTTCTGCCCGGACCACAACCACGAACGCATGGTCTGCGGCGATGGCGTGAAGCGCAACGCGCTGCACCCCGCCGAACTGAACGTCCCGTGGTTGAGTGCGGCCGGTGATCACGGCTGCAAGGCGGGCGAGGCCGGCCAGTTCGTGCAGCAGGTCGCGATGGCACGCGAGTTCAAGCGCACTGCGCGCGGTGATGCGTCACCAGGCCTGGTGGCTGCGGCACGGGTGATGGGCGCACAGGCCGGCGTCAGCCTGGCACCGCCACCCGCTGCACTGAAGGGCCTGCCGGTGGTGGAAATGCCGGCGACCGGCAGCGGCGATACGCTGGCTGTGTTCGTCTCCGGTGACGGTGGCTGGGCCGGCCTGGACAAGAACGTGGCGTCTTCACTCAACGAGCATGGCGTGGCGGTAGTCGGCATCGATTCGCTGCGCTACTTCTGGAGCGAGCGCACGCCGAAGGGGTTCGCCGCTGACCTGCAGAAGATCATCGACCACTATCGCCGGCAGTGGCACCGCGACAAAGTGATGCTGATCGGTTTCTCGCAGGGCGCCGACGTGCTGCCGGCCACCATCAACCAGCTCGACGCCGGTACCCGCGAGGCGCTGGAGCGCATCGTGCTGCTGTCGGTGGGCAGGAAGGCCGACTTCGAATTCCATGTCAGCAACTGGCTGGGCGGTGGCGGCGACGGCGTGCCGATCGCGCCGGAAGTGGCCAGGCTGCCGGCGGAGAAAACGCTGTGCGTGTACGGCGACAAGGATGAGGACGCACTGTGCCCGGACCTGCCGGCCAATGACGGCGTGAGGAAGGTGAAGCTGCCGGGCGATCACCATTTCGGTGGTGACTACGACCGCTTGGCCGAAGTGATCCTCAAGGGCGGGGCGTAAACCGGAGCGCGTGCGAACCCACGGTTCGCACCCACCGGAACGAGCCGCGGTAGCGTCGAGCTGGGCCCGGCGGACCGCGGCGTCAATTCCGCCGTGGATCCAGCGAGATCAGGCGCGTGGCATCGAGCAGCGCCGCTGGCAGGTGCATGCCACCGGGTGCGGCCAGGTAACGCGGCCGCCACTGCGGATCGAACTTCGACTTGAAACGGCGCAGGCCACTGAACCCGTAGAAGCGTTCGCCATGCCTCGCCAACAGGCCGGCCAGGCGGTTCCAGCGGCCGGCCAGGCGATGCTGTGCCAGCCCGGACAGTGGCGCCATGCCCAGCGAGAAGCGGGCATAGCCCTGCGCGCGGCCCCACAGGAACAGTTCGATGAAGAGGAAGTCCATCGTGCCCTTCGGCGCCTCGTTGACGTGGCGCATCAGGTCCACCGACAGCTCGGCTCCGGCCGGCGCCTGCCACAGGTTGGCGAATGCCACGATCTGGCCTTCGGCTTCGACCAGCGCTACCGGGAAGCGCGCCAGGTAATCCGGGTCGTAGCTGCCGAGCGAGAAGCCCTTTTCGTCGCCGGCCTTGTCTTCCAGCCAGGCGTTGGAGATCGCGTGCAGGCGTGGCAGCAGGCTGGGGATTTCTTCCACCTGTGCCACGCGGAACGACAGGCCGCTGCGCTTGCCACGGTTCCAGGCCTGGCGCAGGTCGGCACGTTCGCGGCCTTCCAGGCCGAAGTCGTGCAGGGGCACCATCGCTTCTTCGCCCAGCTTGACCAGCCCCAGGCCGAGGTCGAGATAGGTCTGCCAATAGGCCTCGCCGACCTGGTAGAACACCGGGCGCAGGCCGAGGCGGTCGGCTTCCTCGCGGAAGCGCCAGATCAGCGCGCGCGCCACGTCAGGCGGACCCACCGGATCGCCCATCGCGATCAGCGAACCGCCGTAGCGTTGCATCATCACGAAGCCCTGCTTCGCATCATCACGCAGCACCGCCTTGTCAGCGGTCAGTACCAGGCAGGCCTGGGTATCGGTGGCACCGGCCAGTACCGGCGCCAGCGATTGCAGCGTGGCCTCGTCAGCGGCTGGCAGCGGGCTGCGCGTACTGTGCAGCAGCCGCGCCAGGCCGAACGTCACCAGCGCGATCGCCACCACCAGCAACGCACGCAGTGCGCGTGGCGCGTTGCCGGACAGCGCGAACTGCCACCACAGCTCGTTCTGGTATTCGACATGGCTGTAGGTGAAGAACAGCAACCAGGTCACCGCTACCAGCACCAGGCCAAGGTTGCGCAGCCACGGCCATGACCAGGCCTCATCCAGCAGCGCGCCCTGGCGGTAGAACTCGCGCCGGGCGGCCCACAGCGCCGTTGCCACCAGCAGTGCGGACACCGCGATCAACAGTTGGCCGCCACGCAGCCACAGCGGCAGCGGGGTGACCACGCACACTGCCATTGCCAGCATCCACGCTGCGTGGCTGCGCCGTGCCAGGCCCTGGCCGATCAGCAGCAGCGCAACGCCACTGAGGCTGCCGATCAGGTGCGAGGTTTCCAGGATCGGCAGCGAGGCATTCACCAGGTGACGGCGTGGCGTCGGCAGCGTGCCATCGATGACCAGCGCCGCGCCGATGCTGAACACCGCCAGCGCGATGATCTGCGGCAGCCACGGGCGAAGTGCGTTCCAGCCCGCACGGGTCGCTCCGGCACTGGCCTGCAGCGGTTGCCGCAGGGCGGGCGCGAGGGCGAGCAGAGTGGCCAGCACCAGCGGCAGTACGTAGTAGGTGACGCGGTAGATCAGTGCTGCGGCCAGCACCGCCGCAGGTGCCACCTGTGGCAACAGCTTCAGCAGGCTCCATTCGAACACGCCCAGGCCGGCCGGCACGGTCGAGACCAGGCCGGCCAGCACCGCCACCAGGTACAGGCCGACGAAGCCGGGCAGGCCGGTCGGCGTGGAGTCCGGCAGCAGCACGTAGAAGGCGGCACTGGCCAGCACCAGCTCGATCACGCTGAGCACGGTGACGCCGATCATGGTGCGGCGGTCGGGCAGCCACAATGCATGGCCGAACACGCTGAACTGCCGTCCCTCGCGGCCGACCAGCAGCACGGTGGCAAGGTAGGCGAGCAGGGCGACGACGCCGACGATGCGCACGGCATCGGGATTCAACGGCAATGCCAATGCCGCCGCCGCCGGTTCCATGCACAGCGCCACGCTGATCAGCAGCCACGCACCGAACACGAATCCGAGCGTGCTCATCAGCACCACCTGGCCGATCTGCGCCAGGTCCAGACCGGCGCTGCGGTAGCCGCGCAGGCGCACCGCGCCACCGGTCAATGCCGCAAAGCCCACGGTCTGGCCCAGCGTATGCGCAAGGAAGGCGGTGATGCCGATGCGCGCCGGATGCACGCGGATGCCGCTGCGGCGCAGGCCGATGGCATCGAAGCCGATCAGGCAGGCGTAGCTGGCCAGGCCGAGTGCCACGGTGAGCGCGATCTGGGCGCCACTGAGCTGGCGGAACGCCTGGCGGATGGCTCGGTAGCCGTGCTCATCGAATTCACTGGCCAGGCCATGCAGGGCCAGCGAGAGGATCAGCAGGGGAACGACGATGGTGAGCAGCCGCTTCCATGCCGGGGTGGAGGAAGCGGTGGCGGGCGTGGTGGCTGGGGTCATCGGCGCAAGGGTGCGTCAGGAGGGGCGAGTGCGATGTCAACGCGGGGCGTGGCGCATCGTGCGCCTGTCGCCGTCATTTGACCAGCCGGCGTGTCGGAGCCCGGTAGTGACGTTGCGCGAAGCGTCCCCCTGCACCCACCTTTGACCGGTTTGGAGGACAATGCAGGCCTGATCAACCGCAGGAGCCACGCCCATGATGGAGCGTTACGACGTCGGACCGCGCATGTCCGAAATGACCGTGTACAACAAGGTCGCCTACCTCTCCGGCCAGATTCCGGAAGACACCAGCCAGGACATCACCGGGCAGACCCGGCAGGTGCTGGCGGAGATCGACAAGCTGCTGGCGCTGGTCGCCAGTGATCGCCAGCACGTGCTGCGCGCGGAAGTGTTCCTGGCCGACATCGCCGACTTCGACGGCATGAACAAGGCATGGGACGAATGGGTGGTCGAGGGCGCGACTCCGGCCCGCGCAACGTTCGAAGCCAAGCTGGCCCACGCCGAGTGGAAGGTCGAGATCGTGGTGACGGCAGCGGTGCCGTAATCATTGAACGGGGTCAGATCCCTTTTCCGAAGGAAAAGGGATCTGACCCCCTGTTACAGGCGCACCAGCTCGATGCAGTCCACCGGGCACGGTGGAATGCACAGCTCGCAGCCGGTGCACAGGTCGGCAATGACCGTGTGCATGTACTTGGCACCGCCGACGATGGCGTCCACCGGGCAGGCCTGGATGCACTTGGTGCAGCCGATGCAGTCGGCTTCCACGATCAACGCGACCTGCGGTGCCTTGTGTTCGCCACGCGAGCGGTCATAGGGAACGGCCGGCACGCCCAGCACCTGCGCCAATGCGCGCGCACCGGCATCGCCGCCCGGCGGGCAGTGGTCCACGCCGGCCTCGCCGCGTGCCATGGCCTGCGCATATGGGCGGCAGCCGTCGTAGCCGCATTGCCCGCATTGGGTCTGCGGCAGCAGGCGGTCGAGGCGTTCGGTCAGGGGCGGGATCAGGCTCATGCGTGGCGAAGGCTGCGCGTCGGGGTTACTTCAGGGGTTTGCCGCGGAACCAGCGCTCGTGAGCCAGCGCCAGCATCGGCTTGTCTTCGGAACTGTCACCGTAGGCATGGATGCGCACGTAGCGCGACAGATCGAACTGGCGACGGATGTGCTCGACCTTGCGCGGACCACAGTCGCCACCGGCATAGCGACCGGTCAGGCGGCCGTCCTGGCTCTCCAGCCGGTTGCAGATCAACTGCAGGCCCAGCTGTTCGCACCATGGCCGCAGGTACAGGTCCAGCGAGCCGGACACGATCACCACGGTGTGCTGCTGTTCCTTGTGCCAGCGGATCTGCTCCAGCATTTCCGGACGCACCACCTCGGGCAGGAACTCACGCGAGAAGCCGGCCGCCAGCGTGGTGATGTCATCGCTGTGGCGGTCGCTGAAGGTCAGGCGGGTGACGCGTGCACGGATGCGTTCGGCCGAGATCAGTTTCAGCTTGTACGCGGCCAGCCACGGGCCGACCTTCCACCACGCCTGCGCCAGCTGTTCGGCGGTGGCCACGCGGCGCAGGAAACGGCCATAGGTATCGCAGGTGGTCACGGTGTGGTCGAAGTCGAACAGCGCCAGTTCCATTCCGTTGCTTCCCATCGCGTTGCCTCCGGTGGCCGGTGCTGCCGGCGGGCGCGGCGGTGGCCACGCCCGCTGCAGGCATCAGCGCACCGGCATGCCCGGCTGTGCGCCGCTGTCGGCGTCCAGCAGCGCCAGTGCGCCGCCGTCGAAACCGGCCGACAGGATCATGCCTTCGCTCAGGCCGAAGCGCATCTTGCGCGGAGCCAGGTTGGCGATGAACACCACGCTGCGGCCGACCAGCGTTTCCGGCTCGCCGTAGCTGCCGCGGATGCCGGAGAAGATCTGGCGCTTGCCCAGTTCGCCGGCGTCCAGTTCGAAGCGCAGCAGCTTGTCCGAACCTTCCACGAACTCGCACACCAGCACCTTGCCGATGCGCAGGTCGAGCTTGGCGAAATCGTCGATGCCGATGTAGGCCGGAGCATCGGCGCTCTTTGCGTCGTCCTTGGCCGGTGCCGGTGCGGCCGGCTTGGCCGCTTCGGTCTTGGCGGCGGGGGCGGCAGCGGCGGCCGGCTGCAGGGTGTCCTTGGAGGCGTCGATCATGGCGTCAATCTTCTTCGGGTCGATACGGGTGAACAGCGGGGTGTAGTCGGTGATGCGGTGGCCCAGCAGCGGCTGCACCAGGTCGGTCCAGTCGTTGGCCGGCGCGGCGAGGAAGGCCTCGGCCTGCGCGGCGGTGGCCGGCAGCACCGGCTTCAGTGCGGTGACCAGCACGCGGAACAGGTTCAGGCCCTGGCTGCACACGGCCTGCAGCTGCGCGTCGGCGCCTTCCTGCTTGGCGATGACCCACGGCTTGACGTCGTCGATGTAGCGGTTGGCTTCGTCGGCCAGGGTCATGGTCAGGCGGATCGCCGCGGCCGGGTCGTTGCGTTCGTAGGCTTCACGGATCGGCGCCAGGCCATCGACGAAGCGCTGGTACTGCGCCGCATCGGGCAGCTGCGCCGCCAGCAGACCGTCGAAGCGCTTGCTGATGAAGCCGGCGCAGCGGCTGGCCAGGTTGACGAACTTGCCGACCAGATCGGCGTTGACGCGGGCGATGAAGTCTCCCAGGTTCAGGTCGAGATCGTCGACACCACCGCCGGACTTGGCAGCGTAGTAGTAACGCAGCGCTTCCGGCTCCAGGCCGGCATCGAGGAAGGTACGGGCCATCACGAAGGTGCCGCGCGACTTGCTCATCTTGGCGCCGTCCACGGTCAGGTAGCCGTTGACGTGCAGGCGGGTCGGCGCGCGGTGGCCGGTACCGTGCAGCACCGCCGGCCAGAACAGGCCGTGGAAGTTGACGATGTCCTTGCCGATAAAGTGGTGCAGCTCGGTGGTGGTGCCGGCGCGCAGGTGCGCTTCGAAGTCTTCGCCGAGCTTGCCGCACAGGGTCTGGAAGCTGGACAGGTAGCCGATCGGCGCATCCAGCCAGACGTAGAAGTACTTGCCCGGCTGGCCGGGAATCTGGAAACCGAAGTACGGCGCATCGCGCGAGATGTCCCACGCGCGCAGGCCACCTTCGGCATTGAGCCACTCACCCAGCTTGGCCTTCACGCCCGGCAGGGCGACATCGCCGGCCAGCCATTCGCGCAGGAACGCATCGAAGTGGCCCACCTCGAAGAAGAAGTGCTCCGAATCGCGCAGTTCCGGCGTGGCACCGGAGATGACCGAACGCGGCTCCTTCAGGTCGGTCGGCGCATAGGTGGCGCCGCAGACTTCGCAGTTGTCGCCGTACTGGTCAGGGCTGCCGCAGTTCGGGCAGATGCCCTTGACGTAGCGGTCGGGCAGGAACATGCCCTTGGCCGGGTCGTAGAACTGGGCGACCGAACGGCGGCTAATGTGGCCGGCCGCTTCCAGCTTCAGGTAGAACTGCTCGGTCAGCGCCTGGTTGGCCGCCGAGTTGGTCGAGTCGTAATGGTCGAAGGCCACGCCGAAGGCGGCGAAGTCACGTTCGTGGCTGGCCTGGATGTTGGCGATGAAGGTTTCCGGGGTGACCCCGGCTTTTTCCGCGGCCAGCATGATCGGCGTGCCGTGGGTGTCGTCGGCGCAGACGAACCAGGCCTTGCCGCCGCTCATTCGCCGCGCACGCACCCAGATGTCGGCCTGGATGTAGCCGACCAGGTGGCCCAGATGCAGCGGGCCGTTGGCGTAGGGTAGGGCGGTGGTGACGAGCGCGGTACGGGTCATGGTCGCGGGGTGAAGCCGAGGGGAACCGCAGAGTATCGCATGCCCGCAACGAGGTGACCCGGCCGGGGCCGGGTCACGGGGATGAAGCAGGGGCCGGGGCGCTTACTCGCGCTGCCAGGTCTGCGCGCGGCAGATGAAGGCAATGCAGCCGGACACATCCAGCTTGGTACCGCCGGGCTGCAGTTCCATCTTCGACTTGTAGGTCTTGCCGTTGGCCGGGTCGAGGATGGTGCCGCCGGACCACTTGTTGGTGCCGTCGGCCTTCAGGTTCCAGAGGATGGTCATGCCCTTCACGGGCTTGTTCCTGTTGGCGCCTTCACAGCCGTCGCAGACCGGGTTCGGGCCCTTGTCCGAGTGCAGGATGTCGACCACCTTGCCGGTCAGCGTGCCGTTGGCGGCCTGGGTGATCTCGACGATCGACTTCACCTTGCCGGTCTTGTCGTCGATGGTCTTCCAGCGGCCGGCGGCGCCGTCGGCGGCCTGGGCCGACAGGGCGGCCAGGCACAGCGGCAGTGCCAGCAGCAGGGTCTTGAAGGTGTTGCGCATGGTCCCCTCCCAGGGTTCATTCCGGCACGGTGCCGGTACGGGTCGACTGTATACCCATTCGGCTGGGTATGGGGAAGGGGGGCTTTGCAGGGCTGCGCCCTGCACCTGCAGAGGCAACAGCAACGGCAGCGGCGGGATTCCGTGGGAATGCGGGGTCAACCGACCTCGTACAACTCCAGCGGCAGGTCGTCGGGGTCGGCGAAGAAGGTGAAGCGGCGGCCGGTGTACTCGTCCACGCGGATCGGTTCGCACACCACGCCATGCGCGGCCAGGCGCTGGATGAATGGCTCCAGCGTGGCCACCCGGAACGCGAGGTGACGCAGGCCCTGAGCTTCCGGGCGGCTGGGACGGGGCGGGGGGGAAGGGAAGGAGAACAGTTCCAGCTGGCTGCCGTCCGGAAGGGCCAGGTCCAGTTTCCAGGAGGCGCGCGCGCTGCGGTGGTTCTCGGCCAGCACGCGCAGGCCGAGGATGCGCACGTAGAAGTCTTTTGAACGTGCGTAGTCGCTGCAGATCAGTGCAGCGTGGTGAATGCCCAGCAGGGCGTCGGCATCGCGGGTCATTGCAGGGTGTCCAGCCAGCGCTGGGCGATCTTCAGCGCCAGCGGATAGGGTTCGGGGTCGTTGCGGTTGGTCAGCACGATCACGGTCAGGTGCTTCTCCGGATGGCGCACGATCACGTTGCGGAAGCCGATGCTCTCGCCGCTGTGCCATTGCACCGGGCCATTCAGGCGCCAGCCGAAGCCGTAGTGCGGCACGTCCGGTTCGGGTGTTGCCGTGGCCGGGCTGAACATCGCGCGGCGCGAGGCCTTCGACAGCAGGCGGTCGTCGTACAGCGCCGCATCCCAGCGGGCCAGGTCGTCCAGCGAGGAATAGATGCCGCCATCGCCGAGCACGGCGCTGGTGGTGCTCTGGTCGGTGCGTTGCCAGCGGCCATCGATCCAGCTGTAGCCATAGGCGCGTGCGGCGATGGTATCGACGCCGTCCTGGTGGGCCACGGTGTGGGCCATGCCCAGCGGGCGGAAGATGCGCTGCTGCAGGAAGGCTGCGAAGTCCTGCCCGGAGGCGCGGCCGACGATCAGTGCCAGCAGGGCATAGCCGCTGTTGCTGTAGCGGTACTGCGTGCCGGGGGCGAAGTTCAGCCGGTCCTGGCGCGACAGCAGGGTCAGCACATCGGCGTCGTGCACCTGGCGGCTGTTGGCCGGGTCCATCAGGTCTTCGTAATCGAGCAGGCCACTGGTGTGCGAGAGCAGCTGGCGGATGGTGATGCCGGCGCCAGCCGGAGGCAGTTCGGGCAGCCAGTGCCGGGCAGGTTGATCCAGCCCGAGCCGGCCATCCTCCACCAGCAGCAACACCGCCGCAGCGGTGAACTGCTTGCTGACCGAGGCCAGCCGGAAGTTGCTGGCCGCGGTGACCGCGGTGCCGTCTTCCACCACCGCCAGGCCGTAGCCGCGGCGGAACACCGGTTTCCCGTCATGCAGCACCAGAACGGCGGCGCCGGGCACCTGGCCGTCGTAGGCCCGCATCAGGCCGTCGATGCCCGCATCCGGTGGGGTCAGCACCGGTGCGGCAGAGGTGGCCAGCGGCAGCAGGCCCAGCACGACGGCAAACAGGGCGGCGGCAGGGCGCATGGCGGCTCCGTAAGGGTCAGGGTGACGGCGCGGGCGAGGCGCTGGCCGGCTGCGCCATCCAGCGTTCCATCTTGCGGTCCAGCACGTCCAGCGGCATCGAGCCGTCCTTCAGCAGTTCGGCGTGGAAGCGGCGCAGGTCGAAGGCAGCGCCCTGGCGTGCCTTGGCCTTGTCGCGCAGGGCCACGATGGTGGTCAGGCCGGCCACGTTGGACAGCGCCTGGCCGGGCTGGGCCATGATCCGCTCGACTTCCGCGTTGGCGTCGTCGCTGCTCATATCCACGGTTTTCTGCAGGTAGGTGACGGCCTGCTGCTTGCTCCAGCCCTGGGCGTTCACGCCGGTATCGGCCACCACGCGGGCGGCGCGCAGCAGGCGCGAGTACAGGTAGCCGATGCGGTCGTAGGGATCGGTGTAGATGCCCAGGTCTTCGCCCAGCGTTTCGGCGTACAGGCCCCAGCCTTCGACGAAGGCGAGATCGCCACCGAGGCGGCGGAAGCGCGGCAGCTTGGCCAGCTCCTGCTGCAGGCCCAGCTGCACGTGGTGGCCGGGGATCGCTTCATGCAGGTACTGCACCGGCACGTTCCAGCGCTTGCGGCTGGGCAGGTCGCGGGTGTTCACGTACAGCACGCCCGGTTGCCCGGCCGCCGACGGCTGATAGGCCGCTGCGGCGGCGGTCAGCGCACGCTCCGGTTCCACTGCGCGCACGTCCAGCGTCGACCTGGGCAGCGTGTCGAGCACCTGCGGCAGGCGTGCGTTGACCTGCTGCTGCACCTGGCGGTAGCGATTGAGCAGCGCGTTGGCATCGCCGTACTGGAACTGGCGGTCATTGCGCATGCTGCGCAGCAGCTTGGTGGGCGTGCCGCGCAGCTTGGCATCCTTCATCACCGTGGCGATCTGGGCCTGCAGTTCCTGCACGCGTTGTTCGCCCAGCGCGTGCAGCTGCGCGGCGCTCTGGTCGCTGGCGGTGGTCTGCACGATCAGGTTGGCGTACCAGGCCTGGCCATCGGGCAGCGCGCCCAGGCCGCTGCTGGCGCGCGTGGCGGGCAGGTATTCGGTGGCAATGAAGCCGCGCAGGGCGCGGTAGGCCGGCATGATGCGCAGTTCGATCATGCGCTTGTACTCGGCGCTGATGCGCGCCTTGTCCTCGGCCGCGATGGTAGTGGGCATGGTGCGGATCGGTGACCAGAAGATGCTCTCCTCGGCGGTCGGCTTGATCACTGCATCCAGCTGCGGCAGCACTTTTTCCATCAGGTCGCGCGGCTGTACCACGCCGGCCTTCATGCCCTGGCGCATGTTGTCGATGGCCTGGTCGAACAGCCCGGGAATGCCCAGCGAACGGCGCGACCAGGTGTCGTAGTCCTGCACGGTGTTGAACGGCTGGGCGCCGGCACCGGCACCGAGAATCGCCATGATGCTGCCGATGTTGTAGTACTGGCTGATCGGCATCATCCAACTGGGGTAGCGCTCGGCGGCCAGCGAGGCGCGTGCGTCGCGCACGAAGATCTCGTAGCTGAGCAGGTCCTGGCCCTGCAGGCCATCGCTGCCGAGTTTCTCGACCTTGCCCAGCCACTCTGTGGTGAAGTCGTGCGACTGCTGGCGCCAGGCGGCGGACAGGATGTTGGGCAGCTGGTCGTTGTAGCGGGCCTCGCCCTGGAAAGTGGCCTGCAGCGGATTCAACCGCATCGAGGCATCCCAGTATTCGTCATACAGGCGCTCCAGCTGCACCTGCTTGGGTACGGCACGGGCCGGTGCGACCGGACGCGGGGTGGCGCGACGCGCCGAGCTGCCACGCGCCGGCGCGGTGGCGCGGGCGGGCCGGGCCTTGGGCTTGGCGGCCTGACGGGTCTGCGCGGCGGCGGGGCGGCTGGCCTTCTTCTTCGCGGCCTCGGCCGACGGCACGGCACTGAACAGGAACAACGCGGCAATGGCGACGGCCAGGGCGCGGGTGGGATGCGGCATCAGGAGCTTCCGTGGAACACAGACCGTGGAGCTTGCACGATCCGGCCGCCTACGGCCAGCGTGAAGGCGCAGTCAGCTTGCCGTCGCTGGGGCTTCAGTCAGCCGCGGCGGCGGCGCGCAACGCGGCGGCCCTGTCTGCGCCGAGATAGCGGGTGATCGCACGTCGCATCAGGTACAGCAGCGGAATCAATGCGATCGCAAAACCCATCTTGTAGATGTAGTTCACGCTGCTGACGGCCAGGAACAGCGAGGTCGGCCAGTGCTGCGGGCCGAGCACGAAGGCGATCCAGATCACCACGAAACTGTCCACCACCTGCGAGACCGCGGTAGAGCCGGTCGCGCGCAGCCACACGTGGCGTTCGCCGGTGGCCTGGCGGATGCGATGGAACACCGCTACGTCGATCAGCTGGCCGAGCAGGAAGGCCACCAGCGAACCGGCGATGGTCCACATGCCCTGGCCGAACACCGCTGCGAATGCGGCCTGGTAGTCGGGCACGCCGTGACCGTTCATCGAGGTGACCCACCAGCTGGCCGGCGCCAGCGAAATGGCGGCGAAGGCGAACAGGAAGCCATAACCGATCAGCACCACGGCCAGCCACGAGATGAAGCGCACGCCACGCTTGCCGAAGAACTCGTTGATGGTGTCGGTCATGATGAACACCACCGGCCACAGCAGGGTGCCGGCGGTGAAGCTGAGCGAACCGGTCTGGCCGAACAGGTTCCAGTTCAGCGGATCGATGCCGAGGGTGTCTTCCAGGGCGAAGATCTTCACCCCGATCAGTTCGGCCAGTACCGCATTGCCGCAGAAGAACGCGGCCAGCACGATGAACAGCAGGACCGCGCGGTCCTGCAACGGGCGCTCGATCGGCGCCGCAGTCATTCGGCGCGGTCGCCGGCGCGGGTGAACGGTACGCTGGCGGGTGCCACGGCGCCGCCGGAAATGATGAAGCTCATGGCCTGGTCGACGGTCCAGTCGGTCGGGGTCAGCAGCTCGACCGGCACGATTTCCAGGTAGCCCGACGTCGGGTTCGGTGTGGTCGGCACGTAGACGGCGGCCAGTTCACGGTCGGTGCCGTGTTCCTTGATCACGCGGGTGACCAGCCCGACCGACTTCATGTCGCGGTGCGGAAAGTCGATCAGCACCACGCGCTGGGTGCTGCCCGGCTCGGTCTGCAGCATGTCCAGCAGTTTCTTGGCGCTGTCGTAGATGATGCTGGCCAGCGGAATGCGCTTGATGACCGCGCCGACCCAGCGCAGCAGGCGCTGGCCCAGCACGCGGCGGCTGGCGACGCCTACCGCCAGGATCACCAGCAGGGTGGCCAGCAGGGCGATGGTGTTCTGGATCCACTCGGCACGGACCCAGCCGAGGTAATGCGGGAAGCTGGTCGCGATCTGCTCGGAGAGCGGCACCACCAACGGGCTGGAAATGCCCGACAGCAGCACGAACACGAACTTGACCACGACCCAGGTCAGCCAGATCGGCAGCAGGGTGAGCAGGCCGGTCAGGAACAGGCGCTGCAGGGAGGGGCGGGGGACCAGGGCGGGGGCTTCGAGCGACATGGGCGCATTGTAGCGGTCGCGGCCGGTCGATTACGCTGGGGAAACGACTGCGGTAACGGCACATGGAAGGGAAGCTGTGTTGAAGATTCTGCGCGGACTGGGCTGGACCCTGGCAGGCCTGTTGCTGCTGGCCATGGTGGTGTGGTGCGCCTCGCGCATGTGGCCGGTGCCGGACGCGTGGCTGCAGGCCCAGCAGCGCTTGCAGGCCCGCCTGCCTGCCCACGGCCACAACGGCTTTGCGCTGCTGTGGACACTCGCGTTCGACGATCTCGATGCGCGCCAGCGCGGACAGGCGTTGGCCCGCGATGTGCAGCGTTGGGAGGCGGACCCGCGCGGCAGTGGCGGCGCCGGCCCGCAGCTGGCGGAGGACCACGACGAGCTGCGATCACGGCCGGCGGCCAGTTGCGGACCGACCGCCAGCGACTGCCTGGGCCAGGTGCGCGCCGATCCGCAGCGCTTCATCGATGCCCATGCTGGCCACCAGCAGCTGCATGCGCGACTGGACCAGCTGGCCGATGCGGACCACTTCGTGTCGCCGTTCCGGCCCACGGGCGATGGCATCCTGGTGCCGATGCCAACGTACGGCCTGTTGCTCGATGCCACCAGCGCACGCGCGCTGGCCTATGTGCAGGGCGATGTCGACGGTGCGCTGCGTGGCAGTTGCCGGGGGCTGCAGCTGGGCCGCAGGCTGGTGACGGGCGGCAGCTACCTGGTGGAGAGCATCATCGGTGCCAGCCTGGTGCAGGCCAACGCCCAGCTGCTGGCCGACATGCTGGTTGAACTGCCGGCCGACCATTCGTTGCCAGCGGAATGCGAGCAAGCGATGCAGCCGATGTTGGCTGCCGAACAGAGCCTGTGCCGGGCGATGCAGGGTGAGTACGCGATGAGCCGGGTCGCGATCGAAATCTCGGCGCAGGAATTCGGCGGTGTGCTGGTGCTGGATCGCCGCAGCACCCTGGCACGCGCGGCGGGCAATCTGGGTTGGGCCTGCGGCGCGGCGGCCATGGTGGCGCTGGAAGCGGATCGCCCGCTGCCGGTGCCAGCGCCGCCGCCGCATGACTTCGGCTGCCTGTCGAACATCATGGGATGCGTGCTGACCGATATCGCCGGCCCGGTCTATCCCGCCTATTCGTCACGGACCCAGGATGCCGCCGCGATGGTACGGCTGATCGGCGCGCAGCGCTGGCTGCGGCAGCAGGCGGAGGACCCGGTGGCGGCGCTGCCGCGCCTGCCTGCGCAATTCCGCTCCCCGGTGCGGGCACCGCAGTTGTCGGCCGATGGCCGCCGCCTGCAGGTGCCGCGGCGGTCACCGTCGCGTAGCAGCGAAGAGAGCCCATGGCTGTCGGTGCCGCTGGTGATGGAGGACGCCCCGGCTAGCGCTGCGCGCGACTGAGCAGCGGCTGCCAGCGGAAGGTGAAGGCGGTCGCGCCCATTGACCAGCGTCCCGCGCTGGCGAATGAAAACAGCGTATTTCCAGGGGGCTGCGTTGGATGCTGACGCCGCCATCTTCGAGCGGGCCGCTCATTACCGGATTGTCCCGGCGCGGTATCAGCCGCTGGTCCTGCACTGCCAGCGCATGCCCGGACGGGCGTGCGTGGGCTCGGAGGGCAGAGTGCCCAGCAGTGGGGCAAGCGGATTCGCGCGCATCGCAGCCTCCATGGCAGGAGGGAGGATAGCGCCCGCGTGCTGGATCAGCGTGCGTGCGGCTTCAATCGCAGGTAGACCTGCTTGCGTACCTGGGCGACCACGTCGCCGCTTTCGTCGACGACATCGTTGCTGAACCAGCGCAGCACCTTTTCGCCGCCAGCCGCTTCGGCACGCAGTTCATCCAGCAATGCATCGTCGATGCGGAACGAGGTGCGCACCGTGCCCCGCCCAGGCTTGAGGAAATCGATCGCACCGGCGCGGTCCCACACATAGTAGTCACGGCCGAGGATGTGCAGCAGGCCAAGCATCCAGAACGGATCGGTCATCGCGAACAGGCTGCCGCCGAAATGCGTACCCACGTAATTGCGGTTCCAGGGCCGCAGCCGAAGCTCCACGTCGATCTGCCGGTAATCGGGCGTGATCCGGGTGACGTGGATGCCGGTGAACAGGAACGGCGGCCAGAGGTTGATGCCGAAACGGAACAGGCGGGCGTTCATGCGGGTCAGAGGCGCGAGGCGAGGTGCCCAGTCTAACCATTCGTATGCGTATGTTGTACCCGGGGTGGGTCACGTCCCGCCGTCGATCACGTATCCATCGCGGCCGTTGGCCTTGGCCTGGTACAGGGCGGTGTCGGCGCCTTCCACGAAATGGTGTGGTTGCAGGTCACCGTCGGGCACGCGGGTGAATACACCGATGGTGAGGGTGACAGCGTCCTCGCTGCCATCGCCCGGCGCCGGCAGTGCTCGCACGCAGGCGATCAGGTCCTCGATCACCCGGCGCGCGCCCTCGGCCGGCGTATCCGGCAGCACCAGTGCGAACTCGTCGCCACCGTAGCGTGCCGCCATGTCGCGCGGGCGGCGGGCATGCGCGCCGATCAGGCGGGCGACATCGCGCAGCACGCGGTCGCCGACCTGATGCCCGTGACGATCGTTGTGGCGCTTGAAATGGTCAACGTCGATCAGCGCCAGGCTCAATGGCTTGCCACTGCGCCGCGCGGCATCGCATTCCTGTTGCAGTGACTGTTCGAAACGCAGACGGTTGCCGAGGCCGGTCAGGGCATCGCGGTTGGCCTGGCGATGCCAGGCCGAGATCCGCCACACCGCCCAGACCAGCAGTGCCAGCGCCACGCCCAGCATCGCGCTGGCCGGTGCCCACCACAGGTCTGCCGTGCGCAGCAGCAGCCAGCTCAGCAGCGGTGGCATCGGCAACGAGCACAACGCGGCGAGCCAGGGCAGGCGCAGGCCGAGCAGGATCACGCACAGCGCCACCAGCACGCCGCTGATGGCGTGCTGCCACGCGTGAGGCAGCACATCGATCTGCTTGTCCTGCAGCAGCATCGAGGTGATGTTGGCCTGGTATTCGCTGCCACTCATCCAGAATTCGCGGGTAGTCGGGGTCAGCAGGCGAGGCGCAATGCCGCTGGCTGTCATGCCGACCACGATGCGACGGCCATGCAGCATCGCCATGTCCACGTGGCCATCGAGCACGTCGGCATAGGACACCTGCGGCAGCCTCTCGGGCGGGCCGGCGTAGCGCACGCGAACGTAATCGTCGCGACGCCATTGATAGGGCGAGCCCAGTTCCGGGTCGGGATCGGGCAGGCCGCGTACCGCACCCGCAGGCAGGTCGGCCAGGGCCAGGCCGAGCGCCGGCCAATGCGGCTGGCCGATACCGGCATGCAGATAGACGCCGCGGGCGACGCCGTCACCATCCACCTCGACATCGGTGTGCCCGATCGCGGCGGCACTGGCGGCGATCTGCGGGATCGGCAGCATTTCCTCGGCCATGCGGTCGCCGGCTGCAGGCGCGGCCAGCACCGGCAGCACCACCCGGCCATTGCGCCGGATGGCGGCCGCAAGCGCGTCATCCTGGCGGCTGTCGCGACGGTCGGGTTCGGACAGCATCAGGTCCAGCGCGACGCGTTCGGCGCCAGCATCGGTCAGGCGGTCCAGCAGGCGAGCGTGCACCGAGCGCGGCCAGGGCCACTGGCCGATACGCTGCAGGCTGCCTTCGTCGATGGCCACGATCAGCACGCTCGGGTCCGGGCGGTAGTCCCAGTTGCCGACCAGCGCGTCATAGGCCGCCTCGTCCTGTCGCCACAGCCATTGGCCCTGGCTGGCCACGATGGTCAGCACGCCGGCCAGCAGGGCCAGCAGGATCCGCTTCGACCATGGCAAAGGCGAGCGCCTCACAACAACAACCAGAGCAGCAGGGCCCCGCCACCGGCGCCGTAGCACAGGCGGCATGGCAATGGGATCTGTTGGGCAGGAGAGAACTCGCCGGCGTGGCCGTCATCGTCGATGTACTGCACGCGTACGTGCAGGGTGCCGCTCCATGGGCGCTTGAAGCTCACCTGCGGCTGGGCCACGGTTTCATCGACCAGCGGGGCCTTGAAGTCGCCTCGACGATCCACCTGAACCCGGTAGCGCTGGCCTTCGCTGCCGGCCTGCCAGCGCAGGGTGAGCTCGCCATGCGCGGCCTCGGGGGGCTGCAGCGCCGGGTCCACCGGCTCATTGCTCAGCTGCAGCGGGAGGGCCTGGCCATAACGGCCCTGGTGGCCTTCGCCATCGCGCGAGGCAACGCGCCAGTAGTACTGGCCGGGCGGCAGCGGTTGCGCCAGGCGCAGGTCGGTCGCCTGGGTGGTCTGCTCCTGCAGCGGCTGCAGGAAGCTGGGTTCGGCGGCGATCTGCAGCACGCTGCTGCGCGCACCGGGGGCCTGGCTCCAGCGGAAACGCGGGCGGTCGCTGTTGATCGTCTGCCCATGCAGCGGCGATACGGTCAGCGGCGGCGGAGGCTGGTCACTGAGCTCGAAATCGGCGCTGGCATCCAGGCCTTCGACGCCTTGGATGTCGACCGCGCGCAGCAGGATGCGCAGCTGGCCGGGCGGCAGGTTGCCGATCGCCAGCCGGGTGTCGGCGGTGGTGGCGGCGAACAGCAGGATCTCCGGCGTTGCCGCCTGCACCACTTCCACCCGGTAGTGGTCGGCGCCATTGACCGGGTCCCAGGCCAGCACGGTTGGCAGTGGCGCCAGGCGCAGCTCGTCATTGCGCAGCACCGGCGCCGGCAGCAGTGCCGAGACTGTGGTAGGGGCAGCATCCACGCTGCTGCTGCGGGTGGCCTGGCCTGGCCGGACCAGGCGCTGGCCATGGGGATTGCCGACCTGCACCTTGCCCTGCAGGACCTCAGTGGCGCCGACGTGTCCGGCATCTCCGGCGCTGACCCGGAACACCGTGCCGCGCACGCTGCTGGTCGCGGTGGGCGCATCGATGATGTAACGCGAGGCCGGGCCGCGCGCCGGGGTCACCCGGTTGCTGGCCCGTCCCTGCTGCAGGCGCAGGCGGGTATCGACCATGCCGGTGTGGCCATAGCGGCTCAGCTGGTCCAGGCGCAGGCGTGAGTATTCGCGCAGCTGCAGGCGCGAGGCATCGGCGAATTCCAGGGTGATGCTGGAATCGCCCTCGGTTTCCACGGTGTCGCCGATATGCAGCTGCTCGCCGGCCTGGAGCGCACGGGTCGCGGTGCCATCGGCACCGGACAGCTCGACCTTGCCGCGCACGGACAGCACCCGTGCCGGCGCCGGCTCGGTGCGCAGCCAGCTGATCGGAAAGCGCAGCAGCTGGCCTGGCGGCAACTGGTAGGGGTTGTCGATGCGGTTGTGCTGCTGCAGCTGCTGCCAGCGTACCGAGGGTTTCAGGTACAGCCCACCCAGGTCCCACAGGGTGTCGCCGGGCCGGACCCGGTAGTTCCAGTCCTGGGCGCCGACGATGGCGGGCAGCAGGAAGAGGGCGCAGAGCAGGGCGCCCGTTAAACGCATGGCGAACGACAAAGAGCGGACGACGGTCACAGTTTGCAATCCCGGCAATGCGGGGGTGCAGCTGCAAGACCCCATGGCCCCGACCTCATCCCCCCGAACGGATCGTGGCGACCGCATGGCCGCCAGCGCGCGCATTATTGCCCGCGTTCAGTGCAGGGATTCTGAACGGAGCGGGATCCCGTTCAGAACAGCAGCGACGCCATCCTGCGGCGGTACTGGCCCACCAGGTCCTCGTCGGAGATCACATTGAAGGCGTCAATCAAGGCTTTGCGCGGCAGGCCTTCCGCGAATCCGCGGTCGATCCGCAGCATTTCCAGGAACTGGGCCAGCGCGGCCTCGTCATGGCCGCCGAGCAGCAGTTGCACGCCGCGCAGGTGGCGGGCCTTGAGATCCTTGCCATCAGCGGCGATGCGTGCCTCCAGCACCTCGGCCGCCGGGGCATCCTTCAGCGCGGCGGCGAAGGCCAGGCGGGCGCGGGCGCGCACGGCACGGTCGTCGGTGGCCAGATTGGCCGGCAGGCCGTCGATCAGGGTGCCGGCCTCGTCCACGCCGCCGATCTGCAGCAGGGCCAGGGCGAGGTCGAGCTTCAGCTCGTCCTTGTCGGGTTCGGCGGCGATCTGCGCGCGCAGTACGTCCACCTGCGCCTGCGGGTCCAGCGGGGCGTCATCCTCGGCGGCGGCGTTGCCGACATCGGCCGGCGCGATGCCGTGCTGGGCCAGGAACTCACGCAGCTGGCCTTCCGGAATGGCGCCGGGGAAGCCGTCCACCAGCTGGCCCCCCTTGACCAGGAACACGGTCGGCACCGAGCGGATCTGGAAGGCCGCAGCGATCTGCTGTTCCTTGTCGACATCGACCTTGGCCAGCTCGAAGGCACCGTTGTACTCGGCAGCCAGCTTTTCCAGCATCGGGCCCAGGGTCTTGCATGGCCCGCACCAGGTGGCCCAGAAGTCGACCAGCACCGGCGTCTGCAGCGACTTCTGCAGGACTTCGGCCTCGAAGGTCGCAGTGGTGGCGTCGAATACGTAGGTCGTCTCGGTCATGGGGGTGGCATCGCTTGGCATCTGGAGACCGATTCTATGGTGACGATCGATGTCGGTCTCAACCCTGCCATCACACGCGTGCGCCCGGGAGGGGGCGGGCCTGCAGGCCCGCCGTGACATCCTCAGGAGCGCGGCACGCAGTACAGCTCGTGGATCACCCACTTGCCGGAGCTGACCGGCTTGGTGGTCGAGGTGCGTCGGAAGTACTCGGCCTCGGCGGCCTGCAGGCCGGCAGCGCTGACGCTGCCCATCAGGGTGCTGCTGTTCTGCGCGGCACTGGCGGGGCCGACCTTGGCGTAGCAGTTGAAATCAGCGCCGTGGGCGGTGGTGGCCAGGCCCAGGCTGAGTGCGGCGGCGATGAGGATGCGTTGGATCACGGGGAACTCCCTGCATGGCGGGATTGCCATGCAGGGAGCATCGTGGGAGGAGAGAACCACGGACATCGAATTTCTCTGAAAATGCGCGGCGCTTGGCGCATCGCGTCGCTGCCGCGACAATGCCGGGGTCCATTCCTTTCCGGGTGATTGCGCGCAATGTCCGTGGTCCGGCTTGATCGTTGGTTGGGGCTGCTTGCTGCAGTCGTATTCGTCCTGGCCGTGGCCGGCTTCGGTGCCGGCCTGGACGGCTACGCGCAGGCCCGCCACCCGGTGGCGCTGCTGGGCGCGCAGGGCGTACCGCATGCGCTGGCCTTCAATCTGCTGGGTTTCGTGCTGTCCGGCCTACTGGCGGCGGCAGTGGCTGAACGCCTGCGTCGCAGTCTGCCGGCCACCGCCGGCTGGGCGCCACGGGTCGGCAGCCAGATGCTGCTGCTGGCCGGGCTGGCCTTTGCCGCGATGGGGCTGCTGCCCTTGGACGTGGACGACCTGCACGGGCCAGCCAGTCAGCTGCACGCCAGTGCCTGGATGATCTGGGTGCTGGGTTTCGTCGCCGGCACCGTGCTGCTGGGCGTGTCCCATCTGCGCCAGGCGCTTGGCCGTGCCTTCGGCGCATTGGCCCTGGCCTGCGGTGTGCTGGCCGCGCTGGCGGCGTTTGCCTTGCAGGGCACGCTGCCGGCGCCGATGGCACAACGCCTCGCGTTCGCCTGCTGGCTGGTCTGGCTGGCGGTGGCATTGCCGCTGTCGCGCCCGCGCTGAGACGCATTCCGTGGTGCCGGGGCGCCGGCGCGCCGCAGGCAGGATTGGAGACGTTTGCCGCACTGCGGTACGCTGTACCGCTTTGCCGCCGCATCCGCGTGTTCCATGACCAGCGCTGAAACCAACGCCTACGACCCGCAGCAGGTTGAATCCGCCGCCCAGCAGTACTGGGACGCCACCCGTGCCTTCGAAGTCGACGAGACCTCGGACAAGCCGAAGTACTACTGCCTGTCGATGCTCCCGTACCCGTCCGGTGCGCTGCACATGGGCCACGTACGCAACTACACGATCGGCGACGTGATCAGCCGCTACAAGCGCATGACCGGCCACAACGTGTTGCAGCCGATGGGCTGGGACGCGTTCGGCCTGCCGGCGGAAAACGCCGCGATCAAGAACAAGACCGCGCCGGCGGCCTGGACCTACAAGAACATCGAGCACATGCGCAGCCAGTTCAAGGCCATGGGCTATGCCGTTGACTGGTCGCGCGAGTTCGCCACCTGCCGTCCGGACTATTACGTCCACGAGCAGCGCATGTTCACCCGCCTGATGCGCAAGGGCCTGGCCTACCGCCGCAACGCCGTGGTGAACTGGGACCCGGTCGACCAGACCGTGCTGGCCAACGAGCAGGTCATCGACGGCCGCGGCTGGCGCTCCGGCGCCCTGGTCGAGAAGCGCGAGATCCCGCAGTGGTTCCTGCGCATCACCGATTACGCGCAGGAACTGCTGGATGGCCTGGACGAGCTGGACGGCTGGCCGGATTCGGTCAAGACCATGCAGCGCAACTGGATCGGCCGTTCCGAAGGCCTGGAAATCCAGTTCGACGTGCGCGATGTCGACGGCAGTGCGCTGGACCCGCTGCGCGTGTTCACCACCCGCCCGGACACGGTGATGGGCGTGACCTTCGTGTCGATCGCCGCCGAGCACCCGCTGGCGCTGCATGCGGCGAAGAACAACCCGGAACTGGCCGCAATGCTGGCCGACCTGAAGCAGGGCGGCGTGTCCGAGGCGGAACTGGAAACCCAGGAAAAGCGCGGCATGGACACCGGCCTGCGCGCGCTGCATCCGGTCACCGGCGAGCCGGTACCGGTGTGGGTCGCCAACTTCGTGCTGATGGGCTACGGCACCGGTGCGGTAATGGCCGTGCCGGGCCATGACCAGCGCGACAACGAAGTGGCCAACAAGTACGGCCTGCCGATCAGGCAGGTGATCGCGCTGAAGGATGCGCGCACCGAAGAAGAGCGCAACTGGGACGGCAGCCGCTGGCAGGACTGGTACAGCGACAAGAGCCGTGCCTTCGAGCTGGTCAACTCGGCCGAGTTCGACGGCCTGGACTTCCAGGGCGCCTTCGAAGCCCTGGCTGAACGATTCGAGCGCAAGGCCCAGGGCCAGCGCCGCGTCAACTACCGCCTGCGCGATTGGGGCGTCAGCCGCCAGCGTTACTGGGGCTGCCCGATTCCGGTGATCTACTGCGCCAAGTGCGGTGCGGTGCCGGTGCCGGAAGAACAGCTGCCGGTGGTGCTGCCGGAGGACGTGGCGTTCTCGGGTACCGGTTCGCCGATCAAGACCGACCCGGAATGGCGCAAGACCACCTGCCCGGAATGTGGCGGTGCGGCCGAGCGCGAGACCGACACCTTCGATACCTTCATGGAGTCGAGCTGGTACTACGCCCGCTACACCTCCCCGGGTGCCCGTGATGCGGTCGACAAGCGCGGCAACTACTGGCTGCCGGTGGACCAGTACATCGGTGGCATCGAGCACGCGATCCTGCACCTGATGTATTTCCGCTTCTACCACAAGCTGCTGCGCGACGCGCGGATGGTGGACAGCAACGAACCGGCGCGCAACCTGCTGTGCCAGGGCATGGTGATCGCCGAAACCTATTACCGCCCGAACCCGGATGGCTCGAAGGACTGGATCAACCCGGCCGATGTGGAAGTGCAGCGCGACGAGCGCGGCCGCATCACCGGCGCAACCCTGATCGCCGACGGCCAGCCGGTGGTGGTCGGCGGCACCGAGAAGATGTCCAAGTCGAAGAACAACGGCGTGGACCCGCAGGCGATGGTCGACAAGTACGGCGCTGATACCGTGCGCCTGTTCTCGATGTTCGCCGCGCCGCCGGAACAGTCGCTGGAGTGGAACGAAGCCGGCGTGGACGGCATGGCCCGCTTCCTGCGCCGCCTGTGGGCACAGGTGCAGAAGCATGCCGCCGACGGTGCCGCCCCGGCACTGGATGCCGCCGTGCTGGATGCCAACCAGAAGGCGCTGCGCCGCAAGACCCATGAAACCATCGGCAAGGTCGGTGACGACTATGGCCGCCGCCACAGCTTCAATACCGCGATCGCTGCGGTGATGGAGCTGATGAACGCGCTGGCCAAGTTCGAGGACGGCAGCGAGCAGGGCCGTGCGGTGCGCCAGGAAGCGCTGCAGGCCATCGTGCTGCTGCTCAACCCGATCACCCCGCACGCCAGCCATGCCCTGTGGCAGGTGCTGGGCCACGGCGAGACGCTGCTCGAAGACCAGCCGTTCCCGCAGGCCGACAGCAGCGCGCTGGTGCGCGATGCGCTGACCCTGGCGGTGCAGGTCAACGGCAAGCTGCGCGGCACCATCGAGGTGGCGGCCGATGCCGCGCGCGAGCAGGTCGAGGCGCTGGCACTGGCCGAACCCAACGCGGCCAAGTTCATGGAAGGCCTGACGGTGCGCAAGATCATCATCGTGCCGGGCAAGATCGTGAACATCGTCGCTGCCTGATGTCCCCCCGTACCGGTCACCCGCGCGGTGGCCGGTGCGTTTCCAGAAGCAGGGCCGGGTACCTGATGGCCCTGCATTCACGCGGCGTCGGGCACGCTGTGTGTTGCCGTGATCGCCCGGCTCCGCCAGACTGTCTCCATGACCCGAATCCTGCTTGCCCTCGTTCTTGTCCTCGGCCTCGCCGGCTGCGGCTTCCATCTGCGCAACAAGCTGATGCTGCCGACCGACACCGCCCCGGTGAAGGTGGTCTCCACCGCCCCGTACAGTGAACTGGTCAAGCTGCTCAACCGCAGCCTGCTGGCCTCCGGTGCCAAGCTGGCCGATGAGGACAGCAAGGGGCCCAGTACCCAGCTGCAGGTGCTGTCCGAGCGCTGGGGTGACCTGCCGATCGCCATCGACTCGCAGGGCCGCGCACAGGAATACAGCCTGCGCTACGCGGTGATCTTCATCTTCCGCCGCGAGGATGGCAGCGAACTGGTCCCGCAGCAGGTGATCGAACTGTCGCGCGACTACGTGTCGCCGCCGACCGACGCCACCGGTACCACCACCGAACGCGAAATCCTGGCCACGGAGCTGCGCCGGGAAATGTCCGCCTCGATCATCCGCCGCATCGACAGCGTGGTCCGCGCCGAGCTCGAGAAGGGTGGCAGCCTGTCCGCGCCGAAGGCCAAGCCGATCGAGGGTGCGGTGCCGGCCGAACCGGCCGCCGACGTCAAGCACTGAGCGGCAGCGGCGATGGAACTGCGTCCGGAGCAGCTGGCCAGCCAGGGCGCTGACACCGCGTTGGCGCCGGTCTACCTGATCGCAGGCCCGGAAACCCTGCGCGTGCTGGAGGCGGCAGATGCCATCCGCGCGCGCGCGCGGGCCTCGGGTATCGGCGAACGCGAAGTTTTCGACGCCGATGGGCGTGATTTCGACTGGAACCAGCTCGACGCCAGCTTCAATGCGCCCAGCCTGTTCAGCGCCCGCCGCCTGGTCGAGGTGCGCCTGCCCAGCGGCAAGCCGGGCAAGGACGGCGCCGAGGTGATCAGCCAGTTCTGCGCCAATCCGGCGCCGGACGTGGTGCTGATGATCACCGCCAATGAATGGAGCAAGGCCCATCAGGGCAAGTGGGCCGAGGCGGTCAGCCGCATCGGCGTGCTGTCGGTGGCCTGGGCGATCAAGCCGCACGAACTGCCGGACTGGATCGAGCGGCGCCTGCGCGGCAAGGGCCTGCGTGCCGACCCGGCCGCCGTGCAGCGCCTGGCCGAGCGGGTGGAGGGCAACCTGCTGGCCGCTGCCCAGGAAATCGACAAGCTGGCGCTGTTGGCCGATGGCCAGCCGCTGGATGTGGAGCGGATGGAATCGCTGGTGGCTGACGCCGCCCGCTACGACGTGTTCCGGCTGGTGGAGGCCACGTTCTCCGGCCAGCCGCCGGCCGTGCTGCGCATGCTGGCTGGCCTGCGCGGCGAAGGCGAGGCGGTGGCCGCACTGATGCCGATCGTGATCCGTGAACTGCTGGCCGGTGCGGCCCTGGCCCGCGTGCAGGCCCGTGGCGGCAACCTGGCCGCTGAAATGAAATCGCGTGGCATCTGGGAATCGCGGCAGGCGCCCTACAAGCGCGCGCTGCAGCGCCACCCGGAAAGCAAGCGCTGGGAACGCTTCGTGGCCGAAGCCGGTCTGGTCGACCGCATCGCCAAGGGACGGGCCGACGGCGATGCCTGGCTGGCGCTGGAGCGCCTGCTGGTGGCCGTGGCCGAACCGCGTGCCGTGCGCCTGCTGGCGCGGGTTTGAGCGATGAGCCTGCGGATCTATTACGGGGGCACCTTCGATCCGGTGCACCTGGGGCATCTGGCAATCGCGCGGGCCGCCCGGGACGAACTGCAGGTCGCTGTGCGCATGCTGCCGGCGGCCGATCCGCCGCACCGTGAGGTGCCCGGCGCCACCGCTGAGCAGCGCTGCAGCATGTTGTCGCTGGCCATCGGCGACGAGCCGGGCCTGCTGCTGGACCGCCGTGAGCTGGACCGTGCCGCACGCTTTCCCGGTCGTCCTTCCTACACCGTCGATACCCTGCGCGAGCTGCGTGGCGAGCTGGGCCCGAGCCGGCCGCTGGCCTGGCTGGTTGGCGCCGACAGCCTGCTGGGCCTGTCCGGCTGGCACGAATGGGAGGCCCTGTTCGGGCTGGCCCACTTCGTGGTGGCCGAACGGCCGGGCAGCCCGTTGCAGGCGTCGATCAATGGCGAGCTGGGGCGTGCCCTGCAAGGGCGCTGGGCCGACAACGAACAGGCCCTGTTCGCCAGCCCGGCCGGGCGCATCCTGCGCCTGCACCACCCGCTGCGTGAGGAGTCGGCAAGCGCCGTGCGCTCGCAGATCGCCGCCGGTGGCCCCTGGCGCGCCCTGCTGCCACCGGCCGTGGCCGACTATGTCGCTGCACACGGGCTGTACCGCCCGGCCACAGCGTGAATGGCGCGGCCGCGCCATCCCCGTATAATCGCCCCCACGTTTATCGAGTCGATCCACTTTGAGCAACCAGACCCAGCCCCAGACCATCAAGGTCGATCTGCCCAGCCCGCCGCCGTCCGTGCCGGAACTGCTGGCCAGCGTCCGCCAAGCCACCGAAGACCTGAAGGCCAAGGACCTGGTCGAGATCGACGTACGCGGCCGGTCCAGCGTTGCCGACTACATGATCGTCGTTTCGGGCACCTCGACCCGCCACGTCAAGTCGATCGCCGATGAAGTCGTGCGCTTCGCCAAGAACATCGACGTGATGCCGCTGGGTGTTGAAGGCGAGCGCGAAGCCGAGTGGGTGCTGGTCGATCTGGGCGACGTGATCGTCCACGTGATGCTGCCGCGCGTGCGTGAGTTCTACGCCCTGGAGCGCCTGTGGACCGTCGGCGACCAGCCGCCGTCCAGCGACGACGAAGTGGCCTGAGCCGCACGTTGATGCATCCCTTCGACGGCGCCGATGGCGCCGTCGGCGTTTTGGAGAACCGCTGATGAAAGCTCGCCTGATCGCCACCGGTGAACGTGCGCCCAGCTGGGTCGCGCAGGGCTTCGCCGAATACCAGAAGCGGCTGTCGCACTGGCTGCCGTTCGAGCTGGTGGAAATCGAGCCCGGCCTGCGCGGCAAGGGGCGTGATCCGCGCCGCGCCACTGAAGATGAAGGCAAGCGGGTCATCGCTGCGCTGCCGAAGAACGCCTATGTGGTGGCACTGGATGTGCCGGGGCGACAGCTGAGTTCGGAACAGCTTGCACAGCGCCTGGAGCATTGGCGCGGGCAGGGCCGCGACCTGGCGTTCCTGATCGGTGGCCCGGAAGGGCATTCGCCGGACGTGTCCGCACTGGCCGATGAGACGTGGTCGATCGGACCGCTGACGCTGCCGCACATGCTGGTGCGCCTGGTGGTAGCCGAGCAGTTGTATCGGGCCGCCGCAATGATTGCCAATCACCCCTACCATCGCGCGTGAAGAGTGGTTATACTGGTCGTCTGCCCGAATAGCTCAGCCGGTTAGAGCACTTGACTGTTAATCAGGGGGTCGTTGGTTCGAGTCCAACTTCGGGCGCCACCTTGAGAAACCTGCATCGCGAGATGCAGGTTTTTTTTTGCCTTGTTGTAGAGCCGAGCCCATGTTCGGCTGGTTCATCCGCAGCAGCCGAGCATGGCTTGGCTACAGTGTCAGTGTTCCTCGCCAGAACGCCACCAGCGTGGCGATCGCCACCGCCAGGATCGCGCTGAACAGTACCCACTCCCAGCGGGTGAACACCCGCTCGCCGCGTTGGTGCCGGGTCAGTGCGAACAGCACTACACCGGGCACGTACAGCAGCACCGACAACAACAGATTGTCCAGCCCGCCGGCATACACCAGCCACAGCGCATACGCACTGGCCAGCAGTGCCACCCCGAAATCACGCCAGCGTACGCGCGGTTCGCCAACGTAGGCCTGCCCGCGCCAGGCCAACTGCACGCCGAACGCGGTGGACAGGAAATAGGGCACCAGGCTCATCGATGCGGCCAGCAGCACCAGCCCGGTGTAGCTGCCTGCATTGACCAGCACCAGCAGCAGGAACAGCTGGATCAGGCAGTTGCTCAACCAGAGTGCATTGGCCGGCACGCCGCGCGCATTCTCGCGGCCGAGGAAGGCCGGCATGGTGCCGTCACCTGCGGCGGCATACAGCACTTCGGCGCACAGCAGCACCCAGGCCAGCAGCGCACCGAGAACGGAGATGATCGAGCCGATGATGATCACCGTCGCGCCCCATTCGCCGACAACGGCGCGCAGCACATAGGCCATCGACGGATTGGGCAGTCCGGCCAGTTCCGCCTGCGACAGCATGCCCATCGACAACAGGCTGACCAGCACCAGCAGCAGCCACACACCGAGGAAGCCGATCACCGTGGCGCGACCCACGTCGGCGCGGCGTGCGGCGCGCCGCGAATAGATGCTGGCGCCCTCGATGCCGATGAACACCCACACGGTTACCAGCATCATGCCGCGCAGCTGCTGGCCAAGGTCGCCGAGCGCAGGCGTGCCGAGGAAACCGGCGCGGAACACGTCCATGCGGAACGCGCCGGCGGCCAGGATCAGGAACAGTGCGATCGGCAGCAGCTTGGCCACGGTCACCAGGCCGTTGACGATGGCGGCAGTGCGCAGGCCACGCAGCACCAACAGGTGCACGGTCCACAACAGCAATGACGATGCGGCCACGGCGGCCGGGGTATTGCCTTCCCCGAAGATGGGCATGAAGTGGCCGGGGCCACTGAAGATCAGCACGAAGAAGCTGGCGTTGCCGAGCACCGAGGCAACCCAGTAACCCCATGCCGCGGAAAAGCCGATGTAGTTGCCGAAGCCTTCCCGCGCGTATGCGTAGATGCCGGTGTCCAGGTCCGGCCGGCGGTTGGCCAGGGCCTGGAACACGAAGGCCAGCATCAGCATGCCGGCGCCACTCAGGGCCCAACCCATCAATGCAGCGGCCGGGCCGGCGCTGCGCGCAACGTTCTGCGGCAGTGAAAAGATGCCGGCGCCGACCATCGAGCCGACTACCAGTGCAGTCAACGCGGGCAGGCCGAGACGGTGGTTGGACGAGGGCATGCTTTGGTTCCCTTGCGGTCATCCCATCGGCCTTTTGGCCGGGCAGTGCAGCAGTTGCATTCGGGTCATCGATCTTATCCATCTCATCGGGTGCGATGGAAGGTTGGCATAGTCGGCTTCCCTCCATGAGCGCGCACCCCATGACCAAATCGCGGGCCTTTCTCACTCCCGATGGAACCGAGTACGTTACGGCGCAGGCTGTGGGCCACCGTCGCAACAGGGACTATGCGGGAGAACCCACGGGAGATCGCTATTTCTCAACGCACCGTGCAGGCCAGCGGCGCCCAGTGAAGCACGTGATGAAGGGGCGGTCGTGGTACTTCGCATATATCGACGGTGCGAAGGGCGGAGCGGCAGCGGGAGGCGAATCGCTGCAGCATCTGTTGTTCAAGGAGGCTTTCAGTCGGCTGGATCATGTGCAGCTGTCCCTTTCGCTTCCTACCAGAAAAGGGCCTCGTCGCTGGCGTGAATCGAGAATCTCGATCTCCCGGGTGGAGCAGGAGTGGCAGGTGCCGGGAAGGGGCGATTATCGGGCAGATTTGTATGTCGAGTTCACCAGCGAGGATGATCTGGGTTCCAAGTGGGACGGGAAGTTCCTGCTTGAGGTCAGGCGCTCACATGCTGTGGATGCTGCAAAACAGGATGGCCTCCGGCAACTGGGCATTGCAGTGATCGAAGTGGATATCGGCAGGGTGCCGATCTACGGCTATACCATTCCCGAGGACGAAACCAGTGATGCGGAGGAAGCTCGATACCTCGAAAGAATCAAGCGCTTGCTGGAAAGCGAGCGTGGATTCCTGCAGGCGATGGTCCTCAGCAATCCCAGCAGCAACGATTATCTGGAGGCGCTGGTGCGCAGCCAGCAAAAGGACCTGCAGGCGGCGAGCGGGCGGGAAGCCTTGCTGCAGTCCGAGGTGGCAGGGGCGAGCGCACGCAGTCTTGCACTGGAAGAGAGCCATGGCAGGTTATCTGCCCAGTTGAAGCAGAGCGAGGAGCTGCTTGCCGGCATGCAGAAAGTCGCTGCTGATCTGAGAAAGGAGAAGTTGACGTTGCAGAAGGTGCTGCAGTCCGCTCGTGATGATCTCAATTCGGAGGTGGCCGAACGGCGTCTGTACCAGCGTTGCTTCTGGGGCCTCACCACCGCTGCGGTGCTGCTGATCTGCTGGATGTGCTGGCTATGGTTGTTCGGCTGACGCTGGCTCGACAATGCCGGGTGGCATTGAAAATGCAGAGGCCCGGGTGTTGGCCCGGGCCTTTGCAAGTGACGCTGCTGCAGGATTACTTGAAGGTGTACTTGGCACCCACGGTGAAATAACGGCCCAGTGCACCGGAGAAGTGCATCGGGTTGTAGTTCACGCCGCCGTAGGTGGTCGGATCGAGCGGTGCGATGCGGTCGAACACGTTGGCCACCGAGGCATTGAGCTCGAAGGCGTCGGTGATGTTCCAGCGGCCGGACAGATCGAAGGTGGTGAACGAAGAGATCTTCGTCACCGGCGTGCCATCCTCGTAGAACGCCTGGTAGTCGCCACCACGCTTGTCGGTGTTGTCCATCTTGCTGATGTAGTTGGCAACACCGCTCACGCTCCACGCACCCTGCTTCCAGGTGGTGCCGAAGTTGATCTTGTCCTTCGGCGTGCCGATGCAGTTGGTCACGTCGCAGTTGCCGTGCGTGCCGGCATAGTCGACGGTCTCACCGTCTTCGGTACGCTCGAACTTCAGGATGTGGCTCCACTGCAGGTCCAGCTCCAGCTGGCCCGGGCCGATATCGAAGGTCTGGCGGATATCGGTATCGATACCGCGAACGCGCGACGAGCTGGCATTCACGTAGCCGGTGTTGACGGCCAGGATGCTGCCGGAGTTGGGCACGCCACCGATGTTGTTGGAATCACGCAGCACGTTGCCGGCCAGGATGGCTGCCGCGGTGTTGCCCTGTACGATCTCGTTGGTGCGCTTGATCTGCCAGGCATCGACGGTCATCGAGGTGGTCGAGGTCGGCTGCAGCACCAGGCCCACCGAGTAGCTCTTGGACTCTTCCGGCTTCAGGTCCTTGTTCGGGCGGGTGATGATCGCAATCGAGCGCGGCGTGCACTCGTCGGCATCGATGGCGCAACGCACCGGATCGCGGGCGTTGGAGAAGGCGGCCAGGCCACCGTCACCGTTCTCGGCCGGATTCGGCGCACGGAAGCCCTCGGCGTAGCTGGCGCGCAGCGCGATCCAGTCGGCCGGGGTCCACTTCACACCCAGCTTCGGCGTGGCCTTGCCTTCACCGCTTTCGTACTTGTCATAACGCACCGCGCCGGACAGTTCCAGCTGTTCCAGCACCGGCGCCGACAGTTCGACGTAGCCGGCGTACACGTTCTGCGTGCCGTCGTAGGCCGAGTAGCCCAGGCCGATGATGTCACCCTGGTCGGTGTAGGTCTGCGGGGTCAGGCTGTTGCTGGTCTTGCGCCACTCGGTACCGATGGCCAGGCCCAGCGGGCCACCCTTGAGGTCGGCCAGGCTGCGTGACACGGTGAAGTCGAACATGTCCAGGCTGGACTTGGCGCGCGCACTGATCGTCGGCGAGATGTAGTCGTACAGCGCCTGCGAGTTCAGGTTGGCGTTGTCACCGATGCGCCACGTACCACCTGCGCAGTTCGGGTTGCCCAGCGCGCACAGCACCGAGCTGTAACGCAGGAAGCCGGTGCGCTTGTTGACCAGGTCGGTGCCCGAATGCAGGTAGGCGGTGTCGTAGCTCCAGTCGCCCCAGTTGCCCTTGGCGCCGACCAGGAAACGGTTGAACTCGTTGGTGTTGTTGGTCACCCGCGGGCCGACATCCCACGCGCTGTAGCGCAGGCGCGCCGCATACGGCAGCGGGTTGTCCGGATGCCCGGCATAGAGCATCGTCGCGCCGTCACCGCTGCTGGCGTTCTTCGGGCCGCCGGGGAAGCCCCAGCCACCGGACACGCTGGAAGGGGTATTGCTGAAGATGGTTTCCTTCTTCGAGTAGCCGATCTCGGTGTAGATCTCGCCACCTTCGCCGAAGGCGAACGTGGCGCGGCCGAACACGTTGATGTACTTCTCTTCCGGGGTCAGGTCGCGATACTGCTGCGCAGGATCCCACAGGCAGCCCTGGGCCGCCGAAGAGGCTTCGGTCTGGCCCGGAATGGTGCTCAGGTTGGCGCAGCCCGGCAGGGCGACCAGGTGCGGCGACGGCGAGTCATTGTTGAACACCGAGCCGTTCGGGCCGACGCCGCCGTTGGTGCGGCCGCTGAGGTAGGGGCCGCCGAGGAACTGCGCATCGGTGGCGTCATAGCCCCACGGGCGCGTATCGCCGGTACCGATCCACTTGCGGTTCCTGCGGTCGCTGATCTTGATCGCATCGGACTTGCCGACGTCCAGGCTGAAGAACGCGTTCCAGCCATCCTTGGACAGGTCGCCGGTACCGGCGGTCAGGGTGGCCTTCTTGGTATCGCCGTCGCTGTCACCGGACAGGCCGTAGGACGCGCGCAGGATCGCACCCTGGAAGTCGTTGCGCAGGATGATGTTGACCACACCCGCGATGGCGTCGGAGCCATAGATCGCCGAGGCGCCATCCTTGAGCACTTCCACGCGCTCGACGGCATCGAGCGGGATGGTGCTGAGGTCGGTGAACACCTTCTGGCCGTCGTCGGCCAGGCCATAGGTCGCCATGCGGCGGCCGTTCAACAGCACCAGCGTCGAGCCCGCGCCCAGGCCGCGCAGCGAGATGCCGGCGCCACCGCCGGCGAAACCGTTGCCGAAGGTCTTGGGAATCGAGCCGGCGCCATCGGCGGTGATGGTCTGCAGGTACTCGGCCAGCGTGGTCTTGCCACTGCGGTCGATTTCCTGGCGGCTCACCACCTGTACCGGGGAGGGCGTCTCGGTGTTGGTGCGGGGGATGTTGGAGCCGGTGACCGTGATGCGGTCGAGGTTGGTGGCTTGTTCCTGCGCGAAGGCGGAGGAGGAAGCGACGGCGCCGGCCAGCAGCAGGGCGCCGCCGGTGAGGATGTGGGTGATGGACGATGCCAGGGTGCTGCGGCGGCTGGCGGGCCGTTGGATCGGGTGTTTCACAGCTTCTCTCCTAACTGGAAAACCGTAGCGTTGAGGGCTGTCGCCGGATCGATACCGGGACATGCCAATCTAGGTTTCCAGCAGGTGACGAAGTCGTGAATTTTTGCTTAATCGGTAACGCTTGGCCCGCGCCTGTCCGCGGTCTCGGCGGCTGAAGGCAGGCGGCCGGCCCGGCGCGAGGCCGGGCCGGAAGCTCGCTCAATCCGGCAGCGAGAACTGCACCGGCACCATGCCGATGGCCGGAACCGCCACGCCGTCACGCTGGGCAGGCTCGAAGCGCCAGTGCCTGAGCACCTGCTGGCGAGCGGCCTGGTCCAGGTTGCGTGAGCCGCTGCTGCGCTCGACGCTGACGGCTACCGGCTGACCCTGGGTGTCCACTTCCACCCGCAACAGCACCGTGCCCTGTTCGTGGTTGCGCAGGGACTGGATCGGGTAGCTCGGCGGCGGGGCGTTGCGGTATTGCAACTGGGCGCCGGCCAACGGGGTGGACGTGTCGATGCTCGGGGCGAGTTGCGGCGGGGCCGGTTCGGCCGCCGGCAGTGCGATGCCCTGGGTTTCCTCCACGGTCGCGGTGGGGGCCGGCAGCGGCGGCGTGACCGGCTGGGCCTGCGGTTTCGGCACGATCCGGGCCACTTCCTTCGGTTCCTGCAGCACCGGCGGGGGCGGTGTCGGCGGGATCTTCTCGATCAGCCTGACCGTGGTCTTGTCACGCGGGACCTGCACCGCCTGGTAGGTCGCAGGGATGAGCAGCAACAGGAAGGCCAGCAGATGCAGGGCGATCGCCGCGCTCCAGGCGGCAACGCGGGCAGGGTCGAAATGCGGGGATGCAACGGGGTACGTACGAACCATGATCCACCTCCATGCCAGTGACGAAGTCCTCAACGCACCAGGGCCCGTGGCGGGGTTGCCGCACGCGGCTGGCAGTCCATCAGTAGCGCGGCATGGCGGCCACTGCCTAGAGGCAGGGGCAAGATCGTTGGGCTGGCCTTCAGCCAGTGCCGGCGGCGCGCATGAAAAAGGCGGGCCCCCTGCGGGGCCCGCCCGGGTCGAGCGCGGCGGACGCGATCAGCGGCCCAGTTCGAACACCACGTCCAGGTTGACCGAGACCGTCGATTCGCCCGGCGCGACGGTGGTGGCCTTGTCCATCGCCGCACCGGCTGCCATGGTGCGCATCACCGGCATCGGGCGGAAGCCGCCGTTGCTGTTCTCGGAGATGCTGACGATGCGGCGCACCTGCAGGCCCAACGACTTGGCATAGGTCTGGGCGCGGGCCTGGGCCTTCTTCAAGGCGGCCAGGCGGGCTTCGTCATAGACCGGTTCGGGCTGGTCGATCTCGAAGCTGGGGCCGTTGATCTGGTTGGCACCCTGAGCGGCCAGTGCATCCAGCACCTTGCCGAGCTTGGCGATGTCGCGCACCTTCAGGCTGACCGTATTGTTGGCCTGGTAGCCGGTGATCTTCGGCGCTTCGTTGTCGGCATAGCGGTACTGCGGATTGAGACTGATGCCGCTGGTCTGCACGTCACGCTCGGCAATGCCGGCGGCCTTGATTGCGGCCAGCACCTTGTCCATCTGCTGGGCGTTCTGGCGCATGGCGCTGTTGCCGTCGGCGGCCTGGGTGACCACGCCGGCCGAGAGGGTGGCGACATCCGGCACGCGGGTTGCCTCGGCGTTGGCCGAGATGTTCAACAGGGTGCCTTCGGCCGCGGCGGCGATCGACGGCGACGACGGAGCGGCATGGGCGGTCATCGAGGTTCCAAGGGCAAGGGACAGGGCAAGCAGCAACGGGGTGGCGGTCAGGCGCATGGGATCTCCTTGTTGTGGCAGTGAGGGTGGTGTCGTAGCGATGAACGCGCTGTGAGCCTGTTCGGGGTTGTACGCGTTCCGGAACGGGTTGCCGGCGATTCAGGTGGCGGCCTCAGGTTATGCTGTGCCGATGCTCTATCTTGCTTCCCGCTCCCCCCGACGCAACCAGCTTCTGTCCCGACTCGGGCGCCCCTTCCAGGCCCTGGACCTGGAGGTCGTCGAGCAGCGCGCGGCGGCTGAAAGTGCCGAGCAGTACGTGTGCCGGGTCGCCGCCGACAAGGCGCGCGCCGGCCTGGCCGAGGTACTGGCTGGTGACCCGCAGGCGCGCGTGCTCGGTTCGGACACCGAGGTGGTGCTCGATGGCGAGGTCTTCGGCAAGCCGGCCGATGCCGCCGATGCGCGGGCGATGCTGGCCAGACTGGCCGGGCGCACCCACCAGGTGATGACTGCGGTCGTGGTGGTCGACGCGGCCGGCCTGGACAGCGAGCTGGTCATATCCGAGGTGACCTTCGCCCCGATCGACGCCGCCGACATCGCCGCCTATGTCGCCACCGGCGAGCCGCTGGACAAGGCCGGTGCCTACGCCATCCAGGGTGGGGCCGAACGCTGGATCGAACACCTTTCCGGCAGCTACTCCGGTGTAATGGGGTTGCCGCTGCTGCACACCGATCGTCTGCTGGCGCGCTGTGGCGTGCCGGCCCCCACTGCCGATGCCGCCAGGGAGGCTGCCGATGTCTGAGGAAATCCTGGTCAACGTGACCCCGCGCGAGACCCGGGTCGCGGTGATCGAAAATGGCATGCTGCAGGAACTGCACATCGAGCGCGGTTGGCGCCGTGGCGTGGTTGGCAACATCTACAAGGGCAAGGTGCAGCGGGTCATGCCCGGCATGCAGGCCGCCTTCGTCGAAGTCGGCCTGGAGCGGGCGGCGTTCCTGCATGCCAACGACGTAGTGCGCCCGGCGCCGGTGGCCAGCGCCGACACCGAGAACACCACCCTGCCGCCGCCGGCCAGCGTGCCGATCGTCGAGCTGCTGCGCGATGGCCAGGACATCGTGGTGCAGGTGGTCAAGGACCCGATCGGCACCAAGGGCGCACGCCTGACCACGCAGATCAGTATTCCCTCGCGTTACATGGTGCTGCTGCCGCAGTCCAAGGTGGTGGGCGTGTCGGCCCGCATCGAAGACGAAACCGAGCGCGCCCGCCTTAAGGCGCTGGTGACCGAATTGTCGGCACAGCACGGTGGCTACGGTTACATCGTGCGCACCAACGCCGAAGGCCAGCCGGCCGAGGCCATTGCCGAGGACATCGCCTACCTGTCGCGCGTGTGGAACGTGGTCGAACGCCGCGGCCGCGAAGCGCCGTCGTGCAGCATCATCTATGAAGACCTGAGCCTGCCGCTGCGGTCGGTGCGCGACCTGATCCGCAAGGACGT
The DNA here is from genome assembly GCF_056481725.1 of Stenotrophomonas sp. 85239_Sma. Taxonomy (NCBI): domain Bacteria; kingdom Pseudomonadati; phylum Pseudomonadota; class Gammaproteobacteria; order Lysobacterales; family Lysobacteraceae; genus Stenotrophomonas; species Stenotrophomonas sp. 85239_Sma. The sequence continues at coordinate 3,247,732 of NZ_CM151163.1, read as the reverse complement.
GGACAAGGTGAAGGTGGACTCGAAGGAGACCTTCGGCCAGCTGCAGGCCTTCGTCGCCAAGTACATGCCGGTGCTGGCCGAGAAGCTGGAGCTGTATTCCGGTGACCGCCCGATCTTCGACATGTTCGGCGTGGAGGACGAGATCGGCCGCGCGCTGGACAAGCAGGTACCACTCAAGTCCGGTGGCTATCTGGTGATCGACCAGACCGAAGCGATGACCACGATCGACGTCAATACCGGTTCGTTCCTCGGCCAGCGCAATCTGGAAGAAACGGTGTTCCGCACCAACCTGGAAGCGGCGCAGGCGGTGGCGCGGCAGCTGCGGCTGCGCAACCTGGGCGGCATCATCATCATCGACTTCATCGACATGGATGATGCAGAGCACCGCCGCCAGGTGCTGCGCACGCTGGAAAAGGCACTGGCCCGCGACCATGCCAAGACCACGGTCTATGATTTCTCGCCGCTGGGCCTGGTGGAGATGACCCGCAAGCGCACTGTGGAAAGCCTGGAGCGCCAGCTGTCGGAGACCTGCCCGCAGTGCAGCGGCCGCGGCAGCATCAAGACCACCGAGACGGTGACCTACGAGATCTTCCGTGAGATCACCCGTGCCGTGCGCCAGTTCGATGCCGCGCGCCTGCTGGTGATCGCTTCGACCAAGGTGGTCGCACGCATCACCGATGAGGAATCCTCGGCGGTGGCCGAGCTGGAAGAGTTCCTCGGCAAGAGCATCCGTTTCCAGGCGGACGAGCAGTACCTGCAGGAGCAATTCGATGTCGTTCTGCTCTGATCCTCGCCGGCTGCAGGCCGGCGGTGGCCGATGAGTGCGCCGCCGCGCCTGCGACTGCGAAGGATCCGCCGTCATTTCATCGCCGCCTGTGCGGTGGGCCTGGTCGGGCTTGCACTGCTGGTGGGCACGCTCAGCCAGCTGCTGCCGCTGGCCGAGCGTCATCCCGACAGGATTGCCGCCTGGTTGAGTGAGCGTGCCGGCCAGCCGGTGCGTTTCGACCGGCTGCAGACTGCCTGGACCCGCCGCGGCCCGCTGCTGCAGCTGAAGGGCCTGCGCATCGGCGCCGGGCAGGGCCTGGCGATCGGTGAGGCCGAGGTGCTGGTGTCGATGTACAGCGGGCTGTTGCCGGGGCGCTCGCTGACCGAGCTGCGCCTGCGTGGCCTGGTGCTGGACCTGCAGCAGGACGAGGATGGACGCTGGTCGGTACGCGGGTTGCCGCAGCCCGGCAACGGCGGTGATCCCCTGGATGCGATGCGCCGGCTGGGCGAGCTGCAGGTGATCGGAGGCCGCCTGGGCGTGCACGCGCCGGCGCTGGGCATCGACACCACCCTGCCGCGCATCGACCTGCGCATGCGGGTCAATGGCGATCGCCTGCGTGTGGGCGTGCGCGCCTGGGCGCACGCCGAAGCGCTGCCGCTGACTGCGGTACTGGACGTGGACCGTGTGCGCGGCAACGGCCAGGCCTGGCTGGGCGCCGACCCGGTCGATTTCCATGCCTGGTCGCCCTTGCTGGCGGCCGGTGGTGCGCGCCTTCGCGAGGGCAAGGGCGAGCTGAACCTGTGGTTGACCCTGCGAGACTTCGCACCGGTGGCGCTGACCACCGATTCGGACCTGCGCGAGGTGCGCATTGACGGCGCGCCGATGCCCGGCATGGCGGCACCGCAGCTGCAGCTGCAACGGCTGCAGGCCCGCCTGCGCTGGCAGCGCCAGGCCGATGGCTGGGCGTTGCAGGTACCGCGCCTGCGCCTGAAGACCGAAGAAGGCGAACAGCAGCTCGATGGCCTGCAGCTGCAGGTCGGCCAGCAGCTGCGGGTGAACGCCGGTGCGGTGCAGGCCGGTATTGCGCTGCGCGCACTGGCGCTGAGCGATCGCCTTGAACCGGGCCTGCGCCGCTGGCTTTTCCTGTCCAGGCCGCAGCTGGACGTTCGCGACCTGACGCTGGCCGGCGAACGCGATGGCCCCTTGTGGGCACAGGGCGAGCTGCAGTCGCTGGGCTTCGCCAGCGTGGGCAATTCGCCCGGTCTGCGCGGCCTGGGCGGGCGCTTCGAAGGCGACGCGGATGGCTTCAGCCTGCAGCTGCCGCCGCAACGACAGCTGCAGTTCGATTGGCCGACCGGCTTCGGCGTGCGCCACGATCTGCATCTGGCGGGCCAGGTGGTGGGCTGGCGCGATGAAGGCGGTGGCTGGCGCATCGGCACGGCGGCGATGCGCGTGGAAGGCACCGACTATGCGGCCGATGTGCGCGGTGGTGTCTGGTTCCAGGGCGACGGCACCCGGCCGTGGCTGCAGCTGGCGGCCAAGCTGGACGATGTGCCGATGACCGCGGCCAAGCGCTTCTGGATCCACTCCAAGATGAGCAAGGGCGCCACCGACTGGTTGGACATGGCGCTGGCCGGCGGCCAGGTGCGCAACGGTATCGGCCTGGTCAGCGGTGACCTGGACGACTGGCCGTTCGACAACAACGATGGCCGCTTCGAGGCCACCGGCCACATCACCAACGGCGACATCCGCTTCCAGCACGACTGGCCGCTGATGAGCCAGGTCGATGCCGATATCGCCTTCATCGGCCCCGGCTTCGACATGCACGGGCGCGGCGACCTGGCGGGCGTGGCGGTGCAGAAATTCGAGGCAGGCATCAAGGACTTCGGGCAGCAGCCGCTGTACGTGCGCGCCGACGCGCAGAGCGAGGCCGGCAAACTGCTGGCAATGCTGCGGCAGAGCCCGCTGCACAAGGATTATGGCGACACCCTGGACAACCTCACCGCCGCTGGCCCGGCGCATGTGACCTTCGACCTGCTGCAGCCACTGCACCACGATGAAGGTGGCGGCCACCTGCAGGGGTCGGTCGATCTGGCCGGCGTGAAACTGGTCGACAAGCGCTTCCAGCTCGCCTTCGACAACATGCACGGGCAGGCGCGCTACAGCAATGGCGGTTTCGATGCCGAGGCACTGTCGGTGCGCCACCTTGGCCAGGACGGTCGGCTGAGCCTGCGCGCCGGCGGCTACGTGCACGACAGCACGCGGGCCTTCGAGTCGCAGCTGACGGCCCATCTTGATGCCGGCGTGCTGATCGACCGCGCACCGGAAATGGCCTGGCTCAAGCCTTACATCTCCGGCACTTCGGCATGGACCATCGCGGTCAACCTGCCCAAGGTGGCGCCCGGGGCACCTGCGCCGCCCAGCGAGCTGCGTTTGAGTTCGGACCTGGTCGGCACCCGGCTGGACCTGCCGGCGCCGCTGGACAAACCGGCTGCCGAGCCATTGCCGACCACCGTGGCCGCGCAGCTGCCAATGGGCGCCGGGCGCATCGATGTGGCCTTCGGCCAGCGCCTGGCCCTGGCCGCACGCAGCCACAACAACCAGGCCGGGGTGCAGGTGACGCTGGGCAGCGACCATGTCGATCGCGAGCCGCCGCCGAGCGGATTGACCGTCAATGGCCGCAGCCCGACCCTGGACGCCCTGGAATGGATCAGCCTTGCGCGTGGTGGCAGTGATGACGACACCATGCCACTGCGTGCGGTGGACGTGCAGGTCGGCCAGTTGAAGCTGATCGGTGGCGTGTTCGAGCAGACCCGGTTGCAGCTGCGCCCGGGAGCGCAGGCACTGGATGTGCGCCTGGACGGCCCGTCGCTGGCCGGGCGCCTGACCGTCCCCAATGCAGACGGCGGCACCATCAGTGGCCAGCTGGACCGCGTGCACTGGCAGTCACTGCCGGCGGTTCCGGGTGCACCGGCCGCACCGGCACGGGTACAGGCCGGCGCCAACGACATGGACCCGGCCAAGCTGCCGCCATTCGCCCTGGACATCGCCGACCTGAAGTTCGGCAAGGTGGTGCTGGGGCAGGCGGTGCTGCGTACGCGCCCGCTGGCCAATGGCCTGAACGTGGACGAGCTGCGCTTCCGTGCGCCGGACCAGGAGATCGACATCAGCGGTCGCTGGTTGGGCCCTACCGGGGGGGGCCGCACCGAGCTGACCGCACAGGTGCGCAGCGAGGATCTGGGCGGGTTGATGCAGAACCTCGATTACGGTGGCCAGCTGCGTGGCGGTTCCGGCCAGGCGCAGCTGCAGGCCACGTGGAGTGGCGGTCCGTCGGACTTCCAGCTGGGCAACCTGCAGGGACGCCTGGACCTGCACGCGCGCAACGGCCAGCTGCTGGAACTGGAGCCGGGCGCAGGCCGCGTGCTGGGCCTGCTCAGCGTGACCCAGCTGCCGCGGCGCCTGATGTTCGACTTCCGCGACTTCTTCTCCAAGGGCTTCGCGTTCAACCAGATCGACGGCAGCATGCAGTTCGGCCAGGGCATGGCGCGCACCGACAAGGTGCTGATCGAAGGCCCGGCAGCCAACATCACCATCCGTGGCGAGGCCGACCTGCGCAACCAGCAGTTCGACCAGACCATCGACGTCAACCCGCGCGCGGGCAACCTGTTGACCGTGGTCGGTGCGGTGGCCGGTGGCCCGGTGGGGGCGGCGCTGGGCGCGGCCACCAATGCGGTATTGTCCAAGCCGCTGGGCGAGATTGGCGCCCGTACCTACAAGGTGACCGGTCCATGGAAGGAACCGAAGGTGGAAGTGATCGAGCGCAGTCGCGACAAGGCTCCGCCCCCCGTACCGGCACCGGCCATTCCGCCGACCGTCACCGGCCTGCCGCGCCCGCGTTGAGCACGGCTTTCCTGTCCACGGGGCTTGCCTGAGCGCCCCCGCATCCCCAGATCGAGAACCATGACTGATATCGCCCTGACGCTTGCCCAAGACCGCCTGCTGCGCCCCGGCGGCCTGGATACCGCTGGCCTGGAGCGCACCTTCGGCCAGCTGCTCGGCCCCGGTGTGGACTTCGGCGACCTTTATTTCCAGCACGCCCGCCGCGAGAGCTGGAGCGTGGAAGACGGCATCGTCAAGGACGGCGCCCATTCCATCGAGCAGGGCGTGGGCGTGCGGGCGATTTCCGGCGAGAAGACCGGCTTCGCCTACTCCGATGACATCCATGCCGATGCGCTGCGGGTGGCGGCGCAGTCGGCGCGCGCGATCTCGCGCGAGGGCGGCGCCCAGTCCGGGCGGTCGCTGCTGCGCGGCAACGCGCGCGCGCTGTACCCGGCGCTGGATCCGATCGATGGCATCGGCAACGAGGCCAAGGTCGAGGTGCTCAAGCGCCTGGATGGCTACCTGCGCGCCGCCGACCCGCGCGTGAAGCAGGTGATGGTGAGCCTGTCCGGCGGCGTCGATACGGTACTGATCGCCCGCAGCGACGGTGTGCTGGGCGCTGACGTGCGCCCGTTGGTGCGCCTGAACGTGCAGGTGATCGTCGAGCAGAACGGCCGTCGTGAGTCCGGCTATGCCGGTGGCGGTGGCCGTTATGGCTACGACCAGCTGTTCGCCGACGGCCGCCCCGAAGCGTTCGCCCGCGAAGCGCTGCGCCAGGCGCTGGTGAACCTGGACGCGGTGCCGGCGCCGGCCGGGGTGATGCCGGTGGTGCTTGGTCCGGGCTGGCCCGGCGTGCTGCTGCACGAAGCGGTCGGCCATGGCCTGGAAGGCGACTTCAACCGCAAGGGCACCAGCGTCTACGCCGGCCGCATCGGCGAGCGCGTTGCCGCCCCGGGCGTGACCATCGTCGATGACGGCACGCTGGACGGTCGCCGCGGTTCGTTGAACATCGACGACGAGGGTCATCCCAGCCAGTGCACCACCTTGATCGAGGACGGCATCCTGGTCGGTTACATGCAGGACAGCCTCAACGCCCGCCTGATGGGCGTGGCGCCGACCGGCAACGGCCGCCGCGAATCCTTCGCGCACCTGACCATGCCGCGCATGACCAACACCTACATGCGCGCCGGCCAGCACGACCCGCAGGAAATGATCCGTTCGGTGAAGAAGGGCCTGTACGCCGTCAATTTCGGTGGCGGCCAGGTCGATATCACCAGCGGCAAGTACGTGTTCTCGGCCACCGAGGCCTACCTGATCGAGGATGGCCGCATCACCACGCCGGTGAAGGGCGCGACCCTGATCGGCAACGGCCCGGAAACCATGCAGAAGGTGCGCATGGTCGGCAACGACCTGGCCCTGGACGAGGGCGTGGGCATCTGTGGCAAGGACGGGCAGAGTGTGCCCGTGGGTGTCGGCCAGCCCTCGCTGTTGATCGAGGGCATCACCGTCGGCGGTACCCAGGCCTGAGCATGGCGATGGCCGCGGCCACCGCCCTGGCCGGCGCGGACTCAGTCCTCGTCGGCTTCGTCGCCCTCGACGGGGGCGGCGTCTTCGGCGCTGGCCTTCAGGCCCAGCGCGGCCGGCAGCATCAGGCCGCGCAGCACCTGGTAGATCTCGCGATAGGCGCGCGGCGGCTTGTTCTTCGCTTTCTCGGCCTGCGCATTGCGCACCAGCGTGCGCAGCTGCTGGCGGTCGGCCTGCGGGTAGTCGTCCAGCAGTGCAGCCAGCGCCTTGTCACCCTCGGCCAGCAGGCGCTCGCGCCAGTCTTCCACGCGGTGCATCATCGCCACTTCGCGGCGGCCGGTTTCGCTGTTGGCGTCCAGCGCATCGCGGATCGCATCCAGCGTGGCGTCCTCTTCGCGGCGCATGTGCTTGGCCAGGAACGCCAGCTGGCGCTTGTGGGCGATATGGGCGGTGATGCGCTTGCACTCGGCGATGTGCGGCAGCAGGTCTTCCGGAATCGGCAGGCGCGCCAGCTGGGCCGGGGTCAGCGACACCAGCTTCTCGCCCAGGGCCAGCACGTCGAGTGCGTCGCGCCGGTTCTGGCTGCGGCTCTTGTCGTGGAATTCACCGGTTTCTTCGTCGCGTCCGCGCATCGTCCCTACCTGATCTCAAAAAAAGTCGCCCGGCGTGATGCCGGGCCCAACCCGCACAGGATAAAGCATTGAACGTGATCGCCCCTGAAGTGGCCGTCGGCGACGACAGCCCGGCCCGGCTGGAACGGCTGGCCGACCTCTCCCAGCAGCTGCTCGACCGCGCCCGCGCGCTGGGCGCCAGCCAGGCCGAGGTCAGCTGCAGCGAGGACCGTGGCCTGGAGGTCAATGTCCGCCTGGGTGAAGTGGAGACCGTGCAGTCAACCCGCGACCGGGGCATTGCGGTGACCGTCTATTTCGGCCAACGCAAGGGCAGTGCCAGCACCGGCGACCTGAACGAGGCCAGCCTGGCCGCTACGGTCGAGCAGGCCTGTGCGATCGCCCGGCATACCGAGGATGACCCGGCCGCCGGCCTGGCCGAGGCGGCGCTGATGGCCACCGATTTCCCGGATCTGGATGCCTGGCACCCGTGGGCGCTTCAGGCCGATGAGGCGGTGGACCTGGCCCTGGCCTGCGAGGCCGCCGGCCGCGAGGCCGACGTGCAGATCCGCAATTCCGACGGCGCCTCGGTGTCGAGCATGCAGAGCCTGTCGGTGTATGCCAACTCGCATGGCTTCTTCGGCCGTGAGCGCGGCACCCACCATTCGATCGGCTGCGCGCTGATCGCCGGCCAGGGCGATGGCATGCAGCGTGATGGCTGGTACACCAGCGCGCTGGCCCGGGAGGATCTGGAAGACGTGGGCCTGGTCGGCCGTCGTGCCGCCGAGCGCACCGTGGCCCGCCTGCAGCCGCGTTCGCTGGCCACCGGCAGCATGCCGGTGCTGTTCGCCCCGGAAGTTGCGCGCAGCCTGGTCGGCCACCTGCTGTCGGCGGTGTCCGGCGGCGCCTTGTACCGCCAGGCCAGCTTCCTGCTGGACAGCGTCGGCCAGCGCCTGTTCCCGGAATGGATGCAGATCGACGAACTGCCGCACCTGCGCCGCGGCCTGCGTTCGGCCGCGTTCGACGGCGACGGCGTGGCCACCCGTGCTTCGGCGCTGGTCCGTGACGGCGTCCTGCAGCGTTACGTGCTGGGCAGTTATTCGGCGCGCAAGCTGGGCCTGCAGACCACCGCCAATGCCGGTGGCGTGCACAACCTGCAGCTGGCGGCCAATGCCGGCCCGCTGGAGGAGATCGCCCGGCAGATGGGCGACGGCCTGCTGGTGACCGAGCTGATGGGGCAGGGCGTGAACGGGGTCACCGGCGATTACTCGCGGGGCGCGGGCGGCTTCCGTGTCGAGAATGGCGAGATCCAGTACCCGGTGGACGGCATCACCATCGCCGGCAACCTGCGTGAGATGTTCAGCAGTATCGAGGCGGTTGGCAGCGACGTCGATCCGCGCTCGCACATCCGGACTGGTTCGATCCTGCTGGGGCGGATGACCATCGCCGGTAATGATTGATGGCATTGATGGCGTAAGCTATGCCCGCCTGACGCGACCAGCTTGGTGCTGGTGGGTCAAGACCACCCAATGAAAAGGAGTTTTGTCGTGAGCGAATTCGATAACGTCCCGCCGCCGCCGGCCACCACCGACGTGCCGGCCGACCAGCGCACCATGGCCCTGGCCGCGCACCTGCTGGGCATCTTCACCGGCTTCATCGGCGCGTTGATCATCTGGCTGATCAACAAGGACGATGCTGGCAAGGCCTTCGTGACCGACCAGGCCAAGGAAGCCCTGAACTTCCAGATCACCGTGACCATTGCCATGGTCATCAGCATCATCCTGATGATCGTGATCATCGGCGGCATCCTGGCCCCGATCGTCGGCATCATCAACCTGGTGTTCTGCATCATTGCCGCAGTGAAGGCCAACAACGGCGAAGCCTACCGCTACCCGTTCACCCTGCGCCTGATCAAGTAAGCGGCAACGATCAACGACGCAAAAAGAAACGCCCGGCATTGCCGGGCGTTTCCATGTGGGCCACGCCCGGCGGGCGCACAGCCCGACAGCGATCAGTGATCGCGCTCCACCGCCAGTGTTGCCAGCGCGCGCAGCGGATCGGCTTCCTCGCCATATCCGGCCAGGATCGCCTGCATGCGTGCTGCGAGTTCGTGAAGCTGGGCCTTCGCACCGTCCATGCCGAGCAGGGCGGGGAACGTGCTCTTGTCCTGTGCCTGATCCTTGCCGGCAGTCTTGCCCAGCTGTTCGGAACTGGCCTCGACATCGAGGATGTCATCGCGTACCTGGAAGGCCAGGCCGAGCGCGTCGGCAAAGCTGTCGAGCTGGGCCAGCTGCGGCTCGTGGGCCTGGCCACACAGCGCACCCATGCGCACCGCTGCACGGATCAGCGCGCCGGTCTTCAGTGCATGCATGCGGGTCAGTGCCGCCAGTGCCTGCTGCTGGCCGGTGGCATCGATGTCCAGCGCCTGGCCGCCGCACATGCCGGAGGCGCCGGACGCGTGGGCCAGGGTCTGCAGGCAGGCCACGCGCAGCGTGGCCGGCAGCGGCGCATCGGCCAGCAGGCCGAAGGCACGGGTCTGCAGGGCGTCGCCGGCCAGGATCGCGGTGGCTTCATCGAAGGCGATGTGCGTGGTCGGCTTGCCGCGTCGCAGGGCGTCATCGTCCATCGCCGGCAGGTCGTCATGCACCAGCGAATAGGCGTGGATGAGCTCGACGGCCATCGCCGCCGCATCCAGGTTTTCAGGCTGTGCGCCGAACAGGTGGCCACTGGCATACACCAGCAGCGGACGCATGCGCTTGCCACCGCCCAGCACCGAATAGCGCATGGCCTGGTGCAGGCGCTGCGGTGCTTCGGCAGGCGAGGGCAGGGCGGCGTCGAGCTGGCTTTCGATACGGTCGCGCCAGCGCGCGAACTGAACTTCAGCCGTCATGGCTGGGCGGATCGAAAGGCTCGGAGGCTTCCGGCTGCGCCGGATCGCTGAGCAGGCGCACGCGCAGTTCGGCCTGCTCCAGCGCCTGCTGGCACTGGCGGTACAGACCGACGCCACGTTCGTAAGCACTGAGCGAGGCTTCCAGGCTCAGCTCGCCGGTTTCCATCTGCTCCACCAACTGCTCCAGCGATTCGAGCGACTGCTCGAACTGGGCGACAGGGGAGGCGTTTTCGGGGGACTTCTTGGCCATGTGGCAAGTGTGGACGGGCCGCGGGCGGGGGTCAATTCACCAGCCGCCGGGACGCCACTGCAGCTGCGCGTCATGGGCCTGCAACCAGGCCTGCAGGGGAGCCGCAATGACCACGTCGGCGGCGGCAAGCAGCTGTGGTCCATCGAAGACCAGCGGCAGTTGGGCGCGTCGCCAGGGGGCAAGGTGTTCGCGTTGCAGGCAGTCCTTCAGCGCATGCGAATGCTGGCGACCGGGCAGCAGGATGCGCTCCCCGCCCACGCGTGCACGGACCTGCAATCGGCGCTCGAAGGCCGGGGCGCCCTGCAGGCGCAGTTGACCGCCATCGGGCAACGCCAATGGCGCGCGTCCATCCCATTCGGCCTGCCAGTCATGGGGAAGCGCCGGCAGCTGGGCGGGCAGGAGATAGGCATGATCGCGCCATTGCTGGATGGCATGATGGTGCCAGCGTACCCGCGCCTGGCGATCGTTGCCGGCCGGCAGCAGCTCGTCCAGTGCCTGCTGCAGCACCGTGGCCGGCAGCGGCTCCGCACCGTGGCCGGCCACCCAGGCGCGCAGCACGCGTGCTGCACGGCCCGGTGATACCTGGCGCAGCAGCTGCAGCGACAGCACCCGCGGTGCGACCTCCAGATGCGCGATCAGCTCGGCGTCTTCCTCCTCCAGCAGCTCGCGGGTCTGCCCGCAGTGCATCGCGCTGCCCGCCAGTGCCGCAGCGGCGTGCGGCCAGCGCTGGCGCAGCAGCGGCAGCACCTGCAGGCGCAGGAAGTTGCGATCGGCGTGGTCGTCGGCATTGCTGGGATCTTCTATCCAATGCAGTGCGTATTGCCGGGCATGGTCGAGCAGCGCACTGCGCGGCACCGCCAGCAGCGGTCGCCACAAACGGTGTTCGCCCAGGTGGCTGTCCGCGGACATCGCGGCAAGGCCATCGACGCCGGAACCACGCAAGGCACGCAGCAGGAAGGTCTCGGCCTGGTCGTCCAGGTGCTGCGCCAGCGCCAGTGTTTCGCCGTCGCGCAGTTCGGCGGCAAACGCGGCACGTCGCGCCTGCCGTGCCGCGCCTTCGAGGCCCAGGCCCAGGGTGTGGTCGACCTGCACGCGATGCACGGCCAGTTCAATACCCAGTGCTGCGCATTGTTGTTGGCAGTGCAGCACCCAGTCGTCCGCATCGGGGTGCAGGCCGTGGTGCACATGCACCGCACGCAGCGTGGTGCCGGAGGCACGCGCGCAGTGCCACAGCCAGTGCAGCAGCACGGTCGAGTCGACGCCGCCGCTGTAGCCCACCAGCAGTGGTGCATCCAGCGGAACGAGGGAAGGGAAGGCAGTCACGGCGGCAAGTATAGGGTTGCTCGGCAGGGCTGCGCCCTGCACCCGCAGACGCGCAAGCAACGGCAACGGCCGAAGCAACAGCAACAGCTGGTTTCCTGAGGGTTGGCGGGGTGGGTCCGGTTGCGGGGGGCGCTGCAAGTACGTCCATGTAAGCTCGGTCGCCGCATCCATGCGGCTCACGCCCCCGCAACCGGACCCACCCCGCCTTCGACAGTTTCCTGCGGTCTGTTGGACATGCCGAAGGGGTTGCCGAGGGGGTCAGATCCGTTTTCCTGCGGAAAACGGATCTGACCCCGATTTATTTCGATATCTGACAGATTTCATCCACGCAAAGCGTGGATGGTCCAACCGTCACCGGAGATCTGTCGGAGGTGGGGCGGTGTCGGATTGCGGGGTGTCCGCGGCATGGATGCCGCGGCCAAGCCCCCATGGATGGGTTGACGGCGTCCCCGCAATCCGACACCGCCCCGCCCAACTCACAGAAAACCAGAGCCGCTTTTGATCTTGATTTGGCTTCGGCAGGTGCAGGGCGCAGCCCTGCCGAAAAACCTACTTCACCCGACGGCCCGAGCGGTCGATCCGGAACCGCTCTCCGCCTTCCATCGGCGTGTGGCCATCGGCATCCGGCGTACCGCGACGGCAACCGTTGCAGACCTCGGCCACGCCATCCTGGAACGGCCAGCCGAAATCGAAGGTGCCGGGCACCACCTGGCGGAACTTCAGGTCGAAGTAGCCGACGCGGTTGCCGACGCGGGCGCGCAGCAGGCCTTCCTGCGGTGTTTCCGGACCGTTGTCCCAGGTCAGTACCGGCAGGCTGCGGCCCTTGCGGTCGACATAGTGGAAGCCCTGCCCGGCATACACCACGGCCAGGCCGTGGTCGTCGTAGTTCAGGTCCTTCAGCGTGTCGGCACTGATCTTCGGCCGGTGATCGATCACCTCGCAGTTGGGCAGCGGCCACAGTCCGTGTTCGTCGGTCAGCAGCTTGCACGCCGGTGCCTGGGCCGCTGCATGGGTACTGACCAGTACGCCAAGCACTGCCAGCGACCACGCAAGGCGGCCGCTGGCGGGGGCAGGGCGCGCCTGCCGTGCGATCACTTGGCCTCGGCCTTGCGTTCGAAGGCTGTCGGTGCCGGCAGCTGCACCGGCACGCCCTTGTCATCGCAGGTGCCGGCCTGGCACAGGCGCTCGCGCAGGGCGGGGGTGGCCTGCACGATCATGTGGTAGATCGCGTTCTGTTCCAGCGTGCCGCGGATCGCCTTGCTGCCCGGGCCGCGCGCCCAGATGCCGACGTCTTCGCCGCCGTGCGACTCGGACTTCATCGGCACCAGTGCTTCCTGCATGTAGTCCGGATGCTCGGTGTCGACCTCGCGCAGGTTCGGGCGGCCGTTGGCCGGTTCGAAGCTGCTCGGGTTGTGCGGGTAGCGCTTCGGGCCGGCCGGCTGCTGGTTGCTGCTGCCGGTATGGCCCGGGCCATTGGCGTAGCTCAGCGTGGTGTACGGCTGGCCGCTGCCGTCCAGCGCGTAGTCCAGCTTGCCGGCGCCATCTTCGCCGCCCTTGTCCTTGACCTTGCCCAGGATCGGGTTGCCGCGTGCCGGGTAGCCGACGAAGTTCAGCGTGTGCGAGTGGTCGGCGGTGACGATGATCAGGGTGTCGTCGGCCGAGGTCAGCTCGTTGGCCACGCGCACCGCATCGGACAGGGCCACGGTCTCGGTCAGCGCACGGTAGGCGTTGCCGCTGTGGTTGGCATGGTCGATGCGCGCGCCTTCGATCATCAGCACGTAGCCTTCCTTGTGCCTGGACAGATTCCTGATGGCTGCGGCAGTCAGTTCGGCCAGGCTTGGCTCACCACCCGGATCCTGCGGGCGCTCGTACTCGTAGCGCATGTGGTCCGGTTCAAACAGGCCGAGGATGGCCGGCGCGTTGGTGGCCGCCGCCAGCTGCGTGCTGTTCCACACGTAGGCACCCTGCGGATGCGCCTGCTGCCATTCCTGCACCAGGCTGCGGCCGTCCAGGCGCTGGCCGACCTTGTCGTCGTATTCCGGGTCGCGCTCTTCCACCGTGGTGAATTCACCGCGGCCGCCGCCGAGGGCGACCAGCGGGCCGCGGCCATAGCGCGAGGTCGACAGCAGCTGCTGGGCGATGTCCTTGCAGCCGGCCGCCTTGGCCGCTTCAGTCAGGTCGGTATCGTTTTCCCAGTTGCGCTCGGGCGAGTGCGCGTAGGTGGCGGCCGGGGTGGCATGGGTCAGGCGTGCGGTGGACACCACGCCGGTGGCCAGGCCGGCGCTGTCGGCCAGCTGCAGCCAGGTCAGCAGGCCCTTGGACAGGCTGTCGGCGCAGTCGGTGCGGCTGCCGGCGCTGACGCCGATCGCACCCATGTGGGTCTTCACGCCGGTGGTGATGGCGGTCATGGTGCCGGCCGAATCCGGGGTCTGCGAATCGGTGTTGTAGGTCTTGCTGAACGCCGTGGCCGGGAAGCGCTCCCACGACAGCAGGTTCTCTTCACCCGAGCCGCCCTTCTGCTGGCCTTCGTAGATGCGCGAGGCCGCCACGGTGGTCAGGCTCATGCCGTCGCCGAGGAACAGGATGACGTTCTTGGCCTTGCCGGACATCGCGCCGTTGGCGGCGGCCTGGGCGGCGCCGCTGCGGTACCACCACTGCGGGGTCTCGCCGGCCGGATGGGCGACGGGATCGACGGCGACCTTCAGGCCGGCCGGGGCAGAGGCGGAGGTGGTACTGGCGCTGGCGCAGGCGCCGAGCAGCAGGGTGGTGGCGCAGGCGGCCAACAGGGAGACGGAACGGCGCATGGACGCTGGGATCTCACAAACTGTAACGGGACGTTCATTATGCCCGCCCCTGCAAGGCACGCCGATGACACACTGATTTGCCGGCCGGGCGGTCGTTCTGCGGGCCGCCATGGGCTATCGTGCCAGCATCCCTTCCTTCCCCTCTGGATTGCCTATGAAGCTGGTCTCTGCCTGGCTGCGGATTCCATTCTGGCAGCGCGTGGTCGGCGGCTTCGTGCTCGGCGCGCTGGCCGGCTGGGCGTTCGGCCCGGCCGCGGAAACGTGGTTCGGCCCGCTCGGTGAACTGTACGTCACCCTGATCAAGATGATCGCCGTGCCGCTGGTGTTCTTCGCGGTCATCAACGCGATCTCGTCGCTGCACGGACAGAAGTCGGTCGCCGCGCTCAGTGGCCGTACCTTCCTGTGGTTCGTGATCACCGCTGCGTTGGCGGTGTGCGTCGGCCTGGGCGTGGGTACCGTGCTGCAGCCTGGCGCCGGAGGCCTGCAGCTGACCATGGCCAGCAACTACGTGCCGCGGGAAGTGCCCAGCGTGGTGCAGGTGCTGTTGGACGTGGTGCCAGCCAATGTGTTCTATGCGCTGTCCGGCATCGGCACCAAGGTCAATGCGGCCGGTGAAACCGTGTTGGCTGCCGGTCGCGGCTCGATCCTGCCGGTGATCTTCTTCGCCGGCCTGGTGGGCTTTGCCATCGTCAAGCTGGGCGAGAAGGTGACCGAGGCGCGCAAGCTGGTCGGCCAGATGAGCGACATCATGATCCAGGTGACCCGCTTCGTGCTGGAAGTCACCCCGATCGGGACCTTCGGCCTGATCGCCGGCCTGGTCGGCAGCTACGGGTTCGAAAAGCTGCTGCCGCTGGGCCATTTCGTACTGGCGCTGTACGTGGCCTGCGCCTTGCACATCGTGGTGGTCTACAGCGCACTGCTGCTGGCGCACGGCCTGAACCCGCTGAAGTTCTTCCGTGGCGCGGCGCCGGGCATGCAGGTCGCCTTCGTCAGCTCGTCCAGCTTCGCCGCGATGCCAGTGGCGCTGCGTTCGATCACCCACAACCTGGGCGTGAACAAGGACTACGGTTCGTTCGCGGTGCCGCTGGGCGCCAGCATCAAGATGGATGGCTGCGGTGCGATCTACCCGGCGCTGTGCGCGGTGTTCATCGCGCAGTACAGCGGTGTGCCGCTGACCCCGGAGCAGTACGTGGTGGTGCTGATCGCTTCGGTGCTGGGCAGCTTCGGTACGGCCGGCGTGCCGGGTACCGCGGTGATCATGGCCACGGTGGTGCTGAGCGCGGCCAACCTGCCGCTGGAGACCATCGGCTACCTGTATGCCATCGACCGCATCCTGGACATGATGCGTACGATGACCAATGTGACGGGCCAGATGCTGGTGCCGGTGATCGTGGCCAAGGAAACCGGGCTGCTCGACCAGGCGGTGTATGACAACCCGTCCAGCAACGTGGGCGTGGACGATCCGGACCCCACACCGCCACGCGGCTGAGGTTGCGTGGAGATGACGGCCCGCCCTGACCGGCAGGCCTTTTGTCTGGGAGGTGGCTTGCGCAGTGTCGGCCGAGGCGGGCACCTGGTAGATCCACGCCATGCGTGGATGGCGGCAGTGCCGACCAACGGTCGGCACCCACCAGAGGTCGGTGGATCCACGCCGTGTGTGGATGAGGGCAGTGCCGACCAAGGTCGGCACCCACCGGGGCCGACCGGCGCCCATCTGTCATTGCGGGCCCAACAAAAAAGCCGCTGCAGGGCAGCGGCTTTCTCGTGTCAGGCGGCGCGGCAGCGCCAACCGGTCACAGATCAGAGATCGACCCGTCGGGCCTGCATGAACTTGTTGCCCCAGTAGCCACTGAGGAGCGTGTCCACGCGGACGTCCTTGCCCGAGCTCGGTGCGTGCAGGAAGCGGCCGTCACCGACATAGATGCCGACGTGGTCGACGCGGCCCTTGCGGCCGAAGAACACCAGATCACCCGCCGCCAGCGCGGCGCGGTCGTTGATCAGTTCGGCGTTGTCGTCGTGGGCCATCTCGCGCGAGACGCGCGGCAGCTCGATGCCCAGGGCCGAACGGAACACGTAGCCGACCAGGCCGCTGCAGTCGAAACCGCTGTCCGGATTGCTGCCGCCCCAACGGTACGGGGTGCCCAGCAGGGTCATCGCGCGGCGCAGCAGCGACTGCACCTTGCCATTGTCGGCTGCGGTGCCGACAACGCTGCCATTGGCGGCGCTGCTGGTGTCGTAGTTGGCGAGCAGGCGGCTGAGGTCCCCGGCTACCACGGCCGAGCGGTCCATCAGCGGAATGGTGTCATTGGCGGCCAGATGCGGCAGCAGGGCGGCCAGCGTGGCACTGGCGGCGGCATCGACGCGGCTGCGCTGCGGAGCGGCCGCCTCGGCCTTGGCGGCCGGTCGAGCGGTGCTCTCGGCCACCGGGGCCGGGGTCACATCGGAGCGGTTCGGAGCGGTCTGCGACCAGGCCGGAAGGCTGGTCAGGCACAGTGCCAGGCCAAGCAACAGCGGGCGGGCACTACGTGAAGATACGGAAGTCTGGCCTTCGCTTTTCAGGTCGTCAGTCGTCACGCGTCGGTCACAGGAAAAAAACGATGGGGCATCATGCCCTGTAAAAGCGGCAATAAGTTAAAAATTCCGTTAGAAAACCGTTAGTTTCAGTGTGATGTGTGTCGCAGTTTTGAACATATCGCCTGTTCATTTTAGCGAAGGACACGTTTCGCGCCGGTGTAGTGGTCCTTCCAGTAGGGGCCGCTGAGTGAGTCCAGGCGCACGGTGCCGCCGGTGCTCGGTGCATGCACGAAACGCCCTTCACCTACATAGATGCCGACATGGGTGACGCTGCCGCGGCTGCCGAAGAACACCAGGTCGCCGGTGGCCAGGCGCTGCGGGTCGATCTTCGGGCCCTGTACCGCCGCCAGGTCGCGCGAGGTGCGTGGCAGCCGCAGGTCCAGCATTTCGCGATAGACATAGGCGACCAGGCCGCTGCAGTCGAAGCCCGAATCCGGGGTATTGCCGCCATAGCGGTAGGGCGTGCCGACCAGGCTGATGGCGCGCATCAGCACCGAGTTGGCGGCCTCGGGGTTGTCCGGCACGGTCTTTGGCCAGTTCGCCGTCGGCGGGGGCGGCGCCGGGCGGGTGGCCTTGCCACCGCCACAGGCGGTCATCAACAGGGGCAGGGCCAGCAGCAGGGCCGGGGCGAGGAGCCGGCGCAGGCCGGACGAAACTGGCGTGATGTGCATGATCTCCGGATAATGCGCCACCTTGGATTGGCCGTCATGATGGCGGCGTCCCCGCCGGGCGACAACCCGCCCCAACCCGCCTGCCTCCGGCAGATCCAGACAGAGTTGCGCATGAAGATCGAAAAAGACCGCGTTGTCCGCTTCCACTACACCGTTTCCGAAGTCGGCCAGGAGCCGATCGAATCGTCCAAGGACCGCGGCGAGCCGCTGGCGATCCTGATCGGCCACGGCAACATCATCCCGGGCCTGGAAAACGCCATGATGGACAAGGAAGCCGGCGCGACCTTCAACGTCGACGTCAAGGCGGCCGATGCCTACGGCGAGCGTCGTGAGGGCCTGTCCCAGCGCGTGCCGAAGAAGCACTTCGGCAACACCAAGCTGGCTCCGGGCCAGCAGGTCGTGCTGCAGACCAACTTCGGCCCGCGTGCGGTGACCGTGCAGAAGGTCGGCATGAGCGTCGTCGACGTTGACCTGAACCATCCGATGGCCGGCAAGGACCTGCACTTCGACGTCGAAATCGTCGATGTGCGCGAAGCCGGCAAGGAAGAGCTGGACCACGGCCACGTCCATGGCGACGGCGGTCACCAGCACTGATCGCAGCGCGATCGTGATGGCAGCAACGGCCCGCTTCGGCGGGCCGGTGCGCATGTGGAACACGGCGCTGGCATCCATGGTGCGTGGGCCGGCGGCATAATGGCGGACCTGCCTGACGGATGCCCCGTGAACGCCGCTTTTCCTTCCCTGCAGCCGGTGGCTTCCGGCGAACGCATCGCCGTGCTGGACGTGCTGCGTGGTGCCGCGTTGCTGGGCATCCTGCTGATGAACATCGAGGCCTTCAGCGGCCCGCTGGATCTGGCCTTCACCGGCATTGACGTGCATTGGCGGGGCATCGATTACTGGGCCGACGCTTTCGTCTACGTGTTCGTGCAGGGCAAGTTCTTCACCCTGTTCTCGCTGCTGTTCGGCGCCGGCTTTGCGGTGATGGCGCAACGCGCCGAGGTGGCCGGGCGCGACTTCACCCCGTTCTACCTGCGCCGCAGCGCCGGCCTGCTCCTGATCGGCCTGTGCCATGCGCTGCTGGTCTGGTCCGGCGACATCCTGGTGATGTATGCGCTGATCTCGCTGCCGCTGCTGGCCTGCCGCGAGGCGCCGCGCAGCTGGCTGCCGTGGATGGGCCTGACCGTCTACCTCGGCGGCGTCGCGATGATGCTGCTGGTGGGCGCGATGGTGTCAATGGCTTCAGCCGAGGAGGTGCAGGGCATGCTTGCCGAGGCGCAACGGAGCATCGACCTGCAGCGGCAGGTGTACGGGCAGGGCAGCTGGGCGCAGGCCAATGTGCAGCGCCTGAGCGAGTTCGGTACCTCAATGGGTGCGCTGCTGATCACCGGCCCGGAAGTGCTGGGCATGTTCCTGATCGGCAGCTGGTTCGCCGGCAGTGGCGCGCTGGCAACGCCGGAGCGCTTCCCCCGGCTGTACGCGTCGCTGCGCTGGATCGCACTGCCGCTGGGCCTGCTGGTCAC
This sequence comes from Stenotrophomonas sp. 85239_Sma, assembly GCF_056481725.1. Lineage (NCBI taxonomy): Bacteria > Pseudomonadati > Pseudomonadota > Gammaproteobacteria > Lysobacterales > Lysobacteraceae > Stenotrophomonas > Stenotrophomonas sp. 85239_Sma. Next base: position 3,228,923 of record NZ_CM151163.1, on the reverse strand, counting down.
GCTGCTGGGGGTTGCCTGGAAACCCTACCTGGCACCCGGCGCGTACAACCTGCCGGTGACGGCGGCGATGGCCCTGCTCACGGTTGGCGGGCTGCCGATGTGCCTGGGCTATCTGGCGTGGATCGTGCACTGGCGCACGCGGCTTGCGTGGCTGGCGCCGGTGGGGCGCATGGCGTTGACCCACTACCTTGGCCAGTCGCTGCTGTGTACCTGGATCTTCTACCACTATGGCCTGGGCAGGTTCGAGATGATGCCACGTGGCGTGCAGCTGCTGTTCGCGCTGCTGCTGTTTGCCGTGCAGGTAATCATCTCGCACCTGTGGCTGCGTCATTTCCGCTTCGGCCCGATGGAGTGGGTATGGCGTGCGATGACCTATCGGCAGTGGCCACCGATGCGGCGCGGTGCCGGGCAGGGCTGATCGATGCAGGGCGCACACGAGGATGTGATCGTGGTCGGCGCCGGTGCCATTGGACTGGCCGCTGCGCTCGCGTTGCGCGCACAGGGGCGGCAGGTGCGCGTGATCGACCGGGGGCGCGTCGGCGGCGCGACGTCGCATGGCAACTGCGGCACCATCACCCCCAGCCATGCGCCACCGCTGGCGGCACCCGGCGTGCCACTGCGTGCGCTGCGCTGGATGCTCGATCCGCGTGCGCCGTTGTATGTGCGTACGCGCATGGATCCGACATTGTGGCGTTGGTTGCTGCAGTTCGGGGCGCGCTGCAATGCGCGCGACTGGCTGCACGCCACGCGGGCACGCGGCGCATTGTTGAATGATTCGCGGCAGCGCCTGGCCCAGTGGGTGCATATACATGCGCTGGACTGCGAATTCGCTGCGCGCGGGCTGGACTATGTGTTTGGTGATGCCCGCAACTTCGATCTTCATGCGGCCGAGTGCGAGGCACTGAACGCGCTGGGCATCGTCACGGCCTGCATCGATGGCGGCGACTATGCGCGCGACAATCCGGCGTTCCATGATCGCCTTGCCGGTGCGATCCACTTTCCCGGCGATGCGCAGCTGCGTCCGGACCGTTACACCGCTGAACTGGCGCGCGTGCTGCGCGCGCAGGGCGTGGTGATCGACGAACAGGTGGACGTGCAGGGATTCAGTGACGATGCGCAGGGCGTACGCGTGCAGGCCGGCCAGCAGACCGTGCGGGCGCGTGAGCTGGTGCTGGCCACCGGCCCGTGGTCGCGCGACTGGGCACGTCAACTGGACCTGCGCGTGCCGATCCAGCCCGGCAAGGGCTATTCGCTGACCTGGTCGCGACCGGAGCAGGTGCCGCAGCGTCCGGTCGTGCTGAAGGATCATTCCGTGTTCGTGATTGCCTGGCGCGACGCGTTTCGGCTGGGCGGCACCATGGAGTTCGCCGGCGCCGACCCGCAGCTGCGCACGCGCCGCCTGCAGGCCCTGCAGCAGGCCGCCGACCACTACCTGCGCGCGCCGCGCGGTGCGCAGCTGCAGGAGCAGTGGTGCGGGTGGCGCCCCATGAGCGTGGACGACGTGCCGTTGATCGGCCGCGCGCCCGCGCATCCTCACGTCTGGCTTGCAGCGGGGCATGGCATGCTCGGCATCAGCATGAGCGCCGGCACCGGCCAGCTGATCGCCGATCTCGTCTGCGGCCGCACGCCAGCGATCGATCCTGCCCCTTACCGACCCGAGCGATTCCGATGAGCACTGCATCCTATGATTACGACCTGATCGTCCTTGGCGGCGGCTCCGCCGGCCTGGCCGGTGCGATTCGCGCCGCGCAGCACGGCAAGCGCGTGGCACTGCTGGAGCCCGGTGAGCTGGGCGGGACCTGCGTCAATGTTGGCTGCGTGCCGAAGAAGGCGATGTGGCTGGCGGCCGACCTGCACGAGCGCATCGGCCTGGCCAGTGCGATGGGCTTCGATGTCGAAGCGCGCCCGGCGCTATCGTGGAAGGAACTGGTGATCCATCGCCAGGCCTACATCAGCAACATCCACACCAGTTACCACAAGCGCCTGGACGAAACCGGCGTGGTGCGCATTCCGGCGCGCGGCCATCTGCTTGATGCGCACACCGTGGCCTGCAGCGATGGCGTGCGCTACAGCGCCGAGCACATCCTGATCGCGACCGGCGCGCACCCGCTGCGTCCGGATATCCCCGGCGCGGAACTGGGCCTGGTCTCCGACGATTTCTTCGATCTGCGTGCGGCGCCGGCCGAGGTCGCGATCATTGGCGGTGGTTACATCGCGGTGGAACTGGCCGGATTGCTGCAGGCGCTGGGCAGCAAGGTGAGCCTGCTGGTACGTGGCCAGCGGCTGCTGGATCGTTTCGATTATGAGCTGACCGATCAGCTGGCCGAGAACCTGAAGCAGCAGGGCGTGCGCATCCATTTCGGCTATCGCTTGCGCGAACTGCAGCGCGATGGCGAGCGCGTACGTGCATTCGGCCATGATGGCCCGCTCGACAGCGTGTTCGACGCGGTGTTCTTTGCCACCGGCCGCCGCGGCAACAGCCGTGACCTGGGCCTGGAGGCGCTCGGCATCGGCATTGGCGAACACCAGCAGGTGCAAGTGGACGAGTGGCAGACCACCTGCGTGCCGAGCGTGCACGCGGTGGGTGACATTGCTGGCAAGGTCGGCTTGACCCCGGTGGCGGTGGCCGCATCGCGACGGCTGATGGACCGTCTGTTCGGTGGCCGGCCACAGTCGAAGATGGATTACGAGAACGTGGCCAGCGTGGTGTTCTCGCACCCGCCACTGGGTGCGGTGGGCATGAGCGAGGAGGAAGCGCGCGCGCGCTTCGATCAGGTGAGCGTGTACCACAGCCGTTTCCGCCCGATGCTGCAGGCGTTGGCCAACGGTACCCAGCGCAGCCTGTTCAAGATGGTCTGTGCCGGCCCGGACGAACGGGTGGTGGGTATTCATCTGCTGGGCGAAGCGGCCGACGAGATCCTGCAGGGCTTCGCGGTGGCGGTGAAGATGGGGGCGACCAAGGCTCAGTTCGACGACACCGTGGCGATCCACCCGACCTCGGCCGAAGAAGTGGTGCTGATGCGCTGAGCCGGGCCGTTGCAGGGCCGAGCCATGCCCGGCTGCTTTTGCCCAGGCATGGCGAAGCCGAGCGTAGGCTCGGCACTACAGGGCACCGGGCGCCCTCATGCGACAATGGACGCCTCCCACGCCTTTCCGGGCCGCTCCGCGCGGCCCGCCGTCGTCCTGATGTCCAACACCGCTTCCCGTATCGCTACCGCCTCCCCTCGCATCGCGCTGGGGGGGATCGGCCTGGCTGCGATCGGCGCCATCGCCGCGTCCGGCAAGGCGATCATCGTCAAGCTCGGCCTGCGCCACGGCGTGGATGCCACCACGCTGCTCGCGCTGCGCATGCTGATGGCGCTGCCCCTGTTCGCGTTGATGGCAGTGTGGGCCGCGCGCCGGGCCGAAGCACTGTCCTGGGCGGACCGCGCGCGCGTGCTGTGGCTGGGATTCACCGGCTACTACCTGTCCAGCCTGCTCGACTTCCAGGGCCTGCAGTACATCAGCGTGACCCTGGAACGGCTGATCCTGTACTTGAACCCGACCCTGGTGCTGCTGATCAACGTGCTGCTGGCGCGCCAGCGACCGGGCCGCTGGCAGATCGGTGCGCTGGTGCTGAGCTACCTGGGCGTGCTGCTGGCCTTCGGCCACGACCTGCAGCGCGAGGGTGGGCAGATTATCGTCGGCAGCCTGCTGGTGCTGGGCAGTGCGCTCAGCTACGCGTTGTACCTGTTCGGTAGTGGGCAGGTGGTCGCGCGCATCGGTGCGGTGCGGCTGACCGCCTATGCCAGCTGCGTGGCCAGCGTGCTGGTGCTGCTGCACTTTGCGGTGACCCATCCGCTGCCGTTGCTGTGGCAGGCACCGGCGCCGGTCCAGTGGCTGTCGCTGGTCAACGCCACTGTGTGCACCGTGCTGCCGGTGCTGGCGATCATGCTGGCGGTGCAGCGCGTGGGTTCGTCGCTGGCCGCGCAGGTCGGTATGCTGGGCCCTGTTTCCACCATCGTGATGAGCCTATGGCTGCTCGACGAACCGATGGGGCCGGCACAGATCGCCGGCACCGTGCTGGTACTGATCGGCGTTCTGCTGGTAACCCGGCTGCGGCGCTGACGCCGGAGCAGGCGCGTGCGCGCATCCTGGCAGTGATCCGCGCGATTCCGGCGGGGCAGGTGATGGGTTACGGCCAGGTGGCAATGCGCGCCGGCCTGCCCGGGCGTGCACGCCTGACCGCGCGCATCCTGGGCCAGAACGACGACCCGGACCTGCCCTGGCACCGCGTGCTGCGTTCGGATGGGCGCATCGCCATGGAAGAAGGGTCGGCCGGCTGGCGCGAACAATCGCAGCGGCTGCGTGCCGAGGGCGTGCGGGTGGAGAATGGCCGGGTGCGGATGGCAGTGACCGATCCTGCGGCGGTGCTGGATGCGGCCGTGTGGGGCCCGGGCTGAGCACCGCTGGCGACTGAACAGGCCAGACCTGCGGGGCGCCAACAAGACACAGTGCTGCGGCTATGATGGAGGCCGTTCCATGCCGGTGCTCCCATGTTCCCGCGACTGCCAACCGTCACCAAGGCCCTGCTGATCGCCAACGCGATCCTGTTCCTGCTGCAGCAGCCGTTCCTGCTTGGCATGCAGACCTTCGAGCCGTTCATGCTGCAACCGCTGCAGCAGGGCTTCGACGCATTCTCGCCGGGCGGCAACTTCCAGCCATGGCAGCTGCTGACCTATGGTTTCCTGCATGGCAGCTTCGGCCACCTGTTCTTCAACATGCTGGCGGTCTTCATGTTCGGCGCGCCGCTGGAGCAGACCTGGGGCGAAAAGCGCTTCCTGCTGTACTACCTGGTGTGCGTGGCCGGTGCCGGTGTCTGCCAGCTGCTGGTGGGTACGCTGCTGGAAAATCCGGCGACGGTGCTGGGCGCTTCCGGCGGTGTGTTCGGCCTGCTGCTGGCCTACGGCATGCTGTTCCCCAACCAGCGGGTGATGCTGCTGTTCCCGCCGATCCCGATGAAGGCGCGTACCTTCGTGATCCTGTTCGGTGTGGGCGAGCTGGTGCTGGGCATGACCGGCTGGCAGCCGGGCGTGGCCCACTTCGCGCACCTCGGCGGCATGCTGTTCGGCTGGTTGCTGATCCGCTACTGGCGCGGGCAGCCGCCGTTCAACAAGCGTCGCCCGCCCGGCCCACCGAAACGCCCGAACCATCTGCGCAGCGTGAAGTGAGGCGCTATGCGCCACGCTTCACGCGGGTAGGTGCCAACCTTGGTTGGCACGCTTTGAATGGGATCATTTGACGCGGTAGGTGCCGACTGTTGGTCGGCACACCTCTACAGATACTGCAACACCACCTGCGCGGCATTGTGCCCCGGCGCACCGGTGACACCACCGCCGGGATGGGTGCCCGAGCCGCACAGGTACAAGCCGGGCAGGGCGCCGCGATAGCCGGCCTGGCCGACCATCGGCCGTGCCGAGAACAGTTGGTTGGCACTCAGTGCGCCGTGGAAGATGTCACCGCCGACCAGGCCGAAGGTGCGCTCCAGATCCAGCGGCGACAGCACCTGCCGACCGAGCACGCTGGCGGTGAAGCCGGGCGCATGCCGTTCGACGGTGGCAATCATCACGTCGGCTACGGTCTCCCGGTGATCATCCCAATGACGGCCATCAGGCAACACTGGTGCCACGTGCTGGCAGAACAGGCTGGCCACATGCTGCCCGGGCGGCGCCAGCGAATCATCCAGCGTGCTGGGGATCAGCATTTCCACGATCGGTTCGCGTGACCAGCCGTCGCGGCGTGCATCCAGCCAGGCGCGGTCCATGTAGTCCAGGCTGGGCGCCATGATGATGCCGGCGCTGAGGTGATCGCCGGGGCCGGGCAGGGCACTGAAATCCGGCAGCCTGGACAGCGCCACGTTCATCCGGAACGTACCGGAACCGCAGCGCCAGTTCGCCATGCGTTCGCGCGTCGCGTTGGGCACATGTGCCGGTTCCAGCAACTGCTCGTACAGCAGCTTCGGATTGACGTTGGCGATCACCGCGTGTGCGCGCAGGATTTCGCCGTTGGCCAGTTCCACGCCCACTGCGCGACCCTGCTCGATCCGCACGCGCTGCACACCGGCCTCCACGCGCAGGTCCGCACCGGCCTCGCGTGCCGAGGCAGCAATCGCCTGGCTGATCGCGCCCATGCCGCCGATCGCGTGGCCCCAGGCACCTTTCACGTCATTGCACTGGCCGAATACGTGGTGTAGCAGTACATAGGCACTGCCCGGTGTATACGGGCTTGCGTAGTTGCCGACGATGCCGTCGAAGCCGAACAGCGCCTTGATCGGCTCGCTCTCGAACCAGCGGTCCAGGTACTCGGCCGCCGACAGCGTGAACAGATCCAGCAGTTCCTGCCGCAGCGAGGCGTCCAGCGTCGCCAGTTCACGACCGAGACGGCCCATCTGCCAGAGGGCGGGCAGGGCACGCCAACCGCCTGCTGTCCCCAGGTCCGGCGGTGTGCGCAGGGCCCATGCGCGCAGCACGTCGGCGAAGATCTCCAGGCGTGCCTCGTACGCGGGCAAGCGCTGCGCATCCCGCTCGGAGAACTTCGCCACTTCGGCCTGGGTGCGGCCTGGCGCGGACAACAGGTAACGGCCGTCCGGCAACGGCAGGAAGTTGTTGGCCGGACGCGCAACGATGCGCAGCCCATGCGCATGCAGCTGCAGGTCGTCGATCACCTTCGGCTGCAGCAATGACACCGTGTACGACGCCACCGAGTTGCGGAAGCCGGGATGGAATTCCTCGGTGACCGCGGCACCGCCGAGAACGCCACGACGTTCCAGCACCAGTACCTTCTTTCCGGCGCGCGCCAGATAGGCCGCGCAGACCAGGCCGTTGTGGCCACCGCCAACGATGATCGCATCCCAGGTCATCAGCACCTCGCAAAAAGGGGACGGAGGGGATTAAGTCGCAATCTGCATCTGCGCGCAGGGGCGGGGAGAAACGACTTAATCCCCTCCGTCCCCTTTTTTGATTGCCGCTTCGATGGTGGCGATGTCGATCTTCTTCATCGGCATCATCGCGTTGAAGGCGCGCTTGGCCAGGGCCTTGTCCTTGCTGGTCACCGCTTCGATCAGCATCCGGGGGCTGATCTGCCAGGAGATGCCCCAGCGGTCCTTGCACCAGCCGCATTGGCTCTCCTGTCCGCCGTTGCCGACGATCGCGTCCCACAGGCGGTCGGTTTCAGCCTGGTCCTCGGTCTGGATTTGGAAGGAGAACGCTTCGCTGTGCTTGAACGCGGTGCCGCCGTTGAGCCCGACGCAGGGAATACCACAGACCGTGAACTCGACCGTCAGTACGTTGCCTTCCTTGCCGTCCGGATAGTCACCGGGGGCGTGGTGCACGGCGGTCACCGCGCTGTCGGGCAGGATACTGGCGTAGAAGGTGGCGGCCTCAAGCGCGCCGTCGTCGTACCAGATACAGATCGTGTTCTTGTGTGCCATGTCGGGGCTCCGCGATGGACGAAGGCGCAGCGATAGCACGCCCGGTGTTAACCCGGGATCGTGCTGCACCCGCAAAAAAAGGGCGCCCGAAGGCGCCCTCTGCGTTACCGGTACCGCGGGTGGCTCAGCGCCAGACCTTGATCTGCTCGGCATCGGTGCGCTGCATCGGCTGGCCCGGCTTGCAGCTGAAGCTGGCGCCGAAGGCCGGCAGGTTCGACAGCGGGCCGTTGGTGCGCCAGCGACCCGGGGCACGGATGTCGGCGGTCAGCCGGCGTGCGGCTTCGTTCGGCGAGAGCTGCTGCGGCCACAGTGCGGCCCACGCGCGGAAGAAGCCCTGCTGCTGGGCCGGCTTGGCCTTCGGCTCCTGCGCGGTGTAGGCCGCCCAGGCCAGCTCCAGGCCGGCGATGTCGGCCAGGTTCTCTTCCTGGGTAAGCGTGCCGTTGACCTTGGCACCCTTCACGCCGGGGAACTCGTAGCTGCCGTACTGCGCAGCCACGCGGGTACCCAGCAGAGTCCAGGCGGTCTTGTCGGCCGGGGTCCACCAGCTGCGCAGCTCGCCCTTGGCGTCGACCAGCGCACCCTTGGCATCAATGGCACGGGTCAGCTCGTGGCCGACCAGGCCACCGAAGCTGCCGAACTTGTCGGCGGCGTCGGCCTTGGCGTTGAACACCGGGCCCTGCAGGATCGCGGCGGTGACGATCATGCGGTTCTGGGCCAGGTCGTAGGCCAGCGAGGGCTGCTGCGGCAGCACATCCCAGCGCCGGTCGGCGTTGCCCTTGCCGATGCGCTTCATTTCCTCGCGATGGCGCCAGGTCGAAGCAATCAGCATGTTGCCGCCGAACGAGCCGCGGCCCATCGGCTGCACGCTGTAGTCGAGATCGCGCAGCGGGGTGCCGATCTCGATCTTCAGCGCCGCCAGCTTGGCCTGCGCTTCGGTCTTGGCTTCGGCACTCATCCAGCTGCTGTTCTTGACTGCCTCGATCTGCACTTCGCGCACCTTGTCGACGATCCACGCCGCCTGGCGACGATCTTCGGCGGACAGGTAGCGGGCCGCGTATTCGCGACCGACCATCGGGCCGGCGGCCACGTTGATTGCCTCCAGCACGTCTTCCCAGCGCTGCGGCGGCAGGGTTTCGCCACGCAGCACGCGGCCACGGAATTCGAACTCGGCGTCGCGATAGGCCTTGGACAGGTACGGCGCCATCGCGTCGCCCACGCGCCAGCGCAGGTAGGCCTTCCACTGGTCCGGCTTGAGCTTGGTGACCATGCCATCGAGCTGCTTGAACAGCGCCGGGTCGGCCAGCGAGACCAGGTCGTCGTCCACGCCCTGTGCCTTCAGGAATGCGTCCAGCTGCAGGTTGCGGTAGCGGCTGTTGAGCTCCTTGGTGGAGATCGGCGCGTAGTTGTTGAACGGGTTGTTGATGCCGGCCAGCGACTGCGCATTGCGCGCCAGCTCGGTCTCCAGCGCGATCACCGACTGCGATTCGGCATCCAGCTTGGCCGCCGGGGTGCCGGTCAGCGCCAGGATCTGCTTGACGTAGTTGCGGTAGCGACCCATCAGCGCCACGGTATCGGCGTCGGTGCGGGTATAGAACGCCGGGTCCGGCAGGCCCATGCCACCCTGCATGAAGTAGCCGATGTGGCGGTCCAGCGCCTTCAGATCGACGTCAGGGCCGAAGTTGAACGCCACCGGGATGCCGACCTGGTGCAGCGCGGCGATCGAAGCCGGCACATCCTTGGCCTTCTTGATGGCATTGATGCGGGTCAGCAGCGGGGCGATCGGGTTGGAACCGTCCGCTTCCACGGCGGCTTCGTCCAGGCCACTGGCCCAGAAGTCGCCCAGCAGCTTCTGCACGTTGCCCTGCGGCGACTTCATCGCGGCGTCGAGCAGTTCACGCTGCTGCTGGCGGCTGCGGTCGACCAGCTGGCCCAGCGCGGTGGCGGCGCCGGTCTGCGGCACCGGGTTGGCCTTCAGCCAGCCTGCGTTGGTGGCGTCGTAGAAGTCGCTGCACTGGGCGCTGACAGCCGGAGCGCGTGCGGCCTTCTTCTTGGCGGCGAACGCATCGTGGGTCGGGACCAGGGTCGCCAGGCTGATGCCCAGGGCGATGGCAAGCGGACGGAAGTTGGGCATGTGGAACGAATCCGTGATGGATTGAGGGCGCGCGCACTATAGCAAGCCGCGCATGGGCGCGGCATGCACGCATCACGGAGCATCCACCATGCCGGGCGCCGACCAGGGGCGGCATCTACCAACGGCTTGGGCCAGCGCGGGCGCAGCAGATACACGCCATGCATGGATGACAGGCGCTGCCAAAACAAAGGCCCGGGAATTCCCGGGCCTTTGCAGGAATGCCGCAGCGTCAGCCGTGGCTTACCAGATCACCACCTGCTGCTCGCCGGCGCGGGCCATCGGCGAACCGGCCTTGCACTGGAATGCAGCGGCGAAGGTCGGCAGGTTCGACGGCGCACCCATGGCGCGGAACTGCGCCGGGGCATGCGGGTCGGTGGCCAGTCGGACCTTGGCGTTTTCCGGGGTGTACTTGGTGCGCCACACGGTGGCCCAGTTGAAGAAGAAGCGCTGGTCGCGGGTGAAGCCATCGACCTTCGCATCTTCCTTGCCGGCGCTGGCCTTCTGCAGGGCGTCGTAGGCAGTGGCCAGGCCGCCGAGATCGGCGATGTTCTCGCCCAGGGTCAGGTGGCCGTTCACTGCCTGGCCGTCGACCTTGTACTGGTCGAACTGCTTGACCAGCTTGCCGGTGAGGCCTTCGAAGTTCTTCTTGTCGGCCGGGGTCCACCAGTCTTCCATGTTGCCGGTCGGCCCGAAGCGCGCGCCCTGGTCGTCGTAACCGTGGGTCATTTCATGGCCGATCACCGCACCGATGCCGCCGTAGTTCAGCGCGTCGTCGGCCTTGGGATCGAAGAACGGCGGCTGCAGGATGGCGGCCGGGAACACGATCTCGTTCTGCAGCGGGTTGTAGTAGGCGTTGACGGTCTGCGGGGTCATGCCCCACTCGGTCTTGTCCACCGGCTTGCCGATCTTGGACAGGTTGAACTTGTAGTTGAACTCGTTGGCCGCGCGCACGTTGCCCAGGTAGCTGTCGCGCTGGGTCTGCAGGCCCGACCAGTCACGCCACTTGTCGGGGTAACCGATCTTCGGGGTGAAGGTTTCCCACTTGGCGATGGCCTTGGCCTTGGTTTCCTCGCTCATCCAGCTCAGGCCCTGGATGCGGTCCTTCAGCGAGGCGGCCAGGTTCTTCACCAGTTCTTCCATCTTCGCCTTGGCTTCCGGCGAGAAGGCAACCTTCACGTACAGCTGGCCGAAGGCTTCACCGGCATCGTTTTCGATGGTGCCCAGCACGCGCTTCCAGCGCGGCTTCTGCTCCTTCTGGCCGTTGAGGGTCTTGCCGTAGAACTCGTAGTTCTCCTGCACGAAGGCGTCAGCCAGGTACGGCGAAGCGCTGTCCACGGTGTGGAAGCGCAGGTAGGCGCGCCACACCGACGGATCGGTGTCGCCCAGCGCCTTGCTCACTTCCTCATGGAACGCCGGCATGGCCAGCGAGAATTTCTCCGGTGCAGTCACGCCCTGCGACTTGAAGAACTCGGTCCAGCTGAAGTTCGGGGTCAGCTTGTCGGCGTCGGCCAGGGTGACCGGGTTGTAGTACAGCTCGACGTTGCGCGACAGCTCCACGCGCGACTTGGAGGCCTTGGCCAGGCGGGTTTCGAACTTGACCACGTCCTCGGCCTGCTTGGCCGCATCGGCCGCGGCCACGCCGGACAGCTCGAGCACCTTGGCGACGTGCGCCTGGTACGCCTTCAGCTTGTCGGCGTTCTTGGCATCGGTGTAGTAGGTGGTATCCGGCAGGCCCAGGCCACCCTGGCTGGCATAGGCCATGTTCATGGCGGAGTTCTTGAAGTCCGCTTCGGCGCCGAAGCCGAACAGGATGTTGTCACCCTTGGCGGCGCTGCTGCGCAGGTAGTTTGCGATGGACGCCTTGTCCTGCAGGCCGTCGATCGCAGCCAGGTCGGCCTTCAGCGGCTCGATGCCCTGGGCATTGATCTTGGCTTCGTCCATGCCGGTGGCCCACAGGTCGCCGACGATCTTCTCGATGTGGTTCGGGGTCTTGACCTGCGCGACCTGTTCGGCCAGCTGGTGCTGCACGGCCACCGAGCGCTCGTCGAGGATGGTGAACGCACCCCAGCTGGTGCGGTCGCCCGGGATTTCATTGGCAGCCAGCCACTTGCTGTTGACGTAGTCGCCGAAGGCGGTGCAGGCGTCCTTGGTGGTGTCCAGGTCGCTCGGCTGGAAGGCGTTGTAGGCCGGCAGCTTGCTCTCGTCCAGCTTATAGGTGGTGGCTTCGGCGGTGGCCGGGGCGGAGGCGGTGGCGTCCTTGGCCGGGGTTTCAGTCTTGCCGCAGCCAACCAGCGCGGCCGAAACGGCCAGGGTCAGCAGCACGATCTTGGGAGTACGGGTCACTTGAATGGCCTCCAGGCCGAGTGAGTCAGGGAGTGGCCGCAGGTGCGGCCGTGGGCCGAACGATACGCCGCCGGCCGGACCTGCAAGGGTGTCGAAGGTCATGTCCCTGTGCAAGCGGCGCGCCGACGCCAGAAAGGCGTTGCGGAAGGCCCCCACCACGCTCCGCGTGGGCTGAGCGGACACTGGCGGCGTCCACTCGTCCTGGTGAATTCAGCATGAACTTCGTTCGCGAGTGCCGAGGGCGCAGGCGCTGGAGGAGCGCCGCGACAGGATATGTCCAAGGCAGTTCCCCTGCTGCATAGCGGCGGCTGCGGGACAGGGGGAGTTTTTTCAAGCCCATGATTTGAAAGATTAATGTTCTGGGTGCCGGTACGGGATTCCCATCCATATGCTCTGTTTCGTGGAGTGTCATGTCACATTGAACTTTTGCTGAATGTTGCTGTTTTGTGTCGTTATGTGTATGAATTCCGTTATCGGCACGTGAACGGTTGCTGGCCATCTTTGCCTCTGCCTTGCCGATGCAGAGCTTTTTATGCCTTCACTTTTCAGAGAGAGAGACATGGAGAAGACTCGCCCACTACCCCGCAATCCGTTGAGCCTCGCGCTCAGTTCGGCCCTCCTGCTTGCCGTCGCCCTGCCTGCCTTCGCGCAGGAGGGGGACGTTGCAAAGGAGACTGCCGAGAGCGCGAAGAAGACTTCCAATGAAGCCACGGCCACCCAGCTGGACCGCATCACGGTGACGGGCTCGCACATCTACCGTGCTGGCTATGACACGCTGGAACCTGCCGCCGTGGTGTCCCGCCAGGACATCGAGGCGTACGGGCATACCAACCTGATCGATGCGTTGACCAAGATCCCCGGCGTTTCGGCCGGTGTCTCCTCGCGTGGTGACCAGGCTGGCTTCGGCGCGGGCGTGAACTTCGCCAGCCGTTTCGGCCTGGGCAGCAACCGCCTGCTGACCCTGGTCAACGGCCGTCGCTTCGTGACCTCCGCACCGCCAACCGTGTTCGGTGCAGGCGGCGGCTCGGGCATCCAGGTCGACATGAACGCGATTCCGACCGTGATGGTCGAGCGCGTGGAAAGCCTGAGCATCGGTGGCGCACCCACCTATGGTTCGGACGCCATTTCCGGCGTGAACAACATCATCCTGCGCGACAAGTTTGAAGGCGCCGAGGTTGAGATCGGCTTTGGCAGGACCACCAAGAACGACAATGACCGTTACTCATGGTCTGCCATCTTCGGCAGCGGTTTCGCCGATGGCCGCGGCCATTTCACCATTGCTGCCGAACTGGACAACAGTGATGGCGTGAACGCGCTCCAGCGCGATTTCTACCGCAACGGCTACAGCCTGCAGACCAATCCGACCGCCGCAAACGTGGCGCGCTTCCAGTCGTGGCGTACCCCGGGCAATGACGGCCGCACCGATCCGAGCATCCCGTTCAACACCGGGCCGGCTGACGGCATCGCCGACCAGGTCTGGATCCGCAACCGGCGCATTTCCAGCATGACCTTCGGTGGCCTGATCATGCCGTCGGACATCCAGGTACGGCGCAACTACCAGCGCAATGCCACGGGTGAATTGAACGGCTTCGGCCCGAACAACAAGCTCTGGCACTTCAACAACAAGGGCGATCTGGTTGCCTACGATCCAGGCATTTCCTATCCCAGCGGCAATGCGTCCGGTGGCGATGGCCTCAACCTCAACGAAACCCTGCCGCTGATCGCCGACCTCGAACGCCGGACGGTCTATTCGACCGGCAGCTTCGACTTCAACGACAACGTGCGTGGCTTCTTCGAACTGTCGCACTACAGCGCCACCGCGCGAGAAACGTTGGACCAGAACGTGTACAACGCCGCCGGCTTTGGTGCTGCCAACCCCGATGGCAGTGGTGACCAGAGTGGTGCGATGCTGTTCAGCGCGAACAATCCGTTCCTCAGTGCGGAGTCGCGCCGTATCCTGGCCGAGAACGGCATCACCTCGTTCCGCCTGTCGCGCTCCTCGCGCGACCTGAGCATGAACAACGCCAGCACCGATACGCGTTTGAGCCGCATCGTGCTCGGCCTGGACGGCTTCTTCGATATCGGCGAGCGCCGTTTCAACTGGGAAACCAGTGTGACCCACGGTCGGGGCGACTTCGACTACAAGGGGACCGGCCTGATCCAGCAGAACTTCATCAATGCGCTCAACGTGAAGCGCGATGCCAGCGGCAACATCGTCTGTGATGCGTCCGCCCCCGGCACGACCGCGGATCCGAATTGCCGCCCGCTCAACCTGTTCGGTGAGAACCAGGCATCGCCGGAAGCACTGGCCTATGTGTCGACGCCGACCCTGGCCAAGGCGCGGACGCGCCAGACCGTGTTCAACGCATCGGTGACCGGCGGACTGTTCGACCTGCCGGGCGGCGAGTTCTCCTTCGCCGCAGGCGTGGAGCATCGGCGCGAAGAAGGTTCGTTCACCCCGAGCGAATACCAGCGGCTGGGGCAGGGCCGTTCGGTGCCGATCCAGGGCGCCAAGGGCGACTATCACACCAATGAAATCTTCGCCGAATTCCTGGCGCCGCTGTTCAACCCTGACTGGGATCTGCCGGGCCTGCATCGCCTGGACGTGACCCTGAAGGGGCGCCGGGTGGTCAACTCGGTGGCCGGTGGCTTCAATGCGTACACCTATGGCATCCAGTACGAGCCGTTCGCGGGAATCCAGCTGCGCGGCAGCAAGACCCAGTCGCTGCGTGCCCCGTCGATTGCCGAGCTCTATACCTCGCTGCAGCCGGCGTACTACAACATCCCGGAAGTCTGCTCCGTGTCGGCCATCAACGGCGGCACCAATCCGGCGATCCGCCGCCGCAACTGCGAGGCCTTCTTCCAGGCTTACCCGGGTGCGGATCCGGCAACGTTCCAGGCATCGCCGACCAACACCCTCGGCTCGGTCAACGGCTATACCGGGCTGAAGAACGAGAAGGCCAAGTCCTGGACGGCGGGCATCGTGTTCGCACCGGACTGGGCGAAGGGACTGCGGGTTGCCGCCGACTGGTATGACATCAAGATCACCGATGTGATCACCAGCCTCAGCCCGACCGACATCATCACGGGCTGCTTCGACAACCCGGACTTCAATGCGTCCAACGTGCCCAATGCCAACCGCTTCTGCAGCCTGGTGACGCGCAATCCGTTGAGTGGTGCAGCTACCGACATCCGCACCGAGTACGGCAATGGCCCGGTGCTGATGTTCCGCGGCTGGACGGCCGAGGTGGATTACAACTGGGATATGGGCCGATTCGGCCAGGTCGCACTGGGCTTCTACGGCTACATGCCGAAGAATCGTGGCCAGGCCGCGAACACGGATGTGCCGTTCGTGGAGCGCGTGGGAACATTCGACGAGCCCAAGCGCCAGTTCCGCTGGACGGCGCAGCATGCCATCGGCAAGTGGAGCTATGGCGTGACGTCCAACTACACCAGCGGCTCGCAGTTCAGCCTGACCGCAACCCCGGAAAGCCGGCAGTACTTCAAGCGTGACAGCTGGACGACCTGGGATGCCAATGTCAGCTACCGCCTGACCGACAATGCACGGGTGAACCTGTCGGTGCTGAACCTGTCCGACGACATCGGGCCGTTCCCGTACGTGCTGGACGCGCTGGGCCGTCGCTACATGGCCAGCCTGCGCTACAGCTTCCGCTGAGCGGAAGGGCCGGAGGAAGACGGCAGGCCCGGCTTTGCCCGGGCCTGTTTTTCCGAAAGGTCATGCCGGACACGAAAAAGCCCCGCCATGGCGGGGCTTTTCCGTTGCTGCTGTTGCGGGATTACTTCACGCCGAACGCGTACTTGGCCTGCACGTAGATCGCGCGCCCGTAGGCGTTGTACAGGTAGTTGTTGTACGGCTGGCCGCTGGTGCCGGCGAAGCTGTAGCGCTGGTTGTCCGGCATCTTGTTGAACACATTGTTGACCATCAGCGACAGGGTCAGGTTTTCCATCGCGCGGTAGTTCACGCTCAGGTTGTAAGTGGTATAGGAACCCCACTTGCCAGCCTTGTAGCCGGAGCTGTGGACGTAGTCATAGCCGTTGCCCACGTAAGCCATGTAATTCGGCGTCTTGCCGATGTAGTTGGCATACAGGGTGGTGGTCCAGTTGTCCTTGGCCCAGCCGATCGAACCGTCCGCGCGCACCTTGGCGTACGAGTCGTACACCCACATCGCATACGGGTCGCGCAGCAGGTCCAGGTACTCGTCGCCCGGCTGCGGCTGCAGCTTGCGCTTGAGCATGTCGGTGTAGTTGGCCGAGAACTGCAGCGAGCCGAAGCGGCCGATGTCCTGCACGTACTTGAAGCTGGCGGTCAGCGCTTCCAGGTTCTGGCGGGCGACGTTCATCTTCGGCGTGTAGATCTCGTCGAGCACGCCCGATCCATCACGGGTGATCCAGTCATTGACGTTCTGGCAGCTGGCCGAGGTGTTGTTGGACTGGCCGTTGCGGCAGTAGTACTCGGCCAGCAGCAGCTGGTCGGAGCTGAGCGTATCGACCTCGTTCTTGATCTTCCAGTTGTAGTAGTCGACCGACAGCGACAGGTTGTTGATCGGTGCCCAGACGACGCCCGCATTCCAGACGTCGGCGGTGATCGGCTCCAGGTCCGGGTTGCCCGAGCGGGTGCCGAACACCGAGACGCTGTCGTATGGGCAGCCGGTGGTGTTGGCCGGGTCGTAGCCCAGCTGGCCGCAACGGTAGTAGTCGGTGGAGCCGTTGGCGTAGTAACCGCTGCGGCCCTGGAAGGCGTCGGACAGGGTCGGCGCGCGGAAGGCGGTGCCGTATTTGCCGCGGAACAGCAGGCTGTCGATCGGACGGAACTCGATGCCGACGCTGTAGGTGGCCTTGTCTACGGTGTTGCTGCCGATCTTGAAGGCGTCATAGCGGCCGGAGCCGGTGACGGTCAGCGTCTCCAGCAGCGGCATGCGCAGTTCGGTAGTCACCGCGTAGTTGCTGCGATGGCCGGCACCGGATACGGCGGTGGTGCCCCACACGCTACCGTCCATCAGGCCCGGGTCGGGCGTGTAATCCCAGCCTTCGCTGCCACCTTCGACAACCACGGCGAAGCCAGCATCGCCACCGGGCAGCTTGAACAGCGAGCCATTGGTGACCTGGGCGCGGGCCAGGTTCTGCCAGGTGCGGCTTTCGCTGTAGCTGTAGCCGGTGAAGCTCTGGAAGTCACCGGCGGGCAGCGGCGCGTAGAACGCTTCCCAGTTCGGGCTGTAGATGTCGTAGCCGGTGCTGGTGGTGCCCAGCACCGGGCCCAGCACGCGCTGCTCGAAGTAATCGTTGATCGGGTCGTTCCAGCGTACGAAGTTGCGTTCGGTCAGCTTGTACTCGCCGCGGGTGAAGCTGAGGCTGTAGTCCCAGTTGCCGGCGGTGCCGCGGCCGCCCAGGGTGACCTGGTAGGCCTTGTTGCGGTCGGTGTTCATGATGTCGCGGTAACCACCGCCACCGATGTCCTCCGGCGCGAACACGCGCTGCAGGTTCATGTACTGGCCGCTGGTCTGGTCATAGAAACGGCCCCATCCCGAGGAGGTGCCCCACCAGGTGTAGCCGGAACCGGTTGCGTACTTGACCTCTTCCAGGCTGTACAGCGCATCGCCGAACAGCTGGAAGTTGTCGTTCACGTCGAACGTGGCCGAGCTGTAGATCTGCCCGCTTTCCTTGCCGTTCTTGATGGTCTTGTAGCCGGTGCCATAGACCGAACCGCAGGCCTGGCCGGTCGGCCGGGTGCCGAGCACGGTGGTGCCGTCGAACTGGCCGGCCACGTTGGCGCAGAGGTTCGGGTCCATCATCGCGTAGCGGTTGTTGGCGGCCGGCAGCAGCACCAGGAAATCATTGGAGACATACTGCGGGCTGTAGCCGTCCGGGTTGTTGACCTTGGTCAGGTCACGCTGGTAACCCCAGATCGGGCTGGTCTTTTCATACTGCACGTTGACCAGTGCATGGAAGCGGTCATCCTTGGAGTTGAAGCCGCGTGCACCGCTGAGGCGGAAGCTGTTGCCGCCCCCTTCGCTGTAGGCGCCGCCACGCACATTGAGCACGCCACCATCCATGCGCTCCTTGAGGATGATGTTGACCACGCCGGCGATCGCGTCCGAGCCGTACAGCGAGGACTGGCCGCCCGGCAGGATCTCGATGCGTTCGACGATGTCGATCGGGATGCCGCTGATGTTGTTGAAGGTATCGCCGCCGTTGTACAGCGCCGGATACGAGAGCATCGGCCGGCCGTTGATCAGGTACTTGGTGTAGCCCGGGCTGAGGCCGAACATGCCGGCCGCTTCGGCGCCCTGGGTGAAGGATGCGGAGGTCTGGCCGCCCTGCAGGCCGCCGGTGGACAGCGAGGACTGCTGCAGGACATCGGCGACGCTGGTGAAACCGCGGGTCTGGATATCCTCGGCGGTGACAGTCAGGACGGGCGTGTGGTTCTCGATCTCGGTCTGCGGGATCAGCGATCCGGTGACGGTCACACGGTCAAGCTGGGTCGGCGCGTTGCCGTCCTGGGCCAGGGCGGTTCCGGAGGCCAGCAGGGTGCCCATCAGGGCGAGGGTCAGAGGGTGGCGCGAGAGCGTGGAACGTTGGCGAGACATGGTGGATCCCCGTAGTGAGCAATGTCTTGGCGGCGCAGTCCTTGCGCATTAACAATTCGTTCAGTGTGATTCCGTTCAGGTCGACCGTAACACGTTGTTAACGCCGTCAACACAGGGCTGTCACATCACGATGCTCCTGGAAGACAAGAAAACGCTTTTGAATCAATGGATAAGGCCATTTGTTTTGGTATGTTTCAAAAGGTGGCGACATGCAAGGCAGCGTGTCCGCTCTGAAATTTTGTGTTTGGAATCAACGCATTGCGATGCGTGAGTACTCCCCTGAACGTCGCTGTTTGTGTGTTGCGGTTCACATTTCTGTGGTCAGGCAGGAGAGGGTTCAGCCCCAAAAAAAAGGCCCCGCCGAAGCGGGGCCTGGTCCAGACACGGAGTCCGGAATACGACGGGATCAGAAGTCGTACTTGACCTGGGCCGAGATCTGGCGGCCATAGACGCTGTAGAAGCCGTCGTTGAACGGGGTCGATTCGTTGCCCGGGTAGTTGTAGCGCTGGCCTTCCGGCAGCTTGTTGAACACGTTGTTGACCATCAGCGACAGGGTCAGATCATCCTGCGCCTGGTAGTTCAGGCTCATGTTGTACGTGGTGTACGAGCCCCACTTGCCGGCCTTGGCGCCGGAGGAGTGGACGTAGTCATAGCTGCGGCCGGTGTAGGCCAGGTAGTTCGGGGTGCTGCCGACGTAGTTGGCGTACACGGTGGTGGTGAACTTGGAGATGGCCCAGCCCACCGACACGTCGCCACGGACCTTGGCGAAGTTGTCGTAGTACCACATGTTGTACGGATCGCTCAGCAGGTCCAGCTTCTGTGCACCCGGCAGGGCCACCACTTCACGCTTCAGCATGTTGGTGTAGTTGCCGGAGAACATCAGCGAACCGAAGCGGCCCAGGTCCTGCTGGTACTTGGCACCGACGGTTACCGCTTCCAGGTTCTGGCTGGCCACGTTGAGCTTCGGGGTGTACACGCGGGTCAGGTTGCCACCGGCGTCGCGGGTCACCCAGTCGGTCACGTTCTGGCAGCTGGCCGAGGTGTTGTTCGGCAGGCCGTTGTGGCACTGGTACTCGGCCAGCAGCAGCTGGTCGGTGCTCAGCGTCTTGACCTCGTTCTTGATCTTCCAGTTGTAGTAGTCGACCGACAGCGAGAAGTTGCTCACCGGGGCCCACACCACGCCTGCGCTCCACACGTCGGCGGTGATCGGCTTCAGGTCCGGGTTGCCGGACTTTTCGCTGTACACCGAGGTGGTCTTGTAGAACGAGCAGGCTTCGTCACGCAGTGCGTAACCCATCTGGCTGCAGCGGTAGTAATCGTTCTGGCCGGAGGCGAACGAGCCGCTCATGCCCTGGAAGGCATCGGACAGGGTCGGCGCGCGGAACGCGGTGCCGTACTTGCCGCGCAGCAGCAGGCTTTCAACCGGGCGGTATTCCAGGCCGATGCTGTAGGTGGCCTTGTCGACGGTCTTGTCGGCGATCTTGAAGGCGTCATAGCGGCCCGAGGCGCTGATGGTCAGCGATTCGAACACCGGCATGCGCAGTTCGCTGGTCACCGCGTAGTTGCTGCGGTGGCCGGCACCGGCCACGGCGCTGGCCCCCCAGGCGTTGCCATCGACGAAAGCCTGGTCGGGCGAGTAGTCCCAACCTTCGCTGCCGCCTTCCAGCACGACGGCCAGGCCGGCGTCGCCGCCGGGCAGGGAGAACAGCGAACCGTTGGTCACCTGCACGCGACCCAGGTTCTGCCAGGTCTTGCTGCGGTGGGTGCCATAGCCGGTGAAGCTGGCGAACTGGTCCGGAGTGATCGGCGAGTAGAAAGCGGTGTAGTCCGGGTTGTAGATGCCGAAGCCATCAGCGGTGGTGCCCAGGCGCGGGCCCAGCACGGTCTCGCCGAAGAAGCCTTCGATCTTGTCCTTCCAGCGCGCGAAGCGGTTCTGGTCCAGGCGGTATTCGCCGCGGGTGAAGCTGGCGCTGTAGTCCCAGTCGCCGACCATGCCCTTGCCGCCCAGGGTGACCTGGTAGGAACGGCTCTCATCGGAGTTCAGGATGTTGTTGTAGTGGCCCGGGCCGATTTCTTCCGGCGCGAAGGCGCGCTGCAGGTTCACGACCTTGCCCAGGCCCTGGTCGTAGAAGCCGCCCATCACCGACTTGGTGCCCCACCACAGGGCGCTGGAGCCGGAGGTGAACTCGGTCTTTTCCTTGCTGTACAGCACGTCGGCGAACAGCTGGAAGTTGTCGTTCACGTCGAAGGTCATCGACGAGTAGAACTGGCCGCTGTTCTTGCCGTTCTTCAGGGTCTTGTAGCCGGCGCTGTACACCGAGCCGCACGATTCGCCCGATGCACGCTTGCCGACGGTGGTGGTGCCGTCGTACAGGCCTGCCACGTTGGCGCAGCGGGTCGGGTCCATCATGTACAGCTTGTTGTCGGCGTTGCCGATGACGGCAAAGTCGTTCGACGGCAGCTGCGCGGTGTAACCGACCGGGTTGTTCTGCTTGGTGATGTCACGCTGGTAGCCCCAGATCGGGCTGCCGTTTTCGATCTGCACGTTGACCAGCGCATGGAAACGGTCGTCGAACGCGTTGAAGCCCTTGGCGGCGCTGAAGCGGATGTTGCTGCCACCGCCTTCGGTGTAGGTGCCGCCACGGATCGACATCGTGCCGCCGTCCATGCGTTCCTTCAGGATGATGTTGACCACACCGGCGATCGCGTCCGAGCCGTACAGCGACGACTGGCCGCCCGGCAGGACTTCGATGCGCTCGACGATGTCGATCGGAATGCCGCTGATGTTGTTGAACGACTCGCTGCCGTTGTACAGCGCCGGATACGAGAGCATCGGGCGGCCGTTGATCAGGTACTTGGTGTAGCCGGGGTTCAGGCCGAACATGCCGGCCGCTTCGGCGCCCTGGGTGAACGCACCCGAGGTCTGGCCACCCTGCAGGCCGCCGGTGGTCAGCGACGACTGCTGCAGCACTTCAGCAACACTGCTGAAACCGCGGGTCTGGATGTCTTCGGCGGTGATGGACATCACCGGGGTCTGGGTTTCGACCTGGGTCTGCGGGATCAGCGAACCGGTGACGGTGATCTTGTCCAGGTTGGTCGCCTTGTCCTGGGCCATTGCCGGGGCGGCGGCCATCAGAGCGGAAATCAGGGCGACGGCGAGCGTGTTGCGACGTGCGGTATTGCTGACGTGTTTCATGTAGTTCCATTGGAGAGCAAAAAACAAAAACGGCACTGCGCATGCGCCATCGCGCGGGCCGGAATAACCGGCTCCACAGCTCAAAACAGTGCTTATCGAACGTAACATGAACTTAACAATCTGTGCACGAATCTGTCGCAATCCTGAATTTCAGTCAGGTTACGTCCAGCTTGTATGATGTTGGGTTCTCCCCCCTGACCCCGCCGGTGCTCGTTGTGAACAGTTCTCCCCGCCGCCCCCATGCCAGCCAGGTCCAGAAGGGACTGACGCCGCATGCCCGCATCCGCAACGTGATCGCGGTCGGTTCGGGCAAGGGCGGCGTCGGCAAGTCCACCACCTCGGTGAACCTGGCCGTGGCGCTGCAGCAGCTCGGCGCCCGCGTGGGCGTGCTCGACGCCGATATCTATGGCCCCAGCGTGCCAGCCATGCTGGGCCTGTCCGGCCGCCCGGAAAGCCCGGACAACAAGAGCATCGAGCCGTTGCGTGCCTTTGGCGTGGACACCATGTCGATCGGCTACCTGATCGAAGAGGACACGCCGATGATCTGGCGTGGCCCGATGGCCACCTCGGCGATGACCCAGCTGTTCAACGACACCCTGTGGGACGACCTGGATTTCCTGCTGATCGACCTGCCGCCGGGCACCGGTGACATCCAGCTGACCCTGACCCAGAAGATTCCGCTGGCCGGTGCGGTGATCGTCACCACGCCGCAGGACATCGCCACGCTGGATGCGAAGAAAGCGCTGAAGATGTTCGAGAAAGTCGAGGTGCCGGTGCTGGGCATTGTCGAGAACATGGCGGTGCATACCTGCAGCAGCTGCGGGCACATCGAGCACCTGTTCGGCGAGGGCGGCGGCGAGCGCATGGCCGCGCAGTACGGCGTGCCGCTGCTGGGTTCGCTGCCGCTGCAGATCGGCATCCGCGAACAGGGCGATGCAGGCACCCCGATCACCGTGGCCCAGCCGGATTCGGCGCCGGCCCAGGCCTATCGCCATGCCGCACAGCGCCTGATCGAGGAAGTGGGCAAGCGCCCGCGCGCCTCGATCCCGATCCTGTCGTCGCTGCTGTGAGTGCCGGGGCAGGGGCCGCCGGCCGAGGCCGGGCCCCTGCTAGAATCCTCGCGCCCCCTCGTACCCCCAGGACAAAGCATGAGCATCAAGAGTGACCGTTGGATCCGCCGCATGTCCGAGCAGCACGGCATGATCGAGCCGTTCGAGGCGGGGCAGGTCAAGCAGGCCAACGGCCAGCGCATCGTCAGCTATGGCACGTCCAGCTATGGCTACGACGTGCGCTGCTCGCGCGAGTTCAAGGTATTCACCAACATCAACTCGACGATTGTCGATCCCAAGCACTTCGACTCGGGCAGCTTCGTCGACATCACCGCCGACGAATGCATCATCCCGCCGAACAGCTTCGCGCTGGCGCGTACCGTCGAGTACTTCCGCATCCCGCGCGATACCCTGGTGGTGTGCCTGGGCAAGAGCACCTACGCGCGCTGCGGCATCATCGTCAACGTGACGCCGCTGGAGCCGGAATGGGAAGGCCACGTCACCCTGGAATTCAGCAACACCACGCCGCTGCCGGCGCGCATCTACGCCAACGAAGGCGTGGCGCAGATGCTGTTCTTCCAGGCGGCCGCCGATGACGTGTGCGAGACGTCGTACCGCGATCGTGGCGGCAAGTACCAGGGCCAGACCGGCGTGACCCTGCCGCGGACCTGATCGCTCGCGTCATCACCCATCGAGAACGCCGGGCGATGCCCGGCGTTTCCGTTTCTGGTGCGTGCCCGGGCATGGCCGGGCACTGCCTTATTTGCCGCGACCGAACAGCATCGCGATGCCGACGCCCACCAGGGCCACCGGCCACCAGGTCAACAGCAGCTTGGACAGGTTCAGATGCGTCCAGCCGAGATTGCTGGCGAGCATGAACAGGCCGATCAGGATCAGCAGGACGGCGGCAACGAGGTTGAATCGCATCGGGTCGGCGAAGGCTCAGGACTGGGCCGGATATCCTAGCCGTTCCTTCCAGTAGGCGACATGCTGGTCCAGCGCCGCCGGCTCGTAACGGTGCGCCGGGCCGCTGCCCCAGACCGGGCCCGGCCAGGCCGGATCGCCGTCATGGCGGCCGATGACATGGAAGTGCAGCTGGCGCACGATGTTGCCCAGCGCCCCGATGTTGATCTTTTCCACCCCGTCGGCGCCCTTCAGGGCCTTGCAGGCGCGGTTGAGCTCGGTGCGCAGCTTGTCCTGCTGCTCGCCGTCCAGCTCGATCCACTCGGTCACCCCGGCCAAGCGCGGTACCAGCACCAGCCAGGGGAATCGTTCGTCGTTCATCAGCCGCACTTGCGACAACGGTCCTTCCGCCACCAGCACGCTATCGGTGGCCAGGCGTGAATCGAGTTCGAATTCGCTCATCCAAGATGCTCCGAGAAGAAGTCCAGGGTGCGTTGCAGCGCCAGGGCGGCGCTGTCTGGATCATACGCATGTCCGACCTCCCGGTTGAAGGCGTGATCAGCCGGATAGACGTAGGTGGCCATCTGCGGCAGTTTCTCGCGATGGGCCTGGATGGCTTCCGGCGGGATGCTCCTGTCCTGGGCGCCGAAGTGGAAGATCACCGGGGCCTTGGGCGCCTCGTCAAGGAACTGCACGTTGCGCGCACCGTAGTAGCTGACCGAGGGCAGGCCCAGGCGCAGGGCCGACAGCATCGCCACCGTGCCGCCCCAGCAGTAGCCGACCGTGCCGACCTTGCCGTAGCGGGCCAGCCGGGTCGCCGCCGCGCGGACCACTTCCAGCGCCTTCTCCATGCCCAGCGCACCGACCCGTTCCAGGCCCTGCTTCACGCCCTCGGCGTCGTAGGGCAGGGCGTCCGGATCGGCGTCGGCGCCGTCAAGCAGGTCGAAGAAGGATGGCGCCAGCACCGCATAGCCTTCGGCCGCGAAACGCTCTGCCACGCCGCGGATGTGCGGATTGGCGCCGAAGATTTCCTGCACCACCACCAGGCCACCGCGCGCGGTGCCTTCCGGCAGGGCCTGCCAGGCCCGCACCGGGCCGTGATGCGTATCCAGGGTGATCCACTCGGCCATCGTCATCTTCCTCGTTGCTGGGAACAGAGCTGCATTGTCGGTGCTGCGCCGGTTAGCGCGGTGTCAGCAGCTGTGCGTGATCGGGCAATTGGCCGTTCAGAGCCTGGCCGCCAACCCCGGTATACTGGCGCCCTTTCAGGCCCCGGCCCCCAGGACCCCCTGCCATGCCGGCAGGGGCCCAGGCCCCCAGAGTCCCGCGATTCCATGTCCCAGCTGAACCCCAAAGTCGGCTTCGTCAGCCTTGGCTGCCCGAAGGCCCTCGTCGATTCCGAGCGCATCCTCACCCAGCTGCGGTCCGAGGGATACGACATCGTCCCGTCCTACGATTCGGCCGACGTGGTGGTGGTCAACACCTGTGGCTTCATCGATTCGGCGGTGACCGAGTCGCTGGATGCCATTGGCGAGGCGATGAACCAGAACGGCAAGGTCATCGTCACTGGCTGCCTGGGCAAGCGCCCGGAACAGATCCGCGAGGCGTACCCCAATGTGCTGGCGGTGTCCGGCCCGCAGGATTACCAGAGCGTGATGGAAGCGGTGCATGAAGCTCTGCCGCCCAGGCACGATCCGTTCGTGGACCTGGTGCCCGACTACGGCATCAAGCTGACGCCACGCCACTACGCTTATCTGAAGATTTCCGAAGGCTGCAACCACAAATGCAGCTTCTGCATCATTCCGTCGATGCGCGGCAAGCTGGTCTCGCGCCCGGTCGACGAGGTGCTGCGTGAAGCCGAGCGCCTGGTGCGTGGGGGCGTGCGTGAGCTGCTGGTGGTCTCGCAGGACACCTCGGCCTATGGCGTGGACGTGAAGTACGCCGAGAAGATGTGGCGCGACAAGGCCTACCAGACCCGCTTGAAGGCGCTGTGCGAAGGCCTGTCCGAGCTGGATGCGTGGGTGCGCATGCACTACGTCTATCCGTATCCGCACGTGGACGAGGTGGTGCCGCTGATGGCCGAGAACCGGATCCTGCCGTACCTGGACATCCCGTTCCAGCATGCGAGCCCGCGCATCCTGCGCTTGATGAAGCGCCCCGGGGCGGTCGAGAAGACTCTGGAGCGCGTGCAGAACTGGCGCCGCATCGCGCCGGACATCACCGTGCGTTCGACCTTCATCGTCGGCTTCCCGGGCGAGACCGAGGCCGAGTTCGAGGAACTGCTGTCGTTCCTCGACGAAGCGCAGCTGGATCGCGTGGGTGCGTTCGCCTACTCGCCGGTCGAGGGTGCCACCGCCAACGATCTGCCCGATGCTGTGCCGGAGGAAGTGAAGCAGGAACGCCTGGCCCGCTTCATGGAGAAGCAGGCGCAGATTTCCGCCGCGCGCCTGGAAGCCAAGATCGGTACCGTGCAGCAGTGCCTGGTCGATGCCATCGAAGGCGATATCGCCGTAGCCCGCTCCAAGGCCGATGCGCCGGAGATCGATGGCCTGGTGCATATCCAGAATGCCGACCAGGTGCCGCTGCGCGTGGGCGAGTTCATCGACGTCGAAATCACCGAGAGCGACGAGCACGACCTGTACGGTGACGCGCTGCCCGCCGCTACCCGCCCGGCATTCGACCTCAGGATGCTGTGACCGCAGCGACGGCCGCCGCCGGTGACGGGGGCGGCGTCCGCCGCTTCGTGCCGCCGCCACGTGCGGCGGTCGATCCGCAGGTGTTCGGGCACCCGCTGTTTGCCGGATTGCGCGACGTTCGTGATCTGTTGGAAGGCCCGGGGTGGCCGTCCGTTGCAGCGCTCGAGGCACGCCTCGTGCTGCCCGGCAAGCAGCTGGTCGAGCAGGATGCCACGCTGCTGGCCGACGGTCTGCACTACGAAGCCCGCATCGCGCAGGGCCGCATCGCCACCCGCGCCGACAACTGGCATGACCTGTTCAACGCGCTGGTGTGGGCCCGTTACCCGCAGCTCAAGCAGGTGCTCAATGCGCAGCAGTGCCGGCATATCGAGGCGATGCCGCCGGGCCAACGCAACCGTGCACAGGCGGCGCTGACCCAGTTCGACGAAACCGGCGTGATCGTGCGTGTGCGCGATGGCACGTTGCTGCGCGCGTGGGACGGGCATGACTGGCCTGCATTGTTCGAGCCGTCGCGCTGGCAGGGCGGTGACATCGCCATTGCCGCGGTATTCGGGCATGCGCTGATGGAACAGGCGCTGCTGCCCGGGCGATTGCTGGTGGGCAAGTGCGTGGTGGTGCGGGGTGATGCCGATGCTGACTGTGTTGACGCAGTGACCGCGGCCATCGCCGCGGGCAGGGTAGTGACCGATCCGCTGCAGCTGCGGCCCCTGCCATTGGCCGGCATTCCCGGCTGGCACGATGTGCAGGATGCCGCCTTCTATCGCAATACCGGTTATTTCCGCCCGCTGCGTGCAGGACGCGCGTACCCGCCGCCGTTGTTGCTTCTGTAGCGTCGAGCCACCCTCGACTGTTGGACAACGCAGTCGAGACTGGCTCGACGCTATAAGGGCTCGTACTCCACCCCGATCACCGCAAAGGTGAACTGCCCGCCGGGCAGCTCCACCGAGAACTCGTCCTCCAGCCGTTTCTTCAGCAGCGCCCTCGCCAGTGGTGAGTCGATGCTGATCCAGCCCAGCCCGGCGTCGGTCTCATCCGGCCCGACAATGCGGTAGCGGCTGGTGTCGCCGCTGTCCACGTTCTCAAGTTCCACCCACGCACCGAAGAACACTGCCTGCGGATCGGTCGGCGTGGTATCGACCACGCGCAGCGATTCCAGCCGCTTGGTCAGGTAGCGCACGCGGCGGTCGATTTCGCCCAGCTGCTTCTTGCGATAGGTGTACTCGGCGTTCTCCGAACGGTCGCCTTCCGCGGCAGCGGCGGCCAGCGCCTTCACCACATCCGGGCGGCGCACACGCCACAGCTCATCCAGTTCGGATTTCAGCCGCGCATGCCCGGAGGCGGTGATCAGGGCGGTGCTTTTTTCTGCGGGGGGGCGCCAACGCGACATGAAATACAACTTCTATTCGAGGGGGAGCGGTGGAGGAGCGGGGTCGGACCCCTTTCCAGCGGAAAGGGATCCGAGCCCGGCAGGGGCAGCTAGCGCTTGCCGCCGAAGATGCCACCGAGGATGCCGCGTACGATCTGGTTGCCCAGCTTGGTGCCGACGGTGCGGGTGGTCTGCTTTGCCATGGTCTCGATCATGCCCTGGCGACGCTTGGTGCCGAAGATCGCATCCTTGATCGCCTGGCCGAAACCACCTTCCTGCGCTTCGTCCTGCTCACGGCTGCGTGCGGCAGGTGCCTGTGCCTGTTCGGTCGCCTTCTGCGCGCGCTGGGCCAGCAGTTCGGCGGCCGATTCGCGGTTG
This sequence comes from Stenotrophomonas sp. 85239_Sma, assembly GCF_056481725.1. NCBI lineage: Bacteria > Pseudomonadati > Pseudomonadota > Gammaproteobacteria > Lysobacterales > Lysobacteraceae > Stenotrophomonas > Stenotrophomonas sp. 85239_Sma. The sequence goes on along the minus strand of NZ_CM151163.1, from coordinate 3,200,788 downwards.
ATCGCGGTGTCGTAGCGGCTGCCGACCGGGCTGCCGGCACGCACCTGGGCGCGCTCGGCCTCGGTGATCGGCCCCATCCGGCAGCGTGGCGGCGCGATCATCGTCTGCTGCACCGGCATCGGTACGCCCTTGTCCTGCAGCGTGGAGACCAGGGCCTCGCCGGTACCGAGCTGGCTCAGTACCTTGGTCACGTCCAGCTTAGGGTTCGGCACGAACGTCTCGGCCGCGGTCTTCACCGCCTTCTGGTCGCGCGGGGTGAACGCACGCAGCGCGTGCTGCACGCGGTTGCCGAGCTGGCCGAGGATGTTGCCCGGCACGTCGTCGGGGAACTGCGAGCAGAAGTACACGCCCACACCCTTGGAACGGATCAGTCGCACCACCTGTTCGATGCGCTGCACCAGCGATGGCGGCGCATCGTCGAACAGCAGGTGGGCCTCGTCGAAGATGAAGACCAGCTTCGGCTTGTCCAGGTCGCCCACTTCCGGCAGCTGCTCGAACAGCTCCGACAGCAGCCACAGCAGGAAGGTGGAGTACAGCTTGGGCTTGAGGACCAGCTGGTCGGCGGCGAGGATGCCGATCACGCCGCGGCCGTCGTGGTTGACCCGCATGATGTCGGCCAGCTCCAGCGCCGGCTCACCGAAGAAGTTCTCGCCGCCATCCTGCGCCAGGCGCAGCACCGAACGCTGGATCGCGGCGATCGACTGCGCACTGACCAGGCCGTACTCGGTGGAGATGTCCTTGCGCTCCTCCGCGACCAGGCCGAGCAGGGCGCGCAGGTCGTCCATGTCCAGCAGCAGCAGCCCGCGGTCGTCGGCCAGCTTGAACACGATGTCGAGCACGCCGGACTGGGTATCGTTCAACTCGAGGATGCGCGCCAGCAGGGTCGGGCCCATCTCGCTGACGGTGGTGCGTACCGGGTGGCCCAGCTTGCCGTACAGGTCCCAGAAGAGGGTCGGGCTGGCGGTCGGCGCATAGTCGGCCACGCCGATCTCGGCAGCACGCTTGAGCAGGTTCTCGGCACCGCTGCCGGGTACGGCCAGGCCGGAGACATCACCCTTCACATCGGCCAGGAACACCGGCACGCCGAGGCGCGAAAACCCTTCGGCCAGGGTCATCAGGGTCACGGTCTTGCCGGTACCGGTGGCGCCGGCCACCAGGCCGTGACGGTTGCCGAGTTTCGGCAGCAGGGTGACGGCAATATCGTCGGTAATGCCTTTGCCGAGCAGAATCGGATCCATGGTCCAGCCCTTGTGATGAATAGTCCAATGTTAACCGCCGGCCGTGACGGTCCGAAGGTCGGCTTGCCCGGACCTTGGCGGCGCCGCTACTCTGCCTGCCTGTTTCGCACACAGTGCCATCAATGCCCGTTCCTGTCCTGATTTCCCGTGGTTGGCCGCTGTTGGCCCTGGCCGGCCTGGTTTCCCTGGCACCCGACGCCCATGCGCAGCGGGTTTCGGCCCGGGACAAGGTGAAGGTGGATGCGCTGCAACAGCGCATGACCGCCGCCGAAAAGCGCTACAGCGACGCCCTGCTGCTGGCCGCCAATGCCGACCCGAAGGGCAGCAACGAGGCCGATGCCGCGCTGGAGGACATGGAAGATGTCCTCAACGACTGCGTGAAGCAGAAGGGCTGCCAGATGGGCACCCTGCTGGCCAGCTACAAGCGCCTGCTCAAGCACGACGCTGATGCGGCCGCCAGCGATGACGTGGCCGATGAAGGTGGTGACCGCCTGGAGGCCGACCCCGACCATATCGGCCCGCTCACCGCGGACGTGCCCGAGGCGGCGCGTGCCGCCGCGCTGCTGAACGATAAACGGCACGCCTTCGACAGCATGGTCGAGTACAACCCGGCGGTACAGGCCGGCATCCGCCGCTGGTTGACCGACATGCGCCCGGCACTGCTCACCAGCTACGAGAATTACCAGAACCTGCGCGCAGTGATGTGGCCGGAATGGGAAAAACGCGGCCTGCCCGAGGCGCTGCTGTTCGGCATCATGGCCAAGGAATCCAACGGCCGCGTGCATGCGTCCTCGCGTGCGGGCGCCGCCGGGTTGATGCAGTTCATGCCGGCCACCGGACGCCGCTTCGGCCTCGGCCCGGACGGCACCGGTTTCGACACCCGCTTCGACGCGCGCAGCGCCGCCGAAGCCAGCGCCAGTTATCTCAACGAGCGCCTGCGCGAACTGAACAACAACGTGGAAATGTCGGTGGCCGCCTACAACGGTGGTGAAGGTCGTGCCGCGCGCGTGTTCAAGCAGAGCGGTGGCCAGAGCTTCTGGACCGACAGCGTCTACAACCAGTTCCCCGGTGAAACCAAGGATTACGTGCCGATGGTGATCGCCGCGGCCTGGATCTTCCTGCACCCGCAGCAGTACGGCGTGGAGTTCCCGAAGATCAGCGCGCAGCCCGCCACGCTGCGTCTGGCCAGGTCCACCACGATCTACGAATTGACCATCTGCCTGGGCAGCCACGGTACCCGCGATGGCTACATGCGTGCATTGCGCAATCTCAACCCGCGTTACGAAGCCGATGGCTGGATTCCGGCCGGTACGCTGATCAACGCCACCACCCGCATCGCGGGCCTGTACCAGCGCAACTGCGTCAGTGGCCCGCGCGCCGACCTCGCGCGCACCCTGATCACCGCCGATCTGAACGCGGCGATCAAGCGCCCGGCCGCAACGAGCTACACCGGCAGCGTGGCCGTCGGCGGGGTGGTGCCAGTGGCCGACGCCGCTGCCTCCACCAGCGTACCGACCACCCCGGTCGCTCCGGTGGCCACGCCGCGTCCGGCCGCGCGGCCCAAACCGGTGCGCAGCCACAAGGTGGCCAGGGGCGAAACCCTGGGCGCCATCGCGGCGAAGTTCCAGTGCGACGTGCCGACCCTGGCCCGCGCCAATGGCCTGAAGGCCCCTGCCTACAGCCTGCGCCACGGCCAGACGCTGAAGCTGCAGGGCTGCGACAAGTAATCCCCCCGATCCCTGGAACCCGCATGGACCTCGAAGCCACCCGCAACCTGTTCGCCAACCTCCGCGAGAACACCGACTGGGATATCAACGGCCCGTTGCTGTGGGGTTACTTCTTCGTCCACTCCAGTGCCGAGCCGCTGCAGGCACTGGCGGATCACCTGCAGGCGCAGGGCTATGCCTTCGTGGAACTGTTCGAGCAGGAGCCGGAAGAGGGCGGCGCGCCGTTCCACGTGCTGCACGTGGAGCGCGTGGAGATCCACGATGAAGCCTCGCTGGACCGCCGCAACCAGGAATTCGCGGCGCTGGCCGCGGAGCGGGGAGTGGAAGACTACGACGGCATGGACGTCGGCCCGGCCCCGGCCCTGCAGTAACAACAAAAGGGGACGGAGGGGATCAAGTCGTTCATGCATGAACGACTTGATCCCCTCCGTCCCCTTTTTGTCAGCGCAGCCTTGCCAGCGCCTGGCCCAGCTGCACCGGGCTTTCGGCGCCCAGCTGCGGGGCGAACTCGGCCACGCCAGGCGGCAGCAGCACGATCACGGTCGAACCGTAGTTGAAGCGCGCCATTTCGGCGAAGCGCTCCAGCTGGATGCCCTGGCCGCGGTAGTCCTTGCGGGTGATGCGATCACCGTAGGCCGGAATCTCCTCGCCGCTCCAAACGGTTTCCACGCCGGACACCAGCAGCGCACCGACCATCACGCTGACCATCGGGCCGAAGCTGGTATCGAAATGGCAGACCAGGCGCTCGTTGCGCGCGAACAGGCGCGGCACGCCGTTGACGGCGGCCGGGCCGACGCTGAACAGGCGCCCCGGCACGTGCACGGTTTCGCGCAGGGTGCCGGTCCACGGCATGTGCACGCGGTGGTAGTCGCGCGGCGACAGGTACACGGTGGCGTACAGGCCGTCGTTGTACGGCTTGGCGTCCTCGTCACTGCCCAGCAGTTCGGCGGCGGTGAACGACTGGCCCTTGGCCTGGAAGATGCGGCCGGCCTCGATCCTGCCGAGCTGGCTGATGCGGCCGTCGGCCGGCATCACCAGGCTGCGTGGATCGGCATCGGCCACGCGCGCGCCCGGCTTCAGTGCACGGGTGAAGAACTGGTTGAAGGTCGCGTAGCTGCGCGGGTCCGGGTTGGCCGCTTCATCCAGGTTGACGTTGAACTTGCGGGTGACCGTGTCGATCAGCCAGCGCGACACGCGCGGATCGTCCGAGTACGCCAGCGAACGCGCCATCGAGGACAGCAGGCGATGGGGCAGGGCGTACGTCAGGGCGGTGGTGAGGCTCATGGGGCGGTTTTCTCGGTCAGCTTCTGCAGGTCGCGGGCAATGGCCGGCGCGTTGAACGGGGGGCGCACCAGGCCGGCAAGACGGCCCTGCGGGTCGAGCACGGCCAGGCTGGCCGAATGCTCGACGGTGTAATCCTCGGGATTCTCGTCGAAATGCTTGCCGGGCACTTTCTGGAACACGAAGCCCAGCGAGGTGGCGAAGCGCTCCAGCGAGGGGATATCGGCGGTGGCGGCCAGGGTGTCCTTGTGGAAGCCGTGCACGTACTCGCCCAGGCGGGTGGCACTGTCGCGGTCCGGGTCGACCGAGATGAACAGCACGCGCGGGCGCAGGCCATCGGGCAGGGCCTCCCACTGGTTCTGCGCGCCGGCCAGCTCGGCCAGGGTGGTCGGGCAGACGTCGGGACAGAAGGTGAAGCCCAGGAATACCAGGGTCCAGTGGCCCTTCAGTTCGCCCGGGATCAGGCGGGTGCCATCGGACTGGGCCAGGTTGAAATCGGGCAGTTCGCGCGGCTGCGGGTACAGGGTGATCGCTTCGGTGGCCGGGGCGTTGGCCGGCGGCTTCGGCGCGAACACCTGCTGGGCGGCCAGCAGGCCGAGCCCCGCCGCCAGGGCGATCAGCAGGATGATGCCGGCGTTGCGATTGAACATGGGGGCTCCCGCGCGAAATGGGCTCCATCATACCGGCTGTGGCCCGATCGTTTCCGCCGCAACGGATGCCGCCGCGGGCGCCAGCCCCTATAATCGGGGGCCACTTTGCCCGCAGTACCGCCATGACCGCTGAAACGGCCGCCGAACTCCACACGATCATCGATCTGATCCGCTACGGCACCAGCCGTTTCAACGAAGCCGGGCTGACCTTCGGGCACAGCTACGACAACGCGCTGGACGAGGCCACCCAGCTGGTGCTGCACAGCCTGCACCTGCCGCACGACCTCGGCCCGGCCTACGGCCAGGCGCGCCTGCTGCAGGCCGAGAAGCTGCGCGTGCTGGAGCTGTTCCAGCGCCGCATCGACGAACGCATCCCGGCCGCCTACCTGACGGGTGAGGCCTGGTTTGCCGGCCTGAGCTTCAAGAGCGACAAGCGCGCCCTGGTGCCGCGCTCGCCGATCGCCGAACTGATCGAGTGCGGCTTCGAGCCCTGGCTGGCCGGCCGCGACGTGTACCGTGCGCTGGACCTGTGCACCGGTTCGGGCTGCATCGCCATCGCCATGGGCCACTACTACCCCAACTGGCAGGTGGACGGCGTCGACCTGAGCGACGACGCGCTGTCGCTGGCTGAAGAAAACCGGGAGCGGCTGCAGGCGTACAACGTCAACCTGATCAAGTCGGACCTGTTCAATGGCCTGTCCGGCCGCCACTACGACCTGATCGTCACCAATCCGCCGTACGTCACCAACGACGAGACCGATGCGCTGCCGAAGGAATACTCCTACGAGCCGGAAATGGGCCTGCGCGCCGGTGACGATGGCCTGGACCTGGTGCTGAAGATCCTGCGCGACGCGCCGCTGCACCTGAGCGAAGACGGCCTGCTGATCTGTGAAGTGGGCGAATCCGAACAGCATCTGGTCAAGCTGCTGCCGGAAGTCGATTTCGCCTGGATCGAATTCAAGGTCGGCCAGATGGGCATCTTCGCGGTTGAATGCCGCGAGCTGATTGCCCACAGCGCACGCATCACCGAACTGGCGGCGCAGCGCCCGTGAGCTCCAATTCGTTCGGCAAGCTGTTCACCGTCACCACGTTCGGCGAGTCGCACGGGCCGGCCATCGGCTGCGTGATCGATGGCTGCCCACCGGGGCTGGCGCTGGACGCGGCCGAATTCGCCCACGACCTGCAGCGCCGCGCCACCGGCAAGAGCCGGCACACCTCGGCACGGCGCGAGGCCGATGAGGTCGAGATCCTGTCCGGCGTGTACGAGGGCCTGACCACCGGCACCCCGATCGCGCTGCTGATCCGCAACACCGACCAGCGCAGCAAGGACTACGCCAACATCGGCCAGCAGTTCCGCCCGGGCCATGCCGACTACAGCTACTGGCACAAGTACGGCATCCGCGACCCGCGCGGCGGTGGCCGTTCCTCGGCGCGCGAGACCACCATGCGCGTGGCCGCCGGCGTGGTCGCCAAGAAGTGGCTTGCCGAGCGCTTCGGCGTCACCGTGCGTGGCTACCTGTCGCAGCTGGGCGACATCACCCCGGCCGGTTTCGACTGGTCGGCGGTGGAAGGCAATCCGTTCTTCTGGCCGCACGCGGCACAGGTGCCCGAGCTGGAGGCGTACATGGATGCGCTGCGCAAGTCCGGAGATTCGGTCGGTGCGCGCGTGGACGTGGTCGCCGACAACGTGCCGCCAGGCTGGGGCGAGCCGATCTACGGCAAGCTCGACGGTGATTTGGCTGCCGCACTGATGAGCATCAACGCGGTGAAGGGCGTGGAGATCGGCGACGGTTTCGCCAGCGCCGCGCAGAAGGGCACCGAACACCGCGACCTGCTGACCCCGCAGGGCTTCGCCAGCAACCATGCCGGCGGCATCCTCGGTGGCATTTCCACCGGCCAGCCGGTGGTCGCGTCGATCGCGTTGAAGCCGACCTCCAGCCTGCGCCTGCCGGGCCCGTCGCTGGATACCGCCGGCAACGTGGTCGAAGTGGTCACGACCGGCCGCCACGATCCCTGCGTCGGCATCCGTGCCACCCCGATCGCCGAGGCGATGGTGGCGATGGTGCTGATGGACCAGGCGCTGCGCCACCGCGCGCAGTGTGGCGATGTCGGCACGATCACCCCACGCATTCCCGGGCAGATCGATGGCTGACACGCGGCCGACCGTGTGGGTGAGCCAGCCGCTGATCGACGCGGCCATCGCGCCGCTGCGCGATCGCGTGCAGCTGCGCAGCACCGACACGGTCACCGCCTGGTCGCCCGAGCAGATCGCCGAACAGCTGGCCAGCGCCGATGGCGCGGTCATCACCCTCAACGAGCGCATCGGCGCAGCGCAGGTGGCCGATGCCGCGCAGCTGCAGGTGATCGCCAATGTCGGTGTCGGCTACAACAACCTGGATGTCGACGCGCTCAGTGCGGCCGGCATCCTGGCCAGCAATACGCCGGACGTCCTGACTGAAACCACCGCCGATCTCGGCTTCGCACTGCTGATGGCCACCGCGCGCCGCATCACCGAGTCCGAGCGCTGGCTGCGCGAGGGCCAGTGGCAGCAGTGGTCGTTCCAGACCATGCTTGGTGCCGACATCCACGGCAGCACGCTGGGCATCCTCGGCATGGGCCGCATCGGCCAGGGCATCGCCCGCCGCGGCGCGCATGGTTTCGGCATGAAGGTGCTGTACCACAACCGTTCGCAGCTGCCGGCTGCGACCGAAGCGGAAGTGGGGGCCACCTATGTGGACCTGGATACGCTGCTGGCGCAGTCCGACCACTTGCTGCTGGTGCTGCCATACACGCCGGCCTCGCATCATCTGATCGACGCCGCCGCGCTGGCGAAGATGAAGCCGTCGGCCACGCTGGTGAACATCGCCCGCGGTGGACTGGTCGATGAGATCGCGCTGGCCGATGCGCTGGCCAACGGTCGCCTTGCTGCCGCCGGCCTGGATGTGTACGAGGGCGAGCCGACGGTGCGCCCGGAACTGCTGGCGCTGCGCAACATCGTGCTTACTCCGCACATCGGCAGTGCCTCGCTGGCCACGCGCACGGCGATGGTACAGCTGGCCGTCGATAATCTGCTCGCCGGGCTCGGCCTGGACGGCGGCCCGTCGCGCATGCCGAGCGCGATCAACGCTGACGCGGCGATGGCCGCGCGCGTGACCCTGGGCAAAAAAACCGGGAAACGATAGGGAACCTCCGCGCGCCCCGCTTGAGGAGGTTCCCCGAACCCAGCTGTCGTGCGTGATTTTCCCCATCCCCGTTTCCATGAGAGTTTCCCCCATGAGCAATGCACAGCGCAGTTTCCACGTCGCCGTCGTCGGTGCCACCGGTGCCGTCGGCGAGACCATGTTGTCGATCCTGGCCGAGCGTGATTTCCCGGTTGGTACCCTGAGCGTCCTCGCCTCCGAGCGTTCGGCTGGCGGCGAAATCGAGTTCAACGGCCAGAAGGTCACGGTCCAGGACCTGGCCACCTTCGATCCGAGCGGTGTCGAGATCGCGCTGTTCTCGGCCGGCGGCAGCGTGTCCAAGGAATACGCACCGAAGTTCGCCGCCGCCGGTGCGGTGGTGATCGACAACTCCTCGGCCTTCCGTTACGACGATGACGTGCCGCTGGTGGTGTCCGAGGTCAATCCGGAACAGGTCGCCAACCGTCCGCGCGGCATCATCGCCAACCCGAACTGCTCGACCATGCAGATGCTGGTGGCGCTGGCGCCGCTGCACCGCAAGTACGGCATCGAGCGCATCAACGTCTCCACCTACCAGTCGGTGTCCGGCGGCGGCCGTTCGGCCACCGAGGAGCTGGGCAAGCAGACCGGCCAGCTGCTGAGCTTCCAGGAGATCGATCCGCAGCGCTTCCCGGTGCAGATCGCCTTCAACCTGATCCCGCACATCGACGACTTCCAGGACAACGGCTTCACCAAGGAAGAGATGAAGTTGATCTGGGAGACCCGCAAGATCCTCGGCGACGACAGCATCCTGGTGAACCCCACTGCGGTGCGCGTGCCGGTGTTCTACGGCCACTCCGAATCGGTGGCGATCGAGACCCGCGACAAGGTCACCGTGGCCGAAGCACGCGCGCTGCTGGAGCAGTCGCCGGGTATCGAAGTGGTCGACCGCCACGAGGCCGGTGGTTACCCGACCCCGGTCACCCATGCATCGGGTACCGACGCGGTGTATGTCGGCCGCATCCGTGAGGACCTGTCGCACCCGCGCGGCCTGAACCTGTGGATCGTGTCGGACAATGTGCGCAAGGGCGCGGCCCTGAATGCCGTGCAGCTGGCCGAGCTGGTTGCCGCCGAGCCGCGCTGATCACTGCGGTTGCCTCACCGGTAGTGCCGGCCGCTGGCCGGCATTGCCCTGATCCGTGGGCTGAAGTGCTTGCTGGCCAGCGGCCGGCACTACCAGGCTGCGTAGCCGGGCACGGGCTCGGCTCTGCATGGGTGCGGACCGCGGTCCGCACGCTTTATAGTGTCGCCCATGAATAAACGGGCCAGGGGCGCAAAGCGCCCGCTCCTCTATCTTTCCACCGCGCTGCTGGCCCTGGCCAGCAGTTCGGTGCTTGCCCTGGGTCTGGGCGACATCCGTGTGCTGTCCAGGCCGGGCCAGCCCCTGCTGGCCGAAATCCCGGTGATCTCCGCCGATCCGTCCGAGCTGGAGAATCTGCGTGTCGCGTTGGCCTCACCGGTCACCTTCGAGCGCGTCGGCCTGCAGCGGCCGACCGGCCTGGTTGGCGAACTGCAGTTCGAGCTGACCCGCAATGCACAGGGCAGGGCGGTGGTGCGTGTGACCTCGCAGACGCCGGTCGAGACCCCGTCGCTGAGCTTCCTGATCGAGGCCGACTGGGGCCAGGGCCGCCTGGTGCGTGAGTACTCGGCACTGGTCGATGCACCCTCCAGCGCACTGGCCGTGGCCGAGCCGGAAATCGTTGCGCCCGCGGGTACGCTCTCCAACACCATCGCCCGTGACGTCGCCGCTGCGCCCGCCGCTGCGGAGAGCGCGAGCGTGCCTGCGCCGTCCGCCACCGCCGCCACGCCGGCACCCGCTCCGGTTCGCCCGCGTGCAGCGGCTGCACCTGCCGCTGCATCGGCGCCCGATGGCAGCGTCACCGTCCAGCGTGGGCAGACCCTTTCGCAGATCGCCAGCGCGATGGCCCGCGGCAGCCAGGTCAGCCGCGACCGCGCGATGATCGCCCTGCTGCGTGCCAACCCGGAAGCCTTCATCCGGGGCAACATCAACCTGCTCAAGCAGGGCGCCGTGCTGCGCATGCCTGGCAGCGATGCGCTGGCAGCGGTCGATGCTGGCGAGGCCGCAGCGCTGGTGCGCGAACACGCCGCGCAGTGGCGGCAGGCGCGCACCGTGCCGCAACCTGCGGGTACCGTCGCCGCGGCCGCCAGGGCGGCAACCACGAACGCTTCTTCCCAGGCTGCGGCCAATGGGGCACGACTTGAAATCGCTCCGGCGCTGGCCTCCGACGCCGCGCACGCGGGCACAACCACCGGCACTGGAGCCGGCAGCGAGGGTGACATGCTGGGCAACGAACAACTGCGCCAGGCCCGCGAGGACATCGCGACCCGCGATGCCGAGATCGGCGAGCTGAAGCAGCGCGTGGCCGACCTGGAAAAACTCAAGGAACAGCAGCAGTCGCTGATCGCGATGAAGGACAACGACCTGGCCGCTGCGCAGCAGCGCCTGGCGCAGGCACCGGATGCCCGCGATGCGGCAACGCCGTGGTACTGGCTGGGTCTGCCGGTGCTGTTGCTGGCGGCCGGTGCCGCCTGGCTGCTGCGTCGTCGCAAGCCGTCGCCGCTGCCGCCGCTGCGCGAAGAAGGCGATGCCGCCGGCCTGGCCGCTGCGGTACCGGCGGGCGCAGCGCTGGATACGCTGGCCGAGCAGTCTTCGTGGTCGACGGCGGTGTCCGACAGTGGCCGCCAGGAGCCGGCGATGCCGGCCTGGGCGACCGAAACGGAGGTGCAGGATGACATGGCTGCCGAACCGGTTGTCGACATCGCTGCACAGGCCGACTGGCAGGCGCAGACGCTGCGCGATGACGACGTGGTGGAGCTGCCCGAGGCAGTCACCGACCTGCCGCGCTGGGACGAACCGGTGGCCACGCCGGACAGCCCCGCACCGGTCGCCTCCGTGCAGGATGGACCGGACGCGCAGGCGGTCCCTGGCGAGGTGGCTGTGCCGGACTATGCGCTGCACGCCGAACAGCAACCGCAGTTCCGCGGTGTGTTCGACCTGCCGACCGAGTCCCATGACAGCGACGTTTCCAGTGGCGCGCCGCACGACATGCTGGCCGCGGCCGCGCACGAAGACGCCGCCGCTGCACCGGCCGATGATGCCGGCTGGGCGCCGCGTGCCGGGCAGGAGCGCCTGGAGCTGGCCATTGCCTACCTCGATCTGGGCGATGCCCAGACCGCCCGTACCCTGCTGCAGGAAGTGGCCGAGGGCGGCGACCTGCACTGCCAGGCCCAGGCCCGCGAACTGCTGGCCCGCCTGCCGTGACCGACCCCGCCGACAAGGATCGTGCCATGAGCCGCGAACATCGCATCGACTACGTTGAATTCGCCTCCATCGATCCCGCGGCCAGCCGCGCCTTCTTCGAGAAGGCATTCGGCTGGTCGTTCGTCGACTATGGCAGCGACTACACCGCCTTCGACGATGGCCGCCTGCAGGGCGGCTTCTTCCGCGGCCAGCCGCAACGGGCCAGTGACAGCGGAGCGCCGCTGCTGGTGCTGTATGCCGACCAGCTGGCGCCGATCGAAGCGGCGGTGCGCAGCGCTGGCGGTGAGGTCGTGCGGCCGGTGTTCTCTTTCCCCGGCGGCAGCCGCTTCCAGTTCGTCGAGCCCGGTGGCAACGAACTGGCGGTCTGGTCCGAACGCGATCCGGCCTGAGCGCCGCCCCACCCGCAACATCGAGGTAGCACATGCGTTACGCGCTTGGCGTCGAATACGACGGCAGCGATTTCAGGGGCTGGCAGAACCTTGGCGAGGGCGGCCCCAGCGTGCAGGCCAGCCTTGAGCAGGCCCTGTCCTCGGTGGCCGATGCGCCGCTGCAGGTGGTCTGTGCCGGCCGTACCGATGCCGGCGTCCACGGTCAATGCCAGGTCGTCCATTTCGATACCGACGTGGTGCGCGATCCGCGCGCCTGGATGCTGGGCACCACCACCCGCCTGCCGCGCTCGATCGCGGTGCGCTGGTGCGTGCCGGTGGCCGATGATTTCCATGCCCGTTTCTCGGCGCGTGCGCGCCGCTACCGCTACCGCCTGCTCAACCGCGAAGTGCGGCCGGCGCTGCAGCGGCAGACCCTCAGCTGGGAGCGCCGTGCGCTGGACGCGGGCCTGATGCATGCCGCCGGCCAGGCCCTGCTCGGCGAGAACGACTTCAGCGCGTTCCGCTCGGTGCAATGCCAGGCGCTGCATGCACGGCGTGAACTGCAGTCACTGCAGGTCAGCCGCCAGGGCGAGGTGATCGAGGTCGCCGTGCAGGGCAATGCATTCCTTCATCACATGGTCCGCAATATCGTCGGATCGCTGATCCTGGTGGGCAGTGGCGAGAAGCCGGTGGAATGGATCGCCGAACTGCTGGCCGGGCGCGATCGCACCGTAGCCGGTCCCACCGCACCGCCGCAGGGCCTGGTGTTCCTTGGGCCCCTGTACCCCGACAACTGGCATCTGCCCGCCGAGGTCACGCTATGAGCCGCTCCTACTACCGCACACGCATCAAGTTCTGTGGCATGACCCGGGCCGGCGACGTCCGCCTGGCCGGTGAACTGGGTGTGGACGCGGTGGGTTTCATCTTTGCCCGTGAAAGCAGCCGCCGGGTCGCCCCGGCCGAGGCACGCGCGATGCGCCAGGCGATCGCGCCGATGGTCGACGTGGTGGCGTTGTTCCGCAACAACAGCAAGGAAGAGGTGCGCGAGGTACTGCGCACGGTAAGGCCGACCCTGCTGCAGTTCCACGGCGAGGAAGACGAGAGCTTCTGCCGCAGCTTCAACATGCCCTACCTGAAGGCGATCGCCATGGGCGGGCGTGAAGAGATCAACGCCCGCACCCTGCAGCTGCGCTATCCCAGCGCCGCCGGCTTCCTGTTCGACAGCCATGCGCCGGGCGGCGGTGGCGGTACCGGCGTGGCCTTCGACTGGGGCCGGATCCCGACCGGCCTGCATCGCCCGTTCCTGCTGGCCGGCGGGCTGAACCCGGAAAACGTCTACGACGCGGTGTTGGCCACCCTGCCGTGGGGCGTGGATGTCTCCAGCGGCATCGAACTGGAGCCGGGCATCAAGGACGGCTACAAGATGCGCACCTTCGTCGAGGAAGTACGCCGCGCCGATTGCACGGTTCTCGAGTGATTCGCGTCACTATTTACCCTGATCAGCGCCCGGATTTGAGCCTGTACGCATTCTTCACATAGGATGGTCCCAAGCGCGCCTGCCACGAAGGCTGGCGTGGGGATCGACGGGACGCGCACGGCGCGCCCCGAACGGGCGGCCGCCGCCCATAGCCCAGGAAGGCAAGCGATGCAGGAGTTTCTCACCGTCGTGCTCGGTTACCCGACGCTGCCGTACAGCATTCTGCTGTTGGTGTCGGTGATGTATTGGGCAGTTGCGGCGTTCGGCCTGGTCGATGACGGTTTCGGCAATCTCGGCGCCGATGGCGGACTCGAGGCGGGGACCGACCTCAGTGGCCTGTCGGCCATGCTGGCGCGCTGGGGCCTGGGCGGCGTCCCGATCATGGTGGTGGTCACCCTGCTGGGCCTGTTCGGCTGGCTCATCACCTATTTCATCCACCTGTTCGCATTGCTGCCGCTGCCGGACCTGCTGCGCTGGGGCCTGGGTACGCTCGTGGCGGTGCTGGCACCGCTGCCTGCGGTACCTCTTACCGCGCTGATCCTGCGCCCGGTCCGGCGCTTCCTGCTGCGCCTGCGGCCGGTGCCGCAGGCATCGCTGCTGGGCCGGATCGGCGTGGTCGCATCGCCGAAAGTGGACGCACGCAGCGGTCATGCCACTGTCGATGATGGCGGTGCCGGGCTGGTGCTGCAGATCCGCAGCGACATCGAACTGCAGCGTGGCGAGCGCATCGTGCTGGTCGAGCACATGGCCGAGCAACACTATTACCGGGTGGTCCGCGCCGATGCGATCGCCCTTGATTTCCAGGACAACCTGCTTCCGGGCAACAAGGAGAATCATCAATGACGTTGGCATCCCTCTTACCGATCCTGGCCGTCGCCGGCGGCCTGCTCGTCCTGTTGCTGGGCGTGGCCGGGCTGTTCAAGGCCTTCTACCGCAAGGTCGACCAGGGCGTGGCCCTGATCGTCAACGACATGAGCTCCACGCCCAAGGTGCACTTCACCGGTGCGCTGATCATCCCGGTGCTGTACCGCGCCGAGCTGATGCGGATCAGCCTGATCACCCTGCAGATCGACCGCCGCGGCAAGGAAGGCCTGATCTGCCGCGACAACATGCGTGCCGACATTGCCGTGGCCTTCTACCTGCGGGTGAACGAGACCCAGGCTGACGTGCTGCGCGTGGCCAAGGCCATCGGCGCCGACCGCGCGTCGGACAAGCACGCCGTCGACGAGCTGTTCAACGCCAAATTCTCTGAAGCGCTGAAGACGGTCGGCAAGAAGTTCGACTTCACCGAACTGTTCGAGAAGCGCCAGGAGTTCCGCGACGAGATCATCGCGGTGATCGGCAATGACCTCAATGGCTACGTGCTGGAAGACGTGGCGATCGATTACCTGGAGCAGACCCCGAAGTCGCTGCTGGACCAGTTCAACATCCTCGACGCGCAGGGCATCCGCAAGATCACCGAGCTGACCGCCGCGCAGAACGTGGTGACCAACGAGCTGGAGCAGAACGAGAAGCTCGCCATCACCAAGAAAAACGTGGAAGCGCGCGAAGCGCTGCTGGCGCTGGAACGCCAGCAGGCCGAAGCCGAAGCACGCCAGAAGCGCGAGATCGAGACCATCCGCGCGCGCGAGGAGGCCGAGACCGCCAAGGTGCAGGAAGAGCAGCGCCAGCTGTCCGAGAATGCCCGCATCGAAGCACAGCAGCTGATCGAGATCCGCGACCAGAACCGCCTGCGCGAAGTGGAAGTGGCCGAGCAGAACCGCCAGCGTGCCGTGGCCATCGAGGCCGAGCGCGTGGAGCGCGCACGCCAGCTGGAGCAGGTCACCACCGACCGCGAAGTGCAGCTGCAGGGCGTGGAGCGCGACAAGGTGGTCGAGCAGGGCAAGATGGACGTGGCCAACATCACCCGCGAACGCATCTCCATCGACAAGACCGTGGCGCAGGAAGAAGAGCGCATCAAGGAAGTGCGCGAGGTTTCCGAGGCAGACCGCCAGAAGCAGGTGCTGATCCTGGAAGCCGAAGCCAAGGCGCAGGAAGCGCTGGTGCGCGAGGTGAAGGAAGCGCAGGCGCGCGAGACCGCCTCCAAGCACCGCGCGGTGGAACTGACCACGCTGGCCCAGGCCGAGCACGAAGCGGCCGGCAAGCAGGCCGAAGCCAAGCGCCTGCTGGCCGATGCGCTGCGTGCCGAGCAGGCTGCGCCGGGCCTGGCCGAAGCGCAGGTGCGTGAAGCCTCGGCGCTGGCCATCGAGAAGGTCGGCATTGCCGAGGCCCGCGTGATCGAAGCCAAGGCCGAAGCCAGCCTGAAGCAAGGCAGCAACGAGGCCCGCGTACTGGCCGAGACCCTGCAGGCGCAGGCACAGGGCGAAGAGAAGATGGGCCTGGCGCGTGCCACCGCCACCGAATCGCTGGGCAACGCAGAAGCGGGCGTGGTGCAGAAGAAGCTGCTGGCCGAGGCTGAAGGCCTGGTGCGCAAGTTCGAAGCCATTGCCTCGCTGAGCGACCAGGCACGTGGCCACGAAGAGTTCCGCATGATGCTGGACAACAGCCTGAAGCAGGCGCTGGCCTCGATCGAGGCCGGCAAGGAAGTCTCGCGCGAGAACGCCAATGTCATCGCCAGCGCGCTGCGCAACGCCGACATCGACCTGGTCGGTGGCGACGGCGGCATGTTCGAGAATCTGGTCAAGGCGGTGTCGCTGGGCAAGTCGATCGAAGGCTTCGCCGGCAAGAGCCCGATCGTGCAGGAGCTGATGCAGCGCTACCTGGGCGTGGCCGTGGCTGAACCGGCACCGCGCCAGATCGCCGAGGATGCCGAAGCGGTGCCGACCGTGTCGGCCACCGTGGTCGACAGCGCCCGTTGATGCATCGGGCGATGGCTGCTGCGGCCATCGCCCGCCCGCGCCGGCCGCAACCGCGGCCGTCTGCCCGTGAGCCGGAAGCCTGCTGATGTCTGATACCCATCCGTCCGCCGAATCCACTGCACCGGAGGCCGGCGGCAATACCGTCGACCAGGCCGTTGCCCAGGGCGGCGCCTACGAAGTCCTGCGCCGCCGCCTGGCCGAGCAGGGCCAGCGCCTGCAGGGCCTGGCCGAAACGCTCAACCGCCGGCGCCTGGCCGAGTTCGGTGACAGCCGCCTGGAGGTGGTCGGGCGCTTCCGCATCCGCAGCGAAAACAACTGCGTCGGCCGTGACATCGTGCAGGTCGGGCCGGACCGCCTGCTGTTCGGCTACAACGTGTTCATCGGGCTGAAGACCCAGACCCGTATCGAGGATGTGTTCGGCCTGTACCGGCTGGTGCAGGGCAGCGACGGCTACGACGTCGCCGCGCTGGAGCTGAAGGGCAGCTTCCTCGACCAGCCCGGCTTCGTGCACGACTTCAACGAGCTGTACGCCTACTACAAGCACGCACGCCTGCTGCAGCTGATCGTGGTGGGCGACAAGCTGCTGGCCTCGTTCCAGATCGGCGAGCGCAGCAGCGACGTGCGCGTGTTCCGCTGGGCATTGTCGCGCGATGGCGAACTGACCTATCTGGACGCGCGCGGCGAGCGCGATATCGCACTGCCGCCGCCATTCGACTTCGAATGGACAAGGGCCACCCGCGACCTGGCGGTCAATGGCCGCCATTCGCACCTGAACATCCTCGACACCCTGTTCGTGGAGACCACTGGCGGCGACCTCACCATCAAGGTCGAGAACAACACCGAAACCGGGCAGGGCATCTACAGCGAACCGGTGGAGGACAGTACGCAGTCGCTGGACGACGCCCAGTTCGAATTCGCACGGGTTGGTTCGCTGGTCCTGCTGAAGGTGCTGCCCTACCGAGAGACGGAATGGCGCGGCCTGATCTACAACACGCTGACCGGCGGCATCGTGCGCAACGATGCGATCGTGCAGGCCTGCGTGCAGCTGCCCGAAGACCACGGCGTGATTTTCCCGGGCGGCTACTACCTGCAGGGCGGCGAGCACAAGGCATTCGACGCCTCGATGGCCGGCATGCAGTTCAAGCGCAGTATCCGTTCGCCGAACGGCGAGGACGTGCTGTACATCTTCTACGAGCGCGAGGGCGGGCGCTCGGCGCTGTTCGTCTACAACACCATCCAGCGCATATTGCAGAACCCGGTGTTCGGCCATGGCTACGCCTTGTTGCAGGACGGGCGCATGGTGCTGTTCCATGCCGAAGGCAGCGAACCCACCCGCATCCATCCGATGCAGGTCTGGCAGACACCGTTCAGCAGTGACGAATTCGCCGCCAGCCGGCCGCCTGGCAACACCTTCATGGGCCGCATCGGCAACGCCGAACTGGTGCGCGGCATTTCCAACCTGTTCAACCTCGCACGCGAGATCGATGGCCAGGACGTGTCGGTACAGCGTTACCAGCGACTGGTAGCTGATACCCGGCGCCTGTTCGATGCCCACCACTGGCTGGGCGACGCGGCCTGCGATGGTGCCGAGGCGCTGCTGCGGCAGATCAGCGCCACCGGCGAATCGGTGCTGGACGAATACGAGAAGGTGCAGTCGATCCGCCAGCAGTCGGCACAGGCGATGGTCGAGGCAGAGGCCGCGCACAAGGCGCTGCTGGGCCGGCTGCAGCCGCAGAACTGGAACGAGGTGCAGGCCTTCGTCGAGGCCCTCAACGCAATCACTGCACTGCGCGGACGCCTGTTGACCATCCGCGAGCTGCGCTACATCGACACCGCGCGCATCGAAGTGATGGCGGCCGAGCTGGTGGAGGCGCAGGACCGCGTCGGCGCAGCCACGGGTGATTTCCTCGCTGGCGACGCCGCGCTGGCGCCGCTGGCCACGCGCCTGCAGGCGCTGGATGAAGCGGCGCAGCAGGCACAGAGCGCCCGCCAGCTGGACGAGCAGCTGGAGGGGCTGCGTGGGATGGCGGCAGACCTGGACATGCTGTCCGAGCTGATGGCCGGCCTGAAGGTGGACGATGCCACTGCCCGCACCCGCGTGGTCGAGTCGATCTCGGTGCTGTACGGGCGCCTCAACCAGGCGCGCGCGCGCGCCGACCAGCGTCGCCGGTCGCTGGGTTCGGCCGAGGCCGTGGCGCAGTTTGCCGCGCAGTTCGCGCTGTTCTCGCAGTCGATCACCAGCGCGCTGGCGCTGGCCACCGACCCCGAACGCGCCGACGAGCAGCTTTCGCGCCTGTTGGTGCAGTTGGAGGAGCTGGAAAGCCAGTTCGGCGAACACGAGCAGTTCCTCGGCGACATCCTGAGCAAACGCGAAGAGCTGGTCGAAGCCTTCGAGACGCACAAGCAAGCACTGCTGGATGACCGCCAGCGCAAGGCGCGTTCGGTGCTGGATGCGGCCAACCGCATTCTCGATGGTCTGGCCAACCGCACCGAGCGCTTCGCCACCGCCGACGAGCTCAATGCGTTCTTCGCCGGCGATCCGCTGATCCTCAAGCTGCGTGAGCTGGCCGAACGCCTGCGCGCGTTGCATGACAACGTCAAGGCCGACGACATCGAGGCGCGGCTGAAAGGCGTGCGTGACCAGGCGGTGCGCCAGCTGCGCGACCGCAGTGATCTGTACGAAGCGGGCGGCAACGTGGTGCGGCTGGGACCGCGGCACCGCTTCAGCGTCAACACCCAGGCGCTGGATCTGACCCTGCTGCCGCGGGGCGATACGCTGGCGATCCACCTGACCGGCACCGACTTCCTTGAAACCCTGCACGACCCGGAGCTGGATGCACTGAAGCCGTTCTGGCCGGTCACGCTGGACTCGGAATCGCCCACGCTGTATCGCGGCGAGTATCTGGCCGGCAGCCTGCTGATGTCCGCGCAGGAGGGCAGCGACGGCCTCGATCTGGCCACGTTGCAGCATGAAGCGGCCACCCCCGAAGCACTGGACCAGCGCGTGCGTGCGTTCGCCGCACCGCGCTACCGCGAAGGCTACGAGCGCGGCATCCATGACCATGATGCCGCACTGATACTGCGTGCATTGCTGCCCCTGCAGCAGGCGGCCGGCAGCCTGCGCCATGCACCGCGGGTGCGTGCGCTGGCACTGCTGTTCTGGGCTGCCGAGCAGCGGCGCGAAGCCGTGGCGCAATGGCCGGGCCGACAGATGGGTGCCGAAGCGCTGGCACGCCTGCTGGGGTCCGACGAAGGGCGGCTGGCGTTGCGTGCTGAAATGGCCGAGGCACTGCTGGCGTACACGCAATCCCACGCGTTGCCGTTCGATGCCGATGCCGCAGAGGCTGCGGCCGCCTACCTGGGCGAAGAGCTGGCGACCGGCGAGCCGGTGTTCAGCAGCAGTCGCCATGCGGTGGCGCTGCTGGATGCGCTACAGCAGCAGCTGGAGCAGGCCGGGCAGCGTGAGGCGGTCGAACGCGCCCTGCAGCGCAGCCAGGATCCGCTGGCCACGCGCTGGGCGCTGGCCGGGCAGTGGCTGCGTGCGCTGGCGCGGCTGCCGGCGCATGCCCTGCATGCCGGATACGTCGACGAGGCCGCGGCACTGCTGCTGGTGCAGCGCCAGCTGAGCACCCGTGCCCGCGACACCGCGTTGCAGGCGGAGGTCAGTGGCCTGTTGGGTGAACATGCGCGCATCAACAACGGTACGCTGGTGGTATCGCTGGATGATTTCCTCACGCGCCTGCAGCAGCACCTGCGCGACTTCGTGCCGGCATTCCATGCCTACCAGGCACTGCGACAGGGCATCATCGGCCGCGAGCGCGAGACCCTGCGGCTTTCCGAGTTCAAGGCGCGGCCGCTGTCGTCGTTCGTGCGGAACAGGCTGATCAACGATGTCTACCTGGGCGTGATCGGTGACAACCTGGCCAAGCAGATGGGCACGGTCGGCGAGAACAAGCGCAGCGACCTGATGGGCCTGCTGATGATGATTTCGCCCCCGGGCTACGGCAAGACCACGCTGATGGAATATGTGGCGCACCGACTGGGCCTGGTCTTCATGAAGATCAACGGCCCGGCGCTGGGTCACGAGGTGCGCTCGCTGGACCCGGCACAGGCACCGGACGCGACCTCGCGGCAGGAACTGGAGAAGCTCAACCTGGCGCTGGAGATGGGCAACAACACCATGCTGTATGTGGACGACATCCAGCACACCCATCCCGAATTCCTGCAGAAGTTCATCTCGCTGTGCGATGGTACCCGCCGTATCGAGGGTGTGTGGCGTGGTCGCACCCGCACCTATGACATGCGCGGCAAGAAGTTCTGCGTGGTGATGGCCGGCAACCCGTACACCGAGTCCGGCGAAGTGTTCAAGATTCCCGACATGCTGGCCAACCGTGCCGACATCTACAACCTCGGTGATGTGCTCGGTGGCATGGAGGCGGCCTTTACCCTCAGCTACATCGAGAACAGCCTGACGTCCAACCCGGTGCTGGCGCCGCTGGCCACGCGCGACATGGCTGACCTGTACGTGCTGGTCGACCGTGCGATGGGCAAGGAAGTCTCGACCAACGGTCTCAGCCACGCCTACAGCAGCGCGGAAATCAATGAAATCACTGCCACCCTGCAGCGCATGCTGCGCGTGCGCGACGTGGTCTACCGGGTCAACCAGCAGTACATCGCCAGTGCCGCGCAGGACGATCGCTACCGTACCGAGCCGCCGTTCCGGCTCCAGGGCAGCTACCGCAACATGAACAAGCTGGCCGAGAAGATCTCGCCGGTGATGAACGAGGACGAGCTGCAGCAGTTGATCTCCGACCACTACCTGGGCGAGGCACAGCTGCTGACCACCGGCGCCGAAGAAAACCTGTTGAAGCTGGCCGAACTGCGCGGCGTGCTGGACGACACGCAGGCGCAGCGATGGACGCAGATCAAGCGCGATTTCCTGCGCAACAAGGCCATGGGTGCCGACGACAGCGATGTCGGGGGGCGCGTGGTTGCGCAGCTGGCCGACATCGCCACCGCCCTGCAGCTGCCACCGCCGGCGCCGGAGGCGATCGCCGTTGCCGACCCGGCACCGTGGCCGGCGTTGCTGGAGGCCTTGCATCGCCTTTCTGAAACCCGTCCCGCAGCCACCACGCCGGAGCCGGTCGCGGCGGCCCCCAGCGTGCCGGCCACGGTCCTGGCCGACGACCTGCAGGCTGGCCTGGCGCCGTTGGTGGAATTGTTGGCGGCATCGCAGGCGCAGCAGGCACAGGTGTCGCAGACCCTGGCCGCATTCGCCGGCTGGGCGCGGCAGCAGGTCGAGCGTGGCGTGCCGAACAGTGTGGTGGCGCAGCGTGCGCGCGTGCGCCGTGCCACGACGCCGGAGGAGCGCGCGCTGGATGAAGCCCTGATGCGCCACTTCTATGGCGAGTCGTTGCCGCCGGGCGACAGCGAGGACATTCCGGCAACGACACCGAAGCCGCCGCCGCTGCCGTGACCACGCAGGCGCCCCTGCCGCCACCAAGCTTGCCGGACACGGCCGATGTCGCCATGCTGGCCGACTATGGTGCGCCGTTGCTGCAGGCGCTGGCGCGGCGCGAAACACCGTTGCCGCCGGGCGCGGGCGAAGGCCTGGTGGCGGCACTGGCCCGCATCGCGCTGGCCCTGCAGGCCGATAACCCGGCGCAGATCCGGCAGCAGGAGAGCTGGTGGGGCCGATTGCTGGGGCGCGATGTCGATCGCGAGGCGGAAGGGCGTGCGCTGCAGTCGCAGCTGGGCGTGCTGGCCCTGCAGGCGCGTGAGCAGGCCCAGCACCTGCAGCAGCACCTGCAGCTGCGGGCCATGGCCATCGCCGAGCACTCAGCGGCGGCCGCAGCGCTGGACGACTGGGTCGGGCTGGCTGCGGCGCGGCTGACGTCGCTGGATATCGCCGGCCAGGCCGCGCTGTCGCAACGGCTGGATCATCTTCGCCGGCTGGCCTCGCTGCGCCGTCTGGAAGCCCATCAATGGCAGCTGCTGCAGGACCAGGACACCGTGCTGCTGCAACGCTTCGCGCGCATCCATGACGTCCTGTTGCCGGCCTGGCGGCAGGCCGCCGTGGCGGGCCAGGCCGCGGCCGGCGCCACACTGGCCGCGAAGGCCGCCTCGCTGCACGCACAGATCGATGACGAGGTAGCCGCAGCTCAGGCTAGACTGCCTTGAGCCGGCCGCCGCTGCCGCTTACCCAACTGCAAGGAGACTGCCCGATGACCCAGGACAGCCAGAGCTCCGGTGCCCTCGTGCCCGGCACCACCACCGCCACTGCGCTTGATGAAGGCGCACTGCAGGCGCTGGGCCTGGTCCGCGAGGATCTGCCGCGCATCGCCGAGATCCGTCTGGAGCTGGATGACCTGCGCCCGGGCAACCTGCAGGTGTTCGGGCGCGAAGCGGCCACGCGCACCGCAGCGTTTTCCAGCCAGTTGCTGGACCAGGTGCGCAATCGTGATCTGGATGCCAGCGGCGAGAAACTGGGCGAAGTGGTGCGCATCGCGCGCAGCCTGAAGCTGGACGGCTTCGCCCAGCGGTCGAAGGTGCCGGTGATCGGTGGCCTGATCGACCGTCTGCGCGTATCCAAGGGCGAGCTGGTGCAGAAGTTCAGCGACACCAACGCGCAGATCGAGCAGTTGCTGGGCGATGTCGGTGTGCAACAGGCGCTGATGGGCAAGCGCGTGGGCGAGTTCGACCGCATGCACGACATCGTCCGTGAAGAACGCCATGCGCTCGGCTTGTATGCCGCCGCCGGCAAGCAGCGACTGGCCGAGCTGCGGGCCGAGCAGCTGGCCGGGCAGGGCAGTGAGGATCCGCAGCAGCGCATCCGCCAGGGTGAAGTCGACAACGCGATCCGCCTGATCGAAAAGCGCGTGTCCGACCTGCAGCTGATGCAGCACGCGGCCGATCAGTCACTACCGATGATCCGCCTGATCCAGGCCAACGCGCTGCAGCTGATCGAGAAGTTCAACACGGTGCGCGAGATCACCATCCCGTCGTGGAAGCGCCAGTTCGCCATCCAGCTTTCGCTGGGCGAGCAGAAGGCCGCGGTCGAGCTGTCCACCGCCATCGACGATGCCACCAACGAGCTGATGCGCCGCAATGCCGACCTGCTGCGCCAGGCCTCGGTGGATACCGCGCGCAGCAACCAGCGCGGCGTGATCGACGTGGCCACGCTGCGCCACGTGCACGACCAGTTGATCGCCACGGTCGAGGAAGTGCGCAGCATCCATCGCGAAGGCATGCAGCAGCGGCAGCAGGCCGAAGTGGAACTGTCGCGGCTGCGCGAGGACCTGCAGCAGCGGCTGGCCACCCCGACCGCCAGCTGAAAAAAGGGGACGGAGGGAATTAAGTCGTTTGTGCCACTTCCGACTTAATCCCCTCCGTCCCCTTTTTGCTGTCAGCGGAGTTGCTGGCCCAGCCAGTCGGCCAGCGCATCCACGCGTGCATCGGCCGGTCCGTCCGGTCGCGCCAGCACCCAGAAACCACCGGTGGCGGCAAACCCCCACGGCGCGACCAGTCGCCCGGCGGCCAGGTCCTCGGCCACCAGCGGCTCGGGTGCGATCGCCGGGCCCAGCCCGGCTACTGCGGCTTCCAGCAGGTAGTACAGGTGCTCGAAGGCGGTACCCAGCTGCAGCTTCGCGGTGTCCAGAGCGTGCGCTTGCGCCCACGCCGGCCACGCCTGCGGCCGTGAGCTGGTGTGCAGCAGCGTCTCCTGCAGCAGCGCCGAGGGCGGTACATGTCGCAGGCGCTGCGCGGCCGGATGCGAGGGTGCCACTACCACGCCGACCCGCTCCGGCGCCAGCTCACGCACCTGCCAGCCCCGGGGCCATGGCCCCTGCGCCAGCAACAGCACCGCATCCAGTGCGGCCTGCGCCTCGGTGAAGCTGCCATCCAGCGCCGACCACTGCAGGCGCACGCCGGGCAGGGCGGCCTGCAGCGCGGGCAGGCGCGGAATCATCCAGCGCGCCAGCACGCTGCCACTGCAGCCCAGCACCAGCGCCGGGGCCGCCGCCGGCCGCCGCAGTTCGCGCACGCAGTCTTCGATGCCGCTGAAGGCCTCGCTGCATGCTGCCTGCAGGCGCGTGCCCGCAGCGGTCAGGCGCAGGCCGCGGCCGGCACGCTGGAACAGTGCCAGGCCGAGGTGGTCTTCCAGCAGCTTCAGCTGCCGGCTGACCGCACCGTGGGTGACGTGCAGGTCCTGCGCGGCACGGCCAACCCCGCCCAGGCGGGCGGTGGCCTCGAACGCGCGCAGCGCATTGAGCGGTGGCAGCAAGGAACGACTCATGTGAGATTTCCTGACGATATACGCCAGATAATATCCATTTTCCGGTCATGACCCGTGCGCTAGAGTATCCACCTGTCTCGAACCAGCGGTCGCTTCCATGTCTGCCTCCCCCATTGCCGACTACCACGCCTTCCCGGATGCCCAGGGCCATTTCGGCCGCTACGGCGGCAGCTTCGTTGCCGAAACCCTGGTCGGCCCGCTGCAGGAACTGGCCGAGGCCTATGACCAGGCCCGCCAGGACCCTGCATTCCAGGCCGCCTACGATCGCGACCTGGCCCATTACGTGGGCCGGCCGAGCCCGATCTACCACGCCCAGCGCCTGAGCGACCATGTCGGTGGCGCGCAGATCCTGCTCAAGCGCGAAGACCTGAACCACACCGGCGCGCACAAGATCAACAACACCATCGGCCAGGCGCTGCTGGCGGCGCGGATGGGCAAGAAGCGCATCATCGCCGAGACCGGTGCCGGCCAGCACGGCGTGGCCAGCGCCACCGTTGCCGCGCGGCTGGGCCTGGAATGCGTGGTGTACATGGGCGCCACCGACATCGAGCGGCAGAAGATCAACGTCTACCGCATGAAGCTGCTCGGCGCGACGGTGGTGCCGGTCACCTCCGGCTCGGCCACCCTGAAGGACGCGCTCAATGAGGCGATGCGCGACTGGGTGACCAATGTGCAGGACACCTTCTACATCATCGGTACGGTCGCCGGTCCGGACCCCTATCCGCGCATGGTGCGCGACTTCAACGCCATCGTCGGCCGCGAAGCACGTGAGCAGATGCTGGCCGAGTATGGCCGCCTGCCCGATGCGATCACCGCCTGTGTCGGCGGCGGCAGCAATGCCATCGGCCTGTTCCATGCCTTCCTCAATGATCGCCAGGTCGAGATCGTCGGCGCTGAAGCCGCCGGTGATGGCATCAGCACCGGCCGCCATGCCGCCTCGATCGCCGCTGGCCGCCCCGGCGTGCTGCATGGCAACCGCACCTATGTACTGTGCGACGACGACGGCCAGATCATCGAGACCCATTCGGTGTCGGCCGGCCTGGACTATCCGGGTGTCGGCCCCGAGCACGCATTCCTGGCCGACACCGGCCGTGCACGCTACCTCGGCATCACCGATGAAGAGGCGCTGCAGGCCTTCCACCTGCTGGCGCATACCGAGGGCATCCTGCCCGCGCTGGAATCCAGCCACGCGTTGGCACAGGCGATCAAGCTGGCGCGTGAGCGTCCGCGCGACCAGATCGTGCTGTGCAATCTGTCCGGCCGTGGCGACAAGGACGTGCATACCATCGCCGCGCGCGAAGGGTTGGTGCTGTGAGTGCGCTGCTGCGGAACAGTGGCGTGCTGCTGCTGGCGCTGGGGTTGGCCGCATGCCAGCCGCCGGAACCGCCGGTGCTGGCACCGGCTGCCAAGGCCACCACGCAACCGGCACAGCAGCCGGCCGCCAACGACGACCTCGACCTGATCGCGCGCGCGCCGATCGTCGATCCGCCGTCGGCGGAAGGCGCGGACAGCGACGACGCGCCCGCGGTGGCCTCGGTGGCGCTGGATCATGCCGGCGAGGTGTTGATCGGCCAGCATATGGCTGATCTGAAGGCACTCGGGCCATGGACGGCACAAGGGGCGGTCGAAGCCATCGGCGGCAGTTGCGAGTACTACGACGGCAAGGGGCTGCCACCCGGCGTGTCGATGATGACCGATGAAGATCGCGTCGTCCGTTTCGATCTCGGCCTGGACCCGGAGAGCGGGGCGCCGACCCAGCAGCCCGGTCCGTTCGGCCTGCGGGTCGGCATGACGCGCGCCCAGGCCATGGCCCAGTTCCCGAAGCCGCCGGTATCCAGCCCGCATGCCTACGACGGTGACCAGGGCGAGTACCTCACCTGGCAGGACCCGGGCTCGGACCTGGGTATCCGCCTGGAATTGTTTGAAGGGAAGGTCACCCAGATGTACTGGGGAACCAGCGATGCGATTGAACTGATTGAAGGATGTGCCTGAAATGTCCGTATCCCGACTCGATGCCTGTTTCCAGCGTCTGCGCGAACAACAGCGCAAGGCGCTGATCCCCTTCGTCACGGCCGGTGATCCCTCGTTGGAGGCCACCGTGCCGGTCATGCACGCACTGGCCGATGCCGGCGCCGACGTGATCGAACTCGGCGTGCCGTTCTCCGACCCGATGGCCGACGGCCCGACCATCCAGCGCAGCTCCGAGCGCGCGCTGGCGCGCGGTGCCGGCAGCCGCTACGTCCTGCAGGCTGTGGCGCAGTTCCGCGAGCGCGATGCGAAGACTCCGGTCGTGCTGATGGGCTACCTGAACCCGGTGGAGATCCATGGTTACGCGGCCTTCGCCAAGGCTGCCGTGGACGCTGGCGTGGACGGCGTGCTGCTGGTCGACCTGCCGCCGGAAGAAGCGGGCGAGGCGCTGCAGGCATTTGATGCGGCCGGCCTGGCCCTGGTCCTGCTGGCGTCACCGACCACCAGCGAGGCGCGTGCCGACAAGTTGCTGGCGCTGGCCCGTGGCTATCTCTACTACGTCAGCTTTGCCGGTGTCACCGGCGCGTCCGAGCGCCTGGACAGCGAAGCCGCCAGCACCCGCCTGCAGGCATTGCGTGCGCGCGCGTCGGTGCCGGTGGTGGCAGGCTTCGGCATCAAGGATGCCGCCAGTGCCGCAGCCATGGCCCGCCAGGCCGATGGCGTGGTGGTCGGCAGCGCGCTGGTGGCGGCATTGGCCGAAGCGGGCTCGGCTGAAGAGGCTGCGCAGCGCGCCCGGGCCTTCCTGGCCCCGCTGCGACAGGCGCTGGACGCGTAACAAGGCTGCCGGCCGCAGGCCGGCAGCCTCCATACCCGCCTGCACGCAAGGGCTGCCGGCCAGTGGCCTGCACTTCCAGCACCTAAACGTACGTCCCAGCATGGTTTTTTCCGGTGGCCCCGTGGCTGGCAAGGGGGTGCACGGGCGGGGAAAGCGGAGCTAGACTGTCCGCCTTTGCGGCCTCTGGGCCGCCCTGAACGGAAGTGTCCTCCCGCATGAGTTGGCTCAGCAAGTTGATGCCGTCCGGCATCCGCACCGACAACACCCCCAGCAAGAAGCGCAGTGTCCCCGAGGGCCTGTGGGAAAAGTGCAGCAACTGCGGCAGCGCGTTGTACCGTCCGGAACTGGAAGAGAACCTGGAAGTCTGCCCGAAGTGCGGCCATCACATGGCGATCCGTGCGCGTGCGCGCCTGGCCGCCCTGTTCGACGCCGACAGCACCACCGAGATCGGTGCGCGCCTTGGGCCGACCGACCTGCTCAAGTTCAAGGACCAGAAGAAGTACAGCGAGCGCATCAAGATCGCGCAGAAGAACACCGGCGAGTACGACGCACTGATCGCCATGCGCGGCCTGCTCAAGGGCCGTGCGCTGGTGGCATCGTCGTTCGACTTTGCCTTCATGGGCGGCTCGATGGGCTCGGTGGTCGGCGAGCGTTTCGCGCTGGCCGCGGAAACCGCGGTCGAGATCGGTGCGCCCTACGTGTGCTTCTCGCAGAGCGGCGGCGCCCGCATGCAGGAAGGCCTGTTCTCGCTGATGCAGATGGCCAAGACCTCGGCTGCGCTGGGCAAGCTGCGCGAAGCCGGCCTGCCATATATTTCGGTGTTGACCCACCCGACCACCGGTGGCGTGTCGGCCTCCTTCGCGATGCTGGGCGACATCAACATCGCCGAACCGCAGGCACTGATCGGCTTCGCCGGCCCGCGCGTGATCGAGCAGACCGTGCGCGAAAAGCTGCCGGAAGGTTTCCAGCGTTCGGAGTTCCTGCTGGAGCACGGTGCCATCGACCAGATCTGCGACCGCCGCGAGATGCGCGACCGCCTGTCGGACCTGCTGGCAATGCTGGGCCGCCAGCCGGCGCCGGAGGTGGCTTGATGGGGGCCCGCAAGTACTTCGGTACTGATGGCATCCGTGGACGGGTCGGCCAGGGCGTGATCTCGGCCGACTTCGTGCTGCGCCTGGGCAACGCCCTGGGCCGTGTCCTGGTCGCCCAGCGCGGCCAGGACGGGCGCCGGCCGATCGTGGTGATCGGCAAGGACACCCGCATTTCCGGTTACATGTTCGAGGCCGCACTGGAAGCCGGCCTGGTCGCCGCCGGTGCCGACGTGCAGCTGCTGGGACCAATGCCGACCCCGGCGGTGGCGTTCCTGACCCGCACGCTGGGCGTGGATGCCGGCATCGTCATCAGCGCTTCGCACAACCCGCATTACGACAACGGCATCAAGTTTTTCTCCGCCCAGGGCGAGAAGCTCGACGATGCCACCGAGCTGGCCCTGGAAGCGGCGTTGGACATTCCGTTCACCACCGCTGAATCGGAGAAGCTGGGCAAGGCATCGCGCGCGCGCGAAGCGGTCGGCCGCTACATCGAGTTCTGCAAGGCCAGCGTGCCGCGCGCGTTCGACCTGCGTGGCGTACGCCTGGTGCTGGATTGCGCGCACGGCGCCACCTACCAGATCGCGCCGCTGCTGTTCCGCGAACTGGGCGCCGAAGTGATCGGCATCGGGGCCGAGCCCAACGGCGTCAACATCAACGCTGGCGTGGGCTCCACCCATATCGACAACCTGGCGGCCAAGGTCCGCGAGACCCGTGCCGATCTCGGCATCGCCTTCGATGGCGATGGCGACCGCGTGCTGATGGCCGACGACCAGGGCAACCCGGTCGACGGCGATGACCTGCTGTACATCCTGGCCCGCGCCTGGAAGGACGAAGGCCGCCTGCGTGGCCCGGTGGTCGGCACGCTGATGAGCAACTACGGCGTTGAGAAGGCATTTGCCGACCTGCAGATTCCGTTCCTGCGCAGCAATGTCGGTGATCGCTACGTGCACCAGGCGCTGGTCGAAGGCGGTGGCGTGCTCGGCGGTGAAGCCTCCGGCCACCTGCTGTGCCTGGATCGGGCCACTACCGGTGACGGTATCGTCAGTGCGCTGCAGGTGCTGGTGGCGCTGCGCAACAGCGGGCAGACCCTGCGCCAGGCACTGAAGGGGCTGGTGCGGGTGCCGCAGAAGACGGTCAATGTGCGGCTGGGCAATGTCTCGGCCAAGGCCACGGTGCAGGCCGACAGCGTGCAGGCCGCGCTGGCCGTCGCACAGCAATCGGTGGCTGGCCGTGGTCGTGCATTCCTGCGCCCGTCCGGTACCGAGCCGGTGGTGCGGGTCACGGTGGAAGCCGATGATGCCGCGCTGATGCAGCAGACGCTGGACCGCCTCTCCGCGGCGGTACGTGAAGCCGCCAGCTGAGACGCCTGCCCCTTCAACGAAAACGCCCCGGCATTCCGGGGCGTTTTCGTTGAAGGGGCAGGGCAGTGGGCTGCTTACGGCCCCGGCACCATCTTCTTCTGGCGTGCCTTGAAGCCATTGAACAGCGGTGCGATCAGCGGGTTGTAGCTCTGCGCGATGCGCTTGCGCAGCCAGCTGGCCGGGCGGTTGCGGATCGCGAAGCGGTAGATGCGTTCCGGATCGCCGCCTACCACGTTGCGGCCGAACGGATGGGTGGTGTGCAGGTAGCGGAACCCCTGCTCGCGTGCCACCTCGATGTGGTCCTGGTCAAAATCGCCGTAAGGCCAGCACAGCGTATCGGACACCTCGCCGAGCTTGTCCTGCAGGACGCTGCGCGACACTGCCAGGTCATGGCTCAGGCCGGCACGGCGCTGTGCGCGGTCCAGATCGTCGCGGCGCAGCCAGCGGGTGTGGGTATGGGTGTGGCAATGCACTTCGAAGGTGCCGGCGGCGATGGCCGCGCGCGCTTCGCTCCAGCGCATCATCACGTCGTCGCTGCGGTTCTGCTCATAGATCGCTGCTTCGCAGCTGCGGTGGTCCGGCGTGGCAGGCAACATTGCCCCGGCAAGCCCCGCATGGGGCCGCTCCGGGCCTTCCCCCATCCAGCCGGTGACCACGAACACCACGGCGTGCATGCCGTACTTCTGCAGGACCGGGTGCGCATACACCCAGTTGTCCAGGTAGCCATCGTCGAAGGTGATCACGATCGACTTGCGCGGCACCGGCTTGCCGGCCAGGAAACCGGCGTACTGGTCCAGTGTCAGCGAGGTCCAGCCGTTGCCGGCCAGCCATGCGATCTGGCTTTCGAAATTCTCCGGCGACACGGTGATCATGCCCGGCGACGGACTGACGTGGTGGTGCATCAGCACCGGTACGGTTCGGGCATCAGCCATGTCCCAGCTCCTTCAGCCACTGGTGGTAATAGTGTTCGGTGGTTTCACCGTGGCCGTCGGGGGTGAATCGGCGCGCGCTGCGCATCCAGTCCCACCCAGCGCGGCCCATCTGCCGCCGCCGTTCCGGATCGTCCACCAGCAGGCGCAGGGCGCCTGTCAGGGCCGCATTGTCGCCCAGCCGGGTGAGGATCGCATTGCTGCCATCGACCACCATCTCCGGCACGCCACCCACGCGCGTGGCCACGATCGGCACCCCGACATAGGCGGCCTCCAGGAAGACGGTACCGGCAGCCTCCTTGTGCGAGGCCAGGGCGAAGATGTCCAAACCGGCCATCAGCCGGCACGCGCCATCACGATAGCCGAGCAGATGCACCTGTTGCTGCAGGCCATGCTCATCGCGCAGCGCCTGCAGCCGATCCATGACCGGTTGGCCATCGCCGATCACCACCAGATGCAGGTTCGGATGGGTCTTGCACAGCGGTACCATCGCCTGCAGCAGGTCGGCATGGCCCTTGGGTTCGCGCAATACCGCCACGCAGCCGACTACGATGTCCTGTTCGCCGAAGCCGAGCTCGGCGCGTACCTCCGTGCGTACCTCCTGCAGGCACTGCCAGGGATCGGCCTTGCGGATTTCGCTCCAGCGCGGGGGGACTGCGATCGGCGGCACGATACCGATGTGCTCGGCCGGAATGCCGCGCTCGGCCAGCAACTGCTTGACGAAGCCGCTGACGGTCAGCACCCGGTGCGGCAGTCCGGTATAGGTCAGCAGCGAGTTGACCGGGCTCATCAGGTGGCGCGAGCGCACCACCAGCGGCGTGCCGCCCAGGCGTGCGCCGGCGGCGGCAATCAGCGCATCACGGCGGCTGGTGGTGTTGACCACGTCATAGCGCTCGCGGCGCACCAGGCGCGAAACCGACCAGATGCCGCGCAGCAGGCGCAGCAGGCCGCCCATGCGCAGGGTATGCACGGTGAAACCATCATCGCGTGCCAGCTGGGCCAGTCGCGCCTCGGGCTGGCACAGCAGCGCCACCTCGTGGCCACGCGCACGCATCACCTGCATGTGGCGGAAGATGTAGATCTCCTGCCCGCCCATTCCCTTGGCGGCTTCGGTGTGCAGGATGCGCAGCGGACGGTTCATGCGGGGTCGATCCTTGAGGGTCAGCGGTTGCGGAAGCGGGTCAGTGCTTCCCATGCAGTGCGTACGGCGGCTGCATCGGGCGCCTGCTGCGGCAGCGGGCGATAGTCCAGGCCCAGAGCGGTGGCGTTGCCGAACTTGTCGAACACGTAGATAGCGTCGCCATGGCGTATCGCGCGCTGCGACCAGCTTTCCACCACCAGGGCGCGCTGGCCCTGCGGCTCGGCCAGCAGATCCTGGCCGGTGCTGTAATCACTCGGTGCGTTCTCGCATCCCAGTGCGTGGCGCATCAGTGTCGGCACCCAGTCTTCGTGCGAGCTGGTGCGTGCGTCGTGACCCGCGGCCTTGCCCGGCCAGCGCAGCACGAACGGAACCTGCAGCTGGTAATCGGAGAAGTTGCCGTTGTGGCCCCAGTAATTCAGCTTGAGGTCGTTGAACTCTTCGGCATGGTCACCGGTGACCAGCACGATGGTGTCTTCCGCCAGGCCCTGTGCGCGCAGATCGTCCAGCAGCGTGCCGATCAGGCTGTCGACATAGTGCGCGGCGGTGCGGTAGCGGTTGAGTTCCGGCGCCGGGTCATGCTCCGGGCCGAACTTGAGGAAGTCGATGTCGGCGGCCATCGGCGTCGCCACTGGCGGGTAGCCGGCGGGCATGTGGTAGGGCGCGTGGGTAGAGTCGAGGAACACGAAGCCGAACCACGGGCGCTGCGCGGCCTGGCTGGCGCGGATGTCCTGCTGCAGTGCACTGATGATCGCGCGGTCGCGGCCGTCGGACTTCAGCGCCGATGGCCCCTGGTGCAGCTGGTCGCGCACATCGGCGAAGACGGTGCGATCGAATTCCGGGCTGTACAGCGGCGCGCTGCCGTACAGGTGCAGGTCGTAGCCCTGCTGGCCCAGCACCTGGAACAGCTGCGACCCACGCTGCTCGTCAAGCATGCTTGGCCAGTAACCACCGGGCAGGCCGTAGAGCAGTCCGAACAGGCCGTAGCGGGTGGCATTGCCGGTGCTGAAATGATGGTCGAACACGCGCGCGTCCTGCGCCAGCGCCGACGTATTGGGCATCAGCTGCGGTGTCAGCACGTCCTGGCGCAGCGATTCCAGCACCACCATCAGCACGTTGGGGCGATGGGGGCTCTGGCAGCGCAGCGGATGCAGCGGGTACAGCAGCTGCGCATGGCGCGGGTCGGGCAGGCCGGCCTGCTGTTGGCTGACCACGCCCAGGCGCCGCATGAAGCTCTTGGCGGTGATCGGTTGCGCCCACGGCAGGTAGTTCCACTGCGCGATCACATCGCGGTCGCCGCGGGCGTCGTAGTAGGCCGTGGCGACCTGGCCGCCGCCCATCAGCAGCGCGACCACTGCCCAGGCCTGCAGTACCCGTCGCCGGCGCGGCGCGGCCGGCAGCAGTTTCCAGCAGGCCCAGGCCAGCAGGCCTTCGGCGGTGAAGACCGCAGCGACCAGCAGCGCGATCTGCAGCCAAGTTTTCCAGGACAGGGCGACCTGGTCGTGCAGGGCGCCGCCGAACACCATGTTCACGACCATGGCGTTGAGGTGGAAGCGGTACAGGGTGAAGACCTTGGCGTCGACCAGCAGCAGGCACAGCCACAGGCCCTGCAGCAGTACGGCACTGACGCTCAGCGTGCGCGCGCTGCGCGGCCACAGGCCCAGCAGCAACGGCAGCAGGCCGGCCAGCGCACCGAACGCGAGCAGGTGGCCGGGCAGGGCAATCGCCAGGTAGGCCAGGCCGGCGCCGCCGCCCGGATTGTCACGCAGCGGCACGTTGCCCAGCGCGATCGCTGCGGCCAGTACCGTGTTGCCGGCGATGAACAGCGACCACCAGGCCAGTCGGCGCCAGCGCCGGGTGGAACCTTCAGTGGCGGGGGCGGCAGGGGAAGCTGCGGGCATGGCGGGTCGGGTTCAGGGAGCGCGGAGACAAGGGAGCGCCTGCGTGACGAAAGCGTTACGACGCGCGCGGGTCGCGCATTGTATCGGTTTGTTTCCTTGTATCGAGTGGCGTCCCCCGGGCGATCTGTCACAATGTTCAGGCGGGCCATGAATGCGTTGGCCCCCTCAGACCCAACGACAAGCCAGGAACCGCTGTGAGCCAGATCCCCACCCTCGACATCACCCGTTTCGACAGCGACCGCGAGGCCTTCGTGGCCGAGCTGGGCGCGGCCTACCGCCAATGGGGATTCGCGGGCATCCGTAACCACGGCATCCCGCAGGCCGACATCGACGCGGCCTACGACGCCTTCAAGGCCTTCTTCGCACTGCCGGAAGAGGTCAAGCGCAAGTACCACGTGGCCGGCAGTGGCGGGGCCCGCGGCTACACTCCGTTCGGCGTGGAGACCGCCAAGGGCTCCAAGCATTTCGACCTGAAGGAGTTCTGGCATATCGGTCGTGAAATCGCCGATGACTCCAAGTACCGGGACGTGATGGCACCGAACCTGTGGCCGACCGAGGTCGAAGGTTTCCGCGAGCGCGGGTACGGCCTGTATCAGGCACTGGACAATCTGGGCTCTCGCGTACTGTCCGCGCTGGCCCTGCACATCGGCCTGCCGGAGGACTTCTTCGCCGACAAGACCAACTTCGGCAACTCGATCCTGCGCCCGATCCACTACCCGCCGATCACCACCGACGACATCCCGAACGTGCGTGCTGGTGCCCACGGCGACATCAACTTCATCACCCTGCTGGTCGGCGCCAGCGCCGCGGGCCTGGAAGTGCAGTCGCATGAAGGCGAGTGGGTGCCGTTTACGTCAGATGCGGACACCATCGTGGTCAACATCGGCGACATGCTGCAGCGCCTGACCAACCACGTGTATCCGTCGACCATCCACCGCGTGGTCAATCCCCCGGGTGAGCTGGCCCGCCAGCCGCGCTACTCGGTGCCGTTCTTCCTGCACCCGAACCCGGACTTCCTGATCGACGTGCTGCCGTCCTGCATCACCCCGGAGAACCCGAGCCGGTACCCGGAGGCGATCACCGCCCACGGCTTCCTCGAGGAACGCCTGCGCGAGATCAAGCTGAAGTAATAAGTAGTGAAGGCCGCCGAAAGGCGGCCTTTTTCCTTGCAGGGCTGCGCCCTGCACCCGCAGAGGCCAAAGCCAAGGCCAAGGCCAAAGCGGCTCTGGGATGTTCCGTGGGGAGGCGGGGAGGTGTCGGATGGCGGGGACGCCGTAAACCCGTCCCTGGGGGCTTGGCCGCGGCATCCATGCCGCGGACACCCCGCCATCCGACACCTCCCCGCCTTCGGCAGTCTCCCGGTGACGGTGGGTACGGGCGGCTTCTGGTAGGTGTCGAGCTTGGTCGACACATCTGTCAGATCGAAGTGGGGTAGGTGTCAGATCCCTTTTCCTGCGGAAAAGGGATCTGACACCGGCGGTCGACCGGAGTGCTGCTCCTGCTTCTGCTTTTGCCCTTGCTCTTCTTTTTTCTTTCCGTGGCGGGCGGAACCGCCGCAATGTGTCAGAGGCCGGGCGGGTTGGGCTGCGCAGGGGCGTGAGCCGCCTGGGCCCGAGGCATGCCTCGGGCGGGTTGGGCAGGACGCCCAACCCCGGTCTTGCTCGTGTGTGCAGGACAGCGCACACGAGCAAGCGGCGACTGAGCTTACATGGGTGAGGGCGCTTTGCTTGCGAAGCACTGCTTCGCAAGCGCCCGAACGCACAGCCGCCAGCGGCTGGGCCGGGCCCCGGAGGGGGACTTGCAGCGCCCCCTGCGCAGTCCCACCCGCCCGGCCACGCCCCAAATCCAACCGGGCTCTCTGCGCCCCCGCCACGAGGGGCGGCGCCGTTGGCTGAAAATCCATGTAAACGCTTACACGGAAACGGATTTTTGCCGCAACGGGTATCATGACCGGCTGACTTCACACAGGAGCCACCCGCTCATGCGCCGCAAGATCGTCGCCGGAAACTGGAAGCTGCATGGCAGCCGTCAATTCGCCAATGAACTGCTGGGGCAGGTGGCCGCCGGGCTGCCGCTGGAGGGGGTGGACGTGGTGATCCTGCCACCGCTGCCGTACCTGGGCGAGCTGGTCGAGGACTTCGGTGAGACCGGCCTGGCCTTCGGCGCGCAGGACGTGAGCAGTAATGAGAAGGGCGCCTACACCGGTGAGGTCTGTGCGGCCATGCTGGTCGAGGTCGGGGCCCGCTATGGCCTGGTCGGCCACTCCGAGCGCCGCCAGTACCACCATGAAAGCAGCGAGCTGGTCGCGCGCAAGTTCGCCGCCGCCCAGCATGCCGGCCTGGTGCCGGTGTTGTGCGTGGGCGAGACCCTGGAGCAGCGCGAGGCCGGGCAGACCGAAGCGGTCATCGCCAGCCAGCTGGCGCCGGTGCTGGAGCGGGTCGGCGCGGCTGGTTTCGCCGAGGCCGTGGTTGCCTACGAGCCAGTCTGGGCCATCGGCACCGGCCGTACCGCCAGCAAGGAGCAGGCGCAGCAGGTGCACGCGTTCATCCGTGGCGAAGTCGCGCGTATCGATGCTAGAATCGCTGATTCACTGCCCATTGTTTACGGCGGTAGCGTGAAGCCCGACAATGCCGGGGAACTGTTCGCGCAGCCGGATGTCGATGGTGGGCTGGTCGGCGGCGCCTCCCTGGTGGCCGCGGACTTCCTGGCCATCGCACGGGCGGCGGCCGCGAACTAATCCTAGAAGTTTTGTCCGAGGGCGGTTTCCAATGCTGATGTTGATCCTCAATGTCGTCTACGTGCTGGTCGCTGTGGCCATGATCGCGCTGATCCTGATGCAGCGTGGCTCGGGGGCGGCGGCGGGTTCGGGCTTTGGTGCCGGTGCCTCGGGTACGGTGTTCGGTGCGCGCGGTGCCTCGAACTTCCTGTCCAAGTCGACCAAGTGGCTGGCTGTCGTGTTCTTCGGCATCAGCCTCTTCATGGCCTGGTATGCCGGGCATGGCAGCCGCCCGGCGGCGGACCAGGATCTGGGCCTGATGTCCGCCCCGGCGGCAGTCGCTCCGGCGGCTCCGGCGGGCGAACTGCCGGCCGTTCCGAAGGCCGATGCGGTCCCGGCCGCCCCGGTTCCGGCCGCGAATGTGCCGGCTCAGGCGGAATCTTCGGTTTCTGGTGAAGAAAAGCCTTCGGAAGGCTCCCAGAAAGACTGAAGCCGGTTACAATACGCGGCGCATCGGGAACATAGTCTGATGTGATCGTTTGCCCAGGTGGCGGAATTGGTAGACGCACTACCTTGAGGTGGTAGCGACGCAAGTCGTAGGGGTTCGAGTCCCCTCTTGGGCACCATTTGTAAGTAAAGCGGGTTCGTCTGGCGCGCAAGGCGCCAGGCAGATTCCCGTCCACTCCCCCATGCCAAAGCGCCTGCAGGCGCGGCGGCAGAGGCAAGAGAGAATCGCTGTGCTGGCCGAATATTTGCCGTCTCTGCTGTTTCTGATCGTTGCCACCGGTATCGGTATTACGCTGATGCTGGTTGGTCGATTCCTCGGTCCCCGCCGCCCCGATCTGGAAAAGCTGTCGCCGTACGAGTGTGGCTTCGAGGCCTTCGAAGACGCGCGCATGAAGTTCGACGTGCGCTACTACCTGATCGCGATCCAGTTCATCGTCTTCGACCTGGAAATCATCTTCATCGTGCCCTGGACCCAGGTCTTCATGGAGCTGGGCGCGCGTTCGCTCATCACCATGGGCTTGTTCGTCGGCATGCTGTTCCTCGGTTTCATTTACGTCTGGAAGAAGGGAGCGCTGGAATGGGAGTGATTCAGACTCTCGATGGCCTCATGAACAACCCGTCGCCGGAAGGCCGGGTTGATGACATCCTGCGGCCGGAAGGCGACAACCCGCTGCTGGAAAAGGGCTTCGTCACCACCAGCGTCGACGCACTGCTGAACTGGGCGCGTACCGGCTCGATGTGGCCGATGACCTTCGGTCTGGCCTGCTGCGCGGT
Source organism: Stenotrophomonas sp. 85239_Sma (assembly GCF_056481725.1). NCBI lineage: Bacteria > Pseudomonadati > Pseudomonadota > Gammaproteobacteria > Lysobacterales > Lysobacteraceae > Stenotrophomonas > Stenotrophomonas sp. 85239_Sma. The sequence goes on along the minus strand of NZ_CM151163.1, from coordinate 3,163,175 downwards.
CGAGATGATGCACGCCGGCGCCGCGCGCCTGGACCTTGACCGCTACGGTGTGGTGTTCCGCCCGTCGCCGCGTCAGTCCGACGTGATGATCGTCGCCGGCACCCTGGTCAACAAGATGGCCCCGGCGCTGCGCAAGGTCTACGACCAGATGCCGGACCCGAAGTGGGTCATCTCGATGGGTAGCTGCGCCAACGGCGGCGGCTATTACCACTATTCCTATTCTGTGGTGCGCGGCTGTGATCGCGTGGTGCCGGTGGACGTCTACGTCCCGGGCTGCCCGCCGACCGCCGAGGCGCTGGTGTACGGGATCCTGCAGCTGCAGAAGAAGATCTGGCGTACACAGACCATCGCCCGCTGACCCCTTCACCTGACAAGAGCGCGCCAAGCCCCCATGGCAGAGCAAGCATCCTTCATCGACCGACTCTCCGTACGTTTCGCTGGTGCGAAGGTCATCGTGGTCGAACCCCGCGGCGAAGTGACGCTGGAAGTGCCTGCCGCCGAGTGGCACGCCACCGCCCTGGCGCTGCGTGACGAGTTTGGTTTCGAGCAGGCCGTGGATCTCTGCGGCGTCGACTACCTTGGTTATGGCTCCGACGAATGGGATACCGCCGATGTGTCCTCGCAGGGCTTCAGCCGTGGCGTCGAAGGCAAGGCCCAGGGCCGCTTCGCGTGGGGTGAGTTCCCCACCGAGGAGAACGGCGCCGATGGTGCCCGCCCGCAGCACATGCCGACCCAGCGTTTCGCCGTGGTCGCCCAGCTGCGCTCGTACCAGCACAACCTGATGATGCACCTGCGCTGCTTCGCCCCTGACGAAGCGCTGCCGGTGGTGTCCTCGCTGACCGGCATCTGGCCGGGCCTGAACTGGTTCGAGCGCGAAGCGTTCGACCTGTACGGCGTGATCTTCGAAGGCCACCCGGACCTGCGCCGGATCCTGACCGACTACGGTTTCGTCGGCCATCCGTTCCGCAAGGACTTCCCGCTGATTGGCAATGTCGAAGTCCGCTACGACGAAGAAAAGAAGCGCGTGATCTACGAACCGGTCACCTCGGTGGAGCCGCGTGTCGGCGTGCCGCGCGTGATCCGCGACGACGCCCGTCTGCAGACCGCAGAAGGTGAGCGCGCGCAGGAGACAGTGAAGTGAGCCACGTACACCAGGCCGGCGAAGCGTTCGCCAGCAACGCCGCTGAAAGCCGGCAGGAAATCCGCAACTACACCATGAACTTCGGCCCGCAGCATCCGGCCGCTCACGGTGTGCTGCGCCTGATCCTGGAAATGGACGGCGAAACCATCATGCGCGCCGACCCGCACGTGGGTCTGCTGCACCGTGGTACCGAAAAGCTGGCCGAGTCCAAGCCGTTCAACCAGTCGATCGGCTACATGGATCGCCTGGATTACGTGTCGATGATGTGCAACGAGCACGCCTACGTGCGCGCGATCGAGACCCTGATGGGCATCGAGGCGCCGGAGCGTGCGCAGTACATCCGCACCATGTACGACGAAATCACCCGCATCCTCAACCACCTGATGTGGCTGGGCTCCAACGCGCTCGACCTGGGTGCGATGGCGGTGATGCTGTATGCCTTCCGCGAGCGCGAAGAGCTGATGGACTGCTATGAAGCGGTCTCCGGCGCGCGCATGCACGCGGCGTACTACCGTCCGGGCGGTGTCTACCGCGACCTGCCGGACCACATGCCGAAGTACAAGGAGTCGCGCTGGCACAAGGGCAAGGCGTTGAAGCAGCTCAATGCTGCGCGCGAAGGCTCGCTGCTGGACTTCCTGGAGAACTTCACCGTCGAGTTCCCCAAGCGCATCGACGAATACGAAACCCTGCTGACCGACAACCGTATCTGGAAGCAGCGTACCGTCGGCATCGGTGTGGTGAGTCCGGAACTGGCCCACCAGTGGGGCATGACCGGCGTGATGCTGCGCGGCTCGGGCGTTGCCTGGGACCTGCGTAAGAAGCGTCCGTACGCCAAGTACGATGCCGTCGATTTCGACATCCCGCTGGGCAAGGAAGGCGACTGCTACGACCGCTACCTGGTCCGCGTCGCCGAAATGCGCGAGTCCAACCGCATCATCAAGCAGTGCGTGGCGTGGCTGAAGGCCAACCCCGGCCCGGTCATGGTCAAGAACTTCAAGGTCGCTCCGCCCAAGCGCGAGGACATGAAGGACGACATGGAAGCGCTGATCCACCACTTCAAGCTGTTCAGCGAAGGCTACTGCGTGCCGGCCGGTGAAACCTACGCGGCAGTGGAAGCGCCCAAGGGCGAGTTCGGCTGCTACCTGGTCTCCGATGGCGCCAACAAGCCCTTCCGCGTGCACCTGCGCGCACCGGGCTTCGCCCACCTGTCCTCGATCGATTCGATCGTGCGCGGCCACATGCTGGCCGACGTGGTGGCGATGATCGGTACCTACGACCTGGTGTTCGGCGAGGTTGACCGGTAATGCCGTCCGCCACGCCAACGCCCGCTGCAGGCAGCCGGCGCAAGCCGGCGCCGCAGTTTCTGCAATTTCACGTTATGCATTTCGCTGAGGTCGGCCGATGAAGGCGACAGGTAATTTCGAGGCGGCGCGCGACGTCGACCCGATGGTGGTGCTGAGCGACAAGACCCGCGCTCACATCGATCACTGGCTGTCCAAGTTCCCGCCGGACCGCAAGCGCTCTGCCGTGCTGCAGGGCCTGCACGCGGCCCAGGAGCAGAACGAGGGCTGGCTGACCGACGAGCTGATCGCCGCCGTGGCCAAGTACCTCGACCTGCCGCCGGTGTGGGCCTACGAGGTCGCCAGCTTCTACTCGATGTTCGAGACCGAGAAGGTAGGCCGCAACAACGTGGCCATCTGCACGAACATCAGCTGCTGGCTCAATGGCGCCGAGGACATCGTCCGCCATTGCGAGAAGAAGCTGGGCATCAAGCACGGTGAATCGACCCCGGACGGCCGCGTCTACCTCAAGCGCGAGGAAGAGTGCCTGGCCGGCTGCGGCGGCGCGCCGATGATGGTCATCAACGGTCACTACCATGAGCGTCTGACCCTGGAAAAGGTCGACGAGCTGCTGGACGGGCTGGAGTAAGGGCATGGCACATCACCACGAATCCAAGGGTCCGGTCGGCCCCGCGCCGCTGCCGCACCAGGTGGTCTACACCACCCTGCATTACGACACCCCGTGGTCGTACGAAAGCTACCTGAAGACCGGTGGCTACGCCGCCCTGCGCAAGATCCTCGAAGAGAAGATCCCGCCGGAGCAGGTCATCGAGATGGTCAAGGCCTCGGGCCTGCGTGGCCGCGGTGGCGCAGGCTTCCCGACCGGCCTGAAGTGGTCCTTCATGCCCAAGGGCAACATGCAGAAGTACATCCTCTGCAACTCGGACGAATCCGAGCCGGGCACCTGCAAGGATCGCGACATCCTGCGCTACAACCCGCATTCGGTGGTGGAAGGCATGGCAATCGCCTGCTACGCCACCGGTTCGACCGTGGGGTACAACTACCTGCGCGGTGAGTTCCACCACGAGCCGTTCGAGCACTTCGAGCAGGCCCTGGCCGACGCCTATGCAAATGGCTGGCTGGGCAAGAACGTGATGGGCTCGGGCGTGGACATCGACATTTACGGTGCGCTGGGCGCCGGCGCGTACATCTGCGGCGAAGAAACCGCGCTGATGGAATCGCTGGAAGGCAAGAAGGGCCAGCCGCGCTACAAGCCGCCGTTCCCGGCCAACTTTGGCCTCTATGGCAAGCCGTCGACGATCAACAACACCGAAACCTACGGTTCGGTGCCGGCGATCATCCGCAACGGTCCGGAGTGGTTCAAGGGCCTGAGCCTGACCGCCAACGGCGGCCCGAAGTGCTTCTCGGTGTCCGGCTGCGTGCAGAACGGCGGCAACTTCGAAGTGCCGCTCGGCACCAAATTCCACGACCTGCTGGAAATGGCCGGTGGCCTGCGTCCGGGCCGCACGCTGAAGGGTGCGATCCCGGGCGGCGTGTCGATGCCGGTGCTGACCGCGGCCGAGCTGAAGGATCTGCCGATGGACTACGACACCATCCGTGCGCTGGGCTCCGGCCTGGGTTCGGGTGCGATCGTGGTGCTCGACGACAGCGTCTGCTGCGTCAAGTTCGCCTGCCGCATCAGCCAGTTCTTCCACAAGGAATCGTGCGGCCAGTGCACCCCGTGCCGTGAAGGCACCGGCTGGATGCACCGCGTGCTGGAGCGCATCGTCGCCGGCAAGGCCACGATGGAAGACCTGCACCAGCTGAAGGCGGTGGCCGGCCAGATCGAAGGCCACACCATCTGTGCGTTCGGTGAAGCGGCTGCATGGCCCATCCAGGGCTTCCTGCGCCAGTTCTGGGACGAATTCGAGTATTACATCGTCAACGGTCATTCGATGGTTGACGGCAAGAAGGTGGAGGCAGCCGCCGCATGAGCGCGCAACCCGTAAACCCGAACGTGCCACCGGATCACGTGACCATCGAAATCGATGGCAAGTCGCTGGTCGTGCCCAAGGGTTCGATGATCATCCAGGCGGCCGACAAGGCCGGCATTTCGATTCCGCGCTTCTGCTACCACGAGAAGCTGCCGATCGCCGCCAACTGCCGCATGTGCCTGGTGGACGTGGAGAAGTCGCCGAAGCCGGCGCCGGCCTGCGCCACCCCGGTGATGGACGGCATGAAGGTCGCCACCCGCAGTGAGAAGGCGCTGAAGTTCCAGCGCTCGGTGATGGAGTTCCTGCTCATCAACCATCCGCTGGACTGCCCGATCTGCGACCAGGGCGGCGAGTGCGAACTGCAGGACGTGTCGCTGGGCTATGGCCGTTCGGTCAGCCGCTTCAACGAGCGCAAGCGCGTGGTGCCGGACGAGGACATGGGCCCGCTGGTTGCCACCGAAATGACCCGCTGCATCCAGTGCACCCGCTGCGTCCGCTTCACCGCCGACGTTGCCGGTACCTACGAGCTGGGTGGCATGTACCGCGGTGAGAACCTGCAGATCGGTACCTTCGACGGCAAGCCGCTGACCACCGAGCTGTCCGGCAACGTCGTCGACGTCTGCCCGGTCGGCGCGCTGACCAACAAGGTGTTCCAGTTCCGCGCCCGCCCGTGGGAGCTGACCGCGCGCGAGTCGCTGGGCTACCACGACGCGATGGGTTCGAACCTGTTCCTGCACGTGCGTCGCGGCGAAGTGCTGCGCACCGTGCCGCGCGACAACGAAGCGGTGAACGAGTGCTGGCTGTCCGACCGTGACCGCTACTCGCACCAGGGCCTGTACAGCGAAGACCGTGCGGTCAAGCCGCTGCGCAAGGTCAATGGCGAGTGGAAGGAAGTGAGCTGGGCCGAAGGCCTGGCCGCGGCCGCCGAGATCCTCAAGGCCAACCAGGGCGACAACCTGGGCGTGCTGGTGCACCCGTCGACCTCGAACGAGGAGGGCGCGCTGCTGGCCCGCCTGGCCAAGGGCCTGGGCTCGAGCAACATCGACCACCGCATCAACAACCGCGATTTCTCCGACGCTGCAACCGCCGAAGTGTTCGGCCTGCCGCTGGCCGAGATCGAAGGCGCCGACCGCATCGTCGTTCTGGGCAGCAACATCCGCCACGAACTGCCGCTGCTGCACGCCCGCCTGCGCAAGGCGCAGACCACCAACGGCGCGAAGATCCACGTCGTCAACCCGGTGGACTTCGACTTCGCCTTCAGCATTGCCGGCAAGCAGATCGTCGCGCCGTCGAAGTTCGTCGACGCACTGGGCAACGCCGAGCTGCGTTCGGCCGTACAGGGCGGCAACAACACCGTGCTGATCGTCGGTGGCATCGCCGAAAACCACCCGCAGGCTGCCGCGATCCGCGCCGCCGCGCGTGACTTCGCCGCCGCCACCGGTGCCAAGCTGTGCCGCATCCCGCAGGGCGCCAACGCCGTTGGCCTGACCCGCGCCGGCGTGCTGCCGGCCGGCAAGGACGTCGCCGCGATGCTGGCGCAGCCGCGCCAGGCCTACGTGGTGTACGGCCTGGAGCCGGGCCTGGACTTCGCCGATGCACCCGCCGCGCGCAAGGCGCTGGCCGGTGCCCAGGTGGTGGCGTTCAGCCAGTTCGCCTGCACCTCGACCCGCGACGTCGCCGACGTGATCCTGCCGATCGGTGCACTGCCGGAAATCGACGCCACCCTGACCAACCTCGATGGCCGCGAGCAGTCGGCGCGTGCCGGCGGCAAGCTGCCGGGCGAGGCCCGTGAAGGCTGGCGCGTGCTGCGTGCTCTGGGCGGCGAGCTGGCCGTGGCCGGTTTTGACTTCACCGACCTGGCCGGCCTGCGCGCCAGCCTGGCGTCGGTGTCGGTCACCGTTGCCGCTTCGGCGCAGCCGGTGGTTGCCGGCGAAGGCCTGGAAGTGGCTTCGACCGCCGCGATCTACCGCACCGATGCGGTGGTCCGCCGCGCCCCGGCGCTGCAGTCGCATCCGCTCAACAACGCCCCGCGCATCGTGCTGAACGCTGAAGATGCCGCTCGCCTGCAGCTGCAGGAAGGGCAGATGGCCAAGGTCGGCACCGATGCCGGCAAGGCCACCCTGCCGGTGGTGGTCGATGCCCGCGTCGCTGCGGGTTCGGTCTGGATTGAATCGGGCCACGGCGCGACCGCGCCGCTGGGTGCCGCTCGCGTAACGGTGGTGGCTGCATGAACGAATTGCTGTTGAACGCGGTCGACCCGCTGCACCAGTGGCTGCTTGGCCTCGGTGACATCGGCGCGCTGATCTGGATCATCCTGAAGATCCTGGTGATCACCGTTCCGGTGATCATCTCGGTGGCCTTCTACGTGGTCTGGGAGCGCAAGCTGATCGGCTGGATGCACGTCCGCCACGGCCCGATGTACGTGGGCATGGGCATCTTCCAGGCCTTCGCCGACGTCTTCAAGCTGCTGTTCAAGGAAGTGGTCCAGCCGAGCAGCGCCAACAAGGCGATCTACCTGCTGGCCCCGCTGATCACCCTGGCCCCGGCCTTCGCGGCCTGGTCGGTGGTGCCCTTCGATTCGCAGATCGTGCTGTCCAACGCCAACGCCGGCCTGCTGTACCTGCTGGCGATGACCTCGCTGGGCATCTACGGCATCATCCTGGCCGGTTGGGCGTCCAACTCGAAGTATGCGTTCCTGGGCGCGATGCGCGCCTCGGCGCAGATGATCAGCTACGAAATCGCCATGGGCTTCGCCCTGGTCGGCGTGATGATCGCGTCGGGCAGCTTGAACCTGAGCAACATCGTGATGGCGCAGGCCGGCAGCTCCGGCTTCTTCGACTGGTTCCTGCTGCCGCTGTTCCCGCTGTTCGTCATCTACTGGGTGTCGGGCGTGGCTGAAACCAACCGCGCGCCGTTCGACGTGGTGGAAGGCGAATCGGAAATCGTTGCCGGCCACATGGTCGAATACTCGGGCGGTGCGTTCGCCCTGTTCTTCCTGGCCGAATACGCGAACATGATCCTGATCAGCTTCCTGATCTCGATCTTCTTCCTCGGTGGCTGGCTGAGCCCGGTCCAGGGCTGGGTCAACTTCGGCGACGTCTCGCCGCTGGTCGACTGGATCTGGAAGGGTGGTGCGCCGTGGCTGTTCGTCAAGGTGTTCTTCTTCGCCAGTGCCTACATCTGGTTCCGTGCCAGCTTCCCGCGCTTCCGCTATGACCAGATCATGCGCCTGGGCTGGAAGGTCTTCATCCCGCTGGCCATTCTGTGGATCGCGGTTACCGCCGTCATGGTGTTCTTCGGCGTGATTCAAAAGGGCGTCTAAAGTGATGAACAGGATTACCCATTACTTCAAGAGCCTGCTGCTGCTCGAACTGCTGGCCGGTCTCTGGCTGACGCTGAAGTACAGCTTCAAGCCGAAGTACACGATGATGTACCCGATGGAGAAGTTCCCGCAGTCGCCGCGCTTCCGTGGCCTGCACGCCCTGCGCCGTTACCCCAACGGTGAAGAGCGCTGCATCGCCTGCAAGCTGTGCGAGGCGGTGTGCCCGGCGCTGGCCATCACCATCGACTCGGCCAAGCGCGAAGACGGCACCCGCCGTACCACGCGCTACGACATCGACCTGTTCAAGTGCATCTTCTGCGGCTTCTGCGAAGAAAGCTGCCCGGTGGACTCGATCGTCGAAACCCACATCCTCGAGTACCACTTCGAGAATCGTGGCGAAAACATCGTTACCAAGCCGCAGCTGCTGGCCCTGGGCGACCGTCTCGAAAACGAGATCGCCGAGCGTCGCGCCGCCGATGCCGCTTACCGCTGAGGTCGAGAGATGGATTGGGTAAATATCGCTTTCTGGGTGTTCGCCATCGCGGCAACGGTTTCGGCCGGTGCGGTGATCAGCGTGCGCAACCCGGTTCACGCCGTGCTCTGCCTGGTGCTGACCTTCTTCTCCATCGCCTGCGTGTGGCTGCTGGTGGGCGCCGAGTTCCTCGGCGTGGCCCTGGTGCTGGTCTACGTCGGCGCGGTGATGGTGCTGTTCCTGTTCGTGGTGATGATGCTGGACATCGACCCCAGCAAGCTGCGTGAGGGCTGGGTGCGCTACCTGCCGGTCGGCCTCATCGTCGCAGTGGCGATGCTGGTGCAGATGCTGATCCTGATCGGCGTCAAGGCCCGCTCGGTCACGCCGTTCCCGGCCGACAACGCCGCTGCGGTCGCCGCCGACAGCTCCAACGTCACCTGGCTGGCGCGCACGCTGTTCACCGAGTACCTGCTGCCGTTCGAGTTCGCCGCCGTCATCCTGACCGTGGCCGTGGTTGCCGCCGTGATGCTGACCCTGCGTCGCCGTACCGGCGTGAAGAGCCAGAACCCGGGCCAGCAGACCATGGTCAAGGCGGGCCAGCGCCTGCGCATGGTGAAGATGGGCGCCGAAGCACCGGTCGTGCACAGCAACAGCAAGCCGGCCGCCGGCGAGGAGACCCAGCCGTGATTACCCTTGGCCACATGCTTGCGCTTGGCGCGGTGCTGTTCGCCATCAGCCTGGCCGGCATCTTCCTCAACCGGAAGAACGTCATCGTTCTGCTGATGTCGATCGAGCTGATGCTGCTGTCGGTGAACATCAATTTCGTCGGCTTCTCGCGTCAGCTGGGCGATCCGTCCGGCCAGCTGTTCGTGTTCTTCATCCTGACCGTCGCCGCCGCGGAAGCCGCCATCGGCCTGGCGATCCTGGTGACCCTGTTCCGTACCCGCCGCACGATCAATGTCGGCGAAGTCGATTCGTTGAAGGGCTGATCCACAGATGGAAATCACTCTCTCCAAGAGTCTGTTGATCGCAGTGGTGCTTGCACCGCTGTTCGGCAGCATCATCGCCGGCCTGTTCGGTCGCCAGGTCAAGCGCTTCGGCGCGCAGACCCTCACCATCCTCGGCGTCGCGGTTGCCTGCGGCCTGTCGATGTACACGTTCTACCAGCTGATGTGGGGCGGCGCGCAGCCGTTCAACCAGAACATCTACACGTTCTTCGAGGTTGGCCAGTATTCGGCCCACGTCGGCTTCATGGTCGACAAGCTGACCGCAATGATGATGGTGGTGGTGACCTTCGTGTCGCTGCTGGTCCACATCTACACGATCGGCTACATGCAGGACGATCCGGGCTACCAGCGGTTCTTCAGCTACATCTCGCTGTTCACCTTCTCGATGCTCACCCTGGTGATGAGCAACAACTTCCTGCAGCTGTTCTTCGGCTGGGAAGCGGTGGGCCTGGTGTCGTACCTGCTGATCGGCTTCTGGTTCAAGCGCCCGACCGCGATCTTTGCCAATATGAAGGCGTTCCTGGTCAACCGCGTCGGTGACTTCGGCTTCCTGCTGGGCATCGCCGGCGTGCTGTGGGTGTTCGGCACCCTGGACTACGCGCAGGTGTTCTCGCAGGCCGGCCTGCTGGCTGATCCGCGCGCCCAGCTGCAGATCTGGGACGGCACGATCCTGGGCATGCAGCTGCTGAACGAGCCGGTGATCTGGTCGATCGCCACCGTCATCTGCATCTGCCTGTTCATCGGTGCCATGGGCAAGTCGGCCCAGGTTCCGCTGCACGTGTGGCTGCCGGACTCGATGGAAGGCCCGACCCCGATCTCGGCACTGATCCATGCCGCGACGATGGTGACCGCCGGTATCTTCATGGTTACCCGCATGTCGCCGCTGTTCGAGCTGTCGCAGACTGCGCTGAACTTCGTGCTGTTCATCGGTGCCACCACCGCGTTCTTCACCGGCCTGATCGGCATCGTGCAGAACGACATCAAGCGCGTCGTTGCGTACTCCACGCTGTCGCAGCTGGGCTACATGACCGTCGCCCTGGGCGTGTCGGCCTATTCGGCCGCCGTGTTCCACCTGATGACCCACGCCTTCTTCAAGGCGCTGCTGTTCCTGGGCGCCGGCTCGGTCATCATCGCGATGCACCACGAGCAGGACATGCGCAAGATGGGCGGCCTGCGCAAGTACATGCCGATCACCTTCATCACCATGTGGATCGGTACCCTGGCGTTGGTCGGTACGCCGTTCTTCTCCGGCTTCTACTCGAAGGACACCATCATCGAGGCGGCCGAGCTGCACGCGCACCTGTCCAACAACTGGGTGGCCACCTACGGCTACTGGGCGGTGCTGGGTGGCGTGATCGTCACCAGCTTCTACAGCTTCCGCCTGCTGTTCCTGACCTTCCATGGCAAGGAACGCTTCCGCGACGCGCATGATGATCATGCCCATGGCCACGGTCATGACGATCACCACGCCGCCGACGCCCACCACGGCGATGCCCACGACGACCACGGCCATGGCCACGGTCCGCATGAGCCGCACGAAACCCCGTGGGTGGTGACCCTGCCGCTGATCCTGCTGGCCATCCCGTCGATCGCCATCGGTTTCTTCAGCATCGGTCCGATGCTGTACGGCACCGACTGGGCCGGCCACCACGCGCACGACGCCATCAAGGGCCAGGCGCATACGTTCTTCACCGGCATCGTCGATTTCTATGATCCGGCCAAGAACACCATCGGCTTCCTGGGCGAAGAGTTCCACGGCCCGGTCGCGTTCGCGCTGCACGGCATGATGGCGCCTGCGTTCTTCCTGACCGTTGCGGGCTTCCTGCTGGCTGCACTGTTCTACCTGTGGAAGCCGGACCTGTCGGGCAAGGCGCGCAAGACCTTCGCCCCGCTGGTGTCGGTGCTGGAAAACAAGTACGGCTTCGACAAGCTGTGGATCGATGGCTTTGCCGGTGGCAGCGTCAAGCTGGGCAAGGTCTCGCGCTGGATCGATAGCAACATCGTCGACGGCGTGGTCAATCTCTCGGCACGTGTTGTGGACGTCGCAGCCGGCGTGCTGCGTCGTACCCAATCCGGTTTCCTCTATCACTACGCCTTCGCGATGATCATCGGCCTGATTGCCCTGCTGGGCGTGCTGATGCATTACCTGCGTTGATGACCTGTACGGAATAAGAAGACGTGTCGAACTGGCCTCTACTCAGTGTCCTCATCTGGCTGCCGATCATCGGTGGTGCCCTGATCCTTGCGATCCGTGATGCGCAGACCGCCCGCTGGGCGTCGCTGGGCGTAGCGGTGCTGACCTTCGTGGCGAGCCTCTCGCTGCTGAGCGGCTACAACGCGGGCATCGACGGTCTGCAGTTCGTCGAGACCCATGCCTGGATCCCGGCGTACAAGATCGGCTACAACCTGGGCGTGGACGGCATTGCCGTGGCGCTGATCCTGCTGACCACGCTGGTCAGCGTGCTTGCCCTGATCGGTGCCTGGAGTGCCATCGACAAGCGCGTGAACCAGTACGTGGCCGCCTTCCTGATCCTGGAAGGCGTCACCGTCGGCATCTTCGCCGCGACGGACGCGATGCTGTTCTACGTGTTCTTCGAAGCGATGCTGATCCCGATGTTCCTGATCATCGGTGTCTGGGGCGGCCCGCGCCGCATCTACGCTGCGCTGAAGTTCTTCCTGTACACCTTCCTCGGCTCGGTGCTGATGCTGGTGGCGCTGATCTACCTGTACATGAAGGGCGGCAGCTTCCAGCTGGCCGACCTGTACGCGCTGCCGCTGTCGGCCAAGGAACAGACCTGGATCTTCTTCGCCTTCCTGATCGCCTTCGCGGTCAAGGTGCCGATGTTCCCGGTCCACACCTGGCTGCCGGACGCCCACGTGGAAGCGCCGACCGCCGGTTCGGTGATCCTGGCCGCCATCGCGCTGAAGATCGGCGGCTACGGCTTCCTGCGCTTCAACCTGCCGATCGTCCCGGACGCATCGCAGGAATGGGCCTGGCTGGTGATCGCGCTGTCGCTGATCGCGGTGATCTACGTCGGCCTGGTCGCCCTGGTGCAGGACGACATGAAGAAGCTGATCGCCTATTCGTCGATCGCGCACATGGGTTTCGTCACCCTGGGTACCTTCATCGCCCTGTGGCTGGTGCGTGAAGCCGGCAACGCCGATGCCGCCCGCTTGGGCCTGCAGGGTGCCATGGTGCAGATGATCTCGCACGGCTTCGTGTCCGGCGCCATGTTCTCCTGCGTCGGCGTGCTGTACGACCGCATGCACAGCCGCCGCATCGCCGATTACGGCGGCGTGGTCAACGTGATGCCGTGGTTCGCCACCTTCGCCATGCTGTTCTTCATGGCCAATGCGGGCCTGCCGGGTACCAGCGGTTTCGTCGGCGAGTTCATGGTCATCCTGTCGGCCTTCCAGCGTAATCCGTGGATCGCGCTGGGCGCGGCCACCACCCTGATCATCGGCGCGGCCTACACCCTGTGGCTGTACAAGCGCATCTTCTTCGGTGAAGTGGCCAACAGCCATGTTGCCGAACTGAAGGACATCAACGGCCGCGAATGGCTGGTGCTGGGCGTGTTCGCCATCGGCGTGCTGGCCCTGGGCATCTATCCCAAGCCGCTGACCGACCTGATGGAGCCCTCGATCGCGAAGCTGGCGATGCAGATCGCATCCAGCAAGCTGCTGTAATTCCAGGATTTGATGATGACCACCTCGCCGCTGCTGCCATTGACCGCCGCCGACCTGCCACCGCTCGCTCCCGAGCTGGTGCTGATCGGCAGCGCCTTCGCCCTGATGATCCTTGACCTGTTCGTCAGCAACCGGAACAAGATCGTCACCCACCTGTTCTCGCTCGCTGCGCTGGCCGTGGTGCTGTTCATGCTGGCCACCGGCGTGGGCGGGCAGGGGGAGGTCTTCCATGGCATGTTCGTGCGCGATACCGCCGCGGACGTGATGAAGACCGGGATCGTGCTGCTCAGCGGCCTGACCCTGGTCTACGGCTGGCGCTACCTGCGTGACCGCAACCTGTTCCAGGGCGAGATCCCGGTGCTGATCCTGTTCGGCACCGCCGGCATGATGATCCTGGTCTCGGCCGGCAGCCTGCTGATGGTCTACCTGGGCCTGGAGCTGCTGGCGCTGTGCTCCTACGCCCTGGTCGCCAGTAACCGCGAAAACGGCCTGGCCTCGGAAGCGGCGATGAAGTACATCGTGCTGGGTTCGCTGGCCTCGGGCCTGCTGCTGTACGGCATGTCGCTGATCTACGGCGCTACCGGCAGCCTGCACCTGGACGTCATCCGCGAGGCCATTCCGCACTCGGAAGAGCGCGTACTGCTGATCACCGGTGCGGTGTTCATGATCGCCGGTGTCGCCTTCAAGCTGGGTGCCGCGCCGTTCCACATGTGGCTGCCGGACGTGTACCAGGGTGCCCCGGCACCGATCGCACTGTTCATCAGCTCGGCACCGAAGCTGGCCGCCTTCGGCATGGCCTACCGCCTGCTGGAAATGGGCGTTGGCCCGCTGTCGACCGAACTGCAGCTGCTGATCGCCGGCCTGGCCGCGGTCTCGCTGGTCATCGGCAACCTGATGGCCATCGCGCAGAGCAACCTCAAGCGCATGCTCGCGTTCTCCACCGTCTCGCACATCGGCTTCCTGCTGATGGGCATCGCCGGCGGCGGTTCGCAGGGCTATGCCGCCGCACTGTTCTACGCACTGGCCTACGCCATCATGTCCACCGCCGCCTTCGGCGCGATCATCGCGCTGTCGCGTGCCGGCTTCGAAGCCGAGAACATCGAAGACTTCAAGGGCCTGAATGCCCGCAACCCGTGGATGGCCGGCCTGGTGCTGTGCATCATGGCGTCGTTGGCCGGCATCCCGCCGTTCCTGGGCTTCTGGACCAAGCTGGCGGTGCTGGGCGCGGCCGTCAACGGTGGCCTGCTGTGGCTGGCCATCCTCGGCGTGCTGTGCGCCGTGGTGGGTTGCTTCTACTACCTGCGCGTCATCAAGGTCATGTACTTCGATGAGCCGGTGGGCGAAGCCATGCCGCGCGGCAACGACCGCGTGCTGGGCCTGGTGCTGGGCGTGAACGCGCTGGCACTGCTGGCGCTGGGCCTGGCCTGGAACCCGATCATGGTCTGGTGCCAGCAGGCATTTGCGCATCTTGCATAAAAGTTGACACAAAGCTGCGCGATTCGTGTAATATGCGCAGCCTGAGTTGTCACTGCAGCGGTTCAGCCAGAACATCGTTGCGGTAGCCCTCCTCGAAAGAGCAGGGCAGCAGTTCAAACACTTCCGGTGCGGGGTGGAGCAGTCTGGCAGCTCGTCGGGCTCATAACCCGAAGGTCGCAGGTTCAAATCCTGCCCCCGCTACCAACGTCAGATCGGCGCCAACTGGTTTGATGAATGAGGGAAGGCTTGCATGTTCTGAAGCAATCGCTCATAATTCCGCTTCTGATGCGGGGTGGAGCAGTCTGGCAGCTCGTCGGGCTCATAACCCGAAGGTCGCAGGTTCAAATCCTGCCCCCGCTACCAAGTAAAGAGATCGCCTTCGAAGTTCTGCTTCGAGGGCGTTTTTCTTTGGGGCCTGCGTCGTTTCTGCGTGATCGGGGTCAGATCCCTTTTTCCGTGGAAAAGGGATCTGACCCCGGGCCCGCACCTTGCACCAGCGCGGTGCAGTCGCTATCATCAGCGGCCTAGCAATACCCCTGAAGGTGGCCTCCCGGCGGGAGTCCAGACCCGGAGGGAGGGCCGCAACCGGCAGGCAATGCAGGTTGCAACCGGAATCCAGTCACCGGAGTCTTTCCGGAAAAGGGGCCCAGCGGGCCCTTTGTCGTTTCCGGGGCGTCATGTTTTCACGCCGGCCAAGGCCGGCACCCAACCAAGAGATCAAGGCAGGCTGTGAGCGACAAGGCAACCGACATCGCGAATCTGCTCGCCCCGACCGTTGTGTCGCTGGGCCTGGAGCTGCTGGGCGTTGAGTATCTGCCGGCCCCCGGCGGTGCGACCCTGCGCCTTTACATCGACGTGCCGCTGGCTGAACAGCCCGAGCGCATCATCAATGTCGACGACTGCGAGCGGGTCAGCCGCGAAGTGTCGGCGCAGCTGGACGTCGAAGACCCGATCAGCGGCAATTACACGCTGGAAGTGTCCTCGCCGGGCGTGGACCGGCCGCTGTTCAACCTGGAGCAGTTCGCTCGCCACCAGGGTGAGTCGGCCAAGGTCACGCTGAAGCTGCCGCAGGACAATCGTCGTCGCCTGCAGGGCCGTATCGAGGCGACCGACGAGGTTGCGGGCACCATCACCTTCATCGTCGACAAGACCGAAGTGGTCGTGTCGGCCGACAACATCGACAAGGCACGGATCATGCCCGACTGGGTGGCGCTGGGGCTGGCCCCGAGCAAGCCGACCGGTCCGGCACCGAAGCGTCCGAAGCCGAACACGAATTCTTCTTCCAACGAGCCGGCGGCAAAGAAGCCGCGCGCGGAGTGAGCCAATGAGCAAGGAACTGTTGCTGGTAGTCGACGCGGTCGCCAACGAGAAGGGCGTGCCGCGCGAAGTGATCTTCGATGCCATCGAGGCCGCCCTGGCCTCGGCAGCGAAGAAGCGCTATCCCGACGAGGAAGTGCTGACCCGCGTGGTCATCGACCATAAGGATGGCAGCTACGAAACCTTCCGCCGCTGGGAAGTGGTGGCCGATGACGTTGTCATGGAATCGCCGGACCGCCAGATCCGCCTGATGGACGCCGTCGACGAAGCCGAAGGTGTGGACGTCGGCGACTACATCGAAGAGCAGATCGAGAACCCGGACTTCGGCCGCATTGCTGCCCAGGCCGCCAAGCAGGTCATCGTCCAGCGCGTGCGCGAAGCCGAGCGCCAGCAGGTCGTGGATGCGTGGAAGGATCGCGTGGGTGAGCTGATCACCGGCGTCGTCAAGCGCGCCGAGCGCGGCAACATCTATGTCGACCTCGGTGGCAACGCCGAAGGCTTCATTCCGAAGGACAAGGGCATTCCGCGTGACGTGCTGCGCGCCGGTGACCGCGTGCGCGGCTACCTGGCCGAAGTGCGCTCGGAGCCGCGTGGCCCGCAGCTGTTCATCAGCCGCGCCGCCCCGGAATTCATGATCGAGCTGTTCAAGCTGGAAGTGCCGGAAGTCGGCCAGGGCCTGGTGGAAATCAAGGCCTGTGCCCGCGATCCGGGCGACCGCGCCAAGATCGCAGTGCTGGCCCACGACCAGCGTACCGATCCGATCGGTGCCTGCATCGGCATGCGCGGTTCGCGCGTGCAGGCCGTGTCCAACGAGCTCAATGGCGAGCGCGTGGACATCGTGCTGTGGAACGACAACCCGGCCAACTTCGTCATCAACGCGATGGCGCCGGCCGAAGTGCAGTCGATCATCGTCGATGAAGACAAGCACTCGATGGACCTGGCTGTTGCTGAAGACCGCCTGGCCCAGGCGATCGGCAAGGGCGGCCAGAACGTGCGCCTGGCCAGCCGCCTGACAGGCTGGCAGCTCAACGTGATGACCCAGGACCAGGTCACCGCCAAGTCGGAGGCCGAGCAGGCTTCGGCCCGCCAGCTGTTCATGGACAAGCTGGAAGTGGACGAGGAAATCGCCGGCATCCTGGTCAGCGAAGGCTTCGGCACCGTCGAGGAAATCGCCTATGTCCCGGTCGGCGAACTGCTGGCCGTGGAAGGTTTCGACGAGGACATCGTCGAAGAGTTGCGCGCTCGTGCCCGCGATGCGCTGCTCAATGAGGCCCTGGCAGTCGAGGAAGGCCTTGAAGACGGCCAGCCGGCGCAGGACCTGCTGTCCCTGAAGGGCATGGACGAAGCCACCGCATATGCGCTGGCCGGCCACGGCGTGCGTACCAGCGAGGACCTGTCCGACCTGGCCGCCGACGAGGTCATGGACTTCGGCATCGAAGGGCTGGATCAGGCGCGCGCCGCTGCGCTGATCCTGGCTGCCCGTGCCGAGGAGATCGCCCGACTGGAACGCGGCGAATGAGCCGGCAATGAACAGGGCCCTGAGCCGCTCAGGGCGTAGAATCCGCGCCACCTCCAGATGCGGGGGGGCGCCCACAAGATCATAGGATCCGAATGTCGCAGCAAACCACCATCCGCAAGCTTGCCGAACTGGTCAACACGCCGGTCGAAAAACTGCTGGAACAGCTGGCCGGTGCCGGCATGAAGTTCAGCGGTCCCGACCAGGTCGTGACCAGCTCCGAGAAGGTTAAGCTCCTGGGCTTCCTTCGTCGTTCGCACGGCAAGCCCGAGCAGGCCCCGGAAGAGTCCGATCAGTCTGCAAAGAAGATCACGCTCAACCGCCGGAAGCAGCAGGAAGTGACGGTCAATTCCGGTCGCAGCAAGACGACCGTGAATGTCGAGGTGCGCCAGAAGCGTACCTACGTCAAGGATGGTGCTCGCGCCATGACCCCGGACGAAGAGCGCGCCGACATCCTGCGCAAGCTGGAAGAGTCGCGCGCCCGCAACCTCGCCGAACAGCAGGCCCTGGCCGAGAAGGATCGTCTGCGCGACGAAGCCATCGTCCGTGCCCGTGAGGAGGAAGTTGCCGCCAAGGAACGCGCCGAGGCCGAGAAGAAGGCTGCCGAGGAAGCTGCGGCTGCCGCCAAGGCCGCCGAGGCGCTGGCTACCAGCAAGCCCAGGCGCGCTCCCATTGACGAAACCGCGCCGCGCCCGCCGCGTACCCCGGCTGCCGCCCCGGCCGCGCCGCGTGGTGCACCGCCGGCGCCGCCGCGCAACGACGACCGCAACAACCGCAGTGCGCCGCGCAATGAGCGTGGTCCCGGCGATCGCTTTGCCGGCCAGATGCACCTGTCGGCTGCCGACCGTGCGCGTCGCGGCAACAGCAACAACAGCAATTCCCGTGGGCGCCCGGGTGGCCGCAACCAGTCCGGCGGCCGTCGTGACATGTCGCGTGGTGGTAGCAACGCCGGTCCGCACGCCTTCGAGCGTCCGACGGCACCGGTGGTGCGTGAAGTGGCGATCGGCGACACGATCACCGTGGCCGACCTGGCGCAGAAGCTCGCGCTGAAGGGCGGCGAGGTGGTCAAGGCGCTGTTCAAGATGGGCGTGATGGCCACCATCACCCAGTCCATCGACCATGACACCGCCGCGCTGGTGACCGAGGAACTCGGCCACAAGGCGATCCGCGCCAACGACAACGACGCCGAAGACGCGCTGCTGGCCTCGACCGGTGAAAACCAGGGCGAAGCCACCCAGCGTCCGCCGGTGGTCACCATCATGGGTCACGTCGACCACGGCAAGACCTCGCTGCTGGATTACATCCGCCGCACCAAGGTCGCCACCGGCGAAGCCGGCGGCATCACCCAGCACATCGGTGCCTACCACGTGGATACGCCGAAGGGCGTGATCAGCTTCCTGGATACCCCGGGCCATGCTGCCTTCACCTCGATGCGTGCGCGTGGTGCCAAGCTGACCGACATCGTGGTGCTGGTCGTGGCCGCCGATGACGGCGTCATGCCGCAGACCAAGGAAGCGATCCAGCACGCCCGTTCGGCGGGTGTGCCGCTGATCGTGGCGATCAACAAGATCGACAAGTCCGACGCCGACCCGATGCGGGTCAAGAACGAGCTGCTGTCCGAACAGGTCGTGTCTGAAGACTTCGGTGGTGACACCCAGATGGTGGAGATCTCGGCCAAGACCGGCCTGGGCATCGACGACCTGCTGGACGCCATCTCGATCCAGGCCGAACTGCTGGAACTGAAGGCCGTCGATGAAGGCCGCGCCTCGGGCGTGGTGATCGAATCGTCGCTGGACAAGGGTCGTGGCCCGGTTGCTACCGTGCTGGTGCAGCAGGGCCGCCTGAAGAAGGGCGATTACCTGGTGTGCGGCATCCAGTACGGCCGCGTGCGTGCGCTGTTCGACGAGACCGGCAAGCAGCCGGAGTTCGCCGGTCCGTCCATCCCGGTGCAGGTCCTGGGCCTGTCCGGCGTGCCGGAAGCCGGTGACGACTTCGTGGTGGTCGAGGACGAGCGCCTGGCCAAGGACGTTGCCCAGCAGCGCGAGACCAAGCGTCGTGAATCGCGCCTGGTCGCCACCGCTGGCAGCCGCATGGAAGACATCATGGCGACCCTGGGCAAGGGCGAGGGCCAGCAGGTCCTCAACCTGGTCATCAAGGCCGACGTGCAGGGTTCGGTGCAGGCGCTGAGCCAGGCACTGGTCGCGCTGTCCAACGACGACATCCGCATCAACGTGATCCACTCCGGCGTGGGTGGCATCACCGAATCGGATGCCAACTCGGCCGCCGCTTCGAAGGCCACCGTCATCGGCTTCAACGTGCGTGCGGACGCTTCGGCCCGTCGCATCATCGAATCCAACGGCGTCGACCTGCGTTACTTCTCGATCATCTATGACGTGATCGATCAGGTGAAGCAGGTGGCCTCCGGTCTGCTGGGCGTGGAGATCCGCGAAGAGATCATCGGTATCGCCGAGGTCCGCGACGTCTTCCGCAGCTCCAAGCTGGGCGCCGTCGCCGGCTCGATGGTCATCGAGGGCGTGGTCAAGCGCAACAAGCCGATCCGCGTGCTGCGCGACAGCGTGGTGATCTTCGAGGGCGAACTGGAATCGCTGCGTCGCTTCAAGGAGAACGTCGAGGAAGTCCGCAACGGTACCGAATGCGGTATCGCGGTGAAGGCCTACAACGACGTCAAGCCGGGTGACCAGATCGAGTGCTTCGAGCGTATCGAAGTGCCGCGCACCCTGTAATGCTGTACTGGGCCGGCCCTCACGGGTCGGTCCGCCCCCTGGTGGGGCCCGACCTTGGTCGGGCCGCTCCTCCTGGTAGGGCCCGACCCTGGTCGGGTCACATTCAAATCAAGAGCCCGACCGCGTGCCCAAGACTTTCCATCGAACCGACCGTGTCTCCGCCCAGCTGCGCCGTGAACTCGGCACCCTGGTGCACAACGCCGTGCGCGAGCACGGGTTGCCCTCGGTGAGCGTGTCCGACGTGGAAATCACCCGCGACATGGCCCATGCCAAGGTGTTCGTCACCGCGCTGATGCCGGAACGTTCGGCTGAAGCCGTGGCAGGCCTGAAGGAACTGGGCTATCGCCTGCGCATGGACCTGGCCCGTGCGATGAAGCTGCGCCACGTGCCGGAGCTGCATTTCCACTACGACGACTCGGTCGACCGTGGTGAGCACATCGACAACATCCTGCGCGACCTGCCCGATACGCTGGCCGCCGAGAAGCGTCGCGAGAGCGACGAAGAATAAGCTAGCGCCGGGCCGATGCCCGGCGTCTTTCCATTCCGGCAACGCGAAGCCCCTGCGGGCCGCGGTGCGGCAGCCGAGCATGGCCCGGCTCTACACACTCCTGTCATGACCCGAATTCAGTTCCGCCGCCTGGATGGCATCCTGCTGCTCGACAAGTCGACCGGCATGAGCTCCAACGCTGCCCTGCAGGTGGCGCGCCGCCTGTTCCGCGCCGAGAAGGGGGGCCATACCGGCAGCCTCGACCCGCTGGCCACCGGCCTGCTGCCGCTGTGTTTCGGCGAGGCGACCAAGATCGCCGGCCTGCTGCTGGGTTCGGCCAAGGCCTACGACGCCGAAATCGTGCTCGGCCAGACCACCGATACCGACGATGCCGAAGGCCAGGTGCTGCTGCAGCGCCCGGTGCCGGCGATCAGTGCCGAGGCCCTGCAGGCTGCGCTGGCGCCGCTGACCGGCCGCATCCGCCAGCGTGCCCCGATCTATTCGGCGCTGAAGCAGGGCGGTGAACCGCTGTATGTGAAGGCCCGCCGCGGTGACGTCATCGAAGCGCCCGAACGCGAGGTGCAGGTGCACGCCATCGAGGTGCTGGAGCAGCAGCCGGAACGGCTGCGGCTGCGCGTGACCTGTGGTTCCGGCACCTATATCCGCAGCCTGGCCCGCGACCTCGGCGAAAGCCTGGGCTGTGGCGCCCACATCAGCGCGCTGCGCCGGCTCTGGGTCGAGCCGTTCCGCGAGCCTGCCATGGTCACGCTGGACCAGCTGCGGGCGATGGTCGAGGCCGGTGACGAGGCCGGCATGGATGCGTTGCTGCTGCCGCTGGCGGCCGGCCTTGCGGAATACCCGCGGGTCGACCTGGACGCCGACCAGGTCCATCGGTTCTGCGTCGGCCAGCGCCAGCGCGACCTGTCCTGGCCGCGGGGCCTGGTGGCCGTGTTCGGTCCGGACGATGCTGTCCAGGGCCTCGGCCAGGTCGACGAGAGTGGCCTGCTGGCCCCGCAGCGCCGTTTCAACCTCTGACCTGGGCCTGCCGGTTCAGCCCCGGTCCTTGTCCCGGGAGCCCCCGACCGTTACAATTTCGCGGCCGTTTTCCGGCAACCTGCCTCGCGCAGGTTTCATCCTCGTAGTCCACGGCGAGCCTGGCGGTGCGCGAAGCGCGTTCCTGCCGGCCACGCATCACAGAGAAAAAAGAAATGTCGATCGACACCCAGAAGGTCATTGAAGACAACAAGCGCAGCTCGGCTGACACCGGCTCCCCGGAAGTCCAGGTTGCACTGCTGACCGCCCGCATCGAACTGCTGACCGGCCACTTCAAGACCCACAAGAAGGACCACCACAGCCGCCGCGGCCTGCTGCAGATGGTCAACCGCCGTCGCAGCCTGCTCGACTACCTGAAGAAGAAGGACGTCGAGCGTTACAAGGCCCTGATCGAGAAGCTTGGCCTGCGTCGCTAAGCAACGAATCCCCCGCGGCGCAGCGATGCGCCGCGGTTTTGTTTTGTAGTACCGCAATCCCCGATTCAGGCCGGAACGATCCGGCCACCCGCTGGCGGCAAGGGTCGCCGACGGTCCAAATTCGCAGACAGCATCCCCAAGGACACCCTCCGTGGCAAAAATCACCAAAACCTTCCAGTACGGCAAGCACACCGTCACGCTTGAGACCGGCGAAGTCGCCCGTCAGGCCAGCGGCGCCGTCATCGTCAAGATGGACGACACCGTACTGCTGGTCACCGCCGTCGCCGCCAAGAGCGCGCGCGAAGGCCAGGACTTCTTCCCGCTGACCGTCGATTATCAGGAAAAGTTCTACGCCGGCGGCCGCATCCCGGGTGGTTTCTTCAAGCGCGAAGGCCGTGCCACCGAGAAGGAAACCCTGATCTCGCGTCTGATCGACCGTCCGATCCGCCCGCTGTTCCCGGAAGACTACAAGAACGAAGTGCAGATCATCGCCACGGTGATGTCGCTGAACCCGGACGTGGACGGTGACATCCCGGCCCTGATCGGTGCTTCGGCTGCCCTGGCCCTGGCTGGCACCCCGTTCATGGGTCCGATCGGCGCGGCCAAGGTCGGTTACAAGAACGGCGAGTACATCCTGAACCCGACCGTCAGCGAACTGGCTGACTCGCAGCTGGAGCTGGTCGTCGCCGGTACCTCCAACGCCGTGCTGATGGTTGAATCCGAAGCCGCGCTGCTGTCCGAAGAAGTGATGCTGGGCGCCGTGACCTTCGGTCACCGCGAAATGCAGAAGGTCATCAACGCGATCAACGAGCTGACCGTCGAAGCCGGCACCAAGCCGTCGACCTGGGAAGCCCCGGCCAAGAACGACGCGCTGATCTCCGCCCTGAAGGAAGCCATCGGCCCGCGCCTGGGCGAAGCCTTCCAGGTGCGTGACAAGCTGCAGCGCCGTGACGCCATCTCGGCGATCAAGAAGGACGTGTTCGAAGCCCTGGCCGGCCGCGTGGCCGCCGAAGGCTGGAACCCGGCCGAGCTGTCGAAGGAATTCGGCGAGCTGGAATACCGCACCATGCGTGACTCCGTGCTGGACACCAAGGTCCGTATCGACGGCCGTGCGCTGGACACCGTCCGCCCGATCGCCGTGAAGACCGGCGTGCTGCCGCGTACCCACGGTTCCTCGCTGTTCACCCGCGGTGAAACCCAGGCCATCGTGACCATCACCCTGGGCACCGCCCGTGATGGCCAGGTCATCGATGCCGTTGCCGGTGAGTACAAGGAAAACTTCCTGTTCCACTACAACTTCCCTCCGTTCTCGGTGGGTGAGTGCGGCCGCATGATGGGCCCGAAGCGCCGCGAAATCGGCCACGGCCGCCTGGCCAAGCGCGGTGTACTGGCTGTCATGCCGTCGCTGGAAACCTTCCCGTACACCATCCGCGTTGTCTCGGAAATCACCGAGTCGAACGGTTCCTCGTCGATGGCGTCGGTCTGCGGTTCGTCGCTGGCCCTGATGGACGCCGGTGTGCCGGTGAAGGCGCCGGTTGCCGGTATCGCCATGGGTCTGGTCAAGGAGGGCGAGCGCTTCGTCGTCCTGTCCGACATCCTGGGTGACGAAGATCACCTGGGCGACATGGACTTCAAGGTGGCCGGTACCGCTGAGGGCATCTCCGCCCTGCAGATGGACATCAAGATCGAAGGCATCACCGAAGAAATCATGAAGCAGGCTCTGCAGCAGGCCAAGGCTGGCCGTCTGCACATCCTGGGTGAAATGGCCCATGGCCTGACCGCTCCGCGTGAAGAGCTGTCGGACTACGCGCCGCGCCTGCTGACCATCAAGATCCACCCGGACAAGATCCGCGAAGTGATCGGCAAGGGTGGTTCGACCATCCAGGCCATCACCAAGGAAACCGGCACCCAGATCGACATCCAGGATGACGGCACCATCGTCATCGCTTCGGTCAACGCGATCGCTGCCCAGGCCGCCAAGGCCCGCATCGAGCAGATCACTTCGGACGTCGAGCCGGGCCGCATCTACGAAGGCAAGGTTGCCAAGATCATGGACTTCGGTGCGTTCGTCACCATCCTGCCGGGCAAGGACGGCCTGGTCCACGTGTCGCAGATCTCCAGCGAGCGCGTCGAGAAGGTCGGCGACAAGCTGAAGGAAGGCGATGTGGTCAAGGTCAAGGTGCTGGAAGTCGACAAGCAGGGCCGCATCCGCCTGTCGATGAAGGCCGTGGAAGAAGGCGAAGGCGCCAGCGCCGAATAATCGGTACTGCTGATTGTGCGGTGGGTGAGGACCGTTGGTCCTCACGCTTTCGTAGATGAAAAAGCGGGCTTCGGCCCGCTTTTTCTTTGCCTGCGATCCGGCACCGCCGCGCAGGTATGCTTCGCCCATGGACACCCTTCGCCTGTTGGACCTGGACATCGATCGCCCGGCGCAGCGGGTCAGCCGGGCAGGTGAAGATCTGCCCGTTGCCGGCCTGAGCTGGACGCTGTTCGACGTGCTGCTGGCACACGGCACCGATGTGGTGGATTTCGACACGCTGGCCGCGCAGGTCTGGGCACCGGCGGTGGTGGGCGAAGATGCGGTCAGTCAACGGGTCAAACTTCTGCGCCAGGCGCTGGGCGATGACAGCCGTCGGCCGCGCTACATCCGTTCAGTACGTGGGCGCGGCTATCAGCTGTGCGTGCAGCCGGTGCAGATCACCGCACTGCCTGCCCGGTCCTGGTGGGGCCGCGGGGCGGGGTGGGGCCTGGCGGTCGTTGCAGTGCTGGGCATCGCCGCAATGCTGGCGTGGTGGTCACGGCCGGCAGCGCCCGGCGCGGCGCAGACGCTGCTGCAGCGTGCCGATTACTACGCTGGCATCGGCCAGGCCAGTAACAACGAGCGGGCCATCAGCCTCTACCGGCAGGCACTGCAGGCCGATCCGGAGTCCGCGCTGGCGCGGCGTGGCCTGTCACGTGCGTTGGCGGCGCAGGGCTGCCTGTTCAACGGCACGCCGGAACAGATGAAAGAGGCGCTGGCGCTGGCCGGCGAGGAGCGCAGGCGAGCGCCGCGCGATGCCGCTGCGCAGGCCCTGTGGGGCTATGCGCAGGATTGCCTCGGCAACATGCGGCAGGCCATGGCCGGTTACGCGCGTGCCCTGGCGCTGGAACCTGGCGACGAACGCAGCCGTGCATCGCTGGCCTACCTGCGGCAGGAGCGCGGCGAGCTGGCCTTGGCGCTGCGCGAGAACCTGTCACTGAAAGCGCCCGAGCGCGTGCGCTTCCGTGACGTGCAGGTAGCGCGCGAGCTGGAACTGCTGGGCTTCACCCGGGCGGCGGCGCAACGCCACGCGCGCAACTTCCAGCTCTACCCGGACAACCTCTTCTCCAATATCGCCTGGCCACGCAGCCTGTATCTGGCCGGCGCGCCGCATCAGGCCAGGCAGGCACTGGACGAAGCGCTGGCGCGCGGCACGCCGCATCCGCAGCTGCTGCGGTTGAAGGGGGAGTTGGCGCTGCTGGCTGGTGATCCTGCGACGGCAGCTGAGGCGTTCGAACGTGGTCGCCAGCTGCGGCCCCAGCAATCACTGGGCCAGACGCTGGCCGCCCTGTACGGCGCGCAGCCGGTGCAGGCCGGGTGGATCAGGCAGCGGCTGCAGCGGTTCAACACCAGCGAAAGCGGTGGCGATGGCTGGTCCGACACAGCTGTGGAGCGGGCACTGCTGTTGCAGGCCAGCGGACGCGAAGACGAGGCCGTCACGGCATTGCAGCGGGCCGTCGACGACGGCTTCCGCGACGTGGCGTGGCTGCGCGCCACGCCACTGTTCGTGCCCCTGCATGGCGCCCCGGGCTGGCCGGCGCTGCTGGAGCGCATCGATGCCGACATCGCCCGGCAGCGTGCGCAGGTGCTGGCCGCCGCGTGGCGCCCGGATGATCTCGCCACCCTCAGCGCAGCGCCGGCAGCAGGAACTCGGTGAGGATGCGCCGCGACTGCGGATGGGCGAAGGAGCGGTTGAAGGCCTGGCTGGTGACCACCGCCACCACGCGCCGATCAGGCAGCACGAACACATAGTTTCCGCCATTGCCGGACATCGCCCACACGGTGCGGGGCGAACCCTGCACATCGAGCTTCAGGCCCCACCACTGGTATCCGTAGTCGCTGCCATCGGGCGTGGTGGCCTGCGCCTGCACCATCGCCTCGATGTAGTCCTTCGGCACCAGCTGGCGCCCCTGCCAGCGGCCACCGTTGAGTACCAGCTGGCCGAACCGCGCCAGGTCGCGTGTGCGGTAGCGAGTGCCACCGCCGCCCATGCCGATGCCGTCCGGTGAGCGGTTCCACTGGCTGTGGGTGATGCCCAGCGGCTGCTCCAGCACGTGCGCGGCATAGTCCGCCAGGGGGCGGCCGCTGGCCTGTTCAAGCACGGCCCCAAGCACGAACGGATTGGCGGTGCAGTAGGCGAACGCGCGGCCATGCGGGCTGTCCTGCGGCCGCTGCATCCACGGCGCAAAGCCCTTCACCGGCAATGACAGCGCGAAGTCCAGCCACTTCTCGGTGACGTACATGCGCTCTTCGTGGCCGGCCGAGAACGGGTTTTCGTCATCGCACTCCCACAGGCTGCTCATGGTCAGCAAATCCTGCAGGGTGGTGGCGCGCAGGCGCGGGTCGATCGCGTGCTGCGCGGTGAAGGCCGGGAAGTAGTCGTACACCCGGGCCTGTACGCCGGGCACGCGTCCCTCGCCGATGGCGGCACCCACCAGCAGTGCAGTCACGCCCTTGCTGGCCGAACGCACGTCGTGCAGGGTCTGTGCATCGGCACCGTTGAAGTAACCCTCGTAGACCACCTTGCCGTCGACCTGCAGCAGCACGCTGCGGATCTGCTTGAGTTCATCGTGTGCAATGGCCTGCTGCAGCATCAGCAGGCGTGCCGGATCTGGAGGCGCGGCGCGCGTGGTGAAGGGCTGGGCACCCATGGCGCAGAGCAGGGTGAGGACGGGCAGGGTCGAACGCATCGGCGGACTCCATCGAAAGGGAGGCCGATTGAGCCAGCGACCCGGCTGAAGTGCTGGAAAACGGCCTGAAGAATTCTGAAGGCCTTGTGCGACAGTGCCGCCGCCTGCTGCAGGTCGCCGTCTTCGATGTTGTCATGGTCGGTGCCCACGTCCATGCACGGTTGAAGATCCACGGCTGCCTTGGCCGAGGCGCGAGCCCGTGGATGCAGCGTCGGCGCGTGTCCTGCTGCAGTGCATGAGGGTCGTTGCATGTCTGCCGAGTTGTCGTCACCCGGCGGGATATGCCTGTCCGCTGGACGACATGCCGCGACATCCGTACCGCAGGCACATCGGTTTGCTAACGTGGCTGCGCCTTCGAACCGGGAGATTCCATGTTCCGCCAGACAGTGGCCGTCCTTGCCGTGCTGATTGCCGGTGCCTTGCCCATTGCCGCGCATGCCGCGCCGGCGCAGCCGCCGATCTTCGGTGCCTACTACCCGGGTGGCTCGGCCGAGCGCTATCCGGTATCGAACATTCCGGCCGAGCGCCTCACGCATCTGTTCTATGCGTTCTCCACCATCGAGGACGGGCGATGCACGGTCGGGGCGGAAGCGCCGAAGAACTTCGCCGCGCTGGCTGAGCTCAAGAAGGCGCACCCGCATCTGCGCACGCTGATCTCCATTGGTGGCTGGGGTGCGGGCGGGTTCTCCGATGCGGCATTGACCGAGGCCAGCCGCAAGCGCCTGGTCGACTCCTGCATGGCGCTGTTCTTCGATCGTCATGCCGGCAGCTTCGACGGCGTGGACATTGACTGGGAGTTCCCGGTCAGTGGCGGGCCGAAGGAGCTGGCGCAACGCCCGCAGGACCGCGCCAACCTGACCCGGCTCGCGCAGGCATTCCGCCAGGCACTCGATGCGCGCGGTCGCAAGGTGGGGCAGCCGAAGCTGCTGACTGCCGCGTTGGCCGCCGGTCGCCTGCAGACCGATGGTCCCTACGATCCGGCAGCGAGCTACGACCTGCCGGCGCTGGCCAAAGTGTTCGATTTCATCAACCTGATGAGCTACGACATGGGTACCGGCTTCTCGGCGGTGTCGACCTTCAACGCCCCCTTGCATGAAGTGCCGACAGATCCATTGGCGCCGGAACTACGGCGCTGGAACAACGTAGCCGGCGCAGTGCAGTACTACCGCGAGCACGGTGTGCCGGCCGACAAGCTGGTCCTGGGCGTGCCGTTCTACGGTCGCGGCTTCAAGGTCACCGGCGATGGACCGGACGGCCTGTACCAGGCCTACAGCGCCCCGGCTGACGCAGGCGACTGGCGGGTCATCAAGGCGCGCTATCTCGATCAGCCGGGGTGGACGAAGCACTGGCAGCCGCAGGCGCAGAGCCCGTGGCTGTACAACGCCGGGCAGAAGGTTTTCATCAGCTATGAAGACCCACGCTCGATCGGGCTGCGTGCGCAGTTCGCCCGCGAGCAGGGCCTTGCCGGGGTGTTCATGTGGGAGCTGACCGGCGACGACGAGCAGGCCAGTCTGCTCAACGCCATGCTCGGCCCATGGCAGAAAGCGCGCATCGGCGATTGAGTCCGCCCTTCGCAGTGTCGAGCTTGCTCCGACTGCGCTTGGCGCGAACGGCAATCACGCAGGCTCGGCTCTACCGGGCCGGTGCGGGTAGCGGCAGCGCCCGGGCATGACCGGCAAAGGCTCAATTGGCCCAGACGCTGTTGGGATCGCCGTTGCGGGCGCGGCGTTGGCTGGCCACGGCCAGGCGGGCGAAGCCGAAGGCCATGGCCAGTGCGATGGCATCGACCCAGAACAGCGGCCAGTGGCCGTGCGCGGCCGCGCGCCACAGCCAGTCGCCACTGAGCGCACCGTGCAGGATCGGCACCAGCGCGGTGCTGATCGCTGCGGCCCACAGCAGTTCGCGCGCGGCCTGCGCGGGGCGGCGCAGTGCAGCCCACAGCGCACAGGCTGCCCAGCTGCCGAAGCAGGCCCAGCGGATGCCGTGGTCGACCGCCGCCGGTGCCAGCCGCTCGAGCACCAGTGCGGTGACGAACGCGATCGAAATCGCCACGCACAGGCCGATGCACACGCCGACCGTGGCCCGCGCCATGTTCACCCCGGCACGCGGCTGCTGCGGCTGGCGGCGCTTGCGCCGCGACTCGATCCACAACAGGTTGCCGGAGTAGAACAGGAAGGCACCGCCGAGACCGAGCAGGAAGTACAGCCAGACCACTACGCCGTTGCCGAACTCGCCGAAGTGCAGCGCGTAGGCAGCGCTGAGCGTAGCGTGGTTGGCGTCGCGCTGGCCCGGCAGCTGCGAGGCCAGCAGGTTGCCGGTGGCCACGTCCAGTGCTACGGCACCAAGCGGGCCGAGCGTGCCGGTGGATTCGCCGGTGATCTCGATGGTGGCATTGGCGTCGCCGCCATTGGCCAGCTTCAGGTAGGCCGGCTCGAAATTGGCAACGCCCTGGGCGCGGGCAACTTCAAGCGCACGTGCATGCAGCACGCGCAGGCTGCCCGGCGGCGCCGGAATGCCACTGGCGTCGCGCACGGGCGCGGTGTCCATCGCGGTCGGCACCGCCTGCAGCACCTTGCCGTCGTAGATCAGCGGG
Source organism: Stenotrophomonas sp. 85239_Sma (assembly GCF_056481725.1). NCBI lineage: Bacteria > Pseudomonadati > Pseudomonadota > Gammaproteobacteria > Lysobacterales > Lysobacteraceae > Stenotrophomonas > Stenotrophomonas sp. 85239_Sma. The sequence continues at coordinate 3,133,681 of NZ_CM151163.1, read as the reverse complement.
TTGAGCAGTGCCATCTGCACGAACACCAGGCAGAGCAGGGCGCCGGTGACCGCGAACATCAGGTGGAAGGGTAGGCTGAGCACGCCGATCACGTTGTGCGCGTCCTGCCACAGCTGCTTCAGGTTGCGGCCCGGACGCAGCGCGAACAGATCACCGAACAGCTTCGGTAGATGGATCACCAGGCCGCTGAGCAGCGCCATGCCATACAGCAGGCTGACGATGCCCATCACGTAGATGCCGGCCACCGGCAGGCCGAGGCTGTAATGCAGTTCGTTGACCAGCTCGGCCAGCCCGGTCTGTGGGGGCGAGGTGCTGCCGGCGATCTGGCCCGGCCAGGCGTAACGCCAGCTGCCGTCATCGGCCTGCCAATAGGCCAGTGGCTGTGGATGCTCGGCGCCGGGGAAGGTCATGCCGACGTGGCGGCGGGCTTCCGGATGCGTGGCCAGCACGTCTTCCAGCAGGTACTGCGCGTCGTCCAGGCCCGCCGGCAACGCGGTGGCTGCGCCTGGGGTCTGCCACAGCGGCAGGTCGTGATGGAACAGGGTCAACGCGCCTGCGTAGAAGGCCACGAACAGGCCGAAGCCGGCGACCAGGCCGACCCAGGTGTGCAGGGTGGTGAACGTACGCAGGGTCTGCGAACTGAACTTCATGGCATGGGTCTCATTGCACCGCGCCGGTCAGGCGCAGCAGCATCAGCACGGCGAAGCCGGCCGCAGCGCTGCCGGCCAGGGCCACCCAGGCGCGCAGCGCGCTGCGGAAGCTGAACGACCACAGGGCGGCCAGCATCCACAGCGGGATGAACGTGATCAGGCTGGGCACCAGCGCGTTCTGCCAGGGGCCTGGCGGCAGCCAGGTGACAAGTCCGGTCGCGGCAGCGGCCAGGAAGAAGCCGGCCACGATGCCGGCGAAGGCGCGCGGCCACATCAGGGCGACTCCGTGTCCGGGCGATGCCAGGCGGCCAGCGCCGGCAGCAGCATCGCCGCCAGCATCCAGGTGCACAGCATTGCCACCAGGCCAGCGGCGAAGCCGAGCTCGGCCATCCACAGCCACAGCGAGGCAGCGGCAGCGACCAGGCCGATCTGGCGGCCAAGGCGGCCGGCGCGGCGCAGGCGCGGCCAGCGACAGTGAGGCGAGGCGGCATAGAAGGCCAGCGCCGAGAACATCGCCGCCAGCATGCCCAGGCTGCAGAAGCCGAGCGTGGAAAGGCCGACGGTGATCATCGCGGGCAGCCGGCGCGACGGCGGGCCGGCGAACGCGGGACACGGGCGGGGCCGGCGGGAGCCGGTCGGAGCGGGTGGCGCATCACGGGGTCCTGGGGGAAGCGGGGCAGGCTGGCACGGGGCGACCTGCGGCGACATGGTAATCATTGCAATTTCCCCCCGCCAGCGAGGCCCATTCAGCGGACCGTACGGTAGTCCTTGGGCTTTCCTCCGGGCTGGTTTAAGATCATTGCAGAACCCCGACTGGAACAAGGTGGCCCGCGCCCAGCGCCGGCCGAGCGTGCGACATGAGCACTACCACCGCCCACTGTTGACCTGCCCCCGAAGGCCCTGTGTTCCAGGCGCCCTCGCGGCGCTTTTTTATTGCCCGGGCGCAGCCCCGGGAACGCTTTCCAGCCCGCTCGGCGGGCCCCGCACGAAGCCACTGCGATGATCAACATTACTCTTCCCGACGGCAGCCGCCGCGAATTCGAAAATCCTGTCAGCGTCATGGACGTCGCCCAGTCGATCGGTGCCGGCCTGGCCAAGGCCACCATCGCCGGTTCGGTCGATGGCGTGCTGGTCGATGCCAGCGACGTCATCGACCACGATGCCAGCCTGCGCATCATCACCGCCAAGGACGAGGAGGGCGTGGAGATCATCCGCCACTCCTGCGCCCACCTGGTCGGCCACGCCGTCAAGCAGCTGTACCCGGACGTGAAGATGGTGATCGGCCCGGTCATTGCCGAGGGCTTCTACTACGACATCTACTCCGAGCGCCCGTTCACCCCGGACGACATGGCCGCGATCGAGAAGCGCATGGGCGAGCTGATCGCCCAGGACTACGACGTCATCAAGAAGGTGACGCCGCGCGCCGAAGTGATCGAGATCTTCAAGGCCCGTGGCGAGGACTACAAGCTGCGCCTGATCGAGGACATGTCCGACGACATCCAGGCGATGGGCATGTACTACCACCAGGAATACGTGGACATGTGCCGCGGCCCGCACGTGCCGAACACGCGCTTCCTGAAGGCCTTCAAGCTGACCCGCATTTCCGGCGCGTACTGGCGCGGTGACGCGCAGAACGAGCAGCTGCAGCGCATCTACGGCACCGCCTGGGCTGACAAGAAGCAGCTCGAGGCGTACATCAAGCGCATCGAAGAAGCTGAAATGCGCGATCACCGGCGCATCGGCAAGCAGCAGGACCTGTTCCACCTGCAGGAAGAGGCGCCGGGCCTGGTGTTCTGGCACCCCAAGGGCTGGGCACTGTGGCAGGTGGTCGAGCAGTACATGCGCAAGGTCTACCGCAGCAGCGGCTACGGCGAAGTGCGCTGCCCGCAGATCCTGGACGTGAGCCTGTGGAAGAAGTCCGGCCACTGGGACAACTACCAGGACAACATGTTCTTCACCGAGTCGGAGAAGCGCACCTACGCGGTCAAGCCGATGAACTGCCCGGGCCATGTGCAGGTGTTCAACCAGGGCCTGCACAGCTATCGCGACCTGCCGATCCGCTACGGTGAGTTCGGTTCCTGCCACCGCAACGAGCCGTCCGGCGCACTGCACGGCATCCTGCGCGTGCGCGGTTTCACCCAGGACGACGGCCATGTGTTCTGCACCGAGAGCCAGATCGAGTCGGAAGTGACCGCGTTCCACCAGCAGGCGCTGGCGGTCTACCAGCACTTCGGCTTCGACGAGATCCAGATCAAGATCGCGCTGCGTCCGGAATCGCGGCTCGGCGATGACGCCACCTGGGACAAGGCCGAAGGCGCGCTGCGCTCGGCGTTGTCCAGCTGCGGCGTGGAATGGCAGGAGCTGCCGGGCGAGGGTGCGTTCTACGGCCCAAAGATCGAGTACCACCTGAAGGACGCGATCGGCCGTACCTGGCAGCTGGGCACCATGCAGGTCGACTTCATGATGCCGGGCCGCCTCGGCGCCGAGTACGTGGACGAGAACAGCCAGAAGAAGCACCCGGTCATGCTGCACCGCGCCATCGTCGGCTCGATGGAGCGCTTCCTGGGCATCCTGATCGAGCACCATGCCGGCCAGTTCCCGGCCTGGCTGGCGCCGACCCAGGTGGTGGTGGCCAACATCACCGACGCCCAGGCCGACTACGTCTCGGGCGTGACCAAAACCCTTGCGGAGCAAGGCTTCCGCGTCAGCTCGGATTTGCGTAACGAGAAGATCGGCTATAAAATCCGCGAGCATACGTTGCAGCGCGTGCCCTACCTGCTGGTCATTGGTGACCGCGAGAAGGAAAATGGGGCTGTGGCGGTGCGTACGCGTTCTGGCGAAGACCTGGGCAGCATGAGCCTGCAGGCCTTCATCGAGCGGCTCCACGCCGAGGGCGCGTAAGCAAAGGTCCGGTCCGGGGGCACAGGCACCCGGACCGGTTCGATACCCTTGGGAGAACGTAATATCAGCACCCCTGACAACAAACAGAACCGCAAGAATCAGGAAATCCGTGTGCCGCGCGTCCGCGTGATCGGCAGTGACGGTGAAATGATCGGCGTGTTGTCGCGCGACGAAGCGCTGTCCATGGCCGAAGATGAAGGCCTGGACCTGGTCGAAATCCAGCCGCAGGCCGATCCGCCGGTCTGCAAGATCATGGACTTCGGCAAGTTCAAGTTCGAAGCGCAGAAGAAGGCCAGCGAGGCCAAGAAGAAGACCAAGCAGGTCGAGATCAAGGAAGTGAAGTTCCGTCCGGTCACGGACGAGGGCGACTACCAGATCAAGCTGCGCAAGATGCGCGGGTTCCTTGAAGATGGTGACAAGATCAAGGTCAACATCCGTTTCCGTGGCCGTGAAATGAGCCACCAGGAACTGGGTCGCGAAATGGCCAACCGGATCGAGACCGATCTGGGCGAGGACATCGTCATTGAATCCCGTCCGCGCCTGGAAGGGCGTCAGATGGTCATGATGATCGCGCCGAAGAAGAAGACCTGAGGCCTGACGGGCCGCCTTTCAGGGCGCCTGACTGAATGGTTCAGGGTAAAGGGGCGCCGTTGGCGTCCCTTTGCTTTTGCAGGATGCCGGTGAACTGCCGGTAAAGGGTTGCAGGGGCTGGTGGCAGGGTGGTTTTGCCTGTATCATGCCCGGCTCGACCCACCCAGGACGGGTCGTACGCCGATCATGGCAGGATGGAAAGAGCGGCCCAGGCCGCCGCCAGATCAGTCAGAAACCAGGGTCATATCCCATCAAGGACATTGCAATGCCCAAGATCAAGACCAACCGGGCAGCGGCCAAGCGTTTCCGCAAGACCGCCTCGGGCAAGTACAAGTGCGGCCACGCCAACCGTAGCCACATCCTCACGAAGAAAGCGACCAAGCGTAAGCGTAATCTGCGTCAGACGGGCCATGTCCGTGCAGAAGACGCAGGCCGTCTGGACCGCATGCTCCCTTACCTCTGAGGAACTGAAAAATGGCACGAGTTAAGCGTGGCGTACAGGCGCGTCGCCGCCACAAGAAAATCCTGGATCTCGCCAAGGGCTATTACAATGCCCGTCGCAAGGTCTTCCGCGTCGCCAAGCAGGCGGTCATCAAGGCACAGCAGTACGCCTACATCGGCCGTAAGCAGAAGAAGCGCAACTTCCGTTCGCTGTGGATCACCCGTATCAATGCGGCTGCCCGCATCAACGGCCTGAGCTACAGCCGCTTCATGAACGGCCTGCTGAAGGCCGGCATCACCCTGGATCGCAAGGTCCTGGCTGACATCGCCGTGCACGACGCAGCCGGTTTTGCCGCGCTGGCCGAAAAGGCCAAGGGCGCGCTGGCGGCATAAGTCCTTCCCGATGCCGTAACCGTTCACTCGGAACGGTGTCAGGTCAAGGCAATGCATGGGGAAGGGCGCAAGTCCTTCCCCATTCTTTTTTGGGTCCCGGCGAGGCCACATCGGCAGCGCGGGGACGGCGGTGGCGACAGGGGTCGGCCCTTCGCGCATCGCGATGGCAGATCGACTGGAGTTCCGGCCCCCCATGAGCGACATCCAATCCCTCACCACCCAGGCGCTGGCCGATGTGGCCGCCGCACAGAGCCCCGACGTGCTGGAGCAGCTGCGCGTGGCCCTGCTTGGCAAGAGTGGCAGCATCACCTCGCAGCTCAAGCAGCTCGGCGCTCTGCCGGCCGACGAGCGCAAGGCCGCCGGTGAAGCGATCAACCAGGCCCGCGACGCGCTGACCCGCGCGCTGGGCGAGCGCAAGGCGCTGCTGGAAGACGCGGCACTGGATGCGCGCCTGGCCGCCGAAGCCATCGACATCACCCTGCCGGGCCGCAATGGCGACCGCGCCGGCCTGCACCCGATCACCCGCACCCTGGAGCGCATCACCGGCATCTTCGGCCGGCTGGGCTACGAGCTCTCTGAAGGGCCGGAGATCGAGGATGACTGGCACAACTTCGAGGCGCTGAATTTCCCGCCACATCACCCGGCGCGTGCCATGCACGACACCTTCTACTTCGGCGATGGCCGCCTGCTGCGCACGCACACCTCGGGCGTGCAGGTGCGCTACATGGGCGACCACGCGCCGCCGCTGCGCATGATCGCCGCCGGCAAGGTGTACCGCAGCGACAGCGACCAGACCCATTCGCCGATGTTCCACCAGGTGGAAGGCCTGCTGGTGGACGAGCATTCGACCTTCGCCGACCTGAAGGGCACGCTGGCCGAGTTCGTGCGTGCGTTCTTCGAGCGCGATTTCGAGATGCGCTTCCGTCCCAGCTACTTCCCGTTCGTTGAGCCGGGTGCGGAAGTGGACATCGCCTGGCAGCAGCCCGATGGCAGCACCCGCTGGCTGGAAGTGCTCGGCTGCGGCATGGTCCATCCCAACGTGCTGCGCAACGTCGGCATCGATCCGGAGCGCTACACCGGCTTCGCCTTCGGCATGGGCGTGGAGCGCTTCGCGATGCTGCGTTACGGCGTCAACGATCTGCGCGCGTTCTTCGAGAACGACGTGCGCTTCCTGAAGCAGTTCGCGTAAGCCGCAACCGTGCAGCGCCGAGCCCTGCTCGGCTGCCTTTCTGGATGGACGCCTCCTTGCGCATGCGCTGGGCGACCACAAAAAAACCGCAACGGGAGGCACGCCTCCCACCAGGGTGACACCATGAAATTCTCCGAAAACTGGCTGCGCAGCCACGTCCCGACCAGCGCTTCGCGCGATGAACTGAGTGCGGTGCTGACCGCCATCGGCCTGGAAGTGGAAGACGTGACCGCGCTGGGCGAGGGCCTCGATCACGTGGTCGTGGCACGCATCGTCGAAGCGGTGCGCCATCCTGAAGCCGACCGCCTGCAGGTGTGCAAGGTCGATGCCGGGCAGGGCGAGCTGCTGCAGATCGTCTGCGGTGCGCCGAACGCGCGCCCGGGCCTGGTCGCGCCGCTGGCCATGGTCGGTGCGCAGATCGGCGAGCTGAAGATCAAGCCGGCCAAGCTGCGCGGCGCCGAGTCCAACGGCATGCTGTGCTCGGCCAAGGAGCTGGGCCTGGACAACGATGCGTCCGGCCTGCTGGAACTGCCGGATGACGCCCCCGTCGGCCAGGCCCTGGTCGACTATCTGGGCCTGCCGGACGCCAGCATCGAGATCAAGCTGACCCCGAACCGCGCCGATTGTTTCAGCCTGCGCGGCATCGCCTACGACGTCGCCGCTGCGACCCGCAGCGAAGTGCTGGACTTCGCCGCCGACGCCATCCCGGCGGTCGGCAGCCGTGAGCTGAGCATCCAGCTCGACGCCGGCGCCGAAGCGCCACGTTACCTGGGGCGTGTCATCGAAGGCGTCAACGCCGCCGCCAAGACGCCGTTGTGGATGGCCGAGCGCCTGCGCCGCAGTGGCGTGCGCCCGGTCTCGCTGCTGGTCGACATCACTCAGTACGTGATGCTCGAGCTCGGCCAGCCGATGCATGCCTACGACCTCGGCACCCTGCAGGGCAGCATCGCCGTGCGCCGTTCGCGCGCCGGTGAAAGCCTCAAGCTGCTGGATGGCCGTGATGCCGCACTGGACGACAGCTTCCTGGTGGTTACCGACGCCGATCGCGCGGTCGGCCTGGCCGGCCTGATGGGGGGCTTCGATACCCGCGTCACCGACGCCACCACTGCCGTGTTCCTGGAGGCTGCGCATTTCGCGCCCGCCGCGATCATGGGCCGTGGCCGCAAGCTGGGCCTGCACACCGATGCCGGCCACCGCTTCGAGCGTGGTGTCGACCCGGCGCTGCCGCGCACCGCGATCGAGTACGCCACCCGCCTGGTGCTGGACCTGGCCGGTGGTACCCCGGCGCCGGTCACCGAGGCAGTGCGTGATGCCGAACTGCCGCAGCCGGCAACGATCGTGCTGCGCCGCGCCCGCATCACCCGCGTGCTCGGCATCACCATCGAAGACGCCGAAGTCGAGCGCATCCTGCGCGCGCTGGGCATGGAGGTGGTTGCCACCGCCGATGGCTGGCAGGTGGCCGCGCCAAGCCGCCGCTTCGACATCGCCATCGAAGAAGACCTGATCGAAGAGTTGGCCCGCATCCACGGTTACGAGCAGATCCCGACCACGCTGCCGGGCGGCGCCTCGCGGGTGGCGATGCCGAGCGAGACCCAACTGGACGCGCTGAGCGTGCGTCGCCAGTTGATTGCCCGTGACCAGCAGGAAACCGTCAATTTCGCTTTCGTCGACGATGCGCTGCTGACCCAGTGGCAGCTGCGCGACGGCCTGGTGCCGCTGGCCAATCCGCTGTCGGCCGAACTGGCCGTGATGCGCCCGTCGTTGCTGCCCGGCCTGGTCGCCACGCTGGGCCGTAACGCTGCCCGCCAGCTGGGTCGCGTGCGCCTGTTCGAGATTGGCCGCGTGTTCGCCCAGCAGGCCGGTGAAGGTCAACCTGCACCGCTGGAAACCCCGCGCGTGGCCGCTGCGGTCTGCGGTGACGCGCAGGCGGTGCAGTGGGGCCTGCCGGCCCGCAAGGTCGATTTCCATGACCTGAAGGGCGATCTGGAATCGCTGGCGGCCGCCAGTGGCGCGCAGCTGGAGTTCCGTCCGTCCGCCCGCGCCTACGGCCACCCGGCGCGTTCGGCCGAGGTGTTCCGAGATGGCGTGGCGATCGGCTGGATCGGCCAGGTCCACCCGCGCCTGGCCAAGGCGATGGAGATCGAAGCCGACGTCTATGCCTTCGAGCTGGACCTGGAGCCGCTGACCGCCCGCCGCCTGCCGCGTGCCGGCGAACTGTCGCGCTTCCCGGCGGTGCGCCGCGACCTGGCGTTCCTTGTGCCTGAACAGGTGGCCTGGACCGATCTGGCGGCCACCGTCCGCCAGGCCGCTGGCCCGCTGCTGCGCGACCTGAACCTGTTCGACCGCTATGTCGGCCAAGGCGTCGAGCCGGGATTCAAGAGTCTCGCTATGGGCTTGATTTTGCAGGACAAGTCGCGCACTCTGACGGACCGCGACGTGGATGCGGTGGTGGCCGAGGCGGTCACTGCCATCGAGCGTGAACACCACGCCCGGATCCGCGGCTGAGCGGGCAGCACTCGGGGGTAGCAGGCAATGGCATTGACCAAGGCGGAGATGGCGGAAAAGCTGTTCGACGAAGTCGGTCTGAACAAGCGGGAAGCCAAGGAATTCGTCGACGCGTTTTTCGATGTGCTGCGTGAAGCATTGGAACAGGGACGTCAGGTGAAGCTGTCGGGCTTCGGTAATTTCGATCTGCGGCGCAAGAACCAGCGCCCGGGTCGCAACCCCAAGACCGGCGAGGAAATTCCGATTTCCGCCCGTACGGTGGTCACCTTCCGTCCGGGCCAGAAGCTCAAGGAGAGGGTGGAAGCTTATGCTGGATCCGGGCAGTAACCGCGAACTACCGCCGATCCCGGCCAAGCGCTACTTCACCATCGGTGAGGTCAGCGAGCTGTGCGACGTCAAGCCGCACGTCCTGCGCTACTGGGAAACCGAATTTCCCAGCCTTGAGCCGGCCAAGCGCCGAGGCAACCGCCGCTATTACCAGCGCCATGACGTGCTGATGGTGCGGCAGATCCGCAGCCTGCTGTACGAACAGGGCTACACCATCGGTGGTGCACGCCTGCGTCTGGACGGTCCCGATGCCCGCGAGGAATCGGCGCTGAGCAACCAGATCATCAAGCAGGTGCGCATGGAGCTGGAAGAAGTGCTGCAGTTGCTGCGTCGCTGATCCCATTTCCATCATAATCCGCTATACTTCACGGCCCGCCGCACTGGCGGGCACATCGCAGCATCAGTCGGGGCGTAGCGCAGCCTGGTAGCGCATCTGCCTGGGGGGCAGAGGGTCGTCGGTTCGAATCCGGCCGTCCCGACCACTGTGATGAATCAAGAAGCCTGCGCAGCGATGCGTGGGCTTTTTTGTGCGTGCGGCAGAGGCCGATCATGCACCCGCGAAGCGGTAGATCAGCTCCGGGTCGCCTTCGTCCAATCCGTGCACGATGCCGCTGTCGATGAATCCCGACGCAGCGAGCAGGCGCTGCATGCCGATGTTTGAGGCATTGGTCGAGGTGAACAGTTTGCGCCGGCCGTGCAGTGCGATGGCCTGGCGCAGCAGTGCGGTACCGATGCCCTGGCCGCGCTGTGCGCGCGCCACCATCAGCATTTCGACGAAGGATTCGCCGACGAAGTGGTGATGAATGACCAGGTAGCCGACGGCCCTGCCGTTCTGCTCGGCAACCTGCACGCCGCCGCGTGCCAGCCAGTCGCCGATCTGCAGGGCCCGGCCTGGATCGTTGGCCGCCACGCTGTCGAGCGCAATCAAGGCATCGGCGTCCTGGATGCTGCCGTCACGCAGGTGTGCGGAGTGGGAAGTCCGGCTCATCGCGGGCGCAGCTGCAGCAACAAGCCGCCGCCCGACACAAAGCAGGCGAGCAGGACGGCGATCGACAGCGGCAGGTGGAATTCATCGCGACCGAACAGGGCAAACGCCAGATGGATCAGCGCCGTGCCAATACCGAGTGCGCCACAAACAAGCGCATGGCCGCGCGCCGACGATGTGCCCAGCAGGGTCTGGCGATACCCCCAAAGCACGAAGCCGATCGCAAGCAGGTTGAACAGCAGGAAGCCCTGGATGCCACCGGGCACATGGAACATGGCCCATTCCTGCCAGAACGCAGCGTCGATCTGATGCAGGATCAACGCCAACAGCGTCGCCAGATACCATCGTTCCATGTCGCGCTCCCTGCCATGTACAGGCCACAGTCTATCGGCTCTGTCCCGCACGCATGCCTACCCGCCGCAGCCAGCGCGTGCTCGGCAGTCAATACACACGGAACTCGGCACGGCAGCCGTCGCTGACCCAGATCCCGCGTCGGTCCCAGCCCCAGTTCTGGTCCTCGATGCAGGCCGTCACCGATTTCTGCTTGACAAGGCGCACCTCGTGGCGCACACGGATACGGCATTCCTTGTCCTTCTTTTCGTAGGACTCGCAGACCAGGCGTTCGCCGTCATCGTCGCGATCCCGGCCGCGCCCTGGCCAGCGTCCGCGCCGATATCCGTCGGCGACGAACTCGGCGCGACAGCCGTCGGTCACCCACAACATTCGCCGGCTCTGGCCCCAGTTCTGGTTCTCCACGCAGCGGGTGACCGACAGTTGCCTGGCCAGCCGCATCGGGCCCTCGATGGGGCATTGCTCGGTCTTGTTGAACTGGGATTCGCAGCGCAGCGCTGGAATGTGGTCAGTGTCGTAGGCCTGGGCGGCCACGGTGCTGGTGGCCAGCAGCAGGGCGAGGGTGGAGGCGGCAAACGGAAGTTGCAGGCAATGGATCATGGAGAGCCTCGGCAGGGGAACGGGCCGCAAGAATGACCCAGCCCGGGGCCGTCGGAACGGATCGTTCCGGAAGTGGCTCAGTAGGGATTTAGTAGTACGCGCGGGCCCATGCAGAGGCTTACATCCCGTATCATCGCTGCACATCCGATCGCATCGGTTTACACCTTCTTACATGTCTTCCACGCCTGTCGGCGCAGCCTGTGGCTGCCGTCACTGGTGTGCGGGCGGCCTGTGGGGGAGGATGCGCGGACCACGACGACCACAGGGGGTTGCGTTGATCAGCAGTACCGTCATTCATCGCTCGGCCGACGCAGGCGGCGCCGAGGTGCGGGTCCTGGACACCACGTTCAAGGGCAAGCATGTGTTCATCGCCTGGGGCCTGCGCGGGCCGGAACTGACCCGCAGCGCGGACCCGGCCGCCACCGTGGCCGCACGCAAGGCGCTGCACGCGGTTGCCGGCCATAGCGAAGGGCCACGCAGCCCGGAAGTGTTCATCGCCAACCAGTCGGCGGTGGCGATCACCGTCTATCGCCTGCTCACCGAAGCGCGCTCCGGCGATGCCATCTTCTTCCTGTGTGATTCGCAGGCGGTGGTCGACTGGCTGATCACCGCGCTGGAAGTGCAGGGCGCGGACTGATTCCGCGCCGTGTCGCAAGCAGGATCAGGCCAATGCCGCGTCGACCGCGGCCCGCGCATGCAGGGCAGTGGTATCGAACAACGGCACTGCACTGTCCTCCGGGCGTACCAGCAGCATGATCTCGGTGCAGCCGAGAATGATCGCTTCGGCGCCGCGTTCGACCAGGCGTGCGATCACGTCGGCGTAGACCTGTCGTGAGCGCTCGCGGACCACGCCGGCGATCAGTTCCTGGTAGATGATGTCGTGCACGCTGCGGCGATCGCCGGCATCGGGGACCAGTACCTCCAGGCCGAAGCGATCCTGCAGCCGGCCGCGGTAGAAGTCCTGTTCCATGGTGAAGGCGGTGCCGAGCAGGCCCACCCTGCGTGCGCCTGCCTGCACGATGGCCTGGGCGGTGGGGTCGGCGATATGCAGCAGCGGCAGTGGGCAGGCCGCCTCGATGCGGTCAGCCAGCTTGTGCATGGTGTTGGTGCAGACCAGCAGCAGATCGGCGCCACCGGCCTGCAGGCGCCGTGCGGCGTCAACCATGTGGTCGCCCAGTGCAGCCCAGTCGCCGTCATGCTGCAGCTGCTTGATGCCGGCGAAATCCACCGACCACAGCAGCAGTTGCGCCGAATGCGCGCCTCCCAGGCGCTGCCGTACGTCCTCGTTGATGAGACGGTAGTACTGGGCCGAGCTTTCCCAGCTCATGCCGCCGATCAGGCCAAGGGTCTTCATGCACAGCTCCATGCCAGGAGCCCTCATTGCAGCACAGCCGATACGGGAGTTGCACTACACATTAGCGACTGCTAATGTGTTGGCCATGATCGAGAACGCCCTGTTCAAGGCGCTGGCCGACCCCACCCGCCGCCATATCTTCGAAAAGCTGGCCGATGGCGGGCAGCATGCCAGTGCACTGCGCGAGGGCATGGCGATCAGCCAGTCCGCGATGTCCCAGCACCTGGCGGTGCTGCGCGATGCCGGGCTCGTGAGCGAACAGCGTCAAGGCCGCTTCGTCCACTACGAGGTCGATCCGCGCGGGCTGGCCCACATCGGCCGCTGGTTGCAGCGTTACCGGGCCTATTGGCCGGCGCGGATGTCCGCACTGCAGAACCTGCTGGAGGAGATGGACTGATGGACGATGTTCTGAACGAAGCGGTTCCCGCGTTGGTGATGGAGCAGCGGCTGCCAGCGCCACCGGAGCGGGTCTGGCGCGCACTGTTCGATCCGGCGCTGCGTGAGCGCTGGTTGCCTGCGGCCGATCTTGCCGATCCGCAGCCCTGCCTGTGCGAACAGGGGCGGGAGCTGGGTTTCCACCTGCGGGACGCGCATCCCCCACATCTGCACAGCCTGGTGTGTTTCCGGCTGCGCGCGGACGAGGGTGGAGGAACGGTGCTGACCATCGTACATCGGCTCACCGACCTGCGCGCGCTGATGCCGCCGGCCTCCAACGACGACCATCGCACGGTGATGCGCGCGGCTTGAGCCGGCGCCTGGATCGAACACTACAGGGAGCAGGCACATGCGGGACAGAATGCAGCTGGTACCGATGGTGGTGGAACGCAGCGAGCGCGGCGAGCGCTCCTATGACATCTACTCGCGGCTCCTGCGTGAACGCATCATCTTCCTCAACGGCGAAGTCGATGACACCGTGTCGGCGCTGGTCTGCGCGCAGCTGTTGTTCCTGGAATCGGAAAACCCGGAAAAGCCGATCCATCTGTACATCAACTCACCGGGCGGGGTGATCTCCAGCGGCCTGGCGATGTACGACACGATGCAATACATCTCCGCTCCGGTGCATACCCTGTGCATGGGCACCGCGCGCTCGATGGGCTCGTTCCTGCTGATGGCCGGCGAACCTGGCCACCGCGCGGCGTTGGCCAACGCGAGCCTGCACGTGCACCAACCGCTGGGGGGCGTCCAGGGCCAGGCGTCCGACATCTTCATCCACGCCGAGGAGATGCAGCGCACAAAGCAGCGCATCACCCGGCTGTATGCGCAGCATTGCGGACGCAGTGTCGAGGAGGTCGAGCAGACCCTGGACCGCGATCGTTTCATGAGTGCCGAGCAGGCACGCGAATGGGGCCTGATCGACCAGGTACTGGCACGGCGCGACGCGCTCGTGGCCTGAGCCTGCCACTGTAACCACCACATCCATGCTGCGCTGTATGTGCCGCACCAGCCAGGCCGCCACTATGCTGGTGCGGTCTTCTGAAGTGGATGTCCGATATGGCCCTGCATACCTGGTGGTGGTTCCTCGCCACGGTGTTCGTTCTGTGTGGCACGCCGGGGCCGAACATGCTGCATATCCTTGGCCGCAGCGTCGGGCTCGGATTCCGCGGCAGCGTGCCGGCGATGGCTGGCTGCCTGTTGGCGATGCTGCTGGTGCTGGCGGCTTCCGCAGCCGGCCTGAGTGCGCTGCTGCATTCCTCGCCGATGCTGTTCGAGGTGCTGCGCTATCTGGGCGTGGCCTATCTGGCCTGGTTGGGCCTGAAGGCATGGCGTGACAGCACCCGGCCGGCGCCGCCGGTGGTGGTGGACGCAGCTCTGCCAATCGCGCCGGTGCTCGGCGCAGGAACAGTGTTCCGTGGCGGTCTCCTGGTGGGCTTGAGCAATCCCAAGCTGCTGCTGTTCGCGGCGGCGTTCCTGCCGCAGTTCGTGGACCCCTCGCGTGGCCAGGCATTGCAGTACAGCGTGCTGGTGGTCACCTTCGCTGGCTGCGAACTGTTCTGGTACGTGATGTATGCCGCCGGAGGCCATGGCCTGCGCCGTTGGCTGGCCAAGCCGTTTGCGCGACGCTGGTTCGAACGGCTGGTGGGGAGCGTGTTCCTGGCGTTCGCGGTTGCCCTGCTGCGTTTCCGTCCGCGCTGATTCACGCCGCGCACGCGGCCTGTTCACGACTGCCGCATCGGCCACGGCCTAGCCTGACCATCCAGTACGCAGTCCCTGCGGGGAAAGGTTTGACATGATCAAGTGGGCCATCATCTTCGCCATCATCGGCGTCATTGCAGGCGTGCTCGGCTTCGGCGGCATTGCCGGTGCCGCCGTCGGCATCGCCAAGTTCCTGTTCTGGGCCGGCATCATCATCGCCGTGGTGCTGTTCCTGCTCGGCATGACCGTAGCGAAGAAGGTCAGCTAGCGCTGATCGCGCAGCGGCGTAGTCAGTGTGCGCTGCTGCGCGAGAACAGGTTGATCACCAGCACGCCGGCGCAGATCAGGCCGATGCCGATCAACGCCGGTGCATCCAGGCGCTGTTTGAACACGATCAGCCCGATCAGCGAGATCAGCACGATGCCGACGCCGGACCAGATGGCATAGGCGATGCCGGTCGGCACCGACTTCATGGTGACCGACAGCAGGTAGAAGCACAGCCCATAGCCGACCAGCGCGCCCAGCGTCGGCGCCAGCCGGGTCATGCCGTCGGACGCCTTCAGCAGGGACGTCGCAATCACTTCCAGCACGATGGCGGCGGCAAGGTAGAGGTAGGGATTCATTGCGGGCTCCAGCTCACTGCGGGTCGCACAGTTTCAGGGCCTGTTCGGCCATGGCCAGTGCATTGAGGCGTTCTTCTTCATCCAACGGACGACCGTAGGCGGTTGCCCAATAGCCGTCGGCCACGCAGCGCGCCGCATACAGGCGGGGATCGGAGGCCTCATCCGGGAATTCGGCCAGCATGCGTCGCAGCCATGCACCCCATTGGGCAAGCAGGGCAGGTTCGAGCATGTTGCCCAGGGTCAGGCCGATGTCGTTGACCCGCTCCTGCTGCAGCAGGTGATCGAAGTTGGCGCGCACGTAGGCGCGGCTGAAGCAGGCGTAGCGCTCGCTGCCTTCCATCAGGCTGCGCACCTGCGCTTCGAAGTCGCCGATGAGCGTGGCGATGGCTTCGTCGACCAGCACCTGCTTGCTGCTGAAATGGTGGAACAACGCGCCTTTGCTGACCCCGGCCGCGCGCGCGACATCCTGTACGGTCAGTGCCGCCAGTCCATGCTGGCCGATCACTGTGATGGTGGCCTGCAGCAATGACTGGCGCACGCTGTCGGGCGCCTTGCGGCGCGAACGGGAAGGGGATGCGGACATGGGCGGGAAGAAACCGACTGGACGGTACGATTGTAGCGCAGGCCTGCCGCCGCGCCGTGGCTGCCGACCCGGGCCGGCAGCATGGATTCAACCGTCGATGCGTGCGAAGCGGGGCTGTGGGCAGTGCTCGCCGGGCACCTGTTCGATGAACATCGGATAGGGGCGCACCCACAGGCCGCCTTCGCCATACAGGGCGCGGTACAGCACGAGCGGTTCCAGTGTCTCGCTGCTGCGGACGATGTCGATTACTTCGTACTCGCCGCCCTTGAAGTGGCGATACCGGCCACGGGCGAGGTCGGGCAGGGGACTCAGTTCAGCCACGACGGAGCGTGCTCACTTGCGCGCCGGGCTGGCCGGCTTGGCGCAGTACGCATCGATTGCCTCGGCGGTGTTGGCCAGGCCCTGTGCCTGCGCCAGTTCCCACGGGCGTTCGCAGCGCTGGCTGTGCTCGCACCACTGGTAGCCGGCCGAACCAATGCAGCCATGCGCATCGCGATCACCCCCCACCACGGGCGTGGCCGTCGACGTCGCGTTGGCATCGGCACGTGCGGTCGCCGCCTTGTCCGGGCTGGCACAGGCGGACAGCACCAGGGCGGGAATCAGAAGTAGCGCTTTCATCGGGCGGGCTCCGTGCCTAAAGCGACAGTTTGTGTCGCAAATACCCTAGCGGCAAGCGCTCAATGCACGGCGGCGCGGACCAGTTCTTCGATCAGGATCAGATAGCTGGCCACGAAATAGAACTTCAGCAACGTCCAGCGCTGCTGTGAGAAGAAGGTGCGCATGTGGAAGGGGCCCCTGTTGATGACGGTAGTGTGAAGCCAGCCTGACTCCGTGACAAGGATCACGGAATGAACGGGCTAAACGGACTCAGGGATGTGAGGGAGCGGACACCCGACCCGGCGGCGCGGCATTTTCGTACAAATCTGATGGGCCAACCCGGAGGCGGTCGCTAGCCTGATGGTGTACCGGCAAGCGGCCCGTCTGCCTGCCATTGCACCCTTCCATCCGCAGGAGCCTCCTGATGATCATCACCGTCCAATGCAACGCCCAGCGCTGGTGCGTGCTGCATCCGCAGGCGAGCGACGCCGCCGGCTATGCCCGCGGTGCCGACGCCTTTGACGCCGCCGCCGCGCTCGCCCTGGAGCATCACCGCCGCACTGGCCAGCGCAGCACGGTGCGGGTCGAGGCGCTTGGCAACACGGTAGACGCGCTCCACGTCGGAGAGTGACGCTGCAGTCAGCCACGGTTGCGTTGTTTGAATGGCGAAAAACTGCCGTTGCGCCCCCCTCTGTGCGCCGGGCCGTGAATCCCGGATGCTTGCGCCATCGTATTCATCTGGAGATCTCGATGGGCAAGGCACTCACCTGGCGCACCCTGGCCTGCACCCTGTTGCCGATGCTGGCGGCCGCCGGTGGCGCTCAGGCGCAGAGCTATGGCTACGGCTATGACGACGACCGCTATGGTGGCCGCGATGGCAATGGCATCGTGCGCTGCGAGTCGATCAAGAACCGCAGCAATGAGTGCCGCCTGGACGGACGCGCGCGGTTGATCCGCCAGCTGTCCGGTTCGCCCTGTGTGGAGGGCGAAACCTGGGGCCAGTCGCGCAATGGCGTCTGGGTCACGCAGGGGTGCCGTGCCGAATTCGTGGGTGAGTACCGCCGCGGTGGCGGCTGGGGCGGCAATGGCGGCGGCTGGGGGAATGGCAATGGGTGGGGCGGCGGCGATGTCGTCACCTGCCATTCCAATGGTCATCGCCAGGAGTACTGCGATGCCCGTATCCGCCGAGGTGTACGCCTGATCCGCCAGGACTCGCGCAGCGCCTGCATCGAAGGCCAGAGCTGGGGCTGGAATCGCCGTGGCATCTGGGTCAGTGATGGCTGCCGGGCGCAGTTCCAGGTGAACTGAGCTTTTCGGGTTCAGCCCGTGAAAATCAGAATAATCTGATACAGCTCACATTTTGAACGCCGTATTGTCTGCGAACAGGGTGCCTTGCGTGCCCTGACTCCCGGCGATGTCGCGTGCCCCAGTCGGCATGGGCATCGCACCGTCATCGATACGCTGCCTCAAGGAGTGAGCTGCATGTTGATCCGCCTGCAATGCGAACAGCGCCAGTGGCGCGTGCTGCATCCGGACAGGCCGGAGCCGATCGAGTTCCGCGATGGCGCCCGTGCCTATGACTTCGCCGAGACCCTGGCCCGCCTGCACTTTGTCGACACCGGTCAGCGTGCGGCCGTGCGCGTGGAAGCCAGCGGCGCATTCGTCGAAGCGGTCAGTTACGGCTGAGCGCGGGTGCCTGCCGAGGCACGCCGCCAGGATTCCGCCATCCACGCATGGCGGGGATCTACCCGCTTTCGCCGTCGAAGGTGCGGTCCCGCACCTTCCCCCTCATTTGTGGGTCTCTGATCGGTCTCAGCCCGCTGCACTCAGCGGCGGGGTACCTGCCGCCAGCTGCGGCCAGCGCTTGAGTACAGCGGCGCGGATGCCTGCCGCGTCGATGCCGGCTTCGGCCAGCAGGTCCTCGCGGCTGGCGTGGTGCTGGTAGCTGTCGGGCAGGCCCAGGTGCAGGATCGGGCGCAGCACGCCTTCGGCATTGAGCAGTTCACCGACGCCGGAACCGGCACCACCGGCCACCACGTTGTCTTCGATCGTCACCAGGCCCTCGTGCTGGTCGGCCATGGCCAGCACCAGCTCGCGGTCCAGTGGCTTGATGAAGCGCATGTTGACCACGCTCAGGCCCAGTTCGCGGCCGACCTGCTCAGCAGCGGCCACGGTGCTGCCAAAGGCGAGCAGGGCGATGCGGCTGCCCTGCAGGCGCAACTCGCCCTTGCCGATCGGCAGGGTCGACAGATCGGTACCGGCCGCAACGCCGGTGCCGGTGCCACGCGGATAGCGCACGGCGGCGGGGCCCGGATGCTGCAGGCCCGTGCTGAGCATCTGCCGGCACTCGGCTTCATTGGACGGCGCCATCACCACAAGGTTCGGCACGCAGCGCAGGAAGCTCAGGTCGAGGTTGCCGGCGTGGGTTGCGCCGTCCGGGCCGACCACGCCGGCGCGATCGATCGCAAACAGCACGTCCAGGTCCTGGATCGCCACGTCATGCACCAGCTGGTCGTATGCGCGCTGCAGGAAGGTGGAATAGATCGCCACCACTGGCTTGCCGCCCTGGGTGGCCATGCCGGCGGCGAGGGTGACCGCGTGCTGCTCGGCGATCGCCACGTCGAAATAACGCTGCGGGTACTCCTTGCTGAAGCGCACCAGGCCGGAGCCTTCGCGCATCGCCGGGGTGATGCCGTACAGGCGCGGCTCGGCGGCGGCGGCATCGCACAGCCAGTCGCTGAATACGTCGGTATAGGTCGGCTTCTTGGCCCCGGCCTTGGCCACCAGGCCCTTGTCCGGATCGAACGGGCCCACCGCGTGGTAACCGATCTGGTCGCCTTCGGCCGGCTCGTAGCCCTTGCCCTTGGTGGTCATGACGTGCAGCAGCTTCGGGCCCTTGGAGGCGCGCAGCGTCTTCAGCGTGGACAGCAGGGCAGGCATGTCGTGGCCGTCGATCGGGCCGGTGTAGTGGAAGCCCATTTCCTCGAACATCGTGGAGGGCACGAACATGCCCTTCCAGTGCTCTTCCCAGCGCTTCACGAAGCGCGCCGGGTTGTTCTTCTTGTCACCCAGGATCTTCTTGCCGCCTTCGCGCAGTGCGTTGAGCGTGCGGCTGCCGGTGGCGCGTCCCAGCATCTTGGTCAGGCCACCCACCGCCTCGGAGATCGACATGTTGTTGTCGTTGAGGATCACCAGCAGGTTCGGTTCCGGCTCCATGCCGCCGGCATGCATCAGCGCTTCGAACGCCATGCCGGCGGTCATCGCGCCGTCGCCGATCACCGCCACGACCTTGCGGTCGTCGCCTTCGGACTGGCGGGCGATGGCCATGCCGAGTGCGGCCGAAATCGAGGTCGAGGAGTGGCCGACGCCGAACGTGTCGTACTCGCTTTCCTCGCGCTTCGGGAAGGGCGCGACGCCGTCCTTCTGCTTGACGGTGTGGATCTCGTCGCGGCGACCGGTGAGGATCTTGTGCGGGTAGGTCTGATGACCGACGTCCCAGACCAGCTGGTCGATCGGCGTCTGGTACAGGTAGTGCAGGGCCACGGTGAGTTCGATCACGCCCAGGCCGGCGGCAAAGTGTCCGCCGCTCTTGCCCACCGATTCAATGAGGTAGGCGCGCAGTTCGTCGGCAACCGCCCTCAATTCGGATTCGTCGAACGTGCGCAGGTCATCCGGCGTCTGGATGCGCGCGAGGCGGGGATAGCGGGCAGAGTCGATCATCATGTTCGCACTTTTTCTGAACGCCCATTTTCGCCCTCAAACGGGGGTGGGGCAAGCAAACGCCGCCGTCCGTGACAGGACGGTGAGGGTTGCATTTCCGGGCGTTCAGGTGCTCAGTTTCGACCGCTTGGGCAATTGCGCCTTCAGGAAGGCCATCTGGTCGGCCAGGATGTTGCGGTTGGACAGGATCAGGTGCTCGATCCAGCTGGGCCGGTAGGGCACCGCCAGCAGGGGCATGCCGGCCTGCTGCGGGGTGCGGTCGCTCTTGCGCGAGTTGCAGTGGAAGCAGGCGGTGACCACGTTTTCCCAGCAGTCCAGGCCGCCCTTGGACAGCGGCATGACATGGTCGCGGGTGAGCGTGGGGCGGCTGAACTGCTGGCCGCAGTACATGCACAGATGGGCGTCGCGGGCGAACAGGGCCTGGTTGGTCAGGTTCGGCGTCGGGTCGATCGCGCGGGAGCGGGCATGGCCGCGAGCGGCGATGATGGGGTGCAGGTCCATGCCGCTCTGCAGGCCGCTGAAGCGGTTGGTGCCGCCATGGATGTGCAGGCAGGGATCGCCCAGCGTCCAGGCCACGGCTTCACGGGCGTAGAGGCAGGCCGCATCCTGCCAGGTGATCCAGTCCAGTACGCGTCCGTGGGCATCAAGCGAGAGCAGCCGGACCGAACCGGGGCGATGCAGCGTCGTGGCGTTGGGCGATGCTTCGGCGCCCGGAGCAGAAAACGGAGCTCCGGCTTCGATCAGACCCAAGCGTGTAGTGTCTGTCTCCATCGGGAGAACAGCTTATACCTGAATGTTGACGATTTGTGTATCGCCTGTCGGCGACACGCAAATCGTCAACATTCAGGTCCGCGCATTCGGCATCCCAGCCCGCAGTAGGCGGGTTGGGATGCCCGCGCATTTCTCCTATCCCCTGCGCCGTCGGCGCGCCCCCCTTAACAAAGGGGGGCTTTTCTCCAGATGGATTTCGGTGGTTTTCATCCACGCATGGCGTGGATCCACTGGCCACCGGAGATCTGTCGAAGGCGGGGTGGGTCCGGTTGCGGGGGCGTGAGCCGCGTGGGCTCGAGGCATGCCTCGGGCGGG
Organism: Stenotrophomonas sp. 85239_Sma; assembly: GCF_056481725.1. Taxonomy (NCBI): domain Bacteria; kingdom Pseudomonadati; phylum Pseudomonadota; class Gammaproteobacteria; order Lysobacterales; family Lysobacteraceae; genus Stenotrophomonas; species Stenotrophomonas sp. 85239_Sma. The sequence goes on along the minus strand of NZ_CM151163.1, from coordinate 3,112,652 downwards.
TTGGGCAGGGCGCCCAACCCCGGCCCTGCCGTGTGCGCAGGACAGCGCACACGAGCAAGCGGCGATCGAGGCTACAAGGACGTACTTGCGCCGTCCCCCGCAATCGGACCCGCCCTGCCATCCCGCAGGAAGCCAGCTGTTGCTGTTGCTTTAGCTCCAGCCTTGGCTTCTGCGGGGGGCCGGGCGGCAGCCCGGCTCAGGCGCCGAAGCGCTCGTCGTCCATGGCCATCAGCGGGGCGGCGCCGGCATGGATCGCGGCGGCGTGGCTGAGCGTGCGCGGCAGTACGCGGGCGAAGTAGAACCGTGCGGTCTCGCGCTTGCCCTGGGCGAAGGCGGCGCCGTGCGCGCTGGCATCGGCGGCGGCGACGCTGCGGGCCCACCAGTAGGCCAGCACCACGTAACCCGAATAGAACAGGTAGTCGTAGCTGGCTGCGCCCAGTTCGTCAGGGTTGGCGGCCGCGCGCTGCAGCACGTCCAGGGTCAGCTTGCCCCATTCGGCGGCCTTGGCGCGCAGCGGGCCGATGAATTCGGCGAGCGCTTCGTTGCCCTCGTGTTCCTTGGCGAAGGCCTCGATCTCGGCCAGCATCAGCTTCAGGCCGGCGCCCTGGCTCGACGCGGTCTTGCGGCCGATCAGGTCCAGCGCCTGGATGCCGGTGGTGCCTTCATACAGCGTGGTGATGCGGGCATCGCGGGCCAACTGTTCCATGCCGTGTTCGCGGATGTAGCCGTGGCCGCCGAAGCACTGCAGGGCGTTGTAGGTGTTCTCGATGCCCCATTCGGTCTGGCAGGCCTTTGAGATCGGGGTCAGGAAGCTCACCAGGGTGTCGGCGCGCTCGCGCTCGGCGGCATCCTCGGCATGGTGGGCGACGTCGATCAGGGTGGCGGCGTGCAGGGCCAGCAGGCGGCTGCCTTCGACCAGCGACTTCACCGTCAGCAGCATGCGGCGCACGTCCGGATGGACCAGGATCGGGTCGGCCGGCTTGTCCGGGAACTTGGCGCCGCTCAGGGCGCGCGACTGCAGGCGCTCACGGCTGTACTTCAGCGCGTTCTGGTAAGCGCGCTCGGACAGGCCGATGCCCTGCAGGCCAACACCCAGGCGCGCGGTGTTCATCATGGTGAACATCGCCTGCAGGCCCTTGTGCGGCTGGCCGACGAGGTAGCCCTGCGCACCATCGAAGTTCATCACGCAGGTGACCGAACCCTTGATGCCCATCTTGCGCTCGATCGAGCCACAGCGCAGTGCGTTGCGCTCGCCAATGTTGCCGTCGCGGTCGACCTTGAACTTGGGGGTGACGAACAGCGAGATGCCCTTGGCGCCCGGAGGGGCGTCGGGCAGCTTGGCCAGCACCAGGTGCACGATGTTGCCGGTCAGATCATGCTCGCCGGCGGTGATGAAGATCTTGGTGCCGGTGATCGAGTAGCTGCCATCGGCATTCGGTTCGGCCTTGGTCTTGAGCAGGCCCAGGTCGGTGCCGCAGTGCGGTTCGGTCAGGCACATGGTGCCGGTCCAGCGGCCCTCGATCAGCGGCTTGAGGAAGGCCTCGTGCTGCCAGGCCTCGCCGTGCTGCTTCAGCGCTTCGATGGCGCCGTGCGAGAGCAGCGGGAAGTTGCCCCACGCCAGGTTGGCGGCGTTGATCATTTCGTTCAGCGGCACGCCCAGGGTGTGCGGCAGGCCCTGGCCACCCAGCTCCGGCGACGCAGTCAGGCCGGTCCAGCCGCCTTCGACGAACTGGTCGTAGGCCTGCTTGAAGCCGGGCGGAGTGGTCACTTCACCGGTGGCCTGGTCGAGCACGCAGCCGATCTCGTCGCCGACGCTGTTGAGCGGGGCCAGCACGCTGGCGCTGAAGCGGCCGGCTTCTTCCAGCACGGCATCGACCACATCGGCGGTGGCGTCGGTGAAGCCCAGGCGGGCGAACAGGGGTTCGACCTTGAGCACGTCGTGCAGGGCGAAACGGAGGTCGGAAAGCGGGGCGGTGTAGCTGCTCATCGGTACGTCTCGATTTGATCAGGGCAGGGGAGAGCGGCGCCGGGCGCCGCGACGAAAGGCGGGTTCAGCGCAGCACGCCGGGCAGGCCGGGAGCCTGGTTGAGGGTGCTGCGGCTGCTGATGTCGAAGCTGCGCTGTTTCTTTTCCTGCGGCGTGGCCGCCACCGTTCCCTTCAGGCCATAGGCCAGGGTGCGGTTGCTGGCCAGCGCGTCGGCCACCACCAGGCGCGCGGCCGAGCTGGGCACGAGGTCGACATTGATGACGTCGGCGGAGGTGCCGCCGATGGAGATGCCGGGCTTGGCCAGCAGGGTGCCGGCTTCGTTGTCGCCGACGGTCAGCGCCAGCGAGACGTCATCGAAGGTCATCGGCATCGAGCTGAAGTTCTGCAGGCGCAGGGCCACGGTCCAGTTGCCATCGGCACGCACGGTCAGCTGCTGCAGACTGGCCGCCGGTTCCGAAACACGCTTGACGATGCCGTTGTTGCAGGCAACAAGGGCGAGGGTGCACAGGACGATCAAGGCGGTACGGAAACGGTGGAGCATGGGCGCAAGTCCTCTGGAGGGGTGCGTTGGCGTAAGCATACTACGGCGTATGGTTTTATGGATCGCCTGTGGCGACCCGTCACAGAGGGTAGCGCGTGAAGATGGCGGCCGGGCGTGCGCAACGCTGGATCGGGCACGCGGGATGCGACCGATGCGGAGCGGTTCAGTCGGCGGGCGTATCGCGCAATGGTGCCATCAGCCGCAGCGGGCCGAGGTCGTAGCCCATGGCCTCGGCCTTTTCTTTCAATTGCTCGAACCGGGCGCGATCCATTTCCGGCAGCCGCGAGAGGATCCACAGGTACTTGCGGTCGGGCTCGCCAACCAGCGCCCACTGATAGTCCGGGTCCAGCGCCAGTACCCAGTAGTCGGCCCAGACCAGGGGGACCCAGCTCAGCCAATCGGGCACGAAGCGCACCTGCAGTTGCCCCGGGTGACCGGCCACCGGACGGGCGACCCCTTCGGCGACCACGCGTTCGCCCTCGCCATTGCGGCAGGCATTGGTGACACTGATGCGGCCGTCGCGGCGCAGCCCGTAGTTGGCGGTGATCTCGCCGACACACTGCTTCTGGAACGACACCGGCAGGTGCGCGATCTCATGCCATTGGCCGGCGTAGCGATCGATGTCCAGGTGGTCGACCGCGCGCACCGGCTCGGCGGCGATCACCGGCAGGGTGGCCAGCAGCAGGCAGGCGAGCAGGGCGGGGCGCAGATGCATCGGCAGACTCCAGGCAGGAGTCTGGAGCGTAGGTGCCGCCGCGCATGCCGGTGTAAATGTTTCGTCAACCGGGCGAAGACGGCCGGTGCGTTGCCCACCACTTGCCCCGAGCGCGGGGCATGGACAAAAAAAGACCTGCATCTCTGCAGGTCTCGAAAGATGGTGGCCGAAGACGGAATCGAACCGCCGACACGGGGATTTTCAATCCCCTGCTCTACCAACTGAGCTACTCGGCCAGATTGTGTGGCAACCGCAATCAATCGCGGCTCCCGGAAAAAAAGACCTGCATTTCTGCAGGTCCTCAAAACGTGGTGGCCGAGGACGGAATCGAACCGCCGACACGGGGATTTTCAATCCCCTGCTCTACCAACTGAGCTACTCGGCCACGTGTTTCGTTGCAGCGAGGTCGCTGCCAAGGACGCGCATATTACGGAGGTCAGCCGCCTACGGCAAGCATTTTGGCAAAAAACCTTCACATTGCCGTCTGCGTGCTCCCAAGTGCTTGATCCTCCGTTGTGGGGCAGGGCGTGGCCAATCGATCATCGTCTGCGGCGGAAATCAGCGGGTTGCCGCAAGCGCCAATGCTGCAAGGGCAAGGGCTGTGCCGGACCCGCGCGGGTCCGGGCAATGGAACGCTGTTTTCGTGGCCGCCATCGGGGATCGCTGCGGCGTAGTGTCGGCACTCCTTTCCTGATGCTGGCAACAGCAGAGATCTGGCCATGTCCGATTCCTCGACCACCACCCGCATCGTGCTCGCCTCGCGTCCGCAGGGGGCGCCGAGTGCGGCCAACTTCCGTCTGGAACAGGCTGCGTTGCCGGCACCGGCTGAAGGCGAGGTGCTGCTGCGCAACCGCTACCTGTCGCTGGACCCGTACATGCGGGGACGCATGGACGAGGGCCCCTCGTATGCCGCGCCGGTGGCGGTGGGGGCGGTGATGGAAGGCCAGACCGTGGCCGAAGTGTTGCGGTCCAACGCCGAAGGCGTGGCGATGGGAGACCTGCTGCTGGCGCCGGGCGGTTGGCAGACTCACGCGGTGCTGCCGGCCAAGTCACTGGGGCGCCGTCTGGATCCGGCCGGACTGCCGCTGAGCACGGCATTGGGGGTGTATGGCATGCCGGGTTTCACCGCTTATTCGAGCCTGCATGAAATCGCCCGTTTGAAGCCGGGTGAGACGCTGGTAGTGGCCGCCGCCACCGGGCCGGTCGGCGCGACGGTGGCGCAGCTGGCCAAACTGCAGGGCGCGCGCGTGGTCGCCATCGCCGGTGGTGAGACCAAGCGTGCCTATCTGCAGACGCTGGGGGTGGACGTGGCGCTGGATCATCGCGCGGCTGATTTTGCCGCGCAGCTGCGCGCAGCGGTGCCTGCGGGCATCGATGTGTACTTCGAGAATGTCGGTGGCCATGTGCTGGATGCGGTGCTGCCGCTGCTCAACGACTTCGCCCGGATTCCAGTGTGCGGCACCATCGCCACCTACAACGAGCGGGGCGTCGAGCAGCCCGGTCCGGACCGGTTGCCCGCACTGTTCAGCCAGATCCTGCGCCAGCGCCTGACCGTGCGCGGTTTCATCGTGCACGATTTCAACTACCTGTGGCCGGACTTCGAACGCGAGATGGCGCAGTGGCTGCGCGACGGCCGCATCCAGTACCGCGAGGATGTGGTTGAAGGGCTGGAGAAGGCGCCGGAGGCGTTCTTCGGGCTGTTGCAGGGGCGCAACTTCGGCAAGCTGGTGGTGAAGCTGGATTGAGCGTTCGCCGGGCAGGGCCCGATGCTGCGGTAGGGCGTGCTGACCAAGGTCGGCACCCACTTCAGGCAGTCGAGGCCTTTTCCCGGCGCAACAGTTCGCGCTTGCGCGCCACGCCCCAGGCGTAACCGGACAGGTCGCCGTCGCGGCGCACCACGCGGTGGCAGGGCACTGCCACCGCCAGCGGGTTGCTTGCGCATGCGCGTGCGACCGCGCGGCTCGATCGCGGCGCGCCGATACGCGCGGCGATATCTGCATAGGAGGCAGTCTGCCCGCGCGGGATCTGCTGCAGCGCCTGCCATACCCGCTGCTGGAACGCGGTGCCGCGGATGTCCAGCGGCAACGTGGTGCCCCGCGTGGGATCCTCGACCAGGCCCACGACCTGGGCTACCAGTTGTTCATAGCCGCTGTCGGCGCCGACCAGTACGGCCTGGCGGAAGCGTTGCTGCAGTGACTGCAGCAGCGTCTCGGGATCATCGCCGAGCAGGATGGCGACCACGCCGGTACCGCTGCTGGCCACCAGCACGCTGCCCAACGAGCATTCGGCGATGGCGAAGTGGATGACCTCGCCGCGGCCGCCGGCGCGCCACTGCTTCGGCGTCATGCCCAGCAGCCGTGGCGCGTTCTCGTAGAAGCGCCCGCTCGAACCGAAGCCGGCATCGTGGAAGGCATCGGTGATGCGCTCCTGGTGTTCCAGGCCGGTGCGCAGGCGGTCGGCGCGAAGCGCGGCGGCGTACTGCTTGGGGGTCAGCCCGGTGGCCTGCTTGAACAGGCGATGCAGGCGCGTCGGGCTGCAGCCGGCGATGTCGGCCAGTTCCCGCAACGAGGGCTCGTCGAGGCTGGCCTGCAGATGGCGGCAGACCCGTTCGACACGGGCATCGAGGGCGGTGGTGACGGTGCTGTCCATGGGCGGATTCTGGCACGTGCCGGTGCTGCGAAAACTCCGTTTCCTGCACTCATCCGTGAGGCCCGGAAACGGAGTGTTGACGGGCCGAAGGCGCGGCATCGTGGCGGCCACTCCACAACCGGTACCACCCTCATGCGCCTGAACAACAAGATCGCCCTCATCACCGGTGCCAGCGCTGGCATTGGCCGCGCCAGCGCGCTGCGGTTCGCCGCCGAAGGGGCGAAACTGGTGCTCAACGCGCGGCGACTGCAACCGCTGCAGGCACTGGCCGAGCAGATCCGCGCCGCCGGTGGCGAAGCCGTGGTGCATGCCGCCGACGTGGCCGACCCGAGCACGGCGCAGGCGCTGGTCGATCTGGCCCAGCAGTCCTTCGGCGGCCTGGATATTGCCCTCAACAATGCCGGCATGCTCGGTCCTGGTGTACCGGCAGCGGAGTTCCCGGTGGAGGCCTGGCGCGAGGTGATGGCCACCAATCTGGATGCCGCCTTCCATGCCGCACGCGCCCAGTTGCCGGCATTGCTGGCACGCGGCGGTGGCTCGCTGGTGTTCGTCGGCACCTTCGTCGGCTATACCGTGGGCTTCCCGGGCATGGCGGCCTATGCGTCGAGCAAGGCCGGGCTGATCGGCCTGAGCCAGGTGATCGCTGCCGAGTACGGGGCGCGCGGCGTGCGCAGCAACGTGCTGTTGCCCGGGGGCACCGATACCGAGATGGGCCGGCAGGCCGCGCCCAGCGGGGATGCGCGTGACTTCGTGCGCTCGCTGCACGCGCTCAAGCGCCTCGCCGAGCCGGAAGAGATTGCCAATGCGGCGTTGTTCCTGGCCGGCGATGAAAGCAGTTTCGTTACCGGCAGCGCGATGCGTGTTGAAGGCGGGGTGTCGATCACGCGGACCTGAGCGCGGTCAGCGGCGTGGCGAGTAGCGGATGCCGCTGCTGGCCATGAAGCCCTTCGGATCGAAACGGGCCCAGGCTTCGCCCCAGTCGAACCGGGCGTCGCCGCCGCTCAGCTTGCGACCCAGCGCCGCACCCAGCGTGCGGCGCATGAAGGCGACTTCGGCATCGATCGCGGCTTGGGTCGGCCATCCGTCTTCCAGCGCTGCACCCGGCAGGTCGACGCCCATCGCCACCATGTCGAGCTGTTGCCCGTGGAAGCACAGGCTGATGCCAGCGGGCGCGCCGCCCAAGCTGAGCCGATGCAGGCTGAGCCAGACGTAGCCGGTGCCGACATCGTGCTCGCCATGCATCAGCGTGGCGAAGGCGATGCGCGCCTCATCCAGCGAGAGGGTGGGGCAGATCACGCTTGGCAGATTGCCGAGCTGGATGCTGCCGTCGGTCGGATTGAAGTTCATCGGCACGGCGTGCGCCGCGCGCTGGGCTGGAGAGGGCATGGATGCACCCGGAATTCGTGTCGCATCGGATTCTGGGCGGGTGTGGACCGCCGCAGCAAGCCGGTTTGTACACACATTGTTGCCGCGGGACTGACCTGTGGATTACCCGCCAGCCTCTAGCGTGGAGCCCAGCGTTGGCCTGCCGCCAGCGAGGGAAATTTCAATGAACGAGCGAGATAAGGATCAGGACCCGAAGCAGGGCATCCAGGAAAGCCGCCAGGACAGGAAGCAGGACGACGTGGCCAAGCAGCGGCCGGGCCAGCGCGATCAACAGGTGCGTGATGCGCATTCGCGCAGCCCGCAGCGCAAGGAGGGTGACGAGGATCCCGCTTGAGTCGTGGGTGCTGCAAAGAAAAAACCCGCAGATCGCGGAGATCTACGGATTCTTCTGAATAGTGGTGGAGCCAAGGAGGATCGAACTCCTGACCTCGTCATTGCGAACGACGCGCTCTCCCAGCTGAGCTATGGCCCCACGGCAGGGGTTCAGTGTAGCCAAGCAGCTGCTCCTTGCCAAGCCGATCCAGGCGTTCGTGCCGGAAGACGTCGCGCGCAAGTGCACAACTGTGCCGAAACCGCTTGTTTCACCGGGCGGGGGCGCCACGCAACGAAATCGTAACAATTTGGGGGATAATGGCGGCTTGCGCAGTTTTCCTCCTATTTACCGCCCGGCTCGCGCAGGCCGCACGGACGCCTCCTCAGAGCATTCCATGCCCTCCCATTCCGATTCCCGCCGCCTGTCGGGTATGTCGTCTTCCTTTGTTTCCTTCCGCCGCCACCCGCTGGCCCTGGCCTGTGCCGGCCTGGCCCTGGCTGCCAGCTTCGGTGCCGCCGCGCAGGACAGCGCGCCGACCCCGACCGGGCTGGACACGATCACCGTGACCGCCGAGCACCGCGAGCAGAACCTGCAGGAAGTGCCGGTCTCGGTGGGCGTGGTGCAGGGCGAGCGCATGCGCGACTTCACCGCCGGCGGCGACGACACCCTGCTGGCGCTGTCCGGCCGCGTGCCGAGCCTGTACGCGGAAACCACCACTGGCCGCATCTTCCCGCGCTTCTACATCCGCGGCCTGGGCAACATCGACTTCTACCTGGGTGCGTCGCAGCCGGTGTCGATCATCCAGGACGACGTGGTGCTGGAACATGTGGTGCTGAAGTCCAACCCGGTCTATGACGTGGACCAGGTGGAAGTGCTGCGCGGCCCGCAGGGCTCGCTGTTCGGCCGCAACACCACCGCCGGCATCATCAAGTTCGACACCCTGAAGCCGACCCAGGACTACACCGGCCGCGTCAGCGCCAGCTACGCGACCTACAACAGTGTGTCGATCGACGGTGGCTTCGGTGGCCCGATCAACGATATCGCTTCGTTCCGCGTGTCGGCGCTGTACCAGCACCGCGACGACTACGTCGACAACACCTACAAGGGGCCGAGCGCCGACGGCACGGTCAGCCCGAAGAAGAACGCCATGGGCGGCTTCGATGACCGCAACGTGCGCGCGCAGTTGCTGCTGACCCCGAGCGACCAGTTCTCGATCCTGGCCTCGGCCCACGCCCGTGACTACGAAGGCACCTCGACCCTGTTCCTGCGCGGTGCGCTGACCAAGGGCTCGAACAAGACCGACGTGCCGCGCGACCAGGTCGCCTACGACGAAGCCGACAACAACCCGCAGGCCTACAAGACCTACGGTGGCTCGGTGAAGGCACGCTACGACTTCGGTGCGATCGACTTCACCTCGATCACCGCCTACGAGACCACCTCCGGCTACAGCCGTGGCGACACAGACGGCGGCGCTGCGGTGAACTTCCCGGTCAACGGCGTGCCGAATGGCTACGGCCAGTCGATGGGCCGCATCCGTGATCTGGACCAGTGGACCCAGGAATTCCGCCTGGCCAGCCATGACGACAGCGCCCTGCAGTGGCAGGCCGGTGCGTTCTACTTCAACGGCAGCGACACCACCGACTTCTACCAGCGCGCATGGTTCCTGCAGGGTGCGGCCCGCAACCCGAACAACTGGGTGCGCCTGCGCAACAAGAACACCTCGTGGGCCGGTTTCGGCCAGATCAGCTACGCCTTCACCGACAAGTTCACCGTCACTGCCGGCCTGCGCCAGACCAAGGACGAGAAGCACACCCGCCTGCTGAAGACGGCTGACACTGCCGCTGGCGTGGTCACCTACAAGGGCCGCACCGACGTCAAGATGTCCGACACCACCCCGAGCTGGGATCTGAGCGCGATGTATCAGATCACGCCGGAGGTGAGCGTCTACGCCAAGGTCGCACGCGGCTTCCGCGGCCCGACCATCCAGGGCCGTTCGGCGGTGTTCAATGCCGACTTCACCACCGCCGATTCCGAGACCATCCTGTCCTGGGAAGCGGGCGTGAAGAGCAGCCTGTGGGACAACCGCCTGCGCCTGAACGCCACCGCGTTCACCTACACCGTCAACGACATCCAGCTCAACGGCAACGATTCGGACGGCAATGGCGTGCTGTTCAACGCCGACAAGGCCAAGGCCTACGGTTTCGAAGCGGACATGGAACTGCGCCCGGTCCCGAACCTGACCCTGAGCGCCGGCGTCAGCCTGCTGCACAGCGAGATCAAGGACAAGCGCGTCTACGCGCAGGTCTGCGGCCTCAACGGCCAGGTGGTGTGCACCGTGAATGACCCGACCATCAAGGTCGGTGCCAACACCTTCGCCCAGATCGACGGCAACCCGCTGCCGAACGCGCCGAAGTACAACGTCAACCTGGCCGCCCGCTACGACTTCCCGGTCAGCGACGCCGGCACCATGTTCGTCTCCACCGACTGGAACAAGCAGGGTTACACCAGCTTCGTGCTGTACGACAGCAAGGAGTTCAACTCCAAGGGTGACTTCGAGGGCGGCCTGAAGATCGGCTACTCGGGCAACTACGGTGCCTACGAAGTTGCGCTCTTCGCGCGCAACATCACCAACGAGAAGAACCTCAAGGGTGTGATCGAGAACTACATGGCCGCGGTTTACAACGAGCCGCGTACTGTGGGTGTCTCGCTGAACATGAACTGGTAAGACGTTGCCGGACCATAGGGCGAAAACGGCGCTCATCGAGCGCCGTATTTCGTTGCCGACGATACAGGATTCTGATTTATGGGGTGGCGCTGACGCCCTGGCCGAGCACCGCATCGGACGGTGCGCTGGGGCCAAGCACCTGCAGCTGCATCGCCTCCATCCGCTCCAGTACCTTGCGCTGTTTGGCATTCAGACCCCGTGACGTGATCGCGATGTGCTTGCGCGCCGCGTCCAGCGGTGCCGGCTGGTAATGCACCCTGAAGCGGCGCAGGGCGCAGCCGGTAAGATTGTCGACCGGTGCGCAGTCATTCGCGTTGAAGTCGACATCGCCGTCGGCGGCAACGATGAAGGGGCTGAGCAGGATCTGCCCTTCACGGGCAGTGAAGGCCAGCGGCGCGTGAGCCTTGGCGATGACCGCCTGGATGCGTACGGCGGGAATGTCCTCGGGGACGATCTTGTCGTCCCAGTAGCCCTCCAGGACACGCGCGGTTTCGTAGGTCTGCGTGCTCCAGGACATGCAGTTGCCAGAGGCGACGTGCACCGAAGTGCATACCTGCTGGGAGTTCTGGTCGATGGCGGTGTATGGCGGTACCCACACCTTCTTCCAGGAATAGAAGCGGTAATCGACGTCGGCCAGGCGTGTGACGCCGATGTCCTTCGACACCTCGTCCCGTGTCCCCAGTGGCTTCAGTCTGGATACGCGAGTGTTCAGACGGTAGTTTTCCGCACCGTTTAGCAGGTAGGTGCCAGGAGGAATCAAATGGACGTCGAAGACGTCCATCAGCACCGTTCGCTGCGGGCCGCTCTCCAGCTCATTGGTATTGAAAAGCTGAACATAGCCCTGGGAAGGGATGTCCTTGTGCTGGAATGACACCCGCATCGAGAAGCCGGGCAGGTCGGTCGAGCGTCGGCCAAGATGCAGGCCGGGAATCGGAGACCCTACCCCTGGCCCACCCGTGTGCACGACATATGGGGCTGGCACCAGCACAGCGACCAGACCGTCGCGGGTAGCGCCATCGATGATGTCCACCAGCTTGGCCGTGTTCTCTTTTTCCTGTTTGTAGGTCGGCGCGGCCTGCGCAGGGCGCGACATTCCAAACGGTGCCAGCAGCAGTACGCAGGTAGCCGCCATCTTCGCGGTATGCATCGACGTCTCCTTGTCACTATTCCAGACCTTACCATGGCACCTGCGGACCGCCGTCCACGGCCTCACTTGCCTGGAACAAGCGTGGTGACGTCCGGGGTTCCCCGGCGCCGCCGTCATCAGCCTGCCGGCAGCAAGGCCTGCAATCGCGATTCCAGCTCCTGCTGGCGCCAGCCGGCCAGTGCGGCCGGCCACTGGCGGCGCTCCAGGTAGCTTTCCAGATGCTTGCGCGAGGCGAGGATGCCATCCGGCAGGCCCAGCTCGCGGCTGCGTTCGGCCACGGCATCCTGCAGCTTCTTCACCGCTTGCTTGTTGCTGTCGTTGGCGGGCAGCGCCAGCGGTGCCTCGGCCTCATCGGCCAGCGGCGTGTCCAGCGCCTGCCACACGGCCCCGGCGAGCTTGCGCGGCGCCTTCGGGAACTGCTCGAACAGCTGGCCCAGCGCGGTGGCATCGGTCGGGGGCGTGCGTGCCAGCGTGGCGGCCAGTTCGTTGTCCAGGATCCAGCTGCGCGGGCGATCGCTGCTGCGTGCCTGCGTATCGCGCCAGCGCAGCAGGCGCAGCAGGCGACGTTGCGCGGCGGCGTCGAGGAACTGTGCCGAGCGCATTGACAGGTGGGGCCAGCGGTCCTCGTCGTTGGCGACGCTGGCCAGCAGGCGCTCGCCATCTTCGTGCAGCCACTGCTGGCGGCCCAGCGCCTGCAGCTTGGCATCGATGGCGTCATGCAGCGCGAACAGATGCTCGACGTCGTCGGCGGCGTACTGCAGCTGCGACTCTGACAGCGGTCGGCGCATCCAGTCCGATCGGGTCTCACCCTTCACCAGGGCGACGCCGGTGATTTCCGCCACCAGCTTCTGGTAGCCCATGCCACCGCCGATGCCGGCCAGCGAGGCGCCGATCTGGGTGTCGAACAGCGGTCGTGGCAGCACCCCGCAGGCCCACTTGAAGGCGACCAGATCTTCGCTGGCGCTGTGCATCACCTTGATGATCGATTCATCGGCCAGCCACGGCGCCAGTGCCTCGGTCATGCCCGGGATCAGTGGGTCGATCAGCAGGATGTCCTGGCCGATGGCCATCTGCACCAGTGCCAGCTGCGGCCAGAAGGTGCGTTCACGGATGAATTCGGTGTCCAGGCCGATGCGGGCCGGGCGCTGCTGGAAGTATGCATCCAGCTCAGCGGGGGTGGTGATCCAGGTTGCCACGGGTCGGGGCCTACTACTCGGGTTTGCTCAGGCAGGGGAGAATAGCCTAACGTCGGTCCGCATCCGTGCCGAAGGAGATCCTGCTTGCGTTTTCCGCTGTCGTCCGTGCTGTGCACCGCCCTGGCCGTGGCCCTGGCTGGCTGCACGCCGTCGCCCTCGGCGGCGCCGGAGCCGGGACCGGCCGCGGGCGAAGACGCGCGGCCGCAGGAAGGTTCGCCGGCGGCCGCGATGCCGGAGGCGGGGCAGGGCAGCGTGACCATTGCCGGTGAAGATGCCGCCGAAGATGTGCAGCGGTGGACGCCACCGCGGGTCGATCGGCAGGGGCGCAGCCTGGCCCAGCTGCGCCGCGCGGCCGAGAAGGCATTCAGCGAAGGGCGCCTGTACGAGGACGCCGACGCGGCGGTTCCGCTGTGGCTGGCGGTGCAGGAGGAAGACCCGGATGACCGCCAGGCCCGCAATGGCCTGCAGCGTGCACGCCAGCGCCTGCAGCAGCAGGCCGATGCCCTGCTGGCCCGGCCCTTGCAGCAGCGTGAGGCATTGGCCGAGGCCAGCCGCCAGGCGCTGGTACTGCTGACCCTGGCGCCGAAGGATGAGACGGTGCGTGCGCTGCAGGGCCGGGTGGAGCTTGCCCAGCGTGTGGTGGCCTACAACCGCGCTGGCGAGGAAGACCTGCGTTCGGGGCGGATCGGCGAGGACGGTGACGGTGCGATCGGCAACTTCCGTGAGGCGCTGGCCCTGGATGAACATAACAGCCGGGCGCGGCAGGGCCTGGCTGCGGCCGAGAGCGGCCTGATCCGGCGTGCCGAGGACGCAGCGCGCGTGCGCGATTTTGCCAGCGCCGGCACCTGGCTGGCCGAGGCCAGCAAGGTGCGCGATTCGTCACCAACCATTGCCGATGCCTTCGAACGCATCGAACAGATCCGCGCGGCCGCACTGCTGCAGCTGCGCGACGATGGCTTGCGTGACCTGGCGACGCCGCAGGGCCTGAAGCCGGCGCGCGAAAAGCTGGGCGAGGCCCTGCGCATCGCCTTGCCCGGCGATGCGGTGGTGGCCCAGTTGCGTGAACGCATCGACCTGGCCACCCACTACGGCAGTTTCCGTCCTGGGCAGGTCTTCAGCGACGCCATGCGTGATGGCGGGCGCGGCCCGCAGATGGTGGTCGTACCCCATGGCGGCTTCCAGATGGGTGCGGGTGATGCCGAGCCTGGTGCCACCGATGCCGAGCGGCCCTCGCATTACGTGCGCTTCGACCGCGGCTTTGCGATGGCGATCACCGAGGTCACCGTCGGCGATTTCGAGCGCTATGTGAAGTCGACCAATGCGCGGCCGCGAGCAACGCGGCGTGGCCACTCGGTGGTCTATGACGAGCGCAGTGGTAATTTCATCCGCCGCAGCGGGGTGGACTGGCGCTCCGATTACGACGGGTCGCGCGCACTGGGCAATTCGCCGGTGATGCATGTCAGCGTGCGTGATGCTGAGAATTACGCAGCGTGGTTGTCCGAGCAGACAGGACGCAGCTACCGGCTACCCAGCGAGGCCGAGTTTGAGTATGCGCTGCGCGCCGGCAGCAGTGGCCGCTATTCGTGGGGCGACGCCGGCACGCCGCCGCCCGGCACCGGCAATTTCACCGGCAGCAAGGATGTTTCCCCCTCGGGACGGCACTGGCACAACGCTTTCATCGGCTATGGCGATGGCTGGTGGGGACCGGCGCCGGTGGCCAGTTTCCAGGCCAATGCCTTCGGCCTGCATGACATGGCCGGCAATCTCAGTGAATGGGTGGCCGACTGCTGGCATGCCAGCTACCGGCGTGCGCCGTCCGACGGTGTGGCCTGGTTCAATCCGGGCTGCCGGTCACGGGTGATCCGGGGTGGCAACTGGGCGAACGCGCCCGAGCAGACACGTGCGGCATGGCGGCAATCCCAGGATTCGGACACCACCAACGCGCGCATCGGCTTCCGCCTGGTGCGTGGCATCTGAGCGGCCCCGGCTTCACCCGCTGCACGCATCGGCGCACTAAGATTGCGCCGTGCCCGCCAGCCGGCGGGGCCTGCCGGAAGACCGCCCGATGCGCAACGATCCCTTCTCCCGCTCGCCGCAACGCCCGCAACGGCGCGGCCTGTTCGGCAACATCCGTTGGTGGGTGCTGCTGTTGGCGGCCGGCTATGCGGTGTTCTACTGGTTCTCCAATCGTACGGTCGACCCTTACACCGGCGAGAAGGTGATGATCGACAGCAGCCTGGATGCGCGCCAGGAGACCGCGTTGGGGTTGCAGGCCTACCAGCAGATCCTGTCGCAGGAACGGCCGATGGATCCGAATGCGCCGATCGCGCGCGATGTGCGCGACATCGCGCAGCGCCTGATCGCCAAGGTCGACGTGGTGGAGACCGCGCTGGCGCAGGAGCACGGCGTGCAGCCCGCGCATTTCGCCCGGGATTTCCAGTGGGAAGTGAATGTGATCCCGTCCGACCAGGCCAATGCGTTCTGCCTGCCGGGCGGCAAGATGGCGGTCTACACCGGACTGGTGCCGGTGGCGCGCACCCGCGATGCGATGGCGGTGGTGATGGGCCATGAGATCGCCCATGCGCTGCTGCGCCATGGTGCACAGCGCATGGCCCAGCAGAAGCTGACCCAGATCGGGCAGGTGGCCGGCGCCGCCAGCGGCATGGATGCGCAGCAGCAACAGATGATGATGTCGGCGATGGGCTACGGTTACCTGCTGCCGTATGCGCGTAGCCACGAGACGCAGGCCGACGAAGTGGGCCTGATGCTGGCTGCTGCGGCGTGCTTCGATCCACGCGAGGCGGTGCCCCTGTGGCAGCGCATGGGCCAGGTCAGCGGCGGCCAGTCGCCGCCGGAGTTCGCCTCTACCCACCCGAACCCGGGTACCCGTATCCAGAACCTGCAGGCGCTGATGCCGAAGGCGCTCGAATACCGGCAGAAATTCTGCGAGCAGGCAAAGTAGGGGGTGTTCGGCAGGGCTTGCGGCCCTGCACCCGCCGAAGCCAGAGCAACAGCAACAGCAACAGCAACAGCAACAGCATGCATTCCGCGGGATGGCGGGGTGGGTCCGGTTGCGGGAGACGCCGTAAACCCCGCTCCGCGGTCCGGCCCAGCCGCTGGCGGCTGTGCGTTCGGGCGCTCGCGAAGCAGTGCTTCGCAAGCAAAGCGCCCTCACCCATGGGGGCTTGGCCGCGGCATCCATGCCGCGGACACTCCCGCAACCGGACCCACCCCGCCTTCGACAGATTCTCGCGATCTGTCGGAATTGCGCGGGGTCAGATCCGTTTTCCGTAGGAAAACGGATCTGACCCCGAATTGATTCGATATCTGACAGAGATTCATCCACGCATGGCGTGGATCTGCCGTGTCGACCAAGGTCGACACCTACCAACAGCCTCCGGAATCTGTCAGAGGTGGGGCGGTGTCGGAGTGCGGGGTGTCAGCCGCATGGGCCCGAGGCATGCCTCGGGCGGGTTGGGCAGGACGCCCAACCCCGGTCTTGCCGTGTGCGCAGGACTGCGCACACGAGCAAGCGGCTGCCAAGCTTACAGGGACGTACTTGCAGCGTCCCCGCACTCCGACACCGCCCCACCATCCCACGGAATGCACGCTTTTGACGTTGACGTTGACGTTGACGTTGACGTTGACGTTGCCTTGGCTTGGCTTGAAGACTCAGCAGGTGCAGGGCGCAGCCCTGCCGACCCCCCCTCTACTTGACCCGCACGTCAATCACGCCGTCGCCAACGCGGGCCTGCAGTGCGTCACCGGGTTGTACCTGATCGATCTTCCGCACCAGGGTGCCGTCGTCACTGCGGGTGAGGATGCTGTAGCCGCGGGCCACGGTCGCCAGCGGGCTGACCGCTTCCAGCGAACGCGCCAGCCCGCGCAGGCGTAGTGCATCGCGCTCCAGCAGTCGCTGCATGGCCGCCTGCGGCCGCCCGCGCAGGGCGGCCAGACGGCGCTGCATCGTGTCGAGCTGGCGCTGCGGATGGTGCCCGCGCAGCACCGCCGCCGCATGACGCAGGCGCGCTGAACGGCGCTCCTGCTGCTGGTTTAATGCGGCATGCAGGCGCCGGCCCAGGTCCAGCTGACGGCGGCGCAGCAGGTCCAGCCGCGCCTGCGGGCTCTGTGCGTTCAGGCGCAGCAGGGCGCGGTCGGCGCGCTGCATGGCCTGCTGCATCGCATGCCGTTGCAGCTGCACCATGCGCGCGGCCGTGCGGCGCACGCGCAGCGCCAGTTCGCGCTGGTCGGGTACCAGCAGTTCGGCTGCCACCGATGGCGTTGGCGCGCGCAGGTCGGCGGCGAAGTCGCTCAGGCTGAAGTCGGTTTCGTGGCCGACCGCCGAAACCACCGGGGTGCGGCTGGCCGCGATGGCGCGGGCCAGCGCTTCATCGTTGAACGCCCACAGGTCTTCCAGCGAACCGCCACCGCGGGTCAGCAGGATCACGTCGTAGCGGCCACTGGCATCGGCTGCCTGCAGCAGGCGGGTGATCTGTGCGGCGGCGCTGCTGCCCTGCACCAGGGTCGGCAGCAGGTCCACTTCCAGCAGCGGGAAGCGGCGGCCGAGCACGCTCAGCACGTCGCGCACGGCAGCGCCGGTGGGCGAGGTGATCACCGCCAGGCGCTGCACGTGCACCGGCAGTGGCCGCTTGCGCGCCGGGTCGAACAGGCCTTCGGCTTCCAGCCGTGCCTTCAGTTCCTCGAAGGCGCGGCGCAGTGCGCCTTCGCCGGCTTCCTCCATGTGGTCCAGCACCATCTGGTACTCGCCACGGGCGTCGTACAGGGTCACCTTGCCGCGCACCAGTACGCGCATGCCTTCGCGCGGGACGAACTTCAGGTATTGCGCCTTCATCCGGAACATGGCCGCACGCAGCTGCGCGCGCGCATCCTTCAGGGTGAAGTAGAGGTGTCCGGAGGCTGGGCGCGCCACGCTGCCCAGCTCGGCCTCGACCCAGATCGCCGGGAAGCTGCCTTCCAGCAGGTCGCGGGCCAGGGTGTTGAGCTGGCTGGGGGTGAGGATGTCGTTGTTGCGTGGCTGCATGGGAACGGCGTGCTGCGGGCGGAACGGGGACTCAGGATCGCACGTCAGCGCACCGTGTGCTGGCCCAGCGCCCACTGCACGTGTTCACGCACCAACGGCGAGGGATCATCGACGCGGGTATGCAACGCGGCCAGCGCTTCGGTGGTGGATGGCGCATTGCCCAACGCCACGGCGATGTTGCGTAGCCAGCGCTCATGGCCGCTGCGCCGGATCGGGCTGCCTTCGGTGCGTCGCAGGAATTCTGCCTCGTCCCAGGCGAACAGCTGGTCCAGCCGCGCGGTGTCGAGATTGTTGCGCGCGCGGAAGTCGGCTTCGTCGGTGCGCTTGGCGAACTTGTTCCAAGGGCAGACCAGCTGGCAGTCGTCACAGCCATAGATGCGGTTGCCGATCAGCGGGCGCATGTCCTCGGGGATGGCACCGTCGTGCTCGATGGTCAGGTAGGAAATGCAGCGCCGCGCATCCAGCCGCTGCGGGCCGATGATGGCCTGGGTGGGGCAGACATCGATGCAGCGCGTGCAGGTGCCGCAGTGCGCCGTGGCTGGCGTATCGATCGGCAGGGGGATATCGATGTAGATCTCGCCGATGAAGAACCACGAACCGCCATGGCGGTCGATCAGGCAGGTGTGCTTTCCGATCCAGCCGAGGCCGGCGTTGCGTGCCAGTGCACGTTCCAGCACGGGCGCAGAATCGACGAACACGCGGTAGCCCAGCGGTGCCACTTCATCGTTGATCTGCATGGCCAGCTTCTGCAGGCGGTTGCGCATCAGCTTGTGGTAATCGCGGCCCAATGCGTAGCGGGCCACGTAGGCGCGGCCCGGGTCTGCCAGGGTTGCCCAGGCTTCGGTGTCGTCCTTGTGGCTGTAGTCCATGCCCACCGAGATCACCCGTACGGTGCCGGGCAGCAGCTCGGCCGGGCGCGCGCGCAGGGTGCCGTGGCGCGCCATCCAGTCCATCGTGCCGTACAGGCCCTGGCCCAGCCAGTCGGCCAGGTGCGCTTCATCCTCGCCCAGCTCGATGCCGGCGATGCCGCAGCGCTGGAAGCCATGCGCACGGGCCAGTTCGCGGATGCGCTGCACGGCCTGGGCCGGATCGACAGGGGCGGGGGCGGGGGACATGTGCACCAGTATAAAATCCCTGCATGGCCAACCTTGCCGATCTTTTTGATTCCGCTGCCGCGCGTGCGCTTGATGCGCAGGCCTCGGCGCTGGCCGCCGAGGGCGGTTGGGGCCTGATGGCGCAGGCCGGGCAGGCCGCCTGGCAGTGCCTGCTGCAGCATTGGCCGCAGGCGCAGCGGATCGGTGTGGTGGTCGGTGCGGGCAACAACGGCGGCGATGGCCATGTGCTGGCCCGTCACGCGCTGCAGGCCGGACGCGAGGTGATGGTGATCGCCTTGCCGGGGAAGTCGCCGTCAACCGTGCTGGCACGGCGCGCAGCATCGGAATTCAAGTCCGACGGCGGCACCATCACCGATTTCGGCGGCGCGCTGCCCGAGGCCGATATCTGGGTCGATGCCCTGTTCGGCCTGGGCTTCGATCGCGCGCCGGAAGGCGTCGCGCAGGCGCTGATTGTCGCGCTCAATGCGCAGGCGGCACCGGTGCTGGCGCTGGACGTCCCCAGTGGCGTGGATGCCGACCGCGGCGCCGTACCGGGCGAGGCGGTGAGGGCGGCGCTGACCCTGCAGTTCATCGTGCCGCATCGCGGGCTGTATACCGGCGATGCGCTGGATCATTGCGGGCGGAAGGCGCTGGCGCCGCTGCAGCTACCCGCGGCCGCATGGCAGGGCGTGTCACCCGCCGCGGAGCATTGGACGCAGGCTCGCTTGCCGCCACTGTTGCCGCCGCGCCGCGCCAATACCCACAAGGGCGAATCCGGGCACGTGCTGTGCGTCGGCGGCAACCATGGTAGCGGCGGTGCCGTCGCGATGGCGGCCGAAGCTGCGTTGCGAGCGGGTGCGGGGCTGCTGAGCCTGGGCACCCGTCGCGATCACGTCGGCCCGTTGCTGGCGCGCCTGCCAGAGGCGATGACCCATGCGCTGGAAGATGGTGATGCGCTGCCGGCACTTCTGGACAAAGCCAAGGTGGTGGCGATCGGGCCTGGATTGGGCCAGGACGAGTGGGCACGCGCACTGTTTGCGCGGGTGCTGTTGTGTGGCAAGCCGCTGGTGGTCGATGCCGATGCACTGAACCTGCTGGCGCAGGATCCGCGCGCGCTGCCCGACGCCATCCTTACGCCTCATCCGGGCGAGGCCGCGCGCCTGCTCGGCTGCAGAACCGCTGACGTCCAGGCCGATCGCTTTGCCTGTGCGCAGACGCTCGCCGGGCGCTTCCACGCGGTGGTGGTGCTGAAGGGCGCCGGCAGCATCGTCGCAGCGCCCGGGCAACGGCCACGACTGATTGCTGCCGGCAATCCCGGTATGGCTGTGGGTGGCATGGGTGACCTGCTGACAGGCATCATCGCCAGCCTGCGCGCGCAGGGCCTGGCCGCCTTCGATGCCGCCGCCGCTGGCGCGCTGCTGCATGCACTGGCCGGCGATATCGCCGCCGCCGACGGCGCGCGCGGCCTGCTCCCAACTGATCTGCTGGTGCCGCTGCGGCGACTGGCCAACCCGGAACTCTCTCCATGACCGATTTCTTCCTTGCCGACAGCGATGCCACTGAACTGCTCGGGCAGTGGCTGGCGGCTACGCGGCCGCCGCAGGCACTGATCGAGCTGCGCGGCGACCTGGGTGCCGGCAAGTCCACCACGGCCCGTGCGCTGCTGCGCGCGCTGGGCGTGCAGGGTGCGATCCGCAGCCCGACCTATACCCTGGTCGAGCGCTATCCATTGGCCAGCGGGGGCGAGGCCTGGCATCTGGATCTGTACCGGATCGGCCAGGCCGGCGAGCTCGATTTCCTCGGCCTGGATGAGGGCGGCGCAGTATTGTGGCTGGTGGAATGGCCGGAACGCGGCGCTGGCGCGCTGCCGCCGACCGACCTGGTGGTGGCGCTGGAGATCGAGGGGCAGGGGCGTCGCGTCCGTCTCACTGGGGCCAGCGGCATAGGACGTGAATGGCTGGAACGGCTTCCCAAGGGGGGCGACTTGCAGGTCATTTCTGTTGGTTGACGAGAACAAACACCGGCAGGTTACGGATTATTAAGGAAAAAGGTGTTGCATTCCGTTCAGCGGGGTGATTGAATCCTGAGCCATGCGCCCGGGGAACCGTCTCATCGCCATCTGTGCCGCCGTCGGACTGGGTCTGGCGAGCGTCAGTGCGTGGGCGGGTGAAGTCCGCCAGGTCCTGCTGAATACTGGCGCTACCGGCACCCGTGCCGAGATATCGCTGGTCGGCAGCGGCGGCTACAAGACGCTGTCGCTGGCCGGCCCGAACCGCCTGGTGGTCGATTTCCCGGACTCCAGCGCCATACGCAACCTGAAGATGCCGGCCGCGCAGGGCGTGGTCACGGCGGTGCGTACCGGACAGCCGGTTCCGGGAACGTTCCGCGTTGTTTTCGACCTCGCCGAATCGGTGGCGCCGTTCCGCCCGCAGATGCAGCGCGAGGGCAATGAATCCAAGCTGGTGATCGAATGGCCGGGTGATGGCCCGGCCGTGGCCGCCAGCCGCCCCGCGACGACGCCGGCCGTGCAGCCGCAGGCAGCCGCTGCGGGGCCTGCACCCACTCCGGCCGAGAGTGCGCAGTCGCGTACCGATGCCGCGCGTGCCACGGCCCTGCTGACCGCACAGGTACAGCAGCAGGCCAGCGCCACCGCCGCCGCACCGGCAACGCCGACACCGGCACCGGCCACCGCGCCGGCCCAGGTTGCTGCGGCCGGCGTCAGCGCCAGCAGCACGCCCTCGTCCTCGCCGGCCGCGATCCTCGCCGGCCAGCGCACCGCAGCGGTGGTGACCACGCCGCCAGCCACGGTGCCCACCCCGGCACCGAAGCCGGCCGAGCCGCCGCGTCCGGCAATGCCCAGCGATGCGTCGCGTATCCGCATGCAGGCCGGCATGCGCCACCTGGTGGTGGCGATCGATCCCGGCCACGGCGGCCAGGACCCAGGTGCGATCGGCCCGACCGGCAAGCGCGAGAAGGATGTCACCCTGGCGGTGGCGCGCGAGCTGGCCCGTCAGGTCAACGCCACGCCGGGCCTGAAGGCCTATCTGACGCGCGACAGCGACGTGTTCATTCCGCTGCCCATGCGTGCGCAGAAGGCGCGTGCGAACAAGGCGGACATCTTCATCTCGATCCATGCCGACGCGGCTGAAAACCGTTCGGCCACGGGCTCGTCGGTCTACGTGCTGTCGACCAAGGGCGCCTCTTCGCAGCGCGCCCGCTGGCTGGCGGACAAGGAAAACGCGGCCGACCTGGTCGGTGGCGTGCGCCTGCAGCAGACCGAAGGCACCTTGGCCAACGTGTTGCTGGATCTGGCACAGAGTGGCTACATGAAGGCGTCTGAAGACGCGGCCGGCCACGTGCTGGGCGGCCTGAAGCGGATCGGCAACAACCACAAGCCGAACATCGAACGCGCCAACTTCGCGGTGCTGCGCACTTCGGACATGCCGGCGATGCTGGTGGAAACCGCGTTCATCTCCAATCCGGATGAAGAGCGCCGCCTGATCGACTCGGCGTACCAGCGCAAGATCGCTGGCGCGGTGCTGGATGGCGTGCATACCTTCTTCAGCCGCCAGCCGCCACCGGGCACGCTGTATGCCGCCCGGGCCCAGGCCGAGATCGACGCTGCTGCCACCATGGCCGGCGGCAGCAAGTAACGCGTCCGCTTTCTGCAGAGTCGAGTCATGCCCGACTCCCGGGTCAACCGGCGGGTCGACGGTCGGCCGCAGTCGAGCATGGTTCGACCCTACAAGCGGCCGCTCCGCTATCATCGACTCATGAAGTCTGCTGCCCATCACCCCACATGAGCGCGCCCGGTCCGCGCCCGATCCGGCCGTTGCCGGAGATCCTGATCAACCAGATCGCCGCAGGCGAAGTGGTCGAACGTCCTGCGTCGGTGGTCAAGGAGCTGGTCGAGAACGCGATCGACGCCGGCGCCAGCCGCGTCGATATCGACCTTGAGGAGGGCGGTGTCCGCCTGATCCGCATCCGCGACAACGGCAGTGGCATCGCACCGGAACAGTTGCCACTGGCGGTGTCGCGCCATGCCACCAGCAAGATCGCTGACCTGGATGATCTCGAATCGGTGGCTACCCTCGGTTTCCGTGGTGAAGCGTTGCCGTCGATCGCGTCGGTCAGCCGCTTCACCCTGTCCTCGCGCCGGGCGCACGACGAGCATGGTTCCGCACTGCAGATTGAAGGCGGCAAGATCGGCGAGGTGACCCCGCGCGCGCATGCGCCGGGCACCACGGTGGAAGTGCGCGAGCTGTTCTACAACGTGCCGGCGCGGCGCAAGTTCCTGCGCGCCGAGCGCACCGAACTGGGTCATATCGAAGAGTGGCTGCGTTCACTGGCGCTGGCACGGCCGGATGTCGAGCTGCGCGTGTCGCACAACGGCAAGGCTTCGCGCCGCTACAAGCCGGGCGATCTGTATTCCGATGCGCGCCTTGCCGAAACGCTGGGCGAGGATTTCGCCAACCAGGCCGTTCGGGTGGACCACAGCGGTGCCGGCCTGCGCCTGCATGGCTGGATCGCACAGCCGCATTATTCACGGGCCAGCGCCGACCAGCAGTACCTGTACGTCAATGGACGCTCGGTGCGTGACCGCAGCGTCGCCCACGCAGTGAAGATGGCCTACGGCGATGTGCTGTACCACGGCCGCCAGCCGGCCTATGTACTGTTCCTCGAACTGGACCCGACCCGCGTCGACGTCAACGTGCATCCGGCCAAGCACGAGGTGCGCTTCCGTGATTCGCGGCTGGTCCATGATTTCGTCTACCGCACGCTGAAGGATGCGCTGGCCGATACCCGCGCCGGCATGTCGGCGCAGGAGATCGGTGCTGGCCCGGTACTTCCGGCGGATGCCACGGCTGCCGCCACGGCATCGAGTGCGGGCGCCTCCGGTTTCGGGCTGGTGCGCGGTCCGGCACCCGGTGCCGGCTCCGGCGGCGGTGGTGGATTCTCCGGGTGGCGACCGCAGCAGCCACTGGGCCTGCAGGTGGCCGATGCACCGGCTGCCTATGCCGCGCTGTATGCCACGCCGGCCGGTGCCGAGCGTGCAGCGGCACTGCCACCCATGCCGACCGAGAACGGGCTGCCGGTCACCAGTGCCGACGCAGGCGTGCCACCGCTGGGCTACGCGATCGCGCAGCTGCATGGCATCTACATCCTGGCCGAGAACGCCGAAGGCCTGATCGTGGTCGACATGCATGCGGCGCACGAGCGCATCGGTTACGAGCGCCTGAAGAACGCGCATGATGGCATCGGCCTGCAGTCGCAGCCGCTGCTGGTACCAATCACGCTGGCGGTCGGTGAGCGCGAGGCAGATACCGCTGAGACCGAAGCCGAAACGCTGGCCACGCTCGGCTTCGAGGTGACCCGTGCCGGCCCCGGCTCGCTGCACGTGCGCAGCATTCCGGCGCTGCTGGCGCATGCCGAACCGGAAGGGCTGCTGCGCGACGTGCTGACCGATCTGCGCGAGCATGGCCAGAGCCGCCGCGTGGCCAGTGCACGCGACGAACTGCTGTCGACCATGGCCTGCCATGGCGCGGTGCGTGCCAACCGGCGCTTGACCGTGCCGGAAATGAACGCGCTGCTGCGCGACATGGAAATCACCGAACGGTCCGGCCAGTGCAACCACGGCCGACCGACCTGGGCCCGTTTTTCGCTGGCGGAGATCGACCGCTGGTTCCTGCGCGGACGTTGAGGGGAGCATTGATGCGTTATCGGGGAATGGCCGGCCTGCTGGCCGCCGTGGTGGTGGCCGCCTGCAGCCCGGCAACACCGCCGGCGCCGGCGGCCGTTGAAGATCCAGCCTACGCGGCCGCGCAGCAGCAATGGCGTGTTGCGCGCTACCAGGACCTGACCCGGCCCGATGGCTGGACGGCCCTGGTCGGCCTGCACTGGCTGCAGAACAAATCCCATTTCGTTGGCAGCGGCGCCACCAACGGCATCCGCCTGACGGTCGGCCCGGACAAGCTGGGCCTGCTGCGCCGCGAAGGCACCCAGTGGTGGTTCACGCCTGAAGCCGGTGCCGATGTCAGCCATGATGGCCAGCCGGTGCGCGGCCGCACCCGCATCGACACTGACAAGGACGCGCAGCCGACGCTGCTGGCCTTCGATGGGGGCAAGGGCCAGCTCAGCATCATTCGCCGGGGGCCGCGGGACGCGCTGCGGGTCAAGCATGCCGATGCCGCCGCACGCCGTGATTTCGCCGGCCTGCAGTACTGGCCGGGCGGCGCGGACTGGCAGGTGCAGGCGCGCTTCATCGCGCACCCGCCGGGCAAGACTCTGCCGATCGTCGACATCACCGGCCTGACCACCGAAATGCCCAATGCCGGCGCGGTCGAGTTCGAGCGTGATGGCCGCAGCTGGCGGCTGGAAGCGATCGGTGCGCCCGGGCAGCCGCTGTTCCTGATCTTCGCTGACCGCACCAGCGGCCGCGGCAGCTATCCGGCCGGGCGCTACCTGGATACCGATGCACCCACTGCAGACGGCACCGTGCGCATCGATTTCAACCATGCCTACAATCCACCGTGCGCATTCACCGCCTACGCTACCTGTCCGCTGGCGCCGCCCGAAAACCGGCTAGACCTGCCCGTTGAAGCGGGCGAGAAGGCCTACCACCTGCCTGAAGGAGAAGGCTGACCATGCCGATCAAACATCTGCTCCGTGCCGCGCTGCTGATGGCTGCGTGCGCGATGGCACCCCTGGCCACTGCCCGCGATGCGCCGGGCGCCACGGCCGCGGCCGCCGTGGCGGCCAAGCCGCCCGTACCGCTGTTGTGGAAAGTCACCGGCCCGGGCGATGCACGCGTGTACCTGCTGGGGTCGTTCCATCTGCTGAAACCGCAGGACTACCCGCTGTCGCCCGATGTCGAACAGGCGTTCGAAGCCTCGCAGCGGGTGGTGTTCGAACTGTCGCCGGAAGACATGCAGTCGCCACAGCTGGCCAGCCGCATGGTGCAGGCCGCGACCCGCACCGATGGCAGCGAGCTCAAGCGTGATCTCGACGCTGCGACCTGGCAGAAGCTGCAGGCCTTTGCCACCGAGAACAAGCTGCCACTGGCACAGATGCAGGGCATGAAGGCCTGGTTCGTAGGCCTGAGCATTTCGGTCGGGCAGATGCAGAAGCTGGGCCTGGACCCGGCGCTGGGCCTGGACCGCCACTTCATGGAGCGCGCGCAGAAGACCGGCCGCAAGACGGCCGGACTGGAAGACATCGACACCCAGATCGGCATGCTCGACGGGATGACGGTGCAGGAACAGCGGCAGATGCTGGCCGAAGCGCTGGACCAGGCCGGCAAGTCCGACGAGCAGGCGCGGCTGCTGCATGATGCATGGCGGCGCGGCGACGAACGCCTGCTGTGGACCAAGATGGCGGCGGAGATGCGCCAGCAGTATCCGCAGCTGTATCAGCGCATCAACACCGGGCGCAATGATGCCTGGGTGCCGAAGCTGCAGCCGTACCTTCAGGCCGGGCAGGGCGGTACGCTGGTGGTGGTCGGAACACTGCACCTGCTGGGCAGTGATGGCGTGGTCGAGAAGCTGAAGGCGAAGGGCTACAAGGTCGAGCGCGTGTGCACGGGGTGCAAGGCGAAACGCTGACGCATCGTCGGCGTGATGCGAAACAGAACGGCGCGCCAGGGGCGCGCCGTTTTCGTATCAGCCGGTGCTGCAACTCAGCGGCGGGTCTTGCCGCCGGTGCTGGTGCCCGGTTCGCCGGGCTTGTTGCCGGTGCTGGTCCCCGTTCCGGTGCCGCCCGGTCGCGGGCCACCGAAGCCGCTGCCCATGCTGCGCTGGAATTCCTGCCACAGCTCCAGGTTGCGCTCGGTCAGCTGGTTCATCATCGCCCACGGGGTCTGGCCCAGCAGGTTGCCCATCTGCTGGCGGAACTGCTGCTGCTGGTCGAGGAAGACCTGCATGCTGCGCTCCAGGTAGTTGCCCATGAAGCCCTGCAGGGAATCGCCGTAGAAGCGGATCAGCTGGCTCAGCAGCTGGGTGGACAGCATCGGTTCGCCGTCCTGTTCCTGGTCGGCGATGATCTGCAGCAGGACCGATCGCGTGAGGTCGTCGCCGCTCTTGGCGTCGCGGACTTCGAAGTCTTCACCGTCCAGGATCAGCTGGCGCACGTCCTCGATGGTGATGTAGCTGGAGATCTCGGTGTCGTAGAGACGGCGGTTCGGATACTTCTTGATGATGCGGGTCGCAGCCATGAAGCGGTACTCGTCACAGTAGACGCGCAGCATGGCGCAGTGCAGCAGCCGTTGCAACCGCCTCAGCCCCCGCCAGGCTTGGCTTTCGGCGGTGATCATGTTGCGCAACAAGGGTTTGCGTGTTGCGCAGCATGACTCATGGCAGGGGCCGGCGGCGTTCGCCGCGAGGGCCCGCTGCGCGGCTTACCACCCCATATGGTGGCCGCCGTTGATGTCCAGGTTGCTACCGGTGATCCACGAGGCTTCGTCGGCGACCAGGAACGAGACGCCGTAGGCGATTTCCTCCGGTTTGCCGAGGCGTCCGGTGGGGATGTCGGCGATGATCTTGGCGCGCACGTCTTCCGGCACCGCCATCACCATGTCGGTGGCGACGTAGCCGGGCGAGATGGTGTTGACGGTGATGCCGAAGCCGGCGTTCTCGCGGGCCAGCGAGATGGTGAAGCCGTGCATGCCGGCCTTGGCCGCCGCGTAGTTGGCCTGGCCGTACTGGCCCTTGAGGCCGTTGATCGAGCTGATCTGGATGACCCGGCCCCAGCCGCGGCGGCGCATGCCCTCGATGACCGGCCGGGTGACGTTGAACACCGAGTTGAGGTTGGTGTTGATCACATCGTGCCACTGGTCCGCGCGCATGCGGTGGAACGTGGTGTCGCGGGTGATGCCGGCGTTGTTGACCAGGATCTCGACCGGACCCAGTTCTGCCTCGACCGCGCGCACCAGTGCTTCGGCGCTGTCCGGATCGGAGACGTCGCCCGGGAAGATCGACACGCTGTAGCCGCGTTCGGTCATCGCCTGCTGCCAGGCGCGGGCCTTGGCCTCGTCGCGGTAGTTGGTGGCGACCCGGTGGCCCTGGTCGGCCAGGCGTTGGCAGATGGCGGTACCGATGCCGCCGGTTCCGCCGGTGACCAGTGCGACGCGAGATGTCATGGAATGCTGTCCGGGTATCAGGTGGGGGAAGGGGGATTCTGCAACATCGGCGCGGAAAGTGCGCCGGCCGGCAGCAGGATGTCGGCACGCGGCAGCTGGGCGGGGTCGAAGGCCTGTCGAGCGGCGGCCAGCAATGCACGCAGGTCGTGGGCACCTTCCAGTGCGGCAGGCGCCTGGCCCAGCAGCTGCCAGAGCTGGCGCAGCACGGGCAGCGGATGTGTACTGTCCACCGGCAGCGACGCCAGCGACTTGGACAGTTTGTGGCCGGGGGCATCGAGCAGCAGCGGCAGGTGCCAGTAGCGCGGTACCGGCAGGCCCAGCGCCTGCTGCAGCAGGATCTGCCGCGCAGTGGAATCGAGCAGGTCGGCGCCGCGCACCACTTCGGTCACCCCCTGCGCGGCGTCATCGACCACCACCGCCAGCTGGTAGGCCCAGCAGCCATCCGCACGGCGCAGCACGAAGTCGCCAACCTCGGCATGCACGTCCTGCTGCTGCGGCCCTCGCAGGCCATCATTGAAGTGCACGATGCTGCCGCGCGGCACGCGGAAGCGGACGGCAGGGTCCGGTCGTGCCTGCCGTGCAACGCAGCGGTGGTGAATGCCACCACTGGCGGCCAGTTCGCTGCGGCTGCAGTGGCAGATGAAGGCCAGGTCGCTGGCCAGCAGCACGTCCAGGGCAGCCTGGTAGGCCTCGCCGCGTGAGCTCTGCCAGAGGACCGGGCCGTCGTGGAGCAGGCCGAACGCGGCCAGCGCCTGGAGTTGCGAGTCCGCTGCCCCGGGCACGGTACGCGGCGGATCGACATCCTCAACGCGCAGCCGCCACAGGCCGCCGTGATGGCGGGCGAGCAGCCAGCTGCCGAAGGCGGCGAGCAGGGATCCGGGGTGGAGCAGGCCGGTCGGCGAGGGCGCGAAGCGGCCGCAGGGAATGGGGGAGGTCATGCTGGCTGAATCGTCGGTCAGGTTGGCGCTTGAATTCAAGCTGACCACACCGCAAATTGACCGGTATCGACCCCTTCCGAGCCGGATTTTCCCATGTTTACCCGCATTGCCCTGTTCCTGGCGACCAACTTCGCGGTCCTGATCCTCGCCAGCATCGTGATGTCGCTGCTGGGGGTCAATCCGAGCCAGATGAGCGGCCTGTTGGTCATGGCCGCGATCTTCGGCTTCGGTGGATCCTTCATCTCACTGCTGCTGTCCAAGTGGATGGCCAAGCGTTCCACCGGTGCGGTGGTGATCACCGAGCCGCGCAACCAGACCGAGCGCTGGCTGCTGGCCACCGTCGAGCGCCAGGCCAAGGCCGCCGGCATCGGCATGCCGGAAGTGGCGGTGTATGACGGCCCGGAGATCAATGCCTTCGCCACTGGCGCCAACCGCAACAACGCGCTGGTGGCGGTGTCCACCGGCCTGCTGCACAACATGAGCGAAGACGAGGCCGAAGCAGTCCTGGGCCACGAGATCGCCCACGTCGCCAACGGAGACATGATCACCATGGCGCTGCTGCAGGGTGTGCTGAACACCTTCGTCATCGTGCTGGCACGCGTGGTCGGCGGCGTCATCGACAGCGCACTGTCGGGCAACCGCGAAGGCGGCGGTCGCGGCTTCGCCTACTACATCATCGTGTTCGTGCTGGAGATGGTGTTCGGCCTGTTCGCCACGATGATCTCGATGTGGTTCTCGCGCCACCGCGAGTTCCGCGCCGACGCCGGTGGTGCCTCGCTGGCCGGCCGCCAGAAAATGATCGCCGCGCTGGAGCGCCTGCAGCTCAACCACGGCCAGAGCACGCTGCCGACCCAGATCGCCGCCTTCGGCATTTCCGGTTCGACGGCGAAGAAGCTGTTCATGAGCCACCCGCCGCTGGAAGAGCGCATCGCCGCGCTGCGGGCGTCGACGGTGGCGTAAGCTTCCGTACTTCCACGTTAGTGCAGGAACGCCTGGCCTCGCGCCGGGCGTTTTTGTTTGCGCGCCGATGCATTGGTGATGCCGGATACGATCTGGCGAGAGTCGTTTCCGCGACTGCGGAGGGGTGTCACTTTCTTTGCGCGCAAAGAAAGTAACCAAAGAAACGCTCCGCCAGCCGCCAGCCGCGAGCCGCGAGCCGGCGTGCTTCGCACGCCGGTGCCCTGTGCTTCTCGGCGAATCAGGGGACGGCGCCGAACTCGCTGCGCTCAAACACCGGCGCCTCTTCGCCCCTGATTCCCCTGCGATGCTCGGCTCGCTCAAGGCGGACTGGAAGGTCAAGATCAACGGCAACGGCATCCACGCGTGGCATGGATCAACCGGATGCGGCTGTGGCATTTGACCTTGGGTCCGCCTTGAGCGAGCCGAGCACCGCAGGTCCGGCGAGGGCGAAGAGGTGCGGGTGTCTGAGCGCAGCGAGTTCCCGCACCGTCCCTCGACGGACCGAGGAGCGCAGGGTACCGATGCGCAGCATCGGCTCGCGCCCCGGCGGCGTGTTTCTTTGGTTACTTTCTTTGCACGAGCAAAGAAAGTGACACCCCTCCGCAGTCGCGGAAACGAATCTCCGTGCGCGCAAACGAAAACGGCACCTTCGCAGGTGCCGTCTCCATGAACCGCGTCTACGCGCAGATCAGAACTTCGCGTCGAACTCCGCCGCGTAGCCGGTGTTGACAAGCACCTTCTGCAGCGACTCGGCCACCTTCAGGTTGCCGGCCACGATCTGGTGGGTCTCCGGGCCACGGTTGTCCATGCGGCCCAGGGTTGCGCCCTTGAAGTCGCAGACCTTGCCACCGGCCTCGCGGACCAGCAGCAGGCCGGCAGCGATGTCCCATGCCTTCACGCCGGCTTCGAAGTAGGCATCGGCGCGTCCGCAGGCCACGTAGGCCAGGTCCAGCGCGGCCGAGCCGGTGCGGCGGATGTCCTCGCCGTGCACCAGCAGGGCGTCGACCGCCTTCAGCTGGGCGCTGGCGCGGCTGCGCTCGCGCGGGGCGAAGCCGGTGTGGATCATGGTGCCTTCCAGATCCTTGCGGTCGGCCACGCGGATGCGGCGGTCGTTCAGCACGGCGCCGGCACCACGGCTGGCGGTGAACAGTTCATTGCGCAGCGGGTCGAAGATGACCGCATCGGTCGGCTCGCCGTTCTCGACCAGGGCGATCGACACGCAGTAGTGCGGCACGCCGCGCAGGTAGTTGCTGGTGCCGTCCAGTGGGTCGATGACCCACATCTGGCGACGCTCGCCCTGCACGCCGCCTTCTTCGCCGAAGATGCCGTAGTCCGGGTAAGCGCGCTTGAGTTCCTTGACGATGACCTTTTCCGCGTCCGCATCCACTTCGCTGGCGTAGTCCATCCGGCCCTTCTGCACCACGTTCAGTGCCTCGAGCTTGTTGATGTTGCGCAACAGGACGTTGCCGGCGAGGCGGGCGGCCTTGACCATGACGGTTACGGCGGGTTTCTGCATGGCGTGGGCTCCCGGAAAGGCAGAAGAGAAGGACTGGCGGGGGAAAAGAGCGGGTCCGGCGCAGTGGCCGGCCGCACAGTTTACCATTGGTCATCGTCCAGCTCGACCTTTTCCCTGTTCATGTCCCAGTTTCCCGCCGCCACCCGCCTCCGATTCGTTCTGGTCGGTACCCAGCACCCCGGCAACATGGGGGCCGCCGCCCGCGCCCTGAAGACCATGGGCCTGGCCCGCCTGGTGCTGGTCGCCCCCGAGAAACCGCTGGACGAGGAGGCTTTCCGCCGCTCGGCCGGCGCCGAAGACGTGCTGGGGGACGCCCCGGTGGTGGCCACCCTGGCCGAGGCCGTGGCCGATTGCCGCCTGGTGCTGGGCTGCACCGCCCGTGCCCGCCGCGTCCAGCTGGAGGAGTACCTGCCTGCCGATGCCGCCGCCCGTGCAGTGGCCAAGGCCGGCGAAGGGGCCGAGGTGGCGCTGGTGTTCGGCCGTGAGCGCACCGGCCTGACCAACGAGGAACTGCAGCTCTGCCACGCGGCGGTGCATATCCCGTCCGACCCGGAGTTCAGCTCGCTCAACCTGGCTGCCGCGGTGCAGGTGCTGGCCTATGAAACGCGCATGCAGCTTCTGGGCACGCAGCCGGCTGCCGGCGCCGAACCGGGTTTCCGCGAACAGGCGGCCAGCCACGAGCAGATGGAGAGCTTCTTCGCCCAGCTCGGCGACACGTTGGACGAGATCGATTTCCACAAGGGCCGCGCGCCGGAATCGGCGATGCGCAAGCTGCGCCGCCTGTTCCTGCGCAGTGAGCCGAGCGAGCAGGAAGTGCGCCTGCTGCGCGGCATCCTTGCCGACACCCAGCGCATGGCGCGACTGGCACAGGCGGGCAACAAGAACAGCTGACGACGTTCTCATTATTTCGGGTAGTCTGTCTCGATACCCAGGGGGGATGAAGCCTGTGTCGGGTCTGCGAAGGGCAGTGCAGAGGGGACTGCTGAGCCTGGTCATGATCCTGCTGGCCGGGACGGTGCATGCAGCACCGGACCCGGTGCTGGTGCTGGGCCGGATCAGCGATGATCCCAAGGCCCATTACGAACAGCTGCAGCCGTTGCTGGACTATGTGGTGGCACGCATGCACGACGTCGGCATCAAGGAGGGACGGATCCTGATGGCACGCGATCCACAGCAGATGGCCAGCTATCTGCGGCGGGGGCGGGTCGACTGGGTCACGGAAACGTCGGGCACGGCGGTGGCACTGGGCCAGCGCAGTGGCGCACGGCCGCTGCTGCTGACCGAGCGCAATGGCGTGCGCGAGTACCAGACGGTGTTCTTCGTGCGCAGCGACAGTTCGATCCAGCGCGTGCAGGATCTGCGTGGGCACCGCCTGGCGCTGCAGAACACGGCGTCGACCAGTGCCTACCTGGTGCCTGTGATGACGTTGCTGCAGGAGGGGTTGGCGCCGCAGATCCTGGCCGGCGTGTGGGACGTGCCGGGCCGGGACAGCGTGGGGTATGTGTTCGCGCGCAGCGAGTTGAACATCGCTACGTTCGTGCACAAGGGCCTGGTCGAGGTGGGGGCGGTGAGCAGCGTGGACTGGAACGACGAACGACGGATGCCGGCAGCGTTCCGGCGCGATTTCCGCGAGCTGTTGCGCACCGAACCCTACCCGCGTGCGGTGGAGATGGTCCGCGCCGACCTTGACCCACGGGTGCGCGATCGCCTGCAGCAAGTGCTGCTGCAGGCAGCCAGCGACCCGCAGGCACAGGGGGCGTTGCATCGGTTTTTCGGCACTTCCGGTTTCCACCGCGTCGATGCGCATGCGCAGCAGCGGCTGGATGAATTGAAACAAGGATTGACGCGCGTGCGGATGGAAGTGGAATGAAGTGGCTCGGCTCGGGAATGCAGGCCCGGTTCCTGCTCGCGATGGGCGGGGCGATGGTCGTGGTGGTGGCGATCCTGGCGGTGTTGCTGGGGCGTCAGGCGGCAATGCAGGGTGAGGTGCGCAACCTCAGTGGCGGCGTCATCCATGAACTGTTCGACCGCAGTGTGCGCAGCCGCGGCGAGGCAATGGCGCGGGAGCTGTCCGATGCGCTGGCCAACCCGTTGTACTACCGCGACCTGGACCAGGTTGGCGCGCTGGTGCGCAGCACCGCACGGCAGCCGGTCGTGCGCTATGTGCTGGTGTTCGACGAACGTGGCCGGCTGGTGCATGACGGCTCGATCGAGGTGTCCGGATTCGGCCAGCCGATGGCCGACCCGTTGGCGCCCAAGGCCGCAGCGGCGCAGGCGCTGGTGGTGCAGGAATCGCCCAAGGTGCTCGACAACACCATGCCGATCATGGTCGGCAACCAGCGCATCGGCGGCGTCCGCGTCGGCATGGCCCTGGATGAGGTGCAGCAGCGCGAACAGGCAGCCAATGCCACGCTCGGCGTACGCCTGCAGCAGGTCGGCAGCCGCCACCTGGGCTGGTTGCTGCTGATGCTGGGCCTGCTGGTGGTGATCGGCGTGGTGGTGATCCTGTACGTCCAGCGCACCCTGGTTGCGCCGATCCGGGACCTGGCCGCTGCGGCGCGCCGCATCGAAGCGGGAGACTACCAGGCGCCCCTGGCCGAGAATACCCGCGACGACGAGGTCGGCGAGCTGGTGCGCGGTTTTGCCCGGATGCGCGATGCCATCGCCCGCCATGACCGCGAGGTACGGCGCATGGCGTATACCGATGCGCTGACCGGGTTGACCAACCGGTTGGCGTTCCGGGAAGCGCTGGACCATCGCCTGATGGCGGCGCGCGCATCCAACCATCGGCTGGGCCTGCTGTTCGCCGATATCGACGACTTCAAGCGCGTCAACGACACCCTCGGGCATGAGGCAGGTGACGAGGCGCTGTTGCAGTTCGCGCAGCGCATCGGGCGCGCCGTTGCCGAAGCGGGGGGCGATGAGGCACTGTTGGCCCGCTTCGGCGGCGACGAGTTCGTGATCCTGGTCGGCGATGGCGACGTGGCCGCGAATGCGCGGCTGCTGGCCGAGGTGCTGGTGCGCGAACTGGGCAAACCCCTGGTGGTACAGGGCCGCGAGCTGTTCCTGGGCACCTCGATCGGCGTCACCCTGTTCCCCGACGATGCCGCCGATGCGACCACGCTGCTGAAGAACGGCGACATCGCCATGTACCAGGCGAAGATGGCCGGCAAGAACTGCTATCGCTACTACAGCCGGGCGATGGACCATGCGGTCGAGCGCCGCGTGCACATGGAGCAGGAGTTGCGCGGGGCCTGGGAGCGCGGCGAGCTGCGCCTGGCCTACCAGCCGATCTTCCGCATGCGTGATCGCCGCATGATCGGTGTCGAAGTGCTGTTGCGCTGGCAGCATCCGACCCTGGGCACGATTCCGCCGTCGGTGTTCATCGAAGTGGCCGAGCAGAGTGGGCTGATCGAGATCATTGGCCCGAAGGTGCTGCGTGCGGCCTGCATGGAAGCCTCACAGTGGCCACGCGGGGCCGGTGGCGATGATCTGTTCGTGTCGGTGAACGTATCGCCGCGGCAGCTGCGCGGTGGTGAACTGCCGGCGCTGGTTGCGCAGTGCCTGCACGAATCCGGCCTGCCGGCCTCGCGCCTGCACCTGGAGCTGACCGAAACCGCGGTGATCGGCGACGAAATGGTTGCCGCGCAGCTGCTGGACAAGCTGCACCGCACCGGCGTGAAGGTCTGGCTGGACGATTTCGGTACCGGCTTCTCCGGTCTCAGCCATCTGCGCCAGGTACCGGTGGATGGCGTCAAGATCGACAAGAGCTTCGTGGCCGACATGCAGCGCGATCCCGACGACCTCGCCCTGACCACGGCGATCATCGCCATGGCACACGCGTTGGGCATTACCGTGGTGGCCGAAGGCATCGAGCAGCAGGCGCAGTTCGAGCTGCTGGCCCAGCGTGGTTGCGACCTCGGCCAGGGCTACTGGCTGAGCCATCCGGTCACCGCCACCGAAGTGGTGCGGATGATCGAATCGGGCGTCTGACAGAAAAGGGGACGGAGGGAATTAAGTCGCAAATGCATTTGCGACTTAATTCCCTCCGTCCCCTTTTCTGTTACACCGGGCGCTTGCTCGGGTCGCCGGGCAGTTCGCGCACCAGTTTGGGGATCAGGTAACCGGACAGGCGCGCGGTCAGGCCGGCGATCAGCGCCTTCGCCTGTGTGTCGTCCACTTCGAAGTGTGCCACGCCCTCGACCCGGTCCAGCTGGTGCAGGTAGTAGGGCAGTACGCCGGCGGCGAAGCTGCGTTCGCTCAGGTCCTGCAGGGCCTGCAGGCTGTCGTTGACCCCGCGCAGCAACACCGCCTGGTTCAGCAGCTGCGCGCTGGTGCCGCGCAGGCGCGCCATTGCCGCATCCACGCTGGCGTCGAATTCATTGGCATGGTTGGCATGGACCACGATCGCCAGCGGCCACGGCAGGCTGCCCAGCCAGGAGACCAGCTCCTCGTCCACGCGCTCCGGCAACACGATCGGCAGCCGCGTATGGATGCGCAGGCGGCGGATGTGCGGGATCGCGCGCAGCGCATCGGTCAGCTCGGCCAGCTTGTGCGTGGCCAGCGACAGCGGGTCGCCGCCGGACAGGATCACCTCGTCGATATCCGGGTCGGCCGCGATGGCGGCTACGGCCTCCTGCCAGCCGCCCTTGGCGGCGTTCTCCGCGCCATAGTCGAAGTGGCGGCGGAAGCAGTAGCGGCAGTTGATCGCGCAGCTGCCGGTGGCGACCAGCAGGGCGCGGCCACGGTACTTCTGGATGACGCCGGTGGCCTTCTTGGCGGCACCATCGCCCACCGCATCGAAGCTGAACCCGGGCGCCGGGCGCATTTCCTCGTCGATCGGCAGCACCTGGCGCAGCAGCGGGTCGGCCGCATCCCCCACGCGCATGCGCGCCACGAAGCCCTCGGGTACGCGCAGCGCGAACTGGGCCATGGCCGGCTCCGAGACGCCCAGCGCCGCCGGGTCCAGCTGCAGCCGGGCCAGCAGGGCGTGCGGGTCGCGCAGCGCCTGGCGCCAGAGCTGCTGCCAGCGCGCGGGCGCGCCTGGCGACTGGGGCCGGGGGAAGGCGGAAAGCTGCATGGAGAGGGGGCCTGCGGTTATCATGGGGGCAGAAAAACAGTCGCCCACCGGCATCCGGTGGGCTTTCCATTCTAACGGCTCGCCGCACCCGCGGCGTTTTTGCCACTCAGGAGTTTACGCATGGCCAGCTACGGCATGAACGACGTCAAGAACGGGATGAAGATCCTGGTCAACAACCAACCGGCCGTCATCATCGACACCGAATACGTCAAGCCGGGCAAGGGCCAGGCCTTCACCCGCGTGAAGTACCGCCTGATCAAGGACGGCCGTACCCAGGAAGTCACCATGAAGTCGACCGACTCGCTGGATGCAGCCGACGTCGTCGATACCGACATGAACTTCATGTACAGCGATGGCGAGTACTGGCACTTCATGGACCCGGAATCCTTCGAGCAGGTCCAGGCCACCAAGGCCGGCATGGGCGGCGCCGAGAAGTGGCTGAAGGGCGAAGAGTCCTGCGTGGTCACCCTGTGGAACGGTGAGCCGATCTTCGTGCAGCCGCCGAACTTCGTTGAACTGAAGATCACCGAAACCGATCCGGGCGTCCGTGGCGACACCTCGGGCGGCGGCGGCAAGCCCGCCACCCTGGAAACCGGTGCCGTGGTCCGCGTGCCGCTGTTCGTCAACCAGGACGAAGTGATCCGCGTCGACACCCGTTCGGGCGAATACTCCGCACGCGTCAAGTAAGGTTCCAGCCGTAGGCCGACCTTGCTGTAGTGCCGGCCGCTGGCCGGGTACGCGCCATCGCATTCGCGCTGGCGCTCCCATGATCTGCTTCGGCAGATCATGGGCCCCGCTTCACGAGTCTCCAGCCCCCGCCGCTTCGCGGCAGCCCCTGACTCAGGGGCGTGTCCCCCAGAAGTATCTCGCCGCCCCCCAGCCAGTGAGCCCGCATGAGCGATAGCCCGCACCTCCCCGAAGCCTGCGACCTGCTCATCGAAGCCGGTTACGTCGTTCCGATCGAGCCGCATGCGGTGGTGCTGGAAGACCATGCCGTTGCCGTGCGTGGCAGCGAGATCGTGGCCATCCTGCCGCGTGCCGAGGCGCGCGCACGGTTCCGCGCCACCCAGGTGGTCAGCCGTCCCGAGGCTGCGCTGATGCCGGGCCTGGTCAACGCGCACACGCACAACCCGATGACCCTGCTGCGCGGCGTCGCCGACGACCTGCCGCTGATGACCTGGCTGCAGCAGCACATCTGGCCGGTGGAAGCGGCGGTGATCGGCCCCGAATTCGTTGCCGACGGCACCACCCTGGCCATCGCCGAGATGCTGCGCGGCGGTACCACCTGCGCCAACGAGAACTACTTCTTCGGCGACGTGCAGGCCGCGGTCTACAAGAAGCACGGCTTCCGCGCGCTGGTCGGCGCGGTCATCATCGATTTCCCCACCGCCTGGGCCAAGACCGACGACGAGTACTTCGCCAAGGCCGGTGAACTGCACGACCAGTGGCGCACCGATCCGCTGATCGGCACCGCGTTCGCGCCGCATGCGCCGTACACCGTCAACGATGCCAACTTCGAGCGGGTGCGGATGCTGTCCGACCAGCTCGACATGCAGGTGCACCTGCACACCCACGAGACCGCGCAGGAAATCAACGATTCGATCAAGCTGCACGGCCAGCGCCCGCTGGCGCGGCTGGACCGGCTCGGCCTGGTCAACGACCGCCTGATCGCGGTGCACATGACCCAGCTGACCGATGCGGAGATCCACCTGTGCGCCGAACGTGGGGTCAGCGTGGTGCATTGCCCGGAATCGAACCTGAAGCTGGCCTCCGGTTTCTGCCCGGCCTGCGCCCTGCAGCGTGCCGGCGTGAACCTGGCGATCGGCACCGACGGCTGCGCCAGCAACAACGACCTGGACATGTTCAGCGAGAACCGCACCGCAGCGATCCTGGCCAAGGCCGTGGCCGACGATGCCACTGCACTGGACGCGGCGACCACGCTGCGCGCGTCCACGCTGGGTGGCGCGCGCGCGCTGGGCTTCGGCGACCGCATCGGCTCGATCGAAGCCGGCAAGCAGGCCGACCTGGTCTGCGTCGACCTGTCCGCGCTGGAAACCCAGCCGCTGCACAACGTGCTGTCGCAGCTGGTGTACGCCACCGGCCGCCAGCAGGTCAGCGACGTCTGGATCGCCGGCAAGCCGAAGCTGGTGCAGCGCGAGCTGGTCGGCATGGACCTGCCGGGCATCATCGCCAACGCGCGCCAGTGGCGCGAGCGCATCCGTCATATCCGCGCCTGAACCCCGGCGCCGCAAGGACTCCCTCATGACTGCCTCCCACGCTTCCTCCAATTTCGATCAGGCCGAGCTGGACAAGTTCGCCGCACTGGCCAACCGCTGGTGGGACGCTGACGGCCCGCAGAAGCCGCTGCATGCGCTGAACCCGGTACGCCTTAAGTACGTGTCCGATCGTGTGCCGCTGCGCGGTGCGCGCGTACTCGACATCGGCTGCGGTGGCGGCCTGTTGAGTGAGGCACTGGCCCAGGCCGGCGCCGACGTGACTGCCATCGACCTGGCCCCGGAACTGGTCAAGGTCGCACGCCTGCATGCGTTGGAAAGCGGCGCCCAGGTCGACTACCGGGTGCAGGCCGCCGAGGACCTGGCCGCCGAACAGCCGGGTAGTTTCGATGTTGTCACCTGCATGGAAATGCTCGAGCACGTGCCCGACCCGGGCGCGATCATCGAGGCCTGCAAGCGCCTGCTGAAGCCGGGCGGCCACCTGTTCCTGTCGACCATCAACCGCACTGCCGCTGCCTTCGCGGTGGCCATTGTCGGCGCCGAGTACGTGGCACGGCTGCTGCCCAAGGGTACCCATCATTACCAGGAATTCATCAAGCCGGCCGAGCTGGCGCGCTGGCTGCGCGAGGCCGACATGCAGCTGGTGGATGTCAGCGGCATGGCCTACGAGCCGTGGCGCAACCATGCCCGCCTGAGCAGCCGCACCGACATCAACTACCTGGCTTACGCGGTCAAGCCGGCATGACCGCTTCCCGCTTCCCGCGTGCAGTGCTGTTCGATCTGGACGGCACGCTGCTGGACAGCGCGCCGGACTTCGTCGCTACCTGCGACGCGATGCTGGCCGAGCGTGGACGCGCCCCGGTCGATCCGGCCGCGCTGCGCCCGGTGGTCTCCAAGGGCTCGCGGGCGATGGTCTCGGCTGCCTTCCCGGAACTGGACGTTGCCGCGCGCGATGCGCTGATCCCGGAATTCCTGCAACGCTACGAAGCGTTGATCGGCCAGCACGCGGTGCTGTTCGATGGCGTGGCCGGCATGCTTGCCGGGCTGGATGAGGCCGGTACGGTGTGGGGCATCGTCACCAACAAACCCGAGTACCTGGCGCGCCTGATCCTGCCGCAGCATGGATGGCAGCAGCGCTGTGCGGTGCTGGTCGGTGGGGACAGCCTGGCCGAACGCAAGCCACATCCGCTGCCGCTGCTGCACGCTGCGCAGGCCATCGGCATTGCCGCCGGAGACTGCGTGTACGTGGGTGACGACGAGCGCGACATCATTGCCGCGCGCGCCGCAGCCATGCCGTCGGTGGCGGCGCTATGGGGCTATCGCCTGCACAGCGACGACCCGCTGGCGTGGCAGGCCGACGTGCTGGTCGAGAACGCCGAACTTCTGCAACTGGCCAGTCTGTGGCCGACCCGGCCGGCAGCCCCGGCCCAGCCGTAAGGAATCACGTAGTGAGCAGTACCGCGCTGGACAGTTTCCTCGACAAGTGGCGCAGCCGTTGGCCGGAATGGTCGGTGGCCGCCCCGTTCGTGGCCGAATCGCAACGCGAGCTTGCAGTGGCGTGGTTTGCGCTGCTGCAGGAGTTCGACGACATGCTCAACACCAGCGGCGATCCGCTGCCGGCCGATGCCAAGCTGGCATGGTGGGGCGAGGAGCTGCGCAGCTGGGCGGCGCATCGTTCGCGCCATCCGCTGGGCCGCCTGCTGGAGCCGGTGCGTGCGCCGTGGGCGCAGTTGGCCGAGGCGCTGCCGGACCTGGTTGAAGCGCGCACCGTGGCACTGGATGCGGCCGGTGCCGAGCGTGCGCTGGCCCGCTACGCGGAAGCCGTGGCTTCGGTAGAGGCGGCCTTGTTCGCTGACAAGCCGCGTACCGGCGCCGGTCGCGCAGTGCAGCTGCAGACCTTGGCACAGCGCCTGCAGGATGCCGGCGTGGCCGGTGTGCCGCGCAGCCTGCTGGACGGTGATGCCAGCACGGCCGCGCAGCGCTGGGCGCAGCATCTGCTGAAGGGGTGGGGCAGCCGGGTGCCCGGTCCGCGCCCGCGCCGGGTGTGGTCCAGCCTGGCGCGTGCACGGGTGGCGGCGCAGGCCGCGGGCAAGCCGATCGAAGCCACGCCGGTGCGCACCCTGTTGCGCGTGTGGTGGGCCGCGCGCGGTTGATCGATTCTGGTGGGTACGGACCTTGGTCCAGGTGGGTGCGGACCTTGGTCCGCACGCTCCATGATGTTGTGCCGGCCCAGGTCGGCACCCCCCAAAGCACATTGCGCGCGTTACCTGCGCTCCAGCACCAGCAGCGGGTCGATACGGGTATCGAACCAGTTCATGCCCCAGTGCAGGTGTGGCCCGGTGGCACGGCCGGTGGCGCCGACCGCGGCGATCACCTGGCCCTGTTCGACGCGATCGCCAACCTTCACGTCGATGCGCGACAGGTGCAGGAAGTTGGAGCTCACCCCGAAGCCGTGGTCGAGCAGCAGGGTGCCGCCGGTCAGGTACAGGTCCGGGCCGGCGAAGGTGACGATGCCGGCGGCCGGCGCTTTCACCGGCGTACCGGTCGGCACCGCGATGTCCATGCCGGAATGACCTGCGCCGGGCTGTCCGTTGTACACGCGTGCGTTGCCGAAGCGGCCGCTGATGCGGCCCTGCACTGGCCAGATGAAGGTCTGGGTGAAGTCGGTACGGTCGTCATCGCGGGCTCGCGCGGCAGTTACCTGCGCCTGTTCGCGCTTGATCCGCTCGGCAATCGCCGGCGGCGGGTTGACCGTCTTCGGCGGCACGCCGTTGACCCGCTCGGTGGGCCAGTCGCGTGGCGTCACCGCAATGGTCGCGGTCTCGCTGCCACCATCGGGGCGTTGCACCTGCACGCGCAGCGGGCCCCTCTCGTCGCGGCCGATGCCGAACACCACGCTGCCGTAGCCGCTCACCCGCAGCTGCCGGCCGGCGTATTGCACGCGGCTGCCGGCGGGCACCTTGCCGATCACCAGTGCGCCCTGCGACGCACTGGCCGGGAACACCACGCGGCTGTCGATCAGGCTGCCGATGCCATCCTGTGCCAGTG
Source organism: Stenotrophomonas sp. 85239_Sma (assembly GCF_056481725.1). Taxonomy (NCBI): domain Bacteria; kingdom Pseudomonadati; phylum Pseudomonadota; class Gammaproteobacteria; order Lysobacterales; family Lysobacteraceae; genus Stenotrophomonas; species Stenotrophomonas sp. 85239_Sma. The sequence continues at coordinate 3,070,949 of NZ_CM151163.1, read as the reverse complement.
CCGACGATGCGGTGAACAGGGGCGCGGCCAGCAGCAGCGCCCCGATCATCAGTGCCGAGCGCATCAGCGATCGTAGGTCATGCGCTGGCCGGCGGGCTCGCCCACCAGCTTGCTGCCGTCCCACACCTGCTGGCCGTTGACCCAGGTGGAGGCGATGCGCGAACGGAAGGTGGTGCCTTCAAACGGTGACCAACCGCACTTGGACAGCACGTCCTCGCGCTTGACGGTGAACGGCACGTCCTCGACCAGCACCAGATCGGCGAAATAGCCCTCGCGCAGGAAGCCGCGCTCTTCGACGTCGAACAGCTGTGCCGGGGCGTGGGCGAACTTCTGCACCACCTGCTCGCGGGTCAGCTTGCCTTCGTGCACGCGCTCCAGCGCGGCGACCAGCGCGTACTGCACCAGCGGCAGGCCCGACGGCGCCTGCGCGTAGGGCTTCTGCTTCTCTTCCCAGGTATGCGGCGCGTGGTCGGTGGCCAGCACGTCCAGCACGTCATCGGCCAGCGCGGCGGTGATCGCCTCGCGGTCGGGCACCTCCTTGATCGCCGGGTTGCATTTGATCAGGTTGCCCTTGGTCGCATAGTCCGGGCGCGCGAAGTGCAGGAAGTGCACGCAGGTTTCGGCGGTGATCTGCTTGCGGCTGCCATCGGCGCGGATCAGCGGACCCTTCTCGAACAGCGCCAGCTCATCGGCAGTGGAGATGTGCAGCACGTGCAGGCGGGTGCCGTGCTTGCGGGCCAGCGACATCGCCAGGCGGGTCGACTTGATGCAGGCTTCGCGCGAACGGATGTCCGGGTGCATGTCCGGGGTCAGCGCATCGCCGTACTTTTCCTGGAAGGCCTTCAGGTTGGCATCGATCATCGGCGTGTCTTCGCAGTGCGTGATGATCGGGGTCGGGCATTCGCGGAAGATCGCATCCAGCGTTTCCGGGTTGTCGACCAGCATGTTGCCGGTCGAAGCACCCATGAACACCTTCACGCCCGGCGCCTTCTTCGGGTCCAGCGCACGGATGGCGTCCAGGTTGTCATTGCTGGCGCCATGGTAGAAGCCGTAGTTGGCCCAGGCGCGGCCGCGCGCCAGCTCGTACTTGGCTTCCAGGATGGTCGAATCCAGCGTCGGCGGATTGGTGTTGGGCATGTCCATGAAGCTGGTCAGGCCACCGGCCACGGCCGCGGCCGATTCGCTGGCGATGTCGCCCTTGTGGGTCAGGCCCGGTTCGCGGAAGTGCACCTGGTCGTCGATCATGCCCGGAAGCAACCAGCGTCCGGCTGCGTCCACCACCTGCTCGCCGTCGCGCGGCGCCAGCCCACTGCCGATCTGCGCGATGCGGCCGTTCTCGATGCGCAGGTCGCCGTCGAAGGTGCGGCCTTCGTTGACCATGCGGGCGTTGGTGATGAGGGTGGAGGACATGTCAGTGTTTTCCTGTGCAACGGCAAGAGGGGGCGTTGGGGGACTCGGGCACGGGATCGAAGCCGCCGGGATGGAACGGGTGGCAGCGGCCCAGCCTGCGCGCAGCCAGCCAGCTGCCGCGCAGTGGCCCGTGTCGCGAGATGGCGTCCATCGCGTATTCAGAACAGCTCGGCACGAAACGGCAGCGTGGCCCCAGCAAGGGGCTGATGAAGCGCTTGTAGAAGCGCAGCAGGGCGATGAGCAGGCGCGAGATCACCCAGTCATCTTATGCCAGTTGGCATGAAGGCCGCATTTGTGCAGGATGGGCCGTTGGTCGCATGTCGCCGATGGCCTGCGACCGGTACCAGCGCCTTCGGGTGCTGGCCAGGTTCCGTACCGCGCAAGGCGGTCCGTGTTCGTCGGACCGCCCCTTGGGCGCCTTGACTCCAGGACTGAATGGAGCAGGGTGCCGAGGTTGCTGCTGCGGGTCGGGTAGGCTATAAAGGCCCGCTTTCCCGGGCCCCGGGGAATCCAAGGAAGAGCGTTTCGTGGCTGCTAAAAAAACTGCAAAGAAGGCCGCAACGGCCGCCAAGAAAACCGCCAAGCCTGTTGTGAAGAAGTTGGCGGCAAAGCCCGTTGCCAAGAAACCGGCCAGCAAGCCGGCGACCAAGGCAGCGTCCTCGCAACCGGCGGCCAGGAAGGCCACCGCAAAGAAAACGCCGGTCAAGGCAACCAAGCCGGTGGCGAAGAAGGCCGCTGCGCCCGCCAAGGCCAAGCCTGCCGCTGCCAGGAAGAAGGCGCCGGTGGTGAAAAAGGCTGCCAGCAAGGCCGCGCCGGTGAAGAAGGCCGCCGCCAAGCCGGTGGCGAAGAAGGCAGCAGCCAAACCGTCGCCGAAGGTGGTGGTGAAGAAGGCTGCAGCCAAGCCCGTCGCCAAGCCGGCGGCAAAGAAGGTCGCTGCGGCCAAGCCGGTCGCCACGCCTGCCGCTGTAAAGAAAGTCACCAAGAATGTTGCCGCGCCGGCCGCAAAGCCGACCCCGGCCCCCGTAGTGAAGTCCGCACCGAAGCCGGCTGCCAAGCCGGCTCCGGCCAAGCCTGTCCCGGCCAAGACCGTGGCAGTGGCAGCAGCCCAACCGGCCCCCAAGCCGGCTCCGGCCGCTGCTCCTGCCGCTTCGAAGGCCCCGCAATCCAAGAATCCCGTGCCCGTTTCGAAATCGCCTGCCAAAACCGCCGTGAAATCCGATTCCGCCCCGAAGACCGTGTCGCGCCCTGTCGGCAAGGTTGCCGTGGCCGTCGCCGCCCGTTCGGCGGCACCGGCCCCGCGCAGCAAGTACAAGGTGGTCGAATACAAGACCGACGAGGCCACTGGCCGCCCGATCCTGCCGGCTGGCTACAAGCCGTCCTCGGAAGAGGAATACATGAGCCCGCTGCAGCAGGAATACTTCCGCCAGCGCCTGCAGAACTGGCGCGCGGACCTGGTGGAAGAATCCAAGCAGACCATCGAGAACCTGCGCGAGGAAGTGCGTGACATCGGTGACGAAGCCGAGCGCGCGACCCGCGAGACCGAGAACTCGCTGGAACTGCGTACCCGCGACCGCTATCGCAAGCTGATCGGCAAGATCGACAGCACCCTGAAGCGCCTGGAAGCCGGCGACTACGGCTACTGCGTCGACACCGGCGAAGAAATCGGCCTGGAGCGCCTGGAAGCGCGCCTGACCGCCGAGCGCACCATCGACGCCCAGGAGCGTTGGGAGCACCTGCAGAAGCAGCAGGGCGACTGATTCCAGGCCGTTGTATGGTCATGCAAAAAACCCGGCCCCGGCCGGGTTTTTTGTTGGGTGGTGGTTGGCTGGGTAGAACGGCGCCTTCCGGGTATCGGGGGGAGCCTGCGTGCGCCGCGCCGGCTCGCGGATGGCGGAGCGTTTCTTTGGGTTACTTTCTTTTCGCGAAAAGAAAGTGACAAGCCCAATCGTCGAGGGAGAGCAACGGCCCCGGCCAAACGCCCGGCGCCGCCGAATCCGCTGTTCGCGGCGTCACTGCAGGTCGCGAAGATTCAACTTCCGCAGCGTCGGGTTCTTCCACGCCGTGATCCCGGCCACGCTCAGCACCGCGAACCCGCCCAGCACCACCGCCGGCACCAGGCCGAGCAGCTTCGCCATCGTGCCGGCATAGAACGCGCCCAGTTCGTTGGACGAACTGATGAAGATGCCGTTGATCGACGACACCCGGCCGCGCATTTCTTCCGGCGTGGCCAGCTGCAGGATGGTCGAGCGGATCACCACGGATACGCCATCAAAGGCGCCGTAGAACAGCAGGATCAGCGCCGACAGCCAGAAGTGCTGCGACAGGCCGAAGCTGATCACGCACAGGCCGAAGCCGGCCACCGCGAACAGCAGCACGCGGCCGGCATTGCGGTGCAGCGGGTGGCGGGCCAGCCACAGGCCCACGCAGACCGAGCCCAGCGCCGGCATTGCACGCAGGATGCCCAGGCCTTCCGGGCCGTGGTGCAGGATCTCGTGCAGGAATGCGGGCAGCATCGCCACCACGCCGCCGAGCAGTACCGAGAACATGTCCAGCGCCATCGCCCCGACCATGATCCGGTTGCCGACCACGAAGCGTGCGCCTTCAGCGATGCTCTTGAAGATCGGGGCGGCCGGGCCGGTATGTACCGGTTCTTCCACCTTCAGCGTGGCCAGGCAGGCCATCGCCACCAATGCGAAAACGGTGGCCACGGCATAGGACAGGCCCTTGCCGCCGAAGCCCACCAGTACGCCGCCCAGTGCCGGGCCGGCGATCATGCCGGCCTGAAACACCACCGCGCCCAGGCCGGCGCCGCGTGCGAACTGGTCACGGGCCAGCACGCGGGCGAACAGGGCGTTGTAGATCGGCGACAGGAAGGCACGGACCATGCCGGTCAGCGCGATGGCTGCGTAGATCGGCCACACGCCGTCGATCGGCAGCCAGCCCATGGCGACGCTGGTCAATACCAGCGCGGTGGCGATCAGTCCGCAACAGGCAACCATGCCCAGTCGGCGGCGTGGCAGGTGATCCACCAGGTATCCGGCGAACGGCGCCACGCAGAAGAACGGCAGCACCTCGGCCAGGCCGATCAGGCCCAGCGAGAACGGATTGCGGGTGACTTCGTAGATGTGCCAGCCGACGGTGACCGCGACCACCTGGTAGGACAGCATCGCGAAGATGCGGTACGCCAGCAGCCTGGCGAAACCGGGCCGGGACAGCAGGCCCAGCGCGCTGTCTTCGGCCGTGGCAGGTTCGCTCACGACGGGTCGCGCTGCAGCTGCGCCTGCGCGGTCTCGCGGATGAAGGCCAGCATCGCCGCCACGCCGTTGCTGCGGGTGGGCGAGAGGTGGCGGGCCAGGCCGATGTCCTGGATGTAGTTCGGTTCGGTGTCCAGGATCTCCTGCGCCGAGCGCCCGGAGTACACGCGCAGGGCCAGGAAGATCAGGCCGGAGACGATGGCCGAATCACTGATGGCGTGGAAGCGCAGCGACTGCGCATTGCCTTCCGGCACGATCCAGACCATCGACTGGCAACCGAGCAGGCGATGCTCTTCGGTCTTCCATTCTTCCGGGAAGGCCGGCAGCTTGCGGCCGAGGTCGATCAGGTACTGGTAGCGCTCGGACCAGTCGCCGAAGAAGCCGAATTCCTCGGCGATGGCGGCCTGGGCCTCGGCGGCGGTGGGTTCAAGCGGGAACGAGGAGTCGGTCACAGCAGTCTCTACGGTGGGGCGTGGCCGGCGCACCGGCCACGGGGCAGGGCGGGTCAGCCGCGCTTGCGCGACCAGCGCACGCCCTGCGGAGTATCTTCCAGCACGATGCCTTCGGCGGCCAGTTGATCGCGGATGGCGTCGGAACGGGCGAAATCGCGGGCCTGCTTGGCAGCGGCGCGTTCGTCGATCAGGCCCTGGATGCGGGCATCGTCACCGTCATCACTGGCTGCGGTGCCGAACCACTGCGCCGGATCGGCCTGCAGCAGGCCCAGCGCCAGGCCGGCGCCGAGGAGTTCCCCCTTCAGGCGTGCCTGCTCGGCCGGGTCGGTGGCACGACGCGCGTCGGCGGCGATGCGGGCCACTTCGGCCAGCGCCTGCGGAGTGTTCAGGTCGTCGTCCAGGGTCGCCTCGACCGTAGCCGGGATGGCCACGACCGCCTCGACCGATGCCAGTTCGCGCAGGGTGCCGTACAGGCGGTCCAGGGTGCGCACCGACTGTTCGATCAGGCCATCGGACCAGTCCAGCGGCTGCCGGTAGTGGGCCGACAGCAGGGCCAGGCGCAGCGCTTCGGGCGGGTGCTGGCGCACCAGGTCATGCACGCGCTCGATGTTGCCCAGCGACTTGCTCATCTTGGCGCCACCGAAGTTGAGCATGCCGTTGTGCAGCCAGAATCGGGCGAAGATCTTGCCGCCGTGGGCGCATTCGCTCTGCGCGATCTCGTTCTCGTGGTGCGGGAACTGCAGGTCGACGCCGCCGGCGTGGATGTCGATGGTCTCGCCCAGGTGGGCAGCAGCCATCGCCGAGCATTCGATGTGCCAGCCGGGGCGGCCACGACCCCACGGCGATTCCCAGCCGGGCAGGTCGTCGCCGGATGGTTTCCACAGCACGAAATCGCCCGGGTCGCGCTTGTACGGGGCCACGTCGACGCGGGCACCGGCCAGCATCTCGTCCGGGTCGCGGCGCGAGAGCTTGCCGTAGCCGTCGAAGCTGGCCACCGCGAACAGCACGTGGCCTTCGGCCGCATAGGCATGTCCGTTGGCGATCAGCTGCTCGATCATGGTGATGATCTGCGGCATGTGCGCGGTCACTTCCGGCTCGATGTCCGGCGGCACGACGCCCAGCGCGGCCATGTCTTCACGGTAGGCGGCGGCGAACTTGTCGGTGATGGTGCTGATCGGCACGCCCTGCTCACGCGCGGCGGTGTTGATCTTGTCGTCCACGTCGGTGATGTTGCGGGCGTAACGCAGTGCGCCGAAGCGGCGGCGCAGCAGGTCGGCCAGCACCCCGAACACCACCGGGCCACGGGCGTTGCCGATGTGCACGTAGTTGTAGACCGTCGGGCCGCACACATACAGGGTCGGACAGGCCGGATCGAGCGGGGTGAACGGTTCGAGCTGGCGAGTCAGGTTGTTGTGCAGGCGCAGGGTCATGGGGCTGTGGCTGGGGGACAAGCCTGCGATTTTAGAACGTGTCGGCCCCGTTTGGGGGCACCTGTTGCCACCGGTGGACGCGGGTCCACCCAAGGTGGGGTGGGCAGGAGCGGCGTGGACGGGTAATGTTCAGCCCCTTGCGCTCGTCACTGCCTACACTATTGCCGTGTCCTTGCTCCCATCGCCAATGAAATCCACCGCGTTGCTGACCCTGGCCTGCCTGTCGGCGCTGCCCGCCGTGGTGCTGGCGCAGGAGGCCGAGCCCCGCAACCGGGTGGTGATCGTGGAGAACGTGAAGTTCGACTATGCCCAGGTGCTGAACGTCGAGCCGGTGTTCCAGACCCTGCGCGCGACCCGCACCGAGGAGCATTGCGAGCCGGTCTCGACCCGGACCCTGGCCCCGGTGAACGTGACCGGCGAGGAGCCGGTCGAGGACAAGGGCCGGATCAGCCGCTTCTGGGACTCGGTGCGCTCGATGTTCAAGCGCAGCGACGAGGAGGCCGTTGAGGAGACCGGAGCCGAGACGCCGGCCCCGGCGCCGGCCAGCAATGGCCCGATGCTGACCCGCGACTGCCGCATCGTGCCGGTGGGGCGTGAATTCCGCCGCCCCATCGCCTACGACGTGGATTACGTCTACAAGGGCACCAAGTACCGCTCGCGGCTGCCGGAAGACCCTGGCAACCGGCTCAAGATCCGGGTGTCGATCACCCCCTGGGTCGGCCCCGAGCAGGGCACTGCCAGCAATCCCTGATTCTGGGACCCCGGCCACTTGCGCAGGCCCCGGCCGCATGCAAAGATGGTCGACCATGAAGCTCACCGACTTCCAGCACGACAGCAGCGCAGCCCGACAGGCGTCGGGCATGACCTCGCGTGCGCGTCGACCGGAACCCCACATCCTCGCTGGGTAACCGGAGCTTTTTGCTGTTCGTCCGAAAAAAACCCAGCCCGCCGGCTGGGTTTTTTCGTTTCCGCGTTCTGAAAGCTGCAACTGCAACCTTTTCGTTCCACCTTTGGTTCCTGTTTTCCCTTCCACCGCGTCGAAGCCGGCGCCGCCACGCAAGGAAAGATGATGTCCCCCAAGCACTTCCTGAACACCCAGGACTGGAGCCGCAGCGATCTCGATGCGCTGTTGACCCAGGCTGCGCTGTTCAAGCGCAACAAGCTCGGCGACCAGCTCAAGGGCAAGTCGATCGCGCTGGTGTTCTTCAACCCGTCCATGCGCACCCGCACCAGCTTCGAACTGGGCGCGTTCCAGCTCGGCGCCCACGCGGTGGTGCTGCAGCCGGGCAAGGATGCGTGGCCGATCGAGTTCAACCTCGGCACGGTGATGGACGGCGATACCGAAGAGCACATCGCTGAAGTGGCCAAGGTGCTGGGCCGTTACTGCGACATCATCGCCGTGCGCGCGTTCCCCAAGTTCATCGACTGGGCCTACGACCGCCAGGACATCGTCCTCAACAGCTTCGCCAGGTACTCGCCGGTGCCGGTCATCAACATGGAGACCATCACCCACCCGTGCCAGGAGCTGGCCCACATCATGGCCCTGCAGGAGCACTTCGGCACCCAGGACCTGCGCGGCAAGAAGTACGTGCTGACCTGGACCTACCACCCCAAGCCGCTGAACACCGCCGTGGCCAATTCGGCGCTGACCATCGCCACCCGCATGGGCATGGACGTGACCCTGCTGTGCCCGACCGCCGACTACATCCTCGACGACCGCTACATGGGCTGGGCCGAGCAGAACGTGGCCGAGAGCGGCGGCTCGCTGAAGATCAGCCATGACATCGACAGCGCCTACGCCGGCGCCGACGTGGTCTACGCCAAGAGCTGGGGCGCGCTGCCGTTCTTCGGCAACTGGGAACCGGAAAAGCCGATCCGCGACCAGTTCAAGCACTTCATCGTGGACGAGCGGAAGATGGCGCTGACCAACAACGGTGTGTTCAGCCACTGCCTGCCGCTGCGCCGCAACGTGAAGGCCACCGACGGCGTGATGGATTCGCCGCAGTGCATCGCCATCAACGAAGCCGAGAACCGCCTGCACGTGCAGAAGGCGATCATGGCGGCGGTTGCCGGGCGCTGATTCCCAAGCATTGAAACAATCCGCCGGGCATGGCCCGGCGCTACCCCACCTGATTGGACATTACCCCCATGAGCAAAGACGTCGTTCTCGCCTTCTCCGGCGGCCTGGATACCAGCTTCTGCGTGCCGTACCTGCAGGAGCGTGGCTACAACGTGCACACCGTGTTCGCCGATACCGGTGGCGTGGATGATGAAGAGCGCGATTTCATCGAGAAGCGCGCCGCCGAGCTGGGCGTGACCAGCCACGTCACCGTCAACGGTGGCCCGGCCATCTGGGAAGGCTTCGTCAAGCCGTTCGTGTGGGCCGGTGAAGGCTACCAGGGCCAGTACCCGCTGCTGGTCTCGGACCGCTACCTGATCGTCGATGCGGCGCTGAAGCGTGCCGCCGAACTGGGCACCAACATCATCGCCCACGGCTGCACCGGCATGGGCAACGACCAGGTCCGCTTCGACCTGGCGGTGAAGGCCCTGGGTGACTACCAGATCATCGCGCCGATCCGCGAGATCCAGAAAGAACACACCCAGACCCGTGCCTACGAGCAGAAGTACCTGGAAGAGCGCGGTTTCGGCGTGCGTGCCAAGCAGCAGGCCTACACCATCAACGAAAACCTGCTGGGCGTGACCATGTCCGGTGGTGAGATCGACCGTTGGGAAGCCCCAGGCGAGGGCGCGCGTGGCTGGTGCGCGCCGCGCAGCGAATGGCCGGAGCAGGCCCTGACCGTCACCCTGAAGTTCGTCGAGGGCGAAGCCGTCGAACTGAACGGCAAGGCGCTGCCGGGCGACCAGATCCTGGCCCAGCTCAACAAGCTGTTCGCCCCCTACGGCGTCGGCCGCGGCGTGTACACCGGCGACACCGTGATCGGCCTGAAGGGCCGCATCGTGTTCGAGGCCCCCGGCCTGGTCTCGCTGCTGGCCGCGCACCGCGCGCTGGAAGATGCCGTGCTGACCAAGCAGCAGAACCGCTTCAAGCCGGACGTGGCGCGCAAGTGGGTGGAGCTGGTGTACGAAGGCTTCTACCACGACCCGCTGAAGACCGACATCGAGGCGTTCCTGAAGTCCTCGCAGGCCAAGGTCAACGGCGAAGTGGTGCTGGAAACCCGCGGTGGCCGCGTCGACGCGGTGGCCGTGAAGTCGCCGCACCTGCTCAACACCAAGGGTGCCACCTACGCGCAGTCGGCCGACTGGGGCGTGGAAGAGGCGGAGGGCTTCATCAAGCTGTTCGGCATGAGCTCCACGCTCTATGCGCAGGTGAACCGCTGAGACCCTGGTGCCCTGGCCCGCTGTGGGCCAGGGTGCGCAGCAAACGGATGAATCGATGAGCGCACTCCGCATCAGCACCGATCCGCAGCACTTGGACGTTGCCCTGATCCACCAGTTCCTGTCTACCCAGGCCCATTGGAGCCTGGGCATCGGGCGCGAACTGGTGGAACGGGCCATTGCCGGTTCGCTGTGTTTTGGCGCCTATCTGGACGCGTCCGGCCAGGTTGCGTTTGCGCGCGTCATCACCGACGGTGCCACCTTTGCTTATCTGGCTGACGTGTTCGTGCTGCCGCAGCACCGCGGCCAGGGCTACAGCAAGCAGCTGCTGCAGGCGATCATGGCCCATCCGCAGCTGCAGGGCCTGCGCCGCTTCATGCTGGCCACCAGCGATGCACATCGGCTCTACGCCCCCTTCGGCTTCAGCGCGCCGGCACGGCCAGAGTTGCTGATGGAAATTGTGCGCCAGAACCTCTATGCCCCGGCTACGCCCGGGCAAACACCTTGTTGATTCCCATGACCGACCTGCTTGCTTCCACCCTGCAGCACCTGCAGGCCCTGGTGTCCTTCGACACCCGCAACCCGCCGCGTGCGATCACCACCGGTGGCATCTTCGATTACCTGCGCGTGAACCTGCCCGGCTTCAACGTCGAGGTGATTGATCATGGCGCTGGTGCGGTCAGCCTGTACGCCGTGCGCGGGACCCCGAAGTACCTGTTCAACGTGCATCTGGATACGGTGCCGGATTCGCCGCACTGGAGTGCCGACCCGCACGTGATGCGGCGCATGGACGACCGCGTGGTCGGCCTTGGTGTGTGCGACATCAAGGGTGCCGCCGCCGCGCTGGTGGCTGCGGCCAATGCCAGCGACGGCAACGCCGCGTTCCTGTTCTCCAGCGACGAGGAAGCCAACGATCCGCGCTGCATCGCCGCGTTCCTGGCCCGTGGCCTGCCGTACGAAGCGGTGTTGGTGGCGGAGCCGACCATGAGCGAAGCGGTGCTGGCGCACCGGGGCATCAGCTCGGTGCTGATGCAGTTTGCCGGGCGTGCCGGCCATGCCTCGGGCAAGCAGGATGCGGCCGCCAGTGCGCTGCACCAGGCCATGCGCTGGGGCAACCGCGCGCTGGACCATGTCGAATCGCTGGCCTCGGCGCGCTTCGGCGGCCTGACCGGGTTGCGCTTCAACATCGGCCGCGTGGAAGGTGGCATCAAGGCCAACATGATCGCGCCGGCTGCCGAAGTGCGGTTCGGGTTCCGCCCGCTGCCGTCGATGGATATCGACGCACTGCTGGCGACCTTCGCCGGTTTCGCCGAACCGGAAGCAGCCGTGTTCACCGAAACCTTCCGTGGTCCCAGCCTGCCGGCCGGCGACATCGCCGAGGCCGAGAACCGCCGCCTGCTGGCGCGCGACGTGGCTGATGCGCTGGAGCTGCCGATCGGCAACGCGGTGGACTTCTGGACCGAGGCCTCGCTGTTCTCCGCCGCCGGTTACACCACCCTGGTGTTCGGCCCGGGCGACATCGCCCAGGCCCACACCGCCGATGAGTTCGTGACGCTGGACCAGCTGCAGCGCTACACCGACGCCGTGCACCGCATCATCGCCGCCGGTGCCTGATTCTTCCCTTTCCGACGAAACCGAAATGTCTCCTGCCCTCCAGCCCCACCGCCAGACCCGCCAGACCATAGTGCGCCTGCTTTCCAGCATGGCCAGCGCGAAGGAGATCAGCCAGTACCTCAAGCGCTTCTCGCAGCTGGACGCCAAGCGCTTTGCCGTGGTCAAGGTCGGCGGCGCGGTGCTGCGCGACGATCTCGACGCGCTGACCTCTTCGCTGTCGTTCCTGCAGGAAGTCGGCCTGACCCCGATCGTGCTGCACGGCGCCGGCCCGCAACTGGATGCCGAACTGTCGGCGGCCGGCATCGAGAAGCAGACCGTCAACGGCCTGCGCGTGACCTCGCCGGAAGCGCTGGCGATCGTGCGCCGCGTGTTCCAGCAGTCCAACCTGCGCCTGGTCGAGGCGCTGCAGCAGAACGGCGCGCGCGCCACCTCGATCACCGGTGGCGTGTTCGAGGCCGAGTACCTGGACGTGGACACCTACGGCCTGGTCGGCGAAGTGAAGCGGGTCAACCTGGCGCCGATCGAAGCCAGCCTGCGCGCCGGCTCGATCCCGGTGATCACCAGCCTGGGTGAAACCGCAGGTGGCCAGATCCTCAACGTCAACGCCGACTTCGCCGCCAACGAGCTGGTGCAGGAGCTGCAGCCGTACAAGATCATCTTCCTGACCGGCACCGGTGGCCTGCTGGACGAGGCGGGCAGCGTGATCGATTCGATCAACCTGTCCACCGAGTACGACCACCTGATCGCGCAGCCGTGGATCCACGGTGGCATGAAGGTGAAGATCGAACAGATCAAGGACCTGCTCGACCGCCTGCCGCTGGAATCGTCGGTGTCGATCACCCGACCGGCCGACCTGGCCAAGGAACTGTTCACCCACAAGGGCTCGGGCACGCTGGTGCGCAAGGGCGAAAAGGTGCTGCGTGCCACCGCCTGGAACGAGCTGGACCTGCCGCGCCTGAAGGGCCTGATCGAATCCAGCTTCGGCCGCACCCTGGTGCCGGACTACTTCGAAAAGACCAGGCTGCTGCGCGCCTATGTCAGCGAGAACTACCGCACCGCGGTGATCCTCACCGACGAGGCCGAAGGCGTGTACCTGGACAAGTTTGCCGTGCTCGACGATGCACAGGGCGAAGGCCTGGGCCGCGCAGTGTGGAACGTGATGCTGGAGGAAACCCCGCAGCTGTTCTGGCGCTCCCGCCACGGCAACCCGATCAACCACTTCTACTACGCTGAATCCGACGGCTGCTACAAGCAGGACCATTGGAAGGTGTTCTGGTACGGCGCCGATGGCATCGATCGTATCCGCACCTATGTCGACCATTGCGCCCGGCGCGCACCGAGCCTGCAGGGCTGAGCGATGAACAACCCGGACGCATGGAATCTGGTGCCCACCCTGCGCGGCCGGCACGTGACGCTGCAACCGCTGCAGTACGAGCACGTGCCCGGCCTGCGTGCTGCGCTCGACGGCAGCGGGCTGGACCAGCTCTGGTACACCCAGGTGCCGTCGCCGGAGCGGGCTGAGGCCTATGTGCTGGCGGCGCTGCAGGCGCAGGCCGAGGGCAGGGTGCTGCCGTTCGTGATCCGTGATGCGGCCGGGGACATCATCGGCAGCACGCGCTTCTACGATCTGGATGCCAGCGTGCCTAGACTCAGCCTTGGCTACACCTGGTACACGCCGCGCGTGCAGCGCACCGGCGCCAATACCGAAGCCAAGCTGTTGCTGCTGCAGCACGCCTTCGAGGTGCTGGGGTGCATCAGCGTGGTGCTGGAGACCAGCTGGTTCAACGCCACGTCGCGCACCGCCATCGCCCGCCTCGGCGCCAAGCAGGATGGCGTGCTGCGCAACCACAAGCGGCACGCCGACGGCACGCCGCGCGACACCGTCATCTTCTCCATCATCGATGCGGAATGGCAGGGCGTGAAGCGCCACCTGCAGTACCGCCTGGACAGTCACGCATGAACGATTCGACTTTCACTCTGGGCATCGTCGGTGCCCGCGGCCATACCGGCGCCGAGCTGATCAAGCTGGTGGCCGCCCATCCGCGCCTGGAACTGGCCTTCGTCTCTTCGCGCGAGCGCGCCGGGCAGCGCCTGTCCGACCACCATCCGGAATTCCAGGGTGGCCTGCAGTACGAGAACCTGGACGCCGACGCGGTGGCCGCCAAGGGCGTGGACGCGGTGATCCTGGCTCTGCCCAATGGGCTGGCCGCGCCGTTCGTGGCCGCGCTTGAGACCGCGAAGCCGGACACCGTCATCGTCGACCTCTCGGCCGACTACCGTTTCGACAACAGCTGGTACTACGGCCTGCCGGAGCTGACCCGCGGTCGCTACAACGGCCAGAAGCACATCAGCAACCCGGGCTGCTATGCCACGGCGATGCAGCTGGCGGTGCATCCGCTGCTGGACCTGCTGGCAGGCCCGCCGCAGTGCTTCGGTGTGTCCGGTTACTCCGGTGCCGGCACCACGCCGTCGGACAAGAACAACGTCGAACTGCTGGCCGACAACCTGATGCCGTATGCGCTGACCAACCACGTGCACGAGCGCGAGGTGTCGGTGCAGCTGGGCGTGGCGGTCGAGTTCATGCCGCACGTCGCGCCGCATTTCCGTGGCATCACCCTCACCGCCAACCTGTGGCTGAACCGCGTGCAGACCCGTGAGCAGATCGTCGAGCGTTTCCAGCAGGCCTATGCCGGCGAACCGCTGATCGAGGTGGTGGATGAAGCACCGTGGGTCAGCCGCATCGCCGGCCGCCATGGTGCCCAGGTCGGTGGCTTCACCCTGGCCCCGGGCGGCAAGCGGGTCGTCGTGGTGGCGACCCTGGACAACCTGCTGAAGGGCGCGGCCACCCAGGCCATGCAGAACCTCAACCTCGCGCTGGGCATCGACGAACTGACGTCGATCCCGCACTGAACACGCCTTCCGGAGCCCCCATGGCAGACCTTCTTTGGCAGAAGCCCGGCGTCGCTGTCGACGCCCAGATCCAGACCTTCCTCGCCGGCGACGACGTGATCCTCGACCGCGAGTTCTTCCTGCATGACATCGCCGCCAGCGCCGCGCATGCGCAGGGCCTGCAGCACATCGGCATCCTCAGCGCCGATGAACTGGCCGGCCTGCTGCGCGAGCTCGACGTGCTGGCGCAGGACTTCCGCGCAGGCCGCTTCGTACTGGATATGCAGTACGAAGATGGCCACTCGGCGATCGAAGCACGCTTGACCGAGCGTCTCGGCGATGCCGGCCGCAAGATCCACACCGGCCGCAGCCGCAACGACCAGATCCTGGTCGCCACCCGCCTGTGGCTGAAGGAAAAGCTGCAGCGCGTGGCCCAGCTCAGCGCCGAGGTGGCCAAGGTCGCGCTGGACCGCGCACAGGCCGAGAAGGACCTGCCGATTCCCGGCTACACCCACATCCAGCGTGCCGTGGTCTCCTCGGCCGGCATGTGGTGGGCCGGTTGGGCCGAGGCCTTCATCGACAACGCCATTCGCGCGCGCCATACCCACGCACTGGTCGACGCCAATCCGCTCGGCACCGCCGCCGGCTACGGCGTGAACCTGCCGCTGGACCGCGAGCACACCACGACCGCGCTCGGTTTTGCGCGTATGCAGGTCTCTCCGATCTACGCGCAGTTGTCGCGCGGCAAGTTCGAGCTGGCCGCACTGGAGGCCCTCGGTGGCGCCACGCTGGACCTGCGCCGCATCGCCTGGGACCTGTCGCTGTTCACCAGCGCCGAATTCGGTTTCGTGGCATTGCCGGCGCAGTACACCACCGGCAGCTCGATCATGCCCAACAAGCGCAACCCGGACGTGATCGAACTGATGCGCGCGACCCACGCCAGCGTCGCCGCCGCGCGCACCGAGATCGAGCAGCTGCTGTCGCTGCCCTCGGGCTACCACCGCGACCTGCAGTCGTCCAAGGGCGCCATCTTCCACGGCTTCGGCCGTGGCCTGGCCGCACTGGAGCTGCTGCCGGCGCTGCTGGCCAACCTGGAATGGCGCGACGACCGGCTGCGTGCGGCGATCGACTCGGGCATGTACGCCACCGACGTCGCCGTGGAAGCGGCCGTGGCCGGCGTGCCGTTCCGCGAGGCCTACAAGGCGGCCGCGGCCGGCGCCGACAGTGCAGGGCAGGGACGCACGCCGGAAGGCAGCCTGAGTGCGCGCGTGTCGCCGGGTTCGGCCGCCGACCTGCGCCTGGATGAACTGCGTGCGCGCTGGCAGGCGCTGTCCTGATGGCGGCCACCGTGTACCTGGTGCTGGCCATGCGCCGGCCCGATTTCAACGCCGCGGCCGTGCAACCGCACCGCGATTTTCTCGATGCGTTGCAGGCACAGGGCAAGCTGCAGCTGACTGGTGGTTTCGCCGACGGCAGCGGTGGTGCCTATGTGCTGTGCAATGTCGAGAACCTGGAACAGGCGCAGGCCATCGTCGCCACCGATCCGCTGGTGACGATGCAGGCCTCCGACCTGACCGTGCACGAATGGAATACCCGCTGAGACCCTGACCGATGAGCCTGCATGCCGCCAACGTCGCCTCGCCGTTCCCGGAACAGGCGCTGCCGCCATGGCGGCGTGCGGTGCTGAAGGTCGGCAGCAGCCTGCTGGCCGCCGATGGCGGCGGCCTGTCGCCACGCCACGCGCTGGGCCTGGCCCAGTTTGTGTCCGCCAACGTTCTGGCGGGGCGCGAGGTGGTGATCGTTTCCTCCGGCGCGGTTGCGGCGGGGCGAGCGATTCTGCCGCGGGCCGATGAGCCCGGTGCGGCGATGGCGGCGCGGCAGGCCCTTGCCGCACTCGGCCAGGCGCAGCTGATCGGCCTCTGGCAGCGCTTCTTCGAACGCCCGGTGGCGCAGGTGCTGCTGACCCACGACGACCTGCGCAACCGCCGCCGCTACCTCAATGCGCGTGCCACGCTGAGCGAACTGCTGCGGCTGGGCGCGTTGCCGGTGGTCAATGAGAATGACACCGTGTCGGTGGACGAGCTCAAGCTCGGCGACAACGACAACCTGGCCGCCACCGTGGCGGCGCTGGTCGATGCCGATGCGCTGTTCATCGCCACCGACATCGACGGCCTGTACAGTGCCGACCCACGCGCCGTGGCCGGCGCACAGCCAATGCACGACGTGCCCGAACTGAGTGACGACGTGCTGGCGATGGCCGGAGGCGCCGGTTCTCGTGCCGGCACTGGAGGCATGCGTACCAAGCTGGAGGCGGCGGCGAAGGCCGGCCGCCTCGGCATCGAGACCTACCTGTTCAACGGCCGCAGCAGCGACGTGGTGCGCGCGCTGGCACAGGACCGCCTGTTCGGCACCCGCATCCATGCCGCACGCAGCCGCGAGGCGGCCCGCAAGCACTGGCTGCGGCACGCGCCGCTGGCCGAGGGCGTGATCGTCATCGATGCCGGTGCGGCACAGGCGATGCGCGAGAAGGGTGCCTCGCTGCTGCCCGGTGGCATCACCGCTGTGGAGGGAACGTTCCGCCGTGGTGACATGGTGCAGGTGTGCTGGAACGCGCCGCAGGGGCGTGTATGTGTCGCCCGCGGCGTCAGCCAGTACGCGGCCGATGACGTGCGCCGGATCGCCGGCCATCATTCCCGCGACATCCAGGCCGTGCTCGGCTACAACTACGGCGGCAGCGTCGTCCATCGCGACGACCTGGTGCTGCCATGACCGGTATGAAGGACTCCCCGATGAGCGACATCGAAGCGCAGGCGCGTGCCTGCCGTGACGCGGCCCAGATCGTTGCCGGCCTCGACAGTGCGGCCCGCCGCTCGCTGCTGCTGGCGATGGCACAGGCGTTGGAAGTGAATGCCGGGCTGATCCTGGCCGGTAATGCACGTGACCTCGCCGCCGCGCGCGACAAGGGCATTGGCAGCGCCATGCTCGACCGCCTGGCGCTGGACCCGGCTCGCCTGTTCGCGATGGCCGAGGCCGTGCGTGAGGTCGCCGCGCTGCCCGATCCGGTCGGCCAGGTCACCCGCGACGATGTGCGTCCGAACGGCATCCGCGTGCAGAAGGTACGCGTTCCGCTGGGGGTGATCGCGATGATCTACGAGGCGCGCCCGAACGTGACCGCCGAAGCGGCCGCACTGTGCCTGAAGGCCGGCAATGGCGTGATCCTGCGCGGTGGTTCCGAAGCGATCCACTCCAACACCGCCATCGCCCAGGCCCTGGCCGGTGCCTTGCAGGCCAATGGCGTACCGCCGGCGGCGGTGACCGTGCTGACCGACCTGCGCCGAGAAGCCATGCTGGAACTGCTGCAGCTGCATGAGCTGATCGACCTTGCCATTCCGCGCGGTGGCGAAGGCCTGATCCGTTTCGTGGCCGAACACGCGCGCGTGCCGGTCATCAAGCATTACAAGGGCGTCTGCCACCTGTTCGTGGATGCCAGTGCCGACCTGGGCAAGGCCATCGACCTGCTGGTGGATGGCAAGTGCAGCCGTCCTGCGGCCTGCAATTCACTGGAGACGCTGCTGGTGCACCGCGACCTGGCCGAAGCGTTCCTGCCGCGCGTGGCGCAGGCGCTGGGCGAGCGCGGCGTGCAGCTGCGCGCCGATGCGCAGGCGCAGCCGTTGCTGCCGGGCAGCACGGTGGCCACCGAAGAGGACTATGCCGCCGAGTTCCTCGATCTGGTACTGGCGGTGCGCGTGGTTGATGATCTTGATGCGGCCATCGCGCATATCCGCGCGTACACCTCTGATCACACCGAAGTGATCGCCACTGAAGACGCCGGCCATGCCGAGCGCTTCATCAAGGCACTGCGCTCGGCGGTGGTGATGGTCAATGCCTCCTCGCGCTTCTCCGATGGTGGCCAGCTGGGCCTGGGCAGCGAGATCGGCATTTCCACCACGCGCCTGCACGCCTACGGCCCGATGGGCCTGGAAGCGCTCACCGTCGAGCGTTTCGTGGTGCGCGGCGAAGGGCAGACGCGCAAGTAGATCCACGCCATGCGTGGATGCTCTTGGCGGCAGACCCAAGTGCCGACCAAGGTCGGCACCCACCAGTCAATCGGCCTACACCACCTCGCGGCGGATGCCGATCGGCCGCGCATGTTCATCCATGTGCAGCGTGGCGGCCTTGCAGCCCTTCAGGCGCTCGGCCAGCCCGGTGCTGGCACCCAGGTCGGCGGCCACTTCGTTGAGGCTGGCCAGCGGCCGCGGCAGGCGCCGGTCGTGGCCGCGGAAGCGCGCGCGGTTGTACTCGGCCCAACCGATCAGCAGAACGCTGGCACACAGCAGCATCAATGGCAGCGCCACCAGCACATAGGGGTCGAACTGGCTTTGCCGTTCGTACAGCTGCTGCCAGGCCAGCTGCCCGCCCACCAGCCACGAGAACAAGGTGACCAGGGGCGCCCAAAGGTAGAAATAGAAGCCCCAGAACGCCAGGGTGACAAAGCCCCAGGCAGTGCGCTGGAAGCGCGGTTGGCGATGCGGCTTGCGGATCATCCGCGAGTCGAAGCGGTTGGACGGACGTGGTGCGTTCATCGGATCCCCCGATCGGGACTGGTCCAGGTGGCGCGCTTGCTGCGACGGCGCAGCAGGGTTTTCGGCAGCGCCACCAGGGTGGTGGAAAGGCTGATCAACCAGTACGCCATCGGGTACCAGATGACCCAGAAGTAGTTGCGTCCAATCTGTGTTTCGTAACGCCGGTCGATGATCAGGCTGCTGGCGAACTGCAGCAGGCAGACCAGCGCCAGGATCACGCCATGCCACTGTGGCAGCAGGCTGGCGATATGCAGCTGTGGCGGCATTTCGATGAACTTGCCCAGCACCCACAACACCACGATGAACAGCATGGTGTAGGCCCAGGCCACGCTCAGCACGTACTCCAGCAGGACGCCCCACATGCGGCGTTCCTTCCAGTGCAGCAGCGAACGCGCGTGGCGCAGCATCACCTCCACGCCGCCCTGGGCCCAGCGCAGTCGCTGCCGCCACAGCCCCTTGAGCGTTTCCGGCATCAGGATGAAGCACAGCGCGTTGGGCTCGTAACGGATGTCCCAGTGCGCGCGCTGCAGGCGCCAGCTGATGTCGATATCCTCGGTCACCATGTCATCGGACCACCAGCCGACCTGGTGCAGTGCGGTGCGGCGGAAGCCGGCGATCACCCCGGAAATGGTGAAGATGCGCCCGTACACGCGCTGCGCGCGCTTGATCATGCCGATGATCGAGGAGAACTCGGCTACCTGCAGGCGTCCGAGCAGGGTGGAGCGGTTGCGGATGCGCGGGTTGCCGGTGACCGCACCGACCCGGTTGCCACTGACAAGATGCCAGACCATCCAGTGCAGCGCATGTTCTTCCAGCATTGCGTCGCCATCGATGCACACCAGGTATTCCGAGCGTGCGGCCAGCGCGCCCATGCGCAGGGCGTTGGCCTTGCCCAGGTTGCGGTCCAGGTGCAGCACGCGCAGTCGTGGGTGCTTTGCTGCCAGGGCGTCCAGCCGTGCGCCGGTGTCGTCGCTGCTGCCGTCGTCGATGGCGATCACTTCGTAGTCGGCGGGGTAGCGCTGGGCCAGCGCCGCAGTGAGCGTATCGTCCAGGTTTTCTGCTTCGTTGTGGCAGGGTACCAGCAGGCTCGCGAACGGTGGATCGACCATCAACGGCGGGTCGTTGCGCGGGCGCGAATGGCGTTCGCGCCGGAAGTAGTAATACAGGCCGCCCGACATCCAGAAGAACGCCATCACCATCGGATAGTAGAAGGCGAACTGGAACAGGACCTGCAGCAGCGGATGCATGTCCATGTCACTTCTCCGGGTACGGGAAGGTGCCGGCGGACATCGCCGCGCGGGCATCGCGGGTGGAAGGCTGGTCGGCGATGAAATCGTCCGGGTACCAGGCGAAGTGGTGCACGCCCTGCGCCTGCAGCTGGCGGATCTGCGCGCGCAGGCGTTCGGCGGGAATCGGCTGGCGGCTGCGCCAATCGACGGTCTGCAGTTCGAACAGGGTGTGCTGCAGCTGTGGGTCATGTGCACGCGCCGCGGCCAGCAGCTGGTCGAGCCAGCGTTCCGGATGCTTGCTGCCTTCCATCCACGGCATCGCCATCAGCGCGGTCTGGTCGTAGGCCCTGTTGAACATGTCCAGCCGCTGCGCGAACCAGGCCTCGCTCTGCGGACGCAGCACCGGCTCGGCGTACAGGTTGCGTACGGTGGCCAGCTTCGGCCGCCAGCGCTGCGCGCTGTCGCGCAGGGCCAGGGTGAAGTCGATCAGCGCCCGGGTGCGTGCGCTGCCATCGTCGCCGGCCGCCAGCGCCGGCAGTTCCGTGTCGCGCAGGTAGCCATCATCATGGAAGAGCAGGCCTTCGAAGTAGGAATTGATCGCCAGGTCCTCGTAGATGTCGAGCATGATCCTGCGCGCCGTCGGGTTGGTGAAGTCCAGCCGGTACATGCCATCAGGATCGCCGTTGCGGATCGCCAATGCCTTCCGCTGCACCGGATCGGGCAGTTCGAACCCGAGCACCGGCAGCCATGCGTAGACCTTTACGCCGGCCCGGGATTTCAGCTGCCACGCCACGCGGCTGAACAGGTCCGCGCGCATCGGCATGTGGCGGTTGGGGAAGTACAGCGCGTCGGCGGTGTTGTTGCCGTCCGGATCGGCGAATGCCTGCAGGTAGACGTGGGTCGGTGCGATGCGCTTGACCCGCTCGATCAGCGCATCCAGATTGCGCGCCTGCTGCGCGGGGTCGGGGTCGTACACATCATCCAGGTCGATCTGCAGGGCACGGATGCCATCGAGCGCGGCATCGCGGCGCAGCTCGTAGGCCAGCCCTTCCACCGTCGGGTTGTCGCTGACCAGGAAGCGCGCCAGGCCATGCAGGTCGCTGGCCACCGGGGTGCTGCGGCCCTCCAGGTCGAACGAGACCGGCATGCCCAGCTGTTCGGCGATGTCGTTGCTCATCCGGTTGTAGGCCGCGTAGGGCCAGATGATCGCGCGCGGGCGCACGCCCAGGTGTTGCTCGATGCGCTGCGCGCTGCGCGAGAGATCGGCATGCAGGCGCTGTTCGTATTGCGCCTCGCTCTCGTAGCTGTGCGTGGCCGGGCTGTAGACGCGGGTGACCACGGCGGGCGTGGAGTTTCCCTGCGGGTTGGCAAGTACCCCGTGGTGCAGGTCGTCGGTATGGCTGGCCACTTCGACCAGGCCGCTGTCACGCATCTGCTTCAACTGCGCCCAGGTGACGAAGTCATCGCGGCCGAACCGGCGGTAGCCGTAGTCGATGCTGCGGCCAGGCGCCATGTCCACGTAGTCGGTGATCACCGCCACCAGCGCCGGGTAGCGGTAGGCCTGCAGCAACGGGAAGGCTTTGTCGTAAACGCTGCGCAGGCCATCGTCGAAGGTCAGCAGCACCGGTTTCGGTGGCAGCGTGGCGCGCCCCTGGGACGCATCGATCACCTGCGACAGCGACACCGGGTGGTAACCATGTGCCCCCAACCAGTCCAGATGGGCGGCGAAGTTCTGCGTGCTCACCGCATAGGTATCAGCATCTCCCTTGGCCGCGACCTTATCGCGGATGTCGTGGTAGCTGAGGATCAGCAGGCCGTTGTCGTTGGCATCGAGATGCACGGGCTGCTGCGCGAACGCCGATGGCGTGATGGCCAGCAGCAGGAGCACGATCAGTCGCAGGATGCGGGCCATGTCACTCTCCCCAGCGCAGTGCGGCTTCGAAGCCGAGATGACGCTCGCGGTGGCCGTCGTAGACCGGCCGCGACCAGCGCATGCCGTACTCGAACACGCGGCCCTGGCCCAGCTGCCATTCGTGCATGTAGGACACCGAAGGGACCAGCGCGCTGCCGAAGCCGTCCTGCCAGTAGTCACCCAGCGAGACCGTCAGCCGGTGCCGGAAGTGGCGTTCGTAGTGGCGCCACAGCTGCTGGTCGATGCGCAGGCCGATCTCGATCATGCGATCGCGCTTCGGGTTGAAGTAGGGGGCATCGTCGCGGCTGCCACGGCTGGTATAAGCGTTGGCCAAACCATCGATCAGCCACCGTGGGCGGGTCAGCAGGCGCTGTTCGAGGCGGGTGCTGAACAGTTCGCGATGGTTGCCGTCGTCGTAGCGGAAGCGGCTGGCGCCGAACATCCAGTGCGTGCGTTCGCTGCGCCGGTAGTCCACCTGGGCACTGACGCTGTTGGCGGTGATGCCGGCCACGCGCGCCTGCATCGAAGCATCCGGATCATGGCGTGCGGCCACCAGGCCTGCGTGCCAGTAATCATTGACCTGCCAGCCGGCGCCGGCGCGCAGGCCGGTATCGCCGATGTGGTCGTTGGCGCGAAGCACCGCGGCTTCCGCATCCAGCCGACCGAAGCGGTAGCGTACGCCTGCGCCAAGCCACAGTGGATCGATGCGCTGGTCCTGGAAATCAACCGAGCGCCGGTCGGCGAAGGCGAACAGCCGCCAGCGATCGTCAAGTATGGGTGTCTGGACCTCCATGCCATAGCGGCGGTCGTCGTTGCCCAATGGCGAGCTGCCACCACCACCGGAACTGCGTCCGATGTCGGTCCATGCCTTCAGCTGCCAGCCGCGATGTGCGCGCCAGGCCTGGTCCATGCGTTCCACGGCGGGCTGGGTGGGGTAGCGTGCGACCAGGTCGTCGTGCAGCGGGCGCGCGAGGTCGTCGCGCTGCAGGGCGACATGGGCTTCCTGCATGCCCAGCCGTGGTTCGATGTCGCGCGGGTCCAGTGCGTGTGCCATCTGCTGGCGCTGTAGTGCCCTGCGTGGCCAGCCGCGCATCATGTAGACGCTGCCCAGCGCACTCTGCAGCCCACCGTTGCCCGGTGCGATGTCGACCATAGATTCCAGATCGCGTTGCGCGGTCGGGAGGTCGCCGCTGTAGGCGCGCACCATTGCCAGGTTGAGGTCGGCCTCGTAGCGGGACCAGTTCGCGTACGGCGATTTGCCGTTGCTCCAGCGCCACGCCGGCTCCTTGTCGCGCCATGCCTGCAGCAGGTCGATCGCCTTTTCCTGCTGCTCGCTTTCCAGGTAGGCGTAGGCCAGTTCCGAATGCGAGGCGTCGCGTGTCGGGTCGCCGGCCACCGCGGCCTGCAGCACCGGAATGGCTTCTTCCGGGTGCAGGGAACCCATCAACGAATCGCCCACTGCGGGCAGCACGTAGTCGGGCAGGGTGTGGCCTTCGCCCTGCAGTGCCCGGGCTTCCGCGCGGACCTGTGCATGGCGGCCCAGCCGGTTGAGCAGGATCAGGCGGTCCATGCGGATCCGCAGTGGTGCCTGCGCGGGCGGCGTGCCTTCGCCGCCGAGGTAGCGCTGCATGCGGGCCAGGGTCGATTCGGCCTCCTCCAGGCGGCTGTCCTCGCTGCTGCTGTAGGCCAGGCTCCAGACCACCAGCTTGGCCAGGTAGTCGCCTTCAATGCGTTGCTTCTGTGCAGCGTCGAACAGTTGCGGGCGCTGCTGGTACAGCTCCCAGGCGCGCCAGGCATTGCCGATGTCGCCCAGGGTCAGGACGCGCAGCTTGAACAGCAGGTCGTCGTTGGGCTGCTGCTGGCTGGCGCGCTCGATCGCGCCGAGCGCATCCAGCCAACGGGCCTGGTCGCGGAAGCGGCCGATCTCGGCCAGGGCCCCCTCGCGATCGGGCGGGGCAGCGCTGCTGGCCCAGGCCAGGGCAGTACAGGCAAGGCCGACGCAGAGCGCCAGCCGGCGGTGGACAACCATTGGGGACCCCCTTGGCTTCCGAACCAGACAACCTGAAAAATGTGACGCACATCACATGCCAGATTTTGGGATGGCCGTGGCCTGCGTCACTCCCCTCGCGAACTCCCATCCAGCAGGGATGGGCGGAACCGGGACAGCAACCTGCAATGTCTTGTCTGAAACGAGAGTCCCCCGCACACCGAGTGGTGGCCTGGGCGGCGCGGCCGCCCCCATGCCCGATGCCGGCACGCGGCAAGGATGGGCATTCGTGGGCACTATCCGCCCGGAATTGTCAGCCCGGCGTCAAAATGCGCGTGAAGACTGATCGGCGATGGTCGGGGCCGGCAGGCCGCCCCGGATGATCACCAGAGATCTTCCAGCTTGCGCGGCTTGCAGGCCACCCACGAAGCGCACAGCATCAGGGTGGCGCAGCCGAACAGGAAGCTGAACGGGAGGGTCCAGCCGTTGCTGACGGTGTGCAGCCAGCCGACCAGGAACGGGCCCAGGCAGCTGAAGCTGTAGCCCACGCCCTGCATGAAGCCGGACAGGGCCGCCGAGCCGGTCGGGGTGCGGGTACGCAGGTTGATCAGGGTCAGCGCCAGCGGGAAGGTGGATGGGCCGACGCCGAGCAGGCAGGCCCACAGCAGTGGCGCCTTCATCGGTGCCAGCAGCAGGCCGCTGAAGGCGATCACGAACGAGAAGAAGCCGATCAGCACCAGCGGGAACGGGTTCTGCATGCGCACCGCCATCGACGGAATGACCAGCGACGGCAGCAGGCCCAGCGCCGAAAACACCGCCACCATCACGCCACCGAAGGCGGGCGTGCCACCGGCCTCGACCACGATGCGCGGCAGCCAGGTGAACATTGAATAGGTCATCAGCGAGGTCATGCCGAACATCAGCGTCATGCTCCAGCCCAGCGACGTGCGCCAGACCTTGCCATGCGGCTGTGCGGCGGGGTCGGTGGCGTCGGCCTGCGGCTTCGGCGCGCGCCTGGCCAGCACAAGCCACGGCAGCGCGGCGGCCAGCGCCAGCAGCGCCCACATGCCCAGTGATACGCGCCAGCCCGCGGCATTGGCCACCGGCACCGCCAGCAGCGCCGGCAGCATCGTGCCCAGCTGCAGCACGCTGATGTACAGCGTGCTCATGGTGCCGACCTTGTTGGCGAAGTAACGCTTCACCAGCGGCGGTACCACCACGTTGCCGATGCCCATGCCGGCCAGCGCCACCACCGAACCCAGCAGCAGCGTGCCGACATTGCCGGCGCTGGAGCGCAGCAGCAGGCCGGCCATTGCCATCACCATCGCCAGCAGCGTGGTGCGCTCCAGGCCCAGGCGCCGCGCCAGTGCCGGCGTCGCCACGCCGAACAGCGCGAACGAGGCGGTCGGCAGCATGCCCAGCACACCGGTCATGGTGGTGCCGAAGCCGAACTGCTGGCCGAGCACGTCGAGCAGCGGCGTGATCGAGGTGACCGCGGTGCGCAGGTTGATCGCTGCCAGCAGGATGGCGGCGAAAGCCAGCACGCGCCCGTGCAGCAGCGACGGCGAATCGGAAGTGGAGGAACTCATCGGTGGTCCTTGCAGGTGTCGCACGCCGAGGCAATGGCATGCAGCGCCGGCATCGGTCTACGCCGAAGCGGCAGGTGGGGGAGGGGCTGCAGGTGGGCCGGCAGCGCGGCCATTGTACGTGTGCGTTCCAGCAAGGTCCCGTCATGCGGGCGGCCAGGCGCCTGATACAAAAAAACCCGGAGGACAGTGATGTCTTCCAGGCTTCTTGGTGACCACCGAAGTGGTCGGGGAGACAGGATTCGAACCTGCGACCTCTACGTCCCGAACGTAGCGCTCTACCAGACTGAGCTACACCCCGAAGGGAGCCGCCTATTCTAGCGATTTACCCCGATGGCGGCAAGGGGTAAATGCCGTTTCTTCACACTGCCGAAGCAGTGCCACTTCAGGGAACAAAAAAGCCTGGACGACTTCACCAGGCTTCAATGCGACCACGTGAGTGGTCGGGGAGACAGGATTCGAACCTGCGACCTCTACGTCCCGAACGTAGCGCTCTACCAGACTGAGCTACACCCCGAAGGAGCCGCCTAAGATACCGTGTGAAGGCCAAGGCGGCAAGGTTTTTTTACGGCTCAGCGACGATTTTCTTTCTCGATGCGGTTCTGCTCGCGGGCCTCGAACCACATGCCGTTGAGGATGGCCACCGTCGAGGCGAGGCCGGCACCGAGAATCCAGGCGAAATACCACATGATCAGTCTCCTTCATTCCGGGTAGGTGCCGACCGTTGGTCGGCACACGTGCAAGCAATCAATATGCGTTCGGGTTGTTGCCCATCTCATCGGTGGTGGTCTTGCCCTTCAGCACGCGATACACCCAGGTGGTGTAGGCGAGGATGATCGGCAGGAACACCGCCGTGGCCAGCAGCATGATCCACAGGGTCAGGTGGCTGGACGAGGCATCCCACACGGTCAGGCTGGAAGTGGGCTGGCTCGAGGACGGCAGCAGGAACGGGAAGATGGCGAAGCCGACGGTCAGGATGATGCCGGCGATGGCCGCACCGGAGGCGATGAAGGCCAGGCCACCGCGACGGGCCCGCAGCAGCACCGCACTGGCCAGCAGGCCGGCCAGGCCCAGCAGCGGGGCCAGGATCGTGGCCGGCATCGTGCTGTAGTTGCGCATCCAGCCACCGGCGGCACCGAGTTCGGCCGCCTTCAGCAGCGGATTGGTGGCGCCATCGGTGACCACCTGCGAGGTGATCTGGTAACCCGGCAGGCCAAATGCCACCCAGGCGCCACCGACGGCGAACAGCACGAAGGCGATGATCGCCGCGATGCTGCCGAAGCGGGCCGCACGCTCGGCCACCGGGCCGTCGGTCTTGATCACCAGCATGGCGGCACCGTGGGCGACCAGCATCGACACGCTGAGCAGGCCGGCCAGCAGCGCAAAGGGCATCAGCAGGCCGAAGAACGAGCCGGTGTAGAAGATGCGCATGCTGTCATCGAAGTGGAACGGCACGCCCAGCACCACGTTGCCCACCGCCACGCCCATGATCAGCGCCGGGATGAAGCCACCGATGAACAGCGCCCAGTCCCAGGTGTTGCGCCAGCGCTCGCTGGGCATCTTGCTGCGGAACTTGAAGCCGACCGGGCGCAGGATCAGGGCGAACAGGATCACGAACATCGCCAGGTAGAACCCGGAGAAGCTGACCGCATACAGCGGCGGCCAGGCGGCGAAGATCGCACCGCCACCGAGCACCAGCCATACCTGGTTGCCTTCCCAGACCGGGCCGATGGTGTTGATCACCAGCCGGCGCTCGGCATCGTTGCGGGCGACGAAGGGCAGCAGGGTGCCTACGCCGAGGTCGAAACCATCCATCACGGCGAAGCCGATCAGCAGGATGCCGAGCAGCAGCCACCAGATCACGCGCAGCGTGGTGTAGTCCAGAAGAATGAAATCCATCTTGGTTCTCCTGCCTCAGGCCTGGCCGGCGGCCGGCGCCGAGGCATTGTGGGAAGCATGCGGCTGGGGCGACTGCAGCGACGGCAGCACCTCGTCCGGGCCCTTGCGGATCGCCTTGAGCATCAGCTTGATCTCGACCACGATCAGCGCGGTGTAGATCGCGGTGAAGCCGGCCAGGGTCAGCACGATTTCATGCAGGGCCAGGCCCGATGCCGCATAGAAGGTCGGCAGCACGCCATCGACCGCCCACGGCTGGCGACCGTACTCGGCCACGAACCAGCCACATTCGATCGCGATCCACGGTGCCGGCAGCGTCCACAGGGCCAGCTTGAGGAACCAGCGCTTGTCCTGGAAGTTGTTGCGGCAGGAGTAGTAGAAGGCCAGTGCGAAGAAGGCGATCAGGTAGAAGCCCAGGCCGGCCATCACGCGGAAGGTCCAGAACAGCGGCATCACGCGCGGCACGGTGTCCATCGCCGCCTGCGAGATTTCCTGCGGGGTGGCGTTGAGGATGTCATCGCGGTAGCGCTTGAGCAGCAGGCCGTGGCCCAGGTCCTGCCAATGGCGGTCGAACATTTCGCGTGCCTCGACGTCGTTCTTGTTCGCACGCAGGCGCTCCAGCGCACCGTAGGCCAGCTGGCCGCCGCGCACGCGGTGTTCGGCGCGCTCGACCAGTTCCAGGATGCCCGGAATCGGCTGGTTCAACGAGCGGGTGGCGATCAGGCCCATCAGGTACGGGATCTTCACCGCGTAGTCGTTCTGGTGGGTTTCCTGGTTCGGGATGCCGAAGGCGGTGAAGTCGGCCGGCGCACGCTCGGTCTCCCACATCGCTTCAATCGCGGCCAGCTTCATCTTCTGGTGCTCGCTGGCGGCGTAACCGCTCTCGTCACCCAGCACCACCACCGACAGCGAGGACAGCAGGCCGAACGCCGCGGCCACCGCGAACGAACGGCGGGCCAGGTCCTTGTGCTTGTTGCGCAGCAGGAACAGGGCGCTGATCGCCATCACGAACACCGCGCCGGTCACGTAGCCGGCGCTGACGGTGTGCACGAACTTGGCCTGCGCCACCGGGTTGAACACCACGGCCATGAAGTCGACGACTTCCATGCGCATGGTTTCCGGGTTGAACACCGCACCGGTCGGGTTCTGCATCCAGCCGTTGGCGATCAGGATCCAGATGGCCGACAGGTTGGTGCCCAGCGCCATCAGCCAGGTCACCATCAGGTGCTTGACCTTGGTCAGGCGGTTCCAGCCGAAGAAGAACAGGCCGACGAAGGTGGCTTCCAGGAAGAAGGCCATCAGGCCTTCGATGGCCAGCGGCGCACCGAAGATGTCACCCACGTAGTGGCTGTAGTAGGACCAGTTCATGCCGAACTGGAATTCCATCACGATGCCGGTGGCAACGCCCATGGCGAAGTTGATGCCGAACAGGACGCCCCAGAACAGGGTCATCCTGCGCCAGATCTCCTTGCCGGTCATCACGTACACGCTCTCCATGATGGCCACCATGAAGGACAGGCCGAGGGTGAGCGGTACGAATAGGAAGTGGTACATCGCGGTCAGCGCGAATTGCAGCCGCGACAGTTCTACGACTGTCTGATCAATCATGGCCTGGCTACCTCGTGGATAGTGCCGTTGCAGGTGGCGGGAAGGGTGGTCTACGACGTGAATGATGTGACCGACTACTTCAAACAGCCTTGATCCAGATCAATGTATGAACAGGTGCCCCGGTTGATCGTATGCCAACCTGATGAAGACTGCGACCGCTGGCCGCAGAGGCCGGCTATTGCCTGCGCCTACAATGCCGTGTCTCCCCCGTTGCCCGTGAAGACCCCTTGAGCGCTGCCGAAACGACCCCCGACGGCCTGTCCCCGGAAGCTGAAACCACCCGCCAGCGGCGTGTCCGCACGGCCTGGCTGGCCGATCTGGCACGCTCCGCCCGGGGCCGCCAGCGTCTGGCAGCCCTGTGCATCAGCCTGTCCGGCGCGCTGTTGATCGGCCAGGCCGCCGCCATCGCCTGGCTGGTGCAGCAGGTACTGGTGGAGCGCGCACCGCTGGCCTCGGGGCTGCCGGTGCTGGGTGGGCTGGCCGTGATCCTGGTGCTGCGCACCTTGCTGGGCAGCGCCACCCAGGCCGCTGCCGGTGACGTGGCCGATGCCGCCCGCCTGGCACTGCGCGAACGCGTGTTCGCGCGCCTGCTGGGCCATGGCCCGCTGTGGCTGCGGCAGCGCCGCACCGGTGAACTGGGCGAACTGATGCTGCACCACGGTGATGCGATCGACAGCTATTACAGTGGCTTCCTGCCGGTACGCACCGAAGTGGTGGTGGTGCCGCTGCTGATCCTGGCCGCCGTGGCCTGGGTCGACTGGGTGGTGGCACTGATCCTGCTGTTCACCGCGCCGCTGGTGCCGTTCTTCATGATGCTGGTGGGCTGGGGCGCTGAAGCCGCCGGCCGCGCGCAGCTGGGTGAGCTGGCGCGCATGAGCGGTCATTTCGCCGACCGGATCAAGGGCCTGGGCCTGCTGCGCCTGTATGGCCGCGGTGACGCCGAGCTGGAGGGCATCGAGGCTGCCGCCGAAGGCGTGCGCGTGCGCACGCTGAAGGTGCTGCGCATCGCGTTCCTGTCGTCCACGGTGCTGGAATTCTTCGCCTCGGTGAGCGTGGCGATGGTGGCGCTGTACCTGGGCCTGAGCTATCTGGGCATGATGTCGCTGCATGCAGCGGTGCCGACACTGGGCGCGGGCCTGTTCTGCCTGCTGCTGGCGCCGGAGTTCTATGCGCCGCTGCGACGGCTG
Source organism: Stenotrophomonas sp. 85239_Sma (assembly GCF_056481725.1). Classification (NCBI taxonomy): domain Bacteria; kingdom Pseudomonadati; phylum Pseudomonadota; class Gammaproteobacteria; order Lysobacterales; family Lysobacteraceae; genus Stenotrophomonas; species Stenotrophomonas sp. 85239_Sma. Next base: position 3,040,576 of record NZ_CM151163.1, on the reverse strand, counting down.
GCCGCGCACTACCACGATCGTGCCAATGCACTGGCTGCCGCCGCCGAAGTGGAGCGCCTGCTGCAGTCGCTGCCGGACGAGCAGGGCCTGATCGAAAACGAGGTTGCACCGCTGGCAGTTGAGCCGGCCGAGGCCGCCTTGCCACCACTGCAGGCACAAGGGCTGGTGCTGCGCCCGTTGGGTGCGCCGCAGGATGTGCTGCAGGATCTGGACCTGCTGCTGGAGCCGGGCCAGCGCCTGGCCCTGGTCGGTCCCAGCGGCTCCGGCAAAAGCACGCTGCTGGAGGCGCTGGCCGGCTGGTTGCCACCGCGTGCCGGCAAGCTGCAGCTGCGGCCCGGCGTGCAGGTGGCCTATGCCAGCCAGCGACCGTACCTGTTCCATGGCAGCATCGCCGAGAATCTGCGCCTGGCCGATCCCGGTGCCAGCGATGCACGGCTGCGCGCGGTGGCCGAGGCCTCGCAGGTGCTGCAGTTCGCGCAGCGCCTGCCGCAGGGGCTGGATACCGTGATCGGCGAGCGCGGCTTCGGCCTGTCCGGTGGCGAAGCCCGCCGCATCGGCCTGGCCCGCCTGCTGCTGCGCGACCCGCAGGTGCTGCTGCTGGACGAGCCCACCGCATTCCTCGATGCCGATACCGAAGCGGCCCTGCTGCGCAGCCTGGCCGCGTATGCACGCGGGCGCAGCGTGGTGGTCGCCACCCACAGCCCGGCGGTGATCGCGTGGGCTGACCGTTGCCTGCTGTTGCCGGAAGGCCGCCTGGTCGAGCCGGCACAGGCGGTGCGCGCATGAGCCGTTCGCCCGATTCGTTGCGCGCGGTGTTCCTGCGCCATCGCCCGCGCCTGTTGCTGACCGTGCTGTTGTTGTGGACCACCATGCTGGCAGGCACCGCGTTGCTCGGCCTGTCGGGTGGCTTCCTCACCGCAGCCGCGCTGGCAGGTGCAGCCGGCCTCGGCCAGGGCTTCAATTTCTTCTCACCGTCGGCCGGAATCCGCGGCCTGACCATGGCGCGCATCGTGTCGCGCTACTTCGAAAAGCTGGTTGGCCACGATGCCACGCTGCGCATTGCCCGTGACCTGCGCGTGTGGTTCTTCCGCCGCGCACTGCCACTTGCCCCGGCACGGTTGGGGGCCACGCGTACCGGCGAGCTGCTGGCGAGGTTGCTGGGGGACATCGGCGAAGTGGATGGGCTGCTGGTGCGTGCGATCGGGCCGCTGGTGGCGCTGGGCGCGCTGTCGCTGGTTGCAGTTGTATCGGCGGCGTTGATCCTGCCGGCGGCAGCGATGCTGCTGGCGGTGCTGGCACTGCTGATCGCCTTCGGTGTGCCGTGGCTGGGCGTGCGTGGCCACGACGATGAAGAGGCGGACCGTGCCGCGCACCGCGCCGCATTGCGCACCGCCGCGTTCGAAGGGCTGGAAGGGGCCGGTGATCTGGCCGCGCTGCATGCCGATGCGGCCTGGCAGCTGAAGGTGCGCGTGGCCGCCAAGCAGCTGGCCTCGCGGGATCGTCGTCGGCGCTGGCGTCTGATCGCGGCCTCGACCCTGCACGGCCTGGTCGCCGGGCTGGGGCTGGTGGCGATGCTGGCGTTGGCCCTGCATGCGGCCGAACAGCAGCGCATCGCGCCGGAAATGGCCGCAGGCCTCGTGTTCCTGACCGTGGCGCTGATCGAACTGTGGGCCGGCATGGGCCTGGCCTGGCAGTCGCTGCAGTCCGGGCGCATTGCTGCCGATCGCCTGCAGGCCATCGTCGAACAACCGCCGACAGTGCAGGATCCGCAGGCGCCGCAGCCGGTGCCGCAGGCGGCGCGCGTGCATTGGGATGACGTGCATTTCCAGTGGCCGGGTGCAGCACGGCCGGTGTTGTCCGGCCTGCAGCTGACCTTGGCGCCGGGCGAACGCATCGCGATTCGCGGCGACAGTGGCAGTGGCAAGACCACGCTGTCGAGCCTGCTGCTGCGGCTATGGGATCCGCAACAGGGGCGAATCACCTATGGTGGCCGTGACCTGCGCGACGTCGCCCAGGCCGAGTGGCACCGCCAGCTCGCCTGGCTGCCGCAGAACGCACCGGTGTTTGCCGGCACGGTGGCCGAGAACCTGCGGCTGGGTGATCCCGACGCCAGCGATGCCGCGTTGTGGTCGGTGCTGCGTCGCGTGCGCCTGGGTGACTGGGCCGAGCGCAACGGTGGCCTGCAGGCCTGGGTCGGCGAGAACGGCGCAACGATGTCGGCAGGCCAGGCGCGACGGCTGGCGCTGGCGCGCGCGCTGTTGCGAACTGCGCCGATCCTGCTGCTGGACGAACCGACCGAAGGCCTCGACGTGGATACCGCGCGCGCGCTGCTGCAGGATCTTTCCGGGCTTCTGGACGGGCGCAGCCTGCTGATGATCACCCACGACGAGCTGCCCGACGGCGTGGTCGATGCGCAGTACCGGTTGCGTGATGGAGTATTGGAGCGCGAAGTGCTTCGGTAGATGCCGACCCTGGTCGGCACGTCCACGCATGGCGTGGATCCACCCATTCCAACGGTTACCGCGAGAACTCGCGCAGCATCACCGCGATCGAGGCTACGTTGGCCAGCACGCACAGCCAGAACACCCACTGGAATTCGGCTTTGCGGTGCTTGTGGCGGAACAGCGCCTGGCCCAGCAGCGCGCCGGGCCAACCACCCGCAAAGGCCAGCAGTTGCAGGGTGCGCTCGGGAATGCGCCATCGCTTTCGCTGCGCCGCGCGCTTGTCGTGGCCATACAGCCCGAACGACACCGCGCTGGCCAGCAGGCACCAGCCACCCAGCCACAGCGGCAGCACACCGCTGATCATCAAGGCGGCCAGCGCGCCGAATGCAGCCAGCGCGAGGTTACGCCGCCACGCCACTTACAGCGCGTCGAGGAAGCCGCGCACGGCCGGGCCGAAACGCTCGAAATCGACGAGGAAGGCATCATGGCCCTGCGGCGATTCCAGGCCGATGAAGCGCGCATCGGCACCGCCGGCACGCAGGCCGTCGGCGACCTGTTGCTGCTGCTGCACCGGGAACAGGATGTCGGTGTTGGCACCGATCGCCAGCGCCTTCTCCACCTGGATCTTCGCCAGCCCGGCCAGCACATCGCCGTCGGCGTACTCGGCCAGATCGAACCAGTCCATCGATCGGCTCAGGTACAGGTAGCAGTTCGGATCGAAGAAGCGCACGAAGCGCCGTGCATGGCCTTCCAGGTAGCTTTCCACCTGGAATTCGAGGCCGAACGGATCGTCGTCGGCCTGGTCCGAATCCAGCCGCACGCGGCCGAAGCGGCCATCCCATTCCAGTGCCGAGCGGTAGGTGATCACGCCCAGCTTGCGCGCCATGCGCATGCCGGACTCGGGGTACTCGGCATCGTCGTAGCGACCGCCATTCCAGCGCGGATCAAGGCGGATCGCCTCGCGCTGCAGCGAGCGGATCGCGATCGAGAACGGCAGTGCCTGCGCGCTGCCGGAAATGTTGACGTGGCTGCGCGCGATGCCCGGGTGCAGCATCAGTACCGCCAGCGCGGTCATGCCGCCCATTGAATTGCCGACCACGCAGGCCAGCTGTTCGATGCCCAGTGCACGCACGACTTCAATGGCGGCGCGTGCGCCGTCTTCGATCGACAGCTCGGGAAAGTCCAGGCGGTAGGGGTCGCCGTTGGCAGGATTGAGCGAGGCCGGACCGGTCGAGCCCTTGCAGCTGCCCAGCGAGTTCACGCAGACCACGAACCAGCGGCCGGTATCGATCGGCTTGCCCGGGCCAACCATCGCTTCCCACCAGCCTGGTGCCGGGTTGGCCTCGTTGGCCGCCGCATGCGCGTCCGGCGACAGCCCGGTCACGATCAGGATTGCGTTGCTGGCGTCGGCAGCCAGTGTTCCCCAGGTTTCGTAGGCCACGCGTGCGCCATGCAGTGCGCCACCGCGCTTGAACGGGAATGGCGAGGGCAGGGCGTGGAAGCGGGTGCCGGGCGGGATGAATTCGGTCATGCAGTCATTCTAGCGGGGCCGCATGTGGAGCTGGCGACACGCTGGTTTCCATCGGCGATGCCCCCGGCAGTGCCGTGCGGCGCGTCAAGGGAACCGCAGTTCCACCACGCCTTGATGTGGCAGGCTCACCTTCACCGGAACGCTCTGCAGGTCGTCCTCGCTGCGGTTGGCGCTGCCGCTGCGCGAGATGCGTGCCAGCACTTCCACTTCGCGATGGGCCGACAGCGGTGCGGTGGGCATCGGGCTGTCACCGTCGCCCAGCCCGACCGTGGCCGGGAAACCTGCCAGGGGCAGCTTGCGCGCGGCCACCGGCATCGGCGGTCCACCCACGGCGCGGGCCAGTACGAACACCTGGGTGCTGGCGGGCCACTCGGCGTTCTCCAGCGCAGGCAACTGCACGCGCACCTGCAGCAGCGCCGGTGGCGCCGCAGCGGCGGCATCGGGCGCCTGGCCGGCGGCCTCGCGGGCGATGGCGATCTGTGCCTGCAGCGCCTGCGCAGCACCCGGTTCAAGCCGTGGCAGCAGGCCGCTCCAGACGTCGGCAGCCTCGGCATTCTTTCCGCGTTGGCGCAGGGCGATGCCCAGCAGCCAGCTGGCGCGCTCGGCGTCCGGGGCCAGCGTGCGCGCCTGCTGCAACCAGGCCATTGCGGTGTCATCGAACTGCTTGCCGGCATCAGCCTGCGCGCGTGCCTGCGCGGCTTCCACCAGCACGCCCGGATCATCCGGTGCCAATGCGGCGGCCCTCGCGAAGGCGTCTGCAGCGGCCGAGACATTGCCCAGTTCGGCCTGCGACCTGCCCAGCAGTGCCCAGCCATCAGCCCGTTGCGGGTCGCGCTTCAGTGCGTCCTGCAGGGCCTGCACGCCATCGCGCAGGGTGGCTGCCGATGGCGTCGGTTGTACCTGTGCCGCACGCGGATCACCGACCAGCAGATACAGGCAGGCACCGGCCACGCCCAGCGCGAGCACGCCCACCACGAAACCGCGGCGACCATGATGGCGCAGTGGCCACAGCACCAGCGCCGCCATCAGCGCGGCCACCAGCCCAGCCAGCATCGGCAGCCAATGACTCACCATCCATCTCCTTCCTCGGCCTTGCTGGCCGGCACGGCGGCGACGGCGCGGCCACGGCGGCGAACGATGCCCAGCACCACCAGTGCGCCGGCGCCGAGCATCAGCAACGGGCCGCCCCACAGCAGCCAGGTACCCGGCTGCAACGGTGGCTGATAGAGCACGAACTCACCGTATCGGGCGACCAGGAACTGCTTGATCTGTGCGTCGTCATGGCCCTGCTGCATCAGCTGCAGCACCTCGCGGCGCAGGTCCTGCGCGATCTGCGCATTGGAATCGGCCAGCGACTGGTTCTGGCACTGCACGCAGCGCAGCTGCGCGGCCAGGTCGTGGAAGCGGCGCTCCTCGGCGCCGTCGCGGAACTGCAGTGGCTGCGGATCATGCAGCGGCTGCTGCGCCAGCGCGGCCAGCGGCAGCATCAGGAGCAGCAGCGCCAGCAGCCAGCGCATGGGCTCAGGGCGCCGTGTGCAGTGTGTTGCCGGCACTGCCCTGGGCCTTCTCGATCTTCTGCAGCGCCGGGATCAGCTTCTCGTCGACCACGCGCTGGGTCATCGCACCGCTGTACTTCCAGCGCACGATGCCACTGCCATCGACCAGGAAGGTTTCCGGTGCGGCGGTCACGCCCCAGTCGATCGCGGTGCGGCCCTCGACGTCGCTGAGCACCACCATGAATGGGTTGCCCAGCTGTTCCAGCCAGTGCAGCGCGTCGGTCGGGTCGTCCTTCCAGTTGTAGCCGATCACGCGCACGCGCTTGCTCTCGGCGAAACGGGTCAGCACCGGGTGTTCCTCGCGGCAGGCCGCGCACCAGCTGCCCCACACGTTCAGCAGGTAGGGCGCGCCGCGCAGTTCGTCGCTGTTCACGATCATCTCAGGGTCGTGCAGCACCGGCAGCGCGAATGCCGGCGCCGGCTTGTCGATCAGCGCCGACGGCAGTACGTCGCGCTGCGGATCACCCGATTTCATCACCCCGTAGATCATCAGCCCGAGCAGGCCGAAGAAGAACAGCACGCCGATCACGATGGCTACCGGCGGCAGCGGGCGGGCGGGGCGCGGGGTGGGGGACTCGGACATGGGAACTCCTACGGACGACGGAAACGGCGGTCGGCGGCGGTGATGAATCCGCCCAGGGCCATCAACAGCGCGCCCAGCCAGATCCAGCGCACGAATGGCTTGATGTGCACCCGGACCGCCCATGCATTGTTGCCCAGCGGCTCGCCCAATGCCACGTAGACATCACCATCGAAGCGTGCATCGATGCCGGCCTCGGTCATCACCTGGCCGCCGCTGGCGTACTGGCGCTTCTCCGGATGCAGCAGCGCCAGTTCGCGGCCGTTGCGGAACAGGCGCAGGTGCCCACGGTCGGCAATGAAATTCGGCCCTTCGCGATGGTCCACGCCCTCGAAGCGCACTTCGTAGTGGCCGACCACCAGCTGCTGGCCCGGCGCCAGCGCCACCTCACGCTGCACGTTCAGCGCTTCCACCAGCAGCGCGCCGGCCAGGAACACGGAGATGCCGGCGTGGGCGACGATCATGCCGAGCATCTCGGCGGTGAACCGGCCATTGCCGCGCAGGCGCTGCCACACGAAGCGCGCGGTACCCAACCCGACCCAGGCCGCAGCGGCCACGCCGATGCCGGCCTTCCAGCCGTTCTGCGGCGCCTGCCACCAGGCCAGCGCGCCCAGCAGCAGCGCCAGGCCCAGCCACGGTGCCAGCAGCGCGAACGCGCGCGAGGGCTGGTCCCGCTGCCACTTCACCAGCGGGCCGAACGGCAGCAGCAGGATCATCGGCGCCATCAGCAGCAGGAACAGGCTGCCGAAGTAGGGCGGGCCAACCGAAATCTTCCCCAACGCCAGCGCATCGGCCAGCAGCGGGTACAGCGTGCCGAGCAGCACCATCGCGCAGGCGGTGGCCAGCAGCAGGTTGTTGGCCAGCAGCAGGGTCTCGCGCGAGGTGGCGGTGAAGCCACGACGCGGATCGTCGGCGTCCACGCTCAGCTGGCTGGCACGCAGCGCATACAGCAGCAGGCTGCCGCCGACCAGCACCGACAGGAACACCAGGATGAACAGGCCGCGCGAGGGATCGGCAGCGAACGAATGCACGCTGGTCAGCACGCCGGAGCGCACCAGGAACGTACCCAGCAGCGACAGCGCGAAGGCGGCGATCGCCAGCAGCAGCGTCCAGCTGCCGAAGGTGCCACGCTTCTCGGTGACGGCCTGCGAATGGATCAGCGCCGCACCGACCAGCCACGGCATGAAGCTGGCGTTTTCCACCGGGTCCCAGAACCACCAGCCGCCCCAGCCCAGCTCGTAATACGCCCACCAGCTGCCCAGCGCGATGCCCAGCGTCAGGAAACTCCAGGCGACGTTGGTCCACGGCCGCGTCCAGCGCAGCCAGCGGGCGTCGACGCGGCCTTCCAGCAATGCGGCCACCGCGAACGCGAATGGCACCGCGAAGCCGACATACCCGATGTAGAGCATCGGTGGGTGGATGATCAGCCCCGGGTCCTGCAGCAGCGGATTGAGGTCGCGACCTTCCAGCGGTGCCGGGTTCAGGCGCAGGAACGGGTTGGAGGTGAAGATCAGGAAGGCGAGGAAGCCGACACTGACCACGCCCATCACCGCCAGCACGCGTGCCTGCACCGGCGCGGGAAGGTGCCGCGAGAACAGCGCCACCGCGCCGGTCCACAGCGCCAGCACCAGCGCCCACATCAGCAGCGAGCCCTCGTGCGCGCCCCAGACCGCCGAGTAGCGGTAGACCATCGGCAGCAGCGAATTGGAGTTCTCGGCCACGTAGCGCACCGAGAAGTCCTGCTGCACGAACGCGGCGGTCAGCACGGCGAATGCGCCGGCAAGCAGCAGCAGCTGCGCGAACGCGGCAGGTCGTGCCACCGCCATCCACGCCGTATTGTTGCGCTGCGCGCCGACCAGCGGCAGGCCGGCCTGCAGCAGCGAGGCCAGCAACGCGCACAGCAGCAGGATCTGACCCAGTTCGGGCAGCACTCAGCGCACCTCGGGTGCCGTCACCGGCACGTCGTGCTTGCGATGCGCGTCGCCCATCTTGTCGGCCACTTCCTTCGGCACGTACTTCTCATCGTGCTTGGCCAGCACCTCGTCGGCGACGAACACGCCGTCCTGCAGGCGGCCGCTGGCGACCACCGCCGTGCCCTCGGCGAACATGTCCGGCAGGATCCGCGATGTGGTCACCGCCAGCTGGGCATCGCCGTCGGTCACTTCGAAGCGTGCCTCCAGCGAGCCGACCGCACGGTTGAAGGAGCCTTTCACCACCATGCCGCCGAGGCGGAAGCGCGACTGCGCATCGACATCGCCGCGCAGGACTTCCGAGGGGGTGTACAGGTAGGCGATGTTGCGCTCCAGCGCCATCGCCACCAGCGCGGTGGCCAGGCCGGAGGCGAGCAGGGCCAGCAGCACCCACACCAGGCGGCGACGCTGTACCGGGGTCATCGCTCGAGCTCCGTCGACAGCGGCGCCGCTGCGTCCTGCCTGCCGGCGCGGGTCTGCTGCCGCTGCTGGCGGGCCAGTGCCAACCGGCGTGCCACGCGCAGGCGCAGCCACGAACCGATGGCATCGGCGCCGAGCACCAGCACGAACACGGCGTAGGCGCCGATCACATAGGGCAGGTGGGTCATGGCTGGGCCTCCCTGGCCGGCCGTTCGGCATCGACGCGGCCGCCGACCCAGGCCTTGCCGGCCTCGCGGTCGAGATTGTCGGCGCGGGCCTTGGCCAGCACCGAGCCGGCGAACCAGAACTTGGTGCCGATCACCATCCACCACAGCGGCGCGATCATCGCGCTGCTGATCGCCGATTCACCGAACACGTTGATCGACTGGCGCTGGTGCAGGCCACCCCACCAGTCCACCGAATAGCGGATCACCGGCAGCAGGCTGACACCGACGATGGCCAGCAGGCCGGCTGCGCGCGCGGCGCTGCGGCGGTCCTCGATGGCGTGGTACAGGCCGATCACGCCCAGGTACAGGAACAGCAGCACCAGTTCGCTGGTCATGCGCGGGTCCCAGTCCCACCAGGTGCCCCAGGTGCCCTTGCCCCAGATGCTGCCGGTCAACAGGGTGATCAGGGTGAAGCCGGCGCCCATCGGCGCACAGGCCATTGCCAGGATCTCGCAGACCTTGATCCGCCAGATCAGCGCGATGGCCGCATACAACGCCATCAGCGCGAACACGAACAGGCTCATCCAGGCACTGGGCACGTGGATGTAGAGGATGCGGAAGCTGTCCAGCTGCTTGGCTTCCGGCGGCACCACCAGCAGCGCCTGCCACATGCCGACCAGCAGCACCGGCACCGCCGCGAGGTAGAACACCCGCGACCAGCGGGCAGCGAAACGGTCGAACGTGGGGGGCGAGCCGAGTTGGTGGAACCAGCGGACAATCGGATTCATGCGTGGCGGCTATCCAGCAGGGGTGGATTGGCTCTCAGCTCGGTCAACTCAGAGAAATACGTATTGCAGCGGCGGTGGCCAGTGGCGCCAGCACCAGCGCGACCAGCAGGCCAGCGCCCAGCATCAGCAGCGCACCGACCGGATCCTGCCCGCGTCCGGCTGCCGCCAGGCTGCCTGCACCGAATACCAGCACCGGCACGTACAGCGGCAACGACAGCAGCGCCACGAGAATACCAGAGCGTCGGATGCCTACGGTCAGCGCGGCGACCACGCCACCGATCAGGCTCAGCAACGGCGTTCCCAGCAGCAACGATGCCAGCAACATCGGCAGCTGGTCATGCGGCAGATGCAGCATTTCCGCCAGCAGCGGGCTGACCACGATCAACGGCAGCGCAGTGGTGGCCCAATGCAGCAGCACGCGCACCAGCACCAGCCAGGCCAGCGGCACCGGCGCCAGCAGCCATTGTTCCAGCGAGCCATCCTCGGCATCGGAACGGAACAGCGAATCCAGCGACAGCTGTCCCGCCAGCAGCACGGCCAGCCACAGCACCGCACCGGCGGTGGCGGCCAGCAGCTGTGGTTCGCGGCCCTGGGCCAACGCGAACAGCACCACCACCAGCACCGCGAACAGCAGCGGCTGCAGCGCATCGCCGCGGCGGCGCCAGAGCAGGCGCAGGTCGCGCTTGAGCAGGGCGCCCGCGGTCTGCCACAGGCCCGGCTCCGTACCCGGCGCGATCATGCGGCACCGCCGAGGTCGAGCTGGCGGGTACGCACCGGCGGTGCGGCATAGGCGCCGTGGGTGGTGACCAGCGCCGCGCCTCCGGCGCGCAGGTGCGCCGAAATCATCCGGTTGACCAGGGTGATGCCCTCCAGGTCGAGGTTGGCGTAGGGTTCGTCCAGCAGCCACAGCGGCGCCGGCGACAGCCAGATGCGCGCCAGTGCCAGCCGCCGTTTCTGTCCGGCCGACAGATGCCGTACCAGGGTGTCTTCGTAGCCGGCCAGGCCGACGATGGCCAGCGCGTTACCGGGCATCTGCCGCGCACGGCGGCCGTGCAGGCCACACAGGAAATGCAGGTTTTCCAGCGTGCCGAGGTCTGGCTTCAGGGCCGGCAGGTGGCTGAGATAGGCGACATAGCGCGCGCGCTCGGCATTGCTGGCCGGCTTGCCGTCGATCCGTACCTGGCCAGCACCGGGCCGGGCCAGGCCGGCCAGCACGCGCAGCAGGGTGGTCTTGCCGGCGCCATTGCCGCCCTGCACCAGCAGGGCTTCGCCGGCGTCCACATGGAAGTCCAGCGGGCCGAACACCGGCTCGTCATTGCGGGAGAAGCTCAGGCCGCTGGCGGCCAGCAATGCAGGGGTGTTCAAGGGGCAAAGGTCTTCATGCCGGAGTGCGGCGGCAATTGTAGCGGTGAATCCACAGGGGAGTGCCGGCCGCTGCCCGGCAGGTGCGACCCAGCGTCGCAGATCGTCCCGGGTTGCCGGCCGGCGGCCGGCGCTACCGAAGCAGGGATTGCGTAAACTCGGGGGTCTGTCTCCCCATATCCCCAGGCCGATGCAACCCACCACCAAGCTGCCCAAGGTCGGTACCACCATCTTCACCGTGATGTCCCAGCTCGCCGCCGAACACGGCGCGGTCAACCTGGGCCAGGGGTTCCCGGATTTTTCGGCGCCGCAGCGCCTGATCGACGAGACCGCCAGGGCGATGGCCGCCGGGCTGAACCAGTACCCGCCGATGACCGGCGTGGCGCCGCTGCGCCAGGCCATCGCACAGAAGGCGCTGGACTGCTACGGCGCGCAGGTCGATGCGGACAGCGAGATCACCGTCACCAGCGGCGGCACCGAGGCCATCTTCAACGCCATCCATGCCGTGGTGCGTGCCGGCGAGGAAGTGATCGTGCTCGACCCGGCCTATGACTGCTACGAACCGGCGATCGACCTGGCCGGTGCCAGGGCCGTGCATGTGTCGCTCGATCCGCAGACGTTCGCGGTCGACTGGGACCGCGTGCGTGCAGCGATCACCCCGCGCACCCGCATGCTGATCGTCAACACCCCGCACAACCCGTCCGGCGCGATGCTGTCGGCGCAGGACATGCAGGCGCTGGCCGAGCTGCTGCGCGGCACGCAGATCTACCTGATCTCCGATGAGGTGTACGAACACATCATCTACGACGGCCGCCGCCATGAATCGGCGCTGCGCTACCCGGAACTGCGCGAGCGCGCGTTCGTCATCTCCAGCTTCGGCAAGACCTACCACTGCACCGGCTGGAAGATCGGTTATGCGATCGCGCCGCCGGCGCTGACCGCCGAGTTCCGCAAGGTGCACCAGTACAACACCTTCACCAGCTTCGGCCCCGCACAGCATGGCTTCGCCGCGATGATCCGCGACGAGCCCGAACACCACCTGGAGTTGGGCGCGTTCTACCAGGCCAAGCGTGATCGTTTCCGCGAGCAGCTGGCCGGCACCCGCCTGAAAGCACTGCCGGTGCCGGGTGGCTACTTCCAGCTGGTTGACTACTCGGCCATCAGCGATCTGCCGGACCATGAGTTCGTGAAGTGGCTGACCATCGAGAAGGGCGTCACCGCCATTCCGCTGTCGCCGTTCTACGAGAGCCCGCCGGCCGGCCAGCGCCTGGTGCGCCTGTGCTTTGCCAAGAACGAAGCGACCATGGACGCGGCGATCGAACGCCTGCGCCTGCTGTGAGCGAAGGTACGGACATGCAGGACCTGCGCATTTCCCTCGTCCAGGGCGACACCCGCTGGCATGACCCGGCGGGCAACCGCGCCTACTACGGCGCGCTGCTGGCGCCGCTGGCCGGCACCACCGACCTGGTGATCCTACCGGAGACCTTCACCAGTGGCTTCTCGAACGAGGCCATCGCCCAGGCCGAAGGCATGGACGGCCCGACCGTGGCCTGGGTGCGCGAGCAGGCCAAGGCCTTGAACGCAGCGGTGATCGGCAGCGTGCAGCTGCGCGAGGGCGGCGGCGTCTACAACCGCCTGCTGTTCGCCACGCCCGATGGCGGGCTGCAGTACTACGACAAGCGCCACCTGTTCCGCTACGGCGGTGAACACGAACGCTATGCCGCCGGCCGTGAGCGCCTGAGCGTGGAATGGAAAGGCTGGCGGATCAATCCACAGGTCTGCTACGACCTGCGTTTCCCGGTGTTCTGCCGCAACCGCTACAACGTGGAGCGCCCTGATCAGCTGGACTTCGACCTGCAGATCTTCGTGGCCAACTGGCCGTCGGCGCGCGCCTATGCGTGGAAGACCCTGCTGCGCGCGCGGGCGATCGAGAACCTGTGCTTCGTGGCGGCGGTGAACCGTGTCGGTATCGATGGCAACCAGCTGCATTACGCTGGCGACAGCGCGGTGATCGACTTCCTTGGACAGCCGCAGGTGGAAATCCGCGAACGCGAACAGGTGGTCACCACCACCATCTCGGCCGAGGCGCTGGCCGCGCACCGCGCGCGCTTCCCGGCGATGCTCGATGCCGATGCCTTCCACCTGGACGAACAGGCCTGAGCAATGGCCTGAACGCCGTCGCACCAGCGCGCGCGCCTGCATCCAACGTGCACGCGCGCGCTGCTAGATTCGCCGGCAGTCCGACCGAACTGGAAGTCCTGCCATGAACAAGTCCTTCGCCCTGCTGCTGGCCCTGTCCGCTGCAACGCTGGCCCCGGCCGCGCACGCTGCCGGCAACCTTGATTGCCAGCTGCGCTACAACCTGTCCGGCTGGTCACTGATCTACAAGACCGCCTCCGGCAATGGCACGGTCAGCTGCAGCAACGGCACCAGCCTGCCGGTGCGCATCGAAGTGAAGGGCGGCGGCCTGACCGTGGGCAAGTCGAAGATCACCAATGGCCGTGGCAGCTTCACTGGTGCCGTGAGTGTCAACGAACTGCTGGGCACCTACGCCTCGGTCGGCGCGCATGCGGGCGCAGTGAAGTCCAGCAACGCGCAGGTGATGACCAAGGGCGACATCTCGCTGGCCCTGTCCGGCACCGGCAAGGGCTGGGACCTGGGCGTGGACGGCGCCGCCTTCACCATCAGCCGGCGTTGAACCGCACCGGCCGCTGCAGCCACAGGGCCAGCAGGCCGCACACGATGAGTGTCGGTGCCAGCAGTTGCAGTGCACCGACCACCGCCATCGCCACGCCGATCAACAGGTAGTAGAGCAGTCCGAACAGGGCACCGGCACTGCCCAGGCAGTGCGGATATCCGCGCAGGGCCTGGCCGAGCACATTGGGAATGGCCAGGCCGAAAGCGGCCACCACCGGTATCATCGCCGCGACCAGTGCCGGTTGGTCGCGCAGCAGCGCAGCCAACAGGCCACCGGCCAGCAGCAGTCCGGCGGCAAGGCGGATACGCGTGGCAGAAGCAACGCCTGCGCGCAGCAGGCGGCCATTGCCCCATGCACCCAGCGCCGAACCCAACGCCAGCACCGCGCCGCTGGCGCCGAACCAGGCCAGCGGCCAGTGCAGGCGTTCGAACACGAACGGGCCCAGCGCGTACCAGCTGTACATGGCCACGTTGAACGCCATCACCAGCAGCGCCTGTGACCAGATCCAGCGATCACGCAGCAGTTGCCGCAGCAGTGGCAGCAGGGGCGTGTGCACGACTTCGGCAGGGCGGCTCTCCTGCAGGCCGGATGCGCATCCGAGCATCAGAAGGATGACCATCAGCAGCAGGCCGGCCTGCACGCCGGCATAGCCGTGCTTGGCAACCAGCAATGCCCCCAGTGCCAGCCCGATCGCCGGGCTCAGGGCCAACGCCATGCCGATCCACGAGAACGCCTGCGCCAACGCGGGTCCCTTCAGGTGGTCGCGCAGTACGGTCTGGGTGACCACCGAGGCCGTCGCTGCACCCAGCGCGGCCAGTGCCTGGGCCAGCAGGACCTGGCCGAACGTGCTGGCCAGCAGTCCGCCGCAGGCCGCCAGTGCGAACACGGCCAGACCGCAGAGCAGGGCAGGGCGACGGCCGATATGGTCGGCCATCCGCCCCCATAGCAGGACACCGGCGGCGAAACCGAACAGGTACAGGCTCATGGCCTGGCTGGCGGCGCCGGGGGGCAATGCGAAGCGCCCGGCCAGATCGGCCAGGGCAGGGCTGTACAGGGTCTGCGCAAGCTGGGGGAACATCAGCAGCGCGATGGTGAGCAACAACAGGCGGCGCGACATGCGGGCGCTCCAGGAACAGGGCCGCGCATTGTGGTCGTGTCCGCGATGGCGCACCCTGTCTATCCTGTCATTGAATGGATGAAATCAGACATGGCCTGGTTGCAGCCGGATGCGCACTTCGATGCCGATGCCTGGAGCGCGCCGGTGCTGGGCATCGCGGCCTCACTGGCGGATCACGACTCGGGTTGGCACCAGCATGCACGCGCGCAGTTGCTGTATACCCGGCAAGGTTGTACGCGCCTGACCTACGGTGACCGCATCAGCCTGCTGCCGCCCGCGCGCGCGGCGTGGATTCCGGGTGGGCTGCGCCATCGCGCGCAGATGCGCCAAGCGGTCGACTACCGTTCGTTGTACTTCGAGGCCACCCTGTCGGCCCAGTTGCCACAGCAGCCGGCGATCATCGGCGTGGGTCCGCTGCTGCAGGCATTGCTGGAGCCGATCGCGCAGGCGCCGTTCGACCATGACTGGCGGGCGCCGCGTGCGCACCACCAACTGGCGTTGTGCATGCTGGAGATCGCCGCCGCCCCGGTGGCCCCGATGGACCTGCCGCTGCCACGCGACCCACGCATCGCGCGCTGCCTGCCAGTGGCCGAGCAGTTGCCGCCCGAACTGGGCGAGCTGGCCGCGCGTGCGGGCTTGAGCGTGCGCACCGTTGGCCGGTTGATGCAGCGTGATACCGGCATGGGCTACCAGGCTTGGCGCCAGCAATGGCGACTGATGCGGGCCATGGAGTTGCTGCTGCTGGGCCATCGCGTCGCGCATGTGGCGCAGGACACTGGCTTTTCCGCCGAGAGCCCGTTCATCGCATTCTTCCGCAGCATGACCGGTACCACGCCCGCCGCCTTCCAGCGCCACGCAAAAGGGGACGGAGGGGATTAAGTCGCTTTTGCCGCGCTGTGTGTCGAAGGGGAGAAAGCGACTTAATCCCCTCCGTCCCCTTTTCAAAGAAAAACCCCGGCCGGAGCCGGGGTTTTTCATTTCAGTGGGGCCGGTGATCAGCCACCGCGCGGGCCGCTGCGACGCGGGCCGCCGGGACCGCGGTTGCCGCCGGGGCCGCCCGGGCCACGGTTGCCACCCGGGCCACCGTGACCACGGTTACCGCCCGGGCCACGGTTGTTGCCACCGCCCGGGCCGCGACCGCCCGGACGGGCGCCGTGCGCCGGCTTCGGGCTGCCATACGGGTTGAAACCCGGTGTGGCGTGGTCGGACGGGAAGCTCGGGGCATTGCCCGGATGACCGTACGGGTGCTTGTTGCCCTGGCCCTGCGAGCGGTTGCCCGCACCGGCCGGACGACCCTGGCCGCCTGCGCCGCCACGGCCTTCACCGCCGAAACCGCCACGGCCCTGGCCGCCACCGGCGCCTGCGCCCGGGCCCTTCGGCTTGCCGTACGGACGACCCTGGCCGCCTGCACCCGGACCACGGGCACCCGGGCCGCGTGCGCCCGGACCGGCGTTGCGATGGCCGCTCGGGCCGGTGCTCACGCCATCCGGCACGTACCAGGTGCGGAACGCCGCCGGATTGCCTTCCGGCAGCGAACGATCGTTCTTCTGGGTGCGCTGCTTGAACGGCTTCTGCGACTGCTTGGCTGCCGCTTCACCGCTGACCGTCAGGCCGCCCTTGAAGCCGCCACCCTTGCCACCGCGACCACGGCCGCGGTCTTCGCGGACGTTGTCGAAACGACGCAGCTCGCGGCCTTCGTCGGCGGTGTTGTGGCCGTTGACGTAGGCGTTGCCGCGGCCACCTTCGCGCACGCGCACGGTGGTCTTGGCGGCGCGGCGCTGGCCGATCACCGGCTGCAGCGTCAGTGCCGACGGCGCGCCTTCTTCCAGCTTCAGCTGCGCGCGCAGGGCTTCAACCTGTGCGGTGCCCAGTTCCACCGAATGGCCACGGGCCAGTTCGCGCGGCAGGCTCACCTTGCCATAGCGGGTGCGCTTCAGGCGGCTGACCTGGCAGCCCTGCGATTCCCACAGGCGGCGCACTTCGCGGTTGCGGCCTTCCTTCACCACGACGCGGAACCAGTCGTGCGAATCAGTGCCGCCGATGCGTTCGATTTCATCGAACTTGGCCGGGCCGTCTTCCAGCGCGACGCCACGGGTGAGGCGGTCGACGATGGCGTCGGAGACCTTTTCCTCGCCTTCCGGCGCACGCACGCGCACCACGTACTCGCGCTCGACCTCGAACGACGGGTGCATCATGGCGTTGGCCAGCTCGCCGTCGGTGGTGGCCAGCAGCAGGCCGGTGGTGTTGATGTCCAGGCGGCCGATGGCGATCCAGCGCGCGCCCTTCAGCGGCGGCAACGACTCGAACACGGTCGGGCGGCCTTCCGGATCATCGCGGGTGGTCACTTCGCCTTCCGGCTTGTTGTAGACCAGCACGCGCGACGGCTCGGCCAGGGCGGTGGCGACGAAGCCACGGCCATCCAGTTCGATCTTGTCGCCGCTCTTGACCGACATGCCGGTCTGCGCGACTTCACCATTGACCTTGACCAGGCCTTCGGCGATGCGCTGTTCCAGCGCGCGGCGCGAGCCGAGGCCGGCCTGGGCCAGCACCTTGTGCAGGCGCTCTTCCAGCTTGAACTGTTCGGAGGTGGCTTCGCGCTTCAGCGAGAGCTTGTTACGGGGGGTGTCACTCATCAGTTTTGCTCCGGCCGACGGTTTCGAGGTCGGCCTCTGGTTCGGAATCGGCTTGGTCAACAGCCACGGTCGTCATCGCGACGGCGTTGTCTTCGCGTTCGTTCACTGGCACCGCGCGCTCGCCCGGCGCGGAATCGGGGTGCCCATCATCGAGGGGCGAAGGTGCTTGCTCATCGGAGGCCGACGCAGCAACTGCCTCGGCGGAATCGGGGGTGTCACTGCCGGCCAGGCCGGCGTCATCGTTCGCGGCGGCGCCATCGGCGCCGGCCGAGATGTCCGGACCCTCGGCGCCGGCGCCGGCCGGTGCATCACGGTCCAGCGCCAGCTGTGGTTCCAGCTCGCCCAGGTCCTTCAGTTCCGACAGCGGCGGCAGTTCGTCCAGCCGCTTCAGCCCGAAGTAGTCCAGGAAGCCCTTGGTGGTGCCGAACAGTGCCGGCTTGCCGGGCACGTCGCGGTGGCCGACCACGCGGATCCATTCGCGTTCTTCCAGTGCCTGGATGATGTTGCTGCTGACCGCCACGCCGCGCACCTGTTCGATCTCGCCGCGGGTGATCGGTTGCCGATAGGCGATCAGCGCCAGGGTTTCCAGGGTGGCACGGGTATAGCGGGTCTTGCGTTCGGTCCACAGCCGGCTGATCCAGCCATGCACTTCGCCGGTGACCTGGTAGCGGAAGCCGGAGGCGACCTCGACCAGTTCCACGCCGCGGCCTTCGCAGGCCTCGCGCAGGCGTTCCAGCGCACGTTCGATGCTGCCCGGCGGCGCCGGTTCCTCTTCCGGGAACAGGTCCTTCAGCTGGGCCAGGGTGAGTGGCTGGCTGGAAGCCAGCAGGGCACCCTCGACAATGCGGTTGATCAGCGATTGATCCATCGGCAGTCAGCGCTCACTCGTTTGCATTGGCGGCGTCGTCGTTGTCGTCGAACTCGCTGCTGAACTGCAGCGGGGCATTGGTGTTGCCGGCCGCCAGCGACTTCACGTAGATCGGCGCCAGCGGTTCTTCCTGGACGATGTCCAGCAGCTGTTCCTTGGCCAGTTCCAGCACCGCCAGGAACGTGACCAGCACGCCCAGCTTGCCTTCTTCCGCCGTGAACAACCCTTCAAAGCGGTAGAACTTGCCGTCTTCCAGGCGTCCCAGCACTTCGCCCATGCGTTGCCGCACGCTCAGTGCCTCACGCTTGATGGCGTGGCCGCTGAACAGCTCGGCGCGCTTGAGCACGTCGTGCAGGGCCAGCAGCATTTCCTTCAGGTCCACCGGCGGCGGCAGCTTCACCGTGGCGCGCTCGGGCATGAAGGCGTGTGCCAGGCTGGTATCGCGGTCCTGGCGGGGCAGGGCGTCGATGTCCTCGGCGGCCTGCTTGAAACGTTCGTACTCCTGCAGCCGGCGCACCAGCTCGGCGCGCGGGTCGGCTTCATCGCCTTCGTCGCTGACCGGGCGCGGCAGCAGCATCCGCGACTTCACCTCGGCCAGGATCGCGGCCATCACCAGGTACTCGGCCGCCAGCTCGAAGCGCAGCTCGCGCATCACGGTGATGTATTCCACGTACTGCCGGGTGATCTCGGCGACGGGAATGTCCAGCACGTCCAGGTTCTGGCGGCGGATCAGGTACAGCAGCAGGTCCAGCGGGCCTTCGAAGGCATCCAGGATGACTTCCAGCGCGTCCGGCGGGATGTACAGGTCCTGCGGAATCTGCAGGACAGGTTGCCCATGCACGACGGCCAGCGGCATTTCCTGCTGCTGGGGGGCGGGCGGCCGGGTTGGCGGGTTCGCGTCGAGCGCGAGTTCGGAAGTCATCTAATGGACATCAGGATTGCAACGGACCAGTCGCGGCACCGGGTTCACCGGGCCAGCGCCACGGAGCCCCAGGGCACCAGACACGCCGGGATCGGCGCGATTCCACACATATCAAACAGCAGGACGCGCCGCAGGAGACGGCAGCGACGGAACTACGGGGAGGTCGTCTACGTGGCCCGGCCGGATGGTCCGGTTTGAAGCAGCGGATCGGTCGTCGGGGGCTGCGTTGGCCGCAAAAACCGACGGGCTGCTGCATCCAGCCACGTGCAATGGAGTCTAGGGTAAGCCTTTGTCGCGCCAGTGTCCAGCCGGGCCGGGACGAGGGCCGCATTGGCTAGAATCTGCGGACCCGACAACGCAAGCGAGGAAATGCCGGTGTGGTATGTGATCGAAGGGTATGACGGCCAGGATGTGCTGGCGCAGAGGCTGCAGGCGCGGCCGGAACACCTGGCGCGGCTGCACGCGCTGCGCGACGAGGGACGCCTGCTGCTGGCCGGGCCGTGCCCGGCGGTGGACAGCGAAGACCCGGGCCCGGCCGGTTTCAGTGGTTCGGTGGTGATCGCGCAGTTCGAGTCGCTGCTGCAGGCCCAGGCCTGGGCCGATGCCGACCCATACGTGGCCGCCGGCGTCTACACCCGCGTGCAGGTGCGCCCGTTCCGCAAGGTCCTGCCGTGAACGCGGAGCGGATCGAACGGATCCGTGACGCACTGCAGCAGGCGCTGTCCCCCAGCGTGCTCGAGATCGAGGATGACAGCCATCGCCATGCCGGCCATGCCGGTGCCCGCGACGGGCGCGGCCATTTCAACGTGCATGTGGTCAGTGAACGCTTCGCCGGCCTGGCTCCACTGGCCCGGCATCGGGCGATCTATGCCGCGCTGGGGTCGATGATGGACACCGATATCCACGCGTTGTCCATCCGCGCGCACACCCCGTCAGAACAGGGCTGAGCCCTTGTCCCGCACTGTCCGGGTGGGTCCTTCGTGGGCCGTGCTGCGGACAGATTTTCATGTCCATTTCGGGACATTCGCCTAACGGACTGTTTACAAGCCCAGATGGAAACGCTTACATTCCGCGCCAATGCTGGTAGGTCCAAGCCGTGGAGGGCGGCTTCGTGAACAAGGCAGCTATCACAATCAAAGACGTCGCACGCGAAGCCCGGGTCTCCGTGGCCACGGTTTCCCGCGCGCTCAACGGGCATGAAAATGTCGCCGAACCGGTCCGCCAGCTTGTGCTGGAGGTGGCCGCCCGGCTGCGTTACACCCCGCACGCCGCCGCCCGCAGCCTGAGCAGCCGCCGCACCAATACGGTGGGCGTGGTGCTGCCCGACCTGTACGGCGAATTCTTCTCCGAGCTGATGCGCGGCATCGATGGCGTGGCCCGCAACCGCCGCCAGCACCTGCTGGTGTCCAGCTACCACGGTGACCAGGAACAGCAGGGCGCGGCCCTGCGTGCCATGCGAGGCCGCGTCGACGGCCTGCTGGTGCTCTCGCCGTATGCCGAGAGCCCGGGCTTCCTGACCGACAACCTGCCGCAGTCGTTGCCGACGGTGTTGATCAACACCTATCTGCCCGGGCAGGACCACCCGGTGCTGAGCATCGACGACCACGCCGGTGCGATGGCGATGACCCGCCACCTGCTGGACGCTGGCCACCGCCGCATTGCATTCATTTCTGGCCCGGACCTCAACTTCGACGCGCGCGAGCGCCTGCGCGGCTTCCGTGACGCGCTGGTGGCTTTTGGCAGTGGCGCCGAGGGCATCGAGCTGCCCGGTGATTTCGACGAAGCTTCCGGCCATCGCGCCGGTCAGGAGTTGCTGGCAGCCGGAGCGCTGCCCGATGCCGTGTTCGCCGCCAACGACATGATGGCCCTGGGCTGCCTGTATGCGTTCACGCAGGCAGGGGTGCGTGTCCCGGCCGATGTGGCCCTGGCGGGTTTCGATGACATTCCTCTGGCGCGTTTCGTCCACCCGTCGCTGACCACCATGCAGGTCAGCATCGCCGAGCTCGGCGACCGGGCCATGACGCGCCTGCTGCAGTTGATGGACGGCACCTCCACGGATGGGACAGGGGACAAGCAGACCCTGGTTCCCCGCTTGATAGTTCGCGATTCCACCACTCCGCCATCGGGCCGTTGAAGCCAGAGGCGTTCCTTCTTTTCTGATTGATCGCAGGGACCGCGCAAGCGGTTACCGCCACCCGGAGATTGAGTTGATGATGCATACCACCTTCCGCACGCCGGCGCGCCGGCTGCTGAGCACCGCGCTGGTCAGCTGCCTGATGCTGGCTGCTGCTCCGAACGTCATGGCGCAGTCGGCCAATGCCAGCCTTCGCGGCCAGGTCGCCGGCGCGCAGGCAGGCACCGAAGTCACCGCCACCAACGTGGCCACCGGTACCGTCCGTCGCGGCACCATCCGCGCCGACGGCAGTTATTCGCTGATGGGCCTGGATCCGGGCACCTACGACGTGGTCGCCAACGGCCAGACCCAGAAGGTCACCGTCACCGTGGCCTCGACCGCCACGCTGAACTTCGCCGGCGCTGCCAGCAGCACCCCGGGTTCGACCGCGGCCACCAACCTGGACACCGTCAACGTCGTCGCGCCGACCCTGCTGCAGGAAGTGCGCACTTCGGAAGTCGGCAAGACCGTCAGCCTGCAGCAGATCCAGACCACCCCGCAGGTGTCGCGCAACTTCCTGGAGTTCGCCGACGCGGTGCCGGGCCTGATCTTTACCCGCGATGCCAAGGGCAACACTTCGCTGCGCGGCGGTGCCACCAATGCCGACGGCACCAACGTGTACATCGACGGCGTGGGCCAGAAGAGCTACGTCAAGGGCGGCGGCGTAGCCGGCCAGTCCGGCAGCGCCGGCAACCCGTTCCCGCAGCTGGCCATCGGCGAATACAAGGTCATCAGTGGCAACTACAAGGCCGAGTACGGCCAGGTCTCCAGTGCTGCGGTGACCGCTGCGACCAAGTCCGGTACCAATGAATTCAAGGGTGAGGCGTTCTACCGCTACACCGACGAGGACATGCGCGCCAAGACCCCGGCCGAGCGCCAGGGGGGCAAGGACAAGATGGTCTCGGCCGAGAAGGAATACGGTTTCGCCCTGGGCGGCCCGATCATCCAGGACAAGGCCCACTTCTTCGTGACCTACGAAGCGAAGCGCTTCGACCTGCCGGTCACCATCGCGCCGGATGGCGCCGTCACCGGGGCCGCCGGCCTGCTGCCGCCCGCCGGCGCCGCCGGCCTCGGCCCGGCCAGCCAGCCGTTCAAGCAGGACCTGATCTTCGGCAAGATCGACTTCGAGCCGACCGACAACGATCGCATCGAGCTGACCTTCCAGGACCGCGACGAGACCCAGTCGCAGTTCAGCGGCCAGACCTCGCCGGAAGCGGGCCGCGAAGTGGTCAACACTGACCGTCGTTACGCTCTGCGCTGGAACCACAGCGGCGAGCGCTACTACAACGAGTTGATGCTCACCCACGAAGATTCGTTCAACAACCCCAACCCGCTGACGCTGGCCAACGGCATCACCTACACCGCGCCGGATGGTACCGAAGACCGCACCGTGGTGAAGATCGGCGGTGCCTCGGCGCTGGATTCACAGGTGAAGGGCCAGAAGGGCTGGTCGATCGAGGACAACCTGACCCTGGACGGCATCCAGTGGGCCGGCGACCACACCATCAAGATGGGTGTGAAGTACAAGCAGATCGACCTGTACGCTTCCGATGCGGCACAGATCAACCCGACCTTCACCTACACACTGGGCGACCCGGATTTCGGCTCCGACATTCCGTACAAGGCGCAGTTCGTCAAGCCGGTGACCGGCGTGTCGGGTGTTTCCGGGGAAGTGCGTTCGAAGTCCAAGCAGTACGGTGTGTTCATCCAGGACGACTGGCAGGTCAATGACCACCTGCAGATCAACCTCGGCCTGCGCTGGGACTACGAAAAGACCCCGTCGTACCTGGACTTCGTGACCCCGCAGCAGGTGGTCGACGCCATCTATTCGCAGGATCCGCGCGCGCCTGCCGGGCAGACCTACGCCGATTCGTTGGCACTGGGCGGCCTGGACATCAGCGACTACATCAGTAACGGCCACAACCGCAAGGCGTTCAAGGATGCCTGGCAGCCGCGCCTGGGCTTCTCGTATGACATCAATGCCGACGAGCAGCATGTGATCCACGGCGGTGCCGGCCGTTCCTACGACCGCGATCTGTTCGACAACCTGCAGCTTGAAACCACCAAGCTGGCCCTGCCGCAGCCGACCATCTACTTCCGCAACCCGGCCACCGGCACCTGCATCAACGGCCAGGCCGCCTGCTATGACTGGAATCCGAACCTGCTCAATGGCATCGGTAACCTGCAGGCACTGGTCGGTGCGACCAGCAATGCCGGTCTTGAAGTGGATCTGCTGAACAACAAGCTGAAGGCACCGTACTCGGATCAGTTCAGCCTCGGTATGAGCAACCAGATCGGTGACTGGCTGACCGACGCCACCATCGCACGTACCCTGAGCTACGACGGCTTCGCCTTCACCCTGGGCAACCGTTACCCGACCGGCCAGTTCTTCGATGATCCGCGCCTGTGCGGTGGCACCGACCCGGGCCTGAGCCAGGCGTGGAGCTGCAATGTGCCTGGCTTCGGCAGCCTGATCATCGGCCAGCAGGGCATCAAGACCCGTGCCACCCAGATCCTGTTGTCGGCGCAGAAGCCGTTCACCAAGGAAAGCGGCTGGGGCACGTCGATTGCCTATACCTGGACCACCGCCCGCCACAACCGCGATATCAACGAGAAGTACGCGTTTGACCGCGGCCTGATCGGTGACTACCCGACCATCCGCTCCAACGGTGCGCCGCGCCATCGCCTGGTGGTGACCGGTTCGTACGCCGGCTTCTGGGGCATCACCTTCGGCGGCAAGATCACCCTGGCCACCCCGACCGCCGTCAACGACTGGTACCCGGTGATGCAGGCCAGCGGCTACACGCTGCCGACCCCGCAGGCGGCCGTGCCGAATGCCACCGGCAAGTTCCTGGTGGGTGGCAAGATCTTCGGTTACCGCTCGGTCGACCTGCAGGCGACGAAGACGTTCAAGCTGGCGGGCAACACCGAGCTGTACGCCCGCCTGGACATCATCAATGTGTTCAACTTCGACAACTTCTCCACCTACAACTACGTCAAGACCAACGGCAAGCTGCAGGCCAGCTACAACGAGACCGGTGAAATCATCGGCACCCCGCGCCAGGTCAAGGCCGAAGTGGGCTTCCGCTTCTAAGCGGACACCCTGAAGCAGTACCCCGATGCCGCCGGTCCGCCGGCGGCATCGGCAGGATGAACAATGGCAATGGCCGGCCTCGTGCCGGTCCATTGCCCACGCCGCTGCCGGCCAGGGGGCAGCGGCGTGGGCAATGATCGCGGTGTCAGGCCACGTTTTTCGTGGTTTTTTCAGGGCGCACCTTGTAAACGATTTCAGATCATTGGACGTTATGCTTTCCCATCGATCAGACCACCGGAGAAATCGCGCCATGCAGGCACGCCATCTGTTGTCCGCCGCAGCGTTGAGCCTGGCCGTGGCCGCCTGCCAGCCGGCCCAGCAGGAGCCTGCCAAGCCACGCCCGCCGGTGATCCTGATCGAGGCCGACGCACCGCCGCGACCGATGAAGCCGGAGTTGCCGCCGCTGTTCGATGACATCGAGCGCCGCACCTTCCAGTTCTTCTGGGACACCACCAACGAGATCAACGGGCTGACCCCGGACCGCTACCCGTCGCGGCCGTTCGCCAGCATTGCCTCGGTCGGCTTCGCGCTGACCGCGTACCCGATCGGCATCGAGAACGGCTGGGTCAGCCGCAACCAGGCGATCGACCGCACCCTGACCACGCTGAAGTTCTTCCGCGACGTGCCGATGGGCCCGCAGCGCACCGGCAAGGCCGGCTACAAGGGCTTCTACTACCACTTCCTGGACATGCAGGAAGGCCGTCGCTACGACAGCTGGGTTGAACTGTCCTCGGTGGATACCGCGCTGCTGATGATGGGCGTGCTGTTCGCGCAGTCGTACTACGATGGCGACGATCCGCGCGAGAAGGAAATCCGCCAGATCGCCGATACGCTGTACAAGAAGGTCGACTGGCCGTGGCTGCAGCAGCGTGCGCCGCTGATCTCGATGGGCTGGTTCCCGGAGAGCGGCTTCATCGACCACGACTGGATGGGCTACAACGAGGCGATGATGGTCTACATCCTCGCCCTGGGCTCGCCGACGCACCCGGTCAGCCCGGACGCGTGGACGGTGTGGACGCGCACCTACGACAACGACTGGGGGGTCTACCAGGGCCAGGAATACCTGTCCTTCGGCCCGCTGTTCGGCCACCAGTACAGCCACGTCTGGATCGACTTCCGCGACATCCAGGATGCGTACATGCGCGAGCGTGGCAGCACCTATTTCCTCAACAGCCGCTCGGCCGCCCTGGCCCAGCGCGAATACGCCATCGCCAACCCGATGCAGTGGAAGGACTATGGCGAGAACGTCTGGGGCCTGACCGCCAGCGATGGTCCGCAGAACACCACGCAGGAGTACCGCGGCGAGCAACGCCAGTTCCGCCACTACTCCTCGCGCGGCGCCGGCCTGCGCGAGAACTTCGATGACGGCACCATCGCCCCGACCGCTGCAATTGCATCGGTGGTGTTCGCCCCCGAGCAGGTGATCCCGGCCACGCTGGAAATGCACAAGCGCTACGGTGACTACATCTATTCCAGCTACGGATTCCTGGATTCGTTCAACCCCAGCTTCAACTACGACATCCCGATCAAGACCGGTCGCCTGGTGCCGGATCGTGGCTGGGTCGCCAGCGACTACATCGCCATCGACCAGGGGCCGATCCTGACCATGATCGCCAACTACCGCGACGACTTCGTCTGGGAAGTGATGAAGAAGAACCCGTATATCCGCAAGGGCCTGGAGCGGGCCGGGTTCAGCGGTGGCTGGCTGGCGCCGGAAGGCTCGTTCCAGCCGCTGGAACTGCAGAAGGACGAAAAGGCCGCGGCAGCACGCGCGGTGGGTATCGCCGAATCACGCGCGGCTGCCGCGCAGGAACAGAAGAACAATGCCAACCGCACCACAGGCCAGGGCAAGTAACCCGATGCCGAACTGGATCGACCGCCTGCGCCGTTGGGCGCTCCCTGCCCTGGCCGTGTTGGCCGTGGCCGGCTGCGCCCGTACCGAACCGGGCACCACCGTGCGTTTCTGGGCGATGGGCCGCGAAGCCGAGGTGGTCAGCGAGCTGATCCACGAATTCGAGGCCGAGAATCCCGGCATCAAGGTGGATGTGCAGAACATCCCGTGGACCGCCGCGCATGAGAAGCTGCTGACCGCGTTCGCCGCCGACGGCCTGCCGGACGTGTGCCAGCTGGGCAACACCTGGGTGCCGGAGTTCGCCGAACTCGACGCGCTGACTCCGCTGCAGCCGTTCGTGCAGCGCTCCACCGTGGTCGACCCGAAGGACTACTTCCAGGGCATCTGGGATACCAACGTGATCCATGGCGAACTGGTCGGCGTGCCGTGGTATGTCGATACGCGCCTGATCTACTACCGCAAGGATCTGCTGGCCAAGGCCGGCTACGACCACCCGCCGCGCACGTGGCAGGAATGGGAGGAGCAGATGGCGGCGATCAAGCGCATGCAGGGCCCGAACCGCTACGCGGTACTGATGCCGATCAACGAATTCGAGCAGCAGCTGTCGCTGGCCTTGCAGCAGCCCGACCCGCTGCTGCGCGACGATGACACCCGCGGCAATTTCGCCAGCCCGGGGTTCCGCCGCACGCTGGCCTTCTACGCCAACATGTTCGAGCAGGGCTGGGCGCCGAAGATGTCCGAGACGCAGATTTCCAACGTCTGGGACGAATTCTTCCGCGGCTTCAACGTGTTCTACATCTCCGGCCCCTGGAACATCCGCGAGTTCAAGAAACTGCAGCCGAAGGAACTGGAAGGGCAGTGGGGCACCGCCGCGCTGCCGGGGCCGGATGGTCCGGGCGCGGGCATCGCCGGTGGCACCAGCCTGGTGATCTTCCGCAAGTCGCAGCAGAAGGAGGCTTCCTGGAAGCTGATCGAATTCCTGTCGCGCCCGGAAATCCAGGCGCGCTTCCATTCGATCATCGGCGACCTGCCACCGCGCCGCAGTGCATGGAATGCACCGTCACTGGCCAACGATCCGCTGGCAGCTGCGTTCCGCGATCAGCTGGAGCGGGTCAGGCCGACGCCGAAGGTGCTCGAATGGGAGCGCATCGTGCAGGAAATGCGTATCGTCACCGAGAAGGTGGTGCGTGGTGGCCTGGCGCAGGACAAGGCCGTGGAAGAGCTGGACCAGCGCGTGGACAAGGTGCTGGCCAAGCGCCGCTGGATGCATGAACAACAACGCCTGCAGGAGCGCGCGCCGTCGCCGCAATCGAGCAGCGCCGTGGCCGCCGGGAGCGCGCAATGAAACGTACTTCGCTGGCCGGCTGGATCTTCGCCGGCCCCTCGCTGATCGTGCTGGGCGTGTTCTTCGGGCTGCCGGTCGCCTCGGCGCTCGCGCTGAGCGTGACCGACTTCGACCTCTATGCGCTGGCCGACAGCAGCAACCTGCGCTTCGTTGGCCTGGGCAACTACATCGACCTGCTGCAGACGCCGATGTTCTGGAAGTCGCTGTGGAACACCACCTACTTCGTGCTGATCGGCGTGCCGTTGTCGATCGGCGTGTCGCTGGGCGCGGCGATGCTGCTCAATGCGCCGGCCGCGCGCTTCAAGGCGCTGTTCCGCACGGCCCTGTTCGCACCGGTGGTGACCACGCTGGTGGCGGTGGCGGTGATCTGGCGCTACCTGTTCCATACCAGCTATGGCTTGGTGAACTACGGCCTGGGCCATCTGGGCATCAGCCCGATCGACTGGCTGGGCGATCCCAACTGGGCGATGCCGACCATCATGCTGTTCGCGGTGTGGAAGAACTTCGGCTACAACATGGTGATCTTCCTGGCCGGCCTGCAGGCGATCCCGCATGACCTGTACGAAGCGGCGCGCATCGACGGCGCCTCACGCTGGAAGCAGTTCCTGCACATCACCCTGCCGATGCTCGGGCCGGTGCTGCTGGTGGTCGGCGTGATCACCGTGTCCGGCTACTTCCAGCTGTTCGCCGAGCCGTATGTCATGACCCGCGGCGACCCGCTGCAGAGCACCGTCAGCGTGCTGTATTTCATGTTCGAGGAAGGCTTCAAGTGGTGGAACCTGGGACGCGCCTCCGCCGTGGCGTTCCTGCTGTTCCTGATCATCCTGGCGGTGACCACCGTGATGCTGCGTTTCGGCCGCAAGAGGCAGTTGGTATGAGTCGTGAAATCGGCCAGTCGCGCTGGTACCCGTGGATGATCAATGGTGCGTTGCTGGTGCTGGCCCTGGTCAGCCTGGCACCGCTGCTGTGGATGGTCTCGGTCTCGTTCATGCCGCAGGGCGAGGCCAGTCATTTCCCGCCGCCGCTGCTGCCGTCGAGCATCACCACGCACAACTACCATGAGCTGTTCGCGCGAACCGGCATGGGCGGCAACTTCGCCAACAGCCTGCTGGTGTCGCTGGGCATCACGCTGGGTTCGTTGCTGCTCAACACCATGGCCGGTTACGCGTTCGCCAAGCTCAATTTCGTCGGCCGCGAGCGCCTGTTCCAGGTGCTGATGGCGGCGCTGGTGATTCCGGCGCAGGTGGCGATGCTGCCGCTGTTCCTGCTGATGAAGCAGCTGGGGCTGGTCAACAGCTTTGGCGGCGTGATCGTGCCGGCGCTGGCCAGCGTGTTCGGCATCTTCCTGGTACGCCAGTACGCGCGTTCGATTCCGGACGAACTGCTGGAGGCGGCCCGCATCGACGGGGCAGGGGAGCTGCGCATCTTCTTCCAGATCGTGCTGCCGATGCTCAAGCCGGTGCTGGTGACCCTGGCGATCTTCACCTTCATGGGCGCGTGGAACGATTTCATGTGGCCGCTGATCGTGTTGACCGACCAGGAGCACTACACTTTGCCGGTGGCGCTGGCCACCCTCTCGCGCGAGCACATCATGGACGTGGAAATGATGATGGCCGGCGCGGTGGTCACCGTGGTTCCGGTGCTGGCGCTGTTCCTGGTGCTGCAGCGGTACTACATCCAAGGTCTGTTGCTGGGGAGCGTCAAGGGATGAAGCGAGCGATCGCCGTTGGACTGGGCCTGTTGTGGACCTCCGTGGCGATCGCCGCACCACCGGCGCTGCCGGCACCGAAGGTGCTGGACGACTTCGACGACATCGCGGCCTGGAAGCTGGTGCTGTCCGACCAGGTCAGTGGTTCGCTGCGGCCGGTGAGCGGTGCCGGTGGTGGCCGCGCCCTGTGCCTGGACTACGATTTCCACAAGGTCTCCGGCTACGTCGGCATCCGCCGCGCGCTGAACATCGACTACCCGGTCAACTACCGTTTCGGTTTCCAGCTGCGCGGTGATTCGCCGGCCAACGACCTGCAGTTCAAGCTGATCGACGCCAGCGGCGACAACGTCTGGTGGGTCAATCGCCCGGGCTACAGCTTCCCCAAGGCGTGGACGCCGGTCGAGTACCGCCGTCGCCAGATCGACAAGGCGTGGGGGCCGTCGCCCGGGAAGGAGATGGCACGCAGCGCCGCGGTCGAGTTCACGATCTACAGCAAGGTCGGCGGCCGCGGCACGGTGTGTTTCGACAAGCTGACCCTGCAGGGCCTGCCGCCGCAGGATGATTCGGCACTGGTGCCATCGGTGATCGCCGACACCGCCACCGCGCTGCAGGACCGCATGATCGATGGCAAGGGCGACACGTTCTGGATCAGCGGCGGGGTCAAGCAGCAGACGGTCAGCCTGGATCTGCACAAGAGCCGCGAGATCGGTGGTGCGGTGATCGACTGGCTGCCGAACCTGGAAGCCAACCGCTACACCGTGCGGATCTCCCAGGATGGCCGGGACTGGCGCACCGTGCGCGAGGTGACCGGCGGTGCCGGTGGCCGCGATTGGCTGGCGCTGCCGGACACCGACGCGCGCTACGTACGCTTCGATCTGCTCGATGGCCCGAACTGGCGCTATGGCATCCGTGACATCACGCTCAAGCCGCTGGCCTTCGCCGCCACGCCAAACGCGTTCCTGTCCTCGGTGGCGGCCGACCTGCCGCGCGGCTCGCTGCCGCGCGCGTATGTGGACGAACAGCCGTACTGGACCCTGCTCGGCCTCGATGGCGGCCAGGAACAGGCGTTGATCAGCGAGGACGGTGCGCTGGAGCCGGCCAAGGGCAGCTTCAGCATCGAGCCGTTCGTCCGCCTCGACGGCAAGCTGCTGGACTGGTCGAAGGTCGCCATCACCCAGTCGCTGCAGGATCACTACCTGCCGATCGCCAATGTCGATTGGGTGCACGAGAAGGCCGGCCTGGCGGTGACCGGCTTCGTGCAGGGCACGCCCGAGCGCGCGCAGTTGATCGGCCGCTACCGGCTGAGCAATCCGGACAAGGTGGCGCACGAGTACACCCTGGCGCTGGCGATCCGACCATGGCAGGTCAACCCGCCGACCCAGTTCCTCAATACCGTCGGCGGCTTCAGCCGCATCGATGCACTGGATGTGGGCGAACAGTTGGTGCGCATCAACGGCGAGCCGCGCATCTATCCGCTGCAGGTGCCGGATGCCCGCTTTGCGAGCACGTTCGATGGCAAGCTCGATGCGATGCACCTGGCGTCCGGAAAGTATCCGGCCAGTACGGTGGTGAAGGACAGCACCGGCATGGCGTCTGGCGCGCTGCTGTATACGATCAAGCTGGAACCCGGCCAGAGCCGTGAAGTGGCGGTGGTGCTGCCGCAGACCGGCGGCTGGGCGCCGCAGGCGCTGGACGTGGCCAAGGCGCAGGCGCAGGTGGCCGAGCAGTGGCGGCAGAAGCTGGGCGCGGTCTCGTTGCAGGTACCTGCTGCGGGCCAGGCACTGGTCGACACCCTGCGCACCGCAGTGGCACACATGCTGATCTCGCGGGTTGGCCCGCGCCTGCAGCCGGGCACGCGCTCCTACGCGCGCAGCTGGATCCGCGATGGCGCGATGATTTCCGAGGGCCTGCTGCGCATGGGGCGCAGCGACGCCGTGCGTGACTACATCAACTGGTATGCGCCTTACCAGTTCGAGAACGGCAAGGTGCCGTGCTGTGTCGATGCACGTGGCAGCGACCCGGTGCCGGAGAACGACAGCCACGGCGAGCTGATCTACAGTATCGCCGAATATGGGCGTTATACCGGTGACAGCACCTTCGCCGAGCTGATGTGGCCGCATGTGCAGGGCGCCTACCGCTACATGGAGCAACTGCGCGCCAGCGAGCGCACGGACGAGAACCGTGCGCGCAATCCGGCGTTCTACGGGATGATGCCGGCTTCGATCAGCCACGAAGGCTATTCGGCAAAGCCGATGCACTCGTACTGGGACAACTTCTGGGCGTTGCGCGGCTACAAGGACGCGGCAATGCTGGCGGCCCAGCTGGGCAAGGTCGAGGCGATGCAGATCGCCGAATCGCGTGACCAGTTCCGTGATGACCTGCAGGCCTCGCTGCTGTCGGCGATGCAGCAGCACAACATCGACTACCTGCCGGGTTCGGCCGAGCTGGGCGATTTCGACGCGACCTCCACCACCATCGCACTGGCGCCAGGCGGCGAGCAGGGCCGCCTGCCGCAACAGGCACTGGATGCCACCTTCGAGCGTTACTGGAAGGAGTTCGTGGCCCGTCGCGACGGCAAGCGCGAGTGGAAGGACTACACGCCCTACGAGTGGCGCAACGTGGCCGCCTTCGTCCGCATGGGCTGGCGTGATCGCGCCTGGCAGGCGACCGAATTCTTCTTCAAGGACCGTGCGCCGCAGGCCTGGAACCAGTGGGCCGAAGTGGTCTCGCGCACGCCACGCAAGCCGTTCTTCGTCGGTGACCTGCCGCATGCCTGGGTAGCCTCGGACTTCGTGCGCTCAGCCCTGGACATGTTCGCCTACAGCCGTGACATGGACGATGCGCTGGTGCTTGCCGCCGGCATTCCGACGGCCTGGTTGCAGGGCGAGGGCATCGCCGTGCAGGGCCTGCGCACGCCGCAGGGCCAGCTCAACTACCGCCTGCAGCGCAGCGACAAGCAGCTGGTGCTGGAGGTGCAGCCGGGCCTGGTGCCACCGGTCGGTGGCGTGGTGCTGCCGTGGCCGTACGCCGGTGATCCGGGTGAGGCGACCATCAACGGTGAAGCGGCCGAATGGATCAACAAGGAACTGCACGTGCACCAGCTGCCGGCGCGGGTCGAGATCGATGTACCGAGCGCGGTGCGCCGCGCCGAGCGCAAGGGGCAGTAACGATGAAGCAACAGGGGGCGAGGGTGCGCGCGATGGCGCGTGCCCTGGGGCTGGCGATCGCGTTGGCATTGCCGCCGCTGGCGCTGGCAGCCGTGCCGCAGGTCGCGTCGCCAGCGGCGGAGATTGCCAGCGGGCCAGGCATGAGCATGGTCACCTTCAACCTGCACCATGACCGCGAGGACTGGCCCAGCCGTCGCCGCACCATCCTGGCCGAACTCAAGCGCCTGCAGCCCGATGCCATTGCGTTGCAGGAGGTGATCCAGCGCCGCAACGTGCGCAACCAGGCGCAATGGCTGGCCAGTCAGCTCGGTTACAGGTACATCTTCGTCTCCACCGATCCGGTCGGGGCCGCCAAGCGTTACGGCAACGCACTGCTGAGCCGGCGCCCGATCCTGGCCCAGGGTGACCACCTGCTGCAGCCACTGGATGACTACCGTACCGTTGCGCACCTGCGCACCTGCGCATCGACGTGGACGGTCACCCGGTGAACGTCTATGCCACGCATCTCAATGAGCGTAGTGACGAACGCGGCCAGCGCATCCGCCGCGTCCAGGTCGAGGATCTGCTGCGCTTTGTCGCCACCACCTCGGCCGGTGCGCCGGTGGTGATTGCCGGCGATTTCAACGCACTGGTGGATGCCGGCGACCTGAGCGAGCTGCGCAGCCATTACGGCGACAGCTACGGCAGCGTCCACGTCAACACCGACCTGGCCGGGGTCAGCACGTTGAACCGGCACTACTACCAGGCGCCCTCGCGGATCGACCACATCTTCTTCCAGCAGGACGGGATGGTCGCGCGCGAGGCGAAGCTCCTGTTCGACCAGCCCGACGACAGCGGCCGGTGGGCCTCGGACCACTACGGTGTGTGGACCCGCCTGCAGTTCGCGCCGGCGCGCTGATGCCCTGGCAGGTGCCAACCTTGGTTGGCACGGACGTGTCCGCGTTCGCTCCAACAACGGCACCAACCAAGGTTGGCCTCTACCAGAGCGCTGCACGCGCCCGGCGCACAAACAAAAACGGCGGGGATCCGTGATCCCCGCCGTTTCGTTTTCTACGCGATCAAGGCGCG
This sequence comes from Stenotrophomonas sp. 85239_Sma, assembly GCF_056481725.1. Classification (NCBI taxonomy): domain Bacteria; kingdom Pseudomonadati; phylum Pseudomonadota; class Gammaproteobacteria; order Lysobacterales; family Lysobacteraceae; genus Stenotrophomonas; species Stenotrophomonas sp. 85239_Sma. The sequence goes on along the minus strand of NZ_CM151163.1, from coordinate 3,007,113 downwards.
ATCAGTTCGCCGGCGGCGTGCGCTTGGCGGCGTCTTCGTCTTCTTCCTCGGCCTTGGCTTCGGCGGCCTGCGCGGCGGCGTCGGTGTGACCATCGGCGACCGGATCGATCGACGGCGTCACCACCGCCTCGGCGACGGGGGCAGCGGCTTCCACCGGCGCAGCTTCGACCGCTACCGGAGCGACCGGCTGTTCGGCGACCGGCGCCGTCTCGACGACTGGCTTGGCTTCAACCGCGGGAGTGGCATCCACCACCGGGGCAACCTCGACCGCCGCCGGCTGGGTTTCAACCACCGGGGCCGCTTCAACAACCTGCGCCTTCGATTCCACGATCGGAGCAGCCTCGGCCACGACCGGCTTCACTTCGACCACCGGAGTGGCCTCAGCGACCGGGGCTACCTCAGCCACCACCGGCTTCGCTTCGACCGCCGGGGCTGACGCTGCCACCGGCTGGGCCGGGGTCGCAGCGTCAATGGCATCGAGCATGCTGGTCTGCACCGGCGAGGACACCGCTTCGGTCTTCGCAGCAGCTTCGACCGGGGTCTCCCCTTCAGCCATGACCGGGGCGGCGGCTTCTACCACGGCGGTGCTCACCACCGCGACCGGCGCGGCCACAACGGCAGCGGCGGCGCGGACCGGCTTCGCGGCGTCTGCGGTCGGCTCGACTTCATCATCGAAGTCAAATTCCGGCTGCGAACGGGCCGGCTGCGCAGCAGCCACCGGAGCCGATCCAGCGGTGTTGTCGACGTTCGGCTCGGCGCCATCGGCGTCATCGTTGTCGTCACCCTCGTCCTGGTCATCGCCTAGGACGTCGCTGCCGGCGGCATTCTCGGCGCCACCGCGACGACGGCGACGGCCGCCGCGACGGCCGCGACGACGGCGAGTCGCGCCTTCGCCGGCCTGGTCACCATTGGCGTCGGTTGCAGCTTCGTCAGTGCTCACAGCAACCGCCTCGGCTTCGTTGCCCGCGTTGGCTGCGGTATCGACCGCTGCAGCGGCTTCGACCGGCGCGGAGGCGGCCGGTGCCACCGGAGCCGCCGGCGCGGTAGCTTCCTGGGCGGTCACCACGTTGGCGGCGACAGCCGTGGCGGCCACGGCGGCAGCCGCGGTCACGACTTCGGCCGGTGCTTCGGCGGCGTTGCGCTGCGGCTTCTCCGCCGGCTTGTCACCGTCCTGCTGCGGGCGCGGCTGCTTGGGCTGCTTCAGCTTCGGCTGCTGCTGGTTCTGGTTCTGGTTCTGGTTCTGGCCCTGCTGCTCGTTGCGCGGCTTGTTCTGCTGCTGCGGCTGCTGCTGGCCATCCTTCTGCTTGCCCTGCTGCGGCTGCTGCTGGGCATTGCCGTTGCGGCCGTCCTTGCGCTGCTCACCGCGCTCCTTGCGGTTGCCGCCATCTTTCTGCTGCTGCGCATTGCCGTTGCCGCCGGCGTTGCCACGGCTGTCGTCGCGGCGATCCTTGCGGTCCTTGTTGCGATCCTTGTTGCGGTCCTTGCGGCCGCCGTCCTGCTGCGGGCGGGCGACCGGAGCCGCCGGTGCCGGCGCCGGCGCCGGTTCGCCACCGAACACGCGCTTGAGCCAACCGATCACGCCGCCGCTCGAGGCGGGCGCCACCGGCGCTGCCACGACCGGGGCCGGAGCGGCTGCGGCCGGCTCCACTTCCTCGCGCACGGGGGCGGGGGAGGTGTGCTTGACCTGGGTCACCGCCGGCGGCGGGATGTTCAGCTGGCCCTTGGTCAGGGCGTGCACCGGCAGCTTGCGCGGGGTGCCGCGCTGATAGCTGGGCTTGGTGCTCTCTTCGCCCAGCTCGTTCTCGCGCAGGCGGGTCACGGCGTAGTGCGGGGTGTGCAGCTGCTCGTCGGCGACGATCACGATCGGCGCCTCGTGGCGCTGTTCGATCTCGCGCAGGGCGCTGCGCTTCTCGTTCAGCAGGTAATTGGCGATCTCCACCGGAGCCTGCACCAGCACCTGCCCGGTGTTTTCCTTCATCGCATGCTCTTCGGCGACGCGGATGATCGACAGCGACAGCGACTCGACGCTGCGCATGCGGCCGTGGCCGTCGCAGCGCGGGCAGACGATCTGGCTGGATTCACCCAGGCTCGGGCGCAGGCGCTGGCGGCTCATTTCCAGCAGGCCGAAGCGCGAGATGCGGCCGACCTGCACACGCGCACGGTCGTACTTCAGCGCGTTGGCCAGGCGGTTCTCGACCTCGCGCTGGTGCTTGTTGGAGGCCATGTCGATGAAGTCGATGACCACCAGGCCACCCAGGTCGCGCAGGCGCAGCTGGCGGGCCACTTCCTCGGCCGCTTCCAGGTTGGTCTGGAACGCGGTGTCCTCGATGTCGCTGCCCTTGGTGGCGCGCGAAGAGTTCACGTCGACCGCGGTCAGTGCTTCGGTCTGGTCGACCACGATCGAGCCGCCCGACGGCAGTCGCACGTTGCGCTCGTAGGCGCCTTCGATCTGCGACTCGATCTGGAAGCGGTTGAACAGCGGGATATCGTCCTTGTAGTGCTTGAGCTTGCGCAGGGTCTGCGGCATCACCTGCTGCATGAACTCGCGGGCGTGCTCGTACATCTCCTCGGTGTCCACCAGGATCTCGCCGATGTCGGCGCGCAGGTAGTCACGCAGGGCGCGCACGATCAGGCGCGATTCCTGGTAGATCAGGAACGGGGCCGGCTTGCTCAGCGCGGCTTCGGCGATGGCGCGCCAGACGTTGAGCAGGTAGTCCAGATCCCACTGCAGCTCTTCGGCATCGCGGCCGACGCCTGCGGTGCGGATGATCACGCCCATGTCGTCGGGGATGTTCAGCTTGTCCAGGGCGTCCTTGAGGGCGGCCCGGTCTTCGCCTTCGATGCGACGGGAGACACCGCCCGCGCTCGGCGAGTTCGGCATCAGCACCATGTAGCGGCCGGCCAGGGAGATGAACGTGGTCAGGGCGGCGCCCTTGTTGCCGCGCTCTTCCTTGTCCACCTGGACGACGATTTCCTGGCCTTCCTTCAGCAGCTCGCGGATGCCGGCCTTGTTGTGGTCGACACCGGCCTGGAAGTAGTCGCGGGAGATTTCCTTCAGCGGCAGGAAGCCATGGCGGCCACCGCCGTACTCGACGAAGGCGGCTTCCAGCGAGGGCTCGATGCGGAAGATCCGGCCCTTGTAGATGTTCGACTTCTTCTGTTCCTTCGACGGCTGTTCGATGTCGATGTCATACAACGACTGGCCATCCACGATGGCAACACGCAGCTCTTCAGCCTGCGTGGCGTTGATCAGCATTCGCTTCATTGTTGCGTTCCTCGCAAGCGGCTACCGCGCGGAACGCCATGGGGTTTCGCCTCTGGACACGGCTCGCCGCCCATTCGCGCAAGCGCGGGGAGGGCGGCTTGGGTTTCCAGCGCTACGACACCACGGCAGGCCGCGGGAGCGCTTCACTCTTATGGGTTTTGGGTGTTGCAGGGCCGCAGGCAGCTGTCAGCCAGGCTGGAGCGCCACGCGGGACATGTTCAGCACGGTTGCGTGTCAGGCATCCGGCGATGGCCGGGAAGGCCGGTGAGCCGCTAACATGGCCGCCCCGCGGGCGGTGGTCGCGCACTGTGCCGGATTCGTCGGAAGCTGGGCTTCTGGCCCTGAGTAACTTCCAACGAAATCAATCCCTTATCTCGCCCCCCGAGTGTAACAGAATAAACAGCCTGATGACCGCCCAAGACCCGACCAAACCCGCTGGCGACAAGCCTTCCGTGCGCATGATCACCGTTCCCGCCGACCGCGCGGGGCAGCGCCTGGACAACTTCCTGCTCGGCCAGCTGAAGGGCGCCCCGCGCAGCCTGGTCTACAAGCTGGTGCGCAGCGGCCAGGTGAGGGTGAACGGTGGCCGCGCCAAGGCCGAACGCAAGCTGGAGGCCGGTGACGAAGTGCGCGTGCCGCCGGTTCGTCTCACGGAAGAGGGAGACAAGGCCGGTCCGCCGGAGGCGTTCATGCGCCGCCTGGAGCAGGCCATCGTCTTCGAGGATGCCCGCCTGCTGGCCCTGAACAAGCCCACCGGCGTTGCCAGCCACGGCGGCAGCGGCATCAGCTTTGGCGCCATCGAGACCCTGCGCGCCCTGCGCCCGGGCCAGACCCTGGAGCTGGTCCACCGGCTGGATCGCGACACCTCGGGCCTGCTGATCGTGGCCAAGAAGCGCTCGGCGCTGAGCGAATTGCAGGCACTGCTGCGGGAAGACCACGGCGCCGGCATCCGCAAGCGCTACCTGACCCTGCTGGCCGGACGCATGCCCGATGGCGTGATGACGGTCGACGCGCCGCTGCACGTGGGCCTGCGCCAGGGCGGCGAGCGCCATGTGCAGGTCAATGCGATCGGCAAGGAGTCGATCAGCCACTTCCGCGTGCTGGAGCGCCGCGGTGGTCATTCCTACTGCGAGGTCCGCATCGAGACCGGGCGTACCCACCAGATCCGCGTGCATGCCCAGCATCTGGGGCACCCGGTGGCCGGTGACGACAAATACGGCGATCCCGCCGTCAACAAGCGGCTTCGTGAGCAGATCGGGCTGAAGCGCCTGTTCCTGCATGCGGCCTCGCTGGAGTTTGCCCTGGACGACGGCAAGAGCCCGTATGTGCTGAACGCACCGCTGGCCGATGAGCTGGTCGAGGCGCTGGACCGGCTCCGCTGAAGCTTGCCCCGGGCCGTGCCCGGCGCTCCCCTGTAAAAGCGAGCCGCAAGCCCCTCACCACTTGAACAGCACCAGGCTGATCGCCAGCGTGCCCATGCCTGCGACCAGTCCATAAACCGTCTCGTGGCCCTTGGCATAGCGCTTGGCCGCTGGCAGCAGTTCATCCAGTGCCAGGAACACCATCACGCCGGCGATCAGCCCGAACACCCAGCCGAAAGTGGCGTGCGACAGTGATCCGGACAGCAGCACGTAACCGATCGCCGCGCCCACTGGCTCGGCAAGGCCGGACAGCAGGCTGGCGGTGAATGCGTAGAGCTTGTTCTGGGTGGCGAAATACACCGGCACCGCGATCGCGATGCCCTCGGGGATGTTGTGGATGGCAATGGCGAAGGCCAGCGGCATGCCCACCGACGGGCTCTCCAGTGTCGCGAAGAAGGTCGCCAGGCCTTCCGGGAAGTTGTGCGCGGTGATCGCGACCGAGGTCAGCAGGGCGACGCGCTTCAGGTACTCGCGGCTGTTCTCGCGGAATGCGGGATCCTGCTTGTCCAGGCTTTCATGCGGGTTGGGGATGAAATGGTCGATCAGCACGATGACGATCACGCCCAGCAGGAAGGCCAGGGTGCCGTAGGTGAAGCCGGTGCGCTCGCCATAGGCCATGGCGAACGAGGCAATGGACTTGTTGAGGATTTCCGACAGCGACACATAGACCATCGCGCCACCGGCAAAGGCCAGGCCGAAGGCCAGCAGGCGCGGGTTGGGGCGGCGCGAGAACAGCACCAGCAGGCTGCCGATGGCGGTGGCCAGGCCGGCTGCGAGGGTGACCGCCAGTGCGATCCAGACATTTTCGGGGGGAATCTGCAGCATGTACCGACGCGGTCCTGGTCAACAGACAACCGCCCCGGATGAAGCCGGGGCGGGGGAGGGCGAGGCGGGCGTCGGCTGGCCTCGTCGGGGCGCGCGGGATCAGCCGCCGCGGCGCAGGCGCTCTTCGATGGCGAAGCACTGGTCCGGCTTCGGCTGCGGCGGGTTGAAGCTGACCGGCACCTGGATGGTGGCCGGCACCGCAGCGCCGTTGCGGGTAGCCGCCTTGAACTGCCAGCCCTGCACGGCGGTCCTGGCCAGTTCGTCCAGCTGCGGGTTGCCGGCACCGCTCAACAGCGCGATGTCGCTCGGCTTGCCGTCGGTACCGATGGTCACCTTGAAGGTGCTGGTGCCGCCTACGCCCATGCAGGCCAGTTCAAGCGGATACTGCGGCGGCGGCGTCTTCACTGCGGCCACTTCGGTCGGCGGCGGCGGTGGCTGTGCCGGCGGTTCGGACGCGCCACAACCGGCCACGCCGGCCGCAGCGATCAGGGACAGGCTCAGCAAACGTACGTTCATGGCAGTTGCTCCGTCAGGGCCGAAGTCTTCGCCGCGCAGATGAAATCGTTCTCGCTCAGGCCACCCACATCGTGGGTGGAGAAGCGCACGACCGCACGGTCGTAGTGCACGCCCAGGTCCGGATGATGGTCCTCGCGGTGGGCAACCCAGGCCAACGCATTCACGAAGGCCATGGTGGCGTAGTAATCCTTGAAGCGGAACGTGCGCGACAGGGCCTGGCCACCCTCGCTCAGCTCCCAGCCGGGAATCTGCGGCAACAGTTCGGCCAGGCGGGCTTCGCCAAGCTTGTGGTCGCTGCCTTTGCGTGGCACGCAACGGGCCTGGGCCAGTGGAATCAGGTCGGCCATGGGAATCTCCACCTCGTGTTGACTGAACAATGCGCCGGACGGTGTATAAACCGAATGAGCGGCTGACGCTTACTTGGCTAGAATAGCCTGATGATCCAGATCTCCGACACTGCCCAGACCCATTTCCGCAAGCTGATCGAACGCGAGGCCGTGCCCGGCATGGGCGTGCGCCTGAGTGCGGTCGACCCCGGCACCCCGCGCGCCGATGCCAGGCTGGAATTCGCCGAACCGACCGATCTGCTCGGCGATGAGTGGGCGGTGGACTGCGATGGTTTCACGCTCTATGTCGATGCCGGCAGCGTCGGCTGGCTCGATGGCGCCGAGATCGACATCGTTGCCGGCACCGCCGGTGCCCAGCAGCTGACCATCAAGGCGCCGCGCATCAAGGGGGAGGCGCCCGGTGATGCCGCCTCGCTGGTCGAGCGCGTGCACTGGGTGGTGGAGAACGAAGTCAATCCGCAGCTGGCCTCGCATGGCGGCAAGGTGGCCGTGCAGGAAGTCTCGTCCGATGGCGTGGTGCTGCTGCGCTTCGGCGGTGGCTGCCAGGGCTGCGGCATGGCCGACGTGACGCTCAAGCAGGGCATCGAAAAGACCCTGATGGGACGCGTGCCGGGCGTGACTGCCGTGCGCGACGCGACCGACCACGACAGCGGCCACGCGCCGTACATCCCGCGCGGCAACGTCGCCTGACCGCTGACGCGTGCCTCTGACCCGGGCCGAGCAACTCATCGATCTGCTGCTGGCGCGCCAGCAGCCCCGCGCCGTCCTCGAGAAGACTACGCGCCTGCCGTATGGCTGGGCGCTGTGGCTGCGCTCGATGGGGCCGTTGCCGCGCCCGTTCCATGCCCGCGACGTGATCGCCATCCTGCTGCCCCGCCCATTGCCCGGCCCGCCCGGACAGCTGCCGCAGCTGTCACCGTGGCAGGCACTGCGCCGTTTGTTCTGGCAGGACTGGGACGCTGCGCCGCGCGACCAGCGCTGGATGCGCTGGACCTCGGCACTGGCCAGTGCACTGCTGCACCTGCTGTTCTTCGTGTTGTTGCTTTGGGTGGCGGTGATCCGTACCACTGCGCCGGAAGAAGAGGGCGCCGAGGGCGAGCGGGTGCAGGTGGAGTTCGTCGGCCGTGCCACGCGGGAAGGCGGTGGCGATCAGCCGGGCGCCGAAGCGGCTGCGACCGCGGCGGCGGGTCGCGTTGCGCCGGGCCAGGAGGCGGGCGCTGCCACGGTCCCTGCGCCGCGTCCGGTGGCTGCCGAAGCCGCCGCCTCATCCCCGGCATCCGCGCCGACCGCCAGCGTTCCACCACCACCCGCCGAAGCCGAGCCGGCGCCGGTTGCCGCGCCGCCGCCTTCGCCCGTCCAGGCCACCGAAGTGGCGCAGGCCAGCACGGATTTCGTGGTGCCGCCGGTCAGTGTGCCGCGTACCGAAGTCAGCGTCGTACCGCGGGACAGCACACCCGCTGTGCGCGAGCGCAGCGTGCAGCCGGTGCAGGCGCCGCCGGCACCAAGCCAGGTGCGCATCCCGGAACTGGCCGTGCGCACGCCGCAGGTGCGTGACATCCAGGTGCGCGAACGCGAAGTCAGTACGGTCGATGCGCCGGACGTGCCACAACCGTTGCGTAGCGCGGAAATGCAGGTGCGCGTGCCGCAGCAGGACGTGCAGGTGCGCGAACGTGAAGTGCAGGCCGTGGTCGATCCGCAGGTGCGGATGGCGGCGGTGGCCGGGCGTGAGCCTGCCGTGCGCGTGCCCAGCGGCCGCGACGTGCAGGTGCGGGAACGTCAAGTGGCCTCCGCACCGGCGGTGGCACCCGCATCCTCCAGTGGCAGTGCCACGGCGACGCCTTCAGCTGTGGCCAATGGCAGCGCGGCGCAGGCGAGCAGCAGTACGCGTCCGTCAGCGTCCAGCAGTGCACCGGCGAACGCAGGAGCACGCCCAGCCCCCGATCCCGGCAACTGGGCGACGCCTGCCAAGGGCGATGACTGGGGGGCTTCCAGCCGCAACCGCGATGGCAGCAGCGACGGTGCCCGCCAGGCCAGCGCCGCTGGCAGGGGCAATGGCCTGTTCAATGCCGATGGCAGCGTGAGGGTGCCCGGCCAGGAAGGCGATGGCCATGCCGAGCGCGGTGCGCCCGGTGGCGCCAACGACAGCTGGAGCAAGGAGCGCATCGCGCAGTCCGGCACCTGGTTGAAGCGCCCGCCGTACGACTACACGCCGACCTCGTTCGACAAATACTGGGTGCCGCAGGAATCGTTGCTGGCCGAATGGGTCCGCAAGGGCGTCAAGGCGATGGAAATCCCATTGCCGGGCACCAACACGAAGATCTCCTGCGTCATTTCGATCCTGCAGGCCGGTGGCGGCTGTGGCCTGACCAACCCCAACATGCAGGACCAGCCGGCGGTGGCACGACCGCCGCCGGACATCCCGTTCAAGAAAGAGCTCCAGGAAGACAACGGGAGCCGCTAAGGGCTCCCGTTGTCCACGCATGTTTCCTTATCCCCGCGCCGTTGGCGCGCCCCCTTGAACAACAAGGGGGCTTTTCGATGGACCCATCGCGGGATGGGACGGCCATGCTGGCGCGCTTTGGCAGGTGCCAACCTTGGTTGGCACAGAAGCGCCGACCAAGGGTCGGCCTCCAACAGGACGTGCGCCTACGCGCTCTGCGACAGGAATACCCAGAACGGTACGTTGCGGCCGAGCCAGTCGCGGCTGGCCTCATCCATCACGTCCAGCAGGGTATCGAAGTCCTTCTGTGCACCGGCGCGCAGCGCATCCACGTCGGCCAGGAACAGCGCGTAGCCCTTGGCCTGCAGCCATTGCAGATCGCGCAGGTTGTCCGACAGCGCATCCCAGTTGCCGCCGAAGCCGGCCGGGAAATCCAGCTGCGCGGCCAGCCGGGCGAGCAGGGTGCGCTTGTCCGCCACGTTCTCCAGGTCGATGCGGATCACCTTCAGGCCGGCATCGCGCATCGCCGCGGCCAGTGCACTGATGTCGCCGCTGTCGATGGCGTAGACGCCGGCGTTGTTGATGTCATGCAGGCCGAGGCCGAAATCATCGTGGCTCATTGCTGCGCTCCCTGGGCCGGTACGGTGAAGCTGCGGAACGATGCGTAGTGGTCGTCGGTGTAGTACCACGCCTCCGGCGGATCGCCACCGGTGACGATGCGGCGCGTGCCGCGGGTGCGCGCACCGGGGGTGTCGACGGTGTATTCGCGGTAGTAGCCACGCGCGCGCTGCGGCAGTTGCTGCTCGCGATTGCCAAAGGTGCTGCCGTCCTGGCGATGCGGGAACGGGCCGCCGCGCTGGATCAGGGCGATGGTCGCGCGCGCTTCGGCAGGCAGGAACGCGGGAAGCCCGCTGTCCTTGCCGGGCGTTGCGGTGGCCGTGGCGGGTGCCGGCGCGGCCGGTGCTCCCTGCAGGCCGGGCGCGAACTGCGGTGCCGGCGGCCGCTGCAGGAAATGGTTGGCGACCAGGCCGAGCAGCAGCAGGGCGATGGCGGTGATCAGCAGCCGGGGGTTGCGCATGGGCAGGGCGGGCAAGGGCGATGCACGCACTGTAGCGCCTGCGTGCTGCACCGTGCATGAGGAGAGCATTGCGTCACTGCTGCGTAACAATTGCCGTCGTGCTCACTGGCAGGACGCAATTTCCTTTACATCCCCCTTGGTAATCTGGTGGTCTGTCCCCATCATTCACCGCGCACCGCCCGACACCGTCGGGTGCCCTCGCACTCAGGAGATGCATCATGGCCTACACCCTGCCCAAGCTGTCCTACGCCTACGACGCGCTGGAACCGCATATCGATGCGGCGACGATGGAGATCCATCACACCAAGCATCACCAGACCTACATCAACAACGTCAACGCGGCGCTGGAAGGCACCGAGTACGCTGACCTGCCGGTCGAAGAGCTGGTGAAGAAGCTCAAGTCGCTGCCGGAGAACCTGCAGGGCCCGGTGCGCAACAACGGTGGTGGCCACGCCAACCACTCGCTGTTCTGGACCGTGATGGCCCCGAATGCCGGCGGCAACCCGGTGGGCGACGTGGCCAAGGCCATCGACAAGGACCTGGGCGGCTTTGACAAGTTCAAGGACGCCTTCACCAAGGCAGCACTGACCCGTTTCGGCAGCGGCTGGGCGTGGCTGAGCGTGACCCCGGACAAGAAGGTCGTGGTCGAGAGCACCGGTAACCAGGACAGCCCGCTGATGGAAGGCAACACCCCCATCCTGGGCCTGGACGTGTGGGAACACGCGTACTACCTGAAGTACCAGAACCGCCGCCCGGAATACATCGGCGCGTTCTTCAACGTCATCGACTGGAACGAAGTCGAGCGCCGCTACCAGGAAGCGATCGCCTGATCGCGGTAACTGGATGAACGGAAAAGGCCGGGGGTGACCCCGGCCTTTTTTTTGCCAGCTTCCGGATGTCGGGCAGGACCTGGTGGGTGCCGACCTTGGTCGGCACGGGAGAGGGTGCGAGCGCAGTGGGAATGCGCCGACCAAGGTCGGCACCTGGGCCGAAGGCGGGGCTATTCGGCCGTGGGCGCATCGCCCTGCAGGCGCACCGTCGCCATCACGCCCAGGCGCAGGCCAGGCAGGTCGCCGTCGGCCGGCAGCAGGATGGGTTGCTGGCGGATGCCGCCGAAGTGCTTGACCTGGAACAGCACGTCCAGGCCATGGCCGCTGCTGCCACCACCACTGGCTGCAGGCGCTTCGGCGCGGCCGCCGGGATTACGCCGGGCCGGCTGGAAACCGGGGGTGCTGCGCACCAGTTCCACCGTGTTGGCCGAAAAATCGCCAGCAATCAGGCTGGGCATGCCTTCGGCGGTGGCGCCGATCCAGGTCATCAGGTCACTGGTCTGGTGCTGGCGGGCGGTGGCCTCGTCCGGGTCCGGGCGCAGCCGCGCCACATAGATGTTGACCAGCGCCTCGCCCAGCTTCAGCCGCATCATGCCGGCCGCGCTGAAGGTGCTGGGAGGATGCAGCAGGGTGACGCCATCCTCGCTGACCGGCAACCGGGTCAGCATGGCATTGCCATGCCGCAGCGGCTGGCTGGGCGGGTCGGCGGTAACGAAGTCGCAGCTGTAGCGCAGCCGGCTGGCCAGCCAGCAGGCCGGGTTGCGGCCTTGCTGCTGCAGCACCTGCTGCACCGAGATCACGTCCGGCTGCAGGTCGGTCAGCAGCTGCGCCACCTGCTCGCGGCGCTGCTTCCATTGCGTGTCATCGCGGCTGGGCAGTTCCAGCGCGGCCACGGTCAGTTGCCGGGGGGCGCCTTCACTGGCAGCGGCGCCCGGCGCCTGCGCCTGCAACGCCAGCAGCAGCACGAAACAGCTGAGCAGGAGACGGGCGTGGGCGAGGGGGCGCATAACGATAAGTTTACGCTTTTGTCGTGCAGGTGCCGTGACTTCCGGCGGGCCAGCACTGCCTGCCATGGATTGGCACCGTTGTCACGCAGCCCTGCAGCGTGCTTCGCAAGCCCCGCTTCCGGTAACCTTGCGGCTTTCGCTTTGCAGGAATGCCTTACAGGATGAGCCACGACGCAGTCGCCCCCATCGCCGGCCAAGGAAGGATGCCGCGCCAGATTCCCTACATCATCGGCAATGAGGCCTGCGAACGGTTCAGTTTCTACGGGATGCGCAACATCCTGGTGCAGTTCCTGATCACCTCGCTGCTGCTGCAGGAAATCACGGCGGAAGGCCGTGCCGGTGAAGCCAAGGACATCATGCACAGCTTCATGATCGGCGTGTATTTCTTCCCGCTGCTCGGTGGCTGGCTGGCCGACAGGTTCTTCGGCAAGTACCACACCATCCTCTGGTTCAGCCTGGTCTACTGCGCCGGCCACCTGTGCCTGGCGCTGTTCGAGAACAGCCGCGAGGGCTTCTTCCTCGGCCTGGGCCTGATCGCGCTCGGTGCCGGTGGCATCAAGCCGCTGGTGGCCTCGTTCATGGGTGACCAGTTCGACCAGAGCAACAAGCACCTGGCCAAGATCGTCTTCGACGCCTTCTACTGGATCATCAATTTCGGCTCGCTGTTCGCCTCGCTGCTGATCCCGCTGGTGCTGAAGAACTGGGGCCCGCAGTGGGCGTTCGGCATCCCGGGCATCCTGATGTTCATCGCCACCTTCGTGTTCTGGCTGGGCCGCAAGCGCTACGTGCTGGTGCCGCTGCCGCCGAAGGATCCGCATTCGTTCGCCAACGTGGTGCGCACGGCCTTGACCGCGCGCGTGGCCGGCCAGGGCCGTCCGGGCCTGGTGATCGCCGTGCTCGGGCTGGTGCTGGCGGCGGCCTCGTTCGGCCTGGTCGGTTCGCTGGGCATCGTGATCTGCCTGTGCCTGGCGCTGGTGGCCATCCTCGCCGGCATCGGCGGGGGCACCTGGCTGCAGCTGGACCGCGCGCGTGGCCAGCATCCGGCCGAAGCCGTGGAAGGCGTGCGCTCGGTGCTGCGCGTGCTGGTGATCTTCGCGCTGACCACGCCGTTCTTCTCGCTGTTCGACCAGAAGGCCTCGACCTGGGTCCTGCAGGGCCAGCAGATGCAGATGCCGAGCTGGTTCACCGCCTCGCAGATGCAGGCATTGAACCCGCTGCTGGTGATGATCCTGATTCCGTTCAACAACCTGGTGCTGTACCCGGCCCTGCGCCGTTTTGGCTTCGAGCCGACCGCGCTGCGCCGCATGACCGCCGGTATCGCCTTCAGCGGCCTGGCCTGGATCGTCATCGGCGGCATCCAGGTGGTGATGGACGGTGGCAACGCCATGTCGATCTTCTGGCAGATCCTGCCGTATGCGCTGCTGACCTTCGGTGAGGTGCTGGTCTCGGCCACCGGCCTGGAGTTCGCCTACAGCCAGGCGCCGCAGGCGATGAAGGGCGTGGTGATGAGCTTCTGGAACCTGACCACCACCATCGGCAACCTGTGGGTGCTGCTGTCCAACGCGGCGGTGCGCAACGACACGGTGACCCACCAGATCGCCGGCACGGGCCTGAGCGAGGCGGCGTTCCTGATGTTCTTCTTCGCCGGCTTCGCCTTCGTCGCGGCGTTGGCTTTCGGTTGGTATGCGAAACGCTATCGTATGGTCGACAACTACCGTAGCGCCTGAGCCTGACATGACCCCCGTCAATCTGCTGTTGATCGCCATCACCGCCATCCTGTCGTGGATGGCGTTCAACAACCGCAAGCTGGCCGACCGCCTGATCCTGTGGCCGCCGGCCATCGACCGTCACCGCCAGTATGACCGGCTGGTGACCTATGGCTTCATCCACGCCGACTGGTCGCACCTGATCTTCAACATGATCACCCTGTTCTTCTTCGGGGGATTCATCGAAAGCGTAATGGTGCAGCTGACCGGCAGCTACCTGACCTACCCGGCGTTCTACATCGGCGCGCTGCTGGTCTCGATCCTGCCCAGCTACCTGAAGAACCAGAAGAACCCGAACTACCTTAGCCTCGGCGCGTCCGGGGCGGTGTCGGCGGTGCTGTTCGCCTTCATCCTGATCAAGCCGTGGTCGATCATCCTGGTGTTCTTCATCCCGGCACCGGCAATCATCTATGCCGCGTTCTACGTCGGCTACAGCATCTGGATGGACAAGCGCGGCGGCGACCGCATCAACCACAGCGCGCACCTGGCAGGTGCGGCGTTCGGTGTGATCTTCATGCTGGCCATGCAGCCGAGCATCTTCAACCACTTCCTGCGCGAACTCTCCAACCCGACCTTCCGCCTCGGCGGCGGCTGATGCGGGGATCGGGGCGGATCGGGTGCGATCCGCCCCGGCCGGGTCAGGCCGCGGTCTGCTGGCCGTAGGTATCCAGCAGGCGGGCGAACACTTCCTCGCCGATGCGCTGGAAATCCTGATCCTCGGTCTGCCCTTCCACCGCCAGTTGCAGCAGGCCCTCCAGCAGGGCGCGGTCGGTATCGGAATGGGAATTGCTGGCGTGCATGGGAGCCTCCACGGTGGTGCGCATGGTCAACGGTCGCAAGGGTCGTGCCAGCCTGGCCGTACCCCTCCATAGGCGATAGCGGCCGGCCCGCCTCCAGCTTGAGGGGCGAAAACTGACGTGAATGGACTGGACTTGCCCCTGTTCAGGCTTCACGCGATCATGGCGCCCGGCTGCGCACCATCCACGCAGTCGCCGCAGGAGAACGTTCCATGGCTTCGGTCACGCCCCCCGGTCTGGCCTATGAGGTCGAACACGACCTGGCCAACCACCGCTTCACCGCCCGTGTGCGAGGACAGCTGGCGGTGCTGGACTACCAGATCAAACGCAGGCGCATGGTCATCACCCACACCGAGGTGCCCGAGCCGATTGCCGGCCGTGGCATTGCCGGTGAGCTGACCCGCGTGGCACTGCGTTTCGCCCGCGAACAGAAGTACAAGGTGGTGCCGGCATGTTCCTATGCGGAGGCCTTCCTGCAGCGGCACGAGGAGTACCACGACCTGCTCGTTGGCTGAATGCCAGCGGGCCACGCTTCAGCCATGGCAGGCGATGATGTACAAACATGAACAGGGGATCCCGATGAAGACTGGAAACAACCGGCCACTGCACGGCAGCGTGCTGGCCGGCGTGGTGGGCGTGCTGTTGCTGGCCGGTTGCCAGCGTGAAAGCGAGCCGGCGCCGGCGACTGACGCGGCGCCCGCCGCCGAGGCGACGGCGGCAGGCGAAACGCCGGCCACGGAAGCGCCGCTGGACCTGCGCGACGTGATCGAGAACAACGAGCGCGAAGTGGTGGGCATCAGCTACCCGGCCGGCATTGACCGTTATCCGGGCCTGGCCCGCGCGCTGCAGAGCTATGCCTCGAGTGCGCGCAGTGACCTGCAGCAGGCGCTGGACGGGCTTGGCAACGACAAGCCGACCATGCCCTACGAGCTGTCGCTGAGCTTCGAGAAGCTGCTGGAAACGCCGCAGCTGGTGGTGGTCAGTGCCGATGGCAGCCGCTACACCGGTGGCGCCCACGGCGAACCGCTGGTGGCCCGCTTCGTCTGGCTGCCGCAGCATCAGCAGATGCTCAGCGCCGACAAGCTGGTGGCCGACGCCAAGGGCTGGAAGGCGATCAGCGATTTCGTCGCCGACCAGCTGCGCGAACGCGTGGCCACGCGGCTCAGCGGCGAGGACATGGACCCGGCCCAGCTGCAGGAATCGCTGCGCAATGCATCGCGCATGATCGCCGACGGTACCGGCCCGCAGGCCGACAATTTCAGCCAGTTCCAGCCGTTGACCGACGACAAGGGGCAGATCACCGCGCTGCGCTTTGTTTTCCCGCCGTACCAGGTGGGTCCATACTCGGATGGTACCCAGACCGCCGATGTTCCGGCGGCGGTGCTGTTGCCGCACGTGGCCAAGGACTACGTGGAGCTGTTCGCACGCGGTTGACCGCAGTCGAGGAGGTGGCGTGGATACAGGGTTGCAGGAGCGGGTCGCCGGCCTGCTCCACGAAGCCGGGGTCCGCATCGGCGGCACCCAGCCACAGGACATCCAGGTGCATGACCCGCGCTTCTTCGCGCGGGTCATGGGCCATGGCTCGCTCGGCCTCGGCGAGAGCTACATGGAAGGTTGGTGGGATGCCAACGTCCTGGATGAATTCCTCGTCCACCTGATGCAGGCGCACCTGGATGAGCGGGTGCACGGCTGGCGCGAAGTGGCCGATGCACTGAAGGCGCGTCTGTTCAACCTGCAGGCCGGGCAGGGGAGTTACGAGGTCGGCCGCCGCCACTACGACCTCGGCAACGATCTCTACCAGGCCATGCTCGGCCAGCGCCTGGTCTACAGCTGCGGCTATTGGCGCAATGCCGATGACCTCGATGCCGCACAGGAAGCCAAGCTCGACCTTGTCTGCCGCAAGCTGGGCCTGCGCCCGGGCCAGCGTGTGCTGGACATCGGTTGCGGTTGGGGCGAGGCCCTGAAGTTCGCCGCCGAGCGCTACGGCGTCAGCGGCGTCGGCGTGACGATTTCACAGGAGCAGGCCGAGTTCGCGCGCGAACTGTGCGCCGGGCTGCCGATCGAGATCCGCCTGCAGGACTACCGCGAACTGGACGAACCGTTCGATGCGATCTTCTCGATCGGCATGTTCGAGCACGTCGGCGACAAGAACTACGCCAGCTTCTTCGAGGTGGCCAGACGCTGCCTTTCGCCGCGTGGCCTGCTGCTGTTGCACAGCATCGGCACCAACATCTCCCGGCATCGCACCGATCCGTGGATCGCGCGCTACATCTTCCCCAACTCGATGCTGCCGTCGGCGGTGCAGATCACCCGAGCGTTCGAAGGCCGTTTCGTGCTGGAGGACTGGCACAACTTCGGCACCGATTACGACCTGACCCTGCAGGCCTGGCGACGCAACGTGGAAGCGGCGTGGCCGCAGCTGGACGCGCGCTACGACGAGCATTTCCGCCGCATGTGGCGCTTCTACCTGGCCGGGTCGATGGCCACCTTCCGCTGCCGCCATGCGCAGTTGTGGCAGCTGGTGCTGTCGCCGGAGGGCGTGCCGGGCGGGTACGTGGCGCCGCGCTGATCTGGATGACCCAACAAAAAAACCGCCCGGTCGCCCGGGCGGTTTTCGTTTCACGCTACCGCGCTGGCGATCAGTTGCCGGCGCCGGTCAGGCCACGCTTTTCCAGCAGCGGTTCGATCTGCGGCTCGTGGCCGGCGAAATCGCGGAACAGCTGCATCGCGTCGACGCTGCCGCCCTTGGACAGCAGGGTGGCGCGGAAGTGGTCGCCGTTCTTGCGGCTCAGGCCGCCGTTGTCCTTGAACCACTTCTGGGTGTTGGCGTCGAGCACTTCCGACCAGATGTAGGCGTAATAGCCGGCCGAGTAGCCGCCCATGATGTGGCTGAAGTACGGGGTCTTGTAGCGCGGCGGGACCGGCGCGTAGTAGATGCCGTCCTTTTCCAGCGCGGCGCGCTCGAAGGCCATCACGTCCTTGGCTGCCGGCACCTGGTCGGCGCCGATCTGGTGCCAGCGCTGGTCCAGCATCGCCGCACCCAGGTACTCGGTGGTGGCAAAGCCCTGGTTGAACTTGGCCGCGGCCAGCACCTTGTCCAGCAGCGCCTGCGGCATCGCCGAACCATTCTGGTAGTGCTTGGCGTAGTTCTTCAGGATGACCGGGTTGTCCGCCCACATCTCGTTGACCTGCGAGGGGAACTCGACGAAGTCACGCGGCACCGAGGTGCCCGAGAAGTACGGGTACTTCACGTTGGAGAACATGCCGTGCAGGGCATGACCGAACTCGTGGAAGGTGGTGTTCACCTCATCCCAGGTCAGCAGGGTCGGCTGGCCGGCCGGCGGCTTCGGGATGTTCAGATGGTTGGCCACCACCGGCTTGAAGCCGGTCAGCTTGGACTGCGAGACGTAGGAGTTCATCCACGCACCGCCGCGCTTGGAGGCGCGTGCATACGGGTCGAAGATGAAGATCGCCAGCTGGCTGCCGTCGGCGTCGAACACGTCGTAGACGGTGACGTCATCGTGGTAGACCGGCAGGTCGGTGCGCTGCTTGAAGGTCAGGCCGAATTCCTGGCCGGCGGCGTAGAACACGCCGTTCTCCAGCACGTTCTTCATCTCGAAGTACGGCTTCAGCTGCGACTCGTCGAAGTTGTACTTGGCCTGGCGCACCTTCTCGCTGTAGAAGGCCCAGTCCCACGGTTCCAGCTTGAACGTCGGCTTGCCAGCGGCCTTCTGTTCCTGGTCGATCATCGCCTGCAGGTCGGCGGCTTCGCGCTTGGCGTTGGCCACCGCGGCCGGAGCCAGCTTGCCCAGCATCGCGTTGACTGCTTCGGGGGTCTTGGCGGTCTGGTTGGTCAGGTTGTAGGCGGCGAAGTTCGGGAAGCCCATCAGCTTGGCCTTGTCGGCACGCAGCTTCATGATGCGCGAGACCAGCGCGGTGTTGTCGAACTCACCGCCGCGGCTGCCGCGGGTGGTCGAGGCTTCGTAGATCTTCTGGCGCAGGGCGCGGTTGGCCAGGTTGGTCAGCGGCGGCTGGCCGGTGGTGTTGAGCAGGGTGATCACGTACTTGCCTTCCAGGCCACGGGCCTTGGCCGCTTCGGCGGCGGCAGCGATCTGCTCCCTGGACAGGCCGTCCAGCTCCTTGACGTCGTCGACGGTGATCGCCGAAGCGTTCACTTCCGACTGTACGTTCTGGCTGAACTTGGTGCCCAGGTTGGCCAGCTCGGCATTCATGGCCTTCAGCGTGGCCTTGTCGGCCTCGGACAGCTTGGCGCCGGCGCGTACGTAGTTGTCGTAGTACTTCTCGACCAGGCGCACACCTTCGGCGTCCAGGCCCAGCTGGCTGCGGGTGTCGTACAGCGCCTGGATGCGGGCGAACAGCTTGCCGTTCAGCGCGATCGCATCGCTGTGCGCGGCAAACTTCGCCGAGTAATCGGCCTGCAGCTTCTTGCGGGTGTCGTTGGTGTCGGCGCCGACCAGGCTGAAGAACACGGTGGTCGCACGGTCGAGGATGTCACCGCTCTTTTCCAGGGCGATGATGGTGTTGTCGAAGGTCGGCTTGGCCTTGTTGTTGGCGATGGCCTCCACTTCCTTCAGCTGCTGCGCCATGCCGGCGTCGAAGGCCGGGGCGAAGTCGCTGTCCTTGATCTTGTCGAACTGCGGGAAGTGCAGCGGCAGCGGGCTTTCGGCGAAGAACGGGTTGGCCTGCTGGGCGGTAGTGCTGGCGGCCGGGGTGGCGGCGCCGGCCGAGTAGGCGGGCAGGGCAAGGCCGAGGGTCATGGCCACGGCAAGGGCAAGGCGAGTGGTCAAGGTAGAAGCTCCGGTAAGGCAAACAAGGGCCCGAGGGTAACCCGGCCGGCGTCGCCTGCACTTGTGTCAAAAGGCATGTTGCCGGGGCCGGGCCCGGATACCATGCATTCACCGCCCACGGCCCGCTGCCATGACCACCGCCTACGATTTCAGCTTCCGAGACCTTGACGGCCAGCCTCAGGCGCTGGCCCGGTACCAGGGCCAGCCGTTGCTGCTGGTGAACGTCGCCAGCCGTTGTGGCTTCACCCCGCAATACACCGGTCTGGAGCAGCTGTGGCAGGAGTACCGCGAACGCGGCCTGGTGGTGATCGGCTTCCCGTGCAACCAGTTCGGTGCGCAGGAGCCCGGCGACGCCGCGCAGATCCGTCAGTTCTGTTCGCTGGACTATCCGGTCAGCTTCCCGTTGTCGGAGAAGATCGAGGTCAACGGCGAAGGTGCCGACCCGCTGTGGGCATGGCTCGCGCGCGAGAAGCGTGGCCTGCTCGGAAGCGCCCGCATCAAATGGAACTTCAGCAAATTCCTGGTTGACCGCCAGGGGCGGGTGGTGTCACGTCATGCGCCGACCACCAGGCCGGAGCAGCTGCGCGGCGAGATCGAAGCGCTGCTGTGAGATGAACCCAAAAAGGGGACGGAGGGGATTAAGTCGCTTGTGCACAAACGACTTAATCCCCTCCGTCCCCTTCTTGCTTATTTCTCGACGAACGCGCGCTCGAACACGTAGTGGCCCGGCTGGCCGATGCGCGGCGAGACCTGGAAACCACGGGCATCGAGCACGCTGCGCAGGTCCGCCAGCATCTGCGGGCTGCCGCAGATCATCGCGCGGTCGTTCTCCGGGCTCAGTTCCGGCAGGCCGAGCGTGCGCTGCATCTCGCCGCTTTCCATCAGCGAGGTCAGGCGGCCCTGGTTGGCGAACGGTTCGCGGGTAACGGCCGGGTAGTACAGCAGCTTGTCGCCGATCATCTCGCCGAGGAACTCGTGCTCGCGCAGTTCCTTCTCGAAGTAGTCGCGGTAGGCCAGGTCCTTTTCGTAGCGCACGCCGTGGCAGAGGATCACCTTCTCGAAGCGCTCGTAGGTTTCCGGGTCCTTGATCACCGACAGCCACGGCGCCAGGCCGGTACCGGTGCCCAGCAGGTACAGGTTCCTGCCGGGGTGCAGGTCGCTGATCAGCAGGGTACCGGTGGGCTTCTTGCCGACCAGCACCTTGTCACCCGGCTTGATGTGCTGCAGGCGCGAGGTCAGCGGGCCGTCCTGCACCTTGATGCTGAAGAACTCCAGCTGTTCTTCCCAATTGGCGCTGGCGATCGAATAGGCGCGCAACAGCGGCCGCGCCTCGGTTTCCAGGCCGATCATCACGAACTGGCCGTTCTCGAAGCGGAAACCGCTGTCGCGGGTAAGGGTGAAGCTGAAGTAGGCATCGGTCCAGTGACGGACCTCGAGCACCGTTTCGGCGCCAAAAGCGGAGGACATGGGCGTATCTATCGTAAGTCGTCGGGGGAATTCTATCTCAAATGAGACAAGTTCTCATTGGGCGGAACGAGAGGCGTTCTCAGCGGTAACCCGCCGCCTGCAGCTCGAACAGCTCGGCATAGCGGCCGCCCTGTGCCATCAGCTGTGCGTGGGTGCCGCTGGCCTCGATCCGGCCATCGGCCAGCACCAGGATGCGGTCGGCCATGCGTACCGAGGAAAAGCGGTGGGAAATCAGCACTGCGGTGCGATTATCCGCCAGTTCCCTGAACCGCTGGAACACCTCGAACTCGCTGCGCGCATCCAGCGCTGCAGTTGGCTCATCCAGGATCATCACCTGCGCATTGCGCATCCATGCGCGGGCGATGGCGATCTTCTGCCATTGGCCACCGGACAGGTCCACGCCCTGCTTGAAGCGGCGGCCGATCAGCTGGTCGTAGCCGCCGGGCAGGTCGTCGATCACCTCCTCGGCCATGCCCCGGCGCGCGGCGTCGGCGATGCGTGCCTGGTCGTCCATCGCCTCGACCTGGCCAACGCCGATGTTCTCGCCGGCGCTGAGGTTGTAGCGCACGAAGTCCTGGAAGATCACCCCGAGGTTGGCGCGCAGGTCGTCCAGGTCGTAGTCGCGCAGGTCGCGGCCATCGAGCAGGATGCGGCCCTCGTCCGGCTCGTACAGCCGCGCCAGCAGCTTCACCAGCGTGGTCTTGCCGGCGCCGTTCTCCCCGACCAGCGCCAGCACTTCGCCGGCCCGCAGCTGGAAATCGAGGTGGCGCACGGCCCATTGCTCGGCATCCGGGTAGCGGAAGCCGACGTTCTCGAACACGAAGCCCTGGCGGATTGGCTGGGGTACGCGCACGGCGCCTTCGCGCGAGTGGATTTCCGGTTGGATCTGGAAGAACGAGAACAGGTCATCCAGGTACAGCGCTTGGCTGGCCACCTGCGAGAACCCGATCAGCAGGCCCTCCAGCAGCTGGCGCAGGCGCAGGAAACTGCCGGCGAGAAAGGTCAGGTCGCCGATCGAGAAGTCGCCGCGCACCGTGCGCCACGCGATATAGGCGTAGGCGGTGTAGTAACCCAGCGTACCGAGTGCGGCCAGCAGCGTGCCCCAGAGCGCGCGGCGCCGGGCCAGGGCACGGTTGGCCTGGAACAGAGCCACCGACAAGCGTCGGTAGCGTTCCACCAGGAAACGGTGCAGGTTGTAGATCTTCACTTCCTTGGCCGTTTCCACGCTGGCACCAAGCTGGCGCAGGTAATCGAGCTGGCGTCGCTCGGGCGTCCACTGGAAGTTGAGGCTGTAACCGGCCGCGTTGAAGTGCGATTCGCCGATGAAGGCCGGCACCAGGGCCAGCGCCAGCAGCAGGATCAGCCACGGTGCGTAGACCAGCAGGCCGATGGCGAGGCTGGCCACGGTGATCGCGTCCTGCACCTGGCCGAACAGCTGGCTCATCAGGTTCATCCGGCCCATGGTCTGGCGCCGCGCACGGTCCAGCTTGTCCTGCAGGTCCGGGTCTTCGAAATCCTCCAGGTCCAGCGTGGCGGCATGTTCCATCAGCCGGATGCTGGTGGCATTGGCGAACAGCTCCGAGAGCAGGGCATCGGCATAGCTGACCAGCCGGCCAAGCAGGTCCGAGGCGATGGCCAGGCCGAACTCCAGCGCCAGCAGGCCCAGCAGCGGATTGAGCAGGCCACTGGCCAGCGCCTCGCCCAGCGGCGGGAAGCCGGCATCGTGCTGGCTCAGGTGCAGAGCGCTGTCGATGATCAGCTTGCCGACGTACAGCATCGCCACCGGCAGCAGTGCGCGGATCAGGCGCAGCCCGAGGCTGGCCAGGGTCAGGACAGGACTGGTCTGCCACACCATGCGCAGGAACGGTGGCAGGTTGCGCATCGCCCTGAAGCGCTGGCGCAGGCTCGGTTTCTTTGCGGCGGCAGCGCCAGCGGTGGAGGGAGCAGGCATGCGCGTATTGTGCGCGCCCGATGCGTGCAGGTGGGGTCAGTGCAGCCGTGTGGCCGCCGGGGTCGGATCCCTTTGCTGTGCAAAGGGCTCTGACCCCATCGGCCCGAATCGGGTCAGAGCCCTTCGCAATGCGAAGGGATCCGACCCAACCACATCCACGCATGGCGTGGATCTACCGTGCCGACCAAGGTCGACACCTACCAGCAGCTGCAGGAACCTGACCCACCGGGCTGGCCTCTTTTACGGCAGCGGCGGCAGCAGCCCGGCGCCCAGCCGGTTCCAGGCATTGATCACCGCAATGCCCATGCTCAGGTCACTGATGCCCTTCTCATCGAAGTGCGGCGCCAGTGCATCGAACGCCGCCTGCGACGGTGCGCCGTCGGTCAGCCGGGTCAGTGCCTCGGCCCAGCCCAGCGCCGCACGCTCGCGGGCATCGAAGAAGCGGCTCTCGTGCCAGGCAGGCAGGGTGTCCAGCTTGCGCGGCTCGATGCCGCCCTTGCGCAGCGCGGTGCCATGCATGTCCATGCAGTAGCCGCAGCCGTTGAGCTGCGATACGCGCAGGAACAGCAGTTCCATCAGGGTCGGATCAATCGAGCTGTCATGCACGGCCTTGCTGGTGGCCAGCAAGCCCTTGAAGGCTTCGGCGGCGAGGCGGGTATAGGGAACGCGGGGAGAGGCGTGGTCGGACATTTTCGGCTCCACGGCGGCCACGGTGGCCGCCTTTCACTACCAGGACGCCGCACCGCTTGCGTTCGTGACAACGCCCGGCAGCTTTTCCGGATTCAACACGCTGTACACATTGGCAATGCGGCCATCGACCACCTCGATGGTGGTGATCGAATGCAGGCGATCGCCGATGAAGCGCAGGATCGCCGGTTCGCCGTTGGCGTAGCCCAGCCGCGCCGGATGCACCGCACCGCGGCGGGCGATGGCCCAGAACAGGCGGCCGATGCGCTCGGCGCCCAGCAGGGGCCGCACAGCCGCAGTGACCACGCCGCCGCCGTCGGAAACCAGTACCGCGTTGGCGTGCAGCAGGGCCTGGATCGCCTCGCTGTCGCCGCGCTGGGAGGCGTCCATGAAGCGCGCCAGCAGATGCCGGTGCTGGCTGGCATCGGCATTGAAGCGTGGCCGCCCGGCCTGCAGGCGCTGCCGGGCGCGGTGCACCAGCTGCCGGCAGTTGGCCTCGCTGTGGCCGATCAGCTCGGCGATCTCGCGATAATCGTGGTCGAAGGCCTCCTTCAACAGGAAGGCGGCGCGCTCCTCGGGGCCGAGCTGTTCGAGCAGGGTCAGGAAGGCGACCGATATGTCGTCGGCCAGCGCATGCAGCTGCGCCGGGCCGGGCGCCGGGTCGGGCTCCAGGGTGACCTCCAGCGGCTCGGCCAACCACGGGCCCACGTAGTGCACGCGTTCGCGCTTGGCCGCGCGCAGCCGGTCCAGGCCGAGCCGGGTGGTGGTGGTGACCAGCCAGGCCTCGGCGTCGCGGACGCTGTCCGGGTCGGCCCCGGACCAGCGCAGCCAGGCATCCTGGACCACGTCTTCGGCGTCGGCGCGGCTGCCGAGCAGGCGGTAGGCCAGGGCCATCAGGCGCGGGCGGTGGGTCTGGAAAGCGGTTTCGGCGTTCATGTGGGCAAGGACGCCGCAGTGGCGCGTGGCGTGACAGGGGAGGCGGGGTCAGATCCCTTTCCCTGGGAAAGGGATCTGACCCCTGACTCTACCCCCGACTCTACCTGCGGCCGGGGGAGGGGGTAAAATGGGAGGATTACCCCCGCCAGCCTCGAGCAAGCGAGCAAGCCGTGACATCGATCAAGCAGGAAGACCTCATCCAGTCCATCGCCGACGCGCTGCAGTACATCTCGTACTACCACCCGGTCGACTACATCAAGAACCTTGCCGCCGCCTACGAGCGCGAGGAGTCGCCGGCTGCGAAGGAGGCGATGGCCCAGATCCTGATCAATTCGCGGATGTGCGCCGAAGGCCACCGCCCGATCTGCCAGGACACCGGCATCGTCACCGTGTTCCTGGAAATCGGCATGGACGTGCGCTGGGACGACGCCACCATGGGCGTGGAAGACATGGCCAATGAAGGCGTGCGCCGCGCCTACATGCACCCGGACAACAAACTGCGCGCCTCGGTGCTGGCGGATCCGGCCGGCAAGCGCATCAACACCAGGGACAACACCCCGGGCGTGGTCAACGTGAAGGTGGTCCCGGGCAACACGGTCGATGTGATCGTGGCCGCCAAGGGCGGTGGTTCGGAAGCCAAGACCAAGTTCGCCATGCTCAACCCGTCCGATTCCATCGTCGACTGGGTGCTGAAGACCGTGCCGACCATGGGCGCCGGCTGGTGCCCGCCGGGCATGCTCGGCATCGGCATCGGCGGCACTGCTGAAAAGGCGATGCTGCTGGCCAAGGAAGCGCTGATGGAGCCGATCGACATCACCGAGCTGCAGGCCCGTGGTGCGTCCAACCGCATTGAAGAGCTGCGCCTGGAGCTGTACGAGAAGGTCAATGCGCTGGGCATCGGTGCACAGGGCCTGGGTGGCCTGACCACCGTGCTCGACATCAAGATCAACGACTACCCGACCCATGCGGCCAACCTGCCGGTGGCGATGATCCCGAACTGTGCG
Source organism: Stenotrophomonas sp. 85239_Sma (assembly GCF_056481725.1). NCBI lineage: Bacteria > Pseudomonadati > Pseudomonadota > Gammaproteobacteria > Lysobacterales > Lysobacteraceae > Stenotrophomonas > Stenotrophomonas sp. 85239_Sma. The sequence goes on along the minus strand of NZ_CM151163.1, from coordinate 2,981,968 downwards.
GCCACCCGCCATGCGCACTTCACCCTGGACGGCAGTGGCCCGGTGATGCTGGATCCGCCGTCGCTGGAAGACTGGCCGAAGCTGACCTACGACGCGTCCAAGGGCACCCGCGTGGACCTGGACACGATCACGCCGGAAGACGTGGCCAGCTGGAAGCCGGGCCAGACCCTGCTGCTCAACGGCAAGCTGCTGACCGGCCGCGACGCTGCGCACAAGCGCATGGTCGACATGCTCAACAAGGGCGAGGAACTGCCGGTCGACCTGAAGGGCCGCTTCATCTACTACGTCGGCCCGGTCGATCCGGTGCGTGACGAAGTGGTGGGCCCGGCCGGCCCGACCACCGCGACCCGCATGGACAAGTTCACCCGCCAGGTGCTGGAGCAGACCGGCCTGCTGGGCATGGTCGGCAAGGCCGAGCGTGGCCCGGCGGCGATCGAAGCGATTCGTGACAACAAGTCGGCCTACCTGATGGCGGTTGGTGGTTCGGCCTACCTGGTGTCCAAGGCGATCAAGGCGGCCAAGGTGGTGGGCTTCGCCGACCTGGGCATGGAAGCGATCTACGAGTTCACCGTGCAGGACATGCCGGTGACCGTGGCGGTCGACTGCACCGGCGAGTCGGTGCACAAGACCGGCCCGCGTGAGTGGCAGGCCCGCATCGGAAAGATTCCGGTGGTCGTGGAGTAATTCCGGTCGCTTCGATCCAGGCAACGGCGCCCGCGTGGCGCCGTTGTCGTAAGGGAATGGGGTTGACGATCGCGCAGCATCGCTCTGCTAGGCTTGGCACCACCTCGCACAGGATGTGTCCATGGCCCTGCATCGAACCCTCGCGCTCGCGTCCCTGCTGAGCCTGGCTGGCTGCAGCACGACCTCCTCCTGGGAGGGTGCGGATTTCTCCGCATCCGCGCAGTGCCGCATGCAGTGCCAGGCCAGCCACCGCAGTTGCATGGCGCAGGGTAGTACCGGCAACAGCGCCTTCAGTTGCGAGCAGCAGGTGGTGCCAGCGCCGGACAAGCGCTGCAAGGACGTCGCCCACCCTGAGCTGCGCCGCGCCTGCGAACTCAAGGCGCATGACTGCACGCTGCGCGCGCCGATGATGTCCTGTGGCGAACGCCGCGATACCTGCATGAGCAGCTGCGGCTGAGCGGCTGCCATCGGCGAGGCGCATAATCGGCCGGTCCACCCGCACAGGATCCGCCGCATGAGTACCACGCTGTATGGTTCGACCAGCACTGCCGCCCTGGTGGTGCACTGGCTGCTGATCGAGCTCGGCATCGAGCACGAACTGGTGCTGCTGGATTTCGACGCGCGCGAGCACAAGTCGGCGGAGTACCTGGCACTGAATCCCGCCGGCGTGGTGCCGACGCTGATGATCGATGGGGTGGTACTGACCGAAGCGGCGGCGATCGCACTGTACCTGGCCGACCGCCATCCGGAGGCCGGTCTGTTGCCGGCCCTGGGTTCGCCGCAGCGGGGTGACGCCTACCGCTGGATGTTCTGGTGTGCCAATACGCTGCAGCCGGCCTATCGTGCCTGGTTCTATCCGCACGAAGTGGCGGGCGAGGCAAACGTCGAGGCCAGTCGCGGGATGGCACGCCAGCGCCTGGAAAACGCATGGCAGCGGCTGGCCATGCACCTGCAGGCGCACGGGCCGTATCTGCTGGGTGCAACCCCCTGCGTGGTCGATTACATGCTGGTGATGCTGATGCGCTGGTCGCGCAACATGCCCAAGCCCAGCGACACCTGGCCGGCGCTCGAGGCGCACGCGTCAACGATGAAGGCGCGCCCCGCATTCGCCGAGGTATGCCGCCGCGAAGGCATCACCGACTGGCTGTAGCCAAGAAGGGGACGGAGGGGTTACAGGATCTCCAGCACCGTTTCCGGTGGGCGGCACAGCCGCGTGCCTTTGGCCGTGCGTACGACGGGGCGGTTGATCAGGCGCGGGTGTTCGGCCATGGCTGCCAGCAGCGTGGCCTCGTCCGCATCTTCCAGGCCCAGTTCGGTGAACTGGGCTTCCTTGCTGCGCACCAGCGCCTGCGCGTCCAGCCCGGATTCGGCCAGCACCTGGCGCAGCGCGGCCAGGTCGGGTGGGTTGCCCAGGTACTCGATCACCACCGGATCGAAGCCCGCATCGCGGATCAGCTTCAGTGCGCCGCGCGAGTTGCTGCAGGCCGGGTTGTGCCAGATCGTCACGTCCATCAGAACCACTCCAGCAGCGACACGCCCACGCCCACATAGGTGGCCTTGTGGTTGTAGTCGATCAGGCTCTCGCCATAGCCGTCGAAGACCTGCACATGGCCACGCAGCAGGTTGCTGATCGGGAAACCGTAGTCCAGTTGCAGTGCACCGTGGGAGCGGCTGCCGGTGCGCAGCGAATGGCGCGCCATCAGCGAGACCTCATGCCCATTGCGGTTCCAGATCAGGGTCGCGTCACCACGGCCCATGTAATCCTCGATGTCCGGATTGTTGTCTTCGCTGCGGCTTTCCGGGATGCGGTACCACGGGCGCAGGACAAGCGCCCAGTTCTCGCGGTCCAGGCCGATGTTGAGCATGACCCGGTTCCAGCTGCGCGAGAGCGGATCGGCCCGTCCATTGGACTGATGGTTGAGGCTGATGCCGGTCATGCGCCCGCGCCAGCCACCGATCGAGTAGCCGTTGCGGAACACCATCATCACTTCCGGCTCGTAATTGGTTTCGCGGAACGGGCGCGAATCCTCGCTGTTGTAGGCCTGCCAGCGCGAGCTCTGGGTATAACCGGCCCAGATGTCGCCGTTGTCGCCGAACAGGTTCTCGGCGATCTTGGTCTTGAAGCTGATCTGGAACTTCAGCTCTGCACTGTCCAGCACCTGCGGCGTGGTGACCGTGTTGGCCGGGTTCGGCGAATGCGGCGTGGTGTTGCGGTCGCTGGTCCAGAACGCGGGCAGCAGGTACACCGGCTTGTAGGCGCGCAGCTGGAACGGCCCCAGCTTGGAGTCCTCGGCAAGCTCCCAGCGGCTGTCCAGCAGCGAACCGCGGCCGGCGTTGGCCAGCGCGCTGTCCGGCGTCGCCGGGCGGAACAGGTCGCTGACCCGCTCGCGCAGTTTTTCCTCGCCCTGGCTCACGCGCGCGGTCTGTCGCTCTTCGCGGCGGGCCTGCGCCGCCGCTTCGGCAGCGGCATCGGCGGCGGCGGTAGCCTCCGGGGTGCGCCCGAACAAGCGGTCATAGCAGGCCAGGCGGGCCGCGTCGGTGGTGATCGCCGCGCAGGCGGCCGGCGATGTGTCGGCGCTGGCCGCGAACTCCTGCGCAGCCAGCGGTGCACTGGCCAGGGCAAGCGCCAGCGGCGCCAGGCGGGGAAACAGCGTGGGGAGGGTCATTGCAGCAGGCCCTTCGGTGGGTACGGGAATCGCACAGTGTGGCGGCTGTACCGGGTCGCGGCCAGCCCCATGGTTTATGCACGGCCACAGCGTGCGCGTGGTGTGAAGGCCCGGTAGCTCAGAAGAACCAGGCGAACGCGAACAGGCCCAGCATCGCGATCACCACCGCCAGTTTCAGTGCCAGGCCCAGCAGGATGCCGAGCCAGGTGGCCAGGCCGACCTTGGTCGAGCGGCCGAGTTCGCGGGTATGCCAGTACTCACCGAGGAGCGCGCCGATCAGTGGTCCCGCAAACAGGCCGATGGGCATGAAGAACAGGCCGACGATGCTGCCGGCAAAGGTGCCCCACAGGGCCTTGCGGCTGGCGCCGACGCGCTGCGCTCCGACCACGGTCGCCAGCACGTCGGCCAGCAGTGAAAGCAGGGTCAGTACGCCAAGTGCGACGAGGGTGGGCCAGCCGACATGGGCGAAGCCGTCGGCCCAGGCCGCCAGCAGCAGTCCGATGAACACCAGCGGGATGCCCGGAAGGGCCGGCAGGACGATGCCGGCGATGCCGATCAGGACAAAAATGACCGCTAGCAGATATAAGATGAATGAGAGGCCCATGCTGTCCCGTATGGTGTCCGTTTTGGGGTTGACAGTGAAAGATTTTGCCAGTTGCTTTTTCGTTTTGGGCGGGTTAAGTTGCAGTCGCTGAGCTTGGCAAGGTCACCGTGGATCGTGGCCTGATGAAGCAAGATCTTCCCGATCCGCTGCATCGATGCACCTCGCTTCCCCCTTGCTTGTCAGCCGCCCAAACAGGCGTATCCAACACAAGAGAGAGTCAAAGGGAGTTAGTGAGATGGCTGATCGCGAGAACGGTACCGTGAAGTGGTTCAACGATGCGAAGGGCTTCGGCTTCATCAGCCGTGCCAATGGCGAGGATGTGTTCGTTCACTTCCGTGCCATCGAGACCCAGGGCTTCAAGAGCCTCAAGGAAGGCCAGTCTGTCAGCTTTGAAGTCGTGCAGGGCCAGAAGGGCCTGCAGGCTGACAAGGTGCAGCCGGTGTAATACCCGCCGCCCGACGGCACGAAAAAGGCCCGCGCAAGCGGGCCTTTTTCTTTGCCGTTGGCCCGGTGCAGGTCAGCGCAGGATGACCTTGCCGTTGACTACGCGCACGTAGGTGTTCTCGCGGATACCGCCGAGATCGCGCTGGTTGACCACGATGGTGCGGCCATCATCCATGCGCACGCTGATGTCGTAGGTATCGCTGGTGACATTCTTCTGGATCTGGTTGCCAGCCAGGGCGCCACCGACCGCGCCCGCGGCGGCGGCGATGTTCTTGTTGCCACGGCTGCCACCGGTGTGGTCGGAGATTTCATGGCCGGCCACGGCACCGACGATGCCGCCGAGGATCGCGCCGGTTGCGCTGGGCGCGGTGCGGCCCGAGGGCACGGTATTGATGCGGGTGACGATGCCGCAGTCGGCGCAGCGGCCCTGGTTGTACCCGCCATTGTTGCCGTAGCCGCCGTTGTTGTAGCCGTTGTTGTAACCGCCGCCACCGTAACCGGGCGAGGTGGCACAGCCGGCCAGCGCGAGGGTAGCGATGGCGCTGGCGGCGATGAGCTGGATCTTCATGGGGCGTCTCCTGGCCGTGAAGGCGGGTGTGTTGGGTGGTACTGCGTCATGCAGCAGGGTGGAGGAATCCTCTCCTTTCGAACGTGAACAACGCGCCAACCGTGCGCGCGGTGCCCGGCTGCAGGATGAATGCGCCCTCAGCGGAAATCCTGGTGGCAGGCGCGGCAGTCCGCCTGCAGTGTTTCCCCCACCTGGACCAGGGCCTTGCAGTCGCCTGGCGGTGAGGCCAGTGCCGCGTTGAGGTTGCCGCGCAGCTGGCTGGCGTGCTGCTGGAACCGTGCACTGTCCTTCAGCCCCGGAAAGGCCTGGTCCAGATCGTTGGACAGCAGGCGCAGCGCCTGCAGCCGCGGCACGCTGTCGGCCAGGCTGCAGCGGTTCTGCTGCTGCGCCTGCTGCAGCAGCTGCGACTGCCGCTGCATCACCTGCATCAGGCTGGCCGGGAACGGGTCGCGACGCGCCTGCAGGGCGCGACCGACCATCACGGTGGCGATCAACCCGATCAACAGGCCCAGGCACAGTACGAACAGGTAGCGCTGGGCGGTGGACAGGCGGCGGGGCGGGCTGTCGTTCATGCGGGCTCTCCGGGCGTGCAACGGTGGGTTCGATGCAGGCGCACTGCAGGTGCCTGCACCTGCACGTTAAAATAGCCCGATGAACGAACAGGTCAAACAACGCTTCGCCGGCATCGAACGGCTGTATGGCGTGGGTGCACTCGAGCGCCTGCAGGGCAGCCGCGTGGCGGTGGTTGGCATGGGCGGCGTCGGCTCGTGGGTGGTGGAGGCGCTGGCCCGTTCGGCCGTCGGTCACCTGACCCTGATCGATGCCGACGATATCTGCGTGTCCAACACCAACCGGCAGCTGCCGGCGCTGGAAGGCAACTACGGCCGCAACAAGGCCGAAGCGATGGCCGAGCGCTGCCGTGCGATCAACCCGGACATCGAGGTCGACGCCGTGCAGGCGTTCCTGACCGTGTCCAACATGGCCGAGCTGCTGGACCGCGGATTCGATCTGGTGATCGATGCGTGCGACAGCTTCCGGGTCAAGGTCGAGACGATCGCCTGGTGCCGCCGCCGCAAGCTGCCGCTGCTGACCGTTGGCGCCGCCGGTGGCCGTACCGACCCGACCCTGGTGCGTATCCGCGATGTCTCGCGCACCGAGCACGACGCCATGCTGGCGCTGATCCGCAAGAAGCTGCGCAGCGAATTCAACTTCCCGAAGAATGCCAAGCGCTATTTCGGCGTGCCAGCGGTGTATTCGCTGGAGAATGTGAAGTACCCGCAGGCCGATGGCAGCGTCTGCGGCATCCGTCCGAACCTGGGCGCTGATGCGGCGTTGAAGCTGGACTGTGGCGCCGGCCTGGGCGCGGCAACCCACATTACCGGCGCGTTCGCCTTCGCGGCGGTCGGCAAGGCGCTGGAGATGCTGCTGGAGCCGAAGAAGGTCAAGGCTGAAGTGGTCGAGGATCACGCCGACGCGTGACGGCAGTGCCGGCCGCTGGCCGGCAACTTCGGAATGATTGAATCAGTGCAGATGCCGGCCGACGGCCGGCACTACCGTTGAATGGCGGGCAAGTTGAACAACCGCCGCGCATTCTCCGTCGTCGCATGTGCCACCGCGTCCAGCTCCATCCCGCGCAGCGCGGCCACGTGCCGGGCAATGGTCGCCAGACGTTCCGGTTCGTTGCGTTGGCCGCGGATGCCGGCGTCGGGCTGGTCGGGGGCGTCGGTCTCCAGCAGCAGTTGTTCCAGCGGCATCCCGCGCACCAGCCGCTGCAGGCGCTGCGCGCGTTCGTAGGTCAACGGGCCGCCGAGCCCGAGCAGGAAGCCCTGCCGGTGCAGTTGCGCTGCCTGTTCCGGACTGCCGGAAAAGCTGTGCACCACACCGCGCAGGCCGCCGACGCGGCGGATCGCGGCAATCACCGCATCCACCGCGCGCCGTGCATGCACGATCACCGGCAGCTCGAATTCACGGGCCAGCTCCAGCTGACCGATGAAATATGCCTGTTGCGCCTCGGCATCCAGGCCTTCAACGAAGAAGTCCAGACCACATTCGCCGATCGCGCAGGGGCGTTCGCGTTCGATCCATTCGCGCAGTAGCGGCAGGTGCCCAGGCTGGTGCTCGGCCAGGAACATCGGATGCAGGCCGTAGGCCGGATACAGCCCCGGGGCCTGCTGGCAGACCTCGCGCAGCTTCGGCCAGCTGGCCGCGGTCACTGCCGGCACCACCTGCAGGCGCACGCCGGCCGCCTGCGCACGCTCGACCACGGCAGCGCGGTCACGGTCGAACTCGCTGGCGTCAAGGTGGCAGTGGCTGTCGACCAGCACGCTCAACGCTGTTCCAGCGGTGGCGGCGTTGTGGCGTTGCGGCTCTTCCAGTTGGCCAGCAGCAGCGTACCGAAGCCCAGCACCAGCTCATCGACGAACGGGATCGGGTCCGGGATGAACAGCGTCAGCACGAACAGGCCGGCGGTAAGCTTGAACAGGGTCGGGTAGCGCAGCCGGCGGGCCCATTGCAGTAGCGGCAGCAGCATCGGGTTGGCCATGGCGGGAATCCTGGTGGGGAACATGCAAACGCTACCACGGGCCCAGCATTTCCCGATGCTGAATGGGTTACAGGGATGAGCAGGAAATGTGGAGATTCCGTTCAGGCGGCGCATGCTGCAATCTGGCTCGAGAACGTTGCGGATGGTCCGCAAGGAGCAGGTCATGAAAAGCACAACTACAACTGTCCTGGTCGCAGCGGGCGCGCTGCTGGTCGGTGGCATCGCCACCGCCGCCTTCATGAAGAGTGGCGACAAGTCGCCCGATTCCATCAGCGCCGCAACCCCCAACGGCGAGTCGCGCCTGGTCGATGGCAGCGCCGCCGACGATGGCGCGCGTGGTGACCAGCTCGACCCGTCCGCGCCCCGTGGGCTGGAGTATGCCGATGTGCTGAAGGTCGATCCGATCACTGAAAAGCAGAAGGCGTATGCCACCGTGATCGGCACCGACGCGGTACGCGAGACCTCCACCACCCAGACCCCGCATGAGGTCTGCCAGGACGTGACGGTCCAGGAGCGCTTGCCGGAGCGTGATGGCAACGTCGGCGGCACCGTGGTCGGCGCTGTGGTCGGTGGCCTGCTCGGCAACCAGGTCGGCGGCGGCAACGGCAAGAAGGCTGCGACCGCAGCCGGTGCAGTGGCCGGCGGTTTCATCGGCAACCAGGTCGACAAGCGCCATGTGGGTGGCCGCGTGGTCAACCGCACCGAGCGCCAGTGCCACACCGAGACCGCGACCTCCCAGTCGAGCCGCGTCACCGGCTACAACGTGACCTACCGCAACGAAGACGGCACCACCGGCACCATGCGCATGGCCAGCAAGCCGGGTAACCGCATCGCCATGGGTACCAATGATGTGGTGAAGGGGTACAACGTGACCTATCGCTATGACGGCGCCGAGAAGACCGTGCGCATGGACAACAAGCCGGCCAGCGATCGCCTGCCGGTGGTCGATGGCCAGCTGGTCACGCAGACCGCTGCCGCCGGTGGCACCGCCGCGGCCACGCGCCAGTAATCCAGGCGCTGCTCGCAACACCCGACGGGCCGGCCCATGCCGGCCCGTTTCATTGCAGCCGGCGATGTTCATCCGCGCAGGGAGGCAATCCTTCATCATGGACGCCCCCTCGACATGGAGTCGGCATGAGCATCTTCGACCTGCGCATCGAAACCGAGCGGCTGATCCTGCGCCCGCTGCTGCGCGAGGACTATGAACCATATCTGGCCTTCTGCGCCGACGAGGACGCGATGCGTACCCTGGGTGGCGTACAGCCGCCGTCGGTGGCCTGGCGTGGTTTCTGCAGCCTGGCCGGCGCCTGGCAGCTGTTCGGCTTCTCGATGTTCAGCGTGATCGAGAAATCCAGCGGCGACTGGATCGGGCGGACGGGACCGTGGCAGCCGCAGGACTGGCCGGGTACCGAGGTCGGTTGGGGCATCCGCCACGCCAGCTGGGGCAGGGGCTATGCGCCGGAGGCGGCGGTTGCAGCGATCGAATGGGCCTTCGACACGCTGGGCTGGGAGGAGGTGATCCACACCATCGCCGAGAACAACGACAACTCGCGGGCGGTCGCGCGCAAGCTGGGCAGCACCCTGCTGCGCATGGGGGAGTTGCCAGCGCCGTACAACGACAAGCCCATGCAGATCTGGGGCCAGTCGCGCGAGCAGTGGCGGCAGCGCGCGCGCTGAGCGTTGCCCGGTAGTGCCGGCCAGCGGCCGGCACTGCCGCGTCGCCATGTTGCACCCGCGCTTGGCATTCACCGGCGTGCTTGCCAGACTGCACCCAGCCGGCCGTTGGCCGGATCCGATGGAGCAGGCCATGGTGGAAGAGCGCGTCCCGTTGACGGTGCACGGCATGTCGGTGTCAGGCAATTGCCACAAGGTCCGCCTGCTGCTGGAGCAGCTCGGCAGCCGCTACCGCTGGGTGGAAGTGGACAGTGCCCATGGCCAGACCCACACCCCCGAGTTCCTCGCGCTCAATCCGAATGCCAAGGTGCCATTGATCGTCCGCGACGATGGCCGCGTGCTGACCGAATCCAATGCGATCCTGTTCTGGCTGGCCGAAGGCACCCCCTACCTGCCCACCGATGGCTGGGAGCGCGCGCAGGCGTTGAGCTGGATGTTCTTCGAGCAGTACACGCACGAGCCGTGCGTGGCGGTGGCGCGCTTCATCCGTGGCTGGACGCCGCCTGAGTCGGCGCGCCGTGCCGAACTGCCACGCCTGCATGAACGTGCTGCCAGCGCGCTGGCGGTGATGGAGCAGCACCTGCGCCAGGCGCCGTGGTTCACCGGAAGTGGGTACGGCATCGCCGACATCGCGCTGTTCGCCTACACCGATGTGGCAGGCGAGGGCGGTATCAGCCTGCAGCCGTTCCCCGAGGTGCGTGCCTGGCTGCAACGCGTGCGTGGGCAACCGCGCTTCCTGCCGATGCCGGCGGTAACCGCCGAGGTGCGGGCACGCTTCGAGGCCGCGTGACGCTCACCAGGGTGGCCCCCGCAGGGTAGCGCCTGGCCAGCGCCGGGCGGAATGCAACAACGACACGGAGGGTGTTTGATGTTCGCTGTGGTTCCAGATCCGATTCCCGCGCGCATGCGCGTGCTCAACCGCGCCGACGTGTGCGACGCCAATTTCCTCGACGCGGTGCGAGGCTGGCGCGGTGCGCCGCATCCGCGCCCGGCACCGGATGCGCCGATCCTGCCTGGCAGCACGCTCACTGCCGCAGCGTTTGGCGAGCTGTTCGATTCGCAGCTGGCCAGCCGCCAGCTGGACCTGATGGCGCGCGTGCTGCGCGTGCAGAACAAGGTCTTCTACACCATCGGTTCCTCCGGCCACGAAGGCAACGCGCTGTTGGCGCGGGCCTGCCGGCATACGGATCCAGCGTTCCTGCACTACCGCTCCGGTGCCTTCATGGCCGAGCGTTCGCGCCAGGTGCCGGGGATCGATCCGCTGCGCGATGCCGCGCTGTCCTTCGCTGCCAGCGCCGATGACCCGGCCAGCGGCGGGCGCCACAAGGTGTGGGGCAGCAAACCGCTGTGGGTACTGCCGCAGACCTCGACCATTGCGTCGCATCTGCCGAAAGCGCTGGGCACTGCGCTGGCCATTGAAAGTGGCAAGCGACTGGGCCATGAACTGCCGATTCCGGCCGACAGCATCGTGCTGTGCTCGTTCGGCGATGCTTCGGCCAACCATGCCACCGCGCAGACTGCGTTCAACACCGCGATGTGGTCTGCTTACCAGAAGCTGCCGGCACCGGTCCTTTTCGTCTGCGAGGACAATGGCCTTGGCATCTCGGTGAAAACGCCTGAAGGCTGGATCGCCGAACGCTTCAGTCGCCAGCCCGGGCTGGACTATTTCCATGCCGATGGCCTCGACCTGGCCACGGGCCATGCCCAGGTGCAGGCGGCGGTGGAGCACTGCCGGCGCACGCGGCGGCCGACCTTCCTGCACCTGCGCACCACGCGCCTGATGGGGCACGCCGGCACCGACTTCGAGGTGGAATGGCGCGCGTTGCCTGAGCTGTGCGCGGCGGAGGCGCAGGATCCGCTGCTGCGCTCGGCACAGATCGCGATGGAATCGGGCTGGATGGATGCGGCAGCCATCGAGGTGGCCTACGAGACGATGCGCGCGCGCTGCATGGCGGCAGCGGCCGAGGCCGAAGGCAGTCGGAAGCTGCAGTCGTTGCAGGAAGTGATGGCACCGCTGGCACCGTACACGCCGGCAGCGGTGCAGGCCGAAGCGCGGCGCGAGGTGCCCGCCGGGACGCGTGAAGCGCTGTACGGCGGTGCGCAGGCACTGCCCGAGCGGCAGGCGCCACGCCACCTCGCGATCCAGATCAACCATGGCCTGCAGGAACTGCTGGCGAAGTATCCGCAGAGCCTGCTGTTCGGTGAGGACGTCGCGCAGAAGGGCGGTGTCTACACCGTCACCAAGGACCTGCTGCGTCGCTTCGGCCCACGCCGGGTGTTCAACACGCTGCTGGACGAGACCATGATCCTGGGCATGGCGCAGGGCCTGGCCAACCTGGGCATGCTGCCGGTTCCGGAGATCCAGTACCTAGCGTACCTGCACAACGCCATCGACCAGGTGCGCGGCGAAGCGTGTTCGCTGCAGTTCTTCTCCAATGACCAGTACCGCAACCCGATGCTGGTACGGGTGGCCGGGCTGGGTTACCAGAAAGGCTTTGGTGGGCACTTCCACAACGACAACTCGATCACCGCGCTGCGCGACATTCCCGGACTGGTGGTGGGCTGCCCGTCGCGCGGCGACGATGCGGTGATGATGCTGCGCACGCTGGCCGCACTGGCGCGGGTGGATGGCCGTGTGGCGGTGTTCCTGGAGCCGATCGCGCTGTACATGAGCAAGGACCTGCATGAAGCGGGGGATGGCCAATGGCTGTTCGACTACCCCGCACAGGGCCAGGCGCTGGTGCCGGGCGAGGGCCGGGTCTATGCGCCGGAGGCCGGGGACCTGGTGATCTATACCTATGGCAACGGCGTGCCAATGGCATTGCGCGCATCGCAGGCAATCGAGCAGCAGCTGGGCTGGCAGGTACGGGTGGTCGACCTGCGCTGGCTGGTACCGCTGGACGCCGGCTTCATTGCCGCCCAGGCTGCCAGTGCACAGCGGGTGCTGGTGCTGGACGAGGGGCGCCACAGTGGTGGGGTGGGGGAGGGCGTGGTCACGGCGCTGGTCGAGGCCGGGTTCGGCCACCTGCCGTTGCGCCGGGTCTGTGGTGCCGATACCTACACCCCACTGGCGGGGGCAGCAATGTTCGGGCTTCCAAGCGACAATGGGGTGATTGGCGCCGCCCTCGACCTGGCGCAGGAACCCTGATGCATGTGTGGATTGGCGGGAATGTTGTTGCCGGCGCCGCTGGCGTCGGGCGAGGCGCTGCAGGCGCAGGCCCTGGCGATGGGCCAGGCGCTGCACCATCGCGGGCCGGATGACGGCGGCAGCTGGGTCGATGCCGAGGCGGGCATCGCGCTGGCGCATCGCCGCCTGAGCATCCTCGACCTGTCCCCGCTGGGCCACCAGCCGATGGCCTCGGCCGATGGCCGCTACGTGATGGCCTACAACGGCGAGGTCTACAACTTCGCCGCCCTGCGTGAGGCACTGGAGCCGCTGGGGCATGCCTTCCGCGGCCATTCCGACACTGAAGTGCTGCTGGCGGCAATCCTGCAATGGGGTGTGGAAGACACCCTGCAGCGCTGCAACGGCATGTTCGCCATCGCGCTGTGGGACCGTCAGGAGCGTTGCCTGTGGCTGGCCCGCGACCGCGTTGGCAAGAAGCCGCTGTACTACGGCTGGGCCGGTGACACGCTGGTGTTCGGTTCGGAACTGAAGGCGCTCTGGCAGCACCCGTCGTTCGACAACGACATCGATCGCGATGCGCTCACATTGCTGCTGCGGCTTGACTACATCCCGGCGCCGCACAGCATCCACCAGCGCTGCTACAAGCTGATGCCCGGCCGCGTGCTGCGCCTGGATGCAGCGATGGTCGCCGCCGGTGCATCCGCACATCGCCCGGAACAGGCACAACGCCCGTACTGGGATGCGCGTGCACGCATGCAGGCGGCGCTGGCCGCTCCGTTCCAGGGCCGTATCGAGGAGGCCGAGGAACAGCTGGACACGCTGCTGCGCGACGCGGTGGCGCTGCGCATGGTGGCCGACGTGCCGGTCGGTGTGTTCCTGTCCGGCGGCACCGACTCATCGCTGGTGGCGGCGCTGATGCAGGCGCAGAGCGGGCAGCCGGTGCACAGTTTCAGCATCGGGTTCACCGACTCGGGGCATGACGAAGCACCACTGGCCAAGGAGCTGGCGACTCACCTGGGCTGTGATCACACCGAGCTGTACGTCAGCGGCGCCGACGCGTTGGCGGTGGTGCCGCAGTTGCCGGCGATGTTCGATGAGCCTTTTGCCGATGCTTCGCAGGTGCCGACCGCACTGGTGGCCCGGCTGGCGCGGCAGGGGGTGACCGTGGCGTTGTCCGGCGACGGCGGCGATGAGCTGTTCTTTGGCTACACCCGGTATGTACGCGCGCTGCGCAACTGGCAGATGCTCGGCCGCGTGCCTGGGCCGTTGCGGCGTTGGATGGGCGCGCGCTCGCAGCAGCAGGGCGAGGCCTCGCGGACCGGTGGCCTGGCGGCGCTGCTGGCGGAAACCGGCGCACGTGGCATCGGCGACGTCTACCGCAACCGCATCTCGCGCTGGCGCGACCCGGCCGCGGCGGTGCCCGGCGCGCAGGCCGCCGGCAGCTTCTACGATCTGGCTGATCCGCTGCACGGCGCGGGTACGCCGGCCGACGCGATGATGCTGGCCGATTTCGTGACCTACCTGCCGGACGACCTGTTGTGCAAGGTCGACCGGACCTCGATGGCGGTCAGCCTGGAGGCGCGCGCGCCGCTGCTGGACTGGCGCGTGGCCGAGTTCGCGTGGTCGTTGCCGTTGGGCTTCAAGCGCAGCGAGACCACCAGCAAAGTGCTGCTCAAGCGCGTGCTTGGCCGTTACGTGCCGCATTCGATGGTGCATCGTCCCAAGCGCGGCTTCGGCGCACCGGTCAGTGACTGGCTGAAGGGCGACCTGCGCCCCTGGGCCGAGGACCTGCTGCAGCCGGCGCGGCTGGAGCGTGAGGGCGTGCTGTCGGCGGCCGCGGTGCAGCCGTTGTGGCAGCAGTTCCTGGGAGGGCAGCGCAAGTGGCATACCCATCTGTGGAACGTGCTGATGTTCCAGGCCTGGCAGGCGCATTGGCGCCAGGTGCGCGCGGGCGTTGCCGGCGGCTGATTTTCACCGGCCTGCACGGGCCCGGCGACTAGGCTGGGCCTCCCGCACCGTGAGGAGTATGTCCCGATGTCCGTCCCCACCATCGCCGTGTTCGTCGGCAGCCTGCGCAAGGACTCCTGCAACCGCAAGCTGGCCCATGCGCTGGAAAAGATCGCTGGCGGCCGCGCGCGCTTCCAGTACGTGCAGATCGGCGACCTGCCGCTGTACGACCAGGACTTCGACGCGCAGTACCCACCGCAGGGTACCCGGCTGAAGGACCAGGTGCGCGCCGCCGACGCGGTGCTGTTCGTGACCCCCGAGTACAACCGGTCAGTGCCGGGCGTACTCAAGAACGCCATTGATATCGGTTCGCGCCCCTACGGTGACAGTGCGTTTGCGGGCAAGCCGGCGGCGGTGATCGGTGCCTCCATCGGCCAGATCGGCACCGCCGTGGCCCAGCAGCACCTGCGTAACAGCCTGGCCTTCCTGGACATGCACGTGCTGGGCCAGCCCGAGGCATTCATTCACTTCAAGGACGGCCTGATCGATGCCGACGGCTCGATCCACAACGAGGGCACGCAGAAGTTCCTGCAGGGCTACGTGGACCGGTTCCTGGCGCTGATCGCGGTGCACGTCAAGGGCGATTGAGGCCGGCGGGGTCAGAGCCCTCTGCGTTGCAGGGGGATCCGACCCCAGCCATGCCCGGGGTCGGATCCCGTCGCGCAGTGGCGGGCTCTGACCCCACGTCCAGCTGAGCGGGCCAGAGCCCGTGCATCGCACGGGATCCGACCCTGGTCGCCTGATCTGCGATAATGCCCTGCTCGGGTGCCGCAATGGCGCCCGTCGCAGGCAGTGCGACGCCCCCACGCCAGTCTGGCCAGGTGCCGGCGGATATCCCCCGTTTCTCCACGGCTTATCCACAGGCTTGTCCATGGCCGCCGGGGTCGGCGCATGCCTACACTCGTCTGGCCCACTTTTGCAGGAAACACCGCAGCATGTCCGCTCGTCCCGGCTTCCGTTCCAACCGCAGAGAGCGCGGTGATGGCTTCGATCGCGATCGCGACGAGTCGCGCATCGACCAGTTGCGGGTACCGCCCCATTCGGTGGAAGCCGAGCAGGCGGTGCTGGGTGGCCTGATGCTGGCGCCAGAAGCGTATGACCGGGTCAACGACCAGCTGACCGAAGGCGACTTCTACCGTCGCGATCACCAGATGATCTACCGAGCGATCCGCGAACTGTCCGAGCGCGAACGGCCGTTCGATGCGGTGACGCTGGGTGAGTGGTTTGAATCGCAGGGCAAGATGGAACTGGTGGGCGACGGCGCCTACCTGATCGAACTGGCCAGTACCACGCCGTCGGCTGCCAACATCGTGGCCTACGCCGAGATCGTGCGTGACAAGGCGGTGCTGCGGCAGCTGATCCAGGTCGGCACCGACATCGTCAACGACGGTTTCCAGCCCGAAGGGCGTGACAGCAGCGAGCTGCTGGCCTCGGCGGAGAAGAGCGTGTTCGCCATCGCCGAACAGGGTGCGCGCGGTCGCACCGATTTCGTGGCCATGCCCGGCGCGCTGAAGGATGCCTTCGAGGAGCTGCGCAACCGCTTCGAGAACGGCGGCAACATCACCGGCCTGCCGACCGGTTACAACGATTTCGATGCGATGACCGCCGGCCTGCAGCCGACCGACCTGATCATCCTTGCTGCCCGCCCGGCAATGGGCAAGACCACCTTTGCGCTGAACATTGCCGAGTACGCGGCGATCAAGTCGAAGAAGGGCGTGGCGGTGTTCTCGATGGAAATGTCGGCATCGCAGCTGGCGATGCGCCTGATTTCCTCCAATGGCCGCATCAATGCGCAGCGCCTGCGTACCGGCCAGCTGGAAGACGAGGACTGGAGCCGCGTCACCAGCGCGATCAAGATGCTGAAGGAAACCAAGATCTTCATCGACGATACGCCGGGCGTGTCGCCGGAAGTGCTGCGCTCCAAGTGCCGCCGCCTCAAGCGCGAGCATGATCTTGGCCTGATCGTGATCGACTACCTGCAGTTGATGAGCGTGCCGGGCAACAGCGAAAACCGCGCGACCGAAATCTCGGAGATCTCGCGTTCGCTGAAGGGGCTGGCCAAGGAACTGAATGTGCCGGTGATCGCACTGTCACAGCTCAACCGCTCGCTGGAAACGCGTACCGACAAGCGCCCGGTGATGGCCGATCTTCGCGAGTCGGGTGCAATCGAGCAGGACGCGGACATGATCGTGTTCATCTACCGCGATGACTACTACAACAAGGAAAACTCGCCGGACAAGGGCCTGGCCGAGATCATCATCGGCAAGCACCGTGGTGGCCCGACCGGTTCGTGCAAGCTGAAGTTCTTCGGTGAATACACCCGCTTCGACAACCTGGCCCACGATTCGGTCGGTTCATTCGAGTAACG
The DNA here is from genome assembly GCF_056481725.1 of Stenotrophomonas sp. 85239_Sma. NCBI lineage: Bacteria > Pseudomonadati > Pseudomonadota > Gammaproteobacteria > Lysobacterales > Lysobacteraceae > Stenotrophomonas > Stenotrophomonas sp. 85239_Sma. Next base: position 2,965,284 of record NZ_CM151163.1, on the reverse strand, counting down.
CCTTCGACGTTGCCCCAGCGCCGGGCCATGCCCGGCCGATGCCTACCGGCTTTCATCGCCGCCAGGCCGGTTTCGTCGCAAACCCTTTGCGGCCAGGTGGGGCAGGGCGCCAAGGTGTCCGCAGGCGGCAGGGTGCCGCCCCAAGGAGACCGTGATGAAGACCCTGTTCGCGCTCGGTGTGTGGTGCCTGCTGTTCGTGCTGTGCTGGCCGCTGGCGATCCTCGCCCTGATCGCCTGGCCGTTCGTGTGGCTGCTGAGCCTGCCGTTCCGCCTGGTCGGCATCACCTTCTCGGCTCTGTTCGCCTTCCTGCGCGCGCTGTTCATGCTGCCGGCACGCCTGCTCGGTGGCCGGGCGGTGGCTGCATGAGGACGGGGCTGCTGGCGGGGCTGGTCCTGTTGGCGTCTCCGGTGCTGGCCGCACCTCCAGCGCCGCCCTCGGTGTGGCTGGAGCGCCAGCAGACGGCTGCGGCTGACGAGGCGAACGCTGCGGCCTCGGTGCCTAATGCCAAGGAGCGCTGCAGGGTGGTGAAGGAATGGAAGGTCGGTGAGGCCGTGGTGCAGCATCGCATCTGTGACGACCCGCCACGAAAGCCAACGGGGAAGGTATAGCGCCGAGCCCATGCTCGGCCCTCCAGGAATAATGGCCAACAAAAAACCCCGCCAAGGCGGGGTTTTTTGTTGCAGCATCCGTGAAGGCTTAGTTCGCCTTGTGGATGGCGCGCTTGCTGACCGCCATCGCCGCGTCGTGGATCACTTCCGACAGCGACGGGTGAGCGTGGCAGATGCGGGCCAGGTCATCGGCCGAGCCGCTGAACTCCATGGTCAGCACACCTTCGTGCACCAGCTCGGAGACGTTGGCGCCGACCAGGTGCATGCCGAGGATGCGATCGGTTTCGGCATGGGCCAGGATCTTCACGAAGCCTGCCGGCTCGATCATCGCCACGGCACGGCCGTTGGCGGCGAACGGGAAGCTGCCGGCCTTGTACGGGATGCCTTCGGCCTTCAGCTGCGCCTCGGTCTTGCCGACCCACGCCAGTTCCGGCTCGGTGTAGATGACCCACGGGATGGTGTCGAAGTTGACGTGACCCGGCAGGCCGGCAATCAGCTCAGCCACCGCGATGCCTTCCTCGAAGCCCTTGTGCGCCAGCATCGGGCCGCGCACGCAGTCGCCGACTGCCCACACGCCGTCGACGCCGGTGTGGCAGTGCGCGTCGACTTCGATCTGGCCGCGCTCGTTGATCTTGACGCCGGTGCCTTCGGCCAGCAGGCCCTTGGTGGCGGCGCGACGGCCAACGGCCACCAGCAGCTTGTCCACGGTCAGGGTCTTTTCGCCTTCGCTGTCGGTGTAGGTGACAACCACTTCCTTCTTCTTGCCCTTGCCGGTGATCTCGGTCTTGGAGACCTTGGCGCCGAGGCGGATATCCAGGCCCTGCTTCTTGAATTCCTTGGCAGCAGTCTTGGCCACTTCGGCGTCGGCCACGGCCAGGAACTCCGGCAGTGCTTCCAGGATGGTGACTTCAGCGCCCAGGCGCTTCCACACGCTGCCCAGCTCCAGGCCGATCACACCGGCGCCGATCACCGCCAGGCGGTTCGGCACTTCGGTGAAGTCCAGGCCGCCGACGTTGTCGACGATGGTCTCGCCGTCGAACTTGGCGAACGGCAGTTCGATCGAATCCGAACCGGCCGCGATGATGACGTTGGTGCCCTTCAGCTCGACGATGGAACCGTCATGCTGGGTGACCTTGACCACGTTGCCCGGCTGCAGCTCGCCAAAACCATAATAGGCGGCCACCTTGTTGGCCTTGAACAGCATGCCGATGCCGCCGGTGAACTGCTTGACGATCTTGTCCTTGCGGCCAATCATCGCCTCGACGTCGATCTTGGCATCCTTGAAGCTGATGCCGTGGTCGCCAAAGATGTGGCCCATGTTCCAGAACTGGCGCGAGGAATCCAGCAGCGCCTTGGACGGGATGCAGCCCACGCGCAGGCAGGTGCCGCCCAGTGCCGGCTTGCCGTCCTTGCCCAGCGCTGCGTCGATGCAGGCGGTCTTCAGGCCCAGCTGGGCCGCGCGGATGGCAGCGTGGTAACCGGCCGGGCCGGCACCGATGACGACGACGTCGAATTGTTCAGCCATTGAATTATTCCTTGATGCATTACCAGAACCCCTCCGCGCAGGCGCGGAGGGGCGGGAGGTTTCTTACAGGCCGAACAGCATGCGGCCCGGGTTTTCCAGCTGGTTCTTGATGTCCACCAGGAACTGCACCGAATCCTTGCCGTCGATGATGCGGTGGTCGTACGACAGCGCCAGGTACATCATCGGCGCGATCACGACCTGGCCGTTCTGGGCGATCGGACGTTCCTTGATGGCATGCATGCCCAGGATGGCGCTCTGCGGCGGGTTGATGATCGGGGTCGACAGCAGCGAACCGAAGGTGCCGCCGTTGGTCACGGTGAAGGTGCCGCCCTGCAGTTCTTCCAGGCCCAGCTTGCCGTCACGGGCCTTCTTGGCGTAGTCGGCGATGGTCTTCTCGATGTCGGCGAACGACATGCGCTCGACGTTGCGCAGGACCGGCGTGACCAGGCCCTTTTCGGTCGACACCGCGATCGAGATGTCCGAGTAGCCGTGGTAGATGATGTCGTCGCCGTCGATCGAGGCGTTGACCAGCGGGAAGCGCTGCAGCGCGTTGGCAGCGGCCTTCACGAAGAAGCTCATGAAGCCCAGCTTGATGCCGTGTGCCTTGACGAACTCGTCCTGCAGTTCCTTGCGCGCGGCCGACACCTTGGACAGGTCGACTTCGTTGAAGGTGGTCAGCATGGCGGTGGAGTTCTTCGACTCCATCAGGCGCTCGGCGATGCGCTTGCGGATGCGGGTCATCGGCACGCGTTCTTCCGGACGTGCGCCACCGGCCTTGCCGGCGCCGCCGTTGCGGGCGAAGTTGACGATGTCTTCCTTGGTTACCGCGCCGCGACGGCCGGTGCCGTCGACGTCGGCCGGGTTCACGCCTTCGGTGATGGCGGTGAAGCGGGCGCCCGGCGGCAGCGCGTCGGCAGCCGACTTGGCAGCCGGGGCCGGGGCAGCGGCTGCGGCCGGCGCAGCGGCGGCCGGGGCCGCAGCGGCAGCCGGAGCGGCTTCAGCAGCCGGGGCCGGGGCAGCTGCGACGGCGCCTTCCTCGATGATCGCCACGACCTGGCTGGAGGTCACGGTCGAACCTTCGGCAAACTTGATTTCCTTGAGCACGCCGTCGACCGGCGACGGCACTTCCAGGACGACCTTGTCGGTTTCCAGGTCAAGCAGGTTTTCGTCGCGCTTGACGGCGTCGCCCACCTTCTTGTGCCAGGTGGCGATGGTGCCGTCGGCGACGGATTCGGGCAGTACCGGGGCTTTGACTTCGGTGGCCATTGCGGGAGCTTCCTGGTTTGTCTTCTAAATAGGGGGAGGATTATTCAGCGAACGTGTCGTTGAACGGGTTGACCAGTGCATCGGCGACCAGCTGCTGCTGTTCGCGGACGTGGTCAGCCATGTGACCGGCAGCCGGCGAAGCCGAACGTGCGCGACCGGCGTAGTGCAGGTTCTGGCCATCGGCCAGGCAGAACTGCAGGTGGTGGCGGATCTGGTACCACGCACCCTGGTTCTGCGGTTCTTCCTGCGTCCACACCACGTCGGTGGCCTTGCCGTACTTCTTCAGTTCGGCAGCCAGCAGCGCACGCGGGAACGGGTACAGCTGCTCCACGCGGATGATCGCCACATCGTCCTGGCCACGCTTGGTCTGGTCTTCCAGCAGGTCGTAGTAGACCTTGCCCGAGCACAGCACCACGCGCTTGACCTTCTTGGCGTCCGCATTGGCGTCGCCGATCAGGTGCTGGAACTCGCCGTTGGCCAGTTCGTCCAGGGTCGACACGGCCAGCTTGTGGCGCAGCAGCGACTTCGGCGACATCACCACCAGCGGCTTGCGCGTGGTCAGGTGCAGCTGGCGGCGCAGCATGTGGAAGGCCTGCGCCGGGGTCGACGGCACGACCACCAGCATGTTCTCCAGCGCGCACAGCTGCAGGAAGCGCTCCAGGCGCGCCGAGCTGTGTTCCGGGCCTTGGCCTTCATAGCCATGCGGCAACAGCAGGGTCAGGCCGGAAATGCGGCCCCACTTGGCCTCACCGGCGGCGATGAACTGGTCGATCACCACCTGGGCGCCGTTGGCGAAGTCGCCGAACTGGCCTTCCCAGATGCACAGCGTGTTCGGATCGGTGGTCGAGAAGCCGTACTCGTAGGCCATCACCGCTTCTTCGCTCAGCAGCGAATCGATGACGGTGGCCTTCTCCGGCGAATCCACCAGCTGCCGCAGCGGCATGTAGTAGTTGTCGGTCTTCTGGTCGTGCAGGATCGCGTGTCGGTGCGTGAACGTACCGCGGCCCACGTCCTGGCCGACCAGGCGCAGTGCATGGCCTTCGTCGAGCAGGGTGGCGTAGGCCAGGTTCTCGGCAAAGCCCCAGTCGCCCGGGATCTCGCCGGCGGCCATCTTGCGGCGGTCGTCGTAGACCTTGGCCACGCGCGAGTGCAGCTGCACTTCGTCCGGAATGGTGTTGATCTGCTTGGCCAGCTCGACCAGCTTGTTCTTCTCGACCTTGGTCGAGACCGGGTCGGACAGCTTGCCTTCCAGCAGCTTCGGCCAGTCGACGAACAGCGGGCTGGTCGGCGGGGTCTTCTCGACCTTGGCCAGCTCGGTGGTCACTTCACCGGCATCCAGCTTCTCGCGGTAGGCATCGACCATCGCCTTGCCGGCGCCGGCGGCGATCACGCCTGCCTTTTCCAGCTGTTCGGCGTACATCTCGCGGGTGGTGGCGTGCTTGCGGATCACCTGGTACATCAGCGGCTGGGTGATCGCCGGTTCGTCGGCCTCGTTGTGGCCCCAACGGCGGTAGCACATCAGGTCGATGACCACGTCCTTGGCGAACTTCTGGCGGAACTCGAAGGCCAGCTGTGCGGCGAACACCACCGCTTCCGGATCATCGCCGTTCACGTGCAGCACCGGGGCGGCGATCATCTTCGCCACGTCGGTGGCATAGCGCGTGGAGCGCGTATCCAGCGGGTTGGAAGTGGTGAAGCCGACCTGGTTGTTGACCACGATGTGCACGGTGCCGCCGACGGCGAAGCCGCGTGCCTGCGACATCTGGAACAGTTCCATGACCACGCCCTGGCCGGAGAAGGCCGCGTCGCCGTGGATCAGGATCGGCATGACCTGCTTGCGCGCGGTGTCCTTGCGGCGCTCCTGGCGCGAACGCACGGAGCCGGCGACGACCGGGTCGGCGATTTCCAGGTGCGACGGGTTGAACGCCAGCGCCAGGTGCACCGGGCCGCCGTCGGTGGCGACGTCGGCCGAGAAGCCCATGTGGTACTTCACGTCGCCGGCCGACGCGTGCTCGTCGTGCTCGAACTTGCCTTCGAACTCGTCGAACAGCTTGCGCGGGTTCTTGCCCAGGGTGTTGACCAGCACGTTCAGGCGGCCGCGGTGGGCCATGCCGATCACCACGTCCTTGACGCCATCCTTGCCGGCGCTGCGGATGATGGTGTCCATCATCGGGATCAGCGAGTCGCCGCCTTCCAGCGAGAAGCGCTTCTGGCCGACATACTTGGTGTGCAGGTAGCGCTCCAGGCCTTCGGCCGCGGTCAGGCGCTCCAGGGTGCGGCGCTGGGTATCAGCGTCCAGCTGGTAGTTGCCACCGGCCAGTTCCAGCTTCTTGTAGATCCACTGGCGCTGCTCGACTTCGGAGATGTGCATGAACTCCGCACCGATCGAGCCGGTGTAGGTCGCCTTCAGGCGTGCCAGCAGGTCGCGCAGCTTCATGCGCGGCTGGCCGCCGACGCCGCCGGTGCTGAACTCGCTGTTGAGGTCGCCATCGGACAGGCTGTGGAACGGCAGGCCCAGGTCCGGGGTGTTGACCGGCGCCGCCAGGCCCAGCGGATCGAGGCGGGCATCCAGGTGGCCGCGCGAGCGGTAGGCGGTGATCAGACGACCGACATTGCGCTCACGCTCGTCGCCCGCACCGCTACCGGTGCCGGCTTTCAACGCATCCTTGGCCGCGTCCGCGATGTGGGAGATGACGGCCGAGTGCGGAATGTCACCTGCTTCACGGCCCTTGAAGCCGTCGAAGTAGGTTTTCCATTTGGGATCGACACTATCCGGGGAGACCAGGTACTGCTCGTACAGGTCCTCGACATAGGAGGCGTTGCCGCCGGCGAGTTGCGAAGATTGCGCAAACTGCTTCAGTTGATTGTCCACGATGGAGGGTGTTGATTCGCTTTGTGGGGTATGGCTTCAGAAGGACCCGGCAGGAATGATGAATAGCCCTGCGCGGGCGCGTTCAAACAGCCAAATTGTACCCCCAACCGGACACGAAGGGGCACCACCGCAGGTATCCCGCGTGCGCCGGTGCCGGTTCCAGACAGGTTGGGTCAGCTGCGCCGGCTCAGATGCCGAGCGCGCGCAGTTCGCTGCAATCGCGCGAACGGTCCCAGACACGCTGCAATTGCTGCCCGAACGGCTGCGAACGTGCCGGCAGCGCGATGCCGGCCTCGCCGTCGAGGCGATGGCCGATCAGACGAAAGTAGAAGTCGCCCGCATCGTTGAGCAGGCAGGCCGAGGCCAGCGCGCGGTCGACCGGATCGCTGACCTCGCGGAACTGGATCACGCTTGGCAGGCGCTGGGCCAGTGCCAGCAGCGGCGCGCCGGCAGCGGCGATCGCAGCGGCATCGTGCACGATCACCCGCAGCTGCTTGTCGTGGCGGGCGGTGACGAAGCGGCGCAGGGCGGCCTGTACCGGGGGCGCGTCGAGCAGGCCCGGGTCCAGCTGGCGGCTGTGCAGCCACAGCTGGCGACGGGCGCGGTGGATGATGGCCGTGGTGATCGCCACCGCCTCGGCGCGGCTGTCGATGGCGCTGGCCGCGCCCAACCGGCGGCGCATCTGCTGGTGGCCGATGCCGGCCTCCTCGAACACCTCGCCTTCGGGCAGGAAGCCCTGGCGTGCATAGAAATCGCGGGCGGGCAGCTGCGCATGCAGGTGCAGCTCGGCCAGGCCGAGCCGGCGCCCGGCCTCGACCAGTGCCTCCAGCACGGCCTCGCCGACGCCGTGGCTGCGATGGCTGGCCAGCACGGCCATGCGGCCGATGCGGCCGTCCGGGGCCAGCCGGCCGGTGCCGACCGGCTGGTCGTCACTGTCCAGCGCCAGCACATGGGCGCTGACCGGGTCCAGCGCATCGCGTTCCAGCTCGGCGGCGATGCCCTGTTCCTGCACGAATACGCGTTGGCGCACCTGATGGATGGCAACGTGGGCGTCGGCGTGGCTGACCTGCTGGACCCGGATCATGGCGATGGCTCAGGTGCGGCCGGGGGCGCTGTCGTCTTCCTCATCATCCTCGAAGTTGACGATGACCTCGATACCGTCGTCGTGCACGGTGACGGAGTGGACATCGTCGGACACCGCATCGGCGTCGATCGCATCCACGCGGTCGCGGCCTTCGACGACCTCGCCGAGCACCACGGCATCCTCGCCATCTTCCTCGTCTTCGGCCTCGTATACCTCATTCGGGTCGATCAGCTGGAACACACCGCCGACCAGCAGCTGCTGGACCACGGCACGAGCCTTGTCGGACAGGCCGCGATAGGCGGCGGCGTCGAGTTGCTCGGCGCCGGCCAGGCGTTGCGCGTCCTTCACCGGCAGCGCGAAGTCCTGGCCGCTGACGTACAGGCTGGCGCCACGCTTGGCCCGGCGCCAGGCCAGGCGCGCCCAGGGGTGGCGCTGAAGCAGCAGGCCAGAGGCCAGCGCATCGACCACCTCCTCCATGGGCGGTGCGGCCTGGTGGGCCATCACTTCGCCGGCGGCGCGGTAGGTGGTGATGAAGCGGCCGAACCAGTCGCCCAGCTTGTCCGGGTCGTTCATGCGGATGGCATTGAGCGCGGTGATCACCCGTGCCATCGCCACCGTGTCGATTTCGTTCGGGTCGGCCGGCACCTTCAGGTCGGCATCCTGGTAGCGGATGTTCTCGTCGGCATCGGCGATCAGGGTGTCCAGGTAGTCGCTGATCAGCTCGGCCGACGCCGGTGCGCGCATGCCGAACGAGAAGGTCAGGCAGGGATCTTCGGCGACACCGTGGTGCGGCACGTTTGGCGGCAGGTACAGCATGTCGCCCGGCGCCAGCACCCAGTCGTGGGTGGGCTTGAACACCTTCAGCAGCTTCAGCTCCACGTCCGGGCGGAAGCCCAGCGGCGGCTGCTTGCCCTTGATCGATTCGCTGGCGTCGATCTGCCAGCGGCGGTGGCCGTGGGCCTGCAGCAGGAACACGTCGTACTGGTCGACGTGGGCGCCGACCGAGCCGCCGGTGGCGGCAAAGCTGATCATCACGTCATCCATGCGCCAGCGCGGCAGGAAGCTGAAGTGCTCGATCAGGGCGCGCACGTCCGGGTCCCACTTGTCCACGTCCTGCACCAGCAGGGTCCAGTCATGGTCGGGCAGGGCGGGGAACACGTCTTCCTGGAACGGGCCGGTACGCACGCGCCAGCCGTCCTGGGCCTTGTCGTGCTCGATCAGGCGTGCCAGCACGCCATCCTCGCAGGCCAGCCCGGCCAGGTCTTCCGGCTGCACCGGGGTCTGGAAGTCCGGGAAGGCATTGCGGATCAGCAGCGGGCGTTTCTGCCAGAAGTCGCGCAGGAAGGTGGCCGGCGCCATGCCCAGCGGCTGGCCGGGGCGGGCGGTGACTTCGATGAGGGGGGCGGAGGACTTGCGGGCGGCCATGGGGGAATCCTTGCAGCGGAAAGCGGGAGAGGCGGCACGGCGGGCCGCCTGAGATCCCCATTGTCCGCCGTTCGTGGGGATTGCGCACGTGCGCGGGATTGTCGCGGGGGTTCCGGCCAACGGCGGAGCCCCTCGTGGCGGGGTGGGGTGGTCGCTGAAAGCAAAAGCCGGGTTTGGCCGGGCGGGTGGGCTGCGCGGGGGACGCCGTAAACCTGTGGTGGTCAAGTTCTTCTGGACACCCCCGCGCAGCCCACCCGCCCGGCCCCTGACAGTTTCCTGCGCAGCCCGCCACGGAATGAAAGAAGAAAAGCAAGGCAAAAGCGGGTCGCGCGCTGCGCTTGCTCATGCTCCTGCGCTCGTGGGGCCAGATCCCTTTTCCAATGGAAAAGGAATCTGGCCCCATCGGACAAACGAAAGAGGGACGCGGCGAAGCCGCGTCCCTCTTTCAAATTCCGTCCCGACAACCCAATGCTCTTCGATCCGTCCCCGGGAATCTGTCAGAGGTGGGGCGGGTTGGGTTCGCGGGGGTGTCCGCAGCATGGATGCCGCGGCCAAGCCCCCAGGGACGGGTTCACGGCGTCCCCCGCGAACCCAACCCGCCCCGCCAAGCACGGCATAACCCAGAGCCGCCTTTGACGTTGCAGTTGCAGTTGCTGTTGCAGTTGCTGTTGCCGTTGCAGTAAGGCCTGCCGCAGGCAGCGCCCGCGGCCGCCGCCGCAAAGAAAACCCTTAAATCTTCTTCGCCAGCGACTCGGCCAGGCCGGTGTAGCTGCCCGGGGCCATCTCCAGCAGGCGCTGCTTCGCATCCGCCGGCAGCTCCAGCCCCTGTACGAACGCGCGCATCGACTCGGCGGTGATGCCCTGGCCACGGGTCAGCGCCTTCAGCTGCTCGTACGGGTTCGGCAAGCCATGGCGGCGCATCACCGTCTGCACGGCTTCGGCCAGTACTTCCCAGGCCGCGTCCAGATCGGCGTCCAGGCGCTGCGGGTTCACTTCCAGCTTGCCCAGCCCCTTGGCCAGCGAATCCAGAGCCACCTGGCTGTGGCCGAACGCGGTGCCCAGCGCACGCAGTACGGTGGAATCGGTCAGGTCACGCTGCCAGCGGCTGATCGGCAGCTTCGCGCTGAAGTGCTCGAACAGCGCATTGGCGATGCCGAAGTTGCCTTCCGCATTCTCGAAATCGATCGGATTGACCTTGTGCGGCATCGTCGACGAACCGACTTCGCCTTCCTTCAGGCGCTGCTTGAAGTAGCCCAGCGAGATGTAGCCCCAGATGTCGCGGGCCAGGTCGATCAGAATGATGTTGGCGCGGCGCGCGGCATCGCCGATCTCGGCGACGTTGTCGTGCGGCTCGATCTGCGTGGTGTACGGGTTGAACACCAGGCCCAGGCCGGTCACGAAGCGCTCGGCGAAGGCCGGCCAGTCCACGTCCGGGTAGCTGGCCACGTGGGCGTTGTAGTTGCCGACCGCGCCGTTGATCTTGCCGGTCAGTTCGACAGCGGCGATCTGCCTGCGCTGGCGCTCCAGGCGGGCGACCACGTTGGCCAGTTCCTTGCCCAGGGTGGTCGGCGAGGCGGTCTGGCCGTGGGTGCGCGACAGCATCGGCTGGCTGGCCTGGGCGTGGGCCAGGGTGCGCAGGGTGGTGGCGATGCCGTCCAGGGTCGGCAGCAGCACCTCGCGGCGCGCCTGTTCCAGCATCAGGCCGTAGCTGAGGTTGTTGATGTCTTCGCTGGTGCAGGCGAAATGCACGAATTCCAGCGCCGGCGCCAGTTCGGCGTCGTCCTTCAGCTGTTCCTTGATGAAGTACTCCACCGCCTTGACGTCATGGTTGGTGGTGCGCTCGATCTCCTTCACACGCGCGGCCTGGGCCGGGCTGAAGCTTTCGGCCAGCGCACGCAGGCGGGCGATGGCGGCGCCGGAGAACGGGGCCAGCTCGACGATGCCCGGCTCGGCCGCCAGGGCCAGCAGCCATTCCACCTCGACCGTGATGCGGGCCTTGATCAGGCCGTACTCGGAGAAGATCGGGCGCAGGGCGTCGACCTTGCCGGCATAGCGGCCATCGAGCGGGGACAGGGCGAGCAGGGCGGAATCGGACATGTCGGCAGGGCTGGGACGAGCGGCGGGGCCGATATTCTACGACGTGCCGGCGAGGTAGTGCCGGCCAGCGGCCGGCACTACCCCTTGAGCGTGCAGAACGGCCCTGCGGACGGAACGATCTGGCCCGTCCTCGTCATCCCACGCTACGGGCGAGGGAGTATCGTTGGCGCAGCCGCCAGCCCGGGAAGCGACACCCTGCCAGCCGCCGCTTCCCTTTCCCCAACTGAAGTAGTGCGGAGTTGATGCAATGAGCAAAGCTGCAAGCAAGGGTTTCAGAATCGAACACGACAGCATGGGCGAGCTGCAGGTACCTGCCGACGCCCTGTGGGGCGCGCAGACCCAGCGTGCCGTGCAGAACTTCCCGGTGTCGGGCCAGCGCATGCCGCGCGGTTTCATTCGTGCTCTGGGCCTGGTCAAGGGCACCGCTGCCGGCGTCAACGCCGAGCTCGGCCACCTGCCCAAGAATGTGGCCAAGGCCATCCAGTCAGCCGCTGCCGAAGTGGCTGCAGGCGAATGGGACGCGCACTTCCCGATCGACGTCTACCAGACCGGTTCGGGTACCTCCTCGAACATGAACGCCAACGAGGTGATCGCCACCCTGGCCAACCGTGCCGGCAAGGCGGGCAAGACCGCGGTGCACCCCAATGACCACGTCAACCAGGGGCAGAGCTCCAATGACGTGATCCCGACCGCGTTGCGCGTATCGGCGGTACTGGCGGCGCATGAGCAGCTGCTGCCGGCGCTGGTGCACCTGCGCAAGACCCTCGACAAGAAGGGCCGCAGCCTGCGCAAGGTGGTCAAGACCGGCCGTACCCATTTGATGGATGCGATGCCGCTGACCTTCGAGCAGGAATTCGGCGCGTGGTCGGCACAGCTGGCCTCGGCACAGGAACGCATCGAAGACAGCCTCAAGCGCGTGCGCCGGCTGCCGCTGGGCGGCACCGCCATCGGCACCGGCATCAATGCCGACCCGCGCTTCGGCGCGCAGGTGGCCAAGGCGCTGAAGCAGCAGACCGGTTTCAAGTTCGACAGCGCCGAGAACAAGTTCGAGGGCCTGGCCGCGCAGGATGATGCAGTGGAACTGTCGGGCCAGCTCAATGCACTGGCCGTGGCGCTGATCAAGATCGCCAATGATCTTCGCTGGATGAACGCCGGTCCGCTGGCCGGGCTGGGCGAGATCGAACTGCCGGCGCTGCAGCCGGGCAGCTCGATCATGCCGGGCAAGGTCAATCCGGTGATTCCGGAAGCCACAGTGATGGCCTGCGCGCAGGTGATCGGTCACCACACCGCGATCACCGTGGCAGGGCAGACCGGCAACTTCCAGCTCAACGTCACCCTGCCGTTGATCGCGGTGAACCTGCTCGATGGCATCGGCCTGCTGGCCAATGTGTCCCGCCTGCTGGCCGACAGCGCGATTGCCGGGCTGAAGGTACGCGAAGACCGCGTGGCCGAGGCGCTGGCGCGCAATCCGATCCTGGTGACCGCGCTGAACCCGATCATCGGCTACGAGAAGGCCGCGGCCATCGCCAAGCGTGCCTACAAGGAACAGCGCCCGGTGCTGGACGTCGCGCTGGAGGACAGTGGCCTGGATGAAGCCGAGCTGCGCCGCCTGCTGGACCCGGCCGCGCTGACTGCCGGCGGCATCCAGGCGGGGGGCGGTGGCGCCGGCGGTTGATCGAACGGCGTGCGGACCAAGGTCCGCACCCACCACACGCAGAAACGCCGCCCTGGGGCGGCGTTTTTCTTCAGCGACGGTCGGCGACGATGTTGCCGAAGGTGTCGGTGTAATCCTTGAATTCCGGGATGCGCTGGATCAGGTCGGCCGGGATCACCTCCATGCCCTCCGGCGGCTGGATCTTCACCGGCTGCATGTTCGGATCGGCCGGAGCGGCGACCAGGGTATTCTGGCGCAGCACCTGCAGCTTGCCGAACATGGTCTGCAGCATCTGCTTCTGTGCCTCGTCCAGCGGAATCTGGATCTCGTCCACTTTCATCGAGCCATCGCCGAGGATGATGATGTTCGGTGCCGGCGGGCGACGCACGGTGACCATGCCGTCGCTGACGGAAATCTTGGGCTTGCCGCGCTCGGCGCGGTGGTTGCGGTAATCCTTGTCACAGCCGGCCAGGCCCAGGCAGAGCAGGGCGGCCAGCAGCAGGAACAACTTCTTCATGGCATTCGGTTCGGGGGCCTCCGGGGCCGCCATTGTAAGCCGGCTGGCGCACTGCGGCCGGCAGCGGGGTGCCGCTGCCGGCCGGGTGCGCTGATCTGTCACAGGCCTAGGGCAGGACCACGGTGTCCTTGCCGCAGTCGTCGACGTCACTCTGGTCCATCGTGGCGTAGGGCTTGAACGCCGGCAGCTCGCGCGCAAGTGCCTGTTGGCTGGCCAGCATCGCCGGCAGGCGGTTGCAGATGCGCTTGGCCTGGGCCTCGATCTTCTCGGCTTCGGCGTTGATCCGCTTCTCGATACCTTCGCTGTCGCCACTGAAAATGCCCTTGAGTGCCTCGCCGGCGGCGTTGACGCCGAGCTTGGCGCCGGCCAGGCCGACATCCATGCCGTCCATCGCAATGGCGACGACGTGGCCGCGATACTCCAGCAAGCGACGGCGCTGGGCCTCGTCGGCCGGTACGTCCTTGCCGTCGATCAACAGGTGGCCGTCCGGTGTGATCTCTGCGCGCGGCTGCTTGTCGGCGGAGATCTTGATGTTGCCCTGGGTGAGGTCCTTGCGGGCATCGACCATGGCGTCCTTGACGGTCTGGCCGACACCGCTGGTGGCCTCGGCGACGCTCTTGCCGACGGTCTTGTCGGGCGCGGAAGAAGTGCCGCCGCAGGCGATCAGCGGCAGGCACAGCAGGGTGGCAGGCAGCACGCGCAGCAGGTTCATGGCAATGTCCTCGAATCGGTCCGGTGGTGGTTACTTGTTGCGGGGCAGGGTGACCGTGCCGCTGACGTTGCGGTGCCCGACATCGCCGCTGCCACTGTGGTCGACGGTCAGGCTGCCACGCACACCATCGACCTGGATGTCACCCGAACCATGGCTGCGCACACGCACGTTGCCGCCGATGTCGGACAGATCAACATCGCCCGAGCCGACCACGCCGACCTCGACGTTGCCCTGCACGCGCTTGAAGCCGATGTCGCCGGAACCGGCGGTGTCCAGCCGTGCGTTGCCGCGGACATCGCTGATCTTCAGGTCACCCGAACCGACGGTGCCGGTGACCGCATCGCCGCCGATGTTGCGCGCCTTGACGTCGCCGGAACCCAGCGACAACAGGTTCAGCGAGCCGCCACCGTCGATGTCCAGGTCACCCGAACCTACCGCCGCGTGGATGCTGCCGCGGGTACCGCGAACGATCGCGTCGCCTGAGCCGACGTCCACGCTCAGCGACTGGGCGTTGTCGATGCTGGCATCGCCGGAGCCGACCTTCAGCTGCAGTGGCAGGTTGTCCGGCACGCTGCCGCGGATGTCCAGCCAGGCATAGCTGTTGCCCAGGCTGATGCCGCTGTGACGGCCGTCGCGGCGAAGGCTGACGACCAGCTTGTCGCCTTCCCTGCGCTGGTCCAGTACCAGCTGGTCCAGCCATTCCTGGCTGGAGGCACAGGCGCGGCCATCAAGCTGGCCACCGCCCATGCTGGCGATGACCTTCAGGTCGTGCTGGTTCACCTCCAGCACCACCGCCCTGGCGCCGGACACATCCAGCTTCAGCGAGCGGGCGGCAGTGAACTTGCAGTTCGGAGCATCGGCGGCCAGCGCCGACAGCGGCAACAGCAACAACGCAGAACAGGCGAGCAGCGAACGCATGGGCGGTGCCTCCGGGTGGATGGAATCAGATCTCGCCGGCGCGCTTGCGCAGGCGGATGGCAAGGACGATGAAGACGACACCGACGGCGGCGCCGATCCACAGTTCCGGCATCGCCAGCGATTTCAGCTGCGAGGCCGGCGACATCAGGCTGACCACCGATTCAAGATCGCGGCGCGAACCTTCCCCGTCGCTGAGGCGATACACCAGATCGGTGCCCGGCACGCCGCCCAGCAACAGGCGGCCGACGATGTTCTGCCAGAACCAGCCGGTGGTCAGGCCGATCAGCGGCATCACCTTGGTGGTGCTGACAATGACGCCGGCGAACAGCGGCAGCATCACTGCCCACAGGAACGGCTTGCTACGGGCCCAGGCCGAGCACAGCAACAGCCAGCCGGCGGTGGGCAGCGCCCACAGGGCGTAGACCGGAATCCAGGCCAGGTGACCAGCGGCCAGGGTCAGCGGGCTGGCCGGGCCCCAGATCAGGGTCATCGGGCTACCGCCGTGCATCAGCGCGACGATGCTGATCACCAGCATGAAGCCGAACATGGTGATGATGCCGGCGATCACCGCGATCAGCGGGGCCACGACCAGTGCGCTGATCACCTTGGACAGCACGGTCTGGGTGTCCGACAGCGGCAGCGACTTCCAGAACAGGATGCTGCGGTCGCGACGGTCGTCGTACAGGGCGCCCAGGCAGTAGAAGAACACCACGAAGGCCAACACCAGGAACGGCCAGGCCGAGCTGAGCACCAGGGTAAGGTCCAGGCCGTTGCCGAGGTCGGTCAGGTCCTTGGCACTGATGTCGCGGGTCAGCAGGGCCAGGTCCAGGCCGTTGATGTTCACGTCCTCGCCGTCGATATGCAGGCCGCCATCACGCGCAGCACGGTGCAGGGCGAACAGGCCGAAGGCGATGCCGACGGTGCTCATCACCAGCGAGATCAGGCCGGCGATCAGCGGCGCATACAGGAAACCGCCACGGTTCTCCCAGTACTCGCGCTTGAGCAGCCAGCGCAGGGTGCCCATCGGGCTGACAGGATGATTGACGGCATTCATGCGTAGGTCCCCTTCATGATCGCGACGAACAGATCGGCAAGGCCCGGGCTGCGGGTCTCGCCAAGGGTGGAAAGCTGGGTGCGCGGCACGCCGTCGAACAGCATCACGGTCTTGCCGAACGCCAGGCTGCGCTCGTCGATCGGCTTCAGCGCGCGCGCAGTCTCCAGCTGGTCGGCATTGACCAGCAGCTCGGTGTAGCGCTGGCCGACGTCGTCCATTTCCGCGTCCAGCACGATGCGGCCATCACGGATGAACATGACGTCGCTGAGGATGTGCTCGATCTCCTCCACCTGGTGGGTGGTAACGATGATGGTCTTCTGCTCGTCGAAATAGTCTTCCAGCAGGCGCTGGTAGAACTCCTTGCGGTACAGGATGTCCAGGCCCAGGGTGGGCTCGTCCAGCACCAGGACGCGGGCATCGATGGCCATCACCAGCGCCAGGTGCAGCTGCACGATCATGCCCTTGGACAGTTCGCGCACGCGCTGCTTCGGCTGCAGCTTGGTGTTGGCCAGGAAACGCTCGCAGCGGGCACGGTCGAAGCGCGGGTGGACACCGGCCACGAAATCGATCGCCTCCCGGACCTTCAGCCAGCGCGGCAGCACGGCGACGTCGGCAATGAAGCAGATGTCGTTCATCAGCTCGTCGCGGTGCAGCCGCGGGTCGCGGCCGAGCACGCTCAGTTCACCTTCCACCGAGGTGAGCCCGAGGATGGCCTTCAGCGCGGTGGTCTTGCCGGCGCCGTTGGGCCCGATCAGGCCGACGATGCGCCCGCTCGGAATGCTGAAGCTGGCATTGTCGAGGGCGACGGTGGTCTTGTAGGCCTTGCG
The DNA here is from genome assembly GCF_056481725.1 of Stenotrophomonas sp. 85239_Sma. NCBI lineage: Bacteria > Pseudomonadati > Pseudomonadota > Gammaproteobacteria > Lysobacterales > Lysobacteraceae > Stenotrophomonas > Stenotrophomonas sp. 85239_Sma. The sequence goes on along the minus strand of NZ_CM151163.1, from coordinate 2,948,724 downwards.
CAGGCCTCGGGCAGTGATGACCGGTTCACTTGCAGTGCTATTCATCAGACTTTCCCCTGGGGCAGCAATTCGTCGAGGCTCAGGCCCAGGCGCTGGATGCGCTCCAGCACGGCCGGCCATTCTTCATTGAGGAAGCGCTCGCGCTCGCTGCTGCGAAGCTGCGTGGCCGCCTGCTCGGTCATGAACATGCCCAGGCCGCGGCGCTTCTCGACCAGGCCTTCATCGGCCAGTTCCTGGTAAGCGCGCGAAACGGTGATGGGGTTGAGCTGGTAGTCGGCGGCCACCTGGCGCACCGAAGGCAGGGCATCGCCCGGCTTGAGGATTCCGTCGAGCATCATGGCGATCACGCGCTCCTTCAACTGACGGTAGATGGGAGCGCCGTCGCTCCACTGGATGTCGCTCATATTCAGCTCCGTGGGGTCAGCGGCTGTGCGAACGAGAAATACGGCATGGACAGGGAGCTGTGCAGCCGACGCGGGGGAGGGGGGGAGGGAGCGGCGTTCCCGGCCGGTGAAGCGATTGCGTCCTGCGCACTGTCGGCGGAGTCAGGGGAGGTTGGCATGGCCAGCCAGGCCAACACGATCAGGGTCGAAACAACAGCGGCCGCAGGTGCGGTGAGGTTGCGACGGATCCGGGCGTTCATGGCTTCCCCCCTGTCTCAGGTGACTGGTGTTGTATGCAACTATAACACCGGCACGCCTACGTGCAACCCCTTGCCGTCCCCAACTGATGGCAGGGGTGGTCAAATCGCTGAAATATCACCTTATCTCTTTGATTGGAAAGGGAAATAAAATTGTCGTGCGGGCCGATCAAACCCTGCCTTCCATTCAGCGTTGTCCATGCTATGTCATCACTGCGCCCTTGCTGGTGTGTCCTGCTGGGAAGCGCCACGCTGCGCAAAGCCGCCAGCGCCCGTCGCAACAGGAGGGACTGGGCCCCGGTGCTATAGTTCGGCCGATTCCCGGCCGCTACCGGCCGGCCCTGTGAATGGCTACCGCGGACTGCTCTCGATGCCCCTGCCGACCGTTGTTCCGCGCCCCCTGCGCGGCCTGTCCCTGCTGACCCTGCTGGTGGCCGGCCTGGCCGCTTCCACCCATGTGCTGGCGGCCGATCTGCTGGACCTGGATTACCGCCCGCTGGCCAGCAAGCAGCAGGTCAACCTTCAGCAGCGCTACCACGGGCAGGTGCTGCTGGTGGTCAATACTGCAAGCAAGTGTGGCTATACCCCCCAGTACGAAGGGCTGGAGGCGCTGCAGAAGCGTTATGCCGGGCGCGGCTTTGCCGTGCTCGGTTTCCCGTCCAACGATTTCAAGGGCCAGGAGCCCGGTGACGAGAAGCAGATCCAGGATTTCTGCACGCTCACCTATGGCGTCAAATTCCCGATGTTCGAGAAGGTGCACGTGGTCGGTGCAGAGGCGACGCCGCTGTACCAGCGGCTGGCCGCAGCCACTGGCGTGGCGCCGGGCTGGAACTTCCACAAGTACCTGGTCGGCCGCGATGGCAAGGTCATCGCCCAGTTCGCCAGCAAGGTAACGCCGGACGATCCGCAGCTGACCGCGGCCATCGACAAGGCGCTGGCCGCAGCCGCTACGCGTTGATATCCGGCACGGATGCCTCGACATCGACGGCATGCGTGCGACAATGCTTCTTTTCGCGCCGACGTCGGCGCCCAGACACTTCCAGGAATGCAGCGAATGAAGATGGGAATGCGCGGCGCCGCGGCGTCGGTTCTGATTCTGGCGATGGGCACTTCGGGTGTCGCTCTGTCGCAACAACCGGCTGCCCCCGCAGCCGCCAAGGAGACCGCAACCTTGAATTCCCCCAAGCAGAAGCTCGGCTACGCCATCGGCCTTGATGTCGCCAAGTCGTTCACCCCGATCGCCGATGAGATCGATGTGGCCGCGCTGCGCACCGCCGTGGAGCGTTCGTTCGAAGGCCTGCAGCCGCAGATCACCCAGGAACAGGCCAAGGCCACCGATGCCGCGCTGCGCCAGGTCGTGATGGCCCGCAGTGGCCAGCAGGTGCCGGGCATGGCCCCCGGTTCGCAGCCGCCGAAGGTCGATCGCGTCAAGGTGTCGCAGATGATCGGTTCGTACTCGGTCGGCCCGTCGCTGGCACAGCTGAAGGACGACATCGACGTCGCCTCGCTGTTTGACGCGATCAGCACCGGCCTGAGCAAGGGTCAGCCGAAGATGACGGAAGCTGACGCAACCGCCACCATCCAGGCCTTCATGGGCAGCAAGCAGGCCGAAATGCAGGCCAAGGCTGCCGCCGCCGCACAGACCAACCGCGAGGAAGGCAACGCGTTCCTGGCCAAGAACAAGACCCAGCCGGGCGTGGTGACCACGCCGTCGGGCCTGCAGTACCAGATCATCCGCCCAGGTAGCGGCGAGCGTCCGCTGCCGAGCAGCAAGGTGCGCGTGAACTATGAAGGCAAGCTGCTCAACGGCACCGTGTTCGACAGCTCCTACGGTCGCCAGCCGGCCGAGTTCGGCCTGGACCAGGTGATCAAGGGCTGGACCGAAGGCGTCGCGCTGATGCCGGTCGGTTCGAAGTACCGCTTCTGGATCCCGGGCGAGCTTGCCTACGGTGAGAACGGTACCCCGGGTGGCCCGATCGGCCCGAACGCGACTCTGACGTTCGACGTCGAGCTGCTGGGCGTCCTGCCCTAAGCGACCACGGAGCCTGCACGGACATGCGCGTTGCGATTTTCGGTACCGGCTACGTGGGACTGGTGACCGGTACCTGCCTGGCCGACGTCGGCCACCAGGTGGTCTGCGTCGATATCGACCAGGCCAAGGTCGATGGCCTCAACCAGGGCATCATCCCGATCTATGAGCCGGGCCTGGAACCGATGGTGAAGGCCAACCACGCCGCGTCGCGGCTGGCCTTCACCACCGATGCCGCGACCGCGATCGGCCACGGCCAGGTCGTGTTCATCGCCGTCGGCACGCCGCCGGACGAGGATGGCAGCGCCGATCTGCAGTACGTGCTGGCTGTGGCCCGCACCATCGGCCAGCACATGAGCGTGCCGACCGTGGTGGTCAACAAGTCGACGGTGCCGGTGGGCACCGCCGACAAGGTACGTGCCGCCATTGCCGCGGAGCTGGCTGCACGTGGCGCGGACATCGCTTTCGATGTGGTGTCCAACCCGGAATTCCTGAAGGAAGGCGACGCCGTTGCCGACTGCATGCGCCCGGATCGCATCATCGTCGGTGCGACCAGTGCCGAGTCGGTGGCGGTGATGCGGCGCCTGTATGCACCGTTCAACCGCAACCACGACCGGGTGGTGGAAATGGACGTGCGTTCGGCCGAGCTGACCAAGTACGCAGCCAACGCGATGCTGGCGACCAAGATCTCGTTCATGAACGAGATCGCCAACATTGCCGAACGTGTCGGTGCCGATGTCGAGCAGGTCCGCCAGGGCATCGGCTCGGATCCGCGCATCGGCTGGCATTTCATCTATCCGGGCGCCGGTTACGGCGGCTCGTGCTTCCCCAAGGACGTGCAGGCGCTGGCCCGCACCGCCCAGCAGGCCGGCCTGGAGCCGAAGCTGCTCAACGCCGTGGAAGCAGTCAACGATGCGCAGAAGGGCCATCTGTTCGCCCTGATCCAGCGCCATTACGACAAGGGCGAGGACGAAGGCGTGCGTGGCAAGACCTTTGCCGTGTGGGGCCTGGCGTTCAAGCCGAACACCGACGACATGCGCGAAGCCTCCAGTCGCCGCCTGCTGGCGCAGTTGTGGGAAGGTGGCGCGACGGTGCGTGCCTACGATCCGGAAGCGATGCACGAGTCGCAGCGCATCTTCGGCGAACGCGATGACCTGGTGTTCTGCAGCAATGCCAACGAGGCGCTGCAGGGCGCCGATGCACTGGTCGTGGTGACCGAGTGGAAGCAGTTCCGCAGCCCCGATTTCCAGAAGCTGCGCGAGCAGTTGAGGGACGCGGTGGTGTTCGACGGCCGTAACCTGTACGAGCCGGCGGATGTGGAAGCGGCGGGCCTGGCTTACTACGGCATCGGCCGGGGGCGCTCGCTGCATGTCTGATCTGCTGCCAACCGAACGCGAGCAGGCGCTGGAAGCGCGCCTGGTCGAGCTGGAAATGCGCGTGTCCTTCCAGGAACAGGCGCTGGCCGAACTGAGCGATGCGCTGGCCGATGCCCGCATGCAGGGCATGCGCAACGCCGACGTGCTGCGCGTGCTGCTGGAAGACCTGGGCAAGGTCCGCAACGCACTGAATTCTTCCGATCCGGCGAGCGAACCGCCGCCGCCGCACTATTGATCCGAACTCTATGAGCGATACCCTCCGCGACCAGCTGCTGGGCCTGGGCTTCAAGCCTGCGCCCAAGCCCGAGCGCAAGAATGACGCCCCCCGCCGTGACGGCCGCCCGCAGGGCAAGGGTGGCAACGGCAATGGAAAGCCGCAGGGCGCTGGCAAGGGCGAGCACAAGCCCGGCGAGCGCCGTGGGCATGGCCACGGTGGCCCGGGCAAGCCTGGCCAGTCGCGGGGTCCGGGCCAGCAGGGCCCGCGCAAGCCGCGCAGCGCCGAAGAGATGGACCTGGCCAAGGCCTACGCCATCCGGGCTCAGAAGGAAAAGGAAGAGCGCATCGAGACCGAGCGCCTGAAGCAGGAAGAAGCGCGCGTGCGCCGCGAGGCCAAGGCCAAGCTGGAAGAACTGCTGAAGGACAAGGGCCTGAATGCCGAAGCGGCGGACATTGCCCGTCACTTCCCGTACGGCGGCAAGATCAAGCGCATCTATGTGACCGCTGAACAGTTGACCGCGCTCAACGCCGGTGAGCTGGGTGTGGTCCAGCTCAATGGCCGCTACCTGCTGGTGACCGCCGAGGTGCTGGCGCAGGCCGAGGCGGTGTTCGCCGCGTCGGTGGCGCTGAAGGTCGATCCGAATGCGCCGGCCGAGGAAGATCCGTACGCGGACCCGCAATACCAGGTGCCGGACGACCTAGTCTGGTAAGCGCGTGACCGCCGCGGGCGCACTGCCGTTGCGGCCGTGGGGGAAGGGATGACCGCTGATCCAAGCCGCGGCTACGTGCCGCACATTGATGGCCTGCGCGCGATCGCCGTGCTGGCCGTCATCGTGTTCCACCTGGACCCGGCCTGGTTGCCGGGCGGGTTCACCGGCGTGGATGTGTTCTTCGTCATCTCCGGTTTCGTGGTCAGCGCGTCGGTACACCGGCTGCCGCCGTTGTCGCTGGGGCAGTCGATGCTGCGCTTCTATGCGCGCCGGATCCGCCGCATCGCGCCGGCACTGCTGGCCTGCCTGTTGCTGACGGCCGTGGCGAGCGTGCTGTTCATTCCCGAGTCCTGGCTCAGCGAAGCCAGTGACAGGACCGGGCTGATGGCGTTGTTCGGCTTCAGCAACTGGGTGCTGGCGGCGATCGGCAACGATTACTTCGCGCCCAAAGCCGAATTCAATCCCTACACCCATACCTGGTCGCTGGGTGTGGAAGAGCAGTTCTACCTGTTGTTCCCGCTGCTGTTCCTGGCCTGGGCACGCGGCGCACGCGGGCGCTGGATCAGCCTGGGCCTGTTCGCCGTGGTCAGCATGGCGTCGCTGCTGCACGCTGCTGTGCTGGGCCTGCGCGAGGTGCCGCCGTCGTGGGCGTTCTACGCCACCAGCACCCGTCTCTGGCAATTGGGAGTGGGCGTGCTGCTGTTCCAGCTGCTGCACGTGCGCGAGTCGCTGGACCCGGCAACCGGCCAGGCACTGAAGCGCGCTGCGCCGGTGTTCTCCCTGCTGGCCATGGGGGCGCTGGCCCTGCTGGGGTGGGCGCTGTGGTCTGCGCGCGCAGGACGTTCACCGTGGCCTGACGGCCTGCTGCCGGCCTTCGCCACCGCAGGCCTGCTGTGGGCGCTGCATCATCATCCGCAGGCGTGGGTGGCGCGCCTGCTGGCCAGCGCTCCGATGCGCCGCATCGGCCTGCTGTCGTACTCGTTGTATCTGTGGCACTGGCCGGTGTTCGTGCTGATGCGCTGGACAGTGGGCCTGCAGACACCGTTACAGATGATCGCTGCGATCGCGCTGGTACTGCTGTTGTCCTGGTTGTCATGGCGCTGGGTGGAACAACCGTTCCGCGGGCCATTGGCGCAGCGCTTGCGCCCTGGGCGCTGGGTGTTGGCTGGCGCGGTCGTGCTGCTGTGCGCGGCCGGCATCCAGGCATTGCTCTATCAGCAGGCACCGCGGCTGTCGCTGAGTACGGTCAGCCGGCATCCGGCCGATTGGTACCCCAATGGCAAGAGCGTGGCAGGTGACTATCCCGATTGCACATTGGTGGCCGCGAAGCATCGTTTCGAAGGCGGTAGTGCGCGGACCTTCGCCCGTGGAAACTGCGACCGCCCGCTGCCGGCCGGTGCACCGAAGCGGGTGTTCGTTGCCGGTGATTCGCATGCGATGGCCTCTATCGAACTGCTGCAACGGCTGGCGCTGGAAACCGGCTCGGAGGTGTCCCTCTATGGCCGTGGCGGATGCCCGCAGGTGAGCCTGCAGAAGTGGCGCGGCGCCGGTGCCGGGTGCGCTGATTTCGACGCAGCAGTGTTCGCGGACATCGAGCGGCGTGCGCAGCCGGGAGACGCGGTGGTGCTGGTGTCGCTGCGCGTGCCGCGCCTGTCCGATCAGTTCGTGCTGTTCGATGCACAGGCGCAGCTGGCGGGCGAACTGACTGTGGAAGCGGCGGCAGGGCGTGCGGCCGAAGTAGCCGAGGCGATCACGCAGTGGAGGCCACTGGCCGAGCGTGGTGTGCGCATCGTGCTGGAGGCTCCCAAGCCGGTGCTGCCGGCGCCTCCCTATCGCTGCTCGGACCGCTTCAACGCCCGCAACGAGGTCTGCCGCAACGGCCTGGACAGCACGCGCGAGGCGATGGAAACGCTGCGGGCGCCGATGCTGGGCAGCCTGCAGCAGCTGGTCGATGGCCTGCCGGGCGGCGTGCTGTGGGACCCGATGCCGGTGCTGTGCGACGACGCGCTGTGTCCCGCGCAACGCGATGGCCGCCCGCTGTTCTTCGATGGCGATCATCTCAGCGCGCATGGCAATCGCGCGCTGCTGCCGTCGCTGCTGCAGGTGGTGCTGCAGCGCTGAACCGGAATCGGGTCAGTGCGCGCGGTTGTTCCGTCGCGCACGGATCAGCGGCAGGCTCAGCGCGAAGAAGCACAGCAGGGCGCCGATCAGGGCGAAGCCGCTGCCGGCCAGGAATGCGGTGCGACCGTCGTCGATCTTCCACAGTTGGCCGGCAATGAGTGCGCCGAGCACACCGCCGGCACCGGACGAGAATCCGTACAGCAGCCCCTGGCCATGCCCATTGAGGCGACCGGGGAAGTAGGTCGCCAGCATCTGCATCGCCGCAGCGAAGAACGCCGCAAAGCCCAGTGCGTGCGCGCTCTGCGCCAGCAGCATCACCGGCAGGTTTTCCGGGAACAATGCGGTCACGGCCCAGCGCAGGCAGGAACTGACCAGCGCGATCAGCAGCATCCAGCTGGCGTCATAGCGGCGGAAGAAGCGGCCGATGGTGAAGAACACACCCACTTCGAAGACCACACCGATGGTCCACAACAGGCCCAGGGTGGAGGTGCGGTAGCCGTGATGGTCCATGTAGACCGAAAAGAACGTGTAGTACGGGCCGAAAGACAGTTGCTCCATGAAGGCGGCCAGGAAGAATGCCAGCACCGGCGGGCGGCGCACGATCTGCCAGAAGCCGCTGGCGTCGCCGTCGGTCTTGCCGATGCCGCGTGCGTAGTGGTTGCCGAAGGCCGAGGCGACCAGCAGCGCGAACAGTGGCAGCATCATCCACGGCAGCAGCCCGGCGCGGCTGGCCGTGCCGTCACCTTCGATCAGCCAGCCGAACAGGGTCACGACGGCGATGAAGCCGAGCGAACCCCAGACCCGGATCAACCCGTAGCGATGGCTGTCGTTGCCCAGGTGGGTGAGGGTGATCGACTCGAACTGCGGCATCACCGCGTTGTAGAAGAAGCAGAACACCACCATGGCCGGGTACATCCACGGCTGCGGCAGCGGCAGCAGGAATACCGCGAAGCTGAGCAGGGTCAGCACGCAGCCGATGCGCAGCAGGCGGATCGGTCGCGGTGATGCGGCCGCCAGCGAGGTCCAGGTGCTGGGCGCGATCACGCGGGTGGCATACCACAGGCCCATCATCACGCTGATGGCGGTCACGCTCATGCCGCGCGCGGTCAGGAACAGGCTCCAGTACGGAGTGAACGCGCCCAGCGCCGCGTAGTAGAACAGGTAGAAGCTGGAGAGGCGGGCAACGGGAACGGTCATCGCGGAATGATGAGGCAAAAAGGGGACGGAGGGGATTTAGTCGTTTGTGCATAAGCGACTTAATCCCCTCCGTCCCCTTTTTGTGCTACTCGGGGTCGTAGTCGAGGTTGGAGGCCAGCCAGCGTTCGGCCTGGGCACGGTCCACGCCCTTGCGGCGGGCGTAGTCGCTGACCTGCTCGCGGCTGAGCCGGCCGACCACGAAGTACTGGCTCTGCGGATGGCTGAAGTAGTAGCCCGAAACAGCGGCCGTGGGCAGCATCGCGAAGCTCTCGGTCAACGCCATGCCGGCGTTGGCTTCGGCCTGCAGCAGGTCGAACAGGCGGCGTTTCTCGCTGTGCTCCGGGCAGGCGGGGTAGCCGGGTGCGGGGCGGATGCCGCGGTACTGCTCGTCGATCAGGGCCTCGTTGTCCAGCGTCTCGGTGCGCTCATGGCCCCAGAATTCGGTACGCACGCGCTGGTGCAGGCGCTCGGCCAGCGCCTCGGCGAAGCGGTCGGCGAGGGCCTTCAGCAGGATCGCGTTGTAGTCGTCATGCTCGGCTTCGAAGCGCGCGACGTGCGCGTCGATGCCGATACCGGCAGTGACCGCGAACGCGCCGATCCAGTCCTGCTTTCCGCTGTCGGCGGGCGCGATGAAGTCAGCCAGGCAGAAGTCCGGGCGCTCGGCCGGCTTGTCCACCTGCTGGCGCAGGAAGTGCAGGGTGGTCTCGCCCTGCGGGTGCTTCACTCGCACGTCGTCGCCGATGCTGTTGGCCGGCCACAGGCCGAACACGGCCTTGGCCGTCAGCCACTTCTCGCCGACGATGCGGTCAAGCATCGCGCGGGCATCGCGGTACAGCTCGCTGGCCTGGGTGCCGACGATCTCATCGGTGAGGATGGCCGGGAACTTGCCGGCCAGCTCCCAGGCCTGGAAGAACGGCGTCCAGTCGATATAGTCGACCAGTTCGGCCAACGGGTAGTCGTCGAATACGTGCAGGCCGGGCTGGTCCGGTGCCGGTGGCGTGTAGCTGTCCCAACCGCCCTGGAACTTCTGCTCGCGGGCATGTTCCAGCGTGACCAGGCGCTTGGCGTCGCCGCGGTTGCGGTGGCGTGCGCGGATCTCCGCGTAGTCCGCTTCATTGGCGGCGACGAAGGCTTCGCGCAGGTCGCGCGAGATCAGCGACTGGGCAACGCCCACCGCGCGCGAGGCATCCTTCACCCACACCGTGGGTGCCTTGTAATGGGGGTCGATCTTCAACGCGGTATGCGCGCGCGAGGTGGTTGCGCCCCCGATCAGCAGCGGCAGGTCGAAGCCCTGGCGCTCCATCTCGCGGGCGACGTGGCTCATCTCCTCCAGCGACGGGGTGATCAGTCCGGACAGGCCGATCAGGTCGGCGTTGTGCTCACGGGCGGAATCGAGGATCTTCTGCGCAGGCACCATCACGCCGAGGTCGACCACCTCGAAGTTGTTGCAGGCCAGGACGACGCCAACAATGTTCTTGCCGATGTCATGCACGTCGCCCTTCACCGTGGCCATGATGATCTTGCCGTTGCTCTTGGCGGTATCACCGCTGCGTGCCTTCTCCGCTTCGATGTACGGCAGCAGGTAGGCCACGGCCTTCTTCATCACGCGCGCGGACTTCACCACCTGCGGCAGGAACATCTTGCCCGCGCCGAACAGGTCGCCGACGATGTTCATCCCGTCCATCAGCGGGCCCTCGATCACGTCCAGCGGGCGGCTGGAGGCCTGCCTGGCCAGTTCCGTGTCTTCCTCCACCCAGGCGTCCAGGCCGTGCACCAGCGCGTGCGCCAGGCGCTGTGCCACCGGCTTGCCGCGCCAGGCCAGGTCTTCGGTCTTCGCTGCGCCCTTCCTGCCCTTGTAGCGCTCGGCGATCTCCAGCAGGCGCTCGGTGGCATCGCTGCGGCGGTTGAGGATCACGTCCTCGACGCGCTCGCGCAGCTCGGGGTCCAGTTCGTCGTAGATCGGCATGGCGCCGGCGTTGACGATGCCCATGTCCATGCCGGCGGCGATGGCGTGGTAGAGGAACACCGAGTGGATGGCCTGACGCACCGTTTCGTTGCCGCGGAACGAGAACGAAACGTTGGAGACTCCGCCGGAGACATGGCAGTGCGGCAGGGTCTGCTTGATGATGCGGGTAGCTTCGATGAAGTCCACCGCATAGTTGTCGTGCTCTTCGATGCCGGTGGCGACGGCGAAGATGTTCGGGTCGAAGATGATGTCCTGGGGCGGGAAGCCGATCTCGTCGACCAGGATGCGGTAGGCGCGGGTGCAGATCTCGACCTTGCGCGCGCAGGTGTCGGCCTGTCCATTCTCATCGAAGGCCATCACCACCGCGGCGGCACCGTAGCGCAGCACCTTGCGCGCGTGCTCGCGGAACAGCGCCTCGCCTTCCTTCAGCGAGATCGAATTGACCACGCTCTTGCCCTGCAGGCACTTCAGGCCGGCTTCGATCACGCTCCACTTGGAGGAGTCGACCATCACCGGGATGCGGGCGATGTCCGGCTCGGACATGATCAGGTTGAGGTAGCGGGTCATCGCCGCTTCCGAATCGATCAGGCCCTCGTCCATGTTGACGTCGAGGATCTGCGCGCCGCTGGCGACCTGCTGGCGGGCCACGTCCACCGCTTCTTCGTAGCGGCCTTCCTTGATGAGCTTGCGGAACTGTGCGCTGCCGGTGACGTTGGTGCGTTCGCCGACGTTGATGAACAGCAGGTCCGGCGTGATGACCAGGGGTTCCAGGCCGGACAGGCGGGTAGGGCGGACGGGCGTCATGGCAGGCGGCGGCTCAGCGGCAATAGGGCGGAAAGTGCGGGACGGTGGCGGCGATGTTCATGCGGCCTGCTCCTGGACACCGGGCAGGGCGCGCGGCGGGAGCCCGGCAACGGCCTGGGCGATCGCACGGATGTGATCGGGGGTGGAACCGCAGCAGCCACCGACCAGGTTCAACAGGCCATCCTCGGCGAAACCACGCAGGGTGCTGGCCATGTCCTCGGGCGTCTCGTCGTACTCGCCGAAGGCATTGGGCAGGCCTGCGTTGGGATGTGCGCTGACGTAACAGTCGGCGACCTGCGAGAGGGTTTCCACGTGCGGGCGCATCGCATCGGCGCCCAACGCGCAGTTCAGGCCGATCGACAACGGACGCGCATGCGCCAGTGACGCATGGAAAGCCTCGGCGGTCTGCCCGGACAGCGTGCGTCCGGAGGCATCGGTGATGGTGCCGGAGATCATCACCGGCAGGCGTGCGCCACGCGCGTCGAAGGCTTCCTCCAGCGCATACAGCGCCGCCTTGGCATTGAGCGTGTCGAAGATGGTTTCGACCATGAGGGTGTCGGCGCCACCGTCGATCAGGCCCTCGATGGCTTCGCGATAGGTGTCGCGAAGCTCGTCGAAGCTGGTGTTGCGGAAGCCGGGATCATTGACGTCGGGGCTGATCGAGGCGGTGCGGCTGGTCGGGCCGATCACCCCGATGACGAAGCGCGGCTTGCCCGGCGTGGTTGCAGCCACGGCGTCGCAGCAGGTGCGGGCGACCGCAGCACCTGCCTTGTTCAACTCGTACACCAGGTGTTCGAGGTGGTAGTCGGCCTGGCTGACCGAGGTGGCGTTGAAGGTGTTGGTCTCGACCAGGTCCGCGCCGGCGTCCAGGTAGGCAGTGTGGATGTCGGCGATGACCTGCGGCCGGGTCAGCAGCAGCAGATCGTTGTTTCCCTTCAGGTCATGGCTTTCGGGCACGGCGTGGTCGCAGGCGGGGCCATGCACATGATCGTAGCCACCGGCAAAACGCTCGCCGCGATAATCGTCTTCCTGCAGGCCATGGCGCTGGATCATGGTGCCCATCGCACCGTCGATGATCAGGATCCGCTCGCGCAGGGCATCGAGCAGGGCGTTGGCACGATCAGGATGCAACCAGGGCAGGGCGGGCATGGCGGTCTCGGGCTCAGGGCTTGTTGGCGATCAGCGAAATCACTTCGAAGTGCGGCGGACGCTTCTCGCGGGTGACCGTCTCCAGGCTGGATACCTGCAGGCCGGCCTTGTCGACGAACTTGCGCAGTTCCTTGTCGCTGAAGCCGAGGTTGACGTGGCCGTAGGCCTCCACCGCCGCCTTGTGCTCGTGGCGGGCCAGGCTGCACAGCAGTAGGCGGCCGCCTGGGCGCAGCACGCGCGCGGCTTCGGTCACCGCCTGCGCTGGTTTGCTGGCGTAGGTCAGCGCGTGCATCAGCACCACCAGGTCGAAGCTGCCGTCCTTGAACGGCAGGGCATGCATGTCACCCTCGCGGACTTCCACATTGGGCAGCCGGCGCAGGCGCTCGCTGGCAGCGGCGACCACGCGCGCGCTGGTATCGATGCAGATGTAGCGCTTGGCATGGGGGGCGACCAGTTCGGCCAGCACGCCGTCACCGGACGCGATGTCCAGCACGTCGCCGGTTTCCAGCAACGGCAGGGCGGTGCGCGCCAGCGCCTCCCAGGTACGGCCCGGAGAGTAGTGGCGCTCCATGTCGCCGGCCACGCTGTCGGCCCAGTTCTGGTCCGAGGCGCGGTGGGCCAGCACTGCAGCCACCCGCTCGGCATCCTGCCGCAGCAACGGGTCGTCGCTTCCGTTGCTCAGGGCATGCCACAATGCACGCTGCGCCGGGTCCAGCTGGGCCTCGTCGAAGCGGTAGTAGGCCGACACGCCGGCACGGCGGTCGCGGACGAGGCCGGCTTCCTTCAGGCGCGCCAGGTGGGTGGACACGCGCGGCTGCGCCAGCCGGGTGATCGCCGACAGTTCGGCCACGGTCAGCTCTTCCTGCTCCAGCAGCGCCAGCAGGCGCACGCGGGTGGCATCGGCGAACACCTTCAGGCGGGTCGACCAGTCTTCCAGATCCATAAATATCTACCTATCGCGATATAGAGATATATTCGCCGAGAAGGCCTGCCGCGGTCAAGTCGCCAGCGTACGGAAACAGCCGGGCCCCGGTACAATCGGAGCACCTGGGCGCGCCGTATGCAGCCCATAACTTCATGTACCCGGGAGGGTGTTGTGGATTTCAGCTTTACCGAAGAGCAGTTGATGCTGCAGGACGTGGCGCGGCGCATCGCGCAGGAAAAGATCGCCCCCAGCGCGGAGCACCATGACCGCACGGGCGAGTTCCCGCTGGACAACATCCGCCTGCTGGGCGAGAACGGCCTGATGGGCATCGAAGTGCCGACCGAATACGGCGGTGCAGGCATGGACCCGGTGGCGTACGTGCTGGCGATGGTGGAGGTCGCCGCCGCCGACGCAGCCCACTCGACCATCATGTCGGTCAACAACTCGCTGTTCTGCAACGGCATCCTCACCCATGGCAGCGAGCAGCAGAAGCAGACCTACGTGCGTGCCATCGCCGAAGGCGAGGCCATCGGCGCGTTCGCGCTGACCGAGCCGCAGTCCGGTTCGGACGCCACCGCCATGCGCTGCCGTGCGGTGAAGCAGGCCGATGGCACCTTCGTCATCAACGGCAAGAAGAGCTGGATCACCTCCGGCCCGGTGGCCAAGTACATCGTGCTGTTCGCGATGAGCGAGCCGGACAAGGGCGCGCGCGGCATCACCGCCTTCCTGATCGATACCGACAAGGCCGGCTTCGGCCGTGGCAAGACCGAGCCCAAGCTCGGCATCCGCGCTTCGGCCACCTGCGAGATCGAGTTCAACGATTACGTGGCGCAGGCCGAAGACGTGCTGGGCCAGGAAGGCGAGGGCTTCAAGATTGCCATGAGCGTTCTCGATGCCGGCCGCATCGGCATCGCCTCGCAGGCCATCGGCATCGCCCGTGCCGCCTATGAAGCGACCCTGGCGTACGTGAAGGAACGCAAGGCGTTCGGCGCGGCCATCGGCACCTTCCAGATGACCCAGGCCAAGATTGCCGACATGAAGTGCAAGCTGGATGCGGCGCTGCTGCTGACCCTGCGCGCGGCGTGGGTGAAGGGCCAGGGCAAGCGCTTCAGCAATGAAGCGGCCATTGCCAAGCTGACCGCTTCGGAAGCAGCGATGTGGATCACCCACCAGGCCGTGCAGATCCACGGTGGCATGGGCTATTCCAAGGAAATGCCGCTGGAGCGCTATTTCCGTGATGCCAAGATCACCGAGATCTACGAAGGCACCTCGGAAATCCAGCGCCTGGTGATCGCCCGCAACGAGACCGGGCTGCGCTGAGTCGCAACGGCCGCGCCGCTGCAACGGCGGCGCGGCCAGTAGATCCACGGCATGCGTGGATACACGGTCCACTTGGCCGAGCGATACCCGATCTGTTCCAATGCAGGCCGTTTTTACGCGGTCTGCAAATATGATCTATCGTGGTTGGGGATTCATGACGCTGGTGACGCCGATTGCAGCCATCCTGCTGCTGGCGTACTTCTTCCCGCATGAAGGCTCCAGGGGCAACACGCCGCTGGCGCAGGTTCTGTTGGGTGCAGGCATCGGCGCAGCGGTGAACGTACTGCTGGGTCTGTGGCTCAACCGTGCGCCCCGGCAGAAGGGCGAGGTCGCACCCCATCATTTCTTCTTTGTGCCGATGCAATGGGCTGCACTGGTGATCGTGGCGGTGTGCGCAGTAGTTGCGCTGCTGCGCTGAGACGTAGCGCCTACAGCCCTGGTAGGTGCCAACCTTGGTTGGCACGAATCGAAGAGCGCCAACCAAGGTTGGCATCTACCAGATGGCAAAGAAAAAAGGCCCCGGATCGCTCCGGGGCCTTTCTCGTTTCAGCTTACCACCGAATCAACGATCCGGGCGGTGGGCGGATTCCGCATCGCGCTGGCGCTCCATGAACTCCTTGGACGGCTCATCCAGCTTGTCACCCAGCATGCGGCGCACGACCACGAAGAACACCGGGATCATCAGCAGGCCCAGCAGGGTGGCGAACAGCATGCCGCCGATCACGCCGGTACCGATGGCGTGGCGGGAGTTGGCGCCGGCGCCGGTGGAGATCGCCATCGGGATCACGCCCATGATGAACGCGAACGAGGTCATCAGGATCGGGCGGAAGCGCAGGCGGGCCGCCTCGATGGTGGCATCGCGCAGGTTCTTGCCTGCTGCGCGCTGCTCCACCGCGAACTCCACGATCAGGATCGCGTTCTTCGCCGCCAGGCCGATCACGGTGATCAGGCCGATCTTGAAGAACAGATCGTTGGGCAGGCCGCGCAGCATCGACAGGCCGAGGGCACCGAGCACGCCCAGCGGCACGACCAGCAGCACCGCCACCGGGATCGACCAGCTTTCGTACAGGGCCGCCAGGCACAGGAACACCACCACGATCGACAGCACCAGCAGCAGCGTCGCGGCGTTGCCGGCCAGGATTTCCTGGTAGGACATGCCGGACCAGTCGTAGCCGAAGCCGGCCGGCAGGTCGTCGTTGACGATGCTCTCCATGGTCTGCATCGCTTCACCCGAGCTGGTGCCCGGGGCCTGCGAGCCGACGATGTTGATCGCCGAGTAGCCGTTGTAGCGGCTCAGCGACGGCGGTGCCGACACCCATTCGGACTTGACCACCGTGTTCAGCGGGATCATCGCGTTGGTGCCGTCAGCATTGGTGGTCAGGCTGGACGGGCTGTAGAAGCTCTTCAGCGACTCCTGGCCGGTGCGGTACGGGCCATCGGCCTGCATGGTCACGCGCTTGATGCGGCCTTCGTAGAAGAAGTCGTTGACGTACACCGGGGCGAGCATCAGCTGGATGGTGCTGTACACGTCCGACACCGACATGCCCATCGACTGCGCCTGCACGCGGTCCACGTGCAGCTGCAGCTGCGGGGCGTTTTCCAGCCCGTTCGGACGCACGCCGACCAGTGCTTCGGGCTTCTGCGCTGCGTTGCCGAGCAGGATGTTGCGCGCCTGGGTCAGCTGCTCGTAGCCGGCACCGCTGCGGTCCTGCAGCCACATGTCGAAGCCGCCGAACTGGCCGAGACCCTGCACGGTGGGCAGGTTGACCACGAAGATCTGCGCTTCCTTGATGCCATAGAACGCGCCGTTCATGTTCTGGATGAACTCGGGTGCGGTGAACTTGCGTTCCTCCCACGGCTTCAGGCGGATGAAGCCCATGCCCACGTTCTCGCCGGAACCGACGAAGCTGAAACCGGCCACCTGCAGCATGCCTTCATAGCCATCCTGCTTTTCCAGGATGCCACGCATCTGCGCGAACACTTCGTTGGTCTGGCCCTTGGTCGAGCCCGGCGGCAGCTGCACGATCGCCAGCGCATAGCCCTGGTCTTCTTCCGGCAGGAAGCTGCCCGGCATGCGGGTGAACAGGAAGCCGCACAGCGCGGTCAGCACCACGAACAGGATCATCCAGCGCGGCGCATGGCGCACCGCCGAGGTGATGTGGCCCACATAGGTGTGGCTGATCTTGTCGTAGTACTTGTTGAAGGTGCGGTAGACGATGTTCGGGTTGTCGTTGTGCGTCGGCTTGAGGAAGGTCGCGCACAGCGCCGGGGTGAAGCCCAGTGCCAGGAACGCAGAGAATGCCATCGAGATGGCGATGGTCAGCGCGAACTGCTTGTAGATCTCACCGGCGGCACCACCCTGCAGGGCGGACGGGATGAACACCGCGGCCAGCACGACGGTGATCGCCACCACCGCGCCGGTGATCTGGGTCATCGCCTTCTGCGTGGCCGGCTTCGGCGCCAGCCCTTCCTCGGTCATGATGCGTTCGACGTTCTCGATCACCACGATCGCGTCATCGACCACGATGCCGATCGCCAGCACCATCGCGAACAGGGTCAGCTGGTTGATCGTGAAGCCGATCATCCACATGCCCAGGAAGGTACCGAGCAGGGCCACCGGGATGACCAGGGTCGGGATCAGGGTAGCGCGGAAGTTCTGCAGGAAGATCAGCATCACCAGGAACACCAGCAACACGGCCTCGAACAGGGTCTTGACCACTTCCTGGATGGAGATCTTGACGAAGGTCGTGCTGTCGTACGGCGAGAACCAGGTCACGCCGGCCGGGAAGCTGGGCTGCAGCTCGTCCATCTTGGCGCGCACCGCATCAGCCACGTTCAGGGCGTTGGCGCCCGGCAGCAGCTGGATGGCGAAGGCGCCGGTCGGCTTGCCGTTGTACTGCGTGTCGAAGCCGTAATTGTTGGCGCCGAACGCAACGCGTGCGATGTCCTTCAGCAGCACGCGCGAGCCGTCAGCGTTGGCGCGCAGGATGATGTTCTCGAATTCCTGCGGCGAACTGAAGCGGCCTTCGGCCGAGACCGTGGCGGTGAAGTGCTGGCCTTCCGGCGATGGGTCCGAGCCAAGCGCACCGGCGGCGAACTGCACGTTCTGCGCACGCACCGCGGCCAGCACCTGGCTGGCCGACAGGCCGTAGCCCTGCATCTTTTCCGGGTTCAGCCAGATGTTCATGGCGTACTCGGAACCGAACTGCTGGGTGCTGCCGACGCCGGGGATACGCGAGACCTGGTCGAGCACGCGCGAGCCAACGATGTCGTTCAGCGCATCACGGTTGATGGTCGGGGTATCGGACTGCAGCGCCACCACCATCAGGAAGCCGGCGTTGGCCTTGGCCACCACCACGCCCTGCTGGGTCACTTCCGAAGGCAGTCGGGGCGTGGCCAGCGAGACCTTGTTCTGCACCTGCACCTGGGCGATGTCCGGATCGGTACCCGTCTCGAAGGTCAGGGTGATCTGCGCACGGCCGTTGGACGACGAGGAAGAGCTGAAGTACAGCAGGTGATCGATACCGGTCAGCTGCTGCTCGATCACCTGGGTGACCGATTTTTCCGTGGTGTCGGCACTGGCGCCCGGGTAGGTGGCCGAGACGGTGACCTGCGGCGGGGCGATGTTGGGATAGGACTCCACGCCCAGGTTGAGGATCGCGATCACGCCGCTGAGCGAGATCAGGATCGCCACCACCCAGGCGAAGACTGGATGTTCGATGAAAAATTTAGGCATGACGGAAGGTTCCCGTTACTGCTTGTTCGAATCGGTGGCGGCCGGCTTGGCCGCATCGGCCTGCTCGGGCTTGGCCGCGTCGGCCGGTGCCTTGCCAGCAGCCGGTGCGGTGCCCGCCGCAGCGGCGCCGCCCGCGGCCGGCTTGCCGTTGGCGTCCTGCCCCGGGGTCCACGGCTTGGCCACCGCCGGTGCACCTTCCTTGACCTTCTGCACGCCGGCCACGATCACCTTGTCGCCGGCGGCCAGGCCGTCGCTGACCAGCCAGTTGCCGTTCTGCGCGCCATCGGTCTTCACGTTCTTGCGCGCGACCTTGCCGTCGGCGCCGACCACCATCACGTAGCCGCCCGTGGTGTCGCGCAGCAGGGCCTGCTGCGGTACCAGGAAGGCATTGTTGCGTTCGCCCAGGTTGGCCTGGAAGCTGACGAAAGCGCCCGGCAGCAGGATCTGCTGCGGGTTCGGCAGCAACGCACGCAACGACACCGCACCGGTGGCCGGGTCGACCGTGGTCGAGGAGAAGTCCAGGGTGCCCGGCTCGCTGTAGGTGCTGCCATCGGCCAGCTTGACGTTGACCGTGGCCTTGCCGTCGCCCGACAGCGCCAGCGCGCCCTTGGCCTGCTGCGCGCGCAGCTGGGTCAGTTCATCCACGCTCAGCGAGAAGTTCACGTACAGCGGGTCGAGCTGGTCGACGGTGGTCAGCAGGGTCACATCGCCCTGGCCGACCAGCGCACCTTCGGTGACCTGCTGCTTGTTGGCCACGCCGCTGATCGGTGCGGTCACTTCGGTATAGCCCAGGCTGATGCGCGAAGAGGTCACCGCCGCTTCGGCCTGCTTGACCGCGGCCAGCGCGGTGCGCTCGGCCGATTCGGCGTTGTCCAGGTCGGCCTTGGAGACGAACTGCTGCGGCGCCAGCGAACGTGCGCGGTCGGCGGCGACCTTGGCGTTGGCGTAGCTCGCGCGGGCCGAGGCCAGCTGCGCTTCGGAGGCATTGAGCGAGGCACGCAACGGCGCCGGGTCGATCAGGAACAGGGTCTGGCCCTGCTTGACCTGCGAGCCTTCCTGGTAGACGCGCTTGAGCAGCACGCCGGGCACGCGTGCGCGGACGTCGGCGCTGCGGAACGGCGACAGGCGGCCGACCAGCTCGCGCTGCAGCGGCAGGGTCTGCGGCTTGGCGTCGATCACGCCCACCTCCGGCGGCGGGGGCGTCTGCTGTTCCGGCTTCTTGCAGGCAGCCAGAGCGACAGCAACGGCGCACGTCAAGGCAAGGGTGCGGA
This sequence comes from Stenotrophomonas sp. 85239_Sma, assembly GCF_056481725.1. NCBI lineage: Bacteria > Pseudomonadati > Pseudomonadota > Gammaproteobacteria > Lysobacterales > Lysobacteraceae > Stenotrophomonas > Stenotrophomonas sp. 85239_Sma. Next base: position 2,929,264 of record NZ_CM151163.1, on the reverse strand, counting down.
GTGGGGCGGTCATCAGGAGGAACTCCGGGGTTGGTTTGTAGACGGGGCCGGCGACGGCCGTGGCGCGAACGCGCGCAGGAAGCTGTCGACGGAGAACTCTGCCCAGCGCCGACGCAAGAGCGCGTCATCACGATGGGGGGTATGGAAGCGCTGTTTGTCGAAATCCTGACCGGCGATCATGCTCAGCAGCAGTTCGGCCATGAAGTGCGGGTCGTCATGCCGGAGCTGGCCTCGCATGCAAACGGTTTCAATCCATTCAGCAAGATGAAGCGTCAGCGCGCCGGCACCGTGCCGGTACAGCGTACGCGCCTCTTCGGGAAACTGGGCCGCCTCGGCCGCAATCAGCCGGCAGGCCTGTCCTACGTGCGCTTGGTTGAAATGCTCCAGGAAGTCGGTGGCGAACTGGAGCAGGCTGGCACGCAGGTCGTCACCGCGGAGTGCACGCAGCATGGCCCCGGTGGCGTGGCCGACGTGGCGCTGCATAACCCGGCGCAGCAGTTCCTGCTTGCTGCCGTAGCGCGAGTACAGGGTCTGCTTGGAGCAGCCGGCATGCTGGGCCACCGCGTCCATGCTCATCTGCATGCCCTGCTGGGCCAGCAGTTCGCGCACGGCATCGAACACGCGCTCATCGCGCGCGTCGAGGGCAACGGGGAGGTAGGCCGGGTTCACGCGGTGGACTATACCGTCCAGTTCAGGATTGTGGAATCGAATCTGCGTCGCCGCGTGTGTCTTCCGGTAACACGTTTTGCCGATCCTGTCGGCAGTGCTGAAACAGGCGCCAGCTCCATACCGGAGCGAACTGAATAGGCGTCTAAACCGCAGCAAACCCGAATCTGGTTATTCCGTCCTGCAGCAAGGCCTTTTCGTGCGGTAGGGCTACAATTTCATTTTCCCAACTGAGCAAGCGCATCGCTCTGCCATGAAACCGCAAAAAACCGCAGCCAAGACCGTGAAAAACAAGACCAAACCAGCAGAGTCGGAGGTCGCAGTGACCGCTGGTTTCTCCCTGGAGCCGGTGTACACGGCATTGCGCAAGCGTTACCCCGCGGCCGCACAGGCCGAAGCAGTGGCCTTCGCCACTGACTTCTACAAGCGCATGGAGTCGGACGAGTTCCCGCACCACAGCGCTGAAGAGTGGGCCGCTCTCGCGGCTGAGACGCTGGAATTCGCCCGCGCCCGCAAGGCCGGCAAGGCCAACGTCCGCGTGTTCAATCCGACCGCGAGGGCCAACGGTTGGGAATCGCCGCACACCGTGCTGCAGGTCGTCAACGACGACATGCCGTTCCTGGTTGACACTGTCACCATGTCGCTGGCCGAGCAGGGCGTGGGTGTCCACGTGCTGGGCCACCCGGTGCTGCGCTTCACCCGCGACAAGGCCGGCAAGCTGGTCAAGGTCGGCGAAGGTGATGCCGAGTCGGTGATGCTGCTGGAAATCGACCGCCAGCCGGCTGAAGCCATGGCCGCCATCGAGCAGGCCATCAACAAGGCGCTGGATGAAGTGCGCGCGATCGTGCGCGACTGGCAGCCGATGAAGGACAAGGCGCTGGCGCTGGCCGACGACCTGGGCAGCCGCCAGCTGCCGGTCGACGACGCGTCGCGCAAGGAAGCACAGGAATTCCTGCGCTGGGCCGCCGACAACCACTTCACCTTCTTCGGCTACCGCGAGTACCGCGTCGAGAAGCAGGGCAAGGAAGAAGTGCTCGCGCCGCTGAACGACACCGGCCTGGGCCTGATGCGCGGCAAGGACAAGTCCGCCGCCCGCCCGGTCAAGACCCTGGCCGCGCAGGGCCTGAACACCACATCCGGTCTGAAGGACGCGCTGATCCTGACCAAGACCAATGCCCGCTCGCGCGTGCACCGCGCCGGCTACATGGACTACATCGGCGTGCTGGAATTCGACGCCAAGGGCAAGATCATCGGCGAGCAGCGCTTCCTCGGCCTGTTCACGTCCAGTGCCTACAACCGTCGCCCGTGGGAAATCCCGCTGGTGCGCCAGCGCCACGAGCACGTGATGAAGCAGTCGGGCCTGGCCCCGGCCAGCCACAGCGGCAAGGCCCTGCGCCACATCCTGGAAACCCTGCCGCGCGAAGAACTGTTCCAGTCCAGCGAGGACGAACTGTTCCGCACCGCGATGGGCGTGCTGGGCCTGCAGGAGCGCGTGCGCAGCCGCCTGTTCCTGCGCCGTGACAAGTACAGCCGTTTCATCTCCGCGCTGGTCTACCTGCCGCGCGAGCGCTTCAACACCGACGTGCGCCTGCGCATCGAAGCGATGCTGAAGGACGCGCTGCATGGCGAGTACGTCGACAGCTCGGTGGTGCTGGGCGAATCGCCGCTGGCCCAGGTGCACCTGATCGTGCGTCCGAAGCCGGGTGAAATGCTCGACGTCGATACCGCCGAACTGGAGCAGAAGCTGGCCCAGGTGCTGCGCAACTGGCAGGACGACCTGCGCGAAGCGCTGGTGACCCGCCATGGCGAGACCGAAGGCCTGCGCATCGCCGCCCGTATCGGCAAGGCACTGCCGGCCGGTTACATCGAAGACAACAGCACCGCGGTTGCCGCCAACGATGTCAGCCAGCTCGACGCCCTGACCGGCCCGGACGACCTGCGCCTGAGCCTGCAGGCCGTGCCGCGCGAAAGCGGCGATGGCCTGCGCCTGAAGCTGTATCGCCAGCTGGACGACATTCCGCTGTCGGACGCGCTGCCGATGATGGAAAACATGGGCCTGCGCGTGATCGCCGAGCGTCCGTACCGCCTGTCGGTCGATAACGCCCCGGTGTACGTGCAGGACTTCGAGGTCGAGTCGACCGCCGGCGCGATCGATGCCGCCAGCGTCGATGAAGCCTTCGGCGAGACCTTTGCACGCGTCTGGCACGGCGATGCCGAAAACGATGGTTTCAACCGCCTGGTGCTGGCTGCCGGCCTGCACTGGCGCCAGGTCGCCATGCTGCGTGGCTACTGCAAGTACCTGCTGCAGACCGGCGTGCCGTTCTCGCAGGCTTACGTGGAAGGCACCTTCGCGCGCTACCCGTTGCTGGCCCGCCTGCTGGTCGAGCTGTTCGAAGCCCGCTTCGATCCGGCCACCGGCCACGAAAGCAAGGACGACATCGCGGCCGGCCAGGCCCAGCTGAAGGCCCACTTCGATGTGCTGGCTGCTGGCGACGATGCCACCCTGAAGGTGCTCAAGACCGTGGTCGATGCCCGCAAGGGTGACCGCAACGCACAGATGCAGGCCGCGCGCGATGCGCTGCTGAAGCTGATGGACCGCGTGTCGAGCCTGGACGAGGACCGCATCCTGCGTTCGTTCATGGGCGTGATCGACGCGACCCTGCGTACCAGCTACTACCAGACCGATGCCGACGGCCAGCACGGCCATGTGATCAGCTTCAAGTTCGATTCGGCGCTGGTGCCGGACCTGCCGAAGCCGCGCCCGTATCGCGAAATCTTCGTCTACGGCCCGCGCGTGGAAGGTACCCACCTGCGCTTCGGCGCGGTCGCCCGTGGTGGCCTGCGCTGGTCGGACCGTCGCGAAGACTTCCGTACCGAGGTGCTGGGCCTGGTCAAGGCGCAGATGGTCAAGAACACCGTCATCGTGCCGGTCGGCGCGAAGGGCGGCTTCTTCGCCAAGACCCCGCCGGTGAACGGCGACCGTGATGCGATCTTCGCCAACGGCGTGGCCTGCTACAAGCTGTTCATCCAGGGCCTGCTGGACATCACCGACAACATCGTCAACAACAAGATCGTGCCGCCGGTGGATGTCGTGCGCCACGACATGGACGATCCGTACCTGGTGGTGGCCGCCGACAAGGGCACCGCGACCTTCTCCGACATCGCCAACGGCCTGGCCATCGCGCACGGCTTCTGGATGGGCGATGCGTTCGCCTCCGGTGGTTCGGTCGGTTACGACCACAAGGGCATGGGCATCACCGCACGCGGTGCGTGGGAGTCGGTCAAGCGCCACTTCCGTGCGCTCGGCCGCGACAGCCAGAGCCAGGATTTCACCGCGGTCGGCGTCGGCGACATGTCCGGCGACGTGTTCGGCAACGGCATGCTGCTGTCGCGCCACATCCGCCTGGTCGCTGCGTTCGACCACCGCCACATCTTCCTGGACCCGAACCCGGATGCGGCCACCACGTTCGTTGAACGTGAGCGCCTGTTCACCGTGCCGCGTTCGAGCTGGGCGGACTACGATGCCAAGCTGATCAGCAAGGGCGGCGGCGTGTACCCGCGCAGCCTGAAGTCGATCGAGATCACCCCGCAGGTGCGCGAAGCGCTGGGCCTGGACGAAAACGTCAAGGCGCTGTCGCCGAACGATCTGATGAGCGCGATCCTGAAGGCGCCGGTCGACCTGCTGTGGAACGGCGGCATCGGTACCTACGTGAAGGCTGCCAGCGAGCAGCACAGCGATGTCGGCGACCGCGCCAACAACGCGCTGCGCGTGAACGGTGGCGAGCTGCGCTGCAAGGTGGTGGGCGAGGGCGGCAACCTGGGCATGACCCAGCTGGGCCGCATCGAAGCCGCGCAGGCTGGCGTGCTGCTCAATACCGACTTCATCGACAACTCGGCCGGTGTTGATACTTCCGACCATGAAGTCAACATCAAGATCCTGCTCAATGATGTGGTGCGGGCCAAGAAGCTGACCGTCGAGCAGCGCAACAAGCTGCTGGCCTCGATGACCGATGAAGTCGCCGAGCTGGTGCTCAACGACAACTACCGCCAGAACCAGGCGCTGAGCCTGATGGAGCGGATGGCGGTCAAGCGCCTGGGCTCCAAGCAGCACTTCATCCGTACCCTGGAACAGCAGGGCCTGCTCGATCGCCAGATCGAGTTCCTGCCGTCCGATGCCGAGCTGTCGCAGCGCAAGGCACGCGGCCAGGGCCTGACCCGTCCGGAACTGTCGGTGCTGCTGTCGTACTCCAAGCTGGTGGCGTTCGCCCAGCTGCTGGATTCGGACATCCCCGAAGATCCGTACCTGTCCAAGGAACTGCAGCGCTACTTCCCGACACCGCTGCAGAAGAAGTACGCCGACGCAATGGAGCGTCACCGCCTGAAGCGCGAAATCATCGCCACGGCCGTGACCAACCAGACCATCAACCGCATGGGCGCCACCTTCCTGATGCGCATGCAGGAAGACACCGGTCGTTCCATCGCCGAGGTCGCCAAGGCCTACACCATCAGCCGTGAAACGCTGGATGCACGCGCGCTTTGGGCGCAGATCGATGCGCTCGACGGCAAGGTGCCGGAGTCGGTGCAGATCGACGCACTGGAAGTGATCTGGAAGCTGCAGCGTTCGTTCGTGCGCTGGCTGCTGTCGCGCCCGGGTGCGATGCCGGGCATCACCGAAGCGGTCAACCGCTACCAGGGTCCGTTCAACGACATCCGCGTTGCTTCGGGCGTGCTGCCGGATTCGCAGCGTCCGACCTACGAAGCCCTGGTGGCCGAGTGGAAGGAAAAGGGCCTGCCGTCCGCGCTGGCGCAGCAGCTGGCCGAACTGCACTTCCTGGAGCCGGCGTTCGACATCATCGAACTGGCCCGTACCCGCAAGCTGAAGCCGGTGGACGTGTCCAAGGTCCACTTCCGCCTGGGCGATGCCCTGCAGCTGCCGTGGCTGTTCGAGCAGGTCGACGCGCTGGAGGTCAACGGCCGCTGGCACGCCGTGGCACGTGGCGTGCTGCGTGACGAGCTGGCCGCCAACCACCGCAACCTGGCCGGCCAGGTGCTGGGCACCAAGGGCAGCAGTGCTGAAGCGAAGGTGGCGGCCTGGATGGGCCGCGACGACAACAGCCTGCGCTTCACCCTGGCGATGCTGGCCGAACTGGCCGAGCAGAAGACCCTGGACTACCCGACCGTCTCGGTCGCGGTCCAGCGCCTGGGCCAGCTGGCCGCGCATGGTGCGTAAGCGCATTCGCGCTGACGCCCCACGGTTTGCTCTGCAAACCGTGGGCCCCATGCCAACCATGCTCCCGGACCCCCGCGCCGTTGGCGCGCCCCCCTGACTCAGGGGGGCAGTTGGAGGAACGGCCCCGCGAAAGCGGGGCCGTTCTGTTTCTGCCTGTTTTTCTGCGATCACTGACCCGACGCCGGTCATCCGCCCTGCGGGGTCCAACGCCCGGCGCTCGGTTATGCTCTCCCTCATGCCTTCCCCCCGGATCCACCGATGAGTGACACCCCCCGCATCGCCTTCCTGGCCAGCGCCACCGAACCTGCACAGATGGCCCGCGCCGCGATGGTCTCGCGTTATGGCGATCACGCGCCGGAGCAGGCGGACGTGCTGTGTCCGCTGGGCGGCGACGGCTTCATGCTGCAGACCCTGCATCGGCACGGGCACCTGGGAAAGCCGGTGTTCGGCATGAAGCTGGGCACCGTCGGCTTCCTGATGAACCAGTACCGTGGCGACGACGACGTGCAGGCCCGCATTGCCCGTGCCGAACCGGCCAACCTGCGCCCGTTGGAGATGGTCGCGTTGACCGAGTCGGGCACCAGTACCGGTTCGCTGGCCTACAACGATGTGTCGCTGCTGCGCCAGACCCGGCAGGCAGCGCATATCGGCATCGACCTCAACGGCCAGGAACGCGTGGCCGAGCTGATCGGTGACGGCGTGCTGGTGGCCACCCCGGCCGGCAGCACCGCCTACAACTATTCCGCGCACGGTCCGGTACTGCCGCTGGGCTCGCACACCATCGCGCTGACGCCGTTGGCTCCGTACCGGCCGCGTCGTTGGCGCGGGGCGATCCTCAAGGCCGACACCGAGGTGCGCTTCCGCGTGCTTGACCCCTACAAGCGCCCGGTCAGCGTCACTGCGGATTCGCACGAGACCCGTGACGTGGTCGAGGTGACCATCCGCGAGTCGAAGGACCGCCGCGTGACCCTGCTGTTCGACCCGGAGCACAACCTGGAAGACCGGATCCTGAGCGAACAGTTCGTTTTTTGAGGACAATGGGCGGCCGGCCCCGCCGACCGCTTGAAGGACCCCCACCGATGGGCGACAACTCCCCCCGTTTGCTGACCGTCGCGGTGACCTCGCGCGCCCTGTTCGACCTCGAGGAAAGCCATGCGCTGTTCGAGAGTGATGGCGTGGCGGCCTATGCCGAATTCCAGCGCCAGCATGAGGACGACATCCTCGGCCCCGGCGTGGCCTTCCCGGTGGTGCGCAAGCTGCTGGCGCTGAACCAGGGCGCCAGCCCGGAGAACCCACGGGTCGAGGTGATCCTGCTGTCGCGCAACTCGGCCGACACCGGCCTGCGCATCTTCAACTCGATCCAGCACTACGGCCTGGGCATCATCCGTGCGACGTTCACCGCCGGCGAGCCGACCTGGCCGTACGTGAAGCCGTTCGGTACCGACCTGTTCCTGTCGGCCAACCCCGAATCGGTGCGCAGCGCGCTGCGCCATGGGATCGCGGCGGCGACCATCCTGCCCAAGCCGCCCGGCGAGACCGCTGCGGCAGCGGCCGACCAGATCGATATCGGTCGCCCGGCCGGCCAGCTGCGCATCGCCTTCGATGGTGACGCGGTGATCTTCGGTGACGAGAGTGAGCGCATTTCGCGCGAGCAGGGCGTGGAGGCGTTTGGCCGCCACGAGCGCGAGCGCGCCCGCGAGCCGCTCAGCGGCGGGCCATTCCGGGGTTTCCTGTCGGCCCTGCACACGCTGCAGGAAGTGTTTCCGGCCGGCGAGAGTGCGCCGATCCGCACCGCACTGGTCACCGCGCGCTCGGCACCGGCGCATGAACGGGTGATCCGCACCCTGCGCGAGTGGGGCGTGCGCCTGGACGAGGCGCTGTTCCTCGGTGGCCGCCACAAGGGGCCGTTCCTGCAGGCGTTCGGCGCCGACATCTTCTTCGATGATTCGCAGCACAACATCGACAGTGCCCGCGAGCATGTGGCCGCTGGCCACGTACCGCATGGTGTCGCCAACGAGAGCTGAGGCCATGACGGGCAGGTGCCAACCGTCGGTTGGCCCTGCCATGCATCGGTGCCCACCGAGGTGGGCCTCTACGGGTCAATGCGCGACCGACATCCCCAGCTGCAGGTCCACCACCTTCCAGCGCAGGCCCTGCGGTTCAAGCACCACCTTCAGCGGCGGCTGGCCAGGGCCGCGATCGACATCGATCACGAAGCGGTCCAGTGCCTCGAAATGGTGCTCGGCATGCTTCAGCGGCCGCGCCGGTTCGGTCGCGCCGAAGGCATCGCCGCCCTGCAGTTCATTGCGGCCACGCTTCCACAGCACGTGGCCCTGCAGCATCGCGCCGATCCCGGTCGGGGTCACCATGGTCTCCACTGCGGCACCGCCAAGCTGGTCGCCCAGCCCATAGAGCAGGGCGCCGAATGGACTGGCCGCCACCTCGGGGCCGGCCTGGCGCACCAGGTAGTCATTGAGCTGCGCGCGCAGGCTGCTGCGCACGCGCGGGAAGTCGACATAACGCTCCAGGCGGGCGGTGTCGCGCTGCTCGATGGCCTTGGACAGGCCATTGACGGTCATGTAGGGGCCGCCGAACCACCAGGCCGCCACGGCCAGGACCAGCAGCACAATGAGTGCGGTGAGTTTCTTCATGCCGACCAGACTGCCGCAATGGCGGCAGTGCCGGGTGAAGACTCAATGACTGGGCGAACCACGGCCGTCACCGAAGGCATCGACCAGCTGTTGCCGTTCGGCCGGGGTCAGTGCTTCCAGCCGCGTCGCCAGCACCTCGTCGAGGCTGCGGGTGCGGGTGGTACCGAGGATGCCGCTGGCCACGCCGGGATGGCCCAGCGCATAGGCGAAGGCGGTCTGGGCCGGGCGTTGGCTGTGGATCGCGCCCATCGCGCGCCGCATCTGGCGGGCACTGCGCATCAGCTGGCGGCTGCTGGGTTTCAGCCAGGCGCGCGCCAGGTACCAGCCATCGGCCAGCCGTGGCAGGCGCGGACGGGCGGGCAGCAGGTGGCCCTGCGCGAGCACGGTGCCGGCCAGCACGCCAATGCCCACCGCCTGCAGCTGGTCGATCAGCGGTTCGCGGTCCTGCTGCAGGGCGTTGTAGTCCAGAAGCACCACATCGAACGCGTCGGGATGGGCGATCATCCAGCGCAGGGTCGATGCCGAGTGGGTGTTGATGCCGGTGTGGCGGACCAGGCCGCGTTCGCGCAGGCGTTGCAGCGCGGCCAGCAGGTCATCGTTGATGTCGTGTTCGCTGGCGCCATGCAGCTGGTAGAGGTCCAGATGATCCAGGCCGAGGTTGCGCAGCGACGCCTCGCAGCTGGCGGTGATGGCCGCGGGCGAGAAGTTGCGTTGCTCGGCACCGCTGATGCCGGCCTGGCCGGTGAGCGTGCCGCCTTTGCTGGAGATCACCAGCGCGTCGCGCGGGTACTGCTTCAGCAACGGACGCAGGATGCGGCCCAGGCGCGGTTCGGCATGGAAGCCGGAGTAGTTGTGGCCGGTATCGAGCAGGTTCACGCCATGGGCGAGCGCATGCTCGACCACGGCAGCCGCCTCAGGCTCGGGGAAGCGGCGATGACCCCAGAAGCCGGAGCAGCCAAGGCCGATCGGTGAAACGGCCAGGCCGGTGCGGCCGAGCACGCGCCGCTGGCGGGCCAGCGGAAGATCCGGCGACATCAGAACTCCAGGTCGAGCGCGGCGCACAGGTAGTCGACGAACGGACCGAGCGCGGCCAGGTCCTTGCCCAGCGTGGACAGCAGGCGCGGGCCGGTCATGGTGGCGTCGTCCAGCGAGCGCCACATCACCCAGTTGCGGTGCTTGAGGTCGCCGATGAACTCGAAGTCGGCCGGGAAGCCGCGGGGTGGCCGCACCAGCTTTTCGCTCTCCTCGAAATCGAAGCGCTTGCGCAGGGCCGGCGCATGCGCGGCGGCCTTCCAGCTGCCCGGGTTGTCGAGGATGAAGTGGCGCACGCGACGCTGGGTTTCAGGCTCCGGATGCCACAGGCCGGCACCGACGAAGCTCTCGCCGGGCTGCAGGTGCACGTAGAACGAAGGCGCGGCCACTTCGCGGCGGCGCTCATGGAACAGGCGCGCGCCCTGCCAGGTCTTGTACGGTGACTTGTCGTTGGAGAAGCGCGCGTCGCGATGGATGCGGAACAGCGAGCCGCCGACGCCGCGCGTATCGGCGCGGAAATGGTCGCTGACCTCGGCCAGTGCCGGTTGCAGGTCGCCCAGCAGGCGCAGGAACGGCTGCCGTACGTGGTCTTCATACTGCTGGCGGTGGTCGTTGAACCAGGCCTTGTCGTTGTGCCGCGCCAGGCTGCGCAGGAACTTGAAACTGGCGTCCGAGAAGTAGGTGCTCACAGCGTCTCCTGCAGGTGCTGGCCCCAGTCGCGCAGCGATTGCAGCAGGGCCTGGCGCCGGGCGTCGTCGGGCGCTTCGGCGGCCAGTGCATCGAGCTGCTGCTGGTACTGGGGCAGGTTGAGTTCGCCCAGCCCGCCGTCTCCCAGCAGGCGCTGGCGGCGGTACTCCTGCCAGCGCTGGCGTTCGGACGGTGCGAGGCTGTCGGGGTGGTTGCGCGCGCGGTAGCGGAACAGCAGTTCCGGCAGGCGCGGGTCGCGGAAGCGGCCTTCCAGCGCGGCCAGCTGCTCCGGCGCGCTGGTGCGTGCCAGCGCAAGCAGCGGCTTGTCGCCATTGCCGAGGAAGCCGTCGTACAGCGAGGCATCGACGTCGGCCACGGTGGCGGCGCGAGTCTGGTTGTAGACCTGTCGCGCCTTCTCGGCCAGCTGTGGGGCGAACGCGCGCAGGCGTTCCACCTTGGCCTCGATCGCGGCCACGTCCAGGCCGAGGCGCGCGTGGTCATCGGCGCGCAGGTGGTTCCAGGCGATCAGCGCCGGCACCTTGTTCAGGTGCACTTCCTTCAGCGGCACCCGCGCCACACCTTCGGGCAGCTCGCTGGCGCGCATGTACAGGCGCTGTGCGATCACCTCGGCCGGCAGTTCCAGCAGGTCGTCGATCCCGCCTTCCAGGTCGAACACGATCACCCGGTTGTTGATGGTCGGGTGCACGGCCAGCGGCAGCACCGGTGCCGCGCACAGGCGGCTGGCCGGGTAGCGCATGGAAATGTGCAGCACCGGCTTCATCGCGGCCACGTCCAGCAGGCCGCCGACGAAGCGTTTGTCACGCAGCTTCAGCGCGTAGTCCCACAGGCGTGGCTGCGACTGCTTGAACAGGCGTGCCATGCCGATGGTGGCGCGTACGTCGGACAGCGCTTCGTGCGCATCGCCTTCGCGCACGTTGTTGGCCTCGGCCAGGTGCTCGAGCTTGAACGAGGTGGCGCCATCCTCGCGCAGCGGCCACTGGATGCCGTCCGGGCGCATCGCGCGCATCAGCCGCAGCATGTCCAGCAGGTCCCAGCGCGAATTGCCGTTGCGCCACTCGCGTTCGTACGGGTCGTGGAAGTTGCGGAACAGCCCATAGCGGACGAATTCATCGTCGAAGCGCAGCGTGTTGTAACCCAGCGCGCAGGTACCGGGGCGCGACAGCTGCTCGTTGATGCGATCGAAGGCCTCGGCCTCGCTGATGCCCTCGGCCAGGGCCTGCTGCGGGGTGATGCCGGTGACCAGGGTGGCCATCGGCGAGGGCAGCAGGTCATCGGCCGGGCGCACGAAGAAGCTGACCGGGGTGTCGATCTCGTTCAGGTCGGCGTCGGTACGGATCGCGGCGTATTGTGAGATGCGCGTGCGTCGTGGGTCCTGGCCGAACGTTTCCAGGTCGTAGAACAGGAAGCTGTCGGCCATCAGTGCGCGCCCTCCAGGACCGGCAGCTGCGCGTGGATCTGCGCTTCCAGGGCGGTCCAGTCGATGTTGTCCAGTGAATCGTGGCCGGCGGTGGCGGCCACCAGCATGTCGCGCTGCAGCTCGGTGCGGCGCAGCGCCTCGGCGTAGGGCGTGTGCAGGAAGGTGACCATCGTGTAATGCGGTACGAAACGGGTCGGCCAGCGTCGCTGCAGTTCCTGCTCCAGCTCGCGCTGCAGCAGGAACGCGGGATCGGCGACGCGGTCGCGCATCTCCAGGTAGTTCTCCAGCGCCATCTGCTGGATGGCACGTGCATTCGGCTTGCGCTCGGCTTCGAACGCGGCGAACGCGCCTTCCAGATCATCTGCTTCCGTCAGGTGGCGTGCCAGCGCAACGCAGTCCTCGAACGCGCAGTTCATGCCCTGGCCGTGGAACGGCACCATGGCGTGCGCGGCATCGCCGATCAGCACGGCGCGGCCTTGCTGATGCCAGCGCTCCAGGGTGAGCGTGCCGAGCAGGCCCGGCGGATGCTGTTCCCAGTCCGCGCGCAGGTTCGGGATCAACGTCAGGGTGTCGGCGAACTCGCGTGCGAACAGCGCTTCGGCCTGCGCGCCGGTGTTGACCGTCGCGAAGCTGGGATCGCCCTGGTTGGGCAGGAACAGGGTGACGGTGAAGGTGCCTTCGTGGTTGGGCAGGGCGATGCACATGTAGTGGCCGCGCGGCCAGATGTGCAGCGCGTTGCGCTCGATGCGGAAGCTGCCGTCGGCGGCCGGCGGGATCTCCAGCTCCTTGTAGGAGTGGTCGAGGAAGGCGATGTCCTCCCCCAGCGGCGCACGGCGGTTCATCGCCGCGCGCAGTGCCGAGCCGGCACCGTCTGCCCCGATCAGGGTGTCGAAGCGGATGTCGTGCGGGCTGTCGTCGCGGTCATCGATGAAACGTGCGTAGCCGGCATCGAAATCAACGGTGTGCAGGCGGCGATGGAAGTGCACGGTGGCGCCGGCCTGTTCGGCCAGCTCCAGCAGCGTGGTGTTCAGGTCGCTGCGGTGGATCGACCAGATCACTTCGCTGTCGTCGCGGCCATAGCGCTGCAACTGCGGTTCACCGTCGCGCGGGTGCACCATGCGGCCGCGCATCATCACCGCCCGCGCCATCACTTCGTCCTCCACGCCCGCCTGGCGCAGCGCATTGCGCCCGCGCTCGGCCAACGCCAGGTTGATCGAGCGGCCGCTCTCGTAGTCGGCCACGCGCGGATCGCCGCGGCGTTCGTACAGGGTGATGCGCCAGCCTTGCCGTGACAGCAGGATGGCCAGCAGGGACCCGGCCAGGCCGGCGCCGATAATGCTCAACGAGCGGGAAGCATGTGCGATCAACGAACTGTCCAGCAGTAGGGGAGGGGCCGGCCTAAAGGCCGGCCCAGGCTTCCACTTCCTCGACGAAGTGGTGCACGTCCAGGTAGCGGTTGTAGAGCGGCGTGGGCGAGATGCGGATCACGTCGGGCTCGCGCCAGTCGCCCAGCACGCCGATGCCGCGCAGGTGCTCGAACAGTGCGCGGCCACGCTCGCGGCCATCGATCACGCGCAGCGACAACTGGCAGCCGCGGCGCTGCGGGTCGGCCGGGGTGATGATGTCCAGCACCTGCGGAAGGCGCGCGCGCACCAGCGCTTCGAGCATGCCGGTCAACGCCAGCGATTTGCCGCGCAGCGCTTCCATGCCGGCACGTTCGAACAGGTCCAGCGAGGCACGCAGCGGTGCCAGGCCGAGAATCGGCGGGTTGCTCAGCTGCCAACCTTCGGCGCCGATGGCCGGCGTGAACTGCGGCGCCATCTGGAAGCGGGTGGCTTCCTCATGGCCCCACCAGCCGGCGAAGCGCGGCAGGCTGGTGTCGCGGTGGTGGCGCTCGTGCACGAAGGCGCCAGCGACTGCACCCGGGCCGCTGTTGAGGTACTTGTAATGGCACCACACGGCGAAATCCGGGGCCACGTCATGCAGGCGCAGCGGCAGGTTGCCGACCGAGTGCGCCAGGTCGAAGCCGATGCGTGCGCCCTGCAGGCGTGCGGCGCGGGTGATCGCATCCAGATCGAAGGCCTGGCCGGTGCGGTACTGCACGCCGGGCCACAGCACCAGCGCCAGGCGCGGGCCGTGTTCGGTGATGGCGCGTTCGATGGCGTTCAGCGAGATCGTGCCGTTGGCTTCGTCCGGCTGCACTTCCACCAGGCACTCGGCCGGGTCGAAGCCATGGAAGCGGATCTGGGCTTCCACCGCGTGGCGATCGGTCGGGAACGCGCCGGCTTCCATCAGGATCACCGGGCGCTGCGTGGTCGGCCGGTAGAAGCTGACCATCATCAGGTGCAGGTTCACGCTCAGCGTGTTCATCGCCACCACTTCGCTGGGTAGCGCGCCAACCACGCGTGCCAGCTGCGCGCTTACCAGGCGGTGGTAGGACAGCCACTGCGTCGGGCCGGTGAAGTGGCCTTCCACGGCCAGTTCGCCCCACTGCTTCATCACTTCCTGCACGGCGGCCTGCGCGCCGCGCGGCTGCAGGCCCAGCGAGTTGCCGACGAAGTAGGTCTGCTCGCCGCCACCGTGGCGCGGAATCAGGAATTCATTGCGCAGCGGGCGCAGCGGATCGGCGGCGTCCAGGGCGATGGCGTGGGTGCGGCTGAGCAGGTCGGACATGGTCGGGCAACAGGCTGCAACGGGACCGCCAGTGTAGCGCCTGGGGCATGGCCCGGTAGCTGCCACCAGCCCAGCACCAGCACCGCATGATCCGGTGGTCACCAACCTTGGTTGGCGCACGTGCGAGCAGGCGCCGACCCAGGTGGGCGACGACCGTTCGATGGTTCAGCCCACCGCGGGCGCCGGCAGCGGGTCCACGTGCTCGCACTGGCTGCAGGTACGCAGTTCCAGGCTGGCGTGGTAGCGCGCGAATACCTTGGGCAGGTCGGTTTCGATGTTCTGCAGCGGGAAGAACTCTTCGTGCAGCTTGTGGTTGCAGCGCTCGCAGTGCCAGATCACGCCGTCCATCTCATGCGGCAGGCGCTTGCGCTCGACCACCAGGCCGATACCACCGGGCGGGCGCCGCGGCGAGTGCGGCACCTTCGCCGGCAACAGGAAGATCTCACCGGCGCGGATCGGAATGTCGCGCACCGCGCCGTCTTCCTGCACCTTCAGCACCATCTCGCCTTCGAGCTGGTAGAACCACTCCGGGCCTTCGTCGTAGTGGTAGTCGGTACGCGAGTTTGGCCCGCCGACCACCATCACGATGAAATCGCCGTTGTCGATCATCTTGTTGCCCACCGGCGGCTTCAGCAGGTGGCGGTTCTCTTCGATCCAGGCGTGCAGGTTGATCGGCGAAGCGAGCATGGTGGTCATCCGTGGGGGATCAGTCGCGCTTGCCCTTGCGCGGGACGTAGGACAGGGCCTTTTCATAGGCCGGCTGCAGCTCTTCCTGCGAACCGACGTCGATGCCCATCTCGCGCACGCGTCCGTCCTTCAGGCTGTAGACCCAGCCGTGCACCATCAGCTTCTGGCCGCGGGCCCAGGCGTCCTGCACGATGGTCGAGCGGCACAGGTTGGCCACCTGCTCGATCACGTTCAGTTCGCACAGGCGTGCGTGCTTGAGCTCGTCGGTCTCGATCGCATCGAGGATGCCGGTGTGCTTCTGCATCACGTCACCGACGTGGCGCAACCAGTTGTCGGCCAGGCCAACGCGGGTGTTGTGCAGGCAGGCATGCACGCCGCCGCAGCCATAGTGGCCAACGATCAGGATGTGCTTGACCTTCAGCTGGTCCACCGCGTACTGCACCACGCTCAGGCAGTTCAGATCGGTGTGGGCGACCACGTTGGCAACGTTGCGGTGCACGAACACTTCGCCCGGGGCCATGCCGATGATCTGGTTGGCCGGCACGCGCGAATCGGAACAGCCGATCCACAGGTACTCGGGGTGCTGCTGCTTGGCGAGCTGGTGGAAGAAGTCGGGGTCTTCCTTTTCGATCCGGTCGGCCCAGTCGCGGTTGTTCTGCAGCAGCTTGTGGATGTCTTTCATGTACGGGTCCCTGGCGTCGGGTGGGGGCTCGCCGCAGCCGTCCGGCTGCGTCGTCGCGGGAATCTGTGGTGTTCAGTCGCCCTGCAGGGCGGCCGGGTCGCGGTGCCAGCGCATCCACTGCGCCAGTTCCTGGGAGGAGGGCGTGGCCAGCGCTTCCAGTGCGGCGATCACCGCCTGCTGGTTGGCTTCCGGGTGGTTCTGGCTGAGTTTCAGCTTCAGCTGCACCTGTTCGACCTGGAAGCGGAAACCGACGATGGCGCGCAGCTCCGGACCATGTTCGGCGCGCGAAGCATCGAACTGCCAGGCCTGGCCCACGCTCGCTTCGAATCGGTCGCTGATCGCGCCGACCAGCTCAGCCAGTGCATCGGTATCGTCGAAGGTCTGCAGCTGGCCACGCAGCTCGGCTGCGGCGTAGTTCCAGGTCGGCACCCGCGCGGCGGGCTCCTTGTCCGGATACCAGCTGGCCGAGACGTAACCGTGGGGGCCGTCGACCAGCACCTTGGCCGCGCCGCTGTGGCGCGACTGCGGATTGGCGCGGGCCCAGTGCCCGCGCAGCTCGATACGCTCGCCATCACGCCGGTACAGCACCGGCATCCGGGTCAGCTCCGGCAGGCCATCGTCGCCGGCGGTGAGCACGGTGACGAATGGATCGCGCGCCAGCAGGCGGTCCAGCCAGCGCAGGTCGGTCTCGGCGAAGGCGCGCGGGGTGAACATGCGAGAGTCAGGCGCGCCCGCCCAGCGACTGGATCATGCGGCCGCGCAGGCCCTCGTCACTGTCGGCCTGCGGCGGCTGTACTTCGTGCAGGCTGAAACCGCGCACCAGCGCGTCTTCCTCGTCCAGGCCGTCGTACTCGACGAACTCGGCGTCGAACAGCTGCGAACGGGCGGTGTCTTCGCTGTCATAGCTCAGCGTGTTGCCGTCGCTGTCGAGCACCTCGGCGGTGCCGGCCGGGCGCACGCGCAGGCGCGCCCAGATCAAGGTGTTGCCGAGGCTGGCCAGCCACCAGCTGTCGCGCGAGGCGGAGATGTCATTCATGGAGGTATTACCAGAGCGAGGCCAGCCAGAGCAGGGCGGCCATGCCCAGTCCGGCCAGCAGGGTCAGCAGCGATACCCAGGCCGGCGTCGCCAGCCCGGACAGTGAGCGGTCCGGCTGCTGGCGATAGTCACGGCGCAGCAGCCAGGCCAGGGCATCGGGCTTTAGGAAGGCGCCGCTGCCGAAGCGCTCGGCGAGCGCCGGATGGCGGTCGCGCACGTGCACCAGGGTCAGCGGCCAGAAGATCACGAAGGCACTGAACCCGGCCACTGCAACGCCGACGAAACAGAGGGCGAAGAACAGGGTCATGGGAGCGGTACCTCCGTGGTCGTGTGGGGCTTAGAAGTCCGCGCTGCCCGGGGCGCGCGGGTAGGGGATCGCATCACGGATGTTGGAGAGCCCGCAGACGTACACCACCAGGCGTTCGAAGCCGAGGCCGAAGCCGGCGTGCGGCACCGAACCATAACGGCGGAAATCGCGGTACCAGCCGTAGTGCTCACGGTCCAGGCCGAACTGGGCCATGCGCGCGTCCAGCACGTCCAGGCGCTCTTCGCGCTGGCTGCCACCGATGATCTCGCCGATGCCCGGGGCCAGCACGTCCATCGCGGCGACGGTCTTGCCGTCGTCGTTCAGGCGCATATAGAACGCCTTGATGTGCTCCGGATAGTTGGTCACCACCACCGGGCGGCCGACGTGTTCCTCGGTCAGCCAGCGCTCGTGCTCGGTCTGCAGGTCCAGGCCCCATTCGACCGGGAAGTCGAACTTCTTGCCGGACTTCTGCAGCAGGCTGACTGCATCGGTGTAGTCGATGCGCTCGAACGGCGCGTTGATGAAGTCTTCCAGCTTGGTGATCGCGTTCTTGTCCACGCGCTCGGCGATGAAGGCCAGGTCGTCGCCGCGCTCGTTCAGCACCGCGCGGAACAGGTACTTCAGGAACTCTTCGGCCAGGCGCGCATCTTCGGCCAGGTCGGCGAAGGCGATTTCCGGCTCGATCATCCAGAACTCCGCCAGGTGGCGGGTGGTGTGGCTGTTCTCGGCGCGGAAGGTCGGTCCGAAGGTGTAGACCTTGCTCAGCGCCAGGCAGTAGGCCTCGACGTTCAGCTGGCCGGACACGGTCAGGAAGGTTTCCTTGCCGAAGAAGTCGCGGCTGAAATCGATCGCGCCCTTCTCGTCACGCGGCAGGTTCACCATGTCCAGGGTGGACACACGGAACATCTGGCCGGCGCCTTCGGCGTCGGAGGTGGTGATGATCGGGGTGCTGATCCAGTTGAAGCCGTTCTCGTGGAAGAAGCGGTGCACCGCCTGGGCCAGGCAGTTGCGGATGCGGGTGACCGCGCCGAACAGGTTGGTGCGCGGGCGCAGGTGCGCCACTTCGCGCAGGAACTCCGGCGACATCGGCTTGGGCTGGATCGGGTAGGTCAGCGGGTCTTCGACCCAGCCGACCACGTCCAGCGCGCTGGCCTGGATCTCGAACGACTGGCCCTTGCCCTGCGACTTCACCAGCGTGCCGGTGGCGATGACCGAGCAGCCGCTGGTCAGGCGCTTGATCTCGTCGAAGTTGGCCAGGTTGTCATTGGCCACTACCTGGATCGGGGCGAAGCAGGAGCCGTCGCTCACATTCACGAAGGCCAGATTCGCTGAACCGCGCACCGTGCGCACCCATCCGCGTACCGTGACTTCGCCGCCTTCCGGGATCTTCCCGGCAAGCGCATGTTCAACGCTGACCACCGTCATGACTTGAATCCTCTGCTGATCGACTCGATCTGTGAACACGGGAGTTTACCGGTTGCAGCGTTCTGCTTGCGAGGCATTTTTCGTGGCAACGGCTCCTTATAATGTCCCCGTACCTCTGGAGTAGCCCCATGGCCGTCAGCCTGACCCCCATTGCCTTTGAGCGCGTGCAGCGCTTCGTCGCCCAGACCCCCGGCGCGCTGGGCCTGCGTTTCGGCGTGACCAAGACCGGCTGCTCCGGTTGGGGCCACGTCACCGACCTGGCCCGCGACGAGCGCGAGGGCGATACCGTGTTCGACCAGGACGGCGTGAAGATCTACGTCGACGCCAAGAGCCTGGCGCTGGTGGATGGCACCGTGATCGACTTCGGCAAGCACGGCCTGAGCGAGACGTTCACGTTCAGCAACCCGAACGCCACTGCCGAATGTGGCTGCGGCGAAAGCTTCACCACCGACGCCGACAAGGCCTGACGCCGGTTGTCTGCCGGGCATGCCCCGTGCTGGCGGAATCTGATGTGGTAGGTGCCGTCCTTGGTCGGCACGCGGGGCATGATCCGGCGCTATCGCCGCTCGCGCCAAGCGTTCCGTCCCAGCAGTACCAGTCCCAGGATCACGCTCGCTGTCGCCCATAGCCCCGACAGGCCGATCGTCTCCCGCAGCAGGTGCAGCAGCATTGCCACCAGCAGGCTCATGCAGCCCAGGATTTCAAGGATGCCGAGCGGGGCATTGCCCACGTGGATCAGGCGTCCATCGTCGCGGTTGATCCAGCGCCGGAGGCGCGAAAGGCGGTTCATGGGCGGAATGTAGCCCGGAAGGGAGGTGCGGATGCAACGACCGCTCTTGCCGACGGGGGGACTGGACCATCTGAGCTGGGACCGATGAGGGTTGGCTGCCCGTTCCAGTGCGCGGAATGCGGCCGGCAACGCCATCACGTCGACCTGGGGTGACGTCGGGCGGAGTCGTGAGTTCTGCCGGGGGCTCCGGTGGTGACCGTTCCTGGTCGGCCCAGGGGGAGGGCATGGGAGCGGCGCCCCCGGTTCAGGTTGCCCCATGGGGCCGGCCGGTTGCCCGGCCACCCCATCTGCGCCATAATGCGCGGCTTCCTGCCTCCCTGGCGGGAATCCTTGCCCCACCGCGGTCTCAACGGCGGGGGGCTGTCCGGCCGCAAGGCCACATCCGAAAGGTAGAAAAAACATGAGTCGTCATTACGAAATCGTGTTCATGGTCCACCCGGACCAGAGCGAGCAGGTCCCGGCCATGATCGAGCGCTACAAGTCGCTGGTCGAGAACGGCAACGGCACCATCCACCGCCTGGAAGACTGGGGCCGCCGCCAGCTGGCGTACCCGATCCAGAACCTGGTGAAGGCGCACTACGTGCTGCTGAACATCGAAGCCGACCAGGCCGTGCTGAACGAACTGACCGAAAGCTTCCGCTTCAACGACGCCGTGCTGCGCAACCTGGTCATCAAGCGTGACGAGGCTGACACCGAGCAGTCGCTGATCATGAAGAGCAAGGACGAGAAGGGTGACAAGCCGGAGCGCGGTGAGCGCCGTCGTCGTGACGACGAAGAAGGCGAGTCCACCACCACCGCTGACAACGAAGCCGGCGACGACGCCGCTTCCGCCGCCTAAGGAGCCTTCCCATGTCCAAGTTCTTCCGTCGCCGCAAGTTCTGCAAGTTCACGGCTGAAGGTGTGAAGGAGATCGACTACAAGGATCTCAACACCCTGCGCCAGTACCTGACCGAGAACGGCAAGATCGTGCCGAGCCGCGTCACCGGTACCAAGTCGAAGTACCAGCGTCAGCTGGCGACCGCCGTCAAGCGCGCTCGCTTCCTGGCCCTGATCCCGTACACCGACAACCACGACGTCTGATGCCCGGCGGGGCGGCCCGGTGCCGCCCCTGCCGTGCCAGCTATTCGGACAGCGTTTGTTGCGGGGCATCGCCTCGCTAACGAATAACTCATCTGGAGCAATACCATGCAGCTGATCCTCCTGCAGAAAGTCACCAACCTCGGCAACCTGGGCGACCTGGTCGACGTGAAGCCGGGCTACGGCCGTAACTTCCTCGTGCCGCAGGGCAAGGCCGTGCCGGCCACCGAGAGCAACAAGGCCGAGTTCGAAGCCAAGCGCGCTGAATACGAAGCCAAGGCCCAGGCCATCCACGCCGATGCAGACGCCCGCAAGGCCAAGCTGGACGGCGCGAGCGTGACCATCCCGGCCAACGCTTCGACCGAAGGCAAGCTGTACGGCTCGGTCGGCGCCCGCGAAATCGCCGATGCCTTCACCGCCGCCGGCCTGCCGGTCAGCAAGAGCGAAGTCATCCTGGGCGAAGGCGCCTTCCGCAACATCGGCGAGTACGACGTGCTGATCCACCTGCACGCCGACGTCGAGACCACCGTCAAGGTCGTCGTCGTCGCCGAAGCCTGATCCCTCGCCGCAAGGCCTGGAATCACCGCAGAACGGGCGCCCGCAAGGGTGCCCGTTTTGTTTTGCGGCCCGGGTTTCGTGGCGTTGAGCCATGCCCGACCGAGGGGCACGGCCGGGCAATGTTCCACGCCCATTCGTAGAACACGGCCACATCGGTATACTCAGGGCGTCACACCCGTTCCACGGCCAGCGATCCCAGCAGGATCAATGACTTGGAGGGTAAACGCAGGCCGCTCGACGGCCCCAGTCCGGAACCCCTATGCGTCTTTCCACGATCAAGCTGTCCGGCTTCAAGTCGTTCGTCGATCCGACCACCCTGCACCTGCCGACCAACATGACCGGCGTGGTGGGGCCCAATGGCTGCGGCAAGTCGAACATCATCGACGCCGTGCGCTGGGTCATGGGCGAGAGTTCGGCCAGCCGCCTGCGCGGCGACTCGCTGACCGACGTGATCTTCTCCGGTTCCAACGCCCGCAAGCCGGTCTCGCAGGCCACCGTCGAGCTGATCTTCGACAACTCCGACCATACGATCTCCGGCGAGTACGCCTCGTTCAACGAAATCTCGGTCAAGCGCACGGTCAGCCGCGACGGCACCAGCAACTATTACCTCAACGGCACCAAGTGCCGCCGCCGCGACATCACCGACCTGTTCCTCGGCACCGGCCTGGGTCCGCGCAGCTACTCGATCATCGAGCAGGGCATGATCAGCCAGATCATCGAGGCGCGCCCGGAAGACCTGCGCGTGTACCTGGAAGAGGCGGCCGGCATCTCCAAGTACAAGGAGCGCCGCAAGGAGACCGAGACCCGCATCCGCCACACCCGCGAGAACCTGGACCGGCTGGGCGACCTGCGCGACGAGATCAGCAAGCAGCTCGAACACCTCAAGCGCCAAGCCAAGCAGGCCGAGCAGTACCAGGCGCTGCAGGAAGAACGCCGGGTCAAGGATGCCGAATGGAAGGCCCTGGAGTTCCGCGGGTTGGACGGGCGCCTGTCCAAGCTGCGCGAAGGGCTGTCGCAGGAAGAGACCAAGCTGCAGCAGCTGATTGCCGATCAGCGCGACGCCGAGGCCCGCATCGAGACCTCGCGCGCGCGTCGCGAGGAGGCTGCCGATGCGCTCAATACCGCGCAGGCCGCGGTCTACCAGGTCGGCAGCACGCTGGCGCGTCTGGAACAGCAGATCCAGCACCAGCGCGAGCTGTCGCAGCGCCTGCACAAGGCGCGCGATGAAACCCGCCAGGCGCTGGCTGACCTGGGCCAGCACATCAGCGGCGACGAGGCCAGGCTGAGGGTGCTGCGGGAAGCGGTCGAGGCGGCCACCCCGCAGCTGGAAGCGCTGCAGGAAGAAAACGAGATCAAGCAGGAAAGCCTGCGCGAGGCCGAAGACCGGCTGGCGAGCTGGCAGCAGCGCTGGGAACAGCACACCTCGCAGAGTTCGGAGGCCTCGCGCGCCGGCGATGTCGAGCGCACGCGCGTGGACTACCTGGACAAGCAGATCCTCGATGCCGACCGCCGTCGCGAGGCTCTGGCTGCCGAGCGCGCCGGGCTGGACGTGGACGCGCTGGAAGAAGCCTTCGAGCAGCTGCACCTGCAGCACGACACGCAGAAGGCAGCGCTGGATGAATTGAGCGAAGACGTGGAGCTGCGCAAGCAGGGCGTGGCGGCGGTGCAGGAGCAGCAGCGCAATGGCCAGAACGAGCTGGCCGAACTGCGCAAGCAGGCCAATGGCCTGCGCGGTCGCCTGGCCTCGCTGGAAACCCTGCAGCAGGCTGCACTCGGCCAGGAGCAGGGCGCGGCCGTGGCGTGGCTGAAGGCACGCGGGCTGGATTCGGCGGCGCGTGTCGGCGAACGCCTGGACGTTGATGCCGGTTGGGAAAACGCGGTGGAAAGCGCGCTCGGCCAATTGATCGAAGGCGTGCTGGTCGATGACCCGGCCAGCCTGGTCGATGCGCTCGGCGAATTGGGCGAGGGCCACATCGCACTGGTCGCCAACGATGGTGCGGACCTGAAGGTCGCGCCGACCTCGCTGGCCGCGCGCGTGCGTGGCCCGGCGGCGATCCGTCGCCTGCTGGCACACCTGCATGGCGCCAAGGACCTGTCCGAGGCGAAGGCCCTCCAGGCCAGCCTCCCGGAGGGTGATTCGATCATCACCCAGGGCGGCGAGCGCCTGGGCCAGGGCTGGCTGCGCGTGTCGCGCTCCGGTGCGGCCCAGCAGGGCGCGCTGCTGCGCGAACGTGAGATCAATGAGCTGCGCGAGCAGATCGAGCAACTGCAGGATCGCGAGGCCGAGCTGGAAGAGCAGCTGTCCGGGTTCCGCGAACAGCTGCAGGCGGCCGAACAGCAGCGCGAAGACGCGCAGCGTGCGCTGTACCAGGCCCACCGTGCGGTGTCCGAACTGGCAGGCCAGTTGCAGGGCCAGCAGGGCAAGGTGGAGGCCGCACGCACGCGCATCGACCGCATCGAGGGCGAACTGAAGCAGCTGCAGGAAACGCTCGAGGCCAACAACGAGCAGGCGCGTGAGGCGCGCTCGCGGTTGGAGAATGCGGTCAGCAGCATGGGCGACCTGGAATCGACCCGGCAGCGGCTGGAGGGCGAGCGCCGCCAGCTGACCGAGGCACGCGACCTGGCCCGCGACGCCGCACGCGCGGTGCGTGAGCGCTCGCATTCGCTGGCGCTGACCCTGGAATCGCAGCGTGCGCAGCTGGCCTCGCTGAGCCAGGCACTGGAGCGCATGGGTACCCAGCGCGGGCAGTTGGATTCGCGGCTGGAGGAGCTGCATTCACAGCTGGACGAAGGGGATTCGCCGGTCGAATCGCTGCAGGCCGAGCACCAGAATGCGCTGGAGGAGCGCGTGCGGGCTGATCGCGTGCTGACCGAAGCGCGCACGTTGCTGGACGGTATCGACGCCGAGCTGCGCAATTACGAACAGACCCGCCACCAGCGCGACGAACAGGCGCTGGCCCAGCGCGAACGCATTTCGCAGCGCAAGCTGGACCAGCAGGCGCTGGTGCTCAGCGCGGACACCCTGCAGGGCGCGGTGGAGAAGGCCGGGTTCGTGCTGCAGGACGTGCTCAACGCACTGCCCGAGGACGCCCGCCTGGGTGACTGGGAGCAGGCCGTGCACCAGATCGATGGCCGCATGCGCCGGCTGGAGCCGGTCAACCTGGCCGCCATCCACGAGTACGGCGAGGCCTCGCAGCGTTCGGACTACCTGGATTCGCAGCACGTGGACCTGACCACCGCGCTGGAGACCCTGGAAGACGCCATCCGCAAGATCGACCGTGAGACCCGCGGCCGCTTCAAGGACACCTTCGACCGCGTCAACGCCGGCGTGCAGGCGCTGTACCCGCGCTTGTTCGGCGGCGGCCACGCCTATCTGGAACTGACCGGCGAAGACCTGCTCGACACCGGCGTGACCATCATGGCGCGCCCGCCGGGCAAGCGCGTGTCCAGCATCTCGCTGCTGTCCGGCGGCGAGAAGGCGATGACCGCAGTGGCACTGGTGTTCGCGATTTTCCAGCTGAACCCCGCGCCGTTCTGCCTGCTGGACGAGGTGGACGCGCCGCTGGACGAAGCCAACGTCGGCCGCCTGGCCAACATGGTCAAGGAAATGAGCGAGAAGGTGCAGTTCCTGTTCGTCAGCCACAACAAGGCGACGATGGAGGCCGCGCACCAGCTGTCGGGCGTCACCATGCGCGAGCCGGGTGTCAGCCGCCTGGTCAGCGTGGACCTGGAAGAAGCCGCGCGATTGGCGGGCGCGGCCTGACGTGCCATCCTAGTTACCTGAATGAACTAGCCGGAGAACCTATCGAATGTCCGACACGGCACTGTTGCGCATCGGCATCCTGGCCGCCGGCCTGCTGTTGATCGCCGCGATCTTCCTGTTTGGCCGTCCGAAAAAGAAGCCCCAGGGGCGCCGCGTGGAAGGCGCGGAACCGACCAGCGGCGAGCGCCGCGAACCGGTACTGGGCGAAGACGGCGTCGCCGTGGCCGATGGCCGCGTCGAACCGGGCATGGGCACGGAAGGCGAGCAGGCCGAACTCGGTCTGGGCGAAACCGACCCGGGCGCCAGCGATCTCGGCAAGCGCGCCACCCAGGATTTCGACAAGATTGTCTCGCTGTTCGTGGCCGCCCGCGCCGGCGAACAGCTGCGTGGCGAAGACATCGTGGTGGCGGCTGAGAAGACCGGCCTGGTGTTCGGCCACATGAACGTGTTCCACCGCCTGGTGGAAGGTCACCCCGAGCGCGGCCCGATCTTCTCGATGGCCAGCATCATGAAGCCGGGCAGCTTCGACATGGCCAACATCCGCGCCATGGAGACCCCGGCCATCGCCTTCTTCCTGACCCTGCCGGCACCGCTGACCGCGCTGGACGCCTGGGAGAAGATGCTGCCGACCGTGCAGCGCATGGCCGAACTGCTCGACGGCGTGGTGCTGGATGACAGCCGCAATGCCTTGGGTCGCCAGCGCATCGCGCACATCCGTGACGAGCTGCGCGCCTATGACCGCCAGCACCAGGCGCCGCCGCTGACCAAGACCCCGCGCTGGTAAGCGCCATGGTGTGCCGACCAACGGTCGGCACCCACCCCGACCAACGGTTGGCACCCACAACAGTAGGTCCACGCCATGCGTGGATGGGGCGAACCAAGGTTCGCCCCCACCAACAGGGTCAGGCCGGTACGCCGGCCACCTTGGCGAACGCGCGGCGGAACGCGGCCATCTCGTCCTCGGTGCCGACGGTTACGCGCACGCGCTGTGGCCAGATCGGCCAGCTGCGTCCGATCACTACACCGTTCTCCGCCATCGCCTTGGCGAACGCGCTGCCGTCGCGTTGCACGTCGACCACGAAGCAGTTCGCTTCCGACGGCACGCAGCTGAAACCACGCTTGCCGAGCCATGCGATGGTTGCCTGCCGCACCTTGGCATTCTGCAGGCGGCGCTGCGGAATCAACTGCGGATCGCGCAGGCTGGCCAGTGCAGCGGCCAGTGCCGGCACCGGCAGCGGGTTGTCGCCCAGGCTCGCCAGTTCGCGCAGACGGTCGGGATGGGCGGCCGCCACGCCCAGGCGCAGGCCGGCCATGCCGTAGAGCTTGGAGAACGTACGCAGCACGATCAGATCGTCGCGCTGCGTCACCTGCGTGATCAGGCTGGGCTGTTCGCTGTACTGCAGGTAGGCCTCGTCGACCAGCACGCGGGTGGAGGCGGGCTTGTGGGCCAGCAGCCAGGCAAGCTCATCCGGTGGGCTGATCGAGCCGGTCGGGTTGTTCGGGTTGCACACATACAGCAACCCGGTCGGGCGCCGGTGCGCGGCAGCGACCATCGCGCGCAGGTCATGCGCGCCGTCGTCGCGCAGTGGCACTTTCTGCACGTGCGCACCGTGTGCAGCGGCGACCTCGCCCAGCGTCTCGAAGGTCGGGTCGGCCATCACCAGTCCCGCCTGCGGGCCGGTCCACCGCGTGGCGGCACGGTTCAGCGGTTCACTGGAACCGGGGTAGAGGCGTACATGGTCGGCCGGAATGCCGGCCTGCTCGATGAAGGCGTCGCGCACGCTGCCCGCCAGCTCGAAGCGGTAACGGCCACAGCTGGCGATGCTGTCGCGCGCTGCCTGTTGGGCTGCGGGCGAGGGACCATATGGGCATTCGTTGAAGTTCAGCAGTACTGCGCCTTCGGCAGGGGCGGGGGCCGCGGCTGTCGCGGGCTGGGCATGGCCGAGCCGCGGCAGCCCGCTGCCGGCGACGGCGAGGCCGGCACCGGCCAGTTGCAGGAAGCGTCGACGGGAGGCAGGCAGGGTCACGGGCAGTATTCCGAAGGGCGAACGTCGCACGCTAGCGCCGGTGGAGGTGGGCGGCAAGCCCGCCTTCTGTGGAGTCGAACATGGCTCGACGCTATGAACGCAGCGGCGTTACAGGGCCTGACGGCCGGGCGCGGTAGAATCCCCGGCCATCCCAGAACCACCGGATCCCGATGAGCCCCAGCCCCGCCGAACGCGCCGACGAACTCCGCCGGCAGATCGCCCAGGCCAACCGCGCCTACCACGAGCTGGATGCGCCGGAGATCCCCGACGTCGACTACGACCGGATGGTGCGCGAGCTGGAAACGCTGGAGCGCGAGCACCCGGAACTGGCCCGTGCCGACAGCCCGACCCAGCAGGTCGGTGCACGTCCGTCCGGCCGCTTCCCCGAGGTGCGCCACGCGGTACCGATGCTGTCGCTGTCCAATGCCTTCAGCGATGAGGAAGTGGCCGATTTCGTGCGCCGCATCGATGAGCGCCTGGGTCGTCGCAGCCTGCGGTTCTCGGCCGAACCGAAAATGGATGGCCTGGCGATCAGCCTGCGCTACGAGGACGGTCATTTCGTACTCGGCGCAACCCGTGGTGATGGCAGCACCGGCGAGGACGTGACCGCCAACCTGCGTGAGATCGACGATGTTCCCAAGCGCCTGCACGGCAAGGACTGGCCGGACGTGCTGGAGGTGCGTGGCGAGGTCTACATGGCCCGCGCCGACTTCGAGGCCTACAACGAACGCGCGCGCCGGCAGGGGGGCAAGGTGCTGGCCAACCCGCGCAACGCGGCCGCCGGTTCGCTGCGCCAGCTTGATCCAAAGATCAGTGCGCAGCGCAGGCTGAGTTTCTTCGCCTACGGCACCGGCGAAGTGCAGGGCGGCGAGCTGCCGGACACCCATTCGGGCACGCTGGCCCAGCTCGGTGCCTGGGGCTTCCCGGTCAGTGAGCTGTGCAAGGTGGTGGAAGGCACCGACGGCCTGCTCGGCTACTACCGTGACATCGGCGAGCGCCGCGATGGCCTGCCGTTCGACATCGATGGCGTGGTCTACAAGCTGGATGACCGCGCCGGCCAGCAGGCCATGGGCTTTGTTTCGCGTGCGCCGCGCTGGGCCATCGCGCACAAGTTCCCGGCACAGGAACAGAGCACCACGGTGGAAGCGATCGAGATCCAGATCGGCCGCACCGGTGCCGCCACGCCGGTCGCCCGCCTGGCGCCGGTGGCCGTGGCTGGCGTGATCGTGTCCAACGCCACCCTGCACAACGCTGACCAGATCGCGCGTCTGGATGTGCGCGTCGGTGACAGCGTGATCGTGCGGCGTGCTGGTGACGTGATTCCGGAAGTGGTCAGCGTCATCCTCGACCGCCGTCCGCAAGGCACGGCGCCCTGGCAGATGCCGATGCAGTGCCCGGTGTGCGGCTCGGAAATCGTGCGCGAGGAAGGTGCCGCCGCGTGGCGCTGTTCGGGCGAACTGTCCTGCCCGGCGCAGCGCAAGGAGGCCATTGCCCATTTCGCTTCGCGTCGTGCGATGGATATCGACGGCCTCGGCGACAGGTACATCGAAACGCTGGTCGACGCCGGCATCGTCAGGAGCGTGGCCGACCTGTACCGGCTTAACCGCGACCAGCTGCTGCACCTGAAACTGGTGCTGGATGCCGAGGACCCTTCCGCACTGGCCGCCGCGTTGAAGCTGCACCTGCCGGCAGAGGGGAGCGGCGCGGTGCTCAATGCGGTGCTCAAGCTGGATGGCAACGATCCGGCGTGGCGCGCGCAGGCGCTGGCGCAGCCGGCCGGCTTCGAATGGAACACGAAGAAGATCGCCACCAAGTGGGCTGACAACCTGATCGCGGCCATCGACGCCAGTCGCGCTGCCACGCTGGAGCGCCTGCTGTTCGCGCTTGGCATCGAGCACGTGGGCGAGAGCACGGCCAAGGCGCTGGCGCAGTGGTTCGGTGACCTGGAGCTGATCCGCCACCTGCCGTGGCCGCTGTTCAAGCGCGTGCCGGACATCGGTGGCGAAGTGGCGCGCTCGCTCGGCCACTTCTTCGAACAGCAGGGCAACCAGCAGGCCATCGATGATCTGCTGCAGGTCGGCCAGGTGCGCATCAGCGACGTGCATGCGCCCAGTGCCAAGCTGCGCGAGGGGCTGGATCTGGCACAGCTGCTGGTTGAATCGGAGATCCCTGGCATCACCCGCCTGCGTGCGGAGAAGCTGGTGGCGGCGTTGCCGGGCGCTCAGGCGGTGCTGGATGCCGAACATGGCCAGTTCGTCAACGCGGGCCTGCCGGACGACACCGCGCGCGGTCTGGCCGAGTGGCTGGATGCCGAAGGTCATGGCGCGATGCTGCTGGCGGCCGAGAAGGCGATGCAGCAGATCCTGGCCAAGGCGCCGGCGATGGCCGAGATCGTGGCTGGCCCGCTGGATGGGCAGACCGTGGTGCTGACCGGCACCCTGGCCCAGCTGACCCGCGATGCAGCCAAGGAGCGCCTGGAAGCACTGGGTGCCAAGGTCTCCGGCAGCGTGTCGAAGAAGACCAGCTTCGTGGTGGCCGGTACCGAGGCCGGTTCCAAGCTGGACAAGGCGCAATCGCTGGGCGTGCCGGTATGGGACGAAGACCGCCTGCTGGCCTATCTCGCCCAGCACGAATGATGACCCCGCCGGGTGCCTCGCGCCCGGCATGAAGCACAAAGGAATACCGATGCAGACCGCCCCGCTGGATTTCCGCCTGGCCACCCGTGCCGACGAAGAACTGTTGATCGAGCTGATGCGTGAGTTCTACGCCGAAGACAGGATCGACTTCGATGACGCGCGCGTGCGTCGCGGCGTGGACGCGCTGCTGGCCGATCCGCGCAACGGCGAAGTGCTGCTGTGGCTGGACGAGGCGGGCGAGGTGGTTGGCTACGCAGTGATCGCGATGGGCTTCAGCCTGGAGCAGGGCGGCCACTTCATGCTGCTGGACGAGCTGTACCTGAGCCATCGCGCGCGCGGCCGCGGCCGCGGCAAGCAGGCGCTGGCCATCTGCGAACAGCGCGCTCGTGGGCGTGGCGTCAGCCGCCTGCGCCTGGAAGTGAACCACCACAACGAACTGGCCCGGCGCCTGTACCTGGCCAGCGGCTACATCGACGATACCCGCGATCTGCTGACCCTGCCGCTGGACCATCCGCGCCCGGAGGGCATCCTGTGAGCGAGGCCCTGCTGCACGCGCTGCGGCAGCGAGCCGCGCTCAATGCGCTGGTGCGCCGCTTCTTCGCCGAGCGCAATGTGCTGGAGGTGGAAACGCCGATCCTGTCGGTGGCGGGCAACACCGAGCCGAACATCGACAGCTTCCATACCGATTTCACTGGCCACGTCGACGCGGGCGGGCGCCGCCGCTGGTTGCGCACCTCGCCGGAGTATCCGCTCAAGCGACTGCTTGCTGCCGGTGTTGGCGATTGCTACGAACTGGGCCGCGTGTTCCGCAACGGCGAGGCTGGTGGTCGCCACAACCCGGAATTCACCATGCTGGAGTGGTACCGGGTCGGCTGGGACCATCATCGGTTGGTAGGGGAAACCGCCGAGCTGGTCGGACAGGCACTGGCCCTGGTCGGGCGCAGTGCGACGCTGCGTGTGCTCGGTTACCGCGAGCTGTTCCAGCAGTACGTGGGCGTGGATCCGTTCGAGGCCGACCAGGCCGCGCTGCGTGCCGCGCTCGGTGACGTGCATGTCGATCCCGTCGGGCTGACCCGCGACGATTGGCTGGATCTGCTGATGACCCATCATATCCAGCCGCATTTCGATGACGCGGTCATGACCGTGGTCCACGATTGGCCCGCCAGCCAAGCCGCGTTGGCACGCATCCGTGCCGGCACGCCGCCGCTGGCGGAGCGTTTCGAGTTGTATCTGGGCGCGGTGGAACTGGCCAACGGCTATCACGAACTGAACGACGCGCACGAACAGCGCATGCGATTCCAGCGTGATCTGCAGCGCCGCCACGAGCGCGGCCAGGTGCAGCCGGCCGTGGACGAGGCATTGTTGTCGGCGTTGCCATCGATGCCTGCCTGTGCCGGCGTGGCGGTGGGTATTGATCGGCTGTTGATGGCGATGAACCGCACGCCGCGGATCGCCGACGTGCTGGCCTACGACTTTGCCCGCGCGTGAGCGTGGCGCGCACGTTCCTGAACATTGAAGACTGAACGGATTGCCGCATTTCCGTGCTTGCTTCGGCAAGCAGGATGATGCTCTTATCACGGCAGATGCGGGACACTGGCATCGGAATTCGTCCACTCCTGTTGGGGAAGGCATTGGTCAAGTGGTTTGCGGTCGTGGCGGCACCGGTCTACTCCATCGCGCTGTGGGGGGCTTGGCTGCCGTCGCCGGCGTCGGCCCAGCAGGTGGGCTACGACGACGAAGTGGTGACCTGCGAATCACGCGACATGGGCTGGGTGCACTGCGATATCGAGGTCGCCAACGGCGTCGATCTGGTGCGCCAGCTGTCCAGCAACAGCTGCATCCGTGGCAGTGAGTGGGGAACCGACCGCAGCGGCGTGTGGGTCACCCTGGGCTGTCGTGCCGAGTTCCGTGCCCGGCGCGCAGCGGGCACGGCGCTGCCGGCAGACACCTCTGGAAAGCGCCTGGTGCGCCGCGTGGTGCGCTGTGAATCCAATGGCCGTCCGCAGAGTTGCCCGGTACGGCTCGATGGCGCGCCGGTGCGCCTGCTGCGCCAGTTGTCCGTGCTGCCGTGCCGCGAAGGGCAGGGCTGGGGCTACAAGCGCAATGAAGTCTGGACCAGCCGTGGCTGCCAGGGCGATTTCGAAGTGGCCGATGATGACGGCCGCTTCGTTGACGTGCCACGCCGCCTCACCTGCGAATCGAAGTCGAAGAAGCGGCGTTTCTGCGGTGCCAGCATCTCGGTTGGCGCCGTGGTCTCCGAGCAGCTGTCCAGCACGCCCTGCGAGGAAGGCAGCACCTGGGGCTGGAGTCGCAACGGGATCTGGGTGGACGGCGGCTGCCGCGCCGAATTCTCGGTGAATTGAGCCCGGGCAGGCTCCAACCCTGCGGGGCCTGGCCCTACAATGGGCCCATGAACACTGCCTCTGACATCGACTACGCCCGTTACGACCACATCCGCCCGATCCTGTGGACCGGCGATGCCCTGCAACTGCTGGACCAGCGCAAGCTGCCGTTCGTGGTCGAGCACGTGGTCTGCCATGACAGCGACGAAGTTGCCAGCGCGATCCACGCGTTGACCGTGCGTGGCGCGCCGGCGATCGGCATTGCCGCCGCCTGGGGAGTCGTGCTGGCCGCGCGCGAGGTGCAGGCCGCCGATGGTGCGCACACGCTACAGCAGCTGGAACCGGCCCTGCAGCGCCTCAACGCATCGCGCCCGACTGCGGTCAACCTGGCCTGGGCGCTGGCACGCATGCGCCGTTGCCTGAGCGCCGCCGGTGCCGACTGGAAGGCTCTGCTGGAGTCGGAAGCGCAGGCCATCGCCGAGGAAGACCTGGCCGCCAACCGCCACATGGGCGCGCTGGGCGCGGGCCTGATCGAGGCCGGCAGCGGCGTGCTGACCCACTGCAATACCGGCTCGCTGGCCACTGCGGGCTTCGGTACCGCGCTGGGCGTGATCCGCGCCGGCATGGCCCAGCACCGCGTCGCCCGCGTGTTCGCCGGCGAGACCCGGCCGTGGCTGCAGGGTGCACGCCTGACCGTGTGGGAGCTGCAGCAGGATGGCATCGATGCCACCCTCATCGCCGATTCGGCCGCCTCGCACCTGATGAAGACCGGCGCCGTGCAGTGGGTGATCGTGGGCGCGGACCGCATCTGCGCCAATGGCGATACCGCCAACAAGATCGGCACCTACCAGCTGGCCATCGCCGCGCGCCACCACGGTGTCAGGTTCATGGTGGTGGCGCCGTCCTCGACCGTGGACATGGAAACCGTCGATGGCAGCCAGATCGAGATCGAGCAGCGTGACCCGGGTGAGCTGTACGGTGTGGGCGGTACCCGTACTGTCGCCGAGGGCATTGCTGCCTGGAACCCGGTGTTCGACGTCACCCCGGGCGAGCTGATCGACGCGATCGTGACCGAGCGGGGGGTCATCCTGAACCCGACCGCCGAGAACATGCGCGCCGCCTTCGGCGGTTGAGGCAGGCTGGGTCGCGGATGCCTGCGGAGCCGAGCACATGCTCGGCCCAGCCGGGAATCCGCCGCAACCCAGCATGGGCCTGGCCCGACTGGCGCGGTATAGCCCCCTAAGTTCCTGATTTGTGCCGGTAAAATCCCCGTAAAGGGAGGCGGGAAACAGCCTGTTGTGGTAGTATTCGCAGGTTGAATCGAGGTTCCGGCACGACCCCCTCCCGCAGAGGGCTGCGCCGGACTGGACCGCTACCAGACAACGGAACCCGAATGGCAGAAACCGCCAAGGAAATCATCCAGGTCAACCTGGAAGACGAGATGCGCAAGAGCTACCTCGATTACGCCATGAGCGTGATCGTGGGCCGTGCGCTGCCGGATGCGCGCGATGGCCTCAAGCCGGTGCATCGCCGCGTGCTGTACGCGATGAACGAGCTCAACGCGCACAGCAACAAGCCCTATTTCAAGTCGGCGCGTATCGTCGGTGACGTCATCGGTAAGTACCACCCGCATGGCGATCAGTCGGTGTACGACACGCTGGTGCGCCTGGCACAGCCGTTCTCGCTGCGCTACATGCTGGTCGACGGCCAGGGCAACTTCGGTTCGATCGACGGCGACTCCGCCGCAGCGATGCGATACACCGAGGCGCGCATGTCGCGCCTGGCGCATGAGCTGATGGCCGACATCGACAAGGAAACCGTCGATTTCCAGCCCAACTACGATGAAAAGGAACTGGAGCCGACGGTCATGCCGACCCGGTTCCCGAACCTGCTGGTCAATGGTTCGGCCGGTATCGCGGTGGGCATGGCGACCAACATCCCGCCGCACAACCTGAGTGAATCGATCAATGCCTGCATCGCGCTGATCGACAACCCGGACATCGATGTCGACGGCCTGATGGAATACATCCCCGGCCCGGACTTCCCGACTGCCGGCATCGTCAATGGCACCGCCGGCATCGTCGCCGGCTACCGCACCGGCCGTGGCCGCGTGCGCATCCGTGCCAAGGCCGATATCGAAGTGGCCGACAACGGCCGCGAATCGATCATCGTCACTGAAATTCCTTACCAGGTGAACAAGGCGCGTCTGATCGAGAAGATC
This sequence comes from Stenotrophomonas sp. 85239_Sma, assembly GCF_056481725.1. Classification (NCBI taxonomy): domain Bacteria; kingdom Pseudomonadati; phylum Pseudomonadota; class Gammaproteobacteria; order Lysobacterales; family Lysobacteraceae; genus Stenotrophomonas; species Stenotrophomonas sp. 85239_Sma. Next base: position 2,895,336 of record NZ_CM151163.1, on the reverse strand, counting down.
GCCGAGCTGGTCAAGGAAAAGAAGATCGAAGGCATCAGCGAGCTGCGCGATGAGTCCGACAAGGACGGCATGCGCATCTACATCGAGATCAAGCGCGGTGAATCTGCCGAGGTTGTGCTGAACAACCTGTACCAGCAGACGCAGATGGAATCGGTGTTCGGCATCAACATGGTGGCGCTGGTCGATGGCCGCCCGCAGTTGATGAACCTCAAGCAGATGCTCGAGGCCTTCGTCCGCCACCGTCGCGAAGTGGTCACCCGCCGCACCGTGTTTGAGCTGCGCAAGGCGCGCGCCCGTGCGCACGTGCTGGAAGGCCTGACCGTTGCGCTGGCCAACATCGACGAGATGATCGAACTGATCAAGACCTCGCCGAACCCGAACGAAGCCCGCGAGCGCATGCTGGCGCGCGTGTGGGAGCCGGGCCTGGTGGGGGCGATGCTGGGTGCCGCCGGTGCCGAAGCCTCGCGTCCGGAAGACCTGCCCAAGGGCGTGGGCCTGATCGAGGGCGGCTACCAGCTGACCGAGATCCAGGCCACCCAGATCCTGGAGATGCGCCTGCACCGCCTGACCGGGCTGGAGCAGGACCGCCTGACCGACGAGTACAAGCAGCTGCTGGAAGTGATCGCCGGGCTGATCCACATCCTGGAAGATCCCGACCGCCTGCTGCAGGTGATCCGCGAGGAGCTGGTCAACGTCAAGGCCGAGTTCGGCGACGAGCGTCGTACCGAAATCCGCCACAGCGAAGAAGACCTGGACATCCTCGACCTGATCGCCCCGGAAGACGTGGTGGTCACCGTGTCGCATGCCGGTTACGTGAAGCGGCAGCCGGTAAGCGTGTACCGCGCACAGCGCCGCGGTGGCCGTGGCCGCAGTGCGGCGGCGACCAAGGAAGAGGATTTCATCGAACAGCTGTGGCTGGTCAACACGCACGACACGCTGCTGACCTTCACCAGCTCGGGCAAGGTGTTCTGGCTGCCGGTCTACCAGCTGCCCGAAGCCGGTTCCAACGCCCGCGGCCGTCCGATCATCAACTGGATCCCGCTGGAACCCGGCGAACGCGTGCAGGCCGTGCTGCCGGTCCGCGAGTACGCCGATGGCCAGTTCGTGTTCTTCGCCACGAAGAACGGTACGGTCAAGAAGACTCCGTTGGGCGAGTTCGCCTTCCGTCTGGCGCGCGGCAAGATCGCGATCAACCTGGACGAGGGCGATGCCCTGGTCGGCGTCGGCCTGACCGATGGCGAGCGTGACATCCTGCTGTTCGCCTCCAACGGCAAGACCGTGCGCTTCGGTGAAGACAAGGTCCGCTCGATGGGCCGTACCGCCACCGGCGTGCGCGGCATCAAGATGCCGGCCGGCGAGGAAGTGGTCAGCCTGATCGTGGCCGAGAGTGCCGGTGGCATCGAGGATGAGAACGAGGAGGACAACGGTGTCGATGAAGCCGTCGCCACTGGCGATGCGGTGATCGACGGTGCTGATGACGCCAGCGTGCAGTACATCCTCACCGCCACCGAGAACGGCTACGGCAAGCGCACCCCGCTGCCGGACTACCCGCGCAAGGGCCGTGGTACACAGGGCGTGATCGGCATCCAGACCACCGAGCGCAACGGCAAGCTGGTTGCTGCGGTGCTGATGGGTTCCAGCGACGAAGTCCTGCTGATCTCCGATGGTGGCACCCTGGTGCGTACGCGCGGCTCGGAAATCAGCCGCGTCGGCCGCAACACCCAGGGCGTGACCCTGATCCGCCTGTCCAAGGACGAGAAGCTGCAGGCGGTGGAGCGCATGGACGCCTCGATCGACGAGGACGAGGACGAGGTGGCAGCCGCCGCCCCGGCCGAAGCCCCCGCACCAAGCGAGGACGCGCCGCAGGCGTAAGCTCGCGTCGTCTCGCCACCTCAACAACGCCGGCTTCGTGCCGGCGTTGTTGTATCCGGCGCTCACCGCACGCGCACTTCACAGCGACGGTGGGATAACAGGCATGCTGCCCCGGAGATCGACGATGTCCGCCACGCCGCAGTCCGCCGCCCCCGTTGTGTACCGCCATCCCCTGGTGGCCGTGCTGTCGCTGCTGCTGGCCGTGCTTGGCCTGGTCATCGGCGGGCTCGGCGCGTGGCTGCTCAGCCTGGGTGGTTCGGCGTACTACGCCATTGCCGGCCTTGGAATGCTGGCCAGCGGCATCCTGTTGTTCGGCAACCGCCGCAGTGGCGCGCTGCTGTACGCGCTGGTGTTCATCGGAACGCTGCTGTGGACCTGGTGGGAGTCGGGCAGTGACTACTGGCGGTGGGTGCCGCGGCTGGGCCTGGTGACCGCACTGGGCATCGTGCTGGCGCTGTTGGCGCCGACCCTGTGTGATCCCGTTCCCAAACGGCTGTCGCGTGCGGTGGCCGCTATGCTGATGCTGGTATTCGTGGCCGCGTTCGGCCTGGCGTTTGCGCCGCATGGCGAGGTGGATGGGCACCAGCCGTTCCCGGAAGGCGCGGTCAGCGCCGGCCTGGAACCCACCCGTGATACCACCGGCCTGCAGCCGGCCGACCAACCTGCCAACAGTGATTGGCCGGCCTGGGGCCGCAGCAACGCCGCCACCCGTTACTCGCCGCTGCAGCAGATCACCCCGGCCAACGTCGGCACGCTGCAGCTGGCCTGGCAGTTCCGCACCGGTGACCTGCCGAAGAAGCGCTGGGGCGCGGAAACCACGCCGCTGAAGATCGGCGACCGCCTGTACCTGTGCACCGCGCGCAACCGCCTGATCGCGCTGGATGCAGCCAGCGGCAAGGAACTGTGGCGGTTCGATCCGAAGGTGAAGGACGCCTCGATCCCGTACACCGCCGCCTGCCGTGGGGTGAGCTACTACGAGCAGCCCCGCACACCGGTCCTTGCCGATGCAACGCTGGCCGATGCCGCAGCCGATCTGGCCTTGCCCGAACCGTCGCCCAGCGTCACCCGCGGTGCCGCGCCGGGTAGCCGTCCGGCGTGCTGGGCGCGCATCATCGAAGGCACGCTGGACGGGCGCATCATCGCGGTGGATGCGGACAGCGGCCGCCCGTGCGCCAACTTCGGCAACAACGGCCAGGTCGATATCACCCTGGGCATGGGCGAGGTGCCGCCGGGCTATGTGTCGATCACCTCGCCGCCGGCCATCGTGCGCGGGGTGATCGTCACCGGCCACCAGGTGCTGGATGGGCAGCGCCGCGATGCGCCGTCGGGCGTGATCCAGGCCTACGACGCGATCACTGGAAAGCTGCGCTGGGCGTGGGACATGGACCAGCCCGAGCGTAGCGGCCTGCCGCCCCGCGAGCAGACGTATACGCGCGGCACCCCCAACATGTGGACCACGGCCACCGGTGATGAGGCGTTGGGCCTGGTCTACCTGCCGCTGGGTAATTCCGCGGGTGACTACTGGAGTGGCTCACGCACGGAAAACCAGAACCGCTACTCGACCTCGCTGGTGGCGATCGACGTAGCCACTGGCAAGCCGGCCTGGCACTTCCAGGCCGTGCGCAAGGATGTGTGGGATTACGACCTGGGTTCGCAGGCCAGCCTGATCGACTACCCGACGGCGGCGGGCAGGGTACCGGCGATCCTGCTGCCGACCAAGCAGGGCGACCTCTACATCCTCGACCGCCGCAATGGCCAGCTGCTGACAGCTGCCGAAGAGCGCAAGGTACCGGTGGGTGGCGTCGAACCCGAGCAGCGTTCACCCACCCAGCTGTTCTCGCTGTACCACACGCTGCGTCGCGAGCATGACCTGACCGAGCGTGACATGTGGGGCATCACCCCGATCGACCAGCTGGTCTGCCGCATCCAGTTCCGCAAGGCCTATTACGAAGGCTTCTACACGCCGCCGAGCAGTGACCGCCATTCCATCGAGTACCCCGGTTACAACGGTGGCTCGGACTGGGGCAGCGTGTCGATCGATACACGCCGCGGCGTGATCGTGGCCAACTACAACGACATGCCGAACTACATCCGGCTGGTCCCACGCGCGGAGGCCGACCGGCTGGGCTGGTTGCCGCGCGAGAAGATCCGGTTCGACAAGGGCGGTGCCGAGGGCGCGGGCGACCCGCAGGTGGGCACGCCGTATGCCATCGATGTCAATGCCGGCTGGCGGTTGCCGTTCACCGGCCTGCTGTGCAAGCAGCCGCCCTATGGCGGCATCCGTGCCATCGACCTGCGCAACGGCAAGCTGCTATGGGATCGCCCATTCGGCAGTGCACGCGGCAATGGGCCGTTCGGCATCCGTTCCGGCCTGCCGATCGAGATCGGCACACCGAACAATGGCGGCTCGGTGATCACTGCCAGTGGCCTGGTGTTCATCGCCGCGGCCACCGATGACCTGCTGCGCGCCATCGATCTGAAGACCGGCAAGGAGCTGTGGCACACCCGGCTGCCGGCCGGTGGCCAGGCCACTCCGATGATCTACGAACAGGGCGGGCGCCAGTACGTGGTGATCATGGCCGGCGGCCACCATTTCATGGAAACCCCGAACGGCGATTACGTGATGGCCTTCGCCCTGCCGAAATAGTGGCTGCTCGCCTGAACACGGCCATGGGGCTGGGACCGCTGTCGCTGATCGCGGGCGATGCGCGCTATCTGAGCCCCGCCCATGCGCCCTGCATGGCGGCCGCGGGCAACGCGCTGGACGCCCAGCGTGGTTGTTCCGACGCTGAATTCAAGGTGCACGACGATGCGCTCAACGCCGCCTATAGTGCGGCGCGCTCCACGCTGACGGCCAGCGACCAGAGGGTGCTGCGCGATCTGCAGCGGCAATGGCTGCGCCAGCGCGACAACCGATGTCCGGAAGGTGGCACGGCCGTTGCCCAGCTGGATGCACAGCAGTGCCGCACGCTGGTCTCGCCTGCATTGCTGCAGCAGGCCATCACGGCGCAGAACCACAAGGGCTGGTATGGATTCGGCTTCGTGGTGCAGGGCGAGGGCAGGGAACACCAGTATGGCCACGAAGGCGGTGCGCCCGGCTCCAACAGCGCCATCGTGGTGCTGCCCGCACAGGGCTATGTGATCGTTGGGCTGGCCAATGTCGATCCGGATGCGATCGGCAACGTGGTCAACTACATCGCGCGTAGAGTGCCACTGTGACCGCGGCAGGTGCCGGTCATTCCGGCACCCGCACCATCTTCGTCATCAAGTGTTCCACCACACCCGCCGGATCGGCCGTGCGGCCCACATGCGTGCTCGACATCTGCACGATCGAACTGCGCTTGGCGGTGAGGAAGTGGAACCGTGCGCGTGCGGGCAGCTGCGCGATCGGCCCAGCGCCAGCATCGCCGCGGCAGATCGCCACGATCGCATCCAGCCACGGCTGCAATGCCCCCTGGTCAAGCGCCGGGGCAAACGCGTGCAGGCGCGCAGGATCGATCTCGATGGCCGCCTCCAGATGACGCGCTCCAGGACAGGAGACGATCACCCCGACGTTGATGAATTCCTCCCGTTCCACCCGCGGTACCACGCGGATGACCGCGTAGTCATACGTGTGCAGCGTGGGCACGGAGGGCCTCCTGCACGAACACCGCACGCACTTCCAGGCGATGCTTGAGATAGTCGATGTAGCCTTGGCGGTAGGCCTGCGGGCTGTCGAATGCCGGCTCGTTGACCAGCCAGCTGTCCGGCACCAGGCCGACGATGCGCTCGATCTCGGCATCGGTGAGGCGCGCGGCCAGCTCGGCATCCACTTCGGCGATGCGGTTGGCGAACGACAGAAGCACGTGGTCGCGGATCAGTACGAAGGGCTTTTCGCAGGCGTCGCCGGCATTGGCCCAGTCGTGATGGAAGTACATGGCCGCACCGTGGTCGATCAGGTACAGCTTGCGGTGCCACACCATCAGGTTGGGGTTGCGGGTGGTGCGGTCGACATTGCTGGTGAACGCATCGAACCAGACGATGCGCGAGGCCAGCTCGGCATCCACCGGCATCGCCGCCGGGTCGTAATTGATCGCGCCGGGCAGGTAGTCCAGGCCCAGGTTCAGGCCCTCGCTGGCGCGGATCAGCTCCTGGATCTCCGGGTCGGGCTCGGTGCGGGCGAACTCGCGGTCCAGTTCCACGAACAGGATTTCCGGAATCGGCAGGCCCAGCGTGCGCGCCATCTCACCGGCGACCAGCTCGGCGATCAGCGCCTTCGGGCCTTGCCCGGCGCCACGGAACTTCAGCACGGCCATGCCGTCGTCGTCGGTCTCGACCACAGCCGGCAGGGAGCCCCCCTCCCGTAAGGGGGTGATGTAGCGGAGGGCGTGTACGGTGCGCATGGCGCATTCTAGCGTGGTGCTGGGGGGCGCGCCCGGCAACGCCGCGGCGGTGCACTGGTTGACCCCGGCGATTGTCTGGCCGTCCTGCACGGGCCGCTGCGGTGGGCGAGGGCGCGCGCAGCGAGGACGGCTTCTCCTGCGCGCTCTTCACCACGAAGATGTCCTGCGCCGCGCCCGCACCCTCTGTCTGGTGGCTGAGCCGGATGAAGCGAAGGTCAAGTGCACCTGATCCATGCGAAATCGACAGGAAAGACGAATTGGGGCTTGGTCTTCACTTCGCCCTTCCGTTGCCGGTGGCAGCATCGCCTTCAATGGAGCATTCCACCCGCGTGTAACCTTCAACGGGAGGCTGTCATGCCGCTAGAGCGCAGCTGTCACGCATCATCCTGCACGCCATGCACCGCGTGGAGTTGAGCCTGGCCTGATACGGTCATAATGCCGGCAGGGATGGCCGCCCAACGCACGACCTGCCTCACCCATCATGGCGGAGCCGGCATGGATTGCCGGCGCTGCGATTCCGCTGGATACCTGCTTTCAATGCGCCCCTTGCGATGCCGCCGATGACTGCCGCGCGGAAGGTGCCTTGTCCACGATGATCCTGCAGGCTTTGGAGGTGTACCGATGAGCGACGAACTCACTCCCATGCTGCCGCCCCTGGACGATGCCAAGGTCGAGGAAATGATCGGCAAGGTGGTGCTGGTCGGCGTAACGCGCTATGGCGGTGACGGCCAGGTGCAGGGACTCGAGCAGTACGCCGGCACGGTGCTGCGCATCAGTGCCGTTGAGGGCGTGGTGCTGGCCGACGAGAATGATGGCCACGAGCGCTACCTGCCGCCGATGCTCGATCAGTACCTGCCGGCCGAGCCCGGTGAGTACCGCATGCGCAACAGCGGCATGATCGTGGTCGACCCGGACTATCTGGCCACCTGGGACCTGCACGCCCGGCAGTAGTGCCAGGCCATGCCTGGCGATGGCCGCCCGCACTCCACTTTGCCCCATCCGGCCACTAGCCCTTCCGGCCCATTCTCCTCACCCCCTGCGGTGCTAGATTCGGGGCCATGCCCGAGTCCGGGCATCCATTCACACCCAGGGGATAAGGATGCTGATCCGTCGAACCTCTCTGGCGGCGGCTGTTGCCGTTGCCACCGTCGGCCTGCTGGCCGCCGGCCCGGCCTTCGCTGATTACGCGAAGCCGCCGGAACACCTGCTCAAGGTGCTGAAGGCACCGCCGCCGCCGGTACCGAACGTGGCGCCGGGTGGCCAACGCCTGCTGCTGACTACCGCGCAGACCTATCCGTCGATCAGCCGCGTCGCCCAGCCGTACCTGAAACTGGCCGGCGTGCGCCTGGAGCCGAAGAACCGCAGTCGCCATGACACTCCCGGCGGCTACGGCATTCCGGCCTGCGTGGCCGACTTCACCCTGGTCGACATCGGCAGCGGCAAGGAAACCAAGGTGGACCTGCCGCAGGGCTGCGCGACCGGGGCGCTGTGGTCGGCCGATGGCAGTCACTTCGCCTTCCAGAACGCGGTCGATACGAGCGTGCAGCTGTGGGTGGGCAATGCTGCCACCGGCCAGGTGAAGCAGGTGCCGAACGTGCAGCTGAACCCGATCTTCGGCAACACCGTGCAGTGGCTGGGTGGAAGCCAGAACCTGCTGGTGAAGCTGGTACCGGCCAATCAGGGCCCGGCGCCGTCCAATGGGGGCGTGCCGACCGGTCCGGACGCGCAGGAGTCGCTGGGCAGCAGTGGCGAAAGCAGCACCTATGAGGCCCGCGATACGCTGACCAGCGTGCATGACGAAAAGCTGTTCGCCTACTATGGTGCCTCGCAGCTGGCTGTGGTCGACACTGCCGCGGGCAGCGTGCGCCCGGTGGGGCAGCCGGCGCTGTTCAACGAGGTCAGCGCAGCGCCCGATGGCGTGCATGTGCTGACCGAGTCGATCAAGGCACCGTACTCGCATGCGGTGACCTACCAGCGCTTCGCCAATGATGTGGCGGTGCTGGACATCAGCAATGGCCGCAGCACGCCGATCGCCAGCCTGCCGCTGGCCGACCGCGTGCCGGTGCACGGCGTACCGGAAGGCCCGCGCGGTTTCGACTGGCGTGCCACCGATCCGGCCACCCTGGTCTATGCCGAAGCGCTGGACAAGGGCGACTGGAAGGTCAACGTGCCCCATCGCGATCGCGTGCTGATGCTGAAGGCCCCGTTCACCGGCAAGCCGACCGAAATCACCCGTACCGTGCAGCGTTTTGAAGGCTTCGCGTGGACCGCCGATCCGGCCGTGGCCTTCCAGTACGAGAACGACGAGAACCGCCACTGGATGCAGACCCGCATCGTCGACGTGGACCAGCCGAAGAAGGAAGGCCGCCTGCTGTGGGACATGTCCAGCGATGAGCTGTACGGCAACCCCGGCAACCTGGTCTTTACCCGCCTGGCGAATGGCGCGCAGGTCGTGCGCCAGGACGGCAACCACGTGTTCCTCAGCGGCCGTGGTGCCTCGCCGCAGGGCGACCGTCCGTTCCTTGATCGCTTGGACCTGGGCACGCTGAAGAGCGAGCGCCTGTTCCGCAGCAGTGCTGATGCCTACGAACAGTTCCTCGGTTTCAGCAGCACGCCGGGCCGCTACCTGACCTGGCACCAGTCGGTGATCGATCCGCCGAACGCCTTCATCCGCCAGCAGGGTGAGGCGGTGGCCGATGCGAAGGCCGGCGAGGCGGAGTTCGCTTCCATCGCGACCGCGCTGACCAGGTTGGCCGACCCGACCCCGGAGGTACGCCAGATCAAGAAGCAGCTGGTGACCTACAAGCGTGCCGACGGCGTGGACCTGTCGTTCACCCTGTACACGCCGCCGGGCTACAAGGAAGGGCAGCGCGTGCCGGCGATCCTGTACGCGTACCCGGCCGACTTCGCCAACGCCGCGCAGGCCGGCCAGGTGTCCGGCTCGCAGCAGACCTTCACCCGCCTGCAGCCGTACCGTCTGATGCTGCTGGCCGGCTACGCGATCATCGACAACGCTTCGTTCCCGATCGTGGGCGACCCGAAGAACGCCTACGACACCTACCTGGAGCAGCTGGAAGCCGACGCCAAGGCGGCGGTGGACAAGGCCGTGGACATGGGCGTGGTCGACCGCAACCGCATCGGCGTGACCGGCCACAGCCACGGCGGCCTGATGACCGCCAACCTGATCGCGCACACCAACCTGTTCAAGGCTGGCGTAGCTACCAGCGGTTCCTACAACAAGACCTTCACTCCGTTCGGCTTCCAGAACGAGCGTCGCTCGGTGTGGCAGGCGCAGGATGTGTACCTGAAGGCCTCGCCGTTCTTCTATGCCGACAAGATCAAGCTGCCGCTGCTGCTGGTCCACGGCGAGGATGACGCCAACCCGGGCACCGAGCCGTTCCAGTCGCGAAAGTTGTACCAGGCGATCCGCGGCAATGGCGGTACCACCCGCCTGGTGATGCTGCCGAACGAACCGCACTGGTACACCGCGCTGGAATCGAACGAGCAGCTGGTGTCGGAAATGCTGAACTGGTTCGACACCTACGTGAAGAACGCCAGGTGACGAACGGCAAGGCCGCCTCTGGGCGGCCTTGCTGCATCGGAAGAGGGGAACCGTGCGCGACGAATTCGTCGCGCATTGACAGAGAGGCAGCATCCAGGAACGGCATGCGGAATGGGCAGCGATGGATCGTCATGAACGGCCGCGCGCAGAGGGCGCTGGTGATGCTCCTGTCGCTGGCAGGTTGCCTGTTCCGCCCGGCCTGCATTGCGTGGCGGTCCATGATGCGGCAGCGGCGGGGCCGGGGCTGCTAAGCTGCGCACGGGAACTGTCCAGGAGACATCGATGCATCGCAACGGGATGCGCGCCATCACTTTCATCATCGCCACGCTGCTGGCCGGGATGACACACGGAGTGGACGCGCAGGCCCTGCGGGCGGATGACCGCAGCTACTTTGGCAGCGCCACCGCTGAACGTGCGGCATGGCAGAACCTCGAGCGCAGGACCGATGCCCTCAAGGCCCTGCATGCGCCAGCAGAAGCGCGTTTCCAGCAGGCCGAGCATCTGTATGGCGAGTGTCTCCGGCACCATGGTTACCTGCATCTGCAGGCAGCGCGCAATGCCGATGATGCGCGGCTGGCCAACACCCAGGGCGAAGTGGCCAGCCTGTGTGGACGTATCGCGGCGATTGCCAAGCAGGCATTGCGTGATGCCCCTGCGCACGCTGCCTGGATCGCGCCGCATGCCGACCTGCGTGAACGGGCGTTGCGGGAGGACGTGCAACCGGCCAATGCAGCGCTGGTTGATGCGGTCGACGCGCTGGCCGACCCAGCGCTGGACAGCTTCGGGCGCCTGCACCGGCAGCTGCTGCAATCGGCGTCCTTTGCGCGCTTCGAGCATGAAGGCCGGACGCTCGACAGCCGGACCGACGCGCGTACCCTTTCCCGCCTGCCGGACCGTCCGCTGCGCGAGGCGGCATGGCGTGCCTACTGGCAGGGGATGGCGTCGCGGCGCGGCGAAATGGCAACGGTGCTGCTGGGTCTGGTGCGCCTCAATGAGCGTGCATCGGAACTGCAAGGTGATGGAACTGCACCTGGCCGCAGTTACCGGCACATGGGCCTGGACCAGGCCGCCGTCGACGCGACACTGGCGGCGGTAGCGCGCCACGCGCCGCTGCGGCGGAACTATCAGCAGATGCAGTTGGCCCATCTTGAGCGCATGGGCCTGGCCTCTCCACAGATCTGGGACATGGACCTGCCTGATGCCGGCTATATCCCTCCGCCGCTTGACCTGACGCAGTTGCGGGATGCTGCGGCTGCATCAATGCAGGTGCTGGGGCCGGATTACGTGACAGGACTGCGAGCGTTGCTTGATCCTTCAGGCGGGCGCATGGATCTGGGCGGATCGGCAGGGCGGCGCGCGATGGATGCGTTTTCGATCAGTGCCCCGGGGATGCCTTCGCTGCTGTTCGTTGGCCATCGCCAGGGAGACCTCGAAGGGGACGTCCAGATCGCCCACGAAGCCGGTCATGCCATGCACGGCCAGTGGATGCAGCGCGGCGGCGCATCATCATTCCAGCGCAACGGCAACAAGTGGTTGACCGAGTCGTTTGCCATCTACAACGAACTGAAGTTCCGCGATCAGCTCTATCGGCAGGCGAGTGATCCACGGGCCAGGGCGTATTACCTGAAATCGTTGCTCGATGACATCATCCTGCAGCTGTTCATTTCCTCGGAAGAGGCCGATCTGGAACAGTCCATCTACCGGGAAGTGGTGGCCGATGGGGTCGGCAATGCGGATGCGCTTGACGCCCTGACGATGAAGGTTCTGGGCCGGTATGGGGGGGCATGGGAGCAACGTCCCGAGCTGCGCAATACCTGGATATCGAAACGGCTCATGTACGAAGATCCGCTCTATCTGGCCAATTATCTGTATGCCGGACTGATCGCGGTGCAGCTCTTTGTACAGGACCAGCAGGATCCGGAGGGCTTCAGGCAGCGCTACCTGGCGGTCCTGGGTGAGGGGTTCGACCGCGCACCGCAACAGCAGGTCGAGCAGTTGCTGAATGCGAAGCCCGACTGGCCACGCCTGGTCGAGGCGGACCTGGGTGTTTTCCAGCAGTATCTTGCGCAACTGCAGGAACTCCACGCGGAAATCGAGCGCCAGCGCAGTCGCTGAACAGGCGGCGCACAGATGGATTCACGGGAGGCGACGCAACTGCGTTGACTCGCTCCGGATCATGTCTGACACTCGGCGTTCCTGCCCGTCCCTGGACTACATGGGCAGATCAGGGAGCTTGGCCAGCCGATGGATGTCAGCACGATCTCTTCACGAATCAAGTTGGCCCGTACCAACTGCGGTTTGTCGCAGACCGACATGGCACGCCGCCTGGGCGTGAACCGCGCCACCGTCGCGCATTGGGAGCGCGAGGAGGGATTCACGCCGACGCTCGATCACCTGCATAAGATGAGCGATGCCCTTGGCGTCACGCTGGCCTGGCTGGCCCAGGGCGAAACCCCTTCCGCCGAGCCCGTGGTGCGCGGCTCCAGGGCAAGGCTGGAAGAGAAGATGATCGAGCTCTCCAAGCACCTGCCGGTATCGTTTCTTGCCAGCGTTGTCGCGCTGATGGAAAACGCAGAAACCTATCTTTGATCCTGCACCGGCAGCCTCGTGCTGCCAGGCGGTCACGCCCATCGGTGAGCCCGCAATTTCCTCGGTGCTGTGCAGCGCACAGCAGAGTGTTTGCTCCCCTTCTCCGACACTGGCATTAATCGATCGCGGTCCGACGTTCGTGCACGACGGACGGAGCGCGACTCGTAGTTGCCTGAAAGTCCATCATTCTGGAGAAAGGTTAGTTATGAGCAATCGCATCAAAACCACCGCACTTTCCTCGCTCACCCTGATCATTGCCGGCGCTGCCGGCACCGCAGGTGCTGCGGCACTCCCGGCACCGGCGGAGCAGGGACTGCAGTCGGCCACCTCGATCAATGCCGACCTGGACGCGCTGCGCATGTCCGAGTTCGTCGAACTGCAGGCCATCGCGCTCGCCGGGGGCCATCACTCCGATTCCATCGGTTCCCACCACCATCACGATGCCGTGCCCGAGGAGCAGGCCCAGGGCCTTTCCGACGCACGTTTCGACGTCTGAGTCAGTCAAACGGAGCAACATCATGAAGGACAACCGCAACATGCCCAAGGCGCTGTCGGCCCTGACGCTGCTGGTGATCGGAAGCGCTTCAGCCGGTGCCGTGATGGCAAGCGAGGCTCCGGTGGCATCCAGTGTCCTGGACCAGGCCACGGCCATCGTGAGCCTGGATGACCTGGCCATGGCCGAGTTCCAGGCCAACGCGCGTGCCAACAACCTGGAAGCGCTGGCCACCGGCCACCACGACGATTCGATTGGTTCGCACCATCATCACGATATCGTCAAGGAGCCGGAGTTGAACGTGGAAGCCACGCGCTTCAACGTCTGACCTGGCGGCCTGCGGGGGGCCGTGTCCCCCGCAACTCTTTGATGCGGGATGCAGGGAGAGCAACGATGAATGCGCAGCTGAAACCGTTGGAAGCCGATGTGGCACGCCCGGCGTGCTTGATGGAGATCACCCGCACAAGTGCCCAGATGGATGCCGTGATGGAAGGCATCATGTGGGCCCGCCTGCGACGCATGCGGACGCGCCTGCAGGAAGCACTGGGGAATGCCGAGCATGGCGTCATCGCTCGCTCGATCCATGCAATCTATGAAACGCTGCCGGCCGACCGCCAGGCGCGTGTGCTGCTGAGCTCCGAGTTCTGCGAGAACTACATGGCGCTTGACGCCGCTCGCAAGCAACGGCCGGAAGCCGGCGCCGACGCAATGGCATGGGATGCCGAAACCGCACGCAATCTGTCTGCCATCCACGATCTGGTACAGAGGGAAAAGGCGTTGCTGGACCTGGCCACAGGCACCCCCTCGCGCTACCTGCTTGAGAGCCGCGACTGGGTGGTCGACAGCCCGGTGGGTGATCAGTTCGCCCGCAAGGACGAGCAGGGGCGCTGGATCCTGGATGCGCCTCCGATGCTGGGTGATTGCGTTGCCGTCGACCTGCACAGCAAGGTCGCCAGGCACCATGAACCGCGTTCCGGCGTGCTCAGCCAGCCGTGCCTTGCGTTGGATGAGGCGGAACAGACGGCCGTGCTCGACAAGCTGTCGCGCGCGCTGGCAGGCATTGATCGCGCCGAACCGCTGTATGGCCTGGTGATCCGCAACTTCGTCCGCCGCATCGTTGTCCGGAAATCCGAGGAATCAATACCCGATGTCGCGCGCCGTTTCGGGTCGGAGCATGTACCGCGCCAGCCCGGTTCCCTGCGCCTGCTCAATATCCACCACCCCGAGCTGAGCGTGGAGGCCTGCATGGAGAGCATCATGCACGAGAGCACCCATAATTTCCTTGCAGCGTGGGAGTTGGCCAATGGCTTCTTTGTCGCCAACGACTATCAGCACCGGGTGGTGTCGCCGTGGTCGGGCAATCCGATCCCCAACTCCTCGTACATCCACGCGGTCTTCGTGTACTACATCTGCCATCGGTTGCTGAAGAGCCATCTTGCGGTGGCCGACAACATCGATGCCGCTGCCCGTGCGCACGTGCACCGTCGCCTTGCGGTGTGTGCTGCCGGATTCCTCATCGAGCAGGATCTCAGCAGCCGGCTGATGAGTACCCAGCCACTGAATGCCGACATCGGGACGATGATGGACGAGATGCAGGCGGACATGAAGCGGGAATATGGCTATGGGAGGCAGCAATGAAGGCCAGGACCATCGTGTTGTACACCGATCACGCTGATCCGGTCGCGCGCCGGGCGGCGCGGTCCGGGGCCGATTTGCTGCACCTTGATGACCTGTTGCCACGGGTGCGTGCCGGCAGCTGGCCTGCAGTTCTGGATTTCGAGCCCAGCGCGGAAATGCGCGAGCGGTTCATCGGTGCTAGGGTGGTCAACCGGGTGTTCTCGCTGGCCAACACCCACATGGACGGATTCCTGAGGGACAGCGGAATCGACGCTCGCTGGCTGCACATCCGGCTGCAGTCCTTGCTCGATTCCGCGGCCAGCGTCTGCCACGACACCGGCGTGCGTGGCGTCTCGCGCACACTGATGCCGCTGAACGTACAGTGGTTCGAGCTCAAGCGGGTACTTGCCGATATCCAGACGCCCGACTTCGTCTATTCGATCGGTTATGAGGCGCCGGACCTGCGCGGTCTGGTTGATCCTCTGCAGAAGTCGGTATGGTCGCTGTTCGACTGGAAGCAGGAGCGCAACCTGCTGCCGGAAGAGAAACGGCGTCACCAGTTCTTCGTTTCGCGGCCACAAGGTGTACCGCTGGTGGCGTACTTCTGCGGTGAATCGGCGCATGGCGTCCACTTCCCCAGGGGCGAAACGGTGCCGTTCGATCTCGAGCGGGTGCGCGCCATCAACCAGGCCGCGCGTCGTGCCTTCCGTTCTGAAACCGGAGAGCTGCTGCTCTTCGCCGAGGGCGGGCAGCTGCGCTTCCACGCATTCTCGCCCTATCTGCTTTCAGTGGCGGAGGAACCCGCAATGGTGGACATGCTGGACAAATGGTTGGCCGCTGATGATTCCAGCTGTGGGAGCAACGATGCCCGACATGCACTCGTACATTGAGCGCCTGGCCGAGATCCGCGAGCGCATGGGCTGGCTGTACGGCAGCGAGGATCTCTGCGTGCTGCTGTACAGCCTGGTCAAGCGTGCACGTCCACAGAGAGTGGTCGAACTTGGTACGGGGTTCGGCGTATCCACTGCCTGGATCGCCGCAGCACTGAAAGAGAACCAGACCGGTGCCCTGCACAGCTATGACAATGGATCACACTTTGCCAGCGATCCCGCACGGCGTTTCCTGGCCGAGCTGCAGGGGCCGTTGCGCACGATCGTCGAACCGGGGCAGGACTATCCTTCGTTCCTGCACGCGCTGCTGACCTGGGCGGGCGTGGCCGACTTCGCCCACGTGCACGTCGAGGACATCGACTTCGCCGCCATCGCGGCTACTCCCGCTCTGCACGGCGGCATCGACATGCTGTTCTCGGACTTCAATCATTCGCCGGACAGCATCCAGGCCCTTCTGGGCCACTTCCTGCCCCGCCTGTCACCCACCGCATCGGTATTCATCGACAGCGCCTCGACCCAGCGCCTGAGTTACCTGACGCTGGAGCGGATCGTCGACGATCTCAACGGCAACAAGATCCCGTTGGGGCTGGCGCGCTGCTGGGCGCCGCAGGAGACCGCTGCGGCGATTGATCGGGTGCAGCGCTCGCGGTTCCGCCTGATGCACCTCATCGAGGCGCGGGCACGTGCGCAGAACAGCACTGCGTGGTTGAGCATCGAGCCGGTGGATGTCGTTCCGACCGCCGCCGAGTTCTTCCATTGAGGCGCCGAGGATGATGATGCTGACGTATTACCTGGGGCTGGCGCGAACCCGCTTGCTGGAGACCAAAGGCATGACGCTGGCTCTGGTGCTGGCGTTGGGGCTGGGCATCGGTGCCAGCGTGACCATGCTCACTGTCGTCCGCGCCATGTCCTGGGACCCGCTGCCCGGGCGCAGCGGTCAGCTGTTCCACCCCTTCCTGGATCCGCTGCCGGCCGGGTACCAGCTCAAGGGGGGGCTGGATCCGCGGGTGGCCATGACCTGGCCCGATGCCCGCGAACTGCTGCGCAATGCACCTGCGCATCGGCAGGCCGTACTGGCTGCGGGCCGGCTGCTGGTGGATCCGCAGCCGGGCGCATCGACGGCCTTCTTCGTTGATGGCCAGTACACCAATGCGGACGCAGCGGCGATGTTCGGCATGGAGGTGCTGCAGGGGAGCTGGTGGTCTGCGGACGATGATCTGCAGCGCTCCCGGGTCGTGGTGGTCAGTCACACGCTGGCGCAGCGGCTCGGTCATGGACGTTCCCTGGTCGGGCGGACCCTGCAGCTGGATGGCCAGCCCTTCAGAGTGGTCGGAGTGATCGCTGACTGGATGCCGCTGCCGCGCTTCCATACCGACCTGCAGCAAGAACCCTTCAAGGGACGCGACGATGTCTTCATTCCGCTGCAGACCGCGGTAGAACTTCAGCTTCGGGTTGCCAACAGCATGTACGGCTGGTCAGGCAGCACGCCGGCGAACCGCATGGTCGACGCGAGCACGGCGTGGGTCCAGCTCTGGGCCGAGATCCCGGATCAGGCCGGCCAGCAGGCGTACCTGCACTTCCTGCAACGCTACGTACAGGACCAGCACGCACGTGGGCGCTTCGACCGGCAGACGCCCCCGCACCTGGACGGCCTGCGCAGCTATCTGGTCCAGCGCCGGATCATTCCGGACGAAGTACGGCTGCAGCTGGCGTTGTGCCTGGCCTTCCTGGTCGTCTGCCTGGTCAACATGGGAGCGCTGATCTTCGCCCGTTTTGTCCGCCGGACGCACGAGATCGCGGTCCGCCGTGCGCTGGGGGCCCGCCGCAGGGACATCATCCTGCAGTTGTGCACCGAAGCGCTGATGATCGGGTTGCTGGGAGGAGGGGTGGGCCTGCTGGTCGCGCAGGCCGGGCTGTTCCTGGTGCGGATGCAGCCGGAAGACTATGCCAGCCTCGCTGTCATCGACCCGGCGATGGTGATCGCCACGCCCGTGCTGGCATGCATCGCCAGCCTGTTCGCCGCCGTCCTGCCCGCGCTGCGCGCGGCCTCCACCCGTGTCGCCATGCAGATCAAGGCCGCTGAATGAGCGTTTCACAGATTCCGTTGATTGCCCGTGCGATGAAGAAGAACCGGCTGGTGGCCGGCATCCTGCTGCTGCAGGTGATCATCGCCACCGCCTGCGTCACCAATATCGCCTTCCTGCTTGCGCAGCGCGTGGAGACGCTCGCCTACGACACCGGCCTGCAGGAGCAGGGGCTTGGCATCATCGAAACCGAGTTCGTCGGCAGCGCGGCGGCCAATCCAGCCGCCGCGGTCAAGGCAGACATGCAGGCATTGCGCAACGTGGCCGGGGTGAAGGCCGTGGTGGCGGCCGAGTCACTGCCGTTGAGCCAGCACAACTGGACCGTCGGCTTCACCAATGCCCCGGTGCAGGGCCAGGACACGTCCGGCATCGTAGAGGCCGAGCCCGCAGTCTATGGCATGTCTGCCGGTGCGGTGGAAGCGCTGGGCATGCGCCTTGTCGCAGGCCGTGATTTCTCCGCCGCATCATTCGTGCAGACCGAGTCCGCGCAGGACTACGCCGGCCTCTACAAAGCCAGTGAAGCCATCGTCTCCGCCGCGCTCGCACGTCACCTGTTCGGCTCGGCCAGTGCGGTCGGGCGGGATCTGTATACGGACGGCATCCATCCACTGCGCATCGTCGGGGTCGTCGAGACCCTGTCCAGGCCGGTGCTGCGGACCGATGGAGACAACGACATGAGCCTGCTGCTGCCGTTGATTCCTGATGGCACCCGGGTGATGTATGCGGTGCGTAGCGAGCCGGGCGTACTTCCCACCGTGCTCGACTCTGCCAGCAACGCGTTGGCCGGGCGCGAAGCCAATCGCATGCTGTCTCGCGTCCAGCGCTTCAGCGAGCTGCGGGCCGAGTACTTCCGGCGTGACCGCACCATGGCGATCATTTTCCTGTGCGCTGGCGTCTCGCTGCTGATCGTGACCGGTACTGGCGTTTACGGGTTGGCCAGCTTCTGGGTCCGCAAGCGCTATCCCCAGATCGGGATACGACGGGCATTGGGTGCGCGCAGGCGTGATGTGGTCAGCTTCTTCATGATCGAGAACCTGATGCTGACACTCGTCGGTGCACTGGCTGGGAGCGCGCTGGCATTGGCATTGAATATCTGGGTTGCGCGCTACTACGAGATACCCCGCATCGATCCTGGCTTTCTCGCGCTGGGGGTCGGGCTGATGTTCGCGCTGGGACAGCTTGCCGCCTGGGTGCCGGCACGTCGGGCGGCGCGCGAGGCGCCGGTCGCGGTTCTCAACAGCACCTGATTGATCCGCAGGGTGACCCCGTGTCATGTGCTGTTGCGATTACGTAACCGTGTGTGATGCCGCAGCCATGGCGCGCGGAAGCTGCGATACGCTGCAGGTCTGTTGCTGTCCGCCATGGGTTTCACCAATGAAGTCCAAACTTGTTGCCGCAGTGTTGGCGCTGGGGATGACGCCGAGCCTGCATGCCCAGTCACTCCCGTCGGAACTGGCGCAGCTTGGCATCGTTGCCGGCATGCCCTATGCCAAGGCCAAGCGCCTGCTGGATGCGGCAGGGTGGCAGGCGCGCCCGGTACAGGGCACGCCTGAGTCGCTCGAGGGCTTTCCGGAAGTCGGATGCCAGAAGGGGGGAACCCGCTGCACGACAACCTTCGAAAAGGGCGGGCAGCAGGTCGCGGTGCGGCTGGGCACTACCCTGGCAGGGCAGCCGTTCGTGCAGGGTGCTGACTGAGCCTCCACCTTCACGCCAGCGGCAGGCGGTCCTGCGCGTGCGACAGCCGGTCGTGCAGCTCGCGCACATGCTCGGCCTTGGCATGCACACGGGTGGTGTCGCCAAAGCTGCGAAGGTAGGTACAGGCGGCAAAGCCAGCGCTCTTCTTTTCGTAGTCGGCAATCCAGGCCAGGCGATCCGGATTGCTGGCCTGCTCGGCCGACCATGCCGCCGCTGGCGGGCGGATGCGATATCGCAGGCCAACACGCCAGGGTTTGGGGGTCAGCCGGGCACGGAAGCAATGTTGCAGCCGGCACATGCGCGCATACAACGGATCGGTGCCCAGCGCCTTGAAGAAGTCCTGCGGCAGCTCGTCCTCGGGTGAGAACGTGGCATGCATCACCAGCACGCGCAGCCCCGCCGGGGTGCGGTAGGCGCGAAGATGCCAATCAGGATGCTGTTCACTGAAAGTGTCCACGCGCTTCAACGCAAGCCCTTCAGCACCGCCGGCCGCGGCCAGGCGCTGCTTCCGCCGCATCAGCAGGGCCGTGTTGACCAGCAGCACTGCCGCCACGCCCAGTACCAGGCCCACCAGCCAATGCCAGAGCAGGGTGCCGATGATGGCACCGGCAAGCAGTACGACCGCAGCGACGATGGCCGGTATCACGCACCCGGCTGGTGGCTGCGCATGGTCGATATCGGCGAACAGCACGTCGGGGCTGTTGAGGCACAGCGCGCCATAGCTGTTGCGGGTGATGATGACATCGCCGTCACGCTGCACGATCTGCTCGCGGATCGGCACGCCCTCCACACCGTAGTTGCTGCGCACTTCGCGGCGCGGCAGTACCTGCCCGGCGATGATGGCGTTGAGGGCTTCATGGGCACGTGCGTCGGCGTGGGCCTGGGCTTGGGCAGGGCCTTCGTCGGACCAGCCGAAGCGGCGCACCACCACCGGCCGGCCACGAAAGCGGGACTGCAGGCGGGCTTCAGCCCAGTACGCGGGAACGATCATCATCGTACGGTGCTCCATCATCCATGGCCGGTGCCAGAGTGAGTCTGGCACAGCCCCGAAGGGGCCGCATGTACCCGCTGCGGTGGCCGGGGCGGAGTGGTAGATTGCGCGCTTCGCATGCACTCCACCAAGGACGGAGCGATGTCCAGTTTCCTGCGTTGCCTGCTTGCCCTGGCCTGTACCGGGGCGGTCGGCGTGGCGTCGGCGGGTATCCCGCCGGGGCCGCAGATCCTCACCACCGATGCCAGTCGCTTCTACGCGCTCTACGACAGCACCGGCGGCAAGCCCAGCGTCGCCCAGCTGGCCGGTTACCTGGCCGAAGGCAGTACGGGCCTGGGTGAACTGGCGAAGGCACGCCGGGTCACGCCCGAGCGTATTGCCGAGGCCATTGCCAGCCAGCCCGAGGTGTATGCAAAGGGCCGCAGTTGCCTTGCGGAGCTGCCGGCGGTGAAGCAGCGCCTGGTGCAGGTGTTTAGTAACCTGCAGGCTATTTATCCGCAGGCCACGTTTCCGCCGGTGACCATCGCGGTCGGCCGTGGCCGTCCGGTCGGGTTGACCTCGAAAAGCGGGGTGATCATCGGCCTGGAAGCGCTGTGCGCAGCGGATTTCATGAATCCCAATGTGCAGGACCGCTTCGTGCACGTGATCGCGCACGAGTACGTGCACATCCAGCAGACCGGCCTGACCGACTTCGAGCCGGGCGACCCGCGTGCAACGGTGCTGCGTGTTTCACTGGGCGAAGGCATCGCTGAGTTCATCGCCGAGCTGATTTCCGGCAACGTCGGCAACGGTCGCCACGCCACCTGGACGCACGGCCGGGAGGTCCATATCGAAAGCGCCTTTGCGCTGGATGTGGACAGCACCGACCTGTCGCCGTGGCTGTACAACTACAAGCCCGGTTCACAGGAACCCTATGACCTCGGCTACTGGGTCGGCTACCGCATCGCCAAGGCCTATTACCTGCAGGCCAAGGACAAGCGCGATGCGGTGCGTGCGCTGATCCAGCAGGACAATCCGAAGGCGATCCTCGCCGCCAGTGGTTGGACGCCAGGCATGTGGATGCCGGCGAAAGTCACGGGAGTGGCGGCGCGTACGGTTGTGCGCTGAGCACAGGGCATGGCGTTAGACTGCGGAAGATGATTTCAGGAGTATCCGCATGCGTGGACCTGTTGAGCTTGCCACTGCCACCGTCGTGACGCTGGGCCTCGCGATGGCTTCTCCGCTGGGCGCCGCCGAAGCCGTCGCAGTCAATCCGCTGCTGCAGACGCCCATCGACCAGCTGCGCCCCGACGAGGTTCGTTTCATGCAGCAACGCCTGGCCGATTGGCCGGAGCTGCAACGCTATCGTGACGCCAACGCTCGACTGCCTGCGGCGGTGCCGGGTCAGCCACGCGTGGTCTTCTTCGGCGACTCGATCACCGAAGGCTGGGGCAGGGAAGGCAGTGCCGGTTTCTTCCCGGGCAAGGGCTGGCTCAACCGCGGTATCAGTGGCCAGACCACGGCGCAGATGCTGGTGCGTTTCCCGCAGGACGTGCTGGCACTGAAGCCACAGGTGGTGGTGATCCTGGCCGGCACCAACGACATCGCCGGCAACACCGGCCCGTCCACGCAGGCGATGATCGAAGACAACCTGCACGCGATAGTGGACCTCGCCCGTGCACACGGCATCCGTGTGGTGCTGGCATCGGTGCTGCCGGTCAGCGATTACCCGTGGCTGCCGGGCACGGCACCTGCGCCCAAGGTGCGTGCATTGAACACGGCGTTGAAGCGCTATGCCGATGTGCAGCAACTGGTCTATCTGGACTACTACACGCCGATGGCCAATGCCGCCGGTGGGCTGGATCCGCAGTTGGCCGTCGACGGCGTGCATCCCACGGCGAAGGGCTATGCGGTGATGGCGCCGCTGGCCGAAGCGGCGGTCAAGCGCGCGTTGCAGCAGAAGTAGCTCCCGCGGGCAGGCTCGCCAGCAGCCACTCGCAGAAACTGATCACCAGCGGATCGGCCGCGCTGTCCTCATGCACCAGCCAGCTCCAGCGCGGGCCGCGCACGCGTGCATCATCCAGGGCTTGCAGCAGGCCTTGATCGCACGCACGCGCGCTCAGCAGTTCGCTGACCAGCGCGATGCCCAACCCTTGGCATGCGGCATCCAGCAGTTGCCCGGGCTCGGAGAAATTCATGCCCTCGCGGCGCTGGCCGACATCGGCACCGCCCTGTACCTGCCACTGGCTCCAGTCCATTTCGCGTTCCCCATGCAGGGTCAGGCGCTCGTGCACGGGCGTGGCCAGCAGCCTGGGGTGGCAAGCGGGATAGAGACGGTCCTGCAGCAGCACGCGATGCTGGCACTGCGCCTGCGAGTCGAGGTCATCACGTACCGCCACGTCAAGCGTCTGCGTGGTCATGTCCGGGGCTTCCTCACTGGTCAGCAGCCAAAGGTCGGCATCGGGATGCAGCCGGCGGAAGCTGGCCAGGCGCGGCACCAGCCAGTGGCGGGCAAAGGCCGGGCTGGTGTTGACGATCAGTTGATTCGGCTTGCGGTACTGGTCGAGCCGACGGATGCCACTGGCCAGCTGCCGCAGCAGGGACTGGGTGGTTTCCAGCAGGTCGATGCCGGCATCGGTGAGGGTGACGCTGCGGCCCTGCCGGAAGAACAACGGCTGCTGCAGCGACGCTTCCAGGCCCCGGATCTGCTGGCTGATGGCCGACTGGGTCAGGTGCAGTTCCTCCGCCGCACGGTGGAAACTGCCGAGCCGGGCGGCGGCCTCGAAACCCCGCAGGGCGTTCAGCGGTGGCCAGTGCTTGAGCATTTCAGATAAGTAAAACTTTTCAATTGGCGGCTGAATCTATCGTTTGTTCTTATGTGTCGGCAAGCGCAGCATAGCGCCCATCCCACACCGGCCCTGGAGCCTGTCATGACCAACCGACGTCACTTCCTCACCCAGCTGGCGGGCGCCGCCGGTCTTGGCGGCCTTGCTGCTCTTGGCCTGGCCGGCCTGCCGGGGCGCGTGGCTGCCGCGGAACCGGGTGCAGGCATCTGGCGCATGCCCGACGAACATGGGCCGCAGGAACGCGTCTTCCTGGCCTTCGCCGCGCAGCCGCGGGTGTGGGGGGCGCGGGCCGATGCGGTGAACACCGCCGTGGCACGGCTGGCCCGCACCATCGCCCGCCACCAGCCGGTCAGCGTGCTGTGCCGCCCGGCGCAGTTGAAGCAGGCGCAGGACCGCTGCGGGCGCGACAACATCGAGTTCCTGGAAGTGCCCTTGGACGACATCTGGGTGCGCGACTACGGTGGCTGCTTCGTCACCAATGGCAAAGGTGGCCTCGGCCTGGTCGACTTCAACTTCAACGGTTGGGGCGGCAAGCAGAGCGCGCGCAACGATGGCGCGGTGGCGCCGTGGCTGGCACAGGTGACCGGTGCCACGCTGCTGGAAAGCGATCTGGTGGGCGAGGGCGGCGGCATCGAAGTCGATGGCCACGGCACGGCCATCCTTACCGAAAGCTGCTGGGTCAATCGCAATCGCAATCCGGACTGGTCGCGCGCGGATATCGAGGCCGAGCTGAAACACCACCTCGGCCTGCGCAAGGTGATCTGGCTGCCCGGTATCGCCGGCAAGGACATCACCGATGCGCACGTGGACTTCTATGCGCGTTTCGTGCGGCCGGGCGTGGTGATCGCCAACCTGGACAACGACCCGGCGTCCTACGATTACGATCTGACCCGCGAGCATCTGGACATTCTGCGCGGGGCCACCGATGCCGATGGCCGTCGCCTGCAGGTGCACACGCTGCCGCCGCCCTTGGACGGGCGCGACAACGTGCATACCCGCGACAACGATGATCTGGCGATGGGCTACATCAACTACCTGCCGATCAACGGCGCCGTGGTCGCGCCGCAGTTCGGAGACGATGCAGCCGATGGCTATTGCCGCGAGCTGCTGGAGGATCTGTATCCGGGCCGGGCGATCGAGCAGGTGGACATCGATGCGATTGCCGGCGGTGGTGGCGGCATCCATTGCGTGACCAAGAACATGCCCAAGGTCTAGCCCGTCACGGTACAGTGGCGCGGAAGCCGGCCACGCAGCGTGGCCGCCAGGGATGATGGAGCGAGTGATGCGGAAGGGAATCCAGGGCTGGCTGCGCCGAGGCGGCGCAACGATGGCATTGCTGCTGGCCGCCGCGCCGGTTTTCAGTGCAGGCACGGCGGCGCCTTCGCCGCTGACGCGTGAACCGGTGGGCGGCGTGTCGTTGGCCGAATGGACCGCACGGTGGTGGCGGTGGGCCGACGGCCAGGGCGGCGCGCCCTATCTCGACCCGGATGGCCGTGTGTGCGATCTGGGCCAGGAGGGTCCGGTCTGGAACCTGGCCGGCACCAACGGCCGTTTCCGGCCACATCGCGAATGCGTGGTGCCGGCCGGCAAGTACCTGTTGCTGCCGATCATCAACATGGCGCACTACCAGATGGATGAGCGTGTGTCCTGCAAGGAGCTGCAGGCAGGGGCCGCGGTCAACAACGATTACCTGATCAGCGCGGTAGTGCTGCTGGACGGCCAGCCATTGGGCGACATGCGCAGGCATCGGGTCCGCAGCGAAGGCTGCTTCCGCATGGATGCCGAGGACGAACGCTCGCGGCTGGCTGCTGCGGATGGTTATTGGGTGATGATCAAGCCGTTGCCGCCAGGCCGGCATACCCTCAGCGTGGGCGCCAACTACGGTGTACCGGATGGGGGCGCGTACAGCCGCATGCGGCAGTCCTTCGAATACGTGCTGCACGTGGGTGGGCGCAGCCAGGTCGTATCGCGCGGACAGCCCACGATGCCGATGGCGGCTCCCTGAGGCTCAGGCATCGTCCTGCTTCAACGCCGCATCGGCCGCCAGCAGCGCCTCGGCGGCTGCACTGAGCGGCGGCGACGGCGGGGCGACCACGCCGATCGCTTCCATCATCCTGGGCATGCCGAGGAACTGGCGCGCGCGGCGATCGTAGATGCCGGTGACCAGCAGCGCGCGCGTGGCAATCTTCTGCTCGGCACCGATCAGCACGCGCTGCTCCATGATGCCGCGCGAACCGACCCAGCCGACCAGCCGCGTTTCCAGGGTGAAGCGCTGGAACGGCTTGAGTTCGCGGCGGAACTGGATGGTGCCGGCGCCGACGATCGGTGCCCATTTCTCGCGCAGCGCCACCCGGCCCAGGCCCATGCGCAGGATCAGGTCCAGCCGGCCCAGGTCGAAAATGTTCCAGTAGCGGCCGTTGGTCATGTGCAGGTTGCTGTCCAGGTCATTGGGCAGCACCCGGAACTGCAGCCGCGAGACCCCGAACGGGGCCTCCAGCCTGGGCCGGAACAGACTGCACAGCAGCAGGTGGAGCAGGCGGAACCAGAGATTCATGGCTATGACGACTGTTATAGAACGGCCGGTACGCTAATCTATGACGACTGTCCTGGCAAGGAACCTGCCGTGAGCCCGCGCCCCTCTGATGCGCCTCAACGCGTGATTGATGCTGCGGCACAGATGCTGGCGCGCGTGGGTCTCAATGCCACCAGCATCCGTGAAGTGACCAAGCTGGCCGAGGCGCCGCTAGGGTCCACCTACCACCACTTTCCCGGCGGCAAGCAGGAGCTGCTGGCGCGTGCCACCCACATGGCCGGCGACAAGGTGGAGGCGCTGCTGGTGGAGCTGCTGAAGGATGGGGCGGTGAAGGGCCTGCAGCAGTTCCTGGCGATGTGGCGCGAGCGCCTGCTGCGCACCGGTTTTCGCGCCGGCTGCCCGGTGCTGGCCGCTGCCGTGGAGGAGCCGGTTGAGGCGACGCCCAGCCAGGCCCGCGCGGCGGCTGCGGAAGTGTTCGCGCGCTGGCAGGGCCACCTGGCGGCGGCGTTCGTCGCCGATGGCCACGAGCCGGCCGCCGCGGGCGGGCTGGCCAGCCTGGTGATTGCCAGCGTGGAAGGTGTGGTGGCGATGTGCCGCGCGCTGCAGGACATCGCCCCGTTCGACCAGGTGGCCGCGCAGTTGCTGAAAGCCGCTGCGCCGCCTTGATCCGGCGGCACGGTCGCGGGAGACTCGGCGCAGGCCCTGACTTGACGCCGCCATCTGGCACGGCAATCGGCGCCGTTGTTCCGTGAGCGTGAGCAGCAGTTGCTCGAGCTGACCTTCAAGGACGACGTAGCGCTGGCCAGCATCGGCTGGCGTGGCGTGTTCGCGCAGGACATGCCCGATGGCCCCGGTGCGGGCACGGAACTGGCACTGCAGGGACGTAGCGAGTTCGCATTTGAGGGCGGTCGCATCGTGCGGATCATCGACCGCAGCTGAGCAACGGCCGCCCAGGTCCGCCGGCTGGACAGCGGACCTGCCCGCGGTAGAATCCGCGCACCACCGCCTACGCGTGCCCGGCAAGGATGTCCGCATGCAACATCAGGTTCTCGCACTTCCATGCTGCACGATCCGCGGCACCCGGTGGCGCCGATGAAACGCACCCGTTTCTTTTCACGCAGTCCATTGAAGCTGCCGGTCAACCGCGGCAGCGAAGTCGTGCGCGCGCGGCAGCACCTGCAGCAGCGCGGCTGGCCGCGCCTGCAGATGGCGCTGATCGTGGCCCTGACCGGTGCGGCCGGTTTTCTTGCCTCGCATCTGCTGCGCCTGGCCGGCATCGACGCGATGCTGCTTCGCTATCCCATGGCCGTGCTGCTGGCCTATGGCGTGTTCCTGCTGCTGATGTGGATCTGGATGCGCTGGCGTTGGGACAACGTGCTGGATGGGCTGTCGCCGGATGTGGGTGGTGGCAGCCCCTCGCCACGCGGAAGTGCCGTGGAATCACCGTGGAGCGGCGTCGGTGGGCGATCCGGCGGTGGCGGTGCATCGGCATCGTGGAACGAGCCGGCGCCGGCCAGCGGCGGCGATGCCGGTGAGCTGCCGTTGACCGGCCTGGCCGAAGACGAAGCGGGCCTGCCGTTGCTGGCGATCCTCGGCCTCGTCGCGCTGGTGGCGACCGTCCTGCTGGCCAGCGTGTGGGTGGTGTGGTCGGCGCCGGTGCTGATGGCTGAACTGCTGGTGGACGCGGCGATCGCCGGAGGCCTGTACCGGCGCATGCAGGGCATGCAGCAGCACGGGTGGTGGCGGGTATGCGTGTCGCATACGGTCTGGCCGCTGCTCGGGTTGCTGCTGTTCTTCGCGATGCTGGGCTGGCTCGCGCAGGAACTCGCGCCCGGTGCGAGCCATCTGCTGCAGGTCATCCCGGCGCTGTAGTTGGGGGGCGTCCTTGAAATGGCCAGCCCGGACCATTTTCAGCAGCAGTGGACAGTGGGCTATGATCGCGGTCGCCCGGAATCGGTGTCCTGGCGGTTTCGCCTATTCGAAGCTTGTCGTACTGGGTAGGGAACAGGGACGCCGGTTATCCGAACGCCCGTCCAAACACACAACCGTTGACGAGGAAGAGCGCATGGATGTCGCCGCACGCAGGAACAGGACGTTGTTTCGTTGGATCATGGTGACGCTGCTGGCAGCGTTGTTGCCGTTTGCAGCACTGGCACAGCCCGCAGCCGCGCAGGCTGAGGGCGCCGAAGCTGCCACCGCCGCGGAAGAGGCGCAATGCCGCGCCTGTACCTATGAGCGCATTGGACCCAAGGTCGATATCGGCCTGGTGGCACTGGTGTCGCTGCTGGTGGTCGGCCTGCTGATCGCCGCATCGCGGGAATGGGGCACCACCTCGCAGCGCTGGACCTGCCGCACGCTGGCCCTGCTGCTGGTGGGTATCGGGGCGGCGTTGCTGTGGTGGGCCGGCAGCATCCTCTACCTGGGTTACAACCCCTGGCAGGAAATGGCCGCACCCGTTGATGGCTCGCTCACCTCCACACTGCTCACTACCTCGCCGAAGTGGCTGGCGGCACTGGTGCTGATCGGCTTTGCGCCTTCCATCTGGAAGCGCAGCGAGCGCCTGCCGGCCTGGCGTATCGGCTGACCCTGGAACGGCGGCGCCGGATCACACCCGGCGCCGCCTGCGGCCATCAATCAAAGCGCCAGCGCACACCTGCGTAGACGCCACGACCTTCGCCCGGCGTCGAGCGGGCGACATCCCTGCCGGCATCGTCGTAGCCCGGCGTAACCGTGGCGGCATAGTGGCGGTTGCCGATGTTGCGCATCTCCGCCCAGGCCTGCCAGCGGCCACCGGGTGCGTCGTAGCCGATGCGGCTGCCGAAGATCACGTGGCTGTCGGCCCAATAGCTGTTGGCGTAGTCCACGGCGATGCGCGAGGCGTATTCGGTATTCAGCGCGGCGTACAGGCCGGACGCGTGATCGAAGCGCAACTCGGCCTGGTAGGCGTGGCGCGGCAGTCCGGGCAGGCGGTTGCTGCCGAAGCGCGCATCATGGCGGTAGCGGAAGTCGCTGAAGGTATACGCCTGGCGCAGCGACAGGCGGCCCGGCGCAGCCTGCCACAAGGTGCTGTCCAACCCGGCTTCGATGCCGCGGTGAACGGTGGGGCTGGCGTTGTTCTCGGCGATGAACAGGTTCGGCACCGGCTGCAGTTCGACGCTCAGCAGTTCGTGGTTCACGTGTGCGTAGTAGCCGGTCAGTTCCCAGCGACCCAGCGCCGCGTCACCGCGCGCACCCAGTTCCAGCGTGGTGGCCGTCTGGTTCTGCATCGGCACCGGCGCGCGCTGGCGGCCAGTGGACGGGCCATTGCCCGGCCCGAAGTACTGGTTGGAGCCCCAGATCATCGACCACGGGTGCGGCGCCTCCACCGAACGGCTGAGGTTGCCGAACCACTGGGTCTGGGCGCTGTGCTGCCAGGTGAAGCCCAATCGAGGTGCGTAGTCCCAGTCGCGGTCGCGCAGGCGGCCGCCGCTGCTCGGCCAGGTCACCTGCACATCGCGACGGGTGTTGATCAGTGCCAGCCCGGTCTGCATGCGCAGGCGGTCATTGAAGGTGAGGGTATTGCCGACGTGCAGCGTGCTGTCGGTGCCGTGGTGGCGGAAATCACGCGTGCGCGTACCGGCGGCATAGCCGTTGCTGGCAAAGCGTAGCGACTCGCGCACATCGGCGTCCAGGTCGTGGGTGATACGCAGGCCGACCGTGGTTTCGCTGTCCAGGCCGAACAGCCGGTGGCGGCGGCGGTAGTCCAGCGTGGCATTGAGGTTGGCGTAGTCCAGCTGCTGCCGGTACAGGCTCTCGTTCAAGTCCATCGGGTACGTGTGGTAGACCAGCCCGGCCTGCAGCGAGGAGTCCTCATCAATCCGCAGCGTGGTGACGTTGCCC
The DNA here is from genome assembly GCF_056481725.1 of Stenotrophomonas sp. 85239_Sma. NCBI lineage: Bacteria > Pseudomonadati > Pseudomonadota > Gammaproteobacteria > Lysobacterales > Lysobacteraceae > Stenotrophomonas > Stenotrophomonas sp. 85239_Sma. Next base: position 2,865,924 of record NZ_CM151163.1, on the reverse strand, counting down.
ACCCAGGTGCTGCCCGGCTGAGGGCGACGCGCATCGATGGCCAGGTTGGCCGGGTTCGCCGCATGCGGGTCGTTGCGGATCTGGTCGCGGGTCAGGCGACCGGGCGTTTCGTGATTCGTTTCGCGGTAACGTACGAAGAAGCGCGTCTGCAGGGCAGGCGTGATCTGCCAGCCGATGTTGGCCATCGCGCCCTTGCCATCGCCGCGCGCATGGCGCTGGTAACCGTCGAATTCGGTATCGGTGTAGGCCAGGAAGTAATCGACATCGCCACTGACGCCGCCCCAGCTGATGCCGCGCTTCTGGTAGCCACGGCTGCCGGCTTCGTAGTGCAGCTGCACGCCCGCCGAATCACGGCCGCTGCGGCTGACGTAGTCGATGGCACCGCCCAGCGCCAAGGCGCCACGCTCGAAACCGCTGGCCCCACGCAGTACTTCCACACGGGACACCCACAGTGGTTCCAGCAGCTCGTACGGGGTGCCGCCCGGGCCGGTGAGCGGCAGGCCGTCGATCGACACTGCAATACCCGAGGCATGCGCGCCCGGGCCACGGTTGATGCCCGAGCCCCGGATCGAGACCTTGGTACCTTCGTTGCCCGGCGACTGCGCGCTGATGCCCAACTGGTAGGCCAGTACATCGGCACTGCTGGACAAGCGGCTGTCGGCCTTGGCCACGTCGATGACGTTGCTAGCGCCGGGTACGCGCTTCAGCGCCTCGCGCGCCTGGGCGCTGGCATCGGCGGCAGCAGTGACCCGCACCGCATCAAGGGTGGTTGCCTGCGGCGCGGCAGCGGCGGTGGTGGAGAGGCCAAAGGAAACGGCCAGGAACAACAGCGAAGGGGTGGGGCGGTATGGCGAGAGCGACATGCGGAAATGCTGTAAACCACGAAAGTGGCGCGCAAGTTAACAGGTCGGCAGCCCCGCGTCACCCGTCTCCCGCGTATGGTTCGCTGCGGCGCTCTGTAGTGTCGAGCCATGCTCGACTGCTTGTCTGCCCGGAGTCGAGCATGGCTCGACACTACAGAGCCGTCTTCGCCAGCGCCTTGGCCTTCGCATACAGCCGGTCAGCCGTTTCCTTCTCACCCAGCGCGGCATGACACTCCGCCAGGCTGTCCCACGCATTTGCCGAATCCGGATACAGCTCGGTGTTGAGCGTGAACACCTTCACCGCCTTGCGTGCACCAAGACTTTCGCGGATCGCGTACCCATCGGCATTGATCGCGCGTTCCAGTTCACTGGCAGCAACCTTGTTGCTGTCGCGCAGCCAGCGATGCACAGCTTCGGCCGCGCCAGCGCTGTCATCCAGCGCATACGCGATCAATCGCTCGGACAACACCGCATGCGGGAATTCTTCGGGCGCGGCCACCGCCATCGTGCTTTCCACCAGCGTGCTCGACCACACGTTGCGGGCGCTGCCGTTGGTCAGGTACACGAACACCCAGTAGCCGTTGGCCAGCGTGCCCTTGTAGGCCAGCCGTGCACGCACGCGGGTGCCACCATCGTGGCCGACCTGGGTGTAGCCGTCGCTGCGGGTGGTGTCCCAGCCCGTGGAGAAGAAGTTGCTGCCGCCGCCGCTCAGCTTCTGCGGCTGCCAGAGCGTTTCCAGCGTGGACGTGCGCAGCAGCTTGCCGGTCGCCAGCGCCTGCAGGAATCGGTTCATGTCGCCCACGGTGGTCTGCAGGTCGGCATGCCCCCAGCCGTAGTTGGGCCAGGGATCTTCATTGGCCGGTTGCAACGCGCCATCCTTGCCGATGTACGGCACCGCCGCGCGCTGGGCTGGCACGCTGGTGGCGCCCCATGAGGTGCTGGTCATCTTCAGCGGCTGCAGGATGCGTTCGCGCGCGATGGCCGGGTAGGGCCTGCGGTAATGCGCTTCAAGCAGCGCCGTCAGCACCAGGTAGTTGGCCTGCGTGTACTGCACGCGGCTGCCGGTGGCGAACTGCATCGGCGCAGCCGCAGCCACCTTCAGTGCAGCGGAAAGGTCGGGCGCAACACCGGTGTAGCCCTTGCTCACCCAGCGATTGTCCACCCGGCCGTAGTACTCGCCGATACCCGCGCTGTGGTTGAGGAAATCGCGCACGTGGATCGCCTGCCATGCGGATGGCAGGTCCGGCACATAACGGCTGGCCGGCGCGTCCAGATCCACCTTGCCCTGGTCGACCAGCTGCATCACCAGCGTGCTGGTCAGCAGCTTTGCCATCGACTGCGCGGCGAAGATGGTATCGCCAGTGGCAGGCGCATGGGCAGCGGGATCGCGTTCGCCGCTGGCCCCCTGGTAGAGCACCTGGCCGTTGTGTGCGACCAGTACGGCCTGGCCGGCGATGCCGTAGCGCTCGCGGTTGCTCTGCAGCTGGGCGTCGAGCCGGGAAGAGAGGCCGGTAGGGACGTCACGCGCCGAGGCGGGCAGGGCGATGGCCAGGGCACAGAGCAATGCGGCAGCAGGGATGCGGTACATCGCGGTGGTCCGTCAGCGGTGATGGCGCATGTTGGTCACGGCGGAAGAGCGGGTCAAGGGCACAGATTCCCGCATCATGGAGAGCCGGCCAGCGGCCGGCACTACCACACGTTTCCGGTAGTGCCGGCCGTTGGCCGGCACCCCTGCGATCAGCCCAGGATCCCCGGCAGATCCAGTCCCTTTTCCTTAGCGCAGTCGATCGCGATCTCATAGCCGGCATCGGCATGGCGCATCACGCCGGTGGCCGGGTCGTTCCACAGCACGCGACCAATCCGCTTGGCTGCGGCTTCGGTGCCGTCGCAGACGATCACCATGCCGGCGTGCTGCGAGAAGCCCATGCCGACGCCACCGCCGTGGTGCAGCGACACCCACGTCGCGCCGCTGGCGGTGTTGAGCAGGGCGTTCAGCAGCGGCCAGTCGGAGACGGCATCGGAACCATCGGCCATCGCTTCGGTTTCGCGGTTCGGCGACGCCACGCTGCCGCTGTCCAGGTGGTCACGGCCGATCACCACCGGCGCCTTCAGTTCGCCGTTGGCGACCATTTCGTTGAACGCCAGGCCGAGGCGATCGCGGTCACCCAGGCCGACCCAGCAGATGCGTGCCGGCAGGCCCTGGAACTTGATCTTCTCGGCGGCCATGTCCAGCCAGCGGTGCAGGTGCGGATTGTCCGGAATCAGTTCCTTCACTTTGGCGTCGGTCTTGGCGATGTCTTCCGGGTCGCCGCTCAGTGCGGCCCAGCGGAACGGGCCGATGCCGCGGCAGAACAGCGGACGGATGTAGGCCGGCACGAAACCGGGGAAGTCAAACGCGTTCTCCACGCCTTCTTCCAGCGCCATCTGCCGCAGGTTGTTGCCGTAGTCCACCGTGGGCACGCCCAGTGCGTGGAAGCCGAGCATGGCGCGGATGTGGTTGGCCATCGACGCGCGCGCGGCCTTCTCCACGTCCTTCGGCGCACTCACGCGCTTCTCGTCCCACTGCTCGACCGTCCAGCCCTGCGGCAGGTAGCCGTTCACCGGATCGTGCGCGGAGGTCTGGTCGGTCAGCAGGTCCGGCTTCACGCCGCGCTTGAGCAGTTCGGCCAACACATCGGCGACGTTGCCGAGCAGGCCCACCGACTTCGGCGTACCGGCCTTGCACGATTCATCGATCAGGCGCAGCGCTTCGTCCAGGTTGTCGGTCCAGGTATCCAGGTAGCCGGTGCGCAGGCGCATGTCGATGCTGCTCTTGCGGCACTCGACGGCCAGGCAGGAGGCGCCGGCCATCACGGCAGCCAGCGGCTGCGCGCCGCCCATGCCGCCGAGGCCACCAGTGAACAGCCACTTGCCGGTCAGATCGCCACCGAAATGCTGGCGTCCCATCTCCACGAAGGTCTCGTAGGTGCCCTGCACGATGCCCTGTGCGCCGATGTAGATCCAGCTGCCGGCGGTCATCTGGCCGTACATGGCCAGGCCCTTCCTATCCAGCTCGTTGAAGTGGTCCCAGTTGGCCCAGCGCGGCACCAGGTTGGAATTGGCGATCAGCACGCGCGGCGCATCGGCATGGGTGCGGAACACGCCCACCGGCTTGCCCGATTGCACCAGCAGGGTCTGGTCGTCGTCCAGGCGCTTGAGCGTCTCGACGATCGCATCGAAGCTCTCCCAGTCGCGCGCGGCGCGGCCGATGCCGCCGTACACCACCAGTTCCTGCGGGCGCTCGGCCACGTCGGGGTGCAGGTTGTTCATCAGCATGCGCAGCGGCGCTTCGGTCAGCCAGCTCTTGGCGTTGAGCGTGGTGCCGGTCGGCGCGGCAATGGTGCGGGACGGGTCGTTGCGGGTCATGCGGCGCTCCGGTTCGTAGCGAATTCAAGGCAGGCATTGAGCACCTGCGCCAGGGTGTGGCGCAGCGGTGCGGCGTGGTCGGGGTCGAGCGGGGTGGGCCAGCTGTGTTCGTCCACCTGGTCCGGCAGCGGTTCGTGCATGTAGCCGCGGCAGGCCAGCTCCATCTGCAGGCTGTGCACGCCACCGGCGACGTTGCTGTAGTGGCGGGTGATCCAACCGCCCTTGAAGCGGCCGTTGCGCACCTGGCTCATGCCACTGATCTTCAGCAGGTTCTCCACCACATCGCTCAACGCGTTGTCGCAGGAGGTATCCGGCGCACCGGACGGGCCGGCGGTGCCGAGATTGAACTGCGGCAGTTCACCGTCGAACAGGTGCGGGATATGCGAGCGGATCGAGTGCGCGTCATACACCACGACAGTGCCGAACTTCGCACGCAGGCGCGTGATCTGCGCAGCCAGCGCGTCGTGGTAAGGCAGGAAATACGTGTCGCGGCGGCGCGCGATTTCCGCGTCGTCGGGTTCGCGTCCGGCGTGGTACAGCGGCTGGTTGTCGAAGGTGGTCAGCGGGCACAGGCCGGTGGTGTTCTGGCCCGGGTACAGCGACACACCGCTGGGATCGCGGTTGAGATCGATCACCGAGCGCGAGATCGCCGAGCGTACCGTGGTCGCGCCCATGCCTCGCACGAAATCGTACAGTTCGTGCACCCACCAGTCGGCGTCGCGCCGGGCCAGCCATGGCGAGTGGTAGTCGCCGATCAGGTCGTGCGGCAGCTCGCTGCCGGTATGCGGGAAGCTGACGATCAACGGGGCATCGCCTTCGTGCACCGTCAGCCAGTCGGGATGGGCGTTCATGCCTGTGGCTCCACAGTCGGCAACAGTTCGGCCAGGCCCTGCGCCAGCGCGCCGCTGCGCACCAGGTTGGTGGCGGTCACCATGTCCGGATGGAAATAGCGATCCTCTTCCAGCGTCGGCACCTGCGCACGCAGGGTGGCGCGCACGGATTCCAGCGCGGCACTGGAGCGCAGCGGGGCGTGGAAGTCGCAACCCTGCGCAGCGGCCAGCAGTTCGATGCCGATCACGTTGGCCGCGTTCTCGGCCATCTGCATCAGGCGGCGCGCACCATGCGCGGCCATCGACACATGGTCTTCCTGGTTGGCCGAGGTCGGGATCGAATCAACACTGGCCGGGTAGGCGCGCTGCTTGTTTTCCGCGACCAGCGCCGCGGCGGTCACCTGCGGAATCATGAAGCCGGAATTCAGGCCCGGGCGCGGGGTCAGGAACGCCGGCAGGCCGGACAGCGCCGGGTCGACCAGCATCGCCAGGCGGCGCTCGCTGATCGAGCCGATCTCGCACACCGCCATCGCCAGCATGTCGGCGGCGAAGGCGACCGGCTCGGCGTGGAAGTTGCCGCCGGACAGTGCTTCGCCGGTATCGGTGAACACCAGCGGATTGTCGGACACGCCGTTGGCTTCGATTTCCAGGGTGGTAGCGGCCTGGCGCAGGATGTCCAGTGCCGCGCCCATCACCTGCGGCTGGCAGCGCAGGCAGTACGGGTCCTGCACGCGCACGTCGTTGTCGCGGTGCGATTCGCGGATGTCCGAGCCCTGCATCAGCGTGCGTAGGGTGGCCGCAGTGGCGATCTGCCCGCGCTGGCCGCGGATCTCATGGATGCGCGGGTCGAACGGTGTGTCAGAACCCTTGGCCGCTTCCACTGACAGCGCGCCGGTGACCAGCGCAGCCTGGAACACGGTCTCGATCTCGAACAGGCCGGCCAGCGCATAGGCGGTGGAGAACTGGGTGCCGTTGAGCAGTGCCAGGCCTTCCTTCGCGCCCAGGTCGATCGGCTGCAAACCGGCGCGTCCCAGTGCGTCGGTTGCCGGAAGGCGTTCGTCACCGATGAACGCTTCGCCCACGCCCAGCATCACGCTGGCCAGGTGCGAGAGCGGCGCCAGGTCGCCCGAGGCACCCACCGACCCCTGCGCGGGCACCACCGGCAGCACGCCCTTGACCAGCATCGCTTCCAGCAGCAGCAGCGTTTCCTCGCGGATGCCTGAAGCCCCTTGGGCGAGGCTGACCAGCTTCAGCGCCATCATCAGGCGCACCACGCTGGCCGGCATCGGCTCGCCCACGCCGGCCGCATGCGAAAGCACGATGTTCCGCTGCAGGGTGGCCAGGTCTTCGCGCTCGATGCGCACGCTGGCCAGCTTGCCGAAGCCGGTGTTGATGCCATACACCGGTGCGCCCTTGGCGACGATGGCGGCGACGGCCGCCGCACTGGCGCGCACCACCGGCAGCGCGGCCGGGTCCAGTGCAAGCGGCGCACCGCGATAGACCTGCCGCCACTGGGCAAGAGTGACATGGCCGGGGCGAAGAACCAGGGTGTTGCTCATGTGTTGCTCCAGGAGGCAGGCAGGTCGGGCTGTCCGCGCACCACGCGCGCGTGCAGCGGGTTGAATCCAATGCGATAGACCAGGTCGGCGGGGGCGTCGATGTCCCAGATCGCCAGGTCGCAGTCCATGCCTACGGCCAAACGGCCGATGCGCTCGCCATGGCCCAGTGCGCGCGCTGCTTCACGGGTGAAGCCGGCGATGCACTCGTCCACGGTCAGGCGGAACAGGGTGGCGCCCATGTTCATCGCCAGAAGCGGGCTGGTCAGTGGCGAGGTGCCGGGGTTGCTGTCGGTGGCCAGCGCCAGCGGCACGCCGGCCGCACGCAGCGCGGCGATCGGTGGCAGGGTGGTATCGCGGGTGAAATAGAACGCGCCGGGCAGCAGCACGGCGACGGTGCCAGCGGCGGCCATCGCGGCGATGCCGGCATCGTCCAGGTGTTCGATATGGTCGGCCGACAGTGCACCGAAGCTGGCCGCCAGTTCGGCGCCATGCTGGTTGCTCAGCTGCTCGGCGTGGATCTTCACCGCCAGCCCGTTGGCGCGTGCCGCTTCGAAAACCTGCCGCGCCTGAGCCGGCGAGAAGGCGATGTTCTCGCAGAACACATCCACCGCTTCGGCCAGACCTTCGGTGGCGATGGCCGGAATCATCACGTTGCACACCTCGTCGGTGTATTCCTGTGCTTCGCGGCCCGGCGGAATCGCGTGTGCGCCGAGGAAGGTGGTCACCACGTTGACCCGGCATTCCTCGCCCAGTGCACGCGCCACCTGCAGCTGCTTGCGTTCGTCGGGCAGGGTCAGGCCGTAGCCGGACTTGATCTCGAGGGTGGTCACGCCCTCGGCGCGCATCGCCAGCAGGCGTGGCCGGCTTTCCAGGGCCAGCTGTTCGGGCGTGGCGGCACGGGTGGCGCGCACGGTAGAGACGATGCCGCCGCCGGCACGGGCGATCTCGGCATAGCTGACGCCCTGCAGGCGCTGCTCGAATTCGTTGGCGCGGTTGCCGGCGTAGACCAGGTGGGTATGGCAGTCGATCAGGCCCGGCGAGATCCAGCGGCCTTCGCCGTCGATGCGGGTGGTCGGCTGCAGGTGGGCATCGCTGCCGGCCGCGCCAACATGAACGATGCGGCCGTCGGCGCAGGCCAGTACGCCATCGCGGATGACACCCAGCCCCTCGCCATCGAGGGTGATCAGGTGGACGTTGGACCAGAGGGTATCGACGTGCATGGCATCCACAACGCGGCTGTGCTTATATGTCTATACAATATAGGCGTCCATTTCGGGTTGTCCAGCCATGTCCGATTCGCGTTCCCCGCACAGTTTCCATGCCGCCCACGCCCTGCTGGCCGAAGGTTGGGCCCGCGATGTCCGCCTGCAGGTGCAGGACGGTCGCATCACGGCAATCAGCACGGGGCAGGGCGCGCAGGCGGGCGACACCCGCGTCGGCATCCTGGTGCCGGGCCTGCCCAACCTGCACAGCCATGCCTTCCAGCGTGGCATGGCTGGGCTGACCGAGATCGGCGGCGGCGACGGTGACAGCTTCTGGAGCTGGCGCGAGCTGATGTATCGCTTCCTGGCCCATCTGCGCCCGGACGCGGTGCAGGCCATCGCGGCCCAGGCTTACATGGAAATGCTGGAAAGCGGCTTTACCCGCGTCGGCGAATTCCACTACCTGCACCACGATGCTGACGGCCGGCCGTATGCCAACCGTGCCGAGATGAGCGCACGGATTGCGGCGGCGGCCGACCAGACCGGCATCGGCCTGACCCTGCTGCCGGTGTTCTATGCGCACGCCGATTTCGGCGGGGCGGCCCCGAACCCTGCGCAGCGGCGGCTGATCCACGACGTGGACGGCTTCGCGCAGCTGCTGGACACCGCCAAGCTGTCATTGGCCACGCTGCCCGACGCGGTGCTCGGCATCGCACCGCACAGCCTGCGTGCAGTCACCGGCGAGGAATTGAGTGCGTTGCTGCCGCTGACCGACGGCCCGGTGCACATCCACATCGCCGAACAGGTGCGCGAGGTGGAGGCCTGCCTGGCATGGAGCGGCCAGCGCCCGGTGCAGTGGCTGTACAACCATGCGCCGGTGGATGCGCGCTGGTGCCTGGTGCATGCCACCCACATCACCGATGACGAGCGTGCGGCCATTGTGGCCAGCCAGGCCGTGGCCGGCCTGTGCCCGATCACCGAGGCCAACCTGGGCGACGGCCTGTTCCCGATGCAGGCATTCGCGCGCGAAGGTGGTCGCTTCGGTGTCGGCTCCGATTCCAATGTATTGATCGACGCGGCTGAAGAACTGCGCCTGCTCGAATACGGACAGCGGCTGACTCTGCGCGGGCGCAATGTGCTGGCCCCGGACGCCACCCGCAGCACTGGCCGCTTCCTGTTCGAGGGCGCACTGCACGGTGGTGCGCAGGCCCTGGGCGTGGCCCCGGGACTGCAGGTCGGCGCCAGTGCCGATCTGGTCGAGCTGGACGCCGCGCACCCGGCACTGCAGGCGCGACAGGATGACGCATGGCTTGACAGCTGGGTGTTCGCCGCACGTAATGGCGCGCTGCGATCGGTCTGGCGCCATGGCCGCCAATGCGTGGCCGAGGGCCGCCACCTGCAGCACGAGGCGATCACCACCGCCTTCGCCGCCGCGCTGCGCGGCGTGCTGGGCTGATCGCCTCCCGCCACCGAGACTCCATTACGTGAAGGCCAGCAAGTCCGCCACGCTCAACCAGCGTATCCGCAGCGATCTGGAAAGCCGCATCCTCAGCGGAGAGTGGGCGCCGGGCTTCCGCATTCCTTACGAGCACGAGCTGATGGAGCAGTACGGCTGCTCGCGGATGACCGTGAACAAGGTGCTGACCGCACTGGCCGAGAGCGGCATGATCGAGCGTCGCCGCCGCGCGGGTTCGTTCGTGGCACGGCAACCCCCGCACCTGGAGCAGGTGGCGCTGGAGATTCCGGATATCGCGATGGAAGTCGGCTCACGCGGCCATCAGTACGCCTATCGACTGCTGCAACGCGACCTGCGCCTGGCCGATGCCGGCAATGCCGGCGAAGTGGAGCTGGCGGGCCAGGAGACGCTGCTGGCGATGCGTTGCCTGCACCTGGCCGATGGCCGTCCGTTGGCGCTGGAGCACCGCCTGATCAGCCCGGTGGGCGTGCCCGAGGTGCTGGAGGTCGATTTCAGTACCACCGCGCCGGGCAGCTGGTTGCTGCAGAACGTTTCGTGGACCCGCGCCCAGCACCGCATCAGCGCCTGGGGCGCCGACACCGCCACCGCCAAGCTGCTGGACGTGAAGCCGGGCACCGCCTGCCTGGTGATCGAGCGCCTGACCTGGCGTGGCGAACAGCCGATCACCCGCGTGCGCCAGGTATTCCTTGGCGACGCCTGGGATCTGGTCGCGCGCTTCGCGCCGGGGGCGCGTTAAGAGCCGTATCCACGCATGGCGTGGATCCACTGAAGTCTCGCCGGGATTACGCGATGGGTGTGAACCCCTGGTAGATCCACGCCATGGGTGGTTGCTGCCTCATCAATACGTAGCGCACTGCCGCCAGCGCACGGGTTCATCCACGCCGGGGCGGGCGTTGAGCTGGATGCGCACGTTGCGCAGGGCGGGGTAATGCAGCACTTCCTCGCAGACCCGCGGCCACACCGCTTCCAGTTCGCCGGTGCGGTTGATCGCCAGGGTCTGGCGGGTCAGCCAGACGCCGCTGGCGATGCCGGGCTTGCCGGCCAGTGCGCGGGCCAGATCGGCCTGGAAGCGCTCCAGCGTGGCGGCATCCGGGTTGGGATTGCTGCGCGCGTCCACCGCCGGGGCGACGGCAGCCGCGGGAGCGGGGGCGGGCGCGGGTACTGCTTCGATCGGGGCAGGTTCAGCCGCAGGTGCGGCCGAAGGCGTTGCCACCGCCGGCGCCGTAGCACCGGGCGCGGTTTTTTCCACGTGCAGGCCCTGCAGGCCCAAGCCGACCAGCAGCCCCAGCGTTGCCGAACCCAGTGCCGCAATGGCAATCCGGCGCAGTGCCTCATGTCGGGCGCTGGCACGCACACGTGCCTCGATATCGCCAGGCAGGTAGGGTTGCAGCAGCGGCCACAGGCGCGGGCCGTCCAGCACTTCAACGGCCTGCTTCTCGGCGGCGCCACGGCCGTCGCGCTCGATACGGCCTTCGGTCAGCAGCACGCCGCCCTTGGCCCCGGCCAGGCGCGCGGCCGCGCCCAGCTCGTTCACTGCGGCGGTGCCGATGCGGTAGGCCAGGCCATGCTTGCACGACACCAGCCATTGATTGGGGCCATCGCTGAGCAGGAAGTCGCTGCTCGGCTCGCGGGCATCTTCGGCCGGATCGATAAGCTCGCGCAGGCCGCGCTGTTCGCGCAGCATGCGCTTGACCAGTACCGAGAATTCGCGCCAGTGCATGCCGGCCAGGGCCTGCAGGCCGAGTTGCATCTCCTTCCGCCGCCGCTTGATCCACCACAGATAGACAACGGCCAGGGAACAGGTAAGCAGGGCCGACAGCAGGGCCAGGATCCAAGGGAGCATGCAGGAGTAGGGCGGAAGGGGCGAAAGCGGAGAACGACAGTGTAAAGGTCGCGGTGCCCGGCTGGGTCAGGATGTTCCTGACAGGAAGCGTGATGGAGCGCGCAGATCGGCGCACGGCGGGCACGAAAAACCCGCCAATCCTGAAGCCGTGAGGGGAGGGAACAAACGGCAGCCGAAGCGATTGGCGGGTTGCTCGCGATTGTCAATCAATTTTTATTGCATTGCAACAATTGCGCTCAGGGCACGCTGTCCGGCGATTGATGGCTGCCCGGAGCGGGGGCGTCGGTGCCGGACGCGGCGCGGTTTTCCAGCTTGGCCAGGCGCGCGTGCAGGGCATCGATGCGGACCTCGAGCGCGGTCACTTCGTCGGCAGTGGGGACATGCAGGCGCTTGAGCACGCCCTGCACCTGGTCATCAAAGGCCTTCTCGACCTTGTTCCAGGTGCCGGAAGCCTTCTCGCGGGCCTCGTCCAGCGACGTTTCGACGTTGTCGCGCCAGCCCGGGCCCTGTTCGCCGCTGCGCTCACGGCGGCGGGCTTCCCAGGCTTCACCTTCCTTCACCAGGCCATCGAAGAAGCGGCTGCCCTCGGCCTGGGCACGGCCCAGCGCACCCAGCCCGGCCAGCCAGACCTGCTGTGCCGAGTCACTGAGCTTGCGCGAGAAGCGCTCGGCCTGGTCACCGAAAGAGGCGTCGTCGTTGCGGCGGTCGTCGTTTTCGTAGTGGTTCATCGCACTTCCCGTGGGAGTTGGGCCTGCCCCGAGAGTAGCGCGCGTTGGCGTTGCACGGCCGTGACGGCCGCCGCCGGGGTTCAGCCCAGCTTTTCCTTCAGCACGCGCTGGATCTCGCCTTCGACCATGCCCTTCATCGCCGACAGCAGGAAACCCAGCTTGGCGGTCACGCGCACGGCGCCCGGCTGCAGTTCGATCGCACCGTCCACGCCGCTGCCGGAGAAGTTCAGGACGTCGGCGGTCCAGGACGACTTCAGGCCGAAGCGCTCGGACAGCTTGGCAGCGACCTGCTCGATCGCGGCGCGCGCCTGTGCGTCGGGCAGGGCGTGGGCGTGGCGGACATCGATGGTGGACATGCAGGCTCCTGGCGCAGGGCGGGGATGATCAAAGAGGGCAAGCATTGTGCGCATCGCGGGCCTTCGCGCCAAGCACTCATCGTGGGTTCTTCTTCGTTGGCGGCCAACCTGCTAGGCTGCGCCGCGTGCAGAACCTGCTTGTTCACTTCAGTCAACAACAACAGCCCGACCAGCTCCTGCGGCCCGGGGTGCAGCGCATCGTGCGCCAGGCCAACGGCAGCGTGCGGCTCGGTGATGCCGGCCACGGCGCACTGCTGCTGGCCCAATTCTGCATGGACGATCGCGGCCTCTGGCTGCAGGTTGGCAATGGCATCCGCGGCATCCACGTCAACGGTCGCCCCGTGCGCCGGATGGCCCTGCTGCGCGCGGGCGACGCGGTGTACGTGGATGGCGTGGAAATGGTGCTGCAGGGCGAAGTCGAGAGCCTGCTGCAGGCGCCTGCGCCGAAAACCGAAGACGGCAGCGACGAGCAGCAACGACTGCTGCGCGGTGTTGGCGGCCTGCACCATGGCCGTAGCTTCACCCTGTCGCGGGCCCGCCTGATCGGCCGCGGCAACGAAGCCGACATCGCCATCGATGACCCGGCCTTCGCCGAACAGCATGCCCGCGTGGAAGTGCACGGCGAGCGCGTGCTGCTGCGCGACCTGGGCAGTGCCGACGGCACCCGGGTCAACGGCGTGGCCGTGCGCCACTGCTGGCTGCAGGCCGGCGACCAGGTGGTGTTCGATGGCCAGCATCGTTTCGTGCTGGAAGTGCCGCATGATCCGCGCCGACGGCCGCTGCCGGTCGAGGACGATGCAAGCCACGAGGCCGAGCAGGCAACGGTGCTGCCGGCCGCGCCGCGCAGGGTCCGGCGCTGGCCGTGGCTGCTGGTCAGTGCGCTGCTGCTGGCCGCGCTGCTCAGCCTGCTGCTCTGGTTCGGCGCGCGCTGATCTGAACCGGCCGGGCATGGCCCGCGCGCTACCGGGACGGCGTTCATTTCCCCGCTCTTGGTGGGTGCCGACCTTGGTCGGCACGCTGCTTCGGCGGGCTTGACGCCTGACGGCGTACGTAGACCAAGCTTGGCGACTACCGGCCGCATTGCTGCGGCCGATGGATTCCAATGAAACCAAATTTCCCTTGCCGCACAAGGCCGCAAGGCTGGTGCACTGCGGCATACTAGGGGTCTTGCCCCACAGGTGTGACATGACGCGCGCGTTCAACTTCAGTGCCGGCCCTGCGACCTTGCCGGAATCGGTCCTGCGCCAGGCGCAGGCGGAAATGCTGGACTGGCACGGTACCGGTGCCTCGATCGTGGAAATGAGCCATCGCGGCGCGGAATTCATGTCCGTGGCCGCCGAGGCCGAGGCTGACCTGCGCCGCCTGCTCGATATCCCCGAAGACTATGCGGTGCTGTTCCTGTCCGGTGGTGCCACCACCCAGCAGGCGCTGATCCCGCTCAACTTCGCCGCCCCCGGCCAACGCGCCGACTACGTGGTCAGTGGCCACTGGGGCAGGACCGCGGTCAAGCAGGCCGGTGTCTACGTCGACGTCAACATCGCGGCCAGCAGCGAGGCCGATGGCTACCGCACGCTGCCGCCGCGCGCCGGCTGGCAGCTCTCGCCCGATGCCGCCTACGTGCACATCACCGCCAACGAGACCATCCACGGCGTCGAGTTCCGTGATGTGCCCGACACCGGCAACGTCCCGCTGATCGCCGACTTCAGCTCGTCCATCGCCAGCGAACCGCTGGACGTGCGCCGCTACGGCGTGATCTACGCCGGCGCGCAGAAGAACCTGGGCCCGGTCGGCATCGCGGTGATGATCATCCGCCGCGACCTGCTCGAGCGCAGCGGCCAGCCGCGTGCGGACATCTTCGATTACCGCTCGCACGTTGCCCGCGATTCGATGCTCAACACCCCGCCGACCTGGAACTGGTACCTGGCCGGCCTGGTGTTCAAGTGGATGCTGGCCGAAGGCGGCGTGGCCGAGTTCGCCCGGCGCAACGCCGCCAAGGCCGCGCTGGTGTACGGCGCCATCGATGGTTCCGGCGGCTTCTACCGCAACGAGGTCGCACACGCGGCACGTTCGCGGATGAACATCCCGTTCTTCCTGCCCGATGCCGAGCTTGATGCCCGTTTCGTCACCGAAGCCAAGGCCGCCGGCCTGCTGGCGCTGAAGGGACACAAGGTGGTCGGTGGCATCCGTGCCTCGCTGTACAACGCCATGCCGCTGGCCGGGGCCGAGGCGCTGGTCGCCTTCATGGCCGATTTCCAGCAGCGTCACGGCTGAGCAATGAACGGCGCGCACCGTCGGGTGCGTGCCCCGCAACAAGGAATTCCGATGGCAAGCAGCAAATCCAGCAAGAAGGCGCCGAAGAAGGCCGTACCGGCCAAGGACAGCGCGCCTGCCAGGGCGAAGGGAAAGGCCAAGGCCGCCTCGAACCCGGCCCCCACCCTGGCGCCACTGGCGCTGGCCGATGTGCGCTCGAAGATCGACCAGATCGACCGCGACATCCAGAGCCTGATCGCCGAGCGCGCACGTTTCGCCCACCAGGTCGGCAAGGCCAAGGGCAAGCTCGCCGCTGCCGTCGATTACTACCGCCCCGAGCGCGAAGCGCAGGTGCTGCGCATGGTGGTGGACCGCAACGAAGGCCCGCTCAGCGATGAGCTGTTGGTGCACGTCTACCGCGAGATCATGTCGGCCTGCCTGGCCCAGCAGGAGCCGCTGAAGATCGGCTACCTCGGCCCGGAAGGTACCTTCAGCCAGCAGGCGGTGCTCAAGCACTTCGGCCGCTCTGCGCTGGGGCTGCCGATGGCCAGCATCGAGGAAGTGTTCCAGGAAGTGGAAGCGGGCAATGCCGACTTCGGCGTGGTGCCGGTGGAGAATTCGGGGCAGGGCACCATCCAGATCACCCTGGACATGTTCCTGACCTCCAACCTGAAGATCTGCGGTGAAGTGGAACTGCGCGTGCAGCAGTACCTGATGTCGCGCAGCGGCCGCATCGAGGACATCGAGCGCATCTACGCGCATCCGCAGTCGTTCATGCAGACCTCGGCATGGTTGCGCGCCAACCTGCCGAAGGCCGAGAAGATTCCGGTGTCGAGCAACGCCGAAGGTGCGCGTCGTGCGCGCAACGCCGACGACGCAGCGGCCATCGGTGGCGAGAGTGCCGGCCACGTGTACGGCCTGAAGAAGGTGGTCACCAAGCCAATCCAGAACGATGCCGACAACACCACCCGCTTCCTGGTGGTGGGCCGCAACATTTTCCCGACCTCCGGCCACGACCGCACCTCGGTGCTGGTGTTCATCCATGACAAGCCCGGTGCGCTGTTCGACGTGCTCAGCCCGTTCGCCCGCCACGGCATCAGCATGAACCGCATCGAGTCGCGGCCGTCGCACCACGGCAAGTGGGAATACGGCTTCTTCATCGACCTGGCCGGCCACATCGACGACGCGCCGATGCAGGCCGCGTTGGCCGAACTGGAAGCGCACTCGGCGCAGATCAAGGTGCTGGGCTCCTATCCGGTGGCCGTGCCCTGAGTGCTGCTGTGGCGGCCCTGGCCGCCGCTCCCTGATGCATCGCCGGCGCTGCCGGCGTTTACGGAATGATCGAACGATGAGCAACGCGCAACACTGGATCGCCCGCAAGGGCCAGCCGCTGCAGGGCAGCCTGACCATTCCCGGCGACAAGTCGGTCTCGCACCGCTCGGTGATGTTCGCCGCGCTGGCCGATGGCACCTCGCATATCGAAGGTTTCCTGGAAGGCGAAGACACCCGCGCCACTGCACGCATCTTCAGCCAGCTGGGTGTGCGCATCGAAACCCCCAGCCCGTCGCAGCGCATCGTGCACGGCGTCGGTATCGACGGCCTGCAGGCCCCGGATGCGCCGCTGGACTGCGGCAACGCCGGTACCGGCATGCGCCTGCTGGCCGGCCTGCTGGCAGGCCAGGCGTTCGACTGCACGCTGATCGGCGATGAGTCGCTGTCCGGCCGCCCCATGCGTCGTGTCACCGGCCCGTTGTCGCAGATGGGCGCGAAGATCGATACCCAGGATGACGGCACGCCGCCGCTGCACGTGCATGGCGGGCAATCGCTGCACGGCATCGACTTCGCCTCGCCGGTGGCCAGTGCGCAGATCAAGTCGGCGGTGCTGCTGGCCGGCCTGTATGCGCAGGGCGAAACCAGCGTGGTGGAACCGCACCCGACCCGCGACTACACCGAGCGCATGCTCTCTGCATTCGGGGTAGAGATCGAATTCTCGCCCGGCAAGGCCCGCCTGCGTGGCGGCCAGCGCCTGCGCGCCACGGATATCGTGGTACCGGCCGACTTCTCTTCGGCCGCGTTCTACCTGGTTGCCGCCAGCATCATTCCCGGCTCCGAACTGCGACTGAAGCAGGTCGGCCTGAATCCGCGTCGCACCGGTTTGCTGCACGCGCTGCGCCTGATGGGTGCGGACATCACCGAAGAGAACCCGGCCGAGCAGGGCGGTGAGCCGGTGGCCGATCTGGTGGTGCGCTACGCCCCGTTGAAGGGTGCGCGCATTCCGGAAGCACTGGTGCCTGACATGATCGACGAATTCCCGGCGCTGTTCGTGGCTGCCGCCGCCGCGGAAGGCCAGACCGTGGTGAGTGGTGCCGCCGAACTGCGGGTGAAGGAATCCGACCGCCTCGCAGCGATGGCCACCGGGCTGCGCGCGCTGGGCATGCAGGTGGACGAAACCGAAGACGGCGCCACCCTGCACGGCGGTGTGCGCCTGGGCAGCGGCACCATTGAAAGCCACGGCGACCATCGCATCGCCATGGCGTTCGCCATTGCCGGCCAGATCAGTGATGGCGAAGTGCGCATCAACGACATCGCCAACGTCGCCACGTCCTTCCCGGACTTCGATGGCCTGGCCCGCAGCGCCGGCTTCAACCTGGCCTGAAAGGCCACGCCCGGCGGATGGCGCAACCCGGTGGGTGCCAACCCTGGTTGGCACGCTCAGATCACCTGGCAGGTGCCAACCCTGGTTGGCACGCGTCTGCGCATAAAAGGACGGAGGCCGAAGCCTCCGTCTAAGCATCACGAACCCCTCGTCCGCGATCAACGCTGTTCGGTACGGAAATCCACCGGAACCCGCACCACACTGGCCACCGCACGGCCATCACGCATCGCCGGCTGGAACTTCCAGTTCTGCACGGCACTCAGCACAGCACGATCCAGGTCACGGCTGCGTTCACCGCTGCGCGAGACAATCGCGGCATTGGTCACCTGGCCACGGGTATCGACATTGAGGCTGGCGATCACGCTGCCCTGCACGCCATTGCGCAGCGCTGCAGGGGGGTAGGCCGGCTTGCTGTTGCCTGCCAGCGGGCGCGCCTCGCGATTGCGCACTGCGGGAGCAGTTTTGGGCTGGCTGCTGGCCGGTGCAGTCTGGCGGGCAGCAGGTGCCTGCGCGTCGGCGACCGGCGCCTGCTCAGGGGCAGGGAGCATGCGCTCGCCAACCGGTGCCGGTGCCACGTCTTCCTGGCTCGAGTGACGCAGCCAGAGCAGCGCGGCGGCAAACATCGCCACGATCAGCGCGATCCACATCCAGGGCGACGTGGGCTTGTGCTGTTCGCTGGCTTGCTGCTGCTGCAACTGCGGCGAATGAAGGTCTTCGTGGGTGGTGGCAGTCATCGCAAACTCCTTCCGTCAATGGACGACGGGGAGAGTGTTGCGCGGGCCAGCGGCGGGAAGTGTCAGCGTTGCGTCAACGCGACCGGCAGGGTTCAGTTTTCCTGCCGGGCAACGTTCAGTTACTGGGTCTTGAAGTCGAACGGCACTTCAATGCTGCCGGGGACGGCCTGGCCGTTGCTCTGCGCCGGGGTGAAACGCCAGCGGCGCACGGCGTCGGTGGCGGCACGGTCGAGCTCGCGTGAGCCGCTGCGCTGGATCACGGTGGCATTGTTCGGGTAGCCGGTGGCATCCACGTCCACGCGGACCACCACGCTGCCGGTCTCGCCGGCGCGCAGCGCGGCAGCCGGGTAGGCCGGCGGCGGCGACTGGCCGGCAATCGGCATCGGCTGGCTGTTGCCGGTGGCGGCCGGCGCAGGGGGCGGCGCGGCCGGGGCCGGTTCAGCGATGGGTGCCGGCGGTGGCGGGGCGGTTTCGACCAGCTTCGGGGCTTCGTCCTCTGCCGGGGCCGGCTTGGCATCGGGCATGTCGCTGGAGCCTGCGGCTGCAGCCAGCGGTTCCGGCAGCGGTTCCACCTGCGCGGTCTCCTGCGGCGTCTGCGCGGCCGGGTCGGCACGGAAGAACTCCTTGTCGCGGCCGGTCAACCAGACCACCACGAACAGCAGCATGCCCACGCCGAAGGCGATGCCGGCGATCTTCAGGGCGTTGCGCGGGATATGCACAGTGAACGACTTGGCGGACGACGAGCGGGGTGCAGACATGGACCGGACCAGTACGGAATAGCCTGATTCTGCCACGGCGGGAATGAACCGGGCGGCAGAAAACCGTATAACAGGCGATAATCCCGTTCCTGATACCCACCACGACACCTGCCATGCTTGATCCAGCCCTGCTCCGCCACCAGCCCGCCGACCTCGCCGAACGCCTGCGCACCAGCCGCGGCTTCGAGCTCGACGTGTCTGCCCTGGAGTCCCTGGAGGCTGATCGCAAGCGCATCCAGGTGCGGACCCAGGAGCTGCAGAGCCTGCGCAACAGCCGTTCCAAGGCCATCGGCCAGGCCAAGGCCAAGGGCGAGGACGTTTCGGCCATCATGGCCGAGGTCGCTGCCTTTGCCGACGAGCTGAAGGCTTCGGAAGTGGCGCTGGACGAGCTGCGCGAGAAGATCGAAGCGATCTCGATGGGCATTCCCAACCTTCCGGCCGATGACGTGCCGGCCGGTGCCGACGAGAACGACAATGTCGAGCAGGCGCGCTGGGGAACCCCGCGCCAGTTCGACTTCAAGGTGCTCGACCACGTTGAACTGGGCGCCCGCAACGGCTGGCTGGACGGCGAGACCGCGGCCAAGCTGTCCGGTTCGCGCTTCACCGTCCTGCGCGGCCCGATCGCGCGCCTGCACCGCGCCCTGGCCCAGTTCATGGTCGACCTGCACACCGGCGAGCACGGCTACGAGGAAACCAACGTACCGCTGCTGGTCAACGCCGACTCGCTGCGCGGTACCAGCCAGCTGCCGAAGTTCGAGGACGACCTGTTCAAGACCGCCGTGGGTGACTCCACGCGTTACCTGATCCCGACCTCGGAAGTGCCGCTGACCAACATCGTGCGCGATGAGATCGTCGACGCCGAGCGCCTGCCGCTGCGCATGACCGCCCACTCGATGTGCTTCCGTGCCGAGGCCGGCAGCGGTGGCCGCGACGTGCGCGGCATGATCCGCCAGCACCAGTTCGAGAAGGTCGAGCTGGTCTCGATCAGCCGCCCGGAAGACAGCGACGCCGAACACCAACGCATGACCCGCTGCGCCGAAGTGGTGCTGGAAAAGCTGGGCCTGCCCTACCGCAAGGTGCTGCTGTGCACCGGCGACATGGGCTTCTCGGCGGTGAAGACCTATGACCTGGAAGTCTGGCTGCCGTCGCAGGAAACCTACCGCGAGATCTCCTCGTGCTCGAACTGTGGTGACTTCCAGGCCCGCCGCATGCAGGCCCGCTGGCGCAACCCGGCCACTGGCAAGCCGGAGCTGACGCACACGCTGAATGGCTCGGGCGTGGCCGTTGGCCGCGCGATGATCGCGGTGATGGAGAACTACCAGAACGCCGACGGCAGCATCACCGTGCCGGAGGCCCTGCGCCCGTACATGGGCGGCCTGGAAACCATCGCCTGATTCCCTGATCGGTGGGTGCCATGCCTGCATGGCACCGCTGTGGCCTTGGTGGGTGCCATGCTCGCATGGCACCGAATCCACGCATGGCGTGGATCTACAATGCGGGCGACATCCACGCCATGCGTGGATGAACCACCGCGATTACTCAACAGCGCGCAGCTTCTCCAACGGCACCCATCCCGGTTCGCCCGTTCCCGGCACGCACCATGCCCAGCCATTGAGCGTGCGCACCCCGCGCAGCAGTTGCCCTGGATCCACATCCAGCTCCCGCGCGCAGTAATCCTCCGTGGCAAACGCGCCACCCTGCGCATCGCGGCCGATCACCGGCGCCGGCACGAAACCGGGCTGCTGCCCCTCGGCTTCGCACAGAAGCCAGTCGTCCCAGCCCTCCGGGCCTTCATAACGTTCGCCCACCACCAGCGCCTGGCCGCGGCGCAGGGTGATCGGGTGCGGAAATTCGCTGCGGTGCGCAGCCGTCACGATGTAGTCCATGGCCCCAGCGTAGCGCGCCCATGAAAAAACGGCCCCGCAGAGCGGGGCCGCCAGGGTGGGCCGGGATGGGGGAGGGGATCCCGGCCCGCGTTCAGCGCCCAGACGAGGAGAGAGGGGCGCCGAACGCTGGAACGCGTTACGCGGCGACAGCTTCGGCCGCTTCGTGCGAAGGCAGTGCCGCCAGCGCGCCGGCAATGGCGTCTTCACGGTGCTGCGGCGAGTAGGCGATGCCTTCGACGCGCACGAACTCGATCTCGTTGATGCCCATGAAGGCGAACACCTGGCGCAGGAACGGTTCCTGGAAGTCGGCCGGCGAGTCGGTGTAGATGCCGCCGCGGCTGCTGGCGATGATCACCCGCTTGCCACCGGCCAGGCCCACCGGGCCGTTCTCGGTGTACTTGAAGGTGCGGCCGGCCACGGCCACGCGGTCGATCCAGGCCTTCAGCGTGGACGGAATGCTGAAGTTGTACATCGGTGCGCCGATCACCACGATGTCGGCTTCCAGGAACTGCTGCATCACCTGTTCAGCATCGGTCGCCTCGGCGGCGTCGGTCTTGGCCAGCGAACTGCTGCGCAGATGCGGTACCGGATTGGCGTCAAGATCGCGATAATCGACCTGCAGGCCGTCGATCTGGCCGGTGAAGCGGGCGACCACGGCGGCCGACAGCTGGCGGGACACGGAGTTGTCGCCAAGCACGCTGGCGTCGAGATGCAGAAGCTTCATGGCAGTCACCTATGTTCTGGGAGGAAGGGGCGGGGTGCCCCGCCGACGGAGAGAACGATAGGTTGTTGCAAAGGCGGGATAAAGGTGGTTGAATGCCACGTATTGTTCTAGATATGGAACTCGGGCATGCATGACCTGAATGATCTGTACTACTTCGCGATGGTGGTCGACCACGGTGGATTCGCCGCCGCCGAGCGCGCCTTGGGCATCCCCAAGTCGCGACTGAGCCGCCGCATCAGCCAGCTGGAAACCGACCTGGGCGTGCGCCTGCTGCAGCGCTCCACGCGCCGTTTCGCGGTCACCGACGTCGGCACCAGCGTGCACCGCCATGCGCAGACGATGCTGGCCGAGGCCCAGGCCGCGCGCGAAGTGGTTGACCGCCTCAGCGCCGAACCGCGCGGTGTGGTGCGCGCCAGCGTGCCGGTGTCGCTGGCGCAGATGCAGCTGCCCAAGCTGCTGCCCAAGTTCCTCGAGCAGTACCCGAAGGTGCGCCTGCAGCTGAACATCAGTAACCGCCGCGTGGACATCATCAACGAAGGCTACGACGTGGCCCTGCGCGTGCGTTCGCGCCTGGACGACGACGGCAGCCTGGTGATGCGCAGCTTCGGCCAGGTGCAGGAACTGCTGGTGGCCAGCCCGAAGTACCTGGACCGCGCCGGCCGTCCCAAGGATCCGGAAGAACTGACCCAGCATGTCACCCTCAGCATCAGCGAGGACGAAGCACGCCAGCGCTGGGAGCTGCATGGCCCGGAAGGCGAAGTGCGCCGGGTGGACCTGCAGCCGCGCGTGGCCGGCTTCGACTTTCCGCTGCTGCAGAGCATGGTGAAGGACGGCTTCGGCATCACCATGCTGCCGGAAACCGTGTGCGCCGACGCCGTGCGCAACGGCGAGCTGGAAGTGGTGCTGCCGGACTGGTCACTGCCGCAGGGCGTGTGCCATGCCGTGTTCGCCTCGCGCCGTGGCCTGCTGCCGGCGGTGCGCGTGTTCATCGACTTCCTGGCCGAGCACCTGCCGCCGCAGCTGGAGGCCTCGCGCCTGGATTGCGGTGGCGCCTGTGAAAAGGCCAAGGAACGGATCAAGGCCAGTGCACTGGGTGCGCTGGCCGTGGATGCCGGCTGAGCGAGCTGAACGGTAGCGCCGGGTCATGCCCGGCGTTGCTGTATTCCGGCGCCGATCACTTCCGGCCGAACAGCCGGTCCCAGAAACTACGGCGTCGCGGTGCGGCCGGTGGCGGTTCGGCTGCAACGACGGGCGCTTCCAGCACCGCCATCAGCGCCGCGCTTCCTGGCTTCTTCAGGAAGCGCGCGTAGTCCAGGTAGCTGGTGACCTTGCTCATATGCAAGCGTTCCGGCATTGCCGGCAATGCACCGTCCTGCAACAGCACCCGCAATGCCTGCGGACGGTCCAGGCGGATCGCCTCGAACAGCGCAGTGCCGCCACAGCCCGGTTCGATCTGGTTGGCGCGCTGCGGCGCATCCTTCAGCAGGGTACGCAGCGCCTCCGCGTCATCGCGCTCCACGGCGGCCACAAGCCGGGCCAGGGCCTCGGCTTCCGCAGGTGGCAGGCTGTCGCGATAGGCCTGGTCGGCGATCTCGCGCTCGTCGCGCCCATCACCGCCCTGGATGCACAGGAAGTCGGTGACCAGGGCGACCGGAATGCCGGACGTATCCAGCGCCCAGTAACTGGGATAGACACCGTCGCCCCAGCCGCTGGTGAACACCACCAGGCCGTGCGGCGAGTCCTCCCCCCAGGGGCGATATTCGGCGCCTTCATCCAGGCCATCGTGGTCGACCAGTGCCTCCGACCATTCACTCTCTTCCTCGCCATCGGCCTGTTCGATCAGGGCCAGCAGCGCCTGCTGGGTCTCGGTGTCCATGAAGCAACCGATACCGGCGTCGACCGGATAGCCGGTGAAGCTGTCCTCATCCAGGCCGGTCAGGTCCTGCGTGGTCCAGCGCGCCATCTGCCAGTGCAGGGCGGACGCGGTGAGCGACTGGCGCGGCTTGAACCAGACCACGGCCAGCGCCGGGCGGCCGCTGTGCACGATGATCTCGACCGGGTGCCGGCCCAGCGGGGCGGTGTAGTCGGCCAGCGCAGGCGCGTCGGCCTGGACCAGCGGATCGCAGACCACCAGCTGCCCGCTGCTGACCGGCAGGTGCCCGGCGAAGGTGCGATGCAGGGCCACTGCGGCCAGCTGGGTGTCGTCCAGCAGGCAGGTGCGCAGGTTGGCCAGATCGAGATGGGCCATGGCGGCTCCGAGTGCGGTGGAGGCCCCACCGTGCCGGATGCGGAGGGCAGGGGCAAGATGGTCTTGGGCAAATGCCCTTCACGTGCGAGAATACGCCGCTGCCCGGGCGACCGGGACCCGATTGGAGAGATGGCCGAGCGGTTTAAGGCACCGGTCTTGAAAACCGGCGAAGGGTCAAACCTTCCGTGGGTTCGAATCCCACTCTCTCCGCCATACCGCGAACGCCCCGGAAGGGGCGTTTTACGTTTCTGACAGGCCGTGGCCCCCTGAACACTTGAGCTGTTGGCCTGCACCTGAGCTCACGTGTTCATTCACGACGCCCATCCTTCGGTTTGTTATGGCACAACGGATAGCTGGAGCACGACCGGAAGGCCCCGTGCGGCCCATTCCTCTCCACGAACACGCCCAACTTGCACACCGGGCAGCGCTCGTCGTGGATGGCCGCCCCTGAAATCGCGGTCACTTCCACTGCTCCGTCCTTCACCAGCTCATCCAGGAACGGCGAGTGCTTGCCCTGCAGGGTGAACATCGCGACCGACCGTCGCGCACGCGTCAGCGCGACATAGAACAACCGCCGTTCTTCGCTCAGCGGATAGGTATCCCCATCCGGCATTGCCAGCGAAAGCACCGGGTCATCCGCGCGCAGGCTCGGGAAGCTGCGGTTGATCATGCCCGGCAGGATCACGTAGTCCGCCTCGCGTCCCTTCGATCGATGTGCGGTCAGGAACTCGACGTCCATCGTGCTGCCGAAGGCGGTCTTCCAATCCGAAGGCACTGCGCCACGATCCGCGCGATACCGCCCCAGAACAAAGACCGTCACGCGCCCGCTGCGGCCCTGCGCAACCGTACCCGCCAGCAGCTGCTGATGCAGCTTGGCGAGGTACTGGCGAACCCCATCCTGCACCTCCTCGCGCCGGTTCATCTGGAACGCCTGCAGTACCGGGCCCATTTCCGGTGCAGCAGAGCGAACTGCTTTGGCGATCTGCGCGGGGTTGCGGCTGATGAAGCGGCTGGACACATCGCACAGTGCCTGCGGGCAACGGAACGTCTGCTCCAGTTTCAGCACCTGGCCATGCCCTATCCATTCGCGGAATCCGGTCATCACCGAAACGTCGGCACCGGCGAAGCGATTGATCGACTGCCAGTCATCGCCCACCGCGAACAGATGGCGGCCTGGTTGGCTGACCAATGCACGGCACAGGCGCGCACGGGCGCGCGATGCATCCTGGAACTCGTCGGCCATCACCAGTTCGTAGGGCGATTCATAGTGGCCCTGTTCCAGCAGTCCGGCCGCCATGTTGAGCATGTCCTCGAAGTCGATGCTGCGCTCGTCAGCCAGCGCGTTATCCCAGGCCTGGAAAACCGGCCCGGCGATCTCCAGAAAGCGCCGGTAGCGTTCCTTGAACTGATCCTCGGGCATCTGCCGCAGGCGCGCCGCCATATCGTCCAGCGTCAGGCAGTTGCTCTTGGCATGGGCAATGAAGGTGCGCATCAGGCCGATCAGGTCCGCGTCCGGCATCGGCTTGGCGCCCTGGTCAGGCAGCTCGCGGTCCGGGTTCGGGTCGAGCTCGACATCAGACGCGCCGAGCCGGTCGGCTAGATCCTGCAGGGCCTGTCCACTGCGCAGGCCAAACGACGTCGTCTCGACCAGGGCGGTGCCGCGCGCCACATGCTGCTGGCGCTTCCAGTGCATCCCTTCGCTGTAGTTGGCAAAGTGCTTAGGCGGCTGGCCATCGGCATCCAGCGCAAAGTGCTCGTGATACAACTGGGCGTCCGGATAGTAGAAGTCCGGACGATACTGGCGGTGGGTGTCTGTCGCGGTATCGAACTCGTAGCGCCGCTCGTAGTCGTAGGCCACGCCGTTGTAGAACAGCCAGTCGGCGATGATGCACTCTTCCAGGCTCTTCACCCGCTCACCCTGCAGGGTACGCATGTAGGGCGTGCCATCGCGGTCGTACCCATCGGCCATCATGTCGGCACCGAACGGCGGAAGATCGCGCCCGAATACCAGGCGGAACATGTCCCACTGGGTGCGGAAATGGGTCGAGCGGTCCTTCAGGTCGTCTACCAGCTCGGCCAGCTTGTTGAAGCCCAGCGTCGCGTCGACGGCCCATTCCGGGATATCGGGCTTGCGACCTGTCGCTTTGGCAATGATGGCCAGGCCGAGGGCGTGGAAGGTCCGGGCTTCAACCACGGTGTCGCCCATGCCGAGCCGGTCGAAGCATTGCTGCGCACGCGCTTCCAGCTCCTTCGCGGCGTCCTTGTTGAAGGCAAGCATCACGATCCGTTCGGGTTCGACAAAGCCGCGATCGATGGCATAAGCGGCCTTGGCGACCATCGTGGAGGTCTTGCCCGAGCCGGCCGCGGCCACGACCTGTACCCGGTTGTCGAAGCAGATGACGGCGCGGGCCTGTTCTTCGGTCAGGGGCTTGCTCTCGACCCGGTCCAGGAAGTCCTTGGCCAGCACCCGCTCATGCGCTGCCATGGTCGCGTTGGCTTCGGCCCAGGCGGCCGGCCAATCCAGCTGCCAGTCGTGCAGGGCGTCCAGCGCAGCACGATGGCTATGCGAATGCAGGTCGCCATGCACGCTTTCATCAAGGAACAGTTGCTCAAGCTCCGGCGACTGCAGCGGCAGGGAGGAGCGCTCGGCCAGCAGCGCCTGCTGCTGCTCGTGGGTGATCCAGCGGCGGCCGGTACTGCCGCGGTCAATGAGGGCGTCCGCGGCGCTCAACCACGCTTGGATCCGCTCCAGGATCGTGTCAAACAAGGCCTTGCGCCCTCGCGTGCTGCGCGCAAAGCGCACCTGCTGCAGCGCTGCCGCAAGCCGGGACGCCTGCGCGTTGGCAAGCCCATCCACCGACAGCCGCGCGGCGCCTTCTGTCTGCAGCTCGACCCGCGACCAGAAAAACCCTGGAATGACCTGCACGCTGTGATCATCATCCACGCGCAGCCGGTGCCGCTGGCCTGCGATGTCCAGGTCGATGCATTCGCCCTCCAGCCGCAGCCACCAGTGTGGAGAGCGAGTCACACGTTGGCCCCAGATCGAGGGGCGCCATTCCATAGACATCCAGGTACTGCCTTGCAAGCGTCAACTGGGCATGTAGAGCCCCTAAGCCCGCATGATAAGGGGCCTTGACGTTGCGTGTGGCCTTCTCAATTGCCTGGCGCATGCATCATGGCGCGTCTGGATCCCGGAGCAGGCCATGGAAATCGACTGGGACCGCATGGGAACGTTGAAGCACGCCAGCGGCGGCTACGATATCCGGACAGATCCATTGAGGATCCTGGTGACCACTGCGGAGCAAGGGCACGAGGGCGAAGTCTCCGACATGCTGATTGTGATGGACGACGGCACCGTCATCCCGGCAGTTGCCGGATCACTCGTAGGCACGGTCCCGCTTTGCAGGGGGGACTTCAACCGCGTCGCCACGCCGGATCAGCTCATCCAGATCCACCGCCGATGCCGCCAGTGCATCCTGTGCGTCGAAATCCCACCTATCCTTGTAGTCCCGTGCCAGCAGGTCGCAGACCGCCTTTGCGCGCTGGTAGGCCTCGTCTTTTCCCTCGGCCTGCTGCAACTCATCGCGATGGATCTGGCACAGCATGAGCTGGTGCGCGTCCTCGGCGCGCTGGCGCTCCCAGTCGATGTCGGGCAGGCCCGAAAGTGCGGCAGCAAGCGCGAATGCGGTCATTGGCATGGCGGGTGTCCAGCAGCGGTGGGAGCCTGAGCGTATGCGACCGGCGGTGGCCAAAGGCCAGTGTCGCGCCGCGTGTTTCACGGCAGGTTCACCATTCGCTGCAGCATGGAGGGCGCGTTGCAGCCCTCCATCCCCCTCATCTGTCGAGCCCTGTTGCGGTCACCCGCTCAGGCATTGACATCCACAACGATGCGGCCGCGTACCTGGCCGGGGATGATCTTCCGGTACACGTCCAGCACGTCGGCAAGCCCGATCAGCTGCACCGTGCTTTCCAGCTTCTGCGGGTCCAGGTCGGTAGCGAGGCGATCCCACGCGTGCTGGCGAACGTCCTGCGGTGCATTCACCGAATCCACGCCCGCAAGGGTCACGTTGCGCAGGATGAAGGGCAGCACCGAGCCGTGCAGCGCGTCGGCCTGCGCCAGGCCGCACGCGGCCACGGCACCGCGATACTTCGTCTCGGCGATGGCGTTGACGAGGGTAGGGCCGCCCGCCACATCCACCACGCCGGCCCAGCGTTCGGCGCTCACCGGCCGGTCGCGCGGTTCCGAAAGCTGCGCACGATCGATGATCTCGGCCGCACCCAGGTTGTGCAGATACTCGGCGTGCTCCGGTCGCCCGGTGGCGGCCACCACGCGATAGCCCAGCTTTGAAAGGATCGCCACCGCGATCGAGCCGACACCGCCGTTGGCGCCGGTCACCAGCACATCGCCCCTGTCGGGCGTCACGCCGGCATGTTCCAGGGCCAGTACGCACAGCATGGCGGTATAGCCCGCGGTGCCGATGGCCATGGCGTCGCGGGTGCTCAGGTTGCCGGGAATCCGGTTGAGCCATTCGCCGCGCACGCGGGCACGCTGTGCCAGGCCGCCGTGGTGGCCCATGCTCAGCTCCCAGCCATTGAGCACAACGCGGTCGCCTGGCTTGAAGTCGGCCCTGCTGGATTCCAGCACCACGCCTGCCAGATCGATACCGGGAATGAGCGGGAACGTCCGGATGACCGGACTCTTGCCGGTCAGGGCAAGCGCATCCTTGTAGTTGAGCGTGGAGTACTCGACCTGCACCAGGACGTCACCGTCCATCAGGTCGGTCTCATCGAAATCGACCAGCTCGGTCGAAACCTCGTTGTTCGTCTTGCGGGCGAGCAGTGCTTTGAACGTCATGGAGGGGCTCACATTCACTGGATGTGACCATGCTAGGCTCGCGCCTCTATCGCAACAAGAACGATGATTTTCCGTAGGTACTATGGTTTTCCGGAGTATGCATGCGTAGCAAGCGTTGGGATGGCAAGAGCGGTTGCGCCGTGGAAGTCACGCTGTCAGTAATCGGCGGCGTGTGGAAGCCGATCATTCTTTTTCACCTGATGACGGGCAAGCGGCGTTTCATGGAACTGACGCGGCGGGTGCCCAACGCCACCCAGTCCATGCTGACCAGCCAACTGCGTGAGCTGGAAGCCGACGGCGTGGTGATCCGCCACGTGTACCCGGAAGTGCCGCCGAAGGTGGAATACGAGCTGTCCGAGTTCGGGCGCACGCTGGTGCCGGTGCTTCTGGCCATGCGCGAGTGGGGTGAAACCTACCGGGGCTATCAGAGCACCCAAGACGACAGCTGAAGGCTGAGCGGCGTTGCGCTTGCTGCGTCCGGCTTTCGCGAATGCTCACAGCCACCGACGGGTCTTTGGTGCCGACAGCACGCGTGTCGTATACGGCGGGATAGCGCATCCGGAAAGCGCACGCTGGCGGGAGTCGTCTGCTGGCGAAGCGCGTCAGCCAATGGACAACTCGACATCCGCTGACGCAACCAACGTAACAGCGCGATCGCTCGGGATTTCCCTGCTTTCCATCGCCGGTTCGGGGCGGTAACCATGGCCGCGCCAAGGCATTCGCCGTGGCCGGGATTGGCGTCCCGAACGTACATGATGCGCGGCGTCGCGGTTGCAGCCAGAGTTGCAACCGTGACAATGCATCGCCTGCCAGTTCATGGCGGACGGTGCGTGGGGATCTCTCGATCCGCCGGCTTCTTGCATCATGTATCCGGCACGCCAACCCGCACCGTCCGCCACCTTGCATCTGCAGGTGGCCACATCGTGAGGTTGCCGTCATGCCCGAACGACTGCCCGATCATCCCCGCCTGCACGCGCTGCTGGGCGCCGCAGCGCGCGATCTTCCCATGGCCTTGGCCGAAACGCTGGAGGACGCGCTCCGCGAATCCGCCGATCTCGTCACGCCATCGGCATTCTTTGCACACCTGAAAGGCCACGGCCGGAACCTGCGCGCCGATGGCGAGGCCTGGAGTGAAATGTGCCTGAGCCCCGGCCGCGCCTTCGACATGGCCCTGGCGACCCGCAGCGCGTCGGGAATCACGGCGTTGACCGCGGTGCTGCACGCTGCGCATGTGGCGCGGGAGAACGACGATCCTGCCTGTTGCCCCTCCGCAGCGGTGGTCGAGGGCCTGTTCAACGCCTGCCAGGCGTTGTCGCTGCAAGTGGAGCGCTGCCTGGTTCCGTGAAGGGCTGCGATGCGGTTCCTGTTCCGTTGACGCCCGGTTGCCTATAGTGGCGCCGGAACCCTGCAATGGAATGCCCATGCACGTGATGTCCCTTGGCCGTTGCCTGACGCTCGCACTTGCCGTCGTAGTAAGTGCCGGCGCGTGCGCACGGCCGCCGTCCACCGAACACGAAAGGAATCCCGCCATGTCCGGCGCAACCCAGACCGGTCGCACGATCAACGGCCATACCTATACCGATGCCCCCGTAGACGTGAAGCTGGGGCCGAACACCTTCCGCATTCCGGCCAACTACCTGGACAGCCAGATCGCACCGTGGCCGGGCGAGGGCGTGACGCTGGTCATCGAGTGGCCGGGCATGACGCCGACACCGCCGGGTGCCCGGGCGAATCCGCGTACGAATGATTTCCGCAAGGAGATTGCTGTCCGTATCAACTATATCGATCGCATTCCAATTGAGACTTCGCTTTCAAGGCTTTCCTCAAATGAAGCCATCACGGAGGAGGGCTCTGTGGAAAGGGAGGATCCCAGGGACCGTCTCGATCAACGCGTCGCACAGCCGGAGACCTTGGGCCTGACGCCCTATGCAATCGATGAAGGGAAGATGGTGTTGTACGCGAAGAAGTATGAGGCCCGGTATGGGAAGCCGCCTGTCCGCAATCCTGCCTACGAGAGAGACTGGTACATCGCACGCCAGGCCGACGGCCGGATCAGCTCGTTCATCAAATGTGACGGCGAGGAATTCCGACGCGACGGCGTGCGGCTGGAGGGAAGCGAGGTGATCAGTGAGCCAGGAGAAGTGGCAGCCGGTTGCGTTCATTATTTCGTGGACATCGACAACAAGCTGTCCGTCAGCCTGGACTACAAGAGAGCGTTTCTGAAGGACTGGAAGCGTATGGAAGAGGCTGTCAGGGATGTCATCGCGCGCACGCGGTCACAGTGATCGGTGAATCAAGGAAGAGAAGGGACAGGGTATGAGTGGATTGACCGAACGCGATCTCAGAGTGCTTGGCAGCTATGCCAGAGACGGCAACCGCGAGCTTTACTGGAACTACCTGTCACAACTGCCGGGAGCCGATGGCTACGGGACGCTGGCACTGGGTGTCGTTCGCAACGATAGCCTGCCAGGCCGCGTTGCAAACAGCTACGCACAGAACTATGCGAAGACCCAGCAGGATGAGGGATCGCGTTTCTCAAATGCACAGTTGACCGAGCGGCGGTGGGAGTCCTTTGGGCAGACCCTGCTCGAAAGAGATCTTGAATTGCGGCAGCAGTGGATGAACGAGCGCCGCCCAGACCTGGCACTGAATCTCCCCGGCAAGGATGTGATGCTGGCCCACGACCGGGCATTTGAACGGCATGAGCTTGATCCCAACTGCTGGACGCCGCGCGTGCTGCTGGAGGCGGCCGAGCAGAAGAGCGGCCCGGAGAAGCTGGAACAGATCTGGACCAACATGCTCAACAATGACTACGCCGGGGGCCCGCGCGTAGGCAACACCAGCGTCGATGCCATCAGCCAGATGGGATGGGCGAAGGGCGGGCAATACCTGACCCGGTTGAGCGTGCTGGAAGCCACCCAGGCACTGGAGGGCCGCTCGGCGGTCGATCCAAACGTCATCGGTGGCACCAGCTACTACGCGATGTACTTCGAAGCCGACAGGAAATGGGCCAGTGTCAGCGCGGCTGGCGGCCACCTGTCGCTGCGCGAGATCACCGATCCCGCACGCATCGCCGAACTCAACGACGCCCGCGAGGTTCGTCTGGAGCGGCAGGAGAAGCGCACCCAGTTCCACCCGGACGACCCGTACCGGACCATTACCCGCAGCCCGCTTACCGCAGCGGTGGACGCTGTGCCGGATCCCGCACAGGCACCGACCCGTCTGGCCGACATTGGTCCCGGCCATCGTGAGTACGCATTGATGCAGCAGGTGCGCGAAGGCGTGGCCGCGATCGATGCCAGTGCTGGGCGTACCCATGATGAGAACAGCGAGCGCCTCGTGGCGAGCGTCATGGCATTGGCGCGCCACAACCAGCTCGAGCGTGCCGACCATGTGCTGCTGAGCGCCCAGACCGCCGATCACCCGGCCGGCCGCAACGTATTTGTGGTGCAGGGCGAGTTGAATGATCCGGCGCATCTGCGCGCCTCCATGCCCACGGACCGGGCGGTGCAGACACCGGTCGAGCAGTCACTGC
The DNA here is from genome assembly GCF_056481725.1 of Stenotrophomonas sp. 85239_Sma. Classification (NCBI taxonomy): domain Bacteria; kingdom Pseudomonadati; phylum Pseudomonadota; class Gammaproteobacteria; order Lysobacterales; family Lysobacteraceae; genus Stenotrophomonas; species Stenotrophomonas sp. 85239_Sma. The sequence goes on along the minus strand of NZ_CM151163.1, from coordinate 2,834,015 downwards.
AGCAGATCGAGGCCGCCGGCCTGGACCGCCAACAGGCGGCTGTGCAACGCCAGCAGTACATTGACGTGCAGGCTTGCGAGAGCCCTGCGATGCGGATGGGTTGAAATCACAGTGCCGGGCCGCCAATGCCAGCCCCGGGAGGGGGCCGGCACACATCATGGTGAGGTGTGACTTACGGGACGGTGCAGCCGCTGTTCCGCAGGCAGCGGGCAAACGGCGGGTAGCAGAAATCATCACTCTTGCCTGTGGCGAGGCAGGCTTGGTATGCGGTGTAGCACGGGGTACACCGGGACTCCGCGGCGGCGCTGCCGATTCCCAGGGTCAATGCAGCAGCCGCAATAGCAACAGACAGCTTGAATCCAATCTTCATGCTTCACTCCGTTGATAGCCCTCCTTGGGCAGCACGGAGGCTATCGTGGGAAGAGGGTGCATTCAACCCCCGTCGCGCCCGTATGGGCATCTATCTTCAGCGCGCCGCCCTGGATTTACTTTGTTGGCGCGTCTGCGGTCTGCGCGGCCACCATGGCCTGCTGCATTTCCTTCAGCGACAGAAAACCATCGCCATCGGTGTCCAGGCCCGCAAAGTACTTCGCAATCTCCGGCACCACACTGGCTTCTTCCTTACTGTGGCAGGGATAGGTGTAGCAGTCGGCGCCGCGATAGGTATCGCTGCGGCGGTCATAGTTGCCGTAGCGCGAATGCAGTAGTCGGCGCGTTCGCGGGTCTCGCGTTCGCGCTTTGCGGCAGCGGCAATGACACCGGCCACCATTGCCGCGCCCACCACGCCCACCACCACACCGGTAGTCTTGGCCTCGTGGCGGCGCTCGCGTTCCCGGCGATCCCACGCGTCACGATCGTGGTCTCGGTAGTCTCGGCTCCACTGCGGGTTGTAGTGGTCGCCGCGTTGCGCATGGGCGTCGCCGGAGTAGGGCAACAGCAGCATCAGTTGTGCAGCCGCTGCCAGCAGCAGTGCGGTTCTTCCTGGTTTCAGAAACATCGTCCAGCTCCTGTGCGGACATTGTAGGTAGCGCCAGTAGAGCCTGTGGACATTGCGCGAACCTGCCGTCACTGCAGGTAACTTCACGGGCTATCGAACCAGTGCTTCGACCGGGTCCAGCTGCGCGGCGCGGCGCGCTGGCAGGAAGCCAAAGCCAATGCCAATCAGGCTGGAACAGGCGAAGGCAGCCAGAATCGAGTTGGCGGAGAACACCAGGCTGAAACCCACGTTGGCCAGCTCCAATCCAGCGCCCAGTGCCAGGGCCACGCCGATGCCGAGCATGCCGCCGAGCAGGCACACCAGTACCGATTCGATCAGGAACTGCTGCAGGATGTCGCTGCGCCGCGCGCCCACCGCCATGCGCACGCCAGTCTCGCGTGTTCGCTCGGTCACCGATACCAGCATGATGTTCATCACTCCGATTCCGCCCACCACCAGCGCGATGGCGGCGATGGAGCTGATCATCATGGTCAGGATCCGGTGGTCTGTTCGATGGACTGGCGGATCTGCGCGTTGTTGCTCATGCAGAAATCGGTGCTGCCGTGGCGGCGTGCCAGCAATCGTCCGATGGCGTGCTCGGCCGCCTCCATGCTGATAGCGTCGGAGACGCGCACGGTGATGCTGGAAACGTGGCTCTGCCCCAGCATGCGTGCCAGGGTGGTGGTGTAGGGCAACCACACCCCCAGCAACGAGGCGTCGTCGACCACGCCGGCATCCTTCTTCACCACGCCCACCACGCGAACCGGCACGTTGCCCAGCAGCAGGGTCTGGCCGATGGGGTTGTCCGCCGCAGCGAAGAAGCGGGCACGGGCATTGGCATCGATCATCACCACCTGCTGGTAGCCGGCTATGGCGGCAGGGCCGAAGAAGTCACCTTCGCCCAGCTTCACGCCATGCAAGCGGAAGTACTGCTCGCTGACGCCTTGCACCTGCACGCTGGCCGAGCGGTTGCCGCGCAGCGCGGTGCCCGTGGTGGCCACACCGGGCGTAGCGCTGTCCACGAACGGCTGTCCGGCCAGGGCCACGCTGTCGCCGGGGGTGAGCGTTTCCACCCGTGCCGAATGCAGGTCGCCAAAGCCGGATCCGGGGTAGATCTCGATGGTGTTGGTGCCCAGCGAGGAAATGTTGGACAGGATGGCCTGGCGCGCGCCGGTACCCAGCGCGACTACGGAGACCACCGACGCAATGCCGAACCTCCACCCAGATGGCCACCCGCTCGATGCTGGTATCCTGCTCGCACTGACGTGGGCAGGGGAGGTGGGTTGCCACCTCCCCCTCGGTGCTCAATACAACGATGCCCCTCGAAAGGGGCATTGCTGTGGAGTTACGGTGCTGTCTTCGCTGGGCGCGGATCGGCAATGATGCGCGAGGGCGATCCATACAGCACCAGGACCCGCATGCCGGTGATGAACACCGGATCGGGGCCCTGCACAACCGTCATCAGGTTGCCGTTCTCCGTCTGCACCACGTATTCCAGGCCCTTGGCCTGCGAGAGTGCGCGTTCGGAGGCCGCACCGGCAATCGCGCCGACCACGAGGCCGCCAATGGCACCAATGGCCGCTGCCTGGTCGCTGCCACCGATGGTGGAGCCGGCCACACCGCCAGCCGCAGCGCCGGCAACTGCACCGCCGCCCTGTGAGCCGTCAATACTGACCGCACGGACGCTGATGACCGTACCGCCGACAGTTCGATTGACCTGTCCCACTGAACCGATGGAATAACTGTCCGTACGCACGTTCGGCGCGCAGGCCGTCAGCATCGCAGCAACGGATGCAGCCACCAGCAGCCGCTTCATGGCGCTTCCTGCTTGTTCGGGAACATCGGCTTGGTAATGTCCACGGTTTCCAGCGCCTGCAGGAACTGGGCGATGTTGTTCTGTGCCGAGCGGCTGATCGATTCGCGGGCACGGACCATGCCTGCGAAGGCATAGTTGAACGGAACTTCGCCGGATGCGCTGACATCCTGGGTGTAGACGATGCTGCCGGTTGCACGATCGATCAGCTCGTAGCGGGCGATCGTCTTGGTGGTCATCGATGCACCGAAGCTGGGAATGTCGATCGCCAGGATCTTCACCGACAGGCTCAACTTCACCGGTGCGTCGTCGCGGAACACCGCCATCCTGTTGAGCGCTTCGGTCAGCGCGTTCTGCCACATCTGCGGTACTTCGTGCTGGGCCTCCGCGGGGATCTTGCCCTTGGCTTCATCCGGACGTGCCAGCGTGACCGTCAGCGACTTCAGTTCGCCATCAATCTTTTTGCTGCTGACCCCGACGTTCGGGACTGAGAAATTGAGTGGCGGATTAGTGGTGCAACCCGCCAGCGACACGGCGATGATCGCCGCGAGCAGAAACTTCTTCATCCATTCTCCCCTGTGACTACGTTGAAACATCCATGGTGAATCGTGCGTCCGTCGGCAACGTCTATGCTGCACCGCAGCGGTCGCATGTAGGCGTGGCTGACTGGGCGCAAGGATACCTGAATTGGGGTGGTCTGCCGTCCGGGCAGGCGACCCGCTGGCAGGAGATGCAGGCGACGTAGGTGGCTCCGATCAAAAGCTGTAAGCCGCCTGCACATACACCCGCCGCGGCTCGCCCGGGAAATGCCCATTGCGTTCGATGAAGCCGCTGGCCGCATACACCTTGTCGAACAGGTTCTTGACGTTGGCCTGGAACTGCCACTGCTTCCACGTGGTCTTCCAGCTCATGTCGAACACCGTGTAAGCCTTGACCGCCTGCCCATCCAGGCTGACACGCTCGCCCACATGGTCGGCGCCGAAGCCAATGGCCGAGTTGATCGATGGCAGGTCGTAGCGCGTCCACAGGCCGAGCTTGTTGCGTGGCGCGTTTGCGAAGCGGTCGCCGGAGGCATTGGTGATGCCGTTCGGTCCGGCATCCTTCACCCGTGCGTCGTTGTAGGCGTAGGTCAGGTTCACCACCCAACGCTCGGTCACGTCGGCCAACAGGTCCACTTCCATGCCCGTGCTGCGTACCAGGCCCAGTGCAGCGAGTTGGTTTACCCCGCCGATCACCTCGCCGGTAGCCTGCACGATGTTGCTGCGGTCGATGCGGTAGGCCGCCATGTTCAAGGTCACGCGGTCGGCCAGCAGGGATTTCATGCCGACTTCCCACTGCCTGCTGCGCTCGGCATCGAACGGCCCCCCGGCTGCGCGGTTCTGGTTGGCGGCACTCTGCGGCACGAAACCACTGGCGACGTTGGCATACAGGTTCAGGCCGTCGCGCACGGTGAAGGTACTGCCCAGGCGCCAGCTGAGATCGTTGCCATCCACGCTGCTGCCACCCATGCGGTCCTCATCCTTGAAGCCGTCCCAGCGCAGTCCGGCCAGCACGTGCCAGCGCGTGCCCAGTGCCAGCTCATCCTGCAGATAGCCGCCGTAGCGCTTGCTGCGGGTGGCGGTGCTGCGCCAGGGCAGAGTCGCCAGGTTGTAGTCGTGCCAGGTGCTTGCGCCGTAGACCGGGTTGAACAGATCGATGCCGCGCACTGGGCCGGCGCCGCGTGCCAGGTCGGCGCTGTTGGCGGTCTGCGCGGTGAAGTCAGCGTCGAGCTGATACACGTCGGCACCGAACAGCATCTTGTGTTCGATACGGCCGGTGTTGATACGCCATATGGCATTGCCGCTGGCGGTGAAGGCCTCGTTGTCACGGATCTGGTTGCGCAGCTGGCGCGTCATCCACTCGGCCACGCCGTCGCGATCACGATCAATCAGCCCCATCGGCTCGTGGTACATCTGGTGCTCGGTGTTGCTGAACCAGCGCGCGGCAATGTCCACGTCGAGGTTGTCGCGCGGTGCGAAGCGATACTGCGCCAGTGCGACCTTGGCGCGCATGTCGAGGAAGTCACTGGCCTCGTTGTGGTTCCAGCGGCGGTCGGTCAGGAAGCTGCCGGCATCGTTCACCGGCACGCCGCGCAGGCGGTTGCCGCCCAGGTTCTGGGAGATGTCGGTGAACTGCAGCACCAGCTCGCCGGTCTGGCCAACGTCGAAGGCCAGCGAGGCATCGCCGATCACGCTTTCGCTGTCGGCATTCCAGCGCACGCCCTGCTCGCTGTCGGCATACAGGCCGGCGCGATAGCGAATACTGCCGTTGGCATTCAAGGGGCCGGTGCCTTCGATCGATCCGGCGCGGAAGTCCTTATCGCCTGCCTGCAGCTCGATGCGGCGTTCGGCGCGCGCCTTGGGCTTGCGCGTTACATAGTTGATGACACCGCCTGCATCACCACCGCCGTACAGCGCACCGGCCGGACCCTTCAGCACCTCCACGCGTTCGATGTTGAACAGTTGCGGCACCGAGAAGCCTGCATAGGGATCGCCGCGCAGGCCGTCGTAGAGCACGTTCTCCTGGCGGAAACCGCGCAGGGTGACGCCGGCATAGCTGAAGAAGCTGATGCCGCTGATGCTGCGGTACAGATCGGTGACCTGGCGCGCGGCCTGGTCGTCGATCAGCTCGCATGGCACGACCTGGATCGACTGCGGTACCAGTTCCAGCGGGGTATCGGTGCGGGTGCCGACGGCCGCATCGTTGGCGCGGTAAAGGGTCTGCGCGCGGCCGCGGACTTCGACCTTGTCCAGCTCCTTCGGGGCGTCAGCGGAGGCCTCGGAGGCCAGTGCATGCGTAGCCAGGGAAAGGGGCAACGCCAGGCAGAGTGCGTGCTTCAGCGGGTTTGGAAGGGGCATGAGAGGTCCGGGTCGATTGCAAATGAGAAAGATTAGCATTTGCAACACTTCGAAACCTATCCCCCGAATGCGCTATGGACGCAGGCCCGGGTCGGTATACGGGGTACCAGCCAAGGCCACCAGCACGCCGGTACCGCCGCGCACGATCAGCTGCAGCATCGCCTGGCGCGGATCCTCGCCGGCTTGCTGGCTAGCCAGTCCTTTCTCATAGGCCGCCACCATCGACGCCAGCAGCATGGCTGCGCCCAGGCGTGCCTCGGCGTCATGCGTCGGCCGGCCGGCGGCGTCGGCCATCAGCTGCGCCAGGTCGTCGGCCAGCTGTGCCTGCAGCCGTCGCGCGTGCGCCACCAGCACCGGACTGTCGGCCACGGTGGCCCAGAAGGCCGCTGCACCGGAGTTGATCCGCAACAGGGAATGGCCATTGTCGAGCAACTCCCTCACCAGCGACTGGAAGGCGGCCAGCGGGGTCATGCCACGGCGCGCCGCCATGCCTTCGCGAAGCAGGGTCCGGGCCTCCTCATCGCGGTCGAATACCAGGTCTTCCTTGCTGGCGAAGTAATTGAAGACCGTCTTGCGCGACACCCCGGCCGCATCAGCGATCTCGGACATGGACACCGACTCGAAGCCACGACGGATGATCAGCTCGGTGGCGACGTCCGAAATCGCTTGTCGGGTCTCGGCCTTGCGTTGTTCACGACGGCCAGAAGGCGGGGTCATGGGCGGCTCGGTTGTAAAAACATACACCGAGTGTAACATTTGGCCCGCCAGGGCGCCGACCCGGCGCTCACAGGGAATTCCCATGTTGTACGACGTCGTCATCGCCGGGGCCGGCCCGGTCGGCCTGTTCCTGTCCTGTGAGCTCGCCCAGGCCGGCTGTTCGGTCCTGTTGCTGGAGCAGGCAGCGTCGCCCGAGACAGCCTTGAAACGCCTGCCCTTTGGCTTGCGCGGCTTGAACGCGCCCACCTTGGAGGCCCTGGATCGACGCGGCCTGCTGGATGCGGTCGCCGCCAGTCAGGTACTGAAGCCGGGCAACGGCGCACCGCCGCCCGGCACCGCCCATTGGCTGGCGCAACCGCGGCCGCTGGGCGGCCACTTCGCCGGCATTCCCTTTGCGCTGGACAACGTGGACAGTGCGCGCTGGCGCCATCGCCCGCCGACGCCGGTGCCCACCCAGATGGCGGTCGAACTGCAGTCGCTGGAGGCGGTGCTGGCCGAGCGTGCGGTGTCACTGGGTGTACAGATCGAGCGTGGCTGCACGGTGCAGGCGGTGCACGCACGCGAAGCACAGATGGAGGTCCAGACCGGTCGCGGGCTGATGCGGGGGCGCTGGCTGGTCGGTTGCGATGGCGCCCGCAGCACGGTACGCAAGCAATCGGGGTTCGTGTTCGCAGGGACGGCGCCGGAGTTCACCGGGCACACGCTGCAGGTCGAACTGGCGGACCCGTCGGTGCTCGTCCCGGGGCGTCAGTTCACCGAACACGGCATGTGCAATTTCAATCCGCCGGGCATGCTGGCGCTGGCCGATTTCGACGGTGGCGCCGGCCATCGCACGCCGCTGGACCGGCACACCGCCCAGGCGCTACTGCGGCGTGTGTCCGGGCGAGAGGCAACGATCACGGCGCTGCATCTGGCCACCACATGGACCGACGCCGCGCGCCAGGCCACGGCCTATCGCAGCGGCCGCGTGCTGTTGGCCGGTGATGCCGCGCACATGCATTCACCGTTGGGCGGGCAGGGGCTGAACCTCGGCATCGGCGATGCGATGAACCTGGGATGGAAGCTGGCCGCGGTGGTGCGAGGTGATGCCGCAGAGTCGCTGTTGGACAGCTATCAGGCTGAGCGCCATCCGATCGGCGCCCGGGTGCTCGACTGGTCACGTGCGCAGGTGGCGTTGATGCGGCCAGGCCCCGGGTCGCGCGCGCTGGCGGCGGTCATCGCCGACCTGGCCGCGACCCGCGACGGTGCCACCTATCTCGCCGAGCGGCTGTGGGGTATAGCACCGCCACCGGTGCTCGACGGCAGCCATCCGTGGGTTGGCCGAAGCGCGCCGGACGTCCAACTGGCTGATGACCGTCGCATGGGAGAGCTGTTGCGTGCGGGGAAGGGCGTGCTGCTGGGGATCGACGCCGACGTTTCGCTCGGCCCGGCTATCGATCGCTGGCAGCAGTCGGTTCCCTGCGTGATGTCCCTGGCGCGCGATGCGATGGGACTGGGTGCGTTGCTGGTCCGCCCTGACGGTATTGTGGCCTGGGCCTGCGATGCTGGCGGCGACACGTCGGGGATCGAGTCTTCGCTGGAACGCTGGTTCGGTTCGCTGCGTTGACCGCCCGCTAGGGCGACGCCACTACGGCCTGCGCGCAGCGCCCGGCTTCGGTCATCACCGAGGCCAGCTGCTTCAATGAGTAAGGCTTGCGCAGCAGGGTGAAGCCATGGCCAGGATCCCGGGCCAGCAGCTCGCTGTAGCCGCTGGTAAGGATCACTGGAAGCCCAGGCAGGCGGCTGCGGATGGTACGGGCCAGATCCAGGCCGTTCATGCCAGGCATCACTACGTCGCTGAACACTACATCGAAGCGGGAGGCATCCCGTTCGAGCTCCGCCAGGGCCTCGTCCGCATTGTGCGCAAGTACCACGTTGTAATCGAGCTCGCGCAGGGCGCCGACGGCAAATTCGGCCACATCGACGTTGTCTTCCACAACCAGCACGCAGACACCATGACCATGCTGCAGCCCCGGTAGCGTCGCCGGCCGTTCCGTCATTTCTCTCGCCTGCGCCAGCGGCAGGTACAGGGTGAAGCGGGTACCAGCACCCGCCCGGCTCTGCACGTCCACCTCGCCTTCTGACTGCTTGACGAAGCCGAACACCTGGCTGAGGCCGAGGCCGGTTCCGGCGCCGACGCTCTTGGTGGTGAAGAAGGGCTCGAAGATGCGGTCGACGACGGCGGGGTCAATGCCTGCTCCGGTGTCGGTCACGCTGATCGCGGCGAAGTCGCCCTTCATCGGCGCGGCGAAGCGCACCGAAGGCACGGCGGTTACCTGCTCCACCTCGATGGTCACCCTGCCTTGTCCCTCGATCGCATCGCGCGCATTGACCGCGATGTTGATCAATGCAGTGTCCAGCTGGGTCCGGTCCAGCAGCACCGGCAGCGGCGTGCCGGGCAACGTCAACGACACCTGGATGCGTGCACCCAGTACCGTGGTGATGATGTCCGAAAGCGCGTGCACGCTCTCGCAGAGATCGAAGACCTCCGGCGACAGGCTCTGGCGACGCGAGAACGCAAGCAGTTGCGCGGTCAGCTTGGTGGCGCGGTCCGAGGCTGTGGCAATGGCCTGGATGTAGCGGCGCCGGGTGTCGTCTGACGGCCACGTGTGCAGGAGCATGTCCACCGAACCGGTGATGACCTGCAGCAGGTTGTTGAAGTCGTGGGCCACACCGCCGGTGAGCTGGCCGATCGCCTCCAGCTTCTGCGACTGGCGCAGCTGCTCGCGGGCGCGCACCAGTTCCAGATGGGCCTCTCGCGCCTGCTCGGTGATCGCCGCGACCTGGCGGCTGTGCAAGTCGCGCTCGATCACCCGTTCGGTCTGCTCGCTGACCACGCACAGGATACCGGCGACACTGCCGCAGCCGACGCGCAGCGGTGAATAGGAAAACGTCCAGAATGTTTCGCGCAGCGTGCCGTCGCGATCCATCATCAATGGCAGGTTCTTGAAGCTGCGGCTGGTGCCGGCGAAAGCATCGTTGACGGCCTGCACCACGTCCGGCCATACGTCCGCCCAGACATCCTCCAGGCGGTTGCCCATCGCGCCGTGCAGCTTTTCCCCCAGCATCGGCAGGTAGGCATCATTGAAGAAGAACGCCTTGTCTTCCTTGCCCCAGGCAAGCCACAGGGGTTCCGGCGAATCCAGGATCATCGCCAGCAAGGTGCGAAGTTCGGCGGGGGCGCTTGCGGCAGTGGCCGAGCGGGCCCAGTCACTGTCCTGCAGCAGTCGGTAGGCGAGCTGATCAGGTGCAGAGACTGGCAGGGGAAAAGGATGCATGGCCGCCATTGGCGCAGGGAGGTGGCGCAGCATAGCCGAGCGCATGTCATGACGCCCTGCACACCGCCGGCATGAAAGGCCTCGCCACTTCGCCGTCGACGTGGCAGGGATGCACCCTTTGTTCCGCAGGTTGCCGCTATCGCGGCGCCGCGCGAAGGGAGGCGAAGCTGGCCTGATCGGCGGGTCTAGCCCTCACGACCTGCCTGCGCGGTGAGCGCATCCCGGCCAGCCTCGGTGAGATCGATATCCCCGTCTTCCGCCTGTACCGCCCATCCGGCGGTCACCGCCCACGTTGCGGCATCGCCGCGCACCGGCTCTGCAGCGGCGATTGCCTGGAGTATTTTCCGCTGTTCCGCAGTCATTCCCACGTGGCGGCCCTCAGATACCCAGCAACGACGCCGGTTGCCAGTCCGACAGGCGGGCGTGGCTGACCGGTTGATGGCAGCCGCACCCGTCACAACGGAACAACGCCCCGCCCGGAAGTTGCACCAGGTTGTCTTCGCTGGCAGAGCTGGTCGACGAGCAATGCCGGCAGGTGACCGTGAGCGCAGTGATGCGCTGCACGCTGCCTGATAGATCGAACACGGCCTCGAACGCGCGAATGACAGGGTGGGCAGTGTCCGGCATCTGAGTCTCGACAGGGTGGGGAGACCTCATCGTTGCGCGCCGGCTGTGATGGAGCAGTCAGCCGGATGCATGGGCGCGATCAAGACAGGCGCGGCAACCGGGTGTGCACCTTCGTCGGGGATTCTTCGTCTTTCCGCTAAGGTCCAGCGGCTTGTCACTGCCCTTGCGCTCGCTCGACCACACTTCCATGCCCTTGTTGCAGCGGCTCTCGCGGGCAGCGACCTCGGGCGGCAGGTCCGTCAGGTGCGGCGATTCCTGTCAGGCTTGACGCATGTTGCTGTCGTCATAGGTGGCGCAGGCGCTGAGCGATGCGAGGGCGATGGCAATGAGGGTCGCGCGGAGCGGGGGCTGCAGGTTCATGAGGGCCTCGGGTGATGCCGGGATGGCCATGGAATTCAAATCCGTGACATCGGCCATGCGCAATCGGACCAATCGTGCTTGTTATTCTATAACAGATGCCCAATAGTCCGGCCCCTGCCGGCGTCAGGCGATGCAGATCATCAGCACCGTGCACAGCACCAGCATCAGCACGAACACGCGTCGGCTCAGTGCCAGGCAGGCCAGATAGGCTGCGAGCGCCCACGCTGCCAGCAGCGCGCAGGCTATCACCCATAGCCCGATACCCATCATCGAACCCGTCGCCAACGCAGACAGTGCGATGGCCTTGAACAGCGCCGCGCCCAATACGCTGCCCAGCATGCCGGCCTGCAAGGCGATGGCATCATGGCGGGCAGATGCGCGATGGGGGTGCATTGCGGGTCCGGTACGGGCCGAGAGCGCGGCGTCGGCTGCACTGTGCCCAAATGCACATCCACGAAATGTGTTCATCGCGCGCGAAGACCGCGATGAAGCCGTTCAGTCGAACTCACCCTCGGCCGATTCCAGGCGCTGCCGGTACGCTGCGCGATGCTGGTACAGGCGCTGGCATTCGGCCGACCTGTGGATGCGGCTGCCGGGTTCGTTGGCCACCGAGTCGCACATCCGCGCGATGTGGTTGTTCTCCGCCAGTTCGGTGACGAAGAACACGGCGGTGATGCCGGTGCCAAGCAGTAGGACATACAGCAGGCGGCTGAGCCAGCGCGACAGTTTCCGCTCGAAGTGCTGCTGGATGGTCAGGTCGAAGCGGATGATGCTGAGCACGATCCAGACGATGGCAACCAGGAAGCAGAGCGTGGGCAGCAGGCCGCGCCAGAGGCCTGCCTCGTATACCGACTCGCTGTAATGGACCGCGGCCCCGGCGCCTGCGATGGCGATGGCCAGCGCCCAGTTGCGGCCCAGCGATAGCAGGTCATCGAGCAGCTTTTCGCGGTTCCTGGTTGGTCCTGCTGCCACGAGGGTTCCTTCCGCCTGTTGCGACCGACGACGGGCTGCCGCCGATCATGCAGATGGTGGAGCATCGCGTCAGCGATGAGAAGCCTGTCCGCTCAGTATCCGCCTGCGCGTGCACCGATCCAGCGCCGGTAGCGGCGGGTCCGGCATTTGCCGGCGGCTTGGGCCAACAGCAGCGCCCACATCGGTGAGACACCCGGCGCGGTGGGGCGGCGCTGGCTCAACCGCCCCAGCTGGTACTTCACCGCTGCCATATGCGCGCTGGCGGCCAACGGCTTGCTGCGCCAGTCGATGGTGCGCAGGGTCGGCACCGGATCGCGTCCCTGCTGCCAGCGTTGCGGCAGATCCGGCTCGATCGCCAGCGCGGTGGCGATGCCGACCATGGCTACACCGCTGTCCAGCACCTGCTCGGCCACGGCGCGACGGCGGATGCCGCCGGTGACCATCAGTGGCATCGTCGCCACCGTGGCGATCTCACGCGCGAACTCCAGGAAGTAGGCCTCGCGTGCCAGGCTGCGTTCGTCACGTGCGGCACCGGTCATGGCCGGTGCTTCGTAGCTGCCGCCGGACAGCTCGACCAGGTCCACGCCGAGCGGCGCCAGCATTTCCACCACGGCGCGCGCATCCTCGGGCGAGAAGCCGCCGCGCTGGAAATCGGCAGAGTTCAGCTTCACGGCCACCGCGAACGTGGGCGACACGGTGGCGCGCACGCCCTGCACGATCTCCAGTAGCAGGCGCGCACGGTTGTGCAGGCTGCCACCCCAGCGGTCGTCGCGGCGGTTCGACAGTGGCGACAGGAACTGGCTGAGCAGGTAGCCGTGCGCGGCATGGATCTGCACGCCACTGAACCCGGCGCGCTCGGCCAGCTCGGCGCTGCGGATGAAGCGGGCGGTCACCTCTTCAATGTCCGCCTCGGTCATCGCCCGCGGCGGTGCGAACTGCCTGGACAGTGCGCCCATCTCCAGGGCGACGGCTGACGGCGCGAGTGCGGGTTGGCCGAGTGCGGCCGGCATCTGCCGCCCGGGATGGTTGATCTGCATCCACATCTGCGCGCCCCGCGAACGTACTGTCTCGGCCCAGGCGATGAAGCGATCAAGGTGGCGGTCGTCTTCCAGCACCACGCCGCCGGGACCGGTCATGGCGCGGCCATCGATCATCACGTTGCCGGTGATGATCAGCCCCGCGCCGCCGTCGGCCCAACGCTGGTACAGCTGCAGCAGTGCAGCGGAAGGCGCATGGTCGGCGTCGGCCATGTTCTCCTCCATCGCCGCCTTGGCGATGCGATTGCGGATGACGGCACCGGAGGGCAGTGCCAGGGGCGAGAACAGCGACATCGGACAGCTCCAGGACAGGGGAATGACGTTACGCTAACCTTCAAGTTTGATTGAAGGTCAACGGCTTCCCATGTCGAGGATTCAGGCAGATGAAGATCGGTGAGCTGGCCCGCCTCACAGGCCTCGCGGCGTCGCGCATTCGTTTCTATGAAGACGCGGGGCTGCTGGTGGTGCAGCGCCAGGCCAATGGCTACCGCGATTATCCGGAACAGGCGGTGCTGCTGCTGGAGCTGATCACGGGTGCGCAGCGTGCAGGCTTCAGCCTGGAAGAGATCCGTGCCCTGCTGCCACCGGACATGGGCCAGTGGCAGCATGATGCGTTGATCACGATGCTGCAGAAGAAGGTGGCTGACATCGAGGCGTTGCAGCTGCGGTTGGCAGAGAGCCGGGCGCACCTGCTGGCCCTGATCGAGGACATCCAGGCGCGGCCGGACGGCATCGACTGTGCAGCCAATTCGCGGCGGGTGCTGGACCGCGTGAAGCGCGGTGAGCTGGCGCGGCCGACCCTGGCGGCCGGCGATATAGCGCTGCTGCGACCGGATCGCCACCGCCGCAGGGGCAGCGACTGACGATCCGGCGCGATGTTCAGTGGCTGCCGGCGACGGCGGTCCTGCGCTTCTTGTCCAGCATCACCGCCACGCACCACAGCAGCAGGCCGCCGATCGCGGTAGCCGCACCCACGTAGCCGGTACTGGCCGGGCTGAAGCCAGCGCTGATCGCCATGCCGCCCAGCCACGGGCCGAGTGCATTGGCGGTATTGAACGCGGCGTGGTTGGAGGCCGCCGCCAGCGTCTGCGCTTCACCGGCCACGTCCATCAGGCGGGTCTGCAGCACCGCCGCCAGCGCGCCCATGGTGCCGACGGTGACGATCATCGGGCCGATGGTCCACACCGACTGCGCGGCCAGTGGATACAGCAGCAGCATCACAATCGACCACAGCAGCACCACGGCGGCGGCCTTGAAGTGGAACTTGTCCACCAGCCAGCCACCGGCGATGTTGCCGATGATCGCGCCGATGCCGAACACGCCCACCGCCAGCGGCATCCACGATTCGGCCACGCCGGTGACCTGCACCAGGGTCGGTGCCAGGTAGGTGAACACGCAGAACATGCCAGCGAAGCCGACCGCACCGATCGCCAGCGCCAGCCACACCTGGGTGGTGTTGAAGGCGCGCAGCTCGCGCATCGGTGAGGTGCGTACTTCATCCGGGTCCGGCAGCAGGAAGCGCGCGATCATCGCCACGGTGGCGATGGCCAGCACGCTGACCAGGGCAAAGGCGGTGCGCCAGCTCAGCTGCTGGCCCAGCCAGGTGGTCAGCGGATTGCCGACCAGGATCGCGATCGACAGGCCCAGCAGCACGCGCGACATCGCCTGGCCGCGCTGGCCGGCGGGACTGATCGCCGCGGCCACCAGCATCGCAACACCGAAGTAAGCGCCATGCGGCAGGCCGGCAACGAAGCGCGCCACCAGCATCGTGGCATAGTTCGGCGCCAGCGCGCTGGCCAGGTTGCCGACCGCGTAGAAGCCCATCAGCGCCAGCAGCAGCTTGCGGCGCGGGAAGCTGGCACCTACGAAGGCGAGGATCGGAGCGCCGACCACTACGCCGATTGCGTAGGCGCTGATCAGGTGCCCGACCTGGGTTTCGGAGATCGACAGGCCGCGGCTGATCTCCAGCATCAGGCCCATGCTGGCGAACTCGCTGGTGCCGATGGCGAAGCCGCCCAGTGAAAGGGCGAGGATGATCAGGGTGCGCTGACGGGGCGTCAGCCGCGCAGCCAGGGAAGAGTTGGGGCTCATGCGGGCGCGATGGAGGCGGGGAGCCAGCCATTGTACTGCTGCACCGCAACAGGAGCAGCCACGCCGGGGGTAAATCAGTGTTTGATCGGTGGTGATGCCGGTTCCGCTGCGGGATGGTCCGCCAATCCGTGCCGCTGGTGTGCATGCGCAGATGACATGCCTGTGGGCATGATGGTGGTGCAGGGCACTGTAGCGTTGCTCAAACAAGGAGGCGGATCGATGCAGGAGTTCAAGCACGTGCTGGAGTCGCGCGGGCGCTATCAGCTGGTAGCGGTGTCCTACGCGCCGGTGTACGCTCCGGGCGATGTGGTCGGCCATGCGGTCGTCGCCGACGATGGGGATCGTCTGACCGACCTGATATCTCTGGCCGAAGCGCGCCAACGCTTGTTACAACTGGTGCGTGAGGAGGGCGAGGAGCCCGGGCTGGAGAACGAGAACCACCTGCGGAAGAAGGCGTCGCGCTGGCGCCACCGCTAGGCCGTCGCGCCGCGTGCGCATCATGGAGGATTCGGGTGTTGCCCAGTAAGAAGTATCCGCTCATCGCCATCATCACGCTGGCGACCCTGCTGCTTGGTTTCGTGTTTTCCGGTTACCTGACCCTGCTGTTCCTGGGGCTGGACACCCAGCTGTTCACCTGGAATACGTACTACCAGTACTTCCACGCCATCGGCCAGCCGCAGGTTGCGCCCTTCGTGGGCAAGATCAAATGGGCCGGCTACGTGGGCTTTGGCCTGCCGCTGCTGGTGCTGCTGGTGACTGGCCTGGTGCTGCTGCTGAAGAAGGACAAGCGCTCGCTGCACGGCGACGCGCGCTTTGCCACCGGTGCCGACCTTGCCAAGCACGGCATGTTCAAGAAGACCGGCCAGAGCATCGTGGTCGGCAGCCATGGTGGCAAGCTGGTGCGCCTGGATGGCCAGCAGTTCGTGATCCTGGCCGCGCCGACCCGTTCGGGCAAGGGCGTGGGCGTGGTCATTCCGAACCTGCTGGAGTACGGCGAATCACTGGTGGTGCTGGACATCAAGCAGGAGAACTTCGACCTGACCAGCGGTTGGCGCGCCAGCCAGGGCCAGGAGATTTACCTGTTCAATCCCTTCGCCGAGGATCGGCGCACGCACCGCTGGAACCCGCTCAGCTACGTCTCCGACGATCCGGCCTTCCGTGTCTCGGACCTGATGAGCATCGCCGCGATGCTATATCCGGACGGGGCCGAGGACCAGAAATTCTGGGTCAGCCAGGCACGCAACGCGTTCATGGCCTTCACCCTGTACCTGTTCGAGAATTGGGACGACGAGCGCAGCAGCGGTTTCCCGGGCGGCTCGGGCACGCCCACGCTGGGCGCGGTGTACCGGTTGTCCTCCGGTGACGGCACCGACCTGAAGAAGTACCTCAAGACCCTGTCGGAGCGGCCGTTCCTCAGTGCCAACGCCCGCTCGGCGTTCGCCAACATGCTGTCCCAGGCCGACGAGACCTTCGCCTCGATCCTGGGCACCTTCAAGGAACCGCTCAATCCCTGGATCAATCCGGTGCTGGACAAGGCGACCAGCTGCAACGACTTCCTGCTGACCGACGTCCGCAAGAAGAAGATGACCATCTACATCGGCATCCAGCCGAACAAGCTGGCCGAGAGCCGGCTGATCATCAACCTGTTCTTCAGCCAGTTGATCAACCTCAACACGAAGGAACTGCCCAAGTCCAACCCGGACCTGAAGTACCAGTGCCTGCTGCTGATGGACGAATTCACCTCGATCGGCAAGGTGGAGATCATCGCCTCGGCGGTCTCCTACATGGCCGGCTACAACATCCGCCTGCTGCCGATCATCCAGAGCATGTCCCAGCTTGATGCCACCTACGGCCGGGAAGTCTCGCGCACGATCATCACCAACCACGCGCTGCAGATCCTCTACGCGCCGCGTGAACAGCAGGATGCCAACGATTACTCGGACATGCTGGGCTACACCACGGTGCGCAGGAAGAACGTCACCCACGCCCGCGAGAAGACCCACAACTTCACCGAGGAACGGCGCGCGCTGATGCTGCCGCAGGAGTTGAAAGCGATGGGGCCGGACATGGAGGTGTTCCTGTATGAGGGCATACCGCATCCGGTGAAATGCGACAAGATCCGCTACTACAAGGACCGCTACTTCACCTCCAGGCTGCTGCCGAAGGTGGACGTTCCAATGCTTAATGTCTAATTCACGTCGCTAAATTTGTGAAATTGATTCACATTTAAGAATGTGAATTAGTGACGGAGGTCAATAATTTGGCATCTGTTCATGGATTTTCAGACTTGTCTGACATGGAATTGACGCGTGGTTGTGCGACCCTGTGTCTGTCATCCAGAAATGTGTGCTGGATGTCAAAGTTGTAGCAGTAGGGTGGCCAGGAGTTTGTGCCATGGAAACAAGGATGGTTTCGACGTTGGTGAGGTATGCGGGTGCGCGGTCGGCAACGTCCGGCGGCCCTGCGACCTGGTTGGC
The DNA here is from genome assembly GCF_056481725.1 of Stenotrophomonas sp. 85239_Sma. Classification (NCBI taxonomy): domain Bacteria; kingdom Pseudomonadati; phylum Pseudomonadota; class Gammaproteobacteria; order Lysobacterales; family Lysobacteraceae; genus Stenotrophomonas; species Stenotrophomonas sp. 85239_Sma. Next base: position 2,816,731 of record NZ_CM151163.1, on the reverse strand, counting down.
AGCCTTTGGGGCTGCAGGGGAGCCGGAGCGGGTGTGCTGCACGCAGCAGCGCTTCCCTCCGATTCCGGCGTGCGCGATGCAGCGCCGGACGACCAGGGGACCAATGCTCGGGACTGCTTTTTCGTACGTCAAAGTGAAGCCCGTATGAATCAGGCGTTTATCGCGAAAATATCCATCGCCGCAGTGGCGGCGCTGATGGTGGCCGGTTGTGCCACCAAGTCCGCTCCCGATTTCGGAGGCCGCTGGAAGCCGGTCAACCGCTTCGCTGCGGCAACGACCGAGATCCCGCTGTACTCCAGCTACGTCTACCAGGCTTCGCCGATGGATGGCACGCTCAAAGCCATGCTCGAGCGCTGGGCCAAGGATTCTGGACGCACCTTGGACTACCGCCTCAGCTCGGACTTCACGCTGTTCGGCGCGGTCTCGAACATCGACACCACCAATGCACAGCAGGCCGTGATCGATCTGACCGCAGCCTATGCAGCGCAGGGCATCTCCGTCTCCATCGTTGGCAACCAGATCGTTGTGCAGAGCGCAGGCTCGACGCCGACCGCGTCGGCGCAGGGCGCTGATTCCAGCAGCGGCACCTGAGTCCACCTCGAAATCATCGAACGTGCCGCTCCCCGCGCCTGTCGCAGGGGTGCCACGCCCATTGATGTTTCAGCAGTACGGAAGAATCCATGTTCCGCAAGAAGGATCCCGGCAATAGTCCCAAGGTCGAGCAGTCGGTCGCCAAGGCGGTCAGCTACGAGATCACCGTGGCCGACATGGCGCGCCGCAGCGAGCGGCGCGCATGGTGGGTCGCCACAGGCTCGTTGCTGATGTCGCTCGCCCTGGCGGGCGGCTACTACTACATGCTGCCGCTGAAGGAGAAGGTGCCGTTCCTGGTGATGGCCGATGCCTACACCGGCACCGCGACCGTCGCGCGCCTGAGTGGCACCTTCCAGGGCGAGACGATCACCACCAACGAAGCGATCAATCGCAGCAACGTCGCCCAGTACGTGCTCGCGCGCGAATCGTACGACTCGGCGGTGATGGGCCTGCGCGACTGGGAACTGGTGTTCGTGATGTCCACCGATCCGGTAGCGCAGTCCATGCGGGTCCGCTATGCCGGCAACAACCCGCAGAACCCGTTCGTGATGTACGGTCGCGAGCGCGCCATCCGGGTCAAGATCCTCAGCATCACGCCACTGGGGGCCGAGCCGAACGGCAGCTTCCGCGGCGCTTCGGTGCGCATACAGCGCAGCCTGCTGGACAAGCGCACCGGCGTCTCTACCTACCTGGACAACCAGCTGGTGACGATGCGCTTCGGCTACAACCAGAACCTGGCGCTGTCCGAGCAGGATCGCATCCTCAACCCGCTGGCGTTCCAGGTCACCGAGTACCGCGTCGACAACGATTACTCGCGTGGCGTGCCGGTGCCGGATGACGGCGCCATGCAGGCACAGGCGCAGCAGGCTGCACAGGCCGCGCAGGCCGCGCAGCAGGCGCAGGGCGTCTACGATCCCAACAACCCGGCCGCGGCCACGATGATCGATCCGGCCACCGGCCAGCCGGTCGCGGTTCCGGCCAACGGCCAGGTGCCGGGCCAGCCGATGCCGGGCCAGCCCGTACAGGGTCAACCCATGCCGGGTCAGCCGGTGCAGGGGCAAGCAATGCCGGGGCAGGCCATGCCCGGACAGCCGGCCATGAGGCCGGCGCAGAACAATTCCACCGGAACTGCTGATGGAGCAAGCAACCGATGAGTAGTCGAAATATCAGGGGAAGCGCGCTGGCGCTGCTGTCGATGTTGTCGTTGCTGTTCCCAGCGGCGGCGATGGCGCAGGCGGTTGACCACTACGAGTACGAGAAGGACCGCATCTATCCGGTTCGCACCGGCCTGGGCCTGACCACCCAGATCGAGTTGAGCCCGAACGAGAAGATCCTCGACTACAGCACCGGCTTCAGCAGCGGCTGGGAACTGACCCGTCGCGAGAACGTGTTCTACCTCAAGCCGAAGAACGTCGACGTCGACACCAACATGATGGTGCGCACCGAGACCCATTCCTACATCTTCGAGTTGAAGGTGGTGGCCACCGACTGGCGCCAGCTGGAACAGGCCCGTCGTGCAGGCGTGCAGTACAAGATCGCCTTCGTCTATCCGAACGACACCGTGTTCGGCGTCGCCCAGGAAGCGGTCGAGGAAGAGGCCAAGCCGTTGTTGAGCTCCGAACTGGCCAAGGACCGCCAGTACAACTTCAACTACTCCTATTCGACCAGCAAGGCGAAAAAGATGGGGTGGCTGATCCCGGTCAACGCCTATGACGATGGTCGTTTCACCTATCTGAAACTGCCGAATTCGCCGGAGTACAAGACAGGCATCTTCCCGGCGGTCTTCGGTCGCGAAACGGAATACGGTGAAGACTTCGTGGTCAACACCACGGTTGAAGGCAATACGCTGATCGTGCACGGGACGCACCCGTACCTGGTCATCCGCCACGGCGACTTCGTCGTCGGCCTGCGAAGGAACGTGAAGAAATGAGCCAGCAGAACACTCCCGGAAACGACCCGAACAACGGACGCGACGAGAGCCAGAGCCCGTACGGCGCACAGGGTGCCCCGGACGCGCAGTCGAATCCATACTTCGGCACGACCCAGGCCGAGCCTGCGCCGGATCTGGATGCGGCCGCACCGCAGCTGCGCTCGGCCGAAGAACAGCGGCTGAACCGCAAGGCGCTGATGTTCCTCGGCGGCATCGTGGTGCTGCTGGTGGCCATGGGCTTCCTGTTGTTCCGCAAGGGCCAGGATGACAAGGACGCTGTGCAGAAGGTGCCGGACGTTGCGCGCGTGTCTACGCCGACTCTGCCGGACGCCGTGCAGACGAGTCCGGTGCCCTCCCAGGCCATGCAACCGGTTGATCCGATTCCGATGACGCCGCCGCTACCGCCGCCGCCGCTGGATTCCACCCCGCTGTTCGTTCCCCAGTCCGATTCGGCGCGCGAGATGGACCGTGGCCCGACTTTGCTGGACCGCCGCATCGGCTCCGGGAGCGGGGTGGGTGGTGGTGATGGACAGGATGGCAACGGGGGCAATGGCGGCCGCGGCATGGATGAGTACACCCGTGCCATGCTGGCCCAGCTGCCCAACAATCAGGCGGCGCCGGCAAAGGTTCGCCGCGGCCCGGACGTCGAGGATGTCTCCAGCGCCACCTATATCCAGAGCCCCGACGCGCTGCTGGTGCGTGGCACCTACCTGCGTTGCGTGTTGGAAACCCGAATCATCACCGATCTCGCCGGCTATACCTCGTGCCTGCTGACCGAGCCGGTGTACTCGATCAACGGTCGCAACCTGCTGCTGCCGAAGGGCTCCAAGATCTATGGCGCCTACGGCGGCGGTCCGATGGGCAAGCGCGTGGAAGTGATCTGGGATCGCATCACCACTCCGAATGGCATCGACGTTGCGATGTCCAGCCCGGGCGTGGATCAGCTGGGCGGTGCCGGTCATCCGGGCCAGTACAGCGCGCACTGGGGCAGCCGTATCGCCTCGGCGCTGATGATCAGCCTGATTTCCGACGCCTTCAAGTACGCGGCCGCCGAACACGGTCCGGAGACGACCACCATCGCCAACAACGGCATGACGGTGCAGTCGCCTTATGAGAGTGCTACCGCACGCACGATGGAGCGCCTGGCCAACGAAGCACTCAGCAGCAACCGTCGTCCGCCGACCGTCACCATCAACCAGGGCACGATCGTGAACGTCTACGTTGCCAAGGACGTCGACTTCACCAACGTGCTGCACCCCCGCCGGTAACCCAACGAACGATCATGGACGCTGAAGTGTCACCCCTCGCCCTCGTCTCCAGCGATTTCCTGCGCTATCAGTACGAAGTGCTGGGCATCGCCGAGTACATGACATCCCCGGAAGTGACGGAAATCTGCATCAACCGTCCCGGTGAGCTGTACCTGGAAACGCGGGCCGGGTGGCAGCGGGTGGACGTGCCGAGCCTGACCTTCGAGCGGGCCCGGCAGTTCTGCACGGCGGTGGTGAACGAGAGCAACACCGGCCAGCGCATCACCGATGCCGATCCGGTCGTGTCGCTCACGTTCCCCACCGGCCAGCGTGCGCAGTTCGTGATTCCGCCGGCATGTGATGCAGGGAAGGTGTCGATCACCATCCGTCTGCCGTCCAAGCACACCAAGTCGCTCAGCCAGTATCACGAAGACGGCTTCTTCAATCAGATCCTGGAAAGCGATGGCAGCATCAGCGAGCAGGATCGCGAGCTGCTGGAGCTGCGCCATTCGCGCGAGTACGCCGAGTTCTTCCGGCGTGCGGTGATGTACCGCAAGAACATCGTGGTATCCGGTGCGACCGGTAGCGGCAAGACCACCTTCATGAAGGCCTTGGTCAACCATATCCCGGACAACGAGCGCCTGGTCACGATCGAGGACGCGCGCGAGCTGTTCCTGACCCAGCCCAACGTCGTGCACCTGTTGTATTCCAAAGGCGGGCAGAGCACCAGCAATGTGACGGCCAAGAGCTGCATGGAGGCCTGCCTGCGCATGAAGCCCGAACGCATCATCCTCGCCGAGCTGCGCGGTGACGAGGCGTTCTACTTCATTCGCAACTGTGCATCGGGCCACCCGGGTTCGATCACCAGTTGCCACGCTGGCAGTCCAGAGCAGACCTGGGACCAGCTGGCATTGATGGTGAAGGCCTCGACCGAAGGTTCGGGCCTTGAATTCAACGTGATCAAGCGACTGTTGATGATGACCATCGACATCGTCGTGCATATCAAGGCGCATGCCGGCTCGCGCTACATCACCGGCATCGACTTCAATCCTGGGCGTGCCCAGGGGCAGGAGGGCTGAAGGATGCTGCCAGGACTGGAAATGATGGCGTGCCCGGAGATGGCCGTATCGATGGATGTGATGCAGCACGTCATCAACGTCGAATCGTCGCGCAATCCCTACGCCATCGGCGTGGTCGGCGGCGCACTGGTGCGCCAGCCCAAGGCCTTGGATGAAGCACTGGCGACGGTGCGCATGCTGGAAGAGAAGGGCTACAACTTCTCGATCGGGCTGGCTCAGGTCAATCGCTACAACCTGGGCAAGTACGGCCTGGATTCCTACGAGAAGGCCTTCCAGCAGTGCCCGAACCTGCAGGCAGGTTCGCGCATCCTCGCCGAGTGCTACAAGCGCTCCGGTGGTGACTGGGGCAAGTCGTTCAGCTGCTACTACTCGGGCAATTTCGAGACCGGCTTCCGTCATGGCTACGTGCAGAAGATCTACGACTCGATCCGCCGCGGGCAGCAGGTCGCCAGTAATGGTGTCGCACCGATCGACGTGGTCAGTCGGGGGGAGCGCCGCGCGGTGAAGGTCGAGCATCACCCGCAGCTGGCTTCGCCGGCGCAGGCGCGCATCGTTGCTCAATCCAATGGCCCCGTGTACGTGCCGTCGGAAGATCCCGCACGCGCCTATGTCGTGTACCCGTCCACCGGTGCAATGGCGCGGGGCAGCCTGCTGAACATCGCCGACCAGGCGCTGTCCAAGGTAGTGCTGGGCTCGGTGGAGCGGATGATGCAGCCACAGGCGCAGCCCACCCAAGGGGCCGCCTATCCGCAGCAACAGGCCGGTGGCATGCCGCAGCAGCTGCCTCAGCAGAGTCCGGCGCAGGCAATGGCCATGCCGCAGCAGTTGCCGGGCGCTGCCGGCGCCGGCAACGAGGGGCCCGTGATGCTGCGGCCCTGGAGCGAGCGCAACCAGCCTGTGGCCGGTGGCGAAAATTCATTCAACGCACCGGTGCAGGCTGCGCCGGTGCAGCAGATTCCCGCAGGGGATGCGGCCTTCGTGTTCTGACGAAGTCGTGGTGCGGCCAGTCCCCCGGCTGGTCGATTCAGTTGTGTTAGTCCATCAACAAGGAAATCAATCCATGAAGCGATCCAATCTCGACCTCGTCCAGGCCCAGCGCACGCTGAAGACCCTGCTGATGGCCACGATCTTCGTTGGCGCACTGTTCGCCCCGCAGGTGTTCGCCACCAGCACCGACTTCGGCGGCACCGACAAGAAGGTCTGCGGTTTCTTCTCCAACATCAACGGCCTGCTGAACATGGCCTCGATCGCCGTGGTGACCATTGCGGTGATCTTCGCCGGCTACCAGATCGCCTTCGCGCACAAGCGCATCGGTGACGTCGCGCCGATCCTGATCGGTGGCGTGCTGATCGGTGCCGCTGGCCAGATCGCGCGCATGCTGCTGGGCGAAGGCAGCGATGGCAAGTGCGGTGCTGGCACCAGCACCACCTACTACCTGATCAACAACGCGATCCAGTACTACAGTGCATAAGAACGTCGTGTTCCGCGGCTGCACGCGCCCAGCGATGTTCCTGGGCGTCCCCTACCTGCCATTTTTCATGGTGGCCGGTGGGTTGTTGCTGCTCAGCATGTACACGAACTTCTGGTTCCTGCTCACCATTCCGGTGGCGGTCTTCATCATGCGGCACATGGCCAAGCGTGACGAAATGATCTTCCGGCTGCTGGGCCTGCGCCTGATGTTCAAGCTGAAGGTGCGCAACGTGCAGGAACACGATGGCATGTGGGTGTTCAACCCCAACCATTACCGCGACAAGCCGGCCCGAATGGATTGAGGTCCGGATCCGGCCTGGCGGGCGTCCGCGCCCGCCGGGTCTCTTGAAACTCCTTGGCAGTACCTCTTTGGAAGCAGTCGTATGTTCAGCCCTGACACCTCCATCAGCGAGTTCATTCCGTTGTCGTCGCATGTTGCCCCGAACGTGGTCAAGACCACGGGCGGCGACTACCTGCTGACCTGGCATCTGGAAGGGCTGCCGTTCGTGGGTCGTGAGGAGTGGGAGCTCGAGCATCGCCACAACACGTTCAACCGCCTGCTGCAGACGCTGCGTGCACCGGACTTCGTGAACGTGGCGTTCTGGGTGCACGACATCCGTCGCCGTCGCACGCTGAAGGGCAAGAGCAACTACAAGCAGCGCTTCAACCAGGACGTGTCCGACCAGTACATGGGCATGCTGTCCTCGCAGCGCATCATGCAGAACGAGCTGTACCTGACCATGATCTACCGCCCCGTGGTGGCGGGTAAGCGCTTCGTAGAGAAGTCGGCGAACGTGGACAAGCTGCGCGCCGAGCAGGAGCAGGCGGTCGAAAAGCTGATGGAGCTGGCCGGCAACGTCGAGGCCGTCATCCGGGACTATGCGCCATACCGCTTGGGAATGTACGAGGCCAAGAACGGCGTGGTGTTCTCGGAAACGCTGGAGCTGTTCGGTTACCTGATCAATCGCATCGACGAGCCGGTGCCGGTGCTGTCGGCATCGATCAAGGACTACCTGCCTGTCAGCCGCCATATGTTCTCGGCCAAGACCGGCGATTTCGCGATCAATACCCCCAATGGTGCCAACCACTTCGGCGCCATTCTGAACATCAAGGAGTATGCCGAGGGCACTTACCCGGGCATCCTCAATGGCCTGAAGTACCTGGACTACGAATACGTCATCACCCATTCGTTCAGCCCGATGGGGCGCCAGGACGCGCTGAAGGTGCTCGACCGCACCAAGGGCATGATGATCTCCTCCGGCGACAAGGCGGTCAGCCAGATCGTCGAGCTCGACCAGGCCATGGATCAGCTGTCGTCGGGCAACTTCGTGCTGGGTGAATACCACTTCATCATGGCGGTCTACGGCGACACGCAGGCCAAGCTTTCGCAGAATGTCGCCTCGACCCGTGCCGAGCTGTCCAACGCCGGTTTCGTGTCGACCAAGGAAGACCTGGCGGTTACCTCGTCCTTCTATTCGCAGCTGCCGGGCAACTGGCGCTATCGCACCCGCCTGGCCAATGTCAGCTCGCTGAATTTCCTGGGCCTGTCGCCGCTGCACAATTTCGCGACCGGCAAGCAGCACAACAACCCGTGGGGCGACTGCGTCACCACGCTGCAGACCACCAATGGCCAGCCGTACTACTTCAATTTCCACGCGACCCACCCGTCGGAAAACTCGCTGGGTGAGAAGGCGATCGCCAACACCATGGTGATCGGCAAGTCCGGTACCGGTAAGACCGCGCTGATCAACTTCCTGCTCAGCCAGGTGCAGAAGTACGAGCCGTCGCCGACCATCTTCTTCTTCGACAAGGATCGCGGCGCGGAGATATTCGTGCGTGCCTGCGGAGGCAACTACCTGGCCCTGGAGAACGGCGCGCCGACCGGCTTCAACCCGTTCCAGTGCGAGAACAACGAAGCCAACGTGCAGTTCCTGGCCGACCTGATCAAGGTCCTGGCCGGCAAGCGTGAGTACAGCGCGCGCGAGGAAGAAGATATCTATCGCGCGGTGGAAAGCATGCTTGATACGCCGATGCACCTGCGCAGCATGACCAACTTCCAGAAGAGCCTGCCCAACATGGGTGACGATGGCCTCTACGCGCGCATGCGTCGCTGGACCTCGGGCAATTCGCTGGGCTGGGTATTCGACAATCCGGTCGACACCGTTGATCTGAGCAAGGCCAACATCATCGGCTTCGACTACACCGACATCATCGACAATCCCGAAGTGCGCGTGCCGGTCATCAATTACCTGCTGCACCGCCTGGAGTCGCTGATCGATGGTCGTCCGCTGATCTACGTGATGGACGAATTCTGGAAGATCCTGGATGGCGAAGGTGGCCTGAAGGAGTTCGCGAAGAACAAGCAGAAGACCATTCGTAAGCAGAATGGCCTGGGCATCTTCGCGACGCAGAGCCCGGAGGACGCGCTGAAGAGCGACATCTCGGCAGCGCTGATCGAGCAGACTGCCACGTTGATCCTGCTGCCGAACCCGAACGCCAGCAAGAGCGACTACATGGACGGCCTGAAACTGACCGAGGCCGAGTTCAGGGTGGTTACAGCCCTGGACGAGCGCTCGCGCTGCTTCCTGGTCAAGCAGGGTCATGCCTCCAGCGTCTGCCAGCTCAACCTGCGTGGTATGGACGACATCCTGTCGGTGATTTCCGCATCTACCGACAATATCGAGGTGATGCACCGGGTACTGCTGGAGGCTGCGCGCACGGAAGGCGTCTCCCAGGCTGACCTCACTCCCGAGCAGTGGTTGAGCGAGTTCTACAGGAAACGAAAGGGCTCGGGCAAGGCGGCTGTCGAAGCGCGCGACACTGTTACCTGATCCGCAAGACGGCCTGCCCGAAGACTACGAGTTCCGATCAATGGAGACTGATATGAACAATACCAAGCAAACTTCCTTGCCCCGCCGCCGCGCGCCCCGTCTTGCAGCGATGACCGTGGCAGCCATGATGGCGCTCGGCACCGGCAATGTCAGCGCCTGGATTCCCGTGCAGGAGACCGGTGCCAGCCTCATCCAGCACCTGCTCAATCAGATCAATACCTACAAGACCGAGGCGACTGCCTACGCGGCCAAAGCGCAGGACGCGGCCGAGTACGTCGAGCAGAACACCCGCTGGATCCGCACGCTGGAGCAGTATCGCCAGGCGCTGATCCAGGTGCAGGCGGCGGTGAACAGCTTCGGCATGCCCGACAGCGCGCCGCTGGTGCCGGTGGCGCCGAACTATCTGGTTGCCGAAACCTGTGGCAAGGCGCTGGACTTCAACCTGGAGTCCGCCTTCAAGGTGTTCGTGTTCAATCCGCAGGCGGATGTGAAGGAGCAGCAGATGCAGATCTGCGTCAACATCCGGATGATGCAGAACCGCAAGTACAACGACGCGATCGATTTCCTGACCCAGACCGTTCCGCGCATCAACAACTCCTTGACCCGCATCCTCAAGATCCGCCTGACCAACAACGATCAGGGCACCGTGCAGGGTGCCGACAGCGAATCGCTCCGCACCGCCAATGACATTGCCGCACTTGCCCAGAGCTGGGAAGCACGGATGAAATCCTATGATGCCTATATCGAGGTCATGGAGGCCAACCAGAAGGTGGTGGCGCAGGCCGCATTGAAGGGGGACCCGACCAAGCAGCTGATCAGCGACATGGTCAAGACCACCGCACTGAAGGCCGCGCTCAGCGTCAAGTGATTGCAGGCCGCTAATACGTAGACATGCGCTGCAAAGCAATGCGGCATTTCATGCAGTAACGGAATTACCAAGGGATTGTGGAAATGACGATCAGGTGGCTGGCCAACTTTGATTTCTCAGGCGGATTGCAGGATCTGCTGGGCTACGCGGTGCGTGTCCAGTCGATCGGCGATTTCGTCTTCTTCAAGCTGATCATGGATTACCTGCGCGACAGGATCAGTGACTACGGCATCGACCTGATGGGGCGCATGATGTCCTGGGTCGGTGGCATGGCCCTGGTGCTGATGACGCTGTGGGTACTGATCCAGGGCTTCCGGATCGTCACCGGCCGCAGCCGCGACTCCATGATGGTGCTGGTGACCAACATGGCGCGCGCGGCGTTGATTGTGAGCGTTGCCACCAGCATGGCGATGTTCGGCAGCAACCTGCAGAAATTCCTCAACGAGGACGTCAAAGGCCTGATCACCCACGTGGTGACCGGCAAGGACCAGCAGCCGGAAGACCAGATCGACAAGAGCCTGGCGTGGATGCAGGTGGCGCTGTCGAGCATTGATGGCATCAAGATCCTGAATGATCCAGGGTTGCAGGCGGACAAGACCCGGGCGCTGTGGTTCATCGGCATGGGCACGGGTGGTCCGGCCGTCACCGCTGGTGCGATGTTGCTGCTCTACGAGGTCGCGCTGGCGCTGTTCATCGGCCTGGGTCCTTTGTTCATTCTGTGTCTGCTGTTCGACCAGACCAAGCAGCTGTTCCAGCGATGGCTGTTCTACGGCATCGGCACGATGTTCTCGATGGCGGTACTGGCAGCGATGGTATCGATCGCGCTGGACATGGTGATCCGTGTCTCGACCGCGTTCTGGTCCACCGCCTTGGTCAACAAGTTCCTACTCGAAGGCGCCTCCAGCGACGGCATGACCAGCCAGGCGATGCAGCAGGGCGGCATGGGATTGATCCTGACGACCCTGATCCTGACTGCGCCCCCAATGGCAGCGATGTTCTTCCAGGGCACGCTGGGTAGCTTCATGGCATATTCGCAGATAGGTGGCAGCCCGGTTGCTGCTGCGCCGGGACCTAATGGACAGCCGCCGGGTAGCTATTACACGCCGGATAAGCCATCTAGTAATACAAGTGCACCCACCAACACTCAGGATGCGACAGCTGGGATATCGCGCATGACATTGCCGCAGAACTCCACTTTGGGGACCCAGGATACGGGCCTTCGAGGGGCGAATCGCTAGCCTTCTTGTTGGGAATCCTTAACTTGAGTTGGCTTCATTACATGGCTATTGAGTAGAGCTCATGAATTTTGGAAAATTCGTTCTGCCGATGCTTCTGTTCGCCTTGCCTGTACTTGCATATGCAGAGGGCCGCTGTCCACCTGGTCAGTATCCGATTGGGGGCCAAGGGGTTGGTGGCTGTGCTCCAATCCCCGGGGGCGTGAGTGGAACTGAACCACCGAGTCCTAGGGCGACCGGGCGCTGGATAAAAACATGGGGGGCCATCTCTCGTTCGGTGGCAACGGGTGACGTCGGTGCATCGGTTGGGAAACGTGCGAAGGCAGAAGCTGTCGCGGAAGCTCAATCTCGATGCGCAGCTTATGGCGCGCAGGACTGCGCTGTGGGTCTTACGTACAAGAATCAGTGTGCTGCCTTGGCAGCTCCCGAGCCGGGTTCTGGCGGAAAGATATCAATGGCAGGTGGTTCTTCGAGAGAGGTTGCTACTGAGGCAGTTTTGAAGTATTGCGCAGAAAATGGTGGCGGAACTTGTACAATTAAGTACACCGATTGCAGTGAGCCCCTGTTCGAAGCATTCTGAGTTTCCTTTGGATTTGACTGGGATTTCATTCGGCGGCTTTGTCAATTACCCCGACTTTCCTAGACACATTGCAGCCATAATTCACAGCAGCACTAGGGATGCTCTGAACAACCCTCGTTGCGCGCAGCATTTCTGAATCCTCGGCTTTTCAGAGCCGGCAGTCGCAGAAGTACTACCCTGTTTTGCCGCGGCCAAAGTGCCCTGCGGGCACCTCGGGGCGGACTAACCCCTATGCCGGCATGAGCTGCCGGCGCAGCATCCACAAGTTGGATAGCGCAAACAGCGTAAGCGTATCGGTGACGGTGACATCGCTGACATTGGCTGCCGTGTATTTCACGTGGTGCACCAGCCCGGACAATTCATCAACGCCGATGTGCGCCTTCATCCCGAAGTGCCACTGGTTGCCCTTGCGGGTTTGATGCATTTCCGGGTCACGTGCCTTGGTGGCGTTCTTGGTCGAGCTCGGCGCGTGGATGATCGTGGCATCCACGATCGTGCCTGCGCGCAGGCTCTGACCTTTGCGCGCAAGGTGCGCATTCACCGCCTCCAGGCCATGCTCCTCCAGCAGACGACGGAAGTTGAGGATCGTGGTCTCATCCTGGATTACATCGAGCCCGCTGAGCCGGGCGAACATCCGCATCGAAGCGATCTAGTGCAGCGCTTCTTCCGCGCCTGGATCGCTCAACGCGTACCACTGCTGTAGCAGGTGGATACGCAGCATCGTCTCCATCGAATACGGCGGCCGACCCGCGCGGCCTGAGCGTGGATAGTGCGGCTCGATCTGAGTCAGCAGCGCCTTCCACGGCACTACCTGCTTCATCTCGGCCAGGAAGATCTCGCGTCGGGTCTGCATGCGCTTGCCCAAGCCTTCGGCGTCGCCAAATGTCAGCTGCATCGATGGCTCCAAGGTATGCCGTCATTGTCGCTCAGACTGCCGGCCAGCGGCCGGCACTACCAAGGGATTTTTCAGAGCGTCCTTAGGTGGTCAGACGTTTGAGGTAGTGTATTCGGCCTTCAGCATGTCCGAATTCAAGGCATTCTGATTGTAGAGTGGCGTGCGCGTGGGGACGTCAAAGGCCTGATCACACCCACGTGGTGATCGGCAAGGACCAGCAGCCGGAAGACCAGATCGACAAGAGCCTGGCGTGGATGCAGGTGGCGCGGTCGAGCATTGATGGCATCAAGATCCTGAATGATCCGGGGTTGCAGGCGGACAAGACGCGGGCGCTTTGGTTCATCGGCATGGGCACGGGCGGTCCGGCCGTCACCGCTGGTGCGATGTTGCTGCTCTACGAGGTCGCGCTGGCGCTGTTCATCGGCCTGGGTCCCTTGTTCATTCTGTGTCTGCTGTTCGACCAGACCAAGCAGCTGTTCCAGCGATGGCTGTTCTACGGCATCGGCACGATGTTCTCGATGGCGGTACTGGCAGCGATGGTATCGATCGCGCTGGACATGGTGATCCGCGTGTCGGCTTCGTTCTGGATGACGGCGCTTGTGAACAAGTTCCCACTCATGGGAGCATCCAGCGACGGTATGACCAACCAGGCGATGCAGCAGGGCGGCATGGGCCTTATTCTGACGACCTTGATTCTGACTGCGCCCTCAATGGCTGCGATGTTCTTCCAGGGCGCGCTGGGTGGCTTCGTGGCGTATTCGCAGATAGGTGGCAGCCCGGTTGCGCAGGCACCGGGCCCGAGTGGGCAGCCGCCGGGTAGCTACTACACGCCGGCCGCTCCGGAGAAGGGGCGCGCAGGGGCGGACGATGGTGTCCACGATAAGCACTCGGCTGCGCGCATGACTTTGCCACAATCAGATGCAACAAGAGTGGTTGATACCGGCTTGCGAGCGACTCATCCTGGTAAGCAGTAATTTCCATGTGTATTGGAGTGGTGACGTGAAGAATATCTCGGCCTTCATTATCGCGACTGGGATTTTCCTGATCTTGTTGTTAGCGGGGAACGCCCAAGCAGAAGGCCGCTGCCCGCCTGGGCAGTATCCAGTGGGTGACCAGCAGAAGGGGGTTGGTGGCTGTGCGCCAATACCGGGCTCAGGGGCAGGCGAAGGGCAAAGTGGTCCTGTTGCGACTGGTCGTTGGATCAAAACTTGGGGGGCCATTGCAGACGCTGTGGTAACCGGCGACATGGGAGCTTCAGTGGGAAAGCGATCTAAACGAGAGGCGGAATCTGAGGCCTTGTCGCGTTGCGCGACCCATGGCGCGACTGACTGCAAAGTTAGTACGACCTATAAGAATCAATGCGTTGCGTATGCCAATCCCGAGCCGGGCAGTAAGGGAATAGTTTCAATTTCCGTCGCCGGCTCAAGAGAGGAGGCGACCAGTCGGGTTCTCTCCTACTGCGCGAAGAACGGTGGTGGGCAATGCAAGGTGTTGTACACGGATTGTGCTGAGCCAATATTTGAATCTTTCTAAGCTATGCCAGTCGAATCATGGACGGGATCCTTGAATCGGCCTTTGCATGTTGGGAATGGCCTGCTGAAGAGCAGGCCATCTCATTTGTGGGTGAGCTGGAACGGCCGATCTAGGTGGTAATGTTGAGTGTGTGACCTTGCCCCTGAATTTCGTATCCCATAGCCGGGACCAGGAAGCGGATGCAGGTGGCGCTGTCGAGCATTGATGGCATCAAGATCCTGAATGATCCAGGGTTGCAGGCGGACAAGACGCGGGCGCTGTGGTTCATCGGCATGGGCACGGGCGGTCCGGCCGTCACCGCTGGTGCGATGTTGCTGCTCTACGAGGTCGCGCTGGCGCTGTTCATCGGCCTGGGTCCCTTGTTCATTCTGTGTCTGCTGTTCGACCAGACCAAGCAGCTGTTCCAGCGATGGCTGTTCTACGGCATCGGCACGATGTTCTCGATGGCGGTACTGGCAGCGATGGTATCGATCGCGCTGGACATGGTGATCCGTATCTCGACCGCGTTCTGGTCCACCGCCCTGGTCAACAAGTTCCTGCTCGAGGGCGCCTCCAGCGACGGCATGACCAGCCAGGCGATGCAGCAGGGCGGCATGGGCCTGATTCTCACGACGCTGATCCTGACTGCGCCCCCAATGGCAGCCATGTTCTTCCAGGGCACGCTGGGTAGCTTCATGGCATATTCGCAGATAGGTGGCAGCCCGGTTGCTGCTGCGCCGGGACCCAATGGACAGCCGCCGGGTAGTTACAAGCCTACTGATCCCACGAGTACCGAGAGGCGCGCAGAGAGCAGTCAGTTGACGATGCCGAAGGTGGCGCCAAGTCATGATGCGCCGAGCCACACTCCCGGAGCGCTTGGAAATGCGCCCACTCGTTGACTGAAAGCGGAAGGGTTTCCGCAGAAATTGGAGAGTCGTCATATCATGCGCATGTATCCGTTCATTTTGTTGGCATCGTTTGGTGTTCTTGGCGCCTTTCTTCCAAATCTTGGTCGTGCAGAGGGCGGAAGTTGCCCTCCGGGCTTCTACCCAATTGGGGGGCAGGGCGCGAGCGGCTGCGCTCCAATTCCTGGCGGCGCTGCTGGATCAGGTGACCAGATACCCTTGCCGCCTCGACCCACAGGCGAATGGATCAGCACTTGGGGAGCGATAGCGACCTCTCTTGCTACTTCCGAGGTGGGAATGGTCTCAGATATGCGATCTGCAGAGCTTGCTGCTTCTGAAGCCATGCGGCGGTGCGCTGGTGGTGGAGCACGGGATTGCAAGGTTACGGTATCCTACTCAAACCAATGCGTGGCATGGTTAGTTCCATCTGCTGATTTACCTGGAGCCCAATCTGCGGTTGGCCGTGCTCCAAAAAAGAGGATTGCGATTGCAGAAGCGCAGAGAAAGTGCGTGGATCCGAGTGGCAAAAAGTGCACCGTTTTTTACGCTGATTGCTCCGAGCCAGTTTTTCGAAAATTTTGAAAGTTGAGTTGACTCAATTGAAGTCTGTTCAACGGCGCCACGTTCGTGATCAGGCTCAATGCATGTGCGTTGGCTGGATGCTTATCTCAAAACGCCATGTGGGTCTGATCGATCGGGGACTTCGTGTTCTTCCGGTCGATCCTGTCGTATCCGCGCAAGAGGATTGACGAGTTCGGCATCGAATTGCTCGGCAACATGATGGCGTGGGTCGATAGCATCGCCCTGATACTGATGACCCTGTGGGTGCTGATCCAGGGCTTCCGGATCGTCACCGGCCGCAGCCGCGACTCCATGATGGTGCTGGTGACCAACATGGCGCGCGCGGCGTTGATTGTGAGCGTTGCCACCAGCATGGCGATGTTCGGCAGCAACCTGCAGAAATTCCTCAACGAGGACGTCAAAGGCCTGATCACGCCGGGTAGCTATTACACGCCGGATAAACCTTCAACGAGCGGTGGCAGTCAATCGGGTGGATCGACTTCAGTTGGGAGCAATGTCGTAGTCACTGGCAGCAACTCCACAGCTGGGTCAGGCAATTCTGATACTGGCCGTAAAGGCTTAGCTTCGAACTAGAGGCCGGAGATGAAGTCAATTCGTGTCTATTCAGGTGCAGTAATCCTGCTGGGTCTGGGAATCATTGCGTGCCAATTGCCACAGACGGCCAACGCAGAAGGTAGGTGTCCTCCTGGTCAGTATCCAATTGGTGGTCAGGGAGTCGGCGGCTGTGCTCCCATCCCAGGTGGTACCACTGGAGCAGGCCAAGCGTCGCCTGTTGCGACAGGGCGTTGGATCAAGACTTGGGGGGCCATCGCTTTAGCGAAGGGGGGCGATGTCGGCGTGGCTCTCGGTAAGCGAAAGAAGAGGGATGCGGCTTCGGAGTCCCTTGCTAATTGCGCACAGCGGGGGGCTACGGATTGCAGGGTGGTATTGGAGTTCAATAATCAATGTGCAGCATTCGTATCCCCCAGTGATGCAAGATTTGGTGGCTCCACGTTTGCGCGTGCGGCATCTGTTGATGCTGCGAGTAAGATGGCTGTGGATGCGTGCTTAAAGCAGGGGAGCGATGGCTGTAAAGTGATTTATTCTGGATGCACCGAGCCTGAGTTTGAGAACTTCTGAGGTTGCGCTTATGAGTTTCTGGCTGAAAACGTAGAAATGCCTGATTAGCCGGAAAAGACAAGGCCCGGATGACCAGATCGACAAGAGCCTGGCGTGGATGCAGGTGGCGCTGTCGAGCATTGATGGCATCAAGATCCTGAATGATCCAGGGTTGCAGGCGGACAAGACCCGGGCGCTGTGGTTCATCGGCCTGGGCACGGGCGGCCCGGCGGTCACCGCTGGTGCGATGTTGCTGCTCTACGAGGTCGCGCTGGCGCTGTTCATCGGCCTGGGTCCCTTGTTCATTCTGTGCCTGCTGTTCGACCAGACCAAGCAGCTGTTCCAGCGATGGCTGTTCTACGGCATCGGCACGATGTTCTCGATGGCGGTACTCGCAGCGATGGTATCGATCGCGCTGGACATGGTGATCCGTGTCTCGACCGCGTTCTGGTCCACCGCCCTGGTCAACAAGTTCCTGCTCGAGGGCGCCTCCAGCGACGGCATGACCAGCCAGGCGATGCAGCAGGGCGGCATGGGATTGATCCTGACGACCTTGATTCTGACTGCGCCCCCAATGGCGGCCATGTTCTTCCAGGGCACGCTGGGTAGCTTCATGGCATATTCGCAGATAGGTGGCAGTGCGGCCTCAACTCCTAGTGCTGATGGTCGGCCCCCGGGCACTTACACGCCTCCTTCGCCATCGAAGAGCGAAGGGCATTCGAGTCACCAGGATAGTGGTGTCACTGTAAGGAACTCTGCTCCAAGTACTTACACGCCGTCTAATCAGAAGCAGGGGCAGTATGGCTTGGCGGATTGATGGTTCTGACTTAGGTTGAAGGATGTGTGTATGAATATTGACTGGGCAGCTCAAGTTCTGAGGTGCGCTCTTGCGGCAGTCCTAATTTTTGGGGGGAACAGCGCTGCCTTCGCCGAAGGACGGTGTCCTCCAGGCCAGTATCCGATTGGTGGGCAGGGCGCCGGCGGATGTGCACCGATTCCTGCTGGTGGATCAGGAGCGGAAAGCCCGCGTCCAACGGGGCGGTGGATCAAGACTTGGGGAGCATTTGCTGCCTCGCCTTCCGGTATCGCAGGAGCGGCAAGCGGGTGGAGGAAGAAGGCGGATGCGGGAAGCGCGGCAGTGAGGTCCTGCTCTGATGCCGGCGGCCGGGATTGTCGAGTGAAGTTCACCTATAAGAATCAGTGCGCAACGGCGGCTGTCTCAAATACGGGAAATGGGGGAACCTTCTACTCTGCTGCAGCCACAAAGGAAGAGGCGGCAGGTCTATCCCTGGCGCAATGTCGTGCTGGTTCCAAAGAGACATGTGAGATTGTCATGTCCAATTGCACCGAACCGGAGTTTGAGAAGTTCTGAGTCACTGCTCGCGTTATTCTGATGATCCGGCAGTGGAATGGCCGGTATTGAGCGGACCATTTCTTCTCTGCGCCGATCGAGTCGCAAGTCCTGATCACGTGATCGGGTCTCCGTATGGGTGCCGGCCGGAGCCTCATCTTTCTCACGCTGATGGCAATAGTACAGATCATGCCATTACGCCTGTCATTCCAATGGCTAGGATTGGAAATAGCTTGGCTGTTGGGGAGATTGGTTCTGCCCGCTAAGAAAAGATCTCTATTCTTTGTGTTAGGAGATTCCCGATGTGATCAGGCGTTCAGTGGCGGCAAGTTTGGTCGCAGCAATTGTGGTGGCGGGTGCTGCGCTCACCTCTGAGTCGGTCCGGGCAGAGGGGCGGTGTCCACCTGGTCAGTATCCCATCGGTGGCCGGGGTGTTGGTGGCTGTGCCCCGATTCCAGCCTCTCAGGGTGAGGGGAGTTCCGGGCCGCGTGCGATAGGTAAGTGGATCAAAACCTGGGGAGCCATATCCCGTTCTGTTGCGACCGGTGATGTGGGAGCTTCGGTTGGAAAGAGATCAAAGGCCGAGGCTGTCGCTGAGGCTCAGTCCCGGTGTGCGACATATGGTGCGAAGGATTGCACTGTAGGGATAACGTATAAGAACCAGTGCGTCGCTTACGCGGATCCGGCTCCGGGCTCTAAAGGCTTGATTTCAATGGCCGGCGGCCCAACGAGAGAGGCTGCTTCCACTGAGGTTCTGAAGTACTGTGCTGCTCACGGCGGTGGGCAGTGCACGATCAAGTACACCGATTGCAGTGAGCCGATCTTCCAAGAATTCTGATTGCTCGATGGAGCTGCGTTGATACATCCGACGTCCAGCGTCTATCGCATTCTGGCATATTAGTGGTATCTGTCTCTATGTGAGACTGCTGCTTGGCGCTTGAGTCGCGTAGGTAGCCACTCATGGTGATTGCGCTTTTTTCAATCAAGAGCGCCTCTCAATCCAAGTTCCGTTAGGCGAGCAATCCCTCCTCGAAGTAGGGTGCGTTCGCGTCAAAAATGTTGATGCATCAGCCCCTCAGACGCAGGAACTTCTTCGTCGTTGACGGCTCTGAGGGCGAGTATTGCGGGTGACGCTCACGGCGCAGTAGCGCGGCATGGGCTTGATCCTGGCGAACACGATTCTGACTGTTGCCAATGGCGGCCATGTACTTCCAAGGCACCTTGGGTAGCTTCATGGCATATTCGCAGATAGATGGCAGCCCGGTCGCGCAGGCGCCGGGTCCGAGTGGGTAGCCGCCGGGTAGTTACTACACGCCGGCGAGGCCAGAGAAGGTGAGTATCGGGCATGGAGCAAGCGGAGTAGGGCAGATGGGTAGATCAACTGGATCTTCACATGTTACCGATACGCCGTCGGATACAGGCCGATTTGCCAAGGTACCTATTTAGTTCGCGGAAATACGCGTTGTCTGTGTAATGATCCATTTGCTAGCGCCGTTGGTGTTCGTGTTCGCCACATCGGCCCTTGAGGCTCAGGCTGAGGGGCGGTGTCCTCCTGGGCAGTACCCGATCGGAGGGCATGGTGTCGGCGGTTGCGCCCCGATTCCTGGAGGCGAAGGTACAGCCACCAGTGGGCCCAGAGCGACGGGTAAATGGATCAAGACTTGGGGCGCAGTATCGTTGGCGCCGTCGGGCGCCTCTGGCTCCTCAACAGGGCGGGTACGGAAGACGGAGGCTGTTGAAGAGGCACAGAGGAAGTGTGCTGAATCCGGCGGAATGGGATGTAAGGTCACAATTACATATAAGAATCAATGCGTAGCCGCGGTTGTCGCCAGCTCGGGCACAGGTGGAACCACGCAATTTGGTACCGGCGCAACGATCGAGAGTGCAAGGAGTGTGCCTCCCGCCTCTGTGCCTCGAAAGGAGGGAGCGACTGTGCTGCCGTCTATTCCGCTTGCTCTGAGCCGATCTTCGAGGAACTCTAGAAATCCTATGGCGAGTTTGTGGTCGTCCGACTGGCGTCCTAGCACAGTCCTTTATGGAAAGAATCCGGAAGATTGAATGTTAGACAGATCGAAATGGTGAGGTGCCCGATAGTTGCGCGAATCATGCAGAATCCCGGTCGTGTTGCCTTGCTGATTGGCGGACTGCTGTTCGCTTCGGCGGCACAAGCCACTGATAGCTGGGTCATCTTCACCGGTGGCGAAACGCCGAACCGCGAGGCGTGGGTGGTCGATGCGCAAACGCTCGCTGACCGCTCGGATCTGGTCGGTTTTCTGCAGCGTGCCACGCCGGCAGAGCAGAACGCGTACCTGAAGCAGTTGCGCCGCAGGAAGGCACCGAAACCCGGTGAGCCCGTTGCTGGTCCGGAACCGGTGTACGAGATCCAGGTCAATACCGTCTACGAGAACGCGACGAAACCGAATCGCCTGATCAGGAAGTACTGGGTGAACTGCTCACAGAACACCGTGGCCATCAGGACGAGTCTGATCCAGTGGCGCGACCGACCGATGGAGAACGTCCCACCGGAAAGATTCGAACCGCGAGCCGAGGCGATTGCTCCCTGGCAGGTGCAACTGGTGCGGTTTGCCTGTCTCGTGGGGCCTGATCCCAAGGCCAAGGTGCCGGCGGAAATGCTGAAGCACGGCTTCCTTTCCGTCGGTGACGTCGGGCAATCACCTGTAGATGTCATCTGGGGTGACCTGTGGAAGGACGGCAAGCGCCCAGCATTCACCTATCGGCCGACCGACGCTGAAATGGACCGCACTGTGCGTAGCCTTGAAGCGACTGTGGCGCGCGCCCAGAATGAAACCAGCAGGGCTTTGGATGAGTCGCGTCGCGCTGCCAACCGCGTGGGTCGCAACAATCTCATGGACATGTGGATCGGCAAGACAGAGCAGGAATTCGTGCGGACGTGGGGCCCGCCGGATCGTGTGGAGAATGGGGCCGATGGTTCGCGCACGCTGTATCTGCATCGTGGCGAGCGTGTGCGGGGGTTGAACGCTTACGGGCATGTCGTCAGTGACGTGAACAATCGATGCGATATATCGGTGCTCACGATGGACGGCTACGTTCGTGACTACGCCACGCAGGAAGCCACCTGCGCGCAGCACTTGCGCTGATCGCGATTGCTGGCCACGACGCGGGGCGACAAAGCGTGTGCAGGCTTTCCCTGCAACATCGCCCCTGCCGGACCAGGCCGTGGGCGGGGGCGCGGCGCATCCTCCACGGCGCCATCCACTGCGGATCTGTTTGTCAGATAAGCCACCATTCACGTTAGCCGCGCTTTTTCTGTGATCAAGTGCGCTTTTCATCCCAAGCCCCCTTCGACGAGCCCCGCCTCCCCGAAGTAAGCTGCGTGCGCGTCAAAATCCCGACGCGCCGGTGCCATCGAACGCAGGAGCTTTTCCGTCCATGAGGACTGTGTCCCCCCGCGGTGCGGGTGACGCTTGCCACCATCGCGGTTGCCGTGGGCTCGGGGCTATCATCCGCCATGGCGGCCGCAGGGCACGTGCGAGGCATCGCCCCGTTTCCGGCCTCCGCTCGGGAACTGGCAAGACGGGATTGAAGGAGTTGCAGGGGATGGAGAAGGGGAGTGATACGCACATGGACAATGCCCTGGCGTTCGTTCCGTCCGGCGCGAACCTGCTGGAAGCCGTGCGCGGCGATCTGACCGGCAATGGTTTCCAGGACCAGCTCCTGGTGATCGACCAACCTCCTCCGGAGGGCTTGTTGCCCGGCCAGCACGGACCGAACCGGGTCCTGCTGTTGCTGCTGGGCGATGCCACGGGCCGCTGGCAGCTGGCGGCACGCAACGACAAGCTGGTGCCGTGCTCAACGCGCGGTGGCATCGCCGGCGATCCCTTCGCGTACGTGACCATCGAGGACGGCGCGTTCAGCGTGATCACCAATGGTGGCAGCCGTGAGCGCTGGAGCAGTGTCTACACCTTCCGCTATGCACCCGCCGAGCAGGCCTGCTGGGTGCA
The DNA here is from genome assembly GCF_056481725.1 of Stenotrophomonas sp. 85239_Sma. Taxonomy (NCBI): domain Bacteria; kingdom Pseudomonadati; phylum Pseudomonadota; class Gammaproteobacteria; order Lysobacterales; family Lysobacteraceae; genus Stenotrophomonas; species Stenotrophomonas sp. 85239_Sma. The sequence continues at coordinate 2,794,574 of NZ_CM151163.1, read as the reverse complement.
TGGCGTGCAGCGCAGGGTGGTCGACACCGAGACCGAAGCCACCCACACGCGTGACTTTTCGGCGGCCGAGCTTGGCCGGGTGCGGTTCGAGGATTTCGATCCGTCCGTCGTCGCCGACGTGAGCTTGCCCTGAGTGCCATGCCTGTAAGGAGGCGGGAGTACCCAACGATGATCGAGCAGGAGTTTCACCGTGTCGCAGGATAGAGAGTCGCAGCTGTTGCGGCAGGCCACGGAGGCCGGCATGACCTCGTCCCGGGAACTGGCCAACTTCATGGCGCAGGCCGGGCACGAGTCCCGTGGCCTGAGCCGGCTCAATGAGAGTTTCAACTTCACCCGGGGTATCTCGCAGATCCCGGTGGAAGCGGCGTGGCGCAATGGCAATGGCGCGCTTGAGAGCGCCCGACAGGAAGCGCTGCGTGGGCGGCCGGAGAACCTGGCCGAACTGATGTATGGCGGCCGCATGGGCAACGATGCGCCCGGTGATGCGCTGAAGTATCACGGCCGTGGCTACCTGCCGCTGGTCGGCAAGGAGAATTACGAGCGTGCCGGCAAGGCGCTGGATCTGGACCTGGTGAATCAGCCGGAACTGGCCGCGCAGCCCGAGCACGCAGGCCGTATTGCCGTGTGGCAATGGCAGACGCGGGTGCCGGAAGCGGCGCGCGAGGATGTGCGGGAAGCCACGCGTGCCCTGAATGGCGCGCTCAACGGCATCGAAGCCCGCCAGCAGCGTTTTGACGTGTGGCAGCAGAAGCTGACCCCCGATGTGATGGCGCGCCTGGAACGTGGCGAAGTGGGGGCGCCAGCCCAGCAGGCAACCGAACGCGACATGTCGCAACCGGGCGAGCCGGGATACACACTGTTCTCGGGCGCGCGCCAGCACCTGCAGCAGATGGGGCCTCAGAGCGGGCTGCGCACTGGGCAGGAACTGGACAATGCCGCCGGCGCGTTGGCGCTGAGCGCGCAGAAGGCCGGGATGTCGCGTATCGATCATCTGCTGGCCGGCAATGACGGTCGCACGCTGTTCGCTGTACAGGGTGCGCTGGGCGATCCGGCCATGCTGCGCGCATCGGTCGATCGCGAACAGGCGGCGCAGCAGCCGCTGGCGCAGAGCAGCCAGCAGTTGGCCGCCAGCGTTGCGCAGCAGGACCCGGCGGCTGCGCTCGCCCGCGAGCAGGAGCAGCGTTCTCGATCCTTGTAGCACCTGATGCCGGCGGGCAGGGTGCCCGCAGGCGCTTTACGTACGACGCGTGGCGCCCTGTGGCGCCGACATGGAAACCCACTCGTAAGGACACCACATGCGAATCGTTCCCTCCAATGACCGGCACGCCGTTACCCGCTGCAATGCATCCGTGCGCCGCCTGCCGCCGCTCTGGCTGCTGTCACTTGGACTTGCCGCAGCGTCGGCACGGGCTCAGGAGGCAGCGGCACCTGTCGTGGAGACGCCCCCCGCTGCCGAGGCGACCGTTGACGCGCCTGTAGGGGCGGCACCCGTTGCAGCGCCTGCGGCGACCGACGCCGTTGTCGCGGCGCCGGCTTCCGATGTACCCGCTGCCGCGCCATCCCCTGCAACAGCCGTGGTGGACGCGCAGCCGGAGCCCGCTGCAAACCCGACGCCCCCGCCCGTGACGGCCGCAGCGACGGCCCCTGTAGCTGCACCGCCTGCCGCCGTCGAGCCAGCCGCCCCTGCGGTAGCGCCCGCACCTCCCGCCTTGGCCATCGTGCCGTTGCCGCCCGAGCAGGCGACCGAGCGGGCACTTGGTGCCCGCTGCCCGGTGGATCTGGCCGGGCGGCTGGCGACCCAGGGCGACCTGCTGATCGGCGCCTGCCAGGGCACGATGCCGGCGCATCTGGCTGCGATGCTGGTCGCGCTGCCCGAGCAGGACATCCACCTGCCGCGCAGCTGGCGCGAGCGAGAGGTACAGCAGAAGGCCTGGTTCAAGGCCGTGCCGGGCTACGGCCAACGCCCGGACTTCATCGTGCGGATGGGCGACATCTGGGTGCGCTCGCTGGAAGGGCGCGACGCCGACATCAGGTTCTACCTGGTCTCAGCGCCGTTCACCTGCAGCGACCGGGTCGCCAACCGCGATGAGTACGGCGCGGAGCCGGTACGTGTGCCAGCGGGTGACTGCCGCGAGGCCTATGTGGCCCAGCGCGTGTACCAGGTGCGCGGGGACGCCGCGCCGAGGGATGTGACCACCGATGCCATGCCGGCCATGCCCCACGTGACCGAGGCCGATCGTGCGCGCCAGTTGTCGCGCGAGGGCCGGATCAGCCTGGACCACAGCAAGTTGCAGTACGGCCCCGCCATGCGCTGGTTCGTGCAGTACCCGGAGACGGCGCAGAAGAGCGGTCCGCGCGCCTACAGTGACTGGAGCCGCGAGCACATCGCGTTCGTGGTCTGGACCGGTGATCGCTTCGAGCTGCGCGAGAAGGTGGCGCGTGCGCAGTGGCCCTGTGATCCGGTGGCACCGGGCGATCGCGCCTGTGGTGGATTCCCGGATTCCGGGCCGGATCTGTTCGTGACCGCCAATGGGTCTGGAGCGGTCGCAGCCTCCAGCCCCTGAGGCGCGGTGTTGAGCTGGAGCGGGAGCCGGAATGACCGGCTCCCGTGCTGTCCGTCAGGCCTGCAGGCTGCGGGTCTGATTCTGCTGCTGCTCCAGCTGTTGGTCGCGCTCCAGCGCAAGACGCTGGCCTGCGGCCTGCTGGTCGATGCGCTGGCTGCTCTGTTCCAGCGGTGTATTCATCGCCACGGCGGTATCCACCGACACGCGAAGGTGGGCGGGGTCACCGCCCTGGCCCTGTACCGCAAAACTGCGCGAGGCATCGGCATTCATCACCACGTCGTCGATGCGCTTGCCGCCTGCTGCATGCATTTCGGCAGCCAGGCTGCCTGCCAGCTGCGTGCTCATCACGTCCGGCACGCGTCCGACGCGCACGTCCTGCGCGTGCACGCCGCGGATCGCATCGTTGAACAAGGGATTGCCAAGATGGTTGGCATCGTCCATGCGCAGCATGCTGGTGTGATGGCCGTTCTTCTCCGCTTCGCGGCGTGCCGGCTCACCGGGCTGCAGCGGGCCACGGATATGGTCGTACAGATCGACGGCGCCGCCGGGAATGCCGCGTGCCGCGCGGGTGACACCACGGCGCAACGATTCGACGTCGTCGCGGTATTCCTCGATCATCCTGGCGTTGTCTTTTGCCAGCGTCTGCGTTTCCGGGTGTTGCAGCACCGAGCCGTCGCCGAGGAAGTTGCCCAGCTTGTGCGCGCCGAACGAGCTGCCTGCTGCGACGAGCGGGCTGTCCGGGATCAGGGCGCGCATCGGATGATTGCTGAAGCCGTTTGCGGCAAGTGTCTTGATCTCATCCGGCTTGGCATAGATGCGCACCTGGCCGAAGTGCGGCGAGGCAGCGCTGACCGGATCGGAGGCCATGACGTGGTTGATCATGGTGTTGCCGCCTTCGGGGATGCGGTAGCTGAGGCTGACCGCGCCATAGGCGTTGAAGGTCTCGCCCTTGACGTTGAAGTGGTGCGAGGTGATCTGGGCCAGGGCGCCGCCGAGGGAGTGGCCGGTGACGGTGACCTGGGGGGCGGGTACACCGTTCAAGCGCGACTGAAGCGCGACGCCTTCAAGTGTCCTCTGTGTCAAGGCAATCGCGTCGGGCGCTTGCACGTTGGTGCGCGCAACCACCATGCCGCCATCGGTCAGAATCGCGTCGCGAGCTATCTGCTCGGTGCCACGATGCGCAATGACAATCTCTTTGGTGTCTACGCGCTGATAGACGGTACCTTGATAGCCGTTGAGGCGATTGTTGACATGCTCAAGTATCTTGTACTCATGGCCGTTTAACGTGACCTTCTCTTCCTGGCCGGGTTCACGTCGGCCGACGGCCCGATCCTTGTAGGCGTCATCAGATAACGCGGCGTAGTCCTGGGAGGTGATGGTCACGGCGCCACCTCAGTTGCGGAGAGGGTGATCGTAAACAGCTTGTCCCGAAGATCAGGGGCGTAATTGCTGCGATCGGGCTCGCCGCTGGCGGGGAAATTCGGAACGCGATCTGCCTTCGGATAGACCAGATCCGGATAGTAGAGCGTATGCGCGCCACCTTCGGTCAGCGGCTTGGCGTCAACGAAGGTGAGGAAGCGGGTCTCTTCTTCAGCGCCCGTTGCCTTCAGCATTGCCCCGGCACCGGTGAACTCCCACTTGCACACGCCACGACCGTAGTAGTCTTCATCCAGCATGCGGTCCACATACAGCATGCCCCGGTACTCACCATCAGCGACCTTGCGCAGCTCCACTGGCTCCTGGCTGGTAATGCGAGCAGCCGTGCCGGTGGCTGGCTCGATGTGGCCGCACTGGTCTTCGTTAGTGACGTCGTACTGAGCCACGCCCTTGACCAGAGCGAAGTCGCCGGGTGCGTCCTTCAGGCGCAGCACCAGTTCATAGGCCTTGCGCGGGCTGGGGTTGAGCTTTGCGAGCCCGCGCCCTCCCTGGGCGACATCGGCTTCGGCAGCGGCACGTTCCTGGTTCATGGCGGTCTCCGGGTGGCAGGCGGTCAACAGAAGCAGAGCAAGGCACGGAATCATCTTGTGGCGCAATGTCGGCCTCCTTGGGGGTAGGGGGGGGAACTGGCAGCTCATGGCATGAGCTTCTGCACAGTGGTGGTGGTAGAGAACAGCGCGTCTCGCAGCTCTTCTTTGTAGGCTGAAGGATCTTCCTTGCCACTTGCAGGATAGTTGGCAGCAAGTTCGGCGCGAGGATAGGCAGCCTTCGGATAGTAGAGAGTCAACGGCGATTCGGCGTTCATGCGTTCCTTTCTGAAATACGTCAGGAATCGCGTATCCGCCTCTCCGTTCGTGGCGCGCAACATTGCACCAGCACCCGTCAGCGACCAATGGCAGACGCCACGCCCGTAGTAGTCCTCGTCCTGCATACGGTCGAGGTAGAACGTGCCGCGGTATTCGTTCTCGCCGATCTTGCGCAGGATGACGGGCTCCTGGCTGGTGATGCGGCCCGCAGTGCCTGTTGCAGGCACGATCCGTCCACAGTCTGCGTAGTTGCTGGCGTCGTACTGGGCCACGCCCTCAACAATCGCGAACGGGCCCGGCGCGTCCTTCAGTGTCAGCACCAGCTCATAGGCCTGCTTCGGTGCCGGGTTGAGCTTGGCCAGACCGCGTCCACCCGCGGCGACATCACGCTCGGCATCGGCGTACGGCGAGCACGCCGCCAGCGGGAGGAGGGCGAGCACTGCCAGCAACGGCCGTCTCCTGTGCGCGCGGTGTTCTACACCCATGGCCCGATCCTGCATCGTGCGTCCGTGTCCATATATCCTTCCTGGGTGGCAGGTTTCTCGATTATGGAACGTGCCGGGAGGGCTGTGCCACCCCTCGAGACGGACTTTTGACGCATCCAGGGCGCTCCGCGCCGGCAGATCGCTTACCGCACAGGGCGTCCGATCGCCGCGTTGGCTCTGCTGCCGGACGCAGGTTCGTAACTGAATCCGTGACGGAAATCGATCATTCACATGTCCATCACTTCATCAAAGGTGTTGTCCTTGAACTGCACGATCCGCCCCGAAACCCGCGAAGACCACGCCGGCATCCATGCACTCACCGAGGCGGCCTTCCGTGAAGCCCCGCACAGCAGCCATACCGAGCAGTTCATCGTCGACGCGCTGCGTGCACGCGGAGAGCTGAGCATTTCGATGGTCGCCGAGCGCCAAGGGCAGGTGGTGGGCCACATTGCGCTGTCGCCGGTAACGATCAGCGATGGCAGCACCGGCTGGTTTGGCCTGGGGCCAATCTCGGTGCTGCCCGGATGGCAGGGACAGGGCATTGGCGCGGCGCTGATGCACGCGGCGCTCGACGCATTGCGTGGGCAGGACGCGCACGGCTGCGTATTGCTGGGGGAGCCGGCGTATTACGGGCGGTTCGGATTCCGCGCCGAGCCGGGCCTGGTACTACCGGGTGTTCCGCCGGAGTACTTCCAGGCGCTGTGCCTGCGGCCGCCGATGGCGCAGGGCGAGGTGAGCTATTCCACGGCCTTTGAAGCCACCGCCTGAGAGTGCGGGAGGTCAGGGCGCACGCCAGACGGTGGGCTCGGGTTGCGGCTTGGGAATGCGGTAGCCGCCGATGTGTTCAAGCAGTTCATTGGTGCGGCGCTGCTCGGCCAACAGCTCTCGCAGCAGATTGCGCACCGCGAAGATCGCGAACGGCACCAGGATCCATATCAGGCTGATTCCCAGCGCAAACAGGGTCAGCAGGGCTCTGCCACCTTCCATGTAGGGCACTCCTCTTCGAAAGCAACCACGCTAGCACGCAGTTGCTGTCGAGGGATGTCAGCCGTTGTACCGTAGATGGATCAGGGGATACGGACGGCCCTGCGAATCAAGCGGTGAGCGGCCGGTTTCGACGAAGCCCATGCGGACGTAGAAGCCAACGGCCTGTGCGTTCTGTTCGTTGACGTCGGTACTCAGCTGCGGATGCAGGGCCAGTGCGTGCTGCAACAGCTGCCGGCCGATACCGGTACCGCGGACGTCCGGATCGATGAACAGCGCTTCCATGTGCGTGCCGTCGATCAGCATGAAGCCTACGGGCCGATCCTGCGCATCGACGGCAACGGTCATCGGCACCTGCGGCAGGAAGCCAGCCACTTCGGCTTCGATGGCCTGGCGGTCATCGGTACTGAGGAAGTCGTGGGTGGCGTCGACGGCGCGACGCCAGAGGTCGACGAGGGCGGTGCCGTCGCTGGCGCGCGAGGGGCGCAGGGTGGTCATGGGGTCACCAAAGTGCTTGACAGGAACGCGCAGTATGAAGTGTCCCGACCGCGCCTGCAGAAGCGGATTCATCCGGTGTGGCGATGGCGGATGAACGGGCTGTAGGCTGTGGCCTCCGCGCGCAGCACCACGCCATCCTCGAAGTCCTCGCTGTCGTTGAAAAGCACGATCGGCCACTGCGTCCACTGAGCGAGCCGTTCCCGGTAGTTGCGTGCAGCCATGGCGAGCGCCTCGTCGTGCGCCTGCGCGCGCTCCGGTGCAAGCCCTGAACGCACGCCGTGCACCACATGCGGTTCCATCACCTCGAAGCCTACGTAGCGCAGGCTGTACATCAACGGCCACAGCAACAACCGGGTATCTCCCTCGCGGCCGTCGGCTGCGCAGGCCTGCGCCGATGATCCGGTGGTGACGCTCAGCAACGCGCGCTTGCCCCGCATCACGCCGTGCTCGTGGCGCTGGCGGCTGTTGTACATCGGCCCGTAGACCAGCACGCGGTCCAGCCAACCCTTGAGGATGGCCGGTGCCGCGAACCACCACAGCGGGAACTGCAGGATCAGCAGGTCGGTGGCCTGCAGCAGCTGCAGATGGCGCTGCACCTCGGCGGGCAACTGGTCGTGTTCGGCGCTGTAGCGTTGTTCGCGCTGGGCATCGAAGCGCTCGGGCTGCAGGCGCCGTGGATGGTGCCAGGCCGCTTCCAGCGGATCGAAGCCCTCTGCATACAGGTCGACCATGTCCACCTGCAGATGGTCGTGCCGCAGCTGCTCGGCGGCCTGCGTGGCCAGATGGGCGTTGAACGAGCGGGGTTCCGGATGGGCAAGCAGGATCAGGGCGCGCATGGGGCGAGGCGTTGGCGGAGTGTGCGACCATCCTCGCGATGCCGGGGTGCCCCGGCAATTACGCACCTTGAGGTAACCATGGCCTATCCGGGCGATGTCTATGCCGCCGATTGCTCGGCACGCGATGCGCTGGCGCTGATCTCCGGCAAGTGGGTGATGCTGCTGTTGCCAGCGTTGGCGCAGGGCCCGCAACGCAACGGCGCACTGCTGCGGAAGATCGAAGGGATCTCGCAGAAAGTGTTGACCCAGACCCTGCGGCAGCTGGAGCGCAACGGCCTGGTCGAGCGTTGCGATCTGGGCAGCAAGCCGCTGCATGTCGAGTACCGGTTGACCGAGGTTGCGCGCAGTCTGGTGGACACCCTGAACGCGCTGGACCGTTGGGCCGAGCACAACTTCCCGGCACTGGACGCTGCCCGCGAACGCTTCGACGCGCGCTAGCGGAACCTGCACGGCCGTGGGCGTACAATGCGGCCCCGGCGGCCATCCTGGCCCTGCATATACGCGAGAACCGCCATGACCGATGCCCTGGGTGTGCCGGTGCACGACGCCGATGAACATTGGATGCGCCATGCGCTGGCGCTGGCCGAGCGTGCGCAGCGCGAGTTCGATGAAATTCCGGTGGGAGCGGTGCTGGTCGGCGCTGATGGCCAGCTGCTGGGTGAGGGCTGGAACCTCAACATCGCTTCGCACGACCCCAGCGCGCATGCCGAGATCGTGGCAATGCGTGCCGGTGGCAAGCTGCTGGCCAACCACCGGCTGCTGGGCAGTACCCTGTACGTGACCCTGGAACCGTGCGCGATGTGCGCGATGGCGATCGTGCATGCACGCGTTGCCCGTCTGGTCTACGGCGCCAGCGACCCCAAGACCGGGGCCTGCGGCAGCGTGTTCGACCTGCTCGGCGATGCCCGCCACAACCACCGCGTCGAGATCCACGGCGGGGTGCTGGCCAAGGAGGCCAGCATGCGCCTGACCAACTATTTCCGTGCCAAGCGTGGCAAGCCGCCGCTGCTGCTGGAAGACCATGCCGGCGAGGCCTGAGGGGCGAACGGGTATGATGGGCGCCTCTTTCCATTACCGGTAGGCCGCGCGCCTGCCCAGCAACGAGGCGACACATGGCGGACAACGGCGCGGCCAACGAACGACTGATCTGGATCGACCTGGAAATGACCGGGTTGGATACCGACAACGATTCGATCATCGAGATCGCCACCGTGGTCACCGATGCCCAGCTCAATGTGCTGGCGGAAGGGCCGGAATTCGCCATCCACCACCCGCTGGAAACGCTGGAAGCGATGGATGAGTGGAACCGCAACCAGCACCGCCGTTCGGGCCTGTGGCAGCGCGTGGTGGACAGCACCACCACCCTGGGCCAGGCCGAGGCGCAGACGGTGAACTTCCTGGCGCAGTGGATCCCGGCTGGCCTGTCGCCGATGTGCGGCAACTCCATCTGCCAGGACCGCCGCTTCCTGCATCGCCAGATGCCGCGCCTGGAGAAGTACTTCCACTATCGCAACCTGGACGTCTCCACCGTGAAGGAACTGGCCAAGCGCTGGGCGCCGAACGTGGCCGCCGGTGTTGGCAAGAACAGCAACCACACCGCGCTGAGCGACGTGCACGATTCGATCGCCGAGCTGCGCCACTACCGCCAGTTCATGGGCGCGCTGTCCGGGCTTTCGACACCTTGACCGGTCGTGCCGGCCGCCGGCTGGCAATTCCAGGGCTTTCGTGAGGTCCAACAGGTTGCCGGCCAGCGGCCGGCACTACGCTTCGTTCAACTCCCTGGCGCTAAGATCGGCGCCATGAACGAGCCCATCCTGCTGCCCCGCGACATTGCCCACGACGCCCGCGACTGGTCCGACCTGCAGCGGGCGGTGACCCTGCTGGAAGCCCCGACCCTGACCGCACGCATGGCCAACCTGGTCGGCACGCCGCTGGAATTCGCGGTGAAGGCGCTGCCCAGTTCGGTCTCCAACCGCATCCATGGCGCGGTGCAGGCGGCGCTGTCCAAGTCGGCGCAGGCGGCGCTGTGGAGCATGGACAACACGCCCGGCAAAGGGGCCTCCACGCGCTGGCACAAGGTGGCGGCAGCCACCTCGGGCGCGGTCGGCGGGGCCTTCGGCTTCGCGGCACTATTCATCGAGCTGCCGGTGTCGACCACCATCATGATGCGCGCGGTGGCCGATGTGGCCCGCAGCGAGGGCTTCGACCTGTCCGAGTTCAGCACCCGCCAGGCCTGCCTGGAGGTGTTCGCGCTGGGCGGCAACTCGCCGCGCGATGATGCCAGCGAGACCGGCTATTACCTGGCCCGTGGCTTTACCACCGATGTGATGCGCCATCTGTCGGCCGAGCTGGCCGGGCGCGTGGTGACCGGCCGCGACCTGACCCTGGGCGTGGCACCGAAGGAGGCTGGCAAGCTGCTGGCGAAGATGGTGGAAAAGGTGGCGGCGCGCTTCGGCGTGGTGGTCACCGAGAAGTTCGCGGCACAAGCGGTGCCGATCGTCGGCGCGGCTGCCGGTGCGACACTCAATACCATGTTCACCGATTACTACCAGGACATGGCGCGCGGCCACTTCATCGTGCGCCGGCTGGAGTTGAAGTACGGGGAAGATGTGGTGCGCAGCTGCTATGACCGCGTGGCACACGGCGCGGTGAAGATCGAGCCGACTCTGTAACCGGCTTTGGGGTCAGAGCCCTTTGCGTTGCAAAGGGATCCGACCCCGGTTGCGCGTGGGGTCGGATCCTCTTCCGCAGGCAGGGGCTCTGACCCCTGGTCACGCCATCCTTGCCTCGGGGGAACAATTGTTTTGCCAGCGCATGCCTGTTGCGCGGCAGCCGGCATCCCCATCCTTTGCGGTACTCCCCCCCCGCAAGAGATTGCCGCCATGATGTTCACCCCCCACCGCCTGGGCGCGCTGACGTTGCCCAACCGCATCGTGATGCCGCCGATGACCCGGTCGCGTGCTGCCGATGGCAACGTCGCCACCGCGGAAATGGCCGCCTACTACGCGCAGCGGGCCAGCGCGGGCCTGATCGTCAGCGAAGGTACCCAGATCAGCCCGCAGGGCCAGGGCTATGCCTGGACCCCGGGCATCCACAGCCCGGAACAGGTGCAGGGCTGGCGCCGGGTGACCGATGCTGTGCACGCTGCCGGCGGTCGCATCTACGCCCAGCTGTGGCACGTGGGCCGGGTCTCGCATGTGGCCCTGCAGCCCGGTGGTGCCGCGCCGGTGTCGTCGTCGGCGTTGCTGGCCGAAGGCGTGAAGGTGTTTGTCGACCCCACCGGCGCAGGCCCGGAAGCGGGCGTGGGTGAGATGATCCAGCACTCGATGCCGCGTGCGCTGACCGAAGGCGAGATTCCGGGCGTCGTCGCCGACTACGCCCAGGCTGCACGCAATGCGCTGGAGGCCGGCTTCGACGGCGTAGAACTACATGGCGCCAACGGTTACCTGATCAACCAGTTCATCGACTCGCAGGCCAACCAGCGCACCGACGCCTATGGCGGCTCACTGCAGAACCGTCTGCGTTTCCTGCGCGAGGTTGTGCAGGCGGTGATCGCGGTGGCCGGCGGTGATCGCGTGGGCGTGCGTCTGGCGCCGTTGACGACGCTGCAGGGCGCGGTCGACGATACGCCGCAGGCGACCTATCTGGCGGCTGCCCACCTTCTGGGTGAGCTGGGTGTGGGCTATCTGCACATTGCCGAAGCCGACTGGGACGATGCGCCGCTGATGCCGGTGGCGTTCAAGCAGGCGCTGCGCATGGTCTACCCGGGTACCCTGATCTACGCCGGCAAGTACACCGCCGAGCGCGCCGAGCAGGCACTGGCCGAAGGCTGGGCCGACCTGATCGGCTTCGGCCGCCCGTTCATCGCCAACCCGGACCTGCCTGAGCGCCTGCGTCTGGGGGCGGAATTGAACCTGCCGGATCGGGCGACGTTCTTTGGCGGTGGCGCGGTCGGATTCATCGATTACCCGACGCTGGAAGAGAGCGTCGCGGCCTGATCCGGGACGAGTGGGTGCCGACCGATGGTCGGCACTCCCGATCAGGGCTTGTCGCGTACCAGGGCATCGGCCTCGACCACGCCGCCATCCTTGCCGTGCAGGTACAGGTGCATGTCCTGCTGCGGATACGGAATGTTGATGCCGGCCTTGTCGAAGCCCAGCTTGAGCTGCTCCAGCAGCGTGACCTTGGTGCCGAACCAGTCGGCCGACTTCACGTAGCAGCGGATGCCAAGATTGATCGCGTGCGCCCCCAGCTCGTAGACGACCACGTCCGGTGCGGGTGCCTGCAGCACGCGCGGGTCGGCCTTCATCAGCGCCAGCGCCGTGTCGCGTGCCAGCTGGATGTTGTCTTCGTAACCGATGCCGATCACCAGTTCGACGCGGCGGGTCGGCTCGGCGGTGAGGTTGATGATCGGTGCGGCGGTGATCAGCGTGTTGGGAATGGTGGTGTGCTGGTTGTCGGCACCGGTGATGACGGTCTGGAAGATGCGCACTTCGCGCACCGTGCCGGTCTGGCCGGCCACGGTCACCACGTCGCCCACGCGGAACGGGCGCAGCGTCACCAGCATCACGCCCGACGCGATGTTGGACAGCGAATCCTTCAGGGCAAGGCCAACTGCCAGGCCAGCGGTACCGAGCACGGCCAGCAGCGGGGTGATCTGCACACCCAGCGTGCCGATCGCCAGCACCACTACGATCACCAGCGACGCGGCGTACACCACGTTGCGCAGGAAACTGCCCAGCATCGGGTCCACGCCCATGCGCGCGGTGGCGCGCGGCATTGCGTTGGATAGGCGTCGCGCCAGCCACATGCCGACCAGCAGCACCACGATCGCGGCCAGCAACGGCACACCGTAAGTTTCCAGCAGGCGCTCCCAGTCGAGCGAATGGAACCAGGGCGTTGCGGTGGGGGCGGGTGCTGCGGCGGCGATCATGCGGAAATCCTTTGCTGCGGGGGAAGTCTGCGCGGGGCAGGGCGTACGTGGACGCCAGAAACAGCAAGCCCCGCAGAGGCGGGGCTTGCGTGCAGCAGCAGTATGGGCCGACGCCGATGAACACGGCGTCAGCCTGTGGCCATCACGGCATCAGCCGTTGGCCTTCAGCTTGGCCAGGCGCAGCCAGGTATCGACCACGGTATCCGGGTTCAGCGACACCGACTCGATGCCTTCCTGCATCAGCCATTCGGCCAGATCCGGGTGATCGGACGGGCCCTGGCCGCAGATGCCGACGTACTTGCCCTTGGCACGTGCTGCCTTGATCGCCATCGACAGCAGCTTCTTCACTGCCGGGTTACGCTCGTCGAACAGGTGCGCGACGATCGACGAGTCGCGGTCCAGGCCCAGGCTCAGCTGGGTCAGGTCGTTGGAGCCGATCGAGAAGCCGTCGAAGATCTCCAGGAATTCATCGGCGAGCAGTGCGTTGGACGGCACTTCGCACATCATGATGATCTTCAGACCGTTCTCGCCCTGCTTCAGGCCGTTCTGTTCCAGCACCTCGATGACCTTGCGGCCTTCTTCCAGGGTGCGCACGAACGGGATCATGACCCACAGGTTGTCCAGGCCCATTTCGTTGCGCACGCGCAGCACGGCCTTGCACTCCAGCGCGAAGGCGGCCGAGAAGCTCGGGTCGACGTAACGGCTGGCGCCGCGGAAGCCGATCATCGGGTTCTCTTCGTGCGGCTCGTAGTTGCTGCCGCCGATAAGGTTGGCGTACTCGTTGGACTTGAAGTCCGACAGGCGCACGATCACGGCGTTCGGGGCGACCGAGGCGGTGAGGGTGGCGATGCCTTCGGCCAGGCGGTCCACGTAGAAGCTGACCGGATCACCATAGCCGGCGATCTTCTCGTCGATCTTCTTCTTCGTCGCTGCGTCCTGGCGGTCGTATTCCAGCAGCGCGTTCGGGTGGATGCCGATGTGGCTGGCAATGATCATTTCCAGGCGGGCCAGGCCGATGCCGGCGTTCGGCAGCTGGCCGAAGTCGAAGGCACGTTCCGGGTTGGCCACGTTCATCATGATCTTCAGCGGTGCCGGCGGCATGTTGCCCAGATCGGTGGTGGTGCGCTCGAAGCCGAGCTTGCCTTCGTAGATGAAGCCTGTATCGCCTTCAGCGCAGCTGACGGTGACCAGCTGGCCATCTTCGATCACCTTGGTGGCATTGCCCGAACCGACCACGGCCGGCACGCCCAGCTCGCGCGCGATGATCGCGGCGTGGCAGGTTCGGCCGCCACGGTTGGTGACGATGGCCGAGGCGCGCTTCATCACCGGCTCCCAATCGGGATCGGTCATGTCGGCGATCAGCACGTCGCCCGGCTGCACGCGGTTCATGTCGTCCAGCGTCTTCACCACGCGGGCCACGCCCGAGCCGATCTTGGCACCAACGGCGCGGCCTTCGGCCAGCACGTTGCCGCCCTTTTCGGTCAGCGCGAAGCGCTCGATCTGGGTGGCGTGGCTGCGCGACTTCACCGTCTCCGGGCGCGCCTGCACGATGAACAGCTTGCCGCTGACACCGTCCTTGGCCCACTCGATGTCCATCGGGCGGCCGTAGTGCTTTTCGATGACCAGCGCCTGCTTGGACAGTTCCTGCACGTCCTCGTCGCTGATCGAGAAGGTGTTGCGCAGTTCGACCGGGGTGTCCTCGATCCTGACGCGCTCACCCGGAACATCCGAATACACCATGCGGATGGCCTTGCTGCCGAGCGAGCGGCGCAGGATCGCCGGCTTGCCGGCCTGCAGGGTGGGCTTGTAGACGTAGTACTCGTCCGGGTTGACCGCGCCCTGCACGACCATTTCGCCCAGGCCGAACGAAGAGGTGACGAACACCACGTCGCGGAAGCCGGATTCGGTGTCCAGGGTGAACAGCACGCCGGAGGAGCCGACGCCCGAACGCACCATCAGCTGCACGCCGGCGGACAGGAACACGTCTTCATGCTTGAAGCCGTGGTGCACGCGGTAGGCGATGGCGCGGTCGTTGTACAGCGAGGCGAACACTTCCTTGACCTTGTGCACGACGTCGTCGGCACCGGTGACGTTGAGGAAGGTTTCCTGCTGGCCGGCGAAAGACGCATCCGGCAGATCCTCGGCGGTGGCCGAGGAACGCACGGCCACGGCCACGTCGCCGCCGCCATTGTCGGCGCTCAGCTTGGCGTAGGCGCTGCGGATGTCCTGGTCCAGCTGCGGCTGCAGCGGCGCATCGATCACCCAGGTGCGGATTTCCTTGCCGGCGGCGGTCAGCGCGTTGACGTCCTCGACGTCCAGCGTGGCCAGCTTGTCGAAGATGCGCTTGGACAGATCGTTGTGCGCGATGAAGTCCTTGAAGGCTTCAGCGGTGGTGGCATAACCGCCCGGCACCGAAACGCCCAGACCGGCGAGGTTGCCGATCATCTCGCCCAGCGACGAATTCTTGCCGCCTACGCGGGCCAGATCGGCCAGACGCAGTTCGTGCAACCACAGGATGTTCTCGTTCAAGCGCGATGCTCCGTTTGGCCATCGCCCGAGGCGGGCTGAATGGCCGCGTCCGTAGGAAGAAGCCGATATGATGCCGGGCAGACCACCGTCGGCACAAGCTTGTGCTGGCGGCCTTTTTAAGCTTCGTAGGGGGTAAAAGCGCGCATGTCGACCATCCGTCCGGTGTTCTACGTTTCCGATGGAACCGGTATCACCGCTGAAACCATTGGGCATAGCCTGCTTACCCAGTTCTCCGGGTTCAGCTTCATTACCGACCGCATGTCGTTTGTCGACGACCCCGAAAAAGCGCGTGAAGCCTGTGCCCGGATCCAGGCGGCAGGGGAGCGGTACCAGGTCCGGCCGATCGTGGTGAACTCCTGCGTGGACCAGAGCCTGAGCCTGATCCTGGCCGACAGCGGGGCGCTGATGCTGGATGTGTTCGCGCCGTTCATCGAGCCGCTGGAGCGTGAACTGGCCAGCCCACGCCTGGCCCGGGTCGGCCAGGCCCACGGCATGGTCGATTTCGACACCTACCACCGCCGCATCAACGCGATGAACTTCGCCCTGACCCATGACGACGGCATCGCGGTGAACTACGACGATGCCGACGTGATCCTGGTGGCGGTGTCGCGCGCCGGCAAGACGCCCACCTGCATCTACCTGGCCCTGCATTACGGGGTACGCGCGGCCAACTACCCGCTGACCGACGAAGACCTGGAAAGCGACCGCCTGCCGCCGCGCCTGCGCAACTACCGGCGTAAGCTGTTCGGCCTGACCATCGACCCCGACCGCCTGCAGCAGATCCGCCAGGAGCGCCGTCCGAACTCGCGCTACGCCAACCTGGACACCTGCAAGCGCGAGGTGGCCGCGGCCGAGACCATGTTCCGCATGGAGCGGATCCCGACCCTGAGCACCACGCATACCTCGATCGAGGAGATTTCCAGCAAGGTGCTGGCCACGCTGGGGCTGCAGCGCGAGCTGTATTGATCCGTCGCCGCGACCAACGGGCGTGGCCTACCTGTGTGGCGGGCATTACGCCTCCTCCGCGGTGGGTATCGGCCGTTGGTCGACACCGAGTCCCTTTGGTCAGGGCGATCCCGCCCCCACGTTGAAGCACCAACGTGTAGGATCGACCCATGGCCCAAGCCTCGCCCCGCACCGAACGCATTCCCCGCCTGAGCCGGTTGAGCTGGCTCATGGGCCTGTACGCGGAAAACTACCGCCACCTGGTGCGCCTGTTCGAACCGGCCGGACTGGTGGCGGGCAGCTACATTTCCTCGATCGGCGACGGCCTGGACGTACGCCTGGACGTGATCGAGTGCCACCGCTACACGGTGGAACTGCGCCTGACCTACGACCTGGCCGACCCGGTCACCGGTGAACCGGATCCGTCGGCCTACGTGCGCCTGTATCGTGATGCGCGCCAGGCGGAGACCACGCACTGCTACGTCGGTCGCCGCTGGCAGGACACCATGGGCCTGTACCCCCCGCCGGCGGAGCTGATCAGCCATCGCATGCGGATGAACACCTTCCTCGGCAAATGGCTGGAATACCTGGCCGAACGCGGCCACGGCGTCGCCACCCTGCGCCGCGATCCCGATGGCGCCGCTGCGCCTGCCGAACGCCGCCTGTCGCTGGTGCGCTGATCGGCCATAATCCACGGCTGACCTGCCGCTGGATGCCGCCCCATGCCGTACACCCCGATCGTCGCCACCCTGGGCTATGTGCTGTCGCCTGATCGTCGCCAGGTGCTGATGATCCACCGCAATACCCGCCCTGGTGACCACCACCTGGGCAAGTACAACGGACTGGGCGGCAAGATCGAAGCGGACGAGGACGTGGCGGCCAGCATGCGCCGCGAGATCGTCGAGGAGGCCGGCATCCACTGCACCGACATGCACCTGCGCGGCACCATCAGCTGGCCGGGCTTCGGCAAGCATGGCGAGGACTGGCTGGGCTTCGTCTTCGTCATCGACGGATTCGAGGGCACCCCGCATGGCGGCAACCACGAGGGCACGCTGGAGTGGGTGGACCTGGACAAGCTGGACACGCTGCCGATGTGGGAGGGCGACCGCAACTTCCTGCCGCTGGTGTTCGACGCCGACCCGCGCCCGTTCCACGGCGTGATGCCGTACAAGGACGGTCGCATGGTCAGCTGGTCCTACAGCCGGCTGTGACCCGACGAATCGGTGGATGCCGACCTTTCGGGTGGGTGCCAACCTTGGTTGGCACGCTCTTCTGGCTGGTTAATACCCGGGCAATATTGACTCGCGCAAATTACCCGGGCAATATTCCCGCATCGCCTCCGATGCCATTGCCATGCCTGCGTCCCGACTTCCTCCCTTCAGCTGTTTCGACGGCCATCGCCTGGTCGCTTCCGGTACCCCGGAAGTTGCTGCGCTGGCGTTGAAACAGCTACGTGCCGATAACGCCACCGGTCCGCTGCTGGTGTTCGACAACGCCAGCGGCCGAACCCGCGATTTCGACACGCGCGGCAGCGACGCAGAACTGCTGGCGCGGGTGGCCGAGTCGCTTCCCGCCGTGGAGGCGGATGCGGATGTCACTGCCGAAGGGGCGCCCGCAACCCCGCGTGGCCGCGGCCGCCCCAAGCTGGGCGTGGTCGCCCGCGAAGTGACGCTGTTGCCGCGCCATTGGGCGTGGCTGGCCGAACAGCCGGGTGGGGCCTCGGTGGTGCTGCGCAGGCTGGTGGAAGCGGCCAGCCGTGCCGGTGCTGACGAGGACCGGCAGCGCCGCCATAGCGAGCGTGCCTATCACTTCCTGCAGGCCATCGCCGGTGACCTGCCGGGCTTCGAGGAGGCCATCCGCGTGCTGTTCGCGCACGATCGCGCGGGCCTGGAGGCGGCACTGCATTCCTGGCCCTTGGACGTGCGTGAGCACGCCCTGCGCCTGGCCTTCGAAGACGCTGGCGGCTGAGCCATCGCGCCGTTGCTGAGCGACGGCGTCATCTGATTGCGGGCCGCGGCCCGCTTCCCCTGTGCTTGCTTTGCTGGCGGAAACGCCGGGCAGGGCGGCGCCTTGCCCAGAGAATCCCATGAGCCCCCCCGTACATCCGATATCCCCGGCGGCACCCCCGCTGTGGCGCGCCTACCTGACGCTGCTGCTGCCGATGCTGCTGACCAATGCGCTGCAGCTGGCCGCAGGCACGCTGGACAACATCTATCTTGGCCACCTGCTTGGCACACAGGCGGTGGCTGCAGCCGCCGCGTTCTTCCCGGTCTTCTTCCTGTTGCTGGCCCTGGTGATGGGCCTGGCCACGGGCGCAATGGTGTTGATCGGCCAGGCCTGGGGTGCGGGCCGCCCGCAGCAGGCACGCGCGGTGGCTGGCAGCGCGGTGGCGCTGATCCTGCTGTTATCGGTGCTGGTGATGGCCCTGGGCGGCGGTTTCGCGCCACAGCTGCTGGCGGCGCTGGCCACGCCGGCAGCGGTCCTCAGTGAGTCCATTGTCTATGCACGCGTGCTGCTGCTGGCGGCCCCGGCGTTCTTCCTGCTATGGCTGGCCACCGCCGTGAGCCGTGCAGTGGGCGATGCGACGTCGCCGTTGCATGCGCTGCTGCTGGCCACGGCGGTCGGCCTGCTGTGCACGCCGCTGCTGATCCTGGGCGGGGCGGGCGCGCCGCAGCTGGGTTCGGCCAGTGCGGCCGTATCCGCGGCGTTCGCGTCGCTGCTGGCACTGGTCTGGTTGCTGTGGCGTTGGCATCGGCTGGGACATCCGCTGGCGCCGGGCCGTGACCTGCTGCGCGCCATCCGTTTCGATGGCGCGATCATCCGCGCGATGCTCCGCATTGGCGTGCCGTCTTCGTTGCAGATGCTCAGCCTGGCCATTGCCGAGATCGTGTTGCTGGGCTGGATCAACCGCTACGGATACACGGCCACGGCCGCCTACGGTGCGGTCAACCAGTTGATGAGCTGGGTGCAGCTGCCGGCGATGTCACTGGGGATCACCGCCACCATCCTCGCGGCGCATGCGATGGGCGCGGGGCGTACGGAACGGCTGTTCGCCATCGCCCGCACCGGCGTGCTGCTTGGCCTGGCGATACTGAGCGCGGTGGTGCTGCTGGTGATGGCGCTGGCACCCTGGCTGACTGGGCTGATCCTGGTGGCGACCGAAGCGCGCGAACTGGCCACGCTGCAGTTGCGCACAGTGGCGTGGGGCGTGCTGGCGATGGGAGGCAGCACCGTGCTGGTCGGGGTGATGCGTGGCAGCGGAACGGTTTTGCTGCCCGCGTTGCTGGGCATGGCGGCGGTACTGCTGCTGGAGCTGCCGCTGGCGATGTGCTTGCAGGCGCGGCATGGGCTGGCGGGCGTGTGGTGGGCGTGGCCGCTGGGGTTGCTGGCGATGCTGGTGATGCAGGTGTTCTGTTTCGCGCGTTGGCGGCGACGGGTGCAAGGCGGGTAATGCCGGCCGCTGGCCGGCAACCCGGAACGGTCGGGGCAGCCGGCCAGCGGCCGGCTCTAACACTTCAGCGCCGCTGTGCCAGCAGCAGGTGGAAGTGTTTTTCGCGGGTCTGGCCGTCATTGCCGCTCGCGGTTTCGCGGTGGCTGCGCCAAGCCGAGACGCGGAAGCCGGATACCCGCAGGGCCAGCTCCACCGCGTCCAGCTCATGCAGCTGGAAGTCGGCAGCGAACGGCAGGCTGCGCATGAAGGCAGCATCGCCAAAGGCCAGGCACAGGCGGCCGCCCCGGTGCAGTACCCGCGCCAGTTCGTCCAGCACCGGTGCCAGGTTCGGCCAGAAGTACAGGGTATTGACTGCCAGCGCCGCATCCATCGAGGCATCGCTGACTGGCAGGAGGTGGGCATCGCCATGGCGCATCGCGGCACGGTCGGCCAGCCCGCCGGCGGCCAGGCGCTGATTGCCGGCCTCGACCATGGCAAAGGACAGTTCGATCCCCAGGTACTGGCTGTCGGCGGCCTGCAGAAGCTCGGGTGCGAAGGCGGCGTTGCCCGGACCGATCTCCAGGATGCGTTCGCCTGCCGACACCGCCAGCAGGCTGATCGCCGCGCGGTTGAGCGCGCCGTTGCTGCGATTCATTGAATCGGCCACCGCCAGTGCGGCGTCGCCGTGGGGCTGCCGCAGCTGCGCGGCCAGGGAGGAGGCATCCAGCATCGTCATCGTCGTCCGTCGGTGGGTTTCGGACGTGGCGGCGGCGGGCCCGCCGGTGACCATAGCGCCGACTCCGCGGCTTGGGAAGTAGGGAAACCCCGCGGAAGGGTGATGAGGAAATGTCCACCGTCGCAGTCGGTGAGATCTGGTTGTCCACAGGGGGTGTGGATTACGCGTGGGCAACTTTGTGGATAAGCCGCGACAGGCGCCACCCCCCTAGGCTGTCAAGATGGGTGGCGAAAAATTCACCGCCGGTGAGGATGGGTGAGGGAGCGGTGAAGGGTGGATCCTGTCGGCGCTGTCGCCAGCGGCGGCGCTCGCGGTAACCTGTGGGCCTTGATGCTCCGTGAGACCCCATGAAACGTCACTTCTCGATGCTGCGCGAATTCCAGCTGGCCGACTGGTTCACCCTGGCCAATGCTTTCTGCGGCACCGGTGCGGTGTTCGCCGCGATGCGCTTCCTGCAGGACGGCGAGCGCGGGTACCTGCTGTTCGGCATGGCGCTGATCCCGCTGGCCTTCATCTTCGACGCCCTGGACGGGCACATCGCGCGCTGGCGCAAGTCCAGCTCCACCCTGGGCCGCGAGCTCGACTCGCTGTCCGACGTGATCTCCTTCGGCGTGGCGCCGGCAGCGCTGGCGTACGCTTGTGGCATGCAGGGCGGCTGGGATTGGCTGGTGCTGAGCTACTTCGTCTGCTGTGGCGTCAGCCGCCTGGCGCGCTACAACGTCACCGCCGAGGCGCTGGCCGGCGACGAGGGCAAGGTCAAGTATTTCGAGGGCACCCCGATCCCGACCAGCCTGGTGCTGGTGATCGTGCTGGCGATCGCCGCCGGCACCGATGCCATCGGCCAGAACATCTGGTTTGGCCAGTGGCAGATCGGCCCGTGGCAGCTGCATCCGATGGTGTTGTTGTTCGCCCTGTCCGGGTCGCTGATGATCAGCAAGACCCTGCGTATCCCCAAGCCATGAGCCAGCCCTGCGGAGGCCTGCGATGACCAGCTCGGCCCACGATGCCGGCAGCAGCGATTTCGAAACCCTGGCCCGGCAGTACTTCGGCGCTTGGGGCGATGCCCTGCGCCATGCGACCACGCCCGGTGCGCCGGCTGGCGATGACCCGGGCAGCTGGAAACGGCTGTTCGACTGGTGGGGCCAGCTGCTGCCCGAACAGGGGCCGGGCGCGCCGGAAGATGCCCTGCGCCGGTTCCGCGAACAGGCGGGCAGCTGGTACGGCACCATGCAGGAAGTCGCTGCACGGTTTGCCGGCCGCGACGCCAGCAGTGCCGAGGTGGCCCAGGCGTGGCGTGAGGCGGTGCAGGGGCAGGGTGACGGCATGCTGCAATGGATGCTGCAGGGCGCCCGCGGCAGCACCCACGCCGGCGCCGCGGTACCGGAATTCGCGGCTTGGCTGCAGCAGTTCCAGCTGCAGGCCGGTCCGTGGCTGCAGAGCCCGGCATTCGGCCCCGGCCGCGAGCACCAGGCGCGCTGGCAGGCCCTGCTGCGTGCGCAGGAGGAATACCAGCAGCATTCGCGCGCGTACGTCGATCAGATCAAGCAGGCGCTGGACGAGGCCTTCGCGCTGTTCGAGCAACGCCTGGCCGAGCACGAGCAGCCGGGCAGCCAGTTGACCAGCGCCCGCGCGATGTTCGACCTGTGGATCGAAGCAGCCGAGGAGGCCTACGCCAAGGTCGCCATGTCCGAGCCGTTCCAGCAGGTGTATGCCTCGCTGGGCAACGCGCAGATGCGCCTGCGCGCCGGCCTGCAGCGCGAGGTGGAACAGATGAGTGAACGGATCGGCCTGCCGACCCGCAGCGAGATGGACGCCGCACACCGCCGCATCGCCGAGCTGGAGCGCAGCCTGCGCCGCCTGCAGGCGCAGGTGGTGGCCATGGCCGGTACGGGCGAAGTCGATCCGGTGGCACAGCCCGCACCGGCGAAGGTGAAGCCGGCCGCGCGCAGGGCCACGAAGAAGACGGCGCCGGCAAAGCCTGCAAAACAGGCCGCAACGAAGAAGACACCTGCGAAAAAAGCGTCTGCGAAGAAGGCCGCGCGTCGCACTTCCACTCGGGCGCGTGACCGATGAAGGGGCCGCTGGGCTTCAACGCCGATGACCTGATGCAGGAAACCCTGGCCATGCAGCGCAAGCTGATGGAAGGGCTGAAGCTGCTGCCGCAGGTGGAAGACGTGGACTATGGCGTGACCGCCCGCGAGGAAGTCTGGCGCGACGGCAAGGTCGTGTTGTACCGCTTCGTCGGCGAGCAGGCACCGGCCCGGCGCACGCCGCTGCTGATCGTCTACGCACTGGTCAACCGGCCGTATATGGTCGACCTGCAGGCCGACCGTTCGCTGGTGCAGAAGCTGCTGGCGCTGGGCCAGGATGTGTACGTGCTGGACTGGGGCTACCCGGACCGCTCCGAGCGCTTCCAGACCTTGGAGGACTACCTGCTGCGCTACATCGATGGCGCGGTGGATGCGCTGCGCGCGCGCAGCGGTGGTCCGGTGGACCTGCTGGGCATCTGCCAAGGCGGCGTGTTTGCACTCTGCTACGCCGCGCTGCGTCGGCAGAAGCTGGGCAAGCTGATCACCATGGTCACCCCGGTCGATTTCCACACCACCGACAACATGCTTTCGCATTGGGCGCAGCAGGTGGACGTGGACCTGCTGGTCGACACGCTGGGCAACATCCCGGCTGACCTGATGAATGCCAGCTACCTGATGCTCAAGCCATTCCGCCTGAACGTGCAGAAGTACGTGGGGCTGCTCGACATCCTCGATGACAAGGCGGCGCTGGAGGATTTCCTGCGGATGGAGAAGTGGATCTTCGATTCGCCGGACCTGGCGGGCGAGGCGTTCCGTGACTTCATCAAGCAGTTCTACCAGGGCAACGGGTTGGTGAACGGCACGGTGCGGATCGGCGAGGAAGCTGTGGATCTGTCGCAGGTGACGCTGCCGGTGCTGAACATCTACGCCGAGCAGGACCATCTGGTGCCGCCGGATGCCTCGCGCGCGATGCGCGGGCGCCTGGGCACCGAGGACTACACCGAGTCCAGTTTCCGTGGCGGGCATATTGGTATCTATGTGTCTGGTCGTGCCCAGCGGGAAGTGCCGGCGACGATCAATGACTGGCTGAAGGCGCGTGACGCGTGAAGCCCGCTTCGATTTCTGTAGCGTCGAGCCATGCTCGACTGCATGGAGAATGATGATGTCGCAAAGGATTTCGAAGCTGCTTGCCGCACTGCTGTTGGCAGCGCCTGTGGCCCACGCCGCGCCCAGTGCGGATGCACGGCGGGAGATCGCCCAGCTGATCTCCAGCCTGGACGGCTCCCAGTGCCGGTTCCAGCGCAATGGCAGCTGGTATGAAGGCGGCGATGCGCGCGCGCATCTGCAGCGCAAGTACGACTACCTGCTGAAGAAGGACATGGTGGACAGCGCCGAGCAGTTCATCGAGCGCGCCGCCAGCCAGAGCAGCATGAGCGGCAAGCCTTACCGCATCCAGTGCCCGGGGCAGCCTGAACAGACCGCAGCGGCCTGGTTCGGTGCCCGCCTGCAGGCACTGCGTCACCGCACGCCGTAGACATGGGGGCGGTGTAGAGTCGCGGCGTGCTCGACTGATTCTGCCCGCAAGCCGAGGAGGCACCGCCATGAACATGACGCCCAAGACGCTGTCGCGTTCATTGAACGACCGCATGATCGCCGGCGTGATGGGCGGCATTGCCCATCGCTTCGGCTGGAACGTCACCCTCCTGCGGGTGGTCTACGTGCTGCTGTCGCTGGCCTCGGCCGCCTTCCCCGGCATTCTGGTCTACCTGATCCTGTGGCTGCTGATTCCGAACGAGGCGGATTGAACACCGCCGCTCGACCCTGGCGGCTCTGGCTGCGCGCGCTGCAGACGCTGGGCGCAGCATGGACGCTGCCCAACACACTGATCGGCGTGATCGGCGGCTTGGCCGGCATGCTCGGCGGCGCGACGCTGCGATGGAGCGGGCGGGATTGTGCGCTGGTGTTCGACCGCTGGCCGTGGGGGCCGGGTGGGGCGATAACACTGGGCAATGTGATCCTGCATACCGGCCACGATCTTGGCATTTCCTGCCGCACCTATGCGCATCAGGCGGGGTGGGGCGTGGAACCGTTGATCCGGCTGGACGACCACGAGCGCGCGCACGTGTACCAGTACATGGTGCTGGGGCCACTGTACCTGCCGGTGTACCTGCTGTGTGGCGGAGTGAGTGCGCGCAATCCGTTCGAGCGCGCGGCGGATCATTTCGCCCGGTTCGGGCGTGGCTGGTGGCCGTAGGTTCCCGCCAACGGCGCAGCCCCTCGTGCCTTGGTCGCGGAATGCGTTTCCATGCGATTGGGCCGGGCGGGATGGGGTCGCGGCGTCCCCGCCAGTCCCAGCCACCCGGCCAGCCCATGGGAAACCGGCTTTTCGCGATCACCCCCAAACCACCCACAAGGGGCAGCGCCGTCGGCGGGAATCCCCTGCGGGTTCGTTAGCCGGAGGTTAAAGATCCGTAAGCATTCTGCTGCGATCCCGCAGTCATCTGCATGCAACCGATCGTCATTAGCCTTCGTGACGTTCCAGTCAGGTTCGACGCGGTAAGCTCTCCCCCGATGAGCTCGCAGCATCGCTCATCGAGTGCAGTACGCAGTAGCAATTTGGAGGAATACATCACATGGCAATCGTTCTTTATGTCGGTGGTAGCAAGGATGGCGAGAAGGGCGTGGTGCCCTACGGCTTCAGCAAATCCCGCGCTGACACCGCGCTGGGGCCGGAGTTCTACACGGAGCGGTTCATGGAACTGCAGGGTGTCGGCAAGGTCCGCCTGATGGCCCTGGAAAGCATGCGCGACGACATCGTCATGCAGCGCGCCGCCCGCCACTACCGCTGACCTTCGCAACACGCGGCAGGGCGCGCCCACCATCGTGCGCCCGCGCCGGCATCCCAGCCCAGGGCCAGTCCGAGCCCTCTCTTCGCCAGGATGCCGGCGTCCAATCCGGCCTGGCCGCTGAACCTCGTCCCCTGTCAATGCCTTGTCCGGCTCCGTCGCGGATTGCCAGAATGGGGTCTTCCCGTAACGCGGCACAGACCTGAAGCAATGCACGACGCCAAGAACGCCCAGAGCGCGCTCGCCCAGCAGATCGCCCAGACCATCGCCGACGAGATCGGTGCCCAGACCGCCCAGGTACGCGCCGCCGTCGGCCTGCTCGACGAGGGCGCCAGCGTTCCGTTCATCGCGCGCTACCGCAAGGAAGTGACCGGAGGCCTGGACGACACCCAGCTGCGCAACCTGGAAGTGCGCCTGACCTACCTGCGCGAACTGGAAGACCGCCGCGCGGCAGTGCTGGCCAGCATTGGCGAGCAGGGCAAGCTCAGCGACGAACTGCGCAACGACATCCTGGCGGCCGATACCAAGAGCCGGCTGGAAGACCTGTACCTGCCGTACAAGCCCAAGCGCCGCACCCGCGCCCAGATCGCCCGTGAGGCGGGCCTGGAGCCGCTGGCCGACGGCTTGCTGGCCGATCCGACGCAGGACCCGCAGATCTTCGCCGCCGGTTTCGTCGATGCCGACAAGGGTGTGGCCGACACCAAGGCCGCGCTGGAGGGAGCGCGCGCAATCCTGATGGAGCGCTGGGGCGAAGATGCCGCGCTGGTCGGCGAGCTGCGCACCTGGCTGGGCGAGACCGGCGTGATCCGCGCGCGCGTGGCGGAGGGCAAGGAAGCCGAAGGTGCCAAGTACCGCGACTATTTCGAGCATGCGGAGGCGCTGGCAAAGATTCCGTCGCACCGGTTGCTGGCACTGTTCCGTGCGCGCCGCGAGGAGATCCTGTTCCTGGAGCTGGACCCGGGCAGCGATGCCGAGGCCGGCCACCAGTACGCCGAAGGGCGCGTGGCGCGCAAGGCCGGCATCGCCGACCACGGTCGTGCCGCTGACCGCTGGCTGCTGGATGCCTGCCGCCTGACCTGGCGCGCCAAGCTGCATACCCATCTGCTGCTGGACCTGTTCAACCAGGCCCGCGAGAAGGCCGAAGCCGAGGCCATTGCGGTGTTCGGCGACAACCTGAAGGACCTGCTGCTGGCCGCGCCGGCCGGCGCGAAGACCGTACTCGGCCTGGATCCGGGCATCCGTACTGGCTGCAAGATTGCTGTGGTTGACGCCACTGGCAAGCTGGTCGCCACCGACACGATCTATCCGCACGAACCGCGCCGGCAGTGGGAGCAGTCGCTGCAGACGATCAAGCAGCTGTGCGCCAAGCACAACGTGGAACTGATCGCGATCGGTAACGGCACCGCCAGCCGCGAAACAGACAAGCTGGCCGGCGAAGCGATCAAGGCCGCCGCCAATCCGAAGCTGCAGAAGGTGGTGGTCAGCGAGGCCGGTGCGTCGGTGTACTCGGCGTCCGAGTTCGCGGCCAAGGAGTTCCCGGACCTGGACGTGTCGCTGCGTGGCGCGGTGTCGATTGCACGCCGCCTGCAGGATCCGTTGGCCGAACTGGTGAAGATCGAGCCCAAGGCGATCGGCGTTGGCCAGTACCAGCACGACGTGGACCAGTACCGCCTGGCACGGGCGCTGGATGCGCGCGTGGAGGACTGCGTGAACGCGGTCGGCGTATACGTGAACACCGCGTCGGCTGCGCTGCTGTCGCGGGTGTCCGGCCTGTCGGCCACGGTGGCCGAGAACATCGTGCGCCATCGCGACGACAACGGCCCGTTCAAGCGTCGCAAGGACCTGCTGAAGGTCGCGCGCCTGGGCGAAAAGACCTTCGAGCAGTGCGCCGGCTTCCTGCGTATCGCCGATGGTGACCAGCCGCTGGACGCCTCGGCGGTGCACCCGGAAGCCTATCCGGTGGTTGAACGCATCGTCGCCAGCACCTCGCGCCCGATCAAGGCACTGATCGGTGATGGCAGCTTCCTGCGTGGCCTGAAGGCCGAGCAGTTCACCGATGCCACCTTCGGCGTGCCGACCGTGCGCGACATCCTGAAGGAACTGGAGAAGCCGGGCCGCGACCCGCGCCCGGAGTTCAAGGCGGCGCGTTTCGCCGAGGGCGTGGAGGACATCAAGGACCTGCGCGAGGGCATGGTGCTGGAAGGTGTGGTCAGCAACGTGGCTGCGTTTGGTGCCTTTGTCGATATCGGCGTGCACCAGGACGGCCTGATCCACATTTCGGCGCTTTCCGATACCTTCGTGAAGGACCCGCGCGACGTGGTCAAGGCCGGTGACATCGTCAAGGTGAAGGTGCTGGAGGTGGATGTGGCGCGCAAGCGCATCGCCCTGACCCGGCGCCTGGACGATACCCCGGGCCAGGCCACCAGCCGCCCGGGTCAGCGTGATGAGCGCGGCCAGGGCCAAGGACCGCGCCGTGACGCTGGCGGCCAGAACCGTGGGCCGAACCGCGGCCAGGGCGCTGGCGGCCGTCCGGCCCAGTCTGCGCCGCCGGCCAACAATGCCCTGGCCGAGGCCTTTGCCCGGGCCAAGCGCAGCTGAGGATCGTGCCCCCCGTCACGCTTGATTCGTGGCGGGGGACTTGTCGGTTTTCCCCGTGATTGCGCACACTTGCGCCTGAGGGGGGCGTTTGGCCTCCCCGCTGTCGCTGGGGAGGGCCATGACGCCAGCACGACCCGCCGTCTTCGTTGCAGGCCGCAGCGCTCCGCTGCGGCCGGCGCCTGCCCGTGCCGGCAGGGGGCCGGATTGATGCCGGGCCAGGGCACCCACGGCAATGGACTGCTGGAGCGCCGCCTGCAGGAGTTGGCGGAAGAGCGTCGCCGCTTGGCGATGATCATCGACGGTACCGCTGCGGGAACCTGGGAGTGGAACGTGCAGACCGGCGAGATGCGGGTCAATGCGCGCTGGGCCGAGATTGTCGGTTACCGCCTGGAAGAGCTGGAACCGATCTGCCAGAAGACGTTCCTGAAGCTGGTGCATCCCGATGACATCGCGCTGTCCGATGCGGCGCTGGATGAGCATTTCGAAGGACGCAGCGACAACTACGCCTGCCTGCTGCGCATGCGCCACAAGAACGGCCAGTGGATCTGGATCCAGGACCGCGGGCGGGTCTTCGAGTGGGACAGGCAGGGCAAGCCGTTGTGGATGGCCGGCGCGCATGCCGATGTCACCGAGCTGCAGCAGGCGAGGCAGGACGCGGCCGAGACCCGGCAACGCCTGCAGGCCGTGGTCGATGCGTCCGACGAGGTAGCGGTGATCGCCACCGATACCGATGGCACCATCACCTTGTTCAACACGGGGGCGGAGCGTCTGCTGGGCTACAGCGCGGCGGAGGTGGTCGGCCAACGGCGGCTCGATGCCTTCCACGATCCGGATGAGCTGAAGGCATGGATGCGACCGCTGGCCGATGTCCATGGCAATCTTCCTGACGTGTTCGAAGCGCTCAGTGCACGCGCCGACGGACAGACCTATTCGCGGCAGTGGATGTTGCTGCGCAAGGACGGCCAGCCACGGCAGGTGCGCCTGTCGATCAGCCGCATGGATGGCGCCGAAGGCGCGCGCATCGGCTATGTCGGCATGGCCATCGACATTACCGAAATCCTGCAGGCGCGCGCGGAGGCGCGGCTTTCGGCGGAGAAGTTCGCCGGGGCGTTCACGTCTGCCGCGCTGGGCATGGCCCTGGTCTCGCTGGAGGGGCGCTGGCTGGATGTCAACGACGCACTGTGCCGGATCCTGGGTTACCCGCGCGAAGAGCTGCTGCAGGTCGATTTCCAGCGCCTGACCCATCCCGATGACCTGCAGGCCGACCTGGCCCTGGTGCGGGACCTGCTGGACGGACGGCGCAGCCATTACCACCTGGAAAAGCGCTATCTCGACCGCGACGGCCGCATCATATGGGCCCGGCTGTCGGTGTCGCTGGTGCGCAACGAGCATGGCGAACCGCTGCATTTCGTGTCGCAGATCCAGGACATCACCGCCCAGCGCAGCAGCGAGCAGCGCCTGTTCGAGAGTGAACAACGCAGCCGCATCACCCTGGATGCGGTGGCTGACCTGGTGCTCAGCGTCAGCCTTGATGGCCGCATCGACTACGCCAACGCGGCCGCGGTGCGTACCCTGGCCGGGGATGGCGCGTTGTCGCTGGCCGGACACAAGGTGCAGGACGTGCTGGCGTTGACCACCGAGTACGCGCCCGGCTCGGTATTGGATGTGTCAGTACTGCTGGACCCGGAGAGCAATGCGGTGGACCTGCACGCCGACCTGCTGCTGCGGCTGGGCACGGCAACGGTACCGGTGGACCTGACCCGCGCCTGGCTGCGCGATGATGAAGGCCATGTGCGCGGTGCAGTCTGGGTGCTGCGCGACGACACCCAGCAGCGCGCGCGCCAGCGCGAAGCCCGGCACCTGGCCGAGATCGATCCGTTGACTGAGCTGAGCAACCGCCGCGGCTTCGAGGTGCACCTGCAGCAGGCGATCACCCGCGTCGAGCGCACCGGTCAGGCAGCCTCGCTGATGTACATCGATCTGGACCGCTTCAAGCCGGTCAACGACACCTGGGGCCATCTGGCCGGCGATGCCGTGCTATGGGCGGTGGCCAGCGTGCTGCGCCATGGCGTGCGCGATTCGGACGTGGTGGCGCGGCTGGGGGGGGACGAATTCGCGGTGATCCTGTCCGGTTGTACGCCACGTCGTGCGGCCCGTATCGGTGGTGAACTGCTGCACACGCTGGCCTCCCTGTCGATTCCGTGGGACCAGGACCGGCTGCGGGTCGGTGCCAGCATTGGTATCGCGCCGTTGGCCAGCGGCATGAGCGTGGACCAGGCGGTCGCTGCGGCTGATGCCCAGTGCTACCGGGCCAAGGCGTTGGGCCGCAACAACGTGCAGGTACAGGGCGAGCTGTCCGAAAGTCCGGGTGACGACGGCGAACCGGGCTGAACCGGTCCGCACCACCGGGAGCCAGCGCGGTGCCGATGGGGCACTGGGCGTTGGATTGGAGCGGTGACATCGGCCCATGCCCGGCGGGGCACTCCGGCCCGTCTCAGTCCGTGAGAGGGCAGGGCGGAACAATCACCCCTCCCCCGGACAAGAGATCTGACGATGATGGCCTGGAATCGAAACGTCGTTGCCGCCTATGCGCCCGCCATGGTTGGCTGGTGCCTGGCGCTGGCCAGCTGGCTGCGCCTGGAACAACTGCGCGACGACTTGCATGCGAAGGCGTTGCTGCCAGTGCTGCAGGGCGGCGCGGTGACGTTGCTGGTGCTGACGCTGGCCTGCACGTTGGCAGCAAGCGCGGTGCTGTGGCGTTCCCGCCGGCCGCCGCGCCAGCCCACCGCTGGATGATCTACAGCGCAGCGGGCTTCATCAGTACGAACCGGCAGGGCGCGCGTTGGAAAGCATTGATCTGCGGCACCAGACGCTGGAAGTGCTCGCTGGCGCAGTGGGCGTCGAGGGCGCCGTGGTCGGGCCACAGCTCGATGAAGACGAAGTGCCCAGGATCCTTCTCGTCAACGAACAGCTCATAGCTGATGCACAGTGGTTCGCGCTGCGTGCAGGCGACCAGTTCCCGGTACAGCGGCAGGACGTGGTCCAGGGCTTCGGGGTAAATGAAGTCTTCGGCGATCACCTTCAGCATGTGCGAATCCGTGCAGGGGAGGCATCCGATGATAGTGCCGGCGCCCCGCCGGCACTTCACCGTCAACGCAATACATTGTCCGAATTCACCATACGCACATCGTGCATCTGGTTGAGGTAAGCCTCGTAGTAGCCCTTGTGCGAGACGCCGACGATGGCCAGCATGCGGCGGCCCGGATGCAGGCCCAGCACATCGCGGATGTTGGCGACCATGCGCAGGTTGCGCGTTTCCCAGTAGCCCACATACATCCTGCCGAAGGCTTTTGGCGAGGGCTCGACGAGCGTCGCGCCGAAATCGCTCTGGTAAGCGGTCATCGCTACCGTGGGACTGTTGTACGCCCTGTACAGCGCCATGACACCCCCGGGCTTGTCCAGATCGGCCAACAAGCGTTTATCCGCGTCCTTGCGTGCCTGGGTATGGGCGTTGTTCCAGGCACCGGTGATGGCCGCGCTCGCCGCCGCTTCATCCTCGGCGGGTGTGGGGGAATCGGCCGTGTGGTCGTCCACGGCCCACAGGCGCTCATGCCCGAGGCGGGCGGCGACTTCGGCGGCGATCAGATGGGTTTCATTGCGGCGAACCAGGCCCTTGTCGAGGATCTCGACCAGCGCCGGAGTCAATCCATCACCGTCCTTGCGCTCGGACGCAGGCAGGCGCAGCCACTGCACCTGCGCTGAGCCGCGTTCGCCTGCTGCCAGGAACAGCGCGGCGAGCCGACGACGTTGTGCGGGCGTCGGGTTGTTCGGCCAGGTTGCGAGCAGGCGCTCGGCCTGGGTGTTCGCCGCAGGCACGTCCAGTCCCGTCGCAACCTGCGCAGCGGTGGTGTCGAAGCAGTAGGTGGCCACGCTCTCCGCATAGCGGGCCGGATAACGGCGCATGAAATCGCACTGGAGGCCAGACAGGTCTTCGGTAGCGATCAGCTCGGGTTTCCAGGCGACCAGTCGCTGCAGCAATGGCTCAAGCGAGGCCGGCTGGAAGGACGTGGGAAGGCCGGACAAATGGGTGGTGCCGAGTACCAGCACTTCGTTCGGGCGCCCGGCTGGGGGGCCCTTCAACCGGTCTGGGTGGAAGGCCGGTCGATAGGCCGTGTCGGTGGCCAGCGCGCTGTTGCTGCACATGGCCAGGAAGAGAAGGGTGGCAATGCGAGGGAACATGCGATCTCCATGTCGATGAGCGTCCTGCGGGACGTTCATGCTGTTCGCTTTTTCCTGCTGGGGAATCCCGCATTGGTCATGTAAACCTTTCTGCCTTGAGCTGCATCCTTCTGCTGAGCGATGCTGTATTCAGTGCTCAGGCATTGCTGCATTCCGCTACCCGGTGGCGGGGGAGGGCCTGAGTCCCTTGGTGGGCAGGTTGTGGCACGTGAGCGGAACGTGAAGTACACGGCAATCGTCGACCACATTCCGTCTGCAATGTACGGAGTTGCGACGGACGTCGCGGAATCCCGCTAAAGCGGCCGACGGCATCGCCGATACTCCCTCTGGATCCCGCTCCAGCCACCCGCCGCAGGACCCCAGACTGCCCCGATGGGCGGTCCGCGCAGTGTGTTCCGCCGCTCCCCAATGCTGATCGGACCCGCACCAGACGTTCTTGCCAGCTGCTCGAGGGGTGCCTGCGGGCACCTGCAGTCCCAAGCAACCGAAGTTGCCGCCGGGCATCCCGCCCGTCGGATCGCAACCGCTTACCGGACACCGAGGATCAGACAATGCTCATTCCAGGCTTCACGGCGGACGCGCAGGCGCCGGCCGAGCTGCATACCCGTTGGTCGCCGTGGCGCGCGCTGCTGGGTGCCCTTGCCCCGCAGCAGCGGACCGGCACCGAGTCGATGGCAACCGACCGCGCCGAACTTGAAGCCCAGGTCGCGGCGCTGCATCGCGTGCAGGCGGTCATCGAGTTCGCCCTCGATGGCACGATCCTGCAGGCCAACGACAACTTCCTGCAGGCGATGGGCTACCGGCTGGAGGATATCCAGGGAAAGCACCATTCCCTGTTCGTCGATCCCGAGCAGGCGCGCAGCGCCGAATACCGTGACTTCTGGGCGCGGCTGGGACGTGGCGAATATGACGCTGGCCAGTACCGGCGTTTCGGCAAGAACCAGCGCGAGATCTGGATCCAGGCCTCGTACAACCCGGTGCTGGACCGTCAGGGGCGTCCGTACAAGGTAGTCAAGTTCGCCACTGACATCACCGCGCAGAAGCTGCAGGCGGCCGACTCGGCTGGCCAGCTGGCTGCCATCGACAAGTCGCAGGCCGTGATCGAGTTCAGCATGGATGGCCGCATCCTGTCGGCCAACGACAACTTCCTGGCCGCCACCGGTTACAGCCTGGACGAAGTGCGCGGGCAGCACCATTCGTTGTTTGTCGAGCCCGAGCATCGCGGCAGCATCGAGTATCGCCAGTTCTGGGAGAAGCTCGGCCGTGGCGAATACGATGCCGGCCAGTACCGGCGCCTTGGCAAGGGCGGGCGCGAGGTCTGGATCCAGGCGTCCTACAACCCGATCCTGGACCTCAACGGAAAGCCGTTCAAGGTCGTCAAGTACGCCACCGACATCACCGCGCAGGTGCATGAGAACCAGGCCATGCAGCGTGCCGTGGCGCAGACCCGCGAGGTGGTGGCTGCCGCCAAGCAGGGTGATCTGACCCAGCGCGTGGCCACCACCGACAAGCGCGGGCCGATCGCCGAGCTGTGCGAAGGCGTGAATTCGCTGGTCGAGGCGATGGCCGCGATCATCGGTCAGATCAAGTTCGCCGCCGACACCATCGCGGTCGGTGCAACCGAGATCGCGCAGGGCAACAGCGATCTGTCGCAGCGCACCGAGCAGCAGGCAGCGTCGCTGGAGGAGACCGCGGTGTCGATGAAGGGCCTGGCCGAGACCGTGCAGCGCACCGCGACCAACGCACGGCAGGCCAGCCAGCTGGCCGGAGGCGCCGCTGATGTCGCCGCGCGCGGCGGCAACGTGGTGCACGAAGTGGTCGAGACCATGGCGGTGATCAACGCGTCCTCGCGGCGCATCGTCGACATTATCGGCGTGATCGACGGCAT
The DNA here is from genome assembly GCF_056481725.1 of Stenotrophomonas sp. 85239_Sma. Taxonomy (NCBI): domain Bacteria; kingdom Pseudomonadati; phylum Pseudomonadota; class Gammaproteobacteria; order Lysobacterales; family Lysobacteraceae; genus Stenotrophomonas; species Stenotrophomonas sp. 85239_Sma. The sequence continues at coordinate 2,760,790 of NZ_CM151163.1, read as the reverse complement.
CGCCTTCCAGACCAACATCCTTGCGTTGAACGCGGCGGTGGAGGCGGCGCGAGCAGGTGAACACGGGCGTGGCTTCGCCGTGGTTGCTACCGAGATCCGCGAGCTGTCGCAGCGTTCGGCCAGCGCAGCCAAGGAGATCAAGCAGCTGATCGATGCATCGGTTGCCAATGTGGGCGCCGGCACGGCGCAGGTTGAGAGCGCCGGCCGTACCATGGACGAGATCGTGGTCAACGTGCGCCGGGTCAGTGACCTGATGTCCGAGATCAGCACGGCAGCACAGCAGCAGAGCGACGACATCCAGCAGATGAACCATGCCGTCGACCTGATCGACCAGGGCACGCAGCAGAACGCCGCGCTGGTAGAGGAAGCCTCCGCCGCGGCGCGCAGCATGGAAGAACAGTCGGCGCAGCTGCTGCAGACCGTGGCCAGCTTCCGCGTGCAGGGCGGGGCTGGGCACATGCATGGTGCGGCGGTGCTGCGCGCGGTCTAGGCCAAGCGGTCGGAGGGCTGTTTCCCGGTCTCGAGGCCCGAGGCAGCCTGCACGCAGTTGCGGCCGGCATGCTTGGCGCGGTACAGGGCATGGTCGGCGCGGTCGACCAGGCCGCGCGGGTCGGCCTGCTCATGTGCGGCCTGCCAGGCCACGCCGATGCTGATGGTCACGTAAGCCTCGGCGGCGGGCAGCGCGGCGGCTTCCACGGCGGCGCGCAGGCGCTCGCCCAGGTCCAGGGCGTGGGTTGCGTCGGGCGCGGGCAGGGCAGCGATGAATTCCTCGCCGCCATAGCGGGCCAGCAGGTCATCACCGCGTTGCAGGCAGCCCTCGAGGATCGCGGCGACCGCCTGCAGGCGGCGATCACCTTCCGGGTGCCCGTAGGTGTCATTGAGTCGCTTGAAGTGGTCGATGTCGATCATCAGCACCGCCAGCCCCATGCCCTGGCGGCGAGCGCGACCGCGCGCGCTGATGAGCGATTCATCGAAGTTGCGGCGGTTGCCCAGGCCGGTCAGCGGATCGCGCCGGGCCAGCAGCGCCAGTTCGTCGCGCTCGCGCTGGATCTGGGCCTGGGTCAGCACGCCGCGTAGCGCGTAGCCGAGCAGGGCACCGATGAAACCGACCGAGGCCAGGGTCGGCTGCAGGCGTGCGACCAGCAGCGCCACCATCATCAGCAGCAACGGCAGCATCAGTGGCGCGCTGGCATCGACGATGCGGCGAAGGTTGCGCGGCACAGCCACTGCTGGTGGGCGGTGCAGGCTGCCGGCCAGCACGGCCAACAGCACGAACAGCCCGCTGATCAGCAGGTCCCCCCAGGCACCATTGGGTACCTGCGGCTGCCAGGTATTGATGTAGAACGCCAACAGGAAGTAGCCCAGCGCGTAGATCGTCAACGTGCGGAAGAAGTCACGGCGGTCGGCATTGTCCTCGGCCAGGAAGCGGATCAGTGCGAAGCAGAACACCAGGCTGTTCTGCACGCTGCTCATGGTGTTCAGGCACTGCGTCCACAGGGCGGTATTGAAGTGCGCCATCGCCCGCGTGTGCCCGTAGTACAACAGCCACAGCAACCCGATGATCAGCAGGTCCACCGCGCGGATGTAGCGGTTGCCACCGCCTGGGCTGGCGGCCACGTAGGTCAGGGGAATCCGGTAGAACACGTACAGAACCAGTGAAGGTACGGTCATCTGCGCAGGATCGAGGCCGGCCACATTGCGGTACAGCAGGGCCAGCAGGGCCAGCGAGAACAAGCCGACCGCAGCGCCCAGCGTCCGCCATTTGCAGGCCGCCTGATGGCTGTCACGTGCACGCCGCACGCAGGCCAGTGCGGCCAGCAGTGGGGCGGTGATCAGCATCAGGTAGGAGCCGATCGGGTCCTGCGGGCCGACAAAGGTAATGACGAGCGCGTGCGTGACCAGGAAAAACAGTGCCGCACGCAACGTCATGCATTCCCCCGCCCCCAGCTCCGGCTGGGATCACGATAGGCAGAAGTAGGTGAGGCTGGCAAGAAAAGTGTGAGCTACGTCTATTTTAAACCTTGCCGTAGATTGCAGTTGTGTGTCATCGAGGTGACGCAGAGCCTTCCACCTGGGCATACATCCAGAAGTCACGGGGCTGTCCCCGAACCCGCCGGTAAGCGCGCAGCAGGCCTTCGCGCTGCATGCCGAGGCGTTCCAGCACGGCGATCGAGCGGGCGTTGCTGTCCAGGACGGTCGCCTGGATACGGACCAGGGCGTGTGCGGCACGGCCCCATTCGAGCACCGCGCGTGCTGCGTGCGTGGCCAGTCCCTGACCCTGCCAGCGCGGATCAAGATCATAGGCGAGTTCGCCGCGGCCATGCGATAGGTCGATTCCGTTCAGGCCAACGGTGCCGATCAGCTGGTCGTCGGCGTTCACCAGCGCCCAGCGCTGGTCCGTTGCCGTGGGCAGGTAACTGGCGATCTGGCGTCGCAGTGCCATTTCGGAAACGTCGCCCCAGCTGGTGTGCCGGGTCACGCCCGGCAGCGAGAGATAGCGGGACCAGGCGGCAGCATCATCCACGTGCAGTGGACGCAACCGTGCGGGCAGGGTTGCAGGGAGCGTGGGCAGGGCGGGCGTTGGCATCGTCGCCAGTGTCGGCGCCCCGGCCCTGAAAATGCAAAAGGCCAGGTCGGGGACCTGGCCTTTGATGCAGTGGTGCCGGTGAAAGGACTCGAACCTTCATGGGGTTACCCCCGGCTGATTTTGAGTCAGCTGCGTATACCATTCCGCCACACCGGCAGGCAGCGTGCGAGTGTAACCGAGGTCGGCGGGAGATGCATAGTAGGAGGGCCTATCAGGGCGGTTCCTGTCGGCATTGGCTCCTTGGTAGCTATACTCCCAGTGTGCAATTGCCTCCAGGAGCGGTAGCTGATGACAGTGTTGCAGGACCTGAGGGTGCTGGTGGTCGAGAACGACGAAATGAGTGCGGCCCTGCTGCAGATGCAGCTGGTGCATGCCGGTGCGACCGTGGTCGGGCTCGCAGCGAGCGTGTCCGAAGCCCTGCAGCTGCTCGAGCAGAGCACCCCGGACGTGGCCCTGCTGGACTACCGGCTGGCCCGCAACGAGACCAGTGAGCCGGTGGCCGCAGCGCTTTCGGCACGTGGCATTCCGTTCGTGCTGGCCACCGGAATGCTGGCCGAGCAGCTGCCGGCGCCGATGTTGGAGGGTCTGTTGCTGGTCAAGCCGTACCTGTCAGCCGATCTGTCGCGGGCGCTGGCGCGTGCGGTTGGCCGCTCCAGCGTCCAGGCCTGAGCCGCTCGCCGTGCACCGGCGGGGGTATGCTGCTGGGGCCTGAATGCTCAGGCCTACAAGGAGAGTGGCATGCAGAAGTGGATCAAGCGCATGGTTGCTGCGGGTGTCCTTTCGATGGCGGTCTTCGGTGGTACGGCGTCTGCCGCATGGTGCGGCCAGCCCTGTTTCCAGCTCTACAAGAGCTGTATCGCGCGCGGCGGTGAAGTTGAGCAATGCCTGCAGGAACAGGCCTTCTGCGAAGAGGCGATATGCGGCGGCAACCCCTGAACCAGGAACCCCGCCCAGGCGGGGTTTTTCAATTGCGCCTGGCGCTCAGCCCGCTTCCTCGTACACGTAACGGATCTCCTCGCGGTCATCGAGGATCTGGTACTGGCGTGCCAGGTCATCCGGGTCGGGATTGAGCCAGGCGTCGAGGTGTTCCCTGCGGATCGGTACCACGCCGCGGTCATGCCCGGCCGCGGCGACGTCGCTGGAAGGTGCGTCGGTGATCGTGGCAAACGACAGCAGGCGGCCTTCCGGTCCTTCCCATTCCGCCCAGAGGCACGCCAGCAGCAGGTCGCGGGGCGGATCGGGACGGAATTCGAGCACCACGTCCTGTTCCTTTTCGTCGGCACCGAGGGTGCGGCCGGCGATGGCGTGGCGTGGCACGTGCTCGTAGAACGCCTGCACCACTACCACGCCGTGGCGCAGTCCGAACGCACCCCGCCAGTAACCCTCCAGGCTGTCGCGCCGCGCATTGTAGGTGCCGGGGTACAGCACGTCGTTGCGCGCCGGCTTGTCCGGCAGCCGGCACTGGTAGCGCATCGGCTTGATCACGCGCTGGCCGTTCTCGCTGACCATCACCGGCGCGTAGGTGCCAGGGAAGATGCGGTTGTCGCGCGGCAGCAACTGCACCCGATGCAGGTCCTCCAGTCGGGCCTGCGCGCGCTCGATGCGGTTGCCGGCCACGCGCAGGTCATGGCGTGCCTTCTGGGTGGGCCGGGTGGCCAGCGTGGCATGGGCGATATCGCGTCGTTCGCGTTGCCGGGCCAGTTCGGCCTCCAGTGCCTGCCGCTCCTGCGCATGCCATTGCTGGATCTTCGTCACGATGTCCCGTCCCTGTTCGGTACGCGCGCCGGCGAATCCGTCATCCATCGCCTTCGGGGTCTTCGGCCGCTTCTTGCCCGGATCGTGTGCGTACAGTTCGGCGAACTCTTCCAGCGACAGGATGGCGCCGAACTCGCGTACCAGCTTGGCGTAGTCAGCGCGGATAAGGGCGGAATAGCACATGGGACTGTGGAGGGCCTGGGTCGCAGCAGCTGCGACGTGGATGCGGCAGGATAGCCCGACCTACAGGGAGATACCGCATGAACGATTCCATCGCCTGCCAGTTCCGCGAAGCCGTGCCCACGGTCGAGGACTACTGCCAGCTGCGTGTACTGGCCGGCCTCAGCGCCAAGACCCGGGAAGCAGCTGCGCGCGCACTGCCCAACACGCTGTTTGGTGTCTGTGCGTACCAGGGCAGTGAGCTGGTGGCGATGGGGCGCATCGTCGGCGATGGCGGTTGCCATCTGCAGGTCTGCGATATCGCGGTGCTGCCGCGGCTGCAGGGGCAGGGACTGGGCAAGGAGGTGATGCGGCGCCTGGATGGCTGGATGCAGGCCAACCTGCCGCCATCGGCGTACGTCAGCCTGCTGGCCGATGGCGAGGCGCATCGGTTGTACGCCCAGTTTGGTTTCGCACCCACGGCACCAGCATCGATCGGGATGTATCGGCGGTTCTGAGCCGTAATCGGGGTGAAGCCATCCACGATGGCGTGGATCTACCGGGGACCTGCAGTAGATCCACGCCATGCGTGGATAGGGCCTTCCCAGGAATCGCGGGCAAAGAAAAACCCCGGCCGAAGCCGGGGTTTCCAAGAATTGGCGTCCCCACGGGGATTCGAACCCCGGTCGCCACCGTGAAAGGGTGATGTCCTAGGCCTCTAGACGATGGGGACGCACGAAAACTTCAAGTTGTAGAACCTTCGACGGCCTAATGTCGAAGTGGTGGAGCCAAGCGGGATCGAACCGCTGACCTCCTGCATGCCATGCAGGCGCTCTCCCAGCTGAGCTATGGCCCCAATGAAACTCCGGATGATCTGCCGGGAGCAGAGTCCGTTTTGAAACTGGCGTCCCCACGGGGATTCGAACCCCGGTCGCCACCGTGAAAGGGTGATGTCCTAGGCCTCTAGACGATGGGGACGCACGAAAACTTCAAGTTGTAGAACCTTCGACGGCCTAATGTCGAAAGTGGTGGAGCCAAGCGGGATCGAACCGCTGACCTCCTGCATGCCATGCAGGCGCTCTCCCAGCTGAGCTATGGCCCCGTGTTGCCGAGCCGCCTATCATACCTGCGTGTTCACGTTTGTGGAAGCTTTTTCAGAACTTTTTTCGTTCCGGTTCAACCGCTGCCACCAAGGCAGGGGACCCGCAACGCCACAACCTGAATGCCGGTAGGCGGTGAACAAAAAAGACCCGGTTATCGGCCGGGTCCTCGTTGTTCGTGATGAGTGGCGTCCCCACGGGGATTCGAACCCCGGTCGCCACCGTGAAAGGGTGATGTCCTAGGCCTCTAGACGATGGGGACGCAATTCTCATCAATGTTCTTTAGCGACCTTTCGGCGGCCTAATGCCGAAAGATTGGTGGAGCCAAGCGGGATCGAACCGCTGACCTCCTGCATGCCATGCAGGCGCTCTCCCAGCTGAGCTATGGCCCCACGTCGCTGAGGAGCGAAATAATAGCCTTGCCCCAGGGGGTTGGCAAGCATTTGTTGCACTTTTCTTCACGCGCGTTGCGAGGCGGATGGTGGTCGTCCGTACTCAGGGGGCGTCGTCGGTCAGTGCCGCCAGGATGGGGCATTGATCCAGTGTGCCGTGGCCGGGGCAGGCGTCGACCAGCTGCGAAAGCGCGGTGTGCATGCGCTGCAGTTCGGCCATGCGCTGCGCGATGTCCCTCAGTCGGGCCTGCGCCGTGTCGCGCACGCTGCCCATGTCCTGCGGGTGGCGGTCACTGAGCGCCAGCAGTTCGGCGATTTCTTCCAGGCTGAAACCCAGCGTTTTGGCACGGCGGATGAAGCGCAGCCTGCGCAGGTCCTGCTCGCCGAAGATGCGGTAGCCCCCGGCCGAGCGTGCCGCCGTGGGCAGCAACTGCTGGCGCTCGTAGTAGCGCACCGTATCGATCGGTACGCCGGCCTGGCGCGCCAGTTGACCAATGTTCATGGGGGATTCCTGCGGATGCCGCCGGCCATTGTGAAGCCTTGAGTCTGGTCAAGGGTCAAGGCCCCGCCGATGAGGGCGCATTCAGCGCACTTTGCAACTTTCTTCATAGCCCCACCCTCGAGGCAGTTCCTACCCTGCGCCTGAACCGGCCGCTGGATGGCCTGCAACGAACCGAGGAGATGGTCTGTGGAAGGATTCAGAAACGAAGGATTCGTCGAGGTCGCGGTGGTCGAGTACCCGGGAGGCGACCCATCGGCCGCCTCCGTGCTGACTGAAATGGCACATGTGGCCAACCGGCTTGCCCAGCAACAGCGCCGTCCGTTCAAGCGTGTCCTGGTGACCCGCTGGATCGTGCCGGCCAGCCAGACCGGCGTGCACCGCATCGCCGGCGCGGAGATGCTCGAGGCAGACATTCCCGCTGTAATCGCCGTGCCTGGCCAGATCAGCCAAGGCGTCTGCCTGCGTGCCGATGAGGTCCTGCTGGATTGGCTGCGCGCGCACTACGACGGTGGCAGTCTGCTGGCGGCGGCCAGCGACGGTGTCAGCATGCTCGCGCGTGCCGGTCTGCTGGCCGGGCGCACGGTCAGTGGGCCGGACCTCGGACGCCATCCGGGCCTGCAGGGGCAAGCAGCCAGCTGGGTACCCAGTGAGCGCGCGCTGGTCGATGATGGCGACCTGCTGACGGTGGCCGGTTCCCAGGCGTGGCGTTTCCTCGGCCTGCGACTGCTGTATCGGCTGTATGGCCAGGGGGTGGCGAGTTCCGTGGCGCAGCAGCTGGGAATCACGGTGCCGGCAGCCATCCAGCAGGATCTGGAGCGCTTCAGTGCCAACTTCGCTCACGGTGATCGTGATGTGCTGAAGGCGCAGCGCTGGCTGCATACCACGGCTGCGCGCGGCGCCACGCTCGGTGCGATCTGTGAGGTTTCCGGACTGGAGCCGCGGACCCTGCAGCGGCGCTTCCTGAAGGCCACGGGGCTGCGTCCTATCGAGTATTGCCAGCGGTTGCGTATCGCCAAGGCGCAGACGCTGCTGCAGCAGGGGGCGGGGATCGATGAAGTGGCCTGGGGCGTGGGCTACGCCGACCAGAGCGCCTTCCGCCGCCTGTTCCTGCGCATCGTCGGAATGACGCCGGCCAACTATCGTCGGCTGGTCAACAACAAGCGGCGCGAGCGGCCGCTGTTGTCATCGGTGGCGGGCAGCCTGCGCGGGCTGCAATCGGTGCCTGGCATGCAGATGCCGCGCAGCGCGGCCTGATGCCTGCGGCGGGCGTCGCGCTTGCAACCTGGGCGCGACGCCTCGACCATGCAGGCAACGGATGTTGGAACAGGTGGGCTGATGTCGAGTGTTGGGCCGGTGCCGATGCCGGTGGTGTTGATCCTGATGTGCGTGCTGCTGGCCATGGCCGTGGCACATCTGTGGCCGCGTCGGAAGGACGGGATGGCAGTGCCTTCCGCGGCAAGCATGGTCCTGGACATGTTGCTGATCGGCCTGCTATGCGGACGCATCAGCTTCGTGGCCTTGAACTTCGCGCTCTATCGTGAGGCCCCCTGGAGCATCCTGCAGATCGCCGATGGTGGGTATCACCTCACGGTCGCGCTGGTTGCAGGCCTGGCATGGGGTGTCTGGCGGCTGAGGCCATGGCATGCATTGCGTGCGCCGGTGCTGGCCGGGGCGCTGGCGGGCGTGGTGCTCTGGGCGGCGGGCAGCCACGTGCTGGCGGCATGGCAGGCACAGCGGATGCCGCTGCCGGCGGTGAACGTGGCCGATCTGCAGGGGCGCGTGATCGACCTGCAGCAGTTCCGGGGCAAACCGGTGGTACTGAATCTCTGGGCCAGCTGGTGTGGCCCCTGCCGACGCGAAATGCCGGTGCTGGCATCCGCACAGCAGACGCATACCGAGGTGCAGTTTGTGTTCCTCAACCAGGGCGAAACCCTGGATGAGGTCCAGGGTTTCCTCGCCAGCGAACGACTGGTGCTGGGCAACGTGTTGCTGGACGATGACGCTGCCGCTTCAACCGTGCTGGGCGTGCAGGCCTATCCTTCCACGCTCTTCTTCGATGCCGACGGGCGCCTGCGTGAACTGCACCTGGGCGAACTGACTGCGGCCGGTCTTGAACACAAACTGCGCCGGCTGCGGTAGCCTGCCCGGGCATCTCACTACGGAGTTCCCATGTTGTCCACTTCCCTGCGCATCGCTCCGGCGGTGCTGTTGCTGCCGGTCATGCTGGCATTGGCCGCCTGCAGCCAGGCCCAGACCCCACCGGGCAAGACGGCGGCAGCACCGGTTGCGAGTGCTCCGACGTCCGCGGCCAAAGGTGACCGTCCTGCGGTGCTGAAAGGCATCGAGAAGCACGGCTTCGAAGTCGTTGCCGAGTTCGATGCACCGGGCGGCCTGCGTGGCTTCGCTGGCGTGGTGGGCGGGCAGCAGCCGGCCGCAGCCTACGTCACCGCCGACGGCAAGCACGTGCTGGTAGGCAGCCTGTTCGATGCCGAAGGCAATGATGTGGCCGCCGAGGCGGTGGAAAAGCTGGTCGCTGCACCGATGTCGGCCAAGATGTGGACCAAGCTGGAAGCCAGTGCATGGGTGCGTGACGGCAAGGCCGATGCGCCGCGCGTGGTCTATACCTTCAGCGATGCCAACTGCCCCTACTGTCACAAGTTCTGGGAAGCAGCACGGCCGTGGGTCGACGCCGGCAAGGTGCAGTTGCGTCACATCATGGTCGGCGTCATCCGCGAGGACAGCCCGGCCAAGGCGGCGGCCATCCTCGCTGCCCGTGACCCGAGCGCGGCGCTGCTGCAGAACGAGCACGATTTTGATCGTGGTGGCATCAAGGCGCTGCCGAACATCAGTCGCGAGATCGCTGGCAAGCTCGACGCCAACCAGGTGCTGATGATCGAGATGGGCTTCCAGGGCACGCCGGGCATCCTGTTCCAGGACGCGCAGGGCCAGGTGCAGCGTCGCGCCGGCTTGCCGCAGGGCGCTGACCTGCAGACGGTGCTGGGCCCGCGCTGAGTCGCGCCTCTCATCGGAATGACCCACGGGCCCGCATGGCAGCATGCGGGCCTGTTGCTTTCCGTGATCAGGATCGATGTGCGGCCTGCGCATCATCTGTTCGTCGTCACGTCTGAATAGTGACTGACATCAAGCCTCGTGCCTTGATTCCAATCAAGGCCAAAAACGACAGGCGGATTAGCCTGTGACGCATGGAATACAGCGTCAATGCGCGATGGATGCCGCGCTCGCCAGGCCCTGATCGGGGTCGGTCGGCTCAGCCATTCACGACACTCTCACCCCATGCTTGTTACCCAGACCGCTGCGGTCGCCACCTCTCTGGCAGTGCGGCCTTGATGGCGTCGACATCGGTACAGGCAGGGCAGTGTCACGGTCCTGTTGCCTGTCATGCGCAGGCTGTCCGTTGTCGTCGACGCAGTATCCGCATTTCCAGCAACGGCGGCGCGAGGCCGGGGTGGCACATGCGTGCGTCCCGTCAGCGCGAATCAAGTGTTCGTCCAGGGAGGATGCAATGCGCGTGGCGGTACTGAGTCTGGCCTGCTTGACCGCACTGGCGATCACGCCAGCGTATGCGCAGCAGGATGGTCAGGAAGATGCGCAGGCGTTGCGAAAGGAGATCGCTGCCATGCGCCAGGCGCTGGAAGGGATGCAGCAGCGCCTGGATCGGCTGGAGCAGCGTGAGGGGGCCGTAGCGGCCAGGGCGCAGGTGCCGCCGCCGATGGCTGCAGCCGCCAGCAGCGCCAACCTGCTGCATCCCACCCAGGTGCCGGGCGTGGCGCAGCCGGTGCTGCCGCAGCGCGAATCAGTGGCCGACCCGTCCACCGCTGCGTCGCGACCGGACAGTGCGGCCGGCCCGACCGATCCGGACCTGAAGGGCTTCTTCGCCATTCCTGGCACTGACACGATGATCCGCATCGGCGGCTACGCCAAGCTGGATGCCATCGCCGATTCGCGTGCAGCCGGCGACGAGGACCAGTTCATTCCTTCATCGATGCCGGTGGGCGGTCGCCATCGTGACGTCTCCAATTTCAACATCCATGCCAAGCAGACCCGCTTCAGCTTCGAGGCGCGACGTCCGACCACGCACGGCAACCTACGCTTCTACCTGGAGAATGACTTCTTCGGTAGCAGTGACGGCTACGAATTCCGCCTGCGCCATGCCTATGGCCAGCTCGGCAATACCTATGCCGGCTACGGCTATTCCAGCTTCATGGACCCGGACAGCCTGCCCGATACGCTGGATTTCGCAGGGCCCGGCGGTGCCGGATACCTGCTGGTGGCGGGCATCCACCACAGCTTCGCAATAGGCAAGGGCAACATCCTGACTGTCGCTGCCGAAGATCCGAAGACCGAACTTGCTGGTGCCACCGATGAGCGGGGCGCGGTAAACCGGTTGCCTGATGTGACGGTGACCGCGCGCATGGAGCGTGACTGGGGCCACCTGCAGCTCGGCGCAGTGGCACGAAGCCTGGCCTATGACGGCGATGGCGTGCGCGACCGGCGCGTGGCCGGCGGTCTGCAGGTGAGTGGATCGGCGTCCGTGGGTGAGCGCGATCTGCTGCTGTTCGGTGTCTTGGGTGGGCGTGGTCTCAGCCGCTACACCGCCGACCTGACCGGCTCCGGGCTGGACGCGGTAGTCGGTACCGATGGCCGCCTCGATGCGCTGGATCTGCACGGCGGCTTCGTCGGCTACACCCACTACTGGTCCGGGCTGTGGCGTTCGAACGTGATCTTCGGCCAGCTGACCCTGGAGCGGAATGCCGCACTGGCGGCCGACGCATTCCGGCAGAGCCGCTACGGCGTCTTCAACCTGATCTGGAGCCCGGCGCCTTCGTGGACGATGGGCATGGAGCTGCTGTACGGCCGCCTTGAACAGCAGGGCGGTGCGCGCGGCGACACGGTCCGGGTGCAGGGCAGCCTGCAATACAACTTCATCAAATAGGCGCCAGCGGTCGTACGCCAGCGTAACCCGTCCCCACGCCCGGCTGCACCGGGCTCATGCCAGTACTGGAGATTGTCATGGCAGAAGCAAAGAAAATCGGGGTGGTCGGAGCCACCTTCCTCGTCGCCGGCAACATGATGGGCTCAGGCGTGTTCCTGCTGCCTTCCAGCCTGGCCAAGATCGGTACTGCCTCGATCTGGGGCTGGCTGATCACTACCGCAGGTGCGCTGCTGCTGGCCTTCGTGTTCGCCAAGCTGGGCAAGCTGGCACCGAAGGCGGGTGGCCCCTACGCCTACGCGCGTGACTGGTTCGGACCCTACATGGGCTTCCAGACCAATACCATCTACTGGTTCGCCAACTGGATCGGCAACGTCGCCATCCCGATCGCGGCGGTGGGCTACTTCAGCTATTTCTTCCCGATCCTGTCCGAACCACTGGTGCGCTGCATCGCGGTGCTGGTGCTGGTGTGGGCACTGAGCTTCGCCAACATGATCGGGCCGGCGTTCGTCAGCCGGGTGCAGACGGTCACCACCAGCTTTGCGCTGGTGCCGATCCTGGGCATCGCCATCTTCGGCTGGTTCTTCTTCGATGCCGACATCTTCAAGGGCGCGTACAACGTGTCGGGCGAGTCCAACTTCGGCGCGGTCTCCAGCGCTGCAGCACTGACTCTGTGGGCCTTCATCGGTGTCGAGTCGGCCTCGGTGACGGCTGGCGTGGTGGAGAACCCGGAAAAGAACGTGGCCCGCGCTACGCTGGCCGGTGTGTTCCTGGCCGCCATCGCCTACATCGCCAGTTCTTCGGTGATCATGGGCATGGTGCCGAACTCGGAACTGCAGGTGTCCGACGCGCCCTTCGCGCTGGCCGCGGCCAAGGCGGTCGGTGGCTGGGGCGGTGCGCTGGTCAGCCTGTGCGCCTTCATCGGTGCCGCCGGTTCGCTGGGTGGCTGGATCCTGTTGACTGCGCAGAGTGCGAAGGCGGCCTCCGATGATGGCCTGTTCCCGAGCATCTTCAGCAAGACCAACAAGGATGACGTGCCGGTCAAGGGCGTGCTGATCGTGGCCGTGCTGATGACCCTGGCGGTGCTGGTCACCTCCACCTCGGAAACCGCGTCGGCCCAGTTCGACGTGATCACGTCGGCGGCCGTGGTGCTGACCCTGCTGCCCTACATCTACTCGTGCGTAGCGTGCTACTTCGTGGTCGAGCGGTCGCACACCCTGGTCCACACCGGTGCGTTCTGGACCCTGACCAGCCTGACCGTCGTGTACTGCCTGTGGGCGATCTACGGCTCGTCGGGAACCATCGTGCAGTACGCCTTCCTGTTCGTGCTGTTCATCACCGTGTTCTATCCCTTCTTCAGCGAGGAGCGCCGCCAGCAGCGGCAGCGCGCCCGCGAGGCCTCGGCCATCAGCGCCGGCGCCCAGCGTTCCTGAGTTCGACAAGGAGAATAAACGTGTACTTCAAGTCCCTGGACTATCCGGTCATTGTCATCGACAACGACTACGAGTCGCCGCGCATCGGCGGCATCCTGATCCGCGCCCTGGTGGAAGAGCTGCGCGGCAATGGCCAGCGCGTGCTGTGCGGCCTGAACCTGGATGATGCCCGTGCTGGTGCCCGCACCTACGTGGCGGCCTCGGCAGTGCTGATCTCGATCGACGGCAGCGAAGAAGTGGATGGCGAGTTCCAGCGCCTGACTGCCTTCCTGCGCGAGCAGAGCGCACGCCGCGCCAACCTGCCGGTGTTCCTGTACGGCGAGCGCCGCACCATCGAGAAGGTGCCGAGCAAGCTGCTCAAGTACATCCATGGCTTCATCTTCCTGTTCGAGGACACCAAGAGCTTCATCTCGCGGCAGGTGATGCGCGCGGCCGAAGACTACATGAAGAACCTGTTGCCACCGTTCTTCAAGGCGCTGATCCATCATGCGGCCGAGTCCAACTACTCCTGGCACACGCCCGGCCATGCCGGCGGCGTGGCGTTCACCAAATCGCCGGTCGGCCGCGCATTCCACCAGTTCTACGGCGAGAATACCCTGCGCAGCGACCTGTCGATCTCGGTGCCGGAGCTGGGCTCGCTGCTCGATCACACCGGCCCGATCAAGGACGCCGAGAACGAAGCCGCGCGCAACTTCGGTGCCGACCACACCTTCTTCGTCACCAACGGCACCTCCACCGCCAACAAGATCGTCTGGCATGGCACGGTGGCGCGTGGCGACGTGGTGTTCGTCGATCGAAACTGCCACAAGTCGCTGCTGCACGCGCTGATCATGACTGGTGCGGTGCCGGTGTACTTCACCCCCAGCCGCAACGCGCACGGCATCATCGGTCCGATCAGCCTGGATCAGTTCACGCCGGAGTCGCTGCAGCAGCGCATCGCCGCCAATCCGCTGGCCAGCCAGGCCTACAGGGCCGGTTCCAAGCCGCGCATCGCGGTGGTGACCAATTCGACCTACGACGGCCTGTGCTACAACGCCGAGAAGATTGCCGATGAGATCGGCAGCGCGGTCGACTTCCTGCATTTCGACGAAGCCTGGTACGCCTACGCCGCGTTCCATCCGTTCTACGAGAACCACTACGGCATGGCCAAGGGCAAGCCGCGTGAGCAGGATGCGATCATCTTCACCACGCATTCGACCCACAAGCTGCTGGCGGCGTTCTCGCAGGCATCGATGATCCACGTACGCAATTCGGCGCAGCGCAACCTGGATGCCGAGCGCTTCAACGAGTCGTTCATGATGCATACCTCGACCAGCCCGCACTACGGGGTGATCGCGGCCTGTGACGTCGCCTCGAAGATGATGGAGGGCGATGCCGGCCGTTCGCTGGTACAGGAAATGCACGACGAGGCCATCGCCTTCCGCCGCGCGATGCTGCACGTGCGCGATGATCTCGGCCGGGACGACTGGTGGTTCAGCGTGTGGCAGCCCACCAAGCTCGAGCGCAGCCTGGACAAGGGCGATACGCCAGCACCGCTGGTGGCCAAGCGCGAGGAGTGGTACCTGCAGCCGGATGCGCACTGGCACGGCTTCGAGAACCTGGTTGATGACTATGTGCTGATCGACCCGGTCAAGGTGACCCTGCTGACCCCGGGCCTGGCGATGGACGGCAGCATGGGCAAGCTGGGCATCCCGGCGGCAGTGCTGAGCAAGTTCCTGTGGGGCCGCGGCATCACCGTGGAAAAGACCAACCTGTACTCGGTGCTGTTCCTGTTCTCGATGGGCATCACCAAGGGCAAGTGGAGCACCCTGGTCACCGAGCTGATGGCGTTCAAGGAGCTCTACGATCGCAATGCGCCGCTGAGCCAGGCACTGCCGACGCTGGCCGCCGATTATCCGAATGCCTACGCCGGCTGGGGCCTGCGTGACCTGTGCGACGCGCTGCATGCGTTCAACCAGGAATTTGCCGTGGCCAAGGTGATGCGCGAGATGTACGTGGATCTGCCGACCCCGGTGATGACCCCGGCCGATGCCTACAACCACCTGGTGAAGGGCGAGATCGAGCGGGTCGACATCGAGCTGCTCAGTGGTCGCGTCGCTGCGACCATGCTGGTGCCGTACCCGCCGGGCATCCCGACCATCATGCCGGGCGAGCGCTTCGGCGACAGCGACGAGCCGATCATCCAGTCGCTGCGCATCGCCCGTGAGCAGAACGCCCGCTTCCCGGGCTTCGAATCGGACGTGCACGGGCTCATCATCGAGCAGGAGGGGGATGCGGTTTCGTACAAGGTGGAGGTGCTGAAGGCCTGACCCGCAACGGTCGGCGCTTCGGCGAACGATGGATACCGCGCGCGAGCAACGCATCCTGAAGTTCTCGATCGGGGTCACCCTGGCGGTGAGCGCGGCCGGCTTCGGCGGTGGCCTGCTGGTGGGATCACAGGCCATCCTGTTCGACGGCGTGTACAGCCTGGTCGACGTCGCCCTGACCCTGGTGTCGTTGTCGGTGCTGCGGCTGGTGGCGCGGGAACAGAGCCCGCGCTTCCAGTACGGCTACTGGCACCTGGAGCCGATGGTCGAGGCACTGGGCGGTGTGATCCTGTCGCTGGCCTGCGTGTATGCGCTGGCCAACGCCGTGATCGGCCTGACCACGGGCGGGCACGAGGTGAAGTTCGGGCCAGCGCTGTGGTGGGCGGCGCTGCTGAGTGCCAGCAACCTGGCGATGGCGGCGTTCGTCGCGCAGCAGGCGCGGCATCTGCGCTCCGCTCTTTTGTGGTTGGATGTGCGCGGCTGGCTGCTGGGTGGGTTGATGAGCCTGGCGGTGGTGCTGGCCTTCGTGTTGGCGCTGGTCCTGCACGGCGGTGAGTGGCACCACTGGGTGCCGTACCTGGATTCGATCGTGCTGGCGCTGATCAGCCTTGCGGTGCTGCCGGTGCCGGCGCGCAGCGCGTGGAAGGCCATGCGCGAAGTGCTGCAGGTGGCACCGGATGATCTGGACCGGCGCGTGCAGCAGGTGATGCAGGCGTTCGTGGCCGAGCGTGGCTATGCCGGTTTCACCAGCCATGTGGCGAAGATGGGGCGGATGCGCTTCATCGAGATCCATGTGCTGGCTGACCCGACCACGCCGCTGGGGTCGGTGGGCGAAGTCGATGCGATGCGCGATGAGATCGCGGTGCGGCTGGATGCCCGCGGCAGTACGTTCTGGTTGACCATCGATTTCACGGCGGATCCGGCGTGGACGTGATCGTTGCGCGTGGCGAACCGATCTGTTGCACGGGCGCTGTTTGACCTCAACCCGAGTTTAGGTTGCAGACTGCCTCGCATCCCCCACGAGGCATGCGGCATGAACCTGCTGACCACCCCGGACCTCGGCCATGGCCTGCTGGAACTGTTCAATCCTCCCGGGCTATACGACCCTTCGGCCAACGGGTACTCGCACGTGGCCGTCGTTCGCCTGCCGGCGCGGGTAATCCATATCGCCGGGCAGGGCGGTGAGGATGCCGATGGTCATCTCTCCCCCGGTTTCGAGGAACAGGTCGAGCAGGCACTGGACAACCTGCAGATTGCGTTGCGCTCGGCGCAGGCCAGCCTGGCTGATGTCGCACGGTTGCGCATCCTGGTGGTCGACCACGACGAGGACCGGCTGGGCATCATCGCCCGGCAGGTGCGGCAGCGTTGGCCGAACCGTGCTGCACCGACCTGCACACTGATCCCTGTGCCACGGCTGGCGCTGGACGGCATGCTGTTCGAGATCGAGGCGGAGGCTTACACGGCCTAGCGCAGGTAGTACTCGACCGGCACCACCAGTTCCTGCGGTGCCTTCAGTTCATCGGGAATGGGCGGCAGCGGCTGCGCACGACGGAATGTCTGCAGCGCGGCGGCGTCGAGCATCGGCTGGCCACTGGACTGCTCCAACCGCAGCGCCAGCAGCCGACCTTCGCGGTCGATGTTGGCCCTGACCCAGGCCGTACCCTGCTGCCGGCGTGAACGTGCGGCGGCGGGGTAGTAGCGGTAACGCTCCAGCCGCGCCATCAGGCGGGCTTCCCACTGGTCGCTGGCGGCGCCGGCCTGGAAGTCTGCCGGTGGTGCGTCGGGAGCGTGCGGCGCGGCCGTGATCGATGCCGGTGCGGGACTTGCATCGGTCACGGCCGCAGGCGTGGCGACCGGCAGCGGTTGTCGGCCAGTGCCACCGTGTTCGCTGGCGGCGAGGTCGCCTTCGCGCGCAGCGGTGGGCGTGGGCGGCGGCGGTGACCGGGTGGGTTGCGATGCGCGGGCCTGCTGCGCCTGGCTCGGGGTGTCGGCCTGGCGTTCTTCCACTGGCTGGGGCGGTGTCGCCGGCGCCAGCAGGCGCAGGCTGATGCGCACGTCCTGCTCAGGCGGCGGCAGCAGCGGCGGCGCGGCCACCCAGTGCACCAACAGCAGCAGGGGCAACAGGTGCAGGCCGATGCTGATGGCGACCGCCTGCCAGTGTTGGCCGCGCTCACTCATCGTCCAGCACCCATAGCAGGTCGGCGTCGGCCGCCTCGATGGTTTCACCCGGCGAGGCCAGTGCGATCACCAGCGCCGGTGTGTCCGCTGGCAGGTAGCCCGGCACGCCGGTACCGCGCAGTACATGCCAGCGACCGGCCACCAGCAGCGCGGGTGCAGGTGCCTCGGTCATTACCTGTGCCATGCGCCTGTCGCGGGCCTGTTGCACGGCCAGCATCCCTTCCAGCATCGGTGCTGCGTCCGCGTGCTGGGCCAGCACCACGGCCGACAGGCGTTGGCGGGCAGCGGCCACCGGGAACCGCACTGCATCAGCGGACGCAAGGTGCGCGTTGACCTCGGCGCGCGCGAGATTCCCGCCGAACAGGGGGATGCCGGCGGCGGTGGCGTCCTGCACCAGCCCGCCATAGGCGGTCCATGGCCATCGTGTATCCCAGCCCAGCAGCTCCTGCAGGCGCGCACCGTCGGCATGGTTGCCCTTGGCCAGCCAGCGCTGCACCCGCTGCAGGCGCGGCTGGCGTTCGCTGGCGATCATCTCCAGCACCAGCGCGCCTTGTGGACGCTGCTGCTGCAGAGACTGCAGCAGCCAGCGCTGGGCGGCGTGGTCACCGGCCAGGTCGTGGCGTTCGCCCAACAGCAGCCGCGGGGCGTTCGCTGCGCGCTTCACGAACGCCGCTTCGTCCAGGCTCTGGCCGCTGGCGAGGTCGACCACCTTGCCGGGCATCGGCTGCGCGCTGGCCATCGACGCCAGCGCAAGCAGGCACAGCGGCCACCAGCGCCGGCTAGAACGCCACATTGACGCCCATCGAGACGGTGCGGCCACGGCCGTTGCCGCGGTCCAGGATCGGGCTGAAGATGCTGTCGATCGAGGCATTGTTGTCATAGGCCTTGTTCTGCAGGTTTTCGATGTTCAGCCACAGGGTCGTGTTGGCCTGGGGCTTGAAGCTGGCGTAGAAGTCCAGCAGCACGCCGGTGCCGCCGGTCTTGCGGGTCTGGAAGAAGTCGTAGCCTTCCTCGGTCGGGCCGGAGTACTCGGCGCGCAGGCCGGCCTGCACGCGCTGCTGCCACCAGCGGCCGCCCACGTCCAACGTCCAGTAGCGATCGGGCAGGGCGGTGATGTCTTCAAGGTTGACGAACTCGATGGGCGGCGCGCTGGTGCGCGAGCGGGTCCAGCTCAGCGTGGCGTGGTAGTGCTCGCTGGCGTAGTGCGCTTCCAGCTCGATACCGCGCATGCGCACCACGCCCGGGTGGTTCATCCAGCGCGTGGTGGTGCTGAAGTCGTCCACGTCCAGCGCATCGGTCCAGGCAGTGAGCTGTGGATCGCTATCGATCGGCACCACGAATGGCTCCACTTCCGGCGGATGCACGATCAGCAGGTATTGCGGCTTGATGTAGTCGCGGATGCGGTTGTCGAAGCGGGTGACGCGCAGCTGGGCCAGGTCGCCGTCAACCAGCAGCGAGTCGGTGCTGAGGTTGGCGCCGAACTGCAGGTTTCGCGAGCGCTCACGGCGCAGGAACGGGTTGGCGCCCACGCCGTCGGCATCGCTCATGCCTTCCAGCGGGATTTTCTCGAAGAACATCTCCTGCACGCGCGGCGGGCGCGATGTGCGCGAGGCTTCGGCGAACAGCTGCAGCCAGTCGGTGGCCTGCCACGAAACCGCCAGGCTGGGGCTGAGCGCGTGCTGGGTGCGGCGCACGTCGATGCCGCCGCCGTTGGTCTCCGCGCACTGGCCGGGGACATCCGAGCACACCGGGACGTGGCCACGGATGCCATAGCGATCCTGGCGCAGGCCTGCGGTCAGCGCGTAGACGTCGTACTGCAGTTCCAGCGTGCTGAACACGCTGTCCAGCTGGCTGCGACCCTGGGGGTTGGCGCCGCGCAGGGTCGGGGTGTCGGCCACGTAGATGTCTGACTGGTGCTTGATGCCGGTGTTCCAGCGCGCCTGCAGTGCGCCGATGTCGAAGCGGCTGGTGTTGTCGAGTGTCCAGCTGCTCAGGCTGCTGTGGGTGCGGCGGCCGATGTAGCTGGAGTCCTCCACCGGCGGATAGAACAGCCGGGTCTTGTTGCTGGCGAAGGTCGCGCGCAGGTCGATCCACGGCGTGTAGGGCGTGTAGTGGTAACTCGCGCGCTGGTTACGCGCGGAAATCTGCCACGGGTAGTTGTGGTAGAAGTCGTTTTCGTATCGCATGTGGCTCAGGTCGAGCCGATGCTGGTCACTGGGCTGCAGGCGTGCTTTCAACAGCCAGCTGCTGGGCTGCTGGCTGCCGGGGTCGGCCTTGTTCTTCTGCCCGCGTGCGGTGGCGTACTCGCTGCTGCGACTGCTGCTGGCGGCGGCCAGCAGGCCGAACTGGCGGTCACCACCGTCCTCGCTGTGGCGCCAGGCACCGGCGAAGGTGCGGCCACTGCCGTAGCCGTT
This sequence comes from Stenotrophomonas sp. 85239_Sma, assembly GCF_056481725.1. Lineage (NCBI taxonomy): Bacteria > Pseudomonadati > Pseudomonadota > Gammaproteobacteria > Lysobacterales > Lysobacteraceae > Stenotrophomonas > Stenotrophomonas sp. 85239_Sma. Next base: position 2,741,013 of record NZ_CM151163.1, on the reverse strand, counting down.
GTTGCCATGGCGATAGCCCGCGCGCAGGCCCCAGTCGCGGCCTTCGCCGAGCAGGTCGTCGATGTCCAGCGTGCGGAAGTTGGCACTGCCGGCCAGCGTGCCGGCGCCATCACCGCCGGCCACCGCGCCGCGCTGCACGTCCACGCCGGCCAGCAGGAACGGGTCGACATAGGCGAACGGGCCGCCCGAGCCATGCCCGGCATTGTTGCGGAAGGTCTGGGTGACACCGTCGATCATTGTGTTGACCCGGCCAGCGCCGGTCATGCCGCGGATGTTGACCTGCAGGCCGGGCTGGCTGCGCGAATGGAAACTGTGGGTGCCGGGCATCGAACGCAGCAGGCTGTTGCCGTCCTGGCGTTCGGCCATTGCCACGCGCTCGCTGCCGACCGCCGGCGCGAAGCCATCGCGCGTGGCTGGCACATACTGACTGGCGCCCGCACCGGGAGAATGACCGTTCGCGGTATCACCCTGCACGCGCAGCGGGCCGGTTCGACGGCTGCCATCGGCGGGTTCGGCCGGCGCCGGTTCCAGCGTGGCGCGGCGTGGGTCGATGAAGCGGGGGCGCAGGCCGCTGCCCGCCAGCAGGCGCGACAGGGCCTGAGCATCGTCGAACTGTCCGCGCAGCGCCGGCGCTGTCTGGCCGCCCGGCAGAGCCGCGCCGATCACCAGGTCGACACCGGTCAAGCGGCTGTAGGCGTCCAGTGCGCTGGCCAGCGGTTGTGCAGGAAGATCGAAGTGGCGGGTGGCGGCCTGCGCATGAGCGCTGGCGGACAACAGCGGAAGCGGACTGGCGCAGGCCAGTGACAGGGCGAGGACAAGGGGGCGGTGAAACAGCATCGGGGGCTCCAGGGGCTGACGCAGCGCGTCGTCATCCTGGGTAGACGCAGCGGCAGGGCCGATGTCAGGGTGCATCGCGATGTCCCCTGCGTGGTGGCAGCCAGACCTGCACGCCCGCGCCGAGGCGGAGCACTCGCACATGCAGCTGCGTGGCCAGCTGGTCCCGGCTGCGCGCCGCACCGCCAGCGCTGCCGAGCAGGGTGACCGGCTGCTGGCGCAGGTGTGCGCCGATAATCCAGGTATGGCCGCCATGCCAGCGATCCAGGTTCTGGGTGACCTCGGCCAAGGGCGTGGAGACCCAATGCAGGCGACGTTCGCGCCAGGCCAGCGCGCTCTGGCTGGGAGCCAGGCCGACGGTCGCTGCCTGTCCATCGAAGCGCAGCTGCTGCCCTTCGATGGCCTGCTCACTGCGGCTGCCGCTGTCCACGCGGACGCGATGCTCGGTGACGGTGACCACGCTGTCGTTGTCCTGCACGGCAAGGTCGAAGGCGGTGCCGAGCGCGGTGACCGTGCCGTGCGCCGTATGCACCTGGAACGGATGCTGCGCATCGGCGGCTACCTTGAACCAGGCCTGGCCATGCTGCAGCTGCAGCTGGCGGCGCTGTGCATCGATGCGGACATGGACTTCGCTGCCGGGCGAGAGCAGCACGTGCGAGCCATCCGGCAGGACTTCTTCGCGGATCTCGCCCGACGCCGTGCGCATTACCTGGGCGGCTGGTGGCGCGGCCTGGCGGGTATACAGGCCCAAGGCACAGAGCAGCAGCACGGCAGTGCCGGCATCGCGCAATCGTCGGCGCTGCCGCTTGCGCTGGTGCCGCTGCAGGCTGGGCGTCGCATCACCGGCCTGCCAGAGCGCCTGCAGGTGCTGGTACTGCGCGGCGTGGCGGTAGTCAGCGTGGTACCACTGGTTGAAGGCGCGCTCGTCGCGGCCGCCGTCGTGGCCGTCCAGCCACCAACGCGCAGCCTCGCGCGCGATCGCATCCTGGCTCATGCGCCGGGTACCTGCTGCAGCGCTACCAGCGCACGCAGCAGATGGCCGTGCGCGGTCTGCCGGCTGATACCGAGCTGGCGGCCGATCTCGGCCAGCGCCATCTGCTCCACCCGGGCCAGCAGGAACACCTGGCGCGAGCGCGGTGGCAGCGCGGCGATGATCGCGTCGAGATGGCGCAGCTGTTCGGCATCCAGCAGGCGCTGCTCCGGCAGCGGTGCAGGATCGGCGAGGGCGTGCAGTTGCGCGTCATCCAGCGCTTCCTCACGACGGCGCTGGCGTTGCCGGTAGTGATCAGCGATCAGATTGTGGGCGACGCGGTACAGGTAGGCGCGGCCGTTGCTCAGCAGGCCGCTGGCGGCGACCTTGACGACGCGTAGCCAGGTTTCCTGGACGACGTCATCGGCGTCGCTGCGTTGCGGGAGTTTACGGCGGACATGGGCGTGCAGCGGCCGGTAATGGGCCGCACACAGCTGCGCGACATCCGTCGGTTCGACAGGCGTGGACACGGGGCGGGCGACAACTGGGAAAGGGAACAGCCCGCGGCGGCAAGGGCAGCGGCTGCACCTTACAGCAAAAGAGAATCATTTGCATCTATAGATGGGCATGGCACACCTGCGCGGACGCGGGATCAGCGCGGGCGATAGTCGCAGTGGATCTGCAGGGCTTCGGTGGGGTTGTGGTGCAGCTCGAAGCCGCAGTGCTGCAGGCCGTGCTTCACCCGCGCGATCACTTCTGCATGGCGGGCGACGCGACGATCCTGCCAGCGCGGCGGGGTGAACACGCCCAGCGGCAGCAGCCGCAGTCGCTTGCCGCGCAGTACCAGTGAGACATCGATATGACGGCCATCGATATCGTGGCCGTTGGCGCCGAAAATGGCATCGACTTCATCGTGCCGTTGCGGATAGCAGGTGCGGAAGAGGGTGATACCGAGCCGCCGCACCAGGCGCCGGAAGCCGCCGAGGCGGCTGTGGCGGGGCTCGAAGCCCCGGGTGAGCAGCAGGCGCAGTTCGGCAGGCAGCAGTGCCTGTGCCTCGAGCAGGCGTTGCAGCACCTCTGCGTCGATCTGGATATGGCGGGAGGGCCAGCGCGGGGCGACATGCAACCCGTGGTGGCTGCCGCGGTGCAGGGTCAGCATGCGTGAAGCTTCGCATGTGGGGAAACAGCCGGGGTAGTGCCGGCCAGCGGCCGGCACTACCATCGTCGGGTCAGAGGTCGCGGTACTGGATCTGCGACGCCAGTACGCGCAGGCCGTCGGCATTGCTGGACAGGATGCGTTCTTCGCCAACTCCCTTCTGTCGCGTCAACTGGAAGCCCTGGTCGGCAGGCAGCTGTGCGGCGATGGCATCCATGCGCTGCAGCGCGTCGGGGCCGCTGCAGTCGAAGTGGCCCCAGCAGGCGCCATCGCGGTGGATCTGCAATCGGTAGTTCATCGCGGCAGCTCCGGCAGGTCCTGCAGCCAGTGGTCGAACATTGCGGTGGCCGCCGCCGCCAGCGGTGCGCCATATCGACGTGCCTGGGCGCGAAGATCGTTCGGATCGATGCCGGCCTGCGCCAGCTCCAGGGTGTGGCCGATCAGCCAGCGTTCGAACTGGCGGGCGTCCAGTTCCGGATGGCATTGCAGGGCCAGCGCATGGCAGCCGATGGCGAAGGCCTGGTGGCGGCAGGCCGGTGTACTGGCCAGGCGGTTGGCACCGGTTGGGAGTTCGAATGCCTCGCCATGCCAATGCAGCACGGGAATGCCTTGCAGGGCCTGCAGCGGTGAACGCTGGCCTTCATCGGTCAGCAGCAACGGCGCGAAGCCGATCTCCTTGCCACCACTGGCGGCGACGCCGGCACCAAGCGCGCGGGCCATCAGCTGTGCACCAAGGCAGATGCCCAGGGTCGGCTGTTGCTGCTGCAGCCGGCGCTGCAGCAGGGCAATGCTGTCGATGACGAAGGGGTAGGTCTCTGTGTCATTGACACTGATCGGACCACCCAGCACCACCAGCAGGTCGGCGGTTTCGGCGGCGTCGAGCGCGTCGATACCGGCCTGCAGCACCTGCAGCTGCCAGCCTTGTGCCAGCAGCAGCGGCTGCAGGGTGCCGAGGTCTTCGAAGGCGACGTGTTGCAGAACGACCGCACGCTTCATGCCGGGGCTCCGCTGCCAGGCCAGTAGAAGCTGTCCGGGGTGGCGCGGGCACCGAAGATGGCCTGGCCGACGCGGACCACGGTGGCGCCTTCCTCGATGGCCACTTCGAAATCACCGGACATGCCCATCGACAGCTGCGACAGGTCGAGGCCGGGCGGGGCGGTGCGCTGCAGCTGGTCGCGCAGTTCGCGCAGGCGCACGAAGCAGGCGCGCACGCGCTCGACGTCGGGGGTGAAGATGGCCAGGGTCATCAGGCCGCGCACGTGCAGGCGATCGAAAGCCGGCAGCTGCTGCACGAAGGTCTCGACCGCGTCGGGCTCCAGTCCGTACTTGCTGGGTTCGGCCGAGGTGTTGACCTGCACGAACACATCCAGCGTGCGGTCTTCCAGTTGCAGGCGCTGCTGCAGGGCCTCGGCCACGCGCAGGCTGTCCAGCGCCTGGAACTCGCTGGCGAAACGTGCCACGTAGCGCGCCTTGTTGGTCTGCAGATGCCCGATCACCGACCAGCGCACGCCCAGGTCGGCCATCGTCCCGGCCTTGCGCTGCGCCTCCTGCACCTTGTTCTCGCCCAGTTCGTGGCAACCGGCAGCCACCGCCATGCGGATACGGGCGTCATCAACGGTCTTGCTGACCGGCAGCAGGCGAACGCTGGCCGGGTCCCGGCCGACGCGGGCGCAGGCATCGGCGATGCGTTGGCGCACCGTGACCAGGTTCGCGGCGATCTGTTCAACGGACTGGGCGACGGGCCAGTCGGCAGCGGCAAGGGGCATGCGGGCACCTCCAATGCAGGGTGGCCAGGGTGGGATACACTGGCACAGGACAAGATATATTTTGGCATAGGACAAAATGAAAATCACCGGGCATAGCGCCGAGTCGATCTTCGACAGCATCCGCGACGGCATCGGCAAGGGCCGCCTGCTGGCTGGCAGCGTGCTGCCGCCGGTGCGTGAGCTGGCAGGGCAGCTGGGGGTGAACCGCAATACGGTGGCCGCTGCCTACAAGCGCCTGGATGCGGCGGGCCTGGCCAGCACGGCGGGTCGCCGCGGCACAGTGGTGCGTGGCCTGCCGCCGACGCTGGCACGCGAGGGCAGTACACCAGGGCTGGCCCTGCATGACCTCGCCGGTGGCAACCCGGACCCGCGCCTGCTGCCCAATCTGCGCGTGGCGCCGGCGGCGCCGCGCCTGTACGGCGTGGGCACGGTCGACCCGAAGTTGCAGGTGCTGGCACGGGCCTCGCTGGATGCGGACTGCCCCGAGGGTTATGCGCTGGAGCTGACCCATGGCGCGGTCGATGGCATCGAACGCCTGCTGGCGGCATGGCTGCTGCCGGGGGATCGAATCGCGGTAGAGGATCCGTGCTTCCTCGGCAGCCTGAACGTGCTCAACGCGGTGGGCCACGCACCGTTGCCGGTGACGGTGGACGCGCATGGCATGCAGGTCGATTCGCTGCGGGCGGCGTTGGAGGCCGGCGCACGCGCGGTGCTGCTGACCCCGCGGGCACACAACCCGACCGGGGCCAGCCTGGATGCGAAGCGGGCACGGGCGTTGCGCCAGCTGCTGGCGGCCTACCCGCAGGTAGCGGTGCTGATCGACGATCACTACGCGCTGCTTTCGCAGCAGGCCTACCACTCGGTACTGCCGCTGGATGGCCGGCGCTGGGCGCTGCTGCGTTCGTTGTCCAAACCGCTCGGTCCGGATCTGCGGCTGGCCTGGCTGGCCTGTGATGAAGAGACCGCGTCGCGGTTGCGGCTGCGGTTGGCGTCCGGCACGGGCTGGGTCAGTCACCTGCTGCAGGATGCAGCGACCTCGGTGCTGGGGTCGGCAACGCTGCGGGCGAAGATCGCCTCGGCGGGCGAGCGTTACCAGCAGCGGCTGCAGTCGCTGCAGGAACTGCTGCACGCACGTGGCATGCCGACGCCGCAGCCGATGGAAGGATTGAACCTGTGGCTGCCGCTGCCGGCCGACAGCCATCCGCAGGTGCTGGCGCTGGCTGCACGCGGATGGCATGTGCGTGCTGGCGAAGTGTTCGCGGTGGCGGCGCCGGGGCATGGCCTGCGCATCACCTGCGCGGCGCTGGGATCGGTGCAGTTGCGGCAGCTGGCCGATGACCTGGCGGCGGTGTGCGGTCTGTAGAAAAAGGCAGATCAGGGCGCGGCGTTGGCGCCCGGGCGCACGTAGTAGGACTGGCCGCTGTCATCGACGAACATCAGTTCCGGCTTGCCCTGCCAGGAGGTGAGCATGGCGCCGGTGTTGTTCTGGTGCTTGACCATCAGGCTGGCGCCGCGGTCCGGGTTGGCCACCACCTTGAACACTTCCGTGGTGCCATTGGCATCGTCCAGGGTCAGCACGGCTTCACCGCCACGATCGCTGGTGCCATAGCCCCCGCGTTCGGAGCCATCCGGGCCCAGCAGGATCAGGCCGGACAGGGCCGTGGCGCGCGGCCCCTGGGTACGGCCCCGGCTGAGTGGGTCGGGAACCGGCGCGCCGAGGATCACCCGTGGTTGGCCGTTGCCATCGTGGATGATCAGCCCGCGCGCTTCGATGATGCGCTGCGACGATTGGCTGCGATGCAGGTTCCAGGCAGTCCAGCCGGAAACCAGCAGGGCGAGTATGGAGACCACCAGCGTGGTCAGCAGCAGTGCACGGGGCATCGTGTCGTCCTTCCTTGGATGCAGCGACGATAGCGGATGCGGGGGACTGATGACCAGTTCGCTGTGTGACGCTGTGTATCGTCAATGGAAATCGCGGCTGTGGCTGCGCAGCCCCTGCAGCAGTTCATCCAGGCAATGCATGCGCTGCACGATGACATGCTGCACGCCATCGACGCGCTCCAGGCGGCCATCGACCTGCATCAGCTGGGTATCGACCAGCACGCGGTGCTGGCGATCGGCCAGGTGCCGCCAGACCACGGCGTTGACCATGCCGGTCTCGTCTTCGAGGGTGAGGAAGGTGACGCCGCTGGCGGTCTGCGGGCGCTGGCGCATGCGTACCAGGCCGGCGATGCGCACGCGGCGGCCATGGCCGTGGCCCGCCAGTTGTGCGGCATCCAGGCAGCCGCGGCTGCGCAGCTGCGCGCGCAGGAATGAGATGGGATGGCGGCCGAGAGTAGTGCCCGTGCTGCGGTAGTCGGCCTGCATGTCCTCCCACGCACTGGGCAGGGGCAGTGGCACGCGGGCTTCAGCAGTGGCGCGGGCCTGGTCGAACAGCGGCAGACGATTCTCCACGCCGGAGATGTCCCATCGCGCACGATGGCGATGGCCACTGAGCCCACGCAGCGCACCGGCATCGGCCAGCAGGCCCTGCTGGCGGCGATCCAGGGCGGTGCGCTGGCACAGGTCGCCGACATCATCGAACGGGCGCCGCGCACGTTCGCGCATGATGGCCTGCACAGCCGCTTCACTACAGCCGTCGACCAGGCGCAGGCCGAGCCGGATCGCGGCCGCGCCCTTGCTGAAATCCAGGGTGCAGTCCCAGTCGCTGTAGCGCACGTCCACGGGCAGCACGCCGATGCCATGCCGGCGCGCATCCTGCAGCAGCTGGTCGGGGCTGTAGAAACCCAGCGGCTGGCTGTTGATCAGGCTGGCGGTGAACGCGGCCGGATGGTGGCACTTCAGCCAGCAGCTGGCATAGGTCAGCAGGGCGAAGCTGGCGGCGTGGCTTTCCGGGAAACCGTAATCACCGAACCCCTTGATCTGCTCGAACAGGTGCTCGCCGTATTCCAGGCTGAAGCCGTTTTTCAACATGCCCGTCAGCAGCTTTTCGCGATGCGGTTCCAAGCCGCCACGACGCTTCCACGCCGCCATCGAGCGGCGCAGTGCATCGGCCTGGCCAGGCGTGTAACCGGCGGCTTCCACTGCCAGCTGCATCACCTGTTCCTGGAACAGCGGCACGCCCAGCGTGCGTGCGAACACACGTTCCAGCCGTGCTGGATAGAGCGGATTGTCCGGATCGTTCAACGCGTCCGGTCCCTGTTCGCGCAGGATCCGCCGCCGCTCAAGGTAAGGATGGACCATGTCGCCCTGGATCGGGCCGGGGCGCACGATCGCCACCTCGATCACCAGGTCGTAGAACTCGCGTGGCTGCAGGCGTGGCAGCATCGCCATCTGCGCGCGCGACTCGATCTGGAACACGCCGATGGTGTCGGCGGCGCAGATCATGTCGTAGGTTGGGCCGTCTTCATCGGGAATCGCATCCATGCGTCCTTCGTGCAGGCCATGCTGCTGCAGCATCGCCAGGCACTTGCGGATGGCGGTGAGCATGCCCAGCGCCAGGCAGTCGACCTTCATCAGGCCGGTGGCATCCAGGTCATCCTTGTCCCACTGGATGACGGTGCGGCCGGCCATCGCCGCGTTCTCCACCGGTACCAGGGTCGACAGCGGGTGCTCGGAGATCACGAAGCCGCCGGGGTGCTGCGACAGGTGGCGCGGGAAGTCGATCAGCTCAGCGGTCAACGCCAGCAGGCGCCGCATCAAGGGCGTGTCCGGATCGAAACCGCGCTCGCGCAGGGTTTCCGGCAGTGGAATGTTGCCGCCCCAGTGGTCCATCGCCGCGCCCAGTTCGTTCACCTGGTCCATCGGCAGGCCAAGCGCACGGGCGACGTCACGGATCGCGCTGCGGCCACGGTAGCTGATCGCCACCGCGGTCAACGCGGCGCGCTCGCGGCCATAGCGCTTGAACACGTACTGCAGCACTTCCTCGCGGCGCTCGTGCTCGAAGTCGATGTCGATATCCGGTGGTTCGTCGCGCTCGGCGGAGATGAAGCGCTCGAACAGAAGATTGCTGCGCGCCGGATCGATCTCGGTCACGCCCAGCACGAAACACACCGCCGAGTTGGCTGCCGAGCCACGGCCCTGGCAGAGGATGCCCTGGCTGCGTGCGAAGCGCACGATGTCCTGCACGGTGAGGAAGTACGAGGCGTAGTTCTTCTGCTTGATCAGCGCCAGTTCGTGTTCGATCTGCGCGCGTTGCGCCGGTTCGATGCCACCTTTCCAGCGCCAGGGGATGCCACGTTCGACCAGTACGCGCAGCCAGCTGTCCGGGTCGTGGCCCTGCGGCACCAGCTCACGCGGATAGGTGTACTGCAGCTGCTCCAGGGTGAAGTGGCAGCGCTCGGCGATGCGCAGGGTCTCGGCCAGCAGGGCCGGCGGATACAGCCGGGCCAGTGCGGTACGCGGACGCAGGTGGCGCTCGCCATTGGGGAACAGGCGCCAGCCGGCTTCGGCCACGCTGCAGCGGTGGCGGATCGCGGTCAGGGTGTCCTGCAGGGCGCGGCGGCGGCGTACGTGCATGTGCACATCACCACTGGCAACCAGCGGCAGGCGGTGGCGCTCGCCGAAGGCCTGCAGCTGCTGCAGGCGGCGCGCGTCGTCGTGCTCGTGGTGCAGCTCCACCGCCAGCCACAGGCGATCGTTGAAGCCGGCACGCAGCAGTTCCAGGTCAGTAGCGGCCGGTTGCCGGTCCAGCCACAGGCACAGCAGGCCGTCGGGCAGGCCGAGCAGGTCCTCGCGCAGGCAGCGGTACTCGCCCTTGGCCGCGCGTCGCCGGCAGGTGGTGATCAACTGGCACAACCCGGCGTAGGCGGCCTGGTCGGTGCACAGCAGGGCCAGCTTCGGCCCGTCCTCGACCTGGAATTCGGCGCCGACGATCAGCGCCACGGCATGCGCCTTGGCGGCCTGCCAGGCACGCACGATGCCGGCCAGCGAGCATTCGTCGGTGATCGCCAACGCGCGGTAGCCCTGGCCAGCGGCGCGCGCGAACAGTTCTTCGGCGATCGAGGCGCCACGCTGGAAACTGAAGGCCGACAGGCAGTGCAGTTCGGCGTAGCCGGGCAGTTCGTTGTGCATGACGGCTCAGCCGAACCAGCCGTGCAGCATCCACGGCGCATGCGGGTCGTTGCGCTCACGGAAAGCCCAGCCGCGCTGGCCATGCGTGGTTTCCACCACGTAGTAATCGCGACGCGCATCGGCCTGGTCCCACCAGCCCGATTCGATCCGCTCCGGCCCGGTGACGATGCGCAGCCGCGGATCACGCAGCGGTTGCGGAGTGTCCAGCAACCAGCCGGGGCGCAGCGGCCAGTACGACGGAGGCTTGGCCGGCGGCTGGGTGCCACTGGCGCGCTCGGGGCGATGGTCGGCCTGTACCGCCAGCGGTTGCACGGCGTCATCGCCGAGCCGCGCGCGCAGGCGCTCGCGCAGCTGGTTCCAGGGCATCGCCTGCGCCGGCCGGGTATCGAACAGGTCACGCGCGGCGGGAACGAACGGTGGCAGCTGCTCGGCCTGCAGGCGCAGTGCGCGGCTGCCGGCGGGCAAGGCGAAGGCTTCCATGCGGTTGCGCGCGATCTCGAACAGCAATGCGGGATCACGCTCGGGTGCCAGCAGGCCGATGGTCAGCACGCTGGCCGGCAGCAGGTCATGCTCGAAATGCAGGTCGAAGCGCTGCACGCCGCCATCGCGCGAACACAGGAAAGCGGCCAGGTCCAGCAGCAGGCGGCGCAACGGGAACAGCAGGGCCTGGCTGGATTCGATCTCGTATTCGAATTCGATGCGTGCATCGAAACGGTCCGGTGGCTGGTAGTAACGCAGTGGTGCGGCAGGCAGGCCGCGCAGCGCATCCAGCTGCTGCAGCACCTCCGGTGAAAAGCGCCGGGCCAGGCTGTCGCGAGGGAGTTCGAGCACTGCGCCCAACGTGCGCAGGCCGGAACGGCCGAGCACGGTCACCGCTTCGCTGGGCAGGCCGCAGCGCGGCAACGGCAGCTGTGCCAGCGCCGCCGGCAGCTGCTGCGCATCGATGCCAAGACCATCATGGACGTTGGCCAGCACGCGCGCGGCATGCGCGGTGGGTGCGGCCACCAGGCGATGGCGGAAACCAAGCTCATGCAGTTCGCCGCGCAGGCGCTTTTCGATCGTCAGCCAGTCACCGAACAGGGCACGGCTGGCGCCGATCTCCATGACCAGCGCGTGCGGAAAATCGAGGCTGACCTGCGAGCTGTAGGCGTAGGCCCAGCTGGCCAGCAGCTGCCGGGTGTGCTGTTCGGCGTTCGGGTCGTAGTCGTGCAGGTGCATGTCCTGCACCAGCACCTGCGCAGCCGACAGCAGCATGCCCGGGCGCAGCCCCGCTGCGCGTGCGGACGGGCTGACCGCTCGCAGCACGCGACGCTGCGCCGGCCCCTGCAGCAGCACCAGCGGCCGCTGCGGGTCCGGCTGCAGGCGCAGCACGCTGTCCAACGCCAGCTGCGGCAACAACAGGCAGGCCCAGTGCATGGCGCGGCCTCAGTGGGCGATGGCCAGCGGTAATGGCTGCGCCGGCGGCAGGCCGCCACGGCACTTCAGCACCCGCACCTGGCCGTGGTCGAGCTGCAGGCGCAGGCTGGCCGGAGAGGGATTGCGCGCCGCCTGCGCCTCGCGGAACACGAAGCCCAGGCATTGGCCGCTGTCGGCAGCCACCTGCAGCCGGCGCAGTGAGCGGTCGTCGGCTTGGTGCGGCCAGCACAGCACCGCCGCGCAGGCCGCAGAGCGCAGGCACTGTTCGGCGGCCCACAGCGCCTGCTTCGGCGCGGCGTGGATGATCTGCAGCTGGGCCAGGTCCAGCCCGGCCGCCGCCCAGGCCGGGGCATGCGGGCGATAGGGTGGGGCGACCAGCACGATCGGGCGGTCGCGTTGGCTCAGCTTGGCCAGCGCCGGCCAGACCAGGGCCAGCTCGCCCACGCCGGGCGCCGCCTGCAGCACCTCGCACAGCCCGCTGGTGGGCCAGCCACCGCCGGGCAGGCGCGCATCCAGTGCCGGGTGCCCGCTGGCCAGATGATCACTGGCCGGCCCCTGCCGGGCCGGGCCGCGCCACAGCTGACGCCCGTCCAGCAGCCGGTCGAGGGCGACGACGGCGCCCATCAGCCGGTCCTCCAAGAGAGGTGCCGGGCAGGCTGGAAGCGGCAGGAACGGGCGGAAACGGCAGGCATGGAGCGAGTATCGGCGGGCCGGTATCAGGGGCTGAGACCGCACATGCTACTCGCGTTGTGAGTAGAATTACTAATGAAATTGGCGGGTCAGGTTTCAGGTTGCTGAAGGGGTAAAGCATCCACGCATGGCGTGGATTTACTGGACAGAGCCTCGGTAGATCCACGCCATGCGTGGATGGGGGAACGGTGCCGACCAGGGTCGGCACCCACAGGCCCCGGTTACGGGCGGACCGGCAACGCGATCGGGCGCAGTGGCGCGGCATCGCCGCCGCGGATCTTCAGCGGGCCGCCGATGAAGGCGAACTCGTAGACCTTGTCGCGGGCCAGTTCGTCCAGCGCCACCAGCTCGATGATCGGCGCGCCCTGCTGGGCCAGCAGGTAGGTGTGCAGCGGCACGTAGTCGTCGGATACCTCCGAAGGGAAGGTCTCGAAGCTGAGGTTGTCGGCGCCGACGATCATCGCGCCACTGTCCTCGACCAGGAAGCGCGCCGCATCCAGGCCCATGCCCGGCGGGTTGGCCATGTAGGCCTTGGGCTGTTCGAACAGGCGCATGCGGCCGGTGCGGATCAGCACGATGTCACCCTGCTGCAGTTTCACCTGCTGGCGTGCCAGCGCATCCTTCAGGTCCTGGCGGGTGACGCGGTAGCTGTCCGGCAGCATGTCCACGCCCTTGGCGCCTGCCACGTCGATCATCACGCCACGCGCGATCAGCGGCGGGAACTTCTCGATGCCGGTGACGTTCCAGCCACGGTCACCGAGGTGCTTGTCGGCCTCGAAGCCGTTCCAGATCTTTCCATGGATGCCGAAGTGGTTCAGCGCATCGATATGGGTGCCGGTGTGGCTGTACATCGAGAACGCGGTGCCGGTGTAGCTGCGGGTGAGGTTCATGGTTTCACCCACGCCCATCGGATCATCCATCACCGTGCCGCGCGGGGTGTGGGTCATCCAGAACTGGTAGTGCGGGTCGCCGGCGTCCTGCCAGCTGGGCATGCCGACGTAGTACTCGGTGGCCAGGTCATAGGCCTTGCCGCCGCTGACCCGCGACAGGATGGCCGCGCGCGAGGCCTCGGTGATCAGGTTGAGGCGGCCGATCTCGTCCTTCGGCCCCCAGGGGCTGGTGCCGACCTGCTGGCCGGAGGGAACGCGTTCGTGTGCGGACACGGTGGTGGAAGCGGCGGTGCCGGCCAGCAGCAGGGCCAGCGCGGTGGCCAGGGTACGTGGGGCCATGGGGAATCTCCTTGCAGGGTGGGGGGACGGTGCGGCTCAGGCCGCGACCAGGTGCGCCAGGGCTTGGCGCAGTTGTGGCAGCGGCAGGGTCTGCAGGCGCAGGCCGTTGCCGCCGATCACGGTGGGAATGGAACGGATGCCGAGGGCTGCGGCTTCGGCACGATCGGCCTGCACGCGCTGGCGCACTGCGTCGCTGCGCATGTGGTCAGCGAAGGCACCACGCGGGTGCCCCAGCGATTCGGCGATATCCAGCAGCACTTCGGCATCGCCGATGTTGCGGTGCTGGTGCAGGTGCGCCCACTGCACGGCATCGAACATCGCGCCATGGGCATCATTGCCGCCGAGCATGCCGGCGGCCTGGCAGGCCAGTGCGCCGAGCCAGCCGGACGGATACTCGAAGTCCTGTGCGCGCATGCCTTCGATATCGATGCGTGCGCTGTCTTCATGCGCGGCGCAGTCGGTCCAGTGGCGCAGGATGATCGCTTTGGCGCGCTCCATCGAGCCGAACACCTCGATCATCTGTGCGCGCGAGTCCTGCAGCACGAAGCTGCGGTGGCGCACCTGGATGCCGAGTTCGGCCGAGACCTGCTGCAGGCGCGGGGCCAGCACGAAGCACCAGCCGCAGACCACGTCGTGGAAGAAATCGACCACCGGCGCTGCGGTGGCGGGGGAGGGAACGGAAGACATCTGCCTGCCATCGGTGAGAGGGGAGGCGGCAGGTTAGGCAGCGCGGCGTGGTTGAAACAGCACGCCGCGGGCAGCTCAGTTTTCGCTGGCGGTTACGAATCCAGGCCGGCGCAGCCGGGCAGCTCGGCGTGCAGGAAATCGATGAAGGCACGCACCTTGGGCTGCAGGTGGCGCGAGGTGGGGTAGACCGCATGCACGAAGCGCGGCGGATAGCGGTGGTCGGGCAGCACCTGCTGCAGTTCGCCACGGGCCAGTGCCGGTGCCGCAAGGAACGAGGGCAGGGCGCCGATGCCCATGCCGGCCACCAGCAGGTCGCGCAGCAGCAGGCTGTTGTTGACGGTGACGCGTGCCGGCAGGGTGATGGTCACCTGCCCATCCGGGCCGAGCAGCGGCCAGCTGCCGGGCGAGTCGGACAGGCTGTAGGCCAGCACGCTGTGCGCCTGCAGATCGTCCACCGCCTGTGGTGCCGGATGCTGCTGCAGGTAGGACGGGGCCGCGCACAGCACCTGCTGCAGCGAGGCCAGCCGGCGCGCCACCAGTCGTGAGTCATCCAGTTCGGCACGCAGCCGCAGCGACACATCGAAACCTTCGCCGACTGCATCAAGCAGGCGGTCTTCCATCACCAGGTCCAGCGACAGCTGCGGGTGCTGCTGCAGGAAACGTGGCAGCAGCGGCGACAGCGTGCTCAGCGCGAACGACTGCGGTGCATTGACACGCAGGCGCCCGGCCACCTCGCCACGCTGTTCGGCGATGCCACGTTCCAATGCGTCCAGCTCATCGAGCAGGCGGCAGCATTCACGGTAATAAGCGTGGCCGGTCTCGGTCAGGCTCATGCGCCGCGTGGTCCGCTGCAGCAGCACCACGCCCAGGTGTGTTTCCAGCGTGCGCAACTGCTTGCTGAGCCCGGCGGGCGACATGCCCAGGTCTTCGGCGGCGCGGGCCAGCCCGCCGCGTTCGACGATGCGGCGGAAGGCACGCATCAGGTTGAAGGAATCCATGCCGGTCCCGGGCGCGATGAGGGCGCCATTGTAGATCCACGCCATGCATGGATGTGGAAACGCGGTGCCAACCACGATGGGTCTCCAGCAGGAGCGCGCCGGGTTGCGCCGTTTGTTCAAGCCCGCAACCGTCGCGCCGCGCCAGCATGCAGGCCCCTCACGTTCCGGGTTGCCCATGAAACACTGGATGCTCCGCCTGTATGCCCCGTTGTTCCTGCTCGGTTTCGTTGCCGCCGCCGTCGTGTGGGTCGGCCACCTCCGCGGCGATCCGCTATGGCTGCTGGTCTTGCTGGCGGTCGCCATCGCGGTTTCGTTCGCTGCCGAACATGCCTGGCCGTATGACCCCGCGTTCAACCACGACCAGGGCGACAGCCTGCGTGACACCCTGCATGGGCTGGTCAACGAAAGCCTGAACCTGCTGTCGATCGCCGCGGTGCCGCTGCTGGCAGCGCTCATTCCGTGGCAGCTGTGGCCGCTGCAGTGGCCGTTCACGCTGCAGGTACTGCTGGCCATCGTCTGCGCCGACCTTGGCATCACCCTGGTGCACTACGCCAGCCATCGCATCGGCTGGCTGTGGCGGTTGCACGCGGTGCATCACAGCGTCACCCGCATGTACGGCTTCAACGGCCTGATGAAACACCCGTTGCACCAGGCGGCCGAAGCCGTCGGTGGCGTGCTGCCGCTGCTGGTGTTGGGCCTGCCGATGCCGGTGGCCGCGGTGCTGGCGTTCGCCATTGCCATCCAGCTGCTGCTGCAGCATTCCAACGTGGACATGCGCCCGGGTGTGCTGGGCCGGGTGATGGCCTGGGCGCCGCTGCACCGCTTCCACCACATGCGTTACGGCACCGCCGGCGACGTCAACTTCGGCCTGTTCCTGACTGTCTGGGACCACCTGCTGGGGACCGCCTTCGATGCGCCCGGCTATCGGCTGCAGCAACGCGACCTCGGCATCGGCAGCCAACCGGACTATCCGCGCGATTATCCCGGGCAGCTGCTGGCGCCGTTCCGCGAACTGCCGCATGGCGAGGTGCCGGCGTTGCCGGACGGGTTACGCAGGCGCGGATGATCGGCGGTGTCAGGCCGCATGCAGCTGCAGGCCCTGCAGCTGTGCGGCACCGATGCCGAACATGCGGCGCAGGCTGCGCGACAGATGGGCCAGATCGGCGAATCCGGCGGCATGCGCACTGACGGTCAGGGTGTGCCCGCGCAGATGATGCGTGAGCGCGCTGCGCAGCCGCTGCCACAGCACCCAGCCACGCAGGGTCACCGCCAGATCGGACTGGAAGCGCCGGTGCAACTGACTGGCCGACAGATGCGCCGCCTCGGCGATATCGGCGGCGGGTACCGGGCCAGGCAGGTGCTGTGTGATACGGGCCAGTGCTGCCTGCACGCGGCGATCCAGCGGCTGTGGGCGGCTCAGTCGTGGCAGCCAGTCATGCAGTTCCACTGCGTTGCCCGGCAGTGCATGCAGGTGCTGCTGGATCTGGGGAGGATCGGCATGGGCCGGTTCAAGGAACACCATGCAGCCTGCTTGCGGCGCCGACAGGATTGCATGCGGCTGGAACGACGGCAGCCACAGCCGCTGGCCCTGCTGCTGCGCGCCATCGATCTCGACCTGCCAGGGCGCGCCGTCGCTCAGCAACAGTTGATGGGCGTAGTGCGCGTGCGTATCGCTGCCACCGGCGTGGCCCTGCAGCACGGCCACGTGAGCATCCAGCAGCAGCGTGCCATTCCGGGGCAGGGCGGGAGAGGACATGGAGGAATTGTAGATCCACGCCATGCGTGGATCGAAATGAATCTGGGGTCAGATCCGCTTTTCCTTGGGAAAACAGATCTGACCCCAAGCGATGAAATCGAATATTTCGAGATCCGAGACATATGAGCCGAGCATGGGTTCGGCGCTACAGCAGGCCGTGCGGGGAATTGTCGAAGGCGGGGTGGGTCCGGTTGCGGGGGCGTGAGCGCCATGGATGGCGCGATCGAGGCTACATGGACGTACTTGCGCCGTCCCCCGCAACCGGATCCACCCCGCCTGCCTGCAGAAACCCAGTTTTTGCTGTTGCTGTTGCATTGGCCGTTGCCTCTGCGGGTGCCGGGCGCAGCCCGGCCGTGCGTACCCTCACCGCCCATGCGGGTCGGGCCGGTGATGCACGTACTCGACCACGGTGCCATCGGGATGCACCGCATTGAACGCCGCCCCGGTCGGTACCACCTGCAGCGGGAAGATGATCTCGGCGCCCGCAGCGACCAGCTTGTCGTGATAGGGCCGAACGTCATCGACCAGCAGCGTCCCCGTGGTCGAGGTGAACGGCGCCAGCGCTTCATCGCAACCTTCGATCAGCAGGAATGCACCGACCATCGCCAGGCGCAGGCCGGCATCGGGAAACGGAAAACCCGCATCGGCCACCACGCCCTGCAGCTGCTCGTAGAAGGCCACGCTGCGCTCCAGTTCGCCAGGAGCAACGAATACCCGGATCAGCACGCGTGGGCTGCGTTGGCTCGAGGTATCACAGCGGTCGCGCCAGAGATGGTCGAAGTCGCGGTGCATGTTCATGGGCGGAGGGCAGGGCCGGTGATGCCCCATTATCGGCAGCCCCGTGCGGCCTGCTGATGACTGCCGGTGATGGCCTGATAACCGGCGACCAGGTTGCCCCTGTGACTTAGGTCCTGTTGACAGGTGTGAATGCCCTCGCACAATCTTCACATGATTGGGTCGCCCTGCGCGGCCCGGGCAGGCAGGTTGTCACGCCGGGAGGAGGGTCCCGCGCGCAGACCGGCCCGTCCTTCGGCCTGCGGGACGTTGCCTGGCAACCCCTGCGCGGCATGAACGCTGCACCCTTCGGCGGCACTTTCCCTGGACCGATTGCCTTGGCAACGGAATTACGCCTGCCGATGAAAACGTTTACAAAGCCGCTTGCACTGTCCCTGGCCCTGTCTGCCGCACTTGCCACCCCGGCCTGGGCTGATCCTGCGGCATTCACCGTGCTGACCCTGGAACAGGCGCCGACCGCCGAGGCGATGCCGGCCCTCGCGGCCCAACTGAAGACGCTGCAGGTGGACGCGGTCAGCGTGCGCCAGGTACAGCGTGGCATCGGCCAGGTCGATCCGCTGCAGGTGCTGGCCGATGGCCTGGGCTACGAGTACCGCTTCATTGCCGCCGGCAAGGACGATGGCCAGACCCAGCGCGGCCAGGCCGTGCTGACCCGGTTGCCGATCGCTGCCGAATCCGGTCCGGACCAGCCCGGCCTGAACTACCTGCGCCTGGACGACGGTCGCCACACCGTGGCGGTCTATACCGATGCCGGCGCAGGCGCCGCGCAGCTGCCGGCGCTGGTTACCCGTTCGCGGCTGGGCGCACCGGCGGTGCTGCTTGGCGCGGTGGCCGGTGAATCGGCCAAGGCCGCAGGCTTCGATCCGGCGCATGTCGCGCTGGAGGCCGATGCCAGTTACTTCAGCGATGGTTTCCAGGCCGCCAGCAGCGCACCGTTCAAGGTGGAAGGCAGCACCCTGCGTGCCACGCTGCTGACCTTGGCCTACGCCGCCGACAAGCACGGTGACAGGCCGTGGATGGACACCACCCTCAACGCCGATGCGCGCGCTGCGCTGCTGCTGAAGGCGATGACCGAGGATGAAAAGTTCCAGATGCTGCACAGCTACTTCGGGCTGGGCAAGGATGGTGGCCCGCTGCCGGAAGGTGCGGTCGGTTCGGCCGGTTTCGTGCCGGGCGTGGCGCGGCTGGGCATTCCGTCGCAGCAGTCGGCCGATGCCGGCGTCGGCGTGACCAATCCGGGCGGCATCCGCCCGGGCGATTTCGCCACGGCAATGCCGTCGGGTCCGTCCACCGCTTCCACCTGGAACCGTGCGGTCGCCTTTGCCGGTGGCGCAACCATGGGTCGCGAGGCGTGGCAGCAGCGCTTCAACATCCTGCTGTCGGGCAGCGTCAACCTGCAGCGAGACCCGCGCAACGGCCGCAATTTCGAGTACGCCGGTGAAGACCCGCTGCTGGCCGGTTCGATGGTTGGCGCAGTGATCCAGGGCGTGCAGAGCCAGCACGTGATCTCCTCGATGAAGCACTTCGCGCTGAACGACATGGAGACCCGCCGCAACTTCCACGACGTACGCATCGGCGAACAGGCCATGCACGAGTCGGACCTGCTGGCCTTCGAGATCGCGCTTGAAGCCGGCCGCCCGGGCGTGGCGATGTGTTCGTACAACAAGATCAACGGCACCTACGGCTGCGAGAACGGCTACCTGATGAACCAGGTGCTGAAGCAGGAATGGAAGTTCCCCGGCTTCGTGATGTCCGACTGGGGCGGCGTGCACAGTGGCTCGAAGGCGGCGCTGGCCGGCCTGGACCAGCAGTCGGCCGGCGAAGTGTTCGACGCGGCGGTGTTCTTCGACGAACCGCTGCGCCTGGCCGTGCATGGCGGCGTGGTGCCGCAGGCGCGCCTGAACGACATGGTGGCGCGCATCCTGCGCACGATGTTCCTGCACGGCAATTTCGACAACCCGCCGCAGCACCAGAAGGTCGACGCCGAGGCCGGTTTCGCCGTTGCCCAGCGCACGGTGGAAGAAGGCAGCGTGCTGCTGCGCAATGAAGGCAACCTGCTGCCGCTGGCCGACAGCGTGAAGCGCATCGTCATCATCGGCGGCCACGCCGACAAGGGCGTGATCGGTGGCGGTGGTTCGTCGATGGTGGGCGTGACCGCCAAGGGCACCAACGCGGTGCCAGGCGTGCTGCCGACCACCTGGCCGGGCCCGGTGATCTTCCACCCGTCCTCGCCGCTGGAATCGCTGCGTGCGGCGCGTCCGGATGCAACCATCGAGTATGTGGACGGTACCAACGCCGCCGCTGCGGCCAAGGCTGCCGCACAGGCGGATGTAGCCATCGTGTTCGCCACCCAGTGGGCGGCCGAATCGGTGGACCTGCCGGACATGCAGTTGCCGGACAACCAGGACGCCCTGATCTCGGCCGTGGCCAAGGCCAACCCGAAGACCGTGCTGGTGCTGGAAACCAACGGCCCGGTGCGCACGCCGTGGCTGGCGCAGGTGCCGGCGATGCTGCAGGCCTGGTACCCGGGCATCCGCGGTGGCGAAGGCATTGCCGCGCTGCTGACCGGCCAGGCCAATCCGTCCGGCCGCCTGCCGGTGACCTGGGTGGTGGACGAATCGCAGCTGCCGCGCCCGCACATCGATGGCCTCGGCTTCAAGCCGGCCAAGCCGTTCGGTGATGTATTCGATTTCGATATCGAAGGCGCCAACGTCGGCTACAAGTGGATGGCGGCCAAGGGCCTGGCCCCGACCTTCGCCTTCGGCCATGGCCTGTCCTACACCTCGTTCGCCTATGAAAATCTGAAGGTGAGCGTGGAAGGCTCGCGCCTGGTTGCCAGCGTCGACATCCGCAACACCGGCAAGCGCGCCGGTGCCGACGTCGCCCAGCTGTACCTGAAACTGCCGGCCGGCAGCACCACGCCGATCCGCCTGATCGGCTACGACAAGGTGACCCTGCAGCCGGGCGAACAGCGCCGCATCCGCATCGAAGCCGAGCCGAAGACCCTGGCCCACTACGATGCGCAGGCCCGCCAGTGGAAGATCGACGGTGGCACCTACCAGGTGCAGCTGTCGCGCAACGCCGCCGAGCCGCTGCAGACAGTGGACGTGCAGCTGGTGGAGCAGGTGCTGCGCTGATGCCTGAAGGCATGGCCCCGCAAGGGGCCGTGCAAAAAAGGGGACGGAGGGGATTAAGTCGTTTATGCATAAACGACTTAATCCCCTCCGTCCCCTTTTCAGGTGACGAACCACCCGCGCAGGAAGTCGATCAGCTGCCGCACCTTCGGTGAGGGCTGCGTGCTGTGCGGGTAGACCGCGTACACGCGCTGTTGTGGGAAGCGGTGCTGACGCAGCACCGGGCACAGGCGATCCTGGGCCAGGTCGTCCTCGATCAGCCAGCGTGGCAGCACGGTGACCCCGGCGCCGGCCATGGCAAAGGCGCGCAGGCTGCTGGCGCCATCCACGCGCACCACTGCATTGCCCGGGTTGGTGGCAAACAGCGCGTCGCTGCCGTCAGGTGCAATCACCGGCACATCGGCAAGGCGCGGGTAGCCCAGGCGGGGCAGGGTGCCCAGCTGCACGGGGTCATCGGCAGCATCGGCAGAGGGCAGGCGTGCCAGCAGGGACGGAGCCGCCACCGCGCACAGTGGATGCCGTTCCAGTTCACTGGCATGCAGGCCCGAATCGGGCAGACGGCCGAGGCGGATCGCCAGGTCGAAACGTTCGGGAATCAGGTCGGCCGGCGCCGGTGAGGTCGACAGGTGCAGCTGCAGGGCCGGATGCCGCGCACGGAAGGCTTCCAGTGCGGGAATCAGGCGCAGCTGCGCGTACTCCGGGGTGGTGGTGAGGCGCAACACACCCTGCAGTTGGTGCTGGTCGCGGCGTGCGGCATCGATCGCCGCCTGTGCGGCATCCAGCGCCTGCACGCAGTGCTGCAGGAACTGCTCGCCAGCGTCGGTCAGGGCCAGGTGGCGGGTACTGCGCAGCAGCAGGGTCACACCCAGCTCCTGCTCCAGCCGCTTCAGGTTGAAGCTGACCACCGCACGGCTCAGGCCGAGGCGATCGGCCGCTGCGGTCAGGCTGCCCGCCTCGACCACGGCACGGAAGATATCGAAGCGATCGAGGCTGACCATGGGCATTCATTGTCAAAACAGATTTGACAGTGTTGCAGCTGTCGTCGTGTTTTTCCAACAAAGCCCGCACGGCATGCTGGCCGCTTCCCCGCTGGAGCGCCGCCGATGCCGTCCCCCCGCCTGCGCCACGAGGCGATCTTCCTGCTGGTGTTCGCCCTGGATCTGGTCAACATGTTCATCGCCACGGTGGCCTATCCGGCGTTGGCGGCGGAACTGCGCGCCGACGTCGGCGCCCTGGCCTGGGTGGGCACCGCCTACATGCTGGGCCTGAGCGTGGTGATTCCGCTGGCGCCCTGGCTGGCCGCGCGCTGTGGTGAGCGCCGTCTGCTGCTGATGGCGCTGCTGCTGTTCGCGAGCGCCGCTGCACTGGCGGGCGCTGCACCGGGTATCGGCTGGCTGCTGGGTTGGCGGCTGCTGCAGGGCCTGGCCGGTGGCCTGCTGATTCCGGTGGCACAGGCGGCAGCGTACCGGCACTGCACGCCCGACCAGCGTGGCGCGCTGACCCGCCGCATCCTGCTGGTGGCGTTGCTGGTGCCGGCACTGGCGCCCGCGCTCGGTGGGCTGCTGGTGCAGTGGTTGTCCTGGCGCGGTGTGCTCTGGGCCAGCCTGCCGCTGGCGGTGGCGGCGATTGGGCTGGTACTGGCGTGGACGCCGGCCGACGGCGCGCGTAGTGCGCCACGCCTGCAGTCCTATGCGCTGTCCACCGCGATGATGGCGCTGGGCGCGCTGCTGTTGGCGCTTACCTGGCTGGGCGAACCCGGCCATCGGTCAGCCGGTGTCGTACTGCTGTTGATTGCACTGCTGTTGGCGGCGGCCCACCTGCGGCATGCACGCCGGCAGGCGCAGCCCCTGCTGCGCTGGTCGCTGCTGTCCCATCGCGGGCTGCGCCTGGCGATGCTGGTCTATCTGGCCGTACCCGGTGTGTTCATCGGCAGCCAGCTGGTCAGCACGCTGCAGCTGCACCAGGCCGGTTACAGCGCTGCACGCATCGGCGCGTTGATGCTGCCGTGGGCGCTGGCCTCGGCCATTGCGATCACAGCCAGCAAGCGCCTGCTGGTCCGCTTCGGTCCGGCCACGGTACTGCGCGCCGGCATGCTCCTGCAGGCCAGCGGCCTGCTGCTGATGGCGCTGCTGCCGCAGCCGGCGTTCGCGTTGGCCGGGCTGTTGTTCGCACTGATGGGCGCCGGCGGCAGCCTGTGCAGCAGCACCGCGCAGACGCTGGCCTTCCATGGGGTCGAGGGCGACGCATTGGGCGATGCCAGCGCACTCTGGAATCTCAACCGCCAACTCAGCTTCTGCCTGGGCACCGCGGCCATCGCGCTGCTGCTGGCATTGGCCATGCAATGGCTGCCGGCCCACGCCACCCGCGTAGCGCTGGGGCTGGCCGCCGTACTGACCCTGCTGCCTCTGGCGCTGTTGCGCCGGCCGCAACAGCTTTCCTTTCCGCAACCCGAGAATGCCTGATGGATACCACCGCAGAACATGAAGTCCACCACCTGCACGACAAACTGCAGGCCTGGTTCCGTGCCGACGTCGGCACCGACGCGCTGGAGGACCTGATGGCGCATTTCTGCGCGGACTTCAGCATGGTCGGCATCGCCGGTCGCAGGCTGGACCGGAATGCCGTGCAGGCGCTGTTCGCGGGCGGCCATGGCGCGCGTCCAGGGCTGCAGATTTCCATCGAAGCCGTGCAGGCGGTGGAAGCGCCTTCACCGCTGGCGGTACTGCGCTATCGCGAAGGGCATTCGATCGAGAGTGGCGCACCCGCATGGCGGGAGTCGCTGGCGGTACTGGGGCAGGAGCAGGGGCGCTGGCGCTGGCTGGCGCTGCATGAGGTGGCGGCAGCCTGACCGATAGTGCCGGCGAGCGCAGCGGCACCGGAGGCACATGTGCCATCAGTCCTGCCTGCATTCACCGCAGAATGCAAAGCCCGCCCACACTTCACGGCACAGGGCAGGAGTAGGCTTGAGGCTTTCCTGCCGGGAGGGGTCTCCATGCGTGTGCGTGCCGTTGCTGTAGCCATCGCCCTTTGCCTGTCCAGCACCGTGCTGGCTGCCGATACCCCGCCGATGACCCCGG
Source organism: Stenotrophomonas sp. 85239_Sma (assembly GCF_056481725.1). Classification (NCBI taxonomy): domain Bacteria; kingdom Pseudomonadati; phylum Pseudomonadota; class Gammaproteobacteria; order Lysobacterales; family Lysobacteraceae; genus Stenotrophomonas; species Stenotrophomonas sp. 85239_Sma. The sequence goes on along the minus strand of NZ_CM151163.1, from coordinate 2,717,432 downwards.
ACATCAGCGGCAAACCCTTCGTTGCCCCCGATGTCGGCCGCGACTACGACAAGCGCGTGGTGATGGTGCCGATGCGTGATGGCACCAGGCTGTATACGGTGATCGTGGTGCCCAAGGGTGCCCACAACGCGCCGATCCTGCTGACCCGCACGCCCTACGATGCCGCTGGCCGCGCCAACCGCAGTGATTCGCCACGCATGCGCGACCTGCTGCCGCAGGGCGACGAGGTGTTCGTCGACGGCGGCTACATCCGTGTGTTCCAGGATATCCGTGGCAAGTACGGCTCCGAAGGCGATTACGTGATGACCCGGCCGCTGCGCGGGCCGTTGAACAGCACCAAAGTCGACCATTCGACCGACGCCTGGGACACCATCGATTGGCTGGTGAAGAACGTGCCGGAGAGCAACGGCAAGGTGGGCATGCTCGGCTCGTCGTACGAGGGGTTCACCGTGGTGATGGCGCTGACCGACCCGCACCCGGCGCTGAAGGTGGCCGCGCCGCAGAGCCCGATGGTCGATGGCTGGATGGGCGACGACTGGCTCAATTACGGTGCGTTCCGCCAGGTCAATTTCAACTATTTCGCGATGCAGACCGAGAAGCGCGGCAAGGGCACGCCGCTGCCCAGCCTCGGCTACGACGACTACAGCACCTTCCTGCGCATCGGTTCGGCCGGCGACTACGCGCGCTTCACCGGCGTGGACCAGCTGACCTGGTGGAAGAAGCTGGTCGAGCACCCGGCCTATGACGGCTTCTGGCAGGACCAGGCGCTGGACGCGGTGATGGCAAAGACACCATTGAAGGTGCCGACCATGTGGCTGCAGGGCCTGTGGGACCAGGAAGACATGTGGGGTGCCAACCACGCCTACCAGGCGATGGAAGGGCGCGACAGCGGCAACAACCGCAACTACCTGGTGATGGGCCCGTGGCGGCACAGCCAGGTGAACTACAGCGGCAGCGAGCTGGGTGCGCTGAAGTTCGATGGCGATACCGCGCTGCAGTTCCGTCGCGATGTGCTCAAGCCGTTCTTCGACCAGTACCTGGTGGACGGTGCGCCGAAGGCGGACACGCCGCCGGTGCTGATCTACAACACCGGTGAAAACCACTGGGATCGCCTCAAGGGCTGGCCGCGCAGTTGCGACAAGGGCTGTGCCGCCAGCAGCAAGCCGCTGTACCTGCGGGCCGGCGGCAAGCTGGCGTTCCAGGCGCCGGCGGCGGGCGAGGGTGATTTCGAGGAATATGTGTCCGACCCGGCCAAGCCGGTGCCGTTCGTGCCGCGCCCGGTCCGCTTCGGCGACCGCGACATGTGGACCACCTGGCTGGTCAAGGACCAGCGCTTCGTCGATGGCCGCCCGGACGTGCTGACCTTCATCACCGAACCGCTGACCGCGCCGCTGCGCATCGGCGGCGCACCGGTGGTGCATCTGCAGGCGTCGACCAGTGGCACCGACAGCGACTGGGTGGTGAAGCTGATCGACGTGTATCCGGACCAGGAAGCGTCGACGCCGGAAATGGGTGGCTATGAATTGCCGGTGTCGCTGGCGATCTTCCGTGGCCGCTATCGCGAGAGCTTCAGCGATCCGAAACCGCTGGCTGCCAACGAAGTGCTGCCGTACCGCTTCGACCTGCCCAATGCCAACCACACCTTCCAGAAGGGGCACCGGGTGATGGTGCAGGTGCAGTCCAGCCTGTTCCCGCTGTACGACCGCAATCCGCAGACCTACGTGCCGAACGTCTACCTGGCCAAGCCGGGTGACTACCAGAAGGCCACCCAGCGGGTCTGGCACAGCGCGGCACAGGCCAGCTACATCGATCTGCCGGTGTACTGAGGCGGAGCGGGTGGTGGTGCCGGCCGCTGGCCGGCATCCGCATCGGTATGAAGCGTGTCGACCAAGGTCGGCACCTACCGCAACAGGGGCTTTCAGCCGACCTTCGAAGGACCGGTGCGCCAGCGGCTGGGGACCAGGCCGAAGCGCTTGCGGAACGCGGCTGCGAAATTGCTGGGATGGCGGTAACCGCTGGCGGCGGCGGCCTGTTCAACCGTCCAGCCATCCTCGCGCAGGCCCTGTTCGGCATGGCGCATGCGCTGCTCGTGCAGGTAGTCGAATACGGAGCTTCCATACTGCTGGGCAAAATGGCGGCGCAATGAGCTGGGACTCATGCAGGCCAGCTGGGCCAGCTCGACCAGGCTGTGCGCATGGCTGGGGTCGTCATGCAGGTAGCTGCGCACCCGTTCCAGGCGCTCGCGCTGGCCGGCGCGCAGCGCGCGCACCTGGTCGGTCTGCAGATCTTCGGCCTGCAGGCCGAGGGCCAGCAACTGCAGCGCGACGCCTTCGCGCCACAAGGCGTCGATGCCGTCCTGCCATGGGCTGTCGAACAACTGGCCCAGCACCGGCAGCATGGCGTGGGGAATGGCCCAGTGGCGGCATTCCAGGTGCGTGTCAAGCGCGTTTTCCAGCTGTGGCATCTGGAAGACATCCGCCTCGATTCCACTTGGCACGATCACGCTGACCCCGCGCAGGCGGGTTTCGCCGGGATGCGCGCCGGTCATCTCGATCTGGTCGCGATGATGGGCGGTCATCGCGGTGCCGGCGCGCAACGTGAATCCTCCGCGCCGCGGGACGCGCACGTCGACCTGGCCCTGCAGCATCACGCGGATGGCGAGCCCGGGACGCTGCTGCGCGGTGGCCACATAGGGGAACCGGTTATGCACGTCGGAGGCGATCAGGCTCATGCCACCGCGCATGAACTGCTCGTTGACTTCGCCGCAGCCGGCCCACTGGTCGTCGCGCAGGTGTTCCGGATCGGCGCGGTAGTCGAAGCCGTGGCGGTGGCCGAAGCGGCGGTAATCGGCAAAGGTGAAGTATCGGGACATCGCTCGGCATGTACAGGAGGGAGGCGCTGGCGGCCATGGGCCCATGCGCTGCCGTGTAACGGGCAGCCTGGGAGGCCGGTAACGCGCCAGGTGGGAAGGAATGTGTCGAAGAAACTGGAAACGTTTCCCATTGTCGCTGCGAATCATTCGCATGGCATTTGAATACGGTCAAACCGATTGGTCATTACGGCCAAGTTGACGGGGGTGCGGAACATACGCCAGCGTTTTGGCGATATATCCGTACGGAATTCCATACATAAACTTCGGTTGAGGTTTCATTGCTGGAACGATCCTCCGCGGACAGGCCGTGGGCCAGCTCGTCACAGCGGCCGGCGTAAGGTGATTGATTGGCGGCCACGCGCCGCATCGATACCCCACCGATGGAGAATGCAGATGATTGATTACCAGTTGACCGGCAAGACCGCGATCGTGACCGGCGGCGTGTCGGGCATCGGCCTGGCCGTGGCGCAGACGCTGGCCGCGTCCGGTGCCCGTATTTCGGTCTGGGACCTCAAGCAGGATGCGGTGGATGTCACCGTGGCGCAGTTGCACCGCACCGGTGCACAGGCCATCGGCATCGCGCTGGACGTGACCGACGACGTGGCGGTGGAGGCAGCGGTGCAGCGCACGGTGAAAGAACTGGGCGGTGTGCATATCGCGGTCAACAACGCTGGTATCAGTGGCCCGGCGGCCAGCAGCGGTGACTATCCAATCGAGGGTTGGCAGCGCGTGATCGATGTCAACCTGACCAGCGTGTTCCTGTGCCAGCGTGCGCAGATCCAGGCGATGAAGGCGGCCGGAACAGGCGGCAGCATCATCAACATGGCCTCGATCCTGGGCCAGGTGGGCTATGCCGGTTCCACTGCGTACGTGGCGGCCAAGCACGGCGTGGTCGGGCTGACCCAGACCGCTGCCTGGGAACATGCTGCAGATGGCATCCGGGTCAACGCAGTGGGCCCGGGCTTCATCAGCACGCCACTGCTGGAGAAAATGGACCCGAAGGTGCGCGCGACGCTGGAAGGGCGGCATGCGCTGAAGCGGCTGGGCACGGCCGAGGAAGTGGCGGCATTGGTGGCCTGGCTGGCGAGCGACGACGCCTCTTTCGCGACCGGCACCTACTACGCGATCGATGGTGGTTATCTGGCGCAGTGATGCGCTGATTGCCGATGGCGCCGGGCATGGCCCGGCGCTACCGGGTGAACGGACCGTGGTGCCACCTTCACCCCCGTCCCACGCCGTGCACGCAACGCTCCGGGAAAATCCCGGAGCCTGCCCATGGAACTCACCCAGGATGTCTCGATCCTGCTGCGCGTAGCCGCAGCGATGTTGTTTGGCGGCGTGCTCGGCGTCGAGCGCGAAATGGGCAAGCATGCTGCCGGCCTGCGCACGCACATGCTGATCGCCGGAGCGGCTGCGCTGATCGTCGGCCTCGGCGACTCGGTGGCCGAACATTTCCAGCAGGAGCGTTACCGCGATCTGCTGCAGGTCGATCCGGTACGCCTGATCGAAGCGGTGGTGGCCTGCGTGGGCTTCGTGGCCGCCGGCACCATCCTGCGCGGTTCACGCGAGGACCAGGTCAGCGGATTGACCACCGCAAGCTCGCTGATCATGGCGGCGGCCATCGGCATCGCCGTGGGTATCGGCAAATACATGATTGCGATCGGGGTGAGCGTGCTGTGCGTGCTGGTGCTGGCAGTGATGCGGCGGCTGGAGAAGCGGATCTCGTAGGAAGTGCGGAGTTGCCGGGCAGCGACCGGCACTACCACTGCCATGCATAATGGTCGGACCAATATGGCAACTAGCCCTATGGTCTAATAGGCGCTTCGCCGGAGCGGCGGTTAAATCCGCTCCACGTGGTTCGATGATTCCGATTATTGGTACGACCAATAAGTATCGACCACGGCGACCCACCGCCTGCGGTGGAGCACATCCCGCCCCAGTCGAGAGCCTTCATGCAGCCCTGGCAACACCTGTACGACCCCGCCGGCAACCTGTGGTTGTCCAGCCTGATCGCGCTGTTGCCGATCGCGTTCTTCTTCGTTGCCCTGGCCGTGCTGCGCATGAAGGGCTGGCTCGCCGGCACGATTACCGTGGCCATCGCGCTGGGCGTGGCCCTGCTGTTCTACCGCATGCCGTTGAGCCAGGCGCTGGGCGCGGCCGGCTTCGGCTTCGTCTACGGCCTGTGGCCGATCGCCTGGATCATCATCGGCGCGGTGTTCCTCTACAAAGTCTCGGTCAAGACCGGTCAGTTCGACATCATCCGCGCATCGATCCTGTCGGTCACCGAAGACCAGCGCCTGCAGATGCTGATGGTTGGTTTCGCCTTCGGTGCCTTCCTGGAGGGCGCGGCCGGTTTCGGTGCGCCGGTGGCGATTACCGCGGCGCTGCTGGTCGGGTTGGGCTTCAAGCCGCTGTATGCCGCCGGCCTGTGCCTGATCGTCAACACCGCGCCGGTGGCGTTCGGTGCGATGGGCATTCCGATCATCGTGGCCGGGCAGGTTACCGGCCTGGACGCGTTCGAGATCGGCCAGATGGCCGGCCGCCAGCTGCCGTTCCTGACCCTCATCGTGCTGTTCTGGATCATGGCGATCATGGATGGCTGGCGCGGCATCAAGGAAACCTGGCCGGCGGTGCTGGTGGCCGGCGGCTCCTTCGCCATCGCGCAGTACCTGACCTCCAACTTCATCGGTCCGGAGCTGCCGGACATCACTGCGTCGCTGGCATCACTGGTCTGCCTGACCCTGTTCCTGCGCCGCTGGAAGCCGGTGCGGATCTTCCGCTTCGACACCGAAACCAGCGCCGAGGCGGCGGCACAGGCACTGGAGGCACCGCGCTACAGCGTCGGCCAGATCGCCAAGGCATGGTCGCCGTTCCTGATCCTTACCGCGATGGTCACGCTGTGGAGCATCAAGCCGTTCAAGTCGCTGTTCGCGGCAGGTGGCCCGCTGGAAAGCTGGGTGCTGAAGCTCCCGGTGCCGGGCCTGGACCAGATGGTGCAGAAGATGCCGCCGATCGTGGACGCGCCGCTCAGCTATGAGGCGGTCTATAAATTCGACTGGTTCTCGGCCACCGGTACCTCGATCATCCTCGCCGCGGTGATCGCCATCATCGCGCTTCGCATGCCGGCCCGTTCGGCGTTGCAGACCTTCGGCGAAACCGTGCGTGAGCTGCGCATGCCGATCTACTCGATCGGCATGGTGCTCGCCTTTGCCTTCATCGCCAACTATTCGGGCCTGTCGGCGACGCTGGCGCTGGCACTGGCGCACACCGGCGACGCGTTCCCGTTCTTCTCGCCGTTCCTGGGCTGGCTGGGCGTGTTCCTGACCGGCTCGGACACCTCGTCCAACGCCTTGTTCTCGGCGCTGCAGGCCACCACCGCGCAGCAGATCGGGGTGTCCGACGTGCTGCTGGTGGCGGCCAATACCACCGGTGGCGTTACTGGCAAGATGATCTCACCGCAGTCGATCGCCATTGCCTGCGCCGCGGTCGGCCTGGCCGGCAAGGAATCGGACCTGTTCCGCTTCACCGTCAAGCACAGCCTGATCTTCACCACGATGGTCGGCCTGATCACGCTGGCGCAGGCCTACTGGCTGACCTGGATGATTCCCTGAGCCATGCCGCGCGGTCTGACCCTCTGTTGCGCGCTTCAGGCCACAATGGCGCCATGAGCACGCAACGTATTTCGGACAAGGTGGCCGCGCAGCTGCGCGGCCTGGTGCAGGAACAGCGGCTGCAGCCGGGTGACCGGCTGCCGGCCGAGCGCACCCTGGCAGTGCAGTTGGGGGTCTCGCGCACGGCGCTGCGCGAGGCCATCGCGCAGCTGTCCAGCCAGGGGCTGCTGACTGCACGGGTTGGTGGCGGCACCTACGTGGCCGAACCCGCGGCGCGCGCGCGGCAGGCGCTGGATGAACCGCTGGCGCCCTACCTGCCGCTGTTCCAGGGCGACCCCGAATACCGCTTCGACGTGCTGGAGATCCGCCACGCACTGGAAGGTGCCACCGCCTGGCATGCGGCGCTGCGCGCCACCGATGAGGATCGCACGCGTATCGCCCAGGCCTTCCAGACCATGATGGACGCGCACGGCAAGGACGATCCCACCGGCGAGGCCGAGGCCGACGCGGCCTTCCACCTGTCCATCGCCGAGGCCTCGCACAACCTGGTGCTGCTGCAGGTGATGCGCGGCCTGTTCGACCTGCTGCAGACCAACATCTCGCAGAGCCGTGAAAAGCTCTACACCTCGGCGAGGACCTTCTCGCCGCTGTCCGACCAGCACCGCGAGATGATGGACGCGGTGCTGGCCGGCGACCCCGAACGCGCACGCGCCGCCGCGCACGCCCACCTCGAGTTCGTGCATACCACGCTGCGCACCCTCGATGACAACGAAGCCCGGCGTGCGCGGGCCTCGCGTCTACCTTCCCCACACGGTTGACCCCATGATCATCTCCGCCTCCACCGATTACCGTGCTGCGGCCGAACGCCGGCTGCCGCCGTTCCTGTTCCACTACATCGATGGCGGCGCGTATGCCGAGCACACGCTGAAGCGCAACGTTTCCGACCTGTCCGACATCGCGCTGCGCCAGCGCATCCTGCGCAACATGTCCGACCTGAGCCTGGAAACCAAGCTGTTCGGCGAAACGCTGGCGATGCCGGTGGCGCTGGCGCCGGTCGGCCTGACCGGCATGTATGCACGGCGCGGTGAAGTACAGGCGGCGCGCGCCGCTGACAGCCGCGGAATCCCGTTCACCCTGTCCACGGTGTCGGTGTGCCCGATCGAGGAAGTGGCGCCGGCCATCCAGCGGCCGATGTGGTTCCAGCTGTACGTGCTGCGCGATCGTGGCTTCATGCGCAACGCGCTGGAGCGGGCACAGGCCGCGGGCGTGACCACCCTGGTGTTCACCGTGGACATGCCGGTGCCGGGCGCGCGCTACCGCGACGCGCACTCGGGCATGAGCGGACCGAATGCCTCGCTGCGCCGCATCGGCCAGGCCATCACCCACCCGCGCTGGGCGTGGGACGTCGGTCTGTCCGGCCGCCCGCACGACCTGGGCAACATTTCCACCTACCGGGGCAACCCGACCGGGCTGGAGGATTACATCGGCTGGCTGGGCAGCAACTTCGATCCGTCCATTTCCTGGAAGGACCTGGAGTGGATCCGCGAATTCTGGAAGGGCCCGATGGTGATCAAGGGCATCCTCGACCCGGATGACGCACGCGACGCGGTCAAGTTCGGCGCCGACGGCATTGTGGTCTCCAACCACGGTGGCCGCCAGCTGGATGGCGTGCTGTCCACCGCGCGCGCACTGCCGGCGATTGCCGATGCGGTGCAGGGCGATCTGAAAATTCTCGCCGATTCGGGCATCCGTACCGGCCTGGACGTGGTGCGCATGCTGGCGCTGGGTGCCGACACCGTGCTGCTGGGCCGTGCTTTCGTCTATGCACTGGCCGCGCAGGGCGAGGCCGGCGTGGCCAACCTGCTGGACCTGATCGCAAAGGAGATGCGCGTGGCGATGACACTGACCGGTGCGCACCGCATCGCCGACATCGGCCGCGATTCGCTGGCCAGCCTGCCGTGAGTGGCCACGATGCCATGCTGGCGCAGTTGCGCGATGCGGTCGGCGGCCGCCATGTACTGACCGGTGACAAGGCCACCCGCCGTTTCCGCCGTGGCTACCGCTTCGGCGACGGTCCGGTGCTGGCGGTGGTACGCCCGGGTACCTTGCTGGAACTGTGGCATGTGCTGCAGGCAGCGGTGCAGGGCGGGGCGGCGATCATCCTGCAGGGGGCCAACACCGGCCTGACCGGTGGCTCGACCCCGGATGGCAACGACTATGGGCGTCCGATCGTGCTGGTCAGCACGCTGCGCCTGACCGGGATCCAGCTGTTGAACGAGGGCCGGCAGGTGCTGTGCCTGCCCGGCGCGACGCTGGACCGGCTGGAGCAGACGCTGGCGCCACTGGGCCGCGAACCGCATTCGGTGATCGGCTCGTCCTGCATCGGCGCCTCGGTGCTGGGCGGCATCTGCAACAACTCCGGTGGCGCGCTGGTGCGTCGCGGCCCGGCCTACACCGAGCTGGCACTGTATGCACAGGTCGATGCGCTGGGCCAGCTGCAGCTGGTCAACCATCTGGGCATCGCGCTGGGCGATACGCCCGAGCAGATACTGCAGCGCCTGCAGGCGGGCGACTACTGCGCCGCTGACGTGGGTGACGGTGACGGCCGTGCCGCCTCCGATCCGCGCTACGCCGAGGAAGTGCGCCGGATCGATGCCGATACGCCGGCGCGCTTCAACGCCGATCCCAGCCGCCACTTCGAAGCTGCAGGTTCGGCCGGCAAGCTGGCGGTGTTCGCGGTGCGCCTGGATACCTTCGAAAAGGAGGCCGCCGAGGTCTTCTATATCGGCAGCAACCGCACCGACAGCCTCACCGCGATCCGGCGCCAGCTGTTGGCCGGCTTCGAGCGCCTGCCGATTGCCGGTGAGTACATCCACCGCGATGCCTATGACATCGGCGAGCGCTACGGCAAGGACAGCTTCCTGCTGATCGATCGCCTCGGCACCGCACGCGTGCCCGCCGCGTTCGCCTTGAAGAGCCGGGTCGACGGCTGGTTCGAGCGGCTGGGCCTGCGCGGGGTGACCGATCGGGTGATGCAGCTGCTGACCGGCCTGTTGCCGTCGCACCTGCCCAAACGCATGGGCGAGTTCCGCCAGCGCTACGAACATCACCTGTTGCTGAAGGTGTCCGCGCAGGATGCAGCGGACACCGAGGCCTGGCTGCGCGGCTTCTTCGCCACGAACGAGGGCGGCTATTTCCACTGCACGGCGGACGAAGGGCGCAAGGCCTTCCTGCATCGCTTCGCCGTGGCCGGCGCCGCGGTGCGCTACCGCGAGGTACACCGCGACCAGGCGCAGGACATCGTGGCGCTGGACATCGCCCTGCGCCGTGATGACGCCGACTGGTTCGAGCAGTTGCCGGCCGATATCGATGGCCGGCTGCTGCACAAGCTGTACTACGGGCACTTCCTGTGCCATGTGTTCCACCAGGACTACATCGCGCGCAAGGGCGAAGACCCGATGGCGATCGAGCACGCGATGTGGGCGCTGCTGGACCAGCGAGGCGCCGAGTATCCGGCCGAGCACAACGTCGGCCACCTGTACCCGGCCAAGCCGGCGCTGGCCGGGTTCTACAAGCAGCTGGACCCGAGCAATACGTTCAATCCCGGTATCGGCCAGACGTCGAAGGCGAAGGGGTGGGGCAGCTGCGACTGCAGTGGGCATTGACGAAGGAAAGAGCAATCGAGCCTGGCGCGACTCCGCAGAGGCGATGTCGGGCAGGCTCGACGCCGCCCGGGCAGCGGTTACCATCGGAATCCCATACGCAGGAGCCGCCCATGCCCACCCTCGTTGCCCGCACGACCGTGTGTGCCGTACTGCTGGCCGCCCCGATGCTGGCGCTGGCGCAGGGCTCGATCCTGCCGCAGCAGCGTGACGCTGCGGGCAACGTGATGGAGCCGTTGGGGCAGGTGCTGCAGCAGAGCGGGCAGGGCGAGGCACGCATGCAGTACTGCACTGTCGATCGTGCCTGGTGCGTGCGTGTGCAGCCGGTGGCCGAGGACGGCGATCGGCCGACGACGCTGGAAGTCGCTGAACGGGAGGCCGGCGAAAGCGAGGCGCACGTCTACCACGTCAGCATCGACGTGCCACAGGAAAGCGAGCTGTCGCTGTGGCCGTGGATCGTGCGTCTGGCGCCTGGCGTGGGCAGCGATGAGGCAGTGAGTGACCCGCGGCAGCGTGCCCGCCAGAACGTGCTGGTGGGCGGCATCGTCAAGTCCAGCGCGATGTACTCCGGTGGGGGTGCCGACGCGTCCACACTGCAGCTGGCGCGCGTGCGTCACCTGCAGGATGACATCCAGGTGGACGATGACGTGCTGACCCTGCCATGGCGGGGCAACGCGATGATCCGCGCCTGCTTCAGCGAACAGGACATGAAGCAGCGCGCAGGCGCCTGCCACGACGAATATGGGTTCTCTGCGAAGCTGGCGCTGGATACGGCCGCCGGGGGCATGCCGGTGCTGCGCTACCAGACGGTGGCGACGCGGTTCCCGGCCGGTGCCTCACGCTTCGAGGATTCTCTGGCCAAGGGGCCGCTGAAGAAGAAGGACCTGCGCACCGAGCAGGACCCGGCGTGCAGCTATACCCGCCTGTTCCGCTTCAGCAATGGGGTGTTCCACCCGGACCAGGAACTGCCGGATTGTGCGGGGTATACCGAACCCTGATCCCTGTAGAGTCAAGCCGTGCCCGACTCGCCTTTTCGGTAGAGCCGAGCGTGGGCTCGGCACTACAAAAACTGCGGGGCGCTTACTCGCAGCGGGTGGCGGTGATGATGTTGTCCTTGTCCACGTACACGCGCAGGCGGTCGTGGCGGATGTCCCGGGTGGTGATGGTGTTGGGGCCGATCGGGTTGACCAGGCCGGCGCCGCTCTCGCTGGACAGGCGGCGGATGTTGGGTTCATTGGCCGGCTGGCCGATCGCCCAGCCCAGCTGGCTGGCATCGCACTGGCCGGTGCCCTTGACCTGCGGGCCTGGGGTGCTGACACAGGCCGACAGCAGCAGGGCAGAGGCCGGCAGCAACAGGGACAGACGGAAGGCGGACATGCGAGCGCTCCTGCGCAGGGGAAGATGGCGGGAACGATAGCACCAGGCGCGCGAAAGGCGTCAGCGTCCTGGTCATTGCCGGCAAAGCGTGGTCACTGCATAGTGGGAGGGTTGACTGGCAGCGCGCCAGCGGGCAGGCCGGGCCATTCCGGTGCAGGCGTTGGTACGGTATGACGGCAGGCAGTTTCCGCGACAAGGGCAGGGTGATGACGGTACTGGCAGTGTCGGTGCTGGGCGTGGCGTGTGCCGCCACCGCCGCCGAGCCGGTGCCCGCCGCCGCTGCGGAAACGCCGGTGTTCGGCGCCTGGCGCAACCTGCAGACCGAGGCCGGCTACGCGCCGGCCCAGCGCAACCTGGCCTTCGCGATGCTGCCGCAGGCTGCGACCCGTGGCGATCGATTCGCCGTTGTCGACCGTGAGGGCAAGCGCGTGGTGTGCTGCCTGCAGGTGGCCAGCCCGTCGCTGGGCGTGGCCGCGCTGCGCGAGCAGTACCACCTGCCGCAGGCCTGGGTGACCGACCTGAGTAATGGCCGCAGCCCGGCGCGTCCTTATCTGCCGCATGTCTATGCGATGCAGCGGGTGGACGAACTGGCCGACTATGGCTTCACCGATGTGCCGGGCGCCTACAGCGACCTGGGTGGGCTGCTGATTCCCGAAGGCGCCGCCCTGGAGGCCGACGGCAGTGCCGTCCTGCTGGGCGAAAACCGATATTCCCTGCATTTCCAGCGCCAGCCGCACGCCGATGACGATGGTGCGCTGGACCGCTACACCCTGCAGGGCGGCGACGGCGGGGCCCCGTTCGTGGTTGAAGTGCCGTTCGGCACTTACTGATTGCAGCACGGCACTGGCTAGAATGCAGCGCGGCGCCGTCTGCCGTGCCTGTTCCGTGAGTCGCTGCCGTGTTCCTGCGCCCCTTGCTGCTGTCGTCCCTGCTGCTATTGTCCGCCTGCGCCAGCGCGCCGCCTCCGCCGCCGGCCACTTCCGATGCGCTGTGGCGCCTGATCGAGCGTGACTGCAAGGCGGCAGGAGGCCCGCGGGGCAGCTGCCTGCGGGTGGACACGGGCGCCGACCGCCGCGACGTGCTGGTCAAGGATGCGCACGGCGACTACCAGTTCCTGCTGATGCCGCTGGACAAGGTCAGTGGCATCGAGAGCCACGGCCTGTACCAGCGTGGGGCGCCCAACTATTTCGCGGCCGCCTGGCAGGCGCGCGGGCATACCGAACAGGCCCTGGGCCAGCCGTTGCCGCGCAACGTGGCCAGCCTGGCGCTGAATTCGCCGCATGGCCGCTCGCAGCACCAGCTGCATATCCATGTCGACTGCCTGCGCGCGGATGTGCTGCAGGCGCTGGATGCACATGCCGGTGCGCTTGGTCCGCGCTGGTCACCGTTGCCGGTACCACTGCGCGGGCATCAGTACCAGGCCTATCTGCTGCCGGGTGCAGCGCTCACCGCCAATCCGCTCAACCTGCTGGCCTACGGCCTGAGCGGGGTGGGCGACGTGGGCCAGTGGAGCCTGGTGGTGGCCGGACGCGATGACGTGCAGGGTGTCCCCGGCTTCATCCTGCTGGCCACCCGCGTGGATGCCGCCAGCGGCAACGATGCCAGCGGGGAGGAACTGCAGGACCACGCCTGCACGGCACTGACCGGTGCCGGTGCGGCACTGGAACGGGTGCGTTAGCCGATCCGCTGCTGGCAGCTGCGCCAGGCCGGCGCTGTAAGCGCCAGCAACTGGCGGTCATGCCATCCCTGTGCGTCCAGATGGTAGTCGCGCAGGATCCCCTCGCGGATGAATCCATGGGCCTGCAGCGCCTGCGCAAACGGGGTGGTGCAGCCTGGTGGCAGCAGCACGAAAACGCGGTGCAGGCCGACATCGTCGAACAGGAACGGGCACAGCGCCCTCAGTGCCGCCTGCGGATGGGCGTGCCGGTGCTGCAGCGATTGCAGCTCGGCGCAGCGCGAATGCAGCGACTGCAGGCGGATATGCAGCTGGTCGTGCAGGACGCCCTGTGCGTCGTCGAACACGCCCAGCACCAGCAGGTCGTTGTCTTCCTGGAGGCGTGAACGATAGACGCTGGCGAGGAACCGCGCCTCTTCATCAATGCCATGGGGATGCCGCTGGCCGCGCTGGCGACGGTCGTCGAAGGCGCGCCAGCGTGGCAGGTCGGTGCGCTGGAACGAACGCAGGGTGATGGGCGTGGCCTGGAGGTGCAGCAAGTGGCGGCGCAGGACGGGGCGTAGCGAAGCGAAGGGGGTGGAAGGGGCGCTGTTGGTCATCCCGGCACGATGCGCATCGCGGAGGCGCCAGGCCATGCAATTCATTGCAAAAAACGTGGCGGTGCCGGGAATGGGTCTGATTCAGTTCAGGCATAACGCCATCAGGGCTGGTCATTTCCGTTGAAACCACCCATTCAGGACACTTTCGTTACGGGATCGTTATGTGCCGCACAGGCACTGGCCCCGTACTGCCGCCCACTCCCCCCAGGAAGCCCATGTCCGCCTCCCCCAAGGCGATGCGCCCGCGTCCGCTGGTGCTCGCGCTGTCGTCCCTGATGCTGGTCCCGCTGCCGGCCTTCGCGCAGGAAAGCGCTCCCACCACACTGCAGGAAGTGAAGGTCACCGGCTCGCGCATTCCACGTGCCAGTGTCGAGGGGCCATCGCCGGTGACGGTGATCAGCCGTGAGCAGATCGACGCGCAGGGTTACCGCAACGCCTTCGACGCCCTGAGTGCACTGACCGAGAACACCGGCAACGTGCAGGGCGAGGACTTCGGCAATACGTTCACGCCGGCCGCCAACACCATCAACCTGCGCGGGCTGGGCCCGAACCGCACGCTGGTGCTGGTCAACGGCCGCCGCCAGGCCGATTACCCGCTGGCCTACGAGGGCTCGGTGAACGTGGTCAACCTGGCCAACATCCCGAGCGCGCTGATCGAGCGCATCGAGGTGCTGGCAGCGGGCGCGTCGGCGGTGTATGGCTCCGACGCCATTGCCGGTGTGGTCAACATCATCCTCAAGGACCGTTTCGAGGGCGTCGACGTGAACGTGCGCGCCGGTGGCACCCAGCAGGGCGGCGGCGACAACCAGCGTGTGCAGGTGGTCGGCGGCACGTCCGGCGAACGCTGGGACGGCCTGTTTGGTTTCGAGTTCGATGTGCGCAAGGCGATCCACGCACGCCAGCGCGACTTCATGGATTCACTGGACGATGATCCGGCCGGCAAGGCACCGCAGGCAACGGCGATTGCCTATCGGCGCAACGCGGCTACCGGGCGCAACATCGATCCGGGCGCCAATGGCTGCGACGGGGCGTCCGGCATCTACGGCGGCAGCGTGTTCCGTGCCAACAACCCGCGCCAAGGGTGGTACTGCGGCAGCAACGAGGCAGCGGCCAGCTACTGGACCGTGCAGACCGAGAAGCGCAACCTCAATGGCTATGGCCTGTTGACCTTCCATCTGGACGAGCACACCGACCTGTTCGCCGACCTGGCGGTGGGCAGCGCGCGCATCAGCAACAATACCCGCGCCCCGACCTGGACGTCATCGCGCAACTACTTCTACAACCAGAACACCGGCAACCTGGAGAGCTGGTACCGCCGGTTCGCGCCGGAAGAGATCGGTGGCCTGCCGCGCAACGCCAACCGGTTCCTGGAGAACTCGTGGTCGTTCAACGTGGGCGCGCGCGGCCAGATCGGCGACAGCGGCTGGGATTATGAAGCGGTCTACAGCCGGTCCCGCTACGAGAACCGCACCCGGCGCCCGGTGCTGCTGGCCGGCATCAACGAGTACCTGCTCGGCCCGCAACGGGGCGTGCGCAACGGCGTGGAGGTCTACGCGCCGGATCCGTCGCGGCTGTTCCAGCCGCTGACGCCACAGGAATACGGCCGCCTGTCCGGCTACCAGGAAAGCCGCAACGCGGCATGGCTGCAGGCCTTCAGCGCCAGCGTCAACGGCCGCCTGTT
Organism: Stenotrophomonas sp. 85239_Sma; assembly: GCF_056481725.1. Lineage (NCBI taxonomy): Bacteria > Pseudomonadati > Pseudomonadota > Gammaproteobacteria > Lysobacterales > Lysobacteraceae > Stenotrophomonas > Stenotrophomonas sp. 85239_Sma. The sequence goes on along the minus strand of NZ_CM151163.1, from coordinate 2,701,955 downwards.
CGCACTGCCGGGCGGTGACGCTGCGCTGGCGGCGGTGGTCGAGGCCGGCAGCCAGGGCTACCGCAACCGCCCGGACCCGCGGCTGGGCACCGGCGAGTTCTGGAATACCAGCGCCGGTATCGGTGCCGGCGGTGATCGTGACCGCTATGCAGCCGGCGTGGAGCTGCAGTTGCCGCTGCTGCAATCGCTGACCACCACGCTGGCCGGCCGCTACGACCAGTACCGCGCCGGCGGCGAGCACATCGGCAAGGCGACCTGGAGCTTCGGCGTCGAGTTCCGCCCGATCGAGAGCCTGTTGATCCGCGGCTCTGCTGCGACCAGCTTCCGTGCGCCGGACATGAACTACGTGTTCGCCACCGAGACCCGCGGCTACAACCCGGGCATGACCGACTACTGGCGCTGCCGCACCGCAGGCCAGTCGTACGACAACTGCGACTACAACGGCCTGTCGATCGACTACAGCAACCGTGCCAACGCGCAGCTGCAGCCGGAAACCGCGAAGTCCTATGGTTTCGGCGTGGTCTGGTCGCCGCTGTCCGGGCTGGATTTCAGTGCCGACTACTACGACATCCGCATCGACAACGAGGTGACCAGCCTCGACACCAGCCGCATCCTGCGTGACGAGGCCGATTGCCGCCTGGGCCGCACGCTGGGCGGCGAAGCACGCGACATCGGTTCGCCATTGTGCCAGGACGCGCTGTCGCGGGTGATCCGCAATCCGTCCACTGCCACGGTGCAGCCGGACCAGGTGACCCGCGTGCTGATCAACCCGATCAACGCGGCCTCCGAATCGGTGCGTGGCCTGGACCTGAAGGGCAACTGGCGCTTCGATGCCGGCCGCTATGGCCGCTTCACCACGCGCCTGGCCTATACCGTGGTGCTGGAGCACACGTACCGCCAGTTCTCCGATGATCCGGAGCGTGACATCCGCAATTCGCTGGATGACTACCAGTGGCGCAGCAAGGCCAACGGCAGCATCACCTGGAACCAGGGTGACTGGACCACCACGCTGTATGGCAACCGCTTCGGTTCGCTGCCGAAGACCGATGGCAGTGGCCGCATCGCGCCGTACATGACCTACAACGCCAGCGTGTTCCGCCAGTTCGGCGAGAATCTGTCGGTGGGTGTGATCGTCAACAACCTGCGTGACAGCCGCCCGCCGGCGGACAGGAACGGAGGTGGCTGGCCGTTCTATCCGGTCGGCAACTATGACCCGTATGGCCGCCAGTACTGGCTGCAGCTGGACTACCGGTTCCGCTGATCCGGCACGCAAGCAGAAGGCCCGGCACTGCCGGGCCTTCAGTTGTCTCGATGTGCGGTTCTGCTGCGCCCGCTCGGCGCCTAGGGCAGCGCCTGCTGCAGGTACGACTCGATGACGTAGCTGAAGGGCTGCTGCTGGCGGTCGCGCAGCAGGGCGCGCACTTCCAGGATCACGCCATGGTCGCCGTCGCCACGCGGCGGCCAGAACGTCTGGTCGGCCAGCGTCTGGCGCTGGAAGCCGAGCGGACCGACCACGCGGCCGAAGGGTTCGTCGGTGCTGTCCAGCACCTGGTTCATGGCCGGACTGAGATGGCCGGGCAGGTACCAGTTGTCGGCCTCGGACAACACGCGGCTGCCGCAGACCAGCTGTACACGGCGATAGCGCAGGTCGGTGCCGGGTTTCGCGCCCAATGCCTGCAGCACGTCGGCCGGCGCCGGCTTGTCCTGGCCGTGCACGCGCACCGCGCGTACCCGTGCCTGTTCGGCCAGGCCGTGCTCGGCGCACCAGTGTTCCAGGGTGGCGGTGGCACTCTGACCGGACAGCACGCGCTGGTGCAGCCGCTCGACCAGCGCCGCCGGGGCGATGCGCTGTTGCCCAGGCGGCGCCTGCAGCGGCGCGGTGGCGGCGGCATCAGTGGCGGACAGGCTGGCGATCGGGGCAGCAGCCAGCAGGGACGCGGCCTGCCAGCGGCGGAGACGATCGTGGCGGTCGGACGGGCCCATGCGGCATCACAGCGGAAACAGGTGCCTATGGTACCCGTTCAGGCGTGTGCACGGCGTGGCTGCGACCGGTGGTCGCGGCGGCATTCATCGTTCTGATGAATGTGTGGCATCCAGATATTTCGTTGGCCGATGGCGGTGCCGGCGCGCAGGATGGCGCCATGACTTGGCTTTCCGGGAGTTTCCGATGACCCTGCAGTTCATCCACGGCGGCGTCGACCGCAACGGCGCACCGCTGCATTTCCATATCCGTGATGGCCGCATCAGCGGGCTCAATGGCGATGCCCGGCCCGCCGATGGGGCAGAAAGCGTCGACCTGCAGGGCTTCGCGGTGCTGCCCGGGCTGGTTGACGGCCACATCCACCTGGACAAAAGCTTCGTCGGCGACCGTTGGCACCCGCACCAGCCGGTGAACAGCCTGCGTGAACGGTTGGCGGTGGAAAAGGCCGCGGTGGCGGGTGCCGCACCGATGGTGGAACGCGCCGAGGCATTGATCCGCCAGTGCAGCGGCTTCGGCACCGTGGCGATGCGCTGTCACGTCGACATCGACGGCAGCACCGGCCTGCGCCACCTCGACGCGGTGCGCGAGGCGGCGTTGCGCTGTGCCGACATCATGCGCATCCAGCTGGTGGCGTTCCCGCAGGCCGGGGTGATGTCCTGCGCGGGCACCGCCGCGGTACTCGAGCAGGCCATTGCAGCGGGCGTGGAGGTGCTCGGTGGCATCGACCCGACCACCCTGGATGGCGATGCCGAAGGTCAACTGGCGCTGCTGTTCGGCCTGGCCGAGCGCTATGGTGTGCAGCTGGACATCCACCTGCATGAGCCCGGCGAAACCGGCCTGGCCCAGTTGCTGCGCATCGCGGCGCGCACGCGGGCTGCCGGGCTGCAGGGGCGGGTGGCGGTCAGCCATGCCTATGCGCTGGGAGAGGTGCCGCTGGCGCGTGCGCTGCAGGTGGGCGAGGCGCTGGCGACGGCGGGCGTGGCGATCATGAGCAATGCCCCGGGCGACCATCCGTTCCCGCCGCTGCGCGCACTGCATGATGCCGGCGTGCGCGTGTTCGCCGGCAACGACAACATCCGCGACTGCTGGTGGCCGTACGGCAACGGCGATCTGCTGCAGCGGGCGATGCTGCTGGGGTACCGCTCGGGCTTCTACACCGATGCCGACCTGATGCTGGCGCTGGACATGGTCACCACCCATGCCGCGCAGGTGATCGGGCTGCCACAGTACGGCCTTGCAGAAGGACATCCGGCCACCTTCGTGGCGGTGCGTGCCGACCACGGTCCGGCGGCCGTGGCTGCAGTGCCGGTGGAACGACGCGTGGTGGTGGACGGCCGCTGGCTGTAGATCCACGCCGTGCGTGGATGACTGTGGCCGCGCCGTGGTTCCAACCACGCATGGCGTGGATCTACCCATCACGCCACGCCGGTTCCGATTGCGCCGATCCATGCTCGGCGGCTGTTCAGGCGTAATCGTCGGCGCGGGTAGCGACGAACTCTTCCAGCCACGCCAGCAGGTGGGCGATATCGATGACCTCACCCTGTTCGACGCGCTTGAGCAGCAGTGTGCTGGCGCCGATCTGCAGGCTGCTGTCGGCGTAGCGCAGCACCGCGTCGATGCCCCAGGCATCGGTGACCTGCATCCAGGCCAGGCCGGGCACGCGCTGGGCCAGGGTATCGCCGAACGCCACGCCCAGTGCTTCCCAGCCGTCGCAGTCGTCATGATCGATCAGCTCGGCATCGACCACGCGCTGCAGCGTGGTGGCCGCCAGCGGCCACTGCACCGGCAGCGCCGGGAAGCCGACGGCCACGCGCGCGGCGATCAGCGATCGCTGGTGCTACAGGTGCGCCTGCAGGGCGGCGGGCAGGGGATCGAAGCGGGTGGGGATTTCGCCGGACATGCTGCATCGGGTACGGGATCAGCGGGCACTCTACGGGGCGATGCTGCCCGCCATGCGGCCGGATTGACCATATGTCGATGCTTGATGCGCGAACAGCATCCACGCATGGCGCGGATCTATCGTGGTCAGTCCGGCTCGCGCTGTACCTGCCGCCACAACTCGCTGGCAAGAGCACGCACCGCATCGTCGGCGTCCGCACGATGCAGCAGGCCGATCTCGTAGTTGTCGATCACCGGCAGGTCGCGCTCGCCATCGATGATGCGGTGTTCGCGGGTGACCGCGCGGCGCGGCAGCAGGCTGATGCCGATGCCATCGGCCACCGCGCCCTGGATGCCGCTGAGCGAGGAACTGGTGAAGGCGATGCGCCAGCGCAGGCCGAGTGCCTCCACGGCGTGGATCATCTCATCGCGGTACAGCCCGCGCGGCGGGAAGGTGACCAGCGGCAAAGGGTCCTGCAGCAGGCAGCTGCTGCGCAGGCTGTCGATCCAGTGCATCGGCTCGCGTCGGCAGTGCACCGCCTGGCGGGTGTTGCGGCGTTGCTTGACCAGCACGAGGTCCAGCTCGCCGTGGTCGAAGCCGTGCGCCAGGTCACGGCTGAGGCCGCTGCTGATCTCCAGCTTCACCTGCGGGTGGCGACGGCTGAAGGCGGCCAGCATGCGCGTGGTCTGCGCGTTGACGAAATCCTCGGGCACGCCGATGCGGACGGCGGTTTCCACGGTGGCGCCCGCCAGCGCCTGCGCCATTTCCTCGTTCAGGTCGAGCATGCGCCGCGCGTAGCCAAGGAGGGTGTGGCCGGCGTCGGTGGGGTGCACGTCGCGGTGGCCGCGCTCGAGCAGGCGATGCCCGGCCAGCGCCTCCAGCCGGCGCACCTTCTGGCTGACCGTGGACTGGGTCGAATGCAGGCGCGTTGCCGCCGTGGTGAAGCTGCCGCAGTCGGCCACCATCACCAGCGCCCGCAGCAGGTCCAGTTCGAACAGGGTTCTATTCGATTTGGCACTGTCTTGCATTTGAACATTTCACTTCTGGATACCCAAGCCGACTTCTACCATGCAGGGCAGGGGCCGGCAATGTCCGGCCGTTGCTACCGTCACGCGGTGATCCGTGCTGATGGACAGGAGGAGACACCGTCATGCGCTTCCATCGTTCGCTTCGCTGGCCCACGCCGTTTGCGCGCGTGCTGCTGTTGTTCCTGCTGGCCATGGTCACCCCGGCCTGTACGGCCACGTCCCGGGCCGATGCGGATGCGCGCCTGCGTGACGCGGCCAGCCGCGGCGATGCCGAGGCGGTGCGCGGGGCGCTGGAAGACGGCGCCGATCTGGAGGCACGCGATGGCCAGGGCCGCACCGCGCTGCTGCTGGCCACGCACGGCAACAACGTGGATGCCGCGCGTGAGCTGATCGAAGCCGGCGCCGACGTCAATGCCAAGGATGCGTTGCAGGACAGCGCCTACCTGTACGCCGGTGCGCGCGGCCTGGACGAGATCCTGGCGATGACGCTGGCGCACGGCGCCGATCTGCGCAGCACCAACCGCTACGGCGGCACCGCCTTGATTCCCGCCGCCGAGCGTGGCCACGTTGCCACCGTGCGCACGCTGCTGCGCGCGGGCGTGGCTGTGGACCATGTCAATCGGCTGCACTGGACCGCGCTGCTGGAAGCGATCCTGCTCGGCGATGGCGGCGCGCGCCACGTGCAGATCGTGCAGCTGCTGCTGGAGGCTGGTGCCGACCCGGAGCTGGCCGACGGCGATGGCGTAACGCCGCTGGCACACGCGCGCCAGCGCGGCTATACCGGAATTGAAACCCTGCTGCGCCAGCACGGCGCGGTGCGCTGAACCGCAACCCCTTCCACCCGCACGCTGGGCGTGCCCATCAGGATGCTGTCCATGTTCCGTTCCCGTCCGTTGTCCCTTGCCATCCTTCTCGCGGTGACCCCGTTGTCGGCCTCCGCCGCCGAGCGCGCCGACCTGCTGATCCGCAATGCCACCGTGGTCGATGTCGAGCACGCCAACACCCTGGCCGGGCAGAGCGTGGTGATCCGTGGCGAGGACATCGTCGCCGTCGGCCCGGACGCGCAGCTGCGCAGCCAGTGGAGTACGGCCCGCCAGATCGATGCCAAGGGCAAGTACCTGATTCCGGGCCTGTGGGACATGCATGTGCACTTTGGTGGTGGCCCGGCGCTGATCGAAGAGAACAAGGCGCTGCTGCCGCTGTACATCGCGCACGGCATCACCACGGTGCGCGATTGCTCCGGTGATCTTCCCGAACAGGTGCTGCAATGGCGCGGTGAGATCGCCAAGGGCACGCTGTTCGGCCCGCGCCTGCTCAGCTCCGGCGCGAAGATCGAAGGCATCAAGCCGGTCTGGAAAGGCACGATCGAGGTGGGCAGCGAGGCCGACGTCGACCAGGCGATCACCCGCCTGCAGCACGACAAGGTCGATTTCGTGAAGATCACCGACAGCACGTTGAAGCCGGAATTGTTCCTGTACTCGGCCAGTGCCGCGCGCAAGGCCGGCTTCAAGGCGTCGGGCCACATTCCGATGGCGCTGACCGTGGAGCAGGCGGTCGATGCAGGCCTGGCCTCGATCGAGCATCTGGACTACGCATTCAAGGCAGGCAGCAAGGACGAAGCGCAGATCGCCGCCGACTTTGGTGCCGGCCGCATCGACCGCGCCGAAGCCAACCGGCGCCTCGACGCCAGCTTCGACCGCGATACCGCGATGCATGCCTACCGCGATTTCGCAAAGCGCGGCGTATTCGTGACCCCGACCCTCAACGGTGGCCGCATCCTCGACTTCCTCGACCAGGATGACCACGCCAACGATCCGTACCTGGCCTACATCGGCCCGGGCCTGCGCGCGACCTACCAGTGGCGCGTCGACCGTGCCGCCAAGGCAACGCCAGCGCAGATCGAAGCGCGCCACGCGCAGTACCACCAGGTGGCGGCGGTGCTGCCGATGCTGCAGGAAGCCGGCGTGACAATCATCGCCGGCACCGATGCGGGTTTCCTCAATTCGTTCAATTTCCCGGGCATCGCCCTGCACCAGGAACTGCAATTGTTCGTGAAGGAAGGCCTGAGCGCACCGCAGGCGCTGTCGGCTGCAACCCGTTCCGGCCCGGCCTGGTTCGGCCAGATGGACCGCTACGGTGGTGTCGCGCAGGGCAAGGCCGCCGATCTGGTTCTGCTGACTGCCAATCCGCTGCAGGACATTGCCGCCACCGAAAAGATCGACAGCGTGATCCTGCGCGGCAACGTGTATGACCGCGCCGCACTGGACAAGATGCTGGCCGACACCAAGGCCAAGGTCGCGGCTTGGAATGCCGAGGCGGCGAAGGCGCAATGATCGACAGGGTCCGATCCCTTCCCACCGGGAAGGGCCCTGACCCTGTGGCCTCGAACGGAATCCACGCCATGCGTGGATGATGCGGCCGGGGACCTAGCGCGACGCCGGCCGCATCCCATGCAGCTGAGGCAGCGCGGCCTTCATCGCATCGATGAAGGCGCGCAGCCGCGGCGGCTGCTGGCGCGCGGCGGGAAATACCACGTGTACCGGCAGTGCCGGTGCCTGCCAGTCCGGCAGCAGCTGCACCAGCCGCCCGTGTGCGATGTCCTCGGCCACCAGCCAGGCCGAGACCACCGCTGCGCCCAGCCCGGCACACGCGGCCTGTTGCACCACGAACAGGTTGTCGCTGAGCAGGCGCGGGCTGATCGACAGCGTATGCGCGCGCCCCTGTGCGTCATGCAGCAGCAGGCGTTCGCGGTAGTAGGTGGCCAGTGAGATCCACGGCAGTGCCTGCGCTTGTTCTGGTGTGCTGATCGCGGTGGTCTGCACCAGTGTGGGCGCAGCCACGACGATGCGCGGTACTTCGGCAAGCGGCAGCGCGACCATGCGCGGTTCGTCGACTGGGCCCACCCGCACCGCGCAGTCGATGCCTTCTGCGATGAAGTCCGGGCGCCGATCTTCCAGGATCCACTCCAGGCTCAGCTGCGGGTGTTTGGCGAGGAACGCGAGCATGGTCGGCAGCAGCTGCGCCTGGCCGAACGCGTGCGGCACCATCACCCGCAGGCGTCCGCGCAGCGTTTCCGGTTCGCCATGCAGTTCGGCCTGCAGTGACTCCCATTCGTCCACGACCCGTTGCGCATGGCGCTGGCAGCGCAGGCCATCTTCGGTCAGCTGCAGGCCGTGGGTGGAGCGCTGCAGCAGGCGCAGGCCGAGCTGCCGCTCCAGGGCCTGCAGGCGGCGACTGACCGTCGGCTGGGTGGTGCCCAGCTGCACGGCTGCGGCAGACAGGCTGCCGGCATCGACGATGCGCAGAAAGGTGCGCAGCAGATCCAGGCGATCGGCTCCGGTGGCGAGGTCATTCATGCGTGTGGCGTATAAATGGTATGTAATGAATCCTACTACAGACGCTTGGGGAATACCGGCAGGATACGCCCACTTCTTCCACCGGGACTCCCCATGTCTACCCCTTCGCTGTCCGTCGCCGCCGCACCCGCGACCGCACCCTCCACCCCGCTGGTGCTGGCAATGGCGGCCGGCGCCGGCTTTTCGGTCGCTTCGCTTTATTACAGCCAGCCGATGCTGGGCCTGATCGCCCAGGACCTCGGCGCCGGTGAGCGCGCCGCCGGCCTGGTACCGACCTTGACCCAACTAGGGTATGCGCTGGGCATCCTGCTGCTGGCACCGCTGGGTGACCGTTTCGACCGGCGTCACCTGATTCTGTTGAAGTCCGCGCTGCTGGCACTGGCACTGGGCGCCGCAGCGATGGCCGGGCACCTGCCGGGCCTGCTGATGGCCAGCCTGCTGGTCGGGCTGATGGCCACGCTGGCACAGGACATCGTGCCGGCCGCTGCGGTGCTGGCGCCGGATGCACAGCGCGGCCAGATCGTCGGCCGGGTGATGACCGGCCTGCTGCTCGGCATCCTGCTGTCACGGGTGGTCAGTGGCGTAGTGGCCGAGGCATGGGGCTGGCGAACCCAGTTCGTGCTGGCCGCGGTCTCGGTGGCGGCGATGGGCGCGGTGATGGCGCGGGCGCTGCCACGCTTCGCACCGACCAGCACGCTGCGCTATCCGGCATTGTTGGGTTCGTTGTTGGCGTTGTGGCGCGAGCAGCCACAGCTGCGCCGTGCGGTGGCCAGCCAGTCGTTGCTGGCGGTCGGCTTCAGCGCGTTCTGGTCGACACTGGCGCTGATGCTGCATGCACGTCTGGGCCTGGGCAGTGCGGCGGCGGGTGCGTTCGGTATTGCGGGTGCGGCCGGTGCACTGGCTGCGCCGTTTGCGGGTCGATTCGCCGATCGCTTGGGTTGCCACGCAGTGGCGCGGCTGGCGATCGCGGTGGCGCTGCTGGGCTTCGGCCTGTTGCTGGCCGAAACCTGGTTGCCGGCCGCCGCGCTGCTGCCGCTGCTGGTGGTGAGTGCGCTGCTGTTCGACTTCGGTTTCCAGTCGGCGCTGGTGGCGCACCAGACGCTGGTCTACGGCCTGGTGCCGCCGGCACGCAGCCGGCTCAATGCGCTGCTGTTCACGGGCATGTTCATCGGCATGGCCGCCGGTGGTGCGCTGGGCAGCCTGGCGCTGGCGCAGTGGGGGTGGCACGGCGTGGCCTGGCTGGCGGTGGTGTGCGCGGGCGGCAGCCTGCTGCTGCGTTTGAAGTAAAGGGGAATGTTTGGCAGGGCTTGCAGCCCCGCATCTGCTGGAAGCTGGAGCAACAGCAACAGCAACAGCAACAGCAACAGCAAAAGCCGGCTATCCGTGGGATGGCGGGGTAGGTCCGGTTGCGGGGGACGCCGTAAATACGTCCATGTAGGCTCGGTCGCGCCATCCATGGCGCTCACGCCCCCGCAACCGGACCCACCCGCCTTCGAAAGTTTTCTGCGATCTGTCGGAACGGCTTTTGGGGTCAGATCCGTTTTCCGAAGGAAAACGGATCTGACCCACGGTGTATTTCGATATCTGACAGCTTTCATCCACGCATGGCGCGGATCTGGGGCGGTGTCGGAGTGCGGGGTGTCCGCGGCATGGATGCCGCGGCCAAGCCCCCAAGGATGGGTTTACGGCGTCCCCGCAGTCCGATACCGCTCCGCCATTCCACGCAATGCACGCTTCTGCTGTTGCTGTTGCTGTTGAGGTTGCCGGCCAGCGGCCGGCACTACTGCGGGTGCAGGGCTGCAGGCCCTGCCGAACAACCGCCTAATCGTGACCACTGTCGTCCAGGCTGATGATCCCGCGCCGCAACGCCTGGGTTACCGCATGCGTGCGATCACCCACCCCGAGCTTGTCCATCAGGCTCTTCATGTGCGCCTTCACCGTCTGCTCGGAAATCTGCATGCGCTCGCCGATGCGCTTGTTCGACAGCCCGCTGGCGACGTGCCGCAGCACCTCGGTCTCACGCGGCGACAGCCGATCCTCGACTACATGCGCGGCGATGCTCGCCGCCACCACTGGTGGAATCGGTGCGCGCCGGCCACCGGCCACCATGCGGATGGTGTCGACCAGTTCGTGACGCAGCATGTCCTTCAGCAGATAGGCGCTGGCGCCGGCCTGCAGCGCGCGGACCGCGCGGACATCACCGCGGTAGGTGGTCAGCACGATGATGCGAGCACGCGGATCCAGCGCGCGAATCCGCACGATGGCCTCGACACCATCCAGCCGTGGCATCTGCAGGTCCATCAGCACGACGTCCGGCTGCAACTGCTGGTAGCGCGTGATGGCTTCCTCGCCATCGGCGGCCTCGCCGAGCAGGCGCAGGTCGGGATGGGCACCCAGCAGCGCAGCCAGGCCGTCACGCAGCAGCGGGTGGTCGTCGACCACCAGCACGCCAATCGGGGCAGGGGACTCAGTCATGGTGTGCTTTGCTCCAAGGCCAGCGCCAACGTGGTGGGCGGCGGTGATACAGGCGCCGGGCGGGAACCGCCAGCGCGACTTCGGTCCCCAGCCCGGGGCGTGTCCACAGCTGCAGGTCCGCACCGAGGCGCTGCGCGCGTTCGCGCATGCCCTGCAGTCCCCAATGGCCGTTGCCGGCGTTTTCTTCGGCGATGCCGACGCCATCATCGCGCACGTGCAGCAGGAAGCACCGCATCCCGTAAGACAGCTCCACTTCGATGGCGCTGGCATTGGCATGGCGCAGCGCATTGCGGATGGCTTCGCGTCCGATCAGGAACACTTCCTCGGCGGCATCGGTCTGCAGCGGTGGTGTTGCGCCTTCCACGGTCAGGCGCAGCGGATTGGTGCCGTGCCCGGCGTATTCGGCGTGAACATCGGCCAGTGCCGAAGCCAGGTCGCGGCCCGCGAACGGACCGTCACGCAGCGCGTTGACCCGCTCGCGGCCCTCGGCCAGGTTGCGTTCGGCCAGCTGCATCGCCGATTCCAGCTGGCTGCGCACGGGCTCTGGTGTCTGCGCGGCCTGACTGATCGCATGCAGGCGCAGGATCAGGCCCTGGCTGCCCTGCAGCAGGGTGTCGTGCAGGTCGCGGGCAATGCGTTCGCGTTCGCCATGGCGTTCCTGCAGGCGCGCGCGGAACAGGGCCGCCAGCTGCCCGCTGCGGATGCGCACGGCCATCACCAGCAGCGCGAGGATCACTACCGCGCACAGCAGCTTGAACCACACGGTCTGCATGAAGGTGGGGGCGATGTGGAAGCTGCGGCTGGCCGGCGCGGCGCTCCAGATACCATCCTCGTTGGCTGCTTCCACGTCGAACCGGTAGTTGCCCGGTGCGAGGTTGGTGTAATACGCGCGCGTGCTGCTGCCCGCATCCTGCCAGCCGTCGTCAACGCCGGACAGGCGATAGCGGTAGCGGTTGCGCTCCGGGCGTGCCAGCGACAGCGCCACGTAATCGATCTGCAATTGGCTGGTGCCGGCCGGAAGGCGCAGGCCATCGCGCAGCGGCTCGTGCTCGCTGCCATAGAGCACTTCGCCGATGCGCACGCTGGGTGGCATGGTGTTGACGTGCGAGCGGGTGGTGTCCAGCCAGGCCAGGCCCTGGTTGGTGGCCAGCCACAACAGGCCATCGTTGGCCAGTGCGGCGGTGGCGATCGGTCCGCTCTGCAGGGCGATGCCGGGCATGCCATCCACCGCATCGAACAGGCGTGGCGTCACCGGCTGCCCGCTGCGCGGTGCGCGCCGCAGCTGATCGCTCCCCAGTCGGACCAGGCCACGACTGCCATTGAGCCAGAGGTAGCCATTCGCATCGGCGACCATGCCGGTGATCCCTTCCATCACGCCGGCCATGTCGGTGCTCACCTGGACGAACCGGCCATTGCCCAGGCGCACGGCCAACCCGGCCTCGCCGGCAACCAGCAGCAGGTCCCGATGATCGAGTACCGCCGTGATCGGCCCGACCGACAGGCCGTGGCTGGCGTCGAAGGTTTCGATGCGCGTCGCCCCCATGCGGCGCAGCCGGCCGTCTGCATAGCCGAGCAGCAGCTGGCCGTTGGCATCCAGCGCCAGCGACGAGCAGGCCTGTTCGGGCAGGCGGCGTTCGCGCTGCCACTGGTCGTGCAGGTAGTGCAGGACCCCTCGTTCGCCCGTGCAGACCCAGGCCTGCTCGTCGTCGGGGAACAGCAGGGCATGCAGTGGTTGCCCGGTGAAGGGCGCAGGCAGCGGAATCCGCGTGGTGTGGCCGGCCTCGGTGCGCGCAAGATTGACCCAGTCGAACTGCCAGATCGGGGTGGGTGCCTGGCGCGCGGCGGCCTGCAGCTGCGTGGCACTGCCATCGAGCAGGCTGCGCCTGAGGTCGTAAGGCTTGAGGTCTTCGCCATAGCCATACACGTGCCCATCGCTGGCCCGCACCAGTGAGCGGTAGGGATCACGGGGGCCTACCGCCAGCGTGTGCACGCTGCGCGCGCGGAAGCGGTTGAGGCCGAGATTGGTGCCGACCCAGAGATTGCCTTCGCGATCGGCGATGATCGGAACGGCAGAGGTGGCGGTCAGCCCGTGAGGCGAATCGAAGCGCTCCATGCGTATGGCGCGGCCGCCCGCGAAGGTGACCCGGGCGACACCGCCATGCGGGCTCATCGTTGCCCACAGCGCGCCATCGGCAGTGAACTGCAGGCGCGCAGCGACCAGCTCCGGCAACCGCCGTGCCTCGCGCTCGCTGTCCGGCAGCAGGCCTTGTGCGTTGGCCAGCGGCGACGTACCGCGCACGCGGTCGGCCAGCCACACTTCACCCTGTGGACTTTCGGCCAGCGTCGCCATCTGCGAGACGGCGATGCCGGTGTCTTCGAACGCGGCCTGGCCGGCCGCGCGCATCCAGACCTTCAGGTCGGCCAGTACCCAGAAGGTGCCGCGGCTGTCGTGCAGAAGCCATTGCACGCGGTGTTCCGGCACGCCCGTGCCAGTGGGCAGCGGCTGCCAGCGTTGGCCATCGAACTGGCGTAGCCCACCATTGATCGCGGCCCACAGGCGACCGTCACGGTCCTGGCTGAAGTGTGGCACCACGCCCACCGGCACGCCCTGGTCGCGGCCGTAGTTGTGCAGCTGGCCGCGCGCGAACTGGCTGATGCCAGCCTGGAAGTAACCGATCCACAGGGCATCATCGCGGGTCTGCGCCAGAGTGACCATGTTGGTGGACGGGAAGTGGCTGCCGCCTGGCGCCGCCTGGCGTTCGAAACGACGGCCGTCGAAGCGGTACAGGCCCGAGCCGGTGGCCAGCCACAACAGGCCGTCGCGGTCCTGGGTGATGTCCCAGATGTCACCGGGTGCGCCCTGACCGACGCGCCAGGCGGTGTGCTCGTAATCGGGCAGCCCGCCGCTCACCGGCGGGCGCTGCACGGCGAGGGCGGGCAGGGCAGTCAACAGCAGCAGGCAGGTCAGCAGCGTCGGCAGGTGGCGCTGCGACGGGAAGGGGCGGACACGCATGGCGCGCATTCTGGCAGGTGTGGGGCAGCCCGGGGTGACCCGAACGGGGTAGGCGGCGGGCGCCGCTGTCGGCTATCACGCCGGCATGTCCTCTGGAGCTTGGCGATGCAGCGCCTGTTCGTGATGTTCCCCGACCGCGGTCCGGGCATCGGCCTGCTGTGGCTGCGGCTGTGCCTGGCCGCCGCGCTGTGCACGCCCGGCACGGATGCGGCGTGGGCGTCGATGCTGTGCCTGCTGGCGGCGGCCATGCTCGTGCTGGGCGCGTTGACACCATTGGCGGCGTTGATGGCGGTCGCGGGCATGTTCGCGCAGCAGGCACCGTGGCCGCTGATGGCGTTGCCACCGGCGTTGCTGATGCTGGGGCCAGGCGCCTACTCAGTGGATGCGCGCCTGTTCGGGCGCCGCCTGCTCGGCCGCCGGCCTCCCCCATTCGGGTAGGTGCCGGCCTCGACCGACGGGGGTAGGGCATCGCGCAGCGGCCACGCACCATGGGCCACCCTCTCGCGGCGCCCCCCATGGCCACCGTCTTCCCGCCCGATCCGCCCGCCGTGTCGCTGGCACCGCAGCAGGCTGCCGCATTGCAGCGCGCCTTGCGCTATGTCGACGAGCACCTGTCGCAGCCGCTGCGGGTGACCGAACTGGCGCAGGCCGCCTGTGTCAGCCGCTTCCATCTGGTGCGTCTGTTCCGCACCGGAACCGGCGCCAGCCCGCTGCGCTACGTGCGTCGTCGCCGCATCCAGCGTGCATGCCAGTTGCTGCCGGGCGCGCAGCTGCCGATGGCGTGCCTGGCCCAGCAGCTGGGCTTCTTCGACCAGAGCCATTTCGTCCGCAGCTTCCGCGCGGAGACCGGCTGCAGCCCCGGCCAGTACCTGGCCGGTGATGCGGCCCTGTTGCTTCCCCCTGATCACCTTTCCAACGGAGTCCATCCATGAGCCTTGCCACCGCCACGCCCGCCCCGGCCCTGCTGTCGCCCACCGACCACGCCCTGCTGCTGATCGACTTCCAGTCACAGATGGCGTTCGCCACCCACACCATCGACATCTCCGCGCTGCGCAACAACGTGTCGTTGATCAGCAAGGGCGCCAAGGGCTTCAACGTGCCGGTCGTGCTGACCACCGTGGCCGAGACGTCGTTCTCCGGCCCGATGTTCCCGGAACTGCCGCAGATCTTCCCGGGCCAGACGGTGTTCGACCGCACCTCGATGAACACCTGGGAAGACCAGGCGGTGATCGATGAGGTCAACCGCATCGGCAAGCGCCGCCTGGTTCTTGCCGGGCTGTGGACCAGCGTCTGCATCGTGGGTCCGGCGCTGTCGGCGCTGGCGCAGGGTTTCGAGGTCCATGTGATCACCGATGCCTGCGGCGATGTCAGCGAGGAGGCCCACGAGCGTGCGATCTCCCGCATGGTGCAGGCCGGCGCGGTGCCGATGACCAGCGTGCAGTACCTACTCGAGCTGCAGCGCGACTGGGCGCGTGGCGAGACCTACGAGCTGACCACCGGCATCGCCCGCGACCATGCCGGCGGCTATGGCATCGGCATCCAGTACGCCAAGCGCATGTTCGGTGCGCAGGAAGGCGGGCACTGAGCATGCTGGCCGGCCATGGCCTCGACCTGGCCTTGCTGATGCTGCGCGTGGCAGCGGGAGGATTCCTGCTGCCGCACGCGCTGGGCAAGCTGTTCGGCTGGTTCGGTGGCCCCGGGCTGGCCGGCTTCGCCACCGAGCTGCGCGGCTTCGGCCTGCCGGCCGTGGCACCGCTGCCGCTGCTGCTGGCCCTGCTGCAGGTGCTGTCCGGGCTGGCCGTGCTGCTGGGCTGGCAGGCCCGCGTCGCCGCGCTTGCGGCGGCCGCCTTCATCGGCTTCACCGTGCTGTTGACGCTGCCCAAGGGCTGGTTCTGGATGCGCGGTGGCAGTGAGTACCCATTGATGTGGACCACGGTACTACTGGCCCTCGCGCTCATCGGGCCCGGCGCCTGGGCGTTGGATGGCCACCGTCTTCAGGGAGACCTCGCATGAGTCACGATCCACTCGACCACGGCCGCCGCAACGTGGTGCTGGCCAGTGGTGCCGCCGTTGCGCTGGGCCTGGCCGGCCGCGCCGCTGCGGCACTCGATTCCACTTCCAAGGAGCGTCGCATGAGCACGCTGGTCATCCGCAATGCCCGCATCACCACCCTCGACCCACAGCAGCCGCATGCCCAGGCGCTGGCCGTGCAGGAAGGGCGCATCGTGGCCGTCGGCAGCGACGAGGAGATCATGCGCGGCTGGGGCAACGAAGCGACCCTGATCGACGCGCAGGGCCGGCGCCTGCTGCCCGGCCTCAACGACAGCCATACCCACCTGATCCGCGGCGGCCTGAATTACAACCTGGAGCTGCGCTGGGATGGCCTGCGTTCGCTGGCCGATGCGATGGCGATGCTCAAGGCACAGGTCGACCGCACCCCGGCACCGCAATGGGTGCGCGTGGTCGGTGGCTTCACCGCCGCGCAGTTCAACGAGAAACGCCTGCCTACGCTGCAGGAGCTCAATGACATCGCGCCGGATACGCCCGTGTTCCTGCTGCACCTGTACGATCGGGCGCTGCTCAATCGGGCTGCGCTGCGCGCATGTGGCTACAGCAAGGACACGCCGGATCCGCCGGGTGGACAGATCGTGCGTGACTCGCTCGGCAACCCGACCGGGCTGCTGCTGGCCAAGCCCAATGCGCTGATCCTGTACGCGACGCTGGCCAAGGGCCCGAAGCTGCCGATCGAGTACCAGGCTAATTCCACCCGCCATTTCATGCGGGAGCTGAACCGTCTCGGTATCACCTCGGTGATTGACGCCGGCGGTGGCTTCCAGAACTACCCCGAGGACTACCAGGTCATCGAGCAGCTGCATCGCGATGACCAGCTGACGGTGCGCATCGCCTACAACCTGTTCACCCAGAACAAGGGCAAGGAAGTGGATGATTTCCGCGGCTGGAGCGAGATGCTGCAGCCGCGCCAGGGCGATGACCTGCTGCGCCACAACGGTGCCGGCGAGATGCTGGTGTTCTCCGCGGCGGACTTCGAGCTGTTCAACGAGCCGCGCCCGGAACTGCCGCCGGCGCTGGAGCCGGAACTGCACGACGTGGTGAAGCTGCTGGTCGAGAAGCGTTGGCCGTTCCGCATCCATGCGACGTACGACGAGAGCATCACCCGCATCCTCGATGTGTACGAACAGGTCAACCGCGAGGTGCCGTTCGATGGCCTGCACTGGTTCATCGACCACGCCGAGACCATCACCCCGCGCAACATCGAACGCATCCGCGCGCTGGGCGGCGGCATCGCCGTGCAGCATCGCATGGCCTACCAGGGCGAGGCCTTCGTCGAGCGCTACGGCGTGCAGGCGGCGCGGCACACGCCGCCGGTCAAGCGCATGCTGGCCGAGGGCGTGCCGGTCGGTGCCGGTACCGATGCCACTCGCGTGGCCAGCTACAACCCGTGGGTGGCGTTGTCCTGGCTGGTGACCGGACGCACCGTGGGCGGGCTGGCCCTGTACGGCGATGAGAACCTGCTCGAACGCGAGCAGGCGCTGCGCCTGTGGACCCAGGGCAGCGCCTGGTTCTCCGGCGACGAAGCGGTGAAGGGTACGCTGAAGGTGGGCCAGCTGGCCGATTTCATCGTGCTCTCGGCCGACTACTTCCGCGTGGATGACGCGCAGATCGCCGACATCACCAGCGTGTTGACCGTGGTCGGTGGCCGCATCGTGCATGCCGACGCCGACTATGCAGGGCTTGCGCCGCAGCTGCCGCCGGCGATGCCCGACTGGTCGCCAGTCAACAGGTTCGGTGGCTACCACGTCGGCGGTACCGCCACCGGGTTGGCCGCCGCGCATCACCACCATCACGGCGTGGCCTGCAGTGCCCACGGCGCGCACGGCCATGCGGCCCGGCATGCTGCACCCACCGACGACCTGACCGCGTTCTGGGGCGCGATGGGATGCTCGTGCTTCGCGTTCTGAGTCTGGCGCTGTTGGCTGCACCGTCGCTTGCACTGGCCTGCGATGGCGGCCACTGCAGTGACGCGGGCGACGGCCAACTGCAATGGGATGCGTCGCTGCGCATGCGTGGCCTGTACTACGACCCTACCCGGTTCGGCATTGGCGGCAGCGAGGACGGCTATGGGCTGCTGCGTGCGCTGGCCTCGGCCACCTATGTGGAAGAGACCTGGCAGGCGAAGCTGCAGCTGGGTGTGCATGGTGAGAGTGGCAAGGCCGGCGGACCGGGCCGTACCGACCGCAGCGCGCTGGATGTGCAGCAGGCCTATTGGCGCTGGCAGCACGGTGGTTTTCATCTGCAGCTGGGCCGGCAGGAAGCCGGCTACGGCAGCTCACGGCTGCTGTCGGTGCGCGATGGGCCGAACATCCGCCTGGCGTTCGACGGTGCGCGCGTGGGTTGGAAAGGTAGATTCGGCACGCTTGATCTGATGGCGCTGCGTCCGGTGGAGAACCGACCGGGTGCCTTCGATGATCGCGGCGAACACGGCAGCCACCTGTGGGGTGCCTACGCCACCACCGCGCGGAGCCACGGACCGGGACAGTGGGATCTGTACCTGCTGGACTACCGCCGCGACGGCGCGCGCTTCGCCGCAGGCAGCGGCACCGAACGTCGGCAGACCCTGGGCGCGCGCTGGTTCGGCCAGGCCGGTGCACTGGACTGGAACAGCGAGCTGGTAGCGCAGGGCGGTGAACTGCGGACGACCGTCGGCACGCTCGATATCCGCGCCTGGACGCTGGCCACCGATACGGGGTGGCGCTGGACGAACCTGCCGTTGCAACCGCGGCTGGGGCTGAAGGCAGACATCGCCAGTGGCGATGGCAACCTGCATGACGGCCGCCTGGGGACCTTCAATGCGCTGTTTCCGAAGTCGGCCTATTTCAGCGAGGCCAGCCTGCTGGCCCCGGCCAATCTGATGGACGTCCAGCCCACGCTGACCCTGCGCCTGCGCGATGCAGTGACGACGGAACTGGGCGTGCAGATGGCCTGGAAGCATCGTCGCGCGGATGCGGTCTACACCACGCCCGCACCGCTGGTGGCGTTGCCGGGCAGCGCCGGTGGCGCGCGCCGCATCGGCAATCAGTACAAATCCGAAACCCGCTGGCAGGCCAGCGAACACTGGCAATGGCAGCTGCAGCTGGCCTGGGTCGATGCCGGACCTGCACTGAAGCAGGCCGGTGGCCAGGACACGTTGTTCGCCTCGATCGTTGGAGCATGGCAATGGTGAACGCAACCGCGTCGCAACCCCCCACGCAGGCCGCAGGCGCCTGGTCCCCACTGAAGATCCAGATGTTCCGCTCGATCTGGCTGGCGATCCTGGCCAGCAACATCGGCACCTGGGTCAATGACGTGGCCGCCGCCTGGGTGATGGCCGAGCGTACCGGCTCACCGTTGATGGTGGCCCTGGTGCAGTCGGCCACCACCGTGCCGATCGTGCTGTTGGCACTGGCCGCCGGAACCCTGGCCGACATCGTCGATCGACGCAGGTACCTGCTGGCTACCCAGGGCTGGATGCTGCTGGTCGCGGCGGTGATGGCGGCACTGACCGCGATGGACATGCTGACCCCGCGGCTGCTGGTGCTGCTGACCTTCTGCATGGGCTGCGGTGCGGCGATGGCGATGCCGGCGCAGGCCGCGATCGTGTCCGAACTGGTGCCGCAGCCGATGCTGGCTTCTGCGGTGGCGCTCAACTCGATCGGCATCAACATCGCACGTTCGATCGGCCCGGCCATCGGTGGCGTGATCGTCGCCCAGCTGGGCGCCGTCTGGGCGTTCGGCTTCAACGCCATCACCTTCGCCGCGATGCTGTTCGTGGTATGGGGCTGGAAGCGCGACCCGAAGCAGTCCAGCCTGCCGCCGGAAGGGTTCGGTGCTGGCCTGAAGGCGGGCCTGCGTTATGCCAGCCGCGCCGGGCGCTTGCAGGCGGTGCTGATCAAGTCGGTCGGCTTCTTCTTCTTCGCCGCTGCGATGAACGCGTTGCTGCCGGTGGTGGTACGCGGCCAGATGCACGGCGGGGCGGGGCAGTACGGCATGCTGCTGGGCTGCATCGGCATGGGTGCGGTGGGCGGTGCGTTGCTGCTGCCGAAGCTGCGCGCACAGATGGATCGTGACCTGCTGGTGCTGCTGGCCACCCTGTCGCTGGCCCTGAGCCTGGTCGGCCTGGCGCTGACCCGCAGTTGGTACCTGCTGCCGCTGGTGCTGCTGGTCAACGGCTTCGCCTGGATCACCGTGCTGTCGTCGCTGCAGATCGCCGCGCAGACTGCCGTGCCGGCGTGGGTGCGTGCGCGTGTATTGGCGTTGTACATCATGGTGTTCTCCGCGGGCATGGCCGCCGGTGGGCTGAGCTGGGGCGCGCTCGCACAGCGCACCTCGCCGGAACTGGCCTTGCTGGTGGCTGCCGCAGGTGCGGTGATCGGCGGATTGCTGGTGTGGCGCGTGCGCATCGCTGGTACCGAAGACCTGAACCTGCGCCCGGCGGGGCACTGGCCGGCCCCCGAACTGTCGGTGCCGGTATCCAACGATCGAGGCCCGGTGCTGGTGACCATCGAGTACCGCATCGAAGAAGCTGATCGCGCTGCGTTCCAGGCGCAGATGCGCGCGCTGGGCACGATCCGGCGCCGCGATGGCGCCGTGGTCTGGGGCGTGGTCGAGGATGTGGCCACCCCGGGCATCCACCTGGAGTATTTCGTTACCCCGTCGTGGCTGGAGCACCTGCGCCAGCACGAACGCATCACCGCCGACGACAAGGCGATCCAGGAAGTGCTGCGCGCGTTGCATCGGGGCGAGCGTGCACCGGTGGTGCGTCATTTCGTAGGCGGGCATGACCCGCTGCCGAAGACCGGCGTGCCACACCACCACAGCGATATCTGACCCAAAAAGGGGACGGAGGGGATTAAGTCGTTTGTGCACAAACGACTTAATCCCCTCCGTCCCCTTTTTTCATGCGGCGGCGCTGGATGGCGCCGCCGCGGCACATCACCTGCGTGCGAACGCCAGCAGGTCGGCGTTGAACTGCTCGGCGTGGGTGACGGTCAGCCCGTGCGGCGCACCGACGTAAACCTTCAGCTCGGCATCCCTGATGATCTGCGCGGACAGCTTGGCCGAGGCATCGAGCGGCACGATCTGGTCGTCGTCGCCGTGCACGACCAGTGCCGGCACGTCGATCTTCTTCAGGTCTTCGGTGTAATCCACTTCCGAGAATTCGTGCACGCAGTCGTACTGGCCCTTGACGCCACCGAGCATGCCCTGCAGCCAGAACGAATCACGCATGCCCTGGGTGACGGTGTTGCCATCGCGGTTGGCACCGAAGAACGGGGTGGCCAGGTCCTTGAAGAACTGCGAACGGTCGCCGCCGGTGCCCTTGCGGATGCCGTCGAAGACCTCCAACGGGGTACCGGCCGGGTTGGCATGGGTCTTCAGCATCAGCGGCGGCACGGCGCCGACCAGCACCACCCTGGCCACGCGCGTGCTGCCGTGGCGGCCAATGTAGTGGGCCACTTCGCCGCCGCCGGTGGAATGGCCGACCAGGATCGCGTCCTTCAGGTCCAGCGCCTCGATCACCGCGGCCAGGTCGTCGGCGTAGGTGTCCATGTTGTTGCCGTCCCAGGTCTGGCTGGAACGGCCGTGGCTGCGGCGGTCATGGGCGATCACGCGGTAACCGTTCTGGCCCATGAACAGCATCTGCGGGTCCCAGGCATCGGAGGACAGTGGCCAGCCGTGGGCGAACACGATCGGCTGGCCGGTACCCCAATCCTTGTAGAAGATGCGGGCGCCGTCGGCGACGGTGACGAAGTTGCTCATTGCAGGTTCCTTGGCGGAAGGGAGGGAGGCAGCGGCAGGCTGCCGCTGCCTCCGGCAGTACAGCGCAGGTGCCGGCGACGGACTTGCACCGCTGTGCTGGATTGCAAAGGATGTGACGCATATCGCTCTGGTGGGACCGGAGTCGCGCGCCGAGGATGTCTGCAGCCTGCCAGTGGAACGCCCGGATGCCCGCCACGCGATGGTCCCTGATGCTGTGCCTGCTGTTGCCGATGGCCGCGCCGGCACAGACCCTCGTCTACAAATGCGTGGATGGACCGCATCCGGTCTACCAGCAGACGCCCTGCCAGGGACGTGCCGCATGGCGCTGGGACGTCCCGGCGGAGCAGTCATTGTCCCGAGGCGCAGTGGCGCCAGTGCTCGCGCCACCGAAGCCTTCGCGCCGCCCGCGGCGTGCCGGCCGGGCGCAGGGGGCGTTGATCACGATCAGCGCGGATGCGGCGGCCTGCGAGCGTGCGCGCCGGCAACGCGAGCGGGAGTTGCTCAAGCGTCGGCGGCTGGATTTCGTGCAGCGCCGGCAGCTGGATGACGCGGTCCATGGCGCCTGCCAGTGAAGTGGGGTGCTGAAGTGCCGAAAACGACAACGGCGCCCTGGGGCGCCGTTGCGTGGAATGCCGCAAATGCGGGTCTCAGCGACCGTCGCTGGCGGCAGCCGGTGCGGGCACGCTGTCCGGCTTGGGCAGGCTCAACTCCGGGTTGCCCTGTTCGGCCTGCAGGATCTGGATGCGGCGCTGCAGGGCGTCCAGCTGGCTGTTGGTGCTCTGCACATCGGTGCTGAGGCTCACGGCCTGCTGCTGGGCCTGCTGCAGGGCGGCGCTGACCTGCGCCGACTGGGCCTGCTGCTGTTCCATTTCCTGCTGCAGGGTGCGCAGGCGTTCCTCGTTGTAGGCCACCAGGCGCTCGGTGTAGCGCTTGCCGGCTTCCAGGCGGGTGGTGTCGATGTAGACCTGGGCCAGCTGCTCGGACTGCTGCGCGAAGGTACGGTAGACACGCTCGGCGTTGTCCACCGCATCGGTCTTGATCACCCGCCAGAAGTTCTTCTCCTGGAACAGGGCGACGTAGTAGGTCAGGGTGTTGGCGTTGAACAGCAGGCTGGCGCCGT
Source organism: Stenotrophomonas sp. 85239_Sma (assembly GCF_056481725.1). Taxonomy (NCBI): domain Bacteria; kingdom Pseudomonadati; phylum Pseudomonadota; class Gammaproteobacteria; order Lysobacterales; family Lysobacteraceae; genus Stenotrophomonas; species Stenotrophomonas sp. 85239_Sma. Next base: position 2,679,288 of record NZ_CM151163.1, on the reverse strand, counting down.
AGTTGCCGTTGTAGGTGGTGCGCAGCTCGGTCAGCTGGCGCGAATCCATCAACTGCTTGAGCTCGTCCACGGTGTTGCGCACCACCGGCGCGCTGCGCGCCGGTTCGGCTGCAGGCTCACGGTCGCCACGTGCGGCCATCGCCGCTGGAGCCACCAGCATCATGGCCACGGCCAGCACTGCCGCGCTGCGCGCGTGCCGGGCGAAGACCGCGCCCCCTGAAGTTTCTCGCATGTCTAGACCATCCACGGATGAGTGTGGGTTGATATGAAGGTGGTTCCCCGCCGGGAGTCTAGCATGGGTGCGGGCGCCGCCAAGGGCGCCCGTCACGGCTCGATGTCAATAGACCAGCTGTGCTGCGCTGCACTGGATCGACTGCACGTTGACGTCGGTCCGGCCCAGTTCCAGGCCCAGTACGCTGGCCAGCAGGTTGGTCAGCAGGGTACCGACACTGTTTAGCACCGGCCGCAGCGCGGCCAGGATCGGCTTCAGCAGGGTACACAGCAGGCCGCTGCAGCTGACACTGCCGTCGGGGTTGGTGACGCCGCTGCCACCGGTGCCATCGAGGAAGCCTGCCGGCGCGGTCTGGATGTACGAGGCCAGGTTGTTGCGCACGCAGCCGTTGTAGTCGATCAGGTTGCCGAGCAGGCTGTCGCAGCGGTTGATCAGCAGGCCGCCAACCAGCGAGCCGAGCAGCCCGTCGAGGACACCCAGGCCCTGGCCGGTCACCGTGACCTTCAGCGCATCCCAGACCGGCCCATCCTTGTGGCAGGTGGTCAGGTTCAGCAGCCCGCACGCATAGGGCAGGCCGCCCGGCACGGTCCAGCTGTTGAGCGGTGCCAGCTGCTTGCTGGGATCGCCGTCGCGCAGCAGCGGAATCAGCTTGTCGACATCGTAGCGCCCGCCATTTGGGAAGGCCGCCTGCAGATAGCGGTCGGCCAGGGCCTTGGCGGTGTCGTTGGCGCTCATGCCCTGCTTGGGCGAACTGAGCATGCCGGACAGCACGCGAAGCAGTTCGTTGACCAGGCTCGACACTGCATCACCGACGGCGAGCGGGTTGATCCGGGTCGAGGCGGTCTCGCCGGCGGCCAGGGTCAGGTTCTGCGAGCTGGTCAGGGCGGGCAGGGTGATCCTGTCGTTGATCAGCGGCTGGCCCAGCAGCTTCAACAGCTGTTCGTTCTGCAGCGTGGCGTCGCAGACATTGTTCTTCGAGAAGCGCTGTGCGGGGTCGACGTTGCCGACGCAGGCACGCAGCACCGATGAATCGACCTGGATGGTCGCCTTGGGGGGACTGCCGCCGCACTGGATGCCGGTCAGGGTGCCCATGCCGTTGGCCACATCGACATGCAGCGGCAGGTGCAGGCGCGTGCCGAGCAGGTTCAGCAGCGGCCCCAGCGCGAACAGGTTGTTGCTGTCCACGTCCACCATCAGCCGTACCTGTGCATTGTAGGCACGGGTGCCGACGCCGCCGATGGCGATCGACGGTGGTTCGACCACGCCACCCTGGATGTTGATGCCCAGCAGGTCCAGCCCTTTGATCGTCACGCCGTTGCCATCGTTGGCGATGGAGATGGCGGTGTTGATCAGGTTGAGCACGTTGATCTTCGATTCCAGCGCGCTGCCGACGGTGCCATCGGGCGAGACAACTTCCGCGAACAGTCCACCGCCGCCGGCCTGGCTGCCGAGCGCGATGTTGAGCTTGTTGATGTCCAGCTGGGTGGCGACCAGGTCGGACAGGGCGCGCAGCTGCACGCCTACCGTCGAGTCACGGCCGACGACGGTGGCGGTGGCATCGACCAGTTGCGCCAGAGAGATCTTGTTGACCGACAGCAGGCGGTTGAAGTCGGCCACGCTGAGGTTGGCGCTCACCGGGATGTTGAGCGCCTTCAGCAGGCCGGATGGCGTGACGTTGGCCTGCGCCAGGCCGTCATAGGAGAGCACGGTTGCGTTGGTGACATCCAGGCCGACCAGGCGCAGCGTCGACAGCAGCACCGAGTCGCCGTTGGTGCGCAGCAGCTGCGAGCCAACCGCGAACACCGCCGTGGGCTCCGAGCGGCGGGCTACCGCCTGCACGCTGACGGTTGGCAGGCTGGTGTTCTGGCCGAAAAAGGGCAGCACGCTGCGCTCGGCGATCACCTGCACGGCATTGCGCGGGTTGCTGGCATCGACGCTGGTCACGAAACGGTTGCTGGTGCCGCGGCTGGCACTCCAGTTGCCGCAGCGGACCTGCAGGGTGCCTGCGAACCTGTTCTGGGCCAGCGCGCTTTGCCGGGCTGCGCTGTTGTCGCTGTTGTCCGGGCTGCACAGCTCCAGCCGCTGCGCGCCGGCCAGCGCGGCCAGGTCGGCCACCTTCTGCGCATCACGCTTGGCCCAGAACAGGTAGCCGACCTCGATCAGGCCCAGCATGGCCAGCAGCGCCAGCATGACCAGCATCATCGTGACCGACATGCCGCCGCGTGGGCGACTGAAACTGAACTGGCGTGGGCGTTTCATGGCCGACCTCAGCGTCCGGAGGAAGAGGCGTCCCTGGACCGGGCAACATCGGTCTCAAAGAAGTCCGGGATCTCGTGTTCAAAGCTCTTCAGGTAACGCGCATAACTCAGCGTGGCCTGGTCGCCCAGGATCGGCAGGCGCTGGCCGGCCTGTTGCCCGGACGCCTGCAGGCGGAACAGGTTGCGGGTGGCCTCGCCGCTCTGCAGGCGCGCACGCGGTGCTGCCGGCGGTGCAACGTCGGTTGCGGGGATTGCCGGTGGCGCCGCAGCCACGTCCGCAGATGCGGCTGGTGCGGCCAGCTCCACGGTGGGAAGCGGCTCGGCCTGCATCGGCGCTGTGGCCGGTGCCGACGGCAAGGGGCCGCCGAGCATCTGTCCGGTCAATGGCTGTTGCTGAGCCTGCACGGCACCCGCAACAAGCAGGCAGGACAGCACGGGCAACAAGCGTCGGATCAGGCGCATCGCGGTCATGGTGTGCTTCCGGTCGGGTGTTCGTTGGTGCTGAAGCGTTCCAGCATCGACGGTGGCAGGCGCTGCGGATCGCGCTCGTCACGTGCTTCGCGATGTGGTTCGGCTGCCAGCCGTGTGCTGCCCGATGCACGGGCGCTGCGTTCGACGCTGGCCGTGCGCGCAGGCGTGGGCGCATTGACGGCGGCCGCGGCCTGCCGCTGCTGCAGGCGGGTACGGATCTGCTGGGCCTGCTGCTGGATGCTGCGGCGGGTTTCGTCGTTGAGGTTGGCCTGTTCCGACAGGCGCTCTGCCGTGGCCTGATCGCCGCGCAGAACCGCCCACAGTGCGAGATTGGCAGTGGCCTTGGCGTTGCCTGGCGAAAGTTCCAGGGCCTTGGCCAGCGGCTCGCGGGCCTGGTCGAACTGGCCGGCGCGCAGCCGCGCATAACCCAGGTCGCCCAGATAGTCGGTGTTCAAGGGCTGCAACTGCGTGGCGCGCGCCAGGGCCTGTTCACTGCCGGCATCGTCGTCGCGGCGTGCAGCGATCAGGCCCAGGCCATGGGCGGCGGCAGCAGCCTGCGGCCCGCTGGACAGCTCGCGATACAGCGCGACCGCTGCGTCGGTCTGGCCGGTCTCGCGCAGTGCGTCGGCCTGCAGCAGGCGCAGGGCGGGGCGATCGCCATAGCGCTGGCGGAAGGCCTCCACGTGGGCCAGCGAGGCATACCAGGCGCCCTGCTGCTGCATGCGCTCGATCAGCTCCAGATAGGCGTTGCGGCTGTCCTGCGGATCGGGTTCCGGCGGCGCAAGGCTGGGCGCGCGCACGTATTTCGGCGTGGTCGAGGCGCAGCCACTGGCCAGGGCGGCGAGGGCGGCGGCAAGCAGCAGGCAGGAGGTGCGCAGGGCTGGCATCAGGGGGATCCCATCTTGGACATGGTGGTGGCCAGCGCGACCAGCGCCGGGCCGGCAAGCACCAGCATCAGTGCCGGCAACAGGGTCAGCATCATCACCACGGTCATCTTCACCGAGAGCTTGCCGACCTTTTCCTTCAGCGTGTTGCGTCGCTGTTCGCGCAGGCGGATGCTGAACTGGCGCAGTGGCTCCTGTACCGCGCCGCCGTGCGCATGCACCTGCAGGATCAGCTGCATCAGGCTGGCCAGGTCGTCATCGGCGTAGACCTCGCTCAACCGCCGCAGTGACTGCGCGCGGGTGCGGCCGTGGGTGTAGGCCACGTTCGCTTCCTGCAGTTCGCCGCCCAGTACCGGCAACGCATCGCGCAGCTTGTCGCCCAGCGTCTGCAGGCTCTGGTCCATGCTGAAGCCCACGCCCTGCAGCAGGCGCAGCAGGTCGATCAGCAGGGGCAGCTCGTTCTCGACCGCGCGGCGGCGGCGCTTGACCCACGACGACAGCACGAACTTGGGCAGCAGCAGCCCGCCCGCCAGCGCACCGATCACCACCATCACCTTGGACAGCCCCTGCGCGCTGCTGAACGCCAGCGCCAGGGCCAGCACCAGCAATGCAAGCAGCAGGCGCAGGCCCAGGTAGATGGCGGTGCCGCGGCGCGTGTTCCAGCCGGCCAGGTCCAGCAGCAGCTTGTCCTCGTTGGCCAGCAGCGCGGCCTCCAGGCGGCCACCACTGAGCGAGCGGCCGAAGCGCTCGAGCCAGCCCAGCGAGTCGCGGCGGGTAGCCTCGCTGTCGCGGGCTTCGTCACGCGGTTGCAGGGCGGTCTTCAGCGTGGCCGAGGTGCGCTGCTCGCGATGGCTGCGCACCCACCCGGCGATGCCCAGCAGGGCGACACCGGCCGCCAACACCAGCAGCGAGAGGGCGAACCAGGCCGTGGCACTCATCGGGTACCTCCGTGGCGGCTGCAAGCGGTCATAGCGACTTGGCCAAGCGGTACAGCAGGAACGCTCCGAGCAGTTCCAGGCCCAGTGCGATCAGCAGGATCCTGTGGCCGAGCGGGTCATGCAGCACTGGCTGGAAGAATGCCGGGCTGGAGATCGCCATCAGCACCGCACTGGCCGGTGGCAGCAGCCCCAGCACCCAGGCCGACATGCGCGTTTCCGAAGTGGTGGCCGCCAGTTCCTGCTGGGCCTGTTCCAGGTCGCGCATGAAGTCGCCCATGCGCTGCAGGATCTGGTCGGCACGACCGCCGATGCGCACGCTCACCCCGATCACCACCGCCAGCACCTTCAGCACGTCCATGCGATACGGCTGCGCGGCAAGGCTCAACGCGCGATCCAGGTCCATGCCGCTGCGCGCATAGCGCACCGTGGTGTCGAGCAGGCCACGCAGCGGCGCGCTGGTCTGCATCGAAGAAACCTGGAACGCAGCCTGCAGGCTGTTGCCCAGCGCAGTGAGGCGGACCAGGTTGTCGAGGAAGTCCGGCATCTGGTGCAGCAGCTGCGCACGCAGTTTCGTGATCCGGCGCATCACCCACAGCCAGCAGCCCAGCAGGTACAGCAGCAGGGTCAGCGGAAACATCCAGGCCGTTCCCAGCCGCATTGCCGCGACGACCCCAAGCACAAGGCCGGGCACCAGCAGCATCAGTGGCAGTTTCCAGCCCGGCTGCAGGCCGGCGCGCTGCAGCACGCCATCCCACGGCAGCGTGCGGTTCCCACTGCTGGCGGGGCGGGCTGCATCGTTGGCCGCGGCAACGGCAGGCCCGGCCGGTACCGCACCGGCGGCGCTGCCGCGCGCCAGCTGCTGCTCGGCATGCTGCAACGAGGCCTGGCGCTGCTCGCGGCTGCTGGCAGTGCCCCACAGCCAGACCGCCAGCGCCAGCAGCACCGAGATGATGCTCAACACGCCCAGCAGGAGGCCGGTGCCCATGTTCAGAAGTCCCCGTAGAGTGATTCGCGCAGCTGCTGGCGGAACGGCTCCAGCTTGTGCGAATGCGGATGGAAGCCCAGGCCGATCCAGCGGTCGGTCTCGCGGCCGGTGCCGTCGATCTGCACCTCGTGGCGGAACATCTCCTGCGTGGTGATCAGGTTGTCGCTCACCCCGGTGATCTCGGTGATCGAGACCAGCACCCGACGGCCGCTGCCCAGCCGCGAGATCTGCACGATGAAATCGATGGCGCTGGCGATCTGCCGGCGCAGGCTGTCCTCGCTGCCCTGGAAGCCGGCAAAGCCGGCCAGCATCTCGATGCGGTACAGGCAGTCACGCGGGGTATTGGCGTGGATGGTGGCCATCGATCCGTCATGGCCGGTGTTCATCGCCTGCAGCATTTCCAGCACTTCAGCGCCACGTACTTCGCCGACCACGATGCGGTCCGGGCGCATGCGCAGGCTGTTGCGCACCAGATCGCGGATGCTGACCGCGCCCTGGCCCTCGGCCCCGCCGATGCGGCTCTCCAGGCGCACCACGTGCGGATGGTTCAGCGAAAGCTCGGCGGTGTCCTCCACGGTGATGACGCGCTCGCTGGCCGGCACGTAGCTGGCCAGGGCGTTGAGCAGCGAAGTCTTGCCCGAGCTGGTGCCGCCGGAGACCAGGATGTTGCAGCGGCCCAGCACCATCGCTTTCAGCAGTGCCTGCATCGGCGCGTCGAACGTGCCCTTGGCGAGCAGCTCGTCGGGGGTGAACGGGTCCTTGCGGAACTTGCGGATGGACACCATCGGTCCGTCCACCGCCAGCGGCGAGATGATCGCGTTGAGGCGGCCGCCATTGGGCAGGCGCGCGTCGACCATCGGGTTGGAATCGTCCAGCCGGCGGCCGAGCGGCGCGAGGATGCGGCGCAGGATGCGCAGCAGGTGGGTGTCATCGGTGAAGCGCTGGGTGGCGCGCCTGAGCTGGCCACCCTGTGAAACGTGCACGTCCTTGAAGCCGTTGATCAGGATGTCTTCGATGGAGGGGTCGTGCAGCAGGTCGTCCAGCGGGCCGAAACCGGTCAGCTCCTTGACCAGCCCTTCCGCGACCACCTGCATCTCTTCCTCGTTGATCGGGATGCGCCATTCCTGGATGAAGCCCACGGTCTGCACCTGTACCCAGCGGGCGATGGTGTCCGGGGCCCAGGAATCGATGTCGATGCGCTCGTCTTCGATGCTGTTGAGCAGGTGCTCATGCGCAGCCGACAGCACCTTCTGGTACTGCTCGGTCTGCGCGAACGGCAGGTGGCCCGGCGTGCTTTCCAGCACGGGGCGGGCAACGGCGTGCGGGAACGGGGTTACCTTGTCTTCCATTGCGATCCACCCAGGGCAAGGGAGAGTCTTTCCCGCAGGCCATGCGGCTGGACCGGGCACGCGGCCGGATCCAGGCGCGACACGAGCGGGGCGAGGGCACGCAGATAGGGGTCGCGCGGGGCATCCTGCAGCAGCAGGTGGCCCTGGCTGGCGGCCAGGCGCACGCGCGGTCGTTCGGGCAGCGTCGCCAGCAACGGCACTTCGAAGCGGCGCGCGATCTGTTCCGGGCCCATGCCGCTGCTGTCATCGTGGCGGTTGATCACCAGCTGCAGGCGCTTCTCGCGCTCGCGCTGGCCCGCCAGGTGCTTCAGCGCCTGGTCCAGCGAGACCAGCGTGGCGATCGAGGCATCGGTGACCAGCCAGATCTCGTCGGCCTGGTCCAGCAACAAGGGCGGAAGCTGCCGCAGCGGGCAGCCGCCGGCGTCGCACAGCACGCTGGCGAACACGCCACGCAGGCGCTGCAGCAGCGCGCCAGGATCGGAGGGGGGAACGGCATCGCTGCCACTGGCACGATCCAGCAGGACCAGTCCGGAGTCATGCCGCGCCATGGCCGTGCGGGCGAGGGTGGCATCGATGCGGCTGGCATTGCGCAGCGCGTCTTCGTAATGGAATCGGCTGTCGAGATTAAGGTACAGCGCGAGGTCACCGGCGGGCTGCGCCAGCTCCATCAGCAGGCCGTCCTGCTGCAGGGCTTCGCCTTGGGCCAGCGCGCGCGTCTGCTGCGCCAGCACCGAAAGATGCGCGGCCAGGGTGCTGGTGCCGACGCCGGCGCGCACGCCCAGCAGCACGATCAGGCGTGCCTTGTGCGCGTGCTGGGCAACCGCTGCCGGCCGCGGAGACAGCGCACGCCGCAGGGCCGCCTCGATGCCTGCGTCGTCACTGTCCAGGTCCAGCACATCGCGCAGGCCCGCGCGCAGCGCGATCACCACGCCTTCAACCTGGCCGGCGCTGGTGGCGCCCACCGCCACCAGGGGCAGGTCCGGTTGGGTCTGCTGCAGCTGCTGTGCCAGTACGCTCGAGGCGGCCGCATGCTCGGGCCGGAAGTCGAGCAGCACCAGGCTCTGCGGACCGCGTTGCAGGTCCTGCGCGGAGGTGGGTGCGTTGCTGTCCTGCCAATGCAGGGCAGTGCTCGGCGGCAGCTTGGCGGCCAGCCGGGGCAGCAGTTCGCGATCCATGCCATACAGGACCAGGTTCATCGGGGGTCCTTGCGGATGCAGCGGCTGGGCAGTGGCGTAGGGCATGGGCGTGGTATCGCAGGCATCATGGAGTCAGCGCGAGAAACCGGGCACAGGGTCCTGGCTGACCGGACCCAGCAACCAGGAACCCCACTCGGGAAGATGCGGCTTGGCTTCGCGCTCGCCGGGCAGCGGCAGTTCGGTATTGCGCGCCAGCGGCTGCACCAGGCGCGGGGTGACGATGATCACCAGTTCCTTGTCCTGGCGCTTGTAATCGAAGTTGCGGAAGAACGAACCGATGATCGGCAGGTCGCCCAGCAGCGGAATCTTGCTGACGTTGGAGACGATGTTGGAGCTGACCAGCCCGCCGATGACGAAACTCTCGCCATCGCCCAGCTCGACGGTGGTGTCGGCGCGGCGGGTAGTGATCGAGGGGATCTGCACGTTGTTGAGCACGATGGCATTGCTGTAGTCCAGGTCGCTCGCTTCGGGCGCTACCTTCAGCGCGATGCGGTTCGCTGCCAGCACGGTCGGGGTCACGGTAAGGCCGATGCCGAACGGCTTGTAGGTGATGGTGGTGGTGCCAAGCCCTTGCGGTTCCAGGATCGGCAATTCGCCGCCAGCCAGGAAACTGGCGCTCTGCCCGGACAGCGCCACCAGCGTCGGCTCGGCCAGTACGCGGGCCATGCCATTGCTCTGCAGCAGTTCGACGTCGGCGTTCCACAGACCCTTCGTCGAGCCGAAAACAAGGCGGAATGCCGAGGAAATCGGCGAGACGGCCTCGTTGCTGCTGTTGCCTTCCTTCATGCCGGGCAGCAGGCCGGTGTTGCCCGGCAACCCGGTACCGGGCCGCGCGAAGCCGTAGGCGAAGCCGCCGTTGCGGTTCTGGAAGTTGATGCCGATCTGCTTCATCGCGGTCTTGTTGAACTCGACGACCTTGACCTCGACCTGGACCACGCCGCCACTGCTGATGGTGGACGTATCGGCAAGCGCACCGTCCTTGCCCAGTGCCATCGCCGCCGTGCGTTGTTCCTGCATGTGCGAGAGCACGCTGTCGGTGCTTCCCTGCAGCAGGCCCTGCTGGTCCTGCTGGGTGAACACCAGGTCATTGCCGCCGGTGCTGGCAGCACCCTGTACAGCGCTCTGCACCCGTACCGTCACCCGTTGCGGCTCGGCCTGCCTGCGGTGCCACAGCAGCAGGGTGGTGGTGCCGGGCATCTTGCCCACCAGCAGCGCCTGGCGCTGGCCACGCAGCATCACGATGTCGGCCACGCCGGGGTCGGCAATGGCTACCCGCTCCAGGTCGGCCGGCAGGTTCCAGGGGCGCTGCTCACGGGCCTGCAGCACCAGGTCATCGGCGGCCACGCTCGTTGCCGGCGCCAGCAGCACCAGCAGCAGGGCCAGCCAGCGCTGGCGGGGGGAGATGCGTGGACGGCGGCGACGTTCGGTCATGGATGCACTCGATGCAGGTCAAAGGGAGCCACGGGGGGCGGAACTGTCGCCACGGATGATCTCGATGCCCGACGCGCGCGGGGCGCTGCGACGTGGCGCCGGCGCGCGCGCCGGTGCATCTGCAGTGCTGCGTGGCGGAGTGCTGCCGCGGCCGGCCAGCGCATCCCCGTCGATGCCGGCGTAGGCATGGTTCTCCGGGCGCTGAAGTGCCAGCTGCTGCTCCGCATCAAGCCCACGCAGCGGATCGATCACGCCGCGTGACTGCGGGAACAGCGCCAGGTCGGGCAGGCCGGTGTCGGCGGGATTGCGCAGGGCCAGGAACAGCTTGCCCTGCTGTGCACCCAGCAGCAGGCGATTGGCATCGGCCACGGGGACGGCGAGCACCGCGCTGCGCGCAGGTTGCGGGGCGTCATTGCTGTTGTTGCTGCTGCCGCCGCTGCCGGTGATGTCGGCCGCGCGCGGGTCGTTGCGGGTGTCGACCGCGGCATTGGCGGCGGCCTCTGTGGCAACGGGCGCGATGTCCTGCTGGCCATAGCTCAGCACGCGCAGGCGCGACAGAAGCAGGCGCGCCTGCGCGGCTTCGGCGGGGCTGTTGATGTTGGGCTGGGCATTGCGCAGGTTGAGGAAGACGTCGACGAAGTCACCGGGGACGATGCGGTTGCCGGCACCGACCAGTTCGTCCACGGGCACGGCCAACGCGCGCTCGCCCGGCCGCAGCTGCAGCGAGAAGCCCTGTGCCAATGCGTTGCTGCTGACCGGGCTGCCTTCGGCGATGTCCTGCACCGGCACCTTGCCGACTACGGCGGCGATGCTGGTGGCGGCACCGGCGACGGGTGAGGTGCGCTGGGCCAGCCGCAGGCCACTGGCGCTGATCGGCTCGCCCGCAGGCAGGCGTGCCACCGCTTCCACCACGGTGATCGCCTGCGCCTCGTCATGGGCGATTGGTGCGACCGTGACCGGTTCGGCCGGTTTGCGCCCGATCATGAAGGCGATCAGCGCCAGCAGCACGGCCAGGCCGATCAGGGCGACGGCAGCGATGCGGGTCAACTTGAGCATGGAACCGTCTCCAAAGTACCGATCATCAGTTGCCGCTGCCGAGATCGAGCTGGGCGACCGCGACGCTGCGGATGGGAGCCTGCATCACCCACTTGTAGAGCGTGGCGGTGCCGGGCAGGAAGGGATGGCTGGCGTAGTCGTAGCTGACCGTCACGGTCATGCACTGGGCCGTGGCCAGGCCGGCGCACGGCGCCTGTGCCGACACCACGATGGCGTTGCTGCCCCCCGTGCTGCAGTCCACGTTCTGCTTGGAAAACTGCAGCAGCCATTGCATCGAGGTGCGTGCGGCGACGCAGGCGGCGGTGCGTCGTTCGCCGGCAGTGCCGTAGCGCAGCGAGGCGCGCGCGCCTTCGGCCGAAGCGGTGGCCAGGGTCTGCTGTGCCGCCATGATCATCACCCCGGAGAAAGTGAACAGCAGCAGTGGCAGCAGGCCGAGCATCAGCATCAGGGCAAACTCGATGCTGGCGACCCCGCGTTGCAGGCGTGGGCTGCGGATGTTCATGGTGCACCTCCGTAGATGCCGGCCAGCACCCAGCCGATGGCGGCGAGTGCCAGGTAGGCTGCATAGGGAATGCCACGTCGTCCCTGGCGGGCAGCCTGCATGTCGCGCAGGGCCGGATGCGATTGCCATTGCGAGCTGGTGCGATTGACCTGCATCTGCAGGCGGCCGGGCAACAGGACGCCCAGGCGCCGGCCAGCCAGCACCAGCACGGCGTGCACCCCGGCGGCGAGGCTGGCAACCAGCCAGACCGGCAGCAGCGCCTGCCAGCCCAGCATCAGACCCAGCGCGCCGAAGAACTTCACGTCACCGGCGCCCATCCAGCGCAGGCCATAGAACGGCAGCAGCGCCACCAGGCCGAGCGCCGCGCCGGCAACGTGGGGCAGCCACGGCTGGCGCGGCGCGCTGAACTGGCCGGCGACGATCACCGCAGTGGCGATCACGCCTGCAGCGATCAGCCAGGTGTTGGGTACCCGACGTGCATACAGATCACTGATCGCAATCCGCAGGCACACGCCGATGGCCAACAATCCCAGCAGTGTCATCGCACACTCCATCGCCCGTCACTGGACGGCCCTGACCAGATTCCATGCCCCCCGCGCTCGCGCCGCTGCCAGCCGCACGCAGTCGCCGCTCAGGTTGTCGAGCCGGACGCCTTGGTGGCCAGTGCGGAGAGGTTCTTGAACAGCGTTTCGAAGAACCCCTTGATCTGGTCGTTGCCGACCGCGATCAGGATGCCGGCGATGACGGCCGCCAGCAGCCCGTACTCGAGCGCGGTGACACCGTCTTCTTCCTTCAGGAATTTGCGGATCGATGCGTTCATGACCTATGTCTCCCTGTACCTGTCTGCGGATGCAGTACACCTGCGTTGGGCGGTGGCCCGGCTCCGCCGGGATCGTCCGTGGGCCTCCGCGTCCTGGCGGAGGAGGCGCGGCGGGATGGACCCGCCGTGCTCAAGCAGGGTGATCGTCTCCAGGCGGGACACCGGTCGCACGGTCGCGACCGCACGGCGCGGGGCCGGTGGTCGAGGCATCCAATGATGCGTGCGTGGTCATGCTGTCCCCCTGGGTGCGGCCAGATCAGATGGCCGGATCACCGTGATATCGACTTTGCCTGAATGGCGGTGGGCTGCAACTGGAACCTATATGCAAATTCGGCAGAAACCCCGCGATCCTGAAACTTTCAGGCTGTTTCTGTGACGAGAATCCGTTCGCAGGCAAAACGATTCATGGTCGTGCAGATAATGTGATTCCATTTTCAGGGCATGCGAAAACCGTGCCACTGGCCCCGACATTTTCTTCATCTGTGTATCTATTTTTATCATTCCTGTCTGCGGGTTTACCTTTGCGGATTATTGGGCATACTCGCATTCAAGCTATTGCATTTCCCTGGTCGGCCGCCTCGGAGGCGGTGCGACCGGCTTGGCATCGGAAGTGGCTAATGGATCGATGCGCGCCCTGTCAGGCAGTGGGGGCCGCGTCGCATGGCGGATCAACGGGGGACAACACTGTCATGGTCGATGGTGGGGTAGAAGGCAGCGACGACAGCGGCCTGCGGTCGATAGACCTGGCCACGCTGAGCGGCGTGCTTCGCGTCTGTGATGTCGAACTGCTGCTGCTCGATGGCAACGGGCCTCGTGCGGCGTTCGCCTCGCGCGTGCACGAGGAAGCCCTGTTCTGCAGCATCAGCTGCGGCTTCCATTGCCGTGGCCGCTTCATGCTGCCACCGGACTGGGCGATGCTGGGGTACCTGCACGCTACCGATGAGACGCTGAGCTGGTGCCATGGCGTACCGCTCACGCCAGGCATGGCGTTGACGATCATGCCGGAGGGCATCAGTGAGTTCACCCTGAGCCCGGGCACGCACATGACCCTGATGCTGCTGCCGGTGGCACGGGTGCAGCGCAAGCTGACCGAACTGAGCCTGCGCAGCACGCCACCCGCTGGCCAGGCACTGTCGCTGTTCAACCTGGCCAGCGAAGCCACGCCGTTGGCACGCCATTACCAGCAGCTGCACCTGCAGCTGGGGCAGGGTGCAGGGCTGCAGCCGGAAGAAACCGAAACCCTGTTGCATGAGCATGTGCAGGCCCTGTTGGGCGCCGGTGCGGCGGATCGCCCGGGCTGCAGCCGCGCCCGGCGAACGCATTATCTGATCGCGCAGCGAGCAGAGAACTTCATGCGGCTCAACCTGCGCCGCAATATCTACATGAATGAGATCTGCGATGCCGCAGGCGTCAGCGAGCGCGGCCTGCGCTATGCGTTCGAGGACCTGTTTGGTACTTCGCCGAACCGCTATCTTTCCATGCTGCGCCTGTGCGCGGCCTGCCGCAGCCTGTCGATGGCCGATTCCAGCCGTCGCTCGGTGAAAGCCATCGCCCTCAGCTGCGGCCTGTGGGACCTTTCGCGCTTCGCCGACAATTACCGCAAGGTATTCGGCGAACTGCCGCGCGATACCCTGATGCGCGCGCCTGCGCAGATCGGCCAGCCGGCCTGAGCCAAGCCCCGCAAGGGTTTTCGCGGCGTTCATGCCGGAATTGCATATCCGCTTGCCGATCATGTTGCCGCTTCTGCATAAACGGCTGCCGATTCCGGCCGTGGATTTGCCGGAATGCGCGATTGCCGTGCCGGATTGAAGTGCGCCGCCGCCGTTGCAACCGCTGAAATGTCAGTCACCTGCCTAACGGCAAGTCCACTGACATTCCAGTTGTTCGCCTACGGGGGAAATGCTCATGAACCGCATCTACCGGCGTGTGTGGAACCGCCAGCTCAACGCTCTGGTTGTGGCCTCGGAACTGGCCACTGGTGACAGCGGCGGCAGCGCCGCACGCGATCCGCGCGCCTTCCTGCTGATGCCCACCGCCCTGGCCCTGGCACTGCTGTGCGCGCTGGCCAGCGGCCACGCAGGGGCATCGGAAACCAATCAATCGCTGCGTGACCTGCAGGCACTGGCCGCCAAGTATGCGCAGCCGATGCCGGTCAAGGTCGACGCCGAAGTGGCCCTGGCTGCCGCTGCGCGACAGGCGCAGAGCAGCCCTGCGATCAGTGCGGACGCCCGCCTGGGCCTGCAGCTGAACACCACGTCGCTGCCGGTGGTACGCGACGTACTACCGGCCTCCGTGCAGGTGAAGCTGGCTGCGAACACCACACCGAAGCAGGTGGCCGTGCCGGCGCTGGCGGCCGATGTCCGTGCCCATGTCGGCCTTGGCAACACCTCGGCGCCGGCGGCACAGGTGGATGCATCGTTGGCCGCACACGTTGCGCCGGGCGCGCAGGCGCCGCTGGGCGTCGCCGCCGACGCGCGCGCCAAGGCCAAGATCGGCGTCGCCGGCCGCCAGGTCGCTGCGATCGATGCTGGTGCCAAGGCGTTGGCGGGCCTCAGTGGTTCGTCCCTGAAGACCTCTGTCGACGGCAACGCCGACGCGCATCTGGCGGTGGCTGGCCATCACATCGAAGGTCAGGGCCAGGCCCGGGCGACAGCCGCGGTCAAGCTGCCGGCCAAGGAGGAATTGCCGGGTGAGACGCATGATCGTGCCATCAGCGCCGCGTTCGATGCCGGCGCCGCCGGCAAGGTGCGCGTGCAGGCGCCGGACGGCCAGGACGTGATCGCCGATCGCAACCTGAAGCTGGCCGGACAGGCGACCGTCGCCGCGCAGCACAGCGCGCTGGGCGTTGGCAACCTGGTGGGCGGCGCGGTGGGGGCGGTCGGCGGGACGCTCCACGGTGCTGCGGGTGCGGTCGGCAGCACGGTGGGCGGTGCGCTGAACGGTACTGTCGGCGCGGTGGGTGGCGCGGTGGGCGGCGCACTCAACAACACGGTCGGCGCAGTCGGAGGTGCAGTTGGTGGTGCGTTGAACGGCACCGTCGGCACGGTCGGCGGTGCGGTCGGTGGTGCGCTGAACGGTACTGTCGGTACCGTGGGCAGCGCAGTGGGCGGCACGCTCAACAACACGGTCGGCGCAGTCGGAGGCGCAGTTGGTGGTGCACTGAACGGCACCGTCGGAACGGTTGGCAGCGCAGTAGGTGGCGCGCTGAACAACACGGTCGGCGCAGTCGGCGGTGCACTGAACGGCACCGTTGGCACAGTTGGCGGCGCAGTGGGCGGCACGCTCAACAACACGGTCGGTGCAGTCGGCGGTGCACTGAACGGCACCGTCGGAACGGTTGGCGGCGCGGTAGGTGGCACGCTCAACAACACCGTCGGCGCAGTCGGCGGTGCACTGAACGGCACCGTCGGAACAGTTGGCGGCGCGGTAGGTGGCACGCTCAACAACACCGTCGGCGCAGTCGGAGGTGCACTGAATGGCACCGTCGGGACGGTTGGCGGCGCAGTAGGTGGCGCACTCAGCGGCACGGTTGGCCAGGTTGGCGGCGCAGTGGGCGGCACGCTCAACAACACGGTCGGTGCAGTCGGCGGTGCACTGAACGGCACCGTCGGAACGGTTGGCGGCGCGGTGGGGGGCACGCTCAACAACACGGTTGGCGCAGTCGGCGGTGCACTGAACGGCACCGTCGGGACGGTTGGCGGTGCGGTAGGCGGTGCACTCAACGGCACGGTTGGCCAGGTCGGCAGCGCAGTGGGCGGCACGCTCAACAACACCGTCGGCACGGTCGGTGGTGCAGTGGGCGGCATTCTCGACGGCACCACCGGCAGCCCCACCAGCGGCCTGGGCGGTGTGCTGGGTAGCACGCTGGGCAATGTCGGCAGCGCGGTGGGCAACCTGCTCAACGGCAATCTCAATGGCACCATCGGCAACCTGGGCAGCGCCGTGGGTGGCCTGGTCGGTGGCACGCTGGGCGGTCTCGGCCTGACCAAACCCTCTGCGATTCCGCCGACCAGCCCGAAGGCGCCGGCGGCGGCCGACCCGAATGCGGGCCTCATCATCGGCACCGGTGGCCTGGTCGGCAATGTCGGCCAGCTGATCGGGCCGACCACCACCAGCCTGTTCGGTGGCAATGGCTACCTGAGCAACGGCAACCTCAAGCTCAGCAACGCCAACGTGATGCAGACCTATTCAACGGTCAATGTGCTGGGCCTGCCGGTGGTCAACCTGTCGCCAGTCGGCAGCACGCTCAACGGCCTGGGCGGCGCAGTCACGGGTGGCAGCTCGCACCTGACCCTGATCGGTGGCGTCACCTCCGACAGCTATATCTACAACATCAACAACGGCAATCCGGGTGGCCTGCTCGGCCTGCTGCTGCCGACGGATTCCCCGGCCTGGGCGGCCAAGTGCCTGGACATCGCGCTGGCCGACATCTCCTGCTGGGCCGTCAATGCGGCACAGGACTACCAGGTACTGATGGGCGATGGCGCCTTCGCCAACGGTTCGAAGGAAGTGGTGATCGGTGCAAACGCACGCCATGAGCTGCCGAAAGTCGACGCCAACGTCGCCTTCCCCGGCGACGGCGTCAACGATCCCAGCAATCCAACAGGCGTGCCGACGGCCGACTATGCCGCGCGCATGGGCCATTCAGTGATCGTCGGCGACAGCGCCGTCGGCACCGCCAACGGTCAGACCCTGCTGGGTGCCGAGGCGACGTCGAACCAGGCCAACTCGGTCGCACTGGGTTACCGCTCTGCAGCACTGCGCGGCGCGCAGGCCAGCTACAGCGCCTACGGCCTCACTGCGCCGCAGGTCTCCGCCGGTGAAGTGTCGGTGGGCACTGCCGGTGGCGGCGAGCGCCAGATCACCAATCTTGCCGCAGGCAGCGCCAACACCGATGCGGTCAACGTGGCCCAGCTGAAGGGTGCCATCAGCCTGATCGACGATGTGGCGGCCGCTGCAGTGACCTATGACCTGGACGGCGCCGGCAATCCGGACTATCGCCGGGTCACGCTCGGCGCTGGCACCGGCACCACCACCATCGGCAACCTTGCCGCAGGTGCGGTCACCGCAGGCAGCCTCGAAGCGGTCAACGGCGGCCAGCTGGCGGCGACCAACAGCGCCATCGCCAGCTTCTTCGGCGGTCGCGCGGCTTTCGATCCCGCCAGCGGCATCTTCACCGCACCGCTGTTCGAGATCAGCACCATCTCCACCGGTGGTGCCATTGCCAAGGGCCTGTACGAGAACGCCACCGATGCCTTCGCTGCGGTGGATGGCTCGCTGGTCAATCTCAACACGCAGATCACCGATATCCGCAACGGTGGGACCAAGTACCTGCGGGTGAACTCGACCGGCACCGAGGCCCTGGCCAGCGGCGCCGACTCGATCGCGGTCGGTACCAACGCCCGCGCCACCGCAGCCAACAGCATCGCAGTGGGTGCCGGCAGCCTTGCCGACCGTGACAACACCGTCTCGATCGGTGCTGCCGGTGCCGAACGCCAGGTCACCAACCTGGCCGCGGGTACCGCTGCGACCGATGCGGTCAACGTCGGCCAGCTGCAGGCCTCGGAGCAGGGCGCCCTGCGCTATGACCTCAACGGCGACGGCAGCGTCAACTACGCCAGTGCCACGCTCGGCCAGACCGGCACTGCCACCACGCTGCGCAACCTCGGCCCGGGCCAGGTCAGTGCCACCAGCAGCGAGGCCATCAACGGTGCCCAGCTGTTCGCGGCCAACCAGGCAGTGGCCACCCATCTCGGCGGTGGTGCTGCGGTCAACGCCAGCGGCGTGCTGACCGCACCGACCTACTCGATCAACAACGTCGCCGCCAACGGCACCGTGACCACGGGCAGCTACAACGACGTCGGCACCGCCTTCGACGCGGTCAGCAATTCGCTGGCCAACGTCGCCGACCAGACCGGAGAGGTCGACAAGCTGGCCGTCAAGTACGACGTCGATGGCAGCGGCAACGTACTCAACAGCGTGACGCTGACCGGCACCGGCACCGGTGCGGTGAAGATCACCAACGTCGCCGCCGGCAGCATCCTGGCTGGCAGCAGTGATGCCATCACCGGCGACCAGCTGTTCAGCACGAACAGCACCATCGCCAACTACTTGGGCGGCACCACCGCCTACAACGGCGCGACCAATGTGTGGACCGCGCCAACGTTCAGCATCTCCAGCATCGCTACCGATGGCACCTTCAGCAGCGGCGATTACAACAACGTCACCGCCGCCTTCACTGCCGTCGATGGCTCGCTGAAGGTCCTCAACCAGCGCATCACCAACGGTGGCGGTGGCAGTGCCTACCTGGCGGTGAACTCGACGGCAGCGGCTGCAACGGCTGCCGGTGCGGAGGCGGTGGCGGTCGGCCCGCAGGCCAGTGCGGCCGGTGCCAACAGCGTGGCGGTAGGCAACGGCGCCAACGCCAGTGCCGGCAACAGCGTCGCCCTGGGTGCCGGTTCGGTGGCCAGCGTCGGGGCGCAGAGCGGCTACACCGGCGCCTATGGCCAGACCGGTGCCAGCAACTCGGCCGGCGAGGTTTCGGTCGGCAGTACCGGCAGCGAGCGCAAGATCACCCATGTCGCCGACGGTTCCGACACCTACGACGCGACCAACGTCGGCCAGCTCAGGAACGGCGTGAACTACGCCATCGATGAATCGAAGAAGTACACCGACCAGAAGATCCAGAACATCACCAACGTGGCCGGCAGCTTCCGCGCGAACAACACCAACAACCTGGCCGACCCGTCCGCCAGCGGTGCCAACTCGGCCGCCGGTGGTGCAGGCTCCACCGCCACCGGTGCCAACTCGACTGCGCTGGGCAATGGTTCGCAGGCGCAGGCCGACAACTCGGTGGCGCTGGGTGCGGGTTCGGTGGCGAACCGGGCCAACACGGTCTCGGTCGGTGCAGCCGGTGCCGAACGCCAGGTGGTCAACGTGGCTGACGGCTCGCAGGCCACCGACGCGGTCAACGTGCGCCAGCTGCAGGCCTCGCAGCAGGGCACGATCCGCTACGACACCACGGTGAACGGTGCGACCAACTACAACAGTGTCACCCTGGGCAGCACCAGCAGTGGCCCGACCACGGTCCGCAACGTTGCCGCCGGCACCGCCGGTACCGACGCGGTCAACGTCGACCAGCTGAAGTCGGGCATGGCACAGACCCTGGACTGGTCGAAGGCCTACACCGACGAGCGCATGGGCGGCTTCGAGCGCGACCTGCGCAAGACCGACAACCGAGCCTCGGCCGGTATTGCTTCGGCGATGGCCACTGCGGCGCTGCCGCAGCCCAGCGAGGCGGGCCGCAGCATGGCCTCGATCGCAGCCGGCAGCTACAACGGCGAGTCGGGCGTGGCCTTGGGTATCTCCGGTGTCTCCGAAGGCGGCCGCTGGATCTACAAGTTCAGCGGATCGACCAACAGCCGTGGCGAGGCCGGCGTGGCCGTCGGTGCCGGCATCCAGTGGTGATCCCCGCCGCCGGGCCGCACGCGCGGCCCGGCATCGCGGAAACGTCAACAGGGGGAATGACATGAAACAGCATCGCATCGCCCGCGGCGGCCAGCTCGCCGCCACGCTGGGCCTGATCCTGGGAATGGGCCTGCTGACCGCCTGCCGCAGCCATGCGCCGGCCGCCGACGCTCCTGCCGAAGCCACCGCCGTGCACTTCCCGGAGGCCTCGAAGGCCTCGCTGAAGGAAGGCATCTTTCCCGACGTCGCCGACCTGCGCCGCTTCGCCCCGGGCATGAGCAAGCGCCAGCTGTACACGCTGCTGGGTACGCCGCATTTCAATGAAGGCATGTGGGGCGTGCGCGAGTGGAACTACCTGTTCAATTTCCGCACTGCACAGGGCGCGGAGTACTTCACCTGCCAGTTCCAGGTCCGATTCGACAGCAAGGGCATCGCGCAGGGCGGCTACTGGAAGCCGGAATCGTGCGCGGCTGTGCTGGAACCACCGCGGCCTCCAGCCCCGCCGGCACCGGCACCGCTACCGGAGCAGCCGCTGCGGCTGTCGGCCGACGCGCTGTTCGGTTTCGACAGCGCGGTGCTCAGCGCGGAAGGGCAGCGTGCGGTGCAGGGCATCCTGGCGCAGGTACGCGAGGCCGCGCAGGTTCAGTCGATCCGGGTGACCGGCTACACCGATCGGATCGGAAGTGCCAGCTACAACCAGGCACTGTCGCAGCGCCGCGCCGACGCCGTGCGCAGCGCACTGGTCCAGGGCGGGGTGCCCGCGGCCAGCATCAGTGCCGAAGGACGTGGCGCGGCGGAGCCGGTCGTGCAGTGCGACCAGCGCAATCGTCGCGAGCTGATCGCCTGCCTGGCGCCGAACCGCCGCGTGCAGATCGCCGGGGTGGCGCAGCCACGCTGAGTTTTCCTGCGCCGGGGCATCGCTCCGGCATCCCGAGTCCCCCCTGACCGTCGGCAGGACGTGGTTACGTCTCCCCCGTTGATCACGCCTGCCGGCGGCTCAGGTTTTCCACGGTGCACGCGATGAATGCCCAATTCCTGCCCCTCTCCATGAAGACGGAAGCCACTCTCAGCGTGTACGGGCAGCTCGGCAACCATGCCGTGGTGCGCATCCCCGGGCGACGCCTGCCGGGCCTGATCCTGCAGGCTGATACGGTGGCCGGTTTCCTGGCCCAGCTGCAGGAAGCCCAGGCCTGCCTGCGCAGCGGCCGCGCACAGCGCACCGATGCCGAGCTGGACATGCTGATCGACGTGCTGCAGCAGTGGTATGCACTGATCGAATCGCGCCTGGCCGACGCTGGCGAGGCGCTGTAAAAGAAAAAGGGGACGGGGGGAATTAAGTCGCTTCCGGCACACCTGGGGCAAGTACGACTTAATCCCCTCCGTCCCCTTTTCCTACGCCCAGGCGCGGACCAGCCAACAGGCGGCATCCACGCGAACGCGGTCGCCTTCGATGAACGGCGCGAATGCAGCCAGTGCCCTGTTGCGAAGCACGGCGGCACGGTCTTCCGGCATCGCGCGCAGCGCCAGGCCCAACGGGCCCAGCTGGCCGACGTAGGTCGGCAGCTCGTCGCGGGCGATGGAGCAGGGGAGGTCCACTGCAATCACCTCCACATCTTTCCAGCCAGCGGCCTGCAGCAGGCGCCGCACGCGCTCGCCATCGGCAAGGGCAAACTGGCCGGGTGCTCCTGGCGCACGGGGTGGTAGATCGAGTTCACCACCAATGGCGCGCTCGGCGGTGGTCATGAATGGGTTCTCGTCGGCACTGCGCCAGGCGATGAAACGCAGCCCCGCGCCTGGTTGCGCCGCGCGGTGCAGGTTGCTGAAGGCGGCCTCCGTATCCTCGAAGAACATCACCCCCAGCCGCGACTGGATCCAGTCGAAGTGCACGGACGGCAGCGGATGCCGCTGCGCGTCGGCCACGATGAAGTCCGCGTTCAGTCCTGCCGCCTCGGCGCGCTGGCGGGCCAGCGCCAGCATCGGCGCGGAGATGTCCAGGCCGGTGCAGTGTGCCGCCGGGCGCGTGGCCGCTGCGGCCAGCAGACTGGCGCCGGTACCGCAGCCGATGTCGAGCAGTTGCGTGACGGTCTCCGGAAGTTCGGCCACCAGCAGGTCGGCCATCGGCTGGAACAGGCCATCGAGGATGGCCTGCTGGGCGACCCAGATCTGGCCGCCGGGGCCATTCCAGAGCGCATTCTGATCAACGGGGGATGTACTGGCCATGGCCTTGTCCTTCCGGGAAGTTGGCCATAGGTTGATGCTTGAAGGCGACTTGAGGTCAAGCCCGTGCGTGAACTGGACATCGGCGAGGTGGTGAAGCGCAGTGGCGTGCCGGCCTCGACCCTGCGCTACTACGAGCAGTTGGGGTTGTTGCAGGCCCTGGGCCGTCGCGGCCTGCGCCGGCAGTACGACGAGCAGGTGCTGGAACGGCTGGCGCTGATCGGCCTCGGCCAGGCGGCAGGGCTGTCGCTGCAGCAGATCGGGGCATCGCTGCCACCTCAACGCGGATGCCTCACGCTGGATCGTGAGGCCCTGCTGGCGCAGGCCGATGTGCTGCAGCAACAGATCACCCAGCTGCAGCGGATACGCCGTCACCTGCAGCGGGCGGCGGCTTGCCCGGAAGCGCAGGATGCACGCCAGTGCGGTTCATTCCGAAAGCTGCTCCGGGCGCAGCAGCGCAGGGCGGGTGGGTGAACCATCCACGCCCATTCAATCGCGGGTACTGACTTCCCAGGTGGCGTGCAGCACGCCGGGCACGTCTTCCATCCGCGCCAGCACCACGTCCAGTTCGTCGGCACTGACGGCCGTGCTGACCAGCACCGCGATCACATCAGTGGGCGCGTCGGCATGCTCGACCACCTGTACATCACCGACCGGATACTGCGCAGCCTCCAGCGCATCGACCAGGCGTTCGCGCACCCGCGGCACGGCTTCGGCATCCACGCTCAGGCGCACCTCGTAGGTCGCTTCGGTGGCGGTCTCGTTGATCGGAATGCGGTTTATCGCATTGACCAGCGGCCGCAGCAGGGTGTTGCCGGCAATGATCAGCACGGTCAGCAGCACGCCCTCGGCCAGCATGTCCGCACCGGTGCAGCTGCCGACCGCCGCCGAGCACCACAGGGTGGCGGCGGTGTTCAGGCCGCGCACGTTCATGCCTTCCTTCATGATCACGCCGGCGCCGAGGAAACCGACTCCGGAGACCACGTAGGAGATCACCCGCACCGCCTCGGCGCTACCGGCGATGCGCATGCCCAGGTCGACGAAGGCGGCGGCGCCGACGGCCACCAGCACGTTGGTGCGCAGGCCGGCGGTGCGTTGCCGGTACTGGCGTTCGGCGCCGATCAGCGTGCCCAGCACGAAGGCGGCCAGCAGGCTGACCACGGTGTCGGCGAAGGGGCCGGCCTGGAAGGTTTCAATGAAGCGCATGGCTGGAGTCTACCCCGCCGAAGTGACAGTCGATCCACGCCGACGCATGGATATCCAGATGTGCCAGAAACGACTTAATCCCCTCCGTCCCCTTTTAGCAGGTCAGTCGGTGTCCTCGACGCGCTCGCCCATCAGCTCGCGCTGGCGCTTGTCCAGCTCCTCGGCGTAGCGCTTGCGGACGAAGGCTTCGGAGACCACGCCCAGCACCTGTCCGTCGGCGGCGACTACCGCCAGTTCGTCGGCCTGGGTCTGGTCGAAGCGCTGCATCACGCTGACCACGTCAGCGGCCGGCGACAGCGATACGTCACGGTTCTCGGCCAGCTCGCCGATCGCGGTCTCCGGCTTCACGCCGTCAGCGTAGACGCGCGGGATCTGCACGATGCCGGCGTAGTGTCCCTCGCTGTCGATCAGGATCACCCGGGTGCCGGAGCCCAGCGGGAAACGCTGGCGGAAAGCAGCGGCATCGAGGTCGGCCGGGGCGGTGGCCACGCCCTTGCGCATCAGCCGACCGGCATTGAGGTTCTGCACCCAGCCGACATCGCGGGCGCTCTTGATGGTTTCACCGCGCAGGTGCATGCGCCAGGTCGAGAACGAATAGCCGAACCACTGCCGCACCAGCGTGCTGGACACCAGCACCGCGCTCATCACCACGCTCGTCAACAGGAAGTCGTGGGTGCCTTCCAGCACCAGCATGGCCATGGTCATCGGTGCGCCGACCACGGCGGCGGCCAGCGCGGCCATGCCGGCCAGCGCAGCCGAGGTGGCGTCGATCACCGGCACGCCGGTGGCCATCGCCAACAGGCCGGCGAACAGGGCGCCGACCAGGGTGCCCATGAACAATGAGGCGAAGAACAGGCCACCGCGGAAGCCGAAGCCCAGCGAGATGCCCGAGGCCAGGCACTTCAGGGCCAGCAGGCCGCCGATCCAGATCAGCGGCAGGTGCGTGGTCAGGTCCAGGTGCAGGGCGCCGTGGCCGGACGACAGCACCTGCGGGCTGGCCAGTGCCAGTGGAATCAGCAGCAGTCCACCCACCACCGGCCGTCCCCAGGCCGGCAGAGGGCTGCGTTTGACGGTGCCTTCAATCGAGGCGATCAGGCGCATGATGGCGATGCCGACCATCGCGCAGCAGCAGCCGAGCAGGCCGTAGATGGCGTAGTCGGCGGCTCGCACGTCGATGGTTGAGGCGGCAGGCAGCAGGTAGGCCTCGATGCCGGCTTGGTCGGCCACGAACGCGCCGGCCAACGCGGCCACCGCCACCGGCGCCAGCGCGGCCGGGGTGTAGGCGCCGATGACGATCTCGAACGCATAGAACGCACCGGCCAGCGGCGCACCGAAGGCGGCGGCAATTGCACCGGCGGCACCAGCGCCGACCAGGATGCGTACGTCGTTGCGACGCAGGCGCATCACCCGGCCCAGCTGCGAGCCGCTGCCCGCGCCCATCTGCGTATACGAAGCCTCCAGGCCGACCGAGGCGCCGCAACCATTGGACAGCAGGGTCTGGGTCAGCACGATCAGGTTGTCGCGCATTGACATGCGGCCGCCGTGCAGCGCATTGGCTTCGACCGCATCGAGCAGGGGCCGCTTGAGCCGGGTCGCGGCCAGGCTGACCAGGCCGACCAGCAGGCCACCCAGTGGCAGCACCAGCAGCGCGGTCCAGGTCAGCGAGGGCAGGGAGCTCAGGCGCATGCCGTCGTCCAGCCCGTACAGGGTGCCCTGCAGCCAGCGTGCGATGCCCGACTGCAGCAATGTCAGGTAGCCGGCGATCAGGCCGACCAGCAGGGCAAGCGCGATGAACCACAGGTCACTGCCACGCAGGCGCAGGCGCAGGCCCTGGAAGGCCAGGTGCAGGCGCGATGGCGAAACAGGCAATGACATGGTGGCGGCATGATACGCCGCCACCGTGAGCACCGCCGTCACTGTATCGGGCGGCTATCGCCTCAGAACCGGTAGCGGCCCTGCACGTAGAAGGTGCGCGGCGCAGCCACCATGCGGCCGGCATTGCCATCGACGTTGCGGGTATACCAGCGTTTGTCGGCCAGGTTGTTCACGCCCAGCGCGATCTCGCTGTCACCCAGTCCCGGCACCTGCCAGGCCACCTGTGCATTCCACAGGCGCACGCCGGGCACGCGGCCCACGCGCGCATCGGCGGTTTCTTGCCAGGTGTTGGCGGCATCGGAGAACTGGCCGCTCTGGTGGGTGCTGGAGACATTGAAGGTCCAGCCGGCCAGCGCGTAGCGGGCGCCGACGCTGTCGGTGTCGCGCGAGTAGAACGGCACGTCCAGGCCGCGGTTGTCACCGGACTGCTGGATCGCCTTGGTCCAGGTGTAGTTGGCGTACAGCTCCAGCCCGGCCAGCGCGCTGTCCTCGGCGAAGCGGTACTCCAGCGCGCTTTCCACACCCTTGTGGTCGGTGGCGCCGATGTTCTGGAAGGTCGGCGGGGTGATGCCCGGTACCTGCAGGATCTGGTTGTCGAAGCGCATCTTGAACACGGTGACTTCCGCGCGCAGTGCACCGTCCTGCCAGCGCGCACCCAGTTCGGTGGTCCTGGCGATTTCCGGGTTCAGCGGGTTGCTGGCGCTCTGCGAATTCAGCTGGATGTTCTGCACCGGCCCGAACGAGGTGGTGTAGTTGCCGAACACGGTCAGCTGCGGGGTCAGCAGGTAGGCGATGTTGAGCGAGGGCAGGGCCTTGTCGTTGCGGCTGCTGAAGGTCGCCGCGCCATCGGCCTGGCGGCGGTCCATGTCGATCCATTCCATGCGGACGCCCGGGGTGATCCGCCACTGGCCGATCGCGATGCGGTCGTCGATGTAGACCGCGTGCGCGTCGGTGGCGTTGTCGAAGCGGTTGGTGGCGCTTGCCACGCCGGTGCGGCGGGTGACGGTGTAGCTGCGGTCGTTGCCACGCTCGCGCAGGAAACGGTAGCCGGCGGTGATGTCGTGCACGCTGGCGCCCCAGTGCAGGCGCTGGGTGTAGCGCGGCTCGATGCCGAGCACACGGTAGTCGCGCGGCTGCACGGTCACCTGCGTACTGGTGGCGTTGATCAGCGAGCTGGCACGGGTGCTCTCGTTGTAATAGGCCAGCACCTCGAACTCGCTGTTGTCCGACAGCGTGTTGGTGTAGCCCAGGTCGATGCCGGTGCGGTGGCCCTTCCAGAAATCGGTGGGACGGGTGTTCTGGAACGGGTCGGCCTCGTACTGCGCACGGGTCAGGCCGCCCGGGGTCAGCGAGCGCACATCGTAGTAGGACAGCTTGGCACGCAGTTCCTGCTGGGCGTCGATGGCGTAGGCGAACTTCAGCGCCAGGTCGTTGAAGCGGTCATCGCTGCCCTGGCGCCAGCCGCGGCCATCCTGGCCGGAGTAAAGCAGGGCCGCGCCCAGGCCATTGCCGCCGGTGCCGCCCAGGAAGGCGTTGTATTGCGTGCTGTCTCCGCCGCCATGGTCGTAGGCGGTATGGCGCACGCCGGCTTCGCCGTGCAGGCCGGCTTCGGTGGGAATGGCGCGGGTGCTGAAGTTGATGATGCCGCCCACGTTCTGCGGCCCATAGCGCACCGCGCCGCCGCCACGCACCACGTCGATCGATTCGATGTTGGACAGGCTGGTCGGCGCGAACGACAGCTGCGGCTGGCCATACGGCGCCACTGCCAGCGGCACCCCATCGAGCAGCACGGTCGAGCGCGGCGAGTAGCGCCCGGTCAGGCCGCGCACGCCGATGTTCAGCGACACCGAGCTGCCAGCGGTGCCGGAGTTATCGGTGACCTGCACGCCCGGGATGCGGCGCATGGCATCGCCGATGCTGGCCGCGCCACTGGCCTCGATGCGCTGGCGGTCGACCACCGTGCGTGCGCCGGCAAAGCGCTTGACGCTGTCATGCAGGCCGGTGCCCAGCCAGCTGCCGGAGACCTGGATGCTGTCCAGCGTGGTGGCGCCGTCCTGGGCGAAGGCACTGGTGGCCGGGAGCAGGCACAGGGCGAGGGCGGCAGCCAGGGGCAGGCGGGCCGGTTGCAGGGCGTGGATGGGCATTGGCGCGGGTCGTGGAAGGTGGTAAATGAGAATTATTGCTGATTCCATTCGCCATTGGAATGCGCCGCCGGTTCATGCCGATGGGCCGGTGGTAGAGTGGGCGATTGCTTCCTGACTCGCTGAGATCTGCCATGTCCCAAGCCGCTTTCTACCCCGTCGGAACCCCTGGCCAGCCGTGGGGAGCGGCGGAACGGGAGGCGTGGCGTGGCCGCCAGCAGCGCCTGCGTCGCTATGACGAGGAGGTGCTGCCGCGCATCGAGGCGCTGGCCTCGCGCTTCGACAAGGTGGCCTATGGCCAGCTCGACTATGCCGGCGAGACCTACACGCTGTTCGCTCTGCGCAGCCGCGACTGGAACCCGGCGCTGCCGGCCGCGCTGGTCACCGGTGGCGTGCATGGCTACGAGACCAGCGGCGTGATGGGCGCGCTGGAGTTCCTCGAGAAGCACGCGGCCGACTATGCCGGCAGGGCCAACCTGCTGGTGGCGCCGTGCGTGAACCCGTGGGGCTTCGAGCGCATCAACCGCTGGAACTTCGATGCGATCGACCCGAACCGCAACTTCCGCGCCGATGGCCCGGCCCGCGAGTCGACCGCGTTGATCGAACTGGTTGCACCGATCAAGGACCAGTTCGTGCTGCACATCGACCTGCACGAGACCACCGATAGTGACGAGAGCGAGTTCCGCCCGGCGCTGGCCGCGCGTGATGGCAAGCCGTTCGAGCCGGGCCTCATTCCCGATGGCTTCTACCTGGTGGACGACAGCGAGAACCCGCAGGCAGCCTTCCAGCAGGCAGTGATCGCTGCGGTGGAGAAGGTCACCCACATCGCGCCGGCTGACGACAAGGGCGAGATCATCGGTTCGCCGGTGGTGGCGCATGGCGTGATCGAGTACCCGCTGGTGAAGCTGGCGCTATGCGCCGGCATTACCGGTGCGAAGTACACCACCACCACCGAGGTCTATCCGGACAGCCCGCGGGCGACCCCGCAGCAGTGCAACGACGCCCAGGTGGCGGCGGTGTGCTCGGCGCTGGATTACGCGCTGGCGCATCGCTGACAGATAAAAGGGGACGGAGGGGATTAAGTCGTTTGTGCCCAGTACCGCCGGGGCACAAACGACTTAATCCCCTCCGTCCCCTTTTTCACCCCAGCGCGTCGGCCCACCAGAGTGCGGCCGGTCCCGGCGGTGTGTCGCGGCGCCACAGCAGGTCGCTGTGGATGCGCCGCGGCCAGCCGGGCAGCACCAGTTCCAGCAGCCGCCCGCGGTCGTAGCGCTGCACCAACGCCCGCGGCAATTCGGCCCAGCCGATGCCGTCCTCAGCCATCTCCATCACCATCAGGTAATCGGTGGCGGTCCAGGCCAGGCCGGTGACCACGCGCGCGTGGTCGACCTCGGCGCTCAAGCGCACCTGCCGGTGCCGCGCCAGCTGCGCGGCAGCGCGACGGCCGGCGCTGGCCAGCGGATGTTCGCGCGCCACATACACCGCCAGTTCGCTGTGGTGCGCCAGCGGCCGTGCCATCAGTTCATCCGGATAGCGCTCCTGGCGCGGCAGCAGGCCCAGCGCGGCGCGGCCGCTGCTCACCAGTTCAAGTACGTCCTGGCCTTCGGCATCCAGCCATTCCAGCTCGATCTCCGGGAATGCCTCGGCGAACCGCTGCAGGATCCGCTGCTCCGGATCCAGCTGGTAGACATCGGAGAACACCACGGTCAGGCGCGACTCGACCGGCGCAGCCAGGCGCACGCTCAGCTGCTGCAGACGGGCATCGGCGGCAAGGATCTCCTGCGCGTGGCCCAGCACCTGCCGGCCGGCCTCGGTCAATTGCGGATAGCGCCCGCTGCGGTCGAACAGGCTCACGCCCAGGTCAGCTTCCAGGTGGGCGATGGCGGTGCTGACCGTCGACTGCGTCTTGCGCAGGCGACGTGCCGCCGCCGAGAAGGAGCCCAGCGCCGCGGCTTCCACGAAGGCCTGCAAAGATTCAGGGGAATACGGCATTGATCCATCGCTCCTGTCGATGGAATCCATTTTGGTACCACCGTAAAAGGCGATGATACTGGCTTCCGTCGCCCCCGTCTGCGGGGCGTTCCGGACCCTCCACGCACGGCGTGGCTCGACTGAAAGGCGGCGCGGTCCCCGCCCTGCAAGGAGCTTCACATGTCCCGTACTGTTCCTGCCCGTGGCGCGCTGGTCGCCTGGGCCTGTCTGACCGTGGCGATCGTCGCCGAAGTGGTCGGCACCTCGTTCATGGCCCATGCCGCCCGCGATGGCGGCTGGACCGGCTATCTGATCATGGCCGGCGCGCTGGCGCTGTCCTACTTCTTCCTGGCGCAGTCGGTGCGCCGCATCGCCGTGGGCGTGGCCTACGCAGTGTGGGAAGGCCTGGGCCTGACCCTGCTGACCGTGGTCGGCCTCACCGTCTTCGGTGAAAGCCTGTCGCTGCAGCAGCTGGCCGGCCTGGTGCTGGCGGTGGTCGGCATCGTCTGCGTCACCCTCGGGGAGGCGCACTGATGAATACCCTGGCCCTGTTTTTCGTGATCTGTTCTGCGCTGATCGACGTTGCCGCCAACATGATGGTGGCCAAGTCGGAAGGCTTCCGTCGCTGGCGCTGGGGCGTCGCTGCGATCGTCATGGTCTGGATCGCCTTCGCCCTGCTGGGCCAGGCCGTGCGTTACATGGATCTGGCCACTGCCTATGCGATGTGGGGTGCGATCGGCGTGATCGGTACCGCCACCTGCGGCCGCCTGTTGTTCGGCAACCGCCTGCGTCCGATCGGCTGGGTCGGTATCGCACTGGTCACCACCGCGGTACTGCTGCTCAGTACCGCGCAGTAACGCGTCGCTGTGCCAACCAAGGTTGGCACCTACCAGAGCGTGAGCCGCCGCAAGCCAACGCCCCGGGGATGATCTCCCCGGGGCGTTGCGGTTTCTGCAGCACTCAGAAGCGTGCGGTGAAGTTCAGCCGCGTGGTGCGGCCCGGGCCGGGCATCAGGCTCATCGCCAGCGTGTCCATGTAGTAGGTGTTGCGCAGGTTGCTGACCACCAGCTCCACTTCGCTGCGTGGGGTGAACTGCCAGCGTGCGTAGAAGTCATAGATCGCGGTCGGCAGGTAGATGTTCTGCAGGCCGGTCGAACCGGTGGTGTTCCACGGCTTGTCCAGTTCGTGGGTGGGGCCGCTGTTGTAGGTGCGGCGGATGCCGGTATCCAGCCGCTTGTCGAACAGGCGGAAGCCCAGTGTGCTGTGGATCGAGTACTTCGGCGGGTTCTGTGCGTTGACGAACGAGGTGCCGAAGCCACCGTCCACGCAGTCCGGCGTAGTGTCCAGCTTGCTCCACTTCGCATACGGGTCTTCGCGCAGGCGCTTGGCGGTGGCCGCATCGCAGGTGCGTGCGCGCTGGTAGTAGCTGGCCGACAGGTCCAGGTAGGCAATGCCGGCGTCATAGCCGGACTGCAGCTCGTAGCCGGACACCGTGTAGTTGTCGACGTTGTCGACGTAGAACGCCCAGTTGCTGGAATCGAAGCGACGGGTGATGGCGTTGTCGATATCGTTCTTGAACCAGGCCACCTTGAACGCCAGGCGGTCGCCGTCGCGCCACAGGTCCTGCTTGAGCAGGCTGAAGCCGATGTCCCAGGAACGGTTCTTCTCCGGCTTCAGGTCAGCCACCGGTGCCGAGGTGCTGTTGCCCAGCGTCGACTCGAACAGGCTGGGCATCTTCCAGCCCTGCGCGTATTTCACGTAGAAGAAGATGTCCGCGTCCAGGTTGAAGCGCGCCTCGGCATACGGCGCAAAGCCGTGGCCCGAGCGGCGGATCGCCGGCTTGTAGCCCCAGGCGGTGGGAATCTGCTTGGTGTAGAAGCCGTTGGCGCCGCGCGGATCGGGAATGAAGCCATCGAAGTCATAGGCCTGGCCCAGCGTGCTGTCGCCATAGGGCGTGGCACGCAGCGAGTCATAGGTGTAGTTGCCCTGTGCATCCGGGTACCACTCCTTGTACCAGCCCGGCAGCAGCTGGCCACCCTTGCTCAGGCGCGCGAAGGTGTAGCGCAGGTCGCGCGATTCGCTGACGAAGGCCACGCGGTTGCGGTCACGGGTGCGGTAGTCGATGAAGCGGCCGCCAGCGGTCAGCGACAGCCAGTCCCACGGCTGCCATTGCAGCGATGCCACCACACTGGCCTCGCGGCGCGTGCCCGAGCGCAGGTAGCGGTTGTTGTTGTAGTCCACCGGCAGCACCGGCGAGTTGGGTGCGGTGTCTTCATGCTGGAAGGCGGCGCCATAGCGCAGCGTCCAGTCGCCCAGGCCGTTGGTGAAGCGCGTGGTGTTGCTGCTGTCCACGCCCCAGCGCCGGGTCTTCACGTCCGACTGCAGGCCGGGGCCGTAGGTCTCGCCCAGCGTGTCGGGCATCTGGTCGGACGCCATTTCCTTGAACAGCGGCGTGTTGGCGATGTTGCTGTTGAACATGCGGCTGGTGGCGGTGGTGAACCACAGGGTGCTGCTCAGGTCCAGCCATGGATACGCCTCGGGTCGGTAGCGGTGGCGCAGCGAGGTGGCGTTGACCCGCATTTTCCCTGGCTCGAACTGGACCATGGTGTTGGCCTTGTCCACGTAGGTCACCCATTCGTTGGACTCGCCCACGCGACCGATCGCCGACGGCATGATCTCGCCGAAGCTGGAATTGAAGTAGCGGTGGCTCAGCTCCAGGCGCTGGTCCGGGTTGGGTGTCCAGGTGAATTTCAGCAGCGCCGATTCGTTGTCGGTGTGCGTGTTGAGCACTTCATCGCCCGGGTGGTACATGTCCGAGACCGCCTGGCTGGACATGCCCGTGCCGCCGCTGGACAGGTGCTGGTCGTCGTAGCGATGCGCACCGTTGCTGCCGGCGAAGTAGTTGCCCTGGCGTCGGCGTGCGTAAGCGGCCACCAGCTGCCAGTCTTCGCCGCGCTGGGCGAAGGCCACGCTGCCATTCCAGTCACGCGGGTCGCGCAGGCTGTTGCGGTTCTCGCTGCCACGCGCCACCTGCTTGAACACGCGCGTGCGGTCGATGCTGTTGTCGGCCACGCCGCCGCGCACGCGCAGGCCCCAGGCCTGGCCGTCGTCGAGGATGTCATCGACATTCAGTGTTTCCATGTAGACCACGCCGCCGATCGCGCTGGCCGCGTTGGCGGCCAGGCTCGGCCCCTTCTCGATGCTGACTGCGCTGATCAGGTCCGGGTCCAGATAGCTGCGCTGCTGCACGCCGGCATAGCCGCGGTACACGTCGATGGCCTGCTGGCCACCGTCGATGATCACCGGCACCCGGTTCTGGCCCTGCAGGC
This sequence comes from Stenotrophomonas sp. 85239_Sma, assembly GCF_056481725.1. Lineage (NCBI taxonomy): Bacteria > Pseudomonadati > Pseudomonadota > Gammaproteobacteria > Lysobacterales > Lysobacteraceae > Stenotrophomonas > Stenotrophomonas sp. 85239_Sma. The sequence goes on along the minus strand of NZ_CM151163.1, from coordinate 2,646,960 downwards.
CGCGGATGTTGACGTCGAGTGCGCCGCCATTGCGCACGTCTGCGGTATGCACGCCCACCGCACCGGCCAGCACGTCGCCGATCGACTGGCCGCGGAAGCGTTCCAGTTGCTGGTGGTCCAGGTGCACGCGCGAGCCGCTGTCACGGTAGACCGCATCGGCATCGGCGAGCCCCCACGGCGAAGCGCCTTCGCTGGCCTCGCCGGCCACGCGCAGGGTGCCGATCTGGCGCACGCCGGCTTCGGCGTTCGGTGCCGCCTGCAGCACCACGCCGCTGGCATCACGCTGGAACGCCAGGCCGGTACCGGCCAGCAGCTGTGCCAATGCGGCATCCGTGCCGAGCGTGGCCTGCACGCCGTTGCTGTGGCGGCCGCGGGTCAGGTGCGCGTCGGCGGCGATGGACAGGCCCGATTGCTGGCCGAACGCGGTCAGGGCCTGGTCGAGCGGGCCAGCCGGGATCTGCCAGCGAATGGCGGCCGCAGTGTCCTGTGCATTGGCGGCGGCCGGCAGCAGGCACGGGGAGGCCACGGCCAGGCACAGCGCGATGGCCAGGGGGCGAGGGGAGGGGCAGGGCAGTTTCATGGGGGCGGCAACATCCGCAATGGGTTCCCTTGTAGTGCCCGGTGAGCGCACAGAAAGGGAACCGCGATGTCAAAGCGGACGCACGACGGTCCACCACGGCCAGCGCTGCTCGATGCGGATCGGCAGGGCGCGGGCCAGCAGTTGCAGCGCCTGCAGGCTGTCCAGGCGCGGCAGTACGGCAGTGACATTCAATGCGGCGAGCGCCGGATCACAGCCCAGATAGCCCTGGTGGTGGCGCGCCAGTTCGTCGATGACGCTGATCAGGGGCGCGTCCTGCACCTGCAGTCGGCCGTCCTGCCAGTCGCCACGCAGCGGATCCGCAGCCACCGGGGAGAGTCCGCCCATCGGGCCGATCTGCACCGCACGGCCGGCGGGCACGTCCAACGATGCGCCGAACAGCGGCAGGCAGCGCACCACACCGTCGAACACGTCCAGGCGGCTGCCCTGCGCCTCGCGGCCGACCGCGAAGCGGGTGCCGATCGGCTGCAGGCGTGCGCCCGGCACATGCACGCTCAAGGGCATGTCGGCGAAGGCGGGGTGGTGGCCGGTCTGCAGCAGCAGTTCGCCACGCAGCAGGTGCAGGGCGCGGCGGCCGCTGCCGATGTCGATCGTGACTTCACTGTCGGCGTTGAGCCACAGCTGGCTGCCATCGGCCAATGTCCAGCGCCCGGTATGCCCGGCAGCGGTGCGCTGTGTCTGCAGGCCGCGTTGTTCGCGCAGCCCGTGCAGGCCGAGCAGGGAGACCGCACCGATGCCGAGGGCGCCACCGAGACTGCGAAGCGCGCGACGGCGGCGACGGCCGGCAGCATCGAGCGCCGTTGCTGCCGCCGGTGCAGAGAGGGGAGCAAAAGACTGCCAGACCGTCTCGACCCGGCGCCACGCATCGGCATGACGGGTATCGGCCTGCAGCCATGCGCGCCAGCGCTGCTGGTCGCCGTCACTCCAGCCCTGCTGGCGCAGCGCGAACCACTCTGCCGCCTGCTCCAGCGCGGGGCTGGCCAGTGCGGCATTCATGCCGGGGCGTCGCCGGACAGGCGCAGGCAATGCAGCATCGCCTGCGCCATGTACTTCTTGACCATGCGCTCGGACACGCCCAGCTGTTGGCCGATCTCCGCATAGCCCAGGCCGGACAGTCGTGCCAGCAGGAACGCACGGCGTGGGCGTTCGGCCAGGCCGGACAGCATGTCGGCGATGGCATGCAGCAGCTGCAGCGCCTGCGTGCGCTTCTCCGCGGACGGGTGCACCGGCTCCGGTTGCGCAGCCAGTGCGGCCAGGTAGGCGCGCTCCAGGTCCGCGCGCTGCCAGTGGTTGACCAGCAGGGCGTGCGCGATGGTGCTGAGATAGGCACGCGGCAGGCGCAGTTCGGACGGATCGACGCGACGGCTGAGCAATCGCAGGAAGGTGTCCTGGGTCAGGTCGGCGGCGCAGTCGGCATTGTGGGTACGTCGGCGCAGCCAGCCGAGCAGCCAGCCATGGTGTTCGCGGTAGAACCCCGCCAGCGCAGTGCTGGAGGCGGCGGGCACGGCCATCGGCATCGATCATTAATGAGAATGATTCCCATTATAGGGTGATCGAGCGGCGCGCGACAAACCCTGCGCACGCAGCAGCGGGCCGAAGGCGTGCATTTGCGATGCCCGCCGCGCTCGCCGACACTGCGGCTTTCCACAAGGAGTGCCCGCATGTTCAGCCACATCACTGTTGGAACCAACGACATGGACGCCGCGCATCGCTTCTACGATGCCCTGTTCACAGCTCTGGGCGCCCGTGCGGGTGTCTTCGATGACAAGGGTCGGCTGGTGTACTTCAAGGATGGCCGCATGTTCATCGTCACTGCACCGATCGATGGGCAGCCGGCGTGCCATGCCAACGGTGGCACCATCGGCTTCACCCTCGACAGCGCCGAGGCCGTGCGTGGCTGGCAGGATGCGGGCGTGGCCCATGGCGGCACCGCCATCGAAGACCCGGCCGGCATCCGCACCATGGCCGGGCGCCAGCTGTTCCTGGCCTACCTGCGCGATCCGGATGGCAACAAGCTGTGCGCGGTGCACGTAATGTCGTGATTGGCCAGTACGCGCGTGGCCGCGACACACGCGGCCCGCGCGGCTGTGCTCGCAGGCACGCTCCGGCGCGCGCGTGATAACACGGAACCACCAGTGCGGCCTGCGACCGCAGGCCGCAACTTCATGCTCTGTCCACTGCGGTTCAGCCAGAATCGGTCGGCTAACCCTTTGATCTGCCGGAGAACGCCGCCCCATGGAAGCATTGGAGCCGCAACAATCCCCGGTGCGCACCCTTCGGCCTGTGTTCGCCTTCGCGGCGATCATTGTCGTGGCGTTCGCGCTGTTCGTCAGCCTGTTCCCGCTCGGTGCGGGCCGCCTTCTGGTCAAGGCGCAGGACTGGGCCGCCCTCAATGTCGGCTGGTACTACCTGCTGGCGATGACCCTGTACCTGGTGTTCGTGGTCGGCGTGGCGCTGTCCAAGTACGGTGGCATCAAGCTTGGTGCCGACCATGACGAGCCGGAGTTCAGCTACCTTTCCTGGGCCGGCATGCTGTTCGCCGCAGGCATCAGCATTACGCTGTTCTTCTTCTGCGTCTCCGAACCGCTGACCCATTACCTGCAGCCGCCGCAGGGCGATCCGGCGGCCGGTGAAGCCGGTGCGCGCCAGGCCATGCAGCTGCTGTTCCTGCACTGGGGCCTGCATGGCTGGGGGGTGTTCGCGCTGGCGGCGATGGCGATGGCCTACTTCGCCTACCGCCACAACCTGCCGCTGGCGCTGCGCTCGGCGCTGTACCCGCTGATCGGCAAGCGCATCAATGGCCCGATCGGCTACACCGTGGACGCGCTGGGCATTGTCGCCACCGTGTTCGGCATCGGCGCCGACATGGGCTTCGGCGTGCTGCACCTCAACGCCGGCTTGTCGCACCTGTTCAACATCCCGCACTCCAACCTGGTGCAGATCATCCTAGTGGTCAGCATGATGGGCGCGGCGGTGGCCGTGGCCGTCTCCGGGGTGGAGAAGGGCGTGCGCTGGATGGCCAACATCAACATGCTGCTGGCGATCGCGCTGGTGCTGTTCATGCTCTGCGCAGGGCCGACCCAGTACCTGCTGAGCACGCTGATGCAGAACCTGGGCGACTACCTGGGCAGCGTGGTCGGCAAGAGTTTCGACGTGTATGCCTATGGCGGCCGGCCGGAATGGCTGGGTGGCTGGACGGTGTTCTACTGGGCCTGGTGGATCGGCTGGGCGCCGTTCGTCGGCCTGTTCATCGCGCGCATTTCGCGTGGCCGCACCATCCGCGAGTTCGTGTTCGGCGTGCTGCTGATCCCGCTCGGCTTCACCCTGGCGTGGTTGTCGATCTTCGGCAACAGCGCGCTGGACCAGGTGCTGCACCACGGCCAGCAGCAATTGGCGCAGCTGGCGGTGGATGACCCACCGACCGTGCTGTATGCACTGCTGGATGGTTATCCGTGGAGCCGCACGGTGATCGCGGTGACGGTGCTGGTCAGCTTCATCTTCTTCGTGACGTCGGCGGATTCGGGGGCGGTGGTGTTGTCCACGCTGTCCTCGCACGGCGGTGCGCCGGAGGACGATGGCCCGCGCTGGCTGCGTGTGTTCTGGGGCACGGTGATCGCGGTGCTGACCGCTGGTCTGCTGCTGGCCGGCAGCATCGATGCATTGAAATCGGCAGTGGTGCTGGCGTCGCTGCCGTTCTCGGCGGTGCTGTTGCTGATGATGTGGGGCCTGACCCGCGCCTTCAGCGATGAGTCGCATCGCAAACGCGCGCAGCAATACCGGCCTTCGCCGCTGATCGGCGATGACCGCCACCACCAGGGCTGGCGCCAGCGCCTGAGCCAGGCCATGCACTTCCCGGTGCGCGACCAGGTCTACCGCTTCATGGACGACACCGTGAAGCCGGCGATGGAGGCGGTGGCCGAGCAGCTGCGAGGGCAGGGTTGGGATGTGGCGACGCGCTTTGAAGCCGGTGACATGGAGCTGTCGGTGAATCACGGCGAGCAGCAGGATTTCCAGTACCGGGTAATCCTCAGTGGCTATCTGACCCCGTCGTTCGCCGCACAGCAGCTGCGCAACCAGCGCTACTACCGCGCCGAAGTGCATCTGTACGAAGGCAGCCAGGACTACGATCTGGTGGGCTACAGCCGCAAGCAGATCATCAACGACATCATCAGCCAGTACGAACGGCACCTGCAGTTCCTGCACCTGAGCCGCTGATTCGGTGGGTGCGGACCGTTGGTCCGCACTCCTCCCGGGGGTCAGCTCCTTTCCAACGCAAAGGGATCTGACCCCGGTTGCCCGGCCATCACGGCCGCAGCAACACCTTGCCGTTGCGGCCCGATCCGGCACCAGCCTTCACCGCCTGGGCGATGTCGTCCAGTGCAAAGACCTGCTCCACCGGCAGTGTCAGTTCACCACCGGCCGCACGCTTGAGCAGCTCGCCGACCAGCCGGCGCTTGTCCTCCACCGCCATCGCCTGGCTGACCTTGCTGCCCCAGAAGCCTTTCACCGTGGCTTCCTTGTAGATCAGGCCGCCGGCGGGAATGCGCATCGGCTCGCCGCTCATCACCCCGAACGACACCAGGGTGCCGTGGTGACCGAGCAGGTCGACCAGATCAGCACTGGCATCACCGCCGATCGAATCCACTGCGGCCGCCGCCTGCGCTTCGCCAGTGGCGGCGCGCACGCGATCCTTCCAGCCGTCCACCGAGGTATCGAACACGTGATCGATGCCCAGTGCCTGCAGCTGCGCGACGGCATCGGCGTTGCGCACCAGGTTGGCCACGTGCACGCCGCGCGCCCGCGCCAGCATCGCCAGCGACTTGCCGACGGCACCGTTGGCGGTGTTCTGCACGATCCACTGGCCCGCTTCGACACGCAGGAACTCCAGCAGCATCAACGCGCTCAGCGGCATCGCGATCAGCTGTGCGGCCATTTCGTCGGGGATCGCCTCCGGCATCGGAATCACCATGCGTGCCGGTGCAATGAAAGCTTCGGCCCAGGTGCCATGCACCGAGGCGGCGGCCACCCGCTGGCCAACCTGCAGGCCGTCGACGCCGTCGCCGAGTGCATCGACCACGCCCAGTGCTTCACTGCCACCGATCGCCGGCAGCGTCGGCTTGTAGCCATACAGGCCGCGCACGGTCAGCAGATCGTGGTTGTGGATCGAGGCCAGCACGGTGCGGATGCGCACCTCACCGGGGCCGGGCTCGGGCAGGGCGGCATCGGCAATCGCAAGGACGTCGGCCGGGTTGCCGAAGGAGGAGTACTGGGCAGCGCGCATGGGCGGTGTTCCGATGAAAGTTGAAGTTGTATCGAACTGGGGACGCAGGGGATGTCGACAAGGCGTCGCCGCTGCAACACGGCATCCTGCGACGGATCGTCGCGGCATGTCGTGATTACCGCATCTTGTGTTGACGGCTCGGAATATCCCCACTATGTTGTGGCCGTCACTCCCGGTCAGCCGCCGCCGCCGGACATGCAGCAAACGTCCCGCGGCCCGCCCCTGAAGGCTTGCCGTGTCGACGCGGCCGCCATCGTGCGGACACAGGTCGCCCCCACGGCCCGGATACCGGCCGCAGGCGCAGGCGCATGCCGACGACCTGGTGTTCCCGCGCTTTGGCATCCCACCCCGATCGCCCCGTGCGCCGGTATCGCGTGCAGGGCTGCCACGGCATCCACGCACCGTGCGTGCGAGCCTGGAGACGCAGGACCATGACCGACAACACCTACCGCGCGGCCGATCTGGCCGGCGCCGGCGACGCTTTGCGCGCTGGTGGCGAGCGCGTGCCGACCTGGATCACCAAGGAAGCCGGCAACCGCCGCCTGCCGTTCGACGCCGAGCGCCTGCAGCGCAGCATCGATGCGGTGCATGCCGAGTTCCCGCAGCTGGATGTGAGCGACTACCGCCGCGTGGTGCAGGCGATGGTCGAGCGCAAGCCGAGCATCAGCGCCGACGACCTGGTCGATCTGCTGATCCGTGAGGCCGAATCACGCGTGGACCTGGTCGCGCCGGAGTGGGAGCAGTTTGCCGCGCGCATCTACCTGCGCCGCCTGTACAAGCGTGCCAGCCGCAACCGTTTCTACGATGTGAGCCTGAAGTACGGCTCCTACGTGGGCCTGCAGGAAAGCCTGGCTGACCGCGGCATCTACAGCAACGACATCCTGCGCTGCTATTCCAAGGAAGAGCTGCAGCAGGCCGGTGAGATGATTGATCCGGATCGTGACCGCCTGTTCGCCTACAACGGCCTGTACCTGCTGGCCACGCGCTACCTGGCCAGCGACCGCAGCCGCGAGGTCTACGAACTGCCGCAGGAGCGCTGGCTGACCATCGCGCTGTACCTGATGCAGGAGGAAAAGCCGCGCGAGCGGCGCATGCAGCTGGTCGGCGAAGCCTACTGGGCGCTGTCCAACCTGTACATGACCGTGGCCACGCCCACCCTGGCCAATGCGGGCAAGGTCGGCGGCCAGTTGTCCAGCTGCTTCATCGACACGGTGGATGACAGCCTGCAGGGTATCTACGACTCCAATACCGATATCGCCCGCGTGTCCAAGCACGGCGGCGGCGTCGGGGCCTACCTCGGTTACGTGCGCAGCAGCGGCGCGCCGATCCGTGGCGTGCCCAATTCCTCCGGTGGCGTGGTGCCGTGGATCAAGCAGCTCAACAACACCGCGGTATCGGTCGACCAGCTCGGCCAGCGCAAGGGCGCGGTGGCGGTGTACCTGGACATCTGGCATCGCGACATCGAGGCCTTCATGGACCTGCGCCTCAACAACGGTGACCAGCGCCTGCGCGCGCACGATGTGTTCACCTCGGTGTGCGTGCCGGACCTGTTCATGGAAGCGGTCGAGCGCCGTGCCGACTGGTACCTGTTCGATCCGCACGAGGTGAAGCAGGCCAAGGGCTGGTACCTGCAGGACTTCTACGACGAGAAGCGTGGTTCGGGCAGCTTCCGCGACCGCTATGCCGAGCTGGTGGCCGACGAGCGCATCAGCCGACGCACGGTGAAGGCCATCGATCTGTTCAAGCGGATCATGCTCAGCCAGCTGGAGACCGGCAACCCGTTCCTGTTCTACCGCGACGAGGTCAACCGGCGGAACCCGAACAAGCACGCGGGCATGATCTATTCCAGCAACCTGTGCACCGAGATCCTGCAGAACATGAGCCCGACGCGGATGATCCAGGAGATCGTCAGCGGCGACCAGATCGTTACTACGCGCCGCGCCGGTGACTTCGTGGTCTGCAACCTGTCCTCGATCAATCTCGGCCGGGCGATCAGTGCACCGGATGACCTGCTGGCCACCGACGTGCTGGAGCGCCTGATCCCGATCCAGGTGCGCATGCTCGACAACGTGATCGACCTCAATGCACTGCCGGTGCCGCAGGCCACGATCACCAACCGCAAGTACCGCGCCATCGGCCTGGGCACCTTCGGCTGGCACCACCTGCTGGCGCAGCAGGCGATCCAGTGGGAATCGCCGGATGCCGAACAGCTGGCCGACCGCCTGTACGAGCGCATCAATTTCCTGACCATCCAGGCCAGCGCGCAGCTGGCGAAGGAGAAAGGGAGCTACCCGATGTTCGCCGGCAGCGATTGGCACAGCGGGCGCTACTTCAGTGATCGCGACTACAGCGGCGCGGCCTGGGAGAGCCTGGCCCGCGAGGTCGCCACGCACGGCCTGCGCAACGGTTGGCTGCTGGCGGTCGCGCCGAACATGAGCACCGCGCAGATTGCCGGTTCCACTGCCTCGATCGACCCGATCTACAGCGCGTTCTACTACGAGGAAAAGAAGGACTTCCGGCGACCAGTGGCGGCGCCGGGCCTGTCGCTGGAAACCTGGCCGTACTACGAGAAGGGCGCCTACAAGGTCGACCAGTTCGCCAGCGTGCGCCAGAACGCCCGCCGCCAGCGCCACGTCGACCAGTCGATCAGCTTCAACCTGTACGTGCCCAGCACGATCCGCGCCAGCACGCTGCTGGAGCTGCACCTGAGCGCTTGGCGCGAGGGCCTGAAGACCACCTACTACGTGCGCTCCAACGACATCGACATCAGCGAATGCGAGTGGTGCTCCAGCTGACCACCGCTGACCCACGGTAGCGCCGGCCGCTGGCCGGCAACACGATAGAAAGAGAACGAAGGCAGAAACCCATGGCAACCCCCCTCGACCGCATCAAGATCCTCGAACCGCGCCATCCCAACCGCAGCACCGGCATCATCAACGGCCGCACCAGCGGCATCCTCAACTGGAACGACATCCCATACCCGTCGTTCTATCGGGCCTACAAGGAGCTGTCGACCAACTTCTGGATTCCCGACGAGGTCGACATGAAGCTTGATGCCCGCCAGTACGGCGAGCTCAACGCGCGCGAAAAGAACGCGTACGACTCGATCATCGGCCTGCTCGCCACGCTCGATTCGCCGCAGACGCGGTTCATCTACAACGTGGCGGAGTACATCACCGACCCGGCCGCGCATGCCAACGCGGCGATCATCGGCCAGCAGGAAGTGATCCACAACGAAAGCTACAGCTACGTGCTGGCCTCGATCACCGACCTGCCGAACCAGAACCGGGTGTTTGAACTGGCGCGCACCCATCCGACCATCATCAAACGCAACGCACCGATCATGGGCGCGTATGACGACTTCATGCGCGAGAAGACCGCCGAGACCCTGCTGAAGTCGCTTATCCAGTCCTCGATCCTGGAGGGCATCAACTTCTATTCCGGGTTTGCGTACTTCTACAACATGGTGCGGCAGAACCGCATGACCGGCACCGGCAAGATCATCAGCTTCATCAACCGCGACGAGCTGGCCCATACCAAGTTCATCAGCGAGCTGATCCGCGCCATCATCGGCGAGAACCCGGAGCTGCAGACCAACGAGCTGACCGCCTATGTGCACCAGGCGTTCGAGCACGCCATCGAACTGGAGACCGAGTGGTCATCGGAAGTGCTGGACGGCATCGACGGCATCGATGTGGAGGAAATGACACGCTACGTGAAGTACCGCGCCAACAAGATGGCCGGCATGCTCGGCATCGAGCGCCTGTACAGCGACACCACCGACAACGTGATGCCGTGGATCAAGGCCTACGCCGACAACTTCACCGAGACCAAGACCGACTTCTTCGAGATGCGCAATGCAAGTTACAAGAAGACCAACGTCGACAACGGCTTCGACGACCTCTGAGCCCGGCGCGGCGCTGAGCATCCTGCTGGTGGTGGCTTCGCTGAGTGGCAATACCCGCGAGCTCGGCCGGCAGATTGCCGAGCGTTGCCGCGCTGCGGGGCATGCCGTGCACTGGCAGGAGGCCGACGACCTGCGGCAGGCACCGCCGCTGGCGGCCGATGAGGCCGACCTGGTGCTGCTGGGCTGCTGGACCGACAACGCCGGCCGCACGCCGGCAGAAATGAAGGCGTGGGTGGCCGGCATCGCCGAGCGCGGCGAGCGGCCACGGCAGCTGGCGGTGTTCGGCACCGGCGAGACGCAGTGGGGGCAGGAGTACTACTGCGGTGCCGTGCACCGCCTGATCCGCTACTTCCGCAGCGACTACCCGCCGCTGGAGATCGAACAGATGCCGCATGGCGAACGCCATGCCGCGGCCATCGAGGCCTGGACCGATGCGGTCCTGGCCCATTACTGGAGCAACACCGATGCAGATCATCGACGCCACCACGCCTGAGCAGTTCCAGCAGTTGCTGGCCGAACACCCGAGGGTGCTGGTGGACTTCCACAAGGACCAGTGCCCAGGGTGCCGGATGCTGGAGATGTCGCTGCACCGTGTGGCCAACAGCGTGGCGGGGCAGGGCACCACGTTGCTGCGCGTGCAGCTGGAGGTGCTGGGCGAGGCGTTCTTCAGGGAACTGGGGCTGCGGCAGACGCCGACGCTGTCGCTGTTCCGTGACGGCGACGAACGTACCCGCCTGGCCGGGTTCCAGTCGCCGCAGCAGATCGAGGCCGCGATCGCGTTGCATCTGTAGCGTGGAGATGGCGGGGTCGGATCCCTTGCCAGAGGCAAGGGCTCTGACCCCACACCGCGTAAAGGCATTCACGCATGGCGTGGATCTACTGGGGCAGGACCGATCCCGGCATTGGCGTCACCCGCCGGTGAAGGTGTCCACCAGCAGCTTCACGTTCAACACCACGATCACCAGTGCGATTGCCCACGCGATGCCGCCCAGCCAGCGTGGCGCCACCAGCGCGCCCATCGTCACCTTGTCAGTCACGATCCGCACCAGCGGGATGATCGCGAACGGCAGCTGCATCGACAGCACCACCTGGCTCAGCACCAGCAGCTTCACTGCGCCCTGGTCGCCGAACAGCATGATCACCACCACCACCGGAATGATCGCCAGTGCGCGGGTGGCAAGACGCCGCAGCCATGGCGGCAGGCGCAGGTGCAGGAAGCCTTCCATCACGATCTGGCCGGCCAGCGTCGCGGTCACTGTCGAATTCAGGCCGGATGCCAGCAGGGCAATCGCAAACAGCGTGGCCGCTGCACCCACGCCCAGCATCGGCGCCAGCAGTTGATGTGCCTGCTCGATGTCTTCCACGTCGAACCGGCCATTGGCATGGAAGACCGCCGCCGCCAGGATCAGGATGCTGGCGTTGATGAACAACGCCAGGGTCAGCGCTATGGTGCTGTCAGTGACCGCCCAGCGCAGCGCACTGCGACGGCCTTCGTCGGTACGCGGATAGGCGCGGGTCTGCACGATCGACGAGTGCAGGTACAGGTTGTGCGGCATCACCGTGGCGCCAATGATGCCGATCGCGATGTACAGCGCTTGCGGATCGGTCACCACCTGTGCGCGCGGAATGAACCCACCCAGCACCGCCATCACCGGTGGTGCGGCCATCGCGATCTGCACCACGAAGCAGGCGAAGATCACCATCAGCAGCGCGATCACGAAGGCTTCCAGCGCACGGAAGCCGCGGTTCATCAGCAGCAGTACCAGCAGCGTGTCCAGTGCGGTGATCACCGCACCCCACAGCAGCGGCAGGTCGAACAGCAGCTTCAGCGCGATGGCAGTGCCGATCACCTCGGCCAGGTCGCAGGCGATGATCGCGGCCTCGCACAACGCCCACAGCGCCAGGTTCACCGGCTTCGGGTAACGCGCGCGGCAGGCCTGGGCCAGGTCCATGCCGGTGGCGATGCCGAGCCGGGCCGACAGCGCCTGCAGGATCACCGCCATCAGGTTGGAAATGAGGATGACCGACAGCAGCAGGTAGCCGAAGCGCGAACCGCCGGCGAGGTCGGTTGCCCAGTTGCCCGGGTCCATGTAGCCGACCGAGATCATGTAGCCCGGGCCGAGGAAGGCCAGCAGGCGGAACCACCAGTGGCCCTTGTCGGGCACCGCCACCGAGGCGTTGAGCGCGCCCAGGCTGGCCGGAGTAGAGGCCGGAGGGTTGCCGGGCGCCAGAGTGTTCATGGACTCGAATATAGCCCATGCTATAGTCATTAGCAACGTGAAACAATCGTCTTTATCGCGTTACTGGTCCAGAATTCAGGTTCAACACCGGAGCACACCGGAAGGACAGGCGCAGGCGTGGGCAAGACCGACGATTCGACATCGCTGAAAAGCACCCCCTTGATCGAGGCCGAGCGCCAGGTCGAGAGCTTCCGGCAGGTACGCGAGGCGCACCGGATGGAGCTGGTGGAGGACTATGTCGAGCTGATCTCGGACCTGCTGGCCGATGGCGGCGAGGCCCGCCAGGTCGACATCGCCACCCGCCTGGGCGTGGCCCAGCCCACCGTGGCGAAGATGCTGCGGCGGCTGGCCCGTGATGGTTGGGTGGTGCAAAGGCCGTATCGCGGCGTGTTCCTCACTCCCGAAGGCGAGGCGCTGGCCCATGCCAGCCGCCAGCGCCACCAGACCGTGGAGCGTTTCCTGCTGGCGCTGGGCGTTGACCCGGATACCGCACGGCGTGATGCCGAAGGTATCGAGCATCACGTGAGCGAGCAGACGTTGGCGTTGTTCGAAGCGTTCGTGCGCAAGGCCGAGGGCGGGGCGCCGTAGCGGTAGCGCCGGGCCATGCCCGGCGGCCGTAGTGTGGCGTCACGCATTTCGCCGGGCATGGCCCGGCGCTACCGTGATTGGATGCCGGCGTTGGGACAATGGGCCTGCTGCTGCGCGCACGCCCGTTTCGTCCATTCCTTCAATACAGGTTGCAGTCCTTCGTAGCGCCGGCCTTGCCAGCCATTGGCCAGCACTGCACCGTCGGCATCGATCAGCACCAGGTTCGGTGGTCCCAAACCGGCCAGGGCCTGCAGTGCAGGCATGCGCGCGGCGCGGCGCGGGTCCAGCACGGGCCACGGCATGTCCTGCGCGTGCATGTAGCGGCGCAGCGCAGCCTCGCTCTCATCGAGGCTGACATACACCACTTCGGTGTCGGCGCCGGCCTCGCGCAGCGCGTCGCGCACGCTGCGCAGTGTGGGTACGAAGGCATGGCACGGCGCGCACCAGTCGGCGCCGAAGTACAGCGCCACCAGTTTCGGTGGCGGCGACCACTGCATCGGCCGCAGCGAGCGCTGCTCGGGCCGCATCAGCGAGGCGGAAACCTGCGCATGCAGGTCCGCGCCCGTCGCCGGTGCAGCCAGCAGCAAGGCACACGTCAGCAACAGCGTTCGCAGGGCTTCAGAACGCATAGCGCAGGTTTACGTACCACGAGCGCGCGAAACGCGGCCCGTAGACATAGTCGCTGTCACGCAGCGCGCCCACTTCCAGGTCCTTCTGGCGCTGGTCGAACACGTTCTTGACGCCTGCGGCCACCGATACTTCCTGCTGTGCCTGCGCGCCCAGGTGACGGTGCCAACGCGCACCGAGGTCGGTCACCAGGAATGAACGCGTGCGGTGCAGTTCGCCCAGCCGGTTGTTCAGCACCGACATCGGTCCGGTGTGGCGCAGCGCCACGAAAGTTTCCCACGGCTCGGCCGGCATCCAGCTGAGCTGGGCCAGGCCGGTCCAGCGTGGCGTCTTCAGGTAGTCGCGGCTCTCGATGACCGTGTCGCCACCGTCGCCGGTGTCGTCGAAGATGCGTTGCGGTTCGCGGAAGCGCGAGCGGTACCAGGAGGCACCGGCGGTCAGGCGCCACTGTGGCGACGGCTGCCAGCCGAGGTTGGTCTCTGCGCCCAGCACATTCGAGCCGGAGGCGTTGTAGCGCAGCTGGCTGAGCTGGCCGTCATCACCGCGCTGGATCTCGCCCAGCGCGAAGGTATCGCGGATGCGCGCATACGAGGCGGTGGCATCCCAGCTCCAGACCGGATTGGCCGGGTCCGAACGCCAGTCGAAGCCGAACAGGGTGGTCAATGCGCGCTCTTCCTTCAGGCCGTCGGCGTTTCGCACGCGCACCTGTTCGCCACCCAAGGTATCGACATGCACGTCCTCGACGAAGATCTCCGGGGCGCGGAAGCCGGTGGCGATGCCCGCGCGCCACTTCAGGTTCGGGGTGGCCTGCCAGGCCAGCGCGATGCGCGGCGAGAACACCGCGTTGTCCAGCTCCGAGCTCTTGTCCACGCGTGCGCCCAGCACCAGGTCGACGTCGTCGCGCAGGCTCCATTCGTCCTGGATGAAGGCGCCCAGGTTGTGGAAGGTTGCATCCTCCAGCACGGCAAGACGCTGGCCGTCACCGGTGCGGTTGTCGTCGCGCAGCGCCTCGTGCTTGTACTGCACGCCGAAGGCGAGCGCGTGCGCGCCCAGCCGCCAGTTCAACTGGCTGTCGATGTAGTGCAGCGGGTTGTGGGTACGGCCGTACTGGCGCCACGAGCGCGAGGCCGCGCTGCCAGCCACGTTCGGGTCCAACTGTGACGGGTCATAGCCAGGGGCAGAGGGATCGGTGACCACGTCACCCAGGCCGCCATAGAAGCTGTCACGGTCGATGTCGGCGAAGGCGTAGGCCAGGCGGAAGTCGACGTCGGCATTGATCTCCTGGTCCCACGACACGCTGCCGCGCCGGTACTTCGTATCCAGCGATTCGGCGATGTTGGCCAGGTACTCGGGCTGGTCCAGGCGGTTGCCGCCGCGGCGGGTTTCATCGGTCACCTGCAGGTCCAGGCGCAGCCGCGCGCCCGGCGTGGGCGCATACCAGGCCTGCAGCCCGCCGACCTTGAGGTTCTTGCGGGTGATTTCGGTGTAGCCGTCACCGTTGTAGTCGATGCCGCTGTTCCAGTTGCGCTGGGCGATCACCGACAGCCCGGCGTCTGCGTCCTTGGCGACCAGATCCAGTCGCACGTCGGCGTTCTTCTGCGGTGTGCCCTTCAGCACGTCCACGCCGGCCTGCACATGGCCGCCACTACGCGCCGGCAGCGGCGGGATCAGGTTGATCACACCGGCCACCGCACCCGGGCCATACAGCGCCGAGCCGCCGCCCTTGACCACTTCGATGCGGTCGACGAAGCCGGCCGGAATCTGTTCCAGGCCGTACACGCTGCCCAGCGTGGACAGCAGCGGAATGCCATCGAACAGCGGCTGGTTGTAGGCGCCCGGCAGGCCCAGCAGCTGCACCTCGCTGGTGTTGCAGTTCTGGCAGTTGCTCTCCACGCGCAGGCCGTTGATCAGCTCGGCGGCACGCGAGAAGTCGGTGGCCGCACGCAGCGCGATGTCTTCCTTGCGCAGCACCTCGGTGCGGATCGGCACGTCCGACAGCAGGCGTTCGCTGCGGGTGGCGGTGCTGACTTTCACCTGCACCCTGTCCAGTTCGGTGGGTTTCGGGGCGGCCGCCAATGCGGGCAGTGGCAGGGTGAGGGCAATGGCGGTAGCCAGTGGCAGGCGGCGAAGGAGGGAAACGGGCATGAGGCGTCGTCCTTGGGGAGGGAGGGCGGCGAGGGCGACCTGGCTGGTGCATATGAAAGCAGTGGCTTATGAATATAGCAAGTGCTATATAACGAAGCTGCGGCAATTTGGTGAGGAGCACCCATCCAGGTGGATCATGCGGGTGTTATAACATTACATACGACAGCCGCAACCCTGCCGGTGGTCATGCACGGAGGATGGCGTTGCCGTGTGGTGCAGGGGGACGGGGTCAGAGCCCTTTCCTTTGGAAAGGGATCCGACCCTGGGAGCGGATTGTCAGCCGCGGCGGAATGCGGCGGGGGTGCGCGCGCCGACGATGATCATGCGGATCATCGTGGAGATCTGCTCGACCAGCTCCGGATCCTTCTCAGGCGGCAGGTCCATGGCAGTGGCGCCCATCGCGAACACCAGCCGGGTGATGGCCTTGGCCACCAGTTCCGGGGCATGCAGCACGGCGCCATCCAGTGCGGCCAGGCGCACGAGGTCGTGCTGCAGCTCTTCCTCGAAATAGTGCAGCTCGCGTTCGACCGCGTGCTTGAAGTCGTCCGAGCCGACCGCGCCCTCGCGCAGCAGCACGTGCAGCAGCTTGTCGTCGGCGCGCAACTGTTCCATGAAGGTCTCCACCGAGACCCGCACGACGCTGCTGGCGGTAGAGGTGGCGCGCTGGCGGGCCTCGCCGATGATGGTGCGCAGCGAGCGGCCGGCGGCATCGATCAGCGCCACGGCCAGTTCGTCCATGTCGCGGAACTGCCGGTAGAAGCTGTTCGGCGCGATGCCGGCCTCACGTGCCACTTCGCGCAGGCTGAGCGTGGACAGGCTGCGGTGCGGCCCGATCAGTTTCAGGGCGGCGGCCAGCAGATCCTCGCGGCTCACCGTACGGCGGGCCGGGCTGTTGGCATCTTCGGGCGTCGACAAGGCGGTGGCGGCGGCCATGGGGGTTCCGGTGGGGCGAGGCTGAATCATACCCAATCCGGTTCAATATACACATGTATACACAGGTGTATGTGCGCCCGTATAGTTCGCCCATGAGCGCTGTCGTCCGTCCGTCCCTGTTCTCTCCGTACCGCTGGGTCTCGCCGTCGCTGTTCGATTTCTGGGCGGGCCAGCTCAATCCCCTGTGGACCCTGCATGAGCCGGTGGCCCGCCTGGTCCGGCGTGAGCCGGCCGGCGACGGCGCGTCGACCCTGGTCCTGCGCACCAACCGGCACTGGGCCGGCATGCGCGCCGGCCAGCACGTCACCCTGGGTGTAGAGATTGAAGGACGCCTGTGGCAGCGCAGCTACAGCCCCACCGCGTTGGGGCGGCGCGAGCTGGCGCTCACCGTCAAGGCGGTCGATGGCGGCCGGGTCAGCCAGCATCTGGTCCACCATGCGCAGCCGGGCGAGTTGTTCCGCCTGGGGGCTGCGTTCGGTGAATTCCAGTTGCCGGCGGCGGCGCCGGCGCTGTTGTTGGCCGCCGGCAGTGGCATCACGCCGATGCGCAGCCTGCTGCGCGAGGCTTGCCAGCGCCCGCTGGCCGCGCCCGTGGATCTTTTCTACTGGGAGCGCAGTTCCGCCCACCTGCAGTTCCGTGATGAACTGCAGGCGCTGGCCGCGAGCCAGCCGAACCTGCGCGTGCACCTGTTGACCACCCGCGAAGGCGATGTACCCGCCGCACGCATCGATACCCACGACCTGCAGGTAACCGGCGATGACACGCCGCTGGCGCAGCGCCATGTACTGGCCTGTGGCCCGAATGGATTCGTTGCCGCTGCGCGCGAACGCCTGGCGCACCAGGTCGCGGGTTTCCAGGCAGAAGCGTTCACTCCGCCAGCGCCCCTGAACGACGCCAGCAGCGAAGGCGAGGTGGTGCTGACGTTGGCCCGCAGTGGCCGCCAGCTGAGCGTGCCGCGCGGCAGCTCGTTGCTGGAAAGCCTGGAAGCCCATGGCATCAAGCCCAGGCACGGCTGCCGCATGGGCATCTGCAACACCTGCAGCTGTGACCGCGTCAGTGGCGCCACCCGCCACCTGCGCACCGGCGACCTGCAATCCGGATCGGCGCAGCCGGTGCGGATCTGCGTGAGCGCACCGACCACCGACCTGACCCTGGATCTCTGAGGACGCCTGCCATGACCCGCGCTACCGACCGTGCCCTGAGTACTGCCGAGATGCATGCCTTCGGTGAGGAACTCGACGCGATCCGCGACCGTGTGATCGGCAGCCTCGGTGCCTCCGATACCCGTTACATCCGCCGCGTGGCCGCCGCCGTGCGCTGGTTCGGCGTGGGTGGCCGTGGCCTGTTGTTCCTGGCGGCGTTCTCGCCACTGTTCTGGATGCCGCTGCTGTGGCCGGCCGCGATCACCGGCACGCTGCTGCTGGCGCTGTCGAAGATCCTGGAGAACATGGAGCTGGGCCACAACGTGATGCACGGCCAGTTCGACTGGACCGGCGACCCCAAGCTCAACGGCAACACCTACGAGTGGGACATCGTTGCCACTGCCGACAACTGGCGCAAGACCCACAATTTCCGCCACCACACCTACACCAACGTGCGTGGCATGGACGATGACATCGGCTACGGCCTGCTGCGGATCTTCCCGGAACAGCGCTGGAAGCCGTTCTACCTGCTGCAGCCGATCATCGCGCCGATCTTCGCACTGCTGTTCCAGTGGGGCGTGGCTGCGCAGGACCTGCGCCTGGGCCGCTGGCTGAAGGGCCGCATGAGTGCGCGTGCGATGTGGCTGCAGACCCGCCCGGTGGCGCGCAAGATGCTGCGCCAGGTGCTGAAGGACTACGTGTTCTTCCCGCTGCTGGCCGGCCCGTTCTTCCTCACCGTGATGCTGGGCAACCTGGTGGCCAATGGCCTGCGCAACATCTGGACCTACGTGATCATCTTCTGCGGCCACTTCACCGCCGAATCGGAGACCTTCCCGAAGGAGTGCCTGCGCAATGAATCGCGTGGACACTGGTACCTGCGCCAGCTGCGCGGTTCGTCCAACATCAGTGGTGGCTTCCTGATCAACGTGCTGTCGGGCAACCTCAGCCACCAGATCGAGCACCACTTCTACCCGGACCTGCCGGCCAACCGCTATGCGGCCATTGCCAAGGAAGTGAAGGACATCTGCCGCCGCTACGGCCAGCACTACAACAACGGCTCGCTGCCGCGCCAGTTCGGCCAGGTGGTCTGGCGAATCCTGCGCCACGCGTTCCCGAGCAAGCCACGCCGCCTGCCGATGTCGGACATCATGTCCGCACCGGCATCGGCCAACGCGGGCTGATCGGCTCAGCCCGCTTTCGCCAGGGCCGCTTGATCGCGGTCCAGGCGTCGCAGGAACACCTGCATTTCCTTGCGTGCCTGCTGGTCGCCCTTGCTGCCGGCCACGCTCAGGCCGCGTTGCCAGGCCTCGCGTGCCGCCTGCGGCTGGCCGCCGGCCAGCCAGGCTTTGCCCAGCAGCTTCCACGCGGCCGAGTACTGTGGATCAAGCACCACGCAGCGGCCCAGATGGGTGGCCGCGCGCACCGGGTTGCCGGCATCCAGCCAGCCCTTGCCCAGGCCGAAGCGCAGCAGCGCGCCGTCCTTGCCGCTGGCCAGCATGCCTTCCAGAGCCTCGATGTTCATCCGCGCACCTCCACAAGCAGCTCGGCCGGGCCGGGCTGGAAGCGGCCACGATGGAACAGCAGCGGCGCGCCGCCGTTCTCGTTGACCTCGATGATGCGGCCGGCCAGCAACAGGTGATCGCCCACCGGCCACTGCGCGTGGCGGGTGCAGGTGAGATGGGCCACCGCACCGGCAATGCGCGGCGGTGCCTCTTCGTCGTCGTCCAGCAGTGGCAGGTCGTCGAAGCGGTTGCGTACCTGCGGATCGGCGAAGCGCCGTGCCAGCCCCTCCTGATCGGCTGCCAGCACGCTGATCGCAAAGCGGGTGGCACGCTGGAAGGTGGACAGGCTCTGTGCGTGCAACGCCAGGTTCCACAGCACCAGTGGCGGCTGCAGCGACACCGGTACGAACGAATTGATGGTCAGGCCGACCGGTTTTCCCTGCGCATCGCGTGCGCAGACGATGGCCACGCCGGTAGGAAAGTGGCCGAGCAGGCGCCGCAGGGCACGCGGCGGCATCTCGACCGACGGCACCGGGGCCGGGGCGGGGAAGACCCCCGCCCACGGCCCGGCGTACGGCAGTGTCTCACCGCTCATGAGGCCCTGGCCTGGCGGTAGCGCCGGCCAACCTCGGCCCAGTTGATGATGTTGAAGAACGCACCGATGTAGTCCGGGCGACGGTTCTGGTAGTGCAGGTAGTAGGCGTGTTCCCAGACGTCCAGTGCCAGGATCGGGGCATTGCCGGACAGCCCGACCGCTGCGCCCATCAGTGGGCTGTCCTGGTTGGCGCTGCTTTCAACCTGCAGGCGGCCAGCGCGATCGCTGGTCAGCCAGGCCCAGCCGCTGCCGAAGCGGGTCTGTGCGGCCTTGGTGAAGGCGTCCTTGAAGGCATCGAAGCTGCCGAGGTCGCGGTCGATGGCGGCGGCCAGCTCATCATCGGGCGTGCCGCCGTTGGCGCCGAGCACGGTCCAGAACAGGCTGTGGTTGGCGTGGCCACCGCCGTTGTTGCGGACCGCGCCGCGCTGCGCTTCGGGCACGGCATCGAGGTTGGCGATCAGCGCCTCGACCGGTTGCGCAGCCAGGCCGGCCTGCTCGATGGCGGCATTGAGGTTGTTGACGTAGGTCTGGTGGTGCTTGCTGTGATGGATCTCCATCGTGCGCGCATCGAAGTGCGGCTCAAGAGCGTCATAGGCGTAAGGGAGCGGGGGAAGCGAGTAAGGCATCGAAGCAATCTCCGTGGGGAAGGCCAGCGGACCGGCCGTGGGGAGATCGTTATCGCACCTCAACATTGGTTGAGGTCAAGAGCAGAAGCAGGAGAAGATTCAGTAGTGCCAGCCCATGGCTGGCAGCTTCATGCACCTCGAGCTGCCAGCCATGGGCTGGCACTACCGAATCTCAACTCAACCAATCCTTGCACGCACCATCCACCTGTTCACCGCACGCCTGCTGCATCCGCTGTTGCAAGCGCGCCAGCGTCTCTGCGCCCCGGTGCTTGCTGCTCCACGCCTTCAGCTGCCCGGCCAGGCGCTCGAAACGCTGGCGGGTACGCTGGTGGTAGCCCGACGGTTGTGCCTCCAGCTCGGTAATCAACGAGGCGGTGGCCTGCTCGATGCGCGGTGCATCGTCCGGCGCCAGCTTGAGCAGGCCTTCCACGTAGAGCACGCCCCACTGCACGCGGGTGGCCGGGCCCTGCGCGCCATCGTAGGCGCGCTTCAGCCACGCCAGCGCACCGGCGGTGTCGCCGCGCTGCTCGGCCAGTTCGGCCAGTTCGGGCATGTAGTAGTACGGCTGTTCGCTGCGCTTCAGCTCGGCCAGCAACAGCGCCTCTGCCC
Organism: Stenotrophomonas sp. 85239_Sma; assembly: GCF_056481725.1. Lineage (NCBI taxonomy): Bacteria > Pseudomonadati > Pseudomonadota > Gammaproteobacteria > Lysobacterales > Lysobacteraceae > Stenotrophomonas > Stenotrophomonas sp. 85239_Sma. Next base: position 2,626,167 of record NZ_CM151163.1, on the reverse strand, counting down.
CCGTGTCGTCGCCGACCTCGCGCAGGGCATAGACCGCACTGCCGATGGTGGCCTGGCGTGCATGCGCATCGGTAGCGGCGGCATCGGCAGCGGCCACGCGTTGCTTCACCCGTTCCACCAGCGCGGCCGGCAACGCGCCCTTTGGCTGCTGCTGGCGGGCCAGCGATACTTCGGTCAACGCACGCGACAACGCATCGTCGGCGCGGTCGCCGCGTTCGGCATCGGCGCGCTCCAGTGCGACCAGCAGCTGCTGGCCCAGTGTATTGGACGTGGCCGGGCCTGCGCTGGCCTGCTTCACGAGTTTGGCGCCGGCATAGCCCAGCAGCTCGCGGTTGCGACGCACCTCCGCAGGTTGCGCCAGCACGGCCTGCAGCAGTTCGCGCACTTCGGTGGGCGCGGCATCGGGCTTTTCGGCTGTAGCCAGGGCAAGAAGGGCGAAACGGCGCTGCAGGGCGGCGCCGGGTGCGGCCTTGGACAGCTGGCGCAGCACGTCCTGGCTCCGGCGCTCGCCGGCCAGGCGGTTGGCGTCTACTTCCCAGCCATAGTCGCCCAGCACCTGCCAGTCTTCGGCGGCCAGCCGGCCCGGTGTAGCCAATGCGGTAGCCAGGGTGGCAGCAACAGCACTGCGGCGGCCTGCAGCCACGGTCAGGGCCCGGGTCAGTTCGGCGGCGTCATTGCCACCGGCCACACGGGTGATTTCGTTGCGCTGCGGGTCCAGCACGATCAGCGTCGGGTAGCCGCGCACGCCGAAGCGCTCGCCCCAGGCCTGCGCACCTTCCTCGTCGCCATCCAGGTAGACCGGCACGAACTTGCTGGTCAGCGCGATGAACGCCGGGTCCTTGAACAGGCCGGCCTTGAGCTGGTTGCACGGTGGGCACCAGACGGCGCCCCAGTACAGCAGCACCGGCTTGCCGCTGTCGGCGGCCTCGGCGAAGGCATCATCGACGTCGCCCTGGCGCCAGGCGATTCCCTTGGCCGGTGCGGGCGCCTCGGCGGAGTTGGCGGTGGAAACCGGGGCCGGGGTGCAGGCGCTCAGCGCCGAAGCCAGCAGCAACACGGAAAGCGCGACGCGCATCGGCAGCATCTCGAAGGGCGGGGTGAAAGGCCATTGTAGGAACGGCCGGCGCAGGCGCTGATTCAGTTTGCTTATGACGGGCGTGCTGCAGGGCATGACGGCCGGCGCGCATTGCAGGGCAGTTGCCTTCAGGCCGTTGCCCGCACCATCTGCTGATACACCAGACCATTGAACTCGCTTACATCACCATCCAGCACGAAGCCATAGCGGAGGTAGGTCGGCACCGCATTGAGGGATGCGCGCACGGTCAGCACCGGTTCGCGCACCTGCGGCAGCACCGCCTCGAACAGCGCATGGCCGATGCCCTGGCCCTGGCAGGCGGGATCGACGAACAGCATCGCCAGGTGCCGGCCTTCCTTCAGTTCGATCACGCCGACGATGAGGCCGTCCTGCTCGGCCACCAGGATGTGGTTGTCACCCTGCAGGCGCACAGCGAACGCATCCGCTGCAGCGACACTGCCGAACGTGGCAATGCCGGCAGCGCCGAGCGTCGGCGCCACTGCCTCGTTGAACGCGGCCAGGCACAGCGTACTGATCGCAGGCAGGTCATCGGCATGAGCGGGACGGATCTTCGGCATGCAGCGTTCTTCCTGTGGTGTGTGGCGTGTCATCGTCGCCAGGTACCTGCACGCTAAGCTGGCGGCATGAGTGAATTCAATCCCGCCTACGCTTCGTTGTTTCCGCAACAAGGACTGAGCCTGGGCCTGATGACGCCCGTTGCGGCGCATGGGCTGGCCGATCCGCGCGAGGCGCGGCGCATTGCACGGCTGGCCGATGACCTGGGCTTTGCCGCGTTGTGGACGCGCGACGTGCCGTTGATGGTACCGCAGGGCCCGGATGCGACAGCGAGCGCACTGGATGACCCGTTCCTGTGGCTGGGCATGCTGGCCGCCGCGACCGAGCGCATCGTGGTCGGCAGCGCGGCCATTGTGCTGCCGCTGCGGCAACCGCTGCAGGTGGCGAAGTCGGCCTTGAGCCTGGACCGGATCAGTGACGGGCGCTTCGTACTGGGCCTGGGTTCGGGTGACCGCCTGGAGGAGTTCGCTGCGTTCGGCGAGGATCTGGAGGGGAGGGCGGCCACGTTCCGCGAGCGCTGGTCGCTGCTGCGCGCCGCACTGTCACCCGATGCCGGGGAACGGGCAACAGTGCTGCAGGCGACCGGTGGCTTTGATGTGCTGCCGGCGCCGGCCACGCGCATCCCGATGCTGGTGGTGGGTACCGCGCGGCAGAGCCTGCAGTGGATCGCGCGCGAAGCCGAGGGCTGGGCCACGTATCACCGCGAGGAGGCCGCACAGGAAGGGCGCATCGGCCTGTGGCAGCAGGCGCTGGGGCAGCGCAATGGGCCAGGCAAGCCGTTCGTGCAGTCGATGCTGCTGGACCTGCAGGCGGATCCGCAGGCGCCAGCCGAGCCGTTGCCGCTGGGCCTGAAGGTCGGCCGCGACGGTCTGCGCGCCTATCTGATGCGCGTGCATGCGCAGGGCGTGGCGCATGTGATGTTCAACCTGGTCGACAACGGGCGGCCGATGGACGCGGTGCTGCGCGAGATCGGGGAGCAGGTGCTGCCGCATATGCTCCGGTAGGTGTCCACCTTGGTGGCCCGGCGCTACCCGGCGGTGTCCGGAACGTTCGCATCTGCGTATCATTCGCATTTGATATCCCGATGCCGGAGCCCCGCGTGACCCAACGTTCCCCCATGCACCCGACCGGACGCCTGTTCGCGGCGGTCGCTTTCATCGAGGCCGTGACCTGGGCCGGCCTGCTCATCGGCATGTGGATGAAGTACGGCCCCATGGCCAACGTGGCGTTGGTGAAGCTGTTCGGCCCGCTGCACGGCGTGGCCTTCCTGGTCTACGTGGCGGTCACCCTGTTCGCGGCGGTGCGTCTGCGCTGGCCGTGGTGGGCGAGCGCGCTGGCCCTGCTGGCGGCCATCCCGCCGCTGGTGACGCTGCCGCTGGAATGGTGGTTCAAGCGCCGCGGCCTGCTGGGCCTGCGTGCAATGCGCTGAACCCACTGTTGCACGCCCATTCAAGAGAATGGGTATCAAATGCAAATACGAGCCGTTATCATTTAAGGGCGGCATCCAGTCCTGAACAGGGCCGGTGCCGGGCGGGGCGCAGGTGCGCCCGGCCATCCTTTCCTGTTACGGCTGGTGTTCCATGCACGCACGTCCCGTCGTTCCCGGCTTGCCGGCGCTGGTGTTGGCTGCCCTGATCGGCACCATGGCGATGATGTCCTTCGTCGCTGTGATCGGCCCGGTGGTCCGCATGCTCGGTCTGTCCGAGTGGCATGCCGGCCTGTCGGTCACCGCCGCCGGCGTGCTGTGGATGCTGGCGGCCCGTCCGTGGGGCCAGCTCAGCGACCGCATCGGTCGCAAGCGCGTGCTGATGTTGGCGATGAGCGCGTACACCGTGGTCTACATCGCGCTGGCGGTGTTCATCGACGTCGCCCTGCAGGCGGTGCCGCCGGTACTGGTATCGGTGCTGGTGCTGGTCGGTGCGCGTGGCCTGATTGGCCTGTTCTACGCGGCGGTGCCGCCCACTGCTGCCGCGCTGATTGCCGACAAGGCGCCGACCGGACAGCGTGCCAATTTCCTCGCCCGGCTGGGTAGTGCCAACGCATTGGGCATGGTGCTGGGGCCGGCTGCCGCGGGTTGGCTGGCCTATACGAACCTGTCATTGGCGCTGTATGTGGCCGCCGTGCTGCCGCTGCTGGCGCTGGCATTGCTGGCCTGGCGGCTGCCGGCCACGCCACCAGTGGCCGGCGGCGGAACGCAGCGGCGCGCGCCGATGCGCCGTCTCGACCCACGCTTGCGCCTGCCACAGTTGGCTGCATTCATTGCCATGATCTCGGTGACCATCGCACAGGTGACGGTGGGTTTTTTCGCGATTGATCGCCTTGGCCTGGATGCAGCTGCGGGTGCACGCATGGCCGGCATCGCACTTACCGCGGTTGGCGTCGGACTGATCCTGGCGCAGGCGCTGGTGATGAAACTGGACGTGCATCCACGCCGCTGGATCGTGCTCGGCGCCCTCGTTTCCGGAATCGGCTTTGCTTCGGTAGCGGGCGTGCAGCAGGGCTGGCAGTTGCCGGCGGCGTACGCGCTGGCCGCGTTCGGCATGGGCTTCGTATTCCCCTCGTTCCAGGCGCTGGCCGCGGACGCGGTGGAAGCGCACGAGCAGGGTGCGGCTGCGGGCACCGTTGCTGCCGCGCAGGGCCTGGGCATGGTGGCCGGGCCGATGCTCGGCACGCTGTTGTATCGCGGCGGGCCCAGCCTGCCATACCTGCTGGTCGGCACGCTGCTGCTGTTGCTGTGCGCGCTGGCCGCAGTGCATCGCATGAAGGAGACCCCATGAACGATTCCCTGATGCAGGCGGCGTGGCCGGAGGCTGCGCCGGCGGCGCTGGAGAACACCGACGATGCGTCGCTGTTCCTGCTGCAGCATGCTGGCCAGCATGTGCACGCACGTGGTTGCCGGGCGACGCTGCCCGGTGGCGCACTGGCAACCCTGGCCGAGCGGGTTGCGGAGTTCTTCGCCCAGCAGCGTGGCGGCCCGGGCCTGCTGGTGGGCGCGGTGCCGTTCGAGCCGCGTGCCGACGACGCGCTGTACCAGCCCGAGCGGCTGCTGCCGGCGTTGCCGCTGCAGCCACAGGCGGCGCCGCCGCTGGAGGGGGCGCTGCAGGCCGAGCCCGCAGCGCAGGACTATGCCGGCGCGGTTGCCGCAGCCGTGAGCGCGCTGCGCGCGCCCGAACAGGACCTGCACAAGGTGGTGCTGGCACGCAGCCTGCTGGCCCGCACCCGGCAGGCGCTTTCACCGGAGGTGCTGCTGGCACGGTTGGGTGCGGATCCCTCGGTGGCCACCTATGCGGTGCCGTTGCCGGTCGAACTGGGGCAGGCGCCGGCCTGGCTGGTCGGGGCAACGCCGGAGCTGCTGCTGCGCAAGCGTGGCGTGCAGCTGCTGTCGCACCCGCTGGCCGGGTCCGCGCGCCGCAGCGCCGATGCCGTCGAAGACGAGCGTGCCGCGCAGGCGCTGCTGGCCTCGCGCAAGGACCATGACGAGCATCGCCACGTGGTCGAAGCCATCGTCGAAGGCCTGGCGCCGTACTGCAGCCACATCGATGCACAGGCGCGGCCGGCGCTGCATGCGACTGCCAGCATGTGGCACCTGGGTACCCGCATCCACGCGACCCTGAAGGATCCGCAGACAACGGCGGCCGAGCTGCTGGCGCAACTGCATCCCACACCGGCGGTCTGCGGGACACCGCGCTTGGCGGCACTGCAGCGCATCCGTGAGCTGGAGCCGGTGCCGCGTGGTTTCTACGCTGGCGCGGTCGGCTGGCTGGATGCACAGGGTGATGGCGACTGGTACGTGGCGATCCGCTGCGCACGGCTGCAGGGCACGCAGCTGCGCCTGTACGCCGGCGCCGGCATCGTCGCCGACTCAGCGCCCGAGGCCGAGGTCGCCGAAACCGCAGCGAAGTTCGCTGCCCTGTTGAACGCGCTGGGCGTCCATGACGCCGCGCCCGCCATCGAGCCTGCCGTATGAATACCTCCGCTGATACTTCCCGCTTGCCACTGCAGCAGGTATGGCCTGATGAGCTGGTGGCGCGCTATCGCGAGGCCGGTCATTGGCGTGGCGAAACCTTCCCGGCATTCCTGCGCCAACGCGCGGAATGCTACGCCGATGACATCGCAGTGGTCGCCGGCGATGTACGCCTGAGCTATGCGCAGCTGTGGCACGAAGCCGGTCGCATCGGCGCCGGCCTGCTGGCGCTCGGCCTGCAGCCAGGCGACCGGGTGCTGGTGCAGCTGGGCAACACCGCCGGGTTCATCACCACGGTATGCGGGCTGTTCCGTGCCGGGCTGGTGCCGGTGTATGCGCTGCCTGCGCACCGCATCACCGAGCTGGTGCACTTCGCCAACAAGGCCGAGGCCAGTGCCTACATCACTACCGACCTGCACGATGGCTTCGATCATCGCGGGCTGGCGCGGGCGCTGCAGGCGGAGGTGCCGTCGGTTCGCCATGTGGTGATTGATGGCGGTGCCGCGGAATTCATCGCGCTGGAGTCGCTGCAGGGCGACCGCAGCGAGCTGCCGGCCGATCCGGATCCGCAGTCGGTGGCGTTCCTGCAGATCTCCGGTGGCAGCACCGGGCTGTCCAAGCTGATCCCACGCACCCACGACGACTACATCTATTCGTTCCGTGCCAGCAATGACCTCTGCGGCATCGACCGCGACAGCGTGTACCTGGTCGCGCTGCCGGCCGCGCACAACTTCCCGATGAGTTCGCCCGGCTTCTTCGGTGCGCTGTATGCCGGCGCCCGCGTAGTGCTAAGCCCCGGCCCCGGACCGGATGCGGCCTTCCCGCTGATCGCCCGCGAGAAGGTGACCTGCTGTGGCCTGGTGCCGCCCTTGGCGCTGTTGTGGGCACAGGCGGCGGCGACCACCCCACACGATCTGTCCAGCCTGCAGGTGCTGCAGGTGGGCGGTGCCAAACTGGTGCCGGAAGCGGCACGGCGCGTGATCGACGGCCTGCGCTGCACCTTGCAGCAGGTGTTCGGCATGGCCGAGGGGCTGGTCAACTACACTCGCCTGGACGATCCGGAGGAACTGATCGTGGCCTGCCAGGGCCGGCCGATCAGCCCGGATGACGAGGTACGCGTGGTCGATGACCACGATCAGCCGGTGCGCGAAGGTGAAGTAGGCCATCTGCTGACCCGCGGCCCGTACACCATCCGTGGCTACCACAACGATGCGGTGGCCAATGCGCGTTCGTTCACCAACGACGGCTTCTACCGCACCGGCGACCGTGTGCAGCAGTTGCCCGGTGGCTACCTGGTGGTGCAGGGCCGCGCCGGTGACCATATCAACCGGGCGGGCGAGAAGATTTCCGCCGAGGAGATCGAAGACCATCTGCTGGCGCACCCGGGCGTGTTCGACGCCGCCGTGGTCTCCATTCCCGACGAGTATCTCGGTGAGCGCAGCTGCGCGTTCGTGATCCAGCAGGGTGAGCCGATCAAGGCACCTGCACTGAAGGCCTGGATGCGCACGCGCGGCCTGGCCGCCTTCAAGGTGCCGGACCAGGTCGTGTTCGTCGAAAGTTTCGATACCACCGCGGTCGGCAAGATCAGCCGCCGCGAACTGCGCGCGCAGCTGCGTGCGCGTCATCTGCAACAGACAGGAGGAACGCGCTGATGGCGCTGCCCCGCATCACCCACTATCCCTTGCCGACCGCTGCCGAACTGCCGCAGGCGCGCGGCCCGTGGCGCCCGCAGCGCGATCGTGTCGCACTGCTGGTGCATGACATGCAGCGCTACTTCCTGGCCGCATTCGACGCCGGGAACGCGCCGCTGCGGCCCGCGGTGGACAACATCGCGCGCCTGCTGGCGCATTGCCGCGCACACGCCATTCCGGTGTTCTACACCGCCCAGCAGGGCGACCAGGATCGCCGCGACCGTGGCCTGCAGGCCGACCTGTGGGGGCCGGGCATGCGCCGCAGTGCCGATCATGAGCCGATCATCGAGGCGCTGGCACCGCAACCTGGCGAGCATGTGCTGGTGAAGCACCGCTACAGCGCGTTCCAGCGCAGCAACCTGGAAACACTGATGCGGGTGCGTGGCCGCGACCAGCTGCTGGTGACCGGCGTTTACGCGCATATCGGCTGCACTGCCACCGTGGTCGAAGCCTTCCAGCGTGACATCGAGGCGTTCATCGCAGCTGACGCGGTGGCGGATTTCTCCCGCGCCGACCACGATCAGGCGCTGCACTGGATCGCACGCACCTGTGGCGTGCCGATGACCACGGATCAGCTGCTGGAGGTGCTGTGATGGCGGCCACGGCTGAGGTGCTGGATCTGGAGCGGATGCGTGCCGACGTGGCGCGGGTGCTGGAGTGCACGCCGGCCGAGATCGGTGACGACGACAACCTGATCGACCTGGATCTGGATTCGATGCGCATGCTCGGCCTGGTCCTGGCCTGGGGCAACACCGGTCTGCCGCTGGAGTTCTCGCAGCTGGCCGAGCACACCACGCTGCGCCAGTGGTGGGGTGTGGTACAGAAGCTGCAGGCCGCGCAGAACGCATGAACGCCGCCGCGCTGGCCACGCCGGTGGCATTGACCGAGGCCCAGGCCGGACTGTGGTTCGCGCAGCGGCTGGCACCGGGCAATCCATCGTTCAATACCGCGCATGCGGTGTGGATCGACGGCCCGCTGGATGTGGCCGCGTTCGCTGCCGCGGCAGACCAGGCGGCGGGCGAAGCCCAGGCTTTCGCACTGCGCTTTGCCGAGGGAGCCGACGGTCAGCCGCTGCAGTGGCGTGATCCGGCGCATGTGCCGCTGCTGTCGCTACGTGATCTATCCAGCGAGGCCGACCCGGCGTCGGCGGCGCGCGCCCTGATGCAGGCCGACCGGCTCAGCGCGGTCGATCCAACCCGCGACCGTATCAGCCAGCAGGTGTTGTTCGATCTGGGCGGGCAGCGCTGGGTCTGGTATCTGCGCGTGCATCACCTGGCCGCCGATGGCTATGGCATGGCACTGTTCACCGATCGCGTCTGCGCGTTGTACGCAGGGCGTGGCGGTGAGGCGCTGCCGGCCTTGGCAGGAGTGCTCGCCGATGATGCCGCGTACCGTGCCGATCCGCGCCGTGCGCAGGCCGGGCACTGGTGGCGCGAACAGTTGCAGGGGGCGCCGGCAGGCGTGGGCCTGGCGGGCACCATGGCGGCCAGCGACGATGCGCTGCGCTGGGTACAGCCGCTGGATGCCGGGTTCCGTGAACGGCTGCTGCAGGCCTCGGTGCGTTGGTTGCAACCGTGGCCGGATGTACTGGCCGCACTGTCTGCCGAGTATCTGCGACGAATGAGCGCCACCGATGAAGTGGTGCTGGGCGTGCCCTATATGGGCCGGCTCGGCAACGCATCGGCGCGCGTTCCGGCAATGGTGATGAACGTGCTGCCGCTGCGGGTGGCGGCCGGCGAGGGCAGTGTCGAGGCGTTTACCCGGGCATTGGGCCGGCAACTCAGCCAGGGCCGCAAGCACGGCCGCTATCGTGGGGAGCAGTTGCGCCGTGACCTGGGCCTGGTGGGCGCGCAGCAACGGCTGCATGGGCCGCTGGTGAACGTGCAGCCGTTCTACACGCCGCTGGCCTTGCCGGGGGTGCAGGCCACGCTGGAGGTGCTGTGCACCGGGCCGGTTGACGATCTGACGCTGGGCTTCCGTGGTGACGGCCAGCGCCTGCTGGACCTGGAGATTGAAGCCAATCCCGCGCTCTACAGCCGCCAGGATGTGCAGGCGCACGCGGCGCGGCTGCTGCATTTCGTGTCGGCGGCGCTTGAGGCTGAAGACATCGCGGCGGTGCCGCTGGCCACCGTTGAAGAAGCGCAGCAGGTGGTGCACGGTTTCAATGCCACCGCGCATGCACTGCCGCAGACCACGCTGGTCGAGCTGCTGCAACAGGGCATGGACCGCGATCCACAGGCACCCGCGCTGGTGTTCGGCGACGCCGCGTTGGATCACGCAACGCTGGAAGCGCGCAGCTTCGCACTTGCCGCGCAGCTGCGCGCGATGGGCGTCGGCCCGGGCAGTGTGGTGGCGGTGGCGCTGCCGCGCTCGCTGGAACTGGTGATCGCGCTGGTGGCGGTGCTGCGTGCCGGCGCCGCCTACCTGCCGCTGGATCTGGCCCATCCTGACGAACGCCTGGCCCGCATCCTTGCCTCGGCACGACCGGCCTGCGTGCTGGCAGCGGCGGACGTGTCGAAGCGCATGGCCGGTGTGCCGGTGCTCGCACCCAAGCAGTGGACCGCGCTGAGTTTCGCGGCACCATGGGCCGATCCGGCGCCCAGCGATGCAGCCTATGTGATCTATACCTCCGGTTCCACCGGGGAGCCAAAGGGCGTGGTCATCGAGCACCGCGCCATCGTCAACCGCCTGCTGTGGATGCGTGAGCACTACGGCATCCGTGCCGACGACCGGGTGTTGCAGAAGACACCGGCGACCTTCGATGTCTCGGTCTGGGAATTCTTCCTGCCGCTGCTGTGCGGAGCCACGCTGGTGATCGCCGGGCCGGATGCACATCGGGATCCCACAGAGCTGGCGCGACTGATCCAGGCCCATCGCATCACCACGGCGCACTTCGTGCCGTCGATGCTGGATGCCTTCCTCTCTGCACCGGCCTCCGAAGGCCTGCAGCTGCGGCGCGTGTTCACCAGTGGTGAGGCGCTGGACGCATCGCTGCGCGATCGTTTCCACGGGCGCGTGCACGCCGAGCTGCACAACCTGTATGGCCCGACCGAAGCAGCAGTAGACGTGAGCTACTGGCCGGCCTCGGCGCAGGATCGCGCACGGCCGGTACCGATCGGTTTCCCGGTCTGGAATACCCGCCTGTACGTACTGGACGCGCGGATGCAGCCGCTGCCGGTGGGCGTGGCTGGCGACCTCTACCTTGGGGGCGTGCAGTTGGCGCGTGGCTACCTGGGTCGCGATGACCTGACCGCCGAACGCTTTCTGGCCGATCCGTTCCTGCCGGGTGAGCGCATCTACCGCACTGGCGACGTAGCGCGTTGGCGCAGCGATGGCGCAGTCGAATACCTGGGCCGCAGCGATCACCAGGTAAAGCTGCGTGGCCTGCGCATCGAACTGGGGGAGATCGAGGCGGCGCTGCGTGAGCTGCCGGGCATGGAGCGGGTGGAAGTGCTGCTGCGCCAGGACGCACCCGGTGATGCCCGGCTGGTCGCCTATGTGCCGTCCGCGCTGGCAGACGCCAGCGTGCTGCGCAGCCATCTGGCCACACGCGTGCCGGACTACATGATGCCGTCGGCGTTCGTTGCCGTGGATCATTGGCCGGTGACCGCCAACGGCAAGCTCGACCGCAACGCCTTGCCGAAGCCGCCGCAGAACGAGCTTGCTGGGCTGGCGCCGCGCACGCCGCTCGAACAGGAACTGGCCGTGCTGTTCGCACAGGCGCTGGGCCGCGAATCACCGGTGGCGGTGGATGCGGACTTCTTCAACCTCGGCGGCGACTCGCTGTCGGCAGTGCACCTGCTGCTGGCCATCGAACAGCGCTGGCGCTGCGATCTGGGCCTGGGCGCCTTGTTCGCACAGCCGACCGTGGCCGCACTGGCGACGCGCATCGCCGAACCACCGGCGCTGGCCGATCACGCGTTGGGACCGGTGATCTCGTTGGCCGCGACCGATGCGGCCGAGCTGGCGCCCTTGTTCGTACTGCACCCGGCTGGCGGCATTGCCTGGAACTATCGCAGTCTGGCGCGCGCCCTGCAGCCGACGCGCGCGGTGTACGGCCTGCAGTCGCCCGCGCTGGATCCGAAGCAGCCGTTGCCGCCCAGCATCGAAGCCATGGCCAACGACTACGTGCAGCGCGTGGTCGCATTGCAGCCGAAGGGACCGGTGCACCTGCTGGGCTGGTCGGTGGGCGGCATCCTCGCCCAGGCGATGGCGGTGCGCCTGCATGAGATTGGTCGTGAGGTCGGTGAACTGGTGCTGCTGGATGCCTACCCCAGCGAAGTGTGGCGCGCCGAGCCGGAACCCGATCCTATCGCAGCACTGCGCGCCCTTCTGGCGATTGCCGGGCATGACCCCGACGCACATCCGGAGCTGGACAGCCGTGAGCGCATCCTCGCCTTCCTGCGCCGTGGCGGCAGTGCGCTCGGCAGCCTGCCCGATGTCGTGCTGGATGGGGTGGTGCGTGCAGTGACCGGTACCAATCGCTTGATCCGGGAGCATCATCATCGGCCGTTCGACGGCACGTTGGTGCATGTGCGCGCGGGTCGCGACCATCAGGCGCGGCCGCAGCTGCAATCGGCGTTGTGGCGCGCACACGCACTCAGGGTGCAGGCACTGGAACTACCGTTCCTGCACGCCGAGCTGACCGGCCGCGATGCGGTGGCGCAACTGGCGCCGTGGTTGTCGGCGCGCCTGCGCCACTGGGATGAGCAACAGGAGATCGCAACATGCAGTTGACCGGCTTTGAGGGTCGCGTGGCACTGGTGACCGGCGCTGCCGGCGGTATCGGCGAGGCGCTGGTTCGCTTGCTGGCCGAGGCTGGCTGCACGGTGGTGGCGGCCGATCGCGAGGCGCCCGTGGTAGCAGATGCACGTGTGCAGGCGTTTGCGCTCGATGTGACCGACAGCGTGGCGGTGGACGCGCTGGTGGATCGTGTAGAAGCCAGCATCGGGCCGATCGGCCTCGCCGCCAGCGTGGCCGGGGTGCTGCACGTGGGCGAGGTGGCCGGCACCACCGATGCCGATTGGCGCCAGGTGTTCGCGGTCAACGCCGATGGCGTGTTCCATGTCGGGCGTGCGCTGGCGCGGGTCATGTCACCACGACGGCACGGCGCGATCGTCACCGTCAGTTCGAATGCGGCCGGCGTGCCACGGCACGGCATGGCGGCCTATGCCGCGTCCAAGGCCGCCGCCACGATGTTCACCCGCTGCCTCGGGCTGGAACTGGCGCCACTCGGCATTCGCTGCAACATCGTCGCCCCGGGTTCAACGCTGACCCCGATGCAGACCGGCATGTGGCAGGACGAGCATGGGGCAGAGCGGGTGATCGCCGGCAGCCCGGAGACCTACAAGGCCGGCATCCCGCTGCGCAAGCTGGCCACCCCGGAGGATGTCGCGCACTCGGTGATGTTCCTGCTCTCCGAGCAGGCCGGGCACGTGGCGATGAGCGACCTGTACGTGGACGGCGGCGCTACCCTGCGCGGCTGAGGTCTGCCAATGCCGGGAGGCAACCCATGGTGCTGGTAGTGCCGGCCGTTGGTCGTTGGCCATCGCCTCCGCCTGGTCCGGCGTTCCATTGCCGGTCAGGTCTACGACCACATGTCTGCGCCGCCGGCTCTTTGAAAGCGAAGCTGCAGTGGCATGTGTAATCGACCCGTTCAATTACATCGAACGCCGGGGGCTGGTGCAGTCACTCGCGTGGGTTGTCATGCCGGATCATGTTCACTGGATGTTCGAGCTGCGTGCAGCCCACCTTCCAGCGGCCGGCACTACCCATCGGTGTTCAGCGCGGCTTGCGCGTGCGCTTCGGCTTCGTGGCATCGCCGCCGCTGGCCGCACCATCCTGCAGCGCCTGCAGCCAGGACAGAGTGTCCACATAGTCGATGAAGTGGCGCAGGTAGCCGGGGCTGGTCGCCTGCATCGTGTCCAGCATGCGCTGCACAAGCACCGCCGAGTTCAGCGGGCCGCCGTCGGCGGGCGCTTCGGTGCGCAACGAGCGGCGCACCTGCAGTTCGCTGCGCAGTTCCGACCACTCGCGCTGCACCTGCTGCAGCATCGGCACTTGGGGATAGTGCGGCAGCGAGCGCGACCCCGCATCGAGGTCGCGCACCAGTGCGCGCAGGCCCTCCAGCGCGGGCGGCTTACTTGGCATCGGTGGCCTTGGGCTTGGGAATCGGTGCGATTTCCACGCGCCGGTTGCGTGCACGGCCGTCTTCGCTGGCATTGGAGCTGACCGGCTGCTCGCTGCCGAACGCGGCGGCAAATACTGCGTCGGCCGGCACGCCGTCGGCGATCAGGGTGCGGGTCACGGTCAGCGAACGCTGCGCGGACAGCTCCCAGTTGTCGGCGAAGCGGCGGTTGCCTTCGCGCACCGGTGCGTCATCGGTGAAGCCGCTGACCATCAGGATCTCTTCGCGCGTGCCCAGGTAGGCGGCCAGCGGTGCGGCCAGGCTGCGCAGCAGCTCCTGGCCTTCCGGCTGCAGCTGGTCGGAGTTCAGCGCGAACAACACGCTGCCACTGATGCCGATGCGGCCGTCGACCAGGGTCACGCGACCGGCGGCCAACGGGCCAGCCAGCGCCTGTTCCAGGGTCTGCAGGCGCTTGGCCTCGGCCTGGCGCTGCTTCACTTCCTGGTCCAGCCGCTGCGACAGCTCCAGCTGCACGGCGACCACACCGACCAGTATCAGCACGAACGCACCCAGCAGCACCGACATCAGGTCGCCGAAGGCGGCCCAGATCGGGGCGTGCGAACCGCCATCGACCTCCAACTCGTCGCTCATGCGCTGCCGGCCTTGGCGCGGCGCGCAGCCAGCTGCTGCAGTTCTTCCATCACCTGCTTCTGCGACAGCAGGCTGAGGTCGACCACCTCGCGCGCCTGTGCCACGTAGTAGGCCAGCTGTTCGTCGCTGCGGGCCAGCGAGGCATCCAGCGCGCCGCCGATCTGTTCCAGGCGGCTGGACAGTTCGGTGGAGGCGCTGCCGAATTGCGCGACCGCCTCACCGAAGGCGCCAGCCAGCTGGCCGACGTCGCCGGCGCTGCCGCTGAGCGCTGCGGCAATGCCATCCAGCTTGCCGGTCTCGGCGGCGATATGGTCGGTGAAGCGATTGCCGACGCGTTCCAGCAGCTCAGCCGAACCGCCGACCAGGGCGTCCACCGCGGTGCGCTGCTCGTGCGAAGCGTGGTTGATTGCATCCAGCAGGGTCTGCACGGTGGCCAGCAGGCGGCCGCGCTCTTCCAGCATCGCGTTGTCGCGCACCAGGCTCTCGGACAGCGTGCTGCGCAGCTCGTTGATGACGTCGGCGGCGGCCTTCGGCGCAGCGGCGGCCGTCTGCAGCAGGGTGGACACTTCGGCCAGCGTGGCGCTGGCCTGGGCGCGACCGTTCTCGCCGATCTGCTGCGCGGTTGCCGCCAGCGTGTCGCAGACCTGCTGCTGCTGCGCGGCCAGGCGTTCGCCGTTGGCCTGCAGGCGCTCGGCCAGATCGGTGGAAACGTGCTGCAGGGCATCGCTCCAGCGCTGCAGGCGCTGCTCGTCGCTGGCCTGCAGCTGGGCCTGCAGCGCGGCGTGGGCCTGCTGCAGTTCGGCACTGACCGCGTCCCAGCGCGCCTGGCGCTGCTGCTCGCGGCTGTCCAGGCTGGCCTGCAGTTCGGCGTGCGCGGTCGCGGCGGCGGCCTGCGCGGCCTGCCACTGCTGCGAACGCTGCAGTTCGTGATCCTGCAGCAACGCCTGCCTGGCGCCGTGGTGTTGTTCCAGTGCCTGCAGCAGCGCCTGCGCACGCGCGTCCAGATGCTCGCTGGCGGCCAGCAACGCCTGCTGCTGGCGTTCGACCAGCGCGGTATTCAGTGCCTGCTGCTGTTCGGCGGCGGCGCGCCAGGCCTCGGCATTGCCGCTGGCATCGGCCTGCAGGCGCTCGCCGATGCGCGCGACCAGTGCTTCGGCGTGCGTGCCCTGGCCATCGCTGAAGGCCTGCAGGTGCTGGCGCAGATCACTCACCAGCGCCTGTTGTGCCTGGGTCTGCTCGCTCACCACCTTGGCCCAGCTGGCCTCGGTGGCGACGCGGCTGCGCTCGAAACCGTCGCTCAGTCCAGACAACTGCTGCTGCACCGCCTGCTCGACACGGGTGTGCAGTGCTTCGCCGTGACGGGCCAGGCCAGCCAGGGTGGTTTCGGCCATCGGCTGCAGCGCGCCACCGATGGCAGCGGCGCTGGCCTCGGCACCTTCGCGCAGCGACTGCTGCAGCGAGACGGCCAGGCGTTCCTGCAGCGCCTGGCTCTGGGCCAGGAACTCGGCCTGGCCGGCCAGCAGGCGCTCATTGGCGACCGCACTGTGCTGTTCGAAGGTGCTGGTCATCGCCTGCAGGCGGTCGACCAGCGCCGGCAGCGCGGCGGACTGTGCCTGCAGCAGGCGCAGCGATTCAGCGCGCTGCCACGCCTGGGAGTACGGGTGCAGGTCGCCGGCAATGGCACGGTCCAGCTGCTGCACGGCCTGCAGGCGGTCACGGCGCAGCAGCGCGGCCAGCAGGCCGAGCATGGCCGAGCTGGCCACACCGGCGATCGAGGTGCCGAATGCCACCGCCAGGCCTTGGACCGGCGACGCCAGCGAGCCGCGGATGGCGGCCATGTCGGTCGCGCTCTGCAGGGCCAGGCCGGTGCCACGCAGGGTGTCCATCATGCCCAGCAGGGTGCCGAGCATGCCCAGCAGCACCAACAGGCCAACCAGGTACGGGGTCAGCACCGGCGCGGGCAGGGCGGTGCGCTCGCCTTCCACGCGCAGGCGCACCGCGTTGCGCAGGCCCACCGGCACGCGTTCCAGCCAGGGGGCAAGGCTCTCCTTCGCGCTGGACAGGTCACTCAGTGCGCTGCGCAGGCCGTTGCTGGCCTGGCGGTAGCGGTACAGCTCCACGCCACCGGCGATGTAGCAGGCCGCGATGATCGCCGCCACCGCTGCACCCAGCGGATGCACCGAAACGTAGCCAATGCCTATCCAGCACACGGCCAGCAGGCCGACAAGGAAGACAACGACATGGAAAGCAGTTCTGGACATGGTGTTCCGGTCAGTGGGAGCGCAGGGCGTCTTGCAGCCCTTCGATCGGGTGGAAGCGCAGCTGCAGCTCGGCGAGCAGCAGTGTGCGCATGTCATGGCGGAAGGCCGCGCGCCAGCCGGGCTGGCCGTGCACGCGTTCAAAACGGGCGCCGAGCACCGCCGGCGCAGTGGCCAGCAGGCTGTGCTCGCGCGGGGTGAGGGTCTGCTCCATCACTGCGTCGACCTCGGCCAGCCGTGCCAGCTCGGGTGAAACCTGCACCAGCTGGTCGCGCAGGCGGCCGCGCAGGCGCCCGGTGGCGGTCTGGATGGCCTGCTGCAGCACCCGGTAGCGCTGGCGCAGCGAGGCGAAATTGGGTGCGGCGGCGGCTTCGGCCAAGTCGAGCAGGCGTTCGGCCTCGGCATCTTCACGGATCGAGGCCAGCAGGCTGGCATGAGCCTGCGCGCAGTCGTCCAGCACATCCTCGGCCGCTTCGGCGGCCTGACCCGGCTCGGGCAGGCGTCCGCCGAGCGCGCCGGACAGGGCCACGGCACGGCTCCAGTCCACCCACTGGCCGAGGCGATCGGTCAGGGCGGGACTGCTGGCCGGCATCGCGCCGTCGCTGAGACGGGCGAGCAGGCGGAGGAATTCCGGTCCACCCAGGACCGGCTGCGCTGCTTTCGCCATCAAGGTGTGAGGGGCCAAAAACCGCTGATTTTACAACCAGATGACCCGGCCTGGATGAAGGCGGGGCCGGGGGGAGGGCACCCGCAGGCGCGACAGGGCTTAGAATGTCCGGCTGCACCCATCCGTTCGACCCCTGGAGTACCCAATGACTGTTGCGCAGTTCTACCCGATCGGCACCCCCGGACAGCCCTGGGGCGACGCGGAACGCGCACAGTGGCGGGCCCGCCAGCAGCGCCAGCGCAGCTACCACGACGATGTAGTGGCCGCGCTTGAACGCCTGGACGACAGCTTCGATGTGATCCAGTACGGCCAGCTGGACTATGCGCCGGACCATTACCCGCTGTTCGCCGTGGTCAACCACGACTGGAACCCGGCGCTGCCGACCGCGCTGATCACCGGCGGCGTGCATGGCTACGAGACCAGCGGCGTGCATGGCGCCCTGCAGTTCCTGGAGCAG
Organism: Stenotrophomonas sp. 85239_Sma; assembly: GCF_056481725.1. Taxonomy (NCBI): domain Bacteria; kingdom Pseudomonadati; phylum Pseudomonadota; class Gammaproteobacteria; order Lysobacterales; family Lysobacteraceae; genus Stenotrophomonas; species Stenotrophomonas sp. 85239_Sma. The sequence goes on along the minus strand of NZ_CM151163.1, from coordinate 2,608,701 downwards.
CAGGCCGAGCGTTACCTGGGCCGGTTGAACCTGATCGTGGCACCGTGCGTCAGCCCGTGGGGCTACGAGCGCATCCAGCGCTGGAACCCGGATGCCATCGACCCGAACCGCAGCTTCCGTGACGGCGGCCAGATCGAGGAAGCCGCCGCGCTGATGCGCTGGGTGGCCGAGCGCAAGCCGAACCTGCTGGTGCACCTGGACCTGCACGAGACCACCGACAGCGACCTGCACGAGTTCGATCCGGCGCGCTGCGCCCGCGACGGCAAGCCGTTCGAGCGCGATACCATTCCGGATGGCTTCTACGTGATCGGCAACAGCGAAGACCCGCAGGCCGAGTTCCAGAAGGCATTGATCTCCGCCGTTGCCCCGGTCACCCACATCGCTCCGGCCGACGCCGAAGGCAACCTGGTCGGCCTGCCGCTGCAGTCGCCGGGCGTGGTCTGGGGCGAATCGCGCTCGATCGGCGCCTGCGCCGGCTTCACCGATGCGCGCTTTGCCACCACCACCGAGGTCTACCCGGACAGCCCGCGCACCAACCCGCAGGAATGCAACGACGCCCAGGTGGCGGCGGTGTGCGCGGGCCTGGATTTCGCCCTGGCGGCGCAGTAACGCAGCAACACGAGGTAGCGCCGGGCCCTGCCCGGCGGCTCGGGCGTGAGCTAGCCCAGCAGGATCACGCCCCACACCGTGCCGACCATCAGCAGTGCGGTGGTCTGTGCGGCGCTGCCCATGTCCTTGGCGTTCTTGGACAGTGGGTGGTGGTCAAGCGAGATGCGGTCGACCACCGCTTCGATGGCCGAATTGAGCAGCTCCACCAGCAGGCTGATGAAGCAGACCGCCAGCACCACAGCACGTTCGACGCGGCTGATGTCCAGCAGGAAGGCGGTGGCGATCAGCAGCGCATGCAGCAGCAACAGCTGCCGGAAGGCCGCTTCGCCACGGAACGTGGCGATGAAGCCATCGCGCGAATGGATCAGCGTATGGAAGATGCGGGCAAGCCCGGTCTTGCCGTGCGGGTACTTGCCGCTGTCCCTGGGGTGAGGTGGCTGCATGCCGCTCCTGCCATGAATTGACCTCACGACAGGATGTGCAGGCGGGCGTCGGGAAAGCGTCGGACGCCCGTTGGATTTTCCTTCAGCCGGCCTGGCGCTGCGCCTGGATGGCCTGGTCGAGGGCATCCAGATCATCCGTCGGCGAGGCCAGCCATGCCGGGTACGCCTCGGTCTCCACGAAGTCGGAGGATCGCAGTACATCATCGAAGGCAGGATTGTCCTTCTCCGCATGACGCAGCAGGCCGGACATCAACCCGCAGATGCGGACCGCGGCCTGGAAGGCGCCCTGCAACGAACCGGCCGGCTCGGTGACCGTGTTGAGGAAGGCCGCATAGGCCGGGCCATCGAACACGAAATCCTCGCGGTTCTTGAACGCTTCGCCACTGAGGTTCGTCTCTCCCGAGTTATGGCGGGAGAAGCCCCACGACCAGATGTCGAGGAAGCGCAGGTCATCCAGCATCCGGCGCGCATCGCCATTCAGTGGAACGGCACCGGACAGGGCGTGCTCCAGCGTGGCGCCTGGGGCAGGTGCTGCATGCAAATGGCAGCACCCAGTACTGCCATGACCGCTTCGGCCAGGTCACCCGCAAGGTGCAGACCGTCAATGGTGTGGCCAGCACACTGCGCTATGCCTACAGCAAGTCGGGTCGCCTGACCGCGTTGACCTACCCCGACGGCAGCGTGGCCGACTACGTGCGTGATATCCAGGGCCGCATCAGCCAGATCGGCCTGACCCGGCCCGGCCAGGCGCGCCAGATCGTGGTGAACAACGTGACCTATGCAGCCTTCGGTCCGGCGACCGGCTGGACCTACGGCAATGGCCGCCAGCTGCAGCGTCCGTTGGACCTGGACTATCGACCGCAAGCGGTGCACGACCCGGCCGCGGGCGGCCTGTCGCTGGGCTACGGCTATGATCCGGTCGGTTCGATCACCGAGCTGAAGAACGGCACAGGCTCGACGGTGCTGGCCAAGTACGCTTACGACACGCTGGGCCGCCTGACCCAGACCCAGGACGGTACGACCGGCACGCCGATCGAAACCTATGCCTACGACACCACCGGCAATCGCACTTCGCTGACTACCTCGGCAGGCACCGCCAGCTACACCTATCCCGCAACCAGCCACCGGCTGACCGCAGTGGATGGCGACGCGCGCAACCATGACGCGGTGGGCAACACCACCAGCATCGGCGGCAAGACGTTCACCTACAGCGATGCCAACCGCATGAACGCGGTGAAGCAGGGCAATTCCGTACTGGAAAGCTACGCCTACAACCATCGCGGCGAGCGCATGCTGCGCAGCCCGGCCGGTGGCGCTGCACAGATCACCTTGTATGACGAGGCGGGGCAGTGGCTGGGCAACTACTCGGCCACAGGCCAGGCGCAGCAGCAGGCCATCTGGCTGGACAACTATCCGGTAGCGCTGATCAATGTGCCGGCTACCGGCGTGCCTGAACTGGCCTACGTGCAGCCGGATCATCTGGGCACGCCGCGCGTGGTGATCGATCCGGTACGGAATGTCTCGATCTGGGAGTGGAGCAACAAGAGCGAGGTGTTCGGCAACCAGATTCCGAGTGCCGACCCGGACGGCGATGGTGTGGCGTTCGAGCTGGCGCTGCGCTTCCCGGGCCAGCAGGCGACGGATGCGAGTGGGTTGTTCTACAACTACCAGCGCGAGTACGACCCGGCGGTGGGGCGGTATTCTCAGAGTGATCCGATTGGGTTGATGGGCGGTGTGAGCACTTACGCGTATGCGCGTGGGTACCCAGTAGCCGCACTTGATCCGCTGGGACTTGATACGCTGGTCATCGACTCCGGAGCGGTTGATGGCAATCCTTTTGGCCACATAGCCATAGCTACATCAAGCGGAGGCGTGTTCAGCTACGGTACTGTCCATCCCTACGGAGGGAGTACCTACGAATACTTGAAGTCCCAAGTGAAAGATAGATTTGTTCAGATTGTTAGACTTCGTACTACGCCCCAGCAAGAGGCTGCGATCGCAGCAGAGATGAGGAAGCATAATCCGGGCAACTATTCTGTTATTTCCAATAACTGCGCGACAGCAGTGGACAGTTCTTTGGAGGCTGCCGGAGTGGCTATATCGAGCGGCCATATCCATCCGGGATTTGTCTATGCACACGCGTTGGCTAGTCCATTGCGAATCGGCACTTCCCTCATTCTTCGGGGTGGCGAGATCCCCCCGGAACTTCAGAACTTCGACGGAAAGAATGGGCCGTGAAATTCATTTATATATTAATATTTGCGATTCTCGTGGGCGTCGCGATCTGGTTCTTTAGGGGGCTTTCCAGAGGCGAGCTCGCAGATAAACCTGTTTATGCCTCTCTACAAGCGGCGGAGCTGCAATTCAGAGGCAAGCCGGGACCGGGCCTGATTTATGACGAGACTGGGGGGCATCTGCTGGCCGGATTTTCAGTGGGGCCACAAAAAAGAGTGTGGGTTGCACTAAACTCCAGGAAGCATAACGGAGATCTTCTGACGGTTCCCGAGCATGGGGAGGCTAAGATTCCTTGCGGCCTTGTCGATCAGCTGGCATCGTCCAATATCGGCGATTCTGACGTGAAGACTGCTTTGGCAGTTTCATGCATAAAGTGATGTGGTCCGACGCTTCTGCCAAGGGGCGCCTCGGGCAAGTGCCGCACTCCAAAGGCAGCACCCAGGACTGCCCTGACCGCTTCGACCGGTCACCTGCAGTTTTTCCGTCTCGAGACCAGCTCGACTGGAAGCGTCATTCTCATCTACGCCAGGACATGGCGGATCGAGCATCTGCCGATGGCGGGTGCAGTGCCCTGAAGGACATCCCGTGCCCAGATTCCTCACCCCCGACGAGGTTTCTCTCATCCACAGGCTGCTGCCTGAGACGACCGAGCTGTCCGAACGGTTGTTGAAGGATCTGGCGCTCGCTCAGGTGGAGGATGTGGGTGTCGTCGGATTCGAGGGCGTGGTGTTCCTGTCCAGTACGACCCAGGTCTTCGGCAGTGACATCGCCACTGCAATGCTTGCCGATGCCGATGGCGTGCCGGTGAGAGTCACCCTGTGCCTGGATAATCACGATCAGCTCTTCGAGCTGGAACTGTGCAAGGTGGACTTCTCGCCGATCATCGGCGTCGATCTGAGAAGCGCTTTCAGGGAGCATTGACGCCTGTTGAAAGCGTTCCTCGCTGAAGGCCGTTGCGCCTGGCGTTCACCCGTCGGGCTGCAACCGCCCCGCCGCCTGCGCGCACAACGACTGACAGGCCATGACCAATCCCTCCATCACCCGGTCGCCCACGTACTGCTCGGGTTCGCCGTTCTGGCGGGTGCGCTCCGCCGCCAGCAGCAGTTCCAGCACTACCCGCAACCCGCTCAACGCGCAATCGGCATCGGCCAGGGCCAGGCAGCGCCCGGGCAGCTGATGCCGCTCCCGCCAGGGTTGGCCATCGGCCGCCGCACCGACGCCGATGCGATGGAGGTTGGCAATGAAGGTGTTCCTGTCCACTGCGGGCACAGCCTGTGGCGAACCGTCGTCGTGGGCGGTGCTGCGGTAGGCGTGCAGATGCGGGAAGTCCGATTCGTTCATGGCAAGGCTCCGTGCAGGGCAATCGGTAGCCGCCACTCATAAAAGCGGCGGACGGTACGTGGTTCGAACACCGGGTTGATGTCAGTCCGGCGGGCCCGAAGGCCCCCACGCACCGCCCGCCATAGCCGGCAGACGGATTGCCAGCCGGCGCCACGCTAAGGTGACGCCGGCTGGCAAGCGCATACATCAACATCAACTCGGGTGTTCGAAGCCCGGCCACCCTTTTCCGGTGGCACGCCATCTGAGCCCCTGGCGCTGTGCAATGCCAATCAGAAGAGTTGCAAACATCGTTCGATTGGAGACGCTTTCGGCATTCTCCCACGCTGTTAAGCACCGCCAGCGCGGGCTGGCGCGGTGATCCGCCTGCACCGTGCAATCTGCGACAGGTGTCGAGGTTGGGAAGCGGGAGGGAGCGAGTGGGGAGGGGCGATGGCGACAGGTTCCGCGCGAGGCTGAGTCGAGCCTGGCCGGGCCCCAGCAGCGCCAAAGCGTGACGTGCGACTCGGGTTGACGTTCCCAGCCACCAAGCGCAGGCTTGTTCAGCACGTTTCCTAACCAGAAGGAGACTTATGACCGCGACCGCTTCGCTGCACCCAACCCCCGACACCCAAGGCCGTTCGCGCCTGTGGAGTGTGTTCTGGCTGCAGGGCGTCATTCCCAGCAACATTCTGTGGGCGGTAGCCCTCTGGGCCCTGGCCAACCAGCGCACCACGCTGCTGCTGGGGGTATTTGCCGTGCTGCTGCTCTATACCGGCTGGATCATCCCGGCGGTATGGCGGGCGGCGCCCACCGCGCACAACCCCAACCTGGGCGTAGCCGCGCGTGGGCTGACCGTCGCCTGGGGGCTGAACACCGTGCTGGTGATCTTCTTCCTGACCCTGCAGCTGGTGGCTCAATAGAACTGAACGGGCTCGCCGCCACGGTCGAAGGCGGCGAAGCGGCCGATCTGACCGTCATGGATGGCGTTGACCATCAGCTGCAGCGGGCGCGCGGCTTCGTCGCTGTTGGGCGCGAAACCGGCGCGGCCGTCCAGCGCCGCCACGAAGACCAGGTCCCAGTCGATGCCGGTGGTGGTCGATTCGGTGGCCAGCGCCTGGAAGCTGGGCACCTCGGCCGGGAGCTTGTCCACGCACAGCACCGGCGACAGGGTGCCACCCTCGCGGCGGTCATGCCGGTCGCGCTGGTCGCTGGTGGGCGATTCGGGCAGCTCGGCGCGCACGAATACGAACAGCAAGCGTTGCGGTTCAGCCTGCTGGCCTGCGGCGTGCAGCAGCTGCTGGAAATCGTTCATCATCATGAGGGTTGTCACACGCCCGCTGCACGGAAAGCCGCATGCTGCCACAACGCCTGCCGCGCGGGGCCGAAGACGATTGATTTAAGTCATGCCCATGGAACTGACGGCCGCGTACTCTGGCAATCGTTCCAGCAGACGAGGGTTTCCGGGCCGTTCCGGGCACAGGCAAGACGGTGGAGCAACAAGGTGGACCAGCCATGAGCCAACTCACCGACGGTTTCGGACGCAGCTTTCCGTACCTGCGCCTGTCGTTGACCGAAGCCTGCAACTTCCGTTGCAGTTACTGCCTGCCCGACGGTTACCAGGCCGATGGCCGCCCGCGCTTCCTGCAGGTGGATGAAATCGCGCGCCTGGTGCGTGCGTTTGCCGCGCTGGGCATGAGCAAGATCCGCCTGACCGGTGGCGAGCCCAGCCTGCGCAAGGACCTGGACGAGATCATCGCCACCGTGGCGGCAGTGCCGGGCATCCGCAAGGTGGCCATCACCACCAACGGCACCCTGCTGCCGCGGCGCCTGCCGGGCTGGCACCGCGCCGGCCTGACTGCGCTGAACGTGAGCATGGACAGCCTGCAGCGCGAACGCTTCAGGACCATCACCGGGCATGACCGCCTGCCGGAGATCGAACAGGGCCTGGCCTTGGCACAGGCGTTGGGCCTGCCGGCGATCAAGCTCAACGCGGTGCTGCTGCGCGGCCTGAACGACGACGAGTTGCCGCAGTGGATGGACTACTTGCGCGACCGTCCCTTCAGCGTGCGCTTCATCGAACTGATGCGCACCGGCGACAACGAAGCCTATTTCCAGCGCCACCACCTGCGCGCCGACCTGGTGATCGAGCAGCTGCTGGCCGCCGGCTGGCACGAGCGTCCGCGCGCGGCCGATGCCGGCCCAGCGCGGGAGTTCGGCCACCCTGACCATCGCGGCAGCATCGGCATCATCGCCCCGTATTCGCGTGACTTCTGCAAGGGCTGCAACCGCCTGCGGGTAACCGCCAAGGGCGATCTTCGGCTGTGCCTGTTCGGCGAGTTCGGCGTGCCGCTGCGCCCGCTGCTGCAGCGCGACGACGACCACGACGCGCTGCTGGCACGCATCACCACACAGCTTGGCCTGAAAGCGGCCGGGCATGGACTGCACCAGGGCCAGACCGGGCTGACCCCGCACCTGGCCTCCATCGGAGGATGAGCAACACGATGAGTGGGGAATTGAATGCGGCCTTCCACATGGCCGATGTCCGCGACAAGCGCATCACCCGCCGCCGTGCGGTGGCGGTGGGCGAGCTGCATGCCGGCCCGGTGGCCTATCCGCTGATCGTCGAGCGCCGCCTGCCCAAGGGCGATGCGCTGGTGATGGCCGAAATTGCCGGCCTGCAGGGCGCCAAGATGGCCTCGATGCTGATGCCGCTGTGCCACCCGCTGCCGCTGGAACTGGTGCAGGTGTTCTGCGCGCCGGTACCGGAACGGCAGGCGATCCGCGTGTGGTGCGAGTGCGCCAGCGAGGCGCGCACCGGCGTGGAGATGGAGGCGCTGGCTGGCGTCAACGCGGCGCTGCTGACCCTGTACGACCTGAGCAAGCCGGTGGAACCGGCCCTGCGCATCGAAGGCATCCGCCTGCTGTTCAAGGAAGGCGGCAAGCGCGGTGTATGGCTGCACCCGGACGGCATGGACGATGCCGAGCGCGCGCGCTTCAAGCCGCGTGCGCCGAAGGGCCTGGCGGGCGCGGCCTGTGCGGTGATCACGCTGAGCGATCGCGCCAGCGAGGGCACCTATGAAGATGTGTCTGGCCCGACCCTGGTGAGCGGCGTGAAGAAGCTGGGTGGTGAGGTCGTGGCCGCGGAGGTGTTGCCCGATGGCATCGAGCCATTGGCGGGCCGCCTGCAGGCGTTGGCCGCCGATGGCGTGCGCCTGTGCCTGTGCACCGGCGGTACCGGGCTGGGCCCGCGTGACCTGACCCCGGAGGCGCTGCGTTCCTTGAACGCACGGCCGGTGCATGGCCTGGCGCAGATGGTGCGGGCACTGAGCGCACAGCACACGCCGATGGCCTGGCTGAGCCGCGCCGAAGTGGTGCAGCTGGGCAATATGCTGGTGTTCGCAATGCCCGGCAGCCCGAAGGCGGCGGCGCAGTGCCTGGACATCCTGGCGCCGGTACTGGGCCACGCCCTGGCGATGGTCGATGGTGGTGGCCACTGATGATTGCCTACAGCGAAGCCCTGCAGCACCTGCTGGACGCGGCCACGCCGCTGCCGGCCGAGCACCTGCCGTTGCATGCGGCTGCAGGCCGTACCCTGGCCAGTGACATCCACAGTGCGCAGTCGCTGCCGCCGTTCGACAATTCGGCGATGGACGGCTTCGCGCTGCGCGCCGCCGGCGCGACGTTCGAAGCTGGTACCGAATTCGCGGTGCAGGGCTGGCAGGCGGCCGGCGATGCCAGTGCCGAAGGCGGCGAGGGTGCCTGGGAAATCATGACCGGCGCGCGCATGCCGGTTGGGCTGGATACGGTGGTGCCGGTCGAGAACGTGGAGATCCTCGCCAGCGAAGATGGACGTCCGACCCGCATCGCCCTGAAGAGCACGGTGAAGGCGGGCCAGAACGTGCGGCTGCGCGGCCAGGATGTGAGCGACGGCGAGCGCGTGCTGCAGGCCGGGCAGGTACTGGACATCAACGCGCGCACCCTGCTGCATGCCATTGGCGTGGGCGAGGTGGCGGTGGTGGCGCGGCCGAAGGCGGCGGTGATCGCCACCGGCAAGGAGCTGGTGACCGAGGCGGCGCAGACGCTGGAATCCGGCCAGATCCGTGACAGCAACCGACCGTACCTGGTCGGCCGCCTGCAGGCCGCCGGTGCCGAAGTGGTCTGGCAGGGCACCGTGGGCGATGACGTGGCCGCGTTCAATGCGGTGCTGGATGACGCGCTGGCTGCCGGCGCGCAGCTGCTGATCAGTACCGGCGCTGTGTCGGCCGGCCGCTACGATTTCGTTCCCGATGCGCTGCGTGGTCGTGGCGCTCGCATCGTGTTCCACAAGGTGGCAATCCGCCCGGGCAAGCCGCTGCTGTTCGCGGTGCTGCCCAATGGCGCGCTGTATTTCGGCCTGCCCGGCAACCCGGTCTCGGCCGCCGTGGGCCAGCGCTTCTTCGTGGAGCCGGTGCTGCGCCGCCTGCTGGGGCTGGCACCGGAACCCGTGTTGCAGCTGCCGCTGCAGGCCGACGTGCGCACGCCGCCGGGCCTGCGCTTCCATGCGCGGGCGCGAGTGGAAGTGGACGGTCAGGGGCGCCTGAGTGCGCGCGTGCTGTCCGGGCAGGAGTCATTCCGTTTGATGTCCATGCTGCAGGCCAACGCCTGGGTGGTGCTGGAGGCCGAGGGCGACCTGGCCACCGCTGGCACGCCGGTGCGGGTACAGGGCTGGGGTCACCATGACCCGGTGCAGCTGGCGAGCCAGGAGTCATGATGAAACAGGTGAATCTGCAGTTGTTCGGTGCGTTTTCCGATCTGGATGCCAGCCGCGAGATCGCGGTGGAGGTGGCCGGTGGCACCGTGGCCGACCTGCGCCAGGCGCTGCGCGAGCTGCTGCCGGTGCGTTGGCCGGACTTCCGTGCCGGCCTGCTGGATTATTCGGCGTTCGCCGACCAGCAACGCGTGCTGCGTGACCACGAGGCGCTGCCCGACGATGGCCGGGTGGCGATCCTGCCGCCGGTAAGCGGGGGCTGAGCGATGAGCGAGAAGATCATCGCCAAGGTGGTGGACCGCGCGCAGGCAGCGATCGATCCGGCCGAGGGCATCGCGGCGGTGTCTGATGCGGGTTTCGGTGGCATCGATGTGTTCATCGGCAAGGTGCGCGACGTCAACATCGGCCGGCCTGTGACCGGGATCACCTACGATCTGTTCGAACCGTTGGTGTTGAACGAGTTCAAGCGACTGGCGGCGGAGGTCGAGGCCACGTTCGGGCCGAAGCTGAAGCTGTACGTGGCGCACGCCAGGGGCCGGCTCGGCATTGGCGATGTGGCGGTGGTGGTGGCCGCAGGCAGCCCGCACCGTGACGAGGCGTTCCGTGCCTGCCGGCAGTTGATCGAGGTGGTGAAGCACCAGTGCCCGATCTGGAAGCAGGAACATTACGAGGACGGCGACAGCGAGTGGAGCGAGGGCTGCAGCCTGTGCCACGCGGACAACGAACCCGCACACGGCCATGACCACGCGCACGATCACCGGCATTGATGCCGCCGCAGCCACGCATGGCGTGGCTCCACTGCGATGAGCATCAACGGCATCGTGCTGGCCGGGGGCCTGTCCAGCCGGATGGGGCGCGACAAGGCGCTGCTGCCGTGGCAGGGGCGCACGCTGCTGGAACACATGCGGGGCCTGTTGATGCAGGCGGGCGCGCGCGAGGTCTGGGTCAGCGGCAATTACCCGGCGTTCGGCGCCGTGCCGGACCGAGTGGCACGTTGCGGGCCGCTGGGTGGGCTCTACAGCGTGGCGATGCGCATGCCCGATGGCCCGGCGTGGGTGGTGCCGGTGGACACGCCGTTGCTGGCGCCGCAGCTGCTGCAACGGCTGGCGGCAGAGCGGCAGGGGGCATGCACGATCTTTGACGGGCATCCCTTTCCCATGCTGCTGAATGTGGACAATGCCACTCGTAGCGTGCTGGCCGCGATGCTGGATGATGCGCAGGGGCAGCGCTCGGTACAGGCCTTCCAGCGTCGCCTGCAGATGCACGTGCTGGCGCTGGAAAGCGTTGACGAAGCCTGCCTGGTCAACTGCAATACCCCCGAACAATGGGAGGATGTTGCGTCATGAAAGTGCAGTTGCAGGACCAATCGGTACGGCTTCGCCTGGATGAGGCCGAACTGGCGCGCCTGCTGGCCGGCGAATCGGTCGAGAACATGACCCGCTTCGGCGGTATCGAAGGCTGGGGCATGGCGGTCTCGCTGCATGGCGGCGAGCAGCCCGTGCTGCTGGACGGTGGCACCTTCTGCCGCCTGGTGCTGCCACGTTCGGCCGTTGAGGCCTTGGCGGCGCGGCTGCCGTGCCGTGATGGCCTGCCGTTCGACATTGCCCTGGAAGATGGCGGCCAGCTTCAGCTGCAGTTCGATGTGGACGTGCGTGACAGCGTGCGCCAGCGCGGGGTGACCCGCCGCAACACCGCTTCATCGGTTTGACATTTGTCAGGGGCAGGCTGGAAACCGGCCCCTGATTGATCCAGATCAACCCCGTCGTCCGTGCTGCACGGCCTAATGGCTGCATGACGACGGGTCACAACTTGAAACGCAGTACCCACGTCATTCCACAGCCTTGGAGCCATGTATGACCGTCGGTAGCGATCCTGTTGTCCGCAGCACTGCCCGTCCGGGTCGCGTCATCAGCGACTGGACGCCGGAGGACCCCGGCTACTGGGAGCGCACCGGCAAGCGGGTCGCCACCCGCAACCTGGTCATCTCGATCCCCTCGCTGCTGCTGGCCTTCTCGGTCTGGGTGCTGTTCTCGGCGGTGTCGATCAGCCTGCCGAAGATCGGCTTCAACTTCAGTACCGACCAGCTGTTCTGGCTGGTAGCGCTGCCCAGCCTGTCCGGCGCCACCCTGCGCATCTTCTATTCATTCGTGATTCCGATCTTCGGCGGCCGCCGCTGGACCGCGCTGTCGACCGCGTCGTTGCTGGCGCCGACGCTCTGGCTCGGCTTTGCGGTGCAGGACCCGGCCACGCCCTACTGGGTGTTCGTGGCCATCGCGATCCTGTGTGGCTTCGGTGGCGCGAACTTCTCGTCGTCGATGTCCAACATCTCCTTCTTCTACCCCAAGCAGAAGCAGGGCCTGGCGCTGGGCCTGAACGCCGGCCTGGGCAACGTGGGCGTGTCGGTGGCGCAGGCGGTGATTCCGCTGGTCATCACCGTGGGCGTGTTCGGTGCGCTGGGTGGTGCGCCGCAGCCCACGGTGGAGGGTGGGGCGCCGCTGTTCCTGCAGAACGCCGGCTTCATCTGGGTGCCGGCCATCGCGCTGTGCGCCATCGCGGCCTGGTTCGGCATGAACGACCTGACCAGCGCCCGCTCGTCGTTCTCCGAACAGGCGGTGATCTTCCGCCGCAAGCACAACTGGCTGATGTGCTGGTTGTACATCGGCACCTTCGGTTCCTACATCGGCTTTTCGGCCGGCTTCCCGATGCTGGTGAAGAGCCAGTTCCCGGACGTGAACCCGCTGGCCTACGCCTTCATCGGCCCGCTGCTGGGTGCGTTGATGCGTTCGGTGGGTGGGAGCATGGCCGACCGCTGGGGCGGCGCACGCCTGACTTTCTGGGTGTTCGCGCTGATGATCGCGGCGGTGTTCGGCGTGCTGCACTTCCTGCCCAGTGATGGCCAGGGCGGCAACTTCCATGGCTTCCTGCTCAGCTTCATGGCGTTGTTCGTGCTCAGTGGCATCGGCAACGGCACCACCTTCCGCATGATCCCGGTGATCTTCCGCACCCTGCACGAGCGCTGGTCGGCCAACGACAACGCCGAGGGCAAGGTGGCTGCTGCCCACCAGGCCAGCATCGAATCGGCCGCGGTGGTCGGCTTCTCCGGTGCGATCGGTGCCTACGGCGGCTTCTTCATTCCCAAGAGCTACGGCTCATCCATCACCTTGACCGGCAGCCCCGACATGGCGCTGTACGGATTCGTTGTTTTCTACGTCACCTGCCTGGCCGTGACCTGGTGGTGGTACTACCGGCGCGGTGCCGAGACACCCTGCTGACGACATGAAAACGCACCGCAGCCAGATGACACACACAGCCACGATGCCGATGTCCGCAAAGGGAGACCCCCGATGAGTTATTTCCTTGATCGCTTGCAGTTCTTCAAGCGTGACCCCCAGACCTTTGCCGATGGCCACGGATTCGCCAAGAGCGAAGGCCGTGACTGGGAAAACAGCTACCGCGCCCGCTGGCAGTACGACAAGATCGTGCGTTCCACCCACGGCGTGAACTGCACGGGTTCGTGCAGCTGGAAGATCTACGTCAAGAACGGCCTGGTCACCTGGGAAACCCAGCAGACCGACTACCCGCGCACGCGCCCGGACCTGCCCAACCATGAACCGCGTGGCTGCCCGCGTGGCGCCAGCTATTCCTGGTACCTGTACAGCGCCAACCGGCTGAAGTACCCGCTGATCCGCGGCACGCTGCTGCGCCTGTGGCGCGAAGCGCGCAGTAGCAAGGGCCCGGTCGACGCCTGGGCCAGCATCGTGGAGGACAAGGAGAAGGCGCGCTCGTACAAGACCCGCCGCGGCATGGGCGGCTTCGTGCGCCTGCAGTGGGAAGAGGCCAACGAGATCATCGCCGCCTCCAACCTGTACACGGTGAAGCAGTATGGCCCGGACCGCGTGGTCGGCTTCTCGCCGATTCCGGCGATGTCGATGGTGTCCTACGCCGCCGGCGCGCGCTACCTGTCGCTGCTGGGCGGCGCCTGCCTGTCCTTCTATGACTGGTACTGCGACCTGCCGCCGGCCTCGCCGCAGATCTGGGGCGAGCAGACCGACGTGCCCGAATCGGCCGACTGGTACAACAGCCGCTACATCATCGCCTGGGGCTCGAACGTGCCGCAGACGCGCACGCCCGATGCGCACTTCTTCACCGAGGCGCGCTACAACGGCACCAAGACGGTGGCGATCTGCCCGGACTATTCCGAGCTGGCCAAGCTGACCGACCATTGGCTGCACCCCAAGCAGGGCACCGACGCGGCACTGGCCTTCGCCTTCGGCCATGTGATCCTGCGCGAGTTCCACGTCGATTCGCCCTCGCAGTACTTCCAGGACTACTGCCGCCAGTACTCGGACATGCCGATGCTGGTGCGCCTGGAACGCCGCGACGATGGCCGCCTGGTGCCGGGCCGTTTCCTGCGTGCCAGTGAACTGGGCGGGCTGGGCGAAGCCAACAACCCGGACTGGAAGACGCTGGCCTATGACGAGACCAGCGGCCAGATCGTGGTGCCCAACGGCTCGATCGGCTTCCGCTGGGGCGAGAAGGGCAAGTGGAACATCGAGGAGAAGGAAAGCAAGGGCGCCGAGACACGCCTGCGCCTGAGCCTGGCCGATGGCCATGAGGGCATCGAGGCGGTGAGCTTCCCGTACTTTGGTGGCATCGAGACCGACGGCTGGACTGCCGCGCCGGCCGACGACGTGCTTGAGCGCCACATCCCGGTGCGTCGCCTGGCGCTGGCCGACGGTGGCCAGACCCTGGTGGCCACGGTCTACGACCTGCTGCTGGCCCAGTACGGCGTGGACCGTGGCTTTGGCGGCGGCAACGTGGCATCGAGCTTCGACGACATGGTGCCGGGCACCCCGGCCTGGCAGGAGCGCATCACCGGCGTGCCGCGTGCCGAGGTGATCGAGATCGCCCGCGAGTTCGCGCGTACCGCCGACAAGACCCATGGCCGCTCGATGATCATCGTCGGCGCGGGCATGAACCACTGGTTCCACAACGACATGAACTACCGCGGCCTGATCAACATGCTGATCATGTGCGGTTGCGTGGGCCAGACCGGTGGCGGCTGGGCGCACTACGTGGGCCAGGAGAAGCTGCGCCCGCAGACCGGCTGGCAGCCGCTGGCGTTCGGCCTGGACTGGAGCCGCCCGCCGCGCCACATGAACGGCACGTCGTTCTTCTACTTCAACACCGGGCAGTGGCGCTACGAGAAGCTGCAGGTGGATGAGCTGCTCTCGCCGCTGGCAGATGCCAGCAAGTACAGCGGCAGCCTGGCCGACCTGAACCTGCGCGCGGTGCGCATGGGCTGGCTGCCGTGTGCCCCGCAGCTGGACCGCAACCCGCTGCAGTTGGCACGCGAGGCCGAAGCGGCCGGCGTGGCCCCGGCCGACTATGCGCTGGGCAAGTTCAAGGACGGTTCGCTGGACTTCGCCTTCGCCGACCCGGACGCCAGCCAGAACCACCCTCGCATGATGTTCATCTGGCGCTCGAACCTGCTCGGTTCCTCGGGCAAGGGCCACGAGTACATGCTGCGGCATCTGCTGGGGACGCGCCACGGGCTGCAGGGCAAGGACCTGGGCGAGATGGGGGCGATCAAGCCGGAGGAAGTGAGGTGGCGTGACGAGGCACCGGAAGGCAAGCTGGACCTGCTGGTCACGCTCGACTTCCGCATGTGCACCACCGCGCTGTACTCGGACATCGTGCTGCCGACCGCGACCTGGTACGAGAAGGACGACCTCAATACCTCGGACATGCACCCGTTCATCCACCCGCTGTCGAAGGCGGTGGATCCGGCGTGGGAATCGCGCAGCGACTGGGAGATCTTCAAGGAGGTCGCCCGCACAGTGAGCGAGATGGCGCCGGGCGTGCTGGGCGTGGAGAAGGATCTGGTGCTGGTGCCGACCCTGCACGACACCCCCAACGAACTGGGCATGCCGTTCGGCGTGGCCGACTGGAAGAAGGGCGAGTGCGAGGCCATCCCGGGCCAGACCATGCCGTCGATGACGGTGGTGGAGCGCGACTACCCGAACCTGTACCGCAAGTTCACCTCGCTGGGCCCGCTGCTGGACAAGCTGGGCAACGGCGGCAAGGGCATGAGCTGGGACACCAAGCACGAGGTCGAATTCCTCGGCAAGCTCAACCACACCGTGCACGACGAAGGTGTCAGCCAGGGGCGTCCGGCCATTTCGACCGCGATCGACGCGGCCGAGGTGATCCTGCACCTGGCACCGGAAACCAATGGCCACGTCGCAGTGAAGGCGTGGGAGTCGCTGGGCACCTTTACCGGCCGCGAGCACACCCACCTGGCGGTGGGCAAGGAGCACGAGGCGATCCGCTTCCGTGACATCCAGGCGCAGCCGCGCAAGATCATCTCCTCGCCGATCTGGTCGGGCCTGGAAGACGACAACGTCAGCTACAACGCGGGCTATACCAACGTGCACGAACTGATTCCGTGGCGCACGGTGACCGGCCGCCAGCAGTTCTACCAGGACCACGAGTGGATGATCGACTTCGGCGAGGCCTTCATGGGCTACCGGCCGCCGGTCAACACGCGCACGGTGGAGCCGCTGCTGAACCAGCGCCCGAACGGCAACAAGGAGATCGTGCTGAACTGGATCACCCCGCACCAGAAGTGGGGCATCCACAGCACCTACAGCGACAACCTGATCATGCAGACGCTGTCGCGCGGCGGACCCATCGTGTGGATCAGCGAGGACGACGCGCGCAGCGCTGGCATCGTCGACAACGACTGGATCGAGCTGTTCAACGTGAACGGTGCGATTGCCGCGCGTGCGGTGGTCAGCCAGCGCGTGATGCCGGGCATGGCGATGATGTACCACGCCCAGGAACGCATCATCAACGTGCCGGGCTCGGAGATTTCCGGGACCCGCGGTGGCATCCACAACTCGGTGACCCGGATCGTGCTCAAGCCCACCCACATGATCGGCGGCTACGCGCAGCTGGCCTACGGCTTCAACTACTACGGTACCTGCGGCACCAACCGCGACGAATTCGTGATCGTACGCAAGATGGACAAGATCGATTGGCTTGATGGCGAGGCCGTACCGGCCGCCGCCAAGGAGGTGGTGTGATGAAGGTCCGTGCACAGATCGCGATGGTGCTGAACCTGGACAAGTGCATCGGCTGCCATACCTGCTCGATCACCTGCAAGAACGTCTGGACCTCGCGCGAGGGCGTCGAGTACGCCTGGTTCAACAACGTGGAAACCAAGCCGGGCATCGGCTACCCGAAGGAATGGGAGAACCAGGACAAGTGGAACGGCGGCTGGGTGCGCACCCGCGCCGGCAAGCTGGTGCCGCGTGCCGGTGGCCGCTGGCGCATGCTGGCCAAGATCTTCGCCAACCCGGACCTGCCGCAGATCGACGACTACTACGAGCCGTTCGATTTCGACTACCAGAACCTGCACACCGCCAAGGACAGCCAGCACCAGCCCACCGCGCGGCCGCGTTCGCTGATCAGTGGCGAGCGCATGCAGAAGATCGAGTGGGGCCCGAATTGGGAGGAGATCCTGGGCTCGGAGTTCAGCAAGCGCTCGCGCGACTACAACTTCGACCAGGTGCAGAAGGAGATCTACGGCGCGTTCGAGAAGACTTTCATGATGTACCTGCCGCGCCTGTGCGAGCACTGCCTGAACCCGGCGTGCGTGTCGGCGTGCCCCTCGGGTGCGATCTACAAGCGCGAAGAAGATGGCATCGTGCTGATCGACCAGGACAAGTGCCGCGGCTGGCGCATGTGCGTGTCGGCCTGCCCGTACAAGAAGATCTACTACAACTGGAAGAGCGGCAAGTCCGAGAAGTGCATCTTCTGCTACCCGCGCATCGAGATGGGTGAGCCGACGGTGTGCTCGGAGACCTGCGTGGGCCGCATCCGCTACCTGGGCGTGATGCTGTACGACGCCGACCGCATCGCCGAGGCCGCTTCGGTGGCCGCCGAGAAGGACCTTTACCAGGCCCACCTGGACATCTTCCTGGACCCTAACGACCCGGCGGTGATCGCCGCCGCGCGCAAGGAAGGCATCCCGGACAGCTGGCTGGACGCGGCCAAGCAGTCGCCGGTGTACAAGCTGGCGATCGACTGGAAGCTGGCGCTGCCGCTGCACCCGGAATACCGCACGCTGCCGATGGTCTGGTACGTGCCGCCGTTGTCGCCGATCCAGTCCGCCGCCGAGCGTGGCCGCGTGGGCATGAGCGGCGAACTGCCGGACGTGGCGTCGCTGCGCATTCCGATGCGCTACCTGGCCAACCTGCTGACGGCCGGTGACGAGGCGCCGGTGGTGCGTGCGCTGGAACGGCTGATGGCCATGCGTGCCTGGCGCCGGGCCAAGAACGTGGACGGCGTGGAAGACACCGCCGTGCTGGAACAGACCGGGTTGAGCATCGCCCAGGTGGAAGAGATGTACCGCTACCTGGCCATCGCCAACTATGAGGACCGTTTCGTGATTCCCACCGGCCACCGCGAATACGCCAACGATGCCTTCGGCGAGCGCGGCGGCTGCGGCTTCACCTTTGGGAACGGCTGCAATGGTGACAGCCCGGCCGACCTGTTCGGTCAACGCAAGAGCACCACCTTCGTGGTGGACAAGGGGCCGAACCACCGCCGCAAGGAGGTGGTGTGATGAGCGTGCTCAAGCTGGTCGGGGTGTTGCTGGACTACCCCCGTGAAGAACTGTGGCAGCACGGCGAGGAACTGCTCGCCGCCTGCGACGATCCGGCACTTGGCGCCGCCCGCCGCCAGCAGCTGCGCAGCTTCGTGCAGCAGCTGCTGGCCACCGATGCGCTGGATGCGCAGGCGGCGTGGCTGGCCAGTTTCGACCGTGGCCGCTCGATGAGCCTGCTGCTGTTCGAGCACATCCATGGCGAGTCGCGCGACCGTGGCCAGGCGATGGTCGATCTGGTCGAGACCTACCGCCGCAACGGCTTCGAGCTGGATGCACGCGAGCTGCCGGACTACCTGCCGCTGCTGCTGGAGTTCCTGGCCCATCGCCCCGGCAGCGAGGCCCGCGAGTGGTTGCACCACATCGGCCATATCGCCGGGATGCTGGCGGCGCGTGCGGCCGAGCGCGAGCTGCCGCACCGGGTGCTGTTCGAGATCCTGGTCGAAGCCGGCGACGGCAAGGCCGATCTGCAGGCGCTGCGCCAGCGTGCCAGCGAGGAAGTCCGCGACGATACCGCCGAGGCCATGGACCGCTTGTGGGAGGAGGAGGCGGTGCGCTTCGGTGCCGAAGCCCCCGCTGAAGACTGCAAGCCGCCCGTGCGTTCGCCGGCCCGTCCTTCGCATCGAGAGGTCCAGCCATGAGTTACTCCCTGCATCAATTCGCCTTCCAGTACTACCCGTACATCGCCGTGGCGGTGCTGCTGATCGGCAGCTGGGCGCGCTATGACAAGGCCATGTACACCTGGCGCACCGGCTCCAGCCAGATGCTGTCGGACAAGGGCATGCGTATCGGCAGCAACTGCTTCCACATCGGCATCCTGGCCATCCTCGGTGGCCATCTGGTCGGCCTGCTGACCCCGCACGCGGTGTACGAGCACTTCATCACCTCGTCGCAGAAGCAGATGCTGGCGATGGTTGTGGGTGGTCTGTTCGGCGCGCTGTGCTTCATCGGCATCAGCATCCTGCTGGTACGCCGCCTGTTCAATGCGCGCGTACGGGCCACCGGCAGCTTCGGCGATACCCTGGTGCTGGTGCTGCTGTTCGCCCAGCTGTGCCTGGGCCTGTACAGCATCCGCATCTCGTCCGGCCACCTTGATGGTGGGGTGATGGTGCAGTTGGCCGAATGGGCGCAGCACATCGTGACCTTCCGCGCCGGTGCCGCCGATTACATCGAGGGCGTCAGCTGGGTCTACAAGATGCATATCTTCCTGGGCCTGACCCTGTTCCTGATCGCACCGTTCACTCGCCTGGTGCACGTGTGGAGCATTCCGATCAGCTACCTGTGGAGGCCGTACCAGGTGGTGCGCCGCCGCCAGGCCACGCTGCGCTACGGTCCGCGGGAGTAAACCATGGGCAGCCTGCCGAAATTCCTGCCGATCACCGTGATCGACTCCGCCGCACCGGTTCCTGCCGAGGCGCATTCGCATCACCACGACGCGGCAGCGCAGGGGCCGCGCTCGCTCGGGCAGCCGGCGCCGTGCCGGCTGTTCGTGGACGAGACCGCGATCAGCGAGGCCGATATCGCCCGTGAAATGCAGCACCACCGGGCGATGCGCCCGGAACAGTCACGCGCCGAAGCGGCGCGTGCACTGGTGGTGCGCGAGCTGCTGCGACTGGAAGCGCAGCGGCTGGGCCTGCAGGCGCCGGAGGGCGGCCGGGTCAGCGATGAAGAGGTGCTGATCCAGCAGCTGCTGGAAGACGCGATCGAGGATCGGGTGCCGACCGACGCGGACTGCCGCCGCTACTTTGAGCAGAACCCCGAGCGCTTCCGCTCGCCCGATCGCGTGCGCCTGCGCCATATCCTGCTGGCCGCGCCGGCCGACGATGTGGCCGGGCGCTTCGCCGCTCGCACCGAAGGCGAGCGGCTGGTCGGGTTGCTGAAGGAATCGCCGCACCTGTTCGCCGATTTCGCCCTGCGCCATTCGCGCTGCCCGTCCAGCAGCGAAGGTGGTGACCTGGGCTGGCTGCAGCGCGGGCAGACCACGCCGGAGTTCGACCGCCAGGTGTTCCGCCTGCGCGAAGGCCTGGCCGGGTTCCCGGTGGAATCGCGCTGGGGCTACCACGTGGTCTGCGTCGATGCCCGCGAGGAGGGCCAGCCGCAGCCATTCGAGGCGGTGCTGCCGCAGCTGCGTGACTATCTTGAACTGCAGGTGCGCCAGCGCGAGGTGCAGGCTTACCTGCTGCAGCTGCAGGAACGCTACCCGGTGCGCGGGCTGGACGAGATCGAAGCCGAAGCGGATATCGGCTGACCCCCATTGAACGAGGAAATCCCATGAACCAGGCCCTTGCCCCCGCCAGTGCCGGGCAGCAGCAGCGTGCGCTGTGGCTGAGCACGTTCGCCTTCACCGTGTGCTTCGCGGTGTGGATGATCTTTTCGATCATCGGTATCCAGATCAGCCAGCAGCTCGGGTTGAATGACACCCAGTTCGGCCTGTTGATCGCCACGCCGGTGCTGACCGGTTCGGTCAGCCGGGTCTTCCTCGGCATCTGGTCCGACCAGTTCGGTGGCCGCAAGGTGATGGTGCTGGTGATGCTGTGTGGCGCTGTGGCCACCTGGATGCTGACCTACGCGCAGACCTACACCCAGTTCCTGATCGCCGCGCTGTGCGTGGGCATCGCCGGTGGCAACTTCTCGGTAGGCGTGGCCTATGTGTCGAAGTGGTTCCCGGCCAGCAAGCAGGGCACTGCGCTGGGCATCTTCGGTGCAGGCAACATCGGCTCGGCGGTGACCAAGCTGCTGGCGCCGCTGGTGATGGTGGCCGCCGGATGGACCATGGTTGCCAAGGTATGGGCGGTAGCGCTGGCCGTCACCGCGGTACTGTTCTTCCTCTTCAGCAAGGAAGACCCGTCGCTGGAGCAGCGCCGCCGCGAAGGCGTGAAGCCGGTCCCGTTCGCGGAGCAGATGGCGCCGCTGAAGAACCTGCAGGTGTGGCGGTTCTCGCTGTACTACTTCTTCGTGTTCGGCGGCTTCGTGGCGCTGGCGCTGTGGCTGCCGCACTACCTGGTGGGCGCCTATGGCATGGACGTGGGCCACGCCGGCATGCTGGCGGCGTGCTATTCGATCCCGGCCAGCCTGTTCCGCGTGGTCGGTGGCTGGATGTCGGACCGGATGGGCGCGCGGCGGGTGATGTACTGGACCTTCGGCGTATCGGCCATCTGCACCTTCCTGCTGGCCTATCCGGATACCGAGTATGTGGTGCAGGGCATCCATGGCCCGATCCACTTCCATCTGGCCATCGGCGTGGTGATGTTCACCGTGCTGGTGTTCGTGCTGGGCTTCTTCATGTCGCTGGGCAAGGCGGCCGTCTACAAGCACATTCCGGTGTATTACCCGCAGCACGTGGGTGCGGTAGGCGGCGTGGTCGGCATGATCGGTGGCCTGGGTGGGTTCATCCTGCCGATCGTGTTCGGCGCGTTGAACGATGCGGTCGGCATCTGGAGCAGCTGTTTCATGCTGCTGTTCGTGCTGGTGGCGGCCGCACTGGCGTGGATGCACTTCGCGATCCGTCGCATGGAACGCCGCCACTTCCCGCAGATCGACCGCGAAACCGATCTGCCCGAAGCCATTGATGCGGCCGCCGCCGAGCGGGTGCGCGCTGGGTGAAGGCGCGTGCCGGCCCCTGGCCAGCATGAACGCGCAGATGCGCCACGCTTGATTTCAATCAGGGCTACGCGAAGAGGAACGCCCGAAGATGTGTGCCATGAGCTTCCACGTCGATGAGAGTGAGGACACTGCGCTGCAGGCGGCACTGCTGCGGCAGCCCCGGCACGTGCTGTTTCCACCGGCTGACCAGTTCAGCACCGGCTTTGGCGAAAGCGGGTGGCGCGCCGCCGTACGCGCCAGCAACGAGCACCTGATACCGCGCGGCTTGACGCTCGGCTTCCAGGCCGGTCGTGGCGGACGCGATGCGCCACCGCAGGCGTATCTGGATACCCTGATGCTGGCGTTGCGGCTGCAGGCCGACGCTCTGGCCGAGGATCGCGAAGTGGTGGCGATGGTGTTGCAGCTGGGATTGGCCGAGACGCTGCCGCCGCCCCAGCTGGGCCAGCTGCTGGACGCGGTGCCGCAGCACCTGCGCACGGTGGCGCGGCCACAGGTGGAGGTGCGGCTGGACGCCGGCAGCGCGCTGGCGCCGGCGCAGCTGCGCGCGGTGGGCTGCACCCGCCTGAACGTGATCGATCGTGCCGATGCGCCGGGGCCGACCCTGCTGGCACAGGCGCGGCAGGTCGGCTTCACTGCGCGCTACTACCAGCTGCGCGTGCCCAGCTGCGAGGACGCCGGCTTCATCGAACGGCTGCATGAAGTTCTGGCTGAAGCACCCGAGCGTATTCTGCTGCCGGCGCCGTGTGCGCTGCCAGAGCATGCCTCGGCCGCACGATGGCTGCAGAGCTGGCGGCTGCTGCGCGCAGCCGGCTACGAGGCGATCGGTGGCGATCATTACCAGCGGGGCGACCTGCCGAACCCGCACGGGCCGGGTGACGGCCAGCGCCATTGCGACCTAGCCGGCGTGCCGCGTCGCGACCGCAGTGATTTCATCGGCCTCGGCCTGTCTGCCTGCAGCCAGATCGGCGAGGTGTTCTACCGGCTGGAGGACGAACTGGGTGAATGGCGTGCGCGTTTGCAAGCGGGTCACATGGGTGTGGCTGCCGGGCTGATTCTGTCCGAGGACGAGCGCTTGGTGGCTGAAGTGGCGCAGAGCATCGCCTGCGACCATGCCCTCGATGCCGCGGCCTTCGAATGGCGCAACGAAGAACCGTTCGAGGAATGCTTCGCCGAGCAGCTGCCCGCGCTGTCGCCGCTGCTGGCGCGCGGCTGGGCACACTGGGATGCACGCGTGCTGCGGCTGGCCGAAGAAGGGCGCCTGCTGTGGCGTATGATGGCCGCATGCTTCCGGCCGGCGGCCGCCATCGCTTGAGTCCTGCCTCGATGTCTTCAACTCCGCCTACCCAGGGCCGCCTCGGCCGGGCCACGCCGAATCCCGCTGCCGCCGATGACGGCGACGCGCTGCATTTCTGCAGTACCTGTGCATTTTCTGATGCCTGCATGTCGCAGGGGTACGACAAGACCGCGCTGGGCGACCTGCACGTGCTGGTCGACCACGTCGGTCCGTTCCATGCGGGTGACTACATCTTCCGCGCCGGCGAATCGTTCGATTCGATTGCTGCGGTGCGCGCCGGCATGGTCAAGACCTTCGTCGATGACAGCCAGGGCAACGAGCAGGTGCTGGGCTTCAGCCTGCCGGGCGAAGTGATCGGCCTCAACGCAATTCACGGTTCGCGCTTCCCCTGCAATGCGGTGGCGCTGGACACCGTGCACCTGTGCCGCATCTCGTTCCCCAAGTTGAGCCTGCTGGCCACGCGCATGCCGGGGCTGCAGGCCAAGCTGTTCAGCCTGCTCAGTGCGGAGATCGGCAAGGTCGCCACGCTGGCCGCCAACCACCGTACCGAAGAGCGCATGGCTGCGTTCCTGCTGGACATGTCCGAGCGTTACGCGCGGCGCGGTTTTTCCGCCACGCGTTTCAACCTGACGATGGCACGTACCGAGATCGCCAATTATCTGCGGATGGCGCCGGAAACCGCCAGCCGCGTGCTGCGCCGCCTGAGCGATGATGGGATCATCGCGGTGAAGCAGCGTGAGATCCTGCTGCTGCAGCCCGAGCGTCTGGCGGCGCTGGCGGTGGCCGACGAATCTGATCCGAACTGAACCTGGCCGGGAGCCGATGATGAAGCGCGCTGGACTGTTGTTGCTGGGACTGCTGGCCACGCTGCCGGCCTGGGCGGCCGAGCTGACGGTGTCGGCGGCCTCCAGCCTGACCGAGAGCTTCCGCGAACTGGGCGCTGCCTATGAGAAGGCGCACCCGGGTACCAAGGTCGATTTCAACTTCGCCGCCTCTGGCGTGCTGCTGCAGCAGATCAGCCGTGGCGCGCCGGTGGACGTGTTCGCGTCGGCCGATGAAACCACGATGGACCAGGCCCAACAGCAGGATCTGCTGGCGGTTGGCACCCGCGAGGTGTTCGCGGTGAACGCGCTGTGGGTGGTGGTGCCGCCGCAGGCCAAGGCCGCGCCGCGTAGCTTGAAGGACCTGGCCGGTGCCGGCGTGCAGCGCATCGCACTGGGCAACCCGGACAGCGTGCCGGTCGGCCGCTATGCCAAGGGCGCGCTGCAGGCAGCCGGTCTGTGGCCGTCGGTGCAGGGCAGGATCATCACCACGCAGAACGTGCGCCAATCACTGGATTACGTGGCGCGCGGTGAAGTGGATGCCGGCTTCGTCTATGCCACCGATGCGCAGGCGATGCCCGACCGGGTGCGCCGCGCCTTCGTGGTGCCGGTGTCGGGGCGCATTGCCTATCCGCTGGCGGTGACCAAGGCCAGTGCGCAGCCGGCCGAGGCCAAGCGGTTTGCCACGTTCGTGCGTTCGGCGCAGGGCCAGGCGATCCTGGCCAGGCATGGGTTCGGCAAGCCCTGAGGCATGGATCTCGACTGGAGCGCACTGGGGTTGTCGCTGAAGGTGGCCGGCTGGGCCACTGCGATCAATCTGGTGCTGGGCGTTGGTCTGGGCGCGCTGCTGGCGCGCCGTCGCTTTCCCGGTCGCGAGCTGCTGGATTCGGTGTTGACCCTGCCGATGGTGCTGCCGCCGACCGTGCTGGGTTATTACCTGCTGGTGCTGATCGGCCGCAACGGACCGATCGGTGCATGGCTGCAGTCGTGGTTCGGCATCAACCTGGTGTTCACCTGGCAGGCGGCGGTGATTGCTGCGGCGGTGGCTTCGCTGCCGCTGGTGTTCAAACCGGCGCGCGCGGCGTTCGAGGAAGTGGACGGTCAGCTGGAGCAGGCCGCACGCACGCTCGGTGTGTCCGAAGCGGCGGTATTCTTCCGCATCACGTTGCCACTGGCCTGGCGCGGCATCCTTGCCGGCCTGTTGCTGGCGTTTGCACGCGCGATGGGCGAGTTCGGCGCCACGCTGATGGTGGCCGGCAGCATTCCGGGCCGCACGCAGACGCTGTCGATCGCCATCTACGAAGCGGTGCAGGCCGGTCAGGACGGCAAGGCCAATGCGCTGGTGATCCTGACCTCGGTGGTGTGCATCGTGATCCTGCTGCTGGCCGCGCGGCTGGTGGGCAGGCGTCGCCGGGAGCTGCGTGATGTGGCTTGACCTGCAGGTACAGCGCCGACTGCAGGCGGCCGGCCAGAGTTTCGTGCTGGACGTGGCGTTGCAGTGCACGCAGCGGCAGGTGGTGCTGTTCGGACCCTCCGGCGCGGGCAAGAGCCTGACCCTGAAGGCAGTGGCCGGGTTGCTGAGGCCAGGCCAGGGCCATGTGCGCCTGCAGGGGCAGACGTTGTTTGACGGGGCGGCAGGCGTGGACCTGCCGCCGCAGCGTCGGCGGCTGGGTTATGTGTTCCAGGACTATGCGTTGTTCCCGCACCTGAGCGTGCGCCAGAACGTGGCGTTTGGGCTGGAGAAGGGCTGGCTCAATCCGCGCGCCGGCCAGCGCTTCGAGGCGGTGGAGCAGTGGTTGCATGCATTCCGTATCGACACCGTGGGCGATCTGCTGCCCTCGCAGGTCTCCGGGGGACAGCGTCAGCGTACCGCCCTGGCGCGTGCCCTGGTGACGCAGCCGCAGGCGCTGCTGCTGGATGAGCCGTTCTCCGCGCTGGACCATGACTTGCGCCAGCACCTGCGCCAGGAGCTGGAGACTGTGCTGGACACCACCGGCATCCCGCTGCTGTTGATCAGCCACGATCCGCAGGATGTGGCGATGTTCGGCCAGCAGGTGGCGCGCATGGTGGACGGCCGTATCGTCGGCGGTTGATCCGTGATGGTAGTGCCGGTCGCTGGCCGGCAACCGTGGAATCCGGGGCAGCCGGCCAGCGGCCGGCTCTACTGATCCAGGGTTCGTGCGGTCCAGTGGTGATGGATCAATACAGCTCGCAGTGAGTGCGGCCTTCACTACGCAATGTGTCCCAGTGCCCTTCGCCAACGATGGCATCGATGGCCTCGCGCACCGCGCCTTCCAGGTGGCTCTTGTTGCCGCACAGGTAAAGATGCCCGCCGCGGGCCACTACATCGCGCACTTCGGCGGCGCGCTGCTGCAGTACATGCTGCACATAGACCTTTTCAGCGCCATCGCGCGAGAACGCGGTATGCAGGCCGGCCAGCACACCACGCGTGTGCCAGTCCTGCAGCTGGTCGCGATACAGGTAATCGTGCTGGCTGTGCTTCTCGCCGAACACCAGGTGCACTTCGCGTTGGCAGGCGGTGGCCTGCAGTTCCTGCATCAGGCCCATCAGCGGCGCGATGCCGGTGCCGGTGCCGACCAGCAGAAGGGGAGCTTCGCCGGTATCGGGCAGATGGAAGCCGGGATTGGAGCGGCAGTACACACGGGCATGGTCGCCGCCGTGCAGCAGGCTGCCGGTGGCAGTGCCGAAGCGCTCGCGGCCGCGCAGGGTGTAGCGTACTTCGCGCACGCACAGGCTCAGCTGGTCGTTGCAGGGGTGCGAGGCGATGGAATAGGCGCGCGGCAGTCGCGGTGACAGTAGTTCGCGCAGCCGGGCCAGCGGCACGCTGTCCGGCGTGGCGTGGTCCTGCAGCACGTCCAGCACGTCCAGCCCGTGCAGGTAGGCTTCGAGCTCGCGCTTCTGGCTGACCTTCAACAGGCCCTTCAGCACCTCGCTGCCGCCGAGCTTGGCCAGTTCGCGCAGCACGCCCTTGCTCAGCAGGCGCAGCTCGCGGTCATGCAGGGCGGCCACGGCGGCGGTGTCGCCGTACCAGGTGGCCAATGCCTGCAGCAGGGCAGGGTCGTTCTCCGGTACCACGTGCAGGGTGTCGCCCGCGCGGTAGGCCATGCCGCTACCGGCAATATCCAGCTGCAGGTGCCAGGCGGCCGGGTCGCTGCTGTTCAGGCGGCGGCGTTCGAGAATGGGGGCGGCAAAGGCGTTGTCTTCGCCATAGGCGGTGACCTGCAGGCGCAGGTCCTGGCCAGCACTGAGGTCGCCATCCAGCACCTGGCCGAGGACCGGCTGCCATTGCTGGAAGAACTGCTCGTAGCCCAGGTCGGCATCCACGCGGTGCAGCAGCGGCTGCGCCTGGCGCTCGCTCAGCGCCGCATCCAGCGCCTTGGTGAAGCCACAGAAGCTGG
The DNA here is from genome assembly GCF_056481725.1 of Stenotrophomonas sp. 85239_Sma. Lineage (NCBI taxonomy): Bacteria > Pseudomonadati > Pseudomonadota > Gammaproteobacteria > Lysobacterales > Lysobacteraceae > Stenotrophomonas > Stenotrophomonas sp. 85239_Sma. The sequence goes on along the minus strand of NZ_CM151163.1, from coordinate 2,581,539 downwards.
GGTAGCCGGTGTCACCAAGGCCGAACACCGCATAGCGCAGGCCGCTCAGCGTCGGAGTCTGGCGCAGTGTTTCGAAGAACTGCTCGCCGTTGGCCGGCGGTTCGCCATCGCCAAACGAGCTGGAAATCGCCAGCAGCACATCGCCCTGGCCGAGGCTGGCCACGTCGATGTCATTGAAGGGGAGCACCTGCGGCGCGTGCGGCTGCAGGTCCGCGCCCAGGCGCTGGGCCAGGGCGCGGGCATTGCCCGACTCGGACGCGAAACCCACCAGCAGGCGGCTGAAGGGCGTACTGGTCGGGAGGGCGTTCACGCGGCCTCGTAGAAGTCGTCGAACTTTTCCTTGCTGAACTCGACCAGGTCGTAGTTCTGCATCAGGTCGTTCACCACGCGGCGGATGCTGATGTACGAGGTGATGTTGCCGTCGGCGTCGAACAGCGGCTGCACGGTGGTGTCGACCACGTAGAGCACGCCACCCTTGCCAAGGTTGGGCACGATGCCGGTCCAGGTCTTGCCGGCCTTGATGGTGTCCCACATGTCCTTGTAGACCGCCTTGGGCACATCCGGATGGCGCACGATGCTGTGCGGCTGGCCGATCAGTTCCTCGCGGGCGAAGCCGGTAAGCGTGCAGAACAGGTCGTTGGCGTAGGTGATGTTGCCCTGCAGGTCGGTGGTGGAGATCACCATGACGTTCTGCATGGCATTCAGCAGCTGGGCGTTGTCGGGGGTGTAGCTCATCGCAGGTCCTTTGGATGCCGGTAACGCCGGCGTATTGGGTTCCTGCATAGAGATACGCCCGCGCGGTGGCGGGCGGTTTGACATTGGTCAAGTAGGTGGCGGGATCGACTGCGACCAGGTGTCGCAGGGGGGGGCGCCGGGCATGGCCCGGCGCTATCAAGGTGGCGGTACAAGTGTAGCGCCGGGCCATGCCCGGCGAAGAGGTATCAGCCCATCAGATAGCGCAGCACGCCGGCCGAGACCACGCCGATCAGCACCGTCGGCAGCATCGACAACCGCGTGGCGGCCAGCAGGGTGATCGCCAGCGCGGCCAGGTCGGCGGGCTTGTCGGCGACGAAGTCGGGCGCGATCACCGAGATCAGCACGCAGCCCGGCGCGGCTTCCATCACCGTTACCGCGCGCTTGCTCAGCGTGCGGTTGCGCAGGGCGAGGAAGCCGACGATGCGGGTCAGGTAGGTGGCGGCGGCCATCAGCACGATGGTCAGCACCGAGGTCCAGTGGATCAGGCCGTTGAAGATCATGCTGCGTCCTCCGCCAGCAGCCAGGCCGCGGCCAGGCCCGCCAGTGCGCCGCTGGCCACGTACCACGCACCCGGCACCAGCAGGTAGGTGGCAGCGGCCACCACCAGGCTGACCAGCCAAGGCCGCGCGGCCTTCATGCCCTGCCACATGCCACGCAGCAGCACCAGGAACACGGCGGGGAAGGCCATGTCGAAACCGTAGGGGTGGATGTCGCCCAGCATCGGCCCAACGATCGCGCCCAGCGCGGTGCAGGCGACCCAGACCGTGTACAGGCCTGCCGACACGCCCAGGTAATAGGCCAGGCTGAAGCCGAGCGCACGGCGCCGTGCATCGGCCACGCCCATGGCCCAGCTTTCGTCGCACATGAAGAACAGTGCCGGCAGCACCCGGCGGCGCGGCAGATGCTGCAGCACTGGGGCCAGGCTGGCGCCCATCAGCAGGTGGCGGCTGTTGACCAGCGCGGTGATCGCGACGATCAGCGCGATGTGCGGCGGCGAGGTCCACAGTTCGACGGCGGCGAACTCCGAGCCGCCGGCGAAGTTGAGGCCGGTCATCAGCGGGACTTCCAGGGCGCTGAGGCCTTTCTGGGCGGCCTGGGCGCCGAGCACCAGGGCGAAGGGAATGAAGCCGATCATCACCGGCACGGCGGCGCGCAGGCCGCGCAGGAATTCGGCACGCGGCGCGGTATCGCAGGTGTCGGGCAGGGGGAGGGTGGTACGGGCGTCCATGGAACGGCACAACATGGTGGGGGTGGCCCATGCTATCGGTCCGATCGCGAAATCGGGTTGCGTTGATGCCATTTGATTCGGGAATATTGAGATTCCATGCGGCCAATGGCGCCAAAGGTGAAATTCCATGCAGTACCAGCTCGACAACCTTGATCGGCGCATCCTCGACGCCCTGCAGCGTGACGGACGCCTGCAGAACCTGGAGCTGGCCCGGCAGGTCGGCCTTTCGCCCTCGGCCTGCCTGCGGCGGGTGCGGCTGCTGGAGGAGGGCGGCTACATCGACCGCTATGTTGCCCTGCTGAATGAGGCCAAGGTGGGACGTGGCTTCACGGTGTTCGTGCGGGTGTGGCTGCGCGGGCAGGACGAGGACACGACCAATCACTTCATCAACAGCATCAAGTCTTTCCCGGAAGTACTTGAATGCCATCTGATGGCGGGGGACTGCGATTTTCTGCTGCGGGTGGCGGTGGCGGATCTGGATGCCTACCGGCAGTTCCAGATGCAGCACCTGAACCGGATTGCCGGGGTGCAGAACACCAAGACCGAGATCCCGATGCAGCGGATCAAGCAGACGACCCAGTTGCCGCTTTGAGGGATGGGGGTTGTGGCCGGGTTGCACCCGGCACCCGCAGAGGCAACGGCCGGAGCAACAGCGTGCATTCCGTGGGACGGCGGGGTAGGTCCGGTTGCAGGGGGCATGAGCTGCTCTTGGTGGGTGTCGACCTTGGTCGACACGATTTGGTCGGCACGGGGTCAGATCCCGTTGTTGCGCAACGGGTTCTGACCCCAGGCGTGACGTGGTCTGTTCGATTCATTGATGCCCGATGCGTGACTGGCTTCATGGCGCCAGTCACGCCGCCAGCCGTGGGTGGCGGTCATCGCAATGACATGTGACCCCGGTACGGTTTGAGCCCGCTTGCTGGTCGCGCGCGGGCCGGGTTCCGGTCGTGGGCGCGTCCACTGCAGCTGCTGTCGCTGCCGAGGGTCATGTGTTCTACGTCAGGGGGCTGAATGGACACCATGCGGTCAGAACTTGGAAGGTGGCCATCGCCGCATGGCTGCTGCTGTCCTCTGCCGCTGCCGCGCAGGACGGTGTTCATGCCTACGATATCCCTGCGCAGCCGCTGGAACAGGCGGTCGAGCGCTTCAGTGTCATCAGCGGGTGGTCGGTGATGTACCCGGGCGACCTCGCCGCGGGCCGCAGCAGCCATGCGCTGCGCGCCAGCCTGATGCCGCTGCCTGCGTTGCAGATGCTGCTACAGGACACCGGCATCGAGGCCGAGGTGATCGGCGAGCAGCGCGTGGTGCTGCGCCGGGGAACGTCCTCGGCCGCCGAACCCGGTGTTGGCGTCGATCTTCCCGAGGCCGAACGTCGCCGCCGCTATGGCGGCCTGCAGCAGCGCCTGCGCGCGGCGTTCTGTGACGACCCTGAGATCGCGCCCGGCCGCTATGCCGCAACCCTGCGCTTCCGCGTCGACGCCGAGGGCCAGGTGCAGCAGCCCGAACTGCTGTCCGGTAGTGGCAGTGCCCGCCGCGATGCGCGCCTGCTGCAGGCGCTGCAGGGCCTGGTGCTGGCGCCCGATGCCGCTGCGCTGCCGCAGCCGGTGACGCTGCAGATCCGTCCTTCCGGCACCGACCACGACTGTGGCCGGCGCGCGCCCCTTCCATGACTTCAAGGATCCGAACATGAGCAACGGTACGGCTGGGGCAGTTGACCTGATGGACCACCTTCTGGGGGCCTACGACGAGCTGAAGCGCCGCTTGGTGCGCAAGCTGGGCTCGGAAGAGCTGGCCGGCGACGCGCTGCAGGACACCTGGATGCGCCTGAGTGCGCGCCGTGACCGTCTGGATGCCGTGCAGAATCCCGCGGCCTACCTGCTGCGCATGGCGATGAACACCGTGATCGACCGCCAACGTGCCGACCACCGCCTGCTGAGCCTGGAAGAGGTGGATACGCTGATGGACATGGCCGACCCGGCACCGGGCCCGGCGCAGGTGGCTGAGCTGGACTTCGCGCTGGAAGACATGGTCGGCCTGCTGCAGCGCATGCCCGAGCGTCGTCGCCGCATCCTGCTGGCGATCCGCGTCGACGGCCTGCAGCAGCGCGATGTCGCCGATCACCTGGGCGTGTCGCTGCGGCTGGTGCAGCGTGAGCTGAAGGCGGCCCAGGACTATCTGGCCGAGCGCAGCGGGCAGGGGCGCCAGGTGCGGTTCTGAGCGGCGGCATCCGTCTACACTTTGACGCCGAGCAGAACCCCGCAGCGTGCGGGTCCGGCATGAGTCCCCATGGATCCTGACGATCGCCCGCAACGCCCGCTGGATGCCGTCGAGCGTCAGGCCCACGCGTGGGTGGTGCGGCTGACCTCGGGCGAAGCCACTGCCGCTGATGCACGCAGGTTTCGTGCGTGGTGCGAGGCCGACCCCCATCATCGCGAAGCGTTCGGCCGGGCGCGCCGGCAATGGGAACAGGTACGGCTGGCCGGCGAGCAGCTGCCCGCCGCAGCACGGCAGCCTGTCGCGCCGACGCCGGCCCAGCGCTGGAGCCGGCGCGCCTTCCTGGGCGCCGCGATTGCTGCGCCAGCCAGCCTGGTGGTGGTGGCGGCGATCCGCCCACCGCTGGGGCTGTGGCCGTCGGTGACGGCCATGGCGGCCGATTTCCACACCGGCACCGGCGAACGGCTGCGGATCGCGCCCCTGCCGCAGTTGAAGATCGAACTGGATACGCAGAGCAGCCTGCGCCGCCGTGCGGACGCGCAGGGCGAAGGCTTCGAGCTGGTGCAGGGCCAGGCCGCGATCGAAACCGAGGCTGGCCTGCGCCTGGCCTTGTTCGCGGGGCCAGGCTGCGTGATTGCCGAGGAAGGTGCGGTGCGCCTGGACGTGCGCAATACCCATGGACAGGTACGGGTGACCTGCCTGCAGGGCAGTGCTCGCATCGAGCACCCACAGGGCCGCCTGCAGCTGCAGGCGGGCCAGCAGACCCAGTACGACGAGCGCCTCAGTGGTGTGGTGGCCGAGGCCGTGGCTTCGGAGGTGGGCGCCTGGACCGAGGGCATGCTGGTATTCCGCCGCGCACCGCTGCGCGAGGTGGTGGATGAGATCAACCGATACCGCCGCGGCAAGGTACTGCTGGGCGAATCGGCGTTGGCGCGTGCCCCGGTCAGTGGCCGCTTCCGCATCGATGATCCGGACGCCGCGCTGGAGCAGCTGCGACTGACGATGTCGCTGGATCTGCGTCGCTTTCCGGGTGGCATTGCCGTCCTTGGTTAGGTGAAGACGCTGGCTGCGCGCGCCGCGCGGGGCTGTTGCAAGCACGGAGAAGCCAAGGATGCGCAACGAGACCATCGGTGTGCTGGATCTGCGCCGCAATCTGTCGGCGTTGCTGGAAACCACCCAGCGACGGCCTTTGATGGTGCACCGCTACGGCTCGCCATGGGTGTGCGTGGTGTCTGACGCACAGTGGCAGCAACAGGCTGTGCTGCTGGACTTTGATCCGCAGTCGCACCCGCTGGCGATGCTGCTGCGCCTGCAGCAGCAGGTGCTGCCGCTGGCTGAAACCGGCGCGTTGCCGCCTGCGGCGCTTGCACGCGCACTGCTGCTGATGGGCATGCATGGCATCGACGATCTGGCGCAGTTGCACGAGCAGGTGCTGCACCACCGGCTGTGGCACTGGTTCGTGGCGGGCACCCGCGGCGTGATGGACGGCTGGCAGCTGCCGGCGCTACGCATTGCGATGGCGTCATGGTGCGATGACGTGGAGATGACGGGTGCGCTGGCTGCGTTCGCCACGCGCAGCGACGTAGCGGTATTGGCCCGGCGCTGCGGCGGCGACGCACCGCGCCTGCTGCGCGAAGCCTGCAGGCGGATGACGCTGCGATGACGTTGCCGATGAAGCACCACCCAGCGCACAGAGTTGCATTCGCGCTGTCGCTTCACCTGCCTTGCTGACGTCTTCTCCAGAGTACGACGCACCACGCGTCGCGGAGCGCGGGCGACGCAGATGGCAGACAGTCGCAGGATCAGCATGCTGGAGCTGGATCGCCACCTGAGCCAGTCACTGGAGCAGGCGCGGCACACGCCCTTGAACGTGCAACGTTACGGGCATTCCTGGGTATGGGTGCTGTCCAGTGATGCCTGGGCGGAAGCGGCGCGCTGGGCGGCGCTGGACAGCAGCGCGCATCCGCTGGCCGCGCTGCGAAGCGCGCTCGATCTGCAGCTGCGGCCTTGGCCGGAAGCGGCCATGAACGCGCTGCCGCTTGAGGCGGGCGATGCGCGGCTGCTGCAACGCGCGGCCCTGCTGCTGGTCGTGCGTGACCTCAACAGTGCGCAGCGCGTCTATGACGACCTGCGCTACCACCAGGCCTACCGGATGTTCATCGGCCTCGACCACGGCACCGCGTGGTCGCCGATGCAGTGCGTGCGCCTGCTGCAGGCGTGCGCGCATCCGCTGGTGCGCGGCTGCATCGACGAAACGCTGGCCAGCGTGCCGCAACACCTGTTCGACGCGGCACGCGCGCAGGCGGCCCCTGCGCCCGCACAGGCACATGCGCAGCGAATTGCCGGCGGATGTTTATCGTACTGACACATGCACCGCTGACCATGGCGCAGCGGTCTCTTCCAGGATGACGAGGGCGGAACAATGGCAAGGCAGGTTCGTGGTCGCAGGGCTCGGCAGCAGGGGTTCAGCCTGATCGAAATCATGGTGGTGGTGGTGATCATCGGCATCCTCGCCGCATTGATCGTGCCGCGCCTGATGGACCGCCCTGACCAGGCGCGCGTGGTCGCGGCGCGGCAGGATATCGCGGCATTGATGCAGGCGCTGAAACTGTTCAGGCTGGACAATGGGCGTTATCCGAGTGCCGAGCAGGGCCTGCAGGCACTGGTGAAGCCGCCGCAGGGCAGCGGTTCGATGCCGGTGACGCCGTATCTGGATCGCCTGCCGAATGACCCGTGGGGCCATCCGTACCAGTACCAGAGTCCCGGAACCCATGGCGACATCGACGTGTTCTCGCTGGGTGCGGACAGCAAGCCAGGTGGCGACGCCGGGAACGCGGATATCGGCTCCTGGCAGCTGTGAGGCGCGCTGATGGCAACCCGGACACGTGCGGTCCCGTGCACCCGCCAGCGTGGCATGGCGGTGATCGTTGCGCTGCTGGTGGTGGCACTGGTGGCGGTGATTGCCACCGCGCTGCTGACCCGGCAGTCGGCGCAGCTGCGCGCGCTGCGTAGCGACCAGTTGCGTGCGCAGGTGCGCATGGCGGTCGACGCCACGCTGGAGCGTGCGGCGCAGCAGCTGCGCGAGGATGTGCGCGAGCAGTTGACCACGGTACGCAGCGGTCGCTGGGCGCGTCCGCTGACGCTGCAGGCGCCGTTGCCGGTGCAGTTGCAGCTGGTCGACGCGCAGTCGATGTTCAACCTGCGCAACCTGCTGGCGCATGGCCGGCCGGACCCCGAGGCGCGACGCGCGTTCATCGCGTTGTGTGCCGGGCAGGGGCTGGGCCTGGGCGCCTGCGCATCCGCAGCGGACCACATCCAGGCGCGCCTGCGCGACGGCGGCATGCAGGCGCAGGCCCCGCTACCGCGCGAATCGCTGATCACGCAGGCACTGGCCGGTGCCGATCCGGTGGCACTGCAGGCGCTGGCGCGACGCACAGTCGTACTGCCGGCGCAGACCCTGGTCAACGCCAACACCAGCGACCTGAGCGTTCTGCAGGCAGTGACGCCTGCGGTCGAGCCGGCGCGGCTGCAGGCGCTGCTCGGTGAGCGCGACGGTGGCCGTTGGCTGCTCAACCGCGGCGACATCGCCAATCGGCTGCAACTGAGCAACGAACAGATGGCCATGCTTCCCTTGGGCATCCATAGCGAGTGGTTCCTTGCGATCGGCCAGGTGCAGGCCGATGGCAGTGCGGTCGAGTTCCGTGCGTTGCTCTGGCGCGAGTACCGTGACGATGGGGCACGTGTGCAGCGAGTGTGGACGAGGATCGGTGCATGAGCGTGCAGCTACGGGTGCGCCTGCCGCCGCTGGAGCACCTGCGCGCCGACAGCGCAGTGGACTGGGTGCAGCTGCACAAGGGCGAGGTGCTGGCACACGGCCGCGACACACTGGCGGCGCTGGGCCTGCGTCATCCGAATGCGGCGGTGCGCGCCTGCCTTGATCCGCACGACCTGATCCTGCTGGAACTGCAGCTGCCGCCGTTGTCCGGGCGCCGCCTGCAGTCGGCGTTGCAGGGTGAAGTGGAGGCGATGCTGCTGGACGACCTGCAGGAGGTGGCGTTGGCCCACGGTGCGCAGGCGGCGGACGGCACGGTTCCGGTGGCCTGGCTCGGCCAGCAGGCAGTCCTGCAGGCGCAGCAGCTGCTGGCCTCGTGCGCACTGCAGCTGCAGGCACTGTATCCCACGCCATTGCTGCTGCCCTGGCAGGAGGGCCAGGCCACGCTGCAGGTCAGCGGCGAGCACCTGCTTGTGCGCAGCGGGCGCGATCGGGGCTTCGTCCAATGGTGTGGCGGACGTGACGCGTCCGCAGTGATGCAGGCCCTGGCAGTGCGCCTGCAACAGGCCGGCGCGCACGCCGTGCAGTGGATCGACAGCGTGCCCCCGACGTGGCCGGCGAGCCTGCCTGCCACCGCCGTTACGCATGAGCGGCAGGCCTGCGGCCCCGTGCCGGCATGGTCGTTGCCGCTGGCTGGTACTGGCCAGCGGGCGCCCCGGCTGGCGATCGGCCTGGCGTTGGCGGCGGTGCTGCTGGCCGCGCTCGGCCTGCAGCTGCAGGTCTCGCGGTGGCGAAGTGAGGGCGAGGTGCTGCAACAGGGCATGACGCGGCAGTTCAATGCACGCTTCCCGGAGATCACCGATGTGGTGGACCCGGTGCTGCAGGCAAGGCGGGCATTGGCGGTGCCATTGCCGGCGCCGCCGTTGCCGCCACTACAACGCCAGGTGGCCAGCACGCTGCAGGCGGTCCCGGAGTTGGCGGGGCAGGTTCACAGCCTGCATTACCAGCCGGGCCAGCTGGACATGGCGTTGGACGCCGATGCCCAGGCATTGGCCGATGATCCGCAGCGGCTCGAGCGCTGGCAGCAGGCGGTGCAGGCGCAGGGCCTGCAGCTGGCACGTGGTTCCGATGGACAACTGCGGGTGAGCGGAGCCGGACAGTGACGACCCGCACCCTGCGCTTGGGCGAGGGACTGGCCGGCCTCCGGCAGCGCTGGCAGCGCCTGCCAGCGCGCGACCGGCTGATGCTGTGGGTGATGGTGGTGGCGCTGCTGGCGGCAGGCCTGTGGTCGTTGTGGCTGGACCCCCTGCTGAAGCAGCACGCGTACTGGCAGGCCGAACTCCCACGGCTGCAGGCGCAGTCCCGCGCGCTGGCGCCGCTGCTGCGGGCCCGGGAGCGCCAGCAGCAGGCCCAGGGCCAGCGCCCGACGCTGGCCAGGCTGCGGGACGGAATCAGATCCGCCGGCCTCGCCGACGGCCTGCATATCGAAGCGCGCGACGGGCGCTGGCACCTGCAGGTGCAGGCGGTGCCCGCCGATGCGCTATGGAACTGGCTGCTGCCGCTGCTGGCCGACCCGGCCATCGAGCTGCAGCAGCTGCAACTGACACGCACAGGGGATGCGAACATGCCGGCGGCACGGATTTCCGGAAACATCGTGATGGCACCCACCGTGGGTGGCCATCCATGAGGGCGATGCGCAGCCTTGCCTGCAGTACTGCATTGGCGCTGATCGTGGGCATGGGCTACGTGCCGGCGCCCGTGCTGGCGCAGGACACCCGCGATGAACCGGTGCAGCTGAACCTGGTGGATACCGATATCGGCGGCGTGCTGCGCATGGCGGCACGGTTCACCGGCCGCCAGTTCCTGGTCGACCCGCGGGTGACCGGCAAGATGACGGTGGTCTCCGATGGCCCGGTCAGCCGTACCCAGGCCTACCAGCTGCTGCTGGGCGCGCTGCGCATGCGCGGCTTCGCCGTGGTCGAGAACGGCGGCGTCAGCCGGGTGGTGCCGCAGGCCGACGCCAAGCTGCTCGGTGGCCGGGTGGGCAGCGGCGGTGCAGGGGGCGAGATCGCCACGCGCACCTTCGCGCTGCGCTACGAGAACGCGGCCGCGCTGGTGGCAGTGCTGCGGCCGATGATCAGCCCGGACAATCCGATCACTGCCAACCCAGGCAACAACACCCTGGTGATCACCGACTATGCCGACAACCTGGAGCGCATCGCACGGGTGATCGCCAGCGTCGACACGCCGGCTGGCATGGACACCGATGTGGTGAAGCTGCAGCAGGGCATTGCCGTTGACGTGGCGGCAATGGTCGCGCCGCTGCTGGATGCGCAGGGCGCCGAGCCCAGCCAGAAGGTGGTGGTGATGGCCGACCCGCGCAGCAACAGCGTGCTGCTGCGTTCCAGCAGCCCCGGGCGTACCCGCCTGGCACGGCAGCTGGTGGAGAAGCTGGACCGCGCCCAGGATGAATCCGGCAACCTGCATGTGGTCTACCTGCGCAATGCCCAGGCCAACCAGCTCGCTGGTGTGCTGCGCGGCGTGGTGGCCGGACAGAGCGATGCACCGGCAATGGGCAGCAACGAGGGCATCACGCCACTGCCCGGCGATGCCAACGGTTCCACACCGGCGCAGCCGTCGCAGCCGCAGCAGGCCAAGGCCGGTGGCAATGCGCTGGAATCACAGCGGCTGGACCCGAACCGCCGCGACCCGATCGACGCCGGAAGCACCGGCTTCAGCCAGAACGGCATTTCGGTGCAGGCGGACGTGGCCACCAACACGCTGCTGATTTCGGCCCCCGAGCCTGTGTACCGCAACCTGCGCCGGGTGATCGACCAGCTTGACCAGCGCCGTGCGCAGGTGCTGGTGGAAAGCCTGATCGTGGAGGTCAACCAGACCGATGCGGCCGAGCTGGGCGTGCAGTGGATGCTGGGCAATGGCCGCACCTTCGGCGGCACCCACTTTGGTGGCGCCACCGGCGGCAGTGGGCTCAATACCGGTGCACGCACTACCTTGGACGTGCTGCCAAAGGATGGCCTGAAGATCGGTGTGATCGACGGCACCATCAACCTGCCCGGCGTCGGTCAGATCCTCAACATGAAGGCGCTGGCCAACGCGCTGCAGAGCAAGGGTGGCGCCAACATCCTGTCCACGCCGAACCTGATGACGCTGGACAACGAAGCGGCCAGCATCATGGTCGGCCAGACCGTACCGTTTGTCAGCGGCCGCTACGTGACCGACGGTGGTGGCGGCAGCAACAACCCGTTCCAGACCATCGTGCGCGAGGACGTGGGCCTGAAGCTGCGGGTGCGCCCGCAGATCTCCGAGGGCGGCACGGTGAAGCTGGACATTTACCAGGAAGTCAGCAGCATCGACGCGCAGAGCGCGAACAGTACGGCCGGCATCATCACCAACAAGCGCGCCCTGGATACCAGCGTGCTGCTGGACGATGGCCAGATCATGGTGCTGGGTGGCCTGCTGGAAGACAGCGTCAGTCATGGCCGTGATGCGGTTCCGGGGCTGGGCAGGATCCCGGTGCTGGGCGCCTTGTTCCGCAGCGACACGCGCAAGCGCGCCAAGACCAACCTGATGGTGTTCCTGCGCCCGCACGTGGTGCGTGACCCCGCCGCCGGCCAGCGCCTGACCCGCGATCGCTACGACTACATGCGCAACGCGCAGGCGGGTGCGCAGCCGGCGCAGAGCTGGGCATTGCCGGCGCTGTCCGCACCGCAGCTGCCGCCGCAGGATCTGTCCGTGCTGGGCCAGGGCAATGCCCCCGACGGCCAGGGCCAGCCGCTGCAGAACACCAGCCTGGCGGCGTTGTATCCGGCCGGTGAGGGCGACGCGCAGCTGGTGCAGTTCGCGCAGGGGCTGGACCCGGCGCGTGCCAGCCAGGGCGTGGCGCAGGTGCGTGCGCTGGGCCTGCAGGCCTATGCCGAAGCCACGCCGGGCGAGAGCGGGCAACGCCTGCGCGTGCGATTGCCGCGCGATCCGGCGACGCTGGACCCGGCACTGCAGCAACTGCGCGGGCTGGGCTACACCCCCGAGCTGGTGATCGGGCCGTGAGCGCCGCGCCGCTGCCGTACGCCTGGGTGCGCAGCCATGGCGTGATGCTGTCCGAGGCCGGCGGCGAACCCGTACTGCTGGGCACCGCCGAAACTGCCGCGTGGGCCGTGGCCGAACTGCGGCGCCGGCATGGCCCGCTGCCGTTCCAGGCGCTGGATGCGGCGACCTGGCAACAGCGGCTGGGTGAACAGTACCGTGACGGCGGCGATGCCGCTGCTGTGGTCGGGGCTGCTGAAAGTGAAGTGGATCTGGACCGGCTGATGCAGGATATGCCGGAGGTCACCGATCTGCTGGATGCACAGGACGATGCGCCGGTGATCCGCATGATCAACGCGCTGCTGGCACAGGCCGCACGCGATGGCGCCAGCGATCTGCACATCGAGCCGTTCGAGACCCACTCGGTGGTGCGTTACCGGGTGGACGGCACCCTGCGCGACATGGTGCAGCCGCGGCGCGCACTGCACGCGGCGCTGGTGTCGCGCATCAAGATCATGGCGCACCTGGACATCGCCGAGAAGCGCTTGCCGCAGGACGGGCGCATCGCGATCCGCGTGGGTGGACGTCCGCTGGATATCCGTGTCTCCACGGTGCCGACCGGGCATGGCGAGCGCGCCGTGCTGCGACTGCTGGAGAAGGATGCCGGCCGCCTGCAGCTGCAGCGCCTGGGCATGGCCGATGACACACTGGCCACATTCACCGGATTGATCCGGCAGCCGCATGGCATCGTGCTGGTCACCGGGCCGACCGGCAGCGGCAAGACCACTTCGCTGTACGCCGCGCTGGGCCAGCTCGACAGCAGCACCAGCAACATCCTCACCGTGGAAGACCCGGTGGAGTACGACTTCGCCGGCATCGGCCAGATCCAGGTCAACGCGCGTATCGGCATGAGCTTCGGCACCGCGTTGCGCGCGATCCTGCGCCAGGACCCGGACACCATCATGATTGGCGAGATCCGCGATCTGGAAACCGCGCAGATTGCGGTGCAGTCGTCGCTGACCGGGCATGGCGTGCTGGCCTCCCTGCACACCAATGACGCGATCTCAGCGGTAACCCGTCTGGCCGACATGGGGGTGGAGCCGTTCCTGCTCGCCTCGTCGCTGCGCGGTGTGCTGGCGCAGCGGTTGGTGCGGCGGCTCTGCACGCAATGCAGGCGTGCCGAGGTGGATGGCGAAGGCCGCACCGTGTGGCGTGCGGTGGGCTGCGCGGCCTGTGCCAACAGCGGCTATCGGGGGCGCACCGGCATCCATGAGCTTTTCGTGGTGGACGATCGCGTGCGTGCGCTGATCCATGAAGGGCAGGGTGAGCCCGCGCTGCGCGAAGCGGCGCGGCATGCCGGCATGCGCACGCTGCGCCAGGACGGCCAGCGTTGGGTCGACAGCGGGGTGACCACGCTGGAAGAAATCCTGCGCGTCACGGGCGACGACTGAGGCCTGCATGGCGCTGTTCGACTACCAGGCCGCCAACGCGCAGGGCCGCATCGAGAAGGGCCAGCTGGACGCGGACAGCCCGCGCGGCGCGCGCCAGCTGCTGCGCGGCCGTGGGTTGACGCCGGTGCAGGTGAGCGCGGCGCGCAACGCCGGCAGTGGCTGGGGCACGCGCCGGCTGTCCGCCAGCGAGTTGGCCTGGGCAACCCGCCAGCTGGCCAGCCTGCTGGCCGCCAGCCTGCCGTTGGAAGGTGCATTGAGTGCGGTGATCGAACAGGCCGAGCGCCCGCATGTGGCCCAGGCACTCACCGCGGTGCGCGCCGACGTACGTGCTGGACAGCGCCTGACCGTGGCATTGGCTGCGCGGCCACGTGATTTTCCGCCGATCTACCGGGCGCTGGTGGGCGCCGGTGAAGACTCCGGCGACCTGGCACGGGTGATGGAGCGCCTGGCTGACTACATCGAAGAGCGCAATGCGCTGCAGGCCAAGGTGCTGACGGCTTTCATCTATCCGGCGGCGATCAGCCTGGTGTCGGTGGCGATCGTGGTCTTCCTGCTCAGCTATGTGGTGCCGCAGGTGGTGACCGCGTTCGTGCAGGCACGGCAGACGCTGCCGATGCTGACCCAGGTGATGCTGGCGGCCAGTGCATTCGTTCGCAGCTGGGGAGTGTGGGCGGGGCTCGGCATCGCTGCGTTGGTGGTGGCATGGCGGTTGGCTCTGCGCAAGCCCGAGCTGCGCCTGCGCTGGGACGCGATGCTGCTGCGGGTGCCGATGGTCGGGCGTTTCGTACTGGGTGTGAACAGTGCGCGCTTTGCCTCGACCCTGGCGATCCTGCTGGATGCCGGCGTGCCGCTGCTGCGTGCACTGGAAGCGGCGCGGCAGACGCTTGGCAATGCACTGCTGGCGCGTTGCGCTGATGACGTGTCCGCGCGCGTACGCGAAGGTGCCGCGCTGGGTGCTGCGTTGAAGGTGCAGAAGGTGTATCCGCCGATCCTGGTGCACCTGGTGGCCAGCGGCGAAAAGACCGGCGCATTGGCACCACTGCTGGATCGCGCGGCACAGACGATCTCGCGCGAGATCGAGCGCCGCGCGATGGCACTGACCGCGTTGCTGGAGCCGACCATGATCCTGGTGATGGGCGGCGTGGTGCTGACCATCGTGCTGGCCGTGCTGATGCCGATCATGGAAATGAACCAGCTGGTGCAGTGATGCGCAACGCGCATCACGGGTAGAGTCGACTGTTAGTCGACTGCTTCTCAAACGCACTTCGACAAGTCCAGCGCTTCGCGTGCCAGTCGACTAACAGTCGACTCTACCCGGTGGGCGTCTTCGATTCTCCACACAATCCTCCACACCTTTTTTCGATCTTCCACAGGTTTCTTAAGCGGTCTGTCATCGGCACGGACCAGCATAGCCACGTCGTCGCAGAGCGGGCTGGGAGGCCCCTGGCGACAGCAGGCGTGCAGTGACCGTTCCTCCCTTGGCGTTTCCCTTCGCAGTAAACCCTTCAGGAGAAGATCATGACCAAGTACAAGACCCTGGCCGCGCTGGTTGCCACCGCGCTGCTCGCTACCGTGGGCGCCGCGTCGGCGCAGACCGTTACCGGCGGCGGTGCATCGCTGCCGGCCGACCTCTACAAGGGTTCGGCCGACAGCATCCTGCCGGCGAACTTCACCTACGCCGTGACCGGTTCGGGCACCGGCAAGAAGGCGTTCCTGGAAAACAACTCGGCGCTGTTCTCGACCACCGGCACCGTGCATTTCGCCGGCAGCGATTCGGTGCTGAGCAGCACCGAGCTGAACACCTACACCACCAACTTCAACCAGCCGACCAATGCCAACCGCTACGGCGCGCTGATCCAGGTGCCGTCGGTGGCCACCTCGGTCACCATTCCGTTCAACAAGGCCGGTTCGGCGGTGGACCTGAGCGTGGCGCAGATCTGCGGCGTGTTCTCGGGCGCGATCAGCGACTGGTCGACCATCGATGCCAACCGCAGCGGCCCGATCCAGGTGGTGTACCGCCCGGAAAGCAGCGGTACCAGCGAAATGTTCAGCCGCTTCCTGACCGCCGCCTGTGCCGCTGAGAACGCTGAAACCTCGAAGCTGGTGGGTGGCAAGTTCGCCATCAAGTCGACCTTCGCCGACCTGTACAAGCGCGATGACAACGGCGCCTTGCCGGCGTTCCTGGTGGCCGCCCCGGCCACCGGTGGCACCTCGCTGTACAACGCTGTCTACGCTGCTGACGGCCGTATCGGCTACGTCGGCCCGGACGTGATCCCGAGCCTGACCGATGCGACCAAGGTCGCCAAGGTCAAGGGCTTCTCGCCGGACCAGGTGAGCGTGCAGGCTACCCTGGACACCGTCGCTCCGCCGACCGGCGTCGCAGCCGAGGACCCCGCCAACTGGGTGCCGGTGTTCGGCAACCCGTCGGCCGGCTATCCGATCGCCGGCTACACCAACCTGGTGATCGGCCAGTGCTACAAGGATTCGAGCGTCGCCACCAGCCTGCGCGGCTTCCTGGCCCGCCACTATCCGGCGACCTACACCGTCGCGTATGAGAAGTCGATCACCGACCACGGCTTCATCCCGCTGACCAAGGCCTGGCGCGATGCGATCCGCAACCGCTTCGTGCTGGCCAGCAGCGCTGCCGGCCTGAACAACCCCAGCACCTGCTCGGGCATCGGTCGTCCGCTGTAATCCGCAGCACTGGTTGAGTCCTGCTTGACCCGACGCCGGCCTCCTGGGCCGGCGTCGCCATTTCCGCGACGGTGCCGCCACTGCAGTGTTTCGCTGTCGGCTTCGTGTCACGTGAACCGTCTATCAGGGGCAGGGCATGCGTTGCGCGTGCCTCCCCGATCGTCGCCGCAGCCGCGGCCCACCAGGTTGATGAGGTTCCGATGTCGCACCCGCTCCCGTCCGCTGTTCATCCGGCCGCGCCGATGCGCCGCAATCATCCGATGGCGTGGGCCATCGCGGTCGCCCTGGGCAGCATGGTGGCCCCGGCCAGCCAGGCGCAGCAGGCATTCAGTCCGGGCTGGTTCGCCGAACGCGGCGCGGCCCAGGGCAGCGCGGCACAGAGTGGCCGCATGCCCAACGGCGTGCCGATCCAGTTCCAGTTGCCGGCCCAGCAGCAGGATGCAGCACGGCAGAAGCTGCAGCAGTCGATCGACAATCTCGGCACCGCGGCGCAGGCGATTGCCCTGCAGCAGCGCTTGCAGGAACAGGCGCGGCAGGCGCGCCGCGAGGCTGGCTTCATCGTTGCCGATGGCCTCGGCAAGGACGGCCTGAGCGTCGACCAGAACCCGCTGACCCGTGGCTGGCTCAACGCGCGCGACGCGGTCCAGTCGCAGGGCAGCGACGGGCGGGTGCAGGTCACGGTCGAGCAGACCGCGGACAAGGCGATCCTGAACTGGGAGACCTTCAACATCGGCGGTAACACCACGCTGAACTTCCTGCAGAACCCTGACTGGGCCGTGCTGAACCGGGTCAATGACCCGGGTGCGCGGCCCAGCCAGATCCTGGGGCAGCTCAACGCCAATGGCACGGTGTTCGTGGCCAACCGCAATGGCGTGGTGTTCGGCAACAACAGCCAGGTCAATGTACGTAACCTGCTGGCAGCCGCAGCACGGATCAGCGATGCGCAGTTCCGCGACAACGGCCTGTACAGCCCCGACGCCAGCAGCAGCGCGCTCAGCGATGCATTCGGCAAGGTGATGGTGGAGCAGGGCGCCCGCATCGCGACCCATGAGCCGACCAGTGCGACGCGCGGCGGTGGTTACGTGCTGCTGGCCGGGCACAGCGTGGAGAATGCAGGACATATCGAGGCGCGCAAGGGCCAGGTGCAGCTCGCTGCCGGTGACAGTTTCGTGATCCGGCGCGGCGTGGGTACGGCGACCAATACCAGCTCCACCACCCGCGGCAATGAAATCGCGCCGCGCTTCATCGCTGGCAGCACGGCTGGCAGCGTGCGCAACACCGGCCTGCTGCGCGCCCGCGAGGGTGACGTGACCCTGGCCGGGCGCAGCGTCGAGCAGGCCGGTGTGGCCGTGGCCAGCACCACGCTTGCGCAGCGCGGCACCGTGCATCTTCTGGCTTCGGCCAGTGATGCCGGCAGCAGCGTCACGCTTGCCGATGGAGCCACCACGGCGGTGCTGATCGAGGACGATGGCAAGGCCACGGTGCTGAATACGCAGCGCGACAGCCTCATCAAGGAATCGGCAGAGCAGGACGCGATCCGCGCCGGCGCGCGCTCGGCAACCTTCGACAATCTGTCCCAGCACAATGATCGCCGGGACCAGTCGCGGGTGGAGATCGTCTCAGGTGGCAACATCCATTTCAGTGCGGATTCGCTGACGGTTGCCACGGGCGGCCAGATCATTGCCGATGCGGCGGCCCGCAGCTACGTAGACGACGCGGCACGCGTGGATGTTTCCGGTGCAGTGGGCGTACAGGTGTCGATGGAGAGCAACAATGTCCAGGTCAAGGTGCAGGGCAACGAACTGCGCGATGCCCTGGACAACCGCGACAGCGGCAAGCTGACCAGCAGCGAGGTCTGGGTCGACCGCCGCCGGCTGGTCCACGTTCCGGCCGGTACCGGGGGCTACGAGGGTGAGCGCTGGTACGCGGCGGGTGGCCTGCTGGAAGTGGGCGGCTACCTCGACAACCAGGGGCACTCGATCGGCGAATGGGCCGCGCAGGGAGGCACCGTCCTGCTGGGCGGCAGGGAAGTGATCACGCATGGCGGCTCACGCATCAACCTTGCCGGTGGCAGTCTGGATGTGCAGAGCGGCGTGATCCGGCAGAGCTGGGTGCGCGGCGTCGATGGCCAGGTCTACCGCCTCGATGATGCGCCGGCGGAGATGCTGTTCGATGGGTTGTACAGAGGCCATGAAGTAAAGCAGGAGCGCTGGGGCATCACCGAGACCTTCCGTGATCCGATCGTATTCGCGGCGCAGCGTGTCGATAACGGGTACACGGTCGGCCGCGACGCAGGACGCCTGATCGTCTCCGCACCGACCGCGGTGCTGGATGGGCAGGTTGAGACTGCCACCTTCCAGGGCGCGCAGCAGAACCGCAGGCCGGATTCCGCGCTGGAGGGTTATGCGCAGGCGCAGACGGCGGCCGCACGCAACGCGCAGCTGTACCTGGGGCGCTACGACGGCCAGGGCCGCAGCGGTGTGTTCGGCTCGGAGGTGCGCCTGGATGACAAGGCTCCGACGAAGGCGGCGTGGTCGCTGCTGGCGCCGGTCAACGAGGAGCGGCGTGACACAGTGTGGCTGGATACCGCAGAGCTGAGTGCCCAGCAGTGGGGACGGATCGACCTGGCGACCGCCGATCGCATCCGCATCGATGGCAGCCTTCGCCTTCAGGCAGGCGGACAGCTCAATCTGACCGGCAGCGAGGTGGAACTGGCAGGCGACATCGGCATTGCCGGCGGCCAGCTGTCGGCGGGCAACCTGCTGGATGTCCAGGGCCGGCCGACGGCGCTGCTGCACGATGGCCGCGCCCGCACCGCCATTGCCGACGGCACGCGGATCGATCTCTCCGGTGAATGGAGCAATGCGTCACTGGCGATGCCGCTCGACGCCAGCGGTGCCTGGACGGATGGCGGTCGCCTGAGCCTGAGCAACAGTCATGACGTGGTCGTGGGCGCCGAGGCATCGGTTGACGTGGAGGCCGGCGCCGCGTTGGACCTGCGCGGCAAGGGCCGCATCGGCAAAGGGGGCAGCGTCAGCCTGCAGGCGAACAGCAGCACGGTTGCGACCGACGGCAGTGGACGGGTGCAGCTGGGCGAGGGGAGCCGGTTCAGTGGCCGAGGACAGGGCAGTGGTTCCTTCTCGCTGGGAACCGGTGGCCACGTTCGGGTGGGCGATGCGGACCCGGCGGGCGCGTCGCTGCGACTGGACCCCGGCCTGTTCGGCAGTGGCTTTGCGCAGTACGACATCAATGGCCACCAGGGCCTGGAGGTGACCGATGGCGCGCAGCTGGTCGCTGCCCTGCCGGGCCTGCAGCTGACCCAGGGCGCTCGGATGGCAACTGATCGGGCGAGCGCGCTGGCGGCGTGGGATGCGCCGCTGTACAGCGCCGATCCGTCGAGCGGGCGCGTCAGCCAGCGCGCAGGCGCGAGCATCAGCCTGCGTTCGGACCGCAACAGCGTGGGCGGTGACCTGCGGGTCGGCACGGATGCACTGGTGGCGGTCGATCCAGGGCAGACGATCTCGCTGCTTGGTGCAGGCAACATCGATGTTGAAGGCACGCTGCGCGCCAAGGGCGGCCGCATCCTGATCGACGATGTGCGACCGGAAAACGCGCTGTACGCCGGGCAGCGCACCGAGCGCACCTGGCGTTTCGCCGAAGGCGCGCTGCTGGATGCCGATGCCGACGCGATTTCGCTGCCCGATGCCAGCGGCCGCCTGCGCGGGCAGGTGCGCGCGGGCGGACGCATCGAGATTGGTGGGGCGCTGGACTGGGAGAGCACAGCATTCGTCGACAACCGTCCACCGGAAGCCTTCGTGGTGGTCGAACGCGGTGCGCGCCTGCAGGCGCGGGGCGCGTCGGCCGAACTGGACATCGACGGCCGGGGCCGTGTGCGCGTGGACAGCGACGGCGGGCAGATCGTGCTGCGCTCTGCCAATGCGCTGTACCTGGACGGCGGGATGGACGCGGCCGCCGGTGGTGCCGGCGCACGCGGCGGCACGCTTGGCCTGGCCTTTGGCGGCAGCATCCATGCACGTGGCGCCAGCGATGAGGTACTGCGGGCGCGTGCGATCAGCCTCAGCCAGCACAACGCACCGGCGCAGCCACTGCCGGCCGCATTGGAATATGGCCACGCCGCGTTGTCGGTCGAGCAGCTGCAGGCCGGCGGCTTCGGTAGCCTGTCCGTGTTCGGTGACATCCGCGCCGCCGGCGATGTCGACCTGCGCCTGGCCCAGAGCCTGCGCTTCCACGGCCAGGGAACGTCGAGCCTGGGCATGGCCGTGGGTGCCGGGCCGTCCTCGGGGCTGCGACTGAGTGCGCCCTACGTCCGCCTGGCGCAGGCACGCTGGCGCCAGCTGCCGGGCGAGAACCTGCTGGTCACGGCCGATGTTGCCTCGGCGGCGCCGGACCAGCATGCGCTGGCGGTGCAGGCCGAGCTGATCGACATCCGCGACGTCACCTGGCTGCCCGGGTTCGAACACGTGGCGCTGGAAAGCCGCAGTGATGTGCGCCTGACCAACAGCATTGCCAGCAATGGCAACACCAGCGCGTTGATGACGGCCGGTTCGATGGATGTGACCGCTGCCCGCCTGTACCCCACCACGGGTGCGGCCGGCACGCTGGTGGCCGGCGCTTCTGCGCAGACCGTGCAGACCGCTGATTACTGGGCTGATCCAGATGCCGTGCTGCGCATCCACGGCATCGGTGCGGGTACGCAGCCGGCGCCGGAATCGGCGCGGGGCACGCTTCGCCTGGTGGCCGCCACGGTGCAGCAGGGCGGCAACGTACAGGTGCCGATGGGCACGCTGCAGCTGGGCGGCCTGATCCAGAACGGAACCGTCGGCAGCCGGGTGGAACTGCTCCCGGGCAGCGTTACCTCCACCAGCGGTGCCGGCCTGTCGCTGCCCTATGGTGGCACCGTCGATGGTGTCGACTGGCGGGTCGGCACGCGCAGCGTGAGTTCGCTGACGCCGGCCGGCATCTCCTCGATGGGGGTGACCCTGAAGGCCAACGAGGTCGAGGTGGCGCCGGGGGCACTGCTGGACATGTCCGGCGGTGGTGAGTTGACGGGTGCGGCCTTCGTGTCCGGGCGCGGCGGCTCTGTCGACGTGCTGCGCACGGCGTTGGCCGACGCCAATCCGCGCTATGAATTCAGTGCGTCGGGCAACCCGGTGTATGCAATCGTGCCGGGACGCGCCGGGACATTCGCCCCCAGCGGCGAGGAAGGATTCGCCGCACCGGCGGTGGGTCAGCAGATCACCGTGCCGACGGGCGTGCCCGGCCTGGTGGCAGGCACCTACACGCTGATGCCGGCCAGCTATGCGCTGCAGCCCGGTGCCTTCCGGGTGGAGCTGGGCGCCACCGGTACCTCGGGCATCGCGCAACCCATCGCGACCGGCACCGGCACCTGGCGTGTGTCCGGGCAGCAGCGCGCGGCGCTGGGCGCGGCAATCTCGCCGTTGCTCACCGACATCCTGCTGACCCCCGCCGCGGTGGTACGCCGGCACTCGGGCTACAACGAAACCTCCTACAACAGCTTCGCGCAATCGGTGGCCGACCGCCGCGGCGAGTCGCGCGGCTGGCAGACCATCGATGCGCTCGGGTTGACCCTGGCGCTGGGCGAAGGCGCAGGTCGTGCAGACACGCCTGCCATCCGCTTCGCCGGCACCGCGCGGTTCGGCGCCGCCACCGACAACGGGCGCGGCGGCACGCTGACAGCCACGTTGGCCAGCCCGGCGGTCGGTTCACTGGAGATCGTCGATGGCGGTGCGCAATCGCAGGCGCGTGATCGCGGTGCCACCTTCAGCGACGACGCGCTCAATGCCTTCCTGCCTGTGCGGATGATGATCGGCGGGCAGTTCAACCAGGTGACTTCGCAGGTGGCGGTGACCGGCCAGGCACGCAGCGTGGCGATCCGTTCCGGAGTCACCCTGAACGCACCGGAAGTGCTGGTGGCAGCGGCCTCCGGTGGCAGCGGCGTGCTGGTCGAGGCCGGTGCGACCCTCGATACACTGCCGTTCGCATCCGCCAACGCGGATGCCAGGGCGACGCTGCCTTACCAGGTCTCCGGCGGTCTGCTGGCGGTGTCCAACCAGCGCCTGAACCTGATCACCGGCACCACCGGCGTGGAGGCCGGTCCGGTGGCAATCGACATCGGGGGGTGCCAGACGGCGTGCGACGGCCAGACCCGGCTGGTTTCCGATGGCAGTATCGCGGTAGCGACCGATGGCACGCTGCAGATGCGCGACTCGGCCAGCTATGGCACCCGTCAGCTCGGCCTGAGCATGGCGGCGCTGAATCTCGGCAGTGCCGAAGCGATCGCGCAGGCCGCTGCGGCAGGGGCGCTGCCCAGTGGCATGACCATGAACCAGTCCGTGCTGCAGCAGCTGCTGCGCGGCAATGATGCCACCGGCGCACCGGCGCTGGATACGCTGAGCCTGGTCGCACGGGATTCGGTCAACGTCTTCGGCAGCGTCGACCTGGATGCGCGCGACAGTGCCACCGGCCGCGGTGGCCTGCAGACGCTGGTACTGGGCGCGCAGGCCATCCATGGCTATGGTGCGGCGAGCGACCGTGCGCGCATCCTGGTGGACACACTGGTCTGGGACGGTTCGCTGGCGGCGACGCAGGGGCCGGGCAGCGATGCGTCGGTGCCGCCGGCCGATCCGATGGTGGACCGGCTCGGCGCCGGGCAGCTGGACATCGTCACCCGCAACCTGCAGCTGGCGCGCGCCCCGTTCAGCCGTCCCAGCTCCGAGGTGCCTGCCAACCGTCAGGTACTCGGATTCAGTGCGCTGAACCTGAGTGCTTCGGAGCAGCTGTCGTTCTCCGCGCAGGGCACGCTGGACGTGTTCCAGCAGCGCGGCGACTATCTGGCCGACAAGGGCTGGCAGTACAGCGGAGGCAGCCTGGGTATCGATACACCGCTGTTGACCGCCGATCCCGCCGCGCAGCTGCGCGTGCGCACCGGCGGCGACTTCCGCCTGCAGGGGGGCACCGGTAAGGCGGGTGGCGATGCACTGGGCAGTGAGCTGAGCATCGACGCCAACCGGATCACGCTGGACAGCACGATCGCGCTGGCGTCAGGACGGCTGTCTGCGAACGCGCGCGAGGGCATCACGCTTGGCAGCCGGGCGGCGCTGGACCTTGCCGGGCGCAAGGTCTCGCTGTACGACGTGGACAAGTTCAGCTGGGGCGGTGATGTCCTGCTGTCCAGCGACACGGGGGACATCCGCACCGATGCGGCCTCCCGCATCGATGTTTCCGCCCGCAACAACCGCGGCGGGCGCATGACGGTCACCGCAATGGCCGGCCGAGCCGATCTGGCGGGTGATCTGCAGGGCACCGCCAGTGGCCGCTACGATGCCGGTGGCACGCTGGTGCCCTACGACGGTGGTGAACTTGTGGTGCGGGCACGCCAGTTGCAGGACTTCACCGGCCTCAACCAGCGACTGACCGCCGGCGGCGTCGTCGGTGGTCGCAGCTTCCAGATCGGCGAAGGCGATCTGCGGATCGGCGACGAAGTGAAGGCGCGCCGGGTCGACATCAGTGTCGACGCGGGCAGCATGACCGTGGCCGGCCGCATCGATGCCAGCGGCGAGCAGGTCGGCAGCATCCGCCTGTACGCCCGTGATCAGTTGCAGGTGGACGGCACGCTGGACGCGCACGGTACCGGCCTGCGCGTGGACAGCCATGGCAAGATCATCGACAGTCCGAACCGGGCCACCATCACGCTGGGCAGCGCCGAAGGCGCCGTTGGTCTGGGCAGCGCGGCGCACCTGGACATGCGTGCAGGCAGCGACGTTGCCCTCGGTGACGGCCCTGGACAGAACGACGGCATGGCGCGGGGCTCGCTGAAGATCGATGTGCCGCGGCTGGGCAGCAACGACGCGGCGATTGCTGCGGCCAGCGGCCTGCGCATCGATGGCGCGGCCGACATCCAGCTCAATGGTGTCCGTCGCTACGACGATGCGCCCCTGGCCACCACCGCTGATGTGCGCGGCAACCGCGCGCAGCTGGTCACCCAGCAGTGGCTGGACCAGGTGGTCGATCCGCACAGCGTGGCCTGGATCGATGGCGCGCTGGGCAATCCGGATCTGCAGCAGCGCACCGCCGCGCTGGGCGACGTCCGCCTGCGTCCCGGCGTGCAGGTGGTGGCGCGGCGCAGCGAGGCCAATCCCGAGGGCGACCTGACCATTGCCGGCGACATCGATCTGTCCGGCTACCGCTACGGGCCCGAAGCCAACCGCGCCGATCCATCGCGGCGTGGCTTCGGTGAATCGGCTTCGCTGGTACTGCGCGCCGAAGGCAACATCAACGTCTATGGCAGCATCAACGATGGTTTCGCACCGCCGCCGTCCACGCCGGACGAGGGCGGTTGGCAGTTGTATGAGGCTCGCAATGGCAGCGCCGGGCACACCCCCTTCGGTGGCGACCTGGTGGTGCCGGTGGACGGAGTGAAGCTGCAGCCCGGCACCGAGTTCCAGGCCGGCACCCGCCTGAACTATGACGTGCCGGTCGAATCGGTAACGCTTCCGGTCGGTACCGTGCTGCCCGCGCCGATGGTGATCTCGCAGACCCTGCGCCTGCCTGCGGGCACGGTGCTGGGTGCGGCGGTGACCACCGACTCCGGGCAGACGCTGGCGGCGGGCACCGTGCTGCAGGAGCCGCTGGTGCTGGCGGCCGGTGCGCGCCTGGGGGCCGGCTTCCGCCTGCGCAGCGCCGTACAGATGGCGGCACAGGAGTGGCCCGCCGGCGCGGTGCTGCCGGTTGCGCTGCGCCTGGCACGCGAAGTCGAGCTCAAGGTGGGCGCCTACATCCCATCGTTGACCAAGGTGGAGCTGCCCGGCAACGGGCCGGTGAATCTGCGGCCGGCCGATGCCAACGGCAACCAGGGGCGCAACTGGGCGCTGGCGCCGATGCTGGCCGAGGGCACCACCTCCTGGGACCTGACCGTGGTTGCCGGTGCCGATTCCGGGGCGGCCGATCCACGCAGCCGGCGCTGGGGCGCCGAAGGCAGCGTGGTGCTGGCCGATACCCACCAGGGCTCAATCGGTACGGTCAAGACCGAAATCATCTGGGTGGGTGATCGTGTGTTGACTGAGCGGGCATCGCTGGACTGGATCGGCGACACCTCCTATGCGGGCCGTCCGATCGCGGAGCTGGCCGACATGTACGGCTTCACCGAAGATGAGTTCTGTGCGATGTCGGCTGACTACTGCGGCCCGGCCCCCCGCCAGGTGGCCGCGCAGGGCTCGCTGGATTACTGGGGCGATGAGTCCTACGTGGGCACCCCTGCGAAGGACTTCGCGGCGATGTTCGGCATGACCGAAGACGAGTTCTGCAGCACCGCACCCAGCTACTGCGCCGGCGGTGGCACGCAGACCGAAGTGACCACCTACGGCAAGCGCGCGGGCACGCCGGCCTGGAGCGTGCTGCGCACCGGCAAGGGGGACCTGGAACTGCTCGCTGCCGGTGATGTCGTGATGAAGTCCGGCTTCGGTGTGTACACGGCGGGCACTCCCACCACGCTGGGCGAGGGCCGCGACGCTGCCTTCAATTCGCCCCGTGCAGCAGCCCCCAGGAACACCGCACTGCTGGGTCCGAACCTGGTGCCGGGCAGCTATGATGCCGCGTTGGCCGGCTACCAGGCCTGGTATCCCGATCATGGCGGCAACCTGCGCGTCGAAGCCGGGCGAGATATCGTCGGTGACGTCTGGACCGGGCGCGCAGAGTCGGGCACCAGCGAGCGTGACTGGGCGCTGTACTCCAGTGCCGCGGTCGGCAACTGGCTGTGGCGGCAGGGAACCGGCAGCACCACCGGCGTGGAGCCGGTGCCGACCAGCTGGTGGGTGAACTTTGGCGCCTACACCAACGTGTCCGCTGCTGCTGGCGCCTCTCCGCGGATGGTCGGCTTCACCGGCTTCGGTACATTGGGCGGCGGCAACTTGACGCTGGAGGCCGGGCGTGACGCCGGCGTGCGCGATGCGATAGGTGACGCGCTGGACTCGACGATCGCACCGCGCTCAGGTGCGATCATCGCGGCGGTGGGATCGACCGGCCGGGTCAGCGATGGCCAGCTGCACCTGACCGGCGGCGGCGACCTGCAACTGCGTATCGGTGGCGCACTGAATCCGAATCTGCGGGCGACGTTCTCCAGCCTCAATGCCTCCAGGGCGGGACAGAATCTCGACCTCAACGGTACCTTCAGCAATCTGCGTGGCAGCCTGCAGCTGGATGCGGGACGCATCGGTGCAATGGGCGTCACCCTGGAAAGCTACGCGACGCTGGGCCAGCTGCGTGCGGCCGATCTGTTCGCCGCCGACGCCGCTCGCCCGATGGGCGGGCCGGTGCTGGTGCTGGGCGATGCGGTCGCGCAGCTGCAGGCGCGGGGTGACGTCGTGCTCGGCGGCGTCGCCGATGCCGGTCGGGTTCCACTGGCCAACTACAGCGCGGTGGTGCAGGACAACGGCAGCCGCGCTGCGGGCAGCACCTGGTTCTCCCTGTGGACCGACACGACCGCCGTGGACCTGTTCAGTGCCGGTGGCGACCTGGCGCCGGGCCTGGCCGGGCCGGAGAACGTGACCGGCAGCAATCTGTGGCCCGAGCAGGTTGCGCTGGCACCGGGCAGCCGGGAGGAGCTGCTGAACTACTGGCTCTATCCTTCGCGCTTCAGCGCCGTTGCTGCGCAGGGCGACGTCAAGCTGGACCGGATCAGCACCACGCCGGGGACGCAGGATGTGATCCTGCTGGCACCCTCGGCGACAGGACGGCTGGACGTCCTGGCCGGTGGCGGCATCTTCGCCCAGCGTGGCGCGACCCAGATCGCGCGCTCCGCCAGCGACGCGCGCCTGCCGGGACCCTTCGACCCTGCATTCATGGCCGAGCAGGGGGATTCCAGCGGCAATGTGACCCGCTCGCGTCACAACCTGTCGGTCGACGGCAACATTGCATCGCCGCAGGCGTCGCTTCCGCTGTTTGCGTTCGGTCCGAATACTCCGCTGTCCACCGTGTCTGCGGCCCTGGCGCCGAGCCGCTTCTACGCGGTGCAGGGCGACATCATCGGTCTGGCCACCGGCGCCCAACGCACGCTGACTCCCAACGGGGGGCAGCGCACGCAGCTGAACTGGTTCGAGGCCGCCGGCGCCGTGCAACTGCGGGCAGGCCGGGACATCCTCGGGGTGTCGATGACCGCGCTGAACACCGCGTCCACCGACTTCACGGTGGTGGCGGCGGGCCGCGACATCGTGCATCTGAACGCGATCATCGCCGGCCCCGGCAACACCGAGATCAGTGCCGGCCGCCAGCTGCGCCAGGAGGATGCGGGCAGCATCGTCAGCCTCGGTGGCATCGTGCAGGGCGATACCCGTCCCGGCGCCAGCATCGCGCTGACGGCCGGCAACCAGCAGATCGATTTCGCGGCCCTGCGTGCCCGCTATCTGGATCCTGCGAATCTGGCCGATCCCGCGCAATCGCTCGCGTCGCAGCCGGGCAAGGCCGTCAAGGTCTACAACCAGGAGCTGAAGCAGTGGCTGCAGCAGCGCTTCGGCGTGGCTGCCGACGGCGACGGGGCGCTGGCTGCATTCGACGCACTGCCGCAGGAACAGCAGCGCATCTTCCTGCGCCAGGTGTACTACGCCGAACTGCGCGAAGGTGGGCGTGAGTACACCGATGCAGAAGGGCCCCGCTTCGGCTCCTACCTGCGCGGGCGCGAAGCCATCGCCACGCTGATGCCGGACAGGAATGCGGCCGGTGCGACGATCGACCGTACCGGCGATATCGTGATGTACGGCGGTTCCGGCGTGCGCACCGAGGCGGGCGGCAACATCGAACTGATGGCACCGGGCGGACAGATCGTGGTCGGCGTACAGGGCGTGGTGCCGCCTGCCACCGCCGGCCTCGTCACCCAGGGGCAGGGCGATATCCGCCTGTTCAGCCAGGACAGCGTGCTGCTGGGCCTGTCGCGGGTGATGACCACGTTCGGCGGCGACATCCTGGCCTGGTCGGAGCAGGGTGACATCAATGCCGGTCGCGGTTCGCAGACGACGCTGCTGTACACGCCACCGCGTCGCCTCTATGACGGCTGGGGCAATGTGATCCTGTCGCCGCAGGCTCCCGCCAGTGGCGCAGGCATTGCGACCTTGAACCCCATCGCCGAAGTGCCGCCGGGCGACGTCGACCTGATCGCGCCGCTGGGCACCATCGATGCGGGCGAGGCCGGTATCCGCGTCTCGGGCAACATCAATCTGGCGGCGCTGCAGGTGCTCAACGCCGCCAATATCCAGGTACAGGGCGAGAGCAAGGGCCTGCCGGTGCTGGCCACGGTGAACGTCAATGCGCTGGCCTCGGCCAGTGCGGCGGCGAACAGTGCCAGCCAGGCCGCACAGGATGTGATGCGCAAGAGCCAGGACGATGCACGGCGCAACCAGCCATCGGTGATCAGCGTGCAGATTCTGGGCTTTGGCAGTGGTACAAGCAGCATCGCTCCGCCTGCGCGTGGCACGACCGCCGGCAGTGGCTACGACGCCAACAGCGCCTTCCAGTTCCCGCAGGCCAGCCGCGACGAAGGCACCGAGCGCCGCTAGGCATTCCACGCCCCGGCAGGTGCCGACCTTGGTCGGCACGCATTGCCCGGTGCAGCGCATCGGGCTGCAGCATCGGGCCAGCCGCCACGGAACGGTGGCGGCCCCAGCCAGGACGGCACCGAGGGCAGGGAGCGGCCATCAGCGGTGAGGACCACCGACACAGCGCCGTCGGGTGCAGGAGAGCACCCGGCGGCAGGAGGGCAGGAGATCCACGCGATGCGTGGATGCCTGGGCCAGCATCAGTGCCGACCAACGGTCGGCACCCACCAGAGCAGGCTCGGGGGTAGATCCCCGCCATCACCAGAGCAGCCTCAGCAGTAGATCCACGCCATGCGTGGATGCGGCGCCACGAACGAACCCTACAACTCCAGCACCCGCCGGTAGCTCAGCGGCCCACGCCCATCGCGAAGGCCCAGCCGCAGCTCCAGCCCCGTCGCCGGCAAAACCTCGCCCTCGCTCGGCAGCACCGCCCAACCGGCACCGGGCTGCCAGGCCCGCACCTCGAACCGCTGCACACCTTGGGCCACCGCGATGCCTCTGGATTGCTCAGGCGCTGGCAGCGGATACCGGTCGGTCGCCTCGCCACTGGCCCGCCACAGCGTGTTGCCCTGTTGCCACCAGCGCACCCGCTGCCAGCGCAGCCCGTCGCTGCCGACGCTGCGGGTGATCTCCAGCGCGAAGCTTCCATCCGGGTGCCGTTCGCTTACCAGCGAAGGTGGCAGCAGTCGCTGCGGCTGGTCCGCCGGGCGCACGGCGCCATTCATCAGCGCGTCGTCTGCGCGCATGTCGATATCACGCTGGAACTGCTGCAGCACGCGCAGCGCCGTGGTGGTCTCGGCATCGGCCTGGCGCAGGCGTTGGTCGCTGCTGGCCACGCTGTCGAGCGTACGCCAGCAGATCAGCGCCAGCACGCCCATGATGGTGATCGCGATCATCACCTCGATCAGGGTGAAGCCGCGCACGGCGCGCTTCACGGTGCGAGCGTCCACGGCAGCTGCATCCGCGCCAGCGGTCGCCGCGGTGCGTCCTCGGCCACCACGCTCAGTTCCAGCTGCGGCTGGCCGTCGCTGCCCGTGCCAAGATGCTGCAGCACCAGGAAACTGCCGCGTCCCTGCACGCAGCGCTGGCGGCCATCCTGCGCTGCCTGTCCGGTCAGGCGCAGTTCCTGCCAGCGGTCCTGCGCGCACATCAGCGCCAGGCGGCGATCGCGCAGCCGCGATTGATCGTCGGTCGCCACCGCCACCGAACGCATCACCGCCGCCAACGCAATCGATACGATCGCCAGCGCGATCAGCACTTCGATCAGGGTGAATCCTCGCATCGCCTGCTTCACTGCACGACCTGCAATTGTCCGCTGCCATCATCACGAAGACGCAGTGTGCGGCCCTCCAGCGACAGCCCCAGCTCCCAGGCAGTGCCGATCCATTCCGGGCTCAGTTCGATGGCGCTGGCGGGCGCTACCGCAATGCCAGCGGCCTGCCATTGCTGCGGCCGCAACAGGTCATCGCGTTCCACGGTCACCCAGCGGCCGCCTTCGCGGCGGCTGAAACGATAGCCCTTGGCATCGGACTGCCAGCGCAGGGGCCGGCCATCGATTCGGGCTTCGTCGCGTGCCACCTGCAGCCGCTGCGCCAACCGCTCGGCTTCCTGGCGCAGTTGCCGGGCCGGATCGAGCAGGCTGCCCAGGCCAAGGCCGATACCGGCAGTGCAGATGCCGATGATCACCAATACCACCATCAGCTCCAGCAGGGTAAAACCGCGCGGGATGCGTTGCACCGACATTGCCTCCGGTCCTTGCCGATACGCGCCAGCATAGGCCTGTACGATGAAACAAAAGCGTCAGCCGCAGCTGCTAGCGTAGGCGGACACGAACGTGGCGATGGTGCGGAACATGGATGGCAGGCGCTGGGATCGCAATCGCATGCTGACCCTGCTGGCAGCGATGCTGCTGCTGGCCGTAGTGGCCTATTGGAGTGTCACCCTGTCTGCGGTGGCGCCAGCGGTGGCGGCCGGTGAAGCGCAGGCCGAGGCGCCGGTACGGCCCCTGTTCGATGCGATGGCCAGCCTGCCGCTGGTGCGGCTGCTGTCCCCCGGTGCGGTACGGACCGAGGTGGTCGTGCTCGGCGTGATGGCCGGCGAGCACGCGCCACTGGCGCTGCTGTCGGTGGATGGTCGTCCTGCGCAAGCGTACGCACCCGGGCAGCGGCTGGGGCCTTGCACGGTGCTGGCCAGCATCAGTGCCAGTGCAGTGGAACTGAATCAGGCCGGCCAGTCGCGCAGCGTGCCGGTGCCCGAGCTGCCGCCGGTGCCGACCGATGGCATCGTGCCTGCGCCCTCGAACGGTGGCTCACTGTAGAGCCGGGTCCACGCCCGGCGGCTTCTGCATGAACGTTGAAGGGCGCGCTGGAGCAGCCGGGCGTGGGCCCGGTTCTACAGCTGCGCAGGCTCAGCGCGCCGGGCGCTGCGGCACCACCGAGCGGCCGAAGGCATCGCCCATGCGCTGCCGCGTGCCTTCCAGGTTGTACTGCATCAGCTGGTTGCCGGGCTGCCGCATCAGGCGTTCGGCTTCAGGCAGCGCCGGTGACTTGGCTGGCTTCGCCGCCGGCGCCAGCTTGCGCTGCAGGCAGTCCCACGCCGGAATCCGCTCGCCGTTGACCTGCACTTCAATGCACGGCACGGCCTCTTCCCGCTTCTTCGCCTCCTCGGCACGGAGCGATGGCAACGCCAGCAGCAATGCCAGCGCCAGGGCAGGGCAGATGCCCGCTATCGATAGTGCACTCATTTCCAATCTCGCGCGGCAACCGGCGTTCTGCAAGGAAGACGTGTGGCGAAGGCAGTCTCCGCCCGCGACCGTTTCGGCCGGGTCAAAAGATGACAGTGCTGTCACAAAACTATTGGCGGTTTTGACGCGACGTGCACGTCCTGTTGGTAGACCCACGCGCCGCTCCCTGGCCACTCCCTTCGATACGACGCGATGCCTTCGATGACTCCTGTTCCGTGCCGAGCCGTCCGCCTTCCGCTGCGCCTGCATCCGCTGGTGCTGGCCCTGGCCGCGATGCCGCTGCCGTTGTTCGCGCAGGCGGCTGCACCTGCGCCCAGCGTGAACATCAATGAATACATCGTGCGCGGCAACACCGTGCTCGATCCGCGCCAGATCGAACGCGCGGTGGAGCCGTTCCTCGGCCCGGGCAAGACCCTGGCCGATGTCGAGAAGGCGCGCGATGCAGTCAATGCGCTGTACCAGCAGGCGGGCTACCAGTCGGTCTATGTGGAACTGCCCGAGCAGCAGGTCAGTGGAGGCGTGGTACTGCTGAAGGTACAGCAGACACCGATCGGCCAGCTGCGGGTCGTGGGAACGAAGCACGAATCGCCCGAACGCATCCGCGAACGCGTGCCGGCGCTGGCCGAGGGCAAGGTGCCGGATTTCGACCAGGCGCAGAAGGAACTGACCGCGCTCAATGAAGGTGGACGTCGCCAGGTGATGCCCTTGGTGCGCGAAGGCCAGGTGCCGGGCACGATGGATGTGGACCTGCAGGTCGAGGAGAAGTCGCCGTGGCGCGCCAGCGCGGCGCTCAACAACGACCACAGTGCCGACACCGAGAAGCTGCGCCTGAGTGCGTCGCTGGCCTACGACAACCTGTGGAAGAGCGGGCACAGCGCCACCATCGGCGTGTACCTGGCGCCGGAAGATACCAAGCAGGCCAAGGTGTTTTCGGCCTCGTACATGATGCCGTTCGAGGGCACGCCGTGGAGCCTGGAAGCGTCCGGCTACACGTCCGACAGCCGCGTGCTGAACGCGGGCGGACAGGTCGGTACCGGCACCGGAACCAATGTGATCGGCAACGGTCACTCGATCGGCCTCAAGCTCAACTACCGCCTTGCCGGCAGCAGCCAGTGGTGGCGCCAGCTCAGCCTTGGTGTGGATTTCAAGGACACCGAGGAAGACACGCAGATGGGCGGGGACAGCCTGAAGACGCCGCTGAAATATGCGCCGATCACGCTGGCCTTCGTCGGCGTGCGCCAGGGCGAGCACGATCAGCTGAGCATCAACACCCAGCTGGTGGCCGGCACCCGCCGCCTGTTCGGTTACGGCAGCGACGCCACCGCCTTCGGCCAGAAGCGCTACTGGGCCGACCCGAGCTTCGTGGCGTTCAAGGCCGATGTCGCCAACACCCATACCTTTGGTAGCGACTGGCAGTGGTACGCGCGCGGCTCGCTGCAGGTGACCGACGCGCCGCTGGTGTCGGCCGAACAGTTCGCCGCCGGTGGCATGTATACCGTACGTGGCTATCTGTCGGCCGAGGCGATCGGCGACTACGGCGGCCTGGCCAGCCTGGAATGGCACACCCCGGCGTGGTCGCTGTGGAGCGGCACCGATCTGCGCGTCTACAGCTTTGCCGACGCGGCCTATCTGCGCCTGCGCCAACCACTGCCCGAACAGCGTGACAAGTACAACCTGGCCTCGGTCGGCCTGGGCGCGCAGCTGCGCCTGGGCGAACACCTGCAACTGCGCCTGGACTACGCCTGGCCCTATGCCGATGGCCCGGTCACGCGCAAGGACGACCCGCGCCTGCATTTCAACATCAGCACCAGTTACTGACCCTTCCCTTGAACATGCGTTCTCCGGAGACCCTTCGCATGGACCGTTTGCTTTCCCGAGTGTTGCTGCTGCTGGCCGCGCTGGTTGCGTTGCCTGCTGCTGCGGCCGATGCCAATTGGTGGCAGGCCGAATGGAAGTACCGCAAGCCGATCACCGTCGACGCCGGCCCGCAGGGCGCGGGCCTGGCCGGCGACCCGGGCCGCACGCCGCTGCTGCTGCGCCTGCATACCGGCAACTTCGGTTTCGACGGTACCCAGGATGCGGGCAACGACCTGCGTT
The DNA here is from genome assembly GCF_056481725.1 of Stenotrophomonas sp. 85239_Sma. Taxonomy (NCBI): domain Bacteria; kingdom Pseudomonadati; phylum Pseudomonadota; class Gammaproteobacteria; order Lysobacterales; family Lysobacteraceae; genus Stenotrophomonas; species Stenotrophomonas sp. 85239_Sma. Next base: position 2,547,920 of record NZ_CM151163.1, on the reverse strand, counting down.
TCGTGTCGGGCGATGGCCGCACCGTGCTGGCCCACCAGATCGAACAGTTCGACCCCAAGCTGGGCCTGGCCCTGGTCTGGGTGGACGTGCCGGCAGTCAGCGCAGTCGCGCCGCAGACGATCTGGATGTACTACGGCAATGAGAAGGCACCGGCCAGCGGCAATGGCCAGCAGGTATTCGACCCGGACTACACGCTGGTCTACCACTTCGCCGAAGCCAATGCGCCGGCGCGCGACACCACGGCCTACGGCAACAATGCCGGGGCCGTCGTGCCGCCGTCCGAAGGCTCGGTGATCGGCCGTGGCGTGCAGCTGGGTGCGGGCCCGCTGCCACTGCCTGCCAGCGCGTCGCTGGCGCAGGAAGCCGGCGCGCCGCTCACCGTTTCAGCCTGGATCAAGCCGGGCAGCAACAACGCCGCACAGGCGATCTACGCCCGTCGCGACGGCGCTTCGGAACTGGTGCTGGGCATCGAGAACCGGGTGCCGTTCGTGCAGCTCAATGGCCAGCGCAGCACGCCGGCGCAGCCGATTCCGGAAGGGCAGTGGGCGCATGTGGCGCTGACCGCGGAGAAGGGCGCGTTGCAGCTGTACCTCAACGGTCGCGTGGTGGCCCAGCTGAGCGGCGAGCTGCCGGCGCTGGGTAGCGCGCCGGTGGTCGGTGCCGACGCCCCCGGCGCGGCGCAGCCACTGGCCAACTTCGAGGGGGCGCTGGATGAGCTGCGCGTCTCGCGTGTGGCACGCCCGGCGGCGCTGCTGCTGGCCGACGCCACCGCGCAGGGTGCCGATTCGCGCCTGATCAGCTACGGTGCCGATGAGCAGTCGGCCGGCCAGAGCCACTTCGCCTTCATCCTCAAGGCGATGCCGTTCGATGCGTGGGTGGTGGTCGCCATCCTGGGCCTGATGATGCTGCTGTCGTGGGCGATCATGATCGCCAAGAGCCGCCACTTCGGCCGTACCAGCAAGGCCAATGCGGTATTCACCGAGAGCTTCGGCAAGCTGTCCGGCGTGCCGTTGCGCACCCTGTCGGACATGGATCGCCAGGGCAAGGCACCGACCGCCATGCACGATGGCTCGTTGTGGCGCATCTACCAGGTGGCCATCGATGAAATGCAGCAGCGCCACCAGCGCGACGGCAACAGCGGTTACCTGAGTGGCGCCACCATCGCCGCGATCCGTGCCTCGATGGATGCAGTGATGGTGCGCGAGCAGGAAGCGATGGCGCGGCGCATGAACTGGCTGTCGACCACCATCGAGGGTGCGCCGTACGTGGGCCTGTTCGGCACCGTGATCGGCATCATGCTGGTGTTCGTGGTGGCGGCGATGGCCGGCGCGGTGGACATCAACTCGGTGGCGCCGGGCATGGCCGCGGCGCTGCTGTGTACCGCCGCCGGCCTCGGCGTCGCGATCCCGGCACTGTTCGGTTACAACTACCTGGGCGCGCGTGCCGAAGCGATCGGCGCGGACATGGCGGTGTTCATCGACGAGTTCGCCGCGCGCCTGGCCGAAGAGCAGGACGGGCGCGGCCCGGCCGCGGTCCAGGGCTGAGGGGCGCGCCATGGGCCAGAAGGCGAAGTTCGGCATCAAGAAGCGCGAGAAGGGCATCAACGTGACGCCCTTCGTCGATGTGCTGCTGGTGGTGCTGGTGATCTTCATCCTGACCAGCAACGCCTCCATCCCCGGCATCGAGGTCAACCTGCCGAAGGCCAGCAACAGCGTCGCATTGGAGAAGCCGAAGACCAAGGCAATCACCATCGACCCCAGCGGCCAGGTGTTCCTGGATGCGTATCCGGTGACCATGGCCGAGCTGGAGGATCGCCTGCGCACCGAGCGCGCGACCACGCCGGACTTCCCGGTGATCGTGCGCGGGGATGCGCAGGTGCAGTACGCGCGCGTGGTCGAGGTGCTGGACCTGCTGCGGCGGCTGGAGCTGGCCCAGGTGGGCCTGGTCACCGGCAAGGCACAGGGCTGAGGCATGACGGCCCATCAACCCCCCCGGCCCGAGCCCGGCATGCGCGGCCGCCAGTTGCTGGTGACCGTCGCGCTGGTGCTGGCTGCGTTGCTGGTGCTCGGCATCGCGGTGTGGTGGCTGCTGTTCAAGGACACTGCCAGTACCCGCCGGCCGGTGGTGCAGCCGCCGATGCTGGCGCTGCCACCGCCCCCTCCGCCGCCGCCGCCGCCCCCGGAAAAACCACCGGAGCCGGAGACGCCGCCGGAAGAAGCGATGCCCGAACCGGAGCCGCTGGATCAGCCGACGCCGGCCGAAGAGCCGACGCCGACGCCGGACAACGCCGATCCGGTGACGATGAACGCCGATGCGCAGGCCGGCGGTGACAACTTCGGCATCCAGTCCGGCAGCGGTGGCGGATCGTCCGGCGTTGGCCGTGGTGGCGCCGGCAATGCCACCTATGGGCGCTACCTCGGCTACCTGATGCAGCAGGCGATCTCGCGCGACGACAAGGTCAAGCGCCTGGCGTTCCAGCTGCAGGTGAACGTGTGGCTGGCCAATGACGGCCGCCTGGAGAAGGTCGAGCTGGTGCGCGGCAGTGGCAACGAGGAGGCCGACGCGGCCGTGCTCGACGCCCTGCGCCGCATCGGCAAGGTCGACCAGGCACCGCCGCCGTCGCTCGATTTCCCCGCCCGCGTGCTGATCCAGGGCCGCCGGCCCGGGGCCTGATTCCCGACCTCCGTGATTTCCCTTCTTTCGATGAGAACCGTGATGAACGACCACGTCCGCGCACGAACCGACTCCCGCCGCCCGCGGCCGGCCCGACGGGCGCTGCTGTGCTGTGCCGTGCTGCTCAGCCTGGCTGCCCCGGCCGGTGCGATGGCCGCCGAAACCACCATGGTCAAGCTGATCAAGGGCCTGATCGCCAGCGGTGCACTGAAACCCGAAGATGGCCAGGCACTGCTGGTGCAGGCCGAAGCCGAGGCCGCGGCCGCACAGCGCACTGCAGCCACTGGCAGCGCGGCCGCCAGTGGTGGCGTGGCCCTGGAAGCCGGCGACGTGCGCGTGCCCTACGTGCCGCAGAGCGTGCGTGACGGCATCCGTGACGAGGTGCGCCAGGACGTGATGGCGCAGGCGAAGTCCGAAGGCTGGGCGGCACCCAACGAAGTGGCCGAGTGGACCAAGCGCATCAAGGTCACCGGTGATGTGCGCGTGCGCAGCGAGTCGCGCTTCTACTCCGAGCGCAACAGCGATATCGTGAGCAACTGGGCGTCGATCAACTCCGGCAGCGGCTTCGATACGAACAGCAACACCAACCTGCAGTTGCCGCCCTTGTTGAACGCCCGCCAGGACCGCCGCAACCTGTGGCGCATCCGCGCCCGCCTCGGCATCGAGGCGATGATCGGACAGCACACCACGGCCGGCGTGCGCCTGGCCAGCGGCAGCAGCAATGGCCCGGTGTCGACCACCGAGCAGCTGGGCGGTGGCCTGAGCAAGAAGGACGTGTGGCTGGACCAGGCCTGGCTTGCCTATGCTCCGGCCGGCTGGGTGACGGTGCGCGGTGGCCGCTTCGGCAATCCGTTCTGGACCAGCGATACGCTGTTCTCCAACGACCTCAACTTCGACGGCCTTGCCGCCAACCTGAAGCATGACTTCGACGGTGGCGACGTTGATCTGTTCGGCAACCTCGCGGTGGTGCCGCTGGAGTACACCTCCGACAATTCGCCGAACCGCAACCAGGTCAAGACGCCCAACGAAAACAAGTGGCTTTCCGGTGCGCAGGTGGGCGTGAACTGGCGCTTCAACGACGAAAATTCGCTGCGCGCAGCGCTGGGCTACTACGACTTCAAGAACATCAGTGGTCGGCTGTCGTCGCCGTGCGCGTTGTTCTCGGGCGTCGATGGCTGCGACACCGATTGGTCGCGCCCGGCGTTCATGCAGAAGGGCAACACCCTGATGCTGATCCGCGACATCGCGCCCAATCCGCTGGATCCGGCCAACACGCCAACCCCGCAGTATGTCGGCCTGGCCTCGGCATTCCGCCTGGCCACGCTCAACCTGCGCTGGGATACGCAGCTGGCGCAGGGCGTCGGTCTGCGCCTGGATGGCGACTACATCCGCAACCTGGCCTACGACAAGCAGGCCATGTTCAACCGCGCCAACGGCGGCATCGTCAACAACTACGGCGCCGGCGGCACCGCCAGCATCGATACCTTCCGCAGCGGCGACACCGCCTGGATGCTGCAGGCCACCTTCGGCGCCACCGAGCTGAAGGAGAAGGGCCAATGGCAGGCGCTGCTGGGCTACAAGCACATCGAGGCCGACGCGTTGCCCGACGCCTACAACGATTCGAACTTCCACCTGGGCGGCACCAACGCCCGTGGCTATTACGTGGGCGGCGCCTATGCGCTGGATGCGCGCAGCTGGATCAGCGGCAAATGGATGGCGGCCAAGGAAGTATCGGGGGCACCGCTGTCGATCGACGTGTTCCAGCTGGAGTTCAACACCGGCTTCTGAGTGGCGGGCGTGATTCGGTTCACGTAGCGCGTGGCGGGGGCGCAGCGATGCGCCCGTCTAAGGAAAGGAGACCACGCGTTGTTCAAAAGGAGGAGTGGATGAGCCGTCGCAAGCTGTTCGAGAGTCCCGAACCGTCCAGCCAGTCGCTGGGCATCGGGCCGGCCTACGTCTCGGTGGAGGGGCTGCGCCAGCACCTGGCCGAGTTCCTGCTGTATGCGGGCCGGCCGGTGGTGATCATGCGCGGGCGCAGCGAAGTGGGCTATTTCCTGCCGGCGCGCTGCTGGCGTCAGCGTGACGATGATCCGCTGGCCGCCGCCGCCGCCGACCAGCTGCTGGATGCGGCCGGTTTTCAGGCAGAAGACATCCAGCAGGTGGAGCAGGAATTCAACGCGATGCGCCAGCGCACCGTGCTGCACTCGCGGCGCTGATGTAGATCCACGCCCTGCGTGCATGGGGTTACGCCGCCACCCCGCGTTCGCTGGTGATGCGCGCGCCCTCGCGCATCACCAGGGTCACTGGAGTCTTCTCCACCACTTCCAGCAGGCGCTGCCATTGCGCATCGCTCAATTCGGCGCTGGCATGCAGCACGCGGTGCACATGGAAGCGTCCATCCGCGTCGCGTTCCGAACGCAGCTCGGCATGGAACTCACCCAGTTCCCAGCCCTTGCGCTGCGCATACATGCGCAGGGTGATGGCGGTGCAGGCGGCCAGCGAGGCCAGGTACAGATCGAAGGGCGCGAAGCCCTTGCCCTGGCCGCCCAGCGATGCAGGCTCGTCCGCATCCACATCAAAGCTGCCATTGCTGACGTGGTGCAGGTAGTTGTCGCCGGTCGAAACAATGCGCGCGTAGGCCATCGAAGTCTCCATCTGTCTATAGCGTCGAGCCATGCTCGACTGCTCCAAAAGGCGGCGCCAGCCAGAACCGGCGCCGCAACCCAATCACTCGGTACGATCGTACGAGAACTGGATGCCTGCCGTACCACCGGTTTCAATGAAGAGGTTCATGAAAGCCGGCACCGTTTCCGAGCGGGCCCAGTCGCGCTGCAGCTCGCAGAACAGCTGCGGCACGCTGATCAGCTGGCCCCCGGCCTGTTCGATGCGGCGCAACGCGGCATCATGCGCCGCCAGCGAAGTGCCACCAACGGCGTCGACCACCACATACACCTCATAGCCTTCCTTCAACGCATCCAGGGCCGGGAAAGTCAGGCAGGCCTCGGTCCACAGTGCGGTCATGATCAGCTTGCGGCGGCCGGTGGCCTCCACCGCCTTGCGGAACTCGACGTCTTCCCAGGAGTTGATGGTGGTGCGGTCGTAGGTGGGGTAGTCGCCCAGCACCTTGCGCAGTTGCGGAATCGGCGGCTTGTTCAGGCCGGTCTTGACGTTCACCGTCGAATGCACGATCGGCAGACCGTAAGCCACAGCGGCCTTGGCGGTGCCGACGATGTTGTTGACCAGCAGCTGGCGGTCCATCGAGGCGATGGAGTTCACCTGCACCGGCTGGTAGTCGATGATGATGAAGGCGGAATTCTGCGGGGTCAGCAGGTGGTCGCTGGCCGGGTCGCGGATCGGTTCACTGGACATGATGGGTCTCTGGTTGGGAGGAGTGCCGGCAGCGGGCCGGCACCCCGGGGGCAGCTCAGCTGCGCTGCGAATCCAGCTGCTCGTGGTTCTTCTGCACGTCCTGCGCCTTCAGGTAGCTTTCGATCAGCAGCTGGTAGTTCGGGAAGATCTTCGTGTAGACCTCGGCCCATTGCTGGGCATCGTCGCGGTTCCAGCTGCGCTGGATCTCCGAGGCCACCGCGGCGGTGTCCATCGGCACCACGCCGGCCTGCACCACGCGGGCCAGGGTGATCTCTTCGGCCATCTTCGAATAGGTGCCCGAGGCATCGATCACCGCGAACACCTGGTAGCCGTCGGCCACGGCGGCGATCGACGGAAATGCCATGCACACGCTGGTGATGGTGCCGGCGATGATCAGCTGCTTGCGGCCAGTAGCCTTCACTGCGGCAACGAATTCCGGGTTGTCCCAGGCGTTGATCTCGCCCTTGCGTGCCACGTACTGCGCATGCGGTGCAGCCTCGTGAATCTCCGGAATCAGCGGCCCGTTCGGACCCTGTGGGACCGAGGCGGTGGTGATCACCGGCATCCTGGCCAGCGTGGCCATCTCCGCCAGCGCCGTGGCGTGGGCGCGCACGCTGGTGAACGGCATGTCACCGATGGTCTGGAACAGGCCGCTCTGGTGGTCGATCAGCAGCATCGCGGCGTTGTCCGGGTCGATCACCGGGCGGACACCGTTGAAGTTGGCGGGGGTACTCATGGTCAGTCTCCTGGGGAAGGTGGGCGATGGCCCATTGGCGCGGCGGGTCATCGCCCGCCGCGCGGAAGCGCTCAGTGCGCGATCTGGCCGAAACGGCCGCTGTTGAAGTCGTTGACCGCCTGTGCGATCTCGGTCTGGCTGTTCATCACGAACGGGCCGTAGCCCACCACCGGCTCGTCGATCGGCTCGCCGCTGAGCAGCAGCAGGGTGGCGTCGCTGTCGGCATCGACAAACACGTCCTCGCCGTTGCGGTCGAAGGTGATCAGCTGTGCTTCGCCGACCGGTTGGCCGCCGTTGATCCGGACCGTGCCCTTCAGCACCACCACCGCCAGCGTGCGGCCATCGGCCACCGGCAGTTCGGCGTGATGGCCCTGCTGCAGGCGGATGTCCCAGACATCCATCGGCGTGTGGGTACGTGCCGGACCGGCGTGGCCGTCGAAGCGGCCCGCGATGACACGCACGCGGCCGGCGCCATCGGGTAGATCCACCGAGGGGATCTCTGCGTCGAGCAGGGTCTGGTAGCCCGGTGCGCCCATTTTGTCCCGCGCCGGCAGGTTGACCCACAGCTGCACCATGTCCAGCGTGCCGCCGCGCTTGCTGAATGCCGGCGTGTGGAATTCCTCGTGGAGGATGCCGGAGGCAGCCGTCATCCACTGCACGTCACCCGGGCCGATGGTGCCGCCGGCCCCGGTCGAATCGCGGTGGGCGACCTCGCCCTCATAGACGATGGTGACCGTCTCGAAACCGCGGTGCGGATGCTGGCCGACCCCACGTGGGGTATCGCTGGGGGCGAAGGTGTACGGACCGGCATAGTCCAGCAGCAGGAACGGGCTCAGGTGCTGGCCATGGGTGTTGTAGGAAAACATCGAGCGGGCGGGGAATCCGTCGCCAACCCAATGCGGGCGAGGGGCGCTGTAGATACCGGTGACACGCTTCATGGCGATCTCCTGGCCGGGGCTGCCGGCCGCTGTTCTTCGTTGCAAAGAAGGTATCGCCGCGACAATGGGGCCGGTAGACGCCAATATTTGCCGTCATAGTCCTATCAGGTGAACAATGGTGCAGGCATTGCGCCGCCATAGGAGATCGCCCGTGTTCATCGCAGATATCCGCCGTTGTGACCTCAACGACCTGTTCTACTTCGCCATGGTGGTCGAGCACGGCGGCTTTTCGCAGGCTGGCCGGGCGCTGGCCATGCCCAAGTCGAAGCTGAGCCGGCGCATCGCGCTGCTGGAGGAGCGCCTGGGCGTGCGCCTGATCCAGCGTTCGACGCGGCGCTTTTCAGTCACCGAAGTCGGCCAGGACTACTACCGCCACTGCAAGGCGATGCTGGTCGAGGCCGAAGCAGCCGAAGAAGCCATCGCGATGTCGCGCGCCGAGCCGCGCGGCACGATCCGCCTGGCGTGCCCGATCGCGATCCTGCACGCGCGCATCGGGCCCATGCTGGCCGACTTCCTGGCCCTGTACCCGCAGGTCACGGTGCAGCTGGATGCCACCAACCGCCGCGTGGACGTGGTGGGCGAGGGCGTGGATGTGGCGATAAGGGTGCGGCCGCCGCCGCTGGAGGACAGCGACCTGGTGGTGCGCGTGCTGGCGCGCCGGGTCTGGTGCACCAGTGCCAGCCCGGCCCTGCTGGAACGGTTCGGCACGCCGCTGGTGCCGGCCGACCTGGCGATGATGCCGACCGTCGATCTGGCATCGCCCAGCCAGCAGCATGCCTGGGAATACACCGGGCCGGACGACGTGCAGGCCAGCGTGCATCACCGCCCGCGCCTCGTCAGTGACGACATGATCGCGCTGCGCGCCGCCGCGGTGGCCGGGGTCGGGTTGTTGATGCTGCCGCGGATGATGATCACCGATGAGCTGGAGAGCGGGGCGCTGGTGCCGGTGCTGCCGGAGTGGGTGCCCAGGCACGGCATCGTGCACGCGGTGTTCCCGTCGCGACGCGGCCTGTTGCCTGCGGTGCGTGCGTTGATCGATTACCTCGCCGAGCGTTTCGAGGCGTTGGACGAACCGTAGGTTGCGGCGAGCGTGGAGGTGGCCCGCGCAGGCCCACCCCGCAAGGCCTGGATCTACCGGGCCGGGGTGGTCCCCTCCGGCACATACACCATGCGTCCGTCCGGCAGCCGATAGGTCACGCCGGCCTTGACCCCGCCGCCTTCGCCGATCTCGCCGGTGGACTCGTAGCGGGTCAGCTCCTCGCCCTGCTTCACGGTGATGCGCATGTCGGCCTGGCCGGGGTTCTCGATCACGGTGACGTCCTGGCTGGCGAACGGATTGAGCGGATTGCGCACGATCACGATCATCAGGATGCCGGTGACCACCAGGAACAGGTCGATCAGGTTCACCACCGACAGGATCGGGTCGTCGGCTTCGTCGTCATCCAGGAAGCGCATCAGTGCGCCTCCTGCTGGCGTTCGAACAGGCGCAGTTCCTGCAGCAGCCAGCGCCGGCGCACGGTCAGCACCAGATAGGTCAGGCTGGCGGCAACCAGGGCCAGGATCACCGACGAGAAAGCCACCACCATGTTCTCGCCCACGCCTTGCGCGTCGCTGCGGGTCAGCGCCAGCAGTGCCGGGCCCATCGGGATCATGGTTGCGACCAGGCCCAGCATCGGTGCGGTGCGCGAGACGATGCGCAGGCCTTCCAGGCGTTTGAGGATATGCAGTTCCAGATCGTCGCTGCAGCCGCCGTGGCGGGCCTGCCAGGCCAGCAGCTCGGGCCGGTGGCGGCCGCGGCGGCGCTGCAGCCCTTCCCACAGGAAGGCACCGAAGCTGAGGAAGGCATAGGCCAGCGACAGCAGGATCAGCAGCAGGACCGGAACGAGGAACAGGTGGGAGAGATCGTAGAGCGTGGATTCAAGCGCGTTCATGCGGAAGCCGTGTTGGAAGGGGAACGGGAAGGACCGGCGCGCCGTGCGTTGCGCCGTGACTGCAGCACGGCACCTGCACCGAGCAGGGCCAGCAGCACACCGGGCGCCCAGCGCGTGGCAGGCGAGTGCGCAGCCGGCGGCGGCACCTGCCGCATCACCTGGCCTCGCACCTTCGGCGAAGGAGCGGCGGCCGCTTCGACGGTGGCGGGTTGTTGAGCCGCGGAGGCCGCAGCGGGGGTTGCCGGTGTGGCGGCGGCGCGGCCGAGCCCATAGCCCGGACGTGCCTGCGTTGGTGCCGGCCCCGGCGCTGGCGAAGCCTGCAGCTGCTGCAGGCGTGCCTGCGGTTCCGCGCGGGTGTGGTCATCGGGTTGCCAGTAGCCGCGCGTGATCGCCTCCTGCAGGCGCTGGATCATCTGCACCTGCGCGCTGGCGTTGTGCTGCTCGAACCACTGCGCCAGGCCCAGCTGCCGGCTGTCGCGCACGAAGGTGTCATGCACCGCCTGCCACTGGTCGGCGCGGACGGTAGCTGGCGCGGTCACCTGCCAGCCGAACAGGTTGTCGACGTTCTTCAGTACTTCCAGCGTGCCGGCATAGCCCTCGGCCTGCATCGCACCGATCCACTGCGGGTTCAGTGTCTGCGCGCGCAGCTCATCGGCGAGGAAGCGTGCGGTGCTGCGCGTGCGCGGTGCCGGTTCGCGCAGGTCGGAGACGTACAGTGCCGGGCTGGTGCCATCGAGGTGGCGCACGGCCAGCGCCAGCCCGCCCAGGTACTCGAAAGGATGGTCGGTGCTGAGCAGCCCATGGGTGTTGGAGGAGCGCGACAGCACCGCCGCCTGCACGCCGCGCAGCTGTTCGGCGAACAGGTTGCCGCCGGGCAGGGTGGTCGCCTGGCCATCGCTGCCGTAGCCGTGCTGCAGGCGATCCAGGAAGCCGCGGGCCAGCGCCGCATCGTCCTTGCCCGCCGCGCTGCCGCGCGCCAGCACGGCATGGTTCAGGCCGCTGCCATACTCGCCGGGCGCATTGCTGAAGATGCGCAGGCGCGACAAGCGCTGCGCCTGGTCCGCAGGGACGCCGTCACGCTGCAGGCGCTGTCGCAACGCCAGTGCATTGGCGGCAATCGGGTTGCCGGGCGAGGCCGGCATCGCCGCCAGTTGCTCGATGGCGCCAGCCAGCAGTCGCAGGAACGGATCGAACTGGTCGCGGTAGACGCTGGTGGCCTGGATCACCACGTCGATACGTGGGCGTTGCAGTTCTGCATCGGGCACGATGTCCAGGGCGATCACCTTGCCACCACTTTCCCAGCGCGGGCGCAGGCCCAGTGCGTGCAGCACCTGCGCCTCCAGCACGCCAAGGTGGCGGATGGCCTCGCTCGACCATAGGCTGATGGCGAGTTTGCGTGGTAGCTGCCCATCGTGATCATCACGATAGGCCTGCAGCAGCTGCTGCAGGGCGAGCTCGCCGGTGTCGAACGCTGCGCGGGTGGGAATGCGGTCGGGTTCGAACGCGAACAGGTTGCGGCCACTGCGCAGTTCCGGCGTGCGTATCGGGTCGCCACCGGCGCCGGGCAGTACGAAGCCACCCCCGAGGCCATGCAGCAGCGATTCGATCTCCTGTGTATCGGCCAGAGCTGTATCCAGTTGCACGGCATGCTGCAGCGCTGCGCGCAGGTCAGGGGTGGCGACGCTGCCGATCGGCGCACCTTCGCGCAGGTGGTGCAGCAGCGTGCGATAGCCGAGGCCCTGCTGGATCTGCCGGTAGTCAACCGCAGTGGCCTCCATCGGATCCTCGCCCAGCGCTTTCAGATAGCCCGGCCCCAGCTGCTGCATCACCATCAGCAGGCGGTGCTCGGGCGAAGCCGGTTCGCCGAAGGTATGCAGCCCCAGTGGCAGGTTGCGCCGGGCAAGTTCGTGCAGGTGGTCGTGCAGCACCGGCAGAAAGCTCTCGAAGCGGGCCTGCATGTCCACCGCGCTCCAGCCCAGGTCGGCGGCGATGCCACTGTCGGTGGCCAGGGTGCGCAGGCGTGCGGCGGTGGCATCACGCACCGGCCCCTGGTCCAGCTGCTGCAGTTCGTGCACCACCGCGTGCAGGTCGCGCAGCTCGTCGTACAGGCCGGACGGCGCGAACGGCGGGGTCTGGTGGCTGACCACCACCGCACGGCCACGGCGCTTGGCCTGGATCGCCTCGCCGACGTTGTCCTGGATGTACGGGTAGAACACCGGCAGCTCGCCCACCGCCAGCCACGGATAATCGGCAATCCACAGGCCGCGGTCCTTGCCCGGCGTCCATTCCTGCGTGCCGTGGGTGCCGAAGTGGATCAGCGCATCGGCCCTCCACTGCTGGCGCAGGTACAGGTACGCCGCCAGGTAGTAATGGCTCGGCACCGATGCCATATCGTGGGTGGCCTCGCCGACTCGGCCCGCGCGCGGGGGCTGCGGCATCAGCAGCAGGTTGCCCAGGCGCAGGCGCGGCAGCACGAACATGGCCTGTCCGTGCCGCTGGCGTACCGCGGGGTGGTGTGCAGGATCGCCCCACTGTCTGCGCAGTTCGTCGCGGCGCGAAGCGGGCAGGGTGGCCAGCCAGCGGCGGTAGTCGGCCACCGGCAGGGTATCGGCCAGCCCAGCATCGAGCAGCGCGTCCAACCGCTCGGGATGGTAGTAGCCTCCCAGCAGCGCCTGCAGCTGCTCGATCAGGGTCCTTTCATCCACCGGCTGCGTCGAATACCCGGCCTGTGCCAGGCGTGGCAGCAGCGCCTCGATGCTGCGCGGCACGTTGAGATGCGACGCGGACAGGTTGCGTTCGCCGTCCGGCGCATTCCAGAACAGCAGCGCCACGCGTTTGTCGGCCGCGGCGGTGTGGCGCAGCGCGGCCAGCCGCTGCAGCTTGGCGGCCAGTGCATCGATCTGTTCGGGAATCGGCTGCAGTTCGCCGCGCGCATTGGCCGAGACCACGATCGGATCACTGGCGCCCCAGGCTTCGGGCACGGCGACGAAGGTTGCCAGGGTCGCCATCGGGATGCCGGTGGTCGCCGCGCGCCAGTCATCCGCGTCGCCTTGCCGGTGGTTCAGTGCCTGCAGCACCGGCACGTCCAGTGCGGAAAATTCGGCGGCACGCGCGCTGCCGTTCTGCAGATGGGTCAGGTTGACCAGCGCATCCACTTCGATGCCGCGCAGCGCCTGCTGCAGGCCGTCCTCGGCGGCGGCATCGAACCAGACGCCGAACAGCGCAACCTTGCGCACGCGTCCTGCCTCGATCAGTGCGTCCAGCACCTGGGTCTGCATGCCGCTGAGCACGCTGCCGGAAATCAGCACCGCCACCTTCGGCCATGTCACCTGATTGTCGCGCTGCCACTGCGCCTGCAATGCATGTGGGCTGTCCAGCCAGTGGCTGCCGCCCGTGCTGTAGCCGGTGGCCGGCAGCACCTGCGGCAGCGGCAGTCCGTCGGTCCCGGCACCGCTGCGCCAGGCCTGCAGGTATGCCGCCAGCGTGCGGATGTTGGCCTCGCCACCGTTGCCGTAGTAGCCGGCGATCCTGCGCGCCGCCTCGGCGGGAAGCTGCCCGGAGGCAGGTGCGCCGCCACCCACGCGCAGCCAGGGTAGCTTGCCGTTCTGCAAGGGGCCACCGACCACCGCCATGACCTCTTCGACATCCGTCGGTCGCGGCGTGTCCAGCAGCACCAGGTCGGCGCCCGCTGGCCAGCCAGCGGGCAGCGCCGCCGCCGGGTCGACCACGCGCTGCTGGAAGCGCACCCCTGCAGGCGCACCCAGCGCGTCCAGGCGGGCGATCCTGCCGGGCAGCACGAAGCTGCTGCTGACCACCTCCACCCGCAAGGGGGCGGGCTCGGCACGGGCCGATGTGCCAAGCATCAGCCACCCGAGCAGCAGCCATGTCCACCCGCTGCGCATGGTCAGAAGGCCAGTTCGATGCCGGCATGCACGTAGCGGCCGGTTTCCGGGTACGGGTACAGCGCACCGGTTTCATCCAGCCGCGTGTCGGCCAGGTTGTCGATGCCGGCCACCACGCTCACCGCCGTGCTCACGCGCCAGCGCGCGTCCAGCGACCACAGCCAGTAGTCGGGCAGGGTCACCTGGCTGCTGCCGGCCACCTGCTGCTGTGGGCCGATGTACTCGCCGCGCACGGCGGCCTGCAGGGGGCCGCGCTGCCAGTTCAGCGCGGTTGCACCGCTACGGCGCGGACGTTCCGGCAGCCATTGGTCGGCCTGACGGTCGCGTGGGTCCAGCCAGCTCCAGTTCGCCTCGAAGGACAGATGCTCGCTGATCGGCGCGGTACCGGCCAGCTCGAGGCCACGGATGCGTGCACGGGCCACGTTGGTGTAGTTGCGCAGTTCGCGGCCGCGCACGCCGCAGGCACGCACGCAGGTGGTCTGGATCAGGTCCTTCAGGTCATTCTGGAAGGCAGTGGCCTGCAACGACCAGTGCTGCTGCTGCCAGGCCACTGACAGCTCGGCGCTGGTGTTCTGTTCCGGCTTCAACTGTGGGTTGCCGACAATGGTGAAACGCCCACCGCCGCCCACGGCGGAGTACTCCGGCGAAAGCTGTTTCAGGCTCGGGGCCTTGAAGCCGCTGCCGATGCCGCCCTTGATCGTCAGCGCGTCGGTGGCATGCCACACCGCATACGCACGGGGGCTGTGGTGCCAGCCGAACTCGGGATGGCGATCACCGCGGCTGCCGAACACCAGCGAGAGCGCGTCGCTCACCTGGATCTCGTCCTGCACGAACAGCGCGCTCTGGTTGGACTGCAGGTGACCACTGCGTGCGCCCGCCGCATCGTCCAGTTCCTGCCGCCGCCATTCGCCGCCGACGCTGACGCGGTGGCGTGCACCCAGCGCAACGGTGGCGCGCGCATCGACGATCTGGTCGGTCAGCTGCTGCGGCCGCGAGGCCTCGCCGCGGTCGCGACGGTTGTCGCGGTCCAGCGTCGCTCGGTAGGCACTGACCCGGGTCTGGCCCCAGTCCCAGTCGCCCTGATGGCTCAGCGTGGTCTGGCGGCGACGAATGTCGTCGATGGTCTCGTACACATAGGGTGCGGCACCGGCCTGCAGCGCATGGCGGCGGCGTTCCTCGCGGCCCAGCAGGTGCGACAGGTCGATGCGCTGGTGTGCGTCCGGGGTCCAGGTCAGTACCGCGCGGCCGGTGTTGGCGCGGCGTCCCTCCTGCTCGTCCAGGCGGTCGTCGGTTGGGTCGCGGGTGGCGTCCTTCTGCCGGTGTTCGGCAAATACGCTCAGGCCCAGCGTGCCGGGCAGCAGTGCGCCACCCGCATAGACGCCGGCCTGCGCGGTGTTGCCGCCGCGGTCGCCGCCCACCACGCCAGCGTTGTAGACCAGGTTGCCCTGCCAGTCGTCGGTGGCGCGGCGGCTGATCACGTTGACCACGCCGCCCAGTGCCTCCGAGCCATACAGCGAGGACATCGGGCCGCGTACCACCTCAATGCGTTCAATCGCCGCAGCCGGCAGCCAGCCCAGGTCGAAATCCGAGTGGGCGATGGCATCGGCCGACGCGCTTACGCGCTGGCCGTCCAGCAGCACCAGTGTGTAGCCAGGGTCCATGCCGCGGATGCGGATGCCACGACGCCCGAAGCCGACGCCGGCCACGGTGACGCCCGGACTGCCGCGCAGTGCGTCGGCCAGATCCAGCACCGGCCGCAGCTGGATCTGCTCACGGGTGATCACGCTGATGGAGGCGGGCGCGTCGCTGGCCAGGCGATCGGTGGCAGTGGCGGTCACCACGATCGGATCCAGCTGCGAAGGTGCCTCTGCCGCCGCTGCCAGTACGGGGGCCAGGGCAAGGAGGATCGCGCCGGACAGTCGGCGGGCGGGGACGGAACGGGACATGGGAAGGGGTCGCTACGGATGTGACGATATAACATAGCATTATCTTCACGAAATCTTCATAGGCCGAAGGTCCTGCCTGTGGCGACGTCGCTGAACGGGGGTGCGGTATGGCGGCCGGACGCCTACAATCCCCGCTCGGACCGTCGCCATCACGCCCATCATTCCCCGGTCCGGCCTTGGCACCTATGTCTCCCAATGCCCTGGCGCTGGTCGAGCTGCTGATCCGCGAGCGCCGTGCGTTGTCTCGCTTCATTGCGCGCTACCTCGACCCGGCCAGTACCGAGGACACCCTGCAGAACCTGTACCTGAAGGCCAGCAGCGTGCCCGGCGACCCGCCCATCCTGGAGCCGCGCGGCTATCTGTACCGGATGGCCTACCACCACGCGCTCAACCGCAGCCAGGCCGACGCCCGCGAGCGGCGTGCGATGGCCGAGTACGCCACCGACATGGCGGAGGTGGGCCACGACGGCGAGGCCCAGGCGCTGGACCAGGCACAACTGCGCGAGATCACCCAGGCCATCCTCGCGTTGCCAGCGCAGGTACGCGAATGCTTCGTGCTCAACCGCTACCTGGGCCTGAGCGAGCGCGAGATCGCCGCCCGGCTCGGCATTTCCAAGAGCCTGGTCGGCAAGCATGTGCTGCGCGCTGCGTTGCTGATCCAGCAGCACCAGCAGGGAATGCATCGATGAGCGGCGATTGCCGTGGGCAGATCGCGCCCGCCGTTGTCACAACAGGAAAGCGCACCCGTTCGTGGTGCGGCAGGCCACAACCATGACCACGTCCGAACCCTCGCCGCGTCAGGCCAGGCAGGCGTTGCGCTGGGTGATCCGGTGCAGTGCAGGCCCGCTGCCGGAACGCCAGCAACGAACCCTGCAGCGCTGGCTGCAGGCCGATCCCCGCCACGCGCTGGCCTGGCGTCGGCAGCAGGCCTTCTGGCAGGGGCTGGATGCCGCCGGGCCCGACGTGCTGGCCGCGCTGCCCGAGTTGACGGCGGATCGCCAAGGGCTGCGTCCGATCGCGCCGCGCCGCCGCCTGCCGTGGCTGCTGGCCAGTGCTGCCGCGGTGGTGCTGATGGTTGCCGCTGCGCCGCACGCGCTGCTGCTGGCACGTAGTGACCTGCGCAGCAGCGATGCACCGCGCGTGGTGCAGCTGGAGGACGGCAGCACGGCGGTACTCGATGCCGGCACCGCGCTGGCACTCGCGTTCGACGGCGAGCAGCGGCGCGTGCGCCTGCTGCGCGGGAAGGCCTGGTTCCAGGTGGCGCATGAGCAGCGACCGTTCCAGGTCGAGGCCGGCGGTGGCCAGATCCGCGATATCGGCACGGCGTTCAGCGTGTCGATGCAGGGCGCCACCATAACCACCGAAGTCAGCGAGGGCGTGGTCGATGTGCGCCCGGGCGATGGCAGCGTGCAGCGCCTGCACGCCGGGCAGGCACGTGTGTTCCGTGACGGGCGCTGGCTGCAGCCGGTGCAGCGGGAAGATCCCGGGTCCATGGCACCGTGGCGGCGGGGAGAGGTCGTGATCGACGATCAGCCGGCCACGCAGGCCATCGCCGATCTGGCACGCTACCGTCGTGCCCCGGTCTGGGTGCTGGGCGGGCAGGGCGCACGCGTACGGGTCAGTGGCCTGTTCCACCTGCAGCAACCGGAGACCGCCATCGACGCGGTGGCCGCGCAGGCAGGACTGCGCGTGCAGCGCTTGCCCGGCGGCGCGCTGGTGGTGTGGTGAGGTGCCGCCGTTTCCTGGCGGAAACCGCGGCATGAAAAAAAACATGAAAAAACCGTGGGCACTCGCTGTGCCCCGCTGTCTATAGAGGTATAGCCAGAGCGAAACACCGTTTTTCCTCAAGCCAGACACGCCACCGGCACCGGATGTGCCGGTGGTCCCGCCCCGCTTGAGGAGTTCCTGTCCATGCCGTCCACGGCATCCGCCTGTCATCGCCGCGCCACTGTCCTGGCCCTGGCCATCTCCACCGTATTGCTGCCGCTGGCCTGGGTGCCGGCCGTGCAGGCGCAACCGGCGATCGTCGCGCCGCTGCGCCAGTACACCATTCCGGAACAACCCCTTGCTGATGCCGTGCGTGCCTTTGGCCGCCAGGCCGATGTGCAGGTGGTGTTCCGCAGCGACCTGGTGGAAGGCCGTCGCTCCAGCGCGGTGAGTGGCGAGTACAGCCAGATGCAGGCCCTGCAGCAGCTGTTGCGCGGCAGCGGCGTGCGCGCGCAGCGCGGCATGGACGGCACCTGGAGCCTGCGGGCCGCAGCGGAGGCGGGTGAAGGGGAAGGGGTGCGGGTGACCGAGACACTGGACGTGGCCGGTCGCCTTCAGTCGGAAGGGGGTGAGGCGCGCGATCGGCGCGGCTACGATGATGTGTTCGCGCTGGACCTGACCACGGCGTATTCGGGGCGCGACCGGGTGGAGCGCTACCGCGGCTCCAACCCGGCCGACGTGGTCAAGGATCTGGTCGGCGTGTTCAGTGGCGATGCGCGCAACAGCGGCGCGCTGGACATCAACATCCGCGGCATCCAGGGGCCGGGGCGGGTGCCGGTCAGCATCGACGGTGGCGAACAGGCGCTCACGGTCTGGCGCGGCTACAACGGCGTCAGCAACCGCAACTACATCGATCCCAACCTGATTGGTGGCATCCAGGTCATCAAGGGGCCAGGGCTGGTGCGCGATGTGCACAGCGGGATCGGTGGTGCGCTGGTGATCAAGACCATCGACGTTGACGACATTGTTGCTGCCGGCGAGCGCTTCGGCGGGGAGCTGAAGATCGAAGGCAGCAGCAATGCGGTGGCCCCACGCCTGCCTCGCCTGCACACCGGCGAGGACTACCGAAACGTACCGGGCTTCCCGCAGGGCTCGCCGAACTCGCCCTATGACGACCGCACCCTGGTGGTGCCGGTGAAGTCGCGCAGTGGCAACAACCCCTTCGATGGCGAGGACCAGGCCTGGCGCCTGGCGCTGGGCGTGCGTGGCGACAACGTCGACCTGATGGCCGCCTACGCCTGGCGCAAGCGCGGCAACTACTTCTCCGGCAGCAAGGGAAGCGCGTACTACGACCAGGACCGGCGCGAGCAATACGAGTACCAGGGCATCGACTACATCACGACGCTGGCGCGCTACTTCAAGCCGGGCGATGAAGTGCCCAATACTTCCAGCGAACAGGAGTCCTGGCTGGTCAAGGGCAGCTGGCAGATCAACGATGACCAGCAGTTGAAGGCGACATGGCGGCGCACGCTGTCGCACTACGGCGAGATCATGCCGTCGCGCATCCTGTCGGCGCCGGATTATGGTCGCATCCAGTGGCCGCTCAGCCGGGTCGAGTCCGATGCGTGGAACCTCGAGTACCGTTTCCAGCCCGCCGACAGTCGTTGGCTTGATCTGTACGCCAACCTGTGGCGCACCGAGACAGACAGCGATACCTACACCGCCGGTGGGTTTCCCAATTTCGCGCCGGGCAATCCGGCGTGGAATCCCGGGGTCAGCCCGATCCTGCGCAACACCGCACTGGCAAATGCGCGCAATGACCGCACCGGCCTGACCCTGAGCAACCGCTTTGCGCTGCATTCCACCCTGGACCTGACCGTGGGCGGCAACTGGCAGTACGAGAAGCTGGGTTCGCGCGACCCCTACTTCGGCACGACCGATGGATGGCGCATGTTTCCACGTGCTGGCCGGCGCCAGGAGGGCGAAGGCTATCTCAACCTCGAATGGCGTCCGGTCGACTTCCTGACCCTCAACGCCGGCGTGCGCTACAGCCGCTACTGGGCCTTCGATGATTTCCTGCAGGCGCATCCGGAGCTGCTGACCAAGGGCGTGGGCAGCAAGGAGGCGACCTACCGGACGAATGAGCTGCCCGAGCGGCCGGCCAGCCTCCAAGCGGAGATCGATGCACTGGAGGCCGAACGCGAGTTCTGGGAGAGCATCGGCATGGGTTCGGTGATTGACGATGCACTGCATGGTCTGCTGGCGTACTACGAGACGCCGCAGGCGGTGGAACATCGGCTTCCGTGGTTGCCCGATGCCAACGGCAACTATGCCCGTGCGACCAACCCCTGTCTCAACGGCAAGGTGGCGGCGATACCCGGCGTGCTGCCGATCTACCCCGGCAGCGACCTGGTCTGCAATATCGGCAACACCATGCAGTCGCGGCCGGTGGACGGGCGCAATGACCGCCGCCGCGATCACGCGTGGTTGCCCACTTTCTCGGCCACGGTGAACCTGTCCAGCGCCGCGCGCGTCTACCTGCGCTACAGCGAAGCAGTGCGCTTCCCCAGCATGTTCGAAAGCACCATCGCTTTCTCCAGCAGCCTCAATCCGCTGTACACGCTCAAGCCCGAGCATGCCTACAACTACGAGCTGGGCTACGTGCACAACCTGTCGGGCCTGTTCGGCAACACCGCCGATGCCGACGTCAAGCTGGCCTATTACGTGCACAAGACCCGCAACGTGATCGAGCGCGACGCCTACTTCCTGTTCGACAACATCGACAAGCAGACCATCCGCGGCATCGAGCTGCAGGCACGCTTCGACAACCGGCGGTTCTTCACCGACCTGGGTATTTCGCGCACGCTGGAAAACGAGGTGTGCGACGAAAGCACGGCAGTGCTGCTGGACGCCAACCGTGGCCTGGTGCCGAACTGCGTGCAGGACGGCTTCGTCAGTGGCTACCTGCTGACCCAGGCGATTCCGAAGTTGTCGGTGAACCTGTCGCTCGGTACGCGCCTGTTCGATGAACGGTTGGAACTGGGCAGCCGCATCGTGCACTACCAGCGCCACGAAAACCCCGACCTGCAGGCCTACCGCGACCGGTTGCTGGCCGGTGGCAGCAGCCTGCTGTGGCAGAACGTGCCGTTCACCTGGGGCAACATCACCACCGTCGATGCATACGCGCGCTGGCGCTTCAACGAGCACGCCAGCGTCGAGCTGGTGGGCAGCAACCTCGGCAACCGCTACTACGTCGACCCGGCCACGCGCTCCACGCTGCCGGCGCCGGGCCGCACCCTCAAGCTCGGCATCACCGCGCGCTTCTGACCTCCGGCTTTCAAGCGTTGTACCCGTAGTTCCCACAACCCAAGGAGCAATACCATGAAGATGATCTCCCGCTCGGTGCTCGCCGTTGCTGCCACCTTTGCCCTGGCCGGCGCCGCGCATGCCGCTGACATCGTCGGTGCGGCCAGCCCGGTGACCGACGCCGAGCTGTACGTCGCCGTCGGCGAATCGCAGGTCAACGGTGGCCCGCACCAGGCAGGCAAGGCCGGTATCGGCGTCGGCACCGTGTCCAACGCAAAGCCTGTCGATTTCCAGGGCCTGAGCCTGTACTCGGGCACCACCACCGTCAATGGCACCGCCGTGCGCACCCTGGCCATGCCGATCACCGGCGCACCAGGCAGCCATGCCGGCATGGGCCACTTCAACTTCGTCAAGGTCGGCAGCGGCGATGTGTGGTTCGGCGAATGGTCCAAGGATGGCGCCGCCGGTGGCTTCAACAACCGCCAGGTGTACTTCGTCGGTGACCGTGCCGGCACCACGCTGCCGGCCGGCGTAGCCACCTACAGCGTCGCGGGCCTGAACAAGTTCAACGGCAGCAACCTGCTGTCCGGTACCTTCCGTGCGGACTTCGGCAGCGGCAAGCTGCTCGGCGGCCTGACCGGTGGCGGCCTGGCGATCAACGTCAACGCCAACATCAACGCCGCCAACGCCTCGTTCGCGGGTACCGCCACCGCCAACGGCACCGTTGCCGGTGCCACCCAGGGCCAGTTCTTCGGCGCCAACGCCGCCACCCTGGCCGGTATCGCCACGTTCGCCGGCAACAGCCAGTACGACACCGCCTTCGGCGGCAGCAAGAACTGATCGCCACGCCCCTGACGGGGCAGGGCAGGGACAAGCCGCGATCCGCCAGTCCCTGCTTCGGCCCGCTGCATGCACCACCACGGATCGACCATGCGCCACTCCATCTTCCTTGTCGTACTGCTGTTGGTTGCCACCGATGTGTGCGCCCAGCAGGACGATCTTCGACGCGTGCTTGAACAGGGCACCGACCTGCGCCACCAGCAGCAGGACCAGCAGCGCCTGCAGCAGGCCGAGTCGGCGCGGCCGACCATCACCATCGACGGCCAGACGCTGCGCGTGGAGCGCACCGTCGACGATCTCGGCCAGGCGCTCTACCTGTCGCTGCAGCATCAGCAATGGCAGGCCGCCGCTGCGTTCCTCGAGGAGTACATCGAACTGCCGGGGCATGACCCTCTGCTGCGCCACTATGCGCAGGGGGCGCTGGCGCGGGTGGCCGGCGACCATCGCCGCGCGGCGAAGGAGTACGAACTGCTGCTGGCGGCGCAGCCGGATTTCCTGCCAGCCCGCCTCGAGCTGGCGCGTGTCTATGCGGAAGACCAGCGCGATCGCGATGCGGTTGCGCTGTTCACGGCCATCGCTGCAGGCATCAATGCCGATGATCCAGCCACGGCCGGCGTCCGTGCCCGCGTGGACGGCTACCTGGGTGCCCTGCAGGCGCGCCAGCGCTGGAAAGGCGCGCTGTCCGCCGGCCCGGCGTGGAGTGACAACATCAACCGCAGCTCGGCCAGTCGCACCTGCCTGTTCGGCGTGGGCGACGCCTGCATCATCGAACGGAAACTGCCCGACGCCCAGCGCGCGGCGGGCCTCGACTACGACGCCAGCCTGGAACGGCGCTGGGTGCTCAGCGGGCATCATGGGCTGTACGTGCGCGGTCTCGCCTTCGGTCAGGCATGGCGCGGACACAGTGCCTACAACGAGCTCAATGCCAACGTGCAGGCGGGTTACAGCTGGCGTAGCGCACGGCAGACCGTGATGCTGGCCCCCAGCTATGACTACCAGGGCCTGGGCAACCATGCGCTGCAGGGCGGCAGCGGCGTGCACGGGGAATGGCAGTACGCTCTGGATGCGCGCAGCCTGCTCAAGCTGGAGGCCGACTGGAAGCGCCAGCGGTATCGCCAGCAGGGCCTGGCCAGCAACTACGACGGCGAGCTGGCATCGTTGTATGCCACCTGGTTCCGCGCGTTCAATCCGCGCTGGACGGTGTTCGCCGGGCTGGATGTCACCGGCAGCAGCGCAGCCGACCCGGCCAACGGCTACCGCCAGCGCGGCCTGCGGCTGGGCGCGGCACGGCAGTGGAGTGGCACCACGGCCACGGTGTTCGTGTCGCTGCGCCATCGCGATTACGATGCCTGGAGTCCGCTGCTGGAGGCGCGCAGGAAGGACGACGAGCAGAACCTGATCGCCATCGTACGCAGCGAGCGGCTGGCCGTGGCCGGGCTGGTGCCCAGCCTGAGCCTGCGCTACGCCCGCATCGACAGCAACGTCGGCTGGCTGTACAGCCACGACCGCAGCCTGCTCAGCCTGAAATGGGAGCGTGCGTTCTGAACGCGCCGCTGCAATGCCGGAGTGAATGCGCCGTGGCGGTGCTCTTCATCGATCATCACGCGCCCTTGTAGCCCGGTTCGCGCATCCTGCGGGCGTTGCGGCAGAGGTGGGCCGCGTGTATCGAGGAGCGCCGGTCGTGCTGGAAGCGGGCAACAAACCAGAGGGCCTGAAAGGGCTGAGAGTGCTGGTGGCGGAGGATGAATTCGCCATCGCGATGTTCCTGGTGGACTACCTGGAGCTGAAGGGCGCGCAGGTGGTAGGGCCGGCCGGAGACCTGCAGGCGCTGGGGCGGCTGGTGGATGACAACCCCATCGATGTGGCCCTGCTGGACATCAACCTGGGCGGCGAGCAGGTGTACCCGTTGGCCGATCGCCTGGCCGAAGCGGGCACGCCGTTCATGCTGACCTCCGGCTACGACGACAACCTGCCCAGCCGCTTCGCCAGCGCGCCCCGCTGCACCAAGCCTTATCACATCGAGGCCCTGGTCCAGCAGTTGGCGGGCCTGGTGGCGACGCCGCAGGCCCCTGCGGGCGTCGCCTGATTGCGCGGCATGTCGCGCCGCATCGAAGGCCTCCAGGCCGCCGGCCCGAGGGGCGGAATGCTGCCGGCCCCGCGCCTGCAGGCGCGCCACGATGGCATGGCCGCGCGCATCGCGCGCCACGACTGGTCGTCCACGCCATTGGGCGCCTGTGAGCAGTGGCCGCCCCACCTGCGCGCCACCGTCGACCTGATGCTGGCCCACGGCTTCCCGATGATCGTGCTGTGGGGCGAACAGTTGGTGCAGCTCTACAACGACGGCTATGCCGAGATCCTCGCCGACAAGCATCCTGGCGGACTCGGCCAGCCGACCCGCGAGTGCTGGCCCGAGGTCTGGCACATCAACGGGCCGATCTACCAGCGGGTCTGGCAGGGCGAGACCATCACCTTTGAGGACAAGCTCTATCCGCTGGCGCGGCGGGGGCGGTTGGAGGATGTCTGGTTCACCATCACCTACAGCCCCATCTGCGGAGAGGAAGGCCGCATCAACGGCGTGCTGGTGACCATGTTCGAGACCACCGCGGCGCACGTTGCGCAGGCGGCCCGCGAGCGCGAGGAGCGCAAGCGGCGGGAAAGCGATCGCCGGTTGGCGCTGGCATTCAAGGTGCTGCCGGTGGGTGTCTGCATTGTCGACGCCGAAGGCCGCCTGCAGCTGTCCAATGATCAGATGCGTGCGTACCTGCCCAGTGGCAAGGTGCCCTCGACCGATGCAGAGAACCAGCATCGCTGGCGCGGCTGGCATGCAGACGGTTCGGCCATCGGCCCCGAGGACTTCGCCATCGCCCGGGCGTTGCGGGGCGAGACGGTGGTTCCGGGCCTGGAGTTCCAGTTCACCCATGATGACGGGCGCGCACGCTGGACACGCGTCGCCGCCGCGCCACTGCGCGATGCAGACGGCGAAGTAACCGGCGTGTTCGCCATCGCCGTGGACATCGACGATCTCAAGCGCGCCACCGAGCGCCAGTCGGTGTTGCTGGCCGAACTGCAGCACCGGGTGCGCAACATCATGTCGACCATCCATGCCATTGCCTGGCGGACCCGCGAGTCGGTTGGCAGCGTGGATGAGTACGCCGAACGCCTGTGCGGGCGGCTGATGTCGCTGGCGCGCACGCAGAGCCTGCTGACCCGTGGTGCCAACGCGGGGGTCTGCCTGCGCGGCATGCTCGACGAAGAGATCGCGGCACAGACACCGGCAGCGGCGGCCTACCGCCTGCAGGGCGAGGACGTGCTGCTGCCGCCGAAAGCAGCCGAAGTGCTGTCCCTGGCGATCCACGAGCTGGCGACCAATGCCCTGCGGCATGGCGCACTGACCCATGAGGATGGCCGGATCGAGGTGGCCTGGGATCTGCAGGTTCAGGCCGGCCAGCCATGGCTGGGCCTGCATTGGTGCGAGCGCCATGCCGAGGTGGAGGACTGGGAGCTGCCCCGCCAGCGTGGCCTTGGCCGGGCGCTGATCGAGCAGCGCGTGCCGTACGAGCTGGCCGGCAGCGGCGAGCTGCGCTTTGGCCCGCAAGGCCTGGACGCCTGGATCCGCTTCCCGCTGCGCGAGCGCGACAGCCTGCTGCAGACTGACGCCCCGGATACCCGGCCCAACGGGTAAAAGGGAATTTATCTCCAATTTGGCCAAATTGGGTATAGTGGCTCTCATCACCCCTGCCTGGAGCCATGCCATGACCCTGCCGCTGGACCTGCCTGGCCTCGAGAAGGCCCCGGCTTCGTCCGTGAAGACCCGGGGCTGGCCGAGCCTGATGCGCACCGTGCGCGAGAAGCAGGCGCTGGTCATCACCAACCACAATCATCCGGAAGCGGTGATCGTGGACATCCGCACGTACCAGGAGCTGCTGGCCAAGGCCGCCGGCGGTGACGCCGGTGAGCGCAGTGAAGAACTGCTGCGCCTGCGCGGTGAGTTCGACCAGACCCTGGCCGGCCTGCAGCGCGGTGAGGGGCTGGGCAAGGTACTGGGCCAGCCGATCCGCCGCGGCCGCAAGGTCACCCTCGGCCGTCCGCTCTGACCGATGGGGCGCATCCTGGTGCTGGCCGGCGTCAACGGCGCCGGCAAGAGTTCGCTGTTGGGTACCTGGCTGGAAGCCGAAGGGCTGGGCTGGTTCAACCCCGATTCGTTCACCCGCCGCCTGGTGGAGGCCGGCGGGCCGTTGCCGGAGGCCAACGCCGAGGCCTGGCAGGAAGGCACCCGCCGCCTGCGCCAGGCCATGGCCGATGGCACGGACTTCGCCTTCGAGACCACGCTGGGCGGCAACACCATTCCACGCCTGCTGCGTGAGGCCTGCGAACGGCATCAGGTGGCGATCTGGTTCTGTGGCCTGGCCACGGTCGAGCTGCATATCGCCCGCGTTGCGGCACGGGTGGCTGCCGGCGGCCATGACATCCCGGTGGAGAAGATCCACGCGCGCTTTGATTCGGCGCGCGAGAACCTGCTGGAACTGCTGCCACACCTGGCCGAGCTGCATGTCTACGACAACAGCGCCCCGGCCGACGCCGAGGGCTGCGTCGAACCGCTGCCGGTGCTGGCGATGGCGCATGGCCAATTGCAGTATCCGGTGTCGGTGGCCGAACTGCTGCATACGCCGGACTGGGCCAAACCCATCGTAATGCGTGCGATGGAGTTGGACACCCCGCCGTAGATCCACGCCATGCGTGGATGCCTGGGCTGCACGGCTGGACAGATTCCTGGCGCCATCCGCGCCATCCGCAACCAGGGTGATCGCATCATTGTCGATTTCACAGTCACTGCCGGGGCAACAGTCTGTGAATGGAAGAGCCCGAACCGCCACGTCTGCCCGCCGGAGGGTCACTACACCTGGATGCTGCGCTGGACGCCGGGGAAGCTGGCCCGCATCAAGAAGTAACGCCAACGTAGCGCCGGGTGTATGCACCCGGCGCCAGTGTCCCCTGGGATCCACGCCAAGCGAGGATCGCGTTCTGCGCCCAGCCTCAGGCCGGCTTCACCTGCTCGGGTTCCGCAACGTCCGGTAGCGGTGGCAGGTTCGGATCCACCGTCACGGGTACATCGCTCTTCAACAGCGCAGCGGCTTCCTTCCTGCAGCCGACGGCCGGCGGCGAACCGCGCAGCGGCAGGCCGGCGGTCTCCTTCACGAACAGCATGGTCACCAGGCCGATCACCGCCGCGCCCATCAGGTAGTAGGCCGGTACCAGCGGGTCGCCGGTGCGTTCCACCAGCCACGCGGTCACCAGCGGCGTGGTGCCACCGAACAGCGACACCGACACGTTGAAGGCGATCGACAGCGCGCTGTAGCGCACCGGGGTATAGAACAGTGCCGGCAGCGTGGATGGCATCGAACTGGTGAAGCACACCAGCGCCAGCCCCAGCAGCATCAGCCCGAGGAAGATCAGCCCATCATTGCCGCTGCCGACCAGCAGCAGGCACGGCACCGCCAGCACCAGCAACGCGATGCAGGCGCCGATGATCATCGGGCGGCGGCCCAGCTTGTCACTGAACAACCCGCCGACGATGTTCAGCGGCATCATCGCCAGCATCACGATGATGATCAGCAGCAGGCCCTTGCTCTCGGCGTAGCCCATGGTGACGCTGAGGTAGCTGGGCATGTAGGTCAGCAGCATGTAATCGGTCACGTTGAACACCAGCACCAGGCCCATGCAGACCAGCAGCTGGCGGCCATGTACCTGCAACAGCGCGCCCAGCCCGGGCCGGTCGTGCTCGCGCTTTTCGGCTTCTTCGGCAAAAGCGCGGAATGCCGGGGTTTCCTCCAGCCTCATGCGCATGTACAGGCCGAGCAGGCCCAGCGGGCCGGCCACCAGGAACGGAATGCGCCAGCCCCAGTCCAGCATCTGTTCGCTGCTCAACAGCATGTGCAGTGCCGTTACGGTACCGGCGCCGGCGATATAGCCGCCCAGCGTGCCGAACTCCAGCCAGCTACCCATCAGGCCGCGGTTGCGGTCGGTGGAGTACTCGGCGATGAAGGTGGCCGCGCCGCCATACTCGCCACCGGTGGAGAAGCCCTGTACCACGCGTGCCAGCAGCAACAGCACCGGCGCCCAGATGCCGATGCGCTCGTAGGCGGGAATCAGGCCGATCGCAAAGGTGCCTAGCGCCATCAGGATCATGGTGAACGCCAGCACTTTCTGGCGGCCGTAGCGATCACCCAGCGGGCCGAATACCAGGCCGCCCAGGGGGCGCACCAGGAACGCCACGGTGAAGGTGGCGAACGCGGCGATCACCTGTGCGGTGGGATTGCTGGACGGGAAGAACACCTGGCCGATGGTGACGGCCAGATAGCCGTAGACACCAAAGTCGAACCACTCCATGGCATTGCCGAGGGCGGCGGCGCCGACGGCGCGCTTGAGCATGGGCTTGTCGACGACGGTGATCTCATCGACCTTCAGGTGGCGGCGGCGCTTGAACCAGCCGAAATGGGCATGTGCATCGGGGGTGTCCTGCATGGGGGCTCCCTTGTAGGTAGAAGAGGGGAAATGAGCGGTGAGACAGGTCCCGGAAATCGGAAACGGCGATGCAGGCGCAGGTGGCGCAGGGGCATCGGTGAGTGGCGTGGGGGCCGGGCAATGTGTGCAGGCGCAACGCGCCGCGCACGGCAAAGCACCGCTGCCATGGCGGAAACGCAGCAACGCAATCACAGCGGCCGCGCAGTCAGCGGCCGGGAGTCACATCAGCGTAGGGAGTGCAGGCAACGGGCCTGCGGGCGTCATCCGCCGGGATCCAGCGCGAGGCGATGGAAATGCAGGGCGGGAGCATTCGTGGCAAGCGAAGCGCCGGTCGGCAGTGCTTCCCACGTAACAGGTGCGCCCGTCACGTAGTGGGTCGTGTCGATCATCCGTTCATCATAACGGCATTGGCGTGAGCATGCAGCGAAGCGGGCTGATCTGCACGCTGTGTTCCATCGCGCCTGTTCATGCGCGAATGCAACGCAATGACATGTGTTGAACGAACTCTGGCCGCAGCGCTCACACCGTGCTGTCTACGGTGGGGGTGAACGCAATCGAGAAGGAGCATCGCATGACCCGTCGCATTCCCGAAGGTACGCTGATCATCGTCGCCGATGGTGGTTCGGCCCGCGTGTTCACCAACGTTGGCAGCGAGCATCAGCTGGCCCTGAAGCAGGAAGGCGAGCTGCGGCTGCAGGACATCAGCGAGCAGGGTGTATCCGGGCAGGGCCCGGCCGGGGCGGTGCCAAAGGACATGTCCATCTCCCAGCTCAACGAAGCGACGTTCGCCAAGCAGGTCGCCGAGCAGCTCAACGAGGATGCACTGAACAACCGCTATGCGCACCTGGTACTGGTGGCCGACCCGACCACGCTGGGGCGCATCCGGCCGCTGCTGCACAAGGAGGTCCAGGCGCGCCTGCTGGGTGATATCGCCAAGGACCTGACCAACGCGCCGCTGGAAGACATCCAGAAAGCGCTGGCGGCGTAGCACGCATGCCATTCATGCGTGACCATGTTGCCGCCGAACCGGCCCGCGCCGATGTTGATGCGCAGGCCGGTTGGCTGCTGCTGGAGTTCGGCGCGCCGTGGTGTGGCCACTGCCAGGCTGCGCAACCGGCGCTGCAGGCAGTCGTGGATGCGCACGACCTGCCGCACTGGAAGATCGAGGATGGCAAGGGCAAGCCGCTGGGTCGCTCGTTCCAGGTGAAGCTGTGGCCAACCGTGGTCCTGCTGCGTGACGGCCAGGAAGTGGCGCGGGTGGTGCGGCCGGTGGAACGCGCAGATCTGGCAACCTTGGAGAGCGCGCTACCCGATTGATCGGCACCCGCCTTATGCGGCGTCGCGCCACGCTCAACTGATTGCCGTGGAGCCAAGCTCCACGGAGGTCCAGCAAAGCCGTGCCCGATTGTGCCGCAGGGTTCAATTCAACGTGGCCCGCGCGTCGTGCAACCCTTCATGCCGCCCAACAGCAAAGGGCGGCCCGGGCCTGCGCCGGAGCTGCCTTCTCCAGGCCCGAAACGCCTTACCAGTTGTAGCTCATGCCCACCTGCGCACTGGTCTGGTGATAGCCACTGGCGTGTTGCAGCGACAGCCCACCCCAGGCGCCGATGCCGTTGCTGAACTTCAGCGACGCACCGGCACTGAACTCGCCACGGCTGCGCGGAATGCGGGCATCCACCACCTCGTCATCCATGCGGATCTGCGATTCGGCACGGGTATGCAGCCAGTGGGCGGCCAGGTACGGCTGCACCTCGGTGGACCCGCTGCCCCAGCGGGTCACGCCGGACAGACGAAGGCCCGCGCGACCGAACAGGCCGTTGGCGTTCTCCGCGCCCACCACCGTGCCGTTGGCTTCGGTGTGGCGGTTGCTGTGCCAGCGGTTGTAGCCCACCTGCAGCTGCGGCTCCAGATAGAGGCCGCCATTGCGGGCGCCGCCTACACGGAACGCGTAGCCGGTTTCCACCGCACCCCGCCAGGCGCGGCTGTCGTAGCGCTCGGCAGCCAGGCCGATGCCTTCCACGCGGTTGCGGAACTGCGCCCGCTGCAGCGAGCCATCCACATAGAAGCCGGCATACGGATCGGCGCCATTGCCGCCGCGCCAGGTGCCGTAGAGGCCCAGCGCCTCGCCCTTCACCTTGCCGCGGGCGTAGTAGCCAGTCAGTTCATTGGTGGAGGTGCTGGTGGCATTACCGCTGGACAGCATTACACCCGCGCTGCTACCCGAATCGTGACGCCATAGATCGGCACCGACAGTCAGCGCCTGGCTGTTGCCTCGGATATCCAGTTGCTTGCTGACCGCATCGAAGCCATTGCGCGAACCATCCACGCGCGCCCAGGCGCGGCCGCTGTTCTGGCCGGCATGCCGGTCGTGATAGCCGAGGCGGAACATGTTCTGCGCGGCCTGCAGATTGGCCAGGTAGGCACCCGGTTCCGGGCGCAGCACCGGTTCCGGTTCAATCGGATCCACGGGATCCACGGGATCCACGGGATCGACCGGTCGGCATTGCGGTAGGCGGGGATCGACAACACACGGGTCCGGCACGGTCGGCAGCTGCGAGCGCAGGTACCAGTTGCCGTCGGTGCCAGTGCCCTTGTGCAGGAAGTACTCGTACTGACCGCCCACCGCGCGGCCGGCCAGGTTGAACTGGCCATTGGAGGCACCGCCGACCTGGATCAACTGGATCCCTTGGTGGGTCTGTGCACCGGCACCCCCTACGTTGTTGACGCGCACGTTGGCCGTGCCGCTGGTGTCGCCGCCGATGACGAGCCTGTCGGTGGCCGCATCATCGCCAGCCAGCACGGTGTTGAACACGATCGTGCCATCCGCGCCGCTGAAGTTGCCAGCCACGTTGAGCGTGTGGAAGGCGGAGCCGTCGCCCAGGGAGATGGTGCCATTGCCGAGGCTGAGAGCACCGACCGTGGAGTTTCCGGTCATGTTCCAGGTGGCCGAGTCCAGCGTGGCGCTGGTGACGCTGGTCATGACGCCGGTGATGCTCGCGCCGTTGGACAGTGCGACGTCAACCGTGCCACCGGCTGCGTTGACAATGCCGCCGGTCGCGCGCGAGGCATCCAGATTCAGGTCGATCACTGCGCCCGCATCCTCAACCAGGAGTGCGGTTCCGCTGCCGCCGATCAACTCGCTGCCGTTGCGGAAATTGAACGTCGCGACGACAGAAGGCCCGCTGCCAAGGCGCACGACGTGTATACCCGCGCCGTTTCGACCTTCGACGCGGGAGGCGTCTATTTCCACATTGCCTCGATCACCGGGCGCGGCCAGTTGATACGTTGCCGTAATGCCAGCGTCGTCACCAATGAGGGTGCTTCCATTCCGGGCAAGCAGGTGGGCCGGGTCGGCCAGCAGGAATCCAATGCCGCGGTCAAAGGTACCGCTGGAGTTGAACGTACCCTCAAGCCGGCTTGCGTCCAGCGTCAGGGCAGCCCCCTGTGTGGCACTGCCGCCGAAGCCGGCACCGAACACTGTGCTGCGCTCGATGAATGCGATCGACCAGCCGGCACCGCCACCGGAGGTGGTCAGGCTCAGGGCGGGGCCAGCGGTGTTGTGTAGGGTGCCCTGGATCAGCGTAATTGAGCTGTTGGTCAGGTTGACCCGCCCCTCAATGGATGTACCAATTGCGATGATGTCGGATCTGTTGGTTGCATTGATCCCCAGAAGACGGGCGCCTGGCTTGGCATTCAACCCTGCGCCGTTCAGGACCCATGTTTCGGGCGTGTCGCCCGGGTTGACCTCGGCGCCCTGACCAGGTCCAAGACTGCCGGCCTGCGCCGTGTGCGCGAGGGCGATGCCGGCGGCGATGGCCAGTGCAAGGGAATGACGAACTGCGATCTTCATCGTGGAACTCCTGTAGGAATCGAACTTCAGGAAAGGGATCGCATTCCCTTCGTCGCTGTGAACAAAAGGCCGGGATGACGCGGGGGCGAAGTGATTTCGGTGCCTTTGCCAGCCCGTGGCTGCAAAGTGGGGGAGGGGCGCATGAGTACTGCGAATGCCGCCACAGGCTTTGCACCGCTGTGCCAGGCTTGGGGACAGTGTGGCAAGCGTGTCTGGATCGATCCATGCAATTAATTGCAATCTCTGCTTGCCATAGGCTGCGCCAGTGGAATCGTTCAGCCGCAGCGCAACATGCGGCGCCGATACGTGAGTGCTAGGATCTGACCACCACCTGAATCGATCCAAATGCCGATGCCCACGCTGGACCGTCGTCTCCTGATCGCTGTCGCCGCCACGGCGATGTTCGCTTCCGGCCTGGCTTCTGCTACTCCTGCCAGATCGGTCGCCGACAAGGCCTATGCCTCGGTTGACCCGTTCATTGGTACCGGCGGCGAAGGCCACACCTACCCGGGTGCCACGGTGCCGTTCGGCATGGTCCAGCTCAGCCCGGACACGCGCATCCAGCCGCGCGAAAAGGCCTACGGCTGGGCAGCTGGCTACCGCTACGACGACAGCAGCATCGTCGGCTTCTCGCACACGCATTTCTCTGGCACCGGTCACTCCGACCTGGGCGACATCCTGCTGATGCCGTTCACCGGCGAGCCGGGCCTCGAGCGCGGCGATCCGCAGAAGCCTCGCAGCGGCTATGCCTCGCGCTTCCGCCATGACGACGAGAAGGCCGAGCCGGGCTACTACGCGGTCACCTTGGACGACTACAAGGTGCGCGCCGAGCTGACCACCAGTGCGCGCGTGGGCGTGCACCGCTATGCCTTCCCCAAGGGCACCGACGCCAAGGTGCTGCTGGACATGCGTACCAGCATGTACGACTACCCGGGCAAGGTGCTGTGGTCGCGGGTGCGGGTGCGTGCCGACGGCACGGTGACCGGCTTCCGCGAGACGCGTGGCTGGGCGCCGGGCCGCCAGCTGTACTTCGCGATGCGTTTCTCGCGACCGCTGGCCGGGCACGAGCTGCACAACACCGAACAGGACATCGTCTACAAGGGCTTCCCGCCACCGGGTGAGAAGGACCCAGCGCAGCGTGCGCAGATCGAAGGGCGGCAGCTGGTCGGTACGTTCGCGTTCGGCAAGCTGGACGCACCATTGGTGGTCAAGGTGGCCATTTCACCGGTCAGCGAAGCCGGTGCCATCGCCAACCTCGACGCGGAAGTGGCCGACTTCGATTTTGACCACGTTCGCGCGCAGGCAAAGCAGGAATGGACGCAGGCGCTGTCGGTGCTCGATATCGATGCGCCGGAACATGCGCGACGCAGCGCCTATACCGCGCTGTACCACACCCTGTTGGGGCCGACCCTGTTCATGGATGCCGATGGCCAGTACCGCGGCCCGGACAACGCCGTGCACAAGGCCGAGGGCTATACCAATTACTCCACGTTCTCGCTGTGGGATACCTATCGCGCGCTGCATCCGTTGCTGACGCTGGTGCAGCCGGAGAAGCGCAACAGCGACTTCGTCAATTCGATGCTGGCCCACCATGAGCACAGCCCGTACGGCATGCTGCCGGTGTGGTCGTTCCACGGCCTGGAAGACTGGTGCATGATCGGCTACCACGCCGTGCCGGTGATCGCCGATGCGTACGTGAAGGGCATCCGTGGCTTCGACGCCGACAAGGCGTTGAAGGCGATGGTCGAGACCGCGAACTACGGCCCCTATGACGGCATCGCGCAGTACCGCGAGCTGGGCTATGTGCCGATCGACGAGGAAGGCGAAGCGGCCAGCAAGACGCTGGAATATGCCTTCGATGACTGGACCATCGCGCGCATGGCGCAGGCGATGGGCAAGGCCGATATCGCGGCCACCTTCGACAAGCGTGCTGGCAACTGGCGCAACGCGTTCGACAAGGACACCGGCTTCATGCGAGCGCGCAAGCGCGATGGCAGCTTCCGCACGCCGTTCGACCCCAGCGCCAGCGGCTACGGCACCGACTATACCGAAGGCAATGCCTGGCAGTATTCATGGTACGTGCCGCAGGACGTGGCCGGCCTGGCCGCCGCGCACGGCGGCAGCGACAAGCTGCTCGCGCGCCTCGATGAGGTGTTCAACGCCAAGGTCGATCCGTCCATCTTCGAGCACATGGAAGATATCACCGGCCTGATCGGCTGGTATGCGCATGGCAACGAGCCCAGCCATCATGTGGCCTATCTGTATTCGCATGCCGGCCAGCCGTGGCGAACGCAGGCGCGCCTGAAGCAGATCATGGACAGCCAGTACGCCGACCGCCCCGATGGCCTGGCCGGCAATGATGACGTCGGCCAGATGTCGGCGTGGTACGTGTTCACCGCGCTGGGCTTCTACCCGGTGGCACCGGGCTCGGGCGAGTACATCCTGGGTCGTCCGTTCCTGCCGAAGACCGCGATGCGCCTGCCCAACGGCAAGACGTTCACCATCGTGGCCGATGGCCTGGACGACAAGCACACCTATGTGGGCAGCGTGAGCCTCAACGGCAAGCCGCTGCAGCGCGCCTTCCTGCGCCACGACGAAATCCTGGCCGGCGGCGAGCTGCGTTTCAGCATGCAGGCCGAGCCGAACAAGGACTGGCCGGGGCAGGGTGCGCAGGCGCCGTATTCGATGAGCCGGTGATGCGGAGCGGCGCCGTCCTGCCGCCGCCATTGCCCCGCACCTGGTAGGTGCCAACCTTGGTTGGCACGCGGCACGTCAGCGGGAACGAAACCGCAACCCCACGCGCGCGCCACCGATGGGGGCGGTGGCGATCACCAGCATCGCACCATGCCGCTGCGCGATCTCGGCCACGATCGCCAGGCCCAGTCCGCAGCCGTCGCCTTCGCTGCTGGCCCGATAGAAACGTTCCGTGACGCGCGTGCGTTCGGTTTCGGCGATGCCGGCGCCGTCATCGTCCACCCATACCTGCACGCCCTCGGCATCCTGCTGTAGTCCCAGGGTGATCACACCGGGCACGGCACCGTAGCGCAGCGCATTGTCCAGCAGGTTGCCCAGCGCCTCGCGCAGCAGCTGGGGGGCACCCTGTACCTGCACGCCGTCATCGGGCCCCTCGTAGCCCAGGTCCACGCCCGCCGCCAACGCACGATCGGCGTAGCGCTCCACCACGCCACGCGCCAGCGCGGCCAGGTCCAGCGGTTGCAGCGGCAGTGCGCTGCCATGCGGATCCTCGGAGCGGCTGAGCATCAGCAGCTGGTTGACCAGGTGCTGCAGCCGCGCCAGCCCGGCCAGCGTGCCGGACAGCGCCAGCTGCTGCGCCTGCGGATCATGCTGGCGCAGCGAACTCTCCAACTCCACCTGCATCGCCGCCAGCGGCGTGCGCAACTGGTGTGCGGCGTTGCTGACGAAGCGGCGCTGCGCAGCCTGCATGGCGTCAAGTCGCTGCAGCAGCGCGTTGTACGCCTCCACGGCTGGCCATAGTTCGCGGGGGGCTTCCTGCGCGGGCTCCAGCGGCGCCAACGGATCCGGCCGCGGGCTGGCGAGCTTCCGCGCCACTTGATTGGCATGCCGTGCGGCAGCACCGGTACTGGACCAGGCCAACCATGCGGCCAGCGCCAGGATCGCGGCCTGGAACGGGATGCTGGTCAGCAGCAGCTTGCGCTCCAGGCGATGGCGCTTGCGCAGCGTCTCGGCGACGCGCAGCCGGATATCGTGGCCCGGCCCGGCGCTGACCACCACCTCCACCATGCGCACCGGCTGCCCACGCACACGTGCATCGTAGTAGACGGCATCGTCATCATTTCCAGCCGCGATTGCGGGGCGTGGCAGGGCTTCGGGCAGGTCGCCATACAGGCGCCCGCCATCGGCATCCACCACTTCGCCATGCACTTCGTCGGCGGTGTCCCAGGTGAACATGCGCGACACCGCCGGGGTGATCTCGATCGAGGCACGCCCGTCCTGCACCTTCACCAGCTCGGACAATGACATCGCCGAGTCCAGCAGCCAGCGGTCGTAGACCTGGCCGGCATAGAAGCGGGCCAATGCGAACGATCCAACCGCGCTGCACAGCAGCAGTACCAGCAGCGGCAGCCACAGGCGGCGCAGCAGCAGGCCGCGCAGGCTGAGCACGCGCTCAGTCACCCATGGCCTCCAGCCGATAACCCAGGCCGCGCAGCATGCGGATGCCGACGCCGGCGCGGGCCTGCTCCAGTTTGCGGCGCAGGCGGCTGACATGCACTTCAATCACCGACAGGTTGGCCTCGTGGTCCCAGCTGTACAGCGCGTCGAACAGGCGCTGCTTGGTGACGGTGCGGCCGGGATGCTGCATCAGCGTTTCGACCAGCGACAGTTCGCGCGCGGTCAGCTCGATGCGCTGGCCTTCGACCTGCACTTCGTTGCGGATGCTGTCGAAGCACAACCGGCCCAGACGTTTCTGCGCCGGTGCATCACTGCGGCGGCGTGACAGCGCGCGCAGGCGCGCCTCCAGTTCACCCAGGGCGAAAGGCTTGGCCAGGTAATCATCGCCGCCACGGTCGAGGCCGAGGATGCGGTCCTCCACGCCATCGCGTGCAGTCAGGATCAGCACCGGCAGGGTCACACCATCGTTGCGCAGGCGCGAGAGCAGGTCGAGGCCATCGACGTCGGGCAATGAAAGGTCAAGCACCATCACGTCATACGGCGCGCTGGCCAGTGCAGCCGGCGCGTGCAGCCCGCGCGAGAGGTGGTCGCACAGATGGCCGGCGCCCTGCAGGGCGCGGATCAGTCCATCGGCCAGGGCGGCGTCGTCTTCGATCAGCAGGATTCGCATTGCAAGCTTCGTGCAAGGTTGGGGCAAGTCTGGCGCAAGTGCGTCACCTTACCGTGACGTGCATGAATTTCGCCCACCGTCTTGCGGCCCTGCTGGCTGCCCTTTCGTGCGCGCCTGCGGCTTCGGCGCTGTCCCTGGCAGAAGCGCAGCGTGCAATGGACGCACACAATCCGGACCTGCGTGCGGCGGCACTGGAGTTGCGCGGGGTGCAGGGCGATGCGCAGACCGCGGCACTGCGCCCGGCCACCGAGCTGTCGATCGGCACCAGCAAGGTCAGCCCCAGGCACGGCATCGGCCCAGGGCGCTGGCAGGACAAGCGCGTGGACAGCACGCTGGGCCTGGGCTGGACCTGGGAACGCGGTGGCAAGCGCGCGTTGCGCATCCGCCAGGCGGACGCGCTGCTGGAAGTGGCCGGACTGGACATGCTCGATGCCCGGCGCCGCCAACAGGTGGCGCTGCATGAAGCCTATTTCGGCCTGAAGGGCGCGCAGGAGCGGGCGCGGATTGCCGATGCCAACCGCCAGAGTTCGGCCGAGCAGATGGCGGCGGCCGACAAGCAGGTGGCGACCGGGGCGATGGCGCCGGTGGATCGCGCGCGGCTGGCGGTGGACGATCTGGCGGTGGCTGACGCGGCGCGCGAGGCGGCGCTCGATCTGCGCGATGCGCGGCATGCGCTGGGCCTGCTGCTCGGCAGCGATGACAGCCGCGACCTCAGTGCCGATGACCCCTGGCCGGATGCCAGCAGCGTGGCCGACGTGCGCGCGTTCGATCCGACGCAGCGCGCCGACCTGCGTGCCGCGCGTTCGCGGCTGGCCGCGGCCGACGCAGGCGTGGCACTGGCGCGCAGCGAGCGTCGTCGCGATATCCAGCTGGGCGTGGAGGCCGAACGTGAGCCGACCGACATCAGCGGTGTTACCTGGGGCGTGTCATTGACCATTCCGCTGGGCGGGCCGTCGCGCGCACGCGGCGCGATCCAGCGTGCCGAGGCCGACCGGGACAGCGCCGCGCTGGAGCTGCAGGTACTCCAGCGCGAAGCTCGCGCCGAGCTGGACCAGCTGCAGGCCAGCGTGCAGTCCGCCGCACAGCGCCGCAGCGACTACGAGGGGCTGC
Organism: Stenotrophomonas sp. 85239_Sma; assembly: GCF_056481725.1. Taxonomy (NCBI): domain Bacteria; kingdom Pseudomonadati; phylum Pseudomonadota; class Gammaproteobacteria; order Lysobacterales; family Lysobacteraceae; genus Stenotrophomonas; species Stenotrophomonas sp. 85239_Sma. Next base: position 2,510,268 of record NZ_CM151163.1, on the reverse strand, counting down.
AGTCCGACGCTGCCCGCAAGGCGGTGGAGGGCATCGAACTGGCCTATCGCCGTGGCGCCGCCAGCCTGACCGATCTGCTGGATGCACGCCGCAGCTGGCGCGACTTCGAGGCCGCGCTGATCGAAGCGCGTGCCGACCATGCCATTGCCCTGGCGCGCTGGGAAGCGGCCACATCCGTTGCTGAAGGAGAATCCCGATGAAGTCGATCGTCGCCCATCGCCCGCGGGCGCGGCACGCCATGCTGCCCGCCCTGCTGGCGCTGGCCCTGCTGGGCGGCTGCGGGCGCGAACCGGCGTCGTATACCGAGGATGCACCGCAGGTCAGCGCCGGCCAGATCCAGTTTCCCGCCGGCAGCCGCCAGCTGGACGTGCTGCGCACCGAAGCGGTGAGTGCCGGCGCCAGCGCCAGCCTGCAGCTGCCGGGCCGGGTGGTCTGGGACGAGACGCGCTCCAGCGCACTGCACACGCCGCTGCCGGGGCAGGTGGCGCGCATCGAGGCACAGCCGGGGCAGAAAGTGAAGGCCGGCCAGGTGATCGCCTGGATCACCTCGCCCGAGTTCGGCCAGGCGCAGGCGGAGGGCGTGCGAGGCCGGGCCGAGCTGCAGCAGGCGCGCAGGGAACTGGAGCGCACCCGCGAACTGCACGCGGCGGGGGTGGCGTCGGGCCGCGAGCTGGACGAGGCCGAGACCAACTTCGCCGGCAGCCAGGCCGATCACGCGCGTGCGACTGCCTTCGCCAGGGCCTATGGCAACGGCCAGCACGTCGACCAGCGCCTGCCACTGCGCGCGCCCATCGATGGCGTGCTGGTGGAGCGGCGGATGAGCCCGGGCATGTCGGTCAGCCCCGACAGCGAACAGCCGTTGGCGGTGATCGGCGATCCGGACCGCCTGTGGTTGCTGCTCGATGTTCCCGAGAGCCTGGCGGGACGCCTCAAGGCGGGCATGCAGGTGAGCGTGCCCGGTGCCGATGGCCAGCCATTGCAGGCGACCCTGCAGCACGTGGATGACTTCGTCGACAGCGAGCGCCGCGTGGTGCAGGCGCGCGCCGAGCTGGACAACCATGCACGTGCCTTCAAGGCCGGCCAGTACGTGCGTGCTCAGGTTGCGTTGCCGGCCGAGGGCGGTGTCTCGCTGCCCGATGCCGCGGTGTTGCTGATCGACGGTACACAGGTGGTGTTCGTGGAGGAGGGCAAGGGCCGCTTCGTGCGCCATGCCGTGCACGCCGAAGAGCAGGGTGACGGGCGGCTGTGGGTGCGAGAGGGCCTGCCGATGGGCAGCAAGGTGGTGGTCGAAGGTGGCCTGCTGCTGCAGCAGCTGGTCGACAGTGCGGGACCGGGCGCCAGCACCGGCACGGGGCATGCCGCCCCATGATCGATCGCCTGATTGCCTATTGCCTCCGCCAGCCGCTGATGGTGATGCTGGCACTGCTGCTGTTCATCGGTGCCGGCATCGCCGCGTTCCGCGTGCTGCCGGTGGAAGCCTTCCCGGATGTGTCCGACACCCAGGTGACAGTGGTGTCGCTGCACCCGGGCCGTGCCGCCGAAGAGGTGGAACGCGAAGTGACGATGCCGCTGGAAGTGGCGCTGTCCGGCATTCCGCATTCGGTGCGGGTGTTCTCGCATACGCAGTTCGGCCTGTCGATGATCATCCTGACCTTCGACGACAAGGCCGATGACTATTTCGCGCGCCAGCAGGTGCTGGAGCGCCTACAGGGCGTGGCGCTGCCGGAAGGGGTGACCCCGGAGCTGGAGGCGATGAGCTCGGCGGTGGGCGAGATCTACCGCTACGTGCTCAAGGGCCCGCACATGACGCCGACCCAGCTGCGCACCGTGCAGGAATGGACGATGGAGCGCAGCCTGCGCACCGTGCCGGGCGTGGCCGATGTGATCAGCTTCGGCGGCTTCGCGCGCACCTTCCAGGTCAAGCCGGACCTGGACAAGCTGCGTGACCGCGGCATCAGCCTCGGTGAATTCGCCGAGGCGCTGGAGAAGGGCAGCGCCAATGCCGGTGGTGGCTACGTGGAGCGCGGCCAGCAGCAGTTCCTGATCCGCGGCGTGGGCCTGATGCGTTCGCCGGCCGACATCGGCAACGTGGTGGTGGCGCAGCGCGGGGGCACGCCGATCCTGGTGCGTGACCTGGCTGGCATCGCCGATAGCGGCCTGCCCCGGCAGGGCCTGGTCGGCCAGGATGACAATGACGATGCGGTGTTCGGCATGGTGCTGATGCGCAAGGGCGAGAATCCGTCCGACGTGCTCGACGCCCTGCATGCGCGCATTGCCGAGATCCAGGCGAACCAGTTGCCGGCCGGGGTCAGCATCGAGCCGTTCTACGACCGCTCGTGGCTGGTATCGACCACGCTGAAAACCGTCTTCCGCAATCTTCTGGAAGGCGCGGTGCTGGTGTTCCTGGTGCTGTGGCTGTTCCTGTACAACGCCCGCGCCGCGCTGATCGTGGCGGCGATGATGCCGCTGGCGTTGCTGTCGACCTTCCTCGGCCTGCATCTGTGGGGCGTGCCGGCCAACCTGCTTTCGTTGGGCGCGATGGACTTCGGCATCATCATCGATGGTGCGGTGATCGTCACCGAGCACATCGTTTCGCGGCTGACCAAGCTGCCACCCACGGCAGACAGGAAGACGCGCTTCTCGACCATTCTGTCGGCAGCATCGGAGGTGGGGCGGCCAACGTTCTTCTCGATGCTGATCATCATCGCCGCGCATATTCCGATCTTCACCCTGCAGCGCCAGGAAGGCCGCATGTTCGCGCCGATGGCCTATTCGGTGACCTCGGCGTTGATCGGGGCGTTGATCCTGGCGCTGACCGTGGTGCCGCTGTTCTGCTACTGGTGGCTGCGGCGTGACCGCATGCGCGACGGCAACCCGCTGATGGACCGCCTGACCGGCTGGTACCGGCCGATCCTGGAGCACGCGCTGGCCCGCCCGCGCGCGGTGGTGCTGACCGCGGTTGCGCTGCTGGTCGGCACGCTGGCACTGGGTAGCCGCCTGGGTTCGGAGTTCCTGCCGGAGCTGGACGAAGGATCGATCTGGCTGACCGCCACGCTCGATCCCAGCACCAGCCTGGCCGAAGCGCAGCAGCAGTCGCGGCGTATCCGCGAACTGGTCGGCACCTTCCCGCAGGTGTCGACGGTGGTGGCCAAGCTGGGGCGCCCGGAAGATGGCTCCGATGCCAAGGGCGCCAACCAGATCGAAGCACTGGTGGCGTTGAAGCCGGAGAAGGAGTGGCCGAAGGGCGTGGACAAGCGGCAGCTGGTGAGCGACCTGCAGCGCACGCTGGAGCAGCGCATTCCGGGGCCGGAGTTCTCGATCTCGCAGCCGGTGCGCGACAACATCCTGGAGAGCATCTCGCAGATCAAGGGCCAGGTGGTGATCAAGGTCAGTGGCTCGGATCTGGGCGTGCTGAACCAGCAGGCGCAGGCGATTCTGGGCCAGGTTCGCGGGGTGGAGGGCGTGGAGAGCGCCTTCATTGATCGCGACGGGTCGTTGCCGCAACTACAGATCGAGATCGACCGTGACCGCGCCGCACGCTATGGGCTGAACGTGCGCGACATCGACGAGGTGATCGAGACCGCACTGGGCGGGCGCCAGGTCGGCGAGCTGTGGGAGGGCGACCGCAAGTTCCCGATCACCCTGCGCCTGGACGATGCCGATCGTGACCTGCAGCGGCTGCGCACGGTGCCGGTGGGCATCGGCGATGGCCACGCCGTGACGCTGTCCGACGTGGCCGACTTCCGAATGGCCAGCGGCGCGATCAACATCTCGCGCGAGAACGCACAGCGGGTGAAGGCGGTGAGCATCTTCATCGCCGGGCGCGACATGGGCAGCGTGGTGGCCGACATGCGCAAGCGCGTGGACGCCAGCGTGCAGCTGCCGGAAGGCTACCGGCTGGAGTGGTCCGGCGAGTTCGAGAACCAGCAGCGTGCCATGAAGCGGCTGGGCTGGGTGATTCCGCTGTCGGTGCTGATCATCTTCGTGCTGCTGTTCGATGCCTTCAAGGACATCAGCAGTGCGGCACTGATCCTGGCCAACGTGCCACTGGCGATGATCGGCGGCATCCTGGCCCTGTGGCTGACCGGCATTCCGCTGTCGGTGTCGGCGGCGATCGGCTTCATTGCATTGTTCGGGCAAGCGGTGCTGAACGGGGTGGTGATGCTCAGTCGCTTCGCCCAGCTGCGCGAGCAGGGCATGGACCTGCTGCAATCGGTGGTACAGGGTTCGCTGCAGCGCCTGCGTACAGTACTGATGACCGCTTTGCTGGCGATGTTCGGGCTGCTGCCGATGGCGACCTCGCATGCGATCGGTGCAGAGACCCAGAAGCCGCTGGCGGTGGTGGTGATCGGCGGCCTGCTGTCGGCGATGCTGCTGACCCTGCTGGTACTGCCGACGCTGTACTACTGGGTGCATCGCCGCCGCGAGGCCCGCGGCGGCTGACCGGCGCGGTGGATCCAGGCCATGCGTGGATGCGCGATCTACACCATCCCGCCGTTGGCGCGGAGCACCTGGCCGTTGATCCACGCACCGTCAGCACCGGCCAGGAACGCTACCGCACCGGCGATGTCATCCGGCGTACCCAGGCGTTCCAGAGGGTTCAACTTCGCCAAGCGCTCGATCAGCTCGGGCGATTTGCCATCCAGGAACAGGTCGGTGGCGGTGGGGCCTGGTGCCACCGCGTTCACGGTGATGTTGCGCCCACGCAGCTCCTTGCTGAGGATCGCGCCCATTGTCTCCACGGCCGCCTTGCTGGCCGCGTACACGCTGTAGTTCTCCAGCCGGATGCCGACCACGCTGGTGGACAGGGTGATCAGGCGGCCACCGTCGCGGACCCGCCGTGCACTTTCGCGCAGCACATTGAACGCGCCCTTGAGGTTGATGCCGATCACCCTGTCGAACAGGGCGTCGTCGGTGTCGGCCAGCGACGCCAGTTGCAGCACGCCAGCACTGTTGACCACCACGTCGAGACCACCGAAACGGGCCTCGATGGCCTCGAACAGCTGGCGCACCGCCTGCGGGTCTGCCACATCGGCCTGCAACGCGATGGCCTGCGCACCGGCTGCGTTGAGTTCGGCCGCCAACGCTTCGGCGTCGTCGCGGCGCCCCGCATAGTTGATGGCGACTGCGTGGCCATCGGCGGCGAGCCGGCGGGAGATGGCGGCGCCGATGCCACGGGAGCCACCGGTGACCAGGGCGACAGAGGAGGTGGGGGAGGGGGTCATGCTGGCGTCCAGTGGGGCACGCCGGAGTGGCGCAGGGCCATCTTCGCGACATTGTCCTTTCGGATAATCCTGCATAATCCGCCAACATCATCCGGATAGCCGAACAATGGACCGCTTCACGGCCATGCGCGCCTTCGTCCGTATCGTCGAGCGCCGCAGCTTCACCCGTGCCTCCGAGGACCTGGGCCTGCCGCGGGCCACGGTGACCGACGCAATCAAGGCGCTGGAACAGCGGCTGGGCGTGCGACTGCTGCACCGGACCACGCGTCTGGTGGTGCCGACGCTGGAAGGCGAGGCCTTCTATGGCCGTTGCCTGCGCCTGATCGCCGACATGGACGATGCAGAGGCCGCGTTCCGTGACGTGCCGCCGCGCGGCCCATTGCGCATTGAAGTGCATGGCACGCTGGGCCGGCACCTGCTGTTTCCGCACCTGCCGGACTTCCTGCAGCGCTACCCGGAGATCGACCTGGAGGTCAGCGAGGGCGACCGCTATGTCGACCTGCTGCGCGAAGGCGTGGATGCAGCGCTGAGGGTGGGGACGCTGGCCGACAGCGATCTGGCGGCGCGACGGCTGACCCTGCTGCGCGAGGTGACGGTGGCCTCGCCGGATTACCTGCAGGCCAAGGGCGTGCCGGGCAGCATCGATGCCCTGCAGGACGGCCACCAGATGGTCGGCTACCGCTCCAGCGCAACCGGCCAGCTGATTCCGCTGGAGTTCCAGCAGGGTGGGCAGGTGCATTACCTGCCGCTGCCGGCGCGGGTGCGTGTCTCCGGCGCGGATGCGTTCCTCGGGGCCGCGCTGGCGGGCCTGGGCATCATCCAGGCGCCGCGCTACCGGATGGACCCGTACATCGCGCGCGGGCAGCTGGTTGAGCTGTTGCCTGAGGCGCCGCCGACGCCAAGCCCGTTGAGCCTGGTCTACCCACGCAACCGCACCCCATCGCCACGGTTACGGGTGTTCATCGACTGGGTGGCCGGGGTGTTCGACCAGGAACGACGTTCCTGAGACGCCGCATGGGCTGGTGGTGCCGGCCGGCATCACAGCGCTGCCAGCGGCCCCTGCATGCGATGGAAGCTGCCATCGGTGGCGGTGAACCAGGCCAGCGAACGCCCGCCGACGAAATCATCGACATGCACGACCGTAGCGCCATCGGCTTCCTGCCACGAAATGGCATAGACCCCGTCGCTGATCCTGTGCCACTCACAGGCGGCTTCACCCCGCGCACCGGCGTAGGCGCCGGAGACGATGGCGTACTGCACGTGGCGGCCATCGGCGCTGTAGACATTGTCGGCGGCCAGTCCGTCATAGCTGACGCGGAAGCGGCGGCCGGCGAATTCGGGAAGGTCAGCGGTCGTGGTCATCGGATCGCCACCGGGTTGATGTTCACCTGGGTCGAGCCGACGTACAGCGGCTGGCCGAGCACGAACAGGAACTCCCAGGCCTTGTCGCGCACCAGCGCGCGGCTGTCGATCAGCTCCAGGTTGTAGATGCCGCGCTTGGCCAGCATGTACTGGTTGATCGGGAACTCTTCGGCACCGTTCGGGTTCGGGTAGACCTCCGAGGCCCAGGTGTCGCCACCGAAGGCGACGATGCCCTGGTCGGCCAGCCACTTCGCGGCCTCCATGCCGATGCCCGGTTCCACTTCCAGGAACTGTTTGTCGTCCTTGCCGATCAGTTCCAGCCAACCGGTGTTGAACAGCACCACGTCGCCCTTGCGCAGGCTCAGGCCCTGCTTCTTCAGCACGGCCTGGATGTCGGCCACGGTGAACTCGGTACCGCCGGGCACGATCGCCTTGCCGTAGTACGCGATCATGTCCAGCACGACGCCGCGGGTGACCATCGGCGGCACTTTCTCGACGCCGAGCTTGCGCACACCGTCCACGGTGACGAAGTCGGCGGCCTTGTTGCCGTTGTAGTAGACGTTGTCGATGCCGATATGGCCGATGCCGTTGAGCTGGGTGCCAACGCCGGTCCAAGCGTTCACCAGTTCATCGTTGAAGGTGAACCTGTTGGGGCCCAGCGACTTGCCGGCCTGCTGGCCGACCTGCACGTTGTGCAGGCGGAAGCTGCGGTGGCGGAACGCGGGCAGGTTCTTGTCCACCGGCACCGCCAGCGGATAGGTCTTGCCGGTCCTGACCAGCGAAACTGCGTGCTTGACCACGTCTGCGGTCAGCAGGTTGGCCGCGCCGATCTCGTCATTGGCACCGTAGGCCGAGGGATACCAGTCCTCGGCGGTGGCCTGGAAGGACAGCGGCAGGGTGGCCAGCGCAAGCGCGGCCAGGGTCTTCATTTTCATGGCAAAGCTCCGGTAACTGTCAGGCCGTCGCGGGGGCGGCAAGCGGGGCATGCGACGCGGCCGCGCCGGCATGGGCCGGGAAGTGCGGCAGCACGTACTCGGCGATTTCGTGGAAGGTCTCGGCCAACGGCCGTTCGTTGCGGCGGAACTGCAGGCCGATGTGGTCGACACCGGCCGCCCGCATGGCGTGCAGCTCGGCCAGCAGGGCGTTGCGGCCGCCGCGCAGACCGAAGCGCCAGCGCTGCAGGGGGGCATCGGCATCGGCCACCAGGTCCAGGTGGATGAAGCTGGCATACGGCTTGTTGCCGGCCACGGCGCGCCAGGCCGCCACGCGTTGTGCATGGTCCTGCGGCGTGCCCGGGTAGGCCAGGCAGCCGTCCATGTGCTGGCCGATCCACGCCGGTTGCTGCTGGGCCAGGCCGGCCACGAACAGCGGCACGGCCGGGCCGTCCGCAGGCAGCACGTCCAAGCCCTGCGGCAGGTGCGCGGCGGCGCCTTCGCGCAGCAGTGCGACCTGCTCGCGGAAGCGGCTGCCACGGCTGTCGAAGTCGCGGCCGAACAACGGGTACTCCACCGGGCGGTCGCCACTGGCCACGCCCAGCAGCAGGCGGTCACCGCTCAGCCGCTGCACGCTGCGCGCCGACTTCAAGGTCAGCAACGGCTCGCGGATCGGCAGCACCACCGCACCGGTACCCAGCAGGATGTGCTCGGTGATACCAGCCAGGTAGCCGAGGTAACTGAATACCTCGAATACCTGCGCCGCATCGCCGAAGGCCGGGTCGTACACCGGCACGTCGCGTACCCACAGCGCACGGAAGCCCAGGCGGTCGGCCAACCGTGCCAGTTCCGCATGGCGTTGCAGGTCCGGTTCGCCGGGCAGGCGCCGCGCGGCGCGTCGTGCCTGTTCGCCCATCGGCGTCCAGTCATTGTCCAGCGGTGCTTCGATGCCGATGCTGAAACCACCGGCCTGCAGCCGCGCCAACGCACTGACCATGGCGTTGCGCCTCAGTCCCAGGCCGGGGCCAGGCCCGGCGGATCGACTTCGCGGCCGTTGCGCTCAAGCGCGGCGATCGCGGCCATGTCATCGGCATCCAGGCGCAGGTCCTGGGCAAGCAGGTTGCTGGCCAGGTTCTCGCGCTTGGTCGACGACGGAATGACCGAGTAACCGCGCTGCAGCGCCCATGCCAGCGCGACCTGGGCCACGGTGGCCTGGTGCTTGCCGGCGATGGCGGCCAGCACCGGGTCCTTCAGCACCTTGCCGTAGGCCAGGGTCATGTAGGAGGTGACGGTGATGCCCTGGTCGTGCAGGAAAGCGGTCAGTGCCGGGTTCTGCAGGTAGGGGCTCAGTTCGATCTGGTTGGTGGCGATCTGACCGGCACCAACCACCTCGATGGCCTGTCGGGTCAGCGCGATATTGAAGTTGGACACACCGATCTGGCGGGTCAGGCCCTGCGCCTTGGCTTCGGCCAGCGCGGTCATGTATTCGCGCAGTTCAACGCCATTGCCCGGCGCCGGCCAGTGGATCAGCAACAGGTCCACATGGTCGGTGCGCAGCTTGGCCAGGCTGTCGCGCAGGCTCGGAATCAGCTTGCCGGCGGCATGGTTGTCCACCCAGATCTTGGTGGTCAGGAACAGCTGGTCGCGCGGCACGCCGGATTCGGCGATGGCCTGGCCGACCTCGGCTTCGTTGCCGTAGATCTGCGCGGTGTCGATCGCACGGTAGCCGACCTCGAGGGCGTTGCGTACCGAGTCGATGACGGTCTGGCCGGTCAGGCGGAAAGTGCCGACGCCAAAGGAAGGAACGCTCATGGTGGACTCCAGGGACTTCGTTGGGAGCCGGTGGGCTCGGGACTGGGCGAAGTGTGGGCGCTTTACATTTGTTGATTAAGCTGTGTATACGGGAAATGCTTTTGCGCCGAGGTAAACAATGAAAACCACCCTGGATGAGTTGAAGGCTTTCGTGGCGGTGGTCGACAGTGGCTCGATCACTGCAGCGGCCGAAGGGCTGGAGCTGACCATCTCGGCCACCAGCCGCACCCTGGCGCGGCTGGAGGACAAGCTGCAGACCACGCTGCTGCGGCGGACCACGCGACGGCTGGAACTGACCGAGGAAGGCGCCGCGTTCCTGGAGTACGCGCGCACGATCCTGGCCACGGTCGACGAGGCCGAGGAACAGATGGCCGCGCGCCGCCTGCAACCGGTCGGGCGCCTGCGCGTGGATGCGGCTACGCCGTTCATGCTGCACGTGATCGTGCCGCTGCTGGAAGGCTTCCGCGCGCGCTACCCGCAGGTGGAGCTGGAGCTGAATTCCAACGAGGGCATCACCGACCTGATCGAGAAGCGCACCGACGTGGCGTTCCGCATCGGCGTGCTGCGCGATTCCACCCTGCATGCGCGGCCGATCGGCCACAGCCGCATCCGCGTGGTGGCCAGCCCCGAGTACCTGCGCCGGCACGGCACGCCCACGCGCGTGGAGCAGCTGCGCACGCATGACCTGCTCGGCTTCACCCAGCCCAGTTCATTGAACGAGTGGCCGCTGCACGATGACGATGGCGGGCCGTTCGTGATCGAGCCGGCCATCGCTTCGTCCAGCGGTGAGACGCTGCGGCAGATGGCGGTGGCCGGGCTGGGCATCGCCTGCCTGTCCGATTTCCTGACCCGCCAGGACCGGCGTGACGGTCGCCTGGTGCAGCTGTTCGCCAGGCAGACGCAGGACGTCCGACAGCCGATCAACGCGGTGTACTACCGCAACACCGCGTTGGCCGCGCGCATTACCTGTTTCGTCGACCACGTGACGCAGACGCTGGGGCAGCGCCCGTTCGACGAGTGAGTCGCCAGCGCTGGACGGGCAGGGCCGGCGCTACCGCGGGCTGCGGTGCTGCGCGGCCCACGCGGACGGTGAGCAGCCGGCTACACGCCGGAAGGCCGCGCTGAACTTGCTGGGGTTGGCGTAGCCGCAGGCCAGTGCGACGTCGGTGACGCTGCGTCCCTGCGCAAGCTGCGCGCACGCCCACTGCATGCGGCGCCGGGTCAGGAACGCATAGGGTGGCAGCCCGGTGGTGGCACGCAGCGCACGGCTGAACGTCGATGGGTCCATCTGCAGCGCTGCCGCCAGCTGCGCAACCGCCAGCGGCTGGCCGTACTGCGCGTCGATGTACTCCTGCAGGTACTGGAGTTGCCGCACGGACAGCGCAGTGGCCCTCGGCGGCGTCGCGTGCCCGAGCCCGGCAAGCTGTCGCAGGCGGTGCAGCAGCACGCGTGCGCCGTGCTCGAGAAATCCGGGAAGGCAGGCATCGGCCTGCGCGCTGCACCACAACGCCTGCAGCACCGAGGTGACCACCGGGTCGCGCTGCAGGCGCACCGCCAGCGGTTGCAGGTCATGCAGCCGGTGCGCCTCCTGCTGCAGGAGGCCGGTGTCGATGGCCAGGCCCAGCACGTCCACTGCGGGGCTGGCATAGGTACCGATGTCACCGGGCAGGACCACATTGAACTGGCCAGGCTGCCAGACGCCCTGCAGCAGGCCGCTATGGCTGCGTTGCTGCAGACGCCCGCCGCCACCGATGGCCATGCCCAGGCGCAGCTGGTGGGGATGGCCCATGCAGCCTTCGCTTGGCCCGAAGCGATGACGCAGCAACACCACCGCACCATCGTCGCTGGCCACCATCGCGGGCGGTTGCGGTCCGGTTTCCTGCAGCAGCTGGTCGGCGAGGGCTCGCATCAGGAAAGCACGCATCACGGATCCGGAAATGGAGCAGTGCTGCCAGGAATGGAGTGGCGGCACTGCGTGAATGTTACAGGATAACACTCTTGTCCCGCGCTGCCGCCGCCTGCGCGCCTGCCATTTCACCATTGAGGTTCATCCGTTGAAGCCGTCCACGCCTGTCGCCGCGCTTGTCGCGGCATCCCTGATCATCCCTGCCATGCCCGCTCTCGCCCAGCAGGCTGACCCGGCCACGCTCGACGGCGTCCGGGTCACCGGTTCCAAGCGCGATACCCCGTACCTGAAGAGCGATCTGTCGGTGACGGTGCTCGACCGGCAAGCGCTGAAGGAGGCCGGCGTCACCGAATTCCGTGACCTGGACAAGCTTGCGCCCAACGTGAAGTTCAATGCGATGGGGCAGCTCAGCAACATGTTCATCTCGATCCGCGGCATCGAGTCCAATCCCTTCCTGGTCAACCGCGCCTCGGTCTACATCGATGGCATCCCGTTCCGGGAGTTGAGCAACGCCGTGCTCAACCAGGTCGAGTCGGTGGAAGTGCTGCGCGGGCCGCAGGGCACGCTGTACGGTGCCAACAGCGAGTCGGGGCTGGTGCTGGTGCGCACACGCGGCCCGGCCGATGTGCGCGAGGGCGAGCTCAATGTGCGCAGCACCTGGTTTGGCAACGGTAATGGCACCGCTCTTGATGGTTTCCTGGCAGGTCCGCTGGACACGGCGGGCAGCCTGTCCGGCTCGGTGGCGTTCATGGGCTCGGACGAAGATGCATACCTGAAGAACCTCACGCCCTCCGGTGCACGCGGCAGGGTGGGCGAAGGCTATCTGCAGGGCAAGCTGCGCTGGCGGCCAAGCGACTATGTCTCGGTGAACGCGCTCGCCTACCACCTGCGCACACGCGCGCCCGGCATGTTCGAGTATGAATACCTGCCGCTGGATACCAGCCTCTACAACCGCACCTACGGTACCTCGCTCAATGGCGGCCGTCGTGCCGGTGACTTCACCTACATCAATGACGCACCGAAGCGCACCGAAAAGGATGAGTCGGTTGCGGGCCTGAGCGCGCAGTGGCAGTTGCAGGCCGGCACGCTGGACGTGGCCGCCTCCTGGCGCGGCGAGGAAGTGACCTCCGCCGGCTATGACTTCGACATGACCCAAAGCCCGGCCCTGGCAGGCCGCATCTACGACAGGAAGAAGGAATGGACGGCCGAGGCGCGCTTCAGTTCGCCCAGTGACCAGGCCCTGGCCTGGATGGCCGGTGTGTCCACCTATCGCAACAGCAAGGATTCGATCCTGGGGACGTTCGTCGGCCCTGCGCTGCATGGGCTGGACAGCTACAACCTGGCACCGCGGCAGACCTCCAAGGGCGAGGACTACAGCGTGTTCGCCACCGCCAGCTACACCTTCCCCGCGCTGCCCAGGCTGACCGCCAGCGCCGGCCTGCGCCATGAGCAGGCGCGGCGTTCCACCGAGCAGCGTGCCGGTGCGCTGGACCTGGGCGCCGGTGGCCGCGTGCTGTACCGCGACGCCGCGCTGGCGCATACCTTCACGGCCACGCTGCCGCGGGTGTCGCTGCGCTACGACGCCACCGACGACCTGTCCTTCTATGCCGCTTCAGCCAAGGGCTACATCCCGGGCGGCTTCAATCTGGCCGCAGCGCAGAGCGATGTGGTCAACGACAAGGTGCTGCGCTACGAATCCGAACGTATGTGGAGCCACGAGCTTGGCTTCAAGATGAATCTGGGCGGCGGCCGTGGTCATATCGGTGGGGCGGTGTTCCACATCACCTCGGACAACTGGCAGGAGATCCAGGTGGCCACCGATGGCAACGGTCGCCCGATTTCGTCGGACTACGTGGGATCGGACGCCTCGATCCGGTCACGGGGTGCAGAACTGGAGGGTGTGTTCGAAGTAGTGCCTGGCTTCACGCTGATGGCGAATGTGGGCTACGTCGATGCGAAGTACACCAAGCTGTGGGTCAGCGTGGACCAGAATCTGGATGGCAAGCGGGTCAAGCTGACCCCGCATTACACCGGCTACCTGGCCGCACGCTACCAGTTCGAGTCTGGACTTTACGCACGGCTGGAATCGCAGTTCACCGGCTCCAGCGCGCTGGATGAACGCAACCGTGCCTTCCAGCCGGCCGTCGCCGTGCTGGGTGCGCAGCTGGGTTATGAGGCCGGGCCGTGGAGCGCGCGGGTGTTCGTGCAGAACCTCACCAACAGGCGTCGCATCAATGGCCTGATCTTCGACAACCTGGCATTCGGTCGCGACGGCAACTACTACGGCCCGGTCGACAGCCCGCGGATTTTCGGGGCGGAAGTGGGCTATCGCTTCTGACCAACGCCGTGCCGGCCACTGGCCGGCATCGTGGGGCGCCGGCGCAATGCGCGCCGGTTGCCGATGTGCGCACAGGCCAGCAGCACGCCACCACTGGCCGTCGCTGCACCGTGCCAGAGCAGCGAGTCCTTCAGCGGCAGGTAGAGCGAGGCGGACAGCAGCAGGATCGCGCCGGCGCAGGCCAACTGCACGGGCCGCCAGCGCCCATGCCGGTGCACCCCGGCCGAGGTACTCGCCAATGCCAGCGACGAGGCCAGCAGCGCGAACAGCCATTCCCAGCGCGACATCATCAACAGCAACGTCATCGCGCCATGGCCGGGGTGCTGGAACGAGCGCAGCGCCATCATCGCTGCCGGCACGAACGCCAGCAGCAGGGGCAGGGCGATGCAATGGGCGGCGCAGGCCAGGGACAACCAGGCACCGGCAAGATCGAAACGGGGGTGCCAGCGTGCCGAAGTTGGCGGCTGGGCCGGGGCCCTTGCGGGCGTCGTGGGGATGTGGTCCATAATGTTACATAGTAACAATTGGAGACTCCCCCATGAAGCGTCCTGCTGCTCTTTTCCTGCTGCTGGCTGCCAGCACCGCACAGGCCCATGACATGCGCCAGCACGCACCGCACGTTCATGGCCAGGCGACCGTGGACGTTGCACTGGACCAGCAAACGCTGGAATTCGCCCTTCAGGCCCCCGGCATCGGCATCCTTGATTACGAGCGACCGCCGGCCAATGCAGCCGAGCAGGCCGCGCTGGCACGGGCGACCTCGTTGCTGAAGGGCGGCAGCTGGGTCACCTTGCCCACCGCTGCAGGGTGCCGTCTGGCCACCGGTAAAGCCGATGCAGAGGGCTTCGACGCGACGGCCGCCGCGCCGCCGCCGGGACAGCACCGGCACGCAGGTTTCAGCGCAACGCTGCAGTACCACTGCGCGAAACCGGCTGAGCTGCGCGCCATCGTCGTGCGCCTGCCCATACTGTTCCCGGGCCTGCACGAAGTCATCGTCAACAGTGCAACCGCCAACGGCCAGGATCGCAGCGTGCTCACGCCCAACAATCTGCGCGTGGTGCTGGCACCGTGAGCGCGGCACCGGTGATCTCGCTGGAAGACGTGCAGTTCGGATACGGCATGCAGCTGGTGCTGGATATCCCGCGGTTGTGGGTCGAGCAGGGCAGCAGCGTGTTGCTGCGCGGAATCAGCGGCGGTGGCAAAAGTACGCTGCTGGGCCTGTTGGCCGGTGTGCTGCTGCCCGGCAAGGGCCGTGTCGAGGTCGCCGGCCACGCGCTGCAGGCAATGCGCGGGGCCGCACGGGATCGATTCCGTGCCGACCACCTGGGCGTGATCTTCCAGCAGTTCAATCTGCTGCCGTTCCTCAGCGTGCGCGACAACATCGCGCTGGGCCTGCGCTTTTCGCGCCTGCGCAGCGCGCGCATCAGTGGGCCGCTGGATGCCGAGATCGCCCGCCTGCTGCAGGCCCTGCAGCTCAATCCCGAGCTGATGTCGCGGCGCGCGGGTACGCTCAGTGTTGGCCAGCAACAACGCGTGGCGGCAGCACGCGCCCTGATCGGCCGTCCGGCGTTGCTGCTGGCCGATGAGCCCACCTCGGCGCTCGATCGCGAAGCAGCGACCGCCTTCCTCAAGCTGATGTCCACGCAGTGCGAGGCGGCCGGCACCGCGGTACTGGTGGTCAGCCATGACGACAGCCTGCAGCCGTTGTTCGATCGCACCATTTCACTGTCCGAGATCAACCAGGCAGGTGCCGGCCATGCTTGAGCTTGCCTGGGCCAGCCTGCGCAGCCGCGCGTTGAGCGTCAGCCTCACCGTACTGGTGATTACCCTCAGCATGGTCCTGCTGCTGGGTGTTGAACGCGTGCGCACGCAGGCGCACGAGGGGTTCGCCAGCACCGTATCGGGTACCGACCTGATTGTCGGTGCGCGCTCGGGACCGGTGAACCTGCTGCTGTACTCGGTGTTCCATATCGGCGACCCGACCAACAACGTGTCCTGGCAGTCCTACCAGGCGCTGTCCGCTTTGCCGCAGGTGAAGTGGGCGGTGCCGTTGTCGCTGGGCGATTCCTGGCGCGGCTACCGGGTAGTGGGTACCACTGGCGGCTACTTCGAACACTATCGCTATGGTTCCGGCCACGAGCTGGCCTTTGCACAGGGGCGGCCGTTCGACGATCTGTACGACGTGGTGATCGGCGCAGAGGTGGCACGTGCGCAGAAGGTCGCCCTCGGTGACGAGATCGTGCTGGCGCACGGCACCGGCGCGGTCACGCTCGCCACGCATGCCGACAAGCCGTTCCGCGTTGCGGGCATCCTGCAGCGCACCGGTACGCCGGTGGATTCGTCGCTGCTGGTCTCGCTGCCGGCCATCGAGGCGATCCATGTCGACTGGCGATCGGGCGTGCAGCTGCGCAGCCAGAGCGTCAGTGCCGAGCAGGCGCGCCACCTCGATCTGACCCCGACCAGCATCACCGCGTTCATGCTCGGCCTGAACTCGCGCATCGCCACCTTCTCGGTGCAGCGCAGGATCAACGAGTATCCCGAGGAGGCGATGCTGGCGATCCTGCCCGGCGTGACCCTGCAGCAGCTGTGGCAGTCACTGGGCACGGCCGAGCGGGCACTGCAGCTGATCAGCGCGATGGTGGTGCTGCTGGGCATGGTTTCGCTGGTGGCGCTGCTGGTCTCGACGTTGCAGGAGCGGCGGCGCGAGATGGCAATCCTGCGTGCGACCGGCGCGCGGCCGGGTTACATCGCCGGCCTGCTGGTGGTGGAAGCGGTGGCGACCAGTGCCGTGGCCTGCCTGCTGGCACTGGCGCTGCTGGTGGCCGCCAGCGTGGCCGGGCGTGGATGGGTGCTGGCGACCTTCGGTCTGTCGATCACCCATGTGTGGCCGGATGGCCGCGAACTGGCGTGGGTGGCGGGCGTGCTGGCGATCAGCGCGGCGGCCGGGCTGGTGCCGGCGTTGCTTGCTTACCGGCGCACCTTGGCCGATGGCCTTTCACCGGGAGGCTGAGCATGCGCTGGCTGCCGATGTTGCCGATGCTTATGGTCCTGGCCGCCTGCGAGCGGCCGGTGGATACCGGCGTGCAGGCCCTGCCGCCATCGCCGGTGGTTGAACCCGATAGCCCTGCAGGCGCCACAGAGCAGGAGCTGGATTGGCTGCAGATGATGCCGAAGGACGAGCTGGTCGCGCTGGAGCGGGGCGAGGGCCCGGAGGTAGAACACAACGGCAACCGGCGCATGCCGCAGTTCGGCACCTTCCGCACGGTGGACACGGTACTGCAGCGGCCGGTGCGCCTGCCGGGCTACGTGGTACCACTGGCCAACGCGCAGGACGGGCGCCTGACCGAATTCCTGTTCGTGCCGTACTACGGCGCCTGCATCCACGTGCCACCACCGCCGCCGAACCAGATCGTGCACGTGGTGCTGCCGCGCCCGATCGCGATGCCGGACATGTATTCGCCGTTCTTCCTGGCCGGCACCCTGCGCGCCGAACGGTTGGATGACGACCTGGCCGGTTCGGCCTACACCATGCGCGATGCTCAGCTGAGGCCGTATGAACCGTAATGTCCTGATGGGAGTGGCGTGCTGCCTGGGCTTGCTGGGGTGCACGCAGGCAGGCGGGGACGCCACGACCGTCGCCGCTGCACCGGCCCCCGCGCCGGCACAACCCGTCACGGCTGAAGCACCCATCGACCGTTGGGATGCGCTGCGGCCCGATGAAGTGACCTATCAGCGCCCGCCACCGCAGATCGGCCTCTTACGCAACGGCATGGACGGGGTGGGCGGGCTGATCGACGACACCGGCTCGGGCACGCCACCGGGGCAGGAGATCGACCACTCCAGCCCGGACCGCGCCAAGCAGTTCGGCTCCTCGCGCGTGGTCGACGCTGTCGACGGTCGTGCAGTGGATCTGGATGGTTACGTGGTGCCGCTGGGCACCAACGATGCCGGCCTGGTCGATGAGCTGCTGTTCGTGCCGTTCTACGGCGCGTGCATCCATGTGCCGCCGCCACCACCGAACCAGATCATCCATGTGACCCTGGCCACGCCGATCGCACTGGGCGACCTCTGGGATCCGTACCGGCTTGCCGGCCGCCTGCAGGTGAAGCGCTTCGATGCGGATATCGCCAGCGCATCCTACGATGCCGCAGCGGCGACACTGACGGCGCTCCACAACTGATGCGTGCGCGCTGGATCATCGTTGCAGCAGCCTTGCTGTTGGCTGTGACGCTGCTGGTGTGGTGGCAGCGGCAAGCTGCACCCATCGCGCCACCCGCCATCGCATTTCCGGCACCTGCGGCCGATGCCCGCCAGCGCATCGAACAGCGCCTGGCCGATGACCATCCCTTTCGCAACGACGTGCTGTTCCTGCTGGCGGCGACCCTGCGCGACCGCTGCCAGCCGGCGCAGGCGGGGCTGCTGGCGCGCATGGCCAATCGTGCATCGCTGCCGGTGCTGGCGGCGGTCAGCGCGGTGACCCAGCAGGATCCATCACTGGACCGGCCGATCTACCAGTACATCCAGCATCGCGCCGATGCCACGCGCTGCGGCCAGCCGCTGCAGATGCCGTTGGCCGGTGGGCGCAGCATGCAGGTGGACATCGAGCAGTACGCGCGCACCTTCCCGGACAGTTACTTCGACCCGCAGCGCAGCAGCGAGCCGCGGGACTTCGGCGGCCTGTCGCTGCAGCAGCGTGCCAGCAACGCCTGCAACAGCGTGGTGTATTCGGTGCTGCCGTTGGGCGGCACCGATTGGCGTTGCAGCAGCCTGCGCGCGAACGCGCGCTCGCGGGTGCGCAGATTGTGCGAGGACGAACTGCGGCGCCAGCATGGGGGAACGGGCGGGGAACTGGACATGGCCGTGGGGCAGGGCATGCAGAGTGCGGTGGTGTCGGCGATTGCCGCGCTGCCGGAAGACTGCCGGTGATGATCCCCTGATGCCGGCCACGACCCGGCGTGAGGGGCACGGCAACATGAACATTGCCCGGGCCCCAATCTGAACGGGTGGTGCTGTCCCATAACTATACAGGACATCCTGTATAGTTATGGCCGTACTTCATCCCCACCAGGTTCCCCCATGGCTTTGTCCCAGCCTTTGGCCGGTGCTCCGGCCCTGTCGCGTGCCCGTCGCTGGGCGCTGTTGTTCACCGTCGCCGCCGGCCTGCTGCTGGTCACGCTCGACAACTCCGTGCTCTACACCGCACTGCCCACCCTGACCGAGGAACTCTCGGCCAGTGCCGGGCAGGCGCTGTGGATCATCAACGCCTATCCGCTGGTGATGGCCGGCCTGCTGCTCGGTGCCGGCACGCTCGGCGACCGCATCGGCCACCGCCGCATGTTCCTGATCGGACTGGTGGTGTTCGGTATCGCCTCGCTGGCAGCGGCGTTCGCCGGTACAGCGGCGCAGCTGATCGCCGCACGTGCGTTCCTGGCAGTCGGTGCGGCGGCGATGATGCCGGCGACGCTGGCGTTGATCGGCCTGAGCTTCCACGAAGAGCGCGAGCGCAACATCGCCATTGCGATCTGGGGTTCGGTGGCCATCGTCGGTGCGGCACTGGGCCCGATCATCGGCGGCTGGCTGCTGCAGCACTTCTGGTGGGGCTCGGTGTTCCTGGTCAACGTGCCGGTGGTGGTGGTGGCCTTCGTCGCCACGCTGCTGCTGGCCCCGGAGGGCCAGCGCGACACCTCGCGCCCCTGGGACATGGTGTCCTCGCTGCTGGCACTGGCCGCACTGTCCGGCCTGGTGCTGGCAATCAAGTCGCTGATCGCCACGCCGCCGTCGTATGCACTGGGCGCGGGCGCGCTGCTGTTGGCGGTCATTGCGGGTGTGGCGTTCGCACGCCGCCAGCGACAGCTGCCGTACCCGCTGCTGGACTTTGCGATCTTCCGCAATCCGGCGTTCCTGGCCGGCACGCTGTCGGCGGTGTTCACCCTGTTCGCCATGGCCGGGCTGCAGCTGGTCACCACCCAGCGCTTCCAGCTGGTGGCGGGCTTTACCCCGCTGCAGGCGGGCCTGCTGGTGTCGGTGGCGGCGCTGGGCAGCCTGCCCAGTGCGCTGCTGGGCGGCAGCATCCTGCACCGGGTCGGCCTGCGCCCGTTGATCTGCGGCGGCCTGGCCGCAGGTGCGCTGGGTGTCGGCGTGGTGGCGTTCGGTTTCCCGCACGGCCTTGGCTGGGTGGTGGCGGGCATGGCTGTCACCGGGTTCGGCATGGGCTCGGCCATCTCGGTGGCCTCCACCGCCATCCTCAACAACGTACCGGCGCACCGCGCGGGCATGGCCTCGTCGGTGGAAGAGGTGTCGTACGAATTCGGTGGCCTGCTGGCGGTGGCGATGCTGGGCAGCTTGAGCGCGGCGATGTATGGCGCCTTCCTGCCGGTCTCGGCCGACATGCCCGAGCGTGCCCGCGAAGGCTTCACCCAGGCGCTGCACGTGGCACGCGAAAGCGGGCAGGGCGAGTGGTTCGCCCTGGCCACGGCCGCGTATGACCGCGGCTACCAGATCGTGCTGCTGGTGATCACGGTGATGCTGGTGGTCGGCGCGACGATCATCGCGCGCCTGCTGCGTGGCCGCGTCGGCAGCCGCGAGGGCGCGGCCGATCGCGTAAAATGACGCCATGAGAACCAGCAAGCGCGACCGGATCCTCGACGCCGCCGTCAACGTGATCAATCGTGACGGCGTGCGCGCGGTGACCTTCGAGTCGGTGGCGGCCGAGGCCAAGCTGACCCGCGGCGGCCTGCTGTACCACTTCCCGTCGCGCGAGGCGCTGCTGCGCGGTATCGACGAGCACCTGGTGCAGGCCTGGGAGGCGTCGATGGAATCGCTGCTGGGCAAGCGGGCGGAGGAAGCCTCGGCACTGGAGCGCTACCAGACCTTCGTGCGCGTATCCGCGCAGAGCGCCACGCGCGCCGAACTGATGTTCATGCTGGAATCGGCCGACCCGGATGCCGACGAGCGCCCGTGGGGTCCGGCAGTGCGACGCTGGGCACCCTTGCCGCCGTCGGCCGGGCAGGATGACCCGGCCGCGCTCGACAATTTCGTGGCGCGGCTGGCCGCCGATGGCCTGTGGATCTACGAGGCGATGTACGAAGGGCAGCTGGATGAAAGCGTGCGCGGCCAGGTGGCCGAACGGATCGCCGGGCTGCTGGCGAAGCCCGATGGGGCATCCAACTGAGCCGTCGACCGACGCACGGATATCGCTCTTGGTAGAGCCGACCGCGGGTCGGCTGCTAACGAAAATCCCACGCATCGCGCGAGAGTCGACCCGCGGTCGGCTCTACCCGGCCTGCGCTGCGGTCGCTGCCAACCACGCTCGCGGCGAAGCACCCAACCGCTTGCGGAACGCCTTCGACAACGATGCGGTATCGGCAAACCCGACCTCGATCGCCACCTGCTTGACCGCCACGCCCGCACGCAGCTGCGCGCAGGCCAGGCTCAACCGCCAATCCAGCAGATAGCTGGCCGGCGTAGCCTGCATCACTTCCTTGAACACCGCCGCGAAGGCACTGCGCGACATGCCCGCAGTCGACGCCATGCGTGGCAGCGTCCATTCGTCCTGCGGCGCGTGGTGGATTGCCACCAGCGTGCGTGCCAGCCGCGCGTCGGACAGCCCACGCATCAGCCCATGGCTGACGCCCGCCGCATCCGGATGGTCGACCACCCAGCGCAGGATCTGGATCAGCGCCACCTCGAACAGGCGGTTGGTCAGCAGCCGCGAACCGCAGCGCTGGCGGTCGGCCTCGGTGAACAGCAGATGCAGGGTGTCATCCAGCTCGCTGATCGCGGCCAGCGGCACCACCATCACCGGCGGCAGCGACTGCACGATCGGGTTGCGCGCGCCACCATCGAAGTCCAGGGTGGCGCAGGTGAAATCCGGGCCATCCAGTGGTGCATTGAAGAACACATGGTGCAACGGTTGCGGATACAGCAGCAGGCTGGGTGTGTCGATCTTCAACCGGGGCAGCGCGATATCGCCGTCGGGATGACGGACTTCCATTTCACCCTGGCGCAGGATGTGCAGGAACGCACGACCGGGCTGCGGCTCGAAGACATGGCGCCCGCACAGCGGACCGCTGTGGAACAGCGCGGCCTGCACCCGGAAGCGTTCCAGCAGGGCGGAGAGACGATCGGGCGCGGGAGCGTCGAGGGGAATGCTCATGGACGAATGGACAATAGGTGCGGTTGATTGTTCCTGATGCGTCCAGAAAGTCTACCTAGGATGAGCGGGTCGTCCAATCCCGGGCGCTTTCCCAAGGAGATCCACCATGTCCCGTGTCCCCCTCATCGATGCCGCCACCACCACCGCCGACCGCCAGGCCTTGCTGGGCCAGGTCCACGCCGCGTTCGGCGCCACCCCGGCCATGTTCCGCGCCGTGGCCAACTCGCCGGCCGCGCTGCAGAGCATGTGGGGTTCGTTCGGCGCGCTGGGCGGCGGTCGCCTGTCGCCGCTGCTGGGCGAGCAGATCGCCGTGGCCATCGCCAACCGCAATGCCTGCGAGTATTGCCTGGCCGCGCACACTGCTCTGGGCCGCAAGGCCGGTGCCAGCGGCGAGCAGATGGCCGCCGCGCAGATCGGCCAGTCCAGCGATCCGGCCACCTCGGCAGCCCTGGACTTTGCGCTGAAGGTGGTCGAGCAGCGTGCACAGATCACCGACGGCGATGTGCAGGCGCTGCGTGCAGCCGGCTTCGACGATGAGCAGATCGTGGAGATCCTCGCCCATGTGGCGCTCAACCTGTTCACCAACTACGTCAACGTCGCGTTCGACGTGCCGGTGGATTTCCCGAAGGTGGCGCTGCGCTGAGGTGCATCAGGCCGGGGGCGCGTTGCTCCCGGCCGTTCTCAGCTGTCGTGGCTGTCGTCCGGCCGAAGCCGTTCGGGATGGGTATACACATTGAACCCGCTTTCGCGCGCGAACCCGACCAGGCACAGGCCTGCACTGCGGGCCAGGTCGATCGCCAGCGCGGTCGGTGCCGAGACAGCAGCCAGCACGCTGGCGCCGGCGCGCACCGCCTTGCTGACCATTTCGTAGCTGGCGCGGCTGGAAATCACCAGCAGGCCGCCTTCAATGGCATGTTCGTTGTGGTGCAGCGCGCCGATCAGCTTGTCCAGCGCATTGTGGCGACCGACGTCCTCGCGCACCCAGCCGATCCGCCCGCTGGCATCGGCCCAGGCCGCGGCGTGGGTGGAGCCGCTCACCGCATTCATCGGCTGGTGCTGCGCCAAGGTGGCCAACGCCCGCAGCAAGGCGGCGGGCGGGTAACTGCGTCGCTCGCGGATCTGCGGCAATGGGCGCAGTACTTCTTCCAGCTGGCGCGTGCCACACAGACCACAGCCACCACGGCCAGGCAGCAGGCGCCCATTGGCCGGGTCCAGGTCGGCGCCGGGCGCCTCGTCGGCCACGGTCATCTGTAGTTCGATGCCTTCCAGCTGCGGACGGATGTCGATCGACAGCAGCTGCGAGGGAGTGTCGATCAGCCCTTCGCTGAGTGAAAAACCGAGTGCGAAATCTTCCAGGTCACACGGGGTGGCCATCATCACCGCGAAGGCAGCGCCGTTGTAACGCAGCGCCACCGGCACTTCTTCGGCCACCACGTCGACCTGCGGCTGGTGCCCCTCGCTGCGCCAGCGCAGCAACGGGCGCTGGGCCGTGCCGGCAGGCGGGGTGTGCGGTGGGGTCGAATCAGGCATGCAGCGCGTCCGGGCAAGGGAAATACGCAGGTGGTGGACCACCCACGGCCTCGAGAATAGCGCAGTGGCCACGCGCTGACGCAGGTGTAACCGTTGTCATGGCAGGCTGCGTTGAAAAGGCGTTGACGCACTGGCGAAGCCGCATAGGCCGTGCTTGACTGTGGGGCTGGCCGCGCGATCGAAAGCGCCGCCGGACTGCGTTGTTGCGATCGTTGCTGCGTTCCTCCCGCCAGGTTCCCGAACATGCCCGAGCAGAAACCGCCGCGTTACAAGCCCTACAACCAGCCGGCCGGTGGCTGGGGTGCCGCCGGCGCCACCGCCAAGGTGCTGCTGCAGCAGAGCGTGATCGGCAAGGGGTCGAAGGCGTTGCTGGCAATGAACCAGCCCGGCGGCTTCAAGTGCCCCAGCTGCGCGTTCCCCGATGCTGACGAACGAAGGAAGCTGGAGTTCTGCGAGAACGGCGCAAAGGCACTGGCCTGGGAAGCCACCCAGTTCCGTGCCGGCCGCGAGCTGTTTGCCCGGCACACGGTCACCGAACTGATGGCGCAGACCGACTACTGGCTGGAGATGCAGGGCCGGCTGACCGAGCCGATGCGCTACGACGCGGCGACCGACCATTACGTGCCGTGCAGCTGGGACGATGCCTTCGCGCTGATCGGCCGCCACCTGCAGGCGCTGGACAGCCCACACCAGGCAGAGTTCTACACCTCCGGTCGCACGCCCAACGAAGCCGCGTTCCTGTACTCGATCTTCGTGCGCGAGTTCGGCACCAACAACTTCCCGGACTGCTCGAACATGTGCCACGAACCGACCAGCCGTGGCCTGCCGCCGGCCATCGGGGTGGGCAAGGGCACCATCGTGCTGCAGGATTTCGAGCATGCCGAGGCGATCTTCGTGATCGGCCAGAACACCGGCACCAATTCGCCGCGGATGATGAGCAACCTGGTTGAAGCGCGCAAACGCGGCATTCCGATCGTGGCGGTGAACCCGATGCCCGAGCGCGCATTGATCCGCTTCGCCGAGCCGCAGGACGTGGTGCAGATGGCCACGTTCGGTTCGACCGAGATCACCAGCGAGTTCGTGCACATCCGCATCGGCGGCGACCTGGCCCTGATCAAGGGCATGATGAAGGTGATGTTCGAGCGCGAAGCGCAGGGCGAGCGCGTGCTCGACCACGACTTCCTGGCCGAACACACCGTGGGCCTGGAGGCGCTGCGCGAGGACGTGCTGGCGCAGGACTGGGGCCAGATCGTGCAGGTGTCCGGCATTTCGCAGGCGCAGATCCGTCGGTGTGCGGAGATCTACATCCGTTCCAAGGCCACCGTGATCTGCTACGGCATGGGCCTGACCCAGCACCAGTACGGCTCGCGCCTGCTGCAGCAGGTGGCCAACCTGCTGATGCTGCGCGGCAATTTTGGCAAGCCCGGCGCCGGCATCGGGCCGATCCGCGGGCATTCCAATGTGCAGGGCGACCGCACCGTCGGCATCGACGAGAAGCCCAAACCGGCCTACCTGGACCGCGTGCAGCAGGTGTTCGGCTTCGATCCGCCGCGCGAGCACGGCCATCACGTGGTCGAGTCGATCGAGGCGATGCTGGATGGCAGCGCCAAAGTGTTCATCGGCCTGGGCGGCAACTTCATCCACGCCGTGCCCGATACGCCGCGCGCGTACGAGGCCATGCGTAGCCTGGAGCTGACCGTCGGCATCGCCACCAAGCTCAATCGGGGTCACCTGGTGCATGGCCGCGATGCCTTGATCCTGCCGGTGGTGGCGCGCTCGGAGCGCATCGTCACGCCGGCCGGCGAGCAGTTCGTCACCATCGAAGACGCGATGTCGAACGTCACCGCATCGCGCGGTGTGCTGGAACCGGTCAGTGCCGAGGTATTGCCCGAGGTCGAGATCGTCTGCCGCATGGCGATGGCCACGTTGCCGCACAGCAGGGTCGACTGGGCAGGCTGCATGCATGACTACACCCCCATCCGCGAGCTGATCGCCGCCGTGTACCCGGAGATCTACACCGGCTTCAACGAGCGCATCCAGCAGCCGCACGGCTTCCATCTGGACATTCCGCCGCGCCGCCGGGTGTGGCCCACGCCCAACGGCAAGGCCAACATCCTGGTGATGCCCGGCCTGGACGTGGACGATCCGGTGCACGACCCGGACATGCTGCGGCTGGCCACGGTGCGTTCGCACGACCAGTACAACACGACCATCTACAGCTACAACGACCGCTATCGTGGCGTGTACAACGATCGCATGGTGCTGTTCATGAACATCGAGGACCGGCTGGCGCGCGGGCTGGAGAAGGAAGCGCGGGTCAGCCTGGAGACCATCAGTGACGATGGCGTGCAGCGGCGCATCGAAGGCCTGACCGTGCTGGATTACCCGATGCCGCGCGGTGCGCTGGCCGGCTACTACCCCGAACTGAACCCGTTGCTGCCACTGGACTACTACGACCGGATCAGTGGCACGCCGGCAGCCAAGTCGATTCCGGTGCGGATGCGGGCAATGGCAGCCGCGATTGCGTGACGCGCGCATCGGCTATCATCGCCGGGTGAACCTGTCTGGCCTGCTGCTGCGATGGATGCTGCTCGTTGCCCTGGTGCTGAACGCACCGGCGCTGGCGCTTGCCTCATCGCCGTACACCATGGCGGCCGATGCGGATCACTGCGCCGCACCGCATTCCGCTGCCATGCCCGGATGCTGCGACGAGGCAACATCAACGGTCTGCCAGAGTGGTGAGTGCGAATGCCCGCCGGCCTGTCTCGGCATGCCGGCTGCCCTGAGTGGAACCCCTGCGTCGCCCTGGCGTGAGGCACCTCTGGCGGCCAGCGCCCAGCAACGCGCATCGCCGCCAATGCCGTACCCGTTGCGGCCGCCCATCGGTTGATTCCCTGCAGGCCTCAAGCGCCTGCCGTAGTTGCTTGTCTTACCCATGACCCTGCCTGCGCCTTCGATACGCGGGCGGCGGGCCGCATGGCCCGCATCTGCAAAGGAATCAACACCATGAACCGTTCTCTCTCCCTCGGCCTGCTGCTGGGCAGCGTGCTGGCCACGGCCGCCTGCGCACGTGCTGCCGAAGAATCCGCTGCCGCACCGGTCGCCAGCGAGGCACCGGCGGCGCCCATCAAGGCCAGCCCGGCCAGACTGGACCCGGCACTGCCCATCGCCATCGTGCACAAGACCGCCAGCTGTGGCTGCTGCGGCATATGGGTCGATCATCTGAAGGCCGAAGGCTTCCAGGTGGACGTACGTGATACCGATGACATGAACCCGATCAAGGTTCGTCTGGGTGTGCCGGTCGGCAAGGGCTCCTGCCATACCGCCGAGATTGGCGGCTACGTGGTCGAAGGCCATATCCCGGCCGGGGACATCAAGCGCCTGCTGGCCGAACGCCCGGCAGCGCGCGGGCTGGTACTGCCCGGCATGCCGGCCGGCTCGCCGGGCATGGAAATGCCGGACGGCTACGTGCAGCCGTACACCGTCGAACTGGTGCGCAACGATGGCACCACCGAACCGTTCGCCCAGCACGGGCAGGGTGGCTGACAGGCAGCGGGTGCCGGCCATGTTGGCCGGCACCCTTCGGCGCTACAAAATCAAAGGGCGCCGGCTGTTTCCTTGGCCAACTGCGCGTCGAACTTCTGTTCTGCCGAATCAGCGTAGGCCTTGCAGGTCAGTGCCTTGGCGCCGGCCGTGGCACCCGCGGCATAGTCCCAGTGGCTGGCGCCCGGGTGCGGGGTCAGCAACACGTCGCACGGCAACGCCCGCACCGTCGCGAAGCTGCGTTTGTAATCCTCTACCAGGCGCGGATAGCGCACATTGCCCTGCAACTGGTAGCCCGGGGCACTCAGGCTGTCGGCGTAGGCGATGCGCACCGGCTTGCCGTTGCGGGTATCGGTCCACGTCCAGGCGGTGCTGCCCGGGGTATGTCCCGGCATGAAGTGCGCGGTGAACGCGATGCCGCCTACCGTGACCACTTCGCCATCCATGAGGATGCGGTCGACGCTGGCCGGCGGATAGGTGATGTCATCACCGAAGTGCAGGTCGTCGCTGCCACCGCGCGCGAGCAGCACCGCGGATTCAGCGTTGGTCGCCACTTTCGCACCGGTACGGCGCTTCAGCTCCGCCACCGGCCCGGCATGGTCGGCGTGTGCGTGGCTGAGCAGAATCAGCCGCAGATCCTCCGGTGCCACGCCGCGCACCTTCATGTTGCTGATGAGGTGGCTGGCCATCTGCGGCATGCCGCCGTCGAGCAGTACCGCGCCGTCGGCGGTCTGCACCAGCAGCGCGGTCAGGTCCTGCGTGCCGATCTGCCAGGTGTGGTCGGCGATCTGCAGCGGTGCCATCGGCTGCAGCCAGGACGCATCGACGGTGTACGCCTGCAACTGCGGCAGTGGTGCCTCGGCGGCGCGGGCGTGCGCGGCCGGAAGCGCAGCGGCAAGGGCGAAGGCGAGCAGGGAACAGCGCATGATCCACATCCGTTTGAAGGAGGCCCAGAAACTAGCATGGGCCTCCTCCATCACGGTGCGCATAGATTTCATGGCTCCCATAAGGGGGCCGTGACTCAATACCGGTACTGCCACCCCAGCGTCAGCACCCGGCCGCGTCCGGAGAAGTAACTCGGGTTCGACGGCGTTGTCTGCGAGTAGTAGCTGATGTACTGCGTGTTGGCCAGGTTCTGCACGCCCAGCGTGAACGCGTGCTTGTCCAGCGCATAGCGCGCGACCAGATCCACGGTGGTGTAGCCCTTGAACTCGGCCACGCGCGCCCCCTGCAGGTCGAAGTCGCGGTCGAAGGCGTGGCTGGCCTGCAGGCGGGTGCTCAGCTGCGGCGTCCAGTTCTGTTCCCAGAACGCGGTCAGCCGGTTCGGTGCGATGTTGACGCCGGCCAGGTCGCTGTCCAGCCGGCCATCAATATTGGCGTCGTAGCGGCCGTTGGCGCGCGCATAGCCCAGGCCAAGGCGGCTGTCACCCAAGCGCAGGCGCAGGTTGGTTTCGAAGCCTTCCACGCGGGTGGCCTGGCGCTGCACGTTGTAAGCATCGATTCCCGCGTCGTAGACCAGCACCGAGCCGAGCTTCGATTCGGACGTGTAGTAGGCGATATCGCCGCTGAAGCGGCCATCGTCATACTCCAGGCCGATCTCTCGGTTGTCCGACACCACCGGCGACAGGTCCACCAGGCTGTCCACGCGCTGCCCGTCACGGTTGATCGCGCGCAGCACGCGGCCGACATCGGCCACGGTGTAACCCTCCGAGTACGAGGCATAGGCGTTGAGGCGATCGTTGATGTACCAGACCGCACCGAAGTTGGGCAGGGTCTCGCTCATGGTCGGCTTGCCGCCGGCCACCTTGCGCGCGCCATAACGGGGCAGGGTGGTGTAGTCGCCCACCTCCAGCTCGCCCTTCTCGTAGCGCAGGCCGCCGGACAGCATCAGGTGGTCGGTCGGCCACCAGTGCAGCTGCAGCAGCGGCGACAGGCTCTGGTAGGTGGTCAACGGCACCCAGTTCATGCCGCTGGCCAGCAGGACCTGGTGGGTGCGGTCACGCAGGCCGTCCAGGCCCAGGGTCACGTCCAGCGTGGTATTGGCGATGCGGCTCCAGCTCTGGGTGAGCTTGAAGCCGCGCTTGTCCGATTCATTCTGGGTCTGGTCCCACGCAGCATTGGCGCCGGTGTTGCCCCACGGGTCCCATTGGCTGGCGCCATAGCGGCCTTCGAAGTCCACCGCGAACGCCTGCGCCTGGAAGCGGCCACCCAGCAGGTCGGCGGCGCTGTAGTCCAGCGTCAACGAACGCGAGCGGTTCATCGGCGGGTCCAGCGGCGTGTCACCGGGCACCGAAAGGGTCGGGCGGCCGCTGCGGTAATCGCCGTTCACCGCCAGGTAGTTGTCCAGCCCGCGCAGTTCGTAGCGGTTGACCATCAGCTGCAGGCGCTGGCCCTCGGCAATGTTCCAGCCGAGCTTGGCGAACACGTTCGACGACGTCGAATCCATCAGTTCGCCCTGCGCGTTGGTACCGATCGAGCGCCCTTCGCCGTCATGGAACAGGCCCTGGCGCTCATAGGCCAGGCCGGCCACCAGGTCGAACTGCTCGCCGCGCATGCCCACCAGCGCCGACGCGCGCGGGCCGCTGTCGTCGTGGCGGCGAGGCAGGGCGGCGCTGTAGCTGAGGTTGCTGTCGAACAGGAACGCCCCGGGTTCGCTGGGCGCGCTGCGGGTGATGATGTTGACGATGCCGCCGGTACCGCCGATGCCCTGCAGGGCGTTGGCACCGTGGATGACTTCGATGCGTTCGATCATCGCCGCATCGATGGTGTGCGAATCACGCGAGCCATCGCGCAGCGGCGTCGACTGCGGCACGCCGTCGACCATGTACAGGATGCCGCGGCCACGCATGGTTTCGCCGTAGTTGGACATCTTCTCGCGGGCGGGCGCAAAGGCCGGAATCTGTGACGACAGCACGCGCGAGACATCCGAGCCCAGCGCCAGCTGCTGCGCGATGTCCTCGCGGGTCAGCACGGTGATGGTGTTGGGCATGGCGGTCTCGCCCTGCGGCATGC
Source organism: Stenotrophomonas sp. 85239_Sma (assembly GCF_056481725.1). Taxonomy (NCBI): domain Bacteria; kingdom Pseudomonadati; phylum Pseudomonadota; class Gammaproteobacteria; order Lysobacterales; family Lysobacteraceae; genus Stenotrophomonas; species Stenotrophomonas sp. 85239_Sma. Next base: position 2,480,453 of record NZ_CM151163.1, on the reverse strand, counting down.
GTGCGGTGGATGCCGATACCGTGACGCGGGCCAGTGAGATGGCCGCGGCCTGCGGCGCGGGGCGCGCCGGCGGGTTGGCCTTGGCCGGTGCCGGTGCAGTGGCCGCCGCGCTCAGCACGAAGACGCCCGGCGAGCGCTCCTGCAGTGCCAGGCCCTGGCCGGCCAGCAGGCGCTGCAGCGCTTCGCGCGGGGTGTAACGGCCGTCCAGCGCCGGTGCGTTGCGCCCGCCTACGCTTTCCGCGGCGAACAGCAGCTGGATGCCACTCTGCCGGGCCAGCGCGGTGAGCGAGGCCTGCAGGGAGCCAGCGGGCAGGTGCAATTCCACCGCGGCCGGCGCGGACGTCTGGGCGGCAGCCGGCAGTGCCGCGCACAGGCAGGCGGCAAGCAGGGTGGGGGCCAACCGGCGCAGCGCGGCAGGCGGAACAGGGCGGGTCATGCGGAGGTCCTTCGGAGGGGTTCAGACACCTGCCGGATGGGAGGGCGCACAACCCACCCTCGCGACGGCGATCAATCGCGGGCGCGCAGGTGCAGGCTGCCATCGGCGGCGGTCTGCAGCTGCACCGGCAGGATGTCCGGCAGCAGTGCCACGGCGGTCTCAGCGCGGTCGGCGTCGAACACGCCCGAGACCAGCAGCGGGCCCAGCGCCGGGTCATCCAGCACGATCGGGCGGTCGTGGTAGCGCTGCAGGATGCGCAGCACCTCCGACAGCGGCAGCCGATCGAACTGCAGCCGCCCGTGGGTCCAGTCGGCCCGGTCCGGGCTGACGGCTTCGGGGGGCGACAGCGATCCTGCCTGGGCCAGCAGGCGCTGGCCCGGCTTCAGCCGTTGCTCGGCCTCGCTGCCGTCGACCCGCACGCCCACCGCGCCGCGCCACAGGGTCACCTCGCTCAGGTCACCCTGGCGGTCCACGTCGAACACGGTGCCGTAGTTGCGTACATGCACCGGGCCAGCATCGACCTGGAAGCGGCGCCAGGCCGAGTGCTGCACCTCGAAGCGCGCCTGGCCGCGCACCAGCAGCACCTGCCGCGAGCGCAGATGACGGCGTACCTGCACGCGGGTGCCGGCATCGAGCAGTACCTGGCTGCCGTCGGGCAGGGTGACGTTGCGGCGTTCGCCGACGGCGGTCTGGTAATCGCGTACCTGCCAGGCCGGGTCGGCGGCCAGCAAGGCGCCGGCGGCCACCAGCAGCAAGGCCAGCGCGCCCTTCGCGGGGCCAGCGCCGCGCCGGCGCTGCAGTGCCCCAGGGCTCGGCAGCGGGAAGCGTTGCTTCAATGCATCGCGGTGCCGCTCCAGCACCTGCTCGGCGGAGGCGGGTGGCGGCGCGGGTTCGGAAGGGGCGGGCGTGCGGCTCACTGCAGCCCCGCGTGCAGGCGGCAGTCGGCCATCGCCAGGCGCAGGTGGCGCTCCACCGCCTTCAGGCCGATGCCCATGCGCTGCGCAACCTCTGCCTGTGGCAGTTCATGGATCTTGTGCAGGATGAACACCTGCTGGCGCCGGCAGGGCATCCGCTCGATGGTGACGCTCAACTGCTCAAGCGCGCGCATGCCCTGCGCCTGCTGCTCGGGTCCGGGGCGCGGGCACGCGCCCTCGGGCAGTTCAGCGCGCGCCTCGACCCAGTGCCGGCGCAGGTCTTCAGCGCGGCAGCGGTCCACCGCCGCGTCGTGTGCGATCCGGCGCAGCAGCGCGATCGGTTGCCGTGGGTCGTGCACGAGCGGACGCTCCAGCAGGCGCACGCAGACATCGTGGACCACCTCGCGGGCCAGCCCGGGTGAGCGGAAGCGGTGATGCAGGTAATCCACCAGCTCCTCGTAGTGGCGCACCAGCGAAGACACCAGCGACAGCGCGGGCGGGTGGGGCGAGGGTGGCTGGGGCATCCGGACGGGCGGCAAAGGCGAAGGGTGAGCACAGGGAGGGTCTCCCCTGCACGATGACACAATACTAATGGGAACCGTTCGCGTTTGCCATGTGCCGCTGGCCCGGCCGATTGTTCGCTGCGGCTGGAAGGTGAAACCACGATCATCGGCTGGAGCGCAGAATCGGCCCGGGCTAGCCTGCCTGCGGGTACAAGGAGAGCGATAGATGCATGTGATGCTGGTGATCACCGCAGGCGTCCTGCTGCTGGGGGTGTTCCTGCTGTTCGGCCATCTCTGGAGCGTGGGCACCTCGCAACTGCCCACGGCGCTGATCGCATTCATTGCCACCTGGCTGCTGGTGGCCGTGGCCAACATGTGGGTAGGGGTCAGCAAGGCCGGTTATGCAGTACGCGAGGAGCTGCCGATCCTGCTGCTGGTGTTCGCCGTACCGGCGCTGCTGGCCGGTTTCCTGTACTGGCGCCTGGCGCGCTAAGGAGTTCCATGAGTCCCCGACTGCGCCTGCCCGCGCTGCGCCACCGCGATGGCCATCATGCCCGCGTGACCTACGAAGAACTGTTCTTCGATCTGGTCTACGTGTTCGCGGTCACCCAGCTCAGCCATCACCTGCTGCACCACCTGGACATGGCCGGCGTGATGCAGGCGCTGGTGCTGTGGTTCGCGGTCTGGCTGGGCTGGCAATACGCCTGCTGGGTCAGCAACTGGTTCGACCCACAGGCACCGCGCATCCGCGGGCTGCTGTTCGCCACCATGCTGCTGGCACTGCTGATGTCCTCGTCCATTCCCGAGGCGTTCGCCGATCGCGCCTGGATGTTCGCCGGGGCCTACGCCACGATGCAGGTGGGGCGAACCGCGTTCGTGCTGTTCGAGGTCGGTGGCAACCATCCACTGGCGCCGAACTTCCGCCGCATGCTGGCCTGGGTCAGCGTCTCGGCCTGCTTCTGGCTGGCGGGTGCCGCGGCAGAAGGCAATCTGCGGCTGGCACTGTGGGCGGTAGCCGTGGCCTGCGAGTACATCTCGCCGATGTTCGGCTTCGCGTTCCCGGGCATGGGGCGTTCGCGCACCCGCGACTGGACCATCGAGGGCGGCCACCTGGCCGAACGTTGCCAGCTGTTCGTCATCGTCGCACTGGGCGAGACGTTGCTGGCCACCGGTGGCGTGCTGAGCGAGGTCGAGCACTGGAGCCTGCAGGTGGTCTCCGCGGTGCTTGCCACCTTCGCTGGCACGATTGCCATGTGGTGGCTGTACTTCGGCATCTCCAGCCGCGATGCCACCGAGGCCATCACCCATGCCGAAGACCCCGGGCGGATGGGGGCCAACTTCCACTACGTGCACGCGCTGCTGATCGCCGGCATCATCGCCACGGCGGTGGGCAACGATCTGGTCATGGACCATCCGGCGGCGGCCGTCACCCCGGTGTACGCCACCGTGATGGTGGCGGGCCCGCTGATCTATCTGCTGGGCAGCGCGCTGTACAAGCGCGTGGTCTATGGGCACGCGCCGCGCTCGCACCTGCTGGGCGCCGCCGCGCTGCTGGTGCTGTGCCCGCTGTTGCCATGGATGCACCTGCTGGCCGCCGGATGGCTGACCAGCCTGGTGCTGCTGGGCGTGGGACTGCTGGATACGAGGCTGAAGCGGCGCACCCGGCAGGTGCAGGGCTAGAACCCGCCGCCGGTCTTGAAGCCACCGCCACCGCTGATGCCGCCGCCGCTGTGGAAGCTGCTGCCGCTGGAACTGGAACTGGAACTGGAACTGGAACTCGATCTCGAGCTGGAACTTGAACGTGAGCCCGAACGAGAGCTAGAACTGCTGGATCCGCCCGCAAGCAGGTCGAACAGGCTGCCAGAGGAGCGGGGGACGCTTCGGCTGCTGGGGGTGCTGAAGAAGGACGCGGCGACGGTGGCGGGGGCGGCGGCGCGGTAGCTCGGCGCCTCGTAGGCCTGGCGTTCGATATCCGCAGCGGCCTGGTAGCTCCTGCGCGCAGCCTGCAGGCTGTCCAGGCGTTTCTTCAGTGTCGCCATTTCGCGGGTGTGCTCAACCACCAGGCCGTCGATCTCGCCCAGGCGCAGGCGACTGCCATGGATGCGTTCGAGCACGGCATCGTCGTCGCCGGAGGCGGTGGCGGCAACGCGGCGGTACAGGTCGTCCATGCTCTTGGCCGACAGCGTGCGCGCCAGCGCGGTCAGCAGGGCGCTGCCTTCGGCATCGGTCCAGCTGCGGAAACCATCGATCTGTGCCTGCTTGGCATCCACGGTCTGCCGATGCAGTTGCTCGGCCAACAGTGCCTGCGCCACGGCGCTCTGCGCCGCCTGCAGCTGCTGGCGCAGCCGGTCGCCACCGGCGTGGGCGAGGGCGGCGTCGCGGGCCTGCTGTACCGGCTGGCGGGCGGTCTCGACGTCGGCACGGGCCCGTTCGGCATGTTCCTGCAGATAGGGCGGAAGCTCGACCAGCGTGGCGTACTCGCGGTGGGCGCGGTCGAAGCCGCACAGCTCGGCCAGCCAGCCATCGACGGTGCGCACCAGCGGCCAGCCCCGATAGGCCGCGCTACCGAAGCTGCGTCGGTGCAGGTACATGAAGATCGGGTCGGCCTGGTAGGCGCCGGCCTTGGCATCATGCTCCGACTGCGCAGAGGCGGCCATGCGCTCCACGGTGCCGGCGCGCGCCTCGGCCAGCTGCAGCTCGTCCTGCAGCACCCTGTAGGTGGGTTCCGCTGCCAGCGTGGTGTCCACCTGGTCCTGCAGGGCCTGCCACTGTCCGCCGGCGGCGTCGCGTGCGGCAACGGCCTCCTGCGAGCGCTGCTGCAGCGAATGTTCGATGTCCAGCAGCGCCTGCAGCTCGTCGGCCAGCACCGCCGCTTTGCGATCGCGGCGTTGCAGGTCGGCGCTGGACTGCTGCAGCAGGTCCCTGGCCACCACCGGCGGCGAATCAGTGGCGGCTTCGGCCTGCAGCCGGGCCAGTGCATTGAAGTCTTCGCGGACCCGGCCGTGCAACGCTTCCTGTTCCTTGATCAGCTCCCGGCACTGGTCGCCACGCGCGGCCAGTTGTGCCTGCACCTGGCCGATATCGGTTTCGACATCGGCAATCGCATCGTTCAGATCTCTCATGTCAGTTCCTTGCCCATCACCATTCGGTGATGTAGCCGCCGGTGGCGGGCATGCGGAAACGCGGCGACAGGCTGCCGCGCGGCTTGCTGCCGATCTGGTCGTCTTCGATGATGCCGTTGTCCTGCTTGTCCTCGGCAACCCGGTTGTAGGTTGCCTCCGGCACTCGTACGGCGAACAGCGAGGCCCATTCGTCCTTGCCGGTTTCCTCATTGCGGATCAGCAGTTCGGTGGCCTTGCCGGCCTCGTCCAGCGCTTCGGTCACCAGGTAGTAGTTGCGGCCACCGTTGGCCTTTTCGTTGTAGCGCCAGACGCCGGTGCGCTCATCGTCGCGGTTGACGATGCGGTAGACCAGGGTCTGCGACAGCAATGCCACCAGCTGGGCGACTTCGTCCATCGCCGGCCCTGCCTCGGCCAGCGTCTCGACGCGGACCAGCCGGGCAGCCTGGTCCAGCGCACGCTCGAAGCGCTTGCGGTCTTCCCCGCCGACACCGGTGGCGAGGCCATCGGCCTTGAGCTGGGCCAGTCGCTCGTTCAGCGCGGCCAGTTTGTCGGCACTGCCGATCAGGTCCTTCAGGATGGCCACCGCCTGGCCGGCAACGGCCATGTCGCCGGCGCGAAGTGCGACGTCGCCGCCGGTGTAGGCACGTGCGCGTACCTTCTCGGCGTCCGGCGCGAGGCGTGCTGCTTTTGCGGCCGCGTTGGTGGTGTCCAGCAGTTCGCTGGCATCGATGGCCTGGCCGAGTGTGGTCACGCGCGCGGTCAGCGTGGGCAGGGTTTCCCTGGCCTGCGCCAGCAGGTGCGCGGCGGCCTGCCGGTGCTGCTCCACCTGCGCGGCTGCCTGTTCGCCGGTGGCGCTGCCGCCGCTGCTGATACGCGTGAGCTTGTCCTTGCGGATCAGGGTGGGCAGGTCCGCCATGGCGGCGGGCACGCCGGCAAAGCGACGCTGTGCTTCGGCCAGCGCGGCCTGTGCGCCTTCGGTCAGCGGCTGCAGGCGCTCACCGCTGGCGGTGGCACGGGGCAGCAGCCCCTGCAGGGCCTGTTCCTGTGCGGCCAGCAGGGCGCGCGCTGCAGCAGCCTCCTGTTGCTGCGCGGCTACCTTGTCGTTCAGCACCTGCACGTTCTTCTGCACGTTGCTCTCGTGCACGAACGCGCCCAAGCTGCGCGCCATCACCAGCAGCATGCCGAGCACCAGCAGTACCAGGGCCGCCAGCAGCGCCCACTTCAACAGGCGGGCCCGATCGATCCAACGCCGCGCCAGCCAGGCCTTCCAGCCACGCGGCGCGGCATAGAGGTAGCGCTGCTCACGCTGGGCCTGGATGCCGGCCTCGAGGATCTCGTCGGAGACCTCGATGCCCTGCGAACGGTACAGCTCAAGCAGGCGCTGCTTCAGCGTCGCCTTGTCATGGCCGCTGTCGGCCAGCGCCTTCATCTCGGCATTGCGGTAGCGCAGCTGGTCGACCACATCCATGGTCAGCAGCGCATCCTGCAGCTCGGCAGGAGCCATCGTCGCACTCACCTCAGCGCGACTCCGGGCTCGGCGGTGCCTGCAGCAGTGCGGCGAAACGCTGCTTGCCCTGTTCGACATACTCGGCGATCTCGGCCGAATCACGGGTGGCGTGGCTGCGCAGCTGCTCGATTTCCTGCAGCGAGGTCTCCTGGAAGCGCACCACCGCATCAACCAGCTTGCGCACCGAATCGACACCGATGGTAGCGCCGTAACCAGCCTTCAGGCCCTCGTGCAGTATGTCATCGCCGATGTTGGCCACCGCTTCCAGGCCCTTGGAGGTGCCCTCGGTCATCGCATTGAGCGCCTGCGTGGACTCGTGCAGGCCCATCTGCGTGGTGAAGGCCAGGTTCAAGGCGGTGAAGCTGGTTTCATTGGTGGAGAAGAACACCACCGAGCGCTCGTTGACGCGGCGCTTCACCTCGTGCGACTGGTGCACGCGCAGCATGATCGCCTCGGACGTGGCGTAGTTCACCTGCAGGTTCTCGGACAGGTCCTTGGCCAGCTGGTAGCGCGATTCCTCGGCCTGGTGGTTGCGCAGGGCCTCATCGCGGGCCATCACCAGGCGGCCGGTATCGGCGGCATCGGCGGCCGGATCGGCCGATTCCACGCGCTGCTGCGCCTGCTTCAGCGCCTCGCGCGCATCGGCCAGCACCTGCTCCTGCAGCTTCAGCAGTTCATGCGCCTGGATCTCGGCATCCTTGATCGACAGGCGGAAGTCGCCGTACATCTCCAGCACGCGCGATTCGCGCTGCAGCTGCTCGGCAGAATCGCGGCTGACCTCCAGGAACGTACGGTGGATCTTCTCGAACCGGCTCGGGATGTCACCGCGGGTGACCTTCATCCACAGGTTCTGCAGGCGTTCGCCCATGTCGATCCTGCCGTCGCGCACCTGTTCGACCATGGCGCTGGCGTCGTCGCGGATGCTGTCGAAGGCGCGGATGATCTCGGTATAGCGATCGGACACCTTGGCCGAGCTGATTTCATCACGCATCACGGCATTGAAATGGCCGGACTGCTGCAGCACGCGGGCGATGGCCACCACGCGGCCCTGGTCGAGGGTGGACAGCTGCGAGACCAGGGCGATGGCCGGTGCGTTGTTGTCCTGCGGGGCAGCCAGGCCCAAGCTGCGCAGCGTGGCCATGGCGCGGTCGAGGTACTTGATCGGCGCGGTAGCGGCCGGCGTGGCAAGAAGAGTGTTCTCGGGCATTTCGACGGCTCCGGTCAGGGCAAGCGATGAAGAACCTGCCGCGCGGAACGGGCAGATTGCTGCGAAACGAAGGGGAAGGGGCGCGGCGGCCGTGCGCTGCACGGCACGGCAGCCCGGGCGAGGGCGGCAGGCCCGGCAAGGGCGAGGATGGCGTCCTGTTCAAGCATGGTGCATTCCCTGCAGATCGCCCCCCTGGCGATTCCGCGCCCATTGTAGCGGTGGCGGCGGGCAGGTGAAGCCCTACCGATGGCAGGGGGGAGCAGCGTTGGTGCGCAGGCCGGTGCCGCCGACGTCGACTGCGCGCAGCATCGCGGCGTGGATGTTCATGGCGTGCCCGCCTGCAGCCGGTCGTACATGCGTACCAGGTCGACCAGGGTGCGTGCGCCCATCTTGCGCATCACCTGCGCGCGGCGCACCTTCACCGTGATCTCGCTGACCCCGAGGTCGCCGGCGATCTGCTTGTTGAGGCGGCCGCGCACCACGCCATCGACCACCTCGCGCTCGCCCGCGCTGAGCGTGTTCCAGCGCTGCTGCAGGGCATCGAGCGCCTCGCCGTCGCGACGGCGCTGGCGGTCGATCTCGATGCCTTTGTGGATCGCATCCAGCAGTTCCTGGTCACGGAACGGCTTGGTCAGGAACTCGATGGCACCGTCCTTGATCGCGTTGACGCCCATCGCAATGTCGCCGTGGCCGGTGATGAACACCACCGGCAGCTGCAGGCCGTGGCTGCCCATCGTCCGGTGGAACTCCAGGCCGCTCTGGCCGGGCATGCGCACGTCCAGCACCAGGCAGGCCGGTGCGTCCTCCAGTTCGTGTTCGAGGAACGCCTGGGTGGAGGCGAAGGCCCGTACCTGCAGGCCCATCGAGGCCAGCAGGTCTTCCAGCGCCGCGCGCACCGACGGATCGTCGTCGATCACGTAAACGATGGGTGCCGGGTCGGCGATGGGTGCAGCGGGCTTACGCATGGGGAGAATCCGTGGCGATGGGCAGGTCGAACACAAAGCAGGCGCCGCCACCTGCCGGTCGCTCAGCGCGGATCTGGCCGTCATTGGCCTCGATCATTGAACGGCTCAGGCTGAGCCCGAGGCCCAGGCCGTGTGACTTGGTGGTCCAGAACGCATCGAACACGCGCTCGGGATGGTCGGCGGGCAGGCCGACACCGCGGTCGCGCACGCTGAGGCTGATCCGCTGTCCGTCGCGTTGGGTCACCAGCGACAGGCGGCGGTCGGCAGGCGGCACTGCTTCCATCGCGTCCACCGCATTGAGGATCAGGTTGCCGATCACCTGCTGCACCTGCACCCGATCGGCCTGCACCAGCGGCAGATCGGCATCGAGCAGCAGGGCTACGGCCACGCCATGCTGGTCCAGCTCGCTGCGCGATAGCGCCAGCATTTCCTCCACGGCCTGGTTCAGGTCAAACGCGCGTCGTTCCGGTGCAGCACCCTGGGTCAGGCCACGAATACGGGCGATCACGTCACCGGCACGATGCGCATCGGCCAGGATGCGGGCCACGGTCTGCCGCGCCTTGTCCACGTTCGGCGGGTCCTGTGCCAGCCAGCGCTGGCAGGCCTCGGCGCTGCTGGCGATGGCCGCCAGCGGCTGGTTCACCTCATGGGCGATGGAGGTGGTGAGCTCGCCCACGGTGGAGGCGCGCGCCACGCGCAGCAGGCGGGCCTGCGCTTCCTGCACGGCTGCCTTGGCCGCTTCCATGTTCAGGGCGAGGTAGGTGGTGATGCCGATCACCAGCATGCCGATCACCGAGTTGACCAGGCCGATGCGATAGGTGCCGAAGCGGGTCAGGAAGAAGCTCAGCCCGGTCAGCGCGATGCAGGCGATGGCCAGCGTGATCAGCCCGCGCCCGCTCAGCACGCGCGATGCCGCGAGGATGACCGCTGCGTAGAAGCAGGCAGCGGCGACGGCGTAATCGGTGACGGTGTCGATCAGGAAGATCGCCGCCATCACGACGATCAGGGCCAGCAGCACCAGCGGGCGACGGGGCGACAGCGATGGCATCGGAACGGCTCCCGGGCGTGGGTGGAAAGGATAGCAAAGCCGCCTTGGGCGGATGCCGGCTCCTGGTGGGTGCCGACCGTTGGTCGGCACAACCTCGGATAGCCCACCACGCTACTCCTCCAGGCTGGCGTTCCAGAACCCCTGCAATACCCCGGGCGTGGTCGCCAGCGTGGCCAGCACGGCATCCAGTTCACCGGCATCGACGGTGGTGGCATACAACACCGCTTCGATCTCCACGTCGCGCTCGCCGAACGGGCGCTGGTCCACCGCGCGCACCGGGTAGTGCGCCTGTTCCAGCAGCAGCAACAGCCGGTCCAGCACTTCGGCCTGCTGCTCACGCTGGCAGACCACGTTGATCGCATAGGTCGCCTCGCTGAACGCCTCCGGCAGCGGTTGCCGCTGGATGCGGTTCACCACCGGCCGCAGCAGGGTGTTGGCGGCCAGCACGAACACCGCCGCCAGCACCGCCTCCGGCAGCAGCTTGATACCCGCGCAGGCACCCACCGCCGCCGAGCCCCACAGCGTGGCGGCGGTGTTCAGGCCGGATACCTGCGCGCCGTCCTTCATGATCGCGCCCGCGCCAAGGAAGCCGACGCCGGAAATTACATAGGCCACCACATGCAGCGGCGAGGGCGGCCCGCCGTACAGGTCATGGAAGCGCACGGCCAGGTCGACGAACACCGCTGCACCCACCGCCACCAGCGTATTGGTACGCAGGCCGGCGGTGCGTTGGCGCAGCTGCCGTTCCAGGCCGATGACCGTGCCCAGCACGAACGCCACCGACAGGCTGATCAGCGAGCTCAGGGTTGCGCCGGCGTTGAACGCCGGCAGGTTCGGATTGATGTCGAGCATCCATTTCTCCCTGGACAAGGCGGCGGGCGCTTACTGCCAGCCGTAGCGACGGATGTAGAATTTCTTCAGTGCGGTGGTCAGCACTGCATAGCCGAACAGGATCGCCACCAGGAACGGCCAGTAGCCGGTCGGCAGGGCCTGCAGCTTGAAGTAGCCGGCCAGTGGGCTCATCGGCAGGGCCACGCCGATGGCCATGATCAGGCCGGTCATCACCAGCAGCGGCGGCGCGGCGATGCTCTGCAGGAACGGCACCTTCGGCGTACGGATCATGTGCACGATCAGGGTCTGGGTCAGGAGGCCCACCACGAACCAGCCGGACTGGAACAGGCCCTGGTCGGCCGGCGTGCGTGCATCGAACACGTACCACATCAGTGCGAAGCAGCTGAGGTCGAAGATCGAGCTGATCGGCCCGAAGAACACCATGAAACGGCCGATGTCCGCCGGGTTCCACTTCAACGGCCTGCGCACCAGCTCCTCGTCCACGTTGTCGAACGGAATGGCGATCTGCGAGATGTCGTACAGCAGGTTCTGCACCAGCAGCTGCAGCGGCAGCATCGGCAGGAACGGCAGGAAGGCCGAGGCCACCAGTACCGAGAACACGTTGCCGAAGTTGGAGCTGGCGGTCATGCGGATGTACTTCAGCATGTTGTTGAACGTGCGCCGCCCCTGCACGACGCCTTCCTCCAGCACCATCAGGTTCTTTTCCAGCAGGATGATGTCGGCGGCTTCCTTGGCGATGTCCACCGCGCTGTCCACGCTGATGCCGATGTCGGCCGCGCGCAGCGCCGGTGCATCGTTGATGCCGTCGCCGAGGAAGCCGACTACCTTGCCCTGCGCGCGCAGCTCGCGTACCAGGCGCTCCTTGTGCAACGGCGTCAGGCGGGCAAACACGCGGTGATGGTGCAGCGCCCGCGACAGCGCGCCGTCATCCATGCGCTCGATCTGCGGGCCGGTCAGGATGGTGTCGGCCTCAAGCCCCACCTGCGCACAGACGCGGGCGGTCACCAGCTCGTTGTCGCCGGTGAAGACCTTCACCTCCACGCCATGCGCGGCCAGCGCCTGCAGCGCCTGTGCAGCCGACTCCTTCGGCGGGTCCAGGAAGGCCACGTAGCCGACCAGGGTCAACCCGCACTCGTCCGCCTGCGAATAGGTCGTCTGGTTGGCGGCGGTTTCCTTCATCGCTACCGCCACCACGCGCAGGCCCTGTTCGTTCAGTTCCTCGGTGGTCTGCCGCACGCGCGCCAGGCGGCGCTCGTCCAGGGGCATGTCCTGGCCGTTCTCGCGCACCGTGCTGCACACAGCCAGCATCTCCTCCACCGCGCCCTTGCAGATCAGCTCGTGGTGGTCCTCGCGCTCGGACACCACCACCGACATGCGGCGGCGCTCGAAGTCGAACGGAATCTCATCCACCTTGTGGTAGTCCTGCGACAGCCGCAGCGAACTCTGCAGTTCCACGTGTTCGAGCACCGCGCGGTCCAGCAGGTTGATCAGGCCGGTCTGGAAGTGGCTGTTGAGGTAGGCGAACGTCAGCACGTCCTCCGAATCGTGGCCGAACACATCGGTGTGGCGCTCCAGTGCGATCTTGTCCTGGGTGAGGGTGCCGGTCTTGTCGGTGCACAGCACTTCCATCGCGCCGAAGTTCTGGATGGCGTCCAGGCGCTTGACGATCACCTTGCGCCGCGACAGCAGCACCGCGCCCTTGGCCAGGGTGGAGGTGACGATCATCGGCAGCATTTCCGGGGTCAGGCCCACCGCCACCGACAGCGCGAACAGGAACGCCTCGGTCCAGTCACCCTTGGTCCAGCCGTTGATCAGCAGCACGAACGGGACCATCACCAGCGCGAAGCGGATCAGCAGCCAGCTGACACTGTTGACGCCGGCCTGGAAGGCGGTGGGCGCACGGTCGGTGGCGGTGCTGCGCTGGGCCAGGGTGCCGAAGTAGCTGCGGTTGCCGGTGGCCAGCACCACGGCGGTGGCGGTGCCGGACACCACGTTGGTGCCCATGAACAGCAGGTTGTGCTGCTCCAGCAGGCCGGCCAGGCCATCGCCCGGGTGCGCGAACTTCTCCACCGGCAGCGACTCGCCGGTCATCGCCGCCTGCGCCACGAACAGGTCCTTGGCGGTCAGCACGCGGCAATCGGCCGGAATCATGTCGCCGGCCGACAGCACGATGTGGTCACCGGGCACCAGCTCACGGATCGGCAGGTCCAGCAGGCGTGCCGGGCGACGGCTGTGCAGGTGTGCGCCGAAGTACTGGTCGGCCACATCGGCCGCTTCGGTACCGGGACTGCGGCGCAGCACGCGCGCGGTGTTGCCGACCAGCGCTTTCAAGCGCTCGGCGGCGCGGTTGGAGCGGCCTTCCTGCACGAAGCGGATCAGCGTGGACAGCAGCACCATCGCGCCGATCACGATCGTTGCCTTGAGGTCCTCGGTCAGCCAGGACACCGCCGCCAGCACGGTCAGCAGCAGGTTGAACGGGTTGCGGTAGCACTGCCACAGGTGCCGCCACCACGGCAGCGGCTTTTCGTGATCCACCTCGTTGGGGCCGAGCGTGGCCAGCCGCTGCTCGGCCTCGTGCGGGCTGAGGCCATCGGCATGCGATTCCAGCGTGGCCAGCAGCTGGGTTTCATCCTGCTGGGCAAGGGTGACCAGCCCGGTGGTGAGCGCGAACGGCGCGGCCTCGGCGCTGCCCGGGCCGAAGCCGGCTTCGGGCATCGCGCGGCGGCGGAACAGGTTGCCTGCGCGACGGCTGCGCAGGAAGGCGTTGAACCAGGCGTTGAGCAGGCTCATGGGACTCTCCTCGAATGTCAGAGCCGGCCGGGGCCGGAACACGAACGGAACGGACAGAACAGGTCAGGCGTGGCGCATCGCCAGCACCGCGGGCGACCACGGCTGCATGTGCAGGCGCTGGCTGCCGCCGATGCACAGCGGCTTCATCGCATCGCGCAGCGGGTAGGGCAGGTGGCGCAGCACATTGATGCGCTCGCTGATCGGCAGCAGTGACAGCGCGTCGGCCACCACGCGAGGCGAGCCGAGCGACAGGGAACGGGCGAACATGACCGGGCCGTGCTGCAGCAGCTGGCTGCGCAGGGCGGCAACATCGCGCTCACCGATCAGGCGACGCAGGGTGATGTAGAGGATCTTGTAGGACATGGGGGTGATCTCCAGGCAAGCGGCACCTGGCGATCCCCCGTCACTCAGGCAGGCAGGGACCGGCGGGCAGGCGCCAGGAACAGGCAACAAGCGGGCATCCGGGGCGCGGTGCGCCCGGCCGGGTCGGGGTCCATCTGCGTCTCCATGAGGTGGGAGTGCCGGCCAGGGTTGCCCAGGCCAGTGGCGCTATTGTCCGCCTCTGAATGGGGCAGTCCTAGAGGCTCGTGGGTTAGCCCGGCTATACGTTGGTATAGGTATGGGGGCAGCGCTTGCGCCGGCCCATTGCCGGAGCGCATGGCGCGCTCCTGTTTCGAACCGGTCTGATGGAAGCATGCCGCTGGCGAGCTGCAGGTAAGCGACGGCCTTGTTGCCCTCACGACCCCTGAGGCGGCGGAGAATACCGTGGACGGCGGCTGTATTGCGCCGGTCTGGCGGGGAGCGTCGGCAACGCTGTTCGTGCAGCCGCAGGTACAGCTCATCTACACCCGGTTCCAGGCCGGGCAGCATGTGGAACGACATGGCACGACGGTCGGCAATGCCGAGGCGGGTGGTCTGGGCGGGCGCATCGGCGCGCGCGTATTCGGCCACTCAACGGCACTGGGCAACCGCGTGCAGCCCTATCTGGGCGTGAACTGGTTGCGCGGTGCAGCCACCAACGCGCTGGATTTCAATGGCCAGACCCTGGCCGCCGGCAATTCGCGCGACCGCTATGAAGTGCAGGGCGGCGCCGAGCTGGAGCTGGGTGGACGCGTCGGCGCCTGGGGCGGAATGAGCCTGCAGCGCGGCGGCCAGAACTACTGCAATGTCATCGCGCAGGCCGGTACAGGGTCGCGTGGTAAGGCGACACGGGGCAGGGTGGCGGAAAGGCCGCCGTGCCTGCCAGGAGCAGTCGACTGGCAGTCGACGCTACCAAGTCGGCATCAGAAGCGGTCAGCAAACGCATCCGTCGCGCGCACCAGTGCATCCACCGTCGCCGGTTCATTCGCGCTGTGGCCGGAGGTCACCATCTCCAGCCTGGCTTCCGGCCAGGCCTTGGCCAGGTCCCACGCGCTGCGCGGCGGGCAGATGATGTCGTAGCGGCCCTGCACGATCACGCCGGGCAGGTGGCGGATGCGATCGATGTCGCGCAGCAGCTGGTCCGGTTCCAGGAAGATGCCGTTACGGAAGTAGTGCGCTTCCATGCGGGCCTTGGCCAACGTGTCCAGCGGATCATCGGTGGACACCGCATCCACGTCATGCTGCAGGGTGGCGGCGTTGTCCTCCCAGCCCAGCCAGGCCTGCGCGGCGGCGATGCGGGTGGCCTCATCGGCGCTGTCCAGGCGCGTCCAGTAGGCCGCAATCATGTCGCTGCGCTCCTGCTCCGGGATGTAAGCCTCATAGCGGTCCCAGCGCTCCGGGAAGATCCAGCGCGCGCCACCGCTGGTTTCCGCGAACCAGCGGTTCTCCATCTCGCGGCCGAGGAACACGCCGCGCACGATCAGGCCGGTGGCGCGCTCGGGATGGGCCTGGGCGTAGGCCAGCGACAGGGTCGAGCCCCAGGAGCCGCCGTAGACCAGCCAACGTTCGATGCCCAGGTGCCCGCGCACCTTCTCGATGTCGGCCACCAGGTCCTGCGTGGTGTTGTCGCGCAGCTCGCCGAACGGCGTGGAGCGGCCGCTGCCACGCTGGTCGATCAGCACGATGCGGTAGCGCGCCGGATCGAAGAAGCGGCGGTGGGTGGGCGAAATGCCCGCACCCGGACCGCCGTGCAGGTACACCACCGGAATGCCCTCCGGCGTGCCGCACTCTTCGATATGCAGGGTGTGCAGATCGCTCACCGGCAGGGTGAACTGGCGGTAGGGTTCGATGACGGGGTACAGCGTGCGCATGGCGGGCATCTCACAAACAGAGGCCGCCAGCATAGCGCCGCCGCCTGCGGCCTGCAGTGGCGTGCGCCTTCCCGGCGCTGGAAATGCGCTGGCCGATGCGCATAAGCTTCCGCGATGCAAGCGACCACGACAGGGACGTCCACGCTCAGACCCACGCTCAGCAGCGGCGGCCGCGAGCTGCTGAAGTGGCTCGCGCTGCTGGCCATGACCGGCGACCACGTGGCAAAAGTGGTCTACGGTGGCTACCTGCCGGTCGTGAGCGAACTGGGGCGCATCGCGTTCCCGCTGTTTGCGCTGGTGATGGCCTGCAACCTGGCCCAGCCGGGTGCGGACCTGCGCAAGTCGATCAGCCGTTTGGCCGCATGGGGCGTGATCGCGCAGCCGTTGCATGCACTGGCCTTCGGTTACTGGTTGCCGCTCAACATCCTGCTTACCTTCGCGCTGGCTGCGGTGGCCGTGCATGCGCTGGCCAGTAACCGCCCACTGCTGTTGCTGCTTGCTGCTGGCATGGCGCCGATGCTGGTGGATTACCAGTGGGCCGGCGTTGGCTTCGTGCTGCTGGGCTGGCTGGCGTTCCGGCATCGCGCGTGGTGGCTGTTGCTGGTCGGCTGGGCGGCAGTGTGCCGGGTCAACCACAATGGCTGGGCGCTGCTGGCCATCCCGGTTGCGTTGGCGGTGGCGCGCGTGCAATGGCGGCTGCCGCGCTGGCGCTGGGCGTTCTATGGGTATTACGTCGGGCATCTGGCGCTGCTGGCCGTGTACGTGCATCTGCACGGTTGAGTGCGTGCGTGGCGGCTGCAACGCTATCGTCGCTGTCCGATGGAAGGCCTGCGTGCCGGGGTAGAGGATGGAACGGTGGCGGGACAGACCGCCACCTGTCCACTCAACCCACCGGAGCATTGCATGAGCATCGAATCGATCCTGTACTCAGCCCAGGCCACCGCCGTCGGCGGGCGCGAGGGCCGCGCCACTTCGTCCGACAAGATGCTGGACATCGCCCTGTCCACCCCCGCCGAACTGGGCGGCACCGGCGGCACCGGCACCAACCCGGAACAGCTGTTCGCTGCCGGCTACTCGGCCTGCTTCCTCGGCGCGCTCAAGTACGTGGCGGGCCAGGAGAGCATTGCCATCGGCGATGATGCATCCGTGACCGGCCGCGTCGGCATCGGTGCGGTCAGCACCGGCTTCGCCATTGACGTTGCGCTGACCATCTCGCTGCCGGGCGTGCCCACCGTGCAGGCCGAGGACCTCGTGCGAAAGGCACACGTCGTCTGCCCGTACTCGCATGCCACCCGCAACAACATCAACGTATCGCTGATCATTGCGTGATGAAGCCCGCCGCAGCACGGAAACGTGCTGCGGCCAGTTGCGGCGGCTACCTGTCCAGGTCAGCCCAGTCATGCGGGGCAGTGGCAAGAAAGGCAAGCGCCGCAGCCCGGAGCGAGGCGGCGTCGCCGGCCATCGACTCGGCGCCGAATTCGCCCAGCACGTGCAGTGTCCCGGCCTCGCTGTCATCACAGCGGTGGCCCAGCAGCAACACGGGCACCTGCGCCAGGCGGGCAAGCCGCAATGGCCCAGGCTCGCGGCCATCTCCGCTCCAGGGGTCGAGTTTGGTCACCACCGAGGCGCCGCGTCGAAGATGGCGCCAGGCCTGGCCGGACTGCCCTGATTGCCCGATATCCAGGCGATGGCCCTGCCGCTGCAGCGCCGCCAGCACGCGATGGCGAGGTGACCCCTGCCGGTGGTAGGTGCTGATGAAGTAGTGTGACGGCGCGCCCGGGCGATCCAGCAGCGCCGCCATGGCCAGTTCCATGTCGCCGCTGGGCAGTATGCAGATGACCCGTCGCCGGCCGGCGGCGGCGGCCCACAGCGCGAGCGGGTCGTGCCACCTCATCGCACGCAGCACGTCCTGCTGGGCAGGGAACGGCAGATGCCGCAGGCGATGGAACCTGGTCTGGCGGATCCAGCTGGTGGCCAGGAAACGCGCGGCCAGCCGGGTTGCTGCGGAGGATTTGTGGCCCAGCTGCTGCAGCGCACCGAGGGCGCGAGTGTGGCGATGCGGTTGCAATCGGGGCCCGATCCAAGCGAAGGCCTCTTCCGCCATGCGGTTCTGCATCCGGGGCGGCAGGCAGGGAAGCAGGGCCGCGCCCACCCGCAGGCTTGCACGGTGACAGGCATGGCCAGCCATCAGGCGCACTGCCCAAAGGCGTTCGCGGTTCCATGCAGACTTCATCGCGATGTCCTCGACAACGGGGGGAGCATCAGCGTCCCCAGTCCCGGCCCTCACAGGAACAGGACAAGTTCGAAATGTGGGCAGCGCCCTCTGGTGGGATGAATGCGTCATGCATTGGCGCGTTTTTGGATCTTGTCCTACATCGGCTGCCAGCCCTGCCGCGCATGCTGGCGCTCCATTCTTCCCGCCGCGCGCTTCCCGTCGCTCGATGCCATGCCCTCTGCGTCGCCGTCCCCTGCAGATTCCCTGCGCCGCCTGCACACCCGTGCAGGGCCGGGCGCCGTGGACGCCGGTGAGCTGCAGGCGCTGAAGCAGTATCCGCGCCGGCTGATGCTGGCCTGCGGCGCGGTGTTGAGCCTGCTGTCGCTGAGCGTGCTGATCACCCTCATCGTGGTCCAGGTCAATGGGTACGAGGCCCGGCGCATTGCCGAATTCCGCCGCGCCCACACTGCGCTGCAGATCCAGCTGGCGCGCCAGGACGCCAGCTACGCCCGCCTGGCGAACATGGCCGAGTACGCCTGGGACCGCAACATCCAGCTCGGTGACGCCAGCGCCGACGATCTGCGCCGTGCCTATCTGCAGGGTGGGCAACGGCTGGTGGTGGTGGCCGATGACAGCAGCCGCCCGCAGATGGCGCTGGGCCTGGACACCGCACAATGGCGCCCCCGGGAGCTGGAGCGCTACCTGCAGCTCACCACGGCGGTGTCACTCATCCAGCGCCTGACCGCCACCAGTGGTGAAGGTGAGCCAGCCAGCGCCTCCTATTTCTTCGATCCCAGCGGCCAGTACCTCTCGCTGGACAAGGGCCTGACCGAGCGCAGCCTGATCAGCGCGCTGGCGGCCACTTCGCGCCGCGAAGTGTTCGAGCACCTGCGTGCACCCGCCCAGCTGCTGGCTCCGGCCTCCGGGCACGACCAGGTGCCCCTGCTGGAGAGTGTCGAACGCAGCGACAGCCCGCGCAGAACGTTCGGCCGCCACCCGATCACCGGCGAGCCGTCGCTGGTGTCGGTGTTCCAGGCCAGCGTTGCTGCTGCGCCCATCGCAACCTTCGTGGCCTACGAACCGATGGCCCGCCTGCAGGCGCTGCTGCGCCGGAACAGCCAGGGCCATATCGCGCTGCTGGATCGCGATGGGCTGCGGGTGCTGGCCTCCGATGACGTGGGCGGCGCGCCTGGCCATCGGGCGGATACTGACTGGGTGCTGCTGGGCGATGCCACCCGTGCGCGCTTCCACAACGGTCGTTTCACCCTGGCGTTGCCGGTCACCGGTACGCCGTGGACGCTGGTGGAGACCTACCGCTGGGGCGACATCCTGCGTGACATCGCGTCGATGCTGCTTACCGGCGTCGCCTGCCTGGTGGCCGCGCTGGCACTGCTGTGGTTCCTGCTGCTGGGGCTGCACCGGCGCATGTATACCCCGGCGTTCCGCCAGGTGAAAGCCATCTACGCCCGCGACCGCCGGCTGCGCCTGCTGCTGGAGCACGTGCCGGTGGGCGTGGCGCTGCTGGAGGCGGGTACCGGCCATGTGCAGGATTGGAATGGACCGCTGCAGCGCATGGACCGGGCCGCCGGTGGGCGGCTGATGCCGCAGCTGCGTGAGGCGATGATGCAGGCCGACGTCCGCCACGGTGCGGTGAAGGTGGAGGGCGAGCTGCCGCTGGCCAACGATCCGCAGCAACGGCTGTCGCACCGCACTCACATCCACTCCGGAGGGGACGCCTGGCCGGGTGGCGTGCTGCTGATGGTAGAGGACATCAGCCACGACAGGCGTGAGCTGCACGCGGAGCAGAAGCGGACCGCAGAAGCAGAAGCCTGCAGCCGCGCCAAATCGAATTTCGTGGCGGCGATGAGCCACGAGATCCGCACGCCGCTGCACGGCATCATCGGCCACCTGGAGCTGCTCGCACGCAGCCCGTTGCAGGCCGAGCCCGCCGAACGCGTGTTGCGCCTGCGCCAGTCTGCCGATTCGCTGATGGACGTCATCACCGACGTGCTTGATCTATCGCGTATCGAGTCGGGCCAGTGGACGCTTACCCCTGAGCGCTTCTCGCCATCGGCGCTGGTGGAGCGCGTCGCCGTGCTGTACGCCCCGGTGGCACAGGCCAAGGGCCTGCAGCTGGATTGCGTGGTGGACGCTGATGTACCCGCTGCCGCGGTCGCACCGATGGCGGCCATCGAGCGGGTACTGCGCAATCTGGCCAGCAACGCGCTGAAGTTCACCGCCTCCGGGCGGGTACAGCTTCGCGTGTCCCACCAGCAGAGCGGGCAAGGCCAGTACCTCTGCCTTGAGGCCACCGATTCCGGTATCGGCCTGAGCGCCGCCGAGCGGGAGCGGTTGTTCCAGCCCTTCGTGCAGGCCGGGCCGGATATCGTGTCGCGCTTCGGCGGCTCCGGCCTGGGGTTGGCGCTGTGCCAGCAGCTGTGCGAGCGCATGGGCGGGCGGATCTGGGTGGAAAGCACGGCAGGGGTGGGCAGCCGGTTCGTGGTCGAGGTGCCGTTGTTGACGTCGATTGCCATTCCGGTGCCGCTGCCGCTGGCCGGGCAGCGGATCAATCTGCTGGCCGCGCCCGGGCCATGGCGTGGGGAGCTGGAAAGGCGGCTGCGCAGCTGGGGCGCATACGTGCATCCCATACACGGCCCTGCGGCGGATGCGGCGCCGGCGGCGGCGTGGTTGCTGTTCGAGGCGCCGGACGAAGACGCACGCTGGGTGCGGCGCAGCGGGCAGCCGTGGGTCCGGGTCTGCCGCGAGGGGCCCTTGCGCCCGCAGCCAGCGCACGGTGGCTGGACGGTGTCCTGCTATGCCAGTGAAGCCCTGCGCCAGGCACTGCTGCAGGCGCTGCGCCGAAACGAGTCAGATACGCCAGCTACTGACGCAATCGGATAAATTGCATGGGCACCCACCTCAGGATCACGTTTATGGCAGGTACTGAAGCCGCGCAGCGCCCTGGCGGTCCGGCGGTTGCCGCGCGCCTGGACGACCTGCGGCGGTTGCGCCGCCGCCTGCTGTTCGGCGGCGGTGCCCTGATCACGGTGCTGGTACTGTTGGCCGCCATCGTCAGTTCCATTGCCGATGTGGAAGAGTTCCATGCCCGCGAACGGCAGTCCTTCCTGGAGGCCCGCGCGGCGCTGGACTACTTCCTCTACCAGCGCGACCGCGCCTACGCCACCTCGGTCAATGGCAACGACGTGCTGTGGCGCGACCAGCGCCCCGCGCTGACCGCGGTCGGAACCCCCCTGGCCGAGCGCTTCCACGCCCAGGGCGCGGAAGTGGTGGTGCGGGCCGAAGGGCGTACCGCCGTGCCATGGCTGGTGCTGGGCGCCCGTGACAATCCGTTGCCGCCCGAGGAGCTGAAGGCCTACCTCGGCATGATCGACATCTACTCGGCCTACACCGCCGATTCGATCACCTCGCAGGATGCGCCCGGGCCGGTGGCCATGTTCGCCTACGAGCCGCAGGGGCGGCTGCTGGCCGTGTCCAACATCCGCGACGAGGCCCAGCTGCTGCAGACGCTGGGCGTGGCCACCCGCCAGCAGGCCTTCGCGCGGTTGCTGCGTGACGAGCCCGAGGTACGCAAGCTGCTGCCACGCCCGGGCCCGATCCGCTCGGCCTCGCGCGAGGGGCGGTTGCTGTCGCGCTTTGCAGTCAACCCGCTCAACGGCCAGCGGTCGCTGGTCGGTGTGGTGACCATGGCCGAAGGCACCACGCCGTACTTCCGGCGCGTGGTGTTCGAGTCGATCGACACCATCAAGGCCCGGCTGGAGGCGCGCGAAGAAGGGCGCTACCTGGTGATGGCCGGCAACCGGCAGGTGGTGCTCAGCAGTGGCGGCTTGACGCTCCAGGAGCAGGCGCTGCTGTTGGGGGCGCTGCCCGGCGCAGCGGCGACCAAGCCCGCACGACAGCATGCGCAGGGGCGCTTCATCCTCAGTTGCAGCCTGCCGGGCGTGGACTGGACGCTCAGCCACGTTTACGACTGGTCGGACATCTGGAAAGCGCAGGGCCCTTATCTTCTGGCGCGCAGCCTCAGTGCCCTGGTGATCATCGGCCTGCTGTGGTGGCTGCTGCTGCGCATCGACCGCCGCGTGTTCAAGCCCGCCCTTGCCGACGCATCACGTGTGTATGAGAGCGAGGCGCTGAGCCGCGCCATCATCGGCACCGCGCCGATCGGGCTGGCGCTGATTGCCCGCGACACAGGCATGCCGCTGCTGCAGAACGAAACTGCACGGCAGCTGGTGGGCGACCAGGCCGATGAAGAAGGCAACGCAATCGCAACGCTGTATGCGCGGTTGGCCGAGCTGGGGCGCAGCAGCCACGGCGAGGAGGCGTTGGAACTGCAGTGGTCACCCGAGGAAGAGGGCGCCGGCACCCAGCTGCAGATCAGCATGGCGCTGGCTACCTACCACCACCAGGCCGTATGGGTCTGTGCCCTGCGCGACGTGACCGCCCAGGTGGAGCTGGAAGACACGCTGCGCCGTGCCCGCGAGGATGCCGAGGCTGCTCGCCAGGCCGCCGAAGCGGCCACGCGTGCCAAGTCCGCCTTCGTCGCCACGATGAGCCATGAGATCCGTACCCCGCTCAACGGCGTGCTGGGCCACCTGGAACTGCTGGCCCGTTCGCCCCTGCAGCCGGGCCAGCGCGAACGGCTGGACCGCATCCGCTTCTCGGCCGACGCACTGATGCGGATCATCAGCGACGTGCTGGATTTCTCCAAGATCGAAGCAGGGCAGCTCGATGTGGAGCCGGCACCGTTCGCCCTGCGCCCGCTGATCGAAGGCGTCGCACTGCTGTATGCGCCCGATGCCCTGCGCAAGGGCGTGCGCCTGTTCTTTGCGGTGGACGCGCCGGCCGGGCAGGACTGCATTGGCGACGCACACCGCATCCGCCAGATCCTCAACAACCTGGTCAGCAACGCGGTCAAGTTCACCGAATCCGGTCGCATCATCCTGCGGGCCGAAGTGCAGAATGTGGACGGCAAGGGCACGCTGCTGCGCGTGCAGGTGGTGGACTCCGGCATCGGCATGAGCCCGCAACAGGCCGGGCAGCTGTTCCAGCCGTTCCAGCAGGCCGATGCCAGCGTCTCGCGCCGCTACGGCGGCAGCGGCCTGGGCCTGGCGTTGTGCCAGCAGCTGGCGCAGGCGATGGGCGGGCAGGTGGCGGTGGAAAGTACCGAGGGCGTGGGCAGCAGCTTCAGCCTGCTGTTGCCGGTGCGCCTGCAGCCCGCCGCAAACCCGGCGTCGCAGCCGCTGCGTGGGCAGCGCATCACCGTGCTGTCGTCCACGCCGGAGTGGCGCAACGAGATCGGGCGGCTGCTGACGGAGTGGGGCACCGAGCCCGTGCTGCTGGACGCCCCGCAGGCCGACGCGACGGGTGACGTGCTGCTGATCGTGGGCGACCACCGGCCGTGGACCCGCGAGGAGGAACAGCACCTGTCCGCGTCCCATCGCCACGTGGTGTTCGCCCATGCACAGGGGCCGTTGACCCCCGAAGTGCGCGGCGACCGTACCGAAGTGACCTGCTATGCCAGCGACGCCTTGCTGGCCGCCATCGGCACGGAACCGCACAGTGCATCCTCGCTCCCGCCAGTCGAGCAGGCGCCAGCACCACGCTCGCGCGGGCGCGTGCTGCTGGTGGAAGACAACGCCGTCAATCGCGAACTGATCCAACAGCAGCTGGAAGAACTCGGCTACGACGTGGATGCCGCCGAAGACGGTGCCGCCGCACTGGCGGTGTGGCGCAACGACGCCTACGTGGCGGTCCTCACCGATATCAACATGCCGGTGATGGACGGCTATGCGCTGGCGCGCGCGCTGCGCCAGCGCGGGCAGTCGCTGCCGATCCTGGCCATCACCGCCACCGCACTGGCCAGCGAACGTGAGCGCTGCCTGGCGGCGGGCATTGACGACCTGCTGCTGAAACCGCTCAATCTGGATCGGCTGGAAGCCGGGCTGGGCAAGGCCAGCAAGGCGGCGGTTGCGCCGGTTTCCCCCGCGCCTACGCGTCGTGCATCCAGCAGGGTATCGGCGGCCATCCGCCGCCTGTTCGTGGAAACCGGCGACAAGGATCTGCAGGCCATGACCGAAGCGCGTGCGGGCAACGACATGCAACGCCTGCTCGATCGCGTGCACGCCTTCAAAGGGGTACTGCAGATGCTGGGTGAGCAGGTGCTGGGCGAACACTGCGGCGAGGTGGAACAGGCGCTGCGCGACGGCCTGGCAGTACCGCCATCGCAGCTGGATGCATTGCAGGCGGCGTTGCAGGCATGCCTGGATGACTACCGGCACGAACTGGAGCAGGAATCGTGACCTGCCCAGGAAAGAACGTACGCTCAGCGCTTCGGGTCCGTCTCCTTCAATCCAAGATCGGCAGCGAACGAGAAGATCTCAGAATCCTTCACGATGCCGAGCTTGCGCATGGCGTTGACTTTCTGCGTGCTGACGGTCTGCTTCTTGCGTTTCAGGCGTTGCGCGATCTCGGTGACGGTCAATCCGTCCAGGAACAAGGCCACAACCTCCAGTTCCTTCGGCGAAAGCGTGGTTACCCGGCGCTGCTCCCTGTGCCGCATCATGTCCATCACGGACGGGGAGTAATAGCGGCGATGCGCATAGGCCGCCATCACCGCTGCCTTTATCTGAGAGGGGTCGTCGGACTTGCTGAGGATGCCAGCCACACCGCTGTCATCAAGCCGGTGGATCAACCCGGGTTGATCCAACCCGGTCATCACCACAATGCGCAGGGAAGGGAAGTGCAGCGTCAGGTAGCCCAGCAGTTCCAGCCCATCGCCGAACGCACCGCCGGGCATCGCGTAGTCGGTCACCAGCACATCGCAGGGCTCGCGCTCGAGCAGAGCGACCAGCTCGGTCGAGTCGGCCACCGCACCGATGCATTGGATGGCCGGCGCTTCCTCAAGGGTCCTCCGCACTCCCAGGCGGATCACCGGGTGATCGTCAGCAACGGCAACGCGAATGGCCAGCGAGTTCATCAAGGCGGGTATCCGATGGAAGCAGGAAGGAACGGCGTGCCGGCTACCGGCACCGACAGAACAGTGAAGAACCGCAAGGACATCATGTCATGAACATCCGCATTGTCATCGCCGATGACCATCCCGTCATTCTTGCCGGGGTGCGTGAATCGCTGGCCCAGGAGCCTGGAATCGACATCGTCGCCACTGCCGGCGATTCTACGGCATTGGTCGAGGCCCTGAGCAAGCATGGCGTGGATGTGGTCGTGACCGACTTCTCGATGCCGGGCGGCGAGTATGGCGACGGCGTGGCGATGCTGGGCTTCCTGCGGCGGCGCTTCCCGAAGCTGCCCCTGGTGGTGCTGACCAGCATCTCCGGCGTGCAGGTGCTGGCCAGCATCGGCAAGGCGGGCGTGGATTGCATTGTCGGCAAGCTGGATCCCGCAGCGGACCTGGCGCTGGCCATCCGTGCCGCCTTCCGACGCGACGGCTATCTGTCCGCCAGTATCGTGCAGCAGCTGGAGCAGTTGCAGGACGTCGCGTTGACCAAGCGCGAAATCGAAGTGCTGCGCATGATCGCCCATGGCATGAGCCAGAAGGAGATTGCCGAACAGCTCAAGCGCAGCAGGCAGACCGTCAGCACGCAGAAGCACTCGGCCATGCGCAAGCTGGGGCTGAAGCGTACCAGCGAGATCTTCGACTACGCGCTGGACCAGGGCATGGTCTCGGCCTCGCAGGTGGCGCGTGGCCTTCCCGAGGGCAGCGATGATGGATGAGCACCTCGCAACCCGACATTGTCCGATGGAATCGCAGGATGAGGGCGCTACGGTGGACGCATCGATTGCCGACCTGCGTGGAGTCGCCGTGCCGTCACTACTTGATGCCCATATCGCGTCGCTGATGTGGAGCTTTGCCCAGCTGACTCCGAGCAGGCAGAAGCGCTTCATGGAGCTTCTCAACGATTATCTGTATGCCTCGCCGGTGAAGCGCAGGCAGATGCGGGGAGAATGGGAAACCGAACTGGCGGCGCCGTGTACCTGTGGGCATGAACCACACCCGATGCCATTGCACGCGCGGCACAAGGCGTGAACGCAGATTGGGAATGGGACAGGTCAGATAGCTTCATTGGATGATTCCGCGCACGTTGGCGATGCCGGTGGCAGCACAGATGCGTAGCGGTATCTGGCGGCCGGTGTCCTCTCGATGGAGCCGTCTTGATGAAGAGAACACGTTGCACTGGCCTGGCTGTCGCGTGGCTGGCAAGCCTGCCCCAGGGCTGGCCTGGGGCTGCAGACGTCCATCTGACGCCTGCAAGCAAGGACGGCAGTGGCGCCTCCCGTGCGCCCGCACCGGCGTGCCTGGATGCCGCGGACTCAACGCTCCCGGCGCTGGAGGAAATGACCTCGCGCCCGCTGACGCCGGCACCCGACGAGCATGACGCGACCCTCCAGGGGCGCGGCCTCCCCCTCATCCAACTGCACGACAAGGGGTGGGCGCACACGGTGCTCAGGCTGCCGGTGCAGGCACCCGCCGGCACACAGCCTTCGCCCGGCGGCACCCAGCGCAACGACATCGAGCTTCGAGACGGCAGTGACGCGGCGGGTCGTCGGCAGTGCCGCGAGTGAGCAGCGGAATCCACGCCTTCCATTTCGATGCCCGCAGGAAAATCTGGATGCTTCAGCCGAAGTAGGGGCGTCGGCGCGCGCAGGCGTGGTTGTTCCTGGCCTCGCCCGCATGCAGTGAAGATCGAGTGAAAATTCGGACGAGTCAGACAGCTTGAAGGGAGGGATTCGGCCATCGTGGCCGGGCTGTGCACTGCTGCACGCGCTGCGTCGCAGAGTGCCGGCCTATCCCGTATCGAGAGAACTGTTCTGATGAAGAATTCGCGTCGCAATAACCTGCTCGCCGCCCTGCTGGTGTGCCTGGCCCCGGCCGCCGCTTCGGCCGCGGAAGGCTACCTGACCCCGTCCACCAACAACGGCAGCGGTAACATGCCGTCGGGCTACACGAAGCTGTACTTCGAGCTGGCCTCGAATGACTTCGCTGCCGAACTGGCGCTGCCAGCCAATCCCCGTGACCATGACAGGGTCATCCTCAGCACCCTGGCCGATCGCAATAGCCGTCTGAATGCCAAGGGTACGTCGGTGGAAGACCTTGTCTACATCCCGGTCGACTCGCTCAGCAACTTCGAACTGATCAAGACCACCTACGCCGGATGGGGCGCGGCGGGTGGCCTGAGCGCCGGCCGCGTGGTCCTCACGAGTGGTGAGCACGGCGTTGCACCGATGACGGAAAAGCTCATGACCGACATCAATGTGGGCGGCAACGTAAAGACTGTCCAGCTGCCGGCCTCGGCACCGGCCGGCGCGGTGGCCGGCGTGCATAGCTTCAACGGCCAGGACGTCACCATCACTGGCCTGGCCGGCGGCGCTTCGGTCTGCCTGCAGTCCACGACCTGTGGCTTTGTGTTCGACGCTGCGGATGGCCGCTGGCACGCTCGCCGCGGCCGAGCACATTACCAGCCGACCACTTCGCAACTGCCGAAGATGGAGCAGCGCTGGACCGACATCGTCACCGGCAGCCCGGCCGAGGATGTCACGACGCCGCAGCACATGGTGCTGCCGACCTCGGCTGTCGAGGGAGACATCATCCAGCTGACCGATCCGTCCAATTCGCGGTTCTATACCGTCAATAATGCGACCTCCTATCTGAGCTCGCAGCCGCGGACCTACCGCTACAGCTCCCAGGCCGGTCGCTGGATTTACCAGAAGCCCTGAGTTCCCTTGAATCGTACCCAGGCCGGGCGCATCAGCGCCCGGCTTGCTGGCCGTTTCTATTCCGCAAGGATCCCCCATGAAAATTCGCCTGTTGACCCTTCCGGTCATGGCGGCCTGCTGCCTGCCGCAGTTGGCCAGCGCTGAAACCCCCAACGGTTACTACGCCACCGCCCGCATCATCGATGCCGACCACCGTGCCAACAACATGGATGCCAGCGCCCGCCCGGGCATCGGCCGTTTTGTTGCGGGCGACGAGCACCAGCGTTTCGTCACCGGCGCCATCGGCTTCGGTCATGCGCATGGCAATGGCTGGCGCACCGAAGGCGAATACACGCTGCGCCGCAACGATACCTATACCAGCGGCTCCAGCCTGTTCGCCACCAGCTTCAACAACCATGAAGTCAGCTCGCAGCGGCTGATGCTCAATGCGTATCGCGATTTCGCCATCAACGATGCGTGGTCGGTATACGGCAGCGCCGGTGCCGGCCTGGCCCAGCTGAAGTCCGGTGGCTGGCAGGGCAACACCAGCCGCCGCTACGACACCACCACCCGCACCGGCTTGGCGTGGTCGGTCGGCACCGGTGTTTCGGTGGCCGCCTCCGACCGCATGACGGTCGACCTGGGCTACCGCTACGTGGACATGGGCACGACCGAAAGCGGGTGGAACACCTTCGGCAATGCCCGCGGCCTGCAGGACGAAAAGATGCGCCTGGACCTGACCTCCAGCGAGTTCCACCTGGGCGCTCGCCTGGCGTTCTGAACGGCCTGCCGTGCATGGGCAGGTGCGACATAACTCGTCGTTGTCCTATGCCTGCCCACACACGGCATCCGTAGCATTTCCTCTCGAAGGGAATGCCCTTCGCTCAAGCCCACGAACGCGCGGCTTGAACGCAAAACCACAAACCCTAAACAGGAATTCAACAACATGAACAAGCTTGCAATTGCTCTGTCCGCCGCGCTGTCGCTGGGCGCTGCTGCTTCGGCCAATGCCGCGGATGGCACCATCACTTTCACTGGTCGTATCGTTGCCGCTACTTGCGCCATTGACTACTCAGAAGGCACCACGATTGCTCTGGGCCAGATCAGCTCGGGCAACCTCGACAGCAACGCAGATGCTGGTAATCGCGCCTTCGACGTGACCCTGAAGGCCGGTGCGAGCGGTTCCAGCGCAACGTGCTCGAAGGATAACGCCAAGCTGCACATCGATACCGCCGCCAGTGATCTGGATTCGAGCGGATATATCGAGAATACGCACACCGATGGTGCAACCATCGCTGTGGCGCTGTATCGCACTGATGGCGGCTCCGAAAAGCTGTTGAACCTCGGCAGCATCACCGATGAGCTGGACCAAGCTAAGAGCAGTGGCGAGTTCAAGTACTCGTTCCTCGCCCGCTATAAGAAGACCAAGACTGGTGGTGATTTCGTTGAAGGTGACTTCGAAGGCAAGCTGGTCTTCGACGTCGAGAACTACTGAGCCTCCTCATGTTGGGGGCGGTAATCCGCCCCCATCAGCCACTTCACCCATTGGGAACTTCCTCATGAACATGATCGCTCGCAATGCTCTATGGCTCGCGCTGTGTACGTCGGCGGCCATCGTCTCGCCGCAGGCAGACGCACGAATCGCTATCGAGTCGACACGCGTGATCTACCCTGAAGGAGCGAAGGAGGCCAGCGTTCGAATTGAGAATGCGGGCAGTGCGCCTTCGCTGGTTCAGGCCTGGGTGGATGAGTACGGGGCCAAGGGAAATCCGGCTACCTCGAAGGCCCCCTTCGTGCTTCTTCCGCCGGTGGTCCGTGTGGATGCCGGGAAGCAGCAGGTGTTGCGCATCCGTTTTACAGGTGCCGGCCTTCCGCAGGATCGAGAGAGTGTTTATTCCCTGAATGTATTGGACGTTCCGGCGCGTGGTGAAGCAGCACGCGAGGGCGGATCGATGCTGAACATCGCGGTCCGCAATCGAATCAAGCTGTTCTATAGGCCGCAGGCGATAAGCAAGATCAACCCAACGACGGCGATCGACAGCCTGCATTGGAGCATTGCCCGCAGTGGCAACGCTTGGGTGCTGCGGGCCCGCAACGAAAGTCCGTTCCACATCAGTGCGGTGGCGGCCACCGTCGTTGCAGGTGATCGCAGCATCGAGGTTGCGGACGTCAGCATGATTGCGCCGAAGTCCAGCAAAGATTTCCCCCTTGCTGGCGGTTCTTTGCAGCATCACGGCGCATTGGTCAAGTTCAAGTTCATCTCCGAGTACGGCTCGGTCATCGAGCGCACCGCAGATCTCCAGGTCGATTAATCGGCCGTCGAACTTCGCTCAAATCCGCTCGAACCACGTGCTGGCCCCGGCTGGCAGGGGCGAGCTTTACCCAATCTTTGGATGACTGTCATGAATCGACATCGCCTGCATCTAGCTCCTTGCCGCGCCCCTCTGGCGGTGGCAGTCGTGGCTGCGCTGCTGCCCATGTCTGCAGTGGCTGCGCCCAAGGTTGAGTTCAATGCCGATATGCTGTTTGGCGGGAGTGCAGGGTTGGATCTGGCTCGTTTCGAACGAGGCGACCTGCTGCCTGGCACGTACAACGCTGACATCATGATCAATGATGCTCTTGTTGGGCGTCAGGATCTGGTGGCCCGATTGAATGAGCTCGATGAGGTCCGCATTTGCCTTGATCCCGCATTGTTCGAGCAGATGGGGCTGAATCGAGCCCGCCTGGATGCCTTGCGTGAATCCGGTGCCGCCGAAGGTAGCACCCTGCTTCCGTTGCCCGAAGAGGCTACGTGCCGTCCGCTTTCGGCCTATGTGCCGGGTGCGAGCAGCGAGTTCGACGTGGCCGAGCAGACCCTGCGGCTGACCATTCCGCAACTGTACCTGAGCCGCAATCCGCGCGGCTGGGTCGACCCGGCGCTGTGGGAACATGGAATCACCGCCGCAACACTGGGTTACAGCATCAGCCACAGCCGCCAGCAAAGCGGTGGCCAGGAGCGCGTGCACACCAGCATGACCGTGGATGCCGGTCTGAACATGGGCCAGTGGCGCCTTCGCCACAGTGGCTATCTGCAGCATACCGCCGAAGGAACGAACTACTCGGCCGGCAATACCTATGTGCAGCGCAACCTGCCGAAGCTGGGGGCCCAGCTGCGCCTGGGCGATTCGTCCACCCAGGGCGACATGCTGCAGTCGGTCAACTATCGCGGCATCAACATTAGTTCGGATGCGCGCATGCTGCCGGAATCGCAGCGCGAGTTTGCGCCGGTTGTGCGCGGCGTGGCGCAGACAAATGCGCGAGTTACGGTCCGTCAGCGTGACCATGTCATCTATGAAACCACCGTTGCGCCGGGGCCCTTCGAGATTGACGATCTCTATGGCACCGGCTCCAGTGGCGATCTGGAAGTGGAGATCACTGAGGCTGACGGCCGTGTGGAGCGATTCATCGTCCCGTACACGGCAATGCCGCAGCTGCTGCGGCCCGGCCAGCTGCGCTACAGCCTGACGGCTGGCCAGCTGCGCGACGAGGCCTTTGGCGACGATCCGGGCTTCGTCGAGGCCACGCTGCGCCGGGGTCTGAGCAATCAGTTCACCGGCTATGCCGGTGGCACGGCAGCGCCAGGCTACAGCGCATTGGTGCTGGGCGGCGCCTGGAACACGCCGGTCGGTTCACTCTCGGGTGACGTCACCTTCAGCGATGCCCGACTGCCTGGCAACGATTCGGTTTCGAGCGAACGCCGACGTGGCCAGTCGTACCGCGTTGCCTTCAACAAGGCGCTGTTTGGTGACAGCACCAACATCACGCTGGCGGCCTACCGCTACTCGACCAGCGAGTACCTGTCGCTGAATGATGCGATGCGCCTGCGTGCGCAGCCGCGCACTGAAGACTATGACCTGACCGGCCGGCAGCGAAGCCGCCTGGATCTGACGGTGAACCAGCGCCTGAGCGAGGGCAGGGGCAGCCTGTACTTCAACGGCAGCACCACGGATTACTGGAGCGACAACCGCCGCCAGACCAACTACTCGCTGGGGTATAGCAACCGGCTTGGCCGTGGCAGCTATTCTATCAGTGCCAGGCGCACGCTGGAGTCGTCCTTGTTCTCAACGGGTAAGGCAAAGGCCAGCAACAGTGTGTATCTCAGCTTCAGCATGCCGCTGGGAACGCCGCCGGCTGCGCCACGGGTGAGCGCCAGCCTGAGTCGCGACAGCGATGGCCGCAGCGGCCAACGCCTGGGCGTGACGGGGGCGATTGGTGACCAGTGGCAAGGCAGCTACAACGCCTCGTTGGCCAG
Organism: Stenotrophomonas sp. 85239_Sma; assembly: GCF_056481725.1. Lineage (NCBI taxonomy): Bacteria > Pseudomonadati > Pseudomonadota > Gammaproteobacteria > Lysobacterales > Lysobacteraceae > Stenotrophomonas > Stenotrophomonas sp. 85239_Sma. The sequence continues at coordinate 2,448,643 of NZ_CM151163.1, read as the reverse complement.
GGATGATGGTCGCACCAGTTTCGGTATCGGGGCGAACTACCAGTTGCCGACGGTGAACCTGACCGGGTCCTACAACCGGACCACGTCGTCCAGCCAGCTGGCCCTTGGCGCGTCTGGCGGCCTGATGTTGCACAGCGGCGGCTTGACCCTGGCCCAGCGCATGGGCGAGACCATGGGGCTGGTACATGTTCCCGATGCAGCGGGGGTAGGCGTCGGACAGATGACCAACGTAAAGACCAACTCGCGTGGCTATGCGGTGGTGCCCTATCTGAGTCCGTTCCGTCGCAATGAGTTGAGTGTCGACCCGACCGGCCTTTCGATGGATGTAGAACTGAGTGCCGCGTCGGTTTCGGCGATTCCGAATGCAGGTGCCATCGTGAAGATGGTGCTGCCGACCGAGAGTGGCCGCAACGCTTTGATTGAAGCATTGCTGCCGGATGGCGCACCGCTGCCGTTTGGTACAGACGTGACCACGGCCGACGGCAGGATCGTTGGTGTGGTTGGGCAGGGGAGCCGGTTGTGGGTGCGTGGCATCGATGAGCAGGGTGAGCTGTTTGTCCGTTACGGAATGGAGGACGGACAGCAGTGCCGCATCAACTATGACCTCACAGCCACGGCGCCTGGGGATGTGCTCAACAGCATGTGTGCGACGCAGTAAACAATTGCCAGCATCCGTGGGGTTGCCGTTGATCAGCGCCCCACCTCTGAGAGGAACTCATCCGTGAAAAATAAATCCAACCGTCTACGCCGGGTTATCAAGCTTCTTGCAGGATCGGTGTTTGCAATGTGCTTCGCTGGCACCGCCCATGCGGTGTGCACTAACTATGGCTCAGCCTTCAGTTTCACCATCCCCGATGTGCGATTGGTAGGGAACTCAGCGGAAGCCGATGAGGCGATCTCGCCCTGGTTCTATTCCAACCGAGTCAATACCATGATCTGCGGAACCATGGGTTCGTATATTCAGTCGAATTCCTATACAGGGCTTCCGGCTGAAGTTGGGACGCATACCATCGGGTCGTCAACCTATGGGGTATTCGCGACATCCATTCCGGGCGTTGCCTTCATCCTGGCAGCGGATGTTCGAACTGGAGGCGTAAGCCATTTTGTTCCAGTACGAGGAGGGTCTGAATCAGGGCTGCAGTACTTGACGGACAGTGAATCGGTTGGTGGTGCGATAGCGATCCGCTTCATAAAGGTAGGTGATACCCAGGAAGGTTCCTACTCCGTGGCGGGGTTCCCGGCATTTACCCTCAAGCACTATCAGCCGGCGTCGACCAAGCGATTCGAGCAGCAGCATTTGCTGGAGCCGTTCAATATTGAGGTGGTGCATGTGCCGCTGTGCCACGTGCAGAGCAAGACCGTCTATATGGGGTTGGCAAACCTTGATCAGTTCAAGACTCAGGGGGCGGCGGCTCCGAGCCGTCCCTATTCGGTTGAGATCGATTGCGAGGCCGGCGCCGGTCGGGTCAATTACTATCTGGAACCGAGCTCTGTGGAGGTGTACGACCGCACTCGCGGAATTCTGGAGGTCGAGGGTGGTGCGAAGGGCATCGGCCTGCAGCTGTTGGACGAACATGACGTTCCAGTAGCAATCGGGCCTGCGTACCCATTTGGCAGCAGCACAGCGGACGGAGTGCGCAGTGAGACATTCCGCGCACGCTACATTCGTACCGCGGGCAGAACGGACGATCTTGAAACCGGGCCGGCCAACGCCAGGATTCGCTACCGCATTGATTATCCGTGAGGGTTGTTGCCCGCCAGGCTGTTAGTCGCAGAAGCGTGCCGTCCCCGGAGAGCGGATGGCTCCGAGCATTAGTTTGACCTTCGCCAGGCAGCCTGTAATGTACTCGAGCCAGCTGGGGTCTTGCCGCAAGTGGGCCCCTCTGCTGGCGCTCACAACATGTAACTGAACCGAGCGGCCCATGAAGAGCAGATTGTTCCGAGAACTGAGTACATTGCCTTTCAATTCGGGCATTCGGCGGATCTGTGCCTGCGCTCTATTGATCGGCGCTTCCATTGCGGGAATTGCCACCGTGCAGGCGCAGATTGCCATTCCCTCAACGCGCGTGGTCTATGCTGCCCCGCAGAAAGAAGTGGTCGTTCCGATCAGAAATATGGGCGACGCTCCAGTGCTGGTGCAGGCCTGGATTTCGGATGGCGATCCAGACCAGCCGCCGGAAGCGTCGAAGGCCCCGTTTGTGCTTGCGCCACCTGTAGTGCGTCTTGACGCCGGAAAGGACAACCACCTTCGCATCCGTGGCATTGAAGGCGTTGCCCCCAACGACAACGTCGAGCACCTCTACTGGTTGAACATTCTGGCCATTCCGCCTCGCGTAGCAGATGCAACACAGGGCGTTCTGGAACTGGCGATTCGCAGCCGCTACAAAGTGCTGTATCGACCAAAGGGCCTTCCGGCGCCCGGGTTGGACCGGACGGGGGAGTGGGACTTCAGCCTGAAGTCTGACGGGGAGGGTCGACGATTACATATTGCCAATCGCTCTGCGTACGTAGCGAACCTTGGTACGTTGACAGTAGTGCACGATGGGCGCAGCATGGAATTGGATAATCCCCACGTGCTGCCGATGGCAGGTGTTGACGTTGAACTGCCTTCCCGCGTTGAACCGCCATTGGAGGTCCAGTTCCACTGGATCGACGATGAAGGTCGGCTTCACCCAGGCGCCCGGTCTATTGGGCGCTGAGTTGCGGCAGGGAGGCTCGGGCCTGCCCGCGGATGGGAGGCAACACTGAGGCTGGAGGATTTGTAGCGATTTACGGAACATAGGGACGTTCGCAGAGCACCTGAAGGGGCAGTCATGCGCGGTCATCGTGAGAGCTGGGTACGGCTTCCTCCAGTGTCGATCATTGCCATCCTGGCCGGATGCTTCCTGTCAGTGCCAACCATGGCGGCTTGCTTTCGCGATGCCTATGGACGGTCTGAATTCCAGATCAGCGGGCCTGTACGGTTGGCGCCGCGGGGAATCGCAGTGGGGGCTGCGCTGTCGCCATGGCTGGATACGGACCGCATCTATTCGCCAGTGTCCGACCTGGTGTGCGACAGCCCGAGCGACAACGTCGAGTTCGGAGTGGAGGGCCAGGCTGGCGCGGTGGGATCCTACAGCGAAGCCGGTATTCCCTACAGCGTCTACTCCACCGGCGCGGCAGGAGTGGGGATTGTGATCCGCGCTCGCCCGATTTCCCATGCAGGCCGATCGGGTGGATTCGAGTCTGGAAGTCTTCAGTCGCTGCTGGTTGGAACTGGCATCACCGGAAATCTGCTGACGGTGGTGCAGGTGAAATTTGTACGGCTTGCTGGTTCGCTGTCTGGTGGCCAGTTGATGAGATTCCAGATCGGCCGCTTCTACGCCAGGTACTCAGGCACGCGATTCGCCTATAAGCCCGCCTTTCTTGAGCAGGCGTCGCTGGCCATCCAGGATGAGCCGGCGTGCTACGTGAACAGCCAGTCGGTCTATATGGGCGAGATCTCGGTCGGGCGATTCAAGGGTCTGGGTTCATCGTTGCCTCCGGTTCCCTACACGGTGACTCTGAACTGTGACGCAAGCGTTGGCCGGGTGGACTATCAGATCAGCTCCGTCACGCCGGTGATGGACGAAGCAGAAGGCATCGCAGAGGTGTCCGGAGGCGCGTTGGGGGTTGGTATCCAGTTCCTCGATGATAAAAGTGCACCGATGTCCTTCTATCGAACGCACACTTTTGGAGACGCGCGACTTGGCGAGACCAGCCGAATGTTTCAGGCGCGATACCGCCAGACAGGGGGGCACGTGGAAGCTGGCGAAGCCAATGCAATGCTGACGTTTGTCTTTACCTATCCCTGACGCACGTCGGAAACGTGATCAATCCTGGGGGCGAACCAGGGGAAGAGCGGGAGCGCCATCAATCGGGGCCGCAGGTTCTGTTCTGAGGACTGTCGTGGTTGGCACACAGCGCCGCGCCTTTCACCTGGAGCCGGGATGACCGGCGGTGTCGCGAGCAGGCGAGTCCGACGCGTTCTGGGCCTTGAAAACAAGGCGTATTCGCGGCTTCGGCAGTGTGCGACAATGCCGCCCGCTGCAACGATGTCTCCGTCTGAATCTCGCGCTGGCTTTGCTTCTGCCAAGCAGTCTTGTACATGATGGGGTGCCACCGAAAAAGGGTGGCCGGGCCTGGAAACCCGTAGTGACTGTAGGAATACGCTTGCCAGCCGGCGTCGCCTTGTGCGGCGCCGGCTGGCAATCCGTCTGCGCGTTATGGCGGGGCGGTGCGTGGGGGTGCGTGCAAGCGCGCCCGCCGGCAATGACTACAGTCCTCCGGTTTCCAGCCATGCGCCGTCCCGCCGCCTTTGTTAAGGCGGCTGGCTCCTTATGCCTTGTACGGAGACCTGCCATGAACGCATCGGATATTCCCCATCTGCGCGCCCGGTACGCCCCGGCCAATGCCGAAGAGGGTGGCGCGGCACCACCTGATCCCAACAACCTCATCGCGTTGCTGCACCAGATTGGCCGTGGCGTAGCGGCTGACGGCCAGCCCTGGCCAGAGCGCCATCAACTGCCCGGCCGATGCCTGGCGCTGGCCGATGCCGATGGTGCGTTGGCGGGCCTGCGCGTCGTGCAGGAAATTTCGCTGGCGGCCGAACGCGCCCGGCAGAATGGCGGCCCCGAGCAGTACGTAGGCGACCGCGTGATGGAAGGGCTGAAACTGGCGGCGTTGGCGTTGACGAACCACGCCATCTACCGCCTGCACCCGGAATGAAATGGGCGGCCGAGGATCCGTAGAACCATGCCATGCGTGGATGCTTTCGGCAGATCACCATGGCGCCGCAGCATCTGCAAACGTTCAATCCGGCAACCTTTCATCGCAGTCCTATGGAAGAAGCGTCTGCCAGTGGCGACGCTTCCAGGTTCCTTATGGCGGTTTGATGTTCGCCAAGGGCCGTACTTCTCCATGCTTCCCATGAGGTTTGCTTGAAACACTCACGCACTACGCTTGGTCTGGCTCTATGCCTGGCATCAACGTCCGCAGCTGCGGCGCATCCCCATTGCGAAACCCGTTACTTGACGCCGGAAGAAATTGGTTTCAAGGAACAGTTGCCAAATGTCTACCATCCTCCAAACGTTGACTGCATGATCACGGAGTTCGCTGTCAATGACAGGAGCTGGATGGACAGGGTGTATCTTCCCTCGGAACTCAGGTTCCTGGACATCGTCAACAATGCAACCGCCAGCGAAAAGACGCTGGAGATTCATGGCCCCATCTGGAGAGTTCCCGGCCAACCGTTCAAGCTGGCTGCCGGTCGTTCCGTTATATTTTCTTCGCGCACGGGCGACGGGCTCACGTCTCCCGCGAAGAACGAGACGACGTTCAGTGCCAACGTGCCGCGATGGCAGATTCCATCCAGCAGCGAGCTGATTTCCCTCATTGTGCTGGCTGATGGGAAGCATGCCGCTGAACTGACCCTGCCCCCTGATGGCAAGGCATTCGACTCGATCACCGTCATTAACGAAGCAACGTTGCCGACCCAGGTACTGGGAGCAAATACGCCATTCCCCGGTCAGCGCATGGATGTTGAGCCGTGGGAATCGGTCCGCGTCGAATTCGATCCCGTCGCCCGTCAATGGATGTGGGTACATGCGCCCTACAAAAAGAAACCCGTAAAAGACCACGACCTCCGCATTGCGTCCCGTACTGTCGTGGAGCTCCAGGATGGTGATTGGGCGTCTCCATTGGTCCCCCCGCGCAAGCCCTATGACCGGGACCGGATCATTCTGCGCTCGAACGCAACCTGGGACTCGAAGACCAGGGTCAACAACGAGGATCTCCCCCTGCGCCGTGGCGACGAGTACGAGTATGTTTTCGTTGCCGAGAAGGACCGTTGGCATCAACTGCGTCAACCCGTTCGCAAGGTTGATACAACCTACCAGAGGGAAGTCCGGCTGCAGGATGAGGGCTATGGCGTGATCGAAGTGACCGCGCCGGTGAGCGGCACGATCACGCCCAGGGTCATCCTTCCCAAGCCACGGCAGGGGCTTCGCGTGATTGCCGTAGGTCATCCTGCGAACACGATGAACATCGTCGCCGACAATCTCGATGTGCCCGTGCTCAACTACGAAAAGATCGCGTTCCGCGTGAACGATCGTGGCCTTTGGGAGCGTGAAACCACGACCATCGACCTGGTGCGTGTACTCGATATGAGCTCCGGGGAAGTCCCGCGCAGATGGGATGCGTTGATGCTCATGGACGAGAACATCCGGCTGGCCAACGAGGCACTGGAGAACTCAGGCGCCACGTTCCGGTACAGGCTGGTCGGCAACCCGATCGAAGGCTTCACATACCCCGGCGTGGACCTCAAGCGGGTACCGGCCGATCTGGCTCGCGATTCCAACGTGCAGGCGCTGGTCAAGAAACATCGTGCAGACGGTATCTACTATGGCGGCAGCAACCGCTGGAATACCGAGGTTTGCGATTGGAGCCATTCTTCGTACACCGAGAAGAGCTTCGTCATTGCCACGGCGCTCACGTGTCCCACATCTGCGTTCCGCCGCCGGGCAGGCTTCGAACTGGGCGTTCCCAACAATACGACGCCGAAGCCCGTGCAGGTCATTGGCTCCGGAGACCAGTTCCCGTTCTACCCGACACCGCACCGGATGCTGCCGGACGGCCGCTGGGCCTTCAATCCAGGGCAGGAGAAGGTGCTCGAGAACATGAACTCAAGGGCGGAGTACATTGGCCGGTTCTCTGATAAATGGTGAGCACTCCTTGAGGGCAGGCTGACGCTTCACACGTGAAGCAAGGGCGCCCGAAGCATCATCGGCTTCGGGCGCTTTTTGCCTACAGGTGGTGCAGTAGATCCACGCCATGCGTGGATGCCTCTCAGAAATCCATCGTGGCCGACAACAGCACCGTTCTCGGTGCCCCCAGCGCCAAGCTCGACAACAACGGCATGCCCCAATACGCCTTGTTGGTCACGTTGTTCACGCTCGCTCTCAGGGCAAGCGGTCGGCCCGCCACCGTCGTGCTGTAGCGCGCCCCCACATCAAACAGCGTGCGCCCCGGCACCGACAGGCGGTTATCGGCACTGATGTACTGCTTCGACATCGCCGTGGCATTGCCGGTCAGGGTCACGCCTTCCAGCGCAGGCACATCCCATTCCACACCCATCTTGGCCTGTCGCTGCGCAACCGCCGTGGCGATGCGGCCTTCATTCACGCCGCCGGCCGTGCGGGTCAGCTTCGGTTGCACGTAGGCCACGCCGCCCAGCAGGCGCACGCCGTCCAAAGGCGCGCCGAAGAAGCCCCATTCCAGGCCACGGTTTCGTTGCTCGCCACCGAACGAGAAGATGTTCGTGACCGGGTCGGTGTAGCTGCTCGGGCGTTTGATCTCGTACACGCTGAAGGTGTGCGCGAAGCCGCCCAGGTCCAGCTTCAAGCCCAACTCCTTCTGCTTGGTGCGAAAGGGTGCGAACACATCGCCGGCATTGGCGGCGGTCATTGGCGCGGTGGCGCCCTGGCTGAGGCCTTCGATGTAGTTGGTGTAGACCGAGAGCGTGTCGGTGGCCTTCACCAGCAGCGCGGCCGCCGGGGTGGTGGCGCTCTCGTCATAGCGCGAGGTGCGTGCGCCGCTGGCCACGTTGAAGGTCTCGCTGACCACCTGCTGGCGGCGCACGCCCAGTGTCAGCTGCACGCGGTCATCGGCAAAGGCCAGGGTATCGGCGACGCCGAGGCTGTCCAGCCGCAGCTCGGTGTGCGAGATATGCGGTGCAACGAAGGGTGCGGCCGGGCCCCACACCGGGTTGTACAGGTTGGTGGTCCAGTCCCAGCCCGGCACGCTGCGGCGGCCATAGTCGTTCTGGGTGTGCTGGTAGTGGGTCACGTTGGCAGCCCACTGGTGGCCGACGCTGCCGGTACGGAAACTGCCGCGCAGGCCGGCATCACCGGACTGCTTCTTGATGTCGAAGGCCAGCTGGCCCATCACCGTGGTGAAGTCACCGGCCGGGTTGAGGATCTGCGCACTGATCGAGCCGTTGTAGCGGTAGTCGGTCTTGCTGGTGCCATAGGCCAGGTAGGCCATCAGGTGATCGTTGATGTCCAGTTCACCGCGCAGCATCGCGCCCTTGTCCCGGCTGTCCACGTAGGCCCAGTCCGGATTGATCAGCGTGTCGCCGCGCGGTGGCCGTGGAATGGCGACGCCCGGTGCCAGGCCGACGCCACGGGCCGGACCGTCCACGCGGTCGTCGGCGCTGTACAGATCGGCCGACAGGCGGGCGCGCTCGCCGCGCCAGTCCAGTGCCAATGAACCCAGTTGCACCTTCTTGCTCTGCTTACCGACAGGACCGTCGCCATCACGGTAAGCGCCGTTGAAGCGGATGCCGAACTGCTTGTCTGTGCCCAGGCGACGGCCCATATCCACATGGGTGCCGAACTGCGCATCGGAGGCGAAGTTGGCGCTGACCCGCAGCAATGGCTGGTCACCCGCACGCTTGGGCACCAGGTTGACACTGCCACCAACCGAGCCGCCCGGTGGCATGCCGTTGAGCAGCGCGGACGGACCCTTCAAGACCTCGATGCGCTCGAACATCTCCGGCGAGGTGCGGTAGTACGGCGCCATGCCGCTGAGGCCGTTGAAGGTGGTATCACTGGTGCTGGAAGCAAAGCCGCGGATGGCGTAGTTTTCGCTCCAGGCGCCGGTCACGCCGTTGCTGAACACCGTAGGGTCGGTGGCGGCGATGACGTCGGTGAGGTCCTTGGCCTGGCGGTCGCGGATGAAGGCTTCGGTGTAGCTGACGGTACTGAACGGCGTGTCCATGAAGTCCTTGTCGCCGAGCAGGCCGACCCGGCTGCCGGAGGCCACCTGGCCGCCGGCATAGTCGCCGGTCACCCGGCGCTGTTCCTGCACCTGTACCGAGGGCAGGGTGGACGGAGCCGGTTCGGCCAAGGCGGCACACGACGCCAGCAGCCCCAGTGCCAGCGAAGACACGCGGTAGCGCCGGGCCATGCCGGGCGGATGGTTCAGCACGCGGGTCGTGCCGGCAGCGGCGCGCTGCAACGGGGAGGGAAGGTCGTACGCGGTCATGCCAGGTTCCTGTGAATCGCAGGTGCGAACGCGCCTGGCGCGCTGCCGACGGCAAGCACGGGGGAGGGCGCAGCGCAGGGTTGTCGGCTGGGTGGGGACCTGGCGGGAAGCGAGCCATCGGCTCGATTGCGGACGGCGGCGGGGTTGCGAACCCGGCGCATTCCTAATTAGTTGAGTAAAGTAAACTAAATCAATGGAAGCGGACAAGAGGGTCCCTTTGCTGGCACCCTCAGCAGGGTATGAACACACCCCGCAAGAGCACGTACCCCGATCCAACGGCGCCGACCCGTGGCCGCCCGCCCACCATCACCCCGGAGCGCTTGGCCGACATCGGCATCCGCCTGGGCCTGCCCAACCTGACCATGGCCAACGTGGCCGCCGAACTGGCGGTGACCCAGGCGGCGCTGTACAAGCGCGTGGCCAACCTGGAGGCATTGAAGCGCCTGGTGGCGGAGGCGGTGTTCCAACGCTGGCAGATTCCGCGCGCGTCGGTCGACGCACCGGGCGGGCTGGAGGCTTACCTGATGGGGTTCGTGGAGTCCCTGTGCGAGGTGGTGAAGGCGCATCCCGGGCTGCCCCCGTACCTGCTGCGGCGCACGGTGGCGACCGCGCCGATGCTGGAGAAGATCGCCTCGCATCAGGCGCACGTGGCCGAGGTGTTTGGCCTGCCGGTGGACAAGGCGCGCTGGCTGCTGGCCACGATCGCCTTCTACTGCATCGCCGGTGCCGACACCATCTACGCCATCGCGGACGACGAAGAGGGACAGGTGATCACCGAGTTCAAGCAGGGCATGCGGGCGCTGGTAATCGGTTCGCTGGAAGTATCGCGGCTTCGGTAGATGCACGCCCTGCGAGGATGCCGTTGCACGGTTCGCCATGGCCCCTTCCACGCAGGGCGTGGATCTACAATGCGGCCATGCCTGCCACGCCCACTCTCGATGATCTGCGCCGCTATGCGGTGGCGCGCACGCTGTTCAAACCCACCACGTTGCTGACCGCGATCCGGCGCCTGGGCTTCGTGCAGGCCGACCCGATCCGGGCACCGGCACGCGCGCAGGACCTGACCCTGCGCCATCGGGTGAAGGACTACCGCGCCGGTGACCTGGAGCGGCGCTACACGCGCCTGCCGGTGGAAGAAGATTGCCTGGTGAACTACGGGTTCCTGCCGCGCGAACATCTGGCGCTGATGCATCCGCGCGTGTCCAGGCGCGCGTGGGACGCCGAGACCCAACGCCGCGCGGCGGACGTACTGGCCTTCGTGCGCGAGCGCGGCAGCGTGCATCCGCGCGAGGTTGACCAGGCGTTCGCGCATGGCCGGGTGACCAACTACTGGGGCGGCACCAGCAATGCCAGCACGCACCTGCTGGATGGCATGCACTACCGTGGCCTGCTGCGCGTGCAGCGGCGCGACAGCGGCACCCGCATCTACGCCGTGGCCGAGCACGCGGAATCCGATGCCAGCGAGCAGGCGCAGATCGAACGTGCCGCCGCCCTGATCGACCTGGTGGTACGCAAGTACGCGCCGCTGCCATCGGCCAGCCTGACCTATCTGGTACGCCTGCTGGGCTACGGCGCACCGCATCTGGCCGAGCAGACCCGGCAGGCGTTGAAGCTGGCCAAGCAACAGCTGGCCAGCTGCACGCTGGACGGAACCACCTGGTACTGGCCGGCCGACGAGAACCCGCGCTCGCGCCGGCATGCGCCGGACGAACAGGTGCGCCTGCTGGCGCCGTTCGACCCGGTGGTGTGGGACCGCCGCCGCTTCGAGCTGCTGTGGGGCTGGGTCTACAAGTTCGAGGCCTACACGCCTGCGCCGAAGCGCCAGTATGGCTACTACGCGCTGCCGGTTTTGTGGCACGACCAGGTGGTGGGCTGGGCCAATCTCAGCGTGCGCGACGGTGAACTGGCGTCCAGCGTGGGCTACGCCGGCAAGTCACTGGCCCGCGACAAGGTGTTTCGTGGCGCGTTGGAAGACGAACTGCAGCGCATGGCAGCTTTTCTGTAGAGTCGAGCGGCGCATGGGTGCCTGCAGGTCCAGGTAGCCGCCAACCTTGGTTGGCGCCGCGATGCATCGGTGCCCACCAAGGTGGGCAGCTACCAAAGCAACGCCGCTCAGGCCCGGTAGTCGCCAACCTTGGTTGGCGCTCGCTTCAATCGTTGCCCACCAAGGTGGGCATCTACCGATTCCATCGCCCATGCGCCACCATCGCCAGCACCACCACGCCCGCGGCAACGCTGGTGTGTCCAGACAATGCGGCCAAGCCAAAGCCCACGCCCAACCCGCGCACGGCAAACACGGCGCTGAACACCAATAGCGCCCAACCGACTGCGCGCAGTTGTTGAACGGCGTGCACGCTCAACACGCGATGCAACACATCGCGCTGATGACGTTCCATCGCCAGTGCCAGGCAGGCGAACGCGACCAGCGACAACACGAACAGAATGACGTGGATCATGCGCTGGCCTCCGGTGCCGCAGTGCGTGACGCGGCAGACGGCCGCGCGCGTTTCACCTTCGGCGCATGCCGCCAGGTGCGCCAGGCCAGTAGCATGTGCAGGGCGGCCAATGCCAGCAGGGTCAGGTCGGTGCCGGCAAACGCCCAATCGCCCGCGGCCAGCGTGCGCCACAGCGGATGCAGCGTGGTCACCGCGGTCAGCACCGGCAGCAGCGCCAGCAGCAATGCCGCCAGCAGGAACTGTTCGATCCATGCACGCTTCGGTGTGCGCAGCGTGGCGTGCACGAACATGGCCGCCCAGACCAGGAAGAACACATGCACCTCCCACGCCGCGCGCCCGTCCATGGCAGTCGGTAGCAGGCGGTTCGCCCATAGGTAGGCGGTCATCGCCACCGACAGGCCGGCGACGGTGGCGATGTTGAGCCGCTCGACCAGACGGAAGCCGAAGTAGGGTCGCTGCGGATCGGGCAGCTGCGCACGGCGCTTCACCGTCCACAGCACCAGCCCAGTGCCGACCATGGCCGTGCCGGCCAGGCTGACGATGAAGTACAGCCAGCGCAGCGCAGCGTCGGCAAAGCGTCCCAGGTGCAGGCCATACAGCACGCCCTGGGTATCGGCGGCTACGCCCGAGTGTTCCTTGATCTGCAGCAGCTGCCCACCGCTGCCGTCGAACAGCAGATAGTTCGGGGTGGTTGAAACACGGCTGGACTGCGCACGCACTACGGCCACGCGTGCGTTCTCGTCGCCGGGATTCTGCACCTGCACGCTGCCTACAGCGCCGGCTCCCCAACGCCGCTCGGCCTGTTGCACCAGCGCACCGACATTGGTGAGCGGAGCAGGGTGGCCGGCGGCCTTCTCCGGTGGCAGGAACAGGCGCATCTCGCTGACCACCTCGGCCTGCTGGCGCTTGTCCGGCAGTTTGGCCAGGCCCCACGGCATGTACAGCACCGCCAGCATCACCAGCCCGCTCCAAGTGATCATGAAATGGAAAGGCAGCCCGAGCACCGACAGCGCCGCGTGCCCATCCAGCCATGAGCGCTGGCCCTTGCCCCAGCGGAAGGTGAAGAAGTCGGCGAAGATCTTCTTGTGGGTGATCACGCCGCTGACGATGGCCACCAGCATGAACATCGCGCACAGGCCGACGATCCAGCGGCCCCACATCGCCGGCATGTAGTGCAGGTTGAAGTGGAAGGCGTAGAAGAAGTCGCCGCCGCCGGTCTCGCGTGCCTGCAGCGGCGCGCCGGTGCTGGCGTCGAACAGGCCCGAGTCGAAACCATGTCGGCCTCTTCCACCCGGGCTGGCCCACATCGCCGACACCCACGGCATGCGCGTGCTCGGCAGGCCCAGGTTGATCTGGCTGGCCGCAGGCGTGTCGGCCATGATCGCCGTGACGGTACGCTGCGCGACCGTGGCGGCGTCCGGCAACGTGGACGGTGTGGCGATTTCCGGGCGGGTGTAGCGCGAGAGTTCGTCGCGGAAGTAGCTGGCAGTGCCAGTGAGGAACATCGCGTACAGGATCCAGCCGGCCAGCAGCCCGACCCAGATATGCAGGTCGGACATGGTCTGGCGGATGCCGCGTGGCTTGGGGGTGCGATCGACCTTGCTCATGCAGCGCCTCCGTTGCCGACCGTCTGTGCGATCAACCACAGCGGAAGCGCGGCGATGATCAGGCCCAGCCATGCGCGCCACGCCGAGCGCACCGCGAACACCCAGACCACGGCACCGGCATACAGCAGGAAGCTGGCCAGCATGCCGGTGAACACGGCCTGGCGACCATCGATGGGCAGCGCCAGTGCGGCGATGCTGCACAGTGCGGCCAGCACATAGCCGCCGAACAACGCGGCGATGATGCGTGAGATCAGGGGCAGCCAGGTCAGCACGGGGGTGGTACGGGAAACGGTCAAAGCACTTCTCCAGGACACCACGCGCAATGGCGTGGTGCCCTTGAAACGAGGATCAGAAGTCGACGGTGGCCGACAGCAGGGCGGTGCGTGGCGTACCCAGCCCGGAGCCGAGGCTGCCCGCCCAGTACGCCTTGTTGGTCAGGTTCTGCACGGTGGCGCGCAGCACCAACGGGTGACCGGCGGTCTGCAGTGCATAGCGGGCACCGAGGTCGAACACGGTGCGGCCGGCCACCCATTGGCTGTTGTCGGCGTTGATATAGCCCTTGGACATACTGACCGCATTGCCGGTGAGGGTGAGGCCGGCCACGGCCGGCACGTCCCATTCCACGCCCAGCTTGCCCTGCCACTGCGGTGTGGCCGTCGCCAGCCGGCCTTCGTTGATGCCGCCCTGGGTACGGGTCAGCTTCGGCTGCAGCCAGCCGATGCCACCGAGCACGCGAAGCTGTTCGGTGGCCTGGCCGAACACGGTCCATTCCACGCCCCGGTTGCGTTGCTGGCCGCCGAACGAGAACACATTGGTCGCCGGGTCGGTATAGGAGCTGGGCTTCTCGATCTCGTACACGCTCAATGTGCTGGCCAAGCGGCCGAAGTCGAACTTGGCACCGACCTCGCGCTGGCGGGTCTTGAACGGCGGGAACACGTCGCCCGCGTTGGCGGCGGTGGCCGGGGCGGTGCTGCCCTGGCTCAGGCCTTCGATGTAGTTGGCATACAGTGACAGGCGGTCGCTGGCCTTGAACAGCAGTGCACCGGCCGGTGTGTTGGCGCTGGCGTCGTAGCGTGCGGTGCGCTTGCCCGTGCCGCCATCGAAGGTATCGCTGAGCACGGTCTGTTGACGAATGCCCAGAGTCAGCTGCACGCGATCATCGATGAAGGACAGCGTATCGGCGATGCCGAAGCTGGTGGTGCGCACTTCCGCAGTCTTTGGCAGCGACGCATCACTGAAGCTGCGGTCGATGGCCGGGCCCCACTGCGGGTTGTAGATATTGGTTACCCAGTCGCGGGCCAGCAGGTTGCGCTTGAAGCCGAATTTCTGGTCGTGTTGATACCAGGCTGCACTGATGGCCAGCGCGTGATCGACCGCGCCGGTGCGGAAACGCGCCGACAATCCGGCTTCGGCGGTGTCCTTGCTGTAGATGAATCGCTGGTGGGCGAAGTTGTTGCGGAAGTCGCCGGCGGTGTTGGTGATCAGCGTGGTGGCGCTGGCGATGGAATCGAAATCGGTATGGCCGTGGCCGTAGCTGGCATGCGCCTGCAGGTGGTCATTGATCTCGAACGACCAGCGCAGCGCGGCGGCCGAGTCCTTGACGGTGCTGAAGGTCCAGTCCGGTGCGAACAGGGTGCTGGCTTTCGGCGGGCGAGGCACGGCCAGGCCGGGCGCCAGCGATACACCTCGATTGAGGCCGTCCACATGGTCGCGGCTGCTGAACAGGTCCAGCGACACCTGCGAGCGCATACCGCGCCAGTCCAGGCCGAGCGATGCGAGCTGTGCCTTGTGCTGCTGGTGGTCGGTGGCGGTGTCACCGTCGCGATGCACGGCATTGAAGCGCACGCCGAACTGCTTGTCCGCGCCGAAGCGGCGGCCGATATCCAGGTGGCCACCGAACTGCGCGTCGCTGCCGTAGCTGGCGGTGAAGCGGGTCAACGGCGTGTCGCCGGCACGCTTGGGTACCAGGTTCACCGCGCCGCCCACCGAGCCACCGGGCGGCATGCCGTTGAGCAGCGCGGACGGGCCCTTCAGCACCTCGATGCTCTCTGCCAGTTCCGGGGTGACGCGGTAGTAGGGGATCAGCCCGTACAGGCCACCAAAGCCGATATCCGACGAGGCGACACCGAAGCCGCGGATGTTGAAGTAGTCGGTGATGCCACCGCTGGAGCCGCTGCTGTAGACGCTGGGATCTGTCAGCGCGATGACCCGCACCAGGTCCGGCGCCTGGATGTTGTCGATGAAGTCGGCGGTGTAGCGGGTGGTGTTGAACGGCGTGTCCATGAAGTCGAGCTCGCCGAGCAGGCCGACGCGGCTGCCGCGCGTGACCTGGCCGCCGGCATAGGCATCGGCAGGCATGGTCTTGTCGGCGCGCACGTTCACCGTGGGCAACTGGCGGGCGCCATCGAGTGCGTCGCTGGCGTGGGCGGCGGTGGCGATCAGCAGGGTGGGCAGCAACGCTGCACGGGCGGCCAGGGACAGCGCCGAGCGGTGTGGGAGGGGCAGGGTTCGCAGGGGGAGGGACATGGCGGTTCTCGTGTGGTGGGTCGTGCGATCGGCCAGCACGGCGCCGTCGGTGACCTGCACGGGCAGGACGACGCGAGCTGTGGAATGGCTGGCAGAGGGCACGGCGCTGCCGCTGTGGCAGTGCTGCACGCGAGGTGCGCGGGCGATCTGTGGCTGGCTGGAACGAAGCGCGGAGCGCGGATGCTGCGGGGTGGATCAGATATCGTCGGCGAGGTCGTCGAGGTCCTGCAGGCCATCGCCGCGTGCCAGCACGCGCTCGTAATTGCGGCGGCGTCGCTGGTCGGTCTCGGTGGTGGTCTCGCCACGCTTCCAGTAGCCGGCCACGGCAACATCGGTGCGCGGCAGGCCGACCGTGTCGATAAAATGGCGGCGCAGGGCGCGCATTTCCTCGCGCTCGCCTGCCGCCCAGACCGTGCTGCCGGGTTCCGGCTGCAGTTGGCGCGCCTGTTGCAGCAACGGCGCGTCACCGGTGGCGAGGCGGTGTACGCAGACGCCTTCGATGGCGGGCAGTTCGTCTACCGGGAACGCATCATCCGAGGCGATCCAGGCCTGCGCGTGCAGGCCGGTGGGCCACTGCTGCAGCAGCGCAAACAGGGCCGGGATGGCGCTTTGGTCGGCGAACAGCAGGGCGCAGGTGCCTTCGCGCTGCGGCACCTGCAGATGAGGGCGCGGCCCGGTCAGATCGAAGGCATCACCGGGACGCAGTGCACGTACCCAGGCCAGCATCGGCCCCGGCGCCTCGTGCAGCACCACGTCCAGGGTGAACTGGCGGGTGTTGGGATCGAGGCTGCGCACGGTGTAGATCCGTGACACATCGCCGAAGGCGGCACCCAACTGGATGCGCACAGCGGTGTTGGCACGCTGCCAGGGCGCGAGTCCTGCATGTTCCGGCAGCTGGACCACGAGGCGCAGCAGGCTGGCGCACGGCTGCGCAACCGCGACCACCTGGACCTGCAGCGCCTGCAGGCCGCGATCGTGGTCGGCGCCACGCAGCGGCCCGGCCGGGGTGATGGAAGTGGGGGACGCGGACATCGACGACGATCCTGGACACTGCAGATGCGAATTAGTTACATCATAGTAAACTAAATTGATTGCGCTGCAACCCGGGCCTGTCCAGCGGGCGCGGATGCGTTGACCACGGCGTCGCTGCGCACCACCATGACAGCCCTTGCCCGCGCACCGCGCAGGAACCGTTACCGCATGGCTGCACCGAAAAAGACCGCTGCCCGTGGGCGGCCGCCCAGCATCACCCGCGAGCGCATCGCCGACGCCGGCATCGCGATGACGCTGCCGGGGCTGAGCTTCGTGGGCGTCGCAGCAGCGCTGGGGGTCAGCCACATCGCGCTGTACAAGCATGTGGCGAATCTGGCGGCGCTACGCGAACTGGTGGCTGAGGTGATCTTCGAGCGTTGGCAGGCACCGCCGCTGGATGCCGACGCCGATGTTTCCATCGAAGTGGACCTGCGCGCATTCCAACGTTCACTGCGGGCGCTGGTGGATGCCAATCCGGGCCTGGCGCCATTCCTGGTCAGCCACGGCGCGAAGACACCGGAGATGCTGGCGCGCATCCAGCGCCACCATGCCGAATTCAGCCGCGTGCATGGCCTGCCGCTGGAGCAGGCGGCGTGGCTGTTGTCCACCGTGGCCTATCACGCCGTGGCCTTGGCTGACACCGTGTATTCGCGGCACGCAGTGGTAGATACCACGCGACGCCCGTTGGATCGGAAGGCGCAGGAGGCCGAGTTCGACCGCAGCATGGAAGCGTTGATCATCGGTGCGTTGGCGATGTGCGGGCGCACGGCAACGTAGTCGCCAACCTTGGTTGGCGCCGCGATACATCGTTGCCCAGCAAGGTGGGCATCTACCGGTCACGCGGCATCCTTGCGCTCCGCATCTTCCATGCCAGGGCTGACGCGGCGACCGATGTCCTTCAACCGCGCCAGCTGATCCACCATCGACGGTGCATCATCCAGGCTGCCGACGAACGTCCACAGATAGGTCATCACCGCGTACACATGGCCCGGCGTCACACCGTCGGTAGTGGCGAGACGGCCGATGGTCAACGCGAACAGCACCGCTGCCGCCGCGCCCACCACAACGAAGGCCCCAGCTTCCCGGTCCGAGAGCAGGATGCGCAGCCGCGACAGCGTTGTGTAGTGGCGACGCAGCACCGACGGACTGACCCGGTCGACCAGGCGGATTTCATGTTCCAGCCGGTTGTTCAGGCGGCCATGCAGTTGCTCGTTGCGGCGTGCGAACGACGGCATCAGCAACACTGCGCCAAGCAGTGCGATCAGGCTCGCGGCGCCCACCAGTGGTTCGATCACCAGCAGCATCACCGCCGCACCGAACATCGATACCAGCGCGGTGGCGATGATCGGTACGTGCTTCTCGAAGAAGTCGACGAACTCACGGGCCAGCACCACGCGTGCGGCCGAGGTGGAGGTGGCCTGGCCCAGCCTGCGCTGCGCCTGCACCACGTTCACCGCCAGGTCGGCATAGATGCGGGTGAAGGTACGGGTATCGACCGCACGGCGGGCAGCACCGACCAGCCAGAACAGCAGCACCACGCCGGCGTAGGAGATGGCGTGGCCGATGTCGCCGCGGATGATCGCGTCCACCGCGAAGCCGGCAAACAGCGGATACGCCAGCAGCAACGCATTTTCCAGCGCCACCAGCGAGAACGTGCCGGTGAGCTGCCACGGGTAGGTGCGCAGGATGGCCTTGAGGGTGGCGGCCGCATTCTGCTGGCCGATGCTGCCGGCGGCGGCCGCCGGATCGTGCGGGTGTTTCATGGGGATGCCTGGGCAGGGTGGAGACGGGGCAGGGGGCTGGATACCTGCCGCCTCCCTGCTCGCGCCCAGTATCTGCAGCCCTTTGGAGCGGGCATGGAGGGACGATGGAGATTGCGTGGAGAAACCGGCGCCGTTCAGCGATGCGAATGCCCACCAAGGTGGGCCGCTACCAGAGCAGCGTCTGCCGCAACGTCGCCCCCTCAACGACGCGCATGCACTGGCCAGCGGATCTCGAACGAACTGCCACCACGTTCGGTGGCCCGGCACTGTGCTGTTCCGTGATGGGCAACGGCAATCGCACGCACGACCGCCAGGCCAAGCCCGGAGCCACCGCTCTGCCGCGAACGCGAGACATCGGTGCGCTGGAACGCCTCGAAGATGCTGTCGCGCAGCTCGTCCGGCACGCCGGGGCCGCCGTCCTCCACCGCCACCGTGCAATGGCCCTGCGCCAGCGTGACGCGCACCCGCAACGGGCAGGGAATGGCATGGCGTCGTGCATTCTCCAACAGTGCCAGTACTGCCTGGCGGATGCGTGCGGGATCGCAATCCGCCAGCGCTGGACGCGCGTCCAGCGTGACCGAGAACCCGCTTTCGGTGAGTGCCTCGGACATCGCTTCCACCACCGCGGCCACCTGCACGCGGACATCGCTGCGCTGCAGGCGCAGATCCAGATGGCCGCTCTCGGCCAGGCTGACCACGCGCAGGTCCTCGATGATGCGGGTGAGGCCCTCCAGCTGGGTGAGCATGCTGTTGAACTGCTCCGGCCCCGGTTCGAACACGCCTTCGGCGATGCCCTGCAGGCGGCCGCGCAGGATGGTCATCGGCGTGCGCAGTTCATGTGCGATCGCCGCGTTCCAGAACACCCGGTTCTCGGACATGCGGCTGAGCCGCTCTGCCATGGAGTTGAAATCGCTGACCAGCGTGGCCGCTTCGACCATCGTGGTGTCACCACCGCGCGCACGCGCGTCCAGATCGCCGCTGGCGACCCGGCGCAGGCTCTCGGCCACCGAGTTCAACGGCGTGATGATGCGCCGGGTCAGGCGCGAGGCAACGAGCGTGGCGAAGATGACGACCACGGTGGCGGTCAAGCAGATCCACAGCCATTCCAGCCCGGACGGCATGATTGTTTCCGGCTCGTCATACCAGCGCGGGTAGAACACTTCCATCAGGTAATAGAACAGGTAGAAGCCGCTGATCGACAACACCGTCGAACACAGCGAGGCCACCGTGATGGACAGCGTGATCTGGCCGCCGATGCTCTTGCCTTTGGGGTTCATCATTCAGTCCAGGAAGCGGTAGCCGACGCCGCGGAGGGTGGCGGGGATGCCGACCACGCCCACATCCTCCAGCTTGCGCCGCAGTTTGCTGACATGGCTGTCGACGGTGCGCTCCTGCGCATCGCCTTCGGGCAGGCAGGCATGCAGAAGATCCACCCGCGCATGCACCTGCCGCGGTGCGCGCGCCATGTGCACCAGCAGCCGGAATTCGGTGAGGGTGACGTTCAGTGCATGCACCTGCTGGCCATGGCGCACCGTCACCTCGTGGCTGCGCAGGTCGATCTCGAAGGGTCCTTGGCGGATCAGCCCGTTGGGTTCTTCGACGACGGCGCGGCTACTGCGGCGCAGCACGGCCTGGATCCGGGCGACGATCTCGGCCGGATTGAACGGCTTGGCCACGTAATCGTCGGCGCCCACGCGCAGCCCGGTCAGCTTGTCCACGTCCTGGTCGAGCGCAGTGAGCATGATCACCGGGGTGTTGCCGCGCCGTCGTAGTTCGCTCAATACCTGCCAGCCGTCCAGCTTGGGCATCTGCACGTCCAGCAGCACCAGGTCCGGGCGCAGTTGGCGGTGGCGGGCCAGCGCTGCCTCGCCGTCGGCGGCACGTGTAGTGCGCAGGCCGGAACGGGCCAGGTAGGCGCCGAGGATATCGGCGATTTCGCCCTCATCTTCGGCAATCAGCACCAAGGGTGCCGGTCGGTTATGGCGATCGTGCTTCATTGCGTGCTGCGGTTTCGAGGCTGGGGCGGGCAAGGGCGGTGCCGTAGGCGGGCAGTCGGCGGGGCCGACGAGGCTAGCGGCCGTTGATGGAGAGTTGGTCGAGATTGTGTCGAGATTGCGTGGACGCGCCGCCGCGTTCAGGCCCGGGGCTGCTGCCTGAACGGCCGCCGCGCCTCCATGCAATCTCCACGCTGGCTACAAGGAACGTCCATCAGGGGCTTCCACACTGCGGTTTCGGCGGTCGCACTGGGCGACTGCATGCAGCCGGGCGTTTCGATGAGCAACCGCAGGACCTGGATGATCGCCGCCGCCGTGGCCACGTTGGCCGGGGGCGCTGGATGGTGGGCGTTTGCCGGCGGCGATGATGCCGCGCTGATCACCGCACCGGCACGGGTGGCGGATCTGGAGAAGACCGTACAGGCGGTTGGCCGGGTCCATCCGAAGGAGCTGGTGGCGGTGGGTGCGCAGGTGTCCGGCCAGGTCAAGCGCCTGCATGTGGTGCTGGGCCAGCGCGTGCAGGCCGGGGACCTGATTGCCGAGGTCGATTCGCAGCCGCAGCGTATCGCGCTGCGCAGCGCCGAGGCGGCCACCAATACGCTGCGTGCCCAGCATGCGGCCAGCCAGGCCCGCTACGCGCAGGCCAGCCGTGCCTACGAGCGGCAGTCGCAACTGGTGGCGTCGCGCCTGGTGTCACAGGAAGGCTTCGAAGGCGCACGCGTGGCACGCGATGCGGCACGTTCGGAGGTGGCCGCGCTGCAGGCGCAGATCGACCAGGCCGTGACCCAGGTCGAAACCGCACGGATCAACCTGGGCTATACCCGCATCGTGTCGCCCAG
Source organism: Stenotrophomonas sp. 85239_Sma (assembly GCF_056481725.1). NCBI lineage: Bacteria > Pseudomonadati > Pseudomonadota > Gammaproteobacteria > Lysobacterales > Lysobacteraceae > Stenotrophomonas > Stenotrophomonas sp. 85239_Sma. The sequence continues at coordinate 2,427,363 of NZ_CM151163.1, read as the reverse complement.
CGACGGCTACATCGTGGCTATCGTCACCAAGGCGGGGCAGACGTTGAACTCGATGCAGACCACGCCGACCATCGTGATGCTGGCGCAGATGGATACGATGACCGTGCGTGCCGAGATCGCCGAGGCCGATGTCGAGCTGGTGGCGCCGGGACAGGCGCTGTGGTTCTCGACACTGGGGCCGGGCGGCCGCCGCTATGAATCCCACCTGCAGCAGTTGGAGCCGGCGCCATCCTCGATTGCCGACGCTGCTTCCGGCAATGCGGGCGGCGCTGCGCAGACACCGAAAGCGGTGTACTACGCCGGCCTGTTCGACGTGGCCAATCCCGGCCTGAAGCTGAAGCCTTCGATGACGGTGAAGGTGACCGTGCAGCTGGCGCGGGTCGCCAACGCGTTGCAGGTGCCATTGACGGCGCTGGCCGAGCCGGAGGGCAAGGACGGCAATCGCGCCACCGTGCGCGTGGTCGATGCCAAGGGTCGCCCCCAGCAACGTGCGGTCACCACCGGCCTGCGCACCGCCACCGCCGTGCAGATCCTGTCCGGCCTGCGCGAGGGTGAGAACGTGGTGGTCGGCCAGGCGCCCAGCGGCGGCGATGCCGAACCGACCAGCCTGCTGGGGATGTGAGCATGGCCGATGCACTGCTGGAACTACAGGGCGTATCACGCGCCTATCGCTCGGCCGCCGGCGAGGTGGTGGTGCTGAAGGACGTATCGCTGCGCATCGATGCCGGCGAGTTCATCGCCATCATCGGCCCCTCGGGCTCGGGCAAGTCAACGCTGATGAACATACTGGGTTGCCTGGACCGGCCGACCGAGGGCAGCTACCGCGTGAACGGCGAGGCCACCGAGCAGATGGCGCCGGATGCGCTGGCGCGGCTGCGCCGCGAGCATTTCGGTTTCATCTTCCAGCGCTACAACCTGATGGAGAACCTGAGTGCCACCGAGAACGTGGCACTGCCGGCGGTCTATGCCGGCGTGGATGCCGATGCGCGCGCCGCGCGCGCGCGCAGCCTGCTGGAGACACTGGGGTTGGGCGAACGCACCGCGAACCGGCCAAGCCAGCTGTCCGGTGGCCAGCAGCAGCGCGTGTCCATTGCCCGTTCGCTGATGAACGGCGGCGCGATCGTGCTGGCCGACGAACCGACCGGCGCGCTCGACCACGCCAGTGGCCAGCAGGTGATGGCCGAGCTGAAGCGCCTGCACGCGCAGGGCCACACGGTGATCCTGGTGACGCACGATGCGGCGATCGCCGCCAACGCGGCACGGGTGATCGAGATTGCTGACGGCCGGGTGGTGGCCGACCGCGGGGGGCGTGGCGCGCGAGCTGCCGCTGCAGGAATCGCGCCCGAACGCGGACCTTCGCCGGCCACCGAGCGCCGCGCACGCACGGATGCGGTTCGCGAAGCGGCACGCATGGCCGTGCGCTCGATGCTGGCCCATCGCCTGCGCACGCTGCTGACCATGCTCGGCATCATCATCGGTGTCGCGGCGGTGGTGACCGTGGTTGCGCTGGGCAAGGGTGCACAGGCACAGGTCGAATCGCAGATCAACGAACTGGGCGCCAGCACGCTGGAGATCTTCCCGGGCGCCGACTTCGGTGACCCGCGCTCGGCGGAGATCGAGACGCTGGTGGTGGGCGACGCGGACCACCTTGCAGCGTTGAGTTACGTGGACAGCGTCAGCCCGAACCTGAGCGGATCGGTGGCCGCGCTGCAGGGCAACCGGCGCGCCAACACCCAGGTGCTGGGCGTGGGAGCCGACATGCCGCGCGTACGTGGGCTGCGGCTGAAGGCCGGCCGCTTCTTCACCGACGCCGAAGTGGAGGCGCACCGTGCAGTGGGCGTGGTCGACCAGAAGGCCGCCAAGGCGTTGTTCACCGGCAACCCGATCGGCAGCACGGTGCTGCTGGGCGGCATGCCGGTGGAGGTGATCGGTGTGGTGGGGGCCACTGCGTTCGCCGGTGGTGCAACCCCCACGGTCTACGTGCCGTACACTTCGGCGGCCTCGCGTCTGCTGGGCAGCCAGCGCCTGGAGAGCATTACCGTGCGCGTACGCGACCACGTACCCACCAATGCCGCCGAGGCCTCGCTCGGGGCCGAGCTGGAACGCCTGCATGGCCGACGCGATTTCTTCATCTACAACGCCGACCAGATCCGCAAGGCGGTGATGAAGTCCAGCCAGACCCTGGCCGCGCTGGTCTCCGCCATTGCCGCCGTGGCGCTGGTGGTGGGCGGGGTAGGGGTGATGAACATCATGCTGGTCTCGGTGAAGGAGCGCGTGCGCGAGATCGGCGTGCGGCTGGCAGTGGGCGCGCGGCAGGGCGACATCCTGCGCCAGTTCCTGATCGAGGCCGTGCTGATCTGCCTGTTCGGTGGCGTGCTGGGCGTGCTGTTGGCGTTCGGGGTGGGCGCGTTGTCCAGCCTGCTGTCGTTGGGTGTGCCGTTCCTGTTCACCGCGGGCCCGGTGCTGGTGGCATTGGCGTGCTCTTCGGCCATCGGGCTCGGGTTCGGCTACTTCCCGGCACGCAGCGCGGCGCAGCTGGACCCGATCCAGGCGCTGGCGGCGGAGTGACGGCCTGTCCACCCATGGGGTAGCGCCGGGCAATGCCCGGCGCGATCGGTCAGGCCGCGTAGACCTGCGTGTCCACGTACTCCGAAAGCCCTCTGCAGGCCAGCAGCAGGCCCTCGCGCACGTCATTGCCCACCTGCTGCGCTTCGTCGCCATCCACGCGCACGCGCTCGCTGGCATGCAGCAGTTCCAGCAGCACCGTCAGGCCCGCGTTGGCCCGGTTGATGCGCGCCAGCGCGGTGCACTGGCCCGGCGCGCGCCCCTTGCGCTGCAGCGGCTGGCCGTCGGCCGCGTCCACTTCGCGGATGCGTTGCAGGCACGCCAGCAAGGTAATGCCGTTGGCCGCGGGGTTGGCGGCAAGGGTGGTTTCCAGCGGCCGGGCAATGTCGTCGGGCAGCTGGCGGGCGGCATCGCCCAGCGTGGCGAACAGGTACGGGTAGCGGTTGGCGCTCATGGCGGCTTCCTCATGTAGATGACGAAGGTGCCACCCGGCTTAACAGCAAGGTGGCGGACAGTGCGTGGTTGCAATACCGGTGACAATTCATGCGAAACGCCGGCGGGCACGGGGCCCCCACGCACCGCCCGCCATAGGTGCGCGGACAGAATGCCTGCCGACGCCGCTCCACAAGGAATGAGCGACGCCGGCAGGCAAGCGTAAACAGCATGAATCATCAAACGGGATTGCAAGCCCGTGCCACCCGTTGTCGGTGGCCCGACATGATTTGCATGCAGCACCATGGCTGCCAATGAGAATAATTGGAAAGTTCGAAATTATTGGAAATCCAGCGCCGGGGCGCGAGAGCGGGATCAGGCATGCCAATCGCGACATTTCCAGTGGCGCCGAGCCGATGGCCGGCTGCTCTCCGGCGAGGCCACGATGAACCCTGCGCTGCGCGCAGCACGCCGAGCATTTCATGGGCTCGGTTCTGCAGCTGCGGTCTCAGGATGCGGGGCGGGGATGCTGGCGCACGCGCGCGCGCTCGCGATACAGGCGGCTGTCGGCACGCTGCAGGGTATCGGCCACCGATTCGCCCGGGGTGTGGTGGGTCGAACCGAGCGAGAACGGCGTGGGTGACTGCCCCGCCTGCTGCACATACCACTGCTCCAGTGCGGCCAGCCGTCCCGGTTCTGGCGCGGTCAGCACCACCATGAATTCGTCGCCGCCCATGCGCACCACGTGCTCGGCCGCAGCCAGTGGCGCGCGCAGGAAGGCGGCAAACTCGACCAGCACCGTGTCACCCCGCGCATGGCCCTGGGTGTCGTTGATCTGCTTGAAATGATCCAGATCGAACATCAGGCAGGCCCAGGGCTGGTCGACCAGTTCGTCCAGGCGTGGCAGGAAGCGGCGGTTGTAGCTCTGGGTGAGCGGGTCCTTGAAGGACATCTCGCGCAGCTGCTGCTCCTGCATCCGCAGTGCCGTAACGTCCTGTGCATGGCCCAGCACGTAGGGCGGATGGGCCTCGCTGTCGAGCACGTTGTGGTAGGCCCAGAAATGCCGGGTGCCATCGGCGGCGATCAGTTCGATGACGCCGGCATCGGTGTGGTTGACTGCGATGCGATCGAGATAGGCCTTGAATGCGGCCTGTTTCTCCGGCGGCATCAGGTCGCAAAGGCTGCGCCCGATCATGTAGCTCTCATCGAAGCCCAGCGACTGCACGGCCGCCGGGTTCACCGACGTCAGCACGCCATCGAGCGTGTGCGTGCAGATCAGGCCGAGGCTGTAGTGAAACAGCCGCCGGTAGCGGGTTTCGCTGGCCTCCAATGCATCCAGCGCGGCACGTTCCTCGGTGATGTCCTGGATGGCGCCGACCAGCCGCGGCCGGCCATCCACCTGCTGCCGGCTTCCAACCACGCGGGTCCAGATCGCGCGGCCGTCAGCGGTGGTCATCGGCAGCTGCACTTCCCAGGATGTTCCTTCGTCGATGCAGCGCTGTACCGCAGCCTGGATGATGTTGCGGCTGTCCTCGCGATAGAACGACAGTGCGGTGTCGAGCGTCGGTTCGAAGTTGCTGCGCACGCCGTGGATCAGCTTGGTCTCGCGGGTCCAGCGCACTTCGTTGCTGGCCAGGTCCATCTCCCAACCACCCACCCGCGCCGCGCGGTTGGTGCGTTCCAGGAAGTCCTCGCTGCGCTTCAGCTCACGATGCAGGGCCTTGGCCTGGCCGACCTGGGCCATCAGCGTGCTGCGCTGTTCCAGCACCTGGGTGGTGACCCGTGCCAGGTGCACCATCAATTCGCGCTGCGAGGGAGACAGCACGCCCGGCATCGGGTCGAGCAGGCACAGTGTTCCAATACGTGCGCCATGCGCCGAGCCCAGCGAGATGCCGGCGTAGTGGCGGATGCGCGGGCCGCCGGTGACCAGCGGATTGGTGGCGAAGCGCGGGTCCTGGCGCGCGTCCGCAACCTCGAACAGCGTGTCCTGCTGGATGGCATGCGTGCAGAAGGAGATCTCGCGTGCGGTTTCGCTGACGCCTTCCAGCCCGATGTTGGCCTTGAACCACTGGCGTTCCTCGGCGACCACCGAGATCAGCCCCATGGTCATGCCGGTGGCGGCGCGGGCGGCGGCGACGATCGCGTCGAACACCGGCTCCGGGGGCGTATCGAGAAGGTGAAGCCTTTCGATTTCGAGCAGCCGTTCGGTTTCGTCCATGGTGTCTACGAGGCGAGGGCAATGCCGGGGAAAGCGGGCAGCCGGGCGGTGCAGGAACCCACGGCGCCAGTCTGTCCCGCAGGTGGTGAAGGCTGCGCAGTGCCCATGTCAACATCCGTGGACGCGCCGGGACGCGCTGGGCCTGAAGTGTGATCTGGTACCTGTCCTATGGTTTGCACGGTGCACTGTTCCTAGGGTGCATGCCATGTGCACTCACGCGTCTGCGCCGGCATGACTGGCCTTGATCCCTCTCGAGCCAGCAAGCTGGCGTTGACCGTGCTGGGCGTGCTGGCGTGGGCGGATGCGCTGTATTTCGCCCTTGATGCATCGCCTTCCCGCGGCCACGCTGAACGCCAGGCCATGGCGCTTCCGGCAGCGGGAGACGCCCCCGATCTGGCAGCGCTTGCAGGCGTCAAGCGCGCCCCTCGGCGCGGAGGTGAATCGGGGCCTGCCAAGCCGGACGCCCTGCGCCCGTCGCAACGGGGTCTCTCCTGGAGGCAGTCGCGCCGGGAACAGGTGCGAAGCCGCCTGCCGGGCACGCCGCAGGACACCACACGCCGGTCGACGTGGCCCTGGTGCGTGCTGCCCGTGTCTGGCCTGCTGGTTGGGCTGGGCGCGATGCTGCTGTGGGCGGCCTGAGCCACCGTGAACGCAGGACGCGGGCGTGGCGCCCGCATCCTGCGGCGTATCAGCGGAAGCGGTAACCCAGCTGCAGCTCGGCGCGGGCATCGTTCTGCCCCCACAGGCGCTGCTGCAGCACCTGGCCGCCCATCGACAGGCGATCACGGCGATAGTCCACGCCCAGCGCCAGCTGATGGTCCAGCCCATCGGCGCGAACACCCGGCAGCAGGAACGCGTTCGACGACGCGCCGAGCAGCGACGCTTCGCGGGCGTCGCCGCGTACGGCAATCGAACGGGTGACCGAGGCGTCAGCGCGCAGGCTCAGGTTCGAGGCCAGCGCGTAGTGGAACTGGCTGCCCACTTCCATGCGCAGGCCGCGGGTCTGGCCAGCGGCCACCTGCAGGCCGAAGCCGCCGGCGCCGTTTTCGCTGAAGGCCGCCTCGCGCAGCTGGAACGCACTGGCCTTCAGGCGCGGCTGCCAATGCAGGTTGCCCACGCGGGCGTCATGGCTGATCGTGCTGGCCAACAGCATGCGCTGCATCCGCCGCTGGCTGCCGGCCACTTCGCGGGTCTGGCCCCATGCCAGGCTGCGCTGGCCCTGCAGGTCGTGCCGTTCGAAACCGAACTGGTGGCGCAGGTGGACGCTGCCCCAGTGGCTGGCCAGGCCTACGCCGGCGAAGCGCGAATGACCGCGGTCCTGGCCGCTGCCGAGTTCAGCCTTCAACGCACCACTCATCAGTTGCAGCGAGTGGCCGCCCTTGAGGGCAACGGCAACCTGCGCAGCGGAGCCTGTGCCCTGGATGCCAAAGGCATTGGTCGTGCCACCCCCAAAGGCGACCACGCTCGAGCGCTGTGCGGGCAATGCCGCCAGTTGCGCCCACAGCGCATCGCCGTTGCTGGCACCGCGCATGCTGCGCGCGGCCAGATCGGCACCCGACAGCTGGTGCAGTGCATTCTGGAACGTCGCCTGGTCGGCAACCTCCAGGCTGTGGAACAGTGCTTCGTTGCGATAGCTCTCTTCCAGCGCGGCGGCGATTGCCGCCTGGTCCTGGCCTGCCAGGCTGCGGTAGTCCTTGCGCTGCATCGTCACATCAATGCTGCCGTCGGCCTGCTGCCGGGCGTCGGCCTTCCAGACGACAGTGGCACTGCGCACGTTCGCGGCGCCACCGTCGGCCCCGATGATCACATCGTGCAGGGTGATGCTGGAGGCATCGGTACCGCGGGTGAAACCGGTATCCACAGCCACATCTTCCAGCGTACCGCCGCCATGCAGGTTCAACTGGCCGGCCGAGCCGTCTTCATTGGTACCCACCGTGTAGTTGGAGATGGAGCGCGGTGCCTGCCAGCCGACGTCGGCACCGCCGATGGCGCCTGCGGCGGCGGTGGTCGCGTCGGCATACATGCCGCTGCCCGCGCCGTAGACGTTGACCTTGCCATTGTTGACCAGCCGCCCGCTGCCGGTGCCGGCCTGGAAGGCGTACGAATCGGCCGCGTGGATGTTGATGGTGCCGTTGCGGCGATTGTTCAGGGTGGCGCTGCCATCGGACTTCATCGCCACCAGGCCTCGGCCCGCAGCGTCGGTCGCCGTGCCCAGGTTGATGACGCCGTCGTTGATGAGCGTGGCGCCGCGGGCACCGGACATGGCCACTGCGCTGTCGCCGGTGACAGTCAGCGTGCCCTGGTTGAGCAGGGTGGCCTGCGCACCCTCAGCGTGCAGCAGATTGCTGCGCAATGCGCTGCTCTGCACGGTTGCACCGCTGCGGTTGATGGCGTTGCTGGCGAAGGTGTCGGCCACCATGCGCAGCACGCCGGCGTCGCCCTGCATGTTGATATGCCCACGGTTGTCGAGCACGGTGATGGCATCACGATCGTTGCCATACTGGCTGGTGACGGCGTCGAACAGCACGCCCTGCGCGAAGCTGCCGGCGGCGGTGAGGGTGCCGCTGTTCTCGATCTGGGCACGCCCGCGCAGCTGGAAGGCGGTACCGGTGATGGCCAGCGTACCGCCGCGGTTGTTGTCGAAATTCGAATCGCCATTGAGCGCCCATTGGCCGCCCTCCAGGGTCATGCGAGCGTGATTGTCGACCTCGGCCTCATGGCCGAGCGAGACGGATGCGGCGGTAAAACTGGCGTTGCTGTGGTTTTCCAGGCTGCCTTCGCCTTCCAGGCTGAGCGCGCCCTGCACATGCAGCGCGCCGAAGTTTTCCAGGTCGCCATCGCCGTCCAGGCGCAGCGTTGTGGCCTGTCCGATGTTCAGGCTGCCGTTGTTGCGCAGCTCGCCGTCGCGGGTGACGTGCAGCGAACCATTGACCAGCCGGAGCTCACCCTCATTGCGGGCGTCACCGTTGACGCGGGTGACCACCGGCTGGTTCCACTCGGTGCGTGCTCCGGCACTGGCGAGGATGCCGCCCGCGCCAAAGCTGCCGCCTTCGGCGCCCGGCGTCGGGCCGCCGCCGCCACCGCCGCCGCTACCGCTACCACCACCAACACTGCTGCCACCGCCGCCACCGCCACCGCCACCACCGGCAGCAGCGCCGAGGCCCAGCGCGGCAAGACCGCCCCACAGCCAGGCGCGGCTTTTCCGGGGGGATTCACTGCACTGCTCGGTCGTGGCGTCGCACTCGGTCGAGGGGGCGCCTGCGGCAGCCGCAGGAAGCGGTGACAGCAGGGCCAGGGAGATCATCAGGGCCAGGGGGCGTTGCGAAGGGGCAGGTGATTTCATGACATTCAGCGGGACACGCGCGTTATGGAGTTGAGCGCGTATCGTCTGAGTCGAGGGCGTAACGGTTCCATAGGACAGGTACGGTTAGGCTGGATCCACCGGCTGGCCCGCGGCCTGTAGAGGCATACGCACTCAATCGGCCATCACCCGCCCAATGGCATCGGCCAGCAGGGCCCGCACCCGTTCCGGCGGCAGGTCCGGGTCGCGCACGGCGCGCATGGCCAGGCCTTCCACCAGCAGCCGCAGCAGCAGGGTGCGCCTGGCAATGCCTTCCTCGTCAACGTGCCGGCCCGCACTCGCATCGCGCTGGCGCAGCCAGGCATGGATGGCGCCGCTGGTCTGCTTGTCATGGGTGCGCAGCACCTCGGCCAGCACCGGGTCGCGATGCGCCTCGGCGTTGATTTCCGCATACAGCGCCACGCTGGCAATGGCATTTCCATGGATCGGCAGTACCTCGCCGCGCGCCCATTGCTGGTAGCACGCGAGCAGGCCATCGACCAGATCCGAGGCGGCCGGCATCTCGCTGATCGACGCCTGGTCGTGGCGCAGCTGGCGCTCGATCAGGGCCAGGATCAGCGCACGCTTGTTGGCGAAGTAGCGGTACATCAACCCCTGGCTGATCTCGGCCTCGGCGGCGATATCGCCGATGGAACCGGCATGGAAACCGCGGGTGATGAAGCACTTCTGGGCAGCATCGAGGATGCGTCGGCGCTGGGCTTCGGCGTGGGCGGCGGCAGGGGCGTCGGCGGATAGGGCTGCAGCGGTTTTTGGCGTCATTGCGAGAGGTAGGGGCGTCCAGTGGCGGGATAGTACGCCACAAAAGGTGTGAATGAACGGTCATTCATTTGTAATTCGCGCCTCCCAGACTGCGCCGGCCTCCTCCTTCCGCGAATGAGTCCGATGCGCCACGTTCCGCTGCACCGCCCGTTGCTCACCCTCGCCATCGCCGCCGCTCTACCGGCGCTGGCCCATGCCGAAGACGCGCCCAGCGCCGACGCTGCCACAACCGCCGATACCGCGCGCAGTGTTGTTGCCCTTGACCAGGTGGTGGTGACCGCGCAGAAGCGCGCCACCAACCTGCAGGAAACCCCGATCTCGGTATCGGTGGTCGATGCCGAAGCGCTGAAGGACCGCAGCGCGATCTCGCTGGGCAGCCTGTCCGATGGCTCCATCCCATCGTTGCGGGTCACGCCGTTCGCTACCCGCAGCTCGGCGTTGAACATCGGCATCCGTGGCATCGGCGCCTCCGGCGACGCCAACCAGCCGGCCCGCGATGCCGGCGTCGGCATCTACGTCGATGGGGTGTTCATGGGCCGCGCACAGGGCCTGGGCAGCATGCTCTACGACGTGGAACGCATCGAAGTGCTGAAGGGCCCGCAGGGCACGCTGTTCGGCCGCAACACCGAAGGCGGCGCGGTGAGCATCGTGACCAAGGCGCCCACCGGTGAATTCGGCGGCAGCGTCAGCGCCGGCGTGTCCAATTTCAGCGGCTACAACAGTGCGCTGCACCTGGACCTGCCCAAGGTGGGGGACGTCAGCTTCAAGATCGATGCCGTGCAGGCCAAGCGCGGCGGCACCACCGACAATCCGATGCGCGGGGAGCGGGACTTCAACAGCTACGACAAGCGAGGCGCTCGCCTGAGTGCGCTGTGGCAGCCGAGCGATGACTTCTCTTTGTTGTACGCGTTCGATCGCTCCTATGACGCCACCACGCCGTACCACACCCAGGTGCTGGTGCCGGGCGCCTACCTCAGCCCGCTGCAGAAGGCCGGTGCCAGCCTGGATCGCCGCGACAGCGCCATCCTCGGCGGTCCGCAGGAAGACAACATCGGCCGCACCAGTGGCCATCTGTTGAACCTGTCGTGGGTGTTGAATGACAACCTGGAGCTGAAGTCGATCAGTTCTTACCGTGAACTCACCCAAGGCCAGTTCGACATGGGCCTGGTCGATGCAATTTCGGCCTATGGTGGCGCCGGCACGCCGTTCGGGCGTTACAGCCTGGCCCAGGTCTACCAGCACCAGTACAGCCAGGAATTCCAGCTGATCGGCAATACCTCGCAGGTGCAGTTCCTCGGCGGTGCGTTCTACTACCACGAGACCGCCGGTGACAATGCGCAGACCCCGAACATGCTGGTCTGGGGGCCGGGCGGCAACAGCTATGCGCTGAACCCGGCAACCAATCCGCTGGACCTTTCCCGGGTGCGCATCGACCGCGCCAGCAAGGCGTGGACCGACAGCCTGGGTGTGTTCGGCCAGGCCACGTGGACGCCGGAAGCGCTGCAGCGCATGCACCTGACCGCTGGCGGCCGCTACACCCGCGATGACAAGAAGGGCAGCCTGTACATCGTCAACGGGGCGGCGACGAACCTGGCCTTCAAGGACCGCTGGAGCCGCTTCGACCCGATGGTCAACATCGCCTACGACCTTGGCGAGCACGCGATGGTCTATGCCAAGTACAGCACCGGCTTCAAGGCCGGCGGTGCCAACTCGCGTTCGACCAACTACAGCGCCTTCGGTCCGGAAGAGGTGACAGCGTACGAGCTGGGCTTCAAGTCGCAGTTCTGGGACAACCGTGCGCGCCTGAACCTGGCCGTGTTCGACTCGACCATCACGCACAAGCAGATGGACTTCTCGCTGCCGTTCGACCCGAACAGCGGCGAAACCCGCACCACCATGGTCACCACCAACGCCCTGAGCGATGGCAAGTCGCGGGGTGCGGAGCTGGAATTCAACGTGATGCCGGTGGACAACCTCACCCTCGGCCTCAACTACGCCTACACGAAGATCGATGCGCAGACAGCCACCGACCCGTTCGGCGCTGGCGTGCAGGTGACGGTGCAGCCGCTGCTGGCCCCGAAGAATGCCGGCAGCCTGTCGCTGGACTACCTGGTGCCGTTCGCCAACTTCTCGGCACTGAAATTCCACGTGGACGGCAACTGGTCCGATGGCTACTACACCAGCGAATACGACCAGATGCTCACCGACAGTTCGTTCGTGGTGAACGCACGGGTGGCGCTGGTGGATGTGCCGGTCAACAGCACCGGCACCACGATGTCGTTCTCGCTGTGGGCACGCAACCTGCTGGATGAGCAGCACCTGTTCTACAAGCTCAACAGCGCGGCGCTGGGCCAGACCGGCATCTTCAACGACCCGCGCACCTTCGGCCTGGACGTGGCCGTCAACTTCTGATTCGTACGGAGAACCCCATGAAGCACCGCTCTACCGAACTCGCCCTGGCCCTGATGCTCAGCCTGCCGCTGGCCGTGACCGCGGTTGCCGCCGACGCACCGCAGGCCCTCGCCGCGAAGCCGACGACCACGGCCACGGCCACGGCCAATGTACAGCCGGTCGCTGCCGACGCGCAGCGCGTGATCCCGCTGCAGGGCGCCTGGAACGTGCGTACCTTTGCCGGCCTGCAGGGTCGCCATGGTCCGATTCCGGCCGATGCGTTCGTGCGCACCGCCGACCTCGGCCGCCTCACCGATGCGGACCGGGATGCCCTGGCCGCTGCCGGCGTGAAGCTGGACATCGACCTGCGCACCGCCGATGAGGAAGCGCAGTCACCAGACCTGCTGGCCAAGGATGATCGCTTCGACTACCAGCGCATCTCGCTGATGGGTACCGAGAAGATGGACCTGCAGAAAATGATGACCAGCTTCCCGGATTCGCTGGGCGAAGCCTATGTGCAGTGGCTGGGCCACAGCCAGCCGCAGTTCAAGCAGGTGTTCCAGCGCATTGCCGCGCAGCAGGACGGTGCGGTGCTGTTCCATTGCACGGCCGGCAAGGACCGTACCGGCATCATCGCCGGCCTGCTGCTGGACCTGGCCGGCGTGCCGAAGGCCGAGATCGTGCATAACTACGCGATCTCCGCGCACTATCTGGAAGGGCAGCCGAAGGACAGCGCGATGAACGCGCAGATCATGGCGCTGATCAAGCAGAACCCCGGGATCGCCCGCAAGATGGCCGGCATGTCCGGTACCGCGCCGGACAACATGGAGCAGTTCCTGGCGGCGCTGCACAGCCAGTACGGCGGTGCGGAAGGGTACCTGAAGTCGATCGGCGTGAGCGAGCAGGAGATCCAGCAGCTGAAGGTACGGCTGGGGCAGGCGGGCTGACAGGTAGTGCCGGCCGCTGGCCGGCTCCTCTTTGATGTCCAGAGACCGAGGGAATGCCGGCCAGCGGCCGGCGCTCCCCGCAGCCAGGCATGGTCTGGCTCTACTGGTCGGGCTTTACCCGCACCACCCGTTTCCGGTACTCGTACACATTGTCACCGCGGATGCGCTTTTCCTCGGTGCCGGTGACCCGGCCCACCTGCTGGTCCGAGCCGGTCACCGGCTGGGCCTCGATCTCGGTTTCGTGTTCGAAGGAATGCGATTTGTCGGTATTGCGGTAATAGCGGTACAGCGCCCAGTACAGCGCGGTTGCGCCGGCCGGACCTGCCGCCAACAGCCAGAGGCCACTGTCATCACTCATGTCGATGCCACCAGGAAGGCAATTGCGAGGGCTTCAATGATGGTGCCGGTGGCCAGCGCCGCCAGCAGCATCTTCCATTGCTGCACGGGCACGCTGCCCATGGTTTCGCCGGTACGGCCGTTCACGGCAATGTAGTGCAGCATGCCGCCGTTCCTGCCGGGCTGGTGGTACGAATACAGCCACACCGGCAGGTACATCGACACCCAGCGCGTGCCATGCACCTCCAGCTGCTCCTGTTCCCAGCGTACGCCACGGTTGTAGCGCTTCACCGTTCCTTCCACCTGCGCGCGTGCGATCGACAGCAGCTGGTCTTCGAGCCGCGGCCGCAGCTTTTCCACGTCCAGGTTGCGCTTTTCAGAGGTGAAGCCGGCCAGGTACGAGGCGTTCCACTTCACTGCGTTCTTGGTATCGAAGGGCAGGATGGTGTTGATGATGTTGTTGGTGTTGGCGCGGCTATCCAGGTTGCCGCGTTCTGCCGAGGATTCCAGCGGCAGGTCATCGACGGTGAAGTCCACCTGGCGTTCGATCTGGTAGACATCGGCGTCGTACAGGGTGCGCTTGTTCTTCTCGCTGCCCACCGTGTACTGCCGGGTCTGGATCTCGCCTTTGCCGGCCACCGCCGCGCTGACATTGCTGTCGACGATCATGTAGGGCAGGAACACGCCCACCACGTTTTCCGGGGTGAACTGCTGCTTGAACGCCTTCAGCGCGAACATGCGGCGCTTGTCGACGAACTGGCGGATGCGCGCGACGGCGTCGTCCTTCCTGATGTGGAAGGGCAGCACCGCATCGGGCACCGCGCCATTGGCGATCTGCTCGTTGACGCCGAATACGTGGCGGCACCAATGGCAGCGCGCCGTCATCGTGCTTTCGGTATTGACCGTCACCTCTGCACCACAACCGGTGCATTTGAACGTCATCAGCGCTGAGGTGTCGGCGTCGATGTCGCGTGCGCCGGAGGCGATGACGGTGCCGCGCAGCTGGTCGATGGCTTCGCCCAGGCCGAATTCTTCCTCGACCCGCGCGCCATGCCATTCGTGACGGCAGTACAGGCAGACCAGGATGTCGGTGCCGGCCTTGGGCCGGATGTCGGTGGCGCCGCACTTCGGGCAGCGGTTGAGGCCGTCCTTCAGCTCGCTTGCCGAGGTGTCGATGGCCACGGGATCGGGCGCTTCCACTTCATCGCGGATGGCCTGCGGCAGTGTCGAGGTGTCCAGCGGGAAGCTGCCAGACGGGGGCGGGACGTCCTGCGGCGAACCGGGCCCATCCAACGACGCCGCCGGCAAGGGCGGCGGCGTCGCGGGCGCGGATCCGGGCAGCGGCGGTGGGCCGTTTCGGGGATCGGACATGTTGGGTGTGCGTCCTGCCGTTACAGGCCCAGTGCCTTGGCCTTCAGGGCGTCATAGTCGCCCTGGGTGATCAGGCCCAGATCGAGCATTTCCTTGGCCTTCTTCAGCTTGGCGACCGGATCGTCTGCGGCCGGGGTGACCGGCTGCTGCATGCCACCGACACCGAACATGCCCGAGGCCATGCCGACACCGACCAGGCCGGCCGCGCCGCCGTTCTCGCCGGCCGATTGGATGCCCTGGGCGACACTGGCCTGCAGGTTGGAATTGCCGCGCGAACCGGACAGCGCATCGGCGCGCTGCACGGTCTTCAGCAGTTCGCGGGTAGTGGCGTCGTACTCGATGGAGACGATGGCGGTCTTGACAATGGCCAGGCCGCGATCGGACTTCCACTGGTAACCCTGCTCAACTGCTGCCGACAGGCTCTGCGCGAAGCCCAGCGAATCCTGCTGCAGCTTGGTGATGCGGTTGCCCTTGCTGGGATCGTTCGTATACAGGCTGAAGGCGGGAGCCAGCGAACCGACCACTTCATTGAACAGCTGGCTGGCGGCGGCGTTGTCCAGGTCGGTGAAGTCGAACACCTGGCCCGGCTGCAGGTAGCTGGCCGGCACGAAGTTCTTCACGAACAGGATCGGGTCGACGATCTTCAGCGTGTACGAACCACGCGTGACCGCGCCCACCTGGGTGTTGAGGAAGCCGTCGTCCCAGTAGATTTCCGACTGGGTACCGAAGCGGTTGTCCGGCAGTTCCTTCAGCGATACGAAATAGGCCGCCTGCTGCGAGCCCGGCTGGCCGCCGAACTTGAAGCGTTCCCAGCTCTGCTTGATGAAGGTGCTGACCAGGCCGTCACCGGCGAAGATCGACTGCGAGTTCAGGTCGTCCGAGCGCCACTCGTAGCCGCCCGGTTCGGCGACGAAGGCGGTGATCGCGCCGTCCTGGAACAGCAGCAGGCCGTAGCCCTCCGGCACGATGATCTTCGAGCCGTTGGTGATGATGTTGGACGAGCCGCTGGTGTTGGAGCCGCGGCCGGCATTGGTGCCACGCGGCACCGCCGCGAACAGGGCTGCCGTCGAGGGCAGGCCTGTGGGCACGGTGTAGAAGTCCTTCCATTGGTCGGCCAGCACACCACCGACCGCACCCTTCACCGCCTGTACCAGACCCATGTCCAACTCCCTGTGATTCGAGGGCAGGCACCATGCCTGCCGAGCTGGACTGACTATAGAGGAGCGGGATGGGCCGCCGCCACCGTCGCACGCGCCTCCCATTCATCATGGTGCGACGAGGGCAGGAGGACCAGGCCATGCTGCGCTTGATCAGGGCAAGGCCGATCAACAGTGCCCGGCACAGCGGGAGGGTGAAGAAGGACGTGATCCCGACTGCTGCCTTGGAATCGTCGGGCGGTTGAAGCGCGGCTGCAGGGTCGAACCGGTGGAGTCGCTGTCATTACGACGCAGGTGCGTGTGCGTGCGGTGCGGGCTTTCATGCTGATTATCCGCCTGGGCGGGATGAGGCGCTTCGCCTTTACCCACTTTCGGGAAAGCGGCGCAGCGGCAGGTGCGCGCCAAATATCCGGCGCGGATATTCACGTCATTATCATGCTTATTTTCTGGAAACTCGTTTCCCATAATCCAGGGGCGCGATGGGCGCAACACAGGGAGAGGCGCGCCACGGTCAGTGCCGCCCGGTGGTACACGACCCAGGCCTGGACGACGTCCGCTTTGCCGGCCTCCAGCAGCGAAGGCAGTTCCCGGTACATCGGGAGCGGGCAGCGTGCACGGCAA
Source organism: Stenotrophomonas sp. 85239_Sma (assembly GCF_056481725.1). Taxonomy (NCBI): domain Bacteria; kingdom Pseudomonadati; phylum Pseudomonadota; class Gammaproteobacteria; order Lysobacterales; family Lysobacteraceae; genus Stenotrophomonas; species Stenotrophomonas sp. 85239_Sma. Next base: position 2,411,205 of record NZ_CM151163.1, on the reverse strand, counting down.
CAGCGGTGCGACCTGCGGGCACGGCGTGCGGCGTGGACGTCGCAGCATCCCGCGATGACGCCGGACGGCCTGCATCGCGAGATCGCCCGGTGCAGTTGCATCGGGTTGCCATTCCAAAGGGGAGTTTCGATGCACAGGCAAGTCAGTGAGATGCTGCAGCGCGCTTATCGGCCCTATCCGTCGTTGCCCGAGCTGCTGGGTGCGTTCGTCAAGGAGCTGTCCGAGCACAAGGTGATGCGTGGCGGACAGGTGCGGCTGCGCAGCGCGGTGGCAGGGGCAACGGCCGCGCTGTCGACGGCCGCCGGGGACAGGGGAGCGGGTTCCTTGCAGCGGGTTCCCATCCGCTATGGGGGCGAGGTATTGGGTGAGCTGCATCTGGAAGGTGAAGCGGGCCGCCTGGATGGCAGTGCCCTGGCGTTGGGGGAGCAGTTTGCACAGCGATGCGCGCACCTGATCAAGCGCTACGAAGCCAAAGACTGGGCCGAACAGGCACTGAGCCGGCCGCTGCTGCTGGTCGGCGCCGGCGAGGCGCTGAAGCAGATGGACGAATTCGTCGAGCGCGCGGCGGCCAGCCCGCTGCCGGTACTGCTGCGCGGTGAGTTCGGGACCGAGAAGATGGAGCTGGCCGCCGCCCTGCACAGTGGCGGCCCATACCGGCAGGGACCGTTCGTCGAGGTGAACTGTGTCCACCCGCAGGGCGAAGCCTGCGACTGGTTCGCGCATGCACAGGGCGGAACGCTCTATTTCCATGAAGTCGACGAGTTGCCGGTGCCCCTGCAGGGCCAGCTGTCACACCGGATGCGTGGGCTGCCGGCTGCACATGCCGAGGCACAGGCGGCCGGTTCGATACGGGTGATCGCCTCGACCAGCGCGGACCTGGAGCAGCGGGTGCGGGAGAAGCAGTTCTCGCGCGCACTGCTGGCGGGCCTGGAGTTCCTCACCGTGGATATCCCGCCATTGCGCGAACGGGTGGAGGACATCGCCGCGCTGGCGGCACGTTCGCTGGAGCTGCATGGGTTCAATCCGCATGTGCTGGGTGAGGATGTGCTGGAAGCACTGTGCGCGCATGACTGGCCTGGCAACCTGCTGGAGATGGAGCGGGTGGTGGTGCGGCTGGCGGTGATGACCGGTGGCCGCTGCATCCGTCGCGAGGACCTGGTACGGCACGCGCCGGATCTGGCAGCAGCCAGCGCCACCAGCGATGCCGGGCGCGTGCAGCAACTGCCGCCCGGGGTGGAGCCGGCGGCCGCGCCTGGGCCCGGCCGGGAGGAGATGCCGCGGGCCGCGCATGAAGGCCTGCACGATGGCCTGAAACGCGCCCTGGCCTATCTGAAGGACCATGCTGCGGAGCCGCTCACACTGGGCGACCTCGCTCGACAGGCGCATGTCAGCCAATCACACCTGGGCTTCCTGTTCCGCAGCGAACTGGGCACGACCTTCAAGCTGCTCCTGCAGCAGTTGCGCATCGAGCACGCCAAGCAGCTGCTGCGCGATGGCCAGCGCCTGCGCATCACCGATGTGGCGCTGCAGGTCGGCTTCGGCGACCTGAGCCACTTCGAAAAGAGCTTCCGGCGCGCGGTCGGGGTCAGTCCGCGCAGCTACCGGCGAACGGCGGATCAGTAAACGGATACGCCCCGGTGCAGGCCTGGGCCTGCCCCGGGGCGCTGGGATGGAACATCAGGCGTTAGCGCGCGTTCGCTTCAGCAGCGCGCTGGACGGCCAGCTCGGCGGCTTCATCCGCACGGCGGGCGGCCACGTTGGCGGCCTCGACCGCGCGTTGCGAAGCCTCCATCGCGGCGCAGATGCCCTTTTCACTGGCGGCCATGGCGGCATCCGCGAGTTCCTGGGCGATTTCCATCGGGGTTTTTCCCGCCGGATAGGCGGGGGTGGGCATGCCGGGAAGCGGGGTCGGGAAGGTCATCGTCGGTGCTCCTGCTGGGGATGAGGGGGGAACACCGTCGTCACGTTCCCCCAGGATATGGCGCAATGCGGACTGGGCATCGGCCAGGATCTTCTGCGCCTGTTGCCGGGCCGCCATGCGTCCGGCGGCAACGGCCGCGCCGGCTGCCGTGGCGAGGGCCTCCGTCGCCGCCTGCACGCCATCGCGTTCCGGCGCCGGAGGCGGGTTCACACCGTACCCGCGCGGTAGCCCACCTGTGCTTCATCGCCCAGGTAGTGACGGGTGCGGCGGTAGTCCTGCAGGGTGATCACATTGTCCTCCACCTGTATCAGCGCCTGCCCTCTGGAGCCATCGATCGCGAACTGCACGCTGGCACCATCCTGCCCGAGCTGGCCACGGGAGACCGGGTGTTCGTTGAGGAATTCCTGCGCATCACTCAGCTGCCACTGCGCGGCTTCGCGCAGACTGTGGTCATCGCGCAGCAGGTCGGGGCTGTTGTCGAAGCACAATGCCATCTGCTGGGCGGCCAGTGAGATGCGTGCATAACCGATCTGCCGGTTCGCGGCCAGGCTTGCGCCAATCGCCTCGCGCACCTGCTCCGGCGACGGCAGCTGTGGCAGCTGCGGCCCGTCCAGGAAGTCGAACAGCATCGGCAGCAGCTGCTGCAACGCGCCGGTGGCACGACTCATTCGATGCTCGCTGCTTCCGCCCCCTGCGCTCACGTGCTGGTAGAAACGGAAATAGTCGGCAAACTCGATGGGCCGGCGCGCGTGCAGCAGCGCGAAGCGGGCGGCGTCGGCCAGATCATCGCGCCCTGCGGTGGTCATTCCCACTTCACCGGCCAGCTGGTGGAGCGCCACCGATTCACGAAAATCCAGTTGCTGCAGCAGCGGAGCATCGGCTGCGCCAATCGAGGCGAGGAAGGGCCGGAAGGCACCGAGTTCGTTGTTGGTCAGCAGCCGGTGCCTTGCCAGTACATCCTGTGCCTCGCTGTGCGACAGGCGTGTCTCTTCGCCCAGTTCGATGCTGCGCAGGGCATCGAGGTCGCTGGCAGTGAGGCTGAGCAGCTTGATCGGACCGATCTGCAGGCCGATGCGCGGCAACCAGGTCATGCGCGAACCATGCAGGCCCTGTTGCACCCCATCAAGCATCGTGCCCTCGTCGGAGAAGGCGTAACGGTGTTCATGGGATTCAATGGCCCACCTCAACCAGTGCTCGCCACCGTCGATGAACTGAAGGACCCGCCGGCACGATTGGCTGAGCAGGTTGGCCTGGGGAATGGAACGACCGGCAATGAAAACGCTCATGCGTGGTTCTCCTGGCGGCCTCACTGGGCCGGAAAATCCTTGAGGACGGTCGCGGCGGCACTGCCGACCCGGCTGAAGTCGTTGGTGGCTCCCTGCATCATGGTCTGCGCCTGCGTGAGCACCCTCGCATACTTCTCATCCCCCGTTGCCAGATACTGGGCCATGGCCACACCGGCTGCGGTGGTCGCGATGGTTGAGACGTTGCGCAGGGCATCGGCGGCATCCTGCACGGCGATCGCCGCGGACTGGGCCACCGACTGGTAGGCCTTGCCGGCGCCACTCGTCTTCACCACGGACGCGGACATGGTGGCCGTTTGCACATGGTTGATCACATCGATGACCTGGGCGTTGACGTAGCTCGGGTCCATACGGGCTCCTTGATGGGCGGGTGCGGCCGCAGGCGGCCTGCGCGGTGTCAGGCCCCGGCGTCAGCGTCGCCTGTGGCCGGGGAAGGGGAAGGGGAGTCTGGCGCGGGATCCTGGGCGGGACCCGCGGCCGGATCCGGACCGGACGTGGGGTCGGGCGCAGCACCGGGCGCGGGCGCTGCCGCATTGCCTGCAAGCGTTTGCAGTGCATGCAGGCTGCTGGTAGCGGCCGCAGCGTCGGCAGTGGCACCATGGGTCTGTGCCTGCAGGACGCTGATGGCGGTCTTTCCTTCTGCGGTGGCTGCGGCGATCACTGCCGCAGGCGAAGGGGGTGCCGGCACCGGGCCGGGCAGGGGGATGACCTGCGGCGGTGGCGGCGGAGGCGGTTCCGGTGCGGGCGGCGGCACCGGCCAGGGGGCATTGATCATCTTCGCGCAGGTGGCGGTCACCGCTGCGTTGCTGACCATGCCCGCCCCCTGCTGGCGCGCGACGGCGTTGTGCATGGCCGTGCCCAGCGTTTCCAGCATCACCATGTCCAGCATGCTGAAGGACTGCGCCGGCCCCTGGGCCACCAGCAGGGTCGACGCAGCGGTGACGCTGTCGACGATCTGGCTGTTGACGGTGTTCTCACTGTTCATGACGGAACGGTTCCCTTCTGGATGATCAGGGCCAGGACCTGGGCCAGGCTTGCGCCGGCGGTCACCTGGCCGCGTTGCTGGTTGGCCACCGCGTTCTGCATGGCAAGGCCGAGGCTGTCGGCCATCGCCAGGTACGTGGCGGACATCGCGAACGAGGGGGCGAGGGCGATCGCCACCCCGGAACCGGTGCTGGTTGCGGCCAGCAGGTAGCCGGTGGCGGGCGATGCGGCCATCGATCAGGGGCCCGGCGTGACGCCGCCCTGAGCGGGGGCGCAGTGGTTGGCGTCACGCCGGGCCGACACGTCAGCGCAGGCCCAGGATTTCGCGGGTGGCCACGCCGTTGGAGGCGGTGTCGATCGCATACAGCGTGGACACGCCCTGGGTGGTCGACGCCTGCATGGTCACGTAGGACTGCTGCTGGTTGTTGGTGGCGTTGTGCGCGGCGTTGGACAACGCCTGGCTGGTGGCCACGAACAGGTTGCCCATTGCGATGGCCGGCGCATCACCAAGCACCTTGGTGTTGACCTGCGAGACCGAATCGGTGATCTGGCTGTTGACGGCGGTGGGAAATGCCATGGTGGAAGCTCCTAGGGTGGACAGCACTACAGGAACGGAGATTGCCGGCACTCAATGGATTCAGCCGAGAATCTTCCGGGTGGCGGCGCCGGTGGCGCCGGTATCGACGGCGTAGAGCAGCGCGACACCCATCGTGGTCGCGGCCTGTGCCGTGACATACATCTGCTGCTGGGCGAGCGTCGCGTTGTGGGCGGCATTGGCCAGCGCCTGCGCGGTGGCCTGGTACAGCGTGCCCATTGCCGTGGCAGGCGCCACGCCCAGCACCTGCAGGTTGGCCTGGCTGACCGCGTCGGTGATCTGGTCGTTGACGGCCGTGGGAAATGCCATGGCTCAGCTCCTTGCCTGCCGGCGCATCACGCGCCGAGGATCTGCTTGGTGGCCACGCCGGTGGTGGCCGTGTCGATCGAGTACAACGTGGCCACCCCCATGGTGGTGGCCGCCTGCGCCGTCACATAGGACTGCTGCTGCGCATTGGTGGCGTTGTGGGCGGCGTTGGCCAGCGCCTGCGCGGTGGCCTGGTACAGGTTGCCCATGGCCACGGCGGGCGCGTCGCCCAGCACCTTGGTGTTGGCCTGGGTGACCGAATCGGTGATCTGGTCGTTTACAGCGGTCGGGAATGCCATGTCGATCTCCTTGGGGTTGGCGGGTCAACTACGGAACGACGGATCAGGAACCCAGGCCGCGAACGCGGGTACTCAGGATTTCCTTGCTTGCCACGGCGGTGGTCGCGGTATCGATCGAGTACAGCGTGGCCACGCCCATGGTGGTGGCCGACTGCGCGGTCACATAGGACTGCTGCTGCGCGTTGGTGGCGTTGTGGGCAGCGTTGGCCAGGGCCTGTGCAGTGGCCTGGTACAGGTTGCCCACCGCCACGGCGGGCGCGTCGCCCAGCACCTTGGTGTTGGCCTGGGTGACCGAATCGGTGATCTGGTCGTTTACCGCGGTTGGAAATGCCATGTCCTGCTCCTGCGAAAGGGTGGAAGTGCGAGGTATCCAGTCTCACGGTGCGTCGCCTGCAGCGGCCTGGGCTTCACCGTGGGGCCAGAGTAGGAAATGGCGTCGCCGCCGGATTGGCGGAATCGACGGAGAATGCGGGCGGATCACCGTGAAGGCGTGGCGTGAATACGGCGGAACTGATGATCAACGCCGTCATCGCCAGCGCGGGCGCGCTGCCCGGGAGGACACACTGGGCCAGCCGCGGCTGCCGCGATTCGGCGGCGACGGGCAGCGGCCACGTCGTCGCCGGATCGGGCGGGTCAGAGCATGTAGGGAATCTTGAATGCCAAGGTGAAGTCAGGTGCATCCGGGGTCAGCCCGATGCCCAGCAGGGTCACCAGCGTGGTGTGCTGGTTGAGTGCATAGGTCACCCCCAGATTCAGTGACGCAGCGTTGGCGTCGCTGCCGATCACCCTCATCCACTTGCCGCCCTGGAAACGGGTGGAAGCGCGGGTGCTGATGCGGTCGCTGAAGGACAGGCTGAGGCTGGTGCGCTCGTTGAACGCAAAGGCCACGCCGGCGCCGAAGTAGACCGAGCCGCCCAGCTTCACGTCACCCGGGTTGACCGTGTCGGGATTGCTGTCGATGTCACTGAAGCCACGCGGGAACGAATGCACGTAGCCGAGGTTGGCGAACAGGATCGCCGGATCGGCGGTCTTGACCATCGACAGGCCGACGTTGGCCTGCCACACGCCATTGCCGGTGGGTTGCTCCCTGGGCACGGCGAAGCGGATGTAGTCATCGTCGTCGCGCTCGATCACCTTCCAGTCCAGGCCGTAAGGCGCGCGCCCGGTGGGGGCGGTCACGCCGGCGGTGAGCACGGTCTCCGGGCGCCAGCCGCGTTCGCCGGACAGCCGGTAGTTCGCGCTCAGGCCGATATCGCCCAGCCCGTTGCCATTGGTTTCTTCCTGCGCGATCGCGGCCGCCGCACCGCCGGCACCGCCCTTCTGGTAGACCGTGCGCCGCGCCAGGTAAGGCACGTCCAGGTTGAGCGTCAGGTTCGGGCTGACACCCCAACGGGCGGCCAGGTTGTAGGTGAGCGAATCGGATTCGACGTTCTCGATGGCGATGTTGCCGAGAAAGATCGCGTCCAGTGCCAGGAAGCCGTTGAGGGTGAGCTGCTTGCGGTCGTAACGGGCGTAGGTGAGGCTGTTTTCGATGGTGAACCGGCGCGAGAACAGCGCCGATTGCTGTTGCTTCACGTCGTCCACGCTGCGCCGTGCCTCCTGCTTTGCCTGCTGCGCTTCGGCGGCGCTGCTGGCGTAGCCTTCGTTGCCGGGAGGAACGGCTGCGGCCGCGGCCTGTGCCAGGGGCGCTGCGGGAGCGACCGCATCCGGGCCGGCCCGGCCCGCCAAGCGGGCCTGCATCGCCTGCACCTGCATGTCCAGCTCGCGCAGCCGCCGCACTTCCTGTGCGTAGTTGGCTTTCAGCTGCGCCAGCTGGTTGGCCAGCGCCTGTACATCGGCGCCTTCGTCCGCCGCCGGTGGCGCAGCGAAGGCGGTGCCCGCCAGCGCCGCCAGCGCCAACGGGGTGATCCTCATCAGGGTGTGCATGTTCGTGTCCTGCGTTGTGGAGCGCTTCCCCCAACGCCGTGCCGTGGTGCTACCGGCCCGGCCCCATGCCGCGGTTCATTGCAATCGCCTGGGCCACGTTCTGGCTCAACGGCAGGTTGCCGCCCGCGGTGTCACGCACCAGCTCCAGCCGCAGCTGGTTGCTGGCGATCTGGCCGTCACCGCTCAGGGCGATGCCCTGGCCGACGCTGCCGTTGCGGATCCATTGCTGGACCAGGCCCTGGCCATCCACCTGCAGCTGCAGGCGAGCCTGGTTGCCGTCGAGCACTGCAGAGGCTGACATGCCCGCCTGCTGCGCACTGAGCGAATGCGTGCCGTCACCCGGCAGGGCCGGCACCGCGCCATCGCGGACCACCAGCGTGGTCGCATTGCGTGCGACGTTGCCATCGCCGGCCACCTGCACGCTCTGCACCAGGCCGCTGGCATTGGCCAGGCCACTGCTGTCGATGTGGCGGCCCTGCGCCTGTGGCAGCGGCGCGTCCGCAGCGGTCACGTGCACGCTGGGCTGGAAGCTCAGTTTCGGGCCGTCGGCGCCGCGGAAGTCCATGCCCAGGGTCAGCGCACCCTGCAGCACACTTCCGTTGCCGGCCTGCCACTGCGAGGCCATCGTTACGCCGAACCAGGCCACGGCATTGCCGCCCATGGTGTAGCGGCCGCGCATCAGGTTCAGTTCGGGATCCGGGATTTCCTGCAGGCCGCGGCCGGGCGCAGCCTCGGCCGCCTGCAGGGGCAGGGCGGGGCTCACCAGCAGCAGGACCATCAGCAGAGGGTGGCGGAACATGGCGGAGCCTCCTTCAGAACAGGTCGGCGTGGCTGAAGCCGAAGTCGACCAGTTCGGCATCGGTGATCGGCCCCTGCCGCGCGTAGAGGGCGCGGGCACTGGGCCGTTCGCTGGGTTGCAGCAGGACCGTGTTGCGATCGAAATCGCTTCCGATCACCACGAATACCGCACGTGATGGCCAGGCTGCCAGGAACTCGGGCAATGCCAGGCTGCGGTTGCCAAGGATGGGATCAGCCACCTCGGCCACACCGTCGCGCACCTGCTTGAGCACCACGAAGTGGCGGAAGCCGCGCACGTCCATCAGGACAAGGCCGGGAACGCGCAGGGTGCGCAGGCGGGCCTCGTCGATGCGATACCCGCGCCCGCGCATGCCCAGCGATTCCACGTAGCGCTTGATGTCGAGCAGCGAAAATCCGCGCTCGGCCACCAGCGCCGGATCGGAGACCCCCATCATCCCTTCGATCACCGTCGCCTCGTCGGTATCCAGGTGGTAGGCATGGCGCAGGATGGTTGCCAGGGCCGCGGCGCCGCAGCTGTAATCAGTGTGCTGCCGCACCACGTTGCGGTAGCGCCGTTCCTGCATGCTTTCCACGTTCTGCTGCAGCAATGCGCCATTGGGCAGCACGCCGGAGAAACGGACCTCGCCCGCCCACGCCGATGCCGTGCCCAGCAGCAACAGGCAGGCCAGCAGGCAGGTCGAAAGGCGGTAGCGTCTCATCGTGCTCTCCAGCTGCAGGAGGGAGCCCCTGTCCCAAGGGGGAGGAGGAACAGGGGCTCCCGGGAACCCGGCCATTGGCGGACGGCCGGGGTAGTGCGCTTACTCGCCGCTGCCGCCACCGCCGCCGGTGCTGGGCTGGGCGACTGCCAGGGCCAGGCTGTTGGCCTGCAGGTTGCCGGTGCCGGCCGCAACGTTCACGCCGATGTTGCCGGAGGCGCCGGAGAAGGCACTGCCGGACAACGCCGAGGTATTGGTCGCGTTGACGTTCACCCAGCGCGTGGTGCTGACCGTGCCGCTGAGGCTGGCGTACAGGTCGGCCACGCCCAGTTCGACGAACTGGCTGGTGCCACTCTCACGAGTATCGAAGCCCAGGCCGCCCACCCCCGGCCGGTTGGGGTTCATCGTGGCGTTCTGGATCTCGTTGTCCAGATCGATGTGGCCGGTGCTGTTGCCGTCCGGGTGCGGCAGCTCGCCATTCCAGGTATCCAGGTAGTAGTTGGCCATCTGGTAGGCGTTGCCGGAGCCGCGGTAGGTGCCCGCGCCATAGGCCAGGGTCAGGCCGCTGACGCCACCACGCATGCCCACCTGCACGGTATCCGTGTAGGACTGCACGAAGCCGGCATTGCTGACCGTGTTGCCGGTGGAGACCTGGTTGGAGCTGATGCTCGACTGGGCCACTGCGGTGGTCGCTACCGAGGCGGCGAGCGCGTTCTTCTGCTCGTTGTTGTTGCCCGAGGCGATGTTCACGCCGATGTTGCCGGACGCACCGCCGAAGGCATTGCCACCGAGGCCTGCGGCATTGGTGACGCCGGAGTTCAGGGTGGCGTTGCCGAAGCCGGCCTGGTTGACGAACACCTCGGCGTCGGCCATGCCGAAGCTGAAGGAGGCGTCGGCAGCGGACAGCGATGCGGCATTGTCCTGTGCGTTGTTGTCACCGGAGACCACGTTGAAGCCCAGGTTGCCCGATGCACCTGCACCCACGCTGTCACCGATGGAGGCGCTGTTGGTGACCAGGCTGTTGCTGGTAGCGTTGTTGCTGATCGACTGGCGGTTGTCGATCACCGCGATGGCCGCAGAGTCGAGATCGATGTCGCCGGTGATGTTGGGGTCGCCGGAGAAATCGACGTCGGTGCTGAGGCGCAGGTCCTTCTCCAGGTTCACGTCGACGCCGTGGTTGTTCTTTTCCTTGCGTTCGTCGGCCTGGATGTTGCTGTGCTTCTGCACATTGGCGTTGACGGTGCGGTTGCGCACGTCGTTGTCAGTGTGGTTGTGCGTGTCGTTGCGGGTTTCGCTGACGGTGTGGTTGTGGTTGATGTTCGCGTTGGCGTTCTGGTTGTCCCAGCCATTGGCCGCGGCGGCGGTCGAGGCAGTGGCAATCGCTATGGCGAGCATGGTCCGTTTGACGGTCGCTTTCATGGTGCCCTCTCTCTCATCAGGTGGTGCATCGGTTGGGTGGTTGTCACGGGCGGTCCTGCACGACCAGGCCCAGCACATTGGCCGTGTCGTTGCCGCTGCCCGCGATCTGATTGAGTTGCAGGACCCCGTCGAATCCCCGCAGCGCAGTGCTGGTGACACCAGCGCTGCGGGTGCCCGTCGCGACGCCGTGACCGGTGCCGTCCCGCCCCCCTGCCAACGCGGAACCTTCGGCGGCCAGCGCCGCATCGTCGGTTTCGCGTATGCCCTGTCCGGCCAGCGTCGCGCTGACGACGTTGAGCGTCGTGTTGGCGATGCCACTGGCCTGGTTGATGGATGCGATGCCACTGGCACCTGCCAGCGCGCTGCCGTCGACGACGGCGGTGGCGTGCAGTGCTGCGCCGAGCACGCGGTTGCCGCCTTGCAGCTGCCGGTTGGCGATCGACACGTTGGCACGTTCGCCCGTGGCGATGCCGCGCAGGTTGGCCTGCAGGTTGAGGTCGCCGGCGGCCTGGTTCACCGCGATGGCGCCGTTTGCACCCGCCAGGGCGCGGCCGTCGATGCGGGCGACGTCGAGGTAGACGAGCATGCCGCTGTAGTCGTCGGCCTGCGCCATCAACGGCGCGGCGAACAGGACCAGCAGCCAACGTGCCCGCTTCACTTGCCACCTGCCGGGGCCGGGCCCTGCAACGGGAACTGGGCGAGTGCGCCGCGCACGGTATCGCCGATGCCGCGGGTGCTGTTGCCGACCGCGCCGAGTGGGCCGCCCAGCGCGCTGCCGAGGTTGCTGCCAACCATGCCGTCACTGCTGCGCCCCAGCGTGCCACCGAGGGCCTGCTGGGTGACCCGTTCAACGGTGGTGCCACGCGGCGAGGCGACGGAGGCCGCCTGGCCGGCCCCCATGCCGGCATAGTCCTCATCGCTCAGTTCGTCCATGCCGGTCGACGGGCCCCCCGCGCCCAATGCGCTGGCAATCTCGCGCTGTGGTTTCGGGTCGGCGATCAGCGCCATGCCGGGGGGCGCCATGCGATAGGCCGGGCGTGCGGACACGTCCCGCAACAGGACGATTTCGCCCGGTTGCGGCTTCACGCCCTGACGGGCGCCGGATGCAGCGGCGTCCGCGCCAACCGCCAGCAGGGTCACTGCCAGCGCTGCGGCCAGACCGCGAAACAGGATGGTGCCGTCCATGCCGATCTCCCGCGATGGGTGCGGCGGAACCACGCATCAACCGTGCCAACCCTGAAAGGCCTGTGCGCCCTGCCGGCAGCCGCTCGGCGGGGTGGGCCGCTGCTGCCGGGCTGTTACAGCGGCGAGGGAAAAATGTTGGGATTGCGCAGCGCCAAGCGCCACAGGGCAAGGCGGGCGCCCGACTGTCGCAGGGATGTTACAGGCGGCGCCGCGGACTGAAACGACGCCGCTTCAGCCAGTGTTTTCTTGACGCGCCGCCCATTGCGCCGCTGTTTAGCAAAGCGCTAGGATCCGCCCAGCAAAGGCCGCCGTGGTGGCCGTAGGGGTCCCGGCGGAGGGCGGCACGCCGGCGATTGGCTCATAGCCCGCCGACGGTGTCCGGATGCTGGGGGAAGCATGGCAGCGGTCCCGGAAGCTTCTGCGTCGCGTTGCGTCCTCTGGTTTGGCCAGCCGCTGGCGAACGAGCGCAGCGCGATGGCAGCCGCGGGTTGGTATGTACGCAGCATTCAACCTGATCCTGCGATGGCGATCGGCCTGCGTGGGCGCGATCGCCTGCTCGCCGTTCTGGATCTGCGCTATCTGGACGCAGCGGCCTTGCAGCTGCTCAGTTCCTGGATGGAGCAGCACCTGCATCTGCCCTGGCTGGCGGTACTGCCACCCGGCGCGGGGCCCACGCCTGCGGCCTGGTTGCCCCTGCTTCAGCGCTGCCTTGCGCGGTTCACCCTGCCGTTCGGGCTGCAGGACCTGGTCTGCGCCATGCGCCAGCAGTTCGATGCAGATGATCCTGGGGCCGGCGACGCCTGTGGCGGGCAAGGGCCACGTGCACTGATTGGCGAAAGCCCGGCGCTGCATGCGGTGCGCACGGTGCTGCACAAGTTCGCACCGGTGGACCTTCCGGTGCTGGTCACTGGCGAAACCGGCACCGGCAAAGAGCTGGCAGCGCATGCGCTGCACGCCCTTTCGGGACGCGCGGGCAAACCGTTCATCGCGGTCAACTGTGGTGCCATTCCAGCCAATCTGGTGCAGTCCGAACTGTTTGGCCACGAGCGCGGCTCGTTCACCGGCGCCGACAAGCGCCAGATCGGCGTGTTCGAATCGGCGCACGGTGGCACCGTGTTCCTCGACGAGGTGGGCGACCTGCCGCCCGAGGCGCAGACCAGCCTGCTGCGCGTGCTGCAGGAGGGCACCTTCGAGCGCGTTGGCAGCAGCCAGCCGTTGCGCGCGGATGTGCGGGTATTGGCGGCCACCCACATCGAACTGGAACACGCGGTGGCGCAGGGGCGGTTCCGCAGTGATCTCTACTACCGGCTCAACGTACTGCGCCTGCTGATGCCGCCGCTGCGCGAGCGCGGTGCTGATGTGCAGCTGCTGGCCGAACACTTCCTGCGCTGCTTCCGGCTGCGCCACAGCGTGCGTGCGCGCGGTTTCGCACCGGCGGCGCTGCAGGCGCTGCGTCGATACGGCTGGCCCGGCAACGTGCGCGAGCTGCTCAATCGCGTGCAACGGGCAGCGATCATGGCCGAAGGCGAGCTGATCAGTGAACGCGATCTGGAACTGGGCGAACCCGCGCAGGCGCTGCCGAGCCCGATGCTGCACGATGCCCGCGGCCAGGCCGAGCGCGATGTGCTGCTGCAGACGCTGCGCCAGACCGGCTACAACGTCTCCGAGTGCGCGCGGCAGATGCAGATCTCGCGGGTGACCGTGTACCGGTTGTGCCGCAAGCACCGGCTGGAACTGCCGGCGCAGCGCTGATCACCCGGCCGCGACATGCTCAGGCATGGGTATCTCCCGCGACGTCGATGCGTGGGCTGCGGAAGCTCATGGCGATCCAGGCCGTCATCAGCCGTGCATAGAACCGCAGCGACCGGGTCTCCAGGTTCGGCACATCGTCCGGAAGGACAGACGCATCTGGAAGATCACTGACCATCGTCCGCATCTCCACGGCGGGTCTTGCCGATGCCGGCCACAGCAGGCCATACAGGCTCAGCCAATGGCCACCGCTGAACTCCAGGAAGAGTGGCGTATTGCAGCAGCCCGCCAGGACGCGGCGACTGCCGCGCCTGCTCGACAACCGCAATGCGTGCAGCAGGGATTGCCCTGCGTCGAAGCGGACGCGATCCTTGCGCTGCATTACGAAATGCGTCTGGCCGTGTGGTCCAAGTACCTGCGGCGCTCCAGGCATCGACTGCAGCTGGGCGCCGGCCCTGCGGCAGCTGTCGCAGCAGCATTCGACGGTGGCGATGGGGCGACCGATGATGGTCAGGCGGACCTGGCCGCAGGCGCAGGCGAGGGGCTGATGGGAGGGCATCTGCATTTTCTCCTGGGGCATTCATCCTCTCGACGAACCCGGGCTCTGGAAATCGACACCGCCTGCCTTCAGGGCCGCGTCATCCGGTAGCGGACGCGGTACAGGTCCAATCCCTCGCCGCCTATGCGGCGCGCTGAGTAGGTCAACGTATCGCGGCGCGAACCATCCAGCATCGCGCCGTAGCTGTCGCCGCCGGGCTCGTTCATGGGCGAGGGCAATGCATGGCCCGCGTCATAGTGGCCTCCACGCTCGTAGGCGATGAACTGGCGGACCGGGGCACTTCCGAAGTCCAGGGCACGGGCAAACACCACCGTGCGGCCATCGCCCAGGAAGGTGGCATCGAACTCCTGCGCTGCGGTATTGAGGTCCCCCGCCAGCGGCCGCGCGGGCTGCGCCACGCCACCGAGCATCACCGCCACGTAGAGGTCATGGCCACCCGCACCGCCGGCACGATCGCTGGAATACAGCAGCGTGCCTGCGTCCGGCGAGAGCATCGGCGCGAACTCATCGGCCGCGCTGTTCACTGCGGGGCCAAGATTGACCGGCGTGCCGAATTGACCGTCGCCCCCCATGCTGACCCGATACAGATCGTCACCGCCATAGCCACCGGCACGATCCGAACAGAAATACACCACCCGTCCATCCGCGGAAAACGCTGGATCGAAGTCACGGCCCGGTGTATTGAACGAAACCGGCGCCGCCGGCCGCCAGCGCCGCCCATCGTGGCGCGAGATCCAGATGTCATACCCGCCCGGACCGCCTGGCCGGTTGCGGCTGAACCACAGCGCGGTCTTTCCGTCCGGGCTCAGGGTCAGTCGAATCTCGTCATGTTGCGTGGATGCAATGCCGGGGGCAAAGCGTTCGGCGGGGCCGACGATCTGCAGGCGTTCTGAGGGCGAAGCGAGAGACGATGCAGAGACCAGCAGCATCACCGCCAGCAGCGCCTTCATGCCTGTCGCTCGAAGTCGCTGACCCAGTTGGTCTCCCAGCTGCGTCCGCCATCGGCCGAGGCCGCCTGTTCCCAGCGCGCCGAACGCGGGGTGATGCGTGACCAGATCACCCGCGTCTGGATCGCTCGTCCGTCGTGCTGGTCGTCGCCGAAGAAGCGGCCGACACCGGCGTCGAAACCACCACGCAGAGGCGCGCCGATCCGGGTCGGCTCCCGGCCATCCAGCCACCAGCTCAGCCAGTGCCGCTCCGTTGCATTCCAGGCGCGGATGCCCATGCCGCGCAGCGGCGCTCCAGGCACGTCCATCAGGTTGTCGCCCACGTTGCCGAATCCTCCCAGTACCGGCCAGTTGTGCAGGGTGCCGTTGAACGCGTCCCAGGCATCGCTGCCAGCCAGCCGCGCGCGCAGGCGACGGTGGCGAACGCTCCAATGGCCCACCAGGAAATCAAAATCGCGCGGTGCATCGGCCAGCTTCGGAAGCGGCGAGGGGACCGCAGCGGTGCGACGGAACCAGTTGCGCCAGTTGACCTCCCAGTGCTCGCCCGCATCGGCAGAGAACGCCTGTTCCCACCATGGTTCCTCGCCATGGATGTCATGCCAGCGGAACCACACGTCGATCGGGCGTCCGTCGATCCGGTCGCGGCCGCGGAAGCTGCCGGCAGTGTTGTTGAAGCCCCCACGCACCGGCGGCTCGATACGGCCTGGGGTGCGACCGTCGATCCACCAGATCGACCACTGGGACGACACCGGATCGAACGCACGCACACCCAATCCCCTGTAGGGGCCCGAAGGCAGCGCCATCAGGTTGTCATCGATGGTGCCGAGCCCGCCCAGGGTCAGCCAGACCGCGCTGGAGCCGGTGAAGGACTCCCAGCGGGTGTCTCCCACCAGGCGCTCCTTGAGGCGCTGGTGCCGGACCTGCCAGTTGCCCTGCAACCATTTCCAGTCTTCGTTGTGGCTGGCCAGGGCCCATCCGGCGGGCACGGCGGCGGATGCTGCCGCGGCGGCCAGGGTGGCCAGGAACTGCCGTCGATCCATGTGCGTGATCCCATGCCGGAGGTGCCGCCATCGTTGCGGGAAAAGGGGGGATTGACCACGCAGATATCGCGGCTCAGGCTAAGCCACACTTATGGTCACCCAACGCCAGCTGCCATCGCTTGCCGCCATCCGCGCCTTCGAGGCGGCGGCGCGGCTGGGCAGTTTCGCCCGTGCCGCCGAGGAGCTGGACACCAGCGCGGCATCGGTGAGTTACCACGTGCGGCGGCTGGAGGCGCAGACCGGCACCTGCCTGTTCCTGCGCCACGCGCAGCATGTGGAACTGACGGATGCCGGAGCCAGCGTCGCGCAGGAGGCCACCCGGGCCTTCGACGCGCTTCGTGCCAGTTTCATGCGCGCCGCGGATATGGATGCCTCGCGACTGCGTCTGTCTGTACTGCCAACACTGGGCACCAGTTGGCTGACGCCGCGCCTGGGCAGCTTCCGTGCGCGCCATCGGGACATCGTGCTGGAACTGGACCTGTCGGCGGAGCCGCAGGACCTGGCAGCGGGGCGTTTCGACGCGGCCATCCGCAACGGGCATGGCCACTGGCCCGGCCTGCAGGCCACGCCCTTGTTTCCCAGTGTATTCACACCGCTGTGCGCACCGTCGCTGCTGCCCGCCGCACGTGACCTGGGCCGTTGCGGGCTGGATGTCGCGCTGCTCGGGCGGCCAGACTGGTGGGCATTGTGGTTCTGCGCGCATGGGCAGGTTCCACCGCCGGCACTGGACAGTTTCGTTGCGCCGTTTGCTGCGGAGCATCTGGACGTCGGTGCCGCGATTGCGGGGCAGGGGATCGCCATCGGTTCGCCGATCCTGTTCCGGGCGGAGCTGGACAGTGGGCGACTGGTACAGGCGCATCCAGGCGTGGCCGGTGACGGCCGCAGTTTCTGGTTCGTGGCCCCCACTGCGCGCAGCCGCAGCGCCAAGGTCGTCGCATTCGGTGACTGGCTTGGCGAGCAGGCAGCTGAGGCACGGCACGCAGCACGGCATCACCTGGCACACGCGGTGATGCCGTGAACCAGAGCCCCGAACTGCTGCGGCGCCTGCTGCGTGCCAAGGACCGGATGGACCACGCCAGCCACGAAGACTGGCCGGTGGCCCGCCTGGCCGAGGTGAGTGCCGTGTCATCTGCGCATTTCGCGCGTGCGTTCAAGCAGGCATTCGGCCTGCCACCGCACCGCTACCTGCTGAGCCGGCGCATCGAACGGGCCGTGGCGATGTTGCGTGACACCGACCTGCCGGTCACCGAGATCGCCGCGCAGACCGGCTGGAGCAGCCTGGGCACCTTCGGGCGCATCTTCCGTGACATCACCGGCGACAGCCCGGGCAATGTGCGCGAGCGTGAGCGCGCCGGCCAGATGACGCCGGCCAGCGTGCCGGAATGCCACGCACGTGCCGCGCAGCGACCGGACCTGAACATCGCGGTGCTGGAAAAGCGCCGCCGCGCCGCGGTTGCCGGCGAAGGTGCCGCGTAAGCAACCTCCCGTGATGCGGTCGAGGGCGCTCCTGGCGGAGAATCAGGCTGGCACGGTACCGGTGGTCAGCGTGTCCGCCATTGCCGCTGGCGTGTCCCCTGCCAGGTCCTCCAGCCCGGAAACATCCGTATCCAGCAGGCAGCTGGCGAACAGGTAGAAGCAGTAAGCATCGGCGAAATTGGATCCGAGGCCGAATGAAATCCTGACCGCACCGCAATCTCCCTTTTCAAGGATCTTCTCGTCGAACGTCTTGCAGTCGAGGATCTTCCCGGTCTTGTCCAGTTCACAGTGTTCGGCGCCTGCTGTGGCGTAGGTCGCCTGCTGCACGGCGCCGAGGTTGCAGAAACAGCCGTTGCGCAGGGTTATGCCGAAACGGTCCGCGGCGCGCTTGATGCGCGCGTGCGGCATGATCGAACCATAGCAGTCGAAGAAGTTCAGCATCAGTGTTGCGCCCCTGAGTGCGGGAGGGGGGCCATAGACCCGGCACAGCGGCCGGTCGCCCTTGATGCGGTGGCGAAGGGATGACAGTCGTGCGTCTGTCCACGCCGCGAGGGCGCTTGAGCGCCGGGCCAGCGCTTCCACGCCACCCATCGCGGCGATGAATTCGAAGCCTCTGGCGATCGCCGGGAATGCCGCATAATTGGGCGTGCCGACTTCGAAACGCTGGCCGGCGTCGCGGTAGAGCAGGCGGTCGGTGGGCGACCACGGCCCGGAGTAGTAGCACACGCCGCCGCCCGCGAAGGAGGTCGGCTTGAGCATGTCGAGGGCGGCCCGCCGAGCGAGCAGGCAGCCTGCGCCGGTGGGGTAGCCGAAGATCTTGTAGAAGGACGCTACGACAAAATCGGGACGATGGATCGTGCAGTCCAGCCGCGATTGCGGTACCCAGGCCGCCGCATCGCACAGCACCCATGCGCCGTGCTGCTGGGTTCGCGCGATCCACCCCAGATCATGGCGGACGCCGGTCGCATTGGATTGCGCCGGGAATGCCAGCAGATGCGTTGCACCGGGCTGCAGCCGTTGCAACGCACGCTCCATCAGTCCGTCGTGCAGCCGCAGATCATCGTCCAGGGGAATGTACTTTACCGTTGCGCCCTTCGATGTGGCGTACTCCCGCAAGCCGTGCACTGATGTGTGGTTGTCCTTGGTCAGTAACAGCTGCGAACCCTGCTGGAAGGGGAATGACTCGGCCACCAGCCGGATCGCGCTGCTGGCATTGGCGGTAAAGATGATCTCGTACTCCTCCGGGGTGCATCCGAAGAAGGCGTAGATCTCATCGCAGGCCTTCTTGAAGGCAGCATGGGAGGCCTTCGATCCACTGTGCGGGTTGCCGAGAATCGTGCGCTTGAGCGCCTGGTAGTCCTGCTCGAGCAGGCTGTCAGGTGGCAGCGTTCCCCCCACATGATCCAGGTACGTCACCTGCTGCTCATCCAGCCGCGCGTACTCATGCTGGCGCATTGCCTCGACCAGGTGCTCGGGATACCCGGGATGGTCGGCGAGGAACTGCGCCTTTGCATCGTGGAAGGCTGACATGGCCCGCGCGCAGGATGGGGCCGGCGAGCCAGCAGGGCACGGCGGCGAGGGCAGTCGCGAGAGGTTGCGGAACTCGAGCAATGGACGGAAGTCCGCGGGCGGAACGACCGTTGGCAGTGCCGTGCCCGTTGCGTCCGCCACGCCGCGTATCAGCCAAGCCTCCACGCGGTAGCGCTGATCGGGCACCTGCTCACGCAACGCGTCCATCATCGCATCGAGGTAGCGTTCCCGGCTGGCGGTATCGCACTGATTGAACTCCTCCAGCAGGATGCAGGCGTTGAAGAGGAACTCGCGGGCATCTGCTTCGCCAAGCGAGAACGCGAGCGGATGCAGCGCGGCGGATGCACCTTCGCCGCGGTCCAGCCCCTCGATCGCGAAGGCGCGCGTGATGGGGGAGGGATCGGTCAGGCTCAGGGCCGCATCCATCAGTCGCGATGGCATGCCGAAGTGATTCTGTGACTGCTGGCGAGCCAGTTCAAACAACTGGTTGTAGTGGAACGCCGTCGCGTAGACCCGGCCCCGCGGGCGAAGCACGCGCCGGAACTCGCGGGCAACCCGGGCTTTGTCGGGAGGGAACATCAAGCCGAAACCACACACGATGATGTCGAAGCTGTTGTCCGCGAAGGGCAGCTCGGCCATGTCGACGTCGGGAATCAGTGGGACGTCGCGTTGGAGCTCGGCGCTCAATACGCTCCGGGCCACGTCCACCGCGATCGCCGACAGGTCCGTGGCGACCAGGCGGAGGCCCAGCGGCTTGGCCAGGTCCTGGTACAGGTTGGCCGTTATCACCCCTGTTCCACAGGCGACTTCCAGGATGTCGGTGGCACCGGGTGCTGCGCGGATATCCGCAGCGATCTCCCGCGCCAGCAGTTTTCCGTAGGGACTGAATATTCGTGGGCTCAGCACGCGCTCATAGAATTCCATGAAAGTGCTGAGTGACCAGTTGCGTTCGGATACCACCTTGCATCGGTGCGGCGAGACATCCTGCATGGCGCGCTCCAGGGAGGTGCAGAGGTGCAGAGGTGCGGTGGGGTGGTTAATCGCGGCCGTTATCGCATGCTTGTCGAAATGCTTTGAGTGATTGATATCACATAATGTGCACTTAATAATTCCAGTAAATGCGCCTCGTCACGCATTCCCGCATTCATGGATGCGCTCGGCGGCCAACATCGCAGTTTTGGAGAAGCGCCACCGCCGGGTGATTGCTATCGTGGCCCCACCTGAGGGAGGTCCCATGACAAACACTGTGAACACGGTTGGCCTGTATGTGCGCGACCAGGATGAAGCGCTTGCGTTCTACGTCGGCACGCTCGGCTTCGAAGTGCACACCGACGTGCGCAATGGCAGCTACCGTTGGCTGACGGTCCGGAGCCCCGGCCAGGACGGCTTTCAGCTGGGGCTGTTCATGCCGGGCCCGCCCACTCATGACGCGGCCACCGCGCAGGCACTGCAGCAGCTCGTGGCCAAGGGCGCGATGCCGCCGCTGGTGCTGGCCGTCGATGACTGCCAGGCACGCTATACGCAATGGCGGGCGCAGGGCGTCGAGTTCACCCAGGAGCCGGTCGAACGCTACGGCGCGGTCGATGCCGGCTTCCGTGACCCGTCCGGCAATGGTTGGAAGATGATCGAAGCCCGCTCCGAAGCGAGGCGCCAGCAATGAGCCGGGGTAGCTGGGCGCGGCCCGTGCATCGCTGGACCTCGATCGTGTTCACCCTGGCGGTGATCGCCAACTTCGCCGTCCGTGGCCTGGGGCAGGGCGAGCCTGCGGCGTGGATCACCTATTCGCCGTTGCCACCCCTGTTCCTGCAGCTGTTCACTGGGCTGTACCTGTTCGTGCTGCACTACGCCGGGAAACGCCGCCGCGCCGCGCCGGACGCTGCGGGCTGAAGCGGCGTCAGGCGACCGCGCTGGCCGCGTAGGCAGCAAGCAGTGCCGGCAGCTGGTCCATGCGCTGGAAGATGACCTTCGCACCGGCAGCGCGCAGGGCCTCCGGCGTGCTGTGGTGCGGGCCGCCCTCGCTGAAACCAAATACGGTCGCACCCGCCGCGACGCCGGCGGTCGCGCCGGTCACGGTGTCTTCGATCACCGCACAGCGGGCCGGGTCCACACCCAGCGCAGCAGCGGCGGCCAAGTACACGTCCGGGTGGGGTTTTGTGCGCGGCATGTCCTGGCCACTGAAAACGTGGTTGCCGAAGGCATCGAGGATGCCGACCTTGCCCAGCTGCAGTTTCACCTTGAACAGGTCGGCACCGGACGCGCAGGCAATGCGGCCACCGGTCGCCGCGGCGATCGCACGCACGGCCTCGGGTGCCCCCTGGATCGCCTCAAGGTCCTGTTCCAGCGCACGGTTCCGCTGCTGGCGGAATGCTTCCAGCCATTCCTCGGTGAACGGCTTGCCGGTGCGCTCTGCGATCAGCCCGGCCAGATGGGCCACGGATTGGCCGAGAAAGACTTCGCCCGCCTGCGCCGGGGTCAGCGGCCAGCCGCGTGCGGTCAGCATTTCCGAGAGCACACGGGCCACCAGCGGCTCGGAATCGACCAGCACGCCGTCGCAGTCGAACAGCACGGCATCGAAGGGGAAGCGGGACATCTACTACTCCGGGAACAGCCAAAGGGGCAACGTGCCCGCCATTTTCCCATAGCGGGACGGGCAGGGCACGCTGGCCACAGGAACGCTAGACTGCCGGGCCACCCCGCCCAGCGCCTGCACGGGAACACGCCTTGAACCGATTGCGATCATTCTTCAGTGCGTACCCCATCCAGTTCGCGATGGCCGCCAAGCTTTACGTGCTCTGCCTGTATCTGCCTGTATCTGCCCGTTGCCCACCGCCTGGTCAAGTCCGGGCACCGCCTGGGGCCGCCCGAGGCCTCAGGAGAAATCGGCTACGCGCTGGCGGAGCTCGGCTTCAGGCTGAGTCTCTTCGCCGGAGCGGCGGTACTGGTGTCGATGCTGCTGTTCGGGCGTCGGGGTGCGCTGCAGATCCGGCACCCGCTGATTGCTTCGATCGCCTTTTTCGGGTTGCTGATCATGCTGGATCGCGCGATGCGCATTCCACTGGCGCAGGCGCCGTTTGCCGTCCACAGCGCCGCCGCCATCAGTCTGGGCCTGCTTGCGCATGCACTGCTCCTCACGCTGCTGGCATTGGTGCCAGCGCTGCTGATGCAGCGACGCGCACGTGCCGAGGGC
Source organism: Stenotrophomonas sp. 85239_Sma (assembly GCF_056481725.1). Classification (NCBI taxonomy): domain Bacteria; kingdom Pseudomonadati; phylum Pseudomonadota; class Gammaproteobacteria; order Lysobacterales; family Lysobacteraceae; genus Stenotrophomonas; species Stenotrophomonas sp. 85239_Sma. Next base: position 2,389,264 of record NZ_CM151163.1, on the reverse strand, counting down.
AGGCACCATCACCTCATCAGTGCCAGCATGGCCGGCGCCCTGACGCTGATGGCTGGCAGCTCCGTGGTCCCCATTTTGGTGTTGCAGCTGCCTGTGGGATTCTCGCCAGGTGAGTTCATCATGCCCGTTGCCGGCGGCGCCGCGCAGCTGCAGTTTGCGAGCCTGATCCTGCTGGTGGCCTGCGCGCTGGCCACGTTTGCCGGCCTATGGGCCAGCGCGCCGTCGCCGGAACCCGCATCGACGGCGCGCACGATGGTGGTATCGCTGATCCTGCTTGCCACGACGCTGCTGATCATCCTGGCCAGCATGGCGTACCTGCTGCGAACGCTGTCCGCTGGGGCGCCGACGATAGGGCGCGGGCTTGTCGTTGCCACCGTCGTCGGCGCCGCAGTGCAGTTCCTGTTTGCCAAAGTGCCGGCGTCACGATGGCTGCGCGTACCGGCATCGTGACGTTCCTCTGCCCGCCGGTCAGCCCAGGTCACACCCGGCCGGCTGCGGCCAGGTGGTGGCTGGCAGCATGTTCTTCAGCGAGACCGGTGCGTTGATCGCCACATAGCTGGCGCCCAGCAGTTCCTCCAGATCGGCAATCGTCACCAGGTAGTTGTCCAGGCTGCCCAGGTTGGCCTCGTTGGGAATGATCCAGCTGATCGCCTTGGCGGTTCCGGTGTTCGGATCACGGGTGATGATCGTCTTCCAGAAGAACTCCGGCGTCGGAATGCCATGGCTGGCCAGGAAGTAATCGTTGGCGGCATCGCCGTAGACCACGCCGCCGTAGACATCCACCGGTGCGATGTCGCGGTAGCACTCGGCCACGTTCTCGGCCTTCACCCAGATGCCCTGGTTGAAGCCGGATACCTGCGGCACGATGTTGGTCATGTAGTTGGCGCGGCGGATGTAGGTGGCGTTGTAGTCCATGTGGTTGGACGTGACCAGATGGCCACGGTCATAACCGGACTTGATGCTGGCGTAGGACGCGGTGCTGGCCTGGCCGAGGCAACCGGCCGGCAGGTCCGGGTCCTTGTAGAAGCTGGACGGGCGCGCGGCGGAACCGGTATCGGCGGTGAGCGTGTACTCGTAGCGGGTGGCACTGTGGATGCTGCAGTCGTAGGTGAGCACGAAGCCGCCCTTGTTGAGGGTGACCACCTGGGCCTGGGCGGCGCCGGCGAAGGCACTGAGGACGAACGCGAAGAACAAGCTTGCAAGGCGCATTTCTATTCTCCAGCAGAGGATTCGGGACGCAGCCGTCCGTCACGACCTGGCCGGGGCGAGGACATGCGGGGGATGCTGCGGAGACGGGTGCTGCGGGTTGCGGTGGGACCTGGCCGCGCTGTTGGGCCATCAGCCACGCGGTGGCGTAAGCGTCACAAGCTGTCGCCTTGTGGTCAATGACGAAAGGACGAAGCTGTGACCCTGCGCAAGCACTGGTGATATGTCAGATCACACGGCGCGTGGATGACACGCGCGCGTGCTAGGCACCTGGCAGTGCCACCTGCGTGCCTGAACCTGCGGTGGCGGGCACTACAAGGAAGCTTCCTGCTCTTCGTCCGGCGCCAGGCAGGCGGCCTTGCTTTGCTCGCTGGAATCGGCAATGACCGCTTCGCCGAAACCACTGCGGCTCAACCACAGGCGATTCCACCGGTCCAGGGCGTCGCCGTCGCGCGCCCAGCAGGCGAAGCGGGTAATGGTCTCCAGGTTGTCGATGGTCGGGTAACGCTGCGCGATTTCGTCCAGGCCCTGGCGCATCAGCGGCCAATCGGGCGTCGCCGCGCGGAAGTGATCGGCCGAGTACGCGGTGGCCGACCAGTACAGTCGTGCATAGCGCATGGCCCGCTTTTTCTTCGGGGCACTGGCCATCGAGTGCCGCGCGAAGGCTTCCATCTTCTGTGCGCTGCCACCCCAGGCCGGCGTGAAGTGCTGCATGGCAATGAAGTGCAGTGGCTCGTAGTCGGGGAAGGCCTTGGCGGCACGGTCGACAAGCTTCAGTAATTCTTCGTCATCCGCGCTTTCGCGCTGCGCGATGAGGACGGTCATCTCGTGCCAGAACGGGTCGCCGCCGGCAATGCCCTCATGCGATTGCAGGTAGGCCTGCGAAACCGCGTTGTACTCATGGAACTGGGCCCAGTCTTCGGCCTTGACGGTATTGGAGTATCCGTTGCCGCGGTAGCTCCAGGCCAGGTTGAGCGGAATCCGTGCAGTCATCAGATGGGCCGCCGGCGACTTCGGCGCGTGCTGGACCCAGCGCGCCGCCCACGCCGACCAGTGGTTCCAGGCCTCCACCTCCTGCCGCGCCGTGCCGATCGCACGCGACATGCAGAGGTAGAAACGGCCCAGCCGGGATTCGCCTGCGGCGTTGAGCTCGCCCGTGCGGAAGCGCGCGGCCATCGCGTCCAGGGCCGCAAAGTCGTCGTTGGACATCAACTGCGCGATTTCGCTGCAGTCATCCGTGACGTCGGCGTCCTGGGCCGCCATGACGGAAGGGGCGAACAGACTGGCCACGCTGAAGAGCGTGCCGACGAAGAGCGTCCTGCGCATCGGGGGGCATCCTTGCATTGATGGGAGCCTGCGGAGGGCCCGCAGCGCCGGGAAGCATAGCAAGGTGCGATTTGCGCCATGCTGCGTCGCAAGGTGCCAGCTACCATTCGCACTGGTACGGTCCGACCCGTTGCACCATCACCGACGGGGAGAGACAACGATGCGCAAGGTTCTGCTGCTGTTGATCCTGCTGACCGGGCTGGCGCCCACCGCCTGGGCGGCTACGGTCAAGACCACCCATCGCACCATCCCCGGTTGGGATGGAACGCCCCTGGGGGCTTTCGTCATCGAACCCCAGGACGCCGGCAGTGGCCGCTACCCGCTGCTGGTGATGCCCAGCAGCTGGGCGGTGCCCAGCGTGGAATACGTGGGGGTGGCACAGTCGCTGGCGCAGCGCGGCTATGTGGTGATCAGCTACAGCTCGCGCGGCTTCTGGGAGTCGGGCGGCAGTATCGACATTGCCGGGCCCGCCACGGTCGAGGATGTCAGCGCGCTGATCGACTGGGCGCTGGACAATACCCGCGCCGACCCGGCAAGGATCGGTGTCTCGGGCATCTCCTACGGTGCCGGTACCAGCCTGCTGGCGGCGGCACGCGACCCACGCATCAAGGCCGTTGCCGCACTGAGCGGTTGGGCCGACCTGCAGGCGTCGCTGTACAGCCATGACACGCCCAGCGCCCAGGGCATCGCCCTGCTGGTGGCTGCGGGCCTGGCCACCGGCCGCCCCGGCGCGGAGCTGGCCACCATCAACCGCAATGTGCTGGCCGGCAATTACCAGGGGGCGGTGGACTCGCTGCTGCCGGTAGCGGCACAGCGCAGCCCAGCCAGCAGCCTGGACGAGATCAATGCCAACCAGCCGGCGGTGTTCCTCGCCAACGCCTTCAACGACAGCCTGTTCCCGCCGGGCCAGCTGGTCGACTTCTTCAACCGCCTGAAGGGGCCCAAGCAGCTGCAGCTGCGCCATGGCGACCACGCCCTCAACGAAGCCTTCGGCGCGCTCGGCATTCCCAACGAGGTCTATGCCGCCGTGGGCAACTGGTTCGACCACTACCTGAAGGGCGTGGCCAATGGCATCGACCGCCAGGCGTCGGTGCAGCTGAAGTCGCAGAAGGGCAGCTGGAGCCGCTACCCGGACTGGCAGGCCACCAATGCGGGCGCCGTCAGCTACGGGCTGACCGCGCCGACCGGGTTGTTGCTGCCTACCGGCGGGCTGGCGGAGAACGGTGGCCGCACCGGCTGGGACTACCGCATCGGCAGCGGGCTGCTGACTGCCGCCAACTCCGGCGTGGCGATGGCGTCCGGCGCGCTGCAGATGTTCAACCTGCCGCCGGGCGCCTATGTGCCGTTCGTTGGCCGCGCCGCTGCAGGTGTCTGGCAGGGCCCGGTCTACTGGAGCGCACGCCGCCTGGATGGCGCACCGGAAGTGCGGATGACGGTGACGCCCAGCCGGGCCAACACCACGCTGTATGCGTACCTGTATGCCGAAGACGTGCTGGGCAACGGCCAGCTGATCAGCCACAAGCCGTACACGCTGCGCGGAGCCACGCCCGGCCAGCCAAAAACAATCGATCTTCGGTTGGAAGCCAGCAGCTGGAACCTTCCAGCCGGCAGCCGCCTGACCCTGGTGGTCGATACCGTGGACCTGCGCTATGCGGGCATCAGCCAGCTGGGCGGTGCGGTGACCTTCAGCTCACCGGCCAACGCGCCTTCGGTGCTGAAGGTGCCGCTGCATTGATGGGGCGCCGCGCCCGTTGCGGCGGGCGTGGCGCAGGGTGACAGCACGTTGCGGGACTGGGGAGCGATCCAGAACGGGAAGGGATCCATCACCCATGCACGGTCCCGTGCGCCCCAGGTCGACAGCAGGGATGGCCGCTGTGGCGCGAGCCGGCTGATGCGCCGGCCAGGCCGGTGCGTCTACCTGCTCCGGTGGTTCCAGATCGCATTCACATGCCCTGCGGCAGCAGGGCGCTGATCATCTCGTGCTGCCTGGACAGGTTCGCCCGTTGCACGAAACCCTGGATGATCGAGGCCGCCACCTTGCGCTGGTTGTCCATGTCCAGCAACGGTGCGATGGCCTGCCCGGAACCCTCGGGGCTGTCACGGAACGGGCAACCGACCGGGCCTGCAGTGGTGAATGTCAGGATCGCCACGGCCACGCGCGCCGCCGGCGAGTGCGGCGCATCGAAGATCACCAGCGTTCGCTCATAGCTGATACCCGTCGAACGCACGGTTGAGTGCAGGGAATCCTCGATGGTCATGTTCGCGCCGAGGTCCCGGGCAAGTGCAATGAAGCAGTTGGCCGCCGTCGCCTTGCGCAACGTTGCAGGGTCGGTGCGGATGATCATCGCGCAGTCGACGCCGGAGATCGGCACCTGGGTGACATCCAGGTACGGGTTCTGTGCCAGTGTCCCGACCAACGCGAGATCGTCGCTGTAGCCGCAGGATGCGGTAGATGTACCCAGGCGTTGCAGCAGCGTTGCGATCCGCTGCGCACCCCACTGCCGCCCAAGCTGCAGACGATGCGTGTGGGTGGCCGACAGGGCGCCGTGATCGAATCCCGAGGATGACGCCTGCATGCGCGCCTTGACCACCCGCATGCAGGTATCGACCTGCTGCATGCAGTCCGTGTCATCGGCGAACACCGGGGCCGCCGAGATGCCATCGATCACCCGGCCGAACGTCGCCAGGTCGCCCTGCTGGTCGCGGTACCAGTCGTAAATGCGCTTCACGTTGCGGCGGCGCTTGTCCAGCTTGTCCGCACCCGGCCAGCCGGGATAGGCAGCGATCTCGCACAGCATGGTCAGGCCTTCCCACAGGTGGTACTCCATGCTGGGCAGCGGCAGCCGCCAGCGCTCCTCCGCGCCGGCATCCTCGGCAATCACCAGATGGTTGCGGATGATGTCCGACCACACTGTCACGGCCTCCACGGTATCGCGGCGCGGCGTGGTCACATCGATCAGTTCCATCAGGATCGGCCGCGGCGTCACCGGGTCATCACCGGCAGGCGCCTTCGGATCCTTCACCCAGCGCGCGTGCCAGGTGTAGCCCATGCGGTACAGCACGAAGGGTTTGATGCCGTCGTTGAGGATGATGCCGGGTGGCGGTGGAGGGGTAGGCGGCGGCTGCACGGGCTGCGGCGTCGGCGGCTGCGGCAGCACCGACGGGTTCGTCACCGGCGCCGACGTGCCAATGCCCTCCAGCGGCTTGCTGGTGAACAGATGCAGGCCCGCACGGTCACGCTCGTACACCTTCCGGAACGTCTGCGGATTGTCACATGTCACCAGGCACTGCTGGCCGGGTGGCACGTGGATGTCCACCGTTGAAAGGTCCACGACCTGGCCAGCCAGGGGGCTCTGGGCGGGCGCGCACACGCTGATCTCCAGCGCGATGTTGAGGCCGGCACGGAGCATCACCTCGATCACGATGTCTTCGACACCGCCGTGCAGGGCGTCCTGTGCCGGGATCGGGATCCAGGGGTTGATCACCACCTGCGTATCCCAGTCGGACCTGCCGAAATCGAACAGCGTCGGCGGCGGGTCGGCCGGGCGTTCCAGCAGCGCGTCCAGTGCGTTGCCGCCCTTGACGTAGAAGAACATCAATGGCTCACCGGGCTTCAGGCTGTAGTCCCGCCGCACCTTGCTGGACAGGCTGCGCAGCTGGTCCTTGATGTCCGACAGTGCCTTGACCACGACCGAGCGGACGTCGGGATACAGCTGGGCGTTGTTGATCTGCGCGGTGAGCTGCTTGCTGATGTGGCGCCGGGCCTCGCGCTCGGGCGTGCTCTCTTTCATGGTGGGCCTCGCGGGGGGGCAGGGGATCACACGGGTGCGCGCTGGACGCTCAGGCGGGTGACAGCAGAGCGGCGATCTCCCGGTACCAGCTGATCTCCTGGCTACCTGGCCGGGCGCTGGCCAGGGCCTCGTCAACCTCCAGTGTTCCTTCGCCTGGAACCTCCACCCTTACCCCCAGGACATTACGCAGATTGGCCACCGGCACCCGTCCGACGCTCGCCACCTCCCAGTCGGTCACCAGGCAGGACTGGGGGCGCGCAGGGCTGCTGGCACTGGCCTGGACATTGTTCTCGGCCTCCTGCGCCATCCGCAGAAGCTCCTCGGCCGTTGTGCGGAAGCGAACCAGGGAGAAGCTGCCTCCCCCATCCGGAAACAGTCGAGCACGCAGATCGCATGCGGCGCGTCCCTGCCCAAGCCAGATGCCAAGCTCCTCTTCGAACTCGCGGCGCGCGGCGCGCTCCTTGCGTTCGTTGTTTAACCGCCCACCGCCGGGCAGGGCCCATTGGCCCGCCTGGTTCACCAGCGCCGGGGGCAGGCCATCCGACCACGCACCGACTTCCGCCACCAGGCGTTGTGCGAGCATCAACGCAGCGGCCCAGTTCGGAGTGCCCCGGGTGGACGGCGGCAATGCGATGGCGAGCTCCCGCAAGGTTGCACGCGCAGCACTGAACGGGGGAGGGGTTCTTGCGTCCTCGCGGAACAGGCTCTGCAGAGCGGCCAGCGTCTCCATGGCGACGTCATCGGTTTGCGGATGCGTGCGTTCGGCGCTTTCAAGCGCTCGGTCCAGTGCGTCCATCGTGCGGGGCAGCGTGCGTTCGCCGCGGTAGGCGACTGACCCCGCGGCGCGCCAGGCGCCGGAAAGCAGCTTCCTCAGCAGATCCCAATCCTGCTCTGTGCCACCGCCGGACGCGTTGCGGATGGCCAGCACAGCGGCCAACGCTTCGGCAGAAAGTACGACAACGGAATTGCTGCCCCACCAGCTGTTGAGCACACGTTTACGGACGACCAGATAGTGAGCTCCATCCCAGACTGCGACGTAGACCTGGCTCATGGTGCAACCCCCCGTTCAACCTGCGTGGAGGGGGCTGGGCGCATTGCCGCTGTGCCAGCGGTAGTCCGGGAAAGGCATGCCATGTCTCGCTCCTGTGGGCTCGAAAGAGTGGGGGGGCTTGGTCGCGTTGCCATCGGGTTGCAGGCAGTGCGGCACCGTGGATCCACTGTAGGAGCGGGGGGCGAGGGAAGATCGGCGCCAGCGACGATCTATGCGGTGGAACCGACGGAACAGGAGAGCAGGGCCGTTGATTCCCCCGCATTGGCGCGAAGCCCGTGGCCGCGCAGGCGTCAGCGGCTGCCGGCGCCCATCTCCGGGTCGTGCAGGCCGCGCAGTTTCTTCTTGTTGATCTTGCCAACGCTGGTGCGCTCGATCGCATCGACGAACCGAACGCGGTCCGGGATGGCGTAGCGCGAGATATCCCCCGATCGGCTGCGCGCTGCGACCAGCGCGATGATCTCGTCTTCGGTCACGTCACTGCCAGGCTGCCTGACTACCAGCGGCAACGGCCGCTCTCCCCATTTCGCATCGGCGATGCCGATCACCGCGACTTCGTTCACAGCAGGATGCAGGGCGATGATGTCTTCCAGCGCAAGCGAGGAGATCCACTCGCCACCGGTCTTGATCACGTCCTTGATGCGGTCGGTCACCCGCAGATACCCATTCGCATCGATGTTGCCGATGTCCCCGGTGTGCAGGTAGCCACCTGCCCACAACGCCGCCGATGCATCCGGATCATGCAGGTAGCCCTGGGTGAGCCAGGGCGCGCGCACCACCACCTCGCCGGTAGCCACCCCGTCGTGGGCGACATCCCTCATCTCCGGGTCGACGATGCGCAGGTCCACCAGCGGCACCGGAATGCCCGCCTTGGTCCGCAGTGACAGCGCCTCGTCCGACCCGGCCAATGCATCGGCATCAATCTGTGCCAGGGTGAGCAGCGGGCAGGTTTCGGACATGCCGTAGCCACCGAAGATATCGATGCCACGTGCAAGTGCCCGCTGCGCCAGCGCTCGTGGCAGGGCCGCACCGCCGATGATCACTTTCCAGTTGCGCAGGTCGGTCTGTGCGGCGTCGGGGTGGTCGAGCAGCATGTGCAGGATGGTCGGCACGCAGTGCGAGAAAGTCACCTTTTCGCGGGCGATCAGCGCCAGCAGGTTTCCCGGCAGGTAGCGGCCCGGATAGACCTGCTTGATGCCGAGTAGCGTCGCCACGTAGGGGACGCCCCAGGCGTGCACATGGAACATGGGCGTGATGGGCATGTAGACGTCGCCGCGGTGCAGCCGCCCTTGGCTCGATGCGCTGCCCAGGGCGGCCATCGCCGCCAGGGAATGCAGCACCAGCTGCCGATGGCTGAAGTACACCCCTTTGGGCAGGCCGGTGGTGCCGGTCGTATAGAACACCGTGGCGCGGGTGTTCTCGTCGAAGTCCGGGAAGTGCTCGATGGGCGTGGCCGTGCGCAGCCCGGTTTCATATTCCGTCACGAAGCCCGATGGCAGTGGTCCTTCCGCGTCGTCCAGCAGTACCCGGGCGTGCAGGTCTGGCAGTTGTGCCGCCAGGCCCTCCAGCAGCGGCAGGAACTCGCGGTTGACCAGGATCACCCGCGCGCCGCTGTGGTTCAACGTGTAGGCAATCTGTTCCGGCGCCAGACGGATGTTCACCATCATCAACACCGCACCGATCATCGGCACGGCGAAGTAGGCTTCCAGGTAGCGGTTGCTGTCCCAGTCCATCACCGCCACGGTGTCGCCCTGCCGAACCCCAAGCGATGCCAGCAGTCCGGCCAGCTGGCCGATGCGTGCCTGCAGCGTGCGGTAGTCGAAGCGGACCTTGTCGCCGTAGACGATCTCCTGCCCTGGATGTGTCGCCAGCGGCGTGAGCAGCAACTGCTTGATCAGCAGCGGGCAGGTATCGGCGGCAGGGGGGAATGACATGGGGGTTCCTTGTGGGCGGCGTAACGATCGCCGGTCGTCACTGCCCACACTAGCCATCCTCGCGGACCACGCCAGCGTACCTAGGTCCCCTGTCCTTGCCGGTGCGATTTGCTAATCTCGCCTCGACATGCCAAGCCTGCTTATCGCCGATGACCATCCCCTGTTCCGTGCGGCGCTGCATCGCGCGGCCGAGGAGGCCGTCGCCGACCTTCAGATCTGCGAGGCCGATTCGCTGGACAGCGTGCTGGAAACGATCGAGCGCCAGCCGGTCGACCTGATGCTGCTGGACCTGCACATGCCAGGCAATCACGGGCTTGCCGGATTGGCGACCCTGCGCGCATTGCAGCCGGGCCTGGCGATCATCATCGTCTCGGCCAATGAAGAGCCGCAGGTGATCCGCCGTGCCATCGACCTGGGCGCCGCCGGCTATCTGCCGAAGAGTTCGGGGTTGAGCGAGCTGCAGTCCGCGCTGCATTCCGTGCTGGAGGGCGAGCGCTGGATTCCGGCACTGCTGCGCGAGCCCGTGGCGAGGGCTGCGCCTTTCAGCAGGGATGCGGATCTCGCCGCGCGCCTGGCCAGCCTGTCGGCGCATCAGTACAAGGTACTGAGCCTGGTGGCCGAAGGCCTGCTCAACAAGCAGATCGCGGACCGTCTGGGCGTGCAGCTGCGCACGGTCAAAGCGCATATGACGCGCATCATGGAACGGTTGGGGGTGCGCAATCGAGCGCAGGCCATCCGCGTACTGCACGAGATGGGGTTGGCCGATCCATCCCGGCAGCTCGAAGCCCCCCGGGACGCCTGAAACTTCAGGTTGCGGCCGCACCCTGCGTAGCCAACAGATGGTTGATCGCCCAACGCAGTGCCAGCGGCTTGAACGGCTTGTTCAGCAGCGAAAGCCCGGCTTCACGTACCGCTTCGCGGGTATCGCTGCCAATGTCGGCGCTGAGGATCACCGTGGGTCGCGCACCATGCACGGCGCTCAGCCGCTTCCATGCCGCCACGCCCGTATCACCTCCATCGAGGTGATAGTCGAACAGCCACAGTGCCGCCTCACCCGCTGCCGGCCCGATCGATGCGGCATCACCCACTGCGGTGATATCGCAGCCCCAGGACGCCAGCAGTTGCTGCATCGCCGCCCGCGCCTCCAGGTCGTTGTCGACGACCAGCACGTGGATGCCTTTCAGCGTGCTGCTACCTGCAACCGTCGGCAGAGCGCACGGTGCGGCTGGCTGAGCAGCCCGTGGTACCCGGATGGAGAATGCCGAGCCGCGCCCGGGCATGCTCCGCAGCTGCAGTGGCGCGTCCAGCAGGCTGGCGACGCGGTGCGCAATGGCCAGCCCCAGGCCCAGCCCCTGGCCATTGCTGCGGTCGCCGCGATGGAATTCCTCGAACACGATTGCCTGCTGCTCCGGCGCGATGCCAGGGCCGCTGTCATGCACGCCGATCGCCAGTGAGGTGCCTTGGCGGCGCACGCCCAGCAGTACGCCTCCACGACGGGTGTAGCGGATGGCGTTGGCCAGGAAGTTCTGCAGCACCCGGCGCAGCAGCAGCGGGTCGCTGTGCACCCAGGCGCGGGTCGGCACATAGCCGAACTGCAGGCCACGTGCCGCCGCCAGCACGGCGAATTCCTGCGCAAGCGGGTCCAGTACGGTGGACAGCGCGAACGGGCGCGGGTCGGCCACCCAGCCGCCAGCGTCCAGCCGCGACATGTCGAGCAGGCCCGACAGCAGGTCATCGGTGGAATCCAGCGCGCCGCGGATCTGGCGCAGGAAGCTCGCCAGGAACTCGGACTCGATGTGCTGGGACATCGCATCGGCCAGCAGCTGGGCCGCATGCAGCGGCTGGATCAGGTCGTGGCCGACCGCAGTCAGGAACCGCGTCTTGGCCACGTTGGCGCGCTCGGCGTCGTGCACCGCCTGTTCCAACCGGGCCGTGCGGTCCTGTACGCGGCGCTCCAGCGTTTCATTGCTGCGCCTGAGGGCAACTTCCGCGCGGCGGAACGCGGTGACATCGGTGAACGTGGCCACATAGCCGCCGCCTGGCATCGGGTTGCCGCGGATTTCCACGATGGTGTCGTCAGGGAAGATCCGCTCGGACAGGTGCGGCGTGCCGCGCCGCATGTGGGCGACGCGGCGCTGCAGCGCTTTTTCGGGCGAGTCGCCAACGGCAGCGCCGATACCCAGCTGGCCCAGGGCCCACGCAGTAAGATTGACCACCGGTTGCCCCACCTGCAGCAGCTCCGGCGGGAACTTGAACAAGGCCGCATAGCGGCTGTTCCAGGCCACCAGCTGCAATTGCGCATCCACCACGCTGATGCCCTGGCTCATGTTCTCCAGCGCGGCTTCGAGCAGGCGCTGGTTGAAGCGCAGCACCTGGGTGGCTTCACCGACCGCGCGGGTGACCGCCTCCAATGGCGCGGCGCCACCCTCGCGCGCGGCCTCCACCAGCAGCCGGGCCATGCCTGCGCCGACCACCGCCGTCAGCTCGCGTTCCACGGCGATGACCCGATCGTCATCCAGCATGTTTCCTGCATGCCCGTCGAGCAGCTGTCGGGCCCTTTCCTGGCCGAGGAAACGGCCGGCGGTCTTGCGCAGCGATGCCGTGGCCACCGCATCGCGCTGGCGTGGCAGCGACGGGCGCACCGCGCGCGACACCAGCACCACGGCAACCAGGTTCGCCGCCAGGCTGGCGCCCATGCTGATGGCGATATGCCCCGGTTGCAGGCGCAGCGACAGCAGGGACAGCCAGTGCAGCCCGTCGGGACGGAGCGACGGCGTTGCAGGGGGCACGATCATGGGCAGCAACACCAGCCACAGCCAGACCAGCGAGCCGACCACGATGCCGGCAATGATCGCCGGCGAGGGTGTGCGTGGCCGGTACACCGCCAGCAGCACGGCCGGCGCCAGCTGCGAGAGGGCGGTGAAGGACATCAGGCCGAAATCGCTGAGCGCCTCGGTATCGCTCATCGCCCTGCTGTACAGCCACGCCATCAGGAACACGGCGAGGATGCCGGCGCGGCGCAGGGCCAGCACGCGCGGGCGCAGGTCGCCGGCGGCAGGGCTGCCATCGATGCCACCCAGCAGTCGCGAGCCCACGCCGTGGTTGCCGAGCATGATGGACAGTGTCAGCCCGGACAGGATCATCATGCCGGTGGCCGCGCTCAGGCTGCCCAGGTACGCCACCAGCGCCAGCAGGTGGTGGCCGCCGACCTGCGGCAGGGCCAGCACATACAGATCCGGCGACACCGATGCCGGCAACTGGGCGGCACCGTACAGCGCCATCGGTACCGACGGCAGGCCGATCAACAGCAGGTACACCGGGAACAGCCAGCGTGCTGTCTTCAGGTCGGAGGGTTCGCGCAGCTCGACCACGCCCACGTGGAACTGGTGGGGCAGGGTAAAGGCGGAGATCGCGCCCAGCGCCACCATCGTCAGGTAGTCCGGAATGACCGCGGGCGGCGGCAGGTGGGCCATCTTTTCCAGCAGGGGCGTGCCGGCGCGGTGCACCGCCAGCCCGGCATACAGGCCGATCGCCAGCAGTGCCACCAGCTTCAGTACCGATTCCAGGCCCAGTGCCACCACGATGCCGCGGTTGTGTTCGGTCGCCGAGGCCTTGCGTGCACCGAACAGCAGGGTGAACGCCGCCATCGTCAGCGCGAACCAGAACGACATGTCCAGTTGCCAGCCGGCAGGTGCGAAGCGATCGCCCAGCAGGGCGCCCAGGCCCTGGCTGACCGCTTTGAGCTGCAGCGCGATGTAGGGAATGATGCCGAACAGCGCGACCAGGGTGATGGTGATGCCCAGGCCCTGGTCTGCGTGCAGCCGCGCGACCACCAGGTCGGCGATGGTGGCGCTGTTGTGCTGCTTGGCCAACCGCGCCAGCCGCGCCAGGAACGGAAGGCCGAAGGCAAAGATCAGTGCCATGCCGACCAGCGTCGGCGGAATCGGGAAGCCCCATTGCACGCCCTGCGAGGCCGCCCCGTAGTACGTCCAGGCCGTGCAGTGCACGGCCAGCGACAGCGCATAGATGACCGGCCAGATCCGTGCCAGGCGATGCCCCCGGCGCTCGCCCCACAGGGCCACGCCAAACAGCAGGACGGTCCACGCGATGCAGGCGAACAGGACGATGGAGGGCGTCAACATCGCTCCAGTGTAGAGAGAAGCGGGGCAGGGCGGCGCTAGGCAGGCACCACGATCAGTGACAACTGCTCGGCGACCACTGCAACCTCGCCATCGGCAGCCAGCTCCACGGTCTTGCGCTGGGTCAGCAGCCACTGCCCCGGTTGGCGCGGCTGGAGGGACACCAGCTGCGAACGCACCCGTACGTGCGAGCCGCTGGGTACCGGCGCCAGGAAGCGCACCTTGTTCAGGCCGTAATTGAGCACATGCGCGATGCCGGGAAAGCCGGCCAAGGCGGCCACATCCTCTTCCACCGTCAGTGACAGCAGCAGGAAGCCGTGGGCGATGGTGCGCCCACCCGGCAGCTGCGCCTGTGCGCGCACCGGGTCGACGTGGATCCAGTTGTGGTCACCGGTGGCGTCGGCGAAGGCGTTGATCCGCGCCTGCGAAACCTGGGTGATGCTGCCCAGCCGCTCGCCGGCCGCCCATTGCTGGAGAGGGCGCAGGGCGGCCGGCAATGCCTCGGTGGAGGCGGCTGTGCTCACCGCACGTCGTCCAGCAGGGCCAGGATGGCATCGCGTGCTTCCGGCTCGTTCAACATCGGCGCATGGCCCACGTCCGGCACTTCAACCAGGCGTGCGCGTGGCGATGTCGCGGCCATCTGCCGGGCGACATCGGCAGGCAGGATGTCGGACAGGGCGCCGCGCACCACCAGTACCGGCACGCGCGCGGTCAACCCGCGAACCGCGCGCCACAGCACCGGGCGCAGCAGCCACAGCAGCCACGGGCGGGTGGTGCGGATCACCGCCGGGTCGTAGTCCAGTTCCAGCAGCCCGTCTTCGCGCTGGCGGAACGTACGCAGGGCCATGGCCCGCCAGTCCTCCACGGTGTAGCGCGGGAATGCCGCCTTGCCGATGGTGCCCATGTAGGCGGCGGCCTGCTGCAGATCCATCGGCGGCACGGGCTTGCCGGCGTACTTGCCGATCCGTGCCAGCGCCTCGCGCGGCACTTTGGGGCCGGCATCGTTCAATACCGCCGCAGCAATCCATTGCGGTGCGCGCGAGGCCAGGGTGATGGTCACCAGCACGCCCAGCGAGGTGCCGACGAACACGGCCTTGTCGATGTTCTGCGAGCGCAGCAGTGCGACCATGTCGTCCGAATAGGTGCGCGGGTTGTAACTGGATGGATCCTGTGCACGTTCCGACCCGGCACGGCCACGCAGGTCGACGGCGATCACGCGCCAGCCCATGCCGGTGAGCACGTCGGCCAGTGCATCGAAATCGGCGGCATTGCGGGTCAGGCCGGGAATGCACACCACGGTGCCGCGGAGCGCCTGCCCGGCGTCCGGTGCATGGTCACGCGCATGCAGGCGCAGGCCATCGTCGCTGTTCCAGTACAGATCTACGTAAGACTGCATCATGCAGGGGCTTCCTGGAAATCGTAACGGATGCGCTAGAAATCGTAACGGACGCTGAGGCTATATTGGCGTGGCGGGCCATAGAAGCCAATCAGCGTGCCGACTGCAGGAATGTTGTAGCCAGTGGTGCGGTATTCCTTGTCGGCCAGGTTGGTGCCCTGCAGGGAGAACGTCCACGCGTCATCCAGCCGCCAGATCACACCGGCATTGACCAGGCTGTAGCCATCCTGCTTGATCACCGGGCTCAGGTCGGTGGTCGGCCACACCTCGCTCTGGTAGCTGTAGCTCACCCGTGCCGACAGGTTGCCGCCGTTGGCCAGGTCGGTGCGGTACTCCACGTTCAACGCGCCCGAGAACTCCGGCGCATTGGTGAACTTCATCTGCCGGGCCACGTTCATGCCACGATCGATGTACTCGTCGTACCTGGTGTCCAGCCAGGCCAGGTTGCCGGAAATCAGCCAGTGCTGGCTGGGCAGATACTGGTACTCGACCTCCACGCCCTTGACGGTACCCGCGCCGGCATTGGTGAAGTCGCCGAAGAAGGAATCATCGATGCCGTCGCCATTGGTATCCAGGCCGGTGAACACCGACAGCTGGATGTCCTTGTACTTGTTGTAGAAGGCCGACAGATTCAGGAACAGGCGCTGGTCGAGGAAGGCCATCTTGCTGCCGACCTCGTAGCTGTCCACGGTCTCGTCATCGAACGGCTCGGCCGAGCGCGGCACCGCCACCGCGTTTGCACGGATGTTGTAGCCGCCGGATTTGAAGCCGCGCGTTGCCAGCCCGTAGACCATGATGTCCGGGGTGACCTGGTAGTCCAGGGAGACCTTGGGTGAGACGTTCTTGAAGTTGGTCTTCTTGTCGAAGTCCGCGGTTACCGCCACCGGCCGGCTGAAGCCCGGGTCGGCGTAGAGGCGGTTCAGCACGATCGCGCGCTTGTCCTCGTCGGTGTAGCGGGCGCCCACATCCAGCTTGAGCCTGCTGGTCAGGTCGAAGGTCCAATCCGCATACAGCGCGATGCTGTCGGTCAGTACCTTGCCCTGGTTGTCGGCGAACTGCGCGCTGAAGTAGTTGTTCTGGATCTGCCCACCGGCCTCGCCACTGAACTGGTACAGGCCCACCACGCCGCGCACGCGTCCACCGGCATCGTAGTTCAGCTGCACCTCGTTGCTGACCTGGTCATCGTGGTAGGTGCCCCCCACATCGGCCAGCTTGACCGGCGTGGTGTCGAAGTCGATGTTGGCTTCACTGTCCGATTCACGCTTGGCCACCACGTACTTCACCGCGACATCCTCGTTCGGCCGCCAGTTCGCCGTGGCCGAAGCGCCCTTGGTTTCCACGTTGTTGAGGTTGCGCATGCCCGAGCGGATGTCGTAGCGGCTGTCCATCGGCGGGTAGGCGCGCAGGAACGGATTGGGCGCGAGCATCTTCGAGCCGCGCATGCCCGACTGGTCATCGCTCCAGTCCAGTGCGAACTGCACATCGAAATCATCGCCCGCATACGCCCCAAGGTTGAGGCGCGCCGCGTTGACCTGCTTGTCGCTGACCGGCTGGCCGTTGAAGGTGTTCTCGCCGAAGCCATCGTGGTTCATGCTGGCCACCGCCACGCGTGCACGCAGGCCGCTGTCGGCGCCACCGATCGGGCCGCCGATCGCCGCCTTGGCATCGAGCTGGCTGTAGTTGCCCACGGTGATCTGGGCGAAGCCCTCGGTCTGGGTGGGCAGGCCGCGCGAGATGTACTTGATCGCACCGCCGATGGTGTTCTTGCCGTACAGCGTGCCCTGCGGGCCGCGCAGCACCTCGATGCGCGAGACGTCGAACACATCCAGCAGCGCGCCCTGCGGACGTGCGATGTAGACGTCATCCAGGTAGATGCCGACGCCTGGGTCCGCGCCCCAGGTGGGATCGGACTGGCCGACGCCACGGATGTAGGCGGTCACCGTGCTGCTGGCGCCGCGTGCGGCGTAGATGGTCAGGTTGGGCACCTGCCCATCCAGGTCGCTGATGTCCTGGACATTCATCCGGTCCAGCACCTCGGAGGTGAAAGCGGTGACTGCCACCGGCACTTCCTGCAGGGTTTCCTCGCGCTTGCGCGCGGTGACCTTGATGCTGTCCAGATTGGTGGGTGAGGCGCTCCTGGCCACGGGCGCCGCCCCCTGCGCCGCATCCTGTGCCAGTACCGGGCCAGACGCCAGCAGCGCGCCGATCATCAGGCTCAGACAATTCCGTTTCATTCATTCCTCCCCAGGGCATGTCCATTGCAGATGGCCCGATGCCACCCCTGCAGCCAAGGCTAGCGGTGTCATCGGCCAGCAGCGAGTGGACCTAGGTCCAGTCGGCAGCGGCCGCCGGATGCGGATACTGGGCTCGCCCCCAGCCGGACGCGTTCCCGGTACTCCTTCATCCACGACTCACCCCTGAGGATCTGGTCATGAAATCCGGAATCGATTCGATCAAAGCGATGGCGCTGGTGCTGTGCACCTGGCTGGCAACGGCGGGCAGCGCGCTTGCAGCCAGCCCGGCAGGGCATTGGGATATCGGCCTGTACGGCAACCTGTTCGGCGCCCGCGAATACCAGGTCTGGGTGCCGGCCGGCTACGACGCGGCCCAGCCACTGCCCCTGCTGCTGGTGCTGCACGGCTGCGTGACCGGCCCGAACCTGATGGGCGAGGCTTCAGGCTTCAACGAGGTCGCCGACAGCGAGGGCTTCATCGTGGTGTATCCGCGCCAGAACGTCACCTCCAATCCTGCGCGTTGCTGGAACTGGCAGCTGCCGATCAATCAGGCGCGCGACAGTGGCGAGCCATCACTTCTGGCCGGCATCGTGGACAAGGTGAAAGCCAGCTACAGCATCGATCCGCACCGGGTCTATGTCACCGGCATTTCTGCCGGCGGCGCGATGACCTCGATCATGCTGGCCTGCTACTCGGATGTGTTCGCTGCCGGCGCCATCCACTCCGGCGGCATGTACAAGGGCGCGACCACCATTTCCGGCAGTGCCTACGCGTTGTTGGCCGGCAGCATCTACTCACCGGACAGCAACGGTCGGCTGGCCTGGCAGTGCTCGGGTTCGCCTTCGCCGCGGCCGCTGCCGGTGCTGGTGTTCCATGGCAGCGCCGACCTCACCGTCAACCCGGTGAACGGTGAGCAGGCGGTGCGCCAGTTCCTGCAGACCAACGACCTGGCTGACGATGGCCTGGACAACGATTCGGTGAAGTACGTGCCGACCAGTACCTATCACGGCCAGGTGCCGGGCGGACGCGCGTATACGGTGGACACCTACGCCTACGGTGGCAGGACGCTGGTGCAGCACTATGTGGTGCAGGGAATGGGGCATGCGTGGAGTGGCAGCCAGTCCGGCCTGCCGTTCACCGATCCGAAGGGGCCCGATGCCACGCTGATCACCTGGTTGTTCCTGAAGGACTACCAGCGCTGAGTGGCGGCCGCCGCAGCATCGGGCCTGATTGACGGTTGAAACGCCATGCTAGCCTTCCCCTTGGCAGGATTGCCTGACAGGGGGAAGGCATGGATACCCGACGCCGCGATTCCATCGTATTGGCTGCATCCGGCATGCTCGCACTGGCGCTGTCTGCCAATGCGCTCGCGCATCCGGGCGGCCTCGACAAGCAGGGTTGCCACACCAACCGAAAAACGGGTGACTATCACTGCCATCGAGGCGCCCCAGCCGCACCTCGCTACGTCGATACCCCGCGCAGCAGTTTCGCCCCCGGTTCTGCGCGCAGGTCCGGGGCATTTGCCAACTGCGCGGAGGCCCGCGCCGCCGGGGCTGCGCCGGTACGGCGTGGTGATCCGGGGTATGGCCCGCACCTCGATCGTGACAATGACGGCGTGGGCTGCGAACCCTATCGGGGCCGCAGGTAGGCGCTGCGGAGCCGTTGCTTCGGTGCCGGTCAATTCCTGCCGTTCCTCACGTCCGCTTGCCGAGACCCCCAACGATGTGATCGATGTGCTTCACGCAGCTGTAGATGACATTGACAACCGAGTTCTCGTTGTCCTTTTCGTAGGCCCACTTGTAGAACTCAAACACATTGGCGCGCACAGGGTCCAGTCCGTAATCGATGATCTTCATCAAGGCCTGTACGCTCTCGCGCAGGGATAGTGGCCTTGGCTTGCAGCCTTTCTGCTTGGAGAAGGAATGAGCCAGATACTTGCTTCGGTAGGCGTACATTCCTCTGTCCTCAATCTCTCTCTTCACGGCGCGGATTTTTTCACGCAGTTCGACAGGGAAATTCTTTATCTCGGTGCCGTAGTGCTCAAATATCTCGTTGAGCTTGCACAGGCCAATCAATACTCCGGTCAGGCACAGGCGATTGATGGACAGGTAGTTCTCGTTGCTTGCCTCCATTGCCGGTTTCAGCTGAAAGGCAAGATCCACGGGCGTCCTGATGTCGCCCACAAGATCATTGAGAAGCCACCCCATATCGACAAGACGGGACCTCGTTTCATCATCCTGCACTGACACCTTGAACTCCCGACGTAGAGGCATGAACTGCGGTGGCCAGAGACTGCGTGCCTCGGCACGGATTTGGCGTTGCCCAATTATGCTCATCCTCAGCGCAGAATGCTGGCTTCGGTTGGAACGGCCAGAGACTGCTCGATCCCCATGGGTAGTGCTGATTGACTTGGCGGTTGAATTTCCAGCCTTTGTCGCCCCACGCCAGCGTTGGTCGCCGGTTTTCCATCGGGCCGATATGTTCGGCTAGTCTGCAATGACTGACCACAGGGATGATGACCCCATGAACCGCTGGCTTTTCCTCGCACTTGCTGCGCTCCCGTTCGCCGCCGGCGCCGTGGTCATCCGCGATGATGTCGACGACGCCAGGTATCAGATCGATGCATCGGTGTTCCCGGCACTGGCGGACATGCCGGGCGAGGGGCACGGCGTCCTGATCGCGCCGCGCTGGGTGCTGACCGCAGCACATGCCGCACCGATGGAGGGCATGGGCGCCACCATCACCCTCGATGGGAAGGGCTACGGCGTCGAGCGTGTTTTCCTGCACCCCGGCTACCGGAGGATGCCCGAGGCCCTGGGCAAGGAAGCGATGGCAACGGGGAGTGCGTCGAAAATCCACGCGTTTCTGGCGGCGTCGGATGACATTGCGCTGATCAGACTTGCGACACCAGTGAGCGACGTGCAGCCGGTGGCGCTCTATCGTGGCAGCGCCGAGGTCACCCAGATCGCCGCCTTGATCGGCAAGGGCGCCACCGGCAACGGCGCCGTGGGGCTGGTGCCAGGCGGCCCGCATCGCACGACCCTGCGGCGGGCATACAACGCACTTACCGGCGGCAACGACCGGTATCTCTGGTACCGGTTCGATCCGCCTCCGCAGGCCCTGTCGCTGGAGGGCGTTCTCGGCAACGGTGACAGTGGTGGACCGTTGGTCATCGAAGATCACGGAACGCCACGGCTGGTGGGGCTCGGCTCATGGATCAGCGCCGTTCCCGAGCATGCCCTTGAGGCGGGCTTCTATGGCCAGGTTGTCTACAACGTCCGCGTGTCCCGCTACCTTGACTGGATCGAAAGCACCATGGGGCGTGACGCGTCACATTAATGCCCGCGGCGCGACTGTACGGAGCGGGCGCAGCAGACGGAAGCACGCCTAAACGATTCATGGTCCCGGACAACCGCATGGCTCGGATCTCAGCCGTTGCGACGGGCGCTCGTATCCTTCCCGCCATGAGTTCCCCATTCGATCTTCCAGATTTCATGAAAGTCACCCGGCCCTCCGGCTGGGTGCAGAGCGGCGAGCGCTGGGACCTGTGGTGGAACGGGCGCTCGGTGGCCAACATCGTGCCGCATGCCGTGCTTGGCTTCCGGGTGTACCTGGACGCACGCAAGATGTCCCAGACCAAGGTGGTGGCCGCCACGAATGTGCGTCAGGCCAGGCGCTACGCAGAGCGCTGGTGTGCCGCGCGGCTCTGCCCGCAGCTGCGGCTGCGCGAGGCAGTGGCGCGCCTGGTGGACGTAGCGCCGGAAGCGAGCGCTGCGCCGTCGCCCGCACTTTCGGCGGAGCAACAGCAGCAGGCCCGCCGCCTGGCCGAGGCCGGGGCAGGGGAGGTGGCACGGATCAAGCAGGCGCTGGCACCGCGACCGCCCGCGACGAAGGCCAGGCCGGAGCTGCAGGGGCGAGGTGGAGCCTGGTCGATACCCGGCCAGGCGCCGTCAAGCCGCCATTCGAACGGCAATGCCTCCCCTGCCGGGGTTATGCCGAGAGCTCCTCGCGCACGATCCTGGCTCCTTCGCTGAGCGCACGCAGCTTGCCCCGTGCCACGTCACGGGCCAGCGGCGCCATGCCACAGTTGGTGCTCGGGTAGAGCTTGTCGGCTTCCACGAACTGCAGCGCCTTGCGCAGGGTGTTGGCCACCTCATCAGCCGTCTCCACCGTGCTGGAGGCCACGTCGATGGCGCCCACCATCACCTTCTTGCCGCGCACCAGCTCGATCAGGTCGATCGGCACGTGCGAGTTGTGGCATTCCAGCGAGATGATGTCGAGGTTGGAGGTCTGCAGCTTCGGGAACGACTCTTCGTACTGGCGCCATTCCGAGCCCAGTGTCTGCTTCCAGTCGGTGTTGGCCTTGATGCCGTAGCCATAGCAGATGTGCACCGCGGTCTCGCACTTCAGCCCTTCGATTGCACGTTCCAGGGCGGCCACGCCCCAGTCGTTCACCTCATCGAAGAACACATTGAAGGCGGGCTCGTCGAACTGGATGATGTCCACGCCGGCGGCCTCCAGCTCCTTCGCTTCCTCGTTGAGGATCTTCGCGAATTCCCAGGCCAGCTTTTCGCGGCTCTTGTAGTGCGCGTCGTACAGGGTGTCGATCATGGTCATCGGACCGGGCAGCGCCCACTTGATCGGCTGCGTGGTCTGCCGGCGCAGGAACTTCGCATCCTCGACGAACACCGGCCTGGGGCGGCTCACGGCGCCGACCACGGTCGGCACGCTGGCATCGTAGCGGTTGCGGATGCGCACGGTTTCGCGCTTCTCGAAGTCGACGCCGCTGAGATGCTCGATGAAGGTAGTGACGAAATGCTGGCGGGTCTGCTCGCCGTCGCTGACGATATCGATACCGGCATGCTGCTGTTCCTGCAGGGACAGGCGCAGGGCGTCCTGCTTGCCCTCGACCAGGCCTTCGTCCTGCAGCTTCCAGGGCGACCAGAGCTTCTCGGGCTCTGCCAGCCAGGAGGGTTTGGGCAGGCTGCCTGCGGTGGAGGTGGGGAGCAACGTGTTCGTCGGCATTGTGTCGTGTGTCCTGGGGGCGGATGGAAAATCGATGGGTCAGCGGGCGGCCCAGCGCTCAAGCACGGCGCGGTACGGCTTGATGAAGTGCTCTTCGGTGAATCGGCCCTGCTTGACCGCCAGCTGGCTGCGCTCTTCGCGGTCGTAGACGATGCGGGTAGAGGAGTAGTCCTGGTGCTTCAGGCTGGGCTGGTAGACCTTGCCGGCCACGGAATTGGCGTTGTAGATCTCCGGGCGGTAGATCTTCTGGAAGGCCTCCATGGTGCTGATGGTGCCGATCAGTTCCAGGTTCGAGTAATCGCCCAGGAGGTCACCCTGGAAGTAGAACGCCAGCGGCGCGACGCTGCCCGGCGGCATGAAGTAGCGCACCTGCAGGCCCATCTTGTCGAAGTACTGGTCGGTGGGGGAAAACTCGCCCTGGCGGTACTCCACGCCCAGGATGGGGTGATGGTTCTCGGTGCGGTGGTAGGTCTTGCTGCTGGAAACGCTGATGCAGATCACCGGCCCCTTGCTGAAGTTGGCACGGTAGGCGTCCGAGCCCAGGAAGTGCTGGAACAGCTTGCCGTGCAGGTCGCCAAAGCCTTCGGGAATGCCGAAGGTGGCCTTGCCCTCGTTGCTGGCCGGCAGCACCACGCTGAAGTCGTAGTCGCGCACGTAGGACGAGAAGTTGTTGCCGACGATGCCTTCGGTGCGCACGCCGGTCTGCGTGTCGACGATGGTCGGCCGCAGCACTTCGATCAACGGGAACGGATCGCTGCCGTCGGCACCGTCGATGTGCATTTCCACCGAGATGATGTCCAGCTCGACGGCATAGCGGTCCGCGTTCGGGTTGTCCCAGTGCGCCAGGTCGTTGAAGCGGTTGTTGATCATGCTGATCGTGTTGCGCAGGTTCTCCTGCCGCGACGCGCCACGGGCCAGGTTGGCGAAATTGGTGGTGATGCGCGTGCCCTCGGCCGGCTGGTAATCCTCGTTGAAGGGGATGCGCGTGATGCTGAAGGTGAAGGTGTCGGTCGTCATGGGCGGCGTTCCGGGTTGCGGGGTGACATCCGAATGCAGGTGCGGGCATTCGGTATTCAAAGGACTGCAGCGGCCTCGGCAGTGGCAGGCGCTGCGCGATGGGACAGTGCCAGCAGGGGCATCGCCCGCTGCACCGCCAGCCGTGCGCGCTGGATCAGGGCGTCGTTGTGCACGCGGCCATCGGCGAAATCACGGTCGGTGGCGTAGACCCCCAGCGGCAGGGTGCGGGCCTGGAAGAAGCTGAAAAGCGGACGCAGCTGGTGGTCGATCACCAGCGCGTGGCGCTCGCTGCCACCGGTAGCGGCCAGCAGGATCGGGGTATCGACCAGTGCATCCTGGTCGATGAAGTCGAAGAAGTGCTTGAACAGGCCGGTATACGAACCGCGGTAGACCGGCGTGGCCACCACCAGAACGTCGGCCTGTTCAACGGCCGCCAGTTGCCGCTCCACCGCCTCGGGCAACTGCGAGCGCCACAGTGCACCGGCCAGTTGAGGCGCCAGTTCACCCAGTTCGATCAGGTGCGGCTCGCAAAGTACGTCTTCGCCGATCAGGCCCAGCAGGTGCTCGGCCAGGGTCGCAGCACGGGAGGGGCGCTGCAGCCCGCCGGAAACGGCGACGATACGGAGTGGACGGGTCATCTGTTCGCTTTCAGCAGGGGAGGGGCTCCTTCGGGCGATCTGCGGGGGCGCAGTCCTGCAGGCCGGCGAGGTGACCGGGCTGGCAGGCAACCGAAGGCATGACCCGATGCTAGTCACGCCCTTCCATGACGTAAAATGGTATTACTTCACCAATCCATGAGCGGGATTCATCGTCATGCTGGAGCGGATCCACCTCAGCATCGTGCAGCAGGTCGAGCAGCAGGGCTCGCTGACTGCGGCCGCCGGCGTGCTCAACCTGACCCAGTCGGCGCTCAGCCACAGCATGAAGAAGCTGGAGCAGCAGCTCGGCACCGATGTCTGGCTGCGCGAAGGCCGCAGCCTGCGCCTGACCCAGGCCGGACAGTACCTGCTGGCGGTCGCCAACCGGGTGCTGCCGCAGCTGGACCTGGCCGAGGAACGGCTGGGCCAGTTCGCGCAGGGCGAGCGCGGTGCACTGCGCATCGGCATGGAGTGCCATCCCTGCTACCAGTGGTTGCTGAAGATCGTCTCGCCGTACCTGGCCGCGTGGCCGGACGTGGATGTGGACGTCAAGCAGAAGTTCCAGTTCGGCGGCATCGGCGCACTGTTCGGCTACGAGATCGACCTGCTGGTCACGCCCGATCCGCTGCTGAAGCCGGGCCTGAAGTTCATCCCCGTGTTCGACTACGAGCAGGTGCTGGTGGTGGCCAGCAACCACGCCCTGGCCAAGGTGGACCACGTAAAGCCGCGCCAGCTCGGCCAGGAAGTGCTGATCAGCTACCCGGTGCCGTTCGAGCGCCTGGACATCTACAACCAGTTCCTGCTGCCGGCCGGCATCACGCCGCGGCGGCACAAGACCATCGAAACCACCGACATCATGATGCAGATGGTGGCCAGCGGCCGTGGCGTTGCCGCCATGCCGCGCTGGCTGGTGGAGGAGTACGCCGCGCGCATGGACGTGGTGCCCGTGCGCCTCGGCGCCAAGGGCATCCCCAAGCAGATCTACCTGGGGGCGCGCGAGGCCGATACCGGCATCGACTACCTGCAGGCCTTCATCGAACTGGCCCGTAACAGTTCGCCGCTTGCCGGCAATGCGCGTGGAGCGCGTTGATGCCGGCAGGTACTTCATCGCAGGCGGACGCCTTCATCAACGCCTTTTCACTGGAAGTCAGCGCAAAGGCCATGCCGGCACTGCGTGCCGAGGCGGCCCGCATACCGCGAGGCACGGTCATCTCCATTCCCTGGCTGGCCAGCGAGGACGACGATGCACGCCTGGCCGCCGCACGCACGGTGCGCGCGCTCGGTTTCGAGCCGATGCCGCATCTCTCTGCCCGGCGCATCGGGTCGCGTGCGGCGCTTGAGCGGTTCCTGGAACGCGCCGCCAGCGAAGCGGGGGTGGAGAAGTGCCTGCTGATCGCCGGTGATCTTTCCGCGCCCGCAGGGCCGTATGCCGACAGTACCTCGATCATCGAGACCGGCCTTCTTGAGCGTTACGGCATCAAGGTTGTTGCCATCGGCGGGCATCCGGAAGGCCACCCGGTGATGACCGCCGAGGATCGGTGGCGCGTGCTGGAGCGTAAGTGCCAGGCCATCGAGGCGAGAGGCATGGCACCGCTGATCATCACCCAGTTCGCCTTCGATGCCGATATCGTGCTGGCCTGGCTGGATGCGCTGCGCGCCCGTGGCATCACGGTTCCGGTACTCGTGGGCCTGCCGGGCCCGGCCAGCATTGCGCGGCTCGCCCGCTACGCTGCGATGTGCGGCGTGGGTGCCAGTGCATCGATGCTGGCGCGGTACGGCATCTCGATCGGCCGGCTGCTCGGCACGGCGGGGCCGGAGGTGTTCGTCGATCGGCTGGTGAAAGGGCTGACGGACGCCCATGGTCCGGTCAGCCCCCATTTCTTCCCGTTTGGCGGCATTGCGCCGTCGCTGGAGTGGGTAGCGCAGTACCGGCGGAGTGTTTACAGCAGCGGCGGCTGAAAATCAGGGCAGCTGCTCGTCCCAAGATCGAGGCGCTCTGCAATGCGCTGGGGATTGATGTCTCCGGCGCGATTGATCAGGACGACGACCGTTCTTCGCTGCGCGGGAACGTGCCGAAAATATCCGGTAAAGCCTGCGGTTCCGCCCCCGTGACCGACTACATTGCCGTCATCGGCAACCTGCCAGCCGGCCCCCCAGCCCGCCTTGCTTCCGTTGGAAAGAACCGTGTCGCACCACATGTGCCTCAGCGCGGCATCGGGTAGCAGCCGACCCTGGTCCAACGCCACAGCAAGGCGTGCCATGTCATCGATGCTCGCCAGCAGGCTGCCGGCCGCCCACGCCGAACCCGGAGCAGTGGGCGGTGGGTCGTGCCACTGGCCATCCTGGAATAGATGCCCCTGGGCAATCCGGCGCCGATCCTCTGAGCGGCGCGGCCCCGCGTCGCGCATGCCCAGCGGCGACAGGATCTCTTCCTGGAGGACGTTCCAGTAATCCATGCGGGTTGCATGTTCGATGGCCAGGCCGAGCAGAATGTAGTTCGTATTGGAATAGGCATGCCGCGTACCGGGCGCAAACTCCAGCGGCATCTGCTCCACCCCTGCCAGCAGTTCACGAGGGCGCGGACTCGTCGGCATCAATCGCAGGAAGTTGGCTTCATTCAAATAATTGGGAATGCCGGAGGTATGGCTCAGCAGCCGCAGCAGCGAAATGGATGCCCAGGCTGAAGGCAGTCCCTCCACATACAGGCCGATGGGCGCCGCTACGTCGAGCAACTGCCGCTGCTGGAGCCGGAACACCAGCAGCGCCGTGAACACCTTGGTGATCGATCCCAGCTCGAACACCGTATGGCGATCAATCGGTGAGGGCCGGGTGTCAGTGCGTCGGCCCGCTGCGGATAGTGCGGCGATGCGCCCATGATCTACCACAACGGCCGCCAGGCCAGGCTGTTGCTCGGCCTGCAGCAGCGTGTCCAGCGAACTGCAGCTGCCTGGAGTACTCCGGCTCGCCAGTGCAGACCGGGCAGGCAGGCCGCAGCCGGCAGCCAGTAGTGCTGCACACAGGTGGCGCCGGACAGGATCGTTGCGCATGGCGTATCAGCTCGCAGCGGCATTGTGGCAATGGTATCGCGGGTCGAGCAGGCCGAGCGGATGAGGCGGGTGTCCCGGGTGGGTCTGCCCTGCGGCTTCTGGCAGCGTGGCGTGCCGACACATCACCCACGAAGGCTGACAGCTGTCACTGGCTGCGACCCGGGCGGACGCGAATAGTGAGCGCCAAGGCGAGAGCGCCTCGCCACCACTCAGCCACCACTCACCAAGGGGACCGCTCATGAACATGCTCCAGCAACTCACCTCGCAGACGCCGATCTGGGTCTGGCTGCTCCTGGCCTTCCTCGTCACCCGTGGCATCGCCGCCATGAAGCCGGGGGAAACCTCGCTGCAGAAGCTGGCGATCGTGCCTGCGCTGTTCACCGCATGGGGTGCGTGGTCGATCAGCCATCGTTTCGGCACGTCGCTGAGCGCCTGGGGTGAATGGCTCGCCGGCATCGGCACGGGTGCCGCGCTGGGCTGGCTGCTGCTGGATCGGCTGAAGCTGACGATGGACCGCAGCACCGGCAAGCTCTGGCGCAACGCGGACTTCAGCCTGCTGCCGCTGCTGCTGATCACCTTCCTGGTGAAGTACGGCTTCGAAGTCGCGTTTGCGGTGTCGCCGTCGCTGACCGCCAATGCTGGCTTCAGTGCCGCCTACCTGCTGCTTGCGGGTGGATTCACCGGCCTGTTCATTGGCAAGTACTGCCGGTACCTGGCCTCGCTGCGGGTTGATGCGGCAGGCAAGGGGCTCGAAACCGCACGCTGATGGATCTGGTAGCGCCGGCCGCTGGCCGGCTCCTCACGTCACAGGCAATCGAGTTCGGCGCTACCATCGCAGCGGCTGCACCTCCGGTGAGAGCCCGGGATGGATGGAACCATCTGAACAGGAATCGATAATGGAAGCGATGTATCCGGTCGGCGTTGTAGGGGGAAAGCGGATCATCTGGTTCGCCTGGGTATCAGGTGACCATGATCGAGTGATGTCCAGCAATGGAAGGCCTGTCTGCGATAACAGCAAAGAAGGGCTCGAGGGTCAGGTCGCCGCTCGCGGCCGAGCCCTGGACTGGGAAGGAGAATCCATCATTGACCTCGACTCGCTGGTCTCGTCTGTAGATTCAGGGAGGGAGGTTGACCCCGGGAAGGTCGTGGATGCATGGAATTTCATGACTGACCTCTTCAGGGTGATCGGGAATGCCCCCAAGCAACTGTTTCACGCCGAGTTGATGGATAGCTATGACGCCTTCTTCTCGCAGTGCGAGGTCACTCAATCGCTTGGTCTGAGATCGATTTCCATTGCACGGCGCGATCTGGAACGGACGCTTGTCAGGCGCGCAACGGCTTCTGGAAGAATGGTCCATGCAGGCGGCCCGATTGATGGGGGGTGATAGCGCTACCGGGGATCGCCTGCAGCAGTGAAGGGCGCCGCAGGATCCATCGATTGCTTCTGCCTGCCCAGCTGATCAGCAGCACGGGCTGCGCCGCTCGCACTCGCATCCAGCCCGTGCACGCACCGGGACGTGTGTATCGAAACCTTTGCCTCGGTGAGCCAGCAGGGCCTGCGATCAGCTGCAAAGTCCGGGCTCGCCATCACTGTCGCTCTTCAGGATGACATCCAGGATGGCCTGGTTGCTCCACGCTGGCGATGGCGCGTCTTCGGTCCGTGTACTCGGCGCAGTGGGCTGAATCCCAGCGACCGGACAGTACGCCTGCTAGCGGGCGGCAACGGATATCAGCGTGCGCTGGACGAGTTGATCTCCCCGCACGGCCTGAATTCGCTTTCGCATCACGGCAAGAGCGGGTCAGGGGAGTTCCAATCGCAAATGACTCTCACTACACTTGCGGCATCCCACCCCTTCCGCCGCCTATGGCGGTCAGAACTCCGGCTCCCAACGTGAATTCCCCGCCCCACCTGTGCAGACCGCAGGCATTTGCCCCGAGGGTGATGTGTCCACGCTAGGCCGGGGCACGGGCAGCAACGCGGAACGGGCCTCTCCCACGGAGCCGGGCATTCCGGAAGATGCCTCGCCAACGGGCGGGAACCTCCTTGCGAAAGCCTATGCCCGTTGGCGCGGGCCCATTCTACGCAGCCTTGCGCGTGTCAGGGGTGCGGACGGTGAGGATGCCCTGCACGACGGTGCAGTCAAGTGGCTGGCGGCAAATCCTGCACTGGCGTCGTGCGACCAGCAAGGTGCCTATTTCCGGCGAACGGTGATGAACACCGTGGCCGATGAATATCGTGAGCACACCGCAGGCCGCCGTCTCCAGACGCTGCCGCTGGCAGATGCAGAGGATGCGGGCCAGGCCATCGCCAGCGATGAATCACAGTGCCCGTTGCAGCTCAGCGCCCAGCGGCAGCGCCTGGAGCGCCTGCGAGAAGCACTGGCCGAGCTGCCGGAGCGCCAACGCGAGGCTTTTGTGCTCTGCCGCTTCGATGGGCTGACCCAGGAAGACGTGGCTGCTCGCATGCAGATCTCCCGCCGCATGGTGGTCAAGCACCTGTCGCGAGCGGTTGCCTACTGCGAAGTGCGGGTACGCTATGCGTCTCTGGCACAGATGCAGGAACTGCATCGCCCGATCAAGGCGGGCGAGGCGTTGGCGCCTGCCATCGATGCTGATTTTCCCTGCCGATGACCGATCTCCCTTCTGCCGCAGGTTCCGACCCGTTTGCCCTGCATGAGGCGGCCGCCGCGTGGATGGTGCGGCGGCAGGATGCGGACTGGCAACCGGAAGAAGAGGTAGCCCTGCAGCACTGGCTGGCCGAGAGCGAAGCGCACCGACAGGCGTTCGCCGACGTGGCCAGAACCTGGCACGACCTGGGCCAGTTGCCGCGCCCCGTGCTGGCCTCGGACGCGCGTGCGGTGATCGCCCCAGCAGTACCTGCACCTGCCGCTCCACGCCGGGGCAGGGCGGCGCGGCGTGCACGGTCGTGGCGCCTGCCACGCGTTGCGGCGGCTGCGGCCGTGGCGATGCTCGCCTTGGGGTACGTCGGCTACGGTTGGTACACCGCGCCCAGCTACGTACAGGACGTGGTCACCGGTGCGGGCGAGATACGTGATCTTCAATTGCCGGACGGCTCACGGATTTCACTCAATGCACGCAGCACGCTGGCGGTGCATTTCTATCGATCCCGTCGTGAAGTGGTACTCAGCCAGGGCGAGGCGTACTTCGAGGTCGCCCCGGCGGCCGACCGGCCCTTCACCGTCGATGCCCAGCGTAGCCGGGTGACGGTGGTCGGCACGGCCTTCAATGTGCGCAATGGCCCGGGCGAAGTCGTGGTCAAGGTGCTGCATGGGCACGTGCGGGTACAGCCGGATCGCGCAGAAGGTTCCTCGCCGGTCAGCCTGCACGCCGAACAAGGCCTGGCCGTTACCACGCTTACAGCCGCCTACCGCTCCATTGCCGCCAGCGCAGACAGCATTGGCGGCTGGCGCAACGGGCGCCTGGTGTTCCGGCGCACCCCGCTGGACGAAGTGGCGCAGGAGGTCGGGCAGTATCTGGGCCATCCCGTCACGCTGGGCCAGCCAAGGCTGAAGTTCCTGCCGGTCTCCGGCTACGCAGCCACCGATGCCCCAGCCACCTTCCTGGAGGCGCTGCCGGATCTGTTGCCCGTGCAGGTGACCCGCACTGCCCAGGGCGGCTATCGCATCGACGAACGGCCTGTTGCCCGCTGACCCCGGAACGAAAATTTCTACCGGGGCGGGTTCCCACCCCACCGCCGTTTTCCGTTTACCCCAGTGAGGCCAGTAGCGGCCAAGCATGATGGAGCGGTAATGGGGTACATGAAGATCAAGCGCGCACTTGTTGCTGGCGCGTTCTCTACGGGGGCACACGCCAAGCGGCTGCCGTTGCTGGCACTGTGCATTTCCAGCGCGCTGGCAGCGCCGGCCATCGCACAGGCGCAGCCGGCTGCGCGCGTGCCGTTCAATATTCCGGCGCAACCGCTTGATGCCGCGCTGCGCCGCTTTTCCGAGCAGTCCCGGCAGCAGGTGCTGTTCAGCGAATCGGCGGTGGCGGGCCGTCGCGCCCCGGCCTTGACCGGCAGCTACACACCGCAGGAAGCACTGGCGCGCCTGCTGGAGGGCAGTGGCGTGCGTGTCAATGCCACCCGTCCGGGCGTGTTCACCCTGGCGCAGGAAGCAGCAACACCTACGCGCAGCAAGGAGGCCCAGACCACCCTGCAGACGGTGAACGTGACCGCCAACGCGCCAAGTGATGGCGCCTACACAGCACGTGAGCTGAGCCTGGGCAAGCTGGGGCAGAGCATCCGCCAGACCCCGCAGTCGGTCAGCGTGATCACCCGCCAGCAGCTGGACGACCGCAACCTCACCACGCTGGACGAGGCGCTGGCGCAGACCACGGGTGTGACCAAGACCGCCCGCAACTTCGGCAACCACAAGTTCTCGATCCGCAGCTTCACCGTGGACGACAGCAACTATCTGGTCGATGGCGTGGCCGGCATCGTCTATGCCCCGGTGGGTTGGCTGCCGATCGACACCGCGGTGCTGGAGCGGGTTGAAGTGCTGCGCGGTGCCGGTGGCATGATGCTGGGTGCGGCCGACCCCAGCGGGGCGATCAACATGGTGCGCAGGCGCCCGCGCGACCAGGCCCATCTCGATCTGGCGGCAACTGTGGGTTCGTGGGACAACTACCGCGTCGAGGTTGATGGCGGCGGCCCGCTCAATGCCGCCGGCAGCGTGCGCGGCCGACTGATCGCCGCCTACCAGGACCGCGATTACTTCCAGCGGGGAACCTCATCGAAGACACCAGTGGCCTATGGGGTGATCGACGCCGACCTGGGTGCGGACACCACGCTGACCTTCGGCCTGCGCCACCAGGCCAGTGACACCGACGGCTACTGGCTGTTCGGCCTGCCGCGCTACACCGATGGCGGTGCGCTGGACATCAAGCGTTCCACCTCGCTCATCCAGGACTGGAACCGGCAGGAGGGCTCCGTTGAAGAAGCCTTCGCAGAAGCGGAGCACCGCTTCAACGAACGCTGGAAGGCGCGCCTGTCGGTGAACCGCACCGAATCGGACCTGGACCAGCGTGTCGCGGTTCCGCTGGGCGGGGTGGACCGCGCCACCGGCATCGGTTCGCGCTTCTATGACATCTATTTCAACCGCTCGCGCGTGCGCAGCGATGGCATCGACCTGCACACCACCGGCAGTTTTGAAGCCTTCGGCCGCAGCCATCAGGTGCTGCTGGGCGCCATGTGGTCGCGCCAGCGTACCCGCCAGAGCTCGGCGGACCTGGCCATCGACGTGCCGATCAATGTCTATGCACCCGACCACAGCGCCATTGCGCAGCCGCTCCAGCCAGCCTGGGACTGGTCAGAAAACGCCCGCGCCCAGCAGAGCGGCGTGTACAGCAATCTGCGCCTGCAGCTGGCAGAGCCGCTGCACCTCACGCTGGGTGGCCGGCTGAGCTGGGTGAAGTACCAGTCCAGCGATGGCTTCACTGGCGCCAAGAGCCGTGACTACGAACAGAAACACGAATTCACCCCGTATGCCGGCCTTGTCTACGACCTGGGTCCACAATGGTCGGTCTACGCCAGCTACGCCGACACCTTCCAGCCGCAGAGCTCGTACGTCACCGCGTCCGGCTCGGTGCTGGATCCGGCCATCGGCGCCAACTACGAGCTGGGCGTGAAGGGGGAATTGAACGATGGGCGCTTGAACCTTTCCGCTGCGGTGTTTTCCATCCGCAAAACCGGCAACGCCGTGGTGGACGAATCCGACCCGGGCAGCTGCCGTGGCTCGCTGGCGTCGTCCGATTGCTACCGCAATGGCGGCAAGCTGCGCAGCAAGGGCTTTGAATTGGAAGCCAGCGGCGAACTGGCACCGGGCTGGCAGATGATGGCGGGCTATACCCACGTCACCAGCCGCGACGATGAGGGCGCGACCATCAGCGCCGAGACACCTCGCCACCTGTTGCGCCTGTCGACGTCCTACCAGCTGCCCGGCAAGTGGAACGCGTTCTCCGTGGGTGGTGGTGTATCGGCACAGAGCAGCTACTCCTATCCGGCCTACGACGACCCGGACTGGCGCATGGGTGCAGCAGGACGTGCTGTGTGGGACCTGCGTGCCGGCTACCGGATCAATCCGCGCTGGAGCGTGGGCCTCAACGTGGCCAACCTGTTCGACACGCGCTATTACGCGATGATCAGCCAGATCCGCCGCGGCAACTTCTTCGGCGAACCGCGCAATGTAATGCTGACGCTGCGCGGCTCGCTGTGATCTTCCGCAACCGGCGGGGCAACGGCCTGCCCGTCACGGGGCAGGCATGAAGGCAGGCTTCCGGCAGAGCATGTCGTGGCTGCACACGTGGTGCGGCCTTACCTGCGGCTGGCTGCTGTGCGCGATCTTCCTGACCGGCACGCTCAGCGTGTTCCGCGAGCCGATCACGCGATGGATGGAGGCCGGCCCCGTGCCGGCCTCCTTGCCGGCGGTGGACACCGCAACGCAGGCGGTGCGTGCGCAGCACTGGCTGGCCGCAAACACCACCGATGCACGGGCATGGCAGATCCGTTGGCCTGCGCAGCACGGCTGGCCGCTGGAGCTGTCATGGGAGGATGGCGACGGCAACGCGCACGAACGCTGGGTGGATGCCAGTACAGGCATGCCACAGCCTCCACCTCGTCTTCGGGAAACCGAAGGCGGGCGCCACTTCATGTCCTTCCATTACACCCTGCACGGTGGCATGGCCGGCTACTGGCTGGTCGGCTGGATCACCGCCTGCATGCTGCTGGCGCTGGTGTCCGGCGTGGTAGTGCATAAACGCATCTTCAAGGACTTCTTCACCTTCCGCCCGGGCAAGGGACAGCGCAGTTGGCTGGATGCGCACAACCTGAGTGCCGTGCTGACCCTGCCATTCCTGTTCATGATCGGCTACACGGGGCTGACCTTCTTCTACAGCAGCTATCTGCCGTGGCCGGTGCACGCCGCCTATGGCGATGCGGATGGCGCCTATGCGCGCTACGAAGCCGAGCTGGCGCCTGCACCGTTGGCTCCGCCCGGCATCCTGGTATCCACCGCGCAACTGCCGGACCTGCCGCAACTGCTGGCACGCGCGCACGCCATCAGCGGGCAGCCACCGGCACTGGTCGTGATCCAGGCGCCCGGCACCGTGCACAGCGTGGTGGAGGTGATCGGCCGCAAGCCCGAGGGGGGCGCGGACAGGCATCTGCTGACCGAAGCCAGCCGGGTGACGTTCGATGCTGCCAGCGGCACGCTGTTGCAACAGCATGGCGCACGTCCGCATGCCATTGGCGCCGTACAGGTGCACGAAACCATCGAAGCACTGCACAAGGCCGATTACGGCGGCTGGCCGATGAAGTGGCTGTACTTCATCAGCGGTCTGCTCGGCACGGCGATGATCGCCATCGGCACGCTGCTGTTCTCCATCAAGCGGCGCAAGCGCAGCGAGCATGAGTTCGGCGCGGCCACGGCGGGCATCTATCGCTGCGTGGAAGCGTTCAACGTCGCATCGCTGGCCGGGGTGGCACTGGCAAGCTTCGTCTACCTGCACGGCAATCGGTTGCTGCCACTGGAAATGAGCGATCGCAGCGCATGGGAAATACGCATTTTTCTTGCTGCCTGCGCGGCCTCGGTGGCGCACGCGCTATGGCGCCCACCGCGCCTGGCCTGGATCGAGCAGTTGTGGCTGGCCGCAGCACTGTGCCTGGCACTGCCGCTGGTGAACATGGTAACCACCGGGCAGGGCGTGCTGATGTATCTGCAGCGGGGTGCATGGCAGCAGGCCGGCGTGGAGCTGGTCGCACTGGCATTCGGGTTGATGCTGGCAAGAATGGCCCTGATGCTGCAGCGCCGGTGGCCACGGGCGCAGGAGGCGGCGCGCCCGGCCAAGCCTCCGGCCGGGCGGGGAGCAGCCCATCGCTGGCAGGTGGCGAGCCGTGTGCTGGCCGCCTCGCTGGGCGGCTACGTGTTCACCGCGGTTACCGCTACGGCGCTGGCGTTGTTGTTGCCCGCGCTGGTGGGGGTAAGGACGTCCGTTTCGGTCCTGACCAGTTCACTGCTGGGGTTCGTGCTGTTCATTGCCATCGCTGTGGGCGTCTTCAGCGCCCGCAGTGTTGGGAGGGTATGGCTGAGTCTGGCGGCGGGGAGTGCCCTGATGGGGTTGCTGATGGCGATGCTGAGGGCAGGCTGAGGGCAGGGGCACTCCCGAAAAAGCACGGAGGGTGCGGAGATGCTAGTGCGAATGATTTGCGTTTGATACAATTTAACGTGAAATTAACGCCGCCGCAGCTGCCGCCTAGGGCGCACTTCCTACCGTAGGCCCCCCAATGTCCAAAATGATCCTTGCTTCCCGCGCTCCCATGCGCACCCTGTTGTCCACGTCCGTTGCGCTGATGCTGGCCTTGCCACTGGTGGGGCATGCCGAGGAGGCTTCGGCAGAATCGCCCGATGGCAGCGCCACCACCCTGGATGCGGTGCGGGTCAACGCCTATCGCACCACCACCCACACCTCCGGCGCGACCAAGACCGACACGCCGATTGCAGAGATGGCCAAGTCGGTCTCGGTCATTGCCCGCGAGGAGCTCGATGCCCGCGGTGTGCAGAACCTCAACGAGGCGATGCGCTACGTGGCGGGCGTCGTCCTGGAGAGCGGCGGCATCGACAACCGCGTCGATGACTTCCGCATCCGTGGCTTCGATGCCGGCAGCTGGAGCAATAACGTCACCATCGACGGCATGCGGGCGCCGCAGGGTGGCCAGTGGAACCGGACCATGGTGGACAGCTGGAACCTGGACCGTGTCGAAGTGCTGAAGGGACCGTCGGCCGTCATGTATGGCCAGGTGGCTCCGGGTGGCATGGTCAACCAGGTCAGCAAGACCCCGACGCCTGACCAGCAGCAGGTGCTGCAGTTGGGTCTGGATGGGAACGGCCAGTACAGCAGCGCATTCGACCTGGGCGCGGCATCGGACGACAAGCGCCATCTGGGCCGCCTGGTGGGCCTGTATCGCGACGGTGACACGCAGATCAAGCACACCCAGCAGGAGCACTGGTTCCTGGCGCCCAGCTATACCTTCCAGATGGCCGAGCGCACGCGCCTGACGGTGCTGGGCCTTTACCAGCGCGACGACGGTGGCTCGACCTACCAGTTCCTGCCGATGGACGGCACGCTCAAGGCCACCCCCTATGGGCGCATGAAGAACACGACCTTCATTGGCGAACCGAACTGGAACACCTACGACCGCACGATCTGGACGGCCGGCTGGCTGTTCGAGCATGCCTTCAACGAGAACTGGACCCTGAGCCAGGGGGCTCGCCGCACCAACGTGGAATCGACCTTCCGCACCGTGGTGACCAATGGTGGCCTGAACCCGGATGGCCGCACGCAGAAGCGACGTGCCACCTGGGGCGAGGGGGACTCCCAGGGCGACACCATCGACACCCGTGTGACCGGCAAGTTCCAGACCGGCTCGGCTGAACACACGCTGCTGGTGGGCGTGGACTGGCAGAAGGCCGATTGGGACGCGGCACGCGGTGCGATGCGTGATCCGGCGCCGATCGACATCTTCAATCCGGTCTACACCGGCTATGTTCCGGTCACCAACAGCATCAGCTACTCGGGAGGCGTCAACCGCCAGACGGGTGCCTACCTGCAGGATCAGATCGCGCTCGACAAGTGGCGCTTCACCGTGGGTGGCCGTTACGACTGGACCAAGGACGACACCTGGACGCAGTCGTACACCGTGGCTACGAATCGCTACGGCGCACGCGCGCCGAGCCGCATCAAGAACGAAGCCTTCAGCGGCAACGCTGGCATCCTGTTCGTGGCTGACAACGGCCTGACCCCGTATCTGAGCTATGCGGAGTCCTTCCAGCCGGCAGGCAGCACGGCGACCCAGTCTTTCGACCGGACGCCGTTCGACCCGATCACCGGCAAGCAGTGGGAAGTGGGCGTGAAGTATCAGCCGTCTGGATTCGATGGCCTGATCACGCTTTCGGCCTACGATCTGCGCCAGCAGAACATCCTGACCAACGACCCTGACCCCAGCCACAACACCTGCGGCACGACTGGGTCCAGCCAGTGCCAGGTCCAGGATGGCGAAGGCCGCGTACGTGGCGTAGAACTGGAAGGCCGCGTCACCCCGCTCGACGGCTTCAGCGTGATCGGTGCCGCATCGTGGATGGACTCGGAAGTAACCAAGAGCAACAGCGGATATCAGGGCAAGCAGTTGGCGATGGTTCCGGACTGGACCGCTGCACTGTGGGGTGACTACACCTTCCAGGGCGGGGCACTCGCGGGCCTGAGCCTTGCCGCAGGCGTCCGCTACAACGGCGAAAGCTACGGTGACAGCGCCAACGTCTACCTGATTCCGTCCTACACGATGTGGGATGCGGCGATCCGCTACGACGTGGGCGCGATCGGGCGTGTGGGCACGCAATTCGCGCTCAACGTCAGCAACCTGACGGACAAGCGTTTCGTGACCACGTGCAGCGGTGTCTCCTCGTGCTTCTTCGGCACGGGACGCACGGTCACGGCCACCGCCCGGTTCACCTGGTAACCCTTTTGCCCCGTGACCGGCCAGCCAGGTCACGGGACTTTCGTATGAGACTTCCAGAATGTCAGTTGTGATGGCGTTGCTGGCCTCAGCCACGGGTGTGGTAGGGGCGTGGCTGTTCTACCTGGCGTCACCGAAACAGCAGTGGCGGCGCGCCGGACCTTGGCCTGTCCGTGGGAAATGGATTCCCGGCAGCATCTTGTCGCTGGTCTCGCTTGCCTTGTTCCTGTCTTTGATGGGAAGTGGTGCGGCCTTCTTCACCTGGTTGACGATTCTGATGCTGGTCTGGTCAGTGGCGCCGTTCCTGGGCGTCTGGCGTGGCCGTCGAGGCGCAGGCCCGCATGGCCAAGCCTGACAAGCTGCAGAGCCGCCACTGGTTCGGAAAGATGTGCGCAGGCGTACTCCTGGGCTTCGGGCTCTCCCTGGCCTTGTCCGGCCTGTTCGCGTGGTTCGGCCCCGGCGGCATCGATGGTGGGGGCGGCAAGGCCCAGTTCAACATGTGGCTGGTCGCGCTGCTGTGGGCGCCCCTCCTGTCATTCGTCTTCCTTTTCCGTAGCAGCGCAAGCGCCTGGCTGTGGCTGGGTGCTGCCAACCTGGTCGCCTTTGGCGCACTCTGGCTGGCGCGAAGCCAGCTGGGCTGATTGGACCCCGCATGAAGATCCGCAACGACATCATCAAGGTCTACAAGGACGTGCACATCTGGGTCGGCATCTTTGCCGGCCTGATGCTGTTCATTGCCTTCTATGCCGGCTCGATCACCATGTTCGAGAAGCCGCTGGAACGATGGGCAACGCCGCCGTCTGCGCTGTCTGCGCCGGTCCCGATGGAACGTGCACCTGACCTGCTGGCGGCGGTGCTCAAGAAGCATCCGGAAGCCGCGAAAAACTACAGCGTGATGGTGCAGACATCACCTGAAGCGCCTGCCCGCGTGATCTGGCGCGTACGTGGCGACAAGCCACGGCAGTTCACTGAGTTTGGCGCAAGCTTTGACGAGAAGGGCCACCTCCAGGTGGAGCAGCTGCGCAAGGCACCAGTGGCGCAGCTTGTCGACACCTTGCATCAGTTCGTCGGCCTGCCGTTCCCGGATGCGGTTTCGCGCCCCGTCATGGGCATCATTGCGCTGATGTATGCCGTGGCACTGATCTCCGGCGTCATCGTGCTGCTACCGACGCTGGTGAAAGACTTCTTCGCCGTGAGGGTAGGCAGGAACATCAAGCGCATGTGGCTGGATGTGCACAACGCGCTGGGCATTGTCAGCCTGCCGTTCCACCTGATCATGGCCGTGACCTGCGTGGTATTCGCGTTCCACGATCAGATCTACGACATCCAGGACAAGGTGGTCTATCCCAACGGCATCCAATGGGGCGAAGAGCACGATGCCAGGCCCGCTCCGGGCGCCCAGCCTCTGCCTGCTCCTGCACTGCTGGAAAAGGTAAAGGCACAGCTGCCGGGCTTTGAGGTCTACAGCCTGGGCTTCCAGCAGAAGGGGAGTGTGGTCGAGGGGCGTGTGACCGGCCTGGATATCCGTTACGGGACGCGTGCCCGCACGTACATGAGCACCCATCTCGATCCCTACACCGGCGTGGTGGACACGCATGATCTGCCCGGGCACATGGATGGCTGGGATACGGCGGTCAATGCCTTCTTCATGCTTCATTTCGGCAGCTTCGGCGGAAACCCGGTGCGCTGGATGTACCTGTTGCTTGGACTCGGCGGCGCAATCGTGTTCTACACCGGCAACCTGCTGTGGATCGAATCACGACGCAGGAAGCAGCGCGATGCCAACCTGCCGGCGCAGAAGCGGTCCACTCGCGTGCTGGGATCCTTGACCATCGGCGTGTCCCTGGGCTGCGTAACCGGCATCTCGGCGACACTGGCCGCCACCAAGTGGCTCCCTGGGCTGGTGGCCAATGTTTCGGCATGGCACGAAGGCATCTACTATGCGGCCTTCCTGCTGGCAGTCGCCTGGGCATTCCTGCGTGGGGCCGCGCGCTCCGCTTACGAGCTGCTGTACGCTGGCGCCATGATGACGGCACTGATTCCGGTCGGCAGCCTTGCAGCATTGGTCGGCGTGCCAGGCACCTGGAACCATTCAAGGGCCGGCGTGGCTGTGGACGCGACCGCAATGATCGCCGCTCTCATTCTCTGGCAGCTGGCGAGGCGTTCCAGGAAGCGCGCAAACGCGGGTCACATGGACAGTGTTTGGGCCATCGACGGAAAGGCAACCACAAGGGCAGTGCACACCCAGGCGGCCGGGGAGTAGATCCGCCCCTGAAACGATTGCCGAGGCGGGCAGGTAGGCATTGAATGGAAAAACAGCCGTTGCCCAAGGCACCTTGGACGCGGCAAGATTTCGACCCGGCCATGAACAGGCCTGAACGGCCCGCTCTTCAGTTCGGCGAGGCACGCGTCATGGGTACTTTGCACGTACCAGGTACGCCGCATTCACGGCCACCGACACCCGCGCTCACCACACTCCCCCTTCCTTACACACGAAGGGGTGAGACATGGCCACCTGTGATGTCTGCGGCAACAACTACGACAAGAGCTTCACCCTGCAGCAGGGCGGGCGCAGCGGAACCTTCGATTCGTTCGAGTGCGCGATCCATGCATTCGCGCCACGCTGCGCACATTGCGACTGCGCGGTAATCGGGCATGGCGTCGAAGGAAAGGGCCAGATCTTCTGCTGTGCACATTGCGCCGGTCACGCCGGTGTACAAGGTGTAGCGGACCGGGCCTGAGCCGCCTCATTTCCTTGCTGCAGATTGCTTGGAGATCAGCGATGAAAGTCGGGCGACCCGGGCTGCGCCCGAGTCGGTGAGCACGGCCAGTGCACGCCGTTTCTGGGAGGGCAACGCCGCCACGGCTTCCAATGCCACCACGACCTCGAACTCCCGGGCGTTGGCGTCCAGCGCCGTGGCCAGGACACACGAGTCGGCCGTCATGCCAGTGAGCCAAAGTCGGTGCACTCCCAACTTGGCCAGCAGGATCGGCAAGGGACTGGCGAGGAACGCCGAGTGCTTGGGCTTGAGCACGAAATAGTGGCCGGGCAGGGGGGAGAGGGCTGTGGCAATTCGGGCAGCCGGCCCCCCGTCCTGCTGGCACTGCTCCACTTGCTGGCGGAAATCCCGCTTCCAATCCGAGAAGTTGTCATTGGCATAGATGACTGGCCATCCCTGGTCATCGAAGTGATCCCTCAGGCGCCGGATCTGCCGGGCCGCCTTTTCTGCCGCTGGCGCCAGCGCGTCGGCACCCGGGAAGTCGAAACGACTGAACATGTCGATGATCAGCAGGGCGGTAGAAGGGGGGCGTACCATGCCTCAATCTCCTGTCTGGGCATGCGGCGCTTCGACCGGCTTGGACTGTGGCGAGTCCTTCTGGCGCAGGAAGATGGTCAGCACAACCAGAGACAGCACGGCCAGAAACTCACTTTGCCAGTTCTGCATCGATTCGAACCAGAACGTGCTGCTGGCCAGGTGCTCGAGAAAGCCCGGCACTGGCAGGCCCTGCAGCTGCTGCTCGGCCTGCTCGGCTCGCCAGCTGCCCAATGCATGCAGCGTAAAGCTGGTCAGGAACAACAGGCCGAAGGCGATCGCAAGCGAATGGCCGTACAGGGCCTTCCACACGCCGCCGCGCCTGACCGGCCAGGGCGTGGGCCCCGGCTCGACGCGATTCTGTTCCTGCGCAGGGTCCAAGGGCCGCGATTCGGCCGAACCGCGCTGGCGCAGGCTCACTGTCAGAAGAACATACATCCCCATCTGCAGGAATTCGCTCTCCCAGTTCTCGAATGTGGCGCTGACAAAGTGCCCGGTCGCCAGGTAATGCCAGAGATCGATCGGCGCGCGTCCGTGCTGCATCAGCTCCTGGTTGTGCACGTGATGTCCCGCAACGGCCTGCCCACCGATGAATACGATGGTGAGCACGAGCAGCACCAGCGAGAGACCGTTGCGTTTCCACATGCAACACCTCGTTCAGGCTGTTCCAATGGCCGTGATGAAGCTTGCGCCGCCAGCGGGCCATGAGCTGTGAACCCGGCGCATCCAGGATGTGAGGCGAACTCAACGCTTGCCTGTTGGATCGGGATCAGGGCGCTCGTAATCCTCGGGTACGGCCTTGGGGCCATCGCCGTCGTCAGGCATGTCGTGCTCCTTCCACTTGGCCCGGTCATTGCGCCGCTTGTCCGGCGTATGTGCCTTCGACTGATCGTCCACATCCGTGGTCGGGTTGAAAGGAAGCTTGTCGTTCACGGAGGGCTCCTGCGGCGGAAACCTGCACCTTGCACCGGGCTGGGTTAACGCCACGACGCCGCAGAATGAACGCCGCGCACACCGGGATGTCACCGCGGCGGGATGGCGGCCTTGCGATGCTGGAGATCCGAACTCCTGGAGACGCACGATGCAGGCATTGACCTACCACGGCCGCAAGGATGTACGTGTCGAGACCGTGCCGGACCCGGTACTGGCCGCAGACGACGACCTGATCCTGCGTGTCACCGCTACCGCCATCTGCGGCTCCGACCTGCATCTGTATCGCGGCAAGATTCCCGATCTGCACGACGGCGATGTGCTGGGCCACGAGTTCATGGGCATCGTGGAGGAGGTCGGCAGCGGGGTGACCCAGGTGAAGCCAGGTGATCGTGTTGTCATTCCCTTCGTGATCGCCTGTGGTGAGTGCTTCCACTGTCGGCTGGCCGAGTATGCCGCCTGCGAAACCACCAACCCGGGCAAGGGCGCCGCGCTGAATCAGAAGGGGCTTCTGCCGCCGGCCGCGCTGTTCGGATACAGCCATCTGTATGGCGGAGTTGCCGGTGGCCAAGCGGAGTTCGTGCGCGTGCCCAAGGCGAATGTGGGCCCGCTACGTATTCCGGAAGGCGTTGCCGACGAGCAGGTCCTGTTCCTGTCTGACATCCTCCCCACCGGCTACCAGGCCGCGCTGAACGCAGGGGTGAAGCCGGGCTCAACGGTGGCCATCTTCGGTGCGGGCCCGGTCGGGCTGATGAGCGCGGCCTGCTGCCGCCTGCTGGGGGCCGAGACAATCTTCATGATTGATCATCTTCGGTACCGCCTTGACTATGCGCGCAGGGCCTACGGGGTGACCCCCATTGATTTCAACGAGATTGACGATCCGGCCGATTTCATTCTTGCCCAAACCAGTGGGCGGGGCGTGGATGCGTGCATCGAGGCGGTAGGTTTCGAGGCCGAGGGCAGTGCGCTGGAGTCAGCGTTGACCGCTGTAAAGCTGGAAGGCAGCAGCGGCGTGGCGATCCGGCAATGTATTGCAGCCGCACGCCGCGGTGGCGTGGTCAGTATTCCAGGTGTCTACGCCGGCTTCATCCATGGATTCCTGTTGGGCGACGCGTTCGACAAGGGGCTGACATTCAAGATGGGGCAGACCCATGTGCAGGGACTGATGCCGGAACTGCTCGACGCAATCATGGAAGGAAAGCTGGACCCGGGTGACATCATCTCGCACCGGATGCGCCTGGCCGATGCAGCGCAGGGCTACGCGATGTTTGATGCCAAGCAGGACGACTGCCGCAAGATCGTATTGACTCCATGAGCAGGCCACCATGAGCGCGATTGTCATGGCCTGTGTCTACGCGCTGTGGCTGGCCGCCGGCTCGCTGGACTTCCATTTTCACCGGCGAACCGACCTGCCGCACACTTCCGCGATGCGCGAAAGCCTCCTGCATGGGGTACAGCTTCTGCTGATCGGCAGCGGGGTGCTTGCGTGGCTGGCGCTGGAAAACACGTTGTCCCTCGTCACGTTCCTGACACTGCTGGTCATCGCACACGCGGTCGCCGGCTACTTCGACACCGTCAGCGCGGACGGCCGCAGGCGCATTAGTCCAGCGGAACAGCATGTGCACAGCGTGCTCGATGCTGCACCATGGGTGCTGCTGGGCTGGATCGGCTGGCAGGCCCCGTCGCGGTGGTCGCTCAACGTGAAGGCTGCAGCACCGGAAATCTGGTGCCTGATACTGCTGCCGGCGCTGGGCCTGGTGGTGCTGCCATGGTTGTGGGAGCTGCTGCAGTGTTTCCGTGCACGGGAACAGCGGCGGCAGGTGGGCGCGTGAGGATCGTTGCGCGGGGCATTCATGTGCCCGCCACACCTCCAAGACAGTCGTATGACTGCCTGCCGCCTACGTTCATGGCGTATCTCCATTGCAGACCCGCCCATGCAGGA
The DNA here is from genome assembly GCF_056481725.1 of Stenotrophomonas sp. 85239_Sma. Classification (NCBI taxonomy): domain Bacteria; kingdom Pseudomonadati; phylum Pseudomonadota; class Gammaproteobacteria; order Lysobacterales; family Lysobacteraceae; genus Stenotrophomonas; species Stenotrophomonas sp. 85239_Sma. The sequence continues at coordinate 2,345,749 of NZ_CM151163.1, read as the reverse complement.
TGTGACGCCGCCTTCTCCGTTGTTCAACCACGCACGCCAGGTGCTGGTCCAGCAGCCTGTACTGCCTTTGCCCGGAAGCGGCCAGACGCTGCAGCGTTGGCAGGCGCTGGCGGCCTGGGGGGCAGAGGATCTCTGCCTGGCCAAGGTGCTGGAGGCCCACTATGACGCCCAGGCGATCATTGCCGAGCTGAAAGCGCCTGCCGTTGCAGAGGACCAGTTGCTGGCCGTCTGGGCTGCGGAGGGCCCGGCCAACACCCTTCGCATCGATGCCGGCGGTAGTCTCCACGGTGACAAGCCCTGGTGTTCCGGCAGCGCGTGGGTGGATGCGGCGCTGGTCACGGTCCGCAACGCCCAGGGCGTATGGCTCTGCCATGTGGCGGCAGAGCATTGGCGCACACTTGCAGGCGAGCCATGGGCCGCCGTTGGCATGGCCGGAATCCCATCCACCACGGTGCGGTTTGACGCTGCACCGATGGTGATCCTGGGCGCGCGCGATGACTATCTGCAGCGGCCGGGCTTCTGGCATGGAGGCGCGGGTATTGCGGCGGTCTGGTTTGGCGCAGCGGCCGCGCTGGCCGAGCGCATGCGATCCGCCTGCGCCGAGGGAAATCGTGCACGACTACTGGGTGAAGTGGACCTCGCATTGGCGCCGGCCGCGGCGCTGCTTCGCGAGCTGGCGGCACGCATCGATGCCGAGCCCGAATCGGCGCATCGCGAGGACGTGGTGCGGGTACGTTGCGTGGTCGAGCGTGCGGCCACCCGCGTGCTGGATCTGGCGGGCCGGGCGTTGGGCCCGGCCCCCATGTGCCTGGAAGACGCCCATGCCCACCGCTGCGCTGACCTGACCGTGTTCCTTCGCCAGTGCCACGCCGATCGCGATTGGGAATGGCTGGGCGGGCAGCGGGCGGCCCAGGAGGCGGCATGGGCGCTGTAGGCAGGGCACCGCTGCAAGGCGAAGGAACTCACGAGCAGGCATGGCTGCGCTGCCATTGGCTCCGGCAGCAGCCGATCACAACGGCAACCGCACTGTGCACCGGGCATGACCGCCTGGTAGTGGTCGCGCCGCATCCGGACGACGAGATCCTCGGTTGCGGCGGGCTGCTCCATCACGCAGTGGGGCAGGGCATGGAGGTGAGCGTCGTTGCAGTGACGGATGGCGAAGCATGCTATCCGGGCGAGCCGTGGTGGACGCCAGAGCGCCTGCGGTCGGCACGACGGGCGGAGCTTGCCGCGGCACTTCGCGAACTCGGCATCGGGGCGGGCTCGGTGTTTCATCTGGGCATCTCCGACGGCGCGGTCAGCGCGCACGAACAGGGCCTGGAAGGCTGGCTGCAACAGCATCTGCAGCCGCGCGACCTGGTCCTCGCGCCTTGGCGGTTTGATGGCCACCCCGACCATGAAGCGGCAGGGCGTGCTGCCTGCAGCGCTGCGCGGGCAGTGGGTTGCCGCCGGCTGGAGTACCCGGTATGGGGATGGCACTGGCTGGATCCGGCCTGCGCACATATGGCGTGGGAGGTCCCCAGGCTGGTCGACATCTCAGCCGTAGCGGCCGCGAAACGAAACGCGATCGCCCAGTTCCGGACGCAGACGGGCGAAGTGCCGGAGCTGAACAGCCCTCCGGTGCTGCCCGCGCATGTACTGGCCCGGTTTTTCCGAACCTACGAGGTATTCCTTGCATGAGCGCACAGCCGTACTTTGATGAACTGCATGAGCAGGAGGACCCCTTCGGCTACCGCAGCCGCTGGTATGAAGAGCGCAAGCGTGCACTGCTGCTGGCAAGCCTGAGCCAGCGTCATTTCAACCGTGGCTGGGAGCTGGGTTGCTCCAATGGCGTGCTGACCGAGGCCCTGGCCACCCGCTGCGAGCGCTTGCTGGCGACCGACATCAGCCCGCGAGCGGCATTCCAGGCCCGCCGCAACCTGGCCCACCTGCCACACGTGCAGGTCCACTGCGCCAGCCATCCTGAGCAATGGCCGCCGGGCCGCTTCGATCTGATCGTCTGCGGCGAGATGGGCTACTACCTGGGAGCCGGCGCACTGCGTGAGCTGCGCGCCGGTATCGGGGAAGCACTTCGCGATGACGGGCTGCTGGTGGCCTGCCATTGGCTGCCTTCGTTCCCGGGACGCGCGAGCCGCACCGAAGTCGTGCATCGATACCTGGGTGAAGGCCTGCAGGAAGCCTTCCACTATCGCGACGCAGACTTCGTACTGCAGGGGTGGACGCGCGGCGCGATGTCGTTGGCCCGCCTGGAGGGCCTGCGGTGATAGGCGTGCTGGTTCCGGCCCACAACGAGGCAGCCAGCATCGAGCGGTGCCTGCAGTCGATCAGGAGGGCGGCCCTGAATCCTGGCCTGGGCGGTGAAGCGGTGGAGGTGATTGTTGCGCTGGACGACTGCTCGGACGCTACGGAATTCATCTGCGGCCAACAGCGGGTCGATACGCTGCGGTTGGATGCACGCTGCGTCGGCATCGCCCGGGCCGCGGCCGCCGCTGAACTGCTGGGGCGGGGTGCGAGGTGGCTGGCGAGCACGGACGCAGACAGCGAGGTGCCCGCGGAGTGGTTGGTTGCACAGCTTGAGGGGCGCTGGGACGCTTTCTGTGGGCTGGTGGACATTGCAACGACCTGTAGGGCCGAAGAGCGCCTGCGCAAGGCCTTTCAGGGACGGCAGAAATGGGGAGACGATCATGGACGTATCCATGGTGCGAACCTTGGGGTTTCCTCCCAGGCCTATCTGGCGGCAGGCGGCTTCGCGGCGCTGCATTGCGCAGAAGACGTCCAGTTGGTGGAGACGCTGCAGCGCCTCGGCGCTGATGTGCGATGGGCCGGTGCGCCCGTGGTCATGACCAGTGCGCGCCTGGCAGGCCGCGCGGCAGGAGGGTTTTCAGCCTACCTGGCGGAGACGGGAGTGGCGGGATCCGCCTCGGCGGCAGGCCGGCCAATCGTGCTGGCCTGACGATCGGCCGTTCTGGCGCGCCGTGGCAGGCAACAGCGGAAATGCGGTGACGTCCCCAGCTCACCGGGCAAAGTGTGCCCAGTTCACGTTTGGCGTTTGCGGTCTCTCAACCGCACCGCCCTTGGATTGGAATCGATCAGCGGGGTCACCCGGTTCCTGTTGCCAGGACCGGTCGCATCTTCCCACCCAAGCGCCCGGACACTGGAACAGCCGGGTGTCCAGGCAGCACAGTCAGTGCGTGGCCGAAGAGGTGCAGGTGTTACCCACCACATGTTGAACGGCTTGCTGCAACTGGTCGATGTGGAACGGCTTGGCCACAAAGGCCGCACGCCGGTGGCGCTGTGGGACCAGCTGGTCATACACCGCAGAGACAAACAGGAAGGGGATGCCGAGCTCGGCCAGCCGATCGGCAACGGGAAAGACCACACCGTCACGAAGCTCCACATCCAGAACGGCGCCATCAAACGTCTGTGTTTCCAGCAGACCCATCGCATCAAACACGCTGTAGGCATGGGTCACCTGGCCACCGCCGTCTTCCAGCGCCTGCTCCATCAGCGCGGCCAGGTCGAACTGGTCTTCCACCAGCAGCAGGTTGCATCGGTGCTGGTTCGTATCGCGTTGCATGCATGAATGCCTGTCTTGCCTGGGGAGCTGCAGTGTGTGCTGCGCAGCATCAACGCCGCGAGTGTGGAATGTCAGCCCGGTGCGAAGCCACGCAGGTGGCACTGCTGCCGTCGATGTGGCGTGGAAAGAGGCCCGGCGTTTCTTGACGGCGTTTTGGCAGGGGCCATGGATTACTGCCGCCAACTTCGGCAATGGAGCTTCTGACATGCATCGCCCTGATCCTGCTTCGCCACGTGTGCTCCGTGTTGAGAGCATGTCACTGGACTGCGGCGGTGCCGCCGTGGTTGCAGAGCTGGACCGTACACCTGAACGGGCGTGGATGAAGTCGTTGAAGCGAGCCCTTCAGGCTGACAACGTTCTGGACGGCGCGCAGGCCAAGTTTGATGGCCGCTTCGTGTACGTCGTGGGCATGGAAGAGAGCGGGCATCGCGTCCAGCATCGCGTGGTGCAGGCGCTGGTGTCGGCGGAACCGGGGCGGGACCCGGCCAGGCTCAAGGGTTTCCCGGGTGCGGCACTCTCCGGTTCGGTGACCGCCTGAGTGCGGCCAGGCCACAGCTCAACGCAGCCTCCACACGGATCTCACCGCGCGTACGATCCGCGTAGCTAAGGTAGCGCTGTCTGCAGCAACCGGTGGTGTCATGCCCCTTCGTGCGATTGCCTATGTGAGTGAAGCCTCCCGCAACCTGACCGCAGAGCGGCTGCAGCAGCTTGTGGCGGAGGCAGTGCTGTTCAATGAATCTGTCGATGTCACCGGCACGCTGTTGTTCGATGGCTCGCGCTTCCTGCAGTATCTGGAGGGCCCGGAGTCCGGGGTCAATGCGGCATACGCGCGCATTCTGGTGGCCAGCAGCCACAGCGGGATGGTCGAACTCAACCGGGGCAGGCTGGGACGGCGACAGTTTCCGCACTGGCGGATGAACTGCGTGAGGGTGGATGAGCTGGCCCTTGGAAAAATCGCCATTTCCGACTGGACGGGTTTCGTGCGCGGCGCGTCGATGCTCGCCCCTGGGACCAGCGCGCTCGATCGGCTGCAGTGGGTGGCGCAGTCGCCTTCGGAAGGCGGGGGCGGCAGGTTGCTGGAACCGGACGGCCCGACGGCGCGATGAACGCAGTGCCTTCCCCGGATGCGCCAGGCCTGATACGCATCGGCTGCGCCGGCTGGTCGTTGTCGCGGGCTGGGCAGGCAGCCTTCGGCGCAGGCGCCAGCGTCCTGCAGCGCTATGCCACCCGCTTGCCCATGGTGGAGATCAACTCTTCCTTCTACCGTCCCCATCAGGCCGGAACGTATGCGCGGTGGGCCGCGAGCGTGCCAGGCGGTTTCCGCTTCGCTGTGAAGCTGCCACGCACGATCAGTCATGAACGCCGGCTGCGCAACGCGATGCAGCCGCTGGAGCAGTTCCTCGGCGGCGTGATGGCGCTGGGTGACAAGCTGGGTCCGCTGTTGCTTCAGCTACCGCCCAGCCTGGAATACGACCCAGCGACAGTGGCGCAGTTCCTGCAGGGCCTGCGTGTACGCACCACGCGTGATGTCGCCTGTGAGCCACGCCATCCCAGTTGGTTCACCCCGGAAGTGGACGCCCTGCTGAGTGACCATGGTGTCGCCCGGGTTGCGGCAGACCCTGCACGGGTGCCAGCGGCGGCGATTCCCGGCGGAGACCGCACGTGGAGCTACTGGCGCTGGCACGGGCAACCGCAGATCTATCGGAGCGCTTACAGTGAGCAGGTGCTTGAGGGCCTGGCACAGCAGCTGCAGCGTGAATCCGATGCACAACGTCCCATCTGGTTCGTGCTGGACAATACCGCGCTGGGACACGCCTCCGGCAACGCCCTGCGCCTGCAGGCCCTGTTGCGTGAGCCTGCGCATGCCTGAGGGCCCGTCCATCGTCCTGCTTCGGGAGGCTGCGGCTCACTTCAGGGGGCACGTGGTACGCGCCGTATCGGGGAACAGCCGGATCGACCTGTCATCGCTGCAGGGCCGCAGGGTCAAGGCTGTCCGCAGTTGGGGCAAGCACTTCCTGCTGGAGTTCAGCCGCCAGACCCTGCGCATCCATCTGATGATGTTCGGCAGCTGGCGCATCGACGAACGGAAGCCAACCCCGGCGCGGGTATCCCTGGTGCTCGACAATGGGGAGCTGAACTTCTATGCCTGTTCCGTAAAGCTCATCGGCGAGCCACTGGACGACGTCTACGACTGGCGCGCGGACGTGATGAACGATGCCTGGGATCCGAAGCTGGCCCGGCGCAAGCTGAAGGCAATGCCGGATGTCCTGGTCTGCGACGCGCTTCTGGACCAGACCGTCTTCGCCGGCGTGGGCAACATCATCAAGAACGAGGTGCTGTTCCGCATAGGCGTGCATCCGGCCACCCGCCTGGGTAACCTGCCGCCACGCAAGCTCACCGCCTTGATCACGCAGGCACGCGCCTACAGTTTCGATTTCCTGGAGTGGAAGCGCCGCTTCGAGTTGAAAAAGCACTGGCAGGTACACACACGCAGGATCTGCCCGTCGTGCGGCGGCCCGGTCAGCAAGCTTTACATGGGGACCACCCGGCGGCGCACCTTCTTCTGCCCGAACGACCAGGTGCTGTACGAACCCTGAGGCCGCCTTCCTTGGCGGCCGGTTTGCCAGCAACGTGGCTCAGGCAGCCTGCGCCGCCTTGGCATTGCCGCCACCCTTGGCCAGCAGGGTCAGCTTTTCATCGGTCGCCTTCTCTTCCTCCAGCGTCTCCAGCAGCAAGGGGAGGGCATCCTTGTAGCCCAGCTGTTTGGCCAGCGCGGCGATGGTGCCGTAGGACGCAATCTCGTAGTGCTCGACCTTCTGTGCGCCACCGATCAGTGCGGCATCACGCACAGGGCCCTTGTCGATGCTGTCGATCACTTCCTTGCCTTCTTCCACCAGTCCCTCCATCGCGGCGCATTTGATGCGCTTCAGGCGGATCCCAAGTACCTCCACCACCTGGTCGATGCGCTCGATCTGGCCTTGGGTTTCTTCCAGGTGCGTTTCGAAGGCCGCCGCCAGATCCGGGTTGTCGGCCGCACGGGCCAGGCGTGGGAGAGCCTTGGTCAGCTGCTTCTCGGCGCTGTAGATGTCCGAGAGTTCGTGGATGAACAAGTCTTCCGCCGTCTTGATAGCCATAGTGAGCTCCGTGGTGGATGGAGCACTGAAAATAGGTCCAACCCGGTTGCGATCAGGCGCGTGGCAAGTGAAGACGGCATGTGAGCTCCTGCGGGACCCTACGCACAGTCTTCACGAATGGGGTGCCTGCCGCTTTTCGGCTGGCCCGTGATGGAACCGGCCTTTGCGCTGCCGCAACGGCAACGGGTCATATTCGTGATGCAGCGGCACAACGCCAGCCGCAGGCACGATGACGTTCGTCTACAGGCTGGGTGAGGGGTTGAAGGGCAGGGCAATGCCCGACGAGATCAACGGCGAAGCAACGCGGCGTCAAACTTTCACCACCATCAGCAGGGTGGGGGTGTTCGGGGTCGGCCGCGACGGCGCCAGGCCATCACCTGGCCAACCACCGCCGTCAACAGCAACATCGCGTTGGTCACCACGAAGACGGTGCTGCCCAGCATCGCGCTGTACACCGTAAACAGCGCGGACGCGGTCATCTGGCCCACGAACAGCCATTTCGATACCGCCTCGGGGTTCGGCGACTGCCACTGTTTTACCATCTGCCGGATCAACGTCGCCATCAGGACCGCCGTGGCGACCCAGCCAAGTACATCGGGGTGCATGATTGCCTCCCATCGTCCAGATTGCTCACGCTAGCCCTTGGCCGGGCAACGGCGTAGGAAGGGGACGTGAAGGCAGCATTCCGCCTCCGGCGCCCTCACACCATTCACCCCGCAGCGGCGAGAATGTCGCATCGGCGTGCCCATGCACGTCGCGCCCACCGACTGCAGGAATGCTGAGATGTCCAACACCCCCTTTGGTGAATCGTCATGCGCTGCCGCCGCCAGCGGTTGCGTCGAGGTGCGTGGTGCACGCGAGCACAACCTCAAGAATGTCGATGTCTCCATCCCGCGCAATGCACTGGTGGTGTTCTCCGGCGTATCAGGGTCCGGCAAGTCATCGTTGGCTTTCGGTACCGTCTTCGCTGAAGCGCAGCGGCGTTACTTCGAGTCCGTTGCGCCCTATGCACGCCGCCTGATCGATCAGGCGGGCGTGCCCGATGTGGACGCCATCGATGGCCTGCCGCCGGCAGTGGCCCTGCAGCAGCAGCGCGGCGCCAGCAATGCGCGCTCATCGGTGGGCAGCGTGACCACGCTGTCCAGCCTGGTGCGCATGATGTACTCGCGTGCGGGGGCGTACCCGGCCAACCAACCCATGCTGTATGCCGAGGACTTCTCACCCAACACGCCGCAGGGCGCCTGCAGCACCTGCCATGGGCTGGGGCATGTCTACGAAGTGACCGAAGCGCTGATGGTTCCGGACCCCTCGCTGAGCATCCGCGAGCGCGCCATCGCCTCCTGGCCGCCGGCCTGGCATGGCCAGAACCTGCGCGACATCCTGGTCACGCTGGGCTACGACATCGACGTGCCGTGGAAGAAGCTGCCGAAGAAGGACCGCGACTGGATCCTGTTCACCGAGGAAGCGCCCAGCGTGCCCGTCTATGCCGGGTTCACGCCCGCCGAGACCCGTGCCGCACTCAAGCGCAAGCAGGAGCCCAGCTACATGGGCACCTATACCGGCGCACGCCGCTACGTGCTGCACACCTTTGCCAACACCCAGAGCGCGCTGATGCGCAAGCGCGTTTCGCGCTACATGGAAGGCCGGTTGTGCCCGGCCTGTCACGGAAAACGCCTGAAACCGGAGGCGCTCTCGGTCACCTTTGCCGGCGTGGATATCGGCGAGTTCATGCGGCTGCCGCTGGATCAACTGGCGGCGCTGCTGGGGCCCATCGCGCAAGGCGACTTCAGTGCCCACAGCACCGGCGCGCGTACCAGCAGGAGCGCGACACCCCGCGATCGCGCCCGTCGGGCCGCGAGTGGCCAGGCGACCCACGAGGGTGCCCCCGACGTGCGGCTGACCTCCGCCCTGTCGGAAGAGAAGCGCCTGGCAGCACAACGACTGGCAGGCGGGGTCATGGCCCGTGTACGGCAATTGCGTGACCTGGGCCTGGGGTACCTCTCGCTGGACCGGGCGACGCCAACCCTGTCGGCCGGCGAACTGCAGCGCCTGCGGCTGGCCACGCAGCTCAGCTCGCTGCTGTTTGGCGTGCTGTACGTGCTTGATGAACCCTCGGCCGGCCTGCACCCGGCCGACAGCCAGGCGTTGTACGACGCGCTGGAGCGCTTGCGCGACGGCGGAAACTCGGTGTTCGTTGTTGAACACGATCTGGAGCTGATGCGCCGCGCGCAGTGGCTGGTGGATGTTGGACCGGAAGCAGGCGAGCACGGTGGCCAGGTCCTTTACAGTGGCGAGCCCGACGGCCTGCGCCAGATCCAGGGGTCGCGCACGGCGCAGTACCTGTTCGACCAGGTGCCCGCACCCGCCAGCCGGCAGCGCAACGCCAGCAGCTGGCTGGAACTGAAGGGCATCCACCGCCACAACCTGCGGGGCGTGGACGCACAGGTGCCATTGGGGCTGTTGACCGCAGTGACCGGCATTTCCGGTTCGGGCAAGTCCAGTCTGATGGCGCAGGCGCTGCCCGAGCTGTTGCTGCTGCACCTCGGGCATGAGCCCGCGGACGACAGTGCCGACAGCGCACCCTCTGACGGGCCAACCGTGATTGAAACGACGCGGGGCACCTTGGCCGGCGATGTGGATGCCATCCAGCGGGTGGTGCAGGTCGACCAGAAGCCCATCGGACGCACGCCACGCTCCAACCTGGCCACCTACACCGGCTTGTTCGATCACGTGCGCAAGCTGTTCGCCGCGACACCCGCCGCGCGCCGCCGCCGTTTCGATGCGGGGCGCTTCTCGTTCAACGTGGCCAAGGGCCGGTGCGAGACCTGCGAAGGCGAGGGTTTCGTCAGCGTCGAACTGCTGTTCATGCCCAGCGTCTACGCGCCGTGCCCCACCTGCCACGGTGCGCGATACAACGAAGCGACGCTGAAAGTGCAGTGGAACGGCCGCAACATCGCCGAGGTCCTGCAGATGACAGTCGACCAGGCGCATGCGTTCTTCAGCGAGGAAGAGGTCATTGCCCGGCCGCTGCAGTTGCTGCAGGAGATCGGCCTGGGCTATCTGAGGCTGGGCCAGCCGGCCACGGAACTTTCAGGCGGCGAAGCGCAGCGCATCAAGCTGGCCACAGAGCTGCAGCGCAGCCAGCGCGGGCGCACGCTGTACGTGCTGGACGAGCCCACCACCGGCCTGCATGCGTCGGACGCGGACAGGCTGCTGGTGCAGCTGCAGCGGCTGGTGGACGCGGGCAATACGGTGGTGATGATCGAGCATGACATGCGCGCGGTTGCGCAGGCGGACTGGGTAATTGATGTCGGGCCTGGCGCAGGCGGGGCAGGGGGCACCATCGTGGCGAAGGGCACGCCGCAACAGGTGGCTCGGGCCAAGGGCAGCAGGACGGCGCCGTTCCTGGCGCGGGAGCTGGCTTCCGCGTAGCGCCGAGCCATGCTCGGCTGTCGATTTCCGCCGCATCGAGCCTCCCAAGTAGCGGGTGCTGCGAACTCCAGTCCAGCCATGGCACCGGAAGGACAACATCGAGGCCGCGCTTCCAGATCTCGACTTGACCGAGAGTGTCCGCGGCTGGCCGAAGTCGGAGGTGCCGGCGCCAGACAACCCGGCCAAGAGTGCTGGAGCCCCCGATCGATCCTGGGCAGGCCTAGACGCGCAGCGCATCGACCACCAACCGGAATGCTGGCGATGACTGCCGTCGGCTGGGGTAATACAGGTGGTATCCGGGAAATGGCGGACACCAGCGTGCCAGCACCCGCACCAGTTCGCCCGTTTCGATGTGGGGCGCGAACTCATCTTCGGGCAGGAAGGCGACACCCAGGCCCTCCAGCGCCGCAGCAACGATATGGTGACTGGCATTGAAGATGACTTGCCCTTCGACGCGCACGTTCTGCTCTCGCCCGGCTCGCTCGAATTCCCAAACGTAAAGGCCGCCATGGGTCGGGAACCGGATGTTGATGCAGCGATGGCCGACCAGATCACGCGGCGCCTTGGGCGGCGGATGCTTTTCCCAGTACGCAGGTGAAGCCACTGCCGCCATGCGCAACTGCGGCCCGATGGGCACGGCGATCATGTCCCTGTCGATCTCTTCGCCCATCCGCACGCCAGCGTCGAAACGATCCGCCACGATGTCCCGCAGGCCATAGGAGACGTCGAACTCGATATGGATGTCAGGGTACTGGTGCATCAACGGCGTGAGCTTGGGCAACAGCGTCGTGCGCAGCACGTGGTCGCCGCTGGTGATGCGCACCGTTCCGGCAGGCTTATCCCGCAGTTCGGTGATGGCGTCGAGTTCGGCTTCGATCTCGTCGAAGCGATGCCCGATGGCCCGCATCAGGCGCTCGCCGGCAGGTGTCGGCGCCACGCTGCGCGTGGTTCGGGTGAGCAGGCGGATCTGCATCCGCGCCTCCAAGCCGCTGACCGCCTGGCTGACCGCCGATTGGGTGACTCCCAATTGGGCGGCTGCGCGCGTGAAGCTGCCCTCGCGCGCTACCGCGATGAATGCAAGCAGATCGTTGAGGTTGCTCCTGGCCATGGGGCCCAGTGTGCCATGCACATTAATTAGAAGCACTAATAGACGCATTCACTAGTTAGTACCTAGTCGCAGAAGCGTCCTGGGACCAGACTGCACCGGCAATGGTGGTCGCCCGACCCCCAGGAGAGCCATATGAAAGCCCTTGCTCTGTCCGCCGCGCTGCTATTGGCCCTGGTGCCTGTCGCTGGCAGCGCCCAGGACGCCCCGACATCAGGAGGATATGCCATGACACTGACGCAGACCTGGGACAAGGTGTTCCCGAAAAGCGACAAGGTCGATCACCGCAAGGTGATGTTCAAGAACCGCTATGGCATCACCTTGGCGGCCGACCTGTATCGGCCGAAAAATGCCAGCGGCACACTGGCGGCGATCGCCGTCGGCGGCCCGTTCGGCGCGGTGAAGGAACAGTCGTCCGGCCTGTATGCGCAAACGATGGCCGAGCGCGGTTTCGTCACTCTGGCGTTCGACCCGTCCTATACAGGCGAAAGCGGTGGCGAGCCGCGCAATGTCGCCTCGCCAGACATCAATACCGAGGATTTCAGCGCCGCCGTCGATTTCCTCGGCCTGCAACCCAACGTCGATCGCGAGCGCATCGGCATCATCGGCATCTGCGGCTGGGGCGGAATGGCCTTGAATGCCACCGCCGTTGACAAGCGGGTCAAGGCCGTCGTGGCCAGCACCATGTACGACATGACGCGCGTCATGTCCAAGGGCTACAACGACCGCGTGACGCCGCAGCAGCGCACGCAGACGCTGGAGCAACTGAGTCGGCAGCGCTGGAAGGATGCGGAGGCCGGCAAGCCCGCCTACCAGCCACCCTACAACGAACTGAAGGGTGGCGAGGCGCAGTTCCTGGTCGAGTACCACGAGTACTACCGCACGAAGCGCGGGTATCACGCACGCTCGGTCAATTCCGGCAACGCCTGGACGATCACGACGCCGCTGTCCTTCATGAACATGCCGATCCTGACCTACATCAAGGAGATTTCGCCGCGCCCGATCCTGTTCATCCACGGTGAAAACGCCCACTCCCGCTACTTCAGCGAAACCGCGTACGCCGCTGCGGCGCAGCCGAAGGAACTGGTGATCGTACCGGGCGCCAACCACGTCGACCTGTACGACCAGATGGACAAGATTCCGTTCGACAGGATGGCGGACTTCTTCAATCAGAACCTGGCGGCGAAATGAGCATGCCGGTGGATATGCCGGCGGTCGTCGGCCAAGGCGAGGGGGCGGCGCAACCTGCACATTGGGGCGGGGTCTTCGCCATGACCCTGTGCGTGTTCGCGCTGATCGCGTCCGAGTTCATGCCCGTGAGCCTACTGACGCCGATGGCCGCCGACCTTCGCGTCAGCGAAGGTTGGGCGGGTTACGGCATTGCCATTTCCGGGGCGTTCGCCGTGCTCACGAGCCTGTCCATCTCCACGCTGGCCGGCAGCATGAACCGCAAGACCGTGCTGCTGGCACTGACCGGCCTGATGGCATTGTCAGGCACCGTGGTCGCGCTGGCGACGAACTATTTTGTCTATATGGCCGGACGTGCGCTGATCGGCGTGGTGATCGGCGGCTTCTGGTCGATGTCGGCGGCCACCGCGATGCGCCTGGTGCCGCCGGACCAGGTGCCGCGCGCCTTGGCCATCTTCAATGGCGGCAACGCCCTGGCCACGGTCATTGCCGCGCCCTTGGGCAGCTACCTGGGTTCGGTCATCGGCTGGCGCGGGGCCTTCTTCTGCCTGGTGCCGGTGGCGGCGATGGCGCTCGTCTGGCAGTGGATCAGCTTGCCAGACATGGCCATGGAGCCGGCAAGCAAGCCGGCGAACGTGTTCCGTCTGTTCAAGCGCCGATCGGTCGCATTGGGCATGGCTGCCTGTGGTGCGTTCTTCCTGGGGCAGTTCGCCTTGTTCACCTATGTGCGACCGTTCCTGGAAACAGTGGTGCGCGTGAACGTATCCACGCTGTCGCTCATCCTGCTGGGGATTGGTGTGGCCGGCGTCATCGGCACCGCAATCATCGGGACATTCCTCAAACAAGGTCTGTATCGAACCCTGATTGTCATTCCCGTCCTGATGGCGGCCATCGCCCTGGCCCTGATCCCCTTCGGCACCGGGCTCGGCACCTCGGCCGCCCTCCTGGCAATGTGGGGCCTGCTCGCTACGGCGGCGCCAGTGGGCTGGTGGAGCTGGATCGCGCAGGCCTTGCCGGGGGATGCCGAAGCCGGCGGTGGATTGATGGTAGCGGTGATCCAGTTGGCGATTGCCTTGGGCTCCACCATTGGCGGGATGCTGTTCGACGGCAGCGGCTATCAAGGCACCTTCGTGGTGAGTGCAGCCGTCCTCCTTTTGGGTGCCTTCCTGACCCTGCTGGCATCGCGCTCACAAGCGCCGCGGGGCGTTGCATGAGCGGCACGACCATGACCTCGAATTACTCTCGCCCCACCCTTGGACCGTCGGAGAAGAAGGCTCTGCGCGCGCTTGGCGTAGTGCTCGGCCTGTCGGTCATGGGTGGGTGCAAGGCCAGCCAGCCAGAGGCGTCCGTAGCCGTCGCCCAGGATGCCGTTACGGCATCCACCAGGCAGGAGGAGTCCCGAATGTGGATGACCATCGGCGAACGCCGCTTCGCCATCACCTTGGCCAACAACGAAACCGCAAGGACTTTCGCCACGCGATGCCCATTAACGCTGGACATGGCCGAGCTCAACGGCAACGAAAAGCACGCTGAACTCTCGCAAGCGCTTCCGGCCGATGCCAGTCGCCCCGGGACGATCCACAGCGGCGACCTGATGCTCTATGGATCGAGTACGGTCGTCGTCTTCTACAGAACCTTCCGCTCGTCTTACGCCTACACCCCGCTGGCGCGCGTGGATGATCCTGTTGGCCTGGGTCAGGAGCTCGGTCAAGGCAGTGTACAGGTGACTTTTTCGCAATGACCGCTTCTGGCCGAGGGCGGAAGCACGCCAAGGTAGAGCGCCGTAATGACACTCTGCGGTCCAGGTCGGGCTCCGGCGCGGTGCCGGAGCCCGTGCTGCTCACTTCTCCTGCAGGAACGTCAGCAGATCCTGGTTGACCTTGTCCTTGTGGGTATCGGTCAGGCCATGCGGCGCACCCGGGTACACAATCAGCCTGGCGCCCTTGATCAGCTTCGCCGACTGGCGGCCAGAGATGTCGATCGGCACGATCTGATCGTCGTCACCGTGGATCACCAGCGTCGGCACGTCGAACTTCTTCAGGTCGGCGCGGAAGTCGGTGGCCGAGAATGCAGCAATCGAATCGTACGTGTTCTTGTGGCCACCCTGCATGCCCTGCGCCCACCAGGTATCGATCAGGCCCTGCGACACCTTCGCGCCCGGGCGGTTGAAGCCGTAGAACGGGCCGGACGGGATGTCCTTGTACAGCTGTGCGCGGTTGTCCATCTGCGCCTTGCGGATGCCATCGAACACTTCAATCGGCAGCCCGTTGGGGTTGTCGGCGGTCTTCAGCATGAGCGGCGGCACCGAGCTGATCAGCACCGCCTTCTTCACCCGGCCGGTGCCATGGCGACCGATGTAGCGCGCCACCTCGCCACCACCTGTGGAGAAGCCCACCAGGGTGACGTCGTGCAGGTCCAGCGTGTTGATCACCGTGGCCAGGTCATCGGCGTAGTGATCCATGTCGTTGCCATCCCAGGGCTGGCTGGAACGACCGTGGCCGCGACGGTCATGCGCGATGACGCGGTAGCCGTGGTTGGCGAGGAAGATCATCTGCGATTCCCAGCTGTCCGAGTTCAGCGGCCAGCCGTGGCTGAAGGTAACCACCGGGCCGTCCTTCGGGCCCCAGTCCTTGTAGTAGAGCTGCACGCCATCGGCGGTGGTGATGTAGCTGGCGGTGCGCGCGATGCTGGTGACTGCCGCCGGCTTGGCCGGTTCGGCGGCTTGCGCGGACAGGCCGGCCTGGACCGACAGGGCGAGGGTGGCAATGGCCAGGGTGCGGGCGAAGGTGTTCATGCGGAAACTCTCATGGGTGGGTGGTGAGGCGTACTTTGCGCCTGCAAGCAGGCGCCTGGGTGATGAACTGTCCGGATTTCTTGATGGATCGTCTTGCACGGTTGTGCGCGTACGAACCGCCCGCCATCGCTTGTTGACATGGGTAGAACGAGCGTTCTACCTTGTGGCCATGAGCAAGGCTGGCACCGACACCCAACAGAAGATCCTGGCTACGGCCGAGGCGCTGATCTACCAGAACGGGATCCATGCCACCGGCATGGACCTGCTGGTGAAAACTTCCGGCGTTGCCCGGAAGAGCATCTACCGTCACTTTGAAAACAAGGACCAGGTAGCCGCTGCGGCACTGAGCGCGCGCGACGTTCGTTGGCTTCAGTGGTTCCAGCGGGAGTGCGACAAGGCCGACACCCCGGAGGCGCGCATCCTCGGCATGTTCACCGTGCTCAAGGACTGGTTCCAGTCCGAGGGCTATCGCGGGTGTGCCTTCATCAACACCGCAGGCGAGGTCGGCGACCCCGACGATCCGATTCGCCACATCGCAAGACATCACAAGCAGAAGCTGCTGGATTACACGCTGGAACTGACCGCACAGCTGGATATCGAGCAGCCGGCTGCCTTGGCGCGGCAGCTGCTGGTTCTCATGGAAGGCGCCATCACCGTCTCGCGCGTGATGGGCGACTACAACGCCGCAGACACTGCAAGGGATGTTGCAGCGGTGTTGTTGGAGCAGGCCAGGCGCTGACGCCTGAGTCATCAAAACCCGTCAAAGCACCCCGTTCATCCACTTGATTGGAGGTCCCACCGTGTCCACTGAAGCACCCCGTCCGCCACTCCCCGCGTTCACCCGTGAATCGGCCATCGAGAAAGTGCGCCTTGCCGAGGATGGCTGGAACTCCCGCGATGCCGACAAGGTTTCGCTGGCCTATTCGCTGGACACCGAGTGGCGCAACCGTGCCGAGTTCACCCATGGGCGCGAGGAAGCCCGGCAGTTCCTGGCCCGCAAGTGGAACAAGGAGCTTGAGTACCGCCTGATCAAGGAGCTATGGGCCTTCACCGACAACCGCATTGCCGTGCGCTACGCCTATGAGTGGCACGACGACTCCGGCAACTGGTTCCGCTCCTATGGAAACGAGAACTGGGAATTCGGCGCCGATGGCCTGATGCAGCGCCGCTTCTCGAGTATCAACGACATGCCGATCAAGGAAAGCGATCGCAGGTTCCACTGGCCACTGGGGCGTCGGCCGGATGATCATCCGGGGCTGTCTGACCTGGGCATGTGAGCGACCGCAGTGGCGCCACCGGAGGTGCGCCTCGGCCAGGATGAGGCGGTCGGCATCATTCAGGGGGTTCCTGGCAGGATCGCCATAAAAACGTGCCCGTCGTAAGAGGTATCCAGCTTGACCCAACGAAACGTGCGTGCAGGACTGTTGCTTGCCTATATCATGCTTCTTGCGCTGCTGGCGTCTACCCCCTGGATCTGGCAGAAGTGGTCGCCCGGTGGCTTTGCAGCACCCGGCCCATTCTTCTGCAAAGAGCTTTTAAGCTCGGGCGGCGATGATGATGTAATGATCATGGCATTTGTCGTCTTTGTGCTGCCACTGGTGCTGCGAGTCATTCGCCTGCTTTGTCCCGTTGGGGTTTATGAGGTCTGGCTTTTCTATATTTGCGTGGGCTTTGTAGGCTTCTCGCTGATGCTGGCCAGCCTCGATTGCGCGGATGTCTTCTATACGGCGTTCGTGCTTCCTGATCCCGCGTTGGCAGCGGCATTGCTGGCGATACCCGTTGCGGCTTTGGTGCTCGCTTATCTCCGGGCCAAATCGCGCCCAACTGCGCGCTGAACTGCACCATCGTCATTCGGAGCTGTTTCCGCTGCCACGCGATGCTGCCCAAGCCTCGTGGGTGCCGTAGCCGCTCTGGCGCAGATGCGCTGGACGATGTCGATCACTGTATCGGTTGTCCGGCAGAGGTGGCTCCGTCCGTCGCCCATTGCGACGGTGGTGATACGGCGATGCAGCACACCCCCCCCCAAGGACTCGTCGTTGGTCTGTTCGCGACCGGCGGGTACACTCGGGCCGACCCATGCGATGGACAACCCCATGCCAGCCGTCGGTGCAGGGCCGATCATCAGCAAGCGCGCGCAGCGTGAGTGCCAGGAGGCACTCCAGCAGCTTTCGCTGCTCGCCGATCCGCATGCCGCGATCCATTCCGTCCGCAAGCACATCAGGAAACTGCGTTCGCTGCTGGCGCTGGTGCGCAATCCAGCGTTCGATCTGCAGGACCTGGATGCCACGCTGCGCCGCCTGGGCGTCAGCCTGTCCGATGCACGCGATGCGCATGTCGTGGTGGAAGCGGCGCAGCGGCTGCAGCAGCTTCATCCGGCACCGGGCTGGGCAGCGGTGATCGATGTGCTCTCGGCCAGGCGTGCCCGCATTCTCGAGCAGCTGCTGCGGCGGGATCCCGGGCTGCAGCGCAGGGCCATGACGCTTCGGCGCGTCGCCCGGCAGCTGCAGGACCAGCCCTGGCACGCACTGCGCCGTCGGGACGTCCGCGCCGGGCTGGAGCGGACCCGACGCCGGGTCCGCAAGGCCGCAACCCGCGCGACCCATGGCGGCACCAACGACGTCGAAGGCGTCCACCGCTGGCGCCGGCGCGCGCGGCGGCTGCGCATGCAGCTGGAACTGCTCAAGGACATGAAGCTGCGCCCTGGACGCTCCCGCGAAGGGCCGGAACACGGCAAGGCCGCCCGATCGCTGCATCAGCTCAGCGATCGACTGGGCGACATGCAGGATCTGCGGCTCCTGCGCAATCTGGTGCGGGCGATGCCCGCCTGCAGCGGCAAAGCGGTGGTGCTGCAGCTGATCGACGCAGCGCGCCACCCGCTGCCCGTCGACGCCGACGCAGGGACCGGCGCCTGACGGCGAGGCGGCCGTCATGAACGCGTCATACGGCACGCTTACCTTGCGGCGCACTTCAGGGGGTAAAGGCGACGCAGGTGGCCGAGCAGGCAAGACGGCGCCTGGCGCGCATGTTCGAGGACCACGCGCCGCTGCTGCGCGGCTTTTTCGTGCGGCGCGGCGCGCGGCAGGATGCCGAGGACCTGGTGCAGGAAACCTATCTGCGCCTGCTGCGTGCGCATGAAGGCAAGGGCGAGCCGATCGCCAACCCGGAAGCGTACCTGTTCACTGTCGCGCAGAATCTGGCCCGCGAGCAGGCCGCGCGCCGGCGCTGGTCGACGCTGTCCATCGAAGAGATCGAAGGCCCGGGCCAAAGCCTGGCCAGCGGGGAATGCGTGGAAGATGCCGCCGAACGCGAACAGCGCCGTCAACGCCTGCAGGCGGCACTGGGAACCCTTCCCGAGCACACCCGGGCGGTGCTGGTCATGCAGTACCGCGATGGATTGAGCTACAAGCAGATCGCCGAACGCATGGGTGTTTCACCGCACATGGTGAAGAAGCACGTGGTACGCGGGCTGTCGGTATGCCGCCGGGCGATGGCCGAACCGGCGGGGAGGTCGTGAGCGTGGCCATTGAACACCCGTCGGCGCTGACCCGGGCCGCCGCGCACTGGCATGCGCTGCAGCGCGAAGGTGACCTCAGCCCATCGCAGCAGCGCGCTTTCATGCAGTGGCTGCTGGTGTCCCCCGACCATCTGCGTGAGTACATGGCCATCAGCGAGGTGGCCGGGGCACTGGCCGAGACGCTGCGCGGCATGCCCGATGACCTGGACGCGCTGTTGAGCGCGCCTGCGCCAACCCGCAACGACGTCGACAATGTAGTGCGGTTGTCGCCACGGCCCGCCGTTGCAGCCCGGGAACGCGCGGCGCGGCCGGTACGCGGGCTGCCCCGCATCGCGGTGGCGGCGGTGCTGATGCTGGCCGTCGGGGTGGGCACCACCGTTGCCTGGCCGCGCACCGGGCACTACGTGGCCGCACATTGCACGCCACGCCAGATCACCCTGTCCGACAGCACCGTCGTGCGCCTGGATGCGGAAAGCGAGATATCGGTGCGCATGACCCTGCTTGGGCGGCGCGTCGAGCTCGAACGTGGCCAGGCCAGCTTCGCCGTGGCCAAGGACCGGCGCCCCTTCGCGGTGCACGCCGCAGGCCTACAGGTCACCGATATCGGCACCACGTTCGATGTCTCGCTGCTGCGCGAGCAGGCGCGCATCGGGGTGAGCGAGGGCCGCGTGCATGTGCGTGGCGATGGTGGTCGCGGCCGCATGCTCGCCGACCTTGGCGCAGGGCAGGCCGCGCAGGTCGATTACCGTGACCAGCGCGTGCGCATCCGCGATGAGGACGCCGCCAGCATGACTGCGTGGTGGTCAGGGCGGGTGATCTTCCGCGACGAAGCACTGCGCGACGTGGCCGACCGCTTCAACCGGCGCAACGCGCTGCGCCTGCATGTCAGCGACGACGCCGGCGCGCTGCGCCTGACCGGTAACCTGCGCGCCGATGACGTGGCATCGCTGCGTGCGTTTCTTGACCAGCAGCCGACGCTGGTCACGCAGGCCGATGCGGACGGGATCCACGTGCGGCTGCGTGCCGGGTCGCCGCCGGCGCTGTAAGAAAAAATTCATCGAAAAAGCGGTGCCCGATCAGCGCGCTGCGCCCTCGTAGTTGGGGAAAGCAGGAACACATCCGTTCCGCGACCACCGCCATTCCCTCACTGGATCCCACGATGCGCCGCACACTGTTCCTTTCCATCGCCCTTGCACTGCAGGTCACCGCCACGGCCGGCGCCCACGCCGCAGAACCGGCCCGCATCGCCAGCGAGGCGATCGCCTCGCAGCCATTGGATGGGGCGCTCAACGCGCTGTCGCGCCAGACCGGCCTGCAGTTCGTCTACAACGCGCAGACTGCCGGCAATCCGCGTACCGCGGGCGTACCGGCCGGGCTGAGCGCGGACGCGGCGCTCAGCCGCCTGCTGGCCGGGACCGGCCTGCGCTACCGCTATCTCAACGCCACCACCGTCACCATCGAAACGCAGGATGCGGCTGCACCGGCATCCACCTCGGCGCTGGCAACGCCAGGCCCCGTGGGCGGCGCGGTCGCGGCATCGGCGCAGGCAGGGGCGGCGGCGCCCAGCGCGCAGGCGGCCAACCTGGAAACCATCCAGGTCACCGGCAGCTACAGCCGCAGCCTGGAGCAGGCGGTGGACATCAAGCGCGCCACCGTGGGCTTCTCTGACTCGATCGTTGCCACCGACGTGGCCGACTTTCCCGAACAGAATCTCGCAGAAGCGCTGCAGCGCATGCCGGGCGTGACCATCGAACGCAACAAGGGCCTGGGCACCAAGGTCAACGTGCGCGGCCTGCCTTCGGAGTACACCCACGTTTCGATCAACGACCTGGCCACCGCGTCGGGCAGCGGCGGGCGCGACGTGGAATTCGACATGTTCGCCTCGGAGATCATCCAGCAGGTGACCGTGCAGAAGTCGCCCACGGCCGCGGACGAGGAGGGGGGCATTGCCGGCTCGGTGAAGATTTCCACCGCGCGCCCGTTCGACTACAACGAACGCAAGCTGGTGTTCTCCGCCGAGGGCGCGCACAACAGCATCTCGGAGGAAGTGGACCCGCGCTTTGCCTTCCTCGCCGCCGACACGTGGGGGGACTGGGGCGCACTGGTGTCGTACTCGCAGTCCAAGCGCACCAACCGGACCGACTCCACCTCGGGCATCAACTTCCGCCCGTCGTCGCGCTTCCTCACGGCCTCGGGTACCCGCGGCACCCAGGCGCAGTCGGTGCTGCGCCGCGACGCAGGCGTCAACATCACCAACCGCAATGATGCCGAGCAGACCAACCGGGTCGTGTTCCAGGACAAGGTCGGCGACCGCGTCTACCTCAACGAGCAGGACAAGTGGGGCGCGACTGGATCGCTGCAGTACAAGCCGAGCAACAATTTCAGCCTGACCTTCGATGCGATGGTCGGTGGCTATGACAGCACCGAGGACGAGTACGACGCGGCCGCCTATTCCGCCTCCAGCCGCAGCACCTTCGACACCATCCATTCGTACGACGCCAGCACCCTGTCCGAGTACGGCATGGTGGTGCTGCGTGATGTGTCCTACACCGCCACCCAGCACGAGATGCTGAGCAAGGAGCGGATCAACAAGACCGACTACAGCCAGTACAGCCTGGCCATGGACTGGAAGGGTGACCGCTGGTACGTGGATGCGCTGGTAGGGTATTCGGGCGCGGAGAAGACTTCGGATTTCTCCAACCTCAAGCACGTGGCCTATGCGCCGTCGCGTACCCGCTGGACCGGCGCCAGTGGTGAAACCCTTCCCACCGGCGCCGCCGGCAGCTTCGACATGTACAACGATCCGCGCCGCTATCTGTTCGAGGCCTACGAGACCACGCTGGAGAAGGTGAAGGATGACAAGTACGCCGCCCAGGTCAATGTCACCCGCCTGCTGGACATGGCCTTCCTGCCCGCGCTGCACACGGTCCGGTTCGGCGCGCGCTACACCGACCGATCCAAGGAGCGCCAGTATGGCGAACTGAAGATCACCGGGCCGAGCGCTGGCAGCGCGGCCTGGGTCAACACCCGCACGATGGCCGACAGCCCGCTGCAGTACATCGACGACATCGTCCCCGGCGGCAGCTACTCCAACAAGGGGCTGGCCTGGCAGCAGATCTCCAACGACTACGCCCGCAGCGCATTCCGTTACGCGGGCTTCCAGACCCCGTTCGACTCGGGGCAGTTCTACCAGGTCGATGAGAAGGTGATGAGCTTCTACGCGATGGCCGACTTCGCCTTCGATATCGGCAGCGTGCCTTTCACTGTCAACGCCGGCGCACGCTACGTGGATACGAAGGTCGATTCGTTCGGCTACCACCCGATCCAGCTGCCCAACGGCAGCACCGGCTACACCGATACGCCGGTGTCCAAGGATGGCAGCTACGACGATCTGCTGCCCAGCTTCAACATGACCGCCGAGCTCGCGCATGGCCTGCTGCTGCGTGCGGCCGCGTCCAAGGTAATGATGCGCCCGGCGCTGACCGACATCGCCTACAAGCGCACCGCCAGTTGGAGTTCCTACCGTTTCACCGACGGCAATCCCGAACTGAAGCCGACCTACGCCAAGCAGTGGGAAATCGGCCTGGAGAAGTACCTGGACAACGGCGCGCTGTTCGCCGCCAGCTACTTCCGCAAGAACATCGACGGTGTGGTGATCAACTCGCTGACCGGCGTGGTCCAGGATGTGGCGGTGTACAACGCCAACGGCAGCCTCAATGGCATCTACGATTTCGACGTGTACCAGCCGGTCAATGCCAAGGGTGCCTACGAGGTCGACGGCATCGAACTGGTGGCGCAGCTGCCGTTGAACATGTTCACGCCGTGGCTGGACGGGTTCGGCATCAACGCCAACTACACGATGCTGGACAGCTCGCTGGCCGGCGAGTCCGACCTGGGCATCCGCACCCCGATGCCGGGGTTGTCGGAGAAGACCTGGAACTTCACCGCGTACTACGAGAATGAACGTTTCGACGCGCGCGTGTCCTACAACCACAAGGACGAGTACGTCGAATCGATCGGCTACAACCTGTACCCGATCTGGCGCGATGCCTATGGCCAGATGGACGTATCGATCGGTTACCGCATCACCGACAACATCAAGATCAGCCTGAAGGGCATCAACCTCACCAACGAGCGGACCAGCGGCTACACCATGGACCCGTCCTTCCCGACCATGGATGAGACCTCTGGCCGTCGCATCAGCCTGGGCCTGCGCGCGGACTTCTAGGCAAGCGTTCCCGCACGGGCGGCGTGCGGACCGGAGAGGGTCCGTGCGTCGTCCGTGCGCTTTCTCAGGAAAAGACTCATGAAGACCCCTCTGATGCTGGCGCTGCTCGCCGCAGCGGCCCCGGCATTTTCGGCCACGGCCACGACAGCGGCCGATGCCGGCCGCCAATGGCTGGCCGGCGACCACCACGTGCACAGCGAATGGAGCGTGGACTGGGACCGCAGCACCACGCCGCCCACACCGGTCCGCGGTGGTGACTCGCCCTACAGCCGCAGCCGCAACGCCGCCCAGGCCAGAGCGTTCGGCCTGCGCTGGATGGTCCACACCGACCACGGTGGCCCCGGCCACTCCGCGGTCACCCGCGACCAGGCGTATCCCGCGCTGCTGCAAGCACGCACCGACGTTCCCGAGGTGATCCAGTTCAATGGCATGGAATTCGACGTGCCCGCGGGCGAGCACGCCTCCCTGATCATCGCGCCGGGCCCGCAGGAACGGGACCAACTGGTCACCGCCGAGCGGGATTTCAGCCGCAGCGAACCGCTGCACGATAGCCGCGACAGCGAACAGCAGATGCAGGCCGCACTGGCCTACCTGGGGGGCCTGCGCCCGGCACCGCTGATGTTCATCAACCATCCCTCGCGCACCGCGACGGCGATGGGGCAGTGGGGCGAGGTGACCCCGGGCGAGCTGCGCGGCTGGCATGCGGCCGCACCCAATGTGCTGGTAGGCATGGAGGGTGCGCCCGGGCACCAGGCGATCCGCAGCGAACGCGGGCTGTACCGCAACGCGGCCGCCCCAACCGTAGGCGGCTATGACCAGATGACCGCGCAGGTGGGAGGTGTGTGGGACCAGATGCTGGCCGATGGCATCCGCTTCTGGATCACCGCCAACTCCGACTCGCATGTGAACCTGCGCGACGGTGGGCGCGACTACGACCCGGGTGAGTACAGCAAGACCTATGCCTGGGCGCGCCCGGATGCGGAAGACATCCTGGATGCGCTGCGCAAGGGGCGCATGTTCACCGTCACCGGTGACCTGATCGATGCCTTGGAATTGCGCGTGACCGCTGGCGACTCCAGCGGCGGAATGGGCGATACGCTGGTGCTGCGGCCAGCGCAGACGATGCAGGTGGAGGTGCGGGTACGGCAGCCGGCCGGCGCCAACGCGAACGGGCAGCACCCGGCGCTGAAGCGCATCGAGCTGATCATCGGCGGCAGGGACGGGGAGGGCAGGCTGCAGATGCAACGGCGCGGCTTCGACGCGGCAACCTGGGTGCGGGAGGGTGACTGGATCGTGGCGCGCGGGTCACTGCCGGCACCGCCGCGCGGCGGCTTCGTGCGGGTGCGGGGCAACAGCACCGGTGCGGTCGATGCACTGGCGGACGCGCCCGGCGAAGACCCGTGGCAGGATCTGTGGTTCTACTCCAACCCGGTCTTCGTCACGATTGCCGGCAGCGTCATCCCGCCGCAGCGGTGACCTCGGACCGTCTGTTGGCGTGATGCAGGTTGTCTGCTACAAGCCCATCTGCAGACGCAGACCGGAGGAAGGATCACCGTGTCAGAACCCTATTCAGCCATGCTCAGCCTTCGCATGTGCCGCCAGGATCTTGCCCGATGGCTGGCCGCGCCGGTGCCTGCGGTATCCCGATGGTCAGACTGGCGAGGCATCGCCGGGCAGTGGCGCATGCACAACGGCGGGTACCTGCTGCTGGCGAGCGTACTCACGGGGATGTTTGTCTTCCTGTACTTTCTCGCACGTGACTACCTCAAGAGCCTCGGCTGGATGCTCGGCCCGTTCGATCCCAATCTGGGGTACCCCTCTGACGCGGCACCGTATCCGAGCGCCGCATGGCGCAGTTCCGCAGACCAGCCCACGGCGCGCCGTGGGCCTATCTGGGCGGCTTTACCTGGGCATCAATACGCTGTCCACCAGGCGCACGTTTGCCAGAGGCGGCGTTGAAGATGAGCGGCCAGTAGGCTCGGCCGACGATGCCGGCACACCCTGGACAGGCTTCACAGATCTGTACTACCCAGCCGGGCATAGTGCCCCTTGGGTAGTCTGAGCGCGTCCATCCAGCCACGGGGTTTCCCCGAACGCCAGGAGGTCACTGTGCCAAGTTGGGACGAAGGAATGAAGTTGACGCGTCGCCAGGTGATCGCCGGCGGCGCCACGACCGTGGCGATGTCCGCCGCACCGGGGGCGTCATCGCTCGCCGCCGAACTGGCGGCGTCCCCGCCGCCCAGGCCGCCGGTCATCAGCACGGTGGCGTTGACCGTCAACGGCGCGCGCCGGGAGCTTGAGCTCGACACGCGGACCACGCTGCTCGACGCCCTGCGCGAACATCTGAAGCTGACCGGGACCAAGAAGGGCTGCGACCACGGTCAATGCGGGGCCTGTACCGTGCTGGTCAACGGTGAGCGCATCAATGCCTGCCTCAGCCTGGCAGTGCAGCACCAGGGCGATGCCATCACCACCATCGAAGGCCTCGGAACCCCTGATGACCTGCATCCGATGCAGGCCGCCTTCATCAAGCATGACGGCTACCAGTGCGGGTACTGCACGCCGGGGCAGATCTGCTCGGCGGTGGCGGTGCTGGATGAGATCAAGCGGGGTGTCCCCAGCCATGTGCAGGCGGACGTCAGCGCACGGCCCCGGGCCACCAACATGGAAATGCGCGAACGCATGAGCGGCAACCTCTGCCGCTGCGGGGCCTATTCCAACATTGCCGAGGCGATGGAAGAGGTCGCTGGCGTGACCTCTGCAGGGAGGCGCTCATGAGGGCCTTCAGTTACGAACGCGCGAAATCCCCGGCCGAGGCCGCCAGGGCCGTCGCCGGCACCGAGGGCGCGAAGTTCCTGGCGGGAGGAACCAATCTGCTCGACCTGATGAAGCTGGAGGTCGAGACGCCCGCGCACCTGGTCGACGTGCAGGACATCGGCCTGGACAGGATCGAACCCACCGACGACGGCGGCCTGCGCATCGGCGCGCTGGTCAGCAATACCGCGCTGGCCTCGCATGAGCGCGTGCGCCGCGACTATGCGGTGTTGACCCGCGCGATCGTGGCAGGCGCGTCCGGGCAGCTGCGCAACAAGGCCACCACCGGCGGCAACCTGCTGCAGCGCACCCGCTGTCCGTACTTCTACGACCCCCATCTGCCCTGCAACAAGCGCCTGCCCGGATCAGGCTGCGGCGCGCTCGAAGGGTTTTCCCGGCAGATGGGCGTGATCGGTACCTCGGACAGCTGCATCGCGACCTATCCGGGCGACATGGCGGTGGCCCTGCGGGTGCTGGACGCCACGGTCCAGACCGTCAAGGGTGACGGCAGCACGCGCAGCATCCCGATTGCCGATTTCCATCGTTCCCCGGGCGACAAGCCACAGCAGGACAATGTGCTGCAGCGCGGTGAGCTGATCACCCACGTCACGCTGCCGGAACCGCTGGGCGGCCGGCACGTGTACCACAAGGTACGTGACCGCGCGTCCTATGCGTTCGCACTGGTGTCGGTCGCCGCGGTCGTGCAGCGTGACGGCTCGGCGCGGTTCGCCTTCGGTGGGGTCGCGCCGAAGCCGTGGCGCATCGAGGCAGCCGAACCCCTGCTGCGCGACGGCGTGAAGGCCGCGACCCAACAGGTGTTCGCCGGTGCCCGTCCAACGCGGGAGAACGCGTTCAAGATCGCGCTCGCCGAGCGCACCCTCGCCGCCGTGCTGGCCGAAGGAGAGCGCTGATGGCCCTTGAATTCAACGCCCCCGCCGGTGACAACCTGTTCGACAAGGCCAAGGTGGTCGGCAAGTCGACGCCACGCATCGACGGCCCCCGCAAGACCACCGGCACCGCCCCCTATGCCTACGAGCGCCATGACGTGGCGCCGAACCAGGTCTACGGCTACATCGTCGGCGCGGGCATCGGCAAGGGGCGCATCATTTCGATGGATGCCTCCCGCGCACGTGCCGCTCCCGGCGTGCTGGCGGTCATCACCGCACCGGAAACCAAGCCAGTCGGCAAATCGAACTGGAACAACGCGCCGCTGTTCGGCGGGTCCGAGGTCGCCCATTACCACCAGGCCATCGCCTGCGTGGTGGCCGAGACCTTCGAGCAGGCCCGCGCCGCTGCGGCGTTGATCCGCACCCGCTATGAGCGCGGCAAGGGGCGCTTCGATTTCCCGGCGCTGGCGCCGTCCGCGCCGCTGGCAAAGGGGCGCGACGGCAAGCCCGACCGGCAGGCGCTGGGCGATTTCGACAGCGCCTATGCAGGCGCCGCGCTCAAGCTCGACGAGACGTACCACACCTCCGACGAAAGTCATTCGATGATGGAGCCGCACGCCACCATCGCCGCCTGGGAGGGCGACACGCTCACGCTGTGGACCTCGAACCAGATGATCGACTGGGCCAGGCAGGGCATGGCCGCGATCCTCGGTATCGATGCTGGCAAGGTGCGCGTGGACTCGCCCTATATCGGCGGCGGCTTCGGCGGCAAGCTATTCATCCGCGCCGATGCAGTGCTGGCCGCGCTGGCGGCCAAGCAGGTCGGGCGGCCGGTGAAGATCGCGCTGCAACGCCCGTTGATGCCCAACAACACCACGCACCGGCACGCGACCATCCAACGCGTCCGGATCGGTTGCGCGAAAGACGGCCGTATCTCCGCCATCGCCCATGAGAACTGGTCGGGCAACATCAACGGCGAGGACGGCGAGAACGGCACCCTGCAGACGCCCAAGCTCTATGCAGGCGCCAACCGCCTGGTCGCCAACTACATCGCCACGCTCGACATGCCCGAAGGCAATGCGATGCGCGCGCCGGGCGAAGCACCGGGCCACATGGCGCTGGAAGTGGCGATGGACGAAATGGCCGAGAAGCTGGGCCTCGACCCGATCGCGTTCCGCATCCTCAACGAGCCCGAGGTCGTGCCCGGCGATCCGTCCAAGAAGTTCTCCGACCGCAACCTGGTGCGCTGCCTGCGCGAGGGCGCGGAACGCTTCAACTGGAACAAGCGCAGCGCCAAGCCGGCGCAGGTACGGGACGGGCACTGGCTGGTCGGCATGGGCGTATCCGCGGGCTATCGCGGTGCACCGACGATGAAGTCGGCGGCGCGGGTCCGGCTTGACGGCCAGGGTGGGGTGATCGTGGAAACCGACATGACCGACATCGGCACCGGCTCCTACACCATCATCGCGCAGACGGCGGCCGAGACCATGGGCGTGCCGCTGGACCGGGTCCAGGTCACCCTCGGCGACTCCCGCCATCCGGCCTCCGCCGGTTCCGGCGGCCAGTGGGGCGCGGCAAGCTCCACCGCAGGCGTGTACGCGGCGTGCGTCAGCCTGCGCCGCAAGGTGGGCGAGAAACTGGGCTTCGACGGCGACACCGCAAACTTCGCCAATGGCCACATCCAAGCGGGTGGGCGGACCATCGACCTGGCCGAAGCAGGCACACTTTCGGCAGAGGACGGCATTGCCTTCGGCAAGTTCAAGCAGGGGTACGACGTCGGCACCTATGCAGCGCATTTCTGCGAGGTCGCCGTGCATGCCTACACCGGAGAGACGCGCATCCGCAGGATGCTTGCCGTATGCGATGGCGGCCGGATCCTCAATCCGCTGTCCGCACGCAGTCAGGTCATCGGCGGGATGGTGATGGGTGCGGGCGCGACCCTGATGGAGGAACTGGTGGTCGACAAGCGGCTTGGCTTGTTCATCAACCACGACCTTGCGGGCTACGAGGTTCCCGTGCACGCCGACATTCCGTACCAGGAAGTGGTCTTCCTCGACACGCTGGATCCGGTGATCTCGCCGATGAAAGCCAAGGGCGTGGGTGAGCTGGGCATCTGTGGGGTCGGCGCCGCGATCGCCAATGCGGTCTACAACGCCACCGGTGTGCGCGTGCGCAACTATCCCATCACCCTGGACAAGCTGTTGCCCGGCTTGCCCGATGTGGGCTGACCCTTGCGCATGGACCGACCCGTGGCCTCACCCGCCCTGGAGGCCTCTGCGGAAGAGGGAGTGGACCCCAGGGATGCTGCCGGGCACCTGTCCGCAGCGCCGGGCTTCCTCGCCGAAGGCAACCCGCGCGGCGTGCTCGAGACGGCCTTGACGCGCGTGCGCGCGGGCGAGCAGGCCGTGCTCGCGCTGGTGCTGGAAACCGATGGCTCCACCTACGCCGGTGCCGGCGACATGGTGCTGTTCTGCAACGGCAGCCAGGTCGGCTGGCTGAGCGGCGGATGCCTGGAGCCCGAGCTCGCGCGACGCGCGGAGCAGGTGAGCGCGGCAGGGCAGGTCGACTGGATCGAGATCGACACCCGCAGTGACGACGACCTGTTGAGTGGGTCCGCGCTCGGGTGCCGCGGCCGGCTTCGGATTGCGCTTCTGCCATTGCGTGCCATGACCGGCGTCGACGCCGTGATCGAGGCATGGCTCCGCGAGGGCGTGTCACTCCAGCGCGAGCTTCGCGCATCGGGGCAGATCGTTTTCCGCACCGGCCATCGCGAGCAGGCATGGCAGCTGAACCCGATGGACGGGGCGCAGCCCTTTGGAGAAGCAGCGTGGCGTTTGCCCTTGCCCCGGCTTCCACGGGCCCTGGTGTTGGGCGGCGGTCCCGAAACGCCCTTCCTGGTTCCGTTGCTGCGGGGACTGGGATGGCGGGTCAGCGTAGCCGAACGACGAGCGCGCTGGTCCTCAGCGGGGCAGGGCGCGGATGCACAGCTCCAGGTGAGCCCGGCCGAGGCCCTCCATGCCGACCCGTGCGACGCGGTGCTGGTGATGCACCACGACTTCGAGCTGGACCGCGAGGCGCTGGTGGCCCTGGCCGATACCGAGGTTGCCTTCATTGGGCTGCTGGGCCCCCGGCGAAGGCGCGAGGACCTGTTCAAGCTGCTGACACCGGATCAGCGCCACCGCCTGTCTTCCAGACTTCGATCGCCCATCGGCCTGAACATCGGCGGGCGGGGACCGGAGGCAATCTCGCTCAGCATTGCCGCGCAGCTGCAGCAATGGCGAAGCACCGCCGGCAGGTGACGGCAGCGCATGCGGTCGTCGTGCTTGCGGCGGGCGGGAGCACCCGGCTTGGCCAGCCCAAGCAGCTTCTGACCCGGCAGGGCGAGACCCTTGTACATCGCGTAGTGCGGTTGGCCTTGGAGCTCGCGCCATCGCAGGTGTTGGTGGTGGTGGGCGGGAGCGCACAGGCCGTGACATCCAGCATTGCCGGGCTGGATGCCACCCCGGTAACCAACCACCACTGGGAAAGCGGCCTGGCCAGCAGCCTGCAGGTTGCAGGCACACACCTGCTGCCCGCGGTGGCCGCCGTGATGGTCGTGGCATGCGACCAGCCCGCGATCGAGCACGCCCATCTGCATGCGTTGCTTTCGGGTGCCCGCGCCTCGGCATCCGGGTGCGCGGGCACTTGTCACGGAAACGCGCTTGGCATTCCTGCCGTAGTGCCGCGTGCATGGTTCAACGCTGCGGGTGCAACCGCTGACCGCGGCTTCGGAGCGCGCTTGAGGCAGCTTCCCATCGACGCCGTGCATGCCCTTCAAGCGCCGGAGCTGGGCCTGGACATCGACACGCCAGAAGATCTCGCGCGTGCGCGCCTTGCGGGCTGGATCGATGCCGAGCGGTGAGTCGCGTGATCACTGGACCAATGCCCGTCGCGCAGGTGACTAGCCCTGAACCCTCGTAGCCGCGGCTCTCTAGAGTCGAGCCAGGCTCGACTACGGCATGCCACATCGCACCCCCTCATGCACCTCGCCCGCGAACATCTGCAGCACCCGATCCAACAGAACAGGTTCCGGCACGCCTGCCAGTACCTGCTCCAAATGGCCCAACGGCTGCAGCTGCCATTGAAGCAACGCACGAAGCTGCAGAACGGCGGGCGCCCGCTGCTCCGCGTCCAGCGAGACCTGCAACAGCAAATATTGCGAGCGCCTTTCCAACCACAGTACCGGTATACCTCGGCAATGAACCTGGAACTCGGCATCTCGATGCCGCTCGACGAACTGGAAGCCCTGTCGTGGCCGAGACTCCACGAACTGGATCGCCTGGCGGCGTAGTTGTGAGAATCGATCGTCGTTGATGCTTTGGAACCCGACAGGCGAAGGCACCGGTGGCGCCGGCCACTGCGCCTGTGCCGCAACCACCGCGACGAGACAGAGCGCGGTGGCCGCCCAGCGATGCCGCGTCACTCAGCCGTCCGGGCGTACCCGTGTGCTGGCGTGCGCCACGAGGCCCAGCCCGGCCATGATCAGGCCTTCCATGACGCGCGGGCCGACGTATTGCTCCAACTCTCCGTTTTCGCGGGCGCGCTGCGCGGCCAACAGGATTTCCAGCACCACGCGAAGGCCGGCTAGCGAGCAATCGGTGTCCGCCAGGGCGATGCGTCGGCCCGGCATTTGGTGGCGCTCTGGCCAGGGCAGGCCATCGGAGGCGGCACCCGAGCCGATGCTGTGCAGCAGGGCGATGAGCGTGTTCGGATCCAGCGCGGGACCGTTGGCGAGCGCGTCGTGGATCGGATGCGGGGCAGGGGAGTGGGGCTGGGTCATGGCTGGGCTCCTTGCGTGCATGCAGAAGCCGCCACCGATAAAGGTGGCGGACGGTGCGAGGTTCGAAACCCGGTGTTCGCTAAACCGGCAGGCACAAGGCCTCCACGCACCGCCCGCCATAGCCGGCCGACGGATTGCCAGCCGGCACCACACAGGGTGATGCCGGCTGGCAAGCGTTTACTTCAGCGAACTACCGGGGTTTCGAATCCCGGCCACCTGTATTCGGTGGCACGGAGAGAAATACGCCCGGCTGTGCGCGATGCCAATGCAGTAAGGCCGATGCCGTCACCACATTCAACATTTTCAGAATCTTTGCATACGGCTCAATGAGGCCGGAGCCTTGCGCCGCAAGGCTGTTGTCGATGTCGGCGGTGCAAGCCTGACAAGTGTCGGCATCCGCCCGGTGGAGCCGTGAGCGAGGCGGATGCGACAGGATTGCCAAAGGCCGCCAGGCGTCAGTAGCCCTTCAACGCGGCCTTGGTCCGCTCCAGCCATGCGGCATTGTGGCTGCGCGCGTGGCGCGACCAGTGCTGGGCATCGTCAATGATGCTGGCGAACAGGCTACGGGCCTGCTCACGGTCGGCGGGCTGCGGCTGTGCCATCAGCCACTCGGCGTACAGGCAGCGGGCGGCCGCATCGTTTCCGCACTCCACAGCACGCTCGAACGCGGCGCGGGCGTCGGGCGACTGGGTGGCTGCCAATGCCTGCGCATAGAGCAGGGTCTGTTCTGGCTTGCGGCGCACATCCGGATGGCGGGCGAACAGGCCGTCGAGCGCTTCGACTGCAAGCGCGGCGTGCCCGGATTCGAGGCGGGCACGGGCTAGGCCGGTAAGGATGTAGGGATCGTCGCCCAGTGGCGAGCTTGCCGCCTGCTCAAGCAGGGTTCTGGCTTCCTCTGCCTGGCCAGCATCCAGTAGCGTCATGCCCAGGCGAACCCGATTCTGCACGGTGGGCGTGCGCGCCAGCTCGGCGCGGGCGTTGCGCAGGTCCTGGCCCGGGTCCATGAGCTGCTTGGCAGAACGGACGACCTGCCGGGCGCCGCGCGAGTGACGGGCTTCCGGGAGGTAGATCGCCAGGAAGTAGACGACGCTGCCGAGCAGCGGGAACGAGAAGAGCAGGATGAGCCAGTAGAGGCTCTGGCCCGAGCGGATGGCGTGCACCGCGAAGTAGATGGCCGCCAGTACGTGGAGTCCGATTCCGATATAGGGCATTTGTACCGCCTCGTCCTTGTGAGGGGTGGAACTATAGTGGGGGAGGGGTGGGGCGCCAATGGGCGGGGTGATTGGGCGTGACGCGTCACGTTAATGGGGTGAGTTCTGCAGGGCGGAGCGCTGCATGCCACTATGTGGCGGGGTTGCCTTGATGGAAGGGGATACATGGAGCGTACGAAAAAGACACTGACGATGGCTGATGTTGCCGGATGGGGTTCGGCACTTGTCACGTTCGGTTTGATTCAAGGAGCCTTCTATCTGAAGGCGTATTGGGGCCACTTCGGCCTGGACCCATTTCAGTTTGTTGCGGTGAGCGAGCTTGCGCTGGCAGGGCTTGCAGGGATGGGCATGGTGTTATTTCTCATACTGCTGGCCTCGCTGTTAGGCGGCTGGGTGGAAATGAAGGTCACGAGCGGCAGCTCCAAAAGCAAGCTGTTCGCATGGCTGTTTCCAGTGCTTTTCTTCACTGCCCTAGGGCTGCTGCTTTGGTGGTCGAACACGTGGCCTCTTCTGATAGGGATTCTTCTGACGGTCATCTGTGCGTTGATCGTGCATCTTTCGCCGGTGGTGCCCACCGCAGTGAAAGATTCCCCATGGCTGATCTACGCCTTGGTGATGCTGGTCTACGTCTCGATAGCTTCAAGCATGCTTGGCTCCCAGCGTGCCGAGAAGATTTCCTATGGCGGCGGCAAGCACGTGACGGCTGTGACTGTTGATGGAAAGGTGCAGGGCGACCTAAGCCTGATTGGTCGTCTTGGTGACAGCTATGCACTGTGGGACCCGGCGCGGAAGGCTACAGTGCTTGTGCCTGTTGGCGATGTTGGGAGGTTGGAGATTCTGCGAAAGAGTGTGATTCCTGTTTCGGCAGCCCCATAGGGCTGGATCTCGGCGAGCGCCAAGCTGAAAGTGGCAGTGCACTTCAGTACGGGGAGTAGCGATAAGGGATGTTTATCGAGGGTAGGGACGGCTGTGTCCGTGCGGCAGTGGAGCAAAATTCAAAAGGTGTTATGGCCGTTAAGAGCGCGCCAGGACTGTTGATCGAGACCATTCCGCCGAATCGGAAACTCATCGCGGCAACGTTCGGTCACCTGGTACCTCATGATTCCTTTGGAAAGAGCGTCGCCGCTTCTCGCAAAAACTCCGCTCCTTCTAACCGACCGCAACTCACGCTTAAGGTGAGCCAGCTCCTCGTCCCGTGGCGTCCCGCTGCCGCCGAAAGCTGCAGCTCCCGGGTTCTGTGCTTCCCGCTTCCAGCGGGTCAGCAGGGTGTCCCGAAGTCCCAGCTCCCGCGTCACCTGGGCACAACTGACACCGGGCTGGCTTGCCTGCTCAACCGCACCACTCTTGAACTCGGCACTGAACTTCCTACGCTTTGACATGAACACTCCTCATGGCCTAGTTCGGGCTTCTTGTAAGTGTCCGTGAAAACGGGGGCGGGAGCCTCAGAACTTACGTCGCGCCTTGAGCCAACACTTCTTGAGGCGTGGGTATTGGTAGAAGAGGCCGCGGCCAAATCCGGCTTCGTCCCAGGCGCTAGCGTGCCGCGCGCAAATCCATCTCTCTTCTTGGATGAGCTGGCTTGTTTGGGTAAACTCGCACAGGGCAGCGCTGCGCTGATCGAGCAGCTGAGCAATTTGCGCAACCAAGCGAAACATCTTCTGGATTTCAGCATCACGCAAGAAGAAGCAGACAGATAGTAGTTGGAGCTGGCAGCAAAGGCTTCCGAGCTGTTACTAAGCATCGAGCAATATCGACAGTTCGTCCAGGCAGATACCGCTTCCCGGCGCGACTTGACTCAGTTGTTAGACATAACAAGGAGGTCACATGACATTTCGAGAAGATCGCGAGTCTCTCATTGATCTGATGGAGAGCATCTATTACTGGGTCGGAGATTCGCACAACGACCATCAGTTTTCCCCTCGGGCCGACTGGCTGACGATACGACCGTTCAGATTTGTCAGAACCCAAGCAGCTAACGCATGGATGGAATTCCAAGAGACAAATCCTCTTGAGCGTTTCATCGGCGCCCTGCGTGAAACCCGTGAAGAGGCGCTGATCCAGGTCGGGCTTTGGGGCGAACAGCTGAGATACAAACTTGATCTGCTGCGGTATCTTGCAGTCCGCGCCTTGGGTGGAAAGCGTCGCGCCATGGAAAAATTTACAGAATTGCTAGAGGTGCTTTTGGACAGCCTGCTGGAGCTCCTCGGATTTGGTGAGCCTATCAAAGAGCTCGTCGGAGCCCTGAAGTCCCAGGCAAGATGATGCCTACCAATCTCATTCAAGCTGACGCCGCTTCGCGGCGCGGCTTGAATTAGCCGTTGAACGGCCGCCCCTGGCCGGAAGCGGCATCCCACAAGGGCAGGGGATTAGGAAGATTAATCGGGGGTAGGGCCCAGCACTACAACTCCCAACTCAGTTTCACCAGCAGCTGTTCGGCATCACGCAGCCCAGTCGCATCGGCCAGGATTTCCATGTCCACGATGGCTTCTGGGTGGATGAGCCCATGGACTTGCTGGACGACTGGTAACGTGCTTTTTCCTTCTGCGCCGACTGCTGTGATCTTAGCCGATGCAAGTTCGGATCCGGCTGCTCGACACCGTGCAATTGATATCGAAACCCGGCAGCTCGCTACGAATCTTTGCTTCTTCGCCATCGGGCGCGAAGGGACCTACCACAACATCGTCAACGGCGACTGCCCAGTTGAATGGAACCTTTGCAAAACGATCCACCAGACGAACATTGGCCGTTGACCAAGCTTCGCTTGAATGGTTGTAGATCAGTCTGACCTCATCTTCGCTCGAAAGATTCTTGTCTAGACGAAGGAAGGAGGCCGCAATTCCTTGTCCAAGGCTGTCGAGATGTTTCTCCCAGTTTGGGTCGGAAAAGTACGCCTCAATCTCGGCATCCGTCGCGTACTGCATCTTGCCGATGCAGTGTTGCAGCATATAGAACCTGTTGCCTCTGCTCATCGCCGCGTCCAGCAGTTTTCGTGGCGTTGACTGCACACGCACGGAAGGCTTGCGACGGGAGAAAATTGCCCATTCCGCTTGCGTGTCGAGTGCAGTGGATGACCAGCATGACCCATAGGCTCTGGCGACCACCCCATTGAGCGTTAGTACGTCACCGGCGACATCCGTGAACGTTCGATCGAGCAGTGGATTTTCCGAGGAATCACCCCAGTTTGACTTGTCGATTCTGGTGTAGGTAAGGCGCTTTTCGCTTAGATCCTCACGAAAATACTGAAGCTCTATGATGCGATACACAGGGGTATCCAAGCCTACCTCAAACACATTTCTCTGAATGTAGAGGTTACGCATTTCTTCGTCGGGAGCGCCGCGGCAATCTGCCTGGACGATTGCCCCAGCGATTTCCGCATTGAAACGCAGGCTCATATTCTTCTCTCGCAATTGGAATAGTCGCAGACAACCGGAGCTGCCTTGCGTGGATTGCCCGATCGACGCGCGCTAAATCTTGGCGTGCACAACGCGCGGCAGGCTGATCGGGTCGCGTCAGGGGCCCCGCCGGGTAGTACGCCCCAAGGCTTCGTATTATTATAGGCCGCCTACATTCGGAAGTCGCTCCCGTGCCACTCAAAGTTGTGCTCGATACCAATGTCTACAGCAGTGATAAGTTCCGGCTAGGGCAGGATTTCAAGACCCTCGGGGGTTTGTGTCAGAACGGACACGTCGAGGTGATGCTGCCCTATATCGTGAAGCGCGAATTTGAGACGCAGCTTGATACAAATGCCGCCGAAATCATGGCGGGCTTCGAGAAGTTCAGCAAAAGGACGGTCGGCGGCCCCATTCCTGCTGATCTCCGTACGGAGCTCGATGCTCTGATCGCAAAGTTCAAAGCGCGAAAGCAAGAAATCGTTCAATCCCACCGTGTGCACTTTGATGCCTGGCGGCACGATCATGCCGTGCACGACCTCGCGTTTGATGGCGTGCATGCTGCGGCAGCAATGGAGAACTACTTCACTGCGGGTCCGCCTTTCCAGTTGGCGAAGAATCGCGAGGACATTCCAGACGCCATGATCTACCAGGACATCCTCAAGGTTGCGGCGGATGGTCCTGTCGTCGTCGTATGCAAGGATAAGAAGCTGACGAAGGCTGTTGTCAACATCGCGAACGTTACTCACTACCCAGATCTGAATGGATTCATTGCCTCAGCTGAGGTCCAAGCCATCATTGCTCAGCAAGAGGCGGCGAACAATGCCGCCAATCTACTGCAGCGTCTGAAAGACTTTACTGCCATCGTGCCGAATTTGCTCACCGAATTTGTTTCCGACCACGGCGGGGAGCAATTGGCAGGCACCCGGTTCAGTTCACGCAGCATTCCCGGTGATGATCGCGAGGCCTACATCTATATGTTTGGCAGTCTGTACGACATCGAGTTTGATTGGGGCGGCGCCACTTATCACGGCGACTTGGTCTTTGTTGTGCCCTTCGGTGCGGAAGGGATCTTCAACATCAACTACTTCGTACCCAAGTGGGACGTGCACGAGATCGAGAGCCGCGGGGGCAGCTACCGCTACCACAACGACTATGTAGTTGAAGCGGACGAGGAGGCCGAACTGTGGGTGACTGGAATGCTACGCATCAAGGTTTCTGACAGGTACACGCCAGAAGATGATCTTGAGGACGTCATCGAGGAGATGAGTATCGATTCAGTGGATGAGCCGTGTCTTGTCGAAGACCAAGACTAACATCTCACACCTAAGCGCCGCAGCGCCCCAGTCCTTTTATGAACTCGCCCACGTCACAGCTCACGCTCCAGAGGAGGCGCCGTCGGATTATGGGCTGCTTCGCCAGCCTGGAAATATCCGAGCGCCCGCACGACCGAGCGATGCTCGGTCGTGCGGGCAGGGCAATCCCTTGCCGCCCGCCCTCGTTGATGAAACCCGAGCGCAGGCCGTGCCCACAAAAATCCCCAGAAGTTCCGCTTGCACCGCTCGCCACTGCACGATCGCGCCCACGTCCAGGGCCTTGGGCGCCAGGGCCGGACCGACGCGATCACCCCAAGGGCGACGGAAGAGGTGGGACGTCGGAGCGTTATCGGAAGGGAAAGGGTTAGAATTGATTTATCGCGAGTAGGGGAGGGCAGCGTCCGATCTTGGATTCAGCCGATCGACGTAACGACCAAGACAAGAAAGAATGCGCACTTTCAGCAGAATAAGATCGCCTGAACCTCCGCGCTAGGCAGGAAGTGCGGCATCCACATCATTAAATTTGGCCGATTTTGGTCGGATCGCTTCCAAGTGGGATGTGAGCGGACGTCCCCTAATGGCGATTGACCCCGCGGCGATTGGCCACCGACCGAAAGCGCCCACTCCTGACGTCACGTACCAATCGCGCGGCCTTGGCCATAGGTCTCCTGTCCCTATCTATTGAAGCTTTCGAATGCTTCCTTCATGAGAAGCTGCATGACTGCTTCCGGAGCAACCAGTTTTGACATATTGAGCCTCGCCACGAGAGGTAAATTGCCACCTTGGAATGCTACTCCGCGTCCATCGTGCGTGACCTGAATTGCGGAGGTCCCCTCGAAAAGACTCAGCGGGAGAGGGTTGGTGGCGTTTGGGTTATGAAATACAAACAAGCCATCAAAGTGGTCCTCTGGACTATCAGCAGAGACTATCTGGATTTTAAACTTCGGATGCTCATTATCCTCTCTTACCAGGAACACTGAGTTTGTTGGGTGCGCGATATCGTTCTTTGAAATTGCCAGCGACGTCAATTTGCCTAGTGTCACAGTGCAGGAAAAAACTACGGCTGACACGCAGCGCATATCTTCATCGTCAAATATTCTGATCGGGATGCTCGAATCGGTCCCTGGCTTTACGATTTCACCCCGCTCCCGGTAAGTCTTTATTTCGCTGTCAAAGTACATTCCATAGAGAAGCGCCAGCATTGGGTAGTGGTACTCTTTCCCATACCTGACTTGCGCGTAGGAGGAAATCGCAATTACATATGGTGCGCCTGGCTTAACCCAATCCAGGCCCGAGTACTCATTGATGTACTTTCTCTTTTTTGTGCTTATAGAGTTCGAATATCTGGTGATGGCCTCCCGCATAATTTCATCGTGATCGGGATCCTCCCATGGTGCCGTCACCATGCTATAAATGTCATCGAGGTTCCGGCTGGACTCCGCGCGCCCATCCTTTTTGATTTCTGAAACAACAGCTTCCACGTAAAATTCGCAGGGTTCGGTTACAACGAAGTCCGGGCGATTTTTTGTCCAGTCCACTTTCAAATTTAGGCTCTTAAGTGCCTGGAATAGATAGAGTTCCCAGAGGGTCGAGTGGAATGTGGTTTGGAATTCGATACGCATCTTGTTGTCGCGATCTTCGAATCCGTCAGCCCATTCTTGAAGTACCTGCCTCTCTCTACCGAGGAGGATTTCATTTTTCAGCAGAAGGAACTTGTCATGGAGCTTCCTATTTCCAAGTCCTTTGTGGGTTTCGAATATGTCCATAACGATTTTTATTCTTTGGGTTGTTGGTTGACTGGTGACGTGCGAAAAATTGTAGTACCGAAATTCAATCGGTTGAACTCAAGGCCGAAAGCGTGCCGGGAAAGAAAGATTTATCGGGGGTAGGGCGATTGAGCTCCGACCCAGAGCAGACTTTCGTTGGCCGCTGAGCACCCCGTCTCTCGCGCGCTTGGTTTCATACCGAGCAGGAGCGCAGCTCTGATCAGGCAACGGCCATAGCAGCGTCGAGGACCGCCGACTCGGCCAATGCAGTGGCTGCAGCTGCTAGTTGCGCTGGCTCTGACTCCGTAAAACCGCACGCTTTCAGCTTCTCGACGGTCTCATCGGACGTTCCCGAGGGAATGGCAACCACGAGCAAATCACGACCTCGTGTAACTGCCACGAAGCCGATGCGGCCCTCCTCATCGCCAGTGCCCCCCACAAGTGCGTCCAAGTCACCCTTGTTGGTCAGGTATATGACTGCTGGGATGCCTTCACCCTTCGCAGAGTGAACCGTCCCACGTCGGAGGGCCAGCCAATCGTGTTGGTCAATGTCAACGCCGATGAGCGGCCCCGACTTGGGAAGTTCCGCGGCAGTCACCCGACTGTTCCAAGTCAGTTCACGCTTGAATGCGGTCTTCAGCTCAACCAGCGTCAGCCACTCATTTAGGTTTGCCTTCAGGCTGGTCAGCCAGGACGTTCTGGCTGCGAGCGTTGCAAGGGGAATGCCAGTTGCGGGCGTCCTAATGAGAGACCATATGAGACGACGCATCGCCTTCACATCGGCGCCGCCGCGCATGTTCTTGAGATCGGAAATGAAGCTATCTGGGAGGCCTGCCACAATGGCATGCACGCCTTTTGCGCAGTGGTCAAAAACCGTCGAGATGTCAGTGGCTTGCTCACGCTCAATGGCTGCGGCCGCAAAGTGCTTGACCGCCGACCGGCCAATCTTGGCTGTTTCAGTCGAAAGTTTTGTAAGCATGCTACTGCCGCGGCATAGGATGGCAGCGTCGCCGATGCCGTAGCCAGCAGCATTCATGGCCGACACGCACGACGACATAAACTCCGGGAGAGTCTTCAGGTCGTAACGCCAGAAGTACGCCCCGCTCAGTCGCGCGGGTGGTGTCCGAAAATGGCTCGAACGCGTCCCAGCGAGCAAATCTGCAGCCTTTACTATGGATTCCACCGAACGACGGTTCTGCGTGATCGGTAGCCTGAGGACATCCGTCCTGCCAGTAAACTCGCGGAGATACTCACCTGATGCGAAGTTAAATCCGTAGATGCTCTGATGAAAATCGCCAACGAGAGAGACGACGCTTCCCGCACTACTCAGTCTCTCGAGCAATGCACCTTCAAACGGTCCGATGTCTTGAGCCTCATCCACCAGGATGTGAGGAAACCTTCGGGCGAGCGCCTTGGTGATCTGAGGCTCTTTCTTAAGGAGGACCAGAGCCCAGACGCGCCCAGATCCGTACGTGTAGGCACCTTTCATCGCTAGCGCCGCGACCTTTTGCTTAGCGGCCTTGGCAAGGGCGCCGTCGAGGCGCTGGGCGCCGCCATTCTTGAATTTACGGTGGACTACGACATCTTCGTTATCCAGGTCGAACGCAAGCTCATCAAGTCCGATTGGGTTCTTCGGGTCACCGAAGCGGTAGTTGGAGAGAAAGGGCTCGGTGCCGAGCACCAAGTACGGGGTCCGATGGCAATTCATAACGCGAGACCCGTGAGGGCGCAAGATGAAGTTGGTGAGGAAGAGGGTCGGCAGGGAATCATTACGTACAGGGCCAAAAGCTGCCTAAGCGACTGAATTTCAAAGTTGATTGCTCGTCTCTCGATCAGGTTCTCCCCATCTATGGGGTCTGTTCAAGCACCTTGGCTGTGTAGCTCAGCGGCGCCACTTCCCTTTCAAGATCCAGGTGGTAGTCGCCGAAGCGATTGATGTGGCTGGTCCGATAAGGCGACAGGCCGGCCAGGATCTCGGGCGTCAGTTCAATCCCCTCCTTCCTCATCTCGGCCAAGGTCCGGCTCATGCCTTCCACGTTGTGGAGGATGATCATGTTGGCCACCAGCTGGCTGTACTTGATGATCTTGCGCTGCTCGTGTTGGACGTTCTCAGCAATGATCCCCTGGCTGCCAAAGAACACCCATTTCACGAAGCCATTGTATTCCTCGCTCTTGTTGGTGGCAGCATGGATCGTTTTGCGGATCTCATTGTCATCAATGTAGCGCAGCAAGAACAGCGTTCGAACGGCCTTGCCAAGTTCCCGGAAGGCGAAGTACAGCTTGTTCTTCCGGCTGTAGGTGCCCAGCCGGCGCAGGATCGAGGACGCGGTGATCTTGCCCAATCGGATTGAGATCACCACCCGCAGCATGTCGTGGAGATGGGTGGCGATCAGTTGCCAGTCGATGCTGTCCCCGAACAGTGCCTGGATGTTCTTATAAGCCCTACCCGGTTCGGGCCGAAAGAATGTCAGGTCCTTGATGTTCCGGATCCGGGGCATCAGCTGGATGCCCAGCATGTGGGCCAGGCCGAAGACCGGATAGCTTTGGGCCTGCGTGTCGCCATGGACGATCTCAGGCTGGATGTCGGAAGTGTTGGCCAACAGACCGTCGAGGATGTAGATGCCCTCGTGCACGCCACAGGGAATGAAGTGGCTGAACGGCGCTACGTATTTGTCGGACACGTGGCAGTAGCCGATGCCACCGTAGCCGCCGTAGCGGATGTGATACTCCGACAGCAGGTTGTCCTC
The DNA here is from genome assembly GCF_056481725.1 of Stenotrophomonas sp. 85239_Sma. Lineage (NCBI taxonomy): Bacteria > Pseudomonadati > Pseudomonadota > Gammaproteobacteria > Lysobacterales > Lysobacteraceae > Stenotrophomonas > Stenotrophomonas sp. 85239_Sma. The sequence goes on along the minus strand of NZ_CM151163.1, from coordinate 2,303,828 downwards.
GTAGACGCTCCACTTCGTGCCATCAGCTGATGCGCTCTTGCCGCTGCCCCAATAGCCAGGCAGGTCGAATCTGTTGTAGGTATTGATGACCTCCACGATGGCCTTCTCAAGCACATCCTCGGTCACGTATTTCAGGTTGAGCCAAGCGACTTGGCGCCGGCTGAAGCCCTTGATCGACCGCGCCGTCTGCGTCGGCCCCAGGTTGCAGCCATAGCAGAATAGCGTGGTGATCACACGTCGGGGCAGATCTTCGACCTGGCTCTCGGTGCCGGCGATCGGGCGGAAGAAACGGTGCAGATCCAGCCATTGGCTGGCATCGATCAGGACATCGACGATGCTGGATTCTGGAAGCCGTTCGGCGATGAGGCGATCCACCGTGGTAATCGCGCTGGAGACTTCGGCGCGTTGCCCCTTCCGCAGCACCAGGCGCCCATCCAGGATGTCCGCATGTACGTTCTCCGGGAAACGCGCGTCGACCTCATCGGCCAGGGAGGTCAGTTGTGCACGTAATCCCGCCACGAAAGACTCGGCGTCGGTGGGCAGGCCTGACACCTGGCCGTAGGCTTCCAGTTCCTGGGCCAAGGTGGCTTCATCGACCAGCTGCTCACGGTAGTCATCAAACCGTTCGCTGCTGGGAATGAAGAGATCTCCGGACTTCAGTTCGTCCTTGACCTGCACCAGCACGGCCAGCTCGAAGTACTTACGGTGCATCCAGCCGGCGCCGGCTGCACTGGCCCGCTTGCCGAACACGTGCTGACACCAGAGCTTGGACATCCAGTCAAAGTCCTTTTCCGGGTCCAAACCGAGGGAGGCGACCTCGATCAGCTCACGGCGCTGGTTGCGCAGCGAGAGCACCGCTGCGATCAGCGGCTCCATGCCGGCGTCGTGGCTGGTCGCCCGAAGTTTCATCAGCTCCAGCCCATTGAACAGCAGCGGCCTGACCGCGCCATAGGGCTGCAGCATGAAAGGCAGGTAGTTCTTCCCGGCGTAGGCCATATGTTCTTCGCATTCGGCCAGCAAGGTCGACACTTCCGCTTCCAGGCTGTTGTCGATGGCATCCACGCGCTGACTATCGCTGCCGTCTAGCTGATAGGCCTGCAGGATTTCCTTGAGCTGGCCGATGAGGAAGTCGGCCCGTTTGGCATGTTCGAGCTGGTAGGCCAGCAATTTCTGCTGGGCCGTGTTCTCCAGCCCGCGCACCTGCTTGATGAACAACTCGGCTGCATCATCCAGTGTCTTGGCATGCTGGGCGCGAATGAAGATGGTGGCCAGCGCATAGCGCTTGTCCGGAGCCAGTTCGGCCAGCTCGCTGGCGTCATAGGCCCGAGCCATTGCACGGAACTGCTTGAGCTTGGGCACCGGCACATCGATGGGAGGCAGCTGGTCGGCCAACTGCTGCAGCATGCGGATGTGCTGCAGGTAGAACCGAACTTCCTTGTTGGTGGGCCGGCCGGGCTCGCGCTTGAGTGATTGCCAGCCGGTGAACCTGGACCCTTCCGGTGCGCGCAGCAGTTCGTCGATGAGCGTGCGCGTGGCAGGCGTCAGCGCGTGGCTGATGCTGCGGTAGTAGCCCAGATTGACCCGCTCACGGGCGCCGATGGCGGCCAGCTCCAGAGTGCGGAAACCGGGCAGTTCGTAGCGATGGTGCACCAGCTCTTCGAGCAGGACGTTCACGATGTCCGGGATGGTGTGCTTGGTCTGGGCTGCTCCGGTGGCCACTGTGTCCAGCCAAGCCAAGCCCGATTTATCCAGGGGACGTACCCCGATGAATTGCCGAAGCTGCGGCATATGCCGGCGCTGGCTGCCGGAAGCGTCGTAGCGTTCGAGCTGGTCGGTGTCCAATACGCGCCCGAGTCGGGCGGCCTTGGCGATGTGCTTCCGGATCCGCTCGGGTACGTCGGCCAACAGCGTGAAGTAGCCCAAGCGTTGGAAGAGCTTGAGATGAATCAGTACCGCCAGCTGCGGACCCGGCTGGGTGGTCAGCTGCTTGGCGAATGCAATCTCAGCGGCGGTCGGGGTATAGATCTCCTCCAGTTCCTTGGCGGTGGGATCAGGCTTCAGTCGCGGGTAGGCGGTCTCGTGAAGGGTAGCCATTGGATCCGGAGGGTGTGAGGGGGATCAGTCCCAGTGCCGGCCGTCGTCTGTACTGAGCGACGCTTCCAGGAAGCACTGGTGCGTATCGGCCATGCGGTGCATGTCATCGAGCAACGTGGCCAGGATTTCATCCAGATCCCTTTCGGGATCGGTGGGAGCAGTCAACTGGTACTCGCTGCTGGCGGTGTTCAGGCGCACAGCCTGGAACGGGGCCAAGCAGATCTCTTCAATTCGGCCTCGGGCCTTGGCCGCGCCGCGGCCCGTGCGGGCAAACGGGGTCAGCACCATGCGCAGGCGCAGCTGCAGGGCCGATTTGCCCTCCGGCGCCGGCAGTGCCATCGCCGGTACCGGCACGGTTGGACTGGGCAGGCTTGCTTCAATGCGGTCCCGGGCAAACGGGTCACGCCCGTCCAGGTAACGCATGGCCGACTGCACATCGCGCCAGCCCACGTACTCCATCAAGGCCTTCATGTCCCAGCCTTGGTCGTTGGCCCAGCTGGCAAAGCCGCGGCGCAACGAATGGCTGCTGTGGAGCCCCGCATCGGCAAAGCCTGCACTGGTCAGCAACTCGCGCAGCAGGCGCACCAAGCTGTTGGGATGCAGGCCTTCGGCGCTCACCTGGCCCCATTGGTTGACTGCCCGAAACACCGGCCCTTCTTGCAGGTCGGCCGCCTGCAGCCACGCCTGGGTCGCCTCCACCGGACATAACCGCGACAGCGCCGGCACCTTGTAGGTGACGCCGGCTGCTTGGCGATCACCCTTGCTGCGTGGCAAGAAGCAGGTCATCCCCTGTCCCGGCACCAGCGTGAGATGGGCCACGTCCAGACGCAGCAGTTCATCGCCACGGAATCCCCGCCAGAACCCGAGCAGCACCAGCGCTCGGTCTCGTTGATGGCGCAGCGCCGCCGGCCCATCGCCCCGGGCATGTGCCGCAGCGATCGCCGCGGCCAGCCAGTCATCGAGCTCGACCAGCCGCCGAATCTGGAGCGGCGCGGCTTGCTTGACCTGGCCCGGGTGCAGGGTCTGGATGCCTTTGAGCACCTTGCGCACCAGCGGCGATCGGGTCGGGTCGACAAAGCCGTGGTCGCGGTGCCAAGAGGCGATGGCCGCCAGACGTTGGCGGAGGGTACTGGTCGCCAAGGTCTGCGCATAAGCGGCCAGGTACCGGGCCACGCTGTCAGGTGTCGCTGGGAGGTGGCCTTGCCATTCAACCTCGAAGTGCCGCAGCGCCGACGCATAGCTGCGCACCGTGTTCTGGCGCGTGGCCGCATCGAGGTAGCGGTCCAGTTCGGTCACTGGCGCGTGGCCTCCACCGAGGTCGTCTGGCGCAGCGTCGACAGGATGGTGCATTCCGCCCGCTGCCCGCCATGGCAACTGGCAATCACCCGTTCCAGCTCGCTGGCCATGCGCTGCAGGTCGGCCATGCGGGCGCGCACGTCGGCCAGATGGCTGCGGGCCAACCGGTCCACGTCCCCGCACGAAAGCTCCTCATCGCCGGCCAGCTGCAGCAGGCTGCGGACCTCCTCCAGGCTGAAGCCCAGGTCCCGGCCACGCGCAATGAAGCGCAGCCGCTCGATGTCGGCCGGGCCATAGACCCGGTAGCCGTTGCCCGTGCGCCCCGGGCGCGGCAGCAACCCGATCCGCTCGTAATAGCGAATCGTCTCCAAGTGGCATCCGCTGGCGTCGGCAGCCTCACTGATTTTCATTCGTAGTACGCTTGACTCCGTAGTAGCTACGGACTTTACGCTGAACCCGTATCCGCCGCCACTCCGGCCGCGGCGCTGCATGTGACGACCATGCCACTGCCCATCGCCTTGATTCGCTACTGCCTGATTGCCTTGCTGATCGGCTGGGTTCTGCCCGCTTCTGCTCAGGCGGAGCCTGCCGCAGCAGACCTGCGCCAAACCTGGCAGATGCTCGATTACATCGCGGTCGACTACCCCGGCGCGGTCCAGGCCGGTCGCGTAATTGCCCCCAACGAATACGCCGAAATGAGCGAGTTTGCCGGCGCCGTGCGCAGTCAGCTGGCAGCATTGCCCAGTGGCCAGAACCAGCAGGAGCTGACGGCCCAGGCCGACCGCCTGGTCCAGGCGGTGGCAGAGAAGGCCGACCCGGCGCAAGTGGCAACGTTGGCGCGCGGGCTCGGCACGACGCTGTTGGCCCGCTACCCGATCGGCGCTGTTCCGGCGAGCGCGCCGAAGACCTCCCAGGCCGCGTCCATCTACAGCCAGCAGTGCGCGGCCTGTCACGGCCCCACAGGTCACGGTGATGGCCCCGCCGCGCAAGCGTTAAGTCCGCCGCCGATCGCGTTCACCGATGCCACTCGCGCCGCGCAGCGAACGCCGCTGTCGTTGTACGAGGTCATTTCCCAGGGTGTGCCGGGTACCGGCATGGTCAGCTTCTCTGGGCTGTCAGAAAGTGATCGCTGGGCGTTGGCATTCTATGTGGGCAGCTTGGGGTACTCCTCGCAAGCCAAGGCTCAAGGTGAGGCGTTATGGCGCACCAGTGCCGAGGCCCATACGCACATTCCCTCGCTCGAAGCGCTGACACGCACGCGAGAGGCCGATCTTGCCACCACGATGCCCGCCGATCAGGCAAACGCGATCATCGCCTACCTGCGTTCGCAGCCACAGGTAGTAAACGAAGCGGTACCAGGAGCCGATCGCTTTGCGGTGGCGCGGCAGCGACTGGCCGCCAGCCAGCGCGCTTACGCTGATGAGGACCTGGCTCAAGCCAAAAAGCTTGCGCTCTCGTCCTATCTGGATGGTGTAGAGCCGCTTGAACCCACGCTGGCCACGCGCAATCCGTCATTGCTGCGAGAGATCGAGACGGCCATGGCAGGCTACCGCGCGCAGCTGGATCAGCATGCGCCCGCGGCTGACGTTGCCGGGCAGGCAGCGCAAATTGCCCAGCTGTTTGATCGCGCGGACGTGGCGCTGCAGGACACCCGAATAGGCGCCAGCACCGCGTTTCTAGGCAGCTTTACCATCTTGGTACGCGAAGGACTGGAAGCGCTGCTGATCGTGATTGGTATCGTGGCGTTCTTGCGTAAAGCCGAGCGGTCTGATGTGTTGCCGTATGTGCATGCGGGTTGGATCTGCGCGTTGTTGGCAGGCGCAGCTACCTGGGCGGTGGCCACTTACTTTGTTGATATCAGCGGTGCGAACCGGGAAGTCACTGAGGGCGTCTCGGCCTTGTTCGCTGCCGCTGTCCTGCTCAGCGTAGGCATCTGGATGCACCAAAAGAGCCTTGCAGGGCGGTGGCAGGAGTACCTGCACGCCAAGCTGACGACTGCGCTGACACGGCGCTCGGCTGTTTTCCTGTTCATGCTGGCCTTTGTCGCGGTGTACCGCGAGGTGTTTGAGACGATCTTGTTCTACATCGCGATGTGGAGCGATCAGGCGTCCACCGCCATCCTCGCAGGCCTGGCGGCGGGAATCGCGGTGTTGGCTGCGGTGGCGTACTGGATGCTGCGCATGAGCAGGCGGCTGCCGATTGGCCGGTTCTTTTCGATCAGCTCGATTCTCATCGCGGTGATGGCGGTCATCCTGATCGGTAAAGGCGTGGCCGCGTTGCAGGAAGCGGGCTGGATCTCTCAAACACCGCTCGCGTTGCCGCGCATCGAGTGGATCGGCCTGTATCCCACCTGGCAGTCGCTGCTGGCGCAGGTATTGGTAGGCACCGCCGCCATCGTGGGGTTCCTCGCCAATGCCCGTTCCGGTGTGCGTAGACAGCCAGGCGCAAACAAGCAATGAAACAACACAGCAGAGGACCAAGACATGAGTGATTGCGGGTGCCACCACGAAGCCAAGAACAAGGAGGAGCGACGCATCCTCTGGATCGCCTTGGTCCTGAATGCAGCGATGGCCGTGATCGGCGGCATTGCCGGCTGGATTGCCCATTCCACCGGGCTGCTGGCTGACGCGCTGGACATGCTGTCTGACGCCACCGCCTATGCCATTGGCCTGGTCGCTATCGGGCGCACGGCGCGCTTCAAGGCCAACGCCGCGTGGGTCAGTGGCAGCGTGCTGCTGGTGCTGGGCGTAGGCGTGCTGGTCGAAGTCGGCCGCCGGGTGATGTACGGCGCCGAGCCGGTCAGCGGTTGGATGATCGGTACCGCTCTGGTCTCGCTGGCCGTGAACCTGAAGGTGCTCCGTATGCTCGCCCCCTTGAAGTCTGGCGAAGTGCATCTGCGAGCGACCTGGCTGTTTACCCGCGCCGATGTGGTGGCCAACGTTGGGGTGATTCTGGCCGGCCTGTTGGTGTGGTGGCTGGCCAGCCCCTACCCGGATTTCGTGATCGGCGCCCTGATCGGCCTGTATGTGATCAAGGAGGCTTTCGAGATCTTGGGTGATGCTCGCCGGGCGCGTGCCGACGCGCGCAAAACGCCTGCATGACAGCGCTTGGCCGGCTGAGCTGTGGCCTGCGCTGGCTGCTGCTGGCGCACTTGGCCGTGGGCCTTGTGACGCAGCCGGTGCTGGCAGTGGTTGGCGAGCTCCATGCTCAAACCCATCTGGCCGCGGCCGACCATGACCCGGCAGTGGCATCACCAGCTTCCGAGCGTGGCGTAGACGCCGCGCTGCACCGGCTACAGCAGCTGGTGCTGTGCTGTAGCCAGGCCGCGCCGGCTCCAGAAATAGTGTTGGCCATTGCTCATATCGGCCGGCATTGGCCGTCGGCGACAGCCCATGCGGACAGATATCGGCATGAGCACCTGCTCGCGCCGTTCCGGCCGCCGATCGCAGGGTGATGCGCGCCGGCGTGCGCCGGATCCCTGTTGGCTATCGAAAATTCTGGAGTACTTCATGCATGTGCGATTGGCGGCCCTGGCCGCGTGGCTACTGTTGAGCGCGGCGGCAACGCCGGCGACAGCAGAAGAGCTGATGACCTTGGACGACGCGTTTGCACGCGTGGCCCAAACCCACCCCGAGCTGCGCCTGGTCGATGCGCGAGCCACGGTGCTCGCTGCCGAGCGCGACCAGGCCGTGCAGCGGCCACCGTGGACGTTGGGGGCGGAGGTTGAAAATGCGCTGGGCACGGGCGCGGCCCGTGGCCTGGACAGCGCGGAGTTGACCTTGAGCCTGAGCTCGGTCCTGGAGCGCGGCGGCAAGCTCGACGCCCGCCGCACCTTGGCCCAAAGCCGGATTGATGCACTGGCCGTGCAGCGCGAGACCAGGCGGCTGGACCTGCTCGCCGAGACGGCGCAGCGCTATTTGGCCGTTGTCGGTGCCGACCGGCAACGCAGCCTGACGAACATGGATGTCGGCCAGCGCCAGCGGACCGTCGCCGCTGCCCGGCAGCGCCTGCAGGCTGGCGCGTCTCCCGAATCGGTGATGCTCACCGCACAAGCAGCACTGGCGAGAGCAGAGTTGACCCGTGATCGGGCCGAGCAGCAGCGCATTGCCGCCCGGCAGCACCTTGCTGCCCTCTGGGGCGAACGTGCTCCGAGCTTCGAGGTGGCCGCGGCGGATCCCATGACCCTGCCGGCGATCGCGTCCATGCAGTCGCTGGCCGAGGAATTGGAGCGCACTCCCGAGTTGGCGCAGTTTGCCGATGCCCGCCGGATCGCGCAGGCACGACTGCAGCTGGCGCGTTCGGCGGCCTCGCCGGACTTGTCGTGGCAGCTGGGCGTGCGCCGCCTGCAGGAGACTGACGACACCGCGCTGGTGGCCAGCCTGTCCATGCCACTGGGCAGCCGCAGCCGCGCGCAGCCGGAGATCCGCGCCGGCGAAGCCGAGCTGGAGGTTCTGACGATCGAGCGCGAGGCCAAGGGCCTGTCGCTGTATTCCACGCTGGTCGAAGCCCATGGTCGCTACACCGTGGCGCAGGCCGAGGTGGCACGGCTGCAAGGCGAGGTGCTGCCGAAGTTGGCCCGGGCTGAGAAGGCCGCCGAGCGCGCCTATCGCGCCGGCGCGATCAGCTACCTGGAATGGGCACAGCTGCAGTCCGAACGCACGGCCATGGCCCAGCAGCAGCTGGACGTGGCGCTCGATGCGCAGCGCGCCCTGATCGAAATTCAACGCCTGACCGGCCAAGCGCTTGTCGCGCCGCCGGCGGCTGCTTCCACCGGAGAGACCCCATGAATCGCTTTTCTTGGACCGCACTGGGCATGGCCCTGATGATGCTGGCCGCCTGCAACGCGTCGGCCCCCAACGAAGCGTCCGAAGGCGGCGCCGCCGCTGAGGGCGAAGAGCACGGCGAGCACGAGGAAGCGCCGCTGGAAACCAAGATTGCCGCCAAAGCTGCGCAGGCAGCGGGTATCCAGGTCGCACCGGCAGGCCCCGGTGAGATTGCTGACGAGCATGAGGTGCAAGGGCTGTTGACCCCGATTGACGGTCGCATCGCGCAGGTCACGGCACGCTTCCCCGGACCGGTCCGCTCCGTGCGTGCGGGCGTGGGTGATCAGGTACGGGCCGGCCAGGCACTGGCCACGGTAGAGAGCAACCTGAGCCTGACCACCTATACCGTCACCGCGCCGATCAGTGGCGTGGTCATGGCGCGCACGGCCGCCGTAGGCATGGCCGCCGCTGAGGGCGCGCCGCTGTTTGAGGTCGCCGACCTGTCCACGCTGTGGGTGGACCTGCACATCTTCGGCGCCGACGCCCAGCACATCGGTGCTGGCGTGCCGGTGACGGTTACCCGCTTGAGCGATGGCGTCACCGCACAGACCACCTTGGAGCGCGTCCTGCCCGGCACCGCCACCGCCAGCCAAAGCACCATTGCGCGCGGCACGGTGGCCAACACCGATGGCCTGTGGCGGCCGGGGTCGGCGGTCAAGGCGCGGGTCACCGTGGATCGCCAATCGGCAGCGTTGGTGGTGCCGATCACGGCGCTGCAGACCGCAGAAGACCAGGACGTGGTCTACGTGCAGCAGGGCGAAACCTACCACACCCGGCCGGTGAAGCTGGGGCGCCGCGACGCCGAACGCGCCGAAGTGCTGGAAGGCCTCAAGGCCGGTGAACAGGTGGTGGTGGCCCAAAGCTTCCTGATCAAGGCCGACATCGAAAAGTCCACCGTGGAAGAAGAATGAGGCCCGCCATGCTCGAACGCCTCATTGGGCTGTCCATCCGCCATCGCTGGCTGACGCTAGTGCTCACCGCTGCGCTGGTTGCGCTGGGCGTGTGGAGCTACCGTCACCTTTCCATTGACGCCACACCCGACATCACCAACGTCCAGGTCCAGATCAACACCCAGGCCCCGGGTTACTCGCCGCTGGAGGCCGAACAACGGGTCACCTTTGCCATCGAAACGGCCATGGCCGGTCTGCCCAAGCTGGACTACAGCCGCTCGCTGTCGCGCTACGGGCTTTCGCAGGTCACCGTCGTCTTCAAGGACGGCACCGACCTGTACTTTGCCCGCCAGCAGGTCGCCGAGCGCCTGCAGCAGATCGCCTCCCAGCTTCCCGAAGGGTTGGACCCGGAAATGGGGCCGATCTCCACCGGGTTGGGCGAGATCTTCATGTACACCGTGGAGGCCGAGCCCAACGCTCGCAAGCCCGACGGCACCCCGTACACGGCCACGGACCTGCGCACCCTGCAGGACTGGGTGATCCGGCCGCAGCTGCGCACCACGCCCGGCGTCACCGAGGTCAACACCATCGGCGGCTTCGAGCGGCAGATCCACATCACTCCCGATCCAGCTCAGTTGGTGGCGCTGGGCTTCACGTTGAACGACGTGGTCGCCGCGGTCATGCGCAACAACCAGAACATCGGCGCCGGCTACATCGAGCGCAACGGACAGCAGTTCCTGGTGCGCGTGCCGGGCCAGCTAGCCAATCTGGAGGCAATCGGCAACATCGTGCTGGACCGGCGCGATGGCGTGCCCATTCGGGTGCGCGACGTCGCTAGCGTGGGCGAAGGCAAGGAGCTGCGCACGGGCGCGGCCACCCAGAATGGCCACGAGGTCGTGGTCGGTACCGCCTTCATGTTGTTCGGCGCCAACAGCCGGGAAGTCTCCCAGGCGGCCGCGGCCAAGCTGGATGCCGCCAACGCCAGCCTGCCTGCCGGCGTCCATGCCAAGGCCGTCTATGACCGCACCGCGCTGGTGGATCGCACCATCGGCACGGTGTCCAAGAACCTGATCGAGGGCGCGCTGCTGGTGGTGGTGGTGCTGTTCCTGCTGCTGGGCAATGTGCGCGCCTCGTTGATCACCGCGGCGGTGATCCCGTTGGCGATGCTGTTCACCATCATCGGCATGGTGCGTGGCGGCGTGTCGGGCAACCTGATGAGCCTGGGCGCGCTGGACTTCGGCCTGATCGTGGACGGGGCGGTGATCATCATCGAGAACTGTCTGCGCCGGTTCGGCGAGGCGCAGCACGCGCTAGGCCGCCAGCTCAACGATGAAGAGCGCTATGACCTGACCGCCTCGGCCACCGCCGAGGTGATCCGTCCCAGCCTGTTTGGCCTGGGCATCATCGCCGCGGTCTACCTGCCGATCTTCTCGCTGTCCGGGGTAGAAGGAAAAATGTTCCACCCGATGGCGATCACGGTGGTGCTGGCCCTGACCGGCGCCATGGTGTTGTCGCTGACCTTCGTGCCGGCGGCGATCGCCAGCTTCCTGCGCGGCCGTGTGGCTGAGCACGACAACCGCCTGATGCGCTGGTCGCGTGCCCGTTATACGCCGCTGCTGGATTGGGCCCTGCGTCGGCGCGTGGTGGTGCTGGCCGGCGCGGCCGTGCTGGTGGTGGGCTGTGGCGTGCTGGCCACCCGCTTGGGTTCGGAGTTCGTGCCGAGCCTGGATGAGGGCGACATCACCTTGCAGCCCATGCGTATTCCCGGCACCAGCTTGGAGCAGTCGGTGGCCATGCAGGAAACGCTGGAGAAGCGCCTGGCCCAGTTCCCGGAGGTGGCCAACATCTTCTCAAAGATCGGCACCGCCGAGGTGGCCACCGATCCTATGCCGCCGTCGATGGCCGACACCTTCCTGATGCTCAAGCCCCGCGACCAGTGGCCCGACCCGCGCAAGCCCAAGGCCGAGCTGGTGGAAGAGCTGGAGGCGGCGGCCAAGGAAATCCCGGGCAGCAACTACGAGTTCACCCAGCCCATCCAGATGCGCACCAACGAGTTGATCTCCGGCGTCCGTTCGGACGTGGCGGTCAAGGTCTACGGCGACAACCTTGACCAGTTGACGCGCCTGGCCAGCCGGGTCGAGCGGGTCATGCGTAGCGTCCCCGGCGCCGAAGACGTCAAGGCCGAGCAGGTCTCCGGCCTGCCGCTGCTGACCATCACGCCAGATCCGGCGGCATTGGCACGGTATGGCCTGAACCCGGGCGATGTGCAGGAAACGGTGGCCACCGCCATTGGGGGCAGTGTTGCCGGCCAGTTGATCGAGGGCGACCGCCGCTTCGACCTGGTCGTGCGCCTGCCCGAAGCGCAGCGCCAAGACCCCGCTGTGCTGGCAGATCTGCCCATTCCGCTGCCGGCAAGCACCAGTGTCGATGAGTCCAGCCGTCTGGCCGCCGGCGCCAATGGGGGGCCTCGCACGGTGCCGCTGCGGGAAGTGGCGAAGATCCAGGTAGAGCGCGGGCCCAATCAGATCAACCGCGAGAACGGCAAGCGCCGCGTGGTGATCACCGCCAACGTGCGCGAGCGCGATCTGGGCGGGTTCGTCGGCGAGTTGCGCACACGCATCGGCCAGGATGTCGCGCTTCCAGAGGGCTACTGGATCGATTACGGCGGCACCTTCGAGCAGCTGATCTCGGCCACCCAACGCCTGGGCGTGGTCGTTCCGGTGACACTGGCGTTGATCTTCGCTCTGCTATTCATGGCCTTCGGCTCGGCCAAGGATGCGGCCATTGTGTTCAGTGGCGTGCCGCTGGCGCTGACCGGCGGTGTGCTGGCACTGGCTCTGCGCGGGATTCCGTTGTCGATCTCTGCCGGCGTGGGCTTCATCGCGCTGTCGGGCGTGGCCGTACTCAACGGGCTGGTCATGATCGCCTTCATCCGCCGTCTGCGCGAACAGGGCGATCCGCTAGACGACGCTGTGCGCGACGGCGCCCTTGGACGCCTGCGACCGGTGTTGATGACCGCCCTGGTAGCCTCGCTGGGCTTCCTACCCATGGCCTTGAATGTCGGTGCTGGCTCGGAAGTGCAGCGGCCGCTGGCCACTGTCGTCATCGGCGGCATCGTCTCATCCACCGCATTGACCTTGTTGGTGCTGCCGGTGCTCTATCGTTGGCTGCATCGCGACCGAGCTCCCCGCGCCGGTAGCACTGCTTTGGAGTCCCCATGAACGAGCTCAACCTGGAACAGGTCCGTGCGGCGATGTTTACCGACCCGGGCGTGAAAGCGGTGGACGACCTGCGCCTGGTCGCCGGTGAGCATGGCCGTGCGATCGCGGCCACCATCACGGTCGCGGCGCCCTCGGTCGACCTGGACCTGGTGCATGCTGTGATTGCCCAGGTCCTGGCCGATCAATTCGGCATCGATCAGATCATGCTGTGTTTCAACGACCCGGGCCCGGTACCGCCGCCGCCCACCGCGGCGCCGTTAAAGAAGATGTGATCGCAGCCCCTGGCTCTATGCGTCTGCGCTGGCAGGCGCATAGAGCTGATGACCCGGCAACGCGCACGCGCCGGCATACACAAAGGCCACGCTTTGCCGCGCCCGGGTGAAGGCCACGTAGTATTTCGGCGGCGCGGTGATACGCGCTGCATCGGCCGTGCGCAGGTACTGCGTCAACGGCCCGTTCGGAAAGATGAGGACCCGACTGTAGGTGCGGCCCTTGCACTGCCCAAAGTTCACCGCCGGCAGTCCGTCGCACGCCTGCCGCCGGTCATGCCGGAGCACGGTGGGGGCGAACTCCTGCATGTACGCGGCCACATCCCCTGGAGCGACGAGGTAGATGCCATCGTGTCCGGTGACCTCGCCATTGCCTGATTGGGTCCGCGGCATCTGCGGATAGAGCGTGTCAGCCATATCGCACAGGGCCTGGACGCAGCGCAGACTGGTGAGGCGGTGATCCAGCCGGCATAAGCCGTCGGCCTCCCAAATCTGAAACAGCGCTGCCAGATTCGGACCACGGTATTGGCTGTACCTTTGCGCATAGTTGGTCGCATACGTGGCTTGGCGCGTATCGCCTACCAACGTGATGGCAATCTCGCTCTTCAACAGCCGTTCGACCAGATCCAGATCAAAGCCGGCCAGATCCTGGACTTCGTCGATGTAGAGCTCGTCGTACATCGCCGCCAATCGCGCCACGACCTGGCCTTGGGTCAGCTCATCGCAGCGCACAGCGAAATCGGCCGCTCGGTCCGAATACATCCGGTTGCCCGCCAGGTAGTGGCGCGCCACCTGGGTGCGTGGGGCGCGGTTGTTGGTGACACCTTCTACGAACAGGATGGTCTCGATGCGAGGCTCAGGGCAAAGCGCAGCCTGGTACGGGCGAATGCACTGGCGCAGCAGAAAGCCATACCAGCTGTGCAAGGTGACATGCGCGGGGACCGCGCCTGCGTGGGCCTCAAACGAGCGCCGGATCTCTTCCAGGTTTTCCAGCGTGTAGGTGACAATCGCGATGCGGCGCTCAGGTCGCTCCAAGGCCTGCCGGACCAGCAACGTGGTCTTGCCCGAGCCGGCTGCCGAGAGCAGGACCCGGTTAGGTGATGGCACGCTGGACATAGTCCGGGAACCTGATCGAGTGCGGGCTATTGAAAATCGCCAAGGCCGTATCGGTCTTATGGCCCTTCATGTACTTGAGCAGCGCCACCTCATCGGCAAAGGCCTTGCCCAGCACGGTATTGAGTTCGGCCAGCGAGTTGGCTTTGATCAGCTGCTCTTCCAGCGAAGGGGCGCTCTCGTCGGAATCGTAATAGATCGCGTTGATGTGCTCGGCATAGCGCTCTTGCACAACTGCGATATCACCGTCGTTGTCGGTGATCACCTTGGCCTGAATCCTCAGTCGATCGGCAATCTGCAAGAAGCGTTTGAATGCCAACGACTTGACCGAAATGATGTCTACGCCGTGAGCCATCGGCGCCACGCCGTGATGGTCACTGTAGGCACGCTGCACGATCAGTTCGTCGGAAGGGCCTTCCACCAGGATCGCCTGCTTGGCCAGGATCAACCGCAGCGTGTCGTGGCCCGGCAGCTTCATGAAATAGTCGTGGGTATCGCTGGGCAGCTGGTCCAGCTTCATCTGGCCTTGCGCGCTGAACAGGATCACGTTGTCCACGCCCAGCTTGTTCAACACGAAGCTGCTGTGGGTGGCGATGATCACCTGCTGGGCGGTGGAGAGGGCCGCAATCTTGTCGATCAGCTGGGTCATGCTGGAATAGGACAGATGGTTCTCCGGCTCCTCGATCAGCAGCACGTGAGCCGCGCCGGCCGCGTGCATCGCCAGCTTCATCTTCACCGCGCTTTGCTCGCCCTTGCCGGCCTGGGTGAACGGGAGCTCATCCAGGTAGGGTGACAGGCTGGTTTCCCACGTTGAGCGCGGCGATGTGTCCACGCCTACCGTCAATGCCCTGTGGCTGATGTCCCCGGTGTGCTCGGTCAAGTAGGCATTGATCGCTGCCACATCCGCTTCTTCGGAAAAGCTCTGCCGCATGCGGCGGAAGCTCAGCGACAGCGAGACGCGCTGCGCAGGCGTCAGTGCCTGCTCGATGATGCCGGCGATATAGCGATCGGCACCGGACAAGGTCTTGATGCCGTGCGTGTCGATGATGGTCGAGTCGAACGGAATACTACGGGCGGTGACGCCATTGTTGGCGAAGGAGTACCAGCGCACCGTGTAGTACTCCACCGGCAGGCTGACCGCGCCCTGGTGCTGCTGCAGGTAGGCGTTGAACTCCTCGCGGTAGTCGTCGTTGAGCTCGACCAGCAGCCGGATGCCGGCGGTATCCAGACGCAGGGAGTTGTTGGTGCCGCGTAACGACGCCAGCGCGGCGTCGGCGCCCAGATAGGCTTCGATGGAGATCCGTGGCGGCGAGGCCGGCGTGCCCGTGGCAAGCGCTCCCAAGTACTCCTGCACCGTGGGCTGGTGGAACAGGTAGGGCGTGAGCTCGTAGGCAAGATTGCGCCCATGCAGCTGGCCGGTGACCACCGCGTGGATGGCCTCCAGCAGGGTGGATTTACCGACCTCGTTGTCGCCCACCACCAGGTTCATGTGGGCATTGAGGGGCAGGTCCAGATGGCGAAACGACTTGAAGTTGTCGATGACGATACGTTCGATCGGCATGCACAGTCCTATGATGGCCAACGGGCTCGGTGGCGGAGCCTGCCTGCACCCTGGCTGGCCTCCTTTCCGCTCTGGGCCATACTACCCAGCGATCGCCGGCCCTGGGCGGTTTCGTACTGCTTGGGACGCCGGGAAGGGTCAGAATCCGCCTTACGCGGGATAATTCAATATTATCCCGTATAACTATTTTCGCCGACGAGCGGTCGTCTACCTGCTTTAATAGTATGTAATTACATGGTATGTAATACATTACGAAATAAAGTGAGGTGGCACGATGGCGCGCGCAGGACTCTATAAGAGTGACGTCCAGAAGGCGCGCGACGCGCTGCTGGCCCAACGCAAGAAGCCGTCAGTCGACGCGGTGCGAGTGGCCTTGGGCAACACGGGCTCCAAGACCACGATCCACCGCTACTTGCGTGAACTGGAAGGAGAGGAAGGCGGCGGTCCGGCGAGGACGGTAGCCGTTAGTGATGCTTTGCAGGACTTGGTTGCGCGCTTGGCCTCGCGGCTCCAGGAGGAAGCAGAGGCCATCCTCACCCAGGAGCGTGAGCGCCATCAGGCTGAGCTCCACAGTCGGCAACAGGCGCTTTCCGGTGCCCAAGAGGAGGCTGCCGCCTTGAGCAGTCGGCTGCAGCGCACCGAAGCAAGCCTGCACCAAGAGCAAGCTGCTCACGCCCTCCTTCAACAGAATCTAGGTGACAGGATCGCGGAAATCGCCCAGTTGAACGAGCGCATCGCTGGCATGACGGTGCGGCTGGCTGATCATGAGGCGCATACGCGTTCTCTGGAGGACAAGCATGCCCATGCCCGGGAAGCGCTTGAGCACTACCGCACTTCAACCAAAGAGCAGCGTGAGCAAGAGCTTCGCCGTCACGAGCATCAGGTCCAAGAGCTGCAAGTAGCCTTACGTCAGGCCAATGAAGCCTTGGGCGCGAAGAATCAGGAGCTGTTGGTGCTGAACCGCGACAATGGTCAATGGCTGGAGCGCCACGGGCGGATTGAGCGTGAGCTTGCCCAGCTACGACAGGCCCACGAAGGCCAACACAGCGAGGTCGTGGCGTTGCGCCAGACCGCGACGGACTATTTGGCACTGCAGGAGCGCTGGAAGACTGACGCCAAGACCTTGGATACCATGCGCAACGAGCTAGCTCAAGTTCAAGACACCCTTGCGCGGGAGCGTGAGCGCCGCGAGAGCGCTGAAGCCGATGCGTTGCGTGCCAATGCACGTCTTGAAGCGCTAGAGCCTCTACTGAATCAACTGACGCCAGCACAAAATGCGGTGAAGAAAACTCGGCGCGGCCATGCGCAAGATGGGGGAGCCGACTGACGAGGCTGCTCGTTTGTCTGCTAGCGGCTGGGGTGGCGCTCACCTGTCCAGTACGCCCATTCCATAGGGACGACCCAATCTACAAACAGTTTGGCTACTGAGGACTCCGGTGCCAAATGATAGGGCTTGAACATGCCTTGCTCGGGCGAACTGGTCATCAGGTAGCGCAGGCGCTTCTGGACCTCCTGAAAGATGGCTTCCCGCACATGGGCGCTGTCGTGCACGCCAAGACGCATCGCCACCGAGGCACCTTGGCGTACCGCCGCCCAGCAGCAGTAACGCCACCGCGCGATCGGCAAGCCCCGCGGTCCGGATTGAAAGACGAACCCCACATCACGTGCCCAGCCTGGGTCGAAGTGATGTTTGAGCAATTGCTGCTCCAGAAACTGCTCGGTCTCCCAGAGTGCAAGTTCATCCCACAGCTCCAGTTTCGCGTCCGCCAAGTCTACATCGTGTGCCATATCGCCGAGTTGGTCTTCCAGCACCGGGAGCAGGTGCCTGCGCTCGTGGGTAGACCAGGCGAAAGCCCATTGCAGATCTTCGATGGGCGTGACCTCGGCATCGGGGCGGATCTGCCATCGATCCGCTGGCCAGGGAACTTGGATCAAGGCCAAGTCTCGCAGCGTGTCCAGCACCAGCAAGGTGGAGCGGCGTGTGGGCGCCACCGGTAGGCGTCGTAGCTGCGCGGCTAACAGTGCGGCTAGGAAAAGGGTGCCACGAAGGCCCAACTCCTCGATGCTGGCGACCCCAGATGGCGTCATTGACGAGGTTCCGGGCATGCGGTTTCCGGGGATGAGGGAGCGGCGTGGCTCCTGGGGGGGGGGGCGGCGCTACCGGTGTCGCCGGTTGCCTCAAAGCTAAGAATATCTTAGTATGCAAGGCTGGGTACATCCGCCATCCTTATGGGGTCTCCATGGGGTGCGCGCGTGACTTTGTCCGTCGACTCAACACCGACCTTCGCTCGACGCCTCAAACAAGCCCGCCTGCACACGGGTTTGTCGCAGAAGGAGTTGGGCATCCGGGCCGGTCTGGATCCTCACGTGGCCAGCCCCCGAATCAACCAGTACGAGCGTGGCAAGCACGAGCCCATGCTGGAGATTGCTGAGCGGTTGGCCCAAGCGTTGGGGATCCCCGCCGCCTTCCTTTACACCGACGATGATCTGCTGGCCAAGTTGCTCCTGCGCTGGGGCTCGCTAAGCAAGCAGCAGAAGCGCGAGTTGGTGAAGCTGATCGAGGCCACGCCCGAGAAGTAAACCGAACAAGCGCTCGCCCTATGGGCAACTCTTCGCCTCAACCCGCCCTTTGGGCGCTTCTGGAGGGAGCTGCAGTGTCCGCGGCTAGTGCGACTGACAAGTCGCGACATCTCAGGCTTACTTGAGATTTTGTTCACGACCGATACACACGCGCCTTGTCTAAAGTGATATACCATGTCGCCCGTGTCAGCCTCCTCACTTCTACTGCGACTGTTCCTGATCGCCATGCTCGTGCTTAACGGCGCGTGGTCGGCGTTTGCGTCCGTCAGTATGAACCCGGTCATGGAAGAGCAGGCCAGCGAAGTGGCTGCCGCGGTGCAAGTCGACGAAGACTGCTTCGCCCATCACAGTGCTGAGCATCATCCCGATGCCACATCGATTGAAAAGGCTGGCACTGGGCATGGCGACCATGCCGGTCCCGACTGTTGCAAGTCTTCTGCGTGCCGGTGCGCCTGCGTACACGCTTGCGCGAGCGCACTTCCTGCGCGCCTGCATGTTTCGGTGCAACTGGCCTTGGGCCTGGATGTCATGCCGCTGCCCCTAGGGCATGCGGCACCTGCCTTGCCTCATCTGATCCGACCACCGATCGGCTAAGCGTCCCTAGGCGCCGCAATGGCGCCGTTGGTGTGGCTTGCATGCCTGTTTAGGCCAGCCGCCCGCTCTGTACCACCGCCCGCCGGTGGCAACACGACGCTTGGAGCATTTTCATGTCGCATGATGATTTTCGTGGTCCACGCGGTGGACCGCTGCTGCCTTCGCGGCGGCGATTTGTCCAAGGCTTGGCCTTGGGAGGCGCAGTCGCAGGATTAGGTTTCTGGCCCAAAGCCAGTTGGGCGCTCAAGGGGCCGGGACAACCCAACGTACTATCGGGCACTGAGTTTGACCTGACCATTGGCGAGACGCCGATGAACTTCACCGGCAAGACCCGCACCGCGATCACGGTCAACGGGTCCGTTCCGGCGCCGTTGCTGCGGTGGCGGGAAGGCACCACGGTCAACTTGCGCGTCTCTAATGCATTGCCCGCTAACTCCATCCATGGCGCGGACACCTCCATCCATTGGCACGGCATCATTTTGCCGGCCAACATGGACGGCGTGCCGGGTCTGAGCTTTGACGGTATCGGACGTGGTGAGACCTACCACTACCGGTTCACCCTGCATCAGGGCGGAACCTACTGGTACCACAGCCACTCAGGGTTCCAGGAACAAGCCGGGCTCTATGGCCCGATCGTCATCGACCCATTGGAGCCGGAGCCATTCAGTTTCGATCGCGACTACGTCGTGATGCTGAGCGATTGGACAGACCTGGACCCGACGGCCCTGTTCGATCGTTTGAAGAAGATGCCGGGCCATGACAATTACTACAAGCGCACGGTCGGCGATTTTGCGCGCGATGTGAAGCGCAACGGCCTGTCGGCCACGTTGGAAGATCGCAAGATGTGGGGCGTGATGCGGATGACGCCCACGGACCTGTCCGACGTCAACGCCAACACCTACACCTACCTGATGAACGGCACGACCTCACTGGGCAACTGGACCGGTTTGTTCCGCAGTGGCGAGAAGGTGCGCCTGCGTTTCATCAATGGCTCTGCCATGACGTACTTCGATGTGCGTATTCCGGGGCTGAAGATGACCGTGGTGGCGGCAGATGGCTTGTATGTCCATCCGGTTTCCGTCGACGAGTTCCGCATCGCGGTAGCAGAAACCTTCGATGTGATCGTGGAGCCCTCCGGGCAGGACGCATTCACCATCTTTGCCCAAGACTCCGGTCGCACCGGCTACATCAGCGGCACGCTCGCTGTGCGCGAAGGATTACGCGCGCCCGTTCCGTCTGTGGATCCCCGGCCGCTGCTGACGATGGCAGACATGGGCATGGATCATGGGTCGATGGATATGTCTGGCGGCAGCAAGGGCATGGAAGGCGGCTGTGGTGCGGCCATGGGCATGCCTGGCATGACCCCACCTGTCAGCGGTAACGCGACCTCGGCCCATGCAGGCCATGCGATGCCCGCCGCCGGCGATGGTGCCATGGCAGGCATGCAGCACGGGGGCATGCAATCACACCCTGCTAGCGAGACCAACAATCCCCTGTTGGACAACCAAGCCATGAGCGTGAGTTCGCGCTTGGATGATCCGGGCAATGGCCTGCGCGATAACGGCCGTCATGTGCTGACGTATTCCATGCTCAAGAGCACCTTTGAAGACCCTGACGGACGCGACCCCGGTCGCGAGATCGAGCTGCATCTGACCGGACACATGGAGAAATTCTCCTGGGGCTTCAACGGTCAGAAGTTTTCCGATGTCGAGCCGCTGCGGCTGAACTACGGCGAGCGTATGCGCATCGTATTGGTTAACGACACGATGATGACCCATCCCATCCATTTGCACGGCATGTGGAGTGACGTGGAGGACGACAACGGCAACTTCATGGTGCGCAAGCACACGGTGGATATGCCGCCAGGTAGCCGACGCACGTATCGCGTGCGTGCCGATGCGTTGGGCAGCTGGGCGTTCCATTGCCACCTGCTTTATCACATGGAAGCCGGAATGATGCGCACGGTGAGGGTCGACGAATGAACATCAATAGACGCGATACCACCCTGACTGCGCTGACGGCTATCTCGCTGGCCCTGGCCAATGCGGCCAGCGCCCAATCTATGCAGCACGGCTCCATGCAGATGGAGCAGGGCGCGCAGACCCAGACTCAGGATCACTCTGCACATCAGGCACCGACATCAAAACCTGCGCCAGCCCAAAAGCCTGCAACACCGGCCAAGACGAGCGAAGCGACGATCGATCATGCGGCGATGGGCCACGCCGAGCCGCAGGCTAACGCAGCCGAGCCTGCCATGCAGGGCATGGACCATTCGCAGATGGGGCACGGCTCGCCCGCGAGCACACCTGCGGCGCCCACAGCGCAGGCGCAGTCGATGCAGGGCATGGATCACAGTCAGATGGCACAGCCCGCTGCAGCCGACACCTCCGGCACGGCCACGCCTGCGATGCAGGGGATGGACCATTCGCAGATGGGCCATGATTCGCCCGCGCCCGCTACACCAGAAGCGGGAATGCAATCGATGGAGGGCATGGACCACAGTCAGATGGGACACGGGCCTGCAGCGCCAACGCAGCCGCGCACCCCGATTCCCGCGGTGACGGACGCGGATCGCAAGGCGGCCATCGCGCCGGAACACGCGCATCCGGTGCATGACAACTCGATCAAGAGCTACGTGCTGCTCAATCGCCTGGAAACCTGGGATGCCGATCCGGGCACCGGGCTGGGCTGGGAGGGCCAGGGCTGGATCGGTACGGACCTCAATCGCGTCTGGCTCCGCAGTGAAGGCGAACGCACGGATGGTCAGACCGAGTCGGCTGATCTGGAAGTGCTTTACGGCCGCAGTATCTCCACGTGGTGGGATGTGGTGGCCGGTGTGCGTCATGACTTCAAGCCTGGGGCATCGCAGAACTTCGCCGCTATCGGTGTACAGGGCTTGGCGCCGATGAAGTTCGAAGTGTCCGCCACAGCCTATCTCGGCGAAGGGGGCCAGACTGCCGCCAATGTCGAGGCCGAGTACGAATTGCTGCTAACCAACCGGCTGATCTTGCAGCCGCTGGTGGAAGTCACCGCCTATGGCAAGAACGATCCATTGCGCGGGATAGGTTCGGGTCTGAGTGCCGCTGAGGCGGGGCTACGACTTCGCTATGAGTTCACCCGAAAGTTCGCTCCCTACATCGGCGTGGTGTACGAGCGCGCGTTTGGCAATACCGCAGACATGCGACGCGAGCATGGCGAGTCCTTTGAAGACACGCGCTTGGTCATCGGCCTTCGTACCTGGTTCTAAGGGGAACTGACAATGAAATCCAACAAAAAGATGTGGGTATGGCTCGGTGCCGGCGTGGCATTGGTTGCGGTGGTCGCAACCGCCACGCTCTCTCTGGGCGTGTACAACGTGGCCGCCGACGATCCGCATAGTCGCCCGGTGTATGCGCTACTTGAAACGGCGCGCGAGCGTTCCATTGAGGTGCGCGCCGCCAAGCTTCAGCTACCCACGAACCTTGATGATCCTGAGCGTATCCGCCAGGGTGCGGGCAACTACAACGCCATGTGCGTGACCTGCCATCTTTCACCAGACGCGGCGGCCACCGAGATGAGCAAGGGCCTGTACCCCGCGCCACCGAACCTAAGCAAACAGCCGGTCGCTCCAGCTGAGGCGTTCTGGGTGATCAAGCACGGCATCAAGGCCAGCGGCATGCCCGCTTGGGGCGGCAGCATGGACGATGAGTTCATATGGAACATGTCGGCCTTCCTGCAGAAGTTGCCCACGCTGGACGCGACTGCGTACAAGGAACTTGTCGACAGCAGCGAGGGCCATTCGCATGGCGGCGGCGAGACGCAAGGCCACCATGACGACGAAAAGGCCGAGGATCACCCTGCCTTATTCGAGCCGGGCAACAACTCCATGCCGCATGCGCACCCGCCGGGCGTGGACGACGATCACCACGGCCCGACACCCAGCGACACGGAAGTCGGGTTGGTGAGCCACGGCCATCCCGACGGCAAGGTGGAGTCGCACCCTGCACCACACACGCCCGTGGCCGATGACGGCCATGCGCACCCCCATTGATCTTCTTGGAGCCCACGCAATGAACGCAACAGCAATCTCGTTCACCCTCGCACTGGCACTGGCCGTCGTGTCCCCCGCAATGGCGCAGGCGACACAGCCGCACGCACATCACCCCACTGCCGCGGCATCTGCGGACGTCGACGTCCCAGTCACTGCAGAGGCCGCGGTCGCCGTAGCGGAGCGTTTCAACAGGGCCCTGTCTAGCGGCGATCTGGCCACGGTCGAAGCCCTGCTCGCTGCCGACGTTCTCATCCTCGAGTCCGGGGGCGCCGAACGCAGCCGCGAGGAATACATGGGCCATCACGCAGTCAGCGATGCGGCGTTCCTCAAGGGCGCCCATCGCCAGCTGCTCCGTCAGCGCGCACGAGCCGCTGGCGAGTTCGCGTGGGTCGGAACCGAAAGCGAGTTGCATGCCCAGAAGGACGGCCAGCCACTGACCGTCCAGAGCGACGAGACGATGGTGCTGAAGGAGACCGCGGACGGCTGGCGGATCGTCCACATCCACTGGTCCTCGCGGACCAAGCGCTGAGTCGAGAGATTGAAATGACTACGCTCACATTGCACCGTCTGACTTTTGTGGTCCTTGCCGTGGCTGGTCTGGGTGCTTGCACCCAGGATGCTTCATCCGCGCAACCCACAACCTCGCCCTCCGCACAGGTTGTCGTCCAATCAGCCGACGCGACTCCAGCAGCCCTGCCACGCATGACCGTCCACAAGACCCCGACCTGCGGGTGCTGCGGTGTCTGGATCGACCACGTGCAGAAGGCGGGATTCACCGTGGATGTGCACGACATGGATGACCTGGGTCTGGTCAAGGAGCGGTTGGGTGTCCCCTATGCAAAGGGCTCCTGCCACACGGCCGAGATCGGCGGATACGTCATCGAAGGCCACGTTCCGGCCGCGGACATCAAGCGTCTCCTCGAAGAAAAGCCGAACGCACGCGGCCTGGTCCTCCCAGGGATGCCGCTTGGTTCTCCGGGCATGGAGGTCCCGGAGGGACGCCAGCAGCCGTTCACGGTCGAGCTGATACATCGCGACGGAACCACCGAACCGTTCGCACAGCACTGATCCGTCGCAGCAACAGGGGACGGTGTTGCGGGCGCGCCGATTCTCGCCCGCGAGGAAGAAGGAGAACTACATGACTCACCATTCCGCAGCACACCGGCCCCAGGCCATGAACGAGTGCATCGACAACTGCACGCAATGCCATGCGATCTGCCTGGAGACCATCAACTACTGCCTGACCAAAGGAGGTGTTCACGCGGCCCCGGAGCACATCGCCCTGTTGGCGACGTGTGCCGATACCTGCGCAACCAGTGCCGACGCGATGCTGCGCGGTGCCAGCGTTCACGACGTGGTTTGCGGTGCCTGCGCGGAGATCTGCCGCCAGTGCGCCGATGCATGCGACGCCATGAACGACCCTGAGATGACGCGCTGCGCCGAAGTTTGTCGCCGCTGCGCGGAAAGCTGCAGCGCCATGGCAGCGTAATGCGTCGAGGATCCCGCCTGAGCCGGTGGGATCCTCGTCTCGCGAAAGCGGAAGTATCAAGAAAATCCGACAAATCGTGGTTTCAGTGACAGTCCGACATCTAACGCTTGTCGCATCGAACACAGCGCGGCCCCTCCCGAACGGGCTTTGCATCACATTCCAATGAGGATTTATCCATATGAAGTCGTCCAACGTCATTCGCTCCTTCGCGCTCGTCCTCGCAATCGCGGCCGGGCAGTTTTCGCTGCAGGTCGCGCACGCCCACGCCGCGCTGCAGCAGTCCACACCGGCGGCAAATGCGGTGGTGGCCTCGCCAGGCCAGATCGATCTCGTGTTCAACGAGACATTGATTCCGCGGGCGTCGCGTCTCAAGTTGCTCATGAAGCACGGCAGTTCCACCATGCCGATCGAGAATTTCACGACCGAGATCGTCAACAACGGCAAGACCCTGCGTGCCAAGTTGCCTGGACCGCTGGCTCCGGGCGTCTATACCGTGGAATACCGCGCCGTCGGTGGTGACAACCACCCCATGCCGGGCAGCTTCAGCTTCACGGTGCGCTGAGGAGTCGCGAATGTTCGACCTGTCGGCTTATGCACTGAGATTCTTGGAATACCTTGTCATCATGGTTCTTTTCGGGGTTCCACTCTTCGGTTGGTACGGGTCGCGTCGATCGGCACTCGCCGACGCCTTGGCCGGGTGGTCACTCATGGGCGTTCTATTGGCGGGTGCCGTAGCCGGTCTCGTGCTCACCGGGCTCGATGTCGTCTTCAAGACCGCGGGCATCATGGGAATGCCGCTTGCCGAGGTTGATCGCGCATCGCTTGGCTGGTATCTGCTCGAGACGTCCGCGGGCCGGGCAGCCATGGCGAGAGGCGCGCTGCTGGTCGCCCTGATGTTCGTGCTCGGATGGCATCGTCGCCGCGGGAAGGTGGAGACCGCCTTCCCGCTGGGGGCGATGCTGGCGGGCGGCGCACTCGCTTCGCTGGCATGGAACGGCCACGCCGCCGCTGGCGAGGGCTTGGCAGGCGCGGTCCGGCTTGCTGCAGGCATCGTCCATCTTCTCGCGGCAGGCGGCTGGATCGCAGCGGTCCTGATGTTCCTTGCCATGCTGCTGCGCGGCAAAGAGACGAACGGCAGCGGGCGTCTGCGATCAACGCATGACTTTCTGCATGGTTTTTCGACGCTGGGAACGATCTTCGTTGGTGCGCTCATCGTGTCCGGCATCGCGCACTACGGGGATCTCACCGCGTGGTCGTTTTCGGCCCTGTTCCAGAGCACCTACGGGAAGTTGCTGCTTTTCAAACTGGCCCTGTTCGCTGGAATGCTGGGTTTGGGAGCGCTGCACCGATGGACGCTGGTGCCGCGCTTGGAACGAGCGCTGACCAGCGGAGATCCCGCGCAGGAGGTGCGGGCTTTGCGGCAGAGTGTTACGGCTGAGGCCGCGCTGGCCATCTTGATCCTGATTGTTGTTTCAGTGCTCGGGACGCTCAGCCCCGAATAGCTGTGTAACCCGCAATGGCACACTGCCTTGGCAGTCCATCCCCACTAAAGCGAGCATCGGCATGAACTCACCGTCGTCCCATGACCATCACCATTCTGCAGGCGCAGCCCCTGTCGAGGCTGCGGATGGACGGGTCATCACCAATCCCGTCCGCTATACGGACGATGCTCCCCAGCAAGTTGAAGTGACCGCCCCAGCAGCGGTGGCCCAACCCAGCGGTACCCACGCCACGGTCTACACCTGCCCGATGCATCCGCAGATTCGTCAGCCAGGTCCCGGCACCTGTCCGATCTGCGGCATGGCGCTGGAGCCGGAGATGCCCTCGCTGGAGGAGGACGACAATCCAGAGTTACGCGATTTCACCCGAAGGTTCTGGTGGACGTTGCCTTTGACGTTGATCGTCCTGGTCTTGGCCATGCTGGGACACCGTCTGCCCGGCTTGTCCACGCAGGCGCGCACCTGGATTGAGCTCGTGCTGAGCGCCCCGGTGGTGCTCTGGGCGGGGTGGCCTTTCTTTGAGCGCTGCCTACAGTCCATCGGCAATCGCAGCCCCAACATGTGGACGCTGATCGGCATCGGCGTGGCCGCCGCGTTTGGCTACAGCGTGGTGGCCACCGTGGCACCGGACCTGTTTCCGGACTCTTTCCGCGAGCATGGACGGGTAGGGGTCTACTTCGAGGCGGCAGCGGTCATCGTCTCGCTCACCCTGCTCGGACAGCTGCTGGAACTGCGGGCGCGTTCCAAAACCTCGGCGGCCATCAAGTCCCTGCTGGGATTGGCGCCCAAGACGGCTCGCCGCGTCAAACCCGATGGGGGCGAAGAGGACGTTGCGCTGGATCACGTGCACGTGGGTGATCTGCTTCGCGTACGACCGGGCGAGAAGGTGCCGGTCGATGGGGAAGTCATCGAAGGCCGCGCCAGTGTCGATGAGTCGATGCTGACCGGTGAACCCATTCCGGTGGAGAAGGCTGTCGGTGATCACGTTATAGGCGCCACGCTCAACGGGACGGGCGCCTTAGTCATCCGGGCGGACAAAGTCGGATCCGGGACGGTACTGGCGCAGATTGTGCAGTTGGTAGCCCAAGCCCAGCGCTCCCGCGCGCCGATGCAGCGTATGGCGGACAAGGTGGCGTACTGGTTTGTCCTGGCCGTGCTGGTCACGGCGGTGCTCACGTTCTTCGGATGGGGTCTGTTTGGACCCGAACCGTCCTGGACCTTTGCCGTCCTCAATGCCGTATCGGTTCTGATCATTGCTTGCCCGTGTGCCTTGGGTTTGGCTACCCCCATGTCGATCATGGTCGCCACTGGCCGCGCTGCGCAGGTCGGGGTCCTGTTCCGCGATGCTCAGGCGATCGAGCAGCTACGTCTGATCGACACGTTGATCGTGGACAAGACCGGTACGTTGACCGAGGGGCGTCCAGCCTTTCGCGACACGCTCTCCAACGCCGGCTTCGACGCCGATCAGATCCTTTGTTTGGCCGGCAGCTTGGAGCAGGGCAGTGAGCACCCCTTGGCCGAGGCCATCGTGGCTGAAGCCCAGCGACGTGGCTTGAACCTGGTGGCCGCCCAAGATTTTGATTCGCTCACCGGCGAAGGCGTCCGCGGGCGCGTGTCCGATCAGGATGTCGTGCTCGGCAACCAAAGCCTGATGGCGTCGGTTGGCGCCGATGTAGCACCTTTGCAAAGCAGCGCCGAGCGTCTTCGGAAAGAAGGCGCTAGCGTGATGTTCCTGGCGGTCAATGGTCGGTTGGCCGGCGCCATTGCGGTGGCTGATCCCATCAAAGCCACGACCTTGCCTGCCTTGAACCTGCTACGTGCCGATGGCCTGCACGTGGTGATGGCCTCCGGTGACGCACAGGCGACGGCCGAGGCCGTGGGGCGCACGCTGGGCATCGAGGATGTGCGTGGTGGCGTCAAGCCGCAGGACAAGGCCGACCTGGTCCAGCAACTCAAAGCCCAGGGTCGTCGCGTGGCCATGGCTGGCGATGGCATCAACGATGCGCCGGCCCTGGCGGCAGCCGATGTGGGCATCGCGATGGGGACGGGCACGGATGTGGCCATGTCCAGCGCCCAGCTCACCCTGGTCAAGGGTGATTTGAGGCGCATCGTGCAAGCCCGTGCCATCTCGTCTTTGACGGTGGCCAATATGAAGCAGAACCTGGGCTTCGCCTTCGTCTACAACGCCATCGGCGTGCCTATCGCCGCCGGCTTGCTGTATCCCAGCTTCGGCCTTTTGCTCAGTCCGATGATGGCGGCCCTGGCCATGAGCCTGAGCTCGGTTTCGGTGGTCACCAATGCCCTGCGTTTGTCCGGCTCCACCGTTGTTGCCACCCCCCACCCTGACCGCGCCGATGAGCCTGCGCGCGGCCATTCCTGTCACTGATGGCTCATATCCCACAAGGAGTACTGCAATGAAGCGTTATGCCTCCCTCTCGATGATGGCCTTGTTCCTGATGGCGGGCGCGGCCTTCGCCGGCGGCCAGACCACCACGCCCACCACCGACCACGGTCAGCACAAGCCGGCGGCGGCCGATGCCGATTTCACCAAGCTCGATGCCAACAAGGACGGCTCGCTGTCCAAGGAAGAACTGGCCAAGCACAAGCTGGCGCCGCACTTTGGCATGCTCGATAGCAACAAAGATGGCAAGCTGAGCCCGCAGGAATTCGCTGCCGGCAAGGGTATGTAAGTGTTCTCAGCCCGGGAGCTGTTCCAACAGTTCGCGGGTTCTTCCGCCGTTCTGCCATTCCCACGGAGATTGTTATGTCCTCTTCGCACGGTACGCACGAAAACGCGCAAGACCCGCAGTCCCAGCACGCAAAACCGCACGCCTCACACCAACCTGCCCACCAGGCACAACAAGGGCATCAAGGCCATTACGGCCGCCTGTTGTTGATGATGGGCCTGTCTTTCGTGGCCATGTACGCATTGATGTACGCAATGGTCGATCAGTGGGCTAACGTCTATAACAACGTGAACCAGTTCTACATGGCGGGCCTGATGGCCGCTCCCATGCTGCTGATCGAGCTGTGGCTAATGTCCAGCATGTACCCCGATCGCCGACGCAATCTGATTCTGGCTGGTCTGACGGTGGCGTTCATGCTGTTCTGCTGGTGGGGCATTCGCACTCAAGCAGCGGTCACTGACAAACAGTTCATCCGTTCGATGATTCCCCACCACGCTGGCGCCATCCTGATGTGTGAGGAGAATCGTCTGAAGGATCCTGAGTTGGTGAAGCTCTGCCAGGACATTATTACCTCGCAGACACAGGAGATCGCGCAAATGAAGCAGTTGCTGGCTGAGCGTTCCCATTAGCTCACTGCCTTTTGCCAGCCGATATCACTTCACTGAGCCTGCGCACTGACCATTCGGTGGATCAAACGCGCGGCCACACGTGCGGTGGCTTGATCCGGATCCAGGGGCGGACACAGTTCCGCCACGTCGACCACACGTACCTTGCCCGAGGCCATGACCAGATCCAGCAGGGCTTCCAGGACCTCCAGACTCACCCCGCGTGGGTTGG
The DNA here is from genome assembly GCF_056481725.1 of Stenotrophomonas sp. 85239_Sma. Lineage (NCBI taxonomy): Bacteria > Pseudomonadati > Pseudomonadota > Gammaproteobacteria > Lysobacterales > Lysobacteraceae > Stenotrophomonas > Stenotrophomonas sp. 85239_Sma. The sequence goes on along the minus strand of NZ_CM151163.1, from coordinate 2,274,845 downwards.
GGGCGCTCACGCCCGGGGCCACCACCATTGAGTACGCCGGCAAGATCACCAGCGGCTTGGGTAGCTACACCCAGTGGCGTGGCTTGGGCTCACTGCGTATGGGCAAGAACCGTTGGACCGGCGTCTATTCGGCGCAGTACATCGGCAGCGCGGACGACATCATCGCCGTGCCCGACACGATCGGCTCGCATGTGTCCAGCGTGGTGTACCACAGCCTGCAACTGAGCTACGGCATCAAGAAGAAGTGGGATATCTCCGCCGGCGTTGAAAAAGTGCTCGATAAGAAGGCGCCGTTCGTGAAGAACAACCCCAACACCGACACCGACACCATGACGTACGACTTGCTGGGTCGTCGCTGGAATGTCCGCTTTGGTTACCACTGGTAAGCCACGATCACGAGGAGCTACACATCATGAGAAACACGCAACTATCCGCCACACTACTGCTGTTCGCTGTGGCCGGCAGTGCCGGTGCGCACGACCTGTTTGTCGCTTTCTCCAAGCCTGGCACCGCAGCGGGCGAGGCGAACACAGCGTTGGTGAACAATGGCACCTTCGATGAAAGTGCAGGTGCAGTCACCCGAGCGCGTCTACAGGACGTTTCGCTGAGTCAGGGCGGCGCTAAGGCTGCACCGGACTTGGCCAGTTGGAAAGAGGTCGGCAAGCAGAGCCAGCTCACCGTGCATCCGGCGGGCGAGGGCACCTATCTGCTGGGGGTCTCGACGATGGCCTCCACCAGCACGCGTACGGCCAGCGAGTTCGGCAAGTACCTGGAGTTGGAAGACTTGCCCGATACCCTGGCCACCTATGATGCGAGCAAGTTTCCCAAAGGGGTCACCTATAGCTATACCAAGCATGCTCGTACCATTGGACAGGTGGGCACAAAACTGACCGACGATTTCGCTGCCTCGCTGGGCTATCCGCTGGAGATCCGCTTGGCCCGCAATCCTGGAAGCGTGAAGGTCGGCGAACAGCTGTCGTTCCAGGTGCTGCAGCAGGGCACGCCAGTGCCCAACCTACGCGTGTACGTCGGTCATCGTGCTGACGCACCGGTCAAGGGTGGGCACGGTAGCGCTACGCTCCTGCGCACCGATGCCCAAGGCCAAGCCAGTTTCCAGGTGACCACCGCCAAGACCTGGTACATCCACACCAATCACATTGTGCCCTCTACACAAAAGGGTTTGGATTTTGTGTCGGATCGGGCGTCGCTGAGCTTTGAGATTTCCCCGCACGCCGGGCACTGATAAGTAAGCATGTAGGCGGTACTCTCCCCTTTGACGCCAGTCATGACTTCTTCCATGACTGGCGTCTTTTTGTGGGGACTTACCTCAAGTGCTCAGTCTGTCTCTCATTGGTCGCCCCGCGCCGCGCGCAATCCACGTCGCCGCACTAGATAGAACGCTGCGGGAATCACCACCATAGAGAGCACCGGTGCGGTGAGCATGCCACCCAGCATCGGCGCGGCGATACGTTGCATGACCTCCGAGCCGGCACCGGCACCGACGAAAAGCGGAAACAACCCGGCCAGGATGACGGCTACCGTCATCGCCTTCGGGCGCACCCGTTGCACGGCGCCTTCGTAGATAGCCTCTTGCAGGGTAGACACATCTTCCGGCGCACCGCTGGCCAAGCGCTGCTCCCAGGCATGACGCAGGTACAGCAGCATGATGACGCCGAACTCAGCCGCAACGCCGCCCAGGGCGATGAATCCGATCATGCTGGCCACCGAAATCGCATGGCCCAGCCCCCAGATCAACCAGAAACCGCCCACCAACGCCAAGGGCAAGCTGAGCAGGATGATGGATACATCGCTAAGCCGGCGAAACACCATCCAGATGACCAGGAAGATGATCGCCAACGCCGCGGGCACCACCCATTGCAGGCGTGCCAAAGCCCGTTGCAGATACTCGTACTGCCCCGACCACGCCAGACCATAGCCGGCAGGCAAACTCACCTGGGTCTGCACCGCGGCTTGCAGGTCCTGGACCACCGATCCCAAGTCGCGATCGGCCACATCCACGTAGATGTAGCCCACCAACCGGCCGTTATCGCTCTTGAGCATCGGCGGGCCTGGGCTGATTGACAGCTCCGCCACCTGGCTCAAGGTCAGTTGCACACCGCCTGGCGCGATCAGCGGCAGATCCTGCAAGGCCTGCAACGAGTCACGCTGGCCACGGGGGTAGCGCAAGACGATGGGATAGCGTTCGCGCCCCTCGATCGTTTCCCCGATTGGATCACCGCCAACGACCGTGGCAATCAGTTGCTGGAGTTGGCCTTGAGTGAATCCGTAACGTGCAGCGATTTCCGGGCGCACCTGTACATCGACATAGCGCCCACCCGTGACGCGTTCGGCCAGTGCCGAACTCACGCCGGGCACAGTCTTGGCCACCTGCTCGATCTGCTGGCTCAGGCGCTCGATCTGCTCCACATCGGGTCCGGAGACCTTGATCCCAATCGGGCTCTTGATGCCGGTGGCCAACATATCGATGCGATTGCGAATGGGCGGGACCCATAGGTTGGTCAGACCGGGAATCTTGACCGCTGCGTCCAACTCCTGGCGTAGCTTCTGGGGGGTCATGCCCGGGCGCCATTGATCCCGCGGCTTGAAGGTCACGGTGGTCTCAAACATTTCGATCGGTGCCGGATCGGTCGCACTTTCGGCACGGCCCGCCTTGCCGAACACGTGCTCAACCTCCGGTACGGTCTTGATCATCCGGCCCGAGAGCTGGAGCAACTGACGGGCCTTGTCGGCGGACAGGCCGGGCAGGGCCGTGGGCATGTACAACAGGCTGCCTTCTTCCAAGGGCGGCATGAACTCACTGCCCAACCGGCTAAAGGGGATCAAGGTGAGCACTAGCAGCAGGCCGCTGAGCAGCAAGGTGACACCGGGATGTTTGAGGACCCACAGCAGGATGGGCCGATAGCCAGCGATCAGGATGCGATTGATGGGGTTCTGCTGTTCCGGGCGGATGCGGCCGCGGATCAGGTAGCCCATCAAGACGGGGATCAAGGTCACCGACAACCCTGCTGCGGCGGCCATCGCGTAGGTCTTGGTGTAGGCCAGAGGCGAGAACAATCGCCCTTCCTGCGCCTGCAGGGCAAAAACCGGCACGAAAGACAGGGTGATGACCAGCAAGCTGGCGAACAGGGCCGGTCCGACCTCGGCCGCCGAGCGGGCCATCAGCTGCCAGCGCTCCTCACCCTGAGGTTCCCGGCCGTGCGCCTCCCGCCAGTGCTCCAGATGCTTGTGTGCATTTTCGATCATCACCACCGCTGCATCGACCATCGCACCAATGGCGATGGCGATGCCGCCTAATGACAGCAAGTTGGCGGAGATCCCCTGGGCGTGCATCACGATGAAGGCCGCCAGGATACCCAAAGGCAGGGTGATGACGGCCACCAACGCCGAGCGTAGGTGCCACAGGAACAGCAGGCATACCAGCGCTACGACCAGAAACTCTTCGCCAAGCTTGTGGGTGAGGTTGCGTACCGCATCCTGGATCAGCTCGGAGCGGTCGTACACCGGCACCACTTCCACGCCCTCGGGCAAGCTGGATTGCAACGCCTGCAGTCGCGCTTTGACGTTCCAAATGGCCCCCAAGGCATCCTTGCCGGTCCGCAGGACGATCACGCCGCCGGCCACCTCACCTTGACCATCCAACTCTGCGATACCACGACGGAAGACCGGCCCGCGACTGATCGTGGCCACCTCGCCGAGCAGGACGGGGATGCCGTCGTTGCCGGTTACCGGCACCTGTTCGAACGCCTCCTGTGTGCGCAGGTAGCCTTCGCTGCGCACCATCAGTTCGGCTTCGCCTTGTTCGATCACCGAGCCCCCGGTAGCGCCGTTGGCCGCATCCACCGCCTCGATGAGCTCGGCCACCGTCAGTCCACGGGCCGCCAACGCCTGCGGATCGGGCTGGATCTGCCAAGCGCGCACCGCACCGCCCACACTGGCTACTTCAGCCACGTCCGGCACGGTTTTTAGCTCATAACGAAGAAACCAGTCCTGCAACGCACGCAGCTGCCCCACATCACGTTGACCTGTCCGATCCACCAAGGCGTACTGGTAGATCCAGCCCAGTCCTGTCGCATCAGGACCCAGCGCCGGATTCACATTCGGCGGAAGTCGATCGCGTACCTGGCTCAAGTACTCGAGCACTCGAGAGCGCGCCCAGTAAAGATCAGTGGCATCGTCAAACAGGATGTAGACGAATGAATCACCGAAGAAGGAGAAGCCGCGTACCGCCTTCACGCCCGGCACGGACAACATCGTGGTGGCCAACGGGTAGGTGACCTGGTCTTCGATGATGCGCGGGGTTTGCCCCGCCCATTGCGTGCGGATGATGACCTGGGTATCGGACAGGTCCGGCAGCGCATCCAGCGGCGTGTTCTTTACCGACCAGATACCGACCACCGCCAGCAGCGCGGCGGCAACCAGCACCAGCACGCGATTGGCGATGCAAGCATGGATCAGGCGCGCGATCATGGTGTGCCCTCCATCGCTTCGGACATGACCTCGCTTGCCTGGCAATCAGCGGCTGCGGCGGGGCCGAACTTGGGTACCAACTGCATATCCATGAACGGTGACTTGCCCGGCTTGTCGAAATGCTTCTCCGGCACCATCGGGTCATACCAGTACTGCACCGGGCAGCGCGGCGGCGTAGAGGTGGAGGTGTCTGGCGCGACAGGCGCCGGCTGTCTGGACGGTGACGGCACGACAGTGCGTGGTTCGTGCCCGGCGTCATGGCGCTCGTGCACACCTGATGCGCTGGCAGGGCGTGTCGGTTGTGCAGCACCCAGGCGCTCCAACGCACCGGAGAGACTGGCTTCGGAGTCGAGCAAGAACTGACCCGAGACGACCACGCGTTCACCACCGGCCAAGCCTGCCACGATCTGCGTGCGCCCTTGCACGCTACGTCCCACACTCACCCGCACTGGCCGGAAGCTCCCGTCCGGATCCTGCACGATGACCCGGCTGTCCCGCCCGGTGGCGATCAGCGCCTCCGTGGGAACGACTGGCAGGGCCTGCTCGGCGTCGGGCTGCACCAGAACCTCGGCGAACATGCCCGGCACCAGCCGACGCTGCGGGTTGCGCAGCACAATTCGCGCCCGCTGCGTGCGACTAGCCATGTCGACCTGGGGAAGCAACGCCTGGATCTGTCCGGCAAAGCGCTCTGCCGGCCAGGCACTGACCGTGGCCTGCACTGAGGTCCCCGGCCGCAAGGTGCCCAGCGCTGCCTGGGGTACCGAGGCCTCCAGCCACAACGTGTCCAGCCCATTGATCTTGAACAGTGGCGTACCGGGCATCACCGTCTGTCCCTCGCGTGCCAGGATCTCGGTCACGACACCACTGTGGTCTGCGCTAAGCACGACGCCACTTCTGGCCGAGGCGCCAGAAGGAACACCCAACGAACGCAACCGTTGTTGCGCCGCACCCTGCAGCTCACGCGCGCCCGCGGACTGAGCTTGGCTCAGGGCATGTGCTTCGGCGATGGCCGCGTTCCATGCCGGGGCCTGCACGGTGGCCAGCGTTTGACCACGACGAACCTCGGTAAACGGCGCCTTTACCTGCACGTGGGTGATCAAGCCTTCCATGCGCGCACTGATCACGCTTTCCTGGGTCAGATCCCACGTCAGTGTGCCCGGCACGCGTACGGCAGTCCCTAGTAACTCTACCGTCACTTCCTGAGTGCGTATGCCCACGTTCTGCTGCAGGCGCGGATCGATCTGCGTTCCGCCCCCTATGGCCTCATCTGCGTATTTGGGCAGCAACTCCATATCCATGAACGGAGATTTGCCCGGCTTGTCGAATCGCTGCTCCGGCGCCATGGGGTCGTACCAGTACAGCACCTTGCGTGCTTGATCTGCGACGCTCGTGCCGGGGGGCGGGGTGGTATCAGAGGTTCGAGTCATCCAGGCGTAGCCGCCGGCAAAGCCGAGCGCCAGCAACCCGAGGGCCACGGCGAGCTGTGTGAGACGCGTCTTGGTCGGGCTCATGGCGTGTTCTCCTCATGGGGTAGCAGATAGGCCAGTGCCGCCCAGGCACGGCCCTGTTCGCCCAGCAGACGGGCGTTCTCCAGGTGCAATTCGATCTCATCGCGCCGCGCTTCCAGCCACGGCTGCAGGTCGGCACCGGCGCCGTAGGCGGCCAACGCCGTGCGTGCACGATCGCGCGCCAAAGGCAGGCTCTGCGTGTTCTGGCGCTCCAACTGGCCGGTTAACCCGCGCCATCGCGCTATCGCGCGTTGCACCGACTCGGCTTGGATGCGCCGGGCCTCATCGCGCTCTGCGGACACCGCCTCCAGCTCGGCCCGCCGTGCCGCGATGCCTCGTGCTTGGCGGTTCTTCTGGAACAGCGGCAGGCCCACACCCACTTCCACCATGAGCATGTCGCTGCGCGCCATGCCGTCGGGTGCGCGCTCGCGACGTCCGTAGGTGAGCTCCACACTCCAATCCGGGCGGGTTTCGGCCACGGCCGCATCCACCTGGGCCTGGGCTAAGCTCTCGCGTGCCTCCCAGCCCAGTAGTGGCGTGTGTTGGTCCAGTTTGGCCAGCAGTTGGGTGGGCTCCAATGGCAACTGCGAAAAATCCGGTGCCGCACCACTGGCCAAGATCGCCTCTGGTGCAATACCCAACCACCGCGCCAGGCCGGCCTGCGCGGCGGCGTGCTCCGCATGTACCTGCTCCAGGCGATTGTCCAACTGCAGTAGGGCGGCCTGGGCGGCAAGCACATCACTGGCCCCGGCCGTGCCGCCTGCCAAGCGAGCACGCGCCGCACGCTCGGCTATACGGGCCGGCTCGCGCAGACCTTCCAACGCATCTACGGCTTGCTGCGTACTCCACAGCTCGATCCAGGCCAGCGCGGCCGCTTGGGCCACCATCTGCTGTTCGGCCATCGACAGTGAGCGCGCTTGCGCCAGCGTCGCTTGCGCCAACGCGTGCTCGGCACGTCGTTTCGCACGCGCAGGAAACTCCTGCATCAGACCGATTTGCTGGGTGGTCATCTCATCGGCCCGCAAGCTGAAGGCATCGGGTCCGCTGACGGGCCAGTTCGCCAGCCCCACGATCAAACGTGGGTCGGGAAGCGCGCCAGCACGCGCGGCTTCTTCGGTACTGGCATCGATCTGCGATCGGCGCACCTGCAGGGTTGGGGCGTTAGCAAGCGCCCGTTGTAGGGCTTCTGTGTAGCTGATCGGGATAGCGGGCGATGCCGCCAGCACAGGACCACTGAGCGCCAGGGCAAACACGAACCCACACGCCATCTTGCGCCTTGCACGCAAGAAGAAAGACATCTCCATAAGACCTCCGGGAAACGACAACGAGCGCGCTGCAACGCATGCAGCACGAGCACGGGTCAATCCAGGAGGGGGCTTAAATCAGCAGGCTACAGAAGCGCTGCAGGGGAGGCGGATCGGACACGCACACCGGAACATCCCGATACAACTGCGCGTGTACCGGTGGCAACAGAGCCTGCACCAGCGCGAAGGCGGCCAGCGCGGGCTGGTAAGGCACTTGAGGGGCCTTCGCATCGGCCGTGGCGATGTGATCGCGCTGGCAATGCTGGTCGCACAACGCCGGAGCATCGGGATCCGGCGTGGACATCTCTTCGCAACCGACCATCAGGGTCGCTTGTCCAGCTTCCACCGATTCCAGCGGACAGGCGTAAGCCACCAGCGCGAGTTGCTGCAGCAGCAGCGCCCACAGTCCCAGCCATGCCAGTCGGGCACGAGAACGGGGTCGCCGCCATCGCCTCAGCAGCCTCACCATGACAGCTCCCGCACGCCCGAAGCAGCGCCTGCGGACGCTGGGCAGATCAGGGCAGGGGACGTGCGAGCTCTCATGATGGCCAGTCTAGCCCTCTTGGGGCCGACTGTCATTGATCAGGATCAAGCCCTCGCGCGGACTCAGCGGTGGCATCCGCCGCAGCAGGAGGATGCGACGGCCGGGGCGGCCGGCGTACCAGCCTCAGAAGGGAGCACCGCAGCGATCACATAGCCTTGCCGCTGGATAGCCTCAACCGCCTGTTCTACGGCAAGCAGGCCCTCGATCTTGACCACGCCACTGCCCAGATCGACGTCCACCTGGGCGTGGGGGTCAAGGGCCTGAATGGCTTGGGTGACCGTTCGGACACAGTGACCACAGGTCATACCTTCAACAACGAGATTCATGGACAACCCTCCAAAAGCATCGGCGGTTTGCCGACGGCGTGACGATGAGCCTTCCCACGGTGGGAAGGTCAAACGACAGGCAAGTTGAGTGGTAATCCGTCCCGCGTTGTTGACCTTCCCATCATGGGAAGGCTCAGGCTACCTGCTCGTTCCTATTGGCCCTCACTCCATGGACATAACGCTCACTTATGCGAATTAAGTTATTGATTATATTACATTAATACAGGAATCGCAAGGTCTGTAGTTGCACCGTGCCCTGGCCGGCCACAAACGCGATAAGCTAAGCATTCCTTAGTGCTAGTCATTCTTGATGTCATGACGATGCCATCTGAGCGCACCCGCAATGTGCTGCAGGCGGGCGCGTTCCTCAGGCAGCTAGCGGCCAGCCAAGCCGTGCCTAAAGAGGTGCGGCAAGAGGCATATCGACTGCTGCGGCACTATCCAACCGTCAGCGACATCGAGGCGATTGCTGAGCACGAAGAGCGGCTGCGAGCGCTGACCCAGTCGGCCTTCGTACGACCCTACCTGAGCAGCGAGATCGAGGCGGATTGGTTCTCCGGGTACCCGCTCGGCCCTCATCGCATCTGACCATGAAGCAACCGAGCAGGCCGCGTGGAAGAGGGACTACGTCTGCGGAGACAGCGCTGGAGGCTTCCTTTGAACGGGCCCGCGACAGTGCGGCCGAGGAACGCGCATTCTTCAAGCGACTGATGGATGCGATCGTGTACGTGCATGCGCCCATCTCGGACGACGCGCAGACACTGCGGCTGGTCCAGTTCCGCCATCCTGACGGTTTCGATGCGATCCCTTTCTTTACCTCGCTCGACAAGGCGCAGGCGGCCAGCTCGTCTGCTGTCAGAATTCTGGGAGTTTCAGGCCGTGAGCTGCTAACCGGTACTCGCGGCGCGACGTTGATGCTCAATCCCAACTACGGCGGCGTTGTCCTGTACCCGGAAGAGGTTGCGACATTGTTGGATACGGGCTTTCTGGCCAGGGTGGAACGTCTGGCGCCGGCGGAGTTCGCGGTGAGACCTGCCCAGGCCGCGCCGGCTTGGCTCGCTCCGGCCATCAGCGGCAGCCTTGAGCACGCCGACTTCGTCTCGTCGGCCTATCTCCTGGAAACTCACTCGTCAGGGGGCGTCGAACAGCCTCCCGGTCTGTTGATCTGGCTGGTGGTGGACCTGGCTTTCGCCGAGCGGGCGGCTCGTCTGGTGACCACCGCCATACAGCCCTTATGCTCAGATTTGGACGTCATCATCGACTTGGCGGTCCACGACGTATCGCTGCCTTTGCCGGCGGGCTTGGATGATCCCCAGATCCTGCCCATATTTTTTCACGAGAATCAAGCCAACTTGAGCACAGCTCATCGGCCTATGAGCCCTGAAGATAAGCTACTAGCACTCCTTCCGGGATTGACCGAGGAAGAGAAGGAACGGCGGACCCGCGAGGGTATGGCCGACGTCGACGCTGGACGTACGATCCCGCACGAGGAACTACTGCAATGGATCAGGCGACGGTCAGAGCCTTCTTGAAGGTTTCCGTTGGGTCAGGAGCGTGGAAACTCTTGAATCCAATATTCAAGAAGGGCACGCGTGCCTGAGCAGTACTCCAGGAATGCCTGTGTCACGCGGCTTCTGGTTCAATCAAGCCTAGGTCTGTAATCCACGAACTGCCTGACGTCGAGGGGTGTTTCCTCGTTGAATCATGGTGTTAGAGACGATTCGGCTGTTTTTCTCACGAATCCCTGCCGACCTTCTTGAAAAACTGAACCAGACCTACCCAAACGCTTCCGTAAGGCAGGTGGTGAGAGGGCAGGTTAAGCACATCAGGGATAGCAATCCCAAGGAGATAGAAGCGCTACGACAGGAGGCCAACGATCAACTTCCTACTATCGCCGAGCTAAAGAGGGTCAGTGCGGTTGATCCAGAGTTCCGGATGGAAAACAGCTTCTTTGGGCCCAAGCCAGTCATCACCGCCCGCATCATCAACCGCTCAACACTGCCATTGAGCGAAGCGAGCTGGAATGCGGCGCTGTACATCAATGGCGATGTACAGCCTGTAGCCACGTCGAAGGTGCGCAGCGATTTCCGTTCCATCGAAGGCCTCAAGCCCGAACACCATGTTACGGCTCGATTCACTGTCGGATTCGTCAAGGGCGATAAGGCCTGGACCACCTTGGCAATTCGTCAAGCTACATCCACACGCGTCGAGCTGGAGATGATCCCTGAGACAGCAATGGACTTTACGGACAAAGCCTATCTAAGTGCCGATCTTCAGAAGCGCATTGATTTCCTTGAGAACCAACTCAAGCAAGCGAGCGAGTTCGAAGATGTCTGATGCTACCAAGCCCCGCCGGCGGATCACCCTCCGGCGGGGCTTGGTAGCGGTACCGACGTTCACCCCCGCCAAAGAGGACCATTACACAATGCGCCCGTCCATCCTCGCCTTGGACTTAGAAGGAACGCTGATTTCCAACGCTGTAAGCCAGATCCCGCGCCCGGGCCTCTACGAATTTCTGGAGTCGGCAAAGTCGCTCTTTGAGGGTCTAGTCATCTTCACCACAGTTCCGGAGCCTAGATTTCGCGAGATTGCCGACCTATTGGCTTGCGAAGGAGCGGCCCCGGGTTGGTTTGCCCGCTTGCCATACATAGACTGGACTGGGCCGACGAAGGATCTTGCCAACGTTTCCCAGCCCATCGGCTCTGCATGGCTACTAGATGATTACGCCCCCTATGTACAACCGGGACAGGAACATTGCTGGGTCCCGGTTCAACTGTTTTGTTCTCCTTACCCCGAGGACGACGCGGGACTGGACGATGCCATCGAGGCAATCCGTAAGCGACTGAACGAGTACTAGAGGGCCATCTCTTGGCCAGCGTCCAATGGGCCACAGGCTCGCCGGTCAACCAAGGTCCAGCGCTTCGTTGGAGAACCGTCGATATAGACCTGGGGGGGCGTTTACCGCGATAGAGTCCTGAGCCCCCTCAAACCATCTCATGGACCCGTGGCAGCTGGTCGGTCTACTCAGACTAGAAGCTAAAGCTGCCAACTGCCGCTAGGTTCCAGCCAGTACGCCATGCCCAGCGGCAGGAAAGTCTCCATTGCAACGTCCAGGATCAACGGCTGACGCCAACCCTGACCAGGCAAGAAGCAAAAATCCTTCCGGGCGAGGGTTCCAGCTTGCTCGCGTCCAGCTAACCAGATGCATCTGCGTTTTATCTCGCGATCAAGTGCTCGCCTCGCGGCATGCTCATCCAAACCGCTTTGTATGAACTCCGAGGCAGAATTTCGCATGCTCGCCCACAGCACGTAGCGCTTACGCCCCAAGCTGAGCGCATTCCATTCAGGCGATCCAATCGACTGAAGCCCGTCGCCTAGCTTCGGGTCCAACCGATGCTTCCGCAGAAGGTTTGCCAAGTACGCTCGAGCTTCGGTGGATGCCAGTGAAATTCCGAGATTCCGCCTCGCACTGGGCGTGCACTCAGCCGCCCACTGGGTGAGCGACCGGGTCAATGCCGACTCAAGGTTCAAGTCACTGCGAGACCACGGAGATTTGTAGGACCAAGCCAGGGGCTCATACAGAGATCTTGCGGCAAGCCGAGAACATTCGACTGGTTCGCGATGGAGGACGCGCAGCGTCGCAAGCGTGTCAAGTGCCTGCGAGGCCAACCCCTCAGCAGCTACCGGCGAACTAGCCGTTCTTGAGCGCTCTAGCGCGCACCACGCGCACGCAAGAAAGGGACCTATTGAACGAACGAAATTGTCCAGTTCTGGCCAGGGCGCGATGAGGGTCGGTTGGCTAACGACATAGGCCACACAGCCCTCAAATCGCGATACCAGTTGTCAGGATATCAACCTGCCCACAGACTGTCTATCTGACTTTCCGATATTGACCCTTAGGTGTTCTCTCCAGTTCAACGATATCTGAACATCCGATATCCTAGCCGTGCAGCGAATGAGCGGGGAGCGCCCCGGCGCACGACGCAGAACGTTACCGCATGTTGGGAGAGCCGAAATGATGCGCACCAGCGCTAGCCACCCGTTACTGATTGCAGAGTTGCCTGTTGGAGCCCATGGAGGCGGCATAGGGGTGACATTTGCGCCAGGCAAGTACCAGGAAGTCGCCATGACTGGAGCATGGGCGAGAGACCTAGATGTGGACGTCTCGGCTATTCAGGACTGGGGTGCCACTCACCTAGTCACCTTGCTTGAGCCTTGGGAGCTCAAGGACCTTCGAATCGAGAGCTTACCGGCGATAGTGGCGGGGAAGGGCATCTCTTGGCATGGACTGCCAATCACTGATGGAGCCGCACCAGACGACAGACTCCTCAAAGATTGGCTACAGCTAAGTGCTGAGCTCGTCGCTGACATGCTGAGCGGTCAAAGGATCGTGGTCCACTGCAAGGGGGGGTTGGGACGCGCGGGAACGGTCGCTGCCATGCTTTTGCTGCAGTCTGGCGAGGCCAAGCGGGCATCGGATGCCATCCACATGGTGCGGCATGCCAGGCCAGGCGCAATCGAAACGATTGCTCAAGAGGAGTTCCTAGAGTACTGGGCGCAGAGCCTTCACCCGGGCGGAGCTTGACCACTCAGGTGCGCAGTCAGGAACTCAAGGACGAGTTGCCTGTGGATCCAGAACTCGAGGGCTTCTTAGGTCTGGATCCAGAAATCGACGGCGTCTCCATAGTGGATCTTCGCGAGGGTTCAGGGCACATCAAAAATTCGCTGCCTCGAAAGCTAAGAACCTTGCTGTCGCACGAATCAGGGTCTTGTGCTGGGGCCGGACCAGCGCTATCGCTGACTAAGGCAGGGCAACCTGAGGTTCGGCAGGGAATCATTACGAACAAGGCCAGATTTGCGCTAAGCCATTGATATTACGCAGGCACGTAGGTGGAGACTTAGTCGTCGCTGCTAAAAGTTGACGCCGCGCCTCACAAGGTTCTAGGTGGGTGCCTAGCGGCACCCACCTATTTGCCGGTCAATGGCCAGACGATAGCGTGGCGCCCGGCGTTCGATGCTTGCCTAAGCGATCGACCAGCGTCTCACTCGCGTCGTTGAGACCATAGACCTCGACAATCGCGCCATGCTCACGCAGCTTCATTACCACCCGGTCCAGAGCGTCCACGGCGGTCAGATCCCAGAAGTGCGCATCTTTCAGATCGATGATGACGTCCTTGGGAACATCTAGATAGTTGAAGCTGCTCACGAACTGGCCAGCGGAGGCGAAGAACACCTGTCCCTTGACCACATAGACGCTTGACTCTGCGTCTACCTGGGTCATCTCGATGGTGAGCATTTTGCCAACCTTCCGGGTGAAGAACACTGCTGACAGGACGACGCCTGTCAGGACGCCCTTGGCCAGGTCGTGTGTAGCCACGGTGACTATCACGGTGCCAATCATCACCACTGACGAGCTCTTCGGATGGATGGCCAACTCACGCAGCGAGCGCCAGCTAAAGGTACCGATGCTGACCATGATCATCACCGCCACCAATGCTGCCATCGGAATCTGACTCACCAGGCCCGAGCCGTACACCACCAGCAAAAGCAGGACCACGCCGGCGACCAGGCAGGAAAGCCGGCCCCGGCCACCCGATGTGATATTGATCACCGACTGGCCGATCATGGCGCAGCCAGCCATGCCCCCGAAGAACCCGGTGACGGTGTTGGCTAACCCTTGGCCTGCACATTCGCGATTCTTCTGGCTCGGCGTCTCGGTCATGTCTTCCACGATCTGCGCCGTCATCAGCGACTCCAGCAGGCCTACCACCGCCAACGTCGCCGACACCGGCAGCAGAATCTGCAGCGTTTCCCAGGTCAGCGGCACGTTGGGGATCAGAAATACCGGAAGGCTGTCCGGCAGTTCGCCCATGTCGCCGACGGTGCGCACCTCAAACCCGAAGTACATGGAGGCAGCTGTCAAGACGACGATGGCCACCAAGGGCGAAGGAATCGCCTTGGTCAGCAGCGGCAATAGATAGATGATTGCCAAACCCACAGCACAGATCGCGTAGACCGGCCAAGGCATTCCGATCAGCTCGGGTAGCTGTGCAAGGAAGATCAAGATAGCCAGTGCGTTGACAAAGCCGGTGACCACCGAGCGTGATACAAAGCGCATCAGCGAGCCCAGTCGCATAGCACCGGCAATCATTTGCAGCACGCCTGCCAAGATCGTCGCCGCGAACAAGTACTGGATGCCATGATCCTTGACCAGGGTGACCATCAACAAGGCCATGGCGCCGGTCGCGGCCGAGATCATGCCAGGGCGACCACCGGCGATGGCGGTGATGACTGCGATGCAGAACGAGGCATACAAGCCCACTTTGGGGTCGACGCCGGCGATGATGGAAAACGCGATGGCCTCGGGAATCAGGGCCAGTGCAACGACGATGCCGGACAGTAAGTCGCCACGGATATTGCCGAGCCATTGCTGGCGCAGGGGATAGATTGCAGACATAGAAAATGATCTCCGCGCACGGCAGTACGCGCCAAACGAAGGAAACAGGCACCCTTTCCAGACGTTACTGTCTGGATCGCTCTTCAATCAGGCGTCAGGGTGGAGTCATCGCTGGTGGATCATCAGGTTAGAGAATCGATATTGTAAGTCTAGAGCGAAGTGTTGGCGAGCGGAGCAGAGCATAGGAAGGTGTGCGTCTCGCTCATATTTGCTACCGCTAGCGCCAGGCACGGCATATGATCCCAAGGTGTTACGCCGAGTGAACTGTCAGACCACGCGCCTTCCCTCCTGATCGATCACCACCTCACCATCTTCCTTGGTAAACGGCCTGTCCACCGCTGGAAGGATGTCGAGTACGACTTCTGATGGCCGGCAAAGACGGATACCCGCCTCCGTTTGCACGAATGGGCGATTGATCAGTATCGGGTGCGCTAGCATGGCATCGAGCAAGGCATCGTCGCTGAGTGCGGCATCGCCCAGCCCCAGCTCGTCATGCGGCGTGCCCTTCTGCCGGATCGCATCACGCACCTTCAAGCCAGCTCCGGAAATCAGCTCGATAAGACGCACTCGGCTAGGCGGGTTGGTCAGGTAATCAATCACCTCGGGCTCAATCCCGGCGTGTCGAATCAAGGCGAGAGTGTTCCGCGAGGTGCCGCACTTCGGATTGTGGTAAATGACAGCGTTCATGCGCTTTCCTCTTGGTTCAACGCGGCTTCCAGCACGCCTGCGGCGGCTGCCAGCGCCGCCGCTTCAACAGCGCCCTTGCGCTCGCTGTAGCGATCCACCAGGTAGTCGCTGCGCCCGCGCACCAGCAGAGTGAACTTGACCAGTTCCTCCATCACGTCCACCACCCGATCGTAGTACGCCGATGGCTTCATACGCCCGTCGTCATCGAACTCCTGCCAGGCTTTGGCGACCGACGATTGGTTGGGGATCGTCACCATCCGCATCCAGCGGCCGAGCACGCGCAGCGTGTTGACCACGTTGAAGGACTGCGAGCCGCCGCAGACCTGCATCACTGCCAGCGTGCGGCCTTGGGTGGGTCGAACGCTGCCTTCTTCCAGCGGCAGCCAGTCGATCTGGTTCTTGAATACAGCGGTAAGGGTGCCGTGGCGTTCGGGGCTGACCCACACGTGGCCTTCGGACCACAGTGAGGCCTGGCGCAGCTCCTGAACCTTGGGGTGGGTAGCTGGCACCGAGTCCAGCATCGGCAGCTCATGCGGGTCGAACAAGCGGGTTTCCGCTCCGAGCTGTTCCAGTAGCCGCTGCGCCTCCAGCGCCAGCTTGCGGCTGAACGACTGCGGGCGCAGCGACCCGTACAAGATCAGGATGCGCGGGCGATGCTGCTGCTCGCCCGGATCACTGAGCTTGGCGGCCGTAGGAATGTCCAAGGCGCCCGGAACCACGTTGGGAATCTGCTGCATGGGGGTTGTCCTGCCAATTCGATTCGAATATTCTAGAATCATGGAACATAAAAACGCAACCCACGCTCTTGCTGCCCTGGGCCATGCCACCCGCCTGTCGATCTTCCGCCTGCTGGTGCAGGCCGGCAGCGGCGGCAAGCTGGCCGGCGACATCGCCCAAGCGCTCGCCTTGCCTGGCGCCACACTTTCCTTCCATCTGAAGGAACTGCTGGCTGCCGGCCTGATCAGCGCCGAGCAACGTGGCCGGACCATCTGCTACCGGGCCGAGTTTGTGGCGATGAACGAGCTGCTGGCCTACCTCACCGAAAACTGCTGTGCCGACGAACAGTCCTGCGAACGCCCCGCTGGCTGCTGACCAACCCTACCTTAGAGATCGCTCAAATGACCCGTCGCGTCTTGTTCTTGTGTACCGGTAATTCCGCTCGGAGCGTGTTGGCCGAATCGACCCTGAAAAAATGGGGCGAAGGCCGCTACGAGTCCTTCAGCGCGGGCAGCCAACCAGCCGGTCGTGTCAACCCGTTCGCGATCGCCCAGCTGCAGCGCGAGGGCTTCCCGGTGGACGGCCTGCGCAGCAAGTCGTGGGACGAGTTCGCCGAAGCTGATGCCGCCCCGATGGATCTGATCGTCACCGTCTGCGACAGCGCGGCGGCCGAGGCTTGCCCGGTGGTGTTTGGCGACTTTGTGCGGGTGCATTGGGGCCTGTTCGATCCGGCCGGTGTTGAAGGCTCGGACGAACAGAAGGCCGAAGCCTTCGATCGCGCGCATCAGATCATCAAGGCGCGCCTGAAGGCTTTCCTCGACATCCCCGACAACGCATGGGACGACCGCGACGCGCTCAAGGCCCAGCTCGAGCCGATCGCGCAGATCAACTGACCGTCTTTCCGGAAAATGCCATGACCACTGATACCTCCCGCCTGTCCTTCCTGGACCGGTACCTCACGCTCTGGATCTTCGCCGCCATGGCGCTGGGCGTCGGCCTGGGGGCGTTGTTCGAGGGCGCGCCCAGCGCGTTGAACAGCCTCTCCATAGGGTCGACCAACATCCCGATCGCAATCGGCCTGATCCTGATGATGTATCCGCCGCTGGCCAAGGTGAAGTACGAAGAACTGCCGCGGGTTTTCGCTGACAAGCGCGTGTTGATGCTCT
This sequence comes from Stenotrophomonas sp. 85239_Sma, assembly GCF_056481725.1. Classification (NCBI taxonomy): domain Bacteria; kingdom Pseudomonadati; phylum Pseudomonadota; class Gammaproteobacteria; order Lysobacterales; family Lysobacteraceae; genus Stenotrophomonas; species Stenotrophomonas sp. 85239_Sma. The sequence continues at coordinate 2,257,648 of NZ_CM151163.1, read as the reverse complement.
CGCTGCTGCAGAACTGGATCATCGGCCCGTTCCTGATGTTCGGCCTGGCCGTGCTGTTCCTGCGCGACTACCCCGAATACATGACCGGCCTGATCCTGATCGGGCTGGCCCGCTGCATCGCGATGGTGCTGGTGTGGAACCAACTCGCCCGTGGCGACGCCCAGTATGTTGCTGGACTGGTGGCATTCAACTCGATCTTCCAGATCGCGCTGTTCAGCCTCTACGCGTGGTTCTTCCTGTCTTGGTTGCCGCCGGTGTTCGGTCTGCAGGGCAGCGTCATCGATGTTAGTTTCTGGACCATCGCCGAGGCTGTTCTGATCTACCTTGGCATCCCGTTCCTGGCCGGTTTCCTCACCAGTCGATGGCTGAAGGCGCGTAAGGGTGTGCGCTGGTATGAAGAGAAATTCCTGCCTGCAATCAGTCCGATAACCCTTGCCGCATTGCTGTTTACTATCGTGGCGATGTTCAGTCTGAAGGGCGGCGACGTGCTGCGAATTCCGATGGACGCAGTACGCATCGCGATTCCGCTGACGCTGTACTTCATCATCCAGTTCGTCATCAGCTTCTTCATGGGCAAGCTGATCGCCAAAGACTACCCCCGCACCACCGCGATCGCGTTCACTGCAGCAGGCAACAACTTCGAACTGGCGATCGCCGTGGCCATCGCGGCTTTCGGCCTGGCCTCGCCGGTCGCATTCGCCGCTGTCATCGGCCCACTCGTGGAAGTGCCGGTGCTGATCCTGCTGGTCCACGTCGCCTTGCGGCTGGGCAAACGCTACTTTCCTGCCGATGCACGGAGCCGCTGAGCCATGAGCACCACCCGACACATTCCATTGCTGATCCTTGGTTCCGGCCCGGCCGGCTGGACCGCCGCCGTCTACGCCGCCCGCGCCAACCTCAAGCCGGTGGTGATCACCGGCCTGCAACAGGGGGGGCAGCTGATGACCACCACGGAAGTGGACAACTGGCCGGGTGATGCCCATGGGCTGATGGGCCCGGACCTGATGACTCGCATGCAGGCGCATGCCGAGCGCTTCAAGACCGAGGTCATCTTCGACCACATCCACACTGCCGACCTGTCCCAGCGCCCGTTCAGGCTGATCGGCGACAGCGCCGAGTACACCTGCGACGCGCTGATCATCGCCACTGGCGCCACCGCCAAGTACCTGGGCATCCCGACCGAAGATCAATTCAAGGGCCGCGGCGTTTCCGCCTGCGCCACCTGCGACGGCTTCTTCTACCGTGACCAGGACGTGGTAGTGGTGGGCGGCGGCAACACCGCCGTGGAAGAAGCGCTGTACCTGTCCAACATCGCCCGCAAGGTCTACCTGATCCATCGCCGCGACACCCTGAAGGCGGAAAAGATCATGCAGGACAAGCTATTCGCCAAGGTTGAAGCCGGCAAGATCGAAACCGTCTGGCACCACCAGGTGGAGGAAGTGCTGGGCAACGAGGCCGGCGTGACCGGCGTGCGCGTGAAGTCGACCCTAGACGGCAGTACCCGCGACCTCGATGCACACGGGTTCTTCGTGGCCATCGGCCACCACCCGAACACCCAGCTGTTCGACGGCCAGTTGGCGATGAACAACGGCTACCTGGACATCCGCTCGGGCCTTGGCGGCAATGCGACCCAGACCTCGGTGGAAGGCGTGTTCGCCGCCGGCGATGTGGCCGACCAGCACTACCGCCAAGCGATCACCTCGGCCGGCTTCGGCTGCATGGCCGCGCTGGACGCCGAGCGTTACTTGGATGCACTCAATATCTCCGACCAGCAGCACAAGAACGCCGCCTGAGTGCTGCAGCGCGAGGAAGTCCAGATGGACAGCATCGATGTGGTGGTAATTGGAGGCGGTCAGGCCGGGCTGGCGGCCGGTTACTTCCTGCGTCGCAGCGGGCTGTCCTATGTGATTCTTGATGCCGAAACGTCTCCTGGCGGGGCGTGGCAGCATGCGTGGGAATCCTTGCATCTGTTCTCGCCGGCGGGCTGGAGCTCGATTCCCGGTTGGCCGATGCCTGCCACTCGGGAACCGTACCCGTCGCAGGCGGAAGTACTGGACTACCTCGCGTGCTACGAGCACAAATATGCGCTGCCGGTCATCCGTCCCGTGCAGGTGGAACGCATCAGCCGTTCGGGGAAACGGCTGCTGGTGGAAGCAGATGACGGCCGACAGTGGCACACACGCGCAGTGATTAGCGCCACAGGTACCTGGCGGCGTCCCTACACGCCCGGCTATGAAGGTTTGGACGCATTCGGCGGTGTGCAGCTGCACTCGGCCCACTACAGCCATCCCGAACCCTTCGTCGGAACGCGCGTGGCCATCATCGGTGGCGGCAACTCAGGCGCACAGATTCTGGCCGAGGTATCCAAGGTGGCCGAGACCACCTGGATCACCCAGCGGGAGCCAGCCTTTCTCGCCGACGATGTGGACGGGCGCGTTCTATTCGCACGCGCAACCGAGAAGTGGAGGGCTCAGCAGGAAGGACGCGAGCCGGATGTTCCAGAGGGTGGTTTTGGCGACATCGTCATGGTGCCGCCGGTGGTGGACGCACGGCGCCGCGGTGTACTGGTTTCCATGACGCCACCCGTCCGTTTCACCGCCACCGGCATGCAGTGGGCAGATGGCAGCGAACGCAACTTCGACGCGGTGATCTGGTGCACCGGCTTCCGGCCGGCCTTGTCGCACCTGGAAGGACTGGGTCTGGTCAACGCCCAAGGTCGGATCGACGTGGATGACACCAAGGTTCGTTCGATCGCAGAGGCATCGGTCTGGCTGCTGGGCTATGGCGACTGGAATGGTGCCGCGTCAGCCACGCTGATCGGCGTGACCCGTTATGCGCGGGAGGTAGTGAGACAAGTTACAGCCTGTTGCGCAGCTGCGTGTGGCTAGTCGGCAAAGAACATCCGCTGGGGTGCCAGTATCCCAACAAAGTCCCGCTCTGGCGGGACTTTTGCTTTGGAGGCCTCTTGAATCGTCATCTGAATAGCCACCTGTCATCAGGTTGTCATACAGAAGGGGGAGCATCTCAATCTGTCGACATATCTCGACATATCGACATATGCAACGGGAGAATCTCCATGGCCCAACCCCAACGTGTTCTGGACTTCGATTACTTCGAGCGACGCTCCTTGAGCGCGTCGATGTCCATCGACCACGCATTGGATGCCCTTTCGGCACTCAGCAATGGGGCGCGCCTGGTGATTTTCCGCACGCTGGTGAACCACGAGCCGGAAGGCCTCACGGCCGGAGTCCTGACCGACATGATGGGGATGCGCCACAACACGCTTTCCAACCACTTAGCAGTGCTTAGTCGCGGCGGGTTGATCTGCGGAACCCGCGAAGGGCGGTTCGTGCGCTACCGCGCCTGCCTGGACGGAATGCATGGGCTGTTGGGATTCCTGCTCGACGACTGCTGCGGCGGACGGTCTGAGCTGTGCCTTCAGCCGCACCCGACCGATCCTGCCTGCGACTGTGTGGCGGAGGTGCCGGCTCCGCCCAGACTTTTCAAATAGTCCTGCCCCATCCAGCTGGGGAGCTCGGTGGGCAAATACCAATAGCACCCAAGAACATCCGAACATAGGAGATTCTCAATGTATCTACGTCTCACTCTTCTTGCGGCAGCCACGCTCTCCATCGTCGCGTGCTCGCCCTCCAATACGCCGGCCGCTTCGGAGCAGAACGGCAATTCCGCGGCGGGCAAAACAGCCGAGATCAGCGGCATGGTGAGCACGGACGGTTCGTCGACCGTGTTTCCCGTCACCGAAGCGATGGCCGAAGAGTTCCAGAAAGAAAATGCCGGCATCAACGTAACGGTCGGCATGTCAGGAACCGGTGGCGGCTTCAAGAAGTTCTGTCGCGGTGAAACCGACATCTCCAATGCGTCGCGCCCGATCAAGGGTGAGGAGAAGGAAGCCTGCAAGGCCGCTGGCGTGGAGTACATCGAGCTTCCAGTCGCGATAGACGCTTTGACAGTCGTGGTCAACCCACAGAACACCTGGGCCAATGACCTCACCGTCGACGAACTGAAGGCCATGTGGGTGCCTGAAGCACAGGGCAAGATCACCAACTGGAACCAGATTCGTCCGAGCTTCCCGGACAAGCCGCTGGTCCTCTACGGTGCAGGTACCGATTCGGGAACCTACGACTATTTCACCGCCGCCATCGTTGGCAAGGAGCACTCCAGTCGCGGCGATTACACGGCCTCCGAGGACGACAACGTGCTGGTGCAGGGAGTCTCGGGTGATGCCAATGCACTGGGGTTCTTCGGTCTGGCCTACTACGAGGAAAACGCCGGCAAGCTCAAGGCAGTAGGCATCAAGACCAACGCCGCAGCCCAAGCGGTCGCGCCCAGCGTGGAAACCGCACGCTCTGGCCAGTATCAGCCTCTGTCGCGCCCGATCTTCATCTACGTAAGCAAGAAGGCCGCCGAAACCAAGCCCGAAGTCGCGCGCTTTGTCGAGTTCTATCTGGACTCCAAGCACTCCGAAGGATTGGTGCAGGAGGTGGGCTATGTACCGCTACCGGAGAACGCGTTGGCCGCAATGCGCGAGCGCTTTGCAAAACGGGAGATTGGCACCGGCTTCACTGGCTCGAAGATTGGCGTTTCCATCGACGAGCTGCTGAAAGAGAAGCTGGTTTACTGACAATCATGGTCGGCGCGCACAGCGATGTGCGCGCCGGCTGAGGCCGTCTGATGAAAAGTAGTAGTTCCTTCCTCGATGTGGGTCCTGTCCCGCTTCAGCCAAGCGACGCATTTCTGCGCCGCCGCCATGCCATCGACACAGGCATTCGCCTGGTACTGTTCGTCGCAGCGGCGCTATCAGTTCTGGTCACCTTCGGCATCCTCTACGTCCTACTCAGTGAGAGCTTGAAGTTCTTCACCCAGGTGTCCGTCGTGGACTTCCTGACCGATACGCAGTGGACGCCCGTCTTCGAAGAGAAGCACTTCGGGATCATGACACTACTGTCGGGTACGCTGATGACCACGGCCATTGCCCTGGTTGTTGCCGTGCCTGCCGGCACGATTCTCGCGTTGTATCTCAGCGAGTTCGCCAAGCCCAGGCTCCGTGAAGCGGTAAAGCCGTTCCTTGAGCTCATTGCAGGCGTACCAACGGTCGCTTTCGGGTACTTCGCTCTGCTGTTCTTGACGCCCATCTTTCAATCCTTCATCCCGGGTCTGGCACGCTTCAACCTGCTCGTGTCTGGGGTGGTCATCGGCATCATGATCTTGCCCTACATCGTATCCATGAGCGAAGACGCTATGCGCGCCGTGCCTGATTCGCTGCGTGAGGGGGCATACGCACTCGGATTCACCCGCCTTCAGACCGGATTGAAGGTGGTGACGCCAGCTGCGCTCTCGGGCGTCACCGCCGCTTACCTGCTCGGAATGTCGCGCGCGGTCGGCGAGACTATGGTAGTGGCTATCGCTGCCGGCCAGCAGGCCAGGATAGCGACCAATCCGCTCGAGGGTGCAGCAACTATCACCTCATACATCGTGCAGTTGAGCATGGGCGATCTTCCACATGAGTCGATTGCCTATCAGACCATCTTCGCCGCCGGACTGACGCTTTTCGCACTTACGTTCAGTTTCAACCTCTTCGCCTTCTGGCTCCGCAAGCGCTACCGGGAGGCCTACTGATGCGCGACCACATCGAGCCCATGGGCCTTGACGATGCTGCAATTACACGGCGCGCACGAGTTTCAGACTTGTGCTTCACCGTGCTCGGGCTGCTGGTACTGTTCCTGACCCTGACCATTCTGATGGCGCTTGTAGCCGACTTCGTAGTCGACGGCGCGGCCAGACTCACTCCAGACTTTTTCACCAACTTCCCCTCTCGCCGACCTGAGTCTGCCGGTATTCTCTCGGCTTGGATCGGTACTTGCCTTGTCATGCTGGTGACCGGGGTCCTTGCCGTGCCGGTGGGGGTCGCCGCAGGCGTCTATCTTGAGGAATACGCCCCGAAGCACTGGGTCACCGACTTTATTGAGGTCAATGTCACCAACCTTGCTGGCGTTCCTTCGATCATTTTCGGACTGCTGGCACTGGGCCTCTTCGTCCAAATGTTCGGGCTCGGCCAAACGATCCTGGTCGCGGGCATGACGCTTGCTCTGCTGATCCTGCCCATCATCATTGTCGCGACCCGCGAGTCACTGCGCGCCATTCCTCAAGACATCCGCGAAGCTGCTTTCGGGCTGGGGGCAGATCAGTGGCAGACCGTCAGCATCTTTCTACTTCCCGCCGCGCGTCCGGGAATCCTGACTGGCGCCATCGTGGGCATGTCGCGGGCCATTGGCGAAACCGCGCCGATCATCACCATCGGCGCACTGACCTTCATTGCCTTCCTGCCGCCATCACCAATCCAGGCATCTGCTCCCTTCATCAGTTTTGAATGGCTCAGCTCCCCCTTCACCGTGATGCCCATCCAGATGTTCAACTGGGTGTCGCGACCGCAGGCTGGCTTTCACGTGAATGCAGCTGCCGCCGGGCTGGTGCTGCTGGGTATGACCCTGCTGATGAACGGCTTTGCAATCTGGCTGCGTTACCGCCTTCGCCGCCGCCTGCGGTGATCCACGGAGACAACATGAATCACTCGACCATCTCAATTCCGGTTCCCGTGGCCGAACGCACCTCAACCCCCGCGCACGATGCGACGGTGCGTGCTGAGGTTCGTGGGCTTGACTTCCATTACGACAAGTTCCACGCGCTGAAGGACATCAACCTGTCGATCGGCAGCAATCAGGTCACTGCGCTGATCGGCCCCTCGGGCTGCGGCAAAAGTACGCTACTGCGCTGCTTCAACCGGATGCATGACCTGTATCCGAACAACCGGTACTCCGGCGCGATCACCCTCATGCCGGAGAACCTGAATATCGTAGGGCCGGATGTGGACCCGATGCGCGTGAGGCTGCGCATTGGCATGGTTTTTCAGAAGCCAAATCCGTTCCCGAAATCGATCTTTGACAACGTGGCCTCAGGGATCATGATTCGCGGTGTGCGCAACAAATCAGTTGTCACTGAGCATGTCGAACGCGCATTGCGCGGAGCGGCCCTCTGGGATGAGGTGAAGGACAGGCTGGGTAAGTCAGCATTCGAGTTGTCCGGCGGTCAGCAGCAGCGTCTGTGCATAGCCAGGGCGCTGGCGCCCAACCCCGAGATCATTCTCTTTGATGAACCCACATCTGCACTCGATCCCATTGCAACTGCGCGGATTGAAGAGCTGATCGACGAGTTGCGTGCGCAGTACACCATCGTCATTGTTACCCACAACATGCAGCAGGCTGCGCGGATCTCGGACAGGACGGCATTCATGCACATGGGACAGCTCATTGAGAGTGGCCCTACGGCGGAGTTTTTTACTAATCCGAAAGAGCAGAAGACCCACGAGTACATCACCGGCCGTTTCGGCTGAGGAGCAAAGGTCATGACCGACCATATTGTCCAGTCTTTCGATGTCGAGCTGCGGGGGCTTACTTCACACATCCTTGAGCTCGGCATCCTTGCCGAACAGCAGCTTACGGATGCCGTCTGGTCGCTACGGCGTGGCAACGAGCAAATGGCCAAGGAAGTGGCAGAGCGTGAGGAGCGACTGAACCGGCTTGCGGCGCAGATTGATAGCGACGCTGTGAGCATGATCGCGCGTAGACAGCCGCTAGCGATCGACCTTCGCCATGTGATGGCAGCAATCCGAATTAGTTCAAACCTGGAGCGCGTGGGCGATCTTGCTTACAACATTGCCAAACGCTCGATGGCAATGAGCGAGGCTCCGATACCAGCAGAGCTTGCGGAGCCTATGCAGCGTATGGCCGAGCTCACGCTATTGCAGCTGAAATCAGCGCGGGAGTCCTTTGCCACGATGGACATTCATTCGGCTTACCGCGTTTGGGAGGAAGATGCAGTAATTGACGCGATGCACACGATCTTGTTCAAGGATATCGTGCAGTGCATGGCCGACGACCGCGCCTCCGCATTTGACTTGGCTCACCTGCTGTTCGTAGTGAAGAACATCGAGCGGGTTGGTGACCACGCAACCAACATAGCCGAGGACGTCGTATACATGGTCAGCGGGGCGTTACCTATCGGCAAGCGCCCGAAGATGGATGAGAGCACCCTGCCTAGGGCGGGAAGTGACAACCTAGGCAACAGCTAATAAACCCACTATCCCCGCATAGTGGCCGCTGCGCCCAATGGCGACGAGGTCGGAGGGGCGTTTTGTAACGACGGGACTACTTCCTTTCAGGGTATAGAGGCTCTGCGTGCTTTGATGCTTTGGGCGGATTGGGTATGCTTGCGCCATGAGCCACATCTGCCAGCTCGACCACCGAATACCGGCGTGATCGCATTGATCGATCACGCCCCTGTTGCTCATGTTGGTCAGAGCGCCGGCCTTATACTCCGGTGAGAGCACGCGCCAGATAAGCGCGTACACGTCGGTTCGATTCCGACCGGGGGCACCACCGTCAACGGCAGAAGAACGCTTCTACTTGCGCGCCATGGCAGCGCTTGTACTTGCTGCCGCTGCCACACAGGCACGGCGTATGCTCGCGCAGTCCCGCACCGAGTGATTGGCCCAAAAAATCCCTAGCGTGCAGAAGGGGCTGGATTTCATGGGCGGGAACGCTCACCTCTCCATATTGGGATGCTCGCTCGCCGCGGTTCATCACCCGGACTATCGCTTCAGACATCTGGATGAAGTGCTTGATCAGCAGGTCATCGCGTAACGGCATGCGGACGTTGTCGATGGCCAGGCCCTCGTAGCGTCTGCGCGGATCCGGCACAAAGAGAATGCGTGTCTCACCTTCAGGCTTTGGCGTGATGTCGACCATTTCACCCTCGGGGCTGACCCACACGGCATGGAATTCTGCCTCCACCAGCACGTGCGGCCATTCCCACAGCTGCCAACCGCACCGCATCTGGCCGCCGTCCCGCGTGATCTTCGCTTGCACGTTGGGAAAGCACTCATGCACGATCGCATCGGCTTCCGGCTGCACAGGCAGATAGACGGGCTCTGCGCCGCGCACGACGGAATCGGTCAGGCGCCGCACGGCGCGGGTGATCTCCGGGGGTGTGGTGGTTACTACGCTCATGCCAAAGCTCCTTGCGATCGTTGTGCCTAGTGTCTTTATCTAGGCTATGGCGACGGCGTCTCTTCCGATGAGATCCGCTTGGAGCCTTTACCGCTGTTACTTGCCGGCTGCAGCTGGGCCAAAAGTGGCTCCAAGGTGCCCAGGCGCACTGTGGCGCGCAGCGTCTCCGCCTCGGCGTGCTCGCGTCGTTCACGCTCCTGGGCCAACGCGGTCCGGGCTTGCACAAGCTCTTGTCGAAGGGCGTCCAAACTCTGCGTATCTTGACCCCAGCGCACCTGCAACGCTTGGTGTTCGGCCGCAGTCAGGCGCAGCGTATCGAGCTCGCCCTGTTGCGTCTGGATGGTCTGGCGCAGCTGCGCCACCTCCTTTTCCAGTCGGGTGTGACGCTCCAGCCACTGGCCGTTTTCCCGGTTGAGCTGTACCAAGTCGTGGTTTTTGGCGGTCAACGCTTCGTTGGCCTGGCGCAGGGCGACCTGCAGTTCCTGGACCTGGTGCTCGTGCCGGCGTTGCTCCTGCTCGCGCTGATCCTTGACCGAGGTGCGGTAGTGCTCAAGGGATTCCCTGGCATGCTCATGCTTCTGCTCCAAGGAGCGCGCGTGGCTTTCGTGCTCCGCCAGCCGCGCCGTGAGGCCCGCAATGCGCTCCTCCAGTTGGGCCAGGTCAGTGGCACGGCTGGCCACTGCAGACTCCGGTATTCTTCGGCTCGGCGGTGAACAACTTTGGTGTCCAGTTGCTGCTCGACTTCTTCGTCACGCATGCGCCGGCACCCAAGCCACGCGACGCATCCCTGAGGAAGGTTTCGCCAGAGGAGCCGGCTTTCAGTGGCTTCGTGTTCAAGATCCAGGCCAATATGGATCCATTGCATCGCGACCGCGTCGCCTTCCTGCGCGTGTGCTCCGGCAGCTATCAGCACGGCATCAAGGCACTCCATGTCCGCACGGGCAAGGAGATGCGGCTTGGCGATGCCTTGACGTTCATGGCGTCCGAGCGTGAGTTGGCCGAGCACGCCTACCCGGGCGACGTCATTGGCATTCATAACCACGGCACGATCGCCATCGCCGACACGTTCACCGTCGGCGATCCGTTGCAGTTCACCGGCATACCGAGCTTTGCCCCCGAGCTGTTCCGGCGCATCCGCCTGCGGGACCCGTTGCGTCTCAAGCATTTGCAAAAGGGTCTGACCCAGTTGTCTGAAGAGGGAGCCACGCAGTTTTTCCGGCCACTGTTGTCCAACGACCTGATCCTCGGGGCAATCGGAACCCTGCAGTTCGAGGTGGTGGCCTATCGGTTAAAGGACGAGTACGGCGTGGAAGCGAGTTTCGAACCGGTCCAGATCCACACTGCGCGCTGGATCCAGGCTGAGAGCGATTCCGATCTCGAAGAGTTCCGTGAGAAGGCGGCAACCCATCTTGCGCTCGATGCTTCCGGAGCCCTGGTCTACCTGGCACCCAGTCGCGTCAACCTGCAGATGGCGCAGGAACGTGCACCGAAGATTTGCTTCACAGCCACACGCGAGCACTCCCAAGCCGTGGGTCGCGCGGACTAGGGGTTGTCCGTGTAAAAATGGTTCTTTGCGGATTACCGTGGAGCCTCGGCTGACCAACGGTGCCCTTGAGGCCTGATTTCCTAGATTCGAGGATGCAGCCATGCTGGACCGGAAGACGATCGAAAAGCTGGATGGCCGGGAAGGCTATCGGGTAGAGCGCGTGGCGTGGCCTGAGGATGACAGCCGGACCGTCACGATCTACCTCAAGCCATCGGCGCGGACGATGTACTGCGAGCACTGCGACACTCCCAAGCCGTGGGTCGCGTGCAGCGCAGGGGAAACCATCACGTTCATGAACCCCTCACCTCCGGTCGAATCGGCAATTGATCGGCGCGGACGTCGACCGCGTGCTCGATAGGCATTGATGCCGGACGTCTAACCCCCACGCTCCCGCATCACCTCGCGCACGATGAACAGCGACGCGATCGAGCACGCTTCAGAGCAGTCCTCGCGCAGGGCCAATTCGTGGAGGCGATCGAGCTGCCAAGGGACCACCTCGAGCTCTTCGGGTTCGTCCCCCGGCAAGCGCTCCGGGTACAGGTCCTCCGCCAGTACCAGATGGATGGCGTTGCTCATGTAGGTGGGGGCCAAGGTCAGTGGCCGCAGATAGCGCATAACCTTGGCGCCCATTCCGACCTCTTCCTTCAGCTCGCGATTGGCGGCCTCGAGAATCGACTCGCCGGGGTCCATACGTCCCTTGGGCAGGCCAAGTTCGTATCGATGGGTGCCCACCGCGTACTCGCGAATCAAAAGTACCGTGTGCGGATCGGGCATCGCGGCGATGATGACGCTTCCAGGTGAGCGGGTGTGGAGCCGCTCGTAGAGCCGTCGCTCCCCGTTCGCGAATTCGAGATGCACCTGTTCCAGGCAATACGGGCCGAGCTCGGTCGCATCAGCCCGATGGATGACCGGTAGGCGCAGGATCGTGTTGAGGCGGGACATCAGCCGTCTTCCGATTGCACCGCGCCCGGCGGTTCTGCTTCGGCAATCGCGACGCCGCTGCTGAGGAACATGCGGGCAGCAGCGGCCGCATTCTCCAAGGCCAAGCGGGTGACCTTGGTCGGATCGAGGATGCCGAACGCGACCATGTCGCCGTATTCGCCGGTCTGGGCGTTGTAGCCGAAATTGCCGCTGCCTTCCTTGACTTTGTTGACCACGACCGATGGCTCTTCACCGGCGTTGGCGACGATCTCGCGCAGCGGTGCTTCCATCGCGCGCAGGGCGATCTGGATGCCGTGGTTCTGGTCTTCGTTGGCGCCCTTCAGGCCTGCAATCGCGGCCTTGGCGCGCAGCAGCGCGACGCCGCCGCCCGGGACGATGCCTTCTTCCACCGCCGCACGCGTGGCGTGCAGGGCGTCTTCGACGCGGGCCTTCTTTGCCTTCATCTCGATCTCGGTCGACGCACCGACCTTGATCACCGCCACGCCGCCGGCCAGCTTGGCAACGCGCTCCTGCAGCTTCTCGCGGTCGTAATCCGACGAGGTGTCTTCGATCTGGGTCTTGATCTGGGTGACACGCGATTCGATGTTGGCCTTCTCGCCGGCGCCATCGATGATCGTGGTGTTTTCCTTGGAGACCTGCACCTTCTTGGCGCGGCCCAGGTCCTTGATCGTCGCCTTTTCGAGCGACAGACCGATTTCCTCGGAGATCACGGTGCCGCCGGTCAGCACGGCCATGTCTTCCAGCATCGCCTTGCGACGGTCGCCGAAGCCCGGTGCCTTGACGGCCACGACCTTGACGATGCCACGGATGGTGTTGACCACCAGAGTCGCCAGCGCTTCGCCTTCGATGTCTTCGGCGATGATCAGCAGCGGCTTGCCGGACTTGGCCACGCCTTCCAGCACGGGCAGCAGGTCGCGCACGTTGGAGATCTTCTTGTCGTGCAGCAGCACGTACGGATCGTCCAGGTCAGCGGTCTGCGACTGCTGGTTGTTGATGAAGTACGGGGACAGGTAGCCGCGGTCGAACTGCATGCCTTCGACGACGTCCAGCTCGTTTTCCAGGCCCGAGCCTTCTTCAACGGTGATCACGCCTTCCTTGGTCACGCGGCGCATCGCTTCGGCGATGATGTTGCCGATCGATTCGTCGGAGTTGGCCGAGATCGTACCGACCTGGGCGATCGCGTTGTCGTCGGTGGTCGGCTTGGAGATGTTCTTCAGCTCGGCGACGGCGGCGATCACGGCCTTGTCGATACCGCGCTTGAGGTCCATCGGGTTCATGCCGGCAGCAACGGCCTTGGCGCCTTCGCGGATCAGGGCCTGGGCCAGCACGGTGGCGGTGGTGGTGCCGTCGCCGGCGTCATCGTTGGTGCGGGAAGCAACTTCCTTCACCATCTGCGCGCCCATGTTCTCGAACTTGTCAGCCAGTTCGATTTCCTTGGCGACAGACACGCCGTCCTTGGTGATGGTCGGGGCGCCGAAGCTCTTTTCGAGCACGACGTTGCGGCCCTTCGGGCCCAGGGTGGCCTTGACGGCATTGGCGAGAATGTTGACGCCGCGCAGCAGGCGCAGCCGCGCATCATTATCGAAAAGGATCTCTCTGTGCGTCATGACCGTTCCTCCGCAATAAAAACGCATGCCGGAGGGGAGCCGCCAGAACCCCCGGCATACGCCGACTCCGGCAGCAACACTTTCGTTCCGTCCACCGCCTTCATCGAAAGCCGAACCCGACCCTGCATGTCCACTTCCAGGACCTTGACCTTCACCACATCCCCTTCCGACAGAACGGAATTCGGGTTTTCCACTCGCTCGTCAGAAATCTGCGAGACGTGCACCAGTCCGTCCTTGCCCGGCGCGATGGTGACGAACGCGCCGAAGTCAAGCACCTTTGCCACCTTACCTTCGTAGACCCGACCCGGTTCGATTTCGGCCGTGATCTGTTCGATACGCCTGCGCGCCGTGTCGGCGGCTCCGCCGCTGGTCGAAGCGATCACGATCGTGCCGTCGTCCCGGATATCGATCTGCGTGCCAGTTTCCTTGGTGAGCGCCTGGATGGTGGCCCCGCCCTTGCCGATCACCTCGCGGATCTTGTCCGGATGGATCTTGATCGTCAGCAGGCGCGGTGCGAACTCCGACATCTGCTCGCGCGGGGCCTGGATGGCCTTGGCCATCTCCCGAAGGATGTGCAGTCGCCCTTCTCGCGCCTGCGCCAATGCCACCTCCATGATCTCGGCGGTCACGCCGTCGATCTTGATGTCCATCTGCAGGGCCGAGATACCGTCGATAGTGCCGGCGACCTTGAAATCCATATCGCCCAGGTGGTCCTCGTCACCCAGGATGTCGGACAGCACCGCGAACCGATCGCCTTCCTTGACCAGGCCCATGGCGATGCCTGTCACAGGCCCCTTGACCGGAACGCCCGCAGCCATCAGGGCCAGCGAGCTGCCGCACACTGAAGCCATCGAGGAAGAACCATTGGACTCGGTGATCTCCGACACTATTCGAATGGTGTAAGGGAATGCTTCCATCGACGGCATGATCGCGGCGACGCCACGCTTGGCCAGACGGCCGTGGCCGATTTCGCGTCGCTTTGGGCCGATCATCGGACCCGTCTCGCCGACGCAGTAAGGCGGGAAGTTGTAGTGGAAAAGGAAGTGTTCCTTGTACTCGCCGGTGACGGCATCGATGACCTGGCCGTCACGCGTAGTGCCGAGCGTGGTGGTCGCGATGGCTTGGGTTTCGCCGCGTGTGAACACCGCCGAGCCATGAGTGCGCGGCAGCACGCCGAGTTGGATCGAGATCGGACGTACGTCTTCGAGACCGCGACCGTCCAGCCGACGCCGATCCTGCAGCACCATGCGGCGCACAGCGGTGTACTCGAGGTCGTCCAGCTCCGCGCGGACTTGGGCGACCTCCCAACCCGTTGCCGAGGTCGTCGGTGCAGCTAGCGCAATCAACACTTCATTTCTGATCGCCTGCACTCGTTTCTTGCGTGCGATCCGGTCGGTGATCAGCAAGGCGCTGTTGAGGTTGTTTCCAATCTGTGTGCGCACCGTATCGGCCAGGGCCAGGTCGCGTGGTGGATGGCTCCACTCCCACTTGGTCACCTTCGCTTCTTGGGCGAGTTCCTCGATCGCTTCGATCACGGGCTGCATGGCGTGGTGGCCAAGCGACACCGCCGCCAGCATGATCTCCTCCGAGAGCACGTTGGCTTCGGACTCGACCATCAACACGCCGTGCCGGGTGCCGGCGACGACCAGATTGAGGTCGGAGGCCTTGAGCTCTTCGGTGGTCGGGTTGACCAGAAAACTGTCGCCGTGGCGGCCGATGCGGACCGCTCCAATCGGCCCCTTGAACGGCAACCCCGACAAGCGCAGCGCGGCGGAGGCGCCGACCATGGCTGGAATATCGGGATCGATCAACGGATCGACGGACAGCACGGTCGCAATGACCTGGACCTCGTGGCGGAACTGATCGGGAAACAGTGGTCTTACCGGCCGGTCGATCAGGCGCGAGGTCAGGATTTCCTTTTCGGTCGGGCGACCCTCGCGCTTGAAGAAACCACCGGGGATACGACCGCCTGCGTAGAAGCGCTCCCGGTACTCGACGGTGAGCGGGAAGAAGTCGAGTCCATCTTTCGCGCGCTTGCTGCCGACCGCGGTTACCAGCACCACCGTATCGCCCATGCGGACTATGACCGCGCCGGACGCCTGCTTGGCGATCTCGCCGGTTTCGAGGGTGAGTTCATGCGCCCCGAAGGCGCAGCGCTTCACGACCGGTAATTTAGCCGGTGCATTCGTCATCAGATTCATTATGTTTTCCTTTCATCAACAAGGATATGCCGACCACCGCAGAGGCGGCCCAATGGGTGCCGCGCGGACTCAGCGACCGGCGTTTCGGCGCATGTTGTGCTGTTTCGCCTCGGCCAGTTCCTCGGTGCACTCCAGGCAAAAAGGCGCGGCGGGATCGGCCATCAAACGGCCATGCCCGATTTCGAGTTCACATCGGCAGCAAATGCCGTAGCGCCCCGATTCGTAGCGATCCAGCGCCGCCTTGATCCGATCCAACTGGATCATCAGGCGACTGCTGCCCGCCTTGGCCATGTGCTGCTGGGAGATGGCGTCGATCCTGCTGACGCGGCCTTGCGTGGTCTGATCGAGGGCGACGGGTTGGCCCGCGTCTTCCAAACCGGCGAGGGTGATGCGAATGTCCCGCTGCTCCTCTACGAGCATGCTGAAGAATTCGTCCAGACTTTGAACGTGTACGGACATGGTGACTCCTCATCTTGGTAGGCGGTATGCCGGGAGCGGCATCCGGAAGCGGGCATTGCGCCCGCGGCCAAGAAGTGAGCGTTAGATTGGAGTGGTCATGAGAGAGCCTCGTCTTGACCCTCTGAACCGCACCCCATTGTGCGGAAACCACATCACCTAGTAGAGCTTGAGGCCATCCTCAAGATCGACGAGACAGGCGGAGGGGTGTTGTATCGTGAATTTCACTAAATCATAGCATGTCAAGTCCCCCGTCAAACGACGGGGGATTACCTCGGGCCTTCTGGGCGCTGATAGCCGCCACGAACCCCATCCTTGGACAGTACCCACTGCCACAGTTGCAGGTCGCGGGCGCGGAATGCACCGGCGCAGGACAACAGGTAGTAGCGCCACATCCGATGGAACCGTTGCCCCAGTTCGTCCTCGAAATGAGGCCATGCCTGCTCGAAGTTGGCATGCCACGCCATCAATGTGTTGTCGTAGTCGGCGCCGAAGTTGTGCAGATCCTCGACGACGAAGAGCTCGTCGCAAGCATCACCGATCTGGCCAATCGACGGCAACTCGCCGTTCGGGAAAATGTAGCGATCGATCCACGGGTCGGTAGTGGACTTGCGCCGGTTCTTGCCGATGGTGTGAAGCAGGAACAGGCCGTCATCGGCCAGGCAGCGATGAGCTACTTCCATGTAGCTGCGATGGTTCTTGCGACCCACATGCTCGAACATGCCGACGCTGGCGATGCGATCGAAGCGCTCGTTGATGGAGCGGTAGTCCTGCAGCCGGAACTCCAGTGGCAGGTCGGCATAACGCTCCGTCGCCCATGCGGTCTGCTCCTTCGAAACCGTCACCCCCACGCACTCAACGCCGTAGTGCTCGGCGGCGTACGCCATGAAGCTGCCCCAGCCACAACCGATGTCGAGCACCCGCATGCCGGGCTCCAGGCGCAACTTGTGGCAGATCATGTCGAGCTTGGCTTCCTGCGCCTCCGCCAGGTTCTTCGCATCGGCCCAGTAGCCGCAGGTGTAGGTCATGCGCGGGTCCAGCATTGCCGTGTAGAAATCATTCCCGAGGTCGTAATGGGCCTCGCCGACTTCCCAGGCCTGTCGCGATGTCTGCCGATTCAGCAGCTTGGCCCGTAGCGAATGAAACATGAGCCGCAACGGTTTGACGTGGCGATCGAGCCGCGCACGCAGGATGCGATCGAACAGTTCGTCCAGCCGATCGCACTCCCATGCGCCGTTCATGTAACTTTCCCCAAGGCCGAGATTGCCCTGTGCAAATACGCGCTCCGGGACGCCATCGACCAGCAACCGGATATCCCATGGGCGATCACCGCCCAGTCGAACATCAGCGATCTCCAGCAGTTCGTCCATCATTCGATGGAGGTGGTTTCGATTGATTGTTTCAGTGGATTTATGCTTGGTTGATGCTTCGGTCATTTGACTTACTGCCGGTGGTTGGCGTCAACGGAGAAGGAGCACCGGGACGCGGCAGGTGCGCAGCATCGTGGTGGTGGTGCTGCCGACAATCAGCTGGCGGATACGCGAGTGGCCATAGGCCCCCATGACCAGCAGATCCACATGCTCGTCACGGATGTAATGGCCGATCACCTCTTCCGCTTCGCCCGGTCGCACCGCGCCGGCCGCAGACAATCCGGCCGCGGCCAGCGTGTCCAGCGCCCAGCGCAATGCGGCTTCGTTTGTGGCATTGGTCGCTCCGACGGTGAGCACACGGATATCGAGTCCACTGAACAACGGGCTGGCCGCCACCATTTCCACGCCCTTGCGGGTCGTGGCGCTCCCATCGAACGCGATCAGCACGCGTTCGATTTCCGTGTAGCTGCGCGACGCCACCAGCAATGGGCGATGGACTGCACGTACCACGCGTTCCAGTTGGCTGCCCAGGTGTCCCTTGGCGAAATCCGCATGCTCGCCACGCTTGCCAAGGACAAACAGGCGTGCATCGCCTTCCAACTCGATGAGGGTGTCCACCAAGGACCCATGCCGCATCCGCGTCTCCGCCTCGATGCCATGGAAAGCGGCCGCAATCCCCTTGGCCTGTTGCAGCACTAGGCGGCCTCGTTCTTGGCCCAGCTTGCTGCGGGTCTCGTCCAGCAAGGCGAGCCCTTCCAGCAACCTGGGCTGGGCATCCGCTCCGAGGTTCCCACTGAAGTCCGCGGTACTGGCCGCTTCCGGATGGCGGTCAAGCACATGAAGGTATTCCAGCGGGGCTTCCAGTCTGTGCGCTGCCCAAGCGGCGTAATGCGCCACGCTCTCGCTGTAAGCGGATGCGTCGGTGGCGGCCAATACACTGCCGCTGTGATCTATATGGGAGTGTCCAATCTTGTCTGTCATGGTTGCTTCCTCAGTGGCCCATCAGCCGCTCGACGGCGTCGGGCTTGTCGTGGACGCCCAAGCGATCCACCAGCGTCGCACTGGCTTCGTTCATTCCTAGGATTTCGACCTCAGTACCTTCACGCCTGAACTTCACCACAACCGTGTCCAGTGCGCCCACCGCGCTGAGATCCCAGAAGTGGGCACGGCCCACGTCAATTTGAACGCGCTCCAAAGCCTCGCGGAAATCGAAGCTAGCAATGAACTGGTCAGCCGAGGCAAAGAAAACCTGCCCGGTCACGGTGTAGCACCGCAGACGCCCACCTTCTTCAGAAGTGGAGCCGATATGAAGCACCTGGCCTACCTTGCGAGCAAAGAACAGCCCCGAGAGCAGTACGCCGATCAAAACGCCCTTTGCCAGATCATGGGTGGACACCGTCACGATAACTGTGGCGATCATCACCACACTAGAAGTCTTGGGATTTGCCTTAAGTGCCGCCAGTGAACCCCAGTTGAAAGTGCCAATGGAGACCATGATCATTACAGCGACCAGCGCCGCCATGGGAATCAGCTTTACCCAAGGGCCTGCAAATACCACCATCAACAATAGGAATACGCCCGCGGCCAGTGATGAGAGGCGACCACGACCGCCGGACTTAACGTTGATGACAGACTGGCCAATCATGGCGCAACCGGCCATGCCGCCAACAAAGCCGGATGCGATGTTGGCTATGCCCTGACCGACCGCTTCGCGGTTTTTGTTGCTCGGCGTATCGGTCAGATCATCGACGATCTTTGCAGTCATCATCGATTCCAGCAGGCCCACGACCGCCAATGTGGCGGAAACCGGGAAAATGATCTTCAGTGTCTCTAGATTCAAGGGAACATCAGGCAACAAGAACACCGGCAAGCTGTCGGGTAGTTGGCCCATGTCCCCCACGGTGCGGATATCAAGCTTGAGCAGGAGCGCGACTATCGTCAGGACCACGATGGCCACCAGCGGCGAGGGAATGACCTTGGTCACGCGTGGCAACAGATAGATGATGGCCAACCCTGCGGCGACCATCGCATAAACGGTCCAAGGGACGTTGGTTAGCTCGGGGAGCTGCGCCAGGAAAATCAGGATCGCCAGCGCATTGACAAAACCGGTGATGACCGAGCGCGAGACGAAACGCATCAACGCCCCGAGCCTAAACGTGCCAGCCAAGATCTGCAGCATCCCGGTTAGGAGCGTCGCTGCCAACAAATACTGCAGTCCGTGCTCCTTCACCAAGCCAACCATCAGCAGCGCCATGGCCCCGGTAGCTGCCGAGATCATTCCCGGACGACCGCCGGTAAAGGCGATAACCACTGCAATGCAGAATGAGGCGTAGAGGCCCACCTGGGGATCAAGCCCGGCAATAATTGAGAACGCAATGGCCTCAGGAATTAGAGCGAGCGCAACAACTATGCCGGCAAGCAAGTCGCCACGAATATTGCCGAGCCAGTCCTGGCGCAGTCGAGTAAGCGTAGTCAAAACAGAATATCCCTAGTCCCGACTGGTCGTCGGGCCAACAGTGTGATTTACGAAATAACAACCCTAAGCCCGCTTGCGGGCTTGATCCGATGACAGGATTTAGGGCGGCGTAATCACTATGGGCACTGGCTCGGGAGTAGAGTTGGGTCCGCTGTTGTTTGCGGCCGCTGGCTGGAGAGCCTAGCACAATTTGCATAGTTGCGTCGAATGATGGACGATTGGCCGGCCACCTTTGAAACGTGCGTGTTCTGGGCCAGGTGACTATCCTCGATCAGTACATTGATGCCGCCACCCGCGAGAACACTGTGCGCAGCTACGCTTCGGCGTTACGGCACTTTGAGGTCGAGTGGCAAGGACACCTTCCGGCCACCCCAGACAGTGTGGCGCGGTACTTGGCCACCTACGCGCAGACCCTGGCCACCAGCACGCTGCGGCATCGCCTGGCGGCGATCGCTTTTTGGCATCGGGATCACGGATTTGTGGATCCCACCCGCTCGCCACTGGTGCGCAAGGTACTTAAAGGGATTCAGACCCTCCACCCGACCCGGGTCAAGCAGGCTGCGCCACTGCAGATCCGGCGGCTGGTCGAGCTCGATGACTGGCTGGCCGCAGCGATTGCTGCGGCCCATGCCCGGGGCGACGGGGCGGCGGCGCTTCGCCATCAGCGGGATCGCGCGTTGGTGCTGCTCGGATTCTGGCGTGGCTTCCGTGGCGATGAACTGCTGCGTCTGGAAGTGGCCCATCTCACGCTGGTGCCGGGACAGGGGATGACCTGCTTCCTGCCGCGCAGCAAGGGCGATCGCCAAGCGGCCGGCGTTACCCATAAGGTGCCGGCGTTGTCGCGGCTGTGTCCGGTAGAGGCGACCCAAGTGTGGCTGCAGGCGGCAAACGTGCAAGACGGGCCGGTGTTTCGGGCAATCAACCAGTGGGGCCACGTAAGTGCCGAAGGGCTCCATCCCAACAGTTTGGTGCGCCTGCTGCGCGAGTTGCTGGCCAGTGCCGGCTTTGCCGATGCGGGGCTCCACAGCAGCCATTCGCTGCGCCGCGGCTTTGCTAGTTGGGCCAACGATCAGGGCTGGGACATGAAGGCGTTGATGGAGTACGTGGGCTGGCGCGATGTTCAGTCGGCCATGCGTTACCTGGACGGGCGTGACCCGTTCGCCCGGGATCGCATTGAAGCGAGCCTGCCCAGCCCAACCGCGCCAGCTCCGGCGATCGCGCTGCCGGCGCCCGAGGTCAAATCTGCCCTGCAGCTGCTCCTACGCATGGTGCTGACCCCGTTTGCCCGCGCCGGCCGCGGCGCGGCCAAGGCCCGGGGCAGAATCGAAGAGATCTGCTTGGCCCCGTTCCAAGCGGTGCGGCTGAACACCGCCAGCAGCGAGTACCGGTTGACTGTTCCCACCGATCCCGACCGGGATCTGGATGAAATCCTGGCCACGTTGCTCGATGACATGCACCGCATGGCCGATACGCACCAGTGCTTCCTGGAAGCGTCGCTCAGTACAGACGACGGCCGGCACTGGGATTGACCCCCCTCATAACCTCCGGATCCAATGGCTACCCTTCACGAGACCGCCTACCCGCGACTGAAGCCTGATCCTACCGCCAAGGAACTGGAGGAGATCTACACCCCGAGCGCCGCTGAGATTGCATTTGCCAAGCAGCTGACCACCCAGCCGGGTCCGCAGCTGGCGGTACTGATCCATCTAAAGCTCTTCCAACGCTTAGGCTACTTCACGCTGTTGGCGGAGGTACCTGAGCGGATCCGGCAGCACATCGCCAAGGCCGCCCGTCTCGGGCGTGTGCTGGCCTCTGACCAGCTCGATCGCTATGACAGCTCTGGCAGCAAACGCCGGCACATGCCGCAGCTTCGGCAGTTCATTGGGGTACGCCCGTTGGACAAATCTGGGTTGTCTTGGCTGGACACAGTGGCCACCGCCGCAGCCCAGACCAAGCACACCATCCCGGACATCGTGAACGTCCTGCTCGAAGAGCTGGTGCACCATCGCTACGAGCTACCAGGCTTCCGGACCCTTGAGATGGCCGCTATCGGGGCGCGCGAACGGGTCAACCTGGGCTACTACCGCAGTATCAGCCACGCACTGACGCCTGCCACGCGCACGCTGATTGATGAGCTACTGCGCGCACCGGAAGGATCCAGATTTACCGGCTGGCATTCGCTCAAGCGCGAGCCTGGCCGGCCGACCAACAAAGAGGTCCGGTTCTATCTGCAGCACATCCGTATGCTGCAGCAGTTGGCGGAGCAACTGCCTCCAATCGATGTACCGGTCCCCAAGCTCAAGCAATTCCGTGCAATGGCCCGGGCGTATGACGCCAGCGAGTTGGCCGAATTGGGTGAGGACAAGCGCTATGCGCTGGCCACCATCTTCATCCGCGCCCAGCATGCCAAGACATTAGACGATGCGGCAGAGTTGTTCATCAAGCAGGTGCGCGGGCTGGAGAACACCGCGCAGCAGAAGCTGCTGGCCTATCAGCTCGAACATGCCAAACGCGCCGACTTCCTCATCGGCCAGCTCAAGGAGATCCTGCAGGCCTACCAGCTCGACGGCAGCGATAGCCAGCGCGTGGACGCGATCGACAATAGTCTGGAAGCGGAAGTGTCCACCTTGCTGGCCGAATGCGAAGAACATATGGCCTACGCAGGGAAAAACTACCTGCCTTTCATGCTGCAACCTTACGGCGCGGTCAGGCCGCTGCTGTTCAATGGGCTGGAGCTCATGAACTTGCGGGCGACCAGCCACGATGCCGGCATGGAGCCCTTGATCGCAGCCGTGCTCTCGCTGCGTAACCAACGCCGTGAGCTGATCGAGGTCGCTTTCCTCGGTTTGGACCCGGAAAAGGACTTCGACTGGATGTCCAAGCTCTGGCGTCAGCACGTGTTCGGCAAACGGGCCAGCGCGGCAGGAGCTGGCTGGATGCACCGTAAGTACTTCGAGCTGGCCGTGCTGGTGCAGGTCAAGGACGAACTGAAGTCCGGCGATCTCTTCATTCCCAGCAGCGAGCGCTTTGACGATTACCGCGAGCAGCTGGTCGATGAGGCCACCTTGGCCCAGGAACTGGAAGCCTATGGCCAGGTGTCAGGCCTGCCCACCGACGCCGAGTCTTTCGTGGCGGGGTTGCGCGCACAATTGACGGCTTTGGCCGATGAGGTCGACGCGCGTTTCCCGGAGAACGTTCATGCGGACATCCTGGATGGGCGCCTGGTGCTGCGGAAGGGGCAACGGGCCGAAGTCTCCAGCGCGATTACCACCGTGGATCGCCTCATCGCCGAACGACTCCCAGAGTCCAGCATCGTAGATGTCCTGATCGATGCCAGCCAATGGCTGGACCTGCACCGTTTTTTCCGCCCGATCGCCGGGACCGAGAGCCAAGTCGAAGATCTGCCCCGACGCGTGATCACCACGCTATTTTGCTATGGCTGCAACCTGGGGCCGACGCAGACGGCGCGGTCGATCAAGGGCTTCAGCCGGCGCCAGGTCGCTTGGCTCAACCTGAAATACGTGACCGAGGATGTGCTTGAGAAGGCCATCGTAGAGGTCATCAATACCTACAACAAATTTGACCTGCCTGGCTATTGGGGCAGCGGTAAGAGCGCGTCAGCAGATGGCACCAAGTGGAGCGTCTACGAAGACAACCTCCTGTCGGAGTACCACATCCGCTACGGTGGCTATGGCGGCATCGGCTACTACCACGTGTCCGACAAATACGTGGCGCTGTTCAGCCACTTCATTCCTTGTGGCGTGCACGAGGGCATCTACATCCTGGACGGCCTGTTGGCCAACACTTCCGACATCCAGCCTGAGATTGTCCATGGCGACACGCAGGCCCAAAGCTATCCGGTCTTCGGCTTGGCCCACATGCTGGGGATCCAACTGATGCCCAGGATCCGAAACATCAAGGACCTGACATTCTTCCGGCCGGAGCCGGGAAGGGCCTACAAGAACATCCAGGCACTGTTCGGAGACAGCATTGACTGGCAACTGATCGCCACCCATCTTCACGACATGCTGCGGGTGGTCATCTCAATCCGACTGGGCAAGATCACCGCGTCCTCGATCCTGCGTCGGCTGGGCACCTACAGCCGGAAGAACAAGCTGTACTTCGCATTCCGGGAGCTAGGCAAGGCCGTTAGAACGCTGTTCTTGCTGCGCTACATTGATGACAACGAGATCCGCAAAACGATCAATGCCGCGACCAACAAGAGCGAGGAATACAACGGCTTCGTGAAGTGGGTGTTCTTTGGCAGCCAAGGGATCATTGCTGAGAACGTCCAACACGAACAGCGCAAGATCATCAAGTACAGCCAGTTGGTGGCGAACATGATCATCCTCCACAACGTGGAGGGCATGAGCCGGACGTTGGCTGAGATGCGGAAGGAGGGGATCGAACTGACGCCCGAGATCCTGGCCGGTTTGTCGCCTTATCGGACCAGTCACATCAATCGCTTTGGCGATTACCACCTGGATCTTGAAAGGGCAGTGGCGCCCTTGAGCTACACGGCCAAGGTCCTCGAACAGGCCCCATAGATGGGGAGATCACCCCCGCGACGAGAAAACAGCCTTATACGTCAGCCGCTTAGGTCAGTTCTGGCCCTGTACGTAATGATTCCCTGCCGACCCTCAACCTCCAGGGACTGTACTGCGACGGCGCGATCAATAGACATCTGTCAGATGTATCGCCACCACTATCGATCTAATGAATGCTGACTCAGCCGATGCGTGCTGCCTTAGGAGTTACGATCTGACTGCACTCGTGGCCGAGGCGAAACGCCACGACGTACAGGACCGTGGCATCCATCGGCATACCTGAGCCCATCCGAATGACGACCTTACGCTGACCGTGCGACAGTGATACTCCCAGTTCCCGCAGGACCTCAATGCGCTGCTGCAGCCCGTCGTAGATGTCTAGCTTGTCGACTTCTGAATACAGGTCTTGGCAGTCGCGATACTAACGGTAGTAGTCGACCAGTGCAGCAAACTCGCTCGCCGCCTCGCGCGACAGCTCGAAAGCCGGTTCGGACAGATCCATGTCGCACGAAACGATCAGGCTGGCCAGCTCGCGCCCAGCAGCAAGCGGGGACACCGCCAGGGTGATGTAGTCGCGCTCAAACTGCGCTTGCGCCGCCTGCAGTTCCTCGTCTGTCGGCAGCGAGAAAGGCTTGTTGAGTGCATCGATGTCATTGAAATCGAAGGCGCGCGCCAGTGCGCGACGGGTGTCGAAACTGGCCGAGTCACCCTGCTCAACCCGCTGAACTGTTCGCACGTTCAGGCCCGAGATCTCGGCCAATTGTTCTTGCGACCAATGACGCAACTGGCGGAACTGGCGAATGCAGGCGCCAACCTCAGCAGCGGTAAGCAGGCGAGGCGGGGTCTTGGTGGTCATAGAAGATAACTCCGGAGGGGTAGGGAGCCCAGATTAGGAGGGTGCCGAACTTGGAAACATGACAGTCGCCCGACAGGCCCCCGACACAGATCAACTGCCAGGACTTGCCCCAACGAGAAATCCGGGGCAACTGCTTATGCGCCCGTGATGTTCTCCCCGTGCCCCCAGAGGGGGGCGAGGCCCAACTGCCTAGTCACTCACCACAGACCCCACCCTAGACGCGCAGGCGATCCGGGACAGCTCTATGGCGAGGGCTGATGGGGGGTCAATGGCTCCAACTCTGGCAAAACACCCCCAAATTGATGATGCAGTGCATTCATCCATGCCAGAACTGGTTCGCCTGGCCACAGGTGCGCCAGATTCAGAAGGGTTAGCATGGCAAGCGCATTGCTGTTCATGGCCACCCCCGCCAGAAGCGCGCCCGGGTAGCCATTTAACTGCCTTGCCAAGGGGTGAATCCCGGCATGGAGATAGGAGTTCAAGCCGACATAAAGGCATTGTCTGGCTCTGCCCAACAACTGTGATGCTCCTCGGGGCCCAGAGGACTCAAGCTTTACGAGCATGTCCTGAACGCCAGGGAGCCTCTTTGCCGCTTGCTGACTCTCCAGAGTCAGGGGCGCAAGAAGCTTCTCGATGTCGGTGTCGGTAGCTGCATAACATGCCCAGGTTGCACGCACGAGGGCCTCATACTGGGGCCGGACCAGCGAGATTGCTGACTGGGGCAGAGTAGCGATCAGGGACTGTACTGCCACGGCGTGATCAAGGGACATCTGGCAAAGTGCCGCCACCGCCGTCGATCTTCGGTCACGTCCATGCTCTATCTCCATCCAAGCGGCTCGAATTTCACCCAAGAGCTCTAAGGAGCCCTCCAGCACAGACGCCCGATCCTGGTCAGCCGATTGAGGCACAAGTCATCCTAGAATCGTGATCTGCAGGCAAGAGTAACGGCTCGTCCATCGGGCAAAGCCCTCAGTTGGCCGGCTGGGCTGCAGCAT
The DNA here is from genome assembly GCF_056481725.1 of Stenotrophomonas sp. 85239_Sma. NCBI lineage: Bacteria > Pseudomonadati > Pseudomonadota > Gammaproteobacteria > Lysobacterales > Lysobacteraceae > Stenotrophomonas > Stenotrophomonas sp. 85239_Sma. Next base: position 2,231,569 of record NZ_CM151163.1, on the reverse strand, counting down.
CTGTTAGCCGGTAATCTCTGCATTGCATCATCCGTGCATCAGCAATTTCTGCGTTGCGTCAGTCGCAAGTCAAATTTTTCTGCAATGGACCGTCTTGCACTGAAATTTTATTCCTCAAAAGCTGAAATCTCTGCAATGGCACCCTAAGAATGTCTGCGATGAACAGCGTTCTGGTCCGCGCGCGATTGCTTCCTATATTGCAACCATACGCTCAGCCAGCCAACCGCCGGGATCCATGATCGCGCGAGCGGACGATCCCGGTCGCAAATGGCTGGCTGCCGTCACTCTCGTGGCTTTGAGCGATCAAGGGGAGCAGTCTGGCCCACGTGTCGAACAGAAGCCTTGGATCTTGGTGGATCAGAAGCGAAACCCGCAGCGCATCTTCCATCGCCTTGAGGTAGCCGCGGCGTATCTCAAGTGCGTTCTCGCAAGCATTGGGGCGACCAAGAATTTGTGTGATCGCGGAGGCCATAGCAGTCTGGACAGGAGGGGAGGGGAAGGCGATAGTCTGCAAACGTCTAGACGATCCCGCAATGAGCATCCTCAACGTTCTCCTCACTCGTGACCACCTCGTCGTCGCAGCGGATACCCTGGCAGAGGATGCTCTCACAGGGGCGTATTCCGCGGGGGCAAAGCTGCTGCTGATCCCTCAGCACAACGTAGTGCTTGCTGCGCGCGGGTCTACGCAATTCTTCCTGGGGGGCTCGCAGAATTCGGAAAAAATCGTACGCTAAGGTTTTCCGGGCATCCGTAGGGGCCGAAACTTCCCGTCTTCCAGTCTGCGGCTCTGCCGCCAGACGTAATCGCCGGTGAGGTTGATGTGCTCCCAGCCCAGCGGCGACAGGAATTGCAGCAGCTCGCCGTCCACCGGCTTGCCGGCCTCGACCAACCCCTGGGTGGCGCGCTCCAGGTACACCGTGTTCCACAGCACGATAGCCGCCGTCACCAGGTTGAGGCCGCTGGCCCGGTAGCGCTGCTGCTCGAAGCTCCGATCCCTGATTTCCCCAAGGCGGTTGAAGAACACCGCCCTGGCCAGCGAGTTGCGCGCCTCACCTTTGTTCAGGCCGGCATGCACGCGGCGGCGCAGCTCAACACTTTGCAGCCAGTCTAGGATGAACAGCGTGCGTTCGATCCGGCCCAGCTCGCGCAGGGCCACGGCCAGGCCGTTCTGGCGCGGATAGCTGCCGAGCTTGCGCAGCATCAGCGAGGCAGTGACGGTGCCCTGTTTGATCGAGCTGGCCAGGCGCAGGATGTCGTCCCAATGGGCGCGGACGTGCTTGATGTTCAGGGTGCCGCCGATCAGCGGCCGCAGCGTCGGGTAGGTCTGCACGCCCTGCGGCACGTACAGCTTGGTTTCGCCGAGGTCGCGGATGCGCGGCGCGAAACGGAAGCCCAGCAGGTGCATCAGGGCGAAGACGTGATCGGTGAAGCCGGCCGTGTCGGTGTAGTGCTCCTCGATCCGCAGGTCGGACTCGTGGTACAGCAGGCCGTCGAGCACATAGGTGGAATCGCGCACGCCGACATTCACCACGCGGGTGCTGAACGGCGCGTACTGGTCGGAGATATGGGTGTAGAACAGCCGTCCCGGCTCACTGCCGTACTTCGGGTTGACGTGTCTGGTGCTCTCGCCCCGGCCGCCAGCCCGGAAACGCTGGCCATCGGAGGATGAGGTGGTGCCGTCGCCCCAGTGGGCGGCGAAGGCATGCTGGTACTGGTGGTTGACCAGCTCGGCCAGGGCCGCCGAATAGGTCTCGTCGCGGATGTGCCAGGCTTGCAGCCAGGACAGCTTGGCGTAGGTCAGACCGGGGCTCGACTCGGCCATCTTGGTCAGCCCGAGGTTGATCGCATCACCGAGGATCGCGGACAGCAGCAACGTCCGGTCTTTGGCCTCGGCCCCGTCCTTCAGGTGGGTGAAGTGGCGGCTGAAGCCCGTCCAGTCGTCCACGTCCATCAGCAGTTCGGTGATCTTGATGCGCGGCAGTAACTGACTGGTCTGGTCGATCAGCGCCTGCGCCCGATCCGGCACCGCCGCATCCAGCGGGGTGATCTTCAACCCGGACTCGGTGAGGATGGCATCGGGCAGCTCGTTGTCCTTGGCCAGGCGGGCGACAGTGGCCAACTGCTCGTCCAGCAGCTGCAAGCGCTCTTCCAGATACTGGTCGCTGTTCGGGTTGATCGCCAGCGGCAGGGCCTGTTCCCGCTTGAGCGCGGCGAACTTCTCGGCCGGCAGCAGGTAGTCGTCGAAGTCGCGGAACTGCCGCGAGCCCTTGACCCAGATGTCGCCGGAGCGCAGGGCGTTCTTCAGCTCGGACAGGGCGCAGATTTCGTAGAAGCGCCGGTCGAGGCCTTCCGGGGTGATCACCAGTGGCTTCCAGCGCGGCTTGATGAAGGCGGTGGGAGCATCGGCCGGCACCTTGCGCAGGTTGTCGGCGTTCATCTCGCGCAGCGTCTGCACGGCTGCCAGCACGCCCTGCGCGGCCGGGGCGGCGCGCAGCTCCAATACCTCCAGCAGAGCCGGCGTGTAGCGGCGCAGGGTGGCGAAGTTCTCGCCGACCAGGTGCAGGTGGTCGAAGCCCTCCGGCCGGGCCAGCAGCTCGGCTTCGCTGACGCTCTCGGTGAACTCGTCCCAGGGGATCACCGCCTCGATGGCGGCATAGGGGTCGCTGCCGGCTTCCTTGGCCTCCAGCAGCGCCTGGCCGATCTTGGAGTACAGGCGCACCTTGTCGTTGATCGCCTTGCCCTGCTTCTGGAACTGCTGCTGATGCTTGTGCTTCGCGCCGCTGAACAGCTTGACTAGGATGCGGTCGTGCAGATCCACCAGCTCATCAATCACGGTTGCAGTGCTCTCCAGCACCACGGCGGCCAGGGTCGCATAGCGCCGCTGCGGCTCGAACTTGCCGAGGTCTTTGGGCGTCATCTGCCCACCCTCGCGGGCCAGCTTGAGCAGGCGGTTCTGGTGGATGTGCCGGCCCAGGACTTCGGGCAAGTCCACCAGCTGAAATGTCTTCAGCCGCTCGATGTGCTCAAGCATGTGCCGAGAGTTGGGTTTCAGCGGTGCCTGGCGCAGCCAGGTCAACCAGGTGATGCTGCTGCCGGCCTTGAGCTTCAACAGCTCGTCCAGCTTGGCCCGATGCGAGTCCGTGAGCGGTTCAACCAGGGCGCGGTAGACCCGCCGATTGGCCCGTGCAATGGCCTCCGAGCAAGCCCGGTCGATCACGCTCAACGCCGGCAGGATGCGTCGCTTCTGCCGCAGGCTCTCCAGCGCCTGGCCGGCCAGCAGCAAGCCCTTGTCGGTCTGCTGGGCCAGTTCGGTCAGCTCGCGCACCAGGGCGCGGAAGTCGGACAGGCCGAACGGGGCCAGTTGAAGGTAGGTGCGCAGTTCCTGGGCGTGCTCGCGACGGGTCACATCGCGCTCGCCGTACTTCGTCCAACTCGCCGGATCGGTCTGGACTTGCTTGGCCACCCACAGGATGACCGGTTCGGGCAGCTCGCTGTCAGTGCCCAACGCATAGCCGGGGTAGCGCAGCAGGCAGAGTTGCACGGCGAAGCCGAGGCGGTTGGCGTCGCCGCGCCGCTGACGGATCAGCGACAGGTCGGAGTCGTTGAAGGTGTAGTAGCGGATCAGGTCATCCTGGCTTTCTGGCAACGCGAGCAGGGTGCCCCGCTCCGTGGCCGAGAGGATCAAGCGACGCGGCATGTGTCAGTCGTCCGTGCGGAGGTACTGGTAGAGGGTTTCCCGGCTGATGTTGAACTCGCGGGCAAGCTGCGCCTTGGGCTCGCCGGCCGTCGCTCGCTGCCGCAGGGTAGCAGCCTGCTCATCGGACAGGGCTTTCTTGCGGCCCCGGTACGCGCCACGCTGCTTGGCCAAGGTGATGCCCTCACGCTGCCGCTCGCGGATCAGGGCGCGCTCGAACTCAGCGAAGGCCCCCATCACCGACAGCATCAGGTTGGCCATCGGCGAGTCCTCGCCAGTGAACACCAGGCCCTCCTTCAGGAACTCGATGCGCACGCCGCGTTGAGTCAGCTTCTGTACCAAGCGACGCAGGTCATCGAGGTTGCGGGCCAGCCGGTCCATGCTGTGCACCACCACTGTATCGCCTTCGCGGACGAAGCTCAGCAGCGCTTCGAGCTGGGGGCGCTGGGTGTCCTTGCCCGATGCCTTGTCGGTGAACACCTTGCTCACCTGTGTCTGTTCCAGCTGGCGTTCCGGGTTCTGGTCGAAGCTGCTGACCCGGACGTAGCCGATGCGGTGCCCCTGCACGATGTCTCCTTGGTTGAAGGCGGCTTAAGTGCTCCTTCTGTTCCGTTGTGCCTCAAACCCCGTTTCTGTCAGGCTGAAATCTATGACCTTCGCAGGCATGTGTCAAAAAATGCGAAAGATGACTCTATTCTGACTAAGCGGCGCGGCCCTGCCTGACATCCAGTTAGGGTATGCCTCAATCTGACGGTAGCGAGTCGCAGGCGTTCGGATCGGCATCGGTTTCGTTCCCTGTCTTGGCACGCGCTTCGAAGCGTTGATAACACTCCAACCCGCAGAAGTGCTCGACGTATTCCGCGCCTTCCGGGGTGAAGGCGGCATCGAGCGGGATTTCCTTGCAGCACACGCAGCAACTGGTGGTGGTCGAGTCACTTGCATTCATGGTGGCACCCCTCCATTGACTGACGAAGACGGCGAATGCCGCCGCCGGCATTGGCTTCGCGAACAGGAAGCCTTGTCCTGTGTCGCAGTCCGCTTGTCGCAATAGATCAAGACTCGCCGATGTTTCCACGCCTTCAGCCACCACATCCATGCCCAGCCCGTGCGCAAGCTGAATCACGGTGTGCACGATGGTTTGGTCGCGGCGGTCGTTGGCGAGCCCGGCGACAAACGATTGGTCGATCTTGAGCGTGCTGATTGGGCAGCACTTCAGATGTTGCAGACAGGAATACCCCGTCCCGAAGTCATCGGCGGCGAAGCGCACACCGATCTGCCGCAAGGCGTCCAGGGCGGGGAAGATCGCCGGATCACCAAACGCGACCGATTCGGTCAGCTCGATTTCGAGATACTCGGCGGGCAACTCGGCATCAGCCAGCACGCCCTTTACCCACCCGTCGAAGTCCGGTCCCACTTGGCTCGCCGAAACATTGACGGCCAGCCGGAACGGTCGCCATGCCAGCATTCGCCAGTCACGCATCTGGCGGCAGGCTTCGCCCAGCACCCAAGCGCCGATTTCAGGCATCAGGCCGGACGATTCGACCACGGGCAGGAACTGGCCCGGTGGCAATAGTCCAAGCGTCGGATGACGCCAGCGCAACAGGGCTTCCGCGCCGACAATCCCACCACTGCGCAGATCGACGACGGGCTGGTAGTGCAGTTCAAGCTGCCCGCGCTCGACCGCTTGGGCCAGTTCCGGCGTCGTCCATCCATCCGGCCGGAAAGCGCTCATTCTCTTTCCCTGAATGCCCGCAACGCCCGCGACAGGGACAGAAGGAACAGGCCGGTCAAACCGAGCGCCGCGATGACCCAATGCTCGCCGAGGAAAGCACCGGCGGTTGTGCCGGCCAGCACGACAGCGAGGATGGGCAGGTGGCAGGGGCAAGTCAGCACAGCCAGTCCGCCCCACAGGTAGCCGGTGATCGGTTTGTGCGTCTCGGACGGCAAGCGCTCGGGGTTGTTCATGGCAGACTCTCCGCGTGCTGTGCCGGCTCGGTCGGCAGGGTGGCCAACTGCACTTCCAGATCGGCCAACGCTTCGCGCCGACGCTCGACGAACTGACGCAGCAGGGCAAGCTGCGCGGCCGCTTCGTCGCCGTCCGCCGCATCCAGCGCCCGGCACAGCCGCGCCAGCGCGTCGAGGCCGATGCCCGCCTCGAAGGCCGCCCGCACGAAGCACAGCCGTTGCAAGGCGGCGTCATCGAACAAGCCGTAGCCGCCTGGTGTGCACGCCACCGGGCGCAGCAATCCGCGCAGCAGGTAGTCGCGCACGATATGCACGCTCACCCCGGCATCAAGAGCCAGCCGGGACACCGTGTAGGCGTTCATTGAACACCTCCTTTTTCTCACCCGGCGCAGCAGGAAAGCTGCTTCACATCCTTGTTGAAGGTCTGCGCCGCGAGCTTCAACCCCTCGACCATCGTCAGGTAGGGGAACAACTGGTCGGCCAGTTCCTGCACCGTCATGCGGTTGCGAATGGCCAGAGCCGCCGTCTGGATCAGTTCACCCGCTTCCGGCGCGACCGCCTGTACGCCGATCAGCCGATGGCTGCCTTCCTCGATAACCAACTTGATGAAGCCGCGTGTGTCGAAGTTGGCGAGCGCACGCGGCACGTTGTCCAAGGTCAAGGTGCGGCTGTCGGTCTCGATCCCGTCGTGGTGGGCTTCCGCCTCGCTGTAGCCCACGGTCGCCACTTGCGGATCGGTGAACACCACGGCCGGCATTGCGGTCAGGTCGAGCGCCGCATCGCCGCCGGTCATGTTGATCGCGGCACGGGTGCCGGCCGCTGCCGCCACATAGACGAACTGCGGCTGGTCGGTGCAGTCGCCGGCCGCGTAGATGTTCGGGTTGCTCGTGCGCATGCCTTGGTCGATGACGATGGCACCTTGCGCATTGACAGTGACCCCCGCTGCGTCCAGCGCGAGGCTGCGCGTGTTCGGTGTCCGACCGGTGGCAACCAGCAGTTTGTCGGCGCGCAATTCACCGTGCGTGGTGGTCAGCACGAATTCACCGTCCATATGGGCGACCTGGCTGGCTTGCGTGTGCTCCAGCACCTCGATGCCCTCGGCACGGAAAGCGGCTGTCACCGCCTCGCCGATGGCCGGGTCTTCACGGAAGAACAAGGTATTGCGCGCCAGGACCGTGACCTTGCTGCCCAGCCGGGCAAAGGCTTGCGCCAGCTCCAGCGCCACCACCGACGAGCCGATTACGGCAAGGCGTTCGGGAATGGTGTCGCTCGCCAGGGCCTCGGTGGAAGTCCAGTAGGGTGACTCTTTCAAGCCCGGAATCGGCGGGACCGCCGGGCTGGCACCCGTGGCGACCAGGCAGCGGTCGAACATCACGACGCGCTCGCCACCCTCGTTCAAACGGACGGTAAGGCTCTGGTCGTCCTTGAAGCGCGCCTCACCGTGCACAACGGTGATGGCCGGATTACCGCCCAGGATGCCTTCGTACTTGGCGTGCCGCAGTTCGTCGACGCGGGCCTGCTGCTGGGCCAGCAGCTTACTGCGGTCAATCGTAGGCACAGTTGCCGCAATACCGCCATCGAACGGGCTTTCCCGGCGCAGATGGGCGATGTGGGCGGCGCGGATCATGATCTTGGACGGCACACAGCCGACATTGACGCAGGTGCCGCCGATGGTGCCGCGCTCGATCAGCGTGACCTGCGCGCCTTGCTCGACGGCCTTCAGCGCCGCCGCCATCGCGGCTCCACCGCTGCCAATGACCGCTACCTGCACCGGGGGCTCGTTGCCACTGTGCTTTTCGGCGGCGGCCATCCATCCCCGCACCTTGTCGAGCAGTCCGACGCGGTTGTCCGCCAGTGGCGCATCGGCTAGCGTTGCCTTGTAGCCCAGTCCGGCCACGGCGGCAGTCAGCGCGTCCGGCGATGTGCCCGGCACGATGGCGAGTTGCGCTGTGCCCTTCGGATAGGACACCAGCGCCGACTGCACGCCTGGCACTTTTTCCAGCGCTTCCTTGACGTGCGCCGCGCACGAGTCGCAAGTCATGCCGGTGATTTTTAGATGGGTCATGCAACAGATCCTTTATCGTTTGTGGCGCCAGACAATGACGTCCGTTGTGCTGCGGTGCCGTTTTCAGTGACTCACTGCTTGACGCTGGACGGATAGCCCGCGTCTGCGGTTGCCTTGGTCAGCTTCTGCACGCTGGTCTTGGCATCGTCGAAGGTGACGACCGCTTGGCGTGTCTCGAAAGTCACGTCAACTTTGCTGACGCCTTCGACCTTGGAAATCGCCTTCTTGACAGTGATCGGGCAGGCGGAGCAGGTCATGCCCGGTACGGACAGCGTGACGGTCTGGGTGGCGGCCCAGACGGGGGCAACAACGGCGGCGAGGGCGAGGGAGGCAAACAGTTTCTTCATGGTGAACTCCGATCAGTAGAAAAATGGCATGACGTAGGGAAATCCGAGCGCGACCAGAACCAGCGCGGCCACGATCCAGAAAATGAGCTTGTAAGTAGCTCGCACTTGGGGAATCGCGCAGACCTCACCCGGTTTGCAGGCCGCTGCCTGCCGGTAGATGCGCCGCCAGGCGAAGAACAACGCCACCAGCGCCACGCCGATAAAGATGGGGCGATAGGGTTCCAACACCGCCAAGTTGCCGATCCAAGCGCCGCTGAACCCCAAGGCGATCAGAACCAACGGCCCGAGGCAGCAAGCCGAGGCGAGGATGGCGGCAAGCCCTCCAATGAAGAGCGCGCCGCGCCCGGTTTTTGGTTCAGACATGCGCTTGTCCTTTCGAATTGAAATTGGATAGCGTAACCTTACTTCCGTACTCATGTACGGAGTCAAGCGATATGGAAAACAATTTGGAGAACCTGACCATTGGCGTTTTCGCCAAGGCGGCCGGGGTCAATGTGGAGACCATCCGTTTCTATCAGCGCAAGGGCTTGTTGCTGGAGCCTGACAAGCCCTATGGCAGCATCCGCCGCTATGGCGAGGCGAATGTAACGCGGGTGCGCTTCGTGAAATCAGCCCAGCGGCTGGGCTTCAGCCTGGATGAGATCGCCGAGCTGCTGCGGCTGGAGGATGGCACCCATTGCGAGGAAGCCAGCAGTCTGGCCGAGCACAAGCTCAAGGACGTGCGCGAGAAAATGGCTGACCTGGCGCGCATGGAGGCCGTGCTGTCTGAGTTGGTGCGCGCCTGCCATGCGCGAAGGGGGAACGTTTCCTGCCCGCTGATCGCGTCACTACAGGGTGGAGCAAGCTTGGCAGGTTCGGCTATGCCTTAGCGTGCTTTATTTTCCGTTTTCTGAGACGACCCCTTAGAAAGCCTAGTCAAAGAGCTGTCACGAGAACACCGTTAGCTTAGCGTACGATTTTTTCCGAATTCTGCGGTTCCCCCTTCCTCCGCATCTACGAGCTTGCACTGCAGGCCAGCTTCCGCGCAGATTTCACAATAGAACAGCTATCTGCCGAGCTAGGGCTGGTGGTGGACCAACTCTGGCCGAACTTTGAGAAAGCGGTTAGCGAAGCGGGATTGCCGATCGAGCAACTCGGGACCGAGTTGGTGCTTGGTGGATGGTCGTTGAAGAACGGCCGGATGATGGCCACGGCGTATGCGAAGAGTGACAGCCGGCGCCCTTGCGTTGTCCAGCCGATCGGGGGGCAGATGGCGTCGCCGGGCGAACCGCTCCAGGCCGCGACCCCTAGCATGGCCCAGGTGGATCTGCTGGCCCATGCGCGTCTCCAGGTCAGCTACCTCAATGGGCAATTGGGCCGGAAAGTAGCAGGAGGTCGACTGCTAGTTGGGTTTCTGCAGAAGGGGCAAGCCCTGCTCAAGGATCTAGGAGAGATCTAGGTCGCGGGAGTCAAATACGCTAGGGGCTGAAATCGAAGTTCAGGTCTGGCCCTAAGGCAGAAGGCCAAAGCAGACCAAGGTCGTCCGTGGATTTGGGATGTTTATCGAGGGCAGGGTGGATGTCCGCTTCTGGCCGGAAGCGGACATTGGGCGGCGACCGGCCCGGTGATGGCATCCGCCTTCGACCCAAAGCGGGCATCGTTCTCGACACACCTGAGTTGATCCGTACTCCAAAGCCTGTTTCCGCTACCCCTTGTAGTGCTCGACGTAGAGCCCCAAAGCTGCCAACGACGCATACACGGCGGACCCAGCGTTGGTCGCGTACAAGGCAAAGGGAACCGGAGGATCGCAGGGAACTGTTGCGATGAACCACGGAGCTGAGCTCGTCAAGCTCGTCCTAGGTGATGTGAGGAATCCTAGCTCCCTACGCATACCTAGCGCCTCGCGGACGTACGCCTTGTTCCAGCCGCCAGTCTTGCACGAGACCCCAAGAAGTAACTCCGTAAATGCGGGATAGCGACGGGTCTTAATCGGACGATATACACCGACGTCAATCTCGTGACGGTCAGCCGCTTTGACCACCGTCGTGCCTTTCCAGCTATGGGTTAGTGTGGTGACCTGCACTGAAATCCTAATCTCGAGCTTCTCAGTAGACGTAGATCCACTGATGTAATCGTGATCCGGATGGTTTGCTTTGCATGGAGATCCTCCAAACGTCAGGACGCCTGCCATCTTGGGGGTACACGTGAGCTTGTAGCCCGCACTATCGATGATTCGCAGAAGCCTAAGCAGCACCCGAAGTTCGTAAGCCTTTCCTTGCGCGTAGGGAGACCCGCTCGCCTTAGCACGCGAAATGGCTGCTTTCACAGCGTTGAGGATTGCTAACTTACTGATCGTCACAGTCGCGGTCCTCGTGGCGCGTGTTCCTCGCGAGGGTCGTCCGGTGGCAGATATCGAGCGATATAGGCCTCAAGATCTGCCTGCTCGTGATCCGTCAAACGCTGGGGTGATACAGTTGGTAGATGTGACCGGATTGAGCGAACTCGGCGACCTTCTGGTGTCTCAACAGTGTAATGAACGTCCTCCAGTCCGGTGAGACCTTGGACCAGCTTCCCGATCTCACCCAAGGTTTGCGAGAGGGCGTCTTGGGTCGTCACAGGTCTAAAATCGAGAACCGCCGCAAGTGCGGCTGCAGCTTGTGCATTCGTGTCGTCCTCGTAATCAGACATCGCCTGAACAATCGCGGAGCGAAGCGATCTAACAATTTGTGGATCAAGCTCAGACGCAAGGGCTAGCGCCTTCCCTATCTCCCTAATTACCTCTTCACCACCTTGATCTTCTGCCATTCACAACTCCACAGCTGTAGACATTAACGGGCCGCGCGGGATGAACCGCCCGGATTCTCTAAATTCAATTGCCGAAGGTTGCCGTTGGCAATGTTCCTTAAGAGTAAGGCACAGTGCGGTTTGGTTCCATAAGCGGATCGCGCTGGCTGTATCCCGAAGTGTGCGATGACGCCGAAGCTGGATAGTGTCGCTGAATTGGACCATCAGGCACTTAGGTCTGAGCCCTGATACAGATTGATGATATGACTCCAAGTCGCGTACGGGCTGCGAAGAGCACCGGCTACTTTGGTCCGCTTCTGACCGAAAGCGGACATTCGTTTAACCAAGGGTGAAGGAAACTTTTAGGGCCAGGATGGACTTCAACTCTCTCGTTCGCTCGCTTCTATCCGATGCGAAGATGCGCCGTAACAAGCCTCTGCGAGACTAGTGCGCGAGCCAGGTCGCTGACATTGCTCCATGGCCTATGACGTGCCCCGCACCCGCTGGTCAAATGGAACCGCCCTCGGCACCATGGGCACGACCATCTAAGGAGTTCTTCATGCTCTACCAAGATAAGTACGTCGCCTTCATCGACATGCTCGGGTTCTCCGCACTTGTCCAAGAGTCGGCAGCCGACATGAGCAAGCTTGATGAAATAGCAGAGGCCATCGACAGACTAAAGAACACAGCGTGCTGCAACCCAGCAACAGGACTTTTGTTCACTTACTTCAGCGACTGCATCGTCATATCAAGCAGCCGCTCTCCTGCTGGCCTTGCCGACATCCTGAGCTGCATCAGAATGTTGGCCGAGAACCTGCTAGTTGTTGATATATTGATACGTGGAGGGCTCACAGTTGGAAGCATTCATCATGATTCTCAGATGATCTTCGGACCGGCGATGCTGGACGCCTATCGCATGGAATGTAAGGAAGCACGCAATCCCATGGTGCTCGTGAGCGAAGAGGTGCGATCGGATGCTCGCGCTGCGGGGTTAAGCAACCTGTTGACGTGGGATGACGAAGAGCCAGACCGCCACTATGTCCACTATCTGATCTCGTACAGCGCTTATGACTCTAATCCAAGGGCGGGCGTCGTGATTCTCGATAGCCAGGCCGCTCTCATCCGGCATTTCATCGCCAAGAGGCTGCTAGGCGCTCCGGGTAAGATCCTGGATAAAGCCGAGTGGATGGAACGATATTGGAACGAGAAGGTGGCGACAGGTGGAATTCTCGGACGTGTTGACAGGGTCGCAGACCTTGTTAGGCCCAATGCGCGACCATTTCGCAGCAGACTCGCCGTTCTAGCACCGCAACCGGGCGCCACTAGTGTGGACTAGCGAATCAGGCAAGCAGCTGCCGATTCCTTGCAAAGATTCAATTCAATTGGCCATACGGAAGCACGTGCAATCCCTGATGGCAGTCGGGACCACCATCTCCCCATTGCCAGCCGCGTCTGAACCAGCGCCCGGAACGCTTCAGCGGAAGGGGCTGGTCCCTTCCGCTGGTGCCTGCCCTGGTTGCACCGGCTATGCGCGGCCACCACGTTCCCGGACACGTCTCTGCCCCCGTCCTGTTGGGCCACCAGGTGCTCGGCGGTGCATTGAAAGGCTCGGGCCTTACTGGCCTTCAGCCCGAGCTCTGAGGGTGCAGTGAGCCACATCGGCAGGCCGCAATAGAAGCAACGGCCCGATTGGGCGTAGAAGGCAGAAGTGCGAAGGGATCTGCGGCGTTTGGCGGTCATGGATGGCTCCGGAATCGAAGGATTCCCGTGCCCCCATTGGGTGGACCTCGGGCACCCGGAGCCTATTGGCTATGCGGGCACAACACCGGCGCTTTATAGCGACTGGCTAAGGCGTTATAGCTCAGCGCTTGAGCCGCTACAAGGCCCAGATGCCGACCAGAACGGGAGGGAGTCACCGACGCCCAGTTAAGGTCAAAGCTTGGTCAGGGGGCGAGCGACGCGCTTGAGCAGGTGGAGCGGGGCGTGGCGCGTCACCCAGGGAAGTCGCGGTGTTGTAGTCCTGCTCAACCCGCTGAACTGTTCGCACGTTCAGGCCCGAGATCTCGTCTAATTGTTCTTGCGACCAATGTCGCGACTGGCGGAACTGGGAAGTGCAGGCGACAAGCTCTGACCGATCAGGTGCGCAGTTGGGAACTCAAGGGCGAGCTGGATGTGGAGCCAGAAATCGAGGGCGTCTTAGGTGCGGATCCAGGAATCAAGGGCATCTTTGGGGGAGATCTGGAAATCGCGGGCGTCCTTGTGGGGAAATACGGGCGGACAGCTGTGGGATCTGGGGCGTTTCCGTTGTGGCAGTCAGTCATACAGCCGCAGCCATTGCCAAGCAGAACCGACGAATGCGGCCCAGCGACGTAGCCTGCGCCGGCTACGTTTCATTTCGCATAATGTATATTATGTTCACAGCAGGATCGCCACCCAAACGACCGGAGCCTTCCCAGCCCTCAGATCCCAAAGCCTCACCCTGGGCCATCTTGCCCACTCAATCCCCACAACGACGATAGTCAAACGGAATCCGCAGGATCTTCCCATCATCTGCCGGACCGGAGATGCTCGCCTTCAGCGCAGTGCCATCACGCCGGTACTCGATGCGCTTCGGGAAGTCATGCTGCGGGTTCTCGAACACCACCCAGTTCGCGCCATGTTCGGCAATGACGAACGTGGTTGGCGCCACGCCATTGGGCTGCACATGCAGGCCAGCCGCTTTGCCTGCAGGCACCAGGCGCATGTACTCGAATGACTCCATATCGCCGTGGCTCAGCGTGCGCGACATCCCAAGCAAAGCGCCGCCGGCCTCGGGCAGCCAGACCTCATCAAGCCTGCGCTCCTCGGTGCCGCCACACCAATGCCCGGCCAGCCAATCGAACTCGGCCGGTGCAGCCATGGCCGCGCCGCTTCCCAACGCCAGGCCTGCGCCCAGCACCGCCACCTTCGACTTCAACATGTACAGACCTCCTGGATGGATTGGCTGCAGGCTAGCGGCAGGGCCGCCAAGGGCGCTTGTAAAAATGCGCAGGATGGCGTCCGATGCCGCATGGACTACCGCGAGCACCCTGCCCCCGACGACCTGCGCCGTCATGTCCAGTGCCTCTGGTGGCTGCGGGACGAAGCCCCCGGCCATGACGTGCAGGTCATCTATCCCGATGGCCGCTGCGAGTTGCTGGCGGAACTGGGCGTGCCGCTGCATCTTCATGGGGCAGATGGCCGGATCCGCTCCGATCTGCCGTTCTGCTTCGCTGCACAGCAATGCGGCCCGATTCGTCTGCAGGCTGTCGGCCCAGTTTCCTGCATTGGCGTGCGCCTGCAGCCGGCCGCGAGCGCCTTGATTGCCGGCGTCCGCCTGCCCGGGCTTCGCGACCAGGCGCCGGACCTGTACACGCTGGATGCCATCTTTGCCGAGACCTTCAGCGCCGCCGCGCGGGCAAGCGCCGCCAGCGGTACGCCCGAGCCCCTCTGGCAGGTGCTGCGGGATCGTTGTGCCGGCTTCGCCCTGGACGAGCGCATCGAACTAGCCGTTGCGGAACTGGATGCAGCGGAAGGCGCTCTGCGCATCGCCGAACTGGCACGGCGGCTTGGCATGTCCCTGCGTGGCTTGCAGTCGCGTTTTCTGGCGGCCGTGGGCATGACCCCGAAAGAATATGCCCGGGTTTGCAGGCTGCAGGCTCTGTTGCACACGCTGGATGGAGAAGCCACCAGCATCGCCTCCGCTGCGGCGCGCCACGGTTACAGCGACCAGGCCCATGCCACGCATGACCTGGTGCGCTGGACCGGCGTCACGCCCGGCCGACTGGCCGACGCGCTGCGCGGCGATCGTGGCAGTAACGATGCACTGCGGCTGGCAGCGGCCTTCGTGCGTGGAAGCAGTGTCGCCCGCTCACCGTGAGCCCCTGCCCTGCGTCGACCTACAGGAACCGGTGCATCACATATACGTCAACCAACCCCAGCGCCCGATGCCGGAACGCCGCCGGTAGCGTCCCGACCACGGCGAAGCCAAGCTTCCGGTACAGCTCAACCGCTGGCGCATTGGTGCTGACCACGTAGTTGAACTGCATGGCCAGGAACCCCTCCGATCTGGCCCGATCCAGGCTGTGTGCCACCAGCGCTCGCCCAATGCCACGCCCTTGCGCCAGCGGATCGACCACGTAGGTGGCACTGGCGACGTGCGCGCCCAGGTCCGGGAAGTTGGCACCCATCTTGTACATTCCGGCCACGCGCCCCTCCAGAACGGCCACAAAGGCCGGCTGCACCCCGAACCAGTGGCTCCGAAAGGTTCCGGCCTCGAAGGTGCCGGCGAACGGAAGCGAATCCTCCGTCGCAATGGCCGCCTTGAAAATCGCCCACATGGCGTCGAAGTCACCGGCGGTGGCAGCTCGGATCTCCATGCGATTCCCCGCGGTTCGGCATAGTGGGCAAGGCGGACACTAGCAGAATCCAGCACGTGCCCCGCACCCGCTTCACGCGCCACCGCCATCAGTTCCGCAATAGTTGAGCAAATTCCGGCCTCTAGAGCAGTACATGTCCCCCACTCCCGCGCGCACTCCACACCGGTTCCGCCGATGGCGCGTCGCTGGTTACCTCCTGCTGGGCGTGTACGTTCTCTACCTGCTGGCCGGCAACATCTTCCTCAATACCCCGCTGTTCGACCAGGTCACCAACCGCAAGCCGCACAAGTTCGTGATGACGACCGGCCCGGCCATCACGCTGCTGCCGGGCCATGTGATTGCCTGGAACGTGCACATGCGCGGCCACGTCAACCACACCGTCTACGTGCTGCATGCCGAGCGTGCCAGCGCCCGATTGGCCGTGCTGCCCCTGTTCCGCCGCGAAGTGCGGGTTCCCCGATTGCAGGCCACTGGCGTGTCTGCCGAGATCAGCCGCGTCGAGGAGGCCATTCCGTCGCCCCCGCGCAGCGACCAGGGCTGGACCCTGCGTTTCGACGCCATCCACAGCGACAGTATTCGCAGTACCCGGCTCGGCAAGCTGCTGATCATCGGCAAGGGCCAGGGCACGGTGGGGTTCCTCAAGCAACTGCGTGGCGGGCCGTCCGAGCTGTTCGATTCCGAGGTCTCGTTCAGCGCAGCAGACACCAGTTATGACGGCGTGCAGCTGCTGGGCGACATGGATCTGACCGCGCGCTTCAGCTATCCGCGCCACTATCGCGACCAGGCGCCCGGCCTGGCCAAGCTGAAGCTGCTGCATGCGCAACTTGAGGTGAATGCGCGCAGCCAGGGCCTGCGCATGGATACGGATGCGACATCGCCGAAGATCTCCAGCGCGCCCGTGGCCGGACACCTGCAGCTGGCGCTCCACTTGATCGACGGCCAGCTGCAACCCGGTGACCACGCACTCTGGCAGGTACCGCTCTTCCTTGGCGATGGCGCGCCCGATCGCGGCGTGCTGGCCCTGCAGCTCAGTGTGGCCAACGACCTGCGCTTGCAGGCCCGCCTGCCGCCACGCCCGGATTCGGCCGCCGGCATCGATGCCGACCTGCACATCACCGGGCGCGAGATCCCGTTCCAGCACCCTGCCCAGCTGCTGGAGCGCAGCTCCGGTACCGTTCGAGGCGAATGGGCCTTCACCTCGCTCAACTGGATCCCTGCCCTGTTCGTGCGCAAGCCATGGCTGCAGCTCGATGGCGGTGGCACGCTGAAGGCGGATCTGCGCCTGCGCAATGGCGAACTGATCGAAGGCAGCACCGTGGACATTCCCTCGGCCGCAGCAGTGGCCGAAGTGGCCGGCGTGCGCCTGGCCGGTACCGCCAGCGCGCATGGCGAGCTGAAGGCAGGCAGCCCCAACCAGGCACAGCTGGCCATCCGGCTGCCCCGCTTCACCGCGCGGCCCAGCGATGCCCAGGACGTGCGGCTGTTCGACGGGCGCGACCTGGCCGTGGACCTCACCGGCGATGGCCGCCTGCAGGAACTGCGCAAGGGCGTTCGTGCGCGGCTGCGCTTCAGCCAAGCGACCATTCCGGACCTGGCCGCTTACAATCGCTACCTTGGCTCCCAACAGGTGCGCCTGCTGCGTGGCACCGGCAGCCTCAGCGGCGACGCCACGCTCGACACCGATGGCCGCGTCGGCCACGGCACCGCGCGGCTGCTGGGCCGCAATGCCAGCGCGAACGTTGCGGGACTGGACTTGGGCGGCGACGTCGACGTGAATGCGACGCTTCGCCGCGGCGACTTCAACCAGCGCCATTTCGATCTGTCCGGCACCACCGTGGAGCTGCGCAATGTGCAGGTGGCGGGCACCGATTCCAACAGCGCGTGGAAAGGCCGTGCCGTGTTCAAGCGGGGCCGCATCGACGCGCAGTCCCCGTTCCAGGTGGACGCTACCACCGATCTGACCCTGAGCGATGCACGTCCCTTGCTGGCCGTGTTCGCCAAGCGCACCGACTATCCGCGCTGGACGCTGTCACTGCTCGACTCTGGCCAGGTCGATGCACAGGCCACGCTGCGCTGGCGCCCGGGCCATCTGCTGATCGACGGACTGGAGGCCGAGAATGATCGCCTGACGGTACGTGCGCGGCTGGATCTTCTGGAGCAGCGCAAGCGTGGCGATCTCTACCTGCGCTGGGGGCTGCTGGGCGCCGGCATCGAACTCAATGGCGACCAGCGCCAGTGGCATCTGGCCAAGGCGCGCGAATGGTTCGATCAGCAGCCATCGCTGCTGCCTGCCAGCCAGGGTGGCAGCGTTGGGGGCACTTCAGACTGATTGCACCCGGCCTGCATCCATGTGCCGCTTCTGTTCGTATGCACGGGTATAGGCATGACGGAGCGGTACGGAATGAAGCGGCGTTCACAGGCTTTGGGTCTTCTGGGATGGGGCGTGGTCACTTTTGCGGCGGCGGGAGTCGGCGCGTGGGCATCCACATCCGCCGCCAACTTCTACGCTGCCCTCGCCCTGCCCGCCTGGGCACCGCCTGCCAGCGTGTTTGGCCCGGTATGGACCCTGCTCTACACGATGATGGCCCTTGCGGCGTGGTTGGTCTGGCGCGAACGCGGCTGGCGCAACGCGCAACCGGCCCTGATGCTCTATCTGCTGCAGTTGGCCGTCAATGCGCTCTGGAGCTGGCTGTTCTTCGGCTGGAAGCTGGGCGCGCTGGCCTTCGTCGACATCCTGGTCCTGATTACGCTGGTGTGCGCAACGATCGTTGCCTTCGCACGCATCCACCGCGGCGCGGCGGTGATGCTGCTGCCTTACCTGGCCTGGATATCGTTCGCCTCTGCGCTGAACTTCGCGGTCTGGCGCGGCAATCCCGGGGTACTGTGACCCGGTGTCGGCACTTTCAGGCCTGGGCGACGTGATGTGGCTGCCAGGTACGCAGCAACGCGGGTTTGAACGCCTGCTGGCCACAGCCTGTGGGGCACCGCACCACCCGCGCGGCGGTGTGGCTGACCAGGCCCTGCCCTTCCTCTGCCTTGAATACCGTTTCGCAGCACAGGCAGCGCGCAACCAGCGAGTACAGGTGGAGCAGGCGCCCATTGGCCGGATCCTGCAGGGCATCCACATCCAGCAGCTCAAACTGGCAGCTGTCGGCAAGCATGCGGTACGGCGTTGAAGGCAAGGTCTGCAGGTTCACGGGAGGTGGTCACTCAGGAATGTGCGTTCACCCTAGGCACGTCGGTGTCGAGCGCGCGTGCAGCGCGCATGTACCTTTCGCGAAGCACGCAGGTGCTCCCGGATGCTCTGGATGAAGAATTCAGCTTCGAATGAAGCGCTCTTCACGCACGCGTACTGGTATGCGAATGCAGGATTTTGCGTCACCATCCACGGATACCGGGTGCAGCTGGGCCATTCCAGCCATCCACGAATCATGAGTCCAGCCCTTGATGCCTTCTGCCGAGCCCACGCACGACACCGCCCAGTCCCGTTGTGCGCGCGAACCGATCCACACGCCCGGTGCCATCCAGCCATACGGCGTGCTTCTGGTAGTGGAGCCACAGTCACTGCGGGTGCGCGAGCGCGCGATCAGCCAGCCGGGTCTGCTGCGGCAGTTCGGCGAACCCTTGTCGCAGCATGTCAGCGAGGTGCTGGGCGGCGTACTGGCGCCCTTCCAGGCGCTGTTCCAGCAGGCCACGGTCGGCAGCAGCGCCCATGTCGGCGCCGTGCACCTGGATGGCCACGGCCGCCATCAATTGCTGCTGCACCGCTCTGCCACGGATCTGCTGGTCGAGTTGGAGGCACCGGTTCCCGGCCAGCCGGGTTCGCTTGAAGAACTGTATCCGTCGATCCGCGAACTGATGACCGGCATCGAATCGGCCAGCACCGTGGAAGATCTGTGCCAGCTGGCGGCCGCGCACATGCGCCGGCTGACCGGCTTCGATCGCACCCTGGTCTACCAGTTCGATGCCGGCTGGAACGGTATCGTGGTCGCCGAGGATGGCAACGGCCTGTTGCCGTCCTACCTGGACCTGCGCTTTCCCGAGTCGGACATCCCGGCCCAGGCCCGCGAGCTGTACCGGCGCAACCGGGTACGCCTGATCGCGGACAACAACTACACCCCTGCCCCACTGATGCGCAGCGAGGAGTATCGCGATGCACCGGCCACCGACCTGAGCCTGGCCGTGCTGCGCAGCGTTTCGCCGGTGCACCTGCAGTACATGCGCAACATGGGCACCGGCGCGTCGATGTCGGTCTCGCTGGTGCATGAGGGCCAGCTGTGGGGCCTGGTGTCCTGCCACACGGTGCAGCCGCGCCGCCTGCCCTACCACGTGCGCACCGCCTGTGAGTTCATGGGCCAGATCCTGTCGCTGCAGATCGCGCTGAAGGAGCGTGCACGCGCCATCGAAGAGCGCGTGGCGCGCCGCTCGGTGCTGGTCAAGCTGCTTGCACGCATGGCCGGCGACGAGGATTTCATGGCTGCGCTGCGCCACGATGAAGCCAGCCTGCTGTCGCTGACCGGCGCGGCAGGCGCCGCCATCGTGCACAAGGGCGACTGCATGCGTGTGGGCCAGTGCCCGCCCGCAACCGACGTGTTGGCCCTGGCCGATTGGCTGGCCGCACAGCAGGCCGGGCAGGAAACGTACTGCAGTGACCATCTGGCAGCCGACTGGGCGCCCGGTGCGCGCCTGTCCGACGTGGCCAGCGGCGTACTGGCGGTGTCCATCTCGCAGCTGCACGACAGCTACCTGATGTGGTTCCGACCGGAGGTGGTGCGTACCGTGCGCTGGGGCGGCGATCCACGCAAGACCGAAGCACCGGACGTGGCACTTTCGCCGCGCAGCTCCTTCGAGGCCTGGAAGGAAATCGTCCAGCAGCGCAGCCTTCCGTGGAACGACGCCGACCGCGATGCCGCCCTCGAGATGCGCACCGCCATCGTCGACATCGTGCTGCGCAAGGCCGAGGAAATGGCCGAACTCAACGAGCAGCTGGTCCGCAGCAACAAGGAACTCGAAGCGTTTTCCTATTCGGTCAGCCACGACCTGCGCGCGCCCTTCCGCCACATTGTCGGTTACTCGGAGCTGCTGGGCAGCTCGGCCGGCGAACGCCTCAACGACACCGAGCGCCGCTTCCTGGATACGATCGTGGAGTCGGCCAAATCTGCCGGAACGCTGGTGGATGACCTGCTCAGCTTCTCGCAGATGGGCCGTTCCACGCTCGGCCGGGTGCGACTGGACATGGCCGCACTGGCCGAAGATGTCCGCAGGAGCCTGGCCTTGGACTACAGCGGCCGCGACGTACAGTGGAGTCTGGCACCGCTGCCGGAGGTCGAGGCCGACCCGACGATGCTGCGCCTGGTCTGGCAGAACCTGCTGGCCAACGCGATCAAGTTCACCCGCGAGCGCGAGCAGTCAGTGATAGAGATCGGTCACGAGCGCAACGTCGACGAAGACCATTTCTTCGTACGCGACAACGGCTGCGGCTTCGACATGCGCTATGTCGACAAGCTGTTCGGCGTATTCCAGCGCCTGCATCACGTCGAGGAATTCGAAGGCACCGGCATCGGCCTGGCCAACGTGCGCCGCATCATCGGCCGCCATGGCGGCCGCACCTGGGCCGAGGGCGAGCCAGGCAAGGGCGCCACGATCCATTTCACCCTACCCCGTTCCACAGGAGATCACCCATGAGGGACCTGCGGCCGATCCTCTTGGTAGAGGACAGCCCCAAGGATGCAGAGCTGACGCTGGCGGCGCTGTCGCGTTGCCAGTTGCTGAACGATGTCATCCATGTACGTGACGGCGCCGAAGCGCTGGATTACCTGCGCTGCGAAGGCAAATTCGCCGGCACCAACCACGGCGGCCCGGTGGTGGTGCTGCTTGACCTGAAGCTGCCCAAGGTGAACGGCCTGGAGGTGCTGGAGCAGGTCCGTGGCGATTCGAACCTGAGCAGCACGCCGGTGGTGATGCTGACCTCCTCCCGCGAAGAGCAGGATCTGGTGCGCAGTTACGAACTGGGCGTCAACGCATTCGTGGTCAAGCCGGTGGACTTCAAGGAGTTCTTCGACGCCATCCAGGGCCTGGGCATGTTCTGGGGCATCACCAACCAGCCACCGCCGCATCGCCCCAACGGCTCGGGGCAGCACAATGCGTGATGGATCGCGCCGCAGCGAGCGCCTGCGCATCCTCATGCTTGAGGACAGTGCGCTTGATGCGGAGTTGATCAGCGCACAACTGCGGCGGGCTGGCCTCGACTTCGAGGCCGAGCGCCTGTGGACCCGCAATGCCTTCATCGAGGCGATCGAGAATCGCGCCTTCGATGTCATCCTGGCCGATCACGTGCTGCCCGGATTCGACGGCGACGCTGCCCTTGCGTTGGCGCGCGAGCGGATCCCGCAGACGCCCTTCATCTTCGTCTCCGGTACGCTCACCGAGGAGCTGGCGGTACAGGCGCTGACCCGCGGCGCACGCGATTACGTGGTCAAGCAGCGCCTGCAGCGCCTGCCGGATGCGATCCGCCGCGCCCGCCAGGAAGCGCACGAGCGCACCCAGCTGGCCCACGCGCAGGCCGCACTGAATGACAGCCAGGCCCAGCTGCAGCAGGTGACCGACGCTGTACCGGCATTGATCGCCCAGCTCGACAAGGAGCATCGCTACCGCTTCGCCAACAAGGCCTTCCTGGACTGGCACGGCGTCAGCCTGGCCGAACTGCTGGGCCGTTCGGCGCGCGATGTCAGCGGCATTTCCGCCTTCGAACATGCACTGCCCAGCATCGAACGGGTGCTGCAGGGTGAGCGCACCCGCTTCCAGGTGGAACTGGTCCACCGCAGCGGCGAGTCACGCTTCGTGCAGATGGACTGCGTGCCGGAGCGAGGCGCCGACGGCGCCGTGGTCGGCTACATCTGCCTGGGCAGCGACGTCTCCGGGCTGAAGCAGGCCGAGCTCGCCCTGCGCGAAGACAACCAGCTGCTCGAACGGCAGGTCCAGGCGCGCACCGCCGAACTGCGGGCGAGCAAACGGCGGTTGCAGGCCATCTTCGAATCCAGCTTCCAGCATCAGGTGCTGCTGGACCTGGAGGGCCGCGTGGTCGACGCCAATGTCGCGTCGTTGGCTGCCGTACTGGCCGACAAGCCCGACGTTGTGGGCCAACGCTATGGGCAATCGTTGTGGTTCGCCACCAGCGGCGACGCCGGCACCCTGGTGGATCAGGCCGTTGCCGCTGCCGCGAAGGGGCAAAGCTCGCTGCATGCACTGGAGTTGGAGCTGCCCACCGGCCTCCGCAGCTACGATTTTTCGTTCCGTCCGCTACTGGATGCCGAAGGCGCAGTGACGGCGGTGGTGTCGGAGGCAGTGGAAACCACGGCCCGGCTGCAGGCCGAACATGCACTGCGCCAGTCACAGAAGATCGAAGCGGTGGGCCAGCTCACCGGCGGCATCGCCCACGATTTCAACAACATCCTGACCGTGATTTCCGGCAACGTTGAACACGCCATGCTGCTCAGCGAGCGCGCCGGCGAGCCGGGCGCCATGGTCAGCCGTGCGCTGGACAACGCCCTCAAGGGTGTGGGCCGTGCCGCCAGCCTGACCCAGCGCCTGCTGGCATTTGCCCGGCGCCAACCGTTGCACAGCCAGGCCGCCAATCTCAACGACCGGCTGCTGGACATGCATGACATGCTGCAGCGTGCACTGGGCGAGCTGGTGCAGCTGGAAATCCGCGCCGCCGAGGACGTCTGGTGCGTCGAGATCGACGTCAGCCAGCTGGAGGCCTCCGTACTGAACCTGGCGGTCAATGCCCGCGATGCCATGCCCCATGGCGGCCGGCTGGTGATCGAGGTCGACAACAGCCATCTCGACCACGACTACGCCGCCCTGTTCCCCGATGCAGCCCCTGGCGAATACGTGATGCTGCGGGTCCGCGACAACGGCCACGGCATGGATGCGGCCACCCTCGCGCGCGTGTTCGAGCCGTTCTTCACCACCAAGCAGGTTGGCCGCGGCACCGGCCTGGGCCTGTCGATGGTGCATGGCTTCGTCAAGCAGTCCGGCGGCCATGTGCTGATTGACTCGGTGGAAGGCGGCGGCACCAGCATCACCATGATGTTCCCGCGTTCGACGCTGGCCCTGCCCTGCGAGGCAAGCGCACCGCAGACCGGCCTGGCGGGTTACTCGCCACGCGAGGAAACCATCCTGGTGGCCGAGGACAATGATGATGTGCGTGCGCACACCGTCGATGCCCTGCGCCTGCTGGGCTATCGCGTGCTGGAAGCACACGACGGCCCCTCCGCGCTGCGCCTGCTGGAACGCCCCGACACCAAGGTGGACCTGCTGTTTTCGGACGTGGTGATGCCCGGCATGTCGGGCTGGGAGCTGGTGCGCGAAGTGCGGGAACGCTGGCCGGAAGTCGCCGTGCTGTTCACTTCGGGCTATCCACGCGACCACGACGCAGTCGGCAGCCAAGGCCGGGCAGCCGCCCTGCTGCCCAAGCCGTTCACCCGCAGCGACCTGGCCCAGGCGGTACGTGCCGCGCTGGAGGGTGCCACGCACTGAGGTCAGGCAACCGGGTCGCGCTGGTCCGCTGCGACCCGGTTGATGTCCGCGCACTCCACCGTGGCCGGCGGGTGCTCCCTGCCGGCCAGCGCAATCATCGCCTGGCCCAGCGCCAGGTTGCTGGTCACCAGCGACGGCGCAATCGCGCCCGCCAGTTTCATCAAGGGCGCGCCACCCCAGTACAGCGGCTTCAACAGGCCATGACGGGTGCCGGTGCCTTCCACAGGGCGCACGCCACCCGGACGCAGCATGACCGTGCGGACCGGCAGTTCCTGCAGTGCCCGCTCGGTCTCGCCCTTCACCCGCAATGGCATCACCCGGCTTCGCGCATCCGCGCCGGCGCCGGATACATAGAGGAAACACCCCTGCGGATTCGCCGTGGCCCAGGCGCGGGCGACGGCCAGGGTGGTGTCCAGCGTCACCCGCCGGTACTCGGCCTCGGCGGTGCCCACCGGCGGAGCGCCGGCGCAGTAGAAGCATGCATCGAACCCGGCCAGGTCCTCCACCCGATCTTGGATACGCAGAAAGTCCGGCACGATCAGCTCGCTGCCGCTACCGGCGAGGCTGCCCGGGTGCCGGACCAGTGCGGTCAGATTGGCGACCCGGGGCGAGCGCTGGCAGGCCAGGGCCACACCCTGCCCCACCAGCCCCGCTGCACCGGTCAACAGAACCCGTAGCGCGCCCGTTGCCATCGCCGCACTCATCCTAGAGCTTCACGAAACGCTGGATCTTCCGCGCCAGCCAACCGCTGAACACCAACGGTGCATCCAACGCTGATACACAGATGCAGGGAACGCCAGGTGCGGTGACTGGTTGGTGTTCCACATCCTCATCCAGGTCCGCCACGTCGCCCGGTGCGAACAGCCCCAGCGCGTCGTTGTAGGAACCGCGCAGGATCTGGGTCAGCTCGCTGCGGCCGTGGCTGTGCATGGGCAGGCACTTGCCCGGGGCGATCTTCAGCATGATCAGCGAGGGCATCTGCTCGGCACGGATGCAGTGCACCCCCGGCGCCATCCAGCGCCAGCGCAACCCACTGAGCGAGGCGCCGAAGTAGGGGTGCAGCGAGGCAGGCAGATGATCCGGATCGGCCTCGGGCCGCTCCTTCGGCACGGGACGCGCGGCGCCGGCCACGGCAAGCGGCGTTTCCGCCGCCAGCTGCATCAGCATGGCCTCGCGCAGCTGCTCGCGGCGCCGATCGGGCGTGGCTGGCTGCGTCTGCTCCAGCAATGCGGAGCCGATCGCCTCGGCCTCGCGCAGGCGCTGGCGGCACTGCGGGCACTGCTCCAGGTGGGCGCCGGCCACGATGCTCAACGGCGCCGGCAGCGCGCCGGCGGCATAGCTCATCAAGGTGGATTCATGCAGGTGGTGATGCGGATTCACAGCGCACCTCCCACTTTCGACTGCAGCTGCAGGAACGCCCGCCTCAGGTGTGACTTGACCGTCCCGAGCGGCATGCCCAGCGCCTCGGCAATCTCGCTGTGGCTCTTGGCTTCGAAATAGGACATCCGCACCAGCCGCGCCTGCACCGCAGGCAGCTCGTTGATGCGCTGGCGAAGGCGCGCCTGGTCGGCGAACTGCTCGGCGCTGCTGCGCTCAACCACGTCCAGTGTTGCCGCATCTTCCACCGCTGCCTGTACCTGCATCCAGCTGCGTTCGCGCCGCACGCGGTCGATATGCAGGTTGCGCGCGATGCGGTACAGCCAGGTACTCAGTGCCCCCTGCGCAGGATCGAAGTCAGCCGCACGCAGCCATAGCCGCAACAGGCTCTCCTGCGCCAGCTCCTCGGCCACCGCGTCAGGCACGCCCAGGCCACGCAGGTACACGCACAACCGCGGCATGAAATGGTCGTAGATCCGCATGAAGCAGTCGCGATCGCGCAGCCGCGCCACGCCGTCCATGTCACCGGCCCAGTTCGTCGGCTCGCTGCTCGGCTGCTGGGAACTGGACACGGTGCGTGCGGTATCGAAGTTGAGGAGAGTGCTGGCGGCGTCAGGGTACATCTGCGTTCGCGGCGGGCGGGTGAAGGTCTGTCCTCTGTACGCGCGCGGGCAGCAATTGGATGCAGGTTACCCAACGCATCCAACCGGCCGCTCCCGGCGTATGACCAGAGCCCGCCCCTTACGGATGAACACCATGCGCACCGCCTGGCTGCTGCTGTGCCTGCCCCATGCCGCGCTGGCGGCCCCCTGGCTGCGAAGCGAGGGCGTGGCCACCTCCGCACAGGGCGACATCCTCTACCGTGAAGTGCACTGGCAGCGCGAGGCAACGGAGGGCGCCGAGCGCTGGGTGCTGTACCAGTGTCCGGATGGCAAGCCTTTCGCTCGCAAGCATCTGCCGGCAAGCGCCCGGCCGCAGGCACGGGGCTACTTGCTCGAGGACCGCCGCAGTGGCCAGAAGGCCGAGGTGGAGGCCGCCGGCGATTCGGTGTCGATCTCCTGGCAGGAAGATGCCGCCAGCCAGCTGCGTCAGCGCCGGCTTGAACTGCCGCCGGACGCGGTGATAGATGCAGGATTCGACGCGGCGGTGCGCCTGCACTGGCCGGCACTGCTGCGGGGCGAGCGCATCACGCTGCCATTCCTGGTGCCGGCGCGCCAGCGCTACTTCCCGGTGCAGGTGCGGCGCACCGGCCCTGTTCGCTGGCAGGACGTCGATGCCCAGGCCATCGAGGTGAGTGTGGACACCTGGTACGGCGGCATCGCGCCGCGCCTGGCCCTGGTCTACGCCACTGCCGACCGCCGCCTGCTGGAGTTCCGCGGCACCAGCAACCTGCGCGATGCGCGCGGCAGCTACCCACAGGTGATCGTTCGCTTCAACTCTCCGCCCGTCGGGCGATCAGCAAGCGACTGGCAGCAGGCGTGGGCGCAACCCCTGGCGGAGCGCTGCGTCGTGACGCCCAGGTGAAGTCGAAATTCAATGCGCCGTGGCGCATCCAATGCGCATCCTGCTGCGTACAGGAGGTCACGACACCCGCCGAGATCCGCCATGGCCTCTGTAGCGCCCCTCCCCCGTCGACGCTGGCGCCTGCTGCGCACGCTGCAGCGCTGGTTCGATACCGGCAACGCCGCAGACGCCAGCGGCGAACGGCCGGGCCGCATCGACTGGGTACGCGCCGTGCCGTTCGCACTGATGCACCTGGCCTGCATCGCGGTGCTCTGGGTGGGCATCTCGTGGACAGCGGTGATCGTCGCCGCAGCGCTCTATGCGGTGCGCATGTTCGCCATCACTGCGTTCTACCACCGCTACTTCTCGCACCGCACCTTCCAGGCATCGCGGCCCGTGCAGTTCGTGTTCGCCGTGATCGGCGCCTCCAGCGTACAGCGCGGGCCGCTGTGGTGGGCCGCCCACCATCGCCACCATCACCGTCACGCCGACCAGCCGCTGGACCCGCACTCCCCCCGTGAAGGCGGCTTCTGGCGCAGCCACATGGGCTGGTTCCTGACCCACGAGGCCTTTGCCACCGATCTGTCGCGGGTACCGGACCTGGCACGCTTCCCGGAACTGCGCTGGCTGGACCGCTTCGATACGGCTGTGCCGGTACTGCTGGCCGCAGCGCTGTATGCACTGGGCGCCGGGCTGGAGCGCTGGGCGCCGGGCCTGCACACCTCCGGCCCGCAACTGCTGGTATGGGGCTTCTTCATCTCCACCATCGTGCTGTTCCACGCCACGGTCACCATCAATTCGCTGGCCCATCGCTTCGGCCGCCGCCGCTTCGAGACCCGCGATGACAGCCGCAACAACCTCTGGCTGGCGCTGCTCACCTTCGGCGAAGGCTGGCACAACAACCACCACTTCTTCCCGGGCACCGTCCGCCAGGGCTTCCGCTGGTGGGAAGTGGACCTGACCTGGTACGGGCTGCGCGCGATGGCGGCGCTGGGGCTGGTCAAAGGGCTCAAGCCCATTCCCGAGTGGGTGCTGGCCAAGGCGAGGTACTGACATGCGCATCGCGATCATCGGTTCGGGCATCGCGGGGCTGGCCAGCGCCTGGTGGCTGGACGGCGAACACGACGTCACGCTGTTCGAGGCCAACGACTATCTGGGCGGCCATACCCACACCCACGACGTGCAGGTGGATGGCGCGCGCATGGCGGTGGATACCGGGTTCATCGTGTTCAATCCCCAGCACTATCCGCTGCTGACCGCGCTGTTCGACGAGCTGGGCGTAGCCTCGCAGCCGACCACGATGAGCTTCTCGATGCACAGCGAGCGCAGCGGCGTGGAGTACAACGCCACCTCGCTGGATGGCCTGTTCTGCCAGCGCCGCAACCTGGTATCGCCGCGGTTCTGGGGCATGCTGGCCGACCTGCGCCGGTTCTACCGCGATGCTCCCCTGTTGCTGGCAGAAGACGCGGGTCCAACGCTGGGGCAATACCTGCGCAGCCAGCGCTACGGCGATGCCTTCATCGACGAGCACCTGCTGCCGATGGCCTCCGCGTTGTGGTCGTCACCGACGGCCACGGTGATGGATTTCCCGGCCCGCTATCTGGCCCAGTTCATGGCCAACCACCAGATGCTGCAGATGACCGGGCGCGCACCGTGGCGGGTGGTGAGCGGTGGATCGGCGCGCTATGTCGATGCCCTGCGCGCCCGCTGGCGGGTGCATGAGCGGCTGGAGTGCCCGGTGCAGTCGGTCGAGCGCATGCCCTGGGGCGCTCGCGTGCACAGCGCGGCCGGCGTGGAAGGCTTCGATGAGGTCATCCTGGCCTGCCACAGCGACCAGGCCCTGGCGCTGCTGCGTGACGCCGACCCCATCGAGCGCGAGGTGCTCGGCGCCATCCGCTACCAGGCCAATGAGGCGGTGCTGCACACCGATGCGTCATTGCTGCCGCGCAACCGCAAGGCGTGGGCGGCATGGAACGCCCACGTGCCCCGCGACCCTGCCGCGCCCTGCACGGTCAGCTACTGCATGAACCTGCTGCAGGGCCTGCCCGGCAGCACACCCCTGGTGGTAACGCTCAACCGCAGCGCGGCGATCGACCCGTCGCAGGTGCTGCGCACCCTGCACTATGCGCACCCGGTGCACGACCATGCCGCAGTGCGCGCGCAACAACGCTGGGCCGAGCTGCAGGGCCGCCGCCACACCTGGTTCGCGGGCGCCTACTGGGGCTGGGGCTTCCATGAGGACGGCATCCGCAGCGCCCGCCGCGTGGTCGACGCACTGCGCACCTGCGAACCGCACCGCGTCATGGCCGCTCCCGGCGAGGTGGCTGCATGAGCGCCAGTGCGCTCTACTTCGGGCAGGTGATGCACCGCAGGCATCTTCCACGCCCGCATGCGTTCCGCTATCCGATCGCACAGCTGCTGCTCGACCTGGATGAGCTCGACGGCGTGTTCGCCGGGCGCTGGCTGTGGTCGGTCAATCGCCGCAACCTGGCCGAGTTCCGTCGCAGCGATTACTTCGGCGATCCCGCACGGCCTTTGGCCGATGCGGTGCGCGACCACGCTGCAACCACCCTCGGCTACCGGCCGACCGGCCCGGTCCGCCTGCTTACCCATCTTCGCTTCGCCGGGCATGTGTTCAACCCGGTCAGTTTCTACTACTGCTACCGGGCCGATGGCAGCACGCTGGACTGCATCGTCGCCGAGATCACCAATACGCCCTGGAAGGAACGGCACACCTACGTGCTGCCAGTCGCGACGGCCACGCACGAAGGCACCTCGCTGCGCTGGCAGTTCGACAAATGCTTCCATGTCTCGCCCTTCATGCCGATGGATTGCCACTACGACTGGCGGTTCAGCCGCCCCGATGAGGGCCTGCGCGTGCACATGCAGGTCTGGCGCGACGGCGCGCGCCAGTTTGATGCCACCCAGGTCATGCAACGGCGCGCCCTGGATGGTCGCGGGCTGGCCCGCGTCCTCGCCTGCTATCCACTGATGACCACCCAGGTGGTGGCCGCCATCCACTGGCACGCGCTGCGGCTGTGGCTGAAACGCAATCCCGTGCACGACCACCCCACCCTTGCCGAGAAACCGCGATGAACTCGATGACTCCTTCGGTCGCGCTGCCGCGCCCCGGCGCATTGGATGCCTTCCTGCGCCGCCGCCTGCTGGCCCAGCTCGCCCCGATGCGCGACGGCCGCCTGTGCGTGCGCGACGCGCTGGGCGAAGTCTGGCTGGGCGATGCCCGCGGCGAACTGCATGTCACCGTCACCATCGAAGACCCGACGTTCTATCGCAAGGTGGCGGCACAGGGCAGCGTCGGCGCGGGTGAAAGCTTCATCCACGGCGAGTGGCACTGCGATGACCTGGTCGCCCTGATACGGCTGCTGGTGCGCAATCGCGATCTGCTCGACAGCATGGAACACGGCCCGGCGCGCGTGGGAGGCTGGCTGCTGCGCGGATGGAACCGCCTGCGACGCAACAGCCGTGAAGGCAGCCGCCGCAACATTGCCGCGCACTATGACCTCGGCAACGATTTCTTCGCCCTGTTCCTGTCGCCGGACCTGATGTATTCCTCGGCCTTGTTCGCCAGCGAAAGCGAGTCTCTGGACTCCGCTTCGCGGCGCAAGCTGGACCGTATCTGCCAGCAGCTGCAGCTCAAACCCGGCGACCGCGTGGTCGAAATCGGCACCGGCTGGGGCGGTTTTGCGCTGCACGC
Organism: Stenotrophomonas sp. 85239_Sma; assembly: GCF_056481725.1. NCBI lineage: Bacteria > Pseudomonadati > Pseudomonadota > Gammaproteobacteria > Lysobacterales > Lysobacteraceae > Stenotrophomonas > Stenotrophomonas sp. 85239_Sma. Next base: position 2,201,202 of record NZ_CM151163.1, on the reverse strand, counting down.
GGCACGACACCATGGCTGCCACGTTACTACCACCACCATCTCCGCCGAGCAGCATGCGCTGGCCACCGAGCGCGTCCGCGTCGCCGGCCTGCAGGACAAGGTCACACTGCTGATGCAGGACTACCGCGACCTGCAGGGCCAGTTCGACAAGCTGGTATCGATCGAGATGATCGAAGCCATCGGCGCCGAATACCTGGACACCTACATGGCAACGCTGCAGCGACTGCTCAAACCCGATGGTGTCGCCCTGCTGCAGGCCATCACCATCGAAGATCACCGATACGAGCAGGCGCGGCGCAGCGTCGACTACATCAAGCGCTATGTGTTTCCGGGCAGCTTCATTCCGTCGATCAACGCGATCATGGCGGCCAAGACGCGATCCTGTGACCTGCAGCTGGTCGCCCAGCAGGATTTCGGCCACTCCTACGCACTGACCCTGCGCGCCTGGCGCCAACGCTTCCTTGCCCAGCTGCCCGCTGTGCAGGCACAGGGCTTTGATACGCGTTTCTGCCGGATGTGGGAGTTCTACCTGGCCTATTGCGAGGGCGGCTTCCTGGAGCGTTCGATCGGCGTTTCGCATCTGCTGCTGGCGCGCCCGGGGCATCGTCCCGTTGGCGCATCGGGTCAAGGCGGCTGAGATGCGCCGGTTCTGGGCCAATCTGCTTGGCAACCAGCTGGTCTGGCTTTGCGCCGTTGCCGGCGCCGGGCGCGGCTGGCAATGGCCGGCGCTGCTGGCAGCGTCGCTCTACATCGGCAGCCAGCTGCTGACCTCGCCGCAACCTCGGCTGGATCTTCGGCTGATGCTGTTGGCGCTGGCCTGCGCGTGGCTGGTCGACGCCAGTGCCGCCGCCAGCAGCACCGTGCGCTACGCTGCCGCCCCACTGGATTGGGTACCGCCCCCCTGGATCATGGCGTTATGGGCCGCGTTTGCGATGACGCTGACCACTTCGATGCGCTTCCTGCTGCGCCACCTTGCCCTGCCAGCCGCGTTCGGCCTGCTGCTGGCCCCGCTGGCCTATCTCTCCGCAGCGCGCGGTTTCGATGCGGTTCGATTCACTGCGCCGCTGTGGCAGGGCCTGCTGGTGCTCGGCGTGGGCTGGAGCATCGCGCTTTCACTGCTGTGCGCGGCCGCTCGCCGCGGTTCCCGCACCATCCCGCCGCCCTTGGCCGGAGCACCGTCATGATCAATCTGCTGTGGGTCCTGCTGTATGCCGTGCTGGTGATGAGCTGGGGCTGGGCCTGGCAGCGCCGCCACCGCAACATTGGCGTGGTCGATGTGCTCTGGGCCAAGGGCGTGGGCGCTTCGGCCCTGTTGCTGGCGCTGCTCGGCGAGGGTGCGGCGGCGCCACGGATCGCGCTGGGCGTGCTCGGTGGCCTGTGGGGCAGCCGTCTGGCGCTGCACCTGTGGCATCGGGTCCGCCACGAACAGGAGGACGGTCGCTACCGTTATCTGCGCGAGCACTGGCAGGGGCATCAAGGCAGGATCTTCGGCTTCTTCATGGCCCAGGCGCTGCTGGTCGTGCTGTTCGCCCTGCCCTTCGTCGCGGTGGCTGCCAATCCCCGCGCCGGCCTGACACCGTGGGCAGTAGCCGCCGCATTCGTCTGGCTGCTGAGCGTCGGTGGCGAGAGCCTGGCCGACCATCAGCTGGCCAGGTTCCGCGCGAATCCAGCGAACAAGGGCCGCACCTGCCGCGACGGGCTCTGGCGCTACTCCCGCCACCCCAACTACTTCTTCGAGTGGCTGCATTGGTTCAGCTATGTCCTGCTCGCGGTCGGCTCGCCACTGTGGTGGCTGGCGTGGGCCGGCCCGCTGCTGATGTACGTGTTCCTGCGCTACCTGAGCGGCATCCCGTTCACCGAAAATCAGGCACTGCGCAGCCGCGGCGACGATTACCGCGCCTACCAGCGCAGCACGCCGATGTTCTTCCCCTGGTTTCCCCGTTCTTCCAAGGAGTATTCCGCATGAGCGCGATCCCGTCACTGACCCCGGCCGACGACGCGGAAACCGGGCTGATCGCCTGGGCCGAACGCGGGCTGGTTCCCGATGCGGCACTGCGGGCCGGCATCCGTCGCCTGTGCGCGCAACGCCTGCGCGAGGAAATGCTGGGCGGCATCGAGGCACAGTACGCGCGCTTCAACCGTCGCATCGCAGAACTGGCCGGCAGTCCACTCGCGCTGCATACCGACGCGGCCAACCGCCAGCACTACGAAGTTCCCGCGGCCTTCTTCCAGGCCTGCCTGGGCAAGCGGCTGAAGTACAGCAGCTGCTACTACCCCACCGGGCGCGAAACGCTGGACCAGGCCGAGGAAGCCATGCTGGAACTGTACGGCCAGCGCGCCGGACTGGCCGATGGCCAGCAGATTCTTGAACTGGGCTGCGGCTGGGGCTCCTTGACCCTATGGATGGCCGAACGCTATCCGCAGGCGCATCTCACCGCCGTCTCCAACTCGCACAGCCAGCGCCAGTACATCCTGGCGCAATGCCAGGCGCGTGGCCTGGGCAACGTCGAGGTGCTGACCCGTGACGTCAACCAGCTTGACCTGCCAACAGCCCGGTTCGACCGCTGCGTCTCGGTGGAGATGTTCGAACACGTACGCAACTACGAGCGCCTGCTTGCAGGCATCGCACGATGGCTGAAACCGGATGGCGCGCTGTTCGTGCACATTTTCGCCCATCGCACGCTGATGTATCCGTTTGAAACCGAGGGTGGCGACAACTGGATGGGGCGTCACTTCTTCACCGGCGGACTGATGCCTGCGGCCGACACCCTGCTGCATTTCCAGCGCGACCTGCGGCTCGATCAACGCTGGCTGCTGGACGGCACCCACTACCAGCGCACCGCCGACCACTGGCTGGCCAACCAGGACGCAGCCCGCGAGAAGGTGATGCCGGTTCTGGTCGCAACCTACGGCCAGGCCGCGGCGAAGCTCTGGTGGCAGCGCTGGCGCATGTTCTGGATGGCATGCGCCGAGTTGTTCGGCTACGACGACGGCCAGCAGTGGCTGGTCGCCCACTATCTCTTCCGCCCCCGTTGAGGTGTGACATGCGCATGCGCTCGCTGCTTCCCCTGCTGGCATTGAGCCTGTTTGGTTCCGGCTGCAGTTCCAGCGATACCCGTCCCCTGCCTCGCCCTCCATCAGTGGACGTGCCACGCTTCATGGGCGACTGGTATGTGATCGCCCACATACCGTCGTGGCCGGAGCGCGAGGCCTTCGACGCGGTGGAGAGCTACACATTGAAGCCGGACGGGCGCATCCAGACGACCTTCACCTATCGCAAGGGCAGTTTCGAGGCCCCGCAGAAGTCGATGCACCCGGTGGGACGGGTCGAGAAACAGGGCAATGGCGCGATCTGGGGCATGCAGTTCATCTGGCCGATCCAGGCCGAGTATGTGATTGCCTGGCTGGACGACCACTATGGGCAGACCATTGTCGCGCGCAGCAAGCGCGACTATGTGTGGTACATGGCGCGCACGCCACAGGTGTCCGAGAGCGACTACCAGCAGGCCGTGCAACGCATCGCGGCCATGGGCTACGACACCGGCAAGCTGAGGCGCGTACCGCAGTCGGTGCGATAGATCGCGGCAGCCGCCCGCGCCCGCCCCGGCGTGACGCGTCACATTAATATCTCTTCAAAGGGTATCGGTAGCCGGCGACTTTCGACCTGACGATACGCCCGACCCATGGATCAGCCCCTATCGATGGAGGGCATCCATCGATCTTTAGGAATAGTCGTAAAATCGCAACGAATTCGATGTTCGACGCGACAGCAGCGCCAGAATGACGGCCACGCCCATGGGCGCTGACCACCTCCCGCGCATGAATGGATTTCCTGCACCGCGTCGGCTTCGCCTGGCGCTCCTGGATGACCACGAAGTCGTCCGTCGCGGCACCGCCCTCCACCTTTCAGGCGACCTCCGGTTCGACATCGTCGCCAGCCATGGCTGCAGCGCCGATCTGCTCAGCAGCCTGCAGGGCACGCACGTTGACGTGGCCATCATCGATCTCACGCTCGCCCGCGGCGACCTTGGCGGCATCGAGCTGGTTGCGCGGCTGTGCCGGGAGTTCCCGCGCACGCCGTTGCTGGCCTTCGCCACACCCTCGCCCACCACCAACCTCAACCGCCTGATCGATGCCGGGCTCAGCGGATTCGTCAGCAAGGCCGAGCCACTTCCTGCACTGTCCGATGCCATCGTGCGCGTTTCGCAGGGCCTGACCCGGGTTCCACCGGACGTCAGGCTGGCCGGCGATCGCGGTGAGCTCAGCCGCAACGAGCGCGAGGTGCTGGGCCTGCTGCTGGAAGGCTTGACCGTCTCCGAGATCGCCCTGCGCCGGCATCGCAGCATCAAGACCGTCAGCACACAGAAGGTCGCCGTGCTGCGCAAGCTGGGATTGCGCAGCGATGTGGAAATCTACGCACTGCGCGAGCGACTGGAGACTCCGTGAGGCACCACCCGCCGCTGCGCCGTCGCTTCCTGCCCACGGGGTTGCTGGTGCTCCTTCTCCTGCCTGCTGCGTCGGCCGAAGATATCCGGTCGCCACGCTGGCTACCGGGTAGCAGCGTGCGGGTCGCCACGGCGCCTTCCCTGCGGCCGCTGCCCGCAGCATTGGCCGATGCCTCATCACCGCCAACGCTGGCCCATGGCTACGCCAGCCTGGTGGCCCGGCATGCCCAACTCAGCTTCCTGGAACGGCCCTATCCGACCACCGCCGCGTCGATCCTCGCGGTGTGCCATCACGAGGCCGATCTGGTCATGGTCTTTGGCGGGGCGAGACACCAGTCGCTCCCCTGCCCCGACCTTGCCGCGTCCCGCCGCTTTCGCGGCGGCGCCACCCTGCTGGCCGGGCGCACGGGCGAATGGCTGCCACGGGAGATGCGCGAACTCGACGGACGGGTCGTCGCCGTGGTTGAAGGCGGGCCCTACGCCGGTTGGCTGCGCGCACATCATCCACAGATCCGGCTGCAGCAACTGCCCAACCGGTATGCGGCATTGAAGGCGGTCGAATCCGGCCTGGCGGACGCGGCGATTGGCCTGGAGCCCACACTGCGCCCCCTGGTTCGACGCCATTTCAATGGCAGCCTGCGCCTGCAGTCGTTCGACAGCAGCTTCTCCACGGACCTCTACCTGCTCGTCCGCCACGAAGACCGGCAGCTGCTGGAGCGCATTCAGCAGGCATTGCGGGAGATCACGCTGGAGGAGCATGCGGGCCTGCTTCGACTCTGGGCTGGACAGACCTTGCCTGCGGCCGCGGGGAATGCACTGGACTGGATGCAGGCGTCGCCCCCGCGCGGGTGGCTGCTGCTGGCCCCGCTGCTGATCGCCCTGCCGCTGCTGTGGCGCGCAACCGGCCACCTGCGGGCACGCGGTGACCGAAGCGGCGCACATGCCATCGGGGTGATCAGTCACGAGATGCGCAACTCGGCGCAGGCCGTGCTGGCCTCGATCGAACTGCTTGGACAATCGACACTACCGAAGGGCGAGCGCGATCTGCTCGCCGCTGCCAGCACGGCCAGCCACGCCCTGCGCAGCCTGTTGAATCGTGCACTGGACTTTTCGCGGCTCGCCAGCGGCGCGTTCAAGCCGCATCCGCAACCCTGCGATGCAGCACAGCTGTGCCGGCAGGCACTGGAGGCGATCCGGCCAGAGGCCCGGCGGAAAGGCCTGCAGCTGCATTTCGATGCCGGGAACGCATCCCCGTCCTTCATCCTGGTGGACGCCGATGCGCTACGCCAGATTGCCAGCAATCTACTGGCCAACGCGGTGAAGTTCAGCGATATCGGCGGCGTCGAGCTGCGCCTGCAGCTGATGCCGGCGGCGCGGCCGCGGGAACTGCTGCTGGAGGTGATCGACAGCGGCATCGGCATTGCACCGGCGCAGGTGGCCACCCTGTTCCAGCCTTTCCAGCAAGGCAGCAGCGGGCGCCAGCGTGGCGGCAGTGGCCTGGGGCTTTCGATCGCGCGCGAGCTGGCCCGCGCCATTGGGGGCGACCTCACCGTGCACAGCGTGCTGGGCCGCGGCAGCCGCTTCATCCTGCGCCTGCCGGTGTCTCCTGCAAGTGCCAGCGCGGATGCCGAAGACCTGTGCGCTGGCGCCACGCCACTGGCCGGCCTGCATCTGCTGCTGGTGGAGGACCACGAGCTCAATCGCCACGTCATCGCCGAACAGCTGCGGCGCTGGGGTGCCGAGGTGTGCGCCGTGGAAGATGCGGCCAGTGCCCTGGCCGAACAGCTGCGCCAGCCCCGTCCCGCCGCATTGATCGACATTGGACTGCGTGGCATCGATGGTCACGCGCTGGCGCGCGAACTGCGTGGGCGCGCGGGGCAGTCCATCCGCCTGATCGCATTGTCTGCCCGCACCGGGCGGCGTCATCGCGCACGCTGCCGCCGCTCGGGCTTCGACGCGGTACTCGCCAAGCCGCTGCGCGCCGCCCAACTGCTGCCTGCGCTCGGCACTGCGCGGCCGGATGGCCTGGACACTTCCGTGCAAACGATTGAAATGGACGCGGCCTACATCGCCGACATCCGCGATGAGCTCGGCAACCTGGAGCGGGTTGTCGATCGTGCAGACGCATCGGCACTAAGCCATCACGCACACCGATTGCAGGGCACGCTGCAGATGCTGGGCCAATGCGGGCACGCGGCCATCGCGGCGGAGCTGGCCGATCTGGCGCATGACGCCGCGCCGGACTGGGCCGATGCACGACGCCTGCTGGACGTGCTGCTGGCCGGACAGGGCTCCCGCGCAGCGGGAACCCGGTCAGAGCCCTGATCAGGCGGCCAGGCGTTCGACCTGGCGGCGGGTCAGGTCGTTGAAGCGACCCAGCGACATCAGGTGCTGGTGGATCAATGCCAGCCAGCCGCTGCGGTGCCATTCGATCACGGTTGCTTCCGGCAGGGCAACGAACTTCTCGACGTCCACGACCAGGAAGCCGTTGAGGTTGAACTCGCGGCCATCGGGGGTACGCACAGTCGCATTGCGCTCGACCAGAAGGCCGTTGTCGATCAGCGCCTTGGAGAAGGCCTGGGTCTGTTCGTGCTCGCGGGTGTACTGGCCGCAGAACTCCAGCGCCTGCTGCACCATTTCGGTAGCCTTGCCGTCAACGAACAGCGGCTGGCCTTCTTCGCCGCCCTTGACCACGCGCGGGCTTTCCTCGTCGATGCCCAGCAGGAAGTCATTCTCCGCGCCGGTGTCGATGAAGATGAAGGGGTGGCGGCGCAGGTAGGCCGGGATGTAGGCCTCGTCTTCCCACAGGCCGTCCTTGATGAACAGGTTCTGGTCGGACACGCCCACGGCGGCCATCGGCACCGCGGTCGGGCCAGCGAACAGGATCGGGAAGTGGTGCAGGGCCAGCGAGAATTCGCCCAGTACCAGCGGGATGGCGTTGTTGCCAGCGGCGAATTCGAGCTTGCCCGGCAGGATGCGCAGATCGGCATGCACATCGGCCTGCAGCGGCACCGGACGGGTATAGAACAGGGGGGCGCCGCTCGGCGCCGCTTCGGTGGTGGTGTCGCTGGTGGTGGTCATCTTGGGAACCGTTCGATCATGCGCGCCTGCCATCCCGGGCACGCCAGCGGGAACAACCTGAATCCCGCATTATCAACAAGCTCGATGACAACGGCCACCCCACCGGCGAACTATTTCAGCTGCAGGGGGTAGCGCTGCCAGAGCACGTGGACCAGGAACCCGGCCAGCTCGGTGTCGCGCGCACTCACCGCGGCGCGGATCTTGTCCAGCAGCACCATGTCGCTGCAGGAGCGCACGTCGGCATGGTTGGCCTGCCCCGCCCTGCGTGCACGGTAGCGCGCGGCCCGCTGCGCATCGCTCATCGCGTACCCGAACTTGGGCGGACGACCGCGCTTGCGCGGCAAGGTCAGCTCCAGGGTTCCGGGGTCTTTGTCATCACGCATGGGCAGGGTGCGGGCGGCGGCGAGCAACGGGGGGTGCGCAATTTATCGTGAGGCATCACTTTAATCCAGCTTTTTCTGCAGTTTTGTTGCGATGCAGTGCAAAAAGCGGACCCCCTGAGAACGGCATCCACGCGTTGCGTGGATCTGCTGCAGAGCCCGCAACCCGATCACCCGGTAGATCCGCGCCATGCGTGGATACGGGAACCGGCCGACACGAAAAAAGGGAGCCCGCGAACGGGCTCCCTCACCTTCTTCATGCCGTGCGAACCGGCTCGTAGCCGTGCAGATGCGCCTCGCTGCTGGCCCGTCCCTGGCTGAGCGAGCGCAGCGAGGTGGTATAACCCACCAGCTGCGCCAGCGGCGCAAAGCCGCTGACCTCCGCACGACCGTCCTGGTCGTCGATGCGGGCAATGCGGCCGTGGCGACGGTTGAGGTCGCCGACCACATCCCCCACCGATGCCGACGGCGAATGTACCGTCACCGCCATCACCGGCTCCAGCAGCTGCGTGCCGCCCTCTGCCAGCGCGACCTTGATCGCCTCGGCACCGGCGCGATGGAACGCCATCTCCGAGGAGTCCTTGGCATGGGTCTGGCCATCGACAAGACTGACCTCGATGCCAACCACCGGATGTCCCTGCGGGCCTTCCGACAGCGCGGCACGCACGCCCTTTTCCACCGCTGCAATGAAGCTGCGCGGCACCACGCCACCGACGATGCGGTCGTTGAACACCACTTGGCCATCCTCGCGCGGCGACACATCCAGCACCACATGCGCGAACTGGCCCTGGCCGCCGGTCTGCTTGACCAGCCGCCCGACCACGCCAGTCATCGCACGCATTGGCGTCTCCTGGTAGGCCACGCGCGGCGAACCCACACCCACGTCGACCTTCCATTCACTGCGCAGGCGTTCGACCATCACCTCCAGGTGCAGCTCGCCCATGCCCCAGACCAGGGTTTCCGCCGTGTCGCGATCGGTTTCGACGCGGAACGACGGGTCTTCCTGGGCCAGGCTGGCCAGGCCCTGCGCCATCCGGATCAGGTCGGCCGCACGTGCAGGCTCCAACCGCCAGGCCAGCACCGGCGCCTGTGCCTGGATGTTCTCCAGGCGCAGCGGCTGCGCACGGCTGCTCAGCGTTTCACCGCTGACCGCGTCCTTCCAGCCCAGCACCGCCACGATGTCACCGGCCACGGCCTGTTCGATGTCGTGGGTCTGGTCGGCCTGCACCCGCACCAGGCGGCTGACACGCCGCCCCTGCGGATGCTGCGAACTGGCCACGGCGTCGCCCACCTTCAAGGTGCCCGAGTACAGCCGCACGAAGCTCAGCGCGCCGTGCTGCTGATGGGTGATCTTGAACAGCAGGCCGGCCAGCGGACCGCCTGGATCCGGCGGCAACACCACGTCGCCATCTTCGCTTTCGGCGGTCACGGCAGGGCGATCCAGCGGCGAAGGCAGGTAATCGACCACCGCATCCAGCAGCGTCTCGATGCCCTTGTCCTTGAACGCGGCACCGGCCAGCACCGGCACGCCCGCACCGGCCAGCGTCGCCCGGCGGATCGCCGCGCGCAGCAGTTCGGCATCGATCACGCGGCCTTCCAGCCAGGCATCGGCCAGCAGTTCGTCGTGGTCGGCCACGGCCTCGACCAGTGCGTCGCGGTGCGGCTGCCACAGGGTGCGCGCCGCGTCGTCCCACGGCGTGATCGTCGCCACGGCGGCTTCCTGCCACCGCAGCACGCGCTCATCGACCAGGTCGACCCATCCGTTGAAGCCGCTTTCGCTGCCCAGTGGCACACCGAGCGCCCACGGCCGCGCCTGCAGTTTGTCCTGCAGCTGCTCCAGCACACGCTGGAACGAGGCACCAACGCGGTCCATCTTGTTGACGAACGCGATCAGCGGCACGCGATGGCGCCGCGCCTGGCGCCACACGGTTTCCGACTGCGGCTGCACGCCATCCACGGCCGAGAATACGGCCACGGCACCGTCGAGCACGCGCAGCGAACGCTCGACTTCGATGGCGAAGTCGATGTGGCCCGGGGTGTCGATCAGGGTCAGCCGATGCGGCGGCAGGTCGCGCGGCGCCCACTGCGCCTGTACCGCGGCGGCGCCGATGGTGATGCCGCGCTCGCGCTCGATCGCCGAGAAATCGGTGGTCGCATTGCCATCGTGCACTTCGCCCACGCGATGGATCTCACCGCTTTTCCACAGCAGGCGTTCGGTCAGCGTGGTCTTGCCGGCGTCGATGTGGGCAATGATGCCAAGGTTGCGACGGCGGGAGAGGACTTGGGTGTTCATGAGAGAGGTTCCTGCAAAGCCAACTTCGGGGGCCGCACACCCCGGTTGGCGACAGGGTGCGCGGCTAGCGTTCGGTCTCGGCGATCTGGTGCATGGCACGTTCTCCTTGCGGTACATCGGGTTACGGGGAATGGAACTGCGGAAACGAAAAGAGCGCCCCGGAGGGCGCTCTGTAGAAGGTCCAGCGATGGCCGTCTCAACGGCCTCGTGGGGCTCCAGGCAGACACGCCCGTTCCGCGCTTGCGCGGGTCAGGGTGAAAAACTTCAGGAGCGGCATCCGGTTCATGGGGCGCATTCTAGACCTGCCAATCTGGTGCGCAAGTGAATATTGCACACACAAATGGAACGATGAGGCCGACAATGAAAGGGGTCAGAGCCCTTTGCCACGGCAAAGGGCTCTGACCCCTGCCCTGCCTTACTTGCACTCGTGCAGCTTGCGGGCCTCAGCCACGGTCGCAGCCCGGTCGTCCCCCATCGAGGTCCATCCCTTCAACGACATCGCCGGATCCACCTGCGGCAGCCTCGGCCCCTCATGGACAACCACTTCGGTCCAGCTTCCCACCGGCGCCAGCTCGGACAGGCGTGCCGCCTGGTCGTCTTCGGTGCTGAACCTGTCGTCCGGGCTCGCCGGGGGCGTCGTGTTCACGGTCTCGGTCTTTCGGGAACGCACGCGTATCGCGCCGCCCGGCATACGCTGGGTGGTCACCTCGAAGCGCTCTACCCCATAGGCCCACGGGCTTTCCCCCGCGCTACGGAGCTCGCTGCCATCGGCCGCCACAGCCAGTGATTCGCCGGATGCGGCGCCGACGGCAGTGATGGCCGCCAGGCTGGACAACATGGCCTGGTAAGCGAACATCTGGCGCTGCTCTGCGGTCAACGCCACCGTTCTGCCCTCGGGAAACTTCAGATACACCGCACCCTCGCACAGTGTCAGCACCTGCTGGCCATCCCAGCTGAACTGCATCTCGCCACTGGCGTAATAGCGGGTGTTCATCAACGACACTGCGGCGCCATCGCCGGCGGAGCGGCGCGTCTCGATGAGGGATGCCCGCTCGGTGGCGTCACCCAGCGAAATGGACGTTGCTGGTGCAGCAGCTACACCACCGGCAGCCGCGGTCATTGCGGCAACGAAGGCGCCGCGCAGGAAGAAACGCATCATCACATCAGTCCATTGAAGAGAACGAACCGCGCATGATACGTCGCCAGGCGGAGTACCTTGATGCTCAGGTCACCACCACCAGCGGCACCCCGCGCCGCGGATGCTCCAGCACCACCACATCCTGCTGGTAGACCCGCTGCAGGTTGTCTTCGGTCAGCACCTGCAGCGGCGTGCCATCAGCCGCCACCCTGCCCTGCTCCAGCAGCACGATGCGGTCGGCATAGCCAGCGGCTAGGTTCAGGTCGTGCAGCACCACGATCACGCATGCGCCGGCCTCGGCACAGGCGCGCACACTGCGCAGGGTGCGTTCCTGGTGGCGCAGGTCCAGCGCGGCGGTCGGCTCATCCAGCAGCAGCAGCGGCGTGTCCTGGGCCAGCACGCGCGCGAACGTGGTCCGGGCGGACTCGCCGCCGGACAGCTGCTGCACCTCACGCAGGCGCAACGCCTGCAGTTCGGCAGCATCGATCGCTGCTTCCACCTGCGCGTCATCCACTGCCGGGTCCGGCGGGTGTGGCAGCCGCCCCATCGCCACCACTTCCTCCACGCTGAAGGCAAAGCGCACGCCGTGCTCCTGCGGCATCACCGCGCGCTCGCGTGCCAGTGGCCCGGCCTTGTAGGTGGCCAGCGGCCTGCCCAACAGACTGACTTCGCCCACGTCGGCGCGCAGGTCACCGGCTGCCACAGCCAGCAACGTGGACTTGCCCGCGCCATTCGGGCCCACCAGCGCGGTGACCGTACCCGGTTCGAACGCCAGCGAGATGCCATGCAGGATCTCGCGCTGCTGGCGGCGCACCACCACCTCGTGCAGTTTCAACAGCACGCTCATGGCGCAGCCTTGCGGCGCTGCTGCAGCACCAGCCAGAGGAAGAACGGCGCACCCAGCGCTGCCGAGAACAGGCCCAGCGGAATCTCTGCCGGCGGATCCAGCGTGCGAGCCGCGGTGTCGGCCACCACGATCAACAACGCACCGAGCAGCCCGGAAAGCGGCAGCAACCAGCGATGGCCCGGGCCGACCAGCAGGCGCGCCACGTGCGGCACCACCAGGCCAACGAAACTGATCGAACCGGCAAAGGCCACGGCCGCGCCCACCAGCAGCGCACTGAACGCCACCAGGCGGCGACGCGTACGGGTGACATCCAGCCCGAGGTGCTGGGCCTGGCGTTCGCCCAGCGCCAGCATGTCCAGCGGCGTAGCCAATCGCTGCAGCGCGAATACGCCAATCGCAAACAACGGTACCACCGCTGCCACGTCGGCCCAGTTGGCGCGCGCCAGCGAGCCCATCTGCCAGAACACCAGCGATTGCAGCTCGCTTTCGCTGGCGATGTAGGTCAGGAAGCCGATCAGCGCCGAGCAGAACGCCGCCATCGCGATGCCGACCAGCAGCAGCGTAGCGTTGCCCGTACCCTTGCCGGGCCGGGCCAGCGCATAGGTCAGGCCGATCGCCAGTGCACCACCACCGAAGGCTGCAACCGGCACCAGCCAGCCGGCCGCACCGGCAGCGCCAAGCACGATGGCGGCGACCGCGCCCAGCGCAGCACCCTGGCTGACGCCGACGATGCCGGGGTCGGCCAGCGGATTGCCGAACAATCCCTGCAGGCTGGCACCGGCCATCGCCAGCGAGGCGCCGACCATCGCGCCCAGCAGGGCGCGCGGGATGCGCAGCTGCCAGACCACGGCCAGGTCACGACTGCTGACCGCCTGAGGATCGAGCAGGCCCAGCTTCACCGCCAGCGCCTGCATCACCTCCAGCGGCGGCAACCGCAACGGACCCACGGCGAACGAGGCCAGCACTGCCCCCAGCAGTGCCAGCAGCGCCACCAGCAACATCGTCCGCCCGCGACGGCGGCGCCGATCCGCCGGACTCATGCCTTCGGCAACGCCGCCAGGGCCTTGGCCAGCGCCAGCGCACCGGCACCGGAGCCGACGCTGGTGTACTTCAGCTGCACATCCGGCATCACCCAGACCCGATTGGCCTGCCCGGCCGGGGTCTGCTTCAGCGTCGGGTAGGACTTCCACAGGCCTTCAGCGCCACCGAACAGCTGCAGGTCATGCTCGGTCACCAGGATCACCTCCGGCGCTGCCGCGACCACACCTTCATTGCTCAGCTGCGAGTAGTTCTTCACTCCCGCCTCGGTACCGATGTTGACCCCGCCGGCCAGGGCGATCAGCTGCGCCGACGCACTGTCCGCACCGGCCACGGTCGGGGAGCCACCGGCGCCGGTGGCCGAAACGTGGATCACTCGTGGCGCGTGGCCCAGGCCCTTGCCAATCGCTGCAGCCTCGTCGAGCTGACGCTGCACCTGCGTGGCAAGCGCCTGCCCTGCCTCGGCCAGCCCTAGTGCGGCGGCGACCTTGCGCACCTTGTCCGGCGCCGGTTGCAGGTCATCGATGACCACCGCCGGTTCGCCCACCTCACGCAGCTTCTTTGCAAGCTCCGTGTGCCGGCGCAGGCTGTTGCCGAGGAACAGCGAGCCCTGCAGGCTCAGCACGCCCTCCACGCCAGTGGTGCGATTGAACAGGAACTGGTGCGGCGCGGCCAGGCCGGCCCGGGTGGTGGTGTTGGTTGGCGCGGCGAACACCTGCTTGTCCAGCCCCAGCGCTTCGATCACCGCGATCACGTCGTCACCGCCGGCGATGATGCGGCTGGTATCGGCCACCTCGACGTCGGCCCCATCATCGGAATGCACCGTGGCCGGCAGCACGGCCTTCTGGTCGCGCACGGCCGGCATGTCGGTGCCAGCCACGCGCTGCCAGCCAGCCGGCAACGCAACGTCGCCAGCCGCGGCCGCAGCGGCAGGCTCAGCCGGCTTGCCGGTGTCCGAGGGCGCCGACGGACCGCCACAGGCGGCCAATGCCAGCGAAACAGCCAGCGGAAGTGCGCACAGGCGCAGACGGGACGCGATGTTCATGCTCGTTCTCCTTGCTGGCAAGGCGACGCGCACGCCGCCCTGCCGTGTGGCTTACTGTTTCGGGGTGATGCGGGTGATGCGGTCGCCCTTCGGGTCTTCGGCGCCACGCGACTTGTTCACCGCGAACACGTTGCCCTTGCCATCGGCACGGACATGGTTCGGCAGCGTGCCGCCATCGAGGTTGGCGACCACCTTGCCGTCGCCGTTGACCACGGTGACGGTGCCGGCGCCGCGATTGCTCACATAGGCCAGGCCGGAAGCATCATCGAAGGCAACGTTGAGCGCACCGGCGCCGACCGGCACGTCATGCAGCACCTTGCCGGCGGCCACATCGACGATCAGCAGGTTGTCGGTGCCCTGCGAGGCCACGTACAGGCGGTTGCGCGCCGCATCGAAGGCCACGCCCGAGGCGCTGATCGAATTACCCAGGTCGATGACCTTCTCGACCTTGCCGCTGGCCACGTCGATCACCGCCGCTTCCGGGGTGCCGATGCTGACGGTGAACAGCTTGCCGCCCTTCTCGTCCAGCACCAGGCTCATCGGCGTGAACTTGCCGTCATCCACGCCCGATTCCAGCGTCACCGCCGGCAGTTCCTTGAAGGTCTTCGCATCGAACACCGACAGGTGGTCCTCACCCGTGGCCGAGGCGAACACCTTGCCGCGGGTGCCATCGACCACCACGTCGCGCGCGTGCGGAACGGCGTCGACCGGGAACTGGTGGACCAGCGACAGGTCCTTCTGGCGATAGACCGCGATGGAGTTCTGGCGGGTATTGGTAACCCAGACGTTGCCGTTGGTGTCATCCACACCGACGCCGTAGACCGCATACACCGCACCATTGGTGCTGCCCGGCACCGGCGCCGGGGTGATCGCCTTGGTCACCTTCAGCGACTTCGGGTCCAGCTTCAGCAGCTGCGACTGGGTCACCGGCGGGCGACCCACCGCCGAGGTCACGAACACCGCATTGCTGGCGGCGCTGTAGGCGGACTGGTACAGGCCCGGCACCAACTTGCTGGACTGGGTGGAGAACTGCGCCTGGCCGGACAGCGGCAGCTGCGGCGAGACGCGCAGCTTCAGCACGGTGGCTGCGGCCGGCTGGCTGGCGCGCACCACCACCGGGTGGGTGCCCGGCACGGCATCAGCCGGAATGCTCAGCTGGGTCTTGAAGTTGCCATCGGCATCGACCACCAGCGGCTGCGTGTTGAGCACGCTGTCGCCACGCAGCAGGCTCACCTTCTGGCCCGGTACGAAACCGCGTCCAACGACGTCCGCGGTGCTGCCGGGGACGACATTCTCACCACGTGAGACCACCTGGCCCTTGAAGGTGGCGTTGGCCGGCTGATCGAACACCGGCTGTGCGGTGGCGGTCGCGGCCAGCAACAGGCCGGCAGCGAGGGAAGTGAGACGGAAAGACGGACGGAACGACATGGAAGGCTCCTTGCACACGTAGGCCGCGCCACGTAGCGCGGGATTCATCGGTTGCCTGGGCCGCTGCACATCGGCAGCCTCGCCTGGGTAGTGGGGTCGCACGACGAGGCGTGCGAAGGGATTCACTCGGTGGCGTTGTCACCGCCACTGGGGCCGCCGTCGCCAGCGCTGCGATCGGTCACGCCGTAAAGCTCATGCAGTGCTGCATGGAACGAGGCCGGCAGCATCGGGCCGTGGCCGAGGCCGGGGAACTCGCGGTACTGCACGCTCAGGCCCGGCACCTTGCCCAGCCGTCCGGACAACTGCATTGCCGCGTCCGGGGTAGCGCCACCGATGCGGCGCAGGTGCGCGACCACGCGCGGGTTGTTCATGTCACGCTTGCCGCGATCACCGACACGCTCGGCGCCACCCAGCATCAGCCACAGCTTCGCCGGCTGGCCGTGCACGTTCTGCACGAACTGCTGCTCCGGATCGCCCAGCGCCGCGCCCTGGCTCCACCACAGCGACGGACTGGCCGCCAGGTAGGACTGGAAGGCGGCGGGACGGGTGTACAGCGCATTGAGCACGAACAGCCCGCCCAGCGAGTGGCCCCACAGCGCTTGCTGCTGCGTATCGATGCGTGCGCGACGCTCGACTTCGGGCTTGATGCGGCGTTCGATCACATCAAGGAACGCGGCAGCACCACCGCCGACCGCCTGGCTCGTACCGCTCTCATCGTCGGCACGGTCGATCCACGCGGTGTAGTCGCGGGTGCGCGCCTTGGAATCGATGCGCAGGTCGTTGTCATAGCCGATCAGCACCAGCACCGGCGGCGCCTTGCGCGCGGCCAGTTCGGCCAGCAGTGGCTGGTCCAGCACCATCGCCACGGCATTGCCGTCCAGCGCGTACAGCACCGGGGATGGCGCGCTGGCGGCCTTGGCAGGAATCGCCAGGTTCACTCGCCAACGCCGCTGCTGGTCCGGGCTGTTCACCACGAACTGTTCAAAGCGATAGCTGGCCGCCGGCTCGTCGAGCACGGTGTGGCCGATCTTCTGCAGCGGATTGCGCTGCTGCGCATGGGCGTACGGAGTGGCCAGGAGCAGACCCATCATCAAGGCGACCAGGCCGCGGGCCAACGGACCACGGCGCGAATGCAGGACGAAATGCTTCATCAGCGGCGGCAGATGCGGCCCAGGGCCGCCCGTTCACAAGGGACCGCAGTCTACCTTAAACGCGAATGATTATCACATCGATCACACGTCACGCTGTGTATCACGCGCGCGACGACCGGGTTGCACTGGACGCAGTGTTTCCCCTATTTTGCCGGCCACCGGGGCATTGGATCGCCCTGTTCACAGCGCAGCCATGGAAGGTGGGCAACCTGCCGCCGACCAGGCCGCGTTCATCCGCGCCACGAACGCATGGGATTGGATCCCATGATTGTGAGACTCTCTTGAAGCACACCACCCTGATGGCCCTCTCCCTCGGCTTGCTTGCGCCGCTGGCCGCGCACGCCGCGCAGGATCTGCCGGCGCTCTACCAGGCCTATGAAGAGGCAGGCAATTCGACACTGGGCATGGAAGAACTCAACCAGACGGTGACGTTCAGCGCCGTCGCGCTGGGCGTGTCCAGCAACCTTGCGGGCGAGCCGCTCATCGAGGCCGGCGACGACCAGGGCAATGTGCTGGCCCGGCTGACCACCGACGACGACCAGCAGGCCGCCAAGCTGGGCGCACTGGAAGAAGGTGCGGCCTTCACCGCCAGTTGCACGCTGCAGTTCAGTTCCGGCACGGACTACCTGTCCTTCGGCGATTGCAGCATCCAGTAATGACGAAGCCGGCGAAACGCCGGCTTCTTCACTTTATCCCTGTAGCATCGAGCCAAGCTCGACTCAGGCCATGTCAGGGGCCCGCGGGCACCGGACCATACACATTCTCCTGCGGCGTGCCCGGCAGCAGCGCGAACACGAAGATCACCAGGCCGCCGAACGGAATGAAGGCCAGCAGGTACAGCCAGCCCGACTGGTTGCAGTCATGCAGGCGGCGCACGGTGACGGCGATGATCGGCAGCAGGGTAGCCAGCCAGAACACGACAAACAGGATGATCGACGCGATGCCGAGGCCGTCGGACTGCATCACCAACCCGGCGATCAGCGGCACCATCAGTACGGCTGAGACGATCAACAGGAACAGCTGGAACATCCAGTATTCGCGACGGTTGGCACGACCTTCGAACTGGGCGTAACGCTTCAACGGCAGAATCATTTCCTGCACGGCATCGATCCTTGAAAGAGAAGCCGCGCAGTCTGCCAAATGAACGCACTCAGGACAATGTAGAGCTGAGCCATGCTCGGCTGCCGGGTCAACGGCCTTTTGCAGCCCTGGCCGCTTCGCGCTCGGCACGCAGCCGGTCCAGCTTTTCCTTCAGCTTGATTTCCAGCCCGCGCGGCACCGGGTTGTAGTACACGCGCTCGCCCATCGCATCCGGGAAGCCGGTCTGGTCCAGCGCAATGCCACCTTCGGCATCATGGTCGTACTGGTACTCGGCGCCGTAGCCCAGCTCCTTCATCAGCTTGGTCGGCGCATTGCGCAGGTGCAACGGCACCTCTTCGGTGCCGCTTTCGCGCACATCGGCCTTGGCCTGGTTGAAGGCCGCATAGCCGGCGTTCGACTTGGCGGTGCTGGCCAGGTACAGCACCAGCTGAGCAAAGGCCAGCTCGCCTTCCGGACTGCCCAGCCGCTCGTAGATGTCCCAGGCCTCCAGCGCCATGCTCTGCGCGCGCGGATCGGCCAGGCCGATGTCCTCGATGGCCATGCGGGTCAGCCGACGCGCCAGGTAGGACGGGTCGCAACCGCCATCGAGCATGCGGGTCAGCCAGTACAGCGCGGCATCCGGGTTGGAACTGCGTACCGACTTGTGCAGCGCGGAGATCTGGTCGTAGAACTGCTCGCCGCCCTTGTCGAAGCGGCGGGTGCGGTCGGCCAGCACCTGGGTCAGCGTCTGCGGGGTGATGCGACCGCCCTCCCCGCCCGCCAGTTCGGCGGCGATTTCCAGCAGGGTCAGCGCACGGCGCACGTCGCCATCGGCAGCGGTGGCGATTTCCAGCAGCAGTTCGGGAGCGACCTCGATGCCCTCCTCGCCCAGGCCGCGTTCGCGGTCACCCAGCGCACGCTCCAGCGCCTCGACGATATCGGTGGGCGAAACGCCTTCCAGCACATGCACACGGCAGCGCGACAACAGCGCTGAGTTCAGTTCGAAGGACGGGTTCTCGGTGGTGGCGCCGACGAACAGGATGGTGCCGCGCTCGATGTGCGGCAGGAATGCATCCTGCTGCGCCTTGTTGAAACGATGCACCTCGTCCACGAACAGCACCGTGCGCCGGCCTTCGGCGAAGCGCTGTGCCGCCTCGGCCAGCACCTGGCGCACTTCCGGCAGGCCGGACAGCACCGCGGAAATGGCACGGAATTCGGCGTCGGAGTACTCGGCCAGCAACAGCGCCAGCGTGGTCTTGCCGCAGCCTGGCGGCCCCCACAGGATCATCGAATGCACGCGACCGGATTCGACCGCACGACGCAGCGCGCTGTCCGGCGCCAGCAGGCGCTTCTGCCCCACCATTTCGTCGAGGGTTCGCGGGCGCATGCGCTCGGCCAGCGGGCGCAGGTGTTCCCGATCAACACTCAGCAGATCGGGGCCGGGGAAGGAAGTGGAGCGATGTCTTGGCACGTGCTTATTGTACCGCGAGAGCGTGTCAACCAAGGTTGACACCCACCACGACGGTGCCGGTTGACACGTGCCAGAGCAGGCAGCGCCGGGCCATGCCCGGCGTCCTCGATCAATTACCGATGACGTCGGTGCCCTTCGGCGGGGTGAAGCTGAAGGTGCCGGCAGCGAAGCCCGGGTTGCGCTTCCAGCCACTGAAGCTGATCACGGTGCGCTGGCCGACCGCGTCGGTGATTTCCATCTTGGCCAGGCCCTGCGCGTTGAAGCCCAGCGCGGCGTACTGGAAGCTGGCCTCGGTCTCGCGCTTCGGCGACAGCGACAGCCACTGCAGGCCATCGCGCTGCGCGGCTTCTTCACTGACGTCGTACTGCTGCTCCAGCAGCGCCGGGTTGATCAGCGCGGTCAGCGGGCTGTTCTGCTCTTCCTTGCCCTGCTCGCGCACGGTGGCCTGCTCCAGGTCCGGCTCGTACATCCAGACCTTCTTGCCGTCGGCCACGATCAGCTGTTCGTGCGGACGCACGTATTCCCAGCGGAACAGGCGCGGCGCCGACAGGGCCACGCGGCCACTGGTCGATTCCTTCACCTTGCTGCGGCTGTCGAACACCTGCTGGCTGAACTGGCCATCCAGGCCCTTCAGGCCGCTGGTGAAGGCCTTCAGGTCATCGCGGGCGCCAGCCCAGGCACTGCCGGCGGCGGCGCAGGCCACGGCCAGGGTGGTGGTGGCAAGGAAACGGCGGAAGCGGAAGTTCATGCGGAAATCCTGTGGGCGCGGGCGCCAGGAAAAGTGGTTGCCAGTGTGCCCGGATAAAGATGAATGGGCGATCAGGGCGACATTATGCCGCCCTGAACGTCCATCGGCGATTCAGCCGCCGGAGCCCGGCAGCTTGCCGTACAGCACCTGGCCACGGAAGCCGCGCCGCACTTCGCGATACAGCGCGCGGAACGCCGGATAGTCCTGCGGCAGGCACAACGCCTCCGGGCCACGTACCGCGTTCTGCCGCAGGCGGTGATGCACGATCACGTCCTGGCCCTCGCGGCTCCAGTCCACCCGGTACTCACCGGCGGCGTTGCTGAAACGCTGGCTGGCCGGGATGGCGATGATCGGCGCATTGGTCGGGAACTGCAGGCGATAGGTTTCCTCGCGCAGGCTGGCATTGCAGTAGAACGGCGTCTCGTTGGCTGGCGCCGAGGCGGTGGCGTACAGCCCGCGCACCGACTCACCACCCGGCGGATCCGGCACGGCCATGCCGCCGGCCACGCTGAAGTCGGCGTAGTCCTCGGCCTGGAAGGCCATGCGGTAGCCGAACGGCCGGGTCAGGTCGACCGGCACGCCCTGGATCTGCAGCTGCCCTCGCCCGTCGAAGCCGGACGCGGCCATGATCTGCTCTTCAGCGCGCGCACGGTTCTGCGCGTTGAGCTGGGAGAACTGGGCTCGCATGCCGATCTCGGCGTTCTCGCCCAGCTTCGGAATGGTCTCGCCGCGCAGGTTGCCGTTGGCGTCGAAGGTGAAACGCACGTCCATCGAGGTGGCGTTACGCTCCGGCGTGTTGGCCGGGGTGCGCGCCAGCGTGGCGTCGCGGGTGCGCATCACCGGCGCGCCGAGGTCGCCTTCCGGCAGCTGGCCGAAGCGCGCCCACGCCGTAGTCGAATCCAGGTACAGATCGAATTCGGGGATATAGGTAATGGCGTGGTTGAAGCGGCCCAGCACCGGAATTTTCGGCAGCGTCGGGCCACCACCGGCGCCAATCAGCACCGGCGAGCTGGCGATGCCCTTGGCCGCCAGCAGCGCCTCCAGGATCGTCACATGGTCCTTGCAGTCACCGTAGTGATTGTCGAGGATGCTCTGCGCACTGTTCGGCTCCAGGCCGCCATTGCCCAGGTACACCGCCACATAGCGGATGTTCTGAGCGACCCAGCGATACAGTGCATCGGCCTGCTCGCGACGGTCACTGATGCCGGTGGTGACCTGGTCGGCCAGCGCCTGCAGTTCCGGCGTGACCTGCGCCGCCGGGCCCGCCTTGAGCTGGTAGGCGCGGCCCATCTGCGACCAGTCACGATAGGTGCTGGCCATGATGTTCGGGCCGAACTCCCACCCTGCCGCCGACCAGTTCTGTGCCGGCATGGCCTCGCGACGCTGGTAGCGCCAGCGCCACTGTGCCTGGCCGTTCTTCACCGTCGGGCGATCGCTGCCCTGCACGCCGCGGCTGTCGACGAACATCGGCAGGTTGGCCGGCGCACTCAGGGTGACCTCGGCGTCCTCGTACTCGGTGAACACATTGAAGGTTTCCCACAGGCCGAAGTAGCCCGGGAAGTACGGCGTGGCCTGGGTGCGGCGTACCTGGTAGTACAGGCGCGTGCCGGGTGCCAGGTTCGGGAACACGATCACCCGCACCTTTCGGTCGGCATACATCGCCGCCGAGGCGCTGGAATAGCTTTCCTGGGTGTAGATGCGGTCAGCCGGCACGTCGCGGCGCTGACCGTCGGCGGTGATGGTGTAGGCGCCGAGCACTTCCAGCGTCTCCATCTTCTCGCTGTAGCTCAGCCGCACCTGGCTGAACTGCTCGACGGACGCCTTGGTCTTGAGCAGGACTTCGTAGGTTTCGGTCTGCACATTGCCCGCATCCGGCCGCACCTGGTAGTCGGCGCGGTAGCGGACAATGCTGAAATTATTGCTGGCTTCGGTATCGCCGCTGGTGGAAGGCGGCGCCGTGGCGGGCGCGGAGGTGGCGGTTTCTGCCAGTGCCGGGCCGGCAGCCATCAAGGCTGCCAGCGCCAGTGCCAGCGCGCTTGGTACGGGGTGAAGCATGCGTCGGTTCCTTGGACGTCGTGGGGGATACGTCGGGTCCTACTTCGGCGGTGGCGGTGCCAGCACCGTGCGGTCGCCGTTGTGCTCGGGCGGGCTGACCACGCCGGCCGCTTCCATGGCCTCGATCAGTCGCGCTGCACGGTTGTAGCCGATCTTCAGCCGGCGCTGCACGCCGGAAATCGAAGCGCGACGGGTCTCGGTGACCACCCGCAGCGCTTCGTCATACAACGGGTCGGACTCGTCGCCGGACGAGCTGTTCTCGGGCAGGCCGGTGGCGCCGACGACTACGCCATCGCCCATCGTCTGCACTTCGTCCAGCACGCCGTCGACATAGTCGGCCGGGCCCATCGCCTTGAGATGTTCGACCACGCGGTGCACTTCCTCGTCGGAGACGAAGGCGCCGTGCACGCGCTCGGGCATGGCGGTACCCGGCGGCAGGTACAGCATGTCGCCGTGGCCCAGCAGGGTTTCCGCGCCGGACTGGTCGAGGATGGTGCGCGAGTCGATCTTGGAGCTGACCTGGAAGGCGATGCGGGTCGGGATGTTGGCCTTGATCAGGCCGGTGATCACGTCCACCGACGGGCGCTGCGTGGCCAGGATCAGGTGGATGCCGGCCGCACGCGCCTTCTGTGCCAGGCGCGCGATCAGCTCTTCCACCTTCTTGCCGACGATCATCATCATGTCGGCGAATTCGTCGATGAAGATGACGATGAACGGCAGCGTCTCCAGCGGCCGCGGCGCCTCGCCCAGTTCCGGGTTCGGCTTGAACAGCGGGTCCATCAGCGGCTGGCCGGCGTCCTGCGCTTCCTTCACCTTCTTGTTGAAGCCCGCCAGGTTGCGCACGCCCACCGCGCTCATCAGCTTGTAGCGGCGCTCCATCTCGGCCACGCACCAGCGCAGGCCGTTGGCGGCCTCCTTCATGTCGGTGACCACCGGCGCGAGCAGATGCGGAATGCCCTGGTAGACACTCAGTTCGAGCATCTTCGGGTCGATCATCAGCATCCGCAGGTCTTTCGGCGAGGCCTTGAACAGCAGGCTCAGCACCATCGCATTGACCGCCACCGACTTGCCCGAACCGGTGGTACCGGCCACCAGCAGGTGCGGCATGCGCGCCAGGTCGGCCACGGTCGAGCGCCCGGCGATGTCCTTGCCCAGCGCCAGGGTCAGCACGCTGGCCGACTTGTCGTATTCCTTCGAGCGCAGCAGCTCGGACAGGTAGATCATCTCGCGGGTGACGTTGGGAATCTCCAGGCCGATCACCGACTTGCCCGGAATCACGTCGACCACGCGCACCGACTTCACCGACAGGCCGCGCGCGATGTCCTTGTCCAGCGAACTGATCTGGCTGACCTTGATGCCCGGCGCCGGCTCGATCTCGAAGCGGGTGATCACCGGGCCCGGGTTGGCAGCGACCACCTGGGCGTCGATGCGGAAGTCCTTCAGCTTGAACTCGATCTGCCGCGACAGCGCGTCCAGGGTTTCCTTGTCGTAGCCCACCGGCTGCGGCTTGGGGTCGTCCAGCAGGGCCAGCGGCGGCAGGTCCGAGCCGTCGCCGTTGACGCCACGGAACATCGGGATCTGCGTATCGCGCTTGGCCCGGTCACTCTTCTCGATCACCGGCTCCGGGCGTGGCTCGATCTTCACCGGCTCGCGCTTGGCGCGCACCTCGGCATCGGCCTTGCGCACTTCCTGGCGCTCCTCCCGCATCACCCGGGTCTGCTGCCACTCGGTGACTTCCTCCTTCTTGCGCGCCAGCAACGGCGCCAGCGACATCACGCCGCGGCCGATCTTCTCCATCACCGTGAACCAGGACAGCCCGGTGGCCAGGGTAATCGAGGCCAACAGCAGCACCAGCACGAACAGGTTCGCACCCAGCGCCCCAAAGCCCACCGTGAGTGAATTGCCGACCAGCTTGCCGAGGATGCCGCCAGCGCTGGAGACGTCGCCACTGAACAGGCGAACATGCAGGAAGCCGGTGCCGGCGATCAGGAAACCGACCAGGCCGACCAGGCGAAGCGCCGGGTCCAGGTCGTTCTCGCCCTTGCTCTCGCGCTTGAGGCCGAACATGGCGATCCACGCCAGCGCGCCCAGCACCACCGGCAGCAGGAAGGCGATGTAGCCGAACAGCTGCAGCAGCACGTCGGCGATCCAGGCCCCTGCACGGCCGCCGAGGTTGTGCACCGGTGCGACCACGCTGCCGGTGTGCGACCAACCCGGATCCGTCGCTGAATAAGTGAAAAGACTGGCCGCCAGATACAGCAGGGCCGGCGCGATCGCGATCAGGCCCAGATCGCGCCAGAGGCGCTGGCGGCGTGGATTGTCGGTCGTCGCCGCCGCCGCGGCCGTGCGACGTGACGCCTTGCTGTCGTCGGACTTGGAGCGTTCGGGGACCTGCTTCGCCACCTTAGACCATACCTTTGGAATGCGCTGTTAGTGATTGATAATAAATGAGACGGCGTCAGTTTTCAGTTATGCGACGTCCGGCAGGGCAATCCGAGGGCCGGAACCACCGCTGGATGACGGCGTTCTGTTCATCGGCTTGAATCGCCCTGCCCCAGCCGCCACTCTATGACCAGCCACGGATGCTGCGCAAACATCGCCAGCGCCTTGTCCCATCTACCTTTTCGCGAGTCTACATGAGCACCAGCCTGCCCTCCCGCCACCAGCGCCTCGTCATCCTCGGTTCCGGCCCGGCCGGTTGGACCGCCGCCGTCTACGCCGCCCGCGCCAACCTGAAGCCGGTTGTCATCACCGGCCTGCAGCAGGGCGGCCAGCTGATGACCACCACCGAGGTGGACAACTGGCCGGGCGACGCCCATGGCCTGATGGGCCCGGACCTGATGGCGCGCATGCAGGCCCACGCCGAGCGTTTCGAGACCGAGGTCATCTTCGACCACATTCACACCGCCGACGTCTCCCAGCGCCCGTTCAAGCTGATCGGCGACAGCCACGAGTACACCTGCGATGCCCTGATCATCGCTACCGGCGCCACCGCCAAGTACCTCGGCATCCCGACCGAGGACGAGTTCAAGGGCCGCGGCGTGTCCGCCTGCGCCACTTGTGACGGCTTCTTCTACCGTGACCAGGACGTGGTCGTGGTCGGCGGCGGCAATACCGCCGTGGAAGAGGCGCTGTACCTGTCCAACATCGCCCGCAAGGTCTATCTGGTCCACCGCCGCGACACCCTGAAGGCGGAAAAGATCATGCAGGACAAGCTGTTCAAGAAGGTAGCCGAAGGCAAGATCGAGACCGTCTGGCACCATCAGGTGGAGGAAGTGCTGGGCAACGACGCCGGCGTGACCGGCGTGCGCGTGAAGTCCACCCTGGACGGCAGCACCCGCGACATCGACGCCCACGGCTTCTTCGTGGCCATCGGCCACCACCCGAACACCACCCTGTTCGACGGCCAGCTGGCGATGAACAACGGCTACCTGGAGATCCGCTCGGGCCTGGGCGGCAACGCCACCCAGACCTCGGTGGAAGGCGTGTTCGCCGCCGGCGACGTGGCCGACCAGCACTACCGCCAGGCGATCACCTCGGCCGGCTTCGGCTGCATGGCCGCACTGGACGCCGAGCGCTACCTGGACGCGCAGGGCAAGGCCAGCTGAGTCGAGCCATGCTCGACCCAGACCAAAGGCCGGCGCGAAAGCGCCGGCCTTTGTGCTTTCAGTAGTGCCAGGCCATGCCTGGCAGACCGAAGCCCGCCCTCACGCTCGCACGCACGCCTGCGAGAACTCGACGGGTGTCGTGGCAACCCCATCCGCATCGCGCAGCACAACACTCCAGCGCGCGACACCTGGACTTGGGCCATTGCAGGCGAGATTGATGGTCAGTGGCTTGGCAGGGTCATCGAATGTCGTCGCCCAGGGCGTGCATGCGCCCGCCTCCGAACAGGATGCCAGCGAGAGCTCCACAGACAACGGATACTGAGGATTCCCGGCATAGCCCAGTTCAACGTCCCGGGCCGCCTGAATCGGGACATCGATATCCGGGATCGGATGCAGGGCCAGCGGCTCGCAGGGCTTTCCCGTTGCCCACAGGCGATAGCCCTTCTCCACCCCTTTCATCGACGCCGAGCGGAAGACGGGGTCCTGCAATGCCGCCACATCATCAGGATTGGAGTGGTAGGCGGTTTCGACGATCACCGAGGGCATCCTCCCGATGCGGTTTTCGCCGTGCGCATCAGCAGCCGATTCGGCTCGAACAGGAAAGTTCTCGTACCCCGGCTGGGCATGGATTACTTCTCTCATGCCGCACAGAATGCTGTCACCCAGCGCCTTGTCCTCAGGCTTGGCACGATGGTGATAGACCTCGGCCCCACGAACACTGGGGGACGAGTTTCCGTTTGTGTGCAGGCTCAGCATCACATCCACACCAAGATGATTGGCATAGTTGGGGCGAGCACGGATGTCCTCCTTGACTTCACGATCGCTATCGGAGCTGTTTGGCAGCTCGTTCCAGATGTCAGCACGCTCAGGAAGGAGCGTTTTCAAGTGATACCTGGCAGACATATGTTCCCAAGGGTGGCCCGACTCCGGATGCGGGTCCGTAGAACGACTGCGTGCTCGATGCACGACCAATCCGCTTCGTTGCTCCAGAAAGCCCTGCAGTTCGTCTCCGTATGTTGGGCTCAATACATCCTCCTGCAGTCCGAGCGGGGCTGGTCGTTGAAATTCCCACGCCCTGCTGGGATGCAAGGCAATGTACCCATGGCTTGACGAAACCAGAGCCTGCGCGTGTGCGGACCGGGATTTCGCCGCTCTTGGCGCAGGGTGATCTTCCGGGAAATGCGCCTCCATTGGCTTACCCTGAAAAAGGAACTCCACGTCCAGGATTTCCAGGCCCGCCTGATCGGAGTAGTGCCGAAGATCAGCGGCCAGCGGTATGAGGAAGAGCTCTCCATAGTTCTGGTCGTTGCCCGGAAGGTATCCGGAGCCGAAGTCGACGACCATCCTGCGCTTTTGCGGATCTACCGCTACGCTCACAGTCACTTGGCGCAACCTGCCCTTCTCTTGCAGATGGCGTGTCAACTGGGAGGAAATTTCGCGCTCAAGCAGCGCCACCAACTCTGCATAGGCGCCCGGATCTTCCGCTGCCTTCGAGATCTCGGCTGCAGAAGCCAACACGGGCGGCACAAAGAACAGGCCGCACGCGACCACGGCAGTTGCAAGCTTCAATCCTTTCATTGTTGATTCCTCCATGGGTGGGATGCGCGCCGCTCATGCAGCGCCCCGCCACCCTGCCGAGCCGTGCGCCGGTAATTCCGCACCAAGCGCACACGGATGGAGATTTCAAACTTCCCTCACCCCCAACCGGAACAAACCAACCCAGCCCCGCCAACACCGTTCGCGATCCACCTGGCCTATCCTTGCCAACCATGCCCTCCGCCCGCTTCCTCGACTCTCTGCAGTCCATTCCCGCCACCGACTGGGATGCGCTGCACGACGGCCAGAACCCGTTCGTCAGCCATGCCTTCCTGTCTGGCCTGGAACAACACGGCTGCCTGCGCGAGGACTGGGGCTGGCAGCCCCGGCACTTCACGCTGTGGGAGGGCGACCACCTGGTTGGCGCCATACCGGGTTACCTGAAGACCAATTCGCACGGCGAGTTCGTGTTCGACCACGCCTGGGCCAACGCCTATGCCCGGCATGGCCGTGACTACTACCCGAAATGGCTGGGCGCGGTGCCGTACTCGCCGGTCACCGGCCCGCGCCTGCTGGCCCGTCACGATTCAGAACGCGCCGCGTTGCTGTCGGCATTGCGTGATGCGCTGCCCGCACTGCACGTGTCCTCGGCTCATATCAATTTCCACACAGCGGGCGACGAGGCGCTGTTCGGCGATGACTGGCTGCTGCGTGAGGACGTGCAGTTCCAGTGGCAGAATCCGGGTGAGTGGGCGACCTTCGATCAGTTCCTCGGCGCGATGGATCACAAGCACCGCAAGAACATCCGCCAGGAACGGGCCAAGGTCACCCGCCAGGGCATCACGTTCCGCGTAGTACATGGCGACGAGGCCAGCCGCGCCGACCTGCAGGCCATGTACCGTTTCTACCTGCAGACCTTCCTCGAATACGGCAATGCCCCGGCGCTGACCGAGGCGTTCCTGCGTCATCTGGCCATTTCATTGGGACGCGGGCTGGTGCTGTTCCTGGCCGAGCAGGAGGGCCAGCCGATTGCCGGTGCACTGTGCCTGCGTGGCGGCCACACGCTCTACGGCCGTTACTGGGGCGGCGCCACCCTGCCTGGCCTGCACTTCGAGGCCTGCTACTACCAGGGCATCGAGTACTGCCTGCGCGAGGGGCTGAGCCGATTCGAGCCCGGCGCACAGGGCGAGCACAAGCTGGCGCGCGGCTTCCTGCCGGCACTGGTGCGCAGCCGGCACTGGGTGGCCGATGCGGAGTTTGCAGAAGCGCTGCAGGACTGGTGCCGGCAGGAGCGTCGGGATGTGCGGCGTTACCGGCAGGAACTGCAGGGGCATGGGCCGTTCCGCGCAGGGCCGTAGTGGAAAAGCGTGCCAACCAAGGTTGGCACCTACCGGCGCGATGGGGCGCGTACTGCGCTCAGGTGCACTGCCAGAAGTGCCCACTCACCCGGCACGTTGCGCACCAGAACGTATAGAGCATGCCGCCGCTGCCCCACAGCAGCGTGCCCTCAGCCGTGGTCGGCAGCGTTGAATCCAGCTGCATCACGAACGGCATCTCCTCGCCGCAATCGATGCACGCCGGGTACCAGGCGCTCTGCACCCAGCTCGGCGCACCACCCACGCGCGACAGGTTCTGCCGATGGTTGGACTGGCCCCAGTCCTGTTGCTGCCAGCGCACGCTTTCCAGGGCCACAAGGCCCACCTCGGCCTGCATCAGGTCGCCACTGTCGGTGGGCGTATTCGGCACCGCGCGATACTGGCTGGGATGGCAATTGGGTAGGCCGTCGGCATCGTGGCGATAGAAGCGCACCGGCGGCTCTTCCCAGCCGCAGCAATCCAGGCAGAGCCCCAGCGTAACCTCACCCTCCGCGCCGGGCTGCAGTACGGCAGCATGGGTCTGCAGCAGGCGCTGCAGCGGCGCGTGACAACCACCGCACAGTGCGTCCAGCAGCCCACCCATGCGGCCCGTGTGATGCACCTCGCCTCCATTCCAGGTCGGATGCAGGCGCCAGATGCGCTTGCGCCAGCTTGGCTCATCGGCCAACTGCGCGCGGTGCTGCTCACGGCCGAAGCGGATGTGCAGTGGCCTCTCACCGTACAGGCGGCGCGGCAGCGGACCGTTGGCCACGCCAGCCCAGTGCACCCAGATCTCGGCATCCAGCTGGCCCCAGTCGACGAGGTAGCCCCGGGCTACGGTGTAGGTTTCGGGCTGAGCAGCAAGCAGCAGCGCCCTCGCGCGCGCCATCTCCCGATCATCCCCGGCCTCGGCCAGCATCTGTGCCCAGTGTGCGGCGGTCGCGGCGGACAGGCCCTGCCAGACCTGCGAGGCCAACTGCACCTGATCTTCGTGGGCCACCGCCAGCAACGCCTCCCAATCTTCCTGCAGCACCTGCGGCGCCTGGTAGCTGGCGAACGCCATCACGCTGGCCAGCAGTTCACCGCGCTCGCCCTCGCGATAGCGGCGCCATGCATCGGCCGCGACTGCGGGCACCGCCTCATCCGGCAGCAGGTCCAGCGCCATGTCGAGGAAGGCCGAGCCCGGTGAGCGTCGCACCAAGGCCTGCAGCATCAACTCCCCTAGCTGATGCGGATGCTCGCTGGCCAGCGACAGCAGCATGCCTTGGCTGTCGTTGCGCGTGCGCGGGGTGTCATGCACGTCGAGGATGGCTGGGATCGGGTCGCTCATTCGCAGGCTCCTTGCCGGTGAAGCGTGATGGTGCCAGACATCAACCATCACCACGGCGAATACAATGGCGGCATGACCCGCCAGCTGCCCTGGCGCCTGGCCGATGCGCCGGACGCCCCCTTCCCGCCGGCCGAGACCGCCCTGCGCCAGCCCGACGGCCTGCTTGCGGTGGGCGGCGACCTGCATCCGGCGCGCCTGCTCAACGCCTACGCCGGCGGTATCTTTCCGTGGTTCAGCGAGGGCGAGCCGATCCTGTGGTGGTCGCCCGACCCGCGCATGGTGTTCCGGACCGATGGCGTGCACCTGTCCAGCCGCTTCCGCCGCCAGTTGCGCGGCAGCACCTGGGAGGTCACCGCCGACACCGCCTTCAGCCGGGTGATGCGCGCCTGTGCGGCAGCGCCTCGGCCCGGCCAGGACGGCACCTGGATCAGCCCGGCGATGGTTGAGGCCTACAGCCAGTTGCACGATCTCGGCTTTGCCCACTCCTTCGAGGTCTGGGACCGGCAGACGCTGGTCGGCGGCATCTATGGGGTGGCGATCGGGTCGATGTTCTTCGGCGAGAGCATGTTCAGTGGCGCCAGCGGCGGCTCCAAGATCGCCCTGGCGGCGCTGGCATCCACGCTTCACGGCTGGGGCTGGGCGCTGATCGATGCCCAGGTGGAGAATCCGCACCTGCTGCGGATGGGCGCCGAACACCTGCCGCGCGCGGCGTTTCTGGAGCACGTGCGCCACGCGGTGCGCCATGACGGCCGTGAAGGCCCCTGGACGCAGGCGGTCGGACGCTTGCCGGCGCAGCGTTTGGCCGGGGGTTAACACAAACTTTGCAAGCTGGGCCCGTCACGCGTAAAATACCGCGCCTTAGGCCCAGCGTGGCCGTTTTCTGAACCGCACAGGACTACATGTCGAAAGACGATTCCATCGAGTTCGAGGGCACCGTCAGCGAGACGCTGCCGAACACCACTTTCCGCGTTCGCCTGGAAAATGGGCACGAAATCATCGCCCACATCTCCGGCCGCATGCGCAAGAACTACATCCGCATCCTCACCGGTGACCGGGTCAAGGTTGAAATGACCCCGTACGACCTGACCAAGGGTCGTATCACCTACCGCATGAAGTAAGCGGTCGGCGCGCCGCGCCACTTCGACAAGGCCAGCCCTGGTTGCTGGCCTTTTGTCATGCCTGCAATCCGGCCCTGCCGGAGGTCATCGTGACCGAACTCACCGTGACGTCGGTCAGCCCTGCTTGCGGCAGATTCGACCCTGCACGCGTGGCGGCATCGTGGGAGCCGATCCAGTCCGGATCGCCATCCCCTGCCCCGCCATGAACACGCTCCCGCTGACCACCCTGCTCATCGCCGTTGTCGCGTCCGCCAGCGCATCGCCCGCGCGCGCCGCCGACACCCCTTCCACCACCAGTGACTGCGTCCAGCTGGGCAGCGACCAGCAACTGGTGCGCGCCGGCGCCTCGCGCAACATCCTGCTGCGCAATGGCCAGGACCACTACGTCGTGCATTTCCAGGACGACTGTTCCGCTGCGGGCTACTCGCGGAAGTTGAGCTTTTCCACGGAAGGGCAGCAGGGCCTGCTGTGCACCGCCGGGCGCAGCCAGCTGCAGACCGACTCCAGCCGCTGCACCGTGGCGCAGATCGAGCCGATCGACGAGGCCACCTTCAAGAAGAAGACCCGCCAGCGCAGCCGCTGACCGCGCACATGACAAGGGCGGCCGGAGCCGCCCTTGTTGCCCGAGCTCACCGGGCCAGGCCCGGCGTCAGCTCACTCCACCGTGACCGGTAGCAGGCGTTCCGGTTCGGCTTGGGTTTCGACCACCAGCTCGTCGTCGCGGACATCGATGCTGACCTTGCCGCCGTTGACCAGCTTGCCGAACAGCAGCTCGTCGGCCAGCGGACGCTTGATCTTGTCCTGGATCACGCGGGCCATCGGGCGCGCACCCATCAACGGGTCGAAGCCGTGGTGGGCCAGCCAGTCGCGCGCGGTCGGGGTGGCCGACAGGCTGACGTGCTTGTCCTGCAGCAGCATCTCCAGCTCGATCAGGAACTTGTCGACCACGCGCAGGATGTGCTCGAAGCCCAGCGCCTGGAACTGCACCACCGCATCGAGGCGGTTGCGGAATTCCGGGGTGAAGCTGCGGCGGATCGTCTCCATCGCGTCGGTGGCATGGTCCTGCTTGGTGAAGCCGATCGAGCGCCGCGAGGCCTGGGCCGCGCCGGCATTGGTCGTCATCACCAGCACCACGTTCTTGAAGTTGGCTTCGCGACCATTGGTATCGGTCAGCACGCCGCGGTCCATCACCTGCAACAGGATGTTGAAGATGTCCGGGTGCGCCTTCTCGATTTCGTCCAGCAGCAGCACGCAGTGCGGCGTCTTGACGATCTTCTCGGTCAGCAGGCCGCCCTGGTCGAAGCCAACGTAGCCCGGAGGGGCGCCGATCAGGCGACTGATCGAATGCGGCTCCATGTATTCGGACATGTCGAAGCGGACCAGCTCGATGCCCAGCTGCAGCGCCAGCTGCTTGGTCACCTCGGTCTTGCCGACACCGGTCGGACCGGCGAACAGGAAGTTGCCGATCGGCTTTTCCGGGTTGCCAAGGCCGGAGCGTGCCAGCTTGATCGCCGAGGACAGTGTCTCGATGGCCGGATCCTGGCCGAAGATCACCATCTTCAGGTTGCGCTCCAGGTGCTGCAGCACATCCTTGTCGGTGGCGCTGACCTGCTTGGTGGGAATGCGCGCCATCTTGGCGACGATCGCCTCCACTTCCTCGACGTCGATCAGCTCCTTGCGCTGCCCTTCCGGCAGCAGGCGCTGACGGGCGCCGGCCTCGTCGATCACGTCGATGGCCTTGTCCGGCAGCAGGCGGTCGCCGATGTGCTTCACCGACAGGTCCACCGCCGCCTGCAGCGCCTCGTCGGAATAGGTCACGCCGTGGTGCAGTTCGTACTTGGACTTCAGCCCCTGCAGGATCTCGTAGGTCTCGCCGACGGTCGGCTCGACGATGTCGATCTTCTGGAAGCGGCGGGCCAGCGCCCGATCCTTCTCGAAGATGCCACGGTATTCCTGGAAGGTGGTCGAGCCGATGCAGCGCAGCTCACCGGAGGCCAGCGCCGGCTTGATCAGGTTGGACGCATCCATGGTGCCGCCCGAGGCCGAACCGGCACCGATGATGGTGTGGATCTCGTCGATGAACAGCACCGCATTGGGCACTTTCTTCAACGCGGTCAGCACGCTCTTCAGGCGCTTCTCGAAGTCGCCACGGTACTTGGTGCCAGCCACCAGGGCGCCCAGGTCGAGCGAATAGATCACCGCGTCGGCCAGCACCTCGGGCACCGAGCCCTCGACGATGCGGCGGGCCAGGCCCTCGGCAATCGCGGTCTTGCCCACGCCGGCCTCGCCCACGTACAGCGGGTTGTTCTTGCGGCGGCGGCACAGGACCTGGATGGTGCGCTCGATCTCGTCGGCACGCCCGACCAGCGGGTCGATGCGACCGGCCCGGGCCTGTTCGTTGAGGTTGCTGGCGAACTCGGCCAGGGCATCGCCCTTCGGCTCACCCTCCCCGCCTTCGATGCGGCCTTCGCCCTCGGAGGAGGAGGACGGCTGCTCGCCCTCCTCGCCCAGCTTGGCGATGCCATGGGACAGGTAATTGACCACGTCCAGCCGGGTGACGTCCTGCTGGTTGAGGTAATAGACGGCATGCGAGTCCTTTTCGCCGAAGATGGCGACCAGCACATTGGCGCCGGTGACCTCCTTCTTGCCCGAGGACTGCACGTGGTACACGGCCCGCTGCAGCACGCGCTGGAAGCCCAGGGTGGGCTGGGTATCGCGGCCGTCATCTTCGGCCAGGCGGGACACGGAGGCCTCGATGGCCTGCTCCAGCTCCTGGCGCAGGCGGTCGGCGTCGGCGCCGCAAGCCTTCAGTACGGCCTGGGCGGACGGGTTGTCGAGCAGTGCCAACAGCAGGTGTTCGACCGTCATGAATTCATGCCGGGCCTCACGGGCGCGCTTGTAGCACTGGCCGATGGTGTGTTCGAGGTCTTTGCTGAACATGGATTACTCCGGCGGCAGATGGGGACAATATGCGGCCTGACTACGCGATTTCCATCACCCTAGCGGATTGCTGCGTTCAGATGGCGTTAGCAGTGCGAATTGCTTGATCTTCATTCACTCCAGGACAGCCCGCCCAGCATGAGCGAACCCTACCTGAGCCGCTGGCGATTGCGGCGTGATGGCGAGGCCATCGAAACACCGCGCGCCCGGCTCTGGCCGGTGCTGACCGCCGCCGGCGAACCGGCGATGCTGAAGGTCGGCGACGAACCCGAGGAACAGAACGCCCATCGGCTGCTGCGCTGGTGGGCTGGCGACGGCGCCGCCCGCCTGCTGGCCCACGAGGGACCAGCGATCCTGATCGAACGTGCCGGCGGCGACTCGCTGCGGAAACGTTCGATAGAGGGCGACGATGACGCCTGCACCACGATCCTGTGCCAGGTCCTGCTGCGGTTGCACCGGCCACGGAGTGCGCCGCCAGACGACCTGGTCTGCCTGCGTACATGGTTCGCCGACCTGCTGCAGCCAAGGGCGGCGCTGCCGCCACTGCTGGAACAGTGCAGATCACTGGCGGAGGGACTGCTGCAGGAGGAGTGCGAGATCCGGCCGCTGCACGGCGACCTGCACCACGACAATGTGCTCGATTTCGGCGCGCGCGGCTGGCTGGCGATCGACCCGAAGCGGCTGCTGGGCGACCGCGCGTTCGACTACACGACGATGTTCAGCAATCCGGACCTGTGCGGCCCCGGCATCCATGTGGCCACCCGGCCCGAGCGGTTTGCCGCCCGGCTGGAACAGGTAAGCGCACTGGCCGGCCTGGAGCGCACGCGCCTGCTGCGCTGGATCGCGGCCAGCATGGCGCTGTCGGCAGTGTGGTTCAGGGATGACGGCGACCCCGCCGACGTGGACGAGGCGGTGGCACGGATGGCGCTGGAGGCGCTGGCGGAGGGCTGATCCGTGCTTGGCAGGTGCCCACCTTGGGGGCACACCCATCCGGGAACAATGTGCCCGGACGAGAATCGGCAGCCGGTCAGGCCTTTTCCATCGTGCACAGCAGCGGGTGCTGGTTCATCCGCGAGTACTCGTTGACCTGAGCAACCTTGGTCTCGGCCACTTCACGGGTGAACACCCCGCAGACGCCGCGGCCGCGGGTGTGGACGTGCAACATCACCTGCGTGGCCTTGTCCAGGTCCATGCTGAAGAACTGCTGCAGCACGTCCACCACGAAATCCATCGGGGTGTAGTCGTCGTTGAGCAGCATCACCTGGTAGAACGGCGGCGGCGCCACTTCCGGGCGCGCGGGTTCCACGGCTACGCCGTGCTCGTGATGGGAATCGGGGGAAGACTCATGGGGCATCTGCCCATTATAGAGGCTCGGGCAAGCCTGCGTCGGCCCGACGCAGATTGGACGGCACGCGCGCCCACCGTCACAATTGCACCCTCTCTCAACACTGTTTCACAGGATCTTCATGAAAAGGACCCTTCTTCCCGCCCTGCTGATCGCTCTGGCCGCCGCCGGCTCCGCCGCCGCCGAGACCCAGGCCGACAAGTCCGTGGCCCGCCACCTGGACAAGCTGGGCTACACCTACGAAGTCGACGAGGATGGCGACTACCGCATGGTCTTCGACGTCGAGGGTGACCGCACCCAGATGGTCTACGTGCGCTCGGCGGTGGAAGACTTCGGCACCCACAACATCCGCGAGATCTGGGCGCCGGCCTACAGCGCCAAGACCAAGCAGTTCCCGGTCGCCGTGGCCAACCGCCTGCTGGAGGATTCGCAGGATGCCAAGATGGGCGGCTGGGTGAAGCAGGACACCACGGCCATGTTCGTGGTGAAGATCGACGCCGATGCCACCCCGGACCAGCTCAGCGACGCCATCGATGCGGCCATCCGCACCGCCGACGCGATGGAGCTGGAACTGACCAAGAAGGACGAGTTCTGAGTTGAACGCCACGCCGGACCCGCGCTGGGCACCGCACGCCACTGTCGCCACGGTGGTGATCGACGGCGGCCGCGTGTTGCTGGTCGAAGAGACCATCGACGGGCGCCGGGTGCTGAACCAGCCGGCCGGCCACCTCGAGCCGGGCGAAAGCCTGGCTGAGGCGGCCCTGCGCGAGACCCGGGAGGAAACCGGCTGGACGGTGCAGCTGACCCATTTCATCGGCTGCTACCAATGGACCGCCGGCGACGGCACCGCCTTCCTGCGTTTCTGCTATGCGGCGCGCCCGGTCTCGCATGACCCGGCGCAGCCGCTGGACACCGGCATCGACCGCGCACTGTGGCTGACCCCGGCCGAGCTGCAGGCCGCCGGCGAGCGCCAGCGCAGCCCGCTGCTATGGCAGGTGGTGGCCGATTACCTGGGTGGCCAACGCCATCCGCTTTCGCTGGTCCGGGAGGTCGCATGAGCACTCCGCGTGTAATGGTGGGCGTCTCCGGTGGCGTCGACTCTTCGGTCGCCGCCTGGCGCCTGGTGCAGCAGGGCGAGGCCGTGGCTGGCCTGTTCATGCAGAACTGGGCCGATGATGGCAGCGGCGACTGCCGCGCCGAAGACGACCGCCGCGATGCGGTGGCTGTCTGCGGCCTGCTCGGCATCCCGTTCCACTTCCGCGATTTTTCCAGCGAGTACTGGCAGGGTGTGTTCGAACACTTCCTGGCCGAGTACGCCGCCGGCCGCACGCCGAACCCGGACGTGCTGTGCAACCGCGAAGTGAAGTTCAAGCACTTCCTGGATGCCGCGCGCGAGCTGGGCGCCGAGCGCATCGCCACCGGCCACTACGCGCGGGTGACCCAGCGCGGCGGCCAGTGGCTGCTGCTGCGCGGTGCCGACCGCTCCAAGGACCAGAGCTACTTCCTGCACCAGCTGGGCCAGGCGCAGCTGGCTGCCACCCTGTTCCCGATCGGCGACCTGGAAAAGAGCGACCTGCGCCGCATCGCGCGCGACGTTGGTCTACCGACCCATGCCAAGAAGGACTCCACCGGCATCTGCTTCATCGGCGAGCGCGACTTCCGCGAGTTCCTCGGCCGCTACCTGCCGGCCAAGCCCGGCCAGATCCTCGACCCGGCCGATGGCAGCGTCATCGCCGAGCACCCGGGGGTGTTCTATTTCACCCTGGGGCAGCGCGAAGGCCTGAACATCGGCGGCGTGCGCGGCCGCCCCGCTGCGCCGTGGTACGTGGTCGGCAAGGATGTGGCCAGCAACGTGCTGTACGTGGACCAGGACCGCGACAGCAAGTGGATGCTGTCCGACCGCCTGCGTTCGGAGACCGCGCACTGGGTTGCCGGTTCGCCCCCGGCTCGCCGTTTTGAGTGCACGGCACAGACCCGCTACCGCCAGCCCGATGAGCCGTGTGCAGTCGAGGTGCTGGATGATGGCAGCGTGCTGGTCACCTTCGCGTGCCCGCAGCGCGCCGTTACGCCCGGTCAATCACTGGTGCTGTATGACGGTGACGTGTGCCTGGGTGGCGCAGTGATCGCCGCCACCGATGCGCCGCTGGAACAGCGCCTGCGCACCACCCCTTCTCCTTTTGAGGTAATCGCTGCATGAGTTTCACTGTCGACGACCGCGTCCTGGCCCTGGCCGGCATTGCCCAGGCCCTGCAGCAGGTACGCCGCATCGCCGATACCGGCCATTCCGACGCCGCCGCCGTGCGCACTGCCGTGGACAGCGTATTCCGCGTTGACGCGTCCTCGCCGCAGGAGGTGTTCGGTGACCGCCATGCACTGAAGGCCGGCCTGCGCCTGCTGCACAACTACTTCCGCAGCCAGGGCCAGGACCCGATCCTGCCCAAGCTGGCCCTGTCGGTACTGCAGCTGGAGCGGCGCTTCGTGCAGGACGGCGCCACCGTGAACAAGGTCGCCTCGGGCATCGAGCGCGCCCAGCGCCAGGCCACCGAACTGGGCGACAGCGGTCACCCGGACGTGCTGGCCAACCTGGGCGGCCTGTACGCAGACACCATCAGCCACCTGAAGCCGCGGGTGATGGTCCAGGGCAACCCGCACTACCTGGGCCAGGCCGGCGTGGTCGCCGAGATCCGCGCCCTGCTGCTGGCTGCGGTGCGTTCGGCGGTGCTGTGGCGCCAGCTGGGGGGCAGCTACTGGGACTTCCTGTTCAGCCGCAAGGCGATGATCGAGGCTGTGGACCGGCAGCTGGCGTGAGCCCCATGGGGTCAGAGCCCTTTTCCCGTGGAAAAGGGATCCGACCCCGCCTGACCCCGAATCGCCCGGCAGCGCCGGAAAACCGGCGCATTCAGAATGCACTTCGAGGCACATCGACGTTAAAGAGAAAGGGGGTACGGCCGATACATCCTCCGTGCACCTCCCGAGAACGTCCATGTACTCACGCATTTTCATCCGTCTGGCCGCCCCCCTGGCTCTGACCCTGCTGCTCCCCTTCGCCATCGGTTTCGAATGGCCGGCCGCCCTGCGCTGGGCGATCCTGACCACGATGACGCTGAGCTGGCTCGGCTTTGCGTGGTGGACCACCCGCGCCCAGGCGCATCGTTCCCCGGAACATGCCCGTGTCCTGCGCGAGCAGGACCAGCTGCTGACCGAACTGCGCAACTTCGTCGGCAACGAGATCGACGGTTCGCGTGGCGAAGTGGAACGCGCCCGTGACCTGATCCGCCAGGCGGTTTCCAGCCTCGGCGGCAGCTTCGATGCGATGAACCGCAAGTCGCGCCAGCAGAGCCAGGCCCTGTCGCGCATCGTTGATCGCGCCGGTGATGAAGGCAATGCCGGCCTCGACGTTGCCCGTTTTGCCCAGCACGCCAGCCACCGCATGGAACAGCTGGTGGAAGCGCTGGAACAAGTGAGCGGCCAGAGCAGCACCACCGTGCAGCACATCGACCAGATGGCACAGCACCTGGATGGCATCTTCGCGCTGCTGGAAGACGTCAAGTCGATCGCCGACCAGACCAACCTGCTGGCACTGAACGCTGCCATCGAAGCTGCGCGTGCCGGTGAAGCCGGTCGTGGCTTCGCGGTGGTCGCCGACGAAGTGCGCAACCTGTCCGAACGCTCGACCACGTTCAACGAGCAGATCCGCAAGCTGGCGCACAGCTCCAAGGACGCCATCGCCAAGGTGCGCGAGACGGTCTCGCACATGGCCTCGCGTGACATGGACCGCTCCCGCGAAGCGCGCCAGGAAGCAGCAGCGATGCTCGACAACGTCGCGCAGATCAATGCCTCGCTGGGCGACGGCATGCGCGAAGTCTCCGAGTGCGCCCGTTCGATCGATGGCAGCGTGGCCGAGGCCGTGCGCGCCCTGCAGTTCGAAGACATCGCCACCCAGGCGCTGGGCGGCGTGCACACCCACCTGGATCGCCTGACCGCGATCAACCGCGAGGCGGTGGCCCTGCAGGAACTGCTGCACCGCAATGGCGGCGTGTTCGACGAAGAGATCGCCACCGCCCTGCAGCGCACCGGCAACCGCCTGCGCGAACTGCGCAGCGAATGGGAACGCCCGCCGCACAAGCCGGTTGCCCAGCAGAGCATGGGTGCTGGCACGGTCGAGCTGTTCTGATCCTGATGTCCGCTGCCGCGGCCGGCAGCGTGCGAGGCCCCGGTTCTGCCGGGGCCTTTGCGTGTGACCCGCCTTTGGATGCATCCTGCAAGCGCACCATGACCCTGATCCACACCCTGCCCTCCTTTGCCGACACCGAGCGTCCGCGCAACGCGAGCGTGCGTGAGCAGCTGCAGCAGCTGGAAGAGGTGGCACGCGAGGAGATCCGCGAGCTGCAGCAACTGGCCGATGCGCGGCCTGGCCCGTCACGGGCGGATGAGGCGCTGCTGGGACTGGCGTGGGACCTGGGGCTGGATGGTGAAGCGCTGAAGTAGATCCACGCGATGCGTGGATGGCCTTCACCGCCACCCGTTCCACACCCATGGCATGATCCGCCCATGCCATCTATGGCTGGACACGGAGTGTCGTCGCATGAGCACCACGTTCATGACCTGGCTGGGATTTGCTGCGATGGTGCTCATCGCGGTCACCTTTACCTGGCGTCCCGCCTACGCCACCTTGCGGCCGCCCCGGCATCGACCTGTCGCATTCCTGTTCGGCAGCCTGCTCTTCATGCTGATGGCCTTTCTATGCGCCTGGATGGCAGCAGCTGCCATCAGCACCGGGCATGTCCATCTGAGCCATCACCGCGCCGGCACCATTGATGTATGGCGGGAGATCGAGCCGGTGACGTATTGGCTGATCATCGTGGCGGCGTATGTGCTCGGACTGCTGATCGCCAGCTATTCGATCGCAGGCATCGCATTGATGAACCGGTAGATCCACGACTTGCGGGAATGCACACGATCAACATCCACCCTCCGTCTTTTCGGACTTGTTGCATGGCCTGGATCAATGGCTGAGCCGCTGTCGCAGGACGAACAGGATGCTTTGAGGTTTGTGTTCGCGCGATATCTTGGCGATGTCGTGCACGAACATCACGGCGGCAAATGGACTCTGCCACTGGACGATCCCAACGACATCAGTTTCAACATGCCGGTTATCCTGGGGCACTCATCCTGCCCGTAGCTGGAATTCAATCCCATCCATA
Organism: Stenotrophomonas sp. 85239_Sma; assembly: GCF_056481725.1. NCBI lineage: Bacteria > Pseudomonadati > Pseudomonadota > Gammaproteobacteria > Lysobacterales > Lysobacteraceae > Stenotrophomonas > Stenotrophomonas sp. 85239_Sma. The sequence continues at coordinate 2,160,566 of NZ_CM151163.1, read as the reverse complement.
CGATGCATTGCTACGCCCTCCGGCCAAAGGCTGGACTGCTCCGAAGCATTGTCGCGCACAGTGTAAATGCGCAGATCCTGGACCTAGGCGATCTGGTGGAAGATGACTGACCTGGCGCTGCAAGCCTGAGTTGACATCATCCACGCATGGCGTGGATCTGCTGGTTTTTGCGCGGCGTTATGCTGTCGTTGGCGAAGCGATGCCCGCACGGATCAGGTAGATCCACGCCCTGCGTGGATGATCGCGAGCGCGAGCATCCGTGCCGACCAACGGTCGGCACCCACCGGAGTCGGCACCCACCAGAGCTGGACTACACCAGCGTCGGGCTGTCAGCGCACCAGCACCGCTTCGCTGCTGGCGTCGGTGCGCACCGGTGCCGGGTGCTGCTGACGCAGCCACTGTGCCAGGTCGCGCGGGCTGAGCGGCCGCGAGTACAGGTAGCCCTGGATTTCGTCGCAGCCCTGGCGACGCAGCATGTCTTCTTCCTGGTGCGTTTCCACACCTTCGGCCACTACCTTCATGCCCAGCGCGTGACCCAGGTGCACGATGGCCTGGGTCACTTCGGCGGTACCCGAGTCGTGCAGCATGCCCTGCACGAAACTGCGGTCGATCTTCAGGCGCCCCACCGGGAAGCGGTTGAGGTAATTGAGGTTGGAGAAGCCAGTACCGAAGTCATCCACCGCGAGCGGTACGCCGTGCCGTTCCAGCACGTCGAAGCAATGGCGCAGGATGTCGGTGTCGCGGATCAGCGCCGACTCGGTCAGCTCCAGCTCCAGCCGCTGCGGCGGCCAGCCGTGGGCATGGCAGATCTCGATCACCCGTTCGGCGAACCCGCGGTCGCGCAGCTGCACCGCCGATACATTGACCGCGATTCGGTCGAAATGTAGTCCAGCACGGTCCCAGGCGGTCGCCTGGCGGCAGGCTTCATTCAGCACCCAGTCGCCGATGCGCACGATTTCACCGCATTTTTCGGCAATCGGGATGAACTCGGCTGGGCTGCAGTAGCCGATGCCGGGCCGATGCCAGCGCAGCAGCGCTTCAATCGCGGGCGGCTCGCCCTGGTGGGCGTGCAGCAACGGCTGGTAGGCCAGGCTGAATTCTTCGCGCTCGATCGCCCCGTGCAGGGCGTGCTCCAGCTCCAGCCTGCGCTGGATGCGGGCCAGCGCGTCCTGGCTGTAGTACTGGTAGGTGTTGCGCCCCGCTTCCTTGGCCGCGTACATCGCGGCGTCGGCGGCGCGCAGCAGTGAATCGAAGTCGGTCTGGGCATCACCCAGCATCGCGATGCCGACACTGGCGCCGACCTTCAAGGTGGTCTCGCCACGGCGCAGCGGCTCGGCCAGCGAGGCGATCAGCTTGCGGGCGACATGCCCCGCGTCTTCCGGCTCGGCCAGGTCACGCAGCACCACGATGAACTCGTCACCGCTGAAGCGGCCGAACAGGTCGTTGTTGCGCAGGTTCTGGTGCAGCCGCGTGGCGGCGGCCTTCAGCAGCGCATCGCCGGTGGCATGGCCGAAGCTGTCGTTGATGGTCTTGAAGCCGTCCAGGTCGATGAACAGCATCGCCAGCGAGGTGCCGCGGTCGCGCGCCTCCTCGATCGCCTCTGCGGTCTGCTCGCCGAGCAGCACGCGGTTGGGCAGGCCGGTCAGCAGGTCGTAGTGGGCCAGCAGCTCGATGCGCTCGTTGGCCTCGCGCTCGCGGGTGATGTCACGGAACAGCACCACGAAGCGCGGCGGCAGGCCATCGCGACGGTCCAGCTCGATCAGTACCTGCACCCACACGCGCAGGCCGGACTGGCGGTAGAAGCACAGGTCCAGCTGCTCGGGCAGTCCACCTGCGGCGATCCGGCCCAGCGCCGCCTCGAAGGCGAGGCGCGAATCCTCGGTGTACAGCGCCAGCGCTTGATCCAGCGTGATCGGTTCCTTGCGCAGGCCGTGGATGCGATAACACTCCTCGGTCCACTGCATGTGCCGGGTCTGCACTTCGATCTCGCAGCCGCCGATGCGGCCCAGCGCGGAAACCCGGTTGAGCAGCTCGGTGCGCCAGCGGATCAACGCGTCGGTCTGATGCTGCTCGGTGATGTTCTGCACCTGGCCGAGCAGGCGCTTGGGCTGCCCGTCCATGTCCAGCAGCGGCTGCATCCATAGGCGCAGATGCTGCGAAGGTTCATGGCCGCGGGTCAGCTCCAGCTCGAGATTGGCGGCACGGCCGTCACGCCACAGGCGCCGCCATGCCGCGCGCAGCGCACCCCGGGAACGCGGGTGCAGCTGCTTCAGCCAGCGCCGCTGGCCGGGCACGGCGCCCTGCCCCAGCGCCAGCAGCGAGCGCAGTTCCGGCGACCACCAGAAGTGACCGCTGTTGGGGTCGAACGACCAGCTGCCCATGCTGGCGATGCGCTGGGCCTCGCTCAGGTGCAGCTGTTGTTCCTGCAGCAGCGATTCAAGCTGCTTCTGCTGCTCGATATCGGTATGTGTGCCCACCATGCGCAATGGCTGGCCGTCGGCGGTGCGCGCGACCACGCGGCCGCGATCCAACACCCAGCGCCACTGCCCGTCGGCCTGGCGGAAGCGGAACTGCGCGCTGTACTGCTCGCTTCGCCCTCGCAGGTGCTCGTCCAGCGCGGCGCGCACCTGGGCGATGTCCTCGCCGTGCACGCGCGACAGCATTTCGGTGGCGGTCTCGTCGCCCAGCGCCGGCGTGCGCGCCACGCGGTCACTGGGGATGTCCCAGTCCCACAGGCTGTGCCCGGCGCTGTCCAGTGCCAGCTCCCAACGCCCGCCACCGTCGACCGGTACCGGCTCGGGAACGCTCAGGGTGAACGCCAGCAGATTGCCGGCGCCGTCGTGCACGGCGCGCAGATGACCGTCGTAGTGCCCGCGCGGGCCACCTGGCAGCGTGCAGGCCACGATGCCGCCATCAGCGGCCAACAGGCGCAGATCTTCCAGCATCGGGGCATACGCGGCTACGGTAGCCGGCAGGCCATGCTCGCGCGCAGCGGGATTGGCCGCCAGCGGGCGGCCCGTGCGGTCGACGATGACCAGCGCCGACGCAAGCGGGTGCTGCAGCAGGCTGGCGATGATCCCTTGGTCCACGCGATCTTGCTCCGGATGACACGCCCGTCAGCGGGGCACGCAGTGGTTAACGGCGCCTGCGGCGGATAATTGAGTGGTCACGGCGCGCTGCGGGGTAAGATGACCGGCGCCCCTTTCACCCACCCCGTCCATGCCCGCAGAACCGACCGGCAACGCTCCAGTTCCCGACCCACGGATGGCGCAGGCGCTGAGCCGTGACCGACGGCGGGTAGTGCTGAGCTACCTGGTGATGGCACTTGCATGGATGATCGCCACCGACAGCGTGGTGCAGGCGCTGGTGCCCGATCCGCAGCAGGCGGCCCTGTGGCAGGGCCTGAAGGGTTCGTTCTTCGCCCTGGCCAGCGCGGGCCTGCTGTATCTGCTGCTGCGTCCGCTGGCCGAACACGTGCTGCACACCCATGCGCGCCAGCAGGCCTCGGAGCTGCGCCTGCGGCAGATGTTCGAGGGCAACCCCGGCCCGATCCTCGTCTATGACCTGGACACGCTGGCGATCCTGGATGCCAACCCGGCCGCCTGCAGCACCTTCGGCTGGGACCGCGACGAGTTGCTGGAACAGACCATCGATGCCTTGTGGCCCCCAGGCCAGGACCAGGCGCTGCAGACCAAGCTGGAAGCAATACGCGAGGCGCCCGAGGAGCTGTGCATCCTGCGGGCGCAACTGCAGCTGCGCGACGGTTCGCTGCGGCAGATGGAACTGCGCTCCAACGCCATCAGCTACGACGGCCACAACGCCCGCCTGCTGATCGCCATCGATCGCACCGCCGAGGACCTGGCCCAGCTGCGCCGCGACCAGGCGCTGGCCCGGGTGGAGGAGGCCCATGAACTGGCCCGCATCGGCGCCTGGGAGCTTGACCCGTCCATCGGGCTGGGTCGCTATTCCAGCCAGGTCTATCGCCTGCTCGGCCGCCGCCCGCCCGAGGCCCGCCGCTGGCACCGCTTCGACGAGCTGCTGGTGCCGGCCGACCCGGCCACCGCCAGCCAGACCGAACAGCTGCTGGCCGAGCTGTGCTCCGGTGAGCCGGTGCAGGTGGACGTGCTGCTGCCGCTGCTGGCGATGGACGGCCGTGCGCTGATGGTGCACCTGCGCGCCGCCAGTGGGATCGATGAAGCGGGCCGCAGCCGCGTGCTGGGCACGCTGCAGGACGTGACCGAGCGGGAGCAGTCGCGGCGCCTTCTGCGCGAGCGCGAGGAACAGTTCCGCGAGCTGGTGCGGGTGCTGCCCGACGGCGTGGTGATCCTCTCCGACGAGCATGTGCTGTACGCCAACGCCTGGGCCGCTGGTTTGTTCGGCTACGGCAGCCACACCCTGCTTGGCGAGCCACTGTCGGCACTGGTCGCTGCCGCAGACCTGCCGCGGGTGCGCAGCCAGCTGCGCGCCGGCCAGCCGCACCTGGGTCCGGGCCACAGCAGCGTAGTGGCCATGCAGCGTGCCGACGGCCGCAGCTTCCATGCCGGCCTGGCAGTGGGCGAAGTCCGTTACGGCGGCCGCGACTGCAAGCTGCTGATCGTGCGCGACCTGAGCGATTCCGAACGCACCCGCAGCGCGCTGGAAACCAGCAACCGCGAGCTACAGGCGATGGCTGGGCGGCTGTTCTCGCTGCAGGAGGATGAGCGTCGTGCGATCTCGCGCGACCTGCACGATGACATCGGCCAGGCCATCACCGCGATCAAGCTGTCGGCCTATGCAGCGCAGGACGAGGATGACCCGCTGCGCCGTGCCGAAGACCTGGCGCAGATCGTCAGCCTGGCCGACACCACCGTGGCCAAGTTGCGCGACATCTCCACCCTGCTGCGCCCGCCGCAGCTGGATGCACTGGGCCTGGAGGCGGCGCTGAGCTGGCAGGCGCGGGTGCTGTTCCGCTCCTCGCCGGTGGAGCTGCTGGCCGAGATCGAGCCGCTGCCGCACCGCCCCGACAACAGCATTGAACAGGCCTGCTTCCGCATCGCCCAGGAAAGCCTCACCAATGCCCTGCGCCACGCGCGCGCCAGCCAGGTACTGCTGCAGCTGCGCGATGTCGGCCAACGCGGCCTGCACCTGCAGATCCGCGATGATGGCGAGGGCTTCGATCCGGATGGCCCGCGCGGCCTCGGCCTGATCGTGATGCGCGAGCGCGCACAGAGCGTCGGTGGCCACGTGCGGATTGAATCCGCGCATGGCGAAGGCACCCTGATCGACGTCCACCTCCCCTACCAGGCGGCCAGCATGGCCGCCGTCGATTCACCGGAATACTGAGCCTATGTGGAATCCGAACCTGCCCCCGGTCAGCATCGACGATGCCCCCGACCGCCTTGGCGCCGGCAACCCCGAGCTGCAGGCCATGGTTGCCGAGGCAGCCTCCGGCGGCATCGCGCTGATGCTGATGCACGTGGACATCGACCACTTCGCATCGGTCAACGAGAACATGAGCGCCGAAGTGGGCGACCAGGCGCTGGTGCTGGTCGCGCAACGCCTGCAGTCTTACCTGCGCGGTCGCGGCAAGCTGTGGCGGCATGGCAGCGACGAGTTCCTGATCGCGGTGCCACGCACCGCAGACCTGCCGCTGCCGGAGGATTTCGCCGAAGAGATCCGCCAGCAGATGGAGCTGCCACTGTCGGTGCTGCCGTACACGCTGTTCATGACCGGCAAGCTGGGCGTGAGCCTGTGCCCGGAGCATGCCAGCAGTGCCTCACGCCTGCTCGACCATGCGGAAGATGCGCTGTACCAGGCCGCCCGCGAAGGCGGCAATGCGGTGCGCATCCATGCGGTGGACACGCCGCCGAGCGCGCACAGCGAAAGCATCATCGCCCGCCAGATCGTCGATGCCATCCCCAATGGCGAGCTGAAGCTGCGCTACCAGCCGCTGGTGAGTGCGCGCGATGGCCATGTGGTGGGCATGGAGGCGCTGCTGCGCTGGCAGTCGCCCACCCTGGGCATGCTGGTGCCGGAACGCTTCATGCGCACCGCCGAGCGGCTGGGCATCATCGTGCAGATCGGCACCTGGGTGCTGGAAGGCGCGCTGAAGCAGGCGCGGCTTTGGCGCGACCAGGGCTTCGATGACTTCACCATCGCGGTGAACGTATCTACCCTGCAACTGCTGCGGCCGAACTTCTTCGCCGAGGTGATGTCGCTGATGCAGGCTGCGGGCGTGCCGGCGCACATGCTGACGCTGGAGATCAACGAGAGTGCGCTGACCAACAACGTCAATTTCGTCCATGAGACGCTGGCCAACCTTCGCAACGAAGGCATCAGCCTGAGCCTGGACAACTTCGGCACCGGCGACTCCAGCCTCAGCGCACTGGTGCGCTACCCGGTGGACAAGCTGAAGATCGACCGCAGCTTCATCAAGAGTGCGCCGGCCGGCAACCGCGAGGCCGCCATCGCGCGCGCGATCATTGCCATGGGCCACCAGCTGGGCATGACCGTGATCGCCAACGGCGTGGAGTCGCAGGCCCAACTGGGCTTCCTGCGCCGCAACGACTGCGATGTATTCCAGGGCTACCTGTTCGGTGAACCGATGTCGGCCGATGCCGCCGGCATGACGTTGCGCCGCCGCTACCTGCGCCCGGAGGCCTTCGCCGAAACGCGCCCGGACCGGACGCTGCTGTTGCTGGACGATGAGGAAAACGTGCTGCGCTCGCTGGTGCGCCTGTTCCGCCGCGATGGCTACCGCATCCTGGCGGCCGGCAACGTGCGTGATGCCTTTGATCTGCTGGCGATCAACGACGTGCAGGTGATTCTGTCCGACCAGCGCATGAGCGACATGAGCGGCACCGAATTCCTGGGCCGGGTGAAGATGCTCTACCCGGACACGATCCGCCTGGTGCTGTCGGGCTACACCGATCTGAACACGGTGACCGATGCGATCAACCGCGGCGCGATCTACCGCTTCCTGACCAAGCCGTGGAACGACGACGAGCTGCGCAAGCACATCCACCAGGCGTTCCGCACCTACGAGGAACAGCGCCGCAGCAATGCCGGCCCGGCGCCGGTGGACGCCGGGGATGGTGGCGAGGATCGGCCGCCGCGGTGATGGTCCCGTCCGGTAGAGCCGGCCGCCGGCCGGCTGCTCTGGGGTACCTGGTGGGATGAGGTTGCCGCCAGCGGCCGGCACTACCAGGTGCGGTCAGCGCGGCTGCTTCACCGGCAGCACCACGCGGAAGCGCGAGCCCACGCCCGGGGTGCTGTCCAGGTCGATGCGGCCGTGGTGCTTGTTGATGATGCTGTAGGAGATCGACAGGCCCAGGCCGGTGCCGCTGCCCACCGGCTTGGTGGTGAAGAACGGATCGAAGATGCGCTGGCGCAGTTCCGGCGAGATGCCGCCGCCGGTGTCTTCGAATTCGACCCATACGTGATCGCCGTCGACGCCGGTGCGCACGGTGATCGTGCCGCGTTCGGCGATGGCATGGCCGGCATTGAGCAGCAGGTTCATGTAGACCTGGTTCAACTCCGACGGCAGGCACTCCACCAGCGGCAACTGGCCGAACTCGCGCACCAGGGTGACCTTGTACTTGAGTTCGTTCCAGATGATGTTGATGGTCGATTCCAGGCCCGCGTGCAGGTCGACCAGCTTCCACGACTCGTCGCGGCCGGAATACGAGAAGTCCTTCAGGTCGCGCACGATGCGGGTGACGCGCTCGATGCCTTCGCGCGACTCGGCCATCAGCTGCGGCAGATCGCGGCTGATGAAATCGATGTCCAGGCGGTCGCGGATGTCGTCGATCTCCGGAATCAGCGCCTTCGGGTCCGGCGCGCGCAGGGCGCGCTCGTAGGCTTCGATGACGGTGAACAGGCTTCGCAGGTACTCCTGCAGGCTGCCCAGGTTGGAGTGCACGTAACCGATCGGGTTGTTGATCTCATGCGCGACGCCGGCGGCCAGCTGGCCGATCGAGGCCATCTTCTCGGACTGCAGCAGCTTTTCCTGGGTGCCATTGAGGCGCAGGTAGGCCTGGCGCAGCTCGGCGTGGCGCTGCTGCAGTTCGCGTTCGTAGTCTTCCTGCCCTTCAATGTGGCGGAACAGGGCGAGGAAATGGCCTTGGCCGATCGGGCCATGGTGGTACAGGTGGGCGATGACCACGCCCTCGCCCAGCGGCAGGCTGCCATTCCAGTGGCCATGCTGGCGGGCCTGCTCCAGTGCGTCGGGGGGCAGCAGTTCGCGCAGGCGCTGCGGCGGCGGCAGTCCGCCCTCCTCGCCACCGGCCAGCAGGTTCTGCGCGGCCGGATTGGCCAGGGCCACCTGCCCGTCCTCGGTGAACAGCAGCAGCCCTTCGCGCAGGCGCTCAAGCAGGGCCTGCAGCACCGGCTGTGGCGGAAGGGGGGCGGTAACCAGGGCGTTGGCAGCGGACACGGCGACTCGGGGCGTTCGAACAGGCGCCCAATATACGCGGTCGTGCAGCGGGCTTCAGCCCGCTTGATGGGGTTGTGCGACCGCCGTCGCGTCAGGCGACGGCGAGCGGCCGTCCGATGCTGACCGTATGCGACTGGCCCTTGGCGTCGTAGGCCGAGGCGTCTTCGGTGCGGCCGAGCTGGCGCAGTGCCCAGTTCACCTCGCGGCGGCGGCGCGACAGCAGCACGCCGTTGGCACGGTTGCGCTCGGCCAGTTCCTGCAGTTGTTCGCCCTCGCCCACCGGTGGCGCGCCTTCCAGCGCACGCAGCGCTTCCAGCTTGGCGCCGGTAGCCCGGATCAGGGCGTGCACGTCGTGCTCGACCAGGGCCTGGCGCTCAACGTCCAGGGCCTGGGCGAGACGCTGCAGCGGCTCGCTCATTGCCGCAGTCATCCGTGCAGCTGCTGGTCCAGATCGAGCATGCGCGATGCGATCGCGTCCGGATTGATCTTGTAGGTGCCGTTCTGCAGCGACTCGCGCACAGCTGCCACGCGCTGGGCGTCGATCGCCGGGGCGGTGGTCAGCTCACGCTCGATGGCCTGCAGATTGGTGGCCTCGCCGGTCAGGCGCAGACTGTCGGCCGCCTCGACCGGGCGCGCCGCCGCATCGGTGCTGACGCCGGGCTTGTTGGCCGGGGTCGTCACACTGCGCAGTGCCTGGGGGACCTGCAGGTTGCCGTCGATTTTCTGGCTCATGGGGTGTCCTGGAGTTGCCGTTCACAAGGGATAACGGCCGCAGGGCCGTGATCTTTAGGGATATTCTGCGGTAATTCAACGCGCCACGATTACGTCACCTGCGGCATCGACCGTGCCCTGCACGATCCGCCGCGAGGAAAGGTTCTCGACCGAGACCCGTTCGTTCTCACCTGCATCACCCATCGCACGACCGGCGATGCGGACCTCGACCGAGCCGCGACGCGACACCAGGGCCACATTGTCTCCTCGCTTGATGAGACGCTGGACCACCAGGTCGTTGTTCGACAGCAGGGCTCCGGCCTGCAACGGACGGCGGGCGATGCGGCCGATCGCTGCATTGGGATCGGCCAGCACCGCGCCGGCAATCCGGGCGGCGTCACGCTGGGCAGTGGTGATATCGGCGGCAGTGAGGGTTTCTCCAGTACCGATTCCACGGTTGAGCACCAGCACGGTCTGGTTGCGTCGTACCTTCACCGGCACGAACAGGCGCCAGCCGCCCGCATCGGGACAGCTGACCTCCACCGTGGTGTTGGCGGTGGGTTGCACCTGCAACGCGCCGCCACATTTCGGCAGGCGCAGCGCATCGGCCACCTGCGCTTCGCCTTCACTGCCCGCCGGCAGCGTCGACAGCGCCGCGGTGCGGATGCCGGCCACCGGCTGCCAGTCCGCAGCGCTCGCCCATGGCGCAGCCACGGCGAGCGCGATGGCGAATAGAGATGTGACCCGGCGCATGGCGCCTCCTTCAATCGGCAAGACCTGGCCCTGGTGCGTGCAAGGGGTGTGCCAGACCGAGGGACGGCCTTTTGTGGAGTCGAGCCATGCTCGACACCACAAAAGCGCTCAAGTTCCGCCCCCCCCACGCCGATACAGCAGCCATGTCCCATGACCTGCTCAACCGGATCGACCAGCGGACCCGACTGGCCGGCCACAACCGCCTGGCGCTGCTGCTGTTCCGTCTCGGCGGACGTCAGCTTTTTGGCGTCAATGTCTTCAAGGTTCAGGAAGTCCTGCGGCGGCCCGAACTGTTCCAGGTGCCCGGGCTGCCCAGCCAGTTCTCCGGCGTGGCCGACGTGCGCGGCCGCTCGGTACCGGTGCTGGACCTGGGCCTGGCGATCGGCCACCCCGAGCGCGAGCCCGATGCGGACACCTCGCCGGGCTACCTGGTGGTCACCGAATTCAACCGTTCGATCCAGGGGTTCCTGGTCAGCGGCGTGGAGCGCATCGTCAACATCGCGGTGGAAGACATCCACCCGCCGCCGGAGTTGGGCGCCGAGTCGAGCTACCTGACCGCGGTGACCCGCTTCCAGGGTGAGCTGATCCAGGTGATCGACGTTGAAAGCGTGCTGGCCGATATCGCCCAGGTGCGCGGTGAAGCGGTACTCGACCCGGCGATGGCCATGCCCGCCGACGGCCCGCAGCTGCAGGTGCTGGTGGTGGACGACTCGCGCGTGGCCCGGCAGCAGATCCGCAGCGTGCTGGACCAGCTGGGCGTGGGTGCCACCCTGCTTTCCGACGGCAAGCAGGCGCTGGACCACCTGCTGCAGGTCCACGCCTCGGGCGAGAACCCGGCCGAGCGCTACGCCATGGTCATCTCCGACATCGAGATGCCGGCCATGGATGGCTACACGCTGACGACGGAAATCCGGCGCCACCCGGGCCTGGCCGGCCTGTACGTGCTGCTGCACACCTCGCTGTCGGGCGTCTTCAACAACGCCATGGTCGAGCGCGTCGGCGCCAATGCCTTCGTCGCCAAGTACTCGCCGCACGAACTGGCTGATTTCGTGCTGGACCGCCTGCGCAAGGTGGCGCTGGCGGCGTAGGGCCGGCCGCGGGGGTCGGAACCCGGAACGGGCTCCGATCCCGCATCGCAACGTGTCGACCACGGGGTCAGAGCCCCTGCGGGGATCTGACCCCACGCCTTTGGCACACCCCTTGCAGCTTCCCGGGCAACGTTCCCGTGGGAGTGCACCGTGCGCAACCTGATTACCGACTACCTGGGCGTCCACGCCCAGGCCATGCCGTTGCGCGAACAGCGGATGAAGCTGATCGCCAGCAACCTCGGCAATGCCGACACGCCCGGCTACAAGGCCCAGGACCTGGACTTCGATGCCGCCCTGCGCCACGCCCAGGGGCAGGATGCCAACGGCCTGATGGCCACCACCCATGAGCAGCACTACGAGATCAGTAGTGGCCTGAACCCGTTCCAGATCGCGCGCGAAGGCGTGCAGCCCAGCCTGGACGGCAACACCGTCGACCCCGATGCCGAGCGTGCCGCCTATGGTCGCGCCGCACTGGAATACCGCGCCTCGCTCAGCTTCGTCGAGAGCAAGGTGCGCTCCATGCTGACCGCGATCACGGGGCAATAAGCCATGAGCAACCTGCCGATCTTCGATATCGCCGGCTCCGCACTGCAGGCGCAGTCGGTGCGCATGAGCACCATCGCCTCCAACCTCTCCAACGCCGACACCGTCGCCGGTTCCGCCGACGCCGTGTACAAGCCGCTGGAACCGATTTTCCAGGCCGTCACCAGCAGGAACGATCCGAACGTCACCTCGGTGAAGGTGAAGGAGATCAGCCAGAGCGAGGCCGCGCCGATCAAGCGCTACGAGCCGGGTCATCCGCTGGCCGACGCCGATGGCTACATCTACCAGCCCGACGTCGATCCGGTGGCGCAGATGGTCAACCTGATCTCGACCTCGCGCAATTACCAGGCCGGCGTGGAGATGTTGACCACCGCCAAGGAACTGGCCTTGGCCACCCTGACCATGGGCCGCTGAGGCCCGCAGCACCGGACACCGCCATGACCACCGCCGTCAACAACCAGACCAGCCAGGACGTCTATTCCGCGCTGGGCCTGAATGCCCCCAACAGCAATGCCACGAAAAAGAAGAACACGCTTGACCAGGCCGACTTCCTGCGCCTGATGACCGAGCAGCTGCAGCACCAGGATCCGCTGAAGCCGATGGACAACACGCAGATGGTCGCGCAGATGGCGCAGATGTCCACTGTGCAAGGCATCACCGATCTGAACAAGACGGTGAAGGGCTTCCAGGAATCGATGGCCAGCGACCAGGTGCTGCGTGGTGCGGCGCTGGTCGGCCACCAGGTGCTGGTGCCTTCGGAGAAACTGGTGCTGGAGAAGGAAGGCAGCGTTGAAGGCACGGTGGCCGCGCCGTCGGCCGGCATCATCACCGTGGACATCACCGATGCCAACGGCGCCAAGGTCACCTCGCTGAGCGTGGAGGCCAAGGCCGCCGGCGAGACCGCCTTCCAGTGGGATGGCAAGGATGCCAACGGCAAGCGCATGGAACCGGGCAAGTATTCCATCGTCGCCAACCACGTCGACACCGCTGGCAAGAGCACCAAGCTGTCCACCTACGTGCAGGCGCCGGTGGAAAGCGTGACCGTCGGTTCCGACGGCCTGTACCTGAACCTCAAGGGCCTGGGCACGGCCCCGATCGACTACGTGCTCCGCGTCAGCTGAGCCGCACATTCCGCATCAACAAGGAGCATCCCATGGGCTTCAATGTCTCGCTGTCCGGCATCAATGCCGCCAACACCGACCTGAGCGTCACCGCCAACAACGTCGCCAATGTAAACACCACCGGCTTCAAGCAGTCGCGCGCGGAGTTCGCCGATCTGTTCGCTTCGACCAGCTACGGCCTGTCGAAGAACCAGACCGGATCGGGCGTGCGTGTTTCCAACGTCGCCCAGCAGTTCATCCAGGGCCACAACGAGCAGACCGGGCGCAGCCTGGACATGGCCATTTCCGGTGAAGGCTTCTTCACCATGAACATGAATGGTTCGCGCGTGTACTCGCGTGCCGGCAACTTCCAGACCGACTCGGCCGGCTATGTTGTGAACCCGCAGGGTGCGCGCCTGCAGGTGTTCGCGCCGAACGCCGATGGCACCAACTTCGATGCCGGCCGGCTGGTCGACCTGCAGCTGCTGACCACCGACAGCCCGCCGAAGCAGACCAGCGAAGTGAAGGTTGGCTTCACCCTGCCGGCCAACGCCAAGCAACCGACGGTGGCGACCTTCGACCCGACCGATTCGAACAGCTACAACCACTCCAGCGGTGGCATTACCGTGTACGACTCGCTGGGCGTGAGCCACATCCAGGTCTCGTACTTCGTGAAAGGCGCCAACCCCAACGAATGGACCGTGCGCAATTACGTCGATGGCCAGCCGGCAGGCGCACCCACCCCGGTCACCTTCGACAACAGCGGCAAGCTGGTCGCACCGGCCGACGGCAAGGTCAGCCTCGGCACCTTCACCCCGACCACCGGTGCCGGCCAGTTGAACATGACGCTGGATATCAGTGGCTCGACCCAGTACGGCGAGAAGTTCGCGCTGCGCAACACCCAGCAGGACGGCTACGCCGCGGGCAAGCTCAACGAAGTGACCGTGTCCGAATCCGGCGTGGTCTACGCCCGCTATTCCAACGGCGACGACAAGCCGCTGGGCCAGGTCGCACTGACCACCTTCAACAACACGCAGGGCCTGGAATCGAAGGGCAACAACCTGTGGGTGGAGACCTTCGAATCGGGCACGCCGCGCACCGGCATGCCGGACACCTCCAACCTCGGCAAGATCCAGGCCGGCTCGCTGGAAGCGTCCACCGTCGATCTCACCGAGCAGCTGGTCAACATGATCACCGCGCAGCGCAACTTCCAGGCCAACGCGCAGATGATCACCACCCAGGACCAGATCACCCAGACCGTCATCAACATCCGTTGATGAGCGGCTGACCCTGTCACGGAACTCCCCGCATGGATAAAGCCCTTTACGTGGCGATGACCGGTGCCCGCGCCTCCCTGCAGGCGCAGGGAACGCTCAGCCACAACCTCGCCAACTCGGACACCCCTGGCTTCAAGGAAGCGCTGGCCAACACCGAAGCCTTCCCGATCAAGGGCCCGGGCTTTGCCTCGCGGGTGGATGCGCTGCACGTCGACGCCGGCTTCAACCGCCGGCCCGGCGCGCAGCACATCACCGGCAAGCCGCTGGACCTTGCCCTGCAGAGCGGCACCTGGCTGGCGGTGCAGGCAAGCGACGGCAGCGAAGCGTACACGCGCGGCGCGGCGCTGTCGGTGACACCCAACGGCCAGCTGGTGACCTCCGGCGGCCGCACGGTACTGGATGACAACAACAACCCGATCGCCATTCCGCCCTACCAGGCGATGGAGATCGGCGGCGACGGTACGATCTCGATCATCCCGCAGGGCGAAGGCCCGCAGACGATGGCGCAGATCGGCCGGATCAAGGTGGTGCAGGCACCGGACGAGCGCCTCGAGCGTGGCCTGGATGGCCTGTTCCGCAACACCGACCCGCGCCAGCCGTTCGCCCCGGCGCAGGGCACCGCCGTGCACAGCGGCCAGCTGGAAGGCAGCAACGTCGATGCCGCCGGTGCACTGGTGCAGATGATCCAGCTGCAGCGCCAGTACGAAATGCAGGTGCAGGTGATCAAGCACGGCGACGACAACGCGCGCAGTGCCAACAGCCTGCTGCGCCTGGGCAGCTGACGGAATTCCGGCGCCGCCCGGGCGCGGCGCTGGCACACCGCTTGCACACCCGCTACCAAGGGCCGCATCGCGCGGCCGGCTTCACCCAGACAGGACACCGAAGATGAACCAGGCATTGTGGATCGCGAAAACCGGACTGGATGCGCAGCAGATGCGCATGTCGGTGGTTTCCAACAACCTCGCCAACACCAACACCACCGGCTTCAAGCAGGACCGTGCCAGCTTCGAGGACCTGCTGTACCAGCAGGTGCGCCAGCCCGGCGGCTCTTCGTCGGCGCAGACCCAGCTGCCGACCGGCCTGCAGCTGGGTACCGGTGTGCGCGTGGTCGCCACCGCCAAGAATTTCGAACAGGGTGGCCAGCAGCAGACCGGCCGCGCGCTGGACGTGATGGTCAACGGCCGCGGCTTCTTCGAAGTGCAGATGCCGGATGGCAGCTCGGCCTATACCCGTGATGGCTCGTTCAAGATCAACCAGGACAGCGAGCTGGTCACCAACAGCGGCTACCCGGTGCAGCCGGGCATCCAGATTCCCGAGGGCGCGCAGTCGGTCACCATCGGCAGCGACGGCACCATCAGCGTGAAGATGGCCGACGACGCCGCATCGGTGGAAGTGGGCGCGCTGACCCTGACCGACTTCGTGAACCCGGCCGGCCTGCAGGCACGTGGCGAGAACCTGTTCCTGGAAACCACCGCATCGGGCCCGGCGCAGAACGGCAACCCCGGACTGAACGGCCTCGGCACCGTGGTACAGGGTGCGCTGGAAGGCAGCAACGTCAATGTGGTCGAAGAGCTGGTGTCGATGATCGAAACCCAGCGCGCCTACGAGATGAATGCCAAGGCGATCTCCACCACCGACTCGATGCTCGGCTACCTCAACAACAAGATCTGACCGGCCCAACCGGGAACCCGCCATGTCGCCCTTCTTCAAACTCACCCGCACTGCCCTTGCCTGCGTCGTGCCCGCCCTGCTCGGTGGCTGCGTGATCGCGGGCGACGTGCGCCCCTATCCGGCGATGGCGCCGATCCAGCCGATCATGCCGCCGCAGGCCGCGCCGACCGCCGGCGCGATCTACGCCGCCGGCCCGACCCTGCAGCTGTACTCGGACCGCCGCGCGCGCGACGTCGGCGACCTGCTGACCATCACCCTGCTGGAAAACACCACCGCGCAGACCAGTGCCAACACCGCCACCAACAAGGAATCCAACCTGAGCCTGGGCACCCCGTCCATCCTCGGCGCCCCGGTCACCCTGGGCGGCAAGGACATCCTGAGTGCCACGGCCAAGGGCGCGCGTGACTTCACCGGCAAGGGCAACAGCGCGCAGAGCAACCGCCTGCAGGGCAACGTCACGGTCACGGTGATCCAGCGCCTGCCCAACGGCAACCTGGTGGTACAGGGGCAGAAGAACCTGCGCCTGAACCAGGGCGATGAACTGGTGCAGGTGCAGGGCATCGTGCGCCCCGGTGACATCAGCCAGGACAACACCATTCCTTCCAGCCGCGTGGCCGAAGCCCGCATCGTCTATGGCGGCCGCGGCCCGGTCGCGCAGTCCAACGCAATGGGCTGGCTGAGCCGCTTCTTCAACTCCGGCCTGACGCCGTTCTGAGCATGGCCATGAAACTCTTCCTCTCTTCTTCCTGGCAGCGCCGCGTGGCGTCGTTCGTCGCACTGATGCTGCTGGCAATGGCAGCCCCGGCCAGCGCCGAGCGCATCAAGGACCTGGCCCAGGTCGGTGGCGTGCGCGGCAATGCACTGGTGGGCTACGGCCTGGTGGTCGGCCTGGACGGCAGCGGCGACCGCACCAGCCAGGCACCCTTCACCGTGCAGAGCCTGAAGAACCTGCTCGGCGAGCTGGGCGTGAACGTGCCAGCGAACGTCAACCCGCAGCTGAAGAACGTGGCAGCCGTGGCGATCCATGCCGAGCTGCCGCCGTTCGCCAAGCCGGGCCAGCCGATCGACATCACCGTATCCTCGATCGGCAACGCGGTGTCACTGCGCGGCGGCTCGCTGCTGATGGCCCCGCTGCGCGGCGCCGACGGGCAGATCTATGCCATCGCGCAGGGCAACCTGATCGTGGGCGGCTTTGGCGCGCAGGGCAAGGATGGCTCGCGCGTCTCGGTGAACGTGCCCAGCGTCGGTCGCATCCCCAATGGCGCCACGGTTGAACGTGCCCTGCCCGATCCGCTCGCCAATGGCGGCGACATCACCCTGAACCTGCACAACAACGATTTCACTACAGTCTCGCGCATGGTCGCCGCGCTCAACAACGCGTTCGGCGAAGGCGCCGCGCGCGCGGTTGACGGCGTGACCGTGGCGGTCACTGCACCGACCGATCCCGGCGCACGCATCGGCCTGCTGGCGCGCATCGAGAACCTGGAGCTGACCCCGGGCAGCGCCCCGGCCAAGGTAGTGGTCAATTCGCGCACCGGCACCGTGGTCATCGGCCAGCAGGTACGGGTCGGCCCGGCCGCCATCTCGCATGGTTCGCTGACGGTGACGATCCAGGAAAACACCAACGTCAGCCAGCCCAATGCCCTGTCCGGCGGCCGTACCGTGGCCAGCCCGCAGTCGACCATTACCGCCACCAACGATGGCAGCCGCATGTTCAAGTTCAGCGGCGGCACCACCCTGGACGAGATCGTGCACGCGGTGAACGCCGTGGGCGCGGCACCGGGCGACCTGATCGCGATCCTGGAAGCCCTGAAGCAGGCCGGTGCACTGAGCGCCGAGCTCGAGGTGATCTGACATGCGCATCAATCCCGCATTTGATCTGCACCCGGCGCAGCAGAACGACCCGGCCAGGATCGACAAGGTCGCGCGCCAGCTGGAAGGCCAGTTCGCACAGATGCTGGTCAAGAGCATGCGCGATGCCAGCTTCGGCGACTCGCTGTTTCCCGGCGAGAACAAGATGTTCCGCGACATGTATGACCAGAAGATCGCCGAGGCCATGACCCGCGGCAAGGGTCTGGGCCTGTCCGGCATGATCACCCGCCAGCTGTCCGGTCAGACCGCCGACGGCCCGGCGCTGGACACGCGCGTGGACCCGGCCAAGGCCAGCCGCGCCTATCAACTCAACGCGCCGGCAAAGCCCGCACCGTCGCTGCCGCTGGAAGATGGCAGCCAGGCCGTGCGCATGCTGCAGCAGATGGCAGCCGGCGCACAGCACGGCGCACAGGCCGCGCTGGCACCGATGGAGCAGGCACTGGACCTGATCGCCGGCCGCGAAAGCAGCAGCCTGCACCGCTCGCTGGGCACCGAGGATCCATACATCGGCAACCTGCAGGGGGAGGACTGGTCCGCCAACAGCGACCAGTGGTCGGCGACGGCCAGCAATCGCGGTACGGCCATGAGCCCGGCCGATGCGATGGCGACCCGCACCGCCGTCGCCCAGCTGGGCGCGCACACGCCGGAAGGTTTCGTCGCCAGCATCTGGCAGCACGCACAGAGCGCGGCCAGGGAACTGGGCGTGGACGCCCGTGCGCTCGTCGCCCAGGCGGCATTGGAAACCGGTTGGGGCAAGCGGCACATCAAGCATGCCGACGGCAGCACCTCGCACAACCTCTTCGGCATCAAGGCCAATGGCTGGAACGGCCAGCGCGCCACGGCCGGCACCCATGAGTATGTGGATGGCGTGCGCCGCAACGAGACCGCCAGCTTCCGCGCCTACAGCTCGCCGGCCGAAAGCTTCGCCGACTACGTGCGCCTGCTGAAGACCAGCCCGCGCTACCAGCAGGCCCTGCAGGCCGGCACCGACGTGCAGGGCTTCGCCCGTGGCCTGCAGCGCGCCGGCTATGCCACCGATCCGCGCTACGCCGCCAAGATCGCCGCGATCGCCGGTGGCCCGACCATCGAGCGCGCCGTCGCCGCCGTGGCCGACGCCGGCTCGCGCCTTGGCCAGACCTTCGCCAGCACCGCGACCGCGGCGCTGGGTATCACTCGTCGTTGAGGAACACCATGTCCAGCGTACTTTCCACCGGTACCGGTGCCCTGCTCGCCTTCCAGCGTGCGTTGGCGACCACCAGCCACAACGTGGCCAACCTCAATACGCCCGGCTACAGCCGGCAGAAGGTCAACTTCGCCACCGCCGATCCACAGAACTACGGCTATGGCACGGTCGGCAATGGCACCCGCATCACTGATATCCGCCGCACGGCCGACCAGCTGGCGATCTCGCGCCTGCTCGACAGCAGCGGTGAACTGGCGCGCCTGAAGCAGCTATCGGGCATGGCCGACCGGGTCAATGCCCTGTTCTCCGATGCGGCAACCAACGTGGCCGGCGTCTGGTCGAACTTCTTCGATTCGGTCAGCGGACTGTCGTCCAACGCGGCCGGCACCGCCGACCGCCAGAACATGCTCGACGGCGGCAAGGCCCTGGCCAACCGCTTCGTACAGCTCAACACGCACCTGAACAACCTCAACAGCGAGGTCAACAACGGCCTGCTGGCCGGTGCCACCGAGGTCAACCGCCTGGCGCAGGAAATCGCGCAGATCAACGGCGCCATCGGCACCAACATCGCCTCTGCTGCACCCGACCTGCTCGACCGCCGCGACCAGCTGATCACCCAGCTGATCGGCTACACCGGTGGCACGGCGGTGATCCAGGACGGCGGCATCATGAATGTCTACACCGCCGGCGGCAACGCGCTGGTGGTGGGTACCACGGCGACCAAGGTCACCACCGTGGCCGATCCGTACCAGCCCGAGCGCCTGCAGCTGGCACTGGAAACCCAGGGCAACACCATCCGCCTCGACCCGAAGGCGGTCGGCGGCCAGATCGGCGGCCTGCTGGAGTTCCGCGACACCGTGCTGACCCCTGCCCAGGCTGAACTGGGCAAGCTGGCGGTGGGCCTGGCCGAAAGCTTCAACCAGGCGCACCACCAGGGCGTGGACCTGTATGGCCAGATGGGCGGCGACTTCTTCAACATCGGCAACCCGCGTGTCACCGCCAACAACAGCAATGCCGGCACCGCCAGCCTCAGCGCAACCTATGGCGACCTGGGCAAGCTGGATGCGCAGAACGTGGTGCTGCAGTTCGATGGCACCAACTGGAAGGCCAGCCGTGCCGACACCGGCGCCAGCATTCCGCTGACCGGTACCGGCACCGCCGCCGACCCGCTGGTGATCAACGGTGTGCAGCTGGTGGTGGGCGGAACGCCGGCGGAAAACGACCGCTTCCTGCTGCAGCCGACCGCCGGCGTGGCCGGCAGCCTGGAAATGGCGATCACCGATCCGTCGCGCATCGCTGCGGCCGCTGCGGTGAAGGGCGCGGCCGCCACCGCCAACACCGGCACAGGCAAACTGAGCGGTGTTACCGTCACCGATTCGACCAACGCCAACCTGCGCAATCCCTCGGCGATCGTGTTCACCTCGGCCACCACCTACACCATCGACGGTGGCCCGCCGCAGACCTACACGCCCGGCCAGACCATCAGTGCCAACGGCTGGAGCTTCGTGCTGGACGGCGCGCCGAAGGTGGGCGATACCTTCAACATCACCCCGACCCCGGCCGGCTCATCGGACAACAGCAACGCCTCCAAGCTGGCCAAGGTGGAAAGCGCAAAGGCGTTCAATGCCGGGACGGTGACACTGAACGGTGCACTGGGTGGCCTGACCACCCAGGTTGGCGCCGCCGCGCGCTCGGCCGAGTACTCGCTCGACGCGCAGCTGGTGATCAATGACAAGGCGCAGGAAGCCCGCGATGAAGTGTCCGGCGTGAACCTGGACGAGGAAGCCGCCGACATGCTGCGGCTGCAGCAGGCCTACCAGGCCGCCTCGCAGCTGATCTCCACCGCCGACAGCATGTTCCAGACCATCCTGGGAGCCGTCCGCCGATGAGCAGCCGCATCTCCACCAGCATGATGTTCAACCAGTCCGTGTCGCTGATGATGGCCAAGCAGGCCAAGCTCAGCCACCTGGAGCAGCAGATCGCCACCGGCAGCAAGATCGTCAGCGCCAAGGACGACCCGGTGGCCGCCGGTACCGCGGTCGGCCTTGACCGCAGCCTGGCCGCACTGGATCGCATGAAGCTCAACGCCGGCAACGTGCAGAACCGCCTGGGGGTACAGGAAAACACCCTGGCGCAGGTCAACGACCTGATGGCACGCGTCAACGATCTGACCATCCAGGCCAGCAATCCAGCGCTGAGCGCGGCCGATAAGAAGACGCTGATCACCGAGGTCAACCAGATCCGCGACGGCCTGCTGTCGCTGGCCAACGCCGACGATGGCACCGGCCGCTTCGTGTTCGGCGGCACCAACGATGGCGACCCGCCGTTTGCCAAGATCAACGGCAAGGTCGTCTACCGCGGCGACCAGACCCAGCGCCAGATCGAAGTCGGCCCCGATACCTATGTGCGCGATGCCCTGCCCGGCAGCGAGATCTTCATGCGCATTCCCACCGGCGATGGCTTCGTTGACGGCAGCGCCGCGGCCGGCAACACCGGCAACGGCGTGCTGACCAACGTCACCCGCGACGGCAGCGACAGCTGGAACGGCCAGGGCTTCAGCGTCCGTTTCACCACCGGCAACCAGTACGAAGTGGTGGACGGCGCAGGCAACGTGACCGGCACCGGCACCTACAAGGCCGGCGACGATCTGGAAGTGAATGGTGTCCGCCTTCGCATCACCGGCGCACCGGCGGCGGGCGACAGCTTCAGCGTGCAGGCCGCCAGCAGCCGCGACATCTTCGCCACCATGGACAACCTGGTGGCAGCGCTGGGTGCCGACACCGGCACCACCGCGCAGATGACCGCGCAGCAGAACCAGCTGCAGAGTGCACTGCGCGACGTGGCACGCGCCTCCGAGCGGATGATCGATTCACGCGCTGCCGGCGGTGCGCAGTTGAAGGCCCTGGACAATGCGGCCGACATGCGCGAGGCCAATGGCGTGACCCTGAAGACCACGCTGTCGCAGATGCGCGACCTGGATTACGCCGACGCGCTGAGCCAGTACCAGCTGCAGAGCACCGCGCTGCAGGCGGCACAGACGATCTTCTCGCAGATGCAGTCGATGTCGCTGTTCAACAAGCTCCGCTGACGCTTCCCAAGCGCCACCCTCTGAAGGCCGCGATGCCCTGCATCGCGGCCTTTTTCGTTCCTGCGTGCCCATTCCCTCGCGCTCGCCGGGCGTGTCACGGCGCTACCGGAAAGGTGCCCCGGTGCATTTTCCGTGATTTCCCATCAAGCCCGGCCCTGCCCCGCCGATACCTTCATCAGCGCTGGTTGGGCATGCCCAACCGCCCCTTCCGGGGTCGCCTTCACGCCCGACCAAGGCTGGAAAACCCCGGAAAAACAGCCTCCGGCAGCGAATTTTTGCTCCAGCGGAATTCACGTCTAAAGGTTGTTGACAAAGCGCCGTTATTCATTTGGCAACGGCGAAGCACACAGCCACACAAAAAAACAGGCGGCGCTTCGTTTCATTCACCAACGGGTTCCATATAAGAGGAGACGACCCCATGGCACAGGTAATCAACACCAATACGATGTCGCTCAACGCTCAGCGCAACCTGAGCACCAGCGGCAGCTCGCTCGCTACCACCATCCAGCGCCTCTCGTCCGGCCTGCGCATCAACAGCGCGAAGGACGACGCGGCCGGCCTGGCCATCAGCGAGCGCTTCACCACCCAGATCCGCGGTCTGGACGTGGCCATCCGCAACGCCAACGACGGCATCTCGCTGGCCCAGGTCGCAGAAGGTTCGCTGAACGAAGTGGGCAACAACCTGCAGCGCATCCGCGAACTGGGTGTGCAGGCCTCCAACGCCACCAACTCGGCCAGCGACCGCAAGGCCCTGCAGGCGGAAGTGACCCAGCTGGTTTCGGAAATCGACCGCGTCGCCAAGCAGGCCGACTTCAACGGCACCAAGCTGCTGGACGGCAGCTTCACCAGCCAGCTGTTCCAGGTGGGCGCCAACGCCGGCCAGGCCATCGCCATCAACAGCGTGGTCAACGCAAAAGCCGATTCGCTGGGCGCGGCCACCTTCGCCAACGGCTACACCGGCACCAGCCTGGCAGCGGCCGACAAGGCCACCGCCGACACCACCTATTCCGGCCTGCAGGTCTCGGTGACCCCGCCGGGCGGCACCGCCACCACGGTCACCATCAGCGACTTCACCGTGAAGGCCGGCGAGTCGATCACCTCGGCCACCGCGGCGGCGATCAACAACAAGCTGGGTGAAACCGGCGTGGTTGCCTCGGTCAATGCCGGCGTCATCAGCCTGGCCTCGGTCAAGGATGGCCAGACCTTCGCGCTGGGTGTCAGCGCGGCGACCCCGCCGGCCGGCGTCACCGCCGCGACCATCGCCGGCCTGGGCCTGACCGAGACCAGCACCAACGGCGGCACCCTGACCGGTGCAACGGCCAGCTTCGTCAAGGACCTGAACGTCACCACCGCCGAAGGCGCACAGAAGGCGATGTCGATCGTCGACAAGGCCCTGGAATCGGTCAACAGCGTCCGCGCCGACCTCGGCGCGATCCAGAACCGCTTCACCTCGGTGGTGGCCAACCTGCAGACCTCCTCGGAGAACCTGTCCGCATCGCGCAGCCGCATCCGCGATACCGACTTCGCCAAGGAAACCGCCGAACTGACCCGCACCCAGATCCTGCAGCAGGCCGGCACGGCCATGCTGGCCCAGGCCAACCAGGTACCGCAGAACGTGCTCAGCCTGTTGCAGCGCTGACATGAGCCGCCCCCGGGGCACGTCGGGGGCGTCTAACCCAACTCACGTGCAACCGCTCAAGGACCTCTCCTCATGGCACAAGTCATCAACACCAATACGATGTCGTTGAATGCTCAGCGCAACCTGAGCACCAGCGGCAGCTCGCTGGCTACCACCATCCAGCGCCTGTCCTCCGGTTCGCGCATCAACAGCGCCAAGGACGACGCCGCCGGCCTGGCGATCTCCGAGCGCTTCGGCACGCAGATCCGCGGTACCGACGTCGCCATCCGCAATGCCAACGACGGTATCTCGCTGGCCCAGGTCGCCGAAGGCTCGCTGACCGAAATCGGCAACAACCTGCAGCGCGTCCGCGAGCTGTCGGTGCAGGCCTCCAACGCCACCAACTCGGCCAGCGACCGCAAGGCGCTGCAGGCCGAAGTGACCCAGCTGGTCTCGGAAATCGACCGCGTCGCCAAGCAGTCGGACTTCAACGGCACCAAGCTGCTGGACGGTTCGTTCTCCAGCCAGCTGTTCCAGGTCGGCGCCAACGCCGGCCAGGCCATCGCCATCGACAAGACCATCGATGCCAAGGCCAATGCCCTGGGTGGCGCCAAGTTCGACACCAACTCGCTGGCCCTGGCCGACCCGGGCACCAACGCTGATTTCAGCACCAGCGGCCTGTCCATCAACGGCGTGGCCATTGCCGACGTCTCGGTCAAGCAGGGCGCCGATGCTGCTGCCACCGGCAAGGCCTCGCGTGAAGCGCTGGTGACCGCGATCAACGCCAAGATCGGCGAGACCGGCGTCTACGCTGAAGTGAACGGCACCACCGGCGTGACCCTGACCTCGGTCAAGGACAGCGTCAACGCCGATGGCTCGTTCAAGGCCATCACCGCGACTCCGGGCACCTGGACCGGCGCCACCGCGCCGACCTTCACCGCCACCACCGCTGCTGCAGCGCCGGCTGCGAAGTACGCCAGCAACCTGGACGTCAGCACCGTGAAGGGCGCCCAGCAGGCGATGGAAATCGTCGACAAGGCCCTGGGTGCGATCAACAGCACCCGCGCCGACCTCGGTGCGGTCCAGAACCGCTTCACCTCGGTCGTGGCCAACCTGCAGACCTCGTCGGAAAACCTGTCGGCTTCGCGCAGCCGCATCAAGGACACCGACTTCGCCAAGGAAACCGCCGAACTGACCCGCACCCAGATCCTGCAGCAGGCCGGTACGGCCATGCTGGCCCAGGCCAACCAGGTGCCGCAGGGCGTGCTCAGCCTGCTGCGCTGATCCGCTCACTGATCGACCCCGGGCGCCGCATGACGCGGCGCCCGGATCCTGAAACACGTTCCACCTTCGCCAAAGGAAAAGCACCATGGCACAAGTCATCAACACCAACACCATGTCCCTGAATGCTCAGCGCAACCTGAGCACCAGCGGCAGCTCGCTGGCTACCACCATCCAGCGCCTGTCCTCCGGTTCGCGCATCAACAGCGCCAAGGACGACGCCGCCGGCCTGGCGATCTCCGAGCGCTTCGGCACGCAGATCCGCGGTACCGACGTCGCCATCCGCAATGCCAACGACGGTATCTCGCTGGCCCAGGTCGCCGAAGGCTCGCTGACCGAAATCGGCAACAACCTGCAGCGCGTCCGCGAGCTGTCGGTGCAGGCCTCCAACGCCACCAACTCGGCCAGCGACCGCAAGGCGCTGCAGGCCGAAGTGACCCAGCTGGTCTCGGAAATCGACCGCGTCGCCAAGCAGTCGGACTTCAACGGCACCAAGCTGCTGGACGGCACCTTCTCCAGCCAGCTGTTCCAGGTGGGCGCCAACGCCGGCCAGGCCATCGCCATCGACAAGACCATCGATGCCAAGGCCGGCTCGCTGGGCACCTCGACCTTCGCCACCGGCGCCACTGCCGCCCTGACTGCCAGCACCGATGGTGCGCGCTTCTCCGGTACTGTGATGGGCGTGGACATCGGCACGGTTGAAGTGAAGGCCGGCGCCACCACGGCGGATGCCTCCAAGGCCGTCGCCACCGCCATCAACGCCAAGATCGGCGAGGCCGGCATCTACGCCGAAGCCAATGCCGACGGCACCCTGAAGCTGAGCTCGGTGAAGGAAGGCAAGGCTGTCGCCACCGCCGATATCGCCCTGATGCGCAGCGACTACGACGCGACCGCCAAGACCTGGGGCACCGCGGCGGCTGCGGGCGCCTACACCGCCGGCACCGACACCTCGGCCAACGTGCAGAAGCTGGACGTGAGCACCGTGCTCGGCGCCCAGCAGGCACTGGAAGTGGTCGACAAGGCCCTGGGTGCGATCAACAGCACCCGCGCCGACCTCGGTGCGATCCAGAACCGCTTCACCTCGGTCGTGGCCAACCTGCAGACCTCGTCGGAAAACCTGTCGGCTTCGCGCAGCCGCATCAAGGACACCGACTTCGCCAAGGAAACCGCCGAACTGACCCGCACCCAGATCCTGCAGCAGGCCGGTACGGCCATGCTGGCCCAGGCCAACCAGGTGCCGCAGGGCGTGCTCAGCCTGCTGCGCTGATCCACGGCAAGAAGCGCCGCTACCGTCGGGTCAAACCGGCGGTAGCGGCAACCCGGAAGCCACGATGCACGAAGGCGCGGGCCATGCCCGGCCCGGGATCACTCCCGAACCGGCTTGGCATCGCCCGCTCCTGCGGACCTCTCTTTCAGCGCTGTACCTTTGACTGTACGTACCGGGCGGCTTCGTCTCCCCCCGATTGTCAGTAGCCTGATCCCTCCCCTGCATTGGGGGAGGGCTTTTTGCAGACTCCCGGCAGCCCGCGGTGAACCTACCCGCACCCTGCCCCAACCCTCCTGCAACCTGCGTGCCAGAACCTGCGCCAGACCTCTGGCACGGCACATGCATCAACGAAGTCCTCAAGACCCAGCGGCGCAGGCCGCTATTTTCGTTGACGACGGGCCACCGCATGGCGGCCAGGCCCGGATACCAGGAGAAACGACGTGGCAGACTTTGGATACGGTGGCATTGGCTCGGGCCTGGATATTTCCAGCATCGTCAACCAGCTGGTCGCAGCTGACCGCAAGCCCGCCGACAATGCGCTGAACCTGCAGCAGTCCAAGGCCAAGATGCAGCTGTCGTCGATCGGCACCGTCACTGCGGCGTTCGACAAGCTGAAGACCGCGCTGACCGCGCTCAAGGCCACCACGGCCTTCGACACCCGCACCGTCACCGCCACCGGCAAGTCCGGCCCCAACAATGCCGACGATGTGCTGACCGCGTCGGTAGCGCTGTACGACCTCGGCACGACCAAGGCAGCGGCTTCCAACGGCACGCACCAGGTGGAAGTGAAATCCCTCGCCACCGCGCACAAGCTGATTGCCGACACCTCGTTCCCGAAGACCGACACCTTCGGCGCCGGAACCTTGACGCTGACCGTTGGCGTTGGCGACAAGGCCAAGACCATGAACGTGGCAGTGGAGGACGGCGACACGCTGACCACCATCCGCAACAAGATCGATGCCGCGGGCCGCAAGGAAGGCGTGCAGGCGACGCTGATCAGCTCCGGCGACAACCAGTACCTGTCGATCGCCCAGGAAAAGACCGGTGCCGCCAATGCAATCAAGCTGGAGTATGCGGGCAGTGACCCCAAGCTGGGCGCGCTGGTCGGCAGCCTGAAAGAGAACACGCCTGCAGCGGACGCCGAACTGACCATCGACGGCGTGAAGGTGGTCAGTGCCAGCAATACGGTGACCGATGCCGTGCCGGGCCTGACCCTGAACCTCAAGGTTCCCGGCAAGAGCACGGTGGTGATCAGTACCGACACGGCCGCCGCAACCAAGGTCATGCAGGAGTTCGTGACCGCCTACAACGCGGCGATCGCGGCGATCAATACCGAAACCAAGTACGACGCCAAGACCAAGGAAGCGGCCACCTTGACCGGCGATGCGCAGATGCGTGGCGCCTCCAGCCAGCTGCGCTCGGTGATGTCGGGCGTGTTGAAGGAACTATCCGCCGACGGCCTGGACCCGAAGGTGCTGGGCCTGCAGACGCGCGGCTATCCCAACGCCGACGGCACCCTGGTGCTGGACACCACCAAGTTTGCCGCGGCACTGGCCAGCCAGCCTGAAAAGATCCGCTCGGCGATTACCGGCGACACCGGCGGTGCGGGCACGCTCTACACCATGGTCGATGGCTACGTCAGCACCACGGTCGGCAAGGAGGGCGCGTTCGTCGCCCGTACCAAGGGCCTGAACACCACGCTGGACAACATCGACAAGCGCCGCAAGGACCTCGACACGCGCATGAAGAGCGTGGAAGAGCGCTACAAGAAACAGTTCCTGGCGCTGGACAGCCTGATGGGCAAGCTGCAGCAGAGCAATACCGCGCTGCAGCAGCAGCTGGCACAGTTGAACCGCTGACGATGCGTGCGCGGCACTCAAGTTTGCCGCGCAACGCACCGATAACGGACGCAACAGCAATCATCGCCGCGCCGTCGGCACCGATCCCCACGATCACCGGCGGCACCCCGCGCAAGGAGAATCACGAATGTACGGTTCCAGCCGTCAATATGCCGAGCAGTACCGCCAGGTAGGAGTGACCAGTGCGGTCGCCGATGCCGATCCGCACAAGCTGGTGGCGATGCTGCTGGCCGGTGCGCTGGAGCGCGTGCGGCGCGCCCTGGCCAGCCTCGAGCGTGGCGACCAGGCCGGCAAGGGCAAGGCCATCGGCGAAGTCTGCGCGATCGTCGGCCACCTCAACGGCTCGCTGGACCATGAGGCCGGCGGCGAGATCGCCGGCAACCTGTCAGCACTCTATGACTACGTGCTGCAGCGCCTGACCGAGGCCAACCTGCACAACGACCGTGCCGCGCTGGATGAATCACTGCAGCTGCTGGGCGAGATCGACAGCGCCTGGAATGCGATCCCGCACGAACAGCGCCGCCCGGCCGCGGTGGCACCATGAGCCTGCACGAACTGCATGCACAGCTGGATGCCTTCGAGAAGGCCTTGGGCGAAGACTCCCTCGACCAGGCCGACAGCCTGCTCGACGGCCACGACAGCACCCTGCACGCCCTGCTCAGCCAGCCGCTGACCGCCGCCGACCACGCTCCGCTGACCGGCCTGTTCGAGCGCCAGCAGAATCTGCTCGGCCTGCTGCGCCAGCGCCGTGATGCCGTGGCCGCACTGATGAACGACGGCCAGCGCTCCCTTCGCGCGGCGCATGCCTACCTGCAGGCAGAATCGCTGGCATGACCTCGCTGCCGACCACCTCGCTGCACCACCCGGCCGAAAGCGAGCTGTTCGACGAGACGCTCAGCTGCGAACTGGCCCTGCCCGCCGAATTCCAGGCGGGCAGCGCGGCCGGCCGCACCAGCAGTGCCGAAGGCCTGCTGCGCAGCCTGGCGCTGGTCGAGGACAGCCGCGTCGACGAACACGACGAACGCAACGAATCCAGCCTGCAGCTGCAGCGCCTGGAAGCCAAGCTGGACCTGGCGATGGTGCTGCTCGGCCGGCTGGTTCGCCAGCAGGCCCAGGAGCTGACCCTGCGCCCGGTGCGCTGGTCGCGCCGTGGCATCCGCTTGCAGCTGGGCCCGCGCAGTAGCGCCACCCCCGGCCAGGCCGGCGTGGTGCGCCTGCAGCCCAGCGACTGGCTGCCCGACCATATCGACCTGCCGGTGGAAGTCATCGCCGAGGCGGCCGACGGCAGTGGCGGCCACTTCCTGTGGCTGCGCTTCCAGCGCCTGGGCGATGGCCTGGAGATGGCGATGGAGCGGCACCTGTTCCGCCTGCACCGCCGCCAGGTGGCCGAGGCGCGCCGCGCGCGTTGAAACCCGCCACCCCGGCACTGCACGGCCGACCCTTGGCGCGCCCGTTCAGCTAAGTTAAGGTGGACTCCCCTACACGGATCCGTTGCGTGCCTGTGCGAGTTCTCATCGTCGACGATCACACCCTCGTCCGCGCCGGCCTGGCGCGGCTGCTGCAGGGGTTTGCCGACGTGCAGCTGGTCGCCGAGGCCAGCAACGCCGAACAGGCACTGCAGCTGGCCCTGCAGCACGCACCGGACGTGGTGTTGATGGATCTTTCGCTGCCCGGCCGCACTGGCCTGGAAGCACTCAGCGACATCCGGCTGCGCGCGCCCGGTACCCGGGTGGTGATGATGACCATGCACGACGATGCCGCGCACGTACGCGACGCGCTGGATCGTGGCGCGGTTGGATTCGTGGTCAAGGATGCGGCACCGCAGGAGCTGGAACTGGCGCTGCGCGCTGCGCATGCCGGCCAGGTATTCCTGAGCCCGCAGATCTCGGCCAAGATGCTTGCACCCATGCTGGGCCGCGAGAAGCCCACCGGCATCGCCGCGCTGTCGCCACGCCAGCGCGAGATCCTGCGCCGCATCGGCAAGGGTGAAAGCAACAAGGAAATCGCCGCCGATCTCGGCATCAGCGTCAAGACGGTGGAGACCCACCGTGCACGCATGATGGAGTCGCTGGGCTGCCGGCGCGCCAATGACCTGTTGCTGCTGGCCGCGCGCCACCAGCACGAGCTCGAGTAAGCGCCGGTATCGGGGTCAGATCCCTTTCCACGGGAAAGGGATCTGACCCCGCGACACCCTGCATCGGCGACGAATTCCCGTCACCCTGACAGGCCCTGACAGGAATCCGTACACGGCGCGCCCAGGACAGGGTCGATCCGGCACCACGAATCAACAACTTGGCGGTGATCTTCGTCAACATCCCGCGCCGATGTAGGGGAAACCCTTACATCCTGTCGGGATATCCACGAAAGCCCTCAGGAACCCCCCGATTCCGCCCCCGCCGGATCAAAAGCAAGATGCGTTCCACAAGGCGCCGGGGAGCGGTGCCGGGGAACCACGATGAAGGCAGCACTCTCGACCCAGCTGGGCCAACAACTTCACCTCACCCCGCAGTTGCTGCAGTCGATCCGGCTGCTGCAGCTCGATGGCCTGCACCTGGAGCAGGAAATCCAGCGCCTGCTGGACTCCAACCCGCTGCTGGAGATCGAAGAGGCCGAAGCGCCCGCGGCCGAGGCCACCGAAGCGAGTGCCACCACCCTCGACACTGCCGCCTTCGACGAGCTGCCCGAGTCGTCGATGTGGGACGTGGCCGGTGCCAGCTGGCAGGACGGCGACGACGACCGCATGGCACGCATCGCCGCCGGCGAATCGACCGACCCGCAGCTTCGCGTGCTGCAGCGCCTGTCGCTGGACATGGACGACCGCCAGCTGGCCGTGGCCGCGTTCTGGCTGGACCACTGCGATGAAGCCGGCTACCTGCAGGCGCCGCTGGCCCAGCTGCAGCTGCTGGCCAGCGCCCAGTTCGACATCGCCGCTGACGGCGTGGAAGCCATCCGCCAGCAGCTGCTGCATGGCGAGCCCGCCGGCATGGCCGCGCAGGACCTGCGCGAAGGCCTGCAGGCACAGCTGCGCAGCCTGCACGGCGTGGTGCCGGCCCGCCATCTTGCCGGCCGCATCCTGGAGGGCGCGCTCGACGCGCTGGCCGCCCACGACTACCCCGCCCTCGCCCGCCAGCACGACGCCGAGATCGACGACGTGCGCGAAGCGGTGCGCCTGATCCTCTCGCTGCAGCCGCGCCCCGGCGACAGCCTGCTGCCGGAACGCAACGCCGTGGTGGTGCCGGACGTGGTCGCCTGGCATGCCGATGGGCAGTGGAAGGTCGCCCTGAACCCGGCCACCAGCCGCCGCGTGTCGATCAACAGCCAGTACGAACAGGCTTTGGCCGAAACCAGCGAAGCCGCGCCGGCGCTGCGCGAGATGCTGCAGGAGGCGCGCTGGTTCAGCCGCGGCCTGTCGATGCGCTACGACACCCTGCTGCGCACCGCGCGGGTGATCGTCGAGCGCCAGGCCGCCTTCCTTGTCCGTGGCGAAGAGGCCATGGCCCCGCTGACCCTGAAGGAAGTGGCCGAGGAAATCGGCATGCACGAGTCCACCGTCTCGCGCATCACCACCGGCAAGTTCCTGCAGACCCCGCGCGGCACCTTCGAACTGAAGCACTTCTTCGCCGTGCGCCTGGAAGGCGCCAGCGTCTCCGGCCAGGCGGTGAAGGCCATGGTCCGCCGCCTGATCGACGCCGAACCGGCCGGCCGGCCGCTGGCCGACGAGGCCATTGCCGGCCTGCTGTCACGCCAGGGGGTGAACATTGCCCGCCGAACCGTCGCAAAATACCGAGAACAACTGGATATCGCCCCGGCCCGCGAACGGCGCCGGCTCAGCGCCAGGCAACCCCAGCTGGCCCGGGTGGGCTGAAAAGGATGTTGGACATGAACAAGCTCACGGTCCTGCTGGTCGATGACCACGAGGGCTTCATCAACGCGGCGATGCGCCATTTCCGCAAGATCGACTGGCTGCAGATCGTCGGCAGTGCCGGCAACGGCCTGGAAGCGATCGAACGCTCGGAAACACTGCGCCCGCAGGTGGTGCTGATGGACCTTGCGATGCCGGAAATGGGCGGCCTGCAGGCCACCCGCCTGATCAAGTCGCAGGACGATGCACCGTACATCGTGATCGCCAGCCACTTCGACGACGCCGAGCACCGCGAACACGCATTGCGTGCCGGCGCCGACAATTTTGTCAGCAAGCTGTCCTACATCCAGGAAGTCATGCCGATCCTGGAAGGCCTCAGGGAGGATCGATCGTGAGCGAATCGCGCATCCTGGTGCTGGACAACGACGCCGTGCGCGCAGAGCGCACCGTTGCCCTGCTGGAATTCATGGACTTCAACCCGCGCTGGGTTTCCGACGCGGCCGACTTCGACCTGGGCCGCCAGCGCCAGAACGACTGGATGGCCGTGATCGTCGGCAGCCTGGACGACAGCGCCGCCAGCACCGCGCTGTACCACTGGCTGGGCGGCAGCAGCCTGCCGCCGCCGGTGCTGCTGGCCGATGGTGATGCCACTGCGTTTGCCCAGCAGCACGGCCTGCACGAAGCCAACATCTGGCCGCTGGAAACGCCGCTGCGCCATGCGCAGATGGAAGCCCTGCTGCGCCGCGCCAGCCTCAAGCGCCTGGATGCCGAGCACCAGGCCGGCGCCGCGCAGGACCAGGGCCCGACCGGCAACGGCCCGGCGGTGACCGAACTGCGCACCATGATCGAACAGGTGGCCGCGTTCGACACCACCGTGCTGGTGCTGGGCGAATCCGGTACCGGCAAGGAAGTGGTGTCGCGCGCGATCCACCAGCGCTCGCCGCGCCGCGATGGCCCGTTCGTGGCGATCAACTGCGGCGCCATTCCGGCCGACCTGCTGGAAAGCGAATTGTTCGGACACGAAAAGGGCGCCTTCACCGGTGCGCTGACCGCCCGCAAGGGCCGTTTCGAAATGGCCGAGGGCGGCACCCTGCTGCTCGACGAAATCGGCGACATGAGCCTGCCAATGCAGGTGAAGCTGCTGCGCGTTCTGCAGGAACGCAGCTTCGAGCGCGTTGGTGGCAACCAGACCATCCGCTGCAACGTGCGCGTCGTGGCCGCGACCCATCGCGACCTGGAAACCCGCATCGCCGAAGGCAAGTTCCGCGAGGACCTGTTCTATCGCCTCAATGTGTTCCCGATCGACGTGCCCGCCCTGCGCGAGCGCCGCGAGGACCTGCCGGCGCTGGTGGAAACCATCGCCGCGCAGCTGGCCCGCACCGGCCGTGGCGAAGTGCGCTTCACCCCGGAAGCCCTGCAGGCCCTGGCCGGTTACGAATGGCCGGGCAACGTGCGCGAGCTGACCAACCTGGTCGAGCGCCTGGCGGTGCTGCATCCGGGTGGCTCGGTGCGCGTGCAGGACCTGCCGGCCCGCTACCGCGGCGATGCGGCACTGGCAGCGGTGGCCGCACCGGCACCGGCAGCGCCGGTTGCCAGCGAAGAACGCCTGGACCTGCGCAGCTTCTCGTTCCACACCCCGGGCAGCGGCAGCCAGCCGGCACTGGAGCACGGCATCGCGGTCAATCGCGCTGCCACCCCGGCGGCACTGCCCGATGACGGCCTGGACCTGCGCAACCACATGGCCAGCATCGAACTGGGCCTGATCAACGAAGCTCTGGAGCGCACCCAGGGCGTGGTCGCCCACGCCGCGCAACTGCTCGGCCTGCGCCGCACCACACTGGTGGAAAAGCTGCGCAAGTACGGCATCGAACGCGAGCAGGCCGAACTGGCCGGCTGAACCGCGTTACCAGCATGAAGGGGGCACGAACGCCTGGGCTTGCCCGGGCGTTGGTGTTTCCAGTGCCTGGGGTCAGATGCCTTTCCGCAGGAAAGGGATCTGACCCCGTTTCATTTGCACGTTTTCCTAGAGACAACGCCGCCGCGCTGCGGAGCATGGCAAGGACACCCCAAGGAG
Organism: Stenotrophomonas sp. 85239_Sma; assembly: GCF_056481725.1. Lineage (NCBI taxonomy): Bacteria > Pseudomonadati > Pseudomonadota > Gammaproteobacteria > Lysobacterales > Lysobacteraceae > Stenotrophomonas > Stenotrophomonas sp. 85239_Sma. The sequence continues at coordinate 2,126,906 of NZ_CM151163.1, read as the reverse complement.
GCCCTACCATGCACCGCATCCCCCTGCTTGCCGTCCTGCTCAGCCCCGGCATTGCCATCGCTGCCAACTGCACCGTGCCCGCCACGCTGGACCAACGCCAGTTCACCAACCTCAGCGATCCGCTGTACGCACCCGACAACCCGAATGCCGGGCGCATGGTGCAGGTCAGCTTTGCCGGCAACCAGTACGTGCTGGACATCCTCGGCACCGAGCTGCGCATCGGCGGCAGCTACCGCTACCAGCGCCTGGCCCCGCATATCGCCGAAATCCGGATGACCGAAGCCCACCCGGCCGGCCGCGCCCATTACAGCCTGCTGTTGACCTGCCAGACCGACCACCAGGGCCGCTTCATCTACACCCAGCACGACGGCCCCATCGCGCCGCGCCAGCGCCAGAATTCCGGCCGCTGGACCCTGCAGCCGCAGGCCGGAAAACCGACGCCGGATAAATGGCGCCGCCAATGCGGTAAGCGCCCGTGCCGGCCAACGGTCGGCACCCACCATCAGCAACAGGTTCCAACAGATCGCGGCCAACTGTCGAAGGCGGGGTGGGTCCGGTTACGGGGGCGTGAGCGCCATGGATGGCGCGACCGAGCCTCCAGGGACGGATTTACGGCGTCCCCCGCAACCGGACCCACTCCGCCACCCCACGGACAGCCCGCCTTTGACGTTGCCGTTGCCTCTGCGGGTGCAGGGCGCAGCCCCGCCAGCACGCTCCCAACCTCCTCACTTCACTGAATCGAAAACCGGTTTCGGCACGGCACTTGCACTGGTTCCAGCAGACAACCCCATCCCTGTATCTGGAACCGTTGCAGATGTCCCACTCCGTCACCTCGATCCTTTCGCAGATCCGCTCCTATCAGACCCAGATGGGACAGCCGGCGCTCAACCCGCTGGGCGAAACGCCGCGCAGCAATGCCCTGCCGGGCACGGTGCTGGATGCGCCGCAGGTGCAGCCGGCCAGCTTCACCGAAACCCTGCGTGGTGCGATTGCCGGCGTCAACGACGCGCAACAGAAATCCGGCGCCCTCGCCAAGGCCTTCGAAATGGGCGACCCCAGCGCCGACCTGGCCAAGGTGATGGTCGCCTCGCAGCAGTCCCAGATCGCCTTCCGCGCCACCGTGGAAGTCCGCAACCGTCTCGTCCAGGCTTACCAGGACGTGATGAACATGCCGCTGTAAGGAACGTTGACGCATGGCACTGACGCTCTCCAAGGACAGCCTGAACGCCGAGAAGGCCGGGCAATGGTTCGACCGCCTGCAGAGTCTGCAGATCACCCGTCGGCTGGGCCTGATGGCGATGATCGCAGTGGCGGTGGCGGCAGGCCTGTCCGTGTTCTTCTGGTCGCAGAAGCCGGGCATGGTCCCGCTGTACACCGGCCTGGACCAGAAGGCGACCGCTGAAGCGACCGACCTGCTGCGCGCCGCGCAGATTCCGTTCGCGCTCGACCCGGCCACCGGTGGCATCACCGTGCCGGAAAAGAACCTGCACGACGCCCGCCTGAAGCTGGCTGGCTCGGGCCTGACCGACAGCGGCAAGCTCGGCTTCGAACTGATGGAACGCGACCCGGGCTTCGGCGTCAGCCAGTTCGTGGAAAGCGCGCGCTACCAGCATGCGCTGGAAACCGAGCTGTCGCGCACCATCAACACGCTGCGCCCGGTGCGTGATTCGCGCGTGCACCTGGCCATTCCCAAGCCCAGCGCCTTCACCCGCCAGCGTGACGTGGCCAGCGCCTCGGTGACGCTGGAACTGCGTGGCGGCCAGCAGCTGGAACGCAGCCAGGTGGACGCCATCGTGCACATGGTCGCGGCCAGCATTCCGGACCTTGCCCCGGAACGGGTGACCGTGGTCGACCAGAGCGGGCGCATGCTCAGCATCACCGATCCGAACAGCGAGGCGGCGGTCAACGCCGCCCAGTTCGAGCAGGTGCGACGCCAGGAAACCTCGTTCAACCAGCGCATCCGCGAACTGCTGGAACCGATGACAGGCCCGGGCCGCGTCAATCCGGAAGTCAGTGTGGACATGGATTTCTCGGTGACCGAGGAAGCCCGCGAACTCTACAACGGTGAGCCGCAGAAGCTGCGCAGCGAGCAGATGAGCGAGAACACCACCAGCACGCCGGGTCCGCAGGGTGTGCCGGGCGCGACCAGCAACAGCCCGCCGGGCCAGCAGGCCGCGCCGGCCACCGCGCAGGCCCCGACCGAAAGCAGCAAGAACGCGACCCGCAACTACGAGCTGGACCGCACCCTGCAGCACACTCGCCAGCCGGCCGGCCGCATCAAGCGCGTCTCGGTGGCGGTGCTGGTGGACAACGTGCCGCGCGCCGGTGCCAACGGCAAGGTCAGCCCGCAGCCGCTGTCGGCTGCCGAACTGACCCGCGTCGAAGCGCTGGTCAAGCAGGCCGTCGGATTCAACGCCGAGCGTGGCGACACCGTGTCGGTGATGAATGCCCCGTTCGTGCGTGACACCACGCCGGTCGAAGGGCCGGCCTGGTGGGAACTGCCGTGGGTGCACGATGCCGGCCGCATGCTGCTGGGCGCGGTGGTGGTGCTGGCGCTGCTGTTCGGCGTGCTGCGCCCGGCGCTGCGCGCGATCACCGGCCAGGGGAAGAAGAACGACGAACAGGCACTGGAACCGCACACCGCGGACGTGCAGCTGGTCGATGACGATGGCATCCCGCTGCCGGCGCTGGGCGCCGACCGGGCCAGCCTGGGCGGGCCGGATACGCTGGCCCTGCCGGTGGATTCATATGAGGAACGACTGCGGATGGCGCGTGAAGCCGTGAAGACCGACTCCAAGCGCGTGGCCCAGGTGGTCAAGGGTTGGGTGGCCAATGACTGAGGCCGCATTGACTGGCGTGCAGCGCGCCGCCGTACTGCTGCTTTCGCTGGGTGAGCTGGACGCGGCCGAAGTGCTGCGCCACATGGAACCCAAGGAGGTGCAGAAGATCGGCATCGCCATGGCCACCATGACCGACATCACCCGCGAGCAGGTGGAACGGGTGATGGACCAGTTCGGCCAGGAGCTGGGCTCGAAGACCTCGCTGGGCGTGGGCTCGGACGACTACATCCGCAACATGCTGGTGCAGGCGCTGGGCAGCGAGAAGGCCGGCAACCTGATCGACCGCATCCTGCTCGGCCGCAACACCACCGGCCTGGACGCACTGAAGTGGATGGACCCGCGTGCGGTGGCCGACCTGGTGCGCAACGAGCACCCGCAGATCATCGCCATCGTGATGGCGCATCTGGAAACCGACCAGGCCGCCGACGCGCTGAAGCTGCTGCCCGACCGTACCCGCGTGGACGTGCTGCTGCGCATCGCCACCCTCGACGGCATTCCGCCGAACGCGCTCAATGAACTCAACGAGATCATGGAGCGCCAGTTCGCCGGCAACCAGAACCTGAAGTCGTCCAACATCGGCGGCGTGCAGTGCGCGGCCAATATCCTGAACTTCATGGACAGCGGCCAGGACCAGGCGATCCTGGGCGAGATCGCCCGTATCGACGCGCCGTTGAGCAACCGCATCCAGGACCTGATGTTCGTGTTCGACGATCTGGTCGACCTGGACGACCGCGAGATGCAGCTGGTGCTGCGCGAGGTGAGCGGCGAACGCCTGGGCCTGGCCCTGCGCGGTGCCGACATCAAGGTGCGCGACAAGATCACCCGCAACATGTCGCAGCGCGCGGCCGAAATCCTGCTGGAAGACATGGAAGCCCGCGGCCCTGTGCGCCTGTCCGACGTGGAAGGCGCGCAGCGCGAGATCCTGGCCATCGTCAAGCGCATGGCCGATGAAGGCACCGTCACCATCGGTGGCAGCGCGGAGGCCATGCTGTGAGCAACGTCGTGCGCTGGCTTGCCCCGGACCTGCTGGCCCAGCCCGAACCGGCGCTGGATCAGGAGGATGCGTTCGAACTCACCGAGCCGGACCCGGAACACGAACCGGAGCCGCCGCTGCAGCTGCCCACCCTGGAAGAAATCCAGGCCATCCAGGACAGCGCCGAGAAGGAAGGGTTCGACCAGGGCCATGCCGACGGCTACGGCCAGGGCCAGGCCGAGGTGCGTCGCCTCGCCGCGCAGATCGAAGGCATCCTGGACAACTTCAGCCGGCCGCTGGTGCGGCTGGAGAACGAAGTGGTCGGCGCACTCGGCGAACTGGCCGTGCGCATCGCCGGCGCGCTGGTCGGCCGCGCCTACGAAGCCGAGCCGGCACTGCTGGCACAGCTGGTCGGTGAAGCGATCGACGCGGTCGGCGGCAGCACCCGCGAGGTGGAAGTGCGGCTGCACCCGGATGACATCGCCGCCCTCGCCCCGCTGCTGAACCTGTCGCCGGCGCAGCGTCTGGTACCCGATACCAGCCTCAGCCGTGGCGACCTGCGCGTGCACGCTGAAGCGGTGCGCATCGACGGCACCCTGGAAGCCCGCCTGCGCGGCGCGCTGGACGCGGTGATCCGCCAGACCGGAGCAGGCGCATGAGCCCGGAATCGCAAGCCGCGCCGCAACCGGCGCCAGCGGCCGACTGGGCCGTGGCCCGCAACCTGCGCCTGGCCAGCCGCCTGGATGGCCTGCGCGTGGATACCGCGCATGGTCGCGGCCTGATCCGCGAGGGCGTACTGCGCCGCGCGGTCGGCCTCACCCTGGAAGCGGTCGGCTGCGAAGCGCCGCTGGGCGCCAGCTGCAAGGTGGAAGTGGTCGATGGTGGCTGGGTCGATGCCGAAGTGGTCGGTTTCGCCGGCGAGCGCACCTATCTGATGCCCAGCGCCGAGCTGCACGGGCTGCTGCCCAACGCGCGGGTGGTACCGTCGGCGCGACGCGGTGGCGTGGAAGTCGGCGAAGGCCTGCTCGGCCGCGTCATCGACAGCGACGGCGTGCCGCTGGATGGCAAGGGCCCGATCCGCGCCGAAGGGCATGTCGGCATGGCCGGCGTCTCGATCAACCCGCTGGCGCGCGAACCGATCACCCAGCCGCTGGACGTGGGCGTGCGCGCGATCAACGCGCTGCTGCCGATCGGACGCGGCCAGCGTGTTGGCCTGTTCGCCGGTTCCGGCGTCGGCAAGTCGACGCTGCTGGGCATGATGACCCGCTACACCGCCGCCGACGTGATCGTGGTCGGCCTGATCGGTGAACGCGGCCGCGAAGTCCGCGATTTCGTCGAGACCACGCTGGGCGAGGAAGGCCTGCGCCGCGCCGTGGTGGTCGCCAGCCCCGCCGACCGGCCGCCGCTGGCGCGCCTGCACGGCGCCTATCGTGCCACCGCCATCGCCGAGTGGTTCCGCGACCAGGGCCTGAACGTACTGCTGCTGATGGACTCGCTGACCCGCTTCGCCCAGGCGCAGCGCGAGATCGGCCTGTCGGTGGGCGAACCGCCGACCACCCGCGGCTACCCGCCGTCGGTGTTCGCCAAGCTGCCGGCGCTGGTCGAGCGTGCCGGCAACGGCGCCAAGGGCCGTGGCTCGATCACCGCCTTCTATACGGTGCTGACCGAAGGCGATGATCCGCAGGATCCGATCGCCGACGCCGCGCGCGCGATCCTCGATGGCCACATCCTGCTCTCGCGCCGGGTGGCCGACAGCGGCCTGTACCCGGCCATCGACGTCGAATCCTCGGTCAGCCGCGTGGTCACGGAAATCGCCGACGAACCGTGGCGCCTGCGCATCCGCAAGTTGAAGCGACTGGTCTCGGCGTACTCGGCCAACCGTGACCTGATCGCGATCGGTGCCTACCAGCGTGGTAACGACGCGGCCACCGACGAAGCCCTGGAACGCTGGCCGGAAATCATGGAGTTCCTCGGCCAGGACGTTGCCAAGGCCGCAGATCTCCCGCACAGCCAGGCGGCGCTGCAGCGCCTGGTGGAACAAGAGAGTTAAGCCATGAACCAGTCCAAGCGCATCGATCCCCTGCTCAAGCGGGCCCAGGAACACGAGGACGCGGTCGCCCGCGACCTGGCCGAACGCCAGCGCGTGCTCGACACCCATCTATCGCGACTGGACGAACTGCGCCGCTATGCCGAGGAGTATGCGAACGCGCAGATGGCCGCGACCAGCCCGGCGCAGCTGCTGAACCGTCGCGCCTTCCTTGATCGCCTGGACAGCGCGGTCGAACAGCAGCAGGCCACGGTCGACGGCAACCGCGAAAAAGTAGAGGCCGAGCGCGCCCGCCTGATCCTGGCCAGCCGTGACAAGGCGGTGCTGGAGCAGCTGGCCGCCAGCTACCGCGCGCAGGAAAAGGTGGTGACCGACCGCCGCGACCAGCGCGAGATGGACGACATTGGTGCGCGGCGTGCACGCCTGGTGCAGGCCGAAGACCAGGACGGCGCCGAGCAGGGAGGCCGCTCGTGATGCCCGCTCCGCTCGCCAGCAGTGCCAACCCGGCCACGCCCACCACCAGCAACAGTGCCGCGCGCGCCTCGCGCAGCGAAGGCGGAAAGGACTTCAGCCAGCTGCTGCAGAGCGGCGCCGCGTCGGCACCCGCCCCTGCCGGCAGCGCCACCACGCCGGCGACGACGCCATCCACGCCGGGCCAGCCGTCGACCGCCGACAGCAAGGGCCAGGCACCGGGTGAACGCAACGCGGACGCCGAAGCGACAACCGTAGAAACGCCGCCGCAACCGCCCGCTGCCGCGGCCCCTGCGGGTCCCGGTACCGACAAGGACAAGCCCGCCGCGACCGACGATGCGCCGTGGCCACCGCTCGGCCTGGCCGGCCTGGTGCTGGCGATGCCGGCGCCTGCCGATCCGGCCGCCGCGCTGCCCAGCGCAGCTGCGCCCCTGCCTGCCAGCAACGGCCCGGCGTTGCCCGCTACCCCGGCCGCGAACCCGGCACTGCCTGCAGCCAACCCGGCAGCGGCGGCGGCCGCAGCCCCAGCGGCGACCGACAACAGGCCGGCGGCGAGCAACGCTGACGACGCCACCGCGCTGCCACTGCCGGAGATCATCCTGCCCGGCAAGCGCAGCGAGCGTGGCGAAAGCAGCGACGTGGCGCCCCTTGGCGACCGCGCCAGCGCACCGCTGCTGCATGGACTGGCCACCGCCGCCGTGCAGGACCTGAAGGCCGCGCTCGCCACCGGCAATGCGATCTTCGATGGCGAACCCACGCCGAAGCCCGTGCTGGGTGATGACGGCTTCGATCAGGCCATCGGCGCGCGCCTGGGCTGGCTGGCCGACCAGAAGATCGGCCACGCCCACATCCGCCTGAGCCCCGACGACATGGGACCGGTCGATGTGCGCCTGCAGTTGAACGGCGACAAGGTGCATGCCAGCTTCAGCAGCCCGCACGTGGACGTGCGCCAGGCACTGGAGAGCAGCCTGCCGCGCCTGCGCGAGCTGCTGGGCGAACAGGGCTTCCAGCTGGCCCACGCCGATGTCGGCCACCAGGCGCCCGGTGGTGGCGGCACTGCATCGGGTCAGCCCGGTGGCGGCGGCATGGCCGGCGACGGAGAACCGACGCCGGGCGACGCCAGCGTGTCGTCCGCACAGTTGATCCGCCAGCGCGGGTTGCTGGACGCCTACGCCTGACAGGCGTGCCAACCAAGGTTGGCACCCACCAGAGCGGGGCGGTTGGCACCCGCCAGGGAACCGGGGCAGTAGAGTCGCACCTGCCAGTATCGCGCTGGTGGGTGCGGAGCCTGCTCCGCACGGCCCCACCGGCACCCCGACGGAATTCCGTCGCACCCCACTGCCCCGCCTTCGGCACACCCCTTGCATATCCCGGTGAAGCAACCCTCAGGAGCTTCACCCCGTGGCCGCAGCCGCTGACAAAACCAAGAAGACCGCCGAGAAGGACAAGGCCGCCAAGCCGCGTAGTCCGATCCTGATCACCGCACTGGTGGCCGTACTGGCCGCCGCTGCCGCTGGTGGCGGCGTGTGGTTCTTCACCCAGTCCAAGCACGAAGAGAAGACCGCGCAGGCCCCAAAGAAGAGCGCCACCCCGGCCCCGGCACAGTACTTCGCGCTGGACCCGGCGTTCGTGGTCAACCTCAACGGCCCGGTCGACGGCCCGCGCTACCTGCAGCTGGAAGTGCAGCTGATGACCCGCGACCCGGCCGCGCTGGAGGCGATCAAGACCCATGCCCCGGCCATCCGTGCGCGCCTGCTGATGCTGTTCTCGCAGGTCAGCCCGGACCAGATCGCCGATGTCGCCGGCAAGCAGAAGCTGCAGGCGGCCTCACTGGCCGAGGTGCAGAAGGTGCTCAAGGCCGAGACCGGCAGCAACGGCGCCGACGATCTGCTGTTCACCAGCTTCGTGACCCAGTAAGGGCCCACCGATGAATGATCTGCTGTCCCAGGACGAGATCGATGCCCTGCTCCACGGCGTGGACAGTGGCGCGGTCGAGACCGATGCGGAACCCCCGTCAGGCGAAGCGCGTTCGTACGACTTCGCCAGCCAGGACCGCATCATCCGTGGTCGCATGCCGACCCTGGAAATGGTCCACGAGCGCTTCGCACGCCTGTGGCGGATCGGCCTGTTCAATCTGATCCGCCGCTCGGCCGAGCTGTCGGTGCGCGGCATCGAACTGATCAAGTTCAACGATTACATGCACTCGCTGTATGTACCGACCAACCTGAACCTGATCCGCTTCAAGCCACTGCGCGGCACCGGCCTGATCGTGTTCGAGCCGACCCTGGTGTTCGCCATCGTCGACAACTTCTTCGGCGGCGACGGGCGCTACCCCACCCGCATCGAAGGCCGCGAGTTCACGGCCACCGAAATGCGGGTGATCCACCTGCTGCTGAAGCAGACCTTCGCCGACCTGCGCGAAGCGTGGGCACCGGTGATGGACGTCGACTTCGAGTACATCAATTCGGAGATCAACCCGCATTTCGCCAACATCGTGACGCCGCGCGAGTACGTGGTGGTGTGCCGCCTGCACGTCGAGCTCGACGGCGGTGGCGGCGACATCCACGTCACCCTGCCGTACTCGATGCTGGAACCGATCCGCGAACTGCTCGACGCCGGCATCCAGAGCGACCGCAACGACCGCGACGAGAGCTGGGGCAAGACCCTGCGTGAACAGCTCAACATCGCCGAAGTCACCCTGTCCAGCGTACTGGCCAGCAAGCGCATGACCCTGCGCGACCTGACCCAGCTGAAGGTCGGCGACATCCTGCCGATCGACCTGAGCCCGCAGGTGCCGCTGTGCGTGGAGAACATCCCGGTATTCACCGGCGAGTTCGGCATCGCCAACGGCATGAACGCCGTGAAGATCACCGCTACCCATCCGCCGGGCACCCGCCCGCGCGTACCCGTCATCCAGGAAGACCCGCAATGAACGATATCGACGCCCTCGAACCGACCCCGGCCCAGTTCAGCAGCCTGCAGGCCGATGAGGCGAACGGCCCGGACCTGAACCTGGACGTGATCCTCGACGTGCCGGTGACCCTGTCGCTGGAAGTCGGTCGTGCCCGGCTGCCGATCCGCAACCTGCTGCAGCTCAACCAGGGTTCGGTGGTGGAGCTGGAGCGCGGAGCCGGCGAATCGCTGGACGTGTTCGTCAACGGCACCCTTATCGCCCACGGCGAAGTGGTGGTGATCAATGACCGCTTCGGCGTGCGCCTGACCGACGTGGTCAGCCCGAGCGAGCGGATCCGGAGACTGCGTTGAACCTGCTGGCCTCCACCCTGCTGGCGGTCGGCAAGGCCGCCGCGCCGATCGGCCCACAGGTCGGCCAGCACGCGGCCGCTGCACCCAGCCTGTTCGGTGCGGTGCTGGCGTTGTTGGCGGTGCTGGCGCTGGTGATCGGCCTGGGCTGGTTGCTCAAGCGCATGCCCGGCAGCGGCTTCCGCCCGGCCGAAGGCATGAAGCTGGTGGCCAGCCTCAGCGTCGGCGCCAAGGAGCGCGTGGTGGTGGTGGAGGTCAACGGCCAGCAACTGCTGCTGGGCGTCACTGCCGGCGGCATCAACACCCTGCATACCCTGCCCGAACCGTTGCCGCCACCGGCGCCGGTGCGCGTGCCGGACTTCAAGAACCTGCCGAATTTCGCCCAGCTGCTGCAGCAGCGGCTGCGCAAGGATCCCTGACATGCGTGTCACCCGTACCCGTCTTGCCACCCTGATGCCGTGGCTGCTGATGCTCGCCCTGTGCCTGTTGCCGGCACTGGCGTTCGCCGCGCCCGGCGCACCGACCACCCCGCTGCCGGACATCAACGTCGGCAAGATCGGGGGTGCGCCGGTCAGCCTGCCGCTGCAGACCCTGCTGCTGATGACGGCGATCACCCTGATCCCGTCGATGCTGCTGGTGCTGACCTCGTTCACCCGCATCATCATCGTGCTGGGCCTGCTGCGCCAGGCGCTGGGTACCGGGCAGACGCCGTCCAACCAGGTACTGCTGGGCCTGGCCCTGTTCCTCACCGCGATGGTGATGATGCCGACCTGGGACAAGGCGTGGAGCGCGGGCATGGCGCCCTATCTCAACGGTGACATCGACTTCCAGACCGCCTGGACATTGACCACGCAGCCGCTGCGCGGATTCATGCTGGCGCAGATCCGCGAAACCGACCTGATGACCTTCGCCGGCATCGCCGGGCACGGCACCTACGCCAGCCCCGATGCGATCCCGTTCCCGGTGCTGGTCGCCTCGTTCGTCACCAGTGAACTGAAGACCGCTTTCGAGATCGGCTTCCTGATCTTCATCCCGTTCGTGATCATCGACCTGGTGGTGGCCAGCGTGCTGATGTCGATGGGCATGATGATGCTGTCGCCGATGCTGGTGTCGGCACCGTTCAAGATCCTGCTGTTCGTGCTGGTGGATGGCTGGGTGCTGACTGTCGGCACGTTGGCAGCGAGCTTCAATCCGGCGTGACCGGGAGGCAGCCGGGCATGGCTCGGCTCTACAAAAGCATCGCCGGGCATGGCCTGGCGCTATCGATGGAAGAACGATGTCTCCCGAACTTGCCTTGACCGAACTGCGTGGCGGCCTGATCGCCGTGTTGTGGGTGGCCGGCCCGTTGCTGCTCACCGTACTGGTGGTGGGCGTGGTGGTCGGTGTCGTGCAGGCCGCCACCCAGCTCAATGAACCAACCATCGCCTTCGTCGCCAAGGCGGCGGCGCTGACCGCGGTGCTGTTCGCGCTGGGCAGCCTGCTGATCGGCCACCTGGTTGAATTCACCACGCTGCTGTTCCAGCGCATTCCGCACCTGATCGGCTAGGGATACGCGCCTCGATGGACGCCGCCACCCAGATGGCTGCCGACGGCCTGCAGGCCTTCGGCATGATCGGCACCGTGCTGTGGACCATGCTGCGCATCGGCGCGGTGGCCATGGCCATGCCCATGGTCGGTACCCGCGCGGTACCCTCGCGGGTACGCGTGGTACTGGCCGGCACGCTGGCCATCGCGCTGGCGCCGCTGCTGCCACCGGTACCGGACTGGACCGGCTTCGATGCCGCCACCGTGCTGACCATCGCCCGCGAACTGGCCATCGGCGTTTCCATCGGCTTTCTGCTGCGGCTGGTGTTCGAAGCCGGTGCGATGGCCGGCGAACTGATCGCCCAGGGCACCGGCCTGGCCTTCGCGCAGATGAGCGATCCGCTGCGCGGTGGCACTTCGGGCGTGATCGGCCAGTGGTTCTACCTGCTGTTCGGCCTGCTGTTCTTCACCGCCAACGGCCACCTCGCGTTGATCTCGCTGCTGGTGGACAGCTACCGCGCGCTGCCCATCGGTGCGCCACTGCCCGACCCGCATGCCTTCTTCAGCATCGCCCCGACCTTCCTGCTGACCGTGCTGCGCGGCGCACTGACGCTGGCCATTCCGCTGACTGTGGCGATGCTGGCCGTGAACCTGGCCTTCGGCGTGCTGGCGCGCGCCGCGCCTGCGCTGAATCCGATCCAGCTGGGCCTGCCGGTCTCGCTGCTGCTGGGCCTGTTCCTGCTGGCCCTGCTGGCCGGGGAAATGGGGCCGCCGGTACAGCGCCTGTTCGACGCCGCCTTCCAGGCTGCGGACGCGGTCACACACTGAGCCGATCATCACGAATTGCCGCTTGAAGTCCCCCCCGGTCAGCGCGTTAGAGTGAATGCGCGGCAACCGGGGGGATGCCGCACGTGGCCGGCGCCCTGCGTCGGCCTGCCTCATGCATGCCCCACCGTGGTTTCCGTCGACAGGCAGGTCCGGGAGACTGACGAATGCTGGTAGGCACGTACAACCCATGGCTGGTGGCGATCTCGCTGCTGGTCGCCGTGATGGCTTCGTACACCGCGCTGGCGATGGCCGGGCGCACGGTGACCGCCCCGGGCAGGGGCGCGGCCTGGTGGTGGCGCCTGGGGGGCGGATTCGCCATGGGCCTGGGCATCTGGTCGATGCACTTCATCGGCATGCTGGCCTTCGACCTGCCCATTCCGTTGGGCTACGACCTCCCCATCACCCTGCTCTCGCTTGCCCTTGCCATCGCCTCGTCGGTGTTCGCACTGTGGCTGGTCTCGCTGCGCACCCTGCCCCATTCGCGGCTGGCCGGCGGCGCGCTCCTGATGGGCACCGGCATCGCTGGCATGCACTACGTCGGCATGGCCGCCATGCGCATGCAGCCGGGCATCGACTATGACCCGGGCTGGCTGCTGTTCTCGCTGATGGTTGCCGTGGCCGCCTCGTGGACCGCGCTGTACGTGGCCTTCCGCCTGCGCGCCCAGCGCACCCGCATCGGTGATCGCCTGGCAGCGGCGGGCCTGCTCGGACTGGCCATCGTCGGCATGCACTACACCGGCATGGCCGCCGCGCGCTTCCCGGAGGGCAGCATCTGCGGGGCGGCGGTCGGCGATGGCCTGCAGAACGAGTGGCTGGCCATGCTGGTGGTGGTGCTGACCGTGGCGATCCTGGCCGTGGTGCTGGTGGTCTCGTGGCTGGACCAGCGGGTGGAGGCGCAGCTGCTGCGGCTGCGCAACTCGATGCTGAGCACCTCGTTGACCGATGCCCAGCAGGAACTGACCCAGGCCGCGCTGCACGATCCGCTCACGCGCCTGCCCAACCGCCTGCTGCTGCAGCGGCGCATCGTGCAGGCCCTGGCCGAGGCCGAACAGGGCGGCAACCGCTTCGCGGTGATGTTCATGGACCTGGACGGCTTCAAGCAGGTCAACGATGCCTATGGCCACCAGGCCGGTGACGCCCTGCTGGTGGCGGTGGCCGAGCGCACCCGCCAGCTGCTGCGCCCGCACGACCTGCTGGCCCGGCTGGGCGGTGACGAGTTCGTACTGGTGGTGCGCATCGAGCACGACGAGGACCTGCCGACCCTGGCCCGGCGCATCCTGCAGGCTGTGGGCAGCGGCCCGCTGCTGCCGGACAACGAGCTGCAGGTGACCGCCAGCATCGGCGTGGCGATCTGCCCGGACCACGCCGCCAGCGAACGCCAGCTGATGGCCTTCGCCGACGCGGCGATGTACCAGGCCAAGGAATCCGGACGCAACGCCTTCGTGCTGTTCGCCGACTGGATGAACGACAGCGCCGAGCAGCAGTTCCGGCTGCTGGCCGACCTGCGCCGCGCCATCGGCAGCGACCAGCTGTTCCTGCACTATCAGCCGAAGATCCGCGTGGCCACGCAGAAAGTGGCCGGCGCCGAGGCGTTGATCCGCTGGCGCCATCCGGAACACGGCTTGATCCCGCCCGACCGCTTCATCCGCCTGGCCGAGCGCAGCGGCGCAATCAACGACATCGGCCGCTGGGCGCTCGACCAGGCCTGCCAGCAGCTGCGGCGCTGGCACGATGCCGGCCACGAAGGCTGGTCGATGTCGGTGAACCTGTCGCCGGTGCAGTTCAGTTCGCCACACCTGCTGCAGGACGTGCGCGCGGTGATCGAACGCCATGGCATCGCACCCCGGCAGCTGGTACTGGAGATCACCGAAAGCACGGTGATGCGCGACACCGACACCAGCCTTCGCCTGCTGCAGGCACTGTCGGCGCTGGGCGTGGGCATCTCCATCGATGATTTCGGAACCGGCTATTCCAGCCTGCTCTACCTGAAACGGCTGCCGTCCACCGAAATCAAGATCGACCACGCGTTCGTGCGCGACCTGGAACACAGCGCCGAGGACGTGGTGATCGTCTCGGCGATCGTGGCACTGGGCCATGCGCTGGACATGGACATCGTGGCCGAGGGCGTGGAAACCGCCGCCCAGCGCGCCTACCTGGAGCGGCTGGGCTGCGACTACCTGCAGGGCTACCTGCTGGGCCGCCCGGTCGATGCGGCGCGCTTCATGCAGCTCCACGACCTGCCGCGGCCGCGGGTGGAGCTGGCGCAGAGCCCACCGCCCAGCGATAGCGCCCCCCGGTAGCTCCCCGCCATGCGCGGATGGGCCGGACCATCCCGCTACGGAACACTTCTTGCACGCACCCCGGCATCCCCTGCCGCAGTGCCCGTGATGTCCGAGAACGAATCCGCCGGCGAAAAGACCGAACAACCAACCGAAAAACGCCTGCGCGACGCCCGTGAACAGGGCAACCTGCCGCGCTCGCGCGAACTCGGCACCGCCGCCGTGTTCGGCGCCGGCGTGCTGGCGGTGATGGCCATGAGCGGCTCGATCGGCCGTGGCGCCACGGCCTGGATGAAGCACGCGCTCAGCCCGGAACAGAGCCTGCGGCAGAACCCGAAGGCACTGTTCGGCCACTTCGGCGACCTGCTGCTGCAGTTCATGCTGGTGATCGCGCCGCTGGTGCTGGTCTGCCTGCTGGCCAGCTTCGTCGCCCCGCTGGTGATGGGCGGCCTGCGCTGGTCGCAGAAGGCGTTGCTGCCCGACATCAACCGCCTGAACCCGATGAGCGGGCTCAAGCGCCTGTATGGCCCCGAAGCCATTGCCGAGTTCACCAAATCGCTGCTGCGCGTGGCCTTCGTCGGCGTCGCCGCCGGGCTGGTGGTGTGGAGCGGCTTCGACACCCTGCGCGGGCTGATCCACCACCCGCTGGAGACCGCCATCACCGATGGCCTGGGCTTCACCCTGCGCCTGCTGCTGGCCACCGCCGGCGCGATGCTGGTGCTGGCCGCCATCGATGCGCCCTACCAGCGCTGGAACTGGATGCGCAAGCTGAAGATGACCCGTGAAGAGCTGCGCCGGGAAATGAAGGAAAGCGAGGGTAGCCCCGAGGTGAAGGGCCGCATCCGCCAGCTGCAGCAGCAGATGGCCAACCGCCGGATGATGGAGGCGGTGCCCACCGCCGACGTGGTGGTGGTCAACCCCACCCACTACGCGGTGGCCCTGAAGTACGAGGGAGGCGCCATGAACGCCCCCACCGTAGTCGCCCTGGGCGTGGACGAGACCGCCCTGCGCATCCGTGAAGTGGCCGACGGCAACAAGGTGGCGATCGTCTCCGCGCCGCCTTTGGCACGCGCCTTGTATCGGGAAGGCCAACTCGGAAAGGAAATCCCCGTGAGACTGTATTCGGCCGTCGCCCAGGTCCTGTCCTACGTCTACCAGCTGCGCGCCTGGCGCACTGGCCCGATGCCGGACGCCCCGCACATCCAGGTGGATGAATTCGGCAAGGGAGGCCGCCCGTGAGCGCCCAGCCCGCCACCGGTTTCAACACCCGCCGCGCCCTGGAAATGATCCGCCAGGGCCTTGGCGCGCCGCTGATCGTGCTGGCCCTGCTGGCCATGGTCGTGGTGCCGCTGGCCGCGCCGGTGCTCGATGCGCTGTTCACCTTCAACATCGCCATCTCGCTGATGGTGCTGCTGGCGGTGGTCTACGTGAAGCGCCCGCTGGACTTCACGATCTTCCCGATTGTGCTGCTGATCACCACCATGCTGCGGCTGGCCCTGAACGTGGCCTCCACCCGCGTGATCCTGCTCAACGGCCAGAACGGCCACGACGCCGCGGGCAAGGTCATCGCTGCCTTCGGCGAATTCGTGATCGGCGGCAACTACGCGGTCGGCATCGTGGTCTTCGCGATCCTCACCATCATCAACTTCGTGGTGATCACCAAGGGCGCCGGCCGCGTCTCGGAGGTGACCGCGCGCTTCATCCTGGACGCGATGCCCGGCAAGCAGATGGCGATCGACGCCGACCTCAACGCCGGTTTGCTGACGCGCGAAGAAGCCAAGCTGCGCCGCGAGGAGGTGCGCGAGGAAGCCGACTTCTACGGCGCAATGGACGGTGCCAGCAAATTCATCCGCGGCGACGCCATCGCCGGCATCCTGATCCTGTTCATCAACATGCTCGGCGGCCTGGCCGTGGGCGTGCTGCAGCATGGCATGCCGTTCGGCGACGCCGCTGCCACCTACACCCTGCTGTCGATCGGTGACGGACTGGTGGCGCAGCTGCCGGCCCTGCTGGTCTCCAGCGCCGTGGCGATGCTGGTGACCCGCGCATCGCGCTCGCAGGACATGGCCCAGGCCATGACCGGCCAGGTGTTCGGCCAGTACCGCGCGCTGGCGATCACCGCCGGCATCATCGGCGTGGTCGGCCTGGTGCCGGGCATGCCCAACGTCGCTTTCCTGACGCTGGCGGCGATCCTCGGCTTCATCGCCTGGAAGGTGTACCGCAAGGGCAAGGCCCCGGCTGCGGACGCGGCAGGCGGTGGCACCGATGCTGCCGCACTCAACGCACTCGGCCGCCCGGCGGCACCGGCACCGACCGCCGAACTGAGCTGGGACGAACTGCGCCCGGTCGATCCGCTGGGCCTGGAGGTCGGCTACCGGCTGATTCCGCTGGTAGACAGCAACCAGGGCGGCGAACTGATGGCACGCATCAAGGGCGTGCGCCGCAAGCTGACCCAGGATGTCGGTTTCCTGATCCCGTCGGTGCACATCCGCGACAACCTGGAACTGCCGGCCAACGGTTACCGCGTGCTGGTGCACGGCGTACCGGTGGCCACCGCCGAGATCCACCCCGACCGCGAGCTGGCCCTGGACCCAGGCAGCGCCCTCGGCGCACTGGAAGGCATCGCCGGCAAGGACCCCGCGTTCGGCCTGGATGCCACCTGGATCCAGCCGCACCAGCGCGCCCAGGCCGAAACGCTGGGCTACACCGTGGTCGACCCGGCCACCGTGGTCGCCACCCACCTCTCGCACCTGATCCGCGAACACGCGCCGGAACTGCTCGGCCACGAGGAAGTGCAGCACCTGCTGGCCAACCTGGCCAAGAGCGCGCCCAAGCTCGTCGAAGATCTGACGCCAAAGGCGCTGCCGCTGTCGGCGGTGGTGCGCGTGCTGCAGAACCTGCTGGTCGAGCGCATTCCGATCCGCCAGCTGCGCAAGATCGCCGAAGCGCTGGTCGAACATGCGCCCAGCAGCCAGGACCCGGCCGTGCTGACCGCCGCCGTGCGCACCGCGCTGGGCCGCTTCATCGTGCAGGAGATCGCCGGAATGTCGGCGGAGCTGCCGGTGTTCACCCTCAACCCGCAATTG
Organism: Stenotrophomonas sp. 85239_Sma; assembly: GCF_056481725.1. NCBI lineage: Bacteria > Pseudomonadati > Pseudomonadota > Gammaproteobacteria > Lysobacterales > Lysobacteraceae > Stenotrophomonas > Stenotrophomonas sp. 85239_Sma. Next base: position 2,109,597 of record NZ_CM151163.1, on the reverse strand, counting down.
GAACGTGTCTTGCAGGAGTCCACGCAGGGCAACGGCGCCGCGCTGGAACCCGGACTCGCTGAGCGACTGCACCAGAGCCTGGCCGAATGTGTCAGCAAGCAGGAAGCCCGCAACGAGCCCGCGGTCGTGCTGGTACCTGGCCCGGTGCGCGCCGCGCTGGCCCGCCTGGTCCGCCACAGCGTTCCGTCGCTGTCGGTCCTGGCCTACAGCGAGGTGCCGGAGGACAAGCGCCTGAAGCTGGTCGGAACGATCAGCTGACGCCGCCCTCCGATGCGCCAGAAAACAGACACCACTTTCGAACCCACGCACCAGACAGATACCAAGGGGAACCCGCACCGTGCAGACCACCGACCACCCGAGTTCCCCGACCGCCACCCCGCCGTCTTCGTCCCGTGACCACAGCATGAAAATCAAACGATTCGTCGCCGCCGACATGCGCTCGGCCATGAACCTGGTGCGCAAGGAACATGGTCCTGACGCCGTGATCCTGTCCAACCGCCGGATCGAGGAAGGCATCGAGATCGTCGCCGCCGCCAACTACGACGAGAGCGCCGTGCAGCGTGCACTGGAAGCCTCGCGCCGCGACGTGGCCCCGCCGCCGGCACCCAGGCCGCGCACCGCCGCCGACGCGGTGATCGCCGCGGTCACCCGCCGCCGCAGCAGCACCCCGGCGCCGGAACCGGTCGCCGCCACCACCTCGGCCGTCGCCGCCCTCGCCCGTGCCGCCGTCGGTGCCACCGGCCGCACCCTGGACAGCGCCGACGAAATCGTGCCGACCCGCGGCAGCACCGGCTTCGCCGCCACCCTGGCGCGCGCCGCCGTCAACGAACCGGCACTGCCGGAACAGAGTTACGCCCCGTTTGCCGAAGCCATCGTCGCACCGGCGGCCACCAGCGCCACGCCGGCCAACCGCGCCCGCTTCCAGATCGATCCGCCGCACGAGGCGCATCACGAAAGCGCCGCACCGGCCGTTCAGCCACCGCCGCTGCCGACCGCTGCCGTGACCGATGCGCAGCCCGAGATCGCCCGCAGCGAACCGGCAGCGGCCGAAGCCGCCGTCGACGCCAGCCCGGCCCCCATGCTGGCCCCGGCACCGACGCTGACCGTGGTCGCCCAGGACGACGCCGAGATCCGCCAGCTGCGCCAGGAAGTGGCCGGCATGCGCCAGGTGATCGAGCGCGAGATGAACCGCTTCACCGACGAGCGCCTGCGTGGCTGCCCGGTGCGCGCCACCGCGCTGGACCTGATGGACGAATACGGCTTCGATGCCGGCCTGGCCCGCGACGTGGCCATGCAGATCCCGCTGGAGACCGAGGCCCACCGCGGCCGCGGCCTGATGCTGGGGCTGATCTCGCGCAAGCTGCCGATCGCCCCGGTCGACCCGCTGGAAGAAGGCGGTGTGATCGCCCTGGTCGGCCCCACCGGCGCCGGCAAGACCACCACCATCGCCAAGCTGGCCTCGCGCTTCGCCGAGAAGCACGCGCCGCGTGACGTCGCCCTGGTCACCACCGACACCACCCGCATCGGCGCCCGCGAACAGTTGTATGGCTACGGCCGCCAGCTCGGCATCGCCGTGCACGAAGCCAACAGCGGCACCGACCTGGACCAGCTGCTGGAACGCCTGAAGGACTACAAGCTGGTGCTGATCGACACCGCCGGCCTGGGCCCGCGCGACCGCGCCCTGGCTGCCCAGCTGCAGTGGCTGCGCGCCGCCCGCCAGGTGCGCACGCTGCTGGTGCTGCCGGCCAACACCAGCTTCGGCGACATGGACGAGGTGGTCCGCCGCTTCGGTGCGGCCAACCTGCAGGGCCTGGTGCTGAGCAAGCTGGACGAGACCGGCCGCTTCGGCAACGCCCTGTCGGTGGCCGTGGACCACGCCCTGCCGATCACCTGGGTGACCGACGGCCAGGACGTCCCGGAAGACCTGCACCGGGCCAGTGCAGCCAATCTTGTACTTCGCCTTGAAGATTTGCGCCGAGCGGCCGATATGCCCTGCAACCCGGAGTTGAACCATGCCGTCGCGTGAGTACGCCAAGCTGACCAAGACCTTCCCGCTGTCGGCCACCCGCAGCGAGCCGCTGGGCCCTGTGCGCACCATTGCCGTGACCGGCGGCAAGGGCGGCGTGGGCAAGACCAACGTGTCGGCCAACCTGGCCGTGGCGCTGGCCGGCATGGGCAAGCGCACGCTGCTGCTGGACGCCGACCTCGGCCTGGCCAACATCGACGTGATCCTGGGGCTGAACCCCACCTTTACGTTGGCCGACCTGGTTGCCGGCCGCTGCACGCTGGATGACGTCATCGTTGAAGGCCCGAACGGCGTGCTGGTGGTCCCGGCCGCCTCCGGCCGCCGGCACATGGCCGAGCTGGCCCCGGCCGAACATGTCGGCCTGGTCAATGTGTTCTCCGAGCTGGAACGCGAGCTGGACATCATGGTGGTCGATACCGCTGCCGGCATCACCGATGGCGTACTGACCTTCTGCCAGGCCGCGCAGGACACCGTGGTGGTGGTCTGCGATGAGCCGGCCTCGATCACCGACGCCTACGCACTGATCAAGGTGCTGTCGCGCGAGCGCGGCGTGGACCGTATCCAGGTGGTGGCCAACATGGTGCGCGACCCGAACGAGGGTCGCGTGCTGTACGAAAAGTTGACCCGCGTCTGCGAGAAGTTCCTCGCCGATGTCTCGCTGAACTACCTGGGTTGCGTGCCGCAGGATGATTGGCTGCGCCTGTCGGTGCAGCGCCAGCAGCCGGTGGTGAAGGCCTACCCGTCCAGCCCATCGGCGCTGGCCATCACCGAGATCGCACGCCGCACCGCGCGCTGGCAGGCACCGACCGAACCGCGTGGCGGTGTCGAGTTCTTCCTCGAGCGCATTCTCAAACAGCGCGGGGTGGCCGCATGAAAGGCGCAGCCCAGTACAGGGAAGTCCAGCGCTCGGCGGCCAACGAGGTCATCGCCCAGCACTCGGACCTGGTGAGGCGCATCGCCCACCACCTGGCCGCACGCCTGCCGGCCAGCGTCGAAGTCGACGATCTGATCCAGGCCGGCATGATGGGCCTGATCGAAGCCTCGCGCAGCTACGACGCCGACCAGGGCGCCTCGTTCGAAACCTATGCCTCGATCCGCATCCGCGGCTCGATGATCGACGAGATCCGCCGTGGCGACTGGGTGCCGCGCTCGGTGCACCGTCGTGCACGCGACGCCGCCGCCACCATCCGCCGCCTGGAACAGAGCACGGGCCGTGCTGCCAGCGCCACCGAAGTCGCCGCCGCGATGGAGATGCCGCTGCCCGAGTACCTGCGGCTGATGGAAGACGCCGCACGTGGCCAGGTGCTGAGCCTGGAATCGCGCATCGAAGACCAGGGCGAACTGGACACCGTCGCCCAGGGCGGCCCGACCCCGCAGCAGGTCCTGGAGCGCGGCGAATTCGGCCGCGAGCTGGGCAAGGCGATCGGCCACCTGCCCGAGCGCGAACAGCTGGTGCTTTCGCTCTACTACGAGCAGGAGCTGAACCTGAAGGAGATCGGCGCCGTGCTCGGCGTGAGCGAGTCGCGGGTCTGCCAGATCCACGGCCAGGCCGTGCTGCGCCTGCGCGGCCGGCTGAAGATATTCGAGGCCGCCGATGCCGGCCTCGAAGAATGAACATCCCCGAGGCGTCTGCCCCCGGCCGCCCGGAATGAACAACAAAGGAACTCTGCTTTGAACAAGAACATGCGCATCCTGATCGTCGACGATTTCTCGACCATGCGTCGAATCGTCAAGAACCTGCTGGGCGATCTGGGCTTCACCAACACCGCCGAAGCCGAGGACGGGCATGCCGCGCTGTCGCTGCTGCAGAGCCAGTCGTTCGATTTCGTGGTCACCGACTGGAACATGCCGGTGATGACCGGTATCGAGCTGCTCAAGGCGATCCGTGCCGACGCCAAGCTGAAGACCCTGCCGGTGCTGATGGTCACCGCTGAAGCCAAGCGCGAGCAGATCATCGAAGCGGCCCAGAACGGCGTGAACGGTTACATCATCAAGCCGTTCACCGCGCAGACGCTGGAAGAGAAGCTCGGCAAGATCTTCGAACGCCTGGCAGCCAGCGCCTGATGGATACCACGGTCGACAAGAACGCCCTCGCCCTGCGCCTGCAGGAAGCCCTGGACGCACTGGAGTCCGGTGACGAAGCCGCGTGGCGGCAGCGCATCGATGGGCTGGTCGCGCTGCGCACGCAGCCGATGATGAGTGGCCTGTCGCGGCTGGCCCGCGAGCTGGGACAGGCACTGGGTGAACTGCCGACCGTGCCCAGCGAAGCCGGGGAACTGGACGATGCCTGCGCACGGCTGGACCACGTGGTGACGATGACCGAACAGGCCACCCACCGTACCCTGGACCTGGCCGAGGAATGCCGCAGCCTGACCGAACAGCTGCGCGCCGAAGGCCTGCAGCCGGGCCAGGACGCGCAGCTCGAGCGCATCCGCCACAACCTCACCGAGATCGCCCTGACCCAGAGCTACCAGGACCTGACCGGGCAGATCATCCGTCGCGTGGTCGGCATCGTCCGCCGCGTGCACGAAGGCTTCGGCGCGCTCGGCCTGCCGCCGGAACAGCATCGCACCGACCCGGAACTGGCCGGGCCGGCACTGAAGGGACTGGACCGCCACGCGGTCTCGCAGAACGACGCCGACGACCTGTTGTCGGATCTGGGGCTGTAAGCATGAGCGCTGTATCCGACGACATCACTGCCGATTTCATCATCGAGGCACAGGAGATCCTGGATCGCCTCGGCGAACAGCTGGTGTCGCTGGAGCAGGCACCGCAGGACGCCGAACAGCTCAATGCGGTGTTCCGGGGCTACCACACGCTGAAGGGCGGCGCCGGCTTCCTGGGTGTCACCGCCATGGTCGAGCTGTGCCATGCCGCTGAGGAAGCGCTGGGCGCCGCGCGTGCCGGCCAGGCCGTGCTGCAGGCCCATCACTTCGACGCCGCCCAGCAATCGCTGGATTACCTGCAGTCGATGCTGGATGCGGTGTCTTCCGGCACCGAGCCGGGCTATGCGCCGCCGGACCTGATCGCTCAGTTCGACGTGCATGGCAGTGCTGTGGCCGCACCCGCCGCCGCAGCAGCACCCGCTGCGGGTGGCAGCGACCTGATTACCGACGACGAATTCGAAGCGCTGCTCGACCAGCTGCACGGCGGCAACGCACCGACCGCAGTGGCGCCGGCAAGGAAGGCCGACGACGGGCTGATCAGCGAAGACGAGTTCGAAGCCCTGCTCGACCAGCTGCATGGTGGCGCCGCACCCGGCGCCAAGCCCGTGGCTGCGGTGGCGCCGGCACCGATCGCCGCCCCGCGCCCGGTGGCCGCACCGGCACCGGCACCGGCGGCCAAGCCGGCCGCCAAGCCGCTGGCCGAAGCCGAACACACCGTGCGCGTGGACACCAAGCGCCTGGATGCGATCGTCAACCTGATCGGCGAACTGGTGCTGTCGCGCAACCGGCTCAAGACCCTGCGTGCACGCCTGCGCGACGAGGAGCTGGACCGTGCGGTGTCCACCCTCGACATCGCCACCGCGCGCCTGCAGTCAGCGGTGATGCGCACCCGCATGCAGCCGGTGGGCAAGGTGTTCTCGCGCTTCCCCAAGGTCGCCCGCGACGTCGCCCGCTCGCTGAAGAAGGAAGTGGACCTGGAGCTGATCGGCGCCGAGACCGAGCTCGACCGCAACCTGGTCGAAGCGCTGGCCGACCCGCTGGTGCACCTGGTCCGCAACGCCATCGACCATGGCGTGGAAATGCCCGACCTGCGCGAAGCACAAGGCAAGCCGCGGATGGGCCATGTGCGGCTGTCGGCACAGCAGGAAGGTGACTACGTCAGCATCGAGGTGCAGGACGATGGTGCCGGCATCGATCCGGAAAAGCTGCGCGCGAAGGCACGCGAGAAGGGCCTGATCGATCCGGAAGCGGCTGCCCGCCTGAGCAGCGAGGAGTGCCTGCACCTGGTGTTCCTGCCCGGCTTCTCGACCAAGCAGCAGGTCACGGATATTTCCGGCCGCGGCGTTGGCATGGACGTGGTGCAGTCGCGCATCCGCGAACTCAGCGGCCAGATCCAGATCCAGTCGGAGCTGGGCCGCGGCAGCCGCTTCCTGATCCGCGTGCCGCTCACCCTGGCGATCCTGCCGACCCTGCTGGTGCAGGCCGGCGAGGACGTCTACGCGCTGCCGCTGGCGCGCGTGATGGAAGTGCTGCACGCACCGCGCACCTCGCTGGGCTGGTTCGATGGCCGCGCCGTGCTCGATCGCCGTTCGCACACGCTGCCGCTGGTCGATCTGCGCCAGTGGCTGGATGTGACGCCTGCTGCGTCGACCCTGCTGACGATCGTGGTGCTGCAGGCCGGCGAAGCGCGCTTCGGCCTGGTGGTGGACCAGGTGCGTGGGCGCGAGGAAGTGGTCATCAAGCCACTGCCGAAAGCGCTGCGCGGCCTGCGCGGTTATGCCGGTGCAACCTTGATCGGCGATGGTCGCATGGCCCTGATCCTGGATGTCGATGGCCTGCGCAGCCCGCACGATTGACCCGTTTGCTGAACCCGAAAAACTGTGAAGTCGCACCAGTAGCCCGTACCGGTGTCTCAAGTCCCATTCATACAAGCCGATACCGGATCCATGGATAGACTCAGCCTCATTGGACTCTTTCTCGCCCTGGCCTCGCTGGTCGGCGGCAGCATCCTCAAGGGCGCCGGCCTGGCGTCGTTGTGGTCGCCTGCGGCGTTCGTGATCGTCATCGTCGGCACTGTTGCCGCGATCCTGCTGCATACCTCGCCGGCGGTGTTCAAGCATGCGTTCAAGATCGTGCGCTGGGTGGTTCGCCCGCCCCACAGTGATCGCCGCGAGCTGATCCAGCAGATCGTCGAGTGGAGCAACATCGCCCGCCGCCAGGGCCTGCTGGGCCTGGAATCGCAGGTGGAAGCACAGCAGGACCCGTTCCTGCGCAAGGGCCTGCAGCTGCTGGTGGACGGCGTCGAGCCCGAATCGATGCGGCACATGCTGGAAATCGAACTGGGCAGCCAGGAACACCAGGACCAGGCCGGCGCCAAGGTGTTCGAGGCGATGGGCATCTATGCACCGACGCTGGGCATCATCGGCGCCGTGCTGGGCCTGATCGCGGTGATGAAGAACCTGGCCGACCCGAGCAAGCTCGGCCACGGCATCGCCGCCGCGTTCACCGCAACGATCTATGGCATCGCCTCGGCCAACCTGCTGTTCCTGCCGATCGCCGCCAAGCTCAAGAGTGTGATCTCGCACAACACGCGCGACCGCGAAATGGTCATCGAAGGCCTGATCTCGATCGCCCAGGGCGAAAACCCGCGCAACATCGAAACCAACCTTTCCGGCTTCCTGCACTGACATGGCCCGCCGCAAGCACCACGAAGAGCATGCCAACCACGAAGCATGGGCGATCCCCTATGCCGACCTGATGACGCTGCTGCTCGCCTTCTTCGTGGTCATGTACGCAATTTCCTCGGTCAACGAGGGCAAGTACCGGATCATGGCCGACGCACTCACCGATGCCTTCGGTGGCGCGCCGCGCACGATCAATCCGGTGCAGGTCGGCAACAAGCAGGTGCAGGGCGGCGGCTGGGACAGCCCCTCGGTGATCAAGTCCGGCACCAAGATCGGTCCGTCCGCACCGGCACCCTCGCACGACCCGACCCTGCTGCCGTCGATGGCCTCGCAGATGCGCATGCCGGTTTCGGTACACAACCAGGAACAGATCGCGCGCGCCGAGCGCCAGCTCAACAGCATCGCCGACCGCCTCACCGCCGCGCTGGCGCCGCTGATCGACCGCGGCATGATCAGCGTGCGCCGCACCGAGCTGTGGATCGAAGTCGAGATCAACAGCGACATCCTGTTCCCCACCGGCTCGGCCGCGCTGGACGTGCACGCGCGGCGAACCCTGGCCAGCCTGGCTGAAGTACTGCGCGACGTACCCAACAGCGTGCGCGTGGAAGGCCACACCGACAACGTGCCGATCGCCACTGCCACCTTCCCGTCCAACTGGGAGCTGTCGGCCGGACGCGCCGCCAGCGTGGTGCACCTGTTCGCCGACCAGGGCGTGCAGCCATCGCGCCTGGCGATGGTCGGCTATGGCCAGTTCCGCCCGCGCGAAGAAAACGACAGCGCGCAGGGCCGAAACCGCAACCGCCGGGTGATGGTCATCATCCTGGCCGACACCTCGCACTCGGTGGATCCGCTTGGGCAACGCCTGAACGCGGCCTCCGGCGCCACTGACAGCACCGCCACCGAACAGGCCGCCGCAACGCCGGCCCGCGCTCCCACCTCCCCCATCGCACCGGTGACGTTGCCGCCGGTGCCGGCTGGCAGCCGCGTCGGCGCCGCCGTTCCCCCGGCAATGAAGGAGTAACCCGATGCGCATCTGGGCAGTCGCCAACCAGAAGGGCGGTGTCGGCAAGACCACCACCACCCTCGCCCTCGGCCGCGGGCTGGCCGCGCTCGGCCATCGCGTGCTGCTGATCGACCTCGATCCGCATGCCTCGCTCAGCCGCGCCTTCGGCGTGCCGGTGGATCCGCCGCCGGCCGGCGTGCTGGAACTGTTCGGCGCCCCGCCGGCCGACCTTGCCAGCCTGTGCCATGCCAGCAACATCCATGGCCTGGACTACGTCTGCGCACAGTCCGCGCTGGCCACGCTGGAACGCCGCAGCGCCAACCAGCCTGGACTCGGCCTGGCCCTGCAGAACGCGCTGGCGCGCCACCAGGGTCAGCACGACTACATCCTGCTGGACTGCGCGCCGACCCTTGGCCTGCTGATGATCAACGCACTGGCCGCCGCCGACCGCCTGATCATCCCGACCCAGGCCGAGCCGCTGGCCCTGCACGGCCTGGACGGCATGGTCCGCACCGGTGAGATGGTCGAGCGTTCGCGTCGCCGACCGCTGCCGATCTCGATCCTGCCGACCCTGTTCGATCGCCGCACCCGCGCAGGCAACGAGTCGCTGCGCACCATGCAGGACCGCCACGGCAGCCGCGTATGGGAAGACGCGATTCCGATCGACACCCGCATCAGCAACGCCGCCGGCCTGACCCTGCCGAGCGTCGGCGAGGACTACCCGGGCCGTGGCCTCGCCGCCTACCGTCGCGCGTTGAACTGGATCCTCGGCGAGGATGCCCGTGCCCTGGAGCAGGCCGCATGAACAGTACCGGCATCCTCGACGACTACCTGGACGAACTGCTCGGCGAGGCGATCGCCCCGGCCGCCGTTCCCCTGCCCGCGCCGGTCAGCGCCGCCCCGGACCAGCCCAGCCAAGCCTCTGCCGAACGCGAGCCGACCTGGGATGACCTGCCGGCCGAGGTGATCTACGAAACCGAGACCATCGCCGCTGCCGCTTCCGCTTCCGTGGACAACGCCTCACTGGAGGCCGCCTTCGAGGCCGCCTCCGCGCCTGTCAGCGTGATCGATGCAGAACGCGAACCGACGTGGGACGACCTGCCCGCCGAAGTGATCTACGAAACGGACGCCCTCGTCGCAGTCCCGGCCGACGATGGCGCCGCGCTGGAGGCTGCCTTCGAGGCCGCCGCCGCACCGGCCAGCACCGCAGCCCCAGAACGCGAGCCGACCTGGGATGACCTGCCTGACGACGTCATCCACGAGCCCGCGCCGGCCCCCGCTGCAGGCACCGGCCCGGAGCCCACCTGGGACGATCTGCCGGACGAAGTGATCTACGAGACCGATCCGGCTGACAGCCAGCGCCTCGCCCACACCGACAGCCCCGGGCTGCAGGCCGCGTTCGAGGCGGCTGCCGGCGGCGAAGACGTCCCCACGCCGCCGCCTGCCGTGGTCGCAGCGCCGGTGGCACCACCGGCGGCACGTCCTGCACCGGCCCCGGCCGCACGCGCCGCCGCCACACCGGCGCCGCGCGTCGCCGTCGACGCCCCCGCAGGCAACCGCCCCGGCACCTGGCAGGAACTGCAGGCGCAAGCCCAGCAACCGGCCCGCAGCCCGCATCCGCAGAACCGTCGCGCCGGCGAACGCACGTCGCGCTGGCTGCGCCTGCGCTGCGGCACCCAGGCCTATGCCCTGGAACTGCTGAAGGTCCAGGAGGTCGTGCTGCCGGTGCCACTGCTGCCATTGCGTGGCACCGCCGCAGCCATGCTGGGCATCATGAACCTGCGCGGCCAGGTCGTCCCGGTGATGGACCTGGGCCTGCACCTGGGCGCGGCGGCTGCCGAGGACGACGCCCAGACCCGTATCGTGGTCCTGGAAGAAAACGGCGAGACCATCGGCCTGCGCGTGTCTGCAGTGGAAGACGTCGCCAACCTCACCGATTCGCAGATCGAACCGCCCGATACCGCACGCATCTGCCAGATCTCCAATGATCTGTTCCGTGGCGTGGCCCGGGTCAGCCAGCGCCCGATGATCCTGCTCGACGCCACCCGGCTGCTGAGCTGAGCCGCAAAGAAAAAGGGGACGGAGGGGATTAAGTCGTAATCGACCTGGCTCTACTGCAGCCCCCTCGGCAACGGCGACCGCGCAGTGGGGACGTAAGGTGTTGATCCAACGGATCAACTCCTTGCGTCCCCGACAGGCACCGCGTCGGCGCAAAGCGCCGAGCCAGTTGCGACTTAATCCCCTCCGTCCCCTTTTCAACGGCGACCCGAACAGCACCGCATCGGCGCACCGCGTCGATTCCCCTAAAGAACCCCACCGGGGTGCCGTTATGGATCACGGAACCGTTTGTCCGGAGCAACGATGAGCACTGTCGAACTGGGTGGGGATCTCGGCATCGAGAGCACTACCGAGCTCAAGAACCGCCTCGCCCCACTGGTGGAGCAGGCAGGCGAGCTGACCCTGGATGCCAGCCAGGTGGCCCGCATCCACACCGCCGCCGTGCAGGTGCTGTGTGCGTTCGTGCAGGCGCGCCGCGAGGCAGGCCTGGGCACCGGCTTCCACGGTTGCACCGCAACCTTCCGTGACGCCGCGCGCCTGCTGGGCGTCACCCAGGCCCTGGGCCTGGACGTAACCCATGACAACCTGAAATCTGTGGAGAACGCTGCATGAGCGCACGTATCTTGGTGGTGGACGATTCGGCGTCGATGCGCCAGATGGTGTCCTTCGCCCTCACCTCGGCCGGTTTTGCCGTCGAAGAAGCCGAAGACGGCGCGGTCGCGCTCGGTCGTGCCAAGGGCCAACGCTTCAATGCGGTGGTCACCGACGTCAACATGCCGAACATGGACGGCATCGCGCTGATCCGCGAACTGCGCCAGCTGCCGGACTACAAGTTCACTCCGCTGCTGATGCTGACCACCGAATCGGCCGCCGACAAGAAGTCCGAAGGCAAGGCCGCCGGCGCCACCGGCTGGCTGGTCAAGCCGTTCAATCCCGAACAGCTGGTCGCCACCGTGCAGAAAGTGCTGGGCTGATCGCCCGGCACCGCTCCCCCTCTTCGCTTCCGGACCACCACTGCCATGAGCATGGACCTGCAACGCTTCCACGCCACCTTCTTCGAGGAGAGCCGCGAAGGCCTCGACGCGATGGAGGCTGGCCTGCTGGCCCTGGAATCGGGGCAGCAGGACGCGGAGATCATCAATTCGGTGTTCCGCGCTGCCCACTCGATCAAGGGCGGCGCCGGCACCTTCGGCTTCGACGCGATCGCCGGCCTGACCCACGTACTGGAGACGTTGCTCGATGAGCTGCGCGCCGGTAAGCGGGCACTGGAAGGCCACGCCGTCGACGCCATGCTGTCCTCGGTGGACGTGCTGCGTGCCCTGCTGCGCGAAGCCGAACATGGCCAGGCCGCCGATCCCGCCGCAGTCGCTGCGGTGAAGGCCCGCCTGGAAGCCGTGCTCTCCGGCCAGGCCGCCACCAGCGTCCCGACCGCCGCCGCAGCCAAGCTGGACGACACCCCGGAAGCCTGGCAGATCGGCTTCACCCCGGCGCCGTCATTGTTCATGAGCGGCAACGACCCGCTGCGCATCATCCGCGAACTGGAACACCTCGGTTCGCTGCAGGTCGCCGCGCGCATGGAACGCCTGCCGGGCTTCGCCCAGCTCGATCCACTCGAAGCCCACCTGGCGTGGGACCTGGGCCTGGTCGGCAAGGTGCCGCGCAGCAAGATCGAAGACACGTTCGCCTGGGTGCTGGACGACTGCGAGCTGGACATCCGTCCGGCCGCGCCACCGAGCCTGGCTACCCAGGCCCCGGCCACAGCAGCTCCCGCTCCGGCGGCAGCAGCACCGCCGGCTCCCGCCGCGCCTGCCGCCAGCGGTGGCGCCGCCCAGGAAGCGGAAACCTCCATTCGCGTCAGCGTCGACAAGGTCGATGCGCTGATCAATCTGGTCGGCGAGCTGGTCATCACCCAGGCCATGCTCAAGCAGGTCTCGCACGCGCTGGATCCGGTCCACGCCGAGAGCCTGTTCGCCGGCCTGGACCAGCTTGAACGCAACACCCGCGACCTGCAGGAAGCGGTGATCGGCGTGCGCATGCTGCCGGTCGATGCAGTGTTCCGCCGCTTCCCGCGCCTGGTCCGCGACCTGTCCAGCCGCCTCGGCAAGCAGGTGCGCCTGCGCACCGTCGGCGAAGGCACCGAACTGGACAAGGGCCTGATCGAGAAGATCGCCGATCCGCTGGTGCACCTGGTGCGCAACTCGATCGACCACGGCCTGGAAATGCCCGACGTGCGTCGCGGTGCGGGCAAGGACGAAACCGGCACGATCACCCTGGCGGCCTCGCACCAGGGCGGCCACATCGTCATCGAAGTCAGCGACGACGGTCGCGGCCTGGACCGCGGCAAGATCCTGGCCAAGGCCCACGAACGCGGCCTGGCGGTGCCGGACAACCCGACCGATTCGCAGGTCTGGGACCTGATCTTCCAGCCGGGCTTCTCCACTGCCGATGCAGTGACCGACCTGTCCGGGCGTGGCGTCGGCATGGACGTGGTCCGCCGCAACATCCAGGCACTGGGGGGCGAGGTGCAGATCGAAAGCAGCCTCGGCGCCGGCACCCGCACGCTGATCCGCCTGCCACTGACCCTGGCCATCCTCGATGGCATGACCGTGGCGGTGGCGGGTGAAACCCTGATCCTGCCGCTTGCTTATGTGCTTGAGGCGCTGCAGCCGCAGGCCGAGGACATCCGCAGCATGGCCGGCGAAGGCCGCGTGCTGCGCGTGCGTGGCGAGTACCTGCCGATCCTGTCGCTGAGCGAGTACTACGGCTACGGCATCCGCGCACCCGGCAGCGAATCGCTGGTGGTGGTGGTCGAAGGCGATGGCCAGAAGATCGCGCTGGAAGTGGACGAGCTGGTCGGCCAGCAGCAGGTGGTGGTGAAGAACATCGAGAACAACTACCGCCGCATCGGCGGGGTATCCGGTGCCACCATCCTCGGCGATGGCCGCGTGGCCCTGATCGTCGACATCGGCGGGCTGGTGCGTTCGCTGCGGATGCCGCAGGCCGCCTGATCCACGCTGCATGCGTGCACTGGACCGCCGCCCTTCGGGGCGGCGGTTTTTGTTTGCGCGCCCTCCGGCCATGTGTGGCTGGGGTCAGATCCCTTTTCTTTCAAAAGGGATCTGACCCCAATCCGCGCCCGAACCCATTCCGTGATCTCCGTCGCCGCGCTGGTTTCGTTCGCAACCACGCCACCGAAGCGGACAGCCCGCCATTGCAGCACTTTCGCGCTGCACTCCCTACGCATCCGAATGTGAACTGCGTCCATAAAGTCCATCCGAACCGCGCCGCTATTTCGCTTTGACGGCCGTCACCGAACCCCACCGGGCACCCCCGTTCGCTCTGCAACCACCCCCAGCCGACGCAACGACGCCGGCGCCCTGCCCACCTGGAGCACCCTGCATGAAGTGGTTCCACGATCTGCCCATCGCCCGCAAGCTGGCCGTGGGGTTTACTCTCACCACCCTGATGACCGTCGTGCTGGGCGCATTCGCCCTGCTGCGCCTGAGCGAGGCCAACGCGCAGCTCAGTGCCATGGCGTCCAACGATATTCCGTCCGTGCAGTACCTCGGCGAAGTCCGCTCGCAGCTGGGTGAGTTCCGCACCTATGAGCTGGCCCAGCTGAGCATGCTGGACCAACCCGAGAAGGTGGCCGACTACAACAAGCGAATGGACGACACTGCCGCCGTCGTGCGCGAGCAGCTGGCCGCGTACGCCAAACTGCCGGCCGGTGCCAAGGAGCGGGAGCTCTACCGCGCCGTGCAGGCCGACATCGATGGCTACTTTGCAGCCAATGCCAAGCTGCGCGAAGCGGCCACCGCCGGTGATGGCGTCGTCGCACGCCAGATCTCCGACGACCAGTCGCGTCCGCTGCGCCGCAAGGCCTTTGAAGACCTCAAGGCACTGGGTGCGTACAGCAGCTCGCTGATGCAGGGCAAGATCGGCAACGCCAATGCCACCCACCGCAACAGCATGCTGGCGATCATTGCCGCCGTCGTATTGCTGGTTGTGGTCGCCGCTACCCTGGCGGTGGTCATCTCGCGCGCCGTGGTCGGGCCGCTCGGCAAGGCGGTCAACGCCATCCAGGCCGTCGCACGCGGCGACCTCAGCGTCACCACCCAGAGCACCGGCAAGGACGAGGCGGGCCGCATGCTCGCCGCCACCACCGAAATGACCGCGATGCTGCGCCGCTTCTCCGAGCAGACCCAGCTGATGGCGCAGATGCACGCTGGTCCGGACATCAGCCATCGCATTCCGGAAGACTTCCCGGGCGTCTACGGGCAGCTGGCCAGCGGTATCAACACGGTCATCTTCGAACATCTCGACGCGATCCGCGATGCCATCGACGTGCTCAACCAGTACGCCACCGGCAACCTCACCCCGGATGCACGCCGCCTGCCGGGCAGCCGTGCGATCCTGCACGAGTCGATGGATGCGGCCAAGGCCAGCCTGTTGGCCATCAACACGCAGATCCAGCAGCTGGCCTCGGCAGCCGCTGCCGGTGACTTCAGCCAGCGCGGCGATGCGCAGCGTTTCGATCACGATTTCCGCGTGATGATCGAACAGCTCAACAGCATGATGCAGGTGGCCGACGGCAACCTCGGCCAGCTCTCGCAGCTGCTGCAGTCGATCGCCGCCGGCGACCTGACCGCACGCATGGACGGCCAGTTCAACGGCGTGTTCGCGCGCATGCGGGACGACGCCAACACCACCGTCGCGCAGCTGACCCAGATCGTCGGCCAGATCCAGGCCAGCGCCGGCAGCATCACCCTCGCCGCCGGCGAGATCGCCTCCGGCAACAGCGACCTGTCGCGCCGTACCGAGCAGCAGGCCGCCAACCTGGAAGAAACCGCCGCTTCGATGGAGGAACTGACCTCCACCGTGCGCCAGAACGCCGAGCATGCACGCCAGGCCAACCAGCTCGCGATCGGCGCGCATGGCGTCGCCTCGCAGGGCGGCGAAGTGGTCGGCCAGGTGGTCACCACCATGTCGGCCATCGAAGCCTCGTCGAAGAAGATCGCCGAGATCATCAGCGTCATCGACGGCATCGCCTTCCAGACCAACATCCTGGCGCTGAATGCCGCGGTGGAAGCCGCCCGTGCCGGTGAACAGGGCCGCGGCTTCGCCGTGGTCGCCAGCGAAGTGCGTACCCTCGCCCAGCGCTCGGCTGCCGCCGCCAAGGAGATCAAGGGCCTGATCGACGACTCCGTCGGCAAGGTCGCCGAAGGCTCCAGCCTGGTCCACCAGGCCGGCAGCACCATGGGCGAGATCGTCGCCTCGGTGCAGCGGGTGACCGACATCATGGCCGAGATCTCCGCGGCCTCGCAGGAACAGTCGGCCGGCATCGAGCAGGTCAACCAGACCGTGGTGCAGATGGACGAGACCACCCAGCAGAATGCCGCGCTGGTGGAAGAAGCCACCGCCGCCGCACGTGCGATGGAAGACCAGGCCGTGCAGCTGGGCGAAGCCGTGGCCCGCTTCCGGCTGGCATCGCAGGGCACCACCGCCATCCCGGCCCGCCCGCTGGCGGCACCGGTACCGCGCCAGGTCGCAGCGGCAGCGCCGGCTGCCAGGCCCGCCCCCGCACGCCCGCTACGTGCATCGGCAGCGCAACCGGCACTGGCCGCCGACGGCGACTGGCAGGAGTTCTGATGTACCCGGGGTCAGATCCCTTTCCCGCAGGAAAGGGATCTGACCCCTTACGCATGGAAAGTGATGTGATTCTCACTTCATAATCCGGTGCAGAGGCCGATATCCCCATTGAGCCTCGCGCCAACGCGTGCTGGCGCCCGCCCCTGACCGTAGATTCCATGTCCGACGGCAACGACACTGCAGTGCATGATGTCCACGCGGCTGATGCCGCCGACGAACGCTTCCTGGTCCGCAACCCGCGCCAGCTGCGCCAGCTGCTGCGATCGCTGATCGACCAGCGATCACTGATCAATGCGCATATCGACGGCCGCGACCGCTCGTTCCCTACCGCGTTGCTTGATCTCGACGAGGACGAGGACTACCTGCTGCTCGATGGCAGCCCGCAGGAAGCCTCCAACCGCGCCGCCGAACAGGCCGACCACCTGCTGTGCTTCGCCCAGCTCGAACGCGTGCTGGTGCGGTTCCGCCTGCACGAACTGCAGCGCGTGGACAACGACGGCCACGTCGCCTTCCGTGCTCCGTTGCCGCACGAACTGGTGCACCTGCAGCGCCGCGAACTGTACCGGCTGGAGACACCGGTCACCGACTCGCCGCACCTGCTGCTGCCCCCCGGCGAAGCGCGGGCCGAGGCCTTGTCGATGCGCGTGGTGGACATCAGCGGCGGCGGCCTGGCCGTAGTGGTTCCCAACGACTGCACGGTGTTCGGCCTGCAGAAGCGCTATCCGGCGCGGTTGTCGCTGCCCGACGGCCCCGACCTGGACATCGAACTGGTGGTCTGCAACCTGCTGCCGCAGCGCCAGCCCAATGGCATCGAGGTCAAGCGCGTGGGCATGCGCTTTGAAAGCCTGCCGCGCGGCGCCGACAGCGCCATCCAGCGTTACATCTTCCGCATCGACCGCCAGCGCAAGGCACGCCGCAACGGCGAGCTCTGAGGCCGTCCCACCGGCAGTGCCGGCCGCTGGCCGGCAACCCTGGAACGTATACCGGGGTCAGATCCCTTTTCCCTGAAAAGGGATCTGACCCCATCCACGCACCCTCCCCGGTAGATCCACGCCATGCGTGGATGCCTTCCCCGGCACCTAAAGTCCCCCCCAGCGGGGCCGATATCGAGCCTGACACCGGGACTTCCGGCAGAACCAGGACCCCTCGATGAACGACAAGACCAGCTCCGCCGCCAGCGCCGGTGGCGAATTCCTCAGCTTCACCCTCGGTGCCGAGCACTACGGCGTGGACATCCTCAAGGTACAGGAAATCCGCGGCTACGACGCCGTCACCCGCGTGCCGGATGCCCCGGACTACATCAAGGGCGTCATCAACCTGCGCGGCACCATCGTGCCCGTCATCGACCTGCGCCTGAAGCTGCGCCTGGACAACGCCCGCTACGACGCCTTCACCGTGATGATCGTGCTGAACGTGGAAGACCGCGTGGTCGGCATCGTCGTCGACAGCGTCTCCGACGTGATCCCGCTGTCGGCCGAACAGATCCGCCCGACCCCCGAATTCGGCGCTGCCGTCGACACCCGTTTCATCTCCGGCATCGGTACCCACGACGATCGCATGCTGATCCTGCTGGACATCGAGACCCTGCTCGACAGCGCCGACATGGGCCAGGCCAGCCTCGCCGAAGACGCCGCTGCCTGAGCAAACGGAACTGCTTCACGTTCCAGTCACAAAACCCTTCAGTTCCCCCCGGCGATGCCGATAGGGGGACAGACGCCGGTCGCGCAGGAGCGCGCATGACCGGCCCGACCGTTACCATCCCCGGAGATACCCCTCGATGAAGTCCCTGCTTGCGTTCGTTTCGGCCGCTGTCCTGGCCACCACCGCCGCCTCCGCGTTCGCCCAGTCGGCCGACATGATCCCGCCGGAACTGGCGCCGCGTTCGGTCGGCAAGGACGGCATGGTCTGTGGCAAGGTCGAAAAGGCCCGCTACGCAGAAGGTTCCGAAGGCCAGCCGACCTTCCTGTACATGGGCGGCGCCTTCCCGCGCCATACCTTCTCGGCCCGCATCGCCGGTGAGAACCGCGGCAAGTTCTCCTTCCCGCTGGAAACCCTGGAAGGCAAGACCGTCTGCGTGATCGGCAAGATCCAGCGCGACGCCTCGCGCGCGGAAATCGAAGTCAGCTCGCCGGCTGGACTGAAGCTGGCCAACATCAAGTAATCCGCTGTCCGTCGAACCACGCCGCACCTCGTGCCGGCGTGGTTTCTGCTGCAACCGGGCCCGATGCCCGGGCGCGTCTGCCTTAGGAGCTCGCAACGCCCATGCCGTGGATCAACAACCTGAAACTGATGCCGAAGCTGCTGCTGACCTTCGGTGTCCTCCTGCTGGTGATGCTGCTGCAGGGCATCGTCGCCTATCGCGGCCTGCACTCGCTGAACAACGTCACCACCGAGCTGGCGGGTTCTCGCATGGAGAGCATCCGCATGGCCGGCGAGATGCGCGGCATGCTGGGGGAATACCGCAACGCCGCCTACCAGCAGCTGATCCGCGCCAGCGACGACGTCAAGGCCGATGCACGCAAGCAGACCGTCGACCTGCGTACCAGCATGGAAAAGTCGATCAAGGACTATCCGAAGCTGGTCGACAACGCACAACAGAAGAAGCTGTTCGACACCTTCGCCAAGGAGTGGAAGGACGCCCTGGCCTCCTATGACAGCGTCACCGAGATGCTGGAACTGGACCTGCCCGACGATGCCATCGATACCTTCGTCGGCGAGACCCGCACCAAGCACCGCAAGGCCGCATCGGCGCTGGAAGCACTGATCGCCGAAGACAACCGCCTCGCCCGCGCGTCGCGCGAGGAGGCCGAATCCACCTACTCCGCCTCGGCCGTGCTGACCGTGATCGCCCTGCTGGGCGGCGCCGCGCTCGGCCTGGTGCTGGTCTGGCTGTTCGCCCGCGCCCTGGTCGGCAGCGTGCGCGGCGCCGTATCGGTTGCCAACGACGTCGCCGGCGGCAAGCTCGATGGCCACATCGACGTCAGCCGCCAGGATGAAGTGGGTGAACTGATGCAGGCCATGCAGCGCATGCAGCGCGACCTGCGCGAGCGCATTGAAACCGACCAGGCCGTGGCGCGCGAGAACCTGCGCATCCGCACGGCATTGGATTACAGCTCGACCGGCGTCTACCTGACCGACACCAGCAACACCATCGTCTACAGCAACCGCGCCCTGCAGCAGACCCTGAGCCAGTACCAGGACGAAGTGCGCCGTGACCTGCCGGACTTCGATGCGCAGGCCTCGCTGATCGGCAAGCCGGTCACCGTGCTTGAACACCGCGGCGAGATGGACCAGGTCCTGCTGGGCAACCTGAAGGCACACGGCGTGGCCCGTCGCCCGATGCAGTACGGCGATGCCCAGTTCGCCCAGGTGGTTTCGACCATCCGCAATGAAGGCGGCGACACCGTCGGCTACGTGGTGGAATGGCGCGACCGTACCCAGGAAGCGCAGGTGGAAGCCGAAGTGGCGCGCGTGATCGCCCAGGCCGCCGCCGGTGACCTGTCCGGCCGCATCGATGCCAGCGACAAGGAGGGCTTCTTCCTGCAGCTGGCCCAGCAGATCAACGGCCTGCTGGACGCCAACGCCGGCAGCATCGAACAGATCTCCGGCCTGCTGGCCGCACTGTCGCAGGGTGACCTGACCGTGCGCATGCACGGCGACTACCAGGGCGTGTTCGCCCGCATGCGCGACGATGCCAACGCCACCGCCGCACAGCTTAGCGAGATCGTCACCCGCATCAAGCAATCCAGCCGCGCGATCAGTTCGGCGGCCGGCGAGATCGCCTCCGGCAACAGCGACCTGTCGCGCCGTACCGAGCAGCAGGCGGCCAACCTGGAAGAAACCGCTGCTTCGATGGAGGAACTGACCTCCACCGTGCGCCAGAACGCCGAACACGCCCGCCAGGCCAACCAGCTCGCGATCGGCGCGCATGGCGTCGCCTCGCAGGGCGGCGAAGTAGTCGGCCAGGTGGTCACCACCATGTCGGCCATCGAAGCCTCGTCGAAGAAGATCGCCGAGATCATCAGCGTCATCGACGGCATCGCCTTCCAGACCAACATCCTGGCTTTGAACGCGGCGGTGGAAGCCGCCCGTGCCGGTGAACAGGGCCGCGGCTTCGCCGTGGTCGCCAGCGAAGTGCGTACCCTCGCCCAGCGCTCGGCCGCTGCCGCCAAGGAGATCAAGGGGCTGATCGATGATTCGGTCGGCAAGGTCAACGATGGCTCGGCGCTGGTGCACAAGGCCGGCGCCACCATGGGTGAGATCGTCGCCTCGGTGCAGCGCGTGACCGACATCATGGCCGAGATCTCCGCGGCCTCGCAGGAACAGTCGGCCGGCATCGAGCAGGTCAACCAGACCGTGGTGCAGATGGACGAAACCACCCAGCAGAACGCCGCGCTGGTGGAGGAAGCCACCGCCGCCGCACGTGCGATGGAAGAACAGGCCGGCCACCTCAGCGAGGCCGTGTCGATCTTCGTGGTGGACGAAGCCGAGACCGTGGCCGCCCCGTCGCGCGCCGCTGCCCCGGTCCCGCGTGCTGCCGCACCGGTCGCACCGGCTCCGGCTGCCCCGCCGGCCCGCCGCACGGCGGGTGGTCGCCCGATGGCCACCGAGCTGGCTGATGGAGACTGGCAGGAGTTCTGATGCCCGCCTGACCTGACGTACGAGGACGCCCCGGCCCTGCGCTGGGGCGTTTTCGTTTACGGGGTATCTGGATATCAGCCAACGGCGGAGCCCCTCGGGGTGGTCGGTCGAAAAGCTGGGCTGCTGAGATTTGGCCGGGAGGGTGGATTGCGCAGGGGACGCCGTGAATACGTCCTTGTAGGCTCGGGCGCGCCATCCATGGCGCTTACGCCCCTGCGCAACCCACCCTCCCGGCCACGGACAGTTTCCGTGCGCGTCCACCCCGGATTGAAGAAAGAAGAGCAAAAAGCAGAAGCCTGGTCGCTTCCGGGGTCAGATCCGTTTTCCGCAGGAAAACGGATCTGACCCCTCTTTCCACCTGGAAACCCAACGCTCTTGCCGTCCGCCGAAGTGAAACCTTGGCGGGCCGGGTCGGGGTGGGTAGGCAGGACCGTTGGCGCCATGGATGGCGCCATCGAGCCCCCATGGATGGGTTCACGGCGTGTCCTGCCTGCCCACCCCGACCCGGCCAATCCGTAGCAACCCATCGCCATGACCTGCCGTTGCCGTTGCCGCTGCTGTTGCTTCAAAAGCCTGCCGCAGGCAGCGCCGCAGCCGCCGCTGCAAGGAAACCTGAATACGTTCGGACACCGCACCTCAATCCCCCGCCCGCGCGGCCGATAACGGGGTTGTCACGGCGTATCCCGCCGCTGACCGGCTCGGCGCCGCCCGCCCGCTTCGACCTGGTCCTGCTCGATGAATCTCCTGCATCGCTGGCAACACTACTTCCGCAATCTTTCCGTCCGGCGCAAGCTCAACCTGCTGACGCTGCTCATCGCGCTCGGCGTGATCGCGCTCTCGGTGATCGCCGCCCGCATGCAGTACCTGGACCTCACCGAAACCCGCAAGACCGCACTGAAGACCCAGGTCGAACTGAGCTACGGCATCCTGCAGCACTACCATCGCCTGGCCGGTACCGGCGAGCTCAGCGAGGACGCTGCCAAGGCCGCCGCCCTGCAGGCGCTGGAAGTGATGCGCGCCGATAACGATGCGTATTACTTCAACATCTACGACACCGGCTACCGCCTGCTGATGCACCCGTTCCGCAAGGATCTGGTCGGCAAGGACATGAAGGACTTCCGCACCGACGACGGCGTGCGCATCTACTACGACCAGGTTGAAGCTGCCAAGGCCGGTGGTGGCTTCGTCAACTACCGCTGGGCCAAGCCGGGCAGCGAGGGCGTGGTCGAGAAGGTCGCCTACGCCGGCCTGTTCGCGCCCTGGAACTGGGTGGTCAGCAGCGGCGTCTACATGGACGACGTGCAGAAGCAGGCGCTGGTGTTCACCGCCATCATGGCGGTCTCCGGTGGCGTGCTGGTGCTGATCGTGCTGGCCCTGAGCTGGGTCATCGGCAACCGTATTGCTGTACCGCTGAAGCAGGCCACCGCCGTGGCCGAAGGCATCGCCGGCGGCAAGCTGGACAGCCACATCGGCCCGCAGCCGCACGACGAAACCGGCCGCCTGCTGGAGGCCATGGCCGGCATGCAGCAGCAGCTGCATGCGGTCATCACCGGCCAGCGCGAAATGGCGCGCCGCCACGACGGTGGCGAACTGAGCTACCGCATCGACGCCAGCGCCTTCCCCGGCGAGTACGGGCTGATGGTGCAGGAAACCAATGCCTTGGTTGGCGGCCATGTGCAGACCCTGCACGACGTGCTGGACGTGGTACAGCAGTACGCGGTCGGCGATCTCAGCCGCGACATCGCGCGCTACCCGGGCGAAAAGGCCGCGATGACCACCACCGTCGATACGGTCAAGGCCAACCTCGGCCGCATCAACGCCGAGATCAAGCAGCTGGCCAGCGCCGCCGCGGCCGGTGACTTCAGCCGCCGTGGCGATGCGCAGCGCTTCGATCACGATTTCCGCCTGATGCTGGAAAACCTCAACGCCATGATGGCGGTCAGCGATGACAACCTCGGCAAGCTCTCGCAGCTGCTGTCGGCCATCGCCGAGGGTGACCTGACCGCGCGCATGCACGGCGACTACCAGGGCGTGTTCGCCCGCATGCGTGACGACGCCAACACCACCGTCGCGCAGCTGACCCAGATCGTCGGCCAGATCCAGGCCAGCGCCGGCAGCATCACCCTCGCCGCCGGCGAGATCGCCTCCGGCAACAGCGACCTGTCGCGCCGTACCGAGCAGCAGGCCGCCAACCTGGAAGAAACCGCTGCTTCGATGGAGGAACTGACCTCCACCGTGCGCCAGAACGCCGAGCATGCACGCCAGGCCAACCAGCTCGCGATCGGCGCGCATGGCGTCGCCTCGCAGGGCGGTGACGTGGTCGGCCAAGTGGTCACTACCATGTCGGCCATCGAAGCCTCGTCGAAGAAGATCGCCGAGATCATCAGCGTCATCGACGGTATCGCCTTCCAGACCAACATCCTGGCGCTGAATGCCGCGGTGGAAGCCGCCCGTGCCGGTGAACAGGGCCGCGGCTTCGCCGTGGTCGCCAGCGAAGTGCGTACCCTCGCCCAGCGCTCGGCTGCCGCCGCCAAGGAGATCAAGGGCCTGATCGACGACTCCGTCGGCAAGGTCGCCGAAGGTTCCAGCCTGGTCCACCAGGCCGGCAGCACCATGGGCGAGATCGTCGCCTCGGTGCAGCGGGTGACCGACATCATGGCCGAGATCTCCGCGGCCTCGCAGGAACAGTCGGCCGGCATCGAGCAGGTCAACCAGACCGTGGTGCAGATGGACGAAACCACCCAGCAGAATGCCGCGCTGGTGGAGGAAGCCACCGCCGCCGCACGTGCGATGGAAGACCAGGCCGCGCAGCTGGCCGATGCCGTGGCGATCTTCCGCCTCGACAACCAGGTCTCGGCCGCAGTGAAGGCCGTGGCCGCGCGCGTCGAACCGGCCCGTGTCACCACCGTCGCACGTCCGCAGCCGGCCAGTACGCCCGCTCCGGTCCGCCGCAGCAGCAATGCCAGCGCCTTCGTCGCCAGCGACAGCGACTGGCAGGAATTCTGAGACCCACCCGCGGTGGCTGCGGCCACCGCCCTCGCCGATGGACACGTCCCCCGTGCAAAGTCCTACTCCCATCGTTACCGGCCCGCGCGAATTCGAGTTCGCCGACCGTGATTTCCGCCGCGTGTGCGACCTGATCTACCAGCGCGTGGGCATCGCCCTCGCGCCGGCAAAGCGCGACATGGTCTATGGCCGCCTGTCGCGCCGCCTGCGCACGCTGGGCATGCGCAGCTTCCAACAGTACCTGGACCATCTGGAGCAGGAAGACGGCGACGAGTGGCAGGCGTTCACCAATGCGCTGACCACCAACCTGACCTCGTTCTTCCGCGAGCCGCACCACTTCGACAAGCTGCGCGAGGAGCTGCAGCAGCGCTCCGGCCGCACGCCGCTGCTGTTGTGGTCGTGCGCGGCATCCACCGGCGAAGAGCCCTACTCGATGGCAATCACTGCCTGCGAGGCCTTCGGCACGCTGAAGCCACCGGTGCGCATCATCGCCACCGACGTCGATACGCAGGTGCTGGCCACCGCCGGTCGCGGCGTCTACAACATCGATCGCGTCACCAGCCTCGACCCGGATCTGCGCCGCCGCTACTTCCAGCGCGGCAGCGGCCCCAACGAGGGCCAGTGCCGCGTGCTGCCCGCACTGCGCGAGCTGATCGAGTTCCGTCCGCTGAACCTGCTCGCGCCGCGCTACGACGTCGGCGGCCCGTTCGACGCGCTGTTCTGCCGCAACGTGATGATCTACTTCGACAAGCCGACCCAGCGCGCCATCCTCGGCCGCCTGGTGCAGCACCTGGCCGACGACGGCCTGCTCTACACCGGCCACTCGGAGAACTACCTGCACGCCGCCGACCTCATCCAGCCCTGCGGACGCACCCTGTACCGCCGTGCGGCAAAGGCCGGCGCATGAATGCTTCATTGCGTACCGATGATGTCATGCGCTACCAGGATGCACGCTTCCAGACCATCGCTGCCAAGCTGCTGCCGACCCAGTACCTGGTGGTCGATGACACCACTGCGCTGACCACCACGCTGGGTTCCTGCGTGGCGGCCTGCCTGCGCGACCCGGTGCTGAAGATCGGTGGCATGAACCATTTCCTGCTGCCCGAGGGCAACGCCGGCGACGGCGCACCTGCACGCTACGGCAGTTACGCGATGGAACTTCTGATCAACGACATGCTCAAGCGTGGCGCCCACCGCAAGCGCATCGAAGCCAAGGTGTTCGGCGGCGCCAACGTGCTCAAGGGCTTCACCAGCAACCCGGTCGGCACCCGCAACGCCGAATTCGTGCGCCAATACCTGCAGGCCGAGCATATCCCGATCATTGCCGAGGACCTGTGCGGCATCCATCCGCGCAAGATCTGGTTCTTCGCCGATACCGGCCGCGTGGTCGTTCAGCGCCTGCCACATGCCCACGAAGCCGAAGTCGCCGCGACCGAATCGGCCGTACGCGCACGCCTGTCCAAGGCCCCGGTCACCGGTGGCGTGGAGCTGTTCGAATGACCCTGACCGGCAACGCCCCCTGCCGGGTCCTGATCGTCGACGACTCGGCCGTCGTGCGCCAGATGCTCACGGAAATCCTGTCCAGCGATCCATCCATCGATGTGGTCGGTACCGCCGCCGACCCGCTGCTGGCACGCGAGAAGATAAAGCGCCTGTCCCCGGACGTGATCACCCTGGACGTGGAAATGCCGCGCATGGATGGCCTGGCCTTCCTGGAAAACCTGATGCGACTGCATCCATTGCCGGTGGTGATGATCTCCTCGCTGACCGAGCGCGGCGCCGACACCACCCTGCAGGCGCTGGCCTTGGGTGCAGTGGATTTCGTCTCCAAGCCGAAGCTGGACGTAGCGCGCGGCCTGCAGGCCTACGCCGACGAAATCATCGCCAAGGTCAAGATGGCAGCCCGTTCGCGTGTTCGCCCGCTGGTGCGTGCGGCAACGGCGAAGCTCATGCTGGACGCCGCGCCAGCGATGCGCCCCGCCGCACCGCAGTTCCGCACCACCGACCGGCTGATCGCGATCGGCTCGTCCGCCGGTGGCACCGAAGCGCTGCGCGTGGTGTTGGAAGGCATGCCGGCCGACGCGCCCGCCGTGGTGATGACCCAGCACCTGCCGGCCAGCTTCAGCAGCGCCTTCGCCGAACGCCTGGACCGCCACTCGGCGATGGCCGTGCGCGAGGCCAGCGACGGCGAAGCCGTGCTGCCCGGCCATGCCTACCTGCCGCCCGGCGGCAAGCACCTGCGGATCATCCGCGACGGTGCACGCTGGCGCTGCCGGGTCGACGATGGCCCGGCGGTGAACCGGCACAAGCCAGCGGTCGATGTACTGTTCCGCTCGGTCGCACAGAACGCGGGCGGCAATGCCATCGGCGCCATCCTCACCGGCATGGGCGATGACGGCGCACGCGGCCTGCTGGAAATGCGCCAGGCCGGCGCACCCACGCTGGTGCAGGACGAGGCCACCAGCGTGGTCTGGGGCATGCCCGGGGCCGCCTTCAAGCTGGGCGCGGCCGAGGAGCAGGTGCCGCTGGAACGGATCGCCGAGCGGTTGCTGGCACTGGCCCGCGGGTGATGGGACTGCTGCGGGGCTGAGCCTTTGCTCCGCTCCGCACCCGGCTGAAAACAACCGACAGACGTCGCATTCAACCCGTTCGACCTTGCAGCAACGCCGGACAACGATGTTTCAACAGTGCTGCTTGCGCACATGCGTGACGCACTCACCTCGTTTGTGCCCCAGGATGGATCCCTGTCGATTCCCCACATTGGACGTTCGTCCCCTGCCCCCCGCAGCGTGAGGCTCCCTTCCATGGAGCACCTCCTTGCCCCTTCTCACCCATCACGATATCGGCACCGGCTTTCCCATCGTCCTTGGCGGCAGCTATCTCTGGGGCCGCTCCATGTGGGCACCGCAGATCGAGCTGCTGTCGCGGCGCTATCGCCTGATCATCCCGGAGCTCCCCGGCCACGACAACGATCTGCCCCTGTCAGCAGCCTTCACTACCCCGGCGTGCCTCGCCCATGAAGTAGGCCGACTGCTGGATGCGCTGGGCATCGGGCAGTACGCAATGGCAGGGCTCTCGGTGGGTGGCATGTGGGCGGCGGAACTGGCGCTGCAACGTCCCGATCAGGTCCGTTCGCTGATCCTGATGGATACCTATCTCGGTGCGGAACCGGAGGCCTCCCGGCAACGCTACTTCGGCATGCTCGACATGATCGAACAGCTGGGCTGCATCCCCGAAGCCATGGCCGAACAGATCGTGCCGCTGTTCTTCCGCCCGGGCATCGCCACCGACGATCCGATCCGGTTGCTGTTCCGGCAACGGCTGCTGTCCTGGCCCCGCGAGCGCCTGCTGAACGCGGTGGTGCCGCTCGGCCGCCTGATCTTCGGCCGCCCGGATCGGCTGGGTGCGTTGAAGGATCTGGACCGGGAAACAACGTTGATCCTGAGTGGCGAACACGACCTCCCACGCCCCCTGACCGAAGCGCGGCAGATGGCGGACCAGATCGGCTGCCGGCTGCAATCGATCCCCGATGCTGGCCATATCTCCACGCTGGAGAATCCGGCATTCGCCAGCGTGCACCTTGATGCATGGTTGCAGCAGTCGCTGCACGTTGCCTGCTAGCAAGCGGCAGGATGCTGGGCGGCGTCCCACGGAACGCCCCCGGCGCTGCACCTCGGCCTTGGAGTACAGCTACACCGGGTCGTATAGTCAGACATCGCAGAGCAATGGAACGCCGATGAACGATACGCCGCAACGCCCCGTGGCACCGGCACACAAGGATGGAGTACCGGGGTGCAGCCGGCATGACATACGCAATCCGTCGTATTTGCCCCGAGGTGCCCTTCATGGTGTCGCCGCACCCCGCAAAACCTTGATCAGCGACATGGACCGCTCATGCTGAAACCCGCCCCCAGCCTTGCTCATGTTGCGTTGATCGCTTTGATCACACTGGCCGTTCCGGGCTGCAACAAGGAACGCTCGTTCCCGGTCTATCGCGAGAATCCTGCGCCCAAGGATGCGCTGCCGATTGTGATTCGGGTCCACGATGCACCCGTGGATGTCCCCGTTCCTTCGGTCTTCGTCACGTATGAGATAGACCCACTCTGTCTCCCTCCGGTCAACAATTGGGAGGGGGTGCAGTACGAGCCGAATCAGCACAAGGTTGAGCTTCAGGCACAACGCCTCAATGCTACTGAGTTCAGCAGTGCTGTATTCAACGACGGCATGGAAGTTGCCGATTATTACGGTCGCGGCCCGTGCACTTGGACACCCGTGCTCGTGGAAGCTTCATTCGCCTTCATCATCGATGATCGACCTATCCAAGCAACCGCATGGACTTCATTCACAAAGCTTGAAACCGAGAAACTCTCTACTACCTACGTACATCGCGCCTTACGCCCCATGACTTCAGGGGGATCGCCAGAGTGGACGCCTACCGAGCCTTCGACTTGGTACGAGAAGATGTCTCCAGATAAGCGAAAGAATTACTTCCCAATCGAAATCTCCACGCGGACTGAAGGAACAGCCCAATGAATCCTGGAGCAAATGCAGCCCTCTCAGATCATGTCTACAAGGATCCGCTCCCTGAGCCCAAGGCCATTGTTACCATTGCCGGGACGGAATATCGTGTATTGGCCAGCCTAAACTCCGCCACCGGCTACCAAGGCGTCATTTACCATAATCTCGAATCCAAAGAAGTAATCGTCACCCATCGCGGTACCGAATTTGATCGCCAGCCTCTGATTGACGGCGGCATCGATGCGGCGATGGTCACCGCCAGAATCAACGCACAGATTGATGATGCCCTCGCGCTGACAAAGCAGGCAATCGAGCTGGCTGACGCAAATGGATATGGCCAGGTATCCGTTACCGGCCACTCCCTCGGCGGCGCCCTCGCGCAGATCACCGCCCATCACTACAACCTCCCCGGCGACGCATTCAATCCTTACGGTGCCGCCGGGCTGGCGTATCGCCTCCCTGAAGGCCAGCCGGCCAATGCGGCGCCCTTCACCAACCATGTGATGGCAGGCGACCTGGTCAGTGCGGGCGGCCCTCATTACGGCAAGGTCGAGATGTACGCGCTGCCCAGGGAACTGGAGGTCCTGCGCAACGCCGAGCAGGGCCAGCGCATCGCCTCGCTCGGAACGCTTGGGATGAAGAGCGGTCATGTCATGTCCGCCGCCGTGGCGGTCCAGTTGGGTGACTCCCATCGATTGGTTCATTTCCTTGATCGCATGACCGACAAGGGTCCGGTGCAGTCTG
Source organism: Stenotrophomonas sp. 85239_Sma (assembly GCF_056481725.1). Taxonomy (NCBI): domain Bacteria; kingdom Pseudomonadati; phylum Pseudomonadota; class Gammaproteobacteria; order Lysobacterales; family Lysobacteraceae; genus Stenotrophomonas; species Stenotrophomonas sp. 85239_Sma. The sequence continues at coordinate 2,080,602 of NZ_CM151163.1, read as the reverse complement.
TACTGGACAACCCCGAAGCCCGGATCACGGATCCTGAAGACCTGCGCCGGATTGCCGACTACCGCAGTGATGTTCATCAGCTGCGCGCGGCGGCGACCGTGCTTGTCGGCGGTGGACCGGGTCTGCTGCGCGACGGGGTCAATTACCTGCGCGGCACGGAGGAAGCTGGTGCGCATGCCCGCCACGAAGCTGAAGCCGCGGCGCAGGCCCGCAATGCGCTCAAGCCTGGGGAGCAACTGACCCAGGATGCAACCGACCAGGGCTCGCCCTCCCTCGGCAATCCCGGCTTCTCTCCCAGGAACCCGTTGCAGGAGAGCATCGAATCCACCCTGGACAGGGCAGGCCTGGATCCCAGGAAGGAAGGCCACCCAGACCAACCTCTCTACCGGCAGATTCGCGACGGTGTATCCGCCGTGGATGCCAGGCACGGGCGCAGCTTCGATGACACCAGTGAGCGGATGACGGCCAGCCTGCTGGCAGCGGCCAAGAGCAGTGGCCTGGAACGCGTCGATCATGTGGTCCTGGGCAATCCACCCAGCGACGGCTCGGGCCCTCGCATGTTCGTTGTGCAGGGAGCGCTCGACAATCCGGCACACCTGCGGTCTTCGGTCGCGATCAGCGACGCCGTCAATACGCCCGTGGAGCAGTCGCTCGCCAAGGTCGAACAGATGTCGCAGGCACAGCAGGTTGCCCAGCAAGACCACGTCCAGGAGCAGGCCCGGACGGCGATGCGCATGGGCTAGGCCACCTGGCCCGGCACACACAAAAAACCCCCGGCTTTCACCGGGGGTTCTTCGTTTCAACGGGATGCCGGCCACTGGCCGGCACTACCCTCAGGCAGCAACCGTCTTGGCCACGTCCTGGTATTCCTCGATCTGGTCGAAGTTCATGTAGCGGTAGATCTCCGCACCATTGGCGTTGATCACGCCGATGTCCGCCATGTACTCCTCCTTGGTCGGGATGCGGCCCAGGCGCGAGCAGATCGCCGCCAGTTCCGCCGAACCCAGGTACACGTTGGTGTTGCGGCCCAGGCGGTTCGGGAAGTTGCGGGTCGAGGTCGACATCGCGGTGGAACCTTCGCGGATCTGCGCCTGGTTGCCCATGCACAGCGAGCAGCCCGGCATTTCCATGCGTGCGCCGGTAGCGCCGAAGGTGCCGTACACGCCTTCCTTGGTCAGCTCGGAAGCATCCATCTTGGTCGGCGGGGCCACCCACAGGCGGGTCGGCAGGTCACGCTTGCCTTCCAGCAGCTTGGCAGCCGCGCGGAAGTGACCAATGTTGGTCATGCACGAACCGATGAACACTTCGTCGATCTTGGCGCCGGCCACTTCGGACAGGGTCTTCACGTCGTCCGGGTCGTTCGGGCAGGCCACGATCGGCTCGTGGATGTCGGCCAGGTCGATCTCGATGACGGCGGCGTACTCGGCGTCGGCATCCGGCTCCAGCAGCTCCGGGTTGGCCAGCCACGCTTCCATCTTCTCGATACGGCGCTGCAGCGAGCGCGGATCCTGGTAACCCTCGGCGATCATCCACTTCAGCAGGGTGATGTTGCTGTTGAGGTACTCGATGATCGGTTCCTTGTTCAGGCGCACCGAGCAACCGGCCGCCGAACGCTCGGCCGAGGCGTCGGACAGTTCGAACGCCTGTTCGACCTTCAGCTCCGGCAGGCCTTCGATTTCCAGGATGCGGCCGGAGAAGATGTTCTTCTTGCCAGCCTTGGCCACGGTCAGCAGGCCCGACTTGATCGCGTACAGCGGGATCGCGTTGACCAGGTCACGCAGGGTCACGCCCGGCTGCATCTTGCCCTTGAAGCGCACCAGCACCGACTCCGGCATGTCCAGCGGCATCACGCCGGTGGCGGCGGCGAAGGCAACCAGGCCCGAACCGGCCGGGAACGAAATACCCACCGGGAAACGGGTGTGCGAGTCACCACCGGTGCCGACGGTATCCGGCAGCAGCATGCGGTTGAGCCAGCTGTGGATCACGCCGTCGCCCGGGCGCAGCGAGATGCCGCCACGGGTAGAGATGAACTCCGGCAGGGTGTGGTGGGTCTTCACGTCCACCGGCTTCGGATAAGCGGCGGTGTGGCAGAACGACTGCATCACCAGGTCGGCCGAGAAGCCCAGGCAGGCCAGGTCCTTCAGTTCGTCACGGGTCATCGGGCCGGTGGTGTCCTGCGAGCCGACCGAGGTCATCTTCGGTTCGCAGTAGGTGCCCGGGCGCATGCCCTGGCCTTCCGGCAGGCCACAGGCGCGGCCGACCATCTTCTGCGCCAGCGAGAAGCCCTTGCCGGTATCGACCGGCTGCACCGGCAGGCGGAACAGGTCGGTCGGGGCCAGGCCCAGCGCTTCGCGCGCCTTGCCGGTCAGGCCACGGCCGATGATCAGCGGAATGCGGCCACCGGCGCGCACTTCGTCGAACAGCACTTCGGACTTGACCTGGAACTCGGCAATCACTTCGCCGTTCTTCAGCGCCTTGCCTTCGTACGGACGCAGCTCGACCACATCGCCGTGCTCCATCTTCGACACGTCCAGCTCAATCGGCAGTGCACCGGCATCTTCCATGGTGTTGTAGAAGATCGGGGCGATCTTCGAACCCAGGCAGACGCCACCGGCACGCTTGTTCGGGATGAACGGAATGTCATCGCCGGTCCACCACAGCACGCTGTTGGTGGCCGACTTGCGCGAGGAACCGGTGCCGACCACGTCGCCGACGTAGGCAACCAGGTGACCCTTGTCCTTCAGCGACAGGATCTGCTGGATCGGGCCGCGCTTGCCGTCTTCTTCCGGGGTGAACGGCGCATCGTCGCGCTTGTTCTTCAGCATCGCCAGGGCGTGCATCGGGATGTCCGGGCGGGTGGTCGCGTCCGGCGCCGGCGACAGGTCGTCGGTGTTGGTCTCGCCCGGCACCTTGAACACGGTGACGGTCAGGCTCTGCGGCACTTCCGGGTTGCTGGTGAACCACTCGGCATCGGCCCAGCTCTGCAGCACGGCCTGGGCGTTGGCGTTGCCGGCCTTGGCCTTTTCCTGCACATCGTGGAAGGCATCGAACACCAGCAGGGTCTTCTTCAGGCCGTTGGCGGCGATGGTGCCGACGCTGGCGTCGTCCAGCAGCTGCACCAGCGGCGCGACGTTGTAGCCACCGAGCATGGTGCCCAGCAGTTCGGTGGCACGCTCGCGGCTGATCAGCGGGTTCTGCTCGCTGCCCAGGGCGATCGCCGCCAGGTACGAGGCCTTGACCTTGGCCGCGTCATCGACGCCGGCCGGCACGCGGTGGGTCAGCAGGTCGAGCAGGAACTCGGCCTCGCCCTGCGGCGGGTTCTTCAGCAGTTCGATGACATCGGCCGTCTGCTGCGCGCTCAGCGGCAGCGGCGGGATGCCAAGCGCAGCGCGCTCGGCGACGTGGTGGCGGTAGGCTTCCAACATGACAACTCCCGGGTAATGCGTAGGTTGAAAAATCAAAGTGGGCTCAGGCGTGCGGCACGATCAGCTTCAGGCCCTTGAAGTAGTCGCGGTAAAACGTGTCGTTCCAGGTGATCAGGCCATCGCACTGCAACAGTGCGTGGGCGCCGACCATGAATTCGTCCAGGCTGCGGCGGCTGCCACTGCGCTGGCGGTGGCGACGGTGCATCTCGCCGGCACGCAGCGCCGACTTGGCTTCCATCGGATTGAAGTGCACGCCCATTTCTTCCAGCGCTTCGAGCACCTCGGCGCCGCCGCGCAACGATGCGCAGACCTCGGCCAGGGTCGCGCCGCAGACCACCACGCGGCCACCGACCAGGCTCTGCCTGAGGATGGCTTCCACGGCATCGGCCTGCGGACCATTGCTGAGCAGCTCGACCAGCACCGGCGAATCGACGGCGATCATCACGGCTTATTCCTCGTCACGCACCGCGCGTACCGCTGCGTCGGACGATTCGAAACCGTCCAGCGCGAACTTGCCGCGCGCCCGTGAAATGGCATCGTCAACACTCTTGCGCAGGATGATGCGGCTGCCGTCCAGCTCGACCTTCAGCAGCGTGCCCTTGGTCAGGCCGAGGGCATCACGCACCGCCTTGGGCAGGGTGATCTGTCCGCGTTCTGCAACAGTGGCTTCCATCGGTAGGCCCTCCAGAGTATGCACAAATTATACATACTTCCCCGGGCATACTTCCACCCTGAACAGGACCGGCACCCCGCCAGCCCTTGCCTCGCAAAGGATCGGCCACAAACGTGACATACGCCATACACCTTCCCCTGTAGTCTGGAACCGATGCTGCAGGCCGGAACCCGGCCCGGATGAATCCATTCAGTCCAGGATTCATACTGGGACCACCGGGGCCGCCAGGCCCGCGGCAAACGCAAGCAGGCCTGCCATGCGCGGGCCACTGCAAGCCATCCGCAAGAAGGAGTTACCCCGCATGAGCGATTCGTTCTCCACCCGCAGCCAGCTGAATGTCGGCGGCAGGACCTACGACTACTTCAGCCTGCCCACGCTGGGCCAGCGCTTCGATATCTCCCACCTGCCCTACTCGATGAAGATCCTGCTGGAGAACCTGCTCCGGCACGAAGATGGCGGCGTCACCGTCGGCAAGGACCACATCGAAGCCGTAGCCCGCTGGAACCCGGCCGCCGAGCCGGACACCGAGATCGCCTTCATGCCGGCGCGCGTGGTCCTGCAGGACTTCACCGGCGTGCCCTGCGTGGTCGACCTGGCCGCGATGCGCGACGCGGTGGTCAAGCTCGGCGGCTCGCCGGAGCAGATCAATCCGCAGATTCCCTCCGAACTGGTCATCGACCACTCGGTGCAGGTCGATGTGTTCGGCAAGCCGGACGCGCTGGACCTCAACGGCAAGATCGAATTCCAGCGCAACCAGGAACGCTACGGCTTCCTGCGCTGGGGCCAGAAGGCCTTCGACAACTTCAAGGTGGTGCCGCCGAACACCGGCATCGTCCACCAGGTGAACCTGGAGAACCTGGCCCGCGTGGTGATGACCGCGGACAAGGACGGCAAGGCCGTTGCGTATCCGGACACGGTGTTCGGTACCGACAGCCACACCACCATGATCAACGGCATCGGCGTGCTGGGCTGGGGCGTGGGCGGCATCGAAGCGGAGGCGGCCATGCTCGGCCAGCCGTCGTCGATGCTGATCCCGCAGGTGGTGGGCTTCAAGCTGACCGGCAAGCTGCCCGAGGGCGCTACCGCTACCGACCTGGTGCTCACCGTTACCCAGATGCTGCGCAAGCTGGGCGTGGTCGGCAAGTTCGTCGAGTTCTATGGCGACGGCCTGCAGCACCTGCCGCTGGCCGACCGCGCCACCATCGGCAACATGGCCCCGGAATATGGGGCCACCTGCGGCATCTTCCCGATCGACGCCGAGTCGCTGAACTACCTGCGCCTGTCCGGCCGCAGCGAAGAGCAGATCGACCTGGTCGAAGCCTATGCCAAGGCACAGGGCCTTTGGCATGAACCGGGCAGCCCGCATGCCCAGTACAGCACCACGCTGGAACTGGACATGGGTACGGTGAAGCCGTCGCTGGCCGGCCCGAAGCGTCCGCAGGACCGCGTGCTGCTGGAAGACGTGCAGAAGAACTACCGCGAAGCCCTGGTTGGCATGACCGCCAACCGTGACAAGCGCAGCGACGACGTCTCCTCGTTCGTCAATGAAGGCGGCGGTGCGGCGGTCGGCAACGAGCAGCTGGCCAAGGGCTTCGCCGATATCGAAACCGAAGGCCGCAAGGTGCGCCTGAAGGATGGCGCGGTGGTCATCGCTGCCATCACCTCGTGCACCAACACCTCCAACCCGGCGGTGATGATCGGTGCCGGCCTGCTGGCCCGCAACGCGGCCGCCAAGGGCCTGAACCGCCAGCCGTGGGTCAAGACCTCGCTCGGGCCGGGCTCGCGCGTGGTCACCGATTACCTGGAAAAAGCCGGCGTGCTGAAGGAGCTGGAGAAGATCGGCTTCTACGTGGTCGGCTACGGCTGCACCACCTGCATCGGCAACTCCGGCCCGCTGCCGACCGAAGTCAGCGCCGGCATCGCCACCGGCGACCTGGTCGTCACCTCGGTACTGTCCGGCAACCGCAACTTCGAAGGCCGCGTGCACCCCGAAGTGAAGATGAACTACCTGGCCAGCCCGCCGCTGGTGGTGGCCTATGCCATCGCCGGCACCACCGACATCGACCTGACCACCCAGCCGCTGGGTACCGGCAGCGATGGCCAGCCGGTGTTCCTGCGCGACATCTGGCCGAGCAACAAGGAAATCGGCGACGTCATCGCCGCCACCATCGGCCCGGAGATGTTCAAGCAGAACTACGCCGATGTGTTCAAGGGTGATACCCGCTGGAACACCATCGCTTCGCCGGACGGCAATCTGTACGAGTGGAGCGATGCCTCCACCTACATCAAGAACCCGCCGTACTTCGATGGCATGACCATGCAGACCGGCAGCATCGACGACGTGCACGGCGCGCGCGTGATGGGCCTGTTCGGCGATTCGATCACCACCGACCACATCTCCCCGGCCGGCAACATCAAGAAGGACTCGCCGGCAGGCCGCTTCCTGCAGGAGCGCGGCGTGCAGCCGGCCGACTTCAACAGCTACGGCAGCCGCCGCGGCAACGATGACGTCATGGTCCGCGGCACCTTCGCCAACATCCGCATCAAGAACCTGATGTTCGGTGGCGAGGAAGGCGGCAACACCCTGTACTACCCGGCCGGCGGTGGCCAGCCGGAGAAACTGGCGATCTACGATGCGGCCATGAAGTACAAGGCCGACAAGGTGCCGCTGGTGGTGCTGGCGGGCAAGGAATACGGCACCGGCTCGTCGCGCGACTGGGCGGCCAAGGGCACCCTGCTGCTGGGGGTGAAGGCGGTCATCGCCGAGAGCTTCGAGCGCATCCATCGCTCCAACCTGGTCGGCATGGGCGTGCTGCCGCTGCAGTTCCGCAACGGCGAGAACGCGCAGTCTCTGGGCCTGGACGGCTCGGAAGTGATCGACATCACCGGCCTGCAGGACGGTGCCAGCAAGCGCGCCACGGTCACCGCCACCAAGGCCGATGGCACGAAGAAGACCTTCGAGGTCTCGGTAATGCTGTTGACCCCGAAGGAAGTCGAATACTTCCGTCATGGCGGCCTGCTGCAGTACGTACTGCGCCAGTTGGCAGCAAAGTAACGGGTAACGCCGGGCCATGCCCGGCGCATCCCGCAAGCAAACGCAAAGGGCCGGATCCTCACAGATCCGGCCCTTTGCTTTGGCGTTCACCGGTCATGGCCCGGCGCTACCTACCGCCGCGGGGCGTCCGGGTCGGTGCGCAGCGCCTTCAGCAGGCCCCACATGTAGAACGCCAAGGTGAACGAGAACGGCAGGCCGCACAGCACCACTGCGGTCTGCATCGCGCTGAAATTGCCAGCCAGCAGAAGACCGACGCTGGCCACGGTGATGCCGGCCGCCCAGAACACGCGCAGCCAGATCGGCGCGTCATGGCCATCTTCCACGCCATCGTCAACGCGACGGGTGCACAGGTTGGCGATCATCAGCGTGCCCGAATCGACCGGGGTCAGGAACAGCACGAAACCGATCACCACCGCGGCACCGGCCACGTACGGCGCGCCGGGCAGGTATTCCAGAAGCTTGAACAGCGTCATCGCCGCATCGTGCTGGGCCACGTCGCCCAGGATCGCCTGGCCGTGGTTGAGCACCAGGTCGATGGCGGTGTTGCCGAAGATCGACAGCCAGGCCAGGGTGAAGCCGAGCGGGATCAGCAGCACGCCCATGATCACTTCGCGGATGGTGCGGCCGCGCGAGATACGCGCCACGAAAAGGCCGACGAATGGCGCCCAGGCGATCCACCAGGCCCAGTAGAACAGCGTCCACGAGCCCATCCACTCACGGCCCTTCGGGTCGTTGAGGTACATGTCGAAGCTCTTGCGCACGAACGCGCCGAGGTAATCGCCGGTGTTCTGGATCAGGCCGTCGAACAGGTGCAGGGTCGGGCCGGTGACCAGCACGAACAGCAGCAGGCCGCACAGCAGGCGCACATTGAGATTGGACAGCCACGCAATGCCCTTCTCCACACCGGCCACCACGCCGATGGTGGCCACCGCCATCATCACCAGCACGATCGCCACCAGCACCTGCGGCGTATCCGGGATATGGAACAGGTAGACCAGGCCCGACTGCACCACCAGCGCACCGATGCCGAGGTTGGTCACCATCGAGATCAGCGTGGCAAGGATGCCGAAGCCATCGACCATGTCGCCGATGCGGCCATGGATGCGCTCACCGAAGATCGGGTACAGCGCCGAGCGCAGCGCCAGCGGCAGGTCGCGACGGTAGGCGAAATAGCCCAGTGCCACGCCGACCAGCGCATACATCGCCCAGCCGTGCAGGCCCCAGTGCAGGAAGGTCAGCACCATCGCCTCGCGGCCGGCAGCCACGGTACCACCGGGCTGCCCCGGCGGATGAAGGAAATGGTCCAGCGGCTCGTAGGCACCGTAGTACAGCAGTGCGATGCCGATGCCGGCCGAGAACAGCATCGACACCCAGGCGACGTAGCCGAAGGCCGGTGATTCCTCGTTGTGCCCCAGGCGGATACGGCCATACGGCGAGAACGCCAGCCACAGCACGAAGCCCAGGCACAGCACGATCAGCAGCATGTACCACCAGCCGAACGCGGCCGACACCTCGGCCTGCGCCCATTGCAGCCAGTGCTCGCTGGCTTCGGGATAGAGAACGGTCAGCAGCCCGAGGATGCCGATCGACACCGACGAGCTGAAGAAGACAAAACGGTTCAAGCGCAGGGGCGAACGCTTGGGATGAGCCAGGGAAGACATGGGGTCGTCTCATCAAGTCCGAGGGAGCACATGGGCGGGGCCGGACCGGTAAACCGGGCCCATGGCGTGGGGCGCGAGCGCATCCTAGGGTTTATTGATTGAACGTTCAATCAATAAAAAGCATAATGGCCGGCAGCCCGATCCTTCGGGTCGCAATCCGTGGAGAGACAATGCCGAAGAAAGGCGTGGAACCGGTACGGCGCGAACAGCTGATCCGGGCCACTTTCCAGACCATCGACGAGATCGGCATGGCCGATGCAACCGTCGCCACCATCGCGAAGAAGGCAGGGCTGTCCAGCGGCATCGTCGCCCACTACTTCGGCGACAAGGACGGCCTGCTCAATGCTGCAATGCGGCAAATCCTGCGCGAACTGAAGGACGCCGTCGCCCGCTACCGCGCCGAGGCCGGCGATGACCCGCGCGACCAGCTGCGCGCCATCGTCGATGGCAACTTCGACGACAGCCAGATCAATGGCACCGCGATGCGCGTCTGGCTCACCTTCTGGGCCGCGAGCATGCATCAGCCGGAACTGGCCCGGCTGCAGCGCGCAAACGACCAGCGCCTGTTCTCCAACCTGTGCCACCAGTTCAACCGCCTGCTACCCCACCCGCAGGCCCGCCTGGCCGCCCGCGGCCTGGCCGCCATGATCGACGGCCTGTGGCTGCGCGGCAGCCTGGTCGGCGGCCAGTTCAACGCCGAGAAGTCCCGGCGCATCGCTTACGGCTACATCGACTTCCAGTTGCAGGCTGTCGCGCTATAAGCGTTTCAGCATCCGCCCCCCTTCCAAGGAGTACGCCCCATGACCGCCCTGCCCGTCCAACAGCTCTACATCCACGGCCAGCGGGTCGATGCCACCAGCGGCAAGACCTTCAAGTCCGTCAACCCGGCCACCGGCGAAGTGATCGCTGAAGTGCAGGTCGCCAGCCAGGCCGATGTCGAGCGCGCCGTGCAGAGCGCGGCCGAAGGCCAGAAGGTGTGGGCGGCGATGACCGCCATGGAGCGCTCGCGCATCCTGCGCCGCGCCGTCGAGATCCTGCGCGAGCGCAACGACGAACTGGCCCATCTGGAAACCCTGGACACCGGCAAGGCACTAGCTGAAACCACCACCGTGGACATCGTCACCGGCGCCGATGTGGTCGAGTACTACGCCGGCCTGGCCACCGCCATCGAAGGCATCCAACTGCCACTGCGTGAGTCGAGCTTCTTCTACACCCGTCGCGAGCCGCTGGGCGTGGTCGCCGGCATCGGCGCCTGGAACTACCCGATCCAGATCGCGATGTGGAAGTCGGCCCCGGCCCTGGCGGCCGGCAACGCGATGGTGTTCAAGCCGTCGGAAGTGACCCCGCTGACCGCGATCAAGCTGGCCGAGATCTACACCGAGGCCGGCGTGCCCGCTGGCGTATTCAACGTCGTGCAGGGCCCGGGCCGCGAGATCGGCCAGTGGCTGACCGAGCACCCGGTGATCGAGAAGATCTCCTTCACCGGCGGCGTTGCCACCGGCAAGAAGGTCATGGCCAGCGCCGCGTCCTCGTCGCTGAAGGAAGTGACCATGGAACTGGGCGGCAAGTCGCCGCTGGTGATCTGCGATGACGCCGATCTGGACCGCGCCGCCGACATCGCGGTGATGGCCAACTTTTTCAGCTCCGGCCAGGTCTGCACCAACGGCACCCGCGTGTTCGTGCCACGCAGCATGCTGGCTGCGTTCGAAGCCGCCGTTGTCGAGCGCGTCAAGCGCATCCGCATCGGTGACCCGATGGCCGCCGAGACCAACTTCGGCCCGCTGACCAGCTTCCCGCACATGGAGAACGTGCTGCGCTACATCGAGAGCGGCAAGGCCGAAGGCGCCCGCCTGCTGGCCGGCGGTGGCCGTGCCACCGAAGGCGCCTTGGCCAACGGCGCCTACGTGCTGCCGACCGTGTTCTCCGACTGCCGCGATGACATGACCATCGTCAAGGAAGAGATCTTCGGGCCGGTGATGAGCATCCTCGCCTACGACGACGAAGACGAAGTGGTGCGTCGTGCCAACGACACCACCTTCGGCCTCGCCGCCGGTGTGGTCAGCAAGGACGTCAGCCGCGCCCACCGCATCATCCACCGCCTGGAAGCCGGCATCTGCTGGATCAACACCTGGGGCGAATCGCCGGCCGAAATGCCGGTTGGTGGCTACAAGGAATCGGGCGTCGGCCGCGAGAACGGCATCTCCACCCTCGGCCACTACACCCGCATCAAGTCGGTGCAGGTCGAGCTGGGCGACTACGCCAGCGTGTTCTGACCGGCGCGCCGCCAGCCCGCCCCATCGTCCGGCCACCGCGCCGATCCGACATCCCGCCGGGACGCCTGCATGCAGCGCGCCCCGGCCTGCAGGAGACACCCATGAGCACCCATAACGAGTACGACTACATCATCATCGGCGCCGGCTCGGCCGGCAACGTGCTGGCCACCCGCCTCACCGAAGATGCCGATGTCAGCGTGCTGCTGCTGGAAGCCGGTGGCCCGGACTACCGGCTCGACTTCCGTACCCAGATGCCGGCGGCGCTGGCCTTCCCGCTGCAGGGCAAGCGCTACAACTGGGCGTACAAGACCGATCCCGAGCCCTTCATGAACAACCGCCGCATGGATTGCGGCCGCGGCAAGGGCCTGGGTGGCTCGTCGCTGATCAACGGCATGTGCTACATCCGCGGCAATGCGATGGACTATGACAACTGGGCCAGCATGCCGGGCCTGGAAGACTGGACCTACCTTGACTGCCTGCCGTACTTCCGCAAGGCGGAAACCCGTGACATCGGCCCCAATGACTACCACGGTGGCGATGGCCCGCTGCGCGTGACCACGCCCAAGGCCGGCAACAACGAGCTGTTTGCTGCAATGGTCGAAGCCGGCGTGCAGGCCGGCTACCCGCGCACCGACGACCTCAACGGCTACCAGCAGGAAGGCTTCGGCCCGATGGACCGCACGGTGACCCCGAAGGGCCGTCGTTCCAGCACCGCCCGCGGCTACCTGGACCTGGCCAAGCCGCGCCCGAACCTGACCATCGTCACCCACGCGCTGACCGACCGCATCCTGTTCTCGGGCAAGCGCGCGGTGGGCGTGCAGTGGCTGCACAACGACCAGCCGCAGCGCGCCACTGCCCGCCGCGAAGTGCTGCTGTGTGGCGGCGCCATCGCCTCGCCGCAGATCCTGCAGCGCTCGGGCGTCGGCCCGGCCGACCTGCTGCGCAGCCTGGACATCGACCTCGTGCACCACCTGCCAGGCGTCGGTGCCAACCTGCAGGACCACCTCGAAATGTACCTGCAGTACGAGTGCAAGAAGCCAGTGTCGCTGGCGCCGGCACTGAAGCTGTACAACCAGCCGGCGATCGGTGCGGAGTGGCTGTTCCTGGGCACCGGCATCGGCGCCAGCAACCAGTTCGAGGCCGGCGGCTTCATCCGCAGCGACGCCGAGTTCGACTGGCCGAACCTGCAGTACCACTTCCTGCCGGTGGCAATCAATTACAACGGCTCCAACCCGATCAAGGCGCACAGCTTCCAGATGCACGTCGGCTCGATGCGCTCGCCCAGCCGCGGCCGCATCCATGTGCGCTCGAAGGACCCGCGCGAACATCCCAGCATCCTGTTCAACTACATGTCGCACGACCAGGACTGGCGCGAGTTCCGCGCGGCGATCCGCATCACCCGCGAGATCTTCGCGCAGCCGGCACTGGCGCCGTACAGCGGCCGCGAGATCTCGCCGGGCAGCGCGCTGCAGACCGATGCGCAGATCGATGCGTTCGTGCGCGAGCATGCCGAGACCGCCTATCACCCGTCATGTTCGAACAAGATGGGCCATGCCGACGACCCGATGGCGGTGGTGGATGGCCAGGGCCGTGTGCACGGGCTGGAAGGCCTGCGCATCGTCGATGCCTCGATCATGCCGCAGGTGGTGACCGGCAACCTCAACGCACCGACCATCATGATGGCCGAGAAGCTGGCCGACGTGATCCGCGGCCGCACCCCGCTGGCGCGCAGCACCGCGCCGTACTACAAGGCCAACGGCGCACCGGTACGCAAGCAGGGCTGACGCAGGCGGCCCTTCGGCAGACCCATACCCCAAACCGGCAGGTGCCCACCTTGGTGGGCACGCCCCCACAGCGCCCCTCGCAATCCTGTGCCGACCAAGGTCGGCACCTACCGTTGCAGCCCTCGCGAACCCCTCTTCGCGTTTTCCCTACGGCGGGGTATGCTGCAATGACCGGCCGTTACCGATACGCTCAGGGCCGGAACCTAATACATCACGATTCCTGGAGGGGGAATATGAGTCTGGATCGTCCCTGGCTGCAGAGCTATCCGAAAGGCGTTCCCGCAGAGATCGACGTCAACGAGTTCCATTCGGTAGCCTCGGTCTTCGACGCTTCCGTCGCGAAATTCCGCGACCGTCCCGCCTACTCCAGCTTCGGCAAGGTGCTCACCTACGGCGAGACCGATGCGCTGGTCGAACAGTTCGCGGCCTACCTGCTGGGTGAGCTCAAGCTCAAGAAGGGTGACCGCGTCGCCCTGATGATGCCCAACTGCCTGCAGTACCCGGTGGCCACCTTCGGTGTGCTGCGCGCCGGGCTGACCGTAGTCAACGTCAACCCGCTTTACACCGCCCGCGAGCTCAAGCACCAGCTGGTCGATGCCGGCGTGACCGCACTGGTGGTGGTCGACAACTTCGGCGACACCGTCGAGCAGGTCATCGCCGATACCCCGGTCAAGCACGTGATCACCACCGGCCTGGGCGACCTGCTCGGCGCCAAGGGCGTGATCGTCAACTTCGTGCTGAAGTACATCAAGAAGATGGTGCCCAACTACCATCTCAAGGGCGCCGTGCGCTTCCGCCATGCGCTCAAGCTCGGCAGCCGCCACAGCCTGCCCAAGGTCGAGATCGACCACGACGACATTGCGTTCCTGCAGTACACCGGCGGCACCACCGGCGTGGCCAAGGGCGCGATGCTGACCAACCGCAACCTGATCGCCAACATGCAGCAGGCCTCGGCCTGGATCAGTGCCTCGGGCATCGAGATGGGCAAGGAGTGGATCATCACCGCCCTGCCGCTGTACCACATCTTCGCATTGACGGCGAACGGGCTGGTCTTCATGAAATTCGGTGGCTGCAACCACCTGATCACCAACCCGCGTGACATGAAGGGCTTCGTCAAGGAGCTCAAATCGGCGCCCTTCACCGCCATCACCGGCGTCAACACGCTGTTCAACGGACTGCTCAACACCCCCGGTTTCGACACGGTCGACTTCTCGTCGCTGAAGGTCACCCTGGGTGGCGGCATGGCCGTGCAGCGCGCCGTGGCCGAGCGCTGGAAGAAGGTCACCGGCGTGACGCTGGTCGAGGCCTATGGCCTGACCGAGACCTCGCCGGCGGCCTGCATCAACCCGCTCACCCTGACCGAGTACAACGGTTCGATCGGCCTGCCGATTCCGTCCACCGATGCCTGCATCAAGGACGACAACGGCGCCATCCTGCCGCTGGGCGAGGTTGGCGAGCTCTGCATCAAGGGCCCGCAGGTGATGAAGGGTTACTGGCAGCGCCCGGAGGAAACCGCCAAGACCATCGATGCCGACGGCTGGCTGCACACCGGCGACATGGCGAAGATGGACGAGCAGGGCTTCTTCTACATCGTCGACCGCAAGAAGGACATGATCCTGGTGTCCGGCTTCAACGTCTATCCGAATGAAGTCGAGGACGTGATCGCAATGATGCCGGGCGTGCTGGAAGTGGCCGCGGTCGGCGTGCCGGACGACAAGTCCGGCGAGGTGGTGAAGGTGGTCATCGTCAAGAAGGACCCGAACCTGACCGCCGAAATGGTCAAGGAACATGCCCGGGCCAACCTGACCGGCTACAAGCACCCCAAAATCGTTGAATTCCGAAAGGAGCTGCCGAAGACCAACGTCGGCAAGATCCTCCGTCGCGAACTCCGCGATACGCCCGCCCAGTAAGGGTTTGCGGCAGTTTGAGCAGTACCGGGCCCGGGGCGGAAACGTCCTGGGCCCTTTCGCATGGGCCGGCCCTGAGGCGGTGTAGCATCGCCGCGTGTGTGGACCGTTCGGCCCGCCGGCCACCCACCTGACACTGCGGGCCGCATGCCGAGGACCCTTCCATGAGTACCATCGAAAAGCTGCCCTCAAGCGGCTCGCCTTTTGCCACCATCCGTACCGAAGACAGTGCCGACGGCGCTGCCCATTGGCTGTTCATGCACGCCGACGCCGCCACCGGCATCCGTCCCTGCTGCCGCAAGGACATGCTCGACGAGATGTGGAGCTATATGGCGGCCATCACCCGCGGCCCTGCCGAACGCCACAACGGCACGCTGCGGCATTTCGTGCTGGCCTCCGACGCCGTCGCCTACAACCTGGGCGGTGACCTGGACCTGTTCACCCGCCTGATCCGCGAAGGCAACCGCGACCTCCTGCTGAACTACGCCCAGCGCTGCGTGGAGGGCGTGCACCACCTGCATACCGGGTTCGGCGGCGACGTCCGTTCGATCGCCCTGATCCAGGGCGACGCCCTTGGCGGAGGCCTGGAAATGGCGCTGGCCTGCCACACCATCGTGGCCGAGGAAGGCAGCGGCATGGGCCTGCCCGAGGTTCTGTTCGGCCTGTTCCCGGGCATGGGCGCCTATTCGTTCCTGTGCCGCCGTGTGTCACCACATCTGGCCGAGAAGATCATCCTCGACGGCCGGGTCTACAGCGCCGAGGAAATGCATGCGATGGGCGTGGTCGACGTGCTGGTGAAGAAGGGCGAAGGCCGCGCGGCGGTCGAAGAACTGATCCGCCAGCAGCAGCGCACCCCACAGTCCTACCTGGCAATGAACGCCGCACGCAGCATTGCCCAGCCTGTCAGCTACGACGAACTGTTGGAGATCACCAAGGTATGGGTCGATTCCGCCCTGGCTCTCGGCGACCGCTCGCTGCGCACCATGGATCGCCTGATCAAGGCCCAGACCCGTCGCGCCAGCCTCGACGTGGCCTGATTCATCCCCTCCCCCAGGATGGGTTCAAGCCCGGTTGGCCACCGGGCTTTTTTTATGGCCCTTGCCGTGGTTCAGCGCGCCTCGCCATCGTCAGCAGCGCCGCGCAGCCGGCGTTCGGCCCGTGCCTCCAGCGCACGCCGGCCTTCCTTGATCGCCTCCTGCAGGATGTCCAGGCGCGGGCGCCATTCGGTCTTGAGTTGCCAGTCGGCCATCCGCATCAGCTCGCCGGCGCGGTTGGACGCGCGCATCAGGCCGAGGTTGCTGGCCACGCCCTTGATCGCGTGGGACTGCTCGCGGAACACATCCCAGCGCTCAGCCTCGCCGGCCTGCTCGGCCTTGCCCATGCAGCCCGCCACGTCCTCCAGGCACTGGCGGATGAACTCGCGTTCGAAACCCTCGCCCATGCCCAGCGAGGCCAGTTCGTCCAGCACACTGCTGTCTAGCACCCCATCCTGCAGCGCCGCCGGCCGCACCACCGGCGCGGCCATGGTCTTCAGCTGGGCGTTGTTGGCGATCTCGGCCAGGGTATCGAGCAGGCGGACCGCCACCACAGGTTTGGCCAGGAAGGCATGCGCACCGGCCTGGGTGCAGCGCTGGATCGCCTCGGGCGTGACATCGGCACTGAGCACCAGCACCGGCGTGCGCGGGCCACCGCCGGCCTGCATGACCCGCAGCTCCTTGAGCATGTCCAGCCCGCTCATGCCCGGCATGTGCAGATCGACGATGACCGCGTCGAATTCGCTGTCGGCCAGTGCATCCAGCACCGCCTCGCCGCCGTCCACGCACAGCACGCGGTGGCCGGCCTTCTGCAGCAGGCGCTGCAGGACCATGCGGTTGGCCTCGTGGTCGTCGGCCACCAGGATCTGCATGCTGCGCACGCGGGCGCGATGGCGCAGGAACGGATCGGCAAAGGCGATCACGTTGCCGCCCGGCCCCACGTCCTCGTCGCCGGTCAGGCTCGGCACCGCGCCCGGCACCAGCGGCTGCGGCGGCGCGAACGGCAGCTCGACCCAGAAGTGGCTGCCGCGCGGCGGGTTTTCCAGATAGCCGATGTCACCGCCCATGGCTTCGACCAGCCCCTTGGCGATGGTCGTGCCCAGGCCGGTGCCCTCGTGGCGGCGCGCCATGCTGACGTCAGCCTGCTCGAAGGCATCGAACAGCCGCGCACGCATGGCCGGTGCCACGCCGATGCCGGTATCGAGGATGTCGAAGCGCAGCCGCACCGCGCCATTGGTGTCCGCATGGACGACGCCAACACGGATCTCGACCCGGCCATGGTCGGTGAACTTGACCGCATTGCCGGCCAGGTTCAGCAGGATCTGGCGCAGGTGCCCGACATCGCCGCGCACGCGTGGCGGCACGCCGTCGGCGACCTTCACCCGGTAGTCCAGCCGTTTGGCCTTGGCCTGCGGCAGCAGGATCAGCCCGATCGCCTGGATCACATCGACCACTGCGAAGTCTTCGGCCACCACACGCAGCTTGCCGGCTTCGATGGCCGAGATGTCCAGCACCTCCTCCACCAGCGCCAACAGGCTGCGCGAGGACGCCTGGATGGTGTTGAGGCACTCGCGCTGCTCGTCGTCCAGGCGCGTGGTCGCCAGCACTTCGGTCATGCCGTTGAGACCGTTCAACGGCGTGCGGAACTCATGGCTCATGTTGGCCAGGAAACGACTCTTGGCCTCGCTGGCGCGGCGCGCCTCGGCCATCGCTTCGGTCAACTGCCGCAGCAGCGTCGAGAAGTACAGCGGCACCGCAGCCAGGCCGAGCCAGAGGCCGATGGCCAGGCGGAAATTCTGTTGCCAGTAAGGGGTCAGCAGCACGGTGCAACCGAAGCTCACCATCGCCATGGCCACCGCCACGTACAGGTAGTGGTTGCCAAAGCGCATGCCGTTGCCGACCGTCACCCACATCACCACGATGTAGACCCAGGCCAGCGGTTCGCCCATCTGAACCATGCCGGCAGCGATCAGCCCATAGTCGGCCAGCATGCCCAGCACGCGGCGAGGATCGGAACGCGCCGGCCGCCACAGCAGCCAACCGAACAGAAGAAGCGACAGGCTCAGGCCGGTCAGCACGATCGCCAGCACGCCGACGTACTGCGCATGCGGCAGATCGTGGCGTGGCGCCGGCAGCAGCACGTAGGCCAGGATCAGGCTGATCAGGGCAATGCGGACGATCTGCTGGCCGTGCTCACTGTCCTGGCGCTGGGACAGGCGCAGCCGCAGCTGCGACAACAGGCGTTTCACGCGCCCAGCCCCGGGCGCGCGGACGCCATCGAATGCTCGGCGCAGATCTGGTCCAGCTGTTCGCGGCCGCGCAGCAGCGCGTCCACGCATCGGGGATCGAACAGGCGGCCACGCTGGGCGTAGAGATAAGCCAGGGTGGCTTCCATGGTCCATGCTTCCTTGTACGGACGGGGGGATATCAGGGCGTCGAAGACATCGGCGACGGCCACGATGCGCGCTTCCAGAGGAATCGCATCGCCAACCAGTCCATCGGGATAGCCGCTGCCGTCGTAACGCTCATGATGACGCAGTGCGATCAAGGCGCCAACCTGGATGAAGCGATTCTGGCTGCCGCTCAGCAGTTCATGGCCAATCCGCGGGTGCCGGCGCATGATCGCCAGCTCCTCCTCGTTGAGCTTGCCCTGCTTGAGCAGCACCGCATCGGGGATGGCGATCTTGCCCATGTCGTGCAGCGGCGCGGCCATCTCGATCAGGCGCACCTCCTCTTCGGGCAGCCCGAGCTGGTCGGCAATCAGGCCGGCCACGCGTGCCATGCGTTCCAGGTAGGCGCTGGTACCGGCGTCACGGAACTCGATCGCACGCGCCAGCCGCGACAGCGTCTCGCGCTCCCGCTCTTCGACTTCATGCATGCTGGCCAGCAGGCGCTGCTCCAACGACAACGCCCGCTGCTTCACGTTCTCGGTCTGCTGGCGCAACTGCAACAGGTTGTAGCAGCGCGCACGCAGTTCGCGCGGGCGGATCGGCTTGACCAGGAAATCAATAACCCCCGCTTCCAGCGCGGCCTGCCGGATCGGTTCGTCGCCGACCACGGTGATCAGGATCACCGGAATGTCGCGGTGCTTGGGCAGGCGCCGGAAGCGACGGGCAAATTCCAGCCCGTCCATCTCCGGCATGCGGTAATCGAGCAGCAGCAGGTCGACCGGATGCGCCTCGCACCACGCCAATGCGGTCAGCGGATCGCCGAAGTCATACACGCTCAGTTCTGGCGCGATGTCCTCGATGACGTGACGCAGCATCGTCCGGGCGGAAGTCTGGTCGTCAACAATGACGATGTTCAACGCGTACTCTGCCTGGTTTTTCGACCATGCTGGATCATCAGCAGGCGAGGATACTCTGCCGCTGCGAACGCTCGCACCCTGCATCGGCCTGACTCCCGTGTCATGCGTCCCGATTCATGATCGTCATCACATTGTGAAGCGGGCTCTCCACGCTGTGCACTCCCCATGGCGCCGATCAAGCCATACCAAGCGTCAAGGTAGTGCAATAACGATACGCCGAGTGCGGGAGGCGTCAATCGCGCCGTCTCGTTTCGGGACGGCGCGCACAATCAGGAGTCAAAAAGACGACTTACTGCTCCGGACGCATGTACGGGAACAGCAACACGTCACGGATCGAGCTGCTGCCGGTCAGCAGCATCACCAGGCGATCGACGCCGATGCCCAGGCCGCCGGTCGGCGCCATGCCGTACTCCAGCGCACGGATGTAGTCGGCGTCGTAGTGCATGGCCTCGTCGTCGCCACCTTCCTTCGCGGCCACCTGGGCCTGGAAGCGCTGGGCCTGGTCTTCCGGATCGTTCAACTCGGAGAAGCCGTTGGCCAGTTCCTTGCCATTGACGAACAGCTCGAAGCGGTCGGTGTAGCCCGGATCATTGTCGTTGGCGCGGGCCAGTGGCGAGACCTCCACCGGGTGATCGGTGATGAAGGTCGGCTGGATCAGGGTGTGCTCGACAGTGGCCTCGAAGATCTCCAGCAGCAGCTTGCCCCAGCCGTAGGACGGCTTGACGCGGATCTTCAAGCGCTCGCAATGCCGCAGCAGCGCGTCACGGTCGGTGCAGTCCGCGGCGGAGATTTCCGGGTTGTGGTGGCGCACCGCCTCGTCCATGCGCCAGCGGCGGAACGCCGGGCCCAGGTCGATCTTCGCGCCGTCCCACTCCACCTCGGTGCCGCCGTTGACCGCCTTGGCCACGTCACGGATCACGCCTTCGGTCAGGTCCATGATCTCGTTGTACGTGGCATAGGCCTCGTACAGCTCCATCATGGTGAATTCCGGGTTGTGGCGCGTGCTGACGCCTTCGTTGCGGAAGTTGCGGTTGATCTCGTACACGCGCTCCAGGCCACCCACGGTCAGGCGCTTGAGGTACAGCTCCGGTGCCACGCGCAGGTACAGGTCCAGGTCCAGCGCGTTGTGGTGGGTGGTGAACGGCTTGGCCGCCGCGCCGCCGGGGATGTAATGCATCATCGGCGTCTCGACTTCCAGGAAGTCGCGGTTGTCCAGCCACGCGCGCATGGCGCGGATGATCTTCGAGCGCTTGATGAACACCGCGCGCGACTCCGGGGTCACGATCAGGTCGACGTAGCGCTGGCGGTAGCGCTGCTCGACGTCGGCCAGGCCGTGCCACTTGTCCGGCAGCGGGCGCAGCGACTTGGTCAGCAGGCGGATCGATTCGGCCTTGACCGACAGCTCGCCGGTCTTGGTGCGGGTCAGGCCGCCTTCGACGGCGATGATGTCGCCCACGTCCCAGCCCTTGAAGGCGGTGTAGGCATCGCCCAGCACGGCACCCTGCAGGAACAGCTGGATGCGGCCGGACTCGTCCTGGATCTGCGCGAAGCTGGCCTTGCCCATGATGCGCTTGGCCATCAGGCGGCCCGCCATCTTCACCTGCCGGCCGTTGCCTTCCAGGGCCTCGGCGGTCCAGGTTTCAGCATCGCCGAATTCTTCCTGCAGGCGGCCGGCGAAGTCTTCGCGACGGAAGTCGTTCGGGTACGCGATGCCCTGCCCACGCAGCGCTTTGAGTTTCTCACGGCGCTCGGCGATCAACTTGTTTTCGTCGACGGGGGGGGTATCGGTAGCTTCGCTCATGGATCTGCGGGAATCATATAGTGAGGGGGGATGTTGCGCCCGGCGCAGCCGGTTGCCCAGCATACCAAAACCGCCCTGCCCCGGCCCCGGCCACGCCCGCCCGCCCGGTAGCAGCCTGGGGTCAGATCCCTTTTACGAGGCAAAAGGGATCTGACCCCATCCGGGCCCCTCCCTGGACCCTGGATATCTACCTGTTTCCAGGGAACGCCTGACGCAACTCGTCCACCAGTACCCGCTGGTTTTCCGAATAGTCCACCGGCACCGACACCAGGTGCACCCCACCCTCGTTGAAGGCCGCTTCCAGGGTTGGAATGAACTGCTCGATGGCCGTCACTTCGTGGCCCTTGCAGCCATAGGCCTCGGCGTACTTCACGAAATCGGGGTTGCTGAAGGTCATGCCGTAGTCGGTGAAGCCATCCACCGCCTGCTTCCAGCGGATCATCCCGTAGGCGCCGTCGTTGAGGATCAGCACCACCAGGTTCAGGCCCAGCCGGCGCGCGGTCTCCAGCTCCTGGCTGTTCATCATGAATCCGCCATCGCCACACACCGCCAGCACCCGCCGCTGCGGATACAGGATCGAGGCCATGATCGCCGACGGAAGGCCAGCGCCCATCGTCGCCAGCGCGTTGTCCAGCAGCAGCGTATTGGCCACCTGGGTGCGGTAATTGCGCGCAAACCAGA
The DNA here is from genome assembly GCF_056481725.1 of Stenotrophomonas sp. 85239_Sma. NCBI lineage: Bacteria > Pseudomonadati > Pseudomonadota > Gammaproteobacteria > Lysobacterales > Lysobacteraceae > Stenotrophomonas > Stenotrophomonas sp. 85239_Sma. The sequence continues at coordinate 2,059,001 of NZ_CM151163.1, read as the reverse complement.
TCTTGTACATGCCGTTGTCCAGCGCCACGATGCCGTCCGGCGGCATCACCTGGCGCACGTCATGCACCAGGCGCTGCGGGGTGAATCCAGCGTCCTCGGCACGGTCAGCCAGGTGTTCCAGAATGGTCGCGCGCAGCGGCAGCAGCGCGTCGGCGTTCGGCACTGCACCTTCGATACGGTCGGCAAGCTGGGTCAGCGAACGGCCGATATCGCCGATCACTTCCACCTGCGGGAAGTACACCTGCTCGACCGCCGCCTGCGAGTATCCGATATGGATCACGGTCGGCCCACCCGCGCGCATCACGAACGGCGGCTTCTCGGTGACCTCGTGGCCGATGGTCACGATCACGTCGGCCTGATCGATCGCCATGTGCACGTAGTCACGCTCGGTCAGCGCGGCGGTGCCCATGTACAGGCCCGAGCCACCGGCTACCGCACCCTTGCCCATCTGCGTGGTGAAGAATGGAATGCCCGCGCGCAGCACGAACGCCGACAGCGCGTCGCTGGACTGCGGCCGCGATGCCGCCGAGGCGATCATCAGCAGCGGACGCTTGGCGTTGCGGATGATGTCCGCCGCGCGATCCAGTGCTTCCGGACTGGCAATGGGACGATCCACCGCGTGCGGCGGAATCAGCGCCACCTCCCCGACCTCATCGGCCGCGATGTCTTCGGGCAGCTCCAGCAGCACCGGGCCCGGGCGCTCTTCCAGCGCAGTACGGAATGCCTCGCGCACGATCGTCGGGATGGTGCGCGCCGAGACGATCTGCCGCGCCTGCTTGGTCAGCGGCCTCATCGTGCTGACGATGTCAACGATCTGGAAACGCGCCTGCTTGCTGGCCACGATGCCCTTCTGGCCAGTGATCATGATCACCGGCCACGCGCCCAGCAGCGCGTAGGCGGCGCCGGTGGTGAAGTTGAGCGCGCCCGGGCCAAGCGTGGCCAGGCACACGCCGGGCTTGCCGGTCAGGCGGCCGTAGGTGGCCGCCATGAACACCGCTGCCTGCTCGTGGCGCGTGATGACCAGCTCGATGCTGGAATGGCGCAGCGACTCGACCACGTCGAGATTCTCTTCGCCGGGAATACCGAAAATGCGCTCGACGCCTTCGTTCTCAAGCGCGGCGACGAGCAGATCTGAACCCTTGGACATTGGAATGCCGTCCTTTTCGCTGGACTGATGATGGATCGTTGCAGGAAGGATGGAAGCTGCGCGTCAACGCTTGTCGAACCACACCGTCTGCGCGTTGACGAATTCGCGGATGCCGAAGTGCGAGAGCTCACGGCCGAAGCCGCTCTTCTTCACGCCGCCGATTGGCACGCGCGGGTCCGAAGCGGAGAAACCGTTGACGAACACGCCGCCGGTCTGCAGCCGGCGCGCCAGCTGCATCGCACGGGCGCGGTCGCCGGTCCACAGGTTGCCGCTGAGGCCGAACTCGCTCTGGTTGGCCAGCTCCACTGCATGGTCGGCATCACGGGCGCGACTGATCGAGGCCACCGGACCGAAGGTCTCGGTATCGAAGGCCTGCATGCCCGGCTCCACGTCGGCCAGCACGGTGGGGGCATAGAACGCGCCCGGGCGATCCAGCTGATGGCCGCCGACCAGCAGCTGCGCGCCCGCGTCCACCGAGGCGCGTACCTGCGCGTCCAGCTGTTCCAGCAGGTCCTGGCGTGCCATCGGGCCGATACGGTTGCCGGCTTCACGGCCGTCGCCGATGGTCAGCGCCTGCACCTTCTGGCAGAACTGCGCCACGAAACGGTCGTACACCGCGTCTTCAACGATGATGCGCTTGCCGGCAATGCAGACCTGCCCGGTGTTCTGGAAGCGCGAGGCCACCGCCGCATCGACGGCAGCGTCCAGATCGGCGTCGGCCAGCACGATGAACGGGTCCGAGCCGCCCAGCTCCAGCACCACCTTCTTCAACGCCTGCCCGGCCTGGGCGGCGATGCTGCGGCCTGCGGCCACACTGCCGGTCAGGGTGACGGCGGCGATGCGGTCATCGGCGATCGCACGGCTGGTGCCGTCGCGGCTGATGTTGGCGGCGATGAAGGTGCCTTCCGGCAGACCAGCATCGCGCCAGGCCGCGTCAAGCAGCTGCGCGGTACCGACGATGTTCTCGGCCGGCTTCAGCAGGAAGCCGTTGCCGCCCATCAGGATCGGCACTGCCGCGCGCATTACCTGCCAATACGGGAAGTTCCACGGCATGATGCCCAGCACCACGCCCAGCGGCAGGTAGGACACGTAGGCCTTGTCGTCGGGTACCTGGGTCGGTTCGTCGCGCAGGAACTGCGCACCGTGGTCGGCGTACCAGTCGCACAGCACGGCGCACTTCTCGATCTCGGCCAGCGATTCGGCCTGCACCTTGCCCATCTCGGCGGTGGCCAGCGCGGCCAGCTTTTCGCGGTCACGGCGCAGTACGCCCGCCATCGCGCGCAACACCTGCGCGCGCTGTTCGAGGCTGCTGGCGCTCCAGGCGGCGAAACCAGCCTGGCTGCGGTCGAGGATCGCTTCCAGCTCGGCATCAGTCGCGAAGGGATGGCTGGCGATCTGCAGGCCGGTGGCCGGATCGCGGGAAATGGCGGTAGTGGGGGCAGCGGACATGCAGGTCTCCTGGTGTCTCGACAACGGGCGGCGGCCCGTCTCCTGCACAGGAATGTGGACCTGATCGATGGCAGCAACAAGGCGTCTGCTTATCCTGTGACCTGTACTTACCTGCCTGAATGGGGTGGGTTGTCCTGGCAGGGCTGCGCCCTGGGTACGCGCCATCGCATGCGCGCTGCCGCTCCCACGCTTCGCTACGCGAACCGCGGGCCCCACTTACCAGCTCCCAGACCCCCGCCGCTTCGCGGCCGCCCCCTGACTCAGGGGGCTCTGCCCCAGACACAAGTAAGGTCGCCACAGTAGATCCACGCCATTCGTGGCTGAATCTCTTTCGGAATCAAATATCTCCAATTGAGATCGAAAACCATCCACGCATGGCGTGGATCTACCAGATCACGGGAAATTGTCAGAGGTGGGGCGGTGTCGGAGTGCGGGGTGTCAGCCGCATGGGCCCGAGGCATGCCTCGGGCGGGTTGGGCAGGACGCCCAACCCCGGTCTTGCCGTGTGCGCAGGACTGCGCACACGAGCAAGCGGCTGCCAAGCCTACACGGACGTACTTGCGGCGTCCCCGCACTTCGACACCGCCCCGCCAACCTACGGATAGCTCGCTGTTGCTGTTGCCGTTGCTTCGGCTTGAAGCAGGTGCAGCGCTGCAAGCCCTGCCGAACACCCCCTACTTCCGCGGCAGGTAGGTCACCAGGGAAAGATCGTGCCGGCTCTCCGGCACCAGCGCCACGTATTGCAGGTCCAGCAACCCGCGCGTGGGATGGTTCAGCTTCTTCGCGCCTTCATCGAAGCGGCGCACTTCGTGCTCTGGCCACCACTGGCGGAACTCCTCGCTATGCGCGGCGATGTCTTCCACCAGCGCCAGGAAGGGTGCCTTGTCCGGTGCCTGCGCCATCGCCGCGCGGAAGCCGGCCAACAGGCCGCGGGTCATTTCTTCCCAGTTGAGGATCAGCGTGCGGTATGGCGGGTACAGGAACATCAGCCGCAACGTGTTGCGCTCATGCGGCGCCAACTGGCTGTAGTCCACGAACAGGTCGGCGATGGCCGGGTTCCAGGCCAGGATGTCGAAGCGGGTATTGCGTACGTAGGCCGGGATCGGCTGCATCGCTTCCACCAGCTGGCGCAGGCCGTCGGTCACGCTCTCGTCCGGTGATTCCAGCGGCACGCCGTAGCCGGACAGCGCGAACGCATAGGCGCGTTCGTCGTCGCTCATGCGCAGCACCTGCGCCAGCCGCTCCAATACCTCGGGCGAGGCGCGCACTTCGCGGCCCTGCTCGATCCAGGTGTACCAGCTGACGCTGACGCCGATCGCCAGTGCGACTTCCTCGCGCTTCAGGCCCGGGGTACGCCGGCGCCCGGCCGGCAGGCCGAGCGTGGCGGGGTCGACACGAGCACGGCAGGCCTTGAGGAAGCCACCGAGTTCCTTGCGTTCACTTTCGCTGCGCATCATCGCTCCCCGTCACGGAGAGCGATGATATCCGCGCAGGCGGGTCGATCAGGCATCGACGCGCTTGGAGCCCACGGCCAGGCCGGCCTTCAGGCTGGCCTCGACGAACTCGTCCAGGTCGCCGTCGAGCACCTTCTGCGTGTCCGAGCGTTCGATGCCGGTCCGCAGGTCCTTGATGCGGCTCTGGTCGAGCACGTAGTTGCGGATCTGGCTGCCCCAGCCGATGTCGGACTTGGTGGCTTCCACGGCGTCCTTTTCGGCGTTGCGCTTCTGGATCTCCAGCTCGTACAGCTTGGCGGCCAGCATCTTCATCGCGTTGTCGCGGTTCTGGTGCTGGCTGCGGCCGGTCTGGCAGGCCACAACGATGTTGGTCGGGATGTGGGTGATACGCACCGCCGACTCGGTCTTGTTCACGTGCTGGCCACCGGCACCGGACGAACGGTACACGTCGGTACGCAGGTCGGCCGGGTTGATGGTGATGTCGATGTTGTCATCGATCTCCGGCGACACGAACACCGAGGTGAAGCTGGTGTGGCGGCGGTTGTCCGAGTCGAACGGCGACTTGCGCACCAGGCGGTGCACGCCGGTCTCGGTCTTCAGCCAACCATAGGCATAGTCGCCTTCCACGCGCAGCGTGGCCGACTTGATGCCGGCGACGTCGCCACCGGACACTTCCATCAGTTCGGTCTTCCAGCCGCGCGACTCGCACCAGCGCAGGTACATGCGCAGCAGGATCTCGGCCCAGTCCTGTGCTTCGGTGCCGCCGGCACCGGCCTGGATGTCGACGAACGCGGCCGCATTGTCCATCTCGCCGGAGAACATGCGCTGGAACTCCAGCTTCTCCACGTGGGCCTGGTGCTTGTCCAGGTCAGCGACCACGGCCAGTGCGGTGTCCTCGTCCTGCTCGGACTCGGCCAGCTCCAGCAGTTCGGTGGCGTCGTTCAGGCCATCGAGCACCGAGGCGATGCCGCCCACGGTCTTTTCCAGGCTGGAACGCTCGCGGCCCAGGTTCTGGGCGTATTCGGCGTTGTTCCAAACGTCGGGGCTTTCCAGCTCCCGCGTTACTTCTTCAAGACGCTCTTTCTTGGCGTCGTAGTCAAAGATACCCCCGAAGCGACAGCACGCGATCGGTCAGATCGGTGATGCGCTGGCGGACAGGATTCAGTTCGATCATGTCGGCGGTTATGCATTCAAAAGATGACTGGCAATGATACCGCAGGCCGCGGGTGCCCGGAATGAGGGCCTGACCCTGCCCCCAGCGCCTGCCGCAGCAACGGCAGCTGGCGCCGGCTGCAGGGCACCTTGGCTCCATGGCCATATGCAGCAGGGCCTCGCCCCCGTCCAGCGGCTCGATCGAGCGCAGCTGGCCCCGATGGATCAGCCAGCTGCGGTGCGGGCGCAGGAACACGCCCGGGTCCAGCCGCTGCTCCAGTACCGCCATGGTGATCCGCACCGGGTAGTCGTGGCCGCGTACCCGCAGGTTCACGTAGTTCCCCGCCGCCTGGGCGTACTCCACGTCCGCAGTGGCCGGCACCGTCGGCGGCTGCCTGCTGATCCACGAGCTGCTGATCCGACGCTTGCGCTGGCTGCGACCTCTGTTTGGCCTGCGCGCCGATCCGCCAGCGTCGACGATCGCACGCGCCGTGTCCTTGTAGCGCCGAGCCGATGCCCGGCTACCTCTGCCATGAGCCGAGCATGGGCTCGGCTCCACCTCGAGGCAGTCGAGCAAGCTCGACGCTACATAAGCCCGGGATCGGTCATTTCACCTCGAACTCGCCCACCAGCACGGTTTCAGCGCGATCCTTCAACCGCATCGTCACCATCTGGTCTTTCTGCTTGGCCGTGCCCCAGTGCGTGGTCAGGCGCAGCATCAGAGTCGTCGCACCGGTCACCAGCTGCTGACGGCTGCCGAAGTAATTTGCCTCCACCTTGTACTTGCCGGGCTTGGCGTTGCGCAGCGAGAACTGCTCGGGACCATAGCCGCCGGTGAAGTCCTGCGACATCTGCCCACCCTGATAGGTCAGGCGATTGCCGTAGTACGCGCGCTCGCCGTTCGGGTCAGTCACCCACAGGTCCATGTCGCTGTTGTCGGCGTCCCACGACAGCACCGCGCGCAGGTCCAGCGGCATCGCCTGCAGCAGGCGCGGGTCGATGCTGCGGGTGTCCAGGCGCGGCGTGCTGCGTGCCACCAGGTTGGTCAGCTCATCCAGCGCGATCAGGGCGATGCCATCGAAACGGTTGTCCCACGGCCGCACCACCACCTGGTACAGCGGCGCCAGCGCCTGCTGCGGCTTGCCCGCAGCCGCCAGTGCCAGGCCAAGATCGCGGAAGCTCTGCGGCTCTTCCTGGCCCATCGCCAGCAACTGCTCGAACACCGGCACCGCCAGTGCCGGGGCATCAGCCTGCATCAGCCGGTAGCCGAGCACGCGCAGCAGGTGGCGGTTGTCCAGGTCCATCTCGGCCAGGTTCGACAGCACGCGCAGTGCCAGGTCGCGCTGGCCCTGCTCCAGCAGCAGATCGGCCACATCGAGGAAGAACGCGCTGCTGTCGGCATGGGCATCGCGCTCGGCCAGGTAGCGGTCATAGAGCTGCGACGGCGGACCCTGGCGCAGGCGCCGGGCGATGGCCGAGTCCGGCTGCCAGGCCGCCAGCTGGATGCCGAGCTGGCCGTCGTTGGCGGCAGCGGGCGTGGCCTCAAGGCTGCCGGTCACTGTGATCAGATCCAGCGCCTTGTTGGATGCAGACGCCGAGCGACGTGCACGCGCGCTGCTGGCTTCCATGCGTTGCTCGGCCGCCGCCATCTGCGCGGGGGCGGGCGGTGCCGCGGGGGCCGGCGCGGCCAGCATCGCCACCGGCGCCGAGTCCATCGCATAGTCCGCGGATGCAACTTCCAGCGCCCCGCCCTTCAACTGCGGAGGCGCTCCCTTCGGCCAGCTACGGTTCCACCACTGCTGGCGCTCCTTCCAACGTGCGGCAACCTGGTCCAAGCGCTGGCGATCGGCAGCGGCGCGATCGCTCACCTGCCGTGCGAAGCGGGCGTCGTACTCGGCGCGCAGCGTGCCCGAAGGGCGGATCGCATAGCGCAGGTAGTCATCCAGCGTTTCCAGCACGATCAGCGAGGTGTCCGGACCGACCAGGCCGAACTGCTGTGACAGCAATTGCATAGCTTCGCGGTTGCCTCGACGGTCGGCGCCGAGTTGCTGCAGACGGGCCTGCGCCCACAAGCCGGCCAGCAGTTCACCGTCATCACTCTTCTGGGTTGCCGGCAGTGCCTGCCATTCACCGCCGCCCACGCGCACCCGCATCGGCACGCCGTCCGCCGCAAGGCGAGCATGCAGCCACAGCCAGCCTTCGGCCTCGCTGCGGCGATCGATCACAACATCCTGTACGCCACGGCCCGCATCGACCTGCACGTCCAACGGCGACGACAGTAGTTCGCGAGCGGCCGCATCAACATCATTACCCAGCGCGACGAAGCGTCCGCCATGCGCTTCGCTCCAGCCGCGCAGGCGCACTGCATCGGTTCGCGCACCGGCACTGCTGACCGTGAACAGTCGCTGCTCCGGCGCGAGTGCTGGCAATGCTTCCGGCCCATAGGTCAGCAGGCCATCGCTGACCAGCAGGTATTCCTTCACGCTCGGCTGCGGCTGCCACTGCGCCAGCGCGCTGGCACCATCCGGGCGTACGGCCTGCAGTGCTGCACGCAACTCGTTCCAGTTGCCGGCGCGGACGCGGAAGCGACGCACCGGTTCGGCGCGGTCGCGCAGCACGGTCAATGCCACCGTGCCGTTACCCAGCGCGGCGAAATAGCGTTCCAACAATGCGAACTCACGCGCCTGGTCGCGCTGACCGGAGGACCCGGAACCGTCCCACAGCAGGCCGATTTCGCTGGGAAGCGTGCGCGGCGTGCGGCTGACCGCCACCGGCAGCTGCGCCAGCAGGTAGTGACCATCCTGCCAGTGTGCCACCTGCACCTGTGCCTGACGTGCCGCCGGCAGGCTCCATTGCAGCTGGGCCGGCAACTGCGCACCCCTGCCCTGCCAGTGCAGATGGCCTGCATTGATACGGAACGGAGCCGTACCCGCGGTGGCCGCGCCGGGAGCCTGCAGCTTCAATTCGACCGAAGCCGCACCGGCGGCAAACTGCAACGGCAATGTCCATTGCCAGCCCTGGCCGGCGAAGGCCAGCGGCTCGCGAATCACCAACTGCACACGCCGGCTGCCACCGGCCGGCAGCGGATAGATACGCAGGCGGAACTGGTTGCCGGCAGTCTGTTCCAGCAGGCCCGGGTCGACGCCACGGCGCGCGATTTCCTCGAACACCTGGCGGCCGCGGTCCTTCGGCACCGGCACGGCGTCGCGCAGTTCATCGTTGATGTCCAGCGCGAAGCCGCTGATCTGCTGGCCATCGGCCAGCGGGAACTGCAGCTCACCCTCAAGCACGCGCCGGTTCGGGTTGTGGAACTCCAGGGTGATCCGGGTCTGGGCGACGCCGGCCTGGACTTCGCCTTCGATGAGGGCTTGCCGCAGCTGCACCGGCTGTTCGGCGGCGGGGGCGATCAGCAACGGGGTGGTGGCATGCGGCCGGGCAATGCGTGGCGACTGCGCGCCGGTGGGCCAGATCGCGAGGGCAAGCATCAACACGCTGCAGCAACGGGCGAAGACCATGACAGGGCTCCAGTGGGATCGTGGACCGTTGAACGCACGAACAGCGGGAACGGGGTTGGCGAGACCCCCAAAAAGGGGACGGAGGGGATTAAGTCGCAATTGGCAAACAAGGCAAGAACGACTTAATCCCCTCCGTCCCTTTTTTCATGCAGGGAGGCAGTGCTCCACGATCAGCTGGATGGCGCTGCCGCCGCGATAGTCGTCGCAGGCGAGCCGGTAGGCGAGATGCAGGTGGCGGCCCGGCGCGTTGCCGTGCCAGCCACCGAAATGAATCGCGTTGATCGTGCCGGGTACGCCTGGCAGCCGCAGTTCCAGCTTCAGGTGGCGCTCCTTCAGAACGCGCCAGTTGGCCACCTCGAAGTGGCCGTCGAACAGCGGCTCGGGGAAGCCCTGCCCCCACGGCCCGGCCAAGCGCAGCGCGTCGGCGTGGCGATGGTCGAGCTCGTCGGCGGCCAGTTCGCCGTCGCTGAGCACCTGCTGCTGCAGTGCCGCCGGGTCGAGCATTTCCAGCACGACAGCGACGAAGGCCGCCTTGAAGGCGTCAACATGATCAAGCCGCAGGCTGAGGCCGGCCGCCATGGCGTGGCCACCGAAGCGTTCGATCAGGCCCGGATGGCGCGCGTCGACCAGTGCCAGCGCGTCACGGATGTGCAGGCCGGGAATCGAGCGCGCCGAGCCACGCAGCGTGTCGGCGCCCGGTTCGGCCGGGGCGAAGGCGACCACCGGGCGATGCAGGCGATCCTTCATCTTCGACGCGACCAGTCCCACCACGCCCGGGTGCCAGTCGGCATCGAACAAACAGGCCGCCACAGGGCGCTGCCCTGCCATGTCCAGCACCACGCGGGCCAACGCCTGCTCGGCGTCATCGGTCATCGATTGCTGCACCGCGCGCCGTTCCGAATTGATCTGCTCCAGCGTCTGCGCGATCTCGCGCGCTTGGCGTGGGTCTTCGGTCAGCAGCAGCGCAATGCCCAGTGCCATGTCCTCCAGCCGGCCCGCAGCGTTCAGGCGCGGGCCGAGCGCGAAGCCGATATCAGTTGCGGTCAGTCGCGCGGCGTCACGGCCGCTGGCTTCGATCAGCGCACGCAGGCCGACACAGCCCTGCCCTGCACGCAGCCGGCGCAGCCCTGCACTGACGAGTGCACGATTATTCGGATCCAGCGCCACCAGGTCGGCAACGGTGCCGACCGCCACCAGGTCCAGCAGCGTGGTCAGGTCCGGGCCCTTGCCATCGGCAAAGACACCGGCCTCGCGCATCTGCCGGCGCAGCGCCATCAGCACGTAGAAGATCACGCCGACGCCGGCCAGCGACTTGCTGGGAAAGGCATCGCCGTCCAGATTGGGATCGACGATGACATCGGCCGGCGGCAACTGCGGGCCCGGCAGATGGTGATCGGTGACCAGCACCTGCCAGCCACGTGCCTTGGCCGCAGTCACGCCCGCGTGGCAGGCAATACCGTGATCGACCGTGACCAGCAGGTCCGGCTTCAGCTCGGCCAGCTCCTCCACCAGTGACGGCGACAGGCCGTAGCCGTGCACCATGCGGTTCGGCACCGCGTGGAAGACGTGCTGCGCGCCGAGCATGCGCAGGCCTCGCACGCCGACCGCACAGGCGGTGGCGCCATCGCAATCGAAATCGCCAACCACCAGGATGCGCTTGTCATTGGCGATGGCCTCGACCAGCAGGCCTACCGCATCATCGATGCCGGTCAGCAGCTCGGGCGCATGCAGGCTGCCCAGCTTCGGCAGTGCCAGTTCCGGTGTGCCTGCGCCACGATTGGCATAAAGACGCGCCAGCAACGGCAGCGTGCCCTCCGGCCAGCTGCCGGGCACGACCGCATCGCGGCGGCGGATCATCGGCGTATCAGAGCTGGGCTGCGCGGCATCGGCGGCAAGGGACATCGGCATCGCCGGTTACGAAAGACAGAGGGATGATACCGCGCGCGGGAACGGCGGGGATTGGACGCTTCCGACGGTGGTCAGCGAGGTTCGTTGAGGCTTGCAGGGCTTCGCCCGTTACCTGCGGTAGTGCCGGCCGCTGGCCGACAACCCCGGCAATCATCGGGGGTCAGAGCCGTTTTCCCATGGAAAACGGATCCGACCCCGATCAATCGTGAAGTTGCCGCGGCTTCTTCCAGAACTGCCAGCGCTGGCCGCGGTCCAGCTGGAACTGCAGGCCATCCTCGAAATCCAGCACCAGCCGCTGCAGCTCGCCACGCCTCAGCGCGGCCAGCAGCGGGCGAATCGCATCGTTGCCGAGCTGCTGTAAAGAGCGAAGCTGGCGCAGATCGACCAGCGCATCCACCGCCTGCTCGCCATCCACGGCTACGCCAGCCGCCAGGGCCAGGCCCTGCAGCAGCGCATCGCGGCTGCGCACCTGGGCGTGCGGCGTACTGACCGAGACCGGCATCACGCCGCCACCCCAGAACCACAGCGAATTGATCGGCTGTTGTCCCTGCGCGGCGCGCTGCTGGTTCCAGGAATGGTTGTGCAGCAGCACCTGCGCTTCGGTCATCAGCGCCCGCCAGCGGCGACCGCCCTCGCCTTCCGGCAGGTGCGAGAACAGGTCATCGCCCAGCACCTCGTCCGGACTGTCGAAGTCCGGCAGGGCCAGGTCGATCGGAAGCCGCAGGTACCAGCGCGCAGGATCCGGTGCGTCTAGCACGAACCCGGCATCGGCGAACAACGGCTGCAGCACCGGCAGCAGGGCCAGGCAGTCAGCCAGCGTCGGCCGCAGGGTTTCGCCGTAGGCCATCATCCGCGCGCCATGCATGTCCGGCACCATGCAGGCCGGATCGGCGCGCAGCCAGCTGGCGCCGGCGGCATCGCCAACGTCACGCTGGCGGGTCAACGCGGCCACCGGCCAGTGCGGCGCGTTAACCGTGAAATGGCGCGTCAGCTGCGCGCGTTCGCCCGGTGCGACCTGCACGGCCGTGGCGCGGCCGAGCGCACGCGCCACATCGTCCGGCAGCGCAGCCGCGGCAAAGCGGCTGCGCGCCGGCAACAGCAGGGTCGCCGTTGCCACCGTGTCAGTCCACGTAGCTGACGCTGACGATCTCGTACTCGCGCTGGCCGGCCGGGGCATCGATCACGATCGAATCGCCTTCCAGCTTGCCGATCATCGCACGCGCCACCGGCGAGGAGATGGCGATCAGGCCCAGCTTGATGTCCGCTTCCAGGTCACCGACGATCTGGTACTTCTTCTCTTCGTCGGTTTCCACGTCGGCCAGGGTCACGCTGGCGCCGAACACCACCTTGGAGCCGGCATTGAGCTTGCTCACGTCGATGATCTCGGCGTGCGACAGCTCGCCTTCCAGCTGCTTGATGCGGCCTTCGATGAAGCCCTGTTCCTCGCGCGCGGCGTGGTACTCGGCATTCTCCTTCAGGTCGCCATGCTCACGCGCTTCGGCGATCGCGGCGATCACCTTCGGGCGCTTGACCGATTTCAGGTGATCCAGTTCGTCGCGCAGCTTCTGCGCGCCCTTCATCGTGATGGGGGCTCTCATGCATTCAACTCCTTGTGCAGCTCCTGCAGCGACCAGACGGGGCCGGTGCCGCGGAATTCCAGTGAATCCACCAGCGCCTTGGCGCCGGCAATGGTGGTCGAGTAGGTGACGCGATGCTGCAGCGCCTCGCGACGGATCGAGAACGAGTCGTTGATCGCCGAACGACCTTCGGTCGTGTTGACGATGTAGACGATCTCGCCGTTCTTGATCGAATCGACGATGTGCGGACGGCCTTCGACCACCTTGTTGATGATCTCGCAGTCCATGCCGTGCTGCTGCAGCCACGCGGCGGTGCCGCGGGTGGCGACCAGGCTGTAGCCACGCGCCAGCAGCGCCTTGGCGACCGGCAGCACGCGCTTCTTGTCCGGATCACGCACCGAGACGAAGGCCTTGCCGACCGGCGGCGCCTTGATGCCTCCGGCTTCCTGCGCACGCGCGAAGGCGGCGTTGAAGGTGCGGCCCACGCCCATCACCTCACCGGTGGAGCGCATCTCCGGCCCAAGGATCGGGTCGACGCCCTGGAACTTGGCGAACGGGAAGATCGCTTCCTTCACCGAGTAGTAGTCCGGCACGATTTCCTTGGTCGCGCCCTGCTCGGCCAGGCTCTTGCCGGCCATGCAGCGGGCGGCGATCTTGGCCAGCGGCATGCCCGTGGCCTTGGACACGAACGGCACGGTGCGCGAGGCACGCGGGTTCACTTCCAGCAGGTAGATGGTGTCGGCACCTTCATCACTGGTCTGGATCGCGAACTGGGTGTTCATCAGGCCGACCACGTTCAGGGCCTTGGCCAGTTCCACCACCTGGCGGCGCAGCTCGGCCTGGGTTTCAGCCGACAGCGAGTACGGCGGCAGCGAGCACGAGGAATCGCCCGAGTGCACGCCGGCTTCTTCGATGTGCTCCATCACGCCGCCGATCAGGACGTTGCCCTGGGCATCGGCAATGATGTCGACGTCGCACTCCACGGCATTGTCGAGGAAGCGGTCCAGCAGCACCGGCGAATCGTTGGACACCTTCACCGCGTCGCGCACATAGCGGGCCAGGTCGGCTTCGCCATAGACGATTTCCATCGCGCGGCCGCCCAGCACGTAGCTCGGGCGCACCACCAGCGGGTAGCCGATCTCGCGGGCCAGCAGCAGGGCTTCCTGGTCGTTGCGGGCGATGCGGTTCGGCGGCTGCTTCAGGCCCAGCGTGTCCACCAGCTGCTGGAAGCGCTCGCGGTCTTCGGCCAGATCGATCGAGTCCGGGCTGGTGCCGATCACCGGCACGCCGTTGGCTTCCAGCGCGCGCGCCAGCTTCAGCGGGGTCTGGCCGCCGTACTGCACGATCACGCCCTTCGGCTGTTCCAGTTCGACGATTTCCAGCACGTCTTCCAGGGTCAGCGGTTCGAAGTACAGGCGGTCGGAGGTGTCGTAGTCGGTCGACACGGTTTCCGGGTTGCAGTTGACCATGATGGTTTCATAGCCATCCTCGCGCAGCGCCAGTGCCGCGTGCACGCAGCAGTAGTCGAACTCGATGCCTTGGCCGATGCGGTTCGGGCCACCGCCCAGGATCATGATCTTGTCGCGGTTGCTCGGCGCGGCCTCGCACTCGTCCTCGTAGGTCGAGTACAGGTAGGCGGTACCGGTGGAGAACTCACCGGCGCAGGAGTCCACGCGCTTGTAGACCGGGCGCACCTTGTGCGCACGACGCAGCGCGCGGATGGCGGCTTCGTTGGTGCCGGTCAGCTGCGCCAGGCGCGCGTCGGAGAAACCAGCGCGCTTGAGCTTGCGCAGGCGTGCGGCGTCCAGCGCGTCGATGCCACCGGCAGCGACTTCAGCCTCGGCAGCGATGATTTCCTCGATCTGGTCCAGGAACCAGTGGTCGATGAACGACAGCGCGTAGATCTCTTCCACGCTCATGCCGGCGCGGAACGCATCGGCGACGAAGAACAGGCGCTCCGGGCCCGGGGCCTTCAGCTCGCGACGCAGGGTCTGCAGGTCTTCTTCGTTGCCCAGGTCCAGGCCGGTCGGGTCGAAGCCGACCTTGCCGGTTTCCAGGCCACGCAGGGCCTTCTGCACCGATTCCTGGAAGGTGCGGCCCATCGCCATCACCTCGCCCACGGACTTCATCTGGGTGGTCAGGCGGGCATCGGCGGCCGGGAACTTCTCGAAGGCGAAGCGCGGGATCTTGGTGACGACGTAGTCGATCGACGGCTCGAACGAGGCCGGGGTCAGGCCACCGGTGATCTCGTTCTTCAGTTCGTCCAGGGTGTAACCCACGGCCAGCTTGGCGGCGACCTTGGCGATCGGGAAGCCGGTGGCCTTGGAGGCCAGCGCCGAGGAACGCGACACGCGCGGGTTCATCTCGATGACGACCACGCGGCCGGTCTTCGGGTTGATGCCGAACTGCACGTTCGAGCCACCGGTATCGACGCCGATCTTGCGCAGCACGGCGATGGAGGCATCGCGCAGGCGCTGGTATTCCTTGTCGGTCAGGGTCTGCGCCGGGGCCACGGTGATCGAGTCACCGGTGTGCACGCCCATCGGGTCCAGGTTCTCGATCGAGCAGACGATGATGCAGTTGTCCGCGGTATCGCGGACCACTTCCATCTCGAACTCCTTCCAGCCCAGCACCGACTCTTCCACCAGCACTTCGGTGGTCGGCGACAGTTCCAGGCCGCGGCTGACGATCTCGACCAGCTCTTCGCGGTTGTAGGCGATGCCGCCACCGCTGCCGCCCAGGGTGAAGCTGGGACGGATGATGGTCGGGTAGCCGACGCGGGTCTGGATCTCCAGCGCTTCGTCCAGGGTGTGGGCGACGGCGGCGGTCGGGCATTCCAGGCCGATCTCACCCATGGCCACGCGGAACAGCTCGCGGTCTTCGGCCATGCGGATCGCTTCGCGCTTGGCGCCGATCAGTTCGACGTTGTACTTCTCCAGCACGCCGTTGTCGGCCAGGTCCAGCGCGCAGTTCAGCGCGGTCTGGCCACCCATGGTCGGCAGCAGTGCATCGGGCTTTTCCTTGGCGATGATCTTCTCGACCGTCTGCCAGTTGATCGGCTCGATGTAGACGGCATCGGCCATCTCCGGGTCGGTCATGATCGTGGCCGGGTTGCTGTTGACCAGCACCACGCGGTAACCCTCGTCACGCAGGGCCTTGCAGGCCTGGGCGCCGGAGTAGTCGAACTCGCAGGCCTGGCCGATGACGATCGGGCCAGCACCGATGATGAGGATGGTCTTGAGGTCAGTGCGCTTGGGCATTTTCTTCTCTAAGTCAGTACAGCGTGACAAGGGGGGTGATCGCACGCTGTCGATCAGGAATCTTGATCCGCAGCGCCGCGCCAGCGGCAGCAGCGTTGCGGGGTTTACGGTCCATCGCGACGCCACCGGGGGGCCGGCGGCGTACTGATCACGCCTTGGCCTGCTCCATCAGCACCACGAAGCGGTCGAACAGCGGACCGACATCGGTCGGGCCCGGCGACGCTTCCGGGTGGCCCTGGAACGAGAACGCCGGCACGTCGGTGCGGGCGACACCCTGGTTGGTGCCATCGAACAGCGAGCGGTGGGTCACGCGCAGGGTCGGCGGCAGGGTCGCTTCATCGATCGCGAAGCCGTGGTTCTGCGAGGTGATCATCACCCGGCCGCTGTCCAGGTCCTGCACCGGGTGGTTGGCACCATGGTGGCCGTGGCCCATCTTCATGGTCTGCGCGCCCGAGGCCAGGCCCAGCAGCTGGTGGCCCAGGCAGATGCCGAAAGTCGGGATCTTCACGTCGATGAAGGTCTTGATCGCTTCGATGGCGTAGTCGCACGGTTCCGGGTCACCCGGGCCGTTGGACAGGAACACGCCGTCCGGCTTAAGTGCCAGCACTTCGGCGGCCGGAGTCTGTGCCGGCACCACGGTCACTTCACAGCCACGCTCGGCCAGCATGCGCAGGATGTTGGTCTTCACGCCGAAATCGTAGGCCACGACCTTGAACTTCGCCGGCACACTGACGAAGGCGTTGGCGTCCAGGTCCAGCTGGCCCTCGGTCCAGGTGTAGGTCTTCTCGGTAGTGACGACCTTGGCCAGATCCATGCCCTTCAGGCCGGGGAACTTGCGGGCGGCTTCCAGTGCCTTTTCCACGTCGATATCGCCGGCCATCAGCGCACCGTTCTGCGCGCCCTTCTCGCGCAGGATGCGGGTCAGCTTGCGGGTGTCGATGCCGGCGATGGCGACCACGCCGCGCTGGATCAGCCAGTCCTGCAGCGACACCTGGCTGCGCCAGTTGCTGGGACGGCGCGGCACGTCGCGCACGATCAGGCCGGCCGACCACACCTTGGACGCTTCATTGTCCTGGTCGGTCATGCCGGTGTTACCGATATGCGGATAGGTCAGCGTGACCATCTGCCGGGCGTAGGACGGGTCGGTCAGCACTTCCTGGTAGCCGGTCATGGCGGTGTTGAACACCACCTCACCGACGGACAGGCCGGGCGCGCCTACGGATTCGCCCTCGAATACGGTGCCGTCTTCGAGGACGAGGATTGCGGCTTGGGTCACGGGAATCTCACTTTGGCTACCGAGGGGGCTGCCGAAGTCACGCCTGCGCTTCACGGAAATCCGGTTGCAAAAAAGCGCGGACGTACGGTCTGGGACCGGTCCGGCTTTCGTGATTCGGCGAGTGCGAATTGTAGCGCTGCCGGGGCGCTCGCGCCAGCGGTTATCGCGCTTCATGAACAGGCGATTGCGCATTCATTTCAATCCGGCCGGGGTCGGATCCTTTCCCGGCAGGGAAAGGCTCTGGCCCGGATGCCCGCAAATGGGGTCAGAGCCCTTTCCGCTGGAAAGGGATCCGACCCCAGGAATCAGCCCGCCTTACTGCAGCAGGTCGCGCACCCGGTAGCTGCCGGGCGCCCGGCCCTGCAGCTGGCGGGCGGCGAACAGCGCACCGCGGGCGAAGATGTCGCGGTTGGTGGCCCGATGCACCAGCTCGATGCGCTCACCCAGCCCGGTGAACTGCACCAGATGCTCGCCAACGATGTCACCGGCACGCAGGCTGGCGTAATGCGGCTCCGCCCCGCCCCGCTGCGCGGCCGCCCCCAAGGTCAGCGCAGTGCCCGACGGCGCGTCCTTCTTCTGCGTATGGTGCGACTCGACGATGTCACAGTCCCAGCCGGCCAGCGCCTGCGCGGCGCGTTCGACCAGCTCGTCCAGCACCGCCACACCCAGGCTGAAATTCGACGCCCAGACCAGCGGGATGGACGCCGCCGCGGCCTCCAGCGCCTGCCGCTGCGTGCTGGAGATGCCGGTGGTACCCGAGACCAGGCCGGCTCCCCGCTCCACGCACAGCGCCAGCACGGGGTCGAAGCCCTCCGGCAGGCTGAAGTCGATCGCTACGTCGAACACCGGCGCACCGGGCAGTTCGCTGGCCGCGAAGAACGGCACGCCGTCGACCACGCGCTGGGCCGGCGCACGGCCGGTCACTGCAGCCACGATCTGCAGGGTATCGGGATGTTCGGCGGCCAGCCGCAGCAGGGCCTGGCCCATGCGCCCGGAGGCACCGTGAATGAGCAATCGCAGGGGAGTCTGGTTCATGCCTGCAGGCTAGCGGCAGCACGCCTGCTCCGGCAAGCGCCATCACTGCTACGCTGCATGCCCTTTCATGCAATGGATGGCAGCCCCCTCATGCAGATCAGCGAACAGCTGGTGCTGGTCACCGGTGCCGGCCGCGGCCTCGGCCAGTACATCGCCCGCGCGTTCGCTGGGCAGGGCGCGCGCGTCATCGTCAACTATCACCGCAGCGAAGGTGCCGCACGTGCGCTGTCCGCGGAGCTCGGCGGACAGGCGATCGCGCTGCCGGCCGACGTCACCGACCGCGGCCAGGTCGATGCGATGCTGCAGCAGGCGCTGGGCCACTTCGGCCAAGGCGTCACCACCGTGGTCAACAACGCACTGGCCACCTTCTCGTTCAATGGCGATGCCCGCGACGGCGCCGCCGACATCGGCTGGCCGGCGTTCCAGGCACAGTTCGAGGGCAGCGTACGTGGCGCACTGAACACCGTGCAGGCCGCCCTGCCCGGCATGCAGGCCCGTCGCTTCGGGCGCGTGATCAACATCGGCACCAACCTGTTCCAGAACCCAGTGGTGCCCTACCACGACTACACCGCCGCCAAGGCCGCGCTGCTGTCGCTGACCCGCACCCTCGCCGGCGACCTCGGCCCGCATGGCATCACCGTGAACATGCTGTCGGGCGGCCTGCTGCGCACTACCGATGCCAGCGCCGCCACGCCCGAAGCAGTGTTCGACTACATCGCCGCAAACACGCCACTGCGCAGCGTCACCACGCCGGCCGAGTTCGCCGATGCCGCGCTGTTCTTCGCCAGCCCCTGGTCGCGCGCGGTGACCGGGCAGAATCTGGTGGTCGATGGCGGGCTGGTGCGGGACTGAGCCAATGCGCATTTCCGAGGTCAGCCGCCTGACCGGGGCCAGCGCCAAGGCCATCCGCCTCTACGAGGCGCGCGGACTGCTGCCGCCGGTGCCACGCCTGAACCGCTATCGCGACTACAGCGAACAGGACGTGGCCTGGGTGCAGCTGATCCGCCAGGCGTTGGCGCTGGGCATCACGCTGGCCGCCGTCTCCCGCGTGCAGGGCCGGGATGGACGGCTCGACTGGCCGGCCGTGCTGGCCCTGCTTGAGCAGCAGCGCAACCGCATTGCCAGCGAGCGGGCACGGCTGGCGCAGGTCGAGCTCGACCTGCAGCAGGTCAGCGACGAACTGCGGCAGTGGCTGCACTCCGGCAGCGGCGACTGCATCCTGGAACCCAGCGGCTGCACCGCTGGCGTTTGACTCTGCCCCTGGGGCACAGCCCAACCTCGCGCTCTTTCCATTGCCCGAGGTTGCCGTGTCCCGCTCCATCCTGATCCTGCTCGGCCATCCCGACCGCGACAGCCTGTGCGGCGCCCTTGCCCAGCGCTACGCCACTGCCGCCGAGAATGCTGGCCACCGGGTGCGCCTGATCGCATTGGGTGAACTCGAGTTCGATCCGGTGCTGCGGCATGGCTACCGCCAGATCCAGCCGCTGGAAGCCGACCTGCAGGACGCGGCGGATGCGATCGATGTCTGCGATCACCTGGTGCTGGTCTATCCCACCTGGTGGGGTGCGATGCCGGCGCTGCTGAAGGGCTTTTTCGATCGCATGCTGTTGCCGGGCTACGCCTTCCGCTACCGGCGCGATTCGGTGTGGTGGGACCGGCTGCTGGCCGGGCGCAGCGCACGGGTGATCACCACGCTGGATACGCCGCCCTGGTATTACCGCTGGATCTACCGCGACCCGGGCATCAGCCAGATCCGCGCCACCATCCTGGAGTTCTGCGGCATCCGCCCGGTGCGGGTCAGCCGTCTCGGTGCGGTACGCAGCAGCAGCCCGGCGCAGCGGGAGCGATGGCTGGCGTTGGCAGCAGAGCTGGGAGCGCGGGTTCGGTAGATTCAGGCCATCGGCAAGGCGTGCGAACCAAGGTTCGCACCCACCTGGAAGGTTCTTGCCCACCTGGGGCGCTCGTTGCACGTGTCGCGTTTGCCAATTGACCCCAAGGCACTGCGCCTCAAGGCTGTGGGCCCTTCTTCCGGCCCAGGCAAAGCCCATGAAATCCTCGACCGTCTTCAGCAAATGCGCCAGGAAGACCGGCTTTGCCGGGACGTCGACGACCCGCTACCGCTTGCTGGATGACGCCCTGCTGGTTGTGAACCACCAACGCGCCAGCGAAAGCCGGGGCTTCTATGTGAATGCCGGGCTCTACTTTCCAGAGCTGCTGGAGTATCCCCTCGCGCCTGATGATCTTGAAACGGCTTTCCGGTATCGCTCCAGCATTCCCACGCCCCATGTCGACTGGCGGATCG
Organism: Stenotrophomonas sp. 85239_Sma; assembly: GCF_056481725.1. Lineage (NCBI taxonomy): Bacteria > Pseudomonadati > Pseudomonadota > Gammaproteobacteria > Lysobacterales > Lysobacteraceae > Stenotrophomonas > Stenotrophomonas sp. 85239_Sma. The sequence continues at coordinate 2,038,926 of NZ_CM151163.1, read as the reverse complement.
AAGAAACGCCAGGCCTTCGCCGGGCCTTCATCCAGCAGGATCTTGAAGATCTTCTGCAGGCCGGCAATCGCGATGGCATGAAATGCCTGCTGCTCGACGCCCTTGCCGATGTGGCGGGTTTCGCGGCGGCCCATGGAAACCGGAAATCGGTACGGCGATTGAATCAGGATGGAAGCTTCCGCGCGATCATCCGCAGAGAGGTCTGAATCCCGGAAGCGTGCGAACCAAGGTTCGCACCCACCGGGCGAACGTTCGCCCCAGGCGGCCACAGTCGAGCAAGCTCGACGCTACTTCCCGGTCGGCCCGCAGCTGTCGCAACCGCCACAGGCACCACCGCCGCCCGTGGCCGGCGGTGCGATCTTCCGCCCCAGCGCCTGCAGCCAGGCGGCGCGGCCCGGCTTCAGCAGCGCCAGTGCCAGTGCTCCGCGCAGCCTGCGCACGGTGCCCGGGAACTGCTTCTTCAGCACCACCCACGCACTGACCAGCACGGCCACCGCGACGATCAGGTACTGCAGCAGCAATCCACGGTCCATCAGCCGCCTCCCAGCGCCTTGGTCACCTGGTAGGTGATCAGCGCGGCAACGTAGGCCGCCGCGAACAGGTAGAACGCGGCGAAGCCCATCTGCTTCCACGAGTTGGTCTCGCGCTTGATGGTGGCCAGCGTCGAGATGCACATCGGGGCGTAGATGAACCACACCAGCAAGGCCAGGCCAGTAGCCAGCGACCAGCCATCCGCCACCACCGGCGACAATGCGGAGATCGCCGCGTCGTCATCGGCAGCCGACAGCGCATACACCGTCGCCAGCGAGGACACCGCCACTTCACGCGCAGCAAGGCCCGGAATCAGCGCGATGCAGATCTGCCAGTTGAAGCCCAGCGGCGCGAAGATCGCCGTCATCGCATGGCCGATCTGGCCGGCGTAGCTGTAATCGATGGCCGGCATCGTCGCGTCGGCGGGCGCGCCCGGGAACGACAGCAGGAACCACAACAGGATGGTCAGCGCCAGGATGATGCCGCCGACGCGCTTGAGGAAGATCATGCCGCGCTCGTACAGGCCAACGGCGAGGTCACGCGGATGCGGAATGCGGTACGACGGCAGCTCCAGCATCAACGGGTGCTCGCTCTTGTCGCGGCGCCACTTCTTCATCACCCACGACATCACCAGCGCGCTGAGGATACCGGCCACATACAGGCCGAACAGCACCAGGCCCTGCTGATTGAAGATGCCGATCCTGCCGGCAGGAATGAACGCGCCGATCAGCAGTGCATAGACCGGCAGGCGTGCCGAGCAGGTCATCAGCGGTGCCACCAGGATCGTGGCCAGGCGGTCACGCGGGTCCTGGATGCTGCGCGTGGCCATGATGCCCGGCACCGCGCAGGCGAAGCTGGACAGCAACGGGATGAACGACCGCCCCGACAGGCCGGCCGCCGCCATCATCCGGTCGAGCAGGAACGCTGCACGCGGCAGGTAGCCGGACTCTTCCAGCGCCAGGATGAAGGCGAACAGAATCAGGATCTGTGGCAGGAACACCACCACGCCCCCCAGGCCGGCGATGATGCCGTCGGTCAGCAGACTGGTCAGCGGCCCTGCCGGCAACACGCTGGCGGCCAGCTCACCGAGCCAGGCAAAGCCGGCCTCGATGCCATCCATCAGCGGCGTCGCCCAGGCGAACACCGCCTGGAAGATCAGGAACATCACCACAACCAGGGTGATCAGGCCGAACACCGGGTGCAGGAGCCAGCGGTCCAGTGTGTCGTCGATCTTCGCGGTCCGCGCCGGCATGCGCACGGCCACCGACAGGATCTCGCGCACCTTGGCGTGGTAATCGATGCCACCTTCCGGGCCCGGCACCGGCGCATCCAGGTGCGGCACCATGGCGTCGAGACGCTCGACCAGGGCCTTGGCGCCCTGCTTGCGCACCGCCACGGTCTCCACCACCGGCACGCCCAGCTCGCGCTCCAGCGCGACCACATCCACCTGGATGCCGCGGCGCTGGGCCGCATCGACCATGTTCAGCGCCACCACCATCGGCTTGCCGAGCTCACGCAGTTCCAGCGCAAAGCGCAGGTGCAGGCGCAGGTTGGTGGCGTCGATCACGCACAGCAGCACGTCAGGTGCGGCTTCGCCCGGGTAGAAGCCCCGGCACAGGTCGCGGGTGATCGCTTCGTCCAGGCTGGCCGGGTGCAGGCTGTAGGCGCCCGGCAGGTCGAGCACCGCGAATTCACGGCCGGACGGCGCACGCAGGCGGCCTTCCTTGCGTTCGACGGTGACGCCGGTGTAGTTGGCGACCTTCTGCCGGCTGCCGGTCAGCTGGTTGAACAGCGCGGTCTTGCCGCTGTTGGGGTTTCCGACCAGCGCGATGCGCAGGGGTGCGGTAGAGGCTGCAGCGGTCATGCGCGACGCTCCTGGCGATTGGCGTCGACCACGACGCGCTTGGCTTCACTGATCCGCAGTGCGAACCGAGTGAACCCGACCTGCACCAGCAGCGGCTCGCCACCGACCGGACCCTTGGCCACCAGGCGCACTTCCTCGCCCTGCACGAAACCCAGTTCGCGCAGGCGACGGGCGATGGCATCGTTGGCATGGAGGTCCTGCACGGACTCGACCACGGCCGAGGTGTGCAGCGGCAGTTCGGACAGCGTCATCTAGCGCATTCTCTGCTGGATGTAAATGGTTCTCGATTCTAACATTCCCGCGTCGCGTCATGGCCCATGACCAATGGCCCGCTATGATCCATACAGGTATGGAGTGACCCTGGAATCCCATGAACGATGCTTTGCAGATCGAGCGCCGTGGCGCTGTCCTCACCCTCTGGCTGAACCGGCCGGAGCTGCACAACGCCTTTGATGCCGGCCTGATCGCGCGGCTGACCGCCGCCCTGGAGGCCGCCGGGCGCGATGACGCGGTACGCGCGGTGGTGGTGGCCGGGCACGGTGCGTCCTTCTCGGCCGGTGCCGACATGCAGTGGATGCGCGGCATGGCCGCGGCCAGCGAGGCCGACAACCGCGAGGACTCTCTGGCCCTGGCCCGGCTGATGCGCACCCTGGACGAACTGCCCAAGCCGACCCTGGCCCGGGTCCACGGCGCAGCCTTTGGTGGTGGCGTCGGCCTGGTCGCCTGCTGCGACATCGCCATTGCCACCACCTCGGCCCGATTCGGCCTGACCGAAAGCCGCCTGGGGCTGCTGCCGGCGGTGATCTCCCCCTATGTGATCGAGGCCATCGGCCCGCGCCAGGCCCGTCGCTGGTTCGCCACCGGCGAGCATTTCGACGCCGAAACCGCGCTGCGCATCGGCCTGGTCCACCAACTGGTCGAGCCCGAACGCCTGGACGAAGCGCTGGAGCGCCAGCTGGCCCTGCTCGACAAGGCCGGCCCGATCGCCTCGTCCACCGCCAAACAGCTGGTGAGGCAGGTCCGTGACAGCCATGACCGCGACGCCCTGGATCGCGACAATGCCGCCCTGATCGCGCGCCTGCGGGTGTCCGCCGAGGGCCAGGAAGGCCTGGGCGCCTTCCTCGACAAGCGCGCCCCCCATTGGGTCACGGAAGCCTGAACATGCTCGATCATCTTGGTTTGACCAACGCCGACCTGGCACGCAGCAAGACCTTCTTCCCACAGGCACTGGCGCCACTGCAGATCGGCATGGTGATGGAGGTGGCCGCATGAGCGACTACGTCCGCATCGTCGAGGTCGGCCCGCGTGACGGCCTGCAGAACGAAAAGCAGTCGGTGTCCACCGCCGACAAGATCGAACTGATCAACCGCCTGTCGGCCACCGGCCTGCGCAGCATCGAGGCGACCAGCTTCGTCAGCCCGAAGTGGATCCCGCAGCTGGCCGACGCCGCCGAGGTCTATGCCGGCATCCAACGCCGGCCGGGCATCCACTACCCGGTGCTGGTGCCGAACGAACAGGGCTACGACCGCGCCCGCGCAGTGGGGGTGGAGGAAGTGGCCGTGTTCACCGCGGCCTCCGAAGCGTTCAACCGCACCAACACCAATGCCGGCATCGACGAGTCGCTGGCCCGGTTCGAGCCGATCCTGCGCCGCGCCGCCGCCGATGGCGTGCGCGTGCGCGGCTACGTCTCCACCGTGCTCGGCTGCCCCTACCAGGGCGAGGTGCCACTGGCCGACGTGGTGCGGGTGGCGCGCGCCCTGCACCAGATGGGCTGTTACGAAATCTCGCTGGGCGACACCATCGGCGTCGGCACCCCGCGCAAGGCACGGGCGATGCTGCAGGCGGTTGCCGCCGAGATTCCAATGGCGGCACTGGCCGTGCACTTCCACGACACCTACGGTCAGGCCATCGCCAACATCGCCACCTGCCTGGAAGAAGGCGTGCGCGTGGTCGACAGCGCGGTGTCCGGCGCCGGTGGCTGCCCATATGCCAAGGGCGCCAGCGGCAACGTCGCCAGCGAGGACGTGGTCTACCTGCTGCAGGGCCTGGGCCTGGACAGCGGCGTGGACCTGCCGGCACTGGCCGAGACCGGTCGCTGGCTGGCCGGTCTGCTCGGCCGCGCCACTGCCAGCCGCACCGGCCAGGCGCTGGCTGCCGCCGGCTGACCGCCTCACTGCGCCGCCCTGCAGCGGCGGCGCAGTGCACAACAGCGGCGGTCGCGGCTTCCGTTAGAATCGGCGGTTCTCGAACCTGCAGGACCGTGCAATGCAGCTGTCTTCCGTACGTGCCGTGATCACTGGCGGCGTCTCCGGTCTCGGCCTGGCCGTGGCCCAGCACCTCGTCGCCCAGGGCGGCAAGGTGGCCCTGTTCGACCTCAACGACGACAAGGGTGCTGCTGCCGTTGCCGGGCTGGGTGCCGACACGGCCCGCTATTTCAACGTCAACGTCAGTGATGAAGCGGCCGTCTCGGCAGCCATCGACCAGGCCCACGAGTTCCTCGGCGGCCTGAACGTGGCGATGAACTGCGCCGGCATCCTCGGCGCTGGTCGCGTGCTCGGCAAGGAAGGCCCGATGCCGCTGGCCGGCTTCCAGGGCACGGTGATGGTCAACCTGGTCGGCAGCTTCAACGTGGCCAAGGCCGCGGCCAACCGCATGCAGCACAACGACGCCGGCACCGATGGCGAGCGCGGCGTGATCATCAACACCGCCAGCATCGCCGCCTATGAAGGCCAGATCGGCCAGGCCGCGTATGCCGCCAGCAAGGGCGGCGTGGTCTCGATGACGCTGCCGATGGCGCGCGAACTGTCGCGCTTCGGCATCCGCGTCAATACGATTGCGCCCGGCGTGTTCTGGACGCCGATGGTCGATGGCATGCCCGAAGCCGTGCAGCAGTCGCTGGCCGCCTCGATCCCGTTCCCGTCGCGCCTGGGCAAGCCGGAAGACTTCGCCAGCCTGGTCGGCTTCATCCTCGGCAACACCTACCTCAACGGCGAGACCATCCGCCTGGACGGCGCTACCCGCCTCGCTCCGAAGTGATTCCCCCCGGGCGCCGGGACGGCGCCCTCCCCCAACGACCAACATCATCATGAAAGCCAACGACATCAAGAAGGGCAACGTCGTCGAGTACAACAACGGCGTGTACCAGATCCGCGACATCGAGCGCAGCTCGCCGCAGGGTCGCGGCGGCAACGTCCGCTTCCGCTTCATCATGTACAGCGTGCCGGGCGGCAACAAGCTCGATGCCAGCTTCGATGCCGACGACAACCTGGTCGAGGTCGAACTGCTGCGCCGCCAGTCCACCTATTCGTACAAGGACGGCGATGCCTTCGTGTTCCTCGATGACGAGGACTACACCCCGTACACCCTGGACGCGGACGTGATCGGCGACGACGCCGGCTACATCACCGACGGCCTGACCGGTATCTACGTGCAGGTGATCGACGAGCAGCCGGTGGCGATCCAGCTGCCGGCTTCGGTGGTGCTGGAAGTGATCGAGACCCCGCCGGAACTGAAGGGCGGCACCGCCACCAAGCGCCCGAAGCCGGCCAAGCTCAACACCGGCATCGAGATCATGGTGCCGGAGTACATCGTCAACGGCGAACGCGTGCTGGTGAACACCGCCACCGGCGAATTCGCCGGCCGTGCCGACTAAGCGCCTCGCGCTGGTCGCTTGCCTGTCCCTGCTTGCGGCGTGCTCGCCGCAGGCAGCGGGCGGCGCATCGGTAGTAGTAGTTGTGTAGAGCCGAGCCCACGCCCGGCTGCGTTGTGCTCTGCACAGGCACTGCAGCCGAGCGTGGGCTCGGCTCTACGGAGGGCTTACGGCTGCTTCGCGCCGAAGTTGCCGCAGCCGTGATACTGGCGGGTGCCGATGGTCAGGTTCACCTTGGCATCGAACGCTTCGCCACTCATGTCATCCTGGCAGGTGGTGCGCTGGAAGCTGAGCTTGACGTCGGTACCGTCGGACGCCTTGCCGCTCCAGCCGTCAGCGCCTTCGGTGGGCTTGGCCACATCGAAGCGACGCTCGCCGTAATCGACTTCCACCTGCAGGCCGGGCGTGTCGCCGTCAACGATGGCCAGCCAACCCGGTTCGTTGCCAGTGGCGCGGAACGCGGCATTGCCGGCACTTCCGTCGCCTTCAGTGGCTTCGACCGCATGGCACTCGCGATCGGCCTCGCCCTTCAGGCTCAACAGGCCGTCATCGCTGCCCTTGGTCCAGAAGCTGTTGCCCTGGCCATCGCCGTACTTGGCGCCGGACGCCGCACGCTCCGAGGTCATGGCGAAAGTACGCTCGCCGATCACCACCGTGGCCGCATCCTCGCCGTTGAAGGTGGCGCGCACGCTCAGATCACCGCACTTGTACGTGGTCTCGCTGCCGGTACCGGCGCCGGTGCTGGCCGCTGGTTCGGGCGCGGCCGGCGGCGCGGCATCATTGCCGCTGGCGGCGGGCGGCTGGGCCGGCTGGCACGCGGCCAGCACCAACCCGAGGGAGGCTGCCAACAGACTGGGAACTACACGCATGGCTCGACTCCTTGTCGACACTACAGAGAGGCTCGACCCTACCACCTGCCGGTGAGCGGGGCCTGAAAGTGGCCTGACCGCGCTCAAGGGGCCAGCATCGCCATCGACAGAAGCTGCGCGCCGCTCGCCCCGGAACTGCAGGCCCACACCCGCAGCAGGCGCAGCTTCAGTTCACGCTCCCGGCCCTGCTGCCGCACGGACAATCGCACGTCGCTGGACAGCAACGCCAGGCGTCCGCACAGCAGCGTTTCCACTGCGTACGACTGCAGGCTGCACACCTGCAGGTTCCCGGCCAGCCAATCGCCCAGCCATGGCAGATCGAGCAAGCGCCCGCCCTGCCCATCCATCATGAACAATGCCGGCGATACCAGCGTGGTCAGCGCATCGTGATCGTTTTCCAGCAGCGCTGCACACAGGCGCTGCTCCAGCACCATCAACTGCCGCTCATGCAGATCTTCAACGATGTCCCGTTCCATCCACGGTTCCTTCCGGCATCGGCCGGCGCCTGCGCAGGCGCTGCGCGATCCACTGCCGCGCCCCCTGCACCACTACATAGAAGACCGGCACGAAGAACACCGCCAGCACGGTCGCGCTGACCATGCCGCCGAACACGCCGGTTCCGATCGCCTGCTGGGTTTCCTTCGACGCGCCCTGCGCCAGCATCAGCGGCACCACACCCAGCGCGAACGCCAGCGAGGTCATCACGATCGGCCGCAGGCGAAGCCGCGCCGCCTCCAGTGCCGCCTCGGCCAGTCCGCGCCCCTGCTGCTGCAGCTGCCGCGCGAATTCGACGATGAGGATCGCGTTCTTCGCCGACAGCCCGATCACGGTGATCATGCCGACCTTGAAGAACACGTCGTTGGGCATGCCCCGCATCAACACCGCAGCAACCGCACCGAGCAGGCCCAGCGGCACCACAAGCATCACTGCCAGCGGGATCGACCAGCTCTCGTACAGCGCCGCCAGCACCAGGAATACCACCAGCATCGACAGCAGCAACAGCCACGGCGCCTGTGCCCCCGATTCCCGCTCCTGCAGCGACTGGCTGGTCCACTGCAGGGCAAAACCGGACGGCAGTTTTCCGGCCAGCCGCTCCATCTCCGCCATGGCCTGGCCGGTCGATACGCCGGAAGCCGGTGCGCCGGACAGGTTCAACGCCGGGAAACCGAGATAGCGCTGCAGCTGCAGCGGTGCCTCGGTCCAGTGCGGCGTCACCAGTTCCGACAACGCCACCATGCCGCCCTCGCTGTTGCGAACGTACAGCTTCAGCACATCCTCCAGCTCCATCCGGTGGGGTGCATCGGCCTGCAGGATCACCTGCTGAAGCCGGCCCTTGTTGGGGAAGTCATTGACGTACTGCGAACCCATCGCCGCCGACAGCGTGCTGCTGATATCGGCGAAACCCACGCCCATCGCCTCGGCCTTGGCACGGTCGATGTCCAGCCGCACGCTGGTACCCGCTGGCAGGCCATCGGCATGCACCTCCGACAGCAGCGGGCTGGCCTCGGCCAGCTTCAGCAGTTGCTGCAGGGCCGCGCGCAGCTCTGCCTGGCTCTGCCCCGTACGCGCCTGCAGGGCCAGCGAGAAGCCGGACGAACGGCCCAGGCTGTCGATCGCCGGGGGCATTACGCTCATCACCTCGCCCTCGGCCACAGTGGCCATCGCCTCCTGCGCGGCCTCCACTTCACCGGCCGCGGTGGCGCCTGCGCGCTCGCCCCAATCCTTCAGCATGGTGTAGGTCAACGCCGCGCTTGGGCCGGAGCCAGAGAAGCTGTAGCCAAGGATCGACTGGTTGGAGCCGATGCCCGGGCGCGAGGCCACATGGCGTTCGTAGGCTTCGACCACGGCCAGCGTGCGCTCGGCCGTCGCCTCGGCCGGCAGCTGGATGGAGGTCATGAAATAGCCCTGGTCCTCTTCCGGCAGGAATGCGCCCGGCAGCCAGTGCAAGCCCAGCAACAACGCCACCACCAGCGCGGCGAACACGCCCATCACCCGCCCGCTGCGCTGCATTACCGACGCCACGCCACGCTGGTAGCGCCCGGTCATCTTCTCGAAGCCGCGGTTGAAGGCGCCGAACAAGCCGCCGCGTCCGTGATGGCCATGGGTGTTCGGCCGCAGCAGCGTCGCGCACAGCGCCGGCGTCAGGCTCAATGCCAGCAGGGCCGAGAACAGGATCGATACCGCCATCGCTACGGTGAACTGGCGGTAGATCGCCCCCACCGAACCGCTGGCGAAGGCCATCGGAATGAAAACCGCAGTCAGCACCAGGGTGATGCCGATCACCGCGCCGGTGAGCTCGCGCATTGCCTTGATGGTGGCCTCGCGCGGCGGCAGGCCCTCCTCGGCCATGATCCGCTCCACGCCCTCGACCACCACGATCGCATCATCGACGATGATGCCGATCGCCAGCACCATGCCGAACATGGTCAACACGTTGATCGAGAAGCCCAGGGCCAGCATCACCGCGAAGGTGCCGAGCAGCGCGATCGGTGCGACCAGCGCCGGAATCAGCGTATAGCGCCAGTTCTGCAGGAACAGGTACATTACCGCGAACACCAGCAGCATCGCCTCCAGCAGCGTCTGCACCACCTTCTGGATCGAGATCTTGACGAACGGAGCGGTGTCGAACGGAATGCTCGCCTCCACCCCGCGCGGCAACAGCGGCGCCAGTTCGGCCATGCGCTCACGTACCGCCGCCGCCGTGCGCACCGCATTCGCGCCAGGGCGCAGCTGCACGCCGGCGGCGGTGGCCGGATGGCCGTCCTCGCGGGTGCCCCAGGCATAGCTCTGTGCACCCAGTTCGACGCGGGCGACATCACCCAGCACAACCCGTGAACCGTCAGCACCGGCCCGCAGCACGATGGCGGCGAACTGTTCCGGCGTGGACAACTGGCCTTCGGCGCTGAGCGGCACGGTGATGCGTTGGCCCGGCACACCCGGCGAATCGCCGATGCGTCCCGGCGAAATCTCCAGATTCTGCTGCTCGATGGCGGCAGCCACATCGCCGATGGTCAGCCCATAGCCGGTCAACCGGGTCGGGTCCAGCCACACGCGCATGGCCTGCTCGGCACCGAACAACTGCACGCGGCCGACGCCATCGATGCGCCGCAGCTCTTCAATGATGTTGCGCGCCATGAAGTCGCCCAGCGCCGCCTCGCTGGCGCTGGCATCCGGTGAACGCAGGCCGACCAGCATCAGGAAGCCGGAATCGGCGGCCTCCACGAACAGGCCGTTCTGGCGCACGCTGCGCGGCAGGCGCGGTTCGATCGCCTTGATCCGGTTCTGTACGTCCACCTGTGCCAGCTCCGGGTTGGTGCCGGGCTTGAAGGTGGCGGTGATCGAGGCTTCGCCGGAGGTGTCCACCGACGACTCGAAATACAGCAGATGCTTGACGCTGGACAGCTCGCGCTCGATCAGGCCAACCACCGCATCGTTCAACGTCTGCGGGCTCGCACCCGGATAGCTGGCATAGATGCTGACGCTGGGCGGCGCGACCGCCGGATAGCGCTCCACCGCCAGCCGCGGGATCGCCAGCACGCCGGCCAGGATGATGAAGATCGCCAGCACCCAGGCGAACACCGGGCGATCGATGAAGAAACGTGCCATGTTGGATTTTCCTGGAGGGGCCGGCCCGGGAAAGGCTCAGCCCTGGCTGCCGGCCTGCACCGCACCGGCGCTGGCGACCGGCTTCTGCCAGTCGCGTGCATCGACCACCACGCCTTCCTGCAGGCGTTCCTGGCCCTCGACCACCACCTTCTCGCCGGCCTTCAGGCCGGTGCGCACCAGCCACTGGCGATCGACACTGCCGTCCACCTCCAGCGTGCGGATCACCGCCTTGCCGTCGGCGCCGACCACCCAGGCGTAGGCCTGGCCACCGGCGCTGCGCAGCACCGCCTGCTGCGGCACGGTCAACGCACTGGCCGGGGCACCGCGCGGCACCCTCGCGCGCACATACATGCCGGGCAGCAGCTGGCGCTGCGGGTTGTCGACCAGGATGCGCAGGATCACATCACCGGTACGGGCATCGACGTTGATGCCGGAGAACAGCAGCTGGCCACGCTCGGGCAGCGGCTTGCCGGCGGCACCGATGATCGTCACCGGCAGCTCGCCACCACCGGCGGCACTGCGCTGCAGCGACTCCAGCTGCGCCGCCGGCTGGCGTACATCCACGTAGACCTGGTCGATCTGCTGCACCACCGCCATCGGATCGGCATCGGCCACGCCGACCAGTGCGCCTTCGGTCACCAATGCCTGATCGATACGGCCGGCAATCGGTGCGCTGACCGTGGCATAGCGCAGGTCGAGCTGGCGACGGGACAGGATCGCACGCGCCTCATTCACCGCCGCGCGCGCCTGTTCGTACTCGGCGCTGGCGTCGTCGCGATGCTGCTGGCTGACCGCCTGCGCGGCGGCAAGGGCATGCAGGCGCTGCGACTGCACGCGGCTGCGGGCCAGCGCCGCCTCGCTGCGCTGCAGGGCAGCCAGGGCCGAATCGACGTCGGCCCGGAACGCGGCCGGGTCGATCTGGAACAGGGCCTGGCCGGCACTGACTTCCGCACCCTGGTCGAACAGGCGCCGCTGTACGATGCCTCCGACCTGCGCGCGGATCTGGGCGGTGCGCACCGCAGCCACGCGGCCGGGCAGTTCATCATCGCGCTGCACCACCTGCGGGCCGACGCTGATCACGCTGACGCGTGGCGTGGCTTCGGGGGTGGCTTCGGGGGAGGAGCAGGCCGTCATGGCCAGGGCGAGGGCCGCGATCAACGCGGCCGGAGTCCTGAAGGTTCTCATTGCTGTGCACAATGCCGCGCAGGCGGCGGATAGGTTCTGAAGCGCGCAGTGTGCGTGGCGATGATGGGGTTTCGATGGAGGTACTGTGGAGATACGATGGAGGCAAGCACCTTTCGGCCCCGCCCCAGCATGCATGCCTCCCCTGCACTCGCCGCCCTTGTCCTGATCGTCGAGGATGAGGCCGAGATCGCCGACATTCTCACCGCCTACCTGGAACGCGAAGGGCTGCGCACGCTGCGCGCCGCCGACGGCCACAGCGCACTGGACCTGCATCGCAGCGCCCGCCCCGACCTGGTCCTGCTCGATGTCCAGCTGCCACGCATGGACGGCTGGAGCGTGTTGACCCAGCTGCGCCAGCGCGGCGAGACGCCGGTGATCATGCTGACCGCACTGGACCAGGACCTGGACAAGCTGACCGCGTTGCGCATGGGCGCTGATGACTACGTAGTCAAGCCGTTCAACCCGGCCGAGGTGGCTGCGCGCGTACGCGCCGTGCTGCGGCGTACGCTGCGCGCCTCGCGCGTGGACGCGCCCACCGCGCTGCGCGTCGGCCCGCTGCTGATCGACTCGGCCACCCATGCCGTGCACGTGGAGGGCGAAGGCTACAGCCACGAAGTGCTGCTCACCCTCACTGAGTTCAAGCTGCTGCACTGCATGGCGCTGGCCCCGACGCGCATCTTCAGCCGCAGCGAACTGATGCACGAATGCCTGCCGGAAAGCGAAGCGCTGGAGCGCACCGTCGACAGCCACGTCAGCAAGCTGCGCCGCAAGCTGGACGAAGTGGGCATGGTCAACGTCCCGGCCAGCGTGCGTGGCGTCGGCTACCGGTTGATGGCCGACCGCTGATGCGACCCCTGCGCCGTTCCGGGCTGAGCCGCCACATCATCGTTTCGATGTCGCTGATGGTGATCGGCGTCATCGTGATGATGATCCTGTCGTCGTGGCTGCTGTACGCCGTGTTGATCGAGTTCTTCCCCGGCAGTGCCGAGGAGCCGGAGAGCTGGCTGCCGACCGGGCCGGAACTGGCATGGATGGTGGGCGTGATCCTGACCGGGCTGGCGCTGGCCATCGCCGCTTCGTTCCGCCTGGCCCACCGCATCCTCTCACCATTGAATTCACTGGTGGACAGCGTGCGCGCGCTCGCTGGCGGCGACCTGGGCGCACGCGCCAGCGTCGAGGAAAATTCGCCGGGCGAAGTGGCGACCCTGGTCGAGGACTTCAATGCGATGGCGCGCCGCCTGCAGCACATGGAGAGCGAGCGCGCGATGTGGCACGCGGCCATCGCCCATGAGCTGCGCACGCCGGTGACGATCCTGCGCGGCCGCCTGCAGGGGCTGGCCGAGGGTGTATTCCAGCCGGACGAGTCGCAGTTCCGCAGCCTCCTTGCCCAGGTCGAAGGGCTGTCACGACTGATCGAGGATCTGCGCGTGCTGAGCCTGTCCGACAATGCGCGGCTGGACGTGCGCCGCGCGCGCACCGACGTGGTCGCCGAGGTGCATTCGGTGATGACCCTGGTCGATCCGCAGTTCCGCGCTGCAGGCTTCGTGCTGGAACTGGAAACCAGCCGCGAGGAACACAACGCGCACTGTGATCCCACGCGGTTGCGCCAGGCGTTGCTGGCGCTGCTGGAGAACGCGCGGCGCTATGCCTGTCCGGGAAAGGTGCGGATTGCGGTGCATGACACGCCCGGCCACGTGCAGGTATCGATCGAAGACGAGGGCCCGGGCATCGACCCGCAACTGCACGCGGATATCTTCACCCCGTTCATGCGTGCCGACGGTTCGCGTTCGCGCCAGGGCGGCGGCAGCGGGCTCGGCCTGGCGGTGGTCAAGGCCATCGCCGACGCGCACGGTGGCCGCGTCTACTGCATGCCGGGCAGCGCGGGCGGCAGCCGCTTTGTCATCGAGCTGCCGCGCCAGTAGGCGGTGCTGCGGCCTGCTCGCGCAGGTGTGCACCGAGTGCATCCAGATTGGCGTCGATCGCATCCATTTCCTCGCGCTGCCGGTTCGGCAGCTGTAGGCGCAGCTGCACGCGCAGCGCCTGCCACGCCGGGACCGCCCGCGCACTGCCAGTGGCCACGGCCCGGGACAACAGCGCCTGCTCGTCACCCAGCGGCAACCCGTAGCCGCCCTCCTGCAGCAGCGTTCCAGGGCGCAGCCATTGCCCGCTCTGCTCCAGCAGTCCTCGCAGGCTGCGGGTCTCAGTACTGTCCGGTGCGCCCAGCAGCTGCCGCTTGAGCACATCGCGCGCACGCAGTTCGGCGCGCCGCTGCGCGGCCTGTTCCAGCAGCAGCAGGCCGGCGCTGGCACGCAGGTCGCCCTTCAGCAGCCACGGTGCCCGTCGCTGCGCAGGCAGCGCCAACCAGCCGCGCACATCGCGCGCAGGCAACGCCAGCTGGGCCGCGGCCACGCCGAACAACTGCTGGTAGTGGTCGCGCGCCGAGGCGAAGTAATAGCCCTGCGCCTGTGCTGAATCGCGGTCAGCCAGCACCTGCTCGTCGAGCACATGCAGCCGGGACAGCCGACGCTTCAGCCCGCGCGGACTCAACTGGGCCAATCCGGCCTGGCCCAGGCGCGGCACCCCGGCCTGCAGCAGCTTGGCCGTTTCCACCGCGCAGTTGTTGCTGACGAAGTAGTAGCGCCCGTCATAGCTCCAATGCACCTGTGCGGTGCGCTCGAGCAGGCTGGCAATTTCGCTGCGCTCCAGCTGCAACGGCAGCGACTGCAGCCCGCGCAGCTCGACCTTGGTGTACTCGTCCACCACCTGCTGCAGTGGCAGCACGAACAGCCGCGACGGATAGCCACCGGTGAGCCCCCGCCAGTTGGAAATCTGAACGTCACCAACGAACGCGCGGAACGACAGCACGCGGTGATATTCCAGGTCCAGGCGGCAGTCCGGCCCAAGCGCGCGGCCCGGCCGGCAGACCACCAGCCGCAGCATGCTGTGGCCCCAGCGGCTCATCGGCTGCGCACTGCCTTCGGCGAACAGGTAGTCCACCGCGTAGACGCGCGCCGGGTCGAGCTGCAGCAGCGATGCAGCGCCCTCCTCCGAATCGGCCTGCAGCAAGGGCAGCGTCGTTGAGCACTGCGGCTGTGGCAGCGACGGCGGTGTTCCGAAATGGGCCTGGTACCACTGCGCCAACGCGGGGCGCCGGCAGGCGAACTCGCCGTCGAGCACGAAATGCTCGGCGTTCACTGCCAGGTACTCGGCCGGGTTCGTCAGCTCATAGACATCCGGGCTGCGGTCACGGAAATCGTTGTCGCCACGGCCAAGGTGCCAGGGCTTGCGCTGCCAGCCCGCGAGGTCACGCCAGCGCCTGCTCTGCGACCAGTTCGCACCGCCACGGTCGGCGACGTGGGTCAGTTCATGCACCAGCGCACTGCGGCGCGCGCGGCGGCTGCCGGGCATGCCGTCATCCAGCAGGTCGCGGCGCAAGGTGATGCGGCCAGCGAAAGCGCGGCCATGCACCGCGGCGGGAAGCTCATCACTCCAGTGCACCTGCACCTGGGCCGGCAAGGCACGCAGCAGGCCCTCCGGCAGCAATGACTGCACGTCGGCCAGGGTCTGGCTGGCGAGCTGCTGCTGTGCAGGGCTCAGCCCTGCTGGATCCAGGCGCAGGTCTCCGCTGGCGTGTACGGCCGGAGCCACCAGCAGCAGGGCCAGGCCATGCCTGGCTGCGTTGGGTGCAGATGTCATGGCGTTGCCGGCCAGCGGCCGGCACTACCCGGAGGCGGGATCAACGGGCCAGCAGCGCGCGGGCCAGTTCCAGGTCGCTCTGCTGCTGCGCGGCGACGCTCTGTTCGCGCAGGTGGACCAGCGCCGCCTGCAGGCGCGCACCCCGGATCTGGCCGTCGCTGGCGACGAATGCGGCGGCATCGTCGCGCGCAGCCAGCACCACCTTGTCATCACCCGAGCTGCTGCCCGAGGAACCGGAGGACGCACCGGTGGCCGAGCCGGCCGAGGTGCCAGCAAAACTGGAAGCGAAGCCGGCCAGCGGCAGGGACAGCAGGGCAAGCAGCAGGAGCGGACGGGTCATCGGTTCGAAGCCGGTTGTGAAGGTGCGTGGAGCGTAACGGGTACGTGAAGGATTTGCCCGGTTCAGACGTCGAACAGCTTGCCGGGATTCAGCCGCGCTTGGGGATCGAACGCGCGTTTGACCGCCTTCATCAGCGCGATCTCGGCCGGGCCGCGGGTGCTGTCCAGGTAGCCCTTCTTGACCAGGCCGATGCCATGCTCGGCCGAGATGCTGCCGTCGAAGCGGGCCAGCACCTGCGCCAACAGCTTGGTCACGTGCTCGCACTGCGCCACGAAATCGGCGTCGCTGCTGTCGTCCGGCTTGAGCACGTTGATGTGCAGGTTGCCATCGCCGATATGGCCGAACCAGACCACGTCGAAGTGCGGGTAGGCCTGCCCGATCAACGCCTGCGCCTCGGCCAGGAACGCCGGCATCGCCGAGATCCGCACCGAGACGTCATTCTTGTAGGGCTTGTAGCGCGCCAGCGATTCGGTGATGCCTTCGCGCAGGCGCCACAGCTGGGCCGCCTGGGCATCGCTGGCGCTGATCACGCCGTCGCTGACCCAGCCGTTGCCCATGCAGTCCTCGAAGGCCGCCATCGCCGCAGCTTCCTGCGCCTCGTCGTTGGCCGCGAACTCGGTGACCACGTAGTACGGATGGACTTCGTCGAACGGCGCCTGCGCGCCATGCGCCAGCACGTGCTCCAGCGCCCGGTCGGTGAAGAACTCGAAGGCCTGCAGCTGCAGGCGCGCGCGGAACGCGGCGAAGACCTGCATCAGAACTTCAAAGCTGGGCACGGCCAGCAGCATCACATTGCTGGCCGGCGGCGGATCGGTCAGCTTCACCGTCGCCTCGACGATCACGCCCAGCGTGCCTTCCGAACCGATCAGCAGCTGGCGGAAGTCATAGCCGCTGGAGTTCTTGATCAGGCCCTTGTTGAGTTCCAGCAGCTGGCCGTCGGCAGTGACCACCTTCAATCCCGCGATCCACTCGCGGGTGTTGCCGTAGCGGATCACGCGGATGCCGCCGGCATTGGTGGCGATGTTGCCGCCGATCGTGCAGGACCCGCGCGCGGCGAAATCCACGGGGTAGATCAGGCCGTGCTCCAGCGCGGCGTTGTGCACGGCTTCCAGCGGCATGCCGGCCTGCACCACCAGGGTGCGATCGACCGCGTCGTAGGCCAGCGTCTTGTTCATCCGTTCCAGGCTGAGCACCAGCTCGCCGTTGGCGGCCACCGCGCCACCCGAAAGGCCGGTGCGGCCACCGGACGGCACCACGGCCACGCCCTCTTCCGTGCTCCAGCGCATCACCGCCTGCACTTCTTCGACCGTGGCCGGCAGTGCGATCGCCAGTGGCGCCGGCATCCAGCGCCGGGTCCAGTCGCGCCCGTAATGCTCCAGGTCGGCCGGCTCGGTCTTCAGCTTCAGGCCGGGACAGGCCTGCTGCAGCGAGGCAATGCGGGAATCGGTCATGACGGTCCAGCGCGGTGCGTGAAGAACGGGCAAGCGTGCCAGTGGCGCGCGCCAGCGTCCAGCCCTGCAGCGGCCCAGATAGCTACGGATGCAACCAATTGCGCACTGCACCATGGGCGGCATGATCTGGCATAGTGGTCAGCCCCTGTCCCACTGGCCGTGCTGCCCCATGTCGCCGAAGAAGACCTCGTTCCCGAAGCAGGATATCCGCGTGCTGTTGCTGGAGGGGGTCAGCCAGACCGCCGTGGAGGTGTTCAGCGCCGCTGGCTACAGCCAGATCGAAGCGCACACCAAGGCGCTGCCCGAGGACGAACTGAAGGCGCGCATCGCCGAGGCGCACATCGTCGGCATCCGCTCGCGCACCCAGCTCAGTGCCGAAGTGCTGGCCGAGGCCAAGCGCCTGATTGCGGTGGGCTGCTTCTGCATCGGCACCAACCAGGTCGACCTGGACGCGGCCGAACTGGCCGGCATTCCGGTGTTCAACGCGCCCTACTCCAACACCCGCAGCGTAGCCGAACTGGTGATCGCCGAGGCGATCATGCTGACCCGTGGCATCCCGCAGAAAAACGCCGAATGCCATCGCGGCGGCTGGTCCAAGTCGGCCAGCGGCAGCCATGAAGTGCGCGGCAAGACGCTGGGCATCATCGGTTACGGCCACATCGGCACCCAGGTCGGCGTGCTGGCCGAATCGCTGGGCATGCAGGTGATTTTCCACGACGTGGAAACCAAGCTGGCACTCGGCAATGCCCGTGCAGCGGCCAGCCTGGACGACCTGCTGGCGCGCGCCGACATCGTCACCCTGCACGTGCCGGAGACACCGTCCACGCAGTGGATGATCGGCAGCACCGAGCTGGCGAAGATGCGCAAGGGCGCGCACCTGATCAATGCCGCGCGCGGCACCGTGGTCGACATTGATGCACTGGACGCGGCCCTGGCCAGCGGCCACGTCGGTGGCGCCGCGCTGGACGTGTTCCCGGTCGAGCCGAAGGGCAACGGCGATATCTTCGAATCGCCACTGACCCGCCACGACAACGTGATCCTGACCCCGCACGTCGGCGGCAGCACGCTGGAAGCGCAGGACAACATCGGCGTGGAAGTGGCGGCCAAGCTGGTGCGCTACAGCGACAACGGCAGCACCCTGTCGGCGGTCAACTTCCCGGAAGTGACCCTGCCCGAGCATGCCGACAGCCTGCGCCTGCTGCACATCCACCAGAACGTGCCGGGCGTGCTGTCCAAGGTCAACGAGATCTTCTCGCGCCACAACGTCAACATCGACGGCCAGTTCCTGCGCACCGACCCGAAGGTGGGCTACGTGGTGATCGACATCACCGCGAGCGAGGAACAGGCTGCTGCGGTGCGCGACGAGCTGGCCGCAATTCCGGGCACGCTGCGCACGCGCATCCTGTACTGAAAAAGGGGACGGAGGGGATTGAGTCGTTTGCGGCACATGCGGCATAAACGACTTAATCCCCTCCGTCCCCTTTTCCCTCAACGTGCCAGCCAGCGACGGGCCATGCGCTGCATGGATTCGTCAGATTCCGGATCGGCCGCGACCTCGGTCACCGGCCGCCAGGCCAGGTCGAGTGACTCCTCGCTCAGCACGAAGTCCTCGCCGCCCAGCGCGCGGATCACGAAACGCACGTCGTAGTGCCAGTGCCCCGGCACGTCCTTGCGCTCCGGAATCCAGTGCTTGTCCAGATCGAAGATGGCCGGATCTTCCAACACCAGGCCGCTCAGCCCCGATTCTTCTTCGGCCTCCTTCAGCGCCACCTGGGCCAGGTCCCGGTCGCCGTCGGCGTGGCCGCCCAGCTGCAGCCAGCGCTGCAGCTTGCGGTGATGGGTCAGCAGCAGGCGCTGGCCATCGGCGCTGACCAGCCAGCAGCTGGCGGTGAAGTGGCCGGCCAGTCGTTCGCGGCGGAACGGATCTTCCGGAGCATCCAACAATGTGCCGAATTCGGCAGCCAGTGCGTCGTGGGCAGGTTCGCGGCGGGCATAGTCCCGCAGCAGGCCACGCAGGCGATCATCAAGCACGGCAAGGGTTTCGGCGGTCTGGCGCATGAATGGGGGCGGTCTGGAAAAATACTGCTCATTATCGCCGTTCATTGTTGCGATTGCGCTTGTGCGTTGGCTTCAGCTTTGGCTAAGGTACAGCGGGCCGTTCGCGCGGCCTTCACCATTCCAGGGTTGCCGGCAACGTATCGGCGGCCCACCCAATCCGATCACTAGGAAGTACTGCATGCTGAAAGCTCTGTTGAGGGTCAAGCCGGTTGAACCGGCCGGGCACGTCGATGCTGGCGAACCCATCGAAGGCAGCCTGGACGGCGAAGCCACGTTGAAACGGACCCTCACGGCTAAACACCTCATCCTGCTTGGCGTGGGTGCGGTGATCGGCGCAGGCATCTTCGTGCTGACCGGCCAGGCCGCGGCCAACCATGCCGGACCGGCCGTCATGCTGTCGTTCGTGATCGCCGGCTTCGCCTGCGCCCTCGCGGGCCTGTGCTATGCCGAGTTCGCGGCGATGATGCCGGTTTCAGGCAGTGCCTATTCCTACTCCTACGCCACCCTCGGCGAGGGCATGGCCTGGTTCATCGGCTGGTGCCTGGTGCTGGAGTACCTGTTCGCCTCGGCCTCGGTCGCCGTGGGCTGGTCGGCCTATCTGATCAGCTTCATCACCACCACCCTGCACATGCCGTTCCCGGATGCGCTCAGTGCCGCTCCCATCGCCTGGACCGGCAGCGAGTTCACCGCCTCGGGCAAGCTGTTCAACCTGCCGGCGGTACTGATCGTGGCGGCGGTATCGGGCCTGCTGTACGTGGGCGTGACCCAGTCGGCGTTCGTCAACGCGATCATCGTGGCGATCAAGGTCACCGTCATCTGCCTGTTCATCGGTATCGGCGCGGCCCACATCGACCCGACCAACTGGCAGCCGTTCATCCCGGACAACACCGGCGTGCCGGGTGAGTTCGGCTGGAGCGGCGTGTTCCGCGCGGCCACCATCGTGTTCTTCGCCTACATCGGCTTCGATGCGGTCTCCACCGCCGCCGGCGAGACCAAGGACCCACAGCGCAACATGCCGATCGGCCTGCTCGGCTCGCTGGCTGTGTGCACCCTCGTCTACATCATCGTCTGTGCCGTGCTGACCGGCATGATGCCGTACCACCTGCTGGGCACCGACAAGCCGGTGGCCACTGCGCTGGAGCCCTACCCGACCCTGTCCTGGCTGAAGACGTTCGTGGAGATTGGTGCCATCGCCGGCCTGTCCTCGGTGGTGCTGGTGATGATGATGGGCCAGACCCGCATCGCCTACACCATTTCCCGCGACGGCCTGCTGCCGAAGTTCTTTGGCAAGGTCCACGCCCGCTTCCGCACCCCGTATGTCGCCACGATCGTTGTCGGCGTGATCGCCGCCGCGCTGGCCGGCCTGGTGCCGCTGAACGTGCTGGGCGAACTGGTCTCGATGGGCACCCTGCTGGCCTTCGCCACGGTCTGCATCGGCGTGCTGGTGCTGCGCTATTCCAAGCCTGGCCTGCATCGCCCGTTCCGCGTGCCGATGGTCTGGATCATCTGCCCACTGGGCGCGGCCACCTGCCTGTTCCTGTTCTGGCAGGCATTCGTGGTGCACTGGCACCTGTTCGTCGGCTGGACGCTGCTCGGCCTGCTGATCTACCTGGGCTACGGCATCCGCAACAGCAAGCTGGCCAAGTCGCCCTGATCCGCCTACGGGCCGGCCTCGCGCCGGCCCGTCCGTTTTCCCCGCGCGCCCATAGCGGCGCGCTTCGACAAGACCACCACACATGTTCAAGCAACTGTGGGCCACCAAGCACCCGCATGCCGCCCATGAAGACGCCAACGGCCTGAGCCTGCGCCGCCACCTCGGCCCCTGGGGGCTGACCGCCCTCGGCATCGGCGCGGTGATCGGCGGCGGCATTTTCGTCATCACCGGCCAGGCCGCCGCCAACCACGCCGGCCCGGCCATCATGCTGTCGTTCGTGCTGGCGGCGGTCTGCTGCGCCTTCTGCGCGCTGGCCTACGCCGAGTTCG
This sequence comes from Stenotrophomonas sp. 85239_Sma, assembly GCF_056481725.1. Lineage (NCBI taxonomy): Bacteria > Pseudomonadati > Pseudomonadota > Gammaproteobacteria > Lysobacterales > Lysobacteraceae > Stenotrophomonas > Stenotrophomonas sp. 85239_Sma. Next base: position 2,017,694 of record NZ_CM151163.1, on the reverse strand, counting down.
CCTCGATGGTGCCGGTCTCCGGCAGCGCCTACACCTATACCTATGCCACCTTCGGCGAGCTCTCGGCCTGGTTCATCGGCTGGATGCTGGTGCTGGAATACGGCGTCTCCGCATCCGCCGTGGCGGTCAGCTGGACCGGCTATTTCCTCAGCCTGCTCAGCCAGTTTGACATCCATCTACCGGCGACGCTGGTCAGCGCGCCACTCGACGCGCAGCTGCGCCCGACCGGTGCGATCGCCAACCTGCCAGCCGCTGCGCTGGTGCTGCTGCTGACCTGGCTGTGCTACGTCGGCATCAGCAAGTCCTCGGCGATGAACATGGCGATGGTCGTGCTGAAGACCGGCCTGATCGTGCTGGTCATCGTGGTCGGCTGGAAGTACGTGGATACCAGCAACTGGACCCCGTTCATTCCCGCCAACGAAGGCCCCGGAAAGTACGGCATGGAAGGCGTGCTGCGTGGCGCGGCGATGGTGTTCTTCGCCTACATCGGCTTCGAGGCGGTGTCGGTGGCCGCCCAGGAATCGAAGAACCCGCAGCGCGACATGCCGATCGGCATGATGCTGTCGCTGGTGATCTGCACCGTGCTGTATATCGCAATGGCCGCAGTGATGACCGGCCTGGTGCCGTTCCAGCTGCTGGGCACCGACGAGCCGGTGGTGACTGCCGTGGCGGCGCATCCGCAGCTGGACTGGCTGCGCTGGGTGGTCGAGGTCGGCGCGCTGGTCGGCCTGTCTTCGGTGGTGCTGGTGATGATCATCGGCCAGCCGCGCATCTTCATGATCATGGGGCGCGACGGCCTGCTGCCGCCGGTGTTCACCAGGATCCACCCGAAGTACCGCACCCCGCACATCAACACCGTGATCACCGGCATCGGCATCGCGCTGCTGGCGGCGCTGTTCCCGCTGGACATCCTGGGCGAGCTGACCTCGATGGGCACGCTGATCGCGTTCGCGGCGGTGTGCGCGGGCGTGCTGATCCTGCGCCGCACCCAGCCGGACCTGCCGCGTCCGTTCCGCATGCCGATGGCGTGGCTGATCTGCGGCCTGGGCGTGCTGAGCTGCCTGGCGCTGCTGTCGGCGATGACGCTGCACAACTGGATGCTGATGGGTGTGTGGACGTTCGTCGGCTTCGTGATCTATTTCTGCTACGGCTTCAGGCACAGCCGCCTGCGCACGAAGTAAAACAAGCGTGGCAGGGCCCTGGTGGCCCTGCCCTGCCGCCCGCTGGCGCAGGCTGCGCGCCTCGCCTAGCGGCGATTGAACCAGATGAGTTCCTGTTGCCAGCCGGCACCGGCCATGCAGGCCCTGAACTCGCTGCTGCGGTCGGACGCATTGACGTCCACGATGTAACTCTCCTCTTTCGGCATCGGCACGAGGTTGTACTTGCCGTCGATCGTGCAGACTTCATCGAGCCTGCAGGGCACCTTGCGGTCCTCGTAGACAGTGCGCGTTGCCACCTCGTTCCTCACCGGCCAGTGATCGCCGGCCCGCGCCATGCAACTGGAGTGGGCGGGACCGAACGGCCGCGCACTGGCATCCATCTTCACCCATTCCATCGCACAGCCGCTGCTGGCCAGCATGGCACCGATCACCCCCATCATCCCCATCGCGCGCGTGATCATCGAAGTACTCCTCCTTTCCTTGGTGCTCGCCGGAACTCCTGCGGCAACCCGATGGTGTGTCGCCGCACAAGGGCTGTCCACGACAGGAACCGGTTCCAGCGCGAGCACGGACTCCCCCATTCAGCCTGCGCTGTGCCTGCCACGATCCAAACGCAGTCCACCGGCTGCCGACACACCGCATCGCGTTTCCAGCGCAGCAGCCCGGCACCACGCCGCAGGCCCAGCCATGGGCCGGATCACGTAAAATGGCGACCATGGACACCCCCACCTTCCCCTACGACACCGCGCGCCTGAGCGAACTGGCCCAGCTGCTGATCGACAACGTCCGCGAACTGGCCCACGCCGGCTGGACCCCGGCCACCAGCAGCAACTTCTCCCACCGCCTGGACGACCGCCACGCCGCGATCACCGTCTCCGGCAAGGACAAGGGCCGCCTGATCGAGGACGACATCATGGTCGTGGACTTCGACGGCCTGGCCGTCGGCCGCCCGCTGCGCCCGTCCGCCGAGACACTGCTGCACACCCAGCTGTATCGCCGCTTCCCGGAGATCGGCTGCGTGCTGCATACCCATTCGCCGGTGCAGACCGTCGCCTCGCGCCTGTACGCGCCGCAGGGCCTCATCCGCCTGGAAGGCTATGAACTGCTGAAGGCCTTCGCCGGCAACAGCACCCACGAGATGGCCATCGACGTGCCGGTGTTCGCCAACACCCAGGACATGAACGTGCTTTCCAAGCAGGTCGATGACCTGCTCGACCGGCAGAACCTGTGGGGCTACCTGATCGACGGCCATGGCCTGTACGCCTGGGGCCGCGACATGGCCGAGGCGCGCCGCCACCTGGAAGCGTTCGAGTTCCTGCTGCATTGCGAACTGGAACTGCGCAAGCTCCGCGGCTGAACCCGCAACGCAGATGCCGATCCGGAATCTGCGCCCTGCCTCCACCCTGCTACCCTGTCTTCCCCCGAGACGTTCAAGCTGCCGCCATGAGCCGACTGCGCATCTACGACGACACCCGCCCCGAATCGCCGCTGCTGGACACCCAGGATGGCGCGATCATTGCCGCCGAGCTGCAGAAGATCGGCGTCACCTTCGAGCGCTGGCAGGCCACCGCACCGGTCGCACCGGGCGCCAGCCAGGATGAAGTGTTCGCCGCCTACCGCGCCGATATCGACCGCCTGGTGGCCGAGCGCGGCTTCAAGAGCGTGGACGTGGCCTCGATCGCCCCGGACAACCCGAACCGCGCCGAGCTGCGCAAGAAGTTCCTCGACGAGCACTTCCACAAGGAAGACGAGGTGCGCTTCTTCGTCGCAGGCTCCGGCCTGTTCACCCTGCACGTGGGTGACAAGGTCTATGAGATCGAGTGCGTGAAGGACGACCTGATCGCCGTGCCCGATGGCACCACTCACTGGTTCGACATGGGCGACGAGCCGAGCTTCGTGGCAATCCGCTTCTTCACCGAGCCGGATGGCTGGGTCGGTCACTTCACCGGCACCGACATTGCGCAGAAGTTCCCCCGTTACGTACCTACCCAGGCGTCCTGATCCATGCAGCCCCGCGTCATCCTGACCGACATCGAAGGCACCACCAGCAGCATCTCGTTCGTCAAGAACGTGCTGTTCCCTTATGCGCGCAAGGCGTTGCCCGCGTTCGTCGCCGAGCACGGCCAGCAGCCGGAGGTCCGCCGCTGGCTGGATGCGGTGGCCACCGAGATCGGTGGCGCCTGCCAGGACAGCCTTGTGGCCGAGACACTGCAGGGCTGGATCGACCAGGACCGCAAGCACACCGCACTGAAGGCGCTGCAGGGGCTGATCTGGGACGAAGGTTACCGCCGCGGTGACTACACCGCGCACTTCTATCCGGAAGTGGCGCCTGTGCTGAAGGGCTGGCACGCTTCCGGCCTGCCGCTGTACGTGTACTCCTCCGGTTCGGTACCGGCGCAGAAGCTGTTCTTCGGCTTCAGCGACGCCGGAGACCTCAGCCCGCTGGTGTCGGGCTGGTTCGATACCGAGATCGGTGGCAAGCGTGAGGCGGACAGCTACCGTCGCATCGTGCAGGCCATCGGCGTGCCGGCCGGCGAGATCCTGTTCCTGTCCGATGTGGTCGAGGAGCTGGATGCGGCCCGCGAAGCCGGGCTGCAGACCCGGCTGATCGATCGCTTGGACGACTACCCGATGCCGCGTGCCGGCCATGCCGCCAACGGCCACGAGCGGGTCGAGAATTTCCAGCAGATCCAGCTGTAAGCAAGAAAAAGGGGACGGAGGGGATTAAGTCGTTTGTGGCACACATGGGCCACAAACGACTTAATCCCCTCCGTCCCCTTTTTTGCTCAACGGTCGTTGAGGGTCTTTACCTTCAGCGCTTCGCGCAGGGTAACCAGATCCACCGGGCCGCGCACTTTGATATCGCGGGTTTCGCCCGGCAGCAGGTCCAGCAGGTTGTCTCCGACCTGCACGTCCAGCGCGCCGAAATCGATCCACGTCGCGCGCACATACGCCGCGCTTTCCAGGCGCAGACGGTAGTGGTCGCCTTCGATGGACAGCGTGCTCCTCAACGCCTGCCTCGGCAGCTGCTGGTCTTTGGCCTCGACGAACCCGACAACCTGGCGTGCACTCACCCTGCCATCCTGCAGAAGTTCGAACACCGCCACCGTACGCTTGGGATCGGCACCGGCCAACAATTCGGCATCGCGGAAATCACCGATCGAGGTGACACCCGCCGCCGCCAGCGTCACCGCTTCCTCGCGACGGCGCAGCACCTTCCCTTCCACGTCCATCACCCGCAGCCGCCAGCGTGCATCCAGTGCGGCACCGTCGTTGAGCAGGCGCACCCGCGTACGGCCCTCGTCGCGCAGCGCAGCCACCGTCACTGGCGCAAAGAAGCGCCGCGCGGCGAAGTGCAGCGCCTTCCAGCGGCCGAAGTAATCCACGCTGGACCACGAGGCGCCCGGCCAGACATCGTTGAGCTGCCAGTACAGCGAACCCATCGTGTACGGCCGAGAGGCGCGATGATGCAGCGCCGCCAGTGCGATGCCATCGGCCTGCATCACCTGGCTCAGGTAGATGAAGTCCTCGAAGTCCTTCGGCGTGCCGTAGCCCAGTTCGATGTAGTGCAGCAGGCGGCTGTTGCCCTCGCCGGCCATGAATTTCTGGTGCGCGCGGATCACCGGGCTGTCGACGCGCTGCTCGGCACGGGTGGCGATCTGGTCCACCGTCGCCACAGACGGCCACGCCTGCAGGCCGAACTCGGACATGAAACGCGGGGTTTCGCGCAGGTAGGCCTGCACCGGCAGCGCCGGATTGCCCCAGACCTGCCAATAGTGTTTGTCACCACGGGTGGAATCGTTGGCCTTTTCATCCAGGTCGTTGCTGGGAGAGCTGGACCAGTACGGCACGCCCAGCCCCTCCTCACCCACCACCTGGCGCAGGTCGTTGCCGAACAGGTCGACATAGCCCTGCCAGACCTTCGCCGCGAATGCAGGGTCGGCCGCCTTCAGGTCGCGGCCGTGGCCCCAGTCCTTCCAGGCGGTTTCTTCCTCGTTGTTGCCACACCACAGCACGATGCTGGGGTGATGGCGCAGCCGGCGCACGTTGTCGCGTGCTTCGGCCACCACGCTGGCCCGGAAGGCCGGATCGTAGCCTGGCTGCATGCCGCCGCCGAACATGAAGTCCTGCCAGACCAGCAGGCCCAGCTCATCGGCGATGTCAAAGAACGCATCGTCCTCGTAGTAGCCGCCGCCCCAGTTGCGCAGCATGTTCATGTTGGCGTCGCGCGCGGCGGTCAGCACCTGACGCAGGCGTGCGGCATCGACGCGTGCGGGGAAGGCATCGAACGGAATGACGTTGGCGCCCTTGGCGAAGATCTCCACGCCGTTGATGACGAAGGCAAAGCCCTGCCCGCCCTTGCGGTCTTCCTCGCGGCGCAGTTCGACCGTGCGCAGGCCAATGCGCTGCTCGCGCGCCAGCGCTGCGTCGGCGCCATCATCCAGTCGAGCCCGCACGGTATAGCGATCCTGCGCACCATGGCCCACCGGCCACCAGCGCCGCGGCGTGGCCAGCTCAACCGGCAGCTCAACCGCGTTCTGGCCGGGCTTCAGCAACACCGTGCGTTGCACCTGGGCCACGTTGCGGCCATCCGGATCACGCACATCCACATTCACCAAGGCCGAACCCGCAGCAGCTCCCTGCTCCACCTGCAGCAGCACCGCCAGTTTCGCCTGCTCCGCACTCAATGCATCGGTTCGCACGGCAAGATCGGTCAGGCGGTGCGCGTCCCAGGCCTGCAGGTCGACCCCGCGCCAGACCCCGGCGGTGACATAGCGCGGGCCCCAGTCCCAGCCGAAGTGGTAGGCCGGCTTGCGCGCGAAGTTGCCCACCATCGCGTCCTTCGGCTCATCGCCATACGGCGACGGGTAATTGCCAGCGATCTTGTGCGGCATTGCCTGCACGCCTGGCAGCAGCGTTCGGATCGGCGAGCGGAACACGATCTGCAGTTCATTGCCATGCGCCCGCAGACGCCCTTCCACGCGCGCACGCCAGGTACGGTGCGCGTTGTCCGCGCGCAGCAGCGGCTTGCCGTTGAGGCTGACTTCGGCATAGGTGTCCAGCCCATCGAAGCGCAGCTCGGCATTGGGCTTGGCCAGCGTCGCCGCATCCACGTCGAAGCGGGCGCGGTACTCCCAGGCGGTCAGGCCGATCCACTGCAGCTCGGCCTCGGGCGCACCGACGTACGGGTCGCGGATCAGCCCATGGGCCAGCAGGTCGGTGTGTACGCTGCCCGGCACCTTCGCCGCACGCCATTGCTGAAGACCCGGATGCGCAGCGCCCTGCGCATCACCCGGCAGCATGCGGAACTGCCACTGTGCCTGCAGTGGAGCCGCAGTTGCCGGGATGGCGGAGGCTGCGACCAGCAGCAGGAGCAGACGGACAACGAGGGAAAGGCGATGCACGTGATACTCCTGTTTTTCCGCCGGGCGCGGCCCGGCGCTACCGATTCCGATTCATCATGCGTGTGGCGACACCCGCCTCAACGCACCACGTTCAACACTTCGTAGCACGCGCCCATGGTGTGGTAATCCACCTTGCCGGCCGGGCTCTTCTCGTCGCTGTACTTGCGGTTGTCGGCATCGAGGATGCGGAACCAGGCGCCGTACTGGTGGTCGACGAAGTGCTCCCACGAATACGCCCAGATGCGCTCGTACCACTGCCAGTAGCGGTCGTCCCCGGTGCGCTGGGCCATCAGTGCGGCGGTCGCCAGCGTTTCGGCCTGCACCCAGAAGTACTTGTCGTCGTCGCAGACGAAGCTGTCGCCGCCGATCGGGGCGCCGTCCATGCCCGGCTGCCGACGCGATTCCGGTGCGAAGCCGTAGTACAGGCCGCCCCGGGCGTCGTCCCAGCTGCGCGCTACCGCCACATCGAACAGGTGCTGCGCGATCGGCACCAGCCAGTCGGCCTGCACGTGGCGATCCAGGATCAGCAACAGTTTGGCCCACTCGGTCTGATGGCCGGGCTGGAAGCCCCACGGGCGGAACAGGTGCTTGGGGTCGTCCAGGTTGTAGTCCCAGTCGATCTCCCAGTTGGAATCGTAATGTTCCCAGACCAGGCCACCGGCCTTGGCAGCCTGGCGCCGGGTCATGTTGTCGGCCAGCTGCAACGCGCGCTCGACATAGCGCTGCTCGCCACTGGCCTCGAAGGCCGCCAGCATTGCCTCGCACATGTGCATGTTGGCGTTCTGACCACGGTAGCCGGTGAAGTTCCACTGGCCATCGGCTTCATCCTTGTACAGGCCGTGCTGCGGCTCCCAGAAGCGCGCTTCCAGCAGCTGCCAGGTCTCGTCCATCCACTCGCGGGCCTGCTCGACACCGGCCTTCAGTGCGCAGCTGTAGGCCAGCAGCACGAAGGCCACGCCGTAGCAGTGGTTCATGTCGTCCTCGACCTTGCCGTCGCGCAGGGTCCAGGCATAGCCACCGGTGACCGGGTTGCGGTGCACCTCGCGCAGGTAGCGCACGCCGTGCTCGACGGCCTCGCGGTATTCGGCATTGCCGAACTCGCGGTAGGCCATCGCATAGTTGAAGACAAAACGGGTGCTGCTCACCAGGTGGCGGTGGCTGGCGTCGTAGATGCTTCCGTCATCGCGGAAGTAATGGAAGAAGCCGCCGTTCGGATCGATGCAGCGCGGGTGGTAGAACGCCATCGTGTCGGCGATATGCGCGCGCAGGAACGCGGGCGAACGGAAATCGGGCGAGGTGCTCATGCGGTAATGTCCTGGGCCTGCAGCAGCTGCTGCACTTCATCGAGCGAGGGCATCGCGGCGAACGCGCCCTTGCGGGTAACAGCCAGCGCACCGACCGCCGCACCGAAGCGCAGCGTGGCGGTGATCGCTTCCGGGTCCTGGCAGAACGCGGCGAAACCAGCACCCGCCCCACCCCGCTCCAGCAGGCCGACCAGCACGCCACCGACGAAGGCATCACCGGCCGCCGTTGTGTCGACCGTAGCCACGCGGAAGCTGGTGACCGTGCCGTGATTGTCGCGGGTGTACCAGTGCAGCGTCGCGGCGCCGTCGGTGACGATCACCCAGCGCGCCTGCGCAGCCAGCAGGCGCCGCAGCACCGCCGCCTCGCCATCGGCGCCCAGCGGCGCGGCCAGGTAGTCCAGTTCCTCGCGCGACAACTTGACCAGGTCTGCACGCTCCAGCGCCTGCCACAGGCGCGGCGTCGGATCGACGTCGGCGGGCCACAGTGCAGGGCGCAGATTCAGATCGAGACTGACCACCGCACCGGCCGCACGGGCACGGTCCATGCCGGCGAAGGTCGCCTCGGCGATGGCCGGCTCGGTCAGGCTGTTGGAGCAGACGTGGAAGCACTGCGCGCTGTCGAGGCACTCCGCCTGGAAATCACTGTCGCGGAACAGCAGGTCAGCCGCCGGCGGGCGGTAGAAACTGAAGCTGCGCTCGCCACTGGCGTCCAGGGCAACGAACGCCAGCGCAGTCTTCGCCGCATCGGTGCGCACGATGTAATCCGTGCCTACGCCATGTTCGACCAGGCTGTCGGCCAGGAAGTCACCGAACATGTCACGGCCCAGCATGCCGACGAACTGGGTCTTCGCACCCAGCCGCGCGGCGGCGACAGCGACGTTGGCCGGCGCACCGCCGGCGTACTGCAGGAACGCGCGCGGCGTATCGGCCGAGGCCGGCGGCTGCGCTAGTAGATCGATCAAAATTTCGCCGAAGCAGACAATGGCACCCATTCCGGACTCAGCCTCCCTGCGTTGCGGAGGCCGGCGTACGCGCGCCGACCAGTCCGTAGAAAATGATGTAGCCGTAGCACAGCAACGGCAGGAGGAAGCTGGCCTGCACACCGATGTGGTCGGCCAGCACGCCCTGCAGGTACGGCACCACGGCACCGCCGACGATGGCCATGATCAGCAGGCTGGACCCTTTGTTGGTCAGCGGGCCCAGGCGCTCGATGCTCAGCGCGAAGATGGTCGGGAACATGATCGAGTTGAACAGGCCGATCGCCACCACCGAATACAGCGCGACGTTGCCGGAGCTCAGCATGGTCGTGACCAGCAGGCCCACGTTGACCAGCGCGAAGATCGCCAGCAGACGGCTGGGCGAGAAGCGCGCCAGCAGCGCCGAACCGGCGAAGCGTCCGATCATCGCCATCGTCCAGTAGGCCGACACGTAATGCGTGGCCTGCTGCTCACTGAAGCCGCCGATGTTCGGCATCGACAGGTAGTTGACCAGGAAGCTGCCGATCGACACTTCGGCGCCAACGTAGAAGAAGATGCCCAGCACGCCCAGCAGCAGGTGGCGCTTGCGCAGCGCATCCAGGTAGCTGTGATGGTGGCCCTGGTCGGCCTGCTCGGTGGCATCACTCAGCGCCGGCAGGCGGAACAGGAACACGAAGAGCGCCAGCAGCACCAGCGCCACCGCCAGGCCCACGTACGGGCCCTGCACGGCCTGCGCCTCGGCGGCACGGTAGGCCAGCTGCTCGGCGGCCGGCAGCGCCGCGATGTCATCGGCACTCTTGACCGTGTTGGACAGGATCAGCATGCCACCGAAAATCGGCGCGATGGCCGTGCCCAGCGAGTTCAGCGCCTGCGCCAGGGTCAGGCGGCTGGAGCTGGTCTGCTCCGGGCCCAGCAGTGCGACGTAGGGGTTCGCAGCGACCTGCAGCACGGTAATGCCCGTGGCCAGCACGAACAATGCGCCGAGGAAGGCGCCATACACGCGCAGCTCGGCCGCCGGCCAGAAGCCCAGCGCGCCGATGCCGGCGATCACCAGGCCGGCCACGATGCCCTTCTTGTAACCCAGCGCCGCCACCAGGCGACCCGCCGGCAGCGACATCAGGAAATAGGTGCCGAAGAAGGTGAACTGCACCAGCATCGCCTTGGCGTAGTTCAGTTCGAACACCGCCTTCAGGTGCGGGATCAGGATGTCATTGAGGCAGGTCAGGAAGCCCCACATGAAGAAGATCGTGGTGACGACAGCCAGCGCCTTGCCATTGGTGACGGCAGGTGCGTTGCCCGAAGAACCCGATGGACGGGGCGTTGCGGAGATCGGCATGCGGTACGCGCCTCGATGCGCGGAAGGTCGTTGTTGCGTGGAAGGGGAATATGGAAGCAATCAGTTCGGTCGTGCGGCGCTGCTTTCGCGGATGCGCAACTGCACCGGCGCGACCGTGCGCCGTGGCGGCGCATCCGGCTCGTCCAGTCGTTGCAGCAACAACGCGGCAGCTTGCCGGCCCCGCTCGCGCGGATCGGCAGTGAGCGTGGTCAACGGCGGCACCGCAACCGCAGCCTCGGAAATATCGTCGAAACCGGTAACGGCAAAGTCACCGCCCGGACGGATGCCGCGCGAGTTCAAGCCCAGCATCAGGCCCAGCGCGACGGTGTCGTTGTAGCAGACCGCCGCACTGGGGCGATGGCCGTCGGCAAACAGCTCATCGGTGCGCGCCGCGGCTTCCAGGCGGTTCGGTGCCGACTCGATCATCCAGCCCGGTGGCAGCGACAGGCCGGCCTCGGCCAGCGCCTGCTGGAAACCGGCACGGCGCTGGTGGCACGAGCTCGATGCAGCGTGGCCGCCGAAGAAGGCGATCTGGCGATGGCCGCGCTCGATCAGGTGGCGGGTGGCCAGATAGGCACCGTGCTGGTTGTCCAGGGTGAGGAAGTCCCAGTCGGCCCCTTCCAGTTCGCGGTTGAACAGCAGCACGTTGGCATTGGCGCCCAGCGCCTGCCGCAGCAGCGTGGTGTCGCTGCCCTCGGCCGGCGACAGGATCAGGCCGGCCGGCGTGTGCTCCATCAACGTGGACAGCACCGCCTGCTGACGCTCCGGCGATTCGCCGGTGCTGCCGAGCAGGGTCACGTAACCGCGTCCGCCCAGCGCCTCGTCCACGCCGGACGCGAATTCGGCGAAGAACGGGTTGGACAGATCGTTGATCACCAGCGCGATGCTCGACGAGGTCCGCCGGCGCAGGTTGGCCGCCGCGCGGTTGTAGACATAGCGCTGGCGACGCAGCTCGGCCTCGACCTTGGCACGGGTATCGACGTTGACCAGCGGGCTGCCGCGCAGCACCAGCGACACGGTGGCCCGTGACACACCGATCGCACGCGCGATGTCGGTCACCGTCACCGCCTTGCCGGCGCGCTTGCTGGGACTGCTGCCGTTGTCGTTCATCGTCTTCCCGGACTCCGCTGGAGGCTCAAGCCTAATGGATCAGGGCCGTGTCGTGCCGTGCCGTTCGCTGGGTCACCGCGAACGGCACAGTCCGGCTCAGCGCAGCTGGCTGCCCGGTGCCGCGCACCAGGACACCGGCAGGTCCTTCACCGCCGTGCCCCAGCCCTGCTCCGGCGCCTTCGCGTCGAGCGCGAACTGCAGGCGCGGACCCTGCTGCAGCTGGCTCCAGTCCAGCCACACCGGCGCATGCGCCTGGCCATCGACCTTCACGCCCTGCACGTACTGCAGGCGTCGGCCATCGGCACCCGGCGCGTCGATGCGCAGCGTGCGGCCATTGCCCAGGTCCACTTCCACCTTGCTGAAGCGCGGCGTGTGCAGCAGGAACTGGCCGCTGCCGGGCACCGCCGGGTACACGCCGATAGCGCTGAACAGGTACCAGGCCGACATCGTGCCGAGGTCGTCGTTGCCGGTCACGCCGTTGGGCGCATTGGTGAACAACTGCTGCGCGGCACGCACCACCGCTGCGGTCTTCCACGGCTGGCCGATCAGCGTGTACAGCCACGGCGAGTGCAGGTCCGGTTCGTTGTTCGGGTTGTAGCGGAACTGGTTGTAGTAGCTGTACGGCCCGACCACCCACGCCTTGCGGGCGGCATTGAGCGGATCGGCCTGCAGCGCGTCCATCGCGAAGAACGCATCAAGGCGGCGGCCGGCCTGTTCGCGGCCATCCATCGCTTCGACCAGGCCCGGCACGTCCTGCTGCGCCAGCCACTGGTACTGCCACGCCGTACCTTCATGGAAACCATGGTGCGAGCGCGGGCTGTAGTGGCCATCGGCCGGCGTGTACCACTGGCCGTCCTCGGTACGCGGGCGCGGGAAACCGGTGAAGCCGGTCTCGGCGTCACGCACCTGCGGGTCCCACACCTTGCGCCAGTTGCGGCCGCGCTCACGCAACGTCGCCGCGTCCTGCGCATGGCCCAGGCCATCGGCCATCTGCGAAAGCGCACAGTCGGCCAGCGCGTACTCCAAGGTGGCCGAACCGCCGTGGTGCGGATCGACGTCCATGCCCTTGGACGGGAACGCGCGGTCGTAGACCACATAGCCCTTGTCCAGGTAGGTCGGGTTGCCGGAACGGCCCGCCATGCGCGAGTTCAGCGGCGGCGTGCCGAACGCATTGCGGCGCAGCGCATCCCATGCCTGCGATTCACGGCCCTTGAGCGCGCCGAAGCGCCACAGGTCGACCATGAACGGCGTGACCGGATCGCCGGTCATGATGTTGGTCTCGAAGTTGGCATAGCCCCAGCGCGGCAACCAGCCGCCCTGCTCGTCGATCGCCAGCAGGGTACGGCCAATATCGCGCGCCACGTCCGGGCGGGTCAGTGCCAACCACTGGTTCTGCGCACGGTAGGTATCCCACAGCGAGAAGTACTCGTAATAGGTCCAGCCATCGGCGCGGTGGATGCCATCGTCATAGCCGCGATAGCGGCCGTCGGCATCGTTGCCGGTCATCGGCTGCAGCAGCGCGTGGTACGCCGCGCTGTAGAACACGGTGCGGTCATCAGACGTACCGCCCTGCACACGCACCCGGCCCAGCTGCTCGCGCCAGGACTGCTGCGACAGCGCACGCATGCGGTCGAAACCGAGCAGCGCCCCGCCCTGCATGCCTTCCGCGCGCAGGTTGGTGCGCGCGCCTTCGGCATCCACGTGCGAGATCGCGCTGACCGCCGTCACCGACTGGCCGTTGGCCAGGTCGAAGCTGAGCCAGGCACCGTTCGGCTTCTGTTCGCCTTCCATGCTGTGGCGCGCGCCCGGCAGGCCACCGCCCTCGCCCCAGGTGCCATGCGCCTTGAACGGACGGTCGAACTCGATGCGGAACCAGGTGGTGTACTGATGGCCACCACAGAAACTCTTGGTGACCAGCTTGCCTTCGACCACCCGGTCGCCCACCACATCGACCACGCTGCCGATCACCGAATGGCGCTCGTTGGCCTGGCCGACATTGACCAGCACGTGGCCATCGCCACTGCGCTGGCTGAAGGTGTAGCGTTCAGCGGCGGCCCGGGTGCGCGCGGTGGCCTCGGCATCAATGCCGCCGTAGCTGGTCAGGCGCACTTTGTAGTAGCCGGCCTGGCCGACCTCACCGTCGTGGGTATAGGACGCCGCGTAGGCCTTGTGATCGAACTGCTTGGCGTTGCTGGTATCGAAATCGCCGCCCGGACCGATCGAGCCCGTGACCGGCAGCACCGACACCTGGCCGCCCTGCTCCCAGCAGCCGGCGCCGGAGATGAAGGAGTGGCCGAAGCCACGGATCTTCTCGTCGTCATAGCGCCAGCCCGAATAGTGGCTGCCGATCGGGCTGACCTGGATCAGGCCGAACGGTGCCGACGCGCCCGGGAACGTATTGCCGTCGTCCTTGCTGCCGATGAAGGTGTTGACCTCGCGCTCCAGCGCAGCCGGCGCGGCCTGCAGCAGCATCGGCGACGCCGACAGTGCGAGCAGGCAGGCCAGGCGCGCCAGCGGGCGCGAAGACAATGGGACGGCGGGAGCGGACGGCACTGGACGCATGTCGGGTTCCTGTAGTCGATGACACGAAGGCAGGCGGCCGGGGCCATCCGGCACCGTTCCGCTGAGCTCTGCCTCAACTGGCAGACAGCTCCCCCTGGAATGACGCCCGAGCCACGAGACCGTGAATTTAGATCGATTCAAGTAGAGCATGCAGGTTCAGCCGAATGCATTCTGCGGCGCAGCATGAGAGGGGGGGTTCGGCAGGGCTGCGCCCTGCACCTGCTGCAAGCCAAGGCAACAGCCGGAGCAACAGCTGACTATCCGTGGATAGGCGGGATGGGTCCGGTTGCGGGGGACGCCGTAAACCCGTCCCTGGGGGCTTGGCCGCGGCATCCATGCCGCGGACACTCCCGCAACCGGACCCATCCCGCCTTCGACACATTTCCGCGATCTGTAGATCCACGCCATGCGTGGATGAATCTCTGTCAGAAAACGAAATCAATCGGGGTCAGATCCGTTTTCCAACGGAAAACGGATCTGGACCCATGACCCCACGTGATTCCAGGCCCCATCCAACCGTCACCAGGAAACTGTCGGGGGTGGGGCGGTGTGGGCTGGCAGGACCGTTGGCGCCATGGATGGCGCCATCGAGCCCCCATGGACGGGTTTACGGCGTGTCCTGCCAGCCCACACCGCCCCGCCAAACCAGCAGAAAACCAGAGCCGCTTTGGCTTTGGCTTTGGCTCCGGCTTTGGCCGTTGCTCTGGCTCACAGCAGGTGCAGGGCGCAGCCCTGCCGGCCCACCCTCCCCTGCGCACGAAAACGATTTCACTGATTTCAGCAAACCGTCATCCCTTCGCCACGCCAGTACCATATTGCGGAGCAGCATGCGCCCGCGGGCGACCCATGCTAAAAATCGCCCGCCCATCGCTTAGATCGATCCAAGACGACGCTGCGATGGCCGGGAGTTGGGGGAGCAGCAACAGGACGTACCAGGCCACGCGCGCGGTGCTACTGCCACTGCATGGCGACAGCGACAAAGTCACTTCAAATTAGATCGATTCAAGTTGTCCGTGCCACGTCACCGGATCAATCCAGGAGAGAGGGAGAGATGGGAATGAAGCATTCAACACGTACGCATGGCCAGGACGCATTGTCGCTGGCCATCGCGCTGGCATTGGCCGCCGCCGTCATACCGGCTGGCGCCGCCGCGCAGCAGGCCACGTCCACCGGCGCGCAGGATGCCACCACCCTGGACAGCGTCCAGGTCACCGGCTACCGCTACGCCATTGAAAAGAGCCTTGAGCAGAAGCGCGATGCCAACGCAGTGGTCGAAGTGATCACCGCCGAAGACGTCGGCAAGTTCCCCGACAAGAACGTCGCCGACGCGCTGCAGCGCGTGCCCGGCGTGGTCATCACCCGCAGCGGTGGTGAGGGCAAGAGTGTCAGCGTGCGCGGCCTTGCGCCGGACCTGACCCTGACCCAGTTGAACGGCAACTTCGTCGCGTCCTCGGAGACCAACAACGAAGCGACCCGTTCCTTCAACTACATCCTGCTGCCGTCGAACATGCTGTCCAGCGCCGAGCTGTTCAAGTCGCCGGAAGCGCGCATCGACGAAGGCGGCATCGGCGGCACGGTCATCCTGCATACCCGCCGCCCGCTCGACATGGAATCCAACTCCGGCTACGTGAACCTGGAGGGCACCACCTCCGACACCAGCCACGATGTCGATCCGCAGGTGTCGGCGCTGTACTCATGGCACAGCAAGGATGAGCGCTTCGGCGTGCTGGTCGGCGTGACCCAGCAGAACCGCACCACCCGCACCATGGAAGCCAGCACCGAGGACTACCAGTGGTACGGCAACGGCACCACGGCCCGTGATGCCAACGGCAATCTGCTCGAACAGGATGGCATCCACTACTGGTGGGGCCAGTCCGGCTTCAACAACCAGGCCGGCAAGAACTACAGCGAGTTCTTCATGCCGACCTCGGTGAACTTCGCAGTGAAGGAAGAGAAGCGCGAGCGCAAGGGCGGGCAGCTGACCTTCCAGTTCAAGCCAGTCGACAACGTCACGATGACGGCCAACTACTTCCGCTTCGAACTGCAGGGCGACTACACGCAGAACATGCTGAAGGTGCCGGAGTGGAACCTGGCCCGATACAACCAGGACGGCAACTGGGCCGGCGGCCGCCTCCTCAACGGCCTGGACTTCGACCCGAGTGGCAGCATCGTTACTGGCGCGCAGTACCAGAAGCTGGCCGGAAAGACCTACTACTGCAGCGAGGAAGAAGCGGCCGCCGCCGGCCTCAAGCCGGGCGGCTGGGGCCCGGACGACTGCACCATCCCCACCCCCCAGCTGACTGGCGGATACAGCAAGGAGAAGGCGCTTTCGCAGACCGCCGACCTGACCATTGACTGGGACATCAGCCCGTTGTGGAAGGCCTCGTTCACCGGTGGCCGTACCTGGTCCGAAGGTGGCCCGTCGATGAACTTCCGCATGTCGGCCAAGCCGCGCCGCAAGGTCGGCAACCAGTGGCAGTCCGGCAACCAGTACACCGCGTGGGACCTGACCGGCACGCCGTCGGTGCAGTTCTCGCCGGACCTGCAGCAGCAGTTGATGGCCGGCGTCGCGGAAGTCGATACCGGCTCGACCGACTCGTCGTGGATGCAGACGGAGGTCAAGCAGAACTACTTCCAGGCAGACGTCACCAAGCTGTTCGAGGCCGGCTGGCTGGATTCGATCCAGTTCGGCGCCAAGTACCGCGATGGCAAGGTCCACCGCAATACCGGCAATACCTACTGGGTATGCCCGGGCCTGGACCCGTCCGACTATGACAACAATCGCTACCAGGCCGGTTGCGATCCGACTGCAGGCGATGCGCAGCCGGGCTTCTTCCTGTCCAACCCGATCAGCAACATCACCGGTGCGTTCAACGCCAACGTGTTCCCGGGCATCAACTACCCGGCCTACATCGATTACCTGAACAAGACTTACGGCGGCTCGCACAACCGTACCGAGGAAGACTTCGTCTACGACGTCAACGAGAAGATCTACTCCGGTTACTTCCAGGCCAACTTCCGCACCGAGCGCGTGCGCGGCAACATCGGCGTGCGCGTGGTGCGCACCAAGCAGTTCGCCCAGTCCAGCGATTCGGTCGAGCGCTTCAACGACTACTTCGTCGACAACGCCAGCGGCGCACCGATGAGCTGCGATGATCCGGCCGCCGATCCGAACCTGCGCTGCCAGGGTGGCTTCGTCCGCCTCCCTGACCCGCAGGTGCGCGACAAGGTGTACGCGCTGTCGTCGCTGGAAAAGACCTATACCGACGTGCTGCCCAGCTTCAACATCGCCTGGGACATCACCGACAACCTGGTGCTGCGCGGCGCGGCATCGAAGGTGGTCGCGCGCCCGAGCTACACCAGCATCGCCTACCCCGGCGGCCTGCGTTACATCAGCGAGGAGTACGCCAATGATCGCCGTGTCACCGGCGGTACCGACACGCCCGGCTGGTACGGCTCGGGCAGCAACAAGGCGCTGGAGCCGTTCAAGGCGGTCCAGTTCGACCTTGGCCTGGAGTGGTACTTCAAGCCGGGCGCGGTCGCAGGTGTTTCGCTGTTCCGCAAGAACGTGGACAACTTCACCGTGCCGGTGGTGCGCGACCAGCAGATGAATGTCGGTGGTCAGTCGGTGACCGTGCAGAAGTACGAGACCCAGGCCAACGGCCGCGATGGCGTGTCCCAGGGCGTGGAGCTGTATGGCCAGTACACGTTCGACTTCGGCCTGGGTGTGCAGGCCAACTACACCTACAACGACACCAACCTGGCCTCGATCGTGCTGGACGGCGAGGAAATCGGCTCATCGCCGCTGGTCGGCAGTGCCAAGAACCAGGCCAACGTGACCGTGTTCTACGAGAACGACAAGTTCCTGGCACGTGCTTCGTACAACCGGCGTGGCGAAGTGGTCGGCGGCCTGAACAATGGCATGACCACCTACACCAAGCCCTACAGCCAGCTTGACCTGAACGTGGCCTACAACCTCACCCCGGACTGGACGGTGACGGCTGCCGTGCTGAACGCCACCAAGTCCGAGCTGCGCAGCTACATCGGCAACGACAGCCAGGCCCGCCTGCTGTCCAACCTGTACGCCGGCCGCCAGCTGTATTTCGGCGTGAACTGGAAGTTCTGAGGCGACGCCGGGCACGCCCGGCGCCAGCCACGCCCCGCCCTGGCGGGGGCGTTCCTCCACGGCAGCCACGCTGGTACAGGTGGCTGCCGTTTTTTGTCGGCGCCTTGCCTGTCGTTCAGCCCGGCGCTTGACCCTGCCATCGTTGGAAGGTGCACACTGATTCCACCCCAAGAGCACCGAAGGAGCTACAGATGGAATTCCATGTCGATGGCATGACCTGCGGCGGCTGCGCACGCAGCGTGACCCGCGCGATCCAGCAGATCGATCCGAACGCGAGCGTGGTGGCCGACCCGCCGACCGGCCTGGTCAAGGTGCAGACCACCGCGTCACAGGAACAGGTGTTCGCCGCGGTGAACGATGCCGGTTTCCCGCCGCGCACCGCCTGATCCTCCTGCCCGCGCCCACGACCAAGGCCCGCCCGATGCAATCGTATCGGGCGGGCTTTTTCATGTGCATCTCCCGCCGGTTCAATACTTGTGCGCGCGCCGCCGCACCGCACCGGACTTCGCGGTAGCGGGCGGCACCGGGGCCGCATCGTCTTCGCCCAGCCGCTGCAGGATCGGGCACTCCGGGCGCTCATCGCCCGCGCAGCAGCTGATCAGCGATTTCAACGTGTCGGCCATCTGCCGCATGTGCTCGATGCGCTGTTCCAGATCGGCGATGTGCTGTTCGGCCAGGTGCTTGACATCGGCGCTGTGCCGCGAGGTGTCGTTCCAGAGGCCCAGCAGATCGGTGATCTCGGCGACCTGGAAGCCGAGATCGCGTGCGCGGCGGATGAAGCGCAGGCGGTGGATGTCCGCCTGCGAGTACGCCCGGTAGCCCGACTCGGTGCGATCAGCCGCAGGAATCAAGCCGATCTGTTCGTAGTAGCGGATCATCTTCGCCGACACGCTCGAGGCCTTGGCGGCTTCACCGATATTCATGCGGTTCTCCTTCAATGGGTCGCGGCGGTGGCATCCGCCATCGGCGGCTGGAAGCGGCGCAGGCGCAGCGCGTTGCCCAGTACGAACACGCTGGACAGCGCCATCGCACCGGCCGCGAACACCGGCGACAGCAGCACGCCCCAGACCGGGTACAGCACGCCGGCCGCTACCGGAATCAACGCGGTGTTGTAGGCGAACGCCCAGAACAGGTTCTGCCGGATGTTGCCCAGCGTTGCTTTCGACAGTGCAATGGCATTCGGCACACCCTGCAGGTTGCCCGACATCAACACCACATCGGCCGACTCCACCGCGATATCGGTGCCGGTGCCGATGGCCAGGCCGACATCGGCCTCGGCCAGCGCCGGCGCATCGTTGATGCCGTCGCCAACAAAGGCAACGTGGCCATGGGTGGCCTTCAGGCGGCGCACGGCCTCGACCTTGCCCTCCGGCAGCACTTCGGCCACCACTTCATCGATACCCAGCTGGCGCGCGATCGCCCGCGCGGTACCGGCGTTGTCACCGGTGATCATCGCCACCTTCAGGCCCAGCTGATGCAGTGCGGCGATCGCCGCCGGCGTGCTCGGCTTGATCGGATCGGATACCGCGATGATCGCGGCCAGGCGTCCATCGATGGCCGCGTACATCGGCGACTTGCCCTGCGTGCCAAGTTCCGCCGCCAATGCTGCGAATGCAGTGATGTTCACGCCCAGGTCGCGCATGAAGCGATCGGCACCGACCTCCACGCGTGCACCCTCGACACTGGCGCGCACACCCATGCCGGTGACGGAGTCGAAGTCGACCATGGCCGGCAATGCGATGCCATGCTCCGTTGCGGCATCAACAATCGCGCGGGCGATGGGATGCTCCGAGCGCGATTCCACCGCGGCAACTGCCGCCAGCACCGTGTTGCGATCGAAGCCGTCCGTGATCTCAAAGTCGGTCAGGCGCGGGCGGCCTTCGGTCAGCGTGCCGGTCTTGTCCACCGCCACCACCTGCGCGTCCTTCAGCAGCTGCAGTGCCTCGCCCTTCCGGAACAGCACGCCCATTTCGGCGCCACGCCCGGTACCGACCATGATCGAGGTCGGCGTGGCCAGGCCCATCGCGCACGGGCAGGCAATGATCAGCACCGCCACCGCATTGACCAGCGCAAAGCTCAACGCCGGCGAGGGCCCGAAGATCAGCCAGACGGCGAAGGTCGCCAGCGCGGCCAGCATCACCGCCGGCACGAACCACAGCGTGACCTTGTCGACCACGGCCTGGATCGGCAGCTTCGAGCCCTGCGCCTGTTCGACCATGCGGATGATCTGCGCCAGCATGGTCTGCGCCCCCACCGCCGTCGCGCGCACCGTCAGTGCGCCCTTCTGGTTGACGGTGCCGCCGACCACGCCGCTGCCCGGCTGCTTCTCAACCGGGATCGGCTCGCCGCTGATCATCGACTCGTCGATGTAGCTGCGGCCGTCGACCACCTCGCCATCGACCGGCACGCGCTCGCCCGGGCGCACTTCCACCACATCGCCGCTCAGCACCTCGTTGACCGGGATCTCGATCGTGCGACCGTCACGGATCACATGCGCGACCTTGGCCTGCAGGTTGACCAGGCGCTTGATCGCCTCTGATGTACGGCCCTTGGCGCGCGCTTCAAGGAAGCGACCCAGCAGGATCAGCGCGACGATCACCGCCGCCGCTTCGTAGTAGACGTTCACCGTGCCCGGCGGCAACAGCCGCGGTGCAAAGGTCGCTACCACCGAATAGCCGAACGCTGCGGCGGTGCCCACCGCCACCAGTGAATTCATGTCCGGCGCAAGCCGCAGCAGCGCCGGGAACCCCTTCTGGTAGAAACGGCGCCCCGGGATGGCCAGCACCAGGGCGGTCAGCACGAACTGCAGGTACCAGCTGGCCTGCATGCCGATGGTGGACATCACCCATTCGTGCATGCCGGGGATCAGGTGCGAGCCCATCTCCAGCACGAACACCGGCAGTGCCAGCGCGGTGGCCACGATCAGGTCGCGCTTCAGCCCGGCGCGCTCGGCATCCTTTTTTTCCGCAGCCTCGTCATCGGACTGTACGCCGGCTTCGATCACGCGTGCGTCATAGCCGGCCTTGTCGATGGCGGCGGCCAGCGCTGCAACATCCGCCATGCCACGCACCGTGGCGCGTTCAGTGGCCAGGTTCACGCTGGCCTGGCTGACGCCTGGCACGGCCAGCAGCGCGCGCTCGACGCGGCCGACGCAGGAGGCGCAGGTCATGCCCTCGACCGACAACTCGGTGGTGCCGGCGGGCACGTCATAGCCCACCCGCTCCACCGCCTGGATCAGCGCGGCGCGATCGACCGGACCCGACGGACGGATGTCCGCCCGCTCTGTGGCCAGGTTCACCGAGACACTGCCCACGCCTTCGACCTTGGACAGTGCCGCTTCGACCCTGCCCACACAGCTGGCGCAGGTCATGCCCTCGATGGGCAGGCTGATGGCGGAGGGACGGGCGGGGATTGCAGTGGCGCGGGGCGTGCTCATGATCGGATTCCCGGGATTCCTTCTGGATGCGGACAGGCTAAACCTTGCCATCGTGGGAAGGTCAAATCCAGCCTGTCCGCATGCCTGAAGGGGTCACCGCCCCGGGTGTTCAGTTTCCGCATCCACGCATGGCGTGGATCTTCCGACGAAGATGGGCCCGTCAGAAGGTGAACACATACTCCAGCGCGAATTCCCGGCCGACCGCACCGAGCAACCGGGTCGGGGCGAAATCGTAGTCCAGCTTGTACGGGTCCTTGTGGTTCCAGCTGGCCGAATTGAATACGTTGTTGACGTAGACATTGACCTTGGCGTGCTCGGTCACCTGGTAGCCCACGTTGAAGTTCCAGGTGATGAACGGCCCGACCCGCCCGTAGTAACGCGCCGTCTGCTGGCCGGCGTTGGGATTCGGATTCGGCGAGCCGTCCGGGCGCGTCGCCGGCTCAAGGCAGTTCAGCGACGGGCTGTCACTGGGCACGTAGCCATCGGCGAACGGCAGGCAGCCGCCGGGGTTGTCCAGGCGGTCGGTACCCCAGTGGTAGCGCACGCCCGGCACCGAACCGATGCGATCGGCATAGACGTTGGCATTCCAGTTGCCACGCTGCCAGGCCAGGCTCGCACGCAGCTTGCTGCGCAGGTCGCGATCGCGGCGTTCCGGGTTCGGATCGTTGGCGTAACGCTGTTCCTTGGTCGAGATCTGGTTGGTGTAGTTCACCCCCAGTTGGAAGCTGCCCCACTGCGCGGTCTCCAGGCGATAGCGCGCGGTCAGGTCGATGCCGCGCACCTCGCGGCTGGCCAGGTTGAACGGGCCGCGCTCGATCGATACCAGGCGACCGTTGCTGTCACGGTTCACGCGGGCCAGGATGCCGGCGCAGTACTCGCCACCGGCCGGGTTGGCCCATGGCGTACCGTCCATGTTCCTGCCGGTCAGGCAGCCCGCTTCGCTGGCCAGCACCTCGTCGGCGCCGACGTCGACGATCATGTCTTCCAGTTTGATCGCCCAGTAGTCCGCGCTGACCGACAGGTTGGGCATCACGTCCCAGACGAAGCCGACCGTCCACGAATCGCCGGTCTCCGAGCGCAGCAGTGGCGTGCCACGCCGGTTCACGTCGAACGTGTACCAGACGTCGGTGTTGCCCACGCCACAGTTGTTGACCAGGTAGGCGCCGCTCTGGATGCAGCGCAGGCGGTCATAGGTCTGCACTTCCGAACTGCTCGGTTGGCCCAGCAGGTAGTGCATGTCCGGCGCATGGAAGCTGGTGGCATAGGAGCCACGTACCAGCAGCGATTCCACCGGGCGCCACTCCAGGCCGACATTCCAGGTGGTTTCCTTCTGGCTGCCGATGTCCAGCGCTTCGCTGCTGTCGTCGGCCTTGTAGTTGCCATAGCGGTCATAGCGCGCGGCCGCAGTGGCGGTCACGCTCTCCAGCAGCGGGATCTTGAACTCGACGCCGGCCGAATAGCGGGTGCGCTCGCCGCCACCGCGGTCGACGTTCTGCAGGTCGAAGTCGATGCCCGCACGCGGGTCGGGGCTGAGATGATAGCCCTGCTGCGCGACCTCGGCCACGGCGGCGAACGAGATCGGGCCGGCCCAGCCCTGGAACAGCTCGCCGGTGATATCCGCCGAAGCCTGGTTGACCCATGAGGACGCACGGTTCTTCGCCACCGTGCCCATCTGCCAGTACTGGTCCGGCGTCAGCGGGTTCCACCAGCGCGATTCGTTCAGTGCGTAGATCGCCTCGCCGTCGGCGGTAGTGCCCAGTCGTGGGCCGAGGAAGTAGTCATACGACTTCTGCTTGTCGACCACGTTCTGCCGTTCTTCCACGCGGTAGTAGGAACGGCCCACCGTAGCGCTCCAGTCGAAGCGGTCGGCCAGGCGGCCACGCAGGCCCGCACTCCAGTCCCAGGACAGTTCGCGGTTGGTGTTACGCAGCGTATCCAGGCCGCCCACCTCGTTTGGAGTGAACTGGCGCACGCCGAGGATCGGGCGGTCGCGGTTGGCATCCCAGTAATAGCCGTTGACATCGTCGATCAGCGACACGCTGGGCGGATTGGTGCCCCAGATGGCTTCGGAGCGGTACACCGCCAGGTTGGTCCAGGCCTGCAGGTCGTTGCTGAAATCGAAGGTGGCATACAGGTTGCCGGACACGTTCTCGGCACCACCGGTGAGCAGCCAGTTGGCGTAGTCGGCGCTCATGCCGCACAGGCGGCCAGTGCTGGTGATGGTGTTGGCGGCGTAGTTGTAGACCAGTCGATCGGCGGTGTAGTACTCGCCATCGAACTTCTCGCAGGTGCCGGTGGGCGGCGCCAGGCGCTGGCCGGTGGTCGGGTCGATCAGCGCCAGGCCGGACGTCGGGCGGAATCCGACCTTGCGCTGTTCCATGTTCCACGACGGGTACGGCGCGTCGTCGGCATCGTCCATCTGCGGGCGATCACGCCCGAACAGCGGATCGCGCTTGGTGTACTGCAGCGCATAGGTCACGCTCCAGTTGTCGCCGGTCTTGCCGCCGGCCCAGGACAGGTCCCAGGTATCACGGCCGCCTTCGGTGGACGTGCCGCCGCGCACGCGCACTTCGTCGCCGTCGTAGTTGGTCTTCAGGATGACGTTGACCACGCCGGCGATCGCATCCGAGCCATAGATGGCCGAGGCGCCACCGGTCAGTACTTCGATGCGCTCGACTGCGGCAGCGGGAATGTTGCCGTAGTTGGAGAAGTTGGTTTCGCCGCCGTAGGGCAGCGGATAGTCGGCCACACGGCGGCCGTTGACCAGCAGCAGCGAGCGGTTCGGGCCCATCCCGCGCAGGTTCAGGCCGCTGGCATTGGGCGTGTGCGAGCCCCACTGCGAGGCGGCTTCAACAGTGCCGGTGGCCTCGGTGAGGGTCTTCAGCGCGTCGTACACGCTGACAAAGCCTTCCTTCTGGATCTGCGCGGCGGTGATCACGTTGACCGGCGCCGGGCCTTCGACGCTGGCGCGCTTGATGCGCGAGCCGGTGACGGTGACCGCGTCGAGATCCTTGGTGGACGAACTGGCGGTCTCCTGCGCACTGGCGGCCAGGGGCAACAGGGCCAGGACCAGGGCCTGGGACAGCAGGTGACGACGCTTGCGGACGATCTGAGCCATGGGTGGTTGCTCTTCGAAAGTGTGGACGCACGGACGGATGGTGGCGCGGCTCTACGGCTGATCAGGGCACCTGGAGCGGTTCAAGACCGTCCCGACACCCTCCCCTGTGGATCGATCCAAACTAAAGCACAGCTGAACCACGCCCGGCATGCGGCGGCGCAGCAACACAAAGCGTAGTGCCGTCATTGGTTGCTCGCCGCCATGACAATCAAAGGCTTGCGAGACATCGCTGAGAGAACGGCGCACGAAGTGGTGACACGATTGCGACAAACGCGCGCGGAACGGTTTTGTCCGTGGCGGGCCAGCGTACGGGGTCGGATCCCTTCGCAGAAGGGCTCCGACCCCGGGCTTGCGATCAGGCGTCCAGCGCCTGCCGCAGCGCGGCTACGGTGGCAGTGGCGGTCTGGCTCCAGTCCGGGTCCAGTCCGCGCAGCGCCGGGTTCTGGAACTGCATCGCCGAGCGCCGCAGGCCCTTGGCGGAAGCGTGCAGTTCAGTACAGCCGCTCCGTCGTGCCACGGCTGCGATATTGGCCGGGCCCAGCCCGGCACCGGCCATCACACTGATGCGGCCCGCCGCTTGTGTGACCAGGCCCGCCAGCACATCGGCACCGGCCTCGGCACTGGCCTGGCCGCCCGAGGTCAGCACGCGCTGGCAGCCCAGCCCGATCACCTGCTCCAGCGCCGCCGGCAGATCGCGGGCAGCGTCGAAGGCACGGTGGAAGGTCACCTGCAGTGGCCCGGCAGCCTGCACCAGTTCACGGCACAGCACCAGGTCGATGCTGCCCTGCACATCCAGCGCACCGATCACCACGCCATCGCAGCCCAGCGCGCGGCACTGCGCGATGTCACGCAGCATCAGCTCGGTTTCCAGCGCGTCGTAGTGGAAGTCGCCCGGGCGTGGCCGCACCAGCACGAACAGCGGGATCGACAGGCGTTCGCGGGCCATCGCGATGCTGGCGAACGACGGCGTGGTGCCGCCCTCGGCCAGGTTGTCGAACAGCTCGATGCGGTCGGCGCCGCCAGCCTGCGCGGCCAGCGCCGAGGCCAGCGAGTTGCTGGCGATTTCCAGAGCGAGCCGCGTGCTCACGCCTGGGTGCTCGTGTAGATCGACGGCGAATCACGCAGGTCATCCTGGCGCTGCGCATCGCACACCGCGTAGACGAAGCCACGATGCAGCGCATAGGCGCCCACCTCGCCCTGCTTGTTCATGGCCAGGAAGCATACCTGCAGCGTCTTGCTCGCTTCGGGGCGCTTGCGCACCACGCGGTCGATCGCTTCGCGGCAGGCCTGCGCCGGCGAGCGCCCCTGCCGCATCAGCTCGACCACCAGGAACGAGGCGGCGTTGCGGATCATCTCCTCGCCCACGCCCGAGGCAGTGGCTGCGCCGACTTCGTTGTCGACGTACAGGCCGGCACCGATGAT
The DNA here is from genome assembly GCF_056481725.1 of Stenotrophomonas sp. 85239_Sma. Taxonomy (NCBI): domain Bacteria; kingdom Pseudomonadati; phylum Pseudomonadota; class Gammaproteobacteria; order Lysobacterales; family Lysobacteraceae; genus Stenotrophomonas; species Stenotrophomonas sp. 85239_Sma. Next base: position 1,991,738 of record NZ_CM151163.1, on the reverse strand, counting down.
CGGACTGTCGCCAACGCGACCGTGCAGTTTCCACGCCATGCCGCTGGTGGTGCAGGCACCGGCCAGATGGCCCTTGGCATCCAGTGCCAGCATGCCGATGGTGTCGTGGTTGTCACTGTTGCCGGGAATACCACGGCGCTCGGCGTTGATCTGCGGCTGGTACTTCTCGGTCTTCAGCCACTCGCGCCAGGCCGCTTCGGCCTGGGGCGTCAGCAGGTGCTTGCGCTCGAAACCCTGCTGCACCGCGAACTGCTGCGCGCCCTCGCCCACCAGCAGCACGTGCGGGCTGTTCTCCATCACTTTGCGGGCCACCGACACCGGATGCAGGATGTCGACCAGCGCGGCCACTGCACCGCAACGGCCATCGCCGTCCATGATGCTCGCGTCCAGGCTCAGCACGCCGTCGCGATCCGGGTTGCCGCAATGGCCGACGGTGGGGTTGCACAGCTCGCTCTCGGCCCAGCGTGCGCCTGCTTCCACCGCATCCAGCGCGCTGCCGCCCTGCGCCAGCACCTTCCATGCAGCCTGGTTGGCCGGCACGCCGAAGTCCCAGGTCGAAACCACCCTGGCCCCGCCGTGCGTGCGCGCCTGCACGCCCGGCAACGCCGCCATGCCCGCGGCCAGTGCACCGGCCTGCAGGAACTGCCTGCGATCCACCATCTTCCCCTCCCAGTCTGCAATGCACGGCCGGCCCGATGCCGGCCCTGCCGATCAGTCGTGCGTGGGCTGCCGTGCGGCGTGCCAGACCGCTGCGCCGAGCACGCCCAGCTGGCCATGCTCGACCCGCCACACCGGTACCTGGCGCAGCACCTCGGTCAGCACGCCCTTGTTGAGGAAGCGCTCACGGAAGCGGCCATCGGCCAGGAAATCCTGCACATGCGCGGAAATGCCACCGGCCAGGTATACCGAGCGCGCACCGACGGCGATCGCTGCGTCGCCGGCCAGGCTGCCCAGCCAGGCACAGAAGACCTGCAGCGTTTCCACTGCCAGTGCATCCTCGCCGCTACGTGCGGCACCGATCAGCGCCTCGGTGCTGGTCCACACCGGGGTAACGCCGCGCAGTTCGCACAGGCACGGATAGAGATTCATCAGGCCGCTGCCGGACAGCACGCGTTCGTTGTCCACGTGCGGCCAACGCTGCAGCAGTTGGCCCAGCACCTGCAGCTCCAGCGCGTTGCCAGCGCCGAGCGCGGCATGGCCGATCTCGCTGGCCAGCACCGGGCGCTCGCCATCGGCAAAACGCAGCGCGGCACCCAGGCCGGTACCTGCACCCAGCACCAGCGCCGGGAACGCCTGCGCCGGATCGGCGTCGCCGTTCAGCGGCACCAGGGTTTCCGGCTGCAGGTACGGGATGGCCAGCGCCACCGCTTCGAAATCATTGATCAGCTGCAGCTCGTGCAGCCCGGACTGCGCGCGGGTGGCCGACAGCGAAACCGTCCACGGCAGGTTCGAGTTGATCAGCACATCGCCATCGAGCAGGCCGGCGATGGCCACCACTGCGGTCTGCACCGGCTGGCCGAGACCAGCGGTGAAATCGGCCAGGATCGCGGCCAGGCTGGAATGCTCGGCACAGGCATAGGTGCGATGGCTGCCCAGCAGCGGCGCCTGGCCGGGCTGGGTCTCAGCCAAGGCCAGACGGGCAAAGGTGCCGCCGACATCGGCGACAACGAGGCGGCGCGGAAGACCGCCGCGGGCGGAGTCGGTGGAAACCGGAGACGCTGCTGCGATGGTCACGCTGGCCTGCTTGGATCGATTGAATCGCCCCGATTCTCAGGCATCGGGGCGGCTTTGCCTAGCGCGCCGGTGGTTCAGGTTGGCCTACATGCCTTCCTGTTCGGCCACCTGCACCCCATCCACCAGCACGCGCAGGCGCTGCGGGCGGAAGCCGGCGAACAACAGTGGCCGCGTGCGCTCGACCAGCACCTCGTGGCCGGCGATCTGCCGCAGCCACGACTGTACCAGCGAGAACGAGAAGTGGGTGCCCGGATGCAGCGGGTGCTGCACCCAGACCTTCTCGGTGGCGCTCTGCAGCAGCATCGCGCCGGTGAACCAGTGGCGGCTGAGGGTCACCGGCGTGGTGCCGGCCATGAAGCGGATATCCATGCGGGGTCCTTTCGCTGGAGCAGTGATGCGGGTGTCAGGGCTGGGCAGCCTGCAGGCTGTAGCTGGTGGTGGCGGTGAACACGGCACCATCAGGCTGGGTGGAGCGTACCTCGACCTTGTGGCTGCCCACTGCCAGATCGGTCGGCAGCGCACCGCGCCACAGGTGCGGCGACGCAGTGGCCTCCGGGGAACGGTCGTAGCCACGCAGGCTGTTGGCCAGGTCGTCGGCCACGTTCTCCACCATCAGTCGCGGATCGGGCTGGCTGACCTGCTTCATCGGCTGCCAGGCGCCGCCATCGACGCGGTACTCGACGACGCTGGCGTCCTCACCCATGTAGACGTTGGCATAGACGCCCCACGCTGGATAGGCGCCCTGGCGCAGCACCTTCGGCGCATGCAGGCCGATCTGCTCGCTGGCCGGCTTGCCGGCCACCCGGTATTGCAGGCGATAGCTGCCGTTGCCGGCCACGTCGAGCAATGCATAGCCCTTCGGCGTGCCGTCGCTCATGGTGCTGTCCGGCACGCCAGCGGCATTCTTCACCCCCGACCAGAACGCACCGCAATTGGCACCGACGTTGTATTCGTGCAGCGGCTTGTCGCCGTTCCAACCCTCAGCCTTGCCGTGGTAGACGTGCTGCTGGGTGTGGCTGTGGCCGCTGAGCACCAGCACGTTGCGGAAGTCCTTCAGCAGGTCGAACAGGCGCTGGCGGTCGGCGTGGCGGAAGGTCTCGCGCCCCGGCGCGGCATCGAACAGCGGGATGTGCATGCCCAGCACCAGCAAGCGGTCCTTGTGCAGGCCCTTCAGGTAGCCGGCAAGGAAAGCGAACTGGTCTTCGCGCAGGCCGCCGATGTACTTCGGCTTGGCCTTGGGGTCGTACACCACATCGTCCAGGAAGACGAAACTGGCACCGCCCTCTTCCACCGCGTAGGTGTCCGGGCCGTAGATGTTGCGCCAGCTGTCCAGCGAATGCTCATCGCTGACGGCATCGAAGTCGAGGTCGTGGTTGCCCGGCACATGGAACCACGGCACGCCAAGTTCGGTGGTGACCTTGTTGATGGCCGGATACAGGGCCAGGTCGTCGTTGACGATGTCACCCAGGGTGGTGCCCATGCGCGCCCTGGTCTGGCCGACCAGCGGCGCCACGATCGACTGCTGGTAGTAGCCGATGTCCTTCAGGCTGGCGGTCTGCGAATCGGTGAATACCAGCATCTGGAAACCACGGCGGCTGTCATGGCGATCCGCCTGCAGCGCGAAATCCCAGTTGCGGGTGGCATCGCTGGTGGCGGCGATGCCGCCGTACTTCAGCGCCGGCGAGCCGTTCGGGCGGTAGTGGCGCCAGAACGAGGGCAGACCGTCGGTCGCCTTCAGGAACGAATACGCATCGGGCTTGATCACGAACACGGTCTGGCCGTCGCGCACCGGCAGGCTGTAGCTGCCGTCGGCGGCAGTCTTGACGATAGCCTCGCCGTTGGACACCTGCACCCCGGCCAGGCCCGGATCGGTCGCACCGCGCCCAGGCCTGCCGTCGCGCTCCAGATAGACCTTGCCGCTGACCACGGTGTCCGCGGCCCAGGCCGGCGAGGTCAGCAACAGGCAGCACAGCCAGGCGGCAGGCAGTTTCATGGGCGGTCCGGGAAAGAAGAAGACCCCCTATTGTAGAGCCGAGCCATGCTCGGCTGCATTGCAGAGGTGGGTGCGGGCCGTTGGTCCGCCCCACCTCCTCAACGATGGCGTTTTTCCAGCACCGCCCGCGCATCATCCAGCGACAGCCCGCGCGCGCGCAACAGCACCAGCAGGTGGTAGAGCAGGTCCGAGGCCTCGCCCAGCAGCGCCTCATCGTCCTGCGCCACCGCCGCCAATGCGGTCTCCACACCCTCCTCGCCCACCTTCTGCGCGATGCGGCGGATGCCGCCCTCGAACAGGCTGGTTGTGTAGCTGCCCGGCGGGCGCTGCGCCTCGCGCATCGCCACCAGCTGGCCCAGCCCACCGAGGAAGTCCTTCGGTGCCTGGTCGAAACAGCTCTCGGCACCAGTGTGGCAGGTTGGCCCGGCCGGGCGTGCCAGCACCAGCAGCGTATCGGCATCGCAATCGACACGGATCGACTGCACCACCAGCACGTTGCCGGACTGCTCGCCCTTGGTCCACAACCGCTGCTTGCTGCGGCTGAAGAAGGTCATATGGCCGATGGCCAGCGTGGCAGCCAGCGATTCGGCGCTGACATAGCCCAGCATCAGCACCTGCAGGGTGTCGGCATCCTGCACCACGGCCGGCAGCAGGCCGTCGCCCTTGCCCCAGTCCAGCGCCTGCAGCGCATCCAGCGATGGCCTCACGTCAATAGACATCCCGCACCTCGATCTGCTGTCCGCGCAGGTAGCGCTTCAATTCCGCAATGGCGATGGCGCCGCTGTGGAACACACTGGCCGCCAGCGCGCCGTCGACGTCGGCCTGGTCGAAGGCTTCGGCGAAGTGCTCCATCGCACCGGCACCGCCGGAAGCGATCAGCGGCACCTGGCACAGCGCGCGCGCCTGCCGCAGCTGCACGACATCGTAGCCACGGCGCACACCGTCGCTGTCCATGCAGTTCAGCACGATCTCGCCAGCGCCACGCCGCTGCGCTTCGACGATCCAGTCCAGGGTCCGCAGCGGTACCGCCTGGGTCTTGTCCGGGTCGCCACTGAAACGGCGTACCCGCCACTGGCCGTCCGCTTCGCGTACCGAGTCCACACCCACCACCACGCACTGCACGCCGAACTCATCTGCCAGCTCGGTGATCAGCTCCGGGCGGCCCAGCGCCGGCGAGTTGATCGACACCTTGTCGGCACCGGCGAACAGCACGCGACGCGCGGTCTCCACGCTGTCGATGCCACCGGCCACGCAGAACGGAATATCGATCAGGCGCGCGATACGCTCGATCCACGCAACATCAACCGACCGCGCCTCGGGACTGGCGCCGATGTCATAGAACACCAGTTCGTCGGCGCCCTGGTCGCGGTAGCGCTGTGCCAACTCGGCGATGTCGCCCATGTCGACGTGATCGCGGAAGCGTACGCCCTTGACCACGCGGCCATCGCGCACGTCCAGGCACGGAATGATGCGGCGGCTCAACATGCCAGCGCCTCGCCCAGGTCCATGTGCTGCTCCAGCAGGGCCTTGCCGAGGATGGCACCGCCGCAGCCGGCAGCACGCGCCTCGGCCACATCGGCCACGTCACGGATGCCACCGGAGGCCTGCACCGCCACGCCCGGCAGCAGCGCCGACAGGTGCTGGTAGAGGCTGATGTTGGGCCCGGCCAGCATGCCGTCGCGGGCGATGTCGGTGCACAACAGGTGGCGCATGCCGGCACGCGCATAACGCTGGGCCAGGTCATCCAGGGTCACGCCGGCATTCTCGGTCCAGCCGTGCACCGGCAGCTGCCATTGGCCCTGGGCATCCTGGCGGGCATCCAGCGCAATGGTGATGCGCCCGGCGCCGAACTCCTCCAGCCAGCCGACCACTTCGTCGGGGCGACGGACTGCCAGCGAACCCACCACCACGCGGCCGGCGCCGGCGTCGAGGATGCGCGCCACATCGTCACGGCCACGCACCCCACCACCGGTCTGCACCTGCAGCGTGGTCTGCGCGCGGATCGACGACAGCAGCGGTGCCAGCGTGTAGCCACCGGCGCGTGCGGCGTCCAGGTCGACCAGATGCATCCATTGCGCGCCCTGTGCGGCGAAGGCGTGTGCGCGCGGCAGCGGATCGTCGCCATATGAGGTTTCCTGCGCATAGTCGCCCTGGCGCAGCCGCACCACGCGGCCATCGCGGATATCCAGCGCGGGGTAGACGATGAAACTCATGCAGCAGTGCCCTCGAGGAAGTTGCGCAGCATCAGCGAGCCGGTCTCGCCGGAGCGCTCGGGATGGAACTGCGCGCCGTAGTAACGCCCCTGCTCGACCACGGCGGTGAACAGGCCGCCGTGGTCACAGGCGGCGACGGTGTGGGTATTGAGCGGCGCCGCATAGCTGTGTACGAAGTAGGCGCTGGCGCGCTCCGGCACACCCCGCAGAAGCAGCGATTCGCGCAGCGGGAGCAGGCGGTTCCAGCCCATGTGCGGCACGCGGATGCCGCAGGCCGGCACCAGCTTGCGCACCACGCCGGGAATCAAGCCCAGTGCCTCGACGCCGGCCTCCTCGGAGCGCTCGAACAGCAGTTGCATGCCCAGGCAGATGCCCATCAGCGGCACCTCCAGTCGTTGCAACGGCTCCACCAGGCCTTGCGCGTGCAGGCGCTGCATGCCAGGACCGGCGGCGCCGACGCCAGGCAGGATCACCCGCTGCGCACCGACCAGACCGTCGGCGTCGCGCACCAGCCGCACCGTCGCGCCCAGGCGCTCCAATGCGTAGCGCACCGAGCCCAGGTTGGCACCGCCGGCGTCGATCAGCGCAACGTCGCTCACAGCGCCCCCTTGGTGCTCGGCAGTGCCGTGCCCTGGCGGGCCAATGCCGGGCGCAGCGCGCGCGCCAGTGCCTTGAAGCAGGCTTCCACCTTGTGGTGGTCGTTGTCGCCGCGCACCTGCAGGTTGAGGTTCAGGCCGCTGGCATCGCACAGTGACCGGAAGAAGTGCGGCACCAGCTCGGTCGGCATGTCGCCCACGCGCTCGCGCTTGAACTCGCCCTCGAACACGAAGTACGGGCGACCGCTGAAATCCAACGCGGCGCTGGCCAGGGTCTCGTCCATCGGCAGGGTGAAGCCGTAGCGGCCGATGCCGCGCTTGTCACCCAGCGCCTCGCGCAGCGCCTGGCCCAATGCGAGCCCGGTGTCTTCGATGGTGTGGTGCTCATCGATGTGCAGGTCGCCCTCGGCCTGGATGTCCAGCGCGAAGCCACCGTGCTTGCCGATCTGTTCCAGCATGTGGTCGAAGAACGGCAGGCCAGTGGAAATGTGCGCATCGCCGGCACGGTCCAGATCCAGTTCGACGCGGATCTTCGTTTCCTTGGTGTTGCGCTGGACCACGGCAGTACGCGGCGCATCGGCCAGCGCATGGGCGATGCCGGGCCAGTCCCACTCGCCACCAAACTGCTCGGTACGCAGCTGGAAGCCACGGATGTTGAGGTTGTCGGCGAACTGCAGGTCGGTGATGCGGTCACCAACCATGCCCGAGCGCGCCCAGTCGATGCTGCGGTCCTGCAGGTAGGCAGTCATCAGGCCGATGCCCGGCTTGCGGGTGGGTGCATTGTCCTGCGGCCAGCTGCAGTCGATCAGCACGTCACGGAAGGTGATGCCCTGGCTCTCGAAGATCTGCAGCATCAGGTCGTTGGGGCCATCGAAGCTGGCGCGCGGGTAGCTGTTACTGCCGAGGCCATCCTGGTTGGTGACGATCACGAACTGGTATCCGGCATCCCGCAGCTTCAGCAGCGCCGGGATCACCTGCGGCACGAAGCGCAGCTTCTCGTAGGCGTCGATCTGGAAATCGGACGGCTCCTCGATGAGGGTGCCGTCGCGGTCGATGAACAGGATCGGGGTCATGCGGCGGCCCTCCGCGCCGACAGGGCCGCAAGCACGCGGTCATTCTCTTCGGGGCTGCCGATGCTGATGCGCAGCGCATCACCCAGCTGCGGCGCGGCGCGCTGGTCGCGCACCACCACGCCCGCAGCCAGCAGCGTATCGAACGCCGCCTGCGCATCGGTGAAGCGGACCAGCAGGTAGTTGCCGGACGAGCGGTACACGCGACGAACGCCGGGCAGGCCCGGCAGCGCCGCGAACAGGCGCCCGCGCTCGGCGATCACCGTGGCCACGCGCTCGGCGGTGCGTGCCAGCGCGGCCGGCTGCAACGCCTGCGCGGCCAGCTCGGCGCACGGCGTCGGTACCGGGTACGGCGCCTGGCAGCGGCGCAGCACGGCAATCAGTTCCGGGGCAGCGATCAGGCTGCCAATACGGGCGGCCGCGAGTGCGTGCGCCTTCGACAGCGTGCGCAGTACCGCCAGGTTGGCGTGCGCAGCCAGCAGCATGGTCGCCGACGGGCGTTGCGCGTACTCGACGTAAGCCTCGTCTACCACCACCAGAGCCTGCCCGCGCAGAGCAGTGGCCACCCGCTCGATATCGGCCAGGCCGATGTCACTGCCGGCCGGGTTGGACGGTGCGCACAGGAACACCAGCTTGGCGTTGCGCGACTTGGCCGTATCGATCACAGGATCCAGATCGGCGCGCAGGCCGTCTTCGCTGTCCACCAGAGGTACTTCAATCAGTGCGGCACCCTGCAGGCGTGCGCAGACCGCGTACATGCCGAACACCGGCGGCGTGACCAGCACGCCATCGCGGCCCGGCACGCACAGGGCACGCACCAGCAGATCGATGGCTTCGTCGCTGCCACGGCCGATCAGCAGCTGCTGCGGCGTCACGCCGTACAGCGCGGCCAAGCCTTCGCGCAGCGCCAACGGCTGTGGTTCCGGATAGCGCCGGCTGCTGCCTGCAGCATCCGCCGGATTGGGCCAGGCCGACTCGTTTGCGTTCAACCAGACCTCCCCCTGCACCGCCGCGCTGCGCGCCGAACTGTAGCCGGCGAAGGCCTGCAGGTCCGGGCGCACCAGGGCCAGCACATCATCGATCGCCGCACTCATGCCGCCGCCTCCATGCGCACTGCGACCGCACGCTCGTGCGCATCCAGGCCTTCGGCACTGGCGATGATGCGCGCGCAGCCGCCGATCGCCGCCAGGCCGGCAGCGCTGGCGCTCTGCACGCTGATCAGGTTCTGGAAGCTGGCCACGCTGACACCGCTATAGGCACGCGCGGTACCCGCGGTGGGCAGTACGTGGTTGGTGCCGCTGCAGTAGTCGCCCAGTGCTTCGGGCGTGTAGTCGCCGAGGAACACCGAGCCGGCGGCCTGCACCTGGTCCAGCCAGTCGCGCGGCTCGCGCAATGCCAGGATCAGGTGCTCGGGCGCATAGCGGTTGCTGATCGCGAAGGCCTCGTCCAGCGAATCGACCTGGATCAGGCGCGACGCCGACAGCGCCTGGCGCGCGATCTGCTGGCGTGGCAGCAGGGCCACCTGGCGCTCCACCTCAGCCTCGACCGCCGCCAGCATCACGGCATCGTCGGTCAGCAGCAGCACCTGCGAATCCGGGCCATGCTCGGCCTGCGACAGCAGGTCGGCGGCAACGAACGCTGGATTGGCACCGGCATCGGCAACGACCAGCACTTCCGAGGGCCCGGCCGGCATGTCGATGGCCGCTGCGCCCTCCTGCGCCACCTGCTGCTTGGCTTCGGTGACGAAGCTGTTGCCGGGGCCAAAAAGCTTGTCGCAGGCCGGAATGCTGGCAGTGCCATAGGCCATCGCCGCGATCGCCTGCGCACCACCCAGCTTGAACACGCGCTGCACGCCGGTCAGGCGGGCGGCTACCAGCACCGCCGGATCGGCGCTGCCGTCGGCGCGCGGCGGCGTGCACAGCACGACCTGCGGGCAACCGGCCAGCTGCGCCGGAACGCCCAGCATCAACGCGGTGGACGGCAGCGGCGCGCTGCCGGCCGGTACGTACAGGCCCACCCGGCCGATCGGGCGCAGCATGCGTTCGCAGACCACGCCCGGCGCGGTTTCCACCGCATAGCCTTTGCCCATGCCAGCGGCGTGGAAGCGCGCGATGCGTTCGGCGGCGTCCACCATCGCCTGGCGCAGTTCGGCGGGCACGGCGGCTTCGGCAGCGGCGAATTCGGCTTCGGACACTTCAAACGAGGCCAGCTCGACACCATCGAAACGCGCAGTAATCGCACGTAGCGCGTCGTCACCCCGCGTGCGCACCTGCGCGATCAGGGCGGCCACGGCATCGCGGGTCTGCTGCGCCACGGTCTGCACCGGGCGGGTCAGTGCCGCACTGCGCGCGGCCTCATCAAGTCGGGACCAGATCAGACGGTTCATGCCAGCGACCGCTCCACGCTCAGTACCATCAGGCCCTGCGCACCCGCGCGCTCGAGTTCCTCCATGCGCTGCCAGCTCAGCGGGCCGGGACACATGGTCTGCAGGCGCAGCGCACCGCCATCGGCCGGCAACCGCACCAGCGGCTCGGCATCGGCCAGCAGCTGCGCCAGTGCGTCGACGCGATCCTCGCTGGCACGGAACATCAGCAGCTTGCGGTCCTGGCGCTGCACCACGCCGTCGAGGCGGCGCAGCAGCATCGCGCGCAACGATGCACGTGCATCATCCGGCACGCGCACCGCACCGGCCAGCACCGCCTCGCTGTCGAGCAGGTTGTGCACCGGGGTCAACTGGTTGGCGCGCAGCGTGGCGCCGCTGGACACCAGATCGCAGATGAGGTCGGCAGTACCCAGGCGCGGGGCGATTTCCACCGAACCGGACAGTTCGACCACCTGTGCGTCCACGCCCTGCCCGGCCAGCCACTGCTTGAGGATGGCAGGGTAGCTGGTGGCGATGCGGGTGCCGGCCAGCTGCGCCGGACCCTGCCATTGCCACTCCTCGGGCACCGCCAGCATCAGGCGGCACTGGCCGAAGCCCAGCCCGCGCAGCGCCTGGTAGGCATCCGGCAGGCCGATCTGGCGACGCGCTGCGGCCTGCTCATCCAGTTCGTTGCGGCCGACGATGCCGAGGTCGCAGACGCCATCGGCAATCAGGCCGGGAATGTCGTCGTCGCGCACCAGCAGCAGGTCCACCGGCAGCGATTCGCCGTAGCAGAACAGCTTGTCGCGGCTCTCGCGCCAGCTCAGGCCGCAGGCGCTGAGCAGGTTACGGGCGGGTTCGGCCAGCCGGCCACTCTTCTGGATGGCGATACGCAACCGGTCTCGTGCCGGCGCTGCCTGGGTTGCACTCATGGGGGAGGTCTCGAAGTTCGGAACGGGGCGCGGATCAGCGCAAAGCAAGGCGGTCGATGGCGGCGGCATAGCCTCGATGGCCATGCTCGAGCGTGCGTGCCACCCGTCCGGTGGTGGTCACGCTGACGCCGGTGCGCTCGTGGATCTCGCGATAGGGCACGCCCAGCTGCAACAGCGGCACCACCTTCCAGCGGTCAGCCATGGCTTCCAGCTCGGCCGGGGTGCACAGGTCACGCAGGAAAGCCTCGACTTGGTCCGGCTCGCACAGGGCGGCAAAGGCCCGGGCCAGGGCTTCCAGGTCGGCCTTCGGGTCTTTGGCGGCAATCTCGGGGCGGGCTTTCACGGAGTCGTTTCCATGCATCAATGTAATAGCGCGTTAGTACATTAGCGCATTCTTGCGCAGTGCGTCAACTCGGGGGCTCATGGGGTCAGATCCGTTTGCCTTTGGAAAACGGATCTGGCCCCTGCACCGGATCGCGGAAACGCAAAACGCCCACCAAGGGTGGGCGCTCTACGTTCAAATCACCAACCTGGCCCGACTCAGGGCAGACAGCGCACCTCCGCCTGCAGCGCTCCGCGCCGCAGGCACTCCCCGAACAGGCTGCCCTGCCGGCTCGGCAGGGGCTCGATGTTCTCCAACGCCCCTGCTGCGGCCCGCATCACGCCATCGCCTTGGACTGCTCCAGCTCCACCTGCAGGGTGCTGGCCAGCTCGTCGCGGGAGACTTCAAACTGCTGCTCGCGCAGCAGGTCCTTCACCGCCACCACGCCGCGCGCCAGTTCGTCCTCACCGGCCAGCACCACGAAGCGGATGCCGGCCTTGGCTGCGTACTGGAACTGCTTGCCGATCTTCTTCGGCTCCATCTGCACTTCGGTGTTGATGCCACCGGCACGCAGGCGGCGCGCGATGTCCAGCGACTGCGGCATGCCCTGCTCGTCCATCAGCGCCACCAGCGCCTGCACGCTGCTGGCCTCGATGCCGTCGATCAGACCCGCCTCGCGCAGCTGCCAGAACAGGCGCGACAGGCCGATGGAGATACCCACGCCCGGCAGCTTCGACTTGCTGTAGTGGCTGGCCAGGTCTTCGTAACGGCCGCCCGAGCAGATCGAACCGATCTGCGGGTGGTCGGTCAGCGTGGTCTCGTAGACGGTGCCGGTGTAGTAGTCCAGGCCGCGCGCAATGGAGAAGTTCAGGCAGTACGCGCTTTCCGGCACGCCCAGCGCCTGCACCAGCTGCAGCACTTCGCGCAGTTCGGCCACGCCGGTACGCAGGATCTCCGAGGAACCGGCATCGGCTTCCAGCGTGGCCAGCTGCGCCAGCGCATCGGCATGGCCCTGCGAACGCACGGCGACGAACGCCAGGATCTTCTCGACCTGTTCGGCCGGGATGTTGAAGCCCTCACCCACCAGCGTCTCGCGCACATAGTCGGCGCCGCGCTTGTCCAGCTTGTCCACTTCGCGCAGCACCGCCAGCTGGCGCTCGCCTTCGGCCACGCCCAGGCTCTCGAAGAAGCCGCGCATCAGCTTGCGGTTGTTCAGCTGGATGCTGAAATCACCGATGCGCAGTTCCGAGAACACCGCATGGATGACCGCCAGCACTTCGGCGTCGTAGCGCACGCTCAGGCTGTCCTTGCCGATCACGTCGATGTCGCACTGGTAGAACTCGCGGAAACGGCCGCGCTGGGCACGCTCGCCACGGTAGACGCGCTGCATCTGGTAACGGCGGAACGGGAAGGTCAGCTCGTGTTCGTGCTCGGCCACGTAGCGCGCCAGCGGCACGGTCAGGTCGAAGCGCAGCGCCATTTCCGGCAGCGAACGGTCACCCGATTCGGCGGCATTTGCCAGCGCACCGGTGGACTGCACGAAGTACACCTGGCGCTCGGTCTCGCCACCGGACTTGGTCAGCAGCACGTCGGACAGCTCGAACACCGGCGTCTCCACCGGCAGGAACCCGAAGCGCTCGTAGTTGCGGCGGATGACGTCCAGCATGCGCTGGAACGCAATCTGCTCGCGCGGCAGCAGTTCAAGGGTGCCGGGCGGGGTACGGGGCTTGATCACGGGCGGAACTCCTGCTGAAACGGGACGTGGGAGGGGGCGACATTCTAGCGCCCCCGCCTCGGGCAGGGTCGAACGGCCGCTTGAAGTATCATAAGGCCCTCCCCCGCCCGCGATACGCCCACGCAACATGTCCCGGCCTTCCGGCGCTCCGCCCGCCACCAACGATCCCGCCTCGCCGTCCTGCACCACGCTCGACTGCATGCACTGCTCGGTTCGCCACCTTGCGGTGTGCTCGGCGCTGTCGCCCGATGAAGTGCAGGCGCTGGAACAGGTCACCGTTTCGCAGCAGGTCGGCATGGGCAGCACGCTGGCCCGCACCGGCGAAGAGCGCGACCATGTCTATACATTGACCGCCGGCGCACTGCGCCTGGTGCGTACCCTGGCTGACGGCCGCCGCCAGATCAACGGTTTCGTGCTGCCCGGCGACTACCTGGGCTTGAGCGGCAGCGACCATCACCGCTACGACATCGAGGCCATCGCCGACAGCCGCGTGTGCCGCGTCGCGCTGCCACAGATGAAGGCACTGCGCAGCCGCTTCCCGCACCTGGAGCGCAAGCTGCTGCAGCGCGCCTGCCAGGAGCTGGATGCCGCGCAGGACGCCGCACTGGCCCTGGCACGCCTGCAGCCGGCCGAGAAGCTGGCCGATTTCCTGCTGCGCCTGGCCGCGCGCGAGGCCAAGCTGGGCGGCGACGGCCTGCGCGTGTCGCTGCCGATGGGCCGCGGCGATATTGCCGACCATCTGGGCCTGACCATGGAAACGGTCAGCCGCACCTTCACCAAGCTGCGCCAGCAGGGGCTGATCGCCCTGCCCCACCTGAACGTGGTGGAGATCCTCGACGAGGATGGGCTGCGTACGCTGGCCGGCGAAGGGTTGATCTGACCGTATCGCGGTTCATGGGGGTGCCGGCCAGCGGCCGGCAATCCCAGACGCCATTGATCAGCGCAGCAACACCTCACGCAACGCCGCGTAATCAGCCGCCAACGGCTCGGCGTGCGCCGGCCGCTGCAGCAACGCATCCAGCGCAGGCGGCACCGCCACCGCTTCGCCAATCAGCGGCTCGACCACGGCCTCGAACTTCGCGGGGTGCGCCGTAGCCACCACCGCCCAGTCGCCCTTGGCACCACGCGCCCGCAGATCCTGCAGCACCTTCACCGCCGTCGCCGTGTGCGGGCAGAACAGCTCGCCGCGGCCGGCATGCGCTGCCGCAATCGTCGCGCGGATGGTCACGTCATCCACCGCGAACGCACGGAACGCAGCACGCAGTTCCGCGTCGTCGCCGTGGTAGAGCCAGCGCAGTCGCTCGAAGTTGCTTGGCGCCCCCACGTCCATTGCATTGGCCACCGTGGCCACACTGGCCTGCGGCTGGTAGTCGCCACCATTGAAGTACGCCGGCAGCACGGCATTGGCATTGGTGGCCAGCACGATCTGCCCGATCGGCACGCCCAGCGCGCGCGCCAGCACCGCCGCCATCGCATTGCCCAGGTTGCCGGTTGGCACCACCAGATTGAGCCGGCGACGATGCGCGGCGTAGTGGTTCAATGCTGCGTGCGCGTAGTAGCTCATCTGCGGCAGCAGGCGGCCCAGGCTGATGCTGTTGGCCGAGCTCAACGGCACCTGCGCCTGCAGTTCGCGGTCAGCCAGCGCCTGCTTGACCATCGCTTGGCAATCGTCGAACGCACCCGCCACACGCAGGGCCTGGATGTTGTCGCCGAAACAACCGAGCTGGTGCGCCTGGCGCGGGGACACGCGGCCATCCGGGTACAGCACCACCACGCGCACGCCCGGCTGGCGATGGAAGGCCGCCGCCACTGCAGCACCGGTATCGCCGGACGTGGCGACGACGATCGTCAGGTCGCGGCCCTTGCCGGCCTGCAGCCGCGACAGCGTACCGGCCAGGAAGCGCGCGCCAATATCCTTGAACGCCGCCGTCGGCCCATGGAACAGCTCCAGCACGTGATCACCGTCGCCGAGCGCGCGCAGCGGCACCGGGAAGTCGAACGCCTCTCGGCAGATCGCCGGAAGCGCAGCCTCAAGTGCGTCACCAGCAAAGAACGGCGCCAGCAGATCGGCGGCGGTATCGGCCAGGGTCGCCCCGGCCTGCAGTTCGCGGGGGGCCGGCAGACGCTCGGGGACATACAGCCCGCCATCGGGCGCCAATCCGGCGGCGATCGCCGCGCTGAGGCCAACGGCCGGCGACTGGCCGCGGGTGGAAACGAAATACATCGGTTCGGTATCCAGAGAAGGGGAAGGATTCAGCACAGCCGGGCTCCCGGCGCATCCAGCGGCGACACCCAGGCATCACTGTCGAAGCCGGCCGCAGCGAACGCTGCCTGCACCGGCGCCACGGCGGCGCGGGCCTGGTCGGCATCCTCGAACCAGGCGAACACGCTGGGCCCGGCGCCGGAGATGCCCGCGCCCATTGCATGGGCCGACAGCGCCGCATCACGGGCGGCCTCGAAGCCGACGATCAATCCGGCCCGCCGCGGTTCGACCAGCACATCGCGCAGGCCGGCGCGCACCAGCGCCGCGTCACTGCGATGGCAGCCACTGAGCACCAGCGCGAGGTTCGCGCTCTGTGCCACGAACTCGCCCAGCGCATAGCTGCCCTGCAGGGCCTGGCGGGCACGGCGCGTTTCCAGCACTGCATGCGGATGCACCAGCAGGCTGTGCCAGCTGGCAGGTACCGGGATCGGCAACAGGCGATCGGCCGTACACAGCGCCAGGCCGCCCAACAGCAGCGGGCCGACGTTGTCACCGTGGCGACCGCCACTGGCCACCGCCTCGCCGTCCAGCGCAAACGGGTATAGCGCCTCGCGCGGCAGCGGGACCTGCAGCAGCGCATTGGCGGCGACCAGCGCCGCGACACTCGACGCGGCCGAACCGCCCATGCCGGAACCGAACGGAATGCCCTTGTCGATCTCGACCGCGAAACCGAAATCCAGGCCCAGGCCTTCGCGCAGCGACATCAATGCAGCGCCTGCCGTGTTTCTAGCGGCATCCAGGGGCAGCGCGACGGCACTGCCACGGATCGCCTCGATGCGCACCACCGGCTCATCGATGCGGCGCACACTCACGGTATCGCCAACACCGGCGATGGCATGACCAAGAATGTCGAAGCCCACCGCCACGTTGGCCACCGAAGCGGGAGCGAACGCACGTGCGATCACAGCCGCGCTCCTTCGCCGGCAGCAACCCGCAGCAGGTCCGCGAACACACCGGCCGCGGTGACTTCCGGGCCAGCCCCCGGCCCCTGCACCACCAACGGGTTGTCGCAGTAACGGCGGGTACGGAACTGCACCACGTTGTCGGTCAGGCGCAGGTTGGCGAAGGCGTGATCGGCCGGCAGTTCCTGCAGGCCCACCGAGGCACCGTCGGCGCCCAGCTGTGCCACATAGCGCAGCACCGCCCCCCGCGCCCGCGCATCCTGCAGGCGTTGCAGCAGGCTGGCGTCGGACTCGCCCAGCCGCGCCATGAAGTCATCCACGCTGCCCTCGCGCAGCAGCGCCGGCACCAAGCTTTCCACTTCCACCTGCTCAAGACTGAGCGCGTGGCCGGCTTCGCGGGCCAGGATCACCAGCTTGCGCGCCACGTCCACGCCCGAAAGATCATCACGCGGGTCCGGCTCGGTGTAGCCCATCGAGCGCGCCTGCGCGACCAGTTGCGAGAACGGCTGGCTGCCATCGAAGCGGTTGAACAGCCACGCCAGCGTGCCGGAGAAGATGCCTTCGATGGCCAGCACCTCGTCGCCGGTATCGACCAGGTCACGCAGCGTAGTGATCACCGGGAGGCCCGCGCCCACGGTGGCCTCGTAGCGGAAACGCGCACCACTGGCCGCCGCCGCAGCGCGGATGCGCTGGTAGCGCGGCAGCGGCCCGGCACCAGCCTGCTTGTTCGGGGTCACCACGTGGATGCCGGCCGCCAGCCAGCCCTCATAGCGCTCGGCCACCTCCGCACTGCCACTGCAGTCGATCACCACCGCATGCGGCAGGTGCGCGGCCAACAGGTGTTCGGTGAAGCGATCCAGGTCACTCGATTCGCCCGCGTCCCGCAGCGCTTCGCGCCAGTCCGCATGCAGGCCGTCTGCTTCCAGCCGCATGCGCGAGCGCGAGGCCAGTGCACGCAGGCGCAGGTCGACGTTGGCCTTGGCCAGCAGCTGCGGGCGTGCCGCCAGCAGCTGGTCCAGCAGCGCGGCGCCGACGTTGCCCGGCCCGACCACCCCCACCGCAAACGTCTGCGGCGACAGCCAGAAGCCTGCATGCGCCGCGCGTAGCGCGCGAGTGGCATCGGCACTGTCCACCGCCACCGAGATGTTGCGTTCGGACGAGCCCTGCGCGATCGCCAGGATGTTCACCTGCGCACGCCCCAGTGCCTCGAACAGGCGCGCGGCCACACCCGGCTGGCCAGCCATGCCGTCACCCACCGCCGCCAGTACGCTGACGCCCTCGCTGACCTGCACGCGCTGCACCTGGCCGACCGACAGTTCATGCGCGAACGCGTGCAGCAGCGCCTCACGGCCACGTGCGGATTCGGCGGCGCGCACCACGCAGCAGATCGAATGCTCCGACGAGCCCTGCGAGATCATCACCACCGACACCTGCGCCTGGCGCAGGGCGGCGAATACGCGCTCGGCGGTACCCGGCACGCCGATCAGGCCGGTGCCTTCCAGGTTCAGCAGGGCCAGCCCGGGGCTCAGGGTCAGGCCCTTCACCGGCCCACGCGGCGAGCGCTCGGCACTGATGCGCGTACCCGGATGTGCCGGCTGGAAGGTATTGCGGATGATGATCGGCAGGCCGAGGCGGATCGCCGGCGACATCGTCTGCGGGTGCACCACCTTGGCGCCGAAGTAGGCCAGTTCGCAGGCCTCGTCGTAGCTCAGCGATTCCAGCTGCACAGCTTCGGGCACCAGCCGCGGGTCGGCTGACAGCACGCCGTCGACATCGGTCCAGATGTGCAGTTCATCGGCGTTGAACAGCGCCGCGAAGATCGCGCCGGAGTAATCGCTGCCGTTGCGACCCAGGGTGGTGATGCGGTCATCGCGATCACGTGCGACGAAACCGGTGGCGACCAGGCGCGGCTGCGGATGCTGCAGGCGCCATTGGGCGAGGCGGTCGGCACTGGCTTCCCAGTCGACATCGACGCCCAGCTCGCCATGCCCGACCACCAGCACATCGCGTGCATCAAGCACCGCGCAGTCTTCGCCCAAGGCACGCAGGTGGGTGCCGAGCAGCTGCGCGGAGAACACTTCGCCCAGGCCCTGCACGCGGTCCAGCACCTCGCGCGGCAGCTCGCCGATCACCGCCAGCGCCGCCAGCACTTCGGCCAGCTGATCGAAGCGGGCGTCGATCCATTCGACGGTCTCGCCCACCTGCTCGCCCAGCAGCGCCACGGCGGCGCCGCGATGGCGCGCGCGCAGCGCATGCCAGGCCTCGCGCCAGCCTTCATCGCCCTTGGCCGCCAACTGCGCCAGTTCGATCAGCGCGTCGGTGACCCCCTTCATCGCGGAGACAACAGTGACCTGCAGCGATTCGGGGCGGGCCAGCAGCAGGCCGGCAACATGGCGGTAGCGTTCGGCATCGGCCACCGAGGTGCCGCCGAACTTGTGCACGACAGTGGACGGCGCAGCCAGGTCGGCCGGGGCAACGGGATGGGCGGGGGCGTGGGAAGACATGCAGACCTCGGTAGGAGGCCCCGTCGCATGCAGGTGTCGAGTTTCCCCGCCACCTGGATGGTGCGGGGCCGTGGTTTTCGGGAGTTACACGAAGACGACGGGCCGCACCAGGGCAGTGGTGACGGTGGTGGTGGTAATGGTGGTGGTGGCGACCGGCGCAGTCGAACGACCCGCAGTGGCGGGGGCGATCAGGCTGGCGTGGGCGGCATCAAGGACCATGACGCACAGAAAACACTGTGCGCCGGGCCGCTGTCAAGTGCTGCGATGCAAAAAACCACTGCGGCGATCATCGGCCAACGTGCCGGCATTTGGTTGCATCTGAGACAAAGCAGCCATCAGCCCGCTTGACGGCCGCATTCAGCCGGCATGTTCGGCGATCGCCCGTGGCGTGCGATGGGCATGCGCGCACAGCATCACGCCGGCCACCAGGAACACGATCGCCAGCGCTTCCAGAAGCGAGGGCCAGCGCTGCTGCCAGGCAAAGGCATACAGGAGCGCGAACAGGGTTTCGAACACGATCATCTGCCCGGTCAGGGTCAACGGCAGCAGGCGGCTGGCGCGGTTCCAGAACGCATTGCCGAGGATCGAGGCCACCACTGCCACGCCAGCGCTGATCGCCCAGAAGCCCCCCCACTGTGCCGCCGTGTGGGTGCCGCTGTGGCCGATGAAGGCCATGGGCACCAGCAGCAGGGCCAGGCCGCCGGTGGTGACGCCGGTCAGCAACGACCAGTCGTGGCTGGACAGGTCCGGCCGGCGTGCCAGCCAACGACTGTTGCCGATCGAGTACAGCGCCCACGAGAACAGCGCACCGAATGCGCACAGCAGGCCGATCAGGCGCTGCCGCCACGGTGTTGCGAGGTGCTCGGACATCAATGCTTCCCAGCCCACCAGCGCCACGCCAAGCACGCACAGGCCCAGCGCTGGCAGCAACTGCTTCAACGGCACCGCGCCGTGCTCGCGTACGCCAACCAGTGTGACCACCACCGGAATCAGGCCGACAATCAAGGACGCCGCCGCGCCACCGGCCCACTGCACCGCCGTGGCCAGCAGCAGGAAGTACACCAGGTTGCCGGCCAGGCTCAGCCACAGCAGCCCGAACCATTCGGCACGGCCCAGCCGCGGTGCCAACCGCCTCCAGCGCGGCAGCAACAGAGCGACGGCAATCAGGCCATAGACCAGGTAGCGACCGGCGGACAGTTGCAGGGCATTGAACGATTGCAGCACGGCGGGCGCGAGAAAGACCACGCCCCACAGCGCACCGGCGGCAACGCCATTGGCGATGCCCAGGGCCATCGGGTTGTTGCGCATTCGGGTTCTTCGGGGGGGAGAGAGAACAGGCCGCGCAGTGTAATCGCTGGCCGATGGGCGCTCTTGACCGAGGCTACTGCCCTGCCCGGCCGCGCGCCTGGAAAGCCCGGCCCTGCAGGACACCGGCTTGTGTAGAGGCGAGCATGCTCGCCTCTACCAAGGGCTGCCCCTGCGCCAGGCGGCCGGCGTCTGCCCGCACTCACGGCGCAGCGCTCGGGTCAGTGCGCTCTGCTCGGAATAGCCTGCGGCCAGCGCGATATCGCTGATCGGCGCCGCGCTGGTGCGCAGCTGGTGCTTGGCCCAGCGCAACCGGCATGCACTGAGCCAGGCCTGCGGGCTGAGCCCGAACTCACGCTGGAACAGCGCGTGCAACCGGCTCTCGCTGACCCCGACCGACGCGGCCATGCGCGCCACCGGCCACGCCTGGCCGGGATCGACCTGCACCGCCGCGCACAGGCCCTGCATGCGCGCACCACTGCCGGCCGGTGCAAACACCTGAAGCAGATGCGGCAGCAGGGACGGCAACGGGTGGCCTTCACGCACCTGCGCCAGGCGCTGCCGCAGTGCCAGTGGCAGATGCAACCAGCGCTGGCGGCACAGATGTTCCTGGGTACCATCATCGAGCACACCCGGCGGGCAGTCGACGATCACGAAACCATTCGGCCCATCGGCCATCTGGTCATGTGCTTCGCCAGCCGCGACGAAGGCCCCCTGCAGCAGGTCCAGGCGACCACCGCGGCCTTCCATCTCGAATTGCAGTTCGCCCTGCAGCGGCAGCACCCACTGCGCGTAGTCATGGCGGTCCAGGCCGGTGGCCTGGCTGTAGTGCCGCAGATGGAAGATGGCGCCCATCCGGGCAGTGTGCGCGTGTAACAACGGCCGTGCAAACCGCTGCTATAGTGGATCCGTCATCCAACGCAGGGAGTGCAGGTCATGACCCATCAGCACGTACTGGCGGTCATCGCCGCGAGCCTGGGCCTGGCGCTGGCTGTTACGGCGCCGGCACAGGAACGTACCCCACCCGCCCCGCACTGCATGGACGCGGTCGGCGTGCAGGAAGTGGAACAGGCCTCACCCCGCTCGATCGCGCTGCGCGCAGCCTCCGGCCAGGCCTATCGCATCGACTTCAGCGAGGACTGCCCCGGCGTCCGCACGGCCACCACGCTGAAGCTGGAAGCACCTGCCGGCTGGGCCTGCGGTCGTCCCAGCGAGCGCGTCGTGGTCGATGGCCGCAGTTGCGCCATCAGTGCCGTCACCCCGGTGCAGAACCGGGACTATGCCAGCGTCGCCCGCGGCAGTGACCGCCTGCGCGCGGCCACCCTGCCCGCGGTGACCATCCGCGAGCGCAAGGAAATCCGCCGCGGCTTCGGCGGCTCGCCTTCGTACTGCTTCGCCGCCCGCAACGTCCGCGCGTGGTCGTCCGACCCGCAGGGCATGCTGGTGGAAACCAATCCGCGCCGCAATGGTGGCCACCGCTACTACCGTGTCGAGCTCGGCAGCCACTGCCGCCAGCTCGACCGTGCACCGCGGCTCAGCTTCCGCTCCGGCATGCAGAATGGCCTGATCTGCGGAAATCCCGGTGACCGCATCCTCACCGCCGATTTCGAGAATGGTGACCTGCGCAGCGATTCGCTGGCCCCGCTGCCGCAGTACACCCGCGGCGCCTGCACGATCCAGGCGGTTTACCCGGCCTCCAGCCAGGCGTCGAACTAACCGTCGATACCGAGGAAGGCGAACGGTGCGCTGGGTACGAAGTGGCCCAGTGCATCGCCGGCGAACGTGTTGCGCTGGTCCTTGCCAAGGTCGAGCCTGAGCACCTGGCCACCGAAATCGACCTTGTTCAGATCGACCCAGAAGGTGTTCGGGGTCAACGCCGACTCGAAGAAGTACAACCGCCGCTTGTGGTCGGCTACGGTGCGCCAGCGCGTGGATGAAATGTTCGGCTCGCCCGGCGTGGTGATGCCGTAGGGCACCGACGCGTTGCGGATCACGCTGAACACGCTGGCCAGCGCTTCCACCGGGTCTTCAGCCTTGGGGATGGCGTTGATGTAGAACGATGCACGCGCGAAGCGGTCGGACGAGCGGTTGGTACCCGGCAGCATCACCGTGCCACCGATCTGCTGCCAGTAGCTGTTGAGTGCCAGCTGTTGCTCGAAGATCGGCGAGTTGGTCATCACCTGGTAGCGGCGGTCGTGATGGATCACCTGGCGGCCGCCGATGTATTCGACAATGGCACTGTCACCGGTCGCGTCGGACAGCGACAGATGCAGCGTCGCCTGGCGGTCTTCGCCCGGCACCTTGTCGGTGACGATCGAGTACGGCTCACGCATGAGCGCCGTTACCGCCTCGTCCACGGTGGCGAAATTGTCCAGCACATACTGTGCCCACAGCGAGATCGCCAGGCCCGGCTTGTTGCCTCGCTGCTGCGGATACTCCGACTCCACCAGCCAGAGCAGGTTGGCCACCAGGCCCTTCTCGTTCATGCCGTCCGTGGTCGACACGTCGTAGCCGGTGGCCACCACGCTGCCATAGCGCGCGGTCCAGGCCAGCGACTTCGGGCCGGCCTGGCCGGTGCGTGCGATGCCACGCGGCAGCACGTAGAGGTTGGTCGCCACATCGACCTTCCAGTCCATCGAACGGGCGGTGATCACGTCGCCGTTGTCACCCAGGTACACCGCGCGCGTGCAGGCCAACGCCGGCGTGATCGCCGATGCCAGCGCCATGGCCAGCATCGCCCTTCCCTGCCACTTCATCCGTGCCATACCTCTGCGCTCCTTTCCCCGTGGTCCGTGGATCTGACCCGATCCATCGTGACACAGGGGTGAAGCCTCAGCGCACGAAGCGCCCGTGCAGCCAGAAGCCCGCCACCATGGCGGGCACGAACCACAGCGCTTCACGCGATGCGACTGCCAGCCCGGCAATGGCGGGGCCCGGGCAATAACCGGCCCATCCCCAGCCGATACCGAACATGGCGGCACCCAGCAGCAGGCGAGCATCGACATCACGTGCACTGGGCAGCTCGAAGCGCAGCGCGAACCACGGCCGCGCGCGGCGCAGCACCCAACGCTGCCCGACCGCACTGACCAGCAGTGCCGAGCCGAGCACCCACATCAGGGTGGGATCGAAATCACCCGCGATGTCGAGGAAACCGAGTACTCGACGCGCGTCGGTCATCCCCGAAAGCGCCAGCCCCGCGCCGAACAGCGCACCCGCCACAGCGGCGGCCAGGACCGCGCGGCTCATGCCAGGCCTCCGCCATGGCGGACAAGGAAGGTGGTCAGCATCGCGCAGGCCATGAACACCAGCACTGCCAGCAGCGAGCGCTTCGAGCCGCGGGCCATGCCACAGACGCCATGACCACTGGTACAGCCACTGCCCAAGCGCGTGCCGAAGCCCACCAGCAGGCCAGCGCCGATCAACTGCCAGGCAGGCAAGGCGTCGCGCAGCAGTGCCCGGGGCGACGCCTCAGGCGGTGACTGCCACCACAGCACCAGCCCGGCTGCCGCGAGCAGTCCCAACAGGAAGGCCCAGCGCCAGCCACGCTCGCCTTTCGCTGCGCGCAGGCTGCCTGCGGCGATTCCGCTGATGCCGGCCACGCGCCCGAGGGTGGCGAGCAACAGCACTGCGGCGGTGCCAATCAGCGCCCCGCCAGCCACTGCAGCCCATGGGAGGCTCACGCCCTGCCCTCTTTCACATCGTTCATGGGATTGCCGATTAATTTAGATTTATCTAAATTAGACATTTCCAAAGAAAGAAGGTCAACCATGACCAGCCCCCCGCTCGACAGCGCCGCGATGGCCGGACAGGCGTCGAAGGCGGCGGCCCTGCTCAAGAGCCTGGCCCATCCTGCCCGCCTGCGCGTGCTGTGCCGCCTGGTCGAAGGCGAAGCACCCGTGCCAGAACTGCAGGCGCTGACAGGCCTGAGCGCGTCAGCGCTCTCGCAGCACCTTGCCGTACTGCGTGAACTGCACATCGTGGCGACCCGGCGCGAGGCGCAGGCCATCCACTACCGCATGCTGGAAGGGCCCGCGGTGGGCGTGCTGCAGGCGCTGCATGCCGCCTATTGCGGCGGCGGCACCTCACACTGACGCTCAGCCGGCCTGCAGCGCTGGCTGCACAATGCTGTCGAGCAGATCCACCGGCGTCGGCGCGGAGCGATCACCCTCCAGGGCACGGGTAAAACCCGACCAGTCACTGGAAGACAGCTGGCGCAGCAGAGTCTCCTCCACCGGCAACGCGCGCATCGACCAGTATGGGAACTGGCGCTGGCCCAGGCGACCGCGCGCCAGTTCGATGATGTCGATATGGCTGCCGGCCTGCAGGATGCGTTCGTAGACCGAATCGATGCCATCCGGCGGCCCTTCGATGTACTGCAGGAAACGCGTTCCGTCGTGCAGCAGCACGCCGGTCACGCCGGCCATCTTGTTGAAGCGGGCCGCGTCGTCGACCAGCGCCTGCATCCGCCCAGCGGAAAGATCCGGCAGCGCCCGGCTGACATAGGCGATCGCGCGCAGTGGCATGGTGCTTCCTTGGCAATGTGTACCGCCACGGTAGCAGTTGCGGACGAGCCCGTCTCAGCTCCATGGCGCGCTTGCTGAAGAGTTCAGCTTGCCGCGGTTCCCGGGCTTTCAGCGCGCCGTGGTAGCGTCGCCTCGAACACCACCTGCCCCGCTTCGTTGCGCGCGCCGATGCGGCCACCGTGGGCGCGGACGAACTGGTCAACGATGTACAGGCCCAGACCCAGGCCATTGCTGGGATGGAAGCTGGCTTTGAACGGCTCGAACAGGCGTGGCAGCAGCGCATCGTCGATCCGCCCGGGATTGCTCACCCGCAGCAGCACGCTGCGCGGATCGCGACCGTCCACCTCCACCCTCGCCTCGCTGCCATGGGTGAGCGCGTTGCCCACCAGGTTCGCGGCGACCTGGCCCAGCCGGTCCAGATCACCCTGCAGGCGGGTATCCCCCTGCATGTCGAGATGGACCCGGGCGTGACCGTGGGCACTGCCCGCTTCGGCCACCACCGCACGTGTCACCTCCGCAAGATCGCAGGCACTGGCCTGCAGGCGCAGGCCGCCGCTGCGGATCCGTGAAAAATCCAGCAACTGCTCCACCATCCGCGCCATGCGCAGGGTGCTGGCCTCAAGGTGAGCCAGCGTCTGCTGCGCACCCGAGTTGTCCTCCGGCAACTCCAGCGCCAGCTTGTCCGCGCACAGCAGGATTGCCGACAGCGGCGTGCGCAGGTCATGGGTCAGCACCGCGGCCATCGTCTCGTTGAGCTTCAGTGCACGCTCCAGCGCCTCATTGCGCGCCTTCAGCAACTGCCGCTGCTGGTAGAGCTCGATGAAGACATTGACCTTGCTCAGGATCACCTGCGGCGCCACCGGCTTGTGCAGGAAATCGACTGCGCCGGTTTCGTAGCCCTTGAACGCCCGCACCGGGTCATCCGGCGAGGCGGTCAGGAAGATGATCGGCACCGTGCGGCTGCGGTGCGAACCGCGCATCAGCTCGGCCAGGGTGAAGCCATCGATCTCTGGCATGTGCACGTCCAGCAATGCCAGCGCCACCTCGTGCTCCAGCAGCAACTCCAGCGCCTGCGCGCCCGAGCCCGCAAGCAGCAGGTTCACGCCCTCGCGCTGCAGCAGCGCCTGCATGGCTACCAGGTTCTGCGGCACGTCATCGACGATCAGCAGGTTGACCGGGGTCTGCGGCTGCGCAGGGTCCGGTGGCAACAGGTTCATGCAAACAACTCCTTCAGGCGACGGCACATCAGTTCAAGGGGCAGCACGGCATCGGCGCCAGCGTGCTGCAGGGCGGAGGCCGGCATCATCGATGCCTCGGCCTCCTCGGGACATTGCAGCCAGGCGCGGCCGCCAGCGGCGCGCACCGCGGCCACCCCCTCGCTGCCGTCACTGCTGGCACCTGTCAGCAACAGGGCCAGCACCTGCGCGCCGAACACCGCCGCAGCCGATTCGAACAGCGGATCGATGGCCGGGCGCGAAAACAGCACCGGTGCGTCGACCGACAACGCCAGCGAACCGGCGTCTTCCACCAGCAGGTGATAGTCCGGTGGCGCGAAGGTCACCGTACCCTGCTGCAGCGGCTGCTTGTCCTCGGCCTCGCGCACAGGCAGTGCGCAGTATGGCGCCAGCACTTCGGCGATGCGGCTGCTGCGGTCCCGCGGCAGGTGCAGCACTGCCAGCACCGGCGCGGGCAGCGTCGCGGGCAGCGCACCCAGCACCGCCTGCAGGGCCGCGACCCCACCGGCAGAGGCGCCGATCACCAGCACGGCCGGGCGTGTCGGCAACGCCATCAGGCGACCTTCCGGTACAGGCGATGCTCGCGCGAGCAGACCTCGAACGCACCGTGGTGGCGACCGAACTGCAGCGACTCCTTGCTGCCCAGGCCCAGGAAGCCGCGATGCACCAGCGCCTCACGGAACAGGCCCACCGCGCGGTCCTGCAGGTCGCGGTTGAAATAGATCAGCACGTTGCGGCACGACACCAGGTGAACTTCGGAGAACACGGTGTCGGTGGCCAGGCTGTGGTCGGCGAACACCACGTTGCGACGCAGCTGGCGGTCGAACACCGCACCGTCGTAGGCCGTGGCGTAATAGTCGGACAGCGATGCCGTGCCACCGGCCGCCAGGTAGTTGCGGCTGAACTGGGCCATCCGGTCGATGCCATAGGCGCCGGCTTCGGCGGTGGCCAGCGCTGCCGGATTGATGTCGGTGGCATAGACAATGCTGCGCTCGAGCAGGCCCTCCTCGTGCAGCAGGATCGCCAGCGACCACACCTCCTCGCCCGTACTGCAGCCGGCAACCCACAGCTTCACCGACGGATAGGTGCGCAGCACCGGCACCACCTGCTCGCGAAGCTCACGGAAATAGGCCGGGTCCCGGAACATCTCCGACACCTGCACGGTGAAGAACTGCATCGCCTGCGCGAACAGGTCCGGCTCGTGCAGCAGGCGGTGCTGCAGGTCGGCCAGCCGCTCGCACTCATAGCGCTGCATGGCCTGGCGGATGCGCCGCCGCAGCGACGACACCGCGTAGCTGCGGAAGTCGTAGTGGTAGCGCTGGTACAACGCTTCCAGCAGCACCTTCAATTCCAGGTCGAACAGGGCCTGCTCGTTCATTGCCGGGAACACCAGACCCGGCACAGCGAAACCAGCTTGTCGACATCGATGGGCTTGGCGATGTAGTCGTTCGCGCCGGCCTGCAGGCAGCGCTCGCGGTCGTCCGGCATCGCCTTGGCGGTCAGCGCGATGATCGGCAGGTCCTGCAGGTGGCGCTGCGCGCGTATCTCGCGCATCGCGGCCAGGCCATCCTTCTCCGGCATCATGATGTCCATCAGCACCAGATCGACCTCGCGCTCGGCCAGGCGATCGACCGCTTCCTGGCCGTTGCGGGCGATCTCCAGCGTCACGCCGAGCGGTTCGAGCACGCTGGACAGCGCGAAGATGTTGCGCACATCGTCTTCGGCCAGCAGCACGGTGCGGCCGTCGAGCACCGTGTCGCGGCGGCGTGCCTCGCGCAGCAGGCGCTGCTGGTCGCTGGGCAGGCTGGCCTCGACGCTGTGCAGGAACAGGGTCACTTCGTCCAGCAGGCGTTCGGGCGAGCGTGCGCCCTTGATGATGATGCTCTTCGAGTAACGGCGCAGGCGCTGCTCTTCCTCGCGGCTGAGCGCACGCCCGGTATAGACGATCACCGGCGGGAAACCCACGTCATCGTTGCCCGCCATGTGCTCGAGCAGGTCGTAGCCACTGCCATCGGGCAGCGACAGGTCCATCACCATGCAGTCGAAGGTGACCGTACTCAGCTGTTCCAGCGCGCCGGCCAGGGTACCCACGGCGACGATCTGCAGCTGATCACGGCCCAGCAGCAGTTCCAGGTTGTGGCGCAGCTCGTTGTCATCCTCGACGATCAGCAGCCGCCGCATGTCGCGCTGGCTGGTCTGTTCCAGCTGCTCGATGGCCGTCACCAGACGCTCGCGCGTGGTCGGCTTGATCGCGAAGCCGATCGCGCCCAGCTCGCGTGCGACCTGGCCGCGTTCCATTGCCGAAACCACGTGCACCGGGATGTGGCGGGTGTCGGGATTGCGCTTCAGGCGCTCCAGCACGCTCAGGCCGGACACATCGGGCAGGCCGATATCGAGCAGGATGCCGTTCGGGCGCAGCTCGCTGGCCAGTGCCAGCGCTTCCTCCGCCGTGCTGGCCACCACGCAGTCGAAGTCCAGCTCGTGGGCCAGCACCACCAGCGCTTCGGCGAAGGTGGCGTCGTCTTCCACGGCCAGGATCAGCCGGCCTGCACGCTGGCGCCGGCCACGGTCGTCGGCCACGCTGGCCGCGGCCGCGCTCACGCCGGCCGCAATCACCGGCGCAGCGGGCGCGGGCACATGCACAGGCGCAACCGCTGGTGCCACGACGGCGGCAGCGGGCGCCGCGTCCGATTCAAGCGCAGGCGTTCCCTGCAGCGGCAGCTCCAGGATGAAGCAGCTGCCACGGCCCGGCTCACTGTCGACCTGGATGGTGCCGCCCATGCGCTCGGCCAGGTCACGCGAGATCGACAGGCCCAGGCCGGTGCCACCGTAGCGGCGGCGGGTACTGCCGTCGGCCTGGCGGAAGGCTTCGAAGATCACCTGCAGCTGCTCGCGGGCAATGCCAATGCCGCTGTCGCAGACCTCGAAGCGGATACGGCCGTTCCCCCCTGCACGGACCTGCAGGCTGACCTTGCCGTGTTCGGTGAACTTCAGTGCATTGGCCAGCAGGTTCTTCAGGATCTGCTGCAGGCGCTGGCTGTCTGCCACCAGCTGGCTTGGCGCCAGTGCATCGGCTTCGATCTGCAGGGCCAGGCCTTTCTGCCGCGCCATCGGCTCGAAGGTCTCACGCAGGCGTTGCAGCACGCTGTCCACCACCACCACTTCATCGGCCAGCTCGACATGGCCCGCCTCGATGCGCGAGAGGTCCAGGATGTCGTTGATCAGCGCCAGAAGGTCGTTGTTGGACGACAGGATCGCGCGGGCGTACTTCACCTGCTCTTCGGTCAGCGTGCCATCCTTGTTGTCAGCCAGCAGCTTGGCCAGGATCAGCGAGCTGTTCAGCGGCGTGCGCAGCTCGTGCGACATGTTGGCCAGGAATTCGGATTTGTAGCGCGAGGTCGCAGCCAGCTCGTTGCTGTTGCGCACCAGCTGGCCCTGCGCGACCAGCAGTGCCTGCTTCTGCGCCTCCAGCTCGTGGGTGCGTTCTTCCAGCTGGACGTTGCTCTGTTCCAGCTCGGCCTGCTGTTCTTCCAGGTGGGTCTGCGACTGCTGCAGGCTGCGGCTCTGCTCCTCCAGCTCCTCGTTGGCCACGCGCAGCTCTTCCTGCTGGGCCTGGAGTTCCTCGCCCTGGCGCTGCGATTCCTCCAGCAGCACCACCAGCTGTGCGCGCAGCAGCGAGGCCCGCAGGGCCATGCCGATGGTCTCGGAGCAGCGTTCCAGCAACTCACGATCCAGCTCGCGCTGCTCTCCCACCCGCGCACGACCCAGTTCAATCACGCCGACCACTGCGCCATCACTGTTGATCGGCGCAAGGATGCGTTCGCGTACCGGCAGCCGGCCAAGGCTGGTCTGCAGTTCAAGCATGACTGCGTCATCACCATGCAGGTGGCGCACGCGTTCATCACGCGCCACCTGCCCGGCCAGACCTTCCTGCAATGCCAGCGACGCCGGCATGCCGGCTGGCAATGCCAGGCCACCGGTCAGCTGCAACCGCCCGCCTTCCAGGCGATAGACGGCACCGACCTCGGCCTCCAGCTGCGCGCCCAGGCTGGTCGCTGCCGCCTCGGCGATCTGCTCCGGCCCGAGGTCGCCGCGCAGGCTCATCGCCACCGCGTTCTCGGCCTCCTGCAACCAGAGGGCGCGCATCGCCTGGCGCCGGGCCTGGATCGCGCGCGAGACGATCAGCGCGATCATCAGGAACGCGACGCCACCGATGCTGCGGTTGACGAACGAGAATGCCGAATTGCTGCTGTCCGGTGCGACGTTGTAGCCGACCACCAGAAGCACGCAGGCCACCACGGCGACGATGAACGGCGCCCGCGCACTGCGCTGGAACACGCTCACACCCACGGCCAGGAAGTAGGCCAGCCACACCGCGTATCCCAGCGGCACCACCAGTTCCAGCGCGATGGTCGCCGCCAGCAGTACGGCAGAGGTCATCCAGATCCAGCGGTCGCGCGTAGTCGCACCAGGACGCATGCAGGTCGGTTCCAGAAGACAAAGGGTGGGTGATGGTACTCCCTGTCGCATTCAGCCGCACAGGACCAATGGCACGTGCCTGCCGTGCACGCATCCTTCACACTGGACTGCCTAGCTTCACGTCCCTCTCAGGGGTAACACTTATTTCAACGTGGACGCTGCCGCTTCTACGACGTCCGTGCTGACGGACCCTTCCCGGCAACTGCGACTGCTGATCGACAGCGTGCGCGACCATGCGCTGTACCTGCTTGATCCTGAAGGCATCGTCTGCAGCTGGAACCCGGGCGCCGAGCGCATCAAGGGCTATTCAGCCGGTGAAGTGGTGGGTACGCACTTCAGTCGTTTCTACCTGGCCGCCGACCGCGAGGCGGGCGAACCGCAGCGCCTGCTCCGCCTCGCGGCGCAGCAGGGCCATGTTGCCAGTGAGGGCTGGCGGGTACGCCGTGATGGCTCGTCGTTCCGCGCCAGCGTGGTCATCGAGCCGGTCGTGGAGGCCGGCGAGCTGCTTGGCTTCGTCAAGATCACCCGCGACATCACCGAGCAATGGCAGGCACAGCGATTGCTGCGCGATGCCCAGCGTGCGCTGCGCAACACCCAGCAGTTCGAGACGGTCGGACGGCTCAGCCGCGGACTGTCGCACGAGTTCAACAACCTGCTGACCACCATCGGCAACGCGCTGGACCTGCTGTCGCTGCGCGTCAGCGGTGACGATGTGCGCGCTGCCGAGCTGCTGGACGCTGCGCAGGCGGCCACCGACCGTGGCGCCCTGCTGACCCGCCAGCTGCTGGCCTTCAGCACTGGCCAGACCCTGATCCGAGAACCGCTGGACATCAATGCACTGGTAAGGCGATGGCTGCCGGACCTGCAGCGCGCCTGCCCGCCCACGGTGACGCTGGACGCATGCCTCACGCCGGGCCTGCCGCAGGTGAGTACCGACGCGATGCAGCTGCAGGCTGCCCTGGCCAACCTGGTGGCCAATGCCGTGGAGGCCACCGCCGACGGCGGGCGCATCCTGGTCGGCACCGCGCTGGAACATCGGCTCGACCCGGATGCGGACACCACGCTGCAACGCGGCTATGTCACCCTCAGCGTCTGCGACGAAGGACATGGCATGGCTGCCGACATCGCCGAGCGCGCCAGCGAGCCCTTCTTCACCACCAAGGACATCGGCAAGGGCAGCGGCCTGGGCCTGAGCCAGGTGTTCGGATTCACTACCCAGAGCGGCGGCTTCGTTGATGTGTCCACCACGCCCGGTGTCGGCACCACGGTCAGCCTGCTGCTACCCGCAACGGAGGACCCAGCCCATGACCGATGAACCGATCCGCGTATTGATGGTGGAGGACCAGAACGATCTGCGCGAGATGATCGGCCTGGCCCTGCGCGATTTCGGCATCGAGGTGGCCACCACCGCCGATGGCCACGAGGCGGCGGAACTGCTCAAGGGCGAGGCGCGTTTCGATGTGGTGTTCAGCGATATCAGCATGCCCAACGGCATGTCTGGCATCGAACTGAGCGAGCACGTCGCCCGCGAACAGCCGCAGGCGCGGATGATCCTGTCCTCCGGCTATGCGCGCTCGCAGCTGCCGCCGCTGCCGGAGCAGGTCGAGTTCCTGCCCAAGCCCTACCGCCTGCGCCAGCTGGTCGAGCTGTTGAAGCAGGACTGACGGCTCGCCGGGCATGGCCCGGCCCGTCCGCGCTGCAGCGTCGAGCCCACGCTCGGCTGCCGTTTCAATAGCGCCCCACCAGGTTCAGGTACCAGCCGCGGTGGGTGTAGTCGAACTTCGTCAGGTCATCGCTGAAGTCGGTGAAGTTGTAGCCCACGCCGACGCGGAAATTGCGCCCGATATCGCGGTCGACACCAGCCAGCCAACCCTGCCGGGTGCCGCCGTCACGCACATCCAGCAGCCGGTACTCCAGCAGCCCATGCCACTGGTAGTACAGGTCGTAGCGCAGCTGGCCGGACGCGAAGCGGGTGGCCGAGTCGAACCACGGACCGGTACCGCGCCCATAGCGCACTTCGCCTTCGCGGCGGGCCGCCTTGGCCGCCACTTCCCAGCGCTGGTCGATGCGGTACACGCCCTCAAGCGACAGCACCTGGGTCCGCTGGTCGTAGTCGTAACCATTCACCTGCCCCATTGTCGACAGGTCATACAGATAGCTATAGCGGCCGAACAACGCCCAGCGATCGTTGTCCCAGGGTCGGTAGGCGAAGCCCAGGTTGCCCTCGATGAAACGCGCGCCCGCCACCGGATTGATCGCATCATCGGTGTCGGCATAGTTGAAGCGCGCAGCGATTCGCCAGCTGTCGTTGAGCCGATGGCTCAGGCGATTGGTACTCACCCACTGCGTGCGCCGCTCCGCGCCGGTGTCGCGCCGCCACTCCAGCTTGCTCTGCCACTCGGTGCCCGGCGAGGTCCGCCCGCCGGACAGGCTCACCGCCTTGCGGTCGACCTGCCCGGTGCTGGCATCGAGCTTGCCGTTGCTCAGCGTGAAGCCGGCGTTCCAGCCCACCGCCGGATAGAAGTCCATGCCGAAGGTGTGCGCCAGCCCGGAGTCCTGCCCGGATTTGAGGAACTGGCTTTCATTGAACACGTTGACCTGGTCGGACAGGCGCCAGCGCTGGCCCAGCGTCCATCCATCCTGCGCATTGGGGTTGAACAGCGGGTCGTACTCGCTGCGGTCGGTGGACTGGGTGAACGCACCATAGAAGCTGTGCTGCGGGGTCAGCCGGTACTCGGCATTGACCTGTGCGGCACTGCCGCGATCGCCGTCACTGACTTCGGCGCCGATCGTGGACAGATTGGCGAAGGTCCAGGTGCCACCCGCCACCACCGCATCATTGTCGGCATAGCGGCCATGGTCGTCATCCACCGTCAGCTGGCCTCCGCCGTATATATCCAGCGAGGTTCCGATGCGATGGGTATAACGTGCAGCAGCCAGTACACCTGCGACGCTGCTACCGCTGCCCCGGTCCTCCTGCACCCGACGCAGTTCGGCTGACAGTCGATCGTTCTCGCCGATCCGCCATTCGGCGGTGGCCTGCGCCTGGATCAGCGACTCCGCGCCCCGCCGTGCCTCGCTGTAGCGGGCATACACACTGAAATCGTCGGTCACATAGCCGAGCAGTTCGGCACCCTGCTCGCGCACGCGTTGGCCGGTGTCGAAACGCCCGACCGAATAGCCGCCGTCCACCTGGCGCCACCAGGCCCCGGCACTCCAGTCGCGCCGGGTCCAGCCCAGCTCGCGCAGATTGACGCGGGCCTCGACGGCGCTCGCCTCGCCTTCGCGCGGGCCTTCAGGATTGAGGCGACTGAAACTGAGGCCGCCGTTGTCGGAAAAGAACACGGGCGCGCTGGTGGCCTCGCTGCGGCTGTGCTCGACCTTCAGGTAGGTGCCTCGGCCGGCCTGCAGGGTCAGGTCCGCCCCTTTCAGCGAGTAGTCCTGGCCGGCGCGCCGCTCGTCCACATAGGTCGCACCCACCGCCACATGATCACCGAACCAGTGCTTGCCACGTACGCCGGCGGTGATGTCGTCGCTGTCAAACCCGGTCGGTACCCATTCGTAGTCGACGATCAGGCGCTGCTCGTAGCCGTCCAGTGGCACGTCCCGGCTGATCCGGCGCAGGTTCTCGCGACTGAGCTGGGCCAGTGGCCGCGTCAGGAGGATGCGACCCTGCAATGCGTCGATCTCGTAGTCGGCGCCGCGCACCATCGGCACGCGCTGCTCGACGCGGCCGGTGGTACGGTCACGGATCTCCAGCACCACCTGGTCCGAGCCACTGAGGATGCTGGCATGGCGCAGGTAGTACAGGCTGCCGCCGGTACCGATGAACTCGCTGTGGCCGGGCGCGGTCTCGGCCTGCGAACCGAACAGGCGCAGTTCGCTGCGCGCATCGCCCCAGGCATTGGCGCCACGGGATCGCCACGACAACGCCGCTCCATACAGCGAACGCACGTACTGCGCGTACTCGGTGCCGGTCAGGCCGGTGTTGTAGTTGCCCCACAGCGCCTGGTTCTTGTCCCAGTCCATGCGCAGGTAGAAGCGCCCCATGCTGTCGACATCACGCTGGGTCAGCGAATCATCGCCATAGGTCGGGTAATACAGGTCCGGGTCAAGACTGCGGAACAGATCGCGCGGATCGGCGGTAGTGAAACCAGTAAACAGTTCGTCCAGCGGACGGTTCTGGGTGTCGGCCTGCGCGGTCAGCAGGTAGCGGCCACGGGTCTTGGCTTTCAGGTAGAAGGCCAGGCGGCCGTCACTGAGCACATCATCGTTGCGACCACCCCGGGCCAGGTCCTGCCCTGCCCTACTGGCCTTGTTCTGGTACACGGTGATGTCGGCCAGGCCGACACCGAACAGGTACTGGCCGCTGACATCCACTTCCAGCGTGCGCGCGATGGCCGGTGCATCCGGCCGTTCAACGCGCACGTCGAAGACGTGGTGACCGATCGGCATCAGGTACTCGGCTGCGAACTTGCGATCCTGGTCCAGCGGATAGCTGGCGCCGTTGATCTTCAGCGCCGCGCCCAGCGGCAGGTCACGTCCACGCAGGCGCACGCGCGAACCGTACACCGGGATGTTCTGCTGGCGCAGGCCGTTGCTGTCGAACACCTGCTGCAGCAGCGACAACGACGCTGCCTGGTTGGCATCCACCGCGGTCCCGCGGCGGTCCTCCAGCGCATCACGCAATTGCTGGTTGCCACGCTCGAACTCCGCCGGGGTCACCAGCTGCATGGACTGCGCGGTGGTTTCATCAACATTGCCCTCTGCGTCGAAGGCGCGCAGCACGTAGACCAGGCGGTCGCCACGACGCAGGGGCGTCGACGCCGGCAGCGTGCCATCCCAGCTGCCCTGCGCGACCGCAGCCACCGGCAGCTCGAACTGCGCCAGGGGCGCAACCCGGTCGGTATCGCTGCCACGGTAAAGGCTCACTTCCAGGCGCTTGATGAAGGCGGTGTAGTTGCCGCGCACGTAGAACTCGACCGGCCGCACGATCCGGCCTTCGTCGAAAGCGACCATGCCCGGCGCCGACACCGACAGCTCGGGCTGGCCCATCGCCGGGTCTTCGGTGGCCCAGATCGCGCCCCCTTCCGGCAGGCGGATCATGAACTCGCCACGTACCGTCGCCTTGCCCGGTTCATCGATCGCCAGGCTGACCCGCCGATCCGGCTGCAGTGCCTGCGAGGTCGAGTGCACCGACGTCCCTTCGGTCACCGGTTCGTCGTAGCTGCGCGAACGCAGGCGGAACAGCAGTTCGCCTTCGGCGTTGCACTGGCTGCCGTCGCAGTGGATCGGTGCCGGCTCGGCGGCAGGCGGCGCGGCCTGGACGGCGCCGGCGAGCCCGAGCAGCATTGCCTGGTACAAGGCCGCTCGCGGCAGGCAGGCCGCACGGCGGGCAGCGGTGTGATGCGCGCTCATCGGCGGGCCTCCTGTTGGCGGGCCGCCGCACGGGTGGCGGCGCTCTCCTCGTTGCGGACGCGCAGGCGCTGCTGCACGGCGGGGCTGAGCTGAGCGCGCAACGCCTCGAACACGGCATCGGCACGACGCAGGCCCAGCGCCTGGTTGTAGGCATGGCTGCCGCGTACATCGGTGTGTCCAACCAGGCTGACCTGGCCACCGCCCATCTTCTCCAGGCGCGCGGCGATCGCCGCCAGCAGCGGCTTGAATTCCTCGCGCACGACCGCCTTGTCGGTGTCGAACAACACGTTGCCCAGCAGTGCGCCACCGGCATCAACACCGGCCAGCAGCGAATGCGGGTCCTGCACATCGGTGCGCAGCTGCACGGCCAGGCCAGCGCGCGCACGCTCGGTCACCTCGGCCTGCAGGGCATCACGCACCACTGCGGCACGGGCAAAGGCCAGCACCTGGCTTTCACCATTGGCGGCAATCACCACATCACCGCCCTGGTAGCGGTCCACCACTTCGGCCATCTTCACCAGCACCGGGCGATAGCTGGCGCGCAGCTCGCTGCTGCCCGGGGCAAACAGCACCTCGCCCAATGCCAGCTCCATGCGTTCGGCCGCTGCCTGTGGCGACGGCGGCAGGCGCACGCCGAAGCTGAAGCGCGTCGGCACACCCTGGGTCACCCGCCGCAACAGCGGATTCTCGGTGGTCAGCTCGGCACCGGCCGGTATCGTGGCCGGGTCCAGCTTGATGATGACGTTGCGCCCCAGCCGCGCATCGCCCCCGTGCACGTCGGCCAGGTGGTAGCGGCCGAACGGATCGGTCTCCACCAGCAGGCCTTCCACCGTGGCCAGGCGTACCCCGGGAATGCCCTGCTCCTGGATGCCTTCGTTGCCGATCACATAGGCCACCTCGTAGCCATCGGCCACGCGTGCGACCTCGCGGCGCACGGTCGGCGCCGCGGCGGTCAGGCCCTTGCCGGCATCGCCACTGCGCTGCACGCGAGTAGCCCCCTGCGCATCCATCCGCAGGCGATGCCCCTGCGCGCTTTCCAGCACGAAGTCATCGCTGAAGGCGAGCTCGCGCAGGCGCTGCCGCAACACCACCTGGTGCGCCTCGGCGCTGTCGGAGGTCGACGCGCGTCCATGCACCACGCCGATCTGCACGCCGTGCAGCAGGGGCGCACTGGCATCGGCCAGCGGTTGCGGGCCGTCGCCCCGATCCAGCGTGGTCGAGCCCGCCACATATGCAGGGGCCGCGAAACCGCCCTGCACGCGTACACCGGTCAGCTCGGCGCTGTCCTGCCAACCGTCACCATCGCGGTCATCGAACACGGTGCCGAACACCAGGCTGTCTTCCAGCAGCGGATCGGCATCCATCGCCACTTCGGCGGTCGCCACGTTCGACAACGGGCTGCCGTCATCGGCCGTCGCCACCGCCTGGTTCACATGGTTGCCGGCGCGCACGCCGGCGCCCACCCGCAGCAGGTAGGTGATGGTGGCACTGCGGCCGACCGCGATATCCACCGCACCGATGCGCAGCGGCGACTGGCTGCTGGCCAGCGCGAACGCACCGTCATCGTCGGCCACGCGCATCGAGCCATCCACGTAGCTGAAGCCCGGCGGCGGCGTATCGACCACCACACCATCGCGCCAGTGGCTGCCTCCCACGTTCTCCACCACCAGCTGGTAGCGCACCAGGTCGCCCACCTTCACCCGGCGCGGGCTGGCGGTCTTGGTGATGCGCAGCGAGAAATCAGAGATCACCTTGTGGCGCGTTTCGCAGGTCGTGCACTCCGGTGGCGGTGAACCGTCCGGATACTGGCCGCGCAGGCGGTTCAGCACCTGGGTACGCGCCTCCTGGTTGACGATCGCCTGGTAGACATACTCGTGGCGACCAACCGGTGTACCGCTCGGCACCGTGCAGACGATGTCCGCGCCCTGCTGCGCACATCCCGTGGGCAGGCTCTCGATGCTCAGGCCAGCGTCGGGCGTATCGACCAGCTGCAGCGGCTGCCGCAGGGCGGCGCGTTCAACGGTCGCAACCAGGGTGTAGCGCAGGCGGTCGCCCGGGCGCACGTCGGTGCCGCTGGCCGGGCCGGACTGCTTCTCCAGCACCACGCGCGGGTCGGCCAATGCATGTTCGGTGCTGCAGTCGCCGCTGCAGGTGGGCGTATCCCCGCCACTGCCGAGCACCGCATTGCGCACGCTGCCGGTGGCCTGCGCATTGACCCGTGCGCGATAGCCCAGCGTATAGGTGCCCGGCACGGTACCGGCCGGCAGCGTGCACACCAGCGGATTGCTGCCGTTGCAGGTGAACGGACCGGGCTGGGTGATCGACTGCAGGTCCAGGCCGCGGCCCAGGGTATCGGTCAGGGTCACCACATCCAGCGTCTGCGAATTGGCGACCGTCACCTCGACGGTGTAGTCCACCGCATCACCGATATCGATCGGCGCCGCCGTGCTCGACTGCTTGTGGTAAGTCACCACCGCCGACAGCACCGGCGTGGTGGTGCCGCAGTTGCTGGTACAGGTATTGGTACCGGTGCC
Source organism: Stenotrophomonas sp. 85239_Sma (assembly GCF_056481725.1). Lineage (NCBI taxonomy): Bacteria > Pseudomonadati > Pseudomonadota > Gammaproteobacteria > Lysobacterales > Lysobacteraceae > Stenotrophomonas > Stenotrophomonas sp. 85239_Sma. Next base: position 1,953,618 of record NZ_CM151163.1, on the reverse strand, counting down.
ACTGCCCAGCACCGCGTTGCTGACGCTGCCCCTGGCCTGTGCGTTCACCTTCGCGGTGTAATCCACCGTATAGGTGCCCGGCGCGGTACCGGCCGGCAATGTACACACCAGCGGGTTGGCCGCATTGCAGCTGAAACCCTGGCTGGCAGTCACCGCGCCGAAGTCCAGGCCCGGGCCCATGGTATCGGTCAGCGTGAACACCGCAGTGGTACGCGATCGGCCGACCACGGCAGTCAGCGTGTAGGCGATGCTGTCACCCACTTTCACCGCACCGGCAGCGGCCGAGGTCTTCCGGTAGTCGATCTCGCTGCCGGCTACCGGCGTGGTGGTATCGCAGTTGGCCGTGCACGACGGATTGTCACCACCGCTGCCCAGCACCGCGTTGGTGACCTGGCCGCTGGCCTGCGTGTTCACCACGGCGGTGTAGGACAGGCTGTAGCTGCCCGGCACGGTGCCGGCAGGCAAGGTGCACACCAGCGGGTTGGCGGCATTGCAGGTGTAGGCACCGGCGCTGGTCACCGCGCCGAAGTCCAGCCCGGCACCGAGGGTGTCGGTCAACGTCACCACAGCGGTGGTACGCGAATTGGCCACCACTGTGGTCAGGGTATAGGTCAATCGATCGCCAACGGAAACCGGACCGGTGCTGTTCACCGATTTGGCATAGCTCACCCCCGGCGTTGCCACCGGCGTGGTGGTATCGCAGTTCACGCTGCACGACGGGGTGTCGGTGCCGTTGCCGAGCACCGCATTGCGCACGCTGCCACTGGCCTGTGCGTTGACGGTAGCGCCATAGGTGAGGCTGTAGGTGCCGGGCACGGTGCCCGCTGGCAGCGTGCAGACCAGCGGATTGGCGGCATTGCAGGTGAAGGTTCCTGCACTGCCCACGCCCGCGAAGTCGAGGCCGTTGCCCAGGGTATCGGTGAGGGTGACCACGCCGGTGGTACGCGCACGGCTCACGGTTACGCTCAGTGTGTAGTCGATGCGGTCGCCGACCCGCACCGGGCCGTCGGTGGAGGCCTGCTTGGCGTACACCACCTGTGGACTGGCCATCGGCGTGGTGGTATCGCAGCTGCCCACGCAGGACGGGTTGTCGGTGCCGCTCGGCACCACCGCGTTGCGCACCTGGCCGCTGGCCTGCGCATTGACAATGCCGGTATAGGAGAACGCGTAGCTGCCCGGCACCGTGCCGGCCGGCAGCGTGCACACCAGCGGGTTGCCCGGCACGCAGCTGAAACCGCCGGCATTGGTCAGGCTGCCGAAGTCCAGGCCGGTACCCAGCGTATCGGTCAGCGTGGTCACTGCCGTGGTGCGCGCGTCGGCCACCACCGCGGTAACGGTGTAGGCGACGCTGTCACCCACCGCGACTGGACCGGTCGTACTGCTGGCCTTGGATACCGAGATCTTCGGCGCTGCCACCGGCGTGGTGGTGGTGCAGTTGCTGCTGCAGGTGGGCGTATCAGTGCCGGTGCCAACCACGGTGTTGACCACCTGGCCGCTGGCCTGGGCATTGACGGTGGCCGTATAGCTCAGGCTGTAGGTGCCCGGCGCGGTGCCGGCCGGCAGCGTGCACACCAGCGGATTGGCCGCGTTGCAGGTGAACGGACCGGCGTTGCTGACACTGGCGAAATCCAGGCCGGTACCCAGCGTATCGGTCAGGGTCAGCACATCGCGGGTATTGCCATCGGCCACGGTAACGTCGACGGCGTAGCTCACCGGCGCACCCACCGCCACCGGGCCAGCCGTATTGGAACGCTTGGCATAGCTGACGCGCGTCACCGGCACGGTCACGTCACTGCGCGTGCAGTGGTCGGCATCGGTGCAGCTGCTGCCCGGCGCCGGCGGCGTGCCGTTGTTGAACGGATCGTGGCCACCGCCCACGCTGGCGTGGTTGGTCAGCACGCCCGACGCCGAGGTGGTCACGGTGACCGGCAGCGTGAACACCGAGCTCGAGCCGGCGCTGCCCGCCGCCGCCAGCACCTGGTTGCTGGTGCAGGTGATGTCCTGGCCGCTTGCGGTGCAACTCCAGTTGCCGCTTGCGTGCGCGCCCGTCCAGTTCGGCACGATACCGGCCGGCAGCTGGTCGCGCACGATGATCGGGCCGGCGGGCACATTCGGTGGATTGCCGGTCGGCACATCGCTGGTGTTGCTCACCGTCAGCGTGTATTCGGTGCCGGCTTGGCCGTAGTTCCATACACCCCCGGTGGCGTTGTTGCTCTTCACCACTTTCAGTGCAGGCGCGGTGATGGTAATGCGGTGATCCTCCACTTCGCCGTCGTCGGCCACGCCGGTCGGGCTCTGGATCTGCATCGCGTTGGTGGCGTAGCGCAGCCGCACATAGCTGGTACCTGCGCTGACCGCAGTGGGCACGGTCCAGCCCAGGTTGGCCTGGCCCCCACTGCAGGCAGCGGTCGTGCTGCGTTCGCTGGCGTCGAACGTGCCATTGCGGTTGAAGTCGATCCAGCCCGCCACGCTGCCATTGCCCACGCAGGCCACCGGCTGGTTGATCTGGGTACCGGCCTGCATCACCGTCAACCGGTAGCTGGTCGGCCACGCATCTTCTTCGCGGCTTCCCGCCTGCGGGAAGTTGTCATCGCCCAGTGCATCAGCGCTGTAGCTGCTCTTCTGCTCGGTATCCGGGCCCAGGCTGCCGAGGAAATCAGTCAGCGGTGGCGCCAGGCCACCCGGTGCATAGGCGGCGGTGTTGATGTTGAAGTTGCTGCTGCCCTGCGGAATACCGTCGGAGCGGAACTGCAGATCGTCCACCACGTGCATGGCGTCGCCGTAGCTCTGCGGTGCATCGCCGAAGTCGGCATACGGCACCAGCAGGCCGATGGCGATGGCGGTGGTGCCGCCGCCGCGCATCGAAAAGCCCATGTTCACTGCCAGGTTGCCCGGCGCATGCGCGGCGTTGTCGAAACTGAGGAAGGTGACCGCGGCCGTGTTGTCGTCGTTGCCCGGACCGAAGCGGATGACCTGGTTGCCGCCGCTGGTCGACTTGTTCACCAGGTAGGGCGTGCTGTTGGCCAGGTTCTTGCGGACCTCCACCACGTTCCACGTGCCCTGCGCGCTGGCTTCGACGAACTCGCCGCTGTTGTTGATCGACTCGGCGTCGGCCATCACCACGCCACGCAGGCGGTACGGCGCACCGCCCATGGTCGAGGTGCAGGTGATGCTGAAGCTGGACGTGCCGGCCGTGCGCGCGATGCCGGCGATCAGCTGGTTGGCTGTACCCGTGCCACCGATGTTGTACAGGTCATCGAGGCTGTCGCCACGCCAGTTGCCCGGGCGATAGCTGCGCAGCACGTTGGTCTCGGCGGTATTCAACCGGCAGTCCACGCGCAGGTTCACCCCGGCAGCGATCGGCATGTCGATGGAAGAAGTGGCACCGTCGTTGAGCACGATGTTGTCGACGCCATTCGCGCCGCCGCCCCAGGTCAGCCACAACACGGTATTGCGGTAGGGGCTGCTGCCGCCGGTCGCATAGGCCGCCGCCGACGCCAGCGATGGCAACGCCATCGCCAGCAGCATCAGCACGACGATCGCCATCCAGCGGCGAGGGTGCAGGTGCTGCAGGTTTTTTTCAGGATGAACGCATCCACCGCCCGCGCGAATGCGCGACGTCGTCGACTGCCACATGGTGATTTCCCCGGTCGGCCCGCACGGGGCCGCAGTTCGGTGGGTAACCTGGGACGAACTCATGCGCCTGGCGACACGCGCGAACGCGCGTTCTGCCGGCTCCATGGCCACTACAACCGTCCCTGGACCCCGTTGGTCAGGTGTAAAGTTCTGCGATTACGATACCGCACTGCAACAATAACGTGATGAACGTCTCATTTAATTTCGCGGAATCGAGCACGCTTTCACGACCACAGTTGTAGCAACCCGATAGCGGCACGCAGTGCACCATTCCGGCAGCACGAATGCCCTTTCCGGCAAGACGCCACGCAAATTCGGCGCACGTTGAAGCGCCCATCCATCACGGCGCGATACGCGCCACAGGCCTCGCACTCAGCCCTTCATTGCCCCATGGCGGAATGACGCCAGCAACGTTGATGCGGCCATCGCCGGTGCCAGCCGACCGCGCGCCAGTGACCAGGTGATGCCGTAGAAGCAGGTCAAGTAGAAGTCCGCCAACCACACTGCACTGAATTCGACGTTGAACACGCCTGCGTGCTGGCCGCGCAGGAAAAATGCCTCGAAACGCTCGCCGATCGGCGCCCAGCGCTCGGGCAGCAGGTGCAGGTCACCCTGCCGCTGCTGCTCTTCCATCATGCGTGCAAACAGCAGCGTCACCAGTTCCCAATCCGCCAGCAGGGTGTGGGTGACCTGCTCGAGCACCTGCATCGCATCGGCATCCCCGTCGAACCACGTGGCTGCGGCCTCCAGCCGCTCGAAGCCCGCAGCAAACAACGCCTCGTCGATCGCTTCGCGGGTAGGTGCGAAGCGGTACAGCGTGGCCCGGCTGATACCGGCGCCACTGGCCAGCTCGCTGAGTGTGCAGCGCGGATGGCTGACCAGGGTGGCAGCAAGGGCGTGGTGCAGGTCGCGGCGTGTACGTGCTGCGGCAGGTCGCATGGAGGGGCCTGGAGGCGGGGTCCACTCACGCTAGCATGAATCATCAATTAATAAACTGAATCACAAATGATTCATTGGAATCACGGATGCGCTACAACGGAGGCGCGTCCGGTGCACCCGGGTCGGTGCATGGCAGGGAACGCGTCACAGGCATCGAAGGAGACAACGCCATGCTGCATCCACTACGCGACATCGCTGTGCTGTTCGATGCCAGCGACACCGGGGACCGCGTACTGAACATCGCCGCCCATCTGGCGCAGGCCCAGCAGGCACACCTGGTTGCGGTATCCACCGCCCAGCATCCCACCGACATCGCCAACGGTTTCGCCCGCGGCGCGGGCATCGCCGCCGCACTCGACCATGAAGCACGTGCCGATGCCGCCTACACCGCACAGCTCATGCAGAACCTGCGCGCGGCCTCCGAGCCGCTGCAGATCAGCACCGAACTGCGCATCGTCTCGGACTATCTCGGTGGCGCCGACCTGGCCCTGCAATCGCTGTACTGCGACCTGATCATCGCCGGCTATCCGCACACGCCCGGCGCGCCCTCCGGCTGGCGTCCGCTGGGCACGCTGCGCCAGACCGGCGTGCCGATGCTGCTGGTGCCGCCGCACTGGCAAGGCGAACAGGTCGGCCGGCGCATCGTGGTGGCCTGGAATGCCAGCAAACAGGCCCGTCGCGCTGTAGCCGATGCACTGCCGTTGCTGGCGCGCGCGCAGGCGGTGCACCTGCTGATGGTCGACACGCCCAAGGCCGATGCCACGCCCGGTGCCGAGATGGCCCAGCACCTGGCCCGGCACGGTGTCGAGGTCGAGATCCAGGCGATCAGTTCAACACAGGGCGGTGTTGCCGCAACCATCCGCCAGCATGTCCTCGATGCCGAGGCCGACCTGCTGGTGCTGGGCCCTTACAGCCGCAGCCGGGTGGTCGAGCGCGTGCTCGGCGGGGTTACCGAGGATCTGCTGTCCGAAGTTCCGGCACCGTTGTTCGTATCCCACTAGCACCGCCCTGCCCCGCACGGCGGTAGCCGGTCAGCGACTGCCCGGTGTGCCGCCGGAAGTAGCGGCACAGGTAGGACGCATCTTCGAAACACAACCGCTCGGCGATGCGCCCGATCGGCAGCTCGCTGTAGCTCAGCAGCGCCTTGATCTCCAATACCACCTGGCGGTCGGCGCTGCTGCCGCCTTCTGCACCGGCAGCAGCGTGGCGAACTTCAGGAAAAAGGTCTGCAACAGGTTGCGCCGCATCACGTGCCGATAGCGGCCACCCGCGTGCTGTGCGTCCATCAGCTGCTGCAGCCAGCCCTGCAGCAGCGGCGCCTCCAGCGGCGATGGCACGCAATGCGGGTGCTCATGACGTCCATGCACTGCAACGTCGCGAGGATGGTCCCGCCGTCGGCTGTATCGGCATCCTGATCGGACCCGACAGCAAGGTCGGTATCGGCGAGTTCGCCGACAACCTGCCATCGCCGGCCACACGGAGCAGATGCATTTTCCAGCATGCTGAGGGGGACAAGTTCAACCGCTTCCTCGCCAACCACCGCACCGAACACATCAGCTGCATCACACGCGAGCAACGGCAGGAGCAGAAAGCTACCACCTTGCTGCGTGCATGATCACGACTCAGCCGGCACGGTGCTGCATGAACAGCAGTTCCGGCGTCGAAGCGTCTTCCATCGACTGGAAACCAAGGTCGCGGTACAGGGTCATCGCCGCGACGTTGTCACGATAGACACGCAGGGTCAGCCGCTCCACCCCGGCGGACTGCAACGCCTGCCCCATCAGCGCCTGCATCAGTACACGGCCCAGTCCACGCCCGCGTGCCTGCGGCGAAACGATGATGCGGCCCAGGTGCAGCGTTCCGGAGGTCGTTGGCCAGTACTGGCCGAAACCAACGCAGTGGCCGCGCGCATCCAGCAGCACCCACCCCGGCCGCTGCTGCAGTTGCAGTGCTTGCGCGAATGCATCGGGCGCGAGTGGATACGGTACGCCGGGGCCTGCCCAGCGCTGGGTTGCGCTGGCCGAATCCAGCCACGCGCCGATGACGGCGTAGTGCGGGGGCTGCACGGGGTGAAGGCACTCAGTCATGGCATGCGCGCGAGCAAGGATGGCCGCCATGGTGCGCGATCCTGGCCACCAAATCACGTTACAGGGCAGCGCTTGAATTTTGTCCTAGGACAATAAACAATTCCGATCATCCACGGTCGCCACACCTGACGCCCTCTCCTTTCCTTCTGCCCTCGGGGTTCGCCATGATCCACGGCCTCAGCGCCTTTCCTCTTACGCCGATGACCGAATCGGGCATCGACCTGCGCGCCTTCGCCGGGCTGGTCGAGCGCCTGGCCACCGCTGGCGTGGACTCCATGGGCGTGCTCGGCTCCACCGGCAGCTACGCCTACCTGGAGAACGCCGAGCGCATGCGCGTGCTGCGCGAAGCCCTGTCCCATTCGGGCGCCGTCCCGGTCATCGTTGGCATCGGTGCGCTGCGCACCCGCGATGTGCTGGCTCTGGCAAAGGATGCCGAGGATGCCGGTGCGGCCGGCCTGCTGCTGGCACCGGTGTCCTACCAGCCATTGAAGGAACACGAGGTCTATACGCTCTTCGAATCGGTGTGCACGGCAGTGCGCAGCCCAATCTGCGTCTACGACAATCCCGGCACCACCCACTTCCGTTTCAGCGATGACCTGCATGGGCGGATCGCCGCCCTGCCCAACATCGCCTCGATCAAGCTTCCACGCCTGTCCGACGATCCTGCAGAAGCAGCAGCGCGCGTCACCGCACTACGCGCCCATCTTCCGGCGCACGTCACGTTGGGCATCAGCGGCGACGCGGCCGCCGTGCAGGGCCTGGCCGCCGGCTGCGATGGCTGGTACTCGGTGACCGGCGGGCTGTTCCCCGAGGTGGCGCAACAGATCACCCGCGCGGCCGGCGCGGGCGACATGGACGGCCCAGGCCCTGTCTGCGAGGCTGGCGCCGCTCTGGGCGCTGTATGACCGCTTCGGCGGCATCCGCGTCATGGCATGCGCAGCGGCGCTGATGGGCCTGTGTGCGGAGGACTGCCTGCCACGGCCCTTGCTTGGGCTGCACGGTGAAGAGCAGGCGCGCGTGGCGGAGGTGCTGCGCGGCCTGGAGCTGCTGTAGCGCTCGAAGACGGGCGCCCCGTACGGCGCGTGGATGGTGACCCCGGCCCGATTCGAACGGGCGACCGTAGGGTGAGCCACCAAGCCAACAGCCAGGCGGCTACTCAATCACATGAAGACGTAGCCTTGCGGCCCATCGTTATGGGCGCCCGAGATTCCTTCGCAGCCGATATCGCGGGTGTCGAAATGACGCAACTTTCCCTTCCAGGCATAAGCGCATCGATACAGTGGCGCGGTTCCTGGCAACTGGACCGTCGAAAGGTAGCCGATAATCCCTCGATAGGGAGGAATGACTTGCCCCTCACAGTTCATGTCAGTTGAGGTGAAATCGTCATACGGCGTGTGGCTCAAACACGCCCTGATCGCATGACCACCCTCAAAAGGAGTCGAGGAGACAAATCCAATGACACCTTCGTCGATAAATCCCGATCGCAACCACGATGCAATGTCGTAGTGAACGATCATGTGCGAGTTTTGCTTGGGGTGATAGAGGCGATGCAGTTCTGCCAGCGTGACACCCGCCGGCACAGCAAGACTGGGATCCATCTGCACCGCCGCATTCGCCACGGATGCAAGGTCAGTCCCGCTTGCATGGGCGACGGGCGCGCCACCAACTACGAGAAGCAAAGAAATACTCAGAAGACTCGATTTCACGAAAATGCTCCGTTTCTTCAATCACGAACATCTTGTTCGCCGCTCGATCCTATCCAGTCTTGCGAGCCCACAATGTGACAACGCTCGCATCGATCACCCTCAATCAGCTTTTAGGCAGATGGCATTGAATTGAATTTCGGCCGCACCGGACTCTTCAACCAAACCCCAGCGGTACCCTGCCAGGTCCACGATGAAGATCGTGGCGAAGCATCCGACGGCCGCCGACGGTAGATGCCTACCGCATTAGCCGGGCAGTTAACACGCCTCGTAATAGCCACGAAGATCTCTTGGAGGCAGTCGCGTAGCGACTGCCTCCCTTCTGACGGCGGTGTAGATCAGCGATAAATCAGAGCCAGATGTAGCCCATGATTCCTTCGTTCACTGGATACTTAACACCTTCGCAGTTGGCGTCCAACGTATCGAAGTGATCTGCCCAGTTGTTCGGCTTCAGACCTCCGCGCATGCAGCGGTACAACGGCACGGTGCCCGGGAGCTGCGTCGACGCGATGTAGCCCGTAATTGGCATGCCGTTCGTGGCCTTCATATGACCCTCGCAATTCGGGTCCATCGAAGAGAAGCTATCCAGCCAGTTATTATTGAGGCAGGCATACATCGTCACGCTGCCTTCGAACGGATAGTAGGAAATGAAGCCCAAGGTTCCTTCCTACCCCGGTGCTTCATTCCACCCGGAGTGTTCAGCGGCCGCGCAGAGAATGTGTCCTCCCGATGGCGCCAGCGCTCAAGTTCAACCAGCTGAACGCCTGCCGGCAAATCTGCCGCCTGCGCATTGGCTTCCGCCAAGAGCTTGGGCGAGGCCCCCAAGTAATCCACTTCCTGTGCGGACGCGGTCAGCGCCAGAGATCCTACCAAGGCGGCTACTACAGCGATCATATTCTTCACATCTACTCCTTAGAGAATGGACGTACAGATTTCCAGCAGGCGTCATGCCCACACGTCGATTGTAGGACATGAAAATTTGCACATCCGAGACATAGTTCGAAATTGGCGTGCAAAGAACGCAAATTCGCGTTACCTGTGATCAATTGAAAAACCCCCTCTAACCGAACCCAAACGGAAACTCAGCAACGTCCACGATGAAGATCATGGCGAAGTTGCTGTCGGCGGCCGCCTGCCATGGAGTCCAACCGGTCAGCCTCGTGTTGAACCTAGCGCCGAACAGCCACGAGGATCTGCTGCAGCAGTTGTCCGACATCCGCGTCATGCAGACGCGAATGGTTCTCCGTAAGGACCGAGACTGTCCGACGCGCCACCCTCTGCCTTGTTTGCAGCACAGCACAAAGAGAGAGTCATGCGCGTACTGATCACCACCGCTTTCATCGCGACAATGCTTGCCACCAGCTGCACGACTGCACTAGGTGTGATCCACGGCCGGGTAGTTGAACTGCACCAGGAAACCGCCACTGATAGCGAGACGCTGGATGCGTTCGTTGTCAGAATCGTCCCACGCGTCCTGCAGGCATCGAAGACAGCCCGTGCCACGGTTTGCGGATAGGTAGAACAGGTCGCTGGTCGGAACACCGTCCAGCTGAGGATTGATGGATTCCTGAGCGATTGCGGTCTGCCGCAATCGGATCTGCCCTACCTGCTGGTGAATGGGACCGCTGCCGACGCCAGGGAAAACCATTTCTCACTGGCCAACCGCGATCACCCGGGCTACTTGATCACCCTGTGGCCAGTGAAGTTCCAGGATGCTTCCGGCGCCCGGACGGTCAGTCGTTCCTGACGTCCGCGACCAACCCAATCGCTTGGTAGGAACCATAGAACGCCGGCGGTGGCATGGGAGATGGCGTGGGGGTCTCGTATGCATTTCGATAGATGTCGAAGCCTTGGGTATAGACAGCGCCTGACCCGGTGCGAAATCCGACTGCTTTCGTGTAGACCCATCGCGTCCACCATTGAGGGCCACCGCCGGCAGCCGTACAAATGATCGCTGTGAAGACGCTCACGTTCGAGAGCGCCACGCAGAATCCATCAGCCAGTGGCATGGGGTAGGTAATGGCCTGCGTGCTGTTGGCCATCGCGATGATTCGGAGATATTTGTACCGAGAATCGAACACCACCCGGTTGTTTGCCGGGTTCTCACCCGAAGCCCACCGGTAGTGAGGAACGCAATCTGCGCAACGTCGGTCGTGTCGAAGCTGTGCCAAGCGTGCCAAAGCAGCGCTTCACCATGGCGTCCTAACACATCGCCCAAACCTGCCAAGTGCCGCAAGCCATTGATTTATGGTGACCCCGGCCCGATTCGAACGGGCGACCTTCCCCTTAGGAGGGGGACGCTCTATCCAGCTGAGCTACGGGGCCATGCAGCCGGGAAGTTTACAGGCAACGTGCCCTGCCCTCCAAGCATTCATGTTCGGCCCCGCCCGGCTGGCGCGTTGCACCATGGCCGGACAGGGCGCTCTGCTACCATCGGCGATTCAGTTCATCGCGTCCCCCACCTGCCCGCGATGGCGCCAAACAACGTAACGAAACACAGGAGTCTGCATGTCTTCCGAGCTGCTCAAGTCCCTTGGCCTGGACGCGATCAACGCTGGCACGTACCTGGGCAACGGGGAGTGGTCGAGCGCGACCAGCGGTGAGCTGATCACCCCGGTCAACCCGACCACCGGCGAGCCGATCGCGCAGGTCCGCGCGACCACCGAGGCCGAGTACGAGACCGTCGTCGCCCGCGCCCAGGAAGCCTTCAAGGTCTGGCGCACCACGCCGGCCCCGCGCCGCGGTGAAGCCGTGCGCCTGTGCGGCGAAGCGCTGCGCAGGCACAAGGACGCCCTGGGCTCGCTGGTTGCCCTGGAAATGGGCAAGAGCAAGCCGGAAGGTGATGGCGAAGTGCAGGAGATGATCGACATCGCCGATTTCGCCGTGGGCCAGAGCCGCATGCTGTACGGCTACACGATGCATTCCGAGCGCCCCGGCCACCGCATGTACGAGCAGTACCACCCACTGGGCCTGGTCGGTATCATCTCGGCCTTCAACTTCCCGGTCGCGGTGTGGAGCTGGAATTCCTTCCTGGCCGCCATCTGTGGTGACGTGTGCATCTGGAAGCCGTCCAACAAGACGCCGCTGACCGCCATCGCCTCGCTGAAGATCTGCAACGACGCCCTGCGCGAAGCCGGCTTCCCGGACATCTTCTTCCTGATCAACGATGCCGGCACCGCGCTGTCGGAAAAGATGGTCGATGACCGTCGCGTGCCGCTGATCAGCTTCACCGGGTCGACCCAGGTCGGCCGCACCGTCAACGAGAAGGTCGCACGCCGTCTCGGCCGCTGCCTGCTGGAACTCGGCGGCAACAACGCCATCATCCTGGACGAAACCGCCGACCTGAAGCTGGCCGTGCCGGGCATCGTGTTCGGCGCCGTCGGCACCGCCGGCCAGCGCTGCACCACCACCCGCCGCCTGATCGTGCACCGCTCGATCTACGCCGACGTGCTGGCCACCCTGGTCAAGGCCTACAAGCAGGTGGAAGGCAAGATCGGCGACCCGACCGACGCCGCCAACCTGATGGGCCCGCTCAACAGCGACGGCGCCGTGCAGCAGTTCCTGGATGCGATCGCCCAGGCCAAGGCCGCCGGCGGCACCATCGAAACCGGTGGCACCCGCATCGACCGCGCCGGCAACTTCGTGCTGCCGGCGATCGTCTCCGGCCTGAAGAACAGCGACGCCGTGGTCCAGCACGAAACCTTCGCGCCGATCCTGTACGTGATGCCGTACGACAGCATCGACGAAGCCATCGACATGCAGAACGGCGTGCCGCAGGGCCTGTCGTCCTCGATCTTCACCCAGAACCTGAAGACCGCCGAGAAGTTCCTGTCGGCCGCCGGCAGCGACTGCGGCATCGCCAACATCAACATCGGCACGTCCGGTGCGGAGATTGGCGGCGCCTTCGGTGGCGAGAAGGACACCGGCGGTGGCCGCGAGTCCGGTTCGGATGCATGGAAGGTCTACATGCGCCGCCAGACCAACACCATCAACTATTCGGATTCGCTGCCGCTGGCCCAGGGCATCAAGTTCGACCTGTGATGGCGACGGAGCCGGCCATGCCCGTCGGTCCGAGCCCCTCTGGGGCTCCGACCCTCGATTTCAGCGGCCGCCGCGTGCTGATCGCCGGCGGCAGCAAGGGCATTGGCCGTGAAATGGCGCTGGCGTTTGCCGGCGCCGGCGCGCAGGTCGCGGTCTGCGCGCGCGGCCAGGCCGGTCTGGATGCCCTGCGCGCCGATGCACGGGCGCAGGGCTTCGAACTGCACGCGTTTTCTACCGATCTGGCCGACCCCGGCCAGATCCAGGCCTGGCTGCAGGCCGCTGCCGACGCGCTCGGTGGCATTGACGTGCTGGTCAACAACGCCACCGGCTACGGCATGGCCGACGATGAGGACGGCTGGGCCGCCAGCCTGCAGATCGACCTGATGGCCGCCGTGCGCGCCTCACGCCTGGCACTGCCGTGGCTGCGCGCCTCCGGCGATGCCTGCATCCTCAACCTGTCTTCGATTGCCGCGCAGCAGCCGCGTCCCGGTGGCGCACCCTATGCCGCCGCCAAGGCCGCGCTTTCGCACTACACCACCTCGCAGGCGCTGGCGCTGGCCAAGGACCGGATCCGGGTAAATGCCATCGCGCCGGGCTCGATCGAGTTCGATGACGGCCTCTGGGACCGCCGCCGCAACGAAAACCCGGCGCTGTACCACGGCACCCTGGCGAAGATTCCGTTCGGCCGCTTTGGCCACCCGCGCGAGATCGCCGACGCCGCCCTGTTCCTGTGCTCGCCGCTGGCGCGCTGGGTCACCGGCAGCGTGCTCAACGTGGATGGCGGCCAGGTGTTGATGGGCTGACACCGGCACTCCGGTAGCTGCCAACCCTGGTTGGCATGCCTTTCGTCGACCAGGGTCGACGCCTGCCATCGTATCCGCCGGGCATGGGATTGCCGGGGCAGACGCACTATCATGTGCACACTGCCAAGGAGGACCCCGATGAGCGTGGCACCCCGACAGACAAGCGCCCTGGCCGTGGTCAGCCTGGTCACGGGCATCGCCAGCTGGACCGTCCTGCCCTTCGTGGCCAGCATCGTGGCCATCATCACCGGCCACATGGCCCGCGCCGAAATCCGCCGCCGCCCACACGAACTGGAAGGCGATGGCCTGGCCGTCACCGGCCTGGTCCTGGGCTGGGTGATGGTCGGCGCCGTGATCGCCGCCATCCTGGTCTTCATCCTGTTCTTCGGCGGCCTGGCCTGGCTGGCGGCGGTGTCGAACTGACGCCATGACCACTTCCGACAGCACCGAACGCTTCAGCAGCCGTGTCGCCGACTACGTCCGCTACCGGCCCGACTACCCACCCGCGCTGCTGGACTGGCTGCACGGCCCGATGGGTGTCAGCCAGCAGGCGCGTGTCGCCGACATCGGCGCCGGTACCGGTATTTCCAGCCGCCTGTTCCTGGCCAGCGGCCATCCCGTTGTCGCGGTTGAGCCCAATGCGGCCATGCGGGCCGCGGCCGAAGCATGGCTGGCACCGCGGTATCCGCAGTTCCGTGCGGTGGACGGCCGCGCCGAGGCCACCGGACTGGCCGACACCAGCATCGATCTGGTCAGTGTCGCGCAGGCGTTTCACTGGTTCGACACCGTGGCGGTGCGCGCCGAGTGGCAGCGCATCCTGCGCCCGGGTGGCCTGGCACTGATCTACTGGAATTCGCGCCTGCTCGACGCCAGTCCGTTCCTGGTCGGCTACGAACAGCTGCTTCTGGATTACGGCACCGACTACACCGCCGTGGCCGAGCGCTACCAGGACGATGCCACCATGCAGGCCTGGTTCGGCGCAGGCCTGCGCGGCATGGTGGAGCTGCCGAACGTACAGCACCTGGACTTCGATGCCCTGCGCGGGCGCCTGCTGTCCTCCTCCTACGCGCCCCAATCCGGTCATCCGCGCCACGCGCCGATGATCGACGCTCTGCAGGACCTGTTCGCCGCCCACGCGGTCGACGGCCAGGTCGCTTTTGAATATCGAACCCGAGCCTTCCTCGGCACGCTGGACTGAACCGACGCATGTATTCGCTTGCCCGCCCCTTCCTGTTCTCGCTCGACGCCGAGCGCGCCCACGGCCTCGGCCTGTCCGCACTGGACCTGGCCTATCGCACCGGCACCACGCCGCTGCTGGCCGCACGCATCGCGCCGATGCCCAGCACGGTGTTCGGGCTGACCTTCCCCAATCCGGTCGGCCTGGCCGCCGGCCTGGACAAGAACGGCGAGCACATCGATGCATTGTTCGCGCTGGGGTTCGGCTTCGTCGAGATCGGCACCATCACGCCGCGCCCGCAGGCCGGCAATCCGCAGCCGCGCCTGTTCCGGCTGCCGGCGCACAACGCGATCATCAACCGCATGGGCTTCAACAATGCGGGCGTGGACGCACTGGTGCGCAACGTCGAGCGCGCACGCAACCGCCGCGGCCTGCTCGGCATCAACATCGGCAAGAACAAGGACACCCCCAACGAACAGGCCGTGGACGACTACATCGCTTGCCTGGACAAGGTGTACCCGCTGGCCGACTACATCACGGTCAACATATCCTCGCCCAACACCGCCGGCCTGCGTGAACTGCAGGAAGAGACCGCACTGCGCCAGCTGGTCAGCCAGCTGCGCGACCGCCAGGAAGCCCTGGCTGCGCAGCATGGTCGCCGCGTGCCGATGCTGGTGAAGGTGGCGCCGGACCTCAGTGACCGCGACATCGATGCCGCCGCGCGCGTGCTGGGCGAACTGCAGGTGGACGGCGTGATCGCTACCAACACCACCATCGACCACGGCAAGGTGGCCGGCGACCCGCTGGCCAACGAGGCCGGTGGCCTGTCCGGTGCGCCGGTGCTGGAGCAGTCCACACTGGTGCTGCGCCGCCTGCGCTCGCGCCTGCCCGAATCCGTGCCGCTGGTCGGCGTCGGCGGCATCCTGTCCGGCGCCGATGCCGTGGCCAAGATGGCCGCAGGCGCGGCACTGGTGCAGTGCTACAGCGGCCTGATCTTCCGTGGCCCTGCCCTCGTCTCCGAATGCGTGGAGGCGATCCGTCGCCGCCGCGAAGCGCCGAGCCGCGGCGCGGTGGCGCCGCTGTGAGCGCGCCCATGGATACCAACGATGGCGACGTCCCGGTGCGCTGGACGCTCACCCGCAATGCCCCACTGCAGGCACTGAATACCTTCCATGTGCAGGCGAGCGCCGCGCAGCTGCTGGAGCTGCACGATGCCGCGCTGCTGCCGGAAGTACTGGCGCTGCCCGAGGTGGCCAACGGCCCATTGCTGGTGCTGGGTGCCGGCAGCAATGTACTGATCGCCGAGGACCTGCCGGGCACCGTGCTGGTGTTCGGCAACCGTGACATCAGCTTCCTCGAACATCGTGCCGACCATGCGGTGATCCGCGCCGGTGCGGGCGTGCCGTGGCACGGGCTGGTGATGTGGTCGCTGCAGGAGGGCCTGTCGGGTCTCGAGAACCTGGCCCTCATTCCCGGTACGGCCGGTGCCGCACCGATCCAGAACATCGGCGCCTATGGCGCGCAGGTCGGCGAGTTCATCCAGGCGGTCGAAGCCTGGGACTGCCAGGAGCAGGCCTGGGTACGGCTGGACAACGAACAATGTGGCTTCGCCTACCGCGACAGCGTGTTCAAGCAGCAGCCTGACCGCTACCTGATCACCGCCATCGAACTGAAGCTGCCGCTGCTGCATGACCTGCGCATGGACTACGCCGGCATCCGCGAGGAACTGCAGGCACAGGGCGTGGAGCTGCCGGGTGCGGTCGACGTGGCCAATGCGGTGATCGCGATCCGCCGCCGCAAGCTGCCCGATCCGGATGTGCTCGGCAACGCCGGCAGCTTCTTCAAGAACCCGGTGCTGCCGCTGGAACAGGTCGACGTGCTGCTGCAGCACTTCCCCGACCTGCCCGTGTTCCCGGCCGAGCACGACGACAAGCGCAAGGTCTCTGCGGCGTGGATGATCGAGTCCTGCGGCTGGAAGGGCTTCCGCGAAGGCGATGCCGGCGTGGCCCCCAGCCATGCACTGGTACTGGTCAACCACGGCAACGCCACGGGTGCTGAACTGCTGGCGCTGGCACGCCGCATCTCGGCCTCGGTGCTGGAGAAGTTCGGCGTGCCGATCGAACCGGAGCCCCGCCTGCTCGGCGCACAGTGGTGAACAGCCCCGTCCTTTTCCCCGGCGCCACCCCGATGCGGGCGGCGCTGCTGATGCTCGGCAGCACCATGGCATTTGGCCTGATGGCGGTGGCCATCCGCTATGCCACCCGTTACGTGCCAACCCAGGAAGTGGCCTTCTTCCGCAACGCCTTCGGCCTGCTGGCGCTGCTGCCGATGCTGTTGCGCCCGGGCCATGCACCACTGAAGACGCAGCAACTGCCGCGCTATTTCGTGCGCAGTGCGATCGGCCTGGGTTCGATGCTGTGTGCGTTCTGGGCGCTCGGCCACCTGCCGTTGGCGCAGGCGGTCTCGCTCTCCTACTCCACGCCGCTGTTCGTCACCATTGCCGCCGTGCTGTGGCTGGGCGAAACCGTGCGTGTGCGCCGCTGGGCGGCGGTCGTGGTCGGCTTCATCGGCGTGCTGGTGATCGTGCGTCCCGGCACCGCCGGTTTCACCGCTGGCAGCCTGGTCGCGGTGGCCGCCGCCGTGCTGAGTTCGCTGGTCGCGATCCAGATCAAGCAGCTCACCCGCGTCGACAGTGCTGACACCGTGGTGCTCTACACCTACGTGTTCTGGGTACCGCTGTCGCTGGTACCGGCGCTGTTCGTCTGGGTCTGGCCGACCGGCACTGCTTGGCTGTGGCTGCTCGCCACTGGCGTGCTCGGCACCGTCGGCCAGCTGCTGTGGACCCGCGCGCTACGGCTGGGCGAAGTCTCCGCCCTGACTCCGATCAGCTTCCTGCAGCTGCCGCTGGTGACGCTGTTCGGCTGGTTGCTGTTCAACGAAAGCGTGGACCGCTGGACGATCATCGGTGCCGGCATCATCCTCGCCGCCAACGCCTATATCGCCCACCGCGAAGCCGTGCTGTCGCGCCGCGCCGCAAGCGCAGCGGCGTCGGCAGCGGCCAAGCCCGCCGAGTAGATCCCCGCCACGCGTGGATGATTCCTGTGCGCCTTACAGCGCGCGATATGCCCGCTCTGCCGCGTCGAACACATTGCCCGGTGCGAACTGCTCGCCCAGGTAGTGCAGCGTCTGCCGGCGCAGCTGCGGCGAACGATCCTCTCCATCGCTGCCCAGCAGGACCTGCTGGAACTCGATCAGGTCCTGCAGGATGCGCCAGTGCCGGTACCAGGCGATCCAGCGCGGGTCGCCGTGGTCGCTGCAATAGCCTTCCTCGAATCCCCCCGGGTTCTCGCGGCCCCAGCGCCCGCCCACAGCGGCACCGATGAACATCAGGTCGCGCTCGCGCGGCGCCAGCGACAGGCCATCCCAGTCGATCAGGTGCAGGCCGCCGTCGTTGCCCATCAGCAGATTGCCGGCATGCAGGTCGGTATGGCACAGGTGCAGCGCCACCGGGACATCCTGCAACGCCGCGTGCAACTGCAGTGCCTGCGCATGCAGCGCCGCGATGCGCGCATGCTGCTGGTCCCATACGGAAACAAAGGCACGGCCCAGCCCATCCTTGGCGGCGGCCAGGCCCTCACCAGCCAACCATTGCCCGACGGTATCAAGCGCCGCGGTCTCCATCCGCAGGCTCGGCAACGCCTCCTTCAGCTGCGGTGGCGGGTATGCCTCGTGCAGGCGCCGCAGCACCTCGCCCAACCGTTGCCACTGCGTGCGACTCAACGCCGCCTCGAACCCGGACTGGCCTTCCACATACGGGAACAGGGTGAACTGCAGGCCCCAGCGCTGCACCGACGCTCCACCGGTCAGGGCCGGCCAGGGCGCGACGATTTCCTCGATGCCCAGCGTGCCGCGCAGCCAATGCAGGGTATCCCAGACGGCAGGGGCAACCTGGTACCTGCGGCATTTCAACCACCATTGCCCGCGCCGTGCGTCGACGCGGTACACGCTGGCGTTGGCATCGGCGCCAACCGGGCGTGGCACCACGGCAGTGGCGGTGATGCCATAGGACTGCTGAAGGACTTCGCCGAGATGCTGCGCCGAAGCGAATGACATGGATGCAAGCGGAAAGTATTACCTGCCGCTACTATCTCAGATGCGCTTGCCATGACACAGACATGTCCGTCACAACATCACCTCGGCACGACCAAAGAACTAGCCTGCAATACGGCGCATTACCGCCTCCAGCGGACCGCGCGCGAACTGCCATGACCACAGCCACGCCGCGCCCGTTGCCAGCATCAGGAACAGCAGGGCCCACAGCAGCACCGACGCCAGCGAGGCACGGCCATCAAGCAGGCCCAGGCTTTCCAGCGTGCCCATGCCCAGCAGGATGTGGCCGACGTACAGGGTCAGGGTCATGCGTCCGGCCGCGGTGAACGGCTCGAGCCAGTCACCCGGGCGTACACGCGTCAGCCACAGGCAGGCGGCGATGACACTGCAAGCTGCACCCGCACCGGTGAGTACGTAGGCCGGCCCCGGCGGCATCGGCTGCGTTCCCAGCCATACCTGCCAGGGCGTCCCCTGTGCGAGCTGCTGCACGCCATGTCCAGCCGCGATCAGCAACAGCCCCAGCACCAGCAATGCGTGCTGCACCCGAGGCTGCGACAACTGAAGGCGCGCCAGCAGCATGCCCAGCAGGAAGAAGCACAGCCACGGCATCAACGGGTGGAAGCCATTGAACAGCATGTTGCGGGCCGCGCCCGGCCATTGCCACAGACCGGCGTATTCCAGCGTCTGCCAGTTCCATCCCTGGCTGTAGTCCCAATGCAGCAACGCCCAGAACGAACAGGCCGCCAGGCCCATGATGCTGGCCAGCAACACCTGCGGCGAGGCACGCAGCCACACCACGGCCAGCGCGAAATACACCGCGTAGTAGTGCAGGATATCGGCCGGGAACAGGGTCAGGTTGAGCAGGCCCAGCACCATCAGGAACAGCGCGCGCCTCCAGGTCTGCACGCTGGCCGGCCACCACCCTTGCCGCTGCGTGGCCAGCACCAGGCCCAAGCCGGCCAGCGTAACGAACGTCGCGGAGGCCTTGCCTTCCAGCAGATGGAAGAACCCTGCCAGCCAACCCTCACCCTCTGCCGGCACGGCCATCGCCAGACGGAAATTCACCAGCACCATGCCGGCCAGTGCCAGGTAGCGGGCCAGATCCAGGCCGTGCAACCGCCGGTCCACGGCGCTCATGCGCGTGCGCCGAGCAGCAGCGCGAGCAAGCCAAGATCCAGCGATGCCTCATTGGTGGCACCGGCTTCGCCCAGCCCCCGACGCAGTGCGTCGCTTTCGATGGCATCCAGCAGCACCTGCGCCTGCAGTGCCGGCGACAGCACGGGACGCCGACGTTCGCGCTGTGCCACGTGCAGCAGGGCTTCGGCCAGCGTCGCCTGCAATTGCCTGCGATTGGCCGCGAAGGCCTCGGCCACGGCCGGGTTGCGTGCACTCTCGGCCAGCACCTCCACCGCAAGCGTTGCCCAGTCCGGCTGCCTGCACAGCGCATGGAAATCCTGCAGGAAAACCAGTACCTGTGCGCGATCGCCATCGGACGCGGCCAGTCGCTGCAGCAACGGGGCCAGTTCTTCGCTCTCGGCCACCGCCACCGCAAGGATGATCGCCTCCTTGCCTTGGAAGTGGTTGTAGAGATTGCCCAGGCTGACGCCGGCTGCCTGCGCGATGTCACGCATGCTGGTCTGGTGGAATCCCTTCGCGAGGAAGCACTGCAGGGCGGCCTGCAGAATCTGCGCGATGCGTTGCTCGTTGCGGTCGGCTCGGCTCATGGCGCAAATGGTGAACGAACGTTCGTCCACTTAGAAGCTGGCGATCCGGCCAACGCCGGGCTCCGTTCAGCCAGCCTTGACCTCAACTGCGGTTGAGGCCCGATGCTGCGCGGCCTGTCCCACGCTCAACCCGGAGTTCCTGCATGCCACAGATGATCACCACCCTGCTCGACAGCCGCGTACTGTGGTTCCTCGCCCGACTGCTGCTGGCCGTGGTGTTCCTGTCCTCGGGCCTGGCCAAGCTGCTGGCGTGGGACACAAGCGTGGCCGAAATGCACGCGGCCGGATTGCAACCGCCCGTGCTGTTCAACATCGCCAGCGCCGCGGTGCTGCTGGGCGGCGCACTGTGCCTGCTGCTCGATCGCCTGCTCTGGCTGGGCAGCGGCGCGCTGGCAGTGTTCATGCTGCTGACCATCGTCATCGTGCATACCTTCTGGAACAAGCACGGCGCCGAACAGCAGCTGGCCCTGTTCTTCGCGTTGGAACACCTGAGCGTGGTCGGTGGCCTGATCTGCGCGGCCATCGCCAGCCATGCGCGGGCTCAGAAGAACTCGTCGAGCAACCGGTAGAACGCCAGCCGGCGCTCGTCGGCCACCGCGCCGTAGCGTTGGAACAGCGGCGCGACCCAACGCGTGTCGCCGAAGTTGTGGACCAGACTGCGCGCGGCCAACGCCAGGTCCTGGTAGCGGTCGGCCACACCCAGCCGGCCACAGTCGATGAAACCACTGAAGCGTCCCTCGGCCACCATCAGATTCGGCAGGCACGCATCGCCATGGCTGACCACCAGGTCTTCATGGTCGGGCCGGGTGCTGCACAGTTCGGCGAAGACCAGCTCCGGACTCTGCCCCAGGCGCTCATCATCGAAATCATCGGCATCCACCAGGTCCGCTTCAACGCGGGCCTGCGCGGCCTGCACGCGCGACGCCAGTCGCTGGTCGAACGGACAGGCTGCCACCGGCAACGCATGCAGCCCGCGTAGCGCGTCGGCCAGCAGGTCCACCAGCTGCTGCGGCGCGAGTTCCGGCGACGAGGCCAGATCGCGACCGGGCAGCGCGCTCATCAACAACCAGCGCCGGCCCGCCTCTTCGGCAGTGGCAATCACCGTCGGTGCCGGTTGTCCCTGTGCCTGCAGCCAACGCAGGCGCGCGATCTCATCGCCCAGCTCACTGAAGGCGTCGATCACTTCCGACTTCAGGAAGGCATCGGCCTGGCCCGGCCGACGCACGCGGGCAACATCCGCACGCGACGCACCGATCGATTGCCGCTCGATGCGCGCATCGGCCAACGCGTCCTGCCACGCCCACGGCAGCGGCATGTCATCAGTGGTGGATTTGGGTGATTCCATGCCGAGGTGTTCCTGTTGCCGGTGACCCTGCGGATTCTTGCTCATCCTGCACGGACAGCGGCCAACAGCAGCGCGGAAAGGTACATTCCTGCACCGAACACACTGTGCGCCACCAGGCTGCGCAGGCGCGCCTTGCCCGGCGCCGGGGTCTTCGAAGCGGCAATGCCCGCGCCCATGCCCGGCTGCAGGATGAGGAACGGTGCGGCGATGCTGAGGATGCCGAAGGCCAGCGCCGGCCACAGTGTCGGCGCCTGCACCCAGCCGTTCCCCACCGCGGCCAGCAGCAACGCGGCGAAGACCACACCGATCACGTAATGCGCGGTCCAACCCAGCGCGCGCTCGCCACTGACCGCTGCCGAGCGGCCGATACCGTCGTGGCGGAAGCGCCCGCGCGGCAGGTGGCCCAGCCAACGCCCGACCATCGCGAAATCCAGCGAGGGAATGCCGAGCAGCCTTCGCTGCACCAGCGCCCACAGGTCCATCACTGCGGTTGCTCCCACGCCGACTACCACCGCATCCATCACCAATGTCGCCACGCCAACCATATCACCTACCTTCAATTATTTGCTTGAATGATAGAGCGATGCTAGCGTGGCCCGCATGAACGCTGCAACAGAGCCACCACCCTCACCGCTGGAGGCCTTGGCCGAGATCGCCCGCACGCTCGGCCACGCCCATCGCCTGGCCCTGCTGGAGCACATCGCCCAGGGCGAGCGCGCCGTGGAACGCCTGGCCGAACTGACCGGGCTGTCGGTGGCCAATACCTCCCAGCATCTGCAGCAGCTGCGCCGTGCCGGCCTCGTTCAGACCCGACGCGATGGCAAGCGCATCCTCTACCGCAGTGGTGAGGGTCCGTTGGGCAACCTGCTGGCCGCGCTGCGCGACTATGCCGACCACCAACGCAGCGAAATGCATGGCGTGATCCACGACAGCCTGCAGCGCCGCGATGCTCTGGAAGGCCTGACCGTCGAGCAGTTGCTGGAACAACGCGGCAGCGTGGTGCTGCTGGATGTGCGGCCGCGCGAGGAATTCGATCTGGGTCACCTGCCCGGCGCGCTGAACATTCCCGTTACGGAACTGCGTGCACGGATGGACGAACTGCCGCGTGCCGTCCACATTGTCGCGTACTGCCGCGGTCCCTACTGCGTGCTGTCCAACGACGCGGTGACGATGCTGCGCGAGGCCGGACTGACCGCGCAGCGGCTCGCCGCCGGTTATCCCGAATGGAAGGCCGCCGGCCTGCAGGTGGACCTGCCCCGGCGCTGAGCGAGACACCGGTCATGGATGATGTGTTTGCCCCATTAATCGATGCGACCTGGCGCAGCGTGTTCTCCGGGCAGCGCATGATGCAGGATGATCCACTGCTGCAGTTGGCGTGCAGCGATGATTTCGATGAGGGCGAGGACGGCATGCTGCTGCAGCCGGTCGCGGGCCCCGCGCGCGCACTGCTGCGCCCGGCCCTGGCCGCTCGCCTGCAACTGCACGCGCAGCCGCACTGGACGCTCCCGCAGCTGCAACTGCGCCTGCAGCAGCTCGGCCAGCGCACGCATGGCGCAGATCGCGTCTTCTACTTCCCCGCCGCAGAACTTGCGGCCCTGGCCGAGTGCCCTGCACCGCCATGTATCCGGCGTCTTGGCCCGGCCGACGCAGCCGCGTTCGACGGGTTCCAGGCCAGCGCGAGCGAGGAGGATCTGGATGCCGCCTGGGTCGAGCTGGACCACTGGCAGGTGTTCGGCGCCTTCGATGGCGAGCGGCTGGTTGCCGCGGGAAGCATGTACCCGTGGAGCCTGGATCCAGCCCTGGCCGACATGGGCGTGCTGACCCTTCCCGAAGCCCGCGGTCGCGGGCACGCGCGCCAGCTGGTACGCGCCATGGCCATGTCCGCACAGACGGCCGGGCTGCAGCCGCAGTACCGTTGCCAGCTCGACAACACCGCCTCGATCATTACCGCCGAACGCAGCGGCCTGCGTGCGTTCGCCGATTGGGACACCGTTCTGGCGGCCGACTGAGGCCGCCGTAGTACAACAAGGAAGCAACATGAAATTGATGGTCATCGGCGCCAGCAGGGGCCTCGGTCGGGCGTTCGTGGAAGGCCTGTGCAGTGCAGGCGACACCGTCATCGGCGTTTCACGCAACCGACCGCGCGATATTGAATGCCCCGAGGGCGTCACCCTGCAGTGGATCAAAGCCGATCTGTCCCAGCCCACCCTGGCGGCCAATCAGATCGCGGCGCAGGCACCTGCTGATCTGGATGTGCTGATCCACAACCTGGGCATCTGGGAACAGACCGCCTTCAGCGACGAGTACGCCTTCCTCGACGAAACCGATGCCTCGCTCACCCAACTGGTCGACGTCAACATCACCGCCACCCTGGTGCTACTGCAGCGCCTGTTGCCGCGGGTGCTGGGCGCACCACGCCCGCAGCTGGTGCTGACCGGCTCGACCTCGGCACTGCCACGCAGCGGCCGCCCGGAAGTGGCGTTCGGCGCATCCAAGTTCGCGCTCAACGGCATCGCCGATGCACTGCGTGAGGGCTTCCGCGATCGCCGCCTGGCGGTGACCAGCCTGCAGCTGGGCTACCTCAACACCGACGATGCACTGTCGGTGCCGGTGGAAGAGGCCGCAGCACGCGGCGACGGCGAGCTGGTGCCGGTGCACGACGTCGTTGCGATGGTGCGCGCGTTGCTGCAGCTGTCACCGTCCGGCTTCGTGCGCGAACTGGTGCTGCCGGCCATCGCCGACCCGCGCTACTGACCCGGGCGGGCGACGCCGGGCAGCATCAGTGGCCGCGCGCGCGGCCGTGGTTTACCCTGCTCGTCACTGGCCGTCGGTCACAGGCGGGAACCTGCTATGGATGCGCTTTCACGGGTCTCGGCCCAGGTCCTGGACAGCGCCCTGCCCAGCCTGCCGCTGTACCTGCTGCAGGCCACGGCCGTGATCGGCATGATCGGCGTGCTGCTGATCGCCACCCGTCGCGCCGGCCATGCCATTGAAGGCCGTCGCCTGTATGTGGGCGTGGCACTGGGCCTGATCTACCTGTTCAATTCCTGGTTCGTGGCCCGCTATAGCCAGGGCGTGGTCAAGCTGCACCTCGGCTTCGACATCCTGCTGGTCAGTGGCCTGCTCGGCGGTTGGCGTGGCGGCCTGACCTGCCTGGCCGCCAGCCTGCTGGCCCGCTACCAGTTCGCCGGCGCCCAGTTCTTCCTGCCTGCCGGCCTGGAATCCCTGCTGCAGATGCTGGCCGGCATCTGGCTGCGCAGGCGCCTGCACCCGCGCATGCTCAACGAACTCTCGCTGCGCATGATCCTGCAGGCCTGGGGTGTGCGCATCGGCGTGACTGCGCTGGGCCTGGCACTGGGCGTGGCGATCATCGGCGCCGATCAGCTGCCGGTGGCTGAACTGGCGATCCAGCGCCTGCTGGCGCTGCCGGTCTCGCTGCTGATGCTGGGCGCGGTGTTCGCATTGGTCTACAACGACGCGCAGATCGACGTCCAGCGCCAGCGCGAGCAGGCCTGGCTGCGTATCGACCCGATCAGCGGCCTGCCCAACATGCGTGCGCTCGGCGAGCGCCTGCAGCACTACTGGCGCGACAACGACGGCATCGGCAAAGCCTGCCTGATCGTGGCCGAAATGGGCAACCTGCGCGATCTGCGCCTGCGCTATGGGCCGCTGCAGGACAACGGCCTGTGGCAGCGCGACAGCACCGACGAGGTGCATCGGCTGCTGCCCTCGCTGCCGGCCGGGCAACTGGAGATCTACCAGTTCGGTGATGCCGCGCTGGCAATTCTGGTACGTGACCTGTCGCTGTCCGAACTGCGCACGCAGCCGCAGATCACCGAGCTGGCCAGCAACCTGGCCGATCGGGTCGGCCGCGATTGGCCCGGCTTCCGGCCGCTGTTCCGCTGTGCCGTGGTCGAACTGAAGCCACCGGCCGCCGCAGACGATGGCCACCTGCCTTTCCGGGCAATCACCGTGGCGCTGAGTGCGATCGAATCCGGCGTCGTGTTCTTCGATGACCCGATCCAGCGCGACAGTGAAATCGATGCGCTGATCGAGGTCGCGCTCGAGCGCTGGCTGCAGCAGGGGGACGCGCCGCTGTGTTATCAGCCCAAGCATCGCCTGCAGGACCGCCAGCTGGTCGGCGCCGAAGCACTGCTGCGCATGCGCGACAGCGAGGGCCGGCTGATCGCGCCGATGCGGGTGATCTCGCTGCTGCGCCGGCAGGGCCGGCTTGCGGACCTGGAGTGGGCCACGCTGCAGTCGGCGGTGCACTTCCTGCAGCACTTCCAGCAGGACGGCGCGGCGCTGACCATTGCGGTCAATGTGTCAGCCGAATCCCTGCGCCTGCCCGACTTCGGTCTGCGCCTGCAGGAGCTGCTGCAGTTACGCGGCATCCCCGGTGCGATGCTGCGGCTGGAGATCGTCGAGTGGACCGAGATCGTCGAGCGCGACGTGGTCGATGCCAACATCGCACAGCTGCTGGCGGCCGGGGTCACCCTGTCGCTGGATGATTTCGGCGCGGGCTATTCGACCCTGATCCTGCTTTCGCAGCTGGCCATCGCCGAGGTCAAGATCGAACAGGCGTTGATCGCCACACTGTCCGATGCCAAGTCGCAGTCGATCGTGCGCTTCATCGTCGAAGTCGCGCACCGCTGCGGTGCGATCGTGGTGGCCGAAGGTACTGAAACCCTGGCGCAGGAACAGCAACTGCGCGCACTGGGGGTCGATGTCGGCCAGGGCTACCTGTACTCGGCAGCGCTTCCGGCCGACGAGTTCCGTCGCTTCGCCGCCAACTAGGCCGCGTAGAAACCCAGGAACATGGCCACCGCCGATTCGGCCACCCGCGCGCGTTCCTGCGCGTTCAACGGTGGCTGCCCCATCGTCACCTGCGGCCAGAACGCGAAGCTCTTCACCAACCCGTGCAGCTGGTGGCCGGCGAACTCCGGATCGACTTCGCGCAGTCGGCCATCGGAGATTGCCGCGCGGATCCACGCACTCTCGCCGCTTTCCTTCTCGCCCATGCGGCAGACGATGGCCTGCGCACGTTCCGGTGAGTGGATGATCTCGGCCATCGCGACCCGCGCCAAGTCGATGAAGTTGGCGTCACTGAGCAGCTCCAGCTTCTGCCCCAGCAGCTGCATCAACTGCGTCTGCAACGGCAGATCGGCGCGGTACGGCAGCGCATCACTGGCCACGCTGCGCTCCCACAGCTCCTCCAGGATCATCGAGAACAGCGCCTCCTTGCTCGGGAAGTGGTTGTAGACGGTGCGCTTGGAGACCCCGGCCACCTCGGCAATGCGGTCCATGCTGGTCGCCTCGTAGCCCGATGCACGGAACTCCTCCACCGCCGCGCGCACGATGGCGTCACGTTTACGGTCGGTCAGGCGTTGCGGGGCACGGGGCATGGCAGGAACCGGATAACTGAACGGATCTACACATCTTACACCTGCCAGTGTACTTTTGAAGAACACGAAACTACACTGTGCAGTGTACCCAGCGGACGTCACCCATGAAGCGCCTGCTCCTTGTCCTTTGCTTGGAATCCTCGCCGTGACCGCCTACACCTTCTGCAAGTCCTGGTCCCTCCCTGACTTCCCCGATTCGCCGCAGTACCGCGACGGCAAGTTCCGCAATGCCCTGCCCCGGCCGGCGATGGGCCTGCGCGACGGCGCGGAGATCTGGTGGACGTTCCTGTTCAACAAGCCCAAGGGCACCGTGCCCGCTCACCCGATTCCGGTGAAGCCGCTGGACCGCGCCACCCTCGATGCTGCACCGGATCGCAGCCTGTTCCGGTTGGGGCACTCCACGATCCTGCTGAAGCTGCGTGGCCAGTACTGGCTGACCGACCCGGTGTTCTCCGAACGCGCCTCGCCGGTGCAGTGGATGGGACCGGCGCGCTTCCATGCGCCGCCGATCAGCATCGACCAACTGCCACCGATCGCCGGCGTGATCCTCTCGCACAACCACTACGACCATCTCGACCATGCCGCAGTGATGCAGCTGGCCGGCAAGACCGCGCGCTTCATTGCGCCGCTCGGCGTGGGCGACCAGTTGATCGCCTGGGGTGTGGACGCCAGCAAGGTCGAACAGCTGGACTGGTGGCAGTCGACCGAAGCCAACGGCCTGCGCCTGACCGCTACCCCGGGCCAGCACTTCTCCGGTCGCGGGCTGGGCGACAGCGACCGCAGCCTGTGGGCATCATGGGTGATCCAGGACGGCGATTTCCGCATCTTCTTCAGCGGCGACACTGGCTACTTCGACGGCTTCAAGGCCATCGGTGAGAAGTACGGCCCCTTCGACCTGACCATGATCGAAACCGGCGCCTACGACCCGCGCTGGGCCTTCGTGCACATGCAGCCCGAGCAGACCCTGCAGGCGCACCTGGACCTGCGCGGCAAGTGGCTGCTGCCGATCCACAACGGCACCTTCGACCTGGCCCTGCACGCATGGCAGCAGCCCTTCGAACGCATCACCGCCTTGGCCGCCGCGAAGAACGTGCCGGTGGCCACGCCGATGATGGGCGAAGCGCTGGACATGCAGGCGCCGCAGGCGGGCACGCGCTGGTGGGAGACGGTGGAGTTGTAATGCTGTGACGGGGTGTCATGCGTCCCAATGCCCGGTAGAGCCAAGCCCTGCTCGGCTGCGCCTACGCAGAAACGGCCAGCGCCGCTGCAGCGCGTCATGTAACCGATTACATACCTTGCTAGCGTAGCGCTCGCCCGATTCCGGTCGAACCTGCGAGGCTGTCCGTAATGACGTTACGCGCCGAACGCTCCAAGGTCTCCCGCTCAGCTCTCCCATGGCAATCTGCCGCCCCCCTGCTGCTCGCCGCCCTGGCGTCGTCCGCGCAGGCACAGACCCTTCCGCCGCGCAGCCAATGGCAGGCCAGCGCTTCCTCGCAGCAGGTACCGGCGATGGCGATCAGCCACCTGATCGACGGCGACCCCAAGACCGTCACCGGCGGTGCCTTCAGTCCGGGCCACTGGTTCCAGATCGATCTGGGTGCACCGACGATGCTGGCGGGCGCACGGATCACCTGGGATGTCTCCAATCCAGAAGGGTATTCACTACAGACCTCGCTGGACGGCACGCAGTGGCAGACCGCGTACACCATGACCGATTCGCTGGGCGACGTGGAAACGTTGTACTTCGCGCCACGCCAGGCGCGCTTCCTGCGGTTGGCCAGCCCGCAGCGCACGTCCGACTGGGGCGTGTCGATCTTCGAGATGGAACCTCTGGACAGCACGCTCAGCGCACGCATCAGCGGTGTCGATGCAACGCAGGCGGCGACGCTCTGGCAGGGTGGCGGCACCGTCGCGGTTCCAGCTGGAAAAGGTGGATCCCATACACTCGAGATCATGCTGCCTCGCGCCCAGTCCACGGCCGGTCTCGCGGTCGACTGGGCCGATGGCGGGCGCGGCGTCGCCCGCTTGCAGGTGCAGGACGCACAGGGCCGCTGGCAGGATCTCGCACACGATGCACAGGCGGCCAGCCATCGGCAGAGCTGGCTGGCTGCTGACACGGCACAGCCTGTACGTGCGTTCCGCCTGAGCGTGGACGGCGCTGCACCGCAGATCACGCGCCTGCGCCTGCTTGGCCCGAAAGCCGTGATGACGCCGATGAAGCGGTACCAGATCGCTGCCAGCGGCGCGCAGCGTGCGTTGTTCCCGGCATCGCTGCAGATGCAGCAGACCTACTGGACTGCGGTCGGCGTGCACGCGGGCCGGCAGAAGTCGATCTTCGACGAGTACGGCAACATTGAGGCCTTCAAGGGCGCACCGCTGGTGCAGCCAATCTGGCGCAATGCCGATGGCAGCGCAGCCGGGGCCGCGGGGCAGAAGGTGCAGCACGCGCTGCGCGACGGCTGGAAGCCGATGCCGTCCGCCACGTGGGCACCGCAGCCGGGACTGGAACTACGCAGCGAGGCCTTCGCCATCGAACGCAACGGACAGCCGGTCACCTTGGTGCGTCATCGCCTGCGCAACACCGGCGCCACCGCGATCGACGGCACGCTGACCCTGGCGGTACGACCGATGCAGATGAACCCGCCGTGGCAAAACGGCGGGCTGTCGCCGATCCGCGAGGTCGCCGTCGAAGCCAACACGGTGCGCGTCAACGGCCGCACGCTGCTGCGCTCGCTCACGCCGGTGGATGCTGCCGGCGCCGCGCCGTTCGGCACCGAAGGTGCAACGGAAATCACCGCCGGCATCGCAGCCGGGCGTCTGCCTGCCACCCAGCAGGCACGCGATGAGCAAGGACTGGCCGCGGCCGCATTGAGCTACCGGATCCGCCTCGCGCCCGGTGCCAGCGATGCGGTGGTGGTGGCGTTCCCACTCGGCACCGCCGCTGCCGATGCCAACGGCGCGCTGCCGGAGCCCCCCGCGCTCGACCTTTCCTCGCTGCCTCGCGACGGCAACGATGCCTTCGACACCTTGGCCAACCAGGCCTCCGCAGACTGGCAGGGACGTCTGGGCGGGGTCGGGCTGCGCCTGCCTGATCCATCACTGGTGGACATGCTGCGCGCGCAGGCCGCCTACATGCTGATCAACCAGACCGGCCCAGCCATGCAGCCGGGCCCGCGCAACTACAACCGCTCGTTCATCCGCGATGGCATGGCCACCTCGGCAGTGCTGCTGCGCATGGGCGAGGCCAAGGTCGCGCGCGACTACCTGGCCTGGTACAGCGAGCACGGCGTGCATGCCAACGGCCTGGTCTCGCCGATCCTCAACGACGATGGCAGCGTCAATACGGGTTTCGGTTCGGACATCGAGTACGACAGCCAGGGTCAGTACGTGGCGCTGGTGGCCGATGTCGCCCGCCTCGATGGCGGACCCGAATCGGTGCGTGACTACCTGCCGAAAGTGAAAGCGGCGCTGCGTTTCCTGCAGGAGCTACGCGAGCGCACCCTGGTACCCGGATACAAAGCCGATCAGCCGGCGCCGGAGCGCTTCGCCGGCATCCTTGCCCCCTCGATCAGCCATGAGGGCTATCCGTCGCCCACCCACAGCTACTGGGATGACTACTGGGGCCTGAAGGGCTGGCACGACGGCGCGTGGCTGGCCGAGGCGCTGGGCGACCACGAAACCGCACGCTGGGCGCGCGAGCAGTACAAAGCGCTGTACGACGCACTGCATGCCTCGATCCGCGCAACGATGGCGTGGAAGGGTATTGACTTCATTCCTTCCTCGGCCGACCTGGGCGACGGCGATCCGACCGGCGTATCGATCGCGCTGGACCCGACCGGCGCGCAGAGCGTATTGCCTGCCGACGCACTGCGGACTACCTTCGCCCGCTACCTGGACGATGTGCGCAAGCGCAACCAGCCCGGCGCGCTGTACGCCTACACGCCCTACGAAATCCGCAATGTGCTGAGCTATGTGCACTTGGGCCAGCCACAGGTGGCCGATGAGCTGCTGCAGGGGCTGCTGCATGATCGGCGCCCGCTTGAGTGGCAGGTCCTGGCCGAGGTCGTGCACTCCCGCCTGCGCTTCCCGCGCTACCTCGGCGACATGCCGCATACCTGGATCGGCGCCGAGTACGGCCGCACGCTGTTCGGCATGCTGATGCGCGAGGACGATGATGCGTTGTCATTGCTGCCGGGCACACCGCCGTCGTGGGTTGCTGGCGAAGGGTTGGCGGTGGAGCGGCTGCCGACCGCCTATGGCACGCTGCAGATGCAGGCGCGGCAGCGCGACGGGGTGCTGACGGTGGCGCTTGGCGAGGGGCTGCGCGGCGGAACGGCGGTGAAGGTCTGGTGGCCGCAGCGCAGGGTGCCGAAGACGGTGCGGGTGGATGGGCGTTCGATCACGACGTTCGATGCCGAGGGTGTGCGGTTGGCGAAGCCTTTCCGCGCGCTGGAGGCGCGTTGGTAACGCAGCCGGGCGTCGCCCGGCCCGACAGAATAGCGCCGGGCCGTACCCGGGGTCAGAGCGTCGGCAATCCCGGCGGGTTGGTCTGCGACTGTGGCACGGCTTCTTCGGCCACGTTCCAGCGTGCCAGTGCCTGCGCGTAGGTGCCGCTGCCAATCTGGGCATTCAATGCCTGTGTCACCGCATCGGCCAGGCCACTGCCTTTGCGCGTGGTCACCGAGATCGCTGCAGCATTCGGCCAGCCACCGGGGAACAGGCCGACGCGCCGCACTTTGCCATCGCGTGCCGAGTACGCGCCGGTGGCGTTGGGCTCGAACGAGACATCGGCACGGCCGGTGATCACCGCCAGCCGCCCCACCACGGCATCATCGAAGTACTGGTACTCCACCGGCTTCAAGCCAGCGGCGATGTTCTGCTGGTCCCACTGCCGCAGGATCTGGTCCTGGTTGGTGCTGGCACCGACCACCACCTTCAACCCGGCCACGTCGGCCGGCTTTTCGATCTTCTGGATCGGCCCATCAGTGCGCGTATAGATGCCGAGCAGATCGTAACGGTAGCTGGAGAAATCGAATTTCTTCTTGCGCTCCTCGGTGACGGTCACGTTCGACAGCACCGCATCGTACTTGCCTGATTCCAGCCCCAGCGGCCAGTCGGCCCACGCCACCGGCACGATCACCAGCTTCAGGCCCAGCCCATCGGCAATCAGCCGTGCGATGTCCGGCTCGATACCGACCACGTCCTTGCTGTCGGCGCCGTAGTCAGCCAGCGGCAGCTGCCCCGGATGGGTGGCCACGGTGAACGTACCGGGCGCGACAAAGCGATAGTCAGCCGGGATCAACGCCTGCGCCTTCGGATCGAGCGTGCCCTTCAGGATGGTGGTGTTCGCACTCGCCAGGCTGGTTGCGGCCACGGTGCCGGCATCCGGTGCCTGGCGCACGCGCGAATAGACGATGCCGGCGATGCCGATGACCAGCACGCCCACGATCAACAGGGTGCTGCGTGAGGGGCGACGCGGTGCTGCAGGGCTCATGGTCTTCCTTCCGGGGTTACAGGGTCGTGGCCAGGAAATCGGCGGTGCGTTGCTGGCGCGGACGTTCGAACAGCGCCTCGGGCGTGCCCTGCTCGATCACCCGCCCCTGGTCCATCATCACCACGTGGTC
Organism: Stenotrophomonas sp. 85239_Sma; assembly: GCF_056481725.1. Taxonomy (NCBI): domain Bacteria; kingdom Pseudomonadati; phylum Pseudomonadota; class Gammaproteobacteria; order Lysobacterales; family Lysobacteraceae; genus Stenotrophomonas; species Stenotrophomonas sp. 85239_Sma. The sequence goes on along the minus strand of NZ_CM151163.1, from coordinate 1,921,024 downwards.
GGCCACGCGGCGGGCGAAGCTCAGCTCATGGGTGACGATCACCAGCGTGGTGCCGGAACGGGCGAGTTCCTCGATCACGCTCAGCACCTCGGCCACCAGTTCCGGGTCCAGCGCCGACGTGGGTTCGTCGAACAGCAGCACCTTCGGCTGCAGTGCCAGCGCGCGGGCGATCGCGATGCGCTGCTGCTGGCCACCGGACAGCTGGCGCGGGAAGGCATCGGCCTTTTCGGCCAGGCCGACCCGTTCCAGCAGCGTGCGCGCCTGCTGCTCGGCCTGCGCGCGCGTCACGCCACGCACCGCGATCGGTGCTTCGATGATGTTCTCCAGCGCGGTCAGGTGCGGGAACAGGTTGAAGCCCTGGAACACCATGCCCACTTCGGCACGACGGCGGCGGATCTCGCGCTCCGGCAGCTCGTACAGGGTGTCGCCATCGCGGCGGTAGCCGATCAACTGGTCGCCCACGGTCACGTAGCCGCTGTCAGCACGTTCCAGGTGGTTGATCAGGCGCAGCAGCGTGGACTTGCCGGCGCCCGAAGGGCCGATCAGCACCGTCACGCTGCCCGCGCGCAGGTCCAGGTTCACGTCTTCCAGCACCGGCTGGTCGCCGAACAGCTTGCCTACGCCATGCAGCGACACCGATGCGCCCTCGCCCGCTTCCACCTGCGCAGCGACGCGAGGGCGGTTGGCCACGCGCGATGCAGCCTCACCTGCGGCGCGCGTCGGCGACGAGACACGCGACACCGAGCGCTCACGCTGCAGCTGGCCGCGCGCAAAGCGCTGCTCCACGCGCCGCTGCAACAGCGACAGCACGGTCAGGATCACCAGGTACCAGACCGTGGCCACCATCAGCAGCGGCACCACTTCCAGGTTGCGCCGGTAGATCACCTGCACCGTGTAGAACAGCTCCGGCAGCGCCAATACGTAGACCACCGACGTGCTCTTGGCCAGACCGATCACATCGTTGAACGCGGCCGGCAGGATCGAGCGCATCGCCTGCGGCAGAATGATGCGGCGCACCTGGCGACCACGCGGCAGGCCAAGCGCGGCCGCAGCCTCGTACTGGCCGTGATCGACCGAGAGAATGCCACCGCGGATCACCTCGGCCGAGAACGCGGCCTGGTTCAACGTAAGGCCCAGCACTGCGGCAGTGAACACACCGATCAGCTGCGTGGTCGGGTACGAGAACAGGCTGATGCCGGTAAACGGTACGCCCAGCTCGATGGTGCTGTACAGGTAGCCCAGGTTGTTCAGCAGCAGCAACAACACCAGCAACGGAATCGAACGGAACAACCACACATAGCCCCACGACACCGCCGACAGCAGCGGCGAGCCGGACACGCGGGCCAACGCCAGCAAGGTACCCAGCGCGAAACCCAGGCCGGTACCGAGTGCGGTCAGCAACAACGTACGGCCCAGGCCTTCCAGCACCGGGCGCGCGAAGAACCACTCGGCGAACGTGCCCCAGCCCCAGCGTGGATTGCCCAGCACGGATTGCAGGCCGATCAGGATCAGCGCCAGCGCCAGCAACGTGCCGAACACCTGCAGCGGATGCCGGGCCGGCACGATCTTCAACGCTGGTGCTGGTGCCGGACGTGCGGCAATGCCATCCAGCGCGGTCGAAGGCGTGCTCATGCGTGGGCTCCATGCAGCACGGCCTGTGATGGCACTACGGCCGGCGCCGATACGCTCAGGTGCTTCTCGAACGGCAGATGCGCGATGGATTCCGGATCGGCCTGCAGGTCGAACAGCGCGGTGTAGCCGTGGCTGAGGTACAGGCCGACCGCTTCAGGCTGGCGGAAGCCGGTCGTCAGGAACACCCGCCGATACCCTTGCCGCGCCGCTTGGTCTTCCAGTTCCTGCAGCACGCGCCGCGCGATGCCCTGGCGGCGTAGTCCCGGCAGCGTCCAGATGCGCTTGAACTCGGCGGTGTCCGGATCCCGGTGTGGCATGAAGGCGCCGCCGGAGATCGCCACACTATCGCGCAGCAGCAGCACGAACGCCCCTACCGGGGCAGCAAAGGCCTGCGCCGGGTAGCGCTGCAGTTCCTCACGGGCGCTGCCGCCGATGCGTCGGCGCACGTCGGCGTAACGGCTGTCGTACTCCTGCTCCAGGCCATCGAACAGGGGCTGCGCCAGTGGATCGTCCACCGAGGTGTAGAGGAAGCGTTCGTTGCTGCTCATGCTGCGTCCTTCACCAGATAGTCTTCAGCCAGCCGCGCCCACAGGCTGGCGGCGGGTGCAATGGCGGCGTCGTTGAACACATAGCGCGGGCTGTGCAGCGGTGCGCTGTCGCCGTTGCCGACAAACACGAAGCTGCCCGGCCGTGCCTGCAGCAGGAACGCAAAATCCTCACTGGCGGTGCGCGGTGCGAATTCGGGCACCACCTGTTCCGCGCCAAAGCCACGTACGGCCACCTCGCGGATATAGGCAGTCTGCTCAGGGTGGTTGATCACGCTGGGGAAGCCGCGCGGGAACTCGATCTCGGCGCGTGCGCCGAACGCGGCAGCGGTCTGCTCGGCGATTTCGGTGACCCGCCGCCGCAGCGTATCGCGCACTTCCGGCAGGTAGGCGCGCACGGTCAGCTTCAGCTCCACCACGTCTGGAATCACGTTGGCGGCCTGCCCGCCGTGGATCGAACCGACGGTGACCACGCCCATCTGCCGTGGATCCACATTGCGCGAGACAACGCTCTGCAGCGCGGTGACGATGTGCGCTGCCACCAGGATCGGGTCGACGCTGCCCTGCGGCTCGGCACCGTGGCCGCCCTTGCCGATCACCTTCAGCCGCGCCCAGTCCACCGACGCCATCGCCGGGCCATCGACGAAGCCGAAGTGGCCGACAGGCACGCCCGGCCAGTTGTGCAGGCCATAGATCGCATCCACCGGGAAGCGTTCGAACAGGCCATCGGCGATCATCTTCGAAGCGCCCGAACCGGTTTCCTCGGCCGGCTGGAACACCAGCTGCAGGGTGCCGTCGATGCGACCGTGATGGGCGAGGTAGTGCGCCGCAGACAGCAGGATGGCGGTGTGCCCATCGTGGCCGCAGGCGTGCATCAACCCATCGGTCTGGCTGGCATAGGCCAGCCCGGAATCCTCGTGGATCGGCAGTGCATCGATGTCGGCGCGCAGGCCGAGGCGGCGACTACCCTGCCCGCGTTGCAGCGTGCCGACCACGCCGGTGCCACCGAGGCCGGTGATGACCTCGTAGCCCCACTGCTGCAACAGCTCGGCCACGCGTGCGCTGGTGCGGTGCTCCTCGAAGGCCAGCTCCGGGTGCCGGTGCAGGTCATGGCGGATCGCGATGGCCGCCTCGGCGCGCGCCGCGATTTCGGGCACTATGCCCGTCGCTTGGGAATTCCGCCGGGCATGGCCCGGCGCTACTGCGGATTCTCCGCTCATCGCCTTACCCCGCCTTCCGCGCCGGCTCGGCGTCGGTCGAATGACGGCTGGCCTTGTACGGCAGGCCCAGATGCTCGCGCAGGGTGTGTCCTTCCAGCTCGCGCTGGTGGTAACCGCGCGCCTGCAGGATCGGCAGCACCAGGGTCACGAAATCGTCCAGGCCTTCGCGCTGTGCGGCGAAACCAAGGATGAAGCCGTCGCTGGCACCGGCGTCGAACCAACGGATCAGCTCATCGGCCACGTGCTCCGGCGTACCGATGAAGTTCGGCCGTGGGCTCACCGCTTCCAGCGCCACCTGTCGCAGGCTCAGGCCCTTCTCACGTGCATCCTGCTTGATGCGGTCGGTGGTGGAACGGAACGCGTTGCTGCCGATGTCACCCAGCTCCGGGAACGGCGCATCCGGGTCGTACTGGCTGAAATCGTGGTGATCGAAGAAGCGGCCGAGATAGGCCAGCGCATCTTCCAACGTGGCCAGCGCAGCAATCGCCTGGTACTTGGCCTCGGCCTCCTCGGCAGTGCGGCCGACGATGGGGCCAATGCCCGGGAAGATCTTCACGTCATTGCCGCTACGCCCATGCGCGATCGCCGAGTTCTTGACCTTCTGGGTGAACGCGCGGGTTTCTTCCAGCGATGGCGAATGCGTAAACACCGCATCCGCATATTTGCCAGCCAGCGCGATGCCATCATCGGACGACCCGGCCTGGAAGATCACCGGCTGGCCCTGCGGCGAACGCTGGATGTTGAGCGGCCCCTCCACCTGGAAGAAGCGGCCCTTGTGGTCGAGCCGACGGAACTTATCCGGTGCGAAGAACGTGCCACTGTCGCGCTCACGCACGAAGGCATCGTCATCCCAGGAATCCCACAGCCCCTGCACCACCTCCAGATACTCGTCGGCGATCTGGTAGCGCAGTGCATGCTCGGGGTGTGGGCGGCCGTAGTTGCGGCCCGAGCCCTCCAGTGGCGAGGTCACCACGTTCCAACCGGCGCGGCCGCCGCTGAGCAGGTCCAGCGAGGCGAACTGGCGGGCCACGGTGAACGGGTCGCTGTACGAGGTCGACAGCGTGCCCGCCAGGCCGATCTTCTTCGTCGCGGTCGCCAGCGCCGACAGCAGCGAGATCGGCTCGAAGCGGTTGAGGAAGTGCGGGATCGACTTCTCGTTGACGTACAGGCCGTCGGCCACGAAGCCGAAGGCGATGCCGTTGTCCTCGGCGGTGCGAGCGATGTCGACGTAGAACTGCAGGTTGACGCTGGCATCGGCTGGGTTGGACGGATGCTTCCAGGCATGCATGTGGCTGCCAGGGCCCTGCAGCATGATGCCGAACGGAATGTGGCGCGGGGTGCTCATGGGAATCGCTCCTGCAGGTCAGGCCACCGCCGCGCGCGGTGCGGGCGACAGCAGTTCAAGGGATGTCAGGCGCGCGTCGAGGTCGGCCACTGGCGCGTCGAGGATGAACTCGCCCACGCCGAAGCGCCGGTGCAGCGCATCCAGTTCGTCACGGACGTGCTGCGCATCACCGGACAAAACGCTCGGGCGGGTTTCCTCGATGCGGAAGTCCGCCACGCCCACCTGGCGCGCGTACTCTGCAGCCGCCTCGGGGCTGGGCAGGTTTACGGCCTGGCCGGAACCAAGGTGCAGCTTGTAGACGCGCAGCGCACCGATATGACGCGCCGCGGCTTCGGCCGTCGGCGCGGCGAAGGCCACCGTGGCCAGCAGCGGTGGCTGGGTGGAGACGCTGCGGTAGGCATTGAATGCCGCCTCAATGTGCTTCGGGTCACCATCGAAGTGCGCTGCGTAGACGAAGCGCCAGCCCAGCTCGGCCGCCTGCTGCGCGCTCTGCGGGCTGGCGCCGAGCAGGAAGCGCTCCGGCGCCTGCTGCGGAACCGGCCGGGCAAGCGCCTCGGTATCGGCACCGGAAAGATAGCCCTCCAGATCGCGCAGTTGCTGGTCGAAGTCGGCGAACGCCGGCCTCCCGGCCGCCAGCGCAGCGGTCGATGCCGGCAGGCCGCCGGGCGCCTTGCCCACGCCCAGATCCACCCGTCCCGGCGCCAGCGCTGACAGCAGGTTGAAGTTCTCCGCCACTTTGTAGGGCGCATAGTGGCGCAGCATCACCCCACCGCTGCCGATGCGGATGCGGCGGGTCTGTGCCAGCACCCAGGCTGCCAGCACTTCCGGTGCAGGGCTGGCCAGCGTCGGTGCGGCATGGTGCTCGGCAAACCAATAGCGGTGGTAGCCCAGCTGCTCGGCGCGCTGCGCCAGCTGCAGGCTGTTGCGCAGCGCCTGCTCTGGCGAGGCGCCTTCGGCCACCGGGCTCTTGTCCAGCACGCTGATCTGATAACTCATGGTCGCGTCCTCGCTCAGGGGTGGGCCACGGGAATGCCGAGCAAGCCGTTCAGCGCGGCCAGGATCGGCTCGGCACCAGAGATGTACTGGCGGTCCTGATGGGCGCCACTGGCAAGTTCGCTGCGCACGCCCTGCGGCAGCACCAGCTTCGGCAGCGACTGGTCCTGCTCGCCAATCTCTGCGATCACCTCGCGGCGCGGCCGTGCGAAGCCGATGCGACGCACGTCCAGCTGCGCGTCCAGGCCGTCAATGCTCGACAGCGCGCCCTCCAGCAACAGGCTGTGCCGGCAGAAGAAACGCTGGCCGGGAATCTGGCCGTCCTCGAACTCACGGTCGAGCAGGAACAGGATGGGTTTGCTTGCTGCGTCGAAAGTCACTGGAGTCGTCCTCATCTGGGCCGGCAATGCGATGCCGCTTCAATATCGATGCTAGAGACGCCGGCAGCCGCAGCAGCGACGCCTGGCGACAATCGGCGGTCAGATCCGGCCACGCAGATGCGGCGTCGCCATAAGCAGACTGCTGCTGGTTATTCCTGCTTCCTCAGGTGCTATGCGATTCGCCGCAATGGCACCGGCACGGCCAGTGCCCGTGCCGCCAGATGCCCAGCCGCACGTTCGGTCGCCAGTGCGATCCGCGCCTGCAGGGCCGCACTGCTGATGTGCTCGCCCTCGAAGTCGGCCGGTGTGGCATACACCCCGATCGGCAGCGTGTGCGCCTGCAGGAAACTGAACAACGGCCGCAGCTGGTGGTCGATCACCAGCGCATGTCGCTCGCTGCCGCCGGTTGCCGCCAGCAGTACCGGCACATCCACCAGCGCCTCCAGCCCGATGAAGTCGACCAGGTGCTTGAACAACCCGGGATACGAGCCGCGATAGACCGGCACTGCCACCACCAGCAGCCCGGCGGCCTCGATGGCCTGCAGCGCCTGCTCCACTGATGGCTCAGCTTCGTCGCGCGACAGCGACTGCCCCAGCGCGCGCGCGATCGGCGCCAGCTCTACCAGCTCCACGCTGGCATGCACCCGCTGCTGCAGCGCCTCCAGCAGATGTCGCACCAGCAACAGCGTGCGCGACGTCGCCGAACTCGTCGGTGACCCGACCAATGCAACCACCTTCAATGCAGAAGACATGACCCGCTCCTCGGTAGCGCCGGGCCATGCCCGGCGACGTTTCGCCTGAACCTCAAAACCGGTAACTGACCCGGCCAAACCAATACGCGCCTACATTGCTCAGCACATCGCCGCTATCCCAGGTGGTCTCGATGCTCGCCACATCCGTGGCACTGCGCGCGTACGCCGGCACCTTTCGCGTGCGCTTGTCGAATACGTTGTTGATGCCCAGCGCCGCACTCCAGCCCGCACCCAGCTCCACGCCACCGGACAGGTTGGTCACCAGCACCGGCGGCTGCTTGTACTCCACGCCGTTGTTCAGGCGCTTGATCGGGCCGTAATACGTGAAGTCGACATTCGAGCGCCAGCGCCCGTTCTGCCAGCCCAACCCCGCCACCTGGGTGTAGCTGGGCGTGCGGAAGCGCAGCGCGTACTCGCTGGATCTGGTCAGCAGATTGATGTTCGGCAGCCCCTGCAGCGCCGCCGGAATGTCGCTGACCTTCTGGATCGTGGTACGGCCGACATTGGCCGCGTAGCTCCAGCGCAGCTTGCCCCACGCTGTCTCCTGGTTCGCTTCCAGGGTCAGCTCCACACCGCGCGTACGGGTATTGCCCACGTTGGTGAAGTAGCTGGCGTAGAACGCATCACCCGGCAGGATGCTGATGCCGGCCGAACCCAGCAGTGCATCGATGGTGTTCTTCTGCGCCGCGCTCAGTACCGTCCCGCTGTTGTCGGTGATGCGCGCCGGATCCTGCGCGTTATAGCCGATCTGGCTGGACTGGCCGAGCTGGCCGCGGATGTCGATCTGATAGGCATCCACCGCCAGATGGAACGCCGGGCTCGGGTCCCAGGTCACGCCCAGGCTGTAGTTGGTGGCCTTTTCCGGCTTCAGCGGTGTGGCCCCCAATGCGATCGCCGCCGGCGATGACACCTGCGCCACCAGCGTGGTCCCGCACGGGCAACTACCGGTGGCCTGGTAGTACTGCGCGCCCAGGCTGGGCGCATGGAAACCGTTGCTCACCGTTGCCCGCACACCCAGCGCGTCGGTGAAGTCGAAACGCGTGGTCAGGCGGCCGGTGGAGACGCTGCCGAAGTCGGAATGGTCTTCCCAGCGCGCGGCGGCATCCAGATACCAGCGCGAGGTAATGTTGGTGGCCGCACCTGCGTACACCGCCTTGCTGTTGCGGGTGGCCTTCACCGCGTCCGCAGTGGAATAGCCAACGAACGCCGCCGCACCGAAGCCGGTATACGACTCCCACTGCCCTGCGCCGCGCTCATACTGTTCATGCTGGTATTCGGCGCCCGCGCTCACTTCCAGCGGCGAAGCAAAGGCCGCCACCTCGAAGCCACGGCGTAGGTCCAGGTTGGCGATGCCCTGCTGGTAGTCCAGCTTGCCGTCATAGAAATCAGTGGGCGAACCGGGATACGGCAGTGAGTAGTTCACCGAATTGCGCGTATAGGTGCGCACCGTACTGCGGTTGCCGGTCAGGCTGGCGTCGTAGTCCCAGCCTGCGATCTGCCCTTTCACGCCCACGGTGCCGGTGTACTGCTTCTCCTTGGTTTCCAGCACCGGCAGGAAGCCATCGGGAAACACACTCAACACGCCGGGGGCCTTGTAGGTGGTGAAGATGGTCGCCGGCAGGCGGAAGTTCTGGATCGCCTGCGCGGTGCGATCACTGGCCGTAGCGTTGGCGTAGAACTGCGCGCTCTCGCCCAGGCCATGGCCCACGTTCACGGCAAACGCCTTCAACGCATACGACGGCGAGCTGAGGATGGTATTGGCCTCAGCATCGCGGCCCACCTCGGCCGGGTTCGGCGTAGCGCCTGCTGGCAGCCGGTTGTTTGGTCGCAACGCCACCAGATTGCCGCTGCCATCCACCGCCGGGTAGCTCAGGTAGCCATCGATGTAGCGGCGGGTGCGGATCGCATGATGCTGGCGGGTGGTCTCGCCGGACAGGTTGACGAAACCATCATTGCCCCACGGCAGGCCCACGTTGGCACGCACGCTGGTGCGCGAGCCATCGCCATCGATGCTCTGCCCGCTTTCCACGGCAAATTCGCCACCATGCGCCTGCGATTTCAGGATCACGTTGACCACGCCGGTAATCGCGTCCGAGCCGTAAATGGCCGAAGCGCCATCGCGCAGCACTTCCACATGGTCGATGGCCGAGACCGGAATCAGCGCCAGGTCCGCCCAAGCGTGCCCCGGAAAGCCGCCACCGTTGGCTCCGCTCACATAGGCGCTGGCATTACGGCGCTTTCCGTTCACCAGCACCAGCGTGTAGCCCGGCGACAGGTTGCGCAGCTGGTAGCCGCGGATCAGGCTTTCCTGGTCGCTCTGGTAGCCGCCGATCTGGCTCAGCGACGGCAGGCTGCGCTGCAGCGCTTCCAGCAGGTTGCCCTGCCCGGTAGCGGCGAGGTCCTCGGCGGAGATCACATCGATCGGTGTGGAACTGTTCTTCACCGTGCGCGTGCTGGTGCGTGAGCCGGTCACCACCACCGCATCCAAAGTGGATGCTGCAACGTTCGCCGTCGCCGCGGTGGTGGCAGGATCCGCATCGGCTTCCGCGGCAAGGCTGGGCGTAGCAGCGAGGGCGGCAGCGATCAGGACAGCGAGAGTACTCAGGGCTGGGGCGTAGGCGGCAGGCATGGGGGCTCGTGGGGGTGGGCCGGAAACACGCTTCCATTCAAGGGCCTGTTCACCCACCGCGACAGGCGGGATCGCGTCACCCAACCGTCATATCCGGCCACCCACATGACCACTGGTAATGACGTTAGGCGACCCACTCCCACGTGGTCGGATCCCTTTCCAAAGGAAAGGGCTCTGACCCCAGCCTCCATATACCGACCCGGCATCACCTCATGCCCGCGCGCCACTCTGCGGCGCGCACCACCGCCCGTAGCATCAGGCCATGCCCAGCTCACCCGCCGATCCCACCGCGCCGCTCGTCGCCATCGTTGCCTGCCACGGCCAGGGGCTGTTCGAGTTTGGCTGTGCCGTTGGCCTGTTCGCACCGATACGGCCAGAGCTGGGGGTGGCGTGGTACCGCACCCAACTGTGCGCAGGCGAGCCCGGCGCGCTGCGCATGCTCGGCAGCACCCAGGTGCAGCTGCCCTACGATCTCAGCTGCGTCGATGATGCCGACATCATCGTCATCCCCGGCTGGCGCGAGCCCAGCGAACGTCCGCCGCAGGCGTTGCTCGATGCACTGATCCGCGCCCACGCACGTGGCGCGCGCATCGCCTCGATCTGCTCCGGTGCCTTCGTGCTGGCCTGGGCCGGGCTGCTCGATGGCCGCCCGGCCACCACCCACTGGCGCCTCACCGAAGCGCTTGCGCGCGACTTCCCGCGCATCGACGTGCGCGAGGATGTGCTGTACGTAGATACCGGCAGCATCATCACCTCGGCCGGCTCGGCCACCGGCATGGACATGATGCTGCACATGGTGCGCAACGATTACGGCGCACGCGTGGCCAACCTGGTCGCCGAGCGCCTGGTGCTCGCACCTTGGCGCGATGCCGAACGCAGCCAGCGCGTCAGCCGCGCAATCCCGCTGGGCGAGCCCACGCGGCTGGCGCGACTGATGGAATGGATGCGCCGCAACCTGCGCGAAAGCCACTCGCTCGCCAGCCTGGCCGAGCAGGCCGCGCTGAGCCAGCGCACCCTGCAGCGGCAGTTCCTCGAAGCCACCGGCCTGTCGCCCATCGACTGGCTGATCCGCGAACGCGTGGCCTACGCGCGCGAGCTGCTGGAGACCACCGACCGCCCGCTGCAGTGGGTGGCCGAGCAGGCCGGGTTCGGCTCGCAGGAATCCTTCCGCCGCCATTTCCGCAGCATGGTCGCGGCCAGCCCCATCGAATACCGCAACCAGCATCGCAGCGGCATCGCAGCAGAGCGGTTGGTGGGCTGCTGATCGCCGCGCACGGCCGGCGCAACGCTTTACCGGCGTCCGCCGCGCGCATGGATCCGCCAGCACTGCGCCAAGAATCCGATCACGAATACCACCGCGCAGCCCAGCAGCGTGCGCAGGATCACCGGCGCGAGCGGCGCCGCGGCGATCGGATGCGACAACGGCAGGCGCGTCAGCGTTTCATTCACGCCCGGCACCAGCGACAGCAGAAAACTCAACGACAGCGCGAAAGTGGACAGGTACGGCCCGGCGCGGCCGAGGCCGCGCAGCCGTGCCGCCAGCATCCCGCCGAACGCCACCACCAGCACGATCACGCCGAACGCGTGCCCGGGATTGAGCCCGCCGGTGCTGGACACGGAGAACGAGGTCACCACCGACAGCACCAGGCCCAGCAGATAGAGCTTGCCCGCGCGGGTGGCCGGATCGATCGCGCGGTGGCGGAGGAAGCCGTACAGCCCGGCCAGGATCGGAACCAGACTGATGGCGGTGTGGATCGCACCGAGCGCAGACAGAGGGTGTGCCATGGAAATCTCTCTTGATGAGTATAAACCTACTAGTAGGTAGACTTATGGAGTAAAAAGAAGGCCCGCGCTGCCGCAGGCCACCACACAACCGTCAGGCCGTCGCACTCACCCGTGCAATGGCCAGTCGCGCCAGTGTCGCGAACATCGCCGCATCACCCAACCCGCGCGCGGCCAGCATTGCGCCGTGCACTGCCGACATGAACGCCTTGGCCTCGTCGGCCGCCGGCCCCTGCAGCCGCAGCTGTCCTTGGGCCACGCCCTTCTCCAGGGTCACCGCCAGCCACCCACTCAGGTCCTCGAAATGCCCGCGCACCTCCTCGGCAATCTCGGGCGGAATCATCGGTGCCTCGGCCGCCAGCATCGCGCAGATGCAGAACGAGGACGTGCCGCCGGCAATGCAGGTGGACCAGTAATCCACATAGGCGTTGAGCTCCTTCAGCGGATCGTCCAGCTGCCGGTCCAGCAGCGCCAGCCCCTCGCGGGCCTCGGCGCGGTAGAGCACCACCACCGTGCGCACCAGGTCGGCCTTGCTGGGGAAATGGTGATGGATGCTGGCCTTGCTGATGTTCACCCGCGCCGACACGTCCGCATAGCTGAAACCGTTGTAGCCACCGGCTTCCAACAGCGAACGGGCATGCACCAGGATCTCCTGGGCCTTGGGCGAGAGTGCGTCTTTCATGCCTTCAACCTACTAGTAGGTTGCCTGGCTGTCAACCACCCTTGGAGGCGCTCGCCCAGTGACAGCCCGGCCTGAACAAAACCGCGCAGAGCGCGACCGTCGCCACGGAAGGGGATGACGGTCATTGACATGCAGGCATTTACCTGCCTATTGTCAATCCATGGACGGCCCACACCGCAGGCCGCCCTCCCACCGGAGGAACCAGACATGCTCGAGATCGCTCACAGAATCGGCATCAAGGCACCCGTCGCCCAGGTCTACCAGGCCCTGGCGACCCCCGAAGGCGTCGCCGGCTGGTGGACCGAGGAAACCGAAGGCGACCGCCACCCAGGCGGCACCCTGAAACTGCGCTTCACCGCCAACGGCGAAGACCGCGGCGCCATGCAGATGAAGCTGCGCGAACTGCAGCCCAGCAGCCTGGTGCTGTGGGAAGTGCTGGCCGGGCCGCCGGAATGGACCGGCACCCACATCCGCTTCGCCCTGCACCAGGAAGGCGAATACAGCATCGTGCTGTTCACCCACGATGGCTGGGGCGAGCGCGCCGAGTTCATCCGCCACTGCAACACCAAGTGGGCCATGTTCCTGATGAGCCTGAAATCCCTGCTGGAAACCGGCCGCGGCCAACCCAGCCCGCGCGACATCAAGATCGACGAGTGGAACTGACGCACCGCATGGATCCAGACAAGGTCTTCAAAGCCCTGGCCGATCCCACCCGCAGGACCCTGCTGGATCTGCTCTGTGCCAACAACGGCCAGACCCTGGGCCAGCTGTGCGAGCACCTGCAGATGACCCGGCAGTCGGCCACCCAGCACCTGGGCCTGCTGGAAGACGCCAACCTGATCAGCACCGTGCGGCGTGGCCGCGAGAAGCTGCACTTCATCAACCCTGTGCCATTGCACGACATCTACGAACGCTGGGTACGCAAGTTCGAACAGCAGCGCCTGAGCCTGCTGCATGACCTGAAACGAGAACTGGAAGGAGAATGACGATGTCCGCAGAGTCCACCCGCTTCATCCACGTGATCTACATTGCCTCCACCCCGCAGAAGGTGTTCGAGGCCATCACCCGCCCCGAGATTGCCCGCACCTACTGGGGCCACGAAAACGTCTCGGACTGGAAACCAGGCTCACGCTGGCAGCATGTACGCGCCAACGACGAACGCAAGGTCGAGCTGGTCGGCGAGGTGGTGGAAAGCACCCCGCCCTCGCGGCTGGTGATCACCTGGGCCGGCGCCTCGCAGGCCGATGATCCGGCCGCCTACAGCCGCGTCACCTTCGAGATCGTGCCGTACCAGGACATGGTGCGGCTGACCGTCACCCATGACCAGCTGCAACCGGGCAGCGGCATGGATACCGGCATCCGCCAGGGCTGGCCGATCGTGCTGTCCAGCCTGAAGTCGTTGTTGGAGACGGGCAAGGGGCTGGATGTGTTTGCCAAGCCGCAGTAGACGGCTGCGTCGGGACGACGCCGCAGGCGCCTTGGCTGCTGCGGCGTCGGCAACGCGGCCGATGCCGGTCCGCTAGCGCGCCGTCCAGCCACCGTCCACCGGCAGCGCCGTGCCGGTGATCTGCGCGGCAGCGTCCGAGGCCAGGAACACCACCATTTCGCCCAGCTGATCGGGCGTCACGAACTGCAATGAGGGCTGCTTTTCAGCCAACAACGCACGGGCCGCGGCTTCCTGATCCGTGCCGTCCTTCTCTGCCAACGCGGTGATCTGCTGCTCGACCAGCGCCGTCCGCACCCAACCTGGGCAGATCGCGTTGGCGGTGATGCCCGTGCCTGCGTTCTCCAGCGCCGTCACCTTGGTGAAGCCCACCACGCCGTGCTTGGCCGCTACGTAGGCCGACTTGTTCACCGAGCCGACCAAGCCGTGCACCGAGGCGATGTTGATGATGCGACCGGCGCCCTGCTGCTTCATATGCGGCAACGCCGCCGCCGTTGCATGGAACACCGCCGACAGATTCAACGCCAGGATCGCATCCCACTTCTCGACCGGGAACTCCTCGATCGACGCGGTGTGCTGGATGCCGGCGTTGTTCACCAGGATGTCGATGCGGCCCATCTTCGCGACGGCGCGGGCGATCATTTCGCGCACCGCTTCGCCACGGGAAAGGTCCGCGCCGTCGTGCACCACCCGTACACCGAACTCGGCTTCCAGGTTGGTACGGATGCGTTCGATCTCCACTGCATCGCCAAAGCCATTCAGCACGATGTCGGCACCCTGCCGCGCCAATGCCGTAGCGATGCCAAGACCGATACCGCTGGTGGAGCCGGTGACCACCGCGACCTTTCCACTGAACATGGGCGTGCTTCCAACAGGCATAGACGGCCAGTGTAGCTTCACCGGCTCGTCCCTTTAAGTGCCCCCCTGTTGGCCCTCAGCTAGAAGCGGATGCCCGCTCGATCAACCGTCGCCAGCGGATTGGCCTTCCGCACCGCCTCCAGAAAGAGCAGAAAGTCGCGGTTGAACAGCGTCAGGTTGTTGGTGAACGTCACGCACTTTCTGCCCGATGCTTTGCTGAAGCACACCTGCCAGACATAGCGACCGTAGATGACATCGGACGTTCGCGTGACTGAGGTGATCTGCGAGAGCGGAACGGCCGTAGGCACCGGGCCCCGCCGCAGGTAGAAGGATTCTGTATCAAAGAAATAGTGCTCGCGATCCTCTTTGCCATCCACCATCGCCAGGGTCATGGACTTACCGGAAATCCGGCGAGGTGGATTCAAACGCAGCGCTGATCCCAATGCAGAACGCGCGGTCGCTGACATTCGCCGCAGAATGAACCAGAGGATGACCAACGGAAGGGCCGCGAGGACAACAAAGCCCACGGTCTTCAAAACAGTTTCCAGCGTGCTTGGCACACAGATCTCCAGGATGAATGTTCAGGCATTGGTGACGCCCGGGTAGATCCACCCCACGCGTGGATGCTCTCCCTCAACGCCCCATCACTTCCAATGATCCGGCCCCAGGAACGGCAGGCTCAACACAAACACCGGAACCGCCACCGGCACCAACGCCGCGCCCAGCACCTTCCCAGCCGCCGTCCCAACACCCGGCTTGTCCTCCCTCTCCGGCAGGATCCGCTGCGCCCGCGCACTGATCGGCTGCGCCAGCTTCCCCTTCTCCGCCAACGCGGCAGCATCCGGCAACTTCACCCGCTCGCCATCGCCCTCGAACAGTGCGCTGTAGTAACTGCCACCCTTCTTTGAAAGATTGCACGCACGATCAAACGCCAGCGCGTAACGGGTCCGGTCCAGCGGCAGGTAGTAGCGTGCCCGCTCCTCCACGGCCTTGGCCTCGCGCGGGGTGACCTCGATCCGCTCCAGCTTGAACTGCGCGGCCTGTTCCGGCGTCACCTGCTCCGGCCGCAGCAGCAGCGCATAGCTGCCGTGCACCTTGGCCTTGTTGGCCGGGTCGCGCCAGTCCTCATGGAAGTACATCTGCGCACAAGCCACCGCCTCGCGCAGCGGGCTGTCCATCAGCGCGCGGTACTCGCGGAACGGTGCAGCATTGAAGCGCATCGGCTCGTCATAGCGCGGCAGCAGGTACAGCTGGCCGTCGTCGGCCACGAACGCACCGGTGATTTCGCGGCTTGAGGTGTGCTCCTCCGGGCCACTGGCGCAGCCAGACAGCAGGCCAAGGCACAGGGCGGAGAGAATGAAAAGAGACGTTCGCATGTCGTGTTCGAGAGCTTCCTTGGGAAAACGGCCCCGCCCTGAAGGACGAGGCCAGCCCATCATGGTGCCATGGCAGCGCATGCGATGCAGAATCGCCCTACTTCAACCGCTCCACCAACCGCTGCCCCACCTCCAGCGCCGAAGCCGGGTTCTGCCCGGTAATCAGCTCGCGGTCCACCACCACATGCCCCGTCCACGGTGTGGCATTGCTGCTGAACCGCGCACCCGCCCGCACCAACGCGGTCTGCGGGTAAAACTTCATCTCTCCACCACCCAACAGCGGCTTGGCCTGCTCTTCTTCCTGGTTGCTGATCACCGTCATCTGGTAGCCGCTGTAGATCCACTTCGGCGTGGCCGGCATCGCACCAGCTTCCAACTTCGCCACAAAATCACCCGCATCCGGCAGCGTAGACAGCAGCGCGATCGGCCCGTGGCAGACCAGCGCGGTGGTCTTGTTGCGCTGGTGGAAGTCGGCCAGCAGCCGGCCCAGCGCCGGGCTCTTCAGCAGGTCCTGCATCGGCGCGTGGCCACCGGGAATATAGACCGCATCGAAACGCGCATAGCCCTGCTGCTCGACGCGCGCCAGGCTGACCACGGGCGAGGCCGTCGAAGAGGTCAATGCCAGCTTCTCCAGCAGGTCCTTGTGCAGCTTCAGCTGCGCGGCATCGTTGCCGAAGTACATCGGCATCACCGAAGACGCGTCCACCGTCGGCGCGCGCCCCTGCGGCGTGGCGAAGGTCACCTCGTGACCCGCGTCCAGCAGCAGCTTGACCGGCTGCATCAGCTCGTTGAGATAGAAGCCGGTGGACAGTACCTTGCCGTCCTTCAGGTCCAGGTGGTTCTCGTCGGACAGCACCACCAGCACGTTGGCGGCATGCGCGCCGGCCGCGGCCAGGGTCAGGGCCAGCGCTGCGGCCAGCCGGGTCATCAGGTTCATGCGGAGCTCCTATCGGGGTATGGCGGCCACTTTATTCATCGCCCCAGCGGCGATAAATTGGCCGCATCGCAAAACATCTGTTCCCCGGAGAACCAAATGAGCCGCAAGTTCGACTACCTGGGCGATGTGGAGGTGTTCCTGGCGGTGGTCGAGCACGGCTCGTTCACCGCCGGCGCGGTGGCGCTGTCCACCACGCCCTCCGTGCTGAGCCGCGCGGTCACACGCCTGGAAGCGCGGCTGGGCCGGCAGCTGCTGCAGCGGACCACCCGCCGCGTGGGCCTGACCGACGCCGGGCGGCTCTATCTGGAACAGGTGCGCACCGCCTTCGGCCTGCTGGACGACGCCGAGCGCGACGTACTGGCCCAGGACGGTGCGCTGGCCGGCCGCGTGCGCCTGAGCGTGCCCACCACCTATGGCCACTACCGGCTGCCGCCCGTGTTGGCGCGCTTTGCGCAGCAGTACCCGCAGGTGCAGGTGGAACTGAACATCACCAACCGCAACGTGGACCTAGTGGCCGAAGGCTTCGATCTGGCCATCCGCCTGGGCCAGCTGCCGGACAGCGGGCTGGTGGGGCGAAAGCTGGAAGACGCCCCACTGCTGCTGGTGGCCGCGCCGGGCTACCTGCAGCGCCGTGGCACGCCGCAGACGCTGGACGACCTGCAGCAGCACCTGTGCCTGCCGTTTGTGATGCCGCGTACTGGGCGGCTGGCGCCCTGGGTGTTCCGCGACGGCGGGCGCGACGTGGACTGGCTGCCGCGTTCGTCCATCGAGACCTCCGACGATGTGCTGGGCGTGGTGTCGCTGGCCGAACAGGGCATCGGCATCTGCCAGAGCTATGCGTTCATCGTGCGCGAGCGACTGCAGCGTGGGGAGTTGGTGGAGGTGCTGCCGCAGCTGCGGGGGCGGTCAAGGCCGTTCTCGGTGATCTATGCGCCGCACCGGCGTCAGTCGGCAGCGGCGCGGGCGATGATTGAGTTGTTGGTGGGGAATGCGGCTGAGGCTGGCGTCGGTTGAAGCTGCAAGGTTTGCTGGAGGTGTCGGGTTTGAACCGATTTTCTGGCTGTGCGCCTGATCAGGCGCCCTTACTTGTCGAGTCACACTAAGAACTGTTGCAAAGAAGTCTGTCGCGCTATTCGCTTGTGGCATGGGCGATTGCGCCACATTTATTCGTCATCAGCAGAGCAGCTGCGCGAATGCGTCTGCTGGCGTCGCGTGTTGCACGAATGGTGCGTGTAACAATAGTCCTCTGCTCTCGGATTCCGCGATTCCTTCGCGAATTTCTATTGGCATTCGAAGCGACTGCGTAACCAACATGACGTGCCACCGACAACGGGTGGCTCCGGGTCTGCAAACCCGCGACGATTGTTGTGCCTGTTGTTTACGCTTGCCCGTCGGCACCGTCCTTAACCGGTGCCGGCGGGCAATCCGTCGGCCTGTATGGCGGGCGGTGCGTGGGGGTCTTCGGACCCACCGGCCATGGCACTACTTCGTCCCGGTTTGCAGCCACGCATCGTCCGCCACCCTCTTCACGGTGGCGCTGTTAAGCACAGCCACGGAAGCCGACGCCATGAACGAATCCGACACCTTCTCCTCGTACACCGCTGTTGAGCCCATCAACGACGACACTCCCCTGCCCGACCTGAACTCCCTGCTTGGCATCCTCAAGCGCATGCGCGGCTGCGAGGGGGCTGATGGGCTGCCCTGGCCGGAGAACGACGTGTCACCCGGTCGGCGCGTGAGCCTGGCGAGAACCGAGCGAGCGTTGGTGGGGCTGCTGACGGTGCTGGAAGTGCTGCACTCGGCAGACCGCTGCCGGGTGGCAGCGGAGCCAGAGCGGCATCTGGATGAGGGGACTGTTGATGGGCTATTTCTGGCCTGCCGGGGGTTGGCTGAGTGGGCTTGCCGGGAGGTTAGGCCAGAGTAGTTTCCCTTGGCAGCGTAGATCCCTGCTAACAAATCCAGTGTCCGCTTCCGGTCAGCAGCGGACGCTCGCACAATCGACTTTAATTGACTACTCCGCCTCAATTCGACCCATCCGAAAGAGAGCAAAAACTTTTGCGCGAAACTCAGGGCTACAGAATTCATTCATACCCATCATTTCAATGATCGTATCAATCTGCGCCGCGCTGCGATGCTCTAGGGCGAGAACTCTCTCGACTTGGCGCTTGCTCAGATATCGACCCAAATGCGCAAATGGATTGATGGACTCCGAGCGGCGGGAGATCAGCATATTCCAGTAATACTTCTTTTGAAGCCCATCATAGAGGCGCCTATGCTCCAGATATGGCTGGTACACGCTTGCATACTGGTCAAGAACTGCGCCCCTATGCCAAGAGTAGAAGTCATGGACTGATCTTCGATACTCCGAAAAAATGCGATGAACATCCAGAGGGTCGGAAGCGCGCGCAATGTACTCGTTGGCGCGCCTACACCATCCAGACCATCTCTTTAGCTCCTTCGTCGAAATGACAAAGCGAGCTTCTCTAGCGCCTGTTCCAAGATCCTTGCTTATCCTCCAATTTGCCTCCGCTACACGCCAATGTGTGTTGTAGTTGCGAAAGCCTTGAAGAAAGTTGTGGAGCCCAGGAGTAGAAAAGCACTTGTCCCGCTGAGCGTTGTACCCGTCCACCGGATATGATTTATCGAAATTCCTCGCATGATCGACCAAGGCCATAATAGAGGATGTAGTATTGAAGATGTATCTTTTCACATTTCTCGCATGTGCATCAGCCTCACAGAAATCGCCCTCATGCCAGAAAGCAGGGTCAAGACTTCGGTCAGCAAATAGGCTTATTTCGTCTAGTAGGTCGGTTACTGATTGCTGGAATATCCATCGACTATCTTGCAGATCCGCCAGCGAATGCCAAAGGCTGCCGCCTGGAGTTTCCTCGATAGATTCCCGTGCTTCAGAAAAATTCTCAAAGATGGCCCTCTCGATCTCCTCGCGAGTCCATGGGTGAGGCAGAGAATCGAGATAGCGACTCATAGTGCTCCAATCTCGGGAACGCCCCATATAGCTAGGCAGCGCCGGAAAATTTTACATGGTAACCATCAATCCATTTGCCAATGAAGCTCTCAGATCAACCTTGGCCTCCATGGAGCCTACTTTATAGACATAAGAAACGGCCTCGCCTCTAGCAACATCGATCAGATCAACTAGAGCTTCAATGGCACGTATAACCACAGACTGCAGGGGCTCTAACGGATAACTGCTTAGTACGCCAGGCTTCATATGAGCGACTTGCTCGTGGCGAATTTTCATAACCGGCTTGGACAAAGATAGAAACTCCTGGCCAGCTTGCGCAACCAACTCCGCTCGCTCCCCGAAATTGCTGCGCTTAAGGAGCAATGATACCGAGCGAGTTCCTTTCGTCTTGTCTGCCATGCGAGCAACCCTAATCACAAGCATCTCTGCTAAGGAATTAGCGGAAACAATGTGATTTGCCATCTCGTATCGGGTGGCACTCTTTGCCGTCGATTCTGCAATCCTTTGATAGGTATAGAGCACAGTCAGGATATGCCAAACATCCTGTTGCATCTCGTCTAAAATCGCTGTCACAAAGAGAATTCTCCTAATTCAATACATCTATGGAGCGCCACTCAGTAGCGTTTCAACCAACCCCAACGTGGCTCGCACTTCTCGTCAATTGCATCAAATTATCATCGAGGCGAGACTAGTCAACTCTATGTCGAATCAAACTCGGATAATCACCTCTTCCGCGAAGAACTATTACTCTCCCCAAATCAGATGGGGAGCATGCCAATATCTCTTCTTTTTGCTTGTCGCTACCATCCGAAATCACTAAGTTCGCTTGTATTTTCGGCTCTCCATTTGCGAAATCAAGAGCTGTCGGATAGGGAACTGCGAGCCAGCGACCGTAGCTAAGTGAGGCACGCGATGCGTAAAGACTGCCTCCTTTCAGATCCGACTGGACCATGATCACGCCCTGAGACAGCCCTGCCTGCGTGCGGTCACGCTTGACGAACTGCTGTGGCAGAGGATCTTGGCCAAAGCGATACTCGCTGATCAACGCTCCACCTCCCTCGAGTATCTCATCCGCTAACTTTCGATGTCGCGCCGGTGAGACCGTATGTAGGCCATGGGCCAGAACAGCGATGGTGTGGCCACCGGCATCCAGTGCCGCTTGATGGGCAATCGCATCACACCCAAGTGCTAAGCCACTCACAACGCTCCATCCATTCCCAACAAAGAACTGGCTGATCCGCTGTGCAATCAAGACCCCGTGCTGAGTAGGCTGACGCGTACCGATAACTGCTACAGACCGTCGCGGCGTATCAGAGAGCCTGCCCCTCACGAAAATTAAAAAGGGATCATCTTTTGTTGCAGAGAGAAGTGATGGATATTCAGCATCTAGCGGCGACAGGATTCTGGACTCGTAACGCCCAGCTTCCTCTATCTGCCTTTGGGCGTCCTCAACAGCCCTGAGCCAGGCATCAGGATCCTGGAGCGCTTTCGAAGCAGCCGGCAACTCCCGTGCCAGGTCCTCAGCGGAATATTTCAAGAAGTTCGGCGATGCAGACACTTTCTTCAGTGCCGAAGGACCTACGCCCCTCAACATCGAGATAGTTAGAAGCTTCTTTGTCCCATCAGACAATTCAGTCATAAAGTACGTTACTTACATTCATCGCAATAGATAGGCAAACAACTTCATTTGCCCCCGCCTCAGTCAAGGACTTCTTGGCATAAATCAAAGAAGACCCAGTCGTGGCCACATCGTCGATAATCAGAAACCTTCCACCATCTTCTGCAGCACTCTTCCTCTGCAAAAACAAATGGTCACGAATATTCTCAAATCGCTCTGTCGCACTTAGCTTATCATTACTATTCGAAAGAACGCCCGCCTTATAGGCAAGAAGATCCGGTAAGAACTCCAACTTCCCTTTCCCTTTCAACGGACTTTGACGATAGGAGTCTTCCAGCTGCGAAAGAAAGGCCTCAAGCCTAGGCTTTCTTCCTGGCCGATGGGGAACTACTGAAACCAGAAGTGAGCCACCAAGTCCAAGAGTCCAGAATTGTGTAGAGATGAAGGTTCTTACGGCCTCAATCCACTCATCAGGGAAAACGTCCGCATCTTTTTGATCATGGATACTATGCGTAAGCAAATGCCACTTTTTCCGCCATTCAAGCGACTTGTAGCCCGCAAATGAACGCCCACAGCAGTAGATTGGGAATGCGGTACTATCCCCTCCGACGCCCTTAGGTATGAATTTATTTATCTTGTCAAACCTAGACGCACCGGCACGCTCGATCTCTCCGGAAAGCAATCGCTCCAATTCTGGAAGGTACTTACAGTACCCGCTCAAAACATCAATAATATCGCGAGGACTACTAATGACCGCATCCGGAATTCGGCCTAGAGCACGCCAATTGTCGGGATTATTACGTGCCGCCCAAGTAGATTTATCGAGAATCACAACGCAGCCAGCGTTGTAGGCTGCACGCACATCAGCATCACCGTCGCCCACCAACACGACCTTTGAAATATTTTGGAGGCCGAATGACCACATCGCCTTATCGATACCCTCTCCATACGGCTTGGTGTGCTCTACATCTTCATAAGCCACCACCACGTCCCAATTGAGTGACGGGTATGCATTATCGAGAATTGCTTGCGCATAGCTTTTCGGAGACCTAGTGAATACGCCCAACTTCATATTGGGGAACTTCTCTCGGATCTCTGCGAGAAGTGTCTCGGCATATATCAGGCGATCTGCCCTGGTCTTTTTCTTAAATGCCTTAACTACCTCCTCCACGTAGCGTGCATCATCCCTACCTTTACCCGATTCCCGCAGCTCTTTCATATCTTCGGTCTCAACCAGAGTCTGATCGAGATCAAACAGGCACACCTCAAACATCACCCTCTCCTTGTGTTGTATCGCACGCAATGGGCGCCATCCACTCGCCTCACTCAGAATCTAAACCATCTAAGGCCACTCTGTCATGCGCACTTATGGCTCTTGCCTTTAACTTCCAGCGAGCCGAAAAAATACCAGTACTCCGCTTCGTCTTATGCAGCAATGGGGGATGCAAAGAGGGCGCCTCCCGGCGCCCTCATTCTCTCAACTCATTCCCACTCAATGGTCGCCGGCGGCTTCCCCGAGATGTCATAGACAACCCGCGACACCCCTCGCAACTCATTGATGATCCGGTTGCTCACAGTACCCAGGAACTCATACGGCAGATGCGCCCAATGCGCCGTCATGAAGTCAATCGTCTCCACCGCACGCAGCGCAATCACCCACTCATAAGCCCGCGCATCACCCACCACGCCCACCGACTTCACCGGCAGGAACACGGCAAACGCTTGGCTTGTCTTGTCGTACAGGTCCGCCTTGCGCAGCTCATCAATGAAGATGGCATCGGCCTTGGCCAGCAGCTCGGCGTACTCGCGCTTCACTTCGCCCAGGATACGCACGCCCAGGCCCGGGCCCGGGAACGGATGGCGGTAGACCATGGTGCGCGGCAGGCCGAGCTCGACGCCCAGGCGGCGCACTTCGTCCTTGAACAGCTCGCGCAGCGGCTCCACCAGGCCCAGCTTCATGTGCTCCGGCAGGCCGCCCACGTTGTGGTGGCTCTTGATCACATGCGCCTTGCCGGTCTTGCTGCCGGCCGACTCGATCACGTCCGGGTAGATGGTGCCCTGCGCCAGCCACTTGGCGTTGCTCAGCTTGTTCGACTCTTCGTCGAAGATCTCAACGAACAGGTTGCCGATGATCTTGCGCTTGGCTTCCGGGTCGCTCACGCCTTCCAGCGCGGCGAAATAACGGTCGGCGGCGTTCACGCGCACCACCTTCACGCCCATGTGCTCGGCAAACATCGCCATCACCTGGTCGCCTTCCTGCCAGCGCAGCAGGCCGGTGTCCACGAACACGCAGGTCAGCTTCTCGCCGATGGCCTTGTGCAGCAGCGCAGCCACCACGGACGAATCGACGCCGCCGGACAGGCCTAGGATCACTTCGTCATCGCCCACCTGTTCGCGCACGCGGGCGATCTGGTCGTCGATGATGTTGGCGGCGGTCCACAGGGTCTGGCAGCCGCACACGTCCACCACGAAGCGGCGCAGCAGCGCCTGGCCCTGCAGGGTGTGGGTCACTTCCGGGTGGAACTGCACGCCGTACCAGCGCTTTTCTTCGTTGGCCATGGCGGCCACCGGAATGCGGTCGGTGGTGGCGGTGATGGTGAAGCCCGGCGGCGCAACGGAGACGTGGTCGCCGTGGCTCATCCAGACATTCAGCTTCGGCTCGCCGCCGTGGTCGCTCAGGCCCTTGAACAGTGCATCCGGGTTGATCACGTTCACTTCGGCGTGGCCGAACTCGCGCTGGTCAGCGGCTTCGGTGGCACCGCCCAGCTGCGCGGCCAGAGTCTGCATGCCGTAGCAGATGCCGAAGATCGGCAGGCCGCTGTCGAACACTTCCTGCGGCGCGGCCGGGGCACCCGGCAGCGTGGTCGATTCCGGGCCACCGGACAGGATGATGCCCTTGGCGCCAAACGCCGCGATCTCGGCCGGGTTGTGGTCCCACGCCCAGATTTCGCAGTAGACGCCCAGCTCGCGGATGCGGCGGGCGATCAGCTGCGTGTACTGCGCGCCGAAATCGAGGATCAGGATCTTGTCGTTATGGATGTTGGTCATGGCGCCCTGGCAATGCAGTAGGGAAAACGAAACTTCGAATGCTTTTTCAACAGCAGATAGAGAAAGAGGAACGGGAATCAGCTTCCTCGTTCCTCTTTGCCCGGCCCGCGTCAGGCGCGGTAGTTCGGCGGTTCCTTGGTGATCGTCACGTCGTGGACGTGGCTCTCACGCTGGCCGGCGCCGCTGATCTTCACGAACTTGGGCTTGCTGCGCATGTCTTCGATGGTGGCGCAGCCCACGTAGCCCATGGTGGCGCGCAGGCCGCCCATCAGCTGGTGGATGATGCCGCCCACCGGGCCGCGGTACGGCACGCGGCCTTCGATGCCTTCCGGCACCAGCTTGTCGGCGCTGGCGGCGTCCTGGAAGTAGCGGTCCTTCGACCCCTTCTCCATGGCGGCCAGCGAACCCATGCCACGGTAGCTCTTGTACGAACGGCCCTGGTACAGCTCGGTCTCGCCCGGCGATTC
Organism: Stenotrophomonas sp. 85239_Sma; assembly: GCF_056481725.1. Classification (NCBI taxonomy): domain Bacteria; kingdom Pseudomonadati; phylum Pseudomonadota; class Gammaproteobacteria; order Lysobacterales; family Lysobacteraceae; genus Stenotrophomonas; species Stenotrophomonas sp. 85239_Sma. Next base: position 1,896,330 of record NZ_CM151163.1, on the reverse strand, counting down.
TTCGGTACCGGCCAGCAGGCCACCGACCATGATGGTCGAGGCACCGGCGGCCAGCGCCTTGCCGATGTCGCCCGAGTAGCGGATGCCACCGTCGGCGATCAGCGGAATGCGGTCCTGCAGCGCTTCGGCCACCAGGTCAATGGCGGTGACCTGCGGCACGCCGACGCCGGCGACGACGCGGGTGGTGCAGATCGAGCCCGGGCCGATGCCGACCTTGACCGCGTCCGCGCCGCTGTCCAGCAGCGCCAGTGCGGCTTCGCCGGTGCAGATGTTGCCACCGATGACCTGCACGTTCGGGAAGTTCTTCTTGACCCAGCTGACGCGGTCCAGCACGCCCTGCGAGTGGCCGTGCGCGGTATCGACTACGATCACGTCCACGCCGGCGGCGACCAGTGCTTCCACGCGGCGATCGGTATCGCCACCCACGCCGACGGCAGCGCCGACCAGCAGGCGGGTCGACAGATCCTTGGCAGCGTTCGGGAAGTCGGTGTTCTTCTGGATGTCCTTGACGGTGATCAGGCCACGCAGTTCGAACGAATCATTGACCACCAGCACCTTTTCGATGCGGTTGCGGTGCAGCAGCTGCAGCACTTCATCAGACGCGGCGCCTTCCTTGACCGTGATCAGGCGATCCTTCTTGGTCATGATGTGGCGGACCGGATCGTCCAGCTCGGTCTCGAAGCGCATGTCGCGGTGGGTCACGATGCCGGCCAGCAGGCCGTCGCTGCCCACCACCGGCACGCCGGAGATGTTGTGCGCCTGGGTCAGGGCCAGCACGTCGCGGATGGTGGTTTCCGGGCCGACGGTGATCGGGTCGCGGATGACACCGGCCTCGAACTTCTTGACCTTGGCCACTTCCGCGGCCTGCTGTTCCAGGCTGAGATTCTTGTGGATGATGCCCATGCCGCCGAGCTGTGCCATGGCGATGGCCAGGCGGGCTTCGGTGACGGTATCCATGGCTGCGGACAGGATCGGAAGCTTGAGCTTCAGGTCGCGAGTCAACCGCGTTTCGAGGTTGACGTCCTTGGGCAGGATGGTCGAATGGGCGGGGACGAGCGAGACGTCGTCGTAAGTGAGTGCTTCAGCCTGGATGCGCAGCATCGGCATACCCGAGATGTGGGGAAGCGCGACATTTTACCCCTTTTTCGCGCCCTGTGGCAGGGGGTAGATGCGACGCAGTGTCGCGCGGGCGGCGATTGGTTCAGGGGGGGCTGCAACCTGCTCTCAGGGCCTGGAACCTGCCCTTGGTGGGTGCGGACCGTTGGTTCGCACTCTCCCTCAGACACCAGTGCCCCAGCAGGAGCCCCACCCCTCTGGCATTGTGCCGACCAACGGTCGGCACCCACCAGCAGCACATCTCGTGAGCAGACCCAAGGGCCAGATCCAGCCGCTTCAGGTGGGTGCGGACCGTTGGTCCGCACTCTCTCTCATACACCAGTGCCCCAGCAGGAGCCTCACCCCTCTGGCATTGTGCCGACCAACGGTCGGCACCCACCAGCAGCACATCTCGTGAGCAGACCCAAGGGCCAGATCCAGCCGCTTCAGGTGGGTGCGGACCGTTGGTCCGCACTATCCCTCAGACACCTGAGACCAGCCCAGGTGCGGTCAGCTCAGCGCTTCCGCCGCTTCCAACGTGTTCTGCATCAACGTGGCCACGGTCATCGGGCCGACACCACCCGGCACCGGGGTGATCCAGCTCGCCCGCTGGGCAGCCGCTTCAAACCCGACGTCACCCACCAGCCGGCCGTCATCCAACCGGTTGATACCCACATCGATCACCACCGCGCCCGGCTTCACCCATTCGCCCGGCACGATGCCGGGGCGGCCCACCGCCACCACCAGGATGTCGGCATTGCGCACGGCCTGTTCCAGCACGTCCTTGGGGGTGAACTTGTGGCAGCTGGTCACGGTGCAGCCGGCAATCAGCAGCTCCAGGCCCATTGGGCGGCCGACGTGGTTGCTCACGCCGACGATGGTGGCGTTGCGGCCGCGCACCGGCTGGTCGGTGTGGCCCAGCAGGGTGGTGATGCCGCGCGGGGTGCACGGGCGCAGGCCGAACTCGCGCAGGGCCAGGTGGCCGACGTTTTCCGGGTGGAAACCGTCCACGTCCTTGCGCGGGTCGATGCGCTGGATCAGCCGGCGCGCGTCGGGGATTCCCGGCAGCGGCAGCTGGATCAGGATGCCGTTGATCTTCGGATCGGCGTTGAGCTGGTCGATCAGGTCGAGCAGCTCGGCTTCGGTGGTGCCGGCCGGCAGGTCGTAGTCATGCGCTTCGATGCCGACCTTCTCGGCGGCACGGCGCTTGTTGCGCACGTACACGGTCGAGGCCGGGTCGCCACCGACCAGCACCACGGCCAGGCCTGGGCGGCTGCCACCGGCGGCCACGCGGGCGTCGACGCGCACCTTCAGGCTGTCGAGCAGGTCCTCGGCGATACGGCGGCCATCAAGGATGCGGGCAGGAAGCTGGGGGGCGGAATCGGTCATCGGGAGCAGGCGTGGGGCGGCGGGGACGCTATTGTCCCTGATTCAGGCCCCCTCGCCCACCGCGGAATGGGGTCGGATCCCTTTGCCGCAGGCAAAGGGCTCTGACCCCAATCTGGCAAAACGGGTCAGAGCCCTTTCCTTCGGAAAGGGATCGGACCCGCACACCTCACTCTTCTTCTTCCGGCACATCCTGCGGGTTCAGCGTCTTGCTCTCGCGCTTCGGCGCAGTGAACGGCGTCGGCGTCGGCACGCCCTGCGGGCTGTTGCCGTAGATCATCCGCGCGCCGGCATTCAGACCGCCACCAGCAATCTCCAGCTCGAAGCGCTCGGCATCGCGGCGGCGGATCTGCTCGGCAATCTCCACCGCGTCATCCTCATCCGCACCCAGTTCCACCAGCGCGGCCTGGCCGAACAGCACCGCCGATTCAAACGTCTCGCGGATCTGGAAATCGACACCGGCATGGATCAGCCGCAGCGAATGCTCGCGGTCGAACGAACGCACCATCAGCTTGGCCTGCGGGAACTCATGCGCCACCAGTTCAACGATGCGGTCGGCGGCCTCGGCCTTGTCCACGCACACCGCAATCGCACGTGCGGTGGCCGCGCCCGAGGCATGCAGCACATCCAGGCGGGTGCCATCGCCGTAATAGATCTTGAAACCGAACCGCGCCGCGCTCTGGATCATCTCCACATCGTTGTCGATGATGGTCACGTCCACGTCGCGCGCCAGCAGCGACTGGCTGGCGACCTGGCCGAAGCGGCCGAAGCCGATCAGCAGCACGCTGCCGGACAGGCCATCGGCCTCGTCCACGCCATCCATGTTCACCGTCGGCTTCGGCGCGATGCGCTTGTAGACCAGCACCACCAGCGGAGTCAGCGCCATCGACAGCACCACTACGGCGGTGAAGTTGGCATTGATCTCCAGGTCGATCACGCCGGCCGATGCGGCGGCGGAGAACAGCACGAAGGCGAACTCGCCACCCTGCGCCATCAGCACGCCACGGTCCAGCGCCTGCGCGTGGTCGCTGCCCATGATGCGCGCCACCACGTAGATGCACAGCGCCTTGGCTGCCATCAGCGCCAGCACCAGGCCGAGGATCAGCTGCCAGTTGCCAGCCACCACGCCCAGGTCCAGCGCCATGCCCACGCTGAGGAAGAACAGGCCGAGCAGGATGCCGCGGAACGGCTCGATGTCCGCTTCAATCTGGTGGCGGAAGGTCGATTCGCTCAGCAGCACGCCGGCCAGGAACGCGCCCATCGCCATCGACAGGCCGGACAGCTGCATCAGCAGCGCCGCGCCCAGCACCACCAGCAGCGCGGCGGCGGTCATCACTTCGCGCGCCTTCGATTCGGCCAGCACGCGGAACAGCGGGTTGAGCAGGAAGCGGCCAACCAGCACCAGGCCGACGATGGCACCAACACCCATCGCCACCGACAGCCAGCGCGAGCCTTCGCCGTCTGCACTGCCTGCACTCGGGCCCATCCACGCCACCAGCGCCAGCAACGGCACGATCAGCAGGTCTTCGAACAGCAGGATGGAGACGATCTTCTGCCCCGACGGCAACGCGATGTCGCCGCGCTCGGCCAACAGCTGCATCACCACCGCGGTGGAGGTCAGCACGAAGCCGGTAGCGCCGATGAAGGCCACCTGCCACGGCAACCCGAACAGCTTGGCGATGCTGGTCAGCACTACCGCACAGGTGACGATCTGCAGCGTGCCCAGTCCGAAGATTTCCTTGCGCAGGCTCCATAGGTGCGAGGGCCGCATCTCCAGGCCGATCACGAACAGGAACATCACCACGCCGAGTTCGGCGGTATGCAGGATCGCCTGCGGGTCGGAGAACCAGCCCAGCCCGAACGGTCCGATCGCCAGGCCAGCGGCGAAGTAGCCCAGCACCGAGCCCAGGCCGGCCCGGCGGAACAAGGGCACCATCACCACCGCCGCGCCCAACAGGGCCACGACCTTGACCAGCTCGCTGGTCGCTGCTTCTACCGCCATGCGGTGCTTTCCCCAAGATCCAGAATCGAGCTCAACAATAGAGCAATGCCGATGACGGCAATAGCACGCATGTTGCGCCGGATTGTCTTGGAGGTGGAACGATGCCGGGGACAGACCCCAACATCATCCCGAAACCATGTACCCGCTTCGGTAGGTGCCAACCATGCACCCGCTTCGTTGGGTGCCAACCATGCACCCGCTTCGGTAGGTGCCAACCTTGGTTGGCACAAGAGCGCCCATCAAGGTCGGCATCCACCAATGCACTCCCCGGCCGGATTCAGCCACCCCGGCAGAACGCGGCGTAATCGATATACCCCGGGAACGGCACGCCCGGCGCGCACACCGGGCAGTGCGGGTCCGGCCGGATGCCGGTCTCGCGGAAGCGCATGCCCAGCGCATCGAAGCGCAGCAGGCGCCCCACCAGCGGCTCGCCGATGCCCAGTAGCAGCTTCAGCACCTCGGTGGCCTGCAGCACGCCGGCTAGGCCGGGCAGCACCCCCAGCACACCGGCCTCAGAACAATTCGGCGCGAACTCCGGCGGCGGCGGCTCCGGGAACAGGCAGCGGTAACACGGCGCCACGCCACGCTGGCGGCCGGCGTCAAACACGCTAACCTGGCCGTCAAAGCGCTCGATGGCGGCATACACCAGTGGCTTAGCGTGCTTGATGCAGGCGTCGTTGAGCAGGTAGCGCAGCGGGAAGTTGTCCGACCCATCCAGCACCACGTCCACGCCCTCCAGCAACGCATCCACGTTCTCGGACGTGACCCGTTCCGGCACCGCCTCGACCTCGATCGACGGGTTCAGCGCCAGCAGCCGCTCGCGCGCCGAATCGACCTTGAGCTGGCCGACACTGGCTTCGGTATGCACGATCTGCCGGTGGAGGTTGCTGCGCTCCACCCGGTCGTGGTCGGCGAAGCGCAGGTGCCCTACCCCGGCGGCGGCCAGATAGAAACCAGCCGGCGCACCCAGCCCGCCCGCCCCCAGCACCAGCACGCGCGACTGCTGCAGCGTGCGCTGGCCCGCCTCACCCACCTGCGGCAGCAGCAAATGCCGCGAATAGCGATCAAAGAAGTCACGGTCGGCGGCGCTGGCCAGCGGCTGCACCAGCGGCAGCGACTGCTCGCGCCAGGCCACGGTACCGCCCGTCACGGAAGCGACGTGGGTGTAGCCGGCCTCCAGCAGGAACTGCGCGGCATCGGCCGAGCGTTTGCCGCTCTGGCAGATCAGCAGAATCTCTTGGTCGAGTCGCGGCAGATGCGCAACCGGGTCGGCCTGCAGCTCGCCCTTGGCCACGCCGCGCGCGCCCTCGGCCATGCCCCCGGCCCGTTCATGCGCCTCGCGCACATCAATCAGCATGGCGCCGTGGGCCAAGCGCTCGCGTGCCTGTGCGGGGGAAAGCTCGTGGATGCTCATGGCTGCATTATCGCGCAGACACACTCGACGCGCCTTGCCCCGAACATGGCACCATGCGGGCGTTGCCCCCTGCCTCCCGGAACCGCTGCATGCGCTCTGCCACCGAATTCTGGCGTGACCCGCGCATGCCCTTCGTCGAAAGCCGACGGGCGTGCGACAGCCGCGCCTGCCATCGCCCGCACAGCCACGACACCTTCTCGATCGGCGCCGTGGACGCTGGCAGCAGCGTGTTCACCGGCGCGGCGGAAGGACCGCGCCTGCTGCAGCCCGGCAATCTGGTCGGCGTACCCGCAGGCCGCGTGCATGCCTGCAACCCCCTGCCCGGCCAGCGCTGGAGCTACCAGATGCTGCACCTGGATGCGCGCTGGATGGCCGAAGTCCGCGCCGAGTATGACGGCCTGCCCGGACCCGATTGGCAGCAGGAACCCATCCGGATTTCCCACCATCGCCCGCGCTACCAGCAGTACTGCCAGCTCAACGAGACGCTGTTCTCCGACGATCCGGTCAGCGTCAAGGAAGCGGCCCTTATCGCGTTCGTCGGCGATCTGGATGAGCACGATGGTGTAGCCGTCGCCGGCCCGCCTGAAGATGCCGCACTACAGCAGCGGGTGCAGCCGGTGATGGACGTTCTGCGCCAGCGGCTCGAACACACTCCGGCCCTGCAGGAGCTCGCATCGCTGGCAGGCATGAGCCGCTACCAGCTGATCCGCGCCTTCCGACGTGCCACGGGCCTGACCCCACACGCCTGGCAGATCGACCAGCGCATCCAGGAGGCCCGCCGACGGCTGCGCGAAGGGCAGGCGCTGGCCGTGGTCGCGCATGCGCTGGGCTTTGCCGACCAGAGTCATTTCCAGCGGGTCTTCAAGGCCCACGCCGGTGCGACCCCGGGCCAGTACCGGCGCTGAGCCTGCAATAACGTTCAATACCACCGCGCGGCACATCCTCACACTGGCGCCCCAGCCAGCCTCCGCCGGACCCGATGGAACAGTTTCTGGTCATCGCCACCGTACATTTTCTCGCCCTGCTATCACCCGGCCCCGATTTCTTCCTCGTTGCACGCACCGCGATCACCTCTGGCTGGCGCACCGCCAGTGGCGCCTGCGCAGGCATCGCCGTCGGCAACGGCGTCTTCATCGTGGCGGCCTTCACTGGGATGGCCATGCTGCGCGCGGGCGGCGCAGAGTTCATTGCGGTGCAGTTGGCGGGCTGCGGGTTCCTGTTGTACCTCGGCACGCTGTTCCTGCGCCATGCGGGTTCGACGACGCTGCAGGCATCTGAAGCTGCCGCCGGATCGCCAGCGGGCGGTGCACATGGATGGTGGAAGGCGGCAGGGCTGGGCGCCCTGTCTGCGCTGCTGAACCCGAAGAATGCGCTGTTCTACGCAACGTTGGCGGCAATGCTCAACGGCCCGCAGGCCAGCGCCGCAACGAAATTCTTCTATGGCGCGTGGATGTTCGGCATCGTCCTGCTTTGGGATCTGCTGGTAGCCGCGCTGGTCGGCCACCCGTGGGTGCTGCGTCGGTTCGCACGCGCCCTGCCCTGGCTGGAGCGGGCCGCAGGGCTTCTGATGATCGCACTGGCGCTATGGATCGTCGTGTCGCTTTGGGCCGGCTGATGCCGGCGATTCGCGCCTGTCGCAACGGCATTCAATACCGCGCGTTCACACCCGCCCACACTCTGCACTTTCTGTAGGTCAGTGGCAGGTTTACGTGCAGCAGTTCTTCATCGTCGCGGTGCTGTACGGTTTCGCCATGCTCCTGCCTGCTTCGCATCACACGAAGATCCTGCGCACCGCGATGGGCGCGGGCGGGCACGCCGCCATGGCCGCGTCGTTCGGTATCGCCATCGGTACGGGCGTCATCTGTGCCACGGCTTTCATTGCAGCGGGCATGCTGGCAAACCGCGGCCTGTGGACGCTGGCGATGCAGTGCGCGGGCTGCCTCCTGCTGCTGCGCCTGGCGGGCATGTGCCTGCGCGACGCAGGCTTGACCCCTTTCTCTCCGCTTTCCCTGCAGATGCCTTGGGGCCTGCGCGCCCGCTCCCGTTGGCCGCACGCCGAAGCAGGATGCCTGCTGGCCCTCGCCAGCAGCAACAGTTGGATGCTGCAGTTCGCGATTGCAGCCCTGGTTACCGGCCTCGTCGCCGACTCTGGCGCCAAGGTTGCTTACGTGGCCTGCCTGAGTGGCGTCGCGCTGTCGCTCGGCCTGCTGATGGCGTGGCTCGGCAGCCAACCGCGCTGGGCACAGGGGTGTTGCCGACTCCTTCCATGGCTGGAGCATGCCGCGGGCCTGCTGATCGGGGCGGTGTCGGTGGCGTACCTGGCAGGTGCACTGGGTACGACCCTGGTCTGGGCAAGCATCACGGGGCAGGTGCAGCTGCCGGAATCGATCCCTGCCACACGCCAGGCGCAACCGGCTTCAACATCGCGGCGCGGCCGAGGCATGCCATGCGCGTTGCCGCATTGCCGCGCTCGTCGCAGCAGTTCGCCATGATCGAGATCTGTAGACGTGGGGTAGTGCCGGCCGGCCGCTGGCCGGCACTATCACAAACGAAAAAGGCGGCCCTGCGGTCGCCTTTTCCTGCATCACTTGCCCTTGACGTGCTTCATCAAGCGCCGCTTGGCCTTGACCTGCCGCTCGGTGAGGACATTCTTCTTGCCCTCGTACGGGTTGGTACCCTCGCGGAAGATGAAGCTCACCGGCGTGCCGATCAGCTTGAAGCGCTTGCGGAAGAAGTTCTCCAGGTAGCGCTTGTACGATTCCTGCAGCTCCTTCAGGCGCGTGCCGTGCACGATGAAGGTCGGCGGATTGGAACCGGCCGGGTGCACGTAGCGCAGCTTGGAGACATGGCCGCGGATGGTCGGCGGCGGGTTGGTCTCGTAGGCCACTTCCAGCGCCTTGTTCACTTCGCTGGTGGTGAAGGTCTTGTTCGCCGATTCGTGCGCGCGATGCACCGCACGGAACAGCTCGCGCAGGCCAGAGCCATGCTTGGCCGAGATGCGCACGGACTCGGCCCACGGCACGAAGCCCAGCTTCAGCGACAGCATGGTCTCGGCCTGCTCGCGCTGGTACTCGGTCAGGCCATCCCACTTGTTGATGGCGATCACCAGCGCACGGCCGGCGTCGAGCACGGCACCGAGCACGGTGGCGTCCTGGTCGGTCACGCCTTCAGTGGCGTCGAGCATCAGCACGGCCACCTGGCACTGTTCGATCGACTGCATGGTCTTGACCACCGAGAACTTCTCGACGACCTCGTCCACGCGCGAACGCCGGCGCAGGCCGGCGGTATCGATCAGGCGGTATTCGCGGCCATCACGCTCCAGGTCCACCGCGATCGAGTCGCGGGTGGTGCCCGGTACGTCGGAGGCGATCATGCGCTCCTCGCCGAGGATGCGGTTGACCAGGGTCGACTTGCCCACGTTCGGGCGGCCGACGAAGGCGATGCGGATGCGGTTCGGATCGTTGTCCAGCTCTTCGCCGCTGCCTTCTTCCGGCAGGCGCTGGATCACTTCGTCCAGCAGGTCATCCAGGCCCTGGCGATGCGCGGCCGAGACGGTCAGCATCTCGCCGAAACCGTAACGGGCGAACTCCGAACGCACGGTGTCCTCGTCGGTGCCGTCGATCTTGTTGATCAACAGCAGCGTCGGGCGCGACAGCTTGCGCAGCCAGGCCAGGATCTCGTCGTCCATCGCCGAGGTACCCTCACGGGCGTCGACCACGAACAGGATCAGGTCGGCTTCCGCCGCAGCGGCACGGGCCTGGCGGGTGGTAGCCCCTGCCAGACCCTCTTCCTCTTCCGCGATACCGCCGGTGTCGACAACCAGGAAATGATTGTCCTCGTCCAGACGGCAGACACCGTAGTTGCGGTCGCGGGTGACGCCGGGCTGGTCATGGACCAGCGCGTCACGGGTGCGCGTAAGCGCATTGAAAATAGTCGACTTGCCGACATTCGGCCGTCCAACCAGGGCGACCAAAGGCAGCATCGCGATTACTCCAATTTTTAATTTGCCAACCGGAAGGCGGTCAGCTTGCCATCAACGTTCTGCACCAGCAGCACCCCGTCTGCGACGACCGGCTGGGCCAGCAGGGCGTCGCCGCCACTTTTTGCCCGTGCCGCCATCGCACCATCGGACGCCTGCAGCCAGTGCACGTATCCCTTGTAGTCGCCGACCACCACGTAGTCGCCGTGCAGCGCCGGGCCGGTCAGCGAACGACGGGCCAGCGCGGTCTGCGACCACATCGCCGCGCCGCTGGCCTTGTCCAGGCCGAACACGCCGCCCTTGTTGTCGGTGACGAACACATTGCCCGACGACACCGCCACGCCACCGGCACCGCCATGGTCGCGCGCCCACAGCGGGCGACCGGTCGGGCCTTCGATGGCCATGGTCTGGTTCTTGAAGCTGCTCACGTAGAGGGTGTTGCCCTCCAGCACCGGAGCACCGTCGACGTCCGCCATGCGCTCCAGCTCGGTGCGGCCTTCGCCGTTGCCGAGGGTCTGTTCCCACAGGGTGCGGCCATCCTGCTGGGCCAGGGCCGCAACCGCGCCCTCGTCCTTGCCGATGAACAGCACGCCCGGACCAGTCACCACGGGCGCGTTGCCGCGCACGGTCAGCGCCGGCAGTTCGCTCGGGTTGAACCACTTCTGGGTGCCGTTGCCGGCATCGAAGCCGGTGATGCGACCGTCGTTGCTGCGCACGTAGACCATGCCCTGGGCAACGGCCGGCGCGGCAATGACTTCACCCGGGACACGGGCACGCCACTTCTCGCTGCCATCGTTGATATCCAGGGCGATGACCTGGCCATCCAGCGTGCCGATCACGACCAGGTTCTCACCGACACCCGGGCCGCCGGACAGGCGCAGCTTGGCCTTCTTCTTTTCCTTCTTCGGCTCCCAGGTCCAGACCTTCTTGCCGGTCTGCAGGTCGATGGCGTGCACGCCACCGGTGATCGCCGCGGCGAACACGTGGCCGTTGGCCACTGCCGGACCCTGGCGCACGCCGATGCGGCGCTCGCCCTTGCCGAGGTTGACCGACCAGGCCTTGCTGACCTTCAGGGTGGGCTCGAACTTGACCAGCTCAGCCGGTTCCTGTGCTTTCTTCGCGGCCGCGTCCTTGCCGGCGAACCAGCCCTTCATGGTGCTGCAGCCGGTCAGGGCCATGCCCATCAGGAGCACGGTGGCGACGCGGGTGATCATGACCTTCTGACTCATCAAACCGACTCCGCAGGGGCGGCGACGGTGCCGCCGGCGTCCATAACCTTGGTTTCCAGCAGGCGCCGCTGCGGCGCTGCCACATCCAGCGTCTTCAGCGCCTTCTCGTACTGTGCGCGGGCGTCGTCACGCTTGCCCTGCGCCATCAGCGCATCACCATGGATTTCCAGGCTGCTGCTGTCGGTGGCGCTGCCCAGCAGCTTGATCGCCTCGTCGCTCTTGCCGGTGGCCACCAGCAGGCGGGCCACACGCTGGTCGACCACGCGCTGCAGGTCGCCTTCGACCTTCACATTGCGCAGGGTAGCCAGTGCCTCTTCGTTCTTGCCGGCGTCGACCTGGGCCTTGGCCAGCTGCAGCGCCGCGAGGTCGCCGTAGATGCTGGACGGGCCGGCTTCGAGCGCCTTGACCGCCTTGGCGGCGTCGTCAAGCTTGTTCTGCTGCAGGCCCTGCAGGGCCTTCTGGTACTCGACATTGGCCGCAGCCATCTTGCCGCCCTGATCCTTCTGGTACCACTGCCAGCCGGCAATGGCACCGATGGCGATGACTACGCCACCGAGGATGCTGGCGCCATTCTTCCGCAGCCAGCTGCGGACGCGTTCACTTTGTTCGTGCTCGTCGAGCAGATCGTCGATCGCCATGCGTACTCTCGCCCCGCCCATCGGGAGGGACCATTGGGTTTAATCGAAGGTGGTGAAACCGCGCCTCAGTGCGAAACCGGGACTACGGAGCCTTCAGAGGATACCTGAAAGCGTGCCACGTTGGCTCGCTGGTAGGGGGTCAGATCGACGATAGCGCCGTTCTGCTGAACCTGGACCGCCGAGGCGTTGCCCAAGGTCACCCGGGTCACCTGGCCCGGCGTGAAGCTGCGGGTCTCGCCGGACTTGATCAGCGCCTTCTCGACGGTGCTGCCGTCCGGGCCGCCGATGTCGACCCAGCTGTCGCCGCTGAACTGCATTTCCAGCGCATTGCCGGAAGCCGCCGGGGCCGGCGCCGGGCGCGGCACGGGGGCCAGCGAGGCCACGTACGGGGTAGCCGCCGGCTTGTTGGCCGGGGCAGTGGTCGCTTCTGCCGGCGCGACAGCCTCGGCCCCGGCCGCGGACGGGGCGACCGGCACGGCGGCCGGGATCACGTCCAACGAGGCGGTGCTCGGCGACGGGGTCGCGCTGTCGTCGAAATGGCCACGGGTGGCGAACCACACCGGCACCGCCAGCACTGCAGTGATGCCGACGTACAGCGCGCGCCGGCCGAGGTTCTCGGCGATGCGGCGCGCACGCGGGGTATGGGTATGGCTGACCAGGGTGGGCGGAACCACCGGGCCGACCTGGGCCTGTTCCAGCAGCTGGCCCACGTCCACGTCCAGCAGGCGCGCGTAGCTGCGCAGCTGGCCGCGCACGAATACCGGCGCCCCCAGCTTCTGCCATTGTTCCTCTTCCAGCGACTTGACCACCTGGACCGGCATGCGCAGGCGCGAGCCGACATCTTCGAGGGTCAGTCCGGCCGCTTCACGGGCCTGGCGCAGGCGGGTGCCGCAGCCGGCCGCAGTCTCGAGAGCGCTCACAGTCTGGTCATCAATCACAATGCATCAACCCTGGAGTTAGGAGCCCGCTTCCTGCGGAAATTCCTGTCGAATCCGCTGCAGATAGCGATCAGATGCCGCCCGATCGCCCAGCCTCGCTTCGATTTGAGACGCAAGTTGTAACACGGAACGCGTTGCGGGTGCAGCCGCAATCCTACGTTCGGCGAAGGCCCGGGCCTCCATGTAGCGGCCCTGGCGGAAGCTCAGCTGGGCCATCGTCTCCAGCGCGACCGGGTTGGCCGGCGCCGCGACGAGGGCCGCACGCAGGTCGCGTTCGGCACGCTCAAGCTGGCCCGCGTCCAGTGCGCAGCTGCCGGCATTGGCCTGCGCCTCGCCCGGGGTGGCATAGCCCGGCGCCTGCAGCGCCCGATCGAACCAGACCAGTGATTCGGTCGCCTGGCCCTGCTGGCACAGCCAGGCACCGTAGTTGTTGAGCACGTCTCCGCGCTGCGGCGCCAGCTCGGCGGCCTTGCGGAAGTTCTCTCCCGCCTGGCGGGTGCGGCCACGGCGGTCGTCGATGCCAGCCTGCAGCACCAGCGCATCGGGGGCCTCGGGCGCCAGCTTCAGCGCTTCGCGTACCTTGCGCTCGGCGGCGTCGAGATTGCCGACCTGCATGTCGCGGGTCGCCAGGGTCAACAGGTCGCGCCAGCGCACTTCGCGCCGCACGCTTTCCGGGTCACCCACCGAATAGACCGGCGCCTGGCTCGGGCCGAGCTTGGCCTTGGGATGGGATTTGCAGCCGCCGACCGCAACGGCCAGCACGCCTGCGAACAGAACCAGCCAGAGGCGGTCAGGCCGCGGCATCGCTCCCCTTCCCCGCCTGCAGCGTCTTGTTGAACTCCGCCTGGCGGCGGGTGCGGTCCATCACCTGGCCCTTGAGCTGGCCACAGGCGGCGTCGATGTCGTCGCCACGGGTGCGGCGGACCATCGTCAGCACGTTGCTGTCGAGCAGGATCTTCTGGAAGGCGCGGATGTGTGCTTCTTCCGAACGCTCGTAGCGGGTGCCCGGGAACGGGTTGAACGGAATCAGGTTGACCTTGCCCGAATCCTTGGCCTGCACCGCGTTGTCGAACTGGCGCATCAGGCGGGCCAATTCGCGGGCATGCTCGGGCTTGTCGTTGATGCCCTTCATCAGGGTGTATTCGAAGGTGACCGACTCGCGGCGCTTGTTGGCGCGCAGGTAGCGCGCGCACGAAGCCATCAGCTCGGCGATCGGGTACTTCTTGTTGAGCGGCACCAGGGTCTCGCGCAGCGCGTCGTTCGGCGCATGCAGCGACACTGCCAGCGACACGTCGCTTTCGGCGGACAGGCGGTCGATCTGCGGCACCAGGCCGGAGGTCGACAGGGTCACGCGCTTGTTGGCCAGGCCGTAGCCCAGGTCGTCGCGCATCACGCTCATGGCGCGCACGACGTTGTCGAAATTCATCAGCGGCTCGCCCATGCCCATCATCACCACGTTGGTGAGGCGGCGCATCTGGTGCGGCACGTTGCCCAGGTGGCGTGCGGCAACCCACACCTGGCCGATGATCTCGGCGGTGGTCAGGTTGCGGTTGAAGCCCTGGGTGGCGGTAGAGCAGAACGTGCAGTTCAGGCCGCAGCCGACCTGCGAGGACACGCACAGCGTGCCGCGGGTCTTGTCGGGGATGTACACGGTCTCGATGGCGTTCTTGCCATCCACGCCCATCGCCAGCAGCCACTTGTGGGTGCCGTCGGCGGAGGGCTTGTCGAACACGATGTTCGGAACCAGCACCTCGGCATGGGCCTGCAGCTTGGCGCGCAGGACCTTGCCGAGGTCGGTCATTTCATCGAAGTCGGTGACGTAGCGATGGTGGATCCACTTCATCACCTGGTGGGCACGGAACTTCTTCTCGCCGAGAACCTCGACGAAAAACTTCTCCAGGCCCGCGCGATCGAGGTCGAGCAGGTTCTGCTTGCCAGCCGTGGGTGCCGACTTCGGCAGCGGCTGGATGGCGGGGGACTGTACGACCTCGTTCACGGCATTACTCTCAGCGCGAAACGACTTCGGTAGCGGCGAAGAAGTAGGCGATTTCAATCGCGGCATTCTCGACCGAGTCCGAGCCGTGGGCGGCGTTGGCATCGATGGATTCGGCGAAGTCGGCGCGGATGGTGCCCGCAGCGGCTTCCTTCGGGTTGGTGGCGCCCAGCAGGTCGCGGTGGGCCAGGACGGCGTTCTCGCCTTCCAGGGCCTGGATCATCACCGGGCCGGAGATCATGAACTCGACCAGCGCGTTGAAGAACGGACGCTCGCGGTGCACGGCGTAGAAGCCTTCGGCTTCACGGCGCGACAGCTGCTTGTACTTGGCGGCCACGACCTTCAGGCCGGCCTTCTCGAAGCGGGCGTAGATTTCGCCGATGACGTTCTTGGCAACGGCGTCCGGCTTGATGATCGAAAGGGTGCGCTCCAGCGCCATGGGATGTCTCCAATGGAATCGGGCCGCGGATGGCCCGAAGGGTAACATGAAAAAAACCCGCGTCGGGACGCGGGCTTAGCCTGATAAACGTAGGCGAATTGTAAAAGATAAAGCGGCAGGGTGGTAGTGCCGGCCGCTGGCCGGCAGGCTGGCGTCCTATAGGCTGCCCGCCGTTGCCGGCCAGCGGCCGGCACTGCCCTTTGCGCCCATTCACCCACCTGAGCGGGTTCTGACCGCTCCGGGCATTTTTGCTGCACTGCAAAATGCCATACGCCACCGTCTGGTCCTAGTATCAAACAATCGTTTGATTAAGGTCCGCCCGCCGATGGCTAAACCCGCCCACTTCTCGACCAAGGACCGCATCCTCGGCGCGGCTGAGGAGCTGTTCGCACAGCACGGCTTCGCCGGCACTTCGCTGCGCCAGGTGACCAGCCAGGCCGACGTCAACATTGCTGCGGTCAACTACCACTTCGGCTCCAAGGAAAACCTGGTCAACGAGGTGTTCCGCCGCCGCATGGACGAGATGACCGGCGCCCGCCTGTCCCAGCTCGAACGCGCCCGCAGCGACCACCCCGGGCAGCTCCGCCCGGTGCTGGCCGCCTTCGTCGAGCCGGCGCTGGCACTGGCCCAGGACCGCCAGAACGGCGGCGCCTTCGTGCGCGTGATCGCCCGCGCCTACGCCGAGAAGAACGACAACCTGCGCAAGTTCCTGTCCGACCACTACGGCCACGTGCTGCGTGCGTTCGGCAAGGCCATCGGCGAGTGCGTGCCCGGCCTGAGCAAGGAAGAGCTGTACTGGCGCCTGGACTTCCTCGCCGGCTCGCTCACCTATGCCATGGCCGACTTCGGGCTGATCAAGCGTCCCGCCGGTGTCACCGAAGCGGCGCATCGTGCCCATGCCGCCCACGAACTGATCCATTTCGCCGAAGCCGGGTTCCGCGCCGCCGCTCGCGCCAGCGCCCTGCCCGCTTCCCTTTGATTCCACCCAGTAACTGCTGACCAACAAAGGCCCTACACCATGTCCAATTCCCTGCTAGTCCGCCGCGCCGCCGTGCTGGGTGCCGGCGTCATGGGTGCCCAGATCGCTGCCCACCTCACCAACGCTGGCGTCGACACCGTGCTGTTCGACCTGCCCGCCAAGGAAGGCCCGGCCGACGGCATCGTGCTGAAGGCGATCGCCAACCTGGGCAAGCTGAGCCCGGCACCGCTGGCCAGCAAGTCGCTGGCCGAAGCCATCACCCCGGCCAACTACGAGTCCGGCCTGGAGCAGCTGAAGGACTGCGACCTGATCATCGAGGCCATCGCCGAGCGCATGGACTGGAAGCAGGACCTGTACAAGAAGATCGCGCCGTTCGTGGCCGACCACGCGGTGCTCGCTTCCAACACCTCGGGCCTGGGCATCAACAAGCTGGCCGACGTGCTGCCCGAGCAGCTGCGCCACCGCTTCTGCGGCGTGCACTTCTTCAACCCGCCGCGCTACATGCACCTGGCCGAGCTGATCCCGGCCACCACCACCGACGCCGCCGTGCTGGAAGGCCTGGAAGCATTCCTGGTCACCACCCTGGGCAAGGGCGTGGTGTATGCCAAGGACACCCCGAACTTCATCGGCAACCGCATCGGCGTGTTCTCGATTCTGTCCACCATCCACCACACCCAGCAGTTCGGTCTGGGCTTCGATGAAGTGGACGGCCTGACCGGCCCGCTGGTCGGCCGCCCGAAGTCGGCCACCTACCGCACCTCCGACGTGGTCGGCCTGGACACCATGGCCCACGTCGTCAAGACCATGGGCGACACCCTGCCGGACGACCCGTGGCATGAGTTCTTCAAGTCGCCGAAGTGGCTGGATGCGCTGATCGCCAAGGGCGCGCTGGGCCAGAAGACCGGTGCCGGCATTTTCCGCAAGGTCGGCAAGGACATCGTCGTGCTGGACCTGGAGAAGCAGGACTACCGCCCGGCTGACCGCGCCGCTGCACCGGAAGTGGTCGAGATCCTGAAGATCAAGAACCCGGCCGAGAAGTTCGCCAAGCTGCGCGAGAGCCAGCACCCGCAGGCGCAGTTCCTGTGGGCGACCTTCCGCGACCTGTTCCACTACAGCGCCTACCACCTGGCCGACATCGCCGAGACCGCGCGCGACGTCGACCTGGCCATCCGTTGGGGCTACGGCTGGTCGTTGGGCCCGTTCGAAACCTGGCAGGCCGCCGGCTGGAAGCAGGTCGCGCAGTGGATTGCCGATGACATCGTCGCCGGCAAGAGCATGAGCAACGCCCCGCTGCCGGACTGGGTGTTCGATGGCCGCGATGGCGTGCACGCCGCCGAGGGCAGCTACAGCCCGTCGCGCAACGCCAAGCTGCCGCGCTCGTCGCTGCCGGTGTACCAGCGCCAGCGTTTCCCGGATCCGCTGCTGGGCGAAAAGTTCGCGCCGGGTGAGACCGTGTTCGAGAACGACGGCCTGCGCATGTGGCACGACGGTGATGGCATCGCGGTGGTCAGCTTCAAGACCAAGATGAACACCGTGTCCGACCAGGTGCTGGACGGCCTGCAGGAATGCGTCAGCCGCGCCGAGAAGGACTTCCAGGGCCTGGTGATCTGGCAGCAGAAGGAACCCTTCTCCGCCGGTGCCGACCTGGCCGGCGCGCTCGGTCTGCTGCAGGCCGGCAAGGTCGACCAGTTCGAAGAGATGGTGGCCAACTTCCAGCGCACCAGCCAGCGCATCAAGTACTCGCTGGTCCCGGTGGTTGCGGCCGTGCGCGGCCTGGCCCTGGGTGGCGGCTGCGAGTTCCAGATGCACAGCGCCAAGACCGTGGCCTTCCTGGAAAGCTATATCGGCCTGGTCGAGGCCGGTGTCGGCCTGCTGCCGGCCGGCGGCGGCCTGAAGGAACTGGCCGTGCGCGCCTCGCAGGCCGCGGGCCCAGGCGGCGACGTGTTCGCCGAACTGAAGAAGACCTTCGAAACCGTGGCAATGGCCAAGGTCTCCAACTCCGCGGTCAACGCCAAGGAACTGGGCCTGCTGCGCAGCACCGACAAGGTGGTGTTCAACAGCTACGAGGCCCTGCACATCGCCAAGGCCGAAGCGCGTGCCCTGGCCGAGGCGGGCTATCGTCCGCCGCTGCCGGCACGCCGCATCCAGGTCGCCGGTGACGTGGGTATCGCCACCTTCAAGATGATGCTGGTCAACATGCTGGAAGGCCGTTTCATCAGCCCGTACGACTACGAGATCGCCGAGCGCATCGCCACCGTCCTGTGTGGCGGCAAGGTCGACCGCGGCACCCTGGTCGACGAAGAGTGGCTGCTGACCCTGGAGCGCAAGCACTTCGTCGAACTGGCCCAGCAGGAAAAGACCCAGGCCCGCATCGCGCACATGCTGAAGACCGGCAAGCCGCTGCGTAACTGATTGATGGCGGGTGCCGACCTCTGGCCGGCACTTCTCTGCTTCTGGTGGGTGCCGACCGTCGGTCGGCACTCCAGCTAAAAAATTCGAGAGATCACTGCAATGACCAAGCAAATCCAGGACGCCTACATCGTCGCCGCCACCCGTACCCCGGTTGGCAAGGCGCCCAAGGGCATGTTCCGCAACACCCGCCCCGACGACATGCTTGCGCACGTATTGCGCAGTGTCGTCGCCCAGGCCCCGGGCGTGGACGTCAACCGCATCGATGACGCCATCATCGGCTGCGCCATGCCGGAAGCCGAGCAAGGCATGAATGTGGCTCGCATCGGCGTGCTGCTGGCCGGCCTGCCAAACACCATCGCGGCGCAAACCGTGAACCGTTTCTGCTCCTCCGGCCTGCAGGCCGTGGCACAGGCCGCCGATGCGATCCGCCTGGGCAACGCCGACCTGATGCTGGCCGGCGGCACCGAGTCGATGTCGATGGTGCCGATGATGGGCAACAAGATCGCCATGGCGCCGAGCGTGTTCGACAACGACCACGTTGCCATCGCCTACGGCATGGGCATCACTGCCGAGAAGGTCGCCGAAGAGTGGAAGGTCTCGCGCGAAGACCAGGACGCCTTCGCCCTGGCCTCGCACCAGAAGGCCATGGCCGCGATCCAGAACGGCGAATTCAAGGACGAGATCAGCCCCTATGAGATCGTCTCGCACCTGCCGGACCTGGCCGATGGCCAGCGCATCATCACCCGCAACAAGATCGCCGACACCGACGAAGGCCCGCGCCCGGATTCCTCGGCCGAAGGCCTGGCCAAGCTGCGCCCGGTGTTCCGCAACGGCCAGTTCGGCGGCACCGTCACCGCCGGCAACTCGTCGCAGATGAGCGACGGCGCCGGCGCGGTACTGCTGGCCTCGGAGCAGGCGATCAAGGACTACGGCCTGACCCCGCTGGCCCGCTTCGTCAGCTTCTCGGTGGCCGGCGTGCGCCCGGAAGTGATGGGCATCGGCCCGATCGCCGCGATCCCGAAGGCACTGAAGCAGGCCGGCCTGACCCAGGACCAGCTGGACTGGATCGAGCTCAACGAAGCGTTCGCCGCGCAGTCGCTGGCGGTGATCCGCGATTGCGGCCTTGATCCGGACAAGGTCAACCCGCTGGGCGGCGCGATCGCCCTGGGCCACCCGCTGGGTGCGACCGGCGCGATCCGTACCGCGACCCTGCTGCACGGCCTGCGTCGTCGCCAGCAGAAGTACGGCATGGTGACGATGTGCATCGGCACCGGCATGGGCGCGGCGGGTATTTTCGAGGCGCTGTAAGGTTCAAGGCGTGCCGGCGGACGTTTCGGTTCGCTGTGGGGCCCGGGTGGGTGAGGCTGCCCGGGACACGCCGTGAACCCGTCCCTGGGGGCTTGGCAGCGGCATCCATGCCGCTGACAGTCCCGGCCAGCCTCACTCACCCGCGCCATTCATCATTCCGCGCGGCGGAGGGGTGAGCAAAGGCAGGGGTAAAGGCTGGGGTCAGAGCCCTTTGCGGCGCAAAGGGATCTGACCCCAACAAGCAAAAAAGGCAGCCTATGGCTGCCTTTTTTGCTTTTGCTCTTGCCCTTGATTCCGCCCTTCCCGTCCGCGCCCGCAGGAAACCTGACAGGCGGGACGGGTGGGCCTTTGCAGGACCGTTGGCGCCATGGATGGCGCCATCGAGCCCCCATGGACGGGTTTACGGCGTGTCCTGCAAAGGCCCACCCGTCCCGCCCATCACGTATCAATCAAGGCGCTGCACGGAGCGCTCGATAAACCTTATTCCGCCAGCATCGCCGCCAGCTTCTCCCGCGCCGGGCCAGCCAGCTTCGGGTTGTCCAACGCGAAGCGGATCGTCGCCTCGACCAGCCCCAGGTGCGTGCCGCAGTCGAAACGCGTGCCCTCGAAGCGATAGGCATCGACCTCTTCGGTCTTCAGCAGCGCCGCGATCGCATCGGTCAGCTGGATCTCGCCACCGGCACCCGTGCCGGTCGCCTCCAGCAGTTCGAAGATCTTCGGGCTCAGCACATAGCGGCCGACCACGGCCAGGTCGCTCGGCGCGTCCTCCGGCTTCGGCTTCTCCACGATCTGCGAAATGCGACCCTTGCGGCCGTCGAACGCATCAGTGGCAACGATGCCGTAGCTGGCAGTCTTGTCATGCGGCACGTCTTCAACGGCGATCACGCTTGCACCACTGGCCTCATTGAGGTCGGCCATCTGCTTCAGCGCACCGGCACCCCGGTTCCAGATCAGGTCGTCGGGCAGCAGCACGGCGAAGGGCTCGTCGCCGATCACCGCCTTGGCACACAGCACGGCATGCCCCAGGCCCAGCGCCTCGGCCTGGGTCACGAAGATCGCGCGCACGCCGTTGGGCAGCACGTGGCGGATCAGCTCCAGCTGCTCCTGCTTGCCAGCGCGCTCGAGCTTCTGCTCCAGCTCGTAGGCCTTGTCGAAATAGTCAGCGACCGCGTGCTTGTAGCGGTTGGTGATGAACACCAGCGTATCGCAGCCGGCTTCAATCGCCTCATCCACGGCGTACTGGATCAGCGGCCGATCAATGATCGGGAGCATCTCCTTCGGCACAGTCTTGGTTGCTGGCAAGAAACGTGTCCCCAGCCCTGCCACCGGGAAAACTGCTTTGCGGATTCGCTTGCTCATTGGTGCCTGTTGGCCTCACGTGCCGGAAAAGGCACGACTTTAGCGGATGAAATGTAAGCATCCTGTTCGATTGGCGAGAATTCCGGCATCGTCGCAAACAGGATTTCCTGGATACTGGCAGTGTCGTAGCTGGCAATCGCCTCACGCAGGCGCGGGACGTTGCCCAGCACCAGATCCCGCGAGAATGCACGCACGCCGGCCTCGAGAATCTTCGGGTGTGCGGTGGAGCGGTAGTCTTCGTCCGAATAGAACAACGTCTCGTGCAGCTTCTCGCCCGGACGCAAGCCGGTATAGATGATCTGGATGTCCTTGTACGGTTGCTTGCCGGTCAGGCGGATCATCTGTTCGGCCAGCACGCGGATCGGCACCGGCTCGCCCATGTCGAGGGTGTAGATCGCGCCATGCGAGGCCGAGGCGGCCGCCTGCAGGATCAGCTGGCAGGCCTCGGGGATGGTCATGAAGTAGCGGCTGACTTCCGGATCGGTGACAGTCACCGGGCCACCGCGCAGGATCTGCTCGCGGAACAGCGGCACCACGCTGCCGGCCGACGCCAGCACGTTGCCGAAGCGCACCGTGACGAAACGGGTGTGCGTGGACTTCTGGTCCAGGCTCTGGCAGATCATCTCGGCGTAGCGCTTGCTTGCACCCAGCGCATTGACCGGATCGACCGCCTTGTCGGTGGAGATGAACACGAAGTGCTCCACGCGGGCCTCCAGGCAGGCGCGGGCCACGTTCTCGGTCGCCAGGATGTTGTTGCGCACCGCCTCGCGCAGCTGGCGCTCCAGCACCGGCACATGCTTGTAGGCCGCAGCATGGAAAGCGGTATCGACCGGGTGCAGCGACAGCGCGTAGCGAATCACCGCCGGATCGCCACAATCGCCCAGCACTGCCTCGATCTCGACATCGGGGAAGCTGCGACGGAGCTCGCCTTCGATGGTCAGCAACAGCAGTTCACTGATTTCCAGCAGGATGATGCGGCCGGCACCATGGCGCGCGCACTGGCGACAGAGCTCCGAGCCGATCGAACCACCGGCGCCGGTGACCATCACGGTGCGCCCGCCCAACCAGCCGCGGATCAGGTTCCAGTCCGGCATGATCGGCTTGCGGCCCAGCAGGTCCTCGATCGCCACTTCCTTCAGCTGGCCCGGCAGCGACTGGCCCTGCAGGATGTCACTGAGCTTGGGCACGGTACGGAACGGCACGCCGGTGCTTTCGCAGATCGCGACGACGCGCTGCATGCCCGCAGCATCCAGCGACGGCATGGCAATGACCAGCAGCTTGGCAGCAGTCTCGCGGACCACCGTCGGTGCGTCATCCAGGGTGCCGAGGATCGGCAGGCCCTGCAGCTTGGCACCACGCAGGTGGGGTGCATCGTCGAGCAGGCCGACCGGCTCGAAGTTGCCGGAACGGCGCAGGTCGCGGACCAGCGTTTCGGCGGCCTGGCCGGCGCCGAGGATCAGCACGCGGCGGGCGCTGGAATCGGACTGCAGTGCCTGGTAGTCCTTCCAGGCCCGGTACAGAAGGCGCGGCGCACCCAGCAGCGCCGACAGCGCGAACGGATAGATCACCAGCACCGACATCGGCACGCCGTCGAAGCGCTTCCACATCAGCACCAGGACGATGGCCACCATTCCGATGAAGCTGGCCTTGAAGATGTTCAGCAGGTCGCTGACGCTGGCGAACCGCCACAGGCCGCGGTACAGGCCCACGCGCCAGAACACCAGGCCCTGCAGCAGCAGGACCAGGGTGGTATCGACGTTCCACAGAGGTAGCGCCGGGGCGTTGGGCAGGATCGAGTAACGCCCTGCATGGAGCAACTGCCAGCATGCCCAGACCATGAAGAGGTCGTGGCAGACGATGGCCGAACGCGGCATCAGGCCGAGGATTCTGTCCCGCCAGGGTGAAGCCATAAGTCAGGTAATTCCTTGTCGGTGGCGCATTCCATTGCGCAGGAGGAGCCAGAGGACGCTCAGCGCGATGAACCACGCGATCGCCACGGCAGCCTCCCACCTCGGCTGCAAATTGGAGCAGACATTGAACACTGTAATACTGAACAGGCCCAAAGCAAAGTACATCCCTGTCACCTGGGGGTGACTGGCTCCTGCCTGCACCGCGCGCTGGTAGACATGCTGGGTATGGGGTTCCATCCAGCGTTGTCCTGAAATGATGCGCGCCAGCAGTGTGAAGCCCGCGTCCACAAGGAACGGCGAAACCGGTACCAGCAGCAGCATCCAGTTGATATCGGTCCGCACGCTGGCGAGCGCCAGCACGGCGGCGACCGCATACCCCAGCGCGCCACTTCCGACATCGCCCATGAAGATCCGGGCCCGAGGGAAGTTGAACGGCAGGAATCCGAGGCACGCCAGCCCCAGGGCCACAGCGGCAAGTGAGTACGGCCACGGCAGCACCGGCACCAGCCCCAGCATCGCCACGACGGCCTGGCTGGCGGCAATGCCATTGATGCCGTCCATGAAGTTCCAGATGTTGATCAGCGAGGCGGTGAACAGCAGCACCAGCGCCGCCAACAGCCAGCTGCCACCGTTCACCTTGACCAGGCCGGCCAGCAGCGCCGCAGCGATGAAATGCACCAGCAAGCGACGCATCGCCGGCAGGGGCCTGTGGTCGTCCCACCAGCCGATGCCGGCCACCAGCACCAGCCCAAGGCTGGCCACCAGCACACTGGGCGTGCTTTCGGGCCAGGCCCAGATGGCCACGCCAGCCGTCACCAGCAGGCTGATGACGATGGCGATGCCGCCACCGCGCGGGGTGGCGACGCTATGGCTGCGGCGTTCGCCGGGCTGGTCCATCAACTGCTGGCGCAGTGCATAGCCGCGTGCAGCCCAGGTCAGCAACGCACTCAGCAGGGCGAGCCCCAGCAGCGCGCCCATCACAAGCCAGGGCATGGATCAGAGCACCGCGTAGTTCAGCAGCGGCTTGACCGTTCCCCATTCCTTGCAGCTCGGGCACTGCCAGTGGTGGGTACGCGCACCGAAGCCGCAGCGCGTGCAGCGATAAGCCGGGTTGCGCACCAGCAACTGGTCGGTGATGTGCTTGAGGTCATGCAGGGTGGCGGTGGAATCGGCCCCCTCGGCGAGGGTCAGGTCGATCAGCGCGGACTCACCCCGCACCGACGGCCGATCCTTGAGCTGGCGACCGAGGTAGGCACGGGCCGGAGCCACGCCCTCCTGCTCTTCCATCAGCCGGGTCAACGCCAGCACCGGGGCAATGCCGCGGTAATGCTCGGTCATCTCCGACAGGAAGGCACGTGCGCCGGCCAGGTCGCCGACCTTGCGATAGTTCTGCATCAACGCCGGCAGCAGTTCCGGCAGGTACTCAGGATCGTTGCGCGCGGCGCGCTCAAAGGCGCGCACGGCAGCTTCCGGATTGCCCGCGTCGGTTTCCAGCCGGCCCTCGATGATACCGGCGCGCACCGACATCGCATCGGCCTGATAGGCCCGGGCGATCGCTGCCCTCGCCTCTTCCAGCTTGCCGGCACCGCGGAACCGCTCGGCCAGCTCGCACTCGAACTGCCCGATCAGCTTGCCCATCGGCTCGCCGGTGACGTCCTCGAAACGGGTGGCGTTGTCGATCGCCTTTTCCCAATCGCGTTCGGCCTGGTAGATACCGATCAGGTGCTTGAGCGCCTGCGGTGCACGTTGATCCAGCTGCGCCAACTCGGTGAACACAGTCTCGGCACGATCCAGCAGGCCGGACTTCATGTAGTCCTCGCCCAGCGCCAGCAGCGCCTGCACGCGCTGCGCGTCACTCAGGTCATGGCGGTTGACCAGACCCTGGTGCAGGCGGATGGCGCGGTCGACTTCACCGCGGCGGCGGAACAGGTGGCCCAACGCGACCTGGGTCTCGAAGGTTTCCTTGTCCAGCTCGGCGATGTGCAGGAACAGCTCGATGGCCTTGTCCGGCTGCTCGTTGAGCAGGTAGTTCAAGCCACGGAAATAGGTGCTCGACAGGCGGCTGACCTGGCTGTCACCGTGGCGTTGACCACCACGCCGCCCGATCACCCACCCGGCCAGTGCGGCCAGCGGAACGAACAGGAAGAACCAGAACCACTCGGTGACGAAATCCATCTTCGATCAACGTCCATCAAAAGATTGCGGGGAAGCCACCGGTGCCGGCGAAGCGACAGCGGACTTGTTGGCACGGCGCAGCTGGCCGTAGAGCGGAATGACCACGCTCACCAGCACCAGCCCGGCACCAACCACGACACCGACCAGCAGCGCAGCGATCAGGGCCACGCCCACCGAGGTATGCAGTTCGGTAAACAGCAGATTGATCGACATCGCGGTCATGTTGACCGCACCGATGATCAATCCAAGGATCAGCACCGCCAGCAGGACCAGCAGACGAAAAACCTTCATGCGACAGCTCCAGTGGCAGGAGTCCGTAGCTTATCCGACTCGCGGCTGGATTCGCACGCGGTGGCGCGACGGAAGGCTCAGGCCGGATCGGCGTCCAGCGGCAGCACACTGCTGACCCGCTCGCGCAGTTCCTTGCCCGGCTTGAAATGGGGGACATGCTTGCCCGGCAGGGCAACCGATTCGCCGGTCTTCGGGTTGCGACCCAGGCGCGGCGGACGATAGTGCAGCGAGAAGCTGCCAAAACCCCGGATTTCGATGCGATCCCCGGCGGACAGCGATCCGCCCATCATTTCCAGCAACGACTTCACCGCCAGATCGACATCATCGGCCTTCAGGTGCGCCTGGCGGCGCGCAAGGATTTCGATCAGTTCGGATTTGGTCATTACCGGCTCACATCAGGGGCATCTCAGCCTGAAACGGCCCGGGCAATGCCCGGGCCGTCCAGGAAACAACGAACAGCGTAAGGCCGATTACTCGGACTTGTTGCCGTTCAGCTGTGCACGCAGCAGCGCGCCCAGCTGGGTGGTGCCGCTGGAAGCCGAAGAGGACTGGTATTCCTCCAGCACTTCGCGCATTTCCGCGTCGTCCTTGGCCTTGATCGACAGCTGCAGGGTACGGCCCTTGCGGTCCATGCCCACGAACTTGGCTTCGACCTTGTCGCCGACCTTCAGGTGCTGGGTGGCGTCGTCAACGCGCTCGTTGGCGATGTCGCGGGCCGAGACGTAACCTTCGATGCCGTCAGCCAGCTCGATGATCGCGCCCTTGGCGTCGACTTCCTTCACCACGCCTTCGACCTTGGAGCCCTTCGGATTGGCAGCCATGTACTGGCCGAACGGATCCTGCTCCAGCTGCTTCACGCCCAGGGAGATGCGCTCGCGCTCCGGATCGACAGCCAGGACGACGGCGTCCAGGGTATCGCCCTTCTTGAAGTTGCGAACGACGTCTTCGCCGGTGGTGTTCCAGCTGATGTCCGACAGGTGGACCAGGCCATCGATGCCGCCGTCCAGGCCGATGAAGATGCCGAAGTCGGTGATCGACTTGATCTGGCCCGAGACCTTGTCACCCTTCTTGTGGGTGGCAGCGAAGGTTTCCCACGGATTGGCGGCAACCTGCTTCATGCCCAGCGAGATGCGGCGACGCTCTTCATCGACGTCCAGCACCATCACTTCGACTTCATCGCCAACCTGGACAACCTTGGACGGGTTGACGTTCTTGTTGGTCCAATCCATCTCGGAGACGTGCACCAGGCCTTCGACGCCCGGCTCGATCTCAACGAACGCACCGTAATCGGTGACGTTGGAGACCTTGCCGAAGACGCGGCTGTTGGCCGGGTAACGACGGCCGATGTTGTCCCACGGATCCTCGCCCAGCTGCTTCAGGCCCAGCGAAACGCGGTTGCGCTCGCGGTCGAACTTCAGCACGCGGACGTCCAGCTCGTCGCCGACGTTCACGACTTCCGACGGGTGACGCACGCGCTTCCACGCCATGTCGGTGATGTGCAGCAGGCCGTCGATACCGCCCAGGTCCACGAATGCGCCGTAGTCGGTCAGGTTCTTGACGACACCCTTCAGGATCGCGCCTTCCTGCAGCTTGTCCATCAGCTGCTCGCGCTCTTCCGAGTGCTCGCTTTCGACGACAGCGCGGCGCGAGACCACGACGTTGTTACGCTTGCGGTCCAGCTTGATGAGCTTGAACTCGAGCTCCTTGCCTTCCAGGTAGGCCGGATCGCGCACCGGGCGCACATCGACCAGGGAACCCGGCAGGAAGGCGCGGACATCCTTGATGTCCACGGTGAAACCACCCTTGACCTTGCCGCTGATGCGGCCGGTGATGGTTTCGTTCTTTTCCAACGCTTCTTCCAGCTCGTCCCACACCATCGCGCGCTTGGCCTTCTCGCGCGACAGGACGGTTTCGCCGAAGCCGTTCTCGATCGAGTCGAGGGCGACCTTGACGATGTCGCCTTCGGCGACGTCGATTTCGCCAGCGTCGTTACGGAACTGTTCGATCGGCACGATGCCTTCGGACTTCAGGCCAGCGTTGATCACCACGACGTCGCCGCGGACTTCAACAACGGTACCGCTGACGATGGCGCCCGGCTTCAGCTTGGCCAGATTGGCCTGGCTGGCTTCAAACAGTTCGGCAAATGATTCGGTCATTAGATTTACTCTGTTGGACACATGGGTCGGTGGCGTCCCCTTCAGGGGAATGGCGACCGCCCGCCTGTTGGTCGACCCCGGAAACGCAGGTCGTGTGTAGTAGGAAAACCGCCACGCATCATTGCGCGACGGAGCTGGTACAGCACTGCTATGCGCGACCACCGCCGATGCTGCTGGCAGTGCTCCCGCGCGAACGGATCAGGCAGCCGGAACCGGAAGCAGATCCATCACTCTGGCAACGACATCATCGATGCCGATGCCTGTGGTGTCGATGAGGACAGCATCGTCTGCCGGCTTCAGGGGCGCCACGGTACGCTGAGCATCACGGGCGTCGCGGGCCATGATCTCGCGCAGGAGGTCATCAAAGTTAACAGAAACCCCCTTGTCTTTCAACTGCTTATGCCGGCGCTCGGCGCGCTCCTCGGCACTGGCGGTCAGGAAGACCTTGTAGGAGGCGTCCGGGAAGATCACCGTACCCATGTCGCGGCCGTCGGCGACCAGGCCCGGCAGCTCCCTGAATGCGCGCTGGCGCTCCTTCAGCGCAGCCCGGACCTCGGGAATGGCGGCAATGGCCGAGGCCAGCGCCCCGGTGGTCTCCAGGCGCAGCTCGTCGGTGGCATCGGTGCCGTTGACCATGACCCGCATGGCATCGCCCTGCTCGACAAACTGAACGTGGGTGTCGAAGGTGCAACGAACCAGCGCCGAGGCATCGGAGGTATCGATGTCGGCCCAGCTTGCAGCCACCCCCACCGCCCGGTACAGCGCACCCGAATCCAGGTAATGCCAGCCCATCCTGCGCGCGATGATGCGGCTGATGGTACCCTTGCCGGCCCCGGATGGGCCGTCGATGGTCAGGACGGGAGCGAGTGGATTCATGGGGGTCCCAGAGCGTGTGAAGAGGCCATTCTAGCCCCTGCCAGACGCCCCGAGCGGGATCTTTTGTGCAACCACTTGAAACCACGAGGAAAAGCCCGGTAGAATGGCGGGCTTGAACGAGCGTCAACTGCCGATTGTCTTTCGCATATCGCGGCCACGCTCCACCCGAACAACTACTGTTTACGCCGAGGTATGCCATGAAAGTCCTGTCCTCCCTGAAGTCGGCGAAGGCCCGTCACCGTGACTGCAAGGTCGTGCGTCGTCGTGGCAAGATCTTCGTCATCTGCAAGTCGAACCCGCGTTTCAAGGCGCGTCAGCGCTAAGCCTCACAGCCTTCCGGCTGCGGCTGGCCCTGCGCGGGGCCGACCCGATGCAAGAAACCGCCTTCGGGCGGTTTTTTGTTTATGCGGCTTTTTCCTGCCGTTTTTGCTGTAATCGCCTTTCTTGACCACTGGGGAGTAGATCGAGATGAAGCGTTACCTGTCCGCCCTGGCCGTGATGGCCACCCTGGCCGCCGCCACACCGGCACTGGCCGATACCCTGCTTGTCGACCGTGCCCGCGAGAAGCCGGCCGGTGCCGTGCCCGTGCGTGGCCAGAGCATGCAGCAGGTGCAGGCGCAGTTCGGCGCGCCAAGCGAGCAGCTGCAGCCGCGTGGCGGGCAGAAGCGGCAGTGGCCGACCATCAACCGCTGGGTGTACCCGCAGTTCACCGTCTACTTCGAGAAGCAGAAGGTGATCAACGTGGTAGCCAACCAGGCGGACCCGAACGAAATCGGCCCGAAACCGCCGATCCGTTGATCCCATTACCCGCCGTGGGCGGGCCTGTGTAGCGAGACCATGAACCAGACCCTTCGTTTTCCTGCCGAGTGGGAAGCCCAGAGCGGCGTCCTGATTGCCTGGCCCACCGCCGACACCGACTGGGCCGACCGCCTGGGCCAGGTGGAAGAGACCTACATCGCCCTGGTCGCGGCCATCACCCGCTTCCAGCCGGTGCTGATCTGCGTGGCCGACGACGATGTGGAGACCTATGCCGAGATGCGGCTGCGCTCCAACCGCATCGACATGGACAAGGTCCACTTCACCACGGCCGCCTACGACGATACCTGGCTGCGCGACTCCGGCCCGATCACCCTGCGCCGTGCCGACGGCGGTTTCCAGCTGCTGGATTTCCGCTTCACCGGCTGGGGCGGCAAGTTCGACGCCACGCTGGATGACCAGCTGGTGGGCGTGCTCGACCAGGCCGGCGTGTTCAACGATGCGCCGGTGCGCAGCATTCCGTTCGCGCTGGAAGGCGGCGGCATCGAAACCGATGGCGAAGGCACCCTGCTGACCACCTGGAAGTGCCTGCACGAGCGCCATCCGGACCGCGACCGCGACAGCCTGAGCGCCGACCTGGCCGACTGGCTGCAGCAGGACCGCGTGCTGTGGCTGGACCACGGCTACCTGGAAGGCGACGACACGGACGCGCACATCGATACCCTCGCCCGCTTCGCTTCGACCGACAGCATCGTCTACCAGGCCTGCGACGACGAGAGCGACTCGCACTACGCCGAACTGCAGGCGATGGGCAACGAACTGGCCGCGCTGCGCACAAAGGACGGCCAGCCGTATCGCCTGTTCCCGTTGCCGTGGGCGCAGCCGGTGATCGACGAAGGCCGCCGCCTGGCCGCCTCGTACGCCAATTACCTGATCGTCAATGGCGCGGTGCTGATGCCGGCCTATGGCGATCCGGCCGATGATCTGGCCCGCGATGTGCTGGCGCAGGCGCACCCGGGCCGGGAGATCGTGCAGGTGCCCTGCCGCTCGCTGATCTGGCAGAACGGCAGCCTGCACTGCATCACCATGCAGCTGCCGGCGGGGTTGTTGAAGGCGTAAATCGCGCGGTAGCGCCGGGCCATGCCCGGCGAGCGCAGCGGCATCTGGAAAATCCGCCGGGCAGGGCCCGGCGCTACCGGTTGCGTGCACCCATTCAGCGCGCGACACGCCGTCGCCGCCCATCCGCGCTAACATGCTGCTTTTCCCCCGCAGGAACGCCCCGCATGAACTCGCGCAGCCCCCTTACCGTCGCCCTGATCCAGGAGCGCAACCACGGTGATGCCGCCGCCAACCTGGCGGTGATCGAAGCACGCGTGGCCGAGGCGGCTGCGCAGGGTGCCAAGCTGGTGCTGCTGCAGGAACTGCACAACGGCCCGTATTTCTGCCAGCACGAATCGGTGGACGAGTTCGATCTGGCCGAGCCGATTCCGGGCCCGAGCACCGAGCGCCTGGGCGCGCTGGCGAAGAAGCATGGCGTGGTACTAGTCGGCTCGCTGTTCGAGCGCCGCGCTGCCGGCCTGTACCACAACACCGCCGTGGTGTTCGAGAAGGATGGCACCCTGCTCGGCAAGTACCGCAAGATGCACATCCCGGACGATCCGGGCTTCTACGAGAAGTTCTACTTCACCCCGGGCGACATCGGCTTCACGCCGATCGACACCTCGGTGGGCCGCCTTGGCGTGCTGGTCTGCTGGGACCAGTGGTACCCGGAAGCGGCACGCCTGATGGCGCTGGCCGGTGCCGAACTGCTGCTCTACCCGACCGCGATCGGCTGGGATCCGGACGATGTGCAGGACGAGAAGACCCGCCAGCGCGACGCCTGGGTGCTGAGCCACCGCGGCCACGCCGTGGCCAACGGCCTGCCGGTGCTGAGCTGCAACCGCGTCGACCACGAAGCCTCGCCGCTGGGCGCGTCGGGCATCCAGTTCTGGGGCAACAGCCACGTGCTCGGCCCGCAGGGCGAGTTCCTGGCCGAAGCCGGCACCGACGCCACCGTGCTGCTGTGCGATGTCGACCTGCAGCGCAGCGAGCACGTGCGCCGCATCTGGCCGTTCCTGCGCGACCGCCGCATCGACGCGTACGGCGACCTGCTCAAGCGCTACATCGACTGAGCCGGAGCCCGCGCATGGCCGTCCTCATCCGTGATGCCGGCCCGGCCGACATCGACGCGATCACCGCGATCTATGCGGTGGAAGTGACCGACTTCGTCAACACCTACGAGTACGACATTCCGGACGCGCCCGAGATGCTGCGCCGCATGCGCGACATCATCGACCGCGGTTTCCCCTACCTGGTCGCCGAGATCGACGGCCGGGTCGCCGGCTATGCCTACGCCAACACCTACCGCACCCGCGTTGCCTACCAGTGGACCGTGGAGAACTCGGTCTACGTCGATGCCCGCTTCCAGGGCCAGGGCGTCGGCACCGGCCTGCTGCAGGCCCTGATCGATGCCTGCGTGGCGCGTGGTTACCGGCAGATGGTGGCGGTGATCGGTGAGCCGACCAACACCGCGTCGATCAAGCTGCACGAACGCTTCGGCTTCGAGCTGGTGGGCGTGTTCCGTGGCCTTGGCCGCAAGCACGGCCGCTGGCTGGATACCGTGCAGATGCAGCGCGCGCTCGGCGATGGCGCCGACACCGCACCTTCCAATGAATGAATCCATGACTGAAACCCTTCCCGAGACCGGCGACGACCTGTTCGCCGGCCAGCCGGTGCGCGTCGTCGAACGCGACGGCGTGCGCTACACCCTGCTGGGCACCGCCCACGTTTCACGCGCCAGCGTCGAGGCAGTGGAAAAGGCCATCGACAGCGGCCGCTTCGATGCGGTGGCCGTCGAACTGGACCCGCAGCGCCTGCAGGCACTGAGCGACCCGGATACGCTGGCCAAGCTCGACCTGGTCGAGGTGATCCGCAAGGGCCGCGTCGCCCTGTTCGCTGCCAACCTCGCCCTGTCCGCCTACCAGCGCCGCCTGGCCGAGCAGCTCGACATCGAGCCGGGTGCCGAACTGAAGCGTGCGGTGGAACTGGCACGCGAACGCAACCTGCCGGTGCACCTGATCGACCGCGAAGTCGGCCTGACCTTCCGCCGTGCGTCGCAGCGGCTGGGGTTCTTCGGCAAGCTGAAGCTGGTCGCCGGGCTTGGCGCCGGCCTGTTCTCGTCCGAGGAAGTGGGCGAGAACGAGATCGAGAAGCTCAAGCAGGGGGACATGCTGGAATCGAGCTTCGGCGAGTTCGCCAGCGAGAGCCCGGCGCTGTACGAGACCATCATCGGCGAGCGTGACCGTTACATGGCCACGCGCCTGCGCGAAGAACACGACCTGCAGCAGCGCGAAGTGCTGGCGGTGGTCGGCGCCGGCCACCTGGCCGGGCTGGCCCGCTACCTGGAAACCGACACCGAGGCGCCGGCACCGCTGCGTGCCGAGCTGGAGGCGGTGCCTAAGAAGCGCAACATTCCTTGGTTCACGCTCGGCATCCTGGCGATCGTGGCGACCGGCATCGGCGTGGGCTTCTACCGCGGCGGCCTGGGCGTGGGCACCGAGCTGCTGGCGACCTGGGCGATGTATACCGGCGGCCTGGCGGGCCTGGGCTGCCTGCTGGCCGGCGGCCACCCGCTGAGCATCCTCACCGCGATCGCGGTGGCCCCGTTCAAACCGTTCCGCCTGAGCATCCCGACCGGTGCGTTCTCGGCGCTGGTGGAAGCGCGGCTGCGCAAGCCCGCGTATGAGGACTTCCTGAAGCTTCGCGATGATGCGCAGAGCCTGAAGGGCTGGTACCGCAACCGGGTCACCCGCGTGGTGCTGACCTTCATGCTGACCAACATCGGTAGCATGCTCGGCCTGTGGCTGACCACCTTCAAGGTGTGGGGCAAGGTCGCCGGTTGATTGCAACACCCCGCCGGGCATGGCCCGGCGCTACCGCGATGCGGTGATGGGTGGTGCCGGGCGATGCCCGAAAAAAAGGGGGAGGCCGCCCCACTACGACCGGCCTCCCCCACACCACAACACGTTGTCGCGCATTACAGCCGGGCAGCCCCCGGCTCTACCATCTCCAGACCGCGCGCGCGGCGGATCAGCCGCGTCACGGCAGTGCGCAGGTCATCGAGCACCGCGTAGATGGTCGGCAGGAACAGCAGGCTGACCACGGTCGAGAACGCCAGGCCGCCGGCAATCGCGCGCGCCATCGGTGAATACTCCGGGCCATCGCCGAACATCTGCGTATCCGTCAGCGAGATCGGCACCATCGCCAGGATCGCCGTGCCCATGGTCATCATGATCGGGCGCAGGCGTTCGCGTGAGCCCTCCACCAGCGCCTGGGTACGGCCCATGCCGCTGCGCCGCAGGTTGTTGATGTGCTCGATCATCACGATGCCGTTGTTCACCACCACGCCCATCAGCACCAGGATGCCGATGAAGGACATGATCCCGAACGAGGTCCCGGTGATCCAGAACAGCCAGAACACGCCGAAGATCGAGAACAGCACGCCGCTCATGATCGCCGCCGGGAACAACAGCGATTCGAACACCGCCGCCATCACCACGTAGATCATCACCAGCGCGATCAGCAGGTTGAACACCATCTGCTGCATGGCTTCGTCATCGTTGCCGTAGTCACCGCCGTCGAAGGTAAAGCCATAGCCGGCCGGGAAGTTCATCGGCTTGAGCACGGCTTCAATCGCCTTGCGCCCATCCGGTGCCGTGATCTTCTCGGCCAGGTTGGCCTTGATGGTCAACGTGGTCTGGCGGTTGGTGCGGCCGATCTGGGTGGCCGACGAACCGACATCGACGGTGACCAGGCTCAGCAGCGGCACGCTGCGACCGTCGCCGGTGCGCACGCTGAAGCCGGCCAGGTCTTCCGGGCTGCTCTGCTCGGCACCGGCGAAGCGCACCCACACCGGTACTTCATTGTCGCCGCGGCGGAACTCGCGCATCGGCGCACCGCGCAGCGCCAGCCCGACGAAGCTGGCCACCTGCTCGGCGTTGAAGCCGAACGCCGCGGCACGCTCGCGGTCCACGCGCACCTTCAGTTCGCCGCCCTTCTCGCCGTTGTCGATGCGCACGTCGCGCAATTCGGCACGCTGCGCCAGCAACGGCACCACTTCCTGGCCGATCTCCTGCAGCATCGAGCTGGAATCACCCACCAGCTGCACCTGCACGCCCTGGTTGCTGCCGCCACCGCCATCGCCGCCCTGGTTGCCGACGAAGTAATCGGTGCGGGCCGACTTCGGCAGGCCCTTGCGCAGTTCCTCCTGCAGCGACTTGATGTCCTTGGCGTACTTTTCGTCCAGGGTGACGACCGTGGAGCTGCCTTCCTGCTCGCTGTACCAGGAGTACACCTGCTTCACGTGCAGGCGTTCGCGGTTCTGGTCGATCCAGTTCTCCACCCGCGCCACTTCCTCGGACATCTGCCGGTAGGTGTAGGCACCCTTCCACATGTAGCCGATGAAGATGTCCTTGCCACCCTCGCCACCGAACATGTCGACCTTGGTCAGCTTCATCGGCACCAGGCTGACCAGCACCACCAGCAGGATGCCGAGCAGGCTCCAACCGCGGTGATGCAACGACCAGTCCAGCAGCTGCGCGTAGCGCCGCTGCAGGCGCGCGATCAGGCCGGTCTGCGAGTGCACCAGCTTGGGCGTGGCCATCCGTGCGGACAGCATCGGGATCAGGCTGACCGCGACCAGCCACGAGGCCAGCAGCGAGACCGAGATGGTGATCGCGATCTGCGCCATGAAGATGCTGATGTTGTTGGTCTCGCCGAACAGGTTCGGCACGAACACGATGCAGTGGCACAGTGTTCCGGCGCTGAGCGCGATGGCCACGTTGCGCGTGCCGATGATCGAGGCCAGCCGTGGCTGCCCCGGCATGCGCTCGCGCTCCTGGTAGATGCTCTCCACCACCACCACGGCATTGTCGACAAGCATGCCCACCGCCAGCAGCAGGCCCATCATGGTCAGGATGTTCAGTGTCACCCCGACGAAGTACATGAAGCCCAGGGTGATGGTGAAGCAGATCGGGATGGCCAGCGTCACCATCAGCGTCGACGGCCAATGGCGCAGGAAGAAGAACAGCACGGTTACCGACAGGATCAGGCCCACCGCGCCGGCCTCGGCCAGCTCCAGCAGCGAGGACGTCACCGCCTTGCCCTGGTTGTCGATCACCTTGATCTGCACGTCGCGCATCGACGGCTGCGCGCGGATCGACTCGACCTCGGCCAGCGCCGCACGCGAGACGTCCACCAGGTTGGCACTGCGCTCCTTGAAGATGTCCAGGCCCACCGCCGGGTTGCCGTCCAGGCGGCGCCCGTAGTTCATCCGCGCCGGCTTCAGGCGCACGTCGGCGATATCGCCCAGGCGCAGGCCCTTGGCATTGATCACCAGGTCGCGCATTTCCTGCAGGTCGGTGATCTCACCCACCGGCTGCACGCGCACGCGCTGGCCGTTGTCGTCGATCTGCCCGGCCGAGATCGAGAAGTTCAGCGTGCGCAGGCGCTCGCTCAGCTCGTTGATGCTCAACCCATGCGCGTTGAGCCGGTTCGGATCGATGGCGATCTCCACCTCGTTTGGCGGCGCGCCGGTGATATCGACGCGGGCCACGCCAGGGATGCGCTCGATGCGCCGCTTGAACTCGCGGTCGAGCATGTCATAGGCGGTGGTCAGATCGGTGGTGCTGGCGAGGCGCACCTTCAGCACGGGCTGGTCGCTGCTGGACCACTTGAACACGTTGTAGCGCTGCAGGTCGTCGGGCAGGTCGCTGCGGATCGCATCGATGCGCTCACGTGCATCGGACGCGGCAATCGCAATGTCGCGGTCCCAGTCGCTGAACTCGATGTAGATCAGCGCCGCCTCGGAGGTGGCCGACGAGCGCATGCGCTTGATGCCGGTCATCGTCGCCAGCGATTCCTCGACCGGCCGGATGATGGTCCGTTCCACTTCTTCCGGGGTCGAGCCGGTGTACGGAATCTGCACGAACAGGAACGGTGCGGAGATGTCCGGCAGCGCCTCCAGCGGCAATCGGAACGAAGCGATCAGTCCGATCACCACCAGCGATACGAAGCACATGATGGTGGTGACCGGGCGGCGGATGGAGAACTCGGCAACACTCATGCCGGTTCCTCCCCACCTGCCACGCCGCCTTCATCGCCGTGCAGGCCTTCACCGGCGTGCTTGCGGCCGCGCTCTCGATAATAGGCGTCGCCACGGCGATCCATCAGGTCATATACCACCGGGATCACCAGCAGGGTCAGCAGCGTCGACACCAGCAGGCCACCGATCACGGTGATCGCCATGGGTGCGCGAACCTCGGCGCCCTCGCCCATCGCCACCGCCAGCGGCAGGAAGCCGAACAGCGTGCACAGGGTGGTCATGATGATCGGGCGCAGGCGCGAGCGTGCACCTTCCACCAGCGCCTCGTGCTTGGCCACGCCGGCCTCGCGCAGCTGGTTGACCTTGTCGATCAGGATGATGGCGTTCTTGGTGACCAGGCCGACCAGCAGGATCAGGCCGATGAACACCACCACCGAGATGGGCTTGCCGGTCAGCATCAGCGCCAGGATCGCGCCGACCAGCGCCAGCGGGATGGTGAACAGGATCACGAACGGGTGCAGCAGCGATTCGAACTGCGAGGCCATCACCAGGTAGACCAGGAAGATCGCCAGGCCGAAGGCGAAGATCAGCGACTTCGCCGCCTGCGCCAGCTCCTCGCCCTGGCCGCCGATGTGCAGGCCGACGCCCGCGCCCAGCGGCTGCTCGGCGACCATCTGCTGCACTTCGCGCATGGCTGCGCCAAGATCGATGTCGCGCAGGTTGGCCGACACCACTGCAACCCGGGTCTGGTCGGCGCGGTGGATCTCGCTGGGGCCAGTGGTGGCGACCACATCGGCCACCGCGTCCAGGGTGACCGGACGGGTGCTGCCGGGGTTGACGATCAGGCGGCGGATGCTCTCCACGCTGGCGCGGTCACCTTCCTGCGCACGCACCAGCACGTCGATCTTGCGGTCACGGAAGCTGTAGCGGGTGGCGACATCGCCGCGCACCTTCTTCACCACCACGTCGGCGATCTGGCGGGTGGTCAGGCCCAGCGCACCGGCGCGCTCCTGGTCGAAGCGGATCTGGATTTCCGGGAAGCCCTCTTCCACCGTCGACTTCACGTCGGCGTAGTGCGCATTGCCGCGCAGCATCGCCGCCAGGCGCTGGCCGGCCACTTCCAGGGTGGCCATGTCCTGCCCGCGCAGCTCGATTTCCAGCGGCGTGGAGAAGCTGAACAACGCCGGTCGCGCGAAGTCGACCTGGGCACCCGGGTGCTGGCTCATGGTGCCGCGCAGGCGCTCGGTGATCGCCGCTTCAGTGTGGGCATTGCCGCCGCCTTCCATCACCACGGTCAGCTTGCCGATGTTCTCGCCGCTTTCGGTCGGGCTGGCATCCAGCCGGGTGCCGCTGCCGCTTACGCCATACAGCGAGGCCACGCCTTCGCCCTTGCCGTGCGCCAGCTGCAGCTCGCGCACCAGCGCATCGGTCTGCTTGAGCGGCGTACCGGCCGGCAGCTTCACCGTCATTTCGAAACGGTCCTGTGCCAGCTGCGGGATCAGGTCCGCGCCAAGCATCGGCACCAGCGCCATGGTCGCCACGAAAATGATGGCCGCCACGCCCAGCACCTTGCCGGGATGCGCCAGTGCGCCCGGCAGCAGGCGCAGATAGCCACGCTCGGCGCCGGCATAGGGCTTCATCGCCAGGTCGCTGGCCTTGCGCATCACCGGGCCGACCACCGCGACCATGCCGCGCCACAGGCGCACCACCAGCCAGGCCAGCGCATAGAAGCTCCAGCGCACGCTGGCGACCACGCCACGGCGGCCCAGCGCAACCGGCTTCTGCCAGCGCTTCTGCGGCTGCCACGCTGCGTTCGGCGCCTCTTCCGGGAAGGCCAGCGGCGGCCGTCCCTTCAGCGAGCTTAGCATCGGGATCAGGGTCATCGACACCAGCAGCGAGATCGCGATGGCGATCGCCACGGTCAGCGCCTGGTCGCGGAACAGCTGCCCTGCGATGCCGTCGACGAACACCAGCGGCAGGAACACGGCGATGGTGGTCAGGGTCGAGGCGACCACCGCCATGCTCACTTCACGGGTGCCAGCAATCGCTGCCTGCAGGATGCCCAGGCCACGCTCACGGGCCTTGGCGATGCTCTCCAGTACCACGATCGAGTCATCCACCACCAGGCCCGTGGCCAATGCCAAGCCCCCCAGCGACATCACGTTCAAGCTCAGGCCGAGCTGGCCCATGAAGAAGAACGTGGCGATGATCGAGACCGGCAGCGACAGGCTGATCACGAACGTGCTCCAGCCATCGCGCAGGAACAGGAAGATGATCAGGATCGCCAGCAGGCCGCCGATCACGGCATCCTTCTTGACGTCGGCGATGGCGTGCTCGATGAAGCGCGACTGGTCCTCGATGGTGGTCAGCTCGACATCGGACGGGAACGTGCCCTTGATCTGCTCCAGGCGCTTGCGCAGCGCTTCGGCGGTGGACACGGTGTTGGCGTCACCTTCCTTGTAGATGGCCAGCTCGACCGATTCCTTGCCGCCCAGGCGGATGATTGCTTCACGCTCCTTGTAGCCCTGGCGCACGGTGGCCACGTCCTTCAGGCGCACCGGCACGCCGTTGGCAACCACGCTGGAGCCACCACCGGACGATGCGCTCTGTGCCGCTGACGCCGCGGCGATGGCGGCCGCCGAACCGGTCGACGCGGCGATGTTGAACATCTGCTGCAGCGCCGAGTCCGCCGCGCTGCCATTGGCGGCCTGGGTGGTGACCAGCAGGTTGCGGATTTCCTCCAGGTCGGCGAACTGGTTGACGGTACGCACCAGGAAGCGTTGCGAACCCTCCTCCAGGCGACCGCCGGAGATGTTGATGTTCTCGTCCTTCAGGCGCTTGATGACGGTGTCGATCGGCAGGTTCAGCTGGGCAAGCTTCTGCTGGTCGATGTCGACCTGGATCTCGTCCTCCAGGCCACCGCCCACCTTGACGGCCGCCACGCCGGTGACCGGCTCCAGCTTCTTCTTGAGGTCTTCATCGGCATAGCGGCGCAGGCCGGTCAGCTCGCGCACCGCATCGGCATCGCTGGTCGGCGCCGTCTTGTTCGACAGCACCAGGCGCATGATCGGCTCGGTGGATGGATTGAAGCGCAGCAGCACCGGGGCCTTGGCCTCCAGCGGCAGGTTCAGCGCCTCCATCTTGTCGCGCACCTCCAGGCTGGCCTGGTCCATGTTGGTGCCCCAGGCGAACTCCAGCACCACGTCGCTCTGGCCGGTACGCGAGACCGACTTCAGCTTGCGCAGGTTCTTGACCACGCCGACCGCCTCTTCGACCGGCTGGGTGATCAGGGTTTCGATTTCAGTCGGCGCCGCACCGGTGTATTCGGTGCGCACGGTCAGCGTCGGGTAGCTCAGGTCGGGCAGCAGGTTGACCTTGAGGTTGCCCAGCGCGATCAGGCCGAACAGCAGCAACGTGACCGTGCACATGGCGATGGTTACGCGGCGGCGGGTGGCGAATTCCACCAGGCCGCCGCGCATGCCGGCGGCGGCGCCGTCGCTCGCCGGCGAGGCACCGTGGTCGTGGCCCGGGGCGGTCATTGCTTGCTCCCGGCCTTGTCTGCCGGCTTGGCGGCCGCTGCGACCGTCTTCGCCTTCGGATCGGCAATCACCTGCACCGTGGTGCCGTCGCGCAGGGCGACCTTGCCGGCGGTGACCACCTGATCACCGGCCGCCAGGCCATCACGGATCTCCACCCACGGGCCCTCGGCGTAACCCAGCTTGACCGGAACGCGCGCGACCTTGCCTTCGCGCACCCGGAACACCGCCGGCTCACCGTCGTCGAGCAACGCCAGGCGCGGTACGACCAGCGCATCGGCACGCTGGTCGTAGTCGATGCGGATGCGACCGAACATGCCGGGCTGCAGCGCGTCTGCGGCACCGTCGAAGGCGCTGACCACGCGAAACGTGCCGCTGCCCGAGTCCACCACCGGCGCGATGCGATCGACGGTGCCGGTGAAGCTCTGCCCCGGCAGCGCGTCCGCCGCCAGCGTCACCGGCTGGCCGGCGCGCAGGGTGGCCAGCTCGCGCTCGGGCACGTTGAGGGTGGCTTCCAGCCGCGAGTTGTCGACGATGCGGAAGATCGGCGTGTTGATCTGCACGAAGTTGCCGGTCTTGATCGAGCGCGAGGCGATCACGCCTGAGATCGGTGCCACCACCGTGGTGTAGGACAGCTCCAGCGTGGCCAGCCGGTACTGCGCGCGGACGTTTTCCAGGTCGTAGCGCAGCTGGTCGACATCGGCGGCGCTGACCATCTGCTGGCCGACCAGCTTCTGTGCACGCTGGTAGTTGTTTTCCAGCTTGCGCATCTGTGCTTCGCTCTGCGCAACGGCCAGGCGTGCACGATCCGGGTCCAGCCGCACCAGCGGCTGGCCGGCGGTCACCCGCTGCCCTTCCTCGACCAGCACCGCCAGCGCTACGCCGGAGGTCTTGGCGACCACCTGCGACTCGGCGCGTGGTTCCAGCGCGGCAGTGCCGGTGTAGCTGGCGGCGACGGCACGATGGCTGGCCACCGCCACTTCGACCGGGACGGCGTCGACCTTCTTCTCCTCCTTGGTCTCGGCAGCCTTGGCTTCGGA
The DNA here is from genome assembly GCF_056481725.1 of Stenotrophomonas sp. 85239_Sma. NCBI lineage: Bacteria > Pseudomonadati > Pseudomonadota > Gammaproteobacteria > Lysobacterales > Lysobacteraceae > Stenotrophomonas > Stenotrophomonas sp. 85239_Sma. The sequence goes on along the minus strand of NZ_CM151163.1, from coordinate 1,855,278 downwards.
ATTGGGCCCTGCGGCGCAACCGCCCAGCAGCAGGGAGGTGGAGATCAGCAGTGCGGCAGCGCAGATTCCGCTGCGACGGCCGGACAGGAAGGTTGGGTGCGACATCGTCAGGTCCCTGGAGGATGCGTGGACAGGTGTGGTAGCAAAGTAATGCACCACTTCACGGCAACACCATATCCCAAAGGTCATGGTGTCTTCACGCCGCTGGTCGGCCCACCCCCATTTCAGCTAGATGAAACCTGGGGCTATACTCGGGTCGTTCCGTACCCCACGCCGGAACGACCAGACCCGAATCCCCGGAAACGACACCATGCGCCCGCAGCCGCTCGCCGCTTGTCTCGCTCTGGCCGTCCTCCTGCCCCTTGGGGCCGCCGCACAGCCCGCTCCTGCTCCTGCCACACCCGCCCCGGCACCGGCTCCCGCCGCTGCGCCGGCGCCCGCCGCGCCCACCGGCAATTTCGACAATGGCCGAGTGCTGGCCTACACCTGCCAGGGCTGCCACGGCATCACCGGCTACAAGAACGCCTACCCCAGTTACCGGGTGCCGAAGATCGGCGGCCAGACCCAGCAGTACCTGGCCCAGGCGCTGACCGAGTACCGCCAGGGCAAGCGCCGGCATCCGACGATGCAGGCGCAGTCGATGAGTTTCAGCGAACAGGAGATCGCCGATCTCTCTGTTTACCTGTCCACCGTCAAGTAAGGCCCGCCCATGTCGAAAGCCGCGCATCCGATGCGTCACGCCATCGCCCTGTCCGTTGCCCTGCTGCTGGCGGCCTGTTCACAGTCGCAGGTGGAAAACAGCGAGAAATCCGCCGCCGACCCGGGCCATGCCAGCGGCGAACACGGTTCTTCATCCTCCGCTGGCCTGCCGCCGGGCCGCGAGGCTGCCGGTGAAGCCCGCGCCAAGGTGAAGGGCAAGGCCACCAACCAGAGCTGCATCGATTGCCACGGGGCCGATGGCAACGCGCCGATCGATCCGACCTATCCGAAGCTGGGTGGGCAGTACGGCGATTACCTGGCGCACGCACTGCAGGCCTACCGTGCCGGTGACCGCCAGCATGCGCTGATGACGCCGCAGGCCAAGGACCTGAGTGATCAGGACATTGCCGATCTGGCGGCGTATTTCGGCAGCCGGCCGAGCCAGCTGCGGGATCTGCACGGGGTCAAATGACCGCTGGCCCCCCGGTGGGTGCGGACCTGGGTCCGCACTGATGCAGCCATCCACGCATGGCGTGGATCTACCAGGCATCGGCGTTGGTAGGTGCGGACCGTTGGTCCGCACGGATCCCTGAGTTCACCGGCAGCGCCGGCAGACGCTCAGCCTTCCAGTTCTTCCCAGCGTGCGTACGCGGCATCCAGCTCGGCCTGCACCTTGGCCAGCTGCTGGGTGTGCGCGGTCACTTCGGCACTGCTGCGGGTGTAGAACGAGGGGTCGTTCATCGCCGAGGTCAGGCCTTCGACATCGCCTTCCAGCTTCTCGATGGTCTTCGGCAGCTGCTCCAGCTCGCGTGCTTCCTTGTAGGCCAGCTTGCGCTTGGGGGCTGCGGGAGTCGCCGCCGCCGCAGCAGCCGCCGGTGCAGCGGACGCCGGCTTGGGGGCCGCGGCAGGCGCAGCCACGCTGGCCGCATAGCGCTGCCAGTCGCTGTAACCACCGACGTACTCGCCGATCACGCCGTCGCCCTCCATCACCAGCGTGGACGTCACCACGTTGTCGATGAAGTCACGGTCGTGGCTGACCAGCAGCAGCGTGCCGGTGTACTCGCCAAGCAGCTCTTCCAGCAGCTCCAGGGTTTCCACGTCGAGGTCGTTGGTCGGTTCGTCCATCACCAGCAGGTTGGAGGGCTGCGCGAACAGCTTGGCCAGCAGCAGGCGGTTGCGCTCGCCACCGGACAGGCGGGTGATCGGCGCGCGCGCGCGCTCCGGAGTGAACATGAAGTCCTGCAGGTAGGCATGCACGTGCTTGCGCTTGCCGTTGAACTCGAGGAAATCGCGGCCTTCGGCCACGTTCTCGATCGCGCTCCAGTCTTCGCGCAGCACCGCGCGGTACTGGTCGAAATACGCGATCTGCAGGTTGGTACCGGCGTTGACCTCACCCTGGGCCGGCTGCAGTTCGCCCAGCAGCAGCTTCAGCAGCGTGGTCTTGCCGCTGCCATTGGGGCCGATCAGGCCGATGCGGTCGCCACGCAGGATGGTGGTGGTGAAATCGCGGACCATGGTGCGCTCGCCGAAGGCGAACGAAATGTCCTTGACGTCGATGACCTTCTTGCCGGAGCTGACGCCCTGCGCGGCTTCCATCTTGACGTTGCCGCTGAGGTCGCGGCGCTGCGAACGTTCGGTGCGCATCGCCTTGAGGCGGCGTACGCGGCCTTCGTCGCGGGTGCGGCGTGCCTTGATGCCCTGGCGGATCCAGACTTCTTCCTGCGCCAGCAGCTTGTCGAAGCGTGCGTTTTCCTGCGCCTGTGCGTTGAGGCGTTCCTCACGGCGACGCTCGTAGTTGGCCCAGTCACCCGGCCAGCTGGTGACCTGGCCGCGGTCGATCTCGACGATGCGGGTGGCCAGCGCACGCAGGAAGCGGCGGTCATGGGTGACGAACACCACGCTGCCGCTCCAGCCCTTCAGGAACGCTTCGAGCCAGTCGATGGCCTCGATGTCCAGGTGGTTGGTCGGTTCGTCCAGCAGCAGCACATCGGGGCTGGACACCAGCGCGCGGGCGAGCAGCACGCGGCGCTTCATGCCGCCGGACAGGCGGCCGAACTCGGCCTCGCCGTCCAGGTCGAGCTTGGTCAGGGTTTCGCTGACCCGTTGGTCCAGGCCCCAGCCGTTGGCGGCGTCGATCTTGGCCTGCACGTTGCCGAGGGCTTCGCCATCGAAGACCTCGGCATGGCTGAGGTGGTGGAACTCGGCCAGCCACTGGCCCAGTTCGCCGAGGCCATCGGCGACGACGTCGAACACCGAGCCGGCCGCGCCGTGTGGCACTTCCTGCTCCAGGCGGGTGACGCGCACGCCCTGCTGCACGCGGACTTCGCCGTCATCGGGCTTGTGGTCGCCGGACAGCAGCTTGAGCAGGGTGGATTTGCCGGCGCCGTTGCGGCCGATCAGGGCGATGCGTTCGCCCGGCTCGATCGACAGTTCGGCCTTTTCCAGCAACAACGGGCCGCCGACGCTGAAGTCGACGTTCTGCAGAGTAATCAGAGGCATCCGGATATTGTACGGGTTGGGGGCGTCGGCCGGGTTGCACCCGGCCCCTGTAAAGGCAACGGCCGCAGCTAAAGCAACGTCAAAAGCTGGCTTCCTGTGGGAGGCGGGACGGCATGGGCAGGAAGTGTCGATGGATGGAGTCGACGGGGACCTGATGGCTTACCCCACCTCCCCCAGCAACGCCTGCAGCCCAGGCAGCCATTGCTTGCCCGGGTGGCGTACCAACCACAGGGTGCGCTGCAGGGCGGGCAGCGGGGTCTCCAGCACGCGCAGGCGGCCCAAGGCCAAGGGCTCTTCCAGCGCGTGGCGCGAAAGACAGGCCACGCCGAGGCCGGCGATGGCGGCTTGCTTGATCGCTTCGGTGTTGCCCAGCTGCAGGGTCTGGGCGAAGCCGCGCAGATGCGGCAACAGCGCCTGTTCGACCGCTTCGCGGGTGCCGGAGCCCGGTTCGCGCAGCAGCCAGCGTGCGCGGCGCAGTTCGTCCAGTGAGCAGCGCGCGGCAGCGTCTGCCGCGCCGACGATCACCAGCGGATCCTGCTGCCAGGCGGTGACCTGAAGCCCGCGCTCGTGGCATGGGCCTTCGATCAGGCCGGCGTCCACATCCAGGCGCTGCACAGCGGCAACCACGCCGGCACTGTTGTCGATGCGCAGGTCGACTTCGGCCTGCGGCGCCTGTCGCAGCAGATCGGCGATGCGCGGTGGCAACAGGTAGTTGCCGATGGTGGTACTGGCCGCCAGCACCAGCCGCAGCGGTGCACCCTGCGACGGGTCGCCGCCAGCGGCCAGCTGCCGCTCCAGATCGGCGGCGTTGACCAGCAACGTGCGCGCCGGCTCCAGCAGCGCGCGGCCGTGCCCGTTCAGGGCCAGGCGGCGGCCGATGCGGTCGAACAGCGGGGTGCCGAAGTGCGCCTCCAGCTCCTGCAGCGCGGCGCTGCTGGCCGACTGCGAGAGCGCAATGGCCTGGCCGGCGGCAGTGGTGCTGCCATGGTCGGCGATGGCGACGAAGACCTGCAGCTGGCGCAAGGTCAGGCGCATGGCATTTACCCGCTTGATAGGTAGGTTTCACCCATATTATTCGTTTTACAGGTCAGCGACAGAAGCGCACGCTTGCCTCATCACTCCAGCCCTGCCCTGCCATGAATGCCCCCGCTCTCTCCTCCTGGTCCCTGCCCGCCCTGCGCCAACGCTGGCAGCCGCGGCTGCCCGGCCTGCTGCTGGTCGGCCTGATCGCGGCGGTCTCGCTGTACCTGGCCGAGCTGCCCTGGCTTCAGGCGCACGGCCTGAGCGCGCTGACCGTGGCCATCGTCGCGGGGATCGTGGTCGGCAATACGTTCTACCCGCGGCTGGCACCGGGCACTGCGGCCGGTGTCGGCTTCTCCAAGCACTGGCTGCTGCGCGCCGGCATCGTGCTGTACGGCCTGCGCCTGACCTTCCAGGACATCGGCCATGTCGGCGTCACCGGCGTACTGATGGACGTGCTGGTGGTCGCCAGCACCTTCGGGCTGGCCTGCTGGCTGGGCATGCGCGTGTTCAAGATGGAGCGCGAAGCGGCAATGCTGATCGGCGCCGGCAGTGCGATCTGCGGCGCGGCGGCGGTGATGGCTGCCGAACCGGTGGTGCGCGGCCGTGCTGCGCAGGTCACCGTCGCGGTCTCTACTGTGGTGGTGTTCGGCACGCTGGCGATGTTCCTGTACCCCGCCTTGTACGCGCTGGTGCAATCGCATGGCTGGCTGGCAATGGACGCGCGGCAGTACGGCCTGTTCACCGGTGCGACGGTGCATGAAGTGGCACAGGTGGTGGCGGCCGGCCGTGCGGTCAACGAAGCGGCGGCTGACACGGCGGTGATCACCAAGATGGTGCGGGTGATGCTGCTGGCGCCGTTCCTGGTCGCGCTGTCGTTGTGGCTGGCGCGTGGCGGCAAGGCCAGCGCCGACAGCAGCAAGGCGCGCATCGTGGTGCCCTGGTTCGCGTTCGGTTTCGTGGCGGTGGCCGGGTTCAACTCGCTGCATCTGCTGCCGGCCGGCCTGCAGGCCGGGCTGGTGCAGCTCGATACCGTGCTGCTGGCAATGGCGATGGCCGCGCTTGGCCTGACCACCCACGTCTCGGCACTGCGCCAGGCCGGGCTGAAGCCGCTGCTGCTGGCGCTGATCCTTTTTGCGTGGCTGCTGTTCGGTGGCCTGGCCATCCATCAGGGTGTGCTGGCGGTGCTGGGCTGAGCAGGAGCGTGCCGGCCAAGGTCGGCACCCACCAGCAGATCCACGCCATGCGTGGATGGCGGCTCCAATTGGGGGTCAGAGCCCTTTCCTGCGGAAAGGGATCCGACCCCACCCCATTAGACGGGGGCGGCCGCGCGGACGGGTACAATGCGCCATGACTGACTTCTCGACCCTGCCGCTGAGCCCGGCCCTGCAGCCCGGCCTGGATGCCCTCGGCTACACCACCCTCACCCCCGTGCAGGCGCAGAGCCTGCCGGCCATCCTCGATGGCCGCGACGTGATCGCACAGGCGCCGACCGGCAGCGGCAAGACCGCCGCCTTCGGCCTGGGCCTGCTGCAGGCCATCGACCCCAGCCTGATCCGCGTGCAGGCGCTGGTGCTGTGCCCGACCCGCGAACTGGCCGACCAGGTCGGCAAGCAGATCCGCAAGCTGGCCACCGGCATCCCCAACCTGAAGCTGCTGCTGCTGGTCGGCGGCGTGCCGCTGGGGCCGCAGCTGGCGTCGCTGGAAGGCCACGATCCGCATGTGGTGGTCGGCACGCCCGGCCGCGTGCAGGAGCTGGCACGCAAGCGTGCGCTGAACCTGGGCGCGGTGCGCACGCTGGTGCTGGATGAGGCCGACCGCATGCTCGACATGGGCTTCGAGGAGCCGATCCGCGAGATCGCCGGCCGCACCCACAAGGATCGCCAGAGCCTGCTGTTCTCCGCCACCTTCCCCGACAGCATCCGCGCCATGGCACGTGACCTGCTGCGCGACGCGGTGGAAGTGACCGTGGAGGGTGCCGACCAGGCCCCGGCCATCCGCCACCTGTTCTGCGAGGTGGAGCCGGCGCATCGCCAGAAGGCGCTTGCCGGCCTGCTGCTGAAGTACACGCCGGAATCGGCGGTGGTGTTCTGCAACACCCGCAAGGACGTGGACGAAGTGGCCAACTCGCTGCAGCAGTTCGGCTTCTCCGCACTGGCCCTGCACGGTGACATGGAACAGCGTGACCGCGAGGAAGTGCTGCTGTTGCTGGCCAATCGCAGCTGCAACGTGCTGGTGGCCAGCGACGTGGCCGCACGCGGCCTGGACGTGGAAGAGCTGGCCGCGGTGATCAACTACGAGCTGCCGACCGACGTGGAGAGCTACCAGCACCGCGTGGGCCGTACCGGTCGTGCCGGTGCCAGTGGCCTGGCGATCAGCCTGGTGGCCGGCCGCGAGAAGACCCGTGCCGAAGCGATCGAAGCGCAGATGGGGCAGCCGCTGGACTGGCAGAGGACGCCGCTGGCGACCGCGCGCCCGGCCGAGCTGCCGCAGGCCGCGATGCGCACCCTGCGGATCGACGGTGGCAAGACTGACAAGCTGCGCCCGGGCGACATCCTCGGTGCCCTGACCGGCGACGCCGGACTGTCGAGCAAGTTCATCGGCAAGATCGCGATCTTCCCGACCCGCTCCTATGTGGCAATCGCGCGTGAGCAGGCCAACAAGGCCGTGGCCAGGCTGGAAGCCGGCAAGATCAAGGGCCGTCGTTTCCGCGTGCGGATGATGTAATCAGGTGACCTGCAGGGTCGAGCCATGCTCGACCCTGTGCGCACAGCAAACGGCAGGCGGTGCCAACCAAGGTTGGCACCCACCCTCTGATCAGAACACCAGTTCGGTGTGCAGCGGCAGGTTCGCTTCCCAACGGGCGCGGCCACCGAGGCCATCGAGCTCGACCAGCACGCCGGCACCGACCACGTCAACGCCCAGGCGGCGCACCAGCGACAGCGCAGCGACCAGCGTGCCGCCGGTGGCCAGCACGTCATCGATGATCACTACGCGGGCACCCGCCGTCAGCGCATCGGCGTGCACTTCGATGCAGTCGCTGCGGTATTCCAGCGTGTATTCCTCGCGCAGCACCTGGCCCGGCAGCTTGCCCGGCTTGCGCACCGGCACGAAGCCCACGCCCAGCTCCAGCGCCATCGCGGCGCCAAGGATGAAGCCACGCGATTCGATACCGACCACCGCGTCCAGCTTCTGGTCGCGCCAGCGGTCGGCCATCGCGGTGATCGCGCCGCGGAAGTCCTCGCCGTGGGCGAGCAGCGGCATGATGTCCTTGAACAGGATGCCGGGCTTGGGGAAGTCGGCGATGTCGCGCAGGCGGGAGGCCCACTGCGGAGCGACGATGGCGTCGGTCATGTCACATTGGCTAACTGATGGCGGCATAGGGTACCTGTTCCGGGCGCCGCCTGCCTGATGGGGGTGTCGGCCGGGCTGCGCCCGGCACCTGCAGAGGCCAGAGCGCAATCAAAAGCGAAAGCAAAAGCCGCATTCCGAGGGATGGCGGGGTGGGTCCGGTTGCGGGAGACGTCGTAAACCCATCCATGGGGGCTTGGCCGCGGCATCCATGCCGCGGACACTCCCGCAACCGGACCCACCCCGCCTTCGACAGATCTCTGCGATCTGCAGTAGATCCACGCCATGCGTGGATGAATCTCTATCAAAATCGAATATTTCGAGAATTGAACGAAGAGCATCCACGCATGGCGTAGATCTACCGTGTCGACCAAGGTCGACACCTACCCACAACAGCGGGAATCTGTCGGAGGTGGGGCGGTGTGGGGCTGCAGGACCGTTGGCGCCATGGATGGCGCCATCGAGCCCCCATGGACGGGTTTACGGCGTGTCCTGCAGTCCCACACCACCCCGCCAGACCATCAGCAATCCAGAGCGGCTTTGGCTTTGGCTTCGGCTGTTGCCTCTGCGGGTGCAGGGCGCAGCCCTGCCGAAACCCACCCTCAGGAGCTGCAGGACAGCATCGAGCAGCCGGCACGGTTGTCGGCCCACGCCGGGCGTTTGCCGGCGAAGTGTTCATACCCCGGGCGTTCGGTGTAAGGGTCACGCAGAACATCCTGCAGTGCATGAACACCGCCGAGGTCACCCTGCTCCGCGCGGTCGATCGCCTCCTGGGCCAGCCAGTTGCGCAGCACGTACAGCGGGTTCGCCGCCGTCATCTTCGCCATGCGTTCGCTGGCCGACAGCGGATCGCGGTGCAGGCGCGCCGCGTAGTCCTGCAGCCACTGCTGCAACGGCGCCTGCACCGCCTGCTGGCGCGCGTCGTCGTAGTACACCGCGTCCAGCAGCGCCGCATCCGGTGCCGCCGGATCGAGACGCATCAGCGCGCGCCACGCCAGGGTCATGTCCATGGCACCGTCCTGCATCAGCTGCTGCCAGCGCTGATAGAGCTGCAGGTCATCATCATCCGCCGCAGCCAGCCCCAGCTTCGCTGCAGCATCGCGGCGCGTGCAGGCCACGAAGGTGGACTGGTAGGCCGACAGGCCCGCCTGCAGCGGTGCGACATCGCCGAACAACGGCGACAACGCCTGCGCCAACCGGCCCAGGTTCCAGTACGCCACCTGCGGCTGGGTACCGAAGCGGTAGCGGCGACCCTGTGCGTCGGTGGTGTTCGGTGTCCAGTCCGGATCGAAGTCTTCGATCCATCCATAGGGGCCGTAGTCCAGTGTCAGGCCGAGCACGGACAGGTTGTCAGTGTTCATCACACCGTGCACGAAGCCGACGCGCATCCAGTGCGCGACCATCTCGGCCGTGCGCACCGCGATCCGCGCGAACCAGTCGCCGTACAGCGCCTCGCCCTGCCCGTCCAGCTCAGGGAAATCGCGGGCGATGCAGGTGTCCACCAACTGTTGCAGCAGTGCGGTTTCGCCACGCGAGGCCGGCAGCTCGAACGAACCGAAGCGCAGGAACGACGGCGAAACCCGGCACACGATGGCACCCGGCTCGGCACGCGGGTGGCCGTCGTAGAACATGTCGCGCACCACGTCTTCACCGGTGCCAACCAGCGACAACGCGCGCGTGGTCGGCACGCCCAGGTGGTGCATCGCTTCGCTGCACAGGAATTCGCGGATGGATGAGCGCAGCACTGCGCGCCCATCGACGCCGCGCGAATACGGCGTGGGGCCGGCCCCCTTCAGCTGCAGCTCCCAATGGCGGCCGTCCGGCGCAACCAGCTCGCCCAGCGAAATCGCACGTCCGTCGCCGAGCTGGCCGGCCCAGTGACCAAACTGGTGGCCACCGTAGTTGGCGGCCCATGGCTGCATGCCGGGGTACAGCGCATTGCCGCCGAACACCTGCGCGAAGCCCTCGCTCTCGACCTCAGCGGCATCGAAACCCAACAGCCCGGCCACTTCCGGCGACCAGGCCAGCAGCGTGGGCGCCGACACCGGGGTCGGCATCACCGGCGACCAGGCCGCGCCCCGCACTTCGCGGCGGCGCCGGCCGGATTCGGGGTCGCCTGGCAGGGTGTGCAGCAGGCGGTTATCGAAACGGGGGCTGTCGGTATCCATGGTGCTGAAGATGGGGGCGACGGCCGCCCGCCTCAATTGCCGCTGAGCGCCTGAAGGTGACCACCGTGGGCCTCGGCACGCTGGTAGGCCGGGCGCTCACCGATGCGCTTGAGGAAGCCGCGCAGCGCCGGCTTGTCGTCGAGGCCACCACCACGCGCGGCAGCGGCCTGGATCGGGAAGCTCATCTGGATGTCGGCCGCACTGAAGCGTTCGCCGGCAAACCACGGGCTTTCGGACAAGCGGCGCTCCATCCAGTCCAGGTGCAGGCGCCGCTGCGGCCCAACGAAGCCGCGCTCGGCCTTGTCGGCGATGCTGCGCGCGATCGGGCGGGCAAAGAAGGGCATCGGCGCGTTGCGGATGCGTCCCATCACCAGGGTCAGCAGCAGTGGCGGCATCGCCGAGCCTTCGGCGTAGTGCAGCCAGTAGCGGTAGGCGATGCGCTCGGCTCCGTCGGCCGGCATCGGTGACGGCGACAGCTGGCGTTGCGTGTCGTAGCGGTCAGCAAGGTAGTCGAGAATCGCGCCGGACTCTGCCAGTACCAGCTCGCCATCCTGCAGCACCGGCGACTTGCCAAGCGGATGCACGTTATGCAGTTCCGGCGGCGCCAGCAACGTCTTCGGATCACGCGGATAGCGGCGCAGTTCGTAGTCCAGCCCCAGCTCCTCCAGCATCCACAACACGCGCAGCGAACGGGAGTTTTCCAGGTGGTGGACGATGCGCATGGGGGTGATCCCTTGGGGAGACACGCATCGTACCGCGCATGGCGCATTGCTCGGCTACGAAAAAACAACGGCAACAAAAAACGCCGGAAGCTTTCGCTTCCGGCGTTCTGGCTACCCAACGGTAGCAGACGGATTAGACCGCCTGCACCTGGTCAGCCTGCATACCCTTCTGACCCTGGACGGCGATGAAGGTAACCTTCTGGCCTTCCTGCAGGGTCTTGAAGCCGGTGCCCTGGATCGCGCGGAAGTGCACGAACAGGTCCGGGCCGCTTTCCGGGGTGATGAAGCCGAAGCCCTTGGCGTCGTTGAACCACTTGACGGTGCCGGTCTGACGTTCAGACATTTTACTAACTCCTGAAACACATGTTGAAAAAAATCGCAGCCACCGGGTATCGGGGCCGAGACTGAGTTGCAGGCGTTGGTAAAGCGGATCGATGAGTGGATCGTGAGATCAACTGCACCAGGCCACGATTCACGGTGACCCTAGCAAACACAGTGGGTCGCACGATACGCGTGTTTTCTGCAAAAAGCGATAGTCCCGACGTTCATGGGAACCCGTCACCCGCTAGGCGCGGCAAGGGTTGGCAGCCTTTCGCGGCTAACTCCGAGCCCCCATTCAGGATTTTCCTACCCTACACTGGGTAAATGACTGAAGCCGAAACCCCCGCTGAACACGCCTCCCCCCGCATCTGGGTGGATGCTGACGCCTGCCCCACCGTCATTCGCGACATCCTGTTCCGTGCAGCTGAACGGGTCGGGATCGAGCTGACCCTGGTTGCCAACCAGTGGATTCGCACCCCGCCCTCGCGCTGGCTGCGCTCGATCCAGGTGCCGCAGGGGCTGGACGTAGCCGACAGCGCCATCGTCGAGCGGGTCGCCGCAGGCGACCTGGTGGTCACCCAGGACATCCCACTGGCCGCGCTGGTGCTGGAGAAGAAGGCCGTCGCGCTGAACCCGCGCGGCCAGTTGTACACGCCGAACAACATGGCCGAACGGCTGTCGATGCGGAATTTCATGGAGGAACTGCGCGGCGCCGGGGTCCAGACCGGCGGACCGCCGCCCCTGGGGTCCCGCGACCGGCAGCTGTTCGCCGCCGAGCTGGACCGCTGGCTGGCGCGACGCCCGGCCCGCTGACGGGCTAGCCGCCCTCAGCCGGCAGGCTCAGGCTGCGGCCGCTGCTGAACATCCGTCGTTCGCCACTCAACGGGTCGTCGAAGCCCAGGCCCCGCGCCAGAAGCTGCAGCGGCGCCTCAGCGACGTTCGGCGGACGTTGCTGAAGCTGGGGGTACAGCGTGTCACCCACGATCGGCGCCCCCAGCATGGCCATGTGCACGCGCAACTGATGCTTGCGGCCGGTTTCCGGCAGCAGCCGGTACCGCCAGACCGGCCCTTCGGCCTCGATCAGCTCGATCCGGCTGCGCGCATTGGGTTCGCCGGGCACCTGGGCCATCCGGAAGAACGGCTCGCCCGGCACCAGACGGCTGTCCCGCTGCAACGGGAACTCCCGCCCCGGCAGCGCCGGTGCCAGGGCTTCATAGGTCTTTTCGATGCACCGCTCACGGAACAGGCGCTGGTAAGCATCACGCGACGCACGCTGGGTCGAGAACAGCACCAGCCCGGCCGTCAGCCGATCCAGCCGGTGCAGCGGCACCAGATCGGCATTGCCGGTGCGGGCGACCAGCCGCGCCAGCAACGTCTCGCGCACATGCCCACCGGCCGGTGTCACCGGCAGGAAATGCGGCTTGTCGGCCACCAGCAGGTGCGCATCCAGATGAACGATGGTCTCGGCGAAGGGAACCACCGGCTCATCGGCCACTTCGCGGAAGTACTGGATGTCCAGCCCGACCTGCCAGGGCATGCCCGGCGCGAGCACCCTGCCCTGCGCATCCAGCACACGGCCACGCGCGAAGCGATCCTGCCATTGCGCGCGCGCGATGCGCGGGAAACGTGCACACAGGCCATCCAGCAGGGTGGCCCAGGGGCCGGGCGGCAGCTGCAGCCGGCTGGGCAAGCTCATGGCGTCCACTCCGGCCACGGGAAAGAACGCAAGAGTGCCATCGTTGACGGCATGCAGACAGCCCAGCCACGGACACCCCCGGAGCAAACCTCTATCATTGTCGTCTTTAGTCCACGGATCCCCCATGGCTCTTACTGCCACCATCCGCAAGGCCGAACTGCAGATCAGCGACATGGATCGCGGTTACTACGCGACCCACAACCTGACCCTGGCCCAGCATCCGTCCGAGACCGACGAGCGCCTGATGGTGCGCCTGCTCGCCTTCGCGCTGAGCGCAGGCGATCGCCTGGAGTTCGGCCGCGGCCTGAGCACCGATGACGAGCCCGATCTGTGGGAACACGACTACACCGGCGACATCCTGCAGTGGATCGACCTGGGCCATCCGGACGAGTCGCGCATCCGCAAGGCCAGCAATCGCAGCCGCCAGGTGCAGGTGGTCAACTACGGCGGCAACGCCTCGGACATCTGGTGGGGCAAGCAGGGCAAGGGCCTGGCACGTTTCGACAATCTCTCGGTGGTCGATCTGGACGGCGAATTCGTCGAGCGCTGGGGCCAGCAGATCCAGCGTGCCATGCGCTGGAGCGTGCTGATCCAGGACGGCGAGGTGCAGCTGCTCAACGACCAGATCCAGCTCGACGTGATCCCGAACTGGCGCAAGCGCGCCAAGGCATGAGCACGATCCGTTGCGATGTGGTGGTCATCGGCGCCGGCGCGGCTGGACTGATGACCGCGATCACCGCCGGCCAGCGCGGCCGCCAGGTGCAGGTGATCGACCATGCCAACAAAGTCGGCAAGAAGATCCTGATGTCCGGCGGTGGCCGCTGCAACTTCACCAACACCGGCACCACCCCGGCCAACTTCCTGTCGGCCAACCCGCACTTCTGCAAGTCGGCTTTGGCCCGCTACACGCCCTGGCACTTCATCGAGCTGGTGCACAAGCACGGCATCGCCTATCACGAAAAGGAACTGGGGCAGCTGTTCTGCGATGTCTCGTCCAAACAGATCGTGAAGATGCTGGTGGACGAATGCCAGGCAGCAGGCGTACAGATCCGTACCGAATGCAGCGTGCAGCGCATTGAGCACGGCAGCGATGGTTTCCGCGTGCACACCACCCAGGGCCTGTTCCATTGCGCCTCGCTGGTGGTTGCCACCGGTGGCCTGTCGATTCCCAGCATGGGGGCCAGCGGCTTTGGCTATGAAGTGGCCCGCCAGTTCGGCCACCAGGTGCTGCCGACCCGCGCCGGCCTGGTGCCGCTGACCCTCAGTGGCAAGCACCAGGAGCGGCTGGCCGACCTCAGCGGCGTCGCACTGCCGATCGAGGCGCGCTGCAACGGAAAGAGTTTCCAGAACTTCATGCTGCTGACCCACCGTGGCGTGAGCGGCCCGGCCATCCTGCAGATCTCTTCGTTCTGGCAGCCCGGCGATGCGCTGGAGCTGGACCTGCTGCCGGGCCAGGATGCCGGCGAGTGGCTGCGCCAGATGAAGCGCGACCGCCCCGCCGCCGAGCTGCGCACGGTGCTGGGCGAGGTGCTGCCGAAGCGGTTGGCGCAGCGCCTGTGCGAGCACTGGCTGCCCGACCGCCCGGTGCGCCAGCTGGACGAGCCAGTGCTGCGCCAGGCCGCGCAGCTGCTGGGCGCATTCCCGCTGGTGGCCAGCGGCACGGAAGGCTACCGCACCGCCGAGGTCACCCTGGGCGGCGTGGACACCGCCGAGGTGTCATCCTCGACGATGGAATCCAAGCGCGTACCCGGCCTGCACTTCGTTGGCGAGGTGCTGGACGTGACCGGCTGGCTGGGCGGCTACAACTTCCAATGGGCCTGGGCCAGCGGCCACGCAGCGGGCGGCGTGGTGTGAACCACTTGGCCGTTCGATGCACGCAAGGGAGGCGCGCATGGACGGTTCGCCGCGCATCGTGTATCTAGATTCGCAGATTGGGGAGCAGTGCATGCAGAACGCGAACGACATCACCATCCGCCTGCTGATCGTCGATGACAGCGGCGAGAATGCCGAAGCCATCGTCAGCACCCTGCGCAACAGCGGCATCGCGGTACGCCCGTGGCGCCCGCAGGATGCGGCCGAACTGGCCCAGGTCCTGGCCGGCCAGGCCATCGACCTGGTGCTGGCCTCGCCTTCGCAGGGCATCCCGCTGCAGCTGGCGGCCCAGCACATCGCCGCCAGCGGCAAGGACATTCCGCTGGTACTGCTGGCCGAACGCATCGATGAGGACGAACTGGTGCAGGCCAGCAGCCATGGCATCCGTGCCGTAGCCCTGCGCCAGCGCCCCGAGCATCTGCTCGCCGTGGTCCGCGACCAGTGGGTGGACCTGCAGGCGCGTCGCGGCCTGCGCCGCATCGAGGCACAGATGCGCGAGACCGAGCGCCGCTGTGACGCGCTGATCGCCTCCTCGCGCGACCCCATCGCCTACGTGCATGAAGGCATGCACATCCGTGCCAACGACGCCTACCTGGAGATGTTCGGCTACGAGCATTTCGACGACATCGAAGGCATTTCGCTGCTGGACATGGTCGCGGCCCAGCACGTGGAGGGCTTCAAGCAACTGTTGAAGGGACTCAGTCGCGGCGAGGCGCCGCCGCCGCAATACCAGCTCGACGCGCGCCACGAGGACGGCAGTGCGTTCCCGGCGACAATGGAGTTTGCCGCTGCCACCTACGAGGGCGAGTCCTGCCTGCAGGTGGTGCTCCGCCGCCGCATGGAGTTCGACCCCGAGCTGGCGCGCGAGGTCGAGGACCTGCGCCAGCGCGACCAGGTTACCGGCCTGCTCAACCGGCCGACCTTCATGCTGCAACTGGAAAGCGCGGTGGCCCAGGCCGGGCGCAGCGAGGGCCAGTTCGGCCTGCTGCTGATCGAACCGGACCACTACGCGCGACTGCTGCCGGACATCGGCCTGGCGTCGGCCGACACCCTGATCGGCGCGCTCGCCGCGCTGCTGGCCGAGGTGGTCGGCGAGGACGCGCAGCTGGCCCGCTTCGGTGAACATAATTTCGCCGTGCTGCAGGCCGGGCCTTATGCACAGACCGTGGCGCTGGCCGAGCGCATCCGCGAGGCCTATGCCGCGCATGTCTTCAGCATCGGCGCACGCTCGGCCACGGTAACGGTCAGCACTGGCGGCGTGCAGGTGGGCGAGAAGATCGCCAGCATCGGCCAGGTGCTGGCGCGTGCAAGCGAATGCACCCATGCCGCAGCCGAACTGGGCAACACCTGCCGTATCTTCGACCCCGCCGCCGCCGACCGTGTGGAGGAAGAGCGCGTGCTGCGCTGGGTCGCGCGTATCCGCGAGGCACTGGCCGGCGATGGCTTCCAGCTGCACTACCAGCCGGTGCTGAACCTGCAGGGCGAGCCGCTGGAGCTGTACGAGGCCTACCTGCGCCTGGAGAACAATGGCGAGCTGCTGAGCCCGACCGCATTCCTGGGCATCGCCGAGGAACACGGCCTGCTGGCCGACATCAACCGCTGGGTGGTCTCGCAGGCCATCGCAGTGCTCGGCCAGCGCGCGCGCGAAGGCAACGCCACCCAGGTTCTGGTGAAGGTGACGCCGGAATCGTTCGACGACCCGCAGATGATCGCCACCCTGCGCCGCGAGCTGCAGGCACAGGGCGTGCCCGGCGAACGGCTGTGGCTGCATGCACCGGAAGCGAAGGTGTTCACCCACCTGCGCAGCGCGCAGCAGTTTCTCGCCGAAGTGGCACCGCTGGGCTGCCGCATCGGCCTGGAGCAGTTCGGCTCGGGGCTGGATTCGTTCCAGCTGCTGGCCCACTTCCAGCCGCAGTTCCTCAAGCTGGACCGCGGTTTCACCAGCGATCTGGCGGCCACGCGCGAGAACATCGACCGTATCAGCCAGATTACCGCGCGTGCGCAGGAAGCCGGCATCTGCACCATTGCCGAGTTCGTCAGCGATGCCAATTCGATGACCCTGTTGTTCAGTGCCGGCGTGGATTACGTGCAGGGTGACTTCGTCGGCCCTGCGCTGCCGGAAATGGGCTTCGAGTTCGGGTGATACCTACCTGCAGAGCCGGGCATCGCTTGGCTCTACAGAACGCAGAAGGCCGGCATTCGCCGGCCTTCTGTTTGATCAGGTCATGTCGACCAGATTGTCGATCTTCACATCCGGATTGACGTCGGCCTCGTAGTCCACGCCTTCCACGCCAAAGCCGAACAAGCGCAGGAAATCGGCCTTGTAGCCGGCCAGGTCGCTGATCTCGTACAGGTTCTCGTTGGTGACCTGCGGCCACAGCGCCACCACCTTGCCCTGCACGTCCGCAGCCATTTCCTTGTAGTCAGCACGCAGTCGACCTTCCTCGTCGACCAGCGCCACGGTGTGACCGTCGCCGTCAACCAGATCGTGACGCAGGCGATCGACCGCCACGCCATCGGACTTGCCGCCGTAGAGAATGTCGTACAGCACGTCGAGCTGCTCGATGCAGCCTTCGTGGGTGCCCTTTTCCTTCATCACCTTGAACAGCAGCGACAGGTACAGCGGCATGGTCGGAATGGCCGAACTGGCCTGGGTGACCACCGCCTTCAGCACCGATACGCGTGCGTCACCACCAATCCTGGCCAGCTTCTCGCGCAGGCCCAGCACCTTGGTGTCCAGATCCTTCTTGGCGGCACCGATCGAGCCATTCCAGTAGATCGCCTGGGTGATTTCTTCGCCCACATAGGTGAAGGCGGTGGTGGTGCAGCCGTTGGCCAGCACGCCGGCATCGGCCAGTGCATCGATCCACATCTGCCAGTCCTCGCCGCCCATCACCGCGACGGTGCCGGCGATCTCTTCCGGGGTCGCCGGCTGCAGATGGGTCTCGGTCAGCACTTCCTTGTCGGTGTCCAGGCCGCGCAGCGTGATCGGCTCGCCGATCGGCTTCAGCGTGGAACTGATGATCTCGCCGGTCTTCGGGTGCTTGCGGCGCGGCGCAGCCAGGCTGTAGACGACCTGGTCCACCTGGCCGAGATCGGCCTTGATCATTTCGATGGTCTTCGCCTTCACTTCATCGGAGAAGGCATCGCCGTTGATGCTCTTGGCGTACAGGCCGGCTTCCGCAGCGTACGTGTGGAACGCAGCCGAGTTGTACCAACCCGCGGTACCCGGCTTGGTTTCGCTGCCCGGGCGTTCGAAGAAGATGCCCAGTGTGGCGGCGCCGCTGCCGAAGGCCGCGGTGATGCGTGCAGCCAGGCCGTAGCCGGTCGAGGCGCCGATCACCAGCACGCGCTTGGGGCCGTTCTGGATCGGCGGACGCGCGCGGATGTAGTCGATCTGCTGCTTGACCGCAGCCTCGCAGCCGGTCGGATGGGTGGTGACGCAGATGAAGCCGCGGACGCGCGGTTTGATGACCATGAATACCTCGGGTTGGCAATGCGGCGCACGGGGCGCTCAGCAGGAATACGGGCGCGCGCCTGCGCGCGCGAACCGCAGGATCGTAGTGCGCGGGGGAAGATTGCACAACCGACGCTGGCGTAGGGTGGTGTTTGTTTTGCAGGGTTGCACCCTGCACCCGCTGGAAGCCAGAGCAACGTCAACGTCAAAAGCTGGGTTCCTGTGGGTTGGCGGGGTGGGTCCGGTTGCGGGGGACGCCGTAAATCCGTCCCTGTAGGCTTGGCCGCGGCATCCATGCCGCGGACACCCCCGCAACCGGACCCACCCCGCCTTCGACAGTTTCCCGCGATCTGTCGGACATGTCGCCGCTGCTGTTGGTGGGTGCCGACCGTTGGTCGCCACGGTTGAATTCATTCGATATCTGACAGATGTGCCGACCAACGGTCGGCACCCACCATCAGCCGTGCGGAACCGGTCTGGGGCAGAGCCCCCTGAGTCAGGGGGCGGCCGCGAAGCGGCGGGGGTCTGGGAGCTGGTAAGTGGGGCCCACGGTTCGCGCAGAGAAGCGTGGGAGCGACAGCGCGCATGCGATGACGCGTACCAGCCCTGCCCACAAAAAACCCCGCTTGCGCGGGGTTCTCTGTGTGTTGCGTGCAGCGCGAACGCTTACGGGCGACGGGCCAGGGCCTCGACGTCCTTCGCCTTCGGCAGCAGGTCCTGCTTGCTGACGCGCAGGAAACCGATCGTCAGCATCGGCACCGCCACCAGGATCGAGGACAGCACCACGATCACCGCACCGATCATGTGCGTCTCGGCCAGGCCTTCCATCGAGCTGCCGCCGTACATGTACAGGGCAAGCGCGGACAGGAAGAACATCACCGCAGTGATCACCGTACGCGACAGCGTCTGGTTGATCGAACGGTTCAGCACTTCCATCGAGTCCACTCGCAGGCTGCGGAAGTTCTCGCGGACGCGGTCGAAGACCACGATCAGATCGTTGATCGCAAAGCCCATCACCGACAGCAGGCCAGCCAGCACGGTCAGGTCGAACTCACGGCCCAGCAGGGACACGTAAGCCACCGTCACGATCAGGTCGAACATCGCCACGATGCTGGCGGTAACCGCGAACTTCCATTCGAAGCGCACGGCGATGTAGATCAGGAAGCCGGCCAGCATGAAGATGGTGGCGTACAAGCCATTCATCGCCAGGTCCTTGCCGATCTGCGGGCCCACGAACTCGTTGCGGAGCACGGTGGCCTGGTTGTCGGCGGTGGACAGCGCCTTCACGACGGCGGCAGCGGTGGCCTTGTCCTCGTGCGCGGCGTCGCCGGTGCCGGCAGCGTGCTCACCGTGCGGGGCCAGGCGGATCAGCAGGTCGGTGTTGCCACCGACGCTCTGCACCTGGGCGCCGTCAAAGCCGCTCTGCTCGAGCTTGGTGCGGACCTGCTCGACGTCCACCGCCTTGTCGAAGCGGGCTTCGATCAGGGTGCCACCGGTGAAGTCCAGCGCGTAATTGAAGCCCTTGACGCCGATGATGGCGACCGAGGCCAGGAACACGATGACCGTGACGACCATCGCGACATGGCGCCAGCGCATGAAGTCGATCTTGGTGTCGTTCGGGAGGATGTGCAGCGGAAACAGTTTCATGTGCGTGTCGTCCCGTCAGATGGCCACGTTCTGGAGCTTCTTGCGACGGCCGTAGATCAGCGTCGCCAGCGCACGCGACACGGTGATCGCGGTGAACATGGAGGCGAAAATACCGATGATCATGGTCAGCGCGAAGCCCTTCAGCGGACCGGTACCGAATGCGAACAGCGCCACGCCGACGATCAGGCCGGTCAGGTTGGCGTCGAGGATGGTGCCCGAGGCACGCTCGTAACCGGTCACGATCGCGGTCTTGCCCGGCACGCCGGCACGCAGTTCTTCACGGATGCGCTCGTTGATCAGCACGTTGGCGTCCACCGACAGGCCGACCGACAGCGCCAGGCCAGCGAAGCCAGGCAGCGTCATGGTCGCGCCGAACAGCGACATCACCGCCACCACGATCAGCAGGTTGAACAGCATCGCGAGCGAGGTGATCACGCCGAACATGCGGTAGTAGACGCTGAAGAACACCAGGGTGAACAGGAAGGCGAACACCACGGCGCGCATACCATTCTTGACGTTCTCGGCGCCCAGGCTCGGGCCGACCACACGCTCTTCGACGAAGTCCATCGGCGCGGCCAGCGAGCCGGACTTCAGCAGCTTGGCCAGGTCCTCGGCTTCCTTCTTCTGCAGGCCGGTGGTCTGGAAGTTCTTGCCGAACACGCCGTTGATGTTGGCCACCGAGATCACTTCCTCGTTGACCTTGAAGCCACGCACTTCCTGGCCGTCGACGACGGTCACCGTCGGCACGCGCTCGGTGTAGACCACCGCCATCGGCTTGTTCACGTTGGCGCTGGTGAAGTCGAACATGCGCTGGCCACCCACGTTGTTCAGCGTCACGCTGACCGCCGGCGAGCCACTGTTCGAATCGGTCACCGCCTGCGCGCCGACCATCTGGTCGCCGGTGACGATCACGCGCTTGTTCAGCAGGATCGGGCCGCGGCCGTCACGCTGCTGGTAGACCTTCGCTTCCGGCGGGATGCGGCCGGAGTTGATGGCGTCCTGCGCATTGCCTTCAACCACCGCGCGGTATTCCAGGGTGGCAGTGGCACCGATCATGCGCTTGGCTTCGGCAGTGTCCTGCACGCCCGGCAACTGCACGACCACGCGGTCGGCGCCCTGGCGCTGGATGATCGGCTCGGCCACGCCGAGCTGGTTCACGCGGTTGCGCAGGGTGTTGATGTTCTGCTCGATGGCGCCGTTGGCGATCTGCGCGATCTCGGTTTCCGGCACGGTCACCGTGATGCGGTTGCCACTGACGTCGTAGCCGAGGGTCGGCTGAGCCTTGACCAGGGCGGTACGGGCACGCTGCGCGGCGTCGTCACCGGCGGACGGGCTCAGGTTGGCGACGATGCTGTTGTCTGCGCGGCGCTCCACCGACTGGTAGGCGATGCGCGCGTCACGCAGGGTGCTGCGCACGTCTTCGGTGTAGGCGTCCAGGCGCTTGTCCAGGGCGGCCTTCTGGTCGACCTGCAGCACGAAGTGCACGCCACCCTGCAGGTCCAGGCCCAGCACCATCGGGCGACCGCCCAGCTTGGCCAACCAGTCCGGCACAGTCGAGGCCAGGTTCAGGGCCACGGTGTACTTTTCGCCAATCGTGTCACGCAGGGCATCGCTGGCAGCGGACTGCGCCTTCAGGTCCGGCAGGCGGACGATCAGGCTTTCCCCTTCCTTCTCGGCACCGATGGTGGTGACACCGGCCGTCTTCAGGTCGGCCAGCACACGGTCGCGCAGCGCATCGTCGATCTGCCCGCCACGGTTGGCGGTGATCTGGAGGGCCGGGTCCTTCTGGTAGATGTTGGGCAGCGCGTACAGCGTGCTGAGCGCCAGTACGATCAGGATGACGACGTACTTCCAGCGTGGAAATTCGAGCATTGCTTGGGTCCCGCGCGGCGCCATCCCCGGCGCCGCGGTTGTGCTTCGGAAAGGGAGTGGCTTACTTGGCCGAATCCAGGGTGCCGGTCGGCAGCACGCTGCCGACAGCGCCCTTCTGCACGCGGATGCGCACGTTCTCGGCCACTTCGATGGTGATGAAGTTGTCGCCGATGTCGGTGACCTTGCCGGCGATGCCGCCGTTGGTCAGCACTTCGTCGCCACGCTTGATCTTCTCCAGCATGGCCTTGTGCTCCTTCTGCCGCTTCATCTGCGGGCGGATCATCAGGAAGTACATGATGGCGATCAGGATGATCGGGAACAGCAGCGTGGTCAGGCCCATGCCCTGCGGTTGGCCGCCGGCGGCCTGGGCGTGGGCGGCGGGAATCAGGAAGGCAAGCAGGTTCATCGTTGGTCCTTTGGTTGGGCGGCGCTTCGGCCGTTTCACGGGCACGAGGTGTCGACCGCGGATCTGGGTCAGCCTTGAAGTATGCCACGGCCCCGGGCGTTCGTCCTTGGGCCGTTTGGCAGGGGGCGTTCGGGTTACAGGGGCGGCGCGACCGCCCCGCGTGCCGCGTAGAAGGACTCACGGAAGGCCAGGAAGGTTCCCGCCTCGATCGCCGCACGGATGTCGGCCATGAGCTTTTCGTAATAGAACAGGTTGTGCAGGGTGCCCAGCATCGGCGCCAGCATCTCGTTGCAGCGGTCCAGGTGGCGCAGGTAGGAACGGGTGTAGCCGCCGGTGCAGGCCACGCAGCCGCAGCCGGGCTCGATCGGGTCCATGTCGCGCGCGTACTGGGAGTTGCGGATGCGGACGGTGCCGAACGAGGTGAAATAGTGGCCGTTGCGGGCGTTGCGGGTCGGCATCACGCAGTCGAACATGTCCACGCCGCGGGCGACACCCTCAACCAGGTCCTCCGGTCGGCCCACCCCCATCAGATAGCGCGGGCGGTCACCCGGCAGCTCCGGATCCAGGTGGTCGAGCATGGCGTTGCGCTCGTGCTCCGGCTCGCCCACGGCCAGGCCGCCGATGGCATAGCCGTCGAAGCCGATCGCCTGCAGGGCTTCGGCCGAGCGGCTGCGCAGGTCGGTGTGCACGCCACCCTGGACGATGCCGAACAGGGCCGCGTCGTTGCCCAACTCGTCATGCGCGTTGCGGCTGCGCTGGGCCCAGCGCAGGCTCAGCTCCATCGAGCGGCGCGCCACATCCTCGGTGGCCGGGTACGGGGTGCACTCGTCGAAGATCATCACCACGTCCGAATCGAGCACCTTCTGGATCTTCATGCTCTCTTCCGGGCCCAGGAACACGCGGGCACCGTCGGTCGGCGAGGCGAAGGTCACGCCCTGCTCGGTGATCTTGCGGCGGTGGGCCAGCGAGAACACCTGGAAGCCGCCGGAGTCGGTCAGGATCGGGCCGTCCCAGCGGCAGAAGCCGTGCAGGCCGCCGTGGTCGGCGATGATGTCCAGGCCCGGGCGCAGGTACAGGTGGAAGGTGTTGCCGAGGATGATCTCGGCGCCCAGCGCACGCACCTGGTCCGGCAGGATGCCCTTGACCGAGCCATAGGTCCCCACCGGCATGAAGGCCGGCGTTTCCACCGTGCCGCGCGGGAAGGTCAGGCGGCCACGGCGGGCACGGCCGTCGCGGGTCTTGAGCTGGAACTGCAGTCGGGACATGGAGCGGTCATTCAGGCAAATAGTCGCCCATTGTCTCCCAAGAAGGCGTGCGCACCAAGGTGCGCACGCACAGGGGCCCCTGCCCTCCCGGGCTACCCTGCCGCCTCACCCCGCCTGCGGGAACAGCAGCATCGCGTCGCCGTAGCTGAAGAAGCGGTAGCGCTGCTCGATCGCGTGCTGGTAGGCCTCGAACACGCGCTCCTTGCCAGCGAACGCGGAAATCATCATCAGCAGCGTGCTTTCCGGCAGGTGGAAGTTGGTCACCATCGCGTCGACGCTGCGGATGCGGTAGCCCGGGGTGATGAAGATCTGCGTTTCACCCGCGAACGGCAGCAGCTCACCATCGCGCATCGCGCTTTCCAGCGCGCGCACCACGGTGGTGCCGACGCCGATCACGCGGCCGCCGGCGGCGCGCGTGCGCCGCACCTGCTGCACCAGTTCGGCGCCGACGTTCAGCCACTCGCGGTGCATCACGTGGTCCTTCAGGTCATCGGCGCGCACCGGCTGGAAGGTGCCCGCGCCCACGTGCAGGGTGACGTGGCCGAAGTCCACGCCCTTGTCCTTCAGCGCGGCCAGCAGCGGCTCGTCGAAATGCAGGCCGGCAGTCGGCGCGGCCACCGCACCCACTTCGCGCGCGAACACCGTCTGGTAGCGCTCGCGGTCGTCCACGCCCGGCTCGCGCTGGATGTAGGGCGGCAGCGGCAGGCGGCCGGCATGCAGCAGCCACTGTTCCAACGATTCCGGCACATGGAACTGCAGCACGTAGAACTCGCCGTCGCGGCCCAGCACTTCGGCTTCGCCCCCGGCATCCAGCGCGATGCGGCTGCCGGCCTTCGGCGACTTGCTGGCGCCCACCTGCGCGCGGGCCTGCTGGGCGCCGAGCAGGCGCTCGATCAGGATCTCGACGCGGCCGCCGCTGGCCTTCTGCCCGAACAGGCGCGCCGGGATCACCCGGGTGTCGTTGAACACCAGCAGGTCGCCCGGCTGCAGCAGCGACGGCAGGTCACGCACCTGCAGGTCGGTGAAGGCATCGGGCGTCGGCGGTACCAGCAGCAGGCGGCTTGCGGAACGTTCGGCCAGGGGCGCCTGTGCGATCAGTTCAGCCGGCAGGTCGTAATGGAAATCGGACTTCTTCAAGGCAGTGGGCGGCAACAGGTCGACAATGGCGCGCATTGTACGGCCAGCGTCTGCGAGCCGGCGCACTTCGCGGCGAACGTCGCGCAAAATGCTGCTATGCAGCAGGTTTCTGCGGGGTTATCGCGCAAAAAAACAAGTGCTAGCATCGAGTTGGAAGTCCGCTGCACGAGCCTGCCCCAAGCGCGCGTGATGACGCGCGTTTTGCTTTTGAAGACCCGTGCGACCCATTGTTTCAGGAGATCTGCAATGAGCTTCATCGAACGCCTCGCCCCCCTGCGCAACCAGCCCGGCACCCGCCTCACCTCCGGCCTGGACGATGCCACTCTGACCGCCCTGTCCGCCAACCACCCGCAGCTGATCGCCGCGGTGGACGCCGCCGCCGAGGAATTCGCGCGCGTGCAGGCCGACCTGGGGCCGCTGCTGGCGCAGGATGAACAGGCGCAGATCGACGCGATGCAGGACGGGTTCGTCAATTTCTATGCCGATGATGCAGTGACCCCGTACGTGGCGCTGGCCGCGCGCGGGCCGTGGGTGGTCACCCTGAAGGGCGCCGTGCTGTACGACGCCGGCGGCTACGGCATGCTCGGCTTCGGGCACACCCCGGATGCCGTGCTGGAGGCAATGGCCCGCCCGCAGGTGATGGCCAACATCATGACCCCCAGCCTGTCGCAGCAGCGATTCATCACCGCCCTGCGCGCCGAGATCGGCCACCGCCGTGGCGGCTGCCCGTTTGCGCGGTTCATGTGCCTGAATTCCGGCTCCGAGGCGGTTGGCCTGGCCGCGCGCATTGCCGACGTCAACGCCAAGCTGCAGACCGACCCGGGCGCGCGCCACGCCGGTGCGGCGATCAAGCGCGTGGTGGTCAAGGGCAGCTTCCATGGCCGTACCGACCGCCCTGCCCTGTATTCCGATTCCAGCCGCAAGAGCTACATGCAGCACCTGGCCAGCTATCGCGGCGAGGACTCGGTGATCACCGTGGCGCCTTATGACGAGGCCGGCCTGCGCAAGGTGTTCGAGGATGCCGCGCGCAACCAGTGGTTCATCGAAGCGGTATTCCTGGAGCCGGTGATGGGCGAAGGCGACCCCGGCCGCTCGGTGCCGCCGGCGTTCTATGCCGTGGCCCGTGAACTGACCCGTGCGCACGGCAGCCTGCTGCTGCTGGACTCGATCCAGGCTGGCCTGCGCGCGCATGGCGTGCTGTCGGTGGTCGATTACCCGGGCTTCGAAGGCCTGGATCCGCCGGACATGGAGACCTACTCCAAGGCGCTCAACGCCGCGCAGTACCCGCTGTCGGTGCTGGCGGTGACCGAGCATGCCGCGCAGCTGTACCGCAAGGGCATCTACGGCAACACCATGACCAGCAACCCGCGTGCACTGGACGTGGCCTGCGCCACCCTGGCGCAGCTGACCCCGCAGGTGCGTGCCAACATCGCCGAACGCGGTGCCGAAGCCGTGCGCAAGCTGGAACAGCTCAAGAGCGAACTGGGCGGCCTGATCACCAAGGTGCAGGGCACCGGCCTGCTGTTCTCCTGCGAGCTGGCCCCGCAGTTCAAGTGCTACGGCGCCAATTCCACCGAGGAATGGCTGCGACAGCACGGCATCAACGTGATCCATGGCGGCGAGAACTCGCTGCGCTTCACCCCGCACTTCGGCATGGACAGCGAGGAGCTGGACCTGCTGGTGGGCATGGTCGGCCGCGCCCTGCGTGAAGGCCCGCGCCGCGAGCAGGCTGCAGCGGCGTAAGCGGCCGCTTCGCTTCGGCGCTACAGAAGGGGATAATCCACCCGCACCCCGCCCGCAACCGCTGACCCGGTTGCTGGCGGGGCGTTTTCGTTTCCGCACCAAGAGACAAGACCCCCCATGAAGTCGATCTGCGTCTACTGTGGTTCCAACGCTGGCAGCAAGCCGGCCTATACCGAACGCGCCATTGCCCTGGGTGATCGCATCGCCCGTGACGGCCTGCGCCTGGTGTACGGCGGTGGAAACGTCGGCCTGATGGGAACCGTGGCCAATGCCGCGCTCGCCGCCGGCGGCGAGGTAACCGGCGTCATTCCGCGCCAGCTGGCCGACTGGGAAGTGGCCCACCGTGGCCTGACCGAACTGGAGATCGTCGGTTCGATGCATGAGCGCAAGTCGCGCATGTTCGACCTGGCCGACGGCTTCGTCACCCTGCCCGGTGGCTTCGGCACCATGGAAGAGATCTTCGAGATGCTGACCTGGCGCCAGCTGGGCATCGGCAACAAGCCGTGCGCGTTCCTCGACGTGGAAGGTTTCTACGCGCCGCTGATCGGCATGATCGACCGCATGGTGGAAGAGCGCTTCCTGCACCCGGACCAGCGCCAGGACCTGTGGTACGGCTCGGACATCGAAGAAATGCTGGAGTGGATGAAGAACTACCAGCCGGCGCAGGCCTCGAAGTGGATTGACGAGAAGCGCCGCGCCGCCCTGCGTTGATGCAGCCGCAAGCGGTGGCTAGCCCGCCGCGTGCGACCACGGGGCGGGCCGCCCCAACAGGTAGCCCTGGCCGTAATCGCAGCCCAGTTCTCGCAGGGTCTGCCGCTGCGCCTCGGTCTCGATGCCCTCGCCGATGGTCTCGATGCCCAGCGTGCGCGCCAGCGACAGCACGCCTTCGACCAAGGCCCGCGTGCTCTGCACTTCCGGCCCATGCAGCCCTGCGATGAAGCTCTGGTCGATCTTCAGCGTGCTGATCGGGAAGCGGTGCAGGTAGGACAGCGCCGAGAAGCCGGTACCGAAATCGTCCAGCTGCACCTGGATGCCGCGCTCGCGCAGGCCCTGCAGGATGCGCAGCGTGTGCGGACTGTCGTCCAGCAGCGCCACCTCGGTAATCTCCAGGCGAAGCCGGCGCGGATCTGCGCCGCATGCATCGAGCAGACCGAACAGGCGGCCACTGAACTCGGCCGAGCGGAAATGGCGCGGCGATACGTTCACCGAAACATAGCTGTGGCCGCCTTCGGCCAGTCCCGCGATGACCTGTTCGTAGATCAGCCAGTCGACCTGTTCGATCAGGCCGCTTTCCTCGCCAAGCTCCAGGAACGCCCCGGGCAGCAGCAGGCCACGGCGCTCGTGCTGCCAGCGCAGCAATGCCTCGTGCCCCACCACCTCGCCATCGGACAGACGCACGATCGGCTGGTAGAACGGGACGAAGTCGCGGTTGTTGATCGCACGGCGCAGGTCAGCTTCCAGATCAAGGCTGCGCATGGCCTGCTCGCGCATGTCCTCATCGAAGATCGCACAGCGGTCGTGGCCCTGCGCCTTGGCCCGGTACATCGCTGCATCGGCGTCGCGCAGCAGCTCTTCACCGGTACGGTAGCGGGGGTTCCACAAGGCGATACCGAGGCTGCCGGACGGGAACAGCTCGCGCCCGGCGATCCACATCGATTCCTGCAGTGCCAGCAACAGCCGCTGGCCGAAATCCAGGGCCTGTGCCAACCCCTGCGGACATTGCAGCAGCACCGCGAATTCATCGCCCCCCAGTCGCGCCACTACATCCTCGGGGCCGGCCATCGATACGATGCGTTTGGCTACCTCCACCAGCATGCGATCGCCGGCGGCGTGGCCAATGCTGTCGTTGACCAGCTTGAAGCGGTCCAGGTCGAGGAACAGCACGGCGAACACCGGCCCACCCTCACGCCTGGCCAGCGCCAGCGCATCCTGCAGGCGATCGAGCAGGTGCAGGCGGTTGGGCAGGCCGGTCAGCGCATCGTGCATGGCCTGATGGGTCAGGCGCTGCTCGGCACGCAGGCGCTCGCCAATCTGCCCGAGCAGCTTTTCGTTGACCTCGGCCAGCTCGCGGGTACGTTCGTCCACGCGCTTTTCCAGCTCGGCATGCGCCGAACGCAGCTGCTGCTGGTCGCGCTGGCGCGCCAGCCCGGTTCCGATGTTCTGTGCAACGAAGGTCAGCAGGCGCTGATCGTGCACACTGAACGTGCTGTTCGGACTGTAGCTCTGCACCACGATCGCGCCGACCGCCTCATCATCGCGCAGCAGCGGCACGCCCAGCCAGCAATGTGAGCGCGCGCCGGATTCGCGCACCTCGCCGCTGGCCAGCAGTGCGTCGATCTGCTCCCGCGACGCCAGCAGCGGCCGCCGGTTGCGCACGACATACTCGGTCAGGCCGCGGCTGAACGGCCGTGGCGCGCGGCTGGCGTTGTGCTCGTCCACCGAATAGACGAAGTCCAGGCCGTTGCCCGTCCCGTTCACCAGCGCGATATAGAAATTGCGCGCATCAAGCAGGCGCCCGACCACGCCATGCACCTGCCCATAGAACTGGGCCAGGCTGTCGGCCGACATCGCCATTTCGGCGATGTTGTACAGCGCGGTCTGCAGCTGCTCGGCACGGCGTCGCTCGGCCACTTCATCCTGCAGGCTGCGGTTGGCGCGCTGCAGCTCCAGCGTGCGCCGCTCCACCTGTTGCTCCAGCCGTACCTGCGCCTGGCGCCGGTCCATCGCGGTCTGCACATGCTGCGCTACAAAGCCCAGCAGCGCCCGCTCGGCCTCGCCATAGCGGGCCGCCAGCTCATAGCTCTGCACCACGATGGCGCCGCAGACGCGGCCATCGCGCAGCATCGGCACGCCCAGCCAGTCCAGGCTCTCCGGGCCACGCTGCGGGTCGTGCTCCTGCCCGACCACACGCGCCAGCAGCTCGCGCGAGGGGCCGCTGAGCGGCTTGCCGTGGCGCAGCAACGCCACGGTCAGGCTGCGCGGCATCTCGCCGGCGTCATGGCTCTGGGACGGATCGGCGACGAAGTCGTCGACCTGGTCGGCGAAGTACAGGAAACGGATCTGGTCGCGGACGTCGTCGTATTCGACGATGTAGCAGTTTTCCGCGTACATCAGCGTGCCAAGCACGCCGTGCACGTGGCGCAGCATCTCCGACATCTCCAGATCGGCGCCGGCCAGATCGGCGATCTGGAACAGCGCCTGCTGCAGCCGTTCAGCCTCTTCCAGCGCCTTGATCTGCCCCGCCTGGCGGCCGCGCTGCAATGCCAGTTCCATGGCCTGCCGGGCCAGCCCCCACCACGCCGCGGAAGGCACCGCACCTTCCACCGATAGCTGCAGACGGGCACCGTCATATTCCCAGCCATGGCAACCGTCGCCGACGCCCGGCGCCGTGGATGCGCCAGCCGCGACGACCGCCGGCCAGCCGCCCTGGCCGCATCCCAGCTGCAGATCGTTCCAGCCAACGCGGACCACGGCCGAATCCGGCAGCAGCGCATGCAATGCGCGCACCAGCGCCGTGCTCAGCACAGCCTCGTGTGGTGGCTCTTCTGCCGGTTCAACGTGCCTGGACAAATGACAATCTCTTGGCGCCGTCTGCGCGTCGCCTCCCCTGAGCCGCCGAGCATAGCGCGCCACCCGGGGGGCAATGGAAGCCCATCAACCCCGAATCGTGCGCCCGTACGTTTTTCCTGCTGTCCATAGCCGCTTCCACGCCATGAACCTCGCCCTGCCCGCCCCCGTCACCGGCTATGCGCCACCGCCTGCAGGCCTTACCCTGTACGCCGTGGAAGCCAGCGCACTGCCAACCGATGAAGCCTTGATGCTGGCCTGGGCCGGTGGCGACCTGCGCGCGTTCGAAAGCCTGTATGCGCGCCATCGCAAGCGCCTGTTCGGTTTCCTGCTGCGGCAGGTGCGCGACAACGCGCTGGCCGAGGAGATCTTCCAGGATGTCTGGCAGCGGGTGATCAGCGCCCGCGCCGGCTGGCAGCCTGACGCTGCATTCAGCACCTGGCTGTTCCGCATCGCCCACAACCGGCTGAACGACCATTGGCGCGCCGCCCGCCATCGCCCTTCCGCACCGGCCGACGCCGATCTGCGCCTGGCCGCGATCGAGGACGGTCAGACCCCGGAAGCCGAGCTTTCCGATTTCGAACAACGTCGCCGCATCCAGCTGGCGATGGAGCAACTGCCGCCCGAGCAGCGCGAAGTGCTGCAGCTGCGGCTGGATCAGGAACTGAGCCTGGAGGAGATCGGCCAGATCACCGGCGTAGGCCGGGAAACCGTGAAATCGCGGCTGCGCTATGCGATGGACAAGCTGCGTGCGGGATTGAACGCATGAACCGAAACGATCCGCTGACGCCGGAAGAACGCGAGCTGGCGCGCCTGCTCGGCCGCCGCGTCGAACAGGCCCCACCGGCCGCGCTGGACGCCACCATCCTGGCCGCGGCGCGCGCTGCGGTGGACGCACCGGCTGCCGAGGCTGTTGCTTCGCCGGACGCGCCACGCACGCAGCGTACGCGCCCACGGTGGCCGGCGGTGTTCGGCATCGCCGCCTCGATGGTGTTCGCCATCGGCATCGCCTGGCAGCTGCGCCCGGAACCGCCGCCGGTTCCGGCGGGCAAGTCCGCTGTTGCTGCAGCGCCGGCTACGGCGGACGTCGCGGCTGCCGATCCGGCCGCTGGGAGCAGCGCAGCCGACAGTGCGGTTGCGGCTGCGGAAACGGCCGCCGCACCTGCAGCACCCGAGGCAGCCCCGGTCGCTCCCCCCCCGGCACCGTCCGTCGCGCGCATGCCCAGGCCTGCGCCGGCCGAGGCCGCTGCTGCGCCGCCACCGACGGCACCATCAGCAGTACGATCGAGGGTTGCAGAAGTGGCCGCCGACACCTCCTTTGCCGCACTGCCTCCCGCACCGGCAGCGGCACCGCCCGCACCTCCTGCACCGGCTGCCTACTCGGCACCTGCACCGGCATTGGCGCCAGCCCCGGCAGGGGCATTGAAAGCACGCACTGCCGAGCCGCCAGTGGTCAACGCTGCCGAGGCCGAACGGGCACAGGCAATGGATCGGATAGAGATCACTTCGATGAAACGCCAGGCCCCGAGCCGCTCCGCGCCCGGCGTCATGCGCCGCGGCGCCGACGCAGGGCTCAGTGCGGATGCCGTGCAGGCCGAAGTGGACACCGATGCACAGCTGCCGCGGCGGCAGTGGCTGCAGAAGATCCGCACGCGCCGCGACGATGGCCAGCGCGACTTGGCCCGCGCAAGCCTGGAGCGCTATGTGCAGCAGTATCCGGAAGCGCGCCTGCCGCGCGACCTCCGCCCGCTGCTGGACGACTGAAGCGGACAGTGACCTCCGGCAACCCCGTAGAATGGCGGGAATGCCCGATACCCTCGCCCAGCCGGTCAGCCACACGCTGGAAGTCAAACACAGCCGCTTCATTGCCCATGCCGCGCCGATCGATGGCGCCGCGGCAGCATTGGCGTTCCTGCAGCAGGTGGCCGTAGCCGACGCGACCCACAACTGCTGGGCCTACCGCCACGGGCAGGATTACCGTTCCAGCGACGATGGCGAGCCGGCCGGCACGGCTGGGCGTCCGATCCTGGCGGCGATCGACGGCCAGGGCTTCGACCGGGTCATGGTGGTGGTAACGCGCTGGTTCGGCGGCATCAAGCTGGGCGCCGGCGGGCTGGTGCGCGCCTACGGTGGCGCAGCCGCCGAATGCCTGCGCACTGCGCCGCGCCTGCCGCTGGTGGCGATGGCCCGGCTGCAGCTGTTGGCCGGCTTCGAGGATCTGGGCACCCTGCATGCCACCCTGCCCGCCTTCGGCGCCGGGAAGCTCGATGAACGGTTCGATGCCAACGGCGTGTGCCTGCGGGTCGAATTGCCGGCCGATCAGGTCGATGCATTGAAAATCCGCCTGCGCGACGCCACCCGTGACCGTATCCGCATACAAGACGACGACCAGGATGACTGACAAGGACGACGCCCCCGTCTCGACCCCACCGCTGCGCCGCCTCGGCAGCCTGCGGACGTTGTGGCCGTTCGTGCGCCGCCATGGCGGCCTGTTCACCGCCTGGCTGCTGGCGCTGGCGGTGTCTTCGGCCGCCACGCTGAGCCTGCCACCGGCGGTGAAGCAGATGATCGATCATGGTTTCAGCAGCGGCGGACAGATCAACCGCGCCTTCGCCCTGCTGATGCTGGTGGCGGTCGTGATGGCGTTGGGCACGGCTGCGCGCTTCTACTTCGTGTCGCTGCTCGGCGAAAAGGTCGTGGCCGACCTCCGCAGCCAGCTGTATGCCCATCTGATCCAGCTGGGCGCCGGATTCCACGACCGCAGCCGCAGCGGAGAACTGGTCTCGCGCCTGACCGCGGACACCGAACTGCTGCGCAGCGTGGTCGGCTCGACCATGTCCGTTGCGCTGCGCAGCACGGTCACCGTCATCGGCAGCCTGGCCATGCTGTTCGTCACCAGCCCGCGGCTGGCCGCGTGGTCGTTGCTCGGCATTCCGCTTGCGGTGCTGCCGATCATCATCGGCGCGCGCAAGCTGCGCACGGTTGCGCGCAGCAGCCAGGACCGCATCGCCGATGCCAACAGCCTGGCCAGCGAAACGCTGGGCGCCGTGCGCACGGTGCAGGCGCATGCACGCGAGCCCTATGAGCGCGGACGCTTCGACAAGGCGCTCGGTGATGCCATCGGTGCCGCGCGCCGCCGCATCGGTGCACAATCGCTGGTCACTGCCAGCGCCATCCTGCTGGTGTTCGGCGCCATCGTCGGTGTGTTGTGGTTGGGCGCGCATGACGTCATCGACGGTCGACTCAGCGCCGGTACGCTGGGCCAGTTCGTGCTGTATGCACTGATCGGTGGCGGCTCGGTCGGCGCGCTGGCAGAGGTCTGGAACGAGCTGCAGCGTGCCGCCGGCGGCATGGGCCGCATCGGCGAACTGTTGCAGGAAGACATCGAGATCCGCTCGCCGGCGCAGCCGCACGCGCTGCCGCAGTCGCTGCGGGGCGAGATCCAGTTCGACGACGTGGTGTTCCACTACCCGCAGCGACCGGACCAGGCTGCGCTGGACCACTTCAACCTGCACGTCCGTCCGGGTGAGACCGTAGCGCTGGTCGGTCCGTCGGGCGCGGGCAAGAGCACGGTGCTGTCGATGCTGCTGCGCTTCCACGATCCGGCCAGCGGCCGCATCTGCGTGGATGGCATCGACGTGCGCCAGGTCGATCCGGCCGAGCTGCGCGCGCAGCTCGCGCTGGTTCCGCAGCAGCCGACGCTGTTCGCGGCCAGCGCGCGCGACAACATCCGCTATGGCCGCCTGCAGGCCAGCGACACCGAAGTCGAGGACGCCGCGCGTGCCGCGGAGGCTGACGGCTTCCTGCGCGCGTTGCCGCAGGGCTATGACAGTGAGCTGGGTGAGCGCGGTGCCCGCCTGTCCGGTGGGCAGCAGCAGCGTGTGGCGATTGCCCGTGCACTGCTGAAGGATGCGCCGATCCTGCTGCTGGACGAAGCCACCAGCGCGCTGGACGCGCAGAGCGAGTACAGCGTGCAGCAGGCGCTGGAGCGACTGATGGCCGGGCGTACCACGCTGGTCATCGCCCACCGCCTGGCCACGGTACTCAAGGCCGACCGCATCGTGGTGATGGACCAGGGCCGCATCGTCGCCGAAGGCACCCATGCGCAGCTGCTGGCCGAAGGCGGACTGTACGCTGAACTGGCACGCCTGCAGTTCATCGATTGATGACGGCCGGCTAACATCGGCCCGGCCAAGCTGGCTGGGCAACAGCAGCATCCGCTGAAGGAGGTGCACGATGTCGTTCCGTCAGTTCCCCGCCGTCGACAGCAACGGCGAAAGCCACATCATCATCGAGTTCAAGCCCGAGGCGAATGGCAGCGGGCATCACTCCGAGGCCACGCCGCGCTACGAGCTCGATGACGGGCGTCCGCTGGTGCGCGATGGCCGCGAGTTCACTACCAGTGGCGGCGAGCTGAGGCTGACGATCTAGGCCTGCTCCCACGCTTGGCAGGTGCCCACCTTGGTGGGCCCTGGCCCTGTCTGCATCTGACGGGCGTGGCTGCGAAAAGCAGTCGAGTCTGGCCCGCCTCTGCAGAAAAGCCGTGGTCAATTTTTCGCCAAGCATCTTGACAGCCTTGGTTGGCAAGGCCTGAGCGGGGTTATCCACACCTTTGCTCAGAAACCATCCACACCACCTGTGGATGAATTCAGCCCAGCACCCGCCCGATGCCACTGGCGTCCACGTCGGCTGCCGCCCGACTGATCGCTGCCGGATCGTTGCCGGCCACGAATCCGATGCGGAAATGCACTTCGCCACCGGGCGTACGCGAGGAATGGATCGAGGCCAGGCTGATGCCATGCTGCTCGAATACGTTCAGCAGCTGGCGCAGTGAGCCAGGCCGGTCTTCCGGCAGGTGCACCGACAGCGCGTTGCGCTCGGTGAGGTCGGCCAGCAGATAGCCCACGCGTTCAAACGTGTAGTTGCCGTCAGCCAGCGCCTGCTCGCCGAACGCACTGCGATTGGCTGACAGCAGCTGCTCACGGAATGCAGCCCGTGCGCGGTCGTCGCCCTGCCCGACCTGCACCTGCAAGGCCTGCAGCTGCCCCACCAGCCGCTCCAGCATCGGCGCCACGTACGGGTTGCCGAACTGGATGTCTTCGTAGATCGCCGGATTCAGCGACAGGATGCGCGAAATGATCGCCGTATCCAGCTCGAACGACGCCGAACGGTACGGCATCATCGCGGCCAGATCGCCCAGCTGCGGCTGGTACTGGCGCAGCACGCCGGCCTGCGCCAGGTGGGTGGCATGCACCATCGCCTGCACCAGCGCCATCATCTGGTCGTGGTGCTGCGGCGTGGCGCGCACGCACTCGGCCTGCAACGCCGTGCACAGCGTATCGACCCACGGCTGCCAGTGCTGCAGGCGCGCTTCGCAGACCACCATCACCCGGCCCTTCAGGGTCGGCGCCTTGGGTGGCGCGGTCATCGGGTGCAGGCCGACCACTTCGGCCTGCGAGGCCAGCATCGCCTGCACCGGTGCCTCCTTTACCGAGGTCACATCCAGCCATAGCCTGCCCTGCTCACGGCCCGCCGATTGCCGCACGTACTCTGCAATCAGAGCCGGCGTATGCCGGATCGGTGCCGAGAACACCAGTACATCGGCGTGCGCCAGCAATTGCTCCGGCGTGTGCGAGTCCGGGTCGGCCGGGTCGTGGCCCATCACCTGCAGCTGCAGGTGATGCTGGAAGAAGCGGGTCAGCCAGCGCCCATAGGCACCGGCGCTGCCGATGATGCCGACCGTGCGCGGCATGCGTGGATCCAGGCTGCTCATGCCACGCGTTCAGCGCGGAAGCGCGTTCCTTCGGCCAGCGCCGCCGGCGCGGCAGCGATCACGTCGAACTCCTCGAAGCCGTTGTCCAGGGTCGCCTCCAGCGCCGCATGGGTGCCTGCGATGGCACGCGAAATCGCCTGCTGCATCGACTCACCACGCAGCAGGAACGACACCACCAGCGACATCAGCACGTCACCTGTGCCTGCCACGTCCACCGGCAGCAGCGGTGAGGCCCAGCGCCAGGTTTCCTCGCGCCCGACCGCCAGGGTCACCAGCTCACCGGGGTTGCCGCCCACGCTGTGCGCGATCACCCAGTGCGGGCCACGGTCCAGCAGCGTGCGCGCCGCCGCGATGGCATCGGCCTCGGCCAGTGCCGGCATGCCGGTCAGGCGATTCAGTTCGAAGGCGTTCGGTGTCACCAGCCAGGCATGCGGCAGCAGGCGCTCGGCGAAGATCGCTTCCAGGCCCGGTTCCACGTAGGGGCCGGTATGGGTGTCACCGATCACCGGGTCCAGGCAGTAACGCAGCTGCGGGCAGGCCGGCAGGATCCCGTCCAGCCAGTCGGCGAAGGCGGCACCATTGGCGGTGCTGCCGAAGTAGCCGGAGACGAGCATCTTGGCCCGCTGCGGCAGGCCGCGTTCGCACGCGCCGAGCAGCAGGTCGGCGAACCAGTCGGCGGGCAGTACGCGGCCGCGCGTAGTTTCGTAGAACGGCGCATTGCTCAGCAGCACGGTCGGGATCTCCGCCACGCGCACGCCGAGCGCATGCAGCGGCGGTACGGCAGCACTGTTGCCGGCGTGGCCGTAGACAAGTTGCGACTGGACGGAGATGACATCGACCGGCGACGGGCCGTCGGGCCGCTGGCGGCGGCCATGGACCAGGTGGTTATCGAGGGATTCGCTCATGCCCGCATTCTACGCCCAAGGGGGTTTTCGGCAGGGCTGCGCCCTGCACCTGCCGAAGATTCAAGCAACGGCAACGGCAAAAGCCAAAGCGGCATTCCGTGAGTTGGCGGGACAGTGTGGGTTCGCGGGGACGGCGCAAGTACGTCCATGTAGCCTTGGTCGCCGCTTGCTCGTGTGCGCAGGAACGCGCACACGAGCAAGCGGCGACCGAGCTTACATGGGTGAGGACGCTTTGCTTGCGAAGCACCGCTTCGCAAGCGCCCGAACGCCCAGCCGCCAGCGGCTGGGCCGGGCCCCGGAGGGGGACTTGCAGCGTCCCCCTCAACCGGACCCACCCCGCCAACCCACGGAAAGCCAGCTTTTGAATTTGACGTTGCCGTGGCTTGCAGCAGGTGCAGGGCTGCAAGCCCTGCAAACCAAAACCCCTCAGTGAGCAGCAGGCCGCGACGGTGGCAGCCACGCCGCAACGACCCCGAGCAGCGGCAGGAACGCGGTCAGCTGGTAGACGTACTCAATGCTGGTCTTGTCCGCCAGCAGGCCCAGCACGGCCGCACCCAGTCCGCCCATGCCGAATGCAAAGCCGAAGAACAGGCCGGACACCATGCCGATGCGGTGCGGCATCATTTCCTGTGCGTAGACCACGATGGCCGAGAACGCCGAGGACAGCACGAAGCCGATCAGCACCGCCAGTACCGTGGTCCACAATAGATCGGCGTGCGGCAGCATCAGCGCGAACGGCGCCACGCCGAGGATCGAGGTCCAGATGATCGGCTTGCGGCCGATGCGGTCACCCAGCGGGCCGCCGAGGAAGCCACCGGCTGCGGACGCCACCAGGAACGCGAACAGATGCAGCTGGGCCTGTGCCACCGGAATGCCGAAATGGTGGATCAGGTAGAAGGTGAAGTAGCTGCCGATGCTGGCCATGTAGAAGTACTTGCTGAAGATCAGCACCAGCAGGATCGCCAGCACCTTGGCCACGGTGCGCGGCGGATGCCGCGGCGCCATCGCAGCCGTGCTGACCGGTCGTGGCGTGCCCAGATGCAACGCGTACCAGCGGCCGACATAGGTCAGCAGAGCGATGCCGATCAGGGCGGCGCCGGCAAACCACGATGCGGCATGCTGGCCATACGGCACGATCACCGCCGCGGCGATCAACGGTCCCAGCGCGGTACCGAAGTTGCCGCCAACCTGGAACACCGACTGCGCGAAGCCATGGCGACCGCCCGAGGCCAGCCGCGCGATGCGCGAGGCTTCCGGGTGGAAGATGGCCGAACCAATGCCGACCATCGCCGCAGCCATCAGCACCACCGCGTAGTTCGGTGCGAAGCCCAGCAGCAGCATGCCGCACAGGGTCGAGGCCATGCCGATGGGCAGCGAATACGGCGCCGGGCGACGGTCGGTGGCCATGCCGATCAACGGCTGGAAGATCGACGCGGTGAGCTGGTAGGTCAGCGTGATCAGGCCGATCTGGGTGAAGCTGAGATTGAAGCCGCCCTTGATCACCGGATAGATCGCCAGGATCAGCGACTGCATCATGTCGTTGACGACATGCGAGGTGGAGATGGCGGCCAGCACGCCGGGGGCTACCGGACGCGAGGCCGTTGCGGGAGAAGCCAGGGTCGACATGGACACAGTCAGGTTGGGGGCGAGCCACGCATGCTACGGTGGCCTCTCCCTCCCTTCTGCCGCGTTCGGGTCATGGCCTATCGCAAAAAGGACACTCCCTGCCCGGTCCGCGAGACCGCGCCGTGGAGCGAGGTTCCGGTGCACCGCCCGGTGACCTGCCGCGCCCGGCATTACCCACCCGGTACCCACATCGCGCCCCACCGGCACCGCCGTCACCAGCTGGTGTTCGCCATGTCGGGACTGATGGTGGTGCGTGCGGACGGCGGCCGTTGGGTCGTACCCTCGACCCGCGCGATCTGGGTGCCGGCCGGCATGGCGCATGCAGTGGACTGCATCGCCGAAGTGCACATGCGCAGCCTGTACGTGGAACCCGACTTCGCACCGCAACTGCCGCACGAGGCGTTCGCGGTGCAGGTGGCGCCACTGCTGCGCGAACTGCTGCTGGCTGCCAGCCTGATCGAGACCCCGCATGTGGATGACAGCCGCGATGGCCGCGTGGTACGCCTGCTGCTGGACGAACTGCACCGCATGGACGTGCTGCCGCTGCACCTGCCCTCGCCCACCGACCCGCGCCTGCAGCGGATCTGCCAGCACATCCAGAAGCATCCCGGCGACGACGCCACGCTGCAGGACTGGGCGCAGGCGCTGCAGGT
This sequence comes from Stenotrophomonas sp. 85239_Sma, assembly GCF_056481725.1. Lineage (NCBI taxonomy): Bacteria > Pseudomonadati > Pseudomonadota > Gammaproteobacteria > Lysobacterales > Lysobacteraceae > Stenotrophomonas > Stenotrophomonas sp. 85239_Sma. The sequence goes on along the minus strand of NZ_CM151163.1, from coordinate 1,816,879 downwards.
GGACGTGAAGACCATCCAGCGCCATTTCGCCAGCGAACTGGGCATGACCTTCGGGCAGTGGCGGCAGCAGGCGCGGCTGCTGGCCGCACTGGAACGCCTGGCGGTCGGCGACAAGGTCATCGATGTGGCGCTGGCGACGGGTTACGACAGCCCAAGCGCGTTCACCAGCATGTTCAAGCGGCAGCTGGGGCAGACGCCGGCGGCGTTTTTCCGATGATCCTTTGAACGGCATCCACGCATGGCGTGGAGCTACTGCACCACAAACGACAACGCCGGGCATGGCCCGGCGCTCTCGTTCACCGCTTCCGTCGAAAAACTCAGGACGTCATCCGGTCCCAGAAGCCCTTCACGCCATCCATGAAGGTGGCCGACTTCGGCGAGTGCTTGCGCGCTTCCTCACCGACGAAGGTGGCTTCGAACTGTTCCAGCAGCTTGCGCTGTTCGTTGGTGAGGTTGACCGGGGTCTCCACCACCACGCGGCAGTACAGGTCGCCCTCGCTGCGGCTGCGCACCGAACGTACGCCCTTGCCACGCAGGCGGAACAGCTTGCCGGTCTGGGTCTCGGCCGGGATGCGGATTTCCGCTTCGCCGCCGAGGGTGGCCACGCGCACGGTGTCGCCCAGTGCCGCCTGCGAGATGCGGATCGGCACTTCGCAGTGCAGGTCGTCGCCATCGCGCTGGAAGATCGCATGCTCGCGCACGCGCACTTCCACGTACAGGTCACCCGGCGGCGTACCGGCCGGACCGGCTTCGCCTTCGCCCTGCAGGCGGATGCGGTCGCCGGTATCGACGCCCGCCGGCACCTTCACCGACAGCACCTTGTCTTCCTCGACACGGCCGTTGCCGTGGCAGGTCTTGCAGGGCTTGGCGATGATCTGGCCACGGCCGCCGCAGTTGTGGCAGGCCTGCTGCATGGCGAAGATGCCGCGCTGGATGCGCACCTGGCCGCGGCCATGGCACACGTTGCAGGTCTCGACCTTGCCGTCTTCCGAGCCGCTGCCATCGCAGTCGCCGCACTCGGCCAGGGTCGGAATCTCGATGCGGCGCTCGACGCCGCGCACCGCTTCTTCCAGGTCCAGTTCCATCACGTAGCCGATGTCGGCGCCGCGACGGGCCTGGCGCGGACCACCGCCGCCACCGCCAAAGATGTTGCCGAAGATATCGCCGAAAATATCGTTCATGTCCGGGCCGCCCGGACCGCCGCCACCGCCCATGCCGTGCTCGAACGCAGCGTGGCCGTGGCTGTCATACATGCGGCGCTTGTTGCCGTCGGACAGCACTTCGTAGGCTTCCTTGCACTCCTTGAAGGAGGCTTCGGCCGCCGCATCACCCGGGTTGCGGTCCGGGTGGAACTTCATCGCGCAGCGACGGTAGGCCTTCTTCAGCTCGTCGTCGGTAGCGGTGCGGGCAACGCCCAGCACTTCGTAGTAATCGCGCTTGCTCATATCGTGAATCTGGTTCCGGAAAGTCGGGATTCGTCAAAGCGGAAGAGCGGAACCAGGTCCGCTCTTGCGTCGGGCGCCCCGACACGCCGGTGGGCGGTCAGGACCCTGATGCGACAACGGGACGCTGATGGCCAGCGTCCCGTGTCGGTCCGGATCAGGACTTCTTGTCGTCCTTGACTTCGGTGAACTCGGCGTCGACCACGTCATCCTGCGCCTTGCCGGCGTTGCCGGCGTCGGCACCCGGGGCACCGCCCTGGTCGGCCGAAGCAGCGGCGAACAGCGACTGGCCGGCTTCCTCCAGCACCTTCGACTTGGCTTCGATCTGCGCCTTGTCGTCACCCTTCATCGCGGTTTCCAGGTCGGCCAGAGCCGCCTCGACCTTGCCGATGACATCGCCGCCGACCTTGCTGCCGTGTTCGGTAATGGCGCTGCGGGTGCCGTGGATCAGGGCGTCGGCCTGGTTGCGGGCCTGCACCAGCTCCTGGAACTTCTTGTCTTCTTCGCGGTTGGCTTCCGCGTCGGCGACCATGCGCGCGATCTCTTCCTCGGACAGGCCCGAACCGGCCTTGATCTCGACCTTCTGTTCCTTGTTGGTCTTCTTGTCCTTGGCCGACACGTGCAGGATGCCGTTGGCGTCGATGTCGAAGGACACTTCCACCTGCGGCAGGCCACGCGGGGCCGGCTCGATGCCGGACAGGTCGAACTTGGCCAGCGACTTGTTGAAGCGGGCCTGTTCGCGCTCACCCTGCAGCACGTGCACGGTCACGGCCGACTGGTTGTCCTCGGCGGTGGAGAACACCTGCGAGGCCTTGGTCGGGATGGTGGTGTTCTTCTCGATGATCTTGGTGAACACGCCGCCCATGGTCTCGATGCCCAGCGACAGCGGGGTCACGTCCAGCAGCAGCACGTCCTTGACGTCGCCGCCGAGCACGCCGCCCTGGATCGCAGCACCCAGTGCCACGGCCTCGTCCGGGTTGACGTCCTTGCGCGGTTCCTTGCCGAAGAACTCGGTCACCGCCTGCTGCACCTTCGGCATGCGGGTCTGGCCACCGACCAGGATCACTTCGCTGATGTCGCTCGAACGCAGGCCGGCATCGTTCAGGGCGACGCGGCACGGCTCGATCGACTTCTTGATCAGGTCGTCCACCAGCGCTTCCAGCTTGGCGCGGGTCAGCTTGATGTTCAGGTGCTTCGGACCCGACGCGTCAGCGGTGACGTACGGCAGGTTCACTTCGGTCTGCTGGGCGCTGGACAGCTCGATCTTGGCGCGCTCGGCGGCGTCCTTCAGGCGCTGCAGGGCCAGCGGATCCTTGCGCAGGTCGATGCCCTGGTCCTTGTTGAATTCTTCAACCAGGTACTCGATGACGCGGTTGTCGAAGTCTTCGCCGCCCAGGAAGGTGTCGCCGTTGGTGGCCAGCACTTCGAACTGCTTCTCGCCGTCGACGTTGGCGATCTCGATCACCGAGACGTCGAAGGTGCCGCCGCCCAGGTCGTACACCACGATCTTGCGATCCTTGTTGTCGCCCTTGTCCAGGCCATAGGCCAGCGCAGCCGCGGTCGGCTCGTTGATGATGCGCTTGACGTCCAGGCCGGCGATGCGGCCGGCGTCCTTGGTCGCCTGGCGCTGGCTGTCGTTGAAGTAGGCCGGCACGGTGATGACCGCTTCGGTGACCTTCTCACCGAGGAAGTCCTCGGCGGTCTTCTTCATCTTCTCCAGCACCTTGGCCGAGATTTCCTGCGGGGCCATCTTCTTGCCGTCGCTGGTGGCCACCCAGGCGTCGCCATTGTCATGGGCGAGGATGCTGTACGGGACGTGGGCGATGTCCTTCTGCACTTCGGCGTCGGTGAACTTGCGGCCGATCAGGCGCTTCACCGCGTAGAAGGTGTTCTTCGGGTTGGTGACGGCCTGGCGCTTGGCCGAGGCGCCGACCAGGACTTCGCCGTCCTTGGTGTAGGCGACGATCGACGGGGTGGTGCGATCGCCTTCCGAATTCTCGATGACGCGGGCCTTGCCGCCGTCCATGATCGCCACGCACGAGTTGGTGGTGCCGAGGTCGATACCAATGATCTTGCCCATGGGGGAGACTCCTGAGGATGCTTGTTGGGGTCAGTCCGGCCGTTCGGCCGGTGGATGAATACGATGTGGGGGAGGCTCGTGGAACATTCAAGCCATCTCCCGAACGCTGTGTTCAGCGCCTGGAAAACCTTGCCGGGCATGGCCCGGCACGGCCGATCAATCGGCGGCCACCACCACCAGCGCCGGCCGCAGCAGGCGCTCGTTGAGCAGGTAGCCCTTCTGGAACACGGTCACCACGCTGCCCGGGGCGGCGCCCGGGGTCGGCACCTGGCTGATCGCCTGGTGGTGTTCCGGGTTGAACGGCTGGCCGATCGGGTCCAGCAGGACCAGGCCGTTGTCGGCAGCGACCTTCAGCAGCTGCTTGTAGGTCAGCTCCAGGCCCTCGCGCAACGGGTGGGCGTCGTCGCCGGCAGCCTTCAGGCCGGCATCCAGGCTGTCAAATACCGGCAGCAGCTCGCCCAGCAGCTTCTCGTTGGCGAACTTGCGGGCCTGTTCGATGTCACGAGCAACGCGCTTGCGCTGGTTCTCGAGGTCGGCGCGCTCACGCAGCGCATCGGCCTTGATCTGCTCGATTTCGGCGCGCAGGCGCTCCACTTCGTCACTGACGCCGGCCGCAGCCGCTGCATCGGCCGCGCTCTGCTGGGATTCGATATCGGGGTTTTCGTGGTTCATGTCTGGGTCCCTGGCGGTCACAGCCCGCCTCCACCCACCCTAGTGTGGGCGGGATGCTGCGTTTCAAGCGTCGGATGTTCCGGGAGTGCGCCCGGCCGGCGAAAAGGCCGCGCCGAGCACATCGGCGGTGGCCTGGACCAGCGGGATCATGCGGTCGTAGGCCATCCGCTTGGGGCCGATCACGCCCAGCACGCCCAGTACCTGGCCATTGGCGGTGTACGGGGCCGTGACCAGCGAGACCCCCTGCAAAGGCATCATCCCGGTCTCTTCGCCGATGAAGATGCGCACGCCCGGCGCCTGGATGGTCCGCTCCAGCAGCTGAAGGATCTCGCGCTTGCTGGAGAACAGCTCGAACAGCTCGCGCAGGCGCTCCAGGTCGGACAGGTCCTGCACCCCCATCAGCCGGGTCTGGCCGGCCACCAGCATGTCGTCGGCGGCCGGCTGCAGGGCCTGCTCGGCCAGCTCGATGCTGTGCGCCAGCAGCTGCTCCAGCTCGGAACGGGCATCGCGCAGCTCCAGCAGCAGGCGGGTGCGGATCTCGGCCATCGGCAGGCCGGCGAAATGCGCATTGAGGTAGTTGGCCACCTGCTCCAGCTGGCCCGGCGCGAACTCCTGCCGGGTCTCAATGACCCGGTTCTGCACCTCGTTGTCGGCAAACACCAGGATGGCCAGCACCCGGCGCCCGTCCAGCGCCACGAAATCGATCTGGCGGAAGGCGAACTGCTCGCGTCGCGGCGCGCTGACCACGCCGACGAAGTGGCTCATCGCCGACAGCAGCTCCGAGGCGCTGCCGAGCAGGGCCTGGGTGCTGCCGCCGCCGGCCAGTTCCTGGCGCAACCGGGCCAGCTCGCCCTCGCCCGGCGGCTGCATCTGCAGCAGGCTGTCGACGAACACCCGGTAACCATGCGCGGTCGGGATGCGCCCGGCCGAGGTATGCGGCGAGGCCAGCAGCCCCAGGTCTTCCAGGTCGCCGAGGATGTTGCGGATGGTGGCCGGGCTGACCTCCAGGCCGGCCACGCGCGCCAGCGTCTGCGAGCCGACCGGCTCACCGTCCTGGATGTAACGCGCAATCAGCGTGCGCAGCAGATGGCGCGCACGCGGGGCAAGCTGGTCGGGAGAACCGTGCATGGAATCAACCTGTGAGACACGGACACTAGATAATGGCGGCGCATCACCTTGGCAAGTCATTGGACCTCCCTCGCCCGCGTGCTAGCGTTGCGCGGCTGCTGATACCCCCTTACCCATGCTCAGACATCTTTCGATCAAGGATTTTGCCGTCGTCCGCGCCACCGAACTGGAGTTCGGGCCAGGCATGACCGTGGTTTCAGGCGAGACCGGCGCCGGCAAGTCGCTGATGGTCGACGCGCTGGGCTTCCTGTCCGGCCTGCGCGCCGACAGCGGCGTGGTCCGCCACGGCGCCGCGCGCGCCGAGCTTTCGGCCGAGTTCGCGCTGGACCAGCTGCAGGCCGCGCGCCAGTGGTTGGCCGACAACGAGCTGGACGATGAGGAACAGTGCCAGCTGCGCCGCGTGATCCGCGCCGATGGCGGTTCGCGGGCATGGATCAACGGCCGCCCGGTAACCCTGGCGCAGCTGGGTGACCTGGCCTCGCTGCTGGTGGAGATCCACGGCCAGCACGAGCAGCAGGCCCTGCTGGCACGTCCGTCACAGCTGGCCCTGCTGGACGCCTATGCCGGCAACGAGGACGAGCGCCGCCAGGTACGCCGCGCCGCCGCGGCCTGGCAGGCGCTGGTCGATGAATCGCTGGCGCTGTCGCAGCAGGGCGACGTCAGTGACCGGATCGGCTTCCTGGAGCACCAGCTGCGCGAACTGGACCGCGAGGACCTGGAACCGGAGTCGATCGTCGCACTCGGTGCCAGCCACCGGCGCCAGGCCCACGCCAGCGCCCTGCTGAGCGCCTGCCAGGCGGCCAGCAACCAGCTCAACGGCGACGACGGCAGTTCCGCGCTGGACCTGCTGCAGCAGGTGCGCCACGAACTGTCGCGCCTGATCGAACACGACCCGCGCCTGGGCGAGGTGGATGGCCTGATCGAGAACGCCTCGATCCAGCTGCACGAAGCCCTGTCGCTGCTGGACCGCGTGCATGACGACCTCGACGCCGATCCGGAACAGTTCGAGGAGAACGAGCGTCGCCTCGGCCGCCTGCATGATCTGGCCCGCAAGCACCGCGTGCCGATGGACGAGCTGGGCGCGCAGCGCGAGCGCATGCACGCCGAGGTGGAGCAGCTGCGCGGCGCCGACGAGCGACTGCAGCGCCTGGCTGGCGAGATCGAGAAGGCCGCGGCGGCCTGGCGCCTGCAGGCCGAGGTGCTCAGTGAGAGCCGCCGCAAGGCCGCAGCCGAGCTGTCGGCCACCACCACCGGGATCATCGCCGAGCTGGGCATGGGCGGCGGCCAGTTCCTGATCGAGCTGGAGCCGCAGGACGCCGGCAAGCCCGACCCGCAGGGTGCCGAGCGCGTGGAATTCCTGGTGGCGGCCAACGCCGGACAGCCGCCGCGTGCCCTGCGCAAGGTGGCCTCGGGTGGCGAACTGTCGCGCATCTCGCTGGCCATCGAAGTAGCCGCGCTGGATCTGGATGCGGTGCCGACCATGGTGTTCGACGAAGTCGACTCCGGCATCGGTGGCGCGGTGGCGGACATCGTCGGCCAGAAGCTGCGCGCCCTTGGCGAGAAGCGCCAGGTGCTGTGCGTGACCCACCTGCCGCAGGTCGCCTCCAAGGGCCATGCCCACTACCGGGTCAGCAAGGCCCCGGTGGAAGGCATGACCCAGAGCGCAGTGGAAAAGCTGGACAGCAAGGCGCGTGAGGAAGAGCTGGCGCGCATGCTCGGCGGCGTGGAAGTGAGCAAGGAAGCGCGCGCCGCCGCCCGCAAGCTGCTGCAGGTCTGACGCCCGCACGCGTTCATCCACGCATGGCGTGGATCTACAACGCACCCGCGCGGTAGTGCCGGCCGCTGGCCGGCATTACCTGCTTTACCCCAGTGGCCGCGCCAGGTCCACCGTTTCCACCAGGAAATCAAGGAAGGCACGCACCCGCAGCGGCAGGTAGCCGCCCTGCCCCAGGAACACCGCGTGCACCTCTTCAAGGTCACCGGGGTTGGCGTCCTCCAGCACCGGCAGCAAGCGCCCGGCGGCAATATCCTGTTGCACCTGGAATGCTGCCAGCCGCGCCATGCCCAGCCCACCCAGCACCAGCTGGCGCAGCGCGTCGCCGTTGCTGGCGCGCGCATTGCCACTGGGCAGCAACATGCGTTCGCGACCGTCCTGCAACAGCGGCCAGCCCTGCATCGCGCGCGCATGGCCGATGTCCAGCCGGTTGTGCGACTGCAGCTCCTCGGCAGTGCGTGGCAACCCGTGCCGCAGCGCGTAGGCGGGCGCAGCCACGATCATCATCCGCGTCGCACCGAGCCGCCGCGCCACCAGGCTGGAGCTCTTCAGCGGGCCGGCCCGCACCGCCACGTCGGTGCGCTGCTCAAGCAGGTCGATCACCTCGTCGTTGAGGGTCAGGTCCACGCCTACCTGCGGGTTGCGCTCCAGGAACGCCGGGAGCAGCGGCAACAGGAAATGCTGGCCGAACGGCACGTTGGAGTTGACCCGCAGCCGTCCGCGCGGCTCGGCATGGGCACTGGCACAACGCTCGGCCTCCTCCAGGTCGGCGAGAACGCGCAGGCCACGTTCGTAGAACGCGCAGCCTTCCGGGGTCAGCTGCAGCTGGCGGGTGGAGCGTTGCAGCAGGCGCGTACCCAGCCGATGCTCCAGCCGGGCCACAAGCTTGCTTACCGCCGAAGGCGTCATGTCCAGGGTGCGGGCCGCAGCGGAAAAACCACCGGTCTCGATCACCCGCACGAACACTTCCAGTTCGCCGGATCGGTTGATGTCGGGTCGCGCCATGTTGGTGAATCCAGTTCACAGGTTATTATCCATGCGCAGTCTAGTTCACAGATGGATGGGCAATCACCATGGCACTCCCTCCTCCCGGGATTGCCCGATGAACCGCTTCAGCCAGCTCACCGCGACCGCCTTGATCGCCCTGTCCAGCGCCGCCAGTGCCGCTCCGGCCCCGCACTGGGTCGCCAGCTGGCAGGCCAGCCCGCAACCGGTCTGGGGCGCCGATTTCCTGTTCCCGACCCTGGTTCCGGCCACCCTGCAGGACCAGACCTTCCGCCAGACTGCGCGCATCAGCCTGGGCGGGCCCCGGCTGCGGGTGCGGCTGAGCAATGCCTACGGCACTCAGCCGCTGCGGATCGGGGCGGCCAGCGTGGCCGCACACGCAGGCGCCTCCCCGCAGCCGCTCAGCTTCGACGGCCAGCCCGGGGTGCTGATCGGCCCCGGTCAGGAACGGTTGAGCGATCCACTGGCGATGGCCACGGAAGACCGCCAGGCGTTGCAGGTCAATGTCTTTGTGCCGGGGCCTATGCCATTGCAGACCTTCCATTGGGAGGGGCGCCAGACCAGCTGGATCGCCAGCGGCAACCAGACCCGCGCGCGCGACCTTCAGGGTGCCAGTTCCACGACCGCACGCCTGTTCCTGACCGGGATCGAGGTCGAGGCCGCCGCCAGCGCGCGCAGTGTGGTGGTGATCGGCGATTCGATCACCGACGGCGCCACCGCCAGCCTCGACCAGGACCAGCGCTGGACCGACCACCTGGCTGCACGCCTGGCACCGCGGGGCGTCGCGGTGGTCAACGCCGGCATCTCCGGCGGCCGGCTGCTGCGCGACGGCATGGGCGAGTCGGTTCTGGCCCGCCTGCAGCGCGACGCACTGGATCAGCCCGGCGTGGCCAGTGTGATCGTGCTGATCGGCATCAACGACATCAGCTGGCCCGGCACCGCCTTTGCCCGCGCGCAGCCCCGGCCCAGCCTGGCCGAACTGCAGGCCGGCTATCGCGCCCTGGCCGAACAGGCCCATCGGCGGGGTCTACGCATCCTCGGCGCCACCCTGACGCCGTTCGCCGGCGCCCTGCCCGGCACGCCGCTGGACGACTACTACCAGCCGGACAAGGAGGCCCTGCGCCAACAGCTCAATGCCTGGCTGCGCAGCGACAGCCCGTTCGACGCGGTGATCGACCTGGATGCGGCGCTGCGCGACCCGGCCGATCCGTCACGGATGGCCGCCGCCTACGACTCCGGCGACCACCTGCATCCGGGCGATGCGGGTAACCGGGCCATGGCCGAGGCGGTGGATCTGGAGGTGGTGATGGGCGCATCCGAAACCCCTGGGGTCAGATCCCTTTCCCCTGGGAAAGGGATCTGACCTCACCCAACGAAAAACCCCGGGCAAGCCCGGGGTTTGGTCGCATCCAGCTGGCTGGAACGCTTACTTGCGCTTCTTGCGCACGTACAGCACCAGCGAGTGCTCTTCCAGCTCGTAACCGTGGTCGGCTGCGATCTTGCGCTGCAGCTCCTCGATCTCGTGGCTTTCGAACTCGATGATCTTGCCGCTGTCGACGTCGACCATGTGATCGTGATGGCCACCACGGTCCAGCTCGTAGACGGCCTGGCCACCTTCGAAATTGTGCTTGAGCACGAGGCCGGCGGCCTCGAACTGGGTCAGCACCCGGTACACCGTGGCCAGGCCGATCTCGTCGCCATGCTCCAGCAGCTGGCGGTAGATGTCTTCGGCGGTCATGTGGTGCTGGGCATTGCGCTGCTCGAGCAGCGCCAGGATCCGCATCCGCGGATGGGTCACCTTCAGGCCGACTTTACGCAGGTCGTGGGTTTCCATAGGTCTCCGTTCATTGGCGATTTAGCGCCAGCTGCCTCGGATTGGGTCGCGGTGGCACGCCGGGAGTGTATCATCGGTTTGATTTCCCCAACCGCCAGTCCCGATGCGCAATCTCCTGTTGGTCGCCGCCGTCGCCCTGTCCACCACCGGGTGCGGCATCATCTACAAGCAACCCATCTATCAGGGCAACCTGATCCGGGAAGATGCCGTGGCCAAGCTGCAGGTCGGGCAGAGCAAGCAGCAGGTCACCGCGCTGCTGGGCACCCCGTCCATTCCCGACCCGTTCCATGCCCAACGCTGGGACTACACCTCCAGCCAGCGCGTGAACCGCCTCGGCCGTACCGAAGTGAAGAACTTCGTGGTGTTCTTCGAGAACGACACCGTGACCCGTTGGGAAGGTGACTACTTCCCGGGCAACGACAAGGCCCTGGCCCAGCAGACGGTGCGCCAGTTCGGCCGCAACCTGCCGAAGGACAAGAAGAAGAAGGGCCGCTGAGCCCCTGCCCGTCCGCAAGGACGGGTTGCCGGGATCAACCGCCGAGCGCGCGGCGCCGGCGGTTGTCCTTGGGGTCGGCCAGCAACGGGCGCAGCAGCTCGATGCGGTCACCCTCCAGCAGCACCTGCTGTGGACGTGCCAGCACGCCATGCACGGCTGCAGCCGGACAGTCAGCACTGCCTTCCAATGCAGCAGCGGCGATGGCGTCGGCCACGGTCGCCCCCTCTTCCAGCTGCAAGCGGCGCGCCAACACGCGCTGCGGCCAGGCCAGCACCACCTCGACCTCGATCATCGCTCAGGCCTCGTCGGCGACGCGGACGAAATCGTTGACCATCCGATCGGCCAGTCCCTGGAAGCCGATTGCCAGGGCCGGACCGAGCAGGCGCGAGCTGGGTTCGAACTCCAGGGTGAGGGTGACCTTGCAGGCATCCTCGGCCAGTGCATGGAATTCCCAGCGGCCGTGCAACTGCTTGAACGGGCCATCGCGCAGCTGCATGTCGATGCTGTGCGGGCGCTGCAGGGTGTTCTCGGTCTGGAACCAGGTGCTGAACGAGCCCAGGCCCAGGTCCAGGCGTGCCACCAGGCGGTCCTCGCCCTGCTCCAGGATCTGGGCGGCCGAGCACCAGCGGAAGCGGCGCGGATAGGCCTGGACGTCGTTGACCAGGTCGAACATGCGTGCGGCCGAGTGTTCGACCAGGGCGCTGCGGCGGATAGTAGGCATGAATACAGGACGTTTCGGCAATCGACCGGGCGGGCCCGAATCGGAGACAATACGGAAATGAGCAAGAACAGCGGCAAGGATAAAGCAAAGAGCGCGACGGCCAACAAAACCATCGCGTTGAACAAGCGTGCCCGCCACGAGTACCACATCGAAGAGCGCTTCGAGGCCGGCCTGGCCCTGCAGGGCTGGGAGGTGAAGTCGATCCGCGCCGGCCGCGGCAACATCATCGACGCCTACGCCTATGTGAAGCACGGCGAGATCTTCCTGATCGGCGCGCAGATCACGCCGTTGATCCAGGCCTCGACCCACGTGGTGGCCAATGACCGGCGCGAGCGCAAGCTGCTGTTGCACCGGAGCGAGATCGACAAGCTGGTCGGCAAGGTCGAGCGCGACGGCTACACGATCGTGCCCACCGCGATGTACTGGAGCAAGAACAAGATCAAGCTCGAAGTCGCGCTGGCCAAGGGCAAGCAGACCCACGACAAGCGCGATGCCGCCAAGGACCGCGACTGGGCGATCGAGAAGCAGCGTGTGATGCGTCGCGGCAACCGCGACGCATGACCACCCCCATCGGCGCCATGGTGACGGCCAGCGCCGATGAAACGCGCACGTTGTGCGCGCGCCTGCTGGCCTTCAACCAGGCCCACGGCGGCGATGCGTTCGATGAGATCCCAATCCGCCTGGCCTGGCATGACCAGCACGGCGCGCTGCGCGGTGGCGTGCTGGCCGACGTCTGTGCCGGCTGGCTGCAGGTGTACGTGCTATGGGTGGATCCGGAACTGCGCGGGCAAGGCATCGGCCAGTGGCTGCTGGCGGAGGCAGAAGCCACCGCACGCCAGCAGGGCGCCCTCAACGTGATGCTGGACACCTTCGACTGGCAGGCAGAAGCCTTCTACCTGCGGCAGGGCTACACCGTCTATGGGCGGCTGCCCGATTGCCCACCCGGGCACGAGCGCATCTACCTGCGCAAACAGCTGCCGGTCTCGTAATCGCGACGGCGCTGGAGCTGCCTGCCGGTCAGCCGGCCAGCACGCCCTGCCCGCGCATGCGTGGTGCCAGCGCCGCGTGCATCACGGCCAGGTGCATCACCACCGCCAGTTCCGGCGCATGACGGTCATCGCCGGCGCGCCACCGCTGCGCCATCCGGGCCGCGTCGGCCGGCAACAGGGCCAGCAGCTGGGCGTCATCCAGCGAATCGGCCGCGCCCTGCAACTGCCGCGCCAGCTGCCGCGACTGCCAGACATGCACACCGATGCTGAGACTGGCCAGCGACATCAGGACCACGGCCAGGCCGTGTTCAAACCACTGCGACAGCACCTCCGGCCCCCACAGCAGGGCCGCCATCACTGCCAGTGCCGGTAGGCGCCAACCCAGCCAGTGGGTACGGCCGCGCTGCGGCCAATGCACCACCACCGCGCTGGCCACCAGGGCCGCGGCCGCCGTGGCCGGCAGCTCGCTCAACCAGGTCGCCGCCAGCAGCACGCCCAGCACGGCCCAGACCCAGCCGGGGGGCAGGGCCCGCCGCTGGTAGTCGGCCCCGACGGGTCCAACCAGTTGTCGCAGGCTGCGTTGTTGGCTTGCCTCGGTCACCCACAGTCTCCGTGTCTGTCCTGGTTCGGATGGTGGTCTTCAGTGTGTCGCAAATTCGTGCCAATGAAGTTACCAATCCGCTATGGCCGGCGCACTGCAACACGTTGCAAATTGACGGCCCGCGCGCAGTTCACGACCGCGTCAGATCCTTGCTGAGGAAAATCCTGCGCGTCCCCGGCGGATCGCATGGCACTTCACCGAACACGGCCCATCCCTGTTTCACATAGAAGTCCGGCGCCTGGAAACTGATGGTGTAGAGCACTCCGGAACGACAACCGCGCCGGCGCGCCTCGTCTTCTGCAGCCTTCAGCACGCGCGAGCCCAGCCCGTTGCCGCGATATGCCGGTGGTAGATGAAACAGATCCACGAACCACAGGCCCAGCGAAGTCCGCCCGGTAAGGCCTCCCACCACCCTGCCACTGGCTGGATCGGTGACCAGTACCGCCAGCGTGCGTCGATCTGCATACCCGGCGGCGTCCAGATTGAACTGGTCCAGGCCACTGCCGATCAGGTCCAGCGCCTCGTCGCTGGGCTCATCCGTTACGGCGATTTCAAGCGACATGGCTTCCTTCCATAAAGCTGCAGATCGGAAGTCTCGATGCTATCACCCGTGCTCGTGCCGGCCGCGGCATCCAACGCTGATGCACCTCCAGCGAGGGGCCGTACGCCATCACCTCCGACGCACGCGGGAATTCTGCCGCCACGGCAGCGCCTGCCTGCAGTGCCAGGCCACTCACGGCCAGCAACCCTATCCATCGCAATCGCGTCCTGCCGGAACTGATGAAAACGGCCATCGGGCAATCCTGGGGAAAGCCCCCCCGGATTCGAACGTGTCGACCAGGCACGGCAATGCGCCAGGTGGCCCGCCGCGCGGCCGGGAATGTACACCTGCGCCGGCACCGCCGGGTCGCGGCCACCACCAATCAACGCGGCCACGGCGAACTTCCAGCCTCGCTCATCGGGGTCGGCCTGCTGCCTCTACGTGAAGCCCGACCGCGTGACTGTTCAGGAAGATTGCCGTACCATTCGCATCGTTGGGCAGGCCCTGCCCGTGGCGACACGGAATCGGCCCTGTACCTTGCAGCACTGTAGAAACCGGGGGTGCATTGGTTTCGACGGGGGTTGTGAAGTCGCCTGGCGCATGCCGAGGGGGTAGCTTTCCTCGTAAATCCAGCTGCAAAACTCTAGTTGCCAACGACGACAACTACGCTCTGGCCGCTTAAGGCCTAAGCCTCGAAACCGCTTGTGTCCATGCTCGCGGTGTAGAGTCACTATCATGGAATCGCGCTGGATGGCTGCCTGTCAGTCCGGCACTAGAACACAACAGGCTGGTTCCCGGATGCGCTTTGCGCACCGTGCTGTTCGGGGACGAGATCCAACGGTGAGCTAAGCATGTAGTGCTGGGGATGGAGTGCCTTCGGACGGCGGTTCAATTCCGCCCACCTCCACCATCTGTATGGCCTGTCGAGGCCGCAAGAAGCCGGATCTCCTGTCGATGGGGTTCCGGCTTTTTTGTGCCTGCCCGTCTGGAAGGCTGTAACTCCAAACCCTTTTCATTGCATCATTCCGGCCATCGAGACCCCGATCTCCGCCAAGGAAGAACTGTGATGAAGAAGCTGCTCGTCCCTGCCCTGCTGATTGCCGCATTGTCCGGCTGCATGCCTACCAAGCAGGCATCCCCCGAGCAGATCAAGGACGCTCCGGCCGCACGCATTTTCCCGATCGATGCCCAGGGTGAACCCACGGGCACCATCACGGTCACCCGCGACGTTGGATTCGTGGGCAGCGGCTGCTACATGGGCGTCATGGTCGACGGCAAGATGGCCGCACATCTCGACCCCGCCGAGCGCCTGTCCCTTGTCCTGGCCGAGGGGCGCCACGTACTGACCGCCACGCCTGTCCAGGGGCGGGGCCTGTGCGGCGTGCTGCAGTCGGAGAAGACCAATAATTCCCGCCGGCGCTCGACCGAAATCAACGTCCGCGCCGGCGCCACACAGGCCTATCGCCTCTACTCCTCCGCTGAAGAGTTCCCGGTGATCGAACCGGCGTTCTGACTCCTGCCCCCATCAGAAGGATCTGCCATGAAAGCTGGCCTCACGATGTCCCTGTTCCTTGCCGCCCTCGCCGCGGCCCCAGTCGCGCACGCTGCGGCACCGGCCATCGCGCCGCCCGGCACCGCCACGCTGGAAGCGCTGCTGGCCTGCAAGGCTGGCTCGAACTTCAGTGCGGCCGACGCCATCGACGCGCTGCAGGCGGCCGGCCTGGCCAAGAAGCCAGGCGGCACGTTCGAGCCGGAGGACAAGCCGGTCGCGCTGTTTGGCGGCACGGTCGCCAGTGCCGATGTAAATGTAGCCGAAGGCGAGAAGAGCCTCTTCGTATACTTGAACGGTGTCGATTCCAAGCGCTTGGCCAGGGCCTGGTCGGTGACCGAGGTCAACGAGCAGGCCAATACCGAAGAACCGTCGTACGTGAAGCGCATCGACAAGCGCCACACCCTGCACGTGATCGCGGGCGACGACTACGAAGGCTATTCGGCAGCGGTGAAGTGCCAGATCAGCCGCTGATGGCGTAGCCCACGCTACAGCCAGCGCGGCACGCGATGGCGGTACTGCGCGTACGCCTCGGGAAAGCGGGCCATCAGTGCCCGCTCCTCTGGCAGGATCTGCAGACGGGTGATGCATACCAGGAACAGCGGCACCGCCAGCAGCGCGATCAGATTCTGCAGGTACACCATGGCCCCGAACACGACCAGCGCCTGGCCCAGATACATCGGATTCCGCGTGCGGCGGTAGATTCCGCTGGTAACCAGCACGCTCGACGCCGAAGGCCGCAGAGGATTGACGGTGGTACCGGCGCGCCGGAAGGACAGCTTGGGCAGCAGGTTGAGCACCACTCCAAGGATCATCGTCACGCCTGCCAGTAGAACCGGCACCGGCACCCGAAGGTGGAATCCCGGCAGCAGCCAGCGTGCTGCAAAGCCTGCAGCGGCGCACAGCAGCATCAGCACGGGCGGGGGAATGCGGGTTTCCAGCCGGGCCATCGCGATCACCGTGTTCCTACCATTCACCGCAGTGTCACACGGGAATGCCTGAATCGCCCACGGCGGCCCGGCCCAGACCGAACGCCCGGTCTATTCCGCTTTGACAGGACGGCCGCTAGAGTGGCGCCACCGCGCAGGAGCATCGTATGGCTACCACGGGCTTGGGCTTCATCGGCCGCACGACCCTCATCATCACCGTTCTGCTCACCCTGGGCGGCTGCGCGACGCTGCGCCAGTTCGGGCCGTCGGTGCAGGTCGCCTCGGTCACGCCCGGCCAGTACATCGCGCTCAAGCGCGGTGACATTCTCACGTCCGGCAAGCTCAGCGCGGCGACCATGGAGACCCTGCGGGTGGCCGGCCTCGACGAAGGCGTCTGTGCCAAGCCTGGCCTGGCCTGCATCGAGGCGATGGAAGGCAGCATCGTGGTGCGCGAGGAAGACAAGCGCTCCAGCCTGGCCGAGCTGTGGCTGCAGTATGCGATGACACTGCCGGCGCCGAAGCGCGAGTACTCGGCATCCGGCCGCGCCAAGACCGCGATCACCGAACTGGATGCCGACTTCCAGCCGCGCCTGGACGCCTGGATGCAGGTCGCGCGCCAGGCCTATGCCTACCTGTTCTTCACCGAACGCACCGCCAACCAGCGTGGTTTCGAAGACCGCCAGACCCAGGTGCGCGACTACTACAACCTGGCGGTGCAGGAAGCCTCGGTGCAGCTGTACAACGCCTATGCCACCGGGCGCGTGCACGGCCAGGCCAGCCATTTCCAGCTGGGCCGCTGGACCTTCGTGCTGGCGCCTTCAGGCGAAGCATCGCCGCTGGACACGCGCACCCCGACCGAACTGGTGCCGGCCGCCTCGCTGTCGTTCACCGGCACGCTGCGCAGCGTGCATCGACGCGATGGCTTCGGCGCCGAACTGGTAGCGGTGATGGATGACCCGGCCGGCAGCGTGGCCACCACGCCTTCAGCAACGACATCCACCGCGCAGGCAAGCACCTCGGCCACCCAGAGCTGGAGCGAGATGCCTTCGCCTTCGATGACGGTGCTGTTGCGCTTCTCGGGAAAGAATCTGTGGGAAGTGCTGCATGACGACGAGCCGGAACTGGAGATCCACGATCCCTACCAGATCTCGGAAGTGACCCTGCACGGCCAGCAGGTGCCACTGGCGGCCAACTTCACTGCCGGCTATGCACTGTGGCTGGCACGCTCCAACTTCAGCCACCAGTCGCTGCGCTCGTTGTTTGGTGGCAAGGGTGGCATCGACACGCCGCATCTTTACATGATGCAGCCCTACGACCCGAACCGCCGCGTGCTGCTGATGATCCATGGCCTGGCCAGCAGTCCGGAGGCCTGGGTCAACGTCGCCAACGAACTGATGCGCGACGACGAGATCCGCCAGGACTTCCAGGTCTGGCAGTTCTATTACCCGACCAACATGCCCATCGCGATGAGCCACGATGCCATGCGCCACACGCTGGCCGAAGTGTTCAAGCACTTCGACCCCAGCGGCAAGGCGCAGGCCTCGCATGACATGGTGCTGGTCGGGCACAGCATGGGCGGGATGATCGCGCGGTTGATGGTGTCCTCCTCCGGCGACCACCTGGTCGACACCCTGCTCGCCACCGCGCAGATGACGCCCGCCCAGCGCGAACTGCTGCGCACCAAGGGCGCGCCGGTGTTGACCTTCCTGCCGGAACCGGAGGTATCGCGGGTGGTGTTCATCGCCACCCCGCATCGTGGCACCGACGTGGCCGGCACCCGCCTCGGCCGCTGGATCGGCCGCCTGGTGCGGCTGCCGCTGACGGTGCTGGAAGACGTGGCGACACTGGCCAACGACGGCCAGATCGATCGCAACGATGGCAAGCACGGCTACCAGATGAACAGCATCCAGAACCTGGACAAGGACGATCCGTTCGTCCGCGCCGTGGCCGACCTGCCGATGTCACCGAAGGTGCACTACCACTCGATCATCGCCCGCGCCAAGGCCGATGGCCCGCTGGAAAAAACCGACGACGGGCTGGTGCCCTATTGGAGCTCCCACCTGCCGCAGGCGGATTCGGAGAAAGTGATCCTGTCCGGGCACAGCGTGCAGGAGGCAACGCCCGCCATCGTCGAGCTGCGGCGGATCCTGCATGAGGACATGCAGGATCATGGGCGAATAGGAAATTAAGCCGCCAGCCCCGAAGATCAGGCAGCCGGCACGCGCCGCGAGAACGTGCCGTGCAGCGCCGCCGGGATCGCGAAGCCCTCCATGCGCACCTCGGGCCGGTAGTCGGCACTGGGGGTGAAACGGAACTCGCGCGCCAACAGCGCACACAGCAATACCAGCTGTGCATTGCCCACCGCCGATCCAACGCAGGAACGCGTGGGAAAGCCATAAGGCACATAGATACCGGCGGTGCGCTTGCGCCGCTCGGGCAGCCAGCGATCGGGATTGAACTGCAGCGGGTCATCCCAGTACTTCGCCGAACGATGCTGGATGAACGAACTGAGCTCGAACACCGTGCCTTCGGCAATGGCCTGCCCTTCCACCTTCAGATCGCAGGCCGCCACGCGACGGTTGTTGAAGGGCGTGGAGTACAGCCGCATCACTTCCTTCAGGAAGCGCAGGGTGCAGGGAATCCTGGCCATCGGCAATGCGTGGATCTCCGCGTCCGAGAGCGGCGCGAATTCCTCCTCGATGCGCTGAAGCCAGTGCGGATGCATCTGCATCGCCAGCAGCAGGCAGGCAGCCATCATGCCGGGCACGCCGGAAATGGCGATCAGCTGCACGGTGACCAGGTAGGTCACCTTGTCCAGCCCGATGCGTTCGCGCAGGGTCAGCAATGATTGTGCGTAGTCCAGCGCCGAACGCCCGCTTCGGACCCGGCGCTTGAGTTCGGCTGCGATCGCCCGTGATTCGCCACGACCGATAAGGAAATTGCGCAGCAGGTGGCGCCGATGGATGACCTGCTCGACCTGGGTCGTGTAGCGCAGGTGCAGGGCGCGCTCGATGGCCGCGGTGCCGCGCGCATCGAGGCCTTCGATCACCATCGGGATCAACGGATGGGCCATCACCTTCCACACCGCGGGCGTGGCATCCAGCGCCCGCCCGCACAGTGCGTCCAATGCCTGCCGCATGCGCGACTGCAGCGCTTCAAGATTCTGTGCGCCGGTGAGTTCGGCACTGCGCGCGGCGATCAGGCTGCGTACTTCGGTCCAGCGCACGCGTTCGTGCCGCCGGAACAGGTCCGCCAGCGATTCAACCACGTACAGGTGCTCGGAATTCTCCTTGTCGACCTTGCCGGCCAGCTCCGGGCAGAACACCCCGATACCGCCGGTTTCCAGTTTCAGCACCGGGCCTTCGCGCTCCACGCGCGCAGCCAAGCGCTCGGCAGCGATGGCGCTGCCCTCATTCGACATCCCTTGCATGCAGTGCGTCTCCGGCAGGAAGGGACTCGAAAGACGAGTCCCTTCGTCTTGCTACCGCTCAATCGCGGGGCGCCCCCGCGGGATCAGAACTCGACCCAGAGCGGCCAGGTATTCCACACACTGCTCTTCTCGTTCGGATGGATATTCAGAGTGACGCGCAATGCTCGGGCGAATCTTTTCATTTTCATTCCTTTGCTTGCTGTGTGGTTATGCCGGGATTATCCCGGCACCGGCTAGATAACACGACATAATCCCGCTGTCCAACCGGGTCGGTGCCGCGATGCAACATCGAGGTGGTGGTCCATTGAGGGGAATCCCTCATCGCGCCTGCGCACGCGGCCTCCTATGCTGGGCTCACTTTCCCCCAACGGAGGTCCGCATGAACAGGCAAGAGCCCAGCCGCCAGCCCAGCCCCGATCCGGCCGAGCGCGATGCGTTCTTCCCGTCGCCGTACTCGCTGTCGCAGTTCACCTCGCCGCAGAGCAACCTGTCCGGCGCCGAGTATCCGGATGCACGCCGCGACGGCCGCTGGAAGGTGCTGATGATCGCTGCCGATGAGCGTTATCTGCCGACCGCCAATGGCCATCTGTTCTCCACCGGCAACCATCCGGTGGAAACCCTGCTGCCGATGTACCACCTGGACAAGGCCGGCTTCGATATCGACGTGGCGACGCTGTCCGGCAACGCCGTCAAGTTCGAATGGTGGGCCTTCCCGCGCGAGGACCGCGAGATCGGCGCGCTGTACGAACGCTATGAGGGGCGCTTCCGCCAGCCGTTGCAGCTGGACGAGGTGGTGGCTGGCCTGGGAGCCGACTCGGACTATGCCGCCATCTTCATTCCCGGTGGCCACGGCGCGCTGATCGGCCTGCCTGAGAGCACGGCAGTGAAATCCGCGCTGCAATGGGCCATGGCCGCGCAGCGCCACATCATCACGCTGTGCCATGGCCCGGCAGCGCTGCTGGCGGCGGGTGTCGATGAAGCCGGAGGTAGCTCGCTGTTCCGCGGCTATCGCATCTGTGCCTTCCCCGACGCGATGGACCGGCAGACACCGGAGATCGGCTATATGCCGGGGCAGCTGCGTTGGTTCTTCGGTGAACGCCTGGCCCAGCAGGGCGTGCAGATCGTCAATGAGGGGATCGATGGCAGCGTGCTGCAGGATCGCCTGCTGCTGACCGGCGACAGTCCGCTGGCCGGCAATGCGCTGGGCAAGCTGGCCGCGCGCACGCTGCTCGACGCGCTGGCCGGGCGCTGAGCCAATGACTGCGCCGGTGCCCGCGCTGCTGGAACTGGAACAGGCGCGGTCACTGGCCGCGGTCGGCAGCGTGCTGCGCGACGCTGCATCGCCACTGGGCTACGACCGCCTACTGGCGTTCGCCACCGGAACCTGGCTGGAGCGCGACGCGGCGATGGCCCGCACGGATTGAACCCTCTGCGTCGCGCACGCCAGTGTCCGGGTGTGGCGACCAGCGCGCAGGCGATATGCGCTGCCAGCCGACGCGGCGAGATCGAAGACTGATCCGGGCGGGGCACTTCCGGCAGTCTGATTCGCGTGTTACACACGCAACGCGCATGTGCGCGATTGCAGAAAGCAAGGATGATGCTTATGAAACTGCAACTGGCAACGATGGCCGCGCTGATGTTTGCCGTGGGAGCTTTCTCCATCCCATCCCAGGCCGCCGCCAGCGGTGGTGGAGGTGGTCCGGAGAACACGAACTGCGTCCCGGTCAAGATGGGGCCCCATTACCATCAGCGTTGCGAAGTGACGTACTTCAACGAGGACGGCACTTCCTACATCCAGGTGTACTGGATTGACCAGAATGGCCAGTGGTACCTGCCTGCCGACTGAGTGGCCTCCTGATCGCCCGCGCGATCCGCCGGGCGGCGCCTTCACCGCCCGCCCGGCATCTCCCAGCCGCCCATCCCGGCATACCGCTGCCCTCGCCTTCCATGGCATGCTCCGTGAAACCGTTTTCATGGAATGGAGGGATTCCACGATGTTGTCGCGTTTCCGCCGCCCTGCGCTGTGCGCGCTGTTGGCGCTTGCTCTACCCGCCGTCGCCTGGGCCGCTACACCGGCGCCACTGAAAGTGATGTCGTTCAACGTCCGCACTCCGGCTGATACCGAACCGGGCAAGCGCTGGCCCGATCGCCGCGACGCGATGGTCAAGGTCATCCTCGATGCGCACCCGGCGGTGATCGGCACCCAGGAACTGGTGAAGGAACAGGCCGACTACCTGTCCGAACACTTGCCCGGCTATCGCTGGTTTGGCGAGGGCCGCCGCGGTGGCAGCGGCGACGAGCACATGGGCGTGTTCTACGACGCCAAGGTGCTGGCGATCGAGGAGTCAGGCAACTTCTGGCTGTCCGACACACCCGATGTGCCGGGCAGCATCACCTGGGGCAACCTGTATCCACGCATGGTCACCTGGGCGCTGTTCCGCCGCATCGACGACGGCCGCCGCTTCTATTTCATGGATACCCACCTGCCCTACCGCGACGAGGACGAACCACGCCGGGTGAAGGCTGCCGAACTGATCGGCAAGCGCGTGACGCGCCTACCTGCGGATCTGCCGGTGGTGCTGACCGGTGACTTCAACAGCGAGCCCGGCGGTGACACCTACAAGGCGTTCACCCGCGTGCTGCAGGACACCCGTACCCAGGTGAAGGCCCCGCAGGGCCCGCGGCTGACCTTCCACGGTTTCACCGGCAAGGCCACCGGGCAGCTGGACTGGGTGCTGGTGCGTGGCTTCCATGCGCGCAGCTTCCTGACCGATGACCGCCGAATCGATGGCGTGCTGCCCTCGGATCATTTCCCGCTGGTGGTCGAACTGGACTGGCCCAAGCACTGAACCATCACGGCAGCCGCAGCTACAGCGGCGGCTGCCGCGACAGCAGGCGATACAGCGCCTGGTGCTGATCGCGTGCCTGGCAGATGCGGGCCCCGATCGCCAGGAACACGGCCACGCCGATCAGGCCCAGCCCCAGCATCGAATCCTGCAGCCGCAGGAAACCGACGGCGGCGGCCATCGTCGCCAGCACCAGCAGCACCACGACCGCCACCGACAGCCCCGCCCCCGGTGGGCCCGGATCGCCGAACAACATCCGTTGGGTATCCCGCCTTCCGTCCGCCATCGCCTGTTCTCCCAAGTGCCTGACCCACTAGTTACACGGCGGGCTCCAGTTTCGGCAGAGTCAGAAACGTCACAGACGTGAAGATGTTCGCGGAACGCGCCGCGTTACCCTGCCGCATATTCCCCGCACTGTGGAGCTGGACATGGCACACCAGAGCCGGCTGGCCGGATTCATCATCGACTGCCAGGACCTTCCCGCCGACGAAGGCGCCCGCTTCTGGGCCGCCGCGCTGGGCCTGCAGGCGCAGGCGGCGCATGTCGAAGGGAGCGCCGAATATGCCGACCTGCTGGGTGCACCGGCAGGCTTGAACGTGGAAGTCCAGCGGGTCGACCACCCGTCACGGGTGCACCTGGATATCGAGAGCGACGACATCGATGCCGAGGCCGACCGCCTGGAAAAGCTCGGCGCGCGCCGGATAGGCTTCGTCAAACGCTGGTGGGTGATGGAAGCACCGACCGGCCATCGCTTCTGCATCGTGCGCATGCGCGAGCGCGAGGTGCCGGCCAATCACTGGCCTTGAAAGAAAAAGGGGACGGAAGCCACTGCCTCCGCCCCCTACGGTTACTGCACCTGCGCCACGCTCGGTTGCTGTGGTGATTGCCCCCAGCCGCCCAACGCCTTGTACACACCCACCACGCTGACATTGACTTCGGACTCTGCCGCCGCCAATGCGTCATCGGCCGCCAGCTGCGTGCGCTGCGCATCCAGCAGGGTCAGGAAGTCCTCCGATCCCTCGCGATAGCGGATCTGTGCCAGCGATTCGGCACGCCGGGCCGCCTGCGCCTGCTCGACCACGATCGCCAGCCGCGCCTGCTGCTTGGAATAACGGGTCAGCGCGTTCTCGGTGTCTTCCAGGGCCAGCAGTACTGCCTGCTCGTACTGTGCCGCCACCCCTTCGGCTTCCGCCTTGCTGGCACGCAGGCGTGCACGCACGGTACCGAAGTCGAGCGCCGCCCAGCTCAACGACGGGGTCAGCGACCAGGCCTTGTTGTTGCCATTGACCAGGCCGCTGGCATCGCCGCCCAGGAAACCAACGAAGCCAGACAACGACAACCGCGGGAACAGATCCGCAGTGGCCACGCCCACGCGCGCGGTCGCGGCAGCCAGGCGACGCTCGGCCACGCGCACATCGGCGCGCTGGCGCAGCAGTTCGCGGGTATCGCCCAGCGGCAATGCCTTGGCGAAGGCCGGTACGTCATGCGGCGCGAGCATGTCGGTCAGCACTTCCGGACGCTGGCCCAACAGCACTGCCAAGCGGTTGCGCGACTGCGTCTCGGCTACTTCCAGCAACGGGATGTCAGCCTCGATCGCCTTCAGGCGGGCACGGCTGCTCTGTACATCCAGCTCGCTGCCAGCGCCCAGTTCCCAGCGCGCCTCGGTCAGCTTCTGCGTATCGCGCAGGTTCTCCAGCGTGTGCTGGGCCACCGCGATGCGCTTCTGCGTACCGCGCAGCTCGAAGTAGTTGCGCGCCACTTCGGCGGCGACCAGTACCTGCGCATCGGCCAGGTTGGCCTGCTCGGCACCGAGGTCTGCACGCGCGGCTTCGGCAGCACGGCGCTTGCGGCCGAACAGATCCAGCTCCCAGCCGGCGTCGAAGCCGAGCTGGTAGCTTTCACTGAACACCCGCTGCCCACCCAGCTGCGGATCGGGTTGCTTGCGACGATCGTAGCTGCCGCCTGCAGTGATGTGGGGCGCCTGGTCGAAGCGGCTTTCGACGAACACCGCGCGGGCCTGGCTGACGCGGGCCACGGCCACGCGCAGGTCCAGGTTGTCCGACAGTGCGCCATGCACCAGCTGTTCCAGCACCGGATCGTCGAACTGCGCCCACCAGCTGGCCACCGGCGAGGTGGTACTGAAGACCGGCTGTTGTGCGCCCTGGAGGACCACCGGCTCCTGCACCGGGGCCTTGTAGTTCGGGCCGACGCTGACACAGCCTGCCAGCACCAGGCTGGAGACGGCCATCGCCAACGTGCGGATCACCATGGCAGCACCTCGCCCAGGTAGGTGAAGCTGCCGTTCGGGCCTTCATGGCCGATCAGTGCCATCTGTACGCTGGAACGCGCGCCCTCGGCGATCTCGATTTCGCCGTGGCCGCCGTTCATGTCGGTTTTCACGTAGCCCGGATGCACGGTGTTGACCTTGATCTGCGTGCTGCGCAGTTCGTGCGCCAACGCAAGGGTCCAGCTGTTCACCGCTGCCTTGGAGGCGTTGTAGGCCGGAACCTTCATGTCGTAGATGCCGGACGCCGGATCGGCATGCAGGGTCTGCGAGCCGAGGATGCTGGAGACATTCACGATACGGCCGGCCTTGGCCTGCTGCAGCAGCGGCAGGAATGCCTGGGTCACCGCCACCAGCGCATAGACGTTGGTGTCGAAGGTGCGGCGCCAGGTGTCCAGCGACTGCTCGGACGGCCGCTGCGCCGGGTTTTCCAGCAGCACGCCGGCATTGTTGACCAGGATGTCGAGGCGGCCATGGCGCTCGCGCACCTGCTGCACGGCCTCGGCGATGCTGGCACCGTCGGTGACGTCCAGCTGCAGCGCTTCCACTGGCAGGCCCTCGGCCTGCAGCTTCAGTGCCTGCTCCACGGTGGTCTCGCGCTTGCGGCCGGCCAGCAGCGTGTGCACGCCGGCCTGTGCCAGCTGGCGCACGGTCTCGGCGCCGATACCGCGGGTGGCACCAGTGACCAGTGCAATCTTGTTCTGATGGGTGTTCATGGAGTCATGCCTTTGGAGGGGGAAATCCGACACCGGTTGGGGGACCGGTGCCGGTGGAGTTCCATGTCAGTGATGGATGGTCGGCTCGCCGTGCTGCACCAGCTGGCCACCACCATTGCGGGTGACGAACTTGCGCAGGGCCACGTAGAACACCGGGGTGAGGAACAGGCCGAACAGGGTCACGCCCAGCATGCCAGCAAACACCGTGATACCCGTTACCGAGCGCACCTCGGCACCCGCGCCGTGCGACAGCACCAGCGGTACGGTGCCGGCGATGAACGCGATGGAGGTCATCACGATCGGGCGCAGACGCAGGCGGCAGGCTTCCAGCGCGGACTCAACGATGCCCTTGCCGCCCATCTCCAGCTCTCTGGCGAATTCGACGATCAGGATCGCGTTCTTGCACGCCAGGCCCATCAGCACCACCAGGCCGACCTGCACGAACACGTTGTTGTCGCCACCGGTCAGCCACACGCCGAACAGCGCGGACAGCAGCGTCATCGGCACGATCAGGATCACCGCCAGCGGCAGCGACCAGCTCTCGTACAGCGCAGCCAGCACCAGGAAGGCCAGCATGATCGCCACCGGGAACACGATGAAGGCGGCCTTGCCCTGGGTTGCCTGCTGGTAGCTCAGGTCGGTCCATTCGGTGGTCATGCCTACCGGCAGCACCTTGCCGGCGATCTCGGTCAGCTTGTTCATCGCCTCGGCCGAAGACAGCAGGCGCGGGTCGGCTTCACCGGCCAGGTCAGCCGCCGGATAGCCATTGAAGCGCAGCACCGGGTCCGGGCCGAAGGTCTGCTTGATGGTGACCATCGAACCGATCGGCACCATCTCGCCGCGGTCGTTGCGGGTGCGCAGCTTGCCGATATCCTCGACCGTTTCGCGGTACGGACCGTCCGCCTGCGCGATCACCTGCCAGGTACGACCGAACTGGTTGAAGTCGTTGACGTAGGCAGAGCCGAGGTAGGTCTGCAGTGTGTCGAACAGTTCGGTCAGCTGCACGCCCTGTGCCTTGGCCTTGACGCGGTCGACCTCGGCATCCAGCTGCGGCACATTGGCCTGGTAGCTGGAAATCGGGAAGGCCATGCCTGGCGTCTGCGCAACGGTGCCCTGCATCGCCTGCACGGCATTCTGCAGCGCGCCGTAACCCAGGTTGCCACGGTCCTCGATGAACATCTGGTAGCCGTTGCCGTTGCCCAGGCCGAGGATCGGCGGCGGCATCATCGCGAAGGCGAAGCCCTCCTGCAGGCCAGCGATCTTCTGGTTGATCTCGGCATTGATCTGCGCGGCGGTACGGCCATGGCGCTCGGCGAACGGCTTGAGCGGAATGAACGCCACACCGGTGTTCGGCGTATTGGTGAACTGCAGCGCGTTCAAACCCGGGAACGAGATGGTGTGGGCCACGCCGTCGGTTTCCTGGGCGATCTTGGCGACCTTGCGCAGCATTTCATCGGTGCGCGCGATCGACGAACCCTCCGGAAGCTTCACGCCAGCGATCAGGTACAGCTTGTCCTGGGTCGGGATGAAACCCGGCGGCACCAGCTTGAAGATCACCCCGGTACCGACCAGCAGGATCGCGTAGATCACGAACACCGCGCCGCGACGGCCGAGGATGCGGGCCACGCCACGCTCGTACTTCTCCGAGCTGGACTTGAAGAAGCGGTTGAACGGACGGAACACCCAGCCGAACAGGCGGTCGATCAGGCGGCTCGGGCCGTCCTTCGGAGCGCCGTGGGCCTTCAGCAGGCGCGCGGCCAGGGCCGGCGACAGGGTCAGCGAGTTGATCGCCGAGATCACCGTGGAGATGGCGATGGTGACCGCGAACTGCTTGTAGAACTGGCCGGTAACACCGGACAGGAAGGCCATGGGTACGAACACCGCACACAGCACCAGCGCGATCGCCACGATCGGGCCAGAGACCTCGCGCATGGCCTGGTGTGCCGCCGCAGTGGGCGACAGGCCTTCCTCGATGTTGCGCTCGACGTTCTCCACCACCACGATCGCGTCGTCGACCACGATGCCGATCGCCAGCACCAGGCCGAACAGGCTCAGCGTGTTGATCGAGAAGCCCAGCAGGTACAGGGCGGCGAAAGTACCCACCACCGACACCGGCACCGCGATCAACGGAATGATCGACGCACGCCAGGTCTGCAGGAACAGGATCACCACCAGCACCACCAGCGCGATGGCTTCCAGCAGCGTGGAGACCACGGCCTTGATCGAGTCGCGCACGAAGATGGTGGTGTCATACACCGCTTCGTACTTCACGTCGGCGGGCATGGTCTTCTGCATCTCGTCCATCGTCGAGATGACCTGGTCACGGATCTCCAGTGCATTGGCACCGGGCGACTGGAAGATACCGATACCGACCGCGTTCTTGCCGTCCAGCTGCGAGCGCAGGGTGTAGTCGCCGGCCCCCAGCTCCAGGCGGGCCACGTCGGCCAGGCGCACGATCTCGCCATCGGTGCCGCTCTTGAGCACGATGTCGCCGAACTCCTTTTCGGTCTTCAGGCGGCCCTGGGCGTTGATCAGGGTCAGGAACTGGCTGTTCGGCAACGGTTCGGCACCGAGCTGGCCGGCCGAAACCTGCACGTTCTGCTCACGCATCGCGCGCACCACGTCGCTGGCGGTCAGGCCGCGCGAAGCCACCTTGTCCGGGTCCAGCCAGGCGCGCATGGCGTAGTCACCGCCACCGAAGATCTGTGCATCACCCACGCCCGGGATACGGGCCAGCGCGTCCTTGACGTGCAGGCGGGCGTAGTTGCGCAGGTACAGGGTGTCGTACTTGCCTTGCGGCGAGGTCAGGTGCACCACCATCAGGAAGGTCGGCGACTGCTTCTGCGTGGTCACGCCCTGCCGGCGCACGTCTTCGGGCAGGCGCGCCTGCGCCTGCGCCACGCGGTTCTGCACCTTCACCGCCGCCGCATCCGGGTCGGTGCCCGGGCGGAAGGTGACGGTCATCTGCAGCACACCGTCCGAGCCGGCAACCGACTTCAGGTACATCATGCCTTCGACGCCGTTGATCGCCTCTTCAAGCGGGGTGGCGACGGTCTCGGCAATGACCTTGGGGTTGGCGCCCGGATACACCGTGCGCACGACCACCGACGGCGGCACCACTTCCGGGTACTCGCTGATCGGCAGGATCGGGATCGTGATCAGGCCTGCGGCGAAGATCACGATCGACAGCACCGCCGCGAAGATCGGCCTGTCGATGAAGAAACGGGAAAAGTCCATGGAGGAATTCCTGGGAAAGGCGTTCGGCGGGCAACAGCCACCCTGCCCCTCGCCGGGATGACGAAGGCAGGGAAGGCTGCCGCTGGCGCCGGCAGCTAAGCGGGGACGCGGATCAGGAGACGGCGGATCAGTGGTTCAGCGCAGCGGTGGCATCGCGGCCCGGTGCGGGCGGCGCAGCCTGTGGCTGCATCGCCACGGCCTTGGCCTGCACCGGCATGCCCGGCATGAAGACCTTCTGCACGCCGTCGATGATCACCTTGTCACCGGCGGCCAGGCCGTGCTCGACGATGCGCAGGCCTTCAGCGGTACGGCCAAGATGGATGTCGCGGCGCTGGGCCTTGCCATCCTTGTCGACCACGTACACGTACTTGCGGTCCTGGTCGGTCAGCACGGCCTTGTCGTCGATCAGCAGGGCCTGGAACTGTCCGCTGCCGAGCAGCTGCACGCGGGCGAACAGGCCCGGGGTGAACTGGCGGTCGGCGTTGTCCAGCAGCGCGCGGACGCGGATGGTGCCGGTGCTGCGCGCCACCTGGTTGTCGAGGAAGTCGACCTTGCCCGCATGCGGGTAGCCCTCTTCGCCCGACAGGCCGACCTTCACCGGCAATTCGCTGTCTCGCTCGCTCGGGCGCTCGCCCTTGCGCGCCATCTGTGCGTAGCGCAGGAAGGTGCTTTCGTCGGCATCGAAGTAGACGAACACGGTATCCAGCGAGACCAGCGTGGTCAGCACGCTGGCGCTGTCGCCGGCGGTGACCAGGTTGCCGGCGGTGACCATCGCACGACCGGCGCGGCCGTCGATCGGTGCACGCACCTTGGTGAACTCCAGGTTGAGGCGGGCCGCGTCCAGTGCAGCCTGCGCCGCCTGCACGGCGGCACCGGACTGGTCGGCGGCGGCGCGACGCTGCTCGGCGGTCTCGGTTGAGATCGCCTGCTGCTCGGACAGCCGCTTGGCCCGCTCGGACTCGCTGCGGGCAAGGGTGGCCTGGGTGCGGGCGCGGGCCAACTCGGCGGCGGCACGATCGTATTCGGCCTGGTAGCTGCGCGCATCGATGGTGAAGAGCACTTCGCCCTTCTTCACTTCCTGGCCTTCGACGTAGTTGACCTTGTCGATGTAGCCGGACACGCGCGGGCGCAGTTCAACGCTCTGTACCGCTTCGACGCGGCCGCTGAACTCGTCCCACTGGCTGACCTGCTTGACCAGCACCGGCGCGGCGCTGACCTGCGGCGGCGGCGGAGCACCGGCTTCTTCGGCATGGCCGCCGCTGCAGGCCGCAAGCACGGCCGCGGCGAGGATCGACACACCGACCATCGCGATGCGATGGCCGAAACGATGTGGGGTGGTATTGGGGGAAGTCATGGCATGCATCCGTACGGAGGGGTGGTACAGCTATATGAGAACGTGTTGCAAAAATCGGCGGCGCATACTGCGACCTCAACCATGGTCGAGGTCAAGCGACGCCCGCGGTGCCGCGCCAAAGCGGAGGAATTTCCAGGTGCAGCAGGCCGCGTGGCAGTTCGGCATCACTGCTGTCGCAACGGACGATGGCGCGGTTGTCACGGCACCCATCAAGCAGCGAGACAACGCGACGGCCGACCAGCAGCGAGCTGGGCCACTCGATGCAGGCGTTGGCTGCGTTGGCCGGGGTGCACACTGGGCTGCAGACCTCCAGCATCTGCGCGCGCACGCCGATCGCCTGCGCTTCCTGGTGCACCACCTGCGCGTACATGCGCAGCGCGGCAGTGGTGATCGAGGTCTCGCCGTAGCCCGCCCATGGCTTGGCGTTGGCCGGGCTGCCGATCATCACGTAGCGGCGCGCATGCACGTTGTCCTGCAACAGCGGCAGCAGATGACGCACTGCGTGCACATGCGGCATCAGATCGGCCTGCATCGCGCCCAGCAGTTCATCACCGTTGCGGTCGGTTACGCGGCCGCGGCGGTAAGGGCCGCCCATTGCCGCGATCACCGCTGCCAGCGGTCGCGGGCGATGCGCGATGCGTTCGGCCAGGGCGCGCGCCGAGCCGTCATCGCTGAGCGAACCCAGCAGCGTCTCCAGACCCGGCTCGTCGGCGAACTGCTCGTGCAGCGCCGCCAGCCGGCCCGGATCGCGGCCGACCACCAGCACCGGGCTGCCGGCTTCCAGCAATGCGCCAACCACGCCCTGGCCGACGGCACCGGTGCCGCCGAGGACCAGGACTTCGGGCGTCAGCATCCCATTCACGGGACATTTCCTCCCAAATCCGGGATAGTCCCGATTCGACGCAGCCGGTCACTCTTGTGCGCCACCAGGCGGATGGCACCGCCACGCTGCTGACGCATGGGCGCGGTAAACTCACGGAAGTCCTTGTGTACCAAGGAACTCGGGCGGACTTCAACGGTCATTGCCAGGTCCAGGGTGTTCTGGCCGGCGTTCCGGAGACGGGCAAGAATGTTGCGCAGGCTCATGGCGGACGGGCTCCAAATAACGAATGGCGCCACGATAGACCTCAAACCTTTACTTGATTAGTCCTGATTAAGGGGAATAATCATCCCGCTCCCGGTCCAATCGTTCTGTCACGATTGTCCCATCCCCGACGTCCAGGATCCCAGACCATGTCCCACGATCTCAACGAGACGCTGATCTTCGTCAAAGTGGTCGAGCAAGGCAGTTTCATTGCCGCTGCCAAATCGCTCGGCCTGCCCAAGACCACGGTCAGCCGCAAGGTGCAGGAGCTGGAAACGCGCCTGGGTGCGCGTCTGCTGCACCGGACCACCCGCCGCCTCGGCCTGACCGAAGCGGGTTCGATCTATCACGAACATTGCCAACGCATCGCACGCGAGCTTGAAGAAGCCGAGAGCGCAGTGAGCCAGTTGCAGTCCGGCCCGCGTGGCTGGCTGCGGTTCACCGTGCCTTATTCGATCGGCATCACCTGGATCGCCCCGCTGCTGGGCCAGTTCCATGCGCAGTATCCGGAGATCCGCCTGGACATGCATATGGGCAACGAGAAGCTGGACCTGATAGCCGGCGAAGCGGACCTCGCGCTGCGTGTCGGTGCCCTGCCCGATTCCAACCTGGTCGCGCGCAAGCTCGGCAGCCTGCGCACGCAGGTGTTCGCCAGCCCGGCCTACATCGAGCGCTATGGCGAGCCGCTGCATCCGGAAGAACTGCAGTTCCATCGCATCCTGGCGATGCGCAAGCCGTATCACACCGGCAATTCGCCTCGCTTCACCTGGCAGCTGGGCGAGAACGGTGGTGAGCTGCGTGACTTCCCGGTCACCCCGCTGATGACCGCCAATGACATGTCTGCCTTGAATGGTGCATTGGTGTGTGGCGAAGGCCTGCTGCTGACCGGTGACGTGATGGCCAAGCCGTTTGTCGAGTCGGGCATGGTGCGCCGCGTTCTGGCTGGCTGGACCGGGCCGGAGGTGGACTTCAATGCCGTGTTCGCCGGCGGCCGCCTGGTTTCGCCGAAGGTACGTGCGTTCGTCGATTTCCTGGTCGAGAAGCTCAACTTCGACGCCAATTACATGCTGGCGCAGTGCCCGGGCGCAAAGCTGGCGCAGCAGCAGAAGGAAAAGGAAGACGCCGCGCTGGAGAGCAGCGGCAAGCGGATCCTGGAAAAGGTAGCCGCTTCGGCGGCGTAACCGGATTTTGTAGCGTCGAGCCATGCTCGACTTCGCTTTTGGGACCGCGCCGACCTTTGTCGGCACCGTTCGGAGAAGCAGCGACCGGGGAGCGCCATCGGCGTGCCGAGCAACGCTCGGCACCTACAAAAATGCCGCCTGCAAGGGCGGCATTTTCGTTCCGGCCGATGGCCGGACCGGCTCAAGCAGTAACGCCACGCGTTACTGCTTGAGCGGAATCACGCGGATCTCGACGCGGCGGTTCTTGGCGCGGCCCGCATCGGTGCTGTTGTCGGCAATCGGGTAGGACTTGCCGGCGCCCAGCGTTTCGATGCGCACGCTCTGCACGCCCTGGCCGATCAGGTACTGCGCGACCGAGTCGGCGCGTTCCTTCGACAGGCGGTTGTTGACCGCGTCGCTACCGATGCTGTCGGTGTGGCCGACCACTTCGATCATGGTCTGGTTGTAGTCACGCAGCGTGCCGGCCACGCCATTGAGCGAGCCGTAGAACTGCGGCTTCAGGGTGGACTTGCCGAAGTCGAAGGTGATGCCGTCCGGCAGGTTCAGCATGATGTTGTCGCCCTGGCGCTGCACATCGATACCCGTGTTGGCGGTGCGCTCGCGCAGTGCGCGTTCCTGGCGATCCTGGTACTGGCCAACGGCGGCGCCGCTGAGTGCGCCGATACCGGCACCGATCAGCGCGTGCTGGCGGCGCTCGGTGGCGCTGTCGCCGGTCAGCAGGCCGGCGGCCACGCCGATGGCGGTACCGATCAGCGCATTGCGGCCGGTGCGGTTCTGCTGCTCGGTCGGGTTGCCGTACTGGTCACTCTGCACGTAGGAGCCGCCAGTGGCGCAGGCCGACAGGACGGCCGCACTCATCAGGGCCAGTGCGACGTTGCGGGTGGTGTTGCGGATCATGTGGTTCTCCTTGGTTTCCGGTCGGGCCGGCGGCTTGCGGGCGCAGAGAGGATAAACAGCCCAATGCGATGTCGGGATGATGATCCAGCGCGGCGACAGGGCCTCGTTCAGCTAACTGACTGGATCGCTCAACCCCCGCTTTACCCTGCTCCGGACTGACGGTAAGCAGCCAATGCTGCATCGCGGCCGGCGGCCAGATCCACCATCGGCGTACGCGGATAGCCCGGGGCATGCGCTGCCAGCAGCAGCGGATGCTGCCACGGCGCGAAGCGTGCCTTCACCGGCAGCGCCGCCAGCTCCGGTACCCAGCGACTGATGTAGCGGGCCTGCGGGTCGAACTTCTCGGCCTGCGTGACCGGGTTGAACACGCGGAAGTACGGCGCGGCATCGGCACCGGTCCCGGCCACCCATTGCCAGCCCATCGTGTTGTTGGCCAGGTCGGCATCGACCAGGGTGTCCCAGAACCAGCGCGCGCCATGCAGCCAGTGCGCGCGCAGGTGCTTGCACAGGTAGCTGGCCACGATCATCCGCACCCGGTTGTGCATGTAGCCGGTGTGCCACAGCTCGCGCAGGCCGGCATCAACGATCGGTACGCCGGTGTTGCCGCGCTGCCAGTCCAGCAGCTGCGCGGCCCCCGGCGTGGCCCACGGGAAGCGGTCAAAGCGCGGGTTGAGGTTCTCGGTCGGCGTCTTCGGGAAGTGATGCAGCAGGTGATGGGCGAAATCACGCCAGCCGAGCTGGCGCAGATAGCCGTCGATGTCGGCGTCGGTGCCCGCACTAAGCAAGCCCTCCAGCACATGGGCGATGCGCCATGGTGCGATCTCGCCGAAATGCAGGTGCGGCGACATCCGCGAGGTGCCCACGCGATCCGGCAGGTCGCGCTGCTCGCGGTAACCGCGCAACGCGCCATCCTCGAACACGGACAGTGCCTCCAGCGCACCGGCCTCGCCCGGCTGCCAGTGCTCCCAGAACCCGGCATCCCAGCCCAGCGCCGGTACCAGCTGGAGATCATCCAATGCGAGGCTGCCGACCGTGTGCGCCGCCAGTGCCTTCGGCGCGGCCTGCGGCGCAGGCAGGTGCCAACGACTGAGGACGTTGCGCCAGTACGGAGTGAATACCTTGTACGGCTGGCCCTGCTGGGTCGCGATGTCCCAGGGCTCGAACAGCAGGCTGCCATTGCAGCTCTGCGCGTCGATGCCGAGCTCGCGCAGCGTGCGCTTGATGGTGGCGTCGCGTGGCTGGGTGGCCGGCTCGTACTTGCGGTTCCAGTACACCGCCTCGGCGCCGGTCTGCTCGATCAGCAACTGCAGGGTCGGCAGGCTGTCACCACTGCGCAGCACCAGCGAAGAACCACGCACGCGCAGGTCGGCATCCAATGCGCCCAGTGAGCGATGCCGCCACGCATCCGAGGCCGCGCCGGGTACCCACTCGCCCTCCTCGTGCGGCGCGTGGACGTAGACCGGCACCACATCGTGGCCCGCGTCCAGCGCGGCCTGCAGGGCCGGATTGTCCTGCAGCCGCAGATCACGGCGGAACCACACCAACGCTACCGACACATGCACCGCCTTCGTTGTGGAAGGCGGACATGATAGCCAGCGGCGGTGAAGGAGATGCGCGCGCCAGGCCATCCACGCGTGGCGTGAATCTACTGTTTGAACCGCTGCATCGCTTCACTGATCAGCGCACGCGCCTCGGCGGCGTTGCCCCAACCGTTGAGCTGCACCGGATTGCGACCGGCCGGCAGGTCCTTGTAGACCCGGAAGAACGCCTCGATGCGCTGGCGCTCGACCTCCGGCAGATCCGCCAGGTCGCGGATGCTGGCGTAAGTCGGGTCCACCTTGTCGGTCGGGACGCCGATGATCTTCTCGTCGTGCTCGCCTCCATCGATCATCTTCAGGTAACCGATCGGCCGGAAGCGCACGATCACGCCTGGGTGCAGGGGTTCGCGGGTCAGCACCAACGCATCCAGCGGATCGTTGTCACCGGCCAGGGTGCGCGGCATCGAGCCGTAGTTGGCCGGATAGGCCACCGGCATCGACTGGAAGCGATCCACGTGCACCAGGCCGTCCTCCTTGATCTCGTACTTGGTGAAGCTGCCTGCCGGAATCTCCACCGCCAGATTCACCTCCTGCGGGGCCTGCTTCGGCTGGGCGACCAGGAACGGATGCAGCACGGTATCGGCGGCCGTTACCGCACTGGCCAGCAACAGCAGGGCCGCGCCGATGGCAGCGAGAGGAAGGATGCGTCGGGGCGTGGTCATTGGCATCTCGTCATTCCCAGCAGCGGTCGGCGCGACCCTTGGCGGTCTGCGCACGCGGGCAGTCGCGCGGTGCGATGCGGCCCTCGGTCAACTCTGTGCGCTGCTTTGCGCCCTTGGCGTCGCGGCGCAGTTCGAAGGCGTCGTACAGACGACCGGTCACCGTGCGTGCTTCATAGCGCAGGTGCTGCGGGTCGATGTTCAACACCTGGAACAGCTGGGTGTCCTCGGCTACCGGATCCATCGTCCTGCGCGCTTCGTCGGAAAGGCGGTACTGCTTCGGACCTGCCACGGTCACCACGTACTGCGGCGTCGCGGCCTGTCCTTCGCCACGACGGCCGTAGGTGTGATCGTGGCCCTGCAGCACCAGATCGACGTTGTGGCGGCGTACCACCGGCAGCAGCACGTCACGCAGCGCAGCGTTCTCGCGGCCTTCGCGCGGCGAGTAGAACGGCTGGTGCAGCAGCACGATGGTCCACGGCTGCGGGTTGCCGGTCAGTACCCTGTCCAGCCACTGTGCCTGCGCCTTGGCCGTGCCGAGATCGAGCGCCGAGGTGCCATCGACCACGGCCACGCGCACGCCCTGCGCATCGAACCAGTAGCTGGTCTGCTGCGCGGCGTTGGCGCCATTGCCAGGCAGCGCGAACGTCACCGGCCAATGCTTGCCCAGCACGCGGCGTTCCTGCGGGGTGTCCTCAAACTCCTCGAAATACTCGTGGTTGCCGATGGCCGGGGCCACCAGCGTTTCCTGCGCCAGCCAGCCGGTGGCGGCAAACCACTCGCCCCATTCGCTGTCGTCCATGTTGTCGCCGCCACTGACCAGGTCACCGGCGAACAGGCTCATGCGCGCCTGCGGTGCAGCCTTCTGCGCCGCCCGCACCACGCGGCTGACATGGCTGACGTTCTTGTTCTGGGTATCACCGAAGTACAGCAGGGTCAGCGGCTGGTCGGCGCCGGCCAGCGTGCGCAGCTGGTTCCAGGCACTCCAGCTGCCATTGCCCTGCACGCGGTAGACGTACGCGGCGTCTGGCTGCAGGCCATCGACGTCGGCCCGATGATGGTGCGACAGCCCGTTCTCGGTCTGCAGCGCGCGGGTCGTCGCACGCACCTGGCGGATGCCCTCGATGGCTGGTGAGTCACCGGCCAGCGCGATCTCCAGAAGCGGCGCCTGCACGCTGCCATCGGTACGCCAGGCCACGGCGAAACCGCGGCTGGGATCGGCTGCCGGCGAGGCGACGATGCGGTCCGGCACCGTCGTCGCTGCGTAGTGGCGGCTACCCGCCGCCACCTGGGTATTCGGCTCGGCCGCCGCGAACGACAGCGACGGCAACGCCAGCAGCAGGCCCAGCGCCAGTGCGCGCACCACGTACTGCCGGCTCATGCGCCACACTCCAGCGGCAATGCCAACTGCTTGGCGATGCTCTCCCAGTCGAACGCCACCACGCCCTGGTCGTCATGCACCGCATACAGCGCACCGTGCGGGAAGCGCGCGCTGGGCTGCTGCATCATCCAGATGCCATCGGTGTTGGCCACGGTGTTGCCCTGGAACGCGCCGACCGGCTTCAGCGTATGCCGGTCGAACAGGTGGAACACGCTGCGCTGCTTGCCCTGCTCGGTGGTGATCCACCAGCCGTCCTTGCCGCAGGTGCGCAGCGTCACGCCTTCGGCCTGTGCCTTGAACACGTCGCGGCCGAAGGTGGTGCCGGTGAAGCGTCCGGCCAGGGTGTAGACCTTGAACTCGCTGGCGTAGCTCTCGTCCTCTTCGGCGATCAGCAGCCGGTCGTTCCCGGGGTCGCCCCAGATCGACTCAACCACCCGCAGCGCTCCTGACTCGGTGGTATCGCCGATGCTGGCCACCAGCTTCGCCTCGACCTTCGCACCGTCGCGGGTCACGTGGTACTGGCGCACGCGTTTGTCCAGCTCGGACAGCGGCGGCAGGATGTCACGCCCCTGCGCATCCTCGCCGTTGTCCCAGGAGTCGGTGACGTAGACGCTGTAGCCATCGGCACGGCGGTCGACCCACAGCCCGTACGGCTTGCGCAGTTCGTCCGCAGCGAACGTCGCCAGCGGCGTGAAGTCCGGCAGGCCCAGCACCTGCACGCGGTGATTGTCGCGCTCCACGATCCACAGCAGGTCGTCGGTCACCGCGATGCCGTTTGGGCGATCGAACTGCCCTGGCGCGGTCCCGCTGGTACCCACATCGCGCAGGTGCTGGCCGGTGCTGCCGTCGTAGACCACCAGCTTGTCGGAGGCCTTGGCGGTGGCGATCAGCCACAGCGCGCCGTCCGGCGCGCGCCAGGCTGCCGGCGAGTCGATGTTGTCGGCCGGGGTCATCGGTGACAGGAAGGCTTCGGCGATGGTGGTCACCGTGCGCTCGCCCCCGGCTTTCGCTGCCGTGGTGGCCGCGGCGGGGTCATTGCCGGTCGCCGGCGTGCAGCCGACGGCCAAGGTCGCCGCGAGCGCGACCGCCAGGACGGTGATGCCACGCCCCATCACAGTGCCACCTTCAGGCCGAGCGCGTAGGTACGACCGTATTCTTCCATCTGCAGGGTGCGCGAACGCGTGCCCTGGTACAGCTCCAACGGCTTGTCCAGCAGGTTCTGCGCTTCGAAGTACATGCTCACGCGCGGGGTGAACTTGTAGTCCAGCGAAAAATCGAGCTGGGTGTTGGGTGCAACATAGATGTCGAACGCGCGCCCCTTGCCGATGCTGTCCAGGTACTCGCTGCGATACACCGCCGCCAGGCGCGTGCTGACACCGTACTTTTCATAGCCGATGTGTGCGCTGTAGACATGCTTGGAGGCGCGCGGCAGGGTGAAGTCCTCGCCTGCACGGTCCTTGATGCCTGCATCGAATTTCGTATCCAGCCAGGTACCACTGGCACCGACCAGCAGACCATCCAGGCCGTCCGGCAGGAAGGCCAGCTGCTGTTGCCAATTGAACTCCGCGCCACGCACGGTGGCCTTGCGGCCGTTGATCGGCTGGGTCACGTCGAAACCGTCGTAGGCCGGATCATTTGTACGCACGGTTTCCACGATGTAGCCATCGATCGACTTGTGGAACAGGCCCAGCGAGACGATGCCGGTGCTGCCGATGTACTTCTCCACCGACAGGTCGATGTTCTTCGACTCGTACGGGTCCAGCTCCGGATTGCCCAGGCGCACTTCCTCGTCACCCCGGCTGTAACCTACGCGCGGCGAAACGTCGCCGAACGAAGGGCGCGATACGGTCTTGTTGGCCGAGGCACGCAGCACCCAGTCATCGGCCGCGTCATAGCGCAGGTGCAGGCCCGGCAGCACGTTGGTGTAGCTGCTGTTGGCCACGCGCGGGGTGACGGTGAAACTACGGCCGTTCGCAGCCACGTCCACCTGGTTGCCGACCGCCTTGAAGCGGGTGTTCTCCACGCGCACGCCACCGATGATGCGCAGCGCGCCCACGTCCCAGGTCCCCATGGCATAGCTGGCAAAGATGTCTTCACTGGCCACGTAGTCTTCTTCCAGCGACGTCATCGCGTTTGCACCGGCGTCCTGCGGGCGGGCGCTGTACTGGCTGCCGCTGGCCGCCCAGAACGCGCGCATCGCGGCCGAGTCCATGCCATCGCCCATGTTGCCGTGGCGGTGTTCCGGCGAGGAAGTGGTCCAGCTCGACAGCGCCACCTTCGGGCCGACGCGCAGTTCGCGCTCGTCCACATTCACATCGCGGTCGCGCCAGCGGCCCAGCAGGCCGAACTTGATGCTGCTGCTGTCACCGTCGAAGCGTACGTTGACCTGCGCGCTGTGCTCCTTGTCGTTCACCTGCTTGGGCGAGAGCACGAAGCGGTCGAATGCGTAGTTGCTGTTGTCCAGCCACTGCGGGTTGTCGAAGCTGTAGCTGGGCAGGCGGCTGCTCTGGTCCAGGGTGCCGTTGAAGGCCTTGCCGTTGAGCTTGAAGCGCGCCTCCATCTCGTCGTTCACGCGCTCTTCGGTACGTGTGTAGCCGATCCGGTAATCGACCACGGCACTGGTCAGCTTGTTCTCGCCGCCGAGGCTGGCCGCGAAGGTGTTTTCCTTCTTGGTGCGGTAGCGCATGCGTTTGTCGATGGAATCCTTCGGCATGCCGTCCAGGCGGTACTGGTCGGTGCCGGTCTCGACCATCTTCGCGTCGTCGAAGTTGAAGATCACGCGCTGGCGGGTCTCCGCATCGTCGAACTGGCTGTACAGCGTGCGCAGGTAGTATTTGCTGTCTTCGTTGGGACGCCAGTCGAGGTTGAGGTTGGCACCGATGCGCTTGCGCTCGATCTCGTACTTGCGGTGCTGCAGGTTGATCGCGGTCACGTCACCGGGGGCGGCATCGTCTTCGCCGTCGTACTCCACTTCGGTGTTGTCCGACTCGAACTTCCGCTTCTGGTAATTCACGCCCAGCGCCACGCCGAAGGTATCGTTGAACACCTCGCTGTAGTTGAAGGCGGCCTTGGGACTGGTCTCGCCGGACAGCTGCTGGTGGCTGCCCTCGATCTTGCCGCGCAGGCTGCGACCGTCACGGTCGAAGGCCGACGCCGACTCCACCAGCACGGCGCCACCGATGGCATCACCCGGCATGTCCGGGGTCGGCGACTTGACCACGCGCAGGCGCTCGGTGGAATCGGAGGGGATCACGTCCAGCGGCGCGGCACGGCTGGAATCTTCCGGCGTACCGACGGCAATTCCATCCACGCTGACACTGTTGAGATTGGCATCCAGGCCGCGGATGACCACGAATCGGCCCTCGCCCTGGTCGCGGGTCACACTCACGCCCGGCAGGCGCTGCAGTGACTCGGCCACGTTCTTGTCCGGGTACTGGCCCAGGGCGTCAGAGGACACCGCGTCCTCGATGGCGTCGCTGCTGCGCTTGAGGTCGACGGCGCGGATCTGCGATTCGAGCTGGGCACGCACTTCGATGCGGTCCAGGTCGACCGCATCGGCCGCCACGGCGCCGGTGGCGGCTACCGCCTGCTGCCCGGCGGCCCGCAGCGGTGCTGCGGCCCCCATCGCCAGGGTCAGCGTGATGGCAACGGCCAACGGAGTCTTGATATGCACTGGGAATCCCCATTCCTGTTAAGAATGGGTCTGCACGGTATGTCCGCAAGGTTGCATGG
Source organism: Stenotrophomonas sp. 85239_Sma (assembly GCF_056481725.1). NCBI lineage: Bacteria > Pseudomonadati > Pseudomonadota > Gammaproteobacteria > Lysobacterales > Lysobacteraceae > Stenotrophomonas > Stenotrophomonas sp. 85239_Sma. The sequence continues at coordinate 1,776,719 of NZ_CM151163.1, read as the reverse complement.
CCGTGACATGCGCCTGCACATTCCATGTACGGCGGGTCTGGGAACGGTTTGGGGTTCGGCCCGCCATTCCTGCAAAATGGCGCCCTCTCTCCTTCTCCCCTCCTTCCGACCATGAAGATCGTCGAAGTGCGCCACCCGCTGGTGCAGCACAAGATCGGCCTGATGCGCAACGCCGCGCTCAGCACCAAGGATTTCCGCGAACTGGCCAACGAGCTGGGTACACTGCTGGCCTACGAGGCCACCGCCGACCTGGACACCGAGCCGCACACCCTGCCGGGCTGGGCCGGCCCGGTCACCGTGCAGCGCATTGCCGGCGCCAAGATCACCGTGGTGCCGATCCTGCGTGCCGGCCTGGGCATGCTCAGCGGCGTGCTGTCGCTGATCCCGGCAGCCCGCGTCAGCGTGGTCGGCCTGCAGCGCGACGAGGAAACCCTGCAGCCGGTGCCCTACTTCGAGCGCCTGACCGGCCGCCTGGAAGAGCGCGATGCGCTGATCCTGGACCCGATGCTGGCCACCGGCGGCACCCTGATCGCCACCATCGACATGCTCAAGCGCGCCGGCGCCCGCCGCATCAAGGGCATCTTCCTGGTCGCCGCGCCTGAAGGCATCGAAGCGGTCAAGGCCGTGCACCCGGACGTGGAGATCTACACTGCGGCCATCGATGCCCAGCTCAACGACAAGGGTTACATCCTGCCGGGCCTGGGTGACGCCGGTGACCGTATCTTCGGTACCCGCGTCGGTTGATCCGGGGAACCGGGGTCAGAGCCCTTTCTGCGAAAGGGATCTGGCCCCAACATCGCGGGGGTCGGATCCCTTTCGCAGAAAGGGCTCTGACCCCATCCCGCATTCCGGCCTACAGCCCGGCCGCGAAGATTTCCAGCTGTCCGATGACGGTGTTCCAGCCATCGAAGAAGCCCAGCTGCTCATGCTGGTCGCGCTGCGCCTTGTCCGGGTGCATTACCCGCGCCGTGTAGCGGCAGCCCTGCCCCTCGTCCTCCATGGTGATGATGGCGGTGAAGCCCAGCCAGGGTGACTGCGGTCGCCAGCCTGCGCCCAGCATCGAGGTGAACACCAAACGCTGCTGCGGCACGATCTCCAGGAAACTGCCCGGATTGTCACTGCTGCCACCATCCGGGCCCTGCATGAAGGTGTGGAAGGCCCCGCCGGGGCGCAGGTCGAATGCGCGAACCTCAGTGGCCCAGGGTTTCGGGCACCACCATTGGCGCAGCAGCTCGGGGTCAGTCCAGGCCCGCCACAAGGCCGCGCGCGGTGCAGCCAGCACGCGGCTGATGACCAGATCGGTGTCAGGGTTGTTGCCTGCGTCTACGGCCATGGGCCTGCTCCTGTTGGTGATGCGTTTCGACGAATTCGACCATGCGGTCGGTGCGCGCTTCCCACGTCGCGCGCTGTTCGGCCAGCCACTGCTCGCCCTGGCGCAGCCGCGCCGGCACCAGTTCGCAGGTGCGCACGCGCCCTTGCTTGTAACTGCGCACCACGCCGCTGCGCTCCAGCACGGCCAGGTGTTTCATCAGCGAGGGCAAGGCCATCTGGAAGGGCTCTGCCAGCATCGACACCGTGCACGGCCCCTGCCCCAGCGCGGCCACGATCGCGCAACGGGTCGGGTCGGCCAACGCCTGGAAGACCTCTTGAATGGCTGGAGAATACTTACCCATAAGGCTAAGCAATACGCCGATCCGAATACCGATGCAAGCAGGCGCGGCCGGGTGATGATTTTTCACGTGGTCTTGCCATGCCGAAGCGAATGCTCCGCGCACCCGCCCCCGCTTGGAGCACCTGATGAAAGCCTCTTTCCTGCTGGCCGCCGTCCTGCTGGTCGGCCTGCCCTTGGCGGTCAACGCCACCACCCCGCAGCAACAGCGCATGGCCGAATGCTCGGCCAAGAACAAGGGCCTGAAGGGCGATGCCTACAAGACCGCGCAGAGTTCCTGCCTCAGTGGCCACGCCGCCGACGCCAAGCCGGCCAATGCGCAGCAGGAACGCATGCGCAAGTGCAACGCTGACGCGGGCGCCAGGAAGCTGGCCGGTGATGCGCGCAAGACCTTCATGAGCAGCTGCCTGAAGGTGTCTTGACGCCTGTCTCTGGCAGGGCGCCATCCACGCATGGCGTGGATCTGATGCGTCACGGGAAGGCCGGGCATCGCCCGGCCTTTTCATCAACCGAGGGCGCGCGCCTTCAGCTCGCCCTGCTCATGCAGGGTCACGAAACGCCCCTTGTCATCACGCCCCAGTTGCGCCAGCGCCACCTGCGGGTCATGGGTGAAGAACAGCCGCACGTTGCGTGCCAGCTTGTCTTCAAGGAACTGCCGCTTCTCGTCGATAAGCAGCTCGGCGTTGCGGTCGTAGCCCATGGTGATCGGCACGTGCACCCATGAGCGCCCTGGAATCAGGTCGGCACAGAACACCACGCCACCGTGCGCACCCTCGCCTGCATGCGCGTGACCGACGATCTCGGCCAGCATCAGCCCCGGCGTATGCCCGTCGCTGTAGCTGAAGCGCACGCTGTGGCCGAGTACCTTCGAGTACTCCCCATCCACCACTTCCAGCCGGCCACTTGCCTGCAGCAGGCCGGGCAGTTCCGGAATGAAGCTGGCCCGGTCACGCGGGTGCGGATGCACGGCGCGCTGCCAATGCTGTGCGCCGACCACATAGGTTGCGTTGGGGAACAGCAACTCGGGCTCACGCCCTTCGCTCCATGCCGCCAGCAGGCCGCCGGCATGATCGAAGTGCAGGTGGCTGAGCACCACGACATCGATGTCCTCGTGTTCGAAGCCGGCTTCGCGCAACGAATCGATCAGCACGTGCTGGCTTTCCTGCACGCCATAGCGCTCACGCATGCGCGGATCGAAGAACGCCCCGATACCGGTTTCAAACAGCACCGTCTTGCCTTCCAGCGGGCTGGCCAGCAGCGCACGGCAGGCCAGCTCGATGCGATTGAGCTCGTCCGGTGCCGCCCATTTTTCCCACAACGCACGCGGTGCGTTGCCGAACATCGCGCCGCCATCAAGGCGCTGCGAATTTCCACGAATAGACCAGAGTTTCATGCGTCGATTATCGGCGCCTGCTCGTTAAATAATCGCTAGAAAGGAAACTGAAAACCCCGCCGGCAAAGGCGGGGTTTCGATAATCAGCCGGATTGCCGGCCAGCAGCCGCCACAACCGGATCAGCGTGCCGGCACGACCTGGGCACTGCCCACCGGGTTGCGTGGGTCGCTACCGCCGTACAGCTTGTTCGCCTTGCGGTCCCATTCCACGGTCTGCAGGTTGCCCCACACATGGCTGGAACCGCGGCCGCCTGCGGCGACGTCACCCGGCAGGTCGATCTTGTGGCCCATCGCCTGCAACTGCTTCACGGTCGCCGCGTCGAACGCATCGTCCTCGGCTTCGATCAGGTCCGGCAGCCACTGGTGGTGATAGCGCGGCAGCGCCGCCACCTGCTGCGCATCCAGGCCGGCGTCGTAACCAAGGATGCCCAGCAGCACCATGGTGATGATGCGGCTGCCACCCGGCGTGCCCAGCACCACCACCTTGTCGGCGTTCTCCATGAAGGTCGGCGTCATCGAGCTGAGCATGCGCTTGCCCGCCTTCGGCGCATTGGCCTCATAGCCCATCACGCCGAACGCATTGGGCGTGCCCGGCTTCAGCGCGAAGTCGTCCATCTCGTTGTTCAGCAGCACACCGGTGCCCTTGGGAATCAGCCCCGAGCCATACAACAGGTTGACGGTCTGGGTGGCGCCGACACGGTTGCCATCACGGTCGATGATCGAGAAGTGCGTGGTCTCGTCGTCTTCCAGCGGCGTCGGGTTGCCCGACAGCAGGTCGCTGGGCGTGGCCTTCTCCGGATGGATGGTGGCCCGCAGGCCCTGTGCGTAGTCCTTGCTGGTCAGCACCTTCTGCGGGATCTGCACGAAGTCCGGGTCGCCGAGGAAGAAGGTTCGGTCGCGGTAGGCGCGACGCATCGACTCCACCACCAGATGGGTGCGATGCGCCGGGTCCATCTTCCTGATGTCCCAACCTTCCAGGATCTGCAGCATGCTGGCCAGCGCGATACCACCGGACGACGGCGGCGGCGCGGTGGTGATCTTCCAGCCGTTGTAGTTGAACACGATCGGTTCGCGCTGCTTCACGCGGTAGCTGGCCAGCTCTTCAGCGGTCCACTTGCCGCCGGCCTGCCTCACGCCGTCCAGCAACAGCTTTCCGGTCTGGCCCTTGTAGAAGCCATCGAAGCCGCCTGCGGCCAGCCGCTCCAGCGTCTGCGCCAGTTCCGGCTGCTTGAACAGGTCACCGCTGGCGATCGGCTTGCCGTTGCGCAGGTAGACCTCGCGCGTGCCGGGGTAGCGCTCCATCACTTCGCGGCGCGAGGCATAGCCCTTGGCCATGCGCTCGTACACCGGAAAGCCTTCACGGGCGACACGGATCGCCGGCTGCAGCGAAGCCGACAGCGGCAGCTTGCCGTGCTTGGCCGACAGTTCGACCAGCGCTGCGGGCAGGCCCGGGATACCGGCTGACCAGGCGCCATTGACCGAGCGGTCGCGGTCGAGGTTGCCCTGCTTGTCGAGGAAGGCCTGCGGGGTTGCCGAGGCCGGCGCGGTCTCGCGCGCATCCAGCATCAGGTCCTTGCCAGTGGCAGCGTCATGCAACAGGAAGAAGCCACCTCCGCCCAGCCCAGAGCTGATCGGCTCCACCACCGCCAGCGTGGACGACACCGCCACGGCGGCGTCGAAGGCGTTGCCGCCCTGCGCCAGGATATCGATGCCGGCCTGGGTGGCCAGCGCGTGGCCGCTGGCAATGGCCGCGCCATCGGGGCGTTCGGCACGGGCCGGGCTGTCGGCCCAGGCGATCGGACTGAGCAGCAGGCCGAGCAGCAACAGGGGGCGGACGATCAACGTCTTCATTCGGATGGGGGCTCCGCATAGAGTTCGGGGTGATCGTGCTGCAGCTGGCGCAGCTTGGCCAGCAGCTGGTCTTCCGTTTCCACGATCTCCGGATCCGGATCGATGCACTCGACCGGGCAGACGACCACGCACTGTGGTTCGTCGAAATGACCCACGCATTCGGTGCAGCGCGCAGGGTCGATCACGTAGATGGTTTCACCCATCGCAATGGCCTGGTTCGGGCAGGCCGGCTCGCATACGTCGCAGTTGACGCAGAGCTCATTGATTTTCAGCGACACGGCGATACTCCTCGCCCGCGCCCTGGGACAAAGGACCGGCCAGCGCGGGCGCGCGGGCCGGTCAGGTCATCGGCGGCGTCTTTGCGGTGCGCCGCCCGGGCCATGCCGGAGCATGGCCGCCATGGCTCGGTATTACTTGGCTTCGACAAAAATGTACTCGGCACCGGTCGGCTGGATCGCAGCCTGCACGCGGGCGTTGTCGGCCGACTGGCCGATGAAGACGACGCGCACGCCCTTCATCGAATCCGGCGATACGTCCTTGAACACGGCCTGGATCATGTCAGCCATCTTGCCCGAGGCCGACGAGCCGAAGGCCAGCATGTTGCCCGGCTGCACGCCACGGGCCACGGCCTGGGTGGCGCTTTCGGTCTGGCGCTCGTACTTGGCCTGGAAGTCCGGGTCCGATTCCGGCGAGAGGTAGTACAGGAACGGGCTGTTGGTGATGTTGCCCATGTTCTGGATGGCCACTTCCTGCAGGTACTTCTTCCAGCCTGCATCGTCGTCCTTGGACGGAGCGACCAGGGCCTGCTTGGCCTCGTCGACCGGAGCGGCCTCTTCCTTCTTGCAGGCGGTGAAGGCCAGGGCCAACGAAGCGATCAGCATCGCGCGCGTGGTGGTGTTCATGGGTTTCCTCCCGGAATGGTGCGTGGTGTTGTACGTAATGGGGTGCGGGTACAGCGGGCTTACGACTGTGCCGCCTTCGCTTCGCGGACCTTGCGCAGGGCTTCGAGCACCGCGGCCGGCACGAAACCGGACACGTCGCCGCCCAGGCGCGCGATCTCGCGGACCAGCGAGGACGAAATGAAGCTGTGCTGCTCGGCCGGGGTCAGGAACAGGGTCTCGACCTCGGGGATCAGGTGGCGGTTCATGCTGGCCATCTGGAACTCGTACTCGAAATCGGACACCGCGCGCAGGCCGCGCAGCAGCACCCCGCCCTGGACCGAACGTACGAAATGGGCCAGCAGGGTATCGAAGCCGATGACTTCGACATTGCCGTGGTGGGCCAGGGCGCCACGCGCCAGTTGCACGCGCTGCTCCAGCGGCAGCGCCGGGCCCTTGGACGGGCTCTGCGCCACGCCGACCACGACCTTTTCAAACAGCGGCGCGGCGCGGCTCACCAGGTCGATATGACCATTGGTGATCGGGTCGAACGTGCCGGGATAGACGGCGATGCGGCGGTTGGCCACGGTCATGGGCGGATGCAGATGTTCAGATGAGGTCAAAGTGTAGCAGTGGCGCGGCGGTACAGGGCAAAGCGCACCTCGCGGGTGCCGCCCTCACGGTGCAGCAGCCAGTCCGGCGGCAGCACCGGCACGTGGCCGGCCGGCGATTCCAGGTACAGCCAGGCATCGGCGGCCAGGTGCCGGGGCAGCTGGGCCAGCACGTCCTGCCACAGGCCATCGGCAAACGGCGGGTCGATGAAGACCAGGTCGGCCTGCTGCGCGGGCGCGCCCTGCAGCCAGCGCAGGGCATCGGCCTGCACGACGGTGATCTGGTCGCTGGCCTGCAGCTTGGCCACCGCGGCGGTCAGGTTGCGGCCCAGCTGCGCATCGCGCTCGACCAGGGTGGCATGCGCGGCACCGCGCGAGACCGCCTCCAAGCCCAGTGCGCCACTGCCGGCGAACAGGTCCAGCACCCGCGTACCGCCGAGCTTGGGCATCAGCCAGTTGAACAGGGTTTCGCGCACACGGTCGCTGCTGGGGCGAAGGCCCGGCAGGGTCGGCACCGGCAGGCGGGTATTGCGCCAGCGCCCGCCGATGATGCGGACCTGGCCGTCATTGCCCCCACGGCCGCTCATCGGCGCCCCCGGCGGAGGTTGTTCGAGAAATTCAGCATGAGCGGGATTGTAGTTCGGCCGGGCGGCGCCCGGGGACGCGCCAACGCATGCGCGCTGTCGCTCCCACGCTTCGCTGCGCGAAACGCGGGCCCCACTTACCATCTTCCACACCCCCGCCGCTTCGCGGCCGCCCCCTAACTCAGGGGGCTCTACCCCAGACGCGATCCGATGCCCGACATACAGGTGGGGTCAGAACCGTTTTCCCGCGGAAAACGGATCTGACCCCATTTGATGTATCGATATCTGACAGATGTGTCGACCAAGGTCGACACCTACCAACAGCCGCGTGAACCTGTCAGAGGCGGGGCACTGTGGGTTCGCGGGGTGTGAGCCGCATGGATGCGGCGACCAAGGCTACATGGACGTACTTGCGCCGTCCCCGCGAACCCACAGCGCCCCGCCATCCCACGGAATGCCGCTCTGGCTCTGGCTTTGGCAGTTGCAGTTGCACTGAGCGGGTGCCGGGCGCAGCCCGGCCGACCAACCCCTTGATTTCGGGACAATCAGCCATACCCCTTGGCGAGGCCGCACGCGCTGGCGCGGCATTGCACACGGAGCCTTATCGATGACCGAGACCCCCCAGACCGAAACCCTTGGCTTCCAGACCGAAGTCAAGCAGCTGCTGCAGCTGATGATCCACTCGCTGTATTCCAACAAGGAGATCTTCCTGCGCGAGCTGGTCTCCAACGCCGCCGACGCCGCCGACAAGCTGCGCTTCGAGGCCCTGACCCAGCCGGCCCTGCTGGAAGGCGACAGCGAACTGCGCGTGCGCGTCAGCTTCGACCCTGCCGCCCACACCATCACCATCGAAGACAACGGCATCGGCATGAGCCGTGCCGAAGCCATCGCCCACCTGGGCACCATCGCCAAGTCCGGCACCGGCGACTTCCTGCGCCAGCTGTCCGGCGACCAGAAGAAGGATTCGCAGCTGATCGGCCAGTTCGGCGTGGGTTTCTACAGCGCCTTCATCGTCGCCGACGAAGTGGAAGTGACCTCGCGCCGCGCCGGCCTGGCTGCAGGCGAAGGCGTGCGCTGGACCTCGCGCGGCGAAGGCGATTTCGAAGTGGCCACCGTCGACAAGGCCGAACGCGGTACCCGCATCGTGCTGCACCTGAAGGACGGCGAGCACGATTTCGCCGATGGCTGGCGCCTGCGCAGCATCCTCAAGAAGTACTCGGACCACATCGGCCTGCCGATCCAGATGCCCAAGGAGGGCGGCGAAGAAGGCGCAGCGGTCGAGTGGGAAACGGTCAACCGCGCCAGCGCACTGTGGACCCGTCCGCGCACTGAAATCAGCGATGCCGAGTACACCGAGTTCTACAAGCACGTCGCGCACGACCACAGCGACCCGCTGGCGTGGAGCCACAACAAGGTCGAGGGCAAGCTGGAATACACCTCGCTGCTGTACGTGCCGGGCCGCGCGCCGTTCGACCTGTATCACCGCGATGCGCCCAAGGGCTTGAAGCTGTACGTGCAGCGCGTGTTCGTGATGGACCAAGCCGAGCAGTTCCTGCCGCTGTACCTGCGCTTCATCAAGGGCGTGGTCGATTCCAACGACCTGTCGCTGAACGTCTCGCGCGAGATCCTGCAGTCTGGTCCGGTCATCGATTCGATGAAGTCGGCGCTGACCAAGCGCTCGCTGGACATGCTGGAGAAGCTGGCCGCCGACAAGCCGGAGCAGTACGCCACGTTCTGGAAGGAATTCGGCCAGGTGCTGAAGGAAGGCCCGGCCGAGGACTACAACAACCGCGAGAAGGTGGCCGGCCTGCTGCGCTTCGCCTCCACCCGTGGCGACGGCGATGCACAGAGCGTGTCGCTGGCCGATTACCTCGGCCGCATGGCCGAAGGCCAGGACAAGATCTATTACCTGACCGGCGAAAGCTACAGCCAGGTACGCAACAGCCCGCACCTGGAAGTGTTCCGCAAGAAGGGCGTGGAAGTGCTGCTGCTGACCGACCGCATCGACGAGTGGCTGATGGGCTACCTGACCGATTTCGACGGCAAGGGCTTCGTCGACATCGCCCGTGGCGACCTCGACCTGGGCGCGCTGGAAAGCGAAGCGGACAAGCAGGAACAGGAAGCGGCAGCGAAGGACAAGCAGGGCCTGGTCGAGCGCCTGAAGACGGTGCTGGGCGATGACGTGGCCGAAGTGCGCGTCTCGCACCGCCTGACCGATTCGCCGGCGGTGCTGGCCATCGGCGAACAGGACCTGGGCCTGCAGATGCGCCAGATCCTGGAAGCCAGCGGGCAGAAGGTGCCGGAGAGCAAGCCGGTCCTGGAGATCAACCCGGGCCACCCGCTGATCGCCAAGCTGGATGCCGAAGCCGATGGCGCGCGCTTCGACGACCTCGGCCGGGTGCTGTTCGACCAGGCCGCACTGGCCGCGGGTGACAGCCTGAAGGATCCGGGTGCCTACGTGGCGCGCCTGAACAAGCTGCTGCTGGAGCTGTCGGCCTGATCGAGGCAGTGGTCGCCGGGCATGGCCCGGCGCTGCTTTGGCAGGTGCCAACCAAGGTTGGCACCTACCAGGGGCAGCGGTTGGCACCTGCCAAAGCGGTGTTGATCAGGCTTCCCGATCCAGCAGCGAGCCCAGCATCTGGTCCTGGCGGCGGATCACCGCAGCATTGGCGGCGAAGGCCACCACCTCTGCTTTCGCGGCCAACAGATCCCCCAATGGCGCACCAGGATCGGTGCCGGCGGGGAACGCCGCGGCCTGTACCCCGCCCTGCTCCGCAGTACCGCGCTGCAACTGCAGGCGCTGGGCATCCGGGGTCGCCAGGTTGGCCACGTTGTGCGCGGCCACCTGGACGCCCTGCTGGGCCGCCTGCATCCCACTGAGAGCAATTCCCATCACGTTGTTCATGGCGGTCTCCGGGCCGCCGTGCGCAGCCCTCCGGACCGGTTAACGGCCGGCAGGCCGCGATGTTGAGTCCACATCGGCCCGACAGGCCCGAGTGGTAGCATATCCCCCTGATTTCAGCGCCTTTTGCCAATGCTCAGTTTTTTCCGCCGCAAGAAGCCCCAGGATGCCCCCGCAGCGGAGGCTCCCAAGACCCAGCACTACTCGGCTGAAGAGCTGGCGGCGGCATTCCCGTCCGCAGCCCCGGTCGAAGAAGCCCCGGCCGCTCCGGTAGCCGCTCCGAACACGTCCGAGGCTGCCACGCCCGCGCCGACGCCTGCACCGGCGCCCGTCGCAGTGCCCGAAGCGCCGGCCGCCGCACCGGCACCGCCGGCTGCGGAACGCGTCATCGCTGCGGAGGACTTCGAAGCCGAGGCCCTGGCTGCGGCCGCCGTGCTCGCACCGCTGGCCCCGGTCATCCCGGCCGAAGCGCCGGCCACTCCTGCGACTGACCTGCCGGTGCTGGTCGATGCCGCCCCGGCCCCGGCCGGCAAGCCTGGCTGGCGCGAACGCCTGCGCAACAGCGTCATCGCACGCAGCTTCGGCGGCCTGTTCTCGCGCAACCCCAAGCTCGACGACGACCTGCTGGACGAGCTGGAAACCGCACTGATCACCGCCGACGTCGGCGTAGGTGCCACCACCGACCTGGTCGAGGGCCTGCGCAAGCGCATGAAGTCGCGCGAATTCGCTGACGCCAATGCGCTGCTGGCCGCGCTGCGCGCCGAGCTGATCGCGATCCTGCAGCCGGTGGCCAAGCCGCTGGTGATCGACCGCAACGCCAAACCCTTCGTGGTGCTGACCGTCGGCGTCAACGGCGTCGGCAAGACGACCACCATCGGCAAGCTGGCCAAGCGCTTCAAGGATGACGGCCACAGCCTGATGCTGGCCGCCGGCGATACCTTCCGTGCCGCCGCCGTGGCCCAGCTGCAGGCCTGGGGCGAGCGCAACGGCGTGGCCGTGGTTGCGCAGGGGCAGAACGCCGATGCTGCTTCGGTGGCATTCGATGCGTTGCAGGCCGGCAAGGCCCGTGGCACCTCGGTGCTGATCGCCGACACCGCAGGCCGCCTGCACACCCAGTCCGGCCTGATGAACGAGCTGGGCAAGATCCGCCGCGTGCTCGGCAAGATCGACCCCACCGCACCCCACGAAGTGCTGATGGTGATCGACGGCACCACCGGCCAGAACGCGCTGTCGCAGCTGCGCCAGTTCAATGCCGCAGTGAACGTGACCGGCCTGGTGGTGACCAAGCTGGACGGCACTGCCAAGGGCGGCGTGGTGTTCGCGCTGGCCCGCGAGTTCGGCATTCCGATCCGCTTCGCCGGCATTGGCGAGCGCCCGGAAGATCTGCGCGTGTTCGACCCGGAAGCCTTCGTCGACGCCCTGCTGCCCGAAGCGCTGGGTGCCTGATACACCGCGCAGCCACGCATGGCGTGGCTCTACTGCACCCTGGTAGAGCCACCCCACCGGTGGCTGCCTCTCTGGAACGCCAATGCCCCGCCAGCCGCACGCCAGCGCCGAGACTGCAGAACGCGATGGTTTCGTCGCCCGCCTGCTGCACTGGTTCGACGACCACGGCCGCCACGACCTGCCCTGGCAGCACCCGCGCAGCCCCTACCGGGTCTGGCTGTCGGAAATCATGCTGCAGCAGACCCAGGTGACCACGGTCATCCCGTACTTCCAGCAGTTCCTGCAGCACTTCCCGACCCTGCCCGACCTCGCCGCCGCCAGCAATGACGCGGTGATGGCGCAGTGGGCCGGGCTCGGCTACTACGCCCGTGCACGCAACCTGCATGCCGCTGCAAAGCGCTGCGTGGAACTGCACGACGGCGATCTGCCACGTGACTTCGATGCATTGCATGCGCTGCCTGGAATCGGCCGCAGCACCGCCGGCGCGATCCTCAGCCAGGCCTGGAATGACCCGTTCGCGATCCTCGATGGCAACGTCAAGCGCGTGCTCAGCCGCTACCACGGCATCGAGGGCTTCCCCGGCCTGCCCGCCATTGAAAAGCGGCTGTGGGCGATCGCCGAGGCACACGTGGCACAGGTGCCGGAGGGGCGCATGGCCGATTACACCCAGGCACAGATGGACCTGGGCGCGACCGTGTGCAGCCGTGCCAAACCCGCCTGCGTGATCTGCCCGCTGCAGGATGACTGCGTGGCCCGGCGCGAAGACCGCACTGCCGAACTGCCGACGCCCAAGCCCAGCAAGACCCTGCCCGAACGTGAAGCAGTGGCGCTGCTGCTGCGCGACGCACAGCAGCGCGTGCTTCTGCAGAAGCGACCGGACAGCGGCATCTGGGCGCAGCTGTGGACGCTGCCGCAGGCCGAGGCCGGCAGCGAGCTGCAGGACTGGTTCGACGCGCACGTTGAAGGCTCTCTGGAAGACGCCGAGGAGCTGCCGTTGCTGCAGCACACCTTCAGCCACTACAAACTGCACCTGCAGGTACTGTCGCGGCAGGTACACGGCCTGCGCGTGGAAGAACCCACGCTGCGCTGGGTGGCCGCCGACGAACTGCCCGCGCTGGGCCTGCCGGCACCGATCCGCAAACTGCTCGACGGCGCCACGATCAAGGCGCCGAAACGAAAATCCACGAAAACCCGCAACCACGAGTGAGCGCCATGCCCCGAAACGTCTTCTGCCAGTACGAACAACGCGATGCCGAGGGCCTGGACTTCGTGCCCTACCCCGGCGAGCTGGGCCAGCGCATCTTCAACAACATCGGCAAGCAGGCCTGGGCCGCGTGGCTGGCGCACCAGACCATGCTGATCAACGAGAACCGTCTGTCACCGCGCACGCCTGAACATCGTGCGTTCCTCGAGGGCGAGCTGGTCAAGTTCCTGTTCGAGAAGGACGCGGAAAAGCCTGCCGGCTTCACCCCTGAAGCCTGACAACAAAAAGGGGGACGGAGAGGATCAAGCCGCTTGTGCCGCAAACGACTTGATCCTCTCCGTCCCCTTTTCTGATCATTTCGCCGGTGCGGCACCTTCCTCGCGCTCCTGCACCTGCGCCTGGCGCAGTTCCTGCTCGGAGGCACGCAGTGCCTTCACGTCCAGCCTGCGGATGCTGTTGATGAAGCACGGCAGGCGCGGGCCGCCGGTGGGGTCGCGCACCAGCACCTTGTCGAAGCGCGCCGAAACCCGGTTCATCCGACTGGTCAGGCCGATGGCGGTGGCATACGGCAGATCCTGGCACGGACCATTCAGCTCCAGCAGATAGGCTTCGCTGGGGCGCGTCCACACCGCCAGCGCGCTGTCACCCAGCTCGGTCCAGCCATTGAGGCTGCCGAAGAACTGCATGTCGCTCTGCGGCGCGCCGGCGTGGGCACGGTACAGATCCAGTTTCTCGGTACTGCTGAGCCGGCCGGTCGTCGCGCAGGCGGCCAGCGCCAGGCAGAGTCCGGCGATCAGGATCGGGGTCTTCATGGCGATCTCCTCGGGGAACCTGCTGCGATCATGCGCCGACCGACGTGCGGCCGGCGCGATGGCAGGTAAACCCGTTCAGGCCCCGGGAGGCGGCCGTTGCCGGCCGCTCAGACGTCGGCGTGGGCCAGTGCGTGCAGGCGACCTTCGCGCAGCTCCAGCACGCGATCGAGGCGGCGCGCCAGGCTGCGGTCGTGGGTGACCAGCACCAGGCTGGTATGGCGCGCGCGGTTGAGTTCCAGCATCAGCTCGAACACGGTCGCAGCGGTGCGGTCATCCAGGTTGCCGGTCGGCTCATCACCCAGCACGCAGGCCGGATGGTTCACCAGCGCACGCGCAACGGCCGCACGCTGGCGCTCACCGCCGGACAGCTCGCCCGGCTTGTGGTCCAGGCGATGGCCGAGGCCGACCGCTTCCAGCAGCGTGGTGGCCCGGCTGCTCGCTTCGGCCACGGCGGTGCCGGCCAGCAGCACCGGCATCATCACGTTTTCCAGCGCAGTGAACTCGGGAAGCAGATGGTGGAACTGGTACACAAAGCCCAGCGCCTGGTTGCGCAGCAGGCCGCGCGCGGTATCCGACAGCGCCGACATGCGCTGGCCGGTCACGTAGACCTCACCCGCAGTCGGAATGTCGAGGCCACCCAGCAGATGCAGCAGCGTGCTCTTGCCGGCACCGGACGCACCGATGATCGCCACCGTTTCGCCGGCGGTCACGGTCAGGTCCAGGCCGTCGAACACCGGGGTCTGCATGCGCCCCTCGGCGTAGGTCTTGCCCAGTGCTTCGGCGCGGATCACTTCATCGCCGCGGTTGAAGACCTTATTCATAACGCAGGGCCTCCGCCGGCTGGGTGCGTGCTGCCCGCCAGGCGGGATACAGGGTGGCCAGGAAACTCATCAGCAGTGCGACCACGGTGATCGCCACCACGTCGCCGGTCTGCATGTCGGTCGGCAGGCCGGTGATGTAGTAGACGTCCTCCGGCAGCAGCTTGACGTTGAACACGCTCTCGATGGCGCCGAGAATCCGCTCCAGGTTGAGGGTCAGGGTGATGCCGCCGATCAGGCCGGCCAGCGTGCCGAAGATGCCGATCAGCGAACCCTGCACCATGAACACCTGCATCACCCCGCCCGGGGTCAGGCCCAGCGTGCGCAGGATGGCGATGTCGGCCTGCTTGTCGGTCACCAGCATCACCTGCGAGGACACCAGGTTGAAGGCTCCCATGGCGATGATCAGCGACAGCAGGATGCCCATCACCACCTTTTCCATGCGCAGCGAGTGGTAGAGGTTGGCGTTCTGCTGGGTCCAGTCACTCACCCGGTACGCACCGCCGAGGCTCTGCGCCAGGTCCACGCCCACTTCCAGCGAGCGGTCCATGTCGTGCAGTTTCAGCCGCACGCCGGTGGCACCGTCGCTGCGCAGCACGCGCTCCAGGTCCTGCATGTTGGCAAAGCCCACGCCGCGGTCGACCTCGTTGTAGCCGGCCTCGAAGATGCCACTGACGGTGAAGCGTTTCATCCGCGGCACTGCGCCGGCAGGCGTGCCCTGCACCTCGGCGAAGGTCACCAGCACCTGGTCGCCCACGTCCACGCCCAGCCAGATCGCCAGCTCCTTGCCCAGCAGCAGGTTGAAGCTGCCTGGCTTGAGGCTGTCATAGCTGCCCTTGGTGACCTTCTTGTCGATCACCGACACCTTCGGCTCCAGCGCCGGATCGATGCCCTGGATGATCGCGCCCTGCACGCGCGGGCCGCTGATCATCGACTGGATCTCGATGTACGGCGCGGCACCGGCCACGCGCGGGTCCTTGCCGGCGATGTCGACCACGCGCATCCAGTCCGGCATCGGCTCGCCGTCGCGGCTGATGGTGGTGTGCGCGGTCATCTGCAGCAGGCGGCTGCGGATTTCCTTCTGGAAACCGCTCATCACGGCCAGGGTGGTGATCAGCACCGTAACCCCGAGCGCGATGCCCAGGATCGATGCCATCGAGATGAAGGAGATGAAGCCGTTGCGGCGCTTGGCGCGCAGGTAGCGCAGGCCGATGGCCACGGGAATGGGTTTGAACATGCAGGCACGCCGGTCAATTCAGCTTATGGTGCCATCGTACGGGGCCGACGGGAAACGGCGCGTGCGGCCACGGCCAGTCGCAGTTCACGTCGCTGCCCGGAATCCAGCACATCGGGCCAGAACAGCAGGCGTTGGCGGCGCCGACCCTGATGCCAGTGCAACAGCAGCCACGGCCCGCGCACCACCAGCCGGGGTGCCTCGACATCCTGCCCGGCCACCCGCAGCGGCTCGGGAAGCGGAGGCAGGAGCACCGGCACGCGCGGCCTGCGTTGGCGCCAGGCCAGTTCGGCCAGGCCTACGCACCAGGCCAGTACCACCGCGGGGACCAGCAGCCTTGGCGGCAGGTCAGAGGCGCGCAGCAGCCAGGGCGCGGCCAGCAGCGCCGCCAGCTGGGCGGCGGCCTGCAGCCGCGAGGGGCGCCACTCAAGGCTTGAGGGCGAGGATCTTCTGCATGAGGGGGATCGCGTGCGCATGCGGGCAGGCCTCATAGCCCATGAACCAGCGCCACAACTTATCGTCCTCGCAGTCGAGCAGGAACAGGAAAACCTCGCGTTCTTCGGTCGGCGCAGTGCTCCACTCGTGGTCCAGGTAACGGCCGAACAGCTGGTCCAGCTCGCGCATGCCGCGGCGGCAGCGCCAGCGCAGCTTCTTCAGCAGAACGTCTTCTTCCATCATGCTTCTCCAGATACAGCAAAGCCACGCATGGCGTGGCTCTACTGGGATGGCACAGCCACGCATGGCGTGGCTCCACCAGGTACAGCCAGGCCCGATCAGGCGCGGCGTTCCATCATCAGCTTCTTGATCTCGGCGATCGCCAGCGCCGGGTTCAGGCCCTTCGGGCAGGTCCGGGCGCAGTTCATGATGGTGTGGCAGCGGTACAGCTTGAACGGATCCTCCAGATCGTCCAGGCGCGCACCGGTGTCCTCATCGCGCGAGTCGATGATCCAGCGGTAGGCCTGCAGCAGGATCGCCGGGCCCAGGTAACGCTCGCCGTTCCACCAGTAGCTCGGGCAGCTGGTCGAGCAGCAGGCGCACAGGATGCACTCGTACAGGCCGTCCAGCTTCTTGCGGTCTTCCGGCGACTGCAGGCGCTCACGGTCCGGCGGTGCCGGGGTCTGGGTGCGGATCCACGGCTTGATCGAGGCGTACTGCGCGTAGAAGTGGGTCAGGTCCGGAACCAGATCCTTGACCACGTTCATGTGCGGCAGCGGGTAGATCGGCACTTCCTTCTTGCCGCAGTCCGAGATGGCTCGGGTGCAGGCCAGCGTGTTGGTGCCGTCGATGTTCATCGCGCACGAACCACAGATACCTTCGCGGCACGAGCGGCGGAAGGTCAGGGTCGGGTCGATCTCGTTCTTGATCTTGATCAGGGCGTCCAGGACCATCGGGCCACAGGCGTCCAGATCGACTTCATAGGTATCGGTGCGCGGGTTGCTGTCGTCGTCCGGACTCCAGCGGTAGATCTTGAAGGTGCGCACGTTCTTGCCGCCGTTCTTGACGGGGAAGTGCTTGCCCTTCGTGATCTTGGAATTCTTGGGGAGTGAAAACTCGGCCATGGCTGCTCTCGTTGGCTCAGGCGGCCCGCGCCCGTGGGCGCGGATTGCATGGTAGGCGGGGTCGGATCAGTACACGCGCGGCTTCGGCGGCACCACGGACACGTCGTCGGTCAACGTGTACATGTGCACCGGACGGTAGTCGAAGCTGCACTTGCCCTTCTCGTCGACGCTGACCAGGGTGTGCTTCTGCCAGTTGACGTCGTCGCGGTCCGGGAAGTCCTCGTGCGCATGCGCGCCGCGGCTTTCCTTGCGCTGTTCGGCCGAGTTGATCGTCGCCACCGCGTTGAGCAGCAGGTTGTTCAGCTCGTAGGTCTCGATCAGGTCCGAGTTCCAGACCAGCGAACGGTCGGAGACCTTCACGTCCTGGAACGAGTCGAAGATCTTGTCCATCTTCTCGCAGCCTTCCTTCAGCGTCTGGCTGGTGCGGAAGACCGCCGCGTCGGCCTGCATGGTGCGCTGCATGCGATCGCGGATGACCGAGGTCGGGGTATCGCCGTTGGCGTGGCGCAGCTTGTCCAGCAGGCCCAGCGCCTTGTCGCAGGCGTCGGCCGGCAGCGGCTTGTGCGATGCGCCCGGCTTGATGGTCTCGGCGCAGCGGTTGGCCACCGCACGACCGAACACCACCAGGTCCAGCAGCGAGTTCGAACCCAGGCGGTTGGCGCCGTGCACGGATACGCAGGCGGCTTCGCCGATGGCGTACAGGCCCGGCACGACCGCATTGTCGTTGTCGCCGACCTTCTGCACCACTTCACCGTGATAGTTGGTCGGGATGCCGCCCATGTTGTAGTGCACGGTCGGGATGACCGGGATCGGCTGCTTGTGCACGTCGACGCCAGCGAAGATGCGGGCGCTCTCGGCGATGCCCGGCAGCTTCTCGTCGATCACGCCCGGGCCGAGGTGGGTCAGGTCGAGCAGGATGTGATCCTTGTGCTCGCCGACGCCGCGGCCTTCGCGGATCTCGATGGTCATCGAACGGCTGACCACGTCGCGCGAGGCCAGGTCCTTGTAGTGCGGTGCGTAGCGCTCCATGAAGCGCTCGCCGCTGCTGTTGCGCAGGATGCCGCCTTCACCGCGGACACCCTCGGTGATCAGGCAGCCGGCGCCGTAGATGCCGGTCGGGTGGAACTGCACGAACTCCATGTCCTGCATGGCGATGCCGGCACGCATGGCCAGACCGCCACCGTCGCCGGTGCAGGTGTGCGCCGAGGTGGCGCTGAAGTAGGCACGGCCGTAACCGCCGGTGGCCAGCACCACGCCCTGGGCGCGGAACAGGTGCAGCGTGCCGTCGGACATGTCCAGGGCCAGCACACCGCGGCAGGCGCCTTCTTCATCGAAGATCAGGTCGAGTGCGAAGTACTCGATCATGAAGCGCGCATCGTGCTTCAGCGACTGCTGGTACAGGGTGTGCAGCATCGCGTGGCCGGTACGGTCGGCCGCCGCGCAGGTACGCTGCGCCGCCGGGCCTTCGCCGTACTTGGTGGTCATGCCACCGAACGGACGCTGGTAGATCTTGCCTTCGGCAGTGCGCGAGAACGGCACGCCGTAGTGCTCGAGCTCGATGATGGCCGGGATGGCCTCACGGCACATGTATTCGATGGCGTCCTGGTCACCCAGCCAGTCCGAACCCTTGATGGTGTCGAAGAAGTGGTAGCGCCAGTCGTCCTCACCCATGTTGGCGAGTGCGGCCGAGATGCCGCCCTGGGCGGCAACGGTGTGCGAACGGGTCGGGAAGACCTTGGTCAGGCACACGGTCTGCAGGCCCTTGGCGGCCAGGCCGAACGTGGCGCGCAGGCCGGCGCCGCCGGCGCCGACCACGACCATGTCGTACTTGTGTTCGGTGATCTTGTAAGCGGACATCTAATCTGGATTCCTGTGTTGGTGCCTGGGCTCAGGCAACGCCGAGGGCGATGCGGCCCACCGCAAACACACTGACGATCATGCCGAGCACGGCGACGAACTTCACCGCGGTCTGCAGCACCAGGGCCAGCAGCGATTCGTGGATGTAGTCTTCCAGCACGACCTGCATGCCGAGCTGCGCGTGCCAGAACATGGCGATCAGCAGGCCGATCAGCGGCACCGCATTCCACGGCTTGGCCACGGCAGCGGCGGCAGTCGCGTAATCCGAGCCAAGCAGGCCCAGCACGAAGACCAGGAACCAGATGCCCAGCACCACCAGGGCGGCGGCGGTCAGGCGCTGGTGCACGAAGTGCTCGGTGCCGGTCTTGGCCGAACCGAGGCCGCGCACGTTCTTCAACGGGGTACGGAACTTGCTCACGCGGCACCTCCGAACATCACATAGGCCCACACCAGCAGGGTGATCACCAGGCTGCCGATGACCGAAAGCCAGCTGCTGCGGATGAAGGCGGGGATGCTGAAGCCGATGGCGAAGTCCTGCACCACGTGGCGGATGCCATTGCACAGGTGATAGGCGAACGACCATGTCCACGCGAACAGGAACACGCGGCCATACCAGGCCCCGGCATGGCCGGTGAAGCAGTTCCAGGACTCGGGCCCCATCATCAGGGCCAGCAGGCCGGCAGCGATGATGAGGGCACCAACAGACAGAAAGACGCCAGTGGCTCGATGCAGGATCGAGGTGGCCATCTGAATCTGCCAGCGATACACCTGAAGGTGCGGGGAAAGTGGGCGTTGTCTGGTCGCCATTCGCTGGGCTCGTTGTCTCGGCTGGGCGGCACGTGGCCGCGTTGGCTCAATGCTGATCAGAAATCGATGCAGCGTCCGTTTTTCTCCCAATCGCCATACCGCACCGGATCGAGTCCGCCGCGGCCGCCGAATTCCTCTGCTTTTTCCTGTTCCACGGGCACGGGTGCCGCAGGGACCAGCGGGGCTTCAGATTCGTCGTCGGGAGTGGGGGTTGTTTGGCCTATCATGTTCGGTCTCGCAACGCACAAATTTTAGACCTCGTTCACGTGCCTGACAACCTGCCCCCTGCTTTCGTCGGATATCCGCGCCTGTCCGGCCACCAGCTGCTGAGCCTGCAGGGCCCGGATGCGGCTGTCTTCGCCCACGCCCAGTTCAGCAGCGATGTCACCGCCCTGCCCCCGCAGCACTGGCAATGGAGTGCCTGGCTGAGCGCCAAGGGCCGCACCCTGGCGGTGTTCCAGCTGCTTCGGCTGGCGCAAGACCATGTGATGCTGGTGCTGGCCGACGGCGACGCCGATGCAATTGCGTCGCAACTGCAGCGCTTCGTGTTCCGCCGCAAGGTGAAGGTACTGCTGCGCAACGACCTGGCCGTGGCCGGCGCGTTCACCGCACCCGAGGCCGCCAGCGGCGCCGCGATTGCGCAGACCGCAGGTGACGGTTGGGAGCTGGACCTGGGCTGCGATGCCCTGCCGCGCACCCTGTGCATTGGTGGTGCCGACGCCTTCGCCGGCAGCAGCGAAGCCGATGAGGCCACCTTCGCCCTGGCCTGGCGCCAGGCCGACCTGCGCTACGGCCTGCCGCGACTGGAAGAAAGCCAGCGCGAAGTGTGGACCCCGCAGCAGCTGGGCCTGGACCGCCTGAACGGCTACAGCGTGAAGAAGGGCTGCTATCCCGGCCAGGAAATCGTCGCCCGCACCCACTTCCTCGGGAAAGCCAAGCGTGCGGTGCAGCTGCTGCATACCGCCACACCGGCACGGGCCGGCGACCGCGTCCAGCAGGACGGCGCGGCGCTGGGCACGATCGCCTGCGTGGCCGGTGACCTGGCACTGGCGGTGCTGCCGCTGGAAGCCAGCGATGCTGATCTGCAGGTGGGTGATGCGGTGGCGCAGCGCATGCCGTTGCTGGACGGGCTGGCGCGCTGAATCTGTCGGGTTCTCATCCACGCATGGCGTGGATCTAACTGAACCCGGTGGGGCGGACCGTTGGTCCGCACGCCTCCGGCGAAGAAGTGATAGTGCCGGCCGCTGGCCGGCACTACCCGTTACAGGCGCACGCCGCTCTCGGCGTTGAAGAAATGCAGGCCCTGCGGCTGGATCGCCACGCGGATGTCCTGGCCCACCGCGGGCAGCGCCTGCGGCGCCACGCGCATGGTCAGCGCGTGCTGGCCACTGCTCAGGTTGACGAAGATCTCGTTGCCGACCGGCTCGATGCCTTCGATGCGTGCGACGAACGCGTGCGCGTCATCGGCGCCCGCCGGCTGCAGGTGTTCCGGGCGCACACCCACCGCGATCGGCTTCTGCAGCCACGCCGGATCGATCTTGGCCTGGCCCAGCGGTGCACGCCACTCGCCGTCGACCACGGTCACGCCACCAGCATCGCCCTGCAGCGTGCCGCGCAGCACGTTCATCGCCGGGCTGCCGAGGAAGCCGGCCACGAACAGGTTGGCCGGGCGGTCGTACAGCGCCATCGGCGTATCGATCTGCTGGATGACGCCATCCTTCAGCACCACGATGCGCTGGCCCAGGGTCATCGCTTCGACCTGGTCGTGCGTCACGTAGATCATGGTGGTGCCGAGCTTGCGGTGCAGCTGCGCGATCTCGGTGCGCACGCTGTGGCGCAGCTTGGCGTCGAGGTTGGACAGCGGCTCGTCCAGCAGGAACACCGCCGGCTCGCGCACCAGTGCGCGGCCCAGCGCAACACGCTGGCGCTGGCCGCCGGACATCGCCTTGGGCAGCTTGTCCATCATCTCGGTCAGGCCCAGCGTCTGCGCCGCCTCAGCGATGCGCCTGTCGATGGTCGCCTTGTCATGACCACGCAGCTTCAACCCGAAGGCCAGGTTCTCGGCCACGGTCATGTGCGGGTACAGCGCGTAGCTCTGGAACACCATCGCGATGTCGCGATCCTTCGGCGCCACGTCGTTGACCACGCGATCACCGATGGTCAGCGTGCCGCCGCTGATCTCCTCCAGGCCAGCCACCATCCGCAGCAGGGTCGACTTGCCACAGCCGGATGGACCGACCAGCACCATCAGTTCGCCATCGGCGACTTCGAAGCTGGCGTCCTTCACCGCGACCTGGCCGTTGTCATAGACCTTGCGCACACCCTGCAACTGCACTTTTGCCATATCACCTATCCGGTCCGCCCGAAGCCGGGCTGTCTTTTGGGACTGCCTCGGCCCTCCCGATGGCAGTGATGATTGCGCGCCTGCCGCATGACGGCGAGCACTGCAATCGAATACAGTTGCCCATTCTGCCATGTAAACGTTTTCACGTGGCACTATCCGATGATCGGTGCGCACCGATCTGCGTCGGCGGTTGAACGAAGGTTCCGCCGAGGCAGTGGTTTCGAATGGAACCGTCTTCCGGCACCCCGGAAAACGCCCCTGACGAACCTCGGACAGGCAGTTGCGCGGATGTCCCCCGAACCCAGCCATGAAGCGATTGACAACGATGTCACCCGGATCTGAAACTCGAGCGATGCACGACACCCTCTTCCTGTTCGGTGCCACAGGTGATCTGGCCCAGCGCTACCTGTTCCCTTCGCTGCTTCGCCTGCTTGGCGACGGCCTGCTGCCGGAGGATTTCCGCATCCGCGCGCTGGCCCTGTCCGGGCATGACACCGAAGCCTTCCATGACATCCTGCGGCCGCGACTGCAACAGGCCATGCCGATGGCCACGCAGGAAGACATCGGCGCCCTGCTGCGCCGCATCGACTACCGTTCGGTGGACCTGCGCGACGTCGACTCGGTGGCCGCCGCGGTCGCCGACCTGGTGCACCGCAAGTGCGTCAGCTACCTGGCCATTCCGCCGGGCCTATACATCTCCACCTGCGAAGGCCTGGCCAAGGGCGGCGCCCTCGCCGCACCGGCACGCCTGATGCTGGAAAAGCCGATCGGCAGCGACAGCGAGAGCGCCGAGGAAATCATCAGCACCATCGGCCAGTGGATCGACGAGGACCGCGTGTTCCGCCTCGACCATTACCTGGGCAAGGCAGCGGTGCAGAACCTGATCGCGCTGCGCTTCGGCAACACGCTGCTGGAAGCGGTGTGGAACCGCAATTACATCGAATCGGTGCACATCCTGGTGGCCGAAAGCGAAGGCGTGGATGGCCGCGATGCCTATTACGCCCGCTCCGGCGCGCTGCGCGACATGGTGCAGAGCCACATCCTGCAGCTGCTGTGCATGGTGGCGATGGAACCGCCGGCCTCGCTGGAAGCCGATCGCATCCGCGACGAGAAGGTCAAGGTGCTGCGCGCCCTGCGCCCGCTCGATGCCAAGCACGCCGCGCGTGACAGCATCCGTGGCCGCTACACCGCTGGCACCATCAATGGCCAGCCCGCGCAGGCCTACCAGCCGCCGGAAGGCAGCGACGTGGAAACCTTCGCCGGTGTCACCGCGCACATCGACAACTGGCGCTGGAGCGGCGTGCCGTTCCACCTGGTGACCGGCAAGCGCCTGCCCGAACGCACCACCCGCGTGGTGGTCACGCTGAAGCCGGTCACCCACTGGCTGTTCGAACGCCCGCAGCGCGCGCAGGCCGCACCGAACCGCCTGGTGTTCCAGCTGCAGCCGCAGGAAAACATCGAACTGGGCTTGATGAGCAGCCTGGCCGGCCCGGAATGGGGCGCGCTGGAACTGCACCCGCTGGAACTGGAACTGTCGGTGCCGACCGGCCTGCACCGCCGCATCGCCTACGAACGCCTGTTCCTGGATGCCTTCAACGGCAACCACACGCTGTTCGTGCGCGACGACGAAGTGCGTGCCGCCTGGGCGTGGATCGACAGCGTCGCCGACGCCTGGAAGGACGCCAAGCTGCCGCTGGAGCCCTACCCCGCTGGCCAGTGGGGTCCGGCCAACGCGGGCGAGTTCCTGCCGCAGGGCGTGGATGCGCCGGACAGCGGAGCGTCGGCATGAGTGCCAGCTCGCAGCCGGTGCTGGTCGCCGACATCGGTGGCACCAACGCCCGCTTCGCCCTGGCCGACACCTCCCAGGACGCGCCACTGCAGAAGGACAGCATCCGTGAGTACGCGGTGGCGGAGTTCCCGTCGCTGGGTGATGCCGCGCGCCACCATCTGGAACAGATCGGCGCCACGGCCAGCCGCGGCGTGTTCGCAGTGGCCGGTCGCGTGGATGGTGACGAAGCTCGCATCACCAACCATCCGTGGGTGATCTCGCGCAGCCGCACCGCCGCCATGCTCGGTTTCGACGAACTGCACCTGATCAACGACTTCGCCGCACAGGCGATGGCCATTTCACTGCTGCAGCCCGAGGACGTGGTCCAGGTCGGTGGTGCCGCCTGGGTCCCGGGCAAGCCGGGCCAGCCGCGCAACTACGCGGTGATCGGCCCCGGTACCGGCCTGGGTGTCGGTGGCCTGATCCTGCGTCACGGCCGCTGCTATCCGCTGGAAACAGAGGGCGGCCATGTCAGCTTCCCGCCGGGGACCCCGGAGGAGATCCGCATCCTGGAGATCCTGTCCGAGCAGTTCGGTCGCGTTTCCAACGAGCGCCTGATCTGCGGCCCCGGCCTGGTCAACATCCATCGTGCGGTATGCGAAATGGCCGGTATCGACCCGGGCCAGCTGCAGCCGGTGGACGTGACTGCCCGAGCACTGCATGGCGACCCGCAGGCGATGCGCACCGTCGACGTGTTCTGCGCTGTGTTCGGCGCGATCGCCGGTGACCTGGTGCTGACCCAGGGCGCCTGGGACGGCGTGTTCCTGACCGGCGGACTGACCCCGAAGATGCTCGATTCGCTGCAGCACTCCGGTTTCCGCCAGCGCTTCGAACACAAGGGCCGCTTCTCTTCGATCATGGCGCGCGTGCCATCGTTGGCGGTGATGCATCCCCACGCTGGATTGCTGGGCGCCGCCGCCTATGCCGCCGACGCCGAACGTGACGCACCAGGAGTTGCCGCATGAGCCCCACCACTTTCCACGACGACCGCATCGAGTTCATCCAGCACGGCGATGCCGATGGCTGGATCGAGGCGGTGGCCGCCGAGATGGCGCAGACCCTCAACCACGACATCAACGAAGTGGGCCGCGCCCGCATCCTGTTGTCTGGCGGCACCACGCCGGCACCGGTCTACCAGGCGCTGGCCGAACTGGACGTGCACTGGGACCGCGTGGAAGTGAGCCTGGCCGATGAGCGCTGGCTGTCGCCGCAGGATCGCGACAGCAACGCCTGGCTGGTACGCGAGCACCTGCTCAAGCGCGCCGAGGGTGCGCATTTCGATCCGCTGGTGCGCATCGGCAAGCCCCTGCCCGAATGCGTGTACACCGCCAACCTGCAGGCGCAGCACAGCCAGCCGCCGAGCCTGGTGGCACTGGGCATGGGCAACGACGGCCACACCGCCTCGCTGTTCCCGGGCTCGAAGGACCTGGCCCGCGCACTGGAAAGCACCCTGCCCTACGCGGCGCTGGATGCCACCGGCTGCCCGGGTGCGAACCAGTGGCCGCTGCGCATCACCCTGACCCCGCACGGCCTGCGCCAGTGCCGCCAGCGCCTGCTGCTGCTGCGCGGCAAGCAGAAGCTGCAGGTGCTGCGCCAGGCGCTGGACAGCAACGATGCCCAGCAGTACCCGATCCTCAATGCGATCAACCTGGACGGCGCGCGCCTGCGCGTCCACTGGGCTGATTGATGTTGGCGGCGGCGCCGTGCCGCCGCTTGCCTCTCGCCACCTCGAACGCCGGTAGCCAATGAGCCTCCATCCGCAACTGCAAGCCATCACTGAGCGCGTCATCCGCCGCAGCGCCGCTTCGCGCGCCGCTTACCTGGCCGCGATCGACGCCTCCCTGCGTGAGGGCCCGTTCCGCAGCCGCCTGAGCTGCGGCAACCTCGCCCACGGATTCGCCGCCTGCGGCGGCACCGACAAGAGCCGCCTGCGCGGCGGCGTGACGCCGAATCTCGGCATCATCACCGCCTACAACGACATGCTGTCGGCGCATCAGCCGTTCGAGACCTATCCCGAGCAGATCCGCGAGATCGCCCGTGAGCTCGGTGCTACGGCACAGGTGGCCGGCGGCGTACCCGCGATGTGCGACGGCGTCACCCAGGGCCGCGGCGGCATGGAACTGTCACTGTTCTCGCGCGATGTGATTGCCCAGGCCACCGCGATCGGCCTCAGCCATGACATGTTCGACACCACCGTCTACCTCGGCGTGTGCGACAAGATCGTGCCGGGCCTGCTGATCGGTGCGCTGGCCTTCGGCCATCTGCCGGCGGTGTTCGTGCCGGCCGGTCCGATGACCCCGGGCATCCCGAACAAGCAGAAAGCCGAAGTGCGCGAGCGCTACGCTGCCGGCGAAGCCACCCGCGAGGAACTGCTGGAAGCCGAGTCCGCCTCGTACCACGGCGCCGGCACCTGCACCTTCTATGGCACCGCCAATTCCAACCAGGTACTGCTGGAAGCAATGGGCGTGCAGTTGCCTGGCGCATCGTTCGTCAATCCGGGCACGCCGTTGCGCGACGCCCTGACCCGCGAAGCGACCGAACGTGCGCTGGACATCACGGCACTCGGCGACGACTTCCGCCCGCTGGGCCGGATCATCGACGAGCGCGCGATCATCAACGCGGTCATCGCGCTGATGGCTACCGGCGGTTCGACCAACCACACCATCCACTGGATCGCGGTGGCGCGTGCGGCCGGCATCGTGCTGACCTGGGACGACTTCGACGAACTGTCGCAGCTGGTTCCGCTGCTGGCCCGCGTCTATCCGAACGGCGACGCCGACGTGAATCGTTTCGCGGCCGCCGGCGGCCCGGCCTTCGTGTTCGGCGAGCTGATCAGGGCCGGCCTGATGCACGGCGATCTGGTCAGCGTGGCGCGCGGCGGCATGGCCGACTACGCACGCGAACCGCAGCTGCGCGACGGCCAGCTGGTCTACCTGCCCGGCCTGGAACGCAGCGCCGATGACGAGGTGGTGCGCGGCGTCGACAATCCGTTCGAGCACCAGGGCGGCCTGCGACTGCTGCGCGGCAACCTGGGCAAGTCGCTGATCAAGCTGTCGGCGGTGAAGCCGCAATACCGCACGATCGAAGCACCGGCGGTGGTCGTCGATGCACCGCAGGTGCTGAACAAGCTGCACGCCGGTGGGCTGCTGCCCGAGCATTTCGTGGCGGTGGTGCGTTACCAGGGCCCGCGCGCGAACGGCATGCCGGAACTGCATTCGCTGGCGCCGCTGCTGGGCCTGCTGCAGAACCAGGGCCGGCGCGTGGCGCTGGTCACCGACGGTCGCCTGTCCGGTGCCTCGGGCAAGATTCCGGCAGCGATCCATGTGACGCCGGAAGCGGCGCGCGGCGGTCCGCTGGCCAAGGTCCGCGAGGGCGACATGATCCGCCTTGATGGCGAGGCCGGTACGCTGCAAGTGCTGGTGGACGCGGCCGAATGGGCCGCACGCCCGCTGGCGCCGAACACCGCGCCTGCCGCGCATGACCTGGGCCGCAACCTGTTCGCGATCAACCGTCGCGTGGTGGGCCCGGCCGACCAGGGTGCGATTTCGATTTCGTGCGGGCCTGCGGCGGCCGATGGCGGGCCGTGGGAGTACGACGCGGAGTATGAGCTGGGGCACGATGCCGCTGCGGCGGCGGCGCCGCATGAGGCGAAGGACGCCTGAAGCGAAAAGCCGCGGCAGGCTTCCCGGCTTGGGCAGTAGAGCGCCCTGGCCGGGACACGCCGTAAACCCATCCATGGGGGCTCGATCGCGGCATCCATGCCGCTCACGGTCCCGGCCAGGGCGCTCTACTGCCCTTGGACAATTCCCGGCGCGTCATTTGCGCTGCGGCCACTGAATCAAGAAGAGCAAAGGCAAGGGCAAAAGCATGGGTATCGAACAACATCAGGTGAAGGCGGCGGAGCTGTTGCGTGCGGCGGGCATCCTGCCGGTGGTGACGATTCATACGCTGGACCAGGCGCGTGCGGTCAGTGCGGCGCTGCTGGAAGGTGGCCTGCCGGCCATCGAGCTGACGCTGCGTACGCCGGTGGCGATGGAAGCGCTGGCGATGCTCAAGCGCGAGCTGCCGGATGTGGTGGTGGGCGCGGGCACGGTGCTGACCGTGGAGCAGATGCAGCAGTCCATCGATGCGGGTGCGGACTTCCTGGTGACTCCGGGTACGCCGCCGGCGCTGGCCGATGCGCTGGCCGCCGCCCCGCTGCCCGTGGTGCCGGGCGCGGCCACGCCGACCGAGCTGCTGTCGCTGTATGCGCGCGGCTTCCGCGTCTGCAAGCTGTTCCCGGCCACGGCCGTGGGTGGCCTGGCGATGATCAAGGGACTGGCCGGCCCGATCGCCGACCTCAAGCTGTGCCCGACCGGCGGCATCACCGAAAACACCGCCGCCGAGTACCTCGAGCAGAAGAACGTGGTCTGCATCGGCGGTTCGTGGATGGTGCCGGGCAACTGGATCGCCAACGGCGAATGGGACAAGGTGCGCGCCAGCGCCGCCGACGCCGCCAAGATCATCAAGCGCGTGCGCGGCCACTGAGCCGATGCAGGTGTAGAGCCGAGCCCATGCTCGGCTCCGCGACACGGGGTCAGAGCCCTTTCCCGCAGGGAAAGGGATCCGATCCCAGGCTATGAGCGCGCACAGCGCGCGACCCGCTCCTGCTCTTCCTTCTTCATTCCGCGGTGGACGCACGGAACCTGTCCGTGGCCCTGCGGAGGGATTGCGCAGGGGCGTAAGCGCCATGGATGGCGCGCCCGAGCCTCCAGGGATGGATTCACGGCGTCCCCTGCGCAATCCCTCCGCAGGGCCAACCCCACGAATCCTGCCGCACACCGCGGGGGGCTCAGCCGTTGGCCGAACCCCTTACAGCGGCCGCGCCGGATCCACCAGTCCGTACTGGCTGGCCATGCGTGCCAGCGCGATGTTGTCGTGGATCCCCATCTTCTCGAACAGCCGCGCCTTGTGCGTGTTCACCGTCTTCGCGCTCAGGCTCAGGCGCCGGGCGATGTCCTCCTGGCGCAGGCCCTGGGTCAGCAGCAACGCCACTTCCAGCTCGCGCGGCGACAGGCTGTCGAACGGCGAACCGTTGCCTTCCACCGTCGACAAGGCCAGGTTCTGCGCGATGCTGGTGCCCAGGTAGCGCCGGCCCATGGCCACGTCGCGCACCGCGCGCAGCAGCTCCTGTGCATCACAGCCCTTGCCGATGTAGCCGGCAGCCCCCGCTTCAAGCAACCGCTTCGGCAGCGGCCCGTCTTCCAACACCGACACGATCACCACGCGGGTGTTGCGGTGACTGCGGACGATGCGCTCGGTCACTTCCATGCCGCTCACGCCGGGCAGGTGCAGGTCGCACAGCACCACGTCCGGCAGCAGCTGGCGGACGTCGCGCAGCGCATCTTCGCCGGTCTCGGCTTCGCCCACCACCTCGATGTCGGTCTCCCCCGACAGGATCATCTTCATCCCCGTGCGGACCAGTGCGTGGTCATCCACCAGGTAGACTCGAATCGTCATTCACGTACCTCTTCGAATGCGGCCATTGCAGGTCAAGCTAGGCAGGGCGCCGGTACCCCTGCAAGCGCGTTCGAGATGCGACGCAGGCATTCTGCCTTGCGCATCACAGTACCGCGCGTTGTGCTTGCCCCCTGTCTTGCAGAACCTGCTGCAACGAAACAACTGAACTATTACGTAGACGCCCCGGAGGGGTCATCCACGTCAATCCCCCTGTGATGATGCTTCGCTGGCCGTCGCTGGCGGCGAATCATGACGTCGCCAAGGATGCCGGCGACTGAACATGACCAGATAGCACCCTACCACCCAAACCAGCGCGGCACACCATCCGGCCAGGATGTCGGAGGGATAATGCACGCCCAGATAGACCCGTGAGACGCTGACCAGCAGGCTGAACGAGGGCGCCAGCAGCAGCACCGGCCAGCGCCAGCGGGTGTTCCAGGCCAGCAGGACCAGGGTCACGGCCAGGGTCATCGAACCCATCGCGTGGCCGCTGGGAAAGCTGAACGTCGACTCCGGCGCGATCGACTCCCACAGGCTGGGGCGCTGGCGCTGGAAGAACTGCTTGCTGCCCATGTTCAGCAACGCCGAGCCGACGAAGCTGACCGCCACGAACGTGGCCTCGCGCCAACGCCGGTAGCCCAGCAGCACGCCAATGATCAGCACATCGGCCGGAATCAGGAACCATTCGTAGCCCAGTTTGGAAATGAGCACGAAGAAGCGGTCCAACAGGGGCGAATGCAGGCCATGCATCTGCCACAGCAGCGGCGCATCGAAATGGAACGATTCAAACTCGTGCACCTCGTCGGCCAGGGCGACGAAACCGGCCAACGGCAGCAGCACGCCACCGAACAGCAGCACCAGGCGCCAGGCATTGAGGGCCATCCAGTGGCGGAAACCGGAAGCGGACTCCGGCGCAGCGAGGATCGCGGGCTTATCCGGCGCTTCGGACATATTTGTGTTCGACGTAATCGTCGATCAGGGCGACGAACTCCTGGGCGATGTTCTCGCCACGCAGGGTCACCTTCTTCTCGCCATCGACGAACACGGGCGCAGCCGGGGTTTCGCCGGTGCCCGGCAACGAAATACCGATGTTGGCGTGCCGCGACTCACCCGGCCCGTTGACGATGCAGCCCATCACCGCCAGGGTCATGTTTTCCGCACCCGGGTGGTGGATCTTCCACAGCGGCATCTTCTCGCGCACGTGGTTCTGCACCACCTTGGCCAGTTCCTGGAAGAACTCGGAGGTAGTGCGGCCGCACCCCGGACAGGCCGTGACCAGCGGCGTGAAGGCGCGCTGGCCGGTGGTCTGCAGCAGTTCCTGGGCGACGATCACTTCCTGCGTGCGCGACTGGCCCGGTTCCGGGGTCAGCGAGATGCGGATGGTGTCACCGATGCCTTCCTGCAGCAGCACGCTCAGTGCTGCCGACGAGGCAACGATGCCCTTGCTGCCGATACCGGCCTCGGTCAGGCCCAGGTGCAGGGCAAAGTCGGAACGCTGGGCCAGGTCACGGTACACCGCGATCAGCTCCTGCACGCCACTGACCTTGGCCGACAGCACGATACGATCACGCGGCAGGCCGAGCTCCACCGCCTGCTCGGCCGAATCCAGCGCCGAGCGGATCAGCGCCTCGCGCAGCACGCGACCGGCATCCCAGGGCTGCTCGCGCAGGTTGTTCTCGTCCATCAGCTTCGCTGCCAGGGCCTGGTCCAGTGAACCCCAGTTGGCACCGATGCGCACCGGCTTGTTGTAGCGGATCGCGAACTCGATCAACTGGGCGAACTGCAGGTCCTTCTTCTTGCCGAAACCGACGTTGCCCGGGTTGATGCGGTACTTGGCCAGCGCCTCGGCACACGCCGGTTCGGCGGTCAGCAGCTGGTGGCCGTTGTAATGGAAGTCGCCGATCAGCGGCACGTCGATGCCCATCATCGCCAGCTTGTCGACGATGCGCGGGATCGCTGCAGCGGCTTCCACGGTGTTGACGGTCAAGCGCACCATTTCCGAACCGGCCCGCCACAGCTCGGCCACCTGCTTCACGCTGGAGGCCACGTCGGACGTGTCGGTGTTGGTCATCGACTGCACCACCACCGGCTTGCCTCCGCCTACGGTGACCCCGCCGATCTGCACGGCATGGGTCTGGCGGCGGGGCCAGGAGGTGGCATCGGAGGGAGGAGTCGGGCGGGTGACGGCGTCGTGCATGGGCGCATTCTACCGCCCGCCCCCGCATTCCGGGTGACTCGCATTCAGCCGGCGGCACGGCTGCGGCCGATTGTCGCAGGCACACCCGCCCGTGAACGCATACGATGAGCGTGAATGACCGGTCCCGACGCCCCGTTTCTCCGTACCCTGTGCAGCCTGCGCTGGCTTGCCGTAGGCGGCCAGGCCGCCACCATCCTGGTTGCCACCTGGGTGCTGGGCCTGCCGTTGCCGCAGCTGCCGCTATGGGCCGGCGTGGCGGTGCTGGCCCTGTTCAACATCTATACCCAGTTGCGTCCGGAAGCGGCCGACACCGCGCCGCTGACCGCGTTCGGCCACATCCTGGTGGACGTGATCATCCTGACCTGGATGGTCGGCTGGAGCGGCGGCATGGCCAACCCGTTCAGCTCGCTGTTCCTGATCCTGATCGCGCTGGCCGCGTTCGCCCTGCCCCTGCGCTGGGCGCTGGCGGTCGCGCTGGCCTGCCTGCTCGGCTACGCCGCCAGCGGCATCTTCGGGCAGCCACTGCCGGACGGCTATTTCCGCGCGCGGGACCTCAACCGCTGGGGTGTGGTCGCCAACTTCCTGATTTCCGCTGCGGTCGTACTGGCCTTCTCCACCCGGCTGGCGCTTGCCCTGCGCGAGCGCGAACTGGAACTGTCGGCACTGCGCGAGCGCTTCGCCCGCAACGAGGGCATCGTCGCGCTGGCTACCCATGCTGCCTCGGTGGCGCATGAACTGAACACACCGCTGGCGACCATGACCCTGCTGGCCGACGATGTGGCCGAGCGCAGCGAAGAGCCGGAGGTGCGCGAGGACATGGAAACCCTGCGCGAGCTGCTGGTGCAGTGCCGCGAGCGTGTGCTGGCGCTGGCCGCACCGGCCTCGGCCGACTCCCCGGGGCGCAGCCACTCCAGCGCCCAGCAGGTACTGGAGCAATGGCGATTGGTGCGGCCGACCATCGACCTGCATCGCAACGACGATGCACCGTTGCGGCTGCCACTGGACCCGGGCGTGGGCCATCTGCTGATGGTCCTGCTCAACAATGCCGCCGATGCCGGCGAACAGGCCGGCCGGCCGCGCGTGGACCTGGACCTGCGCATCGAAGGCGACGACCTGATCGGCGAAGTCCGCGACTACGGCCACGGCTTCGACGCCCGTGCCGCGGTGCTGCCGGGCAGGCTGTTCGGCAGCAGCAAGAGCGAGGGCATGGGCGTCGGCCTGGCCCTGTCCCATGCCACCATCGAACGCCTCGACGGCGAGATGTGGATGCGCCCGGCCCAAGGGGCCGGCAGCCGCGTCGGCTTCCGCCTGCCGCTGGCCCCACGCGAGGACACCCCATGAGCCTTCACCACTCCACCCTGGGCCTGCTGGTCGACGACGACGAGCTGTACCTGCGCACCCTGCAACGCAGCCTGGCCCGCAAGGGGCTTGAAACGCAGACCGCACAGGATGCCGCCAGCGCACTGGCACTGGCCCGGCAGCATCCGCCGGCCTTCGCGCTGATCGACCTGAAACTGGGCAGCGATTCCGGCCTGGCCCTGATCCAGCCGTTGCGCGCGCTGCGCGCGGACATGCGCATCCTGCTGGTGACCGGATACGCCAGCATCGCCACCGCAGTGGAGGCGATCAAGCTCGGGGCCGACGACTACCTGCCCAAGCCAGCTACCGTGCCGATGATCCTGCGCGCACTGGGCGAAGAGGATGACGGCCCGGCAGAAGATAGTGAAATGGAAGTACCCGATGCGATGACGCCGATCAGCCGCCTGCAGTGGGAACACATCCAGCAGGCGATGCACGAGACCGGCGGCAATGTCTCGGCGGCGGCGCGCCTGCTCGGCATGCACCGACGTTCGCTGCAACGCAAGCTGGCCAAGCGGCCGAGCCCGGAGCGCGACCCGAGCCGGTGACGCGGTAGTGCCGGCCGCTGGCCGGCACCAGAACCTCAGCCCTTCAGCTGCGCCAGGATCTCGCGGGTCATCGGATCTGCAATCGCCACATCCTCGCCCTGCAGCGCCGGCAGCAGGCCACTGGCCAGCTGCTTGCCGAGCTCGACACCGAACTGGTCGAACGCGTTGATGTTCCAGATCACCGACTGCACGTACACGGCGTGTTCGTACATGGCGATCAGCGCACCCAGCGCCTGCGGGGTCAGCGCGTCGAGCAGGATCAGCGTGCTCGGGCGGCCGCCGGGGTAATCACGGTGCGGATCATCGCTGCTCTGGCCATTGGCCAGCGCCTCGGTCTGCGCCAGCAGGTTGGCCAGCAGCGCCTGGTGATTGACGGTGTAGGGATCGTCGTTGTGCACGCAGCCGATGAAGTCGGCCGGAACGATGCTGGTGCCCTGGTGCAGCGCCTGGAAGAAGCTGTGCTGCACGTCGGTGCCCGCCCCGCCCCACCACACCGGCACGGTGTCGGTGGTGACCGGCTGGCCATCGCGCTGCACGCGCTTGCCCAGGCTCTCCATCACCAGCTGCTGCAGGTAGGCCGGCAGCAGCGCCAGGCGCTGGTCGTAGGTCATCACCGCGTGCGTGGCATGGCCCAGCAGGTTGCGGTTCCAGATGTCGGTCAGGCCATGCAGTACCGGCAGGTTGCGCTCCAGCGGCGCATCCAGCGCGTGCGCATCCATCTGCGCCGCGCCTTCCAGCAGTTGTTCAAAATGCTCGAAGCCGATCGCCAGCGCGATCGGGAAACCGACCGCCGACCACAACGAATAACGACCGCCGACCCAGTCCCACATCGGCAGTACGCGATCGGCGGCAATCGCGAAGGCCTTGCCGGCGCGTTCCGGATTGGCACTGACCGCGTACAGGCGCTCGCTGCCGCCCAGCCAATCGTGCAGGATCTGGCCGTTGAGCAGGGTTTCCTGGGTACCGAAGGTCTTGGAAATCAGGATACCGGCCGTCTTCGTCGGATCCAGCGTGGCCAGCGTGCGCTGCATGGCGGCGCCGTCCACGTTCGACACGAAATGCACGCGCAGGCGTGCACCGGTGACCGGACGCAGCGCATCGGCGACCAGGCGCGGGCCGAGGTCGGAACCACCGATGCCGACGCTGACCACATCGGTCACGCCACTGTCTTCCAGCGCGCGCACCAGCACGCCCATGCGCTGGCGGATTTCGCGCGCGGTTGCATAGGCCTCGGCCGCCACCGGTGCGTCCACCACGTCGCCACGCAGCGCGGTATGCAGCGCGGCGCGGCCTTCGGTCAGATTGACCTGCTCGCCGCGGAACAGGCGCATGATCGCACCGCCGACGTCACGCTCGGCAGCCAGCGCCAGCAACGCCTGCAACGCCGCGGCATCGTATTTCTGCCGGGCGAAATTGACATACAACGGACCGACCCGCAGCGCCAGGCCTTGGACGCGGCCGGGTTCGGCGGCGAGCAGGCTGGGAATGCTTGCGCCCTTCAGGCGCTGGGCGTGGGAATGCAGCGAGTCGAATCCGTTGTTCGTTGTCATGCGGCCTGGGTCGGGATCGTGTCGTTGGTGTGGGTGATCTGGTTGTTGCCATCAACGTACACCAGCTTCGGCTTGAAGCTGTCAGCTTCCTGCTCGGTCATGCTGGCGAACGCGGCGATGATGATGATGTCACCGACCTGCACGTGGCGCGCGGCGCCACCGTTGAGCGAGACAACACCGCTGCCGGCTTCGGCGCGGATGGCGTAGGTCGAGAATCGCGCACCGTTGGTCACGTCCCAGATGTGCACCTGCTCGAACTCGCGGATGCCGGTGGCAGCCAGCAGGTTGTCATCGATGGCGATCGAGCCTTCGTAGTTCAGCTCGGAATGGGTGACGGTGGCGCGGTGGATCTTGGTCTTGAGCAGGGACAGGTGCATGGGGGCGCTGCAACGGCAAAGGAAAGAGCGGATTCTAGCACCCGCTTGGCCGTCATCAGGGGGCTGCAGCAGGACGCTGAAGGCCGTTCAGGCGCGTGCGCCCGGCAGCACCGGCGGCGCTGGGCCAGCGGTACCTGCCAACGACAGGCGGAACACCGCATGGAACGCCCAGCCGGCCACCGCACCGAAACCGCCTGCGGCCAGCACTGACAGGCCGTAGCTGATCACATCGAAAGTGTCGACGTAGCGCAGGCGCTGCAGCAGCGGGCCGCCGTCGTCACCCGGCCAGGTGCAGGCCGCCATGGCCAGCCCGCCCAGGCCGAACCCACAAGGACGAAACCGACCCGGCGCAGGCGCTGCTGAGACTGCAGGATCAGCGCCATCGGCAACAGCACGGCAATGGCATTGCAGACCGACGCCTGGGCAAGGCGGGCGGCGTCAGTGGCGGAGGGCACCATGTCCAGTCTCCCGTCCGTGGGATGGTGAGAGGCGCCCATTGCGGGCGCCCCGGAGCCGCATGCGGCTCAGAACTCCAGGTTGTCGATCAGGCGGGTGGTGCCCAGGCGCGCGGCAATCAGCGCCACGCGGCCACCGCCGTCGAAGGTCGGCTCGGCCAGTTCCGGCGTGCGCAGCACGGCATAGTCGACCTGGAAACCAGCGGCCTGCAGCGCAGCGGTGGCATCGGCCTCGATGCGCTCGCGCGCCTGCCCGGCGACGTAGCCCTCGCGCATGCCCAGCAGCGTGCGGTGGATGGTGGTCGCGACCGGGCGCTGTTCGGCGCTCAGGTACTGGTTGCGCGAACTCTTGGCCAGGCCATCCTCGTCCCGCACGATCTCCGCACCGACGATCTGGATCGGGAACGACAGCTCGGCCACCATCTGCTTGATCACGGCAAGCTGCTGGTAGTCCTTGCGGCCGAATACGGCCACGTCCGGCTGCACCTGCAGGAACAGGCGCGCCACCACCGTGCACACGCCATCGAAGTGACCCGGACGGCTGGCGCCTTCCAGCACTTCACTGACACCCGGCGCGTGCATGCGCGTGGTCCTGTCCACGCCCAGCGGATACATCGCCTCCACGCTGGGCAGCCACACGGCATCGCAGCCGACCTGCTCCAGCCCGGCCACGTCGGCCTCGGGCGTACGCGGGTAGCGGCTGAAATCCTCGTTGGGGCCGAACTGGGTGGGGTTGACGAAGATGCTCGCCACCACCTTGTCGGCGTACTGGCGGGCCAGGGTCACCAGCGAATGGTGACCCCCATGCAGGTTGCCCATGGTCGGCACCAGCGCCACGCGCAGGCCCTCGCGCTTCCACTGGGCGATCTGCTCGCGCAGTGCGCCGAGCTCGTTGAAGGTCTGGATCATTGGGCGTAGGCGTGCTGTTCGTCGGGGAAGCTGCCGTCGCGCACCGCGTCGGCATAGGCGCGGGTGGCACCGGCCACCGAACCGCCTTCGGCAAGGAAATCCTTGACGAACTTGGGACGGCGATGGCCGCTGTCCAGGCCCAGGAAATCATGCAGCACCAGCACCTGGCCATCGCACTGCGGGCCGGCACCGATGCCGATGGTCGGCACATCGACCGCGGCGGTCACTTCGGCGGCGACCGGGGTCGGCACGCATTCGAGCACCATGATGCTGGCGCCGGCGGCGGCCACGGCCCTGGCGTCCACCACCAGCTGGCGCGCGGCATCGCCACGGCCCTGGATCTTGAAGCCCCCCAGGCGCAGCACCGATTGCGGGGTCAGGCCCAGATGCGCGCAGACAGGAATCTCGCGCTCGACCAGGTAGCGGATGATGTCGACCTTGAAGCCGGCACCTTCGATCTTGACCATCTCGGCACCGGCCTGCAGCAGCTGCAGCGAGGCATCCAGCGCGCGCTCCGGGGTGGCATCGGCGCCGAACGGCAGGTCGGCCACCAGCAGCGCACGCTGCAGCACGCGGGCCACGGCGCGGGTGTGGTAGACCATGTCGGCCACGGTCACCGGCAGGGTCGAATCATGGCCCTGCACCACCATGCCCAGCGAATCGCCGATCAGGATCAGGTCGACGCCGTTGGCATCGAAGGTGCGGGCGAAGCCGGCGTCGTAGGCGGTCAACATGACCAGCTTCTGGCCATTGCGCTTGGCCTCGGCCAGGGCGGGAACGGTCCAGGGCTTGCTGTCTGCGTGGGTGCTCATGTGCTGATAACCGGGGGAGATAACCCGGGCATTATCACCCTATCGGCGCGATCCCGCAGGCATCGACCCGCATCACTGCATCCTGCACGCGTCCATGGCCAGGAATTGTCAGTTCCGGCGCGATTTCAGCCAGCGGCACCAGCACGAAGGCACGCTCGTGCAGGTACGGATGCGGCACCCGCAGCCCGGGCTGGTCAAGTTCCTGCGTGCCATACAGCAACAGGTCCAGGTCCAGCGCGCGCGGGCCCCAGTGCACCGCCGGATCGCGCACGCGGCCGAAGCGCTGCTCCAGCGCCAGCATGGCCTGCAACAGCTCATCGGCCTGCAAGGTGGTTTCGACCGATGCCACCGCGTTGACGAACGGCGGCTGGTCTTCATTGCCCCAGGCCGGCGTGGCATACAGGCGCGACGCCTGGTGCAGACGGGTCGAAGGCAGGCCGTCGAGCGCGGCAATCGCCGCGCCGACGGTGGCGGCCGCGTCGCCGAGGTTGGCGCCGAGGCCGATCCAGGCAAGGGTCATTGCTTACTCGCCCGTTGCACCGGCCGGGGCACCCGGGCGACGGCGGCGGCGGCGGCGCTTGCGCGGTGCCCCGCTCTCGTCTTCGCCATCTTCGCCGTGCATCGCATCCAGCGACGACTCCAGCTCGCGACCGGACTGTGCCTGCGCTTCGCGCCAGAACTCGACATCGGCGGCGTGTTCGGACGAGGCCACCTGGCGCAGGCTGAGGAAATCGAACGCGGCGCGGAAGCGCGGATGGGTCAGGGTGCGGAACACGCGCTTGCGCTGGCGCGAACTGAAGCGCGACTGCAGCAGCCAGATTTCCTGCATCGGCAGCGAGAAGCGGCGCGGCAGCGCGATGGTGCTGAGCTGCTGCACGGTGACGCGGTCGGCGGCGCGGCGCTGCGCTTCTTCCGGTGCCACGCCCTGCTTGAGCAGGGTCGCCTGAGCGCGGCAGAACGCCGGCCACAGCAGCAGCGCGAACAGGAACGCCGGCGAGACCGGTTCGTCGTTGGCCACCCGCGCATCGGTATTGGCCAGGCCCTCGACCAGCATGCGGCGCAACGCGCCGGTGCGGTTGGCCTTCAGCGCCCTGGCACTTTCCGGGAACAGGACGTCGAGCAGGCCGTAGCGCTCCAGGCCTTCGAAGCTGGCCACGCCGTGCCCGGACAGGAACAGCTTGAGCACTTCCTCGAACAGGCGTGCCGGCGCAGCTTCGTTGAGCAGGCCGGCCAGATGCGGGATCGGCGCGGCGGTGCCCTCTTCGATCTGGAAGCCAAGCTTGGCCGCCAGGCGCACCGCACGCAGCATGCGCACCGGATCCTCGCGGTAACGCTGCTCGGGATCACCGATCAGCTTCATCAGGCGCGCCTGCACGTCCTCGAAGCCACCGGTGTAGTCGCGCACCGAGAAGTCCTCGATGGCGTAGTACAGGGCGTTGCAGGTGAAGTCGCGGCGGATGGCGTCGTCTTCGATGGTGCCGTACACGTTGTCGCGCACGAGCATGCCGTTTTCCATCTCGCGGTCGCCGCTGCCGTCATCGCTGTTGGCACGGAAGGTGGCGACTTCGATGACCTCGCGGCCGAAGACAACGTGGGCGAGGCGGAACCGGCGGCCGATCAGGCGGCAGTTGCGGAACAGCTGCTTGACCTGCTCGGGCGTGGCGTCGGTGGCCACGTCGAAATCCTTGGGTTGGCCATTGACCAGCAGATCACGCACCGCGCCGCCGACAAGGTAGGCGCCGAAGCCGGCATCGCGCAGGCGATAAAGCACGCGCAGGGCGTTAGGGCTGATGTCCTTGCGGGAGATCGTGTGCTGGTCGCGCGGGATGACGCGCAGGCTGAACGGTGATGTAGCAGAGGAAATGATGTTGGCGCTTCCGGTTGAAGTTTCGGGATTGCCCAATGGCATCGAGGTGCATATACTAGCGCTCCTGCCTCGGCAGCGACACAGTTACGCTCCCTTCGTCTAGTGGTTAGGACGTGGCCCTCTCAAGGCTAAAACAGGGGTTCGAGTCCCCTAGGGAGCGCCAGTCGCCGCAGCAGGAACCGAAAAAGCCCGCCTTGTGCGGGCTTTTCTGTTTTCCGGGGTTTGCATTGGCATCGGTCGGCCTGGTCGCAGCAGCGCCTTCCTGTTCCTGCGTGGGAGGGGGCGGGCCACCCTGGCCTGGGCACGCAAAAGCCCATCCATGGTGCTCCATGGCGCCATCCTTGGCGCCGTAAGCCCCCATGGATGGGCTTACGGCGTGTCCTGGATCGGCTGGCCCGCCGCCTCCCCACGAAGAAAGGAGGCGCAGACACACAGGCCGGCGGTCAGCCTTCCATCTGCTCCAGCTCCTTGCCCTTGGTCTCGCGTACGTAGCGCACCACGAAGAAGATCGAGAGGATCGCCGCGACCGTGTAGATGCCATAGGCGCCCGCCAGGCCGATGCCGGCCAGCAGCATCGGGAAGGTCACGGTGATCGCGAAGTTCGACGTCCACTGCGCCGCACCCGCCACCGCCAGCGCCGGGCCACGGATCTGGTTGGGGAACATCTCGCCCAGCATGACCCACATCACCGGGCCCCAGGACATGTTGAAGAACACCACGTAGACGTTGGCCGCGACCAGCGCCAACCGCCCCATGCCATCGGA
Organism: Stenotrophomonas sp. 85239_Sma; assembly: GCF_056481725.1. Lineage (NCBI taxonomy): Bacteria > Pseudomonadati > Pseudomonadota > Gammaproteobacteria > Lysobacterales > Lysobacteraceae > Stenotrophomonas > Stenotrophomonas sp. 85239_Sma. Next base: position 1,736,585 of record NZ_CM151163.1, on the reverse strand, counting down.
CAGCTGCAGGCGGCCGTCGGCCAGGCTGCCACTGGCAAAGGCGACCACCATCAGCACCAGCGCCACCGACATGCCGACTGAGCCGACCCACAGCAGCGGCTTGCGCCCGATGCGATCGATCAACAGTACGGTCAGCAGGCAGGCGCCGATGCTCAGCGCGCCGGACAGCACATTGATCAGCAGCGCGTCGCCTTCAGAGAAGCCCACCGCCTGCCACAGCACCGCGCCGTAGTAGAACACCACGTTGATGCCGACCAGCTGCTGGAACATGGCCAGGCCGATGCCCACCCACAGGATCGGGCGCAGCCTGCCGCTGACCGTGTCGCGCAGATCACTGAAGCGCGGCTTGTGCTGGTCCCGGGCCAGGCTGGCTTCGATTTCGGCCTGCTTGGCCGTCGCTGCGGCCTCGCCGTACAGCCGCACCAGCACCGCCCTCGCCTGCCCCTGCCGTCCCTTCAACACCAGGAAACGCGGGCTTTCCGGGATCACCAGCAACAAGAGCAGGAACAGCGCCGACGGCAGCGCCTGCATCCAGAACATCCAGCGCCAGGCCTCATGGCCCAGCCATAGCGGCTCGGTAGACGCCCCGGCGGCACGGGCCAGCAGGTAATTGCTGAGGAAGGCGGCGAACAGGCCGCAGATGATCGCCATCTGCTGCACTGTGGCCAGCCGTCCGCGATACCGCGCCGAGGCAACTTCGGCGATGTAGGCCGGCGACATCACACTGGCCGCACCCACCGCGAAGCCGCCGAGCACGCGTGCGGCGATGAACAGCCACGAGGCGTGAGCGGCACCGGCGCCCAGCGCCGAGACCAGGAACATCAATGCCGAAGCGATCAGCACACCGCGACGGCCCAGGCGATCGCCCAGCCAGCCGGCGAGGAAGGCACCGATCGCGCAGCCCAGCAGCATCGACGCGACTTCAAAACCGAGCGCTGCCTCGCTGGAGTTGAACGCCTGGCGCAGGCCATCGACCGTGCCATTGATGACACCACTGTCGAAGCCGAACAGGAATCCACCAAGGGTGGCCACACAGCTGACCAGAACAATGAACACCGTGTTTTCACCGCCGCGAGAGACGGTACCGGGCTGGGCTTGGGACATGGATGATCCTGCTGGGAAGGGAGCCCGGCCATCAGGACCGGTTACCCCGCAGCGTCGCACAGGCCCTGCCGTGCCGCCAATGACGGCACGGCCGCGCCTGCCAGACGCCCGATTTCCGCCCCGCGCCGACACCGGGGGCCAACCTGTTCTAGAATTGGCGGGTTCAGGAATCGATCCACCCCCAGCCCATGCCCTTTGTCGTCACCGAAAACTGCATCAAGTGCAAACACACCGATTGCGTGGAAGTGTGCCCCGTGGATTGCTTCCACGAAGGCCCGAACTTCCTGGTGATCGACCCGGATGAGTGCATCGACTGCACCCTCTGCGAGCCGGAGTGCCCGGTCAATGCGATCTTCCCGGAGGACGATGTGCCCGCCGGCCAGGAAGGCTTCGTCGCCCTCAATGCCGAGCTGGCGAAGGAATGGCCGGTGCTGACCGTGCGCAAGGACCCACCCGCCGACGCCGGCGAATGGGACGGCAAGCCGGACAAGCTGAAGCTGCTGGAGCGCTGAGAAGCGTCTGGAGTGGCAACGGAAAAGGGCGCCATCGGCGCCCTTTCCTGTTTTCGGCAGGTGCCAACCTTGGTTGGCACAGAAGCGCCGACCAGGGTCGGCCTCTACCCGACCGGCCCTTACTGGGCCAGCTTCGCCTTCAGCGCGGCGATCAGCTTCACCGGCGCTTCGGCGGTGGCCGGCAGGCCACGCGGGTCGACCGCAGAGATGTAGGCACCGGCATCAACAGCGACCACGCGAACCAGGAAGTTGCTGCCTTCGTAGGCCACATCGTACGAGCCCAGCAGCTGAGCACGACTGGCGATGGTCACGCCCGCGATGCCTTCCAGCGCGGTACCCACCTTGGCAAAGGCTTCATCCTTGCCACCGGCAATGGTGAAACCGGTGTTGCCCGCCGCCGGCGCTGCGGCAACCGGGGCTGCCGGCTTGGTGGCCGAAGCCAGTGTCGGCACCTTGTTGTCGGTGGTGGCGTTGGGCAGGTTCAGGTCCGGCGGCACTTCCAGCGGACGCATTTCCGGGGCCAGAGCGTAGTCGCCCTTGACGCCGCGCTTGAAGCAGCCGGTGGTACCGGCGGCGACGGCCACGGCAAGCAGGGCGCAGGACAGCACGCGGACGGTGGAAACGGATTGACGCATGTGAATCTCCTGGGTCAGACCAAGACGGAAGGTCAGTGGCTGGAAAGGGCTTCGAGGGCGGCGATGTCGCCGGCAAGATGGTCGGCCGCCGGATGATGTGCCGCCGACAGCGGCAGCAGCGGCAGGCGCAGGTCATGACCGATGCCGATGCGGCGCAGCAGCGCCTTGACCGGGATCGGGTTGGGTTCGACGCCACAGAAATCATGGAACGGATGCAGGCGCGCATCCCACGACTCGGTGGCTTCGTGGTCCTGCGCGGCGGCCAGTTCGCACATCCGGCGATAGGCGCCTGGAAGAACGTTGGAACCGACCGAGATCAGGCCATCGATACCGGCCCGGATCGAACGCGCCGCGGTGCCGTCGTCACCACTGAGCACCGCGAACTGCGGGCTGCGCAGCGCCAGCAGTGCCTGCACCCGGCCGGTGTCGCCCACCGCTTCCTTGATGCCGACGATGTTGGGATGGCTGGCCAGCTCGGCCACGGTCTCCGGCTGCATGTCGCAGCCGGTGCGGCCGGGCACGTTGTACAGCACGACCGGCAGCCCGCCCTGGTCGGCAACCGCGCGGTAGTGCGCGATCAGGCCGGTCTGGGTCGGCCGCACGTACGGCGGAGTGACCACCAACGCGTGGCTGGCGCCAAGGACAGCGGCACGACGGGTCTGTTCGATGGTCTTGGCAGTACCGGACAGGCCGGTGCCGGCCATGACCGGAATGCGGCCGCCGATGCGTTCGACCGCGCTGGCCAGCAGCAGGTCGTACTCGGCATCGGTCAGGGTCGCCGCTTCGCCGGTCGAGCCAGCCACGACAACGCCATGGACGCCACCCTCCAGTTGCAGGTGCAGCAGGCGCTGCCAACCATCGGGATCGAGGGCGCCGTCGGCCCGGAACGGGGTCGCCAGCGCGGTGATGAGGCCGGAAAGGGACAAGGACGTGCTGCTCTTGGCTGGGAAGGGAAACGCCCGCCACGAAAGGCTGGGGGCGACCTGAATGTTACTTGCGGCGCGAAAGCACGGGCAAGTATGCTGGACACCGGTGGATCCCCGCCTCTGGCGGGCATTCAGACTAACGCATGCATTACCCGGAATCGCCTTGACCGACACCACCCCGCGCCCCGCGCCGAGCGAAAACCACCTCCTGATCAACGCCTATACGACGCATCCGGAGTCCCCCCTGCTGTCCGTCACCCGCCGCATCGCCGACAGCGGTTGCAACCTGGTGGACGCACGCCTGGCCACGGTCGGCCGCGATGTCTCGGTCACCGCCCTGGCCACCGGCTCCTGGGACTCCGTGGCCAAGCTCGAGGCGATGCTGACCCGGCTGGAACGCGAGGAAGGCCTGAAGCTGGTCTGGTACCGCACTGCCGCCAAGCAGGCGCAGTCCAACCTGCTGCCGTACATCGTTGAAGTGATCGCCGCCGACAAGCCGGGCATCCTGTTCCAGCTGGCCGATTTCTTCGACCGCCAGGGCATCACCATCGAGAACCTGCAGAGCACGCGCTACCGCGCCATGCAGACCGGTGCGGAGATGTTCAGTGCACAGGTCACCATCGGCGTGCCGGCCAACATGCACATCGCCGCGCTGCGCGACGATTTCCTTGAGTTCTGCGACCACCTGAACCTGGACGCGATCATGGACCCGATGAAGTTCTGAATGAATTACTGATTTTTCGCGCGCCTCTCACGGGCGCGTGGCGTTTCATGCAATTGTCTTGGAAAGAACCCAGGCTCGACAGAAGGACCTCATGAACAACGGCGATACCCTGGACAGCACCACCCTTTCCCTGCCACTGGCGCTGTCCGGTGGCGACCAGGCCACTCTCGGCGACTACGCCGGCCACTGGCTGGTGCTGTACTTCTACCCCAAGGACAGCACCCCGGGCTGCACCACCGAGGGCATCGACTTCAACGCGCTGCTGCCGAAGTTCAAGAAGGCCGGCGCGGTCGTGCTGGGCGTCTCGCGCGATTCGGTGAAGTCGCACGACAACTTCTGCGCCAAGCAGGGCTTCAGCTTCCCGCTGGTCAGCGATGGCGACGAAGCGCTGTGCACCGCCTTCGACGTGATCAAGATGAAGAACATGTACGGCAAGCAGGTACGTGGCATCGAACGCAGCACCTTCCTGATTTCCCCCGACAGCCGCATCGTGCAGTCCTGGCGCAAGGTCAGGGTCGCCGGCCATGCCGATGCCGTTCTCGCCGAACTGAAGGCCTCCCAGTCCAAGTGAGTCCCACTGCCTACTGTGTCTGCCATCACCCTGCCCCGCAGCAGGCCGTGGTGGTTTTTCCCTGTCCGTAACCAGGAATCGACGATGACCCGAGGCAAGCGCATCTACGTGCTGGATACCAACGTGCTGATGCACGATCCCACCGCGCTGTTCAAATTCGAGGAGCACGACGTTTACCTGCCCATGCAGGTGATCGAGGAGCTGGACAACGGCAAGAAGGGCACCTCCGAAGCGAGCCGCAACGCCCGCCAGGTGAGCCGCTTCCTCAACGAGCTGGTGCAGGCCTCCGGCCTGGACAACCTTGCCGACGGCATTCCGCTGCAGCGCCCCAATGGGCTGCAGCTGCGCGGCAAGCAGAGCGCCGGCAAGCTGCGCTTCCAGACCAGCCATTTCGACGCCGGCAAGAGCTTCGGCAAGGTGATCCCGGACAACGCCATCCTTGGCGCGATCCTGGCGCTGAAGGAAGAAACCCCGGACCTGCCGGTGGTGTTCGTTTCCAAGGACATCAACCTGCGGATCAAGGCCGCCATCGCCGGCATCGTGTCCGAGGACTACGAGAACGACCGCGCGCTGGACGATTTCAGCCTGCTCTACACCGGTGCCACCGAGCTGCCGGAAGACTTCTGGAAGCGCCACGGCGATGACCTGCGCAGCTGGAGCGACAAGGGCCGCAGCCATTACGAGATCCAGGCGCAGGACGGTGAGGAGTGGTACCCGAACCAGTACGTGTACCTGCCCGGCGAAGATGAAGTCGAGCTGCGCGTCAGCCGTGTGGTCGGCGACGGCAAGGTGGTGCTGTCGCTGGTTGATGATTTCCGCCATGGCAGCCACGCCGTGTGGGGCATCAGTGCACGCAACCGCGAGCAGAACTTCGCGCTCAACGCGCTGATGGATCCGGAGATCGACTTCGTGACCCTGCTGGGTACCGCCGGTACCGGCAAGACCCTGCTGGCGCTGGCCGCCGGCCTGGCGCAGACGATGGACCAGCAGCGCTACCGCGAAATCATCATGACCCGCGCCACGGTCAGCGTCGGCGAGGACATCGGTTTCCTGCCCGGCACCGAAGAAGAGAAGATGACGCCGTGGATGGGCGCATTGACCGACAACCTGGAGGTGCTCACGCACAATCAGGAAGGCGGCACGTGGGGGCGCCAGGCTACCAACGACCTGCTTGCCAGCCGCATCAAGATCCGTTCGATGAACTTCATGCGTGGCCGCACGTTCCTGTCGCGCTACCTGATCCTGGACGAGGCACAGAACCTCACCCCGAAGCAGATGAAGACGCTGATCACCCGTGCCGGCCCAGGCACCAAGATCGTGTGCCTGGGCAACGTCGAGCAGATCGACACCCCCTACCTGACCGAGACCACCTCGGGCCTGACCTACGCGGTGGATCGCTTCAAGAACTGGCCGCATAGTGCGCATATCACCCTGCGCCGTGGCGAACGCTCGCGCCTGGCCGATTACGCTTCGGAGGTGTTGTGAACCGCTGCACCCGCCTGCTGCTGCCCACGGCTGCGATCGCGCTCGCAGCCGCCCTGGGTGCCTGCACCACCACGCGCGGCCCGGCCAGCGTGCCGACCGCCGAGCGTACCGGCCAGTCCTGGGTGGTCACCCGCCCGATCATCGCCGCGCAGGTGCTCGACACCTGCTCGCGACCCAGCCCCGGCCGCGAGGCCGGGCGGGTCAGCGGCTACTGGGCGCCCAGCCGGCAGCAGGTCGACCAGCTGGAAGCGAAACTGTCTTCGCTGGAAGCCCAGGTGCCGAAGGTGCTCGACTTTGACCGCCAGTACGTCGGTATCGAAAGCGCCGGCCAGCGGCTGATCTACATCAACGCCTTCCATCTACCCGACGACAGCGGCATCAATCCAGCACGGGAAGCGATCCGCGTCTGCGATGGCGGCACGCAGTTCTGGGGCGCGGTGTTCGACCCGGCCAGCAACACCTTCAGCGAGCTGCAGTTCAACGGCGGCTTCGGCGGGCCCTGAGGGGCCCCGCCGATGGGAATACGCCTGCCCACCTGGGTCTGGATCGGCGCGGTCGCGCTCTCGTGCGTGGCCGGCATGGTCAACGTGGTCGGCTTCCTCGGTTTCGAGCACCAGGCGGTCAGCCACATGACCGGCAGTACCAGCCAGCTCGGCATGGCACTGGCGCAGGGGGACTGGCGCGCGGTCGGCCACCTGTGGGGCCTGCTGATCGCGTTCTCGCTGGGCGCGATGCTCAGCGGCCTGCTGATCCAGGACAGCACCCTGCAGCTGGGCCGCCGCTACGGCGTGGCGCTGGCGCTGGAATCGGCATTGTTGCTGGTGGCCATTCCGCTGTTCGAACGGCACCAGATCTGGGGCGCACTGGCCGCCGCCATGGCCTGCGGCCTGCAGAATGCGATGGCCACCACCTTCAGCGGCGCGGTGGTGCGCACCACCCACCTCAGCGGCATGTTCACCGATCTCGGCATCGGCCTGGGCCACCTGCTGCGCGGACTGCCGCTGCAGGTCCGACGACTGACCCTCAGCGGCCTGATCATCAGCGGCTTCCTCGCCGGCGGCATGATCGGTGCCTGGCTGTTCATGCGCTGGCAGTACGACGCCCTGCTCGCCCCGGCCCTGCTGACCGGCCTGACCGGGCTGGGCTATGTGCTGTACCAGCAATGGGCGCGTTGGCGGCATTGAATCAAGGACATCCACGCATGGCGTGGATCTACCTTCCCCAGCGGGACCACGGCACAATCGCTGGATGAGCCCGACCACTCCCGTCTCCGCCCTCACCATCGCCGGCTCCGACTCCGGCGGCGGCGCAGGCATCCAGGCCGACCTGAAGGCGTTTGCAGCACATCGCGTGCACGGCCTCTCCGCGATCGCCGCGCTGACTGCACAGAACACCCGAGGCGTCATCGCAGTGCATGTGCCGCCGATCGATTTCCTGCGCGCGCAACTGGACGCCTGCTTCGACGACTTCGACATCCACGCGGTGAAGCTCGGCATGCTGGCCAACGCCGAGGTGATCAACACCGTCGCCGACGTCCTGGAGCGCCATCGTCCGCCGCACGTGGTACTGGACCCGGTGATGGTCGCCACCAGCGGCGCACGCCTGCTGGAAGACAGCGCCCTGCAGGCGATGCGCGAGCGCCTGATCCCGCTGGCCACGCTGATCACCCCGAACACGCCGGAAGCAGAGCTGCTGGTTGGACGGAAGATCGGCAACGGCGATGACGCGGAGCGCGCCGCTTCCGCCCTGCTCGACCTGGGCGCCGGTGCGGTGCTGCTGAAAGGTGGCCATCTGCAGGAAGGCAACCGTGTGATCGACCGCTACTTCGACGGCGTCAGCAGCGAAGAATTCATCCACGCCCGCCTGCCACTGGATGCACATGGCACCGGCTGCACGCTGGCCTCGGCCATCGCCGCGCAGCTGTGCAACGGCCTGAGCCTGGCCAACGCCTGCGAAGCCGGCATCGACCATGTTGCACGCGGCCTGCAGCAGGGCTATGCCCCCGGCCGCAGCGAGGTGCTGGTGCTCGATCACTTCGGCGCGGCACCGCACGCATGAGCCTGGCACCGACCCTCCTTGCCGTGCAGTGCGACGATGGCCATCGCTACGAAGTGATCGCGTGCGTGCCTGCACAGCCCATCGCGCGCCTGCTGTGGCTGCCGGCGCTGGGCGTGGCCGCGCGCCACTACCTGCCGCTGGCGCTGGCGCTGGCGGCGAAAGGCGTGGCGGTGTACCTGCATGAGTGGCGGGGCAATGGCAGCAGCTCGCTACGCCCATCGCGCATGCAGGACTGGGGCTATCGCGAAGTACTCGAACAGGATCTGCCGGCCAGCCAGGCGGTCCTTGCCGCGGCGGATGATGAGGCGGGCGCCCTGCCCTGGATCATCGGTGGCCACAGCCTCGGCGGTCAGCTGGCCTGCGTGCATGCCGGCCGCAATGCGCAGCATTTCAACCGGCTGTGGCTGGCGGCCAGCGGCTCACCGTTCTGGCGCGGCTTCCCGCCACCGCGCGGCTGGCTGCTGCCGCTGGTCTACCGCTTCCTGCCGTGGATCGCGCAGCGCCAGGGCGTGCTGCATGGTCGGCGCCTCGGCTTCGGTGGCACCGAAGCGCGCGGACTGATCGCCGACTGGGCGCGCGTGGGCCTGAACAACCACTACGCCGCAGTCGGAATGGACGAAGACCTCGATGCGCAGATGGCGCGCGTGCATGGCAGCGCGCAGGCGGTGCTGATGGAGCACGACTGGTTGGCACCGACCGGATCGATGCAGACGTTGCTGGCGAAGCTGCCGAATGTGGACGCGCAGCTGCGCGTGCTGTCCGCGCAGGAACTGCGCACGCGCGCGGATCATTTCGCCTGGCTGAAGGCCCCGGACGCCGTGGCTGACAGTTTTTTCATTCAGTTGGATGAAAATTTTCACAAAACTGTTGACGATGCGCGCCGACATCCGCATAATTCCGCTCCTGTCGCAGGGCGCCCGTAGCTCAGTTGGATAGAGTACCTGGCTACGAACCAGGCGGTCGGGAGTTCGAATCTCTCCGGGCGCACCACTCGACAGGTTTCCAGCATCCGCCGCTGGGAATGCAGTAAAATTTGGCAACACGTTGATTGTGTACCGCGCGCCCGTAGCTCAGTTGGATAGAGTACCTGGCTACGAACCAGGCGGTCGGGAGTTCGAATCTCTCCGGGCGCACCATACACAGTCAGCACAACAAGTTTATGTAATTGGCGCCCGTAGCTCAGTTGGATAGAGTACCTGGCTACGAACCAGGCGGTCGGGAGTTCGAATCTCTCCGGGCGCACCATTACACCGAAACAGCAGGCCTCGACCTGCTGTTTTTTTTTGTGTTTTTCGGCAGGGCTGCGCCCTGCACCTCCAGATGCTTCAAGCCAAGGCAACGGCAACAGCAAAAGCTGGCATTCCGTGGGTTGGTGGGGGCGGTGTCGGAGTGCGGGGACGCCGCAAGTACGTCCCTGTAGGCTTGGCAGCCGCTTGCTCGTGTGCGCAGTCCTGCGCACACGGCAAGACCGGGGTTGGGCGTCCTGCCCAACCCGCCCAAGGCATGCCTCCGGCCCATGCGGCTGACACCCCGCACTCCGACACCGCCCCACCCCTGACAGATTCCCGCGATCTGATGGATCCACGCCATGCGTGGATGAATCTCCATCGAGTTCGAGTATTTCGATAATTGATCGAAGAGAAGAGCATCCACGCATGGCGTGGATCTACCGTGTCGACCAAGGTCGACACCTGCCAGAGCAGTACGCCGTTCCGACAGATCGCGGAAAACTGTCGAAGGCGGGGTGGGTCCGGTTGCGGGGGCGTGAGCCGCATGGATGCGGCGACCGAGCTTACATGGACGTACTTGCAGCGGCCCCCGCAACCGGACCCACCCCGCCTCCCCACAGGAAACCAGCTTCTGCTGTTGCTGTTGCTCCAGCTCGTAGCGGGTGCAGGGCGCAGCCCTGCCGTACCCCTACCCCCTGGCCATTGACTGCCACCACTGCGACAACAGCCCAGGCCTGCGCAGGCGCTCGCGCCACCAGCGTAGTGCGGCGCCATCCTCACCGGTGCGCCAGGCCAGCCAGAAGGTTTCCTCCGGCTTGTGCTCCTCCACCTCGCGGATCACCAGTTGGCCCCGCGCCACCGCCGCGCGCGCGCACGGCTCGGGAAGGAAGCCGAAGCCCACGCCTTGGCATTGCAGCTTCAGCTTGCTGGCCATGTCCGGTACGGTCAGCATCTCCTGCCCCATCAACAGGCCCACCGTGCGCGGCAGCAGCCGCCGCGCCGAATCAGAAACGGCGATCGCGCAATGCTCGACCAGCTGCTCGCGACCGAGCACACCCGGCACGTTGGCCAACGGATGATCCGGCGCGACCGCGAACACGAACTCCACCGTGCCCAGCGGCTCGACCACATAGCCGCCGCCACTGGGTCCCTCGCCCGGTGCACCGACCAGCAGGTCGGCGCGGCGGTCCAGCAGGGCCTCCCAGGTGCCGGACAGGGCCTCGCCGATCAGCCGCAGCCGTGTCGGCGCCTCCGCCTCACGAAACGCCGCGATATCCGGCCCCAGCAGCCAGGTCGGGAACACCGAGTCCACCGCCAGGGTCAGTTCGGTCTCCCAGCCCGACGCCACCCGGCGCACCCGCAGCTCCAGCTCGCGGGCCGCACGCAGCAGATGCCGCCCCTCGTCCAGCAGGGCGCGTCCGGCCTCGGTCGGTTCGGCACGCGGGCCGACGCGGTCGAACAACTGGACGCCGAGGTCTTCCTCCAGCTTGGCCACGGTGTAGGAGATGGTCGAAGGCACCTTGTGCAGGGCCTTGCCGGCGCCGGCGAACGAGCCGCGGCGGTCGATGGCGTCCAGGATCTGCAGGGCATCGAGGCTGAGCTTGAGCATTCGAATTTTTCGATGATGGCTGTCAAAACTATCCGTTTTTCAAACCCCAGGCGCAAGCGGATACTTCTCTCCAACGGGGAAACACGGCGATTACCAGCCCACCCCGCCCCATCGAAAACATCGAACAAGGAGATTCCATCATGCTGCAGATCCGCAAGAGCGCTACCCGTGGCCTGGCCGAGCATGGCTGGCTGTCCTCGCGCCATACCTTCTCCTTCGCCAACTACTACGACCCCCGCTACGTCAGCTTCGGCCCGCTGCGGGTGATCAACGAAGACAAAGTGATTGGCGGCCAGGGCTTCGGCACCCACAGCCACAGCAACATGGAGATCGTTTCCTATGTGCTGGGCGGCGCGCTGGAGCACAAGGACTCGATGGGCACCGGCTCGGTGCTGCGCTACGGCGACGTGCAGCGCATGAGCGCCGGCAGCGGTGTCAGCCACAGTGAATTCAACCACTCGGCCGACGAGACCGTGCACTTCCTGCAGATCTGGATCTTCCCGGACACCGAGAACATCACGCCGTCCTACGAGGAGACTCACTTTGCGCCGGAGACCAAGCGCGGCCAGCTGCGCCTGATCGCCTCGCCAGACGGTGCCGATGGTTCGCTGCGCATCCACCAGGATGCCCGCATCTTCGCCACCATCCTCGATGGTGGCCAGAAGCTGCACCACGCGCTCGGCAACGGCCGTGGCGCCTATGTGCAGGTAGCCCGCGGCCAGCTGCAGGTCAATGGCATCACCCTGGAAGCCGGTGATGCGCTGCAGGTCAGCGACGAAGCACAGCTGACCCTGGAAAACGGCAATGATGCCGAAGTGCTGGTGTTCGACCTGCCGCTGTAACCGCAACGCCCGCGATGCTGCAGGACATCGCGGGCGCTTCTGTGCAGAACATCACCGGACGTACTGGCCAGCGGCGCCTTCCGGATCACCACCGTCGTGCTCATGTACAGGCCTCCGACAGCGGCCGGCGGAATGCCGACCGTGTCGCCACTGTCCGCACGGTGCGTCAATCTCGGGTCACGTGTTCAGGTCACTGCATTCGTATGCGTCACCCGATGTCACGTATGGCACTTGCCGACACGGCCTGAAAACGTTTTCATGGATGATCCTTGGAGCTTCGCATCGCGCATGACGCCTTCATCCCCACGTGCCCAGCAGCACGCCACCCGCGCCGCCTTCTTCATTCCCGGATTCGCCACGGCCGCATGGGCGCCGATGGTGCCCTTTGCCAAGGCCAAGGCCGGGCTGTCCGATGCCAGCCTCGGCGCGGTACTGCTGTGCCTCGGCCTGGGCTCGTTGCTGGCGATGCCGCTGGCAGGTGCGTTGACGGGGCGGCTGGGCTGCCGCCGGGTGATGGTGATCACCTGCGCGATGATGCTGTGTGCCCTGCCCTTGCTGGTGCTGGCGCCCTCGCCGGTGGCACTGGGTGCGGCCCTGTTCGTGTTCGGCGCCGGCGTCGGTGCACTGGATTGTGCGATGAACATGCAGGCCGTAGCGGTCGAGCGCGATGCAGGGCGCGCGATGATGTCCGGCTTCCACGCCTTCTACAGCATCGGCGGTTTCGTCGGTGCCGGCTGCATGACCGGCCTGCTGATCCTGGGTACGCCGTTGTGGCTGGCCGCGCTGGTTTCGGTGGCGGCACTGCTGCTGGTCGCGGTGCTGTCGGCACCGCACTGGCGCCCGCAACGGATACTGCACGAAGGCCCACTGCTGGCGCTGCCGCACGGCGTGGTGCTGTTCATCGGCGTGCTGGCCTTCGTGGTGTTCCTCGCCGAGGGCTCGATGCTGGACTGGAGCGCGGTGTTCCTCACCGACGTGCGGCAGGTGCCGCGTGACCAGGCTGGTGCCGGCTTCGCGCTGTTCACCCTGGCGATGACCGCGATGCGCCTGCTCGGCGACGGCATCGTCGAGCGCCTCGGCCGGACCCGCACCCTGGTCATCGGTGGCATCACCGCTGCAGCCGGCTTCACCTTGGCCACGCTGGTACCGTCGTTCCCGGTGGCGCTGGCCGGCTACGTACTGGTCGGGCTGGGCTGCGCCAACATCGTGCCGGCGTTGTTCTCGATGGCGGGGCAACAGCGGGTGATGCCGGAGAGCATCGCCATCACCGCGGTGACCACGCTGGGTTACGCCGGCATCCTCGCCGGCCCGGCAGCGATCGGCGCACTGGCACACGCCACCAGCCTCGGCTTCGCCTTCCTGTGCGTGGCCGCGCTGCTGCTGGGCGTCGCGGCGTCTGCGCGCTCGCTGGCAAGACGGGTGGCCTGACAGAAAAAGGGGACGGAGGGGATTAAGTCGTTTCTAGCGCAAGTGTGCGGGAAACGACTTAATCCCCTCCGTCCCCTTTTTCTCAGCTGCGCGCCAGCCACTCGGCCTGGGCAGGCAGCTGTGGGGCCGGGCAGGCACCCTGCGGATGGTGCTCGTCGCGCGCCATCCAGTCATCGACCACTCCCGCCAGCAGGTCCAGCCGCAACGGCAGGGTGATGTGGTCCTCGCCGCGCATTTCGATGTAGTGCGCGCGCGGGTTGGCCTGCGCAAGCTCGCGCCCCTGGCTGACCGGGATATGCTGATCGCCCTGCCCGTGCAGCAGCAGCACGCAGGCGTGGGTATCGGCCAGCGCACGCGCCACGTCCACGCGGTCCAGATCGACGTCGATGCGGCGGCTGGCGGCGGCGATCACCTGGTTGATGTCCTGGCCGCCATAGCGCCAGCGCGCGTACGAGGCCACCGCCTGCGCCTTCAGGCCCTCCGGCTGCAGCCCCATCAGGTGCGGGATCATGGTACGGATCGCCACGCCAGCGTTGGCGAACGATTCCATCGCCACCACGCCTTGCACCTGGTCGCCCAGCTTGTCGGCGGTGAAAACCGCCGTGGCCGCGCCGTAGGACACACCGAACAGGTACAGCGGCCCGGTCACTTCGCCGCGCGCGCGCAGCTCACCGATCACATCGACCACGTCATCGGATTCATAGGTGCCATAGCCGGAGGGGCCGGCACCGGACTGGCCATGGTTGCGCAGGTCGAGGGTGATTACGCGATAGCCGGATTCGGCCAGCTGCAGCGACCATGGCAGCATCGAATCACCATTCATCATCCAGCCATGCAGCAGCACCACGGTGCCGCGCGGCGCCTGCGCTTGGAACGGCTGCGGCACGGCCACGCGCAGGCCGGTATCCAGCGGCAGGCCGTTCTCGTGGCGCTGCGGCAGGTAGTGGTAACGCGCGCCGTAATCGCCGGGATCGAACACACGCCAGAAGATCGGCACCCCATCGCGGCCCGGCGCGAAGCCATGGCGGTTCGGTAGTTCGGCAATGGCCGCGGCGATGCGCGGGCGATCAAGCAGGGTCGACACACCACCTGGCGCAATCAGCCGATCGGCGAGCGAGGTGGATGCGGCATTCATCGAGGAGGAGCATGCAGCCAGCCACAGGCCGGCGCACGCCAGCAACAACAGCAGCAGGCGTTTCATATGACGTCATAGGGGTGAATCAGGCAGGCCGAGACGTTAACTCCCCGATAGGCCGGTCATCTATCGCGCACGGATGACGACTTGATGACAGCGCAGGAACGATTCAGCTTGGTGTACAAGCCGTATCCGTTCAGTCATTGATCCGGATCAATGAACACGCATGCGGGATTGCCCACAGTGCCGCCATGCGCACCTCGTTCAAGCTCGCCATTGCCCTGGCCGCCACGGTGGCCGCCGCCTACGGCATCGCCCGCAGCACGCCCTACTGGTTCGCACCGCGGCAGATGGCGCAGGTCGACATCCACGACCCGGCGCTGATCGCGCAGGGGCAGTACCTGTCGCGCGCCGCCGACTGCGCGGCGTGCCACACCGCGCCGGGCGGCAAGCAGTTCGCCGGTGGCCTGGGCATGCAGACACCGATGGGCACGATCTACTCGACCAACATCACGCCCGATGCGGACACCGGCATCGGTGCCTACGACTACGCCGACTTCGAACGCGCGGTGCGCCGTGGCATCCGCCATGATGGCCAGCCGCTGTATCCGGCGATGCCGTACGCCTCGTACGTGATCGCCAGCGATGCCGAGATCAAGGCGCTGTACGCCTATTTCATGGGTTCGGTGCAGCCGGTGAAACAGGACAACGCCGACAGCACCATTCCATGGCCGGCCAACATGCGCTGGCCACTGGCCTGGTGGCAAATGCTGTTTGCACGCCCGCGCAGCTTCCGCCCGGATCCAGCGCTGGATGCCGTCCAGCAGCGCGGCGCCGAACTGGTGGAAGGCCTGGCCCACTGCGGCGCCTGCCACACGCCACGCGGGCTGGCGTTCCAGGAAAAGGCGATGGCCGATGATGGCAGCCGCCAGTTCCTGTCCGGCTCGGTGCTGGAAGGCTGGTACGCGAAGAACCTGCGCAATGAATCGACCGGCCTGGCCAGCTGGAGCGAGGGTGAGATCGTCGACTTCCTTCGTACCGGACGCACCGATCGCTCGGCGGCCTTCGGTGGCATGGCCGACGTGGTCGAGCACAGCACGCAGTACCTGTCCGACGCTGACCTGCTGGCCATGGCGCGCTACCTGAAACAGCTGCCCGCGCGTGAGGGCCGCAGTGCCCAGTGGTCACCCGGTACCGACACCACCACGGCCGCACTGCGCAGCGGCGACTACCGTGTTGCCGGTTCGCTCGCCTATGCCGAGCACTGCCAGGCCTGCCACCGTGCCGACGGTCGTGGCATGCCCCGCGTCTATCCGGCCCTGGCCGGCAACTCGATCGTGTTCGCCGATGATCCCAGTTCACTGGTACAGGTGACCCTGATCGGCGGACGCACGCCGCATACCCCGCACGACCGCATGGCCTTCACCATGCCTGGCTTCGAGCAGCTGCCGAATGCACAACTGGCACAGATCCTGACCTTCATCCGCAGCAGCTGGGGCAACCAGGCCGGCGCGGTGAGCGAGGTCGATGTGGCGCGCATGCGCCGGGTGGTGCGCGACAAGCCGGTGCATTACGTTCCGCAGGAGACTGCACGATGAAGCGCTCGCGCAAACGTTCCCGCCGGCTGATCGGTAGTGCGATCACCGTGGTGCTGCTGGCCGGTGCCAGCGCCCTCGCCTACCGTCACCTGTACCCGGACCTGGATGCTGCCGTAGCCAGCACGATCGATATCCTCGATGCGCAGGGCAAGGTGGTCGGGCACTACCACGCACCCAGCGCCGAGGAGATCGCCGGGCTGGGCAATGCCGAATCGGTGATGCTCGGCCGCCGCATCCTCAACGAAACCGCGCGCCTGCTGCCGGACAACGTCGGCAACGATCTGAACTGCAATTCATGCCACATGGCCGAGGGCAAGAGGCCCTTCGGCAACCACTACTTCAATACCGGTGGTGGTGCCTATCCGCGCTACATGCCGCGCCCCGGCAAGGTCATCGGGCTGACCGAGCGCATCAACGGTTGCCTGCAGCGTTCGATGAACGGCAAGCCCTTGCCGAAGGACTCGCCACAGATGCGCGCGATGCTCGATTACATGGCATGGCTGAGCAGCCCGGTGCCGGACGGCGCGCGCGTGGCTGCTCCCAGCGAAGGGCCGATCAACAACACGCTGACGCCGGACCCGATCCGTGGCCAGGCACTGTACGCCGCGCAGTGTGCTGCCTGCCACGGCGACAACGGCGAAGGCCGGCGCGACGCCAGCGGAGACATCGCTTTCCCGCCGCTGTGGGGCGACCACAGCTTCAACATTGGCGCCGGCATGGCGCGCCTGTACAAAGCGGCCGGTTTCGTCAAGCACAACATGCCGCCGGCGGTGAGCCGCGAGCCGCCACTGGGGCAGCAGGTGATGCCCGACCAGGATGCGGTGGACATCGCCAGCTACTTCATCAACCAGCCGCGGCCGGACTTCGCCAACAAGGCCAAGGACTGGCCGCGCGACCCGAAACCCAAGGACGCGCGCTACTGAAGCAAGTGGCGGGTGCCGGCCGTCCCACAACACGGTTCCTGCATATTCACGTCATGCCGATGTCATTGGCATTGCTGACACTCCGGGGCTTCCCACCCCTGAAGGTCCGGTCTCGATGCGAACGTTCGCGCGCTTTCCCCGTGTCTCCCTGCTTGCCCTGCTGATCGCCCCCGCACTGGACGCCCTGGCCGAAGCACCGCAGGGCGCGGCGGCCGAGGCGCGCAGCAGCGAGGCGCGTACCCTCGACCAGGTGCAGGTCATCGGCCAGGCCACCAGCTACGCCAAGACCTCGGTGCGCGCGGAAACACTGAACCGGCAGACCGTGATGAGCAGCGTCAACGACGCGCTCAACGAAGTACCCGGGGTGGTGGTCAGCGAAGCCGACGCCACCGGTTCGTCGGTGTGGGGCACGCAGATCAGCATGCGCGGCTTCGTCACCAACCGCGATACCCAGCAGATCGGCACCACCATCGACGGCCTGCCCAATGGAGGCTCGGGCTACGGCGGCGGTTCGCTGGCCAACCGCTACATCGACACCCTCGATCTGGAAACGGTGGAGGTCAGCCAGGGCACCGCCGACATTTCCTCGCGCTCGAACGAAGCGCTGGGCGGCACCCTCAACTTCCTCACCAGCGATCCGCTGCAGGACAGCCGCCTGCGCTTCGTGGTCGGTGCCGGTGACAACGAAGCACGCAAGTACTACGTGCGCTACGACACTGGCCTGCTGGGCGGCCATACGCGCGCCTGGGTCAGTGCCTCTTCGGCCCGCGTGCATGACTGGATCGACGGCAGCGGCAAGACCAGCAACGACCACATCGCCGGCAAGTTCATCACCGAGTTGGATCGCTGGACGCTGACCGGCTACCTGTCCTACAACGATGCCGACGAGCCGGAGTACACCAGCGTCTCGCCGAAGGGCTTCGCCACCAATCCGGACCGCGACAACCTGGTCGGCACCCTCACCGGCATTCCCTACCTGGACCAGAACTACCGTTCCGGCTCGCGTGCGCTGCGCGAGAACACCTTCGGCTACCTGCGCGCGGCCTTCGACGGCGGCAACGGCTTCAAGGCCTCGGTGGCGGCCTACGGGCACCGCATGGAAGGCCGTGGCGACTGGCTGCCACCCTACCTGGCGCAGGTCAGCGATGACGGTGCCGGCCGCCCCGAGTCGGAGTACATCGGTGGAAAGACCGTGTATGGAGGCAGCAACCGCGGCCAGATCTTCTTCGTCAATCCCGACGGCAGCGCTGCGCAGCGCCTGGCCAGCTGCACGCCGCGGCTGGGCTTCACTGCCGAGTACGATCCGAACTGCTATGCCGGCAACGTGCTGGGCGCGCAGTCGTATCGCCACACCCACTATGACAATGACCGCATGGGCGTGACCGCCGACGTCGAGTGGCGGCAGACCTTCGGTGCGGTCGACAACACGATCCGCGGCGGCCTGTGGGTGGAGAAGCTGGACCGCTCTGCCCGCCGCGATTGGCATCGCCTGCTCAACGTCGGCCAGGACATCGGCTTCGACCACCAGCCCTACTGGGTCCAGTTCGAGGACAAGTACAAGGTCGACGAGCAGATGTACTACGTCGAGGACGTGGCCCGCTTCGGCCCGTTCAGTGCACGCCTGGGCGTGAAGCAGTTCTTCGTCGACCAGTCGCGCCGCCGCGTGATCGGTGCCAGTGAGCACGTCAAATCCGATTCCAAGTCCGACCCGCTGCTGTCCACCGGCTTCACCTGGGCGCCGGGCGTGGAAGGCATGGAGCTGTTCGCTGGCTTCTCGCAGAACTTCGCCGCCATTCCTTCCGGCGTTCTCGGCGAGACCGACCCGCAGCGCTTCCGTAACGTCGAGCCGGAGACCGCCGACAACATCGAAGTAGGCATGCGCATCAGCCGCTGGCCGCTGACCGCCTCGGTCACCCTGTACAACATCAAGTTCGACAACCGCATCGTCTACCTGCCGGCCGGATTCGTCAGCGGCATCGACTACCTGGGCGAGACCGACGGCGTCTACGAGAACTTCGGCGGCGTGGAGAGCAACGGCCTGGAGGCCGCCTTCGGCTACGGCTGGGACAACGGCTGGCGACTCAACGCTGCCTATACCTACAACCGCTCCAAGTACCTGGGCAGTGGCGACGCCGCACGTGATACCCAGTTGGGCATCGTCGACGGCGCCAAGGTGATCGGCCAGCCCGAACAGACCCTGGTGCTGTCGGCGGACTGGCAGGGTGAGAACTGGAACTTCGGCCTGTCCGGTCGCTACCTGGGCACGCGCTACCTCGATGCCGCCAACGTCAACAAGCTGCCTTCGGCCACGGTGTTCAACGCCAACATCGGCTTCGACCTGCAGGGCCTGTCGCCGCGCCTGAAGGGGATGGGCGCCAACCTGGTGGTGAGCAATCTGACCGACAAGCGGTATCTTGCAGGGGTGGACGGCCGCGACAACGCCTTCATCGGCGCCCCGCGCACCGTCGGCATCTCCTTCCGTGTGGACCTGTGAGTGAGCCCGTGACCGATATCGGCCGACGCCGGTTGTTGCAGGCCGGCGTTGCCGCCGGCCTTTCCCCGCTGCTGCCCAGCATCGCCCGGGCCGCCGCGATCGCCCCCGCCGCGCAGACACGCAGCCTCGAAGACCTGCAGCACATCGTGGTGTTCATGCAGGAGAACCGTTCGTTCGACCACTATTTCGGCACACTGCCGGGTGTACGGGGTTTCGGCGATCGCTTCGTCGCTCCGGCGCAGGCACTGCAGGCCGGCGGCCGCGCGCGCAGCCTGTGGCTGCAACCCGATGCCAACGGCCAGCGTGAAATCGCTCCGTTCCCGCTGGATACCGCTGCGCACTTCGGCTACATGCGGGTGGAAGGCACGCCGCACACCTGGCCGGATGCACAGCGGGCCTGGGACCACGGACGGATGGGGCAATGGCCGAAGGCCAAGCAGAACCACTCGATGGGCTACTTCCAGCGCAGCGACCTGCCGTTCCAGTTCGCCCTGGCCGATGCCTTCACCATCTGCGACGCCTACCACTGCGCGATGCAGGCCGGAACCAACCCGAACCGGGTGTTCCTGTGGACCGGCCACAACGATGCCGCCGCGCGCGCCGGTGGCCCGGTGATCGCCAACTCGCACGACAACTTCCCGGAACATGGCGGGCATCCGGCGTCATACCGTTGGACCAGCTATGTCGAACGCCTGCAGAAGGCAGGCGTTTCCTGGCAGATCTACCAGGACATGGCCGACAACTTCACCGACAACCCGCTGGCTGGCTTCGAGGCGTTCCGCCAGGCCTACCGCGCTGCACCCGGTCATGACCCGCAGCTGCGCGCACGCGGGGTCAGCACGCGTGGACTGGCGCAGCTGCGCCAGGACGTCATCGACGGACGCCTGCCACAGGTCAGCTTCATCATCGCCGACGCGGCCGGCAGCGAGCATCCCGGCCCCTCCAGCCCGGCCCAGGGCGCGACCTATACCGCGCGCGTGCTGGATGCGCTGACTGCCGATCCGGAAGTGTGGAGCCGCACCGCCTTGCTGCTGATGTTCGACGAGAACGACGGCTTCTTCGACCACATGCCGCCACCGGCACCGCCTTCGCCGGTGGGCGGGGGCTGGGCGGGTGCGTCCTCGGTGAGCACCGAGGGCGAGTACCACCACCATCCGGCCCCGGGCGACGAAAAGTACGACGCGGCCGAACTGCGCGGCCGTCCGTATGGGCTGGGCCCGCGCGTGCCGCTGTACGTGATTTCGCCCTGGAGCCGCGGTGGCTGGGTCGATTCGCAGGTGTACGACCACACCTCGGTCATACGCCTGATCGAACGCCGCTTCGGCGTGGCTGCACCGGACATCTCGCCCTGGCGCCGCGCGGTCTGCGGTGACCTGAGCAATGCCTTCGACTTCGCCCAGCGCGATACCCGACCGTTCGTACGCGGCCTGCCCGACGTGAGCGCGGTGGCCGCACGTGCCGCCGCCCTGCCGGGACGCACCGTGCCGACGTTGCCTGACGGACTGAAGCCGGCGAAACAGGAAAGCGGCGTACGCCCAGCGCGCGCCCTGCCCTACCGGCCGCAGGCATCGATTGCTGCGATCGACGCCTCGGGCGTGGACCTGAGGTTGTCCTGCGAAGGTGCGGCGGCGGTGCTGCATGTCTACGACCGGCTGAGGCTGGATGCGGTGCCACGCCGCTATACGCTGGTGCCGGGCATGCCACTGCAGGCGCGTTGGCCGCTGGATGCACACGGTCGCTACGACCTGTGGCTGCTGGGCCCGAACGGCTTCCACCGCCATTTCCAGGGGGCGGCCAAGGCACCCGCCGTGCAGGCGGCGGTCGAGCGTGCGGACGACCAGCTGCGGCTGAACCTGCGCAACCTGGGTGACAGCGCACAACAGGTGCGCGTGCATGCCGGTGCCTATGCCGGGCACATGCCCGAGCAGACGCTGGCACTGCCCGCACATGCAGAGACATCGTTGGCGTGGGATGCGATGCCTACCGCCGGCTGGTATGACCTGCGCGTCAGCGCGGGTGAGAGCGTGCTGCGCCTGGCAGGCCGGGCCGAGGATGGACGCCCCGGCACCAGCGACCCGGCGATGGGCAGCGAACCGCTGCGCTTCGAACACGATTGATGGATCTCTGTAGAGCCGGGCCCAGGCTCGGCCCTACAGTGCGGCTGTACTGATCAGGCCTCCTGCAGCCCCGGCCGACCGTGTTCCACCGCATAGCGTTTCCAGCTCTGCAGCGCGCCATTCGGCTGCATCACGGCATCCAGCGTCTTCATGTCGCCGATCCACGCATCGCGGGTGACATCGCACAGCACATAGCCGCGCTTGTCGATGGTCGCCTTCAGGTGCGGACTGTGCCGCAGCTGATTCTGCGCATACGCGTCCACGCCCTGTCCATCGGCGCCCGAGCTGATCGAGGTGGCGAGGAATTCGCTGGAGACCACGCCCGAATCACGATGGTCCTGCACGAGGTCGCTGGCGTAATGCCGGTGCGCGTCGCCACAGGCGGTCACCACGTTGCCGAAGCCGACCTCCTGGATGTGGTCGAGCAGGCGCCGGCGGCTGTCCAGATAACCCGACCACTGGTCATCGGACGACTGCACCGCCCCGTCCTTCTCGCGCATGTAGTTGCCCAGTGCCACCTGGTGGGCGATGGTGTGCCAGCGCGGCGTGGCATCGGCCAGGCCGTCGAACAGCCATCGCTCCTGCTTCGCACCCACAATGCTGCGCGCCGGTGATTCCACTTCCTCACGCAGCGCCATGTTCACCTGCTTGCTGCGGTACTGGCGTGTGTCGAGCAGGTGCAGGTCCATCAGCGTGCCGTAGCGCGCACGCCGGTACATCTGCATGTGGCCATCGCGCGGAAACGCCGATCGTCGCAGTGGCATGTTCTCGTAGTACGCCTGGAAAGCCTGCACGCGGCGCAGCAGGAAGACTTCGCTGGGCGTGTCGTCCTGGTCCTCGGCACCGGCCCAGTTGTTGTCCACTTCATGGTCATCGAAGGTGATGAACCACGGTGCAGACGCATGTGCGGCCTGCAGGTCGGCATCGCTCTTGTACTGGGCGTAGCGGCGGCGGTAGTCGTCCAGCGTGTAGGTCTGCGGCCCGACATGATTGCGCAGGTTGGTGAACGGCTGTCCGTTCATCTTCCGCAGGCCCGGCTGGCTTTCGCCCTCGTAGATGTAGTCACCATAGTGGAAAACGAAATCCAGCGGTTCCTCGGCGATGCGCCGCCACGCGGTGTAGTGGCCCTCTTCGTAGTGTTGGCAGCCCGCTACCGCGAAGCGCACCCGATCCACCGCCGTCGTGGCTGCGGGCAGCGTGCGCGTGCAACCCACCGCACTGGCATGGCCGCCCACCGTGAAGCGATACCAGTAGGGTCGGCCCGGTGCCAGTCCTTCCAGCTCCACGTGCACGGCATGGCCCAGCTCGGGATGCGCCATCGCCGAACCCTGGCGCACCACCCTGCGCATACGCTCGTCTGCAGCCAACTGCCATTCGACCACCATCGGCCGGGTCGGCATGCCACCGCCGAACACCAGCGGTTCGGTCGCCAGCCGTGTCCACAGCACCATGCCATCGGCCGAAGGATCACCCGAGGCCACGCCCAGGGTGAACGGAGAGCTGGCAAACCGCGGCGAGGCCAGCAGGTTGCGCGGGTTCAACGCGGTGGCATCGGCCCGTGCGGCCAGCGCGCGCGCCGTACCCATCCAGGCGCCGGCGGCGGACAGGCCAGCCAGGGCCAGGAATCGCCTGCGATTGATCGTATCCACGGCTGCGTCCTCAGTTATAGATGATGTGGAAGTAGAAGAAGCGGCCGTAGTCGTCGATCTCGGTACGGAAGCGCCCATTGGGGCCAGTGCTGTAGGTCGGCTGGGTGTTGAACAGGTTCTTGGCCTCGTACTTCAGCGTCACGTGCCTGCTGACCTTGTGGCTGAAGGCCATGTTGAAGGTCATGTACGGGTCGTAGTACGAATCCAGCCACTGCGTATCGCCGAAGTCGACCAGCATCCGGCTGCGGTAGGTGCCGGACAGGCGCAGCTGCGCGCTCTTCCACGGCATGCGCCAGATCACCGAACCATTGAGCGACCAGTCCGGCTGGTACAGCAGGCGGTCCAGGCGACGCTCGGTGCCATCACTGATGCGGTAGTTGGTCTGGCCATCCAGCCGCGTGGCATTGAAGTACATGTCGAAGCGCTGGCGGCCCCACTGCAGGTTGCGGTTGGCCACTGCGAACTCGACGCCGCGAAGCCTGGACTCATCGGTGTTCATCGGCTGGGTCACCCGGTAGCGGGTATCACCCACGTTCTCGAAGGTGGTCAGGGTGTAGATGTCGTCCTTGATCACCTTGTCGAACAGCGCGACCGAGACCAGGCCGTTGTTGCCGTTGAAGTACAGGTCCCACGCCAGGTCGATGTTGGTGGAACGGCGCGGCTGCAGATCGGCATTGCCCTGCTTGATGGTGCAGAAGCCCCTGCCCTCCTCGTCATCGCCACAGCTGGTGCTGGTGGCCTGGGCGATGTTGCTCGGCGTCGGCCGGCCCAGCGTGCGGCTGGCGGAGAAGCGCAGGCGCTGGTCCTCGCTCAGCTTGAACGTCGCATTCAATGAGGGCAGCAGGTTGTTGTAGCCACCGCTCGTGTTGCGGAAGGCGGAGGTATACGTAGCGCCGCCATCATCGCTGAATGGGCTGTAGGCATCGAAGCGGGTGTGGTCGTAGCGCAGGCCGCCGATCAGCAGCAGCCTGTCCCAGGCGTAGTGCGCGGAGACGTAGGCATTGGTGATGTCCTCCACGTACTTGTAGTCGCTGGTGAAGTTGGCATTCGGATACGCCGCATTGTTGTTGCCCAGTTCCGGCAGCAGTTCCTCGTTCCACTTGCGGTTGTCGATCAGCGGGAAACCCGGCACGCTGCCCAGCAGGGTCGAACCCGGGTACAGGTAATCGTTCAGCGTCGCGCTGCTCTTGTAGTAGTCGAAGTCGATGTCCTGCCAGATCTTCAGGTGGCGGTATTCCGCACCAGCAGCCAGGCCGAAGCCACGTGCATCGGCATCAATGTTGTAGCTGAAGTCGGCGCGCAGGTTGTCGATGCTCTCCTTGGCATCACGCGGCGAGATATAGGCCTGGGCAGGATTGAGCTTGAACGCCGAGCTGGTCAGCAGGCTGGAATCGGAAACCGCCACCGCATTGGGAAAGCCATGGCTGTCATTCTCGTAGTCGACGAACAGGTTGCTCGGGTAGGCGCGTACCCCCCAGTAGACCTGATTGTTGTGGAAGGTTTCTTCGGTGTGGCCACCGCGCAGGGTCAGCCGCGAGCGATCACCGATATCCCAGTTGAAGCTGGCGATGGCACCGCGGTTGCTGCGGTCCCAGCGGTCGTGCCGGTTCTTGATGTAGATGCTGTTGATCTGGGTGGTGCCGCTGTCCTCGGTCTGGTTGCGGATCGGGAACTTGGCATTGCCGTACAGATCGGTCTTGTTCATCGTCGAGTTCTCATAGAACCGGTACGAGTACAGCAGCAGTGATGCGTAGAACGGATCATCCGATGGCTTCCATTCCAGCTTGGCCGAGCCACCAAAATTGGTGATGAAGTTGGTGTAGGTGCCGGTGCTGAAATTGCCCGGCGCGCGCAGCCCGTTCCAGCCCTTGGCCTCGTCCGGCCCGGTGGTGCCGTCGGTGAGGTACTTGCCGGTGTCGTTGTAGTAGTAGTTCGACTCCACCCAGCGCTTGACGCTGTTGCGCGAACGCTGCTCATAGCGCGCCACCGCAACGATGCCGAAGTCCTGGTCGGCACCGAACTGGTTGGAGAACACCATCTTGGCGCTCTTGCCGAAGTGACCCAGGGTCTCGTGGTTCCCACCGGCGCTGCGCTCGACATTGGTTTCGGCCGTGGAGTAGATGCCGGCCACATCGGCGAACACATACTTGCCGGAACGGTCGAAGGCGCTGCGGCTGATGATGTCGATCACACCGCCGATCGCATCCGGCGCCTGTTCTGCACTGAAGCTCTTGTAGATGTCAGTACGGGTACCGATATCGCTGGGAATCAGCTGCAGGTTGTTCATGCGCTCACCCGAGCCACTGCCGCCCACGCTGGCAATCGCAATGCCATCAATGGTGGTGTAGTTGAGGTTGGCCTGCACGCCACGCACAGTCACGTAACGGGGCTCGCCGGCATCTTCCACCGCACTCAGGCCCGGCGCGGCCATCAGGCTTTCGGCCAGGGTTTCGTCGCCGTAGCTGTCCATTTCGTCATAGATCACCGAATCCTTGATCACCGGCGAAGTCTTCTTCTGGTCGATCACCTCGTGCGCGGCGATCACCTTCACCGTGCCCAGGGTCGGCGCAACCACTGCCTCGGCCTCGCGCGGCTTCGGCGCGACCGGCTTCGGTTCGTTGCGTGCGGGCGCCGGATCGATGGCGATGACGTTGCCGTCAACCACGGTGTAGCCCAGTCCAGTCCCTGCCAGCAGTGAGTCAAGCGCCTGCTTGACGGTCGCACCACGCGGCACCGCCCCGGCCATGTGCGCTTCACCGCTGCCCGAATACAGGAACTGCACGCCGGAGCTGCGCGACAACTGCTCCAGCGCACGCGACAGGGGCTGTGCTGCGATCGGCGCCGATACGCGGGCCTCCAGGCCATCGGCAGTGGCCGCGGACGCCAGCGGAACGGCGCAGGGAGACAGAGCGAGGAGGATCGACAGGTAGAGCGTGTTGCGCATCACGGGTCCTTGGAAGAGAGAAGGCAGCAGGTGCCACTGCGCGGATCGGCAGCGGCTTCTTCCAAGTAAGAGCCCGCTTCCACCGAAGTGGAGAATGCGGATTCGATGAATCTTTTCTGACAGTGCACGGCCACGTCGCCCTCAGCGACTGCCAACCCGCACCGTGTCGCCTTCGCGACGGACGACAAAGCGTGGATCGCGTTCGAGGAAGGCCTGCAGCGCGCCGATGCGATGCGCATCCAGGCTGCCGGACAGCCGCGCCGACGCCGCACCTTCATCCAGCACCCGCACCTGCACCTGGTTGTGCCGGTTGAAGGCGGCGGCCACCTCATCCAGCCGCTCGTCCAGGAAGGACACCTTGCGTTGCTGCCAGTCCAGCAGCATCGACAACGGCACATCCAGCGTCTCCACGGCCTGACTTCGCGCGTCGACCTGTACCACCCGGCCTTCGCCCAGTTGCGCAAGGCGCCGGGCGCCCTCGCCCTGGCTCCA
Organism: Stenotrophomonas sp. 85239_Sma; assembly: GCF_056481725.1. Lineage (NCBI taxonomy): Bacteria > Pseudomonadati > Pseudomonadota > Gammaproteobacteria > Lysobacterales > Lysobacteraceae > Stenotrophomonas > Stenotrophomonas sp. 85239_Sma. The sequence continues at coordinate 1,710,110 of NZ_CM151163.1, read as the reverse complement.
TACCTCCACCTCGCCGGAGACCACGCCGATGCGCGTCCCCTGCAGCCGTCGGGACACGTCGAACACCGTGCCGATGTCGCGGATCTCCAGCCCGTTCACCTGCACGTTGAACGGCCGTCGGTCGCGTGCAATGTCGAACGAGGCCTCGCCCTGGAGCAGCTCCACCCTGCGGCTGAACCAGCCCATGCGTACCCGCAGCCGGCTGTCCGCGTTGAGCCGCACCTGGGTCTGGTCGGGCAGCACCAGCACACGCAGTTCACCATGGTTGGCGCTGTACAGCTGGTCGGTGGGCATCAGCTGCGGAACCAGGCCCACGCCAAGCAGTGCAACACTGGCGACGGCAGCCGCCACCCACCAGCGCGCGTGGCGACGACGCGGCGCAGCGCGCGGCGCGGCCTGTGCGCTACCGAACAGGGGCACCACCTTGGCGGCAGCCTGCCGTGGCAGCAGCGGCGCCTCTTCCGGCAATGGCGGTTGCAGCGCCTCACCGACCTGCCGATGCAGCGCGAGGGCGTGCATGTACGCGCGCACGTGTTCCGGCGAGCGCTTCATCCAGTCCAGGAATGCACCCCGCTCGGCCTCGCCCAGCATTCCGTCGCGATTGCGCAGGAACCAGTCCATGGCCTCGCAGGCGATCATGTCGTCGACCACGGGGGATGGGTTCCGGTTCATGTGTGCTCCCTGGCGCCAAGCGCCTTCCTGCACGCCTCCAGCCCCTTGCCGATGTGCTTGCGCACCATGTGCACCGACACCTGCAGCTGCTGGCTGATTGCGGGGCAGTCCAGCCCGTCGCGGTAGTGCAGCTCCATCACCCGCCGCGTGGTCGTCGGCATCCGTGCGATGGTGGCGCGGATATCGTTCCAGCGCTGCGCGCGCTCGAATGCACCTTCGATGTCTTCTTCGCTTTTCAGCACTTCGGCCAGAAGGTCGACGTCCTCCAGCGGCGGCAGGGACGAACGCGAGCGTGCATGCTCCCGTGCAAGATTGGCCGCGACCGTGAACAGGTAGGCCTCGGGGTTCTCGATCGCTGCGGCATTCTCGCCGGTGGCCCGCAGCAACCGCAGGTAAACCTCCTGCGCGAGGTCCTCGGCATCTTCGCTGGCAGAACCGCGGCGCAGGAAGAAGCCACGCAGCAGCCGCCGCCGCAGCGCATAGCCCTTCTCCCAGATCCTCACGCTGTTCACGGCCGGCCAACCACCCCGAGGCTGGAAAGCCCTGCAGGGTGACGGCCATCGATGACAGTGGCGTTTCAACAGCCCACAGGCAGCGGCTAGAATGCCGCCCCTGCCTTGTCCCGGCAGCCGGCACAAGGAGCGCCCCGCAATGAACGCCCGCACCGCCATCAATACCCTCAGCAGCCTGATGTTCCTGCTGCTGGTCGCCCACACCACCGCCTACCAGCAGCAGATGTGGCCACCCAGCCGGGTCGTCCACGTGCATCCGGTGGTCGTCGCCCTCGCCTACGCGCTGGGCCTGCTCACCCTGCTGCTGTGGATCGGAGGACGCCGCTTGCCGGAACGCTGCCAGCAGCTCTCGGGCTGGCTGCCGATCGTGGCCTGGTGCCTGCTGGGCGTCGGCGTGGCGGTCATCCCGATGTTCTTCCCGGGCCTGTCCCCGGCCTGATCAGCGGCCGCACGCAGCACGCCCGCCCATGATACGGCGCGCCGTGCCAACCCTTGCTTGCCAGAGACCCAAGCCGGGCCCGCCTATCGAAGGCACAGGGCCAGGCCTACGCTTGTCTCCTCGGTGACTACGACGGTCGCCCTTCGCGTCACGGCTCCGCCGTTGCGACCCCGCTCCAGTGCTGTGCGCCCTGCCGGTGTTGTCGCCCAGGCCGAAGTCCAACTGGCGCTTTCTGGAGACAGCCATGAATCAAGTCCTCATTCCCTTCGATACCGATCCACTGGAAACACAGGAGTGGCGCGAGTCGCTGGAGGCGGTGATGCAGGCCGGCGGTCGACCGCGTGCGCATTACCTGATCGACCAGCTGAGCGAACTGGACGCGCAGCAGCACGGCGACCTGCATACGCGCGCGTGGACCGCCTATGTCAACACCATTCCACCCGAGCGCCAGCCGGCCTATCCAGGTAACCTGGCCATCGAGCACCGCTTGAACGCGATGATCCGCTGGAATGCGATGGTGATGGTGCTGCGTGCTGGCAAGCAGTCCAACGTGGGCGGCCACATCGCCACCTACCAATCGGCGGCAGTGCTGTACGACGTGGGTTTCGATCATTTCTTCCGAGGCCGCACCGACGCCTTCGACGGCGACATGATCTACATCCAGGGTCATTCAGCGCCAGGCATCTACGGACGCGCCTATGTGGAAGGCCGCATCGATCCTGCGCGGATGGACAACTTCCGCCGCGAAGCCGGCCGCGAAGGCCTGTCTTCGTATCCGCACCCTCGCTTGATGCCGGAGTTCTGGCAGTTCCCCACCGTGTCGATGGGGCTGGGGCCGCTGACCGCCGCCTACCAGGCGCGCTACATGCGTTACCTCGAGTACCGCGGTCTGAAAGAACACCAGGGCCGCCGGGTCTGGGCCTTCCTCGGCGACGGTGAGATGGACCAGCCCGAATCGCTGGCGGCGATCTCGCTGGCCGGGCGCGAGCGGCTGGACAACATCGTGTTCGTGGTCAACTGCAACCTGCAGCGCCTGGACGGTCCGGTGCGTGGCAACGCCAAGGTCATCCAGGAACTGGAAGGCACCTTCCGCGCGGCCGGCTGGAACGTGATCAAGCTGATCTGGGGCAGCGGCTGGGACGACCTGCTGGCCCGCGATCACAGCGGCCTGCTACGCCAGCGCATGATGGAATGCGTGGATGGCGACTACCAGACCTTCAAGTCGCAGAGCGGCGCCTACGTGCGCGAACACTTCTTCGGCCGTTACCCCGAGTTGCTGGAGCTGGTCGCGCACATGAGCGACGACGACATCTGGGCGCTGGCACGTGGTGGCCACGATCCGCAGAAGGTGTACACCGCCTACCAGCAGGCGGTGAACACCAGCGGCCGGCCGACAGTGATCCTGGCCAAGACGGTCAAGGGTTTCGGCATGGGCGAAGCCGGCGAAGGCCAGAACATCAACCACCAGCTGAAGAAGATGAGCACCGATGCGGTGCGCGCCTTCCGCGACCGCTTCAACCTGCCGGTCAGCGACGATCAGCTGGAGGAAATGCCCTATCTGCGCCCGGAACCCGGCAGCGCCGAGGCCGCCTACTTCGCCGAACGCCGCCGCATCCAGGGCGGGCAGTTGCCCGCGCGCCTGGCCAGGGTCGATCCGCTGCCGCTGCCACCGCTGTCGATCTTCAATACCCAACTGCAGGGCAATGGTGATCGTGGCCAGTCCACCACCATGGGCTTCGTGCGCATCCTCACCAGCCTGCTGAAGGACCCGGAGCTGGGCAAGCTGGTGATTCCGATCGTGCCTGATGAATCGCGCACCTTCGGCATGGAAGGCCTGTTCCGCCAGATCGGCATCCATTCGTACCTGGGCCAGCTGTACACCCCACAGGATGCCGGCCAGCTGAGCTATTACAAGGAAGCCAAGGACGGCCAGATCCTGCAGGAGGGCATCAACGAATCCGGTGCGATCTGCTCGTGGATCGCCGCCGGCACCGCCTACAGCAACCACGGCCTGGCGACGATTCCGTTCTACATCTTCTACTCGATGTTCGGCCTGCAGCGCGTGGGTGACCTTGCCTGGGCTGCAGCCGATGCACGTGCCCGCGGCTTCCTGCTCGGTGCCACATCGGGCCGCACCACGCTGATGGGCGAAGGCCTGCAGCACGATGACGGCCACAGCCACGTGCTGTCGTCGGTGATCCCGAGCTGCGTGTCCTACGACCCGACCTACAACTACGAGCTGGCGGTGATCATCCACGACGGCCTGCGCCGCATGTACGTCGACCAGGAAGACATCTACTACTACATCACCGTACTCAACGAGAACTACCCGCAGCCGGCACTGCCCGAAGGCGCCGAGGCCGGCATACTGAAGGGCATGTACCTGCTGCATCCGGCAGCCGCCGATGCCGCCTCGCAGCCACGCGTGCAGCTGGTGGGCAGTGGCTCGATCCTGCGCGAAGTGGAAGCCGCAGCCGAACTTCTGCGGCAGGACTTCGGCGTCGCCAGCGATGTGTGGAGCGCCACCAGCCTGACCGAACTGCGCCGCGAAGGCCTGGCCGCCGAGCGCTGGAACCTGCTGCATCCAGCCGCGGAACCGCGCGTGCCGTACGTGCAACAGTGCCTGTGGGGCCACCAAGGGCCTGTGGTGGTGGCCACCGACTACATGAAGATCGTCGGCGACCAGATCCGTCCCTTCATCAACGACCGCCGCTTCACCGCCTTGGGCACCGATGGCTTCGGCCGTTCCGACACGCGTGAGTCGCTGCGCGCGTTCTTCGAAGTGGATCGCCACTTCATCGTGCTGGCGGCCCTGAAGTCGCTGGCCGACGAAGGGCGCATCGAGCGCTCGCGGATGCAGGAGGCGATCGACAAGTACGGCATCGACACCGGCAAGCGCGATCCGGCCGCGGTGTAAGGCTGCTGCGTTCACCACGCCCGTTCTGCGGGCGTGGTGCCGGCGGCAACGCTAGGGCATCCGCTTGAACAGGTTGGTCTGCAGGATCGGCGTACCGTCGTGGCCGTAGAACGCCTTGGTCTCGGTCATCGTCGTACGGTCGGCCGCCACGGTATAGATGCGGGTGGAGGCCGGCGTACCGTGGTCCACCAGCTGCATCACCAGCGTGTTCGGCGCCGGCAGTTTCAGGTTGGCCTTGTCTGCGCCATAGGTGCCGGACAAGGGCCCCGGCGTGCCATCCAGCGCCAGCGTGCCGTCGGACTTCATGGTCTTGCCGTCGTGCAGGACGATGTCCACATGTGAACTCCAACGCCCCGCACCGGCGTCCTTGAACTCGAGCACCACCTGCTTCGGGCGTTGCGCCTCTGGCAGCGCGGACGTGGCGATATCCAGCGACCAGCGCCCCAGCAGCGGTGAGGGCGAAGCCTCCACTGCCAGTGCCGGAACAGCAGGTAGCGAAAGCGCAGACAACAACACAGCGGACAACAGTTTCATACGTTGCTCCGTTCCAGTGAAGAAAGCGCTGCGTGACGCGTTGCCGGGCGCAGCAAGGCGAATGCTGCGCGCCCACGGCCTGTGGTGCAAGCCACTTGCTGAATGGCCGACCACGCGTCATGTCAGGCCCCTGTCACACACGGGTAGTAGAACGATCCCAAATCTCCGGCAATCCTTCCCCCACACGGCGTTGAACGCGCAGCCCTCGCTGCGGCATCTTTATGCCGCCGGCCACTTCGCCCGCACTCTGGCCTGGTCGTTCGTGGACCTCGCGCTGGGCTTCTACCTGCACGCCCGGCTCGGACTGTCGGCTGCCCACACCGGCCAGCTGCTGGCGATCTCCCTGGCCTACAGCAGTGTTCTGGATCTGCTGCTGGCCGCCATGTTCACACGCCTGCGCAACCAGCATCGCCTCGCATTGCGCCTGCAGCTGATCGGCGGCCTTGGCACCGCCGCCAGTGCCTGCCTGCTGTTCAGCCCAGGTCCTGCAAACGGGTCCGCCTTGCTGCCGTTGCTGGCCGCGTCGTTGCTGTTCCGCACCTGTTATGCGGTCTACGACGTGGCCCAGAACGCGCTGACGTCATTGCTGCCCCGCGACGAAGACGAGGCCATGCGCTATGTCTCCACCCGCGCTGTGGTGGTGCCGATCTCCAAGCTGTGCATCGCCGCAGCACTGTTCGGGGTGGTCGGCGCACCTGCCTCCCCAGGCAGTGGCAACGAGTTGCTGATCGGCATGATCATCGGCGTCCTGATTACCTGCGCCGCGCTTCCCCTCGCCTGCGTTTCCACGCCCTCACGGCTCTCCGCAGCCAGGATGCCCGGTACCGGCGCCCTGCCCCTGCCGGCACTGCTGCCGGTTCTGCTGGCCGCAGCGGCAGAGACGGCGCTGGTTGGCCTGGCCGGGCGTCTGTTTCCCTTTGCCGACCAGGGCGCGACGCTGACCTTCGCCATGGTGGCAGGCATGGTGGTCGCGCCCTGGCTCTGCCTTCGCCTGCATTCTTCGCTACACAGCGAGACAGGAATGATCGCGTTGATGTCGGTGCTGGCCGTCGCTGCTGTCGGCGGATACCAGGCCAGGCCCTCCCTGCCTGTAGCAATTGCATGTGCTTCCGCCCATGGAGCCGCTGTGGCCAGCGTCGGCCTGGTGCTGTGGCGGCGGACCGCGCTGATCGCCCGTCGCCATGCCGCCCGCAGCGGACGCGAGGATGACCTGAGCTGTTTTGCCCTGCTCACTGGAACCATGAAACTGTCCATCGCCGCCTCCTCATTGCTGCTGGGCCAACTGCTGCCCGGCATACAGGCCGGTGATCCGGGCACAGCCGCCGCACTGATCGCGCTGGTCGCCGTCGGCAGCCTGCTGGCGCTGGCCGCATTGGCCTGGCCAAGCGCGCTGCCCCGTAGCGAGGGCCTGCAGCCATGAGCCTGGCTCCCACATCGCGGTTGCGCCGCAAACCGCTGATCGCGCTGGATGCCGACCACAAGCGCATCATCTGGCTGTTGCGCACGATGGGTGCGGTTCCCCGCATCACCATCGCCCACCAGCTGGGCATGCACAACGGCGCGTTGACCCGCCTCGCGCGCGAACTGTTGATGCTTGAGGTGATCGAGGAACAGGGTCAACTGTCCGACGGCCAACGTGGGCGTCCCTCGGTGCCACTGGCGCTGTCTGGACGGGGTGGCTATGCCGCCGGTGCCACGGTGCATCCCGGTTGGCTGGAGATCGCGCTGGTGGATTTCGCCGGCCAGGTCATCGCCCGTGACGCCACCGCATTCGACAGCGCAGATCCCCGCGATTTCGTCCATCGCGTGGACCAGCGCCTGCGCAGCCTCACCAGCAGCACCGGACTGATGCGCGCCCGCTTCCTGGGCCTCGGCGTGGCCGTTCCTGGGCCTGTGGTCGAAACCGGTCCGGCACGCCGGCACGCGGTGGACTGGCTGCATGGCTGGCGCGATATCGACAACGACCAGTTCTTCGAAAACTACTTCGGCTTCCCGGTCTGGGTGGAGAACGATGCGACCCTGGCGGCGTTGGCGGAGTACTACGACAGCGGGCTGATCCGCGGCTGCGCGTCGGCGCTGCTGCTCTATGTCGGTCACGGCGTCGGCGGTGGCGTGATCCATCGGCGCGATGTGATGCGCGGTGAATTCGGCAATGCCGGCGATATCGGCCGCCTGTTCCGCATGGACGCACCGCGCCCCTCGGGCATCGACCTGCTGGGCACCCTGCGCGACGCCGGCGCCGGGATTCCTTCGCTGTTCGAGCTGGAGGCCTGCCTGGAAAGCCATGCCGGCATCATCAGTGCCTGGGCCGAACGCGCCGGAAATCAGCTGGGCGCAGCGGCCAATACGGGCGTCGCCTGGCTCGATCCGGGTGCCGTGATCCTGTCCGGTTCACTGCCCCGCCAGGTGCTTGACGCCTTGGGGCAATACCTGCGGCAGCCGGCACGCTGGAGCAGTGCGCTGGACAGCCTGCGCCTGCCGCAGGTGCATGTGTCACGACTGGGAGGGTCTGCGGTATCGGTGGGCGCGGCCCTGCTGCCCATCCATCAGCTGGGTGCCGATGCCATCGTTTAATTGTTTATTTCCGCCGAAGTAAACAATTCCGTCATCGCCCGGACCTACCGTGCAGCGGGTCCCCCTTCCCTGCATGGTCGCCCTCCGATGAACGTCAACCCCTTGGTCCTGGGTATCTCCCTGGCCTTGATCTCCCTGCATGGCATCGCTTCCGCCCAGGACGCGCCGGTCCAGAGCAAGGACAGCACCGACGCCGCAACGCTGGATGCGGTGGTGGTCACCGGAGCGGCACGCACCCAGCGTCGCTTCGATGCATCCTTCGCCGTCAATTCACTCAGCCGCGAAGACGTGCAGAAGCTCGCGCCGAAAAGCTACGCCGATCTGCTCGGCTCAGTGCCCGGCATCCATGTGGAAGCCACCGGGGGCGAGGTCCAGAACATCACCCGGCTGCGCGGCATTCCCACCGATCGCGGCTTCATCGCCTTCCAGCAGGATGGCCTGCCGCTCTACCAGGAGTTGGATGGCCACTTCTTCAATTCCGGCGACGGCATGAACCGTTTCGACGTGATGAACCAGCGGGTGGAGATCGTACGCGGTGGCCCGGCGCCGATCTATGCGAGCAGCGGCGGCGCCATCGTCAACAACATCCTGGCCGAGGGCTCCGAAGAGACCCACGGCAAGGCCCAGCTGACCATCGGCGATACCGGCCTGTACCGCGGCGAGGCGTACCAGTCGGGCGCGCTCGGCAAGGACACCTTCTATGCCGTCGGTGGCTTCCTGCGCCAGCATGACGGCTACCGCGACAACGGCTTCCCGAACGACAAGGGCGGGCAGATCCGCGGCAACATCAAGCACTACTTCGACGACACCAGCTGGTTCAAGGTCAGCGGTACCTTCGTCGATGATCACAATACGTTCTACCTGCCGATTCCGGTCGCCGACCCGCGCAATCCCAGCGTTCCGCTGGATCCCTACATCGACTACTTCGACGGCACCCTGAACTCGCCATCGCTGCGCAGCGTAAACCTCAAGTACCTCGATGGCGGCGGTGTCCTGCAGGGCATGAACCGCGATCTGGCCGACGGCCGCCACATGCGCTTCGGCAACATCGGCTTCCAGTACGAGAACACCGCCAGCGAGTGGACCCTGTCCCTGAAATCCGGCTACACCAAGGGCCGCAATACCTTCGACGCACTGTACTCGACCACCAACCCGGTCGACGCACGCAGCTTCGCCAACAGCTATCTGGGCGCGGCCCGCAGCGCCTTCGGCGCCGGTGTCGCGCGGATGGGCTACGCCCTGGCCGGCAGCAACGGCGCCAACGCCTACGATCCCTACGCCGACTCCGGCCTGGTGGTCTCGGCCCAGTACCGGGCAGCGGATTCGGACTTCTACTCCGGCCAGGCCGACTTCAGTGCGACACGGCTTTTTGAAACGGCCTGGGGCAGCCACGATCTGAACATCGGTGCGTACACCGCCTTCTTCGGCACCACGTCCTTCAGCCTGTACCAGGACATGCTGATGGAGATGCGCGGCAGGCCACGCCTGCTGGATCTGGTGGCCTACGGCAACGATGGCACCCCGCTGGGCTATGTCACCGACAAGGGCACACTGCGTTACACCACCACCCTGAATCGCGGCAAGGTCGATGCCCGCATGTTCGCGGTGTATGCCAATGACACCTGGGCACTGACGGACCGCTTCAAGCTCGACGCCGGTATCCGCAATGAGCGCTACCGCTATGAAGGCTATGCAGAGCAGACCGCCCAGGTCGACCTCGGCGATCGCGGCACACTCGCCGACAACACCACGCGCCGGTTCACCGGCGTCGTCCAGAACCATCGCCTGGATCCGTCCGCCACCAACTGGACGGTCGGTGCGAACTTCGACTTCACCCCTTCGATGGGCGCCTATGCCCGCGTGTCGCACATGGAGATCGTTCCCAACTCGTCGGTCGCACGCTCGATCGATCCCACCATCGTGCAGACCCAGCTGGACCAGTACGAGCTGGGCCTGAAGGCTGGTTTCGGCCGGTCCTATCTCTACCTGACCGCGTTCTACACGAAGTTCGATCCACTCAATGCCTCGTTCGTGGCGTTCAACCCAACCACCGGCCGCAATGACCAGTCGGTGCCCTTCATCGGCACCGCCGTCTCCAAGGGCATCGAACTGGACGGCCTGTTCCGGCCGCTGGACTGGTTCAGCATCGCCGGCTCGATCACGGTCAGCGATCCGCAGTACGACAGCCTGCAAAATGATTCCGGCGCCGATCCGGCCGCGGTCAACGGCAAGCAGATCGTTCGCGAGCCCAAGCTCTACGGCAACCTCCGCCCGACCTTCAGCTTCCAGCACGGCCAGGACCAGTTCGAGACCTGGCTGCGCTACGACGTGGTCGGCAAGTCCTACGTCGACCTGTTCAACCAGACCGCGTTGCCGGCCTACCAGACCCTGGGCCTGGGCGTTTCATGGAAGCGCGGCAACTGGGGTGCACAGCTGGTAGGCGACAACCTCACCAATGAGAAGGGGCTCACCGAAGGCAACACCCGCACCGATGCCCTGGCGGGCCAGGGTTCGGCCGAGGCAATCTATGGACGGCCGCTGTTTGGCCGCAACGTCCGCCTGATGGTCAGCAGGAGCTGGTGATGCATCGAAGATTGAGCTTGTCGCTCGCCCTGCTGGCGACTGCCATGCTGCCGATTGCGGCAGCCGCCGACGACCGCGACAGCGCTGCACTGGCCGGACGCTTGTTCCCGACCCTTGTACAGCTGAAGCACGGCGCACTGCCCGCGCCTGCGCGCGCCCTGATGCTCGAACGCGCGCAGCACATGACCGGCTGCCGGACCGCGGCCTGCACACTCGACGCGGCACGTTGGACACCGGCGCAGGCCGATATGCTGGCCGCCACGGTTCCGGCGCGTGCCGAGGCGATCGCGCGGGAGCTGGCGGGCCTCAACAACGTCCTCTCCGTTTACGGCCATGGACAGCGGCCCCGCTACGACGCCATCGACGGCCCGATCGGCACGGCAGGCAGCACGCGCCTGGCGACCGATGTAGCCATTGCCATGCAGATGAGCGAGGTCGACGCCAGCGCGGCCTACACCGCATTCGATCGCAGCATCGCGGTGGCGGTGGGCCTGCTCGATGCCAATGACCGCCTCGATGCGATCCGCTTCGAGCCCATCAACGCAGGAATGAACGCCGCGCCATTCGCGCGCGCGCGGCAGCTCGATTGGTACGCGCATCCGTACACATCGATCATCGTGCTTGGGCAGGGCCCGGACGAACTGACCACCCCGCTCAGCGCTGGCAGCAAGCTGCGCCTGAAGGCGGCCGCGCAGCGCTACGCGGCAGGCGATGCGCCATTCATCATCGTCTCCGGTGGCGCCGTGCATCCACGCGGCACCCGTAGCGTCGAAGCGGTGCAGATGCGCGAAGCGCTGATCGCACGCTTCGGCGTTCCCGCAGACGCGATCATCATCGAGCCGTATGCGCGCCACACCACCACCAACCTGCGCAACGCGGCCCGGTTGCTGGCCGCGCTGCAGGCACCGCCGCAGCAACCGGCGCTGGTCGTCAGCAGTCCGTCGCATATCGATTCGGTCGCCAGCAGCGGATTCGGTGACCGCAACCGTCGTGAGCTGGGCTACGTTCCCGGCAAGGTCGGTCCACGCATCTCACCGTACGCGATCACTTTCGTGCCAGCGCCCGAATCACTTCGCATCGACCCGATGGATCCACTGGATCCCTGAACCTCGCCACTGCCGCCTCAATAGCCGACCTTCAGCGTGAACATCACGTTTCGCGGCGCGCCGTACCAGCCCTGGTTGTAGAAGCCGATCTGCGAGCAGTAGTGGCGGTCAAACAGGTTGTTGATGTTGACCGCCGCCGACACGTTGGAACTGAGCGGATAGAGCGCCATCCGGCCCGTGCAGTCCAGATAGCTCGCCAACAGCGGGAAGCCGCTGCCGCTACCCAGGCCGTCGAGGTCGGCAAGGGCGGGGCTGTGCATGTGCGCTCGTGAAGAATCCCGTATGAGAGCCGCTTTCATATCCGGCTCTTCCATATCCGGCTCTTCGGCAAGGCCCAATCCACCCTTGTCGACTCGAATCGTTACGTTATAACATTTTACATCAACGTCACGAATCGAGTCATGCGTCGCCATCTCCTTGCTGCAGCCATTCTGCTCGCCGTCCACACCGCCCAGGCTGCGGACGAACCCACCCTCCCCACCCTGCAGGTCCAGGCCACCCAGCCTTCCCGCATCGACAACCGGGTCACCATCGACAATCCGCAGGCGCAGAACCGCACCCTCGGCAGCCTGCTCGAACACGTCTCCGGCGTGCAGAGCAGCGCCTTCGGGCCAAACGCGGGCGCTCCGATCATCCGCAGCCTCAGCGGCAACCGCGTGCAGATCCTGCAGGACGGCCAGTCCATCCTGGGCATGAACGCGATCAGCGGTGACATCAACATTCCGTTCGATCCGCTGTTCGTACGCAGCGTCACCGTCAACAAGTCCTCCGACACCGTGCGCTATGGCGGCAATGCGATCGGTGGCAGCGTGGAGATCGATTCGGGCCTGATCTCGCGCAGCATGGAAGACAAGGACCAGTCGATGGAACTGGTCCTGCGCAAGGGCTTCAACGCCGCCGACGCGCAGGGCTTCCGCATGAACTTCAACAACCAGCGCAATCTATCCACCAACCTGCAGGTCTCGCGCCAGCGCATCTCGCACTACGACATTCCCGGCAACAGCAAGGCCAGTGTCTGCAACAGCGATCTGTTCCCGGTCGGCGGTGGCGTCAATTCGGCGCTGGCCGACAGCTGCCAGAAGGAAGCACGCGTCCAGCAGCTCTACAACAAGGCCTCGCAGCCGTACATCGACCAGTTCATGACCGAAAACCCGGACTGGGCCGACGGCGATTTCTCGTTCTACACCAACAATCCCACCTCGGTCTGGCAGCGCCGCACCTACATCAATCCGGTCAACCCGGCCTATGTTGCCGGCACGCCGTCATACGTACAGAAGCAGATCAACAACGATGTCACACCCGACTATCACCACCGGTTGGGCAACAGTTACGCGCGCAATTCGCAGGTGGCGTTCGGGTCGACCCTGTTCTTCGACCGCGGTTACGTCGGTGTCAGCATCGATGCCAAGGACAGCGAGTACGGCGTGCCGGGGTTCTCGATGCAGAACCTGTCGTTCGGTTCCAACTACGCCAACGCATTGCCGGTGGGCGTGGTGATCAAGCAGGAACGCTACGCACTGGAAGCCCTGTTGCGCGATCCGCTGCCGCTGTTCGAGCGCGCCGAACTGCGTGTCTCCAAGCTCGACAACACCTCGGGCGAACGGCTGGGTGCCACCCGGGCCAACGACTACGATTTCGAGAGCACCCAGGCCGAGCTGCTGCTCAGCCACCAGCGCGTCGGCCCGCTCAGCGGCGTGCTCGGCTTCAGCCATCAGTCGCGCGATGTCACCGGCAGCGGCTCGCTGCGCTACCTGCCTGACGTCGACACCCGCAGCAACGCGGTGTTCCTGAAGGAAACGCTGGACTTCGGCTGGGCCAGTTTCGACGCTGGCGTGCGCCACGAGCGCGTTGACCATGATCTGCAACCCAGCCGCTTCAAGACCGCGCGCAATGCCGCCAACACAAAACTGCAGGACCGCAACTACCGGCTCAACAGCTACAGCCTGGGATCGTATGTCGAGCTCGGTCCATTGTTCGCCGCCAAGGTGCGCTACTCGTCCTCGCAGCGCGCACCGGAAATCAACGAGCTGTATGCCAGCAATGCGCACTATTCGGTGATGACCCAGCAAGAAGGCAACCAGAACCTGGAGCCGGAGCGCGCGAAGAACCTGGAACTGACCGGACTGTTCCACCTCGGCGGTTTCGAGCTGTCCGCCACCGCGTACCAGATGCGGTACGAGAACTACCTCTACCTCGGCTACTCCGGACTGCAGACCGCCAATCGCCTGCCGCTGAAGTACTGGAAGCAGACCGACACCACGGTGAAGGGCTTCGAGATCGACGCGTCGCAGGTATTGGACCTTGGCCGCTACGGCACGTTGAACGTCTCCGCCTTCGCCGACCTGGTGAAGAACAAGGCCGACCACCCCGATTCGTTGCGCGCCCACAACGATGGCGAGTACCTGCCGAACATGCCGACCAACCGCTATGGCGCCAACCTGCGGTGGCAGCGCGAAGGCTGGAAGGCGCAGGTGTCGAGCACCTACTACGACACGCAGAAGTACCTCGGCCGCAACGTCAGCGAGGAAGTACCGCTGGATGCGTTCAACCTGGTCGACCTGCAGGTCAGCCGTGAGCTACCGGTACGCAACAGCTACATCGCCGGCATGGAGGTGTTCGTCAACGGCAGCAATCTGCTCAATGAAGAAGCACGCCCGCACAACTCGCCGCTGAAGTACATCGCGCCGCTGCCGGGGCGGGGCTTCCAGGTAGGGGTGACGGTGAAGCTCTGAGCAGGGCCGATTCGGCCGCCATCCAGCGATCAATGATCGCTGGATGGCACGCCGGGATCCTGCAGAAGCGCAAAGAAAAACGCCTGCAGATCGAGGATCTGCAGGCGCTTCTTTGTATCTGGCGGAGTGAGAGGGATTCGAACCCTCGATAGAGCTTTTGACCCTATACTCCCTTAGCAGGGGAGCCCCTTCGGCCACTCGGGCATCACTCCGGGGTTTTCTCCGCGCCTGGTGCGTTGCACCTCAGCGGGGCGTGAATCATAACGTTAATCGGGTGCGAAGGTAAAGCGTTATTCGGCAGAATTTTCGCTACCGGTGCCACCGGCTTCATCACCACGCTGGATGCGCTGGTAGATCTCTTCGCGATGCACAGCGACGTCCTTCGGCGCAGTGATGCCGATACGCACCTGGTTACCCTTGACGCCAAGCACGGTGACGCTCACCGAGTCACCGATCATCAGGGTTTCGCCGACGCGGCGAGTCAGGATCAACATTTTTGTAAGTCTCCATGGAACCGTGTGGAAGGGTATCCCCCACCGGCTTGACGCTCCGTCAAGAAGCGCTACCACGACAAAGGGAAAAGATTCGCAATGGTACCGTCAGCCGTCCCGCTCCTACAAGGAGGGGGACGGCAGGGTTCATCACAGGCGGGGGCTGACCCATTCGACGACTGCAGCCAGCGCAGTAGCAAGGGCGGGCCCGTCCTCGCCACCACCCTGGGCGAGGTCCGGGCGTCCGCCGCCCTTGCCCCCGATCTGACCGGCAATATGGGACAACAGTTCCCCGGCCTTGACCTTGCCCATTGCGCTGCCGTTCACACCGGCGACCAAGGCGGCCTTGCCGTCCTGGGCGCCGGCCAACACGATCACCGCGTCGCCCAGCTGCTGCTTCAGGCGGTCCATGGCATCACGCAGGGCCTTGGCGTCGAAGCCCTCCAGGCGCGCGGCCAGCACCTTCACACCGGCGACCTCGACGGCCTGGCCGGACAGGTCGGCCGTGGCACCGGCGGCGACCTTGGCCTTCACGGCCTCCAGTTCGCGCTCCAGCTGCTTCTGCCGCTGGCCGAGCGCACGGATCTTCTCGACCACGTCGGCAGCGCTGCCGCCGAGCAGGTCGGCGGCTTCGGCCAGGCGGGCCTCTTCGGCGTCCACGTAGTCCAGGGCGCCCTGGCCGGTGACGGCCTCAATGCGGCGCACGCCGGCGGAAACACCGCCCTCGGAGGTGATCTTGAACAGGCCGATATCGCCGGTACGGCTGACGTGGGTGCCACCGCACAGCTCGGTGGAGTAGTCACCCATCTTCAGCACGCGCACATGCTCGCCGTACTTCTCGCCGAACAGGGCCATCGCGCCGAAGTCCAGCGCTTCCTGCATGCCCATGGTGTGCACTTCGGCGGCATTGTTGGCGCGCACCTGCTGGTTGACCTTGCGTTCGATCACGGCCAGCTCTTCGGCGCTGATCGGCTGGAAGTGCGAGAAGTCGAAGCGCAGGCGGTCCGGAGCGACCAGCGAACCCTTCTGCTGCACATGGGTGCCCAGCACTTCGCGCAGCGCGGCGTGCAGCAGGTGGGTTGCCGAATGGTTGAGGATGGTGGCGCCACGGCGCTCGCCATCAACCTGGCCGGACAGCACGTCGCCGACCTTCAGGCCGCCTTCGGACAGGGTGCCGACGTGGCCATGGAACTGGCCGGCGAACTTCTGGGTGTCTTCCACCGCCAGGCGCACGCCGTTGCCGATCAGAACGCCGGTGTCGCCGACCTGGCCACCGGATTCGGCGTAGAACGGAGTCTGGTTGGTGATGACGATGACCGCATCACCCGCATCGGCCGACTGCACCGGACGACCGCCTTTGAGCAGGGCCAGCACGCTCAGTCCGTCGGCCTGCAGGCGGTCATAGCCCAGGAACACGGTCGGGCTGAGGGTGGCCACCAGCTCGGCCGGCAGGGTCACGCCGCCGCCGAACTTGCCCGCGGCGCGTGCGGTCTCGCGCTGCTGTTCCATCGCGGCATCGAAGCCGGCGATGTCGACCGTCAGCTCGCGCTCGCGGGCGATGTCCTGGGTCAGGTCGAGTGGGAAGCCATAGGTGTCGTAGAGGCGGAAGGCGTCAACGCCTGGAATCACGCCATCGTTGGCCTTGCCGGCCACGTCCTCGAAGATCTTCATGCCCGCATCGAGGGTTTCAGCGAAGCGCTCTTCCTCGGCCTGCAGCGCACGGGTGACGGTGTCCACCGCCGCCGGAAGTTCCGGATAGGCCTCACCCATCTGCTCGACCAGCGTCGGCACCAGCTTGCTGAAGAACGGCTGGCGCACGCCCAGCATCCAGCCATGGCGCAGGGCACGGCGGATGATACGGCGCAGCACGTAGCCGCGGCCTTCATTGGACGGCAGCACGCCATCGACGATCAGGAACGAGCAGGCACGGATGTGATCGGCAATCACGCGCAGCGATTTGTTTTCCAGGTCAGCAGTACCGGTCAGCTCGGAAGCCTTGCGGATCAGTGCCTGGAACAGGTCGATCTCGTAGTTGGTATGCACGTGCTGCAGGATCGCCGCCAGGCGCTCCAGGCCCATGCCGGTATCCACGCAGGGTGCCGGCAGCGGCACCAGGGTGCCGTCGGGCTGTCGATCGAACTGCATGAACACCAGGTTCCAGATTTCGATGAAGCGGTCGCCGTCTTCATCCGGGGAGCCCGGGGGGCCACCAGCGATATGGTCGCCGTGATCATAGAAGATCTCGGTGCACGGGCCGCACGGGCCGGTGTCGGCCATCTGCCAGAAGTTGTCCGAGGCGAACGGTGCGCCCTTGTTGTCGCCGATGCGCACGATACGCTCTTCCGGCACGCCGACCATGTCGCGCCACAGCGCGTAGGCTTCGTCGTCGGTCTGGTAGACGGTCACCAGCAGGCGCTCGGCCGGCAGTTTCCAGACCTGGGTCAGCAGCTCCCAGGCCCAGGCGATCGCGTCCTTCTTGAAGTAATCGCCGAACGACCAGTTGCCCAGCATTTCGAAGAAGGTGTGGTGGCGTGCGGTGTAGCCGACCTGGTCAAGGTCGTTGTGCTTGCCGCCCGCGCGCAGGCAGCGCTGCACGTCGGCCGCGCGCACATAGCTGCGCTTCTCCGCACCAAGGAACACGTCCTTGAACTGCACCATGCCGGAGTTGGTGAACAGCAGGGTCGGATCATTGCCCGGCACCAGCGGCGCCGACGGCACGATGGTGTGGCCTTTGCCCTTGAAGAATTCAAGGAAGTCGCTGCGGATCTGGGAAGTCGTGAATTTGGCGGATGCGTTCATTGGGGGCTGGCAGTCTGCGGGCCGACGGACCCGGGGACCACCGGCCGCGTTGGCCAGGGTCCACGAGGGACCGCCGAAAACCTAAAGGGTATCAGGCCCGGCGCCGCCAGTCTCAGTCATCCGGGTCGTAGCGGGTCGCACGGCGGATACTGTCACCGTCAAAGCCCCGCCGGGCCAGCAGATCGGCGGCCTTGCGCCGCTGCGTCAGGTCCTGCGGGCCGGCCTCGCCGAAGCGGCGGCGAACCAGATCACGGGCATTTTCCTGCCAGTCGCCTTCGTAGCTGTCCATCGCTGCCGCAATCGCGGCGCTGTCCAGGCCATGGGTACCCAGCTCGGCACGGACATGGATCGGGCCATAGCCGGTGTTGGCGCGCATCCGGACCAGGTTCTCGGCAAATCGGGTGTCGTCCTGCCAGCCGGCTTCGGTCAGCTTGTCGACAGCGGCCTGCGCGGCTTCGTCTTCGATCCCACGGGCGGTCAGCTTACGGGCGAGTTCCTTGCGCGAGTGCTCGCGGCGGACCAGCAGGCCCAGTGCCCGTTGCACGGGCGTCTGCTCACGCGGCCGGCGCTTGCGGCCGGTGGGAATGTCGTCAGCGTCGGACATCGGTACTCCAAGGGTGGCGCCATCCATGGCGCCCTGCCCATCCCTGGGCGATTCGAACCTGCGGGACAGGGCGACGTCACTGACGGCGCCGCCCTGCCCCACAGCAAGCCTTACTCGTCGTCGCCTTCGTCGTCGCCTTCCTCACGGCTGGCTTCGGTCGGCTGGAACTTCTCTCGCAGCTCGGCTTCGAGCTTGGCTGCGACCGTCGGGTTGTCGCGCAGATAGCCTCGGGCATTGTCCTTGCCCTGGCCGATGCGTTCTTCGCCGTAGCTGTACCAGGCACCGGCCTTCTCGACCAGCTTGGCGTCCACACCCATGTCGATCAGCTCGCCTTCGCGGCTGATGCCTTCGCCGTACAGGATTTCAGTAATGACCTGCTTGAACGGAGGCGCCAGCTTGTTCTTGACGACCTTGATCTTGGTCTGGTTGCCAATGATCTCGTCGCCCTTCTTGATCGCGCCGATACGACGGATGTCCAGGCGGACCGAGGCGTAGAACTTCAGCGCGTTGCCCCCGGTGGTGGTTTCCGGGCTCTGGCCCGGCATCATCACACCGATCTTCATGCGCAGCTGGTTGATGAAGACCACGAGGGTGTTGGAGCGCTTGATGTTGCCGGTCAGCTTGCGTAGCGCCTGGCTCATCAGGCGAGCCTGCAGGCCCGGCAGCTGATCACCCATCTCGCCCTCGATTTCGGCCTTCGGGGTCAGCGCGGCAACCGAGTCGACCACCAGGATGTCGACCGAACCGGAACGGACCAGCATGTCGGCGATTTCCAACGCCTGCTCACCGGTATCCGGCTGCGACAGCAGCAGGTCGTCCACGTTCACGCCCAGCTTGGCGGCGTAGATCGGGTCCAGCGCGTGCTCGGCGTCGATGAAGGCCGCGGTGCCGCCCATCTTCTGGCATTCGGCGATGGCCTGCAGGGTCAGCGTGGTCTTGCCCGAGGATTCCGGCCCGTAGATTTCAACGACACGGCCCTTCGGCAGACCGCCAATGCCCAGCGCGATGTCGAGCATCAGCGAACCGGTCGGAATGGCTTCGACGGGCTCGACCACGCGGTCGCCCATGCGCATCACCGAGCCCTTGCCGAACTGCTTTTCGATCTGGCCCAGAGCTGCAGCGAGGGCGCGCTTCTTGTTCTCGTCCATCGGATTGGTCCTTGCAGAGGTCGTGTCGTTGGGGGTGCTGTCTTTGGGGGTCTTCTTTGCCATGGGTTCACTTTAAGTCGGACGTATCGCACAGGCTGAGATTCTGCCCGGCGCTCTGAAAAGAATTATCGGACATCCGTACCAACCTCAGTGGAACCAGAGAATCGCCACAAAAGACCGCGGGGTAATGCGCTATGGAGCAGGTCAACGGTTGGGCCGCAGCAGGCCGCAATAGAGGCCTTCGATCGCGAAGTCCTGATCCGGCAGCACCTCGATCGGCTTGTAGTCGGGGTTGCGCGGCAGCAGGCGGATGCGGTCCTTGGCGATCTTCAGCAGCTTCACGGTGATCTCGTCATCGATGCGGGCCACCACGATCTGTCCGGAATGGGCGTCTCGGGTGCGGTGCACGCCGATCAGGTCACCGTCGAAGATGCCCTCGTCGATCATCGAATCGCCCTGCACCTTCAGCAGGTAATCCGGCGCTGGGGAGAAGAACACCCGGTCCAGCACTACGAAATCGTCCGAGCCGATGTCGGCGCCGATCGGCAGGCCGGCCGCGACCCGGCCCAGCACCGGCAGGCGCAGGACGCTGTCGGGCAGGCCCGGCTCGGCCAGCTTTTCGACCGGCGGCGCCTGCACCAGGCGGATGCCGCGAGCCTGGCCTGGGATGCGACGGATCGCACCGGCCTGCTCCAGGGCTTCCAGGTGATACTGGGCTGCGCGCACGCCCTTGAAGCCAAACGCACGTGCGATTTCAGTCTGCGACGGCGGGGCGCCTTCGCTCTCGATACGCTCGGCGATCAACTGCAGGATCGCCTGCTGGGTGTCGGTCAGGTCCATGGTTAGTAGTATTACTACTAACTAACAGGACTGCAAGTGCCGGGGGCGACACGGCAACATCCGTCGTGCCCAGCCACGCGAGGCAATCGTCGCCGGCTTGGCCCGGCCGGCAGAGACAAAGGCGAGAGCAAAAGCAGCCGACCAACGGTCGGCTCTAGCAATCGCGCAGCGATTCCGCGGTTCCCCGTTGGGAACAGATGCGGTAAACACACTCATGTGTGCTTGCCGCTTCTCCATATCGAAACCAGGATCCACACGCCGCAGACGCCGGCGCCGATGAAGCCGCACACGCCCAGCGCCAGCAGCCAACGGCTCGAGACGCCACCAACACTGTGCATCACGATCGACGAGCCGATGATCAATGCGGCGGTGACGATGCCCACCACCAGCCGGTTCGCGGCGCGGTTGACCTGCTCGCCGAAGCCCTCCAATGCACTGGTTTCCACCTTCAACTGCAGGCGTCCTCGGCGCGCCGCCTGGACCAGCTTGCGCAGGTCGCGGGGCAGCTCACCGGCGAAGTCGACCAGGCCCAGCAGGCTGCGCCGTCCACGCTTGAGCAGCGCCTTGGGCGCATAACGCTGCAGAACCACCCGCTCCAGGAACGGGCGCGCAGCACTGGCCATGTCGAAATCAGGGTCCAGCTGCCGACCCATCCCTTCCAGGGTCAGGAACGCCTTGATCATCAATGCCAGGTCGGCCGGCAGGGTCAGGCTGTAGCTGCGCAGCAGCTGGGTGATGTCACCCAGCATCAGGCCGATCCGCAGGTCCTTCAGCGGCACGCCGCGGTACTGATCGACGAACTGGCTGATGTCGTGCTGCAGCCGGTTCTCGTCCACTTCCACGCCACCGGCCCAGTCCAGCAGCACGTCCGCCACGCCCTGCGGGTCCTGCTCGACCAGGCCATGCAGCAGTTGTGCGACCTGGAAGCGGCGCACTTCCGACAAGGCACCGACCATGCCGAAATCGATCACACCAATGCGGCCGTCACGCAGGTAGATGATGTTGCCGGGGTGCGGATCGGCGTGGAAGCTGCCGTCCTCCAGCACCATCTTCAGCACGATGTCGGCACCACGCCGTGCCAGCTCGCGCCGGTCCAGGCCCGCCGCGTCGACGCCGGCCAGGTTGCGCCCGGGAATGCCGTCGACGAAGTCCTGCACGTTCAGGCTTTCGCAGGTCCACTGCCAGTGCACGCCGGGAATCAAAATGTCGTCGCGGCCCTTGAAGTTGCGCGCGATGCGCTCGGCATTGCGGCATTCGGCGGCGAAATCCAGCTCACGGCGCAGCGATACGGTGAACTGCTGCACGACCTCGGCCGGGCGATAGCGGCGCAGGTCCGGCAGGCGCGCCTCGACGATCTCGGCCAGCCGCGCCAGCAGCCGCAGGTCGGCCTCGACCACATCGCGGATGCCGGGCCGCCGCACCTTCAGCACCACCTCGCGGCCGTCATGCAGGCGCGCACGATGGGCCTGCGCCAGCGAGGCGGCGGCCATCGGGGTTTCATCGAGGAAGGCGAACACCTCTGCAGGCGATGCGCCCAGGTCGGCCTCCAGCTGCTCGCGGATGTCGGCATACGGCAGCGCCGGCACCGCGTTCTGCAGTTCGGACAGTTCGGCGATCCATTCCGGCGGCAGCAGGTCAACGCGCGTCGCCAGCACCTGGCCCAGCTTGACGAAGGTCGGGCCGAGATCCTGCATCGCGCTGCGCACGCGCACCGGCGCGGTCATCCGCAGCAGCTCCTGCCGCTCTTCGTTCCAGTGCAGCAGGCGCCCTGCCCGCTCCAGCGTGGTGGCCAGGCCGATGCGCCGCACCACGTCGCCGAAGCCATAGCGGATCAGGACGACGGCGATTTCCTGCAGTCGGCCCAGGTCACGGACCGTGCCCAGCGTTTCCCACATCATGCGTGCTCCGGACGATTACCGGAGCAGCATGTCACAGCTGGGCGTCGATACCGCGCAATGCCGCCGCCACGGTTTGCCGGCGGATGGCTTCGCGGTCGCCGTCGAACTGGAAGAGTTCGGCACGGGCGTAGCCGCCACGGCGCTTCCAACCGATCCAGACACTGCCGACCGGCTTGTCCGGACTGCCACCGCCGGGGCCGGCGATACCGGTCACCGCCACGGCGATGCCGGCACCGGAATTGACCAGTGCGCCAGACACCATCTCCAGCACGGTTTCGCGGCTGACCGCACCGAACTGCTCCAGGGTCTGCGCGCGCACACCGAGCAGGCGCTGCTTCGCCTCGTAGCTGTAGACCACCATGCCGCAGTCGAAGAACGCCGAGGAACCGGCGATATCGGTCATGCACTTGGCGATCCAGCCGCCACTGCAGCTTTCGGCCGTGACCAGCTGCAGCGAGGCCTGTTGCAGGCGCTGCCCGAGCGCGGCGGACTGGGCGTTGAGATCGGCGTCGGTGGGGATGGACATCGGCATGACGGTGGGGTGAAGAACCTGCACGTTGTACCGCAGATGACAGGTTGATGTCGCGGGCCGCCGCGATGGCAGCGGCCGGGCGTGGCCCGGCGCTACCTCACCACTCCGGCAGTTTCTCCGGCAGCAGCGCCCGGATCGGCGCGCCTTCGGCACTGGCGGCCAGCTTCTCGGCTTCGGCAATCGGCAGGTCCACCTGCAGCAGCCAGCCCTCTTCATCGGCCTGTTCGCTGCGGATCACTTCCAGCTGGTGCAGGCGCGCACGCAGGCGGCCGGCATCCGGCGGCAGGCGCAGTTCACCGGTCACGTGCTGCAAGCCCAGGCGCCTGCCCAGCACTGCCTGCAGCAGCTCAAGGCCCTGCCCGTCACGCGCGGAAATCCAGACGCGTTCACGACGCGACTCGTCGGGCACGCCATCCTGGCCATCGTGGCGGACGTCGGCACCGTCGATGCGGTCGATCTTGTTGAACACCAGCAGCTGCGGCAGATCACCGGCACCGACCGCGGTCAGCACCTCGTCCACCTGCGCGATGCGCTCCTCGCGATGCGGATCGGCAGCATCGACCACGTGCAGCAGGAAATCGGCCTCGCGCGCCTCGGACAGGGTCGAGCGGAACGCGGCGACCAGATCATGTGGCAGATCACGGACGAAGCCGACGGTGTCGGCCAGCACCACGTTGCCGCCCGGCACCGCGATGCGGCGCACGGTCGGATCCAGCGTTGCGAACAGCTGGTCGGCGGCGTAGGCCTCAGCGCCGGTCATGGCGTTGAACAGAGTCGATTTGCCGGCATTGGTGTAGCCCACCAGGGCGATACGCGGCAGTTCGCTGCGCACGCGCGCACGGCGCATCTGGGTGCGCTGCACTTCCACCTTTTCCAGGCGCTTCTGCAGCTGCTCGACCCGCTTCTGCAGCAGGCGGCGGTCGGTTTCCAGCTGGGTTTCACCCGGGCCGCGCAGGCCGATCGAACCACCGCGCTGGCGCTCCAGGTGGGTCCAGCCGCGGACCAGCCGCGTGGCCAGGTGGCGCAGCTGCGCCAGCTCGACCTGCAGCTTGCCTTCGTGGCTGTGCGCACGCTGGGCGAAGATGTCCAGGATCAGGCCGGTACGGTCGATCACCCGGCGCTCGAGGAAGCGTTCCAGGTTGCGCTCCTGGCCCGGGCTCAACGCATGGTTGACCAGGATCAGGTCGGCACCGCTGGCGTCGGCCGCGGCCTTGATCTCGTCCAGCTTGCCGCTGCCGATCAGGGTCGATGGATTCGGACGATCCAGGCGCGCGGTGATCGTCGCGGCGATGCTGGCCCCGGCCGAGCGGGCCAGATCACCGAACTCTTCAAGCACATCGTCTTCCAGCTTGCCGAAATGGGGCTGGATCAACAGGGCGTGTTCGCCCTTTTTCGAGCGGTCAAACATTCACCGCTCCGGTATTACTCGTCTGCTTCATCACCTGCCTGACCACCTTCACCCGACTGCACGTAACCACCGCCCGGACCGACCTTCACATTGCGTGCCGGAACGACCGTGGAAATGGCGTGCTTGTAGACCATCTGACTGACCGTATTGCGCAGCAGGACCACGAACTGGTCGAACGACTCGATCGTGCCCTGCAGCTTGATGCCGTTCACCAGGTACACCGAAACCGGCACGCGCTCGCGCCGCAGTGCGTTCAAGAAAGGATCCTGCAGCGATTGCCCCTTGGACATTGCACACTCCTGATTATTGTTCTTATTGGGTTGCCGACGGTTGCCACGGCCCCCGAGCCGCCCGCCGATCGATGATGTTACACGGCTGGCGGGGCTTCAGCGTGCGACGAAGGTCGACACCGCGCCGGCCAGGCGCTCCTGGTCGATATGGGGGTCGAACCAGCGCGCATCAAGCTCGCCGCGCAGCCAGGTCAGCTGGCGCTTGGCCAGCTGGCGGGTGGCGAAGATCGCCTTGTCACGGAAACGGGCGGCATCGCCCTCCCCGTCCAGGTACTCCCAGGCCTGGCGATAGCCGACCGCACGCACCGCTGGCAGGTCCAACGGCGCCTCCACGGCGGCCATTTCCGGCATCGCCCTCAGCGCCCGTACCTCGTCCAGAAAACCCTGCGCCAGCATGGCGTCGAAGCGCGCCTCGATGCGCTGGTGCAGTACCGCACGTTCACGCGGGGCCAGGATCAGCTTGAGCGTGCGCACCGGCAACGGCGCCACACCCGGCCGGCGCTGCCATTCAGTGATGGGGGTGCCGGTCAGGCGATAGACCTCCAGCGCCCGCTGGATGCGCTGCGGGTCGCTGGCATGGATGCGTGCGGCAGCGGCCGGATCGACCCTGGCCAGTTCGGCATGCAGCGCGGCCCAGCCGCGCTCGGCGGCTTCGGCTGCCAACGTCGCACGCATCCCCGGGTCGGCCTCGGGCATCGGCGACAGGCCCTGCAGCAGCGAACGGAAGTACAGGCCGGTGCCACCGGCCAGGATCGGCGTTCTGCCACGCGCCACGATGTCGGCCACGACCCGGCCGGCATCGGCAGCGAACTCCGCCGCCGAGTAGGTCTGCCAGGGATCGCGCAGGTCCAGCAGATGGTGAGGTGCCTGCGCGCGCTCGGCCGCATCGGGCTTGGCCGAACCGATATCCAGGTGGCGGTACACCAGTGCCGAATCGACGCTGACGATCTCGCCGTCCAGCTGTTGCGCCAGGGCGATCGCGGTGGCGGTCTTGCCACTGGCGGTCGGGCCCATCACGGCGATCGCCAATGGCCGCCGGTCGATGCCCATCAGTCTTCGTCCGGCCAGCGGATCGTCGGCGTGTCGTCGGCGCGCGGCGTAGGCACCGCCTCGACCGCCTGCCAGATCTTCAGCGCATCGACGGTGGGCGCCACGTCATGCACGCGCACGATGCGTGCGCCGCGCTGCACCGCGATCAGATGCGCGGCCACCGAGGCCGCTACCCGTTCGGACGGCATGTCGCGGCCAGTCAGTTCACCGAGGCTGCGCTTGCGCGACAGGCCGGCCAGCATCGGTACACCCAGTTCCACGAAGCGGTCCGAGCGCGCCAGCAGAGTCATGTTGTGGGCAGTGGTCTTGCCGAAGCCGAAACCGAGATCAATCAGCAGGTTCTTCTTCGCGATGCCGGCCATTTCTGCAGCGAACAGGCGCTGCACCAGGAAACCGTGCACCTCGGCAACCACGTCGTCGTAGTGCGGATCGGCCTGCATGTGGCCGGGCTCGCCCTGCATGTGCATCAGCACCACCGGCACGCCGGCCTCAGCAGCGGCGTCCAGCGCCCCGTCCTGGCGCAGGCCATAGATGTCATTGACCATGCCGGCACCAGCAGCCACCGCCGCACGCATCACCTCCGGCTTGAAGGTGTCGATGCTGATCGGCACCTGGGTCCGGGCCGCCAACTGCTCGATCACCGGGATCACCCGGCGCAGCTCTTCCTCGACCGATACCGGCGCGGCGCCCGGGCGGGTCGATTCGCCGCCGACATCCAGCAGATCTGCGCCCTCCTCGACCAGCTTCAGGCCATGCGCGACCGCGGCCGCGGTGGTGTCGTGCGCGCCGCCATCGGAAAACGAGTCCGGGGTGACGTTGACGATGCCCATGACACGGGCACGGTCGAGGCGCAGGATGCGGCCGGCGCAATCGAGCTGGGGCGAGGTATCGAACATGGGCAATCCTGCAGGGACAACGGCGGGTAGTTTAGTTCGGCAGGGCGGCGCCCTGCACCCGCAAAGGCAATGGCCACAGCAAGAGCCCAAGCAACAGCAGAAGCTGGTTTCCTGAGGGTAGCCGGGGTGGATCCGGTTGCTGCGCAACGGGCTCTGACCCCAATCTGGAATTCGATATCTGACAGATGTGTCGACCAAGGTCGACACCTACCAACAACCGCGCGTTCCAACAGTCGCCGTTACCCACAGCCGCGTGAACCTGTCAGAGGTGGCGCGGTGTGGGTGGGCAGGACCGTTGGCGCCATGGATCGCGCTATCGAGCCGCCATGGACGGGTTTACGGCATGTCCTGCCCACCCACACCGCCCCGTCCCCCGAGGAATGCCCGCTTCTGCTGTTGCTGTTGAGGTTGCCGGCCAGCGGCCGGCACTACCGCAGGTGCAGGGCGCAGCCCTGCCGATACCCCTCAACGGCGGCGACGCTTGCGGTCCACGTACAGGGTCTTGGCGATGCTCAGCACGATGCCGACCGCGATACCTACCACGCAGCCCAGCAGCAGGTTGTCGGCCCCCAGGCCCACACCCACGCCGACCACGGTGGCGATGACCATTTCGGCCTTGTGGGAAATCGGTTCGGGCTTCGGGGCGGACATGCGGGCTCCAGCGTCAGTTCGGTTCTTCGGAATGGGCCAGTGGCCCGGAAACGACGAAGCCGGGTCGCCCCGGCCTCGTCTGGTGTCACGTGCAGCGGGCCGTCAGTGCGACTCGGCCGGGCCTGCGATCGGTGGCAGCGGACGGGCGTCGCCGCCCTTGTCGTTGCCACCGTCCTTGTTCGACTTGTTCCAGCCGGCCGGCGGCGGCGGATCGCGGCCTTCCATGATGGCGTCGATCTGCGGCGCGTCGATGGTTTCGTACTGCAGCAGAAGCTGCGACATCGCATGCAGCTTGTCGATGTTGTCGGTCAGCAGCTGCGTGGTGCGGGCGTAGGCCTTGTCGAGGATGTTGCGTACTTCCTCGTCGATGCGGCGCGCCGTGTCGTTGGACACACTCTTGTGCTGGGTGACCGAGCGGCCCAGGAACACTTCGTCGTCCTCTTCGCCATAGGCGATCGGGCCGAGCTGCTCGGACAGGCCCCACTTGGTGACCATGTTGCGGGCCATCTTGGTGGCACGCTCGATATCGTTGGAGGCACCGGTGGTGACCTTGTCCTCGCCGAAGATCAGCTCTTCAGCGACGCGGCCACCGTACAGCGAGCACAGCTGCGACTGGATCGCCACGCGGTTCATCGAGTACTTGTCGCCCTCCGGCAGGTACATGGTCACGCCCAGCGCACGGCCGCGCGGAATGATGGTGACCTTGTAGACCGGGTCATGCTCAGGCACCAGGCGGCCGACGATGGCATGGCCGGCTTCGTGGTAAGCGGTCAGGGTCTTCTCGTCCTCGCTCATGGCCATCGAGCGGCGCTCGGCGCCCATCAGGATCTTGTCGCGGGCACGGTCGAAGTGGTCCATCCGGACTTCCTTCTCGTTGCCACGCGCTGCGAACAGGGCGGCCTCGTTGCAGAGGTTGGCCAGATCCGCACCGGAGAAGCCCGGGGTACCGCGCGCGATCACCATCGGCTCGACGTCGTCGGCCAACGGCAGCTTGCGCATGTGCACCTTCAGGATGTGCTCGCGGCCCTTCACGTCCGGCAGGCCGACCACGACCTGGCGATCGAAACGGCCCGGACGCAGCAGTGCCGGATCCAGCACGTCCGGACGGTTGGTCGCGGCGATCACGATCACGCCCTCGCCACCTTCAAAACCGTCCATCTCGACCAGCAGCTGGTTCAGGGTCTGCTCGCGCTCGTCATGACCGCCGCCCAGGCCGGCACCACGGTGGCGACCGACGGCGTCGATTTCGTCGATGAAGATGATGCAGGGGGCATGCTTCTTGCCCTGCTCGAACATGTCGCGCACACGGCTGGCGCCCACGCCCACGAACATTTCCACGAAGTCCGAACCGGAGATCGAGAAGAACGGCACCTTGGCTTCGCCGGCGATGGCCTTGGCCAGCAGCGTCTTGCCGGTACCCGGCGGGCCCACCATCAGCACGCCGCGCGGAATCTTGCCGCCCAGCTTGGTGAACTTGGACGGGTCGCGCAGGAAGTCGACCAGCTCGCCCACTTCTTCCTTGGCCTCGTCGCAGCCGGCGACGTCGGCGAAGGTAACCTTGATCTGGTCTTCGCCCTGCAGCTTGGCGCGCGACTTGCCGAAGGACATCGCGCCCTTGGCACCGCCGCCACCGCCTTGCATCTGGCGCATGATGAACAACCAGAAGCCGATGATCAGGATGACCGGCAGGAAATTCATCAGGATCGCGCCCAGCGAGATGCCGCTGGACGGCTCCTCCTGCACGATTTCCACGTTCTTGGTGCGCAACACGTTGATCAGGTCACGATCGAACGGTGCGGTGATGGTGGACGACTGCCCACCCCGGGTGGTGTAGGTCAGCTGGCTGGTGCCACCGCGCATATCGCCGCCGAAGGCGACCTTCTGCACGTTGCCGCTGTCCACCTGGTCCAGGAACTGCGAGTACGACGCACCCTGCGCCCCAGCCCCGGAGGTCTTGGGCGAGAAGCTCTGGAAGACCACCATCAGCACGACGGCGACGACCACCCATAGCAGGAGGTTCTTGGTCAAGTCGTTCATCCTCATTGGCTCCGGTGTTCCTCTCAGTGCTGGCGTTGCGTTGGGGTCGAACTTGCGTACGTTACGAGCTTACTTCATGTGGGCGCGTTTTCCCTGACCCAAGGCATACACCTCGGGAGAGCGCTTGCGCGAGGCTTCCGGCTTGCGGATGGAGACCTTGTCGTACCGGCGGCGCATGTCGCGCACGTAGTCGTCAAAACCTTCGCCCTGGAACAGCTTGATCAGGAATGCCCCACCGGTCTTCAGGTGGTTGTCGGCAAAATCCAGGGCCAGCTCCGCCAGGTGCATCATCCGCGGCTGGTCGACCGCGCCCACACCACTCTTATTGGGGGCCATGTCCGACAGCACAAGGTCTACCGGCTGATCCCCGAGCATGGCTTCAAACTGCGATAGGACGGCTTCTTCCCTGAAGTCACCATGAAGGAACTCCACGCCGGCCAGGGGCGGCATGTCCAGGATGTCCAGGGCCAGCACGCGGCCGGTGTCGCCAATCTGTCTCCGAACCTGCTGAGACCAGCCACCCGGCGCCGCGCCCAGGTCGACCACCACCATGTGTGGCTTCAGCAACCGGTCACGTTCGAGCAGCTCCTCCAGCTTGTAGGCGGCGCGCGAGCGCATGCCTTCGGCCTGCGCCTTCTTCACGAAGGGGTCGGAGAAGTGTTCCTTGAGCCAGCGCTGGCTGCTTTTGCTGCGGGTAGCCATTGAAAATAGGGGCTGATGGGGTCCTCATGATACCCTGATCGCCCCATTCAACCGTGTTTTCCTGCATGTCCATCGCCCTGACCGCCTCCCAGACCCGTTTCCTGCGCGGCCAAGCCCACGACCTGAAGGCCCTGCTGCAGACCGGCGGCAAGGGCGTGACCCCGGCCTTCATCGCGGAGCTGAACGAAGTGCTGGAGCGCCACGAGCTGGTCAAGGTGAAGGTCGCTGCCGAGGATCGCGACGCCCGTGACGTGATGATCGGCGAGATCGTCGAAGCCACCGAAAGCGCGCTGGTGCAGCGCATCGGTCACGTTGCCGTGCTGTACCGCCCGAGCAAGGAACAGCGCCAGATCGTGCTGCCGCGCGGCTGAGCGCCCTGACCCCATGCAGCTGAACCACGAACCGCCTGACTACGCCTACAGCCTGCGCGCCGCCGATGGCCGTTCGGCCAAGGTCAACGACCAGGTGCTGGGCAGCAGCTTTTTCCTGACCCCGGACCAGCTGGTCACGCACTGGCCGGTGGCGAGTGCCGCTGCACTGCAACTGTCGGACCTGGAGCCGATCCTGGCGCTGAATCCGGCACTGATCGTGCTCGGCACCGGTGACCGCCAGGTGTTCCCGCCGGCGGTGGTGATGGCCGCCTGCCTGTCACGCGGGATCGGCCTGGAAGTGATGAACAACCCAGCCGCCGCACGCACCTTCAACATCCTGGCCGGCGAAGGCCGCAAGGTCGCGGCCGCCTTCATCCTGGAAGGCTGAGTTCGGGTCGCCGGGCGCGTCCCGGCGCTAGCCGCCCGAAGGCGTGCAGCGGAAGGCCGAAAACTGCTGCAGCCGTTCGATCAGGCTGCCGCCCTGCCCCCAGCGGATATCCATGATCTTCCAGTCCGGGTCCTTCCGCTGCAGCAGGACCCGGTCGGTCCAACGATGGTCGCCCACCGCCATGTCGACGCGGATCCAGGTGGCGTCGCCGCTGGATCCGGGCGTTCCCACGGATATCGTTTCCGGTCGATCCGGCGCCAGCAGATACGGACTCTGGTCGAGCATATGCGGCTTCTCGTCGTGCGCGGCCAACGCGGCACAGGTCCGCTCGTAAGCGCTCTGCGCGTCCAAGGCTGAGCGCAGGGCATCGCCCAGCAGTGACGGAATGGCCGCTTCGTTCGAAGTCGGCGCCTGGAGCGCGTCGTAGAGACGGGTGACCACGTCACGCGGATCGCTGGCTGCTGCGGCCAGCGGCGCGACGGTGAGCAGTGCGAGAGTGGAAGCAAAGCGGAACATGGGGCACCGGAGCGGATGGAACCGCTCAAGAATGCCGGGTCTTTCGTTCGCCGTGAAGGTGAGCCTGCGACACACAAGATCGCAAATGACCGCATCTCTCCGGTACCCGAGTCGAGTACGGCTCGACGCTACAGGTCAGGAACGCCGGGCAATGCCCGGCGATACCAGATCCAACGTTGTCAACGCGCCGGCAGGTACTGCTGCGGGTCGACCGGCTTGCCGTTGTAGCGGGTGAGCCGACGGCGCTTGCGGGCCATGGGCCGCGCCGCCGGCGAACGCCCGGCGCGCTGCGCCGGGCCGGGGATCCGCCCAGATGGCGGATCGGCGATCAACGCGCCGGCAGGTACTGCTGCGGGTCGACCGGCTTGCCGTTGTAGCGGGTGAGCCGACGGCGCTTGCGGGCCATGGGCCGCGCCGCCGGCGAACGCCCGGCGCGCTGCGCCGGGCCGGGGATCCGCCCAGATGGCGAATCGGCGATCAACGCGCCGGCAGGTATTGCTGCGGGTCGACCGGCTTGCCGTTGTAGCGGGTGAGCCGACGGCGCTTGCGGGCCATGGGCCGCGCCGCCGGCGAACGCCCGGCGCGCTGCGCCGGGCCGGGGATCCGCCCAGATGGCGAATCGGCGATCAACGCGCCGGCAGGTATTGCTGCGGGTCGACCGGCTTGCCGTTGTAGCGGGTGAGCCGACGGCGCTTGCGGGCCATGGGCCGCGCCGCCGGCGAACGCCCGGCGCGCTGCGCCGGGCCGGGGATCCGCCCAGATGGCGAATCGGCGATCAACGCGCCGGCAGGTATTGCTGCGGGTCGACCGGCTTGCCGTTGTAGCGGATCTCGAAGTGGACCATGTCGCGGTTCGCACCGGTGCGCCCCATCTCGGCGATCTGCTCGCCGGCCTTCACGCTCTGCCCTTCATTCACCAGGCGCTTGCGGTTGTGGCCATAGGCCGACAGCCACTGGTCGCTATGCTTGATGATGATCAGCTCGCCGTAGCCGACCAGGCCGGCGCCGGAATACACCACCACGCCATTGGCGGTGGCCTTGACCGCCTGGCCGCTGGTGCCGGCGATGTCCACGCCCTGCTTGGTCGCGTCGCCTGCAACGTAGCGCCCGACGATCGCGCCATCGGCCGGCCAGCGCCAGGCGATGTTGCTCTTCACCGGCCCAGTCGGCGCCGTGGTCGGCGCGGTGCTGCCGGCGCTGCTGCCACCCGAGCGCGGCGGGGTGACCACCGTGGTCGGCGCACGACCGCTGCCCGCACCCGGCGGGTACAGGCGGATCACCTGGCCGGGGTAGATGGTCGAAGGATTGTCCAGGCTGTTCCAGGCGATCAGGTCAGCCGGAGTGATGTCATGGATGCGGGCCAGCGCATAGATGGTGTCCCCCTTGCGCACCACCACGGTCTGCCCGGGCTTGGGCACCGAAGTCTTCGGCGTGGTCACACCACCGCCGGGGCTGCCACCACCAGGACGAACCACAGTGGCGGTACCGCAGGCGGCCAGGGTGGAAACCAGCAACGCCAGCGCGCCGATGCGCACTCCCTTGCTCAGACGATCAGGACTCATGCGAACTTCGACCTCCATACAAGCCAGGCGATCAGCACCACCACCAGCGCGGTGGCGATCCAGCCCAGCGGTTCAATCCAGCGACGCAATGCCGCTTCGGCACGCACACCACCGATACGGATGACCGCGGCCAGCACGAACACGCGCTTGCCGCGACCGATCAGCATGCTCAACAGGTACTGCGGCATCGGTACGCCGACGATACCCGATGCCCACGTGAAAACCTTCATTGGAATGGGCATGAAGCCGCCCAGCACCAGGAAGGTGAACACCGCCCACGGCGACTCGGCCATCTTCGCCTGCACGGTGGTGATGCCCTGCTCGATCGCCGGCAGCATGCCCAGCGCCTCGAACAGCGGCTTGATCGCCTCGAAGGCATAGTGACCCAGCGCGTAGCCGACCAGCGCGCCGACCATCGAGCCGGCCAGGCTGAGGGTGGCGAACCACCAGCCGCGCTTGGGCTGGGCCACGCACATGGGTGCCAGCATCACCTCCGGCATCACCGGGAAGATGATCGCTTCGAAGAAGCTCAATACGGTCAGGTAGGTCGGCGCGCGCTCGTGCGCCGCCCACTTCATCGCCCGCTCGTACAGCGGCCCGAAAATCTTCATGCAACCCTGCTCCGTGGATTAGTCGAGCATGCCAGACAGCAGCGGCACGAACGTGACCGGCGCCAGCACGTGTTGTTCGATGCTGCCGTCGGCCTTGCGGTCCAGCTGTACCAGCGACTGCGCCCCGGGGCCCCCGACCGGCGCCACCAGCCGGCCGCCCTCGGCCAGCTGCTCGATCAGTGCGTCGACCAATGCCGGTGCCGCCGCAGTAACCACGATGGCATCGAACGGACCGTGCTCGGCCCAGCCGACGCGGCCGTCGTCATGCT
This sequence comes from Stenotrophomonas sp. 85239_Sma, assembly GCF_056481725.1. Taxonomy (NCBI): domain Bacteria; kingdom Pseudomonadati; phylum Pseudomonadota; class Gammaproteobacteria; order Lysobacterales; family Lysobacteraceae; genus Stenotrophomonas; species Stenotrophomonas sp. 85239_Sma. The sequence continues at coordinate 1,676,979 of NZ_CM151163.1, read as the reverse complement.
TGGTGCGGATGTTCATACCCAGCGCACGGAAGCGCTTGCGGGCCTGGCGCAGCAGATCGCCGATGCGCTCCACGGTGTAGACCTCCAGGCCCAGCGCACCGAGGATGGCCGCCTGGTAACCGGAACCGGTGCCAACTTCCAGCACCCGCTTCGGTGCCACCTGCAGGACCGCCTCGGTCATCCGCGCAACCACCCAGGGTTGCGAAATGGTCTGGCCATGGCCGATCGGCAGTGCGGTGTCTTCGTAGGCCCGTGACGCCAGTGCCTCGTCGATGAACAGATGGCGCGGCACCACCCGGATCGCATTCAAGGTCGATTCGTCGGCGATGCCCGCTTCACGCAGGCGATCGACCAGGCGATCACGCACGCGTTGCGAGGTCATGCCGATACCAACGGCTTCCGGCTGCAGTCGCAGGCGTGGGCTCATGCCGGCTGGTCCAGCGCGGCGCTGAGGCCGCCCACCCAGCTGGCGACCTTCTCCAGCGCCTGGTAGCGGGTCAGGTCCACCTGGATCGGAGTGATCGAGATGTGGCCGGTGCGCACCGCGTGGAAATCGGTGCCGGGGCCGGAATCCTGCTCACGGCCGGCCGGGCCGATCCAGTACACCTCGTTGCCGCGCGGGTCCTTCTGCGCGATGCAGCCTTCGGCGCGATGGCGGTTGCCGAGCCGGGTGACCTCGAAGCCCTTGACCTCGCTCCACGGCAGATCAGGCACGTTGACGTTGAGAATGGTGTCGGCCGGCAGCGGATCCGCCTTGAGCCGGGCAACGATCTCCACTGCGGCGCGCGCGGCGGTCTCGAAGTGCTTCGGATCGTGGTTGCGGGTAACCAGCGAGACCGCCACCGCTGGCAGGCCGAGGAAGCGGCCTTCCATCGCCGCCGAGACCGTGCCGGAATAGATCACGTCATCGCCGAGGTTGGCGGCATTGTTGATGCCGGACACGACAATGTCGGGTTCGAACTCGAGCAGCCCGGTCAGCGCAAGGTGCACGCAGTCGGTCGGGGTACCGGCCACCGAGACGGTGTAATGGTCGATGCGCTTGAGGCGGATCGGCAGGTCCAGGGTCAGCGAGTTGCTGGCGCCGGAGCGATCGCGGTCGGGCGCGACCACCGTGACTTCATGACCGGCCTCGCGCAGGACCGAGGCAAGCATCCGGATGCCTGCGGCGTCGACACCATCGTCATTGCTGACCAGGATTCGCATCTTCGATTTAACCGCTTGATTTTCCAAGAATTCGATTCCATCACCGTGCAGTGTGGGCGGGACCGTCGCGCTCCCCTGCGGAAGCGGTCGACCCTGCAAGGGCATCGTCTATTGTGCCGCATGCGAGCCCTCGGTCCTACCCTGTCGGCGGTCATGACCGACCATGACCGGCATCGGACCTTCATAGGCAGACCTGCGCCGGCGGTTTACCCTGTGCGCATGTCGCACCCTGAAGACGAAGATCCGGCCGCATTGTTCCGTGCGGCCATCGGCGAAGTGACGCCGCTGCGCAAGGATGCCGAGCCGGCGCCTGCCGCGCCCCGGCCGAAGCCGCGCGCGCGCATGGCCGAACGTGACGAGGCCGAAGCAGCCGGCGAATTCGCCCGGCTGCTGCGCGACAGCACGCCGCTGGAAGCCGGCGACGTGGCCAGCTATCGCCGCGACAACCTGCCACCACGCCTGTTCCAGCGCCTCAAGCGCGGCCAGTATTCGGTGCAGGACGAGCTGGACCTGCACGGCGCTACCGCCGCGCAGGCCGAAGCCCTGCTGCGCCAGTTCCTGCTGGAAGCACATGCACACGAATATGGCTGCGTGCGCATCATCCACGGCAAGGGATTGCAGTCCGATGGCGGTGCGCCGGTGCTGAAGAACCTGGTCGATCGCCTGCTGCGGCTGCGCAATGACGTGCTGGCATTCCATTCGGCGCCCACCGGACAAGGCGGCACCGGTGCGGTACTGGTACTGCTGGCGCGTAGATGAAAAAGGGGACGGAGGGAATTAAGTCGTTTGTGCCACAAACGACTTAATTCCCTCCGTCCCCTTTTTCTGTCAGGCCTGCGAGGCGTCTTCGACCGGGCCGAGTTCGTGCAGCACGGCGGTGGCGTAGCAGCCTGGCGGCAGCGCGAACGACAGTTCCAGCACGTCACCGGCCAGCCACTGGTGCTGCAGCAGCGCCGGGCGCAGGCGCAGCGCGCGGCGCTCCTGCTTCAGGCGCGCGTCTTCCAGGCCGGCCCGCAGCGCCTGCGACTCTTCGTCGTCCAGCGCGGCCAGTTCCAGCTCACGTGCCGCGCCGGTGCTGCGCAGTTCGCCCTCGCCCCACAGCGGCGCACTGGGATGGATGTCGAAACGCGCCAGGCGCTCGGCCAGCACATCGGTGTACGGCTCGGGACCGAACACGCTGCGGCTGCCATCGAGCATCCACACTTCGCCATCCAGCGGCTGGTCCCAGCTGCCCTGCTCCACGCGTGCGGCCAGCACGCGGTTGAACAATGCCGAGCGGGCGGCTGACAGCAGCAGCGAACGCTGGTCCTTGCGCATACGGCGGCCACCGAACATCGCCAGTGCCGCCGGCACGTTGCCACCGTCGCGACCGAAGCGCTGCTCGCCGAACCAGTTCGGCAGGCCACGCCCGGCAATCTGCTGCAGGCGTTCGCTGATCGCTGCAGCATCGCCCTGCACTTCGCGCATCACCAGCTTGAAGCGGTTGCCAGCCAGTGCGCCGCGCTGCAGCTTGCGGTTGTGCCAGGTCGCTTCGATCACTTCGATCTCGTCACTGGCCAGCTCGGCCAGGTCCGGCGCAATGCGCTTGGGCAGGTGCACGCTGAAACGCTGGGTGGTGACCGCATGGCGGTCTTTCATCCCTGCATAGCTCACCGCCATTTCCGGCAGGCCGGCCCACTGGGCCAGCACCTTTGCCACATGCACGGTGTTGGCACCACGCTTGCGGATGTGCAGCAGCAGGTGTTCGCCTTCGCCGGTGGCTTCGAAGGCCGGCAGCTCGTCGACCTGGAAATCTTCCGGCGTGGTGCGGATGCGCGCCGTCAGCAACGGCGCACCGAACGCAAGCGGAACCGGGATCATGCCGCCACCAGCAGGACCACCGCTTGTGCGGCGATGCCTTCACCGCGGCCGGTGAAGCCGAGCTTTTCCGAGGTAGTGGCCTTGACGCTGACCGCGTCCATCGGCAGCTGCAGCAGCCCGCCGATGCGCTCGCGCATCGCCAGTGCATGCGGGCCAACCTTGGGTCGCTCGCAGATCACGGTGATGTCGGTGTTGCCGACGCGCCAGCCGCGCTCACGCAGCAGGCTGTCGCAGTGGCGCACGAAGTCACTGCTGTCGGCGCCCTTCCAGCGATCGTCACTCGGCGGGAAGTGCTGGCCGATGTCCCCCAGCGCCAGCGCGCCGAGCATGGCATCGCACAGGGCATGCAGGATCACGTCGCCGTCGCTGTGTGCGAGCACGCCACAGCTGTGCGGCACATTCACTCCGCCGAGCATGATGTGGTCGCCTTCACCGAAGGCATGGACGTCGTAGCCCTGGCCGATGCGGACGGGCGGGAACGGTGCGGTACTCATGGATGCAACCCTTGCTACAGGGCCACGCGGACAGTCAGCCGGCGCGGCGGGAAAGTACGAATTCGAACCGGTCCAGATCGGCCGGTGTGGTGACCTTGAAGTTGTCCTCGCTGCCTTCGACCAGCAGCGGGCGCTGTCCCTGGCGCTCCATGGCCATGGCTTCGTCGGTGGCATCAACACCGGCAGCGGCGGCTTCAGCCAGCGCACGGCTGAGCTGGTGGCGCCGGAACAGCTGCGGCGTCAGCGCCCGCCACAGGCGCTCGCGTGGCTCGGTACCGTCGATGCCGCCGTCGTCGCCGGCGCGCTTGAGGGTGTCACGCACCGGTGCGGCCAGGATCGCCCCGACCGGATCGGCACGACCCACTTCAAGCAGACGACCGAGATCGGCCAGCGACAGGTTCGGGCGCGCGGCATCGTGGACCAGCACGAACTCATCGGCACGCACGGTATCCGGCAACGCCTGCAGCCCGGCCAGCACCGAGGCGGCACGGGTCGCGCCGCCGATGCAGGTCAGCACCGGCTTGCCTGACCACTCATTCCAGCCCGGCCAGTCAGCGTCGTCCTGGCCGATCACCACCATCGCCCCAGCCACGGCCGGATGCGCCAGCAGTGCGTCCAGGGTGTGGGCGAGCAGGATCTGCCCGCCCGCCTGCAGGTACTGCTTGGGCAGCGGCGCGCCGAAGCGGGTGCCACGGCCGGCGGCCGGAACCACCACCCAGATCGCCGCGCTCATGGGACGTCCGCCGGGTGTTCGCCGGCCTGGGCACTGACGCCCGCCGCAGGCTGCGCCGGATGGACCGGCGCATCCTCGACCACGCGATAGAACTTCTCGCCGGGCTTGATCATGCCCAGCTCGCTGCGCGCGCGCTCCTCGATGGCAGACTGGCCTTCCTTGAGGTCCTTCACTTCGGCAGCCAGCGCGTCGTTGCGCTGCTGCAGACCCTCATTGTCCCGCTCCTGGTTGGCCACCTGGGCTTCGAGCATCATCACTTCACCCGAATTGCCCGGACCGAACCAGAAGCGGTACTGCAGCCAGCCCAGCAACAGGGCCAGCACCAGCAGCATCCAGCGCCAGTCGCGCATCGGCTCAGCGCTTCAGCGAAACGAACGCGTCACGACCGGCGTAACGCGCGCCGGCCCCGAGAGCTTCCTCGATGCGCAGCAGCTGGTTGTACTTCGCCACGCGATCGCTGCGGCACAGCGAGCCGGTCTTGATCTGTGTGGCGGTGGTGGCCACAGCAATATCGGCGATGGTGGTGTCTTCGGTTTCGCCCGAGCGATGCGAGACCACGGCGGCGTAGCCGGCGCGATCCGCCATGGCGATCGCCTCCAGGGTTTCGCTGAGGGTGCCGATCTGGTTGACCTTGATCAGGATCGCGTTGGCAGTGCCCGAGTCGATGCCTTCCTGGAAGATCTTCGGGTTGGTCACGAACAGGTCGTCACCCACCAGCTGCACCTTCTTGCCGATGCGGTCGGTCAGCAGCTTCCAGCCGGCCCAGTCGTTCTCGGCCAGGCCATCTTCAATCGTGATGATCGGGTACTGCGCCGCCCAATCTGCGAGGAAATCCACGAACTGCTCGGAGGTCAGGCGCTTGTTCTCGCCGACCAGATTGTACTTGCCGTTCTCGAAGAACTCGCTGGAGGCCACGTCCAGGCCCAGCAGCACGTCTTCACCGGCGGTGTATCCGGCCTTGCCGATCGCTTCGAGGATGGTGTCGAGCGCTTCGACGTTGCTGCGGAAGTCCGGCGCGAAGCCGCCTTCGTCGCCGACCGCCGTGCTCAGGCCGTGGCCCTTCAGCACCGACTTCAGCGAGTGGAAGATTTCGGTACCGGCACGCAGTGCCTCCGAGAACGAGGTGAAGCCCACCGGCAGCACCATGAACTCCTGGAAGTCGACGTTGTTGTCGGCGTGCGCGCCGCCGTTGATGATGTTCATCATCGGCACCGGCAGCGACGGGGTGACGCCGGTCTTGCCTGCCAGGTACTGCCACAGCGCCTGCTTGCTGGAGGCGGCGGCGGCGTGCGCGGTGGCCATCGAAACACCCAGCAGTGCATTGGCGCCCAGGCGGCCCTTGTTCTCGGTGCCGTCAAGATCGATCAGACGGCGATCCAGGGCAGCCTGGTCGGACGCGTCCATGCCCTTCAGCGCGGCGGCGATGGCACCGTTGACGTTGTCCACGGCCTTGCGCACGCCCTTGCCCAGGTAACGGGTCTTGTCGCCGTCACGCAGCTCGACCGCTTCCTTGGTGCCGGTCGAGGCGCCGGAGGGAACCGCGGCACGACCGAACGAACCGTCCTCCAGGATGACTTCGGCTTCCAGCGTGGGATTGCCACGGCTGTCGAGGATTTCACGGGCGTGGATGCTGCGGATCGTACTCATGGTCGGGCCGGTTACCTGTCTGGAGAGGGGGCGACAAAACGAATGCCGCGTGATTATCCCCGGCTGCCCGCCACTTGCCAAATGGCCTGGGCAGCATCAGCCCCAGCTGGACCCAATCACGATCAGGACCATCGACACCAGCATCACCAGCAACGCACCGGCAATCGCCGCCAGGATGGGGCCACGGCGCCGCCGCCAGGCCAGCACCATCGCTACCGGGCTACCCAGAAAGGACAGCACCATCGTGACCATCGCACCCAGCAACCACCACTGCGTGGCCTGATCACTGTTGTTTCCGTCCCCCGGCGGCCGGAAACCGGACGTGAAGGCCAGCACGCCCACCACCAGGGCCATCCAGGTCAACACGGACAGCCCCAGCGCGATCAGGCCCCAGGGCCATCCGCGCGCCACCGCGCTCGTATTCATCAAATCACCCCGTAGAACAGGACGCCCAGCCACAGCGAGAGCAGGATGATCGCCAGGCCAGCCGCCACCTTGCCGCGATTCAGTCGCCAGGCCAGCACAGCGGCAGCGATGCATCCCGCGGCACCGAGCAGCTCTGCGACCAGCAGCGCAATGAAGTACGCCCGCAGATCGAGCGTGCTGCTGCCATCACCCGGGGGCCGCACCGACGCAGCGCCGATCAGGAGCAGGCCGAACATGCCCACAGTGAACAGCACGGCCAGGCCCAGCGCGATCAGGCCCCACGGCCACTGTTTCCAGTGCCGGCGATGACGCTGGGCCTCCAGCGCCAGCCACGGGTCACGACTCACGCGAAGCGTGAGAAGCCGTGCTTCTTGGTCACCGCATCAAGCTCCATCAGGGTCTCGAGCAGCGCTTCCATCTGGTCCAGCGGCCATGCATTGGGGCCATCGGACAGGGCCTTGGACGGGTCCGGATGGGTCTCGGCGAACAGGCCGGAGATGCCCACCGCCACGGCAGCGCGGGCCAGCACCGGTACGTGCTCGCGCTGGCCACCGGAACTGGTGCCCTGCCCGCCTGGCAGCTGCACCGAATGGGTGGCGTCGAACACCACCGGGCAACCTGTATCGCGCATCACCGCCAGCGAGCGCATGTCACTGACGAGGTTGTTGTAGCCGAAGCTGGCACCGCGCTCGCAGACCATGATCTGCTCGTTGCCGGTGGCCTTGGCCTTCTCCACCACCGGCTTCATGTCCCACGGCGCCAGGAACTGGCCCTTCTTGATGTTGACCGGCTTGCCAGCCGAGCACACCTTGCGGATGAAGTCGGTCTGGCGGACCAGGAACGCCGGGGTCTGCAGCACGTCCACCACCGAAGCCACTTCGTCCATCGGGGTGTATTCGTGGACGTCGGTCAGCACCGGCACGCCGATCTGCTTCTTGACCTCGGCCAGGACCTTCAGGCCCTCTTCCATGCCCGGACCGCGGAACGCGGTGCCCGAGGTGCGGTTGGCCTTGTCGAAGCTGGACTTGAAGATGAAGTTGACGCCGAGCTTGCCGGTGACTTCCTTCAGCTTGCCGGCGGTATCGAGCTGCAGCTGCATCGACTCGATCACGCAGGGGCCGGCGATCAGGAACAGGGGCTGGTCCAGCCCGACCTCGAATCCACACAGTTTCATGGCGTTTCCTTGTTGTCCGCGGCACCGGCCGGGCCGGCGCGCTGGGGGTTGAAGCGTGCAAGATGGGGGCCGGCGGCCCCCATCACAAGTCAGGCGCGGGCTTCCTGGAGCAGCTTGCCGCCGGCCTTGCGCTCGCGCGCGGCACGAATGAAACCGATGAACAGCGGGTGGCCATCACGCGGCGTGGACAGGAACTCCGGGTGCGCCTGGCAGGCCAGGAACCACGGATGCGCATCGCGAGGCAGCTCGACCACTTCCACCAAGGTGTCGTCCATCGACTTGCCGGCAATCACCAGGCCCGCATCTTCCAGCTGGGTGCGGTAGCGGTTGTTGAACTCATAACGGTGGCGGTGGCGCTCGGCGACCACGTCCTTGCCGTACAGCTCACGGGCCAGCGTGCCCGGCTTCAGGCGCTGCTCCTGCAGGCCCAGGCGCATCGTGCCACCCAGGTCGCTCTTGTCGTCACGCTTTTCGACATCGCCAGTGGCGGTGCGCCATTCGGTGATCAGGCCGATCACCGGGTTCGGCGACTGGCGGTCGTTCTCGGTGCTGTTGGCGCCTTCCAGGCCGACCACGTTGCGCGCGTAATCGACCACCGCCGCCTGCATGCCATAGCAGATGCCGAAGTACGGCACGCGCTGCTCGCGGGCAAACTTCGAGGTCAGCACCTTGCCTTCGAAGCCCCGGTCACCGAAGCCACCCGGCACCAGGATGCCGTCGACATCAGCCAGTGCGGCCATGTCGGTGCCTTCCAGGTCCTGTGCTTCCAGCCACTTCAGGTTGACCTTGGTGCGCTGGCGCAGGCCGCCGTGCTTCAGTGCTTCGCCGACCGACTTGTAGGCGTCCTGGTGGTCGACGTACTTGCCGACCACGGCGATGGTCACTTCGTCCAGCGGGTGCAGGGTCGCATCGACTGCGTCTTCCCACATCGACAGATCGACCGGGCCAGCCTTGTCGGCCAGCTTCAGCTGGTTGACCACGATCTCGTCCAGGCCCTGCGCGTGCAGGCCCGACGGAATGCGGTACAGCACGTCCACGTCCGGCACGCTGATCACCGCGCGCTCGGAAACGTTGGTGAACTGGGCGATCTTGCGGCGCTCCGAGTCCGGCACCGCCTGCTCGGAACGGCACAGCAGCACGTCCGGCTGGATGCCGATCGAGCGCAGTTCCTTCACCGAGTGCTGGGTCGGCTTGGTCTTCAGCTCGCCGGCGGCGCCGATGTACGGCACCAGGGTGAGGTGCATGAACAGCGCCTTCTCCGGGCCACGCTCGGTGCGCACCTGGCGGATCGCCTCCAGGAACGGCAGCGACTCGATGTCGCCGACAGTGCCACCGATCTCGACCAGCGCCACGTCATAGCCTTCAGTGGCTTCATCGATGCAGCGGCGGATCTCATCGGTGATGTGCGGAATGACCTGCACGGTCGCGCCCAGGTAGTCGCCGCGGCGCTCCTTGCGGATGACGTTCTCGTAGATGCGGCCGGTGGTGACCGAGTTCTTGCGGCTCAGGCGGGTGCGCACGAAGCGCTCGTAGTGGCCAAGGTCGAGGTCGGTCTCGGCGCCGTCGTCGGTTACATAGACCTCACCGTGCTGGAACGGGCTCATGGTGCCCGGATCGACGTTGATGTACGGGTCGAGCTTCATCATCGTGACCTTCAGGCCACGGGCTTCGAGAATGGCGGCCAGCGACGCGGCGGCAATGCCTTTGCCGAGCGAGGACACCACGCCGCCGGTTACGAAAATCAAGGGAGTCATGGCTGCAAGCATCCTGTCTGGAAATGGAAAACGGCAGCACCACGCGCACCCAGGGGGCGGGCATGGTGCTCGGAAGGGGTTTTCCGGTTCGCTGGGACAGCGAGGGAGGTGCCGATCCGTGCGGCGGCAGGCGCCGGACGGGGACCATCGTGCGAGGTCGGGGCGACCGTGCCGGTCAAATCGACCGTCACCTGCGACCCGCCATGCTGGAAGCCACGCTTGGCCGCTCCAGCCCATTCGCAAATGGTGGACACGCACTTACTCCCGGAAAGCCATAGTTTACAGATTGATGGCCGCCAACCCAAGGGGCTTGTACGGCCGATCCAACAAAAAACGCCCCGCTGGGCGGGGCGTTCCGGTGCGCAACCCTTGTGGCAAGGGCGCCTGGCAGGTTGCGGGATCAGCGCTTCTTCCGCGCCTCTTCCTCTTCTTCCTTCTGCGGGGCCGGCTGGCCCTGCGCCTTCATCTCGGCATTGGCCTGGGCACGACGCTTGGCCTTGGCATCGGCCTCGGCCTGCGCCTTGTCGGCCTGGTCACCCTGCTGCGGGGCCGGCTGGCCGGCGTTCTGCGCCACCACCAGCGGCACTGCAACAGCGGCAGTGGCCAGGATTGCAATGGTCAGCAACTTCTTCATGGAGTCCTCCTCGCGGTATGGCTTGGACGTTTCAATCCAACGGGGGTCGCCGGCGTTCAGATTCCAGCGGTTGCCATTTTACCCCCTCCCCGGCGCCGAGGCTGAACCGCAGGCGTGCAAATTCGCCGTCCAGACCGCACACTTGCGCGTCGCTCCGCGCTTTAGAAGATAGATGAACGCCCGCTATAACGCCGCCGATATTGAAGTCCTGTCCGGCCTTGACCCGGTCAAGCGCCGTCCCGGCATGTATACCGACACCGCGCGCCCGAACCACCTGGCGCAGGAAGTGATCGACAACTCGGTGGACGAGGCCCTCGCCGGCCACGCCCGCTCGATCGAGATCACCCTGTACAAGGACGGCAGCGTGGAGGTCAGCGATGACGGACGCGGCATGCCGGTGGACATCCACCCGGAAGAGAAGATCCCGGGCGTCGAGCTGATCCTGACCCGCCTGCATGCCGGCGGCAAGTTCAGCAACAACAACTACACCTTCTCCGGCGGCCTGCACGGCGTCGGTGTCAGCGTGGTCAACGCGCTGTCGACGCTGGTGGAAGTGCACATCAAGCGCGAAGGTGCCGAACATCGCATCACCTTCCGCAATGGCGACCGCGCCACGCCGCTGGAAGTGGTCGGCACCGTCGGCAAGAAGAACACCGGTACCCGCGTGCGCTTCTGGCCGGACCCGAAGTACTTCGATACGCCGAAGTTCGCGGTGCGCGCGTTGAAGCACCTGCTGCGCGCCAAGGCCGTGCTGTGCCCGGGCCTGACCGTCAAGCTGACCGACGAAGCCACCGGTGAAGTCGATACCTGGTACTACGAAGACGGCTTGCGCGATTACCTGAAGCTCGAACTGGGCGAGCGCGAATCGCTGCCGGTCGACCTGTTCGTCGGCAACCTGAAGAAGGACACCGAAGTGGTGGACTGGGCCGTGGCCTGGCTGCCGGAAGGTGAGCTGGTCCAGGAAAGCTACGTCAATCTGATTCCCACCGCCCAGCATGGCACCCACGTCAACGGCCTGCGTACCGGCCTGACCGAGGCACTGCGCGAGTTCTGCGACTTCCGCAACCTGCTGCCGCGCGGCGTCAAGCTGGCTCCGGAAGACGTGTGGGACCGTGTGTCGTTCGTGCTGTCGCTGAAGATGACCGACCCGCAGTTCAGCGGCCAGACCAAGGAACGCCTGTCCTCGCGCCAGGCCGCCGGCTTTGTCGAGGGCGCCGCGCACGATGCCTTCAGCCTGCTGCTGAACCAGAACGTGGAACTGGGCGAGAAGATCGCGCAGATCGCCATCGAACGCGCCAGTGCGCGCCTGAAGACCGAGAAGCTGGTCGTCCGCAAGAAGGTCACGCAAGGCCCTGCCCTGCCCGGCAAGCTGGCCGACTGCATCAGCCAGGACCTGTCGCGCACCGAACTGTTCCTGGTGGAAGGTGACTCGGCAGGTGGCAGCGCCAAGCAGGCACGGGACAAGGATTTCCAGGCAATCATGCCGTTGCGCGGCAAGATCCTGAACACCTGGGAAGTCTCGTCCAACAGCGTGCTGGCCTCGGAAGAAGTGCACAACCTGGCCATCGCCATCGGTTGCGATCCCGGCAAGGACGACATCACCGGCCTGCGCTATGGCAAGGTCATCATCCTGGCCGACGCGGACTCCGACGGCCTGCACATCGCCACCCTGCTCACCGCGCTGTTCCTCAAGCATTTCCCCGCGCTGGTCGATGCCGGGCATGTGTTCGTGGCGATGCCGCCGCTGTTCCGCATCGACGTGGGCAAGCAGGTGTTCTACGCCCTGGACGAGGAAGAGAAGCGCACGATGCTGGACAGGATTGAGCGCGAGAAGATCAAGGGCGCGATCAACGTGACCCGCTTCAAGGGCCTGGGCGAGATGAACCCGCCGCAGCTGCGTGAATCCACCATCCACCCGGATACGCGCCGCCTGGTGCAGCTGACCGTGGACGATGGCGAACAGACCCGCTCGCTGATGGACATGCTGCTGGCCAAGAAGCGCGCCTCCGACCGCAAGGGCTGGCTGGAGTCGAAGGGCGACCTTGCTTCGCTGGAGGTCTGATCCCCGGCGTGGGGTCGGAGCCCTTTCCTGCGGAAACGGGTCCGACCCCATGCGCCCCGGGGCATTACGCCCCCATCGGCAAACCCAGCGGCGGCATAATGCGCGTCCATCCGTGTGGATCACCGTATTGGCCAGCCACTCGCTGCTGTTCCCCGGCCTGCCGCTGCACAGTGCACGGCTGGTCCTGAGCCCGATCCGCCGTGACGACGCTGCCGCGCTGTTCACGCTGCAGTCCGACCCGGACGTGATGCGCTGGTGGAACCATCCAGCCTGGACGCGGCAGGCCGAGGCACGCGAACAGATCGACGATGACCTCGCCGCCCATGCCATCGGCTCCCAGCTGAAGCTGGCGGTGCGCGAATCGCTGGAAGGTCCGCTGCTGGGCATCTGCGTGGTATTCGCGCTCGACCGCGATGCAGCGCGCGCTGAGATCGGCTATCTGCTGGCACCCGATCACCAGGGCCAGGGCTACATGCACGAGGCCCTGCAACGGGTACTGGCCTACCTGTTCCGCACCCTGCACCTGCATCGCGTGGAAGCCGAGATCGACCCGCGCAATGCGCCCTCCGCGCACGTACTCGAACGCCTGGGCTTCCACTGCGAGGGGGTGCTGCGCCAGCGCTGGCGCATCCAGGGGCAACTGGCCGACTCGGCCGTCTATGGCCTGCTGGCCGATGACGAAGCGGCAACCACCCTGCCCGCTTGACCCGATCTGGCCATTAGCGGCCTCAACGCCCGGCCATGCCTTTGGACACATACGGCATGGGCCGCAACCGACCTAGCATCGGAACCCCCTTCCGCTGCCGATCCGGTGCCATGAAGTCCCTGCTGCATACTGCCGCGCTCTGCGTCGGCCTGCTCATCGCCCCCGCCAGCGCGCTGGCCGCGCCTGACGCCGAGGCCAAGCCCGATCCGAAAGACGACAAGACCGAAGCGCCCGCGCTACCCGCCGATGCGTCGGCCCGCCAGAGCATGCGCCTGGCCGGCCGCACCCTCGACTACACCGCCACCGTCGGCACCCTGCCGGTACGCGATGCCAAGGGCAAGATGATCGCCGACGTGGTGTTCACCGCCTACACGATGCCGGGCAAGGACCGGCCGGTGACCTTCGCGCTCAATGGTGGCCCCGGTGCGTCGTCGGTCTACCTCAACATGGGCGCGATCGGGCCCAAGGTGGTGACCTTCGGCTCCGAGGGTGACAGCGCCTCGGCGCCGGCCACCCTGCACGACAACCCGGGCACCTGGCTGGACTTCACCGATCTGGTGTTCATCGACCCGGTCGGTACCGGCTTCAGCCGCGCGCGCATCGGCGACGATGAAGCCAAGAAGGCGCTCTACAACCCCAGCGCCGACATCGAGTACCTGTCGCGCTCGATCTACGACTGGCTGCTTCGCAACCAGCGCATGGCCTCGCGCAAGTACCTGACTGGCGAGAGCTACGGTGGCTACCGTGGCCCACGCATCACGCACTTCCTGCAGACCCGGCTGGGCGTGGCGATGAACGGCCTGGTGCTGGTGTCGCCCTACCTGAGCCCGACCCTGGAAGACAACGCCGACGTCTCGCCGATGGCGTGGATGCAGACGTTGCCGTCGATCGCTGCAGCGCACCTGGAGCGCCAGGGCAAGCTGACCGATGCGGCGATGCGCGAGGTGGTGGACTACACCCGTGGCGACTACGCCACCGCGTTGATGAAGGGCCGCAGCGATCCGCAGGCGACCGAGGCGATGCTGCGCCGGGTGACCGAGTTGACCGGGCTGGACCCGCAGTTCGTGCGCCGTGCCGGCGGGCGCCTGGAAACCCAGGCTTATTTGCGTGAGGTGTTCCGCGACAAGGGCACGCTGGGCAGCCGCTACGACTCCAACGTGACCGCATTCGATCCGTTCCCGAACGATCCGGAGCAGCGCGCCAACGATCCGCTGCTGGACAGCATCATTGCGCCGACCACCACGGCGATGGTCGACTTCGTGACGCGGGTGGTTGGCTGGAAAGTGGATGCGCGCTACCAGGCGCTGAACTACGACGTGAACCGGCTGTGGGACCGCAATGGCGAGCTGCGCCAGGGCGCGGTGACCCAGCTGCGCCAGGCGGTGGCGATCGATCCGCACCTGCAGGTGCTGATCGTGCATGGCTGGAACGACCTGTCGTGCCCGTTCATGGGCTCGATCCTGACGGTGGACCAGATGCCGACGATGGGCAGCAATCCGGACCGGGTGCAGGTACGCAGCTATCCGGGGGGGCACATGTTCTACAGCCGGGCCGACAGCCAGGCGGCGTTCCGCAGGGATGTGCAGGCGTTGTTCCAGCGTAATTGAGGGGGTGCGGCCGGGCCTGCGGCCCGGCACCCGCTGGATCAACGGCAACGTCAAAATCCGGGTTTCCATGCGCTGGCGAGGCGGGGTGGGGATGCAGGACACGCCGTAAACCCATCCCTGGGGGCTCGATGGCGCCATCCATGGCGCCAACGGTCCTGCATCCCCACCCCACCCCGCCGCTGACAGGTTCCTGCTGCTGTTGGTGGGTGCCGACCGTTGGTCAGCATGCTGGATGCGGAAAATTCTCTGGCCATGAAAAAAGCCCGCCGGTATCCGGCGGGCTTTTTCGGTTGCAACCTTGGCGTGGCGATCAGGTCCAGCCGAACAGTTCGAACAGCTTCAGGATCAGGTAGGCACAGCCGCCTGCCGCCGGGATGGTCAGGATCCAGGCCCAGACGATGCGCTCGATCACGCCGAACTTCAGCGAGCGCGGGTTCTTGGCGAAGCCAACGCCCATGATCGCGGTGGAAATGCTGTGCGTTGTCGAGACCGGCATGCCGAAGTGGGCGGCCAGGGTCAGGATGGTGGCCGAGCTGGTCTCCGCAGCGAAGCCGTGGATCGGGTGCAGCTTGACCATCTTGTGACCCAGGGTCTTGATGATCTTCCAGCCGCCCGATGCGGTACCGGCGGCCATCACCACCGCACAGGTCAGCACGATCCACATGGCGATGCCGTCACCGGCATGCGCGTCCGGGTGCATGAAGGCCAGCCAGGACGGCAGGTCATTCAGTGCGCCGGTCGCTTCGGCACCGATCAGGGTCATGGCGATGATGCCCATGGTCTTCTGCGCGTCGTTGTGGCCGTGGGCAAAGCCCATGTAGGCCGCCGAGGCGATCTGCGCCTTGCCGAAGAAGGCATTGACGATGCGCGGACGGGCCAGGCGACCGATGGCACCACCGATCTTGGCCAGGCCGGCGATCAGCGCCCAGAGCAGCACCATCACCACGATGCCAAGCAGGAAACCGGCGATCGGCGAGGTGATCATCGGCACGAACACCTTCCACAGCAGGCCCTTGTTCTGTGCCCAGCTGCCCAGGCGCTCGGACCAGATCAGTGCGTCCCAGTTGTTGTGGGCGGCGGCCAGGCCGGCGCCGCAGAGGCCACCGATCAGTGCGTGCGAGGACGAGGACGGAAGGCCCTTCCACCAGGTGATCAGGTTCCAGATGATGCCGCCCAGCAGGGCGCACAGGATCACCTGCGGGGTGACGTCGACCACGTTGGTGTTGAGCAGGCCCGAGGCGATGGTCAGCGCCACCGCGGTACCGGTCAGTGCACCGATGAGGTTCATGAAGGCGGCCAGCATCACCGCCCAGCCGGGCGAGAGCACCTTGGTCGCCACCACGGTGGCAATGGAGTTGGCGGTGTCGTGGAAGCCGTTGATGAACTCGAAGACGAGCGCGGCCAGGATCACCACCAGGACAAGGGTCAACATGCGGCGGCGTCCGTCAGCTGTTCTTCAACACGATCTGGTACGCCACCACGCCGGCCTCGCGGCAACGGTCGATGGCCTTTTCCAGGATCTCGAAGAATTCCTTCAGCAGGAACATCTGCAGGTTGTCCAGGCGGCCCGAATAGATGTCGCGGTACAGCTCGAGCATCAGGCGGTCGGCTTCGTTCTCCAGCGAGCGCAGCTTCTCGTTGAGCGCGGTCATCCGGTCCAGGTTCATGTGGCGCAGGTCGGCCACCATCTCCACCACCACGCCGGCAGCCTGTTCCAGCATCGCCGCGCGCGGCGCGAAGTCGATGTGCTCCAGGTGGGTCGTGGCCAGCGAATAGCGATCGGCGAACTTCTCGATCTGCTTGGGAATCTTGTACAGCGCCGAGCCCAGCGCTTCGATGTCTTCGCGCTCGATCGGGGTCATGAAGCTGTCCACCAGCGCCTGGCTGATCTTGTCCGAGGCCGCGCGTTCGCGCAGGCGGGCCAGCTTGAAAGCATCCAGCGCAGGCTGGCGGTCGGCCTCGCGCAACATGGAATGCAGCGCCTTGGCAGCATCGGAAGCCGCGACGGCAGCCTCATCGAGCAGGGTGTAGAACTGTTTGCCGGAACCGAAAATGGTCTGCAGAGAGAACATTGAGAAACCTGTCAGCCGTCGCGGGAAGGACGGCACCAGACGGAATTATGACGGCTAGATGACCATCTCGGGTATCCCTGCCCCCTTTCAAGGGCTTGGAACCCCCAACCTGAACAGGCGGTTGCCACCCTGCCACGCCCCTTTGCTAAGATGCCAGCGCGCCTCCGGGCGCACCTTATGGACGACGACCCTTATCCCCCTGCGCCGCGCCGGACCCTGCTCCTGAGCGCCTGCCGCCATCGCAAGCACCCGCCCTCCCTGCCACCAACCGGGGACGACGCCCGTGTTTGAAATGATCCTGATTGTCTTCGCGCTTGTTCTGCTGAACGGCTTTTTTGCCATGTCCGAGATGTCGGTCATGACCTCGCGCAAGAGCCGCCTGAAGCAGATGGCCGCCACCTCCAAGCGCGCCGCCAAGGCACTGGAGCTGTCGGAGAAGCCGGAGAGCTTCCTGTCCACCGTGCAGATCGGCATCACCGTGATCGGCGTGCTGACCGGCTACCTCGGCGGAGAAGCGCTGGGCGAGGCCTTCGCCGGCTGGATCCAGGGCCTGATGCCCGGCTTTGCCTACGCCGGCAACATCGGTACCGCGCTGGCGGTCAGCCTGATCACCTTCATCACGCTGATCTTCGGCGAGCTGGTGCCCAAGCGCCTGGCGCTGACCCGCTCGGAAGCCATTGCCGGCCTGGTCGCGATGCCGATGAGCTGGCTGGCCAAGCTGGCCCTGCCCTTCGTCTGGCTGCTGTCCAGGACCACCCAGCTGGTGCTGCGCCTGTTCGGCCTGGGCAAGGATGAAGTGGCCTCGGTGACTGAAGAAGAGATCCGCATGCTGGTGGCCGAGAGCCACGAGGCCGGCGTGATCGACGCCCACGAGCGCGACATGATGAACCGCGTCATGCGCCTGGGCGACCGCACCGCCGACAGCCTGATGACCCCGCGCAACCGCATCGCCTGGCTCGATACCCAGGCCGGGCTTGAGCGCAACCTGGAAATCATGGCCGAGCACGAGTTCTCGCGGTACCCGGTATACCGCGACAACGACATGGACGTGGTCGGCGTGCTTGAACTGAAATCGCTGGCCACGCGCATGGCGCGCGGTGACAACGCGCTGTTCCAGACCCTGCGCGAACCGCTGTACGTCTCTGAATCGACCCACGCGATGAAGCTGCTGGAGATCTTCCGCGAGGAACAGCAGTCGATGGCGCTGGTGGTGGACGAGTACGGCGAGATCCAGGGCCTGGTGACCATCAGCGACCTGATGGGCGCCGTGGTCGGCCGCCTGCAGGCGGTGGAGAACGCCGACGAGGATGCGCTGGTAGTGACCCGCGAAGACGGCTCACTGCTGGTGGACGGTTCGCTGCCGATCGAGGACCTGCGCGAGCTGATCGGCAGCAACGACCTGCCTGATGCCGAGGACGGCGACTACTACACGCTGGCCGGCATGTGCATCCACTACTTCGGCCGCATCCCGCACGCGGGCGAGTATTTCGACTGGGCCGGCTGGCGCTTCGAGGTGGTCGACCTGGACGGTGCGCGGGTGGACAAGCTGCTGTTGCGTACGTTGTCCGACGAGCACGCCGATGAGCTCACCGCCTGAGGCCGGCCAGGGTCCGGGCGCGGAGCGCCCGGCCTACCGTAACGAGGGCATCAGGACCCTGCTGGAGATGTTCGCCTCCGGCGACCCGGCCGAGCACATGCCGCTCGGCCAGATCCTGTGCAACCTGCAGCAGGGCGCGTTCGGCGTGTTCCTGTTCGTGGCGATCCTGCCCTCGTTCATTCCTATTCCGGGCATGGGTGGCGCGGTCAGCGGCCCGCTGGTGATGCTGATCGGCCTGCAGATGCTGTGCTGCCTTCGCCGGCCCTGGCTGCCTGGCTTCATTGCCCGACGCGGACCGAAGCGCAGCACCATGCACCGTTTCCTGGACCGCATCGATCGCCCGCTGCGGCGCCTGGACAAGATGCTGAAGCCGCGCCTGCCGCAGCTGCTGACACCGCTGCCGGCGCATGCCTTCACCGGCCTGCTGCTGGTGCTGCTGGGCGCGCTGCTGTCGCTGCCGATTCCGTTCACCAATTTCCTGTTCGGTTTCCAGCTGCTGCTGTTCTCGCTGGCGCTGCTGGAACGCGACGGTGCGCTGATGCTGTTCAACTGGATCGCGGCGTTGGCGGCGATCGCGTTCTTCGGCTTCAGTTCGGGGCAGCTGGTGGGCTACACGGTGGAGCTGTTCCAGCGCTGGTTCTGAGCACCGGAACTCATCGGGGTTACCCCATCCACGCATGGCGTGGATCTACCGGGATGCAGTAGATCCACGCCACGCGTGGATGGAACGATCAGCGCAGGTCGATGAAGCCATTGTCAGCCAACGGCGCGGGCTCGTCCTGCACTGCCGACAGCACGAAACTCAGCGCCGTCCCCAGCAGCGTGCCCGGGCCATCCCAGTACTCGGCCGAGTCGGCGCGCACCTGGATCAGGCGCAGGTTCGGGTCGTCCTTGCCGCCCGGGAAGAACAACTTCATCGCCGGCGACCACAGCTCCTCGATCTTCGCGCGGTCGTCGACGATGCACGCACGCCCTGCCACTGACACATAGGTGTTTTTCGAAGGCGAGGCATAGGCCACGTTGACGTAGGGATCCAGCGCGATCTCGGCGACCTTGGGGCTGTCGGCAGTGATGACGAACCACAGATCACCATCGAAGGTGACCTGCTGGGTAGCCAGCGGCCGGCTGTAGAGTCGTCCATCGACGCCGGTCGTGGTGAACATCGCCACCTCCACGTCCTTGATCAGCTCGGCCAGCTGGGCGATGTGTTCGGCGCGGGTATCAGCCATGTGGGGGCTCCATCGGTGTGAGCCCCCATCAGACGCGGTTTGGCCGCAATGGGCCGTGACGCAATTGTTCAGCCCGCGTGGCGGGCATGCCAGGCGTGCATGGCCAGTTCAAACGAACGCAGTCGCGCGCGGTGGTCATACAGGTTGGCGGTGAGCATCAGCTCGTCGGGCTGGTGCCGCTCGACAAAGGCGGCGATACCGTCGGCCACCTGCTGAGGATCACCCAGCACGGTGCAGGCCAATGCCCGCTCCACACCCAGCTTTTCATGCGGTTCCCAGAAAGTATCGATATCGTCGATCGGTGCCGGGATCTTGCCCGGTCGACCACGGCGCAGGTTCACGAAACTCTGCTGCTGGCTGGTGAACAGGCGGCGCGACTCCGCTTCGCTGTCGCTGGCAACGACGTTCAGCGCCAGCATCGCGTGGGGCTGCTTCAGCGTGGCCGAGGGGCGGAACTCGCGGCGATAGACCGCCAGCGCTTCGTCCATCACGTCGGGCGCGAAGTGCGAGGCGAACGCATACGGCAGGCCCATCGAGGCGGCCATGCGCGCGCCGAACAGGCTCGAACCGAGGATCCAGGTCGGCACCCGCAGGCCGCCACCGGGAACGGCCTGCACCGCCTGCCCGGGCTGCACCGGCTCGAAGTAGTGCAGCAGCTCGCGCACGTCCTGGGGGAACTGGTCGGCGCTGTCGAAGTAGCGGCGCAGGGCACGCGCGGTCGGCTGGTCGGTGCCCGGGGCACGGCCCAGGCCGAGGTCGATGCGATCCGGATACAGCGAGGCCAGCGTGCCGAACTGCTCGGCCACCTGCAGCGGCGCATGGTTGGGCAGCATGATGCCGCCTGCGCCGACGCGGATGCGCGTGGTGCCGCCCGCCACATGGCCGATCAGCACGGCGGTGGCCGCGCTGGCGATGCCGGGCATGTTGTGGTGTTCGGCCAGCCAGTACCGGCGGTAGCCCAGCGCATCGGCGTGCTGCGCCAGTTCCAGCATGTTGGCGAACGCGGCGGTGGTGTCACTGCCCTCGCAGACCGGGGCCAGGTCAAGGATCGACAACGGGATCATCAGCGGTTTTCCGTTACAGGATCCCCCATGCATGGGGTCGTCCAGGCGCGGCGGCCAGTGACGGTGGCGGGATGCTGATTCCCGCGGGACGGGTTCAGGGCTGGCCGCGCTTGATTCGATACTTCCGCCAGGCATGGCCCGGCGCGACCGCGTCAGAACGCGCTGGGGCGCGGCTCCGGCAGCGGCTGGTCGACCATCGGCTTCAGTTCGGCATCCAGCGCGACGCGCTCGTCGAACACGAAGCAACGACCCTCGTAGCCCTCGCCCCCCACTTCCTCGAAGTAGCCGAGGATGCCGCCGTCGAGCTGCAGCACGTTGTCCATGCCATCGTTGACCATCCACAACGCTGCTTTTTCGCAGCGGATGCCCCCGGTGCAGAAACTGACCACAGTGCTGCCCTTCAGCGCGTCGCGGTGTGGCGCCAGCGCCTCGGGCAGGTCGGTGAACTTGTGGATGGGCAATACCAGCGCATCCTTGAAGGTGCCGTACTCCACTTCCTGCAGGTTGCGGGTATCGAGCATCACCACCGGCTTGCCGGCGTCGTCATGTCCCTGCCGCAACCAACGCTGCACGGTGGCCGGATCGACCGCCGGTGCACGCGGATAGTCCAGCGGCTGGCCGTCATCGCGACGGAAGCTGATGATCTCGTCCTTCACCTTGGCCTTCAGCCGCGCGAAGGGATGATGCTCGCTCAGGCTGGTCTTGACCCGCATATCAGCAAAACGCGCATCGGCATGCAACGCGGCGTAGAAGCCCTCGACCGCCTCCGGCGCACCGGCCAGGAACAGGTTCAGCCCCTCGCCGGCCACCAGGATCGTGCCGCGCAGCTCCGCCGCCTCGGCGCGCGCCAGCAACTGGTCGCACAGGGCCTGGGGGGCGTCGATGACGGCGAAATGGTAGGCAGCGGTATTGGCGATCATCCCGCTATTTTAGCGCCAGACCACCCCAGGAGCAGACTTGCCCGTTCATCCACGCATGGCGTGGATCTACAGAGCTCATGAACCTGTCAGAGGCGTGGCGGTATGGGCAGGCGGGGGCGCAGAGCGCCATGGGCCCGGGGCATGCGCCGGGCGGGTTGGGCAGGACGCCCAACCCCGGTCTTGCCGTATGCGCAGGACAGCGCACACGAGCAAGGCGCTCTACGAGGCACGCAGGAGCAGTTTTTGCCGTCCCCCGCCTGCCCACACCGCCACGCCATCCCACGGAAACCAGCTTTTGCCGTTGTCGTTGCCTCTGCGGGTGCCGGGTGCAACCCGGCCAGAAGCCACCTACCCCCGCAACAGCATGAACGGCAGCAGCACCAGCGCCGCCGCAACTGCCATTCCCAGCAGTACCAGCACCACGAACACCGGCCGCCGCCGGAACAGGCTGCCGAACGTCTCCGCCGTGCCGTCGCGCAGCGCCTGCTCGCGCTCGGCCCGCACGCGTATGCCGCGCGCCGCCTGGTACTCGGCCATCAGCGCCTTCGCACGCGGATGATCAGCATCCTCGCGCAGCCACAGGCCGCCATTGGAAATGCCCCAGGGGCTGGGTTCGGTGCGATACCAGGCGATGCCGTGCTGGTCGAGCAGCGTGCAGACATCGGCATATTCGTCGTCGCCGACATTGCGCAGATTGAGCAGGAGTTTTGCCATGTACCCATGATACCCGGCGCCGATGCGCTACCCTTGCCGCCCTCGCCCTGCGCCCTACCGGAGACGCCCGATGCGCCGCCTGCTGCTCCCCCTGCTGCTGTCCCTCGCCGCCGTTGGCTGCTCGAGCGAGCCCGCCGGCCCGCCGCCGGGCGGTACGCTGACCACCTTCGAACGCATCGATACCCTTCCCGGCACCGGCGCCGAGGCCGTCCCCGGCAGCAAGGTCACCGTGCACTACACCGGCTGGATCTACGACAACCGCACCGAGACCAAGCATGGCAAGACCTTCGACAGTTCGGTCGGCCGTGGCGAACCGTTCACCTTCGCGCTCGGCGCCGGCCAGGTCATCCGCGGCTGGGATGAAGGCGTGGCCGGCATGAAGGTCGGCGGCAAGCGCACGCTGATGATCCCGCCGGACTACGGCTACGGCGACCGCCGGGCCGGCACGATTCCGGCCGGCTCGTCGCTGGTGTTCGATGTCGAGCTGCTCGATGTCAAACCGTAATACCGCAACGCCCCATCGGGTCGCCGTCATCGGCGGTGGCCCGGCCGGCCTGTTCGCCGCCGAGCGCCTGCGCGCCGCGGGGCTGGACGTGGACCTGTACGAGGCCAAGGGTTCACCCGGCCGCAAGTTCCTGATCGCCGGCAAGGGTGGCCTCAACCTTACCCATTCCGACCCGCGCCCGTTGTTCGACAGCCGCTACCGCGAGCAGGCCGAAGCCGTTGGCCACTGGCTGGATGGCTTCGACGCGCAGGCGCTGCGTGACTGGGCCGCCGGCTTCGGCGTGGAAACCTACGTCGGCAGTTCCGGCCGCGTGTTCCCGGTCGACCGCAAGGCCGCCCCGCTGCTGCGCGGCTGGGTGCGCCGCCTGAAAGAACAGGGTGTGCGCCTGCACGCCAACCACCGCTGGATCGGCTGGGGCGACGACGGCGCGCTGCGCTTCGCCGCCGAAGCGGGCGAGATCGGAGTCCACGCCGATGCCACCGTGTTGGCGATGGGTGGCGGCAGCTGGCCGCAGCTGGGCAGCGACGGCGCCTGGATCGCCCCCTTGCAGGCACGAGGCGTGGACATCGCACCGCTGCAGTCGGCCAACTGCGGCTTCGACATCGACTGGACGCCGTTCTTCGCCCAACGCAATGCAGGCGCGCCGTTGAAGCCGGTGGTCGCACACTGGCTCGACCTGGCTGGACAACCGCAGTCGCTGCAAGGCGAATGCGTGGCAAGCGAGTACGGCATCGAAGGCAGCCTGATCTACGCGTTGGCCGCAGACCTGCGCGAGGCCATCAACCGTGATGGCCACGCCATGCTGTGGCTGGACCTGGTGCCGGGACGCGATGAAGCACGCCTGCTGGCCGATCTGTCGCGCCCGCGCAAGGGTCGCAGCTTCGGCGAACACCTGCGCCGCCAGGCCGGCCTGGATGCGGTAAAGGCCGCGCTGGTGTTCGAGATTCTCGGCAGGGAAGCCGGCCACGACCTGCCTGCGGTGGCCGCCACGCTCAAGCGCCTGCCACTGCGCCTGCAACGGCCACGGCCGATGGCCGAGGTGATCAGCACCGCCGGCGGCGTGCGCCTGGATGCAGTGGATGACCGCCTGATGCTGCGGGCAGTGCCTGGCGTGTTCTGTGCCGGCGAGATGCTGGACTGGGAGGCACCCACGGGTGGCTACCTGCTGACGGCGTGCTACGCCAGCGGCCTGCGTGCTGCCGAGGGCGTGATCGGGTGGTTGGCGGAGCAGTGACGCCTGCGTTATAGAGTCGAGCCTTGCTCGACTCTCCAGAAGCAGCCGAGCAGGCTCGGCGCTACAAATGCCGGATGCTCACCACGGCCTGCGCATGCTCACCGAGGCCAATGCCACACCGCTGGGATGCGCATAGGCTTCCTCGCGCACACTGACAAAGCCTTGCCGTTGATAGAACGGCACGGCATTGAGCGAGGCCGACAGCACCACCTCACGCTCGCGATCGGCCATCGCCAGCAATCGCTGCATCAGCGCCTGGCCGATCCCCTTGCCGCCACGATCCGGATCGACGAACAGCGCATCGACTTCATTGGCGTTGGCATCGAACACGCCGAAACCGAGCAGGCGTCCCTGATCGTCCTCGGCCACCACGCAACCGCCCTGCCCCAGCAGCCGTGCGTACTGCGACGGTGGCGGCGAGGCCGACCACGGTGCGATGACCTCCGCCGGATAGTGGCTGCTGCAGGTCTCGCGCACGCAGCGCGTGCGCAGGGCCCACAGTGTGGCCACGTCGTTGATGGTGCCGGTCCTGAACTGCATGAATTCCCCCTCTACAACAACGGTTATCGCGACTTGCTGGCGCGCAGCGACTGGATCTTCGGCGGCGGCTGGAACGAATCGCTGCGTGCATCGGCCCAGAACGCGTGGAACACCGCATGGTCCGGCACCTTGTGCAGCAGCTCGCCCGGTTCCAGGTAGCGGTATAGCGACGCCAGCGAACGGATTTCCACCGGCGAGACGCGGCGCAGGATGTGCTCCGGCCCCAGCTCGGCCGGATCGTTCAGGCCGGCGGCACACAGCAGTTCCTTCAAGGCATGCAGCGTGTGCTCATGGTAGCTGTACACGCGGGTGGCCTTGTCCGGTGCATCCAGGTGCTTCCAGCGCGCCGGATCCTGGGTGGCGATGCCGGTTGGGCATTTGTCGGTGTGGCAGCTCAACGACTGGATGCAGCCCAGCGCGAACATGAAGCCACGGCCGGCATTGCACCAGTCGGCACCGAGCGCGATGGTGCGCGCGATATCAAATGCGCTGGTGATCTTGCCGGCGGCTCCGATGCGGATGCGCTCGCGAAGATCCAGGCCAACCAGGGTGTTGTGCACCAGCAGCAGCGCTTCGTGCATCGGCACGCCGACATGATCGACGAATTCGGCCGGCGCTGCGCCGGTGCCGCCCTCGGCACCGTCGACCACGATGAAGTCCGGCAGCAGGCCGGTTTCATGCATCGCCTTGGCAATGCCGAACCACTCCCACGGGTGGCCGATGGCCAGCTTGAAACCGACCGGCTTGCCACCGGACAACTCGCGCAGCCGGGCCACGAACTGCAGCAGTTCGACCGGCGTCGAGAATGCCGAATGACGCGACGGCGATACGCAGTCCACGCCCATCGGCACGCCACGGGTCACTGAAATTTCCGCGGTCACCTTCGGCGCCGGCAGCACGCCGCCGTGGCCGGGCTTGGCGCCCTGCGACAACTTGATCTCGATCATCTTGACCTGGTCATGGGTGGCGTTGGCGACGAAGCGCTCTTCACTGAAACCGCCCTTCTCGTCACGGCAACCGAAGTAGCCCGATCCGATCTCCCAGACCAGATCGCCCCCCATCTCACGGTGGTACGGCGAAATCGAACCTTCGCCGGTATCGTGATAGAAGCCGCCGCGTCGCGCGCCCTCGTTCAGGGCGCGGATCGCATTGGCCGACAGTGAACCGAAGCTCATCGCCGATATATTGAACACACTGGCCGAATAGGGCTTGGCGCAGTTGGCGCCAACCAATACGCGGAAATCATGCTTGGCGATGGCGGTCGGCGCCAGCGAGTGATTGATCCACTCGTAATCGACAGCATAGGTGCTGCGCAGGGTGCCGAACGGCACCGTGTCCATCTCGTTCTTGGCGCGCTGGTAGATCAGCGCACGCTGCTGGCGCGAGAATGGCACGTCCTCCAGGTCGCTCTGCACGAAGTACTGGCGGATCTCCGGGCCGATCGATTCCAGGCCGTAGCGGAAGTGCGCCATCACCGGATAGTTCCGGCGCAGCGTGCTGCGCTTCTGCAGCAGATCCCAGGTCCCCAGCGCCACCATCGCGGCAGTCAGGCCGACGCCCCAATACCAGGCCGGCCAGATCGTGGCCAACCACAGGCAGATGGGGAACATCAGGATGGCGAGCAGGTAGACGATATACCGGTGCATGGCGTTCCTTGGTTGCAACTGCCTGCGAGTCTAACGCGCTGCCCGCCGCCCGGGTTTACAGGCGATCGTCAACCACGTTGCGTGGCCAGGTTGATTTCACGTCGTAGACCAGGCCACCCGGCGCCAGCAGCGACCGGATGCCGGCCTCGTCCATCGCCTTGAAGCGGGCATGGGCCACCGCCAGCACCACTGCGTCATAGGCACCTGCGACGGGTTCGGCCAGCCAATGCACGCCCTCATCGGCCAATGCCGCCGGGCCGACCCAGGGATCACTGACCTCGACCTGTGCACCGGCATCGTGCAGGCGCTGCGCCAGTTCCAGCGCACGGCTGTTGCGCAGGTCCGGGCAATCTTCCTTGAAGGTCACACCGAGTACCAGGATGCGCGACTGCGCAGGTGCGCGACCGCGTTCGGCGAGCATCGCCAGCACCCGCGACGCCACATGCTCACCAACGCGGTTGTTGACCTGCCGCGCGGTGTGGATCAGGTCCGGGTGGTAGCCCACGCTCTCGGACTTGTGCAGCAGGTAGTACGGGTCCACGCCGATGCAGTGGCCACCGACCAGGCCCGGCCGGAAGGGCAGGAAATTCCACTTGCTGCCAGCCGCATCCAGCACATCCTGGGTATCGATGCCGAGGCGGTCGAAGATCAGCGCCAACTCATTGACGAGCGCGATGTTGACGTCACGCTGGATGTTCTCGACCACCTTGGCCGCTTCGGCCACTCGCATCGACGGCGCCGGGAAGGTACCGGCGGCAATGATGCGCTGGTACAGACCATCGATCACCGCCGCCACTTCCGCAGTCGACCCCGAGGTGATCTTGCGGATGTCGGCCAGGCGCCGCTGGCGGTCGCCGGGACTGACCCGCTCCGGGCTGTAGCCACAGTAGAAATCTTCGTTGAAGCACAGGCCCGAGCCTTCTTCCAGCAACGGTACGCAGACCTCTTCGGTGGTCCCGGGGTACACCGTGGATTCGTAGATCACCAGGTCACCCGCGCGCAGGTGGCTGGCGATCAGCCGCGTGGCCGAACGCAACGGCTCCAGGTCGGGCTGCTCGTAGGCATCAATCGGGGTGGGCACGGTGACGATGTAGACGTTGCACGCATCGAGCAGGGCCGGATCGCTGCCATACCGCAGCTGCAGTGCACTGGCCAGCTCGTCGGCCTCCACTTCCAGCGTGTGGTCCCGGCCATCACGCAGCTCGGCGATGCGATCGGCATCGATGTCAAAGCCCAGCGTCGGCCAGTGCCTGCCGAAGGCCACCGCCAGCGGCAGGCCGACGTAGCCCAGCCCGATCACCGCGAAGCGAGGGGTCTCCGCTGCAGCAAGGGATGCGCTCACCGGCACGTCCTGCGCAACGGATGAAATTGCATGCGTGCTGCCTTGGCTTCGGCCAACCTACTCATTTGCTGCACCACTCCGGGCAAATCCACACCAGAAAGGCTACAGCCTAACGGCCCGGGTGCCCGGCCGCCAAGGTGGGGTCAGGAGCCCAGCGCGACCGCGGCCGGTTCCAGTTCACCATCAGCGCCGGTCCAGGCCTGCAGCAGGCGCTCGAAACCACCACTGCCAAGCAGGAAGCCCGGCCACGCCGCGTCGACGATCTGTGCCAGCAGGTCCGCATCGATGCGCCGGGTTCCCATCGACCAACGCGGAAACGCCCGCTGCGCCACTGGCGCGTGGCACAGCACTCTCAGCTGGCCATGGCTGCGCGCGTTGACGATGCGCTGATACACCGAATCGACGCCATCCTCCGGACCTTCCAGATACTGCAGGAAACGGCTGCCATCGAACATCAGCACACCGGTGACACCCGCTACACGGTTGAAAGCCGTGGCATCGGCCAGCAGGCGGTCAAGATCGGTTGTCTGCAGATCGGCGCGGGCCTCACTGGCATAGGCAATCGCGTGCAGCGACATCAGGTGGCTCCCCCCCTGGGAACGATGGCATGGACTATGACATGAACAGGGACGACAGTTAAGCACGCCGCTCTCCTGGCGCAAACCAGCCTCTGTTCTGAAGGTGGGCTACAATCGGCGCCGCGCTGCAGGCCCGGATGGCGAAACTGGTAGACGCATCGGACTTAAAATCCGCCGGGGGCAACCCCATGCCGGTTCGATTCCGGCTCCGGGCACCATCGCATGTTTTGGGGCGCCAACGTGTTCGCCACGATTCGGCGCGAATCAGACACTTGGGGTGATCTGGATTTTCGCGATCACGACGATTTGCCCGGACTTGCCCGGCCAGTCTTCCCAAGAACTCCCCATATGCTGCGGCCACGGCCAGCATCCAACGATCAGGGAACAAGTGGCGCGTACAGGTGTACGCAGCCGGCGTTCACGACTCCACCACCAAGCATGCGCAGCAGAACGCTGCGAAGTGGACTCGTGAGCGCGAAGCTGAGCGGCGTGATCGAAAACCGCCAGATTGGTCGCTACGCAAAGCGATGTGCCGCCAGGTCAACGGGAGGCGTCCAAGCGAATGGGCGAGCGGTGGGCGTCGGTCCGCATCGCAGCCTGGGAACGATCACTGCACCGTTTGGACAGGCGAATTGCGACAGTCAACAATTCAGACCTCATCGCTTGGCGAGAAGGCTGAAGCAGGTCAAGGTCGGAACGGTCGCACGCGAAATGCCTGACAGCTTGCTCCACTCAACCGAATCGGAAGACAAGTTCCGCCTCGTCGTCCAATCGACGGCCCGTAGCCGAAAACCCGAGCCGCTCGTAGAAGGGAAGCGCATTGCCGGCTTCTCGATCCATCGTTGTCAGGGAGACACCCTGCAATCCCACAAGCCTGGCGTAACCCAAGGCGAACTCGATCGCCTGAACGCCAACGTTGGCGCCCCGGGAACTCTTGTCGACCATCACCCTCCACACGTACAGGCAATTCTCCTGATAGTGATCATGGTCCTCGTCATCCTCATCCACCAGGCGAGGATCGATGAAGGAGATAACTCCAACGGGTCGACCTTCCTTGAAGATGCCGAACGTCAGGGATTCCGCAACGAATGCCGCTTGCGCAAGCCACTCGGGGTTCGAGCAGATCAAGTGCTGCTCGGATTCTCGAACCGCAAGTTCGGACAACTCATCAACGTTGCTTCGATTGAGTGGGATGAACTGCATTGATTGCTTCATACCGTCCATCTACGCTTTAAGGATTCAGCCCCAATCTTATCTGTTTCCGCGCATGAGCCGGCCTGGGGGCCCGGGTGAATGACACAGGCGGCCACAGCAATCAGGCGCAAACGCGACCCCATATCCCGCGAACGCTCCACCGCCAGCGGTGGCGTGGCGGCCCGGCATCGGGAGCGCGGCTTCGGCAAGAAATGCTGAAGCGTCAGATCGCACGCGAGTAACGCGGCTGCTCGTGGGCGGCGCGCAGGTACGGATCGAAGCACATCGCCAGCAGCCGCAGCAGCGGCCGCCCAGGCTCGCTGGCGCGCACTACACCATCGCGGTATTCGGCCAGCCCATCTTCCTGCAGCTGCTGCACCGAGTGCAGGTCTTCGGCGAAGTACTGCTCGAAATCAATGCCATGGCGCTGGCCCAGCACGGTGCCATCCACCTCGCCCTGGCACATCAGCTGCTGGATCAGTTCCGCACGCAGCTGGTCGTCGGCGCTCAGTGCTACGCCGCGCCAGACGGGCAGCTGGCCCTGGTCCACCGCGTCTTCCCACGATGGCAGGTCGCGCGGATTCTGGCTGTAGGTGGCACCGATGTGGCTGATCGCACTCACGCCCAGGCCGAGCAGATCGGTATCGGCATGGGTGGTGTAGCCCATGAAGTTGCGATGCAGCTGCCCCGCACGCTGCGCACGCGACAGGTCCTCTTCCGGCAACGCGAAATGATCCATGCCGATGTACTGGTAACCTGCGGCAGAGAGCCGCTCCACCGCCAGCCCCAGCAGCGCCAGCTTTTCTTCCGGTGAGGGCAGCCGGCTTTCGTCGATCTGCTTCTGCGCGCGGAACAGGTGCGGAAGGTGCGCGTAGCCGTAGACCGCCAGGCGATCCGGGCGCAGCGCCAGCACCCGTTCGAGGGTGCGGCCGAAGCCTTCCAGGCTCTGCCCAGGCAACCCATAGATCAGGTCGACGTTGACCGAACGCATGCCGCTGTCGCGGCACGCGCGCAGGATATCCAGCGTCTGCTGCACGCCCTGTATGCGGTTGATCGATTCCTGCACCTGCGGATCGAAATCCTGCACGCCCAGGCTGGCCCGGTTGAAGCCCAGCCGCGCCAGCATGGCGACGTCGCGGGTATCGATGAAGCGCGGGTCGAGTTCGATCGAGAAGTCGCGCTGTGGCGAATCGCTGAAATCGAAGCGCCGGCGCAGCCCCTCCACCAGCGTGGTCATCGCCTCGGCATCGAGGAAATTTGGCGTGCCGCCGCCCAGATGCAGCTGGATGACTTCGCGGCCATCCTCGAACTGCGGCGCCAGCAGGTCGGCCTCGGCCAGCACGCGCGAGACGTAGCTGTGGCCACGGCCACGATCACGGGTGATGACCCGGTTGCAGCCGCAATAGAAGCAGGGACTGGAACAGAACGGCACGTGCACGTAAAGCGACAGCGCCCGGGCCAGCTGGTTGCTGTCAGCGATCGCCTGGCGCAGTGCCGGCGCGTCGAAGCCATCATGGAAATGTGGCGCGGTCGGATACGAGGTGTAGCGCGGCCCCGGCCGGTCATGCCGGCGCAGCAGGTCGGGGTCGAAGTTCCAGGCCAGGCCACCGGCGGCGGGAGAGAACGTGTCCATGCCGCCAGCATCGCGCCGGGCGGCCGTGACCGCCTTGACCCAGATCAATCCCGGGTGGGGATTCCCAGCACCGGCAGGCCGACCTGCGGCCAGCGCAGCATCTGGTAGCGCTTCCAGAACGTGTCACCGATGCGCGCAGCCACGTCGTTGGCCAGCTCCTGCATGGGCGGGTTGCCGCACTCGGCGGTGGTGATCCGGAACAGCACCAGCCAACGGTCGAACAGGTCCTTGTCCAGTTCGATGGCCATGTGCTTGGACATGGGCGAACCCTTGAAGCGGCGGGTGCCGCGCAGCATCGCCGACCAGAAGTCGACCAGCTGCGCCAGGTGCTCCGTCCAGTCGTGGACGTGCGCCTCGAACACCGGCCCCAACCGCTCTTCTTCGCGCACGCGCGCGTAGAAGTCGTGGACCAGGCGGGTCACTTCCTGCTCGGTGCACAACTCGGGCGAGGCGACGGGAAGAGCAGGCGGAGGTGTTGCGTTCATCGGGGTACCCAAAGCGTGCCGGCAGTGTGTCCCAGCCGGGCCGCACCGCCGTTGATCCAGATCAATGTCGGCGCGGTCCGCTGCACCTAGGCTGGCACGCTTGCAGGAAGCATGCCCTGCGGATGCTGCGCCGGCCTCGGCGGAGTATACGCGCCGCCCTCATTCCGATCCGGGACAGCATGAACAGACCCTCTCCCAGCCGCCGCCAGCAGCTGATCCAGCACTGGGGCGCCATCCTCTGGCCCAGCTTCATTGCCGCGGGCCTGGCCAGCGTGGTGTTCTTCGCCTTCGTCGACCCGCTGCGGCTGCAGGCGATCAGTTTCCCGGGCACACCGATCAGTCGTGAGCTGGGCTACACGGCAGGCTTTTTCATGTTCTGGTCGGTGACAGCACTGTCCAGCGCGGTCACCTGGTACCTGCAGCGCCCGATACCCGGTGACGACGACGAGCTGCCGCTGGGATGAGCATGCCCCGCACTGGAATTCCACGCTCCTGGCGTTGGCGCGGCGCGCTGAACGTGCTCCTGCTGGCGCTGCTCTATGCGTTGCCATGGCTGCGCTGGAACGGGCAGCAGGCCCTGCTGCTGGACATCAACGCACGACGCTTCGACCTGTTCGGCTGGACACTGTGGCCCGGCGACGTCGGTGTACTGATCGGCCTGCTGGCGGTGCTGGCCGTCGGCCTTGCGTTGCTCACGCACCTCGCCGGCCGCGTCTGGTGCGGCCACGCCTGCCCGCAGACGCTGTGGCGGCGCGCCTTCGACTGGATCGCGCACGGCATGGCCCGGCTCTTGCCAGTGCCAGCTGTGCGCCCTGCCACTCAAGTGGCCTGGGGGTTGCTGTCGCTGTGGACCGGCATCACCTTCGTCGGCCTGTTCAGCCCGATCAGAGAACTGGTGGACGCAGCGCCGAACGCCGGCTGGAGTGGCTGGGAAACATTCTGGGTAGTGTTCTATGCCATAACGACCTGGGCCAATGCCGGCTTGCTGCGCGAACAGGTGTGCCGTTCGCTGTGCCCGTTCGCACGCATGCAGCCGCTGCTGACCGATCCGCACACGCCCCGCATGTTGTACGACGCGCGCCGCGGCGAACCGCGCGGCATGCGCCCGTCGGGCCTGGGTGGCGTGCTCGGCCGCGGCCGCGGCCTGCTCGACCCGACCACCGCGCAGGACTACGTATTCCGTGCGGCGCATCCGCTGCTGGCCGGACAGATGCCCACTTTCAGCGCTGATCGCCTGGGCGACTGCACCGATTGCGCAGCGTGTGTCAGCGCCTGCCCGATGCAGCTGGACATCCGCCAGGGACCGCACGCCGATTGCCTGGCCTGCGGTGCCTGTCTGGATGCCTGCTCCCGGCAGCAGCACCAGGCCGGTTTCGGCTCGGGGCTGGTGCGCTACTGCAGCCCGCAGGCCATGGCCGGCCAACCGCGGCAATGGTGGCGACCGCGGACCCTGGCACTGCTTTCGATACTGCTGGCGCTGTTGGCCTGTGGCGCCTGGCGCCTGCTTTGAATCAACGGATCAGCGCGGCCCGTTGGCGTGCGGCGGTACAAGCTGCGCACGTCGGACAATGCCAAGCTGCTCGATGATCAGCGCCATTTCATTGGTGACGTCGGTACGCTCGGTCCCCTGCGGGACCAGGCGGTCCAGCACCTGCTGGTAGGTGTCCCAGAACGCCGGACCGCATCCGTGTTTGTGATAACTGGCTTCCAGTTCGCGGCGTACCCGTTCAGCCAAGCCATGCATGCCGTATTCCATACGACCTCCGTTGGACTTGTTCTGCATCGTTGACGGTCTACCGACTCACTTGCGAGCTACTGAAAGACTCCCGGGCTTCACGCCCGGTTGATGCCAATTAGTCACAGATTTCACGACAGGTCAATTACATGCAGCGACTTTCGTGATCGAAATTATTAATCGTTCACGAAACCACATACGGGATGACAGGGTCGCCGGATGGGGCGGACCCGACACACTACCCGATCCCCCACCCCCCTGTTCCAGTAGGCACTACCGATGGCCAAGCCCCGTTCCATCGAAGTTTCCTATATTGCTAAGCATACTTAGCAAACCACGCTTAGAGTGCTATATGCGACAAAATGCGGCGCAGTTCAGACCTCTTGGGCCTCTGCGGCCTCAGTCGCCGGGAACAGATGGGGGTAGCGCTGATGCAGGATGTATTGGCGAAGCGCAGGAATCGGGAAGTCCTTGGGCCATTGCGACACAGCAGATCGGCTTATGCCAAAGAAGCGCGCCAGTTCGGCATCGGTCCGGAAACCCAGCCGGATGCGCACCTGCCCCTTGCTCCAGAATTCGGTCACGGTCGGTCCTTCTGTTAACCAGACTTATTCTTGGAACAAGGGAACTTTGCGATCCACGCGTTAAGCTGGCTTGCATAGATGAATACTCTCGGCCAACGACTCGCCATTGCCATGAAGAAAGCCGGGCACCCTCGCCCGGCCGATCTGGCCCGCGCCGCCGATTCGACGACGGCAACCATCAGCAACTGGCTCAACGACCATGTCAGCCCCGCCCATGTAAAGGCCGAACAGCTGTTCCGCATCGCCGATGCGGCCAAGCTGGACGCGCGCGAACTGTTGTATGGCGTGAGCGGGCTTGGCGTCGGTGAGCGGGGCAATACCTATATCCCCAGCCAGGCCCACCTGGACGTCTGGCAGGACGCCTACGAACTGGTCAGCCATCTGGTGGAAGAGAAGGGTCTGGAGATCGACCATCGCCGCCACGCGGCATTGGACCTGCTGGCCTTCGAACTGCTGATGGACGGCTTCAGCCGCAGCAAGGTCATCCGGGTACTGACGACCTCGATGACGTGAATGCACTGCCGCTGGTAGCATGGTCGTCGATGGGGATGGGGCTCCCCCGATAACCGCCTGAAAGGGCTGATGGCTCCTGCCAGGACGAACCGGTGTTCGTCGAGGGCAGGCCGTGCCCGCCCTCGGCGTTCGCCATCGAATCAGCGAACCCCTACCCGAGGCACGTGATGCACGCATTGAACAACTATTTGCTGGTCTTCATCGGCGGCGGACTCGGTGCCTGCCTGCGCCACGCCTGCAACCTGATCGGTGCGCGCGTAGCGGTCGGCAGTCCGTGGCCCTGGTCGACCTTCCTGATCAACATCAGCGGTGCACTGCTGATGGGCGTGCTGGTCGAAGCCTTCGCCCTGCGCAATGGCGCCTCGCCGCAGTTGCGCCTGCTGCTGGCCACCGGCGTTCTCGGCGGATACACCACGTTCTCCACCTATGCGCTGGAAATCGGCCTGCTGCTGCAGCGCGGCCAGCATGGCCTGGCAGCGCTGTACGCCGGCGGCTCGGTGGCTTTGGGCCTGGTCGGCCTGTTCGGCGGCATGAAAATGGCGCAGCTGGTGCTGGGCTGAGGCTCAGGCCACGCCCGCGCGGACCTGTCCGCGCCACTCCCGCGGCGACTGCCCGGTATGCGCCTTGAACGCACGCGACAGCGCCGCTTCGCTGCCGTACCCCACGTCGTCGGCAATCCGCTTGAGCAGCCTGCCCTGCCGCAACGCCTGCTGTGCCAGGCCCACCCGCCAGCCCTGCAGATACTGGCCCGGCGTGGTACCCATCGCCTCACGGAAGCTGGCGGCGAACACACTGCGCGACATGCCGGCGACGTCGGCCAGGTCTTCCAGCGTCCACGCCCGCGCCGGCGCTTCATGCATCGCCACCAACGCCAGTCGCAGCCGCGGATGACCGAGACCGGCGAACAGGCCGCCACGCATCTGGCCGCCTTCCATCAGCTGGCGCAGCACCTGGATCATCACCACCTCGAACAGCCGGTTGACCATCGCCGCCCGCCCGCAGCGCTGCTCGAAGGCTTCTTCGAACAGCAGTTCCAGCGCCGCGTTGCCGCCATACAGATCGGCCAGCGGCAGGCAGATGAAATCAGGCAGCGCGGCGCTGATCGGATTGAGCCGGCCGCCCTCGAAATGCAGGTTGGCGCAGGCCATGTCGGCGCCCTGCTGCGGGTCGGTGCTGAAGCGGTGCGGCATCGGCCGTGGGTAAAGCAGCAGGCTGGGCACCTCGACCTGCACAGTCTGCTGGCCATGACTGACCTGCAGCGGGCCCCGCCGCACCAGATGCAGCTGGCCGGCCTCATCCTCCCCCTGCAGGGTGTTGATACCGCATAGCGCGCCGGCATGGAACACCGAGGCGGTGACCGCGAAGCGTTCGAGCAGGATGGCGAGACGGTCGACCACGGAGGGACTCCAGATCAAGCGAATAGGGTTCAATGCGTCACATCGTATCGGAATCGCCATCACAATGATCGACTGAACGTCGCCGTTCGCAGGCGCTCACCCCTCCTGTGCATGACGGATCACCACGAAACCCTCCTCCGGCGCAGGTGCCACGAAATGGCGGGTGATCTGCTCGAAGGCGTCATCGCTGGCCTGGAACGGGTGCTCACCGCGTGCGTTGCGGGCACGCAACCGCGCCTTGCAGATGGCGTCGGGAACATCGAGAAAATGCAGCTGATGGGCAACGCCGGCCGACTCGAACAGTCCGCGGCCCCAGGCACGGGCGGCGGGCGTGTTGAACGGAACGTCGAGCACGACGGAGACACCAGCCTGCAGGATCGCGCGGACATGCGGCGTCAGCGCAGCGCGCAGTGCTGACGCGCGCCGCAGGTAGTCGGCGACGGAATGGATCTGATCGGGATACAGCGCCGCCAGCCAGGTGTCTTCGCTGATCAGCACGTGGCACGGCTGCGCTACCAACTGCTGCGACAGGGTGGATTTGCCGGCGCCGATCTTGCCGCACACCAGGTGCAGGGTCGGGGCATTGCCGGTTGATGAAAGAGGGTGCATCTGCGTTCTCCTCGGTGGATTCCAGTACCCGGGAGAGCGCTGCATGCAACCCGCCTTCCCGGGCGGGTTGCATGGCCGTGGCGACCGCGCGCTATCCCGCCTTCCCGTGGGGAACGCGGATAATCGACGCGGCAGTGTGCTGGGCCATGCCGCCAGCGTAGAGCGCGGCACGGCCGACCGGCAATCCCCTGCGGCAGTGCAGCGCGCGCAATAATTCGCAGGCATCTATGCTCGGCGCCATTCCCGCATGGATGACCACGATGCGCCCCTTGCTTCGATGCGCCCTCGTCCTCGGCCTGCTGCTGCCTGCCGCATCGTTGTTGGCTGCGCCAGCCACTGCACCCCGCATGCTCAGTGGTGAGCTGCAGGGAACGCCCTGGCGCCTGGACGTACCGGCTGACTGGAATGGCGACCTGGTGATGCTGGCGCACGGCTACGAGCCGGTGGGTGTGCCACGCACTACGCCGATGGCCGCCAATGACAGCACCGCAGCACTGCTGGCCGCAGGCTACGCCGTCGCGCAGAGCGCGTATGCCAGCCAGGGCTGGGCGGTGGCCGATGCGATCACCGACATGGAACGCCTGCGCCAGCACGCGCTGGGCGAGCTCAAGCGCGTGCGCCAGACCTGGCTGCTCGGATTCTCGATGGGCGGCGCAGTGACCTTGGCCAGCCTCGAGCGCTACCCGCAGCACTACGCCGGTGGCGTCTCGCTGTGCGGTGCCAACCTCAGTGGCGAACAGATCGCCGCCGACCTGCTGACCACGCTGGTCGCCTTCGATTTCTTCTTCCCCAACGCGGCAGGCCTGCCCGCCGCCGGACTTGCCTCGCGTGAAGCAGCCGCGTTGCCGCAGGGAGCCCTCTATCAAGGCATCGCCAGCGCGCTGCAGCAGAATCGCCAGCATGCCGAGGTGCTGGCCAGGCAGCTGCAGGTTGCTCCGGATGCACTGGCCGGTACGATCAGCCTGCATGCACTGGTCCTGCACGAGCTGGCCGCACGCAGTGGCGGCATGCCGGTGAGTAACAGGGGCGTGGTCTACCGGGGTTTCGGTGACGACACGGCGTTCAATGCCGGCGTGCAGCGTGTCGACGCGGTGCCCGCTGCACAGGCCGATGTCCGCGCCAGGCTGGCACTGAGCGGCGCGTTGAAACGACCGCTGGTGATCCAGTTCAACAACAACGACCCCACCATCGTGCCGCACATGCAGACGGTGTATCCGCAGCTGGCGGCGCATGCCGGCGCACGGCCGTTGCCGCGGGTGCTGCCTGCGGCAGGCAAAGGACATTGCGGCTTCTCTGAAGCAGACGTGGTCGAAGCGTTGAAGGCTGCACAGCAGTGAAAACAACGGGTGTCGCGGTGCATCAAGGCCGCAATGAAA
Source organism: Stenotrophomonas sp. 85239_Sma (assembly GCF_056481725.1). Taxonomy (NCBI): domain Bacteria; kingdom Pseudomonadati; phylum Pseudomonadota; class Gammaproteobacteria; order Lysobacterales; family Lysobacteraceae; genus Stenotrophomonas; species Stenotrophomonas sp. 85239_Sma. Next base: position 1,639,712 of record NZ_CM151163.1, on the reverse strand, counting down.
GGACTGCTATGGTAGCCCCGCCCATTGACGGGCAAACAAAGGACTGACGTGATGATCAAGACGACCTTGAGGACCGTGATGCTCCTTGGCATGGCCGTGACTGGCCTGGCCTTCGCCGCAGATTCCTGCGACTTCTGCACGCTGAAGCTTGAACAGTGCCTGCGCGCAACCCATGGGCCATTGGGCAAGACCTCGCAGCAGTGCGAGGCCGAGTACCGCCTGTGCCGCGAAACGGATTGCCCGTCTCCCTGACCGGCGTCCCCGGCCGGCTCCTGCGGGAGCCGGCTCAGCGACGGCCGGCGTGCCCGGATTCCACCTCAAGCAGGCGCGCCGGCAACTGTTCCAGCAATGCGTCCACCGCCACCCGTGTCTTCAGCGGCAGGTGGGGAACACGCGGCCACACCGCATGGATCGGATAAATGGCACTGGAGGCAGCCGGGAAAACCTCCTGCAATCGGCCCAGCTGCAAGGCATCGCGCACCAGCCAGTACGGGAGCCAGGCCACGCCCAGCCCCGCTGCGGCCGCATCGGCCACGCCCTGCAGATCGTCCATCAGCACGCGCGCATCCGGCTTCAACACCTGCGGCTCGCCATCCACCCGCATCTTCCATTCCATCACCTGGCCGCGCCGGCTGTAAGCCACCGCCTCCAGCCCACGCAGTGCGTCGACGGTGTGCGGCAGCTCGCGCCCAGCCATGAACGCCGGCGAGGCGCAGATCGCCATGCGGTGTTCGCCCAGCGGCCGCGCCACGAGATCGCTGCTGTCCGGCAACGCGCCGATGCGGATCGCAAGGTCGATCCCCTCCTCACGCACGTCCACGGCGCGATCGCTGAACTGCAGATCCAGCGCCAGCGCCGGATGCTGCCGGGCCAGCTCCAGCAGGATCGGTGCAATGCACAGGTGGCCGAACAACACCGGCAGGGACACGCGCAGGCGACCGGCAACCTGGGTGCGCCCGCCCTCGAGCGCAGCCTCGCCTGCACGGATTTCCTCCAGCGCGCGCAGGCAATGCTGGTAGTAGAGCGCCCCCGCCTCGGTCAACTGCTGGCTGCGGGTGGTGCGCTGGAACAGCTGCGTGCCCAGCCGTGCTTCCAGCCGCGCAATGCTCTTGGCCACCGCCGAACGGGTGACCTGCAGCGCGTTGGCCGCCTGCGCGAAGTTGCCGGCCTGCACCGTGGCCACGAACACGTCGATTCCGTTCAGATCGGACAGGGCCACAATGTATCCACTCAGGAACCAATGGAAAGACAAAATAGCGCCACTGGCGAAGATTTTAAAGTCTAGAGTGGGCACCCTTCCCGTCCACGCAGATCGCCTTCCGGCCATGAACAAGGTGCTTGTCCTCCATTCCAGCCTCAACGGCACCGCTTCGCGCAGCGCCGGCCTGATCAATCGTTTCCTTGCCGAGCGTGCAGCGCAGGGTTTCGATGACGCCGTCACCGTGCGCGACCTCGCCGCACTGGACCTGCCGGTGCTGGATGAGGAGATCTTCCACGCACTGCGCGGCGCAGAGAACCCGGGGCCGCGTGCGCGACAGGCCATCGCGCTGTCCGATGCGCTGATCGGCGAACTGATGGACAGCGACCTGCTGCTGATCGCCGCACCGATGTACAACCTCAACGTACCGACGCCGCTGAAAAACTGGTTCGACCTGGTCGCCCGCGCGCGCGTGACCTTCCGCTACACCGAGACCTGGCCGCAAGGCCTGGTCAAGGGCGTGGAAGCGGTGGTGTTCAGCCCGCGCGGCGGCGTGCATGTCGGCCAGGGCACCGACACGGTGACGCCCTACCTGCAATCGGTGCTGGGCCTGATCGGCATCACCGAGGTTGATTTCGTCTACGCCGAAGGCATGGACATCCGCCCACATGGCATCGAGCAGGGCATGGCCCGCGCGCAGGCACAATTGACCGCATTGGCGCAGCGCATGCCATTGCCGAACGCTTAGGATGCAGGGGCCGGCAAGCACCCTGCCGCCTCTTTCCCCGCTGAAGCAACACCCGATGGCCTTCTTCGAACGACTGAGCGAAACCCGCTACCTGCCAACCGAGCATACCGGCGGCGCCTGGAACACCCGCGAGCAGCACATCGCGCCAGCGATCGGCCTGCTGGCCCATCACCTCGAACGTGACGCCGCGGCGCGCGGCCATGGCTTCCTGATCGCGCGCCTGTCCTACGACATCCTCGGCACCGTTCCGATCGACGCGATGGAAGCCGACGTACAGGTGCTGCGCGGCGGTCGCACCATCGAACTGGTGGAGGCCACACTGCGGCACGATGACCGTCCGGCGCTGCGCATGCGCGCCTGGTTGATGCGCCCGAACGATACCGGGGCGATCGCCGGCACGCCGATCGCCGGCATTGCTCCGCCAGAATCGATGCCGGTGTGGGACCCGGGCACGGTCTGGCCCGGGGGCTTCATCCAGAGCATCGAGATCCGTCGCCACGATCAGGGGCCGGGCCGCGCAACCTACTGGGCCCGCGCAACGCAGCCGCTGCTGGACGGTGAGGTGGTCAGCCCATTGGCGCGCGCCGCCACGCTGTTCGACCTGTCCAACGGCATGGCGGTACGCGCCGACCCGAAGGAGGTCGCCTTCCCGAACCTGGACCTCACCGCTCACCTGTTCGGCATGCCCGAGGGCGAGTGGCTGGGCTTCGACACATCGGTGTCGTTCGGCCGCCAGGGCATCGGACTGACCAGCACCGTGCTGCACGATGCGCATGGTCCAATCGGAACGCTCGGCCAGGCGCTGACGGTGCGCCCGTAGATGCAACAGGCGGCATCAGCCGCCCAGCGTGCCCATGGTGAAGGTGTAGCCGGAACTCATCAGGAACTCGCGCATGCGCATTTCCGCGCGGCGCGGTGAAGCCAGATTGGCTGGTGCATACAGCGCGTAGACCACGCCCGCGCCTTCGATGGCCTCGCGTCGCACGCCACAGTGGCGGGTCTCCGAGGCAATCACCCAGCCATCCTTCAACCGGTCCGGCCCGATCGATTGGCCGTTCATCAGCCGGAACGTCAACCAGCGTACTTCCGCAGCGGACTTGCTCATCGGCGGCATTCCGGCTGCGTGCTGTCGTCCATCATGTCCTTGCTCGCCATTGCAGCTCCCTGAGACGTGGAACCTGACCATAGCGCCTCCGCATGTCGCGGGTGAATGAGACTGGCCGGAGCGCTCAGGTCGCCAGGCCGAACCGCTTCCACAACGCTTCGCGCCCCGGCGGTGTCAGCCGCAGTTCGCGACGGCCTTCAACACGCCGCAGCCAATCGTTGTTCACGAAGCTTTCCAGCAACGCCTCGCCGACCAGCCCGGCCAGATGCGGGCGCCGCTCGGTGCAGTCCAGGCATCCCCGGCAATAGCGCGCGGGCCTGACCGTTGCCGGATGCTGCAGCACCTCGGCCAGCGGCTGGCCGAGCTCCCGCAGGAACGCCGCCCCTTCTACGCTCACCTGCCAATAGCCGTCGCGCGGCACAAGGTGCCCGGCTTGCAGCAGGCGATCGGTGATGGCTACCCCATGCACCCCGGCCAGGTGCCGGTAGCACGAGCGAGCCTCGCGCAGCGCCGGCAGCTTGCGTGACGCGGCCGCGGTGCATGACGGCGTGCGGTCGGCCACACGCAGGATGCCCTCCAGCATGTCCGCGACCTCGATCGACGCCAGCCGATGGTATCGATGGCGCCCCTGCGGAATGACCACCAGCAGATCGCCTTCGATCAGGCGCCGCAGGTGCGTGCTCGCCGTCTGCGGCGTCACCCCGGCCACCCGCGCCAGCTCCATCGCGGTGTAGGCGCGGCCGTCCATCAGCTGCAGCAACATGGCGGCGCGCGCCTGGTCACCGACCAGGGCACCGACACTGACAAGGGAACCGGGGGTGTGGACCATGCCGGCATTGTGGCATGCAGGGACCTGCCGACAGTTCGATGCAGACCGAAGCATTGCCTGCCCGCCTCGGCGCACAGTCAGCGCCCCGCTCTTCCGAGAACCACAGTGACGAATCCTTCGATCCAGCGTCGGTGCATCACCCCTTCGGTGCTGTACCCGGGCACGCCGGTGCTGCTGATGACTACGCTCAATCCCGACGGCAGCAGCAACATCAGCCCGCTCTCTTCTTTCTGGGCACTGGGCAACCGGGTGGTGCTGGGGCTCGGCACGCAGGGCCAGGGCTATCGCAACCTGCAGCTGCGCAACGAGTGCGTGCTGAATTTCCCATCCTCTGCGCAGGCGGCCGAGGTCGAGGCCATCGCGCGTTCGACCGGCCGCGATCCGGTACCCGATGCCAAGCAGGCAATGGGCTACGTGCATGTGCGTGACAAGTTCGCGCTGGGCGGCTTCACCGCCGTACCGTCAGCACAGGTGGCACCCGCCACGATTGCCGAGTGCCCGCTGCAGGTGGAAGTCACGGTGATGGCCATGCACGCGCCCAGCGATGACGATGGCCAGCACTTCGTGATCGTCGAAGGGTGCATCCGCTGTGTGCATGCGCATGAGGCGATCACCCATCCAGGCAGCCAACACATCGATGTCGCCCGCTGGAAACCGTTGATCTACCTGTTCCGCCACTATCTGGGCGTGGGTGAACCCGTCGGGCGCAACTTCCGCGCGCAGACGCCGGTACACGAACCGGCGTAGAAGCGGTGATTCAAGGTGCCGGTGATGGTGGGTGGCCGGTCACTGGAATCCAGTACGACACCATGTCCACATAGCGACCGTCGCGCTTCACCGCGCGCGGCTCGACGCCGGATTCGGTGAATCCCAGGGACTTGTACAGTCCTCGCGCGGCAGCATTGTCTGCCAGCACCGCAAGCGTGAGCGACTCGATGCCATCCGTGCGTGCCGCCGCGAATGCCGCAAGGAACAGTTGACGGGCGATGCCGTGACCACGATGGCCTGGACCAACATGGACGCTGTGGATCTCCGCCGTGTGCCGCCGTGCCAGCCGCACCGGACGCACATAGCGCAGGAAGCCCACCAGTGTTGCCTGGTCAAAGGCACCGAAGTAACGGGTATGAGGGTCATCGAGCTGCGCCTGCATCACCCGTGCGGTATCACCGGCGGCCTCGGCGAGCGTGGACAGGAATGCAGCAGGTGATTCACGCAGTGCCTGCAGGCGGGCCGCCCATAGCGTGTCCGCGTCGTCGTGCCCCAGTGGCCGGATGATCATGTCGCGTGCCTGCCACCATTTCCGTGCTGGAGCCAGCGTACCAGCCCCGCCTCAGTGGCGTTCACGCATCCGGCGCAACTCCAGTACGGCAAAGGTGTACCAGCCGAACGCCGGCAGCAGCTCGATGCGCTGGATCAGACCGCGGTACGACGGCGGACTGAACTCGGACATCATCAGCCACAGGTAGGCCATCCCCATCAGCGACGTCGGCGGCGCCACCCAGGCCATGCGCGGGGACGCGTCGGCACCGAGCGCTACCTGGAACAGCAGCGGGGTCAGGATCGAGAAGATGCCGATGGCATGCATGCCGTGCAACGGGCTGCCCGTGGTGAAGGCGCTGTTGCTGAACGTGGCGACGCTGAACAGCACGGAGGTCACTGCGGCGGACGCGAATCGGCGCCCACGGGTCGAGCCTGACTCAACTCCTTCGCACGGCGCGGCTCAAGTACCACAGTTGAGCTACCTGCCAGCGTGCCACAGCGAGGTTGATCGGCCTTATACGATGCGAATCACGCTTTAGAAGCATCGACTTCGAGATGCTACCATCCAAGCGTCACTTCATAGGGATATAAAGCATGGGTGGTTTCAGCATCTGGCATTGGATCATCCTACTGGCGGTCATCCTGATTCCGGTTGGCATCATTGCGGTAGTGCTCAGCATCCTGAGTCGCCGCAAGAAGTGAACCGTCTTTCAAGAGCACAAATAAGAAGGGGCCGCGAATGCGGCCCCTTGTCCTAGAGACGGTGATCTACCACTCCGTCAGCGGATCATATACTCGACGTTGCAAACCTTAGCGACCCCGGCGCCACTACAGGTGATTGCCTTGACACTCCCCGTCGAAGACGGGCCAGATGCCGACATCGTTGCACCGAGCCCCTGGAGATGGGTGACCATCCGTGCAAGATTCTCCCCGCCGTAGTCAGTCCAAGTACCATTGACCTGCTGAATATCGGTCGGAATCAACTGCCCTGCAGCCGTTCGCTCGCTACCGACCTCGGACTGACCATTCTGATGTTCGAGGTTAACGATAACAACAACCGATGAGCCGTCTTTAAAGACGACCTTCATTATGATCCGCGCTTGGTCGCGCAGGCCTGTGTAGTTCGTAACGTGCTGCAGCAAGTCGGCCATGGCCGTGAAAACGTCAGCCCCGACTACTTTCGAAATGACCTCTGTGCTGCCCGTCGCAGTTTCGACCATTGCACGCAGGTTGTAGTCCGACACGTACTCGTAAGCCGTCATGCCACTTGCGCTCGGATTGAGCCCAAGTGTCGCGATGGGCACGATGAACGTGGGACGAAGCGTGCCACCACCGACGACCTGTACGCGATGAGCTCGGTTCACCTCTTCAACGGCACCCGCCGGCGGCGTCTCCCGTACAACCAGAGGTCCTGCGGCCCTTGGCTCAATGCCACCACCGCCGCCGCCGGAGCTTGTACCGACGTAGTACTGCTGAATCTGGTTGGCAGTGACATTAAAAATCAGGTGAGTCCCGGGTCCTTGACGAACGGCCTCAGCGCGATAGTCACCATCAATTCGACAGGTTTCGCATCGTACAGCGGCAGCATTCACGTCTGCGACAAGAACGCCAAACCCAACAAATCCGAGCATCCCAGCAAGAGCGTATTTCAACAGCATTGTCTCTCTCCATGTTAGACCAATCAGCTATCGAGGCTTCTGTCTCTCGAAAGCCCAATCGATACTATCTCAATCGCGTCGGAAGAAAAAAAGGCGGGCGATTCCACCGCGCTCGCGATGGCCACGGCCAATGCCAGGTGCTGAGATCACCTGTGTTGCGGCGCTGCTCGGATCCTTGCCGGCACCCGGGCGGCGTCTTGTCTTGCTAGACGGTCACTTCGATGAGCGGCAGGTTGGGCGCAGCTTCCACCAAGCGCCCAGCCCGAACCCACACGTTGTAAGGGATTGGCAACTGGAGCTGACCAAGCGCCCGCATCTGCACTCCGTCATAAGTGGTCAGCGTGCTGGTTCCGTCACCGTTGTGCGCAGTGACGGTCGCCAGCAATCGGGGGCTGCTGGTCACCAGCTCGCCAAATTGATCCCAGAGGTCAGTCCGCATCGGTGTAGTGCCTCTCCAGAGTAGCGGTCTGTTCAATCACAACGGCCTGCTGATCGATCACAACCTCGATGCGCAAGGACTCGCATTGCCCGTGCCAAGTGCCCTCAGCAGCAACGACCTCCACCAGATCCAAAGGCATGATGGCACCCACCTCCCCCGCCTTAAGCGGCTTCGGGAAGAGGGGAACCGTCAGGTCAACGGCTGCCTGCTCACCGCGATCGCTCAGAACGTTGCGTCCTCGCTCAGCACCCGCCGCAGCGACGCTGATCAGCGGGCTGCTCACTTGCTGAGCGTAAAGCTGCCCTGCCTCACCAGCTTTACGCACCTTGCAGGTGACTCCTTTCCCCGAAATCTCGCCAGTCACCACGACGGCGTCATACAGTGGCGCGCTCCGCATCTGCAAGCTCTCAGTCAGCACGATGTCTTCTTGCACAACATGGGCTGGCTGAGTGTCGCGCCAGAGCCATGGGCTGACTGGGTAGCTCGCGCGGACGTGAAGCGAGAGGTCTTGCGGATGAGATTGAACAACCGCCCCGCTCGCCTCGGCCAGTGCACTGATCGCATCGAGGGGCGTGCTCGCGTCATAGAACCAAGCACCAGCGGGCACCGTCCAATCAACCGTCTCGTACTGGCTGGTGAATCCGGTATCGGCCAGCTCTTCGGCCACCAGCTGGGCCATGCTCCTGTCCTCGTTGGCAACCTTGACCCTTGCCGGCGCGTACGGCGCCGCAAGCAGGGCTGTCCGCGACCTGCCGCTGAGCCGGACTCCCCCATCGCCAAACTCTCGCTGCTTCTGGAAGCTCTCGATGACGCCAGTCCACACATGTCCATTGAGAGATACCTCAAACTGGCGCGGGCCACCCGCCGTTGGCTTCAGCAGCGACAGTTGCGTTGGGTCCCCATCTATGCGCTTCACAGCGATCTTGTCATCAGCCGTGTACGTGGAGTAACCCCAAGGCAGGAGTCGCAGAGGATTCATTGGCAGCGCGCCATGAGCGGCCAGCCAATCCAAGGCACGGGAGAGCGCCCCCACATAGTGTCGGATCGTTGAAGGCGCAAGATTCTGCTCGGGCTTCATGGTGGTCACCCACTCGGTCGCCCAAGTAAAGGTCAGCTGCGGCAAGGTGATGCCGATAGGCAACCGCGAGAGGAAGACGGGCAGCAGCTGCTCGTCATCGACAGAGGTCTGCTGCGCGCTCCGATACTCGGTTACCTGGCTGCGCAGATCCTTCGCCGCCGCCTTGGTGTTGGTCAGCTCCTCCGGCACTACCCCACGGTTGAGCAGCGCCTCAAGGCGACTCACGTACTCGTCCCGTTCCGCCTCCGTGGTAAAGCTCAGGTAGACCGACTGGGGCAACAGCCCCACCCGCCTGATCATGTACTGCCAGAAGTCCCCCGGCGTCGCTTGGTTGCCATCCCTGCTCAAACTCGCGTAAACGCACTCGGCACATGTGAACGCGAGTTTGCCACCCGAAAACGGGTGGCAGACCGATGATTTTGGGGGCGAATCAGGGGATTTTAGCCTTCGGCGCTAGACGCCGGGCAAAGAAAAAGCCCTGACCGGAGTCAGGGCTTTTCAATTGGAGGCCTCAAGCGGAATCGAACCGCTGTAAACGGATTTGCAATCCGGTGCATAGCCACTCTGCCATGAGGCCAACGTACTGCGCGCCAGGAACAGGGCCCTGACAAGACAAAACCCCAAGATGGGGCCTGTCGGAACATGGAGCGGGAAACGAGACTCGAACTCGCGACCTCAACCTTGGCAAGGTTGCGCTCTACCAACTGAGCTATTCCCGCGTAAGCCGACATGGTACCGGAAATCCGGGACACACACCAGCGATTTCACTTTTCTGACTGCGCGTAAAGCCTTGTGGCCCAACGTGCCCCGCCTTGCCGCAGCGGGAGAAAAACAAGGCCCCTACCGGGGCCCTGTAGAATCTGGAGCGGGAAACGAGACTCGAACTCGCGACCTCAACCTTGGCAAGGTTGCGCTCTACCAACTGAGCTATTCCCGCAGATTCTTCGACCTGCGTCGAAGGAGCGCTATTGTGTCCAAATTCCTTCACGCCGTCAACAGTCTTCACATCATGCGGTCATGGGCGTCCGCACTGGGGTACGCTGCCCCGCCCGGCCCCGTTCGCCCATGTTCCTTCGCGGCAAGCCCCTGTTGATCGCCCTGCTGTTGCATCTGCTGGTGGCGCTGCTGTACTCGGCGCTGATTCCGCTGGGAATGAACTGGTATCGCGACCATGTCGGCTTCACCTCCGGTCGCGGCATCAGCCTGGGCATCGCCCAGTTCCATCTTTTCTGGATGTTCCTAGGCGCCCAGCCCATGATCGCGGTGTTGCGACCGCTCTGCGCCAAGCTGCTGGTGCTGGCGATTCCCTTGGCCTTCGCGACCTGGACGCTGATGCACAACCACCCGCTGCGCCTGCTCTACTTCACCGCCGGGCCCAGCCTGCTGGCACTGGCCGCCATCGTGGCAAGCCTGCGCTACTCGTCGCGCGGGACCTCCCGCCCGACCACGGACACCGCCGATGCCTAGATGTTACATCCGCCTGTTCTGGCTGCTGGTCGCACTGACCTGGCTGGCGCTGATCGCTGCACTGGTCAATGCCGGCTTCACTCCGGACTACTGGCTGCTGCACCACCTGGAAGGCGCCGAGCTGCCCTACCCGACCAGCACCGTCATCGTGTTCGCGCTGCTGGGCGCCGTCGAGCTGGTGGTGGCGGCACTGATCGTGCGCCCATGGAAACTGAAGCGGCTGTGGCTGCGCCTGCTGATCGCGTTCGCGTTGCTGGTGGTGTGGTCGGTGCCGTGGATGCTGTCGGCGATGCACCAGCCGCCGGTGCATGGCACGCATCTGCTGTGGTTGCTGCTGCTGGACGTGGGGCTGCTGCTGGCGCTTTGCGCGGTATCGGCGGTGAGTGCAGCGAAGGCAGTGGCCAGGGCGCGGCGTGGAACGCAACCCTAGGCAGGGAGCATGGCCGCTACACGGATCCACCTGCAGGCCGCCACGCACAGAATTTCGTATCAATTGCATGTACGCAACCCCGGTAGCGGCGGGAAGTTTGTCGCCCCTCCTTCGAATGGGCCTGCGTCAATGTCGCCCCGCGCGCTCCTCCCTCGGCCTCCCCGGATGTTCTGCTTGTGCCTGGCCATGCTTTGGCTACTGCTTGTTGCCGGATTCGTGCACGCTGGTTTCCAACCCGATCACTGGCAGATACGCCTGGGAAGAAGCACGACACCAACCTATCCGCTGCAAGCCGTCATTGGATTCTCGATGCTTTGCTTGGGAGAGATCGTCGTCGTTGCGTTGCTGCTCCGGCCCTGGTCTCTCTTTCGCTTGTGGTTGCGGCTGACGATCATGCTGGTACCGCTGCTCGCCTGGACATTGCTATGGAGCGTGTCCGCCATCCATCAACCCCCGGTGCGCGGCCTGCACTCCCAGTGGCTGCAGGCGCTCAGCGCAGGCATGTTGCTGACCCTTGCCATCATCGTCCCCGTTCAGTACTGGCCGCGCCTACGCCGCTGGCCCAACGGCTGATCGAATCTACTTCCGGAACTCCACCCGCACGTGCTGGCCGAAGCGTACCTTGGCCTCACCGTCGAATTCCAGCACGCACTCCACGACCTTGGCCACGCCGCGCCCGGCATCTTCAGGCAGGCGTGCCTGCGCGAACACCGGGCTGATGCGCACCACGCGTGCGGGCGGCAGTGCGCTGGTGCTCTCGGCACCATCGCTGTCCGGCACCACGGTGGCCTTCATGCCCACCTGCACGGCATCGGCATAGGCGGCGCTCAGTTCTGCACGCACCTGCAGCGGGCGCGCCGGCAGCAGCGAAATCGCCGGCTTGCCAGCCTGCACGAACGCACCAAGGCCCGGCACCTGGCCGACCACAGTGCCGGCTTCCGGCGCACTGAGCGACATCTGCTGCAGTTTCAGTTTCGCGTGCTCCAGCTTGTGCTGGGCCATGTCAACCTGCGCACCGGCCACGTCGACATCAGCGCGCACAGCGGCCAGCTGCTGCTTGGCCGCATCGGCCTGCTGGTTGGACGACACACCTTCGCTGGCGCCGGTGGACAGGCGCGTGGCATTGCGCTCCAGTTCGCGCAGCTGCGCCTGGGTGCCCTTCAAGCGGTCATTGGCCAGGGCCAGATCGGCGGCGGCCATCGCCACTTCCTGCTGCAGCAGTGCACCGTCCAGCGACAGCAGCAGCTGCCCCTTCTTCACCGTGGCGCCCTCCTTCACCGGCGCGGCGGTGATCGAGCCATCCACCGGTGGCGCCAGCGCAATCAGGCCACCCTCGACGTCGATGATGCCGCGCGCCACCGCGACCTTGCTTGCGGTGGCAGTGCTGGCTTTGGCTGCAGGTGCCTGGGCAGGCACGCCCCTGGAACAGGCACCCAGCAGCAACGCTGCGGACAGGGCCAGGCTGAGCGGGAGCAGGTACAACATCTTGGTCATGGGGCGGGCTCTACAGTTTCGTTCTGGCGGCGGTCATCACGGACCATGCCGTCTTCCATGGCGATCACCCGATCGGCATGCCGGATCAGGCGCGGATCGTGGCTCACGCACAGCACGGTGGCGCCATGTGCACGTGCGTAGCGGTGCAGGATGTCGATCACGCGCTGGCCGTTCTCGGCGTCCAGCGCGCTGGTCGGTTCGTCGGCGAAGATCAGCGTCGGCGACTTGGCGAATGCGCGGGCAACGGCCACACGCTGCTTCTCACCGCCGGACAACTGCGCCGGGCGCATGTGGCTGCGGTGGCCGAGGCCCACCTCTTCCAGCGCCCTGCGGGCCAGCGGTTCACTTTCGCGATTGCTCATCCCGCGGTAGCCCAGCGGCAACTGCACCTGTTCCAGCGCGGTCAGCGCCGGGAACAGATTGAAGCCCTGGAACACGAAGCCGACATGGTGCAGGCGGAAGCGCTCCACTTCGCTGCGCGTCATGTGGCCCACGTCCTGGCCGAGTGCGTGCACGCGGCCGCCATCGGGCGCAGACAGGCCGGACAGCAACGACAGCAGCGTGCTCTTGCCGCAGCCGGACGGGCCCGATACCAGAGTCAGCTCGCCGGGATAGATGTCCAGCGACAGGCCGCGCAGCACCGGCACCTGCACGTCGCCGGACATGAAGCCCTTTTCCAGTGCGTCGGCCTGCAGGGTCGGGGCGGCGGCGCGTGTAGAAATCATCGGCCGGCCCTCAACGCAGCAGCAACGATGGATCGGAGCGGACGACACTGCGTACCGCCATGATGCTCGACAGCATGGCCATCACCGCCACCAGCGCCACGCAGCCGATGATGACCATCGGCGTCAGCTGCACCGGCACGCGCTGCGTCTGTGCGATCAACAGCACGACGGTGCTGAACGCCGCCGCCAGCAACATGCCCACGCCGCCGATCAGCAATGCCTGCTCGAACACCACCCGCGCCAGTGCATAGCGCCCGGCACCGAGTGCGTTGAGCGTGGCGTATTCGCGTACCGACCCAGCCACCACGGAAGCAAACGACTGGTTGGTGATCACCGCGCCGACGAAGCAGACGATGACCGCCATGAACAGCACCGCGATGCCGGCGCCGGTATCGAACAGCCAGTATTGCTGCGAACGGCTGGCGAACTCCGGTGCGGTCCAGAACTCGACCGGCGTGGCCTGGCCCATCGACGCGGCCAGGCGGTCGCGCACACGGTCGGCCAGGTCCGTCGAGCGCAGGCCCGCCACGAAATAGGTACTGCCCTCGTGCGGATCGGTACCCGCGATGGCGCGCGCGGTATCCAGCGACGCCAGCACGTTGACACCACCAAGGCCACGCAGGCCCGGTTGTGCAGCCACCACGCGCACCGCCTTGCCGTTGATCCACGCACGGTTGTTCTGCAGGTCCACACCCAGCGTGTCCAGGTCGGCGCTGTCGACGATCACCGCACCCGGCTCCCGCAGCTGCGCGCGCAGGTCGGCAGGCAGGATGCGCGCGAACATCATCGCGTCGTCCCGGGTAGAGATGCCGGACAGGTACACCGACACGTTGCCGGTACCCTGCGCGCTGGAACGCCACTCGCCATCGACCCATTCGTAGGGTTCGACGCGGGTGACGTCCGGGTCCATGCGCAGATGGCTTTCCACATCCGCGCTGATGGCATGGCCGTAATTGACGCTCTGGGTGCCAGGGAAACCGGCCCAGATATCGGCGGAGGATGCCTTCACGTAGATCGCTGCGGTACCGAAGATACCCAGCACCAGTGCCGCCTGCACGATCAACAGCACGCCGGCGAAACACATCGCCAGCACCACCGGCAGGAACCGGCGCCACTCGTAGGCCAGGGTCTTGCGGGCCAGCGCGATCATTGCGAGCCGCCCTCAGGCTCGACCGGCAGCGGCGCGCCGCCCAGGGCGCGGTACAGCGAGGCGAATGCGAGCACGCGCGCGCCCTGCGCACCGATCAGATCGGCCTGCGCGGCCAGTGCGGCACGCTGCGTGTCGAGCCCATCGAATTCGCTGGACAGGCCAAGCTGCACCTGCCGCGCCTGGCGCTTGACCTGCTGGCCCGCGGCATCATCGGCCGCACGCAGCGACTGGATGCTGCTTTCCTGCCGCGCCAGGCTGCCCAGCGCGCCTTCCACTTCGCTCACACCTTCGAGCACCGCCTTGCGGTAGCCAAGCAGCGCGGCATCCAGCTGCTTTTCATCGGCGTGGAAGCGCGCGCGACGCTGGCCCCAGTCCCATAGCGGAATATCGACGTACGGGCCGATCGACGGACTGGAATCGGAATTGGAACGGGCGTTCTGGGTGAGGTTGTACGCGTACAGGATGGAGCCGCCGAGGCTGACCCGCGGATACATCGCTGCGCGCGCCGAGCCCTTGCTGGCCGCGGCCTGCATCACCTCCGATTCGGCCAGCAGGATCTGCGGCCGATGGCGCAGCAGATCGGCCGGGACCTGCTGCAGCGAGAATGCGCCCAGCGTCGGCGGCGTGCGATAGGCTCGCCACGCCGGGTCCGGGCCATCACGTCCCAGCAACAGGGCCAACGCACGGGCAGCGTTGTCCGCAGTCTCGCGGGCCTGCGCCGTCGCCGCACGGGTGGCGGCCTGGCGTGCACGCAGACGATCAAGTTCGCCGGGCTCATCCAGGCGCAGGCGCTGGCGGACCAGCGCCAGTTGTTCGCCGCGATCGTCCACGGCCTGTTGGCGCACCAGCAGATCCTGCTGGGCCTGCGCCATGGTCAGATCCAGATAGCTGCGCACCACGTCGGCAATCACCGCCACCTGCGCGGCATTGCGCAGCGCCTCGGCATTCCCGGCCGAGGCCTGCGCGCTGAGCTGCGCGCTCTCGGCAGCGCCGAACAGCCCCAGGTCCCAGATCGCTTCGATACCCGCGTGGAAATAGGTGTCGACCGCGGCGGCGTCCTGCACCTGCTTGGCGCTGGCCGAGATTTCGGGCAGGAAACGCGAGTCCGACGTGCCGGCGACGATCCGCACGGCCTGCAGGCGCAGCGTGGCCTGCTGCAGGTCGAGGTTGCCGGCAATGGCCTGATCGACCAGTCCATCCAGCGCCGGGTCGGCCAGCACTTTCCACCACTGCTTGGCGTCCACGGCCACGCCCTGGCCCTGCGGCACCCGGGTCCAGGTGCTGGGCGTGCGATCAGGCAGGTCCGGCACCGGCACCGGCATGCAACCGGCCAGGGCCAGGCTTGCCAACAACGCAGCGGGGCGGAGCACTGGATGCAGGGAAAGTCCGTGCCCGGCCCTGGGCACTGCCACTGAACTGATACGCCTGACCACCAGCCCGCCAACGTGTAGAAGGAGCATGAAGGCTACCGTGGGATTGTGGAGCAAACATGGAGAACTGGTCGAAAATCAGTCACAACAGGCGTTCGGTTCAGGCAATGCTGCCCCAGTCTTTCACCACGCTTTCAATGCGTTCCCAGCACGGAACACTGGACGCCCTCCACTGCGTATTGCACATTGCGGCGTCGCCCTGCCTCGATGCTGCCTGCCCGTGAATCGTACCCATGCCGGGCTACTGACTGCCTCGATTACGTCACTGATCGCCGGTGCGCTCGTTGTCGCGCTGACCACCCCACTGGCCTCGAACGTCCTGCTGCTCCTGATGGAGCGCAGCAACTTCATTCCTGCCGAATCCTCGATCCTCACCTTCGAGCCGTATGCCATCAATGAAGGCTCGTCGAATTACTGGCTGTACGGGAAGGACCGGACCTACTACTACCATTTCACCTACGAAGACGATGTTCCCTACGTCTACATCCCGCGGGACAGCCGCTGCCCCGGCTTCGACCAGCATGACGCCCGGACCTGGTGCAGCCCCCTGCCCGGCAAGCCGCGCTAGCGCCCCCCCTGCGATGAAACCCGTGTGACAAACGAAAAACGCCCCCTTGCGGGAGCGTTCTTCTTGAATCTGGAGCGGGAAACGAGACTCGAACTCGCGACCTCAACCTTGGCAAGGTTGCGCTCTACCAACTGAGCTATTCCCGCAGATTTCGTTCGACCTGCGTCGAAGGAGCGCTATTGTGTCGATATTGCTGCACGGCGTCAACAGGAATTTTCAGGTGCATCGCGGTGCGACGTTCAGGCCCTGGGCCCTGGCCTCAGGGGCGCAGGCCACGGCGATGGAAGTAGATCTGCTCGGCGATACGCCGCGTGGCGCCCGTGTGCAGCAGTGCATTGAGCGGCCAGTCGGCCTGCAGATGGTCCATCGCCCAGCGCAGCAGGCGCTTGCCGTGGAAGGCCGGGGCGGCCTGCCGCGCCACCCGTTCGGCGTCCGGCCCTTGGCCGCGCAGATGGCGGGCAATCGCCTCTCCGACCGCCCAGCCATGCCGCCACGAGGAATGGATGCCGCCAGCCGACAGCGGCGAGACGATGCCGGCGGCGTCACCGGTCAGGATCAGGCGATGGCCGGTGATCGGCCCATCCGGCCGGCCGCAGGGCACCAGGCCGGCGCGGGTGGCCGAAGGACGCGCTGAAGGCGGAATGCCGACCACATCGCGCACGTGGCCGAGGAAGCCATCAATATCCGGCGGCCGTACCTGTTGCGGATCATGCCGCAGCGCCAAGCCGACCTGCAGGCCGGTTGGATTCTGCACGACCCAGCCGATATAGCCCGGCGCGTAGCGCTTGCTGACGAAGCAATGCAACGCATCGCCCTGCGGCAATTGACGGCCGGCAAACTCACGCTCGACGCCGAAGAGGTTGTCGCGCACCTGCCCGAGTCCGGTGCGCTGGGCCACGCGCGAACGTGCGCCATCGGCGCCGACCAGATAGGCGCATCGCCCTGCCCCATCCACCTGCCAGCCGTCACCACTGCGATGGGCATCAGTGAAAGACTGCTGCAGGCGAAGGTCGACACCGTTCGCGCGCAGTTCGCTGGCCAACCAGCGCATCAGGTTCGGCGTATCGGTGGTGAGGAAGTAGTAGCCCGGCGCGGCCAGCAACACGCTGCGCAGGTTCGGCGCATACAGGCGCACATTCGCGACGCGTTGCACGAGGTGTTCGGGCATGCGCCCCAACCAGGCCTGCTCCATCGCCTCCTTCACCACGATGCCGGTAGTGTGCAGGCGCTCGCCGGGGTCGGCCTTGCGTTCAAGTACGCAGACCCGCAGGCCGTACTGGGCGGCGGCCAACGCGCAGGCGGCACCGGCGAAACTGGCGCCGACGATGACCACGTCGTGGTCATAGGCAGAGGATTGATGAGGCATCGCGGGATCACCGGGCTGTAACGGAGACGCAGCTTCGCGAGCGCGCGTGGTGAGGCGATGGAGTGGCGGTGAAGCCGGGATGAAGTGCGCTGGACGCAAACGAAAAACGCCCCCTTGCGGGAGCGCTGTTCTTGAATCTGGAGCGGGAAACGAGACTCGAACTCGCGACCTCAACCTTGGCAAGGTTGCGCTCTACCAACTGAGCTATTCCCGCTTGGGAGGCGAAATTCTACCTATTCCAAGGATAGCGTCAAGCGCTTTTTTCGGGGCCTGTGAGGCGCCCGGCGCCGCGTATCCACGCATGGCGTGGATCTACTACAGCACCCGTGCAAACCGCTGGATCCGCATCATCCGTGGATGCAACATTTCCAGTAGATCCACGCCATGCGTGGATGGGTGCACCAATGGGCTCAGTTGCCCAGCTTCTTCTGCCGCGCACGCTCGCGTGCCGCGCGCTCGTCATCACGCAGGCTCGGCCAGGCGGCGTGCAGGTACTGCAGGCCGGACCACAGGGTCAGCACGGCGGCAATCGCCAGGGTCCAGTCGCCGATGTGGAACACCGGCCAGCCCATCCAGATGTCTTCCACCGGGACGTTCGGGGCCACCGAATACAGCAGGCACAGCAGCGCGACCATCTGCGCGGTGGTCTTGACCTTGCCGATCATCGCCACGCGCACCTTGGCGCGCTGGCCCAGCTCGGCCATCCATTCGCGCAGCGCCGATACCGCGATCTCGCGGCCGACGATGACCGCCGCCCAGAACGCCATCCACGGCGTCGGGTGACCCTGCACGATCAGGAACAGCGCCACCGCCACCATCAGCTTGTCCGCGACCGGGTCGAGGAAGGCACCGAAGGCCGACTCCAGCTGGTACCGGCGGGCGATCCAGCCGTCGAGCCAGTCGGTGATCGCGGCCAGGCCGAAGATCGCCGCCGAAGCGAAGTTGGTCCAGGTGTAGGGCAGGTAGAACACCAGCACCAGCACCGGGATCATCACGATCCGCAACAACGTCAGCCAGGTGGGCAGGGTCAACTTCATGCTTGCGTGCTTCTCTCTCTACTCGGCCGCATCAGGCGTGGCCAACCCGTGCAGGTTAGCGTAGATACGTGCCGCGAGGGCGTCATTGATGCCTTCCACCTTGGCGATTTCCGCTTCACCGGCCGCTTTCAGGCCGACCAGGCCGCCGAAATGCTTGAGCAGGCTGGCGCGGCGACGCGGCCCAATTCCTGGAATGTCCTCCAGCTTGCTGGTCATCCGCGCCTTCTGGCGGCGGCCGCGGTGGCCGGTGATGGCGAAGCGGTGCGCCTCGTCGCGCACCTGCTGGATGAACTGCAGCGCCGGATTGGCCGCGCCCGGGCGCAGCTCGCGGCCATCGGGCATCACCAGCGCCTCATGGCCGGCGCGGCGCTCCACGCCCTTGGCCACGCCCACCAGCAGCACGCCTTCCACGCCCAGGTCGGACAGCGCGGCCTGCGCCTGCGCCAGCTGGCCCGCGCCGCCATCGATCAGCAGCACGTCCGGCAGCACGCCCTGCTCTTCCACCGCGCGGCGGAAACGGCGGTCGATGGCCTGGCGCATGGCGGCGTAGTCGTCGCCCGGCTCGATGCCGCTGATGTTGAAGCGGCGGTACTGCGCGCGCACCGGGCCCGCGGCGTCGAACACCACGCACGAGGCCACGGTGGCCTCGCCCAGCGTATGGCTGATGTCGAAGCACTCGACCCGCTTGACCGGCTCGGCCAGGCCCAGCATGTCGCGAAGCGCATCGCTGCGCGCGTGCTGCGCATTGCGGCTGTTGAGTTCGGTGGCCAGGGTCAGCTGCGCGTTGCGGCTGGCCAGCTCCACATAGCCAGCGCGCTCGCCGCGCACATTCCACTTCAGCTGCACCTTGCGCTCGGCCGAGGCCGACAGCGCGGCGACCAGCAGATCGGCATCGGGAATCTCGCGATCCAACAGGATCTCGCGCGGCGGCTCGAATTCGACGTAGTACTGGGAGACGAAGGCGGCCAGCACTTCTTCCGGGCTCTCCTCGCCATTGGTGCGGGGGAAGAACGGGCGGGTGCCGAGGTTGCGGCCATCGCGGAACGCCAGCAGCAGCACGCAGGCCTGCGAGCCCTGCATGGCCACCGCCAGCACGTCCAGGTCGGCGGCGCGGCCGTCCACGTACTGGCGGGTCTGCATGCTGCGCAACGAGGAGATCAGATCCCGCAGGCGCGCAGCCTGCTCGAACTCCAGCGCCTCGCTGGCGGCCTGCATCTGCTCGCCCAGCTCACGTGTCAGCTCGTCGCTCTTGCCTTCAAGGAACAGTGCGGCGCGGCGCACCGATTCGGCATAGTCCGGCGCCGGCACCAGCTCCACGCAGGGTGCGCTGCAACGGCCGATCTGGTACTGCAGGCACGGCCGCGAACGGTTGCGGAACACGCTGTCCTCGCAGCTGCGCAGCTTGAACAGCTTGTGCATCAGGTTCAGCGTTTCGCGCACGGCGGTAACGCCGGGGTACGGCCCGAAGTAGCGGCCAGGAATGGCGCGCGGGCCGCGATGCAGCGCGATGCGCGGCCAGTCCTCGCGGGTCAGCAGCACATGCGGGTAGGTCTTGTCATCGCGCAACGAGACGTTGTATCGGGGCGACAACGATTTGATCAGCTGGTTTTCCAGCAGCAACGCCTCGGCTTCCGAGCGCGTCACGGTCACATCCATGCGCGTGATCTGCGAGATCATCGACATGATCCGCGCATTCTTCGGGCTGCCGTTGAAGTAGCTTCCGACACGGTTGCGCAGCGCGCGCGCCTTGCCCACGTACAACAGGGTGTCGTCGGCCGCATACATGCGATACACACCGGGGGCGGTGCTGAGCTGTGCCGCGAAGGCCTTGCCGTCGAAGGCCGGGGCTGGAACGTCGGTCATTCGCTGATCGGGACTTCGCTGAGCACGCCGCTGTCGGGGTCGAATCGCAGCACGGCATGGGCGTCGGTCTCGGCAATCCACACCGCACCGGCGCCCACCGCCAGGCCGGCCGGGCCATGCAGGCGGCGCGGCAACGACTGGGTGGTCAATTCACCGCCGCCCAGACGCAGCGTGCGCAGGCGACCGTTGCCGGTATCGGCAATCCACAACAGCGGAGCGTCCGCGCTCAATGCGATTGCCTGCGGGAACTGCAGGCTGGCCTGCGCGCGCGGGCCGTCTTCACTGCCGAAGCGCCAGGGCCCCTGCCCGACCAGCGTCTGTACCAGGTCACCGCGCAGTTGCAGCGCGCGGATCGAGGACCCCAACGCATCGGCGACGTACAGCACCTGCTGCACCACGGCCAGCGCGGTCGGCTGCGCAAAGGCGGCCAGATGGCCACTGCCATCCCGCTCGTCGATGGAGCCGCTGCCGGCGCGCCATTGCAGGCTGCGCTGGCCCAGGTGGTAACTCCAGATGCGGTTGTCGCCGGCCATCGCGATGTGCAGCTGGTTGTCAGCGATGGCCAGTCCGACCGGATGGTCCAGCGAGACCTGCCGCGCCTGCGCCACCGGACCTTCCACCGGCGCACCGGGGCGCCCGTTGCCACACAGCGTGTCGACGATGCCGGTCAACAGGTTGATACGGCGCACGGCGTGGTTGCCGGTGTCGGCGACGTACAGCGAATCGCGTTCCAGCACCAGCGCCTGCGGGCGGTGGAACGCCGCTTCGGCCAGGTTGCCGTCCATGAAATCAGCAGTGCCGAGGCCGAACTGGCGCAGGATGCGGCCACCATGGCTGCATTCGAGGATGCGGTGATGGCCACTGTCGGCGATGTAAAGGCGCTCGGTACTGACCGCCAGCCCCAGCGGGAAGCGCAGGGCCTGTCGGGGCTCCGGATGCAGTTCGCTGCCGCCGCGCGGCGGCGCCGAAGGGCCCCCTTGGCACAGCGCATTCAAGGCGCGCTCCAGTTCACCGGGTGCGCCCTGCCCGACCAGCCGCTGCTGTTCGCGGCCCTGCGCATCCAGCAGCACCATGGTCGGCCAGGCGGTAACGCCGAAGCGGCGCCAGCCATCCCAGTCGGCATCGAGCAGCACGGGCATGGCCAGGCCCTGGCGGCGCAACAGCTTCAGTGCGGCACCGGCGTCGCGCTCGAAATCGAAGCGCGGCACCTGCAGCACCAGCGGCTGCAGCTTGCCAGGGTGGCGCGACAGCCACTGGCCGAACTCGGCCAGGCGTTGCGCACTCCAGGCGGAGGCCGCATTGACGAACAGCAGCGCGACCGGCCGGCCGCGCAGTTCGGTCAGGGTACAGGGGGTGGCATTGAGCCAGGTGGCGAACTCGGGCAGGTCCGGGACGGGCTGGACGTTCATGACCCGATTATGCCGGAGTCGGCGTCATGCAACAGTCGTGCCACCGCACGTTTTGCAGCATCGTCGACCAGCGACCAGACCTGTTCGAAATGATCGCTGCCGCCGGTGTAGGGATCAGGGATCGCTACCCGCCCCTGCCCGCCCGACCAGGGCAGGTACAACGCCAGCCGTTCACGCTGGGCCGCCGACGCCAGGCGACCGGCATCACGCAGGTTGGCCTCGTCGGCGCACAGGATCCAGTCGAAACGGTCGAAATCCACGGCCTGCAGCTGGCGTGCGCGCAGGCCGCCGATGTCCACGCCGTGTCCGGCCGCGCAGGCGACCGCGCGGCGGTCCGGCGGCTCGCCCACGTGCCAGTCGCCGGTGCCAGCCGAATCAACCTGCACCTGCCCGGCCAGCGGCGAGGCATCCAGGCGTGCGCGCAGCGCTCCTTCGGCCATCGGCGAACGGCAGATGTTGCCGAGGCAGACGACCAGCAGCCTCATCGCGCCGCCATCGCCTGCAGCAGCCCCTCGGCGCGCTCCAGGTCCTCGGGCGTGTCGATGCCCGGCGGGAACGGCTCGGGCGAGATCGCTACGCTGATCGGGTAGCCCGCTTCCAGCACACGCAGCTGCTCCAGCGATTCGACCTGCTCCAGCTGGCCCGGCGGCATCGCCGCGAACTGCTGCAGGAAGCCGGCACGATAGCCGTAGATGCCGATGTGGCGCAGCCAGGCATGGCCTTCAGGCAGCGCGTCTCGGCTGCGTGCGAAACCGTCGCGGTGCCAGGCGATCGGCGCGCGGCTGAAGTACATCGCCTCGTTGCGCACGTTGCGCACCAATTTCACCACGTTCGGGTCGAACAGGGTATGCGCGTCCTCGACGGTCGTGGCGAGGGTCGACATCGGCGCATTGCCACCGACCAGTGCGTCGGCCACCGCGCGGATGCCGGCCGCCGGCGCGAACGGTTCGTCGCCCTGCAGGTTGACCACCACCGTGTCATCGGCCCAGCCGGCGGTGCGCGCGCACTCGGCCAGCCGATCAGTGCCGGAGGCGTGCGTGGTCGCTGTCATTGCCACCTTCACCTCGGCCAGCCCGGACAGCGCATCGGCAATGCGCTGATCGTCGGTTGCCACCCAGACCTCGCGGGCACCGGCCTGCAGCGCGCGGCGCGCCACATGCAGCACCAGCGGCTCGCCGCCCAGCGGGCGCAATGGCTTGCCCGGCAACCGCGAGGCGGCATAGCGGGCCGGGATGGCGACGACGAATTCAGTCATGCGGGCGGTACTCGGCAGGCTCGTTACAACGGGAATGCGGCCAGCGGCGCGTGAATGCAAGCGCCACCGCGCCACTCAGTTCGGTCGCAGCTTGTCCAGGCGATCGGTCAGCGCCACCCAGAACGCCGCAGGCAGCTCGGCGCGCAGCGGAACCGCGTAGTGCCAGTCGTTGCCGAACGCACGGCATTTCACCGCATCCTTCTCGGTCATCAATACCGGCAACTGGCTACCGAAGGACAGGTCCTGCGGCTGGTAGGCCTGGTGGTCGGCGAATGCGTGCGGCACCACGCCGATCCCACGCGCGCGCAACATGTCGAAGAAGCGCTGGGGATGGGCAATGCCGGCCACTGCATGCACGCGCTGGCCCTTGAAGTACGCCAGCGGGCGGGCGCGGCCACCGGCCAGCGGCTGTGCACTGTCGATGTGCAGCGCCATCGGCCACTGGCCGAAGCCACAGGCCTGGGTCGCGGATTCCTCATCGGCCTGGCCGAGGTTGACCACGCGGAAATCGCATTCACTGGCACGGCTGACCGGCTCGCGCAACGGCCCGGCCGGAATCATCCGGCCATTGCCGTAGCGGCGCTGCGCATCGACCACTTCAATCTCGATGTCGCGGGCCAGCCGGTAGTGCTGCAGGCCATCGTCGCAGACGATCACATCGCAGCCGGCCTCGACCAGCGCCTTGCCGGCGGCGACGCGGTCACGGTCCACGCGCACCGGCACGCCGGTCTTCCAGGCAATCAGCACCGGTTCGTCACCGCCCTTGGCAGTCGGCGTATCGGCCTGCACCCACAACGGTTTATCGGTCTCTTCGCGGCCATAACCGCGGCTGGCCACGCCCGGCTTCCAGCCAGCCGCGCGAAGCCGCTCGACCAGGGCGATGGTCAGCGGCGTCTTGCCGGTACCACCGGCGGTGATGTTGCCGACCACGATGACCGGCACGGGCAGCGAGTGGCGCTTGCGCCAGCCACGCCGATAGGCCCGCCGGCGCAGTGCGGTGACGCCGGCGTACAGGGGCGCCAGCAGGCGCATCGTCCAAGGAACCGGGCTGCCGTCGTACCAGTACGGCGGGGTCTGGGTACCCTTGCCGGCCATCAGTCCTGCCTTTCGCGGAACTGCATGCTGTGCAGATGCTGGTACAGGCCGCCCAGTTCGAGCAGCTCCTTGTGGGTACCGCGTTCAACGATGCGGCCATGGTCCATCACCAGCACCTGGTCGGCATGCTCGATGGTCGACAAGCGGTGCGCGATGACCAGCGTGGTGCGTTCCGGCATCAGGCGCTGCAGCGCATCCTGCACCAGGCGCTCGGATTCGTTGTCCAGCGCCGCAGTGGCTTCGTCGAGGATCAGGATCGGAGCGTCGCGCAGGATCGCGCGGGCAATGGCCAGGCGCTGGCGCTGGCCACCGGACAGCAGCGCGCCGTTCTCGCCCACCGGGGTCTGCAGCTGCTGCGGCATGCGTGCGATGAACTCCCAGGCGTTGGCGGCTTCGGCCGCCGCACGGATCTGCTCGTCGGTCGCGTCCATGCCATAGGCGATGTTGGCGGCGATGGTGTCGTCGAACAGCATCACCTTCTGGCCGACCATCGCCACCTGGCGGCGCAGGTCGGCCAGCGGGTAGTCGTCCAGGGCCACGCCATCGAGGGTGATGACACCGCCGCTGGGCTCGTAGAAACGCGGTACCAGCCGGATCAGGCTGGTCTTGCCGCTGCCGGAACGGCCGACGATGGCCGTCACCGTGCCCGGCCTGGCAACGAAGCTGATGTCGTCCAGGGCGATGCCGCTGTCTTCGCGGTAGCGCAGCATGACGTGGTCGAACGCCAGTTCACCCCGCACACGCTGCACGCGGTGCCGGCCCTCGTCACGCTCCACTGGCATGTCGATGATGCCGAACAGGCGCTCGGCCGCAGAAACGCCGCGGGAAATCGAGGTCTGTACGCTGGTCAGGCGGCGCAGCGAGGGAATGATGGCCATCATCGAGGTCATCAGGCCCATGAACTGGCCGGCATTGAGGCGGCCCGCCAGTGCTTCGCGGGTCGACACCCATACGATCACCGCCAGTGCCAGTGCGGCCAGGAACTGCACAACGCTGGAGGCGGCAGCGCGGGTGATCTCGACCTTCATGTTCAGCGCCAGCATCCGGTTGGCCAGGCGCGAGTAGCGCGAGATCTCGTGCTGCTGGGTGCCATGCACCTTCACTTCCTGCTGCGCGGCCAGCGACTGCTCGGCGGTCTGCGCCATCGTGCCCATGCCGTCCTGGATGCCGCGGCTGATGCGCCGGTAGCGCTTGCCGACGTAGGACACGATCACGCCGATCAACGGCACCACCACCAGCATCGCCAGGGTGACCTTGACGCTCATCTGCAGCATCACCGCCAGCATCGCGACGATGGTAAGGGTGTCAGCCACCACGGTCTTCAGTGCATCGGCACTGGCCTGGGTGACCTGTTCGGTATCGAAGTTCAGGCGGCTGACCATCACCGGTGTCGCTTCGGTATCGAAGTGCGACGACGGCAGGTGCAGGTACTTCTGCAGCACCTGCTCACGCAGGTCGCGGACCACGCTGCGGCCGGTCTTGGCCAGCGTGTAGTCGCTGACCCAGGTGGCCACGCTGCGCATCAGGAACAGGCCAAGAATGGTCAGCGGCAGCACCACGGCCGCGCGCGGCTGCGGATCGACGAAACCCTCGTTGACCAGCGGCTCCATCAGCTTGGTGAAGTGATAGCCGGCAAGGGCTTCGACCACCATGGCGATGACCGCGCCCACCATGAACACCCAGTAGGTGCGGGTATAGCCCAGCAGACGTTTGTAGATCGGCCACACCGGCGCGTGATGGGAACTCATGGACGCACCTCTGGCGCAGTTGCAATGGCGATACGACGGAACCCGAGCTGACCGAGCGCGTCCTGCGCAGTCACCACGGCCTGGTAGGGAGTACGCGCGTCGGCGCGCAGCAGCACGGGCTGGCTGCGATCACTGCCGGCAACGGCGGCGATGGTCTGCTTGACCGACTCTACATCGTTGCGAAGCACTTCCTGGTCATTGATGAAATAGCGGCCTTCGGCGTTGATCAGCACGCTGAGCGAACGCGGCGGCTCGTTGTTGGGCTGCTGGCTGGCGGTCGGCAGCTGCACCTGCAGCGTCGAGCGCGCATCGAAGGTGGTGGTGACCACGAAGAAGATGATCAGCACCAGGATGACATCGATCAACGGAACCAGATCGATATGCGGCTCATCCTGGGATCGGTCATTGCCGATACGCATCGATCAGGCCTTCGCCGTGGCGGCGCTGGCCGGGCGCGCCGACGGCGACGGGTTCATCACCCCCGGGCGACCGTCGAGCGTGTCCAGCAGGGCGCTGGCTTCCTGTTCCATCTCCACCACATAGCCGTGGATGCGGCCCTTGAAGTAGCGATGGAACATCAGCGCCGGGATGGCCACGATCATGCCGGTGGCGGTGCACACCAGCGCCTTGCCGATGCCGCCGGCCAGCTGGTTCACGTCACCCACGCCATGGTCGAGGATGCCCAGGAACATCTGGATCATGCCGATCACCGTGCCCAGCAGGCCCAGCAGCGGGCCAGCCGAGGCAATGGTGCCCAGTGCGTTGAGGAAACGCTCCATGCGGTGCACCAGGTGCCGGCCGGTATCTTCGATGCGCTCGCGGATCTGGTCGCGTGGACGGTTGCGGGCTTCCAGCGCCGCGGCCAGCAGCGCGCCCAACGGCGAGTTGGCCCGCAGGGTCTGCAGGTGCGCCGGGTCAAGCTTGCCGCGTGCGGCCCAGTTGCGCACTTCCTGGCCGAGGCCGGGCGGCAGCACTTCCGTTCGCCGCAGGGACCAGAAACGCTCCAGGATGATCGCCAAAGCCAGTACGCCCAACAGCAGCAGCGGCACCATCGGCCAGCCACCGGCCTTGACCAGTTCCCACACGTTTCAACCCTCCGGCCCAACGGCCGCTTGTTCGATCGGCGATAGGATAGCAGCCGACCGCGCCCGCCCAGCGGCATCCCACCACCGGGATGCATGGATACGCTGTTCACGCAGCTGCAGCCCTTGTGCGCCAAGCCATACGCGGATCGCACCGGACTCTGCGGTGGACACCACCTCGGCCCCCTGCGCCTGCCAGCGCCGGACCACGTCCTGCCGCGGGTGGCCGAAGCGATTCTGGTGCCCGGCCGAGACCAGCGCCAGCCGTGGAGACACCGCCGCCACCCAGGGCGCGCTGGAGCTGCCGCTGCTGCCATGGTGCGGCACCAGCACCACATCCGCCTTCAGCGCCGCCGGAGACGCCCGCAACAGCGCCTGTTCGGCCGGACGGCCGATGTCCCCGGGCAACAGGACCACGCCATGGGGGCTGGCCACGCGCAGCACGCAGCTGTCTTCGTTCTCGGCCCGCTGGCTGCCCGCATCCGGGTGCAGCACCTGGAAATCGACCCCGTCCCAGTGCCAGCGCAGGCCCCGCTGGCAGCGCTGGGCGCCGGTGATCGCACTGCCCGGCGGCGCCAGCAGCGGCAGCCCCGGCAGCTGAAGGCGCAGGCTGGGCAGGTTGCCGGCATGATCGAGGTCGTCGTGGCTGAGCAGCACCCGGTCGGGCGGAGCCTGGCCCAGCGCACGCAGTGCTGGAACCAGGACCCGCTCGCTGCCCTCGTCCCCGCTCGGCGGCCCCACGTCGTACCAGAGCGCATGCCGCGCGGTGCGCAGCAACACCGCCGTACCCTGGCCGACGTCGTGCACCAGCAGCTCCAGCGCTCCCTCGGCCGGCCGCTCGCGCAACGGCCACAGCAGTGGCAGGCACAACAGCAAGCCGGCCAGCCCGCCCCCGGCGCCGCGCGGCAGCAGCCACCAGAACACGCCCAACAGCGCCGCCGGCACGGCCCAGGCCGGCGCCTCGGCCAGCCACCACATCGCCTGCGGATGCACCGCCAGTGGCTGCAGGGCCTGCCAGCTGATCTCGAACAACCACGCCGCAGCGCTCCACACCCAGCGCCCGGCCCCGTCGGACAGCACCTGCAGGCCGGTACCGAGCAGCGACAGCGGAACCACCAGCAGGGTCCACCAGGGAATGACCGGCAGGTTCACCAGCGGCCCCAGCCAGGCGGTGCCACCGAACA
The DNA here is from genome assembly GCF_056481725.1 of Stenotrophomonas sp. 85239_Sma. Lineage (NCBI taxonomy): Bacteria > Pseudomonadati > Pseudomonadota > Gammaproteobacteria > Lysobacterales > Lysobacteraceae > Stenotrophomonas > Stenotrophomonas sp. 85239_Sma. The sequence goes on along the minus strand of NZ_CM151163.1, from coordinate 1,612,094 downwards.
GCGCGATGCCCAGCGGCACCAAGCCAACGCTGGCTACACCCTGTGCGGCCAGGAACCCGCGCAGGCTGGCGACGATGCCGCGCGGACGCCCCTGCGGCAGGCACCACACCAGCCACAACACGCCGCCGAAGCTGAGCCAGAAACCCGCCGACAGCACCGACAGGGGCGCCGGCAGCAACAGCGCCAGCGCCGCCAACGCAAGCCCCTGCATCGCACCGAGCGGGCGCCGCCCGCTGCGCGCCAATGCGATCAACCCGATCATCAGCGCCGTGCGCACGGTCGGCAACTCGCCGCCGGCCAGCACTGCATAGCCTGCTGCGGCCAGGGCCGCGGCGCAGGCCGCCGCCTGCGGACGTGGCCAACGGCATGCCAGCAGCGGGCACAGCCACCACAGCCCCCGGCACAGCAGCGCCCCCAGCCCCGCCACCACTCCGACATGGAACCCGGAAATGGCCACCAGATGGGTCAGTCCCAGTGCCCGCAGCTGATCCCAATCGGTATCGGACAGGCCACGCGTATCGCCCAGTGCCAGCGCCTGCACGAAGCGTGCGGCCGGATGGGCCACCTGCGCGGCGATGGCGGCACTGGTGCGTTCACGCCATGCTGGCAGGCCATGCGCGGCCTGCAGCTCACGCGCGTTGGCCGGCGCCCGCACGGTCCCGCTGCCGGACACGCCACGCAGCAACGCATGGCGCTCACCGTCGAAACCACCGGGATTGATCCGCGAACGCGGCGCCCGCACGCGCAGGGCCAGATGCCACTGCGCACCGGCCCGGACCCGATGCCGCCCAGGTTCAGCGCCGGTGGCAGTGCGGGCATGCCAGGCATCGTTCCAGGTGACCTGCAGACGCTTGCCACGCAGTGATGGCAGTTCGCTGCTCTCATTGACCTGCAGCAGGAAGCGGGTGCGCGCGACCCCGCGATCCGGCAGATCGATGACCCGGCCACTGACCAGCACATTCCGTGCCGGCTGGTCCGGCGGCAGCTGGTGCTGCAAGGCCCAGTGCCCGTGCATCGCCGTCCAGCCGGCACCGAACAGGAAGACCGCGGGCAGACGCCCACGCCAGCGCAGCCCCCACCCTGCGCTGCCGAGCACGAACATCACCGTACAGACCCACAGCGGCGGCAGCAGCGGCAGCTGCACGCAGGCCAGCGCGCCCAGCGTCAGCGCCGCAGCGGAGCCGCTGCCCAGCAAGGGAGACGGGGAACGCTGATCGGCCATGAAGCCAGCCTGCCGCCGCCGGCAGCAGGTTGCCTATCAGGACTTGCCCCGCAGTTGCGTCAGCGTCGAACGCTACCGCGATGGAAATTGACCCGGAAGCTCGCGCCGCCTCCCGAGGCCTCGCCGACACTGACCGAGCCACCGTGGTGCTGCACGATTTCCTTCACCAGGTGCAGGCCGAGGCCACTGCCGCTGCCCGCCGCGCGCAGGCGATGGAACGGCTCGAAGATCGCCTCACGGTCGCCCACCGGAATGCCCGCGCCCTGGTCGCTGACTTCCAGCAACCCGCGCGTATCCAGCCGCACGCAGATGGTGCCACGGCCACCGCCATGCACGATTGCGTTGTGTACCAGGTTGGCGATCACCCGCCCCAGTGCCAGGCTGTCGCCGTGGATCCACACCGGCGCTTCCGGCGCATCCACTTCGAAGCCATAACCAGCGCCGACCACCAATGGCGCCAGGTCCGCCGCTGCTTCACGCACCAGCACGGCCAGGTCCAGCCGCTGCAATGCACCCACGTTGCGGTCAAGCCGCTGCAGGTCAAGCAAATGCTCGGCGACATTGCCCAGCCGCGCCACGTCGGTCAGCAATTGCGATTTCAGCTCCCCCTGCGGCAGCTGCGACAGGCGCGCCTGCACCACGGCGATCGGTACGCGCAGCTCGTGCGCCGCGTCGGCAAGGAACTTGTCGCGCGCTGCATAGCCCTGCTGCACCTTGTCGATGGCATCGTTGAATGCTTCCACCAGCGGCGCCACTTCCGTTGAAACCAGCTGCGCATCCAGCCGCGCACCGGGTTGGCCGATGTCCAGTTCCTTGGCCTGCTGCGCGGAACGGCGCACGCCCCGCATCGCCCGGTGGATCACGGTCGGCATCACCAGCAGGGTGACGACGATCAGTGGCAGGAAGAACCACAGGCCGATCAGGCGCAGCACCATCAGTGCGCCGTCCAGCAGCCCGCCCTTGGGTGCGCCACCGACCATCACCGTGATGCGGCGCCCATCCTCGTTGCGGATCATCACCCGTGCCACGTCCAGGTAGGGCGGCACCAGCGAACCCAGTTCGGTGGCACCTACGGTCGGCAGTCGCGCAAGCAGCGGCGCGTGGATCGCAGGGATGGTGCCGCGCTCCAGCCACATGCCCTTGTCGTCCACCGCGGCAAACCAGAGGTTTCCCCCGGCGTCGGCATCGAGTGTGTCCCAGCGCGCCTGGTCCAGCACCAGCCGGCCGCCTTCGCTGTGAACCGCCTTGGCCACCGCCTCGGCAACGAACATGTCCATGCCCCAGGAGTCCTTGTCCCCCCAGGTCAGGATCAGCGCGACCACCGCGAACAGTACGGTGAAGGCCTGCGCCAGGAACAGGCGCCAGGCCAGGCCAAGGGTAATCGAACGGATCGGACGGGCCATCTCAGGCCTCCGCCAGCAGGTAGCCAACGCCGCGGATCACATGGATCTCCACCCCGGCCCCGGCCTGCTGCAGCGCCTTGCGCAGCTTGGAGATATGCGCATCCAGCGCATTGGACTGGATCTCATCGTCGAAGCCGTACACCGCCGCCTCCAGTGCACTGCGGGTGACCGTGCGCCCCTGCCGCATCGCCAATGCCTGCAGCACCAGCACCTGGCGTCGTGGCAATGCCAGTGGCCGGCCCTCCACCTGTGCCTGCAGTGATTCGAAATCGAACTCGAGCCGCCCCAGCCGCAGGCTGGGCGTCACCATCGCCGAAGGCCTGCGCGATACGGCACGGATACGCGCCATCAGCTCCTCGATCGCCACGGGCTTGACCAGATAGTCATCGGCACCGACGTCCAGGCCTTCAACCTTGTCCGACAGCGTGCCCTTGGCGGTCAGCATGATCACCGCCAGGCTCGGCCGCAGCGCACGCGCCATCGCAACAAATCCGGCGCCATCGCCATCGGGCAGCTGACGGTCGAGCAGCAGCAGCTGGTGCACCGGTTCGCGCAACGCGAGCGCGGCCTCGGCAAGGCTGCCAACTACGTCGGCGACCACGCCCTGCCGCTCCAGGCCCGATTGCAGCGCACGGGACAGATCAGGATCGTCTTCGACCAGGAGGATGCGCATCAGGGACTCGTCAACCGGAAACGCTGCCGATCATAGTGCCTGGCGCCCTGATTTTCCGCCCATGCATGCCGAACGCGCGGGCGCAATGTTCTGACAATGTTGCCCCGTCACCATGCGCAGCCATCTCCTGCAAAGTGGCTGATCGATGCCGTCGCTGTCCCCGCCCCTGCTGCGCCCGCTGCTGTTCACCGCTGTTTTCGGCGTGCCGTTGATCGCCCACGCAGCCGAGCAGAACCCTGGCGTGCAGGCCGGCATCAGCGCTGGCGCGACCTCCGGTGCATACGCGCACTATGACGTCAAACCGCTGCTGGTACCGGCCGTTGCCTGGCAGGGCAAGCGCTTCTTCGCCAGCCCAGGCTCACTGGGCATGTACCTCTACAAGGGCCAGGGACTGCGCCTGTCAGCGGCGGTCACGCCCTACACGCTGCGCTTCAAGACCGGCGATGTGGACGACGCACAGCTGCGCCGCCTGCACAGCAGACAGATGTCGGCGATGGCGGGCATCAACGCTGAGTACAGCGCCGACTGGGGCATGGTCGAGGCCAGCGTGATGCGGGAAGTCACCGGCCATGGCGGTGGTATCGAGTCGCGCCTGCATTACAGCTATCCGATCCAGGCGGGCCGCTTCACCTGGGTTCCGCGGGCAGGGGTGGTGCATTCCAGTGCTCGGCTGCTCGACTACTACTACGGCATCAGCGACGAAGAAGCACTGCGCTCTGGCCTTGCCACTTACCGCCCGGGCAGTACCACGTCGCCGAGCCTGCAGATCGCGGTCAGCACGCCACTGGGCACGAAATGGCGCGCCACCGGCATGGTGTCCAACCAGTGGTTCGGTGATGCAGTGAAGGACAGCCCGATGGCGCGACGTGGCACGCAGACGTCGGCCTTCGTTTCCCTGATGCGCTCGTTCTGAGCGCGCACCCCTACGGACAAGGACCCCCCATGGCCTCCGTCTCCCCCGTCACCGAAGCCCACGCGATCCTGCGTGCACCCGACCTGGACAGCGCCGAGCGCGTCTATCTGGGGCTGATGCCCGACCTTGAACACGTGAACGCACTGGCCCGCCGTGCAGTGGGCCTGTCACGCGTTGCAGACGCCGCACGCGGCTATGCGTTGTCGATGACCCTGGTCGGACTGCGTCTTCAGGAGCTTGAGATGGGCGAACCGACCGCCCGGGAACATCGCCAGGCGACCCTGCGCAGCCTGCGCCAGACCTTCAGCGCCTGACGGTACACGCATGGAAATCGCCGCCGCCCCCTTGCGGTGGCACCCGCATCCACTACCTCGGCAGGGCCTGCACACAGGCAAGCCCGGCGCGATGGCGTTGCTCAACGCAGCGTGGTCCATGCCAGCAGCGCACACAGGATTGCGACCCAGATTACTGCCTTGAACGTGCCTTCCAGCATGTTGCCGCCGAACAGGCGTTCCAGGAACGGATTGGGCCTGGATTCGGGTACGTGATCGCTCATGCGGCAGCTCCTTGCAGCGTCGGCGCGGTTGCGCGGTAGCGCCGAGTCTACGCCTGCGCGGCCCGGATTCATCGGCATCTGCCTGCCTTTGGCGACGCAATCCCTGCCTTCGTCGCAGGCCGGCTGCGGTGCCCGGCAGGCCATGCCAGCCTGCATGCACTTTCCCGCCGGAGCACCGTGCCATGCCGATGCTTGCCCTGATCCTGCTGCTCTCCAGCCTGTTCGGCGACGCCAGCGGACCCACCGACGATGCCCTGCGCAGCCAGATCCTGCGCGCCGAGGCCCCGCAGCACACGCATGACGTGCTGCCCCTGCAGCTCTATCACCTGCGCCAGGACCGCGTACTTCGATTGGGCTGCCAGCGGCTGCCAGACGACCACAGGGGCCGCCCCCAGGCCGCGCTGGTGCGGGCAGGTGTGGCGCAGCTGTGGGAACGCGTCGATGGCCAGTGGCGGATCCAACGTTCGGGCAGCATCACCCGCTGATTTCACGCCACTGAACCGATCGGGATGCGGCCTCGCGGGAAGAAGGGAGGCCGCCCCGGAACGAAAAAAGCCGGCCCAGTGGCCGGCTTCCATCGTTTCCACCACTTCACCGGCAATGCCGGGAGCAGGTGGTGGGCGGTACAGGGTTCGAACCTGTGACCCCTACCATGTCAAGGTAGTGCTCTACCGCTGAGCTAACCGCCCATCATGTTCTTGCCACCCGAAGGCTGGCCTTGTTACGTAAAAACCCGGCGCCAGGGCCGGGCTTTGCAGTTCACGACAGCCCTCTTCCGAGAACTTCGTGGTGGGCGGTACAGGGTTCGAACCTGTGACCCCTACCATGTCAAGGTAGTGCTCTACCGCTGAGCTAACCGCCCGTTTTTCTTCTGCATTTCCGCGATTGCGTCGGTGCAGGCCGCGTATATTACGTATGCCGGCGGGGAAGCGCAACACTTTTGTGAAGATGATGCTGCACTGCCGCGTTCAGCCCAGACTGGCTTCCTTCAGCTGCCGGATCTGGTCACGCACGCGTGCGGCATCTTCGAACTCCAGGTCCTTGGCATGCTGGTACATCTGCTGTTCCAGCGCCTTGAGACGGGACGCCAGCTGGGCCGGGCTGAGCAAACGATAGTCGCTCCCTTCCTCGGCAACGCCGGGCCGGCCCTTGCCCTTGCCCTTCTTCGCCTCCTTCTCCGCCGCATCCGAACGCGCGCCCTCGAGGACGTCGACGATCGGGCGCGCCACCGAGCGCGGCACGATGCCATGTTCTGCGTTGTACTCGACCTGCTTGGCGCGGCGGCGGTCGGTCTCGTCGATCGCCGCCTGCATCGAACGGGTCACCTTGTCCGCGTACAGGATCGCCTTGCCGCGCACATTGCGGGCGGCGCGGCCGATGGTCTGGATCAACGAGCCGGTCGAGCGCAGGAAGCCCTCCTTGTCGGCGTCGAGGATCGCCACCAGCGACACTTCCGGCATGTCCAGGCCTTCGCGCAGGAGGTTGATGCCGACCAGCACATCGAACTTGCCCAAACGCAGGTCGCGGATGATTTCCACGCGCTCGACCGTGTCCACGTCCGAGTGCAGGTAGCGCACGCGGATACCATGCTCGGTGAGGTACTCGGTGAGGTTCTCGGCCATGCGCTTGGTCAGCGTGGTGACCAGCACGCGGTCGCCGGCCTTGATGCGTTCGTTGGCCTCGCTCATCAGGTCGTCGACCTGGGTCCCCACCGGGCGGATCTCCACCACCGGGTCGATCAGGCCGGTCGGGCGCACCACCAGCTCGGTGATCTCGTCGCCGGCCTCGCGGTATTCGTACGGCCCTGGCGTTGCCGACACATAGATGCTGCGCGGGCAGCGCTCCTCCCACTCCTCGAAGCGCAGCGGGCGGTTGTCCAGCGCCGACGGCAGGCGGAAACCGAACTCGACCAGGGTTTCCTTGCGCGAACGGTCGCCCTTGAACATCGCGCCGATCTGCGGAATGGTCACGTGCGATTCGTCGATCACCAGCAGCGCATCGGCCGGCAGGTAGTCGAACAGGGTCGGCGGCGGCTCGCCGGCATTCTTGCCGGTCAGGTGCCGGGAGTAGTTCTCGATGCCATTGCAGTAGCCGACCTCAGCCATCATTTCCAGGTCGAACTGGGTGCGCTGGGCCAGGCGCTGCGCCTCCACCAGCTTGTTCTGCGCGTACAGCTGCTCCAGCCGCTCCTTCAGCTCCACCTTGATCGTCTCGATCGCCGCCAGCACGCGCTCGCGCGTGGTCGCATAGTGTGTCTTCGGGTAGACCGTGAAGCGCTGCATGTTGCGCAGCGTCTCGCCGGTCAGCGGGTCGAACAGGGTGATCTTCTCGACCTCGCCATCGAACAGCTCAAGGCGCAGCGCCTCGCTGTCCGACTCGGCCGGGAACACGTCGATCACTTCGCCGCGCACGCGGAACGTACCGCGCTGCAGTTCGTACTCGTTGCGTGTGTACTGCAGCTGGGTCAGGTGGTTGATCAGGTCGCGCTGGTCGATGCGCTCGCCCTTGGACAGGATCAGGCGCAGTGACAGGTAGTCTTCCGGTGCACCCAGGCCATAGATCGCCGACACCGTCGCCACCACGATCGCATCCGGGCGCGACAGCAAGGTCTTGGTCGCGGCCAGGCGCATCTGCTCGATGTGCTCGTTGATCGAACTGTCCTTCTCGATGAAGGTGTCCGACGACGGCACGTAGGCCTCGGGCTGGTAGTAGTCGTAGTAGCTGACGAAATACTCCACCGCGTTGTGCGGGAAGAATGCCTTGAACTCGCCATACAGCTGCGCCGCCAGCGTCTTGTTCGGCGCCATGATCAACGTCGGCTTCTGCACGTTCTGGATGACGTTGGCGATGGTGTAGGTCTTGCCCGAGCCGGTCACGCCAAGCAGGGTCTGCTTGGCGATGCCGGCCTCGAAGTTGCTGGTCAGCTTCGCGATGGCATCGGGCTGGTCGCCCGCCGGCGAATACGGCGAGACAAGTTCAAAACTGTCGCTCATGGTGTTGCCAGTTCCCGGGAAGGTTGAGTATACGGGGCAAGGGGTGACGGCTGGCTGAGGGGTCGCCGGGCAGCCCGCCGCGGAGAATCCCGATGGCGGCTGCCCAGCCGGGCGCGGAGGCTGGATGCATGCACCCGACCCACGCCCCCTGCCCCCACGGCCCCCGCACTGCGCGGGGCGTGCACCTGACCGAACTGCTGGTGGTCATCGCCGTGCTGGCGGTGCTGCTGGCCGCGACCTGGCCGGCACTGCGGCCCCTTCTGCTGAGGCACCGCGCCGATGCACTGCAACTGACCCTGCACGCCAGCCTGTCCGGCGCACGCAGCGAGGCATTGCGCAGGCGCGAGCTGATCGGCCTCTGCGCCAGCGTCGACGGCCTGCACTGCGGCGACGACTGGAGCGCCGGCTGGATCATCTACCGCAGCGGCGACCAGCGCGGGGAACCGGCGTCGCCGGAAGCGATCCTGATCCACCATACCGGGCGCCCGGACATCTCGATCCTTGCCAAGGCCAGCAGCGGGCGCCCCCAACTGTTCTTCCAGGCAGATGGACGCAGCCCGGGGGCCAACCTGAGCCTGCGCATCTGCGCGGGCAATCGGCTGCACGGTGCGCTGATCGTCAACAATGGCGGCCGCGTCCGAAGTGAGCACGTAGACCGCGATACACCCTGCTGAATGCTTGCGCAGAAAAGCAAAAGCCGCGATTTCTCGCGGCTTTTGCAGTATCTGGCGCCCGAAGTTGGACTCGAACCAACGACCCCCTGATTAACAGTCAAGTGCTCTAACCGGCTGAGCTATTCGGGCGGGGAGGCGCATTGTACTGGTCGATCACAGGAAGATCAACACCTGTTTCACCAGCAGCTGGCAACTCCACCGTCGGCCGTCTTGCGGTTGGCCTGGTCCACGCTCAACTTGCCGCAGCTGTCCTTGGCCTGCGTGCCCTGCGGGGTGGCGGTAATGGTGAAGCTCGTGCCATCCCCCTTGTAGTCCAGGTTGTAGCGCGCGGTCCCGCCATCACGGGGCGACACCTTGGTCGGCAGCGCGTAGCCCGTGTAGGAGTTGTTGCTGGTGTGGTAGCGCTCGGCACGCTGTGCGTACTCGGCCAGGTCCGCCTTCACCACGGCGCGATGCGATCGGCGCACGTATTCCTGATAGGACGGAATGGCGATCGCCGCCAGGATGCCGATGACGATCACCACGATCATCAGCTCGATCAGCGTAAAGCCAGCCGCGCGGCGAGGCATGGGAGTGTGCAGCATGAGCATGGATCCTCGCACTTGGGGTTACTTGAGCTGGCGCCAGGACTGGCGACCGCACGGGTAAGGCAGATAGAGCGACTGGCTGCCGGCGGCGCCGACGGCCATCCAGCAGGAACTCCCTCCGGGTGGCGCCTTGTCCGTCGGACGCGGCAGTACTGACAGCGAGACGTCACGAACCGGCGCGGTTCCTCCGGTCTTCAACGCGATGGCTGCGGTTCCGGTCCCCGGCTGGCTACCGGTCGGCGAGCCGTAGCGCACGTTCTCCAGCATCGGCAGGCCACTGATCGACGACAACCCGAACAACCAGTTCGAACCGCTGGTCGAGCACCCCACCGACTGCATGTTGGGCACGTACGTCGGCATGAAGACGATGCCACTGACCAGGATCGGATTCCCGACTGCGCGCTCGCCGTTACCGGCAGGCAACTGGATCATCCAGCCACGTGCATTGGCTGGAGCCGTACCCGCCGTGATCTTGCGCTCCTGGGCTCCCGCAGCGGCGGCCGCTGCCGTGTAGGGAACCAGGTTCGCTGCGGTCACCGTCGAGGCCACCGTCTTGCCCGAAAGATCGTTCACGGCGTACAGCGCCTGCTGTGCCTTGTCATCCTTGTCACTGGTGAACGAGAAGCTGCCGGTGCCGAAATAAAGCATCACGCCACCCGAGGGCCCGGTCGCGGCGGTCATGCCACCGGTGATCGGCTGGCGGTAGGTCTTGTTGGAAGAGTCCTGGGCCGCCTGGCTGGTGAACACCGGTACGGTCAGCGTGGTGTTCGCGCTGCTGGTCAGGTCGAACTTCCACACGGCGCCGCGCTGATCAGCGGCGTAGACGGTGTCAGCCAGTCCATCGCGGCCGCGCGCATCCTGGCTCGCGCCGGTCCAGCGATCGACCACGACCACATTGCCCAATCCGTTGCTCCCGGAGATGCCGGCACCCGAGGTGCCCTCAACCGCTTCGATCATCCGGATGTCGCCGCTGGCCATATCGACCACGAACAACACGGCCTTGCCGTTTGCGCTGCCGTAGCCATTGCCGAAGATCGCCTTCCAGGCCACGCCGGTGCCACTCTTCACCGGCACGATCACCGGCTTGCCCAGCACGAAGCCGATGTTGTTGCGCACCTCGTCCTGCAGCGACGCGTTGATGTCGCTGATTTCCCACAGCACGTTGCCGGTGCCGAAGCTGCCCGGCGTGGTGACGTCGAGTGCGAACACCGAACGGCCGCCCGCACCCGTCGTACCCACCAGGCTGGTCTGCCAGGCGGTGCCGTTGAAGGTATCGGCCACCGTTACCGGACCATCGACGTAGTAGCGATGGCGGAAGGTCTGGTCAGCCGTGTCGGACTTGTAGGGGAACAGCAGGTTGGCCATATGGCCCAGCGCGGTGGCCGGGATGTAGGCGAAGCTCTCCGTGCCGCCAGTGCCATCCTGCTTGGCATCCGCCTTCATGCCACCATCGAAGGCATGCAGCATGCCGTCGTTGGCGCCGACGTACACCATGTACCGCTGCGATTTGGCCTTGGTGGCCAGGTAGTCCGTGTAGCTCTTGGCATAGGTACCGCCCAACTGGCGGTAGCCGTAGTCGTCCAGCGGCGAGCTCACCACCGGTGCCGAATTGACGATGTCGCCCAGCGGCGTGGACCGGTCGCGATACTTGCCGCCGTTGCGGACCTCGGTCGAGCTGTCGGCACTGAGATAGTTGATGGCACTGGCCAGGTCGGCCTTGATCGCCGTCAGCTTGTCGGTGGAGCAGACCAGCATCGACGCGTACTTGCCGTCCGGCTTGCTGCACAGATCCTGCAGGTTGATGCGGGCGCTGTTGAAATCCACCGGGGAACCCAGCTTGTTGGCGATGATGCGACGGCCGGACGAGGACAGGCGGCTGGAGGCTTCCCAGACCTCGGTCAGCTCGGCCACCTGATCGGCGTTGACCTTGACGCTGGACGCGGTCAGTTTACTCGACCAGTCGGTACCACTGTTGGTGATGTCATAGCGCGGCGTGACCGCCAGTGAGCCTGTGCCGATGCGTGCACCGCTGATGCCGATCGTTCCCGACGGCGATGCACCTCCGGTGATCGAAGACAACACCCGGCGCATGGCCTCGGTGACGTCGGCCGGCGTCTGCGCATTGATGAACTCGCCACGGCTGTTGACGGCCGCGTGCCACAGTTCATCGATGACGGTACCGTCGTCGACATCTATCGGATTGCCGTTGCCAGCCCAGTTCGGCGGGTTCTTGTAGGGATCGTCGGTAGCTGCCTGGTTGACGCCATAGATCTTGCCCTGCGCGCCCAGGGTCACCCCGTAGAAATTCATGTGCAGGTCGGTCTGGCAGTCCAACCGCTTCCAGTCCGGACTGCTCTTGTCCAGGGTGCTGCACTTGTCACTGACCGGCACCTGCCCGGCCGGGAAGCTGGTCCCGGTGCGCAAGGGGGTGCGGGCGCCCGCATAAGCCGCGGCCGCGATGTCGGCGATGGTGTTGCTGTAGCCATCGGCGAACGGAATGGACGGCAGTTGGGTCGAGTTCACCGAGTCGGCATCACCGAAACCGTTGTTCGCCGTGTTGCCGGAGTTGGTGTAGCCATCGGTGAACAGCATGCCGCCGTTGCGCTGGCAGGCCAGCTGAACCGGCGCATCGGCGTCGGTACGTCGGAACTGGTCGACCAGGTACTCCACCGCACGTCGGTTCGGCGTGCCGCCATTACCGGTCAGCGTATAGATCTGCTTGTAGAGGTCGGCACGGTTGGTGACCATGTCATACATGGTCGCGTTGTTGAGCTTGTTGATGGTGAAGTAGCCCACGCGCATCGTGTCCACGCTCACCAGTGCAGCGGTCGAGGAGCCGACGATGGCCAGCACGCGGTTGCGGTGATACTGGAACCAGTTGGCGAAATTCTGGATCGCGGCGTTGTACGCGGCCGGGCTGGAATAGTTGCCTGACTTGATCTGGTAACGACGCAGATTGCAGCCCGGACCACAGGCACCGCTGATCACCGGGCGATTGACGTCGTCGGTCTTGTATCCGTCCGGTGCGGGCGCTGCGGCCGGCAGGTAGAAGGTCGCCGGGAAATAGCTGATGGAGTACGTGGTATTGCCGGTGTTGCTGACCGCGGCGGTCTTCCACCCGCCATCCCACCAGCTGTCGACGTAGTACTCATTGCCGCTGCCGGAAAGGTCGGGAATCCGCATGCCGTTGACGAACTGGAACTTCTCCGACGTCTCGGCACGGTTGACGGTCATGTTGTACACGGCCTTGTAGCCGCGCTGGTCGGACCGTGGATCGGCGCGGGTCTGGGTGATCGACGCATTTGGCCACAGCGTGCCATCGGCATTGGTCCACGGCCGATAGGTCACTGCCGGGTTGAAGTAGCTGGCGTTATAGACATGCGAACGGGCGAAGCCATAGATATCCAGCGGCGGGATGGCCCGGCCCGGTGAATATTCCTTGTTGAACTCCGCGTGCGGGTACAGGTACAGGTAGCAGTCCAGCGAGTTGTTGGCGCACGCCGAGCCCACGCTGAAGAAGCTCCCATTATTGTTGAAGAAGCTGCCGGTGCTGCTGTTCCAGCGCATGCGGCCATCACCACCGGGGAACATGCGTTCGAAGTTCATCGAACCCGAATCGTCCACCGCCATGATGAAGGCCGGCGTCGCGCGTGTCTGCACGTTCATCGGCTCCTGCGCCAGCACGCCCTGTGCCTGTGCGGCAAACAGGGTATGTGCCAGATAGCCGCCAGCGGCCAAGACAGCAAGGCCTGCGCCTGCCAGGATCCTGCGGTTGCGAGTGTTCATGGGCTCCCCAGCCTCACAGCTTGAATACGGTATCGATCGCCGCACGCGACGTCGCATCACTGGTGGTATCACCGGCATAGGTTGTGATCTGGTAGACCGGCGTTGGCTTCTCCACCGACTTGCCCATGTCCAGCGCACCCTCCCCCTGGATGCAGCCCTGGATCTCGCGGACATAGATCGCCGGCTTGCTGCCCAGCTTGGTTTTCGCGACCCAGGCCGAAGGATCGAAGCCGTCATCGCACTGCTGGCTGATGTCGGAGGACACCACGGCCGGATTGCTACCGGCATCCTTCCGGTTGGCGATGTTCTCCACCGCGTTCTCGGCGCTGCGTGCCGCGCCTTCGGCGTTCTGGAATGCCATGTTGGTCGCCCGGTAGCCAGCCGCCATGCGCTCCTGCATGCCGGCCACCTGCATGCCGATCACCCCCAGCAGGGCCAGCAGCACCAGCATGATCAGCGCGACATAGAGAACGGCACCCTGCTGTCGTGCCCGGGCAACCAAGGGACGGCGTCGGGAGGAAGGATGAGTGCGCATGGTCGTCAGTTCCCGAACAAGCGGTTGCGAAGCGCAACCGACGCTTCATAGGCGCCACGATGGCGCTGGTCGTAAGGATCGGCCGGGGCAAAGCCCACCCCCAGGATGGCCGGATAGGTGGCCGCACTGCCCGGTGCTTCGGCCGACGCACGCTGCGGACTGCGCGCCAGCAGGCCCACCTGCACCATCCCCACGCGCCGCCACTGCCCTGCGGCGGCGGCATCGGTGCCGGTGCTGACCGCACTGGCCACGCGCTGGTCGACGATACGACCGGTCGGCGGCGTGGGCAGGGCGATGTTCGTGGTGGCATCCAGGCCGTACAGGAACTGCATGTTCTCGATGCCTTCCACCAGCTCCTCGCCATCGGCGTAGCCGCCGGCGCCATTGGCGCGCGCCCGGTAAAGCGCCGGCTCGCCATTGGGATTGGTCGCGATGTAGTACGCCATGCCATCGGCGCGATACAGCATGGTCATCGCGTTGTTGATCGAATAGTTGCTCAGGTCGACCTTGTCGACCTTCACGGTCGAACCGGTGATGGTGGCGGGGAATACGTCGGCACGGGTGCAGTCGGCCACGCCGAAGACCGTCGGCGTGCCTGCGGCGTTGGCCTTCAGTCGGGCCATGCCTTCATTGGAAACGGTCAGGGTGGTTGCACCCGCGGCCACGGATATGCCGGTCACGACGGCCCCTTCCGGACTCATCACGCGCAGCACCAGGATGTCACTGCCCGGCAACGGTGCCGGCTTGAGGTTGGCGATGCTCTTTGGAACCGACTGCGCCGCGCTCCACGCACGGCCCAGCGTCAGCGTGGCGCCCGGCGCCGTACCTGCAGCCTCATATCCCTGCACCGGAACAGAGAAATCCTGCGGGTCGCCACTGCCCGAGCTGATGCCCAGGTGGTAGCCGACATCGCCGGTGTTCTTGACCACGTGGGCCTGGTCGTTGACGCAGCCAAAGTGGCCGGCCATGCGAAGGTCATGCTGCAGGAAATCCAGCGCGAAGCGCGCGTTCTCCTGGGTACGGGCCGCGCCTTCGGACAGGCGTGACGCCGCACGCGAGGCGATGAAGATCTGGGTGACGCCCAGCATCAGGACCAGGCCGATGACCATGGCGATCATCAGTTCGATCAGCGACAGGCCTCGGGCTCGCGAAATTGGACTCATGGGCGCGTTCACAGGAAGGTCGTCAGGCCGAAGGTGGTAAGGCTGTCGGGATCCTTCGGATCCCAGCGCTGGTCACCCCAGCTGATGGCAACGGTGACCTGGCCGGTACTCTGCACGAAGGTCACCTGTGCACTGGCCTTTTCACCCAGCGTCCGCGCAACCTCGCATTGCCAGCGTGCCACGTTCGTCTTCGGCGTCACCGCGGCGCCGGTCGGCCAGGTGCAGGCGCCGCTGGGCTTCACCGAGCCTGCGGAGAACGAGGCCGAGGAATAGGCGCCACCGGCCAGCGTGTCGGCACGCTGGGCGCGCATCAGCTCGATCAGGTCGTTGGCCAGGTTGGTGGCCTGGGTGCGGTAGTTCGCGCTCTGCACGAAGCGGACATTGGTGGTCTGCAGCAGGGCGAAGCCCAGCAGCCCGAATGCCAGGATCAGTACCGCCACCATCACTTCGATCAGGCTGAAGCCGCCCTGCGAAGAGCGTGGGCGGGCCAGGTTGCGGCGGCTCATGAGCAGGTTCCCTTGGTCACCCGGACCTGGCCGGATTGGTTGATCGTCAGCGTGCTTTTCGATTCACCGGCCTTGCACGCATCCGGCGACAGCACCAGCGTCTGGTCAGCAACCGCCCGGCGCCGGCCGCGCCCGTCGAAGGCGATGACCGCGCCCGGCGGACCCACCACGCTGAGCTGCGGGTTGCCCTGCGAAAACCGCAGCGCGACGTCATTACTGCCCATCTGGCCGTCGCCATCAAGGTCCGACCAGGCCAGTACGCCCTTGGACCAGTCGCCATCACAGGCCTTGCCATCGGCGCTGCCACAGACACCGCCACCGCTGCTGTTGCGGATGCCTTCGCTGCGGGCCAGGTTGGCCAGCGCGATCAGTTCATTGTTGGCGGTCGCCAGCCGGTTCGAGCGGATCATCCCGCGGAAACTCGGATAGGCGATCGACGCCAGGATCACGAAGACGGCCAGCGTGACCATCAGTTCAACCAGTGTGAACCCGTTTTGCCGGCGCAAAGACATTGGACGCTCCCCAGCGTGTTGGTGGCCACGATGGGCCATCGCCCCGCCACCGGCAAGCGGTGGCAGGATGAACGGTCAATCCGGGGCGACGGGCGTCAAAGGCTTGACGACCCACCCTCCCCTGCCGGTGCCGGCGCGATCCCCATCGCGCCGGCCCGTACTCAGGCCAGCACCTGGTAGCAGGGCTGGTATTCGCCGGAGATCTTCATCCGGCGCTGCTCGACGAACGCGCGCAGCAGCGCATCCAGCGCCTGCATCATGTCCGGGTCACCGTGGATCTGGAACGGCCCGAACTGCTCGATGCGGCGCATGCCGTCTTCCTTCACGTTGCCGGCCACGATGCCCGAGAACGCCCGGCGCAGGTCGGCCGCCAGCGCGTGCGGCGCGCGGCCGTGGTGCAGGTCCAGCGCCGCCATCGCTTCATGGGTCGGCACGAACGGCTGCTGGTACTCCCACGGTATCTCGATGGACCAGTTGAAGAAGAACGAATCCTTCTGCGCCAGGCGATGCTCGCGAACGCGCTTGATGCCGCTGGCCATTTTCCTGGCCACCGCCACCGGGTCACCGATGATGATCTCGTAGCGCTCGGCGGCCTCGTCGCCCAGGGTCAGGCGGATGAAGCGGTCGATCTGCTCGAAGTACGGCGCCGCCACGGTCGGGCCGGTCAGGATCAGCGGGAACGGCAGGTCCTTGTTCTCCTCGCGCAGCAGGATGCCCAGCAGGTACAGGATCTCTTCGGCGGTGCCGACGCCGCCGGCGAACACGATGATGCCGTGACCGATGCGGACGAAGGCCTCGAGGCGCTTCTCGATGTCCGGCATGATCACCAGGTGGTTGACGATGGGGTTCGGCGACTCGGCGGCGATGATGCCCGGCTCGGTCAGGCCGATGTAGCGGGTGACCGTCTTGCGCTGCTTGGCATGGGCGATGGTGGCACCCTTCATCGGGCCCTTCATCGCACCCGGGCCGCAGCCGGTGCAGATGTCCAGGCCGCGCAGGCCCAGCTCGTAGCCGACCTGCTTGGTGTACAGGTATTCGTCGCGCGAGATCGAGTGTCCGCCCCAGCACACCACCAGGTTCGGGTCGCCCGGGTTGAGGATGCGCGCGTTGCGCAGCAGGCCGAATACCGCGTTGGTGATGCCCTCGGACGATTCCAGCTCGGCCGCGTAGGCCGGGCCCATCTCGATGGCCATGTAGGCCAGGTCACGCACAACGGCGAACAGCAGTTCGGCGACACCGCGGATGATCTCGCCGTCGACGAAGGCCATCGCCGGTGCGTTGACCAGGTCGATGCGCACGCCGCGGTCCTGCTGCGCCACCTGGATGTCGAAATCAGGGTAGAGATCGCGCGCGGCGCGCGGATCGTCCGAGGCGCTGCCGCTGGTCAGCACGGCCAGCGCGCAGCGGCGCAGCAGCTCATGCATGCCGCCCGCGGAGGCATCGCGCAGGCGTGCCACCTCGGCCCGCGACAGCACATCCAGCCCACCGCGCGGATAGATCCGCGCATCCTGCACCGGCAGTGCACGGGCCGATTTTTCGTTCGTGGTCATATCCAATTTTTCGCTTCCTTCAAGGTTTCCGACTGTACTGCCGCCCCCTTAAAAAGCAAAACGGCCGGGAAGCCCGACCGTTGGATGTGTGCTGCCCGCGTTCGCCTTTCCGGGACCGCATCGGCGGCGTTGTCACCGCGCACGTTCAAAGATGCTACGCCGATGCAGAGTGGCCTGCAAGGACTTTCGCCTGAACGGAAAACGGCCGGGTTTCCCCGGCCGTTTTCACTCACTGCTTCAGGCTCTGACGGATCAGAACTTGTACTTCAGGGTCAGCTGCATCGACCAGCGCGACACGGCGGTGTTGCCCTTGTCGTTGTTGTTTTCCTGGATCTGCGAGTTGTCGGTCGCACCGGTGAACGAGTACACGTACTTGCCGGTGGCCGGATCGATACCCGCGTAGTTGGCAACGCGGCGGGTCGAGTAGAAGCCGTAGTCGTCGATCAGGCCCCACTTCTTGTTCAGCAGGTTGCCGACATTCATGATGTCCAGGGCAACTTCACCCTTGTGACCCTTCATGAAGCCCGGGAATTCCTGGCTGACGCGGACGTCGAAGCTGTTGACCCACGAAGCACGGTGGCGATTGGCCGGGACCACGCTGCCACGGTAGGCATCGAGTTCCGGGTTCTGCGCCAGCCAATCGAAGAACTGCTTCTCCATCGCGGCACCGCCCTTGAACAGCACGTCGCCCGGACCCTTCGGCACGTAGAACAGGTCGTTGGTGGCAGCACCGTCGCCGTTGGCATCGTTGTAGAAGATGTAGCTGTACGGACGGCCCGAGCGACCTTCATAGAACAGGCCGACGCGGGTGGCGTTGTCACCGAAGAAGTTGTGCTTCCACTCCAGGGTGCCGGTGATGCGGTCCTTGATCGCGTAACGCGAGTTGTAGGCCACATCCTCGTTGGAGTTGAAGATCAGCGTGTTGTTCCAGTTCGAGGTGTTCTGCGAGCTGGACAGCGGGCTGACTTCCTTCGACTGGGTATAGGTATAACCCAGCGACCAGCCCCAGTTCTCGGTCAGCGGCTTGGCCAGCGAGAAGGTGGCCTGGGTGCCGCGGCCCTTGTCGGTGTTGCGCATGACCAGCACATCGCCGATGTCGCTCGGGCGGTTGGCACGGTCACCAGCGCGATTGGTACCGGTCGACATGCCGTAGTCGACGCCCTTGTCGACTCGGGTATTGGCCGGATTGCGGCCGGCAGCATTCCAGTAGATCGCACGGCCATCCGGACCGATCGTGGTCGGCGCGCCAACGTCCAGGCGGTCGAAGTAGATGCCGTCCTTGACCTTGGTCACCAGCAGTTCGGCCGACGCCACGATGCCGTACCACGGCAGCTCATGGTCGAAGGCCAGGTTGGCCTTCCACACCGACGGCAGGCGGGTGCCCGGCGCGATGATGTCCACGTTCTGACGGGCCGACGCCGGGCCACCGGCCGGGATGTACGGGTTGTTGCCGTCCGGCGTGAAGGCGCCGGCCGGGATGCTGCGCTCGTCGTACTCGATGTAGTTCAGGCCGGTGTTCTGGTAGGCACCTGCCAGCCACACGTTCGGGGCAGCGCCGCCGAACAGGCCCACGCCGCCGCGCAGCTGGGTCGGACGCTCGCTGTCGAAGGTGTAGTTGAAGCCAACACGCGGCTGCACCAGGTTCTTGTCGACCAGCTTGGTGTTGTTGAAGCCGTACAGCTGCTCGATGCGCGGGTTGTACAGGCGCTGGCTGCTGAAGTCAGGCATGTCGACGCGGACGCCGAACATCAGGCTCAGGTTGTAGTTGATCGCCCAGGTGTCCTGCACGAACACGCCGGTGTTCTTCAGGGTGAAGTCAGCCGGGATGTCGCTGCGGCTGCCATCGGCACGCGGCGCACGCAGCTGGTAGCGCGAGGCATTGCCCGCCAGGAAATCGTTGACGCTGTTGAATTCGTACACGCCGTTGAGGTTGCGGCCGTAGAAGTTCATCAGGTCATTCTTCGAGTAATCGAAGCCGAACTTGACGGTGTGGTCACCGATGTACCAGGTACCGGCACCAAAGGCGCTCAGTTCCTTCGACTCGACGATGTTGACGTGGGTGTTCTGCTCGGTACCGACGTACAGGGAATCGTTGCCCGACTTGATGCGGATCTGCGGCATGTCGACCAGCGGAACGCGGTTGGCCGAGTAGTCCTTGTGCGAGACCTTGAACTCGGTCGAGAAGTTCTCGGACCAGTCACTGAACAGTTCGCCCATCCAGGTTTCGTATTCAGTCGGCTGCTGGTACCAGAAGTTGCTCAGCGAGATGGCGCTGCTGCTGACCTGCGGGAAGCGAACGACGTTCTGCTCCATCTTGTTGTAGCGCAGGGCGGCACGGTGGTTCTCGTTGATGTTCCAGTCCAGCTTGACCGCGTACTCTTCGATCTCGGTCTTGCTGTTCGGTGCCGACAGGCTGCCCGGGTCATAGCCCAGATTGCCCAGGAAGTTCTGGACGCTGGTGATCTGATCCTGGGTGATCGTGCCACGGCCGATCGGCGTGTCGCTCAGGGCGACGCCCGCAGCCGAACGCTCGTACTTTTCATAGTTGGTGAAGAAGAACAGCTTGTCCTTGACGATCGGGCCGCCGAAGGTCATGCCATAGGTCTTCTCGTCCTCGAAGCCGTTGAAGTCCTGGCGGTCACCTTCCAGGCGCGAACGGACCATGTCCTTGTCGCGGTAGGAGCCGTACACGGTACCGTGGAATTCATTGGTACCCGACTTGGTCACGGCATTGATCACCGCACCGGTGCCACCGGCGATGGTGGTGTCGTAGTTGGCCAGGTCAATGTTGATTTCCTGGATGGCATCCATCGACACCGGCTGACGCTCGGTCGGCAGGTTGTTGGAGCCCAGGCCGAACGGATCGGAGGCGCTGATGCCGTCGATGCGGATGGCGTTGTAACGGGTGTTCTGGCCGCCCGCCGAGATCGCGCCGTCCGCCTTGCTGACCTGCGAGATGCGCGGGTCGAGACGGACGTAGTCCTGGATGTTGCGGTTGGCCGACGGCAGCGCATCCATCGTTTCGCGGGTGACGTTGGTACCGGTGCCCATCTTGTTGGCGCTGAACAGGTCCAGGCCGCCGGCGGTGGCGACAACGTTCACCGCGTCCAGGTTGGTCGCAGCCAGGTCACCGCCCAGGCTGGCGTTGACGGTGTTGACCTGGTTCAGGTTCAGGTAGACACCTTCTTCGGTCTTGGTGCCTTCACCGGACTTGGTGATGGTGATGGTGTACGGACCACCCACGCGCAGGCCGCGCGCGTTGTAGCGGCCCGACGCATCGGTGGTGGCACGCGAAACAGTGCCCGACTCGGTGTGGGTGATGGTGACTTCAGCGCCGGCGACAGGCTGGCCTGCGGCGGACATCACCTGGCCGCCGACACCGGCAGAGGTGCTCTGGGCGAAGGCGGGAGCGGCGGCAAGTGCAGCCACGAGACCAAGGGTAAGCTTGGACATCCGGAGTGGGTGGGTCATTTTTCGGTAGCCTCGATGCGAGTTGGCGATGGCGGAAAAAAAGCGCATCCAAACAGCCCTGCGGGTGGCTGCTCGGAGAGTTATCTGGGGTTCCCTACCGCTTGGCTGAAGGCAGCCATAACGGTTAACACTAGATTAACACGCTACGCCATCAATGTGACGGTTGTGCGACAAACGGCAGGGGATCGCAACGCAATCGTGACGGGATCTTCATTCCACCTTACGGCGGCCTTCACGCGTCGCCGGATGGCTCGCTCGCATCCAGGATGCGGCCCCGCCAGTCGCTGCCGGCAGCGGAAAGCAGGGTCACCGCCGCCGCCGCCGCGGCTTCCGGCGTTCGGGCAGCCGGATCCTGATCGACGGAATAGGCACGGGCCCGCAGCGCCGTGCGCAGCGGACCCGGGTACAGACCACTGACCCGCACCGGGCTGCGGCCCAGCTCATCGTGCAGGCTGCCGATCAGACCGCGCAGGCCATGCTGGGCCACACCGTACCCACCCCAGTAGGCCTGCCCCACCCGTTCGGGGGCATCGACCGCGAACACCAGGGCGGCGTCCTCGCGCTGCCGCAGCAGCGGCAGGCAGGCCTGGGCCAGCCAGGCCGGGGCGGTCAGGGTGACATGGAGCGCGCGGGCGAAACTTGCCGGATCGGCCAGTTCGAACGGGGTCAGGCCGGGGAAATGCGCGGCGCAGACCAGCAGGCCGTCCAGCCGCCCCAGCTCGCGCTGGACGGCCTGGGCCAGTTCGGCATAGTCATCCGGGCCGGCGCCTTCCAGGTCCAGCGGGTACAGCAAGGGTTCCGGGCCGACCGCCTGGACCTGGGCATAGACCCGATCCAGCCGGCGCGGCTTGCGCCCCAGCAGGACCACGGTGGCCCCGGCCGCTGCGGCGGCGACCGCCGCAGCGCTGCCCAGCCCTCCCCCGGCGCCAGCGACCAGCACCACGCGGTCCTGCAACGGACGGCCATCGAGCGCCCCGTCAGTGGGTGACGTCGACGGCCAGGCACTCATCCCTGGGTCGCCTCTTCGACGATGCGCTTGAGCTCGCCGGATTCAAACAGTTCCATGACGATGTCGCAGCCGCCGATCAACTCACCGTTGATGAACAGCTGCGGAAAGGTCGGCAGGTTGGAGAAGCGCGGCAGGTTGGCGCGGATCTCCGGCTCCTCGAGCACGTTGACGGTGCGCAGGGTGACGGCGCCGGCGGCCATCAACGCCTGCACGGCGCGGCTGGAAAAGCCGCACATCGGGTACTGCGGGGTGCCCTTCATGAACAGCACGAGCGGGTAACGATCGACCTCGGCCTGGATTTGCTGCATTACCGCCACAACCACACTCCTTGCTTCGCCGGACAAACCGACCGTGATGGTCGGCTAGACTGCCCACGGTAGCCGCCATTGTAAGCGGATGGAACCGGCTGCCGCCGTCCCCTTGGCCACGAACCTGTCCATGCCCGTCGAATTGCCCGCCCTGCCCTACCTTCCCGGCTCCCTGCAGCCACACCTGTCCGCACAGACCGTGGAACTGCATCACGGCCACCACCATCGCGCCTATGTGGATGCCGTCAACGCCGGCATCCTCGGCACCGAGTGGGAGGAAGCGTCACTGGAAGAGATCGTGCGCCACGCCCAGGGCTCGCTGTTCGATGCCTCCGCCCAGGCCTGGAACCATGGTTTCTACTGGCAGTGCCTGCGCCCGCGCGGCGGCGGCGAACCGCAGGGCCGGCTGGGCGAGCTGGTGAAGCGCCAGTTCGGTGACGCACAGCGCCTGCGCGAGGAGTTCAACCGCACCGCGCTGGGCCTGTTCGGCTCGGGCTGGGTGTGGCTCGTGCAGCACCCGGGTGGCCAGCTGGGCATCCAGGCCACCCGCAACGCCGGCACGCCACTGACCGGTGAAAGCACGCCACTGCTTTGCTGCGACGTCTGGGAGCACGCTTACTACACCGACTACCAGAATGACCGCGCGCGTTACCTGGACGCGTTCTGGCAGATGGTGAACTGGGAATTCGCCGAGAGCCAGCTGCGCTGAGGACATCCGCCGGGCATGGCCCGTCGCTACCCCACCCTCGCGGTAACGCCGGGCCATGCCCGGCGGCACGGTGGCATCACGCGTTCTCGTGTGCAGCCACGGCGTCCATCACCCGCGCCGAGTACACCAGCGCCGCGCCGGCGTTGAGCGACACCGCCACGCCCAATGCTTCGGCGATTTCCTCGCGGCTGGCACCATGTTTCAGCGCCGCGTCCACATGCACGGTGATGCAGCCGTCGCAGCGGGTGGTCACTGCCACTGCCAGCGCGATCAGCTCGCGGGTCTTGGCATCAAGATGGTTGGTCTGCGCGCCCGCATTGGCCAGCGTGGCATAACCCTTGACCGTATCCGGCGAGAGCTTGCCGATCTCGCCGATGCGGCCCTTCAGCTCCTTGCGGTAGGTATTCCAGTCGAGCATGAGGGTGACTCCTGTGAAAGGAGCTCCACGCTACCACCGGGAATGCTGCGCCGATGCCTGCACCGGCGCGCCACACCGTTGCAGGCACACGGGGTTGTGCCGGCCATTGGCCGGCACGCCCGGCTCAGCGGCTGCGCAGCGCGTGTACCGCCGGCGCCACCTGGGCCTGGCGGTCCAGCTCCAGACCCACCTGGTCCAGCGCGTCGGCCAGGGCAGCGGCATCGTCATCGCGCAATGTGGCATGGCCGACCTTGCGGCCTTCGCGCGGCTCCTTGCCGTAGTCATGCCAGTGGCCACTGGCCTGGGCAAGCACCGGCAACGGGTCGGGCATCTTGCCCAGCCAGTTCAGCATGCAGGCGTGGCCGAGCATGCGGGTGCTGCCCAGGGGCAGGCCCAGCCCGGCACGCAGATGGTTCTCGAACTGCGAGGTCTCGCTGCCTTCGATGGTCCAGTGGCCGGAGTTGTGCACGCGCGGCGCCATCTCGTTGGCCAGCAGTTCGCCATCGCGGCAGAACAGTTCCAGCGCGAACACGCCGACGTACTGCAGGTGCTCGGCGACACGACGGGCATAGCCGATCGCGGCCTGCTGTTCGGCGTCGGCCAGCACGGCCGGTGCCACGCTGGCCGACAGCACGCCGTCGACGTGCCAGTTGCCGGTGACCGGCCAGGCCTCGAAGCTGCCATCGCGGCCGCGCACGGCAACCACGCTGACCTCGCGCTGGAAGGCCACGAAGCCTTCCAGGATCAGGCCGGTGCGCTCGACCTGCGTGCCCAGCGCATCCCACGCGGCGTCGATGTCGGCTTCGCTGCGCAGGCGGAACTGGCCCTTGCCGTCATAGCCCAGGCGGCGGGTCTTGAGGATGCAGGGCAGGCCGAACTCGGCAGCCTTCGCCGCCAGCTCGTCACGGCTGCGGATGTCGGCGAAGGCCGGCAGCGGGATGCCCAGCTTCTGGAACAGGGTCTTCTCGCTCAACCGGTCCTGGGCCACGGCCAGTGCGGCCGGCGGCGGATAGACCGGCACGCGGTCGGCCAGGAACTGTGCACTGTCTGCAGGCACGTTCTCGAAATCGAAGGTGACCACATCGACCTTGGCGGCGAAGTCCGCCAGCGCCTGGCGGTCATCGAAGGCGCCGACGGTGAGCGGTGCCAGCGGGCCGCTGCAGGCATCGGCGGCCGGGTCGTACAGCTCGAAACGCAGCCCCAGCGGCGCACCGGCCAGGACCATCATGCGGGCGAGCTGGCCGCCGCCCAGGATGCCGACGGTCAGGCTCATTGGCGCGGATCGTCGTGGGCCATCACGTCTTCGGTCTGGCGTGCGCGGAACGCGTCGAGCGCCTGGCCGATCGCCGGCTGGTCGCTGCCCAGCATCGCGGCGGCGAACAGCGCCGCATTGGAGGCGCCGGCATTGCCGATGGCGAAGGTGGCGACCGGGATGCCGGCCGGCATCTGCACGATCGACAGCAGCGAATCCATGCCGTTGAGGGCCTTGGACTGCACCGGCACGCCCAGCACCGGCACGGCGGTCTTGGCGGCGATCATGCCCGGCAGGTGCGCGGCCCCGCCGGCACCGGCGATGATGGCGCGCAGACCACGCGGGCCCGCCTGCTCGGCGTAACTGAACAACACATCCGGCGTCCGATGCGCGGACACCACCTTCACTTCGAACGGAACACCCAGGGCTTCAAGCTTCTGGGCGGCGTGCTGCATGGTTTCCCAGTCGGAACGGGAACCCATGACGATGCCGACAAGCGGCGCGATCGGGTTGGGGGTCATTGGCCGTCACCTGCCTTAAAGACGTATTCTAGCCATCTTCCACGCAAGACGAAGAACCATGGATCGCAAGCTGCTCGACCTGCTGGTGTCGCCGGACACCCGCCAGCCCCTGTCCCTGCTGGATGGCAAGGGCCTGGAAGCCCTCAACAAGGCCATTTCCGCCGGCGCAGTGAACAAGGCCGATGGCAACCCGCTGGCGCAGCCGCTGCGCGAAGCGCTGGTTACCCGCGACCGCAAGCAGGTGTTCCGCGTTGACGACGGCATCCCGGTGCTGCTGGCCGAGGAAGCCATCCCGACCGCCCAGATCACCGACTTCCCGGCCGCATGAGCACGCTGCCGACGCCGGATGCGGCCGTTGTCGCCGCCGATGTCGCGCGTGCACTGGCCGAGGACCTGGGCAGCGGTGACGTTACCGCCGCCCTGCTGCCCGACCAGGCCGACAGCGCCTACCTGCTGTGCAAGCAGGACGGGGTGATCGCCGGTCGCCCCTGGTTCGATGCCACCCACCGCGCGCTCGACCCGGACGTGCGCATCGAATGGCGTGTTTCCGAAGGCGACGCGGTCACCGCAGGCACCGTGCTGGCCCTGCTGCACGGACGCAGTCGCAGCCTGGTCAGCGCCGAGCGCACCTCGCTCAATTTCCTGCAGACGCTGTCCGGCACCGCCACCACCACTTCCCGCTATGTGGCCGCCGTGGCCGGTACCGGCACGCGCATCCTCGACACCCGCAAGACCCTGCCCGGCCTGCGCCTGGCGCAGAAGTACGCCGTGCGCTGCGGCGGCGGCGACAACCATCGCTTCGGCCTGTACGACACGGTGATGCTGAAGGAAAACCACATCCGCGCCGCCGGCTCGCTGGCTGCCGCCGTGGCAGGCGCACGCCGGCAGTGGCCCGCGCTGCCGCTGGTGGTGGAAGTGGAGGACCTGACACAACTGCGCCAGGCCCTCGAAGCCGGTTGCGAGCGCATCCTGCTGGACGACTTCAGCCCCGACCTGCGCCGCGAGGCGGTACGCATCACCGCCGGCCGCATTCCGCTGGAAGTGTCTGGCAGCGTCGGCCTGGGCGGCCTGCGCTCGATCGCCGAGGATGGCGTGGACTGCATCTCCATCGGCGGCCTGACCAAGCACGTGCAGGCCATCGATCTGTCGCTGAAGCTCGGCCCGCCGCCGGGCTGAAGCCTGCAAGACCTTGTGGAGCCGAGCCCATGCTTGGCTGCTTTCCGGAGCCCTCCCAAGGTGCAACCCGCGCGTTGCGCGCGCGATGAGCCGGGCTACCGCTTCGCTCGCCGGGCATGGCCCGGCGCTACCGGTTCGGAGGCCTTCACGGCTCGGCCACGCCGTCCTCTGCGACGCTGCGGGCATCCCCCACAGGAACCGTGCATGCGCCGGATGCTCTTGCCTGCCTGCCTGCTGCTCGCGGCAGCCCCCTTGTCCGCAGCGGCTGCCGAAGCCTGCGATGTGCCGCCCCGCTTCGGCCTGAGCCCGTTGGCGGTGGCCATCCGCAATACCGCCTGCAACGAACACCGGCTCTGGTTCCGGCCTTTCATCGATCGTGATGGCCGCGCGGCGAGCCTCAGCGTCACCGAGGCCGAGAACGAACACCTGGCCGACAACGGCCTGATCGCCTGGCAGCGCGTTGCCGGCTATTGGCGCGACAGCGGCACGCTCAACGCAATGGGCAGCATCGCGGGTGCCAGCAGCTGCCTGGCACCACTGGGCACGCGTTACACCGACAGCGATTGCCGCGCCTTCCTGGTCGACAACCCATGGTCGGCGGCGTTCATTTCCTGGGTGATGGTGCGGGCCGGCGTGCCCGGCTTCAATACCTCGCCACGCCACATTGACTATATCCGCGCTGCGTACCAGGGCGGGCCCTCGGGCGTGCCCTACCGCCTGGTCGACCCGGCCACGGCCAAACCCGCACCCGGCGATCTGCTGTGCTTCCTGCGCGACCGCAGCAGCACGCTCAGCTACAGCGGGCTGGTGCAGGCACTGGGCAATGGCTCGGTGGGCCACTGGAAATCGCATTGCGAAGTGGTGGTGGCCGCCAATCTTGGCGGCGACCAGACCCTGTACCTGGTCGGTGGCAACGTGATGAACACCGTGGCGATGCGGCTGCTGCCGCTGGAGCGCACCGGATTGATCAAGCTGCCGCCGGCGCGCGAACGCAACAGCACCGGCATCGACCCCAGCTGCACGCCGGGCCGCGAGGACGAATGCAGCTTCAACCGCCAGGACTGGGCGGCGCTGCTGCAGCTGACTGCGGCCGCACCATTGGTGATGCCTTCGCCCACTGCCACGCCGATGCAGACCGCTCCTGCGCCGCAACCGGCCATCGCGCCCGCGCAGCCGGCGCCTGGCCTACCGCCGCCGCGGCGGTGAATGCAGCGCTTGATCCAGCGCGCGTTCGCCGCCATCTTTGCCGGATCGACCTCTGACGGCTGAAGCCATGCCCACCCTGCTGCTGTTGCTGATTGCCGGCGGAATCATCTACTTCTTCTGGAATGCCGCACGCTCGGCCGCCGAGCGCGCGGTCGAGCTGGGCCGCAATGCCTGCCGCGCCGCCGATGTGCAGTGGCTGGACCAGGCGGTGCACGCCACCGGCCTGCGACTGTCGCGTGGCGAGGATGGACGGCTCGGTTTCGAGCGCACCTTCAAGTTCGAGTATTCCTACGATGGCATCGATCGCCACGTGGGCCGCATGGTGCTGCGTGGCGACCAGCTGATCTCGTTCACCGGCCCCGGTGCCGCGCGGATCAGCCAGATCCGGCCGGATGTGGAGGATGCCGAGGATGTGTAGGGGCTGGAGGTGTGCCGACCAACGGTCGGCACCCACCGGTAAATCCTGCAAGGAAAAACGCCGCCCATCGGGGCGGCGTCGGAACGGTTACTTGACCACGCGCAGGTTCGGGCGGCCCTTCGGCGGCGGGCTGGCCGGCGGCGTATCGTCCGGCGGCGTGCCTTCCTCGTGCAGCAGTTCCTCGCTGGTCGGTGCGGTCTCATTGCCCGGAATGTCATCCGGCAGCGCCATGCCCTGCCCGGTCTCGCGGGCATAGACAGCCAGCACGGCGCTGATCGGCACCTGCACCGGGTAGCTGGTGCCGGAGAAGCGGGCCGAGAAGCTCACCATTTCGTTGTCGATCATCAGCCGCACGACGGCACGTTCGGCGATGTTGAGCACGACCCGGCCATCCTTGACCGCCGAAGGCGGGACCTGCACGCCGGGGACGCCGGCGTCGACCAGGATGTGCGGGGTCAGCTGGTTGTCATTGATCCATTCCACCAGCGCCCGCAGCAGGTACGGGCGGTGGCTGGTCATGTGGAAGAAGTCTTCGGTCATGCGTGAAGTGTACGCGCCCGGCGCCCCGCCGGGGCGGATCGCCTGCACGCCGGTCGGTGTGCAGACGGGTTGCGCAGGGCCAGGTCAGACCGGGAGATCGCGCAGCTTCTTTTCCTGGTCGGTCAGGCTGCGGACGAAACCCGGGTGGCGGAAGATGCGGTTGCCATAGTCCTCGATCGCCTTGCCGTCCTTCGGAAGCGGCACGTCCAGCGATTGCAGGCGCCAGATGATCGGCGCCATCGCGCAGTCGGCCAGGCTCATTTCCGGGTTGAGGAAGAACTTGCTGGCCTTGAACAGCGGCAGCGAGGCGGTCAGCAGTTCCTTCAGGCGCTTGCGGCCGGCCTCGGCCTGGGTCTTGTTGCCCAGCTGGATGGCCTGTACCTGCGGCACCCAGTCGTGCTCGATGCGCAGCATCGCCAGGCGGATGCGTGCACGCGAGAGCGGATCGACCGGCATCAGCGGCGGATGCGGATAGCGCTCATCCAGGTACTCGCTGACCACCGATGCGGCGTACAGCACCAGCTCGCGCTCGACCAGGGTCGGTACCGAGTGGTATGGATTGAGATCGATCAGGTCTTCAGGCGGGTTCTGCGGATCGACCGGAACGAAGTCGAAGGTGACCCCCTTGGCCGCCAGCACCAACCGTACACGGTGGCACAGTACGTCGTCGTTCGAGGAAAACAGCGTCAGTGTATTGCGCATGCGTACGCTCGCCGCCATCAAAGGCTCTCCCACGACAGGAGACCGCCTGCCGCATCGGCGCCGCCGGCACCGTGCCAGCGGTCGACTCCTCCCCGAGTGTGCAACCGACCATCACAAAAGCCAATAGGCCCGTGCAATGGCCGGCGGCAGAATCAGTGGACGTCCTTCCAGTATTCCTTCTTCAACAGGTACAGCAGGAAGGTCAGCAGCGCCAGGAACAGGATCACCCACACGCCCAGCTGCTGGCGCTTGAGCGCGGCCGGTTCACCGGCGTATTCGAGGAAGTTGGTGATGTCCCGCACGGCCTGGTCGTACTGGCCGGCATCCACCGAACCGGGCGTTTCGATGCGCAGGCCGGTCACCGGCGGGTCCATGCCGGGGGCCTCGGGCTTGCCATGCACGGCATGCTGCAGCCCCTGCATCTCCCACAACGGGTTGGGCATGGAGGCATTGGCAAACAATGCATTGTTCCAGCCCAGCGGCCGGCTGCTGTCCAGGTAGAACGACTTGAGATAGGTGTAGACCCAGTCGCTGCCTCGAACCCGCGCGATCAGGCTGAGGTCCGGCGGCATCTTGCCGAACCACTTCTCGGCGTTCTCCTTGGGCATCGCCACCGGGATCGGATCGCCGATCGCCGAGCCGGTGAAGTTGAGGTTGTTCATCACCTCTTCTTCGGTCAGGCCCAGGTCCTGCGCCATCCGCGAATAGCGCAGGTATTTCAGCGCATGGCAGCTGGAGCAGTAGTTCATGTAAAGCTGCGCGCCGCGTTGCAGCGAGGCGCGGTCACCGAGATCGTTGCCGGCCTGCAGCAGCTTGGTGCCGCCCTCGGCGGCGGAGGCCAGGAAACTGCCCAGCATCAGGGTGGCCGCCAGGGCCAGCCGGACCATCCAGCGCTCAGTCATGCGTGGTCACCCTCTCCGGTACCGGCTTGGCCTTGTCCAACCTTGTCCATAGCGGCATGGTGATGAAGAACGCGAAGTACAGGAAGGTCAGCACCCGCCCGATGTAGGTTTCGTGCACGTCGGTGCCCGGGCCGGACCCAATCACGCCCAGCCACACGAAGCACACCGCCAGCACGCCCAGCATCACCTTCGAGATCCAGCCGCGATAGCGCACCGACTTCACCCGGGCCTTGTCCAGCCACGGCACCAGGAACAGGATCGCGATGGCCGAGAACATCACCAGCACGCCGCCCAGCTTGTTCGGCACCACGCGCAACATCGCGTAGTACGGGGTGTAGTACCAGACCGGCTTGATGTGCTCCGGCGTCACCAGGCGATTAGCCTCGGTGAAATTGTCGTGCTCCAGGAACAGGCCGCCGAAACCGGGCGCGAAGAAGATGATGAAGGCGGCGATGATCAGCAGGAATCCAGCGCCGACGCCATCCTTGAGCGTGTAGTACGGGTGGAATGGAATGCCGTCGGCCGGGGCGTTCGGCGACCAGCGGTTGCCCTTCGGCCCCTTCTTGATCTCCACGCCGTCCGGGTTGTTCGACCCCACTTCGTGCAGCGCGCCCAGGTGCAGCACCACCAGCAGCAGCAGTACCAGCGGCAGGGCGATGACGTGCAGCGCGAAGAAGCGGTTGAGCGTGGCGTCACTGGGCAGGTAGTCACCCATGATCCATTCGGTCAGGCCGTTGCCGATCACCGGTATCGCGCCGAACAGCGAGATGATCACCTTGGCGCCCCAGAACGACATCTGGCCCCAGGGCAGCACGTAGCCCATGAAGGCTTCGGCCATCAGCACCAGGTAGATCAGCATGCCCAGGATCCACACCAGCTCGCGCGGTTTCTGGTAGCTGCCATACAGCAGGCCGCGGAACATGTGCAGGTAGACCACGATGAAGAACAGCGAGGCACCGGTGGAGTGCATGTAGCGGATCAGCCAGCCCCACTCCACATCGCGCATGATGTATTCGATGGAGCCGAACGCCTCGGCGGCGCTGGTCTTGTAGTGCATCGTCAGGAAGATGCCGGTGACGATCTGGTTGACCAGCACCAGCAGCGCCAGCGAACCGAAGTAGTACCAGATGTTGAAGTTCTTCGGCGCGTAGTACTCGGTGACGTGCTTGCGGTAGACCGGCATCAGGCCCGGCGCGCGGGCATTGACCCAGTCGGCCACGCCGCTGGCGGTACGGCTGAGGATATTGGACATCAGGCAGCCCCCTGCGGATCGACACCGATGATGATGGTGTTGTCGTCCTGGTAGTGGTGCGCGGGCACCTTCAGGTTGATCGGCGCCGGCACGTCCTTGAAGACGCGGCCGGACATGTCGAAGCGCGACTTGTGGCAGGGGCAGAAGTAGCCGCCCTTCCACTGCGGGTCATAGGGTTCGGGCCGGATCTCGGCGACCATTTCCGGTGAGCAGCCCAGGTGCGTGCACAGGCCGACCAGCACGGAGATGTCCGGCTTGATCGAGCGCAGCTCGGGGTTCTGCTTCAGCACGTAGTCCGGCTGCTGGTCCTTCTCGCCGGACTCGGGGTCCTTGAGGCGGCCATCCAGCCCGTGCAGCGCATCGAGGATCGCCTTGGACCGCTTGACGATCCAGATCGGCTGGCCACGCCATTCCACGATCAGGCGTTGGCCTTCCTGCAGCGCGCTGATGTCGGCCACCACCGGTGCGCCGGCAAGCTTGGCGCGGGCACTGGGGTTCCAGGATTTGATGAAAGGAACTGCGGTGAATCCGACGCCGACGGCGCCCACCACGGCTGTGGTGGCAGAAAGAAAACGCCGACGTCCGGTGTTGACTGGATCGTGTACCCCATCGTTGGCCATCCGGCACTCCGATATTGATTAGGTAGCTTTAAGGCTGCCAGCGGATCCGGTGGGGGCCAGAGCCGCATTGAATCATGGGCGAGTGTAGCGGAACCGTCGCGCGCCACACAACGCATTGCAACAACTCTTTCAGATGCGTGCCGCCTGACAGTCGGCGCCTACCTGTTCAAGGAGTGCCGGCCAACGGTCGGCACCTACTGGTGACTCAGGGCGGTGCGGTAACGCTCGGCCAGCTGCCCGACCCGGCGCACGTAGTACTGCGTCTCGCTGTAGGGTGGCACGCCACCGTGGCGGTCGACCGCGCCTTCGCCGGCGTTGTAGCCGGCGGCAGCCAGGGTCAGGTCGCCGTTGAAGCGCTTCAGCAACCACGCAAGATACTGCACGCCACCGCGGATGTTCTGCCCGGCATCGTAGGAGTCACTGACCCCGAAACGGGCCGCGGTCGGCGGCATCAGCTGCATCAGGCCCTGCGCGCCAGCGCGGCTGAGCGCGGTCGGGTTGTAGGCCGACTCGGCGTGGATGATGGCGCGCACCACGGCTTCGTCGACGCCGAACTCGCGCGCGGCCGAGGTGATCTCGGTCTGGAACGCGGTGGTGTTCAAGCGCACCGAACCGAAGTCCACGCGCGGGTTGACGCCGCAGGCGTAGCAGCGCTCCATGAAACTGTAGCGGATGGTGCGCACCGGGCCGAGGTTGGCCACCTGGGTCGGCCGCGCACTGGTGTAGTGGCGCACGCCATCCTTCATGAAGGAATAGACCTGGCCGCTGACCATGCGCCCGCTGCGCGAGGCGACCGGGGTCGCGGGTACGGCGGCTGGCGCAACCGCCGGTGCCGCAGCGCTGGCTGCCACCGCCACCGGGTTGCGCTCGATGCTGGCCACGGTGGTCGGCGCCGGCTTCGGCGCGGCCACCACCGGGCGCGGTGCCGGGCGGAGGTCGCGGCTGTAGCTGATGGCGCTGCAGCGGGCCCCGGCCACGCGCTTGCTGACGTAGCTGGTGACACCGTCGGCGCCCTGGCACTTGAACAGGGTGCCCGCGCTGGCCGGCGCAGCGGTCAGCGCAGCGATGATGATCGCCGTTGTCCCCAGTATCCCCTTCATGCCGGCGAGTGTCCCAGCTTCGCCGGGGCTTGCCAAGCGACGCGGCTCAGCCTGTGACCGGCGGCACAGCCAGCAGCTGTCCCAATCCGGCCAGGCGCTGTGCCAGTTCATCGCGCAGGCCCGGCGGCGTGGTCCACAACGCCACCGGCACCCGGTCCAGGCTGAGGATCTGCGCCAGCATCATGCCGCGGCTCTCGGCGCCCATGCGCAGCAGGCAATGGGCGGGCCCGTCGGCCTCGAGTACACCGCACCAGGGCGGGATGCGGCCTTCCAGCTCGGCGTGGCTGCCGGCCAGGCGGACGATGGCCTGCAGCGCGAACGGGGCCTGGCTGACCGCCTGCCGCACCATCACGTCCGGTGGTGCGGGCGTACGGCGGTGCATGCCCGGCTCGGCGCATTCGCGCACCGCGCCCATCCGGTCCACGCGCAGGGTACGCCAGTCCTGCCGGCCCAGGTCCCAGGCCAGCAGGTACCAGCGCCGCCCGTAATTGACCAGGTGCTGCGCCTCGACCTCGCGCTGGGTCACCGCGTCCTGCGCACTGCGGTATTCGAAGGCCAGCCGTGACGCCTGCCGGCAGTGCTGGGCCAGCCGTCCGAGCAGGCGTGCGTCGGTGGACGGAAGGTCGGACAAAGTGGCCGTCGCTGCGTGCACCTCGCCGGCCTGCTGGCGGCGACGGCTGGGCACCAGCGGGTCGAGCTTGGACAACAGGCCGCGCGCGGTGTCGTCGATGCCGGCGACGGTCGCCGAGGCCGCGCGCAGGGCGATGGCCAGGGTGGTTGCCTCCTCCTCGTCCAGCAGCATCGGCAGGACCGGCGCCCCTGCCCCCAGCTGGTAACCGCCCCCTACCCCGGACGAGGCCTGCACCGGATAGCCCAGCTCGCGCAGGCGCTCGATGTCGCGGCGGATGCTGCGCCGGTCCACGCCCATGCGCTCGGCGAGCTCGGCCCCGGACCACTGGCGACGGGCCTGCAGCAGGGCAATCAGGCGCAGCAGTCGATGGGCGGTATGGCGCATGAAGGATCGAGGACAGAAGTCGTCCGCAATACTGCCTCAGGATGGCCTCCAGTTCACCACCCACCGCAAGGAGCAATGCCATGACCTCACGCCAGATCACCCTGTACCACGCCGCCCGTTCGCGCTCGAGCGGCGCGGTGGCCCTGCTTGAGGCGCTGGGTGCGGACTACCGCATGCAGGTGTTGGACCTGAAGGCCGGCGCCAACCTGGCCCCGGCCTACCTGGCCATCAACCCGATGGGCAAGGTGCCGGCCATCGTCCACAACGGCGCGCTGGTGACCGAGCAGGTGGCGATCTACCTGTACCTGGCCGACCTGTACCCGGAAGCCGGGCTGGCGCCGCCGATCGGCGACGCCCTGCGCGGCCCCTACCTGCGCTGGATGGCCTTCTACGGTGCCTGTTTCGAGCCGGCGATGATCGACAAGGCGATGCACCGCGAGCCACCGCCGCGCCTGATGTCGCCTTACAACGATGCGGAGACCGTGCTGCAGGTGGTCGAGGCCCAGCTGGCGCAGGGCCCCTACCTGCTCGGCGAGACGATGAGCGCCGCAGACGTTCTCTGGGGCAATGCGCTGGCCTGGACCACCGC
This sequence comes from Stenotrophomonas sp. 85239_Sma, assembly GCF_056481725.1. Lineage (NCBI taxonomy): Bacteria > Pseudomonadati > Pseudomonadota > Gammaproteobacteria > Lysobacterales > Lysobacteraceae > Stenotrophomonas > Stenotrophomonas sp. 85239_Sma. Next base: position 1,577,813 of record NZ_CM151163.1, on the reverse strand, counting down.
CTTTGGCCTGGTGCAGCCGGCGCCGGCAACGGCCGACTACATCGCCCGGATGAGCGCGATGACCGCCTTCGACCGGTCGCGGCAGATCGATGCGGAGCTGGCGGCGGCGTAATGGCGGCGGGTGGCGCGGGATATCGGTAGCGCGGGGCCATGCCCCGCGAGCGCACCGCCCGGCCCCGTTGGCGTTCCGCCGAGCATGGCCCGGCGCTACCGGGCGGCTGGCGCGGGATGCGGGTAGAATTGCCCGCTTTCCCGCCACCCGAATGGATTAAGCGCCATGACCGGGACGCCAGACGTCTTTCCGCCCGCCACGCCGGGCGGTACCCCGCTCGTTGCCCTGCCCGCTGGTCCGCGCAAGCCCGACCAGGTGAAAGGCAAGCTGTACATCAAGACCCACGGTTGCCAGATGAACGAGTACGACTCGGCCAAGATGGCCGACGTGCTTGCCGCCAGCGATGGCCTGGAACTGACCGACAGCCCGGACGACGCCGACGTCATCCTGGTCAACACCTGCTCCATCCGCGAGAAGGCGCAGGAGAAGGTGTTCAGCCAGTTGGGCGTGTGGAAGGGCCTGAAGAACAAGGGCCGCGAGGTCATCATCGGCGTGGGCGGCTGCGTCGCCTCGCAGGAAGGCGAAGCGATCATCAAGCGCGCGCCGTTCGTCGACCTGGTGTTCGGCCCGCAGACCCTGCATCGCCTGCCGGAGCTGATCCGTGCACGTCGCGAGCAGAAGCGGCCGCAGGTGGACATCAGCTTCCCCGAGATCGAGAAGTTCGACCGCCTGCCCGAGCCGCGTGCCGAAGGTGCATCGGCCTTCGTGTCGATCATGGAAGGCTGTTCCAAATACTGCTCGTTCTGCGTGGTGCCCTACACCCGCGGTACCGAAGTCAGCCGCCCGTTCGAGGACGTGGTGGTGGAAGTAGCGCAGCTGGCCGCGCAGGGCGTGCGCGAGATCAACCTGCTCGGCCAGAACGTCAACGCGTATCGCGGCCCGTATGGCGACGGCGAGTTTGCCGACCTCGGCCTGCTGATCCGCACCATCGCCGAGATCGATGGCGTCGGCCGCATCCGCTTCACCACTTCGCACCCGCTGGAGTTCAGCGATTCGCTGATCGACGCGTTCCGCGACGTGCCGCAGCTGGCCAATTTCCTGCACCTGCCGGTACAGGCCGGCAGTGACCGCGTGCTGTCGGCGATGAAGCGCGGCTACACCGCGCTGGAATTCAAGTCGAAGATCCGCAAGCTGCGCGCGGTGCGCCCGGACATCTCGATCAGCTCGGACTTCATCGTCGGCTTCCCCGGCGAGACCGATGCCGATTTCGAGAAGACCATGAAGCTGATCGAAGACATCGGCTTCGACCACAGCTTCTCCTTCATCTATTCGCGTCGCCCGGGTACGCCGGCCGCGGACCTGGAAGACACGATCAGCGACGCCGAGAAGCACGCGCGACTGTCGCGCCTGCAGGAGCGCATCAATGCGCACGCCGCCAGCATCTCCGAGAAGATGGTCGGCACCGTGCAGACCGTGCTGGTGGAAGGCCCTTCGCGCAAGAACCCGAACGAGCTGACCGGCAAGACCGAGAACATGCGTTCGGTGAACTTCCCGGCGCCGGCGCGGTTGATCGGCCAGTTCGTGGATGTGGTGATCACCGAAGCGCTGACCAATTCGCTGCGCGCGCGCGTGGTGGCGGAATAAGGTGTGCCGGCCAGCGGCCGGCACCCACCAGGGGAGAGAGATGTGCCGACCAACGGTCGGCACCTACCGGGGTGGATGCCGACCGTTGGTCGGCATTCTCTAATCCAGGCGTTTGCGGAAACGCAGGATGGCCAGGGTCATCATCACCACGATGAAGGCCAGCAGCGCCAGCGCATCCGGCCACAGCTCCCACAGCGAGGCGCCGCGCAGCATGATGCCGCGCACCAGGCGCAGGAAGTGGGTCAGCGGCAGCACCTCGGCCAGCCACTGCACCGGCCTCGGCATGCCGGCGAACGGGAACATGAAACCCGACAGCAGGATCGACGGCAGGAACAGGAACAGCGTCATCTGCATGGCCTGGAACTGCGAGCGCGCGCGGGTGGAGATCAGCAGGCCCAGCGCCAGGTTGGCCAGCACCAGCAGTACCGCGGCCAGGTAGATATCGAGCAGGCTGCCACGGATCGGCACCTGGAACAGCCAGGTGCCCAGCACCAGTACCAGCGTGGTCTGCAGCAGACCGATGGCCGCATAGGGCAGCACCTTGCCGACCATCAGTTCGCTGCGCGAGACCGGCGTGGCGATCAGCAGCTCCATGTTGCCACGCTCGCGTTCGCGCACCACCGCTACCGCGGTGAACATCACCAGGGTCATGGTCAGGATCACCCCGATCAGGCCCGGCACGATGTTCACCGCCGAGCGCCGTTGCGGGTTGTAGAAGCTGGTCACGCTGACCGCACCACTGGCGATGCTGCCTTCGCGCAGCGGACGCGTGTTGCTGGCCGGACGCGTATCCAGCGGCACCTGCGCCAGCTGGATCGCCGCGCTCTGCACCACGGTGTCGCTGCCATCGACCAGCACCTGCACCGCCTCGCGACCGTCGAAGCGGCGACGCTCGAAGTCGGCCGGCACCACGATGCCGACACTGATCTCGCCACGGCGCAGCGCCTGCATCAGCTGGGCCGGCGTGTAGGCCTGGCTGCGCGGCGTGATCACGCCGGTGGCCACCATGTCCTGCACCAGCGCACGTGACGCCGCACTGTTGGCCTGGTCGGCGATACCGGCGTCGAGATGGCGCAGGTTGAGATTGATCGCGTAGCCGAACAGCAGCAGCTGCATCACCGGAATGCCGACGATCATCGCCAGCGTGATGCGGTCGCGGCGCAGCTGCCGCAGCTCCTTGAGCATGATCGCCCAGAGCCGGCGCAGGTTCATGCCGCCGGCTCCCGGCCGCGGGTAGCAGCGACGAAGACGTCTTCCAGGTTCGGTGCCACTGTCTCGATACGGGCCTGCGGGTCAGCGCTGGACAGCGCACGGCCCAGCACTGCGACATCCGCCGCCCCCTCATTGCACAGCACGCGCAGATGGGTACCGATCTGCGCCACGCTCAGCACCCCGGGCAGCTCGGCCAGCGCGCGGCTTGCCAGCCGCGGCTGCGACGCGATGACCTGCAGCGTGCGCCCTTCCAATCGTGCGCACAGTTCAGCCGGCGTGCCATCGGCCACCAGCGCGCCACGATCCAGGATCGCCAGCCGGTGGCAGCGCTCGGCCTCGTCCATGTAGTGGGTCGACACCAGCACCGTGGTTCCGGCGTCGGCCAGCTCGAACAGGGCCTCCCAGAAATCGCGGCGCGATTCGGGATCGACCGCGCTGGTCGGTTCATCCAGGAACAGCAGTTCGGGCGAATGCACCACGGCGCCGGCCAGGGCCAGGCGCTGCTTCTGCCCGCCGCTGAGCGTACCGGCCAGCTGCGGCTGCCGGTCCTGCAGACGGTACTGCTGCAGCAGCGCATCGACCCGTTGCCGGGCCTGGTTGCGCGGCAGATCCTGGATGGCAGCGAGGAACTCCAGGTTCTCGCGCACCGACAGATCTTCATACAACGAGAAGCGCTGGGTCATGTAGCCGATGCGTCGGCGCAATGCCTCTGCCTGCTCGGGCACGGCCAGGCCCAGCACCTCGATCTGCCCGGCGCTGGGTTCCAGCAGGCCGCACAGCATGCGGATGGTGGTCGACTTGCCGGACCCGTTCGGGCCCAGAAAACCGTATACCTGCCCGCGCGGCACGGTCAGGTCGACGTTGTCCACGGCCAACAGTTCGCCGAAGCGGCGCGTCAGGCCCTGCGCATGCACCGCGATGTCCGCGCCAGTGTTCAGAAGCGCACCTGCACCGGCAGCCCGGCCGGAAGCGTCCGCATGTCGGCGGCCGCGTCCACTTCGATCTCGGCCAGGTAGCTCAGCCGTTCGACGTCATCACCGGTCAGTGCGTAGTACGGCGTGAATGAAGGTTCGCTGCGGATCGAACGCACGTGCCCCTTCAGCACGGTGCTGCCGCCTTCCAGCTGTATCTGCGCAGCCTGCCCGACCTTGACCTGCAGGCGCAGTGGCTGCGGCAGGTAAACGCGCGCATAGGGGCGCTCGCCAACCAGCATCACTGCCAGCGGCGCCCCGATCGGCGCCTGGTCACCCTGCCGGTACGGCAAGGCATCGACCACGCCATCGCGCGGTGCACGCAGCTGCAGCTTCTGCAGGTTCACCCCCTGCACCACCTGCTGCGCCCGTGCGGCATCGGCGGCCGCCTGGCCCTGCGCGATGTCCTGCGCGCGGCTGCCGTGCACCAGTTCCAGCCAGGCCTGCTCGGCGGCACGCACGCTGGCCTCGGCATTGCCGGCAGCCGCCCGTGCACGGTCCAGTTCGGCGGCGGCCACCAGCTGCTGGCGTGCCAGCGGCTGCACCCGGCGATAGTAGGCGCTGGCTTCGACGGCCTGGGCGCGAAGCGCGGCCAGCTGGGCCTGGGCCTGCGCAATCTGTTCCTCGCGCGGGCCAATCTTCAGTTCTTCCAGTTGCGCCTGCGCACGCACCGTGTCGGCCTGCGCAGCAGCAAACTGCGCGTTGCCGCGCGCCGGGTCGAGCTGCATCAATACAGCGCCGGCCTTGACCGGCTGGCCCTCGCGCACCTCCACCGCAGCGATCACCTCGGCCGCTGGTGCTGGCACCGTGATCCGGTCCCACTCCAGCGTGCCCAGCGCAGTCGGCGTTGACGGCTCACACCCCGCCAGCAGGCCGATGCCTGCCAGTCCGATTCCACGCATCCCGTTGCTGATGCCCATGCCATCCCCTCCTGCGACGGCGCCACGGTGCCATGCACCGCGTGCACCCTCAATGATTCCGATCAGCCCTGGCGGTTTATTCACCACGGCCTGGCGGGCCTTGGGCTGCAAGGCTCCACGCCACCTGTCCACAGGTTGATTCGGCATCATTCCACAACCGGTGTGGAAAACCGGCGACGCAGGATCGTGTTGCACGCCTGGCAGCGGAACCTGCGCTGCCATCACGAAGAACACCGACGTGCCCGGCGAAGCTTCCGACGAAGCACTGCGAAGTGCCCCTTCCCCCGGTGCGTCCGTCCTGCAGGTGCCACCCCCATTGCGGCCGTGACGGTTTTTTCACCACCCTCTCATGAGGCTTGTGGCACAAGCATCGCAGAGGCCTATCCACAGGTTTCCGCAGCCCCCGTCCACACCGGGTGTGGAAAAGCCCGCATCGACCTCCTGCTGGCCGTGCGCCCCGTGCGCGCGCTACCCTTGTCCTCCCTGAATACACTGCGGTGGAAGGCTTCCGCCCCACCCCGAGCAATGAAAAGCATCGATCACCGAGACTTCACCCTGTCGCCGGAAGACAACGAGCGGCTGGCCAACCTGTGCGGCCCTTTCGATGGCCACCTGCGCCAGATCGAGCTGAAGCTCGGCGTGGAGATCGCCAACCGTGGCTTCGTGTTCCGCATCAGCGGCCCCAGCGAGGCCATCGTGGAAGCGCAGAAGCTGGTCGAGGCGCTCTACGCCGAAGCCGGCGAGACCACCTTCGACAACCACGCCATCCACCTGCGCCTGGCGCAGGCCAATGTCGAGCAGATCGCCGAGCGCTCCTACGAAGCGCAGGACGTGGCGATCAAGGTCAAGCGCGGCACGGTACGCGGCCGCGGTGCCAACCAGGGCCGCTACCTGCACCAGATCGCCACCCATGACATCAACTTCGGCATCGGCCCGGCCGGTACCGGCAAGACCTTCCTGGCCGTGGCCAGCGCGGTCGAAGCCCTGAACGAATCGCGGGTGCAGCGCCTGATCCTGGTGCGCCCGGCGGTGGAAGCCGGCGAGAAGCTGGGCTTCCTGCCCGGTGACCTGAGCCAGAAGGTCGATCCCTACCTGCGACCGCTGTACGACGCCCTGTACGAGATGATGGGCGTGGAGAAGGTGGTCAAGCTGCTGGAAAAGAACGTCATCGAGATCGCACCGCTGGCCTACATGCGTGGCCGCACGCTCAACGATGCCTTCGTGATCCTGGACGAAGCACAGAACACCACCATCGAGCAGATGAAGATGTTCCTGACCCGCCTCGGCTACGGCTCCACCGCAGTGGTCACCGGTGACCTGACCCAGACCGACCTGCCCAAGCACGTGAAGTCCGGCCTGCGCGATGCCATCGACGTGCTGCGCGAGGTCGAGGGCGTCAGCTTCACCTTCTTCGAATCCCGCGACGTGGTGCGTCATCCGCTGGTGGCGCGCATCGTCAGCGCCTACGATCGCCGCGACCTGCATCAGATCCAACCTGGAGCAACTCCATGACCCGTGGTCCCGTGCGACTGGACGTCGCCGTCAGTTATGCCCTGCCGCGCACCGGCCTGCCGGCGGCGGTGAGTTTCCGCAAATGGGTGGCCGCTGCACTGAAAGGCCGCATCCGCGAAGCCGACCTGGCCATCCGCGTGGTCGATGCCAAGGAAGGGCAGTCGCTGAACCGCCATTACCGCGGCAAGGACTACGCCACCAACGTGCTCAGCTTCCCGGCCGAAGTGCCCGAAGGCCTGCCCAAGGGCGTGAAGTTCCCGCTGCTCGGTGACCTGGTGATCTGTGCACCGGTGGTGGCGCGGGAGGCCGACGAACAGGGCAAGGCGCTCAACGCCCACTACGCGCACCTGACCGTGCACGGCGTGCTGCACCTGCTCGGCTGGGATCACGAGGACGACAAGGAAGCCGACGCGATGGAACAGCTGGAGCGCGAGATCCTGGCCGAGCTCGGCATCGCCGATCCCTACGCCGGGGAGCGCTGAGGCCGACCCAAGGGCTATGCTCGCTCCGACCGATATCGGGAGAACAGGGATGATCTTCAAGGATGGCCAGGGGACGTTGCTGATCGGCGGTGCGGGGCTCGCTTTGTTGTTGATATTCGGCGCACGCGCCGTACGCCGCGTCAGTGCACGCGACCCCAGCGGGCAGCACTGGCTGCTGCGCACGCTGGCACTGCTGTCTCCGGCGTGCGTCATTGCCAGCCTGGCGGTCGCCGTGATCGGGCCCCACCTGCTGCAACAGCGGCACGGAATGAGCACCACGGCGGGCCTTGTGACGAGCGCGCTGCTGCTGATGCTGGCTGGCGCGCTCACCGCGCCGGTGGCCTGGCGCGTGGTGGTCCAGCAGCGCCTTCGGCGCTCGGCGGACACGCTGCCATTCTTCCATGCGTCAACTGCTTCTCTTTGCCTGTTGTATGTGCTCTGCGCGACCTACTTGCCGCTGGCAAAGGCCGCCGAGCCCGCGCTGATGCCTTGGTTCGAACAGCCGGGCCTGCTGCAGCTGGTGGCCCGCGGGCTGCTCACGGTCCTCCACGCCTCGATGAAGGCAGTAGTGCTCACCCTGCCGGTGATGGCGATACGCGCCCTGCTGACCCGCGGTAGCCGCCGCCGCGAGAGTGAGACCCCGCGCCCATCGCCGTTATGATGGCCGCCCCCGCCCGCGGAACCTGCCCGTGACCCTGCGCTGCTGCCTGCCCCTGCTGTGTGCCTTTGCGGTGCCTTCGGCCCTCGCCTCCAATCTTGACCTGCCGGCGCTGATCGAATGCCGCCAGGGCGTAGCCGACCACGCTGCACTGGCGCCGCTGCTGGCCGACCCATTGAAGGCCGTCGCCCAGGGCCTGCAGCCCCTGCCGCAGGGCAACCAGTTCATGAGCGAGTACCGGCTGGCCCAGCCGATCAGCGTGTTCGGCGCCCGCACCGAGCGGGTCGCCGTGGCCGGGTCCAGCGTCATGGCGATCCTCGACCAGGCCGACCCGCGCCCGCTGGCCAAGCGGCTGGGGCTGGAGACCGGCTACGACCAGGATGGCAAGTTCATGGCCGGCCGCGAGCTGGTCAGCCGCGACGTGACCGACCCCAAGAGCGGCGAGGCCCAGATCGAGTCGATCATCCTCAGCGTCTCCACCGTGGCCTCCCACCCCGGCAAGACCCTGGCCGGCTGCACCTACAGCCTGGACCTGCCCGAGGAAGAAGCGCCCGCCCGGCCTGAACTGGCGCCGCCGCCGATCACCGGACCCGGCAGCGACGGTCGCTGACAGGCCGCTACATCCTGCTAGACTGGGGCCAACGCCCGGCCTGCCGGGTGCCTTTTTTCCAGAGATGTCAGAAGACGACAGTAGTAGCTCCCCTGCGGAGCACAGTGAAAAGAAGCGCGGCTGGCTTGAACGCCTGACCTCCGCTTTCTCCGGCGAACCCCACACCCGCGACGAGCTGGTCGCTGTCCTGCACACCGCGCAGGAAGAGGGCCTGATCGCCGCCGATACCCTGAAGATGATGGAAGGCGCCATTTCGGTGGCCGAGCTGACCGTGGGCGACGTGATGATCTCGCGCTCGCAGATGGTCTCGCTGCCGGTCGAAGCGCCCTTCCTGGAACTGATGAAGCAGGTGGTCGAATCCGGCCATTCGCGCTTCCCGGTGCACGGCGAGAACAAGGACGACATCCTTGGCATCCTGCTGGCCAAGGACCTGCTGCGCGGCGTGGTCGCCGACAACGGTCCGGCCAACGTGCGTGAGCTGCTGCGCCCGGCGGTGCTGATTCCGGAGGCGAAGAAGCTCAACGTGCTGTTGAAGGAGTTCCGCCTGTCGCGCAACCACATGGCCATCGTGGTCGACGAGTACGGCGGTGTCGCCGGCCTGGTCACCATCGAGGACGTGCTGGAACAGATCGTCGGCGAGATCGACGACGAGCATGACGAGGCCGAGGATCCGTCGGCGCAGATCGCCATCCAGTCCGACGGCCAGTACGTGGTCGACGCGCTGACCCCGATCGGCGACTTCAACGAACGCTTCGGCGCCACCTTCTCCGACGAGGACTACGACACCATCGGTGGCCTGGTCACCGAGGCCGTGGGCCACCTGCCGGAAGTCGGTGACGAGCTGGCGCTGGACCGCTTCATGTTCCGCGTGGCCCGCGCCGATGCGCGCCGGGTGCAGGCCTTCCACGTGACCGTGCTGCCGCCGGACGCGCAGGACGACACTTGAAGCGCCGCGGCCTGATCCTGGCGGTGTGGCTGGCACTGTGCGTGCTGGCCATGGCCCTGCCACTGGCCGCATTCGCGCAGCCGGTGGCAGCTGCGCCTGCTGCCAGCGCCGAGGCCCCTGCTCCGCGCATCGGCGTGGTGACCATGCAGCCGGGCACGGTGTTCTTCGAGCGCTTCGGCCATGACGCCATCGTGGTCCTTGATCCGGTCAGCGGCGAGGCGACCTCGTACAATTTCGGCTACTTCGATCCGTCCGAGGACGATTTCATCAGCCGCTTCGCACGCGGCGACATGATGTATTACCTGGTGGCGCTGCCGCTGCAGCAGGACCTGTCGTACTACGACGAGACCGGCCGCGGCGCCAGCGTGCAGTGGCTGGACCTGCGCCCGGACCAGGCGCGCGCACTGGCCGCCGACCTGGCGGAGCGGGCCAAGCCGGAAAACGCGCGCTACCACTACGACTACTACACTGCAAACTGCGCCACGATGGTGCGCGACACCGTGGACAAGGCACTGGGTGGCGGACTGCAGTCGCAGCTGTCGGGGCGCTCGCGCGGTAATACCTACCGCAGTGAATCGGTGCGCCTGGCCTCGCCGGCACCGTGGATGTGGCTGGGCTTCGACGTCGGTCTGGGGCCGTTCGCCGACCAGCCGCTGTCACGCTGGCAGGAGGCCTTCGTGCCGATGCGCCTGGCCGACGCGCTGCGCCAGGCACGCAACAGCGACGGTCGGCCGCTGGTGCAGTCCGAACAGGAACTGCTGCCGCACCGCATCGCCCCGGAGCCGAAGGAATCGGCACGCCGCTGGTGGCCCTGGCTGCTGTGCGGCCTGCTGGTCGCCGCCGGCGTGCTGGCGCTGCGCAACCGGCCGCGCCTGCTGGCCGGGCTGGCCCTGCCATTCTGGCTGCTGTGCGCCCTGTTCGGTGGCGTGCTGGTGTTCCTGTGGGGCTTCAGCATCCACTACGCTGCGTGGGCCAACCGCAACCTGCTGCTGCTTTCGCCGCTGGCCCTGCTCCTTCTGCCGGGCGCGATCGCGCTGCTGCGCCGGCGCCTGCCGGGCCGCATGTTCAGGGTCGTGCTGTGGTTGCTGGCGGTGCAGGCCGTGGCGGCGCTGGTGCTGCACTGGCTGAGCCTGCAGGCGCAGTACAACGTGCAGTGGATCGTGCTGCTGCTGCCCGTGCACGCAGCGCTGGCCTGGGTGCTGGGGCGCCGTCCTCACTTGTCCGAAACACGGCACTGACGCACGATGGCGGGCATGTCATTGCCCGCCTCCGCTTCCGCCCCTGCTTCGGCCAACCCTGCCTGCGTCATCAACTGCGTCCATTACGATGACGAGGGCAAACGCCACGACATCAGCCTGGATGCCATCAGCGATGTCATTGCCAGTGGCAACGGCTTCGTCTGGGTGGGCCTGTACGATCCCAACGACGATGTGCTGCTGAAACTGCAGGAGGAATTCTGCCTGCACGACCTGGCCATCGAGGACGCGCGCAACGCGCACCAGCGGCCCAAGGTCGAGACCTACGGCAATTCGCTGTTCGTGGTGGTGACCACCGCGCAGATGGTGGACGAACGCATCCAGTATGGCGAAACCCACGCCTTCCTCGGCCCGCGCTTCCTGGTGACGGTGCGCCACGGTGCCTCGCTGTCCTACGCCCCGGTGCGTGCACGGGTGGAGCGCGAGCCGCAGCTGCTGAAGATGGGCCCGTCGTACTGCCTGTATGCGGTGACCGACTTCGTGGTCGACAACTACCTGCCCATCGTGCACCGCTTCCGCGACACCCTTGATCTGCTGGAAAAGGACATCTTTGCCGACAACTACAAGCGCAGCACGGTGGTGCGGCTGTACGAGCTCAAGCGCGAACTGAACAAGATGCGGATGGCGGTGGCGCCGCTGCAGGATGTGCTGGCGCAGCTGCGCCGCTACCAGGGCGAGCTGATCCCCGATGAAGTGAAGCTCTACGTGCGCGACGTGCACGACCATGCGGTACGCATCAGCGATGTGATCGACACCCTGCGCGAGATGCTGGGCACCGCGCTGAGCGTGAACCTGTCGCTGGTGACCCTGGCGCAGGGCGAGACGGTCAAGCGACTTGGCGCGTGGGCCGCACTGCTGGCAGCGCCGACGTTGATCACCAGCTGGTACGGCATGAATTTCAGCCACATGCCCGAGCTGAGCGAACCGTGGTCGTACCCGCTGATGATTGTCGGCGTGGGCGGCGTCTGCGTGGGCCTGTACCGGTTGTTCAAGCGCGCGAAGTGGTTGTAGGGAGTATCGACCAAGAGTCGATACCCACCAGACCGCCAGGCCACGACCATTGGTCGTGGCGCATGGCCCGCGTTCGGAATCAAGCCACGTAGACAGTCTTGATGTTCATGAACTCGTGGATGCCGTGGTCAGCCAGCTCCCGACCGAAACCAGACTGCTTGCTGCCACCGAACGGCAACCGCGCGTCGCTCTTGACGATGGCATTGACGAATGCCGCGCCGCACTCCATGCGCTGGGCGAAACGCTCACCACGTACTGGATCCTGCGTCCACACGCTGCCACCCAGGCCGAAGCGGGTGTCATTGGCCACGCGCAGCGCATCGGCCTCGTCCTTGACCCGGATCACCGCAGCGACGGGACCGAACAGTTCCTCGTCATAGGCCGGCATGCCCGGACCGACCTGGTCGAGCACGGTGGCCGGGTAGCCCGCATGCGTGCCGGCAATGGGCTCGCCGCCGACCAGAATGCGGGCGCCCTTGGCCACGCTGGCCTGCACCTGCTTGTGCAGTTCATCGCGCAGGTCCGCGCGCGCCATTGGCGCCAGCGTCGTGCTGCGTTCGCCGGGATCGCCGTACTGGCGCTCGCCTGCGGCTTCAACAAAGCGCCGGGTGAACTCATCGGCCACCGCATCGACCACGATGAAGCGCTTGGCTGCGATGCAGGTCTGCCCGCTGTTGTCGAAGCGCGACTTCACGGCCGCCGCGACGGTCTTGTCGAGGTCGGCATCGTCGAGCACCACGAAGGCATCGCTGCCACCGAGTTCCATCACCGATTTCTTCAGCTGGCTGCCGGCATTGGAGGCGATCGATCGCCCTGCCCGTTCGCTGCCGGTCAGCGTCACCGCCTTCACCCGTGCGTCGCGCAGCACGTCGGCGGCCTGGTCGTTGTCGATATGCAGCACGTCGAACACGCCGTCCGGCAGGCCGCCGTCACGGCACACCGCCAGGATCAGGTCGGCACACTGCGGCACGTTGCTGGCGTGCTTGAGCAGGGCCACGTTGCCGGCCATGAACGCCGGCGCGAGGAAGCGGAATACCTGCCAGATCGGAAAATTCCACGGCATCACCGCGAACACGCAGCCGATCGGCTCGTAGCGCACATAGCTGCGTTGGGCCTCGGTGTCGATCAGCTGCGGCTTGAGGTAGTCGGCCGCGTGATCGGCGTAGTACTCGCAGGCCGCGGCGCACTTGTCGACCTCGGCCAGCGCTTCGGCCTTGAGCTTGCCCATCTCGTGGGTCATCGCCTGCTGCAGATCGTCACGGCGCGCGCGCAGCTGCGCGGCAACCTGGCGCAGGATCGCGCCGCGTTCCTGCAGCGAGCGATCGGCCCAGCCACGGAATGCCTCGGCAGCAGACTGCAGGCGCTGCTCGATGTCGGCTGCACCCATCAGTTCATGGCGGTAGGTCACCTGGCCGGTGGCCGGGTCGATGATCTCGACGGTCATGGGGGATCTCCATCTGGAAGGCCCCCATTGTGCGCCGTTGCCCGTGAGCCGGATGTTGCCGGATCAGCCGACAGACCGCGGCCTCAGCCGTTGTCCTGCCGTGCCAGCTGCAGGTCACGCTGGCGCCGTTTCTCGGCGCGGGCGTTGATGTACCAGCCGATCACTGCGGCAATCGACACCGCCGACACCAGCAGTGTGGCCAGCGCGTTGATCTTCGGGCTGATGCCCATGCGCACCGAGGCGAACACCTTCATCGGCAGCGTGGTCGAGCCCGGCGTGGCCACGAAGCTGGCCACCACCACGTCATCCAGCGACAGGGTGAAGGCGAGCAACCAGCCCGCCACCAGCGCCGGCGCGATGATCGGCAAGGTGATGCGGGTGAACACGGTCAGCCGGCTGGCACCCAGGTCCATCGCCGCTTCTTCCAGCGACAGGTCCATTTCCTGCAGGCGCGAAGACACCACCACGGTGACGAAGCACAGGGTGAAGGTGACGTGCGCGATCCAGATGGTGGCCAGGCCACGCGCGGGGAAGCCGGGAATCGCCCCCATCGAGGCCAGCAGCGCCATCAGTGAGAAACCGAGGATCACATCCGGCATCACCAGCGGCGCGGTGACCAGCGCACCGAACAGCGGCTTGCCGCGGAAGCGTTTGAAGCGGGTCATCACCATCGCCGCCAACGTGCCCAGCACGGTGGCGGTACAGGCGGTCCAGAACGCCACCACCAGGCTGGTCCACATTGCATCCATCAGCGCGCGGTCGGCGAACAGGTCGCTGTAGGCGCGGGTGGAGAACCCGGCCCAGACCATCGCCAGCCGCGAGCTGTTGAACGAATAGAACATCAGCAGCAGGATCGGCAGGTACAGGAAGGCGAAGCCGAGCAGCAGCACGCCCAGCCCGAGGCCCTTTGCGCTACGCGGGCTCATGCCTGCTTCCCTTCCAGCAGGCGCTGCTGGGAACGGTTGAACAGCAGGATCGGCACCAGCAGCAACAGGATCATCGCCACCGCCATCGCCGAAGCTCCCGGCCAGTTGCGGTTGTTGAAGAACTCGTTCCACAGCTGGCGGCCCACCATCAGTGTCTCCGAGCCACCCAGCATTTCCGGGATCACGAATTCGCCCACCGCCGGGATCATCACCAGCATGCAGCCGGCGATGATGCCCGCCTTCGACAACGGCAGGGTAATGCGCAGGAACGCCTGCCACGGCTTGGCACCGAGGTCGTAGGCCGCTTCCAGAAGGCGGTGGTCGTGCTTGACCAGGTTGGCGTACAGCGGCAGCACCATGAACGGCAGGTAGCAGTAGACGATGCCGATGTAGGCGGCGGTCGGCGTATCGATCAACTGCAGTTTCGGCAGCCCCATCGACGTCATCAGCGCCTGCAGGCCGGTGAACTGCAGGAACTGGTCGAGCAGGCCGTTGCGGTCCAGGATCGCCTTCCACGCATACACGCGGATCAGGAACGAGGTCCACGATGGCAGCACCACCAGCATCATCGCCACGTTGCGCGCGGCCGGCGACAGGCGGGCGATGGCGTAGGCCATCGGATAGCCGATCAGCAGGGTGAGGAACGTGGAGATGGCTGCGATCTTGATCGAGCTCAGGAAAGCCTGCGCATAGATCGAATCGCGGAACAGCGCCAGGTAGTTTTCCAGGTTCAGCTTCAGCGAGAAGCCGCCGTCGGCATACTGCAGCAACCAGGTATACGGCGGCGAGCCGACCCGGCTGAGCGAGAAGCTGATCATCAGCACGATCAGGAACGGCACTGCGAAGAACAGCAGCAGCCACAGGTACGGAATGCCGATCACCGTGGCACGCAGCCCCGGCAGCCAGCGCTTCAGGCCGGCGACGCTCATGAGGTCAGCACCACGCCGTCGTTGTCGCGCCAATGCACCCACACTTCATCGCCCCAGGTGAGGCCATCACTGGCCCAGCGCTGCGAGTTGGCGAAGTTGGCCAGCACCTTGGCGCCGCTGGGCAGGCGCACGTGGTAGACCGAATGGCTGCCGAAGTAGGCGATGTCCTCGATCACGCCCTGCGCCTTGTTGGTGTGCCCTTCCGGTTCGTCCTTGCCGATCATCACCTTCTCCGGGCGCAGCGCGAACGCGACCGGCTGCCCTTCATAGCAGGTGATGCCATGGGCGATGTAGATCGGTGCCGGGAACAGCGGTGAGCGCACGGTCACGTACTCGGGCAGGTCCTCGTCGATCACCCCGTCGAACAGGTTGACCGAACCGATGAACTCGGCGACGAAGCGGTTGGCCGGCTGCTCGTAGACCTCGTCCGGCTTGCCCACCTGCTGGATCCAGCCGGCATCCATCACCGCGATGCGGGTGGCCATGGTCATCGCTTCTTCCTGGTCGTGGGTGACCATCACGCAGGTCACGCCGGAGGATTCGATGATGCTGACCAGTTCCAGCTGCATCTGCGAGCGCAGCTTCTTGTCCAGCGCGCCCATCGGCTCATCCAGCAGCAGCAGCTTCGGCCCCTTGGCCAGCGACCGCGCCAGCGCCACGCGCTGCTGCTGGCCGCCGGACAGCTGGTGCGGCTTGCGCTTGCCCAGGTGCCCCATCTGCACCAGGTCCAGCATCTCGCCGACGCGCTTGCTGACCGCGTCCTTGCCCAGGCCATCCTGCTTCAGGCCGAAGGCAATGTTCTGCTCGACCGTCATGTGCGGGAACAGGGCATAGGACTGGAACATCATGTTGACCGGCCGCTGGTACGGCGGCAGTGCGTCCAGGCGCTGGCCATCAAGGGTGATGCTGCCCTTGGTGGGCGTCTCGAAGCCGCCCAGGCAGCGCAGCAGGGTCGATTTGCCACTGCCGGAGCCACCGAGCAGGGCAAAGATCTCGCCCTTGCGCACGTCCAGGTTGACGTCGTCGACGGCGACGAAACCGTCGAATTCCTTGCGCAAATCACGAATGGAGAGATAGCCGGGCGCACCGGTCGTGTCGACGACGGCGGCTACCGGCTGGGCTTCAACGGGCATGGGGGCTCCGGGAGCGGGCGGTGGACAGCGGCGGCCATTCTAACGGCCGGGGGCCGAAGGGGATATGACGGCGGCGGGCGGAAGCGGCCGCAGGCCCGCCCGGGGACCCCGAGGCGTGTCGGTTTTCCCCCGCCAGCGTGGCCTGTCCGCTCAAAGGCCGGGGCTGCCCCGGTTGTCCAGGCAGCCGCCCCGGCAGACACCACGGGCGACGGTCCGATATGCAACGTTTTTCAGAGCGGGATCTGTTGAAGGCCCAGGGCATTCCCCGCGCAATGCCCCGGATCGAAGCCTTGCATGGACCCGCCCTGGTGATTTCCCCGCACAGACCCTGCCCTCTCCCGCCCCACCCGCCGGGCTCCCTGCCTGCGAGGCTGCCGCTGGCCATCATCGGCGCCGGCCAGGCCGGGTTGTCCCTCAGTGCGCTGCTGCAGGAGGCCGGCGTCGAGCATCGCGTGCTGGAGGCCGAAAGCGTGGGTGCCAGCTGGCAACGGCGTTGGCGCTCGTTCCAGACCAACACCGCCAACGCAACGATGGCCCTGCACGGCCACGCCTACGCAGGCGCAGACCCGGAAGGCTTCATGGGCGCCGCGGAGGTGATCCGCCGGTTGCGCGAGTATGCCGACGAGCGCTCGCTGCCGATCAGCGAAGGTTGTGAAGTACAGCGGGTCACGCGTGAGCATGATGGCTATGTGATCGACAGCAGCCAGGGGCGGATCCACGCCCGCGCGGTGGTGGTCGCTACCGGTGAATACCGCCGCGCCCGGATGCCACGGGCCCCGTTCGCGCCCGGGCCGGGCTTGGCGGTGCTGCACTCGGGGGACTACCGCAGTGCCGATCAGTTGCCCGATGGCGGCGTGCTGGTCATTGGCGGTGGGCAGTCCGGTGCGCAGATCGCCCAGGACCTGCGCGACAGCGGGCGCAGGGTTTACTGGTCTCTGGCCCAGCGTCATTCGCATACCCGCCGGCTGCGCGGCAAGGACTCGATGACGTGGTGGGACATGGCCGGGCGCATCCACCAGCACGTGGGCGAAACGGCCGGCGTACTGGCCGGCGAGCCGGATGCGCTGCGCAAGGCGCGGACCGCCGAATTTCCGTTGATTTCCGGCAAGGGACGCAACGGGCGGGGCAGCTCGATCAGCCTGATGGCAATGCATCGGGAAGGCATCACGCTGTTGGGCCGGCTGCAGGGCCTTGAGGGGATCATCGCCCGCTTCGCCGACGTTCGCCCGCAGCTGCAGGCCGCAATCGAGGCCACGCGGGCCGAGTACGACTACCTCGATTCGCTGGCCAGTGCGTACTACGCCACGCGGCCCGAGCCGCGCACGGACGATGCCCGCTACATTCCAGAAGAGGTCTATCTACACTGGGAACCGGACGCCGCCCCACGTGAACTGGACCTGCAGGCGGAAGGCATCCGCTCGGTGGTGCTGGCGACCGGCTTCGCCGCCGAATGGCCTTGGCTCGACGTGGAAGGTGTGCTGGATACGTACGGCTATCCGCTCGGCGAGTTCGGTGTTTCACCACAGCCAGGGCTGTTCTTCATCGGCATGCACAACCTGCAGCGGATGAGTTCGTCGTTCCTGTGCAATGGCGGCCGCGATGCGCGCGACCTGCTGCCGGCCATCCTGCGGCATCTTGGCCAGGGCGGCGGTACCGCTCCCGGCCAAGGGTGAAGCGTTCCGCCAGGCATGGCCCGGCGGCGCCCGACCGGGTTATCGGCCCGTCTTCACCTCGGTCCACAGCCGGGTGTAGAGCTTGTCGGTCTCCGGCGTGTTGATCGAATAGGTGAACATCTTCTCGGCCACGTCGGCCGGCGGGTAGATCGTCGGGTCGGTGCGGATCGCCTCGTCCACCAGCGGCGTCGCGGTCGGCACCGGGTTGGCGTAGTGGATGAAGTTGGTGTTGGCCGCGGCGACCTTCGGTTGCAGCAGGTAGTTGATGAAGGCGTAGGCCGCGTCCGGGTGCTTGGCGTCCTTCGGGATCGCCAGCATGTCGAACCACTGCGGTGCACCTTCCTTCGGGATCGAATAGGCCACGTGCACGCCATTGCTGGCTTCCTCGGCGCGGTCGCGGGCCTGGATGATGTCACCCGACCAGCCGACCACCAGGCAGGTACCGCCGTTGGCCAGCGAACCCACGTACTGGGAGGAGTGGAAGTTCTGCACGTACGGGCGGATCGACTTCAGCAGGTCGGCGGCCTTCTGCAGCTCGGCCGGGTCGCCGCTGTGCGGGTCCAGGCCCAGGTAATGCAGCGCGATCGGGATCATGTCCGCCGGCGTGTCCAGGATGGTCACGCCGCAGTCCTTCATCTTGCTGATGTTCTCCGGCTTGAACACCAGGTCCCAGCTGTTGGCGATGTCGGCGCTGCCGCCGAAGCGCTGCTTCAGCATGTCCACGTTGTAGCCGATGCCGGTGGTGCCGATCATGTACGGCACGCCGTACTGGTTGCCCGGATCCTGGGTGGCGATGCGCTTCATCACCGCCGGATCGAGGTTGGCCAGGTTCGGGATCTTGCTCTTGTCCAGCGGCAGGAACACGCCGGCCTGGATCTGGCGACCGAAGAAGTTCAGGGTCGGCACCACCACGTCGTAGCCGCTGTTGCCGGCCAGCAGCTTGGTCTCGACCATCTCATCGCTGTCGAACACATCGTAGGTCACCTTGATCCCGCTCTCCTTCTCGAAGGTCGGAATGGTGTCCTCGGCGATGTAATCGCTGTAGTTGTAGACGTTCAGGACCTGGCTGTCCTGCGCGCCGCCGTTGCCACCGCCACAGGCGGCAAGCATGGCGGAGGCCAGGCCGAGCGTGAGGATACGCAGCTTCATCGGGTGCTCCAGAATGCGGGAAGGGGGGCCGGCGGGGCCGGCGACGGGTGCCAGCCTACCCCCCGGCGGCGGATTTTTCTATTCCGGATGCTCAGACGTTCAGCAGCAGGAACTCGCGCTCCCACGAGCTGATCACGCGGAAAAAGGTCTCGTATTCCTTGCGCTTGACCGAGATGTAGGCCCGGCAGAAGCGCTCACCCAGCAGCGCCTGCAGCTCGCTGCACTGCTCCAGCCCGTCCAGCGCCTCGCCCAGCGAGCGCGGCAGGTTGTACCCCAGTTCCTTGGCGCTGCCGGTCACCGGCGCATCCGGTGCCAGCCGCTCGCGGATGCCGAGCAGGCCGCAGGCCAGGGTCGCGGCCATTGCCAGGTAGGGATTGGCATCGGACCCGGCGAAACGGCTCTCCACGCGCATGTTCTCCGGCGTATCCAGCGGCACGCGCAAGCCGCAGGTGCGGTTGTCGAAACCCCAATGGACGTTGCTCGGCGAGACTTCGCCGAACACCAGCCTGCGGTAGGAGTTCACGTTCGGCGCGAAGAACGCCATGGCCTGCGGCGCGTACTTCTGCAGGCCGCCCAGGTAGTGGCCGAACACCGGGCTGAACTCGCCCTCGGCATCGGTCTCGCCGGCGAACACGTTGCTGCCATCGCTCACCCGCACCAGGCTCTGGTGGATGTGCATGGCACTGCCCGGTTCGTTCTCCATCGGCTTGGCCAGGAACGTGGCATAGACACCGTGGCGCATCGCTGCCTCGCGCATGGTGCGCTTGAACAGGAACACCTGGTCGGCCAGGTCCATCGCATCGGCATGGGTGAAGTTGACTTCCAGCTGCGCCGCTCCGGATTCGTGGATCAGCGTGTCCACGTCCAGCTTCATCGCATCAGCGTAGTCGTACATCAGGTCGAGGATCGGGTCGAACTCGTTGACCGCATCGATCGAGTACGACTGCCGCGCCGTTTCCGGGCGCCCGGAACGGCCAGCCGGCGGCAGCAGCGGGAAGTCCGGGTCGGTGTTCTTCTGCACCAGGAAGAACTCCAGTTCCGGCGCCACCACCGGGCGCAGGCCCAGCTCGGCATAGGCTGCCAGCACGCGACGCAGCACGTTGCGCGGCGCCAGCTCGTGCGGCTCGCCGTTCTTGGTGTAGCAATCGTGGATGACCTGCGCGGTGGCATCGGCCGCCCACGGCACCATCCGGACCGTGTCCGGATCAGGGCGCAGCATCATGTCCGAGTCCGACGGCGAGGTCAGCTCGTAGTAGTCGTCGGGAAACTCGCCGGTGACGGTGGTGGCGAAGATGCCTTCGGGCAGGCGCGTACCGTAGTCGTGCGAGAACTTGTCGGCGGGAATGATCTTGCCGCGCGCGTTGCCGGTGATGTCCGGCACCAGGCATTCCACCTCGGTGATGCGCCGCTCCTTCAGCCAGCGCAGCAGCGTGCTTTCCTGCGGTGCGGGGGGCGTGGCCGTCTTGCGCGGGCGCGTTCGGGAACTCATCGGAAATCCAGTCGGTTCTGTTGGTGCTGCCGGCAAGCTTGGCCGAATGCACGGAAAATAGCGTGATAGAACGGCGCCTGCATGACACGCCACTCCGGGTGCCACTGTACGCCGAGCACGAAACGATGGTGCAGGCTGCGTGCCGCTTCGACCAGCCCGTCATCGGCCCGGGCCTCGGCATGCAGGCCCTGCGCGAGGCGGGCGATGCCCTGCCCGTGCACCGAATTGACCTGTGCGCGGCCACTGCCGTGCCACTGCGCCAGCCAGCCATCTGCGGCCAGGGTCACACCATGGGCCGGCCCATACTGCACGTCCACCGGCGCCTGCGGGTCTTCGCGGTGGTCGGCCAGGCCGGGCACCGCATGCACCTGCGGATGCAGGCTGCCACCGAGCGCCACATTCAATTCCTGGAAGCCGCGGCAGATCGCCAGCACCGGCAGGTCCAGCGCCAGCGCCTCGCGCAGCAGCGCAAAGGCATTGGCATCCCGAGCGGGGTCGTGCGGATTGCCTGGCCAGCTGCGGCCACCCTCGTAGTGCTGCGGTTCGATATTGCTGACCGCGCCGGTCAACAACAGGCCATCCAGTCCCTGCAGCCAGTTGCCAGCCGGCAGCGGTGGCTGCAGGCTGGGCAACACCACCGGGGTCACCTCGGCCGCCTCGGCCAGCGCGCGAACGTACTTCTCGCCGGCCATCGCGAAACGGTGATGGCCGAGCACGGTACTGTCGGTGGGCAGGCCCACCCAGGGCAGGGGGCGCATGGGAAAACTCCTTGGCGTGCCCACACGTTACCCGTCGCCCGGCGAACGCGGCAAGTCGTCGCCGTCACACCATGGCCGTCACGCATCGGCGAAACTAGGCGGGTGAATGCTGATCGTCCTCCCCCGCTCTTTCCGCCCGCACCGCGCCCGCGAGGCCTGCAGTGAGCGCCGTCTTCCCGCCCAGCTGGTACGCCGCCAGCCTGCCCGAGCCGGCCGCGCTGCCCCATTTGCAGGGTGATGTGCAGGCCGACGTGGCGGTGCTCGGCGCCGGCTACACCGGCCTGACCGCCGCGCTGGAACTGGCCGCCCGTGGCCAGCGCGTGGTGCTGTTGGAAGCACAGCGGATCGGTTGGGGCGCGTCCGGTCGCAACGGTGGCCAGGCGCTGGTGGGCTATGGCTGCGAGGTGGACGAACTGGAGCGCCAGCTCGGCCGTGATGACGCGCGCCACCTGTTCGACTGGTCGCGCGATGCGGTGCAGGCCATGCGTACGCGCATCGACCGCCATGGCATCGACTGCCACTGGGTGGAGGGCCATGCCAGCGTCGCCATCCGCGAACGGCATGAGCGCGACCTGCGTGCCAACTGCGAGCACCTGCAGCGCCACTACGACTACCCGATGCAATGGTGGGACCGTGATGCCCTGCGCGCGCAGCTGGACAGCCCGCGCTACCGCGCCGCGATGTTCGATCCGCTCAGCGCGCACCTGCAACCGCTGGCGTATGCACGCGGCCTGGCCGATGCGGCGCGCGCGGCCGGCGTGGTGATCCACGAGAACTCCGCAGTGACCCGCGTGCAGCGCGGACCACAGCCGTCCCTGCATACCGCCCAGGGCAGTGTGCGCGCTGCGCATCTGGTCGTGGCCGGCAACGCTTGGCTGCAGGGCCTGCTGCCCGAGCTGGAACGGCGGATCATGCCGGTCGGCACCTATATCGGCGCCAGCGAGCCGCTCGGCGCCGAGCGTGCCCGCGCCCTGATCGGCAACAACATGGCCGTGGCTGACACCGCCTGGGCACTGGATTACTTCCGCCTCAGCCACGACCACCGCCTGCTGTTCGGCGGCCGCGCCAGCTACTCGGCGCTGCCCCCACCCGGCCTGCGCGGGGTGATGCAGCGGCGCATGCACCAGGTGTTCCCACAGTTGGCCGACGTGGCACTGGACCAGGTCTGGGGTGGTTATGTGGACATTACCCGCAACCGCGCGCCGCATTGGGGTCGGCTGGACGGCAATCTGTACTTCGCGCAGGGGTTCTCCGGCCATGGGGTGGCCGCCGCCGGGCTGGCCGGCGAGGTGATCGCCGCCGCCATTGCCGGCCAGAGCGAGCGCCTGGACGTGTTCCAGCGCCTGCGGCATGCGCCCTTCCCCGGCGGCCGGCTGCTGCGGATGCCGCTGCTGGTGGCGGCGATGTCGTGGTACAAGCTGCGGGATGCGTTGTGGTAGCGGGACCCTTCCCGCCCACATAATCGGCGCAGGAGCTGGGGAGCACGTGGATGCAGTGGTGGAAAGACGGCCTGCTGGTGAGGATACGGGTCAGCCCCGAAGGGCTGGCGCTGGCGCTGCTCTATGCCCTCGCCTGCTGGGGTGCGCGCAAGCTGTCACTGGACCAGTTCTTCCTGCCTGCCGGCGTACGGGTGGCCGCATTGCTGTTGTGCCCGCCTCGACTGTGGCCCTACCTGCTGATTGGTGAATACGCCTACTTCGCGCATCTGCGCATCCTCCTGATCAGCAAATACAACCTGACCTGGGTGATCCTGGCCTCGGTGTTCCTGATGCCTGCCGTGATGCTGATCGTGCGCCTGCACCGAAAGCTGCTGGCACGCACAACGATCGTCGGCGTGATCTCCATTGCGATATGCGCCGCACTGGTCATCAGCCTGCTCAACCTGGGAGCTTCCTACCTGCTCTGGGAACCGTTGCATAACGCATCATTTCTCACCAATGTGCTGCGTTATGCACTGGGTGACTTCACCGGCATCCTCATCCTGGCGCCACTCGCACTGCTCTGGATCCGTCGCGCCGAGGAGCAATGGACGCCCCGGTCCGTTGCTGCTGTGGCAGGAGCACTCGCAGCCATGCTGGTCGTTGGCCTGCAGGCGACTCCGGTAACTGCCTCGATCACGGCGCCTGGCTCGCTGCAGTTGTTGCTGATTCTGCCTATTCCCGCAATCGCCCTGACCTGCCTGCTGGGATGGCGTGGTGCTGCCATTGGTGTCGCCGCCGTTAACATGATTCTTGGCCTGAGCACCCCCGCCGACCATCCGACGGCATTCGACCCGGCTACCTTCGCTACCCAGCAGGCCATGGCCATCGCCAGCATCGCCCTGCTGTTGCTGGGCGCGCGCATCACCCACTTCCAGAACCAGCACCGGTTGCGCGAGGAAGATGGCCGGGCGGCTCTGCAGCTTGCTCGGAATTCACATCTGGCCAGCGAGATGGACCTGCGTGAGCGCGCGGCCCATCTGCGCCAGCTGGGCGATGGCATGGACCTGTCGCTGAACGAAATGGTGAACTGGCTGCATGCGCAGGGTCATCACGCCGTGGCCGACAGCCTGCGGCATACCTCGGAGGTGCATTCACGCCTGTTCCGGGCCCAGGCCAGCATGATCTATCCGGCCGCCCTGGAACGGCTGGGCTTGTACGTTGCACTGCAGGCAGGTGGGGTGCGCGAGGCGTGGATTGCCACGCATCGAATCGGCCAACCGAGGTTGACGGGTGACCCCTGCGCGCTCGGGGTCGGCCTGCAGCTTGCGGCCTATCGACTCGTGGTTGATGCGGTATCACTTCTACTGAAATGCGAATCCGGACAGATTTCTGTCAGTATCCGATGCGGAAATTTCATCCAGAAGCCTGGTGTATTCATCTGCATCGCCCTGATGGGCAGAAACGAATCACTGGGAACCCGGACCACGGAACTAGCAAATGAGCATTTGCTAGGCCGAATCCTGGTTCAAGGTGGCCACCTGGACATGACGGGCAACAGGCTCAGGATCGTGTTGACGGACGCGCAGGGAGATTCCCGCCAGGCGAATGCCAACGAGGCTTTGGGGGGAGGTACACGCTCCATCGATCCAGGCGCCCCACGGGCCGCGACCTGACTCCCCCAAGGAAACGAGATGCCGATCACTACTCGAAAGTGATCTTTGTTCGGCGCCCCCCTTACCCCCGCCAGGACTGCGCACCACCGTGTGATTGCGCCCCCGTGCTTCTATCGATACTGTCACCCAATGGCGAGTTCAAGCAAGCAATGGGGCCGCCGCCATGTCACGAGCAATGGAGGCTTGGGTTGAATTGGTGGAAAAGGGGAATTGAGCTGACGTTTCGCGTACGGCCCTTGGGGCTGGCGATTGCCGCGATGTACGCGATCACCTGTTGGGCCGCCTGGCGGGTTTCTTTGGACCAGTTTTACCTGCCTGCCGGCATTCGTGTAGCGGCTTTGCTTGTGTGTCCACCTCGCCTCTGGCCCTACCTGCTTATTGGCGAATACGCGTTCTTCGCACAACTGCGCTACCCGCTGATAGATGACTATGGACTTGCGTGGGTAATCCTGGGTTCGGCGTTCCTGCTGCCGGCCGTAGCTCTGGTTGTGTATGCGCATCGGAAATTCATGACTGCAAAGGCAGATGGATGGCTGCTTTCAGTCGCAGTTTCAGCCGCCATAGTTGCCACTGCATTGAAGCTTGGGCTGTCTCATCTGCTTTCAGAGAACCCTTCAAGTGTGCCGGTTGCGACAAGGGCTGTGCGCTTCGTCCTCGGTGACTACATCGCCATTCTGACCGTCGCACCGCTCGCAGTACTCTGGAGCAGACGCCATGCAATGTACGAATGGAGGCTCTGGCGCTCTCCTCCCACAGTCGCCGCTCTTGCAGTGATGCTGGGGCTCGGTCTAGTTACCGCAATGGCGCCTGGCCTATCGGATGCGAGCAAGACAAGTCTGCAGTTGACCATGGCACTGCCCGTGATCGTGTTGACGTGCATTCATGGCTGGCAGGGAGCGGCCATCGGTGTTCCCCTGTTGAACATCCTCATTGCGGTGGTCACTCCTACATCCGGCCTCCTTGGCTCATACGATGAGCGAACGTTCACAACGCAGCAGTTGATCGCCATTACAGGAACGGGGCTGCTGGCACTCGGCTCGCGGATCACCCGTCACTATCATCAGAGGGGGCGTAGAGACGCAGACGGACACCAGGCTGCTCGACTATCAAGGTCCGCTCACATGGCGAGCGAAATGGATCTGCGGGAGCGCGCCCTGGATCTCAGGAGAATTGCGGATGGCATCGAAGTTTCCTTGAACAAGACAGTCGATCTGTTGAAGGCACACGGCCATCACTCGCCGGCGCTGGATCTGCTTCTCACGTCCACCGCGCATTCCCGCCAGTTCCGCGAATTGACCAGCATGGTGTACCCGACCGAAGTCGAGCACGTTGGGCTCTACCTGGCCTTGCAGGTCAGCGGCATTCGTGAAAGCTGGGATCAGACTCACAGGGTCACGTCTCCCCTCCTGACCGGGGATCCCTGCAGATTGAGTATTGCCCTGCAATTGGCGGCCTACCGCACACTCACCGAGGCCGTCTCATTACTGCTCAAACAGGAGCAAGGGCAGATCCAGATACGTGCTCGTTGCGGGAGACTGAAAGGGCAACAAGGAATTCTGCTCAGAATCGCTCTGCTGGACCGTGATCGCGAACTGCTCGTCGACACCACAAGGTTGGCTATTGAACGCCTGAGCTCTCGTGCACAAGCCTATGGCGGAAAAGTGCACTGCAACGGGAACCGCGTACGCGTGCTGCTTCTGGAAACAGCGACCAGCAGCGCGCAAAGCAGTATGCAAGCTGCGTGGACAAGCCGAGTGGACATAGCCTGACTGTCGCCAGCCACCAGAATGCAAGCCGGAACGATCAGATCATGGATGACAGGAGCCGGCTCCCCGGCCCCTGCTTCGTCGATGTGCCCTGTCGTGGCACCAGCGAAGAATGCCCTCAGCCTGCGGCATCCACGGATTCGACGACCCAAACAGCGCTCGCGCCTTCCCCATAGACAACCAACGAGAACTGAGCACTCTGGAACACCACGCGTCGGACACCCTTTTCAGGCAGACGCAGTCGATGCGAAGGCAAAGACACCTTTGCAGCGCTATTGCCCGCTGGAAGCGTCCAGAACGTGGCATCGACATTTCCTACGATCAGTACGACCTGTCCCGATAGATCGTTCACTTGGTAGTAACTGATCCCATCACGTTCAAATCCGTACACAAGCCAGTTTGGATTCGAACTCAGGTTCGTGGCTACCGGCAGAGCCTGCCCCAAACCGCTCTGAGCCATCGGGATTCCGTTGTCGCCACTTGGGCAACACGCCGATGCGCTGAAAGCGGACATGGAAAGCAGGACAGCAGCAGGAAGCAATACTCGCAATTCAGAAAATCTCACGCTCACCCCCATGGATGGTTGGAAAGACAACTTCAGGCAATTCCGTTTCGCCACCCCACGACTGGATGGCTCTCGACCTCGCTTGAAGGGTTCCTTCGTTCGACGCAGTCGTGCCCAAGCCACCAGCAGGTGTGGCGCGACCCAGCATAACCACGCCACACTGCAAGCGCCATGAAGGGAATCCCTCCGATCCTCACCCTGTTCTCCCAAAGATGCCCGGTGCCCCCTCCGGAACCGTGCAGGGCAGATCTGTCCACAACCGAGTGCCCCGGCTAAAGTTGCGTCCGAAACCGCCGCTATCGGTGCCGAGCCCTCCTCCGTGAGCCACCGCATCATGCCCGTCCTGCCGCAGGCCGCCGTCGATGGCGACCTGGCCGATCCGCTGCCGCAGCGGATCCTGCTGGTCGAAAACTCCCGTGCGTTCACCGGCATGCTGCGTGAAGCCATCGAGCAGCGCCTGGAACTGCCGGTGGTGATCGCCTCCACCCTGGCCGAGGCCGATCGCCTGCTGAGCGAGGATGGCGGCTGGTTCCTGGTGCTGACCGGGTTGGTGCTGGCCGACGGCGACCGCGATACGGTGGTTGAGTTCTTCCTCAAGCGCGGCCTGCCCACAGTGGTGGTCAGCAGCGTCTACGACGAGGACCTGCGCAAGCGCGTGCTGCAGCAGCAGATCATCGACTACGTGCTGAAGAATACCCCGGGCAGCATCGACTACCTGGTGTGGCTGGTGCAGCGGCTGGAACGCAACCGCCGCATTGCCGCGCTGGTAGTCGACGATTCGCCGTCCGCGCGCGGCTATGCCGCCGCCCTGCTGCGCATGTATGGCCATGAGGTGCACGAGGCCGCTGACGGCAACGAGGGCCTGGCCGCGATCGAGGCGCATCCTGCGATCCGCCTGGCGGTGGTCGACCAGGAGATGCCCGGCATGCAGGGCGTGGAGTTCACCCGCCGCCTGCGCACCCTGCGCTCGCGCGACAAGGTGGCGGTGATCGGCATTTCCGGCAACACCGACGCCTCGCTGATCCCGCGCTTCCTGAAGAACGGCGCCAACGATTTCCTGCGCAAGCCGTTCTCGCGCGAGGAATTCTTCTGCCGCGTCTCGCAGAACGTCGACCAGCTGGAACTGATCGGCACCCTGCAGGACCTGGCCACCCGCGATTTCCTCACCGGCCTGCCCAACCGTCGCTGTTTCCTGGAACAGAGCCAACGCCAGCTGCCGCAGCTGCAGCTGCACGGCCAGTGCGTGGCGGTGGCGATGATCGACATCGACCACTTCAAGCACATCAACGATACCCACGGCCACGAGGCCGGCGACGACGCGCTGCGCGCGGTGGCCGGTGCGGTGGCCGCGCACGCCCGTAGCCAGGACCTGATCGCACGCTTCGGTGGCGAGGAGTTCTGCCTTCTGGTGCCGGACATGGAACAGGATGAGGCACTGCAGTACTTCGAAGAACTACGCCAGCGTATTGCTGCGCTGGAAGTGGACATCGGCGCCGCCACCCTGCGCATGACCGTCAGCATCGGCCTGTGCTGCCTGCGCCCGCAGCGTGATGCACTGCACCGGCTGATCTCCGAAGCCGACCGCCAGCTGTACCTGGCCAAGGCCGGTGGCCGCAACCGGGTCAGCTGCACCACGGTGGCCAGCCCGCTGCGCCCGCGCGAGCCTGCCCTGCCCTGACCGGCCCGCTTTGATCCAGATCAACGCCGTTCCCGCACGGCAGCCCTACAGTCGGCCCCGACATAGGCATGAAGGGGAGCCGGGGATGGCACTACTGGTCTGGCAGGACGATCTGAACATCGGCATCGATGTGATCGACCAACAACACCGCCGCATCATCGAGATGCTCAACCACCTGCACGTGGCCCAGGCCAGCCTGCAGCGCGCGGCGGTGGGCGAAGTGATCGACGAGGTGGTCGACTACACCATGTCGCACTTCGCGTTCGAGGAAGAGCTGATGGAGGAAGCGGGCTACCCGTTCTGTGCCGCGCACAAGCGTGTGCATGAGGTCTTCATCAAGCGGGTGTCGGAATACCGCATGCGTTTCCAGGCCGGCGAAGACATCAGCGACGAACTGCGCACCATGCTCTCGCGCTGGCTGTTCAACCACATCCGCGGCGATGACCAGGCCTACGCCGAACAGGTCAAGGCGCACCTGAACCAGTTCGCCCGCGAACACCAGGGCGGCGGTTGGCTGGGGCGCACGCTCAAGCGCTTCTTTGGCTGAGCCGCAGCGCGCGCCGGTGCAGTGCCACCAGCGCGCACAGGGTCGCTGCCGCAGTCAGGCACAGGTAGTAGCCGACCGCGACCAGGCCGAAGCGTTCGGCCAGCCAGGTGGCCAGGTACGGCGCCGGTGCCGCACCCAGAATGCCGGCCAGGTTGAATGACAGCGAGGCGCCGGTGTAGCGCACTTCCACCGGGTAGATCTCGGCCAGGAAGGTACCGCAGGGGCCGTAGGTCAACCCCATCAGGAACAGGCCCAGGCACAGGAACGCCGTGACCAGCCCGGGGCTGTGCGGCTGGAACAGCGGTGCGAACAGCACGCCGAAACCGATGATCAGCACGCTGGCCACGATCATCGTGCGGCGCGTGCCCCAGCGGTCGCCATAGCGCGCCGACAACGGGATGCCCAGCGCGAAGAACAGCATGCCGGCCATCTGCATCAGCAGGAACTGCTCACGGCTGTAGCCCAGCACCGCCGTGCCATGGCCGAGACTGAATACGGTCATCAGGTAGAACAGCACGAAGGTGGCGAACGCGCCCAGCGTGCCCAGCAGCATCGGCACCGGATGGTCACGCAGTACCGTCCACATCGGCAGCCGTACCGGCGCCTTGCGTTCGAGCGCCTTCTTGAAATCCGGTGTCTCGTGGATGTTCAGGCGCACCCACAGGCCAAGGCCGACCAGCAACGCGCTGGCCACGAACGGAATGCGCCAGCCCCACTGCAGGAAATCGGCCTGGCTC
Source organism: Stenotrophomonas sp. 85239_Sma (assembly GCF_056481725.1). NCBI lineage: Bacteria > Pseudomonadati > Pseudomonadota > Gammaproteobacteria > Lysobacterales > Lysobacteraceae > Stenotrophomonas > Stenotrophomonas sp. 85239_Sma. The sequence continues at coordinate 1,548,651 of NZ_CM151163.1, read as the reverse complement.
AGGCAGCGGCCGAGCACCAGGAAGATGCCGGCCGACAACAGGAAGCCGAGCGGTGCGCCCAGCTGCGGGAACATGCCGTACCAGGCGCGCTTGCCCGGTGGTGCGTTCTCGGTGGCCAGCAGCACCGCCCCACCCCACTCGCCGCCCAGCCCCAGGCCCTGGCCGAAACGGCACAGCGCCAGCAGCGCCGGTGCCCACAGCCCGATCTGCGCATGGGTGGGCAGCAGGCCGATCAGCACCGTCGACAGGCCCATGGTCAGCAGCGCAGCGACCAGGGTAGCCTTGCGGCCGATTCGGTCGCCGAAATGGCCGAACACCGCCGAGCCCACCGGGCGTGCGATGAACGCCACCGCGAAGGTTGCCAGTGACTGCAGCAGGGCAGCCTGTTCGCTGCTGTCCGGGAAGAACAGGTGCGGGAACACCAGCACTGCGGCCGTGGCGTAGATGTAGAAATCGAAAAACTCGATGGTGGTGCCGATCAGGCTGGCCAGCAGGACACGGCGGGGAGAATTCACGGGCGGCGCGGCAGCGGTGATCGTCGACATCGGCAACACGGGTAACGGCGGATCGCCCGATTCTGCCACGGGCCGGTGGCCGCACGGGGCGATGGTTTCAGCCGACACCGATGCCAACCAGGATGGCAGGCGCCATTCTTCTGCAGCGTCGAGCAGCCGCGTCGTTACAGCTGGATCCAGGTGGCCTTGATCTCGCTGTACTTGTCGAACGCATGCAGCGATTTGTCCCGCCCGTTGCCGGACTGCTTGTAGCCTCCAAACGGTGCGGTCATGTCGCCGCCATCCCAGCCATTCACCCAGACGCTGCCGGCACGCAGCTGGCGCGCCACGCGATGGGCACGGCCCAGATCGCGGGTCCACAGCCCGGCGGCGAGGCCGTAGCGGCTGTCGTTGGCCAGGCGCACCGCTTCGGCTTCGTCATCGAAGCCCAGCACAGCCAGCACCGGCCCGAACACTTCCTCGCGCGCCAGTGCCTGGTCCGGGCTCACCTGGTCGAACACGGTGGGCTGCACATAGCAACCACCTGCCTCGACCTCGGCGCGATGACCGCCCAGCAGCAAGCGGGCGCCCTCGCTTTCGGCACGCGCGATATCCCCCATCACCTTGTGCAGATGCGCGGCATCCACCAGCGCGCCCATCGGTGCGTCGGCGTCCAGCGGGTGGCGCGGCTGCATGTGCTGGCCGTAGGCAACCACCTGGTGCACGAAATCCTCGCGGATCGAGCGCTGTACCAGCAACCGCGAACCGGCGGTACAGACCTCGCCCTGGTTGAAGAAGATACCCTGTGCCACGGCCTTGGCCGTCGCGTCCAGATCGGGAGCGTCGGCGAACACCACGTGCGGGCTCTTGCCGCCACACTCCAGCCAGACCCGCTTGAGGTTGGACCGGCCGGAATACTCCAGCAGCTTTGCGCCGGTGGCGGTGGAACCGGTGAACGCCAGCACATCCACGTCCATGTGCAGGGCCAGCGGTTCACCGACGCGCGCACCGTGGCCGGGCAGCACGTTCAGCACGCCCTCCGGCAGCCCAGCCTCGATGGCCAGCGCCGCCAGCCGCAGCGCACTCAGCGGCGACCGCTCCGAAGGCTTGAGCACCACCGAGTTGCCCATCGCCAGCGCCGGCGCGATCTTCCAGCAGGCCATCAGCAACGGGAAATTCCACGGCACGATGGCCGCCACCACGCCCGCCGCCTCGCGGGTGATCAGTCCCAGTTCGTGCGGACCGGTGGGCGCGACCTCGCCATACAGCTTGTCCACGGCCTCGGCAGTCCAGGTCAGGCAGCGCACCACGCCGGGCAGGTCGATACGGCGGGCGTCACGCACGGGCTTGCCCATGTCCAGGGTTTCCAGCAGCGCCAGTTCATCGGCGTGCGTTTCAACCAGTGCGGCCAGGGCCTGCAGTACGCGCTTGCGGTGGGCCGGACTGGCCTGTGCCCAGTGCCCCGCCTCGAAGCTGCGCCGCGCGGCCAGTACCGCACGTTCCACGTCCTGCGCGTCGCAGTCGGCAACCGCCCCCAGCACACGTCCGTCGATCGGGCTGATGCAGTCGAAACGGGCACCGCTGGCCGCATCGACATAACGGCCGTCGATGAAGGCCTGGCCGGGTATCGACAGCTGAAGCGCCAACGCCTGCCAGTGGCTGCGGTCGGGGAAATCGGCCATGGGAAGCTCCAACATTCAACGAGCCTTGGTTATACCGGGACCGCCGCGACTCCACCGTGACGCGGCTGCGCTACATTCGTCGCATCGGACCCGATGGAGCTGGCATGAAGCGTCCCGAAAGCGACCTGCACGACCTGGCCACCCAGCGCCCTGAGTCACTGGACGCGTACTGGATGCCGTTCACCGCCAACCGCCAGTACAAGGCCGCCCCGCGCATGCTGGTACGCGCCGAAGGCATGCATTACGAAGATGTCGACGGCCGCCAGATCCTCGACGGCACCGCCGGCCTGTGGTGCTGCAATGCTGGCCACGCACGACCGCGCATCGTCGAGGCCATCGTCGAGCAGGCACGCACCCTCGACTACTCGCCAGCCTTCCAGATGGGCTCGCCGCCGGCCTTCGCGCTGGCGCAGCGGCTGGCCGCGCTGGCACCTGCCCCGCTCAACCATGTGTTCTTCACCAGCTCCGGGTCCGAGGCGGTGGATACCGCGATGAAGATCGCGCTGGCCTATCACCGCCAGCGTGGCGAGGGCCAGCGCACCCGCTTCATCAGCCGCGAGAAGGCCTACCACGGGGTCGGTTTCGGCGGCATGGCGCTGGGCGGACTGCCCAACAACCGCAAAGCGTTCGGCCTGCAATTGGGCGGCGTCGACTACCTGCGGCATACCCTGGACCTGCAGCGCAATGCGTTCAGCAGGGGCCTGCCACGCCAGGGCGCGGAGCTGGCCGACGACCTGGAACGACTGATCGCGCTGCATGATGCCTCGACGATTGCCGCCGTATTCGTCGAACCCATCGCCGGGTCGGCCGGGGTGATCCTGCCCGCGCCGGGCTACCTGCAGCGCCTGCGCGAACTGTGCGATCACCACGGCATCCTGCTGGTGTTCGACGAAGTCATCACCGGCTTCGGCCGGGTCGGCATGCCGTTCGCTGCGCAGCGCTTCGGGGTCACCCCGGACCTGCTGACCTTCGCCAAGGCGGTCAGCAACGGTGCAGTACCGCTGGGCGGCGTGCTGGCCAGCGACGCCGTGCATGCAACCCTGATGCAGGCACCGCCACAGGCCATCGAGCTGTTCCATGGCTATACCTATTCGGGCCATCCGCTGGCGTGCGCCGCAGCGCTGGCCACGCTGGAGGTCTATGCCGAGGAACGCCTGTTCGAGCGTGCCATCGAACTGGGCGAATACTGGCAGGAACGCCTGCATGCCCTGCAGGGCCTGCCCAACGTGATCGACATCCGCAACTTCGGGCTGGTCGGCGCGGTCGAACTGGCGCCGCGCCGCGATGCCCCCGGCAGCCGTGGCTACGAGGTGTTCCGGCGCTGCTTCCACGATGGCCGGCTGCTGGTGCGCTGTACCGGCGACATCATCGCGCTGTCGCCGCCCCTGATCGTGGACAAGGCGCAGATCGACCAGATCACCGGCACCCTGGGCGAGATGATCCGGGCCACCGCCTGAGCCCTGGCCGGGGGTAGCGAGCGGGTACAATCGGCGGTTCCGCTCCTGCTCGCTGCCGTGCCCATGGATATCGTCGTCAAAGAAGAACTGAAGGCCTACATCGACCCGCTGACCGCGGACGAACATGACGCGCTGGAGCGCAGCATCCTGGCCGAAGGCTGCCGCGATGCACTGGTGCTGTGGGGCGATGTGCTGGTCGACGGCCACAACCGCTTCGGCATCTGCCAGAAGCACGGCCTGCCCTTCAACACCGTGCAGAACACCCGCTTCCAGAGCATGGAAGACGTGCACCTGTGGATGATCGAACAGCACCTGGGCCGGCGCAGCGTGTCCGACTTCCAGCGCGGCGTGCTGGCGCTGCGCAAGCGCGACATCCTGGCCGCCCGCAAGCAGGTCGAGCAGGCGCAGCTGCAGCGCGAGAGCGATGGCACCGCCGACGTCGCCGAGGATGCCGGCGAGGACAGCCCGCCGTGGGAACCGGCACCGAAGATCAGCCGCGCCGAACTGGCCCGCGAGGCCAAGCTGAGCACCAGCCAGGTCGGCATGATCGAACGCATCCATGCCCAGGCCGCGGCCGAGGTGGTGGAAGCGGTGAAGGCCGGCGTGATCTCGATCAGCGCTGCCGCCGCCGTGGCCGACCTGCCGGAAGACGAGCAGCGTGCCGCCGCCGCCGGTGGCAAGGACGAGCTGAAGCAGGCCGCCAAGCGCGTGCGCGAGTCCAAGCGCAAGCCGCGCGCGCCAAAGCCTGAACCGGCCGAGATGGACTTCGAGGAAGTGGACGAGGAGCAGATCGCCAGCCGCGACGCGGAGGTTCTGTCGGCGCTGGAGCAGCTGGGCGAGGATGCACCGGCACTGCGCCGCCGCGTGGTCGCGCTGACCCGCGAGAACGACACCCTGCGCGCGCAGCTGGCCGCGCTGCGCAAGCAGCTCGAAGCACTCTGAACCAGCGGGTAGTGCCGGCCGCTGGCCGGCAACCCCATGAACGTTCCGGGTGCGTTGCCGATGCCGGCCAGCGGCTGGCACTACCCGTTGCTCATCCGCTGGCAGGTAGACTTCAGGCATGACGCCTGCCCACGATCCGCGCCGCGCACAGCTGCGGCGCCTGAAAGCCCTCGCGCTGGGCCTGCTGCTGTTGATGCTGGCCGGTTTCGCGGTCAGCCACTGGCAAGGCGAACGCGGCATCTGGGCCTGGGTCTCGGCGTTCTGCGAGGCCGCAGCCGTGGGCGCACTGGCCGACTGGTTCGCCGTCGTTGCCCTGTTCCGGCGGCCGATGGGCCTGCCGATTCCGCACACCGCGATCATCCCGCGCAGCAAGGAACGCATCGGCGACAGCCTCGCCCTGTTCGTGCGCGACCAGTTCCTGGAACCGCAGGTGCTGCTGGCCAAGCTGCAGGTGTTCGATCCGGCCAGCCGTCTCGGCAGTTGGCTGGCCGACCCGGCGCGCTCGCGGATGCTGGCCGACATGGCCCGTGGTTGGGCCCTGCAGGCACTGGACTTCTTCGACGAAACCGCGGTGCGCCGGCAGCTGCATGCCTTCGTGGTGCAGCAGTTGCGGCAGTGGAATGCCGCCGCCACCGCCGGTGAGCTGCTGGCCCTGCTGACCGCCGACGGGCGCCACCAGCGCGTGCTGGACGAGGGCCTGCAGCGCCTGGGGCGCTGGCTGGAGCAGCCAGAGGTGAAGGAACGCGCATCGCAGCTGATCGTGCGCTACATCCAGCGCGAATGGCCGACGCTGTCGAGCACGGTGAACTGGGTCAAGCCGATCGACGAGATTGGCGACAGCCTGGCCGAGCGCCTGGCGCGGGCAGTGCTGGAAGAACTGCAGCAGGTATTGGCCGAGCCGCAGCACCCGCTGCGCCAGGATTACGAAAGCTGGCTGCAGAACTACGTGCAGCGCCTGCGCGAGGACCCGGCCCTGGCCGAGCGCATCGAACAGCTCAAGCAGGAAATGATCGACCACCCGGCCCTGCAGGAGTACGTGCAGGGGCTGTGGGCGCGCATCCACGCCGGCCTGCGCGCGGACCTGCAGCGCGAGGACTCGGCGCTGGTCGGCCACCTGCAGCGCAGCCTGGCCTCGCTGGGCAGCAGCCTGCAGGCCGACCCGGCCCTGCGCGAGGCCCTCAACCAGCACCTGCTGGAGGGTGCGCAGCGCCTGACCGGCCGCCTGCGCGAGGGCGTGACCACGCATATCGCGCAGACCGTGAAGAGCTGGGACGAGCGGCACCTGGTCGAGCAGCTGGAACTGAGCGTGGGCCGCGACCTGCAGTTCATCCGCTTCAACGGCACACTGGTAGGCGGGCTGATCGGCCTGTTGCTGCATGCGGCGACGGTGGTGTTCAGGTTCTAGGAACCCATCCGGCTGTCGATGCACGCCCTGCGTGGGGAGAATCCGTCACGCTTGATTAACGAAATGCGAATGCCTATCATTTGCTGATCGGTTGTACGCTTAGCCAAGCGGGGCACGGAAGCACGCACCCACCCGCCCCTTCGCCCGTGTACATCCCCCGACTACCGGGTCGCCCGCACCAAGCGGGCGGCGCACCGTCGATGGGACTCGCGGGGCGGCGTGCGCGAAGCACGCGGCGGCTGCGTCTGCGCATTCCATCGCCTGTTTCGTCCTGCATGGAATCGCACCGATGGCAACGCCGCTGAACCTCCCTCGTCCCACTCTGCTGGCCCTGGCCGTGACCGCACTGATGATCGCCCCGCTGGCCCACGCCGACGGCACTGCCGATCCTTCCGCGCGCACGCTGGATACGGTCCAGGTCACCGCTGACGGCGATATCGTCGACAGCTATACGGTCAAGCGTGCCAGCACGGCCACCAAGCTTGGCCTGTCGCTGCGCCAGACGCCGCAGTCGATGACCGTGGTCACCCGCCAGCGCCTGGACGACATGGGCCTGTTCTCGCTGTCCGATGTGATGGGCCAGGTCACCGGCGTGGCGGTATCGGTCACCGACAGCGAGCGCATCAACTACGTCTCGCGCGGCTACAACATCACCAATTTCCAGGTCGATGGGATGCTCAATACCTTCGGTGGCTACATCAAGACCAACACCGACAGCGTGATCTACGACCGCATCGAAGTGGTGCGCGGCGCAACCGGCCTGACCACCGGTGCCGGCGATCCCTCCGGCACCATCAACTTCGTGCGCAAGCGTCCTACCGACAGCTTCCAGATGAGCGCCAACCTGACCCTCGGGCGTTGGGGCAACCAGCGCCTGGAGGCCGACCTCGGTGGCCCGGTTGCGCTCGACGGCCGCATCCGCGCGCGCGTGGTGGCGGCCAAACAGCAGAGCGACTCGTTCCGCGATGTCTACAAACTGGACAAGGACGTGTTCTACGGCATCGTCCAGGCCGACATTACCGACACGACCCTGCTCGAGGCCGGCTACGAGTACCAGTCGCCGCGCACCACGGGCGTGACCTGGGGCGTGGTGCCGTACTGGGGGTCCGATGGCCAGCCCGCCAACCTGCCGCGCTCGACCAACCTGTCCGCACGCTGGAGCAGTTGGCCGATCATCGAAAAGAGCGCATTCGCACGCCTTGAACAGCAGCTGGGCAACGGCTGGACCGCGAAGGCCGCCTATACCCGCTCCAAGCGCGAAACCGACGGTGCGGTGTGGTACGGGGCCTCCGGCTACCCGAATGCCGATGGCAGCGGCATCAGCGCCTTCGTCGGCAGCTTCGGCGAGAACGGCGACATGCAGGTGTTCGACTTCAACGTCGGTGGTCCGTTCCGGCTGTTCGGCCGGGAACACGAGCTGGTGCTCGGTTTCGGCCAATCGGTGCGCAAGGGTGAAGTGCCTGCCACCGACACCGCTGCCTACCCGGACAGCTACACCCGTGTACCGGATTGGCACCGCTGGAACGGCGACGTCGCGCCGCTGCAGGTCACCCGCCTGGGCTATCTGGCTTCTGAAGACGAATTGCGCCAGCGCGCGGCCTATCTGGCGACGCGCCTGCAGCTGGCCGATCCGTTGACCGCGGTGCTCGGCGCGCGCTACGGCAGCTGGGAAACGCGCACCTGGAACTACACCCATGACGCCGCCGGTCGCCTGACCGATACGCGGCGCGGCGGCTACAAGCCGGACGACTCGCTCACTCCGTATGCCGGCTTCATCTACGACTTCAACCGCTACTTCAGCGGCTACGTCAGCTACACCGACATCTTCCAGCCGCAGAACTACCGTGACCGGGACAACAACTATCTTGAACCGGTGGTCGGTGACATGTGGGAAGCCGGCGTCAAGGCCGAGTTCTTCGACGGTCTGCTGAATGCTTCCGCGGCCGTGTTCAAGGGCCAGAAGGACAACGTTGCCGAGCTCGATGACTCGGTGCCGGAAAACTCGCTGCCGGGAGGGGCCAGTGCCTACCGCTCCACCGGCAAGGGCAACAAGGTCAAGGGCTGGGAGATCGAAGCACAAGGCAGCCTTGGCGAGAACTGGAACCTGGCGGCCGGCTTTACCCACACCGTCAGCCGCAATGCGCAGGGCGTGCGCCAGAACACCGTCATCCCGGTCGATCTGTTCCGCCTCAACGCCAGCTGGCGACCGGGCGGCGCTGAAGGCCGCTTCTGGCTGGGCGGTGGCGCCACCTGGCAGAGCGGTATCTGGAGCCTGAGCAACAAGCCGCGTGCGGATTTCCTGACCAGCGGCAAGCGCGACCGGGTGGCAATCGAACAAGGCGACATCTACCTGCTCAACCTGTCGGCGGGCTATCGCTTCAACGAGAACTTCACCGCGCAGGTGAACGTGAACAACCTGCTGGACAAGAAGTATTACAACCGCGTCGGTTTCTATGACGGCGTGTTCTGGGGCGAACCGCGCAATGTGACGATGACACTGCGCTGGAAGCTCTGATCCTCGATGGATGGCACCGGTTCTGCGACCGGCGCCCGGCCACGGAGGGCCAACCCCGGCGCGCTGCGGTGCGCCGGTTCCTTTTCACTGAAACCTGCAGGAATGCCGTGGACCGCTCGCCCGCAACCGCCAGCCCCCGCACCTTCTTCTCCAACCCGCGCTGGAGCGTGCTGTCACGCTCGCTGGCGGCGATCTTCGGCGGCTACGCGCTGGCCTCGGTAACCAGCGTGTTCTGCGCAGTGGCCCTGCCCGGTGCGCGCGGGCAGACCGTGCTGACCGGGATGCTGCTGGCGATCCTGGTGGCCGCCTGCGCGCCGCTGTGGGCGTTCGCCACCCGCAGTGCGCTGCGTGCGTGGGTCGGCATCCTCGCGCCCACCCTGCTGATGGCAGTCGTCGCGCGCATGCTGGGGGCCTGGGCATGAAGAACGGATTCCGCCAGTCGATGGCCTGGCTGCACACCTGGACCGGCCTGCTGGTCGGCTGGCTGCTGCTGCTGATCTTCATGGCTGGCACGGCCAGCTACTACCGCGAGGAAATCAGCCGCTGGATGCGCCCGGAGCTGCCCTCCAGCAACGTCAGCATCGATGTCGCCGCGCAGCGCGCGGTGGACTACCTGCAGGCCAACGCCGCGCAGGCCGAGAACTGGTTCGTCACCCTGCCGCAGCCGCGCAACCCGGCCATGCAGATGTTCTGGCGGCTGCCACCGGAGCTGGCCGACCCCAGCCGTGGCCGCCGCGGTGGTTTTGGTGATGCCACGCTGGACCCCAACACCGGCCAGGCACTGAAGGCACGCGAAACGCGTGGCGGTGATTTCTTCTACCGTCTGCACTTCGACCTGCACTACATCCCGGTGCTGTGGGCACGCTACCTGGTGGGGTTCTGCGCAATGTTCATGCTGGTGGCGATCATCACCGGCGTCATCACCCACAAGAAAATCTTCAAGGACTTCTTCACCTTCCGCAAGGACAAGGGCCTGCGTTCCTGGCTCGATTTCCACAACGTCAGCGCGGTGATGGCCCTGCCCTACCACGCGATGATCACCTATACCGGCATCGTCACCCTGATGATCATGTACCTGCCGTGGGGCGTGAAGGTCGCCTATCCGCAGGACGAGGACAAGTTCTTCGGCGAAGCCTTCGGCGGCATGCCGGAAGTGACCGCGCCGGCCGAAGGCCGCGCCGCGCCGCTGCCGATCGCGCAATTGCTGGACAGCGCCCGCGCCCACTGGCACGGCGTGGAAGTGGCCGGCTTCACCGTGTCCAACCCGGGCGCGGCCAATGCGGTGATCGACATCCGCCAGCGCGACGGCAAGCGCCTGTCCACCGACACCCCGGCGCTGCGCTATGACATGGTCAACGGCACGTTGCTGGGGGAAACGCCCCCTTCCGGCGGCGCCACCGCCACCCGTGGCGTGCTGTACGGCCTGCACCTGGCGCGCTTCGCCGACTGGGGCCTGCGCGCACTGTTCTTCCTGTCCGGCCTGGTCGGCTGCCTGATGGTGGCCAGCGGCGTGGTGCTGTGGGCAGTGAAGGAACGGCCCAAGCATGCCAAGAGCGGCCGCATCGGCTTCGGCCTGCGGCTGGTCGACGCGCTGAACATCGGCACCGTGGCTGGCCTGCCGATTGCCTTTGCCGCCTACTTCTGGGGCAACCGTCTGCTGCCGCTGGACATTGCCGAGCGCTCGAGTGCGGAAGCCAACGTGTTCTTCTACGCTTGGGGCGGTGCGCTGCTGGCCGCCTTCATCTGGCCGAAGCGGATGATGTGGGCCTGGCAGCTGTACCTGGGCGCGGCCGCGTTCGCGCTGGTGCCGGCGGTCAATGCGCTGACCACGCAGGCCCACCTTGGCGTCACCCTGCGCAACGGCGACTGGGTGCTGGCCGGCGTCGATCTGTCGATGATCGCGTTCGGTGCGATGCTGGCGCTGTGCGGCTGGCGCATGCAGCGCTGGACGCCACCGCTGTCTGCGGCCGAAAAGAAGAAGCGTGCCGCTGCGGCGGCACCCAAGGCCGCGGTGGACGCTGCGGAAACCGCCGAAGCGGAGGCCAGCGCATGATGCTGCTGGCATTGACCCTTTCGTTCTCTGCGTTCACCGCGTTGTCGCTGGCGATGGAAAAGCACCAGCACGACCTGCACGGCAAGGCTGCAGCCTCGTCGGCACGACGCATGCAGTGGCGGGTACTGGGCTGGGCCTTGCTGACGGTGGCGTTCGCACTATGCGTGGTCGACCACGGCTGGGCGATGGGCCCGGTGCTGTGGCTGGGCACGATGACGCTGGGTGGCGTGGTGCTGTCGTTCGGGTTGTACCCGTACCGGCCAAAGTGGATCGCATCGCTGGCGATCGCGCTGCCCGTGGCCGGGCTGCTGGCGGCGTTGGTGTAGCAGAGCCATCGGGGTCGGATCCCTTGCGCACAGCGCAAGGGCTCTGCCCCCTGGTACGTAGATCCGGATGGGGTCAGAGCCCCTGCGCTTCGCGCAAGGGATCCGACCCCGGGCATCGGCTCAACCCAACCGCTTCAGTTCCCACGCGCGGTGGATGCGCGCATTGCGCTCGAAGTCCGGACCAATCGTGCGCGCGGTGATCTCGCGGCACTGGGCGAACTCGGCAATGGCGTTTTCTTCCAGCTTGAAGCGGCGGAAGTTGTTGGAGAAGTACAGCACGCCGCCCGGCGCCAGGCGCGCCACCGCCGCACGCAGCAGCTTCAGCTGCTCGCGCTGCACGTCGAAGTCATCGGCGCGTGCGGAGTTGGAGAAGGTCGGCGGGTCACAGAAGATCACGTCGTACTGGCCACGGTCGCCTTCCAGCCACGCCATCGCATCGGCCTGTACCAGCAGGTGCTGGCTTCCGCCCTGCCCGTTCAGCGCCAGGTTGTCGTAGCACCACTGCAGGTAGGTCGCCGACAGGTCGACGCTGGTGGTGCTGGCGGCTCCGGCCACCGCGGCCTGCACGCTGGCCACGCCGGTATAGCAGAACAGGTTGAGGAAGCGCTTGCCACGCACCTGCTCGGCCATCATCCGGCGCAGCGGGCGGTGGTCGAGGAACAGGCCGGTGTCCAGGTAGTCGAACAGATTCACCTGCAGCAGCGCGTTGTTCTCACGCACCACGATGAATTCGTCACGCTGTTCAAAGCGGCCGTACTTGCTGCCACCCTTGCCGCGCTCGCGCGACTTCATCGAGACCTGCTCCGGCGGCACGCCGAACACTTCGCGCGCTGCCGCCAGCAGCTCGTTGCGGCGGCGGCGCACGTCGTTCTCGGGAATCGCCGCCGGTGCGGCGTATTCCTGCACGTGCAGGAAGGTACGGCGCTTGCCACCGTCTTCCTCGTAGACATCGATGGCCGCCGCGTACTCCGGCAGATCGGCGTCGTAGGCGCGGAAGCAGGTGATGTCCTCGCGGGCACGCCAGCTCTTGAACTTCTTCAGGTTCTTGCGCAGGCGGTTGGCCACCATCTGCGCGCCTTCGCTCAGCTCCCGCGGCTGTGCCGGATCACGCCCCGGCACGGCGATCGGATCGCAGACGATCAGCGCGCATTCCAGCGCGCCGTTGAACATCTGGTACTTCTTGCCCGCGCGCAGGCCGGTGGCGAAGGCCAGCTCGTCGTTGCCGCACAGCAGGCTGGCACGCCACTGCGGCACGGCCTTCTGCAGGGCGTTGCCCAGCGCACGGTACAGCGCCGGGTCGGCGGCCAGGCGCTCGTCGTACGGTGGGTTGCAGACCACCGCACCGATCCCCTGCTCCGGCGCGGCCAGATCGGCCACATCGGCGCGGGTGAAGCGGATCGCATGGGCGACGCCCGCGACCTCAGCGTTCTCGCGCGCCGCCTGGATCGCGGTCGGGTCGATGTCGCTGCCGTGGATGACCGGCTTCAGCGCGGCCAGGCCCGCGGCCTCACGGTCACGCGCTTCGCTCTGGATGGTCTTCCAGGCGGCCCTGTCGAAGCCCAGCCAGCGGCTCGGCGGCAGGCTGCCATGGCGCATCAGGCCGGGAGCAACGTCGGCGGCCATCAGCGCGCCTTCGATCAGCAGCGTGCCGCTGCCGCACATCGGGTCCAGCAGGCCACCACCGGCGGCGTGCAGGCGCGGCCACTGAGCGCGCAGCAGCAACGCGGCGGCCAGGTTTTCCTTCAGCGGTGCCTCGTGGGCGGCCCCGCGCCAGCCACGGCGATGCAGCGGGCCGCCGCCGAGGTCGATCGACAGCGAGGCACGACCCTTGCGCAGCGACAGGTTGACGCGCACATCCGGCAGGTCGGTGTTGACCGATGGCCGCTCCAGGCCCTCGTCGCGCATGCGGTCGACGATGGCGTCCTTGATCCGCTGCGCGGCGAAGCGGGCGTGGGTGATCTTGTCGCCGGACACGTGCGCGTCCACCGCCAGGGTCATCTCCGGCTTGATGTGCTCGTGCCACGGCAGCGCACGCACGCCGTCATACAGGGCCTGCTCGTCCGGGCATTCGAACTCGTCGATCGGCCACAGCACGCGGCTGGCCAGGCGCGACCACATCACGATCCGCAGCGCCTGCTCCAGTTCGCCCTCGGCGTTGACGCCGGCAATGGTGGCAGTGGCCTTGCCAAGGCCCAGGGCCGACAGTTCATCGGCAAGCAGGTATTCCAGGCCCTTGGCGCAGGAGACGAAGAATTTCACGGGATCGGTTCGCAGGTGGTCGGGCGCGGCACAGGAGCCGGGCCAGTCGGAAAGGAGGGCCGTAGTCACGGCCGGCAGGCCCGCGCCGGGGGCGGCGGGGCTGCCATTGTAGTCAATGCGGGCGGGCGCGCCGTGCGCCCGGGCTTCACAGCTGGCGCAGCAGGCGCTCGAAGGCCTGCGCGGAGGCCTCCACGTGGTGCTCCAGGCGGTGGCCATCGTCGACCAGCAGCAGCTGTGCCGAACGCGCCTGCGCCCAGGCGATCACCCCGGCGGCCGGCACTACGTCGTCATGCCAGGCCTGCACCACCGTGGTCGGCACCGCGGCGGCATCCAGCGCCGGCATCGGTCCCATGGTGGTCGGCGGCACCATCAGGAACAGGCCGGCCACCGGCACCTGCAGCGAGGCGATGGCCGAGATGTAGGCGCCCAGGCTGGAGCCCGCCAGCACCACCGGGCCCTGCTGTGCCGCGATGGCGGTGCGCTCGACCAGGCGGCGCAGGCGGGTCGGTACGTCGCCTACGCGGCTGACCTCGCTCATCGCGTCCAGGTCGGTGTAGTCCGGGCGCTCGTGGGTCCAGCCCAGCCGTTGCGCCACATCCGCCAGTGCGGTGACCTTGGTCGCTTCCGGGCCGCTCTCGAAGCCATGCGACAGGATGCAGTGGCCGCGGCTCATGCACGTGCTCCGTGCGAGCGGGCCAACGAGGAAAAGGGAGGCAGGTTCATGCCGCAATGCTAGCATCGCCGGATGCCCAACCCGCTCCTGCCCGGCCTGCAGCTGCAGCCCCTGCCTTACGAAGACCGCCTGCCGCTGCGCGACCCGGCCACGCTGGAGATGGTGGTGATCCACTGCACCGAGCTGCCCGATCTGGCGATGGCCCGCGATTACGGCGAGCGCGTGCTGTACGACAGCGGTGCCGGCAACAGCGGCCACTTCTACATCGACCGCGATGGCAGCGTAGTGCAGTACGTGGCACCGGAACGCGTGGCCCACCACGTGCGCGGCATGAACGCACATACGCTGGGAATCGAGCTGGTCAACACCGGGCGCTACCCGCACTGGTTCGACAGCCGCCAGCAGGCGATGGACGAGCCCTACACCGAAGCACAGCTGCAGGCGCTGGAGCAGCTGTTGCTGGCGCTGGTAGCGCGCTACCCGTCGCTGCGGCGGATTGCCGGGCACGACCAGCTGGACCTGGAGCAGGTGCCAGCCAGCGACGACGCGGCACTGAGGGTGGCACGCAAGCGCGATCCGGGGCCGCTGTTCCCGTGGGCGCGGATCCTGGCGAAGGTGCCGCTGCAGGGGTTGGAGTAAGCGGCAGGGCGGCGCCCTGCACCTGCAGAAGCCGAAGCCAGAGCAACAGCAGAAGCTGACCTCCTGAGGGGAGGCGGGGTGGATCCGGTTGCGGGGGACGCTGCAAGTACGTCCATGTAAGCTCGGTCGCCGCATCCATGCGGCTCACGCCCCCGCAACCGGACCCACCCCGCCTTCGACAGATTCCCGCTGCTGTTGGTGGGTGCCGACCGTTGGTCGGCACGGGATCGAATCGATCAGAATGGGCTTTTGTAGAGTCGAGCCGCGCTCGACTGCTCTTTGCGTGCGAATCGGGCACAAGGGGGTCAGAGCCGTTTCCCACTGGGAAACGGGTCCGACCCCACGCGGCTCAGGTGCCAGTGGCGACCGGGCGGCTGCTGTCGCTCACCCAGCCGCTCCACGAGTCGGCGTAGATGCGCGCGCCGGACAGGCCCGCCGTTTCCATCGCCAGCAGCAGATGGCAGGCGGTCACGCCCGAACCACACATCAGCACCACCTGCTGCGGATCACGATTGCCGATCACGCCCTGCAGTTCGGCGCGCAGCTCCTGTGGGTCGCGCAGGTGGCCGTCGAGCACGTTCAATGCGAACGGGCGGTTGACCGCGCCCGGTACGTGGCCGGCGACCGGATCCAGCGGCTCGACGTCGCCGCGGAAGCGTTCGCCCGCACGTGCATCGACCAGCCAACCCGGCGCGTGCTTCAGCCGGGCGGTAATTTCATCGGCATTGGCGATCTGGGTAGTATCGAAACGGCCCGGGTAAGCCGGCAGTGCGGTCACTTCGCCCTGGCCGGTGGCCAGGGTGTGACCGGCGGCCTGCCAGGCGGCGATGCCACCATCGAGCACAGCCACCTTGGCATGCCCGATCAGGCGCAGCAGCCACCACAGGCGCGAGGCGGCCATGCTGCCGTCACTGCCGTCGTAGACCACAACCTGGGTGTCGGGACCGATGCCCCACGTGCCGAGCTTGGCGGCGAACGCATCGCTGTCCGGCAGCGGGTGCCGGCCATGTCCGACGCGGCCCAGATCGGACAGGTCGCGGTTGAGATCGGCATGCACCGCGCCCGGAACATGCCCTGCCAGATACTGGCTACCGGCAGCCTGCGGATCGGCCAGCGAAGCACGGGCATCGACCACGCGCAGGGCGGTGCTGGCGGTAGCACGTGCGTCGACGACACGTACGCCTTCACCCAATGCAGCAGCCAGGCTGGCGACATCGACCAGAGTGGTCCACGGCGGATCGATCGGCTTCATTGCACTTGCTCCAGGCGGCGACGCAGGTTGTAGAGGATGGCGGCAGTTGCGCCCCAGATACGCTGGCCTGGCCAGCCATATTCGAGGACGTGGCGGACGCGGCCGCGATGATTGATTTCGACCTGGTGCAGGTTGTCGGCCGCCATCAGGTACGCCAACGGCACCTCGAACACTTCGGCCACTTCGCTGGGCTGCGGCACCGGTATGAAATCCGGATCGACCACCGCCACCACCGGCGTGACCCGGTAGCCGGTGATCGTCACGAAGGGATCGAGATACCCCAGCGGCTGCACCTGGCCGGGCGCCAACGCGATTTCTTCCTGGCTCTCGCGCAGTGCGGCCGCCAGTGCATCGCGGTCATCGGGTTCGGTACGGCCGCCGGGGAATCCCACCTGGCCACCATGGGTGCGCAGGGTTTCCGTGCGACGGGTGAGGATCACCTGTGCGCCGTTGGCGCGCGGCACGATGCCGGCCAGCACCGCAGCTTCCACGGGGGGACCGGGCGGCAGCAGGTCGATCAGCTCACTGCGGTTCCAGCCGTCGCCGGCCGGCGGTTGGGCCAGTGGGTGCAGTGCACGCATCAGTCGCTGGTGGTCGGCCAGTGAGCCACGCAGTGATTGCTGCAGTTGTTCGCGCAGGGGCTGCGCGCGATGCAGGATGCGGCTGCGTTCCTCGTTGCTCATCGACGACCACCGCGCGATCTCATCGATATGCCGCCCGCAGCCTGTGCATTGCCGGTGCGGATCCAGCGTGCACACTCCGATGCAGGGACTTGCGACAACACGCGCCGTTTCTTCCATTGTTTGCACCCGGCAACAGTAGCGCGATCGGACTGAATTTGCGCGCGATGAGGTGGCGCGCAGCGCACCGCGCAAACAAAAACGCGCCGGTGGGGTCACCGGCGCGTTTCGTCTGCTGCTTCGATTTACTTGACGCTGACCAGCTTGATCTCGAACTGCACAGCCACGTTCGGCGGGAACGGGGTGCGCGGGTCGGCACCGTAGGCCTGGTCCGGCGGCAGGGTGACTTCCCACTTCGAGCCTGCCGGCATCTGCAGCAGGGTCTCGCGCATGGCCTTCATTTCGACTTCGCTGACCTTGATCGACGGGATCTGCTGGGCCGGGCGGGCTTCGGTCGGGCGCTGGCCGTACGGGAACGGACCGGCCACTTCCAGCTGCACGGTGCTGGCCTGGGTCGGCTTGGCACCCTTGCCGGCTTCGATCACGCGGTACTGGACGCCGCTCGGCAGGGACTGCACGCCGGCCTTGGCCTTGTTCGCCGCGATGAACTGATCGCTCTTGGTCTTGTTTTCGGCAGCAGCCTTTTCGTACTCGGCCTTGGCAGCCTGGGCACGGCCCTGCTCGCGCTTCTGGAAGGCTTCAACAGCCGGCTTCAGCTGCTCGGCGGTGATCGCCGGCTGCTTCTTGGCGTAGGCATCCTGCAGGCCCTTCACCACCGAGTTGATGTCCAGCTGCTCACCACGACCGGTCAGCTCCGCCAGGTTGTTACCGTAGTCGTAACCGAAGTAGTAGCTCAGCTTGCCCTTTTCGGACGAAACGTCCTGGGCGAAGGCATTGCCCGTCAGGGCCAGGGCCGCGACGGCGACCGCGATAGAACGCAACTTCATCAAACAGTTCTCCAGGGGTGGTAACTCAGGGACGTTCTGCGCCGCCCTGAGGCGACGGGTTAGGATAACGGGCGCAACGTATAACCGCTACTCACGATGCAGGCTATGACCCGTCTGCGTTTGCAGAGTTCAATATCACTTTTTTTTAACGTTCCAGGAGTTTTCCCGTGGCCGATACCCTGATCGCTGTCGCCGACGACGGCGCCATCCGCACCGTGACCGTCCAGCGCCCGGACAAGCTCAATGCCCTCAACGCCGCGACCCTGCAGGCCCTGGCCGAGGCGTTCAGCGCGGCTGCCACCGACCCGGAGGTGCGCGTGGTGGTGTTGACCGGCGCCGGCCCCAAGGCCTTCGTGGCCGGTGCCGACATCGCCGAAATGAACACACTCAGCGCGGTTCAGGGACGTGATTTCTCGCTACTGGGGCAGGCCCTGATGCGCCAGATCGAACGCATGCCCAAGCCGGTCATCGCCCGCGTGAACGGATTCGCGCTGGGCGGCGGCCTGGAACTGGCGATGGCCTGCCACCTGCGCATTGCCGCCGATACCGCCAGGGTCGGTCAGCCGGAGATCAACCTGGGGCTGATTCCCGGCTTCGGCGGCAGCCAGCGGCTGCTGCGCCTGTGCGGTCGCGCCGCGACCCTTGAGCTGTGCCTGCTGGGTGCGCCGATCGACGCCGCGCGCGCACTGGAACTGGGCATCGTCAACGAAGTGGTGCCGGCCGACGCACTGGACGCGCGCGTCCAGGACCTCGCCCGCCAGCTGGCGCGCTCGGCCCCCTTGGCCCTGCGGGGCCTGCTCGATGCGGTGCACGTGGGCGGCGAATGCAGCCTCGAGGCCGGGCTGGAATACGAAAGTGCGCAGTTCGGCCTGCTGTTCGCCACCGAGGACATGCGCGAAGGCACCAGCGCCTTCCTGCAGCGCCGCCCGCCGGCGTTCCAGAACCGCTGACGCCATGGCATCCCGACCCAACCCCGCGCAGCTGTTCGCCCGGGTCCAGGCAGACGATCTCGATGGCGCCCTGCAGGCCGGGCTGATGGACTACGTCGTCCGTGCCGGCGACGAACAGCTGCTGCCTGGCCACCCGGACCTTCCGCAACGCCTGCAGCAGGCGCAGCAGCAGCTGCATGCCGCCTGGGCTGCACGCGAACGCTACCGCGCCCGTGCGGTGCGCCTGGCCCGCCGCGAGGCCGAGCGCGATGCGCGGCGCACCCCGGCCCCGGCGCCCGACGTGAAACCCGCCCTGCCCGCCGCAGCGGCCGCGATCCTCGCCCGCGCCAAGGCCCGCGCCAGCGGCAAGGAGTCGTAGTGGCCACCACGAAGAAGACCGCACGCGCCCCGGCGCGGCGTGCCGGCGCGATGCCGCGTGCCGACGTGGTGGAGATGTTCACCCGCCTGCGCGAACTCAACCCGCACCCGAAGACCGAACTGGAATACAGTTCGCCGTTCGAACTGCTGGTGGCGGTGGCACTGTCGGCGCAGGCCACCGACGTCGGCGTCAACAAGGCCACCCGCCGCCTCTTCCCGGTGGCCAACACGCCGGCAACGATCCTTGCACTCGGCGAAGAAGGGCTGAAGCAGTACATCTCCACCATCGGCCTGTTCAACGCCAAGGCAAAGAACGTGATCGCCACCTGCGCGATCCTGCTGGAAAAGCATGGCGGCGAAGTACCGCGGGATCGCGATGAGCTGGAAGCGCTGCCGGGCGTGGGCCGCAAGACCGCCAACGTGGTGCTCAACACCGCGTTCGGCGAGCCGGTGATGGCGGTGGACACGCACATCTTCCGCGTCGCCAACCGCACCGGGCTGGCCCCTGGAAAGAACGTGCGCGAGGTCGAGGATCGGCTGGTCAAGGCAATTCCGGCCGAATTCCTTCTCGATGCGCACCACTGGCTGATCCTGCACGGGCGCTACGTGTGCAAGGCCCGCAAGCCCGATTGCCCGGGATGCGTGATTGCCGATCTGTGCCGGTTCAAGGAAAAAACCGTGGCGTAGCCCGCCGGTCGAGGATCGGAGAAAGCATCCACGGATGGCGCGGATGTACTGCAATCCGTGCGCAACGGCAGCGTCACATGCAAGCGTTTACATCAGCGGGCCCTGCCGTGACGGGGCCTGCGGCGGAGTGCGCTCGTGCGCGAACTGTCACATTTACGCAATCTTCACGATCTAGCCTGCGCGCATCTTCCCACCTGCCTGCAAGGCTCCTCTCCATGAAACTGCATCACCAACTCCTGACGGTCGCCGTGGCTGCTGCGCTGTATGTGCCGGCTGCACACGCCGAAGTCGCCATCGACGTGATCGGCGGTTCGGAAATCACCTTCGAAGGCCTGGTCCAGGCCGACGGTAACTGGTTCGACAACGACCTGACCGACCTCAACGGTGGCGACGCCGGCAACGGCAAGAACAGCGAATTCGAACTGCGTCGCGCCGAGCTGGTGCTGAAGGGCAAGGGCCCGGGCAACGTGGAATGGGTGGTCGGCTATGACGCCAAGGCCGACAAGTTCCTCGACACCAACGTGAAGTACAAGCTGCTGGGCAACGCCAACCACTTCATCCAGGTCGGCCAGTTCAAGCAGCCCAACAGCCTGGAAGAGCTGTCCAGCACCAAGAACAACGACTTCATTTCCAAGGCCGCTGTCACCAACACCTACGCCGTGGCCCGCCGCCTCGGCGGCGCCTACAGTTATGGCCAGGACAACTGGTCGATCACGGCCAGCGCCTTCGGCCGCGAACTGACCCGCAACCTGGCCCATGGCAGCGGCTACGGCGCGCGTGGCACCTTCGCCCCGATCAACGAGAAGGGCCAGGTCCTGCACTTCGGCCTGAGCTACGTCGACTACGACACCGACGCGGACACCCTGCGCGTGCGCGCCCGCCCGAACGCCGACCTGGCCACCGCGCGCCTGGTCGATGGCGGCAACATGACCGACACCGACCGCGTGAGCACCATCGGCGCCGAAGCGATGTACTTCCAGGGCCCGTTCAAGGCCCAGGCCGAGTACTACACCAGCAAGGCCAAGCGTTACGCCCATGACAACTACACCAGCGACGGTTATTACGTCAGCGGCGTGTGGAATGTCACCGGCGAAACCTGGAGCTACAAGGGCGGCACCCCGGGCACCGGCCTGCCGAACAACCCGGCCGGCGGCCAGTGGCAGCTGGGCGTGCGCTACGACCACATGGATCTGAACGACGGCAACCTCGCCGCCAACCCGGTGGCCGGTCGTCCGCCGATCGTCGATGGCGTGCTGGGCGGCAAGATGGACATCTGGACCGTCGGTGCCAACTGGTACTGGCGCTCGAACTTCAAGCTGATGCTCAACTACGTGATGGTCGACAGCAAGAAGTACAGCTCCTCGGCCCGCGGCTTCGTCAACGACGACCCGAACATCCTGGAAGCCCGCGCGCAGTTCTTCTGGTAAGACCAGCCGCCTGCGTTCGACCGCGAAGGCACGGCTCCGGCCGTGCCTTCTTCGTCGCAACGTTGCCCGCGCCGCCGCGGGCTGCAGCACGGCATAAAGCCCGCAGCGCCCTTCATGACGCGTGTCACATCCGCGTCATATGACAGACGCGGGCGTGTCACGCAACCGTTATGGAATGTGCACCGAAACGTCGGGCAACCGCCCCTCGACCACCACCCCAGGAGTCTCTCCCGTGATCCACGCCTTCAAGTCGCGCGCCGCTGTCGCCATCCTGGCCGCATCGTCCGTGTTCGCCGCCAATGCCGCCGATATCACCGGCGCGGGCGCCTCGTTCATCTATCCGGTCATGTCCAAGTGGTCGGCCGACTACAGCACCGCGACCGGCAAGAAGGTCAACTACCAATCGATCGGTTCCGGCGGTGGCATTGCGCAGATCAAGGCCAAGACGGTTGATTTCGGCTCCTCCGACGCGCCGTTGAAGCCGGAAGACCTGGCCGCCTCGGGCCTGGCACAGTTCCCGTCGGTGATCGGTGGCGTGGTGCCGGTGGTCAACGTGGCCGGCATCGCCCCGGGCGCGCTGAAGCTCGATGGCGCCGTGCTGGCCAATATCTTCCTGGGCAAGATCAAGACCTGGAACGACCCGGCCATCGCCGCGCTGAACCCCGGCCTGACCCTGCCGAACGCCAAGGTCACCGTCGTGCACCGTTCGGACGGTTCGGGCACCACCTTCAACTTCGTCAACTACCTGTCCAAGGTCAGCCCGGAGTGGAAGAGCTCGGTCGGTGAAGGCACCTCGGTGCAGTGGCCGGCCGGCATCGGCGGCAAGGGCAATGAAGGCGTTGCCGCGTACGTGAAGCAGATCAAGGGCGGCATCGGCTACGTTGAACTGTCCTACGCGCTGCAGAACAAGCTCTCGTACACCGCGATGAAGAATGCCGCCGGCAAGTTCGTGCAGCCGAGCGATACTTCGTTCGCCGCCGCGGCCGCCAGCGCCGACTGGGCCAACGCCAAGGATTTCTACCTGGTGATGACCAACGCCCCGGGCGCTGAATCCTGGCCGATCACCGCCACCAACTTCATCCTGGTGCAGAAGGCCCCGAAGAACGCCGCCAACGGCAAGGCGACCCAGGAGTTCTTCCGCTGGGTCTACAAGAACGGTGACGCGCAGGCCCGCCAGCTGGACTACGTGCCGCTGCCGGACAGCCTGGTGCGCCAGATCGAAACGTACTGGACCCAGAACCTGAAGTAAGCGCGTTCCCCCGCAGGAACGGGATCGGCGGGTCCTCTCTCCCCCGCCGATCCCACCCGGGCGCGAGATCCTCGAGATCTCGCGCTCTTCTTGTTTTTGGGGGGTTGGTCGTGAAGAGCGCTGCGCCTTCGCTGATCCGTGGGGGAGTCGGTGGGCCAGGGCGTGCAGGACACGCCGTAAACCCGTCCCTGGGGGCTCGGCCACGGCATCCATGCCGTGGACGGTCCTGCACGCCCTGGCCCACCGCCTCTCGACAGTTCATCGGGGGCGCGGTGGGGTCATGAAAGGCATGCGCAAAGGCAAGAGCGTTTGTAGAGCCCCGGCCGTCATATCGGTGCGCAGATCCGGGGTCTCCGGGGGTCTCCCGGACCGCGGCCAACCCCGTGAAACCCTTGTCAGAACGTGATCCAGTACACCTCTGTCATGGGCGTAATACGGCTGTAACAAAAACATCATTTCATAGCCGCATCCGCCGACGACGTCGGCTCTACCCCGCTATGGAGTGACCATGAAACTGCACTCGGCCGGCCTTGCCGCCCTTTCCCTGGCCATCGCCCTGGGCCTGTCGGCCTGCGGTGGCGACAAGCAGGCCGCGCAGCAGCCGGCTGCCGACGGTGCCGCCGCCCCGGCCGCTGCCGGTGCCAAGGTGACCGCCGAAGTGTCCGGCGCCGGCGCTTCCTTCATCTTCCCGCTGGTGTCCAAGTGGTCGGCTGACTACAACGCCAGCACCGGCGCCAAGATCAACTACCAGTCGATCGGCTCCGGCGGCGGCATCGCCCAGATCAAGGCCGGCACCGTCGACTTCGGTTCCTCCGACAAGCCGCTGAGCAGCGAAGAGCTGGCCCAGGCCGGCCTGGCCCAGTTCCCGTCCGCCATCGGCGGCGTGGTGCCGGTGGTCAACATTGAAGGCCTGGAAGCCGGCAAGCTGCGCCTGAGCGGCGCCCTGCTGGCCGACATCTTCCTGGGCAAGGTCAAGACCTGGAACGATCCGGCCATCGTCGCTGCCAACCCGGGCGTGAAGCTGCCGGACGGCAAGATCACCCTGGTCCACCGTTCGGACGGTTCGGGCACCACCTTCAACTTCTCCAACTACCTGTCCAAGGTCAGCCCGGAATGGAAGAGCAAGGTCGGCGAAGGCACCTCGGTGCAGTGGCCGGACGGCGTCGGTGGCAAGGGCAATGAAGGCGTTGCTTCGTACGTGAAGCAGATCAAGGGCTCGATCGGCTACGTCGAACTGGCCTACGCACTGCAGAACGGCATGCCGTACACCGCCATGCAGAACGCGGCCGGCAACTGGGTCGAGCCGAGCGCGGAAACCTTCGCCGCTGCAGCTGCCAGCGCCGACTGGGCCAGCGCCAAGGACTTCAACCTGGTCATCACCAACGCCCCGGGCGAGCAGGCGTGGCCGATCACCGCCACCAACTTCATGCTGATGCAGAAGCAGCCGAAGGACGCCAAGCGCAACCAGGACACCCTGGCCTTCTTCAAGTGGGCCTTCGAGAACGGCCAGGCCCAGGCCAACGAGCTGCACTACGTGCCGCTGCCGGCCGAACTGGTCAAGCAGATCGAGGCCTACTGGGCGACCGACCTGAAGTGATGGATATGACGGTGCCCGCCCCGCGCGGGCACCGCCTCTTCCACGCCGTACCGCCCCGCCCCTTCCTGGCCCCGCCGTCCCCATGAATGCCATCGCCCAGCCTGTAGCCGCCTCGTCCACGCGTGATGCGCGTGATGCCCGCAACGACAAACTGTTCCGATGGGTGCTGGTCGGCACCGTCATCTTCGTCCTGATCGCCCTGGCCTGCGCCGCGCTGTCGATGCTGTGGGGCGGCCGCCATGCCCTACAGATGCAGGGCCTGAGCTTCTTCTTCTCCGCCGACTGGAATCCGGTCGAAAACAAGTTCGGTGCCCTCGCCCCGATCTACGGCACCCTGGTCACTGCGATCATCGCGATGGTCATCGCCGTGCCGGTCAGCTTCGGCATCGCCTTCTTCCTCACCGAAGTCGCGCCGCGCTGGCTGCGTGGCCCGATCGGTACCGCCATCGAACTGCTGGCCGGCATCCCCTCGATCATCTACGGCATGTGGGGCCTGTTCGTGCTGGTGCCGGTGATGACCGAGTACGTCACCCCGTTCCTCAACGAGACGCTGGGCGAATGGCCGGTCATCGGCCCGCTGTTTCAGGGCCCGCCGCTGGGCATCGGCATGCTTACCGCCGGTTTCGTGCTGGCCATCATGGTCATTCCGTTCATCTCTTCGGTGATGCGCGAAGTGTTCCTGACCGTACCGACCCGCCTGAAGGAATCGGCCTACGCGCTCGGCTCCACCAAGTGGGAAGTGAGCTGGGACATCGTCCTGCCCTACACCCGTTCTGCGGTGATCGGCGGCATCTTCCTCGGCCTTGGCCGCGCCCTGGGCGAGACGATGGCGGTGGCCTTCGTGATCGGCAACAGCGTGCGCCTGTCGCCGTCGCTGCTGGAACCGGGCACCACCATCGCCGCGCTGATCGCCAACGATTTCGGCGAAGCCACTGAAACCTACCGTTCGGCCCTGCTGCTGCTCGGCTTCGTCCTCTTCATCGTCACCTTCGTGGTGCTGGCCATTGCCCGCCTGATGCTGATGCGCCTGTCCCGCAAGGAGGGCAACTGATGTCCACCACCGCTGATTCGCTGTACCTGCGCCGTCGCATCGGCAACGTCGTTGCGATCACCGCCTCCTGTGCCACCGCCTTGTTCGGCCTGTTCTTCCTCGGCTGGATCCTGTTCACCCTGGCCTCCAAGGGCCTGGCCGGCATCAACCTGGACCTGTTCACCAAGATGACACCGCCGCCGATGCAGGAAGGCGGCCTGGCCAATGCCTTCTTCGGTAGCGCGGTGATGTGTGCGCTGGCGATCGGCATCGGCACGCCGCTGGGCGTGCTGGCCGGCACCTGGCTGGCCGAGTATGGCAACGCCCGCAAAGCCGGCACCGTGGTCCGCTTCGTCAACGACATCCTGCTGTCGGCCCCGTCGATCGTGCTCGGCCTGTTCGTCTACACCCTGTACGTGATGCAGACCGGCGGCAACTTCTCGGCGTTCGCCGGTGCCCTGTCGCTGGCCTTCATCGTGCTGCCGGTGGTGGTGCGCACCACCGACGAGATGCTGCGCCTGGTGCCTTCGCAGATGCGCGAAGCGGCGCTGTCGCTGGGCATCCCGCAGTGGAAGGTGATCGTGCAGGTGCTGTACCGAAGTGCGTCGGCCGGCATCATCACCGGCATCCTGCTGGCCCTGGCGCGCATTTCCGGCGAGACCGCACCGTTGCTGTTCACTGCCTTCGGCAACCAGTACTGGAACAACAACATCTTCCAGCCGATGGCTTCGGTGCCGGTGGTGATGAACCAGTTCGCCGGAAGCCCGTACGAATCCTGGCAGGTGCTGGCCTGGGCCGGTGCCCTGGTGCTGACTGTCTTCGTGTTGCTGGTCAGCCTTGCCGCCCGCGGCATCCTGCTGCGCAACCGTATCTCCCATGACTGACCTTTCCGTGGATAACGCCATGAACGACCTTTCCAACGCCGTGCCGATGCAGCGCATCGCCGTGCCGTCCTCGCACGAGAGCCTGCACACGCCGTCGCCGGTGAAGCTGGCTGCGCGTGGACTGGACTTCTACTACGACAAGTTCCATGCCCTGAAGGGCATCAACCTGGAGATTCCGGAAAAGCGCGTGACCGCGCTGATCGGTCCCTCCGGCTGCGGCAAGTCGACCCTGCTGCGCATCTTCAACCGCATCTACGCGCTGTACCCGAAGCTGGAAGCGCGCGGTGAGGTGCTGCTGGACGGCGAGAACATCCTGTCGCCGAAGTACCCGATGAACCGCCTGCGCAGCAAGGTCGGCATGGTGTTCCAGAAGCCGGTGCCGTTCCCGATGACCATCTTCGAGAACGTGGCCTACGGCATCCGCCACCACGAGAAGCTGAGCAAGGCCGACATGGCCGACCGCGTCGAGCAGGCGCTGCGCCAGGGCGCGCTGTGGGACGAAGTGAAGGACAAGCTGGGGCAGAGCGCACTGGGCCTGTCCGGCGGCCAGCAACAGCGCCTGTGCATCGCCCGTGCCGTGGCCCTGCGCCCGTCGGTGCTGCTGCTGGACGAACCGACCTCGGCGCTGGACCCGATCTCGACCAGCCGCATCGAGCAGCTGGTGGAAGAGCTCAAGCACGAGTACACCATCGTGATCGTCACCCACAACATGCAGCAGGCCGCCCGCGTGTCCGACTACACCGCCTTCATGTACCTGGGCGACCTGATCGAGCACGACCGCACCGAAGTGATCTTCTCGCAGCCGTCGCAGCGGCAGACCGAGGACTACATCACCGGCCGCTTCGGCTGATCGACGCCGTCCCTTCGCCACATGTCCCAGCCAGGCATGGCCTGGCTCTACCCGGATTGCAGACCATGAATCTTCCCAACGACCACATCGTCAAGAGCTACGACGAAGAGCAGCAGCGCCTGGTGGCCGAAATCGTGCGCATGGGCGAAATGGCCGTCGCCCAGCTCGAAGCGGCGATGGACGTGATCGAGAAGCGCGACGAGAACGCTGCCCATCGCATCATCGCCAACGACGAAGCGATCGATGCGCTGGAACAGCAGATCAGCCACGACGTGATGCGGCTGGCGCTGCGTGGCCCGATGGCGCGCGACCTGCGCGAAATCCTGGCCGGCCTGCGCATTCCGGCCGACATCGAGCGTATCGGTGACTATGCCGCCAACGTCGCCAAGCGCTCGATCGCGCTGGGCAAGGTGCCGCCACTGCCGCAGATCCAGGGCCTGCGTGCGCTGGGCCGCCTGGCCGCGCAGCAGGTCCGCCGTGCCATTGCCGCCTACCGCGACAACGACGCCGACGCCGCGCTGGAACTGCGTGAAGACGACGCCCGCCTGGACGCGCAGTACACCGCGCTGTTCCGCGAGCTGCTGACCTACATGATGGAAGACCCGCGCAACATCACCCCGTGCACGCACCTGCTGTTCATGGCCAAGAACCTGGAGCGCGTGGGCGACCATGCCACCAACATCGCCGAGAACGTGTGGTTCCTGGTGCACGGTGAGCAGCCGCTGCCGCCGCGTGAAAAGCGCGACGAGACCTCCAGCACCGGCCAGATCTGACGCTGCACTGCAACACCGGAGACGACTCCAAGGTGGCCGCTGTCCTGGTGACAGCGGCCTTCTTTTTTTGGGGTATGCCACCCGGATTGTGGGCGCCGGGCCTGCCCGGTGCGAAGCTGCCGGATGCTTCTGTAACAAATCTCACGAAAATTTGAGTACTTGGCGAGGATTCGTTGAGTAGGATCGCTGCACCATCGATTCACCCCGGGCACCTGCCCACCACCCAGGAGCAATACCGATGAGCAGTTCCAACAAGACGCTGTCCCTGCTGACCGCTACCGCCCTGGCCGCCGGCCTGGGCATGACCGCCAGTGCCTCGGCCTTCAGCATGAGCGACCTCGCCCAGGGCTATCTGGTCGCCGGCCAGGCGGCAAAAGCTGCCGATGCCAAGCACGCCGAAGGCAAGTGTGGTGCCGACGACAAGAGCGCCGAGGGCAAGTGCGGTGGTGACAAGGGCAAGGCTGCCGAGGGCAAGTGTGGCGAAGGCAAGTGTGGCGCCGACAAGGGCAAGGCTGCGACAGGCGCTGCCGCCGGTGCCAAGGCCGGCGACAAGAAGTCGGCCGAAGGCAAGTGCGGCGAAGGCAAGTGCGGTGGCAAGCACTGACGTCCGCGCCAGCGCCGTCCACCCGCGGTCGCCGCTTCGCGCGGCGGCCGCCGGGTTGGGCCTGCGCAGGGCGCTGCTGCAGGATCTGCGTGACGCTCCGGCAGGCGATTTCGATTTCCTCGAATGTGCACCGGAGAACTGGATCCACGTCGGTGGTCCCGCCGGTGACGCGCTGGCCGAACTGGCGCAGCGTCACCCGTTGAGCTGCCACGGCCTGTCGCTGTCGCTGGGCGGCAGCGCACCACTGGATACCCAGCTGCTTGAGCAGGTCGGCCAGTTCCTCGAAAAGCACCGCGTGCCGCTGTACAGTGAACACCTGAGCTACTGCAGCGACGACGGCCACCTGTACGACCTGCTGCCGATTCCGTTCACCGACGAAGCGGTGCGCCACACCGCGGCACGCATCGCCCGCGTGCAGGACCTGCTCGGCCGCCGTATCGCGGTGGAGAACGTGTCCTATTACCTGGCGCCGGATCCGGCGATGGACGAGCTGGCGTTCACCAATGCGGTGCTCGCCGAGGCCGACTGCGACCTGCTGCTGGACGTCAACAACGTCTACGTCAACGCCTGCAACCACGGCTACGATGCCGACAGCTTCATCGCCGGCCTGCCTGCACAGCGCATCGTCTGCCTGCACGTGGCTGGGCACCTGGACGAAGCTCCGGACCTGAAGATCGATACCCATGGCAGCGCGGTGATCGATCCGGTCTGGGAGCTGCTGGCGCGAACCTATGCACGCATCGGCCCACGCCCGACCCTGCTCGAACGCGACTTCAATTTTCCGCCCTATGCAGAACTGCAGGGCGAGCTGCAGACCATCCGCCGCCTGCAGGCCACGCATGCCGGAGCTGCACATGGCTGATGCCGCCGATACCCTGCGCGCGCAGCAGCATGCATTCACCGCGCACCTGCGCGATCCGCAAGCGGTGCCGGCACCAGCCGGCCTGGATCCACGCCGGCTGGCGGTGTACCAGCACCTGCTGTTCAACAACCTGCTGGGGCTCCTGAGCAACGGTTTTCCGGTCTGCGTTCGCCTGCTCGGCGAACCGGCATGGAGCGCGCTCGTGCGCCACTACTTCGCCACCCATCGCTGCCAGACTCCCCTGTTCACCGAGCTGGCCGCCGAGTTCGTGCAATGGCTGCAGGTACAGCCGCAGCTGCCGCACCCGGCGCTGGCCGAACTGGCCCACTACGAGTGGGTGGAAACCGCGCTGTATCAGTTGCAGGCCGAGCGGCTGCCTGCGCCGGGTGATGTCGATCCGCTGCGCGTACGACTGCAGCGCTCGCCGTTGGCGTGGCCGCTGCTGTATCAGTGGCCGGTGCATCGGCTGGGTGCCGAGGATGCGCCGACGCAGCCGCCCACCGAACCGACCGGCCTGCTGGTCCGCCGCGAAGCCGATGGCGAAGTGCGCTTCGCTACGCTCAGCCCGTTGGCGGTGTACCTGCTGTCCAGCATCGGCGAACAGCCTGGGCTGGAAGGTCATGCCTACCTGCAACGACTCGCCACCACGCATGGCCTGGCCGTCGATGCGCTGGCCGGACCCGGTGCCGCGCTGCTGCGGCAATTCCTGCAGGCCGGCGTGATCGGGCCGCTCACAGCCCCTCCCTGACACCTCTTTCGCGGAGATCCCCTGATGAACCTTCCGACCCTGGCCACCGCGCGCGGCCAGCTGGACCGTCTCGCCCCCTGGCTGGCCCCGCTCGGCCTGCGCCTGCTGCTGGCCTGGGAATTCTTCGAATCCGGCCGCGAGAAGCTGCGCGGTCAGAACTGGTTCGCTGACCTGCAGGACGCCTTTCCATTCCCGTTCGACCAGTTGCCGGCCGCCCTGAACTGGCAACTGGCGACCTGGTTCGAACTGGTCGGGGCGGCCTGCCTGCTGTTTGGCTTCGGTACCCGTTTCGCCGCCGCCAGTCTGCTGGTACTGACCGTGGTGGCCACCTATGCGGTGCATTGGCCGATGGAGTGGAACTCGCTGGCCGAGCTGGCGATGGGCTATGCGATCAGCGACCAGGGCTTCGGCAACTTCAAGCTGCCGGTGCTGTTCATGGCCATGCTGCTGCCGCTGATCTTCACCGGTGCCGGCAAGCTGAGCGTGGACGCATGGTTGGCCCGATGGCAGCCATCCACCACCACGGCACCGCGCGCAGTCCGGTAGATGCCGACCTTGGCCGGCGCGCGCCGTGGCAACCATGGTTGCCACCTACCGGCATCCTGAGCGCACGGTGCACCGGTGGGTGTCGACCTTGGTCGACACGCTCCTACGCAGCGAACCGGTGCATCACAGGCCAGCCAGGCGCTCGGGGGCGCTCTGCTAGAATTCACGCATGACTGACCCCACCCCCGCACCTGCCGCCGCTCCCGATTCCGCAGTCCCCCAGGCGCAGCGCGCGATGTCACAACGCTTCCGCGGCTTCCTGCCGGTGGTGGTGGATGTGGAAACCGGCGGCTTCGACAGCCAGCGCAATGCGCTTCTGGAAATCGCTGCGGTGCCGATCGAGATGGACGAGAACGGCCTGCTTTACCCCGGCCAGACCGCCAGTGCCCACGTGGTCCCGGCCGAAGGCCTGGAAATCGACCCGAAGTCGCTGGAAGTGACCGGCATCATCCTCGACCACCCATTCCGGTTGGCCAAGGAAGAAAAGGCGGCGCTGGACCACATCTTCACTCCGGTGCGTGCGGCGATGAAGAAATACGGCTGCCAGCGCGCGATCCTGGTCGGCCACAACGCCCATTTCGACCTGGGCTTCGTCAACGCCGCAGTGGCGCGGACCGGCCACAAGCGCAACCCGTTCCATCCGTTCAGCGTGTTCGACACGGTCACCCTGGCCGGTATCGCGTACGGGCAGACCGTGCTGGCGCGTGCGGCCACCGCCGCCGGGTTGGGTTGGGATGCGAATGAAGCGCACAGCGCGGTGTATGACACCGAGCAGACCGCGCGCCTGTTCTGCACGATCGCCAACGCCTGGCCGCGATAAGGCAGCCAACGGCGGAGCCCCTCGTGGCGGGAAGCGAATCATCGGTTGGGCCGGGCAAGGTGGGGTCGCGGGGGACGCCGTGAACCCGTCCCTGGGGGCTTAGCCGCGCCATCCATGGCGCGGATACCCCCGCGACCCCACCCTGCCCGGCCTTCGACAGGTTGCTGGCCGCCACGGAAAGATCAGAAAAGCGGAAGCAACAGCGGGTCGCTGCGCTCGTTGCGGGCTGCCGATCACCGCTTTGGTGGGTCACTTCTCTGGTGGGTGCCGACCGTTGGTACGGCAACACCCGTAGATCCACGCCATGCGTGGATGCGATCAACCGATGCTCGTGCGATCCCGGCCATCGCTCTTGGCGCGGTACAGAGCACGGTCGGCACGCTGGTACAGCAGCGCCGGGGTGCGGTCGTCGGCATCGAGCTCCACCAGGCCCGCGCTGAAGGTCACGCGCAGGCCTTCCACACCGGCCCAGTCGGGATGGTCGTGGAACAGCCCGCGCAGGCGTGCGCACAGCTGCGCGGCTTCCTCCAGTCGGGTGTCATTGAGCAGCAGCGCGAACTCTTCGCCGCCGGTGCGCGCCGGCAGGTCGGAGTCGCGGCAGGCCGCCGCGATCAACGTCGCCACCTGCACCAGCACCGCATCACCGGTGCTGTGGCTGTGGCGGTCGTTGACGTCCTTGAAGTGGTCGATATCCAGCACCACCAGGCACAATGGGTGACCACTGCGCTGCGAACGCGCGAAGTCGCGGGCCAGGGTTTCATCAAAGGCGCGGCGGTTGGCCAGGCCGGTCAGGGCGTCTTCGCGGGCCTGGCGCTCGAACGCCTCGGCCTGGCGAGCCAGGCGCTCGGCCAGTTCGGTCTTTTCCTGGTTCAGCGCCTGCAGGTGCACGGTCTTGGCCTGCAGGTCGAAGGTCGCTTCGTCCACCCGCCGCGCCAGGCGCAGGTTGCTGGCCTTCAGCTGCTGCAGCAGCAGGCGGTACAGCAACACCAGCCCGGCCAGCAGCAACAGTCCACCCAGCACCTGCACGCTGCGTCGCTGCCACCAGAACGGCTCCACGGTGAAGCTCCATACGGCTTCCTGCTGGCCCCAGCTGCCACCCGGATGGGCAGCGGCCACGTGCAGGGTGTAGTCGCCCGGAGGCAGGCCGACGAACTCGACGCTGCGCTGCGGCCCACGCTCCACCCAGCCAGCATCGAGGCCATCCAGCCGCGTGCGGTAGCGGATCCGGTCGGACATCAGGTAGCTCAGGCCGACATAGCTCACCGCCAGCCGGCGGCCACCGGGAATGGAGTTGCGATCCGGCCCCTCCCAATGCACCGGCGCACCATCCACCTGCACGCTCTCGATCGCGGCCGGCGGCGATGGCCGCTCGCGGAAGCGCTGCAGCCGCTGCGGGTCGACCGTGCTCAGGCCACCGGCGGTGACCACCCAGAACGTGCCGTCCTGGCGCAGGATCGCCGATGGGCTTGAGCTGCCGTTGGCCTGTGCATTGGCCATGCCGTCGATCTCGTTGTAGCGCTCCACCTCTACCCGTGGCGTGCGGCCATCGGCCACTGCATTGAGGGTCGCCATGTCGGTGCGCAACACACCACGGTTGCTGCTGATCCACACGTTGCCGAGGCGGTCCGGCACCAGCTGGAACACCGCATCCACCGGCATGCCCTGCTCCAGGCCGACCCGCGCCAGCGCACCGTTGCGCCAGCGGTACAGGCCGCGATCGCTGCTGATCCACATCGCATCGCCCAGCTGGTGGAAACCGAACACGCTGCGGCCTCCCCCCAGCGGGGCTAGGTCGATCGACTGCACATGGTCGCCGCGCAGCACGCGGATGCCTTCGATGGTGCCGATCCACAGGTTGCCCTGATGGTCATGCTCGAGCGCGGTGATCAGGCCGCCAGGCATGCCCGGCACGTTCGAGACCTGTACACGGTCGCCGTCGATGCGTACCACGCCCTTCTGCGTGCCGGCCCAGACCACGCCCTGCGGGCCAACGCTGATCGCACGGATGTTGCCACCCGGCATGCCATCGGCGGCCGCATAGTTGTGGCGCAGGCGCCCATCGCGGCCCAGCCGGTAAACGCCATCGCCGAAGGTTCCCACCCACAGGTCACCGTCCGGTCCCTGCGCAAGGCTCAGTACCGAGGGTGCCTTGCCGCCGCGGTTGTGCAGCGGTATCGCGCGGAAACGGCCGTCGGCAGCCTGCAGGTCAAGGCCACTGGCGCTGCCGACCCACAACTGCCGGTTGCGATCCTCGAACACCGTGCGCACATAGTCACCACTGAGCCCATCGCGCTCGGTGTAGCTGCTGAACAACGTTTCGCGCAGGCGATACAAGCCACCGTTGGCCCCTACCCAGATGCTGCCTTCGGCATCCTCGCGCAGGCTGACCACCCGTCCACCCGGCAGGTTCAGGCCGGCCGGCAACCGCTCCAGGCCATGCGCGGAGATGCGCAGCAGGCCCTGGTTCTCGGTGCCCAGCCACAGGTCACCATGCCGGTCCTGCAGCATCGAGGTCATGTGCAGCTGGCCCGGCAGGCGGTGCACCAGCACCAGCTGGTCGTCCTCCACCCGGTACAGGCGCTCGCCGGCGACGATCCACAGTGCGCCATCCGGCGCCCGGTACGGCCACGACAGGCCACTGCCGGCGCCCAGCCCCCATGCGGCGGGCGCGCGCTTGAGTACCCCATCGTTGTCGCGCAGCACCAGCCCATCGAGCGTGCCGACCCAGACCCGGTCCTGTGCATCGACCACCAGCTTGGTGAAGCTCATCGCCATCGGCAGGTCCGCCGCCGGTGCCTGGTAGACGATGCCGGTGTCCGGCGTCAGATAGCCAACGCCCTTGCCTTCGAACAGCAGCCACAGCCGGCCCTGGCTGTCCATCTGCATGGACTGGATCAGCACCTGCGGTGTACCGGCCTGGTGCTCCCATACCCGCCACTGGCCGTCGCTGCCGCGATGGCTGACATTGCCGCGCGAATCGCTGATCCACAGCCCGCCTTGGCGGTCGACGAACAGTGCGCCGATGCCGTTGTCGCGCAGGCCCGGGCGCGTGCTGCGGTCGAACACGGTGAAATCCAGGCCGTTGTAGCGCACCAGCCCTTCCCATGTGGCGAACCACAGATGGCCCTCCGGCGTCTGCGCGATGTCGCGCAGCGAGTTGTGCGGCAGCCCGTTGCGCGAGGTCCATACATCGATGGCGTAATCGCGCAGCGGCGGCGCACCATCCTGTGCCGCCAGCGGCAGCGCAAGGGCCAGCAGCAGCCACAGCAGGCCCTGCCGCAGCGCCCGCCTGAATCCTGATGTGCGGCGCTCCACCCAGCGCCCCTCGTCCCCCTGCCCGCCCATCACCGCAACGGCGGCGGCCAGGTGCGGCTGCAAGGCACGGCAGCATGCGGGAACTGCCAGGCAGCGCGGAACGGCATGCCGGCGGGAACGGGCTGGCTCATCGGGGGGAGACTGGGGAGATGCGCAGATGATAGGCCAAACCCCGGCCCCGGCGTCACCGTGCGCAGCCCTCCGGCTCAGCCGGCGCGGCCGGGCGCCACCACCTGGGCACTGGCCGGCCACTGCACCACCGCCTCCAGCCCACCTTCGGCCCGGTTGCGCAGCCACAGCCGGGCTCCGTCCTTCTCGGCCAGAGCGCGGGCAATGGTCAGGCCAAGGCCCGCCCCGCCGGTCTCGCGCGAACGCGAGGTTTCCACCCGCACGAAGGGATCGAACACCGCCTCCAGCTGCTCCTCGGCCAGGCCCGGGCCGTCATCGGCCACCACCACGGTGATCGCACCGCCGCTGCGCTCGACCCGTACCCGCGCCCGCTGCGCATACATCACCGCGTTGTCCACCAGGTTCGAGAACAGCCGATGCATGGCCAGCGGCCGCAGCATCAGCACCGAACCACTGCCGCCTTCGAAGACCACATCGGCGCCGCCTTCGGCGGTGTCCTCGACAATGCTCTCCAGCAGCGAATCGAGGTCGAGTGCGGCGCGCTGCTCGGCACTTTCGGCGCTGCGGGCCAGTTCCAGGCCCTCGCGCACCAGCGCCTGCATCGCCGCCAGGTCGCCGATCAGGCGCTCGCGCAGGGCCTCGTCGCTGACATTCTCCAGGCGCAGGCGCAGCCGGGTCAGTGGCGTCTGCAGGTCATGGGTGATCGCCGCCAGCATCTGCGTGCGTTCGGCCAGGTGCCGCTGCAGGCGGTGCTGCATGGCATTGAACGCTTCGGCGGCGCGCTGCACTTCGCGCGGGCCGCGCAACGGCAACGGGTCGCGCTGCAGATCATCGCCGAGATCTTCGGCGGCGGCGGCCAGCTCCTGCAGCGGCGCGCTGGCCATGCGTGCAACGATGTAGGCCAGCACCGCGATGGCCAGCACCAGCAGGGTCAGGAACCACGGGTCCACGGCGAGGATGCCGTTGTGCGCCACCGCTGGCGAGTCCAGCGCCAGCTTCAGCAGCGTGCCGTCGTTGAGGGTCACGTCCACCGCGCGGCATTTGGGCGGGATGAACGCCGGGTCGCGTTCGCGCGGCGGCCGCCGGTGGCCCGGTGGCGGCGGCGGCAACAGGTCCTGCAGCTTGGGAATGCAGGAACGGAACGAAGCGAAATGCACATGCGCGCGCGACACCGGCCCGGGGCGGTCTTCCAGCACTTCCATCAACGCCGTATCGGCCCGCCCGAGGCGGGCGCCGGGTTGCAGTGCGCGGACGCTCGGCCCACCGATCGCCAGCAGGCGCTCGCGCAGCTCCGGATTGCCGTCCAGCAGGTTGACGTAGCCCTGCAGGCGGTCGGCAATGCGGTTCAGGTTCTGCCGCTCGAACTCCTGCTGGCGCTTGGAGGTGGCCAGCATGGTCGCGCCGATCGCAGCCACCGCCATGCCCAGCAGCAGGATCACGAACAACCGCCCGACCATCGAGGACAGGAAATGGCGCAGGCGCTTCATCGCGGCTTATTCCAGGTTTACCGAGGAGGCCAGCACGTAGCCTTCGTTGCGCACGGTCTTGATCAGTCCGTCCGGACCACCGTCGTCGCCCAGCTTGTTGCGCAGGCGGCTGACCTGCAGATCGATGGCGCGGTCCTGCGCCTCGTAGTTGCGGCCGCTGCTGAGCGCGACCAGCTGCTCGCGCGACAGCACCTTGTTGGCGTGGGCAATGAACACCCGCAGCAGGCGGAATTCGGCGCCGGACAGCACCACCACGCGGTCGTCCGGATCGACCAGGTGGCGATGCTCCAGGTCGAACACCCAGCGCGAGAAGCGCGCACGGCGCACCGCCAGCGGCTCCAGGTTGGCCGGCAGCGCCTCGGTCCGGCGCAGCACGTTGCGGATGCGCGCCAGCAGCTCGCGCGGTTCGAACGGCTTGGCCAGGTAGTCGTCGGCACCCATTTCCAAGCCCAGCACGCGGTCGATCGGCTCGGCACGTGCGGTCAGCATGATCACCGGCGTGTTCGAGCGCGCGCGCAGGTCGCGGCACAGGGTCAGGCCATCCTCGCGCGGCAGGTTGAGGTCGAGCACGATCAGGTCCACGTGCTCACGGTCCAGCAGCTGGCGCATGGCGGTGCCATCGGCGGCCGTGCTCACCTGGTAGCCGGCACGGCCGAGCTGTTCGGCCAGCAGGGTGCGGATGTCGTTGTCGTCGTCGACGATCAGCAGTCGATGCATCGGGTTTTCAGTCTCCATGTCGCGATCATCCCGTGTCGGCAGCTGAACCGCATCCGGGGCCATGCGTACCAGTGTATCCACCCACGGGCGGGATACCTGTGGTTACGCGTATTCACCGACAGTGTTACATACAGACATGTCCCGAGGATTGAGCCGTCCATCGCCCGGTCTTCACAATGCCCACCAACGCCGCCCGTGCGGCCCCCAGAGTGAAGCCACGACGTGACGTTCCGCCTGCTGCCCGCGACCCGCCGGGGTCGCCTGATACTGATCGGCCTGCTTGCCCTTGCCGTCGCCGTTGCCGCCTGGTGGCTGCTGCGCAAGCCCGCCGCCCCTGCGGTGGCGACCACCCCGGTCAGCCGCGGCGACATCGAGCAGACGGTGGAGGCCACCGGCGTGATCGACGCCTACAAGCTGGTCAGCGTCGGTGCGCAGGCCTCGGGCCAGATCAAATCGCTGAAGGTGCAGCTGGGCGACACCGTGAAGGAAGGCGATCTGATCGCCGAGATCGACGCCACCACCCAGCAGAACCAGGTGCTCAACGCGCAGGCCTCGCTGGACCAGGTCACTGCCCAGCGCGCCGTGCAGCAGGCTACCCTGCGCCAGGCCGAACTGGAATTCGCACGCCAGCAGCAGATGCTGGCCGCCGAGGCCACCTCGCGCCAGGAATACGATGCCGCCGAAGCGCAGCTGAAGACCGCCCGTGCCCAGCTGCAGTCCTACGAGGCACAGATCAAGGGCCGCGAAACCGAACTGGGCACCGCCCGCGCCAACCTGGCCTACACCCGCATCACCGCGCCGATGGATGGCACCGTGGTGGCGGTGGTGGCCGAGGAAGGCCGCACGGTGAATGCCAACCAGACCGCACCGACCATCGTCATGCTGGCGCGGCTGGACGTGGTCACGGTCAATGCCGAGATTTCCGAGGCCGACGTGGTCAAGATCAAGGCCGGCATGCCGGTGTACTTCACCACGCTGGGTGATCCGGACCGCAAGTACCACGCCACGCTTCGCCAGATCAATCCGGCGCCGGCCTCGATCGCCAACGAGAGTTCGTCCAGCTCGAGCAGCTCGTCCAGCTCCAGTTCCAGCAGCGCGGTCTACTACAACGCGCTGTTCGACGTGGAGAACCCGGATGGCACGCTGCGCATCGACATGACCGCGCAGGTATCGGTGCTGCTCAAGCAGGCCAAGGGCGTGCTGATGGTGCCGGCGGTGGCACTGGGGCCGAAGCGCCGTGGCGACGAGCGCATGGTGCGGGTGCTGGATGACAACGGCCAGCCGCAGCCGCGCAAGGTCACCGTGGGCATCAACAACGGCGCTTCGGCCGAGATCCTGTCCGGTTTGCAGGAAGGCGAGCGCGTGGTGGTGGGCGAAGCCGGTGCGGCCGGTGCCAATGCCGGCGGCGGCAACCGCGGCGGCATGCAGATGCGGGTCGGCGGCCCGGGCATGGGACGCCGATGAGCACGGCGGCGCCTCTGCTGCGCCTGCGCGACCTTCGACGCGAGTTCCCGGCCGGCGACGATGTGATCGCCGTGCTGCGTGACGTCAACCTCGACATCCACGCCGGTGAGATGGTGGCCATCGTCGGCCAGTCCGGCTCAGGCAAGTCGACGCTGATGAACATCCTCGGCTGCCTCGATCGTCCCACCCGTGGCAGCTACCAGGTGGCCGGCCGCGAAACCGGGAAGATGGAACCGGACGAGCTGGCCGAACTGCGACGCGAGCATTTCGGCTTCATCTTCCAGCGGTACCACCTGCTGGGCGACCTCGATGCACGCGGCAACGTGGAGGTGCCGGCAGTGTATGCCGGCAGCCCGGGCGCAGTGCGCAACGCCCGCGCCGAGCAGCTGCTGCAGCGGCTCGGCCTGGGCGACCGCATGCACCACAAGCCCGGCCAGCTGTCCGGCGGCCAGCAGCAGCGCGTGTCGATCGCGCGTGCGCTGATGAACGGCGGCGAGGTGATCCTGGCCGACGAACCAACCGGCGCGCTCGACACGAAGTCCGGCGAGGAGGTGATGGCGATCCTCGGTGAACTGCACGCCGAAGGCCACACCATCATCATCGTCACCCACGACATGAGCGTGGCCGAACACGCACAGCGCATCATCGAGATCCGCGACGGCGAGATCATCGCCGACCGCGCCAACCCGAACGCACCGACCTACCGTGCGCAGCGCGAGGCCAGCACCGGCGTTGCCCGCGGCAACAGCTGGCGGGCGGCGCGCGACCGCTTCACCGAAGTGTTCCGCATGGCGCTGCTGGCGATGAACGCACATCGGCTGCGTACCTTCCTGACCATGCTCGGCATCATCATCGGCATCGCCTCGGTGGTCTCGGTGGTGGCGTTGGGCAACGGCTCGCAGCAACAGATCCTGCAGAACATCAGCGCGCTCGGCACCAACACCATCGATGTCTACCCCGGCCGCGGCTTCGGCGATATGCGCTCGGCGCGGGTGCAGACGCTGAAGGCCAGCGATGCCGATGCACTGGCAAGGCAGAGCTACGTGGACAGCGCCACCCCCAGCGTGTCGACCTCGGTCACCGCGCGTTACCGCAACCAGTCCTCCACCGCCCAGGTCAGCGGCGTCGGCGAGCAGTTCTTCCGGGTCAAGGGCGTGACCCTGCTCAGTGGCAGCTTATTCGACAGCGATGCAGTGAAGGGCCTGGGCCAGGTGGCGGTGATCGATGAGAACACCCAGACCCAGTTCTTCCCCGATGTCGATCCGGTCGGCCAGGTGATCCTGCTCGGCAACGTGCCGGCACGCGTGGTCGGCGTGGCCAAGCGCCAGAGTTTCGGCTTCGGCGGCAGCACCAGCCTCAGCGTGTGGGTGCCCTACACCACGGTGATGTCGCGCATGCTCGGCCAGAGCCACGTGTCCAGCATCACCGTGCGCGTGGACGACGCCACGCCGATGGATGCCGCGCAGGAAGCGATCACCCGCCTGCTGACCCTGCGCCATGGCACCGAGGACTTCTTCCTCAGCAACAGCGCCGAGATCCGGCAGACCATCGAGCAGACCACGCGCACGATGACGCTGCTGATCGGCGCCATCGCCGCCATCGCGCTGCTGGTGGGCGGCATCGGCGTGATGAACATCATGCTGGTGTCGGTGACCGAGCGCACCCGCGAGATCGGCGTGCGCATGGCCGTGGGTGCACGGCAGAGTGATATCCGCCAGCAGTTCCTGATCGAAGCGGTGCTGGTGTGCCTGCTCGGCGGCGTGCTCGGCATCGGCCTGGCCCTGCTGCTGGGCTCGATGATCGGCCGCTTCGCCAGCGACTTCCAGGTGCTGTTCTCCACCGCCTCGATCGTCGCCGCGTTCGCCTGCTCGACCCTGATCGGGGTGGCGTTCGGCTTCCTGCCCGCGCGCAACGCCGCGCAGCTCGATCCGGTGGAGGCCCTGGCCCGCGAATGAAGATGATGATGATCCGACTGCCCTTCCCTGCATCCCCGCGCCAGCTGCTGGCGGGCGCCGTTCTGCTCGCCCTGTCCGGCTGTGCATCGGTCGACCGCTATCCCGTGCACGCCCCCGACGTGGCGGCCCGCTACGGGCGTGGCGATGCCACCCTCAACGCACCGGCCGACGACCCGCGCAGCAGCCTGGACACCCCGGGTCGCGACATCCGCCAGGACACCTGGTGGACCGGCTTCGGCGATGAACGCCTGGACCGGCTGGTGGCACAGGCGCTGGCTGCCAACAGCGACCTGGCTGCCGCCGGCCTGGCCGTGCAGCGTTCACGCCTGCAGGCCGGCCTGGCCGGCAACGCGCTGTGGCCGCAGCCGTCGTCGTCCGGTGTCAGCGGCAGCGCCAGCCGCGCGACCGACCAGGCCGACGACTGGCGCCGCAGCTATTCCACCGGCGTCTCGCTGGGCTGGGAAGTGGACCTGTGGGGGCGCCTGCGCGCGCAGCGTGACATCGCCCGCTGGGAAGCCCAGGCCAGCGAGGAAGACCGGCAGAACACGGCCCTGCTGGTGATCAGCGACACCATCACCCAATACTGGAACCTGGCCTACCTCAACCAGTCCATCGCCACCGGCCAGGCCAACCTGGAGCGGCTGGAGCGCACCCGGGAACTGGTGCAGGCCCGCTTCGACGCCGGTGCGGTATCGCGCCTGGAAGTCCGCCAGGCACTGCAGAACCTGCAGTCGCAGCGGTCCTCGCAGAGCGCGCTGGAACAGCAACGGGTGGAAGTGCGCAATGCGCTGACCGTGCTGCTGGACGGCACGCCCTGGCCCCAGCAGGACGAACCGCAGGACCTGCTGGGCGCACGCAGCCCCTTCATTGCCGAAGGCCTGCCGGCCGACCTGCTCGGCCGCCGCCCCGACCTGCGCGCGGCCGAACTGCGCCTGCGCAACAGCCTGAAGACCATCAAGGTCACTGCAACCCAGTACTACCCGGCACTGAGCCTGACCGGCAGCCTCGGTTCCAGCGCGACCTCGCTGGGCGATGTGCTGCGCAACCCGGTGGCCACGCTGGGCGCCGGCCTGTCACTGCCCTTCCTCAACCTGCAGCGCGCGCAGCTGGACACCGACATCGCCGGCACCGCCTACCAGATCGCCGCCAGCAACTTCCGCAAGACGCTGTACACCGCGCTCTCGGAAGTGGACAACGCGCTGTCGGCACGCGAGCAGCTGGCGCGCCAGGTGGCGGCCTCGCAGGCCTCGTACGACGAAGCGGTGGAAGTGGAGCGCGCGCAGGAAGTGCGCTACCGCGTGGGCGCTACCGACCTGCGCACGTGGCTGGAGGCACAGCAGACCCGGCGCGATGCCGAACTGTCGCTGGCGCGCGTGCGCCAGGGCCAGCTGAACAACGACGTGACCCTGTTCAAAGCGCTGGGCGGCAGCGCGGGGTAAGGCTTTGGGAGCGCCAACCAAGGTTTGCGGCCCCGATTACATGGCGCTGCCGATCAACCGCGCTGGCGCACGGCCTCGAACAGGCTGACGCCGGCGGCGACGGAGACGTTCAGGCTCTCGATCTCGCCCGGCATCGGGATCTTGACCAGGCCATCGCAGTTCTCGCGGGTCAGGCGGCGCAGGCCATCGGCTTCGCCGCCCAGCACCAGGGCGATGTTGCCCTTCAGGTCCAGCTGGTACAGCGACGCGGTGGCTTCGCCGGCCAGGCCGTAGATCCACACACCCTGCTTCTGCAGGTCCTTCAGGCAGCGCGACAGGTTGGTCACCGCCACCACCGGGATGAGATCGGCAGCACCGGCCGAGGTCTTGCGCACGGTGGCATTCACCGTAGCCGACTTGTCCTTCGGGATGATCACCGCGGTCGCACCGGCGGCAGCGGCCGAACGCAGGCAGGCGCCGAGGTTGTGCGGATCCTGCACTTCATCCAGCACCAGCAGCAGGGCCTTGCCCTCCGCCGCTGCGACCAGGCCTTCCAGTTCGTTCTCGCTGTAGGTGCGGGCGGCGGCATAGCGCGCGGCCACGCCCTGGTGGCGCACCGAACCGCCAACACCGTCCAGCGCCTGGCTGTTCACCTTGCGCACGTCGATGCCCTTGCGGCGGGCGTTTTCTTCGATCTCGGTCAGGCGCGGGTTCTTCGCACCGGCCTCGACCAGCACTTCGCGGACGTTCTCGGCGTCGTTCTCGATGGAGGAGGCGACGGCGTTGACGCCGACAATCCACTGGCTGTTCTTGCTCATGCGGGCGGGGACCGGAAAGGGGGTGGCTATGGTAGAGCATCGGCGCCGACCGCGCTGCGCGCTCGCCGGGCCGTGCCCGGCGCACCCGCCGCTCAGCCTTCGGCGGAGCGGCTGCGCGGCGGCCAGTGCGGAGTGTCGTGGTCGGGGTGCTGGTGGGACACGATCGTGGCCAGGAATTCCAGCGCCGCGACGTCTTCCTCGGTGCGCCGTTCCGGCAGGCTCGACAGGCTGTCCACAAACGGCACCTTGCGCTCCACACCGTACTGGATCGTCGGCGGCAGGCGTTCGGGTTCGTCGAAGGCGCCAGCGGCCACCGCCACGCCATCCGGCGCCTCGTAGGTCAGGGGGGTGCCGCAGTCGGCGCAGAAGCCACGCCGCACCACGTTGGACGACTGGAAATAACGCGGCTGGCCGCGGGTCCAGCTGAACTGCACGCCGCGCACCGACACCAGCGGTGCGTAATAGGCACCAAACGCCTTCTGGCACATCCGGCAATGGCAGATGGAACTGTGGGTCAGCTCGCCGCGCACCTGGAAGCGGATCGCGCCGCACTGGCAGCCGCCGCTGAATTCGGGTTGGCCCTGCATGGTGCGCTCCTCCGAAACGTCGTGCCAACCCACGGTTGGCACCTACCGGGTGAAGTGGGTGCCGACCGTGGGTCGGCACGCCTTTCAATACTGCTTCTTGGTCCGCTTGGCCGGCTTGCCACGCTCAGGCAGCGCGGGCAGGCCGTCGCCCTCGTCTTCGCCCTTGTGTTCGACCAGGCGGAAGTCGATCTTGCGTTCTTCCATGCTGGCCTTCAGCACCAGGATGCGCACGCGGTCGCCCAACCGATAACTGCTGCCGCGGCGTTCACCGGTCAGCGTCTTGCGGGTGGCGTCGAACTTGTAATAGTCCTGCGGCAGCTGGGTCACATGGACCAACCCCTGCACCTTCGACTCATCCAGCTCCACGAACAGTCCAAAGCTGGTGACG
This sequence comes from Stenotrophomonas sp. 85239_Sma, assembly GCF_056481725.1. Classification (NCBI taxonomy): domain Bacteria; kingdom Pseudomonadati; phylum Pseudomonadota; class Gammaproteobacteria; order Lysobacterales; family Lysobacteraceae; genus Stenotrophomonas; species Stenotrophomonas sp. 85239_Sma. The sequence continues at coordinate 1,505,665 of NZ_CM151163.1, read as the reverse complement.
CCGCTGATCACACCGTCGAACTGGCCGCCCACGTGCTTTTCCATCCATGCCGCGCGGTAACGCTCGTCGACTTCGCGCTCGGCCTCATCAGCACGACGTTCGCGCTCGGAACACTGCAGCGCCAGGGCCGCCATTTCGCGCGCGTTGTAGGTGAACTTGTCCAGCGGCTTGCCGGACAACGCGTGCTTGATCGCGCGGTGCACCAGCAGGTCGGGATAGCGGCGGATCGGCGAGGTGAAGTGCGCGTACGCCTCCAGCGCCAGGCCGAAGTGGCCGTGGTTCTCCGGGCTGTAGATGGCCAGGCTCTGGCTGCGCAGCAGCACCGATTCCAGCAGCGTTGCATCGGGACGATCGCGGATCTTCTTCAGCAGCTTGGTGTAATCGCCCGGGCGCACCTTCGACCACGGCGGCAGGCTCAGCTTGAACTCCTTGAGGAATTCCAGCAGGTCGGCGTACTTGGTTTCCGGCGGCTTCTCGTGGATGCGGTACGGGGCCGGCACGTGGCGCGACAGCAGGTACCTGGCCGCCTCCACATTGGCCGCGATCATGCACTCCTCGATCAGCTTGTGCGCGTCGTTGCGCACCAGCATGCCGGCCTGGGTGACTTCACCACGGTTGTCCAGCACGAAGCGCACTTCACTGCTTTCGAACTCGATGGCGCCACGCTTGGCACGTGCCTTGGACAGCACCTTGTACAACTGGTGCAGGCGCTGCACCTGCGGCAGCAGGTCGCCCATCCAGGCCTTGGTATCGGCATCGTCCTCGCCCACCGCCTTCCACACCTGGGTGTAGGTCAGGCGCGCATGCGAATTCATCACCGCCTCGTAGAAGCGCGAATGCGTGACCAGGCCATCGCGATCGATCTGCATGTCGCACACGAAGCACATGCGGTCGACCTTCGGCATCAGCGAGCAGATGCCATTGGACAGGGTCTCCGGCAACATCGGCACCACGAAGCCCGGGAAGTACACCGAGGTGGCGCGCTTCTGCGCCTCTTCATCCAGCGGCGTACCGGGGCGGACGTAGTTGGACACGTCGGCGATGGCCACCACCAGGCGGAAACCTTCGGCATTCGGTTCGCAATACACCGCGTCGTCGAAGTCCTTGGCATCTTCACCGTCGATGGTGACCAGCGGCGTGCTGCGCAGGTCGACGCGGTCGCCGATCATGGCCGGCTCGACCACCAGCGGCACCGAAGCCGCTTCGTCCAGCACCTCCTGCGGGAACTCGAACGGCAGCTCGTGGCCGTGGATGGCGGTCTCCACCACCAGCGACGCGGTCAGCTTGTCGCCGAGCACGGCGATGATGCGGCCGATCGGCGGACGGCGGCTGTCCGGCGCCTGGGTCAGTTCGCAGACCACCAGCTGGCCGTCGCGTGCACCACCGGTCTGGTCCGGCGGCACCTGCACGTTGCGCTGCACCCGCTTGTCGTCGGGCACCACATAGTTGATGCCCATCTCGATGCTGAAGCGGCCGATCAGGCGGGTCATGCCGCGTTCGAGCACGCGGGCGATGCTGCCTTCGCGACGGCCACGGTGATCGATGCCGGTCACGCGGGCCAGCACCTTGTCGCCGTGCATCACCTTGCGCATCTCATACGGGGGCAGGAACAGGTCGTCGCCGCCTTCGACCGGGCGCAGGAAGCCGAACCCTTCGGGGTTGGCGATCACCACGCCGGTGACCAGGTTCAACGTCTGGATCGGAGCGAAACCACCCCGGCGGTTCTGCACCAGCTGGCCATCGCGGACCATGGCGCCGAGCCGGCGCGACAGCGCTTCAGCCCGGTCTGGTGCGGTCAGGCCCAGGCGCGCGCCCAGTTCCTCGGCGGTCTGCGGCCCTTCGCAGCGCTCCAGCAGGGCCAGGATGGCCTCACGGCTGGCGATGGGTTGTTCGTATTTCTCGGCTTCGCGTGCGGCATAGGGATCGTCGATCACCTTGCCGGTCGGCGGCAGCTTGCGGCCCGGAGCAGGCCCCGGCGCATCCATATTGCGGGCCTTGCGGCCACGCGGCGCGGCGCCGCCTTCATTCAATTCGGGGAACCAGCCCGGCAAAGGCTTGCCTGGCTTGGGGGTGCGGGCCGCGCCCGTCTTGGCGCCTTTCTTCGGGCCCTGGCTGCGGGACGTGCTCCCGCCCTTGCTTGGTTTTTTGGTAGTCATCGCCCTACATGGTAGCCGCTGACGGCGTGCAGAACGGGTCAGCGGCCGTCTTGAAGGTCCTGCGTGAAAAATATTCAGGAAATCGTTGACAGCCTGCGGGTTCATCTTCACAATTGCGCCTCTGGAACGCCCAGGTGGCGGAATTGGTAGACGCACTAGTTTCAGGTACTAGCGGGTAAAACCGTGGAGGTTCGAGTCCTCTCCTGGGCACCATCGAAAAAACTCCTCGCTTCGGCGGGGATTTTTTTTGCCTGAGATCCCACAGCGGGGTCGGATCCCTTTCCACAGGAAAGGGCTCTGACGCCAAGCGAGTGGGTTGGGGTCAGAGCCCGTTCCGCACGCGAAACGGGATCCGACCCCGGATCCAGAAAAGGTGTTGACACCCCCGTCACGGCACCCCATAATCTCGCTCCTCGACGCCCAGGTGGCGGAATTGGTAGACGCACTAGTTTCAGGTACTAGCGGGTAAAACCGTGGAGGTTCGAGTCCTCTCCTGGGCACCACGTCGAGAATGAGAAAAACCCGCGAAAGCGGGTTTTTTCATGCCTGGAATGCGGCATCAGAACAGCGGCCGCAGCACCAGCTCCAGGCCAAGCAGCAGCAGGAACCCCAGGAAGCAGGCGCGGAACACGCGCGCACTGATGCGCTGCCGGATCACCTGGCCCAGCCACATGCCCAGCAGCGCCGGCAGCACCGCCAATGCACTCAGCCCAAGCTGCTGGATGCCGAACGCGCCGTGCAGCACCAGGCCGATGGTCAGCGAAATCGTCGACACGGTGAACGCCAGCCCGAGCGCCTGTACCAGCTCCTCGCGCTGCAACCCCAGCGACTGCAGGTACGGCACCGCCGGCATCACGAACACCCCCGTCGCACCCGTCACCACACCGGACAGCGCACCCACCAGCGGACCCAGCCAACGCTCGCGCCGCTGCGGTACGCGGAACACCGGCGCGAGCAGCGCATACGCCGCGTAGACCACCAGCGCCACGCCCAACGCCACGCGCGACCAGGTGCGATCGACCCGCACCAGCAGCGCTGCCGACCCGAGCGTCACCACCACCACGGCCAGCATCATCGGCCACAGGCGCCGCACGATGTGGCCCAGTGAGGGCCCGGACAGCAGCTGCCACGCATTGGTGACGAAGGTCGGGATGAACAGCATCGATGCCGCCGCCACCGGCGACAGCGCGCCACCCAGCAGGCCCATCGCCACGGTCGGCAGCCCCATCCCTGTCACACCCTTGACCACGCCGGCCAGCACGAACACCACCACCAACAGCACATGGAAGTACATCGATTCATTCATGCCTTCATTGGATCGGGCCGTCACCCGGCGCACAATGCGGTCTTCCCGGCCGAGCCTTCGGCTGACCCGAAGGCGCCGGATCAGCAATGAGGCACGACATGCGGATGGACATCGCCGACCTGCGCCTGTTCCTGGCAATCGCCGAAGCCGGCAGCATCACCGCCGGCGCGGCACAGGCAAACCTGGCATTGGGTTCAGCCAGCGAACGCCTGCGCACGATCGAAGCCGATGCTGGCACCCCGCTGTTGAACCGGCACCCACGCGGCGTCAGCCTGACCGAGGCCGGCGCCGCCCTCGCCCATCATGCACGGCTGATCCTGCAGCAGCAGGCACAGCTGCGCGGCGAACTGCAGGCGTTCGCGCAGGGCGCGCGCGGCACCCTGCACCTGTATGCCAACACGGCCGCGCTGACCAACTACCTGCCCGCGCGGCTCGCACCGTGGCTGGCCGAACGCCCGCGCCTGCATGTCGAACTGATCGAGCGCACCAGCCCCGAAGTCGTACGCGCGATCAGTGCCAGCCAGGCAGAGGCCGGCATCATCAGCGATGCGGTCGACGCCGCCGGCCTGCAGCAGCACGTGGTCGCCGAAGACCCGCTGGTGTTGCTGCTGCCGGCCGATCACCGCCTCGCATCGCGGCGCAGCGTGACCTTTGCCGAGGTTGCCGGCGAGACCTTCGTTGCCCTGGCCGATGGCAATGCTCTGCAGACCTACATCGAGGACCAGGCGCGCGACATCGGGCGACGCCTGGATGTGCGCATCCGCATGAAGACCTTCGAAGGCGTGTGCATCATGGTCGGCCACGGCATCGGCGTCGGCATCGTGCCGCGGACCATCGCCCGGCAGCATCGGCGCAGCACGCATACAGTTGGCATGGCGCTCTCCGATGCGTGGGCACAACGTCGCCTGTGTGCGTGTTTTGCCGAGTGGACGCAGCTGTCACCGGCGATGCGCAGCCTGCTGCATCACCTCGGCGTGCAGCCGCAGAAAAAAGTGTGAAATGTTGTTGACACATCTTCTGTCGCTCCCCATAATTCACCTCCTGAGTCGCCCAGGTGGCGGAATTGGTAGACGCACTAGTTTCAGGTACTAGCGGGTAAAACCGTGGAGGTTCGAGTCCTCTCCTGGGCACCACGACTCAAGATGATCAAACCCGCGAAAGCGGGTTTTTTCGTTTCCGGGGCCCGCCATTCAACGCGATGGCGACGCTCATCCACGCATGGCGTGGATCTACCGAATTGCACAACGCTCCAAACAGAAACCCCGCCTTCCGGCGGGGTTTCTGCATTCCAGTAGATCCACGCCATGCGTGGATGCATCTGGCGGGAACGCCGCCGGGCATGGCCCGGCGCTACCCAGTGGCAGATCGATCAGTGCCCGCCACCAGCGGCGGCACCTGCCCCCGCGCCGAACGGCGGCTTGGCCAGCCACAGGAACGCAATGATCGCCAGGAAGATCCAGCCCAGCAGGAAGAAGATGTCGTTGAAGCCCATCTGCGATGCCTGGTGGTTGATCATGTTGTTCAGTACCGCTGCACCGTGTTGCAGGTCGCCCTGCCCCATCGCCGTGACCTGCTCCTGCATGCCCGGCTGATAGGCCGAAATGTGCTCGGTCAGGTCGGCATGGTGCACCTGGGTGCGCCGCGCCCACAGCCAGGTTGTCAGCGACGCCGCGAAACTGCCGCCCAGCGTTCGCAGGAACGTGGCCAGGCCGGAGCCTGCCGCGATCTCGCGACCGTCCAGGTCCGACAGCAGGATCTGCAGCACCGGCATGAAGAACAGCGCGACGCCGATGCCCATGATCAGCTGCACGCCGGCCACGTGCATGTAGTCCACCTGCAGGTTGAAGTTCGACCGCAGGAAGCTGGTCATGGAGAGCACAATGAACGCGACCGTGGCCAGCATGCGCATGTCGAAGCGCGATGCGTACTTGCCCACGAACGGCGTCATGATCACCGGCAGGATGCCGATCGGCGCGGTCGCCAGGCCTGCCCAGATCGCGGTATAGCCCATGTCCCGTTGCAACCACTGCGGGATCAGCAGGGCCACGCTGAAGAATGCCGCGTAGGCCACCACCATCGCCAGCGTACCGGCGCGGAAGTTGCGATGGCGGAACAGCTTCAGGTCGACGATCGGATCCTTGTCGGTCAGTTCCCAGATCAGGAACACCGTCAGCGTCACCACTGCCACGCAGGCCAGCACGACGATCTTCATCGACGAGAACCAGTCCTCGTCATTTCCCAGATCGAGCACCAGCTGCAGCGCGCCGACACCGATCACCAGGGTGACCAGGCCGACGTAGTCCATCTTCGGCTTCTCGATCTGCTCCGGGCGACCCTTCAGCTGGTTGCCCACCACCAGCGCGGCGAAGATGCCCAGCGGCACGTTGATCAGGAAGATCCATTCCCAGCTGTAGTTGTCGGTGATCCAGCCACCGAGGATCGGGCCGCAGATCGGCGCAACCACCGTGATCATCGCCAGCAGCGCCAATGCCTGCCCGCGTTTCTCGCGCGGATAGATCGAGACCAGCAGCGACTGCGTGATCGGGTACATCGGGCCGGCCACGAAACCCTGCAGCGCACGCGACACCACCAGCATGCCCATGCTCTGCGCCAGGCCGCACAGCAGCGAGGTGATGACGAAGGCCAGCGTGGCCCACACAAACAGCTTGCGTTCGCCGAAGCGGCGGCTGAGCCAGCCGGTCAGCGGCAGCGCGATGGCCGTGCTGACCGCGAAGGAAGTGATGACCCAGGTTGCCTGCTGCGAACTGGCACCGAGATTACCGGCGATGGTCGGCAGCGAGACGTTGGCGATGGTGGTGTCGAGCACCTGCATGAAAGACGCCATCGCCAGGCCAACGGTGCACAGGGCGACGCTGGGCGGCAGGAACCCGGAGGCCGCAGCCGGCGCCGCCGGTGCGCCCGGAGCGCCGGGCGCGGCTGGAGCTTGTGCGGACATGGCGACCTCAGCCCACCTTCGCCTGCTGCGGCAGGTTGCCCTGGATGATCGTGTGGATCACCTCGTCGGCATCATGCAGCTGCTTGGCATACACGTCGGTGTCGAACACCGTGCCCTTGGCCGGGGTGCTCGGCAGCACTTCGCCCTTCTGGTCGCGCAGGCTCACTTCGGCCTTCATCGACAGGCCGATGCGCAGCGGGTGCTCGGCCAGCTGCTTGGCATCGATGGCGATGCGGACCGGCACGCGCTGCACGATCTTGATCCAGTTGCCGCTGGCGTTCTGCGCCGGCAGCAGCGAGAACGCCGAGCCGGTGCCCAGGCCCAGGCTCTGGATGCGGCCCTTGTACTTCACGTCACCGGCGTACAGGTCCGACTTCAGCTCCACTTCCTGGCCCAGGCGCATGTGGCGCAGCTGGGTTTCCTTGAAGTTGGCCTCGACCCACATCTGCTCGGTCGGCACCACGGCCATCAGCGCATTGCCCGGCTGCACGCGCTGGCCGACCTGCACCGAACGACGGGCGACGTAGCCGGTGACCGGCGCGACGATGCCGGCGCGGGCGTTGTTGAGGAATGCCTGGCGCAGCTGCGCGGCAGCGGCCTGCACGTCCGGCTGGGTGGCGATCACGGTGTCGTCGACCAGCGCGCGGTTGCGCTCGACGGTCTCGCGCGAACCGGCCACGGCCGCTTCGGCGGCAGCCAGCTCGTCACGGGCGTGGGCCAGTTCTTCGTTGGAGATGGCGCCGGTGGCGGCCAGGTCCTTGCGACGGGCGAAATCTTCGCGCACGCGCTTCAGGGTCACCTGGCGGGCGTTCAAGTCCGCCTGCGCGCCCTCCACGCTGCGGTACAGGCCACGGGTCTGGCGCACGGTCTTGGCGAGGTTGGCTTCGGCCTGCTGCAGCGCCACCGACGTGTCGGACGGGTCCAGCTGCACCAGCAGCTGGCCGCGCTCCACGCGCATGCCGTCATCGGCGTTGATGGCGACCACGGTACCGGCCACCAGCGGGGTGATCTGCACCTGGTTGCCCTGCACGTAGGCGTCGTCGGTCTCTTCGAACCAACGGCCGAACATGAAGTACCACAGCGCCAGTGCGGCAAGCAGCAGCACGACGATCACGAACAGGCCGCGCAGCAGGTTGCCGCGGCGGTTGGGGGCGGCCGGGGCCGCAGTGTCTTGGGTCTGGCTCATGGCGGAAGTCTTCAGGAATGCGAGGAATCGGAATGGGAGGCGATCGGTGCGCGGTCGGCGTCAGTGGGCTGGAAACCACCGCCCAGCGCCTTGCTCAGGCGCACCGAGGTCTGCACCTGCTGCGACTGCAGGCCGGCCAGCTGCTGCTGCGACTGCAGCAGGGTGGACTGCGCGGTCAGCACGTCCAGGTAGCTGCCGATGCCGGCGCGGTAGCGCTGCTGGGCCAGGTCGAAGGCGGAACGCGCGGTGTCCACCGCCTGCTGCTGCGCGTGCGCCTGCTGCGCCAGCGAGCGCACCGCGTTGACCTGGTCGGCCACGTCGCGCAGTGCATCGAGCACCGTCTGGTTGTAGTTGGCCACCGCCAGGTCGTACTGCGCATCCGTGTTGGCCAGGTTGGCGCGCAGCTTGCCGCCTTCGAAGATCGGCAGGCTCAGCGCCGGTCCGATGTAGGCGAAGGTCGAACTGCTCTTCAGCAGGTCACCCACGTTCGGGGCGACCACGCCGGCCAGCGCGGTCAGGTTGAAGCTCGGGTAGAACTTGGTCCTGGCGACCTTGATCTGCTTGTCGGCCGCTTCCACGCGCCAGCGCGCGGCCACGATGTCGGGGCGACGGCCCAGCAGTTCGCTGGGCAGCACGCCGGGCAGCTGCAGTGCCATCGGGTTCAGCGGCTGCGGACGCTGGATCGACAGGCCCCGGTCCGGCCCCTTGCCGACCAGGGCGGCCAGCGCGGTGCGGGCCGCGTCGATGCGCTGCTGCGCGGCCAGCACCTGCTGCTGTGCGGCCGGCACGCGGGCCTCGGCCTGGCGCACCTGCAGGTCACTGTCGATGCCGGCACTGCGGCGCTGGCGGGTCAACTGCAGCGACTTCTGCGAGCGGCTCAGTTCTTCCTCGGCCACGTCGTTGAGCTGCCACGCGTAGGCCAGATCGGCATAGGCCTGGGCAATGCCGGTGGACAGGCTCAGCCGTGCGGCCTGGGCTTCGACGGTTGCGGCATGCGCGCCATCCACCGCAGCTTCCCAGGCAGCGCGCTTGCCGCCCCACAGGTCCACTCCATAGCTGAAATCGAAGGCAACCTGGCTGCTGCCCGCATAATGGCCGCCCATCTCACTGCCGGCCATCGACTCGGGCAGGCGCAGGCCGGTGTAGCCACCGGACACCGACAGGCTGGGCAGGCGATCGGCACGCGCGGTACCGACCTGGGCCTGGGCCTGGCGCAGGCGCGCATCGGCGGCGTCCAGGCTCGGGTGGCCGGCCAGGCCTTCGGCAACCAGCGCGTCCAGCTGCGCATCGCCCAGCGCCTTCCACCAGTCCTGCGCCGGGAAGCCGGTGGCGCTCAGGTCGGTGTCGGCCAGGGTGCGTTCGCTGTGCAGGCTGTCCACGTCGAGCACGTGGCCCTGCGGGTTGAGGCCACGACTGCTGGCGCAGGCGGCCAGGGCCAGGGCCAGCGCTGACACCAGCAGCGCGCGCCCGGACCGGCGGAAAGTGAAATGCGGGATCGGGTTCATGGGGTCGTCAGTGAATCGCGGATTCGGGTAAGGAGAGACAGCAGCAGCGTGCGCTCGTCGGCGGAAAGATCACGCAGGGCGTAATCCATCACCGCGTCGCCGCGCAGCTTCAGCCGTGCCCACAGCGCGCGGCCTTCGTCGGTCAGCACGATCTGCAGTGCACGCCGGTCCTGCGCATGCGGCTCGCGGCGGACGCAACCCAGCGCTTCCAGCTTGTCCAGCAGGCGGGTGACCGCGCTGGGCACCTGGTCGATGGCCTGGGCCAGCTCGTTGGCCGTGCACGGGGCCATGTTGGAAAGCACCTTCAGCCCGATGTAGTGGGTGAAGCCGATACCCAGGTCTTCTTCAGCCATGGACGCGTCGAGTTGCCGGACCAGGCCGTCGCGCACCTGGCGCAGCAGCAGGCCGAAGCTCGGGGGAGTGGTTGCAGGACAGATCATGGGGGAGCATTCTCTTCCAAAAAAAATATTTCTCAATGGAAATATTCGATCTGGCATCGAATGCTGTGTTGCAGCAGCGGGCTGGATCAGTGAAGGCGCCTACCTTAATGATCCGCTCAGGTGGCCCGGTAGTACAATTAAGCCAATGGATGACACATTTCAGCCAGCGGACATGATGAACAAGGCAGAAATCCCCCCTCCCAAGCGGCTGTTGCGTGATGACGCCCTGGATTGGTTCGAGCGCAATGACGGGCCACCGGTCGTCGCATTCCGCTTTGACAGCCCGCTGGGTCTGGTCCGTGAAGTGGACTGGCACCACCACGAGCGTGCCCAGCTGATCTGCGTCGAACGTGGCCTGCTGACCACCCGCACCTCGCATGGGACGTGGTCGCTGGCACCGGGCTCGGCCGGCTGGATGCCGCCGCTGGAGCCGCATACGGTCACCCTCGACGGCCCGCTGCGCGGCTGGGGCATGGCGCTGGCCGCGCCGGCCTGCACCACCCTGCCCGCCGATCCCTGCGTACTGGGCCTCTCCAAGCTGGCGCAGGCACTGGCCGACCGCATCTGCGAATGGCCGCTGGGCTATGACACCACGCCCGAGCGCCAGCACATCATCGACGTGCTGCTGGACGAGATCCGCGCCGCACCACGCCAGCGCATGCACCTGCCGATGCCACACGACCGGCGCCTGCTGAAGATCGCCTCTCAGCTGCTGGCCGACCCCTCCGACGAACGCAGCCTGGCCGAATGGGCGCATTGGGCGGGCCTGTCGCCGCGCAGCCTGACCCGCCACTTCCGCGACGAGACCACGCTCAGCTTCGCCCAATGGCGGCAACAGGCCCGCCTGTCCGAGGCCCTGCGACAGCTCACCGACGGCCGCAGCGTGGCCGACATCGCCCACGCGCTGGGCTTCAGCAGCGCCAGCGCCTTCGTCACCGTGTTCCGCCGCCACTTCGGGCTGCCACCCGGGCGCTACCTGGCACGGGCCGGGCACGGCCTGGAAACCGGGCTGGATCCTGCGCGCGGCTTGGCATCCCCCGCCGCATCCGGATAATCACAGGATTGCGAGCGGCGACCGCCGTCGCCGCCTCCCGACATAGGTAACAACGCCGCATGACCGAACTTGCCCGCCCCGTGTTCCACGGATTCGAACAACTGCCGCTGCGCGAGTACGCCGAACGCGCCTACCTCGACTACTCGATGTACGTCGTCCTGGACCGTGCCCTGCCGTTCATCGGCGACGGCCTGAAGCCGGTGCAGCGCCGCATCATCTATTCGATGAGCGAGCTGGGCCTGAATGCCGCGTCCAAGCCGAAGAAGTCCGCGCGCACCGTCGGTGACGTCATCGGCAAGTACCACCCGCACGGCGACAGCGCGTGCTACGAGGCGCTGGTGCTGATGGCCCAGCCGTTCTCGTACCGCTACCCGCTGATCGAGGGCCAGGGCAACTTCGGCTCCAGCGACGACCCGAAGTCGTTCGCGGCGATGCGTTACACCGAATCCAAGCTGACCCCGATCGCCGAAGTGCTGCTGGGCGAACTGGGCCAGGGCACCACCGACTGGGCACCGAACTTCGACGGCACCCTGCAGGAGCCGACCTGGATGCCGGCGCGGCTGCCGCACCTGCTGTTGAACGGCACCACCGGCATCGCCGTGGGCATGGCCACCGACGTGCCGCCGCACAATCTCAACGAGATCGTCAGCGCGCTGCTGCACCTGCTGGACAACCCCGATGCCAGCGTGCGCGACCTGTGCGAGCACGTGCAGGGCCCGGACTACCCGTCCAGCGCCGAGATCATCACCCCGGCCAACGACCTGCGGAACATCTACGAGACCGGCAACGGCAGCGTGCGTGCGCGTGCCACCTTCACCAAGGAAGCGCACAACATCGTGGTCACCGCGCTGCCGTTCCAGGTGTCGCCGTCGAAGGTGATCGAGCAGATCGCCGCGCAGATGCGCGCCAAGAAGCTGCCGTGGCTGGAGGACATCCGCGATGAATCCGACCACGCCAACCCGGTGCGCGTGGTGCTGGTGCCGCGCTCCAACCGCGTCGACGCCGAGCAGCTGATGGGCCACCTGTTCGCGACCACGGACATGGAACGCAGCTACCGCGTCAACCTCAACGTGATCGGGCTGGACGGCCGTCCGCAGGTGAAGAACCTGAAGATGCTGCTCAGCGAATGGCTGACCTTCCGCAGCAACACCGTCACCCGCCGCCTGCAGCACCGCCTGCAGAAGGTCGAGCGCCGCCTGCACCTGCTGGAAGGCCTGCTGGTCGCCTTCCTCAACCTGGACGAGGTGATCCACATCATCCGTACCGAGGACGAACCGAAGGCGGCGCTGATCGCGCGCTTCGGCCTGTCCGAGGAACAGGCCGAGTACATCCTGGAAACCAAGCTGAAGCAGCTGGCCCGCCTGGAAGAGATGAAGATCCGCGGCGAGCAGGACGAGCTGGCCAAGGAACGCGAGAAGATCCTCGGCATCCTCGACAGCAAGGCCAAGCTGAAGAAGCTGATCCGCGACGAACTGACCGCCGATGCCAAGAAGTTCGGCGACGCACGGCGTTCGCCGCTGGTGCAGCGCCAGGCCGCGCAGGCCATCGACGAGACCGAGCTGGTGCCGAGCGAGCCGATGACGGTGGTGCTGTCGGAGAAGGGTTGGATCCGTGCCGCCAAGGGCCACGACGTCGATGCGTCCGCCCTGTCCTACCGCGACGGCGACGCCCTGCAGGGCGCGGTGCGCGCGCGCAGCACCCAGCAGGTTGCGTTCCTCGACAGCGAGGGCCGCGCCTACTCGACGCCGGTGCACACCCTGCCCTCCGCGCGTGGCAACGGTGAACCGCTGACCGGCCGCTTCTCGCCGGCGCCGGGCACCAGCTTCGTGACCCTGGCCAGCGCCGAGCCGGATACCCGCTTCGTGCTGGCCTCCACCCACGGCTATGGCTTCGTCACCCGCTTCGAGAACCTGATCGGCCGCAACAAGGCCGGCAAGGCGATGCTGAACCTATCGGCGGGTTCGTCGGTGCTGGCCCCGTCGGTGGTCGCCAACGTCGCCACCGACCGCATCGTGGCGGTGACCAGTTCGGGCAACCTGCTGGCGATCGCCGCCAACGACCTGCCGGAACTGGACAAGGGCAAGGGCAACAAGATCATCGAGATCCCGAAGGCCAAGCTCGCCACCGAACGCGTGGTCGCCATCGTGGCGATCAGCCCGGGCCAGACCCTGCAGGTCCGCGCCGGCCAGCGCACCATGGGCCTGAAGTTCAACGAGCTCGATGCCTACCTCGGCGCGCGCGCGACCCGCGGCCACCTGCTGCCGCGCGGCTGGCAGAAGGTGGAAGGGCTGTCGGTGGAATGAGGGCAGGTGTCAACCCTGGTTGACACGCCTCGCCTGACGCAGGACACGAAAAAGCCGGGGCATTCCCCGGCTTTTTCGTTGTCGGCTGGCTGGCGGTGGAGCGGCTGGCGGGCGAAGGCTGGCTGGCGGTGCTCCGGTGCTGGCGGGCGACAGAACGCTGTGCTTCCGGTACAGCCGACCGCTGGTCGGCTGCTTTTTGCTTCTGGTAGAGCCGACTGTCAGTCGGCTGCCTTTTAAAGATCAGCCGAGCATGACTCCGGCTCTACAGAAGGGGACGTCGGCTCAGTGCGCCGGGGCACCGTTGCCGTCGATCTTGCTCAGCTGGTACAGCTCCAGGCCGATGCGCTTGATCAGGCCCAGCTGCTGCTCCAGCCACCAGGCGTGGTCTTCCTCGGTGTCCTTCAGCTGCGCCAGCAGCATGTCGCGGCTCACGTAGTCCCCCTTCTCCTCGCACAGCTTCATGCCGGCGGCGAGATTGTTCCGAACCGCGTATTCAGTGTCGAGATCCTTCTGCAGCATCTCCTCCACGGTCTTGCCCGGCTCGGTGGCATGCGGGCGCATGTCCGGGTCGCCGCCGAGGAACAGGATGCGGCGCAGCAGTGCATCGGCGTGCTGGGTCTCTTCTTCCATCTCGTGGTTCAGGCGTTCGTAAAGCGCGAACAGGCCCTGGTCCTCGTAGCGGCGGGAGTGGATGAAGTACTGGTCGCGGGCAGCAAGCTCGCCGCGCAGCAGTTCCTTCAGGCAGGCGATGACGTCCGGGTTGCCTTTCATGGGGGGGCTCCTGTGAATCGATGTGGCATAGGGTGCCGCATTTCAGAATCCGGTGATCTAATCGGAATCAGTCGCAGTTGCGCCTGCGGCTACAATCCGCCCACGAGTTCGGAAAGGACGTGCGATGCGACGTACATGGCGTTGGGTGGTGGGCGTGTTGATCGCCATCATGCTGGTCACCGCACTGGTCCTGTGGCTGCTGCTGCGCGGCAGCCTGGCCGACCTCGACGGCGAGCATGCACTGCCTGGGCTGGCCAGGCCGGTCACCGTCGAGCGCGATGCGCTGGGCGTGGTCACCATCACCGCCGGCAGCCAGGCCGACGCGATGCGCGCGCTGGGCCGCGTGCATGCGCAGGAACGCTATTTCGAAATGGACCTGATGCGCCGCAGCGCGGCCGGCGAGCTGTCGGCGCTGTTCGGGCCGAAGGCCATCGACGCCGACAAGCGCATGCGCGTGCACCGCCTGCGCGCGCGCACCGAGGCGCATCTGGACGCCGCGCTGGGCGGCAGCGGTGCGGTTGTGCGCGCCTATGTGGACGGCGTCAACGAAGGCCTTGCAGATCTCTCGGTGCGTCCATGGGCTTACCTGCTGCTGCGGCAGTCACCACACCCGTGGCAGGCCAGCGACAGTGTGCTGACCGGGCTGGCCATGTACGCCGACCTGCAGGACCCGGGCAACCAGACCGAGCTTGCGCTCAGCCGCATCCGCGCGGTGGTGCCGCCTGCGCTGTACGCGCTGATCGCCCACGACGGCACCGAATGGGATGCACCGCTGTTTGGTGAACCCACCGGCAACGCCCCCCTGCCCGATGCCAGCCAGCTGGACCTGCGCACATTGAAGGAAAAACCAGGCGCCGAGCAGGAAGAGGCCGATGCCGTCGGCAGCAACAACTTCGCGGTAGCCGGGGCGCTCACCGCCGACGGCCGCGCGATCATCGCCGACGACATGCACCTGGGCCTGCGCGCCCCCGGCCTGTGGTTCCGCGTGCGGCTGCGCTACCCCGACCCGCAGGCCGCTGGCGGCCAGGTCGATGTCACCGGCTTCTCGCTGCCCGGCCTGCCGGCAGTGATCGTCGGCAGCAACGGGCACGTTGCCTGGGGCTTCACCAACAGCTACATCGACACGGCGGACTACCGTACGGAAGCAGCCAATGCCGCCGTGACCGTGCATGAAGAACGCATCACCGTGGCCGGCCAGGCCGACGTGGTGTTCCCGGTGCGCGAAACCGCCTGGGGGCCGATCCTGCACACCCATGCCGATGGCAGCGGCGATGCCCTGCGTTGGGTCGCGCACCTGCCCGGCGCGGTGCGCCTGGACTTTGGTGACCTGGCCCGTGCAGGAGACCTCGACAGCGCGCTGCGCTTCGCCGACGAGGCAGGCATCCCTGCGCAGAACCTGGTGGTCGGCGATCGCAGCGGACGCATCGCCTGGCGCCTGATCGGCGCCCGTCCGGACCGCGGCCCCGGCTGTGCACCGGCCGGCTTCAATGCGGCCAGCAACCAGGACTGCGCGCCCTGGCCAATCCGCAGCGATGCCTTGCCGGCACTGATCGATCCCCCCAACCATCGCCTGTGGACCGCCAACGGTCGCGTCCTCGACGGCGAGGCACTGGCTACCGTCGGCAACGGCGGCTATGACCTCGGTGCCCGGGCGCGACAGATCCGCGACCTGCTGGCGATCCAGGACCGCTTCGATGAGCACGACCTGCTGGCGATCCAGCTCGATGACCGCGCCGTGTTCCTGCAGCGCTGGTGGGCCCTGCTGCACGACGCGATCGAACCCAGTGACGACCCTGCGCTGAAGCGCTTGAAGTCCGTCAGCCACCAATGGGACGGCCGGGCTTCGGCCAGCTCGGTCAGCTACCGGGTGGTGCGCGAGTTCCGCGCGCAGGTGATGGAGACGCTATCCGATGCACTGCTGGCGCCGGCCCATGCGCAGCTGGGCGATGCCTATCTGGAGCCGCGCCTGGCCCAGCTGGAAGGCGTGGCCTGGCCGATGCTGGAACAGCGCCCGGCCAACCTGCTGCCACCCGCTTTCGACAGCTGGGACGCGCTGCTGCTTGATGCAGCGCGCCGCACCGAGAGCGAGCTGGCCAAGCACGGCCCGCTGGCCCAGCGCAGCTGGGGGGAGCGCAACACTGCGGCGCTCTGTCACCCGCTTGCACGGGCGTTGCCCAGGATCACCCAGCGCTGGCTGTGCATGCCCGCCGACCACCTGCCCGGCGACCGCGACATGCCGCGCGTGCAGACGCCGAATTTCGGCGCCTCTGAACGCATGGTGGTCTCGCCCGGCCACGAGGCCGACGGCATCGTGCATATGCCCGGCGGCCAGAGCGGCCATCCGCTGTCACCGTACTGGGGCGCCGGCCACGAAGACTGGGTGCATGGGCGCCCGACGCCGTTCCTGCCCGGCAAGGCGCAGCACACCATGACGCTGGTCCCGGCGAGGTAGCGCCAGCACGGTCAGCCTCTACGCCGCTCGATCAGGCCCAGCAGCGGCCCGGTCATCGCCGTGGTCACCAGCGCCATGATCACCAGCACCGCGAACAGGCGGTCGCCGAGCAGGCCCAGTTCGTAGCCCAGGTTGAGCACGATCAGCTCCATCAGGCCACGGGTGTTCATCAGCACACCCAGCCGCCACGCTTCGCGCGATGGCATGCCCGCACTGCGCGCCGCACTGAAGGTACCCAGCAGCTTGCCGGCCGCGGCCACCACGATCACCACCACGCACAACACGATGTCGCTGGCCTGCAGCGCATCGGCGCGCATGCGCAGCCCGGTCATGGCGAAGAACAACGGCAGCAGCAGGGTCACCGCGAACGGTTCGACCCGGGCCATCAGCAGGTCGCGCAGATTCGCGTTGGACGATACCGCGACGCCCGCGGCGAACGCGCCGAACAGCGCGTGGATGCCCAGCATTTCGGTGACCAGCGCACTGCCCAGCGACAGCAGCAGGATGCCAAGCAGCCAGCGCCCCTCACGGCCCGGCGCAATCTGCTGGCGCGCGAACCATGGCTTCACCAGCCCCAGCATCAACGCCACGAACGCCACCACGCACAGCAGGTTCAGGCTGGCCGGCAACCAGCCGCTGGCCTGCGCAGCCGCCACGATCAATGCCAGCAGGCACCATGCCGTGGCATCGCCCAATGCCGCGCAAGCGATGGCGGTCTGACCCAGCGGCGTCTGCGTGATACCGCGGTCGGCAAGGATGCGCAGCAGCACGGGAAACGCGGTAATGCTCATCGAGATGCCGACGAACAACGCGAATGCGGTAAAGCCCACACCCTGCGGACCGTGTTGCGGATACAGCCAGATGGCCAGCGCCACGCCAAGCGCGAACGGCACTGCAATGCCGGCATGGCTGACCGTGAAGGCGAAGCGCCGGCGGCCACGCAGCGCCGCCAGGTCCAGCTCGGCACCGGCCACCAGCAGGAACATCAGCACGCCCAACTGGCTGAGCATGCTCAGCGGCCCCAGAGAACTGGCCGGGAACAAGGCGCCATGCAGCTGCGGCACCAGGCTGCCGAGCACCAGCGGCCCCATCATCAGGCCAGCGGCCATCTCGCCGATCACGGCAGGCTGGCCGAGGCGCTTGAGCAGTGCGCCCGCGCCCTTTGCCACCAGCAGCAGCACCAGCAGTTGCAGCAGGAACAGGGCCAGCGGTGACGCCAGATGCTGCACCCAGCGGCCTTCAGCCGCAGCCGTGGCGCGGGCAACCGCCTCAGGCGCCGCCGGCCCGGCATACCGCGCCAGCAGCACGCCGGCCAGCAAGGGCACCCCGGCCCAGGCCAGGTAGCGCCATCCCCACTTGATCGGCGGCGCCTGGCCCCCGGTCCGTACGTCCATGAACATTCCCCAATGTGCAGGGAGCGATGATACGAAAATGGGGACGGAGGGGATCAAGTCATTTGAGGCACAAACGACTTGATCCCTCCGTCCCCTTTTCGGCGCTTAAGCCAGTGCCTGCGCGTGCACGCCGGCGATCGCGCGACCCGACGGATCTGCAGCGGCGGCGAAACTGGCATCCCAGGCAATCGCCGCCGGCGACGAGCAGGCGATCGACTTGCCGCCCGGCACGGTTTCGGCAGCCGCACGGCTCGGGAAGAACTGCTCGAACAGGTGGCGGTAGTAATACGCCTCCTTGGTCTGCGGCGGGTTGTGCGGGAAGCGCTTGTCGGCCGCCGCCAGTACGCGATCGCTCACCTGCGCTTCGGCATGCGCCTTCAGCCCATCGATCCAGCCGTAGCCAACGCCATCGCTGAACTGCTCCTTCTGCCGCCACAGGATGCTGTCAGGCAGGTAGCCGTCGAAGGCCTCGCGCAGCACCGCCTTCTCGATGCGGCGGCCACCAAAGCCGGCACCGACCATCTTGCGCGCGGCATCGAAGCGCATCGCCACATCAAGGAACTCCCGGTCGAGGAACGGCACGCGTGGCTCCACGCCCCAGGCCATCATCGACTTGTTGGCGCGCAGGCAGTCGTAGTTGTGCAGAGCGTCGAGCTTGCGCACCAGCTCATCGTGGAATTCACGCGCATCCGGTGCCTTGTGGAAGTACAGGTAGCCACCGAAGATCTCGTCGCTGCCTTCGCCCGAGAGCACCATCTTCACGCCCATCGCCTTGATCCGCCGCGCCAGCAGGAACATCGGCGTCGATGCGCGGATGGTGGTGACGTCGTAGGTCTCGATGTGGCGGATCACTTCCGGCAGCGCATCGAGGCCTTCCTCGAAGGTGTACTCGAAACCGTGATGCACGGTGCCCAGCGCTTCGGCGGCGATCGCAGCGGCGGCCAGGTCGGGCGAGCCCTTCAAGCCGATCGCGAACGAGTGCAGGCGCGGCCACCAGGCTTCGGTCTGCCCGCCATCCTCGATGCGGCGACGCGCATAGCGCGCGGCAACGGCCGCCACCAGCGACGAATCGAGGCCACCGGACAGCAGCACGCCGTACGGCACGTCGCTCATCAGCTGGCGCTCCACCGCATGCTCGAACGCCTGGCGCAGCTCGGCCAGGTCGGCCTGGCGGCCCTGCACGTCGGCATAGTCGCGCCACGGCTGCTGGTAATAGCGCACCAGCTCACCACTGGCACTGTCGAAATAATGGCCCGGCGGGAATTGCGCGACGTCGGCACAGGTATCGACCAGCGCCTTCATTTCCGACGCGACGCGCAGGCGCCCCTGGGCATCGTGGCCCCAGTACAAGGGCACCACGCCCACCGGGTCGCGCGCCACCAGCACGCGCCCGCTGTCACGGTCCCACAGCGCGAAGGCGAAGATGCCATTGAGCTGTTCCAGCCACTGCGCCGGCGAACCACCCTGGCGGTACAGCGCGTTGATCACCTCACAGTCCGAGCCGGTCTGGAAGTCGTAGGCGGTGGTCAGCGCCGCCTTCAATGCCTGGTGGTTGTAGATCTCGCCGTTGACCGCCAGTGCCAGCTGGCCATCGGCCGACAGCAGCGGCTGCGAACCACCGGCCGGGTCGACGATGGCCAGCCGCTCGTGGACCAGCAGCGCACCTTCGTCGAGGTACACGCCGCTCCAGTCCGGGCCGCGGTGGCGCTGGCGCTGCGACAGTTCCAGCGCATGGCGGCGCAGGGCGGGAAGATCGTCACCGGCCTGCAGGCCGAAGATTCCGAAGATCGAACACATGGGGGGGCTCCTGTTGGGGGATTTCACGGGTGGGAGGTGTTCGACCGGCCATCCAGGCCCGGGTGGGGCTGCGCCCGGGCACAAAAAAACCCGCATCGACCGATGCGGGTTTTCTGGTGTCCGGGCGTATGTTGCTGTCTATCTGCCCAGGGCGCAGTCCCGCATCGGCCGCGCACGATTATTCGCGCGCAGATTATTGCGGTTGTTGTTGACGGCGGTGGCCAGGCGGATCGACATGGAAACGACCCTACCCCGGTTTCCAGCACGGCGCAACCGTTGCGTTGGCAACCACTTCCCGAAGCGCAGGTGGACCTGGGCGCGCTGCTCGAGAAGGTCGTGGGGCTACCGCGTGATCCGGCGCATGCGTTTCAGCTGTATCAGCACGCCGGTGAGCACGGGTTCGCCCGGGCCGAAGCTCAGCACTTCTGCATGGCGGCGCCCAGCTACTGGGAAAAAGCGATCAGGCCGCCGTTCTTCATTCTTTCAGGGAGCAGTGCCGGCGGGCGGTGTGCCGACCAACGGTCGGCACCCACCAACCTCACGCCAGCAGCCGTTCCACCAGCCGCTGGTACAGCCCTGGCAACGCCTCCAGATCGTCCACGCGCACGTTCTCGTCCACCTGGTGGATGCTGGCGTTGACCGGCCCCACTTCGATGCAATGCGCGCCCAACGGCGCGATGAAGCGTGCATCGGACGTGCCGCCGCCGGTGCTTTCTTCCGGCGCACGGCCGATGTGCTCGGCCAGCACCGCACGCGCGGTGGCGCGCAACGTGCCTTCCGGGGTGTAGAACGGCTCGCCGCTGCGATGCCACTTCAGCGTGTACTGCAGGCCATGCCGATCCAGCAGCGCGGTGATCTCCGCTTCCAGCTTCGGTGCATCCCAGTGCGGGTTGTAGCGGATGTTGAAATCCACCTCCAGCTCGCCGGGAATCACATTGTTGGCACCGGTCCCGGCATGGATGTTGGAGATCTGCAGGCTGGTCGGCGGGAAACTCTCGTAGCCGTCATCCCAGCGCCGTGCACTCAGCTCGGCCAAGGCTGGCGCCGCCTGGTGGATCGGGTTGCGTGCCTTCTCCGGATACGCCACGTGGCCCTGCACGCCCTGCACGCGCAGCTTGGCCGACAGGCTGCCACGGCGACCTACGCGCAGCAGGTCACCCAGCGTCGCGGTCGACGACGGCTCGCCGGTGATGCACCAGTCGATGCGCTGGCCGCGCTCGGCGAACAGCCGTGCGACGTGGCGCACGCCATCGATGGCATCGCCCTCCTCGTCGCTGGTCAGCAGCACCGCCAGCGTGCCGGGGTGATCGGGATGTGCGGCGACGAACTGCTCGGCGGCCACCACGAACGCCGCCACGCTGCCCTTCATGTCGGCGGTACCACGGCCGTACAGCACGCCATCACGGATCTGCGGCGCGAACGGGTCGCTGGTCCAGGCCTCGCGCGGGCCCGCCGGCACCACGTCGGTATGGCCCAGCAACACCAGTACCGGCGCGCCCTGGCCGTGGGTCGCCCACAGGTTGTCGACCTCACCCAGCCGCAGGTGGTCGCACTGGAACCCGGCCTGCTGCAGGCGGGCTGCCAGCAGCGCCTGGCAACCGGCATCCTCCGGCGTCACCGAGGGCCGTGCGATCAGCTCGCAGGTCAGGTCGAGGACCGCGCTCATGCGTCACCCACGCCGAAGCGGGCCTTGAAGCCGTTGTCACTGAAACCCTGGCTGACCGTGCCGTCGGCGGTGACCACCAGCGGGCGCTTGATCAGTTGCGGGTACTCGCGCAGCAGCAGCTTCCATTCGGCCTCGGAGTCGGCGGCCTTGCGGTTGTCCGGCAGCTGCCGCCAGGTGGTGGAGGACTTGTTGACCATCGCGGCCAGGCCACCCAGCTGCGCCGCCCACGCCAGCAGCGTTTCCGGGCTGGGCGTGTTGTCGCGGTAGTCGACGAAGGTGTACGGCACGCCGAAGCGGTCCAGCCACTTGGTCGCCTTCTTGCAGGTATCGCAGTTCTTCAAACCGTAGACAGTGGTGCTCATGGCCATCTGTGATGCTGGAAAACAGACAGCCAGAATCTCACAACAGGCGCTCTGACACGACCCGGAACGGAACCGCTGGCAGGCGGAACGCCAGTCCATCGGCCAGGTTCACGCCCATCGCCTGCAACCGCGGGCAATGCAGCTCGCCTTCCAGCTGCAGCGGTTGCAGCTGCGCGATGTCCACCGGCAGCGCGATGCGGGTGCTGGCCCAGCGCTGGTCGCAGGTACGGGCGATGGCCTCGTCCTGGCAGGTCAGGAAGCGCAGCAGGGTTTGATGGCCGCCGAAGGAAGCCGTCCACGCCCCCGCGTCCCAGCCTGCAGCAGCCTGCCACTGCAGGTGAAGTGCTGGCGCACTGCCCTGCCCGCCCTCGATCCGCGTATAGCCACTGCCTTCGGCATCCAGCACATGCGCGAAGCGCACAGGCAGATGTGGCTGCATGGCATCGCTGAAGGCGCGCGCGCCGGCGACGAAGGCCAGCTGGTCCATCACGTTGCGATCGAACAGCACCACCGGCGTCCCGTCCGGATCGTCGTCACGACGCAGGTACCAGCGCCAGTTGCTCTGCCTGGGAGACGGCATCAGGGAGCGCAGCAGCCCCGCCAGCGCGGGCCCGAAGTGCCCGTGCTGGTAGCTGAGGATGGTGTAAGGCGTGCGTCCGGCATGGACCACGTAATGATGGCCCGGTGGTGGCGTCGGCGCGTGGCGCACGTCGACCCACCAGCTCACGTAGACCACGTCCACCACATCGCTGACCAGCCCCGGCATCGGCCAGCGCCGCAACAACCCGCGGCGCAACCGGGTCCAGCGCGGAGCGTGCAGCAGGCGCGGCAGCATCCGACCGAGCACGGTGCCGGACGGATGCTGGTAGATCGCGGACTGCGCCAGATCCGCCGGTGCCGCCATCTTCAGTCGGCCAGGCCGCGCAGCAGGTCGTTGACGCTGGTCTTGCTGCGGGTCTTGGCATCGACCTGCTTGACGATCACCGCGCAATACAACGAGTGGGTGCCGTCCTTGCTCGGCAGCGAGCCGGACACCACCACGCTGTACGGCGGGATGTAGCCGTAGGTGATCTCGCCGGTGGCACGGTTGTAGATGCGGGTGCTCTGGCTGAGGAACACGCCCATGCCGATCACGCTGTGATGGCCGACCACCACGCCCTCCACCACTTCGGAGCGCGCGCCGATGAAGCAGTGGTCCTCGATGATGGTCGGGCTGGCCTGCAGCGGTTCCAGCACGCCGCCGATGCCGGCGCCGCCGGACAGGTGGCAGTGCTGGCCGATCTGCGCGCAGGAACCGACGGTGGCCCAGGTGTCGACCATGGTGCCTTCGCCGACGTAGGCGCCGATGTTGGTGAAGCTCGGCATCAGCACCACGTCCTTGCCGAAGTAGGTACCGCGGCGGGCGATCGCGCCCGGCACCACGCGCACGCCGCCACGACGGAACTTCGCTTCGTCATAGCCTGCGAAGCGCGACTCGACCTTGTCCCAGAACGGCGCCGGACGGGCGTCGACCACCGCCATGTCATTGACGCGGAAGTACAGCAGCACCGCCTTCTTCAGCCACTCGTTGACCTTCCAGCCGCCTTGGCCATCCGGCTCGGCGACGCGGAACTCACCACTCTCCAGGCCATCGATCACGCGATTGACCAGCGGCTTGGTCGAGCCTTCCAGCTCGTGCAGGGTCAAGGTGGCACGGCGCTCGAAGGCGCTCTCGATGCCGAACTTCAGCTCTTCCACGCCCGGTGCCGACGGCTTGCGCAGCGATTTGCGCGCGATGGTTTCGGCGCGGACCGCTTCGGCGCTCCTGGCCGGCGCCGGCTTCTTCACAGCACGCTTCACTGCAGCCGTTTTCTTCGCCGGGGCCTTCACTGCAGCGGCCTTCTTCGGCGCAGGGGTCTTCTTCGCGGCCGGTGCGGCGGCAGCAGGTTTCCGGGCCGCTGCGCTCTTCGGGGTCGCGGCGGTCTTCTTGGCGGGCTTGGTGGCCATCAGGCGGGGTCTCCGGCGTTTCGATCAGGGTCCAGGCAGGCCAGCATCGCGTCATGCAGCTGCTGCCGGGCAGGTTCAGTCAGGGGGAGGTCGTGTTCGTCACTGATCACGAAGGTGTCTTCGGCGCGTTCGCCGAACGTGGCAATGCGCGCATCATGCACGCGCAGGCCCTGGTTGCGCAGCACGAACGCCACGTCGGCCAGCAGGCCGGGGCGGTCGGGTGCGACCAGGGCGAATCGGGTTGCGCCCGGCTCATCGCGGAACTCGATGCGCGGGGCGAAGCGGAAGTGCCGCAGCTGCCGCGGCACCACCCGGCGTGACGGCCGCAGGCGCGACAGGTCACCGCTGAGTGCCTCGCGCAGGGCCGTTTCCAGGTTGGCGCTGCTGCCGTCGGCGAAGGTGTCGGCCGGGTTCACCTCGAAGGTATCGAAGATGGTGTCGGCCGGACCGTCCAGCACGCGTGCGCGATGGATGCCGTAGCCCTTGCGGTCCAAGGTCATCACGATCGCGGCGAACAGGCCGTCGCGGTCGGGCGAATGCACGAACACTTCCAGCGCCGGGTCGTCGACGCTGATCCGGCGTACCTTCACCAGCGCCTGGCCCTGCTTCACCGGTACCAGTGCGGCGGCCTGCCAGGCCAGCTGCTCCGGGCGCAGGCGGATGAAGCCCTCATCAGGCATCACCGCGAACTGACGGTCGATGGTGGCATCGTCGTAGCCCTGCTCGCGCACCAGCGCGCGTACGCTGTCACGCGCCTCGGCCACGCGCTCGGCAGCCGGTACCGGGTGCTCCAGGCCCTCGCGCAGCGCGCGCCGGGTGGCGAAGTACAGATCGGCCAGCAGTCGATCCTTCCAGGCATTCCACAGTTTCGGGCTGGTGCCAGCGATATCGGCACAGGTCAGCAGGTACAGGTAGTCC
Source organism: Stenotrophomonas sp. 85239_Sma (assembly GCF_056481725.1). Lineage (NCBI taxonomy): Bacteria > Pseudomonadati > Pseudomonadota > Gammaproteobacteria > Lysobacterales > Lysobacteraceae > Stenotrophomonas > Stenotrophomonas sp. 85239_Sma. The sequence goes on along the minus strand of NZ_CM151163.1, from coordinate 1,481,413 downwards.
AGGCGGTCGCGGCTGCCGACCAGGGTGGCGAAGCGATGGATCACCACCGGATCGGCGATGTCCTGCTTCTGCGCGGTCACCGACATGCGCAGGTGCTGTTCGACCAGCCATGCCACCAGCTCGGTATCGGTGCCACTGAGCGCATGCGCCTGGCAGAACGCACGCGCGTCCACCGCCCCCAGCTCCGAGTGATCGCCACCACGGCCCTTGGCGATGTCATGGAACAGGCCGGCCAGCAGCAGCAGCTCCGGCTTGCGCAGGCGCGGCCACACTTCGTGCGCGATCGAAAAGCGTTCGTCGGCGCGGCTGCTGGCAAACTGGCCGATGTTGCGCAGGACCATCAGCGTGTGCTGGTCGACCGTGTAGACATGGAACAGGTCGAACTGCATGCGCCCGCTGACCTGGGCGAAGGCGGGAATCCACTGGCCAAGCACGCCCAGCCGCGCCATGCGCGAAAGCGTATCAACCGGACGCTGGCCGCGCAGCAGGCCCAGGAACTGCTCGCGCGCATCGGTGTCGGCCTGGTCATGGGCCGGCAGCAGCGGCAGCGACTCGGCCAGCGCACGCGCGGTCAGCGAGTGCAGGCCGCGCACCTGCGGGTTGTTGGCCCAACTGGAAAACAGTGCAAACACCTGGCCGATGTCGCCACGCGGCCAGTCGGCCTCGTTGGCAGCCAGGTAGCCACGGCGCAGGGAAAAACCCACGGTCAACGGTTCCGGCTGGGCCTCGCCATCAAACTGTTCCTCGAAGCGCTGCAGCAGGCGGTCGCTGATCCGGCGCACCACCAGCGCGGCGCGGTAGAAGCCCTGCATCATTTTCTCGACGCCGAGGTTCTCGGCATCGTCTTCGAAGCCCAGGCGCGCGGCCAGGGTCTTCTGGTAATCGAAACGCAGGCGCTCTTCCGGACGACGCGCGACCAGATGCAGGCCGAAGCGCAACCGCGCCAGCACTGCACGTTCGCGCTTCAACGCCGCAGCTTCGTCAGCGCCCAGATGGCCCAGCCCGACCAGTGCATCCAGGTCACGCACGCCAAATGCACGCAGCGCCATCCAGCCCAGCGTATTGAGATCGCGCAGGCCGCCCGGGCCATCCTTCAGGTCCGGCTCCAGGTTGTCGGCGGTATCGCCAAAGCGCTGGTGGCGGTTGCGCATCTCTTCCAGTTTGGCCAGGAAAAAGGTGCGCGCCGGCCACAGCTCACGGTCGTCGATGGCCTCGCGCAGCGCGCGGCGCGCGGCATCATCGGCCAGGATCGGGCGCGCCTCGATCAGTGCGGTCAGCACGGTCTGGTCAGCCGCCGCCTCGCGGCACTGCGGCGCCGAACGCACCGCATGGCTGACCGCCAGCCCACAGTCCCACAGCAGTGCGAACAGGCGTGCCAGTGCCGCCTCATGAGCCAGCTGCGCCGGCGGATCGCCGAACACCAGCAGGTCGATGTCAGAACACGGGAACAGTTCGCCGCGGCCATAGCCACCGACCGCGAACAGCGACAGGCCGCTGTCGGCCGGCAGGCAGCGCTGCCACGCCAAGCGGATCAGGTGGTCGGCGGCGCGCGCGCGCAGCGCCAGCAGGCGCTCGATGTTGTCGCCCTGGTCGAAGCGGCGATACAGGCGCGCGTCGGCCTGCTGCAGCGCCTGGCGCGCGGCAGCAGCCCAGTCCGGGTCGTTCAGCGACGCGGCCGGCGTGTCCAGCAGCGAACTCGCCGGCAGCATCTTCAGGAGACCTGCGACTCGCCTGGCGACAGGGTCAGCACGTCCACGCCGGTCTCGGTGACCGCGATCATGTGCTCCCACTGCGCCGACAGCTTGCGGTCCTTGGTCACCACGGTCCAGCCATCCGGCAGCACCTTGTTGTAGCGGGTGCCCTCGTTGATCATCGGCTCGATGGTGAAGGTCATGCCCGGCTGCAGCACCAGGCCCTGGCCCGGGCGGCCGTAGTGCACTACCTGCGGCTCGTCGTGGTAGACCTTGCCGATGCCGTGGCCGCAGTACTCGCGCACGACGCTGAAACGCTCGCCTTCGGCATAGCTCTGGATGGCATGGCCGATGTCGCCCAGGGTGGCGCCCGGGCGCACCGCGCGGATGCCGCGCCACATGGCCTCGTAGGTGGTTTCCACCAGGCGGCGTGCCATCACCGACGGGGTGCCGACGAAGTACATCCGGCTGGTGTCGCCATGCCAGCCGTCCTTGATGACGGTGACGTCGATGTTGATGATGTCGCCATCCTTGAGCACCTTCCCTTCGCTGGGGATGCCGTGGCAGATGACATTGTTGACCGAGGTGCACACGGTCTTGGGGAAGCCGCGGTAGCCGACGTTGGCCGGAATGGCGCCCTGCACGTTCACGATGTGGTCGTGGCAGATGCGGTCCAGTTCCTCGGTGGTGGCACCGGGCTTGACGTGGGGGGTGACGATGTCGAGCACTTCGCTGGCCAGGCGGCCGGCGATACGCATCATCTCGATTTCCTGCGGGGTTTTCAGATTCACGCTCATGGCACCCATTATCGCCGATCCGGCCGCAATCTGAACGAACGCCACCCAACTGGCGTTGCGGGCCATGCGCGCTTCCGGCAAGGAAAGTGAAAGCGTGATGACCTCCACCCTTTAGATTCCCTCTTTCTCACGAAATACAGACACTTGCGCTGCCTAAGCTGGGGTCACCGACGTAAATGCGGCGCTGAATGCGCTGTCTTCGCTCTGTTCAACGGACCTTCGGGTCAGGGAGGTTGTCCATGCGATCCGCCGTTCGTTCCCCGCTGGCCTGGGCCCTGGCCCTGCTGGTGGCAGGCCCCGCCTCCGCCGCCGATACCGTCACCTTCAACGTGCTGCTGACCATCAACAAGGCCTGCACGATCACCGCGGCATCGGCCACCAACGTCAACTTCGGCAATGCCGATTCCAGCTCGACCACGCCGCTGAACGCGCAGGGCACGGTCACCGCGCAGTGCAGCGTCACCACGCCCTACACCATCGCGCTCAATGCCGGCCTCAACCCGGCCACGGCCGGCGACGTCACCACCCGGCGCATGCGCAATACCGATTCGGCGGTGACCGCCAACAACTTCGTCGGCTACCAGCTCTACCAGGACTCCGGACACAACACGGTCTGGGGCGCGACCACCGGCACCAACACGGTGGCCGGCACCGGCACCGGCGCCAACCAGGTCTACCAGGTCTACGGGCAGGTGGCCAACCCCAGCGTCAACAACGCCGCACCCGGTTCCTACCAGGACACCATCACCGCCACCATCACCTACTGAGGGCGTGCCGATGCCACTGCCCCCTGTGCGCCGGTTGCTGCGGCTGGCGTTGAGCGCGTTCGCGCTGCTGCCGGCCGTCTGCCTGGCGGCCAGCCTGCAGGTTTCGCCGACCCAGTTCGAGCTGCGCCCCGGCCAGAACGCCGAGGCGCTGTGGATCAGCAACAGCGGTACCGAGCCGGTGCAGGTGCAGGTCCGCATCTACCGCTGGCAACAGGTCGACGGCCGCGACCAGCTGGAACCCAGCGATGCGCTGCTGCCCAGCCCCCCGATGCAGTCGCTGGCCGCCGGCCAGCGCCAGCTGATACGACTGGTCCGTACCGACCCGGGCCCAGCGGCCGGGCAGCAGGCGTTCCGGGTGATCGTCGATGAGATACCGGCCTACGACCCGGCACGGCAGGGCATGCAGTTCGTGCTGCGCTACTCGATTCCCCTGTTCGTGCAGCCCGAAGGCGATGCACCGGCGCCGCAGCTGCAGGCGCGGCTGCTCGCGGCAGATGCCGGCCCGGCCACGCTGGAAGTGCACAACCGTGGCAACGGCCAGGCCCAGATTGCCGACCTCGCCGTAGCCATCGGCGGGCGCAGCACCCCCCTGCTGCCGGGTCTGGTCGGCTATGTGCTGCCCGGGCAGACCATGCGCTGGGCCCTGCCGCAGGCGCCGGCAGGCCTGGCCAGCGGCACCTTCAGCGCGAGGATCAATGGTGGGTCGCAGCTTACGCCCCTGCCTGCAACGCCGCCGGCTCGCTGAGGCCTGCGTGCTGGCCTGCTGCACCGGCCTGGCTTCCGTCTCCGCGCACGCGGCCAGCCGTGCCCTGAGCGCGCCGGGCGCCGATATCGCCGCCGAGGCATCGCTGCCGGCGCCGACCCCGCTGACCGCGCCGCAGGCGCTGTACCTGGACACCACGCTGAACCAGGCGCGGCGTGGCCTGCTGCTGTTCCATGAACTGGCCGGGCGTCTGCAGGCGCCGGCGGCGACCCTGCGCCAGCTCGGCTTCCCGGTGAAGGGAGACGCGCCGGTCTACCTGGACCAGATCGCGCAGCTGGTGGTGCACTACGACGCCAGCCTGCAGGTACTGGATCTGCAGGTGCCGCTGCAGCAGCTGCAGCTGCCGGTCACGCAGCTGGGCAGGACCGCGGAAGCCGACGCCGTCGCCCAGGCATCGCCCGGCATGGCGCTCAACTACGACCTCTACGCCAGCCACAGCAACGGCCTGGGCAATGTCAGCCTCAACAGTGACCTGCGCGTGTTCGGCTTCGGCAACGGCGGCCTGCGCAACACGGCGATGATGCGCAGCTACCAGCTGCCCGGCGAAGGCTGGCGGCAGGAGTCGGTACGGCTGGACACCAGCTGGCGGCTGGACCTGCCTGATCAGGCCCTGAGCCTGACCGTGGGCGACTTCTACAGTGGCTTCCTGGAGTGGACGCGCCCGGCGCGCATGGCCGGCGTGCAGATCGGCCGCAACTATGGCCTGCAACCCTACCGTGTCCTGACACCGACGCCGGCCTTCCTTGGCGAAGCGGTGGTGCCGTCCAGCGTGGAGCTGTACATCGACGGCCTGCGCCAGTACAGCGGCCAGGTCCCGGTGGGGCCGTTCCAGCTGGCGGCGCAACCCGGCATCAGCGGCACCGGCAGCGCCCAGGTCGTGGTCACCGATGCCTTCGGCCGCATGCAGACCCTGGATTTCGCCTTCTACGGCACCCAGCAGCTGCTCGCCGCAGGCCTGTCGGACTGGTCGGCCGGCGTTGGCCGCCTGCGCCGTGACTATGGCATCCGCTCGTTCCGCTATGACACCGATACCGTGGCCAGCGCCACCCTGCGCCGCGGCGTGAGCAACCGCTTCACCGCCGAGGCCCACGCCGAAGGTGGCGGCGGAATCGTCAATGCCGGCTTCGGTGGCGCCTGGCTGCTCGGTCAGGCCGGCGTGCTCAGTGCCAACTGGAGCGAAAGCCGCGACGGTCCGCGCAGCGGGCGCCAGTACGGGCTGGGCTACAACTGGAACAACCGCCGCTTCAACGTCAATCTCGCCAGCCGCCGCACCCACGGCGACTACCGCGACCTCGGCAGCCTGCAGGACAGCGTGCCGCCACGGATCAGCGAGCAGGCCTCGTTCGGCGTCGACCTGCAGCAGCTGGGGTCGTTCAGCATCAGCTACCTGCGCCTGGACCAGCCGCAGCCGCTGCTCGACGCCCCACAACCGGCGCCGCCGCAGGCACTGCCGTTCAGCCGCAGCCGCTACCTCAGCCTGTTCTGGTCGCGCGCCTTCGGCCGCTGGAACGCCTACCTGTCTGCCACCCAGGACATCGACCAGCGCCGCAATCGCAGTGTCTACCTGTCGCTGGGCACCCGCCTGGGCGAAGACCGCCAGGCCAGCCTGTCGGCCCAGCGCAATGGCGACCGCCACTACGCCAGCGCCGAGGTGATGCGGCCGGTGCCCGGCGACGGTGGCCGCGGCGGCCCGGGCTGGCGGCTGCAGGCCCGCGATGATGGTGGCGGACTGGCCGAAATCGGCGCCTTGGGCACCCATGGCCGCTACTCGGCCGGCGTCTCGCGCGACAGTGGCCAGACCTTCGCCTATGCCAATGCCAGCGGCAGCCTGGTCTGGATGGCCGGCAGCGTGTTCGCCGCCCGCGAGGTCCCGGACGCGTTCGCAGTGGTGTCCACCGGGCGCCCCGGCGTGCCGGTACTGCTTGAGAACCGGCCGATCGGCGTGACCGATGCCAAGGGCCTGCTGCTGGTCACCCCGCTGCTGTCGTGGCAGCGCAACCGCCTGACCATCGACACCCTGGGCCTGCCGGCCGACCTGCGCGCCGACCAGGTGGAGACCCTGGCCACGCCGCGCCAGGGCGCAGGCATGCGCGTGGACTTCACCCTGCGCCAGTCGCGCGGCGCGCTGGCCACCCTGCTCGACGCCCAGGGCCAGCCGCTGCCGCTGGGTGCCCGGGTGCAGGGCGACGGGGTGACGCCGACCGTGGTGGGCCACGATGGCCAGGCATGGCTGGAGTTCAGCGCCGATGCGGCCACGCTGCTCATCGACAGCGAACATGGCCGCTGCCGGGTGCAGGTACAACGGCCCGAGGCGGGCGTGCGTCGGCTTGCACCGGTGCGCTGCCTGCCGGAGCCGCAGCCATGACCCGCGTGCTCGGCCTGTTGCTGGCGCTGTGGCTGGGCAGCCTCGCACTGCCGGCCCAGGCTGCCACCAGCTGCTCGCTGACCAGCCCCACGCTGTCGTTCGGCCCGGTGTCCAACGGCCAGGTCGATACCACCACCACCTTCACCATCAACTGCACCACCGGTGCAGTCGCGCTGCTGGCCAATGTCCGGGTGACCTTCTGCGTGGGCCTGCCGGCCGGCACCGGCGGCACCACCATCACCCCCTCGCGCACGTTCGCCAATACCTTCGGCGACCGCCTCAACTATCAGATCTACAGCAATTCCACCCGTACCACCGTGATTGGCAGCAGCAGCGCCAGCAGCCCCGCGTGGGCCATGTACCAGATGCAGTACTCGGTTCCCGCGCTGGGCGGCTCCGGCACCGGCACGGTCACCCTGTATGGCCGCTACCCCGCCAACCAGGTGCTGTCGGCCGGCACGTTCACCAGCACCCTGGCCGCCACCTTCCAGTACGCCTACAACGAGCCGGTGCTGGGCACCCCGGCCTACCCGGCCAACTGCACGACCGCCCCGCCCGCCGTGACCGGCAATTCCGGCCTGGTCACGGCGACGATGTCGGTGGTTGCCAACGCCACGGTCAACCCGGCCTGTGGCACCTATGTGACTGCACCGATGGATTTCGGCATCAGCACCGGCGCGGTGACGGCCAACATCGACCGCACCGCCGTGTTCAGCCTGACCTGCGTCAACCGCAGCCCCTTCCAGGTGGGACTGAACAACGGCAGCAATGCCGATGGCAGTGGCAACCGGCGCATGCGCATCGGCAGCACCGGCGCCACCGTCCCGTACGAGCTGTACCAGGACGCCGCGCGCACCGTGCGCTGGGGCAACGTGCTCAACACCAGCACCGTGCCCGGCACCGGCACCGGATCGGCGCAGACCCTGACCATCTACGGACGGGTCGCCCCCACCAGCGCAACGCTCACGCCGCCCGGCGCCTACACCGACACCGTCACGGTCACCATCACCTACTGAGCGGCCGGCCTGCGCCCTGGCGTGCTTCAGATCGGACCGCAGCGGCCGATACCGCCAGCGTCTCCTTCCACCGGCCCATGATGCACCTGCGTTCCCTCCTCGCGCTGGCCTGCGCCGCGTCATCGTGCATCGCATCCGCGCAGGCGGCCGATGCGCCCGCGCAGGCTGGCCTGGCCATCACCCTGCAGATCACCGACCCGCGCGCCGCGCCACCGCCCCAGCAACGCAGCGATGCCGCCGAAACGGTGCCGCCGCAGGTCCAGGCGTTGTCGCCGGCACTGTCGGCGGACGAGGCCGCACAGCGCACGGTGACGGTGACCTACTGATGCTGCGCCGGCTCTGTCTCGCGCTCGCGCTGGCGGTGCCGGCGCACACCCTAGCGGCGCTGGAACTGTCCAGCACCCGGCTGCGGCTGCCGGCCACCCAGGCCGATGGCGAGCTGTGGCTGCGCAATCCGGAGGCGGCGGCCTGGAGCGGTGAGGCGCGGCTGTACCGTTGGGAGCAGCAGGGCGCGGGTGAACGGTTGCTGCCCGCAGACGGGGTCGCGCTCAGCCCGGGCCGGCTGCAGATCGGCGCGGGGCAGCGGCAACGGCTGCGGGTGGTCCGGTTGCGTCCGGCGCCCGTCGCCACGCAGCAGGCCTACCGGCTGGTGATCAGCCCGACGCCCGGCCCGCAGGCCGCATCCGCCATCCGCTACTCGCTGCCGGTGTTCCTTGATCCGCCTGCACCGCTGGCCGCCGCCCTCCAGGTGAAACTGCAGGCGGAGGCCGGACAACCGCCCCGGTTGTGGCTCTACAATGCCGGCAATGGCCATGCGCAGCTGGCCGATCTGGTGTTCATCGATGCCGGGGGGCAGCGCCACCCGGTGATTGCCGGCCTGGCTGGTTACGTGCTGCCGGGCCGGCAGCGCCTGTGGCCCTTGCCGGCGCGGGCCGGAGGCTACGCCGACGGCCATTTCCAGGCCCGCCTGCAGGACGGCCGCGTGGTCGAACTGACCGCGCCGGACCCGGCAATTGCAGCGAGTGCTCGCAGCGGGCTATAATCGACCGGATTCCTGCTGCCTGCGTGCGCGGGAACCCGTCCACACCGGACGTTACCGGTGAATCCACACCTGCTGCCCCCATCCGTGCCGGGGTGCTCCGCAAGGAGTTCGGCCACGGAGGCAACAGGGAAGCCCAACCCCGGAACCGATCGCGTTTCCACGCGTCCCGCATACCTAATCCCGCGGGCGGAATCGCTGGTTCCATATCAGGAGTATTGCAATGCCCCAGGTCACCATGCGTCAGATGCTGGAAGCCGGCGTCCACTTCGGCCACCAGACCCGCTACTGGAACCCGAAGATGGCTCCGTACATCTTCGGCGCCCGCGGCAAGATCCACATCATCAACCTGGAAAAGACCGTCCCGCTGTTCAACGACGCGATGAACTTCATCTCGTCGGTTGCCCAGAAGCGCGGCACCGTCCTGTTCCTGGGCACCAAGCGCAGCGCCCGCGAAACCATCAAGGAAGAAGCCGAGCGTTGCGGCATGCCGTTCATGAACCAGCGTTGGCTGGGCGGCACCCTGACCAACTTCCGCACCGTCAAGCAGTCGGTTGCCCGCCTGAAGGAACTGGAAGCCGGTGAAACCGACGGCACCTTCGAGAAGCTGGTCAAGCACGAAGTGCTGGGCCTGCGTCGCGAGCGCGACAAGCTGGAAGCCTCGCTGGGCGGCATCAAGGACATGAACCGCCTGCCGGACGCCATCTTCGTGATCGACATCGGCCACGAAGACATCGCGATCAAGGAAGCCAAGAAGCTGGGCATCCCGGTCATCGCCGTGGTCGACACCAACTACAACCCGGAACTGGTGGACTACGCCATCCCGGGCAACGACGACGCCATCCGCGCTGTGCAGCTGTACGCCCGCGCCGCTGCCGACGCCGTGCTGGAAGGCAAGGCTGCTGCTCCGCACGCCGCTTCGGTGCGCGAGGAAGAGTTCGCTGAAGCCGCTGCTGAAGGCGAAGAGAAGCCGGCCCGCCGCGCTCCGGCCAAGAAGGCTGCCAAGAAGGGCGACGACGCCCAGGCCTGATCCAGGCCCCGGGGTGGACGCCCGGCGTCCACCCTCCCTGTGCGCAGCCCTTGGCGCGTGACAGGACCGTGTCACACGGGCCGGCCACCATGCCGGCCCAACCCCTTTCTTTCGTGAGGTAATCCCGTGGAAATCACTGCTTCCCTGGTCAAGGAACTGCGCGAGCGCACCGGCGCCGGCATGATGGAGTGCAAGAAGGCTCTCACCGAAGCCAACGGCGACATCGACGCTGCTGCTGAAGCCATGCGCAAGTCCGGCGCTGCCAAGGCCGACAAGAAGGCTGACCGTGTGGCCGCTGAAGGCCGCGTGGGCCTGGCCCAGGACGGCGGCAAGGCCGTGCTGGTCGAGATCAACTCGGAAACCGACTTCGTTGCCAACGACGTCAACTTCAAGACCTTCGTCGACGCCGTCGCCGCTGCCGCCCTGGCATCGGGCGCCACCGACGTCGAAGCCGTGAAGGCCGCCAAGCTGGCCGACGGCCGTACCGTCGAGGAAGCCCGCGCCACCGCCGTGCAGACCCTGGGTGAGAACATCCAGATCCGCCGCATGGTGAAGGTCGACACCACCGGCAACATCGGTGCCTACGTCCACACCAACGGCAAGGTTGGCGTGCTGGTCGACCTGATCGGCGGCGACGTCGAACTGGCCCGCGGCCTGGCGATGCACGTGGCTGCGCTGAAGCCGCCGCACAACAAGGCGGCCGACGTGCCGGCCGAGTACATCGCCAAGGAAAAGGAAATCGAGCTGGCCAAGATGTCCGACAAGGACAAGGCCAAGCCGGCTGAAATCCTGGAAAAGATCATGGCTGGCAAGATCAACAAGATCGTCAGCGACGTGACCCTGTACGGCCAGACCTACGTGCTGGGCGACACCAGCGTCGAGCAGGTCGTCAAGGCCGCTGGCGCCGACGTGGCAGGCTTCAAGCTGCTGGTCGTCGGCGAAGGCATCGAGAAGGTGGTGGAAGACTACGCCGCCGAAGTTGCCAAGGCGATGCAGGTCTGATTCCAGCCCTCCGGCTGTGAAGCGACCAGAAGGAGCCGCGGGAAACCGCGGCTCTTTTTTTATGCCGGTGGGCCTGTGGGTGCGCACCGTGGGTGCGCACAGCGTCCGTGGGTGCGCACAGCGACACCCAGGCGCTTTGCGTTGCGCGCGAATCAAGCCGATACTCGGCGCAGGGAATCCACAGTCACCTAGCAGGAACGAAAATCGCGGACTGTGATGCATTCCTAGGTATTCTTGTCCCAATGGAATTGAACGACCCGACATGCCTCCCGAGCTGACAGCTGCCCTGGCGCTCTGCCGCAACCTGCCTTCGCCACCCGGTATTGCCCTGCGCATCATCGAACTGGCCCAGGACCCGGAAGCGGACATCGCCACCGCCGCCGACATCATCGCCATCGACATGGCGCTGAGCGCTCGCATGCTGCGCATCGCCAATTCGCCGCTGTACGCCAGCCGCCGCCGCATCGAGAACCTCGGCCAGGCGCTGACCATGCTGGGCCTGAACGCCACGATCAGCCTCGCCCTCGGCTTCACCGTCACCCAGGGCCTGACCGGCGGCACCGGCGCCGACCAGGACCTGCGCCAGCGCGCGTGGAAGCGCAGCATCCTCAGCACCCTGGCCGCCAGCCAGCTGGGCCAGGCGCGAGGCCTGCGCCGGCTGGAGGAACTGATGCTGGCCGGCCTGCTGCAGGACCTGGGCGTGCTGTGCCTGGCCCAGGCCGAGTCGGAACGCTACCTGCCGCTGTTGCGCGAGGCACGCGACAACATCGACCTGGTCGCCCGCGAGCGCGAAGAACTGGGCTGCTGCCACGCCGAGGTCGGCGCATGGGTGGCCGAGCAATGGGGCCTGCCGCGCTACCTGGTCGAGAGCATCAGCCACAGCGAGGACGAGGACACCGCCGAATCGCCGTTCCAGGCCTGCGTGCAGCTGTCCGGCGCCGTGGCCGACATCTGGCTGGATGCCGACGCCGATGCCGCGCGCGAGCGCGCCCTGCAGCAGGTGCACGACCGCCTGGAACTGGACAGCGCGCGCTTCGACCAGGTACTGGCCCGCATCAGCGAGGCCCTGCCGGACATCGCCAGCCTGTTCGATGCCGGCCTCAATTCACCATCGCGGGTGCGCGAGCTGATCGATCACGCGCAGGAGCTGGCCACCCTGCGCAACCTGCGCGAACTGCAGGATGCCGACCAGGCACGCCGCCGCGCCGACGAGTTCGAAGCGCGCGCCAAGCGCCTCGCCGACCAGGCCCATCGCGACGCGTTGACCGGCGTGCTCAACCGACGCCAGCTGGAAGCGGTGCTGGAGCAGGAATTCCTGCGCGCCGGCCGCCAGGGCTGGCCGCTGTCGGTGGCCTTCATCGACCTGGATGACTTCAAGAAGATCAACGACGCCCACGGCCACCTGACCGGCGACGAGGTGCTGCGCGCCTTCGCCGGCAAGCTGCAGGGGCAGCTGCGCAACAGCGACACCGTCGCCCGTTTCGGCGGCGAGGAATTCGTCGCGCTACTGCCCAATACCAGTGAATCGGTGGCCCTGGACGTGATCCGCCGGGTGCTGGCCAACATCGTCGCCACGCCGATGGCCGAACTGGAAGGCGGGCCGCTGTTCGTCACCTTCTCCGCAGGCGTGGCCACCCAAGGCGGCTACGAGCGCTTCGCCGACGTACAGGACCTGCTGCGTGCGGCCGACGATGTGCTCTACCGCTCCAAGAACCTGGGCCGCAACCGGGTGATCGCCCGCTCACCGGGTGCCCTCGGCCACGACGAGCTGTCGGCCACCGCCAGCGCCGAGCTGGGCTGATCGGGACGCCCGTTGACCCGGGCGAACCGCCGGATTCTGCGCCGCAGTGCACAAAACACTTTGGCACGACGCCGCATGCGCGTAGAATCGCCCGCGATTTCCACGCACCCGAGGTCCCCATGTCCAAGCTCGCCTATCGCCGCATCCTTCTGAAACTGTCCGGGGAGGCGCTGATGGGAGACGAGGACTACGGCATCGACCCGAAAGTCATCAATCGCCTGGCCCGTGAAGTCATCGAAGCCCAGCAGGCCGGTGCCGAAGTGGCGCTGGTGATCGGTGGCGGCAACATCTTCCGCGGCGCCGGCCTGGCCGCTGGCGGCATGGACCGGGTCACCGGCGACCAGATGGGCATGCTGGCCACGGTCATCAACGCCCTGGCCATGCAGGACGCCCTGGAGAAGCTGGGCGCCAAGGCGCGCGTGATGAGCGCGATCAAGATCAACGACGTGTGCGAGGACTACATCCGCCGCCGCGCCATCCGCCACCTGGAAAAGGGCCGCCTGGTGATCTTCGCTGCCGGCGTCGGCAGCCCGTTCTTCACCACCGATTCCGGTGCCGCCCTGCGCGCGATCGAGATCGGCGCCGACCTGCTGCTGAAGGCCACCAAGGTCGATGGCGTGTACGACAAGGACCCGAACAAGCACAGCGATGCGGTCCGCTTCGACAGCCTGAGCTACGACGAAGTGATCCGCCGCGGCCTGGAAGTGATGGACACCGCGGCCTTCGCACTGGCCCGCGACAGCGACCTGCCGATGCGCGTGTTCGACATGGGCCAGCCCGGCGAACTGCTGAAGATCCTCAACGGCGCGAACATCGGCACCCTGGTCCAGGGCCGCGACCCGGCCTGAGGCTGAGCGCAAAGCGACGTCCGGGCCGATTCAGGCCCGGCAGCGTCCCGTATTCGCCTATAATCGCCCGATTCCAGATACATCCAGGACCGGGCGATGCTCAACGACATCAAGAACAACGCGCAGACGCGCATGGCCAAGAGCATCGACGCTCTGAAGCACACCCTCACTTCCATCCGGACCGGGCGTGCCACGCCGGCCCTGCTGGACCGCGTGACGGTCAGTGCCTATGGCAACGCCAGCACCCCGCTGAACCAGGTTGCGTCGATCTCCAACGCCGACGCGCACTCGCTGCTGGTCACCCCGTTCGACAAGAGCATGATCAAGGAGATCGAAAAGGGTCTCTACAATGCCGAGTTCACCCCGAACACCCTCGGCACCGCGATCCGCATCAACATGCCGCCGCCGACCGAAGAGCGCCGCAAGGAGCTGGCCAAGCAGGTGCAGAAGGAAGGTGAAGGCGCCAAGATCGCGATCCGCAACATCCGTCAGGACGCGAACAAGGAAATCGCCAAGCTGGTCAAGGACAAGGCGATCAGCGAAGACGAGAAGAAGCGCGGCGAAGACGACATCCAGAAGCTGACCGACGCCAACATCAAGGACGTCGACAAGGTCGTTGCCGACAAGGAAAAAGAACTGCTTTCGGTCTGAAGTCGATGCCTTCAGCCCCGCCTCCGTTGCCGGCCGCCCTGCCCCGCCACATTGCCATCATCATGGACGGCAATGGGCGCTGGGCACAGCAGCGCCGTCGCCCGCGCGTGATCGGCCACCGTGCCGGCGCGCGCGCGGTCAACCGCACCATCGAGCGCTGCCTTGAACTGGGCATTCCAGCGCTGACCCTGTTCGCCTTCTCCAGCGAGAACTGGGGCCGGCCGCAGGAGGAAGTGGATGCGTTGATGAAGCTGTTCCTCGGCGCGCTCGACCGCGAAGTGGACGAGCTGCACCGGCGCGGCGTGCGCGTGCGCTTCATCGGCGAACGCGAGCGCTTCGGCGCCGGGCTGGTCAGCCGCATGCAGCTGGCCGAGCAGCGCACCGCCGACAACACCACCCTGACCCTGTCGATCGCCGCCAGCTATGGCGGCCGCCAGGACATTGCCCGCGCCGCGCGCGCCCTGGCCGCCGAGGTGGCAGCCGGTCGCCTGTTGCCCGAGCAGATCGACGAATCGCTGCTGGGCAGCCAGGTGGCCCTGGCCGACCTGCCGCCGCCGGATCTGTTCATCCGCACCGGCGGCGACACCCGCATCAGCAACTTCCTGCTGTGGCAGCTGGCCTATACCGAGCTGTGGTTCACCGAGGCCCTGTGGCCGGACTTCGATGCCGGGCAGCTGCAGCAGGCGCTGGATGCCTATGCTGGCCGCGAACGTCGTTTCGGCCTGACCAGCGCCCAGATCGCCGCACTGGCCACCGAGACTTCCAGCCCATGACCAAGACCCGAGTCCTTGCCGCGCTGATCATGGCGCCGGTTGCCATTGCTGCGATCCTGCTGCTGCCCACGCAGTGGCTGGCTGCCGCCGCCGCCGCGGTGCTGCTGATCGGCCTGTGGGAATGGCTGAAGCTGGCCGGTATCGAAGACACCCTGGCGCGCACCGTGCTGCTGGTGCTGAACCTGCTGCTGATGGTGCTGCTGGTCTGGGCCGATGGCAGTACGTTGGTGCTGTTCCAGATAACCACCCTGGCCGGCGTTGCCTGGTGGCTGGCCGCACTGGTCTGGCTGCGTTTCTTCAACTTCGGCGCACAACCGTCGGCGCCCTCGCGGATCCTGAAGATGCTGGCCGGTACCCTGGCCATCGTCCCGGCCTGGGCCGCACTGGTACTGATCCATGCCGGTGGCGATCCGCCGGGCAGGCAGGGCCACCTGTGGCTGCTGGCTGCGCTGGCACTGGTGTGGGCGGCCGACTCGGGCGCCTATTTCGCCGGCCGCCATTTCGGCAAGCACAAGCTGGCCCCGCGGATCAGCCCCAACAAGACCTGGGAAGGCCTGTTCGGCGGCCTGCTGGCCGGTGTCGCGGTGGCCCTCGGCCTGGGCTGGCTGGCCGGTCTCGATACCGCACACCTGCCGGGGTTGCTGATCACCGCGGTGGTGGCCGTGTTCGCCTCGGTGCTGGGCGACCTGTTCGAGAGCCTGATCAAGCGCCACGCCGGCGCCAAGGACTCGGGCCACCTGATCCCGGGCCATGGCGGTGTGCTCGACCGGGTCGACGGCGTCCTGGCCGCCGTACCGGTGTTCGCGCTGGGCAAGGAAATCTTCGGGTTCTGACCATGAATGCTGCTGCAGACCTGCGTCGGGTCGCCGTATTCGGCGCTACCGGCTCGATCGGTGCCTCCACGCTGGACGTGATCGCCCGCCACCCGCAGCGCTACCAGGCCACCGTGCTCGCCGCCGGGCGCCAGGTGCAGGCGCTGCTGGCGTTGTGCCGCCAGCACAAGCCGGCGCACGCGGTGATCGCCGACGCATCGCTGTTCGCCGAACTGCGCGACGGCCTGCGCGAGGCCGGCCTGGCCACCGAGGCCCATGCCGGCCAGGCCGCGCTGGACCAGCTGGCCGCCAGCGACGCCTGCGATACCGTGGTCGCGGCCATCGTCGGCGCGGCCGGCCTGTCCTCGACCCTGGCCGCGGCTGCCGCCGGCAAGCGCATCCTGCTGGCCAACAAGGAATCGCTGGTGCTGGCCGGCGAACTGCTGACCCGCACCGCCGAACGTGCCGGGGCCGAAATCATCCCGATCGACAGCGAACACAGCGCCATCTTCCAGTGCCTGCGCTCGCGCGACGCCAGCGTCGATGGCGCCGGGGTGCGCCGGATCCTGCTGACCGCCTCCGGCGGCCCGTTCCGTGGCCGCAGCCGCGCTGAGCTGGCCCAGGTGACCCCGGCGCAGGCCGTTGCCCACCCGAAGTGGTCGATGGGACCGAAGATCTCGGTCGATTCGGCGACGTTGATGAACAAGGGCCTGGAAGTGATCGAGGCCCACCACCTGTTCGCCGTGCCCGGTGACCGCATCGAAGTGCTGGTGCACCCGCAGAGCCTGGTGCATTCGCTGGTCGAGTTCGTCGATGGTTCGACCCTGGCACAGATGGGCCTGCCGGACATGCGCACCACCCTGGCCGTTGGCCTGGGCTGGCCGCAGCGCATCGAATCGGGCGTGGCCGGGCTGGACCTGCTGGCCCAGGGCCGCCTGGATTTCGAGGCCCCCGACACCGACGCCTTCCCCTGCCTGGCCCTGGCCTGGCAGGCGATGCAGGCCGGCGGCACCGCGCCGGCAGTGCTGAACGCCGCCAACGAGGAGGCGGTTTCAGCGTTTCTTCAGGGCCGGATCGGTTTCCTGACGATCCCGGAGCTGGTTGCTAACGCTCTTTCAACACTGCCGACGCAAGCAGCCGATACACTGGAAGTCCTGTTGTCCGCCGACCAGCGGGCACGCCAGCTGACCCTGAACGCCATCGACGCCGCCTGAACGACCGCCTCGCCCAGCATGACGACGCCGCCCCTGCCCGCCACTGTGAGCCTGCATGACTGACTTCATCGGATCGGTCTGGTGGATGATTGTCAGCCTCGGGCTGCTGGTCACGTTCCACGAGTTCGGGCATTACTGGGTCGGGCGCCTGTGCGGGGTCAAGATCCTGCGTTTCTCGGTCGGCTTCGGCCGGCCGCTGTGGTCGCGCCGCGACAGGCACGGTACCGAGTTCGCCATTGCCGCCATCCCGCTGGGTGGCTACGTGAAGTTCCTCGACGAACGCGAGGTCGAAGTCCACCCGCACGAGCGCGGCCAGGCCTTCAACCACAAGACCGTCTGGCAGCGCATCGCCATCGTCGCCGCCGGCCCGATCGCCAACCTGCTCCTGTGCATCCTGCTGCTGTGGGCGATGTTCGTGATCGGCAAGCAGGATTACTCGCCTACCATCGGCAGCGCCAGCGGCATCGCCGCCAGCGCCGGCCTGGCCAGCGGCGACCGCGTGCTGCGCGTGGACGAGCGGCCGGTGGCCACCCTCGGTGAGGCCAGCATGGCGCTGACCGCCGCTGCCATGGACCGCCGTGACGTGAAGCTGGAAGTACTGGATCCGGCCGACCAGGTGCGCGTGCGCACCCTGCCGCTGTCACAGCTGCCGGCCGGTTTCGATGAACGGCGGGTGCCGATCCTGGCCGGCCTGTACTGGCAGTCGTGGCTGCAACCGGCGCGGGTCGACTCGCTCACCGCAGACTCCGTGGTGGCCGGGCAACTGCAGCCGGGCGACCTGATCGTGGCCATCGATGGCCAGCGCATCGACAGCGTCGACCAGGTGATCGGCGAGATCCAGGCGCTGGGCCGCGCCGGTGGCCCGGGCATGATCGAGGTCATGCGAGGCGGAGAGCGCCTGGCGCTGGAAGTCACCCCGCGCCAGGGCAAGGACGGCAAGGGCAACCCGGTCTGGCAGATCGGCGTCGGCTTCCCCACCACCTACAGCCCCGCCTACGACACCCTGCTGCGCTACGGGCCGCTGGATGCAGTGACCGTGGCGGTGCGCGAGACCGGGCGCCTGGCGGCCGACTCGCTGGGCATGATGGGCCGCATCATCACCGGCAAGGCCTCGCTGCAGAACGTATCCGGGCCGGTCACCATCGCCCGCGTGGCCAATGTCTCGGCCAAGCGTGGCCTGGACTGGTTCCTGCAGTTCCTTGCCCTGCTGTCGCTCAGCCTGTGCATCATCAACCTGCTGCCGATCCCGATCTTGGACGGCGGGCACCTGCTGTATTACCTTATCGAGTTGGTCAAGGGCAGCCCGCTGAGCGAGCGTGCCATCGCCGCCGGCCAATACATCGGCCTGGCGTTGCTGGCCGGGCTGATGGGGTTGGCGTTCTACAACGACATCCTCGGCCTGGTCCCGCGATGAACTTTTCCACGTTGTTGCCGTCTACAGCGTCGGCATCCCGCACCAATGAAATCGACCTTCCTACCGGACGTGACATGACGCGACTCCCCAATCGCCGCCTGCTGGCCCTCGCCCTCGCCGCCGTCACCGGCGCTCCCGCCCTGGCCCAGGCAGCCGAGCCCTTCACTGTCAGCGACATCCGCGTCGATGGCCTGCAGCGCATCAGCTCGGGCACGGTGTTCACCTACCTGCCGGTGGAACGTGGCGAGACGGTCACCGACAACAAGGTCGGCGAGACGATCCGCGCCCTGTACAAGACCGGCTTCTTCGAAGACGTGCAGCTGGACCGCCAGGGCACCATCCTGGTGGTGACCGTCAAGGAACGCCCGGCGATCAACAAGCTGACCGTGACCGGCAACAAGGACATCAAGTCCGACCAGCTGCTCAAGGGCCTGTCCGACATCGGCCTGACCGAGGGCGGCACCTTCGATCGCCTGAGCCTGGACCGCGTGACCCAGGAACTGCGCCGCCAGTACAACGACCGCGGCAAGTACAACGTCGACATCACTCCGACGGTGAGCCCGCTGGACCGCAACCGCGTGGACATCGCCATCGCCATCAAGGAAGGCAAGGCGGCCAAGATCCGCCACGTCAACCTGGTCGGCACCGAGAAGTTCGAGAGCAAGGACATCCTGGAGACCTGGGAGTCCAAGGAGCACAACTGGGCCTCGTGGTACCGCCGTGACGACCAGTACTCCAAGGAAAAGCTGTCCGGCGACCTGGAAAAGCTCAACTCCTGGTACCTGGACCGCGGCTACGTCGATTTCAGCATCGATTCCACCCAGGTATCGATCAGCCCCGACAAGCGCGACATGTTCCTGACCGCGGGCGTGACCGAGGGTGCGCAGTACAAGATTTCCGAGATCAAGGTCAGCGGCGACACCATCCTCCCGCAGGAGGACGTCGAGCGCATGGTGATCCAGAAGTCCGGCGACACGTTCTCGCGTGCCCTGCTGGAATTCAGTTCGGACACCATCACCAATTCGCTGTCCAACATCGGCTACGCGTTCGCCAAGGTGAACCCGATCCCGACCACCAACCGCGCCGAGCAGACCGTCGCCATCAACATGCAGGTCGTGCCCGGCCCGCGCGTATCGGTGCGTCGCATCCTGTTCCGCGGCAATACCCGCACTTCCGACGAAGTGATGCGCCGCGAGCTGCGCCAGTTCGAGAACAGCTGGTACTCGCAGGCCGCGATCGACCGCTCCAAGATCCGCCTGCAGCGCCTGGGCTACTTCGAATCGGTGGAAGTGGAGACCCCGGCGGTCAGCGGCAGCAACGACCAGGTCGACGTCGTCTACAACGTCAAGGAAACCACCTCGGGCAGCTTCGTGTTCGGCCTGGGCTATTCGCAGTCCTACGGCATGACTACCTCGGTGCAGCTGTCGCAGAACAACTTCCTCGGCGGCGGCAACCGCGTGTCGGTCGAAGCCTCGCGCAGCAGCTACCTGCAGCGCTACGGCTTCAGCTACACCAACCCGTACTTCACCGATGACGGCGTTTCGCTGGGCTACAACCTGTCCTGGCGCGAACTGGACTACTCCGACTTCAACACCGCGCAGTACAACAGCACCAATGGTTCGGCGCAGGTGGTGTTCGGCGTGCCGCTGACCGAGACCGATACCGTCTCGCTGATGTTCGGCATCGACAGCAACCAGATCACCACCTACCAGGGCTCGACCCCGCAGTCGATCATCGACTACATCAACGCGGTCGGTAAGCGCACCTTCCACGCCTGGCGCACCGAGCTGGGCTGGGCGCGCGACTCGCGCAACGACTACTTCATGCCGACCCGCGGTACCTACCAGCGCATCGGCCTGGAGACCACGCTGCCAGGTTCGACCATCGAGTACTACAAGCTGAACTACCAGATCAGCAAGTACTGGCCGATCATGCCGTCGCTGGTGATCAACACCCGCGCGGAAATCGGCTACGGCGATGCCTACGGCAACGACTACACCCGCACGCTGACCAATCCGGATGGCACCACCCGCACCATCACCGCCAGCGGCCTGCCGTTCTTCGAGAACTTCTACGCCGGCGGTACCAACTCGGTGCGCGGCTTCGAGGACAACACCCTCGGCCCGCGCGAAGTCACCACCGGTTATCCGGAAGGCCAGCCGCTGGGTGGTTCGCTGAAGACCGTCGGTTCGGTCGAAGCCTACTTCCCGCGCCTGTTCGACAGCCCGTCGGCGCGCGTGTCGGCCTTCGTCGACTTCGGCAACGTGTATACCGGCGTGGACAACTTCAAGGCCAACGAGCTGCGCGTGTCCACCGGTGTGGCCCTGCTGTGGCGCGCCCCGGTCGGCCCGATCTCGATCAGCTACGCCTTCCCGCTGAAGAAGGAAGACGATGACAAGATCGAACGCCTGCAATTCACGTTCGGTGGCCAGTTCTGAGGAACTCTGTTCCTCAGAACTGATCCACCTCCGGTGAATTGCCCCCGCATTTCACCTATCCCCCGCGCCGTTACGCATGCCATCCATGGCATGCGCCCTTCGGGCCGTTGCATGGCAACGTTGGGAATCGCTCCTGCGATTCCCAGCGGCGCGCCCCCCTTAACAAAGGGGGGCTCTCCACCAGACGGGGTGCGAAGCGCCGGGCATTGCCCGGCGTTTTCGTTTTGCTTGCTCGACGCCAGCCGTTACTTCCCGCGCTCGCGTGAAATCATCTGGTGATGGCGCAGGGGGCTGACCAGGACCGTTGGCGCCATGGATGGCGCCATCGAGCCCCCAGGGATGGGTTTAAGGCGTGTCCTGGGCTGCCCCCTGCGCCATCACCCCGGGACATCAGGCAGGCGCCGCTTTTGACCCCGCATGACCGCAATGCCGTCACACGTTAAACTCCCGCCGTGAATACTCCCACCTACACCGCCCAGCAACTCGCCGAGCAGTTCGGCCTGCAGGTCCATGGCGACCCCGCCACCGCCATCCATGGCGTGGCCACCCTCGCCCATGCCGGCCCAGGCCAGCTGACCTTCCTCGCCAACCCGCGCTACCGCGCCCAGCTGGCCGACAGCCAGGCCTCGCTGGTGGTGCTGCGTGCCGACGACGCCGAGGCCGCCCCCGGCGCCGCGCTCGTGGCCAAGGACCCGTACACCACCTTCGCCAAGATCGCCGCGCTGTTCGACATCGCGCCGACGCGGCCGCCGGGCATCCACCCCAGCGCCGTCATCGATCCCAGCGCACAGGTCGCCGCCAGCGCCCATATCGGTCCGTTCGTCTCCATCGGCGCACGCAGCGTGGTCGGCGAGAACTGCATCATCGGCACCGGCAGCGTGATCGGCGAAGACTGCAGCCTGGGCAGCGGCTGCGAGCTGATCGCGCGGGTCACCCTGGTCACCCGGGTCAAGCTCGGCAAGCGCGTCCGCGTGCATCCCGGTGCCGTACTCGGCGCCGATGGCTTCGGCCTGGCCATGGACGCTGGCAAGTGGATCAAGGTGCCGCAGCTCGGCGGCGTGCGCATCGGCGATGACTGCGAGATCGGCGCCAACACCTGCGTCGACCGCGGTGCGCTGGAAGACACCGTGCTGGACGAAGACGTGCGCCTGGACAACCTGGTGCAGATCGCGCACAACGTGCAGATCGGCGCGCACTCGGCCATCGCCGGGTGTACCGGCATCGCCGGCAGTGCCAGGATCGGCCGCTACTGCCTGCTCGGCGGCCACGTCGGCGTGGTCGGCCACCTTGAAATCTGCGACAAGGTCGTGATCACCGGCAAGTCGGTGGTCCGCAACTCCATCCATGAGCCGGGCGAGTACTCGTCCGGTACCCCGTTGACCGACAACCGCACGTGGCGCAAGAACGCCGCGCGCTTCAAGCAGCTGGACGCACTGGCTCGCCGCGTCCTGGCTGCTGGCAAGGAGAAAGAATGAACGATTCGCTGCAGCTTCCGATCGACGTCTGCCAGATCCAGGAACTGCTCCCGCACCGCTACCCGTTCCTGCTGGTGGACCGGGTGCTTGAACTCGACGTCGAGGCCAAGCGCATCCTTGCGCAGAAGAACGTCAGCATCAACGAGCCCTTCTTCCAGGGCCACTTCCCGGGCCGCCCGATCATGCCTGGCGTGCTGATCATCGAAGCGCTGGCGCAGGCCGGTGGCGTGATGACCCAGCTCACGCTCGGCCGCGACTCGCAGTCCAAGCTGTTCTACATGGTCAAGGTGGAAAATGCCCGCTTCAACAAGCAGGTCGTTCCCGGCGACGTGTTGATGCTGGATGTGCAGATGAAGCGCCTGATCCGCAACATGGGCTGGTACTACGGCGAAGCCAAGGTCAACGGCGAAGTCGTTGCCTCGGCCGAAGTCATGTGTGCCGGCGCCAAGGGCTGATCCACTGGAGGCAGGAATGACTGACAACGCACCGCGGATCCACCCCACCGCCGTCATCGATCCGGCCGCGCGCCTGGCCGATGACGTCCAGGTGGGCGCGTTCACCCTGATCGGGGCCGATGTGGAAATCGGTGCTGGCACGGTGGTCGGCCCTCATTGCAGCATCCACGGCCCGACGAAGATCGGCCGCGACAACCGCTTCATCGGCCACGCCGCGGTCGGTGGCGAACCGCAGGACAAGAAGTATGCAGGGGAGCGCACCGAACTGGTGATCGGCGACCGCAACGTGTTCCGTGAATTCGTCACCCTGAACCGCGGCACCGGCGGCGGCGGCGGCATCACCACCATCGGCGACGACAACTGGATGCTGGCCTACACGCACGTTGCGCATGACTGCCATGTCGGCAACTTCTGCGTGTTCTCCAACAACACCACCCTGGCCGGCCACGTGACCGTGGGCGACTACGTGATCATCAGCGGCTTCGCCGGTGCCCACCAGTTCTGCCGCATCGGCGCGCATGCCTTCCTCGGCATGGGCGCGCTGACCAACGGCGACGTGCCTCCGTTCACCATGGTCGGCACCGACTCGCTGGGCCGCCCGCGTGGCATCAACAGCGAAGGCCTGAAGCGCCGCGGCTTCGACGCCGAGCGCATTTCCGCCATCAAGCGTGCCTACCGCACGCTGTACGTGGCGGGCCTGCCGCTGGCCGAAGCCAAGGTGCAGCTGACCGAACAGGCGCGTGACAGCGATGACGTGAAGGCCATGCTGGACTTCATCGAGCACGCCGAGAGGCCTTTGCTGCGATGAGCAGCACGACCGGCCAGGCGCCGGCCGGCGCCGCGGTGATCCCGCTGGCCTCGATGGCCGGCAGCGTTCCCGCGCAGCGGGTGCTCAGCGAGCGCCCGTTGCGGATCGCACTGGTGGCCGGCGAGGCCTCCGGAGACCTGCTCGGTGCGGGCCTGGTGCGTGAACTGAAGGCACGCTTCCCGAATGCCGAATTCGCCGGCATCGGTGGCGATGCCATGCGCAGCGCCGGCTGCCAGACCTGGCACGATGCCAGCGAGCTGGCGGTGATGGGCCTGACCGAAGTGCTGCGCCACCTGCCGCGGCTGCTCAAGCTGCGCTCGGCGTTCCGCCAGCGCGCCCTGGAATGGCAACCGGACGTGTTCATCGGCATCGATGCGCCCGACTTCAACCTGGGCATCGAGCGCTGGCTGAAGCAGCGTGGCGTGCGCACCGTGCATTACGTCAGCCCTTCGGTCTGGGCCTGGCGCGAGAAGCGCGCCGAGAAAATCGGCAGCAGCGCCGACCTGGTGCTGTGCCTGTTCCCGATGGAACCGCCGATCTATGCCAGGCACGGCATCGACGCGCGCTTCGTCGGCCACCCGATGGCCGATGACATTCCGCTGCAGGGCAACCGTGAGGACGCACGCGCCGCGCTCGGGCTGCCGGCCTCGGCCAAGGTGCTGGCGGTGTTGCCGGGCAGCCGCCTGGGCGAGATCTCGCGCCTGGGCGAACCCTTCTTCGAAGCCGCCTGGCAGGTTTCCGAACGCATTCCGGGCCTGCATGTGGTGGTGCCTGCCGCCAACCCGGCGTGCAGGCAGCTGATCGAAGAACAGCTGTCGCGCTCCGCGTTGCCGGTGGCCTACTCGCATGTGCTTGATGGCCAGGCACGCAACGCGATGATCGCCGCCGACGTGGTGGTGCTGGCCTCCGGCACTGCGACCCTGGAAGCCATGCTGGTGAAGCGGCCGATGGTGGTCGGTTACCGCGTCAATGAACTGACCTACCGACTGGTCAAGGCGCTTGGCCTGATCAAGGTCGACCGCTTCGCCCTGCCCAACATCCTGGCCGGCCAGGACCTGGCGCCGGAGCTGATGCAGCACGACTGCACGCCGGACAGGCTGGCCGCGGCCATCCAGCAATGGTTCGACCATCCGCAGCGGGTGATCGACCTGCAGGACACGTACGTGCGCCTGCACGAGCGCCTGCGCCGAAACGCCTCGGCGCGTGCCGCCGATGCCGTTGGCGAGCTGCTGATGCGCGACCAGGCGCAGGCATGAACCGCCGCCACGCCGCAGCGGCCAGCCTGGCCCTGTTCGACGGCACGGCAGTAGTCGAGCCGGAACGCCTGGTTGCCGGTGTCGACGAGGCCGGGCGTGGCCCACTGGCCGGGCCGGTAGCGGTCGCGGCGGTGGTGTTCGACCCGTCCCGGCCACGCATCAACGGCCTGGATGACTCCAAGCAGCTGACGGCGGCCCGCCGCGAGCAGTTGCATGACCGCATCATCGAGCGCGCCCTGGCCTGGCATGTGGTGCTGGTGGACGTGGACACGATCGATCGCCTGAACATCTACCAGGCCACCCTGCAGGGCATGCGTGACGTTGTTGCAGCGGTCGCGCACGTGGCCGGTTTCGCCCGCATCGATGGCAACGTGGTGCCCAAGGGTCTGGTGCTGCCGGCACAGGCCCTGGTCGGCGGCGACGGCATCGACCGGGCGATCATGGCCGCCTCGATCCTGGCCAAGGTCTCGCGCGACCGCTACATGCTGGATATCCACTCCCGCCATCCGCAGTACGGCTTCGAGCAGCACAAGGGCTACGGCACCCCCGCCCACCTGGCCGCACTGCGCGAACATGGCCCCTGCGTGGAACACCGGCGCAGCTTCGCCCCGGTGCGTGAATGCCTGGAAGCGGCGCAGGCAGCGGCCCCGGCCATCGCGGTGGCCTGAATCGCCTGAACGGCTGCCGCAACCCAGCGGGGGAACAGTCCCCCTGAGTCAGGGGACGCGCCAAGGGCGCGGGGGCGTGGAAGCGTGCTGAGACAGGGCCCGCGGTTCGCCTGCGAACCGTGGGAAGCGATAGCGCGAATGCGATATCGCGTGCCGTCAAGAGCTTGTCGCCTCCCCCTGCCCTCGCTACCCTGACCGGGCACTCCAGCGCATCCCGACCCCGGCGACGATCTTCCGTCAGCACCCGGGGCCCGCGCGCTCCAACCTGGTCCGGCATGTCCAACTCCCGCTTCGTACATCTCCACGTCCACACCGAGTTCTCGCTGGCGGACTCGACCATCCGCGTGCCGGCCAAGCCCGACCAGGCGGACCCGAAGAAGGCCAAGCAGGCCAACCTGCTGTCGCGCTCGGTCGAACTCGGCCTGCCCGCGCTGGCGGTGACCGACCTCAACAACCTGTTCGCCCTGGTCAAGTTCTACAAGGCCGCCGAAGGCGTGGGCATCAAGCCGATCGCCGGCGCTGACGTGCTGATCGCCGAGGAAGGCCAGGATCCGTGGCGGATGACCCTGCTGTGCCGCGATCGCGAGGGTTACCTGAGCCTGTCGCGGCTGCTGACCCGCGCCTGGATGGAAGGCCATCGCCCGGAGGGCGGCGTGGCAGTGCACCCGGACTGGCTGAAAGCCGGCAACGCCAACCTGTTCGCGCTGGCCGGCCGGCAGAGCCTGGCCGGGCGCCTGGCGCTGGACGGCAAGCATGAGCTGGCCGAGCAGCAGCTGGCCGACTGGCAGCGCGTGTTCGGCGATGGCCTGCACCTGGAGCTGACCCGCACCGGCCGCGAGGGCGAGGAAACCTTCAACCAGTTCGCGCTGATGGCCGCCGGCCAGCGTGGCCTGCCGGTGGTGGCCAGCAATGACGTGCGCTTCCTGTCACCGTCGGATTTCAGCGCGCACGAAGCGCGTGTCTGCATTTCCACCGGCCGCGTGCTGGACGACCCCAAGCGCCCGCGCGAATACAGCGACCAGCAGTACCTGAAGTCGGCCGAGGAGATGTGCGCGCTGTTCGCCGACATTCCCGATGCAATCGACAACACGCTGGCGCTGGCCGAGCGCTGCAACATCGAGATGCGGCTGGGCACCTACTTCCTGCCCAACTACCCGGTGCCGGACGACGAGACCCTGGACACCTGGATCCAGAAGATGTCGCGCGACGGCCTGGAAGAGCGCCTGCAGAAGAATCCGCTGGCGCCGGGCAAGACCCGTGAGGAGTACTTCGAGCGCCTGGAATTCGAGCTCAACACCATCATCAAGATGGGCTTCCCAGGCTACTTCCTGATCGTGGCCGACTTCATCCAGTGGGGCAAGAACCAGGGCATTCCGATCGGCCCCGGCCGTGGTTCGGGTGCCGGTTCGCTGGTGGCGTGGGCGCTGAAGATCACCGATCTGGACCCGCTGCCGTACAACCTGCTGTTCGAGCGCTTCCTGAATCCGGAACGCGTGTCGATGCCCGACTTCGACATCGACTTCTGCATGGACCGCCGCGACGAAGTGATCGACTACGTCGCGCGAAAGTACGGGCGCGAGCGCGTCAGCCAGATCATCACCTACGGCACCATGGCGGCCAAGGCGGTGGTGCGCGACTCCGGCCGCGTGCTCGGTTTCCCGTACGGCCTGGTCGACGGCGTCTCCAAGCTGATCCCGAACATCCTCGGCATCCACCTGAAGGATGCGCTGGGCAAGGGCAAGGAAGGCCCGAGCTCGGAAATGGCCTCGGCCGAACTGATCCAGCGCTACGAGACCGAGGACGATGTCCGCGACCTGATCGATCTGGCGCTGCAGCTGGAAGACCTGACCCGCAACGCCGGCAAGCATGCCGGTGGCGTGGTGATCGGTCCCGAGCCGCTGAGCGAGTTCTGCCCGCTGTACGCCGAACACGACGAGAACGGCCTCGGCAAGAACCCGGTCACCCAGTTCGACAAGAACGACGTGGAAGAAGTGGGCCTGGTGAAGTTCGACTTCCTGGGCCTGCGCACGCTGACCATCATCGACTGGGCGGTGAAGGCGATCAACAAGCGCCACGAGCGCGCCGGCATCCCGCCGGTGGACATCGCCGCGATCCCGCTGGACGACACGCCCACCTACAAGGACATCTTCGCCAACGGCAACACCGGCGCGGTGTTCCAGTTCGAATCCTCGGGCATGCGCCGCCTGCTGAAGGACGCGCGCCCCGATCGTTTCGAAGACCTGATCGCGCTGGTGTCGCTGTACCGCCCCGGCCCGATGGACCTGATTCCTTCGTTCAACGCGCGTAAGCACGGCCAGGAAGAAATCATCTATCCCGATCCGCGCACCGAAGCCATCCTGAAGGACACCTACGGCATCATGGTGTACCAGGAGCAGGTGATGCAGATGGCGCAGATCGTCGGCGGCTACTCGCTGGGCGGCGCCGACCTGCTGCGCCGCGCGATGGGCAAGAAGGTGCCTGCCGAAATGGCCAAGCACCGCGAGATCTTCCGCGAAGGCGCAGCCAAGGACGGCGTGGACGAGGCCAAGGCCGATGCCATCTTCGACCTGATGGAGAAGTTCGCCGGCTACGGTTTCAACAAGTCGCACGCCGCTGCATACGCACTGGTCAGCTACCAGACCGCTTGGCTGAAGCGCCACTATCCGGCCGAGTTCATGGCAGCCACGCTGTCCTCGGACCTGGACAACACCGACAAGGTGGTCGGCTTCCTCGACGAGGTGCGCAATCTGGGCCTGACCGTGCTGCCGCCGAAGGTGAACCAGTCGGCCTTCATGTTCGAGGCGGTGACGCCTGACACCATCCAGTACGGCCTGGGCGCGATCAAGGGCGTCGGCCAGGGTGCCTGCGAAGCGGTGGTGGACGAGCGCCTGAGGGGCGGCGAGTACAAGGACCTGCTCGACTTCTGCACCCGCGTCGGTTCGGCCAAGCTCAACCGCCGCACGCTGGAAGCGATGATCAACTGCGGCGCACTGGACGAACTCGGGCGCAACCGCGCCTCGCTGATGCTGCAGCTGCCGGAGGTGATCAAGGCCACCGACCAGATGGCGCGTGAGCGCGCCTCCGGCCAGAACTCGCTGTTCGGCGGCCCTGACCCGAGCGCGGCCTCGATCCAGCTGGACCTGCCCGAAGCCGAGGAATGGCCGCTGCTGCAGCGCCTCAACGGCGAGCGCGACACGCTGGGCTTCTACCTCAGCGGCCACCCGTTCGATCCCTGGCGCGACGACGTGCGCGACCTGGTCGGCAACGATCTGGGTTCGGTGGAGAAGATCTGGAGCGCCAACAGTGGTGGCGGTGGTGGCGGCGAGAAGCGCTGGCGCCCGGAAGTGCAGACCGTGCTGGCCGGCCAGGTGGTCGGCGTGCGCCGCAAGGGTGAGAGCCAGATCTTCATCCAGCTCGAGGACGGCCGCGGCCGCGTCGAGTGCAGCGCGTTCTCCGACGCGATGGCCGAGTTCGGCCACCTGATGACCAAGGACCGCATCCTGGTGGTCAAGGGCGGCCTGCGCGAGGACGAGTTCAACGGCGGCTTCGCGCTGCGCATCCGCCAGTGCTGGGATTTCGACGAAGTCTGCGCCAACTACGCCACGCGGCTGTCGCTGCGCCTGGACCTGCGCCAGCAGCGCCCGGTCTGGGAACGCATCGATGCCCTGCTCGACCGCCATCGCCCGGGGCGAACGCCGCTGCGCCTGGACCTGCTGCTGAAGGGCCCGCATGGTGGCGTCGCCGGCATGCTTGATGTGTCCGGGCAGAGCGCGGTGCGCATCGATTCCAAGCTGATGGAGGCGCTGCGTGCCGACCCGGCCGTGCGCACGCTGAAGGTGCGCTACAGCCCGCCATGGGCCAGCTGAGGCCTGCTCCCTGGTTTTGCCGAAACCCCTGCTTTCCCGTTCCATGTATCAAGGACGATTGCCGATGAAGACCCTGCTGTTCCCGTTCGCTGCCGCGCTGGCCCTGGCCGCCTGTTCGCCCTCGAAGGTCGAGTTCCAGATCGACAATCCGACCGACACGCCGCTGGCACTGAGCATCGATGGCCAGGACCTGCCGGTCGCCGCACAGGGCTCGCGCCCGATCTCGCTGGCCGTGGGCGAGCATCGCCTGCACACCGACAAGCTCGGTGATGTGCGCTTCATCGTCTACGTCGACGGTCGTGGTGGCCTGATCAACCCGACCCTGAGCGAGTACGTGATCGCCCGCGAGATCTATGTCACCGACGAGAGCAAGCTGAAGAACTTCGGCACCGGCAAGGCCGGCATCGAGCTGGGCGGCGTCGACTTCGAAGGCCCGTTCGAGAAGAGCCACGCATTGTTCATCGACAAGACCTGGACCTACGGCGTGCGCGAACCGTTCCCGAAGGAAAAGGTAGTCGCCCATGTCGATTCCAGCGGCGGCCAGATCGTGGCCAAGGTGTTCACCGCGCCGGATTTCATCGCCTACGTGGAAGAAGGCATGGGCGAGCCCGGTGCCTTCAAGCGCGAGCAGCCGGCCGGCTACGTGGCCCCGGTGTTCAGCCTGGAACCGGCCCCGGCCAGCCTGCCGGCGCTGGTGCCGGCCTTCGAGGCGCATGCCGCGCCCCTGCGCGAGGTGTATGCGCGCTGGCTGAAGGCCACCACCGCCGATGAACAGAAGGCCCTGCGCAAGCAGGACTTCGCCGCGCAGATGGCCTTCACCTCGGCCACCGCCACGCTGGGCAGCGGGCTGGGCCGTGAGGCCAACGAGGCCTACAACGACTTCGTTTCCCAGCGCAGCCAGCTGATGGGCCGCAGTGCCCTGGTGGTGCCCTGAGCTGACTGGCGCCCCCCGCCCGGCTGCGCTACCGTCGCTTTCCAGACGAAGGCGTACGGGTGGTTTGCACGCATTCGGCTAGAATTCCCCTCTTCTTTACACGACGGCTTCCGATGAATCCGAACTACCTCGACTTCGAGCAACCCATCGCCGACCTGGAAGCCAAGATCCAGGAACTGCGCAACGCCAGTGCCGGGCCGGCGGTCAATGTCGAGGCGGAAGTGCACGCGCTGCAGGACAAGCTGCGCATGCGCACCGCGCAGATCTTCCGCAACCTGACTTCGTGGCAGGTGCTGCAGCTGGCCCGTCACCCGTCGCGCCCGTACACCGCCGACTACATCCGTATCATCTGCGATGAGTTCCAGGAGCTGGCCGGTGACCGTGCCTTCGCCGACGACAAGGCCATCATGGGCGGCCTGGCCCGCATCAATGGCCGCGCGGTGATGGTGATCGGCCACCAGAAGGGCCGTGACACCAAGGAAAAGATCAAGCGCAATTTCGGCATGCCCAAGCCGGAGGGCTACCGCAAGGCGCTGCGCCTGATGAAGATGGCCGAACGCTTCGGCCTGCCGGTGCTGACCCTGATCGACACCGCCGGCGCCTGGCCGGGCATCGATGCCGAATCGCGCGGCCAGTCCGAAGCGATCGCGCGCAACCTGATCGAGATGGCCGAACTGAAGGTGCCGATCATCTGCACCGTGATCGGTGAAGGCGGCTCCGGTGGCGCGCTGGCGCTGGGCGTGGGCGACCGCACCGTGATGCTGGAGTACGCGGTGTACTCGACCATCACCCCGGAAGGCTGCGCCTCGATCCTGTGGAAGGACGCCGGCAAGGCCAAGGATGCCGCCGAGCAGCTGGGCCTGACCGCGCCACGCCTGAAGAGCCTGGGCCTGGTCGACAAGGTCGTGCGCGAGCCCACCGGTGGCGCCCACCGCAACCCGACGCAGATGGCCAAGCGCCTGAAGGCCGTGCTGCTGAACGAACTGGACGCGCTGGACAAGCTGTCCACCGAACAGCTGCTGGAACAGCGCTATGCCCGCCTGCGCAGCTACGGCACGTACGAAGCGGCCTGATTCATCGGCTTGTTACTTTCTTGCTCGTGCAAGAAAGTAACCAAAGAACACGCCGCCGAACGCGAGCCGGTGCTGCGCACCGGTTCCCTGCGCTTCTCGGTGAATCAGGGGACGGCGCCGAACTCGCTGCGCTCAGACATCGGCGCCTCTTCGCCCCTGTTTCACCTGCGATGCTCGGCTCGCTCATGGCGGACCTGAACATCAAAAGCCACAGCTGCACCCAGTAGATTCACGCCATGCGTGGATGCCTCTGCTCTGGCGAAGGACCACGCGAGCGCGTAGAGCCAAGCATCGCTCTACGGATAGCGGACTCTCAGAATGGCTTGGCCAGCACCAGCCACACGATCGGAATGAACGCCAGCAGCGGGATCTCGTTGATCCAGCGCAGCGCGCGCGAGGACGGCAGCGCCCTGCCCTTGGCCACGCCCTTCAGCAGGCGGCCGATCCAGATGAAGTAGGCCAGAAGCACCACCACCAGGCCCAGCTTGGCGTGCAACCACCCGGCACCGTCCGCGGCGACCATGGTCGGGAAATCCGGGATGACCTTGTAGCCCAGCCACAACACCAGCCCGAGCAGGAATGCCAGGCCGAACATCGAGTGGCCGAAGCGGTACAGGCGCA
The DNA here is from genome assembly GCF_056481725.1 of Stenotrophomonas sp. 85239_Sma. Lineage (NCBI taxonomy): Bacteria > Pseudomonadati > Pseudomonadota > Gammaproteobacteria > Lysobacterales > Lysobacteraceae > Stenotrophomonas > Stenotrophomonas sp. 85239_Sma. The sequence continues at coordinate 1,449,836 of NZ_CM151163.1, read as the reverse complement.
GGCCCATCAGCTGCAGGCGCTCGGTCACCGCCGGCTGGCCTGCAGTCTCGGCCAGGTTCACCAGGATGCGCGGCAGGTAGAACACCGTGGCCATCCACGCCACCACGAACACGATGTGGAAGGTCTTGACCCAGTAGTAGCTCTGCATGCGCTTGCTCCGGCGGCTGGCGTAGGTTGGCGGCCATTCTCGCACGCCATGGCAAGGTGGCCGCAGGCACGCGCGCCGCGACACATCGACGCATGGCGCGCCGCAACACCTTACGATAGGCGCCGTTTTCCCCGACCGCGAACCGCCCCATGGACAAGAACTACGACGCCGCCTACTTCCAACGTTGGTACCGCCGTGCCGACATCGGCGGCAGCGCCCGCCTGGCGCGCAAGGTCGCGTTGGCCGTGGCCAGTGCCGAGTACTACCTGGAGCGGCCGATCCGCAGCGTGCTGGATATCGGCTGCGGTGAAGGCGCCTGGCGCGCACCGCTGCTGAAGCTGCGTCCGAAGGTCGAATACCTGGGCTTCGACAGCAGCGAGTACGCTGTGCGCCGCTACGGCAGGACCCGCAACCTGCACCTGGCCCGCTTTGGCGATTTCGCCTGGCTGCGGCCCTGTGCCCCGGTCGACCTGCTGGTGTGTTCGGACGTAATGCACTACGTGCCCGATCGCGAGCTGCGTGCCGGACTGGCCGGCGTGGCGGAGCTGACCGGCGGCATGGCCTTCCTGGAGACCTTCGCCGCCGAGGATGCGTTCGAGGGCGACCACGAGGGTTTCCAGGCCCGCCCGGCCCGCTGGTACCGGCGTGAATTGACCCGACAGGGCCTGCAGTCGGTCGGTTCGCACCTGTGGCTGGGCCCGTCCCTGGCCGGCGAGGCCGCAGCGCTGGAACGGATGTGAATCCGGATTCATTATTTTCAGCCGACTTAACCTGCGGGACGTCTGGATGGGATATGCTGCGCGGCAACATATGACCATACATATTCGGTCGTCATGCTCTATCAACTGCACGAACTGACCCGCAACCTGCTCGCCCCCTGGGTGCACCAGGCCCAGGCCAACGCCAAGTTCTTCGCCAACCCGGGCCACTGGTGGTCGCAGATGCCGGGTGCCGATCGCCTGGCCGCGGTCAACGAGCTGTTCCATCGCATCGGCAAGGATTACGAGAAGCCCGAGTGGGGCATCAACGAAATCGACGTCGATGGCGAACGCGTGCCGATCGTCGTGCACGAGGAAGTGAGCAAGCCGTTCTGCAAACTGCTGCGCTTCAAGCGCCACAGCAATGAAGCCGACCAGCTGCACACCATGCTCAACCAGCCGTTCGTGCTGGTGGTGGCACCGCTGTCCGGCCACCACGCCACGCTGCTGCGCGATACCGTGCGCACCCTGCTGCGCGACCACCGCGTGTACGTCACCGACTGGGTCGACGCGCGCATGGTGCCGTCCAGCGAAGGCGAATTCGGCCTGGACGATTACATCGCCTACATCCAGGAGTTCATCCGCCACCTTGGTGTGGAGCGCCTGCATGTGGTGAGCGTGTGCCAGCCGACCGTGCCGGTACTGGCTGCGGTTTCGCTGATGGCCAGCCGTGGCGAACCGACGCCGCGCACGCTGGTGATGATGGGTGGCCCGATCGATGCACGCTGCAGCCCGACCGCAGTGAACAACCTGGCTACGCAGAACCCGCTGTCGTGGTTCGAGAACAACGTCATCCACACCGTGCCGGCCAGCTATCCCGGCGTCGGCCGCCGCGTGTACCCGGGCTTCCTGCAGCACGCCGGGTTCCTGTCGATGAACCCGAGCCGCCACTTCAGCTCGCACTGGGATTTCTACACCGACCTGGTCAAGGGCGACCTGGAAGACGCCGACGCGCACCGTCGCTTCTACGACGAGTACAACGCGGTGCTGGACATGCCGGCCAAGTACTACCTCGATACCATCCGCGTGGTGTTCCAGGACTTCCTGCTGCCGCGTGGCGAGTGGGTGGTCAACGGCGAGAAGGTCGATCCGTCGGCGATCCGCGATACCGCGCTGCTGAGCATCGAAGGCGAGCTGGACGACATCGCCGGCCTCGGCCAGACCGAAGCCGCGCAGGCGCTGTGCACCGGTATCGCGGCTGACCAGCGCGAGCATTTCATCGTCGAAGGCGCCGGCCACTACGGCATCTTCAGCGGCCGTCGCTGGCGCGAAGTGGTGTATCCCAAGGTGCGCGATTTCTTCGCCGCGCATGCCGAAGCACCGGCGGCGAAGGCCACGAAGAAGAAGAGCAACGTCACCCCGTTGCGGCGAAAGGCGGGGTAATGCCCCGTCCGACCCGGGGTCGGATCCCTTTCCAACGGAAAGGGCTCTGACCCCAGCACGATCGGATCCGGGGTCAGAGCCCTGTTCTGCGAACAGGGATCCGACCCCTGACCGCTTACAACCGCACCAGCAGGTTCTTGGCGATCAGCCCGTGCAGTTTGCCGATGCCGCGTGCCAGGTGCATCGTCAGCAGCAGCAGCAACGCGCCCACGGCGGCAACCACGATCGCCACCAGCGGCGAGGCCGCCATCGGCAGCACGTTCACGCCGTCGACGTACACGCCCGGAATGTCACCACTGAAGATCGCTGCGACCGGCGCCCAGATCAGGCTCAGCGACAGCGACAGCAACGTCACCGCGATGGTGAAGTAGATGATGCCCAACGGCAGCATCAGCACGAAATACAGCAGGGTCAGCCAGGTGCGGCCATCGGTGAACATGTCGCCGATGCGCTGCAGCCACGTGCGGCTGCGGTCGGTGTAGCGCGGGCGGCGCGGCATGCGCTCGCCCAGCAGCGCTTCCACCAGCCGCCCTTCCAGCAGCGCCAGCCCGCGCACCGAGCCGAAGAACAGCACGGTCAGCGGAATGCCGATGATCAGGATCAACAGGCCCAGCGACAAAGACAGGCCGGTCACCACCCAGGTGAAGAAGAAGATGCCGGTGGCCAGCGACAGCAGCATGTAGAACAGCGCACCGTAGGTGTGCGGGTCGGTCACCACGCCAAAGAAGCGCGCCAGCAGGGAGCGCTGCACCGGCGCCGGCGGCGGCGCGGCCGGCTCGACGCCACTGGCTTCCGCCGCAGCACGCAGCACCGGCGTGGTATCCGCACGTGGCGTGCGCAGCGCGCGATTCACCGTCACTTCGGTCTCGCGGTAGATCTCGGCCACTTCGTCCGGCGCACCGTAGCTGCCGGCAACGTCGGCGATCACCTCGGCCTCGCTGCGGCCGGGCTGCGCCGCCAGCTCCGAGCGCAGGTATTCCTCGGCGTCGTACAGCGCGTCCTGCACCATCGCCGGGTCGGCACCTTCCAGCGCCGCACGCAGCTGCGCCAGGTACTGCGGGATGGTGCTGGGCAGGCCTGCGCCTGCCGGGTTCGGGACGTTCATTGCGGTACCCCCTCCAACACGGAATCGACGGAATCGCGGGTGGCCTGCCAGGCCTGGCGCCACTGCGCCAGCACGTCGCGGCCACGTTCGTTGATGCGGTAGTAGCGTCGCGGCGGCCCGCTGCTGGACGGCTCTACGTGGCTTTCCAGCAAGCCGGCGCCCTCCAGGTTGCGCAGCACCGGGTACAGCGCGCTCTGCTTGCCGCTCAGCACGCCCTCGCCCACCCGTTCCAGCTCCTTGGCGATCAGGTACCCGTACAGCGGCTCGCCGGCCCGGGCCAGCACTGCCAGCAGGGCCAGCGACACCGTTCCGGCGCTGAGCTCCTTCTGGAACTTCTTCAGCTGGACATCGTCCTCGGACATGACCGGCCCTCCACTACGTTGAAGTCCACAGTAGTGCGAAGTTCGGTATAGCGAATGTGTCGTTAGTCATCGTGCCAGTTGGCGTCGCTGGGCGGCTCGCGCAGAATCGAAGCCTCGTTCATGTTCCGGGGTTCCCATGCCGCACCGTCGTCGCCTTGCCCTGACTGCCCTCGCCCTGTCCTGCCTGCTTCCCGCCATGGCCAGTGCGGCCACGCCCTACCGCAGCCCGCAGCAGATCCTCGATGCGTCGGCGGCCAGCGACTGGCGCACGCCGGACCCGGCCAACCTGCTGTACATGGACCTGCCGGCCGGGCGGGTGATCATCGAGCTGGCGCCGCAGTTCGCCCCGCGCCATGTCGCCAACATCCAGACCTTCGCCCACGAGCACTTCTGGGACGGCACCAGCATCTACCGTTCGCAGGACAACTTCGTGGTGCAGTTCGGCGATGCCGACGCCGATGATGCGGCCAAGGCCAAGCCGTTCGGCAGTGCCGCGCGCAAGCTGCCGGCCGAGTTCGAGCGCGCCAGCGCTGGCCTGAAGGTCAGCGTGCTGCCGGATCGCGATGGCTGGGCGGCGCAGACCGGTTTCGTCGACGGCTTCCCGGTCGGCCAGGATCCGCAGGCCGGCAAGGCCTGGCTGGCGCATTGCTACGGCATGCTGGGCGCGGGCCGCAGCAACGAGGAAGACAGCAGCATCGGCGCCGAACTGTACGTGGTGACGGGGCAGTCACCGCGCCAGCTGGACCGCAACATCACCCTGGTCGGCCGTGTGCTGAAGGGCATGGAGCTGCTCAGCGCGGTCCCGCGCGGCCCGGCGCCGATGGGCTTCTACACCGACCCGAAGCTGCGTACGCCGATCGTGTCGATCCGCCGCGCCAGCGACGTGCCGGCGGCCGAGCGCACGCCGATCCAGGTGCTGCGCACCGATTCGAAGACCTTCGCCGATACGGTGGAGGCGCGGCGCAATCGCGTGGATGATTTCTACAAGCGCCCGGCGGGGCACATCGATCTTTGCAATGTTCCGGTGCCGGTGAAGTAACGCCGTTGCGGGTTCTGCGCGTGGCGCGTGCTGAAGGTGCTTCATCGTTCATGGGCGTCACTTTTCTTTTCGCGCGAAAAGAAAAGTAACCAAAAGAAACGCGCCGCCAGGTCGCGAGCCGCCGTGCTTCGCACGCCGGTCCCCTGCGCTTCTCGGTGAATCAGGGGACGGCGCCGAACTCGCTGCGCTCAAACATCGGCGCCTCTTCGCCCCTGATTCCCCTGCGATGCTCGGCTCGCTCAAGGCGGACTGGAAGGTCAAGATCAACCGCAAAAGCATCCACGCATGACGTGGATCTACTGAGTGCAGCTGTGGCCTTTGATCTGGGTCCGCCTTGAGCGAGCCGAGCACCGCAGGTCCGGCGAGGGCGAAGAGGCGCGGGTGTCTGAGCGCAGCGAGTTCCCGCGCCGTCCCTCGACGGGCCGAGGAGCGCAGGGCACCGATGCGCAACGCGCATCGGCTCGTGACCGGCGGAACGTTTCTTTTGGTTACTTTTCTTTGCGTACAAAGAAAAGTAACGCCCATGAACAATGAAGCACCTTCAGCACGCGCCACGCGCTAAACGCCTCAGCCCTTCTGACTCACCGCCACGCTACCCAGGATCAACGCACCGGCAATCAGCATCTGCAGCGTCACCGGCTCACCCAGGAACAACCACGCAAACGCCGCACCGAACAGCGGAATCAGGTAGGTCACCGTCGACGCGCGCGACGGGCCGATACGCCCGATCAGGCGATAGAACATCAGGAACGCCAGCCCGGTGCAGGCCACGCCCAGGGCAATCGCCGCGCCCCAGGCCTTGGCCGGAATCGCCGCCTGCGGCCAATGGCTGACCGCCATCGGCAGCATCCACAGCGAGGCACACGACAGCGTTGCCGCAGCCGCCGCCGCCGACGGCAGGCCGGTCATGTGCCGCTTCACCAGGTTGACGCCCAGGCCGTACAGCAGCGAGGCCGCCGCACCGGCCAGCACCGCGGTGCCGATGCTCAGGCCCGACACCTTGGCCGTGGCCAGCACGACCACGCCGGCAAAGCCGACCAGCAACGCGCCAGCGCGGCGCATGCCGATCTTCTCGCCAAAGAACAGGAATGCGATCAGCGCAGCGAACAACACGGTCATCGCATTGCAGATCGCGCCGATCGCAGCAGGGGCCCGCTCCGCCGCATAAGCGAACAGCACGAACGGCAGCGCCGAGTTGATCAGGCCGATCGGTGCCAGCCACAGCCAGCGCCGCGGTGGGAACTGCGCGCGAGCGCGCCACAGGAATGGCAGCAGCACCAGCGCGCCCAGCACCAGCCGTACCTCGACCAGCGCGAACGGGCCGAACGACGGCACCGCCACCCGCATGAACAGAAACGAGCAGCCCCAGATGGCGCCCAGCAGGGTCAACTCCAGCGGTGTGCGCCAGTCGCGCTCGGCCGCCTGTGGGACCGCATTCATGTCCTGCCTCCGTCCATCGTCTGATCCTCGCAAGGCAGACAGGATCAGGCGCAGACGCCTGCCGCACAAGCGCGTAGTATCGCTGCCAGCCACAAATATGGTTTGAGGCTGGACATGCAGCTACGCCCTTCCCTGCTCCCCGCGCTGGCCGTGTTCGCGGTCGCCGCGCGCCACCAGAACTTCGCCCAGGCCGCACAGGAACTGCACCTGACCGCCAGCGCGGTCAGCCATCACGTGCGCCGCCTGGAGGAGGTGCTGGAGACCCGGCTGTTCCTGCGCCATGCGCGCGGCGTGCGCCTGACCGCCGAGGGGCGGCAGCTGGCCGATGCGGCCAGTGCAGCCTTCACCGATGTCGCGGCGGTCGCCCACCATCTGCACCCGGATGCGGACAGCGTGCCGTTGCGGATCACCACGCTGCGCTCGCTGTCGTACTGCTGGCTGCTGCCGCGGTTGCCACGCTTCACCCAGGCCCATCCGCACATCCGCATCGAGCTGCACACCGGCAGCGGCCTGGACCGCTACGACGACAATGGGCCGGAGGTCGGCATCCGCTACGGCCTGGGCCAATGGCCGGGCCTGCGTGCGCAGCACCTGATGGATGACTACCTGTTTCCGGTCGCCTCACCGGCACTGGCCGGGGTGGAAACGCTGGTCGATCCGGCGCGCATCGCCGACCTCCCGCTGCTGACCGATCTGTCGCCGCAGGGCTGGCGTGACTGGTTCCGTCATGCCGGCGTGCGCCCGCCGTCGCCGCTTCCGCCGATGCACACCTTCGCCGACAGTACCGATGCGATGCGCGCGGCGGTGTACGGCATGGGCGCTGTGCTGGCACGCACCCACATCGCGCAGCCCTACCTGCAACGCTACGAGGTGGTACGCCTGCCCGGCCCGGCGCTGAAAGCGCGCTACGCGTATCACGTGGTACATGCCGAAGGGCAACCGCCGAGCCACGCCGCGCGCCTGTTCATCGACTGGTTGCTGGAGCAGGCGCAGGACGAACGCACGCCGATTCCCGCATTGCCGGACAGCCTGCTCGGGCGCCCGGCCACGCACGGCTGACTGCGCCCTCACCCGTTCTTTGCTTCACGCTGGCTAGGCTGCTGGCGAACCCACAACGTACCTATGCCATGGCCATGCTGCGACTGCGCATCACCGGAACCGAAGACGACGCCCGTGCGATCAGCGATCTGCTGCTCGGCCTGGATGGCATCGAACATGTCGAGGAAACCGACGACCTGATGCCACACATGGACGACGACGATTCCAGTTCGGCCGGGCTGTCCGATGACATCGGCCCGGGCATCCACGAACTGGAAGTGGAAGTCGGCAATGAAAGCACCGCGCAGAAGGTGCGCGATGCGGTGCAGGAGCTGGCGCTGGAGCTGGATGTGTTCGTCGAGTACGAGACTGACGAGGGCTGATGCCGGCGGGCTGCCGGCATCAACCATTGCCTCAGAGGCTGGGCGGCAGCTTGCGGCGGCGGCGACGCCACCACGCCCGCGCACCCCATGCCACGATCAGGGCCAGCACCGCCACCGGCAGCAGCGCGGCCGCAGCGCGGATCAGGAACGCAATGCTGGTGCTGAGGATGCTGCCCGATTCGCTCAGCGCCTCACCGATCTCGCTGCGGCTGCGCTGGCCGGACGTGGTATCGAAGTGGATCGTCACCAGCTGGGTATCGATGCGCCGGCGCTGCTGGGCGGCATCCTTGTTGGCCTGCTCGACGCCCGCTTCGATCTCCGACAGGCGCGTGGTGATCGCCATCAGGTCCTCGATCTTCAGGTCCTTGCGGTCCTGGTAGGACAGCAGCCGCGCATGTTCCTTCTCCAGCCGCGCCTTGGTCAGTGCCGTATCGGCCACGGCTTGCGCGAGATCTTCGGCACGCGTGTTGCGCGACTGCAGTTTTCCACCTTCACCGGCCATCGCGATCAGCGGCTCGGTGCCCTTCGGCGCGATGCGTACCCTGACCTCGCCGCTGGGCTGCTCGCCACTACGCTGGTCGACCTGCAGCACCGCGCAGTCACCGAACTTCGCGCTCTAGCAGGCCTGTGCCACCTGCTGGATGCGCGGTGCGATCTGCGCCGCCTCCAGCTGTACCTGCACGTCATGTTCATAGGCCAGGAAGGCACCTTCCGGTGATGCGACGGCAGCCTCGGCGGCAGTGGCGCCTGCATCGGCCGCCGCATCGCCGTGCTTGGCACAGGCCGCCAGCGCCAGCAGCAGTACCGGCATCGTCACCACACGCGTCCACGCACGCACCGGCCTCACAGTGCGGCTCCGTCATAGGACATCACCGCCAACGTGCCCAGATCCACCTGCGGCACGCAGCGCACGTTCACCGCCACCATCGGCGTACCTGTGCGCGGGTCCACCGCTTCGCTGTACGGCGCAACGCCGCACTCACGGCAATGGTGATGATCGATGTGGGCCTTGTTGAAATGATAGGTGGCCACGTCCGCCGGATCGGTCGTCAGCTGGAACGCCTCACGCGGCGCGAACCACAGCAGGCTGCCGCGGCGGCGGCACATCGAGCAGTTGCAGTCGATGACGTCGCTGATCGGCGCCCCGGCCTGTACGGTGAATGCGATCCTGCCGCAATGGCAGCTTCCCTGGTATTCCATGTCCTGCGCTCCGCTGGAGAGTCCTTGTCTGCCACCATGGTAATCCTATGGCACGGGGACAAAGCAGCCCCGGGGCCCTATGCTCGGGGTTTGACCCTGTACAGGAACGCCGATGCGCCCGCATCTTCTTGCCCTCGCCCTGGTCGCCGCCCTGGCCGGTTGCCAGCCGGCCGACGCCCCGACCAACGGTTCCACCCCGGCCGCCAGCCAGCAGGCCGGTGAGGCGGCGGTCGATGCCGCCTTCGCCGACCTGTCCAAGCGCGCCCTGGACACCTGGATGCAGCTGTCCCCGGTCAGCGCCACCCAGATCGGTGACCACCGCTACGACAGCGAGCTGGACGACCTGAGCGCCGCCGGCCAGCAGAAGACCGTGGCCGCCTACAAGGCACTGCTGGGCGAGCTGGACAAGATCGACGTGGCCAAGCTCGGCCGCGAAAACCAGGTGGACGCGGCGATCCTGCGCAACCAGCTGCAGTCGGAAATCTGGAACGCCGAAGTGCTGCAGTCCGGCAAGTGGGACCCGCAGCTGTACAACGGCATCGCCGGCAGCGCGATCTACGGCCTGATGGCGCGCGAGTTCGCGCCGCTGCCGGAGCGCCTGAAGTCGGCCACCGCACGCATGGAAAAGCTGCCGGCGATCTTCGCCCAGGCCCGCGAGAACCTGGATCCGGCCCGCGTGCCGAAGGTCCATGCCGAGACGGTGGCCAAGCAGAACAAGGGCATTCTCAGCATCGTCGATACCTTCATCACCCCGCACATCGGTGAACTGCCGCAGGCCGACCAGCAGCGCCTGCAAACCGCCATCGACGGCCTGAAGAAGGCGGTGGACGAGCAGCAGACCTGGCTGGACAAGACCCTGGTGCCGAATGCCAAGGGTGATTTCCGCATCGGTGCGGAAAAATACGACCAGAAACTGAAGTTCGCACTGAGCTCCTCGCTGTCGCGCCAGGAGATCGGTGAGCGTGCCCGCGCCGAACTCAAGCGCGTGCGCGAAGACATGTACGGCATCGCGCAGACCGTGCTGAAGGACAAGCCGGGTGCACCGGAAATGCCGGCCCAGCCGACCGACGAGCAGCAGCAGAAGGCGATCGAGGCCGCGCTGGAACTGGCCTACGCCGACAAGCCGGCACGCGACAAGGTGGTCGATGATGCCAAGGCCGCGCTGGAGCAGTCCACCGCATTCGTGCGCGAGCATGATCTGATGACGCTGCCCGACGCGCCGGTGGACATCATCCTGATGCCGGAATTCCAGCGTGGCGTGGCCGTGGCCTACTGCGATTCGCCGGGCCCGCTGGACAAGAACCTGAAGACCTTCTATGCCGTGTCGCCGATTCCGGACAACTGGAGCGAGAAGCAGGTCGACTCGTTCCTGCGTGAATACAACTCGCGCATGATCCACCTGCTGAGCATCCACGAGGGCACCCCGGGCCACTACCTGGAAGGCTGGCACTCGGCCAAGTTCCCCTCCACCCTGCGTGCGGTGCTGCGTTCGGGCCTGTTCGCCGAAGGCTGGGCGGTCTACACCGAGCGCATGATGCAGGAGCAGGGTTACCTCAACAACGACCCGCTGTTCCACCTGGTGCAGCTGAAGTTCTACCTGCGCACGATCTCCAACGCGATCCTCGACCAGGGCGTGCACGTGGACAACTGGGATCGCGAGAAGGCGATGCACCTGATGACCCACGACGCGTTCCAGCAGGAAAGCGAAGCCGCCGGCAAGTGGGTGCGCGCGCAACTGACCTCGGCGCAGCTGCCGACCTACTTCGTCGGCGCGCAGGAACACTTCGACACCCGCAAGGCGGTGCAGGACAAGCTGGGCGACAAATTCAACCTGAAGGCGTACCACGACCAGGTGCTGTCCTACGGCGCCCCGCCGGTGCGTTTCGCACGCCAGCTGATGCTGGACCAGCCGATCGAGTGATTGAGCCGGTGTGAGTTGAAAACAGAATGGCCCGGGGAAACCCGGGCCATTTTTTCTCCGGCGCTGCCCAAGTCAGAGCATGTGGATATACATTTTGCTCGAACCCTGCCGTGGATCCAAAAAGTACTCTGCACCACAGCCGCGGCAGACCGCTGGATGCTCTTCATCACTGCCTCTCTGGTTCTCCAGTGCGACCGCCACTATCGGGTGCTCGCAATCGAAGCAGTTGAAGGCCACGTTGTTGCCATGCGGATCAGCCTGAATCCGGTCACCATCACCGTTCATTACGAGAAAATCCGTGATTCTCACAAGCCGCACCTCGCGCTGGATTGATGGCATGAGGGTAGCTGAATCAGGAGCATGGATTGCGCCAGTGAGGGCATGCATTTCAATGCGGCGTGACGCCTGCCGCTCGCTGACTCCTGCCTGCCCGTCCCGAATACCCGCCGCTCGGCCTACTCCGCCTCACACATGGACAACATCTGCGGGCGCATTGTTCGCATCATCTCCCTGTTCCCGCAGACTCCAATGCGCCACCTGGAGTTAGTTCTTGGCTTGCTCTCCTCTGCAATGGCCGCCGCTACGGCCTTCGCCGCCTGCCCGTCGCCGCCGGCCGGGCAACCCGACATCCGGGCCGTGGGCTACTACACCGACAAGGCCGGTTCGGTGATCGACCCGGTACTGCACCAGCAGAACAAGGACGCCACCGCGCCTCTTGACCGCTATGCCGCCGACGTGGCGCGCATGAGCGACGACTACCTGCGCGACGGTGACCCGGCAGCGGCACAGTGCACCCTGAGCTGGCTGGGTGCTTGGGCCGACGATGGCGCCATGCTCGGGCAGATGGTCCGGGTCAACAACAACCAGTCGTTCTACATGCGGCAGTGGATGCTCGATGCGGTAGCGATGGCCTACCTGAAGGTGCATGACCAGGCTGATACCCGGCAGCGCGAGCGCATCGACCTCTGGTTGCAGAAGCTGGCACGGGCCAATCTGGCGTATTGGGACAATCCGAAACGGCGCCGCAACAACCACTACTACTGGGGCGGCCTGGGCGTGCTGGCCACCGGCCTGGCCACGAGTGACGAGACCTTGTGGCAGGCCGGCCACGCCGCCTTCCAGAAGGGCATCGATGACATCCAGGACGATGGCAGCCTGCCGCTGGAAATGGCGCGCGGGCAACGTGCCCTGCACTACCACGATTACGCATTGGCGCCGCTGGTGATGATGGCTGAGCTGGCGCGGCTGCGCGGCCAGGACTGGTACGCCAGCAGGGATCACGCTATCGACCGCCTTGCCCGCCGCGTCATCGAAGGCAGCAAGGACCCTGCATGGTTCAACGAACACACCGGCGTTGCACAGCTGCCCCTGCAGGCCAGCGGCTGGGTCGAGTTCTACCGGTTGCGATCACCGGATGGCGGCCTGTTCGATGTCGCGCATGCGCGCGGCCCGTTCCACTCGCCACGGCTGGGCGGCGACCTTACGCTGATGGCCACGCATGGCATCGTGCGCGCGCCGCTGCGTTAGCGGCGTACCTCAGCGGGCTGCCGGATGCAGCAGACGTTGGAACTCGGCGACGGTGCAGCCCTGTGCCGCGCACCCCGGCACACGAAGCGCGACGCGGCCCGCCGGCTGCGCGTTGGTCAGAGGCAGCACATCGCGCAGCTGCGCGGTGGTCGGGTAGACGTAGGCCAGGCGGATCCTTTCCTCACCGCTGTGGCGATCACGCCAGCGCTCGAACTGCAGCAGGCCGCCGATCGGCGTCTTCTCGTACTGGCCCGGCAGGCTGTAGTCGCTGATTCCCAACGCCGCCAGCACCGAACCGATGTTGGAATCGTGACCGACCAGCAGGGTCACCTTCGGCGACGCCGGGTCGTCGAACAACGCATTCACTCTTGTCAGCAGCGGAGCGGCCACATCACGCGCCACCTCGGGCGTTCCGAACAGGATGTCCTGGTAGCGGTTGCGGATCTGCGCTAGCGCCTGCCATTGCGCCTCGGTGGTCAACCGGCCCCAGCCTTCGCGGGGGATGCCACTGCCCTGGTAGTGCTCCATCAACAAGGCATCGACCAGTCCACTGGCCAGGGCCAGCGAACCGGACGCGCGTGGCTCCTTGCCCGGTTCCGCACTGAAGGTCGTGTCGGCCAGCATTAGATGGCAGTCGCTGCGCCCCATGCATGCCGCCGACTGCGGATAGCGGGTGATCGCCTCCACCACCGCCAACGCCGGTGCCAGATCCGATGCGGCCCGTGCCTGTTGCATCGCCGACACCGCACGTGCGCGGAAGGCCGCGTCATCGCGGTGGATCACCGGATTGAACAGCGGGTCCATCGTGCCCAGCGGCATGCGCTGCTCGATTGCAACATGGCAGCCCGGGAAGGCACCGGCAACGAAGAACTGCGCGGTGGCCTGGGTGCGCTGCAGGCTGTTGGCGTGGGCGTGGAAGTCACCCGGCTGCGGGCAATCCGACGGCGGCAGCAGCTGCGCCTGCCGCAGCCACTGGCCGATGTAGCGGCCCATGTAGACCTCCAGCACGCCGCCCTTGGCGGTCAGCTCGCCTGAGGCGACGTCCCAGCCTGGCCAGCGCTCTGGCGTGGCATTGGCCAGCGCACCCGATGCCACCACCGGCGCGCGCAGGTTGTGGCGGCTGAGCAGGACCACCTGTTCGAGCTGGTCGCCTTGAATGGGAGCTGGCGTGGCTGCCGCCGCTGAACTGACCAGGGCAAGCGCGAGCAGCAAAGGGCGTAGCGGGTGGATCATGCGGGTCTCCGGAAACACACTGGGGTCAGAGCCCTTTCCTGCGGAAAGGGATCCGGCCCCAAGGGATGCATCCACGCATGGCGTGGATCTACTGATCGGCAGCCACAAAACCACCGGTCTGCCGCGCCCACAACCGCGCGTACAGGCCACCGGCCGCAATCAGCTCGGCGTGGGTGCCGGTCTCGACGATGCGGCCCTGGTCCATCACCACCAACCGGTCCATGCGCGCGATGGTCGACAACCGGTGCGCGATCGCGATCACCGTCTTGCCGCCCATCAGCTCGTCCAGGCTGTCCTGGATCGCCGCTTCCACTTCCGAATCCAGCGCCGAGGTCGCCTCGTCCAGCACCAGGATCGGTGCGTCCTTCAGCAGTACGCGGGCAATGGCGATGCGCTGGCGCTGGCCGCCGGACAGCTTCACGCCGCGCTCGCCGACATGCGCGTCGTAGCCACGACGCCCCTGCCCGTCCACCAGCGTATCGATGAAGGCTTCGGCACGCGCCTTGGCTACGGCTGCGCGCAACTGCTCATCGGTCGCGTCGGGACGACCGTACAGCAGGTTGTCGCGGATCGAGCGATGCAGCAGCGAGGTGTCCTGGGTGACCACGCCGATCTGCTGGCGCAGGCTTTCCTGGGTGACGTACGCAATGTCCTGGTCGTCGATCAGGATGCGGCCACTTTCCAGGTCGTACAGGCGCAGCAGCACGTTGACCAGGGTCGACTTGCCGGCACCGGAAGGACCCACCAGGCCGATCTTCTCGCCGGGCTTCACCACCAGGTCGAGGCCGGCGATCACCCCGCCCTTCTTGCCATAGTGGAAGTGGATGTCCTGGAAATGCACGCCACCACGGGTCACCTGCAATGGCACTGCATCCTCGCGGTCCTGCACGGTCAGCGGCTGGGCGATGGTGGTGATGCCGTCCTGCACCGTGCCGATGTCCTCGAAGATGCCGTTGATGGTCCACATGATCCAGCCGGACATGTTGTGGATGCGGATCACCAGGCCGGTGGCCAGGGTGATCGCGCCGACGGTGATGTGGCCACCATTCCACAGCCACAGCGCCAGCCCGCAGGTACCGGCGATCAGGAAGCCGTTGACGATGGCGATGGTCAGGTCCATGCCGGTGGTGACCCGGGTCTGCGCGCGGTGCTTGACCGCCAGTTCCTGGATCGATTCGGCAACGTAGGCCTGCTCGCGTCCGCCATGGGCGAACAGCTTCAGCGTGGGAATGTTGGTGTAGCCATCGACGATGCGGCCCATCGCCTTGGAACGTGCCTCGGAAGCGATCCAGGCCCGTTCCTTAGCGCGCGGCACGAAGTAGACCATGATCACCGCATAGGCCAGCAGCCACAGGATCAGCGGCACCATCAGCCGCCAGTCGGCCTGCGCGAACAGGTACAGCGCGGTGCCGGTATAGACCACGATGTACCAGAGCGAATCGACCATCTGTACGGCCGATTCGCGCAGCGAGGTACCGGTCTGCATCACCCGGTTGGCGACGCTGCCGGCGAAGTCGTTCTGGAAGAAGCTCAGGCTCTGCCGCACCACGTAGTTGTGCATCAGCCAGCGCGAGCGGTTGCTCAGTCCGGGCACGATGGCCTGGTTGACCAGCAGGTTGTGCAGGCCGACCAGGATCGGCCGCGCGATGACCGTGATGAACAGCATCCAGCCCAGGTCATTGGCGTGGCGCTTGAAGAAATCGGCCCCCGGCTGCTCGGCGACCATGTCGACGATGCGGCCCAGGTAATCGAACATCGCCACTTCCACCAGCGCCAGCAGCAGGCCAGCGATCAGGGTCGCCAGCAGCACCGGCCACACCGGGCGCAGGTAGTGCAGGTAGAACGGCAGCACCTTGCGCGGTGGCATGCGCCCATCCACGGGCGGGAACACCGGGATCAGGGATTCAAACCAACGGAACATCGCACTCCCTCGCCTCTTGCAAGCGGCGAAGTATCCCACGCCGGATGTGTACGCCAGCCGATGATCGCCGCGGCTCCGGTCGTGCCGGCCGCCGGCCGGCACTACCCTCACTCCTTGACCGGGGTGAACAGCAGGTCCTGGAAATCGAAGCTGAAATCGGTCAGGTCGGAGATCGGCTGCATGCGCACCTCGCGCACCTTGCCGTCCGGGTCCAGGCTGAAGTTCACGAACGCATCGGCGTTGAGCGAGCGGTCATCCCAGCGCACGATGAAGGTATCGTGCTGCCAGTGCTCCAGGCGGCCGCTCAGCTGCGCAGTCTTCATGAAGCGCAGGCGCAGGCCCCTGCCCTCGGCACTGACCTGCATGTCGCCATACCAGCGGTCGCGGAACGTGCCGGTGTAGCCGGGCAGTGCCAGCGATGGCTTGCTGCCCTTGTCGCGCGCGCTCTGGTGCTTGGCCCAGGCTTCGTCGGCCTTGCCCTG
This sequence comes from Stenotrophomonas sp. 85239_Sma, assembly GCF_056481725.1. Taxonomy (NCBI): domain Bacteria; kingdom Pseudomonadati; phylum Pseudomonadota; class Gammaproteobacteria; order Lysobacterales; family Lysobacteraceae; genus Stenotrophomonas; species Stenotrophomonas sp. 85239_Sma. The sequence continues at coordinate 1,433,896 of NZ_CM151163.1, read as the reverse complement.
GCCCTTGGCCACGGCCTTGGCATAGGCGTCCACCCAGTCGTGCTTCTCGCCACCCAGATAGGCATCCAGCACGCTCAGGGTGATCGCGTTGAACGCCGCGCCCACTTCCTGGTTGGTCAGCACCACCACGCCCAGCTTCTCGCCCGGCACCAGGGTCAGCCGCGAAACCATGCCCGGCCAGCCACCGGTGTGCCAGACCAGTTTCCGCCCACGGTAGTCGCTCAGGCTCCAGCCTTCGCCGTAGCCGGCAAAGTTGGCCCGCGCCGGCGCCAGCTCCGGCACGCTCGGCGCCGGGATCGACTGCGGGGTGATCATCCGCCACATCTGCTGCTGGCTTTTCTCGGTGAACAGCGAAGTGCCGTCGGCCAGCTTGCCTTCGGCCAGCTGCACCTGCATCCAGCGTGCCATGTCGTGGGCGCTGGAATAGATGCCACCGGCGCCGGCATTGTTCGACCAGGTCAGCGGCGCGACGGTACGCAGGTCCTTGAAGTCGTACTTGGCGTGGCCGACCGCTGCCTTGTCACCGGGCTTGAGGTGGTCGGCGTTGTAGCGCGTGCCGGCCATGCCCACCGTGTCGAAGATGCGGGTCTGCAGGAACTGCTGGTAGCTCATGCCGGAGACGCGTTCGATCACCTGCTGGGCAACCGCGTACAGGATGTTGTCGTAGGCGTAGCTCTCGCGGAAGCCGCCCTTCAGCGGCACCTTGCCCAGCCGCTGCACCACTTCGGCGTTGCTGTAGGAAGTGGTCGGCCAGAACAGCAGGTCACCGGCGCCCAGGCTCAGGCCGCTGCGATGCGACAGCAGGTCGCGGATCGTCATCTGCCCGGTCACGAACGGATCGGACATGCGGAACGACGGCAGGTGGTCGATCACCTTGTCGTCCATCTTCAGCTTGCCGTCCTCGGCCAGCAGGTTCAGCGAGGTGGCCGTGAACGCCTTGGTGTTGGAGGCGATCGCGAACAGCGTATCGGCCTGCACCGGCTCCGGCTTGCCCTGCTCGCGCACGCCCCAGCCACGCTCCAGCACCACCTGGCCGTCCTTGACCACGGCCACGGCGATGCCGGGCACGTCGAACTGCGCGCGCACGCGCTCGACGGTCGCATCCAGGTCCTGCAGCGGCGGCGGGGTCGCCGCGCTCGCCATGGTCGTGCACGCCAGCAGCACGGCACCTCCGATCCAGGGTTTCATCCAGCACGATCTCCGAACAGGGGTAGCGGCCGTGTGCAGGCCGTCACCGGGGTTTCGCGGGATGGTAACGGTCCGCGGCGCACCCTGCCCTGTGCCATAGGAGGGGTGTCATGGGCGGGAACGGTCAACCCAGCAGCGGCTCCACCATCATTCCGTGCCTGCGCTACCGCGACGCGCAGGCCGCCATCGACTGGCTGCAGCGCGCCTTCGGTTTTCACGTCCAGGCGGTGTATGCCGACGGCGATACCGTGTTCCATGCGCAGCTGACATATGGCAACGGCATGATCATGCTTGGTTCGAGCAGCAGTAGTGGCGAATGGTCCAAGCTGGCGGTGATGCCGGACGAGGTCGGCGGACGCCAGACCCAGAGCGCCTGCGTGATCGTCACCGATGTCGATGCGCACTATGCACGCGCCAAGGCCGCCGATGCGCGTATCGTCATCGACATCGCCGACCAGGACTACGGCGGCCGTGGCTATGCCTGCGCCGATCCGGAAGGCTACCTGTGGTGGTTCGGCAGCTACGATCCGTGGCGCGCGGACCACGGCCAATGACCGCAACTGCCAGCCAGGCGGCGATCCGCTGCGGCATCGGCGGCTGGGTGTTTCCCGAATGGCGCGGCGGTGTGTTCTATCCAGCGGGCCTGCCGCAGCGCGAGGAACTGGCCCACGCCAGCCGCGCCCTGCGCTGCATCGAGATCAACGGCACGTTCTATCGCACGCCAACGGCGGCCCAGTGCGCACAATGGGCCGCACAGACACCCGACGGTTTCCGCTTCTCGATGAAGGCGCCGCGCTACCTGGTGCAGCGCCGCGACCTGTCCAGCACGGTGGAGGCCGCCGCACCGTTCCTTGAGGCGGCACTCGCGCTCGGTGACCGTCTCGGCCCGTTGCTGTGGCAGTTCGATCCGCGCCACCCCGCCGATGCTGAAGCACTCGGGGCTCTGATGGGGCAATTGCCGCATCAGCTGGAGGGCGTTCCGCTGCAGCACGCGCTGGAGGTGCGCAACGCCGAGGCACATGGCCCGGCGCTGGTCGCTGCCGCGCGCCGCCACGACGTGGCGCTGGTGATCGAGGACAGCGACGAGGCGCCCCTGCACGGTGATGTCAGTGCCGGCTTCGTCTACGCCAGGATCAAGCGCAGCCAGGCCCGCTTGAACGAGGGCTTGCCGGCACCCGTGCAGCAGCGCTGGGCCGAACGCGCGCTCCACTGGTCACGCGGCGAACCGGTGGACGACCTGCCCTGCCTGTCCGGGCCGGCACCGTCAGAGCCGCGCGAGGTCTACCTGCTGTGCATCGGCGCCGGCAAGGCGCGCAACCCGGCCGCGGCGATGGCCCTGCAGCGGCGGGTAGATGGGGCCAGCAATTCCTCACGCGGATAGCGCTGCGGTCATCGCCTTGCCTCACAATAGGCCGATGAGCACACCCGACACCCGCAAAGCGCTGTGGCAGATCCATTTCTGTGTCCTGCTGTGGGGCGTCACCGCCATCCTCGGCAAGCTGATCACCCTGCCGGCGCTGCCGCTGGTGTGGTGGCGCATGCTGCTGGTGACGGCGATGCTGGCCCTGCTGCCGCGGGTCTGGCGTGGATTGCGCACGCTGCCCCTGCGGCTGGTGGCGGGCTACGCCGGCATCGGCGCGTTGGTCGCGCTGCACTGGCTGACGTTCTACGGTGCGGTGAAGCTGGCCAATGCCTCGGTAGCCGCCACCTGCATCGCGCTGGCGCCAGTGTTCACCTCGATCATCGAACCCTGGGTGGCCAAGCGGCCGTTCCAGCTGCGTGAACTCGCCTTCGGCCTGGCCGTGCTGCCGGGTGTCGCACTGGTGGTCGGTGGCGTGCCCGATGGCATGCGCCTGGGTGTGTTGATCGGTGCGATCTCGGCGCTGCTGGTGGCGGTATTCGGCTCGCTCAACAAGCGCATGGTCAGCCATGCGGATCCGCTCACGGTCACCGCACTGGAACTGGGTGCGGGCACCCTCACCCTGACCCTGCTGGCACCGCTGATGCCGTACCTGCTGCCAGCGCTGGCCAGCCCGCTGTGGGTGGTTCCGGACCTGCACGACGGCATCCTGCTGCTGGTGCTGGCCGGGTTCTGCACGCTGCTGCCGTTCGCCCTGGCCCTGGTCGCACTGCGCCATCTGAGCGCCTACACGGTGCAGCTGGTGACCAACCTGGAGCCGGTCTATGCGGTGGTGCTGGCGGTGGTGCTGCTGCGCGAGCAGCACGAAGTCACCCCATGGTTCTACCTGGGCGTGGCGATCATCGTCGGTGCCGTATTCCTGCATCCACTGCTGAACCGTCGCAAGCCGATGCAGCACCCGGAGATCCTCGGTACGGCCGAGGCGCGCAACATCGCCGATTGAGTGCATCCACGCATGGCGTGGATCTACCGGGCGTGGATCGCCGTATCAACGCTGCGGCCAATGCCATGCCGGGGCATCCAGCAGGCCCTGCCCGCTGAGCAATGTGCGGCCCTGTTTCTTGTGCAGGTGCAGCGAATGGCAACCCGGTGCCTGTTCCAGCGCCGCGATCAGTCGGCTGGCATGTGACACCACCCATACCTGGCTGCGTGCACTGGCCGCGATGATCAGCCGCGCCAGTGCCGGCAGCAGGTCTGGATGCAGGCTGGTCTCCGGCTCGTTGAGCACCAGCAGCGGCGGCGGACGCGGCGTGTGCAGCGCAGCGGCCAGCAGCAGGAAGCGCAGCGTGCCGTCGGAGAGTTCGGCCATCGACAATGGCCGCAGCAGCCCCGGCTGGTGGAAACGCAGCGCCAACCGGCCATCCAGTTCCTCGAAGCCAACCGTGGCGCCCGGGAAGGCATCGTCGACGCTGCGTGCCAACGCGACCGCGTCGCCGATCTCGAGGATGGTGACCCAGGCCGCGGCCAGATCCCGCCCGTCGTGGTGCAGCACCGGCGTACGCGTGGCCATCGCCGGCTGCCGCGCCGGTGCATCGGCGTCGCTGCGGAAATGATCGTAGAAGCGCCAACGGCGGATGTACTCGCGCAGGGCGATGGTTTCCGGCATGCGCTGCGGATCGCCGACCTGGGTAAACAGGCTGTCGAACAGTGACAAGCGGTCGTCGACCAGATCCCAGCCACGCGCTTGGCGTTGCCGCACCATCGCCCCGCGCCGGTCGACCAGCAGGTTGGCGCTGCGCAGGAACGGGCCCGCCCAGATCGCTTCGGCCTTGATCTGCGGGTCCAGTGCGAAGGCCGATCGGCTGGGCGGCGGGTAGCCCAGATCGATGGCGTAGCCGAATTCGTCGGTGGTGAAGCCCAGCTTCAGTCCCACCGATTCCTGTCGCGGGCCGCCCTGCAATGGGATTTCGCCGGCAGTGACCCGGCGGTCCATTTTTTCGGGGCCCGCCCACAGCGCCGAAGCGAGGCCGCCTTCGCGGGCCAGCACCGCCGCGACGCCGCCCTGTGCGGTCTCCGCGAGCAGGCGCAGCGCGCGGTACAGGCTGGACTTGCCACTGCCGTTGTCCCCGGTGACTACGTTCAACTGCTGCAGCGGCAGTACCAGCCCATGCAGTGAGCGATAGTGGGCGATGGCCAGGGTCTGCAGCATGGTTGTGTCCGTGGGAACAGGAACGGCATATTCGCCGGGCGCAATCGCACAGGCCGCGACACGGCGTTACCCAATCGGCAAAAGCATCCACGCATGGCGTGGATCTACTGCATGCAGGGCTCAGCCCGCCCGTTCCACCCGGTTGCGGCCATTGCCCTTGGCGCGGTACAGCGCCTTGTCGGCGCGCGCCAGCGTGTCATCCACGCTTTCACCGGGCTGGTGCTGGGCCACACCAATACTGATCGTGACCGGAAATCCCAGCGGAAGGGCTGCCACAGCCAGGCGCAGGAACTCGCACTGCAGTTCGGCCGTGTGCAGGTCGGTGCCCGGCATCACCGCCACGAACTCTTCGCCGCCATAGCGCGCGGCCATGCCACGGCCGGCAAAGTGCGAGCGCAGCAGCACGCCCAGCTCGGCCAGCACCCGGTCGCCGGTGGCGTGGCCCTGGAAGTCGTTGATGTGCTTGAAATGGTCGATGTCCAGCAGCGCGACACAGGCCAGTCCAGGTTGCCCATCGATCTCCGCCATCGCCTCTTCCAGCGCTGCCGCCATCGCGCGACGGTTCGGCAGGCCGGTCAATGCATCGGTGCGGCTCTGCTCGGCCAGGTCGGCATTCTGCGCCAGCAGCACGTCCTGGTACTCCGACAGCAGGCGCTCGTAGTCATCACGCTCCAGCATGTGTTTCTGGATGTCGAGCGCGAAGCGGCGCAGTTCCATCACCAGCATCACCTGCCGCGACAGCGCGGCCAGCGCTTCGGCCTTGTCGCTGGGCAGGCGCTGCGGTTGCGCATCGAATACGCACAGCGTGCCCAGTGGCAGGCCATCGGAACTGATCAAGGGTGCACCGGCATAGAAGCGGATGTGCGGGTCGCCGGTCACCACCGGGTTGTCGTGGAAGCGGATGTCCTGCAATGCATCCTCCACCACCATGATTTCCTGCGGCTGCAGGATGGCGTGGCCACACATCGATTCGCTGCGCAGGTTCTCCGCCGCGTCGATGCCCTGGATCGATTTGAACCACTGCCGTTCGACGTCGATCAGGGTCACCGCCGCCATCGAGGTACCGCAGACCGCCCTGGCGATCGCCACCAGGTCGTCGAATGACTTCTCGCGCTGCGAATCAAGGATCCGGTAGCGGTACAGCGCCTCGAGCCGAAGAGCTTCGTTGGCAGGCTTGTCGGGCTTGATCATGCAGCGTCAGGTTCCGGCAGGTCACTTCGGAGTCTAGCTGATGCAGAACCGGGTCCATGCTCGGCTCTGCACCTATCGGTTTACCAGTCCAGCTGCTTCGGCAGCAGGCCCTGCAGTTCCTGCTCGGTCAGGTTGCGCCACTGGCCTGGCTTCAGCGCGCCAATCTTGATGTTGTCGATGCGCACGCGGCGCAGCTGGGTCACCCGATAGCCGAACTCAGCCGCCATCAGGCGGATCTGCCGGTTCAGGCCCTGCTGCAGCGTGATGCGGAAACCGAACTTGGCGATGCGCGAGGTCTTGCACGGCAGCGTCATCTGGTCGTGGATGCGAACGCCACGGGCCATGCCGCGCAGGAATTCATCGGTGACCGGCTTGTTCACCGCCACCAGGTATTCCTTCTGGTGGCCGTTCTCGGCACGCAGGATCTGGTTGACGATGTCGCCGTTGCTGGTCATCAGGATCAGCCCCTCCGATTCCTTGTCCAGGCGGCCGATCGGGAAAATGCGCTGTTCGTGGCCGACGAAATCGACGATGTTGCCCTTGACCGACGTCTCGGTCGTGCAGGTGACGCCGACCGGCTTGTTCAGCGCGATGTAGACGTGGCGACGGGCACCAGGCTTGCGGGCCACGCGCGCGCGCAGCGGCTGGCCGTCGACCAGCACCTGGTCTTCCTCGCCCACCACCGCGCCGGTGCCGGCCGGATGGCCGTTGACGGTGACCCGGCGGGCAGCGATCAGGCGATCGGCCTCGCGGCGGGAGCAGAAGCCGGTGTCGGCGATATGTTTGTTGAGTCGGGTGGTCATCGGTCCATTATCCGGCATCGCCGCCCGCTGCGCTTCATGCCGGGGCCGGCGGATCGAGTTCTTCACCGTCGAACACCCGGTCGCGGCCCGCACGCTTGGCCACGTACATGGCGTGGTCAGCCCGGCGCAACAGCGCAGCCAGGTCGTCCTCGCCCGGCCGCCACTGCGCCAGGCCGATGCTGGCGGTCACCTCCAGGCCCGGCACCTGCAGCGCCCGGCCCGCTTCGGTGATGTGCTGGCGCAGGCGATCCAGGCGTGCCGACGCCGTCTCGCGCGGCATGCCCGGCATCAGCAGCAGGAACTCCTCGCCGCCCATCCGCACTACCTGGTCCTGGCTGCGCACCGCCGCACGCAGTGCACGTGCCACCGCCACCAGCACCTGGTCGCCCACGGCGTGGCCATGGCGGTCATTGATGTCCTTGAACAGGTCGATGTCGAGGAAGCCGATCACCAGCGGACCACCTTCGCGTTCGACCCGTTCCAGCTGCCGTGCCAGCTGCTGCAGCCCGGCACGGCGGTTGGGCAGCCCGGTCAGGCCATCGGTTTCGGCCAGCTGGCGCAGCTCATCGCGCTGCTGGCGCAGGCGGCCCAGCCGCTGGTTCAGCGCATAGGCGGCCATCATCAGCAGCCAGGTCACCGACAGCTGCAGCGCCTCCACGCGGTACTCCAGCAGCCACGCAGCGCGGCAGGCGTCAGCCAGGATCAACACCAGCATCGGCGCCAGCGCCGCCAACCCGGCCTGCGCCCAGCGGTCACCGCGCAGCCGCGCCCACACCCCGACCATCAATGCCAGGCCACAGCCCAGCAGGTAGGACACCTGCAGGCCCTGCGCCACCCAGCCCAGGCTGTCCCACTGCAGCCAGGGCAGCCATGCGGCCAGCACCAGCAATCCCCATAGCGCCAGCAGCTGCACCGGGCGCGAACGCGGCAGCAGGCGGTCGCCGCCGTTCAGACGCCACAGCGCCGGCAGCACCAATGCCTGGGACGCGGCGGTCAATGCCAGCAGCCACCAGGCACCGCGCTCGCCCACCGGCAGCCACGGCTCCGGGTAGCCGCTGAGGCCACCAAGGATGGCCTGCCACAGCACCAGCACGGTGGTACCGGCGGTGTAGACCAGAAAGCTGCGGTCGCGGGTAGTGAGGAAGGCCATCAGCGCCGACAACGCCAATGCGATCGCCACGGCGATGCAGGCCGCACGCACCAGCAGGCGAGCGGTATCGTTCTGCTGTACGGGGCTGGGCGCCCCCAACCGCAGGGTCGGTACCCAGCGCGCCTTCAGCGGCGTCTGCCATGACACCAGGAATGGTTCATGGCTGCCCGCCGGCGGTACCGCGACCAGGCCGATGCCTGCGCGGAACCGTGAATCACGGGTACGGGCATCATGCATGTTGCCGCAGATTTCGCGATCCCCATGCTGCACGCGCACTTCGCCAGCGAACACATTGAACACGTCCAGTGCCTGCGGCTGGCCCGACCAGCCGCCGGCGGGCGCGGCCACCTGCACCTGCTGCCGTGGCCCCTGCAGCATCTCCGGCGTGCAGCCGCGATGCGGGGTGGGTTCATCGGTGGCTGCACCGACCAGCAGGTAATCGCGCCCGGCTTCGGCCACAGCGGCCCACAGCGGCCACGGCGTTGCCAACCACACCAGCAGCACGACCAGCACCGCTCCTGTTCCGTACTGCCACTGCCTGCCGCCCACGCCACGTCCTGTTCCTGCTTACGCCCGCGCCCGCTGCGCGTCGCCCCTGCCGGGCATTATCGCAGCCGCGGCTGCAGCGCACGTGTAGACCAAAGTCGCCGACAGTCGTTCAGCCAGCCGCCGGAGGCCCCTTCACCGCCACCAGGCGGACCGGCCTCAGGTCACTCAGGGTCATCCGTTCCAGCGGCTGCGGCCGCTCGACCGCATAGCCCTGCAGGCCCTGCACGCCGAGCCGGGTCAGCGCGGCGGCGACTTCGGCGGTCTCCACCCATTCGGCCACCACCTCCATCTGCAGTTCGCGCCCCAGTTCACTGATCGCGCGCACGGTGGCGTGGCTGACCGGATCGGTATCCATGTCGCGCACGAAGGCACCGTCGATCTTCAGGATGTCGGCCGGCAGCTGGCGCAGGTAGCCAAACGAGGACAGTCCGGAGCCGAAATCGTCCAACGCCATCCGGCAGCCACGCGCCTTCACCGCATCGATGAAGGCACGCGCCTGGCTGAGGTTGCTGATCGCAGCGGTCTCGGTGATTTCGAAGCACAGCTTGGAGGCCACTGCGCGGTTGCGCTCCAGCAGGTCGCAGACGAAGGCGAGGAAGCCTGGCTCGGCGATCGACTGCGCCGAGACGTTGACGTTGCACAGGCCCAGCTGCCGGACGTGCGCCGGGCACACCTGCAGATGCCGGAACAGCAGGCCCAGCACATGCCGGTCCAGCGCCACGGCCATGCCATAACGCTCCACCGCCGGCATGAACTGGCCCGGCAGGTGCAGGCTGCCATCGCTGCCGCGCATGCGCACCAGCACCTCATAGTGCAGGTACGCGGGATCGCCAACGCGGGCAATGCGCTGCGCATACAGCACCATGCGGTTCTCGGCCATGGCCAGGCTGACGCCCTGCAGGCGTTCGGCTTCCCGGCGCCGTTCCTCCAGCGCCATGCGGTTTTCGTTGAAGCAGTGCACGCGGTTGCGCCCGGCCTGCTTGGCCGCATAGCAGGCGCTGTCGGCGGCGCTCATCAGCCAGTTCACATCCGGTGCCTCGGCGCTGACCTCGACCACGCCGATGCTGCAGCTCAACTGCGGGCTGCCCTCGCTGACCGGGAACGTGGCCTGGCCCAAGTGGCGGATCACCCGCTGCAGCACGCGCTTGGCCTCGTCCTGCCCGGCATGGGCAAGGAACACCGCGAACTCGTCCGCACCCAGCCGGCCCACCCAGTCGCCATCGCGCACTGCCGCCACCAGGTAGTCGGCGAAGCTGCGCAGCATCTGGTCGCCGGCGGCGTGGCCGAAGCTGTCGTTGACCAGCTTGAAATGGTCCAGGTTGATGTAGCACAGCGCGTGCGTGCCGCCCTCGCTGCGCACCTGCAACAGCGCGCGTTCCAGCAGCCGCTCGATCTCCCGGCGGTTGATCAGGCCGGTCAGCGGATCATGGCTGGCATGGTGCTCGATCTCGCGCGCCAATGCATGGTTCTGGCTGACGTCCTCGATGATTGCGAACACCGACAGGCCACCGCCGGTACTGCGCACGCCGGTGCCGCTCCAGCGGCCCCAGACCAGGCTGCCATCGCGACGGCGGAAGCGCAGTTCGCTCGGTCGCAGCTGGCGGTCCCAATCGATGCGCCCCACCCCATCGATGACCAGCTCGCCATCCATCAGCAGGTCCCCCAGCGACAGCTGCAGCAGCATGTCACGACGGTGATCGAGGATATCGGCCATCGCCTGGTTGGCCTCGACCACCTTGCCTTCGGCATCGAGCTTGAGCATGCCAACGTTGGCCTGGTAGAACGCAGCGCGGAAACGGCTCTCGTGTTCTGTCAGATCCTTGCCCACGCGCCGCGCCAGCGCGACCGCCATCAGGCTGATCGCCAGCACCGACAGGCCCGCAACCATCAACGTGGCCAGCCTCACCAGCGTCGCCATCCGCAACAGCGCCTGCGAGAACGCCTGGCTCTGTACCTGCATCCGCCGGTCGAGGTCGCGCAGCTGTTGCAGGTATTGGTCACGTACGGCGATCGGCACCGGGCCACCGTCATGCCGCAGCTGCAACTCATCGATCAGGCGCTGCACGGCCATCAGGTCACCGTCGGTCTTCCGCCACAGCGCGGTCGCCTCGCGGAAGGCACCGATGTCGCGTGCATAGCGGAACGAGAACACCAGCCGCGGGATATCGGCGCGCGCATTGCCGCCCTGCAGGAATCCCTGCCTGGCTTTGGCTTCGTCCGGCTCGCCCTGTTCCAGCGCCAGCCGCGCCTGCAGATCACCCAATGGCACCTGCAGCGCCCTGCGTGCATCGTCCAGGTCCTGCGCATCGCCGCGCGCAAGATAGCGGCTGAGCGCAGCGGTCGCATCCTGCTGCCCCCGTGACCAGTAGCCCTGGCCGGCAATCCAGGCGGTGGAGGCCGCCTGCAGTTCCTGGATCAATGCGGACAGCGCAACCAACCCGATCGCCATGCCCGTCAACAACGCAAAGCGCAATCCCAGCCCACGGGTCATCGGCACCCGCCGGCTCTGCTGGTCCGTGCCACTTCTACCCATCCCGGATCCCCCCGAATGTGCTGCGGTGACAACCTCCCTGGAACCGGCCCAGCCTATGACCGGCAATGTGTGGGCCATGCGAAAAAGGGGACGGAGGGGATTAAGTCGTTTCCGGCATAAGCGCATGGCCTGCCATATACGACTTAATCCCCTCCGTCCCCTTTTTCTGGACGGCTGCGGGTGCGGATCAGTAGCTGCGCGGGCCGCGCGGCTTGAAGCCATCGCGACGCGGCGGGCGGCTGTCGCGGTCACCGCCGCGGTCGCCACCGTGGCCACCCGGACCGCCCGGACCACCACGACGCGGGCCACCCGGGCCGCCCGGACCACGCTTGTCGAAGCGCGGCTTGAACGGACGCGGGGCCGGGTTGGTGTCTTCACCCGGGGCCAGCGCACGCATCTGCAGCTGCTGGCCCGACACCCAGACCTTCTGCAGGTGCGACAGCACGTCCGGCGGCATCTGTGCCGGCAGGTCCAGCAGCGAGAAGTCATCGTGGATGTCGATGCGGCCGATGAAGCGGCTTTCCAGGCCGGCTTCGTTGGCGATGGCGCCGACGATGTTGGCCGGCTTCACGCCGTGCTGGTGGCCAACCGAAATGCGGTAGGTCTCCATGCCCTGCTCCGGAGCACCACGCGGCGGAACCTCGCGGCGCGGACGCTGCTCGAAACCACCTTCGGCGTCATCGCGGCGCGGGCCACGCTCGAAGCGCGGACCACGCTCGTTGCGGTCGAAGCGATCGCCACGTTCCGGGCGGTCACCACGGTCGAAGCGTTCGCGCGGTGCGCGCTCTTCACGCGGGGCACGCACCGGCGGCTGCAGCAGGAACGGGGTGTCACCCTGCAGCATCTTCGCCAGCGCGGCAGCCACTTCAATGGCCGGCACGTTCTGCTCGCTCTCGAAACGCTCCAGCAGCTGGCGGTAGAAATCCAGGCCGCCAGCGCCAAGGGTTTCGCTGATGCGCGAGGTGAACTTGTTGATGCGGGTGTCGTTGACCGCTTCCACGCTCGGCAGCTGCATCTCTTCGATCGGCTGGCGGGTGGCGCGCTCGATCTGGCGCAGCATGCCCTTCTCGCGCGGGGTGGCGAACAGGATCGCCTCGCCGCTGCGGCCGGCACGGCCGGTACGGCCGATGCGGTGCACGTAGCTTTCGGTGTCGTACGGGATGTCGTAGTTCAGCACGTGGCTGATGCGCTCCACGTCCAGGCCCCGGGCGGCCACGTCGGTGGCAACCAGGATGTCCAGCTTGCCTTCCTTCAGCATGGCGATGGTGCGCTCACGCTGGGCCTGCTGCATGTCACCGTTGATGGCGGCAGCGGCCAGGCCACGGGCCTGCAGCTTGCTGGCCAGTTCTTCGGTGCCGGCCTTGGTGCGCGCGAAGATGATCATCGCGTCGAACGGCTCGACTTCCAGGATGCGGGTCAGCGCGTCCAGCTTGTGCATGCCGCTCACCCACCAATAGCGCTGGCGGATGTTGGCCGAGGTGGTGGTCTTGGCCGCGATGGTCACTTCCACCGGGTCCTGCAGGTAGGTCTGCGCGATGCGGCGGATCTGCGGCGGCATGGTGGCCGAGAACAGGGCTACCTGGCGCTGCTCCGGCAGCTTCTTCAGCACGGCTTCGACGTCGTCGATGAAGCCCATGCGCAGCATTTCATCGGCTTCGTCCAGCACCAGCGTCTTCAGCTCGGACAGGTCCAGGGTGCTGCGGTCCAGGTGATCGATCACGCGGCCGGGAGTACCGACCACGATGTGCACGCCACGGCGCAGCGCCGACAGCTGCTGGCCGTAGGGCTGGCCACCGTACACCGGCAGCACGCGGAAGCCCGGGATCTTCGACGAATAGGACTGGAACGCCTCGGCGACCTGGATGGCCAGTTCGCGGGTCGGCGCCAGGATCAGGGCCTGGGGCTTGATCTGCTGCAGGTCGATGTTGGACAGTACCGGCAGCGCAAACGCAGCGGTCTTGCCGGTACCGGTCTGCGCCTGGCCCAGCACGTCGCGGCCTTCCAGCATCGCCGGGATGGTGGCGGCCTGGATCGGCGACGGAGTTTCGTAGCCAATGGCGGTGACCGCCTGCATCACGGGCTCGGACAGGCCGAGCTGCGCAAACTGCAGCGGCGCTTGGGAATCTTGGGACATGGGGAACTCCGAAGGCACTGCCGTCTTCCTGGCAGTGCGATAAAAAAGGGATGGTCCGCGCTTTGGGCGCCCTTCTTATCGCGTGCCCTGGCGCTGCTCGGTCGGAGGAGATTTCACTCGCTCAGAGCGGAATGATACCGCATTGATCCTGAACAACGCATACAGCTTTCCGTGCGCGTGCCGTCCTGCCCCGTGCTGGCGCACAATACGCGCCCTCTTTCCGGTCCGGCCGCTGGCCTGCCCTCTTCCCAGGAACCCCGCTCCATGCAGATTCTCGAATTCGACCTCGACGGTGACTACGTCGAACTCAAGCAGCTGCTCAAGCTGGCCGACCTGGTCACCAGTGGCGGCGAGGCCAAGATGGTCATCAGCGAGGGGCAGGTGCGGGTCGACGGCGAAGTCGAACTGCGCAAGGCCTGCAAGATCCGCGCAGGCCAGGTGGTCGAATTCGCCGACAGCCAGATCCGCGTGCTGGCTGCCGGCTGATCTGAAGCTGTTCAGGCCACGCGCTGGGTCAGGTGCGAGGCAATCAGCTGCCTGAACGGTGCCACGCCCTGCGCCAGGCGCAGGCCGGCCGCGCGCAGCAGGCGCGCCGGGCGGCGGTCGTCGGTATACAGGGTGGCGATCGCATTGGTGGCTTCGTACAACGGACGCGATGCCAGCCGATGACCGCGCTGGTAGTTGGCCAGCATGCCGGCGGCGGCAATGTCGGCGCCACGGCGCTGTTGCGCGACGATGCCCTGCGCCAGCCGCTGTGCGCTGGCCAGACCCAGGTTGAAGCCATGCGCCGTGACCGGATGCATGCCCACCGCGGCATCGCCGATCAGCGCCGAACGCTCGCCGACGAAACGATGCGCGAACACCCCCACCAGCGGATACGCCTGCGGCGTGGCCACCGGCTGCATCCGGCCCAGGCGGTGCTCGAAGCAGGCACTGATGGCTTCACCGAAGGCCACCTCGTCCATCGCCAGCAGTTCTTCGATCTGCCGCGGCGGCAGCGTGATCACCGCCGATGCCTGGCCCTCGTTGAGCGGCAGCAGCGCCATCGTGCGGCCGTAGCCGAACCACTCCCACGCGGTGTGATGATGGTCGCGCTCGACCTGCATGCGGCACACCAGCATCGACTTGCCGAAGTCGCGCATCTGCGCACCGATGCCGAGCATGCGGCGGGTGGCGGAGAAGCGGCTGTCGGCAGCCACCAGCAGCCGCGCGTGCAGTTGGCTGCCGTCATCGAGCTTGACCACGTGGCCCTGCGCATCGGCCTGCACGCCCAGCACCTTGCGCCCGTCGAACAGTTCCAGGCCGTCCTGGCCCTGCACGGCATCCCAGGCAGCGCGGCGGATCAGATGATTGGGCACCAGCCAACCCAGTGGCTGGCCATCGACCTGGCTGCTGGCGAAGGTCAGCGCGAATGGCGAGCCGCCGTTCATCACCTTGGCATCGCGCAGCTCAGCGACTTCTGCCTGCGGCAGGCGCTGCCACAACCCCAGCTGTTCCATGCTCTGCCGCGAGGCATGGGTCAGCGCGATCTCGCGGCCATCGAAGGCGGCCTCGGCCAGGGCCTGGCGCGGCTGAACTTCGACCAGCCCGACCTGCAACCCGCTGCCGGCCAGCGCGCGCGCGAAGCACAGGCCTGCCGGTCCGGCGCCGACCACCACCACGTCCATCCTGCGCATGCGCGCCTCCTGCCGTTGATTCAGTCCGGGCCAGCATAGCGCCACGCACCTGACCGGCCTTGATCTGGATCAGGCCCGGATCACAACAACGCGAACACCAGCGCCAGGATCGACAGCAGCGACACCAGCCATACCAGGCTGCGCACATAGGGCACGCCTGCGGCATACAGTGGCAGATAGGCCACGCGCGCCCAGAAGTAGGCCTGCGCGGCCAGCGCTGTGGTGTCGTTGCTGCGCCCGGCCACGACCACTGCGATGGCGGCGGCGGCGAAGAACGGGAAGGTTTCCAGGAAGTTGGACTGGGCCCGCTGCAGGCGACCGGCCAGTGGACTGAGCGGCTTGGCCTCGCCATCACGCGCCGAGGCATTCCACTTCATCCCGCGCTCGCGGGTGACCACGGTGGAGGTGGCGAAGATATAGGCGAAGCCCAGCAGCACCGACCAGGCCAGCATCGTCAGTTCAGTTGCCATCGTTCTTCTCCTCAGGGGGCCGACGCACGCAGGCTGTAACCGGCCAGGCGCCACACCTGGTCCTCGTCGAAACGGAACGAAACCAGCTCGCGTACCGGTTGTGCACTGTTGGCGAAGCGGGTCGGGAAGCTGACGTTGATGTACAGCCCTTCCGGCACTGCGGCACCGGCGCTGTACTTGACCCGGGTGATGGTTGGTTGGCCACGCCCGGCAAGTGCCCCCAGGCGCGTGCGCTCGGTGGCCAGCTGACTGACGAAGGCCGCCTTCGGTACCGCACGGCGCGCGACGGCCGAAGCGCCATCCCACAATTCGCCGGCGCGGTTGGCATCGACCAGCTGCGCTGCCTTCATTGCGGCCGCGCCCATTTCCGCATCCTGCTTCTGCACCTGGGCCTGCTGTGCAGCGGTCAACGCGGGGGTACCGGCGGTAGCGGGCTTCGCGGCCGCCGGCGAGGCGGGGGCCGGGCGTGCCGGGGCCGGTGCAGGCGTGGCCGGGGCAGGTGCCTGCGCCAATGCGGTTACGGGCAGCAGGGACAGCAGCAGGAGCACGCGCTTCATGGACACCGCCGGTTCTCGGGAAAGAACCGCAGTCTACGCCAGCGCCGTGAGCCGTTCGTCAGCGCGCGTTGGGGCTGCTTTCCACCGCTGCGGCATCGGCCTGCGCAGAAGGCGTGCCGGTGTCTGCCGGCGCCTGCTCGGCCACCGGCGGCGGCTCGGACGGAGCCGGTGGCAGCGTCGCCACATCGATCTCCGACAGCGGGCTTTCTTCCGGGCACACCGCATCCGGGAAACCGTAGCGCTGCTTCAGGGCCTGGCCGCAGCTGTTGATCGCTTCCATATCGGCGCCTTCGCGCTTGCACTGCTGGTCGAAAGCGATCAGGAAAGCGTCCTTGCGCTGCACGAAATCATCACCGCAGGCACGCATCTGCTTGATCCGTTCCAGATCGTCCTGCACCGCGTTGGTGCCATCCAGGCCGTACTGGCGCAACTCTTCCGGAGTCAGCAGGCGCAGGCTGCGGTTCGGCACGGTCATCATCAGATCGGCCACGCCCACCGCCACGCCATTGCGCTGCAGGTAGTCCTTCACGTTGTCGTAGACCTCGTGCAGCTCGCGGTTGAGCTCGGCGCGCGAAGTGGCCTTGGAGCTGATGCGCATCATGCGGTGGATGCCGACCTTGCCCGACAGCAGTCGATTGTCACCTGCGGCCAGCACGAACACGCAGGCGCTGTGGCAGATCGCGCCCTCGCGCACCCAGATGGTCCAGCCCGATTCACCGATGCTGTCACCGGCAACGATCGCCGATTCCACCTGGCCACCGCTGGAATCCAGATCGAGGATGCGCTTGTGGATCTTCTGTTCATCGGCGACCACCGCCAGCCGCCACATCATTTCGGCGAAGCCCGGGTTGATCTTGCCGGCGTAACGCACGCGCATCAGGCCACGCTCGGCGCACGGTGCCAGGGCCTGGCTGATCTGCTCGCGCTGCAGGCCTTCCAGCTCGACACCGTCGCCGGCATCGCCCGCATATTCCGTGCTGCAGCTGATCCACGCACGACCATTTTCCAGCTGCGCCTGCGGCCATGGCCGATCCGCCCGGCTGCGCGGCGGTGCCGGCGGCGGTGGCGCGTCGGCGGCATTGATTGAGACCATGTTCTCGCCATCACTGGCCGGCGCCCGCGCCGCCTTGTCGGCAGCGGTCACATTGCCCGGATTCTCCAGCTGACTGCAGCCCGCCAGGGCCAGGCACAACAGGGGCAACCAGCGGAATTTGGCGGACATCGGGCAACCGGGATTGAAGGGAGCAAGGCCCACAGTCTACCCGTCCAGGCCGCGCATTCAGCGCGTGGCACTGAACCCCTTCTGACCCTTGGGGAAGCGTGTCGACCAAGGTCGACACCCACCAGCGCCAAAGCGTGCCGACCAACGGTCGGCACCCACCAACTGCAGCGACCAACTGTCAGAGGTGGGGCGATGGGGGCTGGCAGGACCGTTGGCGCCATGGATGGCGCCATCGAGCCCCCATGGACGGGTTTACGGCGTGTCCTGCCAGCCCACACCGCCCCGCCATCCCACGGACTGCCAGCTTTTGATTGAGACGTTGACGGTGACGTTGACGTTGCGGGTGCAGGGCTGCAAGCCCTGCCAGTACCCTCTCCAGCATCCATGTCCGAATGTGGCGAGTATTGCCACCCGCACCCGCCTAGACTGGCGCCATGGACACCGCCCTCGCCCTCGACACCGCCGCCTGTGACCGCGCCCGCCTGGCCCGCGACGCACGCTTCGACGGCGTGTTCTTCACCGCCGTGCGCAGCACTGGCATCTATTGCCGTCCGGTGTGCCCGGCGCCGCCACCCAAGCCGCGCAACATCACCTACTACCCGACCGCCGCCGCTGCTGCCGCCGCCGGCTATCGCCCGTGCCTGCGCTGCCGCCCGGAACTGGCACCACAGGCGCAACAGGCACTGGCCGGGCAGACCGTCCAGCGCGCCCTGGCCCTGATCCACGGCGGCTTCCTGCAGGAGCAGCCGGTAGCCGCTCTTGCAACGAAGCTTGGTCTCAGTGCGCGCCAGCTGCAGCGTCTGTTCGTCGAGCACCTGGGTGCGACGCCCGGGCAGATCCATGCCACCCATCGCCTGCTGCTGGCCAAGCAGCTGCTGACTGAAACCACGCTGGCGGTGACCGACGTCGCGCTGGCCGCCGGCTACAACAGCCTGCGCCGTTTCAATACCGCGTTCCTGCAGGGCTGCGGCATGGCGCCCACCGCACTGCGCCGCCAGCATCAACCGCTGGCCGCCGACGATGGCGGCCTGGTGCTGCGCCTGGGCTACCGGCCACCGCTGGACTTCCCGCGCATGCTGGCTTTCCTGCGCAAGCGCAGCCTGCCCGGCATCGAACTGATCGGCGAGGACAGCTACCAGCGCGTGCTCGGTACGCCGGAGCGCCCCACCCTGCTGCGCGTCACTGCGGACCCGAAGCGACCGGAGCTTCGCCTGCAGCTGGGCGCGGTGGATCCGCGCCTGATCCCGGACATCGTGCGCCGCGTGCGTCGCGTATTCGATCTGGATGCCGACCTGCAGCAGGTCCACGCCGCGCTGCATGAAGAACCATTGCTCGCGCGTGGCATCGCCGAGCGCCCGGGGCTGCGCGTGCCCGGTGGCTGGGATGGCTTCGAGGTCGGCGTGCGCGCCGTGCTCGGCCAGCAGGTCACTGTTGCCGCAGCCACCACCTTCGCGCGGCGGCTGGTCGATGCCTATGGCGCGCACCTGCCGGGCATGCCGTCCGACTTCGATCGCCAGTTCCCGGCACCCGAGGTATTGGCCGAGGCGCCCCTGGAATCGATCGGCCTGCCGCGCAGCCGCGCCGCCACCGTGCGTGCATTGGCCACCGCCTGCGCCAACGGCCAGCTCGACTTCGGGCCCGGCCAGGCGCTGGAAGAATTTGTTGCCCGCTGCGTTGCACTGCCCGGCATCGGCCCATGGACCGCGCAGTACATCGCCCTGCGCGGACTCGGCCAGCCCGACGCCTTCCCGGCCGGCGATCTTGTGCTGCAGCAAGTCCTCGGCCACGCGCAGGGCCAGCGCCTGAGCGAACGTGCAACCGAAGCGCGCTCGCAACCGTGGCGCCCGTGGCGCGCCTATGCCGTGCTGCACCTGTGGCACCTGTCCGGCACTTTCGTTGGAGAACCGACATGACCCTGTTGTTCGATCGTTTCGACAGCCCGATCGGCGTATTGACCATCGCCGGTGACGAGCATGGTCTTTCGCATGTGCTGTTCCCCGAGAACCGCCACCCCGCGCGCGGGCGCGATGGCTGGCACTACGCACCGGATGCATTGCCGCAGGCGCGCGAACAGCTGCTGCAGTTCCTGCACGGTGAGCGCAGCCACTTTGAATTGGAGCTGGCACCCCGTGGCACGCCATTCCAGCTGCGCGTCTGGCAGGCGCTGGCGCTGATTCCGTTCGGCCAGACCTGGAGCTACCTGCAGCTGGCCCAGCACCTGGGGCAACCCAGTGCAACCCGCGCGGTAGGTGCAGCCAACGGCCGCAATCCGTTGCCGATCATCCTGCCCTGCCATCGCGTGATCGGCAGCAACGGCGCGCTGACCGGCTTCGGTGGCGGCCTGGAAACCAAGGCTGCGCTGCTGCGGCTGGAACAACGCCAGGCCCCGCTGTTCGCCTGAGAGGGCCGGCCGGGCGGCGCCCGGCACCCGCAGAGGCAACAGCAACGACAACAGCCGAAACAACAGCACCATTCCGTGGGATGGCGTGGTGGGTCCACGCCATGCGTGGATGGAAGCATCAGGAACATGTCCGGGGAAAAGCCCCTTCTTGATGAAGGGCGCGCGCGGACAGGCGCGGGGATCAGGAAAAACGCGCGGACACGCTGCGCCCTTCGGCGCAAAGTGTCTCGGCTTGGTCATTGCAGCGGATTATCATAAGCAGATGACTTCCGTACGCCTGACCTGCGCGCTGGCGCTGCTGCTGCCATTGGCTGCCTGCACCACTGCGCCCGCCCCTACCGCCTCCGTTCCCACGTCCGTCGCTGCGGCTGCACCACCGAAGTTGCTGCTGATCTCCATCGACGGCCTGCGCGCCGATGCGCTGGACCGTGGGCTGACCCCGAACCTGCAGCGGATGATCGACGGTGGCGTGCGCGCCCGCTGGATGACGCCGTCCTATCCTTCCCTGACCTTCCCCAACCACTACACGATCGTGACCGGCCTGCGTCCGGACCACCACGGCATCGTCAATAACAGCATGGACGACGCCGCCCTCGGCCGGTTCGAACTGAGCAACCGTGAGGCGGTGACCGACAGCCGCTGGTGGGGCGGCGAACCCATCTGGGTCGGCGCGGAAAACGCGGGGGTGCGCACCGCCACTACGTCGTGGCCGGGCAGCGAATCGGAAATCCGCGGCGTGCGCCCGAGCCAGTGGCGCGTTTACGACGGCAAGGAACCGCTGGAACAACGCGCGGGCATCGTGCTGGACTGGCTTGCACAGACCGACGCCGACGCCCCCCGCCTGACCACGCTGTACATGGAACACGTGGACAAGGCCGGCCACAACTACGGCCCCGAATCGAAGCAGTATGCCGACGCCATCGTGCGCGCCGACCAGATCGTCGGCCAGGTGCTAGATGGACTGCAGCAGCGCGGCCAGGCCGCCACCACCAACGTGATCGTGGTCTCCGACCATGGCATGGCCAGCGTCCCGGTCGGCCAGGTGATCTCCACCGAATCGATGGTTGCCCCGGCCATCGCGCGCACTGTCAGCCAAGGCCAGTCGGTGGGCTTCGCGCCAGTGCCCGGTCGTGAGGCGGAGGCTGAACGTGCCCTGCTGGGTCGTCACGCGCACTACGAGTGCTGGAAGAAAGAGAATCTGCCGCCGCGCCTGCACTACGGCACCCACCCGCGCATTCCCGCCATTGTCTGCATGATGGATGAAGGCTGGGATGCCCTGCACCAGGAAAAGATCGCCAAGCGCGAGCACCAGGATCGTGGCTCGCATGGCTACGACAACGTGTTGCCTTCCATGCGCGCGGTGTTCGTGGCCAGCGGCCCGTCGTTCCGCCAGGGCCTGGTGATCGACGGCTTCGACAATGTCGACGTCTACCCGCTGCTGGCCCACCTGCTGCAGGTGCCGGCCGCGCCGAACGACGGCAATGCGGAGACGCTGAAGAAGACGCTGCGCTGATCCGTTTGTAGAGCCGGGCCCACGCTCGGCTCGCCGAACAGGCATAAAAAAACGCGGCGCCAGGCGCCGCGTTTTCTTTGGACCGGTCGGTCAGCCCGATCAGGCCTTGGCGACGGTCTTCTTCGCCACAGCCTTCTTCGCCGGAGCCTTGGCCACGGTCTTCTTGGCAACCGGGGCGGCGGCGCCTACGGCGACCTTGCTCACGGTGTGCGAACGGGCGTTGCCGTAGCTGGCGTTGTAGCGCTTGCCCTTGGCGGTCTTGCGGTCACCCTTACCCATGTCTTCAACTCCTCAAGTGTGAAATCTGGTTACCCCGTACTGACACGGGTTCGGCGGGGCCGCCTTGCTGGGCGCCCCCGCGCACGATCAGAAATCCTATCACGGCGCACCTAGTGCGCGCAGCTGGCGTCGTGCACGTGGCCGTGGTTGAGGCGCAGGTTGACCAGATGGGCAACGCCCACCAGCAGGCCGCCGATGGTCATCACCACCGCATGGGGCACCGCGTTGTGATGCAGCGGGTCGTACAGCACACCGGCCCACAACGCGACCAGGCCGGGGATCAGGAAGCCCAGCGCGCGCAGCGCACCGTGACGGCGGTAGCCCCAGACCAGGCTGAACAGCCCAAGCAGGGTCACGAACACCACCAGCGCCTGTTCCACGCCATCGCTCAGCCAGAACGACAGCCCCAGCGACGGCGCCGCCGCCAGCAGCACGGGGATCACCGCGCAATGCACGGCGCACAGCATCGAACCAGTGGCACCGAAACGGTCGAGCAGGTGGCGCAGGCGTGAGGACAGGGACATGACTTCCAGCAGGGTCGGCGAATCGTTATGGAATAATATAACATCCCTCTCCGACCCGCACGGTTTCCCTCCCCCTGTCCCATCGACGGGATTCGTGCGCCCCGTGATTGATACATTGTAACAAAGGACCCGTCCATGCCCGCCCACACCCCACGGCTCAAGCCGCATTCCCTGGCACTGGCCCTGGCCACCCTGCTGCCGTCCGTCGCCCTTGCAGCCGGCCAGGACACCTCCCATCGTGACCGCCACCTGACCGAGCTGTCGTCGGTGCAGGTCACCGCGTCGCCGCTGCAGGGCGATGCCGAATCGCTGGCGCGCCCGGTGGACGTGCTGGCCGGTGAGCGCCTGGACGAGCAGAAGGCCGGCACCCTCGGCGATACCGTGGCCAAGCTGCCCGGCGTGCAGAGCACCTTCTTCGGCCCCGGCGTCGGCCGCCCGATCATCCGCGGCCAGGAAGGCCCGCGCGTGGCCGTGCTGTCCAACGGCATGGGCAACATGGACGCCTCCACGGTCAGTGCCGACCACGCCACCAGCATCGAGCCGTTCCTGGCCGACCAGATCGAAGTGCTGAAGGGTCCGGCCACGCTGCTGTTCGGCAGCGGCGCCATTGGTGGTGCGGTCAACGTGGTCGATGGCCGCATCGCGCGCGAGCTGCCGGAGCGCCCACTCAGCGGCCGCGCCGAGCTGCGCGGCAATTCGGTGAACAATGAGCGCAGCGGCATGTTCCGCCTCGACGGCGTCAGTGGCAATGTCGTGCTGCATGTGGATGGCCTGGTCCGCAACGGCGACGACTACCGCATTCCCGGGTACGCGGTGATCGACAGCCTTGAAGATCATCATGAGCACGATCACGACCATGATCACGATGCGGCAGAGGGCGAAGAACCGCGCCGGGGCCGTCTGGACAACAGCTCGATCCGCACCCGCGCCGGCGGCGTCGGCGCAACGTGGCTGGGCGAAGGCGGCTACTTCGGTGTGTCGGCCAGCACCTACCGCACCAACTACGGCATTCCCAATGGTGCACACGTGCACGCCGACGGTGATGATCATGGCCATGACCACGATCACGACCATGGCGATGAAGAGGAAGGCGGCGACGAGCATGACGTGCGCATCGACATGGTGCAGAACCGCTTCGAGACCAAGGCCGGCATCTACAACCCGGTCTCGTTCCTGAAGAACATCAACGCACGCGTGGCCTACACCGACTATGAGCACGTGGAGCTGGAGGCCGGCACGCCGTCCACCCGCTTCACCAACCGCGGCATCGAAGCGCGCCTGGAAGCCGTGCAGCAGCAGATCGGCGGCTGGGACGGTGCCTTCGGCCTGCAGTTCGGCAACAGCGATTTCGGTGCCAAGGGCGAAGAGGCGTTCGTACCGGATACCGGCACGAAGAACATCGGCCTGTTCGTGCTGCAGGAAAAGCAGTTCGGTCCCTTCAAGCTGGAACTCGGCGGCCGCCACGACCAGGTAAAGCTGGACCCGACCGGCGACTACCGCCGCCGCACGTTCGGCGCCACCAATCTGTCTGCCGCCGGTATCTGGAAGCTCAACGATGCCGTTGACCTGCGCATCGGCGTGGACAGCTCCGAGCGTGCACCGACCAACGAAGAGCTGTACGCCGCTGGCGCGCACATCGCCACCCGCTCGTTGGAAATCGGCGACACCAACCTGAAGACCGAGCGCGGCCAGCGCGTGGAACTGGGTATCCACACCCACAGCGAGCGCCTGGACTTCTCCGCGTCGATCTACCAGACCAAGTTCAAGGACTTCATCTACCTCGCCGACACCGGCGTCACCGAGGGCCTGCCGGTCCGCGCCTGGACCCAGCAGGACGCGGTGTTCCGCGGTGCCGAGGCTGAAGCACTGGTGCACCTGTTCGAGGGTGGCGCCGGTGACTGGGATCTGCGCCTGTTCGGCGACTACGTGAAGGCCAAGCTGGATGGCAGCGGCAGCCGCAACCTGGACATTGCCGTGCCGCATGGCGACCACAACCACAACTACACGGTGGAGCTGGCCAACACCGGCTACCTGCCGCGCATCGCTCCAGCCCGTGTCGGTGCCGACCTGCGCTGGTCGAAGGATGGCTGGCGCGCCTCGGTCGGTGCGGTGCGTTACAGCCGCCAGAAGGATGTCGCCCAGAACGAAGCCCCGAGCGATGGCTACACCCTGGTCGACGCGCATCTGGCCTACCGCTGGGATCGCAACGCGAGCAACAGCTACGAGGTGTTCCTGGATGGCAGCAACCTGACCAACCGCGAAGTGCGTCCGCATACCTCGCTGCTGCGCGACTACTCGCCGCTGCCGGGCCGTGGTGTCGCATTCGGCATCCGCGCGTTCTTCTGATCGCTCACGGCAGGGTCGGATCCCTTTCCCACTGGAAAGGGCCCGGCCCCTCCTGCATCCACGCAGGACGTGGGTCTACCTGCCACTCCTTCCACACGTACCCAGCAGCGGGGGCCTTCGGGCCCCCGTTTTCATTTCAACCGATGCCATCACACACCCATCACAAAGATGTGCGTACGACAACAACCGGACAATCCCGTCACCCGATGTCTCGCCAAACGGACACTTTTGTCCGAAAATAATTCCATGACTGCCCAACGTGCCGATGCCGCTGCCCGCCGTGCCCTCATCCTCGACGCCGCCGACCATGTGTTCGGCCAACATGGCGTCACCGCCCCGCTGGACCTGGTGGTCGAACGCGCCCAGGTGGGCCGCGCCACCCTGTACCGCAACTTCCCCGACCGCACCGCGCTGATCCAGGCGCTGCTGCAACGCACGGTCGACCGCATCCGGCGCCAGGTTGAACAGCTCGGCGACCGCGACGATGCCCTGTTCGAAGTTTTCGAGGGCATGGCCCAGCGCATCATCGATTCACCGGCGCTGGCCGATTACTGGCGCGCCGTCGATTCGGATGTGCCAGCCATGCGTACCGCGCGCGAAACCGTGCGCGACCTGCTGGAAGTGCCGATCGCCCGCGCCAAAGCGGCAGGCCTGTGCCGGGCTGATCTGGAAAAGACGGATATTTCACTGATCTCGGGCATGCTGGGCGCGGCCCTGCGCGGCAAGACCCGCGACGAGCGTGCCCAGTTGGCCGGGCGTGCCCTGCAGCTGCTGCGCGGGGGTCTCCAGGGAGCAACCAGCGAGGCCCGCTGATGGTCCAGCCGTATCTGAAGCCGGTTCCGGATTGGGAGGAGCACGAGAAGCCGACCATGCCCGGTTCGGCATCGATGCCCTGGCACCCACCGCACCGTCGGTTGGCGTATGCCCTGGTGTCGCTGCTGGTGGCGATCACCGGCGGCCTCGGCAACGCGCTGGTCACCGCCAACCTGCCGTTCCTGCAGGGCCAGCTGGCCCTGACCCCGACCCAGGGCAGCTGGCTGGTGGCCGCGTATGCGATGGTGAATGTCACCGCCAACCTGCTGGCCTTCAAGTTCCGCCAGCAATACGGCATCCGCCTGTTCGCCGAGATCGGCCTGGGCCTGTACGCGGCGCTGGCGGTGCTGCACCTGTTCGTCGGCAGCTTCGAGACCACGATGCTGACCCGTGCTGCCAGCGGCTTTGCTGGCGCGGCCTGTTCAACGCTGGGCACGCTGTACATGCTGCAGGCGCTGCCACGCCGGTTCACCGGCAACCTGCTGGTGGTGGGCGTGGGCCTCTCGCAGCTGGCGGTGCCGATCGCCTGGATCGTCTCGCCGACGCTGGTCGATACCGGCCAGTGGCACCAGCTGTATTCGTTCGAAGCCGGCCTCGCCCTGTGCGCGTTCGCAGCGGTGGTGGTGCTGAAGCTGCCGCCGGGCATCCAGGTGAAGGCCTTCGAGCCGCT
Organism: Stenotrophomonas sp. 85239_Sma; assembly: GCF_056481725.1. Classification (NCBI taxonomy): domain Bacteria; kingdom Pseudomonadati; phylum Pseudomonadota; class Gammaproteobacteria; order Lysobacterales; family Lysobacteraceae; genus Stenotrophomonas; species Stenotrophomonas sp. 85239_Sma. The sequence continues at coordinate 1,408,308 of NZ_CM151163.1, read as the reverse complement.
GGACTTCCTCACCTTCGCCCTGCTCGCGCCGGCCGTCGCGCTGCTGGTGATCGTGCTGGCGCAGGGCTACACGCGCTGGTGGCTCAACACACCGTGGCTGGGCTGGGCGCTGGTCACCTCGATCGCGCTGTCCACCACCGCTTTCATCATCGAACACTACCGGCGCAATCCGCTGTTGCAGATCCGCTGGCTGTCGAAGCTGCCGGTGCTGCACTTCATCGTCGGCGCGTTCCTGATCCGCTTCCTGACCACCGAGCAGTCCTACGGCGTGGTCAACCTGATGCGCACGTTGGGCATGGGACCGGACCAGATGCGCCCGCTGTTCGTGGTGATCCTGGCCGGGGTGATCGTCGGCATCGCCGGTGCCTCGCTGACCTTCGGTCCGAAACGGCTGATCGCGCAGCTGTTGATGGCGATCCTGCTGCTGGGCGCCGCCGCATTCTTCGACCAGCACCGCACCAGCTTGGACCGGCCGCATGACTTCTACGTCAGCCAGTTCCTGGCCTCGGTCGGTGCGGGCATGTTCATGGGCCCGTTGATCATGCTCGGCATTTCCGCCGCGCTGAAGCAGGGCGTGGATCACATGATCACCTTCCTGGTGACGCTGTCGATCACGCAGACGCTGGGCGGCCTGGCCGGCTCGGCGGTGCTGGGCACCTTCCAGCTGCATCGCGAGCAGTTGTACTCCAGCGCATTGACCAGCCAGCTCGACCCGGCCGACCCGGTGGTGGCACAACGCCTGCGTATCCAGCAGCAGCTTTACAGTGCACAGATCACCGACCCGGTGCTGCGCAGCGCGCAGGGCAGCGCGCAGCTGGCGCAGACCGCGCGCCGCGAAGCCAACGTGCGCGGCTTCAATGATGTGTTCACCCTGAGCGGCTGGCTGGCGATCGGCTTCCTGTGCTGGTTGCTGCTGCTTTCGCTGCGCACCGCTGTGCTCAAGCAATGGCGCAAGCGCCATCCCACCCTTCCCTCCGCGGCCACGCCGGCCGCGTCCCGTTGAGTCCCCCCATGCCTCCCGTCCCGCCCCGCTCCGACGACGCCGACAACGTTTCCCCGCCGCCTCCGACCGACGCGGCCCCCACGCCAACGCCGGTAGAACCCGCGGTCGCGCCGAAGTACCTCAAGCCCAGCGCACGCAGCGTGGTGGTGATGGTGGTGGTGGCCTTGCTGGGCATCGCGCTGATCCTGCGCGCCTGGCACCTGTGGCCGTTCACCAGCACCGTAATGGTGACCGACAACGCCTATGTGCGCGGGCAGATCACGGTGATGGCACCACAGGTGAACGGCTACGTCACCGAAGTGCTGGTGAAGGACTTCCAGCATGTGAAGCAGGGCGAGCCGCTGCTGCGCATCGATGACCGCATCTATGCCCAGCGCGTGGCCCAGGCGCAGGCGACGCTGGACAGCGCACGCGCGGCACTGGCCAACTCGGACCAGTCGCAGGCGCAGAACCGCGCACAGATCGCCTCCGCGCAGGCCACGCTGTCGGCCGGCCAGGCCGAGCTGCAGCGCTCACGCAACGAGGCCAAGCGCTACGAGGAGCTGGCCGCGCAGCAGCTGGTGTCGATCAATGATCGCGACAAGTTCCGCACCACCCAGGCATCGGCACAGGCCAGCGTGCAGCAGTCGCAGGCGCAGATCCGCATCGCCGAGGAAACGCTGGTGTCGACCCGGGTCGCGCGCAAGAGCCTGGAGGCGCAGGTCGAAAGCGCGCAGGCACAGCTGGAACTGGCGCGCATCGACCTGGCCAACACGGTGATCCACGCACCGCGCGACGGCCAGATCAGCGAAGCCAGCGTGCGCGTGGGCCAGTACGTCGCCGCCGGTTCGCAGCTGCTGTTCCTGGTGCCTGACGCGCTGTGGGTGGTGGCCAACTACAAGGAAGGCCAGACCTGGGGCATGGCGATCGGCCAGCCGGCCACGTTCTCGGTGGACGCGTTCCAGGGCGAGGTGCTGCGGGGCCGCGTGGAAGAGATCGCACCGGCCACCGGGTCGGAGTTCAGCGTACTGCGCCCGGACAATGCCAGCGGCAACTTCACCAAGGTGGTGCAGCGGCTACCGGTGCGGATCTCGATTGATCCCGGCCAGAAACTGGCGGCAAGGCTACGGCCGGGCATGTCGGTGATCGCGCGCGTGGATACTGCGACCAAGCCGATGGATTAGGGTGCACGCCCGGTTGCGCCGATATGAAACGGGGTCAGATTCCTTTGCCAATGGCAAAGGAATCTGACCCCGCTCCCGCCCGTCCTCAGCCTGCGCAGCGCGCGCAGAGGCCGTGCACTTCCAGGGTCTGTGCCTGCGGCTGGAAGCCCAGCTCCTTGGCGCGCTTTTCCAGCTGGGTGACGATCTCGCGGTCTTCCAGCTCCACCGCGCTGTGGCAGCTGTTGCAGATCAGGAATGGCACCGAGTGCGCGGCACTGCTGGGGTGATGGCAGGCCACGAAGGCATTCACCGACTCCAGCTTGTGCACGAAGCCATTGGCCATCAGGAAGTCCAGCGCGCGGTACACGGTGGGCGGGGCATCAGCGCCCACGCCCTTGCCGTTGCGAACCCATTCCAGCAGCTCGTAGGCCTTGACCGGCTTGCCGGCCTCGGCGATCAGCTTCAGCACATTGGCGCGGATCGGGGTCAGGCGCAGCCCGCGTTCGCGCGAGACACGCTCGACCACCGCCACGAAATCCGACGCGTCGTGGACATGGTGGTGCGGGGCGGTACAGGCAGTGGCGGTCTTGGCGGGCATGCGTGTTCTCCGGTTCGGGCCTGGCAAGGATGCCTCAGGCCGTTGCTACCTTGGTGATGGCCACATCAATGCGTTTCAAGGCCTGCTCGCGGCCGGCCAGGTAAACTGTATGGGAAATGTCAGGACTGACCTGGGTGCCAGTGATGGCCACGCGCAGCGGCTGGGCCACCTTGCCCATGCCGATCTCCAGCGCCGCAGCCGCGTCGTGCAGGGCCATGCCCACCGATTCGGCGGTCCATTCCGGCAGGGCTGCCAGCAGCTCGCGGGCCTTGCCCAGCGCCACCTCGGCGCCGGCCTTGAAGTGCTTGGCCACCGCTGTTTCGTCGTACTCGGTCAACGGCTGGTACCAGACCACGGCCTTCTCGGCCATTTCCTTCAGGGTCTGCACGCGTTCACGCAGGGCGACCACCACGTCCTCCGGGGCGGGGCCGGCGGCCACGTCCAGGTCCAGCTTCTGCAGCTGGTAGACCAGGTGCGGCACGATCGCGGCCACGTCCTCGGTCTTCAGGAAGTGCTGGTTGACCCAGCCCAGCTTGGCCATGTCCAGGCGCGAGGCCTTGGAGTTGCAGTCCTTCACGTCGAACAGGTCGATCAGCTCCTGGCGGCTGAACAGCTCCTGGTCGCCGTGCGACCAGCCGAGGCGGGCCAGGTAGCTCAGCAGCGCGTCAGGCAGGTAGCCGGCGTCCTTGTACTGCATTACGTCGGCTGCGCCGGTGCGCTTGGACAGCTTGGCGCCCTGCTCGTCCAGGATCATCGGCATGTGGCCGAACTTCGGCACCGGCGCGCCGATGCCTTCGTACAGGTTGATCTGGCGCGGGGTGTTGTTGATATGGTCGTCGCCGCGGATGACCTCGGTGATGCCCATGTCCCAGTCGTCGACCACCACCGCGAAGTTGTAGGTGGGGTAGCCGTCCGGGCGGAAGATGACCATGTCATCCAGCTCGCTGTTGGCGATCTCGATGCGGCCCTTGATCAGGTCGTCGAACACCACCGTACCTTCCAGCGGGTTCTTGAAGCGGATGACGCGGTTCGGGTCGTCCTTGTACGGCAGGCCCAGTTCGCGCGCAGCGCCGTTGTAACGCGGCTTTTCCTGCCTGGCCATGGCGGCCTCGCGCATCGCGTCCAGCTCTTCGCGGGTTTCGTAGGCGTAGTAGGCCTTGCCGTCGGCGATCAGCTGCTCGGCCACTTCCTGGTAACGGGCGACACGGTCGGTCTGGTAGATAGGACCCTCGTCGTAGTCCAGCCCCAGCCACTCCATCGCTTCCAGGATGGCGTCGATCGCACCCTGGGTGCTGCGTTCGCGGTCGGTGTCCTCGATGCGCAGCACGAACTCGCCGCCACGGTGGCGGGCCTCCAGCCAGCAGTACAGCGCAGTGCGGGCACCACCGATGTGCAGGTAGCCGGTGGGACTGGGGGCGAAGCGGGTGCGGCAGGTCATGGACGGCTCGAGGAACGGGAATCCCCCGATTTTACCAGCCCTCCGCCCCCGACGGAAAAAGGGGACGGAGGGGATTAAGTCGCGATTGCCCAGCCGCTGGTCCTGCAACCGGGAAACGGAGGGGAGATACGACTTAATCCCCTCCGTCCCCTTTTACGGTTCTACCTTGCGCGGGAAGGACTGCTCGCGCATCGCGGCGTTGTAGGCGAAGGAGGCGACGACGGCGGCGGCCTGCTTCAGGTCTTCCGGTTCCGCGTGGTCCCAGGTGTCCAGGTGGCTGTGGTGGACGTTGGTGAAGTAGTCCAGCCGGTCCTGGATGAACTGGAAGCCCGGCAGGCCGATGCGGTCGAAGCTGATGTGGTCGGTGCTGCCGGTGTTGCGGGTCGCCACGGTGGTAGCGCCGACGTCATGGAACGGGGCCAGCCAGGCTTCGAAGATCGGCATCGCCGCCAGGTTCTCCTGCGCATAGATGCCACGGAATCGGCCGGAGCCGTTGTCCATGTTGAAGTAGACCTGGAACTTGCTGTAATCGCGGGTCTTCTGCAGCGCGCCGGTTGGCTCGCGCAGCGAGGCCGGCAGCGCCTTCTGCGCCGGGTCGGTGGGTTCCGGGAAACGACCGAAGTGCTTGGCCACATAGGACTGCGAGCCGACCAGGCCCTGCTCCTCGCCGCTCCACAACGCCACGCGGATGGTGCGCTTGGGCTTGGCACCGGTAGCCTTGAGGATGCGCATCGCCTCCATCATCACCGCCACGCCAGCCGCGTTGTCGGCCGCACCGGTACCGCTGTGCCAGGAATCCAGGTGCGCACCGATCATCACCACTTCATCAGGCTTGCTGCTGCCACGGATCTCGGCCAGCGTGTTGTAACCCGGCTGGTCGGCCTCGTCGGTGAAGCGCGCGGCCACATCCACGCGCAGGCGGACCGCCTGCTTGGACTCCAACGCACGCACCAGCGGGTTGAAGTGCTCGCTGATCATCGCCAGCTCGGGAATGCCCACCGACTCACCGGCCTTGCGTGAACCGCCACCGGCAACGCGGATGATGCCATTGTCCCAGCTGCTGATGCTGATCGAGGCCAGCGCGCCCTCTTCCACGAAGAACGCATTGACCTTGGCCGCCAGTTGCTGGCGCTCCTGGTACTCCTTTACCCGCTTGGCACGTTCGGCAGTGGCGTCCTTGTCCTTGGGCAGGGTGAACTCCTGCAGACCTTCCAGCGAGGTGGCATCGTGGCGATGCGAATCCGCCTCGGTGCCGCGCTTGTACTCGCGCGCCTCGCCGAGCAGCAGGATCTTGCCCCGGAGCTTGCCGCGGTACTTCTCGATGTCCTCGGGCTTCTTGATCTCGACCTGCACCAGTTCGCCTTCGACCGGGCCCTGGGTACCCGGCGTCCAGGCCTTGGGCAGCGCATGCAGCGGCTGCACCCGGTCACCCAGCATCTCCACGCTGGCCGAGGTGAACTCCCAGCCACGACCGAAGTCATCGAAGGCTTCGTCGTGGACGTTGTCCAGCTTCCATTCGTTGAACTTGCCACGGGTCCACGCGTTGGCGCGGCCCATCGCCGGCGAGTTGGTCAGCCGCGGGCCGATGCGCTCGGTGAGATAACTGAAGGTATCCATCACCTGCGACCGGTGGAAGGCCTCCTGGCGGATGCGGCTGACCATGTCCAGATCCACCGTCTCGCGCTGCTGCGCGCCTGCATTGCCACCCATCGCCAGCGCTACCGCCAACATGCCCCACTTCATCACATCGCACCCCTGCCTTCCGGCCTGCTCATCAACCCATCGAGTCTAGCCAGCAGGGGCGCGCCGATACCGTCCCATCGGTCATGGACAGCGCGGAAGCGTGCGAACCAAGGTTCGCACCCACAGGAGAGTGGTTGGTTCGTACCTGCCACGCCACCTCACCCACTCCACCCCAGCCACAACTGCGCCCGTTCCGGCAGCAGCAGCAACCAGTGCCGCCGGTCGATGCTGCTGCAGCCGTACACCGCCGCATGTGCAGGCCAGTCATCAGGCAGGCCACCGATGCCGATCTCGGCCAGTGCCTCCGCCCCGGCCTTCCATGGCCGGTAGCGCGGCACCCGCCCAGCCAGCGCGCCGCGTCCCTGCCGCGCGCCCTGCAACCAGTCCAGCCCGTTGCCCTGCAATCCCTCGCAGGTCACCGCCGCCAGCTGGAAGCGGACCAGGCCGGGGGCGATCCGTGCCCCCGGCAGGGCCGCCAGCACGCCATGTGCCTGCAGCAGTGCATCCACTTCCAGCAGGGCCGGAATGCCCTGCCGTGCCCGTTGCCGCAAGCCCTGGCGCCAGCTCATGGCGTGCTCCTTACTTCAGTTCCGCGCCAAGCGCGTACCAGTCCACCCGGCGGGTTACCCACATCGCCAGCGCCAGGATCACGAACAGCAGCAGCGACCCCATCAGCAGCGCGTTGTTCTCCGACACCAGCAGGCCATACAGCGCGCCGTAGAGCACAGTCAGCAGCGCCGCGAAGCCGAGGCCGCGCTTCCAGTGGCCCAGCACGTTGGCCAGGTACACCGCCTGCAGGCCGATACAGGCCAGCGCCGAGGCCAGGTAGGCCTTCCAGAACGCGATGTGCTCGGACAGGCTGATCAGCAGCAGGAAGAAGATCGCCAGTGCAAGGCCGACCATCAGGTACTGCAGCGGATGGATGCGCAACGACTTGATCAGTTCGAACAGGATGAAGCCGACGAAGGTCAGCACCACGAACAACACGCCGTACTTCGAGGCACGGTCGGCCTGGGTGTAGGCATCGACCGGATCAACCAGCGACACCGTCACCGCCTGCGAATCGATCGGCCCCTCGCTGCGCAGCTGGCGCTGTGCGTCGGAGGCCAGCGAGGACACGGCCCAGCGTGCATCGAAACCCTGTGCATCGACGCGGCGCTCGTTGGGCAGGAAGGCGCCGCTGAACGACGGGTGCGGCCAGCTCGAACGCAGCGCAATGCGGGTGTCATCGCCCACCGGCACCACCGACAGCATGCGGCTGCCGTCCAGGCGCAGCTCGAGTTCAACGGTGCTGGCAGCCAGCGTGCCGCCCTGTTCCGCAACGAAACCGGCCACCGGCGCATGCAGGCCTCGCCCCACCTCGCTGGCCGCACCAACGCCCGGCAGCAACCGCAGCTGCTTGCCATCCACGCGCAGGTTCGGCGTACCGACCAGGCCACGCACATCGGACACACCCACCGCCACATATGGCTGGCCGTAACTGCGGCCGGACTTCACCGGATAGTCGTCTGCGGCGAAGGTCGCCTTCATCTGCCCGTTCCAGCTGTATACCGGCACCTTGAACAAGCCGACTTCGCGCTGGCTCGGCAGCATCTCGCCGCCCACCTCCAGCGACGCCGGCATCTGCAGCCAGTGGCCCTCGGTGACCTGCACCTCGGTCTTCTTGACGCCCAGCGGGTCGACCAGTTCAACTTCCTTGCGTTCCACCCACGGCACCACCCGTACCGGGCCCACCAGCTGCTGCGTGCCGGCACGGCTGTCGGCCACCCGGGCAAAGGCCTCCTCGCGGTACTGGCTGCGCTCGGTGATGACCCCGCGGATCATCATCAGCGGCACCAGCAGCAACAGGATCAGCCCGCCGACAATGGCGAACCGCAGCAGCATCTTCAGGGATTTCATGGTCCATCCTCGTTGGAGAGGGCTGCAGGATGGACCGCTGTGGTGAGCAGGGTTTGTGGCGAATTTGAAGCGAGTGTGAAGTCAGCGGCGCGGACGCTGGCCCGGCACTGCCAACGGCAGCCACAGGCTGGCCACGGTACCGCCGCCATCGCGGGCGTCGAGGCTGGCGCGACCATCATGCAGGCGCGCGACCTCCTGCACGAACGGCAGGCCCAGGCCGGAACTGCGCCGGCCGCTGCCGGGGCGGGCCAGCGAATAGAAGCGTTCGAACACCCGTTCTCGCGCGTAGTCGGGAATGCCGGCACCACGATCCGCTACCTGCAGGCGCACGCCCTGCCCGTCCGCCTCGGCCTGCAGCGCGATGTCCGCGCCGGGCGGTGAGAAAGCAATCGCGTTGTCGATCAGGTTGTGCAACGCCTGCCGCAGCAGGTAGGCATCCCCCTGCACGCGCAGGTCGGGCACACTGCCGATGCGGACCCGCACGCCGGCCGCCTGCGCACGCACCTGCGCCGCTGCTGCCGCGTCGGCCAGCAAGGTGGGCAGCGCGATCGGATCGCGGGTCTGCAGCCAGCCGTGCTGTTCCACTTCGGCCAGCGCCAGCAGCTTGTCGATGGTCTCGGTCAGCCGTTCCTGTTGATCGACGATGCTGCGCGCGAAATGCACGCGATCGGCCTCGGGCAGGGGTTCCTGCAGCAGCTCGGCGGCACCGCGGATCGCTGCCAACGGGCTTTTCATTTCATGCGTCAGCGACTGCACGTACTGTTCGACATAGGCCTTGCCTTCCAGCTTGCGGCGCATGGTTTCCAGCGCCTGGCCGAGGTCACCGATTTCATCGCGGCGGCGCCGTGGCGGTGGCACCGGTTCGCCGGCGCTGACCGCGCGTGCATAGCGGCTGAGCTGGCCGAGGCCGGTGGTGAGCCACATCGTCACCAGCACGCCGACCAGCGCCGACAGGCCGATCAACCAGGCGCCGCGCTCGATGATGGCGCGCTGGCTGGCGGCGATGAACGGATCGATGCTGCGGTTGGGCTGGGCCAGGCTGAGCACGCCGATCAGGGTCCGCCCATCGGCCGGGTCGTACACCGGCGCCGCCACATGCATCACCGTATCGCCTTCTTCGCCTGGCACTTCCGGGCTGGAGCGGGCGCCGTACTCGCCACGCAGGGTGCGGTAGACATCGTTCCAGCGCGAATTGTCACGCCCCAGGTCGCGGCCCAGCGAGTCGTAGATGACGATGCCCTTGGCATCGGTGATGGTCACCCGGTAATCCAGCGAGCGCTTGGGAAAACGCCAGACCATCGCCTTCAGGTCGCGCTGCCGCGCCTTGGCCAGGTTGCGGGTGAAGCTGCCGCTGCGGATGGTGCCGTCCTTGACGTCGGCGGCGGCCATCTCGGCCAGCACGTTGGCCGCATCGACCAGGGTCGATTCCATCGCCTGGCGCACCCCCGGCTTCACCTCGTTGACGAACACGCGCATCACGAAGAACGCGGCGATGCCGGTGATCAGGAAGAAGCCGAGGAACAGCTTCAGTACCAGGCGCATCAGCTAGACCTCCAGCGCGTAGCCGAGGCCACGGTGGGTGCGGATCGGGTCATCGCTGGCACCGGCCGCACGCAGCTTGGCACGCAGCGTCTTTACATGGGTATCGACGGTGCGGTCGGCACTGTCGGCACTGCTGTCCCAGCCGCGATCCATCAGCTGGGCACGGCTGAGAATCGCCCCCGGCCGCTGCAGCAATGCCTCCAGCAACGCGTACTCGTAACGAGTCAGGTCCAGTGCCTGGCCACGGAAGCGGATGCGCCGGCCTTCGCGGTCGATGGCGAACGCACCATGTTCCTGCCAGCCCGCGTCCGCGCGGGGCGCTGCGACGACCGGTGCCGCACGGCGCAGGCGTGCACGCACCCGCGCCACCAGCTCGCGCGGCGAAAAAGGCTTGGTCATGTAATCGTCGGCGCCCAGTTCCAGGCCAAGCACGCGGTCCACTTCATCGTTGCGGGCGGTCAGGAAGATCACCGGCAACTGCGCCGCCGGCCCGGGCTGCGCGCGCAGCCGCCGGCAGACCTCGAAACCGCCCAGGTCCGGCAGGCCCACGTCCAGCACCACCACGTCGATATCGCCGGCCTGCAGCCGTTGCAGGGCCTCGCCGCCCAGCAGGCAGTGGCTGGCGGCATAGCCTTCGCTGCGCAGCGCATAGAGCACGGTTTCGGCGATGGCGGCTTCGTCCTCGACCACCAGGACATGGGCAACGGGAGCTGTCATGGCGCGCAGCATAGCCGCTGCGGCCGCCGCCCCGTACACTGCCGCCCATGAACTATCGCCACGCCTTCCATGCCGGCAACCACGCCGATGTGCTCAAGCACATCGTGCAGCTGGCCCTGATCGACAGCTTCAAGCGCAAGGACAGCCCGTTCTTCGTGCTCGACACCCACGGCGGTGCCGGCCGCTACCTGCTGGCCAGCGAAGAGAGCCGCAAGACCCTGGAGGCCGAATCCGGAATCATGCGGCTGATGGCCCAGCCCAAGCTGCCGGAGGTGGTCGAGCGCTACCTGAAGGCGGTGCAGGCCGACAACCCGGTGGGCGCGCTGACCAACTACCCGGGCTCGCCGCTGCTGAGCGCGCAGGCGATGCGCGCGCAGGACCGCATGGCGGTCTGTGAGCTGCAGGAGGCCGAAACGGCCACGCTGAAGGCCCTGTTCGCCCATGACAGCCGCGTCGATGTGCGCCCGGGCGATGGCTACGCGTTGCTGCGCTCGCTGCTGCCGCCGAAGTTCAACGGCAGCAAGATCGGTCGCGGCCTGGTGCTGATCGACCCGCCCTACGAGGCCCAGGACGCCGAATACCAGGCCGTCCTGGCCGCGCTGGCCGAAACCCTGGCACGCTGGCCGCAGGCCACCTGCGCGGTCTGGTTCCCGATCAAGCAGCGCCGCACCATCCTGCACTTCCTGCGCAAGGCCACCGCCCTGCCGGTGAAATCGGCAATGACGATCGAGTTCCTGGTGCGCCCGGACGACTCGCCGCTGCGCCTCAACGGCAGCGGCATGCTGCTGCTCAACCCGCCCTGGCAGTTCGACCGGGTGGTCGGCCCGGCCCTGCCGGCGCTGCGCCAGCACCTGGGCGAACCGGGGGCCAGCACCCGCCTGGATTGGCTCAAAGCCCCCGAATGACGGCCTTCACGAGGCTGTACCGCCGTGAGCCTTTCGTTCACGGAATGCAGCCCCGGTGATGCCACAATCGATGGACCACCAAGGAATCACCCGGTATGGCCACTCGCAACCGCATGCCGCCCTGGCATGAGATCTTCAAGGCTCCCAGCGGCCACGAGCTGCTGATCCGCCCCATCCGCCCGGAAGACGGCGCACCGCTGCAAGCGGCGTTCAGCCTGTTCGGGCCGGAAGAAATCCGTGATCGTTTCCTGCAGGCGGTGACCGAGCTGTCGCCGGAAACCACCCAGCGCCTGACCCACCCCAATCCCAAGACCGAGATCACCCTGGTCGCCGCCGAATCCCTGCCCGCTGGTGAGGCGGTGGTCGGCGCGGTCGCCCGGGCCTCGATCATCCCCGGCACCCGTGAAGCCGAGTACGCGATCCTGATCAGCCGTTTCCTCATTGGCCAGGGCCTGGGCAGGCAGCTGATGCGCAAGCTGGTGAAGTGGGGCCGCGGCAAGTACCTGGACCGCCTGTATGGCGACGTTGCCGCCGAGAACGAGCCGATGAAGCAGCTGGCCGCGTCGCTGGGTTTCAAGCCGGTGCCGCACCCGACCGGTGCCGAGGGCCTGGTACGGATGGTGCTGGAGCTGGACAACTGACGATAGCGCCGGGACATGCCCGGCGATGCATTCCTGTAGTGCCGGCCGCTGGCCGGCTTTCCGCCAGCCCAACGGCGCATGAGGCCGCCGGCCAGCGGCCGTCACGACCTGCCGGGCTTCGATCGGGCTTCTGCTAAAATCCGGGGTCCATGTCGCGTACCTCATACCCCGCCCCGCCGCTGCCGCGCGCCGGCCAGCTCCGCGCCTGGTGGCGCGCCCCCGCATCGCCGACCGCCCTGGCCTGGTACCTGGCCCAGGCCGCGCGTGCGCACGACGCGCCCCTGCTGGTGATCGCCCGTGACAACCACGGTGCCAACCAGCTCGAAGCCGACCTGCATACCCTGCTCGGTGGCGATCCGGCCCTGCCGGTGGTCGCCTTCCCGGACTGGGAAACCCTGCCCTACGACCGCTTCAGCCCGCATCCGGACATCATTTCGCAGCGCCTGTCCGCCCTGCACCGCCTGCCCACGCTGAAGCGCGGCCTGGTGATCGTGCCGGTGCAGACCCTGCTGCAGCAGCTGGCCCCGCGCAGCTACGTGATCGGTGGCAGCTTCGACCTGAAAGTCGGCCAGCGCCTGGACCTGGAGGCCGAGAAGCGCCGCCTGGAAAGCGCCGGCTACCGCAACGTGCCGCAGGTGATGGACCCGGGCGACTTCGCTGTGCGCGGTGGCCTGCTCGACGTGTACCCGATGGGTGCCGACCAGCCGCTGCGGGTAGAGCTGCTGGACGAGGACATCGACTCGATCCGTGCCTTTGACCCGGAAAGCCAGCGTTCGCTGGACAGGGTCGAGGCGGTGCACATGCTGCCGGGCCGTGAAGTGCCGATGGACGAGACCAGCATCGCCCGCGTGCTGTCCACGCTGCGCGAGCGCTTCGATGTCGATACCCGGCGCAGCGCGCTGTACCAGGACCTGAAGTCCGGGCTGGCGCCGGCCGGCGTCGAGTACTACCTGCCGCTGTTCTTCGAACGCACCGCGACCCTGTTCGATTACCTGCCCGACGGCAGCCTGCCAGTGGTCTGCGCCGGTGCCGGCGAGGCTGCCGAAGCGTTCTGGGCGCAGACCGGCGAGCGCTACGAACAGCGCCGCCACGATGTGGAACGGCCGCTGCTGCCGCCGTCGGCGCTGTACCTGTCGCCGGAACTGCTGCGCGAGCGGCTGAACGATGCCCCGCGCATCGAGGTATGGGCCGCCGACCACGCACGCATCACCGACGCGCACGCGCTGGGCGACCAGCCGCTGCCGCCGCTGCCGGTGGCCGCGCGCGAAGCACCGCCCGGCGATGCGCTGAAATCCTTCCTCGGCCACTACCCGGGCCGGGTGCTGATCGCCGCCGATTCGCCCGGCCGCCGCGAGGCGTTGCTGGAAGTGCTGCAGGCCGCCGAGCTGAAGCCGCCGGTGGTGGCCGACCTGCCCAGCTTCCTCGCCAACGATGCGCGCTTCGCGATCGCAGTGGCGCCACTGGAAGATGGCTTCGCGCTGGACGATCCGCGCATCGCGGTACTGACCGAGCGCCAGCTGTTCCCCGAGCGCGCCGGCAGCACCCGTCGCACGCGCCGCGCGGGCCGCGAGCCGGAAGCGATCATCCGCGACCTTGGTGAACTGACCGAGGGCGCACCGATCGTGCACGAGGACCATGGCGTCGGCCGCTATCGCGGGCTGATCGCGATGGACGTCGGCGGCATGCCCGGCGAATTCCTTGAAATCGAATATGCCAAGGGTGACCGCCTGTATGTGCCGGTCGCCCAGCTGCACCTGATCAGCCGCTACTCCGGCGCTTCGGCGGAAACCGCACCACTGCATTCGCTCGGTGGCGAGCAGTGGAGCAAGGCCAAGCGCAAGGCCGCCGAGAAGGTGCGCGACGTCGCCGCCGAGCTGCTGGAGATCCAGGCCCGCCGCCAGGCGCGTGCCGGCCTGGCACTGCAGGTGGACCGCGCGATGTACGAGCCGTTCGCGGCCGGCTTCCCGTTCGAGGAAACGCCGGACCAGCTGGCCGCGATCGACGCCACCCTGCGCGACCTGGCCAGCAGCCAGCCGATGGACCGTGTGGTCTGCGGCGACGTCGGCTTCGGCAAGACCGAGGTGGCGGTGCGTGCTGCATTCGCCGCCGCCAGTGCCGGCAAGCAGGTGGCTGTGCTGGTGCCGACCACGCTGCTGGCCGAACAGCATTACCGCAACTTCCGCGACCGCTTCGCCGATTACCCACTGAAGGTCGAGGTGCTGTCGCGCTTCAAGACCACCAAGGAAATCAAGGCCGAGCTGGAGAAGGTCGCCGCCGGCACCATCGACGTCATCGTCGGTACCCATCGCCTGCTGCAGCCGGACGTGAAGTTCAAGGACCTGGGCATGGTCATCGTCGACGAGGAGCAGCGTTTCGGCGTACGCCAGAAGGAAGCGCTGAAGGCGCTGCGCGCCAACGTGCACCTGCTGACCCTGACCGCCACGCCGATTCCGCGCACGCTGAACATGGCCATGGCCGGCCTGCGCGACCTGTCGATCATCGCCACGCCGCCGCCGAACCGGCTGGCGGTGCAGACCTTCATCACCCAGTGGGACAACGCGCTGCTGCGCGAAGCGTTCCAGCGCGAACTCGCGCGTGGTGGCCAGCTGTATTTCCTGCACAACGACGTAGAAAGCATCGGCCGCATGCAGCGCGAGCTGTCCGAGCTGGTGCCGGAGGCGCGCATCGGCATCGCCCACGGGCAGATGCCCGAGCGCGAGCTGGAAAAGGTGATGCTGGATTTCCAGAAGCAGCGCTTCAACGTGCTGCTGTCGACCACGATCATCGAATCGGGCATCGACATCCCCAACGCCAACACCATCATCATCAACCGCGCCGACCGCTTCGGCCTTGCCCAGCTGCACCAGCTGCGTGGCCGCGTCGGTCGTTCGCACCATCGCGCTTACGCGTACCTGGTGGCACCCGACCGCCGTTCGATCACCCCGGATGCGGAGAAGCGCCTGGAAGCGATCGCCTCGATGGACGAACTCGGCGCTGGCTTCACCCTGGCCACGCACGATCTGGAGATCCGCGGTGCAGGTGAACTGCTCGGCGAGGACCAGAGCGGGCAGATGGCCGAGGTCGGCTTCAGCCTGTACACCGAGCTGCTGGAGCGCGCGGTGCGCAGCATCAAGCAGGGCAAGCTGCCCGATCTGGATGCGGGCGAAGAAGTGCGTGGTGCCGAGGTCGAACTGCATGTGCCGGCGCTGATTCCGGAAGACTACCTGCCGGACGTGCATACCCGCCTGACCCTGTACAAGCGCATTTCCAGCGCGCGCGACAGCGATGCCCTGCGCGAGCTGCAGGTGGAGATGATCGACCGCTTCGGCCTGCTGCCGGATGCGGCCAAGCATCTCTTCGCCATCGCCGAGCTGAAGCTGAAGGCCAACACGCTCGGCATCCGCAAGCTGGACCTGGGCGAGAACGGTGGCCGCATCGCGTTCGAGTCCAAGCCGAACATCGACCCGATGGCGGTGATCCAGCTGATCCAGAAGCAACCGAACCTCTACGCCATGGAAGGGCCCGACAAGCTGCGCATCAAGCACCCGCTGCCGTTGCCGGAAGACCGCTTCAACGCGGCCCGCGCTCTTCTGACCACCCTCGCCCCGGGTTGATCGCCCCCTGAACACCCCGCACCGGTCCCCACCCGGTGCGGGCGGATGACCATGCTTCCTGACGCCGTACCCGCCCCCGACCTGCTGCACGCGCAGGCCTGCCTGATCGATGCCCTCTCGATGTCGCTGCAGATGCGCGACGCCTACACCCGCCACCATTGCGACCGCGTCGGCCGACTCGCGCAGCGCCTGGCCACGCACTGCGATCTCGATGACGATGCCTGTTCGCAGATCGGCCTGGCCGCGCGCTTCCACGACATCGGCAAGATCGGCATTCCCGACGATGTGCTGCTGGCGCCGCGTCGGCACACCGATGAGGAGCGCGCGATCATGCGCGAGCATCCGGTGCGCGGCGAGCATATTTTCCTGACCACCGGCCGCAGCGACGCGGCACCGGTCGCGCGGCTGATCCGCGCCCACCACGAAGCCTTCGATGGCAACGGTTATCCCGATGGGCTGCGCGGCGAATCCATCCCGCTGGGCGCGCGCATCGTCACCATCGCCGATGCCTACGATGCGATGACCAGCGTGCGCCCGTATCGTGCCGCGATGGAACGCGAAACCGCGTTGCGGATCATCGAAGCGCAATCTGGAGGGCTGGTGGACCCCTACGTGTTGCAGCGCTTCCATCGCATGCTGGCGCGGGAGCCGGAGCTGGCCTGAGATTTCCACCGGGCATGGCCCGGTGCTACCGGCGACACAAACAAAAGGCCCGGCATTCGCCGGGCCTTCTGCATCACGCATTACGTGCGATCGATTACCAGATCACCACGCGCTTGTCGTCGGCGCGCACCATCGCGTCGCCGGCCTTGCACTGGAACGCAGCGGCATAGGACGGCATGTTCGACGGCGCGCCGTTGGCACGGAAGTTGGCCGGCGCATGTGGGTCGGTGTTCAGGCGGACGCGCAGCTCACCATCGGTGAAGTTGCGGCGCCACACGGTGGCCCAGTTCATGAAGAAGCGCTGGTCCTGGCTGTGGCCATCGACTTCGACATTCGCCTTCGGATCTTCCTTCAGCGCCATCTGCAGCGCATCGTAGGCCACGGTCAGGCCACCCAGGTCGCCGATGTTCTCGCCCAGGGTCAGCTTGCCCTTCACGAACACGCCCGGCACCGATTCATAGCCGTCGAACTGCGCGACCAGCTGGTCGGTACGCTCGGTGAAAGCCTTGCGGTCGGCGTCGGTCCACCAGTTGTCGAAGTTGCCGTTGGCGGCGAACTGGCTGCCCGAGTCGTCGTAGCCGTGCATCATCTCGTGGCCGATGACCGCACCGATGCCGCCGTAGTTCAGCGCCGGATCGGCCTTGGCGTCGAAGAACGGCGCCTGCAGGATTGCGGCCGGGAACACGATCTCGTTCTTGGTGGCGTTGTAGTACGCGTTGACGGTCTGCGGGGTCATGCCCCACTCGGTCTTGTCCACCGGCTTGCCGATCTTGTCCAGCATGTAGCGGTAGTTGAACGCACGCGCCGCCTGCATGTTGCCCAGGTAGCTGTCGCCGTTGGTCTGCAGGCCTGCCCAGTCACGCCACTTGTCCGGGTAACCGATCTTCGGGGTGAAGCTGGCCCACTTTTCCAGCGCCTTCTTCTTGGTTTCTTCGCCCATCCACGGCAGCTGCTCCAGGCGCGCCTTCAGCGCCACCGAGAGGTTCTCCACCAGGTGCTGCATGGCCACCTTGGATTCGGCCGGGAATACGGCGTCGACGTACAGCTGGCCCAGGGCCTCACCCATGCCACCGTTGACCGACTCCAGCACGCGCTTCCAGCGCGGCTGCATTTCCTGCTGGCCGCGCAGGGTCTTGCCATAAAACTCGAAGTTGGCCTTCTCGAACTGGCTGCTCAGGTACGGCGAAGCATCGTCGATGGTGTGGAAGCGCAGGTAGGCCTGCCACGTGGCAGCCGGCACGTCAGCCAGCATCTTGTCCATTTCACCGAAGAAGCCCGGCTGGGCCAGCGAGAACTTCTGCGCGGCCGGCACCTTCAGGGTGTCGAACAGTGCGGTCCAGCTGAAGTTCGGGGTCAGCTTGTCGGCGTCGGCCGCGCTGAGCGGGTTGTAGCGCTTGGCCGGGTCACGCATCTCGATGCGCGACATCGAGGCCTTGGCCAGGCGGGTTTCGAAGGCCATCACGGCCTTGGCCTGCTCGGCGGCCTGCGCCGCGTCCACGCCGGACAGGGTCAGCACCTGTGCGATGTAGGCCACGTAGGCGTCGCGGATCTTGGCCTGGGCGTCGTCAAAGTAGTAGCCCTTCTCCGGCAGGCCGAGACCGCCCTGGCCGACGTAGGCGATGACGTTGGCCGAATCCTTGTAATCGGCATTGGCGAACAGCGAGAACAGCACGCCCTTGCCCTCGGCCTGGCTGTCGCGCAGGTACTGGGTGATGGCAGCGGTATCGTTCAGCGCAGTGATCTTGTCCAGCTGCGGCTGCAGCGGAGCGAGGCCGGCGGCTTCGATCTTGGCTTCATCGTTGCCGGTCTTCCAGATGTCACCGATCTTGGCTTCCACCGAGCCGGCCTTGGCCTGGCTGGCGGCGGCCTGCTGCACCAGCGCGTGCTGCACTTCCAGCGAGCGCTCGCGCAGGATCTCGAAGCTGCCCCAGGTGGTCTGGTCGCCCGGCACCGGGTTGGCCTTCAGCCACTTGCTGTTGACGAAGCCATTGAGGTCGGTACAGGCCGAAATGGCCGGATCCAGATCGGCGCTGCTGAGCGAGATCAGCGGCGTCTTGATCTGCGACAGGTCGAAGGCCGGCTTGGCGTCGGCGCTGGCCGCCGGCGCGGTTTCATTCTTGCCACAGGCCGCCAGCGAGGCAGCGATGGCGATGGTCAGGCCCAGCGGGACCAGGTTGCGGACGTTCATGAGGCTCTCCTGCGGGTAATTTCACAGGGTAGCCGGGGGAACGGGGCTGGGGACCGGCCAAAGGTCACGAGCCCGTGGAGTCGCCAACCAACTGCGTGCCGGTATTCTTATCTTCACGATCACCGGTTCTCGCGCCCATGGACGACGCTGCGCTGCTGCTGGCCATCGACACCTGCGAGTATCTATTCCTGACGGGTATTGGCGAACCGGAGGCCAACTGGCTGCGGCTGGTGATCGAAGAGGGACAGGTGACAGGAGAGCCTCGCCGTGTGGACCTCGGCCATGGACGTTCAATCGAGGGTGTGCGTGCGATAGAGGTAATGCCCCACTCACAGCAGTTTGAGCTGGTTTGGGATCACTACATCAGCTACGCCGTGCACAACGAGTCCTACCAGAGCCGGGACGACTCCGAAGCCTGGAGCGGCAACCTGCTCCGCCGCTACAGCCGTTCGAAGTTCCTTTGCAGCCCCCCATGGGGGTGGCTCTACTGGGGTGCGACAGCGTCAGTCGAGCATGGCTCGACTCCACAAAAGGGAAGGCCGGCTTGCGCCGGCCTTCTGCTTCTTTACTTCGCCTTGCCCTGGTTGGCCACAGCCTCAGCGGCCTTGCGCGCTGCTTCCGGGTCGCCCAGGTAGCGGAACGACTGCACGGTCAGATCGTCGTTCAGCTCAAACAGCAGCGGAATGCCGGTCGGGATGTTCAGCTCGAGGATCTCCTCGCGCGAGACGTTGTTGAGGTACTTGTACAGCGCGCGCAGCGAGTTGCCGTGGGCGGTGACCAGCACGGTCTTGCCGTCCTTCAGCTGCGGCGCGATGGCGTCGTGCCAGTACGGCAGCACGCGGTCCAGCGTGGTCGCCAGCGACTCGGTACCCGGCAGCGCGTTGCGGTCCAGGCCGGCGTAGCGACGGTCATGGATCGGGTGGCCCGGATCTTCCAGATCCATCGGCGGCGGCGGGATGTCGTACGAACGGCGCCACACCTTGACCTGCTCCTCGCCATGCTTGGCAGCGGTCTCGGCCTTGTCCAGGCCCTGCAGGCCACCGTAATGGCGTTCATTGAGGCGCCAGGACTTGTTCACCGGCAGCCAGTCCTGCTCCAGCTCGGCCAGCGCACCCTGCAGGGTGTGGATGGCGCGCTTGAGCACGGAGGTGTGGGCGACGTCGAACTGCAGGCCTTCCTCGCGCATCAGCCGACCGGCGGCGGCCGCTTCCCGGCGCCCCTGCTCGGTCAGGTCGACATCGACCCAGCCGGTGAAGCGGTTGTCCAGGTTCCACTGGCTCTGGCCATGGCGCAACAGTACGAGTTTACGGGTCACTGCAGGGTCTCCAACGCGAGGAAAGGCAGGCTGCCATTGTAGCCCCGGCCGCCGCTCACCGGGCCGTGGCACCGCGCATGCGATGCTGTGCCCAATGAATACGGTGATCGACCCCGGGCGCTGGGAAGGCAGCGTCGCCGCTGCCCGCGCGCAGCAGATCCAGCTGGCTGGCCGCGTGGAGCGCCAGGACCGGCTGCCACGCAACGTGCGCTGGCTGGCCGGGCTGGATGTTGGCTTTGAGGACAATGGCGCCGTCACCCGTGCCGCGGCAGTGCTGCTGGATGCGAAGACGCTGCGGCCCGTGGCTCAGGAAGTCGCGCGCATCGCCACGGTGATGCCCTACATCCCCGGCCTGCTCAGCTTCCGCGAGTTGCCAGCGCTGTTGGCCGCGCTGGCGCTGCTGCCGCGCACGCCGGACCTGGTGTTCGTCGATGGCCACGGCATCAGCCATCCGCGCAGGCTGGGCGTGGCCGCGCATCTGGGCGTGGTCACCGACCTGCCAAGCATCGGCGTGGCCAAGTCGAAACTGGTGGGCCGGTTCGTCGAACCGGGCGCCGAGGCCGGTGCACATACGCCGCTGCTGGATGGCGATGAGCAACTGGGCTGGGTGCTGCGCAGCAAGCTACGCTGCAAGCCGCTGTTCGTGGCCGGTGGCCATCGGGTCAGTGCCGGTACCGCGCTGGACTGGGTACAGCGCACACTGCGCGGTTACC
The DNA here is from genome assembly GCF_056481725.1 of Stenotrophomonas sp. 85239_Sma. Lineage (NCBI taxonomy): Bacteria > Pseudomonadati > Pseudomonadota > Gammaproteobacteria > Lysobacterales > Lysobacteraceae > Stenotrophomonas > Stenotrophomonas sp. 85239_Sma. The sequence continues at coordinate 1,388,187 of NZ_CM151163.1, read as the reverse complement.
GGCTGCCGGAGCCGACCCGGCTGGCGGATCGGCTGGCCTCGCGGCGGGACGAATAGCCACGCCGGGCACCATCCGGCGCGACCCTCAAATTCAATCAGCGATGCACGTGACCGCGATGGCCCTGCGCGTCCTCGCCATGGTCGTGGCCTTCATGGCCCTCGTGCTCGCCGCCCTTGGCCGGCGCCGGCTCACCACAGGCTTCGCCGCAGTGGTCCGCCTCAATCTGCAGCGTCACGTGCTCGATGCCGAAGTCATCGTGCAGGCGCCCGCCCAGCTCACGGCGCAGCGCATCGGCATCGGTGCCGTCGCGCATCACGATGTGTGCGGTCAGCGCCGGGGTGCTGGAGGCCAGCGCCCACACGTGCAGGTCATGCACGTCCAGCACCGCAGCGTGGCCTGACAGGCTGTCGCGCACCTTGGCCACGTCCATGCCCTTGGGCACGCCTTCCAGCAGCACGTTGATCGCCTCACGCATCAGCACGTAGGTGCGTGGCAGTACCCACAAACCGATCAGCACCGCCAGGATCGGGTCGATCGGCTTCCAGCCGGTCCACTTGATCAGCAACGCACCGGCAATCACCGCCACCGAGCCGAGCATGTCCGCCCACACTTCCAGGTAGGCGCCCTTCACGTTGAGGCTCTCGCCACTGCCGGCCTGCAGAAGGCGCATCGCGATCAGGTTGATGACCAGGCCTGCGGCGGCGATCACCAGCATGCCGGAGGAGGCGATCTCCTGCGGCTCGCGGAAGCGCCCGACCGCCTCCCACAGGATGTAGGCGGCAACCACGAACAGCATGGCGCCGTTGATCATTGCGCCCAGCGCTTCCAGACGTGCATAGCCGTAGGTGCGGCGTGCGTCCGGCGGGCGCCGACTCAGCCGCACCGCGACTAGCGCGATCATCAGCGCCAGCGCATCGGTGGCCATGTGCGCGGCGTCTGACAGCAGTGCGAGGCTGTTGGTCCAGAACGCGCCCACCACCTCCACGACGAGGAAGGTGGAGGTCAGGCCGAGTGCCCACCACAAGGGTTTCTCGTGACGGATCTCGGATGGCAGGTGATCGTGGTCGTGGCCCATGGCAACAGCTCCTTTGCGATGCGGTGCAGGCTACGCCGTGCTGGCGGGGGAGACTATTACGCTGTTTATAACATTGCAGGCCACGCGGTCCCTCACCGGACATGGCCCGGCGCTACCGGAGCGTGGCCGGTAGCGCCAGGCCACGCCTGGCGAACGCAGCGGATCGACGTCCGCGTGCGGTCAGAACCCGAAGCGCAGGCTGGCCCAGTACGCGCGGCCCGGCTCGTTGTAAGTCGCCGCGCCCGCATCGCTGCTGTTGGCCTCGCGGAACAGGCGCTTGTCGGCCAGGTTGTTGACGCCGAAGCCGAAGCTGACCGTCTCGGTCACCTTGTAGCGCGCGCTCACGCCCCAGATGTTGTACGCACCGCGATCCTGCAGCGCGATCGACGGGTCGCACGTGCCAGTGCAGCGCGGATCGTTGTTGATGTTGGTGGTGGCCGGCTTCTGCTTGCCATAGAAGGTGCCGGTCAGCAGCAGCGACAGCTTGTCGGTGGCCTGCCAGTCCAGCATCGTGTTGACGGTGTACTTCGGAATCACCGACAGCGGCTGGCCGGTGCTCTTGTTCTCGTTCTCCACCATGTAGGTGAAGTTGTTGCTCCACTTCAGGCGGTTGCCCTGCTCGCCCAGCAGCGGGATCACCAGGTTGCCTTCCAGCCCCTGCACGATCGCCTTCGGCGCGTTCTCCCAGCGGAAGATGCGGCCGCGGCCATCCGCAGTCAGGCCGATCTGGTCGTAGCCGGCCTGGATCTTGTCCTTGTAGTCGTTGTGGAAGTAAGTCAGCGACGCCTGCCAGCCGCTCTGCGGTGCCCACTCGATGCCCAGTTCCTTGTTCAGGCTGGTTTCCGCCTTCAGATCTGCGTTGCCACGCATGTAGCAACCGGCGCCGAGGCTCGGCAGTGCATTCGGGCAACCATTGCCACGGGTGTAGTAGAGATAGTCCGGATTCGACTGGTACAGGTTCGGCGCCTTGAACGCACGCGCGATGCCGCCCTTCACCACCCAGTCGCTGTTGATGCGGAACTGCGCATTGAGGCTGGGGCTGGTGTTGTTGCCGAACTGGCTGTGGTGGTCGAAACGCAGGCCCGGGGTAACGATCCAGCGCTCGCCCAGATAGATGTTGTCTTCCACGAATACGGCGGTGGTCTGCGCATCGGCCTTGCCGCGCGCACGGTCGGCCGACAGCCCCGGGATGCCGCCGCCACTGCTGCTGGACTGGCTCATCGAATACGGGTCGGTCAGGCGGCTGTCCAGGTATTCAAAGCCCAGCGTCCAGATGTTCTCGGCCCCACCCAGCGTGGTCGGGAAACTCACTTCGCCATCCAGCTGGTAGTTGCGCAGGCGCGAGGTCGACCAGTCGGTGCCGTTGAAGCTGCCCTCCGGGCCACCGGCCAGGCCTTCGTTGATGCGCGAGTTGTTCACCGCTTCCACTGCGGCCGTTACCCGCGAGGTCACGTCCCCCCAGCGGCCGCGATGGGTGATCGCGCCGGTGTTGCGGTACATGCGGTTGGTTTCCGCCTCGCCCTCGGCCAAGGCGGCCAGGTCGACTCCGGTCGAGGTACCGGTGGTGCTGACGGCGCGGTCACCGGCGTAGATGTTGCCCTGGCGGCTGGTGCCGGCTTCGAACTCCACCACCTGGTCGGCGGTGATGTCCCAGCGCAGCAACGCGTTGACGTCGCGGTTCTTGACGCCCTCGCGACCGGCCGGCGGCACCGCGTTCGGGTTGGTCGCGTACTGGCGGTTGAGGTCCAGTGAGTCGGCGTCGGTCTTGTTGAGATTGCCGTACAGGCGGAACGACAAGGTATCGGTCATCGGCCCACTGAGCTGCAGGCCGACGCGCTCGCTGCCGCCTTCGGCGCTGTGCTCGGGCACCAGCCCATATAGGTCGACCGCACCGGTCAGGTCGCCGGTCGGGCGCTTGGTGATGATGTTGACCACGCCGCCGGAAGCACCGGAGCCGTAGCGCGCCGCTGCAGGGCCGCGCAGCACTTCGATGCGCTCGATCATTTCCGCCGGTACCCAGTTGGTATCGCCACGCGTATTGCGTTCGCCGCTGCGGCCCATGCGCACGGCATCCCGCGCACCGATGCGCTTGCCATCGACCAGGATCAGCGTGTTCTCCGGCCCCATGCCACGCAGGTCGATCTGGCGGTTGTTGCCGTACTGGCCCGAGGCGCTGTTGCCGGTGAGGTTGACGCCCGGCATGGTGCGCAGCAGTTCGGCGATGTCGTTGGCCGGCGGGCGCCTGGCGATGTCCTCGGCGGTGATGGTCGAAGTACCCAGTGCCTGGCGGGCAATCTGCGAGGCAGTGACATGCACCGTGTCGATATCGGTGGCGTCGGTTTCGGCGTGGGCGGTCAGGGCGCTGCCCGCCAGCAGGGCGGCAACGGCGAGCGCCAGCGGGCGCGGCGAAAGGACAACGGCAGGAGACATGATCTGGACCTTCTGGCAGGGCAACGGGGCCTCTGGCAAAGGGCTTGAGGCAACGACGAGGGGGAGGCGGAGCGTCGCCGCAGTCACCTGCGGCCCGATCCGTGCGCGCATTGTCCCATCAATGCAAGTGATTCTCAAATGCGTTCACTCATTGCCGCAGTGCCGCCGATGTGCTCTGCGCACCGTGCAACCCTGCATCGCGCTTAAACTGGCGGGCTTACCTGCCATCAACCGCACGCCACCGCGGCCGATACCCGTGGTTTGTCGTACGCAGCCAGAGATCGACGTGGAACCACCCCAACTGGACGATGCCAGCCAGCCGCTGGCCGAGGCCTGGCAGCACTGCCTGCAACAGGCCGGCCCCGCCGCCACTGCGCTGTTGCACGCGGCCGCCGACGACGCGCCCCCCACACTGGCCCAGCGCTTCTATGACGTCCTGCTGCAGGACCCGCGCGCGCGCCGTTTCCTGTCCCATGACCAGGTCAAGCAGCGCCTGCAGCCAGCCATGCAGCACTGGCTCGTGCAGCTGCTGACCACCGATGCCAACGGCATTGCCGCCACCGTCGCCTCGCAACGGGTGATCGGCGATGTGCATGCCCGGGTCGGCATTCCGGTCGATCTGGTGACCCGTGGCGCGCGCGTGCTCAAGCACGAGCTGTTCGTGCGCCTGCGCGATGATGCGCCCGACAGCGCTACCGCATTCGCCGCCATCGACTGCCTCAGCGCGATCATGGACATCGCCATGGAAGGCATGACCCTGGCCTACACCCATGCCCGCGAGCGCTCCACCCGTGCCGATGCTGCGTACCGGCTGTTCTCACTGGTGCAGAACGTCGGCACCGAGCGCGAGCGCCAGCGGGCACTGCTGCTGGACTGGGAGAACGCCCTGCTCTACGCGTTGGCCGGTCATGTGCAGGCCAGCGACAGCGCCAGCCTGGCCACCTCGGAATTCGGCCTGTGGTTCACCCACAAGGGCATCCCCAGTTTCGGCGAGAGCAGCGAGACCCGGCAGGTCGGCCAGCTGATGGCCCGCATCGACACCAACCTGCAGCGGGCAAGCAACGATGCCCCGGCGCAGCGCCTGGCGGTGCTGCCGGCCATCCGCGAGGACCTGGCCGCCATCCGCACCCTGATGACGCTGCTGTTCGAGCGCATCGGTGAACTGGATGCCGGCAGCGATGCACTGACCAACCTGCTCAACCGCCGCTTCCTGCCAACGGTGCTGCGCCGTGAGATCGAACTGGCCACGCGCAACCGCACACCGTTCTCGCTGCTGCTGCTCGACCTGGATCACTTCAAGGCGATCAACGACGGCCACGGCCACGATGCCGGCGACCGCGCGTTGCAGCACGTCGCCGGCCTGCTCGGCCAACTCACGCGCGGCAGCGACTACCTGTTCCGCTACGGCGGCGAGGAGTTCGTAGTGGTGCTGGTCGCGGCCAGCGAGTCGCAGGCCTCGGTGATCGCCGAAAGCCTGCGCCGGCAGATCGCACAGTCGCCGGTGGCATTGGCCAACGGCCAGGTTCTGTCGCTGACTGCCAGCATCGGCGTGGCCGGCCATGACGGCCATCCGGACTACGAGCGGCTGATGGCACGTGCCGACGCAGCGATGTACGAGGCCAAGCGCAGCGGCCGCAACCGCGTGGTGGTGGCCAGTGCGGACCTGCAGGAAGCCCCGGGACGGCGCGCACTGCAGCGTTGACGGCATGCCGACGCTACCGACAGCCGGCTCTACCGATACAGGTGGCGGGTGCTGTCACCGCCACCGCCACCACCCGCCACCCCGCCCACCACAGCAACGCCAGCGCCGCGATGCCGGCGCCCAGCAGGCACACCGCGGGCCAGCCATGCCGGGCCTGCATCCAGGGCCCGGCAGCCGCACCAGCACCACTGCCCACCGCATAGAACAGCATGTACAGCGCCACCAGGCGCCCATGCTGTTCTGCCGGTGCACGCAGCAGCAGCGCCTGGTTCGATACGTGCAGTGCCTGCCCACCAAGGTCGAGCACGATGACGCCCAGCAGCAGCAACGACAGCGACTGCGACAGGCCCAGCAGCGGCCACCACGCGGCAAGCATCAGCAGTAACGCGCCAAGGCTGACCCGACCAGTGAAACCGCGGTCCATCCAGTGCCCGACCCGCGCCGCCATCAATGCGCCCACTACGCCGGCCAGGCCGAGCGCACCGATGGCCGCGGTGGACCACTGCAAAGGAGGCGCCGACAACGGCAGCGGCGCCGCCGCCCAGAACACGTTGAGGCCAGCAAACAACAACAGAGCCAGCGGCCCACGCTCGCGCAGCGTGCGGTCCCGGCGCAGCATGCCCAGCATCGAACCCAGCAGTTCGCGCCAACGCGGTGGTAGCACCGGTACCGGCACCGCCGGCAGGCGCCGCCACAACAGCACCGCCAAGGCCCCCATCACCGCTGCCGACAGCAGGTAGACCGCCCGCCAGCCGATGGTGGCTGCGACCGCACCCGATACCACGCGCGCCAACAGCAGGCCGATGAACACACCGCCCTGCACCACACCGACCACGCGACCGCGCTGCTCGGGCGGTGCCAGCATGGCGGTGTAGGCGATCAGGCCCTGGGTCAGCGCCGTGCCCAGCAGGCCGGCCAGCAGCATGCCCGACAACAGCCAGCCCGCCGTGCGTGCCGATGCCAACCACAGCAAGCCCAGCACCAACGCCATCAACTGCAGCCGCAGCAGGCGTCGCCGGTCACCACGATCGGCCAGCGGCAGCAAGCCAAGCAACGCCAGCACGCTACCGACCTGGGTAGCAGCCAGCACCGCGCCGGCCACGGCACGGTCCAGCGCAAAGGCACGTGCAAGCTGATCCAACAGTGGCTGTGCGTAATAGACGTTGGCGACGCTGGCGCCGGCGGCAACCGCAAGCAGGACCTGCAGCGGGCGGGGAAGCGATGTGGCACTCATGATGTGGTTGCAATTTGAAACTTGATGCAGGCTACCGACATTGGTTTTAAACTGCAACCACATTCGGAGATTCCCAGCATGCACGCCGACAGCCCCTGCCCCGTCGCCCGCAGCGCCGATCTGCTCGGTGACCGCTGGGCATTGCTGGTGATCCGCGACGCGTTCGACGGCATCACCCGCTTCGGTGATTTCCAGCGCAGCCTCGGCGCGGCGCGCAACATCCTCAGCGACCGCCTGCGCCGGCTGGTCGAGGCCGGCATCCTGCGGCTGCAGCCGGCCTCCGATGGAACGGCCTACCAGGAGTACGTGCTCACCGCCGCTGGCCAGGAACTGTTCCCGCTGCTGGTCGCACTGCGCCAGTGGGGAGAGCGCCATCGCTTCGAGGCCGGTGAAGCCCATTCGCAGCTGATCGAATCCAGCACGCGGCGACCGCTGCCCTACATGCAACCGCACGGGCGCGACGGTCAGCCCCTGCAGGCCGCCGCGACCCGCGTGCGCAAGCTCAAGGACGACGGGCGCGGCGCCTGATCCGCCCATTCGCGCACACCACGATCCGGCCGCGCCGGTTAGCATCGGATGTTTCCGCCGCCGGACGCCGCCGATGCCGCGCTATCGCCCTTCCCTGATGACCGCCCTGCTGCTGCCACTGCTGGCCTGCAGCGCCGGAGCCACGCAGGCCCGCGAAGTTGCCGCGCCCGCCGGCCACGTGCAGGCCGATGGTCCCTATGTATTCCGCGAGGGCACGCAGCTGCAGGCCAAGTGGATCTGCGACGACAAGGTCGAGTCGCACACGCTGGCCGCGCAGGCCGCAGGCACCGATATCGCCCCACGCTGCGGCTACGGGCACACCGTGCGTGTGGCCGCGCCGGATGCACCTTCGATCTCCGTACTGCCGGCCACACCGCGCATCGTCGCCCTGTCCGACATCCACGGCCAGTACGGGCTGCTGGTGCGCCTGCTGCGCGCCAACAAGGTGATCGATGCGCAGGACCGCTGGGCGCTGGGCAGCAGCACCCTGGTCATTGCCGGCGATGTGTTCGATCGTGGCCCGCAGGTGACCGAAGCCTTCTGGCTGCTGTATGGCCTGCAGCAGCAGGCGGCAGCCGCCGGAGGCGCGGTGCACTTCGTGCTCGGCAACCATGAGACCATGGTGCTGTACGACGACCTGCGCTACGTCAACCCGAAGTACCTGCGCAGCGCCCAGCTGCTCGGCCAAAGCTACCCGAAGCTGTACGGTGCCGATTCGGTGATCGGGCAGTGGCTGCGTACCCGCCCGGTGCTGCTGAAGATCGGCGACACCCTGTTCCTGCACGGCGGCATCTCGCCCGAGGCGGTGGAACTGGCGCTGGACCCGGCGCGCACCAACGCGGCCTACCAGGCGTCACTGGGCCTGCCCAAGGCCGAGGTGAAGGCCGACCCGGCCACTGCGCCGTTGTATGACGGCAAGACCAGCCCGATCTGGTACCGCGGCTACTTCGATGGACGCCTCGACGCGGCGGGTGTACAGGCAGTGCTTGACCGCCTGCAGCTCAAGCGCATCGTCGTCGGCCACACCTCGATGCCCCACGTCAGCAGCTTCCATGGCGACCGCGTGATCGCCATCGACAGCAGCATCAAGAACGGCGAGAACGGCGAACTGCTGTTCATCGAGGAAGGCAGGCTCAGCCGTGGCCTGCCGGATGGCTCACGGGTGCCGCTGGCACAAGGCAAGCCCGGCCTGCAGGACTGAATGGCGGGACAGCGCGACCGCCGCCGGCGGTGCCGCCGCGCTCCACCTTCAGCCGGTTTGCCGCTACCCTCGGCAACCGAGAGGTCCACCCCGTCCTTCCGGTGGGCCTGACCGTCACAGGAGCCCCCCGCGCATGCGCGTTCTGATTGCTGAAGACGACCCGGATATCGCCTCCGGCCTGTGCGCCTCGCTGCGCCGGCAGGGGCACGTGGTTGACCACGTCGACAACGGTGCGCACGCCGACGCTGCGCTGGGCTCGACCCAGTACGCATTGCTGGTGCTGGACCTGGGCCTGCCACAGCTGGACGGCCGCGACGTGCTGCAGCGCCTGCGCCAGCGCGGTGATGGCCTGGCGGTGCTGGTGGTGACCGCCCGCGATGGCCTGGCCGAACGCGTGCGCGTGCTCGACCTCGGCGCCGACGACTATCTGGTCAAGCCGTTCGCACTGGACGAATTCGAAGCACGCGTGCGCGCACAGCTGCGCCGGGTCACCAGCAATGGCAACCCGGACCTGCGCATCGGCCGCCTGCGCCTGGACCTGGCCGGGCACCGCGTATGGATCGACGAGCAGCCGCTGGAACTGACCGCACGCGAGTTCGGCCTGCTGTCGGCGCTGGCGGTACGCGCCGAGCGCATCGTGTCGCGCGCGCAGCTGGTGGAAGCACTGTGCGACTGGGGCCAGGACCTCACCGACAACGGCCTGGACATCGCCCTGCACCGCCTGCGCCGCAAGCTGCAACCCGGTGGCATGGGCATCCGCACCGTGCGCGGGCTGGGCTACATGCTGGAAGACGCGCAGGACGAAAGCGCCTCGTGATCAGTGGCCCCCCCAGCCTGCGTCGACGCCTGCTCGCCTTCCTGGCGTTGCCGATGCTGGGCCTGCTCACCTTCAATACGATCCTGGCCTATTACGTTGCGCTGGACTATTCCAACCGCATCCATGACCGCAACCTGATCGATGACACGCATTCGTTCGCGCAGATGCTGAGCACCATGCCGGTGACCAGCGACCTGTCTCCGCAGGCACGCTTCCTGATCGAGTACGACCCCGACGGCCATCGCTACTTCAACGTCGACAGCAGCCGCATGGGTACGCTCAGCGGCAACGCGGACTTCAGCCCGTACGCCCCTTCGCAGGACTGCACCGGTGTGCATCCGGCGCTGTACGACGGCAACCTCAATGGCCAGCAGGTGCGCATGGCCACCGTCTGCACGCAGGCGATGAACGACCCGCAGGACCAGCTGGCGGTGACCGTGGCCGAAAGCATGGCCGACCGCCGCCAGCGTGCGCGCGAGATCCTGATGATCATCATTCCGCTGATGACCATGCTGGCGCTGGGCACCGCCGCCCTGGTCTGGTTCGGCGTGACCTACGGCCTGCGCATCCTGACCCCGTTGAGGACCCGCCTGGCGCAGCGCCGCGGCGAACTGGCGCCGATCTCCGATGCCGACGTACCGGAGGAAATCCAGCCGCTGATCAGCACCATCGACGATCTGTTTGCCCGCCAGGCGGAAATGATCACGCTGCAGAACCGTTTCATCGCCGATGCCGCGCACCAGCTGCGCTCGCCATTGGCCGGCATGGCCCTGCACGTGGATCAGGCGCTGGCGCATGGTGACCCGGACACGGTGCGCGAAGCACTGCAGCACATCCGCCGGCTCAACCAGCGCACCGCGCGGGTCAGCACCCAGCTGCTGGCATTGAGCCGGGCGCAGACCGTCCCGGAAACCGTGGAAGCGCTGGACCTGTGCGAACGGGTGCCGCACTGGGTCCGGATGCGCGTGCCCGAAGCCATCCGCGATGGCATTGATCTGGGTTACCGCGGCAGCCCTCGCCCGCTGCGCGTGCTCGGCAACGGTGCCCAGCTGCAGGAGGCACTGGACAACCTGATCGACAATGCGCTGCGCTATGCCGGCCGCGGCGCGACCGTCACGGTCGGCGTGCACGCGCTGGACGACAATGACGTCGAGCTGTATGTGGAGGACAACGGACCCGGCGTACCCGAGGACGTGATGCCGCGGCTGGGCGAGCGCTTCTTCCGCGCGCCCGGCACCACCGCCAGCGGCACCGGCCTGGGCCTGGCCATCGCCCACGAAGCGGTGGAGCACTTCGGCGGCCGCCTGACCTTCCTCAACCGTGCCGGCGGGGGCCTCAAGGTTGCCATCACGCTGCCGCTGCTGAAGGCCCCCTGACCCGGACCGGGGCGCTGAAAGGCTGGCGAAAATCGCGCTTGCGATCCTGACCATCCCCACTGCCGTCCCGGAGCCGCCAGGTGACCGAATCGCACGACTTCTTCCTCCCCGGTGGCCCGCAGGGCGTGCTGCTGGTCCACGGCCTGACCGGCACCCCGGCGGAAATGCGCATGCTGGGCAAGGGCCTGAACAACGCCGGCTTCACCGTCCACGGCGTGCAGCTGCCCGGCCATTGCGGCACCGTGGATGACCTGCTGGCGACCACCTGGGAACAGTGGTACCAGGGTGTGGACGATGCGGCGGCGAGCCTGCGTGGCAAGGTCGACCAGCTGTTCGTCGGTGGCCTGTCGATGGGTGCGGTACTGTCGCTGGCGCTGGCCGCGCGCCGCCCAGAGTGGGTGTCCGGCGTCGGCGTTTACGGCGCCACCTTCCGCTATGACGGCTGGAACATTCCCGCCGTGGCCCGCTTCTCGTTCCTGCTGCCGTGGTTCAAGCGCTTCAACATCGGCCGCGACCGCATGTTCATGGAAGAACCGCCGTACGGCCTGCGCGACGAACGCCTGCGCGCACAGGTCAGCGCCGCCATGCTGTCCGGCGACAGCGCTGCCGCCGGCCTTCCGGGCAACCCCTGGCACGCGTTGGCCGAGATGCGCGCCCTGAGCAACTGGACCCGCCGCCACCTGCACCAGGTCACCGCACCGTGCCTGGTGATGCACGCCCGCGAAGACGACGTGGCCAGCATGGGCAACGCCGAGCTGGTGATGTCGCGGGTCAGCGGCCCGAAGGAACTGGTGGTACTGGAAGACAGCTACCACATGATCACCATCGACCGCGAACGCCGCGACGTGATCCGCCGCAGCGCGCGCTTCTTCACCGAAATCGGTGAACGCAGCGGCGTCCTCAAGGCGGTGGCCTGAAATGGGAGCACTCGCCACGCTGCTGTGGCTGGCCAATGTCGTGCTCGATACCGGTGGCCAGCTCGCCTTCAAGGCCGCCGCCAGCGACCCGCAGGACGGCGAAGGATTGCAACGCTGGAAACACATGCTCAGCCGCCCCTGGCTGTGGATCGGCATCGCCTGCTATGTACTTGAGTTCGTCGCCTGGATCGCGTTCCTGTCACTGGTACCGCTGTCCAAGGGCGTGCTGCTGGGCTCGATCAACATCGTGGCGCTGATGATCGCCGGCCGCTTCCTGTTCCGCGAGAAACTCACGCCATTGCGGGTAACCGGCATGCTGCTGGTCACTGCGGGCGTGGCGGTGGTGGGGGCCGGCTCATGAGGCGCCTGTATGTGATCGGCTTCCCTCTGCTGATGGCCTTCGACACGCTGGCCCAGCTGTGCTTCAAGTATGCCGGTGATGCGGCGCTGCCGGTCGAGGCCAACACGGCATGGCTGCTGCGCGTGCTGTCGCAGCCCTGGGTGTACGGTGCCATCCTTGGCTACGTCGGTGCATTTTTCACCTGGATGAGCCTGCTGCGCCACGCACCCATCGGCCCTGCTTTCGCGGCTTCGCACCTGGAAGTGATCAGCGTGCTGCTGCTGTCGGCGTGGCTGTTGAACGAACCACTGACCCTGCACCACCTGGTGGGCGCGGTACTGATCGTGGCCGGCATCGTCTGCCTCGGCCGCGCCGAAGCGGATGACCCGCACAGCCCCGCCGAAAGCACCTCGTGAGCGGGCTGCGATGAACCTGTTCGCGCGCGAACTGCCTCCGACCGCCGGCCTGCCGATGCAGGCCAGCGACTTCCTCCCGGGGGGCGGCGACCTGCGCGACATCCTGGCCCACCAGCTCGGCACACCGCCGCTGCAGCTGACCTGTTCCGGCACCCACGCGCTGCTGATCGCGCTGCGCACCTTGCGCAAGCGTGCGCCCCAGCGCGATACCGTGATCCTGCCGGCCTACACCTGCCCGCTGGTGCCGATTGCCGTGCACAGCCTCGGCCTGCGCGTGCAACTGTGTGATACCCGCCGCGGCCACTTCGACTTTGATCCGGCACAGCTCTCGCGCCTGGCCGACGCACGCACGTTGGCGATCCTGCCCACGCACCTGGGCGGGCGCATCGCCGATGTCGAACTGGCCAATGACATCGCGCGTGGCGCCGGTGCCTGGGTCATCGAAGATGCCGCGCAGGCGCTGGGCGCCCGGGTCGGCAACAGCAGTGTCGGCCTGCGTGGCGATATCGGATTCTTCAGCCTGGCCGCCGGCAAGGGGCTGAGCCTGCACGAAGGCGGCCTGCTGGTCAGCCGCGATGACGAGCTGCGTGCCGCGCTGGCCGAACATGCCGCCGAGCAGGTGCGTTTCAGCCTGCGCTGGGAGCTGCTTCGCAGCGTGCAGCTGCTGGGCCTTGCCGCCTGCTACCGCCCCTCGCTGCTGTCGCTGGTGTACGGCAATCCACTGCGTAGCGCACTGCAGCGTGGCGATCTGGAAGAAGCAGTCGGTGACATCTTCCCGCTGGACATCCCGCAGCACCGGGTCAGCCAATGGCGGCAGAACATCGGCGCCCATGCTGCACGGCGGCTGCCTGCGTTCCTGCAGGCCGGGCGCCTGCGCGCATTGCAGCTGCGTGTGCAGCTGGCACAGCTGCCGGCCGTGGAGGTGGTCGATGGCCTGGCGGGCACCGGCGGCACCTGGCCGATGCTGATGCTGCTGCTGCCCAGCCAGCGCGCGCGCGATGCCGCGTTGGACGAACTGTGGCCGCGCGGCCTCGGTGCCAGCCGCATGTTCATCCATGCCCTGCCCGACTACGCCTACCTGCGTGGCATCGTGCCGCAGGACGACATGCCGAACGCGCGCGACTTCGCTGCACGCATGCTGACCCTCGGCAACAGCGCCTGGCAGACCCAGGAAGAGACCGCGCAGATCCTGCGCGCACTGGCTGCAGCGCAGCCCTGAAACCGCGATTTCCGGGGCATTGCGCCTGTTCAGGGCACTCGATTCCTGAACACTTTCCTCATCCTGCGGTGCAGGCTTTCAACAGGAAAGGAACGAGAAAGGCTGCCTGCCTACATTGAGCCTGCCCCGGCACCGTGCCGGACGACTTTCTCATCGACGGACCTGCCATGCACTGGAGCATCCTGTGTGACTTCGACGGCACCATCAGCCTCGAAGATGTCATCGACTCGCTGCTGGAGAAGTACGGCCAGCCGGGGTGGCAGGAACTGGAAGACCAGTGGAAGTCGGGAAAGATCGGCTCGCGTGAATGCATGCAGGGCCAGGTTCGGCTGCTGGAACTGGACCCGGCCAGGCTCGACGCACACCTGGACCAGGTACAGATCGACCCGGGCTTCGCTGCCTTCGTCGCCCGCGCCGAGCAGCTGGGCCTGCCACTGCGCATCGTCAGCGACGGCCTGGACTACGCGATCCACCGCATCCTCGCCAACCACGGCCTGCCGCCGTTGCCGGTGGTGGCCAACCACCTGCGCTGGTGCGAAGACCATTGGGAACTGGAATCGCCCTACCAGGCCGAAGGGTGCCGCAGCGGCACCTGCAAGTGCACCTGCGCCGCGCAGGCACGTGCCAACCAGGCACCGCGCGTGCTGATGATCGGCGACGGCAGTTCGGACTTCTGCGTGTCCGAAGATGCCGACTTCGTGTTCGCCAAGCGCCGCCTCATCACCCACTGCACGAACGCCGGCATCGAGCATGCCGCCATCGATACCTTCCACGATGCAATCGCACTGCTGCCGCGCTTGCTCGATGGCAGCCTGCTGCAGCCACGGCGCCTCGACGCCAGCCCACCGCCCGCCGGACTGCCCCTGCTGCTGGCCACCGCCTGAGCACGCCCCCCCTTCCCCTTTCGAACGTCCTTCACGGAACCGAACTGCATGAACATTTTTGACAAGAACGCCGACGCCGCTGCCTACGACGCGCAGCTGCTGGCAGACGAAGCCCGCTACAGCTCCTTCGGCGATACCGTCCACTACGTCGACCCGCCGAAGATCTTCCAGCGTGGCGAAGGCAGCTACATGTTCGACGGCGCGGGCGTGCCCTACCTCGACCTGCAGATGTGGTACTCGGCCTGCAACTTCGGCTACAGCAACAAGCGCCTGAATGACGCGCTGAAGGACCAGATCGACACCCTGCCGCAGGTCGCCAGCCAGTACCTGCACCCGACCCGCGTGCAGCTGGCCAAGACCATTGCCGTGGACATGCACGAAAAGTTCGGCCTCGACGGCCGCGTGCATTTCAACGTCGGCGGCGCGCAGGCCGTTGAAGACTCGCTGAAGATCGTGCGCAACGCCCGCGGCGGCAAGAGCCTGATGTTCGCCTTCGAAGGTGGCTACCACGGGCGTACCCTGGGTGCCTCGTCGATCACCTCCAGCTACCGCTACCGCCGCCGCTACGGCCACTTCGGCGAGCGCGCGATGTTCATTCCGTTCCCGTACCCCTTCCGTCGCCCGAAGGGCATGACCCCGGACGAGTACTCCGACCACTGCGTCTGGCAGTTCGAGCGCCTGTTCGAAAGCGAATACAACGGCGTGTGGGATCCCAAGGTCGGCCAGGCCGAATACGCCGCGTTCTACGTCGAGCCGATCCAGGGCACCGGCGGCTACGTCATCCCGCCGCGCAACTTCTTCACCGGCCTCAAGCGCGTGCTGGACAAGTACGGCATCCTGATGGTCGTCGATGAGATCCAGATGGGCTTCTGGCGCACCGGCAAGCTGTGGTCGATCGAGCACTTCGGCGTGACCCCGGACGTGCTGGTGTTCGGCAAGGCGCTGACCAACGGCCTGAACCCGCTGTCGGGCCTGTGGGCGCGCGAAGAGCTGATCAACCCGACCGTGTTCCCGCCGGGCTCCACCCACTCCACCTTCAACTCCAACCCGCTGGGCACCCGCATGGGCCTGGAAGTGCTGAAGCTGGGCAAGGAAATGGATTACGAGCGCACCGTGCCGGAAAAGGGCGCGTACTTCCTCGACGGCCTGCGTGGCCTGCAGAAGCGCCACCCGGAAATCGGCGACGTCGACGGCCTGGGCCTGGCCCTGCGCGCCGAGATCTGCCAGACCGACGGCTACACCCCGAACAAGGAACTGCTGGACCGCATGGTCGACATCGGCCTGGCCGGTGACCTGCTGCACGATGGCAAGCGCATGGGCCTCGTACTCGACGTGGGTGGCTGGTACAAGAACGTGATCACCTTCGCGCCGTCGCTGGACATCAGCTACCAGGAGATCGACCTGGCGATCACCCTGCTCGACCAGGCGCTGACCAAGGCCAAGGGCTGAGGTCGATGCGCTGCCGGTTCCCGTGCCGATGGAGATGACGTCACGCGCGTCCAGCACCGCGCTGGAACCGGCCGCGCTGTTGGAGGGCTTCCTGGCCCACCCGCCGCAAGGGTTCGAGGCGGGCCGCCTTCCCAGCGGCCTGCCGACCTTCCGTGCGCCGCTGGACCTGACCACCACGATGGATGACGACCTGCGCGGCAAGTTGCTTGGCCTGCCGCTGTCGCGCCTGTGGCGGCCCTGGATCACCTGGAAGACCCGCTTCGTCGGTGCCACCAGCACCGAGTACACCCCGCTGCCCGCGCACGTCGCACCAGAGGCATTGGCCGAGGACGTGACGCGTCACGCGATCGGCGATACCCGGCTGCTGGTGGTCAAGGACCTGGCGATCGATTCGCCGCTGCTGGACGACGCCGCCAATGCACACAGCGGTGCCTTCCTGCAGGCGCTGCTGGCACGCGGCTTCGTCGAACTGGAAGGCATGCCGCTGGCCTGGGTGGCGATCGATTTCGATTCACTCGATGGCTATCTCGGCCGACTATCGTCCTCGCGCCGCAAGAACATCCGGCGCAAGCTGCGTTCGCGTGACCAGCTGCAGGTCGAGTGCATCGCCACCGGTGATCCGGCCCTGGCCGACCCGCAGCTGCAGGCCGAACTGTATGCGCTTTACCTGGGCGTGTACGCACAGAGCGCCGTGCATTTCGACCAGCTCGACCTGCCTTATTTCCAGTACCTGCTGGCCGACAGCCTGGGCCAGGGACGGATGTTCCTCTACCGCCACCAAGGCCAGCTGATCGGCTGGAACCTGTGCTACGTGCATGCCGGCAAGCTGGTGGACAAGTACATCGGCCTGGCTTATCCGCAGTCGCGCGAGCACAACCTGTACGCGGTCAGCTGGATGCACAACCTCGAATACGCGCTGCAGCACGGCCTGAGCCACTACGTGGCCGGCTGGACCGACTCGCGGATCAAGGCCGAGCTGGGCGCCCGCTTCACCTCCACCCGGCACGCGGTCCACGCACGCTCGCCGCTGCTGCGCGCCGCCCTGCGCAAGCTGGCCCCGCATCTGCAGGGCGAACCTGATGGAGGCGGTTGAACGATGCCATTGCGCTCCCCGTTGATCCTGGACCTTGACGGTGGCGTGCTGCCGCTGCCCCAGGCGCAGACCCTGGCCCTGCCGCAGTGGCACGATCCGCTGCGGTTCGCCTGCAGCAATACGACGCTGGGCCGTTTCGCGGCGGAAGTGCTGGCAGCGCTGCCGGCCCAGCTCGGCACGGTGATGCTCGGCAGTGGCGACTTCCATCACCTCAGCCTGCCGCTGCTGCAGCGCATGCGCGCGCAGGAACCGTTCCAGCTGGTGGTGCTGGACAACCATCCGGACAACATGCGTTTCCCGTTCGGCATGCACTGCGGATCGTGGGTGAACGCCGCCAGCAAGCTGCCGCAGATCTCGCACATCCACGTGCTCGGCATCACCTCCAGCGACATCGGCCTCGGCCATGCCTGGGAGAACCACTGGCGTCCGCTGATGGGCGGGCGGTTGACGTACTGGTGCATGGACGTGGACGTGGGCTGGGGGCAGCGCCTCGGCATGGGCCACGCCTTCCGCCGTTTCGAGCATCCCGAAGCGCTGGTGGCCGCATTCGCCGCAGAGCAGGCGAAGTCGCCACAGCCGACCTACCTGTCGATCGACAAGGACGTGTTCGCCGAGAACGTCGCCCGCAGCAACTGGGACCAGGGCCGCTTCCAGCTGGAACACGCACTGGTGGTGATCGAAGCGCTGCGCGCCGGCGGCCTGGTCGGCAGTGACATCACCGGTGAGGTGTCGCTGGCCAACTACCGGAGCCGCTTCAAGCGCTGGCTGTCCTCACTGGATGGCCAGCCCGACATCAGCGCCGACGATCTGCCGGTGTGGCAGGCACGGCACCAGCAGGTGAACCGTGAACTGCTGGCGGCGATGGCCGCCGTGCCGACGGCCTGCTGACCGCTTCCGGTAGTGCCGGCCATTGGCTCGGCAACTTCCTGTTCCCGGGCTCACGAGGATGCCGGCCCACAGCCGGCACTACACTGGGCGCCTGCCCCAGGAGCTCTCGTCATGCCCCAGACCGTCATCCCGCAACTGCGCGTGCGCCATGCCGACACCACCCTGCCGTTCTACGTGCAGGGGCTGGGTTTCGTGGTCGACTGGGAACACCGCTTCGAACCTGGTTTCCCGCTGTTCGCCCAGCTCACCCGCGACGGCCAGACGATCTTCCTCACCGAACACAGCGGTGACTGCGAGGTCGGTGGCGCCGTGTACTTCATCGTTGAGGACGTCGACGCCCTGCATCGCGCCTTCAGCGCTGCGGGCGTACCCATCGAACAGCCGCCGCATGACACCGAATGGGGCAGCCGCGAGATGCTGCTGCGTGACCCCGACGGTAACCGCCTGCGCTTCGCCACCGACGCCAGCTGAACCAGGCGGCCTTGAGCTGGATATACGAAACATATACGCTTCGTATACTCACTGATCCAGGACCGCCCATGGGCATCGTCAACATCGATGACACCCTGCACGACCAGCTGCGCCGTGCCTGCACCGTCTCCAGCCGCTCGATCAACGCCCAGGCCAACTTCTGGATCCGGGTCGGCATGCTGTGCGAGATGAACCCCACGCTGAGCTTCCAGGACATCGTCGCCAGCGAACTGCGGGCAGCCGGCGTGCAGCCGCAGGCGCTGGCCCCCGGGCGGGCGTGACGTGGCGATCATCAAGCGCCCCGACGAGATCGCGCTGATGGCCGAATCCGGGCGCCTGCTGGCGCAGGTGTTCGCCGCGCTCGACCGGCTGCCGCTGCAGGGTCGCAGCACGATGGCGATCAACGATTTCGTCGAACGCATGATCGTCGATGAGCTGCAGGCGCGACCGGCCAGCAAGGGGCAGTACGGCTTCCCGTATGTGCTCAACACCTCGATCGACAACGTGATCTGCCACGGCGTACCCAGCACCACCGACGTGCTGCGCAACGGCCAGATCGTCAACCTCGACATCACCCTGGAGAAGAACGGCTACATCGCCGATTCCAGCACCACCTACCTGGTGGGCGAGGCCAACTACGCGGCGCGCAGGCTGGTGCAGGCCACCTACCAGGCGATGTGGAAAGGCATCGCTGCGGTGCGCCCCGGCGCGCGCCTGGGCGACATCGGCCACGCCATCGCCCGCCATGCACGCAGCCAGGGCTATAGCGTGGTGAAGGAATACTGCGGCCATGGCATCGGCCAGGAGATGCACGAGGAACCGCAGATCCTGCACTACGGCCATCCCAACACCGGCATGGTGCTGGAAGAAGGCATGGTGTTCACCATCGAGCCGATGCTCAACCAGGGCAAGCCGGCCATCCGCCAACAGCCGGACGAATGGCCGGTCTACACCCGCGACGGCAAGCTGTCGGCGCAGTTCGAGCACACCGTGGCAGTTACCCGCAGCGGCGTGCGCGTGCTGACCCTGCGCCCTGGCGAAAAGCCGTTGTGCGCGATGGACGCGGCCTAGAGCGGGCGCAACAGCAGCAGCGTGGCGAGGCAGAACATGAAGATCGCCACGCCGGCGTCCAGCACGCGCCAGGCGCCCGGCCTGCGGAACACCGGCTGCAACAGGCGCGCGCCATAGCCCAGCGTGCAGAACCAGGCCACGCTGGCGGCGCAGGCACCGGCGGCGAAGGCCCAGCGCAGGTCACCGGGATAGCGCGTGGACAGGCTGCCCAGCAGCACCACGGTATCCAGGTAGACATGCGGGTTGAGCAGGGTGAAGGCCAGGCAGGTCAGCAGTACCTGGCGTCCGGTGCCGCCCTGCCCCTCGGCGGCAGACAGCGCACTGCCACCGCGCCACGCCCGCAGCCCGGCCTGCAGGCCGTACCAGAGCAGGAACGCCGCGCCACCGAAACGCAGCACCTGCAGCAGCAGTGGCCACTGCAGCACCAGCGCGCCCATGCCGCCGACGCCAGCCAGGATCAGCGCGATGTCTGCGCCGGCACAGGCCAGCACCACCCTGCCCACATGGCGCTGCTGCAGGCCCTGGCGCAGCACGAAGGCGTTCTGCGCACCGATGGCGATGATCAGGCCGGCACCTGCGAACAGGCCGGCGGCGGTAGCGGCGATCCACATCAGGACAGGCCAGGCAGCAAGGGGACGCGCAGGGTGCGGCCGCCGCCCCTGTTTAGACAATCTGATTTTTCTTTATCCTGTGCAGCAAAACTGAAGAGGCTCCGGCATGGATCTGCTACATCCGCAACTGGCCGCGTTTGCCGCGGTGCTGGAGGAAGGCAGCTTCGAGGCTGCGGCACGCCGCCTGTCGATCAGCCCGTCGGCCCTGTCGCAGCGGATCAAGGCGCTGGAGGACAGGCTCGGGCAGGTCCTGGTAGTGCGCCAGGCACCGTGCCGGCCGACCGCGGCGGGTGAAGCGCTGCTGCGGCGGGTACGACCGATGCAGGCACTGGAAGCCGAGGCGCTGGCCGAGCTGCTGCCCGAGCGTGGCAGCGACGCTGCGCGCACGCCGATCCCGCTGGCGGTCAACGACGACTCGCTCGATACCTGGTTCGTACCGGCCATCGCCGACCTGCACCAGCGCCACGGTTACCTGTTCGACCTGCGCATGGACGACCAGGACCACACCCTGCAGCTGCTGCGCGATGGCAGCGTGCTCGGCGCGGTCACTGCCGAAGGCCAACCGGTGAAGGGATGCAACGTGCACCCACTCGGCGCGATGCGCTACCACGCCATCGCCTCGCCCGGCTTCGCCCGCCAGTACTTCCGCGACGGCATGCAGGCTGCGGCCCTGGCGCGCGCGCCGATGCTGGTGTTCAACCGCAAGGATGAACTGCAGTGGCGTTTCGTGCGGCGACTGACCCGCGCGCGGCTGCAGCCACCGTTACACTACCTGCCCTCCTCCACCGGTTTCGTCGAAGCCGCCGCGTGCGGACTCGGCTGGGGCATGGCCCCGGAAACCCTGGTCGCGCCCGCGGTGCGCGCCGGACGCGTGGTGGTACTGGAACCCCGTCGCTGGCTCGATGTGCCGCTGTACTGGCAGCATGCCGCCGTGCGCTCAAGCACGCTGCAGCACATCACCCAGGCGCTGCGCACTGCGGCCAGCGGCACCCTTCGTTGAGGACAAACCGATGATCGCAGACCCGGGCTTCACGCCGCGCGCACTACCGTTTGCGCACTTCATTACCACTGGGACGGCATGGGCGTGATCGGCCGACGTACAAGGACGCACCGCGCGAAGGCCGTGCTGGGGCTGGGGCTGGCAACCTGCCTGCCATTCGCTGCGCCCGCGCAGAGCAACACCGACGCACCCGCATTGGACTGGGAACAGGCACGGCAACGCCTGGAGCAGGTCTCCGATGCGCTGGCCGCCGCCGACGCCGCCGTGCGCAACAAGCAGGACCTGCAGGACGCGACCCGCCTGCTGCGCCTGCCGGAGATCATCGGCGAAGTGCGCCGACTGCAGTTCCAGAAGACCCTCACCCTGCCACTGGGTTCACTGGCACCGGTGGCCGAGGCCTATGGCATCGACTCGCCGCTGTCGTTCACCGAACGCGACTGGCGTACCCGCCCGGTGGTGACCGCAGTGCTGCCGCTGTATACGGGCGGCGTGATTCCGGCCGCGCAACGTGCGGCCAGCGCCGCGCACGAACAGGCCAGTGCCGAGCGCGAAGCCCAGCGTCAATCGCTGACCGTGCAGCTGGCCCAGGCCTATTTCGGCCAACGCCTGGCCGAGCAGGCGGTGGACGTGCGCCGCGACGTGCGCGATGGCCTCAACCGCCACCTCTCCGACGCAGAGAAGCTGGAACGCGAGGGCTTCGCCACACGCGCGCAGCGCCTGCAGGCCACCGTGGCCCGCGACAAGGCCGAGCGCGAATACCAGAAGACGGTGAACGACCTGGCCACGCTGAAGGCCGCGTTGGCTACGCTGCTGCGCAGTGGCGGCGAGGTGCAGCCGGTGTCACCGCTGTTCGTGCAGCGCGTGCCACTGGAACCGGTGTCCAGCTTCGAGCGCACCGCGCAGGCACGCCAGCCGCAGATCGCACGCCTGCGGGCGATGGTGGCGCAGGCCGAACAGGGCGTGCGCGTGCAGCAGGCCAAGCTGAAACCGCAGATCTTCGCCTTCGGCCAGTACGACTTCCGCCGCCGCGACGAGATGCTGACCGATCCGGACTGGGCGTTCGGCATCGGCCTGAAGTACACCTTCCTGTCGCCGAACTCGCGGCCGGCGCAGATCAGCGCCGCGCGTGCGCAGCAGGACCAGGCCGAAGCGGGCCTGCGCGAGGCCGAGAACCAGGTCGCACTGGGCGTGCGCAAAGCCTGGAACGAGCTGGAAACCGCGCGCCAGCAGTACGTGCTGCTCGACAG
Organism: Stenotrophomonas sp. 85239_Sma; assembly: GCF_056481725.1. NCBI lineage: Bacteria > Pseudomonadati > Pseudomonadota > Gammaproteobacteria > Lysobacterales > Lysobacteraceae > Stenotrophomonas > Stenotrophomonas sp. 85239_Sma. The sequence continues at coordinate 1,366,218 of NZ_CM151163.1, read as the reverse complement.
CAGCATTGCCCAGGCACAGGAAAACCTGCGCCTGCAGGAGCTGGCGTTCCGCGAAGGCCAGGCGACTTCGCTGGATGTGATCGACGCGCGGCTCGGCCTCGGCGGCGCCCGCGTCGAGCGCGCACAGGCCGCCTACCAATACGATATTGCGCTGGCACAGTTGCTGGAGGTCAGTGGACAGATGGACCGTTTCGAAGAGTTCCGGCGGCGTGCGGACGAGGTGATCGACCATGAGTGATGTGCTGCACGACGATGCGACGACACCCCCAGGCAAGCGCCGGTTGGGACCGATCCTGATAGTGGTGCTGCTGGTCGTGGTGGTGCTCGGCCTGTGGCTGGCCTGGCGCAGCCCGGGCGACCAGATCCAGGGCATGGCCGATGCGGACACGATCAACGTGGCCGCCAAGATCACCGCGCGCGTGGCCGAGCTGAAGGTGCGCGAGGGTGACCGCGTGCAGCCCGGGCAGGTGCTGTTCCTGCTCGACAGCCCGGAAGTGGCCGCCAAGGAACAGCAGGCACACGGCGCATTGGCCGCCGCACAGGCGGTGGCCGACAAGGCCGACGAAGGCGCGCGCAGCGAGGACATCCGCGCCGCCGAAGCGAACTGGAAGCGGGCCGAAGCCGGTGCGACGCTGGCTGAAGCCACCTACCAGCGCGTACAGAACCTGTTCAACGAAGGGGTGATGACCCGGCAGAAGCGCGATGAAGCGCATGCCCAGGCGACCAGTTCGCGTGAACTGGCCCGTGCCGCCCGCGCGCAGTACGACATGGCCTTGGCCGGCGCACGCGAGCAGGACAAGCGTGCCGCACAGGGCCAGGTGCAGCAGGCACAGGGCGCGGTGGCCGAGGTCAACGCCGCGCGTGTCGAAGTGGAAGGGCGCGCGCCGGTGGCCGGCGAGATCAACAAGCGCATGGCCGATCCGGGCGAACTGGTACCGGCCGGCTACCCGGTGTTCACCCTGGTCGACATCGACCGCATGTGGGTGGCGATGAACCTGCGCGAATCACAGATGCAGGGCCTGAAGGTCGGCAGCAAGCTGCAGGGCAGCGTGCCGGCACTCGGCCTGGACGGCGAATTCGAGGTCTACTTCATCAACCCGGCCGGCGACTATGCTACCTGGCGTACCACCCGCCAGTCGTCCGGCTACGACGTCCGCAGCTTCGAGGTGCGGGTGCGCCCGGTACGCCGCATCGAGGGCTTCCGCCCCGGCATGAGCGTGCTGTTCGCATGGCCCCAGCACTGAGCCCTGGCCGCGGCGGCTTCGCCGCCAGCTGGCGGCGCGAGCTGTGGTCGCTGCGCGGCAACCGCGCCGACCTGCTGCTCGTCACCCTGCTGCCGCTGCTGATGCTGGTGGTGATGGCGTGGATGTTCACGCCCTCGGTGATGCGCGACATCCCGGTCGCGGTGGTCGACCTCGACCACAGCAGTGACAGCCGCCTGCTGCTGCGCATGCTCGACGCCAGCCCCGGCGTGCGCGTCGCCAGCCAGCCGGTGGACCTGGAAGACGCACGCGCGCAGCTGCGCAGCCTCGATGTGTTCGCCATCGTGTTGGTGCCGCGCGACGTCACCCGGCAGGCGCTGCGCGGGCGCCAGGGCACGGTGTTCGCCTATTACAACGCCACCTACATGACCACCGGCCAGTCCGCGTCGCGCGATATCGGCGACGCGGTCTCGGCCTGGAACGCACGCCTGCTGCGCGAGCGCATCGGCCTGCAGGTCGGCCCGGGCAAACTGCGTGCGGCGCCGATCGCGGTGCAGTCGGACATCCTCTACAACCCGGCGCGCAGCTACGAGCTGTTCCTGCTGCCGCTGATCTTCCCGGCGGTGCTGTCGCTGGTGCTGGCGCTGGCAGTGGCCGGCAGCCTCGGCCGCGAGATCCGCGACGGCACCCTGCCCGCCTGGCTGGGCCGCACGCCGTGGCCGGCGATTGCCGGCAAGGTCGCACCGTACATCCTGCTGTTCTCGGTGTATGGCGCACTCGGCATCGGCTACCTGGCCTGGCTGCGCGGCGATGGCGTGGCGGGCAGCGTGCTCCTGCTGCTGCTTGCACAGCCACTGTTCTACCTGGCCACGGCCGCCTACGCGCTGTTCTTCGTCGGCGTCACCCGCGACATGGGTACCGCGCTGTCCGCAGTCGGCCTCAGCATCGGCACCGCACTGGCGTTCTCCAGCGCCACCTTCCCGGTGCTGGATGGCCCCCTGTTCACCCGCATCTGGCATCAGCTGCTGCCGCTCAGCGCCTACATCAAGCTGCAGACCCAGCAGCAGTTCATCGGTTCGCCGCTGCAGGTTTCGGTGTGGCCGCTGGCCACATTGCTGCTGATGTCGGTGGTCGCCGGTGGCATCGGCGGCCTGCGCCTGATCGCCTTTGCGCGCACGCCTGCCGCCGCACAACCGGCAGGGGCCGACGCATGAGCGCATTCTGGCGCAGCCTGCGGCAGACCCTGATGGCGGTGCTGTGCGACCGCTATGCGATCGTGGTGATGGTCGGCGCGGTGATCCTGTACTCGTTCTTCTACCCGGCCGCGTACCGTCACCAGGTGGCCGGCAACCTGCCGGTGCTGGTGGTGGATGAAGACCACAGCGCGACCAGCCGCGAGCTGCTGCGCAAGCTCGATGCACTCCGCGTTGCGCGCGTGGTCGGGCAACCGACGGACATCGACAGTGCCCGCCAGCAGCTGGAAGCCGGCCACGCCGAAGGCATCGTGCTGATCCCGGCCAACCTGGAGCGCGACATCCTGCGCGGCCACCCGGCCAAGCTGGTGCTGCTCGGTAACGGCGCCTACCTGGGCCGTGCCAGTTGGGTGCTGGGCAGCGTGGCCGATGCACTGGGCGCATTCGGGCGTGAGGCGGTAGTCGGCCAGGCCGCCTTCATGGGCGCGCCGCAGGCACCACCGGTCACCCTGGTGCAGCGCCCGCTGTACAACACCCAGGAAGGCTATGGCAGCGCCATCGTGCCCGGCGTGGCCGAGCTGATCGTGCACCAGACGCTGCTGATGGGTATCGGCGTCCTGCTCGGTGGCCGTCGTCTCGCACTTGGCCGGCGCCTGCGCTTCGACCTCCCGACCCTGGCCGGCATGGCGTTGGGCTTCGCCCTCATCGGCCTGTTTGGCCTGTTCTATTACGCCGGATTCACCGCCTGGGTGCAGGACTATCCGCGCGGCGGCAATCCGATGGGCCAGCTGCTGGGCGGCACCTTGTTCATCGCCGCCACCGTGGCCTTCGGCCTGTTCGTCGGCAGCTTCTTCCGCACCCGCGAACGCGCCTTCCAGTACATCATCGCCACCTCGATCCCGCTGTTCTTCCTGGCCAACCTGTCGTGGCCGGCAGTGATGACGCCACAACCGCTGGTCTGGCTGGCGCAGCTGCTACCCACCACCTCGGGCATCAACCTGATAGTGCGCCTGAACCAGATGGACGCCAGCCTGGCGGAAGTCAGCCATGAACTGATCACCCTCACCGCCCTGCTGCTGCTCTACGGCAGCCTCGCCACCTGGCGCCTCCTCGCAAAAAAGGGGACGGAGGGGATTAAGTCGTAAGCGGCCGGTTGGGGGGATTGCGACTTAAACCCCTCCGTCCCCTTTTCCTGCAACGACAAACGCCGGCGCAGGGCCGGCGTTCGAATACTGCGGTGTGCAAGGGGAAAACAGGCTGTCGGCGATCGATCAGCGATAGACGCGTTCGCAGCGGCGCTCGACCACGCGGTCGCCGTTCTTCTGCTGGCTGTTGCCCTGGATCTGGCGGCCGGCCGCACCACCGGCAACAGCACCTGCCACGGTAGCGAGCTTCTTGCCATTGCCGCCGCCCACCTGGTTGCCCAGCAGGCCGCCGATCACCGCGCCGGTCGCAGTACCGGCAATGCGGTTCGGATCACGCGAGTTGCGCTGCACTTCCACGTTCTTGCAGACCACGCGGCTGCCATCGTTGAACTTGCGTCCCTCATCGCGCGGCCCATAGGTCTGCGCGCCGGCCACCGACGAAGCCGCCAGCAGGGTGCCCAGCACAAGCAATCGGGTCGAGGTCTTCATGGCCATCTCCTGAGTTCCGGTATGGCGCAAGTCTCCTCCCGCGGTTGGCAACCGGAAGTGAAATGCGCGTGTCCGCCGCCTCATCGGCCATCGCGCGTTCAGGAAGAAAATCCGCGCCCACCACGATCAGCCATCGTAATGGGCGCCGTCTCCCTACCGGCGTGCTGCCTTGCTAGAACTCTTCCCAGCCACCGGCGTTGGCCGCCAGTGTCGGTTCGATGCGGGGTGAGAGCGCAGCGGGCCGACGCACCGGGGTGACCGTCGCAGCCACCGCTGCCAATGCAGGGCGTACCACCGCCGCTGCCGTCGCCGCACCCGTGCGGAACACCGAAACCGCCTCGGCCAGCAGGTTGGCCTGCTCTTCCATCGAGCGTGCCGCCGCACTGGCCTCTTCCACCAGCGCCGCATTCTGCTGCGTGGTCTCGTCCATCTGCACCACCGCCTGGTTCACCTGCTCGATACCCGAGCTCTGCTCCTGCGATGCGGCGGAGATATCGGCCATGATGTCGGTCACGCGCTGCACCGACGCCACGATCTCACCCATCGTGGTGCCAGCCTGGCGGACCAGCGCCGAGCCGTCAGCGACCTTGCCGACCGAATCCTCGATCAAGCCCTTGATCTCCTTGGCCGCACCGGCCGAGCGCTGTGCCAGCGTGCGCACCTCACTGGCCACCACCGCAAAGCCCCTGCCCTGTTCGCCGGCACGCGCGGCTTCCACCGCCGCGTTCAAGGCCAGGATGTTGGTCTGGAAGGCGATGCCGTCGATGACGCTGATGATCTCGGCGATCTTCTTCGACGAGGCTTCGATGGCCGACATGGTGGTGACAACCTGGCCGACCACCTCGCCGCCCTGCGAAGCAACACCATGTGCGCCGATGGCGAGTTGGTTGGCCTGGCGGGCATGCTCGGCATTCTGTTTCACGGTGGAGGTCAGTTCCTCCATCGATGCCGCGGTCTCTTCCAGGTTCGCCGCCTGCTGCTCGGTGCGCCGCGACAGATCGGTGTTGCCCGAGGCGATCTCGCCTGCCGCCAGGTTGATGCTGGATGCGCTGGACTGGATGCGGCCGACAATCTGCTTGAGCTGATCGACGGTGGCGTTGCAGTCATCGCGCATGCGGGCGAACACGCCGTGGAAGTCACCCTGCATGCGCACGGTCAGGTCTCCGCGCGAGATCGCCTGCAGCAGGGTCGACACCTGCACCAGGTTTTCGTCGGTGGTCTGCATCAGGCGATTGAGCCCGGCCACCATGTCGCGGAAATCATAGGCGAAGCGGTCTTCGTCGCCGCGCAGGCTGAAGTCACCCGCCGCCGCTGCCGTCGCCAGCCGGCGGATCTCACCATTGATCGCCGACAGGCTGGTCTTGGTCTCGTCCATTGCCTGGGTGATCGCCGCCTTCTCGCCCGGTAGCGGATCCATGTCCACTGACAGATCACCGCGGGCGTAATGCTTCATCACCTCGATCAGCCGGTTCTGCACCTGCACGTGCGAACCGACCAGCGCATTGGTCTCATGCACCATGCGCCCGTAGTCGCCGGGGAAGGCACTCTCGTCCATGCGGTAGCTGAGACTGCCCGCATCGTGCTGGCGTGCCAACTCGCCCTGCGCCGCCATCACCGACTGCAGCTGCGCCTGCATGCGCTGCATCGACCTGAGCAGCTGCGTCACCTCATCGTTGCCGGACGCGTCGATGCTGTTGTCCAAGCGACCGTTGGCGATGCCATCGGCCAGCTTCACCGCCCCTTCCAGCGGACGAGTCAGGCTGCGGGTGATCGCCCACGCGGCCAGTGCGCCGAGAATCAGGCTGAGCACACCGAAGGCGATGGACAGGGTTCCCGTCCATGCTTCCGTGGCGCGGTATTCCTCACGGCTGCGTTCGGTCAGGGTTTCCTGGTGCCGCAGCAGGGTCGAGATCGCCTCGTTCCATGCGGTTGCCAGCCCATGCTCGGCGAGCAGTTCCTTGGCCGCGCCGTCGAAATCACCCGCCTTCATGCGCTCGTGCAGATGCTGGGTCGAGGCGTCGGTCGCCTTGCGTGCCGCGTCGATTTTCGCCACCAAGGCATCGCCGGTGGCATCGCGCGGAATCTTGATGTACTTGGCCCAGATGCCGTCGTAGGTCTGCGACAGCTCCTGCGCCTTCTGATAATCCTTGTCGAATTCTTCGCCGCGCTTGATCACCATCAGCCGGCGGTGCATCAACACTGCGTTGTTGGTATCCAGCATGTCGTTCAACAGCCGCATCTTCACCATGTTGACGTCCACCACTTTCTCGAACTGGGCGGACTTCAGGTGATTCCCGTACAGGACCAGGCCGACGATGGCCACGATGAACAGCAGCAGCAATCCAAACCCGGCACCCAGCCGGGATCCCACTCGGAGGTTGCGTAAGGCGAGCATCTCAATTCCCTTGATCATGGCCGTACGATCGATGGCGGCGCAGGCAGGGGAAACTTTATGGGCCGATATTATTATATCGATCCAAAACCCTGGAACTGTGCAGACAGGTGTGAAATCAGACGACTCACGAAGGCGTTATATCCATAAGGTATATCGCCACGGGTAGCCAGAATGGGATCAGACCGGGGCCTGCCGCCCCGCTATCCGGCATTACGGAGCAGCAGGCCCCGGGAAGACCAGATCCTTCCCGAGTCTTGCCGCATAGACGCTCTCGAACTGGAACGAGAGCACAAACCGGTGCCCGCACGTCGCGGCGTAGCGCTTTGTGAAACGGCAGATTTCCTCCCACGCGCTTTCAAACCCGCTCGCGCGGAAATGAAACGAACCGAGCAGGCCCACCTGCCACTCGGCTTCAATCCCTTCCGCTACGAGCGCCTCCGGCGGGTCGACGATGCCGACCCGAAGCCGGTGTTGGATGCTGGAAGATGCCCACGCAGACCGTCAGTACCTTCGGAGTACTCGGCCTGGATCGAATCCAGGGCGTGCAGCACGGCATCCAGGTCGGCACCGGCTTCGACTTCGACTTCGAGAAACAGCGAAATGCCCATTACTTGTGCAAGTCGATAAGGGTATGCCTGTTGAAGAACCGCATCTTCCCCTCGATCGTGAAGTCCGTGCGCCTGATTTCACCCAGCATCATCTCGCGTTGGGCGTCGTTCAACGTACACGGCTCCAGGACATTGGCCTCCAGCACTTGACCTGGTGGCGCCAAACGCAATTCGACAATGCAGGCATTGCCCTCGGTTGGAACGCCCGCTGGCCACGCCGTCATTGCGATCGCACGCATTTGCTCCTGGTACACCACCCGCTCCGCTTCCTCTATCTGCGGGTCCGGCAGATACGGCGGGTTCGCCGCCACGTGCACAGCGGACTGCGTGGGCATTGGCTCTGATAGCGAACCAACGATCAGTTTGATAAGGGTGTTCTGTGAGGCCGTTACCGCCAAGGCGATCACCAGAGCGGTGTAGCTGACGCCGCCAGCCTTCTGCAGTTCAAGGTGCCGACGATGTGCCCCGCGATGCTCGGCATCAACCTTGCGGACAATCCTTCGGCAGTGCGCCAAGTACAGCGGATTCGCCAGGATTCCAGCAAGTACGCGAAACACCACGAAAGAGAGCAAGGACAACCATGGCAGCCCCAGCAGCGCGAAGGTGGTCATCAGCAACGGCGAAAGGATGAACCAGATCGCGCCCCACGCATGCATGCGCCGGAAGAAGAACCAGAGTGACGAGAACAGGAATGCCGGCCAGTTCCATCGCCTTGGCGCCCTGCCGCTTGCTTCGTACAGCCTCCAGTAGTGGAGATAGGTGGAGAACCTGTCTCCTACCACGATCGCCAGTGCATCCTTTTCGCTCAGCCCATCGGAGGCTGCATCTGTGCGCTGTACTGCTTCGCCGCCGGCGCTGCCGAAGGTGGGCTCAATCCTTACTCTCATTATCTTTTATCCGAACTCGCCACGAAATCATTCAAGACCGCTCCCCACGTAGCATCCGGGCCATTGAGATACCCCTGCCTGCATTCAAGCGCGATGCAGCGATGCAGCGATGCATAATGATTGAATCACTGCGACCCGACAGTAATCCAACACACCAATCAGAAAGAATGCCTCACCCGATGGGGCGCAAACTAGATCAGGTCCAGACATCCCCCTCAGGCGCGACCCAAACCAATCCAAACGGAGCATCTGTAAGAAACCAGAATCCATCCTCATCGAGATCTTCCTGATCTCTTGCTCCAGGCCAGGCACGACGCAGAACGCCCAATTGTGCATCGATATCGCCATCGGCAAAGACGCCGTCCGAGGCAAGTTTCAGCTTCCCTTCCTCCATCAGCATCCTAAGCATAGAAAAGAACTCTTCCGTCTGCCGCTCAAACGCCCCCTCAAACTCCATATTCATATTTCTCCACAGAACCCCCATGGAGTATCCATAAGAGTAATGAAGAACATTCCTGATCGTGTCAGAAATCATTTGAACTTGACGCCCACAATTCTATACGTCCAGCGCGCAATTTACTCCAATGGTATCGGCATTGATACCCAGCTCTGCCACCGACGTCCGTTTGCCTCCGATGGCGGCATTGCTCTCGGTCAACGTGGCAAGAGGGTAGAGCCGCTGTCGCCAGTTCAATCAAGAAGAAATCGATATAAGAGAACCTTCACGCCACGCTACTCCCGACATAGAAAACAATCTATCAATCTCCTCAAAAAATCCCGACGCGAACATGGGCCCTTCTGCAGAAATCAAACATCTTGAAACCATGCTGGAGGATACCGAGGAGCCAACCATATAGGAATCAAGCCAATACTTCTCCCCATCTTCGGAAAGCGCAAACGGATCGAACTGCGACAGTCGAGCACAAAACTCCTCAGCACTAGCCAACCCAAGCTCATCAAGAATGTTCGGGACTGAGAAGATCCACACCCCTGAAACAAGACACCTGAGTGTCAAATCAACCGCAAACTGCCATTTCGCATCGTTACTAACCGCCCCAACTCCCAAAAGCGCGTGCGGCGAGCACTCATCCAAACTGAGCAAATACACGTACCACTCAGTCGCCTCGACAATATCAATCAATTCATGCGAATTCATGGCACCCCACTTCTCACAGGGAACTTCAATTTCAAAATCTGATCCTTAGCCTTATTGGCATTCAAAGAATTCACTCGCGCACTATTTATCTCGACAGTCGCGGTAGTAGCGGAATCTGATTCCAAATACGAAGTTGAGGAAGACAATCGGCCACGCGATCAGGCACGCCGACCAGATGGACAGATACACGCACTTCAACACGTCAATATGCCACGCATTTGTCCACTTCCCATGTGCTGACGTGATTGCCTCAACGGCCCCTCTGCCAGAAGGCACTCTCGAACCGCGATCTACAGGAACTTCTGAAGGTCATGCTCAGAAGTCGTCCTCAAGCCTGGAGACATCCCCGCCTGCATCCTTGAATCGACGGACAGCCTCTTCACCCTCAGCCTCATACTCGAACTCGAACGCCGCTGGAGGTCGATCCTTCTTTCGCGGGCTGACTGCTCGGAAGGAAGAGTACATATCCAGGACACTGATAATCTGCGCCTGCTTCAACAATGCAACATTATTTTTATTCCATCTGGAAAAAATCAGGAACAGGTCCCCCACGCGCAAGACTGCATGCCCCTCCCCATAGTGAACGCACTCTCCGCCACTGGCAGCAGGTGCCGCAGTTTCGAATAATTTCCGAACGCGTCGCTCACTGCCTGTGCCAAGAAAACCGAAGTCACCATCCAACCATGCAGCAATCTCCCCGACCCCATCCCCCTGACCATACAAGACAGGCTCTGAATCACCAATTCTCTCATCTGACGAGACAACATACTCATCACCATTCCAATAAGGAAACAAAATTGCACCCATAACCATTCTATTTAGCCCCATAAACCGGATATGCCGTGGCTGCTCCGCCATCCGGGCGTGTGTAGTAGCCTTCAATCTTAACACCACTGGAAGAAGTGCCCTCCCAATATGGCTGACCATTCCTGTACTTCGTTGACGATTTCGCAAATGCGCTTTCGATCTCCATCTCCACCCTGCGCCGGGTCCACTCTCTCGGGAAAAATGTTGTCTCGGCCCTCTTGGCCACCCACTTACCAGTTGCGGGATCACGAATTTCGACCATCCCCCGCGTGATGCCCTTTCGATCCGGCCCCATGGTCACTTCAACAACCCTTACATTATCTGATCGCAGATAATGACCACCAACACCATCACCACGCGCATTCAAGTTCCCGTCTAGAATGTGTTCATAATCTACCGGCGCAGTTCTGCCTGCCGTCCCCCTTTGCTGTTCGATCAGTTCGGCGGGCGTTTTTGACGCCTCTACTTCATTGAGATAGTCGTTCTTGGGGCGTCTTTCACCCATATCCACAGGCGATTTCGGTTTTCCAGCACCAGATGCGGCCTCACGCTCCAGCGCCGCCAGCGTCCTCGCCTTGGCCGCAGCGCGGATTGCAGTGATGTCACCCAGGCTGACCACGGCCAATGCTGCATCAAGTCCCATATCGCCCTTGGTGAAACCGTTGCCCGCAACATCCGCAAGGTTCCACTTCTGGTTCAGACCGAGCTCGTAGGTCGCCGCATCCCAGCCATTTCCGAAGTAGCCAGTGATGGATGACCAGGCGCCGATACCCTTCTCCTTGACGAGGCCCCACCCACCTATTTCCAGCGCACGATCATAGTCATGCTTGGCTTGCTTGAAACTCTCCACAGTGGCATAGATCTGGTTCATCTTGGCCACGTCCATCACCATGCCGCCCGCGTTGGTCGTAACGCCCGCAGCAGCCCCAGCCTTGTCAAACAACAGATTGATGGCGAAATTGGTCATCGCCTCCTGCATTCGTCCATCCAGGACCAGTGCACCCGCAGTGAACGGATCGCATCGCCCGGCGGCGGCGCAGGTGATCTTGTACTTAGCATCGATCGAAGAAGTATGAGTGAGCAGATCCGACGCGATCTTGCCCCCATTCCCCTTCGTCAGGGCCGCCTCAGCCAGGGCAAGCCCGTTGTCCTTGATCCATTGGGTATAGACGGATTCACCCTGTGCGAGCGTCCAGTACGCGTCTCCCAGTTTGGACTTCTCCGCCTGGCACGCTGACGAGTTCGCCGCTCCCGTGCACGCGGCAATCAAGGCCGAATTCCTCGCGTCGGACAACGCAGCGAGTTCTTCCTTCTCGCCGCAGCGTTCACCGCTCTTCGTGCAGCTCAGCATGGCGTCCAGGAACTGCATGCGCTCTGCATGATTCAGGTAGTTGTTCTCGACGGAGTTCTTGGCAATGGTGGCTCCCAAAGCCGCCCCCATCGCGCCATCCCCACCGATTCCACCAGCCATCGCTCCAACGGCCTGCCCCAGTACTTTGATCTTCTGTTCCTGCTCGGGACTCAGCTGCCCTCCATTCTGGCGCGCGTAGTAGTCGCCCAGGACCTTCGCCGCCAACTCACCACCACCAGCCGCCAACGCCCCGCTCCCCGCCTTGCCACCATTGGCCTCAGCCAGCAGCGCGCCCAGCAGCGCGTGCGACAGCATCTGCATGGCCTCGCTAGGCACAGCACTCTGCTTGTTCGGATCAAACGTCTTGCCGATCAGTTCAGCCGCATACGGCGCCAGCGCGCTGGAACCCAGCTGACCCAGCCCCTGCCCTTCAACACCACCGACCAACGCGCTGGTCACTGCGCCGAGCGCGCGACCATAGACACCATCAGGGGCCCACTTCTGCTGGGTCACCAGTGCATCGGGGTAGGATGCATCGAACGCGACGAGGCGCTTGAACTGCTCGTCCGAAGGAAGCGCATCGAACGCCCGTCTCTCTTCGGGACTCATCGGCTCCCGATATTTATCCGTGATCTTCTTCGCATCTGCACTGCCAATATCCCAGGCAATCTGCTGGCTGGTGGCCATCACCGTCCCCGCCGCAGCCGCCATCGCCTGCTGGTCCGCCAGCAGCTTGCTCGCATCCGGCAATGCCTCCAGCGCACGATGCGCTCCACTGGCGTCGGTATTGATGCCCAGCTCAGCCGCCGACGTCTGCTTGCCACCGATGGTGATGTTGCCCTCGGTCAAAGTGGCAAGGGTGGAGCTGCTGTCGCTGCCCTTTTCCATCATCGGCAGGCCCGGACCACCACGGGGCGCGGCCGTTCCCGGCTTGGGCGTCCAGCCATCCATCTCACCGCCGGCACCACCACTGATGCTGCCCGAACTGGCCGTGTAGTCCATGTGGTTCTGCAGGTCGGTGAACGTCAGCGAGCCCGCAGTCAGTTCACTGTTGCCCGCATGGGTGCTGGCAATCGCGCCGCCCACCAGGTTCACGTGACCTGCATCGACGTGGTACCCGCCATTGCCGGCAAACAGGCCGCTCTGCTGGCCAACGCCCTAGCTGCGGTTGGCCTTGACTGCACTGGCGAAGCCGTCTGCATTCTCGATAGTCCCGAATGACACCTGCGCGCATTAATCGAGGCAGCACGGCCTCAACACTATCGGCGCGAACATTCAGTTCAGTTTGGGCGGATTCAACAAGCCCGCGCAGACTGCAATCATCAACAGCGGCGTAGTTGCTCAAGAACCGCCTCCCGAGCGGGAAAACGTGAAATGTACTCACCATCAATCTCAGAAAGCTCATCACGCCACCGGAAAACTCTATTACCCGGCATAAAAACCGACACAAGATGGGCCAATAGAATCTCGTCAATCTCACCACCACCATCGTCCATCTCAATACTGAGCAACGCCTCCCCTACCCCTACCACCAATGAAAACCCCTGCGTCGCCAGGTACTCTGTGACTACCCCACCCCTCAATATTTCAATTCTGATCCACGGCTCATCCTCCGACTTCCGACTCCACTCAGCATTGGCTTCCCACTTGTTTACCTTCAAATCAAGAAAACTACTTTCATTCAAACTTTCATGATCTTGAAAGTATGAAACCGGAACTTCACCCCAAGCCTGATAGACCAGGGAGTTTCTCTCAGGAAGCCCCTTTCCAGCGACCAGCACAACCACGTATTTAGTTCCCATCACATATTTCCCGTTTCCTAAAGACGTCGCAGCCCCTTTTCGGCGTTCTTAACCAACTGATCCCTCGCTGATTGCGGCAACCGTTTGAATGCCTTGTCTATCTGCGGGGCTAGCGGCAATGAAAGGTCTGGACGGAAGTCTACGATTGAGTCTTTGCCGCCGCCGGATTGTATTTGAAGCTTACCATTGGGCTCGATATCGACCCGCAACAACCTCTTTCGACCACCAATAACAGCCTCAACTGGCTGGCCAATGGTCTCGCTCGCTTTGATTACACCCTTAGTTCCAGAAACGGCCGAGCCCATGCCGGGGCTTTTTATGCCCCAACTGCCCCGCAATGCTCCCAATCCCTTATCTGCCCCTCGTGACAGGATCGCAAGGTAAGCAGCCATCTCTTCGGTCTTCGTCATGACCGACGATTGATCGATAGCACCCTGCATGTAGATGTCAGGGTGAAGAGATGATACATAGCCCCGCATCAAGCTCATCGTCGAAGAGAGACCCTCCAAAGTTGCCTCGAGGTTTCGCCGACTCTTGTCCATGAACCATCGATCGAGACCTTTGTCCATGATCTCTCCGACGGCTGTCATACCCGAAGCGAGAGCGTCATTTTTAAGCTGACGATAAGCAAATGCTGCGTCCGCTCCCGGCGTGGGTCCAGCAACCCTGTCCTCAACCGCAACACCGTACTGTTCCCAGTATCGATCGACACGAATCGCCCACTCGTGCTTCCAGTCGTCCTCTGAAGTAGCTGGATAGGACCGCATACTCAGCTCAACAGCGGCATCGTGCGCAAGCAGCTCACGATCTCGCTCTGCGTTCAGCTCGTCATACGCATGTGTCACGGAGTCCTTACAGGCTTGGACATCTCCCCCTTACCACCACACGCGGCCCGCTCGGACTCCATGAGTGCGATTTCCTGCCTGCTCAACCAGTTGTTCTCAACCGAATTCTTGGCAATCCCCGCATTCAACGCGATCTCAGCCAGATCCTGCCCCGACAGCCCACCTGCTAGCGCTCCCACCGCTTGTGAAAGCGCCAGAAGCGCCTCCCTTTGCTGCGGGCTGAGATTCGCCGGGTTACCGCCGAACAACGTGTCCGTCAGGACTTTAGCCGCAAGCTCACCACCACCGGACGCCAACGCCCCACTCCCCGCCGACCCACCATTGGCCTCAGCCAACAGCGCGCCCAGCGGTGCCGGACGACACCTGTACATACGGATCGCCCCCGTCCCCCCGCCCGATAGCAAAGCAATCGGGGCAAGCGCCCGCAGCTCGGAAACCAGAAGGCGAGTGCTGTTCATGGACAGATTGCCACCATGGACCATTGCCACCGTTCGACACCGCATTTAGCACGACGTCTCCGGTCCACCCGATACGTCGACGCGCGGCGGAAGCACAGATCAACAGACCATTTTCTGAGCAGCGTCGAGGCGGCAGACCAGTCAGAGGCAATGACACTCAAGAATCAGCCCAGAAAGAAATACTGAGGAAATACCTAGCACTAAGCGTCATCACCGAAATAGAACAGCACGCACTTCCCTCCATCTTTCCCAACCAAGCTTATCGGCCGAACGGTATCACCACCATCAACTGAAATCTCTACATACATACCTTGATCCTCAAAAGTCATAAGCTCCTCAATTAAATCCTTGATTGTCTTACCACGAACTACCCAAGAAGACCCACTCAAAGTTCACCCCCCTATCCTTTTCAAACTGGAATCAAACGTACCGAGCCGGGTATCTCGGCTACCTAGCGCCTTCACCGATTTCGCTGCCTTCCAAGCACCACCATTATGGCCATCCACATCCCTTGAAATAAATATCTTTCCATTAGTAAAGACAAGCTCACCATCGTGAGCAGTCTCCTTTACACGCCTAAAGCCCAAAGCCGTGGCAGCGGCAGTCGCCTCCTTATTCGTTGCATAGACTGGCCCAGACGTCGCTCGCGGCAGTGCTTCGGAACTGCCCGCCTTCGCCCCCTTCCCGAAGCCTCCGCTCCCTTCGATTATGGTAACAGCGCCATATTTTCGAAGCAGTACCTTCGCAAGTCCAAGCCCCAGCTCAGCTGACGATTCCTTCGAGAAGAGGCCGTACTGATCAATCGTCCTGTCAAGATTCCCGGTCCACTCCGCCAGTGCAGCTACAGTGTGTTCTTGGGGCAGGATATAGACCGGCTGGATCCCCCCGTTCTCAAATATCAGCTCACGATAGGCACGTCCATTCATGGAGTGGGCAAACGAAGAAAGCGCCTCGCTACTGCGGCCGAGATCATCGAACAGGCCAAGCTCTCCGGGCCACGAGCCGTACTTGTAGGAGACGGCCGCATTGACAAACGCCTGACACGCGGGGCTCGCTGAGTTCGCAGTGCACACCGAGAGCAGCTCGTAATCCATTCTCTCCGACAATTGCTTGGCAACGTCGCGCACCGCCTTCTGGCATGACGTGTCGCCGCCGCACTCGTCGAGCTGCTGCTTCAGTACACGAGCCTGGTCCTCTGTAAGGAAGTTGTTCTCAACCGAATTCTTGGCAATCCCCGCATTCAACGTGATCCCAGCCAGATCCTGCCCCGACAGCCCACCGGCCAGCGCTCCCACCGCTTGTGAAAGCGCCAGAACCGCCTCCCTTTGCTGCGGGCTGAGATTCGCCGGGTTGCCGCCGAACAACGTGTCCGTCAGGACCTTGGCTGCCAACTCACCACCACCGGCCGCCAACGCCCCACTCCCCGCCTTGCCACCATTGGCCTCAGCCAACAGCGCGCCCAGCAGCGCGTGCGACAGCATCTGCATGGCCTCGCTAGGCGCAGCACTCTGCTTGTTCGGATCAAAGGTCTTGCCGATAAGTTCAGCCGCATACGGCGCCAGCGCGTTGGAGCCCAGCTGACCCAGCCCCTGCCCTTCAACACCACCGACCAACGCGCTGGTCACTGCGTCGAGCGCGCGACCATAGACACCATCAGGGGCCCACTTCTGCTGGGTCACCAGTGCATCGGGGTAGGATGCATCGAACGCGACGAGGCGCTTGAACTGCTCGTCCGAAGGAAGCGCATCGAACGCCCGTCTCTCTTCGGGACTCATCGGCTCCCGATATTTATCCGTGATCTTCTTCGCATCTGCACTGCCAATATCCCAGGCAATCTGCTGGCTGGTGGCCGTCACCGTCCCCGCCGCAGCCGCCATCGCCTGCTGGTCCGCCAGCAGCTTGGTGGCATCAGGCATCGCCTCCAGCGCACGATGCGCTACACTGGCATCGGTATTGATACCCAGCTCCGCCGCCGTGGT
This sequence comes from Stenotrophomonas sp. 85239_Sma, assembly GCF_056481725.1. NCBI lineage: Bacteria > Pseudomonadati > Pseudomonadota > Gammaproteobacteria > Lysobacterales > Lysobacteraceae > Stenotrophomonas > Stenotrophomonas sp. 85239_Sma. Next base: position 1,349,901 of record NZ_CM151163.1, on the reverse strand, counting down.
CTGCTTGCCACCGATGGTGATGCTGCCTTCGGTCAGCGTCGCAAGCGTTGAACTGCTGTCGCTGCCGTTCTCCGTCATCGACATGCCTGGGCCACCGCGCGGAGCGGTTGTGCCTTCTTTCGCGTCCCAGCCGTTCATCTTGCCGCCCGCACCACCGCTGATGCTGCCGGAGCTGGCCGAGTAGTCCATCTGGTTCTGCAGGTCGCTGAAGGTCAGCGTCTGTGCAGTCAGTTCACTGTTGGCCGCGTTGGTGCTGGAAATCGCGCCGCCAATCAGGTTCACGTGTCCCGCATCCACGTGATAGCCACCGTTGCCGGCAAACAAGCCACTCTGCTGGCCCACGCCCTGGTAGCTGCCCTCGGCCTTGCCTGCACTGACATAGCCATCGGCGTTCCACGCGTTGCCGAAGGCCACCTGCACGCGCCCACCCACCTGGCTGTTCCTGGACATGCTCTCGGCAATGTCCTGCAGCGATTCGATGGTCAGCGTGCCGCCGGTCTTGACGTCGATGCGGTCGGCCGTGGCGGTCGCGCCGCGCAACGTGGTGTCACCCTCGGCCTTCAGCGAGATGTTCTGGCCGGTCAGCGTGGTGTTCTGCCAGGTATTGCTGTCCGAGTTCGCCTTGCTGCTGCCCACGCTGGCTTCGGCATACACATACACGCCCGTCTGCGCGCCCACGACAACGCCAACGCCCACTTCGGCGCCGGCATTGCTGCTCTTGCTGCGGTCTGCCACGTGCGCCTTGCCCGCTTCCAGCAGGATGTCCCCGGCCGAATCCAGGCTGAGCGTGTTGCCCGCGCTCAGGTTGCCCTGCACTACGTGGATGTCGTCCGTCGTGCTGGTCAGGTTGACGTTGCCGCCACCCTGGGATGCTCTGGCCGGTCAGCGTGGTGTTCTGCCAGACATTACTGTCTCTTGCTGCTGCCTGCGCCGGCCTCGGCACATAAATACATACCGGTCCGCGCAGCCACTTCAACCCGACCCAAATAATCCACAGACTATGTCCATAGAAAATTTTAACCACTCAACAAGCAAGCATAGCGACCAGCTTTTCAAATATTCGACGACGCCACCCTATTTAGCCGACATCATTTATCCTCGGCGGATCGAATAACACGACTTCACCGCCTTCAGCTTCATAAGCAAACTCGAATTTACCATCAGGCCGAACCACTATGAAACGCCCTGACGCAACATCAATCTCACTAATATAGTCACCTATAAGAATAGGTGAACCGAGATCGACCGAGAGCCCTACCGCCAATTCACCTAGCGCTTCACCATAGAACTCCGCATCACTATAAACATTAACAAATGTCGGAAACCCCCCGTTCACGTACTCAATAGAAACCCCTGCAAAGGCAGAGGAATCCGACCTCCCCCAATAATCATCTTCAGTAAGAATCGACGACGCATCCAAGCCCAACCTAGCTGCAAGAATTGGCTTCAACTCCAAAAATTCAACAACTCGACCCACAGAAAATTCAAAACCTTCCACTCTGCCCCCTCATTTACCAAGATCTCGCGACCTATATAGCTCATTCAGTTTCGAACGAGATTCCGAACTAACACCATTGTTACCGACTGAGATCATACCATCCAACGCCTTCTCAATAGATGAAGACATACCATTCTGACGAACCATATCTCTATAGAGACGGAACTCTGCCTGCGAGAGTTGAACGATACCTGGCCCCGACCGTGGGAACATGGTGGCACTCCCTGGATGCGCACCCCATACTCGACCAGAAGACACGGCAACATTACCGTCAGGCAGCAGAATCCCTTGGCCTGAATTTATCTCCCTGATGTCACCATCAATGTCATACCCCCCCATCAACACTGATTTTAGAGTATTCCTGTTCCCGCCACCAAATCTTGTGCCCGCTCCAATTGTTTCCACGCTGTGCGCATCACTGACGCGAACTGGACCTGGCGGAATGAAATTCTTCGTACTACTTCCGCCCGAATCCCCGCCTTGATTTTTGGGCTGCTCTACAGACAATGCGTTGGTCGCAGGCGCCTCACTTACACGCCTTCTCGAAGGAGATCGTGTCACGCCAAGTCCGCCTGTCTGCGGCAGTAATCCCGTCTTACCTGAGATAGCTATCCCAGCGATATTTGCGATACCCCCCATCGTTAACGTCAACGCACGACGGTTGTCCTCGCTCATGTCTCCCACGGTCGCAGCCACGAAGGCGATACTGGCCATAGCACTCGACGTCTGTGCATCTTGGATTGCGAAGTAATTCCGCAACTGCATTGACGACGGGAGCAAGTCCTCGGTGCGACTGGGCTCCAGGCCCGACTTGCGCAGAGCGTTCTCGAACAGCCGTTCATTCGCGCCCTTCTTGCGGTAGAAAATATCCTCAACCCACGAGTAATTGGCATCCTTGTACGCTTTCTGGTCGTCCCCCAGACCAGCATATGGACGCTCGTACACCTGCGACGGGTTGACTCCCTGCAATTCGCCCGGGCGTAGCGTTCCAGCGCGCTCCTGGAACTGCTTTTGCAGCTCAGGCAGATCAAGAGGACCGTTCTGGGACTCATATCGGCTGATGTAGGTCGCGAGGTCAGCCGCTTGAACCTCACTCAGGTTCTCGCCTGCCAACGCCTTCCGTAGCAGCCCTGCACTCATCTGATCCCCTGCATCCAGCAGTACAAGCTCCAGGGATTCCTGCTTGTCCAACCCACCTTGCCGCTTGGCCTTCTCGCGCAGGTGAATCATTCGCGCGTGATCGTTCTGCCCCAGGAAGTTGTTCTCGGCCGAATTCTTCGCAATTCCCGCATTCAACGCTATCCCGGCCAGATCCTGCCCCGACAATCCGCCGGCCAACGCACCCACCGCCTGCGACAGCGCCAGGATCGTCTCCTTTTCCTGAGGGCTCAGCTTCGACGCATTGCCCCCATATAGCGTGTCGGTCAGGAACTTGGCTGCCACCTCACCACCTACCGCGGCCGCCGCACCTGCCCCTGCGCCGGCACCATTGACCTCGGCCAACACCGCGCCCAAGAGCGCATGCGACAGCAACTGCATGGTTGCGTTGGGGTCCTTGCCATGGTTCGGATCAAATGTGCTACCAATGAAGAAGGCGGCATAAGGTGCAAGCGCATTGGACGCAAGCTGGCCGACAGCCTGTCCGCCTGCACTTCCCACTAATGCGGTAGTCACGGCATCCAGTGCCCGGCTGTAGTCACCACCACTGCCCCACTTCTTCGCATCCTTGTAGGCCTGGCTGTTATCACTCAGCCGCTTGTCTCTCGCTTTGGCATCAAGTTTGTCGAACGCAACCTGCTCTTCGGGCGAAAGGCTGTCGTAATAGTCCTGCGTGGCCTTGTTGCTCTGATGGGTCTGGATGTCATTGGCAACCTGCCTGCTGGTAGCCACCACCGTCCCTATCGCAGCCGCCATCGCCTGCTGGTCCGCCAGCAGCTTGGTGGCATCAGGCATCGCCTCCAGCGCACGATGCGCTGCACTGGCATCGGTATTGATACCCAGCTCAGCCGCCGACGTCTGCTTGCCACCGATGGTGATGTTGCCCTCGGTCAAAGTGGCAAGGGTGGAGCTGCTGTCGCTGCCCTTTTCCATCATCGGCAGGCCCGGACCACCACGGGGCGCGGCCGTTCCCGGCTTGGGCGTCCAGCCATCCATCTCACCGCCGGCACCACCACTGATGCTGCCCGAACTGGCCGTGTAGTCCATGTGGTTCTGCAGGTCGGTGAACGTCAGCGAGCCCGCAGTCAGTTCACTGTTGCCCGCATGGGTGCTGGCAATCGCGCCGCCCACCAGGTTCACGTGACCTGCATCGACGTGGTACCCGCCATTGCCGGCGAACAGGCCGCTCTGCTGGCCAACACCCTGGTAGCTGCCGCTGGCCTTGCCTGCACTGGCATACCCGTCAGCATTCCATGCGGTGCCGATCGACACCTGCACGCGGCCACCCACCTGGCTGTTCCTGGACATGCTCTCGGCGATGTCCTGCAGCGATTCGATGGTCAGCGTCCCGCCGGTCTTGACGTCGATTCGGTCAGCGGTCGCCGTGGCGCCACGCAGGGTGGTATCGCCCTCGGCCTTCATCGAAATGTTCTTGCCGGTCAGCGTGGTGTTCTGCCAGGTGCTGCTCTCGGCATTGGCCTTGCTGCTGCCGACACTCGCTTCGGCGTACACGTACACGCCGGTCTGCGCGCCTACAGAGACGCCTACGCCGACTTCGGCGCCGGCATTGCTGCTCTTGCTGCGGTCGGCCACATGCGCCTTGCCAGCTTCCAGCAGGATATCTCCGGCCGAATCCAGGCTGAGCGTGTTGCCTGCGCTCAGGTTGCCCTGCACCACATGGATGTTGCCCTGGGTGCTGGTCAGGTTCACGTTTCCACCACCCTGGATGGTCGAGCCACGCGACACCATGCTGCTGCCATCGGCACTGCTGTTGGCGGTCTTGAAGCCGATGCCTGCTTCAGCACGGAACAGTTCGCCACTGCCGCCACGGCCGGACAGTGCCGAGATCGCACTGGCTGCCTGGTAGGCATTGGCGCCTGCCGCCATGCCCTGCATCTTCTGCAGGCGATCATCGGACTGACGGGCCGCATCCACGTTGTTGATCAGGTCGATCAACGGCGACTTCACCCGCGCGAACACGCCGATCTTCAGGTCCTTGTCGCTCTGCGAGTAGTGACCGCTCTCATCGGCGGTCAGCAGCTCGATTTCGGCGGCGGTGATGTTCACATCCTTGGCGGCCACCACGTTGCTGGCCGTCTGCGTGTACTTGCCACCGGCGGTCAGGTTCACGCTGCCGCCCAGACTGCCGATGCTGCTGGCCACCTGTGACACCTGCGCGCTGTCGTCCTGGTGCTGCTCGCGGTGCCAGCCGGAGAACTTCTCGGTATCCGATATCTGTACCGTGCCGATCGCCTTGCTGTCCGACGTATTGGCGTTGCTGACCGTATCCTGCCCGCTGCGGACCAGCAGATCACCGGCCGCACGGATGCTGACGTCCTTTTCGGCGGCGATGTTGGCTGCGGTCAGGCTGATGTTGCCCTCGGTGGTGGCCATGCGCACGCCGCCGCCGACCGACAGCTGCGTGCCGGTGATGGTGTCACTGCTGCCGCTGCCCTGGCTCTGCGAGTTGTTGGTACCGAACGGCAGGCCGCTGGTGTTGTTGGCAAAGCCCCAGCCCTTGCCGCGGCTGCTGCTGTCGCTGCGCTCGGTGTTGTGGGCCACGTCGAACACGATGTCCTTGGTGGCCAGCAGCACAGCGTTGCCCTCGGCCGACATCTGCGTGCCCTGGCTGAGGATCGAGCCCCCATTGGCAATCAACGTGAGATCGCCACCTGCAGCCAACTGGCTGACACGGGCATCGCTGGTCGAATGGCTCTGCTCGCTGTTGGCGCGCTGGCTGCCGGCAGTCACCACGGTCGAAGTGGTGGCCGCACGCAGGCCGGACGCTGCGCCTTCAGCGGTGCGGGTGATCCGCCCCATCGCCGAACCACTGTCGGCCATGCCGTCGGTGGTCGAATCGCGGGCGCTGCGGTAAGCCTTGGTCGGGTCGTAGGTCACGCCTACCGAGAAGCCGCTGGACTTGCTGGCCTGGCTGGATTCGCTGTCCGTAGTGTCCTGCCGCGCCAGCAGCGCGATGTCCTTGCCCACCAGCGTCAGGTTTTCGCCAGCGGCGACGTCCGAAGCGGCAATCGTCAGTTGGTTGCCGGCATTGATCAGCACATTGCCGTCGCGCGAGGCGATCGCCGAACCCACCTGGGTGGTGGACTGCTCGGCGCGGGTGCTGCTGTTCTTCGCGCTGCTATAGCCAACCGATGCCACGCCGTTGCCGAAGCCTCCGGTAACGCCGGATTTCTTTTTGCTCTCGCTGGACTCACTGCTGTGATGGTCTTCGGCGGCCGTGATCAGTACGTTGTTGGCCGCTCCCAGTATCACGTTGCCGGTGGCATCGACCACCGCACCTACCGCAGTCAGATCGCGTCCAGCCGTGATGTTGATGCTCTCGCCCTGAATCGCCGTGCCGATGGCATAGCTGTCGCTGTTGTCGACGCTGCGCGTGGTAGTGGTGCTGGAGAGCGCCTTCTTTTTCTTCTCGTAGCTGTCCAGGCTGTAGTCGTGCGTCTCGTTGGCCGAGAGCAGGTTGACGTCGCGGCCCGCAGCCACGCTGACCGCGCCATGGGTGCTGTCGACCAAGGCAGCGGTCAGGTTCACGTCCCGGCCAGCCTTCAGCAGCAGATTGTCCCCGGCCTGCAACGTACTGCCCCGCACCGTCTCATCACGCTGGCTGACCTGCAGCGAGCTGCGCTTGCCTGCATTGGCAAAATCGCGGCTCTCGCTGTCCACCAGCGCCTGGCTGTTGATGTCCCCACCGGCCTGCAATGCCAGGCCGCCCCCCGCCTTGATCTGCGCGGCGGTCAGGGTGATGTCCTTGCCAGCGGCCAGCAGCACATCGCCAGCGCCCTGTACCGACGTGGCAGCGTGTGTCGTCCTGCTGCTTCGCTGGTGGTTGCGCTCATCGAAGGTGGCGTCGCGGCGTTCCTCCAGCGCAATCGCGCCAACATCCAGATTGCCGCCTGCGGCCAGCTGGGTCAGGCCGTCAGTGCCAGCGTTGCGGAGCTGTGCGGCCTGCAGGCTGATGTCCCCGCCAGCCACCACCGACAGCATGCCGTCGCCACTGGGGTTGGTTACATACAGGCCGGCGACCCGATCGATGCGGTTGGTTTCGTACTGGTAGGTGCCACCGCCCCGCTGTGTCTCCACCGTGGAGGCCACCGAGACGTTGCCCGCCGCCTTGACCGACAGCGCATCGGTGGCCGTCACGGCGGCACCGACAACGCGGATGTCCTTGTCCGACGACAGCCCGACGTACTGGCCGGAAATGCTGCCGCCCAGATGCTCGATGTTGCCGGCATCGATGGTCACCAGCTTGCGGCCGGCGATGTTGCCGGTGTTGACCAGGCCATTGCCCAGTTTGATATCGACATTGGCGCCGGCCAGCAGTGCACCGTTGCCGTCCAGGTCGCCCGGGCGCAGGCGCAGGTAGACCTGCGGCACCAGCGCGGTGGTGGTGCTGCCATCGGCCAGGGTGACGGTCTGCTCGACCAGCCAGACGATGTCACTGGTCAGCTGTGCCATCTGTGCTTCGGTCAGCGCCACGCCAGGGCGCAGGCCCCATTCGCTGGCCACCGTGGCACCGGCCTCCAGCAGCGCGCGGTATTGCGCCTCGTCACTGGCGTAGCCATCGAGGAAACGGCGACCGGTCAGCTGGCCGATCTGCTCGCGCACCAGTTTCTGCTCGTAGTAGCCATCGCCCAGGCGTTTGTGCACGGTATCGGGCGAGTAGCCCATCTGCCCCAGCAGGTGGTCCGAGCTCAGCCACGTCCTGTGGTCGGTGAAGCGCGGATCGGTCTCGACCAGGTAGTGCCCACCGTTGGGATTGACGTTGAACAGGCTGGCGCTCGGCGCGCGCGTGTCCGGTGCGCCCATCGCGATCCGGTCCGGCGATCCACCACTGGCCGCGACCACGCGCGGCCCGGAGCTGCTGCTGTTGCCGCTCACGCCGCCGACGCTGCCGCCCTGCTGGGTGCCGGCGGCATCGGCCGCCTGTGCCAGCGCGCGTTCGGCACCGGTGCCGGTGGACTGGCCCGGCCCCTGTGCACCGCCGTGGCCCGGCCCATCCGGCAGGGTCTTGGGACCCTGCACGTTGAGGTTGGCCATGGCCGAACCGTTCTGCACGTTCGGCGCGTTTCGCCCTTGGTTGAGGTTGCTCAGGTCACCGACGTCGATGCTCAACGAGCCGCCGCTGACAATGCTGCCGCCAATTTTACCGGTCACCTCGGAAATGGCCGGCGTGCTCCAGGTCATTACGTCACCGCCGAAGGTATGGCTGACGTTGGAGAACTGATGCGTGCGATACAGCGTGGCCGCCAGGTTTTCCACCTTCGCCGCGCCGCTCAGGCCGACAATGTCCAGATCGCCGCCGGCGGCGATGCTGCCGTAGTGGTTGCGCAGGTCATCGGTGCGGATGCGCATCGCGCCCCCGGACCGGATGACCGCGTCGGCACCGACGCCCGGCTGCAACACATCTTCGGTCACCGTGCGCGTGGCCAGGCGGTACTGCTCGTTGGCACTGGTTGAATTGCCGCCCGCAAACTGTGGGCTGGTCAGAATGCGGTCGGGATCGTAGTCCTTGAAGGTCCACAACTGCACGCAATTGGTCGTGCAGGTGCCATACGCCGAGGAATAGGTGAGTCTGTCATCGACGTAGCGGAATGCCGGCGAATCGGGATGCAGGGTGGTCAGCTCGGCAAAGGGATCGTCGGCACCACCGGCAGCCTGGTCCGGATTGACCTGGTTGTCCTGGCGGCCGACGTAATACATCACCACCGTGCCATCCTGCACGTTCAGGCGCGATCGCTCTCCCAGCGCGGCATACAGTCCACCACGCCCGAAGAAGTACGCGCTGGTCTGCGCGGTCAGCCGCACCACGGCACGGTGCACGGTGAAGCCGTCCGGCGTGATGTGCGGTGTGTCCTCCAGGATGTCGGCCGGGTTGAGGTAGTACACCTCGTGCGCGGAGTAATGGCTGGTACTGCGGATGTTCTCGGTAGCGTTCTTGCCGTTGCGCCACCATGCGGGCCGCTCCATGCGCACCGGGGCATTCACGGTCGTGGCCTGTGTGATGACCACGTTCTCGCGGATGTTGTTGACCACCTGCGCATCGATGGACAGGGTGCCGGTCACATCGATGACCGAGCTGATGTTGTCGATCCGCCCGGCAATGCCGCTGGCGATCCGGTCGGCCCCCAGCGATCCACCGATGGCCGCATCACCGCCGCTGTAGATCAGGCCCTTGCCGGTGTTCTGCAGTTCGCGCACGCCCAGGTCCAGCCGCTCGCGTGCGGCCACGGTGCCGACGCGGGTGGCACCACCGGCCTCTTCGGCGCGGTTCTTCAGCACGCCGGTGGAGATCGCTACGCGATCGCCGTAGATGCGCCCGGTGCCGAGATTGTCGATCTCGCCGGCCTCCAGGTGCGTCAGCGCGCCATCGATCAGGCCGCGGTTGGTCAGCTGGCCACGGGCGTTGAGGTGGGTCGTGCCCTGGCTGGAGATCTCACCCGAGGCAGCATTGGTGATGTTCTGGGCGTTGAGGTCGAGGTTGCCACCGCGCACCACACCCTGGTTGTCGAGGTCGCCGGACAGGTTCAGCGACAGCGTGCCGTTGGCGATCCATTCGCCACGTTGGCGCATGCCCTGCTGCAGGGTGAGGCCGAGGTCACGCTGCGCATGCACCTGGCCGTCTTCGCTGAGCGCACGTGCCACCAGGGTCTGGCTGCCGTCGGCCCGCAGCAGGCCGCCACTGTTGGCGACGTTGTCCGCCCGGCTGTCCAGGTTGCCGCCGGTGCTGATCACGCCGCCGGTGTTCTGCAGCTGGCCGTTGATCTGCAGCCGCGCCCCGCCATCGGTGACGACCTGGCCCTGGCTGTTGTCCAGCCACTGCGCGCCGAACTGCAGCTCGCCCGCCTGCAGGCCGCGGGTGCCATCGCCACCGCGGGTATTGCGGTTGTCGACGCTGGCGGCGGTGAGGGTCAGCAGCTGGCCGGCGGCGATTGCACCGGCAGCGTTGTCCAGGTGCCCGCTCAGGGTCAGGTCGAGATTGCGCCCGGCCTGCACGCGCCCCGCGCCGTTGGCCAGCGTCGTGGCCTGCAGCGACAGGCCTGCCGCGCTGACAAGCGTACCGCCGGCGCTGTTGTCGGCACTGGCCAGCAGCAGCCGCGCATCGCCCTGCGCGTTCAGCGTGCCACCGCGGTTGTCCAGCGCGCCTCCTTCCAGCTGCAGCTTGCCCGCCGCCAACAGGCCGCCACTGCTGGCCGTGCTGCGGTTGTCGATGGCTTGCCCTGTGGTATCGATCAGCAGATCGGCGGCCGACTGCACCCGGCCACCCTGGTTGTCCAGCGCACCGCTGTGCACGGTCAGCGCACCCTTCTGCGTACCCAGCGTACCTGCGCTGTTGTCCAGCCGCTGGCCGCGGGTATCGACGGTCAGCTGGCCACCCAGCAGCGTGCCGCGCTGGTTGTCAAGGCCATTGGCCTGCAGCTGCAGCAGCTCGCCGGCCTGCATCGCGCCATCGCTGTTGTTCACGCCTGCAACCGTGGTCAGCAGCAGGTCCTTGCCTGCCACCACCGTGCCGTGCCGGTTGTCGAGGCTGGCGGCGTCCAGCGTCATCGCACCAGCGCTGGACAGCAGCCCCTGGCTGCCATTGTCGAGGCGACCGTCGATGCCCAGTACCAGCTCGCTGCCACCGGCGTGGACGGTACCGCCGAGGTTGTCGAGGCTGGCGGCATTGAGCGTTCCCGCGCCGCCCAGCAGGATGCGCCCGCTCTGGTTGTCCAGTGCCTGGCCGATGGCCAGGGTGGAACGGCCGCTGCCGGCGCCCTGCAGGGTGCCCTGCGCATTGATCAGCTGCCGCGCGGAAACGTCGAGCACGCCATTGCTGGCCAGCGAGCCGCCGCGATTGTCCAGCAGCCCCTGCACCCGCAGGCGCAGCGCCTCGTCGCCGGTGGCAGTGAGTGTACCTCCGGCCGTGATCAGGCTATCGGCAATGACGTCGATGCGTCGCGCCGAGGTGGTCGCCTTCGACAGGTCAAGCGTTTTGCCCTCCAGCACCAACGTGCCATTGCTGAGCACACTGCCGCTTGCACCCAGCAGGGTCTGCGCGAGCACCTGCAACCGGCCGCTGCCGGCGTGCTGGATCTTGCCTGCGCTGTTGTCCAGCGCCTGCGCCTGCAGCGTCAGGTCACCATTGCTGGCCAGCGTGCCGCCGGCATTGCCCAGCGTGGTGGCATGGATGCGGCTGGCACCCTCGCCACTGGCGACGATGCGGCCACCGGCGTTGTCCAGCGTTCCGGCCTCGATGTCGAAGCGATCCGCCCCCAGCGTTGCGTCGCGATGGTCTACCTCATCCGCGCGCAGGGTGAGCGTAGCCGCAGAGACCAGCGTGCCCTTGCTTCCATCCAGGCGGGTCGTGGTGATATCCAGGCCCTGGTTGCCGGCGTGGCGGATGGCACCGGCGATGTTGTCGACCCGCGCGGCAGCAATGGTCAGCCGGTTGGCATTGCTGGCGATGGTGCCTTCATGGTTGTCCAGCGTACCGTTGACCTGCAACGTGCTGCCGGCTGTACCGGCAGCACTGAGCGTGCCCTTGCGGTTGAGCAGTTCACCGGCCTGCACATCCAGGGCACCGTTGCCTGCGATCGTGCCGCCGCTGTTGTCCACGCTCTGTGCCACGAGCAACTGCAGTGCATCGCTGCCGGTGGCGCTGAGGTTGCCGCCGGCGTTGTCCAGGCGTTCGGCATTGATCGCAATGTGCTCTGCCTGGGTGATACTGCCGGCACCCAGCACCAGCTCGCCGCCATCGAGCGTCAGCGTGGACTGGCTGAGGATCCGCCCCGCCGCGCCCTGCAACGCATCGGCACGGATCTGCAGCGTGCCGCTGCCGGCGTGTTCGATTGCACCGCTGCGGTTGTCCAGCCGCGCCGCCTGCAACAGCACGTTGCCGCTGCCCGCCAAGCGGCCGCCATCGCGATTGTCCAGCAGTTCGCGGGCCTGTACCTGCAACAGGCCGCTCCCCGCAGCAAGTACCTTGCCGCCCTGGTTGAGCAGGCGGCCGACGTGCAGCTGCAACTGGCCGTTGCCAGAGATCGCACCGGCGCTGTTGTCCAGATCGTCGCGCACGGTCAGGGTCGCGCCCTGGCTACCAGCCGACTGCAGCGTGCCCTTCTGGTTGTCGATGCGGCCCGCATCGATGCGCAGGCCCGCATTGCCAAGCACCTGCCCGCCGTTGTTGTCGAAGGTGCCACGTACCTCCAGCGCCAGCTCGGAATTGCTCAGCGAAACGATCTGGCCACCGGCGTTGCGCAGGCCGTCTGCCTGGATCTGCACGCGCTGCGCCGAGGTGGTGCCGCCACTCACATCCAGCTGGCCACCGGTCAGCGACAGGTCGCCGTTGCTGAGCAGGCGACCTTCGCTGCCACGCAGCGTATCGGCGTGAACACGCAACGCGCCGTTGCCTGCCTGCTGCAGCAGGCCCTTGCTGTTATCCAGCGTGGTCGCCGAGACGGTCAGTTCACCATTGCCGGCCACGGTGCCACCGGCACTGTTGTCCAGCATACCGGCCCGCAGCATGCTGCCCTGGTTGCCCAGCGACAGCAGGCTGCCGCCGCGGTTGTCCAGCGTGCCGGCGGCGATCTGGAACAGCGCTGCGCTGAGCGTGCCATTGCGCACGTCCGCGTTGCCCACCGTCCAGTCCAGGCGACCGAGCGTGCTCAGGCGACCGCCGGCACCGGTCCAGTCGCCCGTGGTCAGCGACAGGCCGCCGTTACCGGCATGCTCGATGCGGCCACCGGCATTGAAGACCCGACCTGCCCCCAGCGTCAGGCGCTCGGCATTGGTCGCCAACAGGCCGCCCTCGTTGTTGAACGCGCCTTGCACGGTCCAGGCCGACTCGGCACTGCCGGCATGGCGCAGCTCGCCTGCCCGGTTGTCCAGCGACTGTGTCAGCAGCTGCAGCGCACCGGCCACACTCAGCGCGCCCTTCTGGTTGGACAGCGTGCCCAGCTGCAGCGCAGCGTCACCGTGCACCTGCAGTGTGCCGCCATCGTTGTTCAGATCGCCCGTGGCGCGCAGCGAGGCCACACCAAGGCGGCCTCCGCTGTTGTCCAGGCCATTGCCCGCAACCAGCGAAACACGACCACCGTTGCTGATGCTGCCGCCGTTGTTGTCGAGCGTGCCGGCGATGTCCAGCACACCGGCGGCCAACGGAACAGCCGGCGTCACCGGCGCACCGCCCGCACCCGTACCCGGAGTACCCGTACCGGGCATGCCGGTTCCGGGCACACCGGTACCTGGCGTTCCACCGCTTCCCGGCGAGGTGCCACTGCCAGGGGTACCACCGGTGCCGCCCGACGCCACCGCATCCAGCGCACCGATCAGGCCTTCGCTGCGATTGCTCACGCTGCCAGCGGTGAGGCTCAACGCCTGCACGCCGGTCTGCTCGATGGCGCCGCCACGGTTGCGCAGGGCCTGCGCCTGCAGCTGCAGGCGCTGTGCATTGAGCTTGCCGCCACTGTTGTCCAGCGTGCCACCGGAGATGATCGCCGCTTCATGCGTGGCAGCGATGGTGCCGGCATTGGCCAGATCCCCGCTCGCCTGCACGCGCACGTTCTGCAGTGACTGCAGCGCGCCGGTGTTCTCCAGCCGGCCGTCCACCGTGACCACGAGTTCCCCGGCCTGGGCGCCAATGCTGCCGGCATTGCGCACGCCCACGCCGTGCTCGTTGCCGACCAGCCAGATCTTGTTGGCGAACATGCCGCCCAGCGCGCCCACGTCCAGCGCGAAGGTCGGCGCTTCGCCACTGGCCGCGCTCGCGCTGGCCTGGCTGTGGTCGGCGCTGACCACGTTGCTGCCCAGCGTCGCCTGCAGCTGGTTGGCCCAGATGCCGGCATTGACCTTCAACGAACGGGTGATCAGGTCGGTGTAGTCGGCACGACTGGCATCGAGGCCATCGCCGTTGACCTCGATTGCCCCACCACTGACCCGATAACCTTCCAGCGAGCCGCTGCCGCTGAACATCGGGGTGCCGGTGGTCAGGGTCACCCGGCTGGCATTGAGGAAGCCCCCCCCGTTGACCTGGATGCCGGCCGGATTGGCGATGATCACCTCGGCGCGCTGTCCGGCCACTTCCACGTAGCCATTGAGTCGGCTCGCCGGGCCGTTGACCTCGTTGAGGATGACCCGTGCGCTGCCGGTGGCCAGCCATGGATTGCCCTGCACCCAACCGCCCAGCTGCGTCTGCACCTGGCCACGCGCGTTGTTGAGGATCACGCCCTCGCGGCCGACATCGAACTGCGAGTAACGGTTGCGCGAAACACCACCGGCCGACGGCGTGGTGATGTTGACCATCGGCACACCGTTCGGCGCGGTGACCACGGTGGGACGCTCACGACCGGGCGCATTGGGATCGGACGCGATGTGGCCGACCGATTGCGCCGCAGCCACGGGCACCAGGCTGACCCATCCCAACGCGCACATCAGCGCGAAGCCAAGCGGCGACACGGCCGCCGTCTGCCGCCCGGCAACCTGGCCGACCAGCCCACCACCGCCTTTCACCAGTTCCGAGGCGACCTGCCACACGCGCAGCGCGCGGTTGAAAACCAAGCGATAGATGCTGTTCATTTCACGAATCCTTGTGCCAGATCAGTAGCGCCACGCCAGGCTGAAGCCGAAGGTGGTGTAGTCAGTCGGGAAGTTGGAGGGCTTGTGCAGGGCCGAGCCCACGAAGCCGTCCCAGGAAAGCTGCTGCCAGCCGCCGCGCAGGCCCAACGCCATGCCGGCCAGATCCCGGCCGGATTGCCATTGCGCCGAAGGCCCGCCGATGCGGCCGTAGTCGGCGGCCACGTAGAATTCCTGGCCGCCACCGATGCCCAGCGAAAGATCGTTGCGCAGCGACCAGCCACGCTCACCGCTGAGCGAGCTTTCACCGTCGAAACCGCGCACGGTGTAGCGGCCACCGATGGCGAAGCGGTCCTGCGGCGAGAGTGGCGTGCGGTTCCACTGCGCGCGCCAGGCGGCGGTGTAGCGCAGGCGCTGCGTGCCCAGCTGGAACGGCACGCTGAACTGCGCGTCGGCGGTGATCAGCTTCATCCGCGAGGTGCCTTCCAGCGGCAGCGTCGGGTCCCACTGCTGCGCCCTCTCTTCCGGCGAGCGCAGGGCGTGGAAGGCGCCCGTGCCACGCCGGTAGGCCACGCTGGCATCGAGCGTGGCACTGCCGATGAACTGCTTGTGGGTCAGGCCGAGCTCCCAGCCCGAGGTACGGCGACGCTGCACCTCGATCTCGGTATCGTCGATGTAGTTCTTCGACGTGCGCTGCCAACCGCGGCCGTAGATGCCCAGCTTGGTCTTGGCGTTGCGCAGCAGCAGGCGATCCACGCGTGCCTCGGCGTTGCCGCTGCGGCCGCTGTAGTCATAGCTTTCGTACGCGCCCACCACGTTCTGGCTGTAGTCGTAGGCGCTGGCGGTGGCGCCGAACAGCCAGTAGCCGTAGGGCACGTCGTAGTGTACGGTCCAGCTGTTGGTGTCCTTTCCCCGGCCATTGAACACGCCACGGCCCGCGCTGACGTAGAACAGCTCGTTCAGGCCCAGCGGATTGTCCAGCGACAGCGTCGCGTTGGCTTGCAGCTTGCCGGTTCCGCGGCTGCCGGCATCGTCCAGGGTGACGCTGGCGCGTACCGGTGAGCGCTGCTTCCAGTCGATCTGCAGGTCACTCTGGCCCGGCGCCGCACCCTCGCCGTCGGCCGGCGCGATCTTGATGTCGGCGCTGACCGTGGGCACGCGCTGCAGGTTCTCCAGCCCCTGCTCGATGTCACGCAGGTTGAGCAGGCCGCCGCTGCGGATCGGCAGTGCGTTGGCGATGGCCGGATGCCGGCCCTGCGGATCGGAGAACACGGCCTCGCGGAACCGGCCCGGCACCACCGACAAGGTCAGCGTGCCCTGGTTGAGGTCCTGCGGTGCAGACAGCACCCGCGTGGTGACATAGCCACGGGCGATGATCGCGTTCTGCACGCGCTTCATCACCACGTTGATGCCTTCGGTCCCCAGGCAGCGCCCGCTGGCCGGATCATGTGCCGGGTCGGCCGCGGCCAACGCCCACTGGAAGCGCGCCGCGTCATCGCCCTGCAGCACGATGTGATCCACGCGTACGCAGGGCGCTTCCTGCACGGGCAGACGATCGCCCTGCGTTTCCTCGCTGCGCTCAAGGCGTACGTCGGGTCGGCTTTCCTGCTGCTCGCGCAGGGCGCGTTCGCGCTCCTGCTGGCGCAGCAGTTCCTGCGTCGATGGATCGCCCCCCTGCTGGGCGGCAACATTGAAGGCCATGCCAAGCAGCACCAGGCACCCACCACGACGGCATGCATGCCGCCCCTGCTTCTTCCCTGATTGCACAATCTGTCCCTGAGTCTTGACGCTACGCGCCGGCCGCCCTTTCCCGGGAGTGAGGGAGCCGGCACATCAGCTTGAATGAGGTCTGCCGGCACACAAGCGACAGCACGCCACCGCGCGAAGCGCGAAGTGGCGGAACCGTAATCGGCCACCCAGGGAATTTCTATAGGGGCAAATTCAAAGCCGCACCGATACACGGATGCCAGCCCCCTCCGGCGACCGCGACAGGCAAGCGCCAGCCGGGCCTCTCCAGCACACGGGCTTTCTCCCGCCAACGCTATAGTCCGCCCATGACCCTCCACCTGCAGATCGAAGGCGCGGCCATTGGCGACATTCCCAGCCTCTATGCCGAGATCAACCGCGTATTCATGACCGGCGAGGACTGGCAACTGGGGCCCAGCCTGGATGCGCTGGACGACCTCCTCTACGGCGGCTACGGCGCCCTGGCCGGGCATGCAACGGCCACCGTGGTCTGGCGCGACATCGAACACAGCCGTGCGTCGCTCGGCGTGGATGCCACCCTGGCATGGCTGGACGCGAAGCTGGAGCAACCCGGCACCTTCAACGCCGATGCGATCAGCCGTCAGCGTGACGCACTGGCGCGCGGCAATGGCCAGACCTATTTCGAGATCGTGATGGAGATCTTCGCCGGGCATCCCCGGATCAGGCTGGTGCCGGCCTGAAAGCCACGCGGCACCTGCATCGGGTGCCCGCCGACCCGCCTCCAGCCGTTACCATGGACGGCCCTGTACCCGCTGCAGCCTGCCGCCGACCGGCGCGGGCGCATGCCCCAGATCCACGAGCCCCATGTCCAAAGACAAGTCCGCCGAACACACCCCGCTGATGAAGCAGTTCTTCGCAGCCAAGTCCGACTATCCGGACCTGCTGCTGTTCTTCCGCATGGGCGACTTCTACGAGCTGTTCTACGACGACGCGCGCAAGGCCGCGCGCCTGCTCGACATCACCCTGACCCAGCGCGGCAGCTCCGGCGGCGCGCCGATCCCGATGGCCGGCGTGCCGGTGCACGCGTATGAAGGCTACCTGGCACGCCTGGTGGCGCTGGGCGAATCGGTGGCGATCTGCGAACAGATCGGTGACCCGGCGCTGGCCAAGGGCCTGGTCGAGCGCAAGGTGGTGCGCATCGTCACCCCCGGCACCGTCACCGACGAAGCGCTGCTGGACGAGCGCCGCGACACCCTGCTGATGGCGCTCTCGCGCAGCAAGCAGGGCTACGGCCTGGCCTGGGCCGACCTGGCCGGTGGCCGCTTCCTGGTCAATGAAGTCGAGACCGACGACGCCCTGGAAGCCGAACTGGCCCGGCTGGAGCCGGCAGAGCTGCTGGTGCCCGACGAAGAGAACTGGCCGGAGTTCCTGCGCCAGCGCACCGGCGTGCGCCGCCGTGCGCCATGGCTGTTCGACGCCGACAGCGGCCGCCGCCAGCTGCTGGGCTTCTTCAAGCTGCATGACCTGAGCGGCTTCGGCATCGACGACAAGCCACGCGCGACCGCTGCCGCCGGTGCCCTGCTCGGCTATGTCGAGGAAACCCAGAAGCAGCGCCTGCCGCACCTGACCTCGATCGCGATGGAAACCGCAGGCGAAGCGATCGCGATGAACGCCGCCACCCGCCGCCACCTGGAACTGGATACGCGCGTCGACGGCGATACCCGCAATACCCTGCTGGGCGTGCTCGACAGCACGGTGACCCCGATGGGCGGCCGCCTGCTGCGGCGCTGGCTGCACCGCCCGCTGCGCCTGCGCGAGGTGCTGGTGCAGCGCCACCATGCAGTGGAAACCCTCATCGACCGCGGCAGCGACGCCGATATCCGCGAGCAGTTCCGCCGCCTCGGCGACCTGGAGCGCATCCTCACCCGCGTCGCACTGCGCTCGGCGCGTCCGCGCGATTTCTCCACCCTGCGCGATGGCCTGGGCCTGCTGCCGGCGGTGCGCGACGTGCTGGCGCCGCTGGATTCGCCGCGCCTGCAGGCCCTGCATGCCGCGCTGGGCGAACACGATGAGTGCGCGCAGCTGCTGGCCAGCGCCATCGCCGAGATGCCGCCGCTGAAGCTGAGCGATGGCGGTGTGCTGGCCGACGGCTTCGATGAAGAGCTGGACGAGCTGCGCCGCCTGTCCACCCATGCCGACCAGTTCCTGGTCGACCTGGAACTGCGCGAGCGCGAGAGCAGCGGCATCCCCACCCTGAAGGTGGGCTACAACCGCGTGCACGGCTACTACATCGAAATCAGCAAGGGCCAGTCCGACCGTGCGCCGGTGCACTACACGCGCCGCCAGACGCTGACCAATGCCGAGCGCTACATCACCGAGGAACTGAAGGCGTTCGAGGACAAAGTGCTGTCCGCGCGTGACCGTTCGCTGTCGCGCGAGAAGTACCTGTACGAACAGCTGCTGGATACCCTTGGCGGGCAGCTGGAACCGCTGAAGCAGTGCGCCGCTGCGCTGAGCGAACTGGATGTGCTGGCCGCCTTCGCCGAACGCGCGCAGGCGCTGGACTGGGCGCGCCCGGAGCTGCAGGCAGAGCCGTGCCTGAAGATCGAGCGCGGCCGCCACCCGGTGGTCGAGGCGGTACGCGAGCAGCCGTTCGAACCGAACGATCTGGACCTGCATCCGGACCGCCGCATGCTGGTCATCACCGGCCCGAACATGGGCGGTAAATCGACCTATATGCGGCAGAACGCGCTGATCGTGCTGCTGGCCCACATCGGCAGCTTCGTGCCGGCCAGCCGTGCGCTGATCGGGCCGATCGACCGCATCCTCACCCGCATCGGCGCCGGCGATGACCTCGCGCGCGGGCAGTCGACCTTCATGGTCGAAATGGCCGAGACCAGCTACATCCTGCACCACGCCACCGCGCATTCGCTGGTGCTGATGGATGAGATCGGCCGTGGCACCTCCACCTACGACGGCCTGGCGCTGGCCGATGCAGTGGCCCGCCACCTGGCCTACCAGAACCGCTGCTACACGCTGTTTGCCACCCACTACTTCGAGCTGACCGCGCTGGCCGACGAGCAGCACGAGGGCGGCCGCAGCGGCATCGCCAACGTGCATCTGGATGCGGTCGAGCACGGCGAAACGCTGGTGTTCATGCACGCAGTGAAGGACGGCCCCGCCAACCGCAGCTTCGGCCTGCAGGTGGCCGCACTGGCCGGCCTGCCGCGCGCCACCGTGGCGCAGGCGCGTCGTCGCCTGGCCGAGCTGGAGCAACGTGGCGGTGAAAGCCATGCCGCCGAACTGGCGCCGCAGGCGCTGGATGCGCCACAGCAGTTCGGGCTGTTCGCAGCACCGTCGAACAAGGCCCAGGAAGCGCTGGCCGCCATCGACCCGGACGAGCTGACCCCGAAGCAGGCGCTGGAAGCCCTGTACCGGTTGAAGGCGCTGCTGTAACCGCAGCGCACGCCCAAGGCCTCCCGCCTACCTTGCGGGAGGCCCATCGAAAGGTTCTGCAAATCCGATTCTGAGTTTCAATTGACAGAATCTATCAACATGAATGGATCATTCGATTATTCATTTCATCTGGCCCTAGCTAAAGTCGAGTGAAGATGTTCCACCCCGTCTTCACCCGCAGGAGCCAGCCATGAGCCAGTCCGATAACAACAGTGCCAAATGCCCGTACCACACCGCGCCCTCGCCTGCGGAAGGCGCCGAGCAGCAGCGCGAGCTGAGCACCACGCCGAAGCAGAAGCACGGCGATGATCCGGTCACGCCGATGACCACGGCCTTCGGCGCGCCGGTGGTGGACAACCAGAACAGCAAGACCGCCGGCCCGCGCGGCCCGCTGCTGATGGAAGACGTCTGGCTGCTGGAAAAGCTGGCCAACCTCAATCGCGAGATCATTCCCGAGCGCCGCATGCACGCCAAGGGCTCGGGCGCGTTCGGTACCTTCACCGTCACCCACGACATCAGCAAGTACACCCGCGCCAAGCTGTTCGAGAAGGTCGGCAAGCAGACCGAGATGTTCGCCCGCTTCACCACGGTGGCCGGCGAGCGTGGCGCCGCCGACGCCGAGCGCGACATCCGCGGTTTCGCACTGAAGTTCTACACCGAAGAAGGCAACTGGGACCTGGTCGGCAACAACACCCCGGTGTTCTTCCTGCGCGACCCGCGCAAGTTCGCCGACCTCAACAAGGCGGTCAAGCGCGACCCGCACACCAACCTGCGCAGCGCGCGCAACAACTGGGACTTCTGGACGCTGCTGCCCGAAGCGCTGCTCCAGGTGACCGTGGTGATGAGCGACCGCGGCATTCCGCGCAGCTTCCGCCACATGCACGGTTTCGGCTCGCACACCTACAGCTTCACCAACGCCGACAGCGAACGTTTCTGGGTGAAGTTCCACTTCGTCAGCCAGCAGGGCATCGAATCGCTGACCGACGCGCAGGCGCAGATCCTGGTCGGCCATGACCGCGAAAGCCACGGCCGCGACCTGTTCGCCGCGATCGAGAAGGGCGACTTCCCGAAGTGGAAGCTGTTCATCCAGGTCATGCCGGAGCTGGATGCGGAAACCTACCGCGTGCATCCGTTCGACCTGACCAAGGTGTGGCCGAAGAGCGACTACCCGCTGATCGAAGTGGGCCAGTTCGAACTGAACCGCAACCCGGTCAACTGGTACCAGGACGTGGAGCAGTCGGCGTTCGCACCGAGCAACCTGGTGCCGGGCATCGGCCCGTCGCCGGACAAGATGCTGCAGGCTCGCCTGTTCGCCTACTCCGATGCGCAGCGCTACCGCCTGGGCGTGAACCACCACCAGATTCCGGTGAACGCCGCGCGCTGCCCGGTGCACAGCAACCACCGCGACGGTGCGATGCGCGTGGACGGCAACTACGGCGGCCTGCCGCACTACGAGCCGAACAGCTACGGCCAGTGGCAGGAGCAGCCGCAGTACCGCGAACCGCCGATGAAGATCCGGGGCGACGCCGACTTCTGGAACTTCCGCGGGGACGACGCCGACTACTTCAGCCAGCCCGGCGCGCTGTTCCGCAGCTACAACCAGGCACAGAAGGACCGCCTGTTCGCCAACACCGCCCGTGCCCTGGGCGATGCGCCGGACTTCATCAAGCAGCGCCACATCGACAACTGCAGCAAGGCCGACCCGGCCTACGGCGCCGGCGTCGCCGCGGCGCTGAAGGCGCTGGCCAGCCAGCCGTCGGATCCGTTCAAGCCGGCGCAGCCGGAAGCGGACTTCCCCACCGCCACCCCGGGCGCCGAAGACATCGAGCTCTGATTGCCCTCCCCCATGAACGGCACGCCGCCTCCCCGTGAGGCGGCGTCGCCGTTTTAACGGTCCGCGTCGTACCTTCTGCACGCCCAACCCCAATCAAGGATTCCGCAGATGAGCCTGACCGACGAACTTCTCGCCAAATTGCAGGGCGCTCCGCTGCAGCAGGTATCGCAGCAGCTCGGCATCAGCGATACCCAGGCGTCCGGCGCGATCAGTGCCGCGCTGCCGGTGCTGATGGGCGCGCTGGGCAACAACGCCTCGCAGCCGCAGGGCGCGCAGGCCCTGCTCGGCGCCTTGCAGAACAACCACAGCGGCCTGGACCTGGGCAGCGTGCTCGGCTCGGTGCTGGGCGGCGGTGGCGGTGGTGCCGCCAGCGACGGCGCCGGCATCCTCGGCCACATCTTCGGCGGCAACCAGCAGAAGGTGGAAACCGGCCTGGCCCAGGCCACCCAGCTCGACAGCGGCCGTACCAGCCAGCTGCTGCAGATCCTCGCACCAATCGTCATGGCCTTCCTCGCCCAGCGCCTCGGCGGCGGCCAGGCCGATGCCGGCTCGCTCAGCCAGGCGCTCGGCCAGGAAAAGCAGCAGGTACAGCAACAGGGCGGTCTTGCCGGTGGCCTGCTCGGCAGCCTGCTGGACCAAGACGGTGACGGCCAGCTCGGCGTGGGCGACCTGCTGAAGATCGGCGGCAGCCTGCTGGGCGGCAAGCGCTGAGGCCGGCGGCGCCGGGAGCACGCCGGCGCCCGCTACAACGCGTCGATATCGCCCAGCGCGCGGATCAACCGTCGCGCGCGTTTGTCAGGCTTGTGCTCCGGCGGCTGGAAACCATCGCGTGCAGCGATGCGCAGCGCACGCTGCTCGGCGCGACGGGCCCTGGAGGCCTCACTCTCGGCATACAGCTGCTGCGCCGTCGGCGCCGGCCCGCGCTGGTCGCTCAGCCCCAGCACCTGGATCTCGAAATGTTCCTCGCCACGGTGGACCTGCAACTGCTCGCCGACACGCACCGCGCGCGAGGATTTCGGGCGCTGCCCGGCGACGCTGACCTTGCCGGTCTCGATGGCCTGCTTGGCCAGGCTGCGGGTCTTGAAGAAACGGGCCGCCCACAGCCAGATGTCCAGGCGGACACTGGGCGACAGCGGGGAAAGCTCGGTCATCGGCAGGAACTACTCCGTTCGCTTGTTCAGGGGCCGCGGGTTGTCGGGGTCGGTGCGGCAGCCGCTGCCCCCGATCAGGGTGGGAACGCCGGCGGAAAGATCCTGGCGCTGGCTGCCGACCAGGCACTCGGGGCGGTCGGTTGGCCGCACCTGGGTATCGCCCAGCCGGTCACCTGTCGAACATGCGGCCAGTACGGCGCCGATCAAGGCCAACGCCATGCTCCATTTCACCTGCGATCGTTGATGCATTGCCACATCCTGCAAACCGGCTTGGTGCTAGTGTGCGCCTCCCGGGATTCGATCACCACTCCATGGCCAAAGCGCCGCTTGACCTGACCTCCGGCCCGATCGGCCGCAATCTTCTGCTGTTTTCCCTGCCGATCCTGGCGGGCAACATCGCGCAGTCGCTGAACGGTTCGGTGAATGCGGTCTGGGTCGGGCGCTTCCTCGGCGAGGCGGCGCTGACCGCCACCGCGAACGCCAACAACATCATGTTCTTCCTGATCGGCTCGGTGTTCGGCTTCGGCATGGCCTCGACCATCCTGATCGGCCAGGCGATCGGCGCGCGCGATATCGCGCAGGCGCGGCGCGTGGTCGGCACCAGCGCCACCTTCTTCATCGGCCTGTCGGTGATCATCGCCATCGCCGGCTGGTTCATGGCCCATCCGCTGCTGGCGGCGATGGGCACGCCGGCCGCGTCGCTGCCGCTGGCCGAGGCCTACCTGCAGATCATCTTCCTGGCGATGCCGACGCTGTACGCGTTCGCCTTCCTCACCGCCGCACTGCGCGGTGCCGGTGATTCGCGCACGCCGTTCCGTTTCCTGATGGTGTCGGTGGCACTGGACATCGTGCTGAATCCGGTGCTGATCTTCGGCATGGGGCCGCTCCCTGCGCTGGGCATCGCCGGCTCGGCCTGGGCCACGCTGGTCGCGCAGACACTGTCGCTGGCCGGCCTGCTGCTGTACATGCGGCACAAGCGCCACACGCTGTGGCTGGGCCGCGCCGACATGCGACTGTTCAAGCTCGACATGACCATCCTCAAGTCGCTGGTGGTCAAGGGCGTGCCGATGGGCCTGCAGATGGTGCTGATCTCGCTGTCGGTGATCCTGTTGATGACCATGGTCAACCAGTACGGCACCGATACCGGTGCAGGTTATGGCGCTGCGCTGCAGCTGTGGAACTACCTGCAGATGCCGGCGATGGCCATCGGCGCGGCGTGCTCGTCGATGGCCGCGCAGAACGTCGGTGCGCAGCGTTGGGACCGCGTGCGCGGCACCGCGCGCCAGGGTGTGCTGTTCAACTTCCTGCTCACCGGCGCGCTGATCCTGCCGCTGGTGGTGTTCGATCGCCAGCTGCTGGCGCTGTTCCTGCCACCGGCCAGCCAGGCGCTGGACATCGCCCGCCACCTCAACCACGTGGTGATCGGCTCGTTCCTGTTCTTCGGCGTCAGCTTCGTCATCTCCGGCGTGGTGCGCTCCACCGGCGCAGTGATTCCGCCGCTGCTGATCCTGGCCGGTTCGCTGTGGGGCGTACGCGTGCCGTTCGCCGAACTGCTGCAGCCGTACTGGGGCGCCGATGCGATCTGGTGGAGCTTCCCGGTCAGCTCGCTGGTGTCGATGCTGCTGTCGCTGGCCTATTACCGCTGGGGCGGCTGGCGCAAGGCGAAGATGATCGGCAAGCCCTCGCACGCCGAGGAACTGGCCACGCCCTCGGAGATTCCTGCCTGCCCACCTTCGCCGGTGGCCGACCCGGATGCAGCGCTGGAGCCGGCCCCGCCACGTTGAGGTGGGTGCGGACCGTTGGTCCGCACAGGCCGTCAGCCGAGCATGGGCTCGCCGCTACAGAAGACGGTCAGCGCTTCTTTTTCGCCGCGTTGAACGTCGCCGCCTCGCGCAGCAGCGCCTTCAACGCCGCCGCATTGGGCATCGCGCCTTCATGGATGTCGATCGCGCGCCGCGTGTTGCCCTCCAGGCTGGCGTTGAACAGGCCCTTCGGGTCCGCCAGCGCTGCACCGTGGGCAAAGGTCAACTTCACCGCCTGCTTGTAGGTTTCGCCAGTGCACAGGATGCCGTCTTGCTCCCACACCGGCGTGCCGCGCCACTTCCAGGTTTCCTGCACGTCGGGCAGTGCTTCATGGATCAACGCACGCACGCGTGCGAGCGTTTCGCCACGCCAGTCACCCAGCTCGGCAATGCGCGCATCAATCAGTTGAGCCGCCGGTGTCCCGGCATCGGCAGGGTTCGGTGCATGCGTGGCCATCATGGGGCTCTCGTCGGGAAAGAAGTCGGAAGGTCGGGCTTACATCTGCTCGCCGGGCAAGGCGGCAGCCTGGCGCACCCAGTCGAGGAACTGTGCTTCATCCAGCGCGCCATCCTGTGGAATGTGCAGGTAGCGCGTATCGGCACTTCTGGACGGCTCGGGCGGCACCGGCTTCAGCGCAGCACCGCGGAAGAACGCCACCTTGATGTAGCGGGTGAAGCAATGGAAGCTGAGGAACCAGCCCGCGCCCGGCGCAACCGCATACATCGGCGAGTTCCACTTCACCGCCTTGTGCACGCCAGGTACGGCCTGTTCGACCAGCGCATCCAATTGTGCGCCGATCGGACGTTTCCAGTCCGGCATGGCGGCGATGTACGCCTGCACCGGAGCGTCGCCCTCGCCCTTGGCGATCTGCGGGTTGCCGCCGGACAGCAGCGTGGGCGCGGTGG
The DNA here is from genome assembly GCF_056481725.1 of Stenotrophomonas sp. 85239_Sma. Classification (NCBI taxonomy): domain Bacteria; kingdom Pseudomonadati; phylum Pseudomonadota; class Gammaproteobacteria; order Lysobacterales; family Lysobacteraceae; genus Stenotrophomonas; species Stenotrophomonas sp. 85239_Sma. The sequence goes on along the minus strand of NZ_CM151163.1, from coordinate 1,324,821 downwards.
AAGGTGCGGTTCGCTTGGCAGGCATCGCACGGTACGTCCATCGGGATGAAGCCGCAGCCTAGCGCGGTGCGTGCCTGTCGGTCACGGCGCAGTGCGCCATCGGCTCAGTCCGCTTGCCGCGCCCGGAACTGCTGCCAGTCCGGCAGCTTGCGGTGGCGGCGCAGCGAGCGCATCAGCGCCGCCATCACCACACCGAACAGGGCGCCGGCCAACAGCCCGGCCACCAGCAGCAAGGCCAGCGGGCGCTCGCTGCCCTGCCACAACATCAGCCACATCAGCGCGGTCCAGAACAGTCCGAACAGCAGGCCCTGCACCAGCGCATTGGTGCCGAAGCCGGCCAGGATCGGCGGCGGCAGCGCGATGCCCGCACGCCACAGCAGGCGATGCAGCAGCGGTGCCGACTGCACGCGTGCCAGCCCCTTGCCGTCGAGGAAGCGCAGCGCCGACTGGATCACGGCCGGATAGCGCGGGTTGATGTCATTCATCGCCTGATCGTGGCCGATGCGGTGCCGGAAACGCAAACGGCCACCCGAAGGTGGCCGTCGCGGCAACAACCGAAGTTGTTTATCAGGCCTTTTCGGCCAGACGGGCAGCCTTGGCGGCAGCAGCGGCAGCCAGGTCTTCCTTGATGCGGGCAGCCTTGCCTTCCAGGCCACGCAGGTAGTACAGCTTGCCGGCGCGGACCTTACCACGACGCTTCACTTCGACCGAGTCGATGATGGCGCTGTGGGTCTGGAAAACGCGCTCGACGCCGTAGCCGTGCGAGATCTTGCGGACGGTGAACGAGGAGTTCAGGCCGGCGTTCTTGGTGGCGATGACAACGCCTTCGTAGGCCTGCACGCGCTCGCGGCTGCCTTCCTTCACCTTCACGTTGACGACAACGGTGTCGCCCTGGCTGAACTTCGGCAGTTCACGGGTGATCTGGGCGGATTCGAATTCCGCGACGATGGACTTGTTCAGCTTGCTCATGGGTTACACCGATTCTTGTTCGGGTGGGCGTGTCGTATCGACAACGTAGGCTCATGCAGTCACCGGACTGTGCTGCACGTTTGTTTTGGGTACTGCGCGCGCCGGCCGGGGCCGACGGGAATTGGCCATGATAGCCGATAACGCCAGCCCTGCGCTAGGGGCTGGCCTTGTGTTTCTGGGCCTGGCGGCCCTCCTCCAGCAGCCTGCGGTCGGCCTTGCCCAGCGCCTGTTCATCCAGCAGGTCCGGGCGCCGCTGCGCGGTACGGAGCAAGGACTGCTGGCGACGCCAGGCCGCGATGGCCGCGTGGTTGCCCGAGCGCAGCACGTCCGGCACGTCACCCAGCGGGTGCTGGGCCGGCTGGCTGTAGTGCGGGCAGTCGAGCAGGCCGAGGTCGCCCTCGAAGCTGTCCTGCGCCGCCGATTCCGCGTCGTTCAGGGCACCGTCCTGCAGGCGGGCCACGGCGTCGATGATCACCGCCGCGCCGAGCTCGCCACCGGACAGCACGTAGTCGCCGAGGGAAATCTCCTCGTCGACATTGGCCTCCAGGAAACGCTCGTCGATGCCTTCGTAGCGGCCACAGAGCAGGACCATGCGCGGCAGCGCCGCCAGTTCCCGCACCTTGGCCTGGGTCAACGGCGCCCCCTGCGGGCTGAGATGGATCACCCGCGCCGGGGTCGGATCAGCATCACGGATCGCCTGCAGGCAGGCCTGCAGCGGCTCGATCAGCATCACCATGCCCGGGCCACCACCGAACGGGCGGTCGTCCACCCGGCGGTAGTTGCCTTCGGCGTAATCACGGGGGTTCCAGCCGTGCAGGCTGAACAGGCCCTTCTCCTGCGCGCGCCCGACCACGCCCAGTCCAGCGGACTGGGCGAGGAACTCGGGGAACAGGGTGATGACGTCGAAGCGCATGCTCACACTCAGAACTCGGGATCCCAGTCGACCACGACCAGGTTGGCCTCGAAGTCGACCGATGTGACGAAGTCCGGCTGCACGAACGGAATCATCCGCTCGCGGTCACCCCGGACCACCACCACGTCGTTGGCACCGGTGCTGAACAGATGCGAGACCTGGCCCAGGGCAACGCCCTCGGTGGTCTTCACGTCCAGGCCTTCCAGATCCACCCAGTAGTACTCGTCGGGCTTCGGCGGCGGCAGTGCACTGCGGGCCACGTAGATCTCGGTGCCGCGCATCGCTTCGACGGTATCGCGGTCCTCGACGCCGGGGAAACGGGCGACCAGGTGCTTGCCGCTGTCGCGGCCACGCACACCTTCAATCGTGGTTTCCACGCCGGACGGGCTGCGCACGATCCACGGCTGGTAACGGAAAATGGCGGAACGTGGCTCGGTCCAGGACTCGAGCTTGATCTCGCCGCGCACACCAAAAGCGCCGACAACCCTGCCCAGCAGGATGCGGCGCTCGATATCTTTCATCTGCTTCAACCAAGAGGGCCACGCCGAAGCGTGGCCCGTCAGGATCAGGCCGCAGCGGCCTGGGACTTGGTCGCTTCCTTGATCAGGTTGCGGACCTTGTCGGTCGGCTGGGCGCCGTTCTTGACCCAATGGTCAACGCGGGCCAGGTCCAGCTCGATGCGCTTCTCGGCGCCCTGGGCGACCGGGTTGTAGAAGCCAACGCGCTCGATGTTGCGGCCGTCGCGCGCGCTGCGCACGTCGGTGACGATGATGTGGTAGAACGGACGCTTCTTGGCGCCGCCGCGGGTCAGTCGAATCTTGACCATGGTGTTTTTCCTATTGCCCAGTCGCCAGGATGGCGAGGTAAGCGGGCGATTATAGCGACAGAGCCCGGCCGAGCCAACCCCGGGGTGAATCCGCCTTCACGGCAGCGCCGGGCCATGCCCGGCGGCTTTCGTTCAGCAACGTGATCAATCTCCGACCGCCCCCGCCGACGCCCCCAGAGCAATAGCGTCAGAGTGCTCCAGTGACAGGCGCCCGATGCATGCCCAGCACGTCCATCTCCTGCTGCTGCAACAGGTCATCAAATGCATCACTGCCAATCCGCTCGACAAGTTGCCGCTCGGATTCGTGGATGGCGATGCACTGCAGCCAGTTGATCGCCACCGGCGGGAACTGCAGTCCCGGGAACCTGGCGTCATTCCAGAAGAAGGGCGGCACCAGATAGACGTGAGGCATCCGGGTCGATGGGAAGTAGTCCTGCAGGATGTTGGGAATCACACTTCCGGGTTGCACCGCTGCGCGATCGCGCATGATTGCAAGGGCCGTCGAGGCGACGACGTTGTCCCAATGCAGCGCGTCCTGTTCTGCACACGCACACAGTTCGACGCGCGTTTCCAGTTCGTGCCCCTCCGCACGACGTAAGACAAAGTCCGACAGCCCGATGGACGCGATGGACTTCAGCCCTGCTTCCGGAGAGCTGAACGTCGTGAGGATATCGACCGAACGCTGGCGATGATCATCGTGAAAGGCCTGGACCTTGGGCCGTCCCTCACCGCCCATGATCTTGATTGCGTGCATCGCTACCGCACGATGCTGCTCGGTGACCGTGCCCATGACTGATTGGATCTCCTGAGGGGTTCTGCGCTGCGGAGGCATCCGCCGGGCATGGCCCGGCGCTACCGATTACGGCTTGCCACGGTAACGCCGGGTCATGCCCAGCGACCGGTAACCCGCGCGCCCCGTTCAGGAAAGCGGCTGCCACGGCACACTCGCAAGCACCGCCCTTCCCTGTTCAGCCAAGGCCTGCGAGCCGGGCAGGACATGCCCGTCAATGGCCTCCAGCGCCCACAGGCCGCTGGCATTGCAGGCAAAAGCGGCGTTCATACCGATCAGGTCCGCCAGCCGCAACGGCTGCGTGGCCTGCGCCCCCGGCCAATGCTGCTTCAGCAGCGCTTCGGCGGTCCCGCGCAGGGCCGACGCCTGAGGCCAGAGCAGCCGGTCACCATCGTGCACGGCCAGGTTCCAGGTGCTGCCTTCACTCACCTCGCCATCGGCGGTCACGAACAGCACATCGTCAAATCCTTCCGCCATCGCAGCACGGCGTTCGGCAAACAGGCCGAAGGTGCCGACATGCTTGATCTGCGGCAGTTCACGCTGCCAGGTCACGCTGCGAACGCGCTTGGAGGCGGTCAGCGTCACCGGCGCGGACACCGCCACCAGCACGTCCACCGGCACCGCCGCCAGCGGGTTGCGGAAATCGAAGTGGCGCGAGTACACCGTCACCCGCAGCGAGGCATCGGACAGCGCCGCCTGCTGCAGGGCCTGCGCCATCCAACCCCGCACCTGCGCCGTATCAAGTTCGCTGCCGAACAGTTCGCGGGTCGCCTGCGACAGCCGTTCCAGATGCAGGTCCAGCCCCTGCACCGCCCCATCCCGCACCTGCAGCGAGGTGAAGTGGCCGTAGTTCACCAGCGCCGGCAGCAGATCCTCCACCTGCGCCGGCCGGCCGTTGCAGGTCAGCGTCATCGCAGCAGTGCCTGCGCCTGTTGCCACATGTCGCGCAGCACGTCGGCGGCCGGTTGCGCTGGCGCCATCCACGCCGATTGCCCGGCCCAGGCCTGCATCGCGGCCAGGCGGTTTTCCTGCGCCGCCCGCTTGCGCATCGGCGCGGTCAGGCCGCGCTGTACCGGGTACGGGCGCGGCGCCGGGGCACCCTCTGCGGCGGCGGCGCGCACATAGGGTGTCGCCAGGCCACGGCCCAGGCGACCGCTGAAGGCGCGGGTCGGCCAGGTGTCTTCCGGCTCGCTGGCCGCCAATCCATCGGCCCACGCCGAGGCGATTGCCGCTTCGGGTGTGCGCAGGAAGGCGGTGCCGATCTGCACGGCGCTGGCCCCCAGGGTGAGTGCGGCCGCGATGCCGCGGCCATCGGCGATGCCACCGGCGGCGATCACCGGAATCTGCAGGTGATCGGCCAGGCGCGGCAACAGCGCGAACAGGCCGACCAGCTGGCGTTCGGCCATCGCCGGATCAAAGGAACCGCGATGGCCACCGGCTTCCACGCCCTGCGCAACCACGGCATCGGCGCCGGCATCCTGTGCCGCGCGCGCTTCGGACAAGGTGGTCGCACAGGCGATCCAGGCAATGCCGACGTCCTTCAACTGCTGCACGTGGCGCGGCAGCAGCACGCCCATGATGGTCGAGGCCACCGCCGGGCGTGCCGCCAGCAGCGCGGCGAACTGTTCTTCGAAGTCGGCGGGCGTGGCATCGGCGGCGCTGGCCGGCACGTCCGGGCCCCACTGCGCGAGGAAGGCGCGGCTGGCGGCCTCGGCAGCGACATCCCGGGTCGGTGCGGGGTCCGGCACCCACAGGTTCACCTGCGCCGGGCCGGTGGAGGCCGCGCGGAAGTCCTCCATCCAGCGACCGATATCGGCCGACGACGACAGCACCGCGCCCATTGCGCCCATGCTGCCGGCATTGGCCAGCGCGGCCGACAGCGGCACCGGGCAGGCACCGGCCATCGGTGCCAGCAGGATCGGAAGCTGCAATGAAAAACGCCGACAGAAGGTGTCGGCGCGCTCAAGAATCGGCGATGCGTTCACGCGACATACCAGTTGGAGAAGTCGCCGCCCAGCATACGCCAGTCATTGTGACCGAGGCCGGATCGCAATGCGCGCCGGCCCCGTCGCTGCATCAACGGAACGGCATGCCGCGGCCGCCCATGGCGCCCATCATGCCCTTCATGCTGCGCAACATGCCCTTCATGCCGCCGCCGGCCATCTTGCTCATCATCTTTTCCATCTGCATGTACTGCTTCATCAGCTTGTTGACGTCGGCCGGGGTCACGCCCGAGCCCTTGGCGATGCGCGCGCGGCGCGAGCCATTGAGCAGGTTCGGATTGCGCCGTTCCTTCTTCGTCATCGAGCTGATGATGGCGATCATGCGCGGCACCTCCCTGCCCTGGCTGACCTGCTGCTTCAGATGGTCGGGGATGTTGCCCAGGCCCGGCAGCTTGTCCATCAGGCCGCCGATGCCGCCCATGTTCTGCATCTGCTCGAGCTGGTCACGCATGTCGTTCAGGTCGAACTTCTTGCCCTTGGCAACCTTCTCGGCCAGCTTGGCGGCCTTGTCCTTGTCGACCTGCTGCTCGACCTGCTCGACCAGCGACAGCACGTCGCCCATGTCGAGGATGCGGCTGGCGATACGGTCCGGGTGGAACACGTCCAGGCCTTCCGGCTTTTCGCTGACACCGACGAACTTGATCGGCTTGCCGGTGATGTAGCGCACGCTCAGCGCGGCACCGCCGCGGGCGTCGCCGTCGGTCTTGGTCAGCACCACGCCGGTCAGCGGCAGCGCATCACCGAAGGCCTTGGCGGTGTTGGCCGCGTCCTGGCCGGTCATGGCGTCGACCACGAACAGGGTTTCGGCCGGGTTCACGGCAGCGTGCAGGGCCTTGATCTCGGCCATCATCGCTTCGTCGATGGCCAGGCGACCGGCGGTATCGACCAGCAGCACGTCGACGAACGACTTGCGCGCATCGTCGATGGCGGCGCGGACGATGGCTTCCGGCTTCTGGTCGGCGCTGGACGGGAAGAACAGCACACCGACCTGCTCGGCCAGGGTCTTCAGCTGCTCGATCGCGGCCGGGCGGTAGACGTCGGCCGAAACCACCATCACCTTCTTCTTGCGCTTTTCCTTCAGGTGCTTGGCCAGCTTGCCCACGGTGGTGGTCTTGCCGGCACCCTGCAGGCCCGCCATCAGGATGATCGCCGGGGCGGGTACGTTGAGGTTCAGGTCGCTGGCTTCGGCGCCCATCACCGCGGTCAGCTCGTCGCGCACGACCTTGATCAGGGCCTGGCCCGGGGTCAGCGACTTCAGCACTTCCTGGCCGACCGCACGCACCTTGATGCGCTCGATCAGGGCCTGCACCACCGGCAGCGCAACGTCGGCTTCGAGCAGCGCGATGCGCACTTCGCGGGTCGCCTCGCGGATGTTCTCCTCGGTCAGGCGGCCGCGGCCACGCAGGCGCTCGATGGTGCCGGAAAGGCGCTGGGTCAGGGACTCGAACATGCGGCGCAACCTGTCTGAAAGCGGGGGACAATAAGGCAGACAGTATAACGGGTCCGGCTGTCTGCCCGGACTGCGACCACGGGGCCGTCGCCAGCATCCCGGGGGTATGCGAAACTGCAACGATGACAATCGTTCTCATCGCCGTCCTGCTCTATCTGGCCGCCAGTGCCCTGCTGGTGCGCGCGCTTGGCCGCGATGAAACCACCGGCTCCCCCACCTGGCTGTGGCCCGCCCTGCCGGCGATGCTGCTGCATGGTGGCTACCACGTGATGGTAGCGATGCGCACCAACGGCGGGCCGGACATGCATTTCTTCGCCGCGCTGTCGCTGGTCGGCCTGGGCATGGCCTGGCTGACCTCGCTGGTCGGCGCGCGCGGGCGGATGTCGGCGCTGGGCGTGGTGGTGTTTCCGCTGGCCGCGGTCCTGCTGCTGGCCTACCACGGCTACGGCCACGAACCGAGCAAGGTGCTGGGCTGGCGCCTGGCCAGCCACGCCTGGCTGGCGTTGCTGGCCTACGCCACGCTGAGCATCGCCGCGCTGCTGGCGATCATGCTGTGGCTGCAGGAACGCGCCCTGCGCCGCCGCGAATTCCGCCCGTGGTTGCGCGCACTGCCACCGCTGGCCGACCTGGAATCACTGCTGTTCCGGGTGATCACCGTCGGCTTCGCACTGCTGACCCTGACCCTGGTCACCGGCGTGCTGTTCGTCGACGACCTGCTGGCGCAGAAGCTGGTGCACAAGACCGTGCTGAGCGTGCTGTCGTGGATCGTGTTCGGCGTGCTGCTGATCGGCCGCCGGCGCTACGGCTGGCGCGGCATGAAGGCGGTGCACTGGACGCTGGCGGCGATGCTGTTGCTGCTGCTGGCATTCTTCGGCAGCCAGTTCGTGATCGAACTGGTGTTCGGGCATACGCGATAAGGCATGCCGACCAACGGTCGGCCCCCGCCCCGGTAGTGCCGGCCGCTGGCCCGCAACTGGGCCGCACCCTGCGTGGATGCCGCAGGCGGTTCAGGGCACCGTCTGGGCCAGAATCTTCCGCACCGAGCGGCCGCTGTTGGTGAGGATGTCATCGACCTGCCAGCAGCCCTGCCCCTGGCGCACCATCGGCAGGCGGGTCACGTAGGCCTTCTTCCATACCGAATAGCGCATCTCGACCCGGCCGGCGGTGGCCGACGCCTCTTTCCAGCTGTAACGCACCGGGGTTTCGATGTCGCCGTCCTGCGCATCCAGCCACGGATCGGAATCGATCATGCAGATGCCTTCTTCCCGCTGTTGGCAGGCGCGCTCGCCGCGCAGTGCCTTGCCGAAGGCGGGGCTGACCAGCGCCGGGGGCGGCTCCAGCAGGTCGCCATCGCCCGTCGTTGCCTGGTAGAAGGCGCGGGCCACAGCCACGGGTTCCTGGCAGGCTGGTGACGCCTGCACGTTGGCGGCCAGCAGCAGCCCGGCGATCATGAACATCCCTGTCCTGCGCATTTCGCGTTCCTTGGTGATGATGATTCGTTGTAGAGCCGAGCACAGGCTCGGCTCTACACGAGCCTGGAGCTTACAACCCGTAACGCTCGATCACATCCAGATGCGGCTGGCGGTCCTGGTCACAGGCTTCGGCCAATCGCAGCCAGCAATGCGGATGCGGCCACTTCGCGGTCTCCTGCTGCAGGAAACGGTGCAGCGCCAGCGGCGCATGGTCCTGCGGCTGGGCGACGGTGAACAGCAGGCCCGGCAGGGTGCCTTCCTCCATGCCGGGGTCGGTGACCGTGTAGTCCGGGCGGCTGTGCGACCACACCTGCCAGCCCTGCGCCTCGGCCGCAGCAACGAAGGCGTTCCAGGCCTCTTCGCCCGGGTGCGCGCCGTCGATCAGCCAGCTGCGGGCGAAGCCGCCGCGCTCCAGCACATGCACCTGCGCATAGGTCGGGATGAAGTGCTCGCGCGCTTCCTCCTCCTCCGGCGCCGGGTGCACCAGCGCAGCATCGAACACCACCCAGTCGCCCACCTGCTGGGCACGGTTGGCCGGTGCGTTCTCGACGATACGCGCGGTGACCGGACCACTGCGGCGCGCGTAGTACTCCATCGGCTCGCCATTCTCTTCGCTGCGGATGATCACCCAACCCCACGGCTCCTCGACCACGCCCTCCTGGCTGGACAGCTCCATGCCGATTGCGGCGGCCGAGCGGCGCACCGCATCCCAGTCGCGTGCCGCGCTGGCTGCACTCATATGGTCCCAATGTGCCGCGTTGGGTTCTTCCAGCAACTCCACCAGCTGCGCATAGCAGGCCTGGGCCTCGCTGAAGCGGCCGGTTTCCATGTACATCCGTGCCAACGTGCCACGTGCACCGTGCGAACCCGGCGATGCCGCCAGCAGCGCCTGCGCGGCCCGCTCCAGCGCCGGCCAGTCGGACACCCGACGGGCGCGCTGCACGTCGCACCAGTGCGCGAACACCGGCACGCTGCCGCGATAGAGGTCGGCCAACTGGCGCAGGCCATCGTCGTCGCCCTGCTCGGCCAGCCAGCGCATCAACGTATAGGCGGCCGGACCGTCATCCTGCGTGTGTGCGCGCACGAAGCGCCACAGCAATGCACGCGCTTCGGTCTGTGCACCACAGGCGCTCAGCGCAGAGGCGGCCATCTCGGCCAAGGCCTCGTAATCGGGCAGCTGCGCCTGTGCCTGCAGCAGCCACTGCGCCTCACGCTCCGGGTCGCGCGCCTGGTTCTGCTCCCCCTGCGCCTCCAGCCATGCCAGCAGTTCGGCGGCCGGCACCGGCAGCGGTGCGACATCCGGCAAGGCGTCGATGCGTGCGGCCAGGCCGGCCACCAGGGCAGCTGCGCCACGGTCCTGCCGCAGCTGCGCAAGATGGGTGCGGGCCAGTTCCAGCTGGCGCTGTGCTACCCAGCGCGCCCCCCGCTGCAACGCCAGCTCCAGGCTGAGCGCCGCGACTTCGATCAGCAGGCGATGCGAACCGACCCGGGCGAAGTGCTCGATGATCGTGTTGAAGCGCGTGCCCAGGTCCCACGTATTGCGTGCCGGGTCGCGCTGGCACAGCGCTGCGGCGGTGTTCGCCCACAGCCGCCAGTAGTTCGGGGTCAGCTCGCTCCACGGCACCAGCTGCTGCAGCGCCGCTTCGTCGCGACCCAGCTGCGCCAGCGCCCACGCCTTGGACAGGCGGCGCGGCACCGTGCAGTTGGCCGGTTCGTACTCACCCGAAGCCGCCACTTCGGCCTCGCGTTTCTCGATCAGTGCCAGCGCCTCTTCGGCCCGGCCGACCGCGAGCAGGATCTTGATCTGCATCTCCGGGAAGCTGTCGAACACTTCCTTGCCACAGGCCTCGATCGCATCGGACTGCACCTGCAGGTAATCCAGCGCCTCCTGGCCACGGCCGTCGTCGAGCAGCGCATCGGCTTTCTCGCAGCTCAGGCACTGGAAGCAGGCCCAGCTGGGATCGATGCGGCCGAGGGTCTCGTCGCACACCTCGATGCGCTCGGGCACCCAGCCCGGGCCATCGATGTTGCCGTAGCAGGCCGCCAGGTCCTGGGTCACGCAGATCGACTGCGGGCATTCCAGCGTGTCCTCGCGGTGTGCGCGCTCGAACAGCGCTACGGCTTCGCCAAGTGCACTCTCGCCTTCCACGCGGTTGCCGACGCGGTTGCGCAGCGCCCAGTGGCCGACGTAGACATCGACCCAGGGGTTGTCGAGCGCCTTGCCTAGCGCACGCGCTTCGGGCAGCAGTGCATCGACGCGATCGATCTGCAGCTCACTGACCTCGTCGGCGAGGCGGTTCAGCAGGTGCGCGTTCTGCGCCTGGCCGGCCTGGCGCAGGTCTCCCTGCAGTTTTTCGACCCAGTTCCAGATGTCCATGGGGTAAGTGCTCCTGTCTAGCGAAGGCTGGATGAGAGGGTGCGGTGCTCAGCGCAGCATCTGCTGCAGGGCACCGGCGATATCGGTAAAGGCGCCATTGAGATCCGGGCCTGGCGTGGCGGTCGCTGCCCGGGCCAGGGGACGGCCCTGTGCAGCGACGATGATCTTCAGCGAGCGCAGCAGGCGCGCTGCGGCTTCGGCCTGTGGATGGCCCTCGCGCTGGGCGCGCAGCAGCGCCTGCACCGCCGGGTTGTCGAGATTGAGGTACAACCGCGAGGGTGCACGCGATTCGATGCGCGCGGTGAACTGCCGGGCCAGGCGCAGCGCCGCCATCGATACGCGCTTGTCGTTCTCGTCATCCTCCAGGCGCTGCTTCAATTCGGCTTCGCGGTCGGGCACCACCACCACGGGCAGCGCCTCCGGGCTGAAGCGCGCCGGCAGCAGCTGCTCGCCGTCACCCAGCTGCTCGCGCAGCCACGCCAGCTGCGTCTCATCAAGGCTGTCATCCGTACGGAACAGCGCGCGGTTGCCCTGCTCGGTGCCGAGTTCGACCAGGCGCAGGCCCTTGGCCTGGGCCCAGCGCCGCAGGAACGGCACCACCGCATAGCGATGACCATGCGCGACCGGTACGCCCATCGCGCGGAACAGCATCTCTTCGAAACCACCGCCATTGTCGAGGATGACGTGCACCGCGCCACGCGCCGGCAACGCGCTGGCCGGCAGGTCGCCCTGCGAGGTCGGCACGCGCACGTGCTCCAGCAGCAGGTCGAACAGGCGGTCATCGCACAGCGCCGCGCCCAGCAGCGCCTCGTTGTGGCGGCTCAACACGCGCCGCCACGCTTCCGGTTGCTGCTTCGCAACGTCGGCCAGGCCTTCGATCAGCGCCTCCAGCAAGGCATGCTGCACGGCGCGGTACTGGTCATCGCGCTGCAGGTCTTCGCGGCTGGCGGTGGGGGTCAGCCGCGAGGATTCGATCACCCCGCCGATGAAGCCGGCCCACGGCGGCAGCAGGTCACGAGCGTCGTCGTCCAGCAGCATGCCGCGCACGAACACCGACAGGTTTCGGTTGTCGCTGGTGCCATAGGTGGCGCCGTCCTGCACCCACAGCAGGCCGGTGGCATCGCTGCTGCCATCGGCGCGCAGCGGCACGGTGACGATCGGCTCGAAGTCGTGCTCGAAGCGCGCGGCGAACTGCAGCGCCTGGCGACGCGCCTGCACCGGATGCACGGCGACATCCCCCTGGCCGCGCCACGGCGGCGGCTCGGGATTGATCGCCTCGCCCGCAGCGCCGATGAAGATCGGCTCGGACAGCAACGCGCAGTAGCGGCCCAGCACCTCGTGCAGGCGCGCCTCGTTGGCCAGCGGCAGGAAGTCCGGATGCAGCTCCAGCTCCACCTCGGTCCCCACCGCGCGTGCCGGCACCTCGCTGACGGTGTACTGCTCGGCGTTGCTGGACACGTACAGATGGCCCAGATCCGGCGCCTGGTACGAGGTGGTACGCACGCTGACCCGGCGCGCCAGCACGAAGGCCGACAGGAAGCCGAGGCCGAACATGCCGATCAGGCCCTCATCATCCTCGCCGCCCTGGCGCAGGCCACGGGTATAACCAACGCCGACGGTGGCCAGGTAATCGTGGATCTCCTGGCGGGTCAGGCCGGCACCGGTATCGGTGATGCGCAGCACGCCGGCACCGGCATCGACCTGCACCGAAATGCGCGAAGGCACCTCGATGCCAGGCTGTTCGATGCGGCGGCGGATGATCGAGTCGTGCGCGTTCTGCACCAGCTCACGCAGCGCCACCACCGGGGTGGAATACAGGTGCTTGCCCAGCACCGTCATCAGTCCATTGAGATCGACGCCGGCACGCCGGATCTCGGCGTCGGGCGTGGTGAACGCGGTGTCCTGCATGTAATCGTTTACTCCTGGGCACGGAAAGACGCGAGGGGGCGTCTTCGTCGAGCGGGAAAAACTAGCACAGGGAAGCTGACCCTTGCCGTGTTTGACGTCTGTGCGCCTACAGCAAGGGCATCACGCCGCGTCGATGGCCTCGGACAGGCGCTCCACCGCGATCACTTCCATGCCTTTCACCGAGCCCCCCTTGGGCGCATTGGCCTTGGGCACGATGGCGCGCTTGAAGCCATGGGTGGCGGCCTCGCGCAGGCGGTCTTCGCCATTGGGCACCGGACGGATCTCGCCGGACAGGCCTACCTCGCCGAAGGCAATGGTCTTTTCCGCCAACGGCCGATCCTGCAGCGAGGACAGCACCGCCAGCAGCACCGGCAGGTCGGCGGCGGTCTCCTGCACGCGGATGCCACCGACCACGTTGACGAACACGTCCTGGTCGCCGACCAGCACGTCACCGTGGCGATGCAGTACCGCCAGCAGCATGGCCAAGCGGTTCTGCTCCAGGCCGACCGCGACACGGCGCGGGTTCGACAGCGGCGACGCATCAACCAGTGCCTGCACCTCCACCAGCAGCGGCCGGGTGCCCTCGCGGGTGACCATCACGCAGCTGCCCGGCTGGTGGGTGCTGCCGCCGGACAGGAAGATCGCCGACGGATTGGAGACCTCCTTCAGGCCCTTGTCGCCCATCGCGAACACGCCCAGTTCGTTGACCGCGCCGAAGCGGTTCTTGAACGCACGCAGCAGGCGGAAGCGGCTGCCGCTCTCACCCTCGAAGTACAGCACCGCGTCGACCATGTGCTCGAGCACGCGCGGGCCAGCGATGCCGCCCTCCTTGGTGACGTGGCCAACCAGGAACACGGCGGTCCCGGTCTCCTTCGCAAAACGCACCAGCCGCGCCGCGCTCTCGCGCACCTGGCTGACCGAGCCCGGCGCAGCGGTCAGGCTCTCGGTCCACAGGGTCTGCACGGAGTCGGCCACGATCAGCCGCGGGCCGGCCTTGGACGCATGCTGCAGGATCGATTCGACCCCGGTTTCGGCCAGTGCGTTGACCCCGTCCAGCGGCAGCTCCAGCCGGTGCGCGCGGCCGGCCACCTGCGCCAGTGATTCCTCGCCGGTGACGTACAGCACCGGCAGCTCGGCCGCCATCTTCGCTACCGCCTGCAGCAGCAGGGTCGACTTGCCGATGCCCGGATCGCCACCGACCAGCACCACCGCGCCCTCGACCAGGCCACCGCCCAGCACGCGGTCGAACTCGCCGATGCCGGTGGAGACCCGGCGATGCTCGGTCTGCTCCACGTCCTTCAGGGCGGTGATCTTCGGCGGGTCGATCTTGCCGGCCCAGCCCGCCCGGCGCGAGGCCGGCGCCTTGGCCGCCGCCGCGCTTTCCAGCACGATTTCCGACAGCGAGTTCCAGGCGTTGCACTCGGTGCATTGGCCCTGCCACTTGCTGAATTCGGCGCCGCATTCATTGCAGACGTAGGCGGTGCGGGCTTTTGCCATCGGATGATTTCCAGCAACGGGAACAGGCGTGGCAGGATAGCCGAGCCGGGTCGCAGGTGCTGCGACCGCTCAAGTCCTGCCCACCCGCGCCGATAGGGGTCGCGGGCGTGCGCCTTGCGGGCGCCCCTCCCTCCCCACTGGATTCAACATGACTGGCAGTTACAGTCAGAGCCTGGTCATCATCTCCCTGTTGGTGGCCATTCTTGCTTCGTACACAGCGCTGGACATGGCCGGGCGACTGGCCACGGCCGAGGGCCGCGTGGCCCGCTGGTGGCTGGCCGGGGGCGCGGCGGCCATGGGGCTGGGCATCTGGTCGATGCACTTCATCGGCATGCTCGCCTTCGACCTGCCGATCCCGGTGGGTTACGACCTTGGCATCACCCTGTACTCGCTGGCGGTGTCGATCGGTGCTTCCGCCTATGCGCTGTGGCTGGTGTCGCGGCCCAGCCTGCCGTGGCGACGGCTGCTGGCCGGGGCCGTGCTGATGGGCCTGGGCATCGCCACCATGCACTACCTGGGCATGGCAGCGATGCGCATGCAGCCCGGCATCGACTACCACCCGGGTTGGTTTGCCGCCTCCATCGCGGTGGCCATCGGTGCCGCCGGCGCCGCCCTGTGGATCGCCTTCCGCCTGCGCGCCGAGCACCGCCATACGCTGCTCCTGCGCGCGCTTGCATCGCTGGTGATGGGCCTGGCCATCGTCGGCATGCACTACACCGGCATGGCCGCGGCGCGCTTCGCCGAGGGCAGCATCTGTGGCGCCGTCGGCAGTGGCGGCATCGACACGCGCTGGCTGGCGGTGCTGGTGATCGTCACCACCGTGGCCACGCTGGGCATCGCCCTGGTGGCCTCGCTGTTCGACCGGCAGATGCGCGTGCGCACCGGGCTGCTGGCCGACTCGCTGGCGCACGCCAACAACAAGCTGATCCAGGCCGCACTGCATGACCCGTTGACCCAGCTGCCCAACCGCATGCTCCTGCAGGACCGCATCGAGCAGGCCATCGAGAAGGCGCGGCGCCGCAACCATGCGGTGGCGGTGATGTTCTGCGACCTGGACGGTTTCAAGGCGGTCAATGATGCCTATGGCCACCAGCTCGGCGACCGCCTGCTGGTGGCGGTGGCGCAGCGCATCGGCGGCCTGCTGCGGCCCCAGGATACGTTCGCCCGCCTCGGCGGCGACGAGTTCGTGATCGTGCTGGCCATCGATATTCCCGACGATGCGGTGGTGGTGGCCGAGCGCATCATCGCCGCCGCCGGCGAACCGTTCACGCTGGACGCGGCCGAACTGCAGGTCAGTGCCAGCCTCGGCATTGCCCTGTACCCGGACGATGCCAGCAATGAGCGCGAGCTGATGGCGCATGCCGATGCGGCGATGTACCACACCAAGGAAACCGGCCGGAACGGCTACACCTTCTTCACCCCGTCGATGCAGCTCAGTGCCAACCGCCAGCTGCGCCTGCTGCAGGACCTGCGCAAGGCCATCGCCCGCGACGAACTGGTCCTGCACTACCAGCCCAAGTTCCCCGCCGCGGGCGCACCGGCCACCGGCGCCGAAGCGCTGCTGCGCTGGCAGCACCCGGAGCTCGGCCTGCTCGCACCGGATGTGTTCATTCCCATCGCCGAGCGCAGCGGCCTGATCCTGCCGATCGGCGACTGGGTACTGGACCGCGCCTGCGCGCAGCTGCGCGCATGGCACGAGGCCGGGCATGCGGAATGGTCGATGGCGGTGAACCTGTCGCCGCTGCAGTTCGCCTCGCCGGTGCTGCTGGACAGCGTGCGCGAAGTGCTGGAGCGGCACCGGATCGAGCCGGCCCGGCTGACCCTGGAGATCACCGAGACCACGGCGATGAAGGACGTCGATGCCAGCCTGGCGATACTCAACGACCTGACCGCGATGGGCGTGCACATCGCCATCGATGATTTCGGCACCGGCTATTCCAGCCTGCTGTACCTCAAGCGCATGCCGGCCACCGAACTGAAGATCGACCGTGCGTTCGTGCACGACCTGGAGCGCAATGACGAAGACGCCGCCATCGTCTCGTCGATCATCGCGCTGGGCCGCACCCTGCAGCTGCAGGTGGTCGCCGAGGGCGTGGAAACGCAGGCGCAGCGCGAGTACCTGAGCGAACTTGGCTGCGACCAGCTGCAGGGCTACCACCTGGGCCGGCCGATGGACGCCGAGGAATTCCTGCGCCGGGTGGGCTGAGGCCCCAGTTTCGGGGTCGGGGCCCTGGCCGCAGGCAAGGGCTCTGACCCCATCCACGCAACCCCATCCACGCGTGGCCTGAATCTACCGGGCCGCGGGGTCAGAGCCCTGGCCTGCGGCCAGGGATCCGACCCCATCCAGCCGCCAACAAAAAGGCCGCCCGAGGGCGGCCTTTCTGCGTGGCAACGTCGCGAGGACGTCAGTGCATCATGTGCACGTTCATGTTGTGCATGACCCACAGGGTGCCGGCCACGATGATGCCGATCACCACGACGGTGAAGGCCGCAGCGTTGACGTTCCAGCGGCTTTCCGAAGAGCGGTCCAGGTGCAGGAAGAACACCAGGTGGACCAGCATCTGCAGCACCGCGGTGACCGCGATCACCACACCGTTGACGGTGCGCGAGAAGTCACCCGACATCACCATCCAGAACGGGATGACGGTCAGCACCACCGCCAGCACGAAGCCGATCAGGTACGACTTCACGCTGCCGTGGCTTTCGCCGCCGGTGCCGTGATCGTGTGCATGGTTGTCATGTGCCATTACAGCGCTCCATTGAGGTAGACGACGGAGAACACGCCGATCCAGATCAGGTCCAGGAAGTGCCAGAACAGGCTCAGGCACGCCATGCGGGTCTTGTTGGTCGGGGTCAGGCCGTACTTCTTCAGCTGCACGAACATCACCAGCAGCCACAGCAGGCCGGCGCTGACGTGCAGGCCGTGGGTACCGACCAGGGCGAAGAACGCCGACAGGAAGGCACTGCGGTCCGGACCGTAGCCCTGGTGGATCAGGTGCTGGAATTCCCACACTTCCATGCACATGAAGCCGAAGCCCAGCAGCCAGGTGATGCCCAGCCACAGGTACATCTGGCCCATCTGCTTGCGGTGCATGGCGATCATGCCCAGGCCGAAGGTCAGCGACGAGGTCAGCAGCAGCGCGGTTTCCCACGCCACGAACGGCAGCTCGAACAGGTCCTTCGCGGTGGGGCCACCATCGGTTCCGCCGGCCAGCACCACGTAGGTGGCGAACAGCGAGGCGAAGATGAGGCAGTCGCTCATCAGGTACACCCAGAAACCGAAGACGGTATTGCCGCCGGTGTCGTGGTGCTCGTGGTCGTCATGGCCATGGGCCGCCGCGTGCGCGGCGTGCCCGTGGCTCAGGGTCGAGGTATTGGTGCTCATGCCTTCAGCTCCGACTTCACCAGCCCCTGGGCTTCCAGGTGCTTGCGGTGTTCGTTCTCGATGCGTTCCACCTCGGCGGCCGGGACCCAGTAGTCCACGTCCTGGTCGAAGGTGCGGTAGATGAACGTGGCGATCATGCCGACGAAGCCGACGATGGCCAGCCACCAGATGTGCCAGATCATCGCGAAGCCGAACACCAGGCTGAAGGCACCGATGACAACGCCCGTGCCGGTATTGCGCGGCATGTGGATGTCGGTGTACTTGGCCGGCTTCGGCCAGGCTTCACCACGCTGCTTGCGCTCCCAGAAATCGTCCAGTTCGGTGACTTCCGGCAGGGTGCCGAAGTTGTAGAAGGCCGGCGGCGAAGAGGTTTCCCACTCCAGCGTACGGGCATCCCACGGGTCGCCGGTCAGGTCGACGGTCTTCTTGCGGTCGCGGATCGACACGGCCACCTGGATGATCTGGCACAGGATGCCGGCGCCGACGATGAAGGCACCTGCAGCGGCGACCAGCAGCAGCGGCTCATAGGCCGGGTTGACCGTGCTCTGCAGACGACGGGTCATGCCCATGAAGCCCAGCACGTACATCGGCATGAAGGTCACGTAGAAGCCGATGAACCAGCACCAGAACGCGCACTTGCCCCAGAACTCGTTGAGGCGGAAGCCGAACATCTTCGGCCACCAGTAGGTGATGCCGGCGAACATGCCGAACACCACGCCGCCGATGATGACGTTGTGGAAGTGGGCGATCAGGAACAGGCTGTTGTGCAGCACGAAGTCGATGGCCGGGATCGCCAGCATCACGCCGGTCATGCCGCCGATGACGAAGGTGACCATGAAGCCGATGGTCCACAGCACCGGGGTGGTGAAGTGCACGCGGCCGCGGAACATGGTGAACAGCCAGTTGAAGATCTTCACACCGGTCGGGATCGAGATGATCATCGTCGTGATGCCGAAGAAGGCATTGACGTTGGCGCCCGAACCCATGGTGAAGAAGTGGTGCAGCCACACGATGAACGACAGCACGCCGATGCAGGCGGTGGCGTAGACCATGCCCTTGTAGCCGAACAGCGCCTTGCGCGAGAAGGTCGCGATGACTTCGGAGAACACACCGAACGCCGGCAGGACCAGGATGTACACCTCCGGGTGGCCCCAGATCCAGATCAGGTTGATGTACAGCATGGCGTTGCCGCCACCGTCATTGGTGAAGAAGTGCGTACCCAGGTAACGGTCCAGGGTCAGCAGCACCAGGGTGATGGTCAGCACCGGGAAGGCCGCGACGATCAGCACGTTGGTCACCAGGGCGGTCCAGGTGAACACCGGCATCTGCATCAGCTTCATGCTCGGGGTGCGCATCTTGAGGATGGTGATGAAGAAGTTGATACCACTGAGCGTGGTACCCAAACCCGCCACCTGTAGACCCCAGATGTAATAGTCCATGCCGACGCTTGGACTGTATTCGATGCCCGACAGCGGCGGGAACGCCAGCCAGCCGGTGGCAGCGAACTCACCGATCCACAGCGACAGCATGATCAGCACCGCACCGGACACGAACAGCCAGAAGCTGAGCGAGTTGACGAACGGGAACGCGACGTCGCGCGCACCGATCTGCAACGGCACGGCCAGGTTCATCAGGCCGGTGATCAGCGGCATCGCCACGAAGAAGATCATGATCACGCCGTGGGCGGTGAAGATCTGGTCGTAGTGGTGCGGCGGCAGGTAACCCTCGGAACCACCGACGGCGATGGCCTGCTGGGTACGCATCATGATCGCGTCGGAGAAACCGCGCAGCAGCATGACGAAGGCGACGATGAGGTACATCACGCCGATCTTCTTGTGGTCCACCGAGGTGAACCACTCCTTCCACAGGTAGCCCCACAGCTTGAACTTGGTGATCAGGGCCATGACGCCCAGGCCACCCAGCACCGCGCCGACCAGGGTGGTCAGCACGATCGGATCGTGGGGGATCGACTCAAGAGAGAGTTTTCCCAACATGTTCATTCTCCCGAACCCGCGTGGCCGGCATGGCCTGCGTGTTCGTGTTCGTTGGCATCCAGGTTTTCACCCGATTCCTTGGAATCATGCGCGTCACTGGGGGCATGGCCCTCGTGCGCTTCATGGCTGGCGGCATCGGCAGCGGCGGCACCAGCGTGCGAGTGCTTCATGCCGTAATGCTTGTTGTCGCCCATGTGCTTGGCGATGACCCAGTCGAACAGGCCTTCTTCGGTCTTGCCGAAGTAGGTGACCGGATACCACTCGGCATTGCGTGCTTCGCCCAGGGCCTTGAACGAGGCCTTGTCCAGGGTCTGCTCGCCGGCACGGACCTGGTCCAGCCACTGGCGGTATTCGGCGTCGGTAACCGAGTAGGCGGTGAAGTGCATCTTGGCGAAGCCCGCGCCGCTGTAGTGCGAGGACATGCCCGGGAATTCACCGGTCTCGTTGGCGATCAGGTGGAGCTTGGTCTCCATCGCAGCCATCGAGTAGATCATGCTGCCCAGGTGCGGGATGAAGAAGGCATTCATCACCGAATCGGACGTGATCTTGAAGTTCAGCGGCGTGTTGACCGGGAACTTGATTTCGTTGACGACCGCCACCTTCTCTTCCGGATAGATGAACAGCCATTTCCAGTCCAGCGAGATCGCCTCGATGGTGACCGGCTTGACGTCCGAATCCAGCGGACGATACGGGTCCAGTGCGTGCGACGAGCGCCAGGTCAGGACCGCCA
This sequence comes from Stenotrophomonas sp. 85239_Sma, assembly GCF_056481725.1. NCBI lineage: Bacteria > Pseudomonadati > Pseudomonadota > Gammaproteobacteria > Lysobacterales > Lysobacteraceae > Stenotrophomonas > Stenotrophomonas sp. 85239_Sma. Next base: position 1,304,507 of record NZ_CM151163.1, on the reverse strand, counting down.
GCACCAGCACGATCATGCAGGGAATGGACCACACCACCACCTCGATCGCCGTCGAGTGGGACCACTTCGGCTCGTAACGGGCCTTGGTGTTGGAGGCGCGATACTTCCACGCGAAGGTCAGGGTCATGATGATGACCGGGATGACGACCAGCAGCATGAGCACGGTGGCCGTGATCAGCAGGGTCTTCTCATCCTGGCCGATCTGGCCCTTCGGACTGAGGATGGCCACCGCATCGCAACCGGTGAGCATCACCAGCAACGACAGCAGCAGGCCCGGGCGCAACCAGCGCCCAAGGGTTTTCAACGGAATCATCGGTCGATCCAATTGCGAGGGAATGCCGTTCCCCGTCCTGCCTGTTCCGGCCAAAGCCGGTCCCACCGGTCCGGAAGACAGGCAGGGAGGTGGGGTCGAGTCAGCCTTTCAATTTTAGGCCGTCACCCACCATTTAAGAAAGGCATTGACAATGATCGAGCGCAGGAAAGGCCCGATTCTGGCTGCGACACGTTGTCGCACCGCGCAGGCGCGGCGGGCAGAACACCCGGGGGCGGCATCCTAGCGTCGGGTGCTGGCCGGCGGTCCGGACTCGTTCGGCAAAGTCGTCTGAACCTGTTCAGGCGTGCTGGCGGGTAGCCGGCATGGGATGCTCGGCGCAGGAGGAAGGCCCTTGGACAAGATCGACTTCAGGAAGCGCGACCGAACGCTCTATCAACCGCCGACCGGCCGGTTCGTACGGATCGATGTACCGCCCCTGCCCTACGTGATGGTCGATGGTCGCGGCGACCCGAACACGGCCCCCGCCTACCTGCAGGCCGTGCAGTGGCTGTATTCGGTTAGCTATGCACTGAAGTTCGCGCTGAAGGCCGAAGGACAGGACCACGTGGTGCCGCCGCTGGAAGCACTGTGGAGCGCCGAGGATCCGGCCAGCTTCGTCGCGCGGCGGAAGGATGAGTGGGCCTGGACCGTAATGATCCGCACGCCCGAGGGCATCGCCCCTGCACAGTGGCAGGCCGCGATCAGCAAGGCGCGCACCAAGCTGGGAGAGGCTCCGCCCAGCCTTCGCCATGAAGTCCTTGCCGAGGGCCCCAGCCTGCAGACCTTGCACGTGGGCGCCTACGATGACGAAGGGCCCACCCTGGCGCATCTGCATGACGAACTGATGCCCGCATTGGGATACACCTTTGCCGGCCCCCATCATGAGATCTACCTGAGCGACCCGCGCAGGACCGACGCGGCGCGGTTGAAAACCGTGCTGCGGCAGCCGGTGCGCCCGATTGAGCCTGACGAGGACTCCCACACGTGACACAAGGAATGCCATGCGCCTGATCAGCCGACTGCTGCACTGGACTACCCTGCCCACTGGGCGCCGCCTGATGGCCGTGCTGGGTGCTGCGCTGGTGATCGTGCTGGCCTGCAATCCGGATCTGCTGCCGTTGCTGCCTGTGGTGGACGCGCTGGGGCTGGACGTGCTGATGCTGTTGCTGGGTGCACAGGTGGTGGCGGTGCTGCCTTGGGTACGGGAGCGGGCCGCGCACGGGGCCACGATGCTTGCACGCCTGCTGATCGGCGCATTGGCGGGAGCTGCAGGTGGTTATCTCCGGCAGCTGGCGTGGTGGCTGGCGAAGGATGCGGGGATGGCGCGGCGTTGATAGCGTCGCGCCGCTAATCGGCCAAACAAAAAAGCCCCGACCAAAGGCCGGGGCTTTTCTACAACTGGTGCCGGAAACAGGAGTCGAACCTGCGACCTACGCATTACGAATGCGCCGCTCTACCAACTGAGCTATTCCGGCTTAGCTGGCTATTCTAGTGGCTGTCAGGCGCCAAGGTCAATTGCCTTGAGGGCACAGCCAAGACGATCTGCTACACCCTCGGGATTTCCGCTGCGAGCGGGTCGTCTGCCGCATCCTCCTCAATTCTTCAGCTGGCGCGGTGTCACATCGGGCGTGTTCCAGAAGTACCTGAGCATTGGCGCGACGGGAGTCTTCTAGGGCAGACAGCAGCCAGGCAGCACCATGTTCTTCCAACCCATCGCTCTACCTTTAACAATCTTGGCCGCCCTCCCACATCCACTTGCTTTCCCCCCATCTACTGGATCCTGAACGCGCATCCATCCTTGCCCACGACAACGACCAATGTCTGACGAGCACCGGCAGCAACATAAACATCCCCGCCGCAATGGATCTCCTCCGACTGAGGTGATCGCCGATACACAACTTCCGCCGCCGAATCCGTGACAACGTCCAGACTGCCAGACGCCTTCTCACCCGCCGGCAACTGGTCGGTGCCAAACGTGCTTCCTCCGGCCTGCAATCTGACCTGATAGATCGCCTCACCAGATTCATTGCTCAAACTTACCCCGAGACCCGGTGGCGAACTGCAGCCAATGAGGGACAACAGCCCCGCCGCCAGCAAGATCAAACCTCTCATTTTCCCCACTCCTCTACGTCGGTGCTGAGCGACCCGTCTCCAACTCCTGACATGCATGCGGCCGCGCACGTGCGTCCAGAACCACTATACCTTCGTCCAACTTCATTATTGAAAAGGTCCATACGCACCTCGCGTCTTGGGCCGCTACTCCATGCTTCGTGTATGTCGCCAACAGACTTAGCGCTGTTCTGACCAATTGTGTTCGCCATGTCACATGACCAAAGACAATGTCGAAATGCGTCTCCCTTGCCATTGTGCTGCCCTGGGAGGCCTGACTCCACCGCCGCAGCCAGTGCTCTGTCGGCTGCAGACTTGGCTTTCCACGTGGGCAGCAGACCGATTGCATTCACAATCTGCTTTTTCTCGCCATTTGAATCGGATTCCTTGTACTCCCTGGATGATGCATTGGATATTGCCATCCTCGGAGCGCCAGTTTCTCGCTTATCGTCGACAGGGCTTCGCGCGGACGTTCGCAAACCCGCGACACCGCCAGAATCGCAGACGCCTTGGATTCTGGTTCCAGTGCATCCGATACGTCCATCTGGGTCAACGAATCGATACGGACTTCCATTTCCATACCTGTACCTGTTGAACTGCGCCATAGTCCCCCCATAGGCCGTCACAGGATCCACACTTAGAAACACACCCAACTGTGAATCCATGTACCGTTGCTGCATGTAGCTCAAGCCTGTCGAGGCATCGGTCACATGCCCGGTATAACCAGGCCCATCAGCGACGGACCCACCAATCACAGCACCATAGGGCTCATAGGTGGTACGTCGGATAACGATGCCAGCCGAGTCAGTCTCAGCGACCGGTGACCCTAACGCATCGGTATGGATATAGGTAATCGTCTCCGCAGCAGCCTGATTGAACAGTCCACCCAGAATCAGCGCGGCCCCACCTACGGTTCGACTCACCAGCATCTTCATTCCTGCGTTCATCGCGCCCACCTCAGTTCGACCAGGCCGAGCACGCCTGCGCATTGCAGGCACGCACCTTGTAGCCACCCTGGCAGCGTGTATCGAGGTCGTACCCGATGCCTTCCGCCTTGTAGGTCGCGCCGCCGCTGCTTGATCGCATGTTGTAGTAGGTAGCACCCGGCGACGCATTCCAGATGACCGAACAGATGTTGGGACCGCTCTTTACGATCCTCACACCCGTGGGTACGGCCGGCGCACTGGAAATCGCAACCAGGCCAGCAGCAGAACTGGGACTGCAGCCTGCGGGATTGCAAGCACGACCACGGTAGTAGAAGTTGCCTCCGCCGCCCTTGCTGAGGGAAACGGCTCGATCTCCCGCAATCAGCGACCAGTTGGCGCCGTCAGTACTTTCGTCGATTTCATAGCGCGTCGCGTCCGCCACTTCCAGCAGGGAGATCGAGTAAGCCGCGCCGATTCCCACCCCATCCGGCACGCGCAGAACCGGGGTCGCCGGAGGGCCAATCACGCGCACGCCCGCCACCGCGGACCACGGTCCGCAACCGGCGACATTGCAGCCACGCACCTGGTAGTCCCACTGCCCCGGCCAGCGGCCGCCTCGGGCCACGGCGGTCGCGCCGTCTTCCTGGGCGAGTCCGAAGCCACCGCCATTGAGCTGTTCCATCAACTGGTAACTCGTCGCGGCGGGGATTGCGCCCCACCACATGCTCACGGTTGAACTGTAGCTCACACCCCCGAGATTGATCCCCGTGGCTTGGACCGGTGGCAATGTCACGATGATCGCGCCTGCGGCGCTTGCCGCGCTGCACCCTGCGTCATTGCATGCAAAGGCACGATAGGCATAACTACCGGCGATGCGTCCACTGATGGCCAGTTGATTCCCACTGATGGGACTGGGCGAGGCCTATTTCCGCAGCGTGTCTACTACGCCTCCACCCGGTTCGCACACAGCCGCCCCTCGGCGAAATCCTGCAGGTTCCCCAACGTGATCGCCGAGATCTCCTGCAGCGCCTCCACGGTGAAGAAGCCCTGATGGCCGGTCACCAGCACGTTGGGGAAGGTCATCAGGCGCTGGAAGGCCTCGTCGTCGATGATCTCGCCCGAGAGGTCCTGGAAGAACAGTGCGCTTTCCTGCTCGTAGACATCGATGGCCAGATGGCCGAGCCGCCGCGACTTCAGCGCGCGGATCACCGCATGGGTATCCACCAGCGCGCCGCGCGAGGTGTTGACCAGCATCGCGCCGGTCTTCATCCGCGCCAGCGAGGCGTCGTTGATCAGGTGCTGGGTATCGGGCGTCAGCGGGCAATGCAGCGAGACGATGTCGGCGCGCGCCAGCATTTCATCCAGTCCAACCATGTCGCCCACGCCGGCGAAGGCCGGCGACGGGTACGGGTCGTGCCCCAGCACGGTACAGCCCATGCCGTTGAAGATGCGCGCGGTGGCCAGGCCGATCTTGCCGGTGCCGACGATGCCGACCGTGCGCCCATGCAGGGTGCGCCCGAGTAGGCCATCGAGCATGAAGTTGCCCTCGCGCACGCGGTTGTAGGCGCGATGGGTCTGCCGGTTGAGCGTCATCACCAGCGCCAGCGCATGCTCGGCCACGGCTTCGGGGGAATAGGCCGGCACCCGCGCGACGAACAGGTCCAGCGCTGTCGCGGCGGCCAGATCCACATTGTTGAAGCCGGCGCAGCGCAGCAGTACGGCGCGCACGCCCAACGCATGCAGCGCGTGCAGAACCGGCGCGTCGAGGCGGTCATTGACGAACACGCAGACGGCGGCGCAGTCCTGCGCAAGCGCGGCGGTATGCACGTCCAGCGCGGCATCGAAGTACACGAACGCAAAGCCCTGCCCGGCCGCATCGCGCTGGTTGGCCTCGTCCAGGAAGCGACGATCGTAGGGGCGGGCACTGAAAACGGCGATCTGCATGGACGGGCCTGGCTGGAGTTCCCTGCCGACCATACCGCAGCACCTGCCCTGATGGGATGGCCCCGGCGATACGGATATCGCCGGGGCCGGGTACCACTTAGAACCGATAGCCCAGGCCCAGCATCACGCCGTTCTGGATCTGCCCGTCGCGGCGCTCACCCACGTAGTCGGCCATGATCGAGAGGCGCTCGCTGGCGCGACTGGTCACGCCCACGTTCCAGGCCAGCACCTGCTCACCCACGGCCTGGCTGCTGGCACCGAACAGCAGGTCCGGAGCTGCGGCGAAGCCGGTGCTGTAGCGGGCCTGGGTGTCACCCAGTTCCTTCTGCCAGACCACGCGCGCGCGCGGGGTGATGCGCTCGCCGTTGTTGCCCTCGAAGGTCTTGAACAACTGCAGGCCGGCACCCACGCGGATACTTTCCAGGCTGCCGCTGCGACCGGCCAGCGCACCGGCACCCTGCCCTTCGTTGAAGCGGGTTGCCGACGTCCGTGCGTAGTCCACCACCGGCAGCAGCGGCTGGATCACCAGCCCCTTGCCAGTGGTGAAGGAGAAGGCATGTTCGACCCGCGCCGAGATCGCATCGTTGCTGTATCGGGCACGCAGCGGCTGCTGCAGGCCCTCGATGGCGGAGAGGCTGCGGCGGGTGTCATGGCGCAGATCGGTGTAGCGCACGGCCGCTGACAGGTAGCCACGCGAATAGGTCGCGTCCAGGTAGCCGCCCACGTCCAGCGCGCGCACGTCGCCGCTGAAGCCGGAGCCATCGCTGGCCTTGGTCGACATGTCGGCCGCGGCCACGCTGGCACCCAGGGTGACGCGGTCATCGGCCAGGCGGGTGTCGGCACCGACCACGATGCCACCGATGTTGTGGCTCAGGCCGCCCACGCCACCGTCGGCGTCGATGCGGCCATGGCTGGCGAAACCGCGTGCCCACAGGCCATGGCTGCGTCCCGTCGCACCGCCACCGCCAGTCCCCTCGCCGGCCGGTTCGACCAGATGCATGGCCAACTGGTTGAACAGGCTGCCATGACGCATGCCCGGCTGCGCCGACACCGACTGCGCCGCCTGCGAAGCCAGTCCATCGGCATCGCCGCCACTGCGCATCGCCGCCTGGTGCTGCTGCACCACGTTGCCGATGCTGCCCAGCAGTGCGTTGTCGGCCAGGCGCAGGCTGGCATGGGCATCACCGCGCAGGGCGCCGGCCTGCTGTGCGATCACATCGCGGTCGGTGAACTGCAGCGCGCCGAGCAGCGACTTCAGGCCGCTGTCCTGGCGGTCCGATGCGGCTGCCAGCGCGCGCCCCAGCCCGTCGCCGGAGGTGCCGTTGGCGAACAGCCCCAGCTGGTCGAAGCCCGGGTTGGCGGTCAGCCACAGGCCATCGGCCGTCTGGTTGACGTTGAAGCTGAGCAGCGAATTGTGGCGCGGGCGGAACACTTCACCGCCGGTGATGCTGGCGCTGTAGCCGGCATCGCCCAGCCGCACGACATCCTGGAAGCCGCCCTGGTAGATCGGCCCTTCCACCAGGTCGCGGCGGTAGGCACCGGCATAGAAGCCCTGGGCAACATTCAACGCCAGGTGTGCACCCTGCGCGATCACCAGCGCGCCCTCCTCGGCACCGTCATCGTAGAAGCTGCCGACGCGCAGGCGGCCACTGCCGGTGCCACCGGCCTCGGTAACGTCGAACAGCAGCTGGCCGCCGGGCATGATGTTGACGTAGCCGTGGGTCACCAGATCACCGCCGCGCGGCATCAACGTGCCGAACACGCGCAGGCGGTTGAAGCCGTCCTCGCGCCAGGAGGGGCCGGTGCCATCCAGCAGTGCATCGGTGTCGATGCCCACCGATGCGATATCACCGTGACCGACCACGACGCTGCCCGGCATCACCCGCAGCTCGGGGGTGCGCAGCGCACCGCCCTCCAGTGCGATGGTGCCGTTATCGACCAGCATGAAATCGGCGCCGGTGGTTTCGGCGGTGCGCCACGTGGCGCCATTGCTGACACGGATCACGCCGGCGGAATTGGCCAGGGTCGAAACGTCCAGATCGGCCAGCCGCAGCTGGCCGCGCAGCTCATCCTGGAGGTCGGGGTCGCCGAGCAGCTGCTGCAGCGACTGTGCGCCGATGCCGTTCGGCCCCCGCGTGGAGACGTTGTACAGGCTCACCGCGTAATTGATGTAGGTGCTGGCCCAGTCGGTGTTCCAGCGCGCGAAATCGTCATCGACGAAGGCCTGCAGCTGGCGCGCGGTGCGCAGGTAGCCCGGGTTGATGTCGCCACTGACGTTACTGGTGATACGGAGGGTGTCGCCCGGATCACGGTAGCCTGCCGTGTTGATGATGTTGTTGCCGCGGATGTCCTGGCCCGGGAACGACTCCAGCTTGCTGCCGCTGCCATCCGGATCGAAGGTGACCGATGTACCCGTGGTACGCGCCGGGTCGCGGAACACCAGCAGGCCGTTGGGCGCCACCACTTCGTACATGGCCTTGTGCAACAGGCCGGCATCCATGCCGCCGCCATAGTTGCCGGTGTAGATCTGGGTCATGCGCGGCGACGGAGCGTAGGTGATCCTGCCACCACTGCTGGCAGCATGGATCTGCACCGAATCGACCAGCGGCAGATCGCCGCCGAGATAACGGTTGACGCCGCCGGACTGCATGATCGAGCAGGACGAAATGCAGTGACCGGACACGATGGTGTCCAGGCCCTGGGTACGGATCACTGCCTGCAGCCACTCGCCGGCGATCAGCGCGCCACCGTTGGACGTACGCAGCACGACTTCACGGATCGGACGGCCTTCAGCCTGCGCCTTGGCCAGCAGTGCAGGCAGCGCCACCACATCGGCAACGGTGACGCCGCCGCTGAGGAAGACGCGATCGTCCTGCACGTGATAATTCATTGCCATGACGTCATCAACCGCCGCCATGGCGGTGATGCCCATCAGCCCTGCCAGGGCCAGGCTCAACTTCGAATGCTTCATGTGTTCTCTCTCCACCCGCAACACACGGGTCAGGAGTTCAACGTCCGGGTGGCGCGATCTCCCCCAGCGCACCGGCCCTCGAAACATGAATGCATTCACAATGAAATCATGGACCATGCCCACTCTTCCCCATCCGGTCATCGTCGCGTAAAACTCGAAGACGTACCCGCCACCGACGCCCGAGGCCAGCCCTGTCCGCCCCCTCTCCTCTGATCCATCGCGCGCCGGACCTGTCCGTGCCGGCGGACGCGTTCATTGCGTTCGTGCGGGAGGAACGCGCGCCGTTGTGCGCCTTCCTGCGCACGCGCGGTGTTGGGCCGGAGGATGCCGAGGACATCGCGCAGGACTGCATGGAGCGGCTGATCCGCTATCGCACGCACAGTGCCGACGAGTTGCGGCTGCTGCTGTATCGTATCGCCCGCAACCGCCTGGCAGATCGCGGGCGTTCGTCGCAGTCGCGACCGCATCTGTCCCTGGCCGAGCACGATGGCGGCAACGAGCCTTCCAGCACGTCGCCCGATCCATTGCGCCAGGCCGAGTCCGGGCAGATGCTGTCCCTGCTGCGGCAGGCCCTGTTCAAGCTGCCCGAGCGCGCGCGCGAGGTGTACCTGCTCAACCGGATCACCGGCATGAGCTATACGCAGATCGCGCGCCACTGTGGAATTACCGCCAAGACCGTGGAAAAACATATCGCCCGCGCCCTGCAGGGCCTGCGCCAGGAACTCGGATCGGATCCGCTGCACAACGACAGGGACAACGGATGAGTCAGGCGAGGCCCCGGGAAGACACCCAGCTGTTCGAACGCGCCAGCGCCTGGGTAGCGCGGCTGGAAGCTCCGGACTGTACGCCGGGCGAGCGCGAGACGTTCGAGGACTGGCTGGCCGAAGATCCGGCCCATGTCAAAGCCTGGATCCAGGCCGAGACGCTGTTCCAGCAGGGCGAAGTATTGGCCACCGACCCGTGGCTGCGCACTGCCGCGGCACGCGTGGCGCGGCCGGTGCGGCGCCGCTGGCTGCCGGCGGTGACCGCTGCCGCAGGCGTCTGCCTGGCCATCGGGATCGGCTGGATGGTGGCGGTCGATGGCAACCCCACCCCACTTCGCTATGCCAACGATTCCCACCAGCCCCGGCAACAGACGCTGGCCGATGGCAGCGTGGCCACGCTGGATGCCGGCACCACCCTGCACGCCCGTTTCGGCTGGCGCCATCGCAACCTGGTACTGGAACGTGGCCGCGTGCAGCTGCAGGTCGCACCGTCGGGCAAGGCGCTGCAGCTGCGCGCCGGCGACAGCACCATCCGCGACATCGGTACCACCTTCCAGGTGGAACGCCTGCACGACGGCCTGGTCGAAGTTGCGCTGCTGGAAGGTGCGGTAGAAGTCAGCAATGGCGGGACCCAGCACACGCTGACGCCCGGCCAGCAATTGCAGGTGCTGCCGTCGGGCCGCATCCAGCCCGGTCCGGCACTGTCGTCCAATGCCGCTGCCGAAGGCTGGCTGCAGGGGCAGCTGGTGTTCGATGCCACGCCGCTGTCGATCGTTGTCGAGCGCATGAACCGCTACGGCCGTACGCCGCTGGTGATCGCCGATCCCGAGATCGCCAGCCTGGCGGTGAGTGGCACTTTCCGTGCCGGCGACGCGCAGGAGCTGCTGTCGGCACTGGAACTGGGTTGGTCGGTGGCTGGCCAGACGCGACCGGATGGCGCGCTGGAACTGCGCCGCACGTACTGAGGAGGCCTGCGGTGATGGCAGTACCGGGCGCGCTGCAGGGAGGGCTGCTCCGCACCCTGTTCTGCTTCGCGCTGAGCATCCCCGCGCTGCCGTCTGCCGGTGCGGCCGAGCAGGCGGGCACCCTGGAGGTCCATGTTGATTCAGGCCCGCTGGCACCCGCCCTGCAGCATTGGGCGCGACAGAGCGGCATCGCCCTGCTGTTCGATGCGCGTGAGCTGGATGGCCTGCGCACGGCCGGCACCCATGGCCACCGCGATGCGGCCGCAGCCCTGAAGGACCTGGTCGCCGGCATGCCGGTGAACATCCTGCGTACGCCTGCTGGCGGATTCGTCGTCCGCCGCACCCACCCCGCGCCGCCATCGCCACCGTCGGTCGCTGCACGCGCCATGCCCGCAGCACCTTCGCCACACAAGGCCGCCAACGCTCCGCCGCAGGTGGAACTGGCGCCGATCCATGTCACCGGCAGCCGGCTGCCACGCACCTCCGTGCAGACCACGCTGCCGGTCACCATCATCGACCGCGATGACATCCTGCGCAGCGGCTACGGCAGCCTGTTCGACCTGTTGCGGCACTTGCCAGGCATGAACGGCCACCCGGCGATGAGCACCTCGCGCAGCGGCGATTCGCAGTACCTGCCGGTGGGTGCGGCCACCACCACCAGCCTGGACGGCATGGGTCCGCGTGCGACCTTGTTCCTGGTCAACGGCCGGCGCCTGCCACGCTATCCCATGGTGTCGCTGGAACAGGGGGGGCTCACCGATCTTGGTGGAATTCCGCTCAGTTTCGTCGAACGCATCGAACTGGTACGCGGCGGCGCCTCGGCCATCTATGGTGCCGACGCGATGTCCGGCGTGGTCAACATCATCCTGCGCGACCAGGCCGATGGCCCGGAAGCCATGCTGCAGACCGGCCTGAGCGGACGCGGTGACGCCGGCCAGTATCGCCTGCAGGCGGCCACCGGCGGTGTGCGCGACGGAGGGGACCGCTGGTTCGCCGGCATCGACCTGCACCGCATCGATCACGTGGCCGGTGATCGCCGCCAATGGCATGCGGAAACTTCGCAGTACCTGATCGGCGCGTTCCGCGATGGCCTCTACTGGCCGGCAAAACGCTGCGAAGGGCCATTGAAACGGCGCGATGGTGCCTGCTGGTTCGACAGCGCGCGCCCGCGTTCGCTGCAACCTGCCTCGGATACGGCCTCGGCCTACCTGCGCTACCGGCATGAACGTGGCGAAGGTCGCTATGCCTACGCCGAGGCGCGGGCCAGCCACAACCGGCAGCGCTTCGACCTCGGCCCGACCGCCGTTGCCATCGGCCTGTATGGGTTCACCTTCAACAGCGTGCTGCGCGAAGCCGGCAACGTGCGTCCGCATGTACGTGCCACCGATGCCGACGTCACCTTCGGCATCGGCCGCGACCAGGGCCGGCGCAGCTGGGATGCCGGCATCAGCGCACAGCGCAGCGATGTCACCCTGTCCACGTCGGGCACCGTGCGCGCCGAGCCGCTGCTGCGTGCGGCGGAGACGCTGGACTTCCTGCCCGGCTTCACGTCGCTCCCGGCAGGCGCGGCCGAGCAGTTGTTCCCGTCGATCCGCAACCGCGGCCGCACTGAACAATGGCAGGGCTGGTGGGGCATGCAGCGCGAGTTGATGCCGCTGGCCGGTGGCTACGCACAGCTGGCCACCGGCATCGACCTGCGCCAGGAACGCTGGACCTCGCATCCCGACGCACTGCTGAGCCAAGGTGACCTCGCGCTGGGCCTGCCGCAGGAGCAGCGCCACCTGTCGCGCCGCAGTGGCGGCGCCTACGCCGAACTCGGCCTGCCCCTGGCGCACACGCTGCGCATGGACCTGGCAGCACGCTGGGACCGCGATGGCGACTACCAGGCCTTCTCGCCCCGTGTGGGCCTACGCTGGAGTCCCACGCCACAGTGGTCATTCCTGCTTGCCAGCGGGCGCGGCTACCGTGCCCCCAGCCTGTTCGAGCAGCGGCGTCCACCGGGCTACTTCGGCGCGATCGAACTGCCCGCCTCCAGCGCGCTGCCGGACTGCGCGCAGAGCACTGGCAACGGACGCTGCAACGTTACCGTGGACGTGGTGGAGAACGATGCGCTGAAGGCAGAACGGTCGCTCAGTCATTCCCTGGCCGCCACCTGGACGCCGACCGATACGTTCTCGCTGTCACTGACCCACAACATCGTCGAGCTGCGCAACGAGATCCTGGCCCTGCAACCGGCCGACGCAGTGTGGAACCGCAGCACCTGGGAGCTGGACGAGGACGGCCACCTGCGCAACCTGCGCCTGTCCTTCGACAACATCGGCCGCACCACGTCGCGCAACTGGGTACTGCGCGGGGAGTACCACATCGACACCGGCAACACCGGCCAGTGGCTGTTCTCGCTCGATGCACTGAAACAGCAGGAACTGCGCCGCGAACGTGGCCACGATGCCACGGTGGACCTGCGTGGCCATGTCACACCCACGATGGCTGCCGTGCTCAATGTGCAGTGGCAGAACAGCAACTGGGACATCGCCCTGCGCGGCAACCAGGTCGGACGCACGCGCGCCTGGTTGCCCGGTGCAGAGTGCCCGGAGGATCAGCGCGGGCAGAACCACTGCATGAACCCCCGGCAGCTGCGCTGGAACCTGCATCTCGCACGGCGCCTGGGGCCGCGCGTGGTCGCCGCGCTGGACGTGCACAATGTGCTCGACACGCAACCGGTGAACTATCTGGTCGGCAATGGTGGCCAGATGCCGGGTCTGGATGACCCACTCGGCCGCTACTTCCTGCTGACCCTGCAGATCCGCTGAGCGTAGTACCCTACGCGCCCTGTTCCATCGGTCCCCCACCACCCCATGAAGGCCTATCTCTGGTTCTGGGGCGCGTTCCTGCTGTTCTTCGCGTTACCCTTTCCGTGCATCCTCTACCTCGGCACGTCGTGGCCGGTGCAGCTGGCCGACCGCAGCGCACCGTGGCTGGCACTGCTGTTGCTCGCCGTATCGCTGGCCCTGTGGCTGGCGTTGCTGCTCGCCTTCCTGCACTACCTGCTGCTGGGTCCACCGCGCGCCCTGCATCGGGTGCGTTCGATCTTGGCCGACGGTGAGCCGCGTGATGCCTTGATCGAACAGGCCGAACAGACCGGCATACAGGTACGTGGCTTCCCACAGTGGAAGCTGCAGTTGCGCTTCCAGAACCTGTCCGGCACACCGGTCAGCGAACAGATGCTGGTGGTGGACAGCAAGCCACAACTGCAACGCTTCATTGCCGGCAAGCGTATCGAGGCTCGCCTGAGCCGTGCGCCGGGCGAGTTCCCCAACGTGGTGCTCGACGGCGCCCAGCCGGAACTGGATGTCGGCAGCCTCTGGCGCCGTGGCATCGGTGCGGCGATCGGCATCGTCGCCGTTGCCAGTGCCTACGTGTTCGCCTATCGGCTGCAGAGCGAAGGCCTGGGCTGGACCTTCCTGTCGTTCGGCCATCCACTGCTGGTGTGTCCGCTGGTGTTGTGCGGCTATGCGCTGGGCCTGCGCCTGCTCGGCCGCCTGCTGCAGGCCGATGCCCGCGGTGACGCGCTGAAGTACCGCGGCATCGGCGTGGAGGCGAAGGTGCTGAAGCTGCGCCAGACCGGCACCTATCTCAACGAGCAGCCACAGGTGGAGTTCCAGCTGGAATACACCGACCGCGAGGGTGCCGTGCAACAGGCCAGCGTACGTCGCTTCATCCCACTGATCGAACTGGCCAACCTTCCGCGCGAGCAGGTCACGCTGCTGTACGACCCGGAAGATCGCGGCAACGTTCGCCTGGAGGGAATATGAAGCAGCCGCCCTCGACCCGGCTGGTGTTCTGCGTGGTGTTGCTGGCGCTGGCCGGCGTTGCCGTGGCAGGGGGTGCGCTGCAGACGCTGGGCGAAACGCTGGGCCATTCAGTGCAGGCCGATCGGTTGCCACCCTTCGTTTCGTCGCAACCGCCGCGCGAACAGCCTGCATCGCTTGCGCCCGGCGTTACTGTGGCTGCTGGACCGCAGCCTGCCCCGATTCCCGCGCGAAGCAATCGCCTGTTCGATGTCGACCACCTGCTGGCCGCACGCCAGGCGCTCGAGGAACTGCCGGCGCTGGCCGGGCATCGGTTGACGGTGTTCCACAGCATCCACTTCTACGATGATGGCCGCATCAACCTGGACCTGGTCGATCCGCAGCACCCCTCGCGCGTGGACAGCTACCATTTCGAGCGCGGCCAGTGGCGCAAAGGCAGCCCGGTCGATCCGCAACGCTTCGCCCCCACCATCACACTGCGCCGCAGCAGCACGGCGCTGGCCAACATCGATTTCGAGGCGGTGCCACGCGTCGCCCAGGCGCTGCAGGCGCAGCGAAACGCGTTGATGGGCACACCGGGTGAAGTCGGTCACGTCTATGTGATCGTGCGCAAGGGTGGCACTCTGGTCTGGCTGCCGGACGAGGTCGCCGGTGACCGCCAGTCCGTACGCCTCTCGTTCGACGCACAGGGTGCCCTGCGCGGCACGAGCCACCGATAGTCAACGCAAAAAAGGGGACGGAGGGGATTAAGTCGTTTATGCCATGGTGCCGTCTGCGACTTAATCCCCTCCGTCCCCTTTTTGCTGTTTCACCGAGCGGGCGATGGCGTACTGCGCGCCGTAGTAGGTGGACAACACCAGCAGGCTGGCCAGCGGCAGGCCGCCGGCGAAGCGGTCCCAGGCCAGCAACGAATCGCTGGCGACGAACAGCAGCGCACCGGCGGCAGCCCAGCGCGCACTGCTGTCTTCCACGGCCCCGGACTGCGGCCGGCGCCACTGGCGTGCCAGTGCCAACACCGCCATCGAGGCCAGCACTATCACGTACGCCAGCACCGGAATACGCATCGGTGCGGGCAGGTGCGGCCATAGGCCCAGTACATTGAGTACAGCGAACGCGCCGAGCAGGACGCCGGCGGCGAGCAGGCCGCGTCCGGCACGCAGGCCATCGCGGAAGGCGACGATGTAGCAGAGATGCGCCAGCAGGAACGCCACCAGCCCCGGTACGAACGCGTCCATCGGCAGCATCAGCGCGATGTCACCCACGCACGACAGCAGCATGCCGGCCAGCACCGCGCGACGGTAGAACGGCTGTGCGGGATCGTGCACGCGCCAGGCGATGGCGGCGATCAGCAGCGTGGTGGCCGGCTTGGCCAGCCAATGCAGCCAGCGCCCATCGCCGTGCAGGAATGCACCCACGATGGCGAGAATCGCCATCAACAGGATCACGCCATCGCGGGCGCGCGGCTTCATCGTGCCTTCCACAGATCCGCAAGGCGGTCAGGTTTGCCGGCGATTCTCTCCAGCACCGGATACTGCAGGCCACCGTGATAGTCGATGTTCATTGTTTCAATGCGGTCGAACCGCTTCACCAGGAGCACGATCGGCGCCTTGTCCTTCGCCGCGCCGGCGACGGCGTCCTTCAAGCGCTGGCTGCTGTACTCGCGGCCGCCAACGGCAATCACCTTCATGCCCGGCGCCAGGCCGGCATTGAACGCCGGGCTGTCCCAGATCACGTCGCCGACCACGCCGCTGTCGAGCACCGTCGCGCCCAGCGAGTACGCCAGCAGCGCCGCCTTCGCGCGCTTTTCCTGCGCCTTGTAGGCGTCGTTCGGAGTATCGCGGTAGGCCAGCTTCCAGCCCGCCAGTTCCAGGCCACCGGTCAACGAACCATGGCCATCCAGGCGACCGCGCAGGAACGTCGCCCAGTCGTACGGCGCAATGCCGTTCAAGGTCGTGACCACGTCATCGAAGGTGTACGGGTTGACCTCCCAGTCGCCATTGCCGACGCCGAAGAAGGCGCGCGCGAAATCGTCCAGGCTGCGCCGGTTGCCGCTCAGTTCGCGCAGCTTGCCCTCCACTTCCAGCCACAGCATCTGGCCGCCGGAGTAGTAGTCCTCGCTCATCTGGTAGTTGCGGTAAGGCAGCGTGCGGCGCTGCGCGATGGTCGGATCGTTGGTGGTGTCCTGCAGCGGGCGCCAGGCCAGGCCCGGCCGGCCACGATCATAGGTCGCGGCCACGTTGGCCAGCATGTCGCGCGCCTGCGCGGTCGACCACAGGCCCGAACGCGCCGCCAGCACCTGTCCCCAGAACTGGGTCTGGCCTTCGTAGACCCACAGCAGGCTGTCGCCCATCGGCACGTTGAAGTTGGCGGTGGCCAGATCCGCGCCGCGACGGTACTTGCCGTTCCAGGAATGGGTGTACTCATGCGGCAGCAGATCGCGCATCCACGCGTTGCTGTCCCACTCGGTGAAGTAGCCCGGGTCGGCACTGTTCTCGCTGGAGCGATGATGCTCCAGGCCGATGCCGCCGAGGCGGTCGGTCAGCGCCAGCAGGAATTCATAGTGGTTGTAGTGGCGCGCACCGTAGAGCTTGTCGGCCTGCTGCACCAATGCACGGTGCATCGAGATCTGCGCCTCGCTCGGCTTCAGTGACTTGGCGTCGTCGGCGAACAAATTGAGGTGCACCGGCACCTTCGCACCCGGGTCGAGATCGATGCGCTGGTAATGCTCGCCGGCGAACAACGGTGAATCGACCAGGTGGTCATACGAGATCGGCTTGAACACCACCGTGTCGCCATCTCGGCGCGCGGTTTCAAGCGCAGTGGCGAACGACCAGCCCTTGGGCAGGGTCACGCTGGCCTGCGCCTGCAGGTTGCGTGCATCCACCCCAGCCGGGTACAGCGAGTTGGCGTTCCACTGCAGGTTGAGCATTTCCGGGGTCATCACCACCCGCCCCTGGCTGCCACCCTGCGAGGACAGGAAGTCGAAGTGGGCGACGATTTCAGTCACGCCCTCGGGTACGTCCACCTTGAACGCATAGACGTTGTACTGGTCGCGCTGCCAGGCCAACGGTTTGCCGTTGGCGGTCACGCGCAGGCCGGCCAGCTTGTCGATCGGGCCGGTGGGTGAGTGATTGCCGGGAATCCACTGTGGGTACAGCAGAGTCATCGGGCCGGGCTTGGCCGGCACGCTGGCGGTCACCTTGAAGATGCGCCGGGCCAGGTCGCGTGCGTCCACATCGATGCGCAGCAGGCCGGGAGCGGCCGCGTTCGCCGATGGCGAGGTCTGCGCCAGTGCAGGCGTGGCGGTCAGCGCGAACAGCAACGACATGGCCAGGGCACGGGTCTTCATCGGGCAGGTTCCAACAACGGAGAATCCTCCGATGCTAGGCCTGTAGAGTGCCCTGCCCCATGGCCAAAGGTCATGGGCGGACCGCCCATCCGCGCCTGCCAAAAAGCGTGCGAACCAAGGTTCGCACCCACCTTGTGCAGGTTCGCACCCACAAGAGTCAGGCTCGGTCAGTCGACCAGGCGCAGGCGCAGTTCCTTCGGCAGCGCGAACACCATCGATTCCGGTTCGCCGTCCAGCTCGCCGACGCCGGTCGCGCCCAGCTCGGCCAGGCGCGCCAGCACGCCATCGACCAGCACCTGCGGTGCCGAGGCACCGGCGGTCACGCCGATGTGCTGCTTGCCTTCCACCCAGCGCGGGTCGATCTCATGCGCGCCGTCGATCAGGTACGACTCCACGCCCTCACGACGGGCCAGCTCGCTCAAGCGGTTGGAGTTGGAGCTGTTCGGCGAACCGACCACCAGCACCAGATCGCAGCGCTTGGCCAGGTCGCGCACGGCGTCCTGGCGGTTCTGCGTGGCATAGCAGATATCGTCGTTCTTCGGGCCCTGCATCGCCGGGAAACGCTCGCGCAGCGCATCGATGATGCCGCGCGTGTCATCCACCGACAGCGTGGTCTGGGTGGTGTACGCGAAGTTTTCCGGCTGGTTGATGTGCAGCGTGGCGACCTGCTCGACATCCTCCACCAGGTAGATCTGGCCGGTGCCGGCTTCGCGGTTCCACTGGCCCATGGTGCCTTCCACTTCCGGGTGACCGGCATGGCCGATCAGCACCACGTCACGGCCGGCACGGCAGTGGCGGGCCACTTCGAAGTGGACCTTGGTCACCAGCGGGCAGGTGGCATCGAACACCTTCAGGCCACGGCGCTCGGCTTCCTGGCGCACGGCCTGGGACACGCCATGGGCACTGAAGATCACCGTGTTGTTGTCCGGCACTTCGTCGAGTTCCTCGACAAAGATTGCGCCGCGCTGCTTCAGGTCGTCGACCACGAAGCGGTTGTGCACCACTTCATGGCGGACGTAGATGGGCGCGCCCAGCGTTTCGATCGCGCGCTTGACGATCTCGATCGCACGATCGACACCGGCACAGAAACCACGCGGGTTGGCGAGCAGCACATCCATCAGTTCAATCTCCCGGCAGCGGCCGGCTTACGGTTTCGGGTTGGCATTATCCGCCTTTTTGGCGGACTTGCCGTCGAACAGGCCAAACAGGGCGATGCCGATGGCACCCACCACGATGGCCGAGTCGGCGATGTTGAACGAGGGCCAGGTGTAGCTGCCCACGTACCACTGGATGAAATCGACCACATGACCATGCACCTGGCGGTCGATCACGTTGCCGATGGCGCCGCCGATGATCAGCGCATACGGCACGGCCGCCTTCCAGTTGCTGCGGGCGGTGCCGCGCAGCCACCAGGCCATCAGGCCGCTGATGGCGATCGCCAGCGCGGTGAAGAAGTGCTTCTGCCAGCCACCAGCGTCGCTCAGGAAGCTGAACGCCGCACCGGTGTTGTAGGTGCGGTACCAGTTCCAGAAGCCGTCGATGACCACCACCGGTTGGAACTCCGGCAGGCTCGACAGCACCCAGGCCTTGGACCACTGGTCCAGGCCGATGATGGCGGCCGACAGCAGCAGCCAGACCAGGGCGTTCGGATGCGGACGTGCGGCGCTCATCAGAACCAGCTCCGCAGTTCGCCGGCGCCGGTGATGTTGCTCACGCAGCGGCCGCACAGTTCCGGATGGTCGGCGTTGCTGCCGACGTCGGCGCGATGGTGCCAGCAGCGCACGCACTTGGCCTTGGTGGTTGGCTGGGCGCTGACGAACACCTCGTCGGTGGTCGCCGGGCGCACCTGCACGTCGCCGCTGATGAACAGGAAGCGCAGTTCATCGGCCAGCGGCTGCCAGCGCGCGGCCTGCTCTTTGCTGGCGGCGATGGTGATTTCCGCTTCCAGCGCGGCACCGATGGCGCCGTTGGCACGCATCGGCTCGAGCACCTTGGCCACCTGCTCGCGCACAGCCAGCAACTGGTCGAAGTCAGCGGCGTTGAGCTGCGCATCGGCCGGCAGCGGCGCCAGGCCGTCGTACCAGGTGGTGAACAGCACATGCTCGGCGCGTTCGCCCGGCAGGTAGCCCCACAGCTCGTCGGCGGTGAAGGTCAGGATCGGCGCGACCCAGCGGGTGAATGCTTCGGCGATGTGGTACATCGCGCTCTGTGCCGAACGGCGACCGCTGGAATCGGTCGGCATCGTGTACAGGCGGTCCTTGGTCACGTCCAGGTACAGCGAGCCCAGGTCAACGCTGCAGAAGTTCAGCAGCAGCTGCACGATCTCGGCCATGTTGTAGCCGTCGTAGGCCGCCTTGATCTTCTCCTGCAGCTCCCACGCGCGATGCACGATCCAGCGGTCCAGTGCGACCATCTGCTCGAGCGGTTGCAGGTGCTGGGCCGGATCGAAACCGTCCAGGTTGCCGAGCAGGAAGCGTGCGGTGTTGCGCAGGCGACGGTAGGCGTCGGCGTTGCGCTTGAGGATCTCCTGCGACAGCGACATCTCGTTGCTGTAGTCGGCCGAGGCGATCCACAGGCGCAGGATGTCCGCACCCAGCTTGTTCATGATGTCCTGCGGCTCGATGCCGTTGCCCAGCGACTTGGACATCTTGCGGCCGTGCTCGTCCACGGTGAAGCCATGGGTCAGGCACTGCTTGTACGGGGCGCGCTTGTCGATCGCCACGCCGGTCAGCAGCGAGGACTGGAACCAGCCGCGGTGCTGATCCGAACCTTCCAGGTACAGGTCGGCCGGCTTGCCGAAGCCACGCGCGGCGAGCACGCCTTCATGGGTGACGCCCGAATCGAACCAGACGTCGAGGATGTCGGTGACCTTCTCGTAGTCGGCCGCTTCGGTGCCCAGCAGTTCGGCGGCATCCAGCGAGTACCACACGTCGATGCCCTCGGCTTCGACGCGGTCGGCGACCTGCTGCATCAGCTCCACCGAACGCGGGTGGATCTCGCCGGTCTGGCGATGGGTGAACAGTGCGATCGGCACGCCCCAGGTGCGCTGGCGCGAGATGGTCCAGTCCGGGCGACCGTCGACCATGCTCTGGATGCGCGCCTTGCCCCAGGTCGGGAACCAGCCCACGGTATCGATGGCGGCCAGCGCATCGTTGCGCAGGTTGGCCTTGTCCATCGAGATGAACCACTGCGGGGTGGCGCGGAACACCACCGGCGTCTTGTGGCGCCAGCAGTGCGGGTAGCTGTGGCGGATCGGATGGAAGGCCAGCAGCGAACCGTTGTCGCGCAGCACGCCGACGATAGCCTCCTGCGCCTTCCACAGGTGCTGGCCAGCCAGCACCACGTCACCGGCCGGCGGGGTCGATTCCAGGTACACGCCACGGCCGTCGATCGGAGTCACCTGGCCGGCGTTGTACTTGTCCAGCAGGCCGTACTTCTGGCTGACCACGAAGTCTTCCTGGCCGTGGCCGGGGGCGGTGTGCACCGCACCGGTACCGTCCTCGTCGGACACATGGTCGCCGTTGAGCACCAGGATCTCCCGTTCCGGGTAGAACGGATGCGCCAGCAGCTGGTTTTCCAGCGCCGCGCCGGTGGTTTCACCGTGCAGCACGACTTCGTCCACGCCATAGCGCTGCAGCGCGCGCTCGGCCAGGGCCGCGGCCAGCACCAGCCAACGGCGCTTGCCGTTGTGGGCCGGGCCCTCGGCCAGCACGTAGTTGATCTCCGCGCCCAGCGACACCGCCAGCGAGGCCGGCAGCGTCCACGGCGTGGTGGTCCAGATCGGTACAGCCACTTCCACATCGGCCGGCATGCTCACGCCGAAGGCCTGGCCGATGGCCTGCGCATCACGCGCGGCGTAGGCCACGTCGATCGCCGGCGATTCCTTTTCCTGGTACTCGATCTCGGCTTCGGCCAGCGCCGAGCCACAGTCGAAGCACCAGTACACCGGCTTGGCGCCACGCACCAGGTGGCCGTTGGCCACGACCTTGGCCAGCGCGCGGATCTCGTTGGCTTCGAAGTCGAAGCTCAGGGTCTTGTACGGGTTGTCCCAGTCGCCGGTCACGCCCAGGCGCTTGAAGTCCACGCGCTGGATGTTGATCTGCTCCTCGGCGAACTCGCGGCACTTCTGGCGGAACTCGACGGCGTCGAGCTTGGTGCCGACCTTGCCCCACTTTTTCTCGACCGCGATCTCGATCGGCAGGCCGTGGCAGTCCCAGCCCGGCACGTAGGGCGCATCGAAGCCGGCCAGGTAGCGCGACTTGACGATGATGTCCTTCAGGATCTTGTTGACCGCGTGGCCCAGGTGGATGCGGCCGTTGGCGTACGGCGGGCCGTCGTGCAGCACGAACAGCGGGCGGCCGGCGGCGTTGTCGCGCAGCTGCTGGTAGAGCCCCTGCGCTTCCCACCGCGCCAGAATGCCCGGCTCGCGCTTGGGCAGGTCGCCGCGCATCGGGAATTCGGTGGCTGGCAGGTTCAGGGTGGTCTTGTAGTCCTGGCTCACGCAGTGGCTCGCAATCTATGTTCGGAAAGGATGGCGCGCGCCTGTTCGGCGTCGCGGTGCATCTGGTCGGTCAGCGCCGCCAGATCATTGAATTTCTCTTCGTCGCGCAGCTTGGCGACGAACTCCACGTCGATGTGGCGCCCGTAAAGGTCGCCCTGGAAATCGAACAGGTGGGCTTCCAGCAGCGGCTCCACGCCGTCCACCGTCGGCCGCGTGCCGAAGCTGGACACCGACGGCCACGGCTGGTCGAACACGCCGTGCACCCAGGTCGCGTAGATGCCCGACAGTGCCGGGGTCTTCGGGAAGCGCAGGTTGGCGGTGGGGAAGCCCAGCGTACGGCCGAGCTGGCGCCCGCGCACCACACGCCCGCTGATCGCGTACGGACGGCCGAGCAGGTCGTTGGCGCGGGCGAAATCGCCGTCCTGCAGCAGCTGGCGGATGCGGGTGCTGGAGATGCGCTCACCATGCAGGTCCACCGCTTCGATCTCGCCCGCGGTGAAGCCGAGTTCGGCGCCCATCTTCTGCAGCAGGGCCAGATCGCCGCGGCGGCGGTTGCCGAAGCAGAACTCCGGCCCGATCCAGACCTCACGCGCGCCCAGCCGGTGCGCCAGCAGCTGGCGCACGAAGGTCTCGGCCGGCATCGCCGCCATCGCCGCGTCGAAACGCAGCAGGCCGATCGCATCGACGCCCAGCTCGCGCAGGATCTCGACCTTGCTGCGCGCCAGGGTCAGCCGCGGCGGCGGCGTGCCCTGGGCGAAGAACTCACGCGGCAGCGGCTCGAATGCCACGGCCACTGCGGCCACGCCCAAGGCGCGCGCGCGGGCAACCGCGTGGCGGACCAGCGCACGATGGCCCAGGTGGAGGCCGTCGAATGCACCGATACAGACCACGCTTCCGTTGGGGAACAGCTCCCCGCCCTCGACGCTTCTGAACAGCCTGCTCATCAACTCTCGTTCCGGCCCGACCGGGGCCGCCGCTTCAATGGTGTAACCCTGAAGTATAGCCGCCACGGGCCGCGATCAATGCCCGCGCAGGTCGCGCGGGCGGAAGCCCATCGCCAGCATGGCCACCGCATAGGTCGCGCCACCGCCACCGACCAGCAGCGCCAGTGCGCCGATCCGCTCCCACACCCCCATCGCCGGGAAGCCGGGCAGCCAATGCAGCAGGGCCAGCAGCACACCGACCATGGCCGCGCAGGCCAGCAGCAGGCGCAGCAGATAGCCGCCCCAACCCGGCCGGCGCTGGTAGACATCGGTCTTGCCCAGCCAGTACCAGAGCAGGCCCAGGTTCAGGTAACTGGACAGCGCGCTGGCGATGCCCAGCGCCAGGTGCAGGCCCGGCTGCTTGCCGATGGCTGCCATCACGCCCTGCGCCTTCAGCGCGTCCGGCACCATCACCTGGTACAGCACCGCCAGCAGGATGAAGTTGAACACCATGTTGGCCACCAGCGCGGCAACGCCGGCGCGCACCGGGGTCTTGGTGTCCTGGCGGGCGTAGAAGGCCGGCAGCACTACCTTCAGCAGGGCGAACGCCGGCAGGCCGAAGCTCAGGCCGTACACCGACAACGCGGTCATGCGGGTATCGAAAGCACTGAACTGGCCGTGCTGGAAGATGGTCGCGATCAGCGGCTCGGCCAGCAGCAGCAGGCCCAGCATGGCCGGCACCGAGATCAGCAAGGTCATGCGCAGGCCCCAGTCCAGCGAGCGCGAAAAACCCTCGCGGTCGGTGCTGACGTGGTGGCGGGCCAGCGCCGGCAGGATCACCGTGCCCAGGGCCACGCCGAACACGCCCAGCGGCAGCTCAAGGAAGCGATCGGCCAGCGACAGCCAGGACTGCGAGCCGTCGGTCAGCTTGGCCGCGATCACCGTATCCAGCAACAGGTTGATCTGCGCCACCGAGGAACCGAACAGCGTCGGCACCATCAGCGTCATCACCTTGCGCACGCCCGGATGGCTCCAGCCCCAGCGCGGCAGGGTCAGCAGCTTGATGCCCTTCAGCGACGGCAGCTGGAACAGCAGCTGCAGGATGCCGGCGGCCAATACCGCCCAGCCCAGCGCCAGGATCTGCTTTTCCGGGGTGCCGCCCAGCCGCGGCGCCAGCCACAGTGCGCCGGCGATCATGCAGAGGTTGAGGAT
Source organism: Stenotrophomonas sp. 85239_Sma (assembly GCF_056481725.1). Taxonomy (NCBI): domain Bacteria; kingdom Pseudomonadati; phylum Pseudomonadota; class Gammaproteobacteria; order Lysobacterales; family Lysobacteraceae; genus Stenotrophomonas; species Stenotrophomonas sp. 85239_Sma. The sequence goes on along the minus strand of NZ_CM151163.1, from coordinate 1,280,721 downwards.
GACCGGGGTCAGCGCCGGCATCGCGAAGCGCTGGAAGCTGTTGAGCGCGCCGCCGGCAAGTGCGGTCAGCGAGACGAACAGCAGGAACGGGAAGGTCAGGCGGAACAGGTCGACCAGCAGGCCCTGCTTCACCGGATCCGTATCAACGCCGCTTGAGAAGACCGAGGCCAGCTGCGGCGCGAAGATCAGCGCCAGTGCGGTGACCAGCATCAGCACCCCACCCAGGGTGCCGGCGGTCCGGGCCATCAGTTCACGCAGCTCGGCGTGGCTGCGGGTTTCCTTCACTTCCGTGAACACCGGCACGAAAGCGGTGGCGAAAGACCCTTCGGCGAACAACCGGCGCAGGAAATTGGGTACCCTGAAGGCGACCCAGAAAGCATCAGTGATGGCGTTGGTGCCGAACGTGGTGGTCACCACGAAGTCCCGGACAAGTCCGAGAACGCGCGAGACCATGGTCATGCTGCTGAACGACAGCAGGCCCCGCAACAACTTGGGTGAACTCACTCAGCGTCCCTCTTGACAATCGACTTGACGTGCATTTCTTACGCCATCATACTAGCTAGCTTGCTGTTCCCATAACACCGATTTTTTCAGGAAACCACCACCGTGGCCAATATCAAGTCCGCCAAGAAGCGCGCCAAGCAGACCGTCGTGCGCAACGCGCGCAACGTGGCTCAGCGCTCGATGCTGCGCACCGCTGTCAAGAAAGTGATCAAGGCGCTGGACGCCAACGATGCCGCCGGCGCCGAAGCCGCCTTCGCCGTTGCCCAGCCGATCCTGGATCGCTTCAGCGCGCGTGGCCTGATCCACAAGAACAAGGCTGCTCGCCACAAGAGCCGCCTGAACGACCGCATCAAGGCCCTCAAGGCCGCCTGATCCGGCGTTGCCGCCTAGCCCCTCGGGGCTGGACTGCAGACAAAAGCCCGGCCCCTGGCCGGGTTTTTTGTTGCCTGCTCGCCCGGGGCCAGATCCCTTCCCAGCGGAAAAGGGATCTGACCGCAACAACAGAAAACCCGGCCGAAGCCGGGTTTTTCGCGCGGAACCACAACAGCATCACTGCGCGTTGCGGGCTTCCAGCTCATCTTCCTTCTGGCGATCAAAGAACGCCATGATCCGGCTCATGATCGGGAAAGTGCCTTCGCGACCCAACGCGGAGACCAGGAACCACGGCTCCTTCCAGCCCAGCTCGGCGACGATCTGCTCGGCCGCCGCCTGCGCCTCGTCCTCGAACATCAGGTCGGCCTTGTTCAGCACCAACCAGCGCGGCTTGTTCAGCAGCTCCGGATCGTGCTTCTCCAGCTCGCGCTCGATCGCCCGCACCTGCTCCACCGGCGAAATGCCTTCCACGCCGCCTTCCATCGGCGAGATGTCCACCAGGTGCAGCAGCAGGCGGGTGCGCTGCAGGTGGCGCAGGAACTGCGCACCGAGGCCGGCGCCATCTGCCGCACCCTCGATCAGGCCCGGAATATCGGCGATCACGAAGCTGCGGTAGTTCTCCACCTTCACCACGCCCAGGTTCGGGTACAGCGTGGTGAACGGATAATCGGCCACTTTCGGCGTCGCCGCCGAAACGGCACGGATCAGGGTGCTCTTGCCGGCGTTGGGGAAGCCCAGCAGGCCGACGTCGGCCAGCAGCTTCAGCTCCAGCTTCAGCGTGCGCTCCTCGCCCGGCTCACCCGGCAGCGCCTGGCGCGGCGAGCGGTTGGTCGAACTCTTGAAGTGCATGTTGCCCAGGCCGCCGCGGCCACCTTTGGCCACCAGCAGCCGGTCGTTGTGCTGGGTCAGGTCGCCGATGACTTCATCGGTGGCGACATTGATGACCACGGTGCCCACCGGCACGGTGATGGTCAGGTCTTCGCCACCCTTGCCATAGGCCTGCCGGCCCATGCCGTTCTCGCCGCGCTGCGCCTTGAAGATGCGGTCATGGCGGAAGTCGACCAGGGTGTTCAGGTTTTCGTCGGCGCGGATGTACACGCTGCCGCCCGCACCGCCGTCGCCGCCGTCCGGGCCGCCGAGCGGAATGAACTTCTCGCGACGGAAGCCAATGCAGCCGTTGCCGCCGTTGCCGGCGAACACTTCGATTTCTGCTTCGTCTACCAGTTTCATTGTTTCGATGCCTACGATGGGCGCGGCCTGCCTGCCGTCGCCTTGAATGTTATGCCTGCCGATGGCCGGCAGCCCGGCCTGGCCGGTCTTGCGTTCACTCTAACGAAAAGCCCCGCCGAAGCGGGGCTTTCCATGCAGCGTGCTCTTCATCCAGCACGGCCATGCCTGGGCACGGGTGCCGGCGATGCCTGGATCAGGCGTCGGCCGAGACGATGCTGACGGTGCGACGCTTCTTGGCGCCCTTGACCGAGAACTCCACCTTGCCGTCCACGAGGGCGAACAGGGTGTGGTCACGGCCCAGGCCAACGCCCGAACCCGGGTGGAACTGGGTGCCGCGCTGACGCACGATGATGTTGCCGGCTTCGATGGCCTGGCCGCCGAAGATCTTGACGCCCAGGTACTTCGGGTTGGAGTCGCGACCGTTGCGCGAGGAGCCTACGCCCTTTTTATGTGCCATGACTGCTTCTCCTGATGCTTAGCCGGCGATGCCGGTGATCTCGATTTCGGTGTAGTACTGACGGTGACCCTGACGCTTCATGTGGTGCTTGCGGCGACGGAACTTGATGATCCGGACCTTGTCAGCACGACCCTGGGACAGGACCTTGGCGGTGACGGCAGCGCCCTTCAGCGCATCGCCCAGCTTCACGCCATCGCTGTCACCCAGCATCAGGATGTTGTCAAACTTGATCTCGCTGCCGACTTCGACTTCGAGCTTTTCAATGCGGAGCTTTTCGCCCTGCGCCACGCGGTATTGCTTACCGCCGGTGACCAGTACTGCGTACATGACCAGGCCTTCCTCTGTAGTTATTGTGGTCTGAGCTGCCGCCATCGAGGGCGGACAGGAGCGGGATTGTACGCAGATCAGCGGGCGCGGGTCAAGTCAACCCCTGAACGGCCTGGAGGCCGGGCCGGAACGGGGTCAGATCCCTTTTCACGTGGTTAAAAGGGATCTGACCCCTGCCTGTCAGCCTGTCTCATCAGGTGAGACCCCGGGCTGGCATTGTCGCCCATTGCCCCCATCTGGTCACCTCGGTAGGCTGACCGATTGCCGTTCCCTGCTGGCCCGGCACCCAGCCAACGCCCCCACAACCGGATCCCCCATGGCGATGGATTTCATCCGCATCCGCGGCGCGCGGACGCACAACCTGAAGAACCTCGACCTCGACCTGCCCCGCGACAAGCTGATCGTGATCACCGGCCTGTCCGGTTCGGGCAAGTCATCGCTGGCGTTCGACACCATCTATGCAGAAGGCCAGCGCCGCTACGTCGAGTCGCTGTCGGCCTACGCGCGCCAGTTCCTGAGCGTGATGGAAAAGCCGGACCTGGACCACATCGAGGGCCTGTCTCCGGCGATCTCGATCGAGCAGAAGTCGACCTCGCACAACCCGCGTTCGACGGTCGGCACGATCACCGAGATCTACGACTACCTGCGCCTGCTGTACGCCCGCGTCGGCACCCCGCGCTGCCCGGATCACGGCTATCCGCTGGAAGCGCAGACGGTCAGCCAGATGGTCGACCAGGTACTGACCCTGGACCCGGAACAGCGCTACATGCTGCTGGCCCCGGTCATCCGCGACCGCAAGGGCGAGCATGCCCAGGTGTTCGACCAGCTGCGCGCGCAGGGTTTCGTGCGCGTGCGCGTGGACGGCGAGCTGCACGAGATCGACGCGGTGCCGCCGCTGGCGCTGCGCCAGAAGCACACCATCGAGGCGGTGATCGACCGCTTCCGCCCGCGCGAGGACATCAAGCAGCGCCTGGCCGAGAGCTTCGAGACCGCGCTGAAACTCGGCGACGGCATGGCCTCGGTGCAGAGCCTGGACACGGCCGACGCCGCGCCGACCCTGTTCTCCTCCAAGTACTCCTGCCCGGTCTGCGACTATTCGCTGCCGGAGCTGGAACCGCGCCTGTTCTCGTTCAATGCACCGATGGGCGCCTGCCCCGGCTGCGATGGCCTGGGCATGGCCGAATTCTTCGATCCTTCGCGCGTGGTGGTGCACCCCGAGCTGTCGCTGGCCGCCGGTGCGGTGCGCGGCTGGGATCGCCGCAATGCCTACTACTTCCAGCTGATCGCATCGCTGGCCAAGCACTACAGATTCGATGTCGACGCGGCCTGGAACTCGCTGCCGCAGAACGTGCAGCAGGCCGTGCTGTACGGCAGTGGCGATGAAGCGATCACCTTCACCTACTTCACCGAAGCCGGCGGCCGCACCCAGCGCAAGCACCGCTTCGAGGGCATCATTCCCAACCTCGAGCGCCGCTACAAGGAAACCGAATCGCCGGCGGTGCGCGAGGAGCTGTCCAAGTACATCAGCGAACAGCCGTGCCCGGAATGCCATGGCGCGCGCCTGAACAAGGCGGCACGCAATGTGTTCGTGGCCGACCGCCCGCTGCCGGACCTGGTCGTGCTGCCGATCGACGAGGCGCTGAAGTTCTTCAGCGAACTGAGCCTGCCGGGCTGGCGTGGCGAGATCGCCTCGAAGATCGTCAAGGAAATCGGCGAACGCCTCGGCTTCCTGGTCGATGTGGGCCTGGATTACCTGACCCTGGAGCGCAAGGCCGACACCCTGTCCGGTGGCGAGGCACAGCGCATCCGCCTGGCCAGCCAGATCGGCGCCGGCCTGGTCGGCGTGATGTACGTGCTCGACGAGCCGTCGATCGGCCTGCACCAGCGCGACAACGAGCGCCTGCTCGGCACCCTTACCCGCCTGCGCGACCTCGGCAACACGGTGATCGTGGTCGAGCATGACGAGGATGCGATCCGCCTGGCCGACTACGTGCTGGACATCGGCCCGGGCGCGGGCGTGCATGGCGGCGAGATCGTCGGCCAGGGCACCCTGCAGGACATCCTGGAGGCACCGCGCTCGCTGACCGGCCAGTACCTGTCGGGCAAGCGCGCGATCGAGATCCCCGCGCGCCGGCACAAGCCGAACCCGAAGATGACACTGCACCTGCGCGGCGCCAGCGGCAACAACCTCAAGGGCGTGGACCTGGCGATTCCGTCGGGCCTGCTGACCTGCGTGACCGGCGTGTCCGGCTCCGGCAAGTCGACCCTGATCAACGACACCCTGTTCTCGCTGGCCGCCAACGAGATCAACGGTTCCTCGCACCCGATCGCCCCGTACAAGGAAATCGATGGCCTGGACCTGTTCGACAAGGTGGTGGACATCGACCAGTCGCCGATCGGCCGCACCCCGCGTTCGAACCCGGCCACCTACACCGGCCTGTTCACCCCGCTGCGCGAATTGTTCGCACAGGTGCCCGAAGCGCGTGCACGCGGCTACTCGCCGGGCCGCTTCAGCTTCAACGTACGTGGTGGCCGCTGCGAAGCCTGCCAGGGCGACGGCCTGATCAAGGTCGAGATGCACTTCCTGCCGGACGTGTACGTGCCGTGCGATGTCTGCCATGGCAAGCGCTACAACCGCGAGACGCTGGAGATCCTCTACAAGGGCTTCAACATCAACGACGTGCTGGAAATGACCGTCGAGGATGCGCTGAAGCTGTTCGAGCCGGTGCCGTCGATCGCGCGCAAGCTGGAAACGCTGGTCGATGTCGGCCTCAGCTACATCAAGCTGGGCCAGAGCGCGACCACGCTGTCCGGCGGCGAAGCACAGCGCGTGAAGCTGTCCAAGGAACTGTCGCGCCGCGATACCGGCCGCACCCTGTACATCCTCGACGAACCGACCACCGGCCTGCACTTCCACGACATCGAAGCCCTGCTGGGCGTGCTGCACAAGCTGCGCGACGAAGGCAACACGGTGGTGGTGATCGAACACAACCTCGACGTGATCAAGACCGCCGACTGGATCGTCGACCTGGGCCCGGAAGGTGGCCACCGCGGTGGCACCATCCTGGTCACCGGCACGCCGGAAGACGTGGCGGCCTGCCCGCAGTCGTACACCGGCCAGTTCCTGGCCCGCATGCTGCCCTCCACCAGCGCGCGCCCGGAACAGCCGGCCGCCGTGGCCAACAAGCCCGATGCGCGTCCGCCGCGCAAGGTGAAGCCTGAAAAGCCTGCCAAGGTGGCGAAGAAAGCCGTGGCCGCCAAGAGCACCGGCAAGGCCAGCAAGAGCACGACGAAGAAGAAGGACGCCTGATGAGCAGCGAACACAAGATCCTGGCCCGCATCCCGATCAGCGTGCGCTGGCGTGACATGGACAGCATGGGCCACGTCAACAACGCCAAATACATTTCCTACCTGGAAGAAGCGCGCGTGCGCTGGATGCTGGGCGTGGAAGGCGTGTCGATGACCGACCGCATCGCACCGGTGGTGGCCGCGACCAACGTCAATTACCGGCTGCCGATCGTGTGGCCCAACGACATCCTGGTGGAACTGTTCGTCGAGCGCCTGGGCAACAGCAGCGTGACCATCGGCCACCGCATCGTCGACCAGCAGGATGAGTCGAAGCTGTATTCCGACGGCAATGTGGTGGTGGTGTGGATGGATACGCAGACCGGCAAGAGCGCGCCGCTGCCGGACGCAATCCGCAGCGCGTCTACCTGACGCGTCCTCGGTAGATGCCGACCTTGGTCGGCATTGGCCCCGCCGGGCATGGCCCGGCGCTGCCGTTCTCGTTCAAAGGACTGACATGATCCACCAGACCGAACTGAGCGACCTGCTGCCCGGCATGGTCGCCTTCCCCACCGAGGTCTTCCCCGCCGACCAGGCCTGGCTCAGCCAGCACTTGCTGCCGCTGCTGAAGATCGACCTGGGTGTGCTGCGTCCGGAACTGGCTGGCCAGGTGGCGACGATGCTGTGCCCGATCGAACCGTATGACGGCTGCATCGGCGAGACCACCGAAGAACACCACAACGATTTCACCGGCACCAACTGGATCGCCTTCGAACTGACCGCCGGCAACGAGATGCGCTTCCTCGGCAACGAGGGTTATTTCATCGGCGACGCGGTGCAGGACAAGGACGCGCAGGAGCACATCGCGCAGATGCGCGACAGCTACGCCAAGGCACGCGACTACCACGCCACGCATGGCCGCCTCGCCTGCTACTCGCGCTACGGCAAGGGCGAGGCCAGCGAGCGCGATTACCTGGATACGCTGGGCGGACAGATTTCCTGTGGCAACTGGATCGAGACGGCTGACATCCCGAACGCCTTCACCCTGGAATTCACCGATGCCGCCAACGACCGGCATGCACCGGATGATGCGGAGCGGGCAATCATCCGCCGCGATGGCAACGCGTTCTTCGCGGTGGCAGAAGTGGCCGGCTACAACTGGTGTGCCACCGGCGCCGATGCGATCGTGATGTTGTACGAGCCGGAAAGCCGCACGGTGCTGTTCTCCTACGACTGGTCGTAAGACCCGTCGGTGGTGCCGTCCGCTGGCCGGCACCACCATCGCGTTACGGCGCCGCCCTGCGCGCGTTCAACACCGCGCTGACTTCGGTGCCATCCTCCAGCTGCAGCTGCAGCCACACCGGCTGCCCCTCTTCCAGGGTGCGGTAGCCGTCCATCAGCATCAGGTGCAGGCCACCGGGCTTGAGTACGGCCCTGGCGCCGGGTGCCAATGGCAGGCGCCGGACCTCACGCATCCTGCTGACCCCATCGACGATCGTGGTCTCATGCAGCGACACATCGCCGAAGCTCGCACTGCGTGCACCGGTGATCGCCACCGCAGTGGCGCAGCCATTGCGGATCACTGCATAACCGGCAGTCATTGCCATCTTCGGGTTGGGCAACAACCGTACCCAGCCCTGCTCGACGGTGACGCACTTGGTCTCGGCAGCCGAGGCCGATGCTGCAAACGCACACAGCACCAACAGTACGCCAACGAATGGTTTGGTTATCATCGCCCAGGTTCCTTCTTCGCAACGAGACCGCAGCATGACGACGCTCATCGAGGTGATCAACCATGGCCCCATCCGCGAACTGCGCCTGGCGCGCCCGCCGGTCAACGCACTGGACACCGAACTGTGCCGTCAGTTGATCCATGCCATCGAGCAGGCCATGGCCGAAGACGCGCACGGCATCGTGCTGTCGGGCAGCGAGCGCATCTTCACCGGCGGCATGGACGTGCCGCACCTGCTCTCGCATGGCGATGACAAGCACAAGCTGTTGGACACCTGGAATGCCTTCTTTGGCGCCGTGCGCACGCTGGCCGAGAGCCGCATCCCGGTGGTCGCGGCGATTACCGGCCACGCCCCGGCCGGCGGCTGCGTGCTGGCCCTGTGCTGCGACTACCGGGTGATGGCGCGCAGCGCCGATCCGTCGCGCCCCTATGCCATCGGCCTGAACGAGGTGCAGGTGGGCCTGATTGCACCGGAGGGCATCCAGCGCCTGCTGCGCCGTGCGGTGGGCGTGCACCGCGCCGGTGTCCTGCTGACCACCGGTTCGCTGGTACCGGCCGAACAGGCGCTGCAGATCGGCCTGGTGGATGAGCTGGCCGAGGGCGATCTGGTGGTGGCGCGTGCCGTTGCCTGGCTGCAGAACCTGCTCAAGCAGCCGCGCCAGCCGATGCTGCTGACCCGCGCGATTGCCCGTGCCGACCTGCACGTGGCGCTGCAGCCGGACCTGATCCAGCTCGACCGTTTCGTCGAGGCCTGGTTCGCCCCGGATGCGCAGAATGCCCTGCAGGCACTGGTCGCCCGGCTGGGCAAGTAAGGTTTGCCCGCGCCCGGGGTCGGATCCCTTTCGCAATGCGAAAGGGATCTGACCCCTGACCGGTATAATCGGGCCCTCTTCACTGCTGTGGCCGCCCCCTTGAACGACACGCCCGAACCCGTCGTCTCCGAGCTGATCGACCTGCTCACGCTGGAGCGGCTGGAGGACAACCTGTTCCGCGGGCAGAGCCGCGACATCGGCACCAAGTACGTGTTCGGCGGGCAGGTGCTGGGCCAGGCGCTGGCCGCGGCACAGGCTACGGTCGACAACGGCCGCCACGTGCACTCGCTGCACGCGTATTTCCTGCGCGCCGGCAACATCGACCACCCGATCGTCTACGACGTGGACCGCACCCGCGATGGCGGCAGCTTCTCGGTGCGCCGGGTCACCGCGATCCAGCACGGCAAGGTGATCTTCTTCTGCGCGGCCTCGTTCCAGCAGGCCGAAACCGGCGCCGAACACCAGCACAAGATGCCCGAAGTGCCGCAGCCGGAAGACATCGAGCCGAACCGGCCGCTACCGGCCGAAGTGTTGGAACGCCTTCCGATCAAGGTGCAGCGCTGGCTGTCGCGCGGCGGCCCGTTCGAATTCCGCCATGTGTACCCGCGCGATGAACTCAACCCGCCCAAGCGCCCGCCGTACCACCAGGTGTGGCTGCGCCTGAGCGAGCCGGTCGGCGATGCCCCGGAGCTGCACCAGGCGCTGCTGGCCTATGCCTCCGACTTCCACCTGCTGGGCACGGCGACCTTCCCGCACGGCATCAGCTACTACCACCCGCACGTGCAGATGGCCTCGCTCGACCATGCGATCTGGTTCCACCGCCCGTTCCGCGCCGACGACTGGCTGCTGTACTCGCTGGACAGCCCCAGCGCGCAGGATTCGCGCGGCCTGGCCCGCGGCCAGTTCTTCACCCGCAATGGCGTGCTGGTGGCCAGCACCGCGCAGGAAGGCCTGATCCGCGTGGTTCCCGACCAGGCAGCGGCCGCTGCCGTGCCGGCCAAGGATTGATCCGATGCGCCAGATCTTCAGCAGCCAGCGCGTGGAAACCGTCGAAGGCGTCGCCGAGCTCCTGCGCGAGCATGGCATCGACGTCAAGGTGACCAACGGGCGCTCGTACAAGACCCGCCGCCGCGGTCAGTTCAGCTATACCGACCTGGGCAACGCCAATGCTTACCCGGCGGTGTGGATCGTGCGCGCCGACGACCAGCCGCGCGCGCGCGAAATCCTGCGCGAGGCGCGCCTGCTCGATACCACCCGTCGCGACCACCCAACCGCCGAGTTCGCCTTCCGCGACACGCCGGAACAGGGCAACAGCGGCCGCAGCTGGGCCTGGCGCATCCGCATCGCCCTGCTGGTGGTGATCGCCGGCGTGGCGCTGGTGATCGGCCTGCGCCATCGCGGTGCCCCGGCTCCGACGGCTCCGGCCCCTACCCCGCAGGCGCAGCCGCAGCCGGCGCAACCGGCCCCGCAGGCCGCACCGGAAGAGGAAGAAGTCCGGGTCCGCATCCAGCCCTCCAAGTAAGAGGCGGTGCCGGGCCATGCCCGGCGAGCACAGCAGCCTGGCAGCAAGGCCACGATTTCACCGTAACCCGTCAGGATTGGAGCCCCCTTGTTGTTCAAGGGGGCGCGCCAGCGGCGCGGGGATGAGGTGGAATGCGCGGACCGCAAATGCATCGGCATCTGCGGTCACACTTCGCGCGCGGCGCCGTCATGGGACACAATCCCAGCAGGAGAGCCGCCGCCATGACGACGTTCGCCGCATCGATCGACCAGACCCTGGAACGCGAACTGCCTGCGGCCGCTGGCGGTTGCCAGCATGCCTACGGCCGCATCGTGCTGGCCTGCCAGAACACGGTCACCGCCATCGCGCTGGCTATCACCCGCGACCGCCAGGCCAGCGAGGACATCGCCCAGGAGGCCTTCGTGAAGGGCTGGCAGCAGCTGCACCAACTGCGCAGTTCGACCAGCTTCCTGCCCTGGCTGCGGCAGATCACCCGCAACCTGGCCCGCGACTGGCTGCGCGCGCAGCGCGGCCGACCGCTGACCGGTGAGGCCGCCGAGGTAGCGATGGGCATGGCCGCCGATCCGGCCCCAGGCGCGGCCGACCGCCTGCAGCGGGTGGAAGAAGAAATCGCCGCCGAGGACATCATTTCCGCGTTGCCCGCCGACAGCCGCGAAGTGCTGCTGCTGTACTACCGTGAAGGCCAGCGCTCGCAGCAGGTCGCCGACCTGCTCGGGCTCAGCGATGCGGCCGTGCGCAAGCGCCTGTCACGCGCCCGCGCCCTCGTGCGCGACGGCCTGCTGCAGCGCTTCGGCGAATTCGCGCGCAGCAGTGCCCCGAGCGCGGCATTCGCTACGGCGGTGGTGTCGATGGTGCTGGTGGCGGCGCCCGGCACCGCCAGCGCCGCAATCCTGCTCGGCACCGGCGTCGGCATCGGCGGCAGCAAGCTCGGCCTCGGCGGAGCCAGTGCTGCCGGCGGTACCGCGATGGGATCGTTGACCGCGACGCTGGGCCAGCTGCACGTGCTGCCGGCCGAAAGCTGGGCGGCGGTGATCGGTGGCGTGGTCGGTGGTGCGATCGGCAGCTATCTGGGCGGACGCTTCCTGATGTCGTACACCGAAACGGCGTCCGAGCGCACCGATGTGCGCCGTTTCCTCTATCTCAACATCGTCACCGGCATGTTCTGGTGCCTGGCGATCCTGCTGGCCGTGATGCTGCAGGCGCCGGTCTGGGCGCAGCTGGCGGTGCTGGCGGTCGGGCTGGGCGTGGTCAACTACCAGTGCCTGGTGCCGCTGCAGCGAGTAATGGCGCCGATGATCGCGCGCGATTCGGCGCGGCGCGGGCGAATCGGCATCAACTGGAAGTTCGAATCGATGTACGGCCGCACCGGCATCGTCGCCATGAACCTGATGGTCATCGCGCTGGTGGCGTATTCACTGATGCGCAGCGGCCGCCTGTAACGGACAACGCCGGCAGTGCGCCGGCGTTGTCCTCATTCACTGCGTTGAACCTCAGCGCTGCGGCTTCGGCGCGGCGCCATCGCGCGGACCGCCGTGGCGCGGGCCAGCGTGCATCGGGCCCTTGGCGGCATCGAACTCGGCCTTGCTCAGCTGGCCGTCCTTGTTGGTGTCGGCGGCAGCGAACCAGGCATCACGACGCTGCTTCATGCGCAGCTCGCGGTCGGCCTTGTCCAGGTAGCCATCCTTGTTGAGATCAAGCTGGTCGAAGCGCGCGGCCAGGCGCGGGTCGGCCTTGGCTTCCTCGCGGCTGATGCGGCCGTCCTTGTTGACGTCCAGCTTGGCCCAGCGCTCGCCGCCGTGGCCACGGCGGCCATGCTGCCAGCGCGGCATCTCATCGCGCGACAGCTTGCCATCCTTGTTCTTGTCCAGCTCGTCGAACTTCGCGGCCAGGCGCGGGTTGGCAGCGGCTTCGCTGCGGTCGATGACGCCGTCGCCGTTGGTGTCCAGCTTGGCCGGGCGCTGCGCCGGCGTGGTCGGGGTGTCGGCCGCCAGCGCGATACCGGAAGCGGAGGTGCCGAGCAGCAGGGCCAGCAGCAGGGGGGTACGGATCATGGGTCACTCCTGGGAATGGGAATTGCGTCGGGGTGATCACTTCACCCTCGGGAGACAACAACGCCCCGGCGCGACATCGGTTGACGCCACTGCCGGTTCCATTCATCCGGCGGACAGTCGCCGCCACTGCGACAGGCTGGGGCTATGCTGTGCCCATGGCGATTCACGGCGACAGAGACGACGAACTGCGACTTTTCCAGACCGGCGAGCACCCCTGCGGGTACTGGTCGGACCGGGTGGCGCGTGACCTGGTGCTGGACCCGAACGATCGCCGCCTGGGCGGTCTGTACCCGCTGGCACTGAGCTGGGGCTTCCGCCGCAGCGGCGACCTGGTCTACCGGCCGCATTGCGCACACTGCCAGGCCTGCGTGGCGGTGCGCATCCCGGTGGCGCGCTTCGCCCCGGACCGCAGCCAGCGCCGCTGTGCAGCCCGCAATGAAGACCTGGAGGTGCGGATCACCGCCGCCACCGCCCGCGACGACCTGTTCGCGCTGTACCACCGCTACCTGACCCACCGCCACGCCAACGGCGGCATGGACGACCACGGCCCGCACGAGTTCGAGCAGTTCCTGATCGGCAGCTGGTCGCACACCCGTTTCATGGAGATGCGCCTGCCCGGCCACGACGGCCAGCCCAGCCAGCTGCTGGGGGTGGCGGTGACCGACGTCACCGAGCACGGCCTGTCGGCGGTCTACACGTTCTTCGACCCGGACCACGCCGCGCGCGGGCTGGGCACCTTCGCGATCCTGCAGCAGATCGAGTGGGCGCGTCGCGAGGGGCTCCCGCACGTGTACCTGGGCTATTGGATCCGCGGCCACCAGAAGATGGACTACAAGCGCCGCTTCCATCCGCTGGAGGCCTACGACGGCCGCCGCTGGCACGATTTCGACAAGGATCTGGACGGGCGCTGACAAACCGCTGACACCGGGCCGGGTGCACAATACGGCCCATGAACGCCAAACCCCTGATTCTCGCCCTGGCCCTGCTCTGCGGCGCCACCGCCCCCGCCTTCGCCACGTCCCCTGCGATGACCGAAAAGCCGTCGGCTGCGCTGCGCCTGGCCACCTACAACACCTCGCTGTACTCCGATGAGACCGGTGGCCTGATCAAGGAACTGGAAGGTGACAGCGAGCACGCACGCAAGATCGCTGCGGTACTGCAGCAGGTGCGCCCGGACCTGGTGCTGCTGAACGAATTCGACTTCGACGATGCGCATCGCGCCGCCGACCTGTTCCAGAAGCGCTACCTGGAAGTGGCCCAGCCCGGTGGCGGCAAGCCGCTGCACTTCGCCTACCGCTACCTGGCGCCGGTCAATACGGGCGTGCCGAGCGGCCTGGACCTGGACAACAACGGCGTGGTCGGCGGCGAAGGCCGCAGCCGCGGCAACGATGCCTGGGGCTACGGCCTGCACCCGGGCCAGTACGGCATGCTGGTGCTGTCGCGCTACCCGATCGATGAAGCCAGGGTGCGCAGCTTCCAGCTGCTGAAGTGGAGCGCGATGCCCGGTGCGATCCGCCCGGTCGATCCGCGCACCGGCAAGAGCTTCTACAACGATCATGTGTGGTCGCAGCTGCGGCTGTCGTCGAAGTCGCATTGGGACGTGCCGGTGAAGACCCCGGCCGGTGTGGTCCACGCGCTGGTCTCGCACCCGACCCCGCCGGTGTTCGACGGCCCGGAAAAGCGCAACGCCGCGCGCAACCACGACGAACTGCGCCTGTGGCAGGAATACCTGTCCAAGGGTGAAAAGCCGTGGCTGTGCGACGACAAGGGCCAGTGCGGCGGGCTGGCGCAGGACGCGCGCTTCGTGATCCTCGGCGACCTCAACAACGACCCGGTCGATGGCGATGGCCGCCATGAGGCGATCGTCGAGCTGATCGAGAACGCCCGCGTGCTGCGCTACCCCACCCCGCGCAGCGTCGGTGGTGAGCAGACCAGCCTGGCCTATGCCGCCAAGGGCATCGAGCGCAAGGGCGCACCGTTCCATGCCACCGGCGATTTTGGCCCGAAGTCCGGCACCATGCGCCTGGACTACGTGCTGCCCTCGACCGGTTTCGAATACGTGGGCAGCGGCATCTTCTGGCCGGCCAACGAAAGCCCGGAAGCGAAGATCGCCGACGGCAGCGACCACCATCTGGTGTGGGTGGATGTGAAGCCGTAACCGATGATGAGGGAGTACCGACCAACGGTCGGTACCCACCGGAATGCGGTAGGCGACGACCGTTGGTCGTCGCTCCTTTTTCAGGGGCGCAGTTCGACGCCGATGGCGTCGGCGGCGTCACGCGCGATGGCGCGGGCTTCGTCGATGGTTTCCGCGCGCGCCAGGGTCACCCCGACGCGGCGATGGCCATGCACGCTGGGCTTGCCGAACAGGCGCACGGCGGTGTCCGGCACCTGCAGGGCGGCGGCGACGTTGTTGAAGTACGGCACGCCTTCGCCGTGCGCCAACAGCGCGCACGAGGCCGACGGGCCGCTCTGGCGGATCACCGGGATCGGCAGGCCGAGGATGGCGCGCGCGTGCAGCGCGAACTCGCTCAGTTCCTGCGAAACAAGCGTCACCAGGCCGGTGTCGTGCGGGCGCGGCGACACTTCGCTGAACCACACCTCGTCGCCCTTCACGAACAACTCGACGCCGAACAGGCCCCAGCCGCCGAGGTCATCGGTGATCGCACGCGAGATCTCTTCGGCACGCGCCAGCGCCTTGCCCGACATCGGCTGCGGCTGCCAGCTCTCGCGGTAATCGCCGTCCTTCTGCAGATGGCCGATCGGCGCGCAGAACGAGGTGCCGCCGGCATGGCGCACGGTCAGCAGGGTGATCTCGTAATCAAAATCGATGAAGCCTTCGACGATGCAGCGGCCCGCACCGGCGCGGCCACCGGTCTGCGCGTACTCCCAGGCCGGGGCGATGTCCGCCTCGCTGCGCAGGGTGCTTTGGCCCTTGCCCGAGGACGACATCACCGGCTTGACCACGCACGGCAGGCCGATGGCGGCCACGGCGGCGCGGTACTCGGCCTCGGTATCGACGAAGCGGTACGGCGAGGTCGGCAGGCCCAGGGTTTCGGCGGCCAGGCGACGGATGCCTTCGCGATCCATGGTCAGGCGTGCGGCGCGCGCGGTCGGGATCACCTGCAGGCCCCGCTCCTGCTCCAGCTGGACCAGGGTCTCGGTATGGATGGCCTCGATCTCCGGCACCACCAGGTGCGGCTGCTCCTGGGCGATCAGCGCGCGCAGGGCCATCGCATCGAGCATGTCGATCACATGCGAGCGGTGCGCGACCTGCATGGCCGGGGCATCGGCATAGCGGTCGGCGGCGATCACTTCCACGCCCAGCCGCTGCAGCTCGATGGCCACCTCCTTGCCGAGTTCGCCCGAGCCCAGCAGCAGCACGCGGGTGGCGGAGGGGGACAACGGAGTTCCAAGCTTGGCCATGGCGGTTCCAGCAGCGATGTGAAGGCGGGTGGGCATTCTAGCTGGCCGGGCACCCCGGCCATGGCATCCGACGAACGGTAGTCGAAAACTGATATCACTTTGATATCTTCATTACGAACCCTCAAGGACGTACCGCCATGAAAGAGAAGTCGCTGTCTTCGCTCAACGGCCTCGGCACGCTGGCCGGCGCCCTGCTCGTCGGCCTCGCCGGCGCCGCCCTGTTCGTGGTCGGCGTTGCGGCCAATGCCAGCACCGGCTCGCCCAACCTGCTGCTGATGCTGCTGGGCGCCCTGCTGGTGGCGCTGGGCGTGTTCATCCTGGCCGGCCTGTACACCATCCAGCCCAACCAGGCGGCGGTGCTGAGCTTGTTCGGCAAGTACGTGGGCACGGTGAAGGACAACGGCCTGCGCTGGAACAACCCCTTCTATGCCAAGCGCCGGGTCAGCCAGCGCGTGCGCAACTTCGAGAGCGGCAAGCTGAAGGTCAACGAGCTCGATGGCAGCCCGATCGAAATCGCCGCGGTGATCGTCTGGCAGGTGGTCGATGCCTCCGAGGCGGTCTACAACGTGGATGATTACGAGAGCTTCGTGCACATCCAGTCCGAATCGGCGCTACGCGCGATGGCCACCAGCTATCCGTACGACCAGCATGAGGAAGGCCAGCTGGCCCTTCGCAGCCACGCCAGCGAGATCTCCCAGCACCTGAAGAACGAACTGGCCGAGCGCCTGGCCGATGCCGGCGTGCAGGTGATAGACGCGCGCATCAGCCACCTCGCCTACGCCGCCGAAATCGCCCAGGCGATGCTGCAGCGCCAGCAGGCCAACGCGGTGATCGCCGCACGCACGCGCATCGTCGCCGGTGCGGTGGGCATGGTCGAGATGGCGCTGGCCGAACTGCAGAAGAACGGCGTGGTGCAGCTGGACGAGGAACGCAAGGCACACATGGTCAGCAACCTGCTGACCGTGCTGTGTTCGGACCGCGGCACCCAGCCGATCGTCAACGCCGGTTCGCTGTACTGAACCACCCTCGCAACGGGGCGCCCCACCGCCCCGCCAGGAGCTTGCATGAGTGAGAAGAAAGCCTACCCGCTGCGGATCAACGCCGAGGTCCTGGCCGCCGCGCAGCGCTGGGCTGACGACGAGCTGCGCAGCCTCAACGCGCAGATCGAATACGTGCTGCGCGACGCCCTGCGCAGGGCAGGACGCCTGCCGAAACCCACCCCACCGCCGGAGGACAAGGAATGAGCAAGCGCTGGAGCTACCAGACCATCGAGGTCAAGACGTCCATGATGGGCGTGCTCAAGCCAGAAGACGTGCAGACAGAACTCAGCCGCCAGGGCCAGCTGGGCTGGGAGCTGGTGAACGTCATCATCCCGGCGCCGATGTGCCCGGCGATGCTGGTGTTCAAGAAGGAAGCCTGAACCATGGGCGCCAGCGACCCGAAACAGTACGAGGTAGCGGAGAGTTCGCCGTTGCGCGTGCTGTGGATCGTGCTGCCCCTGCTCGCCGCCTTCGGGGCCTGCCTGTATGCGCAGCTGTACAAGGCACCGGCGACGGCGCCCTGGATCGAAGTAACGCTGTCGCCGCCCTGGTTCCGGATGGGCGGCAGCGCCGCCTGGAGCCTGGTGGTAATCGCCGCGCTCGGCATCGGGCTGGGCGCGGCCTTCTTCCGCCGCCGGGTGGAACTGGCCGACGACGTGCTGGACGTGCGTTCGACGATGTACCACCGGCGCGTGCCGGTCGCACAGCTGCGGCTGGACCAGGCCGAGGTGGTCGATCTCAGCCGCGACCGCCGCTATGGCATCCGCTTCAAGACCAACGGCTATGCGATGCCGGGCTTCTACTCCGGCCACTTCCGCCTGCAGGGCGGCGGCAAGGGGTTCGCCCTGGTCACCGACCGTGCGCGTGTTCTCGCTCTTCCGGTCAGCGATGGCAGCACGCTGCTGCTCAGCCTGGACCGGCCGCACGTGCTGCTGGACGCACTGCGCAAGGTGGCCGCGCCGGCGCTGCGGCAGTAAGCTGCGCCGATGCAACGACGCCCGCCCCTGCTGATCAATACCGAGACCATCGAACTGTGGCCCGCGGACCTGCTGCGCGCGCGCAGCAACCTGGACGCGCGCCTGCTGTCACAGGCGCGATGGGTGCTGCGACGCAAGCGCGATGGCCGCTACCTGGCAGCCGTGCTACCGCACGGCGTGCATTCGATGGTGCCGCGCCTGCCACGCGAGCCCGGGGTCGAGGACGCACTGGCGCTGCTGGATGCAGCGGCGGCACGTCCGTTCGGCGCTGCGCTGGAAGAACAATGGCTTCCACTGGCCGGCCTGCAGCAGCACCTGCAGCAGCTCGGCCTGGATGCCCAGCGCTATGCCGACGACAGCGGCCTTCCGCTGGAACCCGAACCGTGCCTGCTGCACTTCGCCGGCCGCGATCGCTTCGCCCGCCCGCTCTGGCTACGCCGTGGCGCCGCGCAGGGCTGGCGGCGGATGCGCCTGCACGCCGCGCGCGATGGCGTGGCGCTGGATGCAATCTCTGGCTTCCGCAGCCATGCCTACCAGCTGGGCATCTTCGAACGGAAACGGGCGCGCGGGCTGAGCGTGGCGGAAATCCTGAAGGTCAATGCCGCGCCAGGATTCAGTGAACACCACAGCGGCCATGCGCTGGACATCGGCACACCGGGCGATGCCCCGGCCGAAGAATCGTTCGAAGCCACTGACGCCTTCGCGTGGCTGCGGGCCCATGCCAGCACGCACGGCTTCCAGCTGAGCTACCCGCGCGACAACCCGCACGGGATCGTCTACGAACCGTGGCACTGGTGCTGGGGACCGGCCAACGGCTGAGCCCCGCTTGGCGGCTGCAAAGCAAACTCTTTGGAGCTGTCCGCCACGGAATGGAACAAGAGAACAAAGACAAAAGCGGGTCGCTTCACTCGAAGCCTCTACAACGGATCAGCGTGCAGCTGTTGGGTCCGCCTTCAAGCGAGCCGAGCACCGCAGGTCTGGCGAGGGCGAAGAGGTGCGGGTGTCTGAGCGCAGCGAGTTCCCGCACCGCCCCTCGACGGGCCGAGGAGCACAGGACACCGGTGCGCAGCACCGGCTCGCGGCCGGCGGCGCGTTTCTTTTGGTTACTTTTCTTTTCGCACGAAAAGAAAAGTAACGCCCATGAACCCTCACGATCGCATCGGCATGGATCGGAGCGAGAGCACTGCGACCCTCACCGCCTCAACGCATTGATCGCCAGCAGCACCCAGCCGGCCATCATGCTGGTGCCACCGATCGGCGCCATCCGCGTCGGCCACTGCCACAGCGCCCCGCCCGCCAGGCTGCCGGAAAACAGCAGTACGCCCAGCAGCAGCACATACAGCGCCAGGTGCGCGATCGCCCCTTGTGCGCGCGGCCCGAGTGCCACCAGTACTGCACCATGCGCGAACGCATACAGCGCCGCCATGTTCAGATGCTGCTGCGCCAGCGGATCGGCCACACCGTGCGACGCATAGGCAGACAGGCCGATCGAGGCAGCGGCCAACAGCGCACCCAGGCAGGCCAGCAGGGAAGGCTTGCGTGCGCGACGTTCGAGATTGAACATGAGGGCTCCTTGCGCAGCGCCCCTTGCCGGGCGCCAGATGAAAAAAAACGCGCCGCAATGAGCGGCGCGTTTTCGTGTCCAACACTACATGGGTCAGCCGAGGCTTACTTGACGGCCCAGTAGATGTCGTAGGTCGCTTCCGGGGTGAACGACTTGTCGATGCCGTCCTTCCAGGTTTCGTACGGACGGTCGATGACTTCGTTGCCCGAGGTCACGGCCCAGGCGCGCAGGCCGTTGCGGGCCACGTCCAGGCCGGCCATGTGGCCGGTGTAGGCCGCATGCGCCGAACGGTGCGGAGCCACGTGCACGTACTTGACCGGTGCGCCGCCATCGATCTTGACGGTCAGCTCCTCAGCGGTGGCACCCTCGGCACCCTTCTTCTTCACCGGCTGGGCGATGTCGAAGGCGTACTTCTCCTGGCCGAAGTCGGTGGTGATGATGCGGAACGGACCGGCGGCTTCAAGGCCATTGGCCTCCATCACGCGCTTGATCCACTCCTGGTTGTCCTTGATGGACTTGGTGATGCTGTCCTGACCGCGGTCCACGTTGCCGGCGTTGACGACCAGCAGGTTCTCGGCCGGCACGTCGACGATGGCCAGGTCGGTCAGCGGGGCTTCCGGCGTGCGGTAGTCCACGTTCGGCACGGTGGCGAGCATGTTGGCCATGCGCGACAGGCCCATCTTGATGTCGTCGCCGATCTGGCGGCTGACATACAGGCCGGCGTAACGACCGAACAGGTCGAAGCCGTACTTCACCGAGTAGTCCTGGGTGATCTTGACGTTGCGACCGCCCTTGCCGGTCGGCTCCAGGTTGAAGGTGGTGACCTTGTCGTGACCCTTGGTGGCGTCTTCGATGGCGATCACAACACGCTTGTTCTCTTCGGCTTCGGTGATCTTCCAGGAACCGGTGCCCAGGTCCTTGGAGGTGAAGTCGAGGGTGGCACCGGTACCGGAGGCCGGGCCGGACAGCTTCAGTTCAACGGCGGGATCGCGCAGTACCAGCGGGTTCCAGTCCTTGAAGCGGCGCAGGCTGCTGACCGTGTCGTACACGATCGTCATCTTGCGGTTGGTCTCGATGCTTTCGGTGATGTGACGCTCGCCCGGCAGACATACGCCAATGATGACGAACAGGCCAGCCACGATCCCCAAGGCGATCAGGAACTCGATAATACGGGTCATTCAGAGAGTCTCCGGGGCCGATCCCACGGCCGGGTTGATTGAAGCGAAGCGCCAATCCTAGCAGGCTTCGCGGGCATTGTTTATCGGGATTGGCGCACCGGTTTCCCTGCCGGCTGCGTATTTGTATGGACAAAGAATTCGAAGGGTAACGCATACCGCTGCCCGGCAAGTAGGGGGCAACCTTGGCGGGAACCCTCGGCAACCATCCAAGTCGTTGTACCTGAAGGATTTTCCTCAGACCAGCTGGAGTTCGAACGCCTTCAGGACGGCGCGCGTACGGTCGCGCACGCCCAGCTTGGAGAGGATGTTGGACACGTGGTTCTTGATGGTGCCCTCGGCCACGCCCAGCGAATTGGCGATCTCCTTGTTGGAGAAGCCGCTGGCCATCAGCCGCAGGATCTCGGTCTCGCGGTCGGTCAGCGGGTCCGGCCGGTCCAGGCTGACGAACTCGTTGCGCATGTGCTCCAGGCCGGACAGCAGGCGCTGGGTCACCGCCGGCTGCACCAGCGATCCCCCATCGGCCACGGTGCGGATGGCACCGACCAGCTGCGCCAGGGTGACATCCTTGAGCAGGTAGCCCTTGGCACCGGCCTTGAGCCCGGCCAGCACCAGCTGGTCGTCGTCGAACGTGGTCAGGATGATGGTCGGCGGCAGCTGTTCCTGCCGCGACAGCAGCTGCAGCGCCTCCAGGCCGGACATCACCGGCATGCGCATGTCCATCAGCACCACGTCGGGGCGCACCTGCGGAATCAGCTCGACCGCCTGCCGGCCGTCGCCGGCCTCGGCCACCACCTCGATGCCGTCGTCGAGCGCCAGCAGGGAGCGGATTCCCTGCCGCACCAGGGTTTGGTCGTCGACCAGGCAGACGCGAATCATCAACGCACTCCTTCAGGAACCTTGGTAAGGGCGGCCACCAGCACCGTTGCCGGCACCGTCGCCCGCAGCCGGAAGCCTTCGCCGGGACGGGTTTCGATCTGCAGCTGGCCACCACATTGTTGCAGGCGCTCGCGCATGCCGCGCAAGCCATTGCCTACATTGACCATATCCGCGCCGACGCCGTCGTCGCGGGCCTCCACCACCACCCGGTCGGGGGCTTCACGGTACACCTTGATCCACAGGTGGCGGGCGCCGGCGTGGCGCACCGCGTTGGTGATGATCTCCTGGGTACAGCGCAGCAGCACATGGGCCCGCTGCGGGTCCTCCACGTTCAGTGGATCCTCGATCTCCAGCTGGATGTCCAGCGAGGGCACGTTCTCGGTCAGCGGGCGCAACGCGGCGGCCAGATCGATGGCGCCGGTCTCGCGCAGCTGGCTGACCACTTCGCGCACGTTGCCCAGCAGCAGCTTGGCCAGCGCGTGCGAGCGCTTCACGTGATCCAGCGCCTGGCCCTCGGCCAGGTGGCCGGCGACCTCCAGGTTCAGGGTCAGCGCAGTCAGCTGGTGGCCCAGCAGGTCATGCAGCTCACGCGAAATGCGGGTGCGCTCGTTGACCCGCGCGCTCTCGGCCAGCAGCGCGCGGGTGGCCCGCAGTTCCGAATTGAGCCGGCGCTGCTCGTCGCGGGCCTCGGTCTGCTGCCGCGCGACCAGGCTGGTAACGAAGATGAACATGGAAAAGCCGCCGTACAGCAGCGACTGCATCACTGCCTCAAACAGCGGGAAGCGCAGCAGCATGTAGTAGACCGGCGCCACCGCCAGCTGGCTGACCAGCAGCCACAGCACCCCCAGCCGTACCGACAGCATCCACGGAATGACCCCGGCGGCCACCATCATCAGGATGCTGCCCAGGCCCGATCCGCTGAGGAAGCTGACCCCCAGCGCGGAGACCGTCAGCAACAGCAGCAGGCCGCGGTCCAGCCAGCTGGTATGGCTGTCGCTGCGCAGGATGCGGGTCAGCCAGTAATAGGCGGTACCGAAGGACAGGTAGGCGACGAACAGCAGGATCGCCCAGCCGCCCATGTCATTGCGGCTGTGCAGGTTCTCGAACTGCGAGTAAGCCAGGGGCAGGCCGACCATGACCCAGGTGAACAGGCCGGCCAGGCGGAGGACACGGGTATGGCTGAGGACTCCCAACATGCCAGCACTCTACGGGGCACGCCTGCGCACCGCACCCCACGGAAGTCATGCCCGCCCGGTCGCCTGTTCATGCCGCAGCCCACCCCGGGCATGCAATAATCGTGCGCAGGGTCCCTCGATGGACCAACCGCGTTACCCCACGGAGTCACAATGTCGATTGTCATCCGCGACGTGCGCGAGCACGAGCTCGATTCCGTCCTGGCTTTGAACAACAACGCTGGCCTGGCCATCCTTCCCCTGGATGCGGCCCGCCTGCGCCTGTTCTATGAAACCGCTGAGTATTTCCGCGTCGCCGAGCGCGACGGCAACCTGGCCGGCTTCCTGATCGGCTTCGGCAGCGACAGCCAGCACGACAGCAGCAATTTCGCCTGGTTCAAGCAGCAGCTGGACACCCCGTTCTTCTACATCGACCGCATCGTGGTCGCCAGCCGCCGTCGTGGCGGTGGCGTCGGCCGTGCGTTCTATGCCGACGCGCAGAGCTTCGCCGAGCTGCGCTACCCGCAGATGACCTGCGAAGTCTTCCTCGACCATGGCGCCGATGCCGCCCTGCTCTTCCACGGCAGCTTCGGCTTCCGCGAGCTGGGCCAGAACACCATGCCACAGGTCGATGTGCGTGCCAGCATGCTGGCCAAGGAACTGTGCAGCTACCCATGGGTCCAGGAGACCTACGGCGACAAGCTGCCGGATGTGGCATGGACACGCGCCAGGCAGCTGCCGGCGCAGGCACAGCGGCCGACGGGGACCTGAGCGTGGCGGTGAATTTCGATTACGAACAGGCCGGTGAACTGAAGATCGGCCAGGTGGGCATCGCCAACCTGCGCATCCGCACCCTTGATGTCGAGCGCCTCGTGCAGGAAATGCGCGAGCGCGTGACCCGCGCACCGAAGCTGTTCGGCCGCGCCGCGGTGATCCTCGACTTCGGCGGCCTGAGCCAGGTGCCGGACGTGGCCACCGCGCAGGCGCTGGTTGATGGCCTGCGCAGCGCCGGCGTGCTGCCGGTGGCACTGGCCTATGGCACCAGCGCGGTCGACCTGCTCTCGCAGCAGCTCGGCCTGCCGCTGCTGGCCAAGTTCCGCGCGCAGTACGAGCGTGCCGAGGCCGAACCGGCCCCGCCGCCGCCCGCGCCGGAACCGCGCCGCGCGGCCCGTGCCGAACCGAAGCCGGCCCCGGCAACGCCGGTGGCCAAGGTGGCCGACGCTGCTGCACCGCAGCCGGGCCGCATGCAGCTGGGCAACGTGCGTTCGGGCCAGCAGCTGTACGCGGAAAACTGCGACCTGACCGTGATGGCCACCGTCGGCGCCGGCGCTGAGGTCATCGCCGATGGCAGCATCCATATCTACGGCACCCTGCGCGGCCGCGCGCTGGCAGGGGCCCAGGGCAACACCGCGGCGCGTATTTTCTGCCGTGATTTCCATGCGGAACTGGTCGCCATTGCAGGCCATTACAAGGTACTGGACGATGTCCCGGACAACCTGCGCGGCAAGGCCGTCCAGGTGTGGCTGGAACAGGACCAGATCAAGATCGCTGCGCTGGACTGACGCAGCACCCAAACAGAATCATCAGGAGAAGTCCTTTGGCTGAAATCATCGTAGTCACCTCCGGCAAGGGCGGCGTCGGCAAGACCACTTCCAGTGCGAGCCTGGCCTGCGGCCTGGCACGGCGCGGCAAGAAGGTGGCGGTGATCGACTTCGACGTCGGCCTGCGCAACCTCGACCTGATCATGGGCTGCGAACGCCGCGTGGTGTACGACTTCGTCAACGTCGTGCACGGCGAAGCCACCCTCAAGCAGGCCCTGATCAAGGACAAGCGCTTCGACAACCTGTACGTGCTGGCCGCCTCGCAGACCCGCGACAAGGACGCACTGACCCAGGAAGGCGTGGGCAAGGTCCTGAAGGACCTGGCCGCCGACGGCTTCGACTACATCATCTGCGACTCACCGGCCGGCATCGAGAAGGGCGCCTTCCTGGCGATGTACTTCGCCGACCGCGCGGTGGTGGTGGTGAACCCGGAAGTGTCGTCGGTGCGCGACTCCGACCGCATCATCGGCCTGCTCGACTCGAAGACCCACAAGGCCGAGTCCGGCCAGGACGTGCCGGCCTTCCTGCTGCTGACCCGCTACACCCCGCTGCGCGTGGAAAGCGGCGAAATGCTGAGCATCGCCGACGTCGAGGAAGTCCTCGGCCTGAAGGCGATCGGCGTGATTCCGGAATCGGGTGACGTGCTCAACGCCTCCAACAAGGGCGAACCGGTCATCCTGGATGTCGAATCCGCTGCCGGCCAGGCCTACGAAGACGCCGTCGCGCGCATCCTCGGCGAAGAACGCCCGATGCGCTTCACCAACGTCGAGAAGAAGGGCTTCTTCAGCAAGCTGTTCGGAGGGTAAGCATGGGCCTGTTTGATTTCCTCAAAGCGAAGAAGACCACCGCCGAAACCGCCAAGAACCGCCTGCAGATCATCATTGCGCAGGAACGCAGCCACCGCGGTGGCCCGGACTACCTGCCGCTGCTGCAGCGCGAGCTGCTGGAAGTGATCAAGAAGTACGTGAACATCGACGTCGATGCAGTGAAGGTCGACCTGGTGAAGGATGGCCAGCACGACGTGCTGGACATCTCCGTGGCGCTGCCTGAAGGCCCGGACAAACCCTGATGCCCTGCCCCGCCCGTGCCTGCATGGGCGGGGCTGCCTGACCTGCATGACCGATACGACAACCGCCGTGGACATCACCTGCGTGGGCGACATCGCCTTCGCCGATGCGCAGTGCCTGCTCGCCGCGCATGGCCTTCGGCTGCACCACGTGGCGGCCGGTGAACCGATTCCCGGCAGCTACTGGGGCGAACCCGAGGCCGGCATCATCGCCAGCAACGTGTACGTGCGCGATGACACCCCCGTGCACTCGATGCTGCACGAAGCCTGCCACCTGATCGTGCTGCCGCCGGAGCGGCGTGCGCAGGTGCATACCGATGCCACCGACTCGGTAGCCGAGGAAGACGCGACCTGCTACCTGCAGATCGTGCTGGCCGGGCAGCTGCCCGGCGTCGGCAGCCAGCGGCTGATGGCCGACATGGATGCCTGGGGGTATACGTATCGGCTGGGGTCTACACAGGCGTGGTTCGAGCAGGACGCCGAAGACGCGAAGGCCTGGCTGATCGAACGCGGCCTGCCGGTGGCGTGATCCACCGTGAACCGGGTCAGATCCCTTTTGCTGCGCAAAAGGGATCTGACCCCAATACCCATCACCCCTGCCCTGCCAACGCGCGCAGGGTGATGCCGACGATGTAGGCCAGGTAGGTGCCGGTGGCGTAGCCCATCGTCCCCAGCAGCACGCCGACCGGCGCCAGCGCCGGATGGAACGCCGCGGCCACCACTGGCGCCGAAGCCGGTCCACCGATGTTCGACTGCGAACCGATGGCGAAATAGAAGAACGGTACCTTCAGCAGCTTGCCCAGGCACCACAGCAGCACGATGTGCACGGCGATCCAGATCAGGCCGAGCAGGAACAACCACGGCCGGTCCAGCAGCGCCAGCAGATCCATCTGCATGCCGATGCAGGCGATCAGGAAGTACAGCAGCAGCGAGCCCAGCCGCGACGCGCCTGCGCCTTCCAGATTGCGGGCACGGGTGAAGCTCAGGCTCAGGCCCAATGTGGTCGACAGCACCACCACCCACACGAACGGCGCATCCAGGCTGAACTGCGGGGCCCAGCTGACGTTGGCCTTGAACCAGGCCGCCAGCGGCGCGCCGATCGCGTGCGACAGGCCGACGCCACCGAAGGCCACGGCAACGATCAGCATCAGGTCGGTGAGGCTGGGAATGCGCTCATGTTCGGCCTGGAAGCGCGCGATGCGTTCCTTCAGTTCATCGATGGCCGAGGTATCGGCACCGCTGCGCGCGTCGATCTTCGCTGCGCGCCCGGCCAGGAAGATCAGCGCGGCCATCCACACGTAACCGACACCGACATCGACCACCGCGAACTGGCCAAAGGTGGTCGCGTTGACGTCGAACACTTCGCGCATCGCCAGCATGTTGGCGCCGCCGCCGATCCAGCTGCCCGCCAGCGCGGCCATGCCGGCCCAGGTATCACCGGCCACGGTGTCGGGATGGATCGCGCGCATCAGCAGGAACGCCACCACCGCACCGAGCATGATGCTGGCCGAGGCGCCCAGGTACATCAGCACCAGCTTCGGGCCGAGCCGCAGGATGCCCTTGATGTCCACCGCCAGGGTCAGCAGGATCAGCGCCGCCGGCAACAGGATGTCGCGCGCGATCGGGTTGTAGAGCCGGGTGTTCTGGCCGTCGATCAGGCCGACGGTGTTGTAGATGCCGGGAATCAGGTAGCACAGCAGCAGCGCCGGCACGAAGGTGTAGACGCGTTTCCACAGCCCCTGCTCGCGCGAGGCGGTCCAGAACACGGCGCCGAGGGTGGCGGCGATCAAACCGAAGACGACGATGTCGTTCTGGATCAGGGCGGTCGAGGGCATGCAGGCGCTCTGGGTAGAGCCGAGCCATGCTCGGCTGCTGTTGGCTGGAGGTGTGCCGACCAACGGTCGGCGCCCACCGGCGGGAACATCTGCACCCACCGGTAAAGCAGATGGTGAAACAAAAGCGCCGCCCCGGAGGGCGGCGCTGCAGTCATCAGTTGCCGATGTGCTGCTTCAGCCAGGCATTGACGGTGTCATGCCACAGGATGCTGTTGTTCGGCTTCAGCACCCAGTGGTTCTCGTCCGGGAAGTACAGGAATTTCGATTCGATGCCCTGGCGCTGGGCGGCGGTGAACGCGGCCAGGCCCTGCTCGACCGGAATGCGGAAGTCCTGCTGGCCATGGATGACCAGGATCGGCTTCTTCCAGTCCGCCACGTGGTTGACCGGATTGAACTTCTCGTAGTTCGCCGCCTTCTGGTACGGCGTACCGCCCTGCTCCCACTCGGTGAACCACAGTTCTTCGGTGGCATAACCCATCATGCGCTGGTCGAACACGCCGTCATGGTTGACCAGGCACTTGAACGGGCTGTTCCAGTTGCCGGCGATCCAGTTGACCATGAAGCCGCCGTAGCTGGCACCCAGCGCACAGGCCTTGTCACCGTTGAGGAAGGAATACTTCTTCAGCGCCGCGTCCCAGCCCTTCTGCAGGTCTTCCAGCGGGCGGTCGCCCCAGTGCTGGCTGATCGCATCGGTGAAGGCCTGGCCATAGCCGGTGGAACCGTGGAAGTCGATCATCACCACGGCGTAGCCCTGGCCCGCATAGGTCTGCGGGTTCCAGCGGTAGCTCCAGCCGTTGCCGAAGCTGCCCTGCGGGCCGCCGTGGATCAGGAACGCGACCGGGTACGACTTGCCTTCCTGGTAGTTGTACGGCTTGACCACGTAGCCATGCACGGTGTCGTTGTTCCAGCCCTTGAACTCGAACTGTTCGTAATCGCCGAAGCTCACGTCCTTGAGCACCTCACCGGCGGCCGGGGTCAGCGCGCGCAGTTCACCGATGGCTTCGCCCGCGGCCGGCAGCAGGCCGACCAGCACCTGGTCGTTGCTCTTCAGGCTGTTGCGGGTGATCGCCACGCTGTTGCCGGCCACGTCGACCGAGGTCACGCTGCCGTCGCCGATCAGCTTGGTGGCCTTGCCGCTGGCCACGTCGATCTGGAACAGCGGGTGCTCGCCGAGGTCATCGGCGGTGGTGAAGATGCTGGCGCCATCGGCAGACAGGGTGATGCCGCCGGCCGAACGATCCCACTGCGGGGCGATCTCGCGGGTCTTGCCGCTGGCCACGTCCATCGCCATCAGGCCGAAGCGGTCGGCCTCGAAGCCCGGGCGCTTCATCGCACGGTAGAACAGGGTCTTGCCGTCGGCGCTGAACACCGGGCCGGCATCCCAGGCCGGGTTGGCGGCAGTCAGGTTGACCGGCGCCTGCTTGCCGGCGGCGTCGAAGCGGTACAGGTCGAAGTTGGTCGACCACGGCTCCTGCTTGCCGGCCACGCGGATGCTGGCCACCACGCTGGCGCCATCCGGCGACCACGCGAAATCATCATTGCCACCGAACGGCTTGGACGGCGCATCCCCATCGATGGTCGCGCTCAGCGCCGAAGCGCCCTTGACCGCGCCGGCCTTGGCCGTCGGCAGCGGTGCGACGAACAGGGTGTTGCGGCGGCCGTCGTTCCAGGTATCCCAGTGGCGCACGAACAGCGAATCCCACACCTGGCCGCTGGCCTTGGCGTCCTTCTTTTCCTTCAGCTTCTTCTCGGTGCATGCCAGGTCCGAGGCACAGGCCTGGAACACGCCGGCACTGAACAGCACGCGGTCGTCCTGCGGCGACACGTGGTAGCTGTCCACGTCGACCGGGAAGTCGGTCAGCTGGCGC
Organism: Stenotrophomonas sp. 85239_Sma; assembly: GCF_056481725.1. NCBI lineage: Bacteria > Pseudomonadati > Pseudomonadota > Gammaproteobacteria > Lysobacterales > Lysobacteraceae > Stenotrophomonas > Stenotrophomonas sp. 85239_Sma. The sequence goes on along the minus strand of NZ_CM151163.1, from coordinate 1,251,826 downwards.
GGGGTGCCGCCGTTGATCGGCTGCGCGTACAGCTGCTGGCTGCCGTTCTTGGCGCTGAGGAAGTACACGGTCTGGCCATCGGCCGACAGCGAAGCGGAATTGACGCTCCAGCCGGCCGGGGTGATCTGCTTCGGCGGCGCCGCATCGCGGGTGCGCAGGTTGCGCGCGAACAGCGCGGTGGAGGCCTTCAGGTTGGCATCCACGCTGCGCTTGGCGAACACCACGGTGCCGCCGTCAGCGGTCAGTACCGGCGCGGAGACGCGGTCCATGGCCACCATGTCGCGGACTTCCAGGCCACGGGCAGCGGCGACGCTGGGCAGGGCGGCCAGCAGGCTCAGTGGCAGCAGGGCATGACGCAGTTTCATCGGGGTCTCCGCAGGACGGCAAAAAACCGATGGTAGGCCCGGGCGGCCGGGGCTGCCAAGGCCATCGGTCATGGCTGCCGGCGGCGGTTGGCTGCGCCGCCACAACGAGCAAACCCCGCCGAAGCGGGGTTTGTGGGGGGACGCCGGGGTCGGATCCGATTCCACCGGAATCGGCTCTGACCCCAACCGCTGTCAACGTGGGGTCAGCGCCCTTCCCGGTGGGAAGGGATCCGACCCCATGACCCTTACGCCACGGCGCGCTTGCCGGTGCGGTAGATCAGCCAGCCGACCAGGAACAGCACGGCCAGGCCGATCCACTGTGCGCCCGGCAGATGGAACGGCACGGCCAGCACGTCGGCGCGGCTGCTGACCACGATCGGAATCGCGATGGCGATACCCATCAGTGCCTCGCCGGTGATCAGGCCGGCAGCGAACAGCACGCCCGGCTTGTGCACGCGGTCGCGGCCTTCTTCGTCATCGGCGCGCACCTTGTGGAAGCGCTCGACCAGATAGGCGATCAGGCCGCCGAGGAAGATCGGCACCATCAGTTCCAGCGGCAGGTAGATGCCGATGGCGGCGGCCAGCACCGGCACGCGGAAGCGCGCGTTGCGCGACTTCAACCAGCTGTCGAAAGCAATGATGGCGGCACCGACCACGGCACCGATGCCGATGAAGGTCCAGGGCAGTTCACCACCAAACAGGCCCTTGGCCACCGAGGCCATCAGGTTGGCCTGCGGTGCGGCCAGCGCGTTGGGGTGCAGCTCGGACTTCACGCCGATGCCGTAGGCGGTGGCCAGCAGGTTCAGCACCGGCGCCATGATCAGCGCGCACGAGAACGCACCGATGCCCAGCATCAGCTGCTGCTTCCACGGAGTGGCACCGACGATGTAGCCGGCCTTGAGGTCCTGCAGGTTGTCACCGCCGACCGCTGCAGCACAGCACACCACCGCGCCGATCATGATCGCAGCCACCGCACCCAGCGGCGCGCCGAAGGCGCCGACCGGCTGCAGGCCATCCTTGCCCAGCAGCACGACCAGCACGGCCGAGGCGAACAGGATGGTGGAGATGGTGATGCCCGAGACCGGGTTGTTGGACGAACCGATCAGGCCGGCCAGGTAGGCCGAGACCGAGACGAACAGGAAGCCGGCGACGATCATGATGAGGGTCATCGGGATCGACACGTGCCACTGGCCCACGATGGCCTGGTACAGGGCCAGCAGCGGCAGCACGAAGACCACCAGGGCGACCAGCATCCACTTCATCGGCAGGTCGCGCTCAGTGTGCGCCAGCACCGGGCCACCGCTCTTGCGCGCAGCGGCGAAGCCACTCTTGACGCCGTTGAGCAGCGACTTGCGCAGCGAGATCAGGGTCCAGATGCCACCGATCAGCATCGCGCCGACACCCAGGTAGCGCATCTTCGCGCCCCAGATGGCGAACGCCGCCTCGGTGGAGGAAGCCGTGGCAACCGACGCGGCCAGCGCCGGATCGGTGTTCATGAAGAAGGCCTGGTAGATCGGGATGGCGATGTGCCAGGTCAGGATCGAGCCGGACACCACCACGATGCCAACGTTGAGGCCGACGATGTAGCCCACGCCCAGCAGTGCCGGCGACAGGTTGGTGCCGATGAAGGCGGTGACCTTGGAGCTGCCGACATAGGCCGAGGTGGCCCAGGCGTCGGGAATCAGGCGCATGCCGCTTTCCGCGGCCAGCTTCACGAAGGCGCCGATCACGGCCGAGATGGCAAGGATCTTCAGGCCCGGGCCCGGGTTCTCGCCGGCCTTGAGCACTTCGGCCGCAGCCTTGCCTTCCGGGAACGGCAGCGGGTCTTCGACGATCATCGAACGGCGCAGCGGCACCGAGAACAGCACGCCCAGCAGGCCACCGAGGCCGGCGATGCCCAGCACCCACCAGTACTTGAAGTCCGGCCAGTAGCCCATGATCACCAGCGCGGGGATGGTGAAGATCACACCGGCGGCGATCGACGAACCGGCCGAGGCGCCGGTCTGCACGATGTTGTTTTCGAGGATGGAGCCACCGCCCAGCAGGCGCAGCACGCCCATGGAAATCACCGCGGCGGGAATGGCGGTGGCGATGGTCAGGCCTGCGAACAGACCGAGATAGGCGTTGGCCGCCGACAGCACCACCGCCAGCACGATGGCCAGGGCCACTGCGCGGAAGGTGAGCTGCTTGGGCGCGGCGTCATGGTTCATGGAAGCCCCTGCTGGCAAAAAATCCCTGCCACGCTAGCGTTCAGGGCAGATCAAGTCCAGCGTGCCAAAGGATGGGGCGTGTGCTGCAGCGCAATGGGCGCGTACGTGAACCGGCAACCGACCGACCCGGCAAACTGCGGCTGGGCCCGTCGCAAACGATATGTTATATCTTAATATTACCTGTTCCCACCGCATCGCATGCCCCCTTCCCCCTCACTTCGCCTGGCCTCCATCGACCAGCTGCGCGGCACCGTGATGCTGCTGATGCTGCTCGACCACGTGCGCGAGACCTTCTTCCTGCAGCACCAGGTGGGCGATCCGATGGACGCGGCCAGTGTGTCCCCCGCCCTGTTCGCGTGCCGCCTGCTGGCCCACCTGTGTGCGCCGGTGTTCGTGCTGCTCACCGGTCTGTCGGCTTGGCTGTACGGCCAGCGCCAGGCGGACCCGCGCCGGGCCACCGCCGCCTTCCTGCTCAAGCGCGGCCTGTTCCTGGTGGTGCTGGAACTGACCCTGGTGAACTTCGCCTGGACCTTCCAGTTGCCGCCGGACACGATCTATCTGCAGGTGATCTGGGCCATCGGCCTCAGCATGATCGCGCTGGCCGCCCTGCTGTGGCTGCCGCGCCCGGCCTTGCTGGTGCTGGCGGTGCTGCTGGTGGCCGGGCACAACCTGTTCGATGGCCTGCACGTGGAAGGCAACAGCCTGCTGGCGGTGCTGTGGAAGGTGCTGCACCAGCGCGACTGGATCGAAGCCGGGGCACTGCGATTGCGCACCTCCTACCCGGTGCTGCCGTGGATCGGGGTGATCGCACTGGGTTATCTGATGGGCCCCTGGTTCGCCCGTGATCGCGCGCCCGAGCAGCGTCGGCACTGGCTGCTGTGCGCAGGCATCGGTGCGCTGGTCCTGTTCGCGCTGCTGCGGTTCGCAAACCAGTACGGGGATGCTCCCTGGTCGTACCAGGCCACTCCGCTGCGCACGTGGTTGAGCATTTTCAACGTCACCAAGTACCCGCCGTCATTGCAGTTCCTGCTGTTGACCCTGGGCGTGGGACTGTTGCTGCTGCGCCTGTACGAGTGGCCGCCAGTGGCGCGTGCGCTGCGGCCGTTGGCCGACATTGGTGCAGCACCGATGTTCTTCTACCTGCTGCACTTGTATGTGCTGAAGGGGCTGTACCTGGCGGCGCTGGCGGTGTGGGGCCCGACCCACGGCGGGCTGTATGCGCTGGATTCGGTCAGCGGCCTGCTGCTGGTGGCCTGCGCACTTGCAGTGGTGCTGTATCCGCCGACGCGGGCGTTCGCGCGGTTCAAGGCACGACGGCGTGATCTGGCGTGGTTGCGGTACCTGTGAGCGCTTGGGCGGGATCGTCCATCCACGCATGGCGTAGATCTACCGTGGGCTGCCCACCCCGGCCCAGGGGCCTATAATCGCGCCCTTTCCGCTGTCCCCGCCGTCGATGACCGTTGCCGCTCCTGCTTCCGACGACTTCCTGGGCCATCCCAAGGGCGTCTACGTCTGCTTCTTCACCGAAATGTGGGAGCGCTTCTCCTTCTACGGCATGAAGGCGCTGTTGCTGCTGTATCTCACCAAGTACCACCTGTTCGGCGACAAGGCCGGCCTGGACCTGCTCGGTGCCTACGGCGGCCTGGTGTACTGCATCCCGGTGTTCGGCGGCATGCTGGCCGACCGCTGGCTGGGCATGCGCCGGGCGGTGCTGTTCGGCGGCACCCTGCTGGTGCTCGGCCACCTGGGCATGGCCTTCGAAGGCCACGCGGCGTACCGGGTGAACGGCGAAGTGGTGCGCGACACCTCGGCGCTGGCGGTGACCTACCTGTCGCTGGCGCTGATCATCATGGGCGTGGGCTTCCTGAAGCCGAACATCTCCACCATCGTCGGCAAGCTGTACGCCAAGGACGATCCGCGCCGCGACTCGGGCTTCTCGCTGTTCTACGCCGGCATCAACCTCGGCGCGTTGTTCTCGTCGCTGGTGTGTGGCTTCCTCGGCGAGGCCTATGGCTGGAAGTACGGGTTCGGCGCGGCCGGCATCGGCATGCTGGCCGGGCTGGCGATGTTCCTGTGGGGCCAGAAGTACCTGCAGGGCCATGCCGAACCACCGCAACCGGCGGCGTTGAAGCAGAAGGTGCTGGGCCTGCCGCGCGAATGGCTCATCTATCTGTGCGCGGTGCTCGGTGTGCTGCCAGTGGCGTGGCTGATGTGGGCGGCCGGCAACGGCGCGTTCGCGCTGGGCGGTGAAATCAGCCTGGCGCTGATGCTGATGCTGGTGGTGCTGGGCGGCGTGCTGGTCTGGTTCGCCTGGTTCACCGGCAGCAAGTGCACGCCGGTGCAGCGCCAGCAGATGATCGCGCTGATGGTGCTGATCTTCATGGCGCTGGTGTTCTTCACGATGTACGAGCAGTCCTACGGCTCGTGGGTGACCTTCACCGACCGCCTGCTGACCAAGGACATCGTGCCCTCGCTGGTGATCACCGGCGGCACGCCACTGCCGTGGTCGATCATCTCGCTGCTGCTGGCACCGCTGGGCTTCGTGGTCAGCGCGCGGTTGTCCGAGCGTCGTCCGGGCTCGTCGGCACCGCGCACGTTCTTCGCCGCCATCGTCGTGCTGATGCTGGTGCTGCTGGTGCGCGACTGCCTGGTGATTCCGCAGACGGCCGGCTCGCTGACCTACCTCGGCGGCCTGTTCCTGGTGCTGCTCGCCCCGGCCTTTGCCGCGCTGTGGACTTGGATGGACCGCCGCGGCTGGGAGCCGGGCAAGCCGGTGAAGTCAGCCTGGGGACTGGTGATTGGTGCGCTGTCGTTCGTGCCGCTGGCGCTGGCGGCGCAGCAGGTCGGCGCCACCGGCGAGATGGCCAGCGTGTGGTGGCTGGTGCTGGCCTACTTCCTGCTGGCCAGCGGTGAGATGTGCCTGTCGCCGGTCGGCCTGTCGGCGGTGACCCAGCTGGCCGTGCCGCGGGTGATGAGCCTGATGATGGGCACCTGGTTCCTGGCCACCGCATTCTCGGAAACGCTGGCCGCGCTGTTCGGCAAGCTGGCCGCGATCGAGGTACCGGAAGGCGAATCGCTGGACATGGTGGCCGCGGCCAGTGCCTATGCGCACCTGTTCTGGCTGCTGATGTGGATCGGCCTGGGCTGTGCGCTGACCGCCTTCATCGCCGCGCCGCTGCTGAAGAAGATGATGCACGGGGTGAAGTAAGCCCCGCACATGCGGAAAGCCGGGGCGGCGGAACGAATCCGCCGCCCCGCCAGCTCAGGGCGCCTTGTCCTTGCCGGCCACGGGCGCAGCCGTCGCCGTCTTGCCACCCAGGCTGCGTGCCAGGAACGCCAGCAGCTTGTCGTAGTACTCGCTGCGATGGGCCTCGGTGTAGAAGCCGTGGCCTTCGGTCTTGTAGTACAGGCTCTCCACCGGCGTACCGGCACGCTTGAGCGCCGCTTCCATGCGCTCGGTGTGCTGGATCGGCGCGCGCTTGTCTTCGCCACCGGCCGCGAGGAACACCGGCACCTTGATCCGCTCGGCCAGGTTCACCGGCGACACCGCGCCCAGCTTGGCCGGATCACCCAACCATTCGCGCAGGTAGGTCACGCCTGAACCGCGGTCCTGGATGTCGCCGCGGGTATACATCATCGGCAGGTCGTAGACCCCGACATAGCCCGCCGCGCACTGGTACAACCCGGGTTCGCGGGCGGCGCCCATCATCGCCGAGTAGGCCCCGTAGCTGGCGCCATAGATGCAGATGCGGCGGCCATCAGCGATGCCTTCGCTGATCGCCCAGCGGGTGGCATCGGTGACGTCGTCCTGCATCGCCGCGCCCCATTGCTGCGCTCCAGCCTGGGTGTGGGCCCGGCCATAATTGCCCGAGCCGCGGAAGTTGACCTGCAGCACGGCATAACCGGCGGCGGCCAGCATCTGCGTTTCGCGGTCGTACTGGCCCGAATCGAAGATGTCGAACGGGCCGCCATGCGGCATCACCACCATCGGCAGGTTGCGCCCGTCGCTGCCGGCCGGCAGGGTCAGGAAGCCATGCAGCGGCAGCCCGTCGCGGGCCTTCAGTGCGATCGGACGCACCTTGGCGCTGCGGTCGATGTCGATCCAGTCGCTGCGGCTGATCAGGTGGTCGGCCTTGCGCGCCACGGTGTCATACACGTAGAAGTCGCCCGGGTTCGAGCCCGACCAGGTCTCCACGAGCACGACACGGCCATCGCGGGTACTGGACGTGATGTAGACCGCGCCGCCGAAGGCCGCTTCAAGACTGCGGTAAAGACGCGCATCGGCCGAGCCTTCATCGAAGAAGCGGGTGCGCGGCTTATCGCCCAGGTACAGCGCGCCGACCGGCACATGGGTGCCGGGTCGGTGGATGATGCGGTACGGATTGACCACCTCGTCGCGCAGCAGCGTGGCGCGCTCGCCGGTCTTCGGGTTCCAGCTGACGATCGCATCCGGCCCCTCGGTCTGCTCGACGTTGAGATAGGCAAGGCTGTCGTCAGCCGAGAAGCCGATGGCGGTTTCGATGCGCTTGCTGACCGCCTCGTCGTTGATCAGCTTCCAGGTGTCGCCGGAGCGCTCGCGGAAATACAGCTTGTTGATGTTGTCGCTGCCCGAGCCGTGCACGAAGCGGACCTCGCCCGCGCCGTCGGTGGTGAACTCGCCGCGCCGTACCGGCGAAGATGCCACCCGCGAGCGACGACCACTGGTCACGTCCATGCGATCGACGCGGGTGAACGGATCCTCGGCCATCGGCCACACAGTGACCAGCACGTTGCGCTCATCGCCCGGCAGGTCGTCGGCCAGGAAGGCGGCAACCGCCTCGACCTTCTTCGGCTGGATGCGGGTTCCCGGACCGTTGCTCTCCACGCGGTAGCCCACCAGCAACTCGCCGCGATTGCCATTGGCATCGATGGCGTACAGTTCGCCGGTGGGATTGGGCTGGTCGAGCGAGCCCCACTTCTGGGCCAGGCCGATCAGCAGGCGCTCGTTGCTGACCCAGTCGAATTCCTGCGCGTGGTTGCGGCTGGGGGGCCGGAAACTGCCGACCATCTGCTTGTCCTTCAACCGAAGCACGGCGATCGCGGTGGCATCCTCCATCGGCACCGTTGCCGCCACGTACTCGCCCCCCGGCGAAATCTTGATATCGGTGAAGGTCTCGCGACGCAGGTACTGCGTCAGGTCCACCGCGCCCACGCTGCCTGCGGCAACGCCCCCGATGACGGCCAGTGCAGCCGCCAGAATCGTCTTGTGCATCCTTCCCCTGCTCCTGTGGACACCTTGTCCTGGTCGCCGATTCTAGGCAGCACCATGCGCTTCCCGCCAGAGCCGGAAAAGACGACGGCACCGTTGCCGGTGCCGTCGTTGCCACTACCTTGGAGAGAGAGTCAGGACGTGGGTTCGGGGGGCGTGCGCCGGGTCAGTGGACCCCGCGCACCGCCAACATGAGGGCCAGGATGCTGAGAATCACGGCGATGGTGCCGTCAAGCACGCGCCAGGTGCCGGGCTTGGTGAACAGCGGCGCCAGCAGGCGTGCGCCCAGGCCCTGCGCGGTCAGCCACAGGCAGCTGGCGGTGACCACGCCGGCGGCGAAGGCCATGCGGGCGTTGCCGAAGTTCTCGGCGATGGAACCGATCACCATCATGTCCAGCCAGAAGTGCGGGTTGATCAGCGAGAAGCCGACCGCGGCCATCAGCACCGCGCGGCGGCTGCCGTCATCGCTGTCGGCCTCGCCCATGCCACCGCCACCGGCGATCGCACGGCGTGCCGACTTCATCGCATACCAGGCCAGGAACGCGACGCCGGTCCACAGCACGGCGGAGGTCAGCCACGGCAGCGCCGAGGTGAGCGTGCGCAGGCCGGCCACGCTGGCGAAGATGAAGATGGCATCGATGGCCGCGCAGGTGGCGACCACCGGCACGATGTGCTTGCGCAGGATGCCCTGGCGCAGAATGAAGGCGCTCTGGGCCCCGACCACGGCGAACAGGCCGATGCCGGTGGCTGCACCAGAGAACCAGGCACCGAGGCCGGTGCTGGCGGAGATGACCGAGAACATGGGATTCACTGCCTTGTATTGCTTGGGGGGACGGTGCCTCGCGAAGGCGGACAGCACCGGAACGAGCGCTATTGTCGCGCCGCAACATGGAAAAGACGAGCTAAACTTCCTAAACCAACATTAGCGGAACTTAATCCGATGCGTATCGACCATGCCCAGCTGCGCGCCTTGGCCGCGGTGATCCGCGAAGGCAGCTTCGACCGCGCCGCACAGTCGCTGAATGTCACGCCCTCGGCCATCTCGCAGCGGGTCAAGGCGCTTGAGGACCGGGTCGGGCGCCTGCTGGTCAAGCGCGGCACCCCGGCCACCGCCACCGCCGAGGGCCAGGTACTGGTGCAGCTGGCCGAGCAGACCGCCCTGCTCGAACACGATGCCCTGCACCGGATGGGTCTGGCCGACGAAGACCTGCCCCAGGCCAGCATCCCGGTGGCGGTGAACCACGACAGCCTGGAAACCTGGTTTCCGCAGGCCGCCTCGCAGTTCGCACAGAGCACCGGCACCACCCTGGACCTGCGCGTGGAGGACCAGGACCACACTGTCGAACTGCTGCGCCAGGGCACGGTGCTGGGCGCGGTGACCACGCTGGACGAGCCGGTGCAGGGCTGCCAGATCCACGCGCTGGGCAGCATCCGCTACGCAGCGACCTGTACCCCCGAGTTCCGCGAGCGCCATTTTGCCAAGGGCGTGACCGCGCAGGCGCTGGCCCAGGCACCGGTACTGGTGTTCAACCGCAAGGACGAAATGCAGTCGCGCTTCGCCCGGCGCATGGCCGGCGACGACCTGCCCAGCACCGCGCCGACCTGGTGGATTCCCTCCACCCGCGCCTTCGTGCAGGCCAACCTGGGCGGCATGGGCTGGACCATGAACCCCCTGCCGCTGGTCAAGCGGCACCTGGATGCCGGTCGCCTGGTGTACGTACGCCAGCGCGCGTGGGAAGACGTGCCGCTGTACTGGCAGCACTGGAAGGGCGACGTGCAGACCATGGCCCTGCTGACCCGCGCCGTGCTGGACGCCTCCTCGGCGCTGGTGCGGCGCAAGCGCTGACGGTGATCAGCAAAAAAGGGACGGAGGGGATTAAGTCGCTTCTGCCCTACAGGTCGTATTGGCCTTATACGACTTAATCCCCTCCGTCCCCTTTTTTCTCCGCGTGACCGGGGTCCGTTCCTGGCTGCCCTGTTGTGCCAGCATCGAGGCATCCGACACGGAGCGCCGCGATGCAGACCGATCCGCTGTTCCTGCACATCCGGGTGGTGATGGGCATCATCCTCGGCCTGTCGATCACCACCGTGCTCAAGGGCCTGGCACAGATCATCGAGCATCCCCAGCGCCGCGGCTGCTCTGCACTGCACCTTGGCTGGGTGGCATGGACGCTGATATCGCTGGTGACCTTCTGGTGGTGGGAATTCCGCCTCATCGAGGTGCACCGCTGGACGTTCGAAACCTACCTGTTCGTGATCGTCTACTGCGCGACCTGGTTCCTGCTGTGCGCGCTGCTGTTTCCCGACGATCTGCGCGAATACGGCAGCTACGGAAACTACCTGATGCAGCGCCGGCGCTGGATCTTCAGCGTGATTGCTGCGCTGACCCTGCTCGACCTGATCGATACCGGCATCAAGGGCAGCAGCCGCTGGAAGCTGCTGGGAACCGCGTACCCGTTGCATGCCGTGCTGATGCTGGCGGTGGCGGTGCTCGGCGGGTGGCTGCGCAGCCGCCGCGCACAGCTGCGCCTTGTGCTGGCAACGCTGGCCTACCAGATCGGCTACTTCGTCGTGGAGTACTTCACCGTTGGCAGTGACTGACCCGGGTGCAGGCGCTCCATACACTCTCCATCAGGCCTACACACCGGGTCCATGCGCGATGCGGATACTGGCCGGCCGATCACTGCAAGGATGCCCTGCATGCCTGTATTCGTCCGCGATGCGCGCCCCGAGGATGCCGCTGCCTGCATCGACCTGCGCGGGCGCACCCGCGAGAACGCCTTCAGTGCCGCGCAGTTGGCGGAGCTGGGCATCACGCCGGAAAGTTGGGCGACCGGCATCGCCCAGGGCGATTCGATCGGCCGCGTCGCCTGGGACGGCGAACGCATGGCCGGCTACTGCTTCGCCGACCGCGACAGCGGCGAGGTGCTGGTGCTGGCCGTGCTGCCGGAGTACGAGGGCCGTGGCATCGGCCGCCAGCTGCTGCAGGAAGTGGTCAGCCTGACCCGCGATGCCGGCCATACCCGGCTGTTCCTGGCCTGCTCGGCCGACCCGCGGTCGCGCTCGCATGGCTTCTACCGGCGCCTGGGCTGGCGCCCGACCGGCGGGATCGACGAGGCCGGCGACGAGATTCTTGAGCTGGTCTGAGCCGGGCGTGGCCCGGCGCTTCGCCTGACGGGGCCGCGAAACGTCGGATGCTGCGTTGCATCAAAAACGGACCGGATCCGGTTAGAATTGCGGATGGATGCTGCAAGGCGTTGTTTCTTCACGCCCTTTCCCTGCCCCACGCGCATCCTGACCCCTTCCCCTCCGCCAACGATCCCGCCCCCATGAAGAAATTTGGCAAGGCCCTGCTCGCCCTGCTCGTGCTGCTGTTGCTGGCCGCCGCGCTGTTCCTGTACTGGCCGCTGACCCAGCGCTCGGTGCCCGCCGCCAGCAACGACAAGCCCGTCGATGTTGTGCTGGTCGGCGCCGGCATCATGAGCATCACTCTGGCCACCTACCTGCAGGAACTGCAGCCGGACTGGAACATCCAGGTCTACGAACGCCTCGACGGCGTCGCCGGCGAAAGCTCCGACGGCTGGAACAACGCCGGCACCGGCCATTCGGCGTTCGCCGAACTGAACTACACCCCGGAACTGCCCGACGGCAGCATCGAGACCAAGCGCGCGGTCGGCATCGCCGAATCGTTCGAGGTCTCGCGCCAGTTCTGGTCGCACCAGGTGAAGCAAGGCCGGTTGAGCCAGCCCAGCGACTTCATCAACCCGACCCCGCACATGAGCTTCGTCTGGGGCGATGACAACATTGCCTACCTGCACAAGCGCCAGCAGGCCCTGGTGAAGAATCCGCTGTTCTACGGCATGCAGTACTCCGAGGATCCGGCACAGATCAAGCAGTGGGCCCCCCTGCTGATGGAAGGCCGTGACCCGAAGCAGAAGGTCGCCGCGACCTGGATGCCGCTCGGCACCGACGTCAACTTCGGTGTGATCACCCGCCAGCTGGCCGCCGGCCTGCAGCGCAGCCCGAACTTCAGCCTGCACCTGAACCACGAAGTGAGCGCGCTGCGGCAGAACGCCGACAAGAGCTGGAACGTCACGGTGAAGGATCTCAAGGCCGGCACCGAGTCCACCACCCGCGCCCGCTTCGTGTTCATCGGTGCCGGTGGCGCTGCGCTGAAGCTGCTGCAGATGTCGGGCATCCCGGAATCGAAGGACTACGCCGGCTTCCCGGTCGGTGGCCAGTTCCTTGCCTTCCAGGGCCAGGACGTGACCTCGCGCCACGGTGTGAAGGCCTACGGCATGGCCGAGACCGGTTCGCCGCCGATGTCGGTGCCGCACCTGGATGCACGCAAGCTGGACGGCAAGCCGGTGGTGCTGTTCGGGCCGTTCGCGCTGTACAGCACCAAGTTCCTCAAGCACGGCTCGTGGTGGGACCTGTACTCGTCGGTCACCCACAACAACGTCGGCCCGATGCTGGAAGTGGGCAAGGACAACCTGGACCTGGTGCAGTACCTGATGGGCCAGGCGCGGTTGAACGATGCCGATCGCCAGGCCGAACTGGTCAAGTACTTCCCCAATGCCAAGCCGGGCGACTGGAAGCTGGTCACCGCCGGCCAGCGCGTGCAGATCATCAAGCGTGATCCGCTGAAGGGCCCGGTGCTGCAGTTCGGCACCGAGATCGTGACCGACAAGGACCACACCCTCGCCGCCCTGCTCGGCGCGTCGCCGGGCGCGTCGACCTCGCCGCCGATCATGCTGGACCTGATGGCCAAGGCCTTCCCGGAGCAGATGAAGGCCGGCTGGGAAACCCGCCTGCGCGAGATCGTGCCGTCGTACGGGCGCAAGCTCAATGACAGCGCCGCACTGGTGAACGAGATCCGTACGCTGACCAGCCAGACCCTGCACCTGCCCTATCTGGAGGTGCCGGTGGATGCGAACGCGGCATCACCGGCCCCGGTGGCTGCCCCGGCTCCGGTACCGGCCAAGGAAAAGCGCAACGCCAACGAGGAGCTGCAGGCGCTGTAGGCCCGCGCGTTCCTTTCGATGCAGACGGACGGCCACCTTCGGGTGGCCGTTTGTTTTTGTGCGAGGTGGGTCGGATCCCTCCCGCACGGGAGGGCTCTGACCTGCCCCCGGGCGCCGATGATGGGGTCAGAGCCCATTGCCTGCGGCAACGGGATCCAACCCCGGCTCGCCACTGCTCTGCGCCCGGAAGACCATGCGCAATGTCGAGAATTGTAATGTTGTTAAGAATTATTTACATTTGCGCCCGACGCAGTGACCGCGCCTCTCCCCAGATGGACCTGATGTGCCCGAAGCCGCCGCCCGGGTGCTGGATGACTGTTGCCGCCCCCTTCCCGTCTCCGAGCTTCGAACCCACATGTCCCCGACGTTCCGTATCCGCCTGCCCCGCCGCGCGCTGCTGCCGGCCGCCCTGCTGTCCTCGCTTGCACTGGGCGCGACCCCGGCCTTCGCCGAGGCCGTCGCCGATGCATCCGACGCCAAGACCCTGGACCGGGTCAGCGTGCGTGCCCAGCACTCGGCACCGCCGGCCAGCACCACGCGCCTGCCAATCACCCTGCAGGAAACCCCGCAATCGGCCACCGCGATCAGCCTGCAGCGCCTGCAGGACGAATCACTGTTCAGCATCAACGATGTGATGCGCAACGTGACCGGCGTCAGCGTGTCCTTCTATGACACGCAGCGCCCGCTGTACTACGCGCGCGGATTCGCGATCACCGACTTCCAGGTCGACGGCATTCCCACCTACAGCGGCTCCACCAACCAGGAGTACGACACCGCCTTCTACGACCGCATCGAAGTGATCCGCGGTGCCAATGGCCTGCTCAGCGGCGCCGGCGTGCCGTCGGCCACGGTCAACCTGCTGCGCAAGCGCCCGGGCAAGGAATTCGATGCGTCTTTCGCGGTCAGCGCCGGCAGCTGGGACTACCGCCGCATGGAAGCGGACGTAACCGCGCCGCTGACCGCCGACGGCCGCTTCCGCAGCCGCGTGGTCGCCGCCTACACCGACCGCGGGCTGTATTACGACCGCTACAAGGAAAACAAGATGGCCGGCATGGCGGTGCTGGAAGGCGATGTCACCGACAGCACCACCATCACCGTCGGCTACCAGACCCAGGACAACAACCCGACCGGTTCGACCTGGGGCACCGTGGCGTTCTTCGACAACCAGGGCAACTTCGCCCATCTGGCACGCTCGACCAACCTGTCGCCGAAGTGGAGCTACTGGAAGCGCGAGAGCAACACCGCCTTCGCCAACCTGGAACAGCGTTTCGGCGACAACTGGCTGCTGAAGATCAACACCGCCTACACCCGCGGCAACGTGCAGAACGTGCGCCTGTACGGCACCGGCAACCCGGACCCGGTGACCGGCTCGGGCATTTACCTGCGTGCCGCCGCCGGTGATTCGAAGGACACCCGCCGCAATGTCGATGCCTATCTGACCGGCAGCTTCCCGCTGTTCGGCCGCGACCATGACCTGACCATTGGTGCGCAGTGGTCGGACCTGGAAGGCACCACCAACACCCTGGCACTGAACTTCCCGGGCGACTGGGCAACCTGCGGGCGTGAGCGCTGCTACTACATCCCCAACGTGTTCAACTGGAACGGCGACATCTCCGAGGTGACCTACACCCGCACCGGTGCACGTCGCGTGGCCAAGACCACGCAGAGCGGCGTCTACCTGGCCACCCGCCTGCGCCTGGCCGATCCGCTTTCGCTGATTGCCGGTGCACGCCTGAGCCGCTGGGAAACCCTCAGCCGCTCGTACAACGCCGCCGGCGTCTACACCGGCACCAGCGGTGCATACAAGGTGAGCGATGAGATCACCCCGTACGTGGGCCTGGTCTATGAGATCACGCCGAACGTGTCGGCCTACGCCAGCTACACCGAGATCTTCAATCCGCAGAACTACAAGGACCGCAACGAGAACCTGCTGGCACCGGTGCAGGGCTCGAACCTGGAAGCGGGTATCAAGACGCAGTGGTTCGATGGCCGCCTGACCGCGAACGCTGCAGTGTTCGAGGCCAAGCAGGACAACTATGCGGTGCGCGACATGAGTGTGCCGGAAGGCACGCTGAGCGACGGCAGCTCGGCCTACATCGGGGTCAACGGCACCAAGGCACGTGGTTGGGAGATGGACGTCAACGGCGAGATCCTGCCGGGCTGGACGGTCAATGCCGGCTATACCCGCGTCAAGGTGACCCGCGCCGCCACCGACCTGCTGTACGCCAATCCACCCAAGGACCTGCTGCAGCTCAACACCCAGCTGCAACTGCGCGGCGCACTCAATCGCCTGAGCATCGGCGGTGGCGTGCAGTGGCAGAGCAAGGTGCAGGGCTACAACATCGCCTACCCGCTCGGCGGTACGGTAACGGTGAACCAGCCGGCGTATTCGCTGGTGCAGTTCAACGCCAACTACCGCATCAGCGACAACTGGACCGCGACGCTGAGCGTGCGCAACGCGCTGGACAAGACCTACTGGGCCAACCTGGACTACAACAACTTCGGCGAGCCGCGCTTCGTGTCGGCCAGCCTGCGCTGGAAGTTCTGAGCGACCCGCGAACCGGTGGGTGCCTGGTGGGTGCCTGGTGGGTGCCGACCGTTGGTCGGCACACCCCAACCCTGAATGGGCCCGCCTCCGTGCGGGCCCTTTTATTTGCTGCACCGCGGGTTGCACGCCCATCATAATTATGCCGTAATTATTTCAACGCCAATCGGAAGCCGGTCGATGAA
Organism: Stenotrophomonas sp. 85239_Sma; assembly: GCF_056481725.1. Taxonomy (NCBI): domain Bacteria; kingdom Pseudomonadati; phylum Pseudomonadota; class Gammaproteobacteria; order Lysobacterales; family Lysobacteraceae; genus Stenotrophomonas; species Stenotrophomonas sp. 85239_Sma. The sequence goes on along the minus strand of NZ_CM151163.1, from coordinate 1,236,249 downwards.
CCCGAGCTGGGATACGTTGGAACGCAGCCGCCAGGCCCGCCTGCAGCGGGCCGCGCATTGGGCCCGGGGCCGCGAGGTTGCTGCCAGCGACGTTGGCCAACTGCTGCATGCGCTGCTGGAACCGGGCGACAAGGTCTGCCTGGAAGGCAACAACCAGAAGCAGGCCGACTTCCTCGCCCAGGCGCTGGCCGACCTCGACCCGGCGCGGGTGCATGACCTGCACATGGTGCAGTCGGTGCTGTCGCTGCCCTCGCACCTGGATGTGTTCGAGCGTGGCATCGCCTCGAAGCTCGACTTCTCGTTCTCCGGCCCGCAGTCGGTGCGGCTGGCCAACCTGGTGGCCGAGGGACGCATCCAGATCGGCGCGATCCACACCTACCTGGAACTGTTCGGCCGCTACTTCATCGACCTGACCCCGCGCGTCGCGCTGGTCGCCGCGCAGGCCGCCGACCGCCACGGCAACCTGTACACCGGCCCGAACACCGAAGACACCCCCGTGATCGTCGAGGCCACCGCGTTCGGTGGTGGGATTGTCATTGCCCAGGTCAACGAAATCGTCGACACCCTCCCCCGCGTCGATATCCCCGCCGACTGGGTCAACTTCGTGGTGCAGGCGCCGCGCCCGAACCACATCGAACCGCTGTTCACCCGCGACCCGGCGCAGATCTCCGAGATCCAGGTGCTGATGGCGATGATGGCGATCAAGGGCATCTACGCCGAGTACGGCGTGAACCGCCTCAACCATGGCATCGGCTTCGACACCGCCGCCATCGAACTGCTGCTGCCGACCTACGCCGAATCGCTCGGGCTGAAGGGAAAGATCTGCCAGCACTGGGCGCTCAATCCACACCCGGCACTGATTCCGGCGATCGAATCGGGCTTCGTCAAGTCGGTGCATTCGTTCGGTTCCGAACTGGGCATGGAGAAGTACATCGCCGCACGCAGCGATGTGTTCTTCACCGGTGCCGATGGCTCGATGCGCTCCAACCGCGCGTTCTCGCAGACCGCCGGCCTGTATGCGTGTGACATGTTCATCGGCTCCACCCTGCAGATCGACCTGCAGGGCAACAGTTCCACTGCCACCCGCGACCGCATCGCCGGCTTCGGCGGCGCGCCGAACATGGGCTCGGATGCACGCGGCCGCCGCCACGCCAGCGACGCCTGGATCAAGGCCGGCCAGCAGGCCGCACGCCCCGGCGAGATGCCACGCGGGCGCAAGCTGGTGGTGCAGATGGTGGAAACCTTCCGCGAGCACATGGCACCGGCCTTCGTCGAACGCCTGGATGCCTGGGAACTGGCCGAGCGCGCGGAGATGCCGCTGCCGCCGGTAATGATCTACGGCGACGACGTCAGCCACGTGCTGACCGAGGAAGGCATCGCCAACCTGCTGCTGTGCCGCACGCTGGAAGAACGCGAACAGGCGATCCGTGGCGTGGCCGGCTATACCACCGTAGGCCTGGGACGCGACCGCGCGATGGTGGAGAACCTGCGCGACCGCGGCGTGATCCGCCGCCCGGATGACCTGGGCATCTCCGTGCGCGATGCCAGCCGCGACCTGCTGGCGGCGCGTTCGGTGAAGGATCTGGTGCGCTGGTCCGGCGGCCTGTACGACCCGCCCAAGCGCTTCCGCAACTGGTAAGGGGCTGAGCATGGAAACCCTCGACTATCGATTCGAAGGCCGCACCCCGGTGCAGTTCCCGCGCGATGCGGTACTGGTCGGCGTACTGGCCTCGGGCAACCTGGAAATCCTGCTGGAACCGGCCGCACTGGACGGCGCGATGACGGTGCGCATCATCACCGCCGCGCAGGGCTTTGGCCGCGTCTGGGAGGCGGTGATCGGCGATTTCGCACAGCGCCATCCGCTGCGCGACGTACGCATCTCGATCAACGATGCCGGTGCCACCCCGGCGGTGGTCAGCCTGCGCCTGGACCAGGCCGTGGAAACGCTGCTCGCTGGAGATGCACGATGAACCGGACGCAGCGCCACAGCTACTACGAAGCCGACGCACGCGAGCGTATCGCCGGCCTGGTCGACGCCGGCTCGTTCCGCGAATTCCTCGGCCCGGCGCGGCGGATGATGAGCCCGCACCTGGCACAGCTCGACCAGCCCGCGGCGTTCGACGACGGCATCGTCGTCGGTCAAGCCACGCTGCGCGGCAAGCGCGTGCTGCTGGCCGCACAGCAGGGTGAATTCATGGGCGGCGGTGTGGGCGAAGTGCATGGTGCCAAGCTGACCGGCCTGCTGCGCCGTGCAGCGGCGACCCGGCCCGACGGTGTGTTGCTGCTGCTCGATACCGGCGGCGTACGCCTGCACGAGGCCAATGCGGGGCTGATCGCCATTTCCGAGATCATGCGCGCCACCCTGGACGCGCGTGCCGTGGGCGTGCCGGTGATCGCGCTGATCGGCAGCGGCAATGGCGCCTTCGGCGGCATGGGCATCGTCGCCCGCTGCTGCAGCACGGTGATCATGTCCGAGGAGGGCCGGCTGTCGCTGTCCGGGCCGGAGGTGATCGAGACCGTGCGCGGCGTGGAAGAGTTCGATTCCCGCGACCGTGCGCTGGTCTGGCGGGTAACCGGGGGCAAGCACCGCTACCTGATCGACCAGGCCCAGGTGCTGGTGTCCGATGCCATCGAGGCCTTCGCGCAGGCGGCGTTCGATGCGCTGCAACCGGACACCGCCAGCACCGATACCGATGCGGCATTGAATGCCCTGCAGGCTCGCCATGCCGCGCTGAAGGCGCGCGTGCAGGCCTGGGGCGGGTGCCGCGATGGCCGTGAGATCTGGTCGCTGCAGGGCATCGCCGAACCCGAGCGGCTGCCGCTGCTGGACACCGACGATTTCCTCGCCGCCACTGCTGATCGGAGCCTGCCATGAGCCTTCCGCTGCACGCGCTGCTCGATGCCCTGTTCCCGCGTGGCCACGCCGTTGCCGTGGAGGACTCGGTACTGACCGGTACCGCCACCACCGACGACGGCGAGGTGACCGTGATCGGCACCGCCGACAAACTCGAGGTGGGCGTGGACCACGCACTGGCACTGGCCGACACCGTGCTGGCCAGCACCGCCGCGCATCCACAGCGTCCGATCGTGATGCTGGTCGACACCGCAGGCCAACGCCTGGCACGCCGCGACGAACTGCTCGGCATCAACGGCTATTTCGCGCACCTGGCGCAGGCGCTGGACCTGGCACGCCGACGGGGGGCGCGCTTGGTGACGCTGGTCTACGGGGAATCGGTCAGTGGTGGCTTCCTCTCGTTCGGGCTGATGGCCGACCACATCCATGCCCTGCCCGACGCGCAGGTGCGGGTAATGGACCTGCGCGCGATGGCAAGGGTGACCAAGCAGCCGCTGGAGAAACTGCAGGCACTGAGCCAGGCCTCGCCGGTATTCGCGCCGGGCGTGGAGAACTACGTGGCGATGGGCGCGGTGGATTCGCTATGGGATGGCGATCTGGACACGTACCTGCTTCAGGCGCTGCGCACGCCCGCCGATGGCGACCGCCGCGCCGCGCGGGGTGCCGAACGTGGTGGGCGCACACTATCCGCAAGCGTGGCTGCAGCCGTGAGCCAGGGTGATGCCTGAGCGGCTGCCCCGCCATACGCTGGTCTGGCTGCCAGCGCACGCCGGCTGGCAGGCGGACATTGCCGCGCACGAACCGCGCCTGGCCGACTGGTTTGCGCAGGGCCTGCCGGCCATCGTTGCGCGTCGTGCCGCGGACGATGCCGATCCCCGCCTGCGCCTTGGCGTGCCGCTGCCACCCGCCGAGGGCAAACTGCGCCTGGCCCTGCGCGTGCCGGCACACGATGTGCTGCGCACCGCGCCGCCACCGACACTTCAGTCCGTGCTGGAAGGCGACCTTGTGCAGGATTGGCAGCGTCCCGTGCAGGCACTGCAGGACATCGCAGCAGCACGCGTGTTCGGTGCGTTCGCGTGGCAGTACCTCAGTGGCCTGCGCTATGTGCACGCACGCTCGGACATCGATCTGCTGTGGCGGATCGACACCACCGCACAGGCCGATGCCCTGGTCGCACGGCTGCAGGCGTGGGAAACCGGATACGGTCGCCGGGTCGATGGCGAGCTATGCCTCGCCGACGGTGCCGCCGTGAACTGGCGGGAGTACGCGGGACGCAGCCGCCAGGTACTGGTCAAGCGCCCGGAAGGCGCCGCACTGGAACTGCGCGAGTCCGTGTTCGCCTCCGCCGGGGTGAGCGCATGAACACCGTCGCGCAACCGACTGTCGGGCCTGCAGCGGCCGTGGACTGCGCGCGCCTGGGGCGCCTCGCCGTTGCCAGCCTGCATGCAGAACTGGCCTTGGCACCCAAACCGGGACTGGTCACGCCGTTCGATCGCGGCAGCCATCACGACATGGACGCCGGCACGTTCCTGCGCAGCCTGTTTGCGCTGCGCCACTACTTCACTGCGGTGGCCCACCTCGGTGCAGCCGGGGCGGACTTCGATGCGCTGCGCCGGTGTGGCATTGCCGCCGAAGCGGCGATGCTGCGCGCGACCGCCGGCATCAACACCCATCGTGGCGCGGTCTTCAGCCTGGGCCTGCTGGTGGCAGCCGCCGCGGCCTGCCGTTCCCGCCTGGGCCATGCCGCCACCGGTGAGCAGGCCTGCCTGGAGGTACGTCGCTGGGCTGCGGATCTGGCACGTGCGCCGCTGGATGCAGCCAGCCCGGGCCAGCGGGCGCGCACCCTGCACAAGGTGCCAGGCGTGCGCGAACAGGCCGCCGCCGGCTACCCGCTGCTGCGCGAGGTGGCGCTGCCCAGCCTGCGCCACGCGCTGGCCAGTGGCCTGCCACGCGAAGCCGCGATGTGCCACACGCTGATGCAGCTGGTCGCACACACCGAAGACCTCAATCTGCTGCATCGCGGTGGCGCGGAAGGCCTGCGCTGGGCACGGCAGCAGGCCCACCGTTTCCTGGCCGAAGGGGGTGCCTTCGCGCACGATTGGCAGCCGCGCCTGCAACGCATCGCCGATGCCTTCGTTGCGCGTCACCTGAGCCCTGGTGGCAGCGCCGACCTGCTCGCCTGCAGCCTGTTCCTGTTGCAGCAGGAGGGCACATGAGCCTTGCCCTGCTCTGCCCCGGACAGGGCGCGCAGCATGCGGCGATGTTCGATCGCGTGCGCGGCCTCGCCGCCGCGCAGCCGGTGCTCGATGCCACGAGTGAACTGCTGGGCCGCGATGTATTCAACGTCGCAGCCACCGATGATCGCTTCGACAACGCGCAGGCGCAGCCGTTGCTGAGCGCTGCCAGCCTGGCGCATTGGCAGGGGCTGCGTGAGCTGTTGCCGACGCCGTCCGTGATCGCGGGCTACAGCATCGGCGAGCTCGCCGCGCATGCCATCGCCGGCAGCTTCGACGCCACCACCTGCCTGGCACTGTCCGCGCAGCGCGCGCGGCTGATGGATGCCGCCAGCCCCGATGATGCCGGGCTCCAGGCAGTACTGGGACTGGACCGCACTGCGGCCCAGCGCTTGTGCGATGCGCATGGCGCCTTCATCGCGATCGCCAATGGTCATGACCACTTCATCGTAGGTGGTGCACGGCCGTCGCTGTACGCGTTGGCGGCAGACGCGCAGGCGTGCGGTGCGGAAATCCGTCCATTGCCGGTCCATGTGCCCGCGCACACGCCGCTGCTGGCCGGCGCAGTGGCACCGTTTGCCACTGCCCTGGAAGCAGCACAGGTGCAGGCGCCGCGGCTGTCCCTGTTGGCCGGCGTCGATGCCCGCCCGGTGCGGGAGCGCGCCGCAGTGGTGCACACGCTGTCGGCACAGCTGGCACAGACCATCGAGTGGGCGCAGGTGATGCGCCAGGCCTTCGAGCGTGGCGCGCGGGTATTCCTGCAGCTGGGCCCGGGCAACGCGCTGGCGCGCATGGTCGCGCCGTCCTATCCGTGCTGCGAAGTGCGCGCGGTGGAAGAGTTCCAGAGCCTTGAAGGCGCCGCGGCCTGGGTCCGCAGTGCGCTGGAGCGGCTGCAATAACGGGTTCGAGCAGTACGCATCACGCAACACGCCGTACGTCGCCTTACCCCGGGATGGCGGGTCTCCATCCGCGCTGTACGTGAGTCACGTGTCTGGGAGGGCGCATGAGTCCACAAATCGCAACGATCATCGGCCTGGTGATCATGTTCATCGTCGCCACCGCGATGCCGATCAACATGGGAGCCGTCGCCTTCGCGCTGGCCTTCATCATCGGCGGGCTATGGGTCGACATGGGGGGCAAGGAGGTCCTGGCCGGCTTTCCCGGCGATCTGTTCCTGACCCTGGTCGGCATCACCTATCTGTTCGCCATTGCGCAGAAGAACGGCACCATCGACCTGCTGGTGCACTGGGCAGTGAAAGCGGTGCGCGGCCATATCGTGGCCATTCCGTGGGTGATGTTCGTGATCACCGCAGTCCTCACCGCGTTCGGTGCGCTGGGCCCGGCGGCGGTCGCAATCATCGGCCCGGTCGCCCTGCGCTTTGCCAAGCAGTACAACATCAACCCGCTGATGATGGGATTGCTGGTCATCCATGGCGCGCAGGCGGGCGGCTTCTCGCCGATCAGCGTGTACGGCAGCATCACCAACGGCGTGGTGCAGAAGGCCGGGCTGGAAGTGACCGAGATGGCGGTGTTCCTGACCAGCCTGGGCTTCAACTTCATGATGGCGACGATCTGCTTCTTCGCCTTCGGCGGCATCGCGCTGCTGCGTCGCGGCTCGACCACCGCCGCAGGAGCGCTCGGCAATGCCGAGCTGGCGATGGCCGGTGGCCCGCAGGCATCGTCGCGCCAGTTCGCCATCGAAGGCCACGGCGCCCTGGTCGCGGCAGGTGGTGGCACGCTCAGCAATGATCCGGCGGCCCTGGATGCGGTGAACCTGACCCGCGAGCGGTTGTTCACCCTGATCGGCCTGCTGGGCCTGGGCGTGGCGGCGTTGATCTACAACCTCAACGTCGGCCTGGTCTCGATCACCGTGGCGGTGGCGCTGGCACTGTTGTCCCCGCAAAGCCAGAAGGGTGCGGTCGACGGCATCAGCTGGTCCACCGTGCTGCTGATCTGCGGCGTGGTGACCTATATCGGCGTGCTGGAACATGCCGGCGCGGTGGACTTCATCGGCAACGGTGTCTCCGACATCGGCATCCCGCTGCTCGGAGCGCTGCTGGTCTGCTACGTCGGCGGCATCGTTTCCGCATTCGCCTCATCGGCAGCGGTACTCGGCGCGACGATTCCACTGGCGGTGCCGTTCCTGATGCAGGGCCACCTCAGCGCCGCCGGCGTGATCTGCGCACTGGCGGTGTCATCCACCATCGTCGATGTCAGCCCGTTCTCGACCAACGGCGCGCTGGTGGTGGCCTCGGCCGCCAAGGAAGAACGCGAGACGCTGTTCCGCCGCTTCCTGGTCTACAGCGGCCTGGTGGTAGCGCTGGGGCCGCTGCTGGCCTGGCTGGTGTTCGTGGTGCCGGGCTGGATGTAACCGCCAGCCGGTCGTGCCGGCCGCTGGCCGGCGCGACCTGGCGTTACACTCTGCGCATGGCTATTGCCCCTGCCCCACGGTCACCGAAGAAGCGCGCGCCCCTGTATGAAGAGGTGGCCGAACACGTGCGCGAACGCATCTACGATTACCGGCTGCCGCCGGGCGAGTGGATCGACGAGCCTGCGCTGTGCGAAGAACTGGGCATCAGCCGCACGCCCCTGCGCGAGGCGCTGAAGCTGCTGGCGGCAGAAGGTCTGGTGCAGATCGATGCCGGCCGTGGCAGCCGGGTCACGCGGCTCACCCTGGAAGACCTCAACCAGCTGTTCCCGGTGATGGCGATGTTGGAAGGCCGCTGCGCGCATGAGGCGGTGAAGCACATCGACGACGCCGGCGTGCAGCAGCTTGAAGACCTGCATGCGGCGATGGAAGCGGCGGCGGCCGAGGGCAACATCGCCGAGTACTACCGCAACAACTACCTGATCCACGAGACCGTGCAGCATTACGCCGGCAACCCGTGGCTGATCCGCATCACCCACGACCTGCACCGAATCCTGAAGATGCATCGCGGCCGCCAGTTGCTGACCCCGGGCCGCACCGCGCAGTCGCTGGCCGAACACCGCGAGTTGATGGAATGCTTCCGCCGCCGCGACGCGCAGGCTGCCGAACGCACCATGGAACGCCATCTGCTGAGCCAGGGCCAGGCACTGGCCGCCTATGTGGCGGCGGGCGGGCTGTTGAACGTGCCGGCGCCGTTGCCGACCGAAGGCGGCGGCTGAGCTGTTGGGGTTGCCGGCCAGCGGCCGGCACTACCAGGACATGACCTCGGCTGGGTAGTGCCGGCCGCTGGCCGGCACCCTGGGACGTCCCATCAATCGCCGCCACCGCAGCTGCCGCCGTCACCCCCACCACCATCACTGCTGCAGTCGGCGCTGCTGTGGTTGTGATGGCTGTGGCTGTCACTGGCATAACCACCTGAGCTGTCGTAGCTTGCGCCGCCATCCCCCCGGCTCCCCGAACCATCGGCCGTGGCCACCGCCATGCACAGGATCGCACCGACCAGCGGCAGCAGCCAGACCAGCAGCAGCTGCACCGTGCGGCCCCCGGCCGACAGGCCGTCGCGCTGCGCAACCACCACGGTGGCCACTACGTTCAGCACCAGCACCAGCAGGACGAGCAGTACGGCGAGGATCAGCATAGGGAGGCTCCGTGCCTGGACGGGGGCATTATGGCCTGCCCCCCCCCGGCAATGGCCCTGCCTGTCATGAAGATGGGACAATGTAGGGCGCGCCGGCCTGCCCCGTGGCCGCCGGCGCCCCCGCACCACACGGAAGAAGAAGAACAACAACATGCTGAAAGTCATTTTCGATACCGACCCGGGCGTCGACGACGCCCTGGCCCTGCTGTACCTGCACAAGCACGCCCAGATCGATCTGATCGGCGTCACCACCACCTTCGGCAATGCCTCGGTGGAGTCGACCACGCACAACGCGCTGTACCTGAAGCAGGCCTGGGGCTTTGCCGCCCCGGTTGCGCGCGGCGCCGAAGGCCCGCTGCAGCCGGAAGCCACTCCGGAAGCCTGGCCGGTGCACATCCACGGCCACAACGGGCTGGGCAACCACCCGGTGCCGGCCCACCTGGACGTGGCTGCCGATGCGCGCCCCGCCCACCAGCTGATCATCGACCTGGTCCGCGCCCATCCGGGCGAAGTGACCCTGGTCGCGGTCGGCCGCATGACCAACCTGGCCCTGGCCCTGCAGCAGGCCCCGGACATCGCCGGCCTGGTGCGCGGCGTGGTGATCATGGGCGGCGCCTTCCACGTCAACGGCAACATCACCCCGGCCGCCGAGGCCAACATCTGGGGCGATGCCGAAGCCGCCGACGTGGTGTTCACCGCCAGCTGGCCGGTTACCGCGATCGGCCTGGACGTGACCACCCGCGTGGAAATGGACCGTGACGGCCTGGACAAGCTGGCGGCCATCGGCGGTGCCGATGCCGAGCTGGTGCGTGCGCTGTCGCAGGATTACGTGGACTTCTACCTGCAGGCCGGCCACAAGGGCATGGTCGTGCATGACTGCTGCGCCTGCATCGCGCTGACCCGCCCGGAACTGTTCCAGTTCGAGCGCGCCAGCGTGCGCGTGGCCACCGACGGCGTGGCCCGCGGCATGACCATTCCCAAGCCGGAAGGCCTGGCGTTCGGCCCCAGCGTGTGGGACGGCCACGTGGTGCAGTCGATTGCCGTCGGCGTGGATGCGGCCGCGGTACTGGCCGACATCGAGCAGACCCTGAAGGCCTGACCGGCTAGCGCTTGGCCCTGCCCGGGACCGTCTCGGGCAGGGTCCACAGCACCGGCAGCACCAGCACCGCCACCAGCGCGATCATCGCACCCGGTGCCGCTGCCCAGCCGCTGCGCTCCACCCACCATTGCGCCAGCCATGGCGTTGCTCCGCCGAAGAAGGCGGTGGCCATGGTCACCCCCAGTGCCAGCCCGCTGACCCGGCCTTCGCCGGGGAACTGCTCGGCGGTGGCCGGCGCCGCCACCGCGCTCACGCCACCGGCCACGCAGGCCAGCAGCACCGCGGCCAGCGCGATGCCCAGCGGCGTCGCCTGCGCCATCCAGGCGAACAGGGACAGCGGCAGCAGCGCTGCCAGCAAGGTCAGGCCCAGCAACATCGGCCGCCGCCCGACGCGGTCGGACAATGCACCACACAGTGGCGTGATCGCAATCACCGCCACCGCCGCAATCGTCGACAGCCACAGCGCGTCACCTTCGTCATGACCCTGCGCATGCAGGAATGCCGGCACATAGGTGATACCGACGTAGTAAGTGATCGAGCCCAGCGCAGAGATCGCGAAGGTGCGTGCCACCGCCAGCGGATGGTTGCGCAGTACATGGCGAAGCGGCGTGGCCGGGATGCTGCCCTCGCGGCGCTGCCGCTCGAACTCCGGCGACTCATGCATGCCCGAGCGTGCGACCAGGATCACCAGTGCGAGCCCGGCACCGACGAAGAACGGAATACGCCAGCCCCAGCTGTCCAGCTGCGCGGTGGGCAGCAGCGCAACCGTAACCGCCGAAATCGCCACCGCCAGCAGCGCCCCCACTTCACTGGCCGCCGATGCCAGCGAGGTCACCAGGCCACGTCGCCGCGCCGGTGCGCTTTCCAGCAGGTACGCCACCACCCCGGTGTACTCACCGCCCACCGAAAACGCCATCACGCAGCGCAGTACCAGCAGCAGCACGCCCGCCGTGGTACCTGCCGTGGCCGCTGTCGGCAGCAGTGCGGTGGCCAGCATCGCCGCTGCCATCAGGGCCATCGACGCGAGCAGCATCCAGCGCCGACCCAGCCGGTCGCCCAGGTGGCCGAAGCACAGCGCGCCCAGCGGGCGCATCAGGTAGGACACTGCGAAGCCGGCCAGGGTGACCAGCAGCGCCTGCTCGCCACCGCCGAAAAACACACGCGACAACACCGTGGCGAAGTACAGGTACAGGGTGAAGTCGTACCACTCCACCACCGTGGACAGGCCCGCCACCCACATCGAGCGCTGCCGCGCCGCGGTCATTTCATTCATGGCGGAAGGGTGTCACGCGCGGGGTGATGGCGCGGTGCACCTGCCAACCGGGGTCAGAGCCCTTTGCCGGTGGCAAAGGACTCTGATACCAACCATCAGCCCGGCAGCTGCAGCTCCGCCCGCAGACCGCCGCCCTCGCGGTTGTGCAGCCGCAGTGAGCCGCCCAGCGACTGCGCCAGCTGCACCGCGATGGCCAGGCCCAGGCCGGTGCCGCCGGTATCGCGGTTGCGCGAGCTTTCCAGCCGATGGAACGGTGCCAGCACCGCCTGCAGCTGGTTCTCCGGGATACCCGGGCCACGGTCGGAAATACGGATCCATATCCTGCCAGCCTCATCACGGCCGGCTTCGATCTCGGCGGCACCGGCGTAGCGCACTGCGTTGTCGACCAGGTTGCCGACCACCCGTCGCAGCGGCTGCGGCCAGGTCTGCACGATCAGTCCAGCGGGTGCACCGCCACTGACCGGCTTGCCCATGTCCTCGTAGTCGCCGACCACACTGGCCAGGAATGCACCCAGGTCCATCGACACCGGCGTACCACTGGCGATGTGGCTGCTGCGCGCATAGGCCACGCCTTCCCGCACCAGTTGCCCAAGGTGGTCGAGGTCGGCCAGCAGGCGCTGCTGGGTGCTGTCTTCAGGCAGGGTCTCCACCCGAAGCTTCATGCGCGTGATGGGGGTCTGCAGGTCATGCGAGATCGCTGCAAGGATCTGCAGGCGCTCACTGACATGGCCACGAATGCGTGCCTGCAGCGCGTTGAGTGCGGCCGCCGCACCGCCTACTTCCACAGGGCCATCTTCAGGCAGTGCCGGTCCGTCGTAGCCCGGCTGCAGCTGTTCCACCGCATGCGACAGCTGCTGCAACGGGCGCATGGCCAGGCGCACTGCCAGCCATGCGCACACCAGCAGCAGCGCCAGCTGCACAAGCAGTACCGCGGGCAGCCAGCGTGCCAGCGGCAGGCCCGACGGGGTGACTTCAATGGTCAACGGCGTGCCGTCGTGCAGGCGCAGTTCGACCTCGAAGCGCTCCGGCAAACGAGCTACCTGGCGCGCCTGCAACGGATAGCGGTGCTGCAGGCTGTCGTCGATGATCGCAGTGACCTGGCGCGCACGATCGGTCTGCAGCCCGGGTCCGGCCGTAGCCGGGCGCAGCAGGTAACGGTAGGTGCGCCGCTCCAGCCGCGGCACCCAGGCATCGCGCTGCTCTGCGGGCAGGTGCTCCAGCAGCGCGACACTCACTGCCACATCCTCATCCAGGTTGCGCAGCATCATGCTGCGGGTGGATTGGTAGCGTTCGAAGAACAGCAGGCCGAAGGACAGCGCGTGGGCCAGCGCCAGTCCGCCCAGCAGCACCAGCAGCAGCCGCGCCGACAGCGTGCGCGGCCAGCGTGGACGGCGTGCGCCGGTGTTCATTCGTGCGGCCCCAGCAACTGCACCGGCACGCTGAACACATAGCCTTCGCTGCGCACGGTCTTGATGTAGGTCGGCTCGCGTGCGTCGTCACCCAGGCGCTGCCGCACGCGGCTGACCAGCAGGTCGATCGAGCGGTCGAACAGTTCGGCATCGCGGCCCTGGGTGAGGCTGAGCAGCTGGTCACGGCTGAGCACGCGATTGGCGTGATCGAGGAACACGCGCAACAGGCGGAACTCGGCACCACTGAGCGGATACGCGGTGTCCTGTGCATCCAGCAGATGGCGCGCGGTGGTATCCAGGCGCCAGGCACCGAAAGCCAACTGGCGACCGGCTTCGCTCACCTGCAGGTTCGGCGGCAGCATCTGTGTGCGACGTATCACTGCATTGATGCGTGCCAGCAGTTCGCGCGAGGAAAAGGGCTTGGTCACGTAATCGTCGGCGCCCATTTCCAGGCCGATGATGCGATCGGTCTCGTCGTCGCGGGCGGTCAGCAGCACCACCGGCACCGCACGATGCTTGCCGGCGCGCAGGTTGCGGCACAGGCTCAGGCCGTCCTCGCCCGGCATCATCACGTCCAGCACCACCAGATCCACCGCGTGGGTGTCCATCAGCACGCGCATGGCCCGGCCACCGTCGGCCTGGCTCACGCGCAGGCCGTTGCGTTGCAGGTAGTCGGCCAGCATCTGGCGGATCTCACTGTCATCGTCGACGACAAGGATGTGCGGTACAGGATTCATTGCGTTCTCGATGAAGGCAGGGGGCAGCGCCGCGCGGCGCCGCCATGGTAGCGCGGCTCAGGGGCTGGCCAGCAGGCGCTGGATCTCGCTTTCGGTACGTGCGTAGTCGCCCTCGCCGTAATGGCGATAGACCACCCGCCCCTGCCGGTCGAGCAGGTACAGTGCCGGCCAGAAGCGGTTGCCCCAGGCATTCCAGATCCGGAACTGGTTGTCCTGCACCACCGGCCAGGTGATGTCCAAGCGGCCGATGGCCCTGCGCACGTTGCCGGGCAGGCCCTCATAGGCGAACTCCGGCGTATGCACGCCGATCACCTGCAGGCCCTGCGACGCGTAGCGTGCATGCCACTGGTGAACATACGGCGCTACATTGAGGCAATTGCTGCAGGTGTAGGTCCAGAACTCGACCAGTACCACCTGCCCCCGCAACTGCTTCAGTGTCATCGGTGGGCTGTTGTGCCAGGGCCCGCCACCGCCGAACCCCGCCTTCGGTGCTGCGTCGAGCGGCTGCGCGCCGGCCTCGGCGCCGGGCCATGCCAGCAGCAACGCCGCTCCACCCAGCAGGCCCAGCAGCAGGGGCAGTGCATACCCTCGTAGCGCGGCCATCGCTCAGCCCCCCTGCTCGGCCAGCGGCAGTTCGGCCGGCTTCACACCTGCCGCCTCCAGGATGCTGTCGGCCACCTGCGCCGGATGCGAAAGCAGCGACACGTGGCTGCTGCCGATCGATTGCAGCTGCGCACCAATGCGCTTTGCAGTGGCGGCCTGCAGCTGCGGCGACAGCATGCGATCGTCACGGCTGAGCACGTACCAGCTTGGCTTGCTGCGCCATGCCGCAACGTTCACCACCTCGCCCAGCGCGCTGGCCTTCAACGGGACCTGCGTGCTGTACAGCAGTGCGGCCGACTTCTTCATCACGTCCGGCGCGAAGTCCTGGGCGATGGCATCAGCGGGCAACGTCAGGTAGCCATCCCTTTCCTGCAGTCGGGCCAGGCCCGGACCGACCGGGAAACCTTCGCCCTGTTGCGCCGAAGACTGCCCTGCATCCGGTGCGAAGGCCGCGACGTACACCAGCGCCTGCACCTTCGGGTCATCGCCCGCCTCGGTGATGACCGTACCGCCCCAGCTGTGGCCGACCAGCACCACCCTGCCGGGCGCGGCGGCAATGGCGCGACGGGTGGCGGCGACGTCGTCGGCCAACGAGGTGAGCGGATTCTGCACGGCCACCACCGGCAGCTTCCAGTCATGCAGGGTGCTGATGACCCTGTTCCAGCTGGAGCCATCGGCGAAGGCGCCGTGCACCAGGATGACGGTGGGCGGTGCAGCGGTATCGGCCTGGGTAGCGAAGGCGAAGGAGGGGGCGGCGGCAAGCAACGAGCTACGGATCATGGGTGGCACTCCGGTGTTGGGAGTGGCCATTTCCGCTTGCCGGTGTATCGGCGCTGTTTCTCCGCGGCGCAGAGTTGTACCGGACTGTAGGGCGCAGGCGTGTTTCTACAGTGGGATACATTCGGGCGCCGCGCCCGGCCAGGCACTACCGGGTGGAAATCGTTCCCCGCGCGCGGGCGCGCAACGCCCCGATGTGCATCAACGCATCGTCTTTGTATCTGACTGTAGGAAACCCCGGCCGCGGCCACAGTCGCTGACAAAACCCCGGGCAACGGCACACGTTGCCGATACCTGCGCCGCCTGAAATGGCCTCCATCGACCACTGGCCCGCAGGACACCACCATGATCAGCACCGCCTCTTCCGTGTATACCCCCCGCCTGGACGCCGTCGGCCGCTGGCTCTCGCCCTTGGCGCTGCGCGCCCTGCTGGCCTGGGAGTTCTTTGAATCCGGCCGCGAAAAGCTGGGTGGCCAGAACTGGTTCGCCGACCTGGAAGGCCGCTTCCCCTTCCCGTTCTCCACTCTGCCCGCGTCGATGAACTGGCAGCTGGCCACCTGGCTGGAACTGGTGGGTGCGGTGATGCTGCTGCTCGGCCTGGCCACGCGCTCGGTGGCCTACGTCTTCTGGGTGTTGACCGTGGTCGCCATCGCCGCCGTGCACTGGCCCGACCAATGGAACGGCCTGGGCGAGCTCTGGCAGGGCTATGCGATCACCGACCAGGGCTACGGCAACTTCAAGCTGCCGCTGCTGTTCCTGGCCATGCTGTTGCCGCTGATCCTCAACGGCGGTGGCGCACTCAGCGTCGACCGGCTGCTGGCCGGCCCCCGCCGTACCACCGCCGGCAACGACGGCCTGGGCTGGGGCGTCAGCCTGATCGCCCTGCTGCTGCCGGTTGCCGCGCTGCTGCCCGGCATCGGCTTCGGCGGTGCCCTGCTCGGCGGTGTGCTGCTGCTGGGCCATCTGCTGCGTCGTCGCCGCAGCGCCTGATCTGATCTGCCTTTTCCCACGCGCCTCTTTCCGTCGCCTGTTCGGCGGCGTCCATCCCGCACGCCCCGCGTGCATTCCCAAGGAGTCACCACCATGTCCGTCTCGACCAAGAACACCCCCTCCTCCCGCCTGCCGCGCATCGGTGCCATCGGCATCGCCCTGGCCGGTGGCCTGCTGCTGGCCGGCCAGGCCGCGGCGATCCAACCGCTGGCGATCAGTGCGGTGGCCATGAGCGCCGCCGCCGAAGGCAAGTGCGGTGAAGGCAAGTGCGGGGCCAGCAAGGCCACCACCGGCAAGCCCGCCGGCAAGGCCAGGGTCGCCGAGGGCCAGTGTGGCGAAGGCAAGTGCGGCGACGCCTCGTTTGCCCGCACCGACCGTGACCACGACGGCCGGGTCTCGCGTGCCGAGTTCAACGCTGTGGCCGCCAAGCGTGCCGCCGAGTTCGACCGCATCGACACCGACCACGACGGCTACATCAGCGAGCAGGAGGCGCACGACTACCTGCGCAGCGTCTACACCGCCAACGGCAAGCCGATGCCGAAGGGCCTGTTCTCCCGCGTTGCCGATTGATCGACGTTCAACCGGCGCCGCCTCCAGGGCGGCGCCCTCTCCGGAGTATCCGTGATGCCCCTGCCCCTGCCTTCCAATGCCGCCGGTCTTGGCCTGCGCCGTGGCCTGATCGACGAACTGCTGGCCATGCCGGCCGGTGCCATCGACTTCCTCGAAGTTTCGCCCGACAACTGGATCGGCGTCGGCGGTGCACACGGTGCAGCGCTGCGCAGGTTGAGCGAACGCCACCCCCTGACCTGCCATGGCCTGTCGCTGTCGCTGGGCGGTCCTGATCCGCTGGACCGCACCCTGCTGGCACAGACCCGTACCTTCCTCGACCTGCACCAGGTGCAGCTGTACAGCGAACACCTGAGCTACTGCGCCGCCGGCGGCCATGTCTACGACCTGCTGCCGCTGCCGTTCACCGCCGAGGCTGTCCACCACGTCGCCGGGCGCATCGCCCAGGTGCAGGACATGCTGGGCCGACGCATCGCAGTCGAGAACATCTCCTACTACGCCGTTGCCGGCGCGGACATGAGCGAGATCGACTTCATCAACGCCGTGCTCGCCGAAGCCGACTGCGACCTGCTGCTGGACGTCAACAACGTCTTCGTCAACGCCTGCAACAACGGCTACGACGCCTTCGAATTCCTGGCCCGCGTGCCGTCCCACCGTGTCGCCTCGCTGCATGTAGCCGGCCACTTCGATGAAGACGATGGCTTCAAGATCGACACCCACGGCGCGCCGGTGAAAGGCATGGTCTGGGCGCTGCTGCGCGAGGCCTATGCGCGGGTGGGCGTGCGCCCCACCCTGCTCGAACGCGACTTCAACTTCCCGCCACTGGCCGAGTTGCTGGCCGAGGTTGCGCAGATCCGCCAGGCACAGACTGAGGCACGTTGGCCCGAGGTGGCCCATGGCTGAGTCACTGGCCACACTGCAACGGCGTTGGGCCGACCATGTGCGCGACCCTGCAATGGCCGCACCCGATGGCGTCGAGGCGCGCCGGTTGGCGGTGTACCGCCGCCTGTGCATCGACAGCCTGGACACCCTGCTGGCTGGCACCCTGCCACGCCTGCAACACCAGTTGGGCATGCCGCGCTGGCGCGACACCGTGGAGCACTACTACGCCCGCCACACCTGTCGCACCCCGTTGTTCCCACAGATCGCTGGCGAATTCGCAGCCTGGCTGGCAGTGCAGGACACACTGGCACTGCCGGCCTGGGCAGCGGAACTGGCGCACTACGAGAGCACGCAGCAGTCGCTGCACATTGAAGCCCGTGGCGCCGGGCAATCGCTGCACTGCACGCCCCTGGACAGTGATGTGCTGGCGATTTCGCCGCAGGTGCGGGTACTTGGCTACCAGTGGTCGGTACATGAGGACGAGGTGCTGGTGCCGGTGCTGGATGCAGCTCCCACGCTGCTACTGATGCGCCGCATGCCCGATTTCAGACTGCAGGTCGAGGAACTGGCCCCGCTGGCCTATGCGCTGCTGTCGGCCTTCGGCGATCACGGCACACGTGTGGATGACGTGTTGCAGACCGTGGCTGAAGCACATGGTGTCGCGCCGGATGAACTGCGTGCGGCCTGCATTCCAGTGCTGCGCGACCTCTGCACGGCAGCCGTTCTGGTTGCGTCGACTGATCCCCGGGAACGCCGGCCAGCGGCCGGCACTACCCCATCTCCATTCTTCGAGGCCTGACCATGACCGTTTCCAACACGTCCTTCCTGCACGGCTGGCGCCTGTTCGTAGCCATCAGCGTGGTCCTGATCGCGTTCGCACTGACCGCCTTCGCCCTGCATCCCGATGCAGCCGAAGGCAGCCGGGCGGCGATCCGGGTCACTGCACGCACATCGTTCCTGCTGTTCCTGGCGGCGTTCACGGCATCGTCGTTCGCCAGCCTGCTGCCCGGCCCGTTCACTCGTTTCCTGCTGCGCGAACGGCGCATCATCGGCCTGTCCTTCGCGTTCTCGCACCTGCTGCACGCAATCGCCATCACCAGTTTCGGCATCCTCAACCCGGCGTTCTGGCCAGCACGCTCAGCGCTGGCCAACCTCCCGGGCACGGTGGGTTACATCGCCATCCTGGCGCTGGCCATCACCTCGCACCGAGGGCTCGCCCGGCGCATGGGACCCACCGCCTGGCGTCGCCTGCACGTAACCGGCATGTGGATCATCGCGGCGGTGTTTACCTACTCGTACTTCAAGCGCGTGCCGGGCAACTTCTGGTATGCGGTGCCGTCGGCGCTGCTGTTCACCGCCTTCGTGGTGCGCTGGATCGCCAAGCGGGCACAAGCACTGCGTCGAAGTGCGCATCCGCGGCCGCCGCTGCGGGCGGCCTGACGGGCCGCGGTCAGTTCCCTTTGCCAAAGGCGAAGGGAACTGACCCCATCATGCCGCCCCATCAGCCGTCGCGCGTGGCGCGATAGGCAGCATACGCATCGAGGATCTTCTGCAGCCGCGCGCGTTGCTTCGCCCCCATGGATACCCGTTGCACGCGCTTCAGCAGCGTCTTCCACATGTATCCGGACCGGAAGAAATACGGCCGCACTTCAAGGAAGGTCAGCGCGACGTCCAGCGTATTCGGGTCATCCTCCGCCAGCCGTCTCAACGCGTTGGCATAGCCACCCGGAAACGCCAGCCGCTCGTAGTGCAGGTGGAATTCCGCACAGGCCGCAGCGTGCCGTGCCCGCTCCTCCGGCCCACGCCAACGTGCACCCGCGGTATCGCGGATCACCTGGCGGAGCCGGTTGATGTCATCGGCATTGGCGCGGATCAGGCGTTCCATCGGTGCACGGGGATGGGCCATGGGTCTTTCCAGACTTGCCAGCAGTCAGATCCCTTCCCCCAAAGGGAAGGCATCTGCCCCCACTTCCGGGTCACGGCGCGCGGCGCAGCGTCACCAGGGTGAGCTCCGACGGCACGCCGATGCGCGCCGGGAAACCCGCCCAGAGGCCTGCACCATTGCTCACGTACAGGGTCATGCCATCCACGTCGTAGCGACCGGAGACATAGCCACCGTTGGCCCGCTTCACCAGCTGGTCCATGCCGATGATCTGCCCGCCATGGGTATGCCCGGACAGCTGCAGCTTCACGCCACGCGCGGCCGCCTCACGTGCATTGCGCGGGCGATGGTCGAGCAGGATCACGGGGGCAGATGGATCAGCCCCCGCCAGCGCAGCACCCAGGTCCGGCAGCGGCAGGCCGTAGCGTGCGGCCACCGGGTCGGTAACCCCGGCGATGGTCAGCGCCGCATCACCGCGCCGCACCTGCAGGTGGCTGTTCTCCAGCACCTGCATGTGCAGCGCGCGGAACGCCTGCATCCACGCCTGGTACTGCGCGTAATACTCGTGGTTGCCGGTGATGGCAACGACGCCATCCGGCGCCCGCAGGTCCGCGAGTGGGCGCGCGTCGTCACGGCGGGCCTCGACACTGCCGTCGATCAGATCACCGGTGATCACGATCAGGTCCGGCGCCAGTGCGTTGCTCTCATCCACGACCTTGCGCACCCAGTCGCCGGTCAGCAGGCGGCTGGCATGGATGTCGGTGAGCTGCAGCACGCGATAGCCGTCGAACGCGGCCGGCAATCCGGCGATGCTCACCTCGATCTGACGGGGCGTGGGCACTGCCATGCCCTGGCTGACACCATGACCACTGACCAGCAGGGCCAGCACGCCGGCCACCGGTCGCAGACGCCGCGCGCGCAATGCGGCTACCGCGCGAGGCCAGCGCGACAGCCGCGAAAGCAGCAGGCCGGCGTCCAGCACCAGCATCACCAGCGCCAGCAGCAACACCGCGATGGAGCCGGTGGCCAGCGTGGCGATGGCCAGCTTCGGGATCTCGGGCGAGGCCATCGTGCCCCAGAAGGTGGCGACGATGCGCAGCTGCACGGCAACCCCCACCAGCAGCACCGACAGCACGACCTTCAATGCGGCGGGCATGCGCAGTGGCCAGAACAGGCGCCAGGCCACATACAGGCCCATCAGGAAACCGATCGTACTCAGCACTGCAACCATCCTGGAAAGAACGCGGGTCCGCCATGGTGACGGTTGCCGGCAGTGTTGTGTAGCGGAAAGTGGGTCAAGCCATTCCGCCGAGGCGTTGCACCCGCAGGCGGGCGATGCGGCGCTTCTCCATCGCCAGCACGGTGATGCGCACGCCGGCCACCTCCACCGCATCGCCGATGTCCGGCAGGCGGCCCAGCTGCTCCAGCACCAGGCCGGAGATGGTCATGTAGTCGGCACTGCGCGGCAGCGACACCCCCGCAAGACGCTGCAGATCATCCACGGTCAGCGCGCCGTCGGCCTCCCACTGATCCTCTCCCTGCGCGACCACGCCATAGCGCTCGTCCTGGGTATCGACCAGGTCGCCGGCAATCGCCGCCAGCAGGTCGTTGGCGGTCACCAGGCCCTCCACGCTGCCGTACTCGTCCACCGCCACGGCCAGCGGCACCGGGTGCTGGCGGATCAGTTCCAGCGCCTGCAAAGCACTGGCACTGGACAGCACGTACTGCGGCTCACGCAGGTTGCCTTCCAGCTGCAGCGGCTTGCCCTGCAGCAGGTCAGCCAGCACGTCCCGGCTCTGCACCACGCCACGCAGGCTGTCCAGGTCACCCTCGCAGACCAGCAGGCGGGTATGCGGCGACGCCACCAGGCGCGCCACCACGTCCTCCTGCCCACGTGCCAGGTCGATCCACTGCACGTCGGCACGCACGGTCATCACGCTCGACACCGGGCGATCGGCCAGGCCCAGCACGCTGCGGATCATCTCGTGCTCGGCCGGTTGCAACCGCTCTTCGGCATCGACGTGTTCGTCAGCACTTTCGTCGTCGTGGCCATTGGCCGGGCGCGCGCCCAGCATGCGCAGCACGGCGTCGGCGGTACGCTGGCGGAACGGCTGGCGGCGCTCGTTGCGCTCGCGATTGAAGCGCACCCACTGGTTGAACGCTTCGACCAGGATCGAGAAGGCAATGGCCGCGTACAGGTACCCCTTCGGGATCTTGTAGCCCAGGCCTTCGGCCACCAGGCTGAAACCGATCATCAGCAGGAAGCCCAGGCACAGCACCACCACCGTGGGATGCTTGTTGACGAAGCGGGTCAGCGGCTTGCTGGCCACCAGCATCAGCGCCATCGCGATGGTCACGGCGGCATACATCACGCCCAGGTTGTCGACCATGCCCACCGCGGTGATCACCGAGTCCAGCGAGAACACCGCGTCGAGCACCACGATCTGTGCCACCACCATCGCGAAGCTGGCGTAGACCTTCTTGCCATCCTCGTGGTGCTCGCGGCCTTCCAGCCGTTCGTGCAGCTCCATGGTGCCCTTGAACAGCAGGAACAGGCCACCACCCAGCAGGATCAGGTCACGCCCGGAGAAGCTGTGGTCGAACAGCGTGAGCAGCGGCTCGGTCAGTTTCATGATCCAGGCCAGCGCCGCCAGCAGCACCAGCCGCATCAGCAGCGCCAGTGCCAGGCCGATCACGCGCGCGCGGTCGCGCTGGTGCGGCGGTAGCTTGTCGGCAAGGATCGCGATGAACACCAGGTTGTCGATGCCGAGAACGATCTCCAGCACGACCAGGGTTGCAAGGCCCATCCATATCGAGGGGTCAGCCAACCATTCCATTTCAGGTCCGTTTCGTCAGTAGGCAAGGGAAAAGAGCAGACATTCAATCGGCGTCCTGCGCCTGCGCCGGGTCATGCCCGAGCAGGTCGCCGGGCGTGCACTGCAGCTCGCGGCAGATCGCATCAAGCGTGGAAAAGCGGATGGCACGCGCCTTGCCGGTCTTCAGGATCGACAGGTTCGCCAGGGTGATGTCGATGCGCCCGGCCAGCTCGGACAGGGTCATGCCCCGTTCCTGCAGCATGCGGTCCAGGGTGATGACGATCGCCATCAGATGACACCGTCGAGGTCATCGCGCATCGCTGCGCCCACGGCGAACACGCGTGCAAGCACGAACAGCATCAGCACCGCCACCAGGCCGGTGATCGACATGCCTCCGCCCACCTCCATCCAGGTGAAGTCCGGGCCCATCCAGGCCGCGTAGGCGCCGATCAGGATCGACAGCAGCTCCATCGCCAGCATCAGCCACGCCATGCGTTGCAGGCGCTGTGCATTGGCGTGGGTGAACGGCCGTTCGCGCGCCGCCGATTTCAGCAGCCGCGACAGATGGCGCAGGAACATCAGGCACAGCACCAGCAGCGCGACGATCGCTCCCAGGCCCAGGCAGAAATGCAGGAACAGGTCGTTGCCGTGCGCGGCGGCGGCCTCGGCGTCATGCACGCTGTCGAGCAGCCAGCGGCGGTCGTGAGCAACAAGCGGCACGGCCAGCAGTGCGGCCAGGATGCCCAGCCAGCACATCGCCCGGACGGCCTGTACGGCGGCCTGGGCCAGGGTGAACAGGCCTCGCGCGGGTCTGGAGCGGGCGGGACGAGCGGTCAAGCGGCCTCCGGCATTGGGGTGGCTACGCCGCCCCGGGTGGATTTATCGATAAACGATATACCAGATCCCGCGTAGAAGGCTGAATCGCGCTGGCTGGTCCCGATCAGGGCCCAGGCGTGCTCTGCTCCAGCATCGCTTCGCCCGGCGTCACCGAAGCCATCGCCTGCACGCCGGCCTCGGCCGCCTGTCGCGTGACCAGCCGGAAGCGCGCCTGCAGCTTGGATTGCCCCGGCGTGGCCCAGCCGTACTGGATCGCCACCTGGTCGGCCGACAGCGGCCCTCGGCCCGGGAGCGAGCGCGCCTGCAGCGGCTTCGGTGCCGCCTGCACCAACCGGGCGAACCCCTTCTGCACGACCGCCGCGTCGGCCTTTTCGGCGTAGACCGTACACGTGCCATCGTCAGCCCAGCTCACCGCATAGCGGCCACTGGCCAGGGGCACCATCCAGGCCACGCCCGATTGCCCCTGCAACAGCGTTGCGGCTTCGGCGGGCTGCAGCGGCGACAGGCCATTGGACTCCATCAGCGACTGCAACCGCGCCGGGGCCCCGATGTGCTGCATGCAGGCGGTATCGAACAACTCGCTGAAGGCGTCCTGCGCCGGGGCCTTGGCCTTGGCTGCGCGCGCAGGCGGCGCCACCACCAGGGCAGGCAGCAGGGCCAGGACCAGCCAGGAGACAGGGCGCATCGGAACTCCACGGTACGGAAATCAGCGGGGAGGATGGCAAAGCCCAGGCGTGCCACGCAACGGGTCATGGCTTGACAGCCGCCACCGGCGGGAGGAGTATCAGTTAACGAATTAGTTAATTAGCTCGTCATGGACCGCATCTTCGAAGCCCTTGCCTCCACCGCCCGCCGGCAGATCCTGGCCTATCTCAGCGCCGGTGAGCTCAGCGCGGGCGAGCTGGCCGAGCGCTTCGACTTCAGCAAGCCGGCGTTGTCCAGCCACCTGCGCATCCTCGAGGAAGCCGGACTGATCGAACGCGAGAAACGCGGCCAGTTCGTGTACTTCAGGCAGGTACCCGACCGTTTGGCCAACACGTTGTTCTCGTGGGCGGCCGAAGTCTGCCCTGTCGGCGGCCCGCTCAAGCGTGAAGCCCGCGCCCGCCGCAAGTCCCCCGCCCGCTGATCCGCCTCGCCAAGGAGCATGACGATGCCTGGTTCGACCCGCGATCGCCGTTCGTTTCCAGCAGTGCAGCTTCCGGCACAGGACGGCGGCAGTCCGACCGAAGTCACCCTGATCGCGCAGCTCGGCATCGGTGCCGGTGACGGGCTGGTGAGTGACGCCGGCCAGCGTCAGCGCCACCACCCGGCGTTCATCGATGCGTTGGATGAACCTTCGGCGCGACTGGGTGGCATGCACCTGCAGCACGGGGATGCCTCCTCGCTGTACAGCTTCACCGTCGGTGCCGGTGGCCACCCGTTTCATCGCCATGCAGGCCCGCGCATGTTCACCGCCATCGCCGGCAGCGCGGGAGCCGAGCTGCGTTTCGCCACCGCCTCCGACACGCAGCTGGCAGCAGATCCTGGTGCCTTCGCGCGCACGCTTCGGCGCATCCGCATCCCACCGGACTGCCTGTTTACCGTGCGCTTCGGCGGCGGCACCTGGCACCAGTTCGCGTCGAACCATCCTGCACATCCAGCGCTGTTCGCGTTGTCCTGCCACAGCAATGAACTGGCCGGCGCGATGAGCGAGCAGGCGCGTGCACAGGTGCAACGCAATGCCGCCGATATCCCCAGCCTGACCGAGGTGCTTCCGGAACCGCACTGGCCTTCAGGCACCTCGCTTGCGGCGGCACCGCTGTTGCAACTGTCGCTGCAGGCGGCGCCTCCCAGCCTGTGCGCACACCTGTGCGCGCGTACCCGTGCCCTGCTCGGCCCGCTGCGCCGCATCCCCATGCGGCCGCTGCGCGGGTTCGTCGAACGTGCCACACCGGCCTATCCCATCCATTCGCGGCCCGCCGCCACCGATGGCCTGCTGACCACAGCGCTTCCGCACAGCCACTACCAGGACCTGACCACCCTGTGCCTGGAACCTTCGCAGGTGGTCCACCGTTCCGCATCGGCACTGCTGGCCGAAGTACTGGAGGGCTTCCTGCGCAATCCACCCAGCGGCGTAGGCCATCTGATGGCGCTGCGAAACCGACTGGTGGCGCCGTTGCGGTTGCGCACGTCGCCGCTGGGATGCCCGGTGCCGTCATTGCTGTCGACCGATCGCAGCCGGTTGTTCGCTGGTCGATTTCCGGTGCTGGATTCGCACATCGATACGCAGGACAACGACGCCGAAGTCCTGCTCGGCGCCGACGATCGGCACCTGCGTTTCCGCAGCAGCGTGCGCGTGCAGCGGCGTAGCGATGGACATGTCGACATCAGCCTGGGCTCACGCGTGCAGACCCTCAATGCGTTCGGCGGCATGTACATGGCGCTGATCGACGCCGGGCACCGGCACTATGTCGCGCCGGCACTGCTGCGGCGTGCGGTGGAGCACGCCTTGGCACCGGAACTGGCCAATCTTGGGGATCCGGCAGCACACCCTGCGCACTGCTGACCCTGGAACACGATGCGCCGGGCGCTGCGCGGTTCCGGTCAGATCACGATTTCGCCCTCGTCCTCGCCATCCCAGTAGTGGATGCGGCTGGCGCGCACGTGAATCAGCACCAGTCCCGGTGTATCCACGCCCTGTTCGAACCATCGCTCCAGGTCCTTCACCCAGTGCTGGCTCATCGTAGCGCGGTCGCGCACCAGCGCTGCCCTTCCCTGCACGTGCACGAACAACGGTGGCTTGCCCAGCAGCGACTTGCTGCCGGAAAAACCCAGCGCGACGGCGGGGTCAGCTTCAATCTCGCGCACCATGTCGGTGTCTTCGGTGGTGAAGAACCAGCTGTCACCGTCATAGTCTACGTCACCGTTGTTGCTCATCGGACGAGCGGCAATCTCTCCGCCGGCGTGGGTCTGCAGCATCGTGAAATCGATGCCGGCCATTTTCCTGGACAGTTCAGGCAGGGTGAGCTGGGTCATGTCGTCGTCCCTCGTCGGATGGAGTCCCAGCGTCTGCGCAGAGCGGTGACCGAAGCGTGGATGGGTAGTTGCGACCTCTTCACAGAAAACGAGATAGGGCGCATGGCACGTGTGTGACGCACTCCTCACCACCACACCCGCGTTAACAGCGGATGGAGGAACGGTCCTCCACACCACGACACGCCTCTAACAGGGGCTTGCCCGAGAATCGCGCAACCCCGCGGCACCTCCGGCATGGCCGCCGGCGCAACCGGGGCTCCCCTCCGCAACCGCATGGCCTCCACATGGACCTGTTCGCCTGGCTCGCGTTCGGCTGCTACCTGTTGGCGTTCTTCATTGTCTCGCTGTTTGCTGCGGCCTACCTGAAACGCTCCGACTTCATGCCCTACCACGGGCAGGCCGTGGGCATGCCGTGGGCTGAGGTCGAACCACGCATGCAGGTGTTGGTGATGGCCCTCATCCGCGTGGTCGGCGCCGGTTGGATCGCACTGGCCGGCGCCGGCGTGATGCTGGCCTGGCTGATTTTCTTCGGAGGTCACTTCGCACTGCCGCAGCTGCTGGCGTTCCAGCTGTTCTGCCTGGTCGCCACCGTGCCGCCGGTACTGGTCGCCACCGGCGTGCGGCGGCAAACCGGTGCCCGTACGCCTGTACCCGCTGGCGCTGCCGTGGTGGTGCTGTCCGTCATCGGATTCGTGCTGGCGCTGTTGGCGCTGCCCTGACGTGCTGTTCCTCCCTCCCCTTTCATCGAGGCTCCCCATGAATCCCGAATCGATCTTCTACAGCGTGGTCAACGGTGAACTGCCACCGTCCCAGGCAGGCACCCTGCTCGGCTGGCGCTTCGTCGACTACGACGATGCACGGCGCCGCATCCAGGTCGAATTCGAGGCCGGCCCGGTACTGACCAACCCGATGGGCAACGTGCAGGGCGGCTTCCTCTCGGCGATGCTGGACGACTGCATGGGGCCTGCGATCTACGCCACGCTGCCGGCCAACCGCATCGCAGTCACGGTGGAATCCAAGACAAGTTTCGTCAGCCCCGCGCGCCCCGGGCGGATCATCGGCTGGGGTGAAGTCGAACACAGCAAGGGCAGCATCGCCTTCACCCGTGGTTGGTTGACCGACCCGGCCGGCAAGGTGCTGGCAACCGCCAGCGCCACGTTCCGGGTGGGTGCGCTGCGCTGGCGTGGCTTATCGGTACCACGTCCCATAGCGCGCCGGATGATCGCGCGCACGCTGCGCCGGGTGCATGCGCGTATCGGTTGAGGCCGTTCAGCGCGCGATGCGGCCACCGCCGGCCACGCGCACGCGATCGCGGCCCTGCGCCTTGGCCTGGTACATGGCCGCATCCGCAGCGCGCAACAGGGTGCGCCAGCCCAGCGCGTCGGTGCCGCCCTCGGCCACACCGAAGCTGGCGGTGACCCGCAGCACCTTGCCGCCAACCAGTACGATCTCCAGCTGCTGCAGTGCCGCCCGCAGCGACTCGGCCACCTGGCGGCCGCCGGCCAGATCGCCGTCGGCCAGCAATACGAGAAATTCCTCGCCACCATAGCGGGCAATGCTGTCGCTGCGGCGAAGGTGGCGCTGCAGCAACTGCGCCACCTGCACCAGCACTGCATCGCCCGCGTCGTGGCCATGGCCATCGTTGATCGCCTTGAAGCGGTCCACGTCCAGCAGGATCACCACCGCGCTGTTGCCGCCGTCGTCGTGGCGTTGCTGCACCATCTCGTCCAGCGCCCGCCGGTTCAACAGCCCGGTCAGCTCGTCGGTACCGGCCAGCTGGCGCAGCTCGCTGGTCAACGCCGAGCGCTCGCGCGACTTCTCGCGCAGCACTTCGATGGCATCGAACAGGCGCTGCATCTCGGCCAGCGGGTGGGTCACATGCTGTTCCGGGCCGGGCGCTTCCGAGGCAATCTGGATCACCTGCTTCTGCGCCTGCAGCAGTGGCCGCAGGATCTGCAGGTGGGCAATGCGCAGCGCCACGCCCAATACCACCAGCGTGCCCAGCACCGTCGCCACCAGCACCACCAGGCGCGTCGCTTCGCGGTTGCGGGTGCGCTCGAAGCGGGCGATGGACACGCTCAGGTAGCCGTCGCGCAGCGCTTCCAGCGACTGCAGGGTCGGCACGTAGCGGGTGGTGAACTCGGCAGCGGTCCACGGCGGCGGTACGCCGCGCCGGCCATCTTCGATCAACTGTTCGATCATCGGCAGCGATTCGCCGAAGAACTGCCGGCGTGCCATGTCCCAATGCCAGGACAGCGCCGGATCACTGCGGAACACCGCTTCATGGCTGCCCGCCAGCCGCCACAGTTCCAGCAGGCGGCCTTCGGTCTGCAATGCCGCCCGCAGCTGTTCGTCACGCCATGCCCCCGGTACCGCCACCGGCGCCATCACGTTCGAGGCCAGGCGGCCGCCATGCTCGCGCAGGTCGATCAGCACCTGGCCCTGCATCGCCGGAATCGCCGCTTCGCGGTCGGCACTGACCAGCACGTTGATCTGCGCCGAGGTCAGTACGTGCAGGCGATCGACCACCGCGAACATGCTGCTGATCGCGCGCTCCACGTCCTCCACCCGGCGCGCATCGTGCGGCTGCACCGCCACCCGGTCCACCGCGGCCCGCGCTGATTGCAGGCGACGTTGCGCGTCGGCCAGCATTCCATGCTCGTCGACCACGCCCGGGTCGGCGTTGAACACGGTGTCCAGGTGCTGCAGGGCGGTATCGACCCGCTTGCGCGCGACCGCCAGCTGCGCCGCGAGCCGGGCCTGTTCAGCCGCATCGGCCGTGTTGGCCCCCAGCAGGCTGTTGGCGGGGCCGCGCTCGGCCGACACCAGGTTGGCCAGGTCGAAGGTCTGCCGCAGCTGGCGCAGGCTGACCAGGTTGTCCTCGGCGGCAGTGAAGCGCAGCGTGCCCTGCACCAGCGCGATGGCCATCAACGGCAGCGTACAGACTACGAACAGCCCGGCCAGGATCCAGACCCAGGTCCGCAATCCGATGGGCGACGCCTTGCGGGCCATGCACATTTCCCCTGTCGTGCGGAACACTGTAGCGGCCGCCTGCACAGGCGCCAAGGCGCTACCGGGCCAACCGTTGCCGTGGGTATACCGCTCACGCCGCCAACGCACCGACAAGGCCGCGCAGACCGTCCAATCTGGGCGAATACGTCATGCCTTGCCGCGTCAGATCCAGCGCTGGTCGACCAGTTCGCGCTTCACGTAGGCATAGAACACCGGCGCGGCGACCAGGCCCGGCAGGCCGAACGCCGCCTCCATCACCAGCATGGCCAGCAGCAGCTCCCAGGCACGCGCCTGGATCTCGCCACCGACGATACGGGCGTTGAGGAAGTACTCCAGCTTGTGGATCACGATCAGGTACAGCAGCGCCGCCACCGCCACATAGAACGAAACCGACAGCGCGACGATGGTGATGATGGTGTTGGAGATGATGTTGCCCACCACCGGCAGCAGGCCTGCGATGAAGGTGATCAGCACCAGGGTCTTCGACAGCGGCAGGTGCACGCCGAACAGCGGCAGCACGCCCAGCAGGAAAACGGCGGTGAACACCGTGTTGAGCAGCGAGATCTTCAGCTGCGCAAACACCACCTGGCGGAATGCGGTGGCCAGGCGGCTGGTACGCCCGATCAGCTCCTGCGCCAGCGGCCCCATCTGCGGCAGCGGCAGTTCGTCATACAGCGCGATCATCGCGCCCAGCACCATGCCGATCAATATGCGCACCCCCACCTGCACCACTGAGGTACCGGCCACGCCCAGCTGGCGCTGATGCTCGGCGGCCCACTCGTTCAGCGCCGTGCGCAGTGCCGGCATGTCTTCGGGAATATAGGGTTGCAGCAGCGCCGGCACCTGGTGGCGCGAGGTGTTGAGGATCTCCATCAGGCGCGCCAGCAGAGCGTCCGGGCCACCGGTCTCGTTGCGGAAGAACGAGGCCACGCCGATGCCGGCCATTACCAGTGCGCTGATGATGATCGCCGACAGCACGATCACCGCGATCGCCCGTGCCCGTCCCGGCGGCAGCTTGCCTTCCACGGTGGAGGCCAGCACATGGGTCAGCTGGAACACCAGCAGGCCGGACAGCAGGGTCACCACCAGGCCCAGCTTCAGCGCCAGCCACATGCCCAGCAGCATCATCAGCCACGCCGCGATCCTTGGAACGGGGGGCTTGGGCTGGGCAACAAGGGCGTCTTGCATGGGAGCGCGTCCGGGCGGGGTGGCCCATGGTAGAGGATTGACCCGCCGATTCGGCGTGCAGGCTGAACGGGCGTTACGTTCTCATCCGGTGGCGGCCCTGCCGGCGCCCCATCGACTCACTCGCCGTAACTGGCCGTATTCTTGCCCTGCCGCTTGGCGTGGTAGAGCGCGCGGTCAGCCAGTGCCAGCCAGTCCTCGACACTGCCTCCCTGCGGCGTAGCGGCAATGCCGATGCTTACACTGAACTCCACGCCCGGCGTGATCTGGCGCGCGGCCTCGAGCAGATGCAGGCGCACCCGCTCGGCCACGTGCATCGCATCGACGGGCGCGCAGTCGTGCAGCAGCACCACGAACTCATCCCCCCCCAGCCGCGCCGGCGTATCACCGGGCCGCGCAAACGTGCGCAATGTTGCAGCGATATGCCGCAGTACCTCGTCGCCCGCGCGGTGGCCAAGCGAATCATTGATGCGCTTGAAGTCATCCACATCAAGCATCAACAGGCAGGCAAAACCGCCCTGGCCCTGGGCCCGGTCCAGTGCCTGCTGCGCACGCAGGATCAGGAAGCCACGGTTGGCCAGCTCGACCAGCGGATCCATCCGGCTGAGCCGCTGCAGCTGGCGATTCTGCGATTTGACCCGGCGCGCCAGCTGCCAGCTGAGGATGCTCAGCCCGATGCCGTAGACGAACAGGAACGGCACGCTGAGCACGATCGTGCGCTGCGAGGAAACGGGCTGGTAAGGGAAGCCGAGCACCCACCAGGTGATCGCGAAACCCAGCGCCAGCGCCAGCGTGGCCCGCATCGCCAGGCGCACGCCACCGGCCGCGATCTTGTCGGCAACCAGCAATGCGGCGAACAACGCACTGGGGACCGCGCTCAGCGCCATGAAGGCGATCCAGCCGCCGCCGAAGAAGGAGTCGGCGACCATGCAGCGGAATTGCGCCTGTGCGGGCTGGCGGGCACGCTGGGTCAATACCAGTGCGAGCGCCGGCCACGCCAATGCATTGAGCAGCAGCAGCGCCCAGGCCAGCAGGCCGTCCTGGCGTTCAAGAATGATCGAGGCGATGGGAATCGCGCCCAGGCCATTGCCGACGAAGCGCATCCAGCCGATGCGACGTGCCGCGCCGATGCCTTCGACCGCGACTTCCGACGCGTCAGTCAAGAACGGCATTGCCGACCCCCTTGCGCGATCGCACGTTCCACCCCGGCGCTTGCCGGGGTGCCCATGCTGAGTCTGACAGCTCTGCGTCAATTCGGGATCAAGGGCTCAAGGCTGCGCCCTGCCCTCACCCCTGCCCGGGCGCAGCCGTCGAACCCCGCAGCATCAGGCTGAAATCCAGCGTTTGCTGAAGCGGTACATCAACCTGTTCGATGATCGCGAGCAGCAGGTTGACCGCGCGCTCACCAATCTCCCGCATGGGCTGGCGGATGGTCGTCAATGGCGGCGTGAGGTAGCGGGAAGATGCCAGGTCGTCAAAGCCGACGATGGACAGTTCGTCCGGCACGCGGATGCCCAGATCCCGGCAGGCGGCCAGCGCACCCAGCGCCATCTGGTCGCTGAAGCAGAACACCGCGGTCGGTGCGGGCGCGGCGGCCAGCAGCGCCATCGCCGCCGCATGCCCGGACTCCACGGAAAAGTCACCCGGCACGATGCTCAGCTGGCGCAGGCGTCCACGCGCCTTGCCGGCTGCGCGGACGCCTTCCAGTCGCTGCTGGTGCAGCGGGTTGTCAGGCGGCCCACCGACCACGGCAATCCGTTCATGTCCCAGCCCATACAGATGTTCCATCACCACGCGCGCGGCCGCGGCGTTATCGATATGGACGCTGGGAATGCCCAGCGCGGGGTCGAACTCGCAGCCGTTGATCACCGGCGCGGCGGCACCGCGCTGCTGGACGATCTCGCGCGCCGTCGGCGGCAGGCGGTGCCCCAGCACGATCATGCCGTCGGCCTCGTTGCGCCGGAGCATCTGCGCATAGCGCTCCTCGCGGTCGGGTTGATGCTGGGTATCGCCGAGCAGAACCGCATAGCCGACCGCCTGTGCGGCGTCCTCCGCCCCCTGCAGGATCTGCGCGAAGAACGGATTGGCGATGTCCGGGACGGTGACCAGGATCTTGCCGCTGCGCTGGGTCTTGAGCGTGCGGGCCACCGTGTTGGGCACATAGCCCAGTGCGGCAGCGGCCTGCTCGATGCGCGCGCGGGTGGCCGGCAGGACTTTGTCCGGCCGCGAAAGCGCCCGCGACACCGTGCCTGCGGAGACGCCGACGTGCTTCGCGATGTCGTAGATGGTGGCCATGGCGTTAGTTCTCCTGTCTGCTGTGCACTGCACAACAGGTCCTGCGTGAGCCCCTGCTAGGATAATGCAATCGATTGCATCGAGGGCGAATCACGTTGAAGACGCTCAAGGGTCCAGCGCTGTTCCTGGCGCAGTTCATCGGCGACACGGCTCCTTTTGATCGGCTGGACACGCTGGCCGGATGGGCCGCGGGTCTGGGCTATTCTGGCGTACAAGTTCCCACCAGCGCGCCCCACCTGTTCGACCTGGCCGAGGCCGCGCGCAGCCAGGCGTACTGCGACGATGTTGCCGGCATGCTCGCCGGGCACGGCCTGCAGATCACCGAACTGTCGACCCACCTGCAGGGGCAGCTGGTTGCCGTCCATCCGGCCTACGACAGCCTGTTCGACGGATTCGCGCCACCGGACAAGCGCGGCGACCCGTCCGCCCGCCAGGCCTGGGCGGTGGAGCAGCTGCGGTTGGCCGCCAAAGCCAGCCAGCGCCTGGGGCTGACCGCCCACGCCACGTTCTCCGGCGCATTGGCCTGGCCCTACTTCTATCCCTGGCCACAGCGCCCACCGGGACTGGTGGAAGAAGCCTTCGCCGAACTCGGCCGCCGCTGGCGCCCGATCCTGGATGCGTTCGACGCCTGCGGCGTGGACCTGTGCTTCGAGATCCACCCCGGCGAGGACCTGCACGACGGCGCGACCTTCGAGCGCTTCCTCGATGTAGTGGACCATCACCCCCGCGCCAGGATCCTGTACGACCCCAGCCACCTGCTGCTGCAGCAGATGGACTACCTGGGTTTCATCGACCGCTACCACGCGCGCATCGGCATCTTCCACGTCAAGGACGCGGAATATCGCCCCAGCGCAAGCAGCGGCGTGTATGGCGGCTACCAGGACTGGATCGATCGCCCGGGCCGGTTCCGTTCACTCGGCGATGGCCAGATCGACTTCAAGGCGATCTTCTCCAAGTTCGCGCAGTACGACTTCCCCGGCTGGGCGGTGCTGGAGTGGGAGTGCTGCCTGAAGCACCCCGAAGACGGCGCACGCGAGGGTGCCGCCTTCATCCGCGACCACATCATCCGCGTGACCGAACGCGCCTTCGATGATTTCGCCGACAGCGGCACGGACGCCGCATCACTGCACCGCATGCTGGGAATCTGAGCCATTACCGCCCCGGGAGGGCAAGCCATGTCGCACGCCATGTCGCGCTTGGGCGCGATGATGTTTCTGCAGTTCTTCATCTGGGGAGCGTGGTTCGTGACCCTCGGGACGTACCTGGTGCAGGGCCCGCTGCAGGCCAGCGCCAGCCAGGTGGCCACCGCCTTCCTCAGCCAATCGATCGGCGCGATCGTGGCGCCGTTCCTGGTCGGCCTGATCGCCGATCGCTACTTCGCCGCGCAGCGCATCCTCGCGGTGCTGCACCTGGCCGGCGCGGTACTGATGTGGCTGGCATCCACCGCCACCAGCTTCAGTGTGTTCTCGGCCTGCGTGATGGGGTACATGCTGCTGTTCATGCCGACGCTGGCACTGGCCAACAGCGTGGCGATGCGGCACATGCAGTCGCCCGAGAAACAGTTCCCGCTGGTACGGGTGGCCGGCAGCATCGGCTGGATCGTCGCAGGCGTGCTGATCGGCTGGCTGGGCTGGGAGCAGGCCCATCGGCTCGAACTGACCTTCCGGATGGCGGCGCTGGCATCGCTGGTACTGGGCCTGTATGCGTTCACCCTGCCGCACACGCCGCCACTGGCACAGCAGCGCGACGCCGGGCTGGGGCAGATCCTCGGGCTGGACTCGCTGCGGCTGCTGAAGTCGCGCGCCTACCTGGTGTTCTTCCTGGCCTCCATCGCCATCTGCATACCACTGTCGTTCTACTACAACTTCACCAACCCGTATCTCAACGACCTCGGCGTGCGCGGCGCTGCGGGCCTGCAATCGCTGGGCCAGGTCTCCGAAGTGCTGCTGATGCTGGCCATGCCGTTCCTGTTCGTGCGGCTGGGAGTGAAGACCATGCTGGCGGTCGGCATGGCCGCCTGGGTGGTGCGCTATGCCATGTTCGCCTTTGGGGATGCGGGCGGTGGCTTCCCGCTGCTGGTGATCGGCATCGTGCTGCACGGCATCTGCTACGACTTCTTCTTCGTTACCGGCCAGATCTACACCGATGCGCACGCCGGCCCGGCCGCGCGCAGCAGCGCGCAGGGGTTCATTACCCTGGCCACGTACGGCGTGGGCATGCTCATCGGCACCTTCCTGTCCGGCGCGGTGGTGGAGCACTTCACCACCGAGGCTGGCCCCGACTGGCAGCAGATCTGGTTGTTCCCGGCCGGCGTGGCACTGGTGGTGCTGATCGCCTTCCTGCTGCTGTTCCGCGACCGGCCGGTGGCCGCGCCCGCGCCTTCCACGCCCTGAGGACCGCAGCCAATGCCCAAGCTTGGAATCGCCATCATCGGCGCCGGCATGATCGGTGCCGTGCATCGTCGCGCCGCCTTGCTGGCCGGTGCCGAGGTACACGGCGTGGCCGCCTCGTCACCGCAGCGCGCGCGTGAGGCAGCGCAGTCGTGGAATGTTCCGCGTGCGTACCGGGACATCGAGGAGGTGATCGCCGATCCGCAGGTGCAGGTCGTGCACGTCTGCACGCCCAACCATCTGCACCGCGCGATGGCGCAGGCCGCGCTGGAAGCCGGCAAGCACGTGATCTGCGAGAAACCGCTGGCAACCACGCTGGACGATGCACAGGCGCTGGCGGCGCTGGCCGCATCGACCGGATTGGTCGCCACGGTACCCTTCGTCTACCGCTACCACCCGGTGGTGCGCGAGGCGCGCGCACGCATCGCCGACGGTGAGCTGGGGCCGCTGCACCTGATCCACGGCAGCTACCTGCAGGACTGGCTGCTGGATCCTGCCAGCAACAACTGGCGCGTGGACCCGGCGTTGGGCGGCGCATCGCGCGTGTTCGCCGACATCGGCTCGCACTGGTGCGACCTGGTGGAATGGGTCAGCGGTGAACGTTTCGCCGAGGTCAGCGCGGCCTTCGATACGGTGGTCGCCGAGCGCAGCGCCGTCAGTGGCCAGAGCTTCAGTACACCGGCCACAGACGGCGCGATGCAGGCGGTCACGAGCGAGGACGTGGCGGCGGCGATGTTCAGGACCGGCGCCGGCACGCTGGCGTCGTTGACGGTCAGCCAGGTCTCGGCCGGGCGCCGCAATCGCCTCTGGTTCGAGATCGATGGCGCCAAGGCCAGCGTGGCCTTCAACCAGGAGGATGCCGAGCGCCTTTGGATCGGCCTGCCCGACCAGCGCGAGGAGATCTTCGTGCGCGGGCCCGGCGCCGGCACTGCCGAACAGCGCCGGCTGTCGGCGCTGCCGGCCGGGCACGCGCAGGGCTACGCCCAGTGTTTTGAAGCATTTGTCGCCGACAGCTATCGCGCCATCGACGGCGAGCGGCCGCAGGGCCTGCCCACGTTTGAAGACGGCGTGCGCTCGGCGCTGATCGTCGATCGTGTCATTGCATCGGCCAGGTCGCGTGCCTGGACTGCCATCGGTTGAAACCCGGGAGGAGCTGTTGATGAAGACCCTTGTCCGTAGAACTGCAGGCCTCGTCCTGCTGCTCGCAGCGCTGCCTGCCCTTGCAGGCGAAGCTGCCCGCACGCAGAAGCCGATCGCGGTGCAGATGTACACCCTGCGCGATGCCGGCTCGCTGGAGCAGCAGCTGAAGATCGTCCACGACGCGGGTATCCATGCAGTGGAAACGGTCGGCACGCAGGACACCCGCGCTGCCGAACTCAAGCCGTTGCTGGACCGGTATTCGATCAAGGTGGTTTCTTCGCACGTGCCCTTGGCCGAGCTGCGCAGCAACCTGGAGGGGGTGGTGGCCTTCAACCGGTTGATCGGCAACACGACGCTGGTGGTGCCGTACCTGGACAAGAAGGATCGCCCGAGCGATGCCGCCGGCTGGACTGCCCTGGGCCAGGAACTGGGCCGGATTGCAAAGCAGGTGCGCGGCAAGGGCATGCGCCTGGCCTACCACAACCACGACTTCGAACTGGCCGACTTCGATGGCAGGACCGGACTGGAACTGCTGTTTGCCGCCGCCGGTCCCGATTTGCAGACCGAGCTGGACCTGGCCTGGGTCGCGCGTGCAGGCCTGGACCCGGCAGTGATGCTGGCAAAATTCCGCGGCCGCCTGTTCGCGGTGCACGCCAAGGACAATGCGCCCAAGGGCCAGGCCGAAGACGAAGGCGGATTCGCTGCGGTGGGCCAGGGCGTGCTGGACTGGAACGCGATCCTGCCTGCTGCGGCAGCCGCCGGCGTGCATTGGTACATCATCGAGCACGACCAGCCGCGCGACCCGGCCAAGGTCATCCAGACCGGCGCGGACTATCTGCGTGAACACCTGACCACCAGCGTGCCCGCCCGTGCGCGGCGCTGACGCATCAAGGAGCCCCGCATGAAAATGATCCTGGCAATGGTGGTGGCCCTGGGTGGCATGAGCGTGGCGACAGTCGCCTGGTGCAAGGACGACCCGGCTGCGGGTGCAAGGCTCTACACCGCGAACTGCGTGGCCTGCCACGGCGCCGATCGTGCGGGCATGCCGGGTGCGTTTCCGGCGCTCACCGACATCGGCAAGCGCATGGCACCTGCACAGATCAAGGAAAAGATCAGCAAGGGCGGTGGGTTGATGCCGCCCTTCTCCCAGCTGTCGCAGCAGGAGATCGATGACATCGCCAGCTACCTGGCGAAGTAAGCGGCCGGCGACCACGCCGGCCGCGTGCCACTATAGCTCGCGCACCCAGATGTTGCGGTAGCTGACCCTGGAGTCGTGTTCCTGCAGGTAGAGCGGCGCGCATCCATGGGGCGCGTACGATGGCGCGCCGATGTACTCGGTCTTGCCCGCCAGCACGGTATCGTCCTGCACCAGCACGCCGTTGTGCAGCACCGTGATGCGCGCAGGCGAGACAAGCCCGCCGCCCGCCGAGAAGCGCGGTGCTTTCCAGAGGATGTCGTAGGCCTGCCACTGGCCCGGTGCGCGCGAGGCATTCACCCGCGGCATGGCCTGCTTGTAGATGGAGCCCGCCTGGCCATTGGCATAGGTCGGGTTGTTGTAGCTGTCGAGCACCTGCAGCTCGTACAGCTCCTGCAGGAAGATGCCGCTGTTGCCCCGGTTCTGGCCGTCGAAGCCCTTCGTGTCGGTGGGCGTGCGCCACTCGACATGCAGCTGGACATCGCAGAAGCGTTGCCGGGTGCGGATGCCCTTGCTGCCGGGCACGACGGTCATCGCGCCATCGGCAACCGTCCAGGGCACGCGGCCGCCCTGCTCCGACTCCCACGCCGAGACATCCTTGCCATCGAACAGCACGATTGCATCGGATGGGGCCTTGCCTTGCGGCGTAGACACGGTCCCGGGCACCGGCGTCCACACCTCGGTCTTCTTCGGATCGCGCGCGGCGTCGGCACCGCTCTGCGCGAACACGGGTGCGGCAACCAGCATGGTCGCCGCGATCAGCAGAGGCTTGATCATCGTGTGGCGCTCCATCAGCTGGTCCCCCACGCCGGCGTGCCGGGAACATAGGCGAGGTCACCGTCGTAACGCCCCGGCACGGCGACGTACTGCAGCACCCCGGTGGCACCGACCTTCGAGGTGAAGAAGCCGAAGATGGCCAACTGCTTGAGCATCGTGAAGTAGTGCGGCATCGCCTCGCCCTCTTCAGGCGTACCGGTTTCGGTCACATCGGCCGTGTGTGATTTTGCTTTTGCTTCCGCATCCAGCGTGCGCAGCAATTCGGTTCGGGCTTCCGGCGTGAGCGACACGAAGCGGCCGCCGGCGCGTCTGTCGATGTCGGCCAGCCCTGCGCGGAACGTCGCCTGCTGCCGGGCGGTGTAGCAGTCGCTGACGAAGGTCGCCATGAACAGACCAGCGCCCGCGTCTTTCGCCCCTGGTGTCCGGGTCCGCGGCAGGATGGTCTCGGCGATCTCGTCCAGCGTGCCGACATCGGCGTCGGAGAACAGGGCCTTCACCGGTGCGGCAGCGGCCTTTC
Organism: Stenotrophomonas sp. 85239_Sma; assembly: GCF_056481725.1. Classification (NCBI taxonomy): domain Bacteria; kingdom Pseudomonadati; phylum Pseudomonadota; class Gammaproteobacteria; order Lysobacterales; family Lysobacteraceae; genus Stenotrophomonas; species Stenotrophomonas sp. 85239_Sma. The sequence goes on along the minus strand of NZ_CM151163.1, from coordinate 1,198,197 downwards.
CCTGCGCGAGCGCAGGCAGGCCGACCATGGCCGCGCCGGTAGCGGCGACGATCATCTTCAGCAGTTCGCGGCGATCCATCAGAGGTTCCCCGCTTTCAGTTCGCGTACCGCGTGGTCGGCCGCGCGCGCAGTCAGCGCCATATAGGTCAGCGAAGGATTCACACAGGCGCTGGAGGTCATGCAGGCACCGTCGGTCACATAGACATTGGGGGCGTCCCAGACCTGGTTGTGCTGGTTCAGCACCGAGCTCTTCCGATCACGTCCCATGCGCGCGGTCCCCATTTCGTGGATGCCCTTGCCCGGGGCGTAATCGTTGTCGTGCATCTTCACGTCCTTGACGCCGGCCGCCTCCAGCATCTCGGCGGCATCGGCGGCCATGTCCTTGCGCATCGCCAGTTCGTTGGCGCGCATGGCAACGTCCATCGCCAGCACCGGCAGCCCCCACTTGTCCTTGCGGTCGCGGTCCAGGCGGATCGTATTGTCGTGGTGCGGCAGCATTTCACCGAACCCGGTCATGCCGATGCGCCAGTCACCGGGCACGGTCAGCGCCTCCTTCAGATCGGCACCGATGTTCAGCTCGGCGATCTCGCGCGACCACCCGGTGCGGCTGGCACCGCCCTGGTAGCCGAACCCGCGCAGGTAGCCGCGCTTGTCGGCCGCGACGTTGCGGAAACGCGGAATGTAGAAGCCGCACGGACGACGGCCGAAGTAGTACTTGTCTTCGTAGCCCTCGACCCGGCCGGAGGCGCCCGCTCCAAAATGATGGTCCATCACGTTGTGTCCAAGCTCGCCCGACGAGGAGCCCAGCCCGCCCTCCCACACATCGGTGGCCGAGTTCATCAGCAGCCAGGTCGAGTTGAAGGACGACGCGTTGAGGAAGATGACCTTGGCGGTGTACTGGTAGGTCTGGCCGGTCTCGGCGTCGATGACCTCCACCCCACGCGCACGCTTGCGGTCCTTGTCGTAGAGCACTTCCTTGACGATCGAGAACGGCCGCAAGGTCAGGTTGCCGGTCTTCATCGCCGCTGGCAGCGTCGCCGCCTGTGTCGAGAAATAGGCACCGAAGGGACAGCCCAGGATGCACTTGTTGCGGTACTGGCAGTTGACGCGGCCCTGCTCGGGCATCGGCTTGGTGATGTTGGCGGTGCGCGAGTGGATCATGTGCCGGGTACCGCCGAACGCCTTCTTGATCCGTGCGGCCACATCCTTCTCGACGATGTTCAACGGGATCGGCGGCAGGAACTCACCATCCGGCAACACGTCCAGTCCTTCGCGCGTGCCGGCGATGCCGGCGAATCGTTCCACATGGTCATACCAGGGCGCGATGTCCGCGTAGCGGATCGGCCAATCGGTCGCGATTCCGTCCTTGAGGTTCGCCTCGAAATCCAGGTCGGAGAAGCGATAACTCTGCCGGCCCCACATCAGCGAACGGCCACCCACGTGGTAGCCACGAAACCAGTCGAAGCGCTTGGTTTCGATGTAGGGCGAGTCCTGTTCGTTGGCCCACATTCCTTCCAGGTTTTCGGCCAGCCCGTAGTCACGCATCAGCACCGGGAAGTCGGCCTTCATCGCCTGCGTTGGCCGGTTGCGGTGCGGAAAGTCCCACGCTTCCTTCATCGCATTGACGTAGTCCTTGACGTGCTCGATGTTGCGCCCGCGTTCCAGCATCAGGACCTTCAGGCCCTTCTCGGTCAGCTCCTTCGCCGCCCAACCGCCACTGATTCCCGAGCCAACAACAATGGCGTCGTAGTGATTATCTGCCATGGGTTTCTCACCTGGGTGGATATCGTTTCAGACGTCGCAGAGGCGGATCGCCTCGCGCAATGAGGCAACGGGATCAGGCGCTACAGGTGTAAACTCCTGCGCCAGGTATCCCTTGAAGCCGGTGTCGCGGATCGCGCGACAGATGGCCGGATAGTGGAGCTCCTGCTGGTCTCCGATCTCGTTCCGGCCGGGCACGCCCGCGGTGTGGTAGTGCTTGAAGCAGGCGTGGTGTTTTCCAATGGTGGCGATGATGTCGCCCTCCATGATCTGCATGTGATAGATGTCGTACAGCAGGCCGAAGTTGTCCGAGCCGAGCCGCTGGCACAGCTCTACGCCCCAGGCCGAGTGGTCGCACAGGTAGTCGCGATGGTCGACCCTGGAGTTGAGCAGCTCCATCACCAGCACCACCCCGCGCTTCTCGGCATGCCCGAGGATGCGCTTGAGGCCCGCCTCGGCATTGGCCATGCCTTCCTTTGGGTCCATGCCGTTGCGGTTGCCGGAGAAGCAGATCAGGTTGCGGTAGCCGGCATCGGCAACCAGATCGATGTGGCGCGTGTAGCGCTCCACCAGCTGGTCGTGGAATTCGCGGCCGGCAAAGCCCTTGGTCAGGCCCAGCTCTGCGCCGTTGCACATCGAGCTGTACACGCCATTCGCCTTCAGCGTCGGCCAGTCTTCCGGGCCGACCAGATCGATCGCGGCAAAACCGATGTCCTTCACCGTCGCGCAGAGCTGGGCAACCGACAGCTGCGGGAAGGTCCAACGGGCGACGGAATGCTTCAGGTTGCCCTTGAGCGATGCATCGGCGGCGAATGCGGGGAGCACGCCTGCCGCCCCCAGGCCAATGCCGCCAGCAACCGCAAGGCGCAACGCATCGCGCCGCGTGAGCCCTATCGCCGGGGCCGGTCTGATCGAATGGATGGACATCCACCTGCCGGCCTCCCAACCGGTATCAAACGCAACGATTCACAGCAATGCAATCGATTGCACCATAGGGGAGGAAATTGCCTGTTTGCAAGTCGCGGTGCACGAAAAATCAATGCTGCGAGGCACAAGCTCCAGGGAATCGCGGGAAAAAGAAAAGCCCCGCGTGAACGGGGCTTTCTTTTCTGCTGCAAACGCGCGTTCGATCAGAACGGAATATCGTCGTCAGCGAAGTCGTCCATCGGCGGCGCCTGCTGCGGCTGCGGGCGCTGGTTGCCACCCTGGTTGCCGTAACCGCCGCCCTGGTTGCCGCCCTGGTTGCCGTAGCCACCGCCCTGGCCACCGCGCTGGCCACCGCCACCGCTGCCGTACTCCTGGCGCGGCGCCTGCTGGCGCTGCGGACGATCGCCACCGTAGTTGCCACCACCGCCACCACCGCCGCCTTCGCCACGGCCGCCCAGCATCTGCATTTCATCGGCAATGATGTCGGTGGAGTACTTCTCCACGCCGTCCTGGCCGGTGTACTTGTCGTAGCGCAGGCTGCCTTCGACGTAGACCGAGCTGCCCTTGCGCAGGTACTCGCCGGCGATCTCACCGAGCTTGCCGAAGAACACCACACGGTGCCATTCGGTACGTTCCTGCTGGTTGCCATCCTTGTCCTTGCGGACGCTGGTGGTGGCCAGGCTGATGCGGGTGATCGCCATGCCGCCCTGGGTGTACTTCACGTCCGGGTCGTTGCCGAGATTGCCGACCAGGATGACTTTGTTGATGCCGCGCGCCATAGGTACCTTCGTCCGTTGTCCAGGGGCAGACCGCCAGTGATAGCACAGCCCCGGGCGGGGGTGCAGTAGGCTGGGCCGCCCCTGTTGAAATTTGGGGGAATGCGAGAACGATGCATCTTAGCATTGCCGCCGCCATCTGCCCGGCCGGAAGACCCCGGCCGCGCCGGAGGATTGAACTGATTTCCTTGTCCGGCAATGACTTACCGTTGCCTCAACGGACGTCCGGAGAGGCATTCGCGTCTGCCCATGGCATCATGCCCGGGCACCTTCCCCCCTGCCCCTTCCGCGTGCCCATGACGATCAAAGGCAAAGCCACCTCCCTGGACATCGCCCACCTGGCCGGGGTCTCCCAGCCGACCGTGTCGCGTGCCCTGCGGGGCAGCCCGATGGTCAACGCCGAAACCCGCGAGCGCATCCTGCGCATCGCCCGCGAGCTGAACTACAAAGTCGACAAGAACGCCTCCAGCCTGCGCCTGCGCAACGCCGGCACGCTGGCCCTGCTGTTCTTCGAGGACCCGACCAACGACGACTCGCTGATCAACCCGTTCTTCCATTCGATGCTGGGCTCGATCACCCGCGCCTGTGCCCTGCACGGGCAGGACCTGCTGGTCTCGTTCCAGCAGCTGTCCACCGACTGGCAGGCCGATTACGAGGACAGCAACAAGGCCGACGGCATCATCCTGCTCGGCTATGGCGACTACCACGAATCGCGCGACCGCCTGCAGCGACTGGTCGAACAGGGCACGCACTTCGTGCGCTGGGGCGCCGCGCTGCCCGGCCAGCCCGGTGTCTCGATCGGCAGCGACAACTTCCAGGGCGGGCACGACATCACCACCCACCTGTTGAAGCAGGGCTGCCGCCGCATCGCCTTCCTCGGCCATGCCTCCAGCCATTACCCTGAGTTCCAGGAGCGCTACCGCGGCCATGTCGCGGCCCTGCAGGACCACGGCCTGGCCGCCGAACCGGCGCTGCAGCACGATGCGATCACCACCGAGGCCTCCGGCCAGGAGGCCTGCCAGGCGCTTCTGGCGCGTGGCGAGCCGATCGATGCGATCTGCGCCGCCAGCGACCTGATCGCCATCGGTGCGATGCGCGCCCTGCGCGACGCCGGCCTGCGCGTGCCGCAGGACGTGGCGGTAACCGGCTTCGACGACATCCCGCTGGCGGCCTCGGTATCCCCGGCGCTGACCACGGTGCAGCAGGACACCAAGCAGGCCGGGCAGCTGCTGGTGGAACGCCTGCTGGCGCTGATCGGCCGGCAGCCGGTGGAAAGCCAGAGCATCCCGGTGAAGCTGGTGGTGCGGGAATCGTCGCTGCGCGGGTAAGCGCAGTCCTCCGGATGCGCGGCGGCACTGTCCGAAGCACTGGAAACCGGCTCTGCCCCGCTCCACTACGCAGCCCTGCTCGGCACATCACCCTCAACCGCCGCGCAGGCTCAGCGCGCCGCCATCTTCGGTCCCGGCAGCGCCAGCCGCACCTAGGCCACGATCGAAGCGACGGTGCCCAGCGCCGCCGGCACTCCGAACGTCCATGCCGAACGGCCCTGCTGTCGCGCCCGCTGCGCCAGATGCCAGGCCGCGCGCAGCAGGTGCATGGACACCAGCGCGGCGGCGATGGCTGCGACCAGGAAGATCAGCGCAAAGCGGGAATGAGGGGCCGTTGGGGCGTTCATGCGGCCAGCCTGCGCACCATCACCAGAACTCGAAGGCTGCGATTGTCGGCTTCCTGCAGCGGCTTCCAGCCCAGCCGCGCGTACAGCCCACCGTCCAGGGCCTCGGTCTGCAGGTACAGGTCGGTCACACCCATCCGCACCGCCTGTGCCGCGGCCTGCTCGACCAGACCGCCAGCGAGCCCACGCCCGCGATGGCTGTCGACCACGAACACGCTGCCCAGCCAGTGCTCGTACTGCGGGAAGGCCTGCATCTCGCGGCGCTTGAGCTGGACCGCACCGACCAGCTGGCCGCCATCGAAGGCGGCCATCAGGTGCGGGAATCCCCCGGCATCCTGCGGCAGGTTGAGCCGCTGCAGTTCCTGTTCCAGTGAAAGGCCAGCCTCCCGGCCCCATTGCGCGTGGTACCACTGCGCCAGTTGCATTCGTTCCGGCGCGTCAGCCGGAAGCATCCTGAATTCCATGGCAGAGCCTCGTTCCCGATGTTATCCAGAGGGGACCACGTCGGGCGGCCGAAGGGAAGCTTGCTGTTGACTGATCTGGCAGATGGCAGGAGCAGCCGAGCATTGCTCGACGCTACAAGTGACGAGGCGGCGGCTCAGCCCTGGGCGAAGTCCTTCAGGATTTCGCCCACGCCGCTCGGGGAAACCTCAAAACCCAGCGAAGTACCCGGGTTGATCACCACACCATAGCCACCCGGTACGCGGCGCAGCACGTCCAGCATCAGCCAACGGATCTGGTGGGGTACCTGCTGGCTGTAGATGCCTACCCGCGCAGGATCGGTGAACACCGCCACGTGCAGGGTGCCCTGCTTGTCGAACAGCAGCGGGTCGAAGCCGCTGCCATCGGGGGTGACCAGGCTGCCGGTCAGCAGCACGACTTCGGAGGCAACGAAGGCCTCCATGAAGGCGCGAATCGGCACCGCCCCGTCCATCGCCGCCTTCAGCAGGGTTTCAATCGGGGTCTGCGGGGCGAGGTCGGTCATGGCGGTACAGCGGGCTGCGGGAGGGGGCTATTGTAGAGTCGGGCTTGCTCGACTGCTCGAAAAGCGTGCCAACCAAGGTTGGCACCCACCAGAGCGGGAGGCAGGTTCCAGGAATCCGGGGTTGCCGGCCAGCGGCCGGCACTACCGCCCCAGCCGCTGGTCCCGCGCCTTCTGGTCGGCCATCGCCTTGTCCAGCTCGGCCTGCAGTGCCGGTTGCTGCACGGCGGCGTCAAGCACGTACACCTTCGCGCCATGCGCCGGCACTTCGGCCTTCAGGGAGGCCTCCACCTGCAACGAACCGCCGTCCAGTGCATCGCGCCAGCGGCCCGCCTGAACGTAACGCGACACGGTGACGGTCCTGGTCCGGTCGCCCTTGTTCAGCAGCACCAGCGCGGTCTGCGCCACGTCGCCATGCTGCAGCACGCGGAAGAACACCGCCTCGTCGTTCTGAAGGCGCTCGTTCACCTGCAGGCCACGCTGCAGCGCCGGGGTAGCTTCGCGCAGCCTGGCGATGCGCTGCAGCGGCGCGAAGATCGGGCTCTGCGGCGCAGCGTCCACGCGCGACTGGCCGAAGTAGGCGCGGTTGCCGGCATGCTCGGCGCGGCCACGCATGAAGCCGGTTTCCGAACCGTAATAGACCACCGGAATGCCGCGTGCGGTGAACAGCCAGTTGTGCGCGTCGATGAAGCCGTTGTCGCTGGCCTGCAGGCGCGGCATGTCGTGGTTGTCGTAGAAACTCATCAGCTCGTACGGGTTGGCGTATGGCCCGCCACTCAGGTGCAGCGGTTCGGCCAGCGTCTCAAAGCCCTTGCCGGCAGTGCCGAAGGTCTGCTCCATCGCGCCACGCAGCGGGAAATCCAGCACGCTGACGTTGGCATTGGCCGGCCAGGTGTGTTCGGCAATGCTGGCCGCGTTGTAATCGAACGCTTCGCCGAACATGAACATGCCCGGATGCTCGGCGCGGATGCGCTTGACGAAGGCGTGCCACCACGGGTGCGGCAGCCAGCCAATGGTGTCGATGCGCAGCGCATCCACGCCCTGTGCGGTCCACTGCAGGTACGCACCGACCAGATAGTCCATCACCGCCGGATTATCCTGGTTGAAGTCGGACAGCTCGGCCAGGTTGCCGTCGAAGATCGAGCCGTCCTTGCTGTCGACCGGGCCGATGTTGTTGTAGAAGGCGTGCAGCGGGTTGTGCTTCGGATCCAGTTTCTGCGGCGGCAGGTTCTGGTGGTCGGCAATCAGCTTTCCGTCCTTGCCGAAGAGCTGGCCGAACTGCGGCTGCCGCGTCGGCATGGTCCAGGCCGGCGAACCGTGGTTGCCGACGATGTCCAGCACCACCTTCAGGCCTGCGCCATGCAGGCCCTGGGTCAGCCCGGCGAAGTCCAGGTCCTTGCTCGGCAGGTGCTCATCGAGTTTGTAGAAATTGATGCCCCAGTATCCGTGATAACCGGTTTTGCCGCGATCGGTCAGCGTGCTGGTACAGCTGATCGCTTTGCTGCCGGTAAAGGCCTCGTCCGGGTTGTCGACAATCGGCGTGATCCATACCGCGCCGAAGCCGAGGTTGCGGATGTACTGCGCATTGTCGAGCACGCCGCGGAAGTCACCGCCGAGATAGCCGATGTTGCCGTCCACCTTGTCCGGGCACGGCACCGGGATATCGAAGGTGCGGTGCTTGCCGCCCTGGTCGCGATGATCGTTGGACGGGTCGCCGTTGACGAAGCGGTCGGTGACCACGAAGTACACCGCATCGCTGGCGAACGGCTCGGTGGTGCCCACATAGTCCGGGCGTGGCGCAGCCGCCGCATGGCCGGCCAGCAGCACCAGGGAAACAGCAACAGACAGTGCACCACGCATCACACCACCTCCGGACGGGACGGAACCCGCAGCACGCACAGGCCGGCGACGAACAGGCTGCAGCCGCCCAGCACCAGCACATGCATCGGCTGGCCACCCAGCCAGGCGCGCAAGGCAAAGCCGAGCGCGCTGGCCGCAACCAGCTGCGGGATCACGATGAAGAAATTGAAGATGCCCATGTACACGCCCATCTTCGATGCCGGCACGCTGTCGGACAGCAGCGCATAGGGCAGCGAAAGAATGGACGCCCAGGCGAAGCCGACGCCGACCATCGACAGCAGCAGCCAGTGTGGGTCGCTGATGAACATCAGCGAGACCAGGCCGGCGCCGCCCAGCCACAGGTTGACCAGGTGGCTCCAGCGCAGGCCGATCGCACGCACCATCGGCGGGATCAGTACCGCGGCCAGCGCAGCGAAGCCGTTGTAGGCACCAAACAGTACGCCCACCCAGTTGGCGCCTTCGTTGTAGGCCGCCGACTGCGGATCGGTCGAGCCGAAGTGGGTGCCGGCCACCGCGGCGGTGGTGTAGATCCACATGGCGAACAATGCGAACCACGAGAAGAACTGTACCCAGGCCAGGCGCCGCATGGTGACGGGCATCGCGCGCAGGTCGCCAACGATGGCGGCCAGCATGTGGGTGCCTGGCAGCGCGCGGGCGAGCGCCAGCAGAAGGCCATAGCCCGCACACAGGCCGGCCAGCACGTACAGCATCCTGTCGCCCTGCCGCCAGGCGATCAGCAGCGCCAGCAGCACGCCCAGCCCCAGCCAAAACACCACCTGCGCCCACGGTGCCGGTCCGCTGACCGCGGCTGCGGTGTGGTGTGCCGGCGGCTCGGCATCGTCGAAGCCGGCCAGCTCTGCGGGCGAGTACTCGCGGGTGCTGACCACCGTCCAGGTGATCGCCGCCAGCAGCACCACTGCGCCGAAATAGAAGGCATAGCGAACGGTGTCCGGCACTTCACCTGCGGCGGCCGTATTGGCGATGCCGAACTGGGCCAGGATGAAGGGCAGGAAGCTGGCGACGATCGCGCCCACGCCGATGAAGAAGCTCTGCATCGCATAGCCGGCTGGCCGCTGGCGTGGCGCCAGCTGGTCGCCAACGAAGGCACGGAACGGTTCCATCGACACGTTGATCGACGCATCCAGAACCCACAGCGTGCCGGCGGCGATCCACAGCGTCGGCGAATTCGGCATCACCAGCAGGGCCAGGGTGGTCAGTACCGCACCGATCATGAAGAAAGGACGGCGGCGCCCCCAGCGGGTCCAGGTGTGGTCGGACAGGTAGCCGATCACCGGCTGCACCAGCAGGCCGGTCAGCGGCGCGGCGATCCACAGCCCCGGCACCGCCTCCATGTCCGCGCCCAGGGTCTCGAAGATGCGGCTGGCATTGGCGTTCTGCAGGGCGAAGCCGAACTGGATGCCGAGGAAGCCGAAGCACATGTTCCAGATCTGCCAGAACGACAGCTGCGGCTTTGCAGGGCGGCTCATCGGTTGCCCTCGACCACAGCCACCGGCGCCACCTTCAGCGCCTGCACCTGGGCCTGGTTGAGCACGCCGTCGCGCCCGCCCTTGCCGCCGGTGTAATGCGCGAAGTGCTGCAGCGCGCTCATGTTGAAGCCCTCTTCCAGCTTCACGCTGCAACGTCCCTTGGCCACGCTGAACGTCGCGGCAGTGGAATCCTGTGCGGTCACGCTGTGCGGCAACGTCACGGTCAAGCGCTGCACGGGCTGGGCGGCGCACTGCACCGCCAACTGCTTCACTGCGGCGGTCACACCGGTGTTGATCGGTCCATTGGGGTTGCTGTACTGCAGGCGCAGGCGCACCTGCCCAGCCTTGGCTGCAGTGAACTGCCACTGGCGTGCACCGCGCAGCACCTGCTGTGGGCCAACACACAGCATCGGGCTGTGCAGCGATTCGAGTGCACCTTCGCGACGGGTCAGGCTCAAACAATGCTGCAGGCCGTCGTCGCCGATCCGTGCCACGCCCTTGTGGATCGCGGTCACCGCCCGGCCGTCCTGCCACAGCACCTGGCCTTCGGCCACCGCTACCGACCAACCCTTTCCGCTTCGCCGCGCCTGCGGTGCGGCCGGAGTTGCCGGTGCACGCGCCTCTGCATCGGCCGTGCTGGCGAGCAACGTGCGCGACGGGGCGGCCACCAGCTGCACGGTAGTGGTGGTCCCGCGCATCTTCACCTTGCCCGCCACCAGCAGGCCATCACCCACCTGCTTCGGCCGCTCCAGCACATAGCGCTTGCCATTGGCTTCCAGCATGATGCGGCGCTGCTTGCCGAACAGTTCGGGCACCAGCACCGCCGGCAGCTTGGGCTGCACCCGGCCATCGTCCTGCACGCCGAATACGCCTTCGACCACCATCGACAGATAGCCGGCCACCGACCACAGCTGGCGTTCGGAGTTGACCACCGGGCCGCTGAGTGCGCCTTCGTCAACATGCACGGCCTGGCTGGCCAGTTCGTAGTTCTCCATGTTGGAACCGGCCAGCGCCGCGCCCTGCATCAGCGAGCGGATCTCGGCGGCGATGCGCGGCGCGTCGTCCAGCTGCCGCGCGGCACGCAGCGAGTAGGCACTGACGAACGGCCAGATCGCGCGGTTGTGGTAGATCGGCTGCTGCGCCTCCTGCGGCCACACCACCGGGCTGCCGGCCAGCCCCATCGGGTATGCAGCCAGTGCACGGCGTGCGCGCTCGGGTGGCAGCACCTCGGCCAGGATGCCCAGCGACAGGCCAAGCAGATCGACCTTGGCGTACGGTACCGGGTGCGCGGCTTCGCCGATGTAACTCATGTACTGGCCGATATCCTCGCGCCAGAAGCGTGCATCGATCTGCTGCGCCAGCGCATCGGCCCACGCCTTGTAGTCGGCCACGCGGGCGTCGCCGTGCTGGCCGGCCAGGCGTTCGGCCAGGCGCAGCGCCTGGTAGTGCAGTACGTTGGTGGACAGCGCGTAGGAATCACCGATGAAGCGCACGTCCTCACGGGTCCAGTCCGGGTAGGTCTGCTCGCGCCAGTCCAGGAACGAGGTCTCGCCACGGTACAGGCCCATCTGCGCATCGAACACCATCGCGCGGTCCTGCGCCAATGTACCCTGCAGCGCCTGCCAGACCTGGTCGGCAAACGCGTGATCCTCCAGCAGGTGGCGCGCGGCCAGGAACCACACCACGCGGTCGCTGCTGATCGGCCAGCTGCCACCGGAACCGGTGTCCTGCGCCACGAACAGTCCGGGCGTCTGCACGTCGCGTGCCGCCGACAGCTTGAACTGCAGCGACTGCCGGGTGCGCTGCGGATCCAGCCGCGCCAGCGCCAGGTCGGCGGCAAAGCTGACATCGCGGGTCCACACATAAGGCCAGCGCGCGCCGGTCTGGAAGCACGCGCACGGCACCGGCCGGCCTTCGTCGAACGCAGGATCACGGATCGCATCCACGCGGTCCTGGTCCATCTCCTGATGGGCCAGCGCGAACAGTGCATCGAACATCACGCTGCCGGTCTGGCTGCGCATCGGCATCGGCGCGATGCGTACCTCGCCCTTCTGCGCATGCAGCACGAAGCTGCCCTTGGCAGCGGCTTCGGCGCGCGCATGGCGGCCGTCGAATTGCAGGTCGGCCGCCTGCGCGGTCGATCCCAGCGCTGCCCCCAGGGCAGCGGTCAGGCAAATGGTCTTCAGCATCGAAGCGGCGGACCGGCTTGCGCCCGTCGGCCTCCCTCCCTCTCTGCACGCGTTGTAGGTCCGCACCGTCGTTGCCGGCGGGCGGGCGCGGCCCCTCCCTCAAGGTGCCTTGGCCCCATGGTAGACGCGGGGCTGTCGGCTGCGTCCAGCTGCATACGTATTCATGGCGTTGCGCGGTAGCGCGCCTGCCGCGCTGGCTTATGGTCCGGGTCTGCCAACGGCGCCTTGGGAGGGGAAATGCCGATGTCACCCACTGCTGTACGCGCGGTGTTCGCGCATGTGCTCGGACTGGTCCTGCTGGGCCTGGCCACGCTGGCACAGGCCGCGCCACAGGTGGCCAACGTCGAATCACCGGGCAAGGTGCTCACGGTCAGCCTGGTGCTGGACGGCGGCACCGCCCGCTACCGCGTGGAACGCCTCGGCCAAACCGTGGTGGAAGATTCGAAGCTCGGCTTCGCCCTGCGCGACGGGCGCCTGGACCGCGATTTCGCCCTGCTCGGCCAGCAGCGGCGCAGCGTCGATGACCGCTGGGAGCAGCCGTGGGGCGAACGCCGGATCACCCGCAACCACTTCAACGAGCTGACCGTGCAGCTGGCCGAGACCACTGGCAGCAAGCGGCGGCTGGATGTGGTGTTCCGCGTCTACGACGACGGCCTGGGCTTCCGCTATGTGTTCCCCCGGCAGCCGAACCTGCGCGAGGCGATCATCGATAACGAACTGACCGAGTTCGCCATCGCGCAGGATTCCACCGCGTGGTGGATCCCTGCCGGGGAACCGATCCACTATGAATACCTGTACCAGCGCACGCCGCTGCGCGAGGTGCCGCTGGTGCATACGCCGATGACCCTGCGCAGCCGCGATGGCCTGCACGTGGCGATCCACGAGGCGGCGCTGGTGGACTATGCCGGCATGTGGCTGCGCCGCACCGAGGGCCAGCGCCTGCGCGCGCAGCTGTCACCCTCGGCGGAAGGCTGGAAGGTGCGCCGTGCCCTGCCCTTTGCCACGCCGTGGCGCACGCTGCAGATCGCCGACCGTGCCGGTGGCCTGGTCGAATCGGACCTGATCCTCAACCTCAACGAGCCCAATGCGCTGGGCGACGTGAGCTGGGTGAAGCCGGCCAAGTACCTGGGCGTGTGGTGGTCGATGCACCTGGACAATGAGAGCTGGGCGACCGGCCCGAAGCACGCGGCCACCACTGCCAGGACGAAGAAGGTGATCGACTTCGCCGCTGCGCACGGCTTCCGCGGCGTACTGGTGGAAGGCTGGAATCCCGGCTGGGACGGCAACTGGGTCGGCAACGGTTACGACTTCGATTTCACCCGCGCCACGCCCGATTTCGACATTGAAGCACTGTCGGCATACGGCCTGGAAAAGGGCGTGCACCTGATCGGCCACCATGAAACCGGCTGTGCCATCGAACATTACGAGAACCAGCTGGGTGCCGCGCTGGACCTGTATGCGCGGCTGGGCGTGGACCAGTTCAAGACCGGCTATGTCTGCGACGACGGCCAGGTCGACCGCCGCAATCCGGCCGGTGGCCCGCTGTGGCGCGAGTGGCACGACGGGCAGTTCATGGCCCGCCACCACCTGAAGGTGGTGCATGAGGCTGCACGCCGGCACCTGTCGGTGAACCCGCATGAGCCGATCAAGGACACCGGCCTGCGCCGTACCTATCCCAACTGGATCTCGCGCGAAGGTGCCCGTGGCATGGAATACAACGCCTGGGGCCAGCCACCGAACCCACCGGAGCATGAGGTCAACCTGGTGTTCACCCGCATGCTGGCCGGGCCGATGGATTACACCCCCGGCATCCTCAGCCTGAAGGGCCGCCACGGCCAGGCCATTCCCAGTACATTGGCCCGCCAGCTGGCGCTGTACGTGGTGCTGTACAGCCCGATCCAGATGGCCGCCGACCTGCCCGAGCACTACCTGCAGCATCGCGAGGCGTTCCGCTTCATCGAGGACGTGGCGGTGGACTGGGAGCAGAGCCGCGTGCTCGATGGCGAAGTGGGGGACTACGTGACGATCGTGCGCCGCGACCGCAACAGCCGCGACTGGTTCCTCGGCAGCATCACCGACGAGCATGGCCGCGTGCTGCCGGTATCGCTGGGATTCCTGGAACCAGGCGTGCGCTACCGCGCCGAAATCTACCGCGATGGTGACGGTGCCGACTTCCGCAGCAACCCGTTCGCGTTCGCCCGCGAAACCCGCGAGGTGACCAGCGCCGATGCCCTGACGCTGGTGCTGGCGCCGGGCGGTGGGCAGGCCATCCGCTTCACGCCCTTGAAATGATGAACGCCCCCGCGCGACGTTCGCCGGGCATCGCCCGGCGCCATCGTGGCGGGGATCTGAAAGCGATTACAACCCTGCAGACGCCATTGAATACGTATGCAGGGTGATCCCCGCGAAGAACGCGCTGCCTACCATAGCGGCGACGACAGCGGCCACCGCGTCGCACGTCCACGGTCACCCCGGGACGTTCACGAATCGATCTGCAACATTGCCTGGGAGGGGAAAATGTTGAACCACAAGCGCAGCGCGCTGAGCATCGCGCTGGCCGTTGTCCTGGCGCCGACACTGGCGTCGGCACAGTCCACGCAGAGCACCACCACGCCGGCCGGCACCGCCGCCACCAACCTGGATACGGTGCAGGTCACCGGCATCCGCCGTGGCATCGAGAGCGCGATCGCGGTCAAGCAGGACGCCACGTCGGTGGTCGAAGCGATCTCCGCCGAAGACATCGGCAAGCTGCCCGACGTCAGCATCGCCGAATCCATCTCGCGCCTGCCCGGCCTGGCCGCCCAGCGCGTGGCCGGCCGCGCGCAGGTGATCAGCGTGCGCGGCCTGTCGCCGGACTTCGCCACCACCCTGCTCAACGGCCGTGAAGTGGTCAGTACCGGCGACAACCGTGGCGTCGAGTTCGACCAGTACCCGTCCGAACTGGTCAATGGCGTGACCGTGTACAAGACTCCGGATGCCGCGCTGGTCGGCCAGGGCCTGTCGGGCACCATCGACATGCAGACCGCGCGCCCGCTCAGCTTCGGCGAGCGCGTGATCGCGGTCAGCGGCCGCTACCAGAAGAGTTCGCTGGGCCGCGCCGCCAACACCGACCCGTACGGCAACCGCTTCAGCGCCAGCTACATCGACCAGTTCCTGGACAAGACCCTGGGCATCGCCATCGGCTACGCGCACAGCGACATGCCGATCCAGGAAAACCAGGTCGGCCTGTATGAGCCGTGGACCACCGAGCACACCGACAAGGGCAACCGCCCGGGCGTTGCGGCGGGCACCTATTTCTCCGACGGCATCAAGGCCCTGCGCCGCACCGGCAACAACAAGCGCGACGGCGTGATGGCCACCATCCAGTTCCGGCCCAACAACAGCTGGACCAGCACCTTCGACGCGTTCCACACCGAAGCCGAGCAGATCGACACCGCCAATCAGTTCGAGCTGAATCTCAGCAACTACAACGGCAACTACACCCCGGGCCTGCTGGTCAGCAATCCGCAGGTCAACGCCAACGGCTCGTTCACCGGCGGCACCGCCAGCGGTGTCTATCCGCTGGTGCGCGGCATGTACAACAAGCGCAAGGACAAGATCGATGCGTTCGGCTGGAACAACGAGTTCAACTTCAGCGGCGTCAAGCTGGTCGCCGACCTGAACTACTCCAAGGCCACGCGCGATGAACTGAACCTGGAAAACAACCTGCAGCTGACCCCGATGCCGCAGCTGGATACGATCGGCGTGACGATCCGCCAGGACGGCTTTTCGCAGATCAGCCCGGGCCTGGACTACTCCAACCCTGACGCGCTGTTCCTGACCAACACCATCTACGGTTCCGGCTACGGCAAGGTGCCGAAGGTGGAAGACCGCCTGAAGGGCGGCAAGCTGGCCGCCACCATTGCACTGCCCGATGCCATCGCCTCGTGGGCACCGGACATCGATATCGGCGTGAACTACGCCGATCGCCGCAAGGTGAAGACCCAGTCCGAAGGCAACATCCTGCTCGGCGCACAGGGCGACGCCAACATCGCCTCGGACCTGCAGTACCGACCGGTGAACCTCGGCTTCGCCGGCCTCGGCACCATTCCGGCGTGGAACGTGCCGGCCGCTGTGGGTCGTTACATGACCTTCAACCCGGTCGACAACCTGGACTACCTGATTCCCAAGTCGTGGACGGTGCAGGAGAAGATCACCACGGCGTGGGCGCGCCTGAACATCAACGCCGACATCGGCGTGGTTGGCGTGCGCGGCAACATCGGCGTGCAGATGCAGCACACCGACCAGAGCTCGGATTCGCGTTACTGGGACAGCTCGCAGTCCGCCGGCAACAACGTGCAGCCGTACTCGAACGGCCGTACCTACAACGACTGGCTGCCCAGCTTGAACCTGGCCTTCATGTTCCCGCACCAGCAGACGCTGCGCTTCGCCGCCGCCAAGCAGGTCGCGCGTCCGCGCGTGGACCAGATGCGCGCCGGCCTGGAGTTCGGCGTGGACACCGGTACCGGCCGCCCCGGCGGCAGTGGCGGCAACCCGCTGCTGGACCCATGGCGCGCCACCGCGCTGGACCTGTCCTATGAGAAGTACTTCGGCGAGAAGGCCTACGTGGCCGCCGCGATCTTCTACAAGGACCTGAAGAGCTACGTCTACACCCAGTCGGTGGACAACTACGACTTCACCTCGCTGCTGGGCAGCTACGTACCGCCGCCGGGCATGACCGCGCCGGTGCTGACCACCGGCACCTTCTCCGCACCGCAGAACGGCAAGGGCGGCACGCTGAAGGGCCTGGAGCTGACCGCGTCCTTCCCGCTGGACATGCTGACCGACAGCCTGCGTGGCTTCGGCGTGCAGGCCAGCGCGACGTTCAACAAGAGCGACATCACCATCCTGGACCCGGAGAGTGCTTCCAGCGTGGGTACCGACCCGATCAGCCTGCCGGGCCTGTCCAAGCGCGTGTACAACTTCACCGCCTACTACGAGCGCAGCGGCTTTGAAGCACGCGTCAGCCAGCGCCGCCGTTCGGACTTCATCGGTGAGATCGGCAACTTCAATGGCAACCGCAGCCTGCGCTACGTGGTGGGCGAAAACGTGACCGATGCGCAGGTCAGCTACACCTTCAGCGACAGCAGCGCCCTGCGTGGCCTGACCCTGCTGCTGCAGGGCAGCAACCTGACCAACGAGCCGTACCGCACCTATGCCGGCAGCAAGGACCGCCCGCTGGAGTACATCGAGTGGGGCCGCACCTACATGCTGGGCGTGAACTACAAGTTCTGACCATGACCGGGTAGTGCCGGCCGCTGGCCGGCAACGACTCATCGGAAACCCGCTGCGCAGGCAGCGGGTTTTCTTTTGCGCGGATGCCTTTCGCCGGAACCCCACCCACAAAAAAGGGACGGGGCGCTTCGGCCCCGTCCCCGCAAGTACCGCCACCGGAGAAAACGGTCAGCTGCGTCGGGCGCAATACACCGCGCGCGGTGGCAGCTGGAGTTGATTGCCCTGCACCGTGCCCGCATCCGGGCCCGGTACCGCCACCTGCTGCCAATTGCCCGGCGGCAACGGATGGCTCACCGCCTCGGCCGACAGGTTGAAGGCCAGCAGGAGGGTTTCATCTGCAAGCATACGCTCGAACAGCAGCACTGGCTCGGCACTTTCGATGAACCGGATGCTGCCATGCAGGAGCACCGGCTGGGTATGCCGCCAGGCCAGGTACGCCCGGAACGCGGCCAGCACCGAGTGCGGGTCGCGCTCCTGCACGGCCACCGCCGCGGCGCGGTGCTCGGCCGGGATCGGCAACCAGGGCTGGCCCGTGGTGAAACCGGCCAGCGGCGCTTCGGTCCACGGCAGCGGCGTCCGGCAGCCGTCGCGGCCCTTGAAGTTCGGCCAGAAGGTGATGCCATAGGGGTCCTGCAGCGCCTCGAACGGCACCTCGGCCTCGGCCAGGCCCAGCTCTTCGCCCTGGTACAGGCAGACCGAGCCGCGCAGTGAGCACAGCATCGCCACCAGCATCCGCGCCAGGCGCGGGTCGGCCGGGTGACCGCCCCAGCGGCTGACCGCCCGCTCCACGTCGTGATTCGAAACCGCCCAGCACGGCCAGCCTTCGGTCATTGCCGCTTCCAGCCGCGAGACCGTGTCGCGGATGTAGGCCGCGCTGTAGTCGTCCACCAGCAGCTCGAAGCTGTAGCCCATGTGCAGGCGGCCATCGCGGGTGTACTCGGCGGTGGTGGCCAGCGAATCCTCCGAGGAGATCTCGCCCAGGCTGACCGCTCCCGGGTACTCGTCCAGCAGCGCGCGCAGGCGCTCCAGGAACGGCAGGTTCTCCGGCTGGGTGTTGTTGTAGTAGTGGTACTGGTAGGCGTACGGGTTGTCCGGGCTGAAGCCGCGCCCCACCCGCTTTTCGGCGGGCTTGGCCGGGTTGTCACGCAGCTGTGCGTCGTGGAAGCAGAAGTTGATCGCATCCAGGCGGAAGCCATCCACGCCGCGGTCCAGCCAGAAGCGCACGTTGTCCAAGGTCGCCTGCTGCACGTCCGGGTGATGGAAGTTCAGGTCCGGCTGGTCGACCAGGAAGTTGTGCAGGTAGTACTGCTCGCGGCGCGGCTCCCACTGCCAGGCGCAGCCGCCGAACAGCGACAGCCAGTTGTTGGGCGGGGTGCCGTCCTCGCGCGGGTCGGCCCACACGTACCAGTCCGCCTTCGGGTTGCGGCGATCCTGGCGGCTCTCGCGGAACCAGGCATGCTCGATCGAGGTGTGGCTCAGCACCTGGTCGATCATCACCTTCAGGCCCAGGCCGTGGGCCTTGGCCAGCAGGCGGTCGAAGTCATCCAGGCTGCCGAACAGCGGATCGACATCGCGGTAGTCGGCGATGTCGTAGCCGAAGTCGGCCATCGGCGACTTGAAGAACGGCGAAATCCAGATCGCATCCACGCCCAGCGCGGCGATGTGGTCCAGCCGCTCGATGATGCCCGGCAGGTCACCCACCCCGTCGCCGTTGGCATCGAGGTAGCTGCGCGGGTAGATCTGGTAGATGACGGCTCCGCGCCACCATGGATAGTGCGACATCGACAGCCCCCCTCCGGGCATGCGGGACCCGCCGGCAGCGGGCCGAAATCCTGATCCGGCAAGCTTAGCGGCGGCCTCCCGGGCATGGCGCAACCTGCATACGTATTCACGCAGACGGCGGCGCTGGCCGGGCTGGAAATGCCGCGCGGACCGGTTTGCGCCCGAATTCACGGCCAGCGCCTATAATCGGTGGTGAGCCTGAAAGCCTGATCGCATGACCATCACCGAAGACACCCGTCCCGCCCTGGGCCTGCCCCAGATCCAGTCGCTAGCCGCGGCCGACATGGCCGCCGTCGACGCCCTGATCCGGCGCCGGCTGTCTTCGGACGTCGTGCTGATCAACCAGATCGCCGACCACATCATTTCCGCCGGCGGCAAACGCCTGCGCCCGATGCTGGTGATGCTGGCCGGCCACGCGGTCGGCCACGCCGGTCCGGACCACCACCAGCTGGCGGCGATCATCGAGTTCATCCACACCTCCACCCTGCTGCACGACGACGTGGTGGACGAATCCAGCCTGCGCCGTGGCCGCAGCACCGCCAACGCGCTGTGGGGCAACGCGCCCAGCGTGCTGGTCGGCGACTTCCTGTACTCGCGCAGCTTCCAGCTGATGGTCGAGCTGGAACGCATGTCGGTGATGCAGATCCTGGCCGATGCCACCAACCGCATCGCCGAGGGTGAAGTGCTGCAGCTGCTGCACGTGCACAACCCGGATACCGACGAAGCGGCGTACCTGCGCGTGATCGAGCGCAAGACCGCAGTGCTGTTCGCCGCCGGCACCCGCCTGGGCGCGCTGGCCAGCGGCGTGGACGAGGCCACCCAGCAGGCCCTGTTCGACTACGGCATGCACCTGGGCTACGCGTTCCAGATCGCCGACGACGTGCTGGACTACTCGGCCAACGCCGAGGAACTGGGCAAGAACCTGGGCGACGACCTCGCCGAGGGCAAGGCCACGCTGCCGCTGATCCACGCGATGGCCCACTCCGACGACGCCACCCGCGAGCGCCTGCGCACCATCGTGCAGGACGGCGATGCCTCGGCGATGCCGGAAGTGCTGGCCGCGATCCGCGCCACCGGCGGCCTGGAGTACAGCCGCGCGCGTGCCGAGGAATACGCCGAGGCCGCCGAGCGCGCGCTCGATGGCCTGGGCGACAACGACGCCGTGGCTGCCCTGCGCGGCCTGGCCCGCTACGCGGTGCAGCGCTCGCATTGATGGAGGCGTGCCGACCAACGGTCGGCACCCACCAGGCCGGCGTACCCGAACGGGTAGGTGCCGACCGTTGGTCGGCACGGAAACATCGGTAGGTGCCGACCGTTGGTCGGCACTATCGGCACTACATGAAGCGCTCCTCGAAGAACTCATCCAGCGCCTTCCACGCGCGCTTGGCCGCCCGTTCGTTGTACTGGCAGCCCGGCGGGCTGTTTGCATCGCGCTCGGCGAAGCAGTGCACCGCGCCGCTGTAGTTGGTGAATTCCCAGTCGACCTTGGCGGCGTTCATTTCCTTCTGGAAGCCGGCGATGTCCTCGGCGGTCACGCTGCTGTCGTCGGCGCCGTTGAGCACCAGCACCGATGGATGGGTACCACCGGCCTGCGCAGGCAGCGGCGAGCCCAGCCCACCATGCAGGCTGACCACGCCGGCCAGCGGCGCACCGGCACGGGCCAGTTCCAGCACCGTGGTGCCGCCGAAGCAGAAGCCCACCGCACCGATCCGGCTGGCGTCCAGCGGCGCCTTGCCGGCCTGCGCCTTGAGCACGTTCACCGCCTCCAGCGCACGTGCGCGCAGCAGCGGCCGGTCGTTGCGCAGCTTGCTGGCCACCGGCCCGGCCTCCGCATCGGTCTTCGGACGCACGCTCTTGCCGTATACATCCGCCACCAGCACCACATAGTCATCGCCGGCCAACTGCTTGGCCTTTTCAATCGCCGATGCGTTCACGCCTTTCCAGTTCGGCACCATCACCAGTCCCGGGCGTTTGTCATGCCCGCCATCGTCGTAGACCAGCACACCACTGAAGGTCGTGCCCTGGTGGGTCCATTCCACCGGCTGGGTCTTCATCGCCGCCCAGGCCGGCATCGCCGCCAGCCCGAGGATCACCGCCACACCGCATCGCCAACGATTCATGCGCCTGCTCCACAAAAAAAGGGGACGGAGGGGATTAAGCCGTATTCGCCCCTCCCGCGTCGCATTCTGCATTGGCGACGTGACGCAGGTGTGGTTGGATACGACTTAATCCCCTCCGTCCCCTTTTTGCCGCATGAACCTTGTTGATCACTTCCTGTCTGGCCTGATCCCGCGCCTGCCTGCCGACGATGCCCCGCAGTGGGCACATGTGCAGGGCGCCAGCGCCGAAGACTTGCAGCGCCTGCGCACGCAGTGGCCGCAGGCGCCGGACAGCCTCATCGCGCTGCTGTCGCGTGTGGATGGTACCCACTTCCGTGAATACCCCGGTGGCGAGGTCTGCGTGCTGATGCTCGGCTCGGACGTGGAGGACGGCGGCTATCCGTACTACCTGCGCTCGGTGGCCCAGATCTTCGAGGACCAGCAGCAGTGGGACGACAGCATCCGTTCAATCTACGAAGCGTGGCTGGATGACGAACCTGAGATCCTGGGTGAAGGCATCGACGCGGATCTGCCGATGAACCGCCGCCTGTGCTTCTCGCACTGCATGAACAACGGCGGCACCTCGATGCTGTACCTGGATTTCGATCCCGCACCGGGTGGCACGGTTGGCCAGGTGGTGCGCTACCTGCATGATCCGGACAGCTATGCGGTGATCGCGCCGAGCTTCGACGCATACCTGCAGCAGCTGATCGACGGCGGCTACGCGTTCATCGACCAGGAACAGTAGATCCACGCCATGCGCGCAGCACGCTTCACCTGGGTTCCACCCAATGCAGGGTGCCCGGCTGGAGTGCCAGCAGATCCCCCGCCGCCAAGCGCGCTCGCGACCAGTGACGTTCCGGCGGCTTTGGCTGCCGGGCCCCTACCGCGCCGTCGTAATCGCGCACCAGAAGCCCGATGCGCGCCGCACCTGCCCCCAGCAGCGCATCGATGCGCTGCAGCCACTGGCTGGCATCGACCAGCGCTTCGTCGCGGCACGCCTGCTGAACCTGCTCGTGCCGCGCCGACTGCTCGGCCTGCGCGCGGGCGATCTTCGCTTCACTCCAGCCCTTCTTCCGCCAGCGTTCGGCATCGCCCTTCCACTTCGGCCCAGCCTGCGCCGATGCCAGGGCCGTACCGCAATCGCAGTGGCCCGCGCTCAACCAGGGCTGCCAACCGGGGCCGACGGCGGCCTGCAGGCTGGGCGATGCCTGGGCGAACAGGCGCCGGCCGCTGCGCTCCATGATCGCGGCGGCTTCAACCTGCGCAAACGAGGTGGGCAGGAACACGGTGATGAAGGTGCACATGCGGGCATCCGGGTCTGTCCGGGGATGCCTGCATGATAAATGCACGATGGGGTCAGAGCCCTTTCCTGCGGAAAGGGATCCGACCCCGATCCCGCCGGTCAGGCAATACCCAACCCCGGAATCGCGCTGATGCTGTCCGGGTCGAATCCGGCCAGTTCGGCGAAATGACGGCCACGGGCCACATAGTCGCGGTAGGCACCAAAGCTCGGCGCGCCCGGCGACAGCAGCACCACCCCGCCCTGCCCACCCAGCGCGGCACGCGCCAGCACCATCGCCTCGGGCAGATCGCCCGCAGCGTGCAGACCAAAGCGCCCGGCGTCGGCCAGCGGCCGCAGCATCGCATGGATGCGTGGGCCGTTGCTGCCCATCGTCACGATCTCCACCGGCGGCACGTCGTGCGCCATGTGCTGCATGAAATCGGTCCAGTCCAGGCCACGGTCGTGCCCGCCCACCAGCAGTGCGATGCGCTGGCCGGCGAAACACTCCAGCGCAGCCAGGCTGGCATGCGGCGTGGTGCTGATCGAATCGTTGATGTAGGTCAGGCCATCGGCCACGCCAATGCGCTGCAGGCGGTTCGGCAATGGACGGAAGTTCTGCACCGCCGGCACCAGCGCCACCGCATCCAGCCCCAGCGCTTCCAGCGCGGCCAGCACCGCACACAAGTTGCCGCGGTTGTGGCGACCCGGCAGCGGCGTGTTGCGGGTATCGAACACGGCCTGCTCACCGCGATGCACGATGTCACCGCGCATGTGCCAGCCCTGCGGCTGGTTGAACCAGACAACTTCGCTGCCGGGCAGCGAAAGCGCCGCCAGATGTGGATCGGCGGCGTTGAGCACGGCGATGCGCGGTGCGGCTTCGGTCACCAACCGCAGCTTGTCCTCGATGTAACGCTGCTCGCTGCCGTGCCAGTCCAGATGTTCCGGGAACAGGTTCAGCACCACCGCTACCTGCGGATGGGCGCCACTGCGCGCCACTTCACCGGTCTGGTAGCTGGACAGTTCCACCGCCCAGTACTCGGGCGCGGGCTGTGGGTCCAGCACTTCCAGCAGCGGCAGGCCGATGTTGCCGACCAGGCCGGTACGGTGGCCGGCCGCGCGCAGCAGGTGCGCGACCAGTGCGGTGGTCGTGCTCTTGCCCTTGGTACCGGTCACGCACACGGTGTCGTGCACGATGCCGTCGGCACCCGCATGCTCGGCAAACCACAGCGCGGTGCCACCGATGAAGGTGGTGCCCTGCCCTGCGGCGGCCAGCGCGATCGGCTGGTACGGGCTGATGCCGGGGGATTTGATCACCACCTCGAAGGCGGCCAGCGCCTCGGCCGAGGGCTCGCCACGCACGTCCAGCGCGCCCTGTGTTTCCGCACGCGCGGCCTCGGCTTCGGCCGCCGGGCAGAACAGGCTCAGCGGCAGCGTGGGCAGGCGCTCGTGCAGCACCGCAAACGCGGCGCGACCCTCACGGCCCCAGCCCCACAGCGCAACGCGCTTTCCTTCAAGCTTCGAAATCTTCACGCACCCGTTCCCACAGCGCAGCCGGAACGCGGTGCTCGCCCTGCAGCTGCAGCAGCGGTGCCAGTTCCAGTTCGGCGGCATCCAGCTGCGGCTGGATCTCATTGCAGAAGCGCTTCACCAGCACGTCTTCCTTCCACTCCGGGCGCTGCGCCAGGGTCGCCATCGCCGCGCGCGATTCGCGGCCTTCGCCCACGCACTCGAACGGCTTGTGGTCCTGGAATTCCAGCAGCGCGTCGAAGCCACCGGCCTGCTCGGCATCGTCCAGCAGGTTGCGGCCGAAGATGCGCACCAGCCGCGTCTTGGGCATGAACGGGGCCAGCGCAAGGAACACGAAATGGCACTTCGGGCAGACGCCGCACCAGCGGTTCACCGGGCGCTCGCCAAGGATGTGGAAGTTGCGGTTGCAGCTGGAGAAGTGCGCGTCGTAGAAATCGGTCTTGGCGAACTGGCGGGCCACCGCCAGCTCTGACATCGGGCGCAGCAGCGAGTAGTACTGCAGGTCCGCAGCGACGTGCTTCTGCACGTGGCGGCCGAACGCCTGCTCGAACGCCCAGCCTTTGGACCACTGGTGGTTCACCTCGCCGGTGCCCGGAATCTGGCTGCCGTAGCTTGCCGAACGCTCATTGGAGAACACCACCTGGTCCACGCCCTGCAGCAGCGCGGCCAGCACCATGATCGCCGAGTTCACCGCGGTGACCGGGATATGCCCGTTCCAGGCGCCCTGGCGGTTGAGTTCGAACAGTTCCGGCGCCAGCGCGCGGCCCAGGTTCAGCGTGGGCAGGCCGGTACGCTCGGCACAGGCGCGGATCAGCTGCGAACCACCAATCCAGGTCACCGTCTCGTCCACGCCGGCACGGCGCAGCGCTTCGATGCTGACCAGCGAATCCTTGCCGCCACCGATCGCCACCAGCGCATGCGGCTGCAGGCCCAGCACCGGCGCCTGCACTGCGTCGCCCTGCACCGGCAGGCGGAAGCGCCCACGCAGGTTCAGGCCGTTGCGGTACGCAAATTCGCCCAGGCCGTTGAGGTAGACCGTCTCCACCAGCGCAGCGGTATCGGCATCGATGGCGTAGCTGTCGATGCTGACCGTCTCCGGCACGCCCGCCTTGTAGTAGCTGACACCGGCGATCAGGTGCAACAGCTGCAGCGCGCGCTGCACTGCCGAGGCACGCGCCTCGTCCAGCACGAACGGGGCGCCCGGCACGGTGATGGTTTCCACCATCTCCGGACCGTCATCAAAGGCGTAGACCAGCTTGGCCACGCCGGTATCCGCGGCGAATTCGCAGCGGACGAAACGGAAGCGGGAAACCTGGTGTTTGTCGAAAGCAGTCATGGGGTATCCGGTCAGGCACGGGCCCGCGCGATGGCGCGGGGCGTGTCGGTGGGCGGGTGCAGGGCGCGCGCGGTGATCACTCGATCACGTCTTCGCGCGGCAACGCCCGCTGGTTGTAGGTGTTGGCCATCGAATAACCGTAGGCGCCGGCATCGGCGATCAGCATCACGTCGTCCGGTGCGGTCGACACCGGCAGCTTGCGGCGCTTGCCGAACACATCGCTGGATTCGCAGATCGGGCCGACCACATCGAACGCCGCTTCGGCATAACCGCCCTGGCGGCTGAGGTTCTCGATGTCGTGCCAGGCGTCGTACAGGGCCGGGCGCATCAGTGCGTTCATGCCGGCATCGAGGCCGACGCGGCGCACGCCGTCCTTCTCCACCACCTGGGTGACATGGGTCAGCAGCACCCCGGATTCGGCCACCAGGTACCGGCCCGGCTCGATCGCCAGGCGGAACGCCGGATGCAGCGCCTTGACCTCGGCCAGGCCCTCGGCCCAGGCGTCCAGATCGAACGGCTCGTCTTCGTCGCTGTACGGAATCGGCAGGCCACCGCCGATATCGATGGTCTGCACGCTGCCGATGCGGCGGGCGAAGCCGGCGAGCTCATCGCACATCAGGCGCCAATGCTGCGCGGTCTCCACGCCACTGCCGAGGTGCGCGTGCAGGCCGACCACGCGGCTGCCCAGATCGGTGGCCGCGCGCACGAACTCATCGACACGGGCGATCGGCAGGCCGAACTTGGACTCCTTGCCGCCGGTGCGGACCTTGGCATGGTGGCCTTCGCCACGGCCCAGGTCCACGCGCAGCCACAGCTCGCGGTTGCGGAACAGGTCCGGCCAGCGCTGCAGTGCTTCGACGTTGTCGACGGTGACGGTCACGCCCAGCGCGAACGCGGCTTCGTACTCGCTGCGCGGGCAGAAGCTGGGGGTGAACAGCACGCGCTTGGGCGAAAGCTCCGGCAAGTGCTGGAACACGTGCTTCAGTTCGCCGTGCGAGACACATTCCAGGCCGAAGCCCTCGGCTTCCAGCAGCTGCAGGATGGCCGGGTGGCTGTTGGCCTTGATCGCGTAGTAGCGCTGGTCGATCGGCTTGATCGCGGCCAGCGCGCGGGCGCGGGCGCGCACGGTCGGCAGGTGGTAGACATAACGCGGCGTGCCGGCATCGGCCAGCTGCAGCAGGTGCGCACGCTGCCCCCGCCACCACGGCGTGCCACGCGGGCGCACGGTGCCGGCGATCTCGCGCCAGCGCGGACCGAACACTTCGGTCTCTTCCACCGGCATGGCACCGCTGTCGATCAGCTCGGCGTGCAGGATCGGCAGTAGGCCATCAGCATCGGCCTCGTCGATGACGAAGGTCAGGTTCAGGTCGTTGGACGACTGCGAGATCATGTGCACGCGCTCGCGGCCGAAGGTGGCCCACACGTCCGACAGCTTGTGCAGCAGCGAACGCATGCCGCGGCCGACCAGGGTGATCGCCGCGCACGGCACGATCACCTTCACCTTGCAGATCTGCGACAGGTCGGCCGACAGCGCGGCCAGCACATCGGTGTTGACCAGGTTCTCGGACGGGTCCAGCGACACGGTGACGTTGGTCTCGGCCGAACCGATCAGGTCCACCGACAGGCCATGCTTCTTGAACAGGTTGAACACATCGGCCAGGAAGCCGACCTGCTGCCACATGCCGATGCCTTCCATCGACACCAGCACGATGCCGTTGCGGCGGCTGATCGCCTTCACCCCCGGCACCGGTGCAGCACTGCCGTCGATGCTGGTGCCCGGCAGTTCCGGGCGCTCGGTATCGAGGATGGCCATCGGCACGCCAGCATCGCGGCACGGCTTGATCGAGCGCGGGTGCAGCACCTTGGCGCCGGTGGTGGCGATTTCCTGCGCCTCGTAATAGTCCAGGCGGGTCAGCAGGCGCGCGTCGGGCACATCCTTCGGATTGGCGCTGAACATGCCTGGCACATCGGTCCAGATCTCCACGCGGCTGGCGCCCAGCAGCGCACCGAAGTACGCCGCCGAGGTATCCGAGCCACCGCGACCGAGGATGGCGGTACCGCCATCGGCATGCCGCGAAATGAAGCCCTGGGTGATCAGCAGGCGGGTCGGCTGCGCGCGGAAGCGCTGCAACCACTCCGCATCGGCACGCCACTGGCAGTTCACCGACAGGCGTTGCGACCAGTCGCTCTGGTTCGGCTGCGGCGGCATCGCGTCCAGCCACTGGCGGGCATCCATCCAGCCCATGTCCAGGCCCGAAGCGTGCAGATAGGCCGCGCCCAGCGTGGAGGACAACAGCTCGCCCTGGCCCAGCACTTCGGCCTGCCATTCCAGCGGGCGGGTGGCCGCACGCGGGTCGTCGAGCAGGCCCTGCAGCGCTGCCAGGCGCTCGGCCAGCACCTCGCGGCCCAGGCCCAGTTCGGCCAGGAAACCTTCATGGCGCTCGACCAGCGCGGCCACGCGGTCACGGCTGTCCGGCGCGCCATCGGCGATCGCAGTCAGTTCGTTGGTGACCCCGGACAGCGCCGAAACCACCACCAGTACGCGCGAGCCGGTCTCTTCCGCGCGTTTTTTCGCCAGCTTCCCGATCGTGTCCCAGCGGTGACGACGCGACACCGAGGTGCCGCCGAACTTCAGTACGATCCAACGATCGACAAGGGGGGAAGCTGACATGGATTGGCTATGTAGAATGTGGGGGAGCCGCCCTCGGGGGCGGAACCCTTGATTCTAAGCGCAATATCCCCGCAGATGGCCGTCCTTCGTTACCTGCAGCTCGATGTCTTCGCCCCCCGCCCCGGCACCGGCAATCCGCTGGGTGCCATCCTGGATGCGGACGGCCTGTCCGGCGAGCAGATGCAGGCCCTGGCCGCCTGGCTGAACCTGTCCGAGACGGTGTTCTTCCTGCACCCCACTGCGCCGGGCGCCGACTATCACATCCGCATCTTCACCCCGACCCGGGAGCTGGCCTTTGCCGGCCACCCCAGCGTCGGCGCTGCCTGGGCGGCGGTGACGTGCGGCCTGGCCCAGCCGCGCAACGGCACCCTGCTGCAGCAATGTGCAGCGGGCGTGTTGCCGGTTCGGGTGAGCGGCCCGGCCGAGGCGCTGGAGATCCAGCTCGCCAGCCCAACGGCCCGGCAGCTGGACACGCCGGCGGACGCCGCGCCGGCCGCACTGCTGGCACTGGCGGCCAAGGGGCAGCAACCCGAACTGTGGGACAACGGCGCACGCTGGTGGCTGCTGCCGCTGCGCGACGCCGCTGCCGTGCGCGGCCTGGCGCCGGACATGGCCACGCTGCGCGACTGGAGCCTGGCCACCGATGCCACCGGCGTGGCCGTATTCGCTGACGAGGCCGGCACCGACCACGCCCGTGTGGTGCGCGCATTCTGCCCCGCCGATGCGGCCAGCGTGCCGGAAGATCCGGTCACCGGCAGCGCCAATGCCCTGATCGGTGCCTGGCTGCGGCAGCGCAACGCCCTGCCCGGCCGCGAGGGCCGCTACGTGGCCAGCCAGGGCCGCGAAGTCGGTCGCGATGGGCGCGTGCAGGTCGAAGTCGATGCGCAGGGCACGGTCTGGATCGGCGGCCAGGTGCAGCCGGTCATCGACGGCCACATCCGCTGGTAGCCCACGGAAAAAAGGGGACGGAGGGAATTAAGTCGCTTCTGCCATATGTGCCACAAGCGACTTAATTCCCTCCGTCCCCTTTTTTGTGCCCCGCGCTACGCTATGCCGCCTGTCTACTGGAGTCCTGCCTGATGTCCACCCGCCGCTTCCTGCAGCTGGATGTGTTCTCCCCGCGCGCCGGCGCCGGCAATCCGCTGGCCGTTGTGCTCGATGCCGAGGGCCTGGACGATGCCAGCATGCAGGCCATTGCGCGCTGGACGCGCCTGCCCGAAACCACCTTCGTGTTCCCGCCGCAGGTCGCGGGCGCCAGCTACCGGCTGCGCATGTTCAGCCCGCAGAAGGAGGTTCCGTTCGCCGGCCATCCCAGCGTCGGTACCGCGCACGCGGTGCTGCAGGCGGGCCTGGCCGCGCCGGTCGGTGGCGTGCTGGTGCAGGATGGCATTGCAGGTGCGCTGCCGCTGCGCGTCAGTGGTGAGGGCGCGCAGCAGCGCATCGCCATCCGCACCCCGCGCGCGCAGCTGGCCGAGACCGTCGAGGCCACCGATCCGCGCCTGCAGGCGGCGCTGAAGGGCTGGCCGCTGGGCACGCTGCCGCCGGCACGCATGCAGGGCGGGCGCAGCTGGTGGGTGGTGCAGGTGGCCGATGAAGCCGCGTTGCGCACCCTGCGTCCGGACTGGGATGCGGTCGCTGCACTGGCCGAATCCACCGACAGCATGGGCGTGTTCGCCTATGCCTTCAGCGATGGCCGCGAGGGCTTCGATCTGGCGGTACGCGCCTTTGTCGGCAATGGCCGACGCTTCGAGGACGCCGCCTCGGGTGCTGCCAATGCGGTGTTGGCCGCATGGCTGGACCTGCGCGATGCCCTGCCCCATGGCCGTGCACCGTTCGAAGTCAGCCAGGGCCGCGAAGTCGGCCACGACGCACGCCTGACCCTGCGGGTCGATGAAGACGGCGAGGTCTGGTCGGGGGGGCAGGTGCAGACGGTGATTGCCGGCACCATCGATTGGTGATTGCTGCTGGGGGGTAGAGCCGAAGGCAGCGGCAGGAGCCGCTGCAACGTCGCGCGCGACGGCCCGGAGGGTGGCGGCCAGGAAGGTCGCCATGACGCTGGCCGGCTGCCACCTCGACCTCGGCATCATGCGGTTGCCGGCCCGCGGCCGGCACTACCGTGACCATCCCGGCCCGCGATTTCTCAGCCCAGCTCGGCTTCCAGGCTGATGGGCACCGCGCTCAGCGCCTTGGACACCGGGCAGTTCTGCTTGGCGTCATCGGCAATGGCACGGAACTGCGTCGCATCGATGCCGGGCACCACCGCCCTCACCTTCAGCCGGATCTGCGACAGCTGCGGGCCGCCCTCCAGCGACAGGTCGACCTTCGCTTCGGTGTCCAGCGAGGTCGGGGTGAAGCCTGCCTCGCCGAGCTTGGCCGACAGCGCCATGGTGAAACAACCCGCGTGCGCGGCAGCGATCAGCTCTTCCGGATTGGTGCCCTTTTCGTCGCCAAAGCGGCTGTTGAAACCGTAGCGGGTCTTGTCCAGCAGCCCACTCTGCGGCGTGCTCAACTGTCCCTTGCCCGACTTCAGATCGCCTTCCCAGTGCGCGGTGGCGTGTCGCGAGATTCCCATTGTGCTGCTCCTGCGTGGCGGTGATGAACGGCTACCCTCGCACGCCGCGCGTTAGCCCTGCGTCGCTCCGCCGCACGCCGGGCGTCGCCCCGAGCCCGGCGCGTGGACACTTCCTCGCCAGCCCGGAACGCATTTTCCCCTTGTTTTCAGTGGTTTCGCGCACTCCGCCGATGGGCGGGCGCCGGCCATCGAACACGCTGGCGCGCCCCCATCCCCCACCACCGGCCATGTACTGAATCGGCCTGGATATGAAAAAACATGCACTTTCCGCGCTTCGGGCTATTGGCGGCGCCCGAGAGTTGCCCTACATTGCGCTTGCCGACGGGGTTCGGCGCCGACCAAACAACCAACCGTTCACGGAACAGGAAACCATGGCAAAGACCGCTAAGAAGGCTGCCCCGAAGAAGGCAGCGAAGAAAGTCGCGACGAAGGCAGCCGCCAAGCCGGCCGCTCCGAAGCCGATCAAGGAAGTGCTGACCAAGTCCGGCCTGGTTGCACACATCGCTGAAGCCTCCGGCGTCGTCGCCAAGGACGTCCGCGCTGTGCTGGCCTCGCTGGAAAGCGCCGTCGCCTCCTCGGTGCACAAGAAGGGCGCTGGCTCCTTCACCCTGCCGGGCCTGCTGAAGATCACCACCGTCAATGTGCCGGCCAAGCCGAAGCGCAAGGGCATCAACCCGTTCACCAAGGAAGAGCAGTGGTTCGCTGCCAAGCCGGCCACCACCAAGCTGAAGGTGCGTCCGCTGAAGAAGCTGAAGGACGCCGCGCTGTAAGCGCGCGCCCCAACGCGGATTCCGACGGGACGGCTCTGGCCGTCCCGTTTTTTTTGTCCGGACCACACCCCGCAACACAGCGTTGCCGCGGCCCCGGCAATCCCCCTGCAGGCCCGCCACCAGTGGCTGCCGGCGCTCCGCAAAGGGCGCGGAACGTACCGGGTGGAACACTGCGTGCAGCGCCGGCCATCGCCGCCGGCCGTGGCCTTGCCTATGGTGGGCACATCCTCCACAGCTACGGCGAGCACACCCTCATGGCCAGCCCCTCCACCCGCTACCGGATCTCGGTGACCCCGATCGAAAAGGACGGGCTGCAGTGCACCGGGCGCTGCACCATCGAACTGGAACACCGCGCCAGCCGTGACCTGATGCGCCTGCTGGAGGCGGCTCCGCGTACCGCCGGCATCAGCGGCGACGAGCGCGCGACCCTGGTGATCGCCACCCAGCTGCTGCGCGACATCGTGCAGCGCCACGCCGGGACCGACGGCCACGCACTAGCCGCCGTCGCGGCACAGGTCCTGCCGGCGCTGGACGCGCTGGAACAGCTGCCCTCCTCCCGCTGAGCCCCGCGCAATCGCTACACTGCCGCCCTCCAGATTGCCTCGGGGAGGAGGCAGGCATGCGCAGGATCCTGTTGCTGATCGCACCACTGGTGCTGCTGGGTTGTTCACGCCCGGCAGCACAGACGAATGTTGAAACCGCGCCAGCGCCCGTTGCCGCTGCCGCCACCGCAGCAGCGGACATCCATACCGGCCCCGATCCCGCAGCGCTGCAGGCGAGCGATGTGCCGCTGCTGTCCGCCGTCGCCGACAGTGCCGAGCCACCCTCGACGATGCTCAACCGCTACGTGGCGGCGCTGCTCAACCGCGACCGCGCCGCCAGCAATGCCGCCTGGACGATCCCGCCCAGTGATCCGCGGCATGCGGACGACGCCGCGCTGCGACAGCTGCGGGACCTGCGCACCCTGCGCCTGCACAGCGATACCCCGATCGCCCGCGACGACCGGCAACCGCCACAGCTGCTTGAAGTGCCGGTGCAGATCCGCGCGGTCACCGCCAACGGCACGTTCCGCTTCGGTGGCTGGTACCGCGTGCAACCCAGCAGCGACGGCAGCGCCTGGCAGATCCAGTCGGCGCAGCTGCGTCCAATGCTGGACTGAACCGTTGCAGCCGCATGCACGCGCGATTCAGCCTGCGCGGCTACTCTGTGATCCATCCATTCCC
This sequence comes from Stenotrophomonas sp. 85239_Sma, assembly GCF_056481725.1. NCBI lineage: Bacteria > Pseudomonadati > Pseudomonadota > Gammaproteobacteria > Lysobacterales > Lysobacteraceae > Stenotrophomonas > Stenotrophomonas sp. 85239_Sma. Next base: position 1,166,004 of record NZ_CM151163.1, on the reverse strand, counting down.
TGCCCATCGGTCACCGCCATGCGCCTGCGTTCCCTGATGACCCGCCTTGCTGCCTCCACCGTACTGATCGCTGCTGCGATCGGCGCACAGGCGGCTCCCTCCATTTCCGGCCGCGAACTGTCGGTGGGTGCCAGCGACGTCCAGCAGTATCTCGATGGCAGCTTCCCGCGCACCCAGGACGCCCTCGGCGGCCTGATCGCACTGACCATGAGCCACCCGCAGCTGAGCCTTCCCGCCGGCGAGCGCTTGAACCTGGGCATGGACGTGGCACTGGCCACCGCTGGCGGCAACCCGGCCAAACTGGGTACGGTGAAGCTCAGCAGCGGCCTGCGCTACGACGCGCAGACCCAGGGTTTCCACCTGCAGCAGCCCAGCGTGGATGACTTCACCCCGGCCAACCAGGGCGGTCGCCTCGACTCACGCACCCGTGGCCTGCTCAATGCCTGGCTGAGCGACTACGCCCAGCGCGAACCGATCTACAAGCTGGACCCGGCCGTGGCCGGGCTGCTCGGCGCGCTGCAGGTGCAGTCGGCACAGGTGAAGAACGGCAAGCTGGTGGTCACCTTCAACCAGAACCTGGGCAACCTGGTGCCGGCAGGCGTGCTGGGTAAATGAGGTAGTGCCACTGGCCGGCAGCGCAGTCACTGCATCTGCCGGCCAGCAGCCGGCACTACCGGCAAAGCATCACGCGGCAAGTGCCTTGACCACCGCCTCGCTGAAGGCGGGAATGTCGTCCGGCTTGCGGCTGGTGATTACGTTGCCGTCGACCACCACCTCGGCATCGCGCCAGTTCGCTCCCGCGTTGGCCAGGTCCTGCTGCAGGGACGGCCAGGACGTCAGCTTGCGGCCATCGGCCAGCCCGCTATTGATCAGCAACCACGGGCCATGGCAGATCGCCGCGACAGGCTTGCCGGCTTCATCCACCGAGCGGATGAAGCTGAGTACCGCATCGTCGGTACGCAGCGTGTCCGGATTGATCACACCTCCTGGCAGTACCAAGGCATCAAAGCCCGACGGATCCGCCTCGTCCAGCGGGATGTCCACCGCGACGGCGTCGCCCCAGTTCTTCTCTTTCCAGCCCTTGATGGTCGCCTCCTTTGCAGGCGACACCACGCTGACCCGCGCACCTTCCGCTTCCAGCAAACGCTTGGGTTCGGTCAGTTCGGACTGTTCGAAGCCGTGGGTGGCAAGGATGGCAATCTGCTTGCCCTTCAATCGCTCTGCCATGGATGCACTCCGGTTGGGGGGAGCCCACAGCATGGAAGAACGGCCCTTGCGCGGCGGTGACCCCGTCGTGCACGGCAGGTGGAGAGCCTCCAGGCAGTGCCGGCCGCTGGCCGGCACTACGGGCCCGATCAGCGCTTGGGCTGCAGCATGGTACCGGTGCACTTGGGCGAGCCGCAGCGGCACTCCCAGATCTTCTTCAGCTTGGCCGTGTGGCGCTCGGCCAGGGTGATGCCGTAGTTGTAGGTCAGCTCCTCGCCGGCCTTGATATCGCGCAGTGCCTCGATGAACACCTTGTCGCCCCGGCTGTCGCCGTCCTCGTCTTCCTCGATCACCGCCTCGCAGTTCGGATCGCAGCTGTGGTTGATCCAGCGCGCGTCATTGCCCTTGTAGTTGGCATCGATCACCCAGTCATCGTTGAGGGTGAACAGGAAGGTGTGGCCGCTTTCGACGTCGCCGCTGTCGTCGGCATCAACATCGCCGTGGCTGCGCAGCAGGCCCTTGTACTGGATCACGCGCTCGCCCTGCTTGATCGGGGCCACGGCGAACACGCCGTTGCCATGGATGGCGGACTTGCGGGCTTGGATCTTCTTCGGCATCGGCACGGGCTGTTTGCAGCGAATGGAACCGGGATTCTCGCCCATTCCGGGTGATTGCGAAAATCACCCCGTTGGCGCAGCATTGCGCCGTGGCTGCGGCCCGGTGTGTTCTCCCGGCCCGCCCCCAGCGCCGGCTGAATGCCCGGGTTGGATGGTGGCGAATAAAAGCGTACAATTTCAGTCCGCTTTAAGAACCACTCGCATCCCCATGTTGCGCGTCACCAAACTCACCGATTACGCCACCGTCGTGCTGACCGTGCTCGCCGCCCGTCCGGGCGAAGTGCTCAGTGCCACCGAGCTGGCCGAATTCACCGGCCTGGAGCCGCCCACGGTCAGCAAGGTCCTCAAGCCGCTGGCCCAGGCCGGCCTGGTCGAGGGCCTGCGCGGCGTTCGTGGCGGCTACCGGCTGACCCGCCCGGCCATCGAGATCTCGCTGTTCGAAGTGGTCGAAGCGATGGAAGGGCCGCTGGCCCTGACCGAATGCAGCCACGACCACCACCAGTGCGGCATGGCACCCAAGTGCGGCGCGCGCAGCAGCTGGCGGCTGATCAACGACGTGGTCTCCGAGGCCCTGCGCGATGTCACCCTCGCCCAGATCCTGCCCCCTCTCCCCCTTGCCGATGACGAACAGCGCCGCACCATCGCTGTCGACGTCGTCTCCTGATCCGTAGGCAGCCCCCCCATGGCCACCGAAACCATCGAAAACGTCGCCCACGACGACACCCCCAACCGCGAGATCCACGAGCAGCTCGGCCGCAAGTATTCGGCCGGCTTCATCACCGAGATCGAATCGGACTCCCTGCCGCCGGGCCTGGACGAGGACACCATCCGTGCCCTGTCGGCCAAGAAGGACGAGCCGGAGTGGATGACGCAGTGGCGCCTGGACGCCTACCGCCACTTCCTGACCATGCCGATGCCCGACTGGGCCAAGCTGGAGATCGCCCCGATCGACCTGCAGGCGCTCAGCTACTACTCCGCGCCGAAGGGCCCGAAGTACGCCTCGCTGGATGACGTGCCGAAGGAACTGCTCGACACCTACGACAAGCTGGGCGTGCCGCTGCACGAGCGCGCCAAGCTGGCCGGCGTGGCGGTGGATGCGGTGTTCGACTCGGTGTCCGTGGGCACCACCTTCCGCAAGGAACTGGCCGAGAAGGGCGTGATCTTCTGCTCGATGTCCGAGGCCATCAAGGAACACCCGGAGCTGGTGCGCCAGTACCTGGGCACCGTGGTGCCGGTGGGTGACAACTACTTCGCCGCGCTCAACTCGGCGGTGTTCTCCGATGGCAGCTTCGTGTTCATTCCCAAGGGCGTGCGCTGCCCGATGGAACTGAGCACCTATTTCCGCATCAACGCCGGCCACACCGGCCAGTTCGAGCGCACCCTGATCGTGTGCGAGGACAAGGCCTACGTCTCCTACCTGGAAGGCTGCACCGCGCCGATGCGCGATGAGAACCAGCTGCACGCCGCAGTGGTCGAGCTGGTCGCGCTGGAAGATGCGGAGATCAAGTACTCCACGGTGCAGAACTGGTACCCCGGCGACGAGAACGGCGTCGGCGGCATCTACAACTTCGTCACCAAGCGTGCCGAATGCCGTGGCGCACGCAGCAAGGTTACCTGGACCCAGGTCGAGACCGGCTCGGCCATCACCTGGAAGTACCCGTCGTGCGTGCTGCTGGGCGACGACTCGGTCGGTGAGTTCCACTCCGTCGCGCTGACCCACCACCGCCAGCAGGCCGACACCGGCACCAAGATGATCCACGTCGGCAAGCGCACCAAGAGCAAGATCGTCAGCAAGGGCATCAGCGCCGGCCGCGGCCAGAACACCTACCGCGGCCTGGTCAAGGTCGACCGCAACGCCGACGGCGCGCGCAACTACACCCAGTGCGACTCGCTGCTGATCGGCAAGCAGTGCGGCGCGCACACCTTCCCCTACATCGAGGTGAAGAACCCGGGCGCCACCGTCGAGCACGAGGCGACCACGTCCAAGATCTCCGATGACCAGCTGTTCTACTGCCGCGCCCGTGGCATCAGCCAGGAAGACGCGGTATCGCTGATCGTCGACGGCTTCTGCAAGCAGGTGTTCCGCGAACTTCCGATGGAGTTCGCGGTGGAAGCCAAGAAGCTGCTGGAAGTCTCGCTGGAAGGTTCGGTGGGCTGACCGCCCGACCCTGCCCTCGCAAACGCATTCTCTTTACCGGCGGGCCCTGGCCCGCCCCACGGAAACCCCCACCATGCTGAAGATCGAAAACCTCCACGCCCGCATTGGCGGCAAGGAAATCCTCAAGGGCCTGTCGCTGGATGTGAAGCCCGGCCAGGTGCACGCCATCATGGGCCCGAACGGCGCCGGCAAGTCCACCCTGGGCAACGTCCTGGCCGGCCGCGACGGCTACGAAGTGACCGAAGGCAGCGTGCAGTTCGACGGCGTCGACCTGCTGGAGCAGGACCCGGAAGCGCGTGCCGCCGCCGGCCTGTTCCTGGCGTTCCAGTACCCGGTGGAGATCCCGGGCGTGAACAACACCTACTTCCTGCGCGCCGCGCTGAACGCCCAGCGCAAGGCCCGCGGCGAGGAAGAACTCGATTCCATGCAGTTCCTCAAGCTGGTGCGCCAGAAGCTGGCCGTGCTGCACCTGAAGGACGAACTGCTGCACCGTGGCGTCAATGAAGGCTTCTCCGGTGGCGAGAAGAAGCGCAACGAGATCTTCCAGCTGGCCGTGCTGGAACCGAAGCTGGCGATCCTGGACGAGACCGACTCGGGCCTGGACATCGACGCACTGAAGAGCGTGGCCGACGGCGTCAACGCGCTGCGCGGCGCCGACCGCTCGTTCCTGGTCATCACCCATTACCAGCGCCTGCTGGACTACATCAAGCCGGATGTGGTGCACGTGCTGGCCGATGGCCGCATCGTCAAGAGCGGCGGCCCGGAACTGGCGCTGGAGCTGGAAGCACACGGCTACGATTTCCTGAAGGACCGGGTCGTGCCCGAGGCGGCGGTCTGATGAGTGCCCTGCTTGATTCGATGGCCCAGGCCTTCTGCGGCAGCGATGCGCGCCGCGAAGTGCTGGATGCGGCCCTGCGCGACGGCCTGCCGGCCGCCCGCAACGAAGCCTGGAAGTACACTTCGCTGCGCCAGCTGGAACGCCGGGCGTTCACCGCGGCACCGTTGCAGGGCCCGGCGCTGGACGCCGCGCTGCTGGAAGACGTCCCGGCACCGCGCCTGGTGTTCGTCAACGGTCGCCTGGATGCCGCGCTGAGCGACGTGCAGGCGCTGCCTGCGGGCGTGCAGCTGCAGCCGTTGTCGGCGGCGCTGGCCGCCGGCGAAGACGCTGTGCGTTTCCTTGGCCGCCGCTACGAGCGCAGCGAGGAGATTTTCGCCCGCCTCAACGCCGCATTGGCCGACGAAGGCGTGGTGCTGCGCGTGGACGAAGGCGTGCAGGTCGAAGCACCGCTGCAGCTGGTATTTGCCAGTGTGGCCGGCGAGACCGACCTGGCCTGGCATCACCGCCACCTGATCGAACTGCGTGCCGGCGCCAGCCTCGGCGTGGTCGAGCACCGCTTCAGCGTCGGCGATTCCGTCCACCTGGACAACACGGTGCTGCACGCGCATGTGGCCCGCGATGCGGTGCTCAAGCACGCCCGCGTGCAGGCCGGCAGCGCGCGCCAGACCAGCTTCCTGCGCACCGACGCAGTGCTCGCCCGCGACGCGCAGTACCACCGCGTTGATCTGGAACTGGGCGCTGCGCTCAGCCGCCATGAACTGAACGTGCGCCTGGAAGGCGACAACGCCCAGCTGACCGCCAACGGCGTGCTGCTCGGCAATGGCCGCCGCCACGTCGAAACCCGCCTGGGCATCGACCACATCGCACGCGATACCGCCTGCGAGCTGCTGTGGCGCGGCGTCGCCGCCAACCGCAGCCGCGTGGTGTTCCATGGCGGCATCCAGATCCGCGAAGGCGCCGATGGCACCGACGCGAACCTGTCCAACAAGAACCTGCTGCTGTCGGCCGATGCCGAGATCGACACCCAGCCGACGCTGGTGATCGACGCCGATGAAGTGAAGGCCGCGCACGGTGCGACCGTCGGCCAGCTCGATGCCAACGCGCTGTTCTACCTGCGCTCGCGCGGCCTGCCGCAGGCCCAGGCGCAGGCACTGCTGAGCGCCGCGTTCTGCCACGAGCCGCTGAAGATCCTGCCCGATGCGCTGCGTGCGCAGCTGGCACGCCGCCTGGACAAAGCCCTGGCCGAGGCGGGTGTGGCATGAACCTGTCCACGCCGCGCCCGATCGAAGAACGCACCGGCGCCCCCGACTGGGACCGCGTCCGCCTCGACTTCCCGCTGCTGATGCGCGAAGTGCACGGCAAGCCGCTGGTCTATTTCGACAATGCCAACACCGGCCAGAAGCCGGTGCAGGTGATCGGCGCGGTGGACGAGTTCTACCGACGCTACAACGCCAACGTCAGCCGCGCCGTGCATGCGCTGGGCAGCGAAGCCACCGATGCCTACGAAGGCGCGCGCAACACGCTGGCGCGCTTCCTCAACGTGCGCCCCAGCGACCTGGTGCTGTGCAGTGGCACCACCTTCGCCATCAACCTGGTGGCCTACTCGTGGGCGCTGCCGCGGCTGAAGGCCGGTGATGTGATCCTGATCACGCGCATGGAGCACCACGCCAACATCGTGCCGTGGCAGCTGGTCGCGCAGCGTACCGGCGCCACCATCCGCGTGGCCGAGATCACCCCCGATGGCGCGCTGGACCTGGATGCGCTGCGCGCAGCGATGACCCCGGAGGTCAAGCTGCTCGCCGTCACCCATGTCTCCAACGTGCTGGGCACGGTCAACCCGGTGCGCGAGATCTGCCGTGAAGCACGCAAGCGCGGCATCGTCACGGTGGTCGATGGCTCGCAGGCGGTGCCGCACCGCAAGGTCGACGTCGCCGCGATCGGCTGCGACTTCTACGCCATCACCGGCCACAAGATGTGCGGCCCGACCGGCACCGGCGCACTGTGGGCGCGCCGCGAGCATCTGGACGCGATGCCGCCGTTCCTCGGTGGTGGCGAGATGATCAAGGAAGTCAGCTTCGACGGCACCGTATTCAACGATGCCCCGCACAAGTTCGAAGCCGGCACCCCGAACATCGCCGGCTTCATCGGCCTGGGCGTGGCCGCCAACTATCTGCAGCAGCTCGGCCAGGAGAACGTGGAAGCGCGCGAAGCCGAACTGCTGGCGCACTTCACCGAAGAGCTGCGCCGCGTCGACGGCCTGCGCATCATCGGCGAGGCACCGGAGAAGGCCGCCGTGGTCTCGTTCCTGATCGATGGCGCGCATGCCCATGACCTGGCCACCCTGCTCGACCTGGAAGGCGTGGCCGTGCGTTCGGGCCAGCACTGCGCGCACCCGCTGCTGCAGTACTTCGGCGTCGCCGCCACCTGCCGTGCCTCGCTGGCGTTCTACAACACCCACGCCGAGATCGAGCGGTTCATGACCGCGCTGACCAAGGTACGCAAGCTGCTGGGGTGAGATTCCCAGGCCGGCACAGAGAACCAGAAGCGCCGCGGGAGACCGCGGCGTTTCCGTGTCTACCGACCCATCTACCGGCCCCGACACGCCCCCCTCGCATGGCGCCCCACTTCGAGACTTCAATCACAGTATGCGCTGCAGGCAGAGCGCACCATTCGCCCTTGGGCGAGCCTTGAAGAGACCCTCATCCGCAACAGCTCCATCTGCTGTCCTGCAAACTTTGTCTCACTTCCATCTCTGCCAACAAGCCTTGCCCCGATTTCGCAGTTGCTGCGTCGTACGCAAGACCGTTCTGGCCATTCCCACCCGATTGGAGACAAAGCGAACATGAAGATGATCCGCTCTGCCAGCCTGTCCGCGGTATTCGTGCTGCTGGCCCTCATGCTGCCCGCAAGTTCATTTGCCCAGGATGGCGAGACTGACGGGCAAGCCGAAATCCGTGCGAAAGCTGAAGCTACGCCGGAGGGAAAGGAATTGAAGAAGGCGCTTGATGAGTGCATCGCGAAAGCTCAGGCAACGAAGAGTTCATCTGACAGCTGCGAAGAAGAACTATTTGAATATGAGCACTACGTTGACAACGAGGTCTCGAAAATGATGCTCTACAAGACAAAGTAGGGACCCTGCTCCTTCTGCAGCGGGAACGCCGCGGGCAACTGCGGCGTTTCTCCTTGGTGATGCAGGCAGCATGTCGGGCACCTCCATGCACCCCGTGAGGCGCCCCCATTTGCGCCCGCCCCCGCCCCACCTAGAATGGGGCCATGACCACCCTGACCTTCCGCGCCGCCACGCCGGCCGACATCCCCGCCCTGATCGCCCTCGTCACCTCGGCCTACCGTGGCGACGCCAGCCGCGTCGGCTGGACCACCGAAGCCGACCTGCTGGATGGCGCCCGCATCGACGCCGAAGGCATCCAGGCCGACCTCGACCGCCCGCGCTCCACCATCCTGCTGGCCGAGCGCGAGGGCCAGCTGGTGGCCTGCGCCCACGTCGCCGATGTCGACGGCAAGGGCTACTTCGGCATGTTCTCGGTCGACCCGGCCCAGCAGGGCGGCGGCGTCGGCAAGCAGATGATGGACGCCGCCGAAGCACACGCCGCACGCGAATGGAAGGTGCCGGTGATGCAGATGACGGTGATCGACGTGCGCGACGAGCTGATCGCCTTCTACGAGCGCCGCGGCTATCTGCGCACCGGCATCAAGAAGCCGTTCCCGTACGGCGACGAGCGTTTCGGCATTCCCAAGCGCGACGACCTGCGCTTCGAGATCCTGGAAAAGCCGCTGGCCGGAGCCGCCGCGTGAGCGATACCTGGACCTTCGTCTGTGCCGGCACCGAGCTGCTGCCGGGTGAAATGAAGAGCGTGTTCGACGAAGTGACCGGCACGCCGATCGTGGTCTTCAACCTCGACGGTGAGTTGTACGCGCTGGAAGACCAGTGCACACATGAAGAGTTCGAGCTGTCCTCGGGCGAGTTCAACGCCGCCGAAGGCAGCGTGGAGTGCGTGCTGCACGGCGCGCGCTTCGACGTGCGCGATGGCCGCGCCCTGTGCGCACCGGCCTATACCCCGGTGCCCAAGTTCCCGGTGAAGCGCGAGCACGACGCCGTCTGGACCCGCGACGACCGCGATTGAGGCGACGCTCGGCCCGTAGAGATCGCCCGTGGGGCGCTCCTCGAGAACCCTGGGGTGGAGCTGCCGGAGGGCGATGAGAGGCCCTCCAGGGCCCTTCCGGGCCATCCAGGTCGCCCGCCGAACGACGTATATGCGAATCATTATCGTTGATGTTATCCTGCGTAACATCTTCGTAACGATCCGCCCCCCCGCGCCATGGCTTCGCCCGCGCCCACCGCCACGTTGTGCCAGCTCGCCCGCCAGGGGTGGCCGCTGCTCGTGGCCGCGCTGCTGACGCTGCTGCTGGGCTGGTCGGCCTTGCATGAAGGACGTGGCAGCGGTACCGCCACGCACGGCTGGCAGGCGCACACGGATGATCTTCACCAGGCCATGCCGTTGCCGCCCACGCCAGTGGACGAATGCCCGCAGCATGCCGCACCCGCACCGGAACCGCCGCTGGATGGCGAGGGCACGCCGCCCTGCGCTGGCATGGCAGGTCCCCGCGCCGCCCTGGTCGCACGTATCCCGCTGTGGCGCTCCGACGCCCTGCGCTGGCAGCTGCGCGACCCCGCACTGCGCCTGAACCCCGGCCACGCTCCGCCCGCACCGCACGCCAGCTGAGGCGCCCTGCGGCCGTTGCCGTGCGCCTGGACTCGTTCACCCCGTAGCCGAACATCCGCTCGGCGCTACAGAAACAGCCTCTTCTGCACGCCGTCGCGCATTCTGCGTCACGGACCTCGCCATTTTCCGATCCTAGCCACTGCACAAGCCATGACTCACATCACGTCCCGCAAGCACGCACCGCGCGTTTCCCTGCTCGCCACCGCCACCCTGGCCGCCGGCTTCGCACCGCTGGCCGCACACGCCGCCGACAGTGCCGACGCAGGCTCCCGCAAGGCCACCGACCTGGACAAGGTGCAGGTGCGCGGCAGCTGGTTCAATCCGTCTTCGCCGAAGTTCACCGCCGAGCTGCTGGATACCCCGAAGTCGGTGTCGATCGTGTCGGAGAAACTGATCGCCGAAACCGGTGCAACCAACCTGCAGGATGCGCTGCGCATGGTCCCGGGCATCACCTTCGGTGCCGGCGAAGGCGGCAATCCGACCGGCGACCGCCCCTTCATCCGTGGCTTTGATTCGCAGAGCAACATCTTCGTCGATGGCCTGCGCGACGTCGGCTCGCAGACCCGCGAAATCTTCGATCTGGAGCAGGTGGAAGTGGTCAAGGGCCCGAGTTCGGCCTACGGTGGCCGTGACTCGGGTGGCGGCAGCCTGAATCTGGTGAGCAAGACGCCGAAGCTGAAGAACGAGACCAGCGCCAGCATGGGCATCGGTACCGACAGCTATGCGCGCGGCACCGTGGATGCCAACTACGTGCTGGGCGATGGCATCGCCGCCCGCCTGAACCTGATGAAGCACGCGTCGGACATCGCCGGCCGCGACGCCGCCAATGTCAGCCGCTGGGGCATCGCACCGTCGATCGCGTTCGGCCTGAACGGCCCGGCGCAGCTGATCGCCAGCCACTACCACATGCAGAGCGACGACCTGCCCGATGCAGGCGGTTTCCCGTACGGAAACCCGAATGGTGCACCGGCATCGAAGTGGGTCGACGGCCGCCCGATGGTGCCGGACCGCAACAACTACTACGGTCTGGTCGATCGCGACTTCCAGCGCACCCGCGCCGACATCAGCACCCTGGACGCCAGCTATGACTTCGGTGGCCACAAGCTGCGCAACATCGCGCGGCTGGGCAACACGAGCAATGATTACCTGTGGACCCAGCCGGACGACAGCCAGGGCAACCCGAACAACTACGGCACCCTGTGGCGCCGTACCAACGCCCGCGCCGTCGACGTCAAGAGCTTCGCCGACCAGCTGGGCCTGACCGGTGCCTTCCAGACCGGCGCGCTCAAGCACAGCTACAGCGCTGGCGTTGAGTACAGCGACGAGAAGATGTCCCGTGGCAGCTATCTGATGACCCCGGGTACCAGCAACCCGCTGACCGGCAACAGCAAGTGCCCGACCATCGGCGCCGCCACCGGCTACAACTGCACCGATTTCTCCAATCCGAACCCGCGCGATCCGTGGGCGGCCACCCATTCGGTGTACCGCAGCGACAAGGCACTGGACGTCGAGCAGCGCACCAAGACCAGGTCCGCGTATCTGTTCGACACCATCGAGCTCAACGCACAGTGGAGCTTCAACGTCGGCCTGCGTTACGACGACTACAGCACCACCCTGACCACTCCGGTGGCCGGCAAGGCACCGACCCGCGTGCGCAATGACAACGACTTCCTGAACTACCAGGCTGGCGTCGTCTTCAAGCCGCTGGAGAACGGCAGCATCTACCTGTCGTGGGGCACCTCCTCGACCCCGCCGGGCATGGACGGTGGTGACGGCTCGGACGGCCTGAGCGCCGCCGTGGCCGACCTCAAGCCGCAGGACACCAGGAACCTCGAACTGGGTACCAAGTGGGACCTGTTCGACAAGCGCCTGAACCTGACCGCGGCAATCTTCCACACGGTGATGAACAACGCACGCGTGACCGTCGACAACGGCACCAGCCAGAACGCCGGCAAGAAGGAAATCAACGGCTTCGAGCTGGGCTTCACCGGCCAGCTGACCGACGCCTGGAGCCTGTATGGCGGCTACACCTACCTGGACTCGGAACTGAAGGACAACGGCTTTGTCTGCGCCGTGTCCGGTCGTACCTGCCCGTCCAACGTCTACGTGCCGTCGCCGTACAACGGCAACGTGTTCCCGAACACCGCCAAGCACAGCGCCAACCTGTGGACCACCTACCGCTTCCCGATCGGCCTGACCATCGGCGCCGGTGCGTTCTACTCGGACAAGCAGTACGGTGATGTCGCCAACACCAAGTGGATCCCGAGCTACACCCGCTTCGACGCGATGGCCAGCTACGCGATCCAGGACAACATCAGCCTGCAGCTCAACGTGCAGAACCTGACCGACAAGACCTACTTCACCAAGGCCTATGCCTCGCACTACGCGAGCATCGCGCCGGGTCGCTCGGCCACCCTGGCACTGAACGTGAAGTTCTGATGTAACTTCGCTCCACCACGGCGGCAGGGTCTCCTGCCGCCGTTTTTGTTTCCGGCGATACTCACCCCATGGTTACCCGCACTCCCATCGACAGCGACGCCCTGGCCGAGCTGCTGCAGCACGATCCGCAGGCCGCGTTCGCGCGCGTGCGCGACGCCGCGCAGGCCGGACAGGTCGACGCACAACTGCTGCTCGCGCAGATGCACATGGAAGGCAAAGGCACCGCGCAGGATGCCTCGGCCGCGCTGCTCTGGTACGAAACCGCCGCCAACAACGGCGCGCCGATGGCGATGAACATGCTCGGCCGCTGCCATGAGCTGGGACAGGGCACCGCACCCGACCCTGCGCTGGCGGCGGTGTGGTACCGGCGCGCCGCCGACACCGGCCTGGACTGGGGCCTGTACAACCTGGCCAACCTGCTGGCCACCGGACGCGGCATTCCGCAGGACCGCGCGCAGGCACTGGCCCTGTACACCCGTGCCGCGCGCCTGGGCCACGCCAAATCGATGAACCTGCTGGCCCGCCACCTCGAAGACGGGCTGGATACCGCACCCGATCCGCAGGCGGCGCTCGCCTGGTACCAGCGCGCGGCCGAAGCCGGTGACTTCCGCGGCCAGGCCAACTACGCCTCGATCCTGCTGCAGGCCGGCCAGGTCGAGCAGGCCGTGCACTGGCTGCGGCTTGCACTGGCACACGGCAGCCCGGCGTTCATGGCGCACATCGTGCCGGAGCTGGCCGCGTCGCCGCATCCACAGGTGCGCGCCCTGGTCGCACCGCCGTCCCTCTGAGGAGTTCCGCATGCTGCTGCATATTCCCGACATCCTCGGCGCCGACCAGGTGGCCGACTTCCGCCGCCGCCTCGATGCCGCCGACTGGACCGATGGCCGTGAAACCGTCGGCCATCTGGGCGCGCAGGCCAAGCACAACCAGCAGCTGCCAGAGGCTTCGCCGCTGCGCCGCGAGCTGGGCGAGATCATCCTCGTCGCGCTGGCCCGGCACCCGCTGTTCTTCAGCGCGGCGCTGCCGCTGAAGTACCTGCCGCCGCGCTTCAACCGCTACAGCGGTGGCGGCACCTATGGCTTCCACGTCGATGGCGCGGTGATGAACCTGGCCAACGGCGAGCAGCTGCGTTCGGACATCTCCTGCACACTGTTCCTGTCGGCCCCGGACGAATACGAAGGCGGCGAGCTGATCATCAGCGACACCTACGGCGAGCACGAGGTAAAGCTGCCGGCGGGCGACCTGATCGTGTATCCGTCCAGCAGCCTGCACCAGGTGCGGCCGGTCACCCGCGGCGCGCGCGTGGCCTCGTTCTTCTGGGTGCAGAGCATGATCCGCGATGACGTGCAGCGCCGCCTGCTCTGGGAAATGGACAGCTCGATCGAGCGCCTGCGGCAGACCGGCGGCGACGCCGAGGCGGTGCTCCAGCTGACCGGCGTGTACCACAACCTGCTGCGGCGCTGGAGCGAAGTCTGAGCCCCGTTTGGCCAGCCTGCGACATTTTGGCAATCATTCTCATTTGCAACGGCTAACAGCTCTCATTACAATCACGCCCCGTTGATGCCGGCCGCTGCCGGCAGACCCTTGGGGATCCCCGCTTGCTGCGCCCGCTTCGCCCTCGTCCACTCATCCATCGCAAGATGGGCACCGCCATGCGCGGCCAGCGTCCCGCGCTGGCCAGCCTGCTGGCGTGGGTGGCGATGCTGGCCTTGCTGCTGGGCACCCTGCCGCTGCTGCCACAGGCCCACGCCGGAATGGCCGTGCAGATGCCGCTGGAAGAGCGCGGTGGTGAAGGCCCCTCGCAGCAAGAGGCACCCGCCAAGCTGCGCCGCTGTGCTGCGGCTCCGGTGAAATCTGCCGAAAAGACCCGTCCGCCGTTACTGCTGGCCAGCCAATGGCTGCGCACTGAACTCGACCTCGTACCCGCCACGCCGGCCATGCCTGGCGTGCGCCCGGACTGGCCGCTGGCCGCTCCGGACACGCCCTGGGCCGATGCGCCCGGGCGCCGCCAGCAACGCGGCCAGGCGCCGCCGCTCGCCTGATTCACGGCCCCGCGTGACCGCCTGCGCGGTCGCGCCTGCGCGCCGCTGCCTGCTTCATCCCTGCCGCCCCTGACCGGGCCTTCCGTGCCTGCCGCGCCCTTCGCGCACGGCGTCGCACCACCCTGCATCCTTCGAGGTAACTGCCATGGCCCAGCGCCATCGTGTCCGTTCGTCCCTGTCCCGTACCCTGCTGACCAGCGCCGTGCTGGCGGCCTTCGCCAGCCCCGCCTTCGCCCACGGTGACGCCGCCGGCGCGCCACAGACGCTGGACAAGGTGGTGGTCACCGCTTCCGGCTTCGAACAGAAGGTGATCGATGCCCCGGCCAGCATCAGCGTGGTCAGCCGCGAAGAGCTCAGCAAGCGCCCCTACACCAACCTGGTCGACGCGCTGCGCGACGTCGAAGGCATCGATGTCGGCCTGGAAGCCAGCGACAAGAACGGCCGCGCGACCATTTCCATGCGCGGCCTGCCTTCCGAGTACACCCTGGTGCTGATCGACGGCCGCCGCCAGAGCAATGTCGGCCAGTTGTATCCGAACAACTTCGGTGGTGGGCAGTTCGCCTACCTGCCGCCACTGGATGCCATCGAGCGCATCGAGGTGGTGCGCGGTCCGATGTCCACCCTGTACGGCTCGGATGCGATGGGCGGCGTCATCAACATCATCACGCGCCGCAACCAGGACAGCTGGCACGGCGCGCTGACCCAGGGCTTCACCGTGCAGCAGGACGACCAGTTCGGTGATGCACGTACCACCGACGTGTACCTCAGCGGCCCGCTGGTCAAGGACCGTATCGGCGTGGCGGTACGCGGCAGCTACTACGACGCCAAGGCCTCCAATCCGGAATGGGAGGCGCTGACCCTGCCCGATGGCAGCCTGTGGGAACGCAGCATCGGCTTCGGTGGTGGCGGCAAGTCGGTGGCCAATACCAACTGGAACACCGGCGTGCGGCTGAACTTCCATATAAACGACGACCACGAGCTGTGGCTGGACTACGACGTGTCGCGGCAGAAGTATGACAACAGCGAAGGCCAGACCGGCACCCTCGACAGCCTGGCCAGCCTGTGGCGCGTCGGCAACGCAGTGATTCCCAACCCGAACGGCAGCGGCACGGTCACCCGCCGCGTGGTGCAGCCGCGCGTGGGCTACACCGCCTACCAGCGCTACGAGCGCGACCAACTGTCGCTGACCCACCAGGGCCGCTACAGCTTCGGCACCTGGCAGACCTCGCTGACCCACAGCAAGAGCAGCAACCTCGGCCGCTCGCTGCCGCTGACCCTGGACGAACGCGCCAACCTGCAGACCCTGTGGAACGACGTCTGCCGCCGCACCGGTGCCGCCAACAACTGCGCGGCCGGCCGTGGCAATGCACTGGCCGCTCTCAACCCGGCCGAGATGGCACGCCTGCAGGCGTTCCTCCCGCGCCCGCTGCGCACCATGGAGCTGGACGGCTACGTGCTGGACACGATGCTCGACCTCGACTTCGGCGCGCACAAGCTGACCGTTGGCGGCCAATACAACGACACCGACATGGTCGACGGCGTGTTCGGCATGGATGGCGCCGGCTACCGCAGCAACACCAGGCAGAAGCACCGCATGTGGGCGCTGTTCGCCGAGGACAACTGGGCGCTGACCGATACCCTCACCGCCACCTTCGGCCTGCGCTACGACGACCACAACGTGTTCGGCAGCCATGTCAGCCCGCGCGGCTACCTGGTGTGGAACGCCAGCGACGCATGGACCTTCAAGGGTGGCGTCAGCACCGGCTACAAGACCCCGCGTCCGGACCAGTTGTTCCCGGGCATCACCGGCTTCGGTGGACAGGGCGTGCTGCCGCTGGTGGGCTCGCCCAATCTGAAGCCGGAAACCAGCACCAACTACGAGCTGGCCGCGTACTACGAAGGCCAGCGCTGGGGCTTCAATGTCACCGGCTTCTTCAACAAATTCGAGGACAAGATCGCCAGCGGCGGCACCTTCCCGAACTGCGAAGTGGCCCGCGCCGGCAGTGGCTACTGCGTGGACATCGGGCCGGGCTGGGCATCGCTGGGCTACAGCACCTTCACCCAGAGCGTGAACATCGACAAGGCCGAGACCCGTGGCGCCGAACTGGCCGCCCACGTCGACCTGCTCGACAGCCTGCAGCTGCGTGGCAACTACACCTGGACCAAGAGCGAGCAGACCAGCGGCCCCGACAAGGGACGCCCGATCTCAGGCACCACGCCGGCGAAGCACATGGCCAACGCCAGCCTCAACTGGCAGATCAACGAAGCGGCCAGCCTGTCGCTGATCGGCGAGGGCCGTTACGACCGCTATCGCGACACGCTGATCGACAGTACCGGCGCCGGCCACGTCCGCTATTACGAGAACTACACGATCTTCCACCTTGGTGGCAGCTGGAAGGCCACGCCGTGGCTGACGGTGAACGCGCGGGTCAACAACCTGTTCGACAAGGACTTCGTCTCGCAGTCGTGCCTGCTGCTCAATCCCAGCGAGTTCAGCTGCGTGGACGACTACGCAACCAAGGACCAGCGCCGCAGCTACTGGATCTCGCTCAACGCGAAGTTCTGATCGCCGCGCACCGCCCTGCTCTGGTGGGTGCCAACCTTGGTTGGCACCGCTTCATCCACGCATGGCGTGGATCTGCCGACCTGCGGCAGGCCGGCCGCTGGCCGGCAGCCGACAACGCCTCTGGGATACAGAACGATACGCAATTGCGAGCTATTCTCACCAATGATGTAATGGGCAGTCCGCCGTCAGCCCGAACCACGCCGTGAGCCGTCCTGCTTCTTCCACCGTGCAGCAGCAACAGAACCGTGGCTTCTGGCTGCGGACGCTGCACCAGTGGCACTGGATCAGCTCGGCGGTGTGCCTGGTCGGCATGCTGCTGTTCGCGGTGACCGGCCTGACCCTCAACCATGCCGCAAAGATCGAAGCCAAGCCCCAGGTGCAGAACCAGCACCTGGAACTGCCGGCCACGTTGCTGGGCCAGCTGGGCACGCGCGAAGACGGCAACGCGCCGATTCCGGGCCCGGCCCGGCAATGGCTGGACACGCAGCTGGGCATCGCCATCGGTGGACGCCCAGCCGAGTGGTCGGCCGAAGAGATCTACCTGTCGCTGCCGCGCCCCGGTGGCGACGCCTGGCTGAGCATCGACCGCCAGACCGGCGCGGTGGAGTACGAATCGACCTCGCGCGGCGTGGTGTCCTACCTCAACGACCTGCACAAGGGCCGCAACGCCGGCCCGGCGTGGGGCTGGTTCCTGGACCTGTTCGCCGTGGCCTGCCTGGTGTTCTGCGTCACCGGCCTGTTCCTGCTGCACCTGCATGCGCGGCAGCGGCGCATGACCTGGCCGCTGGTCGGGCTCGGCCTGATGATCCCGCTGCTGATCGCCCTGCTGCTGATCCACTGACTTTCCTTCGTTTCCGGAGCCGCCCCATGCGCGTCACCCTGACCATCGCCCTCAGCGGCCTGCTGGCCACCTCGCCGGCCTATGCCACCACCCTCGACATCAACGTCGAAGTGCCCAAGCTCAACGTGGCCGAGTACCACCGCCCGTACGTGGCGGTGTGGCTGGAAGGCGCCGACCAGAAGGTCGCGGCCAACCTGTCGGTCTGGTACCAGCAGACCAGCAACAGCGAAGGCCACGGCACCAAGTGGCTGCCCGACCTGCGCCAGTGGTGGCGCAAGAGCGGCCGTACCCTGCAGGTGCCGGTGGACGGCGTGACCGGCCCGACCCGCCCGGCCGGCAAGCACGCACTGTCGTTCAGCGACAAGCAGCCGGCCCTGAAGCAGCTGGCCCCGGGCAACTACACCCTGGTGGTGGAAGCAGTGCGCGAAGTGGGCGGCCGTGAACTGCTGAAGATCCCCTTCACCTGGCCGGCCACCGCCGCGCAGAACGGCAAGGCGCAGGGCGCCACCGAACTGGGCCAGGTCACCCTTGCCGTCAAACCCTGAAAAGGGGACGGAGGGGATTAAGTCGTAATCCCCTTCCCCTTGTCGCATCACCCCGTATCCACTGGAGTCTTCCGCATGAAGCGCACGCTCGTCCTCGCCGCCGCCCTGGCCGCTGCCCTTCCCTTCTCCGCCCTGGCCCACAAGGCCTGGCTGCTGCCCTCGCAGACCGTGATCGCCGGCAATGCGCCGTGGATCACCGTCGACGGTGCGGTCTCCAACGACCTGTTCTACTTCAACCACGTGCCGCTGCGCCTGGAGTCGCTGGTGATCACCGCCCCGGATGGCAGCACCGTGCAGCCGCAGAACGCGTCCACCGGCAAGTACCGCAGCGTGTTCGATGTCGAGCTGAAGCAGCCCGGCACCTACCGCATTGCGTCGGTCAATGACGGCCTGTTCGCCACCTACGAGCAGAACGGCGAGCGCAAGCGCTGGCGCGGCAGCGTGGCGACCCTCGGCGAACTGCCCAAGGATGCGAAGAAGCTGGACGTGAGCCAGTCGATCGGCCGCGTGGAGACCTTCGTCACCAACGGTGCACCGAACGACACCGCACTGAAGCCGACCAACCGTGGCATCGAACTGGTCGCCGTCGGCCATCCGAATGATCTGTTCGCCGGCGAGGAATCCACCTTCCGCGTACTGGTCGATGGCAAGCCGACCGCAGGCCTGGAGTTCGAGATCGTGCGTGGCGCCACCCGCTACCGCAACGCGCAGGACGAACTGAAGCTGACCAGCGACGCCAAGGGCGAGATCAAGGTGACCTGGCCGGAGGCCGGCATGTACTGGCTGGAAACCGGCACCGAGGACAACAAAACGTCGGTGAAGCAGGCCGCCAAGCGCCGCCTGAGCTACGTCGCCACGCTGGAAGTGCTGCCGCAGTAGCGTGGACCGCGATGCCGGGCTCTCCCGGCATCGCAGCCGCAGCGCACCACCATGACGGATCCCCTGCTCGACATCGCCCGCCTCGGTGGCACCACCATGGGCACCACCTGGAGCGTGTCGCTGGTCGCGTCGCGCCAGCGCGACCTGCACCCGCTGCATGCGGGCATCCAGGCGCGGCTGGATGAGGTGGTCGCGCAGATGAGTACCTGGGAACCCGGCTCGGCCCTCAGCCGTTACAACCGCGCCGACGCCGGCCAATGGTGCGTGCTGCCGGCCGAGACCCGCCACGTTCTGGCCTGCGCACAGGCCATCGCATCCAGCAGTGGCGGCGCCTTCGATCCCACCATCGGCCCGCTGGTTGCACTGTGGGGCTTCGGCGCGCATGCCGGTGAACGCCGCCAGCCCGATGCCGCCCTCCTGCAGGCCACGCGCAATCGATGCGGTTGGCAGCGCCTGCAGTGGCAGGACGATGGGCTGTTGCAGCCGGGCGGGCTGGAACTGGATCTCTCCGCGATCGCCAAGGGCTTCGGCGTCGACCATGTCGCTGCATGGCTGCGTGCTCAGGGCATCACTGCGGCGCTGATCGAAGTCGGCGGTGAACTGGCCGGCTACGGCCGCAAACCGGACGGCCAACCGTGGCGCGTGCTGGTGGAATCCGCACCGGAAGAGGATGCGCACACCGATACCCCGCCACGGGTGCTGGCGCTGGACGGCAAGGCAGTGGCCACCTCCGGCGATCGCTGGCACCAGTACCAGGCCGATGGCGAGGCCTACAGCCACAGCCTGGACCCGCGTACCGGCAGGCCAGTGCGCCAGGTTGCAGCAGCAGTAACCGTGGTGGCCGACGACGCCATGCACGCCGATGCCTGGGCCACCGCACTGACCGTCCTCGGTCGCGAACCGGGCATGGCGCTGGCCGAGCGCGAAGGACTGGCCGCGCGCTACCTGCAACGCGCAGCGGATGGTCCCCGCGAATTCCTCAGCAGCGCCTTTCAGCGCCTGCTCGACGGGCAGGACGCATGAGCACTCGGCCATCGCGCGCGTGGCTCGGCAACGCACTTGTACTGATCGTACTGGCGCTGATCGCCTGGGCGCTGCTTCGCCTGCACCTCGGCGAAGCCTGGTGGCAGGGCGCACCGCCGGCACGGCAATCGCAGATCGCCATCATCGCCACCGCGCTGTACGCGCTGGCCTGCGCAGCACTGTGGTGGCGCAGTCGTCCGCGCGATGATGCGGCGCCCGGCGGTACCGCACCGATCCTGCTGGTCTGGTCCAGCCAGACCGGCTTTGCCCGCGCACTGGCCGAACGCAGTGCCGAGGCCCTGCGTGGCGCCGGCGTGCCGGTGCGCGTGCGCGGATTGCATGAGGTGGATGCCGCGCTGCTGGCTGCCAGCCAGCGTGCGTTGTTCATCGCCAGCACTACCGGTGAAGGCGATCCACCCGACCATGCCCTGCCGTTCCTGCGCGGGGTGATGGCCACACCGCCCTCGCTGCAGCATCTGCAGTACGGCGTGCTCGCGCTGGGCGACCGCAGCTATGGCCACTTCTGCGGATTCGGCCATCAGCTGGACCAGTGGCTGCGCCAGCATGGTGCGCATCCGCTGTTCGATGCGATCGAAGTCGACAATGCCGATCCGGCCGCGCTGCGACATTGGCAGCAGTTGCTCGGACAACTTGGCGGGGGCGCCAGTGAACTGCCCGACTGGAGCCCGGCCGAGTACCAGCCGTGGATGCTGCTGCAACGCGAGCATCTGAACCCGGGCAGCCCCGGCGGCCCGGTGTACTGGCTACGCCTGCAGCCACCGGCTGGCGTCGACGTGCAGTGGCAGGCCGGAGACATCGCCGAGATCGGCCCACAGCACGCACGCCACAGCGCGCGGGCCTGGCTCGATGCTCAGAGCTTCGATGCAGACACCGTGCTGGATGACGGGCAGACGTTGCTGGCCCGCATCGAGCGCTCGCATCTGCCCTCGCTGGTTCCCCCGGGTGATCTGCCTGCGTTGCTGGCGACCCTGCAACCGCTGCCCCACCGCGAGTACTCCATCGCCTCTGTGATGGCCGACGGCGCGGTGGAGTTGCTGCTGCGCCGCCAGCTGCGCATCGATGGCACACCCGGCATCGGCAGCGGCTGGCTGTGCGACCACGCCGCACTCGGTGAACCGGTACAACTGCGCCTGCGTCGCAACGACAATTTCCATGGCGTGCCCGCCGATGTGCCGCTGCTTCTGATCGGCAACGGCACCGGCATCGCCGGCCTGCGCGCGCACCTGCACGAACGTGCCCAGCGTGGCGCGCGCTGTACCTGGCTGCTGTTCGGCGAGCGCACCGCCGCGCACGACTTCCACTTCGGCGAAGAGCTGCAGGCGATGCTGGCCGACGGCACGTTGGCGCGGCTGGATGCAGTGTTCAGCCGCGACGGGGGCACGCACCGCTACGTGCAGGACCGGCTTCTGGCCGAAGCAGCCACGCTGCGGCAATGGGTGGATGAAGGCGCGACGATCCTGGTCTGCGGCAGCCTGCAGGGCATGGCCCCGGCCGTGGATGCAGTGATCGAGCAGGCACTGGGTGCCACAGGCAAGGAAGCACTGCTGCTGGCCGGTCGCTACCGGCGCGATGTGTATTGAGGCCACCGCATCCTGGCGGGTGCGAACCGCATCCTGGCGGGTGCGAACCGCATCCTGGTGGGCGCGAACCGCATCCTGGTGGGTGCGAACCTTGGTTCGCACCATGACGCCGTGTCGGCGGCCGCATCCACGCATGGCGTGGATGTTGCCTACCGGCGCCAGCAAATCATCCCCCCGCCGCACGGACCCGTATTGCCAGCACCTCTCCGCCACCGGTGAGTGCATGCCGCTGCCGTTCCCCCGCCGCCAACCACGCGGTGTCTCCCGCCTGCAGCGCCGGCAAACCGCTGTCGGCAGCAAACGCCGCCTGGCCGGCCAGCAGGTGCAGCGCCCAGGCCACGCCCGGTTCGCAGAAGAAGAACATCGACCCCACCAGTGGCCGGTGCAGCAGTTCGGCCTGCAGCAGGTCACGCTTCCACATCAGGTTGAAGTCGTGGGTGGTGCCATCGACCAGTTCGCCGTACAGCGCTTCCTCACCGGCAAAGCGCACCCGTCCGTGCGGAGGCAACACTTCAGCCACATGGTCATCGTCGAAGCGCAGGCGCACGCCATTGCCCTGCAGCAGCACCAGTTCGCGCTCAACGCCGGGAAACGCGGAGAAAGCGGCGTCCTGCTCGATCTCGGCCACCGACAGGCGCAGCGCCCAGTCATCCCCCTGCGCAGGCAGGCGCAGGATCTCGCGGGTCCAGCCCAGGCCGTTGCGCCAGCGCTCGCGGCGATAGTCCAGGCTGGAGATCACCTGGCTCGGAGTGTGCAGCAGGGAGTCGATGTTCATCGGCGCATTGCATCATGCTGCGCGCCGTCGTGCATCACCGCGTAGCGAGCGTACCCTGGCCACCGCACCCGCCGGCCAGCAGCTGCGAGTGCTTCAGCCAATCCTGGTCGGGGTAGTAGGCAAACACCATCGTGCCGCCCCGCAACGCATCGATGAGTGGTTTGGCCACCGACAGCCGCACCGCCGGGCAGCCCAGGCTGCGGCCGAGCCGTCCCTGCAGCTGCGCGGTGGCCGGATTCACGTACGGCGCGCCGTGGATGACGATCGCACGGTCGCGTGCGCGGTCGTTGAAGCCCGGCTCAAGGCCGGCCAGGCGCAGCGAATAGCCGTTGCCGCCCATGTAGGTTTCCTGCGCGGTGAACGCGCCGAGGCTGGACATGAAACTGCCATCGCGGTTGGAGAAGTGCTCGGTGTGGTTCCCGCCGCTGTTGCGGCCATGCGCCACCCACTCCTCGAACAGCAGCCGCTGGTGGGCCAGGTCGAACACCCACAGGCGTGGCTCGGTGGACGGCCGCGAATAGTCGATCACACTGAGGCGGTCGCCGTTGATGCCCAACTCCGGCCGTTGCAGCGCGCAGCGCATGGCGTGCGCCGCCAGCTGCAGTACGTGGCGGTCGGCCTTGGGCGCGCTGCGCGACAGCAGGGCCGCCAGATCATCGGCAGAGGCAGCGAGGGCGGGCGTCCGTGCCAGCGCCGGGGCGCTGGCAGAGCTCGCCAGCAGGCCGAACGCGGCCAGCCGGCACAGGCGGGATGCAGTCATGGGCACAACGAGGGCGTCAGTTGCCCTTGAGGGTGGACCCTGGCGGCTCGGATTCCAAGACCGGCTGCATCCCGGATTCAGCCGGGCTTGGGCGGACCGCCGGCAGCGAGGTGACCAGCAGGGTCGTGCCCGGCACCAGCACCTGGTACAGCTGGCGGGCGAAATCGGCCGGCAGCGCCATCGGCAGCGAGGGCGTGGCCAGCAGATCCG
Source organism: Stenotrophomonas sp. 85239_Sma (assembly GCF_056481725.1). NCBI lineage: Bacteria > Pseudomonadati > Pseudomonadota > Gammaproteobacteria > Lysobacterales > Lysobacteraceae > Stenotrophomonas > Stenotrophomonas sp. 85239_Sma. The sequence continues at coordinate 1,142,762 of NZ_CM151163.1, read as the reverse complement.
GGGTGGCCTGGGCACGGTCCTGGCCCAGCAGCGGATAGGCCGTCCACTGGTGCAGGCGCTGGCTCACGTCCAGCGGGCTGGGCGTATCGCTGTAGCCCTGCCCCATCACGAACAGGGTGGTGCCCTGGAACGCCGGCAGGGCGTCGGCCTTCAGCGGCGACTCGCCGATCATCACGCCATCGCGCAGCACATACAGGCGCTGGTCGTGCAGGCTGACCAGGATGCCGACCTGCCCGGCCGGCGCCGCACTGCCGTCCCACCAGGCCTGCGCCGGCGCCCCGCCCTCGGCCTCCGGCAGGGCCTGGCCGCGTGCATTGACCGGTGCCAGCACCGACGGATAGGCCAGGGTCATCGGCGAACTCTTGGCATCGGCGACGACCACGGTATCGCCGCGCTGGGTTTCGCTGAACAGCTTCTGCGCGAAGGCCTGCGGCAGGCGCACGCAGCCATGCGAGGCGGGGTGGCCGGGCAGGCTGCCGCCATGCAGGGCGATACCGTCCCAGGTCAACCGCTGCATGTAGGGCATCGGCGCGCTGTTGTAGAGGTTGGACTTGTGGTCCTTGTCTTTCTGCAGGATGGTGAACACCCCGGTCGGCGTCTCGTGCCCGGCCTTGCCCGAACTGATCGTAGTCAGGCCGATGGCAATGCCGTTGCGATACACGTAGGCGCGCTGCTCATCGAGGCTGACCACCAGCACGATCGGCCCGGTCGGTGAGATTTCCGGATGCCACAGGTACTCGCCCGGCTTCAGGTCGGTCGGCCCGCGTACCTCGGCGGTGCTGGCGGCAGCGGGCTTGGCAGCCGACGCAGGCGCAGCGGCATGGGCCGGCAGCGGCAGCGCCAGTGCAAGGGCGAGCATCAGGGTGGTAGTGCGGTGCGGAAGCATCCAGCGGCGTCCTTTCCATGCGGAGCGGCCACCGTACACCATCGGCCCGTGGTGGCCGCGGCAAAACCGGGTGGCGGAAATGAAACTGCCCGGCGACACAGCCATGTGTCGTACCGGGCAATCGTTACGTCCTTGTCGGCCTGCTGCCGCCCCCTCGCATCCTGCGCTGTGGGGGTAGCGTTGCATCCTGCACGCGGCCGCGTCTGTCCTGTTTGTATCTCAGCCCCTTCCACAGGTCTGTGATGCCACCATCCTGGTGATTGGTGCCGCGTCCTGCGGCGGTCGGTGGTCACGGCCTTCCTGTCCGTAACCGGTGAACCAGCCTCCTGCCGGTTCCGACGATTCCTGCTGTCAGCGCCTGGGTACGGTCCGCACCGGTACCGATCCGGGTACCGGATCCGCCGGCAACAACCTGTTGCCTACGGTGATCCGCTGTCGATTCCGTTCGACGATCGCTTTCCCTATCCCCTTCACCTGCGTCAGGTCCTCGACGCGATGAAACGGGCCGTGTCTGCGCCGGTGCTCGACGATCGCCTCGGCCTTGGTGGCTCCGACCATCGTCAATCCCTGCTGCAGCGCCTGGGCATCGGCGCGGTTGATGTCGATCGGTTCGGCGGCATGCGCCCCAGCGATCCCCACTACCAGCACCAGTGCCCTCAACACGACAAACCAAGGCACGACGTGTATCTCCCTGTGATTCTGGCCGCCCCGACCGGCGATCCCGTCGGTAGGAACAGTGTCCGTCACCACATGTGCACAGCCTATCGGTTTCCCGGATTTCCGTAAGCCAGCCAAATACCCGACGTGATGTAGGAAAAACCCTACCCTCGGCACAGGCGTAGAATGCGCGGATCAGCCCATGCAACCGGAGTTTCAGATGGACAGCGCCAAGCTCGGCCAATTCGTCAATGACAAGTGGGACAGCGAAATCGTCCCGCAGTTGGTCGACTACATCCGCATTCCCAACAAGTCGCCGATGTTCGACGCCAATTGGGTGCAGAACGGCTACATGGAACAGGCGGTCACCCTGATGGAGAACTGGGCCAAGGCCCAGGAACTGCCCGGCCTGAAGGTTGAAGTGGTGCGCCTGGAAGGCCGTACCCCGCTGATCTTCCTGGAAATTCCCGCCACCGGCGCCGAGACCGGCGACGACACCATCCTGCTCTACGGCCACCTCGACAAGCAGCCGGAAATGACCGGCTGGGATGACGACCTCGGCCCGTGGACCCCGGTCCTGCGCGGCGACAAGCTGTACGGCCGCGGCGGTGCGGACGACGGCTACGCCATCTTCGGCTCGCTGGCCGCAGTACTGGCGCTGCAGGCCCAGGGCCTGCCGCACGCCCGCTGCGTGGTGCTGATCGAAGCCTGTGAAGAGTCGGGCAGCTATGACCTGCCGGCCTACGTCGATCACCTGGCCGACCGCATCGGCAAGCCGTCGCTGGTGGTCTGCCTGGATTCGGGCTGCGCCAACTACGACCAGCTGTGGTGCACCACCTCGCTGCGCGGCCTGACCGGCGGCAACTTCACCGTGAAGGTGCTCAACGAAGGCGTGCACTCCGGTGATGCGTCCGGCGTGGTGCCGTCCAGCTTCCGCCTGCTGCGCCAGCTGCTGTCGCGCATCGAGGACCAGGACACCGGCCGCATCCTGATCGACGGCATGAACGTTGAGATCCCGGCCGAGCGCCAGGAACAGGCCAAGCGTGCCGCCGAAGTGGTCGATACCGAGATCTTCGAGAAGTTCCCGATGGTCGACGGCCTGCGCCCGATGAACGAGGACCTGACCGAACTGGTGCTCAACCGCACCTGGCGCCCGGCGCTGTCGGTCACCGGCGTGGGTGGCATGCCGGCGCTGGAATCGGCGGGCAACGTGCTGCGCCCGCAGACCTCGGTGAAGCTGTCGCTGCGCCTGCCGCCGACCGCCGACGGCAAGACCTGCGGCGAACTGCTGAAGGAAGCGCTGCTGCGCGATCCGCCGAACGGCGCCCACGTCACCCTGGACCTGGAAAAGGCCTCCACTGGCTGGAACGCCCCGGCCATGGCGCCGTGGCTGACCCAGGCCATCGACGACGCCAGCCAGGCCTTCTTCGGCAAGCCGGCCATGTACATGGGTGAAGGCGGCTCGATCCCGTTCATGGGCATGCTGGGTGAGAAGTTCCCGGGTGCGCAGTTCATGATCACCGGCGTGCTCGGCCCGCATTCCAATGCGCATGGCCCGAACGAGTTCCTGCACATCCCGATGGGCAAGAAGGTCACCGCCTGTGTGTCCAAGGTGATCAGCGAGCACTACGCCGCCAGCCTGCGCGGCGAGACCAGCGGTTCGCCGGTGGCTGCCGACAGCGGCACCCGCCACGGCGACCACGGCTGCTGCTGATCCGGCACCCGTGACGGACGCAGCCTGGCCTTGCTAGGCTGCGTCCACACTCAAGCGGAATCCGCGCGCATGAATGGTCTGTTCGGCAGCAGCAGCTGGCTGTACATCCTGCTGGTTGGCTTCTTTGTCGGCCTGCTCGGGCGTTTCTTCATGCCCGGCAACAACCGCATGGGCTGCCTGCTGACCATCGTGCTGGGCATTCTTGGTGCCCTGCTGGCCGGCTGGTTCGGCCAGTACATGGGCTGGTACGCCCCCGGCGAACCGGCCGGTTTCCTCGGTGCGGTGGTGGGCGCGGTGGCCGTTCTTGCCGTCCTGCGCCTGTTCAGCGGTCGCCGCTGACGCCGCTCCCCCTTCCTTCCTGTTGCCGACGTTGGTGCGCCCAGCGCGCCCGGATATGCCTGCATGACCGAACCCGCTTCCGATCCCCAGCGCAGCGCGCAGCGCCTGCAGTGGGCCCGTACCCAGCTTGATGATGCCGACGCGGTGGTCGAACGCGCCTCGGTCGATGCCGGCATGCGCAGCTATTGGCGCACCACCGGCACGCGCGGCAACCACATCGTGATGGACGCTCCGCCGGGGCTGGAAGATCCGCGGCCGTGGCTGCGCATGCGCGGCCTGCTGCACGACCACGGCCTGCGCGTGCCTGCGCTGTTCGCCCAGGACCTGGAAGCCGGCTTCCTGCTGCTGGAAGATCTCGGCGGCCCGACCCTGGCGAAGATCCTCGACGAGCGCAACGCCGATGAATGGTTCGGTCGCTCGATCGAACAGCTGCTGCGCCTGCAGGCGATCCCGGTACCGGCCGACTTCGGCCAGTTCGGCGAAGCGCTGCTGCAGCGTGATGCCGGCCTGTTCGACGAATGGTTCCTGCAGCGCCATCTGAAGCTGGAGCTGGACTGTGGCGAGCTTGAAGGCCTGCAGCTGGTGCACCGCCGCTTGATGGACAACGCGCTCGGCCAGGCCCAGCTGATGACCCACCGCGACTACATGCCGCGCAACTTGATGCCGGTCGACGATGGCCCTGCCGTGCTGGATTTCCAGGACCTGGTGCGCGGCCCGATCGCCTACGACGCAGTGAGCCTGTTCAAGGATGCGTTCCTGAGCTGGCCGCTGCAGCGCGTGGACGAGTGGCTGGCGCAGTACCACGAGCGCGCACGCAGCACCGGCCTGCCGGTGCCCGACCGCGCCACCTTCCTGCGTGATGCCGACTGGATGGGCATCCAGCGCCACGTGAAGATCCTCGGCCTGTTCTGCCGCCTGCGTTACCGCGACAACAAGGGCCACTACCTGGACGACGCACCGCGCTTCATCACCTACCTGGATGAAGTGCTGCCGCGCTACCGCGAACTGGCGCCGCTGCAGCGGCTGCTGGAAGAGCGCATCAAGCCGGCGCTGGCCGAGCTGGCCGCACCGATGCGCGTGGCCCGATGAAAGCACTGGTCTTTGCCGCAGGCCTCGGCGAGCGCATGCGCCCGCTGACCCTGCACACCCCCAAGCCACTGCTGGAAGTGGCCGGCAAGCCGCTGATCGTCTGGCACCTGGAACGCCTCGCGGCGCTGGGCGTGCGCGAGGTGGTGGTCAACACCGCGTGGCTGGCCGAACAGTTCCCGGCAACGTTGGGGGATGGCAGCCAGTGGGGCCTGCGTCTGCATTTCCTGTACGAAGGACAGACCCCGCTGGAAACCGGCGGTGGCATCCTCAACGCACTGCCGGTGCTGGGCGACGCCCCGTTCCTGGTGGTGAACGGCGACATCTGGACCGATTTCGATTTCACCACGCTGCCACGCGAGCCGCAGGGCCAGGCGCATCTGGTGCTGGTCGACAATCCGGCGCAACACCCGGACGGTGACTACCGGCTGGACGCACAGGGCCTGCTGCATCACGACCGCACGGGTCCGTGCCTGACCTATGCCGGCATCGGCGTGTACCGTCCTTCGATCGTGGCCGACTGGCGCACGGTGATCGGCGATGCGCCGGGCAGCGAGCGGTTGCCACCGAAGTTCTCGGTGGTGCCGTTGCAGAAGCATTTCATGGTGCAGGGATTGATGACCGGGCAGCATCACCGTGGGCGCTGGACCGACGTCGGGACGGTGGATCGCCTGCGCGCGCTGGATGCGGAGTTGGCGGCGAACGGCTGAGCCCCTCGTGGCGGGTCGCTCAAATCAAAAGCCGTGCTTGGCCGGGCGAGGTGGGTTCGCGGGGGACGCCGTGAACCCATCCATGGGGGCTTGGCCGCGGCAACCATGCCGCGGACACCCCCGCGAACCCACCCCGCCCGGCCTCTGACAGTTTCCGTGTGCGTCCAGCCACGGAAAAGAAAAAAAAGAAAAGCAAAAGCGGGTCGCTTCGCTTCGCTTGCTCTAGTGTCGACCAACGGTCGTCACCTACCACAAGCAAGACACGTGTCGGCCAGGGTCGACACCCACCAACAGCCGCGGGAACCTGTCGAAGGCGGGGTGGGTCCGGTTGCGGGGGCGTGAGCCGCATGGATGCGGCGACCGAGCTTACATGGACGTACTTGCAGCGTCCCCCGCAACCGGACCCACCCCGCCATCCCACGGATAGCCCGCTTTTGACGTTGACGTTGACGTTGCCCTGGCTTCGGCGGGTGCAGGGCGCAGCCTGCAAAGAAACCCATCCTCAGTAACGAGGCCGGCCTTCTTCCAGCACCTGGCGCAGGAACGGCACGGTGATCCGCCGCTTCGCCGCCAGCGACTCACGATCCAGCCAGTCCAGCAGGGTGATCAACCCACCCAGTTCACGACCGGTGTGCGACAGCAGCCACTCGATGGCCGCCTCGTCGATCGCCAGGCCGCGGCGCAGCGCGCGCTCGCGCAGCACTGCTGCTCGCCCTTCCTCATCCAGTGGCTGCAGCTGCACGCGCACGCACTGGCCCAGCCGCGAGCGCAGGTCCGGCAGCACCAGGCCCAGTTCGCCCGGCGCCTTCTGTGCCGTGTAGAGCACGGTCACGCCAGCAGCGCGCGCCCGGTTGTGGAAATCGAACAGCGCGATTTCGTCCTCGCGGTTGCCGGCGACCTCGTCCAGGCCGTCCAGCGCCACCAGTTCGCGCGCTTCCAGCCCGTCCAGCGCCGCGCGCACCCGGCCGGCGGCACTGGCCAGCGGCACGTAGGTTGGCAGTCGCCCGGCCTGCTCGGCGCTGGAGCACATCGCCAGCGCCTGGTGGGTCTTGCCCGTGCCCGCCGCACCTTCCAGGTAGACCCAATCGTGGCTGGCGCCGACCGCGATCGCGCGCAACTGCGCCAGCGCGCCGTCCGGCGCGCCGATGAAGGTTTCCAGGCGCTGGTCCCGCGGATAATGCAGGGCCAGCGGCAGTTGCGGCACACCCATCACTTCAGGTCGGGGCCCTTGTCGTCCGGAACGATGATATGGGGAGCGTCGACCACGCCATCAAGCACGATCGCCGGCTTTTCGCCCACGTACAGCTCGCTCTGGCGGTAACGCTGGTGGGCATAGCGCAGCAGCACGTTGGTCACCGCCGCCACCGGCAGCGCCAGCAGCATGCCGAGGAAGCCGAACAGCTGGCCGCCGGCCATCACCGCAAAGATCACCGCTACCGGGTGCAGGCCGATCTTGTCGCCAACGATGCGCGGGGTCAGCACGTAGCTTTCCAGCAGCTGGCCCACGGTGAACACCACGCCGACCAGCAGCAGCAACTTCAGGTCGAAGCCCTGCGCCTGCACCAGCGCGGCCACGATGGCCATCAGGATGCCGGTGGTCGCGCCCAGGTACGGGATGAAGCTGATCAAGCCGGCAATCAGGCCGATCAGCAGGCCCAGCTTGAGGCCGACCAGCGACAGGCCGCCGGCGTAGATCACGCCCAGCGCCAGCATCACCAGGAACTGGCCGCGGATGAACGCCCCCAGCACCTCGTTGGACTCGCGTGCCAGCGCGCTGATGGTGCCGATCTGGTTGCGCGGGATTACCGACGCGACCCGCTCGACCAGCTTGTCCCAGTCGCGCAGGAAGTAGAACGCCAGGATCGGCAGCAGCAGGATGTTGACCACCCAGGTCACCATCGCAAAGCCCGAGCGCGAGACGTAGCCCATGAACGTGGTGGCGAAGCCGCCGGCCTGCTGCCAGTGGCTGCGCACCCATTCGATCAGGCGGTCCGGATCCAGCCACTGCATCACTTCCAGGCCGGTCTTCTGCTCGAACCAGGGAATGCCCTTTTCCATCAGCCACGCCTGTGCCTGCGGCGCGACCGCAATCAGGGTGGTGATCTGGCGCTCGATCATCGGCACCAGCACCAGCAGCAGCGCCACGATCACCAGCACCATCGCCGCGAACACCAGCACCACGCCGGTCATGCGCGAGCGGCCGGTGGCCTCGATGCGGTCCACCAGCGGATCGCCCAGCCAGGCCAGCGCCAGCGCCAGCACGAACGGGGTCAGGATCGGCGCCAGCAGCCACACCACCCAGCCGATCAGGCCGGCGAACAGGATGTACTTCAGGCGGCGCAGGAACTGCGCGATTTCCGCTTCCGGGGTCAGGTTCATCGCAGGCGGTACTCGTTGCTGACCGGCGCAGCGACCGGGGCCCCGGTGGTGTCGTCGATCGGCGTCGGCAGAGCCGGCAGCGGTGCGCTCGGCACCAGCACGCCGTTGTCGCCCAGCATGCGGTTGAAGCCGGCCAGGCCGGTGGTCATCTCCAGGCTCAGTTCAAGCTGGCCGGCCGAAGCGTGCAGCGGGGTGACGTTGCGCACCACCGGCACCTCACGCAGGCCGGCGGCCAGGCGCAGGTAGTCGTCGGCACTGTTGATGCCGGTGACCACCACCCGGTAGGTCCCGGCCTGGCCGACGGCGGCGCCGGCCTTGGCATAGCGCTTGACCAGCGCATCGGCGGCACCATCGGCACCGGCCGCCATCGCGCGCATGGCGTTGGCGTCCTTGCTGGTCCACTTGTTCAGCTCACGACCGTTGTCGACGAACACCCAGTCCGCCTGCCAGCCGCCATTGGCGCGGTACAGCTTGCCGATCAGCTGCATCGGCGGCGAGTAGCGGGAGGAGGCGCGGGCCACGGCGGCGCTGTCCTGGCGCCAGATGGCACCGGCCAGTGCCTGTTCGGCGGCGCCACCGCTGGGCAGGCCCAGCTTGTAGCCGCGCTCGATGGCGCGGTTCAGCAACGGACGGGCGGCATTGGCCTGCTGCACGCTGACCAGGCGCGGGCCACTGCCGTCGTCGACGGCCAGCCACAGCACCGGCTTCGGTCGCGGCTGCGGCCACAGCGGCAGGCCCAGCGCCGATACCAGCGAATCGACGTCGTCCTCGCGGAAACGGGCCACCAGCAGGGTGCGGAAGCTCGGTGCGCCGCTGGCGCCCACGCTCTGGTCCTGCTTGTAGTCGTAGCTGGCCACGTAGTCCTTGGCATTGCGTAGCGCCTGCACCACGCCGGGGCGTGACATCACGTTGCGGTCGCCGGACAGCTTGCCCAGCACCACGCTCAGGGCACGGGCCAGGGCACCGTTGCGATCGGCTTCGGCCTGGCTGTTGACGGGCACTTCGGCCTCGTAGGCACCCGAGGCGGTGGCAACATCTCCCTCGGTGCGCAGGCCGCTCTGGGCCATCGTGGCCATCGGCAGGCTCAGTGCAAGGAGCAGGGTCAGAATCAGGCTGCGGCGCATCAGGACATCCATTGGCTCGACGAATCCGGGGGAATTGTTGCCCGAATACGGCCTTTGCGCCAATGCGGCCTGTTAAAATCGCTCGTTCAACCCCTGCCAGCGCCGACGCCCGTGACCAACACCCCGTCTTCCGCCCCCTCCCCCCTCACCTACCGTGACGCGGGTGTCGACATCGACGCCGGCAATGAGCTGGTCGAGCGGATCAAGCCCCTGGTCAAGCGCAGCTTCCGCCCGGAAGTGATGGGCGGCCTGGGCGGTTTCGGCGCCCTGTTCGACCTGTCCAACAAGTACCGCGAGCCGGTGCTGGTGTCGGGTACCGATGGCGTGGGCACCAAGCTGAAGCTGGCCCATCAGCTGAACCGTCACGATACGATCGGCATCGACCTGGTCGCCATGTGCGTGAACGACGTGCTGGTGCAGGGCGCCGAGCCGCTGTTCTTCCTGGATTACTTCGCCACCGGCAAACTGGACATCGACACCGCCGCGGCGGTCGTGGGCGGCATCGCCAACGGCTGCACCGAGGCCGGCTGCGCGCTGATCGGCGGCGAAACCGCTGAAATGCCCGACATGTACGCCCCGGGCGAGTACGACCTGGCCGGCTTCACGGTCGCTGCGGTCGAGAAGAGCGAGCTGAAGGACGGCGCCAGCGTGGCCGCCGGCGACGTGCTGATCGGCATTGCCTCGTCCGGCCCGCATTCCAATGGCTACTCGCTGGTGCGCCGCATCTACGACCGTGCCGGCCGCCCGGCCGAGCTGGAACTGAAAGGCGGCGTGAAGCTGGTCGATGCGCTGATGGCACCGACCCGCCTGTACGTGAAGCCGATCCTGTCGCTGCTGAAGTCGCACGGCGAAGCCATCCACGGCATGGCCCACATCACCGGTGGCGGCCTGACCGAGAACATCATCCGCGTAGTGCCAGACGGCCTCGGCCTGGACATCCAGGCCTCGTCCTGGACCCTGCCGCCGGTGTTCCAGTGGCTGCAGAAGGAAGGCGCCGTGGCCGACAGCGAGATGTGGCGTACCTTCAACTGCGGCATCGGCTTCGTGCTGATCGTGGCAGCGGACCAGGTCGCCGCGGTGAGCGAGGCGGTCAAGGCACAGGGCCTGGAACACTGGACCATCGGCCAGGTGGTCACCGCTGAAGGCGCCGAGCGCGTCCACATCGGCTGAACCCGGCCCCGAGGAGCCCGCATGGACGCAATGCCCCCCCTGACGCCCGCCCCCGTGCCGCCGCCAACGACGGTGGCACCGGCGTTCAGCAGCCAGGATGCTGACCATCTGCGCATGCTGTCGATTGCGCACTACGTGGTCGGTGGCCTGATCGCGCTGTTCTCGATGATCTTCATCGTCCACATCGTGCTGGGCATCACCGCCCTCAACGGCAATCTGCCGATGAATTCCGGCGGCCAGCCCTCGTCGCCGGCCGAACAGCGCCTGTTCGGCTGGATGTTCACCGTCATCGGCTGCGTCATCGTGTTCGCTGGCGTGACCCTGGGCGCGTTCGTCGCCTATGCCGGCCGCTGCCTGGCGCGCCGCCGCCGCTACCTGCTGTGCCTGATCATGGCTGGCCTGGCCTGCCTGTTCACGCCGATCGGTACCGTGCTGGGGGTGTTCAGCCTGATCACGCTGCTGCGCCCGCAGGTCAAGGCCGCGTTCGACACCGCCGGTACCGCGGCATGACGAGCCCGGGCACGCCTCCGCCGCTGCCGCAGCAGTCGCTGGCGCAGCTGCAGCTGGCCAGCCACCTGCAGACGCTGAAGGTGCTGTTCTACGCGCTGGCGGTTTTCCACTGGGTAGCTGCGCTGGCCTTCCTCGGTTTCATCGGCCTGGTCGCCAGCTCGCGCGGGCTGGACGATGGCGCAGTGCTGGCCACGGTGTACGGCGCCGTTTCAGTGCTGGCTGCCGTGCTGGGCTTCGTGCAGCTACACACCGCGCGCCTGCTGTCGCGTCGCACCGGGCTGGCCTGGTGCCAGCGCGCGGCCTGGCTGGCGGTGCTGGCCGGCCCGTTGGGCATGGCCCTGACCGCCTATGCCTGGGTGTTCCTGTCCAAGCCCGACATGGCCGTGCTGTTTGACCGCGGCGACCACCTCAGTGTCTGAGCCTGCAGGCAGACGACCGCCCCCTTCTGATCGACCCGACATGTCCTCGCCTGCCATCGCCGCCCCCGTTGCTGCCAGCACTCATCGCTTTTCACTACCGAAGAAGCTGGCCTTCGCCGCCGTGCTGGCGGTGTTCGCGATCAGCTGGATCCACCCGCTGTGGCCCACCGAACAGGCCCTGCACAGCACCCTGACCGTGATCGGCCTGGCCGCATTGCTGTGGATCGACCGCCGCGGCTGGATGGGCAACGGCGCCTTCATCGCGATCTGCGGCTTCATCGCGCTGCATTGCGTGGCGGCGCGCTGGCTGTACTCGAACGTGCCTTACGACGCGTGGGCGCAGGCGCTGACCGGCTGGTCGCCCAATGCGGCGTTCGGCTGGCAGCGCAATCATTTCGACCGCCTCATCCACTTCCTGTTCGGCGTCTGTTTCACGCCGGCACTGCTGCAGCTGGCACGCCATGCGTGGCCGGCGCTGCGCCGCGGCCAGGCCTTCAGCCTGGCGGTGATGACGGTGATGTGCGCCAGCCTGGTCTACGAGTGGTTCGAGTGGGCCATCGCGCTTGCCCTGTCGCCGGATGCCGCCGAGGCCTACAACGGGCAGCAGGGCGACATGTGGGATGCACACGCCGACATGCTGATGGCCACCGTGGGCAGCCTGCTGACCTGGCCGCTGGTCCGCCGGAGTACCCAGCAATGACCGCGCCCACCCGCATTGCCGTGCTTGCCTCCGGCCGCGGCAGCAACCTGCAGGCCATCCTCGATGCCATCGCCGACGGCCGCCTGCCCGCCGAGGTGGTCGGCGTGTTCTCCGACCGCCCGTCCGCCGCCGCGCTGCAGCGGGTCGGCGCCAGCCTGCGCTGGGCGCATGCACCGAAAGAATTCGATGACCGCGCCGCCTACGAGCAGGCCTTGGGCGATGCGCTGGCCGCGGTCGCGCCGGATTTGATCGTCTGCGCCGGCTACATGCGCATTCTCGGCGCCGCCTTCGTGCAGCGCTTCAATGGCCGGCTGGTCAACATCCACCCCTCCCTGCTACCGCTGCACAAGGGGCTGGACACGCATGCGCGGGCGCTGCACGCCGGCGATGCGGAGCATGGGGCCAGCGTGCACCTGGTGGTGCCCGAGCTGGATGCCGGCGCCGTGCTGGCCCAGGCGCGGGTGCCGGTACTGCCCGGCGATGACGCGAACAGCCTGGCTGCACGCGTGCTGGCGGTGGAGCACCCCCTGCTGATCGCCACCCTGCAGCTGCTGTGCGCCGGCCGCTTGGCTGAACGGGAGGGCCAGCCGCAACTGGATGGTCACCCCCTGTTTAGCCCACTGGTCCTAGATTCCGCCGGGAACCTGAACCGGTAACGCCCACGCACACGCCCCGCTGACTGCGGGGCTGGCATCCTGCCCCCCTCCTGCAGCTCCTGTCCTCCATGAAGACCACGACCCTGCTGTCCACTTCATTGCTGCTGTCGCTTGCCGTGCTTCCCGGCGTGGGTTGGGGCCAGGCACAGACGCCCGCCGCCCCGCCGGCGCCGGTGCCAGCGGTGCAGCCGCCGGCCGAAACGACGACCCCGGCCCTGCCGGCATTGGCGTGGGAACCGCCGCCGCTGCAGCCGTTCAGCGCTACCTACCAGGCCTTCTACAAGGGCAAGGAAGCGGGCGATGCCAGCATGCAGGTCACCCACACCGGCGGCAGCCAGTGGCGGGTGGACATGCAGGTGGTCGGCCGCCGCGGCTTCGCCAGCGTGCTGGGCCTGAACATCGAACAGAGCACGGTGTTCGAAGAGCGCGGTGGCACCTATGCACCGCTCAGCCAGAGCACGGTGCGCAAGGGCCTGTTCCTCGGCAAGAAGGCGGTCGGCACGTACAACTGGCAGGCCGGCACCGCGCAGTGGAGCGGCGACGTCAAGAAGGAACGCGCGCAGCCGATCCCGCTGCAGCCGGGCGACCAGAGCGCACTGCTGATCAACCTGGCGATCATGCGCGATGCCCGCCCCGGTGCCACCATGCACTACCGCTACGTGGACATGGGCAAGGTCCGCCAGCACGACTACCAGGCCGCGCCGCAGACCGAGAACGTCGAGGTCGGCGACCTGTCCTACAACGCGCTGCGGGTCTACCGGACCAACGGCGGCAACAACGAAACCATCCTCTGGATCGCCAACGGTGTCCCCACCCCGGTGCGCATCCTGCAACGCGAAGACGGCGAAGACCGCGTGGATCTGCGCCTGATCGAATACCAAGGAGTCTGAGCATGAGCACCCTGACCCGCCCCCTCACCTGGATCGCCGCGGCCGCGCTGTCCGTGGCCAGCCTGCCGGCCATGGCGCTGCAGCCGTTCAAGGCCGATTACCTGGCCAGCTACATGGGCATGCAGGCCAACGGCACCATGACCCTGGCCAGCGAAGGCAGCAACAAGTGGCGCTACAGCCTGCAGGTGAAGAACCAGCTGGCCGACCTCAGCCAGAGCACCGTGTTCGAGGAAGTGCGTGGCCAGCTGCGCCCGCTCAGCAGCCAGGACCGTTCGGCGCTGCTGGTGAAGAAGCGCAACGTGCAGGCCAACTACAACTGGACCAGCAACCAGGCCACCTGGACCGGCGACATCAAGCCGGACCGCGCCGGCCCGATCGCACTGAAGGCCGGTGACATGGATGCACTGCTGATCAACCTGGCAATCGCCCGTGACCTGGCCGCAGGCAAGCCGCTGACCTACCGCATGGTCGACGAAGGCCGCATCAAGAACATGACCTACCGCGTGATCGGCAAGGAATCGATCACCGTGGGCGGCAAGAGCTATGAAGCCACCAAGGTCTCGCGCGCCGACGGCAACAAGGAACTGATCGCCTGGATCGTGCCGGAGTTCCCGGTGCCGGCGCGCATGCTGCAGCGTGAGAGCGGCCGCGATGCGCTGGACCTGACCATCAAGGCGATGAACTGACCGCCCGGGGTCGGATCCCTTTCCGTCGGAAAGGGATCCGACCCCGCGAAAAGAAACGCCCGCTTTCGCGGGCGTTTTCTTATTTCTTCGCTTCGGCCGGTTTCTCTTCGGCCGCCTTGAACTCGGTGCGGCAGTCCACGCGGATCTGTTCACCCGTGCTGCGCCAGACGAAGGTTCGGCAATGGCGGTTGCCGTCCTGGCTGTCGTTCACCGCAACCGCATGGAACGACTCGATGATTTCGTCGCGCGAAACGGTGCCATCGCCGTTCCAGTCCATGTCCTTCTGCTCGATGCCCTGGGTGATGGCGATGTTGGCGTACCAGGCATAGCCCAGCCACGCCAGCACGATCAGCACCAGCGCCAGCAGCGCCTTGCGGCGCGGGCTGAACTTGCCGCGCAGGATCATGGCACGCGCCGGATGGTGGCACCGAGCGAAGACAGCTTCTCTTCGATGTTCTCGTAGCCACGATCAAGGTGGTAGATGCGGTCGATGGTGGTCTCGCCGCTGGCCATCAGGCCAGCCAGGATCAGCGAGGCCGAAGCACGCAGGTCGGTAGCCATTACCGGCGCACCGCTCAGGTGCTCGCTGCCGCGCACGATGGCGGTGTGGCCTTCAACCTGGATGTCCGCGCCCAGGCGCAGCAGTTCGTTGACGTGCATGAAACGGTTCTCGAAGATCGTTTCATTGATCACGCCCACGCCGTCGGCCACGCAGTTGAGCGCCATGAACTGCGCCTGCATGTCGGTCGGGAACGCCGGGTACGGCGCGGTGGTCAGGTTGACCGCCTTCGGCCGCTTGCCCTGCATGTCCAGGGTGATGGTGTCGTCGGTGGTCTCGATCTTCGCACCGGCTTCGACCAGCTTGGACAGCACTGCATCCATGGTGTTCGGGCGCGCACGATTGACCGTAACCTTGCCACCGGTCATCGCCGCGGCCACCAGGAAGGTGCCGGTTTCGATGCGGTCGGGCAGCACTTCGTGGCGCCCACCGGACAGGCGCTCGACGCCTTCGATGACCAGGCGGGCAGTGCCCAGGCCTTCGATCTTCGCACCCAGCGCGATCAGGCAATGCGCCAGATCGGTCACTTCCGGTTCCATCGCGCAGTTGTCGAGGATGGTGGTGCCTTCGGCCAGCACCGCGCCCATCAGCACGTTCTCGGTGCCGGTGACGCTGACCATGTCGAAGGTGAAATGGCCGCCCTTCAGGCGCTTGGCGGTGGCCTTGATGAAGCCGTTCTCGACCACGATCTCGGCGCCCAGGGCCTGCAGGCCCTTGATGTGCTGGTCGACCGGACGCGAACCGATCGCGCAGCCGCCAGGCAGCGACACTTCCGCCGCGCCGAAGCGGGCCAGCAGCGGGCCCAGCACCAGGATCGAGGCGCGCATGGTCTTGACCAGCTCGTACGGTGCCACGTGCTGGTTGACCGGACGCGGGTCGACCACGATCGCGCTGCCGCGCGACAGCGTGCCCTGGTCGATGGTGACCTTGGCGCCCAGTTCGCCCAGCAGCTTCACCGTGGTGACCACGTCGTGCAGGTGCGGCACGTTGGTGATCTCCACCGGCGCATCAGCCAGCAGGGTCGCGCAGAGAATGGGGAGGACGGCGTTCTTGGCGCCGGAGATGCTCACTTCACCGTGCAGCGCAGCGCCGCCGGTCACAACGATCTTGGCCATGTATTCGGGATCTTCTGCGGTTCAGCCGGCTTCGGCCGGGGTCACGGTTTTCAGCGCCAGCGCGTGGATCGCGCCGCCCATCAGGTCGCCCAGGGTGGCATAGACCATCCGGTGGCGGGCCAGCGGCATCTTGCCGGCAAAGGCCTCGCAGACCACGGTCGCTTCGAAATGCACGCCATCATCGCCCTGCACGTCGGCGCGGGCGCCGGGCAGGCCGGTTTCGATCAGGTTGCGGATGGTGTCGGCGTCCAACGGGCTTTCCTAATAAAATGTGCCTCCATTCTACTTCCGCTGCGTGGCGTCCGCATGGCTGAGTCCCTCCTGCCCCCCCGTTCCGTCGATCCGGCCAGCCTGGTCGCCAGTGGCCGCCGCGTCTTCGAGATCGAACAGCAGGCACTGGATGCCGTGGCCGACCGCCTTGGCGAGGCTTTCCAGCAGGCCTGCCAGGCGATACTGGCCAGCCGTGGCCGGGTGGTCGCCACCGGCATGGGGAAGTCCGGGCATATCGCCCGCAAGATCGCCGCCACCCTGGCCTCCACCGGCACGCCGGCGTTCTACGTGCACCCCGGCGAAGCCGGCCACGGCGACCTGGGCATGATCACCGAGGACGACGTGGTGCTGGCTCTGTCCTATTCGGGTGAATCGGATGAGGTGCTGATGCTGCTGCCGGTGCTCAAGCGCCAGGGCAACGTGCTGATTTCCATGACCGGCCGCCCGCAGTCGAGCCTGGCCACCGCCGCCGACATCCACCTGGACGTGAGCGTGCCGGCCGAGGCCTGCCCGCTGGCGCTCGCGCCGACCTCCAGCACCACCGCCTCGCTGGCGATGGGCGATGCGCTGGCCGTGGCCCTGCTCGATGCACGCGGCTTCACCGCCGACGACTTCGCCCGCTCGCACCCGGCCGGCAGCCTCGGCCGCCGCCTGCTGCTGCACATCACCGACGTCATGCACACCGGCGAGGACCTGCCCAGCGTGGGTGCCGATGCCAGCCTCAGCGAGGCCCTGATGGAAATGAGCCGCAAACGCCTGGGCATGACCGCCGTGGTCGACGACGGCGGCGTGCTGATCGGCCTGTTCACCGACGGCGACCTGCGCCGGGCGCTGGACAGTGCGCTGGACGTACGGACCGCGAAAATCGCCGATGTGATGACCCGCAACCCGCGCACCATCGGCGCCGACCAGCTGGCCGTGGAGGCCGCCCGGCTGATGGAGACCCACAAGATCACCGGCCTGATCGTGGTCGACGGCCAGGGCCGCGCGGTCGGCGCCCTGAACATTCATGACCTGTTGCGGGCCCGGGTGGTTTAACCGACAGTCCGTAGACCCCATTCAGTCTGTACCGCCCCAACCCGAACCCATCGAGCCTGCCACCCTGATGCCCTGGTCCCCCCTGCCCGCCTTCCCCGCCCATCTGCATGCCGCCGCGGCCCGTGTCCGCCTGGCCTGCTTCGACGTGGACGGCACCCTCACCGACGGTCAGCTGTACTACGACAAGGACGGCAACGAGAGCAAGGCGTACTTCGTGCAGGATGGCCTGGGCCTGAAACTGCTGCAACAGCACGGCATCCATCCCGTGCTGATCACTGCGCGCAACAGCCAGTCCGCGCTCAGGCGCGGCGCCGACCTCGGCATCGACACCCAGATCGCCGTGGGCGACAAGCTGGCCAGCGTGCAGGCACTGTGCGCGCAGCACGGCGTCGGCCTGGAGCAGGTGGCCTTCATGGGCGACGACCTGCCGGACCTAGCGCCGCTGGGCGCGGTCGGCCTGGCGGTGGCACCGGCCAACGCCCACCCGTGGATCGCCGAGCGCGTGCACTGGCAGACCCGCGCCAATGGCGGGCGTGGCGCCGCGCGCGAGCTGTGCGACATCCTGCTGGCCGCCCAGGGCCACGTGGACGCGGTCCTTGGGAGGTTCGGCGCATGAACCTGCCGACCCTGAACTGGCGCACCCTGCTCGGAATCGGCCTGCTGCTGGCGGCCCTGCTCAGCAGCTGGGCCGCCCTGCGCAATCGCGACAAGGCGCCGGCCAGTGCCGGCCAGGACGCCGGTGTGGACTACATCCTGCACGACTTCCAGATCGTCGCCCTGGATGAGCACGGCAAGGAATCGACCACCCTGCGCGCCCCGTTGCTGGAGCGCCAGCGTGGCGACCAGACCATCAACATCGCCACGCCGCTGTTCGAGATGCCGGACAAGGATGGCAAGCACTGGACCCTGCGCGCCGAGACCGGCTGGCTCAGCGCCAAGGGCGACGAGATGAAGCTGCGCGGCAACGTCGCCGGCGACAGCCCGGCCGACCCGGGCGTAGTGCCGACCACCTTCCGCACCGACCACCTGGACGTGTTCCCGAAAGAGAACCGTGCCCGCACCGATGCACTGGTCACCATGACCCGCCCCGGCATGGAACAGTCCGGCGTTGGCTTCGAGGTGGATTCGAAGAACAACACGTATCATTTCCTCAGCCAGTCCAAGGGCCGCTACACGCCCCGACGCTGATTCCGCCGCCCTCCTGCGACGTCCCCGGACAGGCGCAAGGCAGGCAGGCAGCCCACCCACCCGCCCCCGGCTTCCCGGGCGGCCCCACCGGTAGAACGGACCCCGATGAAGATTCCCTTTGCAGCCGTACTCGCGCTCGGCCTGCTTGTTCCCAGCGCTGCCTTTGCCAAGTCCACCGACCGCAACGAGAACATGAACATCGACTCCGGCGCCCAGTCGGGCGTGCTCACCGGCGATGGCAAGACCGTGCTTTCGCAGGGCGTGACCGTCACCCAGGGCTCGCTGGACATCCGCTCGTCCGAAGCCGAGATCTACCTGAAGGATGGCGAGGCCGTGCGTGCGGTGTTCATCGGCAAGCAGGCGACGATGAAGCAGCAGCTCGACGATGGCACCTGGATGGACGCGGTGGCTGATCGCATCGACTACGACATCAAGACCGAGATCATCACCCTGACCGGTAACTACAAGGTCACCAGCGCGCGCGGCACCAATGCCGGCCAGCGCATGGTCTACAACACCCGCAGCGGCGAGATGAACTCCGGCGGCGACGGCAGTCGCGTACGCACCGTCATTCCGCCGAAGAACAAGAACCCGGCGGCACAGCCGGCTGCCACGCCCAAGGCGGCGGCGCCGGCCAGCACGCCGGCCAAGCCGGCCGGGAGCAAGAAGTAATGCTCGTCGCCAAGGGCCTGCGCAAGCGCTACAAGCAGCGCGAAGTCGTCAAGGACTTCGGGCTGACCCTCGACGCTGGCGAAGTGGTGGGCCTGCTCGGCCCCAACGGCGCCGGCAAGACCACCTGCTTCTACATGATCGTCGGCCTGGTCGCCGCCGATGCCGGCAGCATCGTGCTCGATGGCAAGGACATCACCAGCGACCCGATGTACACCCGTGCCAAACAGGGCGTGGGCTACCTGCCGCAGGAACCGTCGGTGTTCCGCAAGCTGACCGTGGCCGACAACCTGCGCCTGGTACTGGAGCTGCGCGAAGACCTGGATTCGGCCGGCCGCGAACGCGAATTGAACAGCCTGCTCGACGAACTGCAGCTGGGCCATGTTGCCGACCAGCTCGGCGCCAGCCTGTCCGGTGGCGAACGTCGTCGCTGCGAGATCGCCCGCGCACTGGCCGCACAGCCGCGCCTGATCCTGCTCGACGAACCATTTGCCGGTGTCGACCCGATCTCGGTGGGTGAAATCCAGCGCATCGTCACCCATCTCAAGCAGCGTGGCATCGGCGTGCTGATCACCGACCACAACGTGCGCGAGACCTTGGGAATCTGCGACCGCGCGTATATCCTCGCCGAGGGCACCGTGCTGGCCCAGGGCTCGCCCGAGGCGATCCTGGACAACGCCGACGTACGTCGCGTCTACCTTGGGGATTCCTTCAAGCTGTGACCGCAGGCGCCGGGTCCCTTTCCTTCCGTTCGGCACAGGCATGAAGACTCGGCTGCAGACATCGTTGGGACAGCACCTGGTGCTCACGCCCCAGCTGCAGCAGGCGATCAAGCTGCTGCAGATGTCCACGACCGAACTGGAGCTTGAAATCGCCCAGGCCGTGGAAAGCAATCCGCTGCTGGACTGGGCCGACAGCAACGACAGCAGTGCCGCCAATGAAGGCAGCGACAGCGCGGATGCCGACGCGCCCGCCGAACGCACCGACAACGGCGACGACTGGGCGCCGGCCGAACTCGATTGGAGTGCCGCCGGCAGTGGCGGCAGCTTCGACGATGACGATGACACCGGCAGTGCCGCCGAGCGCGTGGCCGAAACCGAAACGCTGGCCGACCACCTGCTGTGGCAGCTGCACCTGTCGCACCTTTCCACGCATGACCGCAGCATCGGCGCTGCACTGATCGATGCGCTGGACGACGACGGCTACCTGCGCGAACCGCTGGCCACCATCGCCGAAACCCTGCTGCCGGCAGTCCATGCCGATGAGGATGAAATCCTCGCGGTGCTGCACCGTATCCAGCGTTTCGACCCGGTCGGCGTTGCCGCGCGCACGCTTGGCGAATGCCTGCAGCTGCAGCTGGACGTGCTGCCTGGCGACACGCCGGGGCTGGCACTGGCGCGACAGATCGCCGCAGGCCCGCTGGAACGGCTGCCGCGCAGTGGCGTCGCCGGGCTGGCCCATGAACTGAAGCAGCCCCTGGACGAGGTCGACACGGCGGTCGCCCTGCTGCGCTCGCTGGACCCGCGTCCGGGTACGCAGATCGCACCGCTTTCGCAGGACACCTACGTGGTGCCCGATGTCGTGGTGTGGCGGCAGAACGGCATCTGGCGCGCGGCGCTGGCCGGCCATGCCGGACCGAAGGTGGTGATCCACCGCGGTTACGAGCAGCTGATCCGCCGCTGTGGCGAGGCCGACGCCGGCTACCTGCGCGCCCAGCTGCAGGAGGCGCGCTGGCTGCTGAAGGGCCTGCAGCAGCGCGGCGAAACCCTGCTGCGGGTGGTGCGCAGCCTGATCCTGCAACAGGCCGGCTTCCTCGAATTCGGTGAACAGGCGCTGCGCCCGTTGACCCTGCGCGAGATCGCCGCCGAGCTGGGCCTGCACGAATCCACGGTGTCGCGTGCGATCGCCCGCAAGCACGTACGTACGCCGCGCGGCACCCTGCCGCTGCGCGCCTTCTTCGCCTCGGGCATCGATACCGACGGCGGTGGCGAGGCGTCCAGCACGGCCATCCAGGCGATGATCCGGCGCCTGATCGACGATGAGAACCCGCGCAAGCCGCTTTCTGACGCCAAGCTGGCTGAGCTGCTCAAATCGTCGGGAATCCCAGTAGCGCGACGCACCGTGGCGAAGTATCGTGAAGCCATGAACATCTCCGCCTCGCACGAAAGGGTCAGAATCGCTTGACGCGCCGCCGCACCCGGCGGAGAGGTTCATTGGCACATCCGAACACAGGAGAAACCCGATGCGCATCGAAACGTTTGGCAAAGACGTCGAAGTCACCCCGGCCCTGCAGTCCTATGTAGAGGAAAAGCTGGCCCGGATCGGAAAACACTTCGACCAGCACTGCGAAGCGCGGGTGACCCTCAAGCTGCAGAAGACCGAACACCACGTCGACGCCAGCCTCAACATTCCGGGGCAGACCCTGCACGCCGAGGCCGGCGGCCAGACCATGTATGCCGCGATCGACCTGCTTGCGGACAAGCTTGACCGCCTGGTGATCAAGCACAAGGAGAAAAAACAGCAGCACGCACCGCTGCCGGTGGGCGACAATGGCGGCTGATCGCCACCGTTCCCCGCAGACATGCCCCTGACTGACCTCCTGGCGGCCGTGCAGACCCAGCTCTGCACGGCCACCGACCGTGACAGCGTCCTGCAGGCCGCCGCCGGGTTGCTGGCCTGCCGCCAGGCCAACGCCGAACAGATCTATCTGAACCTGTGCCAGCGCGAAGCGCTGGGCAGCACCGCGATCGGCCACGGTATCGCCATCCCCCACGGCCGCGCGCCGACCCTGGACCGCCCACGTGGCGCGCTGCTGCGGCTGGCCACCCCGGTCGACTTCGGCGGCGACGAGCCGGTGGACCTGGTGTTCGCGATGGCCGTCCCCGCCCACTACACCCACCAGCACCTGATGCTGCTGTCCGAGTTGGCCGAACTGTTCTCGGCACCGGACATCCGCCTGGCCCTGCGCGAAGCGGGCGACGCCCGGGCCCTGCGCGAGGCGCTGGACATGACCCCGCCTGCGAGTGCCGCATGAATACCAGCATCACCGCCCGTGAACTGTTCGAACAGCAGCGCGAGCGGCTGGGGCTGCGCTGGGCCGCCGGCAAATCCGGCGAGAAGCGCGAGCTGGAGGCCGGCAACACGGTCTCGCGGCGTCCCTCGCTGGCCGGCTACCTCAATGCCATCTATCCCAACAAGGTGCAGATCCTGGGCACCGAGGAACTGTCCTGGCTGGATGCGCTGGAACCGCGCCAGCGGTGGGAGACCATCGAAAAGATCATGCAGTCGCATCCGCTGGCGCTGGTGCTGACCCGCAACCAGGCGTGCCCGGAAGACCTGCGCGCCGCCGCCGATGAATCCGGTACCCCCCTGTGGCTGTCGCCCAAGCGCGGCCACGAACTGCTCAACCACCTGTCCTACCACCTGGCGCGCACGCTGGCGCCGCGGGTGATCCTGCATGGCGTTTTCATGGAGATCTATTCCATCGGCGTGCTGATCACCGGCGAGGCCGGGTCGGGCAAGAGCGAGCTGGCGCTGGAACTGCTCAGCCGCGGCCACCGCCTGGTCGCCGACGACGCCCCCGAATTCACCCAGATTGCCCCGGACGTGCTCGACGGCACCTGCCCGGAACTGCTGCAGGACCTGCTGGAAGTGCGCGGCCTGGGCGTGCTGAACGTGCGCGAGATGTTCGGCGACACGGCTGTAAAGAAGAACAAGTACCTTCGGCTGATCGTCCACCTGACCAAGCCGATGACCGAACCCACCCCGCATGGTTACGAGCGCCTGACCGGCGACTCGGGTACCCGCCATGTGCTGGACCTGGACGTTCCGCTGATCACCCTGCCGGTGATGCCCGGTCGCAACCTGGCCGTGCTGACCGAGGCCGCGACCCGCCTGCACATCCTGCGCACCAAGGGCATTGACCCGGCAGCGATGTTCATCGCCCGCCACAGCAACCTGCTGGAACGGCGAACACCCTGATTCCCCGCCCTTCGAAGAGCCTGTCCATGAGCACCGCCACCCCCTCCGCCCCGACCCTGATCATCGTCAGCGGCCTGTCCGGCTCGGGTAAATCCGTCGCCCTGAAGACCTTCGAGGACCAGGACTACTACTGCTCGGACAACCTGCCGATCCACCTGCTACCGGACTTCGTGCGCAGCCTGCTGGCCAACCACGACGGCAGCGCGCCGCGCCGGCTGGCGGTGGGCATCGACGTGCGCGGCCAGGCCGACCTGAGCCAGCTGGGCGACTGGCGGAAGCTGGCCACCGATGCCGGCGTGGAAGTGAAGGTGCTGTTCTTCGAGGCCAACGACGAAACGGTGCTCAAGCGCTACGCCGATACCCGTCGTCGCCATCCGCTGAGCCAGCTGGGGTTGTCACTGCCCGAAGCGATCGCCCGCGAACGTGAATTGACCGCCCCGCTGCGACGCGAGGCCGATGCGGTGATCGACACCAGTACGCTCAACGTGCACCAGCTGCGGCGGCGGATCATCACCGAGTTCGCGCTGGACCACGCCACTCGCCTGTCGCTCCTGTTCGAATCGTTCGCCTACAAGCGCGGCGTACCGGCCGAGGCGGACTTCGTGTTCGACACCCGCGTGCTGCCCAATCCGCACTGGGACCCGGACCTGCGCGCACTCAGCGGCCGCGAGCCCGGCGTGCGCGACTACCTGGAAGCGCAGCCGGACGTGCAGCGCTACCTGGCCCAGCTGATGGATTTCCTCGATACCTGGTTGCCGAAACTGGGCGATGGCACCCGCAGCTATGTGACCGTGGCATTCGGCTGCACCGGCGGCAAGCATCGTTCGGTGTTCCTGGCCGAACGCATGGCGCGGCATGCCCGCGAGAAGGGCTGGGAAGACGTGGCCACCTACCACCGCGAACAGGATTGAGGGGGTCGGCCGGGCTGCGCCCGGCACCCGCTGGTAGTGCCGGCCGCTGGTCGGCAACAGCAAAAGCGGCTTCCGTGGGCTGGCAGTGCGGTGTGCTGTTGGTGAGTGTCGACCTTGGTCGACACAGTAGATCCACGCCATGCGTGGATGAATCTCTGCCGGGCATCGAAAAACGGATGGGGTCGGATCCCTTTTCCAGGGGAAAAGGGCTCTGATCCCGGTAACGCTGAATACGGGACACAGTGCCCCTCATCTGCTGCTATCGCCGATTCACCTTGACCTGTTAACGTGCAGTAATGACCTGTGGCATTCTCCTCGTAACACATCCTGGGGTCGGGACCGCCCTGCTTGACGTGGCGACCCGGCTCCTGCGGCAGTTGCCGCTGAAAACCGAAGCTTTCGAAGTACCGTTCGACGCAGACCTGGACGCCCTGCTCCCGCTCGCCTCGGCCGCCCTGCGGCGGGTCGACAGCGGCGAAGGCGTGCTGATCCTGACCGACCTGTACGGCGCCAGCCCCGCCAACCTTGCCGGGCAGCTGGCCCGGCTGGGGACCCCGGTTCGCCGGGTGTCGGCGCTGAGCCTGCCGATGTTGCTGCGGGTGATGAATTATCCGGAACAGGGACTGGATCAACTGCCCGCCACAGCCGCGGCGGGTACCCGTAATGGAGCGATAGTCGACGATGCTTGAACGAGAACTCACCGTCAGCAACCGCCTGGGCCTGCATGCCCGGGCCACCGCCAAGCTGGTGCAGACCCTGGCGCCGTTCCGCTGCAACGTGACCATGGCCGCCAAGGGCCGTGAGATCAACGCCAAGAGCATCATGGGCGTGATGCTGCTGGCCGCCGGCCAGGGCACCCCGGTCACCGTGCGCATCAACGGCGAAGATGAAGCCGCCGCGATGGAAGCGGTGGTCGGCCTGTTCGAACGCCGCTTCGACGAGGACAGCTGAGCGTGCCACGCGCACGCGCCGGCCAGGTCCCTTCCGGCCAGCGGCCGGTACAACTGCTGGCCGGGCACGGTGCTGCCCGCGGCGCGGCAATGGGCCGGGCCCGCGTACGCCTGCCGCATGCGCTGGAAGTGGCCGAGCAACGTATTGCCGTCCACCAGGTCGAGGCCGAGCTGGCCCGCCTGCACCGTGCGGTGGATGCGGCGCGTACGGAAATGCACGAACTGCGGCAGCGGCTGCAGGGTGCACTGAACCATGAAGTGGGCGAGTTCCTCGACCTGCATGCCCTGCTGCTGGATGACCCCGAACTGCTGCTGGGGCTGGACGAGCTGATCCGCAGCGGCCCGTACAGCGCCGGCTATGCGCTGCGCCTGCAGCGTGACCGGCTGGCCAAGGTCTTCGATGGCATGGACGATGCCTACCTGAAGAGCCGCATGGACGATCTCGACCATGTGATCAGCCGCATCCACGCCTTCCTGCAACCCGAACGCCCTCAGGTGATGAAGGGCCTGGCCGGTGAAATCCTGGTCTGCGACAACATCGCTCCGTCCGAACTGGCGCAGCTGCAGGCACAGGGGGTGGTCGGCATCGTCACCGCCGCCGGCAGCGCGCTGTCGCACAGCGCGATCCTGGCGCGCAGCCTGCACCTGCCCTTGATCGTCAACGTGCCGCAGCTGCTCAGCCGCATCGCTGACGGCGACGTGCTGATCATCGACGGTGCCGACGGCAGCATCACCGCCAACCCGTTGGCAGACAACCTGCGTGACTACCGCGCGCGCCTGAAGGAACACGCGCGCGAGCAGCGCGAGCTTGGTCGCCTGCGCAGCAAGCCTAGCCGTACCCGCGACCAGGTCGACATCGCCCTGCTGGCCAATGCCGAATCGCTGGAGGACGTCACCCACGCGCATGCGCTGGGTGCTCAAGGGCTGGGCCTGTACCGCACCGAGTTCCTGTTCCTGCAGCGCAACGAACTGCCGGACGAAGAAGAACAGTTCCAGACCTACCGCGATGCCGCGCTGGGCATGACCGGCCGGCCGGTGACCATCCGCACGCTCGACCTGGGTGCGGACAAGGCCGATCGCACCGGCCTGACCCTGAGCAACGAAGAGAACCCGGCATTGGGCCTGCGCGGTGTGCGCCTGTCGCTGGCACGGCCCAAGGTGGCCGACACCCAGCTGCGCGCGATCCTGCGCGCCTCGGCCTACGGCAAGCTGCGCGTGCTGGTGCCGATGGTCAGCACCCGCGAGGAACTGCTGGCGGTGCGCCGGCGCATGCTCAAGCTGGGCGAACAGCTGCGCGGCGAAGGCCACATGGTGTCCGAGCACGTGCCGCTGGGCGCGATGATCGAAGTACCGGCCGCGGCGCTGGCGCTGGAGAGTTTCATCGATCTGGTCGATTTCCTGTCGATCGGCACCAATGACCTGGTGCAGTACCTGCTGGCCGCCGACCGCAACAACGAGGCACTGGGTGAGTTGTATTCACCGTTGCACCCGGCAGTGCTGCGGCTGTTGCAGATGGTGATCGAGACCGGCGCACGCCACCGCGTCCCGGTGGCGGTCTGCGGCGAGATGGCCGGTGATGCGCGGATGACCCCGCTGCTGCTGGCCCTGGGCCTGAGCGAGTTCAGCCTGCATCCCGGTACGTTGCTGGAGGTGCGCCGCGCGATCCGCGAAGCCGACCTGGGTGCGCTGCGCGCCCGTGCGCCGAAGCTGCTGGCCGCGCGCGACCGCCGCGCCATCGAGCGCTGGCTGGCGCTGGTGGCGGATACGGCCTGACACCACCCGCTCGCCGGGCATGCACGCCTGGGGTCAGATCCCTTTTCCGCAGGAAAAGGGATCTGACCCCGTCTCGTCGCGGCCGGGGTATCCGGTGAAACATCCCCTTGCGATAATGACGCGCTGAACACCCCTGTTGCCGCATCCTTGCCGGGATCGCGGCTTTTCTTATCCCGCGGGAGCTGCGATGGCTGAAGCTGTACGCCACGACAAGACTGCGCGCCAACTGCGGATGTTGTCCGATGCACTGGACAGCGGCCGGCTGGGCCCGGTGCGTCGCCTGGTCAACACCCTGGCCCCGGCCGAGATCGGCAACCTGCTTGAATCGCTGCCGCCAGGCAAGCGTGAGGTGGTGTGGGGCTTGGTCGACCCGGAAGATGACGGCGAGGTGCTGGTCCACGTCGGCGAAGACGTGCGCGAGAGCCTGCTCGCGGACATGGACCCGGACGAGATCATCGCCGCGGTCGAAGACCTGGACATCGACGATCTGGCCGACCTGGTCGAAGACCTGCCGGATACGGTCATCGACGAGGTCCTCAAGTCGATGGACCGCGAGAACCGCGAGCGCCTGGAACAGGTGCTGTCCTACCCCGAGGACAGCGCCGGCCGCCTGATGAACCCGGACGTGGTGACCGTGCGCGCCGACGTCAATGTCGACGTGGTGCTGCGCTACCTGCGCCTGCGCGGCGAATTGCCGGACCACACCGACCACCTGTTCGTGGTCAGCCGGCGCCACCAGTATCTCGGCCGGGTGTCGCTGGCGGCACTGGTGACCCACGAGGACACCACCCCGATCAACCGCCTGATCGACGACGAGCAGCCGGCCATCGACGTCGGCGAGAGCGACCAGGAGGTCGCCCGCCAGTTCTCCGACCATGACTGGATCTCCGCGCCGGTGGTGGACGACAACAACATCCTGATCGGCCGCATCACCATCGATGACGTGGTCGACATCATCCGTGGCCAGGCCGAGCACCAGGCGCTGGGCGCCGCCGGCCTGGACGAGGACGAGGATCTGTTCAGCCCGGTCTGGCGCGCCATGCGGCGGCGCCTGATGTGGCTGTCGGTGAACCTGTGCACCGCCTTCCTGGCCTCCAGCGTGGTCGGCCACTTCGAAGGCACCATCGACAAGCTGGTGGCACTGGCCGTGCTGATGCCGATCGTGGCGGGCCTGGGCGGCAATGCCGGTACCCAGGTGCTGGCGCTGATGGTGCGCGGCCTGGCACTGGGCCAGGTGGGCGCGTCCAACGCGCGCACGCTGCTGTGGAAGGAAGTACGGGTCGCCTTGTTGAACGGCGTGATGCTGGGTTCCGTACTGGGGCTGATCGTGCTGGCCTGGTTCCACTCGCCCGGGCTGTCGGCGGTGATCGCCATCGCGCTGACCTGCAACCTGCTGTTCGCCGCGCTGGCCGGCGTGCTGGTGCCACTGACCCTGAAACGCTTCGGCTTCGACCCGGCGCTGGCCAGCGGCATCTTCCTGACCGCCGTGACCGACTCGATGGGCTTTTTCACCTTCCTTGGCCTGGCCACGCTGGTGCTGCTGCACTGATCCCCGCTGGGCCGGATCCCGGCGGTGCAGGGCTCCAACCCGCTTTCCATCCTGGAACATCCATGGCAACAACGATCGAAAACTACTTCCAGCCCGGCTGGCGCGACCAGCAGCACACCTGCCCGGCCTGCGAATGGAAGGGCAGCTCGCGCGCCATGGAGATGGAGCTGGCCGAGGACGCCACCGAGTACGACTGCCCGGTCTGCGAGAACCCGCTGCTGGTGGTGCTGCACCCGGACATCGCGCAGGTGCAGGCGGCCGCCGCCGGCGGCAATGCCGAAGCGCAGGAGCAGCTGGACATCATCGCCAGCTTCCCGCGCCCGGAGTGATGCGGCGCATGATGCCGGACCGAAGGCGGCGGACTACGATGCAGGCGATCTCGCCGCTTCGGGAAACCCCATGGTCCGTTTGCTGTTCCGCTGGCTGCCACTGCTGGCCCTCCTGGTGATGAGCGGTTGCACTTCGCTGCCGGACAGCGCGCGTGGTCGCTTCGAAGCACGCGCGGTGAAGGTGGACGGGCATACGGCCTACTACCAGGTATTCATTCCCGCGGGCCTGCAGGCCCGCAGTCCTCGCGGAGAGACGCCCGCAGCCTCCCATGTCCCGGTGGTCCTGTTCCTGCACGGTTCGGGCGAACGCGGCGGCGACGGTGTCAAGCAGACTCAGGCCGGGCTCGGGCCCTACCTGCGCGAGCATCCCGACTTCCCCGCCCTGGTGGTGTTCCCGCAGGTACCAGGCCACGAGGAATGGAGCGGCCGCAACAATCGTGCGGCGGTGGCCGCGCTGGACGCGACGATTGCCGAATTCGGCGCAGACCCGGCGCGGCAGTACCTGACCGGCATGTCGATGGGCGGCTACGGCAGCTGGAACATCGCCCTGGACGACCCGCGCCGCTTTGCCGCGATCGTCCCCGTGTGCGGCGCGGTACTTGCGCCACGCGCGAAGCGCCCGACCCTGTTCGTCGAGCAGGTCGCGCGGGAAGCCGATCCGTATGCCGTGATCGCGCAACGCTTGCAGCACACGCCGATCTGGATCTTCCACGGTGCGCTGGACGACGTGGTGCCACCGGACGATGACCGCAGGCTGCACGCCGCATTCCAGAGCACCCACGCACGCGATGTGCGCTACACCGAGTACCCGCAGGGCAACCACAATGCCTGGGACGCCACCTATGCGGACCCGACGATGTGGGCGTGGTTGTTCGCGCAGAAGCGCTGAGCTGCAGCTTCTGCTGGGAAACATCTGTTGGTGGATACCTACCGTTGGTCGGCTTGGGTATGGGTGGGTGCCGACCGTTGGTCGGCACTATCTCTCCGCTTCGGGGTAATCCATTGCTTGGTACCTCCCATCGATCTCCCATCGGCACCAGGCATACGGATACTCTCCCACGCAGCTCGCCAAGTTCGCCCTGACCGGGTTGGCGACGATGTACATCGCATGACGAAACAGTGATTCTTCAGAACGAATCGCGTGATCGTGATAGCTCGATTGCCAGAATGGTCCTGTCTTGCCCAGCATGCGGTTGATCCGCAATGCACTGCTCGATTTGAAGCGTTGCATGATGTAGTCCAGCGAGAACGCGCGGAGCTCCACAAGCCAATGGATGTGGTCCGGCATGACTACATAGGCAAGTGAGTGTGTCAGGCCCTCATCATCAATGCGACGGAACACCTCCATCACGACCTGCGCCGCAGTGGCGTCTTCGAAGTAGTGTCGACGGCCCTGGGTGACGGTGGTCAGGATGTAGGATTGCCCGATCCGGGAATGGCGGCCAAGGCGTAGGCGTGCGCGATTCATCGGCACAAGCGTGTGCTTGCCAGCAGTCACCTTCTATCGGGCAAACACTCCGATGCAGGTAGGCCTGTAGCCAATCAATGGCTACGCTCGGCACTTCATTGGACTGATGGCTCTGTGCCGACCAACGGTCGGCACCCACCCAAGCAGTTTAAGGTGAATTCCCATTGTGCCGACCAACGGTCGGCACCTACCCAAGCCGTCAAGGTTGGCACCCACCAGAGCGGTCAGCCCAGCAGGGTTTCCAGCACGGCCATGCGCACGGCGACGCCGTTGGCGACCTGGCGCAGTACCCACGACTGCGGGCCGTCGGCCACCTCGTCGGTGACTTCCACGCCGCGGTTGATCGGGCCCGGGTGCAGCACCGCGGCATCCTTGCCCGCGCGCGCCAGGCGTTCGTTGGTCAGGCCGTACTGGGCGTGGTACTGCTCCAGCGAAGGCACCAGGCCTTCTTCCATGCGCTCGCGCTGCAGGCGCAGCATCATCAGCGCGTCGACGCCTTCCAGCATCGCGTCGAAATCATCGCCGACCACGCAGCCCTTCAGGGTCTCGTCGTCCGGCAGCAGCGACTGCGGGCCGCACACGCGGATCTCGCCCACGCCCAGCGTGCGCAGTGCATGCAGGTCGGTGCGGGCTACGCGCGAATGCTTCACGTCGCCGACGATCACCACCTTCAGCTTTGAGAAGTCCGGGCCCTTGGCCTGGCGCAGGGTCAGCATGTCCAGCAGGCCCTGGGTCGGGTGCGCGCTGCGCCCGTCGCCGGCGTTGATCAGCGCGGTGCCCTCGCCCGCCGCTTCGGCCAGCGCGGCCACGGCGCCATCATCGGGGTGGCGCACCACGAAGCCGCGCACGCCCATCGCTTCCAGGTTGCGCAGCGTGTCGCAGGCGGTTTCGCCCTTGCGCGTGGACGAGGTCGAGGCATCGAAGTTGAGCACATCGGCGCCCAGGCGCTGCGCGGCCAGCTGGAACGAGCTGCGGGTACGGGTGGACGGTTCGAAGAACAGCGTGCATACCGCCGAACCGGCCAGCACGTGGCGCTTGTTGCCGACGCGGCCGACCGCGGCGTCGCGGATCTGCCCCGCCCGGTCGAGCAGCTGCAGCAGGGTTTCGCGTGGCAGGCCCTCCAGGGTCAGCAGGTGGCGCAGGCGTCCGGAGGCATCGATTTGCTGTGCGGTCATGGCGGGAGTCGTGCAGTCAGGGAATGGGGGTACCGTCGTCCGGCGACGACAGCCAGCGGTCGATGATCACCGCCGCGGCCACGGCATCGAGGGCGGCCGCATCGCGTCGGCGCTTGCGCCCTTCGGCGCGCTCGACAGCGAAGCGGCGGGCGGCCTCGACCGAGCTGGAACGCTCGTCGATCATCACCACCGGCAGCTTGAAGCGCTCCCGCAGCTGGCGGGCGAAGCCCTGCGCACGCTTGCGGTTGGGCTGGTCCTGGCCATCCAGGGTCAGCGGGTCGCCGACCACCAGGCCGTCGGGCTTCCATTCCTTGAGCAGGCGTTCGATCGCGGCCCAGTCCGGGCCGTTGCCGTGCACATCGACCACGGCCACCGCGCGCGCATGGGCGGCGAAGGCACTGCCGATGGCCACGCCGATCCGCCGCGAGCCGACATCGAAACCCAGAACGGTGCCGTCACGGCGGATGGCCGGGGCAGGAGAAACCGGTGCGGGCGCGGCCGGCTCAGACATGGCCGCTGTAGTCGGTCAGCCGGAACAGGTCCACGCCGATGCGCGAGGCCGCACCCTGCCAGCGCTGCTCCAGCGGCAGCTGGAACACCAGCTCGGCGTCGGCCGGCACGGTCAGCCAGCTGTTCTCGGACAGCTCGCTTTCCAGCTGCCCTGCCCCCCAACCGGCACAGCCCAGGGTAACCACGGCATTGGCCGGGCCTTCGCCGCGCGCCATCGCTTCAAGGATGTCGCGCGAGGTGGTCAGGTACAGGCCTTCGCCCACGGTCAGGCTGGAATCCCACGCCCGCCCGTCGTCGTGGATGACGAAGCCGCGTTCGGGATGCACCGGGCCGCCATTGAGCACCATGCGCGCCTGCAGGTCGCCATCGCCGGTGGTGATGTCCATCTGCGCGAGCACTTCACCCAGCGTGTACTCGGACGGCTGGTTGACCAGCACGCCCATCGCACCGTTCTCGTCGTGCTGGCAGATCAGCGCGACGCTGCGGGCAAAGGTCGCGTCGAGCAGCGACGGCAGCGCGACGAGCAGGTGATCGGCGAGGGAAGTCGGCGTTACAGGCATGCCCCCATTCTACCTGCTGGGGGCGGGATGGTCGCGCGATGGACGCGCGCGTCGATCGGCTACGATGGCACTTTGCCATGGAAGGTCGTCGATGCAGCCCTCTTTGCCACTGACCCTGCCGGCACGCAGCGCCATCGTCCTGATCGCGCTGCTGCAGGGCCTGATGCTGTATGCCGCGCAGGAGCTGTCCGAAGCGTGGCCGTTCCGCGATATCGGCTGGCGCTACTGCTGGTACGCCTGGGTGCTGGCCATTCCCAGCGCGGTGGCGCTGAGCCTGGTCGAGCTGGGCCAGCGCCGCCTGTGGCTGCAGGCCATGCTCGGCTCAGCGGTGGTGCTGGCGCTGGCCGCCTGGGTCGGCTGGAACCTCAATGGCGAGATCGCGCTGGAATCGGGCCCGCTGCAGTTCCCGCTGACCCTGGGCATGGCCGTGGCGGTGTTCGTGGTACTGCCCTGGTGGCAGTTCCAGCTGCAGCACGGGCATTGGCGCGCCAGCTATCCGGAGCTGTTCGAGCGCGCCTGGCAGAACGGCCTGACCTTGGCGCTGGCGGCGCTGTTCACTGGCCTGACCTGGCTGCTGCTGTGGCTGTGGGCGGCACTGTTCCAGCTGCTGGACGTGACCTTCTTCCGCGACCTGTTCCGGCAGGACGCGTTCATCGCGCTGGCCACCGGCAGCCTGGCCGGATTCGGCGTGCTGATCGGGCGCACCCAGCACCGCGCGATCCAGATCACCCGCCAGGTGCTGTTCGCGATCTGCCGCGGGCTGCTGCCGCTGCTGTCGTTCATCGCCGTGCTGTTCGTGCTGAGCCTGCCGCTCACCGGGCTGGAGCCTTTGTGGAAGACCCGCTCGGCCGCCAGCCTGCTGCTGGTGCTGTCGCTGTTGCTGGTGACCTTCACCAATGCGGTCTACCAGCAGGGCGATGACACCGCCCCCTACCCCGTCGTGCTGCGCCGGCTGGTCGAGGCCAGCCTGCTGGCGTTACCGGTCTACGCGGCGTTGGCGCTGTATGCGCTGGGCCTGCGCGTGATGCAGTACGGCTGGACGGTGGACCGGTTCTGGGCGGTGCTGATCGCACTGGCCGTGGCCGGCTATGCCGTGGGCTATGCACTGGCGGTGCTGCGCCGGCAGGGCCGTTGGCTGCAGGCGCTGGAGCCGGTCAACCGCTGGATGTGCTGGGCGGTGTTGGCACTGGCGCTGCTGGGCAACTCGCCGCTGCTGGACCCGGTACGGCTGGCCCTGTCCAGCCAGTTGGCGCGCCTGCGCGCGGACCCGCCGGCGATCACCAGCACTGACGTCAACGTGCTGCGCTTCGATCTTGGGCGCCGTGGCGTGCAGGCGCTGCGCGAGCTGGAGCGTGATCCGGCGATCACCGCCGATGCCAACGCGCCACAGGTGATCGCTGCCGCACTGGCACGTACTTCACGCTGGGACGACGGACAACGCCTCGACAAGGGTCTGCAGGACGTCGCCGCCCTGCAGCGCGCGCTGAAGCTTGCCAAGGGATCGAGCTCGCCACCGGACGATTGGTGGCAGGCACTGGCCACGCGCTCGATCAATGGCGAATCCTGCGCCCAGAGCGAGCGCGACTGCCTGATCGTGCATCGGGACCTGGATGGCGATGGCAGCGGCGATGTGCTGCTGTGCGAGCTGTACACCCACCGTGGGCCGGACTGCGTGTTGTACGCACGTGGCAGGAATTCCCAGTGGCGCCGGGCCGGTTCGCTGTTCGGCACCGTCAGCGGCCAGGCCGAAGCGATCAACCAGGCCCTGCGTGATGGCGAACTCTCGCTCGAACCGCCGCGCTGGCCGATGCTGTCCATCGGTGGGCGCCCTGCGGTGGCCATCGATCCCGAACCCGAATCCAACGAGTCTTCCCCATGAGCGGCTACTGCCTCATCGCCCCGGGTCATCCGGTGCACGACTACTACCACGCCAACGAGTACGGCTTTCCGCAGCGTGACGAGCGCGAGCTGTTCGAGCGGCTGGTGCTGGAAATCAACCAGGCCGGGTTGAGCTGGGAAACGATCCTGAAGAAGCGCGAGGGTTTCCGCGCGGCCTATGACGGCTTCGATGTGGACCGCGTGGCGGCGTATGCCGAGCAGGACATCGAACGCCTGCTGTCGGACACGGGCATCATCCGCAACCGGCTGAAGGTGCTGGCGGCGATCCACAACGCGCAGGTGATCCAGCAGCTGCGGGCCAGCCATGGCAGCTTCGCGGGCTGGCTGGATGCACATCACCCGCGCAGCAAGGCCGACTGGGTGAAGCTGTTCAAGAAGACCTTCCGCTTCACCGGCGGCGAGATCACCGGTGAGTTCCTGATGAGCCTGGGCTACCTGCCCGGTGCGCACGCCGAGGACTGCCCGGTGCATGCGCGGCTGCTGAAGCTGTCGCCGCCGTGGTTGAACGCGGCCCGGTAGTGCCGGCCGCTGGCCGGCAACCTCGGGATGCCGCAGGTGGTGCCGGCCAGCGGCCGGCACTACCGTCGAATCGTCACACGCCCATGTAGCGGCCGGGGCGGTGGTTGAACATCAGCACCAGGCTGAGCACCACCGCGCCGATGGCCGAGTACAGCACCTTCGACGGCGACAGCACGAAGAACGCGGCCACCATCAGGCAGGCGTCGTAGGACATCTGCACCTTGCCCGCGCTCCAGCCGCGGGTGCGCTGCAGGTACACCGCCAGGATGCCGATGCCACCGAGGCTGGCGCGGTGGCGGATGAAGAACAGGATGCCCAGGCCGGACAGCGCGCCACCGACGATCGCCGAATACAGCGGATTGATGTGCGAGAAGTCGATCCAGCGCGGCAGCAGGTCGGTCAGCACGCCACAGGCGGTGACCGCGGCGAAGGTCTTCAGGGTGAATTCCCAGCCCATGCGCCGCAACGCCACCCAGTAGAACGGCAGGTTGACCAGCACGAACACCAGGCCGAAGTTCCAGCCCATCGCGTAGTGCAGCAGGAAGGCCATGCCGGCCATGCCGCCGATCATCAGCCCGCCCTTGGCGAAGATGGCCAGGCCCAGCGAGGCCACCATCGTGGCCAGCACCATGCCCTGCACGTCCTCGGTAATCGAGTGACGCAGCGCTTTCTCGTCGGCGGTGGTGCCGGCACTGTCGGGCGGCGGGGTCAGCGGACCGGCGGTGACCAGGTGGCCGTCAGCGTCGTCGCACGGCGCGGGGCCATGGGAGGGAAGGGACATGCGGGTGGGGGAACAGCAGGTGGGGAGCGATATTAGACACGATCTGCATGACAGTTGCAGATGAAATCGTTCAGTCAGGCCCGCCCATTCAGGTTATCCCGGGTCCACGACGGGCAGCACGGCCAGCATGTCCTCACCGTCTTCGTCCATGCCGGTCTCGACGAATCCGAAGCTGCTGTAGAAGGCGCCGGCGACCGGATTGCGCGGGTTGTAGCAGATCTCGATCTCAACCAGGCCGGGCGTTGCCCGGATCTGCACCAGCGCCAGTTCCAGCGCGCGGCGCCCGATGCCACGCCCCTGCCAGCGCTGATCGACCATGAAGCGCCAGATCGACGTCCGCTGCGGCGTTTCCGGCACCCACATGAAGAACCCGACCAGCTCGCCATCGGCCAGGATGGCGCGGGTCTGGTAGCCGGGATTGAATGCGGCCTGCACCAGCGACCAGGTATTGCCGGCCACGAAGTCCTGCTGCGCCTGGCTGACCTCGAGGTCGCACACGGCTTCGTAGTTGTCGACGGTGATCGCGTCCAGCGTGACCTGCATGGGGGCGTCCTGCCTCGGGATGGACGCCCAGTCTGCCCGACCCTGATGCCGTGTGGCGGGTGCCCCACACGGCCGTTCAGCCCAGCGTTGCCTGCCTCATCCCTTCCCGGCCAGATGGTGCGCCACCAGCGCGTTGGCATGGCCATGGCCCAACCCATGTTCGCTTTTCAGGAAGCTGACCAGCTCCATGTGTTTCAGGCCCTTCCTGCCCGCCAGCAGCCCGAGCCAGTGCGCCACCGGCTGGCCGTAGGTTTTCTCGATGGAGGGGAAGTACGAAGCCGGGCCCTTGGGCCTTTCAGTGCTCATGCGGAAGCTCCTTGCGTTGGATGTACCGTTACGACGAACCGGAGTACGGGAAATCGACGGGCCCGTTCAATCCGGGAGCCGTATCATCCCTGCATGCCCCGTGAAAACCTCAACGACCTGCAGGCCTTCGTCCACGTCGCCCGCGAGGGCAGCTTCACCCGGGCCGCCGCCCAGCTGGGTGTTTCCCAGTCCGCGCTCAGCCATGCCATGCGCGGGCTGGAACAGCGCCTGGGCGTGCGCCTGCTGACCCGCACCACCCGCAGCGTGTCCACCACCGAAGCTGGCGCCCGCCTGCTCGAGACCCTCGCTCCGCGCCTGGCCGAGATCGAGGACGAACTGGCCGCGCTGGCCGAATACCGTGAACGCCCGGCCGGCACCATCCGCATCAATGCCACCGGCCACGCCGCCGAGTACATCGCGTGGCCACGGCTGGCGCCGCTGCTGCAGCAGTATCCGGATTTGAAGGTGGAACTGGCTGCCGACTACGGGCTGGCCGACATCGTCGCCGAGCGCTACGACATCGGCATCCGCCTCGGCGAGCGACTGGCGCGCGACATGGTCGCGGTACCGATCAGCCCGCCGCTGCGCATGCGCGTGGTCGGCGCGCCCAGCTACTTCCGCCAGCACGTGGTGCCGCAGCACCCGGATGACCTGGCCCAGCACAACTGCGTGACCCTGCGCCTGCCCACGCATGGCGGGCTGATGCCGTGGGATTTCGGCCAGGACGGCAACGAACTGAGCGTGCGCGTGAGAGGCCAGTGGACCTTCAACACCATGGGCATGACCCGCGCCGCCGCGCTGGCTGGCAGCGGGCTGGCCTGGCTGCCGGAGGACCAGGTGCAACCGATGCTGGACGATGGCCGCCTGCAGTCGGTGCTGGACGACTGGTGCCCGCACTTCGATGGCTACTACGCGTATTACCCGTCGCGCCGCCACGTGACGGTGGCGATGCGCACGGTGCTTGATGCGCTGCGCGGGCCGATGGGGTGAGGGTTAAGGAGTGCGGACCAACGGTCCGCACCCACCACCAACGGTCCGCACCCACCACCATCGATCCGCCCCCACCATGATGGGTGTCCGTACCCGGCTGGTGATCAGCCCTTGGCCTGGGCCGCGCGCTGCGCGTTGTAGCGCTCGCCGACGATCGACACTTCATCCAGCGCCTGCGCGATGCGTTGCAATTCCTCCGGCGCAAGTTGCAGGTCGACCGCGCCCAGGTTTTCTTCCAGGCGATGGACCTTGGTGGTGCCCGGGATCGGCACGATCCACGGCGCCTGTGCCAGCAACCAGGCCAGTGCCACCTGTGCCGGCGTCGCGCCACGCGCCGCAGCAATCGTGCCGATGCGATCCACCAGCGCCTGGTTGGCGCGGCGTGCTTCCACCTGGAAACGCGGCACGCTGTTGCGGAAGTCGTTGGCGTCGAAGGTGGTGTCGGCGTTGATCGCGCCGGTCAGGAAGCCGCGGCCCAGCGGGCTGAACGGCACGAAGCCGATGCCCAGTTCCTGCAGGGTCGGCAGCAGCTCGCGCTCCGGTTCGCGCCACCACAGCGAGTACTCGCTCTGCACGGCGGCGACCGGCTGCACCGCATGCGCACGGCGCACGGTGGCGGCGCTGGCCTCGGACAGGCCGAAGTGGCCGACCTTGCCTTCGGCGATCAGGTCGCGCACGGTGCCGGCCACATCTTCGATCGGCACGTTCGGGTCCACGCGGTGCTGGTAGAACAGGTCGATATGGTCGGTACGCAGGCGCCGGAGGCTGGCTTCGGCCACCGCACGGATGTTCTCCGGGCGGCTGTCCAGACCGGTATCGACGCGCGCGTCCTTGAAGCCGAACTTGGTGGCGATCACCAGCGTGTCGCGATACGGCGCCAACGCTTCGCCGAGCAGGTCTTCGTTGGTGTACGGGCCATACACCTCGGCGGTGTCGAAGAAGGTCACGCCACGCTCGACGGCGGCCTGCAGCAGGGCGATGCCCTGGCTGCGCTCCACCGGCTGGCCGTAGGCATGGGTCAGGCCCATGCAGCCCAGGCCCAGGGCGGAAACCTTCAGGCCGCTGCGGCCGAGTTCACGTGTCTGCATCGTCGTGCTCCAGAGGGGGAGCGCTGACGATACGCCTGCACTGGCGGTGGATTGAACCGACTGGATGGCAGTCGGTCATGACCGGAATTCATCAATCGCCTGTGGTGCCCGTCACTCCATGCCCTGCAGGGTGTCAGTGCAACCCGCCAGTTCCACCATCATCCTGCCGGTGTTGCGGAACGCCGGATCCCGCGGCACCCATCGTGCGAACCAACGCTGCTCGCCGTCCACCACGGACTCGAACATCCACGATGAGCCGTCAAGCCCAGCGCTCGAATCTTCGCCCTGCAACAGCGCAAACGCGGCGGCGATGGCGTTCCATTCCTGCGCACTCAGCGCGCGCGGTGGAGCGCACGTGCCACCCTTGATGACGGTGGCTGGGCTTCCGGGTAACGATCCGGAAATCTCGAAATCGCGCGCACTGCGCCCGACGATCCACGCGTGGCCCGCTGCATTGCGCTGCGCGCGAATGAGCACGCCCGGGAAGAATGCAGGATCCCAGACGAAGCGATATGCCTGTGCCGGTACGCTGCCACAGCGGAACGACGGCTCCGGCAAGCCATCGAGATCCCGTAACCGGGCATCATAGATCGTCCTCGCTGACCCGGTGAAATCGATGAACGGTGGCAGGTCGCCGCCGTGCTTCGTCGCAGGCGGTGGCAGCAGATACCAGGCATGCGCCTGTGGATCGTCGCAGCCCTCGGCCGCGGCTGCCGGTTCGGGGGTACGGGCACAACCGGCCTGCAGCAGCACGGCGATGGCCAGTATCACGCTCGTAGTCACACGCATGCAGGCCTCCCTGGCAGGTTCACGCGGGCGTGCATCCGGCGCCGCGGTCATCCCGGAGCAGCGGGCGCCCGCAGGCGCCCGGCCGGGTCACCGGATCTCGGAAATCTCCACGCCATCCAGCCCCTGCGACAAGGTGCGCGCGTCGCCGCCCTGGCTGAGCTTGATGCGCAGGCGTACTTCGTTCTGCGAATCGGCGTAGCGCAGCGCGTCCTCGTAGCTGATCTCGCCGGCCTGGTACAGCTCGAACAGGCTCTGGTCGAAGGTCTTCATGCCCAGCTGGACCGAGTCCTTCATCACTTCCTTCAGCTTGTGGATCTCGCCGTCGCGGATGTAGTCCTGCACCAGCGGCGTGCCCAGCAGGATCTCCATCGCCACCTTGCGCGAGCGGCCATCGGGCGACGGCACCAGCTGCTGCGCGACCACACCCTTGAGGTTCAGCGACAGGTCCATCAGCAGCTGGTTGCGGCGGTCTTCCGGGAAGAAGTTGACGATGCGGTCCATCGCCTGGTTGGCGTTGTTGGCATGCAGGGTGCACAGCACCAGGTGACCGGTTTCAGCGAACGCGATGGCGTGGTCCATGCCTTCGCGGGTACGCACCTCGCCGATCATGATCACGTCCGGCGCCTGGCGCAGGGTGTTCTTCAGCGCGGCTTCCCAGCTGTCGGTATCGATGCCGACCTCGCGCTGGGTGATGATGCAGCCCTCGTGCTTGTGCACGAATTCGATCGGGTCTTCGATGGTGATGATGTGGCCGGTCGAGTTCTGGTTGCGGTAACCGATCATCGCCGCCAGCGAGGTCGATTTACCGGTACCGGTGGCACCGACGAACAGGATGATGCCGCGCTTGGTCATCGCCAGCGTCTTGATGATCGGCGGCAGGCTCAGTTCTTCCACGGTCGGGATGCGCGTCTCGATGCGACGCAGCACCATGCCGACCTGGTTGCGCTGGTAGAAGCAGCTGACACGGAAGCGACCGACGCCGGACAGGCCGATGGCGAAGTTGCATTCGTGGGTCTTCTCGAATTCCTCGCGCTGCGCCGGGGTCATCACGTTGAGGACCAGGTCGCGGCTCTGCTGCGGCGTGAGCGGGGTCTGCGTGATCGGCGAGATCTTGCCGTTGACCTTCATCGCCGGCGGCATGCCGGCCGTGATGAACAGGTCCGAGGCGCGCTGGTGCGCCATCAGCTTGAGGAACGAAGTGAAATCGATGGTGGTCGCGGTGGTGTTCACGGCGGGCTCCCAATGGGGCATGTACCAGGAAACGGTCGGTGGAGGAAACGGCACGGGTACGGCGGCGCACTGGCGCACGCCGCCCCGTTGCGGCCCCGCCTTACTCGAACAGGCGCTTGTCCTTGGCGTACTCGCGGGCCTGGTTGCGGGTGATCAGGCTGCGCTTGACCAGGTCCTGCAGGTGCTGGTCCAGGGTCATCATGCCGTACTGCTGGCCGGTCTGGATGGCCGAGTACATCTGCGCCACCTTGTCCTCGCGGATCAGGTTGCGGATGGCCGGGGTGCCGACCATGATTTCCCATGCCGCGGTACGGCCGCCGCCCACCTTCTTCAGCAGCGCCTGCGAGATCACCGCGCGCAGCGACTCGGACAACATCGAACGCACCATCGGCTTTTCGCCGGCCGGGAACACGTCGATGATGCGGTCGATGGTCTTGGCCGCCGAGCTGGTGTGCAGGGTGCCGAACACCAGGTGGCCCGTTTCCGCGGCGGTCAGCGCCAGGCGGATGGTTTCCAGGTCGCGCAACTCGCCGACCAGGATGATGTCCGGGTCCTCACGCAGTGCCGAGCGCAGTGCTTCATTGAAGCCATGCGTGTCGCGGTGCACCTCGCGCTGGTTGATCAGGCACTTCTGCGAGGTATGCACGAATTCGATCGGATCCTCGACGGTGAGGATGTGGCCGTATTCGTTCTTGTTGATGTAGTCGATCATCGCCGCCAGCGTGGTCGACTTGCCCGAACCGGTCGGGCCGGTCACCAGGATCAGGCCCTGCGGCTGCTGGATCACCTCGCGGAACAGCGGCGGGCAGGCCAGGTCCTCGAGGGTGAGCACCTCGGACGGAATGGTACGGAACACCGCACCGGCGCCGCGGTTCTGGTTGAACGCATTCACACGGAAGCGCGCCAGCGACGGAATCTCGAAGGAGAAGTCCACTTCGAGGAATTCCTCGTAATCGCGGCGCTGCTTGTCGGACATGATGTCGTACACCAGCGCGTGGACCTGCTTGTGGTCCAGGGCTGGAATGTTGATCCGGCGAACGTCGCCGTCCACGCGGATCATCGGCGGCAGGCCTGCGGACAGATGCAGGTCGGACGCTTTGTTCTTTACGGAAAACGCCAGCAGTTCGGCGATATCCATGAGCGGCTACTCCCCAATAACGGCTTCGACTGGAAGGATCTTTCCCCGGGCGGCAGTATAGCCTCCTGATTCAACGGAACGCGTTACGTGGCCACTCCCCTGCCCCAGATCCTGAGCAACCTGCATGCTGCCGCCGAGGCGGCCGGCCGGCCCGATCCGCGCCTGCTGGCCGTTTCCAAGACCCAACCGGCCGAGGCCGTGGCCGCGCTGGCCGCACAGGGCCAGCATGCCTTCGGCGAGAACTATGTGCAGGAAGCGCTGGCCAAGATGCAGGCGCTGCAGCACCTGGCGCTGGAGTGGCACCTGATCGGCCACCTGCAGTCGAACAAGGCCGACGCCGTGGCCACCCATTTCGACTGGGTGCAGAGCGTGGACCGGCCCAAGCTGGTGACGGCGCTGGCGCGCCATCGCCCGGCCGCGCGCGGCCCGCTGAACGTGCTGATCCAGGTCAACATCGACGATGAGTCCAGCAAGCACGGCTGTGCGCCGGAGGCCGTGGACGCATTGGCCGCCGCGATTGCCGCCGAGCCCCAGCTGCGCCTGCGCGGCCTGATGGCGATTCCCGCGCCATGGCCCGAGGCCGAGCGCCGTCGGGATGCGTTCGTGCGCATGCGCATCCTTTTCCAGTCGCTGGCCGCCCAGCACGCGCAGGTCGACACCCTGTCGATGGGCATGAGCAGCGACTACGCCGAAGCCATCGCCGAGGGCGCCAACCTGGTGCGCATCGGCACCGCCCTGTTCGGCGCGCGCCCGCGCCCGGCCTGATTTTCCAAGGAGACTTCCATGGCAGCTGATTCCATCACCTTCATCGGCGGCGGCAACATGGCGCGCAGCCTGATCGCCGGCCTGATCCGCCAGGGCGTGCCGGCCGCGCACATCCACGTGGCCGAACCGGTGGCCGCACTGCGCGGATCACTGGCCACCGATTTCGGCGTGCAGGTGCACGACAACGCCGCCGATGCCGCCGCACAGGGCAACACCTGGCTGCTGGCAGTAAAGCCGCAGGTACTGCGCGAGGTCTGCCAGTCGCTGCAGGCACTGGCGCAGGCGAATCGGCCGTTGGTGGTATCCATTGCCGCTGGCATCACCAGCGCGCAGCTGGAACGCTGGCTGGGTGGCAACCTGCCGGTGGTGCGTGCAATGCCCAACACGCCCGCCCTGCTCGGCGCCGGCGTGACCGGCCTGTTCGCCACGCCGTCGGTGGATGCTAAGCAGCACGCGCAGGCCGAACAGGTATTGGCCAGTGCCGGCCGTACCGTGTGGATCGAGCGCGAGGCGCTGATGGATTCGGTCACTGCCGTGTCCGGTAGCGGGCCGGCCTACGTGTTCCTGCTGGCCGAAGCAATGGAAGCGGCGGGCATCGCCCAGGGCCTGCCGGCCGACGCCGCGCGCACGCTGGTGGTGCAGACCCTGCTGGGAGCCTCGCGCATGCTTGACGAGGCCGGTGAAAGCCCCGCCGAGCTTCGCCGGCGCGTGACCTCGCCCAACGGTACCACCCAGGCTGCAATCGAGAGCTTCCAGGCCGGCGGTTTCGAGGCGCTGGTGGATACCGCGCTGCGCGCCGCGCAGGTGCGCGGGCAGGAACTGTCTGCGGCGAATGATTGATCTCCTGGGGTCAGATCCCTTTGCCGAGGCAAAGGGATCTGACCCCATCCACCCCGATGATCATTGCCCCAATCTGGCCATGACGAAATCGACGAAGCACTGCAGCCGCGGGCGCGGCCGTCGATCCGGCAGGTAGATCAGGTGCATCGGCCGCGGTTCGGGCAGGTAGTCGCGCAGCAACGGCTTCAACCGCCCGGCCGCGATCTCGCCAGCCAGCAGGGCTGTCGGCTGCAGCACCAGCCCTGCTCCGGCCACGGCAGCCTCACGCAGCGCAAGGCCGTCGTTGCAGGCCAGCCGCGCCTCCCAATCCACCTGTTCCCCGTTGGCCAGCTGCCAGCCATGGCCACCACGCCAGGCCAGATGGCTGAGGCAGTCGTGTCCCGCCAGATCCGCCGGCGTGCGCGGCATGCCGCGCCGACGCAGGTAGGAAGGCGCCGCGCACAGGCTCATCGCGTAGGGCGGCAACGGCCGCGCCACCACTTCCTGTGACGGCAGCGGCCCGACCCGGATCGCCACGTCGAAGCCATCCTCGATCAGGTCCACGCGACGGTTGCTCAGGTCCAGTTCGATGTCCAGCAACGGCTGCTCACGCAATAGCCCGGACAGTACCGGCGCCAGCACGCAGCTGCCCCAGGTGGTCGGCGCGCTGACCCGCAGCAGGCCACGTGGCTGCACCTGCAGGCCGGCGACATCGGCCTCGGCCTGCTGCACCTGCTCCAGCACCTGCCGACAGCCGGCCAGGTAGGCGCTGCCGGCCTCGGTCAGGCGCTGGCGGCGGGTGTTCCGTTGCAGCAACGCGGTCCCCAGGTGGGACTCCAGCTGCTGGATGTACTTGCCCACCATCACCGCCGAAACCTGCAGCTGTTCGGCGGCGCCGGCGAAGCTGCCACGCTCGGCCACGGCAATGAAGGCCCGCATGCATCGAAGGGTATCCATTACTAATCCAGAGTTAGGGATCTGCGAAGCATGCGCAGCTTACCTAACCCGGATGTGAGGGCGCAGACTGCGCGCATCCCCCTCTCGCAAGGAACGGCCATGAAGATCCTCCTCGTCGGTGCCAGCGGCACCCTGGGCCAGGCAGTCGCCCGCCAGCTCGGCCAGCAGCATCAGATCCTCGCCGCCGGCCGCCGCAGCGGCGAGCTGCGCGTGGACCTGACCGATGACGCCAGTGTCGCCGAGCTGTTCGCGCGTACCGGCCCGGTCGATGCCGTGGTCTCCACCGCCGGCAAGCTGCACTTTGGCCCGCTGCAGGAGATGACGCCCGAGCAGTTCAACCTTGGACTACAGGACAAACTACTGGGCCAGGTGCGGCTGGCACTGGCCTCGCAACACCATCTCAGCGCCGGCGGTTCGATCACCCTGACCAGCGGCATCGTCAGCGCACAGCCCATCCGCGATGGCGCCAACGCCACCTCGGTGAATGCCGCGCTGGAAGGCTTCGTGCGTGCAGCCGCCTTGGAACTGCTGCCACGCGGCCTGCGCATCAACGTGGTCAGCCCCAACGTGCTGATCGAATCGATGGCCGCCTACGCGCCCTACTTCCCCGGCTTTGAAGCGGTGAGCGCACAGCGCGCGGCACTGGCCTTCCAGCGCGCGGTGGAAGGCATCCAGAGCGGCGAGACGATCACGGTCTGGTAAGAAAAAGGGGACGGAGGGGATTAAGTCGTTTGTGCACTTGCGACTTAATCCCCTCCGTCCCCTTTTCACTCCCAGCGCATCGGGCCGTCGCCGCGTTCGC
This sequence comes from Stenotrophomonas sp. 85239_Sma, assembly GCF_056481725.1. Lineage (NCBI taxonomy): Bacteria > Pseudomonadati > Pseudomonadota > Gammaproteobacteria > Lysobacterales > Lysobacteraceae > Stenotrophomonas > Stenotrophomonas sp. 85239_Sma. Next base: position 1,098,165 of record NZ_CM151163.1, on the reverse strand, counting down.
CGAGGACGTCGCCCGGGTTGGCCAGGCGGCAGCGCTGCAGCGAAAGGCAGCCACAGCCAATGCAGCCGGTCAGTTCATCGCGCAGCAGCTGCAGCATGTGGATGCGCTCTTCCAGCTCGGTGCGCCAGCGCGCGGAAAGCTTGGCCCAGTCGGCCTTGGTTGGCGCGCGGCCTTCGGGCAGGCTCTCGAAGGCACGGCCGACCGCTTCCAGCGGCATGCCGACCCGCTGTGCCACACGAATCACCGCCAGCCGGCGCAGCACATCGCGACTGTAACGGCGCTGGTTGCCCGAGGTGCGCAGGCTGCTGATCAGCCCCTTGCGCTCGTAGAAATGCAGCGCGGAAACCGCCACGCCACTGCGCTCGGCGACTTCGCCCACGCTCAGCTCCTGGGACACCATTGCTTGACCTCAACCGTTGTTGAGGTGTCATGCTGCTATCTTCGCCGCTTGTTGACAAGCGCGGCCCGCACCTGACCCGTATGACCCCGAGCGTACCTCCCGCCGGCACCATCGCGCCGGCCGATACTTCGATCCTGTCCCCGCGCTACCGCACCACCACCGCCGGCATGGTGGCGCTGGTCGCGCTGCACGCCTTCGAGGCACTGGCGGTGGCTGCCGCCATGCCCACCGTGGCCGAGGCGCTGGACGGCCTGCGCCTGTATGCACTGGCGTTCGGCGGCACCCTGGCCACCAGCGTGATCGGCATGACCCTGGCCGGTCGCTGGGCCGACCGCCAGGGCCCGGCACGGCCACTGTGGTATGGCCTGGCCTGCTTCGTGCTGGGCCTGTTGCTGGCTGGCTTCGCAATGCGCATGGGCACGCTGGTAGCGGGGCGACTGCTGCAAGGCCTGGGTGCGGGCGCGATTTCGGTCTCGCTGTACGTGATGGTTGGCCGCAGCTATCCCGAGCACCTGCGACCGAAGGTGTTCGCGGCGTTCTCTGCTGGCTGGGTGGTGCCCTCGATGGTCGGCCCGGCACTGAGCGGCCTGATCGTGCAGCACCTCGGTTGGCGCTGGGTGTTCCTGGCGGTGCCGCTGCTGGCCGTCCCGGCCGCACTGCTGCTGCGCCCGGCGCTGGCGCGCATGCAGTCCCCCGTCGCGGCCGGCAACGATGGCGAGCGCAGCAACGTGGTGCGCTGGGCCAGTGGTGCCTCGCTGGCCGCGCTGCTGCTCTACGTCGGCGGCCAGCAACCGGGCATGGCCGCCCTGCCCTGCATCGGTGTGGCGATGCTGGCGCTGCTGTTCTGCGTGCACCGGCTGCTGCCGGCCGGAACACTGGTCCTGCGCCGCGGCCTGCCCAGCGTGATCGCGCTGCGCGGCATCGCTGCAGCGGCCTTCTTCGCCTGCGAGGCCTATCTGCCGCTGTTGCTGCAGCGCGAACGTGGACTCTCGCCCAGCTGGGCCGGCGCGGTGCTCAGCCTCGGTGCGCTGGGCTGGTTCGCGGGCTCCTGGCTGCAGGGCCACCAGCAGCGCGGCTGGTCACGGCAGCAGCTGTTGCGCGTTGGCACGGCGATGATGACGGTCGGCATCGCCGCAACGCTGGCAGTGCTGTTCAAACAGATGCCATTGCCGGTCGCGCTGGTTGGCTGGACCGTGACCGGTTTCGGCATGGGCATGATCTACGCCAGCCTGTCGGTGCTGACCCTGTCGCTGTCAGCGCCGCATGAGCAGGGCGCCAATACCTCTGCCCTGCAGCTGAGCGAGGCGTTGTCGGTGGCCACCGCGCTGGCGGTTTCCGGCGCGCTGTTCGCCATGTTCGTGGAAAGCGCGCCGCACACGGGCTACCTGCTGTGCCTGGCGATCACCTGCGGGCTGGCCGTGCTGGCTACGGTGATCGCACGGCGGGTGTAGGGGCCCAGCATTGCGCTTCCGCCAGGCACGGCCCGGCGAGCGTAGCGGTCAGGGATTCGCAGCGGCACCCATGTCATCGATGTCCCGGTGCAGGATGCGCCGCACTTCCAGCACCGCCTGCGGGGTTTCCTGCACGCTGTGGCCGGAAATGATCACCTTCTCCGACAGCGCGCCCTGCAGGTGCGCGCTCCAGTACGGCACCAGCCCATCATCGGACTTCTCCACTGGCAGCTCCGGCTTGCGCTGGGCGATGATCGAGTGGTACTTCAGGCCTGCTTCGATCGGCAGCTGCGCGGTGGCCTTCACGAACGGATCGCTGGCCTTGAGGTTGTCGATGCTGTTGGGGATCTTCGGCTTGGCGGTACCGTCGACCTGCTGCTCGGCCTGCGCCAGCGCCATGAACACATCCTCGAACTTGCCAAGGATGGTCAGTGGCAGCCGCACCAGGCGACCGATCAGGCGACCGACCTTGTTACCGGCGATATCGGTGCCCTGGTGCGGCGCGGCGATGAAGATCGCGCGCTCCACGTTGGGCTGTGCCTTGAAGTGCAGCAGCGGCCCCAGCTTGGTCTGCACGCGCTTCAGGCGCTCGCCCTTCAGATCGTAATTGGCCAGCAGGTCGTTCCAAAGTACATCACCGGAGTTGCTCACCAGCAGCCGGGCCAGCACACCGCCCATGCTGTGGCCGATGTAGACCATGTCCTTCGACGCACGCGTGCTGCCGTTGGGGTCGAAATGCTTGAGCGTGTCGTTGAACGCGTTGGCGATCTCGTAGCGGTTCAACGCGATCGGGGCATTGGTGGGGTAGTAGACCTGCCACACCTGGAACTGCTGGCGCAGCTCGGGATCGCCCATGATCTCGTTGGCCAGGTTCACCCACGCTTCCGGGCTGCTGGCCAGGCCATGCAGCATGAAGATGATGCGGCGGTTCGGGTCCCACGGCTGCATCAGGTAGATGTGGGGTTCGCCGATGCCTTCGCTCATGCCGAACAGCGTGCGCAGTGACTGCCGGGCGAAGCCACTCTGCGCCAGCCACAGGCCGTAAGCCGCGGTGAAGTTGCCGGCCAGCGGCACCTGTTCTCCATGCAGGGTGATGCGCTCGGTGGCTTCCGGCGAATAGGCATCGAGCTCGACCCGGCGCGTGCGCATCACGTCTTCGAGACTGCTGCCCTCGAACCGCAACAGCGCTGTGACGTTGATCGAGGACATCTCACTGAACTCGGGCACCGAATCATCATGGCGATGGCGGCGGCCCCGGCGCTCGTCGCGTTCGTCGCCCTCGTCGTCCTGCGCGGTTTCGGCCTTCGGGCCATCCGGCGCGATCACCGGCGCAACCAGCTTGGGCGGATCCATCACCATCACCAGCTCGGCACCGAAGCCATCGCGGCGATAGGTACTGCGCAGGCCGACGAAGCTGACCGTGCCGGCCGGCACCAGCTGCGCAGGAATGCTCTTCAGGTTCAACTGCTGGTAGTTGGACGCCAGCGACCAGCTGCCGACCGTGAGCGGTTTCGTATAGTCCTCGCCGGCCAGCGCAGCGGCGCGTGCGCGCACGAACAGCACCACTGCCGCCTTCTCGGCCGCGTAGTTGTAGTAGTCGCGCACCTGCGTCTGCCGGTCTTCGAAGGCGCGGTCGGACGGCGAACGCCCGCTGTAGAACAGGTAGGCATAGGCATAGCGCGCGGCTTCCAGCCAGGCGTCCAGCGCCGCATCGCTCATCGGCGGATCGCCGGCGGCGGTCTTCTTCGGCGTCAGCGCCAATGCAGCCTTCACCCACAGCTCGGACAGCGCCGACAGCCGCTGCTCGACATTGAGGTCATCAGTCATCAGCAGCGTGCTGCGGCAGACCAGGAAGTCCTTCTCGCACTGCGATTCGTCCAGGCCCGCGGCGCTGAGCGTCTCGCGCGCGGCCGGGCTGAGCTTGCCGGTGTTGAGCACGTCGGCGCGCTTGTTGACCAGCGAATCGCTGGATTTGACCTGCTTGACGGTCACCATCGCGCAGCCGCTGCTGCCCAGCAGCAGGAAGGCGGCGAACAACACCGGCAGCGCGCGCTGCCAGCGGATCAGGAAGAGTCGGGTCATTACTGCGGGTCCTGCTCGGTACCAGGCACGCCCTGGCGGATCACGGTGGAGAAGTGGTCGCCGCTACCCTGGTCCAGCGCACGCTGGGTGATGCGGCCCTTGTCATGCAGCTCGGCGTACGGCACACCCGGAGCGAGCGCACCGACCTCCTGCGCGTACTCGGCCAGGTAGCCGGACAGCAGCAGGCGGTAGTCCAGCGGCAGGCGCGGCGCAATGTGCCGGGCCAGGTCGAAGACGATGGTGGTGCAGTTGCTGGTGAGCGTGTTGTAGAAGCCCGGCTTCGCATCCAGCTCACGCGCCTGCGCGATGTAGGCGGTGAACAGTTCCTTCAGCTGCGCGCGGTCCATGCCATGCAGGCGGTACAGGTAGACATCCTCGCCGCGCGCGTTGGTACGGGTGCGGATGATATCGGTCTCTTCCGAGGCCACCAGGGTCATCTCGAACTTGCGGAAGAAGCCACCCAGCGCCGAGAACGATTCGCCACGCTCCTTGCGGATCTCCAGCGAGAACACCACGTGGCGGCCATCCTCGAAACCGAATGAGATGAGGGTGTGGGCAATCGCCGGCCCCATCCAGTACGACAGCACCAGGTCGGCCGAGCGCAGCTGGTCCAGATCGTACTCGCGGCGTACCCAGCGCGCGTCGTAGTCGGTTTCGCTGCGCCAGCTGAAGTCGCGCACGTTGTCCAGCACCACATGGCGGCCATCGAAGGACACCACATGCAGGCGCTGGGCCACGTCATCGGCCCATATGCGGTCCTGGCGAGGGGTCAGCAGCAGCCACCACAGGCCGGCCAGTGCCAGCGATGCACCGAACGCCAGGCCCAGGCGGCACGAGGCGCGGCCCCGCGCGACCCGCCATGACGCCCACAGCGCAACCAGCAGCCACAGCCCGGCGACGCCGTTGGCCAGCCAACCCGGCCCCGGCATCTGATAGGCCAACAGCCCGGTCACCCACAGCGCTGCCAGCGCCATGGCACTTCCTGTCATCCAACGTCCTGCGGCTTTCACTGGCATCCTGGTGCGGTCCCGAAGCCGCATAGTTAGCCACAAGCCGGTTCACGGTGGCATCTACGGCCCGTTCAGGCACGCCGGCGCACCGTCGGCGGCGGCCCATGCGGCCGGATTCACCTCACAGGAGCAACGATGGGCATTACTTCCGTGGCCGGCGTTCCGGTCCAACCCCAGCACCGCGCCACCTGTCATTGCGGCACGGTCGAACTGCTGCTGGACCTGCCGGACGGCATCGTCGACCCGCGCCGCTGCGACTGCTCGATGTGCCGCCGCCGGGGGGCCATTGCCGCCAGCGTCAGCCGCGCGGGCCTGCAGGTGGTGCGCGGACAGAACCACCTGCAGCTGTACCAGTTCAACACCCATGTGGCCGAGCACTACTTCTGCGGCGTGTGCGGCATCTACACCCATCACCGGCGCCGCTCCAACCCGGAACAGTACGGTTACAACGTGGCCTGCCTGGAGGGCATCGACCCGTTCGCGCTGGGTGTGATCCCGGTCAACGACGGGGTCAACCACCCCGCCGACCGCACCGGCTAGTGGCGCGTGCGCCGTAGCGGCGTGGCGACCTTCTGCCAGGGCGCCATGCCGCTGCGCCCGGCCCGCGCCGGACGCTTCAGCCAGGGACGGCGTGGCGGCCCCTGCGGTGCGTCCGCAACCGGGGGAGGAAGCGGTCTACGGCTGGGCCAGAGATGGTCAAGCAGCCACATGGCGGGTCTCCGTGGGGGACGGGGACGACCTACGTTAGCGACGCCTGGGCAAAGAACGGGTGAGGGTACCGCGGCAGCCAGATGACAGCCGCGCCCCCACTCAGTCCTGCGGCCGCGACCGGCCCAGGCGGCGTACCAGCACGAAGAACAGCGGCACCAGCACCACCGCCAGCACGGTGCCGGAGACCATGCCGCCGATCACGCTCATGCCGATTTCGCGGCGGCTGACCGCACCCGCACCGGTGGCCAGCGCCAATGGAATCACACCGGCCACGAAGGCCAGAGATGTCATCACGATCGGGCGCAGGCGCAGGCGCGCGCCCTGCAGCGCCGCCTCCACCGCCGAACTGCCAGCGCGATAGCGGGCTTCGGCGAACTCCACGATCAGGATCGCATTCTTGGCCGACAGGCCGATGGTGGTCAGCAGACCGACCTGGAAATAGATGTCATTGACGAACCCGGCCACGGTGGTCGCCAGCACGGTACCAATGACACCCAGGGGGATCACCAGCACCACCGCCACCGGCACCGTCCAGCTCTCATAGAGCGCTGCCAGGCACAGGAAGATGAAGGCAATGGAGGCGGTGTACAGCCACAATGTCTGGTTGCTGGCCAGTTGTTCCTGGTAGGACAGGCCGCTCCACTGCAGGTCGAACCCGGGTTGATCGGCAACCAGCGCCTGCATGCGCTGCATCGCCTCGCCCGAGCTGCGCCCTTCGGCGGCACTGCCCTGGATCTGCATCGCCGGCAGGCCGTTGAAGCGCTGCTGCAGCTGCGGGCCGCGCGCCCAGTGGCTGCTGGCGAAGCTGGCGAACGACGCCATCTGGCCGTTGCCACCGCGCACATACCACTGGCCGATGTCGTCGGGCACACTGCGGTAGGGCTGATCACCCTGCATGTAGACCCGCTTGACCCGGCCACGGTCGAGGAAGTCGTTGATGTAGCTGCCGCCCCAGGCCGCCGACAGCGTGGAATTGATGTCGGCCTGCGCAAGGCCCAGCGCGCTGGCCTGCGCATGGTCGATGTCCAGCCGCAGCTCGGCCTTGTCGCCCAGGCCGTTCAGGCGCACCGAGGTGAGCCCGTCGTCTTCGCCGGCCGCACGCACCACCTGCTCCTGCGCCGCCTGCAACGCCACGCGCCCGGCCGCGCTGGTGTCCTGTAACCACAGTTCAAAGCCACTGGACTGGCCCAGTCCACGCACCGCCGGCGGTGCCAGTACGTTGACCCTGGCATCGGGCAGGCTGCGGAAGTAGGCATTGGCCCGCGTGATGATCGCCGCAGCGGTGTTGTCACCCGTGCGCTCATTCCAGGGTTTCAGTGCGAGAAAGCCCTGCCCGGCGTTCTGGCCGGTGCCGGCATTGTTGCGGCCGACCACCACGAACACCACATCCAGGTTCTGCTTCTCGTGCTCCATGAAGTAGCGGCTGATCTGCTCGCCCAGCGCTTCGGTGCGCGCCATCGGCGTGCCTTCCGGCGTAGAAAACTGGAAGGTCACCTGGCCCTGGTCCTCCACCGGCAGGAAGCCGGTGGGCATGCGCGCGTACAGCGCGACCATGGCGACCACCAGCAGCAGGTACAACGCCATCCAGCGCCGCGGCCGGGTAACGACGCCACCGAGCTTTCCCTGGTAGGCCAACTGGCTGCGCTCGACGCCCCGGTTGAACGCCCGGAAGAAGCGGCCCTGCGGTCTCTGCGCCGAAGACGGCTTGAGCAGGGTCGCGCACAGCGCCGGGGTCAGCGTCAGCGCCACCAGCGCCGACAATGCCATGGCGGATGCAATCGTGATCGAGAACTGCCGGTAGATGATGCCGGTGGAACCACCGAACAAGGCCATCGGCAGGAACACCGCGCCCAGCACCACGGTGATGCCGATCAGCGCGCCGGTGATCTCGCCCATCGATTTTTCGGTGGCCTCGCGAGGCGACAGATGCTCGTCGTGGATGATGCGCTCCACGTTCTCCACCACCACGATCGCATCATCGACCAGCAGGCCGATCGCCAGCACCATCGCGAACAGGGTCAGCGTATTGATGGTGAATCCGGCGACCGCCAGCACGCCGAAGGTGCCCAGCAGCACCACCGGCACCGTGATTGCCGGGATCAACGTGGCACGCAGGTTCTGCAGGAACAGGAACATCACCACGACCACCAGCACGATGGCTTCGACCAGGGTATGGATGACCCCCTCGATCGAGACCCGCACGAACGGTGTGCTGTCGCGCGGATAAGCCACCTGCAGCCCCGGCGGGAAGGTCGGCCGCAGCCGTTCGATCTCCGCGCGCACCGCGTCGGCAGTGGCCAATGCGTTGGCACCGGAGGCCAGGGTGACCGAGAAGCCGGCCGCCGGATAGCCATTGAGATAACTGCTGGTCTGGTAGTTCTCCGCGCCGATCTCGACCCGTGCGACGTCGCCCAGCAACACCGCCGCGCCATTGGGCAGGGTGCGCAGGATGATCGCGCGGAACTGTTCGGGGGTCTGCAGGCGCGACTGCGCGGTCACCGTGGCGTTGAGGCTCTGCGCCGGACTGGACGGCATTGCGCCCAGCTCGCCCGCCGTCACCTGCGTGTTCTGCGCCTGGATCGCTGTGCGCACGTCCGACGGCATCAGGTCGTAGGCGCGCAGCTTGTGCGGGTCCAGCCAGACGCGCATCGCATAGGCAGAGCCGAACACGTTGATCTCGCCCACGCCGGGAATGCGGCTGATCGGGTCCTGTACGTTGCTGACCAGGAAGTCGGAGACGTCCACGCGCTCCATGCGCCGGCTGGTGTCGTACAGCGAGACCACCATCAGTGAATCGCCCTGGGATTTGGCGACCGTCACGCCCTGCTGCTGCACTTCCTGCGGCAGCCGGTTGATGGCCTGGTTGACGCTGTTCTGCACCTGCACCTGGGCGATATCCGGATTGGCGCTCTGGTCGAAAGTGACTGTGATGCGCGCCTGCCCCGATGACGAGCTGGTGGATGAGAAATACAGCAGATGGTCGATGCCCTTGATCTGCTGCTCGATCACCTGGGTGACGCTGTCCTCCACCGTCTGCGCCGAGGCACCGGTGTAGTTCGCGGTGATGTTGACCTGCGGCGGCGCGATGTCCGGATACTGCTCCACCGGCAGCTGGGTCACTGCAATGGTGCCGAAGGCCATGATGCAGATCGCCAGGACCCAGGCGAATACCGGGCGATGGATGAAAAAGCGCGGCAGCATCTGCTCAGTCCTTCCCGGCCGGCGCCGGCGCAGGCTTCACCCGCACCGCCATGCCATCGGCCAGGCCCTGCGCGCCGGCCACCACCACCCGCTCACCGGCGGAAAGGCCATCGAGCACCAGCCACTGATCGCCCACCGCACGCGCGGTGCGGAACAGGCGCAGCCGTGCCTTCCCATCCTTGTCCACCAGCCACGCCTGCGCCTCGCCCTTGGGGCTGCGATCGACCGCAGCCTGTGGCACCAGCAGCGCCTGCTGGCGGGTACCCTGCCCCACCAGCGCGCGCACGTACATGCCCGGCAGCAGCTGCCCATCGGGGTTGGGGAAACGCGCGCGCAGGGTGATGCTGCCGGTTTCCTGCTGAACGTCCACGTCGGCGAATTCCAGCGTGCCCGGCAACGGGTAGTCGGTGCCATCGGACAGGCGCAGCCGCACCGGTGCTGTATCGGCCTGCACGCCACCGTCGGCGATGGCGCGGCGCAGTGCCAGGTACTCATTGCTGGACTGGGTGATGTCCACGTTCATCGGGTCCATCTGCTGCACCCGTGCCAGTGGATCGGCCTGGCCGGAGGTGACCAGCGCCCCGGGCGTGAACAGCGCGCGGCCGATGCGCCCGGCGATCGGCGAGGTCACCGTGGCAAACCCCAGCCGTGTGCTGGCCGTGTCACGTGCCGCCTGTGCGGCCTGCGCGGCGGCGGCGGCCTGCTGGTCGCTGGCCACCGCATCATCCACGTCCTGGCGCGCGGCCAACTGGTCCTTGCCCAGCGCCTGCATGCGCTGCGCCCGCAGGCGCGCGGTCACCGCAGCGGCCTCGGCCGTCTTCAGGTTGGCCTGTGCCTCGTTCAGCGCTGCCTGGTACAGCGCGGGCTCGATCTGGAACAACGGCTGCCCGGCCTTCACCCACTGGCCCTGCTCGAACAACCGCTTCACCAGCACGCCATCCACCTGCGGGCGCACATCCGATTCCTGCGAGGCGACGCTGCGCCCAGGCAATTCCTGCTGCAGTGCCAGCGGCTGGCTGCGCAGGGTCAGCACCGTCACCTCAGGCGTCGTGGCGGCAGGCTTGGGCGCGTCCTTGCCGCAGGCGCTGAGCAGGCCGGCCAGGGCAAGCGCCAGCAGCGGCAGGCCCGCGGTACGCGGCAGCCGCCAGGCGCGGCAAGCACGGGAGGAATTCGGAAGGATCATCGGCTGCAGGTTCCACGCGTGGGGGAGCGTTCGGCGCCGAATATAGAAGACCCGGCGGCACGATCCTGCTAAATGGCGCATGAAACATTTTTCATTTGCAGTCGCTGCCCGCGATTGCGACGATGCGCCTGTCCCACTCTGCACACTGGCCCATGCCGCGCGTACTCACCATCGAGGACGATCTTGTCACCGCAGAGGAAATCGCCACCGAACTGCGCAGCCACGGTTTCGACGTGGACGTTGCCAGCGACGGCAGCAACGGCCTGGCGATGGCACGTACAGGCGACTACGCGGTGATCACCCTGGACCGCATGCTGCCCGGCATCGACGGGCTGGCCCTGGTCACCCGGTTGCGCCGTGAAGGCATCACCACGCCGGTGTTGATGATCAGTGCACTGTCTGACGTGGATGAGCGCGTGCGCGGCCTGCGTGCGGGAGGGGATGACTACCTGACCAAGCCGTTCGCCTCCGACGAGATGGCTGCACGCGTGGAAGTGCTGGTCCGGCGCCAGGGCCAGGCCGCTGCCATCGACAACGTACTGCGCGCCGGCGACCTGGAACTGGACCTGATGACCCGCTCGGCGCGACGCGGTGGCCATGAGATTGCACTGCTGCCGACCGAGTTCAAGCTGCTCGAGTTCCTGGTCCGCAACGCCGGCCAGGTGGTCACCCGCAGCATGCTGTTCCAGGAAGTCTGGGGCTACCACTTCGATCCGGGCACCAACCTGATCGACGTGCATATCGGCCGCGTGCGCAAACGCATCGAACAACCTGGCCGGCCGCAGCCGATCATGACCGTACGTGGAACCGGCTATGTCTTCGACGCGCAATCCTGACCACTGGCGTTCCTCCAGCAGCCGACTGCTGGGCCTGTACTGCATCCTGTTCGTGGCGTGGTCGAGCCTGCTGCTGGGCGTGATGTACTGGCGCATCTCGGATTACCTGAGTGACCTGACCGAATCGGGACTGCAGCAGCGCGCCCACCTGTTCATGAGCTTCGACGGGCCGGCACTGGATGAAGCTTTGCGCGACAGCCAACGCTTCGACCTGCACCAGGTCTATACGTACGGGTTGTTCGACAACACCGGCATGCCGATGGCTGGCGCACTGGTCGCCATTCCCGAGGGGCTGCCGCTGGATGGCAATTCGCATCCGGTGGACGGCTGGACGTTGGCCGATGGTCCCCACGAGAGCGGTGGCAGCGCACTCGGCGTGGTGACCCGCGATGGGCGGACGCTGGTGTTCGTGCGCCAGAATGGCAAGCTCATGGCGGTCAACAGCATCATTCTCGATGCACTGCTGTGGGGCGTGTCGTTGACCGTCATTCCCGGCCTGGTGGGCTGGCATCTGCTGCGCCGGCGCCCGCTGAAGCGGATCCAGCAGATCGAAGCGGCCACCAACCGCATCGTGGCCGGTGACCTTGGCCAGCGCTTGCCGGTCTCCAGCCGCCGCGACGAGATCGACCGGCTGTCGAGCATTGTCAATGCAATGCTGGAACGCATCGAACAGCTGATGACCGAGGTCAAGGGCGTGTGCGACAGCATCGCCCACGATCTGCGTACGCCCCTGACCCGCCTGCGTGCCCACCTGTACCGCATGCGCGTGGGCCTGGAAGAACGGGACCCGCACGCTGTTCCACTGGACAAAGCGCTGGCCGAGACCGACATGCTGATGGCGCGCTTCGCCGCGCTGCTGCGGGTATCCGAACTGGAGAGCCACCAGCGGCGTTCGGCCTTCGACGCGGTCGACATCACCGAGCTGCTGCAGGAACTGCACCAGTTCTATCTGCCGCTGGCCGAGGAAAAGCAGCAGTTGCTGGAGCTGCAGGTGGACCCGAAGCTGGGCCCGCTGCGTGGCGACCGCGAGCTGCTGTTCGAAGCATTGGCCAACCTGCTGTCCAACGCCCTGCAGTTCACCCCGGCACACGGCCGCATCCTGCTGCGTGCAGTCGATGATCACGGCGCCCCGAGGATCGATGTGATCGACAACGGGCCAGGCATTCCGCCACAGGACCGCACGCTGATCTACCAGCGCTTCTTCCGCGGCAGCAGCAGCGCCAGCCAGGGACCAGGATTCGGCCTGGGCCTGTCGATCGTGGCCGCCATCGCCGGCCTTCACGGCTTCCGTGTCCGTGCCGGCAGCGCCCCCGGCGGCGGCGCCTGGATGAGCATCCGCGGCGCGACCGACGGCCTGCCCTGACACGGCGCCCGGACGACACAATCGCACTTGGGAATCATTTGTATTTGTGAGCGTGCATCCGGATAATCCGCCGTCACCGCCCTTCCCGGATTCCTGACAATGCCCGCCCTGTCGCCGCGCCGCCCGCTGCTGTACACGCTTGCCCTGCCCCCCCTGCTGGCCTCGGCCATCACCCAGGCCCAGGACAACCCGGCGGCGCGCACCCTGGACAAGGTGACCGTGGTGGCCGAGCGGGCCAGTACCGCGACCAAGACCGACACCGCCCTGACCGAAACGCCGCAGGCGATCAGCGTGGTCACCCAGCAGCTGTTCACCGACCGTGGCGCGCACAACCTGCAGGAAGTGCTGCGCTACAGCGCCGGCGTCACCGCCGATGCCTGGGGCCTGGATACCCGCAACGATGCCACCTCGGTGCGCGGGCTGGACCCGGTGCAGTACCAGGATGGCCTGCGCCGCAGCTACGGGTTCAGTCCCCTCGCCCGCCCGGAGATCTACGGCCTGGAACGGGTGGAAGTCCTGCGCGGCCCGTCCTCGGTGCTGTACGGTGCCGGCGCCACCGGCGGCATCATCAATGCAATGAGCAAGCGCCCGACCTTCGGCGCCCTCAACGGCGAGGTCGGCGTGCAGCTCGGCAGTTTTGACCGCAGGCAGCTGCAGGGTGATATCGGCGGCGCCTTGAACGATGCCGGTACGGTTGCCGGCCGCTTCGTCGGGCTGGTGCGCGAATCGAACATGCAGACCGATGTCCTGAAGGACGACCGCGTCTACCTGGCACCGTCGATCAGCTGGCGCGGGGAACGCAGCACCTTGACCCTGCTGGCCAGCTACCAGCACGACAGGACCGGCTCCAGCCAGCAGTTCCTGCCGCTGGCCGCGACCCTGCTGGCCCCGCCCGCACGCCGCCTCGACCCGTCCACCTTCATCGGCGATCCTGGTTTCGACCGCATCGACTCGCGCGTGTACAGCCTGACCGCGCTGTTCGATCACAGCTTCAGCGACACGCTCAGCCTGCGCTCGGCGGTGCGTTACATCGATGGCAGGACCACGCTGCAGCAGATGTACGTGGACAGCTACAGCAACCCGGCCGATCCCTTCATCGACGCCGAGCGGCGCGTGGTCAACCGCACGGCCTACGGCACCCGCCCCGACGTGCAGATCTTCAGCGCCGACAATGCACTGCAGTTCGACTTCGCCACCGGTGCCTTCCAGCATCTGTTGCTGGCCGGCGTGGACTACAGCCAGTACAAGGAGCAGCTGCAGCGGCTGGACGCCACCGGCACGCCGATCGACATCTACACCCCGGTATCGGTGGCGCCGACGGTCCGTGGCTGGGACCGCCAACCCGACCAGACCTCCACCCAGCTGGGTTTGTACGTGCAGGATCAGATCCGCTGGGCCGACCGCGTCTCGCTGGTACTGGGCGCGCGCCGCGACCATGCACGCTCGAAGACAGAGGGGCAGCCCAGCCAGACCGACAACGCCACCACCTATCGCGCCGGCCTGATTGGCGAACTGGGTGCAGGGGTGTCGCCCTACCTGAGCTACAGCGAGTCGTTCCTGCCGGTCACTGGCCAGGACCTGTTCGGCCAGGCTTTCAAGCCGATGCGTGGCCGCCAGAGCGAGGCAGGCATCAAGTGGCAACCCGCACGCAACCTGCTGCTGACGATGGCAGCGTATCGCATCATCGAAACCAACCGGCAGACCAACGACCCGGACAACGTGTTGAACGTGGTGCAGACCGGGCAGATCCGCTCCAAGGGCATCGAGCTGGAAGGCCAGTTCCAGTTCGCCAACGACCTCACGATCACCGCTGCCGTTGCGCGCAACGAGGCCGAGGTCAGCCGCAGCAACTTCGCATTGGAAGTCGGCCAGCGCCTCAACGACACCCCGCAGGACCTGGCCTCGGCGTGGGTTTCGAAGGGCTTCCAGCTGGACGATGCCGCACGCCTGCGCCTGGGCCTGGGTGTGCGCCACGTCGGCAATACGGTGTCGCTGGGCAATGGCGGGCGCATCATCACCCCCAGCTACACGCTGGCAGACGCATTGGTGGAAGTACAGGTGACTGACTGGACGATGGCGTTGAACATCACCAACCTCACCGACAAGCGCTACTACGCACCGTGCCGTACCTTCGGCGACTGCTTCGCCGGCTACCCGCGCGTAGTGACCGGCACCATCAGCTATCGGTTCTGATCACAGTCAACGCTGGCCGCCGCAGCAGCAGGTGCTGCCTGCCCTGCCCACGCACCAAGGGCAGTTCTCGTTGCTATGGCCCGGTGGGCGCCATCCCAGTGCACGCCTGCGGGTGTTCATCGACTATGTCGTTGCGAACCTGTTCCGCGGCGACCCCGCATAGCGGATCCACAGGATCAGTTCGCACCCGCCATCTGCAGGAAATTGCCCAGCACCGGCGACGGTTGTTCCGGACGCATGCAGAACTGCAGGCTGAAGCGCGCTGCTTCGCCCTGCAGCACGCGATAGACGATCTCCTGCGGACGGAAGCTGGCCATGCTGGCCGGCACGATCGCCACGCCGGCGTCGACCGCCACCAGCGATAGCACGGCATGCATGCCCTGCGCTTCCTGCACCACGCGCGGGGTGAAGCCCGCAACGGTGCACAAACCCAGCACCTGTGCATGGAAGCCGATGCCCTCGCCCGCCGGCCACGACACGAACGGTTCGTCTGCCAGCATCGCCACACTGGCCTGCGGCGCATTGGCCAGCGCGTGTGCACGCGGCAGCGCAATCGCCAGGCGATCGTGGTCGAAGTCGTGCAGCAGCAGCTCGGCGGCGGGAATCGGTGGGATCAGCACACCGACGTCGATGCGCTGCTCGCGTAGCCATAGCTGCTGCTGGCGCGACGTCGCCTCCTGCAGATGCAGTTGCACCTGCGGGTACTGCTGGCGGAAGCGGCGGATCAAGCCCGGCAACCGGCCATACAGCGCACTGCCGACATAACCCACGCGCAGGCTGCCAGACTGCCCGGCGGCGGCTTCACGGGTGCGCTGTAGTGCCTGCTCCGCCTGCTGCAGTGTTGCCCGCGCCTCCACCAGCAGCGTCTGCCCGGCCACGGTCAGGCCCAGGGTACGGTTGCCACGCACGATCAGTTCACTTCCAAGCGCGTCTTCCAGCCGTCGTATCGCCGCCGTCAGCGGCGGCTGTGACATGTGCAGGCGGGCGGCGGCGCGGTGGAAATGCAGCTCTTCGGCCACGGCCACGAACTGGCGGAGCAGGCGCAGGTCGATCATCTCGGTGCAGGCAGTGGGAACCTGCCTAGGGTACGCGCTCAGCTGCGCGCGTCCATGCTGGCGCGCGCGATGGCCGGCCACTGCAGCGCGACCGATTCAATACTGTCGGCCGGCACCGCGCGCAGATCCCGTGGGTAGGCCACATGCTCCGCTTCCTGCAGGCGCAGTGCATGGAACTGCCCGTTGCTCGCGCGCAGCACCCACCCTCCCTCCTGGCAGCGCGTGGATGCCAGATAGGCCACGCCCTGCGCGACCGCATCAGGATGCAGCTCGTCGGGCTCGCCTTCGATGCCCCACATGCGCGTCTTCGCCACCGGCGAAACCGCGTTGACCACGATGCCATGCCCGGCACCTTCCAGCGCCAGCACATTGACCAGGCCCAGCGCCGCCAGCTTGCCCATCGCGTAAGCGGACAGCCCGCGCTGTGCGTACTGCGGATACAGCGCGCGATCGGAGGTGGTGATGACGATGCGCCCACCGCCCGCCGCGCGCATTGCCGGCCACGCCGCCTGCGCCAACCACAGCGGCGTCTTCGCCGCCAGGCACAGCATCTGCTCCAGCGCCTCGTCCTCGATCACTTCCAGCGTCTGGTACTCGACCCAGCCCGCGTTGTGGATCAGGAAGTCAATGCGGCCGTGAGCCTGCAGCAGTTCCTGCGCCAGCGCATGGCAACCGGCGCGATGATCGATGGGACCGCTTGCGGCCTGCACCGTCAGCCCCCGCGCCTGCAACGCTTCGACGCTGCGCAGGATGCGCTGCGGATCGGCGCCGCGGCCGTCGGTGCCAGCACCGATGTCATGCATCAGCACCTGCGCACCGCGCTCGGCCAGCAAGCGACTGTAGGCCAGGCCCAGTCCTCCGGCGGCACCCGTCACCAGGCCCACCTGGCCCTCGAAGGAAATACGAGAAATTGGCTGCATCGGCACAGCTTCAGCCAAGCGCACCGCCCCGGCCAATACCGTTGACCACCGCCCACGATACGCCCGCGCTATCACAAGAAAAGGGGACGGAGGGGATTAAGTCGCTTCAGGCACAGCAGGGTCAGTTGCGACTTAATCCCCTCCGTCCCCTTTTTTCAGCGGCTGAAGCGGCGCGCGCCGGCCACGCAGATCACCGCGACCACGGTCACCAGCACCATGCTGAGGCTGACCGCTTCGTGCAGCAGCAGCGCGGCCAGGGCCAGGCCGAAGAACGGCTGCAGCAACTGCAGCTGGCCAACAGCGGCGATGCCACCCTGGGCCAGCCCGCGGTACCAGAACAGGAAACCGATCAGCATGCTGAACACCGCCACGTAGCCCAGCGCCCACCACGCCGAAGCGCCGACTGCCGCGAACGAGGCCGGGCGCATCAGCACTGCCAACGGCAGCATCACCGGCAACGCCAGCAGCAACGCCCAGCTGATCACCTGCCAGCCGCCCAGATGACGGGCGAGCCGGCCGCCTTCGGCATAGCCCAACCCGCACACCACGATTGCCGCCAGCATCAGCAGGTCGGCCTGCAATGACGCCTCGATGCCGTTGCGCACTGCATAGCCGACCACGCAGGCGCTGCCCAGCAACGAGAACAACCAGAACGCCCGGCGCGGCCGTTCGCCACCGCGCAGCACGCCGAATACCGCGGTGCTCAGCGGCAACAAGCCCAGGAACACGATGGTGTGCGCTGATGAGGCATGGCGCAGGGCCAGCGCGGTCAGCAGCGGAAAGCCGACCACAACGCCGAGGCCAACCACCAGCAACCCCGGCAGGTCGCCACGCCGCGGCCACGGCTGGCGCAGCAGCACCAGCAGCCCCAGGCCAAGCACAGCGGCGATGGTGGCGCGGGCGGCGGTGATGAACCCCGCATCCAGCTGCAGCACCGCCAGACGGGTGGCCGGCAATGAGCCTGCGAAGATCACCACACCAATGAAGCCATTGATCCAACCACTCGCCGACCGTTCCACGCCTGTAATCCTGAAGTGCCGGGCGACGCCTGGCGGAGCCTGTATGGAAGCATCCAGCGCGGAACCACCCCAGCTACAATCCAGTACAGTCGCAAATAACTGTACTGCCCACACTTCCACTACAGTGCTGCCATGTCACGTCCGCTTACCCGCATCGAATCGGTCATCCAGGCCGTCCGCAACCGCATCACCGCACGCGTGGATGGTCCCGGCTCCCGCCTGCCTTCGGTGCGCGCGCAGGCGGCTGCGATGGGAGTGTCGGTCTCCACCGTGGTCGAAGCCTACGAGCGCCTCGCGGCCGAAGGCCTGATCACTGCGCGCGCAGGATCCGGCTTCTACGTCAGCGGGCCCGCCGCACCGCTGGCACTGGCCGAGATGGAGCCCCGGCTGGACCGCGCCGTGGACCCGCTGTGGGTGTCGCGGCAGTCGCTGGAAACCCCGCCGGGCCACCTCAAGCCCGGGTGCGGCTGGATGCCCAGTGAATGGCTGTACCACGACGGCGTGCGGCGCGGCCTGCGTCGGTTGGCGCGCGCCGATGCCATGCATCTGGCCGACTACGCCGGCCCACTCGGGCTGCCCGCGTTGCGCCAGCTGCTGCAACGGCGAAGCGCTACGCTGGGCATCGATGCACCGATGGAGCAGATCGTGCTGACCGAATCCGGTACGCACGCGGTCGACCTGATCTGCCGCTTCCTGCTCAAGCCCGGCGACTGCGTGCTGGTCGATGACCCAAGTTACTTCAATTACCACGCGTTGCTGAAGGCGCACCAGGTACAGGCAGTGGGTGTGCCGTACACGCCCACCGGCCCGGACCTCGAAGCGTTCGAACGCGCATTGCAGGACCATTCGCCGCGGCAGTACATCACCAACTCCGGCCTGCACAACCCGACCGGTGCGGTGCTCTCGGCCAGCACCGCACATCGCCTGCTGGGCCTGGCCGAACGCAGCGAACTGATCATCGTCGAGGACGACATCTTCGCCGACTTCGAACTGCAGCCGGCACCGCGCCTGGCCGCACTCGATGGGCTGTCACGGGTGATCCACGTCGGCAGTTTTTCCAAGACGCTGTCGGCGGCCTCGCGCTGCGGCTACATCGCTGCGCGCCGCGACTGGATCGAGGCGTTGACCGACCTGAAGCTGGCGACCAGCTTCGGCGGTGGCCATCTGGCCGCACAATTGATGCACATCGCGCTGACCGACAGCGGCTACCGACGCCACATGCAATCGGTGCGTTCGCGTTTGGCCGATGCGCGCCGGCACACGCTGCGCAAGCTGCACACGCTTGGCATCACGCCGTGGCTGCAGCCAGAAGCCGGACTGTTCCTGTGGTGCCAACTGCCGGATGGCCGCGATGCCGCCGCACTGGCGCGGCAGTGCCTGCGCGAAGGCATCGTGCTGGCGCCGGGCAACGCGTTCAGCCAGTCGCAGCGCGCGGCCGACTATCTGCGCTTCAACGTTTCGCAGTGCCAGGACGCACGGATCTGGCAGGTGCTGGCGCGGGAGTTGCGTTGAGCTGGTAATGCGCGACCAGCGCATCCACCACCACGCGCACGCCCGGCAACTGGCCGCGACGATGTGGCAGCAGCACGCTGGTGGTCACTTCGCCGGCGTGCCACGCCGGCAGCACGTGCTGCAGGCGACCGGCCACAAGAGCCGCAGCACACAGGCTGTAGGGCAGCACGGTGATGCCAAGGCCCGCCTCGGCCGCCGCGATCAGCAGCTGCGATTCATTGCCGACCATTGCCACCTGCGGCTCCACCTGCACGGTGCGGGCGTCGGGGCCGTGCAGCGTCCATCGCGTGGCGTGGCGCGCGGTGAGCAGGCCGGCATGCGCGCGTAGTTGCTCTGGTGCCACCAATGCTGGTGCAGCTGCCAGATAGCCAGGGGACGCGACCAGCGCGATGCGTTCGCTCCCCAACGCGCGTTGCACCAACCCCGAATCCGGCAACGGACCGAAGTGGCTGCGCAGGGCGATGTCGATGCCCTCCTGAGCCAGATCGATGAAACGATCACTTGCTTCAACTTCGATCCGCAGCCGTGGATAGCGGCGGGCCAGTGCAGGCAGGCACGCGGCGAGCTCGCCCTGCACCACCGGAATCGAAGCGCTGATGCGCACGGTGCCGCTGGGTTCGGCCTGGCGGTCGCGGACGATGGCCTCGGCGGCCTCCACTTCAGACAGGGCCGTGCGTGCGCGTTCGAAGAACGCCTGGCCGACCTCGGTCAACGCGAAGCGACGCGAACTGCGTTGCAGCAGCCGCACCTCGAGGTGTTCTTCCAGCAGCGCCACGCGCTTGCTCAGGGTCGAGCGCGGCAAGCCCAGATGGCGGCCACCAGCCGCGAACCCGCCCTGCTCCACTGCGGTCACGAACAGGGCCAGATCGTTGAGATTGAGCATGCGCAACGTCCACAGATGTGGACTTCAGGATGCCATTCTGACGGCTTCCGGGGCAATGTCCACGCAGGCACGCTTTCCTCACCCGCCGCATCGCGGCTTGAACCGGAAACCTGCCATGACCCCGATCCTCTTCTACGGCGTGCCCTCGGGCTGCTCGTTCGGCTCCATCGTTGCCCTGGAGTGGCTGCGCCAGCCTTACCAGCTGTGCCGCATCGACATGCCCGGCCAGGTGCAGGGCGAAGACTACCGCCGCTTCAATCCACTGGGCGAAACCCCGACCCTGCGCACCGCGCAGGGCGAACTGCTCAGCGAAAGCCTGGCCATCCTCAACCATCTGGCCGCGAAGGGCATCGCGCAGGGCCTGGGCTTCGCACAGGGCACGCCCGGCTTCGATCGCCTCAACCACCGGCTGGCCTATCTCAACACCAGCTTCTTCGGTGCCTACGCCCCGCTCTGGCATGCACTGGAACACGCGGAGGGTGCCGAAGGTGAAGCGCTGCGTACGTACGGCACGACCAAGGTCCGCCACGCACATCAGGCACTGGAGCAGATGATCGGCACGGGCCCGTGGCTGCTGGGCGCACAGCGCAGCTTGGCCGATGCCTACTTCGCCGGCATCGCGCGCTGGAACGATTACCACCAGGTGGTTGATCGTCGCGAGTTCCCCAGGGTGCAGCAGCTGTTCGAGCGCCTGCAGGACGACGCCGGCGTGCAGTTCGCCCATGCCATCGAGGCGCAGCAGCCGGCAACCAGCAGCGGTGGTTTCCTCGGCGAGGTACGACTGCAGGACGTACTCGGGGCCGCGGCGGCCTGATCCCTGTCCTGCCCGTGCGGCAGCGGCGCGCAATGCCTCTTGCGCGCCGCGCTACAGTGGTATGTCCCCCGCCGCAGGAATCCGCGCATGTCCACGTTCTCCGATCCGCAGGCGGTGGCCCGCTATGCCGAAGCGCCACTGCGCCAGGTGCCGGGTTTCCTCGCCCTGCAGCAGATGAGCCGTCTGCTGCTGGCCGAACGTGTCCCCGCGCAGGGCCGCGTGCTGGTACTCGGTGCCGGTGGCGGGCTGGAGCTGAAAGCCTTCGCCGAGGCGCAACCGGGTTGGCAGCTGCTGGGCGTGGACCCGGCCGCGCCGATGCTGGCCCTGGCCGAGCAGACGCTGGGCCCGTTGAACGCACGCGTTGAGCTGCTGGAAGGCTACATCGACGATGCCCCGGACGTGCGCTTCGATGGTGCCAGCTGCCTGCTGACCCTGCACTTCCTCGACGCCACGCAGCGCCTGCACACGCTGCGCGAACTGCACCGGCGCCTGCAGCCCGGCGCGCCGCTGGTGCTGGCGCACCACAGCGTGCCGCAGGATCCGGCCGGCAAGCTGCGCTGGTTGCAGCGCTACGCGGCGTTCGCCGAAGCCTCTGGCGTTGCCCACGCCGATGCTCAGCGCGCGATCGAGGCTATTGCCGAGCGATTGCCGCTGCTGGCTCCCGAACAGGAAGTGGCACTGCTGCAGGAAGCCGGCTTCGAGAGCATCGAGCTGTTCTATGCCGGCTTCAGCTTCAAGGGCTGGGTGGCGTACGCCGGATGATGCCTACGGCACTACGGTAATGCCGATGCGCTGCATCAACAGCGCTACCTGCTGCACGTCCAGCGTGGCGCCGCGCAGGTTGGTGCTGCGCAGGTCCAGCTCGCCCAGCTCCGAGCGGGTCAGGTCACAGTCGGTGAAGTTGGCGCTGTTCCAGTCGATGCCCTCGAACTGGCCGCCGGACAGATCCGAACCGGCGAAGCTGGCGCCACTCAGGTTCGCGCCATCCCAGCGGTTCTCCCACAGTTCGCACTTCTCCAATGTCACCCGCGAGAAATTGGCATAGCGCAGGTTCGACTTCTTGATGAACGCACTGCAGAACCAGCTGCGCGTGGTGACCTGGTTCATGAAGCTGGCGTTGCTGAAATCCGCGCCCTGCGCGCGGCATTCGCTGATCTCCAGGCCCAGTGCCTTGATGAAATTGAAATGGCACATGCTGATGTCGCAGCTGCGGAAGCTGGCTTCCTTCAGCGTGGCGCCATTGAAGCGGCAGCCGGCGCGGCTGTCGGCGTCGTAGAAGCTGCAGTTGATGAACTCGGTGGCGGTCAGGTCGGCACCGGAAAAGTCGCACTCATGGAACTGCTGGTCGACCACTTTCTGGCCGGTGTACTGGTCCGCGCCGATGCGCAGCTTGCGGTGAACGGTGGGGGACATCGTGGATTCCACGCCAAGGGCCCCGCCATGATGCCGGGCCGCAAAGGTGATCCATAGACGCGGGCGCAGGCCGGTTCACCGGCAATCCAGCCGTTCTGTGTCCACTCCCGCCAAATGCACGTTGTTGCACGTTAATGCACAAACGTGCAGACTTGCGTCATGAGCTCCGGTCCCAGCCCCCTCCCCGCCCAGCGCACCCAGCAGATCCTCGAGGAACTGCGCCAGCAGGGCCGCGTGGTCGCCGCCGAACTGGCGCGCCGCTATGCCGTCTCCGAAGATTCGATCCGCCGCGACCTGCGCG
The DNA here is from genome assembly GCF_056481725.1 of Stenotrophomonas sp. 85239_Sma. Classification (NCBI taxonomy): domain Bacteria; kingdom Pseudomonadati; phylum Pseudomonadota; class Gammaproteobacteria; order Lysobacterales; family Lysobacteraceae; genus Stenotrophomonas; species Stenotrophomonas sp. 85239_Sma. The sequence goes on along the minus strand of NZ_CM151163.1, from coordinate 1,075,818 downwards.
AACTGGCCGCACAAGGCCTGTGCCAGCGCGTCTACGGCGGCGCCGTGCTGCCGCCGCCCAAGGAACGGCCGCTGCGCGAGCGCCTGACCCGCGACCGCGGCGACAAGGCCGAGCTGGCCGCCCGCGTCTGCGCGCTGCTGCAGCCCGGCCAGGTGGTACTGCTCGACGCCGGCTCGACCAACCTGGCGGTCGCCCAGCAGTTGCCGGCCGCCCTCGGCCTGACGGTGATCACCAACGCGCCACAGATCGCCACCGCCGCCAGCATGCTCGAAGGCACCTCGGTGCAGCTGATCGGCGGGCGTTTGGCCAACGGTGGTGGTGCGGTCGGCGCCGAAGCACTGGCCCAGGTGCAGCGCCTGCGGGCCGACGTGTACCTGCCCGGCCCCTGCGCGGTGGACGGCGACACCGGCGTGTGGGCGATGGATGCGGAAGAGGCCACGCTGAAGCGCGCGATGGTGGCGTGCAGCAGTCGCGTCATCGTCGCCGCCACCACTGAAAAACTCGGTGCACGCGGCAACTGGCAGATTGCCAGCCTCGACGAGATCGACGACCTGGTCCTGACCACCTCGGCACCGCCTGCGCTGGCCGCACGCTTCCGCGCCGCCGGCATCGCGGTGCACCCCACGCCTCCCTGACCGTACCGCTCATGTCCCTTGCCAACCGCGCGCGTGCCGAACAGCACGCGACCCGCGCTGCATTCTTCATTCCCGGCTTCGCCACCGCGCTGTGGGCCACCCTGGTGCCGTTCGCCAAGGCGCGCACCGGCATCAATGACGCCACGCTGGGCCTGGTGCTGCTCTGCCTTGGTGCCGGCTCGCTGCTGGCGATGCCCTTGTCCGGCGTGCTGGCCGCGCGCCTCGGTTGCCGCCGGGTGATGGTGGCCAGCAGCCTGCTGATCTGCCTGACCGCGCCCGGCCTGGCGCTGGCCGGTTCGGCCTGGTCACTGGGGCTGGTGCTGTTCGTGTTCGGCGCCGCCGTGGGCGCGATGGACTGCACGATGAACGTTCAGGCCGTCATCGTCGAGCGCGAAGCACGCCGCGTGATGATGTCCGGCTTCCATGCCTTCTTCAGCATCGGCGGCTTCCTCGGCGCGGCCATCATGACCGTGCTGCTGTCCGCACGGCTGCCCCCTTTGGCATCGGTGATGATCGGCATCGGCGCCATGCTGCTGGTGATGCTGCTCTCGGCCGCGCACTGGCACAGCGAACGCACGCCACACGACACACCGATGCTGGCCCTGCCGCACGGCATCGTGCTGTTCATCGGCGTGCTGGCGTTCGTTGCCTTCCTCGGCGAAGGCGCGATGCTCGACTGGAGCGCGGTCTTCCTCAGCGATGTGCGTCGCGTCAATGCCAGCCTCGCCGGTATCGGCTATGTGACCTTCACCCTGACCATGACCGTCGCGCGCCTGTTCGGCGATGCGCTGGTGGCGCGCGTAGGCCGTGAGCGCGCGATCGTGTTCGGCGCGCTGCTCGCCGCCGGGGGCGTGCTCGTGCTGACCCTGGTCACGCCGTGGCAGGCGTCACTGCTCGGCCATGTGCTGGTCGGCCTTGGCTGCGCCAACATCGCACCGGCGTTGTTCTCGCTGGCCGGCCACCAGACCCGCATGCCCGGCGCACTGGCAATCACCGCCGTTTCCACGCTGGGCTTCGCCGGCATCCTTGCCGGACCGGCGTTGATCGGTTTTGCCGCCAACCATTTCGGCCTGATCGCTGCGTTCATCGGCGTGGCCACGGCCTTGTTGCTGGTGGCCGTCTCCACGCGTTGGCTGCGGGTGTAGCCCGCGGCATCAGCGCCGCCTGCGCCGCAGTGTCATCCGCAATCGCCGATAGCCGATCACCGTCGCCGTGGCACACAACGCGGTGCCGGCAGCGCTCAGCAGCAGCAACACCGCCAGCCGGGCACCTTCCTGGCGCAACATCGCGGGCAGATCCCAGCTGTGCAGGAAGTAGAACAGCCAGCGCCCCACCCGCTCGCGATGCCCCATCGTCAGCAACGGATCACCGGTGGCCAGGTCGAGATAGACGCGCGTCGCCTCGGCATCGCCGAAGTCCACCACGGCTACCGGGAAGCGCCGTACCGCTGCGCCATTCATGGCCTCGGGCGCACGCGGATAGAAGTACGCGTCCGCTGCATGCTGCACCACGAACTCCTGCATCGGCGCATCGGACAGCGCCCGCACCTTCTGCTGCAGCCACGCCGCCGGCAGCAGGCGCGCAACCTGCAGATGCCCATCGCTGCCGGACACGATGCGGGTATCGCCCTGACCGTCCAGCAGCACTGCGAACAGCTCGCCTCCGACGCGGCGCCACTGGATCTCCACCGTCCGGAAGCGCTCGGCATCGGCTGCGGCCAGAAGTGTCGCCGGCTCACCCAGCGCGCCATCCACCGCCACCACGCCGCCACGATAGCGCCCGCTGTCGATCGCTTCACGCGTACTGCTGAAGATGCCCAGTGGATTCATCGACATCAGCCCGCTGAAGATCCAGGTGAACACGAAGGCCGCAGCACACAATCCGATCAGATGATGCCAGCGCATCCACGGCTCGACGTACGGCGTCTTCGCACCGGACCGATAGTGCCCCCGGAAACGCCAGCGCCACACACCCACCACGATGCCGCTGATCGCCGCCAGCGTGCACAGCGCGGACAGCACGATCACCACCCACGTCCACACCGGGTCCACCGACTGCATGCGCAGGAAATACAGCCAGTGCAGCCAGGCGCCCACATAGTTCCAGCGCTGCTGCACATGCGGTGCATCCAGCACCACTTCACCGGTACGCGAAGATACATACAGGTCGCCGGGCCGTGCGCCACCCACCTCCACCCGGTACAGCGGCCGGTGCACGTCCAGCGCGCGCGAATGGGTCCAGCGGTCCTCGTCCACGCGCGTCGCGCCCACGAAGGCCTGGCCGCCGGCGAACTGTGCAGCGGATGCTTCGGCACGCTGTGCCGACACCGGCAGCAGGGCCTGCCCGGTGGCGGCTGACCACGCCCCCACGTTGCTTCCCGTGCGCACCACATACGCAGGCTCGCCACGCAGCGTGGTCAGTGCCACGGTCTCCGGCTCGGCCTGCACGGCTGCAGGCAGCACCGACAGCCCGTTCAGATCGCGGGCCTCCGGCAGCACCGGCAATGCCGCCAGACGTTCACCGGGCGTCAGCTTCGGGTAGCCGATGAACAACATCACCATGCCGCTGACGAACCACAGCAGCATCAACAGGCATCCGCCGATGCCGAGCCAGCGGTGCACCAGGTAGGTCCAACGCTTGGCAGTGGATCGCAGCGACATGGTGCGCGTCCTCAGAAGCGATGGTCGACGGTGAATTCAATGCGCCGGTCCGCACCCAGCAGCCACTGCGTGCTGGTGTAGTACGCGGTGGCGTAGTACGCCTTGTCGAACACGTTGAACAGGCGCGCAGACAATCGCGTGCGCGGTGCTGCCTGCCAGATCAGCGCCAGGTCGGTGCTGCTGTAGCCGGGCAGTTCCAGCGTGTTGGCATTGTCGGCATAGCGCTTGCCGACATAGCGGACGCCGGCCGCCGCGCTCCAGTCCGGCAGGAACTGCCAGCTCAACCATGCATTGGCCAGGCGTTCGGCTACGTTCGGCGGCACGTTGCCATCACGCGACACCAGCATCGGCGGCGAGCCGGTCGTCTCCAGGAAGTCCTCGAACTCGGCCTTCAGCACCGTGGCGTTGGCGTCGAGTGACCAGTGCGGCGCGATGTTCCAGTTCAAGGAGGCCTCTATGCCACGCGAGGTCTGCGCGCCCACCTGCACGCGGCGATCCGGCACCAGCGGATCGCGGCTGAGCAGTCCGGTCTTGCGGATGCGATACGCGGCCAACGTCCACTCGACGCCGTCGAAGGCCTGCTTCAGGCCCACTTCGATCTGCCGCCCCTTGGCCAGGTCGAACGCTCCGTTGGCCGGGCTGATCATCAGCAGTCCGCTGACAGGGTCTGCCGCCTGCGAGTACTGCGCATACAGGCTCAGCGTCGGCTGCAACGCGAACACCGTACCTGCGCGCCAGCCGGTGCTGCTGTAGGTCTTCGAGAACGCGTTCTGGCCGCCGATCAGATCGGAGCGATCGATGCGCACGCGGTCGTGGCGCAGCCCACCCAGTACCGACCAGCGTTCGCTCAATGCCAGCCGGTCCTCCACGAACAGCGCGTATTGCTCGGCACGGTTGCGGTAGCGCGGCAGGTTCGGCGCGTCGCTGGTGAACTGGCCCGGAATCGGATCGAACGGATCGACCGGACCCGAGCTGCCGGCATAGGTGTTGTTGGTGTGCTTGAAGTGCGCGCGGTTGGCATCCAGGCCCACCGCCAAGCTGTTCGCCCAACCGCCCACATTGCCCTGCACACGCAGCGTTGAGGTCAGTCCGGTCTGGTCCTGGTTGTGGGTGATCTCGGTATTGCCCGATCGATCGATCAGACCGGTGGCGCGGTTGTAGACATAGGCCTCGGCATTGCGCCAATCGCGCTGGCTGTCGATCTGGTAGAGGCGCGTGCGCCATTCGACGTTCGCGGTCGGCGTCCACAGTGCATCGAGCTGGGTCCAGCGGTCGCGATAGCGGATCTCGCTGTCATCCACGTTGTAGTTGCGATGGCGCAGCGCCTCCAGCTGGCGGCCATCCACCAGCGGCGTGCCAAAGTAGCGCATCGGTTTCTGGTAGCCCTGCGCATGGGTGAGGGTCAGCTGCAGGTCCGCACGCGGCTGCCACAACAAGGCACCGGAGAAGGTGGTGTCACTGTTGCGGCCACGGTCAACCCAGCCACCGCCGTAATTACCACTCACGTCCAGCCGGTAGGCCAGCTCGGGCGTCAGCGCGCCACCACTGCCGAAGCCCAGCCGCGCGGTGTCCTCGCTGCCCGCGGTCACGCTGATCTCGTTCTCGATGGCGCCGCGCGAGGGCTTCTTCGGCACGATGTTGACCACGCCGCCGATCGCACCGTCGCCATGGATCACCGAGGCCGGTCCACGCAGCACTTCAATGCGTTCGATCGACCAGGTATCGAACGGAAAGGTGATGCCGACGCCCCCGTACTGGCGCAACCCGTCATACAGCCGCATCACCGAGGCCCCGTCGGTGAAGCCGCGGCTGGACAACGCACTCAGGCCGTTGCCGGGGTGCGGCATGGCACTGATCGCGCCTGCCCGGCTGATCGCATCGTTGAGGTTCGTGTCACCGCGCTGCTCCAGCTGTTCGCGCGAGATGACGGTCAAGCTCGCCGGTGTCTGCAGCACGCTCAGGCCCAGCGCGGAACCGGCGCTGGCGGTGGACGAAAGTTCGCCGCTGCGGGTGTCGACCACGCGCACGGTATCCAGCGTCGTCGGTGGTGCCGCGTCGGCGGCAAGCAGGGGCGCGGCATGCAGGAGCAACGCGCACAGAACAGGCAGCGTCGCCCGGCGCAGGCGCGTGGAGTTGGGGGTCGTTTTCATTTTTTCACGGCATGCAAGGCCACCCCGCGATGGCAGGGCAGCAATCAGAAAGTGACAAACACGCGCGTGCGGGCGCCGGCCATGTCCGGCAACCTCATGGATGGAAGATCAATGCAGCGCGCGTGCGGCTCAGGCGGCCATGAAGGCCGGCGGTCCGCGCGCTCCCAATGTGCCGCTGATCCGTTGCGGCAACGCCCGCACTGCACCGCGCAACGCGCGGCAGACCGGTTCCATCGGCGCCAGCAGCAGCAATGCGGCCACCAGCAGGGTGATCAACCGCGCGGCGATCAGGCAGTAATCGCAGTCCACGCCCATCCCATGGTCGGCGTGTGGATCGGCAGCCGGCTTCGGCGCTGGTTCAGCGTGCCGCATCGCCATCGCGTGATGGCCGCGGTGGCCCTCCATCGCGTGCTGCGCATGCTCTGCGTGCGTCGCGTGGCCCATGGCTGCCACCGGTGCGGCAGCAACCACGTGGCCTTGTGCCAGCCAGCGGCTCACCAACGGGGCGAGCAGCACCAGCAGCATGGCAAGCCATGCAAGGGCCTGGAACCGGCGGTGGAGGACAGAACGACGCACGCCACCATTCTACGGGGCGATGGCCAACCTTGGACCACGTTCAGGGTTTCCAGAAAGGTGCTGCGACGTTATGACGCAGCCTCGGGCACGGGCGCCCTCCATGGCCCCAGGGGGACGGAAGGCGACCTTACGGCCCCTTCCGTCCCCGCGTCACATCGCTAGAACCGTGCGGGCTGCTGCACCGCGCGTTCCAGGAACATGACGCCCGCCTGCAGGCTGTTGCGGGCGTTCTCCAACCAGCGCTCCGGATCGGCCACCGCGAATCGCTCCTGTGCATCCACATCACCCGAGTCGGCCAGGTCAGCCAACTGCAGATGGATGTGGTTCTCCACCAGGCTCACCAACAGGGCGAGCTCGGCCGACAAACCGGCGATGCGTTCGGTGAAGCCAGCGTCGTTGCTGTTCAGAGACATGTCTCCTGTTCCTATGCGTTGCGGTGTTGATGGATGGCTTCGAAACGCTCGGCACAGGCAGGCCCACAGAACAGCCTGGCCGGATCGTTGTCGAAGTCTTCGCTGCAGTCCGGGTTGTGGCATTCCCCATTGGGCGTGAGAGGGGCAGCGCTGCGGGCCCGCGTTGCGTGCTGGGCCAGTGCTCGTTGCAGATGGCGCGCGTCCAGTTCCTGCGCTTCGTCGATGGTGTCCGTCATGCGGGTTGTATTTTATCGAGGGGTCGTCGCACTGATTGAGAACGTCGCGTCCGCGGTCTGCGGCACGTATGCGCCGGGCCGGGGCATTTCATTGAGGTCGGCTTCAGTCATGCAGGCTCCTTGTGCATGGACGCCCTGGCGGGCGTTTGAGAGAGAGTGAAGGGCCGCTTCGAACGGCCCGACCATCATCCGGAAACCGGTTCTCGCCGATTGCGACACAAGGCGGCGATGATGCTGATCTGCGATCGCAGTCGCATGTCCAACGCATGGAGCGCCGACGGCGGCTCCGGGGATGACAGGTATCCAAAGGTGTTGCAAATGACAGGCCCATCCGACACCATGGCCATCTCACCACCTTCCCTCACCTACTAACCACTTCGCGTCGGACCGCCGCCGCGTGGCCTGCACATGGCAGGCATCGCACAGCGCTGTTGCCGTCCACGGCCGCTGTGTACCGAACAACGCTCCAAGGGGTTCCCGCCGAATGTACACACCGCACCCAACGCAGGACATCGTTCCAGCGTTCCTGCAGGCCATGCATGCACACGGCATCGTGCCGGACGCGCGCGGACGCGATGCACTCAACGCCAACGGCACGCTGGTGCGCTTCCACGTGGAGGGTGACCGCCGTGGCACGCGCAATGGATGGGCGGTCCTGTTCGGCGACAACGTGCCCACCGGCGAGTTTGGCAGCTGGCGTACCGGCACCCGGCACGCCTGGTGTGCGCAATCACCGGCCACGCTGAGTCCCACTGAGCAGCGCGCGACCCGGCAACGCCAGGAATCGGCCCGGATCGAACGGGAGCGGCAACAACGCGAGCGCGAGGATGCCGCGGCCAAAGCCGCCAACGTACTGTGGCAGCGGGCCATGCCCGCCGACGACAGCCATCCCTATCTTGCCCGCAAGGGCGTACGCGCCCACGGCGTGCGCGTGGCGGCGTGGCCGGTACGCAACAGCGATGGACTGGTGTTCCGCCACATCGAGAATGCGCTGTTGGTGCCGGTGGTGAACACTGCCGGGCGCATCGTCTCCCTGCAGGCGATCTTTCCCCATGCCGACCCGGCACTGGGGCGCGACAAGGACTTCCTGGCCGGCGGCCGCAAGCAGGGCTGCTTTCATGTCATCGGCAAGCCATTGCCCGGGCATCCCATCGCCATTGCAGAGGGCTATGCCACTGGAGCGTCGATCCATCAGGCCACCGGCTGGTGCGTCGTGGTTGCGTGGGATGCGGGCAACCTGCCGGCGGTGGCCCGAGCCTGGCGCAACGCCGTGCCCGATGCCTCGTTCGTGCTCTGCGCGGACAACGACCAATGGACGCGGCAACCGCTGGAAAACCCTGGTGTCAGCCAGGCTACGCAAGCTGCGGCGGACATCGGTGCGCGGGTGGTCTGGCCGGAATTCGCCATCGTGCACGGCGACGATGATCGCCCCACCGACTTCAACGACCTGCATCAGCGTGAAGGCCTGGAGGCACTGCGCGCGCAACTTGCTCCCGACCCGCCGTGTGCGCCGGATGAAGCACCCGTCGACACTGGCACACGCTCCCCGGCCGCCGCGAGCTATCAGGTTCCCGGCAACCTCTCCGCCTTCGATACCTTCACTCCGTTCCCGGACAGCAGCGCACGCGGTCGCCCGTTGCCGACTGCGCGCAATCTCGCCGAGCTGTGCCGGCGTACCGGCGTTACGGTGCGCTACAACGTCATCCGCAAGGATCTGGAGATCCTGGTGCCGGACCTCCAGTCCACGATCGACAATGCCAAGGAGGTTGCCGCCGGCGAAGTGATGGACTGCATGCACCGCGCCGGCATGGCCACCGCCAGCTTCGAGACCAACCTGTGCCAGGTGGCCGAAGCCAATCCCTACAATCCCGTTGCAAGCTGGATTACCTCACAGCCCTGGGATGGCCAGTCCCGCCTCCAGGCGTTCTTCGATACCGTGCAGGAAGCCCAGCCCACGCGCATGGCCGATGGCCGCATCCTGAAGGAGGTGCTGATGCGGCGCTGGCTGATCTCCGGCGTGGCGGCGGCCTTTGAACCGGATGGCGTGGTCGCTCGTGGTGTACTGACCTTCGTCTCCAGGCAGAATCTGGGCAAGACGCGCTGGGCACGGCAGCTGGCACCGGCCGAACTGAAGCTGATCGCCGATGGCGTGGTACTCGATCCCGCCAACAAGGACAGCGTCAAGCAGGTCATCTCCAAGTGGATCGTGGAACTGGGTGAAGTCGACGCCACCTTCCGCCGCACCGATATCGCCGCACTGAAATCATTCATCTCGCGCAGCCACGATGAAATCCGCCGGCCTTACGCGCGCACTGAATCGCGCTATGCGCGGCGCACCATCCTGTTCGCCAGTGTCAACGACGAGCGCTTCCTGCGTGACGCGACCGGCAACAGCCGCTGGTGGACCGTGCATGCCGTGGCATTGGGTGAGCCGGCGCGGATCGACATGCAGCAGGTGTGGGCCGAAGCCCATGCGCTGTACCGCAGTGGCGAGACCTGGCACCTGTCCACCGAAGAGCTGGATGCCCTCAATGCGACCAACAGCGAGCACGAGCCCATCTCGCCGATCGCCGAGCTGATCGACCGCCACTTCGACTGGTCCCTCCCCGCCGAGCATTGGAGCACGCACTACCGTGCCACCGAGATCGTCATCGCGGTGGGCATCGACAAACCGAACCGGCGCGAGGTCAACGAGGCCGCCGCCTACGTGGTGAAGCGGCATGGCGTGCGTACCCGCGTGGTGGGCAAGGAGCGGGCAAAGGTGTGGCTGATGCCGCCGCGCAGCCGCAGCCTCGCCGAACACATCGCAGGACCGTTCTGATGCCACGTACCCATGATGGCCGCGAGGTCGGCAGCGACAGCGCCGAGTGGCGCCTGGACTGCGAAGCACGTCGTCTGCTGCAACTGGCGGGCTACCGCTGCATCGACGCTCAAGGACGGTGCAGAACGATCAGTCCGCGCCGGCATCGGCAGCAGTACCTTGAGCGCGTTCAGGTCGCCCGGGGTCCTGTGGAGCGCGAGCGATTGGCATCGCTGGCGGTACGGCAATGGAGCGCCAATCCACCCTCCCTGCCCGATCAGGATGATAGTGGATGAAAGGTGTTGACTGGATCGGTCCACAGGGGCAAGATGGCTGTATCGGCCACGCCACCTTCCAGGAGCGCTTCCGCCATGCCTCGACCCCGACTGCATGCCTTCGAAGGTGAGCAGCTCACCGTGCGACAGATCCACCAACGTGTGCCGGTACTGTCCGAGCGGACCATCCGCGATCACCTTGCTGCCGGCCGTCGTACGCGTACCGCCATGTTGTGCTTTGACCCGATCGCGGCGGCAGCGCGGGGTGGCCGGATCACCCAGCGCATCCTGCGCGCCCGCAGCACCGCCGAACCGCCGCACGGGATTCCTGATCCACTGGCAGCGGCCACGTCCTTCCAGGAGTAGATTCCCCATGATTCCCGCTTCCCTCGACAGCGGCCATCGCATGATCGCCAACACGCTGGCCGCGTTCCGTGCAGGGCCTGCCCTGGCCAGCACTGCGCTTCGCGCACGCCCTCAAGCGGGTCCGCCGCTCTACATCGGCATCGCCGGCGCCAAGCGTGCGGGCAAGGACACCCTCGCCAACGGGCTGGCGTCGGCACTGGCACTGCCCTGCGACAGCTTCGCCGCACCCCTTCGGCAGTTCGTCGCGTCCATCCTCGGGCTCTCCCTGTGTGAGCTGGACCGCCGCAAGGAGGACACCATCGACTGGCTGGCCGAACTCACCCCTCGCCACCTGATGCAGACTGCGGGTACCGAATGGGGCCGCGACCGCGTCCATCCCGAGCTGTGGGTACGCTCGCTGTTCGCGCGCCTGCCTGCGGGAGGACTGGTGCCCGACGTCCGCTTTGCCAATGAAGCCCGCGCGATCCGTCGCCGCGGTGGTGTCGTGATCCGCGTCAGCCGCCCGGGCCATGGCAGCCATGACACCCACGCCAGCGAGCAGCCACTGCCCGATGAGCTGGTCGACATCGAGGTGAGCAACGATGGCAGCCAGGCCGATCTGGTACGCAGGACGCTGGACCAGCTGCTGTCGCGCGGCGTGATCTGAGCCTGGAGCAGGGCCGCGCTGACCTGTCTTTTCCCTGACCCAACCGCAGGTACCGGCCCATCATCGGCGAAAATGATGTAAGGTCGTCCCCCATCACCGACGGCACCTGTCGTCACCCTGCATCCCCAACCATTTTCGCAGAGAGGAATTGTCATGGAGGTCGAACAGTTCACGTCGACGCGCCAGAAGGCCATCGAATTGTTCAAGTCGCAGCCCAAGGGTGGCAAGGACATCGTGAGCCTGGACGCGATCTTCATCTCGTTGTGCTCGCTGGCCAACGCGCGGGCCGAGACCGGCACCACCCGGCAGGATCGAACGGCAGCCCGTCCCGGCAGCCAGCAGCCTCCGGCGCCGTGGTTTACCGAGACCCTGGCCGCCCTGAAGGGCAAAGGCGAATCGATCACCGTGGCGCGGTTCCTGATGTTCGCCAACCGCTTCCCGGTCAAGCGCATGGACCAGGTCAATGCAGCGCGTTGGCTGCGTGATGCCGGTTACATACCGCGCAAGACCGGCGGCAACCTGGTGTTCGACCTTTGATCCAGCACCACCTGCGGTTCTGAAGCCCCGGCACTGTCCGGGGCTTCTTCGTTTCAGGGCCTGCTCACCTGCATGAGGACGGCCAACGGGAAGCCATCCTCACCCCGTACCTGCCACATCCCCTTGATCTGCCTTTCCCTCCCCCTGTGAGGACTGCGAGTACGAAGGAAAGAGCGAGCATCCGCAGCGACAGCCCGCGGCCGCAGGGCGTCGCGCGCCGCCGTGCGGCCCTCCTCACCCGTCCTCGGGATGCCGATGAATATCTTCAGCACGCACACCCCTAAGTAGACGAAAGGTGTTGACTAGTACTAAGGGATGGCAACAGTGGAGATCAATGCCACTGAAGACATCCTCCATGAATGCCCTGCCCGACAGCATCCAGACCCTGGCCGAGGTCATCGGCGAATCCGCAGCCCTCACGCTGGTGCGTACGTGGCCGCCGACCACCTCCAGCACCACCGGCCGTCATCGCGTCATCGTCTACGTTCCCTCCACCCTGCCCGACCAGCATCGCCTGATCGACATCCTCGGCCGCGACGTTGCCCAACGGCTGGTCACCCACTTCGGTGGCGAGCTGCTGTTCCTGGCCTCGTGCTTTGCGGCCAACGCCCATGAGCGCCGCGAGCAGATCGCACGAGCGGTCGCCTGCGGCATGCCGCGCGAGCACGTCGCGCGCGAGTTCGGTGTCTCGCAGACCACCATCAAGCGCGCCCTGCGTGGCGCCCGTTCCGCGCCACCACCGGCGGTCCATCCAGCCCTGCTCAAGGGGTACGCGCGCGCATGAACGAGAGTGACCTGCTGGCCGGTGTACCGGACTGGGCCAAATATCTGGGGGGAACCTCGGGTGTGCTGATCGCGGTGTCGCTGTGGCTGCGCCAGTGGTTGTCGTCGGCCAAAGTCGACCGCACCGCAGACGAGGCCACCAGCAACACCCTGCGCACCCTGCAGGAGCAGCTCGCAGCCGAGCGTACCCGCGCCGACGGCCTGATGCACGAGCGCGAAGCAATGGCCCAGGAAATCGGCCAGCTGCGCGGCGAGGTCAGCGCCCTGCGTGCGCAGATCGCCCAGCAGAGCGTGCAGATAGACGCTCTGTTGAACCTGGTGCGCAAGCAGCCGGGGGCCGCCGCATGACCGCCGCTGCAGCCAGCGCCCTCGGTGGCGCCAACGTCGCCGCATTCCTGGACATGCTGGCGGTATCCGAAGGCACCGACATTCCCAGCCAGCGCTCGGATGACCGCGGCTACGATGTGATCGTTGGTGGCCAGCTGTTCAACGACTACCGCGACCATCCCCGCGTGCTGGTGTCACTGCCCCGCTATGGCATCAAATCCAGTGCCGCCGGTCGCTACCAGTTCCTGCGCAGTACCTGGGATGACCTGCGCGCGCGGCTGGGCCTGCCCGACTTCGGCCCGGTTTCGCAGGACCGCGCAGCCGTGGCGCTGCTCAAGCAATGCGGTGCCTACGAGTTGATCCGCCTCGGTCGCTTCGATGCCGGCATCAACGCCGCACGACGCATCTGGGCGTCGTTGCCGGGCGCCGGCTACGGGCAGAAGGAGCACGCGCTGGAAACACTGCGCATGGCTTACCGCGCCGCCGGCGGAGGCCTGCAGTGACGCCCGTCGCCCTGCGTTTCCGCATGGGCCTGCTGGTCCTTGCCGGTACCCACGCATGCTGTGCCTGGCTGGGGTGGACGCTGCGGGACCGCAGCGCGGACCTTGCCACCGCCACCGACCAGGCCGCACGGCAGGCATCCCGCGCTGAAGCGGCGCAGGCCGCACATCGGCAGGACCTCGGCAACGCCCGCGCCGGTGCGCAGGCCGAATCGCAGCGGCTGGCCACGCAGGCCCAGCGCACCCGGCAGTTCCAGACCCTGCAACAGGACATCGAGACCCATGCCAAGACTCCTGGCCGTGACCGCGGCGATGCTGATGCTGAGTTCGTGCGCATCTGGCGCGAAGCCAACGCCGGCCGCGCCCTGCCGCGTTGATCTCAGCATCGCACCCGCGCAGCTGCGTGCGCCGGACGAGCTGCCGGACCTGCAAGCGGCCAACGACGATGCGCTCCTACGCAATCACGTTGCGGTCGCACGGCAGTACCACGCACTGGCCGACCAGCTTCGTGCCCTGCTGTGCAGCCTCGGCAGCCAGCAGGGAATCACCCTCAACGGCACGCCGCCAACAGCCCCCGCGGAGTGTACGGCCACCGGCACTGTCTCCGCACAACAACTGCGCTGATCCCCGCGGCCACGCCTGCAATGTCCCATGCCACGGGGATGGCAACACTGGATGCAGACAGCGCGCGCCCCCCAACCAGGCGCGCCCTCCCATTCAACGCACGAGCTGACATGGCAACCGACGCCCACTCTTCCATTCTCGACACACTGCACTCCGCCATTGAAGCCGCGGTCCGCGCGCGCTTCCCGGACTTCGCAACCGTCGATTTCTATCGCGAATCCAGTGCTGAAGGCCTGGCCACACCGGCTTGCCTGCTGGCGATGACCCGCTGTGATCGCAGCAAGGACAATGACGATGGCAGCGGGCAGATGCAGGCACTGCTGCGCTTCGAGGCACGCGTCGTGGTCGCTGCCACCCCTGCCGACGCGGCACTGCAGCTGCGCAAGGCCGCCGTCGCGCTCGCCACCTGGTTGCACCAGCTCGGGCGGTTCCCCGGTGCGGCCAGTGGCGCGATCGAAGTGATCAGCGCACTGCCCGAAGACGCAGCCACGGCACAGCCGGGCTTTCGCACCTGGGTCGTGGAGTGGTCGTTGCCGGTCGCCTTGGGCAGCAACGCCTGGGAGGAGACCGGAGGCGCAGTTCCCCAGGCCTTCTACAGCTTCGTACCGGAGATCGGTCGTGCGCACGAAGCACGCTATCAGCCCATCGACGGAGCAACACCATGAGCGCCGAACAGGCGCGGCTGATCGGCAACCTGCTGATGATCGGCGTCGTGCGCGAGCTGGACGAAGCGGGCGGCCGCGTGCGCGTGGATGCCGACGGCATGCTGACCGACTGGATTCCCTGGCTGGAGCGCCGTGCTGGCCCGGGCGTGCGCAGCTGGTGTGCACCCGAACCCGGCGAGCAGGTGCTGCTGGCGTGCCCCTATGGCGACCCGGGCCAGGCCCTCGTTCTCGGCAGCCTCTACCAGGACCGGTTCCCGGCGCCGGCCGACTCGCGACTGCGGCACCGCACCGAGTTCGCCGACGGCAGCGTCGTCGAGTACGACCGGGAAACCGCCACGCTCAACGTCGATGTCGGCAGCGGCAAGGTGATCGTCACCTGTGCAAGGGCACAGGTGATCGCCAGCGAATCGATCGTGCTCGATACGCCATCGATCAAGGCGACTGGCGACCTGGACGTCACCGGTGCGATCAGCGCCGGCAAGGACATCAGCACACCGGGCGAGGTCAAGGCCGGCGCCATCGGCCTGAAGGCACACAAGCACACCGCACAGGGTCCGACCGCACCCACCACGCCCGCGCAGCCCTGAGCGGCCACGCGCGCAATGTCCTGAAAACCCGCACTCCACGACGATAGAGGCCATGCGAGGAATCGACGCCAACACCGGCAAATCACTGGATGGGCTCGCCCATCTGCACCAGTCCGTGCGTGACGTTCTCACCACGCCCCTTGGCTCCCGGGTACTGCGCCGTGAATACGGTTCACGCGTGTTCGAACTGATCGATGCGCCAACCAACCGCTCACTGCGCATGGACCTGATCGCGGCCACCGTCGACGCACTCGCGCGATGGGAGCCGCGGCTTCACGTCGAGAACGTCGACGTCTCCCTCCCCGCCCCCGGCGTGATGATCCTGGCAGTGACCGGGATCCACCTGCCGGACGGCGAGGCCATCACCATCGAAGGAATCGAGGTTCGCTAACCGTGGCATCCGGCTCGTTCACCAGTGTCAATCTATCCCAGTTGCCTGCTCCGGCGGTCATCGAAGTGCTCGATTTCGAAGCCATGTTCGATGAGTCCCTGACCGCATTGCAGGCGCTGGATCCCACTTTCGACGCGCTCCTGCCGTCGGACCCGGCGTTCAAGATCCTGGAGGTCTGCACGTACCTGCGCCTGCTCGATCGCCAGCGCGTCAACGACGCTGCGCGGGGCGTGATGCTGGCCTACGCGGTCGGCAGCGATCTGGACCATCTCGCTGCGATCTTCGGTGTCGCCCGCCAGGTGCTGGACCCGGGCAAGCCTCAGGAGGGCGTTCCACCGCGCTACGAGAGCGATGAAGATTTCCGCCGGCGCATCCAACTCGGGCCGGAAGGCTTCAGCGTGGCTGGGCCGGAAGGTGCCTATGTGTTCCATGCACTGAGCGCCGACCCGCGAGTACTCGACGCAAGCGCCACCAGCCCTACGCCGGGCGAGGTCGTGGTCTCGGTGCTGTCGCGTGAGACGGATGGAACAGCCACCCAGGGCCTGCTCGACATCGTCGAGGCGAAGCTGAGTGCGGATGATGTGCGTCCGCTGACCGATCACGTGCTGGTGAAACCGGCAGCCATCGTCAACTACACGGTCGACGCCGCACTGTTCACCTTCGCCGGCCCGGACTCGCAGGTGGTGCTGGCCGAAGCACGCACCCGCCTGGACCGCTACATCAGCGAATCGCATCGGCTGGGCCGTGACGTCACCCGTTCGGGATTGTTCGCCGCACTTCACGCCGAGGGTGTGCAACGCGTGGAGATCGCCAGCCCGGCAAAAGACATCGTGGTCGATCGCACCCAGGCCACGTATTGCACCCGCATCACGCTGACCCATGGCGGCAATGATGAGTGACGACATCACACGCCTGATCGGCGCGCGTCTTCGCGGTGCCATCGATGGGCGCAACCGCATCTTCCGTCACCCGGGTGGTGCACTGGCGACCTTGCAGACGGTCTACCTCACCGACGAGCAAGGGCGGCAGCGGTTGCGCGAAGTTGCCATCAGCGGCGCAACGGTCACCCTGCCGGCCGCCCCGGCACCCGGCACCCGGATCGAAGGCGACGCGCAGATCGTGGTCCCACGTGGCGCAAACCTGCTTCCCCCCAACGCCACCCGCGCCGAACGTGGACTGGCCTGCGCCATCGTCGCCCGTCCGCTGCCGGTGGACATCACCGCACTCTGGGACGCCGACCGCTGTCCAGCCACCTTGCTGCCATGGCTGGCCTGGGCCTTGTCCGTGGACGAATGGAAGGCGTACTGGCCCGAGCCCGTGAAGCGCGCGCGCGTACGCACCGCCATCGCCATCCAGCGCCGCAAGGGCACGGCCGGCAGCGTGCGCGATGTCGTCGCAGCCTTCGGTGGTTCGGTGCTGATCCGTGAATGGTGGCAGCTTCAGCCCAAGGGTCCGCCACACACCTTCGAAGCCGTGATGACCATCGCCAACCAGGGCGGCCAGGCCGCAACGGCCATGTTCGTCGAGGACGTCATCGATGAAATCCGCCGGACCAAACCTGTGCGATCCCACTTCACCTTCACCCAGGGCATGCAGGCCGACGCAGCTGTCGGCGTACTTGCAGGTGCCCACGCCACGGCCTTCCGCCGCATCCAACTGATCGGAGAGTAATCCCCGCATGCGCTTGAAAATCACCGACGCTGGCTTCGCCAAGCTGGTCAATACGCCGAACACCGGCACCAATGCCGTTCTGGTGACCCAGATCGGCCTGACCTCCACTGCCTTTACGCCCTCGGCCGGGCTCACCGCGCTGCCGGGCGAAATCAAGCGCGTCGCCAGCTTCGGCGGACAAGCGGTGGGCGATGACACCGTGCACGTCACGATCCGCGACGACAGCGCGACGGCCTACGCCCTGCGCGGATTCGGCATGTACCTGGCCGACGGCACGTTGTTCGCCACCTACGGCCAGGCCGATCCGATCATGGAGAAGTCGGCCGCCTCGATGCTGCTGCTGGCCACCGATACCCGCTTCACCGAGGTGGACACCACGCTGATCCAGTTCGGTGACGCCGGCTTCATCTATCCGCCCGCGACCACCGATATCGTGGGTGTGGTCGAGCTCGCCACCACGACCGAGGCGGAAGACGCAGCGGACACCCAGCGTGCAGTCACTCCGCGTGGGCTGCGTGCGTTCACCGACAAGCGCTTCGGCAGCACTGCCCCAACCCCACTGGCGAAGACGCTGCTGGCTGCGTCCAGCACGACAGCAGCCCGCGCAGCCCTGGAACTGAAGGGCGCCGCACTGAAGGATACCGGCCATGGCAATGGCCTGGATGCCGACACCCTGGACGGCAAGCATGCCTCCGAGTTCGCCCTGGCCGGTGACTTCGCCACGGTGGGCCACAAGCACGCGATTGCTGATGTGAACGGACTGCAGGGACTGCTGGA
This sequence comes from Stenotrophomonas sp. 85239_Sma, assembly GCF_056481725.1. Lineage (NCBI taxonomy): Bacteria > Pseudomonadati > Pseudomonadota > Gammaproteobacteria > Lysobacterales > Lysobacteraceae > Stenotrophomonas > Stenotrophomonas sp. 85239_Sma. Next base: position 1,058,199 of record NZ_CM151163.1, on the reverse strand, counting down.
TGCCAAGGCGGTCAAGGGAACCAATAGTTTCACTGATCAGCAGTTCGTGGGTGGTAGCGCGCCCCTGGTTGGCTTCGGCTCGGCCGGCGCGGAACAGTCGTTTATCGGTGGATGGGCCAACACCGGCATCTGGCGCGTCTACAACACCGACCGCACTGCGAACGGTGAGTTGATCATCAAGCACGGCGATACCCCGCGCTGGAACGGCGCTGCGATGTGGCATGCAGGCAACTTTGCGCCGGACACCAAAATGGACAAGACCGGGGGTACGTTCACCGGCCACGTCGCAGTGAACGGAAACTCGCTGCGCTCGTATGGCTGGAACGGTACCGCCAGCGATGGCGTGCTGGTCCTGGGCGACGCGAGCTCGTACCTGTTCAAGAACGGCCCGAACTTCACCTTCGCCAATTCTGCGGGTGGTTACACCGCCACGTTGAATGCAGGTGGCTCGATCTGGACGAGCGGCAACTTCGACCCGGCGGCGAAGGTGAACAAGGGTGGCGACGTGATGTCCGGCTCTCTGACGACGACCGAACTTTGGTTGAAGAACGGCAGCAACGCCAACGGCTGGATCGGCACAGGACCGGATGTGGTCTACATGGATGCCCGCCTGAACAACTCGCAGAACCCGGACGCGCATATGCGTTTGCGGGCCGATGCGTTCACATGGGCCAACAAGACCGGCGCCATCTGCGCTGCCATGAATGGCTCTGGCGAGTTCCGCCCGACCAGCCTGCATATTCCGCACAATGCGGATGGCACTCGCATTGCCTGGAACCAGAATGGTGGCGAGAACGGCTACGGCTGCTCGGAATACTACAATTTCAAAGGTGGCGGCACTGGCGGCCACGTCTTCTACTCCAGCGTAGGCACGAACCATCGGCGGACGATGCGTTTGCGGGATGATGCTTTCCTGGAACTTCCTGGCGGCTTGATCCTGCAAGGCATCGACAACCAGATTCGCTACGAGTGGCCGGGCACCGAGACGATTCGACTGGTAGTCAATCAGTCATCCGGCAACATTGGCTGGTGGCAGGAAGGTCTCAACCAATGGTTGTTCCAAATCAATAAGACCTGGGGCAACACCACAATCAAGGGCAGCTGCACCGCTGGTGGCGGCTTTGATGTCGGTTCCTCGCGCAAACTGAAGGCTATCGACGGCCCCGTGCTCTACGGTCTGGCTGCCGTCGAGCGCATGGAACTGGCAGCCGGCCACTACAAGCCCGGATACAACGACGACGGTCGCCGTCGCCTGTTCTTCGTCGCCGAGCAGCTGGCCGAGCTGGTGCCGGAAGCGGTCGACCTGGAGGGCGTCGAGTTCCAGGGCGAGCGTGTCGCGTCCGTCAAACTCGACCAGCTGCTGCCGGTCATGGCCAAGGCCATCCAGGAGCTGGCGGCCGAAATTCGTGCCCTGAAGGCGGAGCGCTGACATGGCCAGCGGCTATCGCTCATCCGGGATCGACTTCGACGACCTGTTCGATCCGTACGTGGAAGGCCCAATGGCCCAGGACTCGGGACGCCGTGTCGGCGGCACCGACCTGAGCCGCCGCTACGCCCATATCCAGTACGGCAGCAAGCGGGCGGATGTTGGCTATCGTGTCGGTGGAATGGATGTATCAAACCTGTGGGCGGCCAGAGGTTCGGCCACCTATCGCCTGCCCTTCCACGGACAGGCCTTCTCGGCAAGCAATGGTGCCAAGACCAATTCTTCCGGGTCGGCGTCGGCGTCCATTTCGATCGACATGCTGTCCGATGGCAATTACAGCATCCGGCGCAGCGTCAACGGCGGAGGCAACAGCAGCAACACCGTCGTTGCCTCCGGCCGCTGGCTTCCGGCGGGTGCGAATCCATCCGAGTACGACGTGCGGTTCAGTGCCGGCAACCCCGGTGCTGCCAGCTTTGGCACCAGCGCGCCGTCATTCGTCTCCCTGGCAACGTCCCGATCAGCGAGTGTCTCCATCAGCGTACCCGCGGCGTCGACCAGCTACGAACGTGCCGCTGTTGCTGTGAATGTGCATCTGCGTCGTGCCGGTGGCAACGAACAGATCTCGACCTTCACCGCCAGCGTCAGCGCGTCCGGCTGGGTCTGACCGATCACCAGGCCACGGCTGCAATTATCGCGACGTGCGCCTTATCCGAACATGTCCCCGTCGCCTGCACCTGCCGGCACACACCCACACCAAGGAAAAACCCCGAATGACCGAATTTCTCCATGGCGTACAGGTCGTCAACATCGATACCGGTGCCCGTTCGATTGCCATCGCCTCCAGCAGCGTGATCGGCATCGTCGGCACTGCACCGCTGGCTGACACCGAAGCGTTCCCCATCAACACCCCCGTCCTGGTGACCTCGCCATCGCAGGCCGCCAAGCTGTCGGCAAAGACCGGTGCGGAAGCCGGCACCCTTCCGGGCGCACTCGATGCGATCTTCGACCAGTCCAGTGCCGTCGTCGTCGTCATCCGGGTCGAGAACGGCGCCAACGAAAGCGCCACCATCGCCAACGTGCTGGGCGGTGTGAACGCACAGACCGGCGCCTACGAAGGCGTGCATGCCCTGCTGGCGGCCAAGTCCATTGTTGGTGTCAAACCGCGCATCCTGGTCGCCCCGGGCTTCACCCATGTGCACCCGACCGATCCGGCCAAGCCGGAAGCAGTGCTCGCCAACCCGGTCGTGGCCGAACTGCTCGGCATCGCCGACAAGCTGCGCGCGGTGATCATCAAGGATGGCCCGAACAGCAACGACGACGCCGCCAAGAGCACCACCGCTCTGACCGGTTCCAAGCGTGTCTACGTGGTCGACCCGGCGCTGCTGGTGCAGTCCGGTGATGCCATCGTCACCCGCTACGCCTCCGGTGCCGTGGCCGGTGCCATTGCCCGCAGCGACAACGAACGCGGCTGGTGGGCATCGCCGTCCAACCTCGAACTCAACGGCGTGGTCGGTACCGCGCGTGCGATCGACTTCGGCCTGTCCGACGCGACCAGCCGCGCCAACCTGCTGAACCAGGCGAACGTGGCGACCATCATCCGCGAAGGTGGCTTCCGCCTGTGGGGCAACCGTACCGCCAGCAGCGACCAGAAGTGGCAGTTCCTGTGCGTGGTGCGCACTGCCGACATCATTGCCGACAGCCTCGAGGCCGCCCATCTGTGGGCCGTCGACCGCGGCATCAGCAAGACCTACGTCGACGACGTGCGCGAGGGTGTCAACGCCTTCCTGCGCGGCCTGAAGACCCAGGGCGCGATCCTCGGCGGCAACTGCTGGATCGACCCGGAGCTGAACGTAGCGGACAGCGTGGCCCAGGGCCGCTTCTACTGGGACTTCGACTTCACCCCGACCTACCCCGGTGAGCAGCTGACCTTCCGCATGCACATGAACAACAACTACGTCTCGGAGATCTTCTAAGCATGGCGCGCAAGATCCGCAAAAACTTCAACTTCTACGTCGACGGCAAGGGTTTTGCTGGCAGCGTAGTGTCCTTCACCGCCCCCAAGCTGTCGCTGAAGACCGAGGACTTCCAGGCCGGCGGCATGCTGGCCCCGACCGAAATCGTGCTCGGCCACGACAAGCTGACCGCCGAGGTCACCTTCGCCTCCGATGACGCGGAGATCATGTCCAAGTTCCACGTCATCGAGAGCAAGGAGTACGGCTTCACCGCCCGCGAGGCGCTGGAAGCCGACGATGGCTCGGTCACTTCGGTCGTGCACAACATGCGCGGCAAGGTGAAGACCCTCGACCGCGGCGAAACCAAGGTCGGCGAAAAGGGCACGGTCAAGGTCTCCCTGGCACTGAGCTACTACAAGCTGACCCATGGCGTGCAGGTCGTGCAGGAGATCGACGTGACCAACATGATCGCCCGCCAGGGCGGCGTGGACGCACTGGCCGGCATCCGCGGCGCCCTGGGCATCTGATCCCCGCACCGCCTCGACGTACACGGGGGCGCACAGCGCCCCCGGATCCACCGCAACTCCATCCACACCCGGGAACACAGCCATGTCCAGCAAGACCAAGACCACCGCCGACACCGTCATCGAACGCGATGGCTTTGCCGAAATCACCCTCTCCCGCCCGCGCCAGGTCAACGGCGTGGACACCGCCGTGCTGCGCATGCGCGAACCGACCGTGGAAGATATGGAGCGCTACCAGGACGACAAGGGCACCGACGCCCAGCGCGAAGTGCGCATGATCGCCAACCTGTGCGAGATCGCACCGGATGACGTGCGCAGGATGCCGCTGCGCGACTACGCCCGCCTGCAGGCCGGCGTCGCGCTTTTTACCACCTGACCCTGCCGCAGATCAGGCAGGGAGCGCTCGCCCTGGCCGGCCACACCGGCTGGGGCCTGCGCGAGATCATGACGCTGCGGGTGTCGAAGTTCATCTGGTGGATACAGGGATTGCCGGTACATGGCGAGTAACGTTCAAACGACAACGATCACGATCGGCGGCTCGGTTTCCCGGTCGTTGCAGGACGCATTGTCCTTCAGCAACGATGGCCTGAAGCGCCTTGGCGATGAAGCCGACAAGCTCGAGCGCAAGCTCAATGTCATGGGCAGGTCGAGCAACCAGTTCGCCCGCATGCGTGCCGAGGCCGATGCGTTGCGCGCTTCCCAGGAAGCGCTGCAGCGGATCGAGGACAAGCGCACAGCGAATCTTGAGAAGCGCGAGAAGCTGGGTTCGGCGTTCGGCGATGCGCGCGGCATGCTCGGCAGCGCCATCACCACGCTGGCCAAACCGGTGGAGAATGCCGCCGGCTTCGCGCGCGAGAACCAGGCCATCGGCAACGCCGCCAACCTGACCCGCGCACAGGTCGCTGCGCTGGGCCAGACCATCCTTGCCGAATCCAGCCGCACCCACCAGGGCGCAGGCGAGCTGCAGCGCGCGGTCAGCCAGCTGGTCGCCGCCGGACTGGATGCGCAGACCGCGCAGTCCAGCCTGGGGGCAATCGGCCGCACCACCACCGCTACCGGCGAGAGCATCGACGATGTCACGTTGGCCGCATCGGGCCTGCAGCAGGCACTGAAGATCAATCCGGCCGGCCTGCAGTCGGCGCTGGATGTGCTGGTGGTGGCAGGCAGGAACGGTGGCCTGGGCCTGAAGGACATGGCCGGTGCACTCCCGGTGCTCGGCAGCGCATTCCAGTCGCTGCAGATGCACGGCAACGCGGCCGCCGCCACCATGGGCGCTGCCCTGGATGTCGCCCGGCAAGGAGCCGCTGGTGCCGACGAAGCGGCCGGCAACATGCAGCGCTTCATGGCCAGCATCCTCTCGCCCGACCTGCAGGCCCGTGCCAGGAAAGGCTTCAAGCTGGACCTGCGCAGGATCATCAGCGAAGCGCAGAGCAGCGGTGGCAATCCGTTCGACGCGGCGATGCAGGCGATCATCCAAGCCACCGCCGGTGACCAGACGAAGATCGGCAAGCTGTTCGGCGATGCACAGGCGCAGAACTTCGTGCGTCCGATGATCCAGAACTGGGATGAGTACATCCGCATCCGCGACAAGGCGCTCAACAGCTCGGCGGGCACCACCGACAGCGGCTTCGCGGCCAAGCTGCAGACCGACCCGGAAAAGATCGAAGGCGCGAAGATCGCCGTCGACAACCTGTCCAAGGCCTTCGGTGCCGCGCTGCTGCCGGCTGTGGGTGAGGCGGCGGTGAAGCTGACCGAACTGCTGAACGGCGTTGCGTCGTTCGTGCAGGAAAACCCGAAGCTGATCGCCAATACCACCCAGGTCGTGGTCGGCCTGATGGGCATGCGCACTGCGGTACTCGGCGTCCGCTATGCGTGGACGTTCCTGCAGGGCCCGATCCTGGCGGTGCAGAAGGCCTTCGAGCTGTTCCGCGGCGGCGGCCTGCTGGCGCAGATGGGGCAGTTCGGTCCGACGGCAATGCGCCTGGCATCGGGGTTCCGCGTGGTCGCCACCGCCGTCGGCGCCATCGGCGGTGGTCCGATCGCCATCGCCATCGCCGCCATCACCGCCGGCGCCCTGCTGGTGCGCAAGTACTGGGAGCCGATCAAGGCCTTCCTCGGCGGCGTCTGGGATGGCCTCAGCGGCGCAGGAACCACCGCCATGGGCGAACTGATGCGCGCCGTCGAGCCGCTGCGCCCGGCATGGGAAGCGGTCGGCGGGCTGCTGGGCCAGGCATGGGACTGGCTCTCCAGAATGCTGGCTCCCGCGCAGTACACCGGCAACGAACTTTCGCGCGTAGCGGAGATCGGCTCGCTGGTGGGCACGGCATTGCTGGCCAACTTCCGTCTGGTCATCCAGGTGATCGGTGGCGTGGTTCAGACCATCGCCTGGCTGGGTGACATGCTGGGTATCGCCGCCGGCTGGATCACCGTCACGTTGGGCGGCGCCTGGGACGCGATCATGGCATCGGCAGGCGCGGCCATCGACTGGATCATGGGCAAGCTGCAGCCGTTGCTCGATGGCATCAGTTGGGTGTCGGAGAAAGTGGGAGGCGGTCTGGGCTTTCTCAAGGACAAGGCCGTCGAAGGTGCGGGCATCGCCATGGACCGCGCAAACATGGGCAAGGCGGTCTACGGCTCCATGACAGCCAACGGCGGTGGCGGCATCGGCGACATGGCGCGTGCTGCATATGCGGTCGGTACCAATGACAACAACGGTCTCAAGCGCCGCATGTCAGACCTGGGAGGCGCGCAGCAGGGACGCCAGGCACCGCCGATGCCCTCCTCTACCACCGCACGCACCCCCACCACGGTGCAGCAGCAACAGACCAACAACATCACCATCCACCAGCAACCGGGTGAGTCCAGCGAGGCGCTGGCAAGGCGTACCGCCAACGCGCTGCAGCACCAGCAGGCCGTGCAGGCCCGCGCCACCCTGGGAGACAGGAACTAAGCATGAAGCGCGAGTTCGTAACCGGCGCAGTGGACAAGCTGCTGTCGCAATTCAAGGGCAATGATTCCGGCAACGCGCCGGTGCTGCTGATGCTGGGCGGCTTCAAGTTCAGCCTCAACACGGCCGCATTCCATCAGATCCAGCAGTCCAACGATTTCCGCTGGCAGGCCCAGGATCGCGTCGGGCAGATGCCTGCACTGCAGTACACCGGCCCGGGCTCGGCCACCATGACACTGCCAGGCGTTGTCTACCCGCTGTTCCGTGGCGCTGGCAACGAGATGTCGCAACTGCGCAGGCTGGCCACCCAGGGAAAGCCGCAGCGCCTGCTGACCGGCAAGGGCGGCAACCTGGGTCTGTGGGTCATCGAGAAAATCGACGTCACCTCCAGCGAATTCACCGTCGACTGCCAGATCCAGAAGCAGGACTTCACACTCACTCTCCGGAAGCACAGCGATGGCACGAACGTATAACACCCGCGATGGCGATGTCGTCGACCGCGTTGCCTACGCGCACTATGGCGAGCAATCGCCGGCGATCCTGCGCGCGGTGTTCGATGCCAACCCCGGCCTGGCCGCGCGCGGCCCGGTGCTCGCGGCTGGCGTGGCGATTGTCCTGCCGGACGTGCAGCGCCCCGCCAAGGAACGCAAGGGAGTATCGCTGTGGGATTGAACATCGCACCTGCGTTCCGCGTGGTGGCCAACAGCCAGGACATCACCGACAAGATCATGTCGCGCTTCAAGTCACTGCGCATCACCGACGAGACCGGCAACAGCTCGGACACGTTGGAGCTGCAGTTGGCCGACCACGATCCGAACGATCCGATCCAGCTTCCGCCGGTGGGCGCGGAGCTGGAGGCCTTCATCGGCTACGACGGCGAAGTGCGGCGCATGGGCCTGTACGTCTGCGACGAGGTGGAGATTTCAGGCTATCCCGGCAGCATGACCCTGCGCGCACGTGCCGCGCCGTTTGAAACCAGCAAAGGCGGCAAGAACGATCTGCAGACGCAGAAAACGCGCACATGGAAAAAAGGTACGACGATTGGCGACATGGTCAAGCGGATGGCCGCCGAACACGGCCTGACCGCTGCGGTAAGTGCGTCGCTGGCATCCATCGTGCTGCCGCTGACGGTGCAATCGCAGGAGTCGGACATGAACCTGCTGCTGCGCTTGGCCAAGCAGCACGACGCCATCGCCAAGCCGGGCGGCGGTCGGCTGATGATGGTCAAACGTGGCGAATCGATCACGGCCAGTGGCGAACGCATTCCGGAGGTGACCCTTACGCCGGCCGATGGCAGCAGCTACCGCGTCACCATCGCCGCCCGCGACGATGCCGGCACCACCATCGCCTACTACCGCGACGTGCGCAGTGCCAAGCGCCAGGAAGTGAAAGTGGGCAGCGGTGAACCGATCATGCGCCTGCGCATGGCCTATGCCGACCGGGAGAGCGCAGAGGCGGCGGCACGCGCCAAGCATCGCGAACAGGCACGGCAGACGCGGACGCTCAGCTACACCCTGCCCGGCCGCGAGACACTGATGGCCGAAGCCACGGTGGTGATGCAGGGCTTCCGCGATGGCGTGGATGGGCAGTGGCTGGTCAAGCGTGCCGAGCACAGCATCGGCAGCGAGGGCTACGTCACCCGCATCGAATGCGAACAACCCAACAGCGCCGTCGCAGTGAAAGCGGCCAGCAATGCCCCGGCCAGCGAAGGCGAACAGGTCGGCAGCGAGGTGTAGATCCACGCCATGCGTGGCTGCGTTTCGCGCGTCAACTCACGTACTGCGCCACGCCATTACCGAAGGACCAGTTCTCCTTCTTCACTTCCACAAGGTTGATGAACACATCCTCGCGGCGGATGCCCACCGCCGCGTGCAGTCCCTCGGCGATGCCCGCGTACAGCGCCTTCTTCTGCTCCAGCGTGCGCCCTTCGTTCCAGGTGATCTGGATGCAGATGAAATCGTCGGTGCGGTCCACGCCCAGGTAGCCGGGGTCGTAGATCAGCGTGCCAGGCGCGTGTTCCTGGAAGATCTGGAAGCGATCGTTCTCCGGCACGCCCACCGCGCGCAGGGCCTGGTAGATGGTTTCGCCGACGCGTTGCAGGTAGTCGGCGGATTTACCTTTGCGAAGATCGATGCGGGCGAGCGGCATGGTGGCACTCCAGGGTGGATGGGCATGGCAACGGGCTGAGACTACGCCTGCCCGGGGCGGTGGAACAGCACAGGGATGGAAACCTCTGGCTCCATGCGTGGCATGGTCCCGCCTCCGCCGCGCGGGGTGACGCGATTGCCGTGGCGGCATCGCTCCGGAGTCGTCATGTGCATGGTCGGCAGGGGCGGCGATGTGCGCCATCAGTGATGGACCGCACTACTCACGGGTGTTGGACGGCACACATCCGAAAACGTCTGGCCTGCCTAGGGACAGTTGAGAACTTTCCTCACAGACCGATGTGATTGCCCGCCTTGATGATCGCCGCGCCGAGGCAAGATGCCTTGGCCGGGATTGGCGTCTCGAAAAAGCAAACCGAACGGATAGGTTGCGCAGCAGTGCGTAGCCGCAAGAATGCACCAACTGCCCTCAATGGCGGGCGGTGCGTGGGGATCACTCGATCCGCCGGGTGATTTCTCACTCCGTTGTGTTTGCCCCGGCACGCCAACCCGCACCGTCCGCCACCTTCACTCCGGAAGGTGGCCCTACGCCAGTGAGGGTTTCGCCATGACCAACCGCACCGCCATCCATCCCCGCCTGCACGCGCTTATCGGCGACGTCGCCGCCGAAGTGCCCGATGACCTCGCACGCGAGATCGAGTCCGCCCTGAACGAACAGAACCTGCCAACGCAGTCGGCCACGTTCTTCACTTGCCTCAATGCCATCAACCATGCCGACGGCGATGACGGACTGCCGTGCAACAGCCTCACCCTCGGTGCCAGCAACCACGCCTCGCTTCGCCGTTCGATGTCTGGGCTCAGCGCAGTGCTCGATCTGCTGCAGGCCGCCGACCGCTCGCGTAACGAAGGCGGCCCGGACGAACAGTTGGGCGCTTTCCACACCGACGGGCTGATCGTGGCCGCACGACAACTGGTGCGCGAGGCACATCATTGCCTCTCCAGCGGCGATGCCTGACCGGCCCGGATGTGCGCCCGCTACAATCGCGCAGGGAGCGCAGGAGACCGCAATGGACGCCGAACACCTGGAATACTTCAAGGCCGCACTGGAAGGCCGCGCAACCGTGGGTTGGAACGTCTGGTTCGCCGCCAACCAGCACGCGCTGGCACAACAACTGAGCCGCCCTGCACTGCTGCGCTTGAAGTTCAGCAAACTGGATGAAGCCGAACGCCTGCTGGCCGAGGCCGGCATCGCGCCCAGCAGCACGGTGGGCAAGCGCTACGAGATGTACTGCGCGCAGTTCTCGGCGGACGTGGTGGACGCGAACGGTCGCCCGCTACCGGCCCTCTGGCGCGCGGCGCACGGCGGTGCCATCGGCCTGCTGGCCGATGGGCAGCAGGAGGCCGGCCAGGCGAAGCTGCTCGCGGAGTTCCGCCGTGTCCGCAAGCGCGGGCTGCAGCAGGCCCACGAATGGTTGGCCGATCTGTGCTTTGAAGGCGAGATGGAGCTGACCAGCGGCAATGCCGAGGTGGGCCGTAGCCTGCTGGCGGTGGTGGTGCGGGCCGGCAGCGGTCAGGACCTGCTGGATGCCACGGCGATGATCGCGCGCGCGCTGCTGGACGGACACGGCTGAAACGGTGTGCGCTTTCAGCTGATCTTGCTGGATCGCAGGCAACAAAAAAGCCCCAATGCTGGAGGCTTCTTTCGTTCTGCAACATGGTGGGCGGTACAGGGATCGAACCTGTGACCCTTGCCGTGTGAAGGCAATGCTCTACCGCTGAGCTAACCGCCCGGTGTGTTGCTGAGCCGCTCATTATAGGGGCTTTTCAGAGGCCGTCAACACTTTTCACATTCGTGTTCATGCGCGTTCCCACACGCGCCGGGCATGGCCCGGCGCAACCGCAATCACATCGTATGGGTCGGCTTGTCCGAGCCGGTCAGCCCGGCCAGCAGGGTCTCGATCTTGTGGCGCACGCCCTCGCCTTCGGCACCGTCGGCCAGCTGCACGCCGATGCCGGCGGTGCGGTTGCCCTGCGCCCCGGCCGGGGTCACCCAGATCACCTTGCCGGCCACCGGCAGGCGCTCGCTGGAATCGGGCAGGGTCAGCAGCAGGAACACCTCGTCGCCCAGGAAGTAGCGCTTGGGCGTGGGCACGAAGATGCCACCGTTCTTCACGAACGGCATGTACGCGCTGTACAGCGCGGCTTTGTCCTTCACGGCCAGGGACAGGATGCCCTGGCGGGCGTTGCTGGCACTCATCGATTTCCCCTTGCGGCAGGCCGCTCGTTCACCTTGTTCCAGGCCAGCAGCAACTCGACCACCGCAAGGTCTGCGCGCACCGTGGTGCGCAGCAGGTCGCGGGTGCGGTTGGCAGCGTCGAACCAGGCTGCAAGCTTGTGCAATCGTTCCGGCGTGGTCAAGGCATCGGTGCTGGCCTGGGCCAGCGCCAGGTCGGCAGCGAAGCGCAGGCGCAGCGCCACGTTGTCATCACCGCACCATTTCTGCGCCAGCTCCACCGCACCGGTCTTGCCGGCGGCCAGCTGTTCCAGCTCGCGGCCCACTTCACGGCGCAGGCTCAGGCCATCTTCGCGCAGCCAGTTGTCGGCCTGGCCGGGATGGCCGCGCGCAGCCTCCAGCGCTTCGCGCGCCGATGCTTCGCTGTGGCCCTGCTGCTGCAGCCAGGCCAGCGCTTCGTGCGGCGGCGGCAACTTGAATTCCAGGCGCTGGCAACGGCTGCGGATGGTCTGCGGCAGGCGCGCCGGATCGCTGCTGATCAGCCACAGGTAGCGCCCGGGCTGCGGCTCTTCCAGCGTCTTCAGCAACGCGTTGGCCGCCGAGCGATTGATCGCATCGGCGGGGTCGACGATCACCACCTGCGCCACGCCGTACTGCGGGGTCAGCGCCAGCTTGTCGGTGATCTCGCGCACCTGCTCGATGACGATCTCGGTGCGCAGCTTGTCGCCGCTCTTGTTCGGAATGAAGCTGACCAGCTGCAGGTCAGGATGGGTACCGGCAGCGATCAGCTGGCGCGTGCGCGTGGCATGCGCGGCATCGCCGCGCGCCAGCACGTGGTCGGCCAATGCCAACGCCACCTCGCGCTTGCCCAGCCCGGCCGGACCGCAGATCAGCAGGCCATGGCCGAGGCGACCGGCATCGAGCGCGGCCACGGTCTGGTCGAACGCGCGCTGCTGCCATGGTGAAAAGGGACTCATGCGCCCTCCCCTTCCTGCAGCCAGCGTTCGACACGCGCGACCACATCAGCGGCCACGCGCGCCTGCTCCTGGCCCGCATCAATCAACGCAAAGCGCTGCGGGTCCTGCTGCGCGCGGCTGCGGAACACTTCGCGCACGCGCTGGAAGAAATCGTCCTGTTCGCTCTCGATGCGGTCCGGCCACAGGTCGCGGCCATTGGCGCGTGCGCGGCCCACTGCCACGTCCACGTCCAGCAGCAGGGTCAGGCCCGGCAGCAGGCCCACCGCGCGTCGTTCCAGGTCGGCAATCCACTGCGGATCGAGCCCGCGGCCACCGCCCTGGTAGGCATAGCTGGAATCGGTGAAGCGATCGCTCAGCACATAGGCACCGCGCTGCAGTGCCGGCTGGATCACCTGCCGCACGTGCTGCGCACGTGCAGCGAACACCAGCAGAAGCTCGGCTTCGGCGCTGAGCGGTTCGGCAGCGATCTCGGCATCGGGCTTCAGCACCAGGCTGCGGATGCGCTCGGCCAGCGGCGTACCGCCCGGCTCGCGGGTCAGTACCACCTCGTGGCCGTGGCTGCGCAGGCAGTCACGGATGGCATTGATGGCGGTGGTCTTGCCCGCGCCCTCGCCGCCTTCCAGGCTGACGAAACGCGGGTGGCGAAGCAGCGCGGGACTCATTGCGCCGGGGTCTCCTGGGTACGTTGCTGGCGCAGCTGCTGCAGGTAGCGGGCCACTGCGGCGTTGTGCTGGTCCAGGCTGGGCGAGAACACGTGCGCGCCACTGCCATCGCCCACGGCGACGAAGTACAGCGCGTCGCCCGGTGCCGGCTGTGCAGCCGCCATCAGCGCATCGCGGCTGGGCATGGCGATCGGGGTCGGGGTCAGGCCGGCACGGGTATAGGTGTTGTAGGGCGTATCGGTGGTCAGGTCGCGGCGGCGGATGTTGCCGTCATACGCAGCGCCGATGCCGTAGATCACGGTCGGATCGGTCTGCAGGCGCATGCCGATCTTCAGGCGGCGCATGAACACGCCGGCAATCTGCGGGCGTTCGCTGGCCAACGCGGTTTCCTTCTCGATGATCGACGCCATCGTCAGCAGTTCGTAGGGCGTGTTGATCGGCAGGTCTGGCGCGCGGCTTTCCCACGCCTCATCCAGCGCCTTCTCCATCGCGGCATGGGCGCGCTTGAGCACGTCCTGGTCGCTGTCGCCGCGCTGGTAGACGTAGGTCTCCGGCAGGAAGCGGCCTTCCGGATGCTGGCCACCGAAACCGAGACGCTGCATCAACGCGGCGTCATCAAGATTGTCGGTGGTGTGCAGCAGCGGCTCGGCGCGCTTGAGCGCGGCACGCAGCTGGCGGATGTTCCAACCCTCCACGATGGTGACGCGGTGCTGCAGCACCTTGCCGGCGCGCATGCGCAGCAGCAGCTCGCGCGGGGTCAGGTCGCCGCTGAGCGCGTACTCACCCACCTTCAGCTTGCCGGCGGCATCAAGCTGGCGCGCCAACAGCTGCCACTGGGTGTCCTGGCCCTCGTCCACGCCGGCATCGCGCAGCTTGCGCAGCACGCTGTTCATGCCATCGCCGCTGGCGATGACCATGCTCTCGGCGGTCGGGGTGATCGGGGCGTCGGCGAACCGGGTCTGCTGGTAGAAGAACCACGCGCCCGCACCGGCCACGACGGCGGCCAGCACCACCACCAGCGTTACCACGAACAGACACCCGCGCTTGGCTCCCGCCATGGACTACCTCTGAACTCGATTCCGTCGTGCAGGATACCGTGCCGGTGGATTGGGGTCATGACCGGGGACACACCCCCGTGCCGACCAACGGTCGGCACCCACCAAGCGCCCCATCCGGCGCGGCCATCAGTAGATCCACGCCATGCGTGGATGAACGGCCATGGAGGCATCCGCGCCGACCAAGGTCGGCACCCACCGTGGGGGAATGGGGTTGCCGGCCAGCGGCCGACACTACCCCTGCTGGCCCAGCGCGCGCAGCAGGCCGCGGGCCTTGGCGCGGGTCTCGTCCAGTTCCTTGTCCGGGTCCGAGTCGACCACGATGCCGGCGCCGGTGCGGAAGCGCACCTCGTGGCCATCCACTTCGGCGGTGCGGATCAGGATGTTCAGGTCCAGGTCGCCATCGCGGTTCAACCAACCGAACGCGCCGGTGTAGGCGCCGCGCGGCACCTGCTCCAGCTCGCTGATGATCTGCATGCAGCGCACCTTGGGGCAGCCGGTGATGGTGCCACCGGGGAACGTGGCGGCGATCACCTCGCCGGGAGTGACCTCCGGGCGCAGGTGGCCGCTGACGTTGCTGACGATATGGTGCACATGCGCGTAGCTCTCCACCGTCATCAACTCATCGACCACCACGGTGCCGGGCAGGCAGATGCGCCCCAGGTCGTTGCGTTCCAGGTCGATCAGCATCACATGCTCGGCACGCTCCTTGGGGTGGCCGACCAGCTCCTGGATGCGCGCGGCATCGTCATCGCCTTCAAACCGCGGACGCGTGCCGGCAATCGGACGGGTCTGCGCATGGCCGGCATGCACCGACACCAGCCGCTCTGGCGAGGAACTGACCACATGGCGGCCGTGCGCGCTGAACAGGCCGGCGAACGGTGCCGGGTTGGCGCGGCGCAGCTGCGCGTACAGCGCCTGCGGGCTGACCGGGGCGGCGAACTGCGCGCTCCAGCGCCGTGACAGGTTCACCTGGAACACGTCGCCGGCACGCAGGTACTCGATCACCCGGCGCACGCCGTCGGTGAAGCGCTGCGGCGCATCCTCGCCCACCGACTGCGGCGGCTGCCAGCCCTGCCCGGCTTCGGGCAGCGTGGCCGAGGCCAGTGCCACCAGCGCATCCAGCAACGCCTGCTCGCCGGCTTCGGCGATGACGAAGCTGGCCTCGTTGTGGTGGTCGTGCAGCACCGCGGCCGGACAGCGCAGCGCCAGCGCGGTCGGGCGACCGTCCTCGCGCGCACGCGCCGGCAGCACCGGTTCGATCTGGCTGGCCACTTCGTAATCGAGCATCAACGCCCAGCCGCCGCGGAACGGCAGGCTGTGGCTGCCATCATGCGGCAGGCGTTCGCGCTGCCAGGCACGATCCAGCACCTGCAGGAAGCTGCCGGCGTGTACCGCATCGTGCTGGTCGCGCACCTGGCCATCGGCATCCAGCCGCAGGCCATCGCCCTGCGCGGCCAGCAGCAGGCTCCAGCGGCCCTGGGCGGTGCCCGAGGCGGTGGATTCCATCAGCAGCGGGAAGCGTGCCGGGTCGTGCTGCTGCAGGGCCAGCAGATCGATCGGGTGCGGCAGCGGGTGGATCAGCGGTGCGTGGGTCATGGCAGCCAGTTCAGGGGTTCAGATGCACGGAAGCCGCCTTGCGGCGGCCTCCTCGTGCGTAACGCACGTTCAGTCGAGCATGGCTCGACTGTACAACTCGGTCAGACGCGCTTGAAGATCAGCGTGCCGTTGGTGCCGCCAAAACCGAAGCCATTGGACATCACCACGTCGACCTTGGCCTGGCGTGCTTCATTGGGCACGTAGTCCAGGTCGCAGCCTTCGCCCGGCTGCTGCAGGTTGATGGTCGGCGGAATGACGTTGTCCTGCAGCGCCATCACCGAGAAGATCGCTTCCACGCCGCCGGCAGCGCCCAGCAGGTGGCCGGTCATCGACTTGGTGGAGCTGACCATCATCTTGTAGGCGTGGTCGCCGAAGGCGGTCTTCATCGCCATGGTCTCGCCCAGGTCGCCCAGCGGCGTGGAGGTGCCGTGCGCGTTGAGGTAACCGACCTGTTCCGGGGTGACACCGGCGTCCTTCATGGCCATGACCATGCAGCGGGCGGCGCCTTCGCCGTTCTCGCTCGGTGCGGTCATGTGGTACGCGTCGGAGCTGGCGCCGAAGCCGGCCAGTTCGCAGTAGATCTTCGCGCCGCGCGCCTTGGCATGCTCGTACTCTTCCAGGATCAGGATGCCGGCACCGTCGCCCAGCACGAAGCCGTCGCGGTCCTTGTCCCACGGGCGCGAAGCCTGTTCCGGAGCGTCATTGCGGGTGCTCATGGCCTTCATCGCGCAGAATCCGCCCACCGCGGTCGGCGAGGAGCCACGCTCGGCACCGCCGACCACCATCACGTCGGCATCGCCGTACTGGATCATGCGCATCGCGGTACCGATCGAATGGTTCGAGGTCGCGCACGCCGACACCGCCGAGAACGACGGGCCCTTCAGGCCGGTGATGATGCTCAGCTGGCCCGGCAGCATGTTGATGATGGTCTTGGGCACGTAGAAGGGCGAGATCTTCTTGCCCTCGTGGAACTCGATGGTCTGCTCTTCGATGCCGAGCAGGCCGCCGATGCCGGCGCCAACAATGGCGCCGATGCGATCGGCATTGGCGTCGGTGATTTCCAGGCCCGAGTCATGCAGGGCCATGAACGAGGCACCGAGGCCGTAATGGATGAACGGGTCCATCTTCTTGGCATCCTTGCCGCTGACCCGGAACTTGCCGAACAGTTCATTGTCGGCGGTGATGTCGAATCCCTTGACCTCACCTGCAATCTTGGTGGTGAACCGATCCAGATAGGCATCAGAAACGTTGGTCAGCGGACCGATGCCCGAACGACCCTGGGTGATGCCTTCCCAGCTGCTGGCCAGATCATTGCCCAACGGCGAGACGATACCCAGGCCGGTTACGACGACGCGACGCTTCATTGCTGATTCTCCTGGCCCGGATGATTTCAACGGGCAACTCGGTTTGCTTCGGTGTGATGCTCAAACACACGGGGCCGCAACAGCGGCCCCATGGGGTGCGGTGCGCGGCGAGCGTGGCCCGCGCGCGCACTGCCGTCTGACATCAGGCCTTGACGTGGGCCTTGATGTAGTCGATGGCGGCCTGCACGGTGCTGATCTTCTCGGCTTCTTCGTCCGGGATCTCGCACTCGAATTCTTCTTCCAGGGCCATCACCAGCTCAACGGTGTCCAGCGAGTCAGCGCCCAGGTCATCGACGAACGATGCGCTGTTGGTGACTTCTTCTTCCTTGACGCCAAGCTGTTCGACGACGATTTTCTTGACGCGTTCTTCGATGGTGCTCATGGGATCTCGCTCCAGATGGAGTTGTGGTTCAAAAGTGGTCGCCATCAAAGGCGATGGCCGTGGGATAGTGTAGTGGAAACCGACGCGGCCTTGCATTGCAGCAAAAACCCTCGCAGATCAACCACTTGCGGCGCAATCCCTGCGCCCCTTGCTTACGGCATGTACATGCCGCCGTTCACATGGAGGGTTTCGCCGGTGATGTAGCCGGCAGCCGGGCCGGCCAGGAAGGCCACCGCATGGGCGATGTCTTCCGGCGAACCCAGGCGTTCGAGGGCGATGTCGTTGATCAGCGCGGTACGCGCTTCTTCCGGCAACGCCTTGGTCATATCGGTGTCGATGAAGCCGGGTGCGACAACATTGACGGTGACACCGCGCGAACCGATTTCCTTGGCCAGCGACTTGCTGAAGCCGATGATGCCGGCCTTGGCCGCAGCGTAGTTGGCCTGGCCGGCATTGCCGGTCACGCCCACCACCGATGCGATGTTGATGATGCGGCCCTTGCGCGCCTTCATCATGCCGCGCATCACCGCCTTGCTGGTGCGGAACACACTGGTCAGGTTGGTGTCGATGATCGACGCCCAGTCCTCGTCCTTCATGCGCATCAGCAGGTTGTCGCGGGTGATGCCGGCGTTGTTGACCAGGATCGAGATCGGGCCGAATTCCTTGGCGATGCCATCGAGCACGCTGTCCAGCGCGGCGGCGTCGGTGACGTTCAGCGCGCGGCCGTGACCGCCGTGGGCGGCCAGGCGCTCACCGATCGCGGCAGCGCCGGATTCGGTGGTGGCGGTGCCGATGACGGTGGCGCCCTGGGCGGCCAGCAGATCGGCAATGGCGGCACCAATGCCACGGCTGGCGCCGGTGACCAGTGCGATTTCACCCTGCAGGGGCTTGCTCATGATGTTTTCCTCAGGCTGGGACGGCCGCCGCACCCGTGCCGCTTGCAGCGGCCACCGGCACGGGCGGCAGGAACAGGGGGTATCAGGCCGACCATGCCTCGCGGGCAGCTTCGAAGTCGCCCGGAGTGGCCAGTGAACGGCCGTCGATGGCCTTGTCGATGCGCTTGACCAGGCCGGTCAGCACCTTGCCCGGGCCGCACTCGGCGATCTGGGTGACGCCACGGCCGGCCAGCGCCTGCACGCATCCGGTCCACTGCACCGGCTGGTACAGCTGCTGCACCAGCGCGGTACGGATCGCGTCAATGCCGTCATGCACCTTGGCGTCGACGTTCTGCACCACCGGCAGCTGCGGCGCCTGCCAGGCCAGGCCGGCCATCACTTCGGCCAGGCGGTTGGCGGCTTCGCGCATCAACGGGGTGTGCGAGGGCACGCTCACGGCCAGCTTGACCGCCTTGCGCACGCCCTTTTCGGCCAGCAGCGCCAGCGCACGGTCAACGGCGTCGGCGTCGCCACCGATCACGATCTGGCCCGGCGAATTGAAGTTGGCCGGCACCACCACCTGGCTGCCTGCCGCTTCAGCACAGACGTCCAGCACCAACTGGTCCTCGGCGCCGAGCACGGCGGCCATGGCACCGACACCAGCCGGTGCGGCGTCCTGCATCAGCTGGCCACGCAGGCGCACCAGGTGCGCACCGTCATGCAGGCTCAATGCGCCCGCGGCGACCAGGGCGGTGTACTCGCCCAGGCTGTGGCCGGCCAGCACCGACGGGCGCGGACCGCCCACGGCGCTCCAGGCGCGCCACACGCCGATGCTGGCGGCCAGCAGGGCCGGCTGGGTGTATTCGGTACGGTTGAGCATTTCCTCCGGGCCACCCTGGGACAGCGCCCACAGGTCGACGCCGGCACCATCGGATGCCTCGGTGAAGGCTTCACGCACCTGCGGGTGCAGTTCGGCCAGCTCGGCCACCATGCCCACAGACTGCGAGCCCTGGCCGGGGAAGACAAAAGCGAGGGTGGATACGGTCACGCGGTCATCCGCTTGTTGCAATCGAAGCGGGCCATCATAAGGGGGAACATGCCGTGTCGTCTGTACGTGCGCGTATGCACGCGTATGGTGGGCGGCCGGGCAAGCGCAACGGGGTCAGATCCCTTTTCCGCAGGAAAAGGGATCTGACCCCTATCAGCCATCAGCAGAACAGCTGCAGGACGTCCAGATCGCCGTCGGCGAGGAAATCCACGCACAGGCCCAGCAGCATCAGAACGCCTGCAGTACTGGCGCCATGGGTGATGAAGATCGAATGGGCCAGCGCGCGCGCCGAACGGCCCAGCTTCATGCACACTCTGGCCAGGCTGCGCAGGCGGCCACTGACCGCATGCACGTGCTCGCGCACCGGCGCCTGAACGTCGCCCATCGCTTCGGCCATCATCCCCTGCAGACGCTCAGGGCGGTCTGCGTAGTACTTGGCCACGCCATAGCCGAACATCAGCCAGTCGCGGGCCTGCGCTTCGGACAGATCCATCACTTCCAGCGGATCTTCCTCGAAGTCGATGAAACCGACCTTCTCGCCGTCCCAGGTGAGGTTGCGCGGCAACGGCTGCCCGAAATAGGCACCGCGGGCATGCGCTTCAGCAATGGCCTGCATTGCCGCCATCACCAGCCGATCGCGACCGGCCTCATCGGCTTCACGCAGGCAGGTATTGAACGAGCTGCCGTTGTCGCCGATCACCAGCGCGGCATGGCCGGTGCCCAGTACGCCAGGCACGTTCACGCCCTGTGCCTGCAGTTCCCCCAGGCGGCGGGCTTCGGTTGCGCGTGCGGCGTCGCCGCCGCGATGCGGTGGCGGGCGCAGGGCATCGAGATGGAAACGGCGGGCGACGAAATTGAGCAGGCCCAGGGCCAATGCTCGGCTTCCCTTGCCGTACTGCTTCAGCCAGGCACGCTGCCCTTCGATGACGATGGGCTCAACCATGACAGGTCCTCCTCAAACGCGTTGCGGCCCCAAAGGGGCCGCAACGACAAAGCTTCACATTGTCGTAACTTGCACTATCAATAGCGCAACAGGGCCGAACCCCAGGTGAAGCCGCCGCCAAAGGCTTCCAGCAGCAACAGCTGGCCACGTTCGACCTTGCCCGAACGCACGGCGGCATCCAGTGCCAGAGGCACCGAGCCGGACGAAGTATTGCCGTGCTTGTCGACGGTCACCACGACCTGGTCCATCGACATGTCCAGCCGCTTGGCGGTCGCTTCGATGATGCGCAGGTTGGCCTGGTGCGGGATCAGCCAATCCAGGTCGGACTTGTCCAGGCCGTTGGCGGCCAGGGTCTCGTCCACGACCGAGTCCAGCGCCTTGACGGCGTACTTGAACACGTCGTTGCCCTTCATGTTGATGGTGCCACCACCGTTGGCGCCGTCCTTGAAGCCGGTCGAAACGCCGACCGGGTTCCACAGCAGCTCCTTCTTGCTGCCATCGGCATGCAGGTGGGTGCTGAGGATGCCGGTCTCTTCGTCGGCCTTCAGCACGACAGCGCCAGCGCCATCACCGAACAGCACGCAGGTGGTGCGATCGTTCCAGTCGACCATGCGGGTCAACGTTTCGGTGCCGATCACCAGCACGTGCCTGCAGTCGCCGGAACGGATGAACTTGTCGGCCACGCCCAGCGCGAACACGAAGCCCGAACAGGCTGCGTTGACGTCGAAGGCGGGGCACCCGGCCACACCGAGCTTGGCCTGGATCAGGCACGCGGTGGACGGGAAAATGAGATCAGGGGTGGTCGTGCCGACCACGATCATGTCGAGCTGCGAGGCATCGATGCCTGCGGCTTCAAGCGCGCGCAGGGCGGCGTTGTAGCCAAGGTCGCTGGTGGTTTCGCCTTCGGCCGCGATGTGCCGTTCACGAATTCCGGTGCGCGACTGGATCCACTCATCCGAGGTTTCGACCATTTTTTCCAGGTCGGCGTTGGTCAGGACTTTTTCCGGCAAATAGCTACCGGTGCCCGCGATCCTCGAATAGATCCGCTTGCTCATCATGTTTCCTGTTGCGCGGGCCGCCGATCACCGGCACACCCGGGAAAGAAGGCAAAGGCCGCTGCCCGGAGGCAGCGGCCTTCCCGGCACATCAATCTTCTTCGACGGCCGAGGTCTTGGTCTGGATGACCTTCTTGCCGCGGTAGAAACCATCGGCAGTGATGTGGTGACGCAGGTGCACTTCGCCGGTGGTCGGGTCGGTCGACAGCTGCTTGGCGCTCAGGGCGTCATGGGCACGACGCATGCCGCGGCGGGACGGGGTGACACGGGATTTCTGCACAGCCATGGGATTGCTCCAAACTCGGTTCGATTTGCTTCGTCGTATCGTCGCGCAGGACGCCAGCGCCCAGCACACTTTCGCTTTCGCCGCAGCCGCCGACGACAATCCGGCTGCTATTGTTTCTTCAGTGCTGCCAACGCCGCAAACGGGTTGGCCTTCTTCGTTTCTTCTTCGCTCGGCGCCCAGTCCTTGTCGACTGCCTCACCGTCGGGCGACAGCGGCACCACAGGCACCGCCAGCACCAACTCGTCCTCGACCAGGTCCAGCGGGCGGAGCTGGCCGTCTTCGGGCACCAGCAACGCCTCGTACTCCTCCGGCAAGGACGATTCCTCGTCCTCGTCGCGGATCAGGCCAAGCCTCTGGGTCACCTTCACCGGCAACAGGAATCGCTGCATGCTGCGCTGACAGGTCAGCGGCAACGCGGTGTCGATGGTCAGTTCCACATAGGATACCCGCAAGACGTCGTCGCGACCGAATTCAAGCGAGTAGGCACACTCGCCGTCGGTATCTGCGACCAACCCCTGCAGGCGGGTCAATTCAGCCAGGGAGACCTGACCGTCGAAGCGCCTTCGCGCTACAACCATCCGCCAGGCATCCAGCGTTTCGGGCACGTTCGCGGACATAAGCCGCTGAATACTAAGGATCGCGTCGTCCGCTGTCAAATGCCCGCCATACAGGGCTTGCCGCTGGCGTCGTGAAGGGGCCAGACTGCCGTGCCCTGCCCCGGTATTGTCGCATGCCACTGGTCCTGGCCTCCACCTCCCGCTACCGTCGCGAACTGCTGGAACGGCTGGGCCTGCCCTTCGACTGTGCACGCCCGGACGTGGATGAAACCCCTCTGGGCGCCGAGATTCCGCTGGCCCTGGCCACGCGCCTGGCCGCCGCCAAGGCCGCCGAAGTGGCCGCCCGCTACCCGGGCGCCTGGGTAATCGGCTCGGACCAGGTGGCGGACCTGAACGGCCAGCCGCTGGGCAAGCCCGGCACCGTCGATGCGGCCTGTGCGCAGCTGATGGCGATGTCCGGGCAGACGGTGCGCTTTCACACAGCTATCAGTCTCAGGCGTGATGGAGAATGCCTCGCCGCCCTGGACCTGACCGAAGTGCGCTTCCGCGCGCTGGACCCGCAGGAGATCACCCGCTACGTCGCGGCCGAGCAGCCGCTGGACTGCGCCGGCAGCTTCAAGTGCGAGGGCCTGGGCATCAGCCTGTTCGAGGCGATCGACAACCGCGACCCGACCGCGCTGGTCGGCCTGCCGCTGATCGCGCTGTGCGGCCTGCTGCGCCAGGCGGGGTTCGCCGTGCCCTGAACAGCGGGATTCGCGCCGCCCCGAACGGCAGAGTCGAGCCACGGCTGCTTTTGCTGGCCCCTGCCCTCCGGAACAGAAGCAGTCGAGCGCGGCTCGACTCCACCACAGCAGGACTCAACGAACCTCGAACGGCTGCTCCTGCCACTGCTCCACACTGCCGTCGCGCCCGTGCAGGCGCAGGCCAAGCCAATGCCGGCCCGGCGCCAGCGTGGTGGTATCCAGCGATGCATCGAAGCCCACCGCCGGATGCTGCGGATCGGTGCTGTCCGGCCAGGTGTGGCGGATGTCGAACATGCGCCCGTAGCGCGCATCACCGATCGAACGGCCATCGACCAGCACTTCGATGCGCGCCAACCCGACGCCATCCTTGAATGCCCAGCCCTTGATGGCGAGCGTCCCGGAGACCTTTTCGCCGTTGGACGGCGCATCCAGCCAGGCCATCGCCGGCGTCACGCACGGCCCCTGCGCACGCTGCACCGGCAGCCGGAACAGCAGGAAGCGCTGGAAGCCATGGTCGCTGCTGACCACGCGCGGCGCCGGCAGCGGCCCCACTTGCTCGCAGATGGCGTGATAGCGCGCCAGCAGCTCACGGTAGCGCTGGTCGCTGGGCGACAGCACCAGCAGCATCGGCGCGCGGCGCGGGCCCTCGTGCAGCAGGCCCCACTGCGCCAGCTGTGCGGTCCGCCCATGCTTGTCGTTGAGCGGATGCGGCAACACCTCGATATCACCACTGCCCAGCTGGAAGCCCAGTTCGGCACCGACCTTGAAGTTGCCCGCCAGCACACGCGTGCCCGGCGGCATCTGCCGCAGTTCGTCGCGCACCGCCACGGCCAGTGGCTGCCAGCCGGCAAAGTTGCGCGGGTAATACTTGCTGCCGGCCATCTGCTCGCGCAGTGCCGGCGTGGACGCCATCAGGTAGTAGCCGAAGGCCAGCACGGTACCTGCAGCCGCCAGCCACCAGCCGGTACGGCGCAACCAGCGCGGCCAGCCATTGAGGACCACCGGCACGGCTACCAGCAGCGCCAGGTAGCCCGGCAACGGCCAGTGGAAACTGATCCGCTCGACATCGGTGAAGAAGCCCAGCAGGAAGATGCCCAGCGTCGACACCCCACCCACCAGGCCGAAATAGCGCCACTGCACCCGCGCACCACCACCGCTGCGGGTACCCGCCAGGGCGACCTTCCACATCGCGATGCACAGGATCGGCGTCACCAGCATCGGCTGGATCACCAGGAACCACAGCCCCTCCCACTCGAACGTCCACGGGTGGCGCTCGACCACCTGGAACTTCAGGCCGGCATCATGGTTGTCCGCATTCCAGGCCAGCAACGGCAGCCAGGCCAGTACGCCCACTGCGATCGCCACCCATACGCGCGGGTCGGCCAGCATGCGGCGGCCCTGCGGCAGCGCCAGCAACGCAATGAAGCCGACACCGATGACACCAATGAAACGGTAGTGGCTGAGCGCGCCGATCAGCAGGCCCAGCGCCAGCTTCATCGCCGACGACGCATCCACGCTGTGCAGCAGGCGGGCACCGGCGTGCAGGCAGATCACCGCCGCCAGCGCCATCGGCACATCCGGTACGGCCAGCAGGCCCAGGGTGGCCGACAGCGGCATCAGCAGGGTCAGGCTGCCCGCCTGCCACCCGGCGACGTTGCCGAACCAGCGCGTGGCGATGCGCACCACCAGCAACGGCAGCAGCGCACCGATGGCAAGGAACGGCAGGCGCAATGCGAGCACGTGATGGCCACCGATCTCCACGCCCAGGCGCGCCAGCCACGCCGTCAGCCCTGGCAGGTCGGAATAGGCGGCGGCCAGGTGCTGGCCCTCCTGCCAATAGAACGCCTCGTCGACAAACAGGGGCAGGCGCGCAGCCACCACCAGCTTGGCAGCTGTGATCAGCGTCCATAACCAGAGAAATATTGTCCGC
The DNA here is from genome assembly GCF_056481725.1 of Stenotrophomonas sp. 85239_Sma. Classification (NCBI taxonomy): domain Bacteria; kingdom Pseudomonadati; phylum Pseudomonadota; class Gammaproteobacteria; order Lysobacterales; family Lysobacteraceae; genus Stenotrophomonas; species Stenotrophomonas sp. 85239_Sma. Next base: position 1,033,536 of record NZ_CM151163.1, on the reverse strand, counting down.
GCGCGCTGTTCGCCTTGCATTGCTCTATGGATAATCGAATGGATTCCAGACCTGAGACGATCATGCCTGCCTCGTCCCCCAATCCCAGCATGCTAACCGATCAACTGCGCCAGGCCCTGCGGGAGGCACAGGATCAGGTGAACGCACTGGTGCTGGGCAAGGTGCCGGAAGTCAGGCTGGCCTTTGTCGCCCTGCTTTCCGGCGGTCACCTGCTCATCGAGGATCTGCCCGGCCTGGGCAAGACCACACTTGCGCATGCACTGGCCAGCAGCCTCGGGCTCAGTTTCCAGCGCGTGCAGTTCACATCCGACCTGTTGCCGGCCGATGTGCTTGGCGTATCGGTGTACGAGGCTGGCAGCCGTCAGTTCCAGTTCCACCCCGGCCCGGTGTTCACTCACGTGCTGCTGGCCGATGAGATCAATCGTGCACCACCGCGCACGCAGAGCGCGTTGCTGGAAGCGATGGCCGAGCAGCAGGTCACCCTGGATGGACAGACGCATCCGCTGCCCGACCCGTTCTTCGTGATCGCCACGCAGAACCCGGTCGACCTGTCCGGCACCTTCCCGTTGCCGGATTCGCAGCTGGATCGTTTCCTGCTGCGGCTGGCGATGGGCTATCCGAGCGCGCAGGCCGAGCGCGAGCTGCTGCGTGGCAGCGATCGTCGCGACCTCATCGCACGCGCGGTGCCGAAGCTGGACGACACCCAGGTGCGTGCACTGCGTGAAGCCGTTGGCCAGGTGCACGCCAGCGATGCGCTGATCGACTACGTGCAGGCATTGCTGACCCGCAGCCGCCAGCATGCCGGCGTACGTGTGGGCCTGTCACCGCGTGCCGGGCTGGCCCTGCTGCGCGCGGCCAAGGCCCACGCGCTGCTGCTCGGCCGTGGGCATGTGGTGCCCGAAGACGTGCAGACCCTCTTCATAGCGGTGGCCGGCCATCGCCTGGTGGCAGAGGCCGAATCCAGCTCCGGGCCTGCACTGGCACGGGCGATCCTGCAGACCGTCGCGGTGGACTGAAGGTGGCCACACGCTGGGCACGCATGCAGCTGCTGGCACGCCCACGCAGGCCCGAAGCCTTGCCGCAGCGGCTGGATCGCCATCGCATCTATGTACTGCCGACCCGTTTCGGCCTGTTCGTCGCCACCCTGCTGTCGGCGATGCTGCTGGGCGCATTGAACTACAACAACAACCCTGCGCTGCTGCTGGCCCTGTTGCTGGCTGCAGCGGCGATCGCCAGCGCCATCGCCGCGCACCTGCAGCTGTCCGGCATACAGATCGATGCAATCTCCGCCGAACCGGTGCCGGCCGGGCATCCCCTGCGCCTTCGCGTGGACCTGTCGCTGCGCGACCCGCGCGCGCGCCATGGGCTGCACCTGCAGCTGGGCGCAAGCGAGGCCTGGGTCGCACTGCCTGCACACGGTCGCGGCGAAGTGGAGCTGGATGTCCCCAGCGAGCGCCGCGGCTGGCTGGAACTACCCCGCATCCGCCTGTCGAGCACGCAGCCGCTGGGACTGGTGCGGGCATGGTCGTGGGTATGGCCCGAGCAGCCGCTGCTGGTCTATCCGCTTGCCGAGGCTCTGGCACCGCCCCTTCCGGAAAGTGGCAGCGATCCACTGCACACCCGTGCCCATGCCAGTGGCGATGAGCTGCATCAGCTGCGCCCCTATCGTGCCGGCGACGCCCCACGCAGCATTGCCTGGAAACACTCGGCACGCCGCGACAGCCTGCTGGTACGCGAGTACGAAAAGCCGATCGGCATCGACGTGGTGCTGGACTGGCGCGCGCTGGCGCCGATGGGCCATGAAGCGCGCATTGCGCGGCTGGCGCGCTGGGTCGACATGGCCGAGCGCGAAGGCCGCCGCTACACGCTGCTGCTTCCGGCCCAGCCACCGCTCGGGCCCGGCCAGGGCGCCAGCCACCACCACCTGTGCCTGCGCGCACTGGCGTTGATGCCCCATGACTGAGCCTGCCGTCCTGCTCGATCGCAACGCCCGCAGCTGGACCCTGGCCAGCGCGGCGCTGGCGCTGCTGCCACTCCTGCTGCAGCTGCCGCCGGCACTGGCCGTGGTGATCGCGATCGCCGCCGTGCTGACCGCTGCGCTTTCGTGGCGGCGTGTGCTGCCGATGCCGGTTCGCCTGCTGCTGGTGCTGGCCATGCTCGCCACCATCGTCTGGCAGATGGGCATGGTGCGGCCGGGCCGTGATACCGGCTGTGCATTGCTGGCAGCGATGCTGGCGATCAAATCCAGCGAGCTGCGCAACCTGCGCGATGCGCGCAGCCTGCTGGGCTTCGCGCTGTTCTCGCCCTTCGCGGCCTTCCTGCTCGACCAGGGGCCGCTGACCACTGGATTGGCGGCGCTGGCCGCGGTTGCCGCACTGCTGGCCCTGCAGCGCCTGGCCCAGGATGAGGGTCGCAGCCCAGGCCTGCCACTGCGCGGCCAACTGCGCGGCGTCGGTCGCCTGCTTGGCATCGGCCTGCCCCTGGCACTGGCCTGCTTCTGGCTGTTCCCGCGCCTGTCCACGCCGTTGTGGGGCGTCCCAGAACGAGCGGTGGGTACACCGGGCCTGGCTGACAGCATGGCGCCGGACCAATGGTTGGACCTCATGGCCGACGACACCCCGGCGCTGCGCGTGCAGTTCTTCGGTGCGGTGCCCGAGCCCGCGCAGCGCTATTGGCGCGGTCCGGTGCTGACGTCGTTCGACGGCCACCGCTGGAGCCGCGATCGCGCGACGGCCCGGCGCCCCGCCCCCATGGTCGAAGCCGCCGCACAGGGATGGGACTACCAGATCGACTACGAGCCCACCGACCGTCGCCTGCTGGTGGCACTGGACCTGCCCAGCCGCGCACCGGAGGGCAGCAGCTTCGATGCGGACATGAGCCTGCGCAGCGACCGCACGCTGTCCGCGCTCAGCCGCTGGCGGTTGCATTCGGCGCCGCCGCAACGGTTCGACACCGATCTGTCGCCCTATCTGCGCCGCGCCGCGTTGCAGCTTCCGCCCGGCTTCAATCCGCGCACTGCCCAGCTGGCACGGCAATGGCGGCAGGAGGCCGGCAATGATGACGAAGCCATCGTCCGCCGCGCGCTGCAGTGGATCACCCGCGACTTCTCCTACACGCTGGAAACCCCGGTGGCCGGGCGCGATCCGGTCGACGATTTCCTGTTCAACTACAAGGCCGGCTTCTGCCAGCACTTCAGCTCGGCCTTCGTGGTGCTGATGCGCAACGCCGGCATTCCGGCCCGGGTGGTGACCGGCTTCGCAGGCGGCACCCGCAACCGCATCGGCGACTACTGGGTGGTGCGGCGCATGGATGCCCACGCCTGGGCCGAAGTGTGGCTGCCGCAACGCGGCTGGGTCCGGGTCGACCCGACTGCGGCCGTGGCACCGGAACGCATCCTGGACACGCTGGACGACCGCCTGCAGGCCGGCACGGAGACCCCGCTGCAGCAGCGCTGGCTGCAGCTGGGGCAGATGGGTGACTGGCTGCGCCGCGGCTGGAACGACCTGGTGCTTTCCTTCGACGCACGCCGCCAGCAGCAGCTGCTCAAGCCGCTCGGGCTGGGTGATCTCGGGCCGGCACAGCTGGTGGCCGGCTTCGTGGTCGCCGCGCTGCTGGCATTGGCGTGGATGGCCTGGTTGCTGGCCCGCGGCGAGCGCGAGCGCGACCCGCTGCTGCGCGCCTGGCACCGGCTGGGGCGCCGCTATGCGCGCCTTGGCCTGGCCCGCGAATCCAACGAGACGGCATGCGACTGGGCACGGCGGGTACACGCCCAGCACCCCGACCCCGCCCTGCTTGCACTCAGCCAGCGTTTCGCCGACGCGCGTTACGCTGGAACTTGCACCGACCCCGCTTCATTATTGCGGGACCTGCGCAGGCATCGCCCGACTTCCGGAGCCTCCCCATGAACACCAAGTTCCTCCTCACCGCCGTGGCCACGCTGGCCCTGTCGGCCTGCGCCACGGCCCCCAAGCCGCTGCAGGGACAGTTCAGCCTGGTCTCCCCGCGCGACTCGGTCGCCACCCAGCAGGTCGGCACGCCGGTCCGTTGGGGCGGCCGCATCATCGAAACCAAGCCCGGCCAGGGCGAGACCTGTTTCCAGATGATCTCGCGCCCGCTCAACGCCAGCGGCCGCCCGAACACCACCTCGTCCGACGCCAGCGATGGCCGCTTCATTGCCTGCCGCGCCGGGTTCTACGACCCGGCCGTGTTTGAAGCCGGCCGCGACGTGACCTTCATCGGCAAGATCGACGGCTACCAGAACACCCGCATCGGCGAGTACGACTACCGCCTGCCGAAGCTGTCGGCCGACGTGATCTACCTGTGGCCGGAACAGCGCCAGGTCGATGTGGTGCCCTACCCCTATGGCCCGTGGGGCCCAGGCCCGTATGGCCCGTACTGGGGCGGTTATGGCCGCTGGGGCTGGTGGTGATCGCCACCTGGCTTGCGTAATGGAAAAAGGCCGCCCCTGGGCGGCCTTTTTCATCCACGCATGACGTGGATGCCGGGTGCTCAGCGGCCCGGCGTACCGAAATGCCCCAGCGGCCCACCGGCCAGCAGGTGCATGTGGATATGGAACACGGTCTGCCCGGCATGCTCGCGGCAGTTCATCACGATGCGGTAGCCGTCCTGCGCGAGACCTTCGCGGCGCGCGTACTCGGCGGCGGCCAGGGCCAGCTTGCCGATCAGGTGCGCCTGCGACGGCTGCAGGTCGTCCAGGGTCGGGATGATCTCGTTCTTCGGAATGAACAGTACGTGCACCGGCGCCTGCGGTGCGATGTCCTTGAAGCCCAGCACCTCGTCGTCCTCGTAGACGATGGTGGCCGGGATCTCACGACGGATGATCTTGCTGAAGAGGGTTTCGTTGCTCATGGTCGGCCTCGGCGGGATGTCTTCCGCATTGTAGGCCGGACGCGCCGGGCGCTGCCCGGACAGCGCTCAGTCGCGGAATTCGCTGCGCGTGCCGAACGCGTGCGACAGCGTGCCGCGGTCAACGTATTCGAGCTCGCCACCGAGCGGCAGGCCCTGCGCCAGCCGGCTGGGCTGCACCTTGCGCGCGCGCGCCAGCTGCGCCAGGTAGTGCGCGGTGGCTTCGCCTTCGACGGTGGCACTGGTGGCGATGATCAGCTCCTGCACCTCGCCTTCGGCCAGCCGCTGCTCCAGCTGCTCCAGGCCCAGCTCGCGCGGGCCGACGCCATCAAGTGGCGACAGCCGCCCCTGCAGTACGAAGTAGACACCGCGGAAGCCAGTGGCGTTCTCGATGGCCAGGCGGTCGGCCGGCGATTCGACCACGCACAGCTGGCTGCGCTCGCGGCTGCTGTTGGCACAGGTCGGGCACAGTTCGGTTTCGCTGAAGTCGCGGCATTGCGCGCAGTGGCCGATACGCTCCACCGCCAAAGCCAGGGTTTCGGCCAGGCGCTGGCCACCTTCGCGCTCGCGCTCGAGCAGGTGGTAGGCCATGCGCTGCGCGGTCTTCTGGCCGACGCCAGGCAGCACCCGCAGTGCGTCGATCAATTGTTCAAGCAGGGGTGCGGACACGGCGGCATGCTTTGTAGAGCCGAGCCATGCTCGACTGAGGGCTGGAACCGTCGAACAGTTCGATGCTGCGTGGCACCCGCTTGCGCAGGTGCCACGCTGAAGATCAGAACGGCAGCTTCATGCCCGGCGGCAGCTGCATGCCGGCGGTCGCCGAACCCATCTTCGACTTCGATTCGGCATCGATCTTGTTCGAGGCATCGTTGAAGGCGGCGGCGATCAGGTCTTCCAGCATTTCCGGATCGCTGGCCAGCGACGGGTCGATGCGCACCTTGCGGCATTCCTTGGCGCCGGTCAGGGTCACGCTGACCATGCCGCCACCAGCGCTGCCGGTCACTTCGATCCTGGCGATTTCTTCCTGGGCCTTCTGCAGGTTTTCCTGCATCTTCTGGGCCTGCTGCATCAGTTGGGCGATATTGCCGCGCATAGTGTCTTACTCGTCAAAAGAACGGATGGAATCGGAAACAACCCGTGCGCCATGCTGTTGGATCAGCACCTGCACTTCCGGGTCGTCCATGAAAACAGCCTCTGCCACCTGCTGCCGCTCGCCACGCTGGCGGTCGGCCCGCTGATGCAGGGTTTCGGCCGGAACGTGTTCGGTTTCCACGGTCTCGACCACGATCTTCGGCGCCTGGCCGAGGGCCTTCTGCAGCATCTCGCCCAGGGCAGCCAGCGCGCGCTCCGAGCGCAGGTATTCAAATCCGGGCGAAAGGCCCAGTTTCAAGGTCCCATGCTGGCAGCTGATGAACGCGGCGTTGGCGGCCAGCTGCCGCGAGGGGCCGCTGAGGCCGCTGTTGGCGACCAGGTCCAGCCAGTCTTCGGCAGTGGCCAGCTCGCTGACACCGTCCTGCGGTGCGGCGGCATGCGCCGGGGCCCGCTCGGCATGTTCGGCTGGTGCAATGGCAATGCCTTCGGCGCGGAACGGGCGCTCGGGCAGCGCAGGCTCGCTGGGAGCCGCGACGGGAGCCGGCGGTTCGTGCCAGGGCGCAGCCATGGCGGCGTCCGGGCCGGACATCTCGGCCGCCAACGCCTCGTCACGCGCCTCGGCTTCGCCGGTGGCCCAGGGCGGCAGGTCGTCGCTTGACTCTGCAGTGACGGCAGGCGCCGGCGCTTCTGCCTCGACCTTCACCGGCGGCGGTGAGACGGGCTCTTCCACCGGAACCGGCTCGGGCTCAGGCGTCGGATCCGGCTCCGGTTGCGGGGCCGGCTCGGGTTCGGGTTCAGGTTCGCGTGGTGCGGCCTGCGCGGTGGCAGCCACCTGCGGCGCCACGGTCGGACTGGCCGAGGTTGCGGCAGCGGCCGGCGTCGCTTCGTGGCTACCGGTACCGGCACCACCACCGGCAGCGTTGCCGCCTGGCGCGCCGCCCATCGCACCGTCGCCCCCCTTCGGCACCGGCGGTACCGCTGCGGCCGGACGGAACGCCAACATGCGCAGTACCGCCATTTCAAAGCCTGCGCGCGGGCTCGGTGCCAACGGCAGGTCGCGCCGGCCATTCAGGGCCATCTGGTACCAGAGCTGCACCACTTCCGGGCGCAGGCGCTCGGCGAATGCCGCGGCATCCAGGCCTTCCGCGGCGGCGGCGCCCGGCACCAGCTGCTGCACCTGGATGCGGTGCAGCCCTTCGGCCAGCGCTTCCAGCACACCACTCCAGTCCGGCGAGAACTCGGCCAGCGCGGCCACCACCTGCAGCAGGCGCGGGCCATCGCCCTCGGCCAGCGCATCGAGCATCGCCGCCACCTGGGTGCGGTCCACGGTACCCAGCATGGTGCGCACCACGTCCTCGCGCAGCGCGCCGCCGGCATAGGCGATCGCCTGGTCCAGCAGTGACAGGCCGTCACGCAGGCTGCCATCGGCAGCCTTGGCCAGCTGCACGATGGCGCTGCCGTCGGCCTCGATCTCTTCGGCCGCCAGGATGCGGGTCATCTGGCCCTGGATCTGGTCTTCATCCAGGCGCTTGAGGTTGAACTGCAGGCAGCGGCTGAGCACGGTGACCGGCAGCTTCTGCGGATCGGTGGTGGCCAGCAGGAACTTCACATGCTCCGGCGGTTCTTCCAGCGTCTTCAGCAGCGCATTGAACGCCGCCTTGGACAGCATGTGCACTTCGTCGATCAGGTAGACCTTGTACTTGCCGCGCGAGGGCATGTACTGCGCGTTCTCGATCACCTCGCGCACGTCGTCCACGCCGGTGTTGGACGCGGCGTCGATTTCCAGCAGGTCGATGTAACGCCCCGCGTCGATGTCCAGACAGGCGGCGCACTGGCCGCACGGGTCGGCGCTGGTGCCCTGCTCGCAGTTCAGCGACTTGGCGAAGATGCGCGCGATGGTGGTCTTGCCCACGCCACGGGTGCCGGTGAACAGGAACGCGTGGTGGACCCGGCCGCTGTCCAGCGCGTTGCTGAGCGCACGGACCACGTGTTCCTGGCCCACCAGCTCGGCAAAACGCTTCGGACGCCACTTGCGGGCAAGGACGAGATAGGACATCAGGCCACCGTTTTCCATCGGATGTTCCATTGTGCCATGCCTGTCCAGCCCCCTCGCCACCCATTGCCATGGATACGCCCTTGATCGGGGTGCTTGTGTCCGGCCGCGCCGCCCGCTAGAATCTGCGCCCCTGCTGAGGCGTTTGCCGATGGCAGGGATCCGGAGAGGTGTCCGAGTGGTTGAAGGAGCACGCCTGGAAAGTGTGTAAGCGTCTAAACCGCGCTTCGGGGGTTCGAATCCCCCTCTCTCCGCCAGACAAACGCAAAAGGGCCGCCCACAAGGCGGCCCTTTTGCGTTTGTCTGGCGGATGGGATGGGTGGTGAGAAGCCACGCCGGGGTTCGACGGTTCTGCAGGAGCAGAACCGGACCGCCGCAGGCGGGTCCCGAGGAGCAACGCGCATCGGGATCGGGTGCATGGATGCACCCGACAATCCCCCTCTCTCCGCCAGATAACTGAAAAAGGCTGCCCTATGGGCGGCCTTTTTCAGTTATCTGGCCAGGGACGCGAAGTGCGCTGCGCGCGCTTCGCCCCAAACGTTGCTGCGTAACGTTCGGGTGCCTCCCCTTGCCGGCCTCTCCCCGCTCCTGATCCATCGGTAGATCCACGCCATGCGTGGATGCCGGGCCGGGCACCGCGCGTCCACGTTCGACGGCCGTTCAACGACAGGACCTGCCCCGCGTCGCGGCACCCCGCCCCCTCCCTCACCACTGACCACACTGTCGCGATGCAACGACACGCTGGCACTCACTGCCTGTTGCTATGCTCGGGGCACAGGGGATTGATGCCCGCCAACGGGCCGGATGAGGAACATCAACATGCGGTATTTCATGACGAAGCTAGTGATCACCTCCGCCTTGCTGATCGGCAGCGGCACCGCAGTCGCGCAAGGCGGCGGTGCGGCGCAGTTCGGCGCATTGGGAGGCACGCATGCAGGCAACGCCCTGGCGTGCGGCGCTACCCCGGAACAGGCGGCCAAGCTGCGCGCAAGCCACAAGGCGCAGGCAAAAACCGTGTTCGGTACCGAAGCAGGCTTCGACCAGGCCTATGACACGGCCGAAGCACAGACGCAGAAGAAGATCACCGATGCCTGGAAGAAGGGCCAGTACAAGCCCACCAGCGAAGTCTGCAACGAACTGATGAAGCAGGTGCGTTCATGATGCAGACGCACGGATCGACGATGTCCGCGGTGCGCGCGAGCCTGTTGGCCGCCAGCCTGGTGCTGGCACTGGGCGCCTGCAAGCGCGCTGGCGAAGCTCCCGCAGAGGGCGGCGCTTCATCGGCCGCGCCATCCAGTGCCGCCGCGGGATCATCGCCCGAGGCTCCGCCGGCCACGAATGGAAACGAGAAAGCCTCTGCTTTCAACGTTGCCGACCTTCCGGTATCCCAGGCGACCATTGGCAGCTTCCCCTATCTCGGGCTGCCGCAGGGCTACGCCAGCCAGGACGTCGTGGACAGCGAATTTGATCGCGTACCGTTCTGGACCGGTGATCGCGTGGAATGGATTGAAGGCAAGATTCACTCTTCGGTACTGCAGAGCAGCGGCGATCACCCTTACTCGCAACTTGAGCTCAGCCGCAATGTGCAGAGCCTGGTCGAGGCCCTGGGTGGCAAGCGTATTTTCTCCGGCACCATTCCCGCCGATGCATCACGCGACATCGGCAACAGCAAGGCTGCGACCACCTATGTCGGCGGCATCGGCGATATCTACAACGAACCCGCAGAAACCTATGTCATCCATCGCGAAGATCGTGACATCTGGATTCACCTGGGTTCGGGTGGAAACGCCGGCGGCCTGCTCGTCGCAGAGACAAAGCCGGTGCAGATCACGGCCAAGGTCATTGAAGCCGACAGCCTGAAGCAGGCACTGGACAGCAGTGGGAAGGTATCCATCCAGGTGAACTTCGCAACCGACGCCGCCGAGATCCTGCCCGATTCCGAACCACAGATCGCGCAGGTCACGCAGCTGCTGCAGGCCGATCCGAAGCTTCGTCTTTCCGTGGAAGGACACACTGACAACAGCGGCAGCCAATCGCACAACCAGACGCTTTCGCAGGCGCGCGCGGAGTCGGTACGCAATCGTCTTGTCGGCAGCGGAATCGCTGCTGATCGCCTGGGCGCGAAAGGCTTTGGGCAGAGCCAGCCGGTCGCCGACAATACGACCGAAGAAGGGCGTCGCGCCAATCGTCGCGTGGAACTGGTCAAGCGCTGATATCACGACGACTTTAATGCGCTGCAGCCATCCGGGAAAAAGCACATGCCCTGCATGTGCTTTTTTCTTTTCCGCAGTGCGCGACCATCCACTTCATCTCGAATCCCGCAGAGTAAAAAGCATTCGGATCTGTTATTCGATTCGAGTGGGGGACGGGTCCTGCATGCATCACAGGAAGCGCGCCAATATTTCGACACACCAACCGCCTGCATGACATAAATGTGTCAATCAGATGTTAATTTCTTCAATGAAAATCGGTGCATCTAGCTCAAAATTGACGCACTTATGTGCAGACAATTGTTAATCTGCAATACGCATCACATTTTCAAATATTTCATTGCATATCGGAAAAACCTGACTTGTAACGTCAATTTTCTGTCGATAGGCTTGGCCCCGTTCTCGAACGAGCGACAAATTTTCGACGAACCAGGGTGTGAGCTTCCTGTCTTTACCTCGCCCTGCCATTAATCAGGATCCCCCAGCGGACACGCCGAATATCCCGCACACCCGGGAGGATTCCTGCCATCAAGGAGGAAATACATGGAACGCAGCCGTCGTCACATCCGTTTTTCCCGTAAGCAGGCCGGTCAAGGCATGACCGAGTACATCATCATCACCGCGCTGATCGCCATTGCCGCGATCGGAGCCGTCACCTTCTTCGGAGGCACGGTTCGCAGCCAGGTGGCAGGCATGTCGAAAGAACTTTCCGGCCAGAGCGCGACGCAGTCGATCAACCGCGCCAAGAACCAGGCCAACAGCGCCCAGCAGGAAGCTGACAAGACCAAGGGCATGGACGCGTACAAGAACAAGTAATACCCCAGCCCTGGCGGCATGAAGCCGCCAGGGCCCTCCCAGCATAATCTCCCTGCGCGCACCGCACGCGGCGCGCGACGGGCAGCCATGGCCTCCGGCCCAGGAATTCGTTATGCGCAGCGCATTGGCTTTGGCACGAAGCCGTGCGGCCCGGGGCGTTTCCAGCCACCGAACGGTCGCCGGCCAAGCAATGGTTCTCGGGCTGGCACTCATTCTGGTTCTGTGCATCGGGATTGTCCTGTTGTTCAACACAGGGCAGGTGGTGAACAAGAAGGTTGAGCTGGTCAATGCGGCCGACGCCGCGGCCTACAGCGTTGCAATCCAGCAGGCGCGCGCACTTAACTACGCGGCCTACATGAACCGTGCCCGCGTTGCCAACGAAGTGGCCGTGGCGCAGACGATCAGCCTCTATTCGTGGCTGAACCAGATGCACACGACCTCGATCGTCATCCGCACCACGCTGGATGTGCTCTCCGCCATTCCCTACATCGGCGTGGTGTTCAAGGCACTGGCAACCGCCTTCAAGGTCGCCGAACGCATTCTCAAGGTCACCCGCCAGGCGTTCCAGCCTGTCGCGCAGGCGGCCATCATCGCCATCGACAAACTCAACATGATGTTCGCCGCCTCGGTGCAGCTCGTCATTGAAGGCGTATCGCGCCTGGACAGCTACACCATCGCCAAGGATGTGCTGCAGCGGAATTCACCGCAGGCACAGCTGGGCACCATAGGAACCGCGGTGCTTGGCACGCAACTGGCCACCGCCGAGAACCGGCTGCTGCAACGCTACAACATTCCCCGCACCGCCAACGGTGGCTCGGCCACGCAGCGCCAGGGCGCCGATCGCTTCCGCAATGTCGTCATGCAGTCCCGCGATGGCTTCAGCAAGAGCCGCAGCGATGATTTCCTCGGCTTCCTGGTGCAGTCCGGCGGCACCGACATGGTCGACTACAACCGATGGGCCGCGCTGGACACCATGGCCGTCGAGCTTCCACTGCCATGGCCGCTTTCCGATATTGACATTCCGGTCGGCTGGGGTGGCGCGCAGGCCGTGGAAAGCTATCGCAACCAGCGCTTCCTCAATGGCTTCGGCAACGGCAACGGCTGGTACTCGGACTGGGACCGTCGCCGCTACCGCCCGTATGGCGAAGCGGTGCGCCGCAATCGTGGCGCGGCGTGGATTGTCGACCGCAGCCAGGATGCCAACGTGCGCTTCGCCAATGGCCAGCATCGCAAGGCCTTCTTCACCGGCTACAACGGCCTGCGCGACTATCACGACGTCAAGGCCGGGCAGGCACTGCAGCCCTACGCCGAGAATGATCGTGACCGCGACAAGGTCGGCCCGGTCTTCACGATCTATGCAGAGACCAGTGGTGCCAGTGCGCGCACCACGTCCGGCGCCGGCATTGGCGCCCCGGCCGGCTCGCAGATGGAACTGCCGGACAAGATGGCCAACAACAAGATTGCCGCACTCTCCTCCGCGCAGGTGTTCTTCGACCGTCCAGTGCAACTGCGCATGTTCAGCCGCGATGACCGCAAGCGTGAAACCGGAAACCTGTTCAGTCCTTACTGGCAGGCACGACTGGTCAAGACCGATGCCACCACCAAGGCTGCCCTGGCGGCAGCCGGAGCCTTGATGCCATGACGTTTGCTGTTTTCAATCGCCTGCACCTGTCGATCGCCACTCTGCTCATCAGCGGGTGTGGCAGCGCGGCGGACAACGGCGAGCCTGCCGCTGCCAGGAACATGCCGGGCATCCATCTTGACCAGATTGCCGAAACCCTGGTGGATGGACGCAACGCGGCGCGCACCAGCTACCAGCAGGCACTGAGCGACTGCCAGGCGGCAGGACTGCCGACCCGCGCCCTGGATGACGCCGATGTCGCCCGCCTGGGAACCGTCCGTTACGAAGCTTGGCTTTCCAGCAACGAGGAAGTGTTCCGTACCCGCGAGTGGCGCCTGCTCAACGATGGCCCGGCGACCAGCTGCCAGTTCCGGCTGGAGGCCACCGGCCTGCAGGAGACCCAGAGCGCCGCCGGCGTGGAGCAGGTCGACCTGGCAACGGGAGAGCGCAGCCAGTCCCCTGCCGACAGCGACGGGCTCACCCGCTTTGCCGCCGAAGCCGACGAAGGCGCCGCCTCGCCGGGCTTCCAGCGCGCGGGCAACCGCAGGGTCGCCGGCCAACCGTGCAACGCGTGGAAGGACGAGAACGGACGGTTCAGCCAGTGCGTGTGGTCGGCCGGTGCCAGCTGGGGCTTCACCCCCGGTGCGCTGAACGACTACCGGCCGAGCCGCTACGCCATTGTCCTGGAGCAGGAACCCCTGGACGGCAATGGCACCCGCCTGACCACGCAGCGCATGACGGTGGGCCAACCCTTTGAACGCGGCGACCTCGAGGTACCGCGCGAACCGTCCTCCCAACGATGACCTGCTGAGGTAGCCATGGACAGGGAACGCCCATTCCGCGGCGCGCGTCGCCAGCGCGGCCAGAGTCTCACCGAAGTCGCCGTGCTCTGCGCCGTGTTGGTGCCGATTTTCCTGCTGATCCCGATCCTCGCCAAGTACATCCACGCCCGCCAGGCCACCCAGCAGGCCGCGCGCGCGATCGCGTGGGAAGCCACCGTATCGCCGGACTACAAGCTGCCGGCCAGCGGACGCCAGCGCGATCTTGCCGTCGACCGCTACTTCGGGCGTGCCAACGACCCCATCGTCAGCCAGGCCCAGACCGGCGCACGCGATGCCGCCGTCGGCGACGTACTGATGAACACCTTCTCCAACCAGCCGCTGGTGCGGCGCGGTGACCTCGCCCTGGTTTCCTACACCAGCACGTCGGCAGGCGGCATGATGAAGAAGATCGGCGACGTGACCTCGATGTTCGGTTCGTTCCCGCCCAACCGCAACGGCCTGACCCAGGCCCAGCTGCGGTTGGATGTGCAGGATCTGAAAAGTGCCAACGGCAGTGCGGCCGCCTACCTGGAACCTTTCGATTCGCTGGGCCTGAAGCTGCAGGCCACCCATGTGGTGCTGGCAGACCCCTGGAATGCCGCCGGTTCCGGGCTCAAGGTCAACTCGTCACGCTCGGTCATTGCTCAGGTCAAGCCGTTGGTGCCATCCCAGCACATGGCGGGCATCGCCAAGGCCTTTGACGGCCTCTCCGGCATCCCGATGATCGGGACGCTGAGCAGGCTTGATCCCGGTTACATCGCACCCGACGTGGTGCCTGTCGACAAGTTGCCCGCCTATGCGCCGTCGCGTTGACCTGCTGGCGGCACTGGCCGCGCTGCTGCTCGCCTGGCCCGCGTTGGCCGCGTCCTGGCCCGACATTCCCGAGCCCGAGGGTGCCCAGAGCGAGTGGGTCGCCAAGGACATGCTCTACAACGGCCTGCCCATGCGCATCTCGCGCTTCACGTCCTCATTGCCGGTGTCGTCCATCGTCGGTTTCTACAACCGGGAATGGCCCGGGCAGACCGTGATCAACGAGGTCGGTGGCAAGACCGTGATCGGCCATGCGCACGGCGAGCACTACGTGACCGTCGAGGTATCGGCCAAGGGCAGTGGCAGCCAGTCGCAGATCGGCATTACACGCCTGCTCAAGCGCAAGCCCGATGCCGCGGCAGGCGCTGATTTTCCGAAGCCGTCCGGCACCCAGGTGATCAATGACATCTCCTACCTGGACACGCCCGGGCGCAGCCTGTCCATGGAAAGCACGCTGTCTCCGTTCCAGACCGATGCCTTCTACGCCAGCCGCCTTCCCGCGGACGGCTGGCGCCGCAGTTCCGGCCCTGCCGGGTGCTCGATGATCGCGCTGCAGTGCGTGGTCCGCTACAGCAAGGGCAACCAGGAAATGACCATGACCTTCAACCGGCACGAGCAGGGAACCTCGATTGTCGTCAACCAGTCGCAGCACTGAGACCACCGCCATGAGAAAACGCATTCCACCGTCCCTACGCCGCCAGCGCGGGGCCGCACTGATCGAGTACGCCGTGGTCGCTTCCGTCGGTGTCCTGGTCCTGGTCGCCGAGCCGAACATCGTGCTCGAGCTGATCGATTCACTGCGCAAGGCGTACCAGGGATTCACCTACATGCTGTCGATGGGAGTCGTATGAAGGCGCTCCCGCTGAAAGCCAACCGCAACGTCGTCTTCATCATCATCGCCCTCGCCCTTGGCCTGTTCGCGGCCCTGGTCGCCGTGCGCTACGTGCAGAAGGCAGTGAACGAACGCGCCGCACCGCCGGTGGAAATGGTGCCGGTAGCCGTGCCCAAGACCGACATGGAACCAGGCAGCATCGTCACCGTTGCCGACCTTGCAGTGCGCGAGGTCCCCGCCGACCTGCCGCCTGCCGATGCGATCACGCCCGACAACGTGTCCGAGTACAGCGGACGCATGCTGCGTGCACCGATCCGCGAAGGCGCACCGTTGGGTGCCAGTGCACTGGTACCACTGTACGACCAGTTCTCACGCGTGATCGCCAAGGGCAATGTGGGCTACACCCTCCAGGTGGACGAGACGAACTCGATCTCCGGCATGATCGCTCCCGGGGACCATGTCGACATCCTGCTGACCGTCGAGCAGGAACAAACCGGTGCGCGGGTGCTGCCGCTGCTTGAGGACATCAACGTGCTGGCGACCGGCAACCGCGTCGGTGAAACGCCGGCCTCGGAAGATCAGCAAGGCTATTCGAACATCACCCTGGAACTGACACCGGCGCAGGCGCAGCGACTCACGGTCGCTGCCAAGGCGGGTTCGATGCGGGTGATGCTTCGCCAGGTGGAGGATCGTGGTGCGTTCGGCCTCAGTGGCATGACGCAGAGGGAACTGCTCGGCAACGGCACGCAGGGTCGTGCTGGCGTGCAATTCATCATTGGGGGCAAAGGGTCGACGAATGCACAGCAATAATGGAATCCGCAGCCTCATCGCCGCCACTGCGGCCATCGCTGTTGCCGCCGCACCACTGCTGGCCGTGGCACAGACCACGGGCACCCAGCTGACCCCGGTACCGGTCATGGCCGCACCGCGCCCTGCCGTCCAGGCACCGCCGCAGGCAAGCGCCAACCATGCACCGGTGCCGGGGGGGCAGAGCGCTTTCCCGTCGCCGGTTCCCGATCCGGCCTATCGCACCAACGCTTCGGCGATGCCTGCCGTGCCGCTGCCCACCCGCGCCCGGATCTATGCCGGCCAGGCCGCGGTCTACACGTTGCCCAGCGGGCTCAAGCGCGTGGCCGTCGGTAGCGGCGAGATGCTCGAGGTCACCAACGTCGGCCCACGTGACCTGATCATGATGGGCATGAAGGCCGGCTCCACCACGGTTCACCTGTGGCTGCAGAACGGCAAGCAGCTGCAGGTGCAGGTGGACATCTCCGAGAACGATGCGGTCAGCCTGGCCGAAACCATCCGCACCCTGCTGGCCGATGTGGAAAAGATCAATGTGCATGCCGTTGCCGACCGCGTGGTCATCACCGGACAGGACATCAATCCGGGCATCGGCAGCCGCATCGACGCGATCCAGAAGATCTACCCGACAGTGTTGAACTTCACTACCGCCGACCCGGTGGGCATGCGCCCGATGGTGCAGATGGACGTGAAGATCATGGAGTTCGACACCAATGCTTTGGAAGAACTCGGCATCCAGTGGGACAACGTCATCCGCGGCCCGGTGGCGGGCATCGTCAAGGATTTCACCAACAACAACTACTACCGCATCAACCCCGAACAGAGCCCGGCCAACGGCGTGCTGTTGCCGAACAAGCTGCAGGGGACCCAGGCCTTCTTCGGCATCGCCACGCAGATCGGCTCGGCGATCAACCTGATGATGAACAAGGGCAAGGCGTTCCTGCTGGCCTCGCCTCAACTCAGTGCCCGCAGCGGCGGGCAGGCGAAGTTCCTGGCCGGCGGCGAAGTGCCGATCCCGGTTCCGCAGGGCTTCGGCCAGGTCACGGTCGACTACAAGGAATACGGCATCAAGCTCGACATCGAGCCACTGGTCAACTTCAACGAGGACATCTCCACCCGCATCCTGGCCGAAGTCAGCCGTGTCGACCCGACGGTGACCGTGCAGGGCGTGCCGGGCTTCACCACCCGTCGCACCGAGTCGGAAATCAACGTCCACGCCGGGGAGACCATCGTCATCTCCGGGCTGATCGACTCCAGTGCGCAGCAGGATGCCAAGCGCCTGCCGCTGCTGGGCGACATCCCGATCCTCGGAAAGCTGTTCCGCTCCGATGGCTTCCGTGGCAACCGCACCGAGCTGGTGATGTTCGTTACTCCACGCGTGGTGACGCCGGGTTCGCAGGAAAACCTCGATGGCCTGGAGCGTGCGCGACAGATCCAGGAGCGCGGTCAGCAGGCCATGCCGCGCCGGAACAAAGATTTCGTGCAGTAACCGGAGCCGTCGCATGTTCAACATCCTCATCGACACACCCAACCGCGACCAGCGACGTGTCCGCTGCCTGCACCGTGAATGCGGGATCGGCCGTGGTGACGGCAACCTGGTGGTGCTGCAGGGTTGGAGCATCGCCCAACGCCATGCGGCGCTGAAGCGCGAGGACCAGGGCATCTTCATCGAGAGCCTGGGAGGCCGCTCGCCGGTACTGGTGAATGGTGAACAGGTCAAAGGCAGCCGTGGCCCGCTCACCAGCCGTGACCGCGTGCAGATCGGTGACTACCTGCTGCAGGTGGTGGACGACGACCCTCCGGCCGAACCCACGGCCGACGCCGGTAGTTTCAATGCGGGCGCGGCCAACGATGCGCCGGTGGATTCCACGCAGGTGCCGGTGCCGGCTCCGGGACCGGCGCAGCCATCCAGCGAACGCCAGCTGGCGCGGCCGGAGCAGTTGCCGCCGGACATGGCTGTCTATCGTGCAAAGCTGCATGCCTCGCTGGTCAAGCAGATGGACCTGCGCCGGCTCGATGTGCGGAGCATGGACGATGAGTCGCTGCGCAACGCCACGATCAAGCTGATCGATGAAGTGATGCAACGAGAGTTCTCCGAGCTGCCCAAGACCATCAACCCGCGCAGGCTGGCCAAGGAGGTGCTCGACGAGGCCATCGGCCTGGGCCCGCTGGAAGACCTGATCGACGATGCGACGGTGACGGAAATCATGGTCAACGCGCACGACCAGATCTTCATTGAACGTGCGGGCCGTATCGAGCGGTCCCCTATTGTCTTCACCAGCGACCGCGCCGTGCTGTCGGCCATCGAGCGCATCGTGACGCCGCTCGGTCGTCGCATCGACGAAAGCTCGCCCATGGTCGATGCGCGGCTGAAGGATGGCTCGCGCGTCAACGCCATCATTCCACCGGTGGCGTTGCGCGGCCCGAGCATCAGCATCCGAAAGTTCGCCAAGCGCAAGCTGGAAGGAAAGGACCTGCTCACGTTCGGTTCGCTCAGCCAGCCGATGCTGGAATTCCTGATCGTTGCGGTGCGCGAACGGCGCAACATCGTCGTTACCGGCGGCACCGGCTCCGGCAAGACCACCCTGCTCAACATCCTGTCCAACTTCATTCCCGATACCGATCGCATCGTCACCATCGAGGACGCGGCCGAACTGAAGCTCGTCCAGCCCAACCTGGTCGCCCTGGAAGCACGCCCTCCCAACATGGAAGGCAAGGGCCACATTTCCATCCGCGACCTGGTGCGCAACGCGCTGCGCATGCGCCCGGACCGCATCGTGGTCGGTGAGTGCCGCGGCGGTGAAGCACTGGACATGCTGCAGGCCATGAACACCGGCCACGAAGGATCGCTGACCACCGCCCATGCCAACAATCCACGCGAGGCCCTGTCGCGCCTGGAAGTAATGGTCATGATGTCCGGCATGGAACTGCCGATGACGGTGGTGCGCGAGCAGATCTCGTCGGCAGTGGACCTGATCGTGCACCAGAAGCGCTTTCCCTGCGGTTCGCGCAAGGTCAGCCACATCACCGAGCTGACCGGCATGGAAAGCGGCACCATCCAGCTGCAGGATGTATTCCTGTTCAAGGCACGTTCCAGCGCTGGACGCGATGGCAAGGTGGTGGGCGAGTTCGTCGCGACCGGTGCAGTGCCGGAGTTCTATGAAGAGCTTGCCGAGCGCGGCGTCGCGGTCGACCTGGACATCTTCCGCACCGGGGGACGGCGGAATGAGTGACATCCTCCTGATCGCCCTGCTGTGTTTTGCCTGCGTGACAGGCTCGGTACTGCTGCTGGCGCGTGCCAGCTCCGGCTTCATGGACCGCTACCGCGCCAACTTCATGGACCAGGCGCGGGTCAATCTGGCCGACATGTTCCTGTTCGTCGATCCGCGTGTGCTGTTCAGGACCAATGTCCTGATGCTGCTGGCGATTCCGGTGGTGCTATGGATCGTCACCGGCGGCAACCTGCTGCTGCCGATCCTGGCCCTGGTGCTACTGGCGGTGGCGCCGCGCAAGATCTACCTGTGGCTGAAGCAGCGCCGCCTCGACCAGATCCAGCAGCAGTTGCCGGATGGCCTGCTGATGCTGGCCGGCAGCCTCAAGGCCGGCGTCGGCTTCAATCCCGCACTGGAGGCACTGGCCCATGATGGCCTGCCCCCGCTGGCGCAGGAGCTGGCACTGGTGCTGCGCGAACAGCACATGGGCGTGCGCACGGAGGAGGCGCTGGACAACTTCGCCGCCCGCGTGCCCATCGCCGATGTGAAGCTGTTCGTTGCCGCCGTCAGCATTTCGCGCGAGGTCGGTGGCAATCTCGCCGAAAGCCTGTCCACGCTCGCCGAAACGCTGCGGCGCAAACTCATCATGGAAGGCAAGGTCAAGGCACTCACCGCGCAGGGACGCCTGCAGGGCATCGTCATGGCGATGCTGCCAGCCGGCCTTGTCGGCTTCCTCGTGCTGTTCTATCCAGAAACGATGAACCCCATGTTCCACACTTTCATCGGCTGGTGCGTGATGGGCCTGATCGGGGTACTGGAATACCTTGGCTACCGCATGTGCCGCAAAATCATGACGATCGACATATGAACGCCCTGCTCATCCTGGTCGCACTGCTTGCCGCAGCCGCTGTTGGGCTGCTTGCGTTCGCGCTGCGCGGACTGGTGCAGTCGGTCGAGGTGGACCAGCGCAACTACCAGGATCCGCTGCCGCTGCTGCTGCGCATCCTGTGGCCCTTGATCACGGTCGCTACGCGCCTGGCCGGGCCGCGCCTATCCTCGGCGCAGCTGGAGCGCGCGCACCGCAGCCTGCAGTCGGCCGGCCAGGATTTCGTGCTGTCACCGGAAGAACTGTATGGCGCACGCATCGTTTCCGCCGCCGTGGCCAGTACCTTCCTGCTGCTCACCATCATCCTGCTGGGCAGGTTCGGAGTCGGCTCGGTGCTGATGGCCCTGGCGTTCGGCGCACCGTTCGGCTGGATGTATCCCACGCTGTGGCTGGGCGAACGGCGGAAGGCGCGCTCCAAGCACGTGATCCGCGACCTGCCCATCTTCCTCGACTTCATCACCATGGCCGTCGAAGCGGGCCTGAACATCACAGGCGCGATCGAACAGTCCGTCGACAAGGGGCCACCCGGACCGCTGTCACAGGAGTTCTCGCGCATGCTGCGCGATCTGCGTGCGGGCCTTCCGCGCGCCGAAGCGCTGCGACGCATGTCCGATCGCGCCGACATTTCCCAGTTGACCAGCTTCACCAGTGCCTTGATCCAGGCCGACCGGGTGGGTGCAAGCCTGAGTGACACGCTGCGCTCGCAGGCCATGCAACGCCGCGAAGAGCGCTTCCTTCGCGCCGAGAAGCTTGCCCTGGAAGCACCGGTAAAGATGATGCTGCCGCTGGTGCTGTTCTTCTTCCCGCTGATCTTCGTCGTCCTGGCCTACTTCATCTTCCTGCAGATGAAGCAGCAGGGAATCCTGTGAGCCCCCGCACATGAGAACCGGCGCCCTGATCCGCGACCATCAGCAGTTGCTCAGCTGCGTCTGGCACGCCGATCGCTGGCACCAGCGGCTGCGCGGCCTGCTGTTGCGCGCGCCACTCCAACCCGGGCAGGGCCTGCTGATCACCCCCTGCTCGAGCGTACACACGCTGGCCATGGGGTATCCGCTCGACCTGTTGTTCCTGGACCGCGATCAGCGCGCCGTTGACTGGCGTGAGGCCGTGCGCCCCTGGCGTGGTGCCTGGTGTCGCGGTGCCTACTCCACGCTGGAAATGCCGGTGGACAGCCTCAGGCATATCGCTCCGGTGCTGGGCGAAACGTTCTACTGGTGCCCTTCTCCGCCTGCGGCACCGCCATCCACGAGGGCGCTGCAATGAAGCACATCCGCTCATCCATCCACCGCCAGCGGGGACAATCGCTGATTGAATTCTGCATCGTGGTTCCGGCCTTCATCTTCCTCATCCTGGTCATCTTCCAGTTCGTCCTGATCTATCGCGCCAAGTCGCTGCTGGATTTCGCCACACTGCAGGCCGCGCGTGCCGGTGCGGTCAGTGGTGTCAATCATTCGGAGATGCGCAGTGCACTGGAAATGGCGATGGCTCCCTTGTACGCAACCTCGCCGGATGCCGCCGGTGCCGTCGCCGCCCGCGCCAAGGTCGCCCTGCTGTGGAAGAACCCGTTGCTGTCGCCGAAGATCGAGGTGATTTCGCCCAGCCGCGCGGCGTACAACGAGTTCCGCGAGCGCCAGTTCGATGGACGCTATGCATTGCCGAACGACAATCTTGCGTTCCGCGATGCACGCGTCGGCAGCAGCCGTGTCAGCGTGCAGGACGCCAACATCCTCAAGATCAAGATCACCTATCCGATGCCCCTGATCGTTCCGTTTGCCGACCGGGTGATCGCCGGTCTTTCAGATCTGGTCAGCGAAGGCGACAGTTTCCGCCCGGCCTCGATGCTGATCGAGGACCCGATCACCGGCCATCGCCGCATGCCGATCGAGTCCTATGCAATCGTCCGCATGCAGAGTCCCGTGCATGACAGCAACAACCTGGCGCGCTGACATGCGGATGCTGCTGGCCGGCCTGTTGCTGGCAGCCACCTGGGCCGTCGCCGCGCAATCCACGGAGGCTGCTGACAGCGTACCTCCACAGGCGCGATTGCTGGCGCGCGCCTATGGTCTGGGCCCACTCGGTCCAAGCTCCCCTGGCGGTGAGGTCGAGGTCGAGATCCGCTTGCGCGGCCCTGCCATCCGCATTGATTTCCGAGGCAGCAATGCGCCCGATGCATGGCTGACGACCCAGGGCCAGCGCGGCCGGGCATGGCTGGTGAGCGAGCGCGGCAACTACACGCTGCCGGTCGCGGACTCCAGCGGTCCCTACTGGTACGATCCCGCCGCCCCATGCCATACGATCGGCGGGCGCTGCTCACCCGCACCCGGCGAGTTCATCCTGGGCCGCCTCGCTGCCGGCTGGCGCTATGACAATGCGCGTGGCCCTGATGGCACCACCTCCGGCACGTTGTGGATCGATACCCGTACCGGCCTGCTGCTGGGCTACCGGGGCCGCACCGGCAACCAGCGTACCGAGCGCGGCCTGCGTGTTACCGAGGTCGCTTTCGATGAAGTGCCATCGAGCCTGTTCGATCCGCCCGCCGGGTTGCGTCGACGCACGCAGGATGCGGTGTACTGAGCGGCCTGCGCGGCACAGCGGCGCCATGGATCAGCACTCACTCCCGCCGCACCGGTAGATCCACGCAGCGCGTGGATCCACCGCTGGCCCGCTCCCCTTAGAAGCCTACCCGCAGGTTGATCTGCCCGCCGACATCGCGGCGGCCATCACCGTGCTGGCCCTGCACGAACATCGACAGCTGGCTGTTGCGGCCAAGGCCGACCGCCACACCGAGCTGGCTGACCAGCGCATTGCGCGCCATCACCGCACTGTAGACATCGAAGGCATCACCACCGACCGCGAAGCGGTTGCGGCTGGCCACATCGGTGTCACCCGACGCATGCTGCCAGCCCAGGCCGACGGTCAGCTGCGCCGGGAAGCGCTCGCCGCTGCCCACGTCCCAGCGGCCCCGCACGCCCACCGTGCTGACGTTGAGCGTGTCCTTGCCGCCTTCCAGCACCAGTGCGGCACTGCCGCCCTGCTCCACCGCGCGATCACTGTCAACCCAGTGCTTGGTGAACTGCACGTACGGCTGCAGCTGGGTCCTGCCATGGGTCCAGGTCCAGCTGCCTTCGACCTGGGCGATGGTCACGTCCGAATCCTGGCGGCTGTACAGGGTCTGGCCCAGCAGCGGCACTTCACGCGTGGTGCGCGTGCGGTAGTCACCGCGCGACACGCTGCCACCGACCGCAAAGCCGTTGTTCCACTGTCCCTGTGCATACAGGCCGAACGTGTTGCCACGCAGGCGGGCGCGCGAACTGCGATCGTACAGGCGCGTATCCAGCCGCTCGTTGCCGGCCGCCGCACCCAGCACCACATGTTCACCCAGCTGCCAGTCCACGCCCGCCATCAGCGCATTGCGGTTGGAGCGGATCTCATCACCGTTGCCATCGCCATCCTGCTTGAACACCTTGCCACTGCCGGCCAGCCAGGCCGAGGCGCGCTCGCCACGCACGGTCGGCAGCTCACTGCCCAGGCGCTGGCGGATGCCCTCTTCCAGGTAGTTGTCGTACAGCAGCACCGCGCGGCTGGCCGCGTGCACTTCACCGGAGAGCTGGTCGAATGCGCTGCGCGCAGTGCCGGCGTCATACATCAGCACCGTGTTGTACAGGCCCAGCGCCGCGCCACTCTGCGGCAGGCTGTCCAGCGCCGCGGCGGTGTTGTACTGGTTGCGCGTGTTGGCCACGGTAGTGAACGCCGCCGTCTGCGCCACGTCGATCTGCAGGTTGGCGGTGTTGGCGGTGTAGACCGGAGTGACGGAGAGGAACGCCGAGGTGGATCTTCCTTCCGCGAACTGCCCGTTCACCCCACCGCCCGCATTGACCACGGTGTACTGCTGGCCCTGCTGGTAGCTGGTGCTCGGCGAAATGGTGTTCACCTGCACCGTGCTTCCGCCCACGTTGGCGCTGCCGCCCACCTGCACCGTGTCGCTGCCGCTGGCACCGAGATCGATACCCAGCGTGCTGCCCGGCGACAGGGTCAGGTTGCCACCCACCGTGATCGTGCCGGTGCCATTGCCTGCGCCGCTGCCGCTGCCCGGGCCATTGCCCGGCGACAGCACGCCACCACTGGACACCGTCACGCCGCCGCCGGTGCCGCCGATGGTACCGGTGCCGGACAGGGTCGTGCCGCTGCCGATGGTCCACTGGCCGCCGATGGTGCCGGTGACATTCAGGCCACCGCCGGTGACCTGGCCGGTGCCGCTGAAACCACCACTGTTGCCGCCGAGATTCAGGCCACCCGGGCCGGCCTGCACGATGCTGCCGCCGCCGGTGATGCTGCCGCCGAGCGTGGTGGTGCCGCCGGTGTTGATCACCAGGCCACCGTTGTTGGTGATGTTGCCGGTGATCGCGCCGCTGGCCCCGCCGTTGCCGACCTGCACGGTGCCGCCGGCATTGATGGTGGTGCCACCGGTGTAGGTATTGTTGCCGGTCAGGGTCACCGTGCCGGTACCGGCCTGGGTCAGGCCGCCGCTGCCGCTGATGGTGCCACCCACCGTGGTGTTGCCCCCCACGTTGAACACCAGGCTGCCGTTGTTGCTGACGTTGCCGGTGATCGCACCGCTCGCGCCACCATTGCCGACCTGCAGCGTGCCACCGGCGTTGATGGTGGTACCGCCGGTGTAGGTGTTGTTGCCACCCAGGATCAGCGTACCGCTGCCGGCCTGGGTCAGGCCGCCGCTGCCACTGATGGCGCCGCCGACGGTGGTGCTGCCCCCCACGTTGAATACCAGGCTGCCGTTGTTGGTCACAGTGCCGCCGATCGCGCCGGTGGCACCGCCATTGCCGACCTGCAGGGTGCCACCAGCGTAGATGGTGGTCGGGCCGGTATAGGTGTTGTTGCCGGTCACGGTCAGTGTGCCACTGCCGGCCTGGGTCAGGCCGCCGCTGCCGCTGATGGTGCCGCCCAGCGTGGTGTTGCCCGCCACGTTGGACACCAGCGTGCCATTGTTGATGACGTCGCCGACGATCGAGCCGCTCGCACCACCGTTGCCCAGCTGCAGCGTGCCGCCGGCGTTGATGGTGGTACCGCCGGTGTAGGTGTTGGTGCCGGTCAGCAGCAGCGTACCGCTGCCGGCCTGGGTCAGGCCGCCACTGCCGCTGATCGTGCCGCCCAGCGCGGTGTTGCCGGCCACGTTGGAAATCAACGCACCGTTGTTGGTGATGTCGCCGGCGATGGCGCCGGTTGTACCGCCATTGCCCACCTGCAGCGTGCCGCCGGCATTGATGGTGGTACCGCCGCTGTAGCTGTTGTTGCCGACCAGGGTCAACACACCACTGCCGGCCTGCGTCAGGCCGCCAATGCCACTGATCGCGCCACCGACGGTAGTGTTGCCCGCGACGTCGAAGACCAGGCTGCCGTTGTTGGCGACATTGCCGGTGATCGCGCCGGTCGCTCCACCATTGCCGACCTGCAGCGTGCCTCCGGCATTGATGGTGGTGCCGCCGGTATAGGTGTTGTTGCCAGTCAGGGTCAACGTGCCGCTGCCGGCCTGGGTCAGGCCACCGCTGCCGCTGATGGTGCCGCCCAGCGTGGTGTTGCCGGCCACGTTCGACACCAGCGCGCCGTTGTTGATGATGTCGCCAACGATCGCACCGGTCGCACCCCCGTTGCCCACCTGCAACGTGCCGCCGGCATTGATGGTGGTGCCACCGGTGTAGGTGTTGTTGCCGGTCAGCACCAGCGTGCCGCTGCCGGCCTGGGTCAGGCCGCCGCTGCCACTGACCACCGCGCCCACGGTTGCCGTCGTGCCCAGGTTGTAGACCAGGTTGCCGTTGTTGGTGATGTCGCCCAGCACCGAGCCGGTACTGCCACCGTTGCCGATCTGCAGCGTGCTGCCACCATTGATGGTAGTGCCGCCGGTATAGACGTTGGCGCCGCTCAGGGTCAGCGTGCCGCTGCCACTCTGCACCAGGCCGCCGGTGCCACTGAGCACGCCGCCGAAGGTGGTGGTGGCGTTGTTGCCGCCGGTGGTCAGGGTTGCACCGCCCAGCACCACGCTGGATCCGGTCACGCCAGCCAGGCCACCGATGCTCTGGCTGCCACCGGCACTGATGTCCAACGTGCCGGCGCCGGCCAGGTTCACCGTGCTGGCACCGGACAGGCTGCCACCGGCCGCCACCGCCATCGTGCCGCTGTTGATCGTGGTGTCACCGCCATAGCTGCTGGTACCGCCAAGAGTGACGGTCGCTGCGCCATCCTTGAGCAGACCACCCGCACCACTGATCGCACCATTCAACGTGAGCGCGTTGCTGCCCGCCAGGGTCAGCGTGCCGCTGCCCAGTTGCACGTTGTTGCCCACGGTCAATGCGGCGGTGCCATCCAGCGTGGCATTGCCGCCCACCGTCAGCGTACCGGTACCCAGCGCACCACCATTGCCCAGTGTCAGGCCACCGCCATTGAGCGCCACACCGCCACTGAATGTATTCGTGCCGGTCAGGGTCTGCACACCCGCGCCATTCTTCACCAGCCCACCGGTACCCGTAATGTCACCAGCGAAGGTCGTGTTCCCTACGCCGTTGAGTGTCAGCGTGCTGCCACCGAGCGCGACCGTGCTGCCGGCAACACCGGCCAGTGACCCGATGCTCTGCGCACCACCGGCAGAAATATCGAACGCCGTTCCAGCGTTGGCCAATGTCACCGCGCCAGTCGATGCCAGGCTTCCTCCGGCGCCAATCGCCAGCGTGCCCGCATTGATGGTGGTACCACCGGTAAAGGTATTGGTACCGGTCAGGGTCTGGGTGCCGGTGCCTTCCTTGACCAGCCCGCCGGTCCCCCCCACCGAGCCACTGAACGTGCCATTGGCGGGGCCACCAATGGTCAAGGTGTTGCCGCCCAGGTTCACTGTGCCGTTGCCGATCAGGGTACCGAACTGCTGCGTGCCGCTGCCCGCCGACAGATCGAAGGTCGCACCACTGGCCAGGTTGACGATGCCACTGGCATGCAGGCTTGCGCCAGCGCCCAATGCCAGCGTACCGGCATTGATGAAGGTACCACCGGTATAGGTATTGATACCGTTCAAGGTCAGCGTCGCCGCGCCCTCCTTGGTCAGCGATCCGGTGCCACTCAGGCTGCCGTTGAGGGTGAGGTTGTTGCTGCCGAGCACGGTCAGCCCGGCGTTGAGGACGAAGTTGTTGGCCAGCGTCACCGCAGAGTTCGAATCGAGCGTGGCATTGCCCCCCACCGTGACCGCCCCGGTACCCAGAGCTGCATTGTTGCCGGCTACCAGGCCGCCTGCATTGAGCGCTACACCACCACTGAAGGTGCTGGCGCCGTTGAGGGTCTGCACGCCTGCTCCGTTCTTGATCAGGCCACCATTGCCGGTGATCGCACCGTTGAACGTGCTGTCTCCCGTGCCACCCAGGGTCAGCGTGCTGCCGCCCAGTGCCACCGTGCCGTCGGCCACACCGGCAAGTGAACCGATGCTCTGGTTGCCCGCCGAGATGTCGAGGGTACCGGTACCGGCCAGGTCCACCGCACCGGTCGACGCCAGGCTGCCACCGGCGCCGATCGCCAGCGTGCCACTGTTGATGGTGGTGCCACCGGTGTAGGAGTTCGCACCGGTCAGCGTCACGGTGGCCGCACCGTTCTTGATCAGGCCGCCGGTACCGGAAATCACACCACCCAGCGTCAGCGCCTGGCTGCCGAGCAGATCGAGGTTGGCGCCCGCTGCAAGCCCGATGTTGTTGGCCAGGTTGACGCCTGTCGATGCATCCAGCGTCGCGTTGCTTCCGACCGTCAACGCCCCGCTGCCGAGCGCCGCGCTGTTGCCGATCACCAGGCCGCCGCCATTGAGCGCCAGGCCGCCACTGAACAGGTTGGCGCCGCCCAGCGTCAGTGCGCCAGCACCGTTCTTGACCAGGCCACCGGTACCGGAAATCGCGCCGTCGAAGGTACTGTTGCCAACGCCACCGAGGATCAGCGTCCGTGCACCCAGGCTCACCGTTGAACCGGCCACACCAGACAGTGAGCCGATGGTCTGGTTGGCACCTGCGGTGGAGATATCAAAGCCGGTACCCGCAGCGGCCAGGGTGACCGCACCGGTAGCGGCCAGGCTGCCGCCCGGACCAATCGCCAGCGTGCCGGCGTTGATGAAGGTGCCGCCGGTATAGGTATTGGTGCCGGTCAGCGTTTCAATGCCCGAACCCACCTTGGTCAGGCCACCCGTGCCAGCGATCGAGCCACTGAACGTGCCGTTGGTGGCACCACCGACCTCGATCGAGTTGGCCCCCAGGTTGACCGTACCGTTGCCGACCAGGGTGCCGAAGGTCTGCGTACCGCTGCCCGCGGACAGATCCAGCGTGGCGCCGGTGGCGAGGTTCACGGTACCGCTCGCCGCCAGGCTGGCACCGGCGCCCAGCGCCAGCGTGCCGGCGTTGATGTTGGTACCACCGGTATAAGTGTTGACGCCGTTCAAGGTCAGCGTTGCGCCGCCATTCTTGGTCAGGCTGCCAGCCCCGGAAAGTATGCCGTTGAGTGTCAGTGCGTTGCTGCCGAGCACGGTCAGCCCGGCATTGAGGGCAAGGTTGTTGGCCAGCGTTGCCAGGCCGGTGGTATCCAGCGTGGCAGCACCACCGACAGTCAGCGCCCCCGCACCCAGCGCCGCGTCATTGCCGAGCACCAGCCCGCCTGCGTTGAGCGTCACGCCGCCGCCAAACGTGTTGGCCCCGGACAACGCCTGCACGCCTGCGCCCACTTTCACCAGGCCGCCGCCGCCACTGATCACGCCGTCGAACGCGGCGTTGCTGGCGGTTCCGAACGTCAATGAATTTCCGCCCAGCGACAGCGTGCTTCCGCCCGCACCATTGAGTGCGCCGATGGTCTGGCTGCTGCCGGCACCGGAGATATCGAAGCCAGCGCCCGCGCCCAACGTGACGTCACCCGCCGCGGCCAGGCTGCCGCCCGTGCCCAGCGCCAGCGTGCCGGCAGTGATGGTGGTACCGCCGGTGTAGGTATTGGCACCGGACAGCGTCAGCGTGGTAGCGCCGTTCTTGATCAGACTGCCATTGCCACCGACCACGCCCGACAGCGTCAGCGCATTGCTGCCCGGCAACGTCAGTGCAACGCCCGAGCCCAGCGTGACTGCATTGCCGAGCGTCACTGCCGCGCCCGCATCCAGCGTGGTGCTGGCATTCACCGCAAGCGCGCCGGTACCGAGCGCACCATTCGCGCCGACCACCAGGCCACCGCCGTTCAAGGCCAGGCCGCCGCCGAAGGTATTGGTGTTGTTGAGGGTCAGCAGGCCCGCACCATTCTTGATCAGGCTTCCGTTGCCAGCCACCACACCCGCAAGGGTAAGGTCACTGGTGCCGCCCAGCGTCAGCTGGGTTCCGGCACCAAAGTTCACCGCGTTGGCCAGGTTCAGGGGCACCGTTCCGTCCAGACTGACGTTGCCGCCAATCCCCAGCGCTCCTGTGCCAAGCGCGCCCGCATTGCCCAGCACCAACCCGCCCGCATTGAGCGCCAGTCCACCACTGAAGGTATTGGCGCCGGACAACGTCTGCACGCCAGCGCCGACTTTGATCAATCCACCACTGCCATCAACGGCGCCGGCAAAGCTGCCATTGCTGGCGCCGCCAAAGGTGAGTGACTGCGTACCCAGCGCCACCTGGCTGCCTGCCACGCCGTTCAACGCACCGATGGTCTGGCCGGCACCCGCTGCGCCGACATCCAGCGTCGCACCTGCACCGGCAAGATTTACTGCCCCACCCGCGGCGAGACTGCCACCCGCACCCAGCGCAAGCGTGCCGGCATTGACCGTGGCGCCGCCCAGGAAGGTATTGGCACCGGACAGCGTCAGCGTCGAGGCGCCGTTCTTGATCAGGCCACCGGTTCCCCCCACCACCCCGGTCAGGGTCAGGTTGTTGCTGCCCGGCAGGGTCAGCGTATTGGCGCCCAGGTTCACCGCATTGGTCAGCGAAACCGGGGCGCTCGCGTCCAGGGAAACATTGCCGCCGATGTTCAGTGCCCCGGTGCCAAGCGCACCGTTGGCGCCCACCGATACGCTGCCCGCGTTCAACGCAAGGCCACCGCTGAAGGCATTGTTGTTGTTCAACGACAGCACACCGGTACCGGTCTTGATCAGGCCACCCGTGCCGGTGACCAGACCGCCTAGAGCAACGTCCTCGTTGCTGGCCAGACTCAGCTGCGCGCCGGCGTCGAGATCGATGGCGTTGCCCAGGCTCAATGCCACCGAGCTGTCCAGGGTCGCGTTTGCACCGACGGCAAGCAGTCCGGTTCCCAGTGCGCCGGCATTGCCCAGCATCAGGCCGCCGCCGTTGAGCACCAGACCGCCACCGAAGGTATTGGCGCCATTGAGCGTAAGGGTGGTGGCACCGTTCTTGATCAGACCACCGGCGCCGGAAACGACGCCACCAAGCGTGACCGCCTGCGTGCCTGGCAACGACAGCAGTGCACCCGCCCCAAGCGCCACATTGTTGGTCAGGTTCAGGGCCGTGCTGCCATCGAGTGATGCATTGCCGCCCACGCTCAACGCGCCCGTGCCGAGAGCACCGCTGTTGCCCAGCAGCAGGCTGCCGGCATTGAGGTTCAGGCCACCGCTGAAGGCATTGGTGCCGTTCAAGGTCAGCAGCGAGGCACCGTTCTTGGTCAGGCTGCCGGTGCCGGTGATGTTGCCGCCCAAGGTGAGGTTCTGGCTGCCCGGCAACGTCAGTGCTGCCCCCAGACTGATGGCGTTGGTCAGGTTCAGTGCTGCGCTGCCATCGAGCGAACTATTGCCGCTGACCGTCAACGCCCCGCTGCCGATCGCACTGTCGTTACCCAGCAGCAGGCCACCCGCCGCCAGGTTCAGGCCACCACTGAAGGTATTGGCGCCGGCCAGCGTCTGCACGCCGGTGCCCTGCTTGATCAGGCCACCGGTACCGCCAATCGCGCCGGCGAAGGTCTGGTTGGTGGCATTGCCAAGAGTGAGCGTGCTGCTACCCAGCGCCACCGTGCTGCCTGCGGCGCCAGACAACGCGCCGATGGTCTGGTTGCCGCCGAGCGAGATGTCCAGCTCCGTCCCTGCATTGACCAGATTCACTGCACCGGTGGCTGCAAGGCTGCCGCCACTGGCCAGCGCGACCTTGCCCGCGTTGATCGCCAATCCACCGGTGAACGCGTTGGCACCGCCCAGCGTCAGCGTGGCAGCGCCGTTCTTGACCAGGCTGCCGGTGCCGCTGATGACGCCCCCCAGGGTCAACGCATTGCTGCCCAGCACGCTGAGAGAGCCCCCGGCACCCAGGTTGATGCCATTGCTCACGCTCAGTGCCGTGCTGGCATCGAGCGTTGCCAGACCACCGACGTTGAGTGCACCGGTTCCCAGCGCCCCGGCATTCCCAAGCACCAGGCCGCCTGCGGTGAGTGACAGGCCACCGCCAAAGGTATTGGCATTGTTGAGCGTAAGCGTGGCCGGACCGCTCTTGACCAGGCTGCCGGTACCGCCGATCACACCATTGAAGGTCAATGCCTGCGTACCAGGCAGGTTGAGGAAGCTGCCCGTCCCCAGGGTGACCGCGTTGTCGAGCGCCAGCGCTCCTGCGCTGCCATCAAGGCTGACGTTGCCGCCGACACTGAGCGCACCCGTTCCCAGCGCACCGGCATTGCCCAGCAGCAGCCCACCACCGTTGAGCGCAACACCGCCGGTGAAGGCGTTGGCACCGGACAGGGTCTGGGTGCCCGTACCGACCTTGACAAGCGTGCCACCGACACCGCTGATGGCGCCGGAGAAAGTGGTGCTGGTGTTCAGGCCACCCAGGGTGAGAGTGCGTGCGCCCAGGTTGAGCGCACCGGATCCGGCGAGCGAACCGATGGTCTGGTTGGCTGCAACCGAGAGATCAAGGTTGGTCCCTGCGCCCAGCGAGATCGCTCCTGTCGACGAGAGGCTGCCAGCGGCGCCCAGTGCCAGTGCGCCGCCGGTAATGGAGAACGTGCCTGCAAGGGTGTTGGCACCATTCAAGGTCAATGTGCCGACACCCGCCTTGAACAGATTGCCTGCTCCGGAGATCGATCCATTCAGGCCGAGCCCATTGCTGCCCAGCAGGTTGAGTGTTCCGCCCCCGTTGATGACGAGGTTGTTGCCCAGGTTGAAGTTGGCCGAGGTATCCAGGGATGCCGTGCCGCCGACGGTCAGATTACCGCTGCCGAGCGCCCCCGCATTGCCCAGCACCAGTCCACCGGCATTGAGATTGACTCCCCCGGAGAACAGGTTTGCGTTACCGAGCGTGACGATGCCGCTGTTGTTGACCGTGAGGCTGCCAGTCCCTGAAAGCACACCCCCGAGTCCGAACGCATTGGTCCCAGACAGGGACAGATTGCCACCGAGGCTGAAAGCGTTGGCCAGGCTCAGACCCGCCGTGGAGGAGGCGATGGCACCGCCGTTGGCGGTGAACAGCCCTGTGCCGAAGGAGGCGGCATTGTTGAAGTTGATCAGACCATCGTTGAGCGTCGTCGGCCCGGTCCCGCTCCATGCGCCCTGCAGGTTCCACGTACCGCTGTTGACCGTGAGCCTCTGGAAGTTGAGGTACTGGTTCCAGCCCAGCGTGGTCACTGCACCGCCGGTACCGGACCCCGGACCGCTGACGACGTTCTGCAGCACCAGCGTGTTGCTGGCGGCGCCGGCGCCCACGCCGGCATTGACCGTGCCTGCGGCGGCAAGCGAAACCGAAAT
Source organism: Stenotrophomonas sp. 85239_Sma (assembly GCF_056481725.1). NCBI lineage: Bacteria > Pseudomonadati > Pseudomonadota > Gammaproteobacteria > Lysobacterales > Lysobacteraceae > Stenotrophomonas > Stenotrophomonas sp. 85239_Sma. Next base: position 1,000,792 of record NZ_CM151163.1, on the reverse strand, counting down.
ACCACCCAGTGCATCGATTCCCGCCGAGGCCCCGGCCCCGGTTGCCACATTGGACCCGGACACCGCAGTAAACGTATTCCCCTGCGCTGAATCACCGAGATAGACGCTGCCGGTGATCGTGCCACTGTTGTTGACTGAGTTGCCCAGCGTCGAGCCGGCCAATCCGACCCGTCCGGTGATCCCGCCGCTGTTGCTCAGAATCGTCTGCGCGCCACCGTAGCTGACGATGGCCGGCGCGTCGGCCGTGCCGAGTCCGCCCAGCAGGAAATTCATGTTGACGGTGCCGGCATTGTTGATCGTGGTGACACCGCCTGCGCCATTCTGCACGGACAGCGCGCGGCCATTCGCGCCCAGCAGGGAGCCGATATCAATGAAACCCTGAAGCGTGCCGGTCGCGCTGTTGGTAACGCTGATCGCCTGGCCACTGGCATTGCCAAGCACCGCGCCGGAGGCAGCAAAGAGACCGACATTGGTGCCGATCGTGCCGTTGTTGGTGAGCTGGATGCCGTTGCCGCTCAGCGTCATCGAATTACCCAGGCCAGCGGTACTTCCTACATTCGCGCCAGCTGCCACGGTCACCTGGACGCCGTTGGTGGCGTCCGCAAAATTATTGGTGGTTCCGGTGCAGTTGATTACCGGCCCCGGGGTCGTGCACGCCGCAAAGGCCGAACCACTGGCCAGCGTGGTGGCCAACGCCAGCGCCAGCTGGTGCGCCCGCAATCGCGGCAGCCGCTTCACGCAAACCGCGCTTCCACCAGGATTCTGGGCGACCTCCGAAGCAACCTGCATTACGCCAAGAGCGCGATTGAAAACCAGACGGTAAATGCGGTTCATCGGTAAATCTCCCTGAAAAGACCGGATGGCACTGCAGGCAGTTTTTTTGAAGACGATGCGACCCATCCCGGTTCCCGACACGGAAACAAGGGCTGGCGGCATTAACTACTGAAAATCTTCACATCTTCACGCGATCGCACCCAGGACGGGTGCGCCAACGTTCTCGTCAAGGCGAAAACTCCCCGATTTCGCCTGACGAATGGCGGCACTGTGCGACCGACGGCGCCAGTGCGATGTGAATCACGCTCGTTATTTTCATGACGCACGTCAAATAAAACGGGCGGACAAAATGGATTTGCCGGAAATGCATATACCTGCGGCGGGCGGGGATTCCCTTCCCCACCATAAGTAAATGATTCAGCTGCTGGAGAGTTTCATCAGCACCAAGCCCGAGACGATCAATACCGCCGCACCGATCCGCATCGCGCTGACCTGCTCTCCGAGAAACACGATGCCAACCACGAATGCCCCGACCGCGCCGATGCCGGTCCAGATCGTATAGGCGGTTCCCAGCGGCAGGCTGCGCATGGCCACCGCCAGCAACCAGAAGCTGGCGATCATGCCGATGAGGGTGACCACGGTGGGGGTGAGCTTGGTGAAGCCTTCCGACTGTTTCATGGACACGGCCCAGACGATTTCCAGCAGGCCGGCAAACAACAGATAGATCCAGGCCATGACGGCCCTCCTCTTGGTAGGGCCAGGCCGTCCTGGTCTTTGATTCCCGATGTGGGGGAGGTCGTTCCTCCTGGCCGGCATTCTAGCAACGGGGGTGGCCTTCGGTCGCCGTCGCCGGGAACGGGTTACAGCCGATTCAGCGCGTGAAGCTGGCGCCGATGGACCTGCCTGCGCTAGAATGCGCGTCTGCCATCGGCCAGCCGATGTGCGGTCCGGCTGTGGTCTCCGGCGCATCGCGCGCTGCTTCCCCTGATCCGTGAACTGGCCGCCCACCGGGCGGCCAACGTCTCTATGGTGGCCCCGTCGGCCCCTCGCGACGCTAGGTCGAAAACCCCGCCAGGGCCGGAAGGCAGCAACGGTATCGATCGACGCGGGCGCCGAGGTCAGCCGGCGGGGCCACCGCCTTTTCTGCACTGGGGTCAGATCCCTTTGCCCGGCAAAGGGCTCTGACCCTTAAGCCGTTCGTACCAGGCAACGCCCGCCGCTACCCTGCCTCGGGCGTGCCTTGGTGGAACACCATGCGCCATCCGTCCCCGTGCCGGCGCCACAGCGAACTGCGCAGCACCCAGCGTTGCGGCCGCCCATCGAGGTGATGGCGGCTGCGGTAGCGCACCTGGGCCAGGCCCTCGGCCAACAGCCGCACCGCGTACTGATCGGACTCGATCTGCACCTGCGCACGCTCCAACGGGATCTCCTGCAACGCGGCCGCACGGTCGTAGCACTGGCCGGAACTGCCGATCTCGCTGAAATCCTCATCCAGCAATGCCGCCAGTTGCTCACGGCCGGCCCGCACGTTTGGCGCATGCAGTGCACGCTCCAGCGCCTCCAGTTCGGCAGCCAGCGCCACATCGGCGGGCTGGCCGGTACCGCTCACGGCGGGTCCTGCGCCAGCACGTGCGGTGCGGTCGGGCTCGCCAGCGGCACGCACTGCCCCGGCTGCGCCACGCGGTGCCCACGCGCAGCCAGTGCCAGACCATCGGCTGCGCTGGCGTAGTGGTACAGCATCATCCGCGCCTGCAGTTCGGCGCTGTACTCACGCTCCAGATCGTCCACGCCGGTATGCGACGGATTGCCGTGCAGGCCGCAGTCGTGAGCGATCAGTTCGTTGTCGTTGGCAAAGCGGGCCAGCATCTCCGGAACCGGCCGGGTATCGCCGCTCCAGGTCAGCGCGCCCTGCAGGCGCAGGCCATAGGCGGTCTCCGGCCAATGGTGGCGCACCGGGAACACTTCCAGTCGCACGCCCTCATGCCAGAACGCCTCACCGACCACGATCAACTGGAAGGCATCCCAGAAGTTCGCACCGCCCTCGGCCAGCACGTTCGGGTAATCCCCGATGCGCTTGTGCAGCAGCGGCACCACCGTGGCGGGCACGTACAGGCGCACCTTGCCGCGTCGGTGCGCATTGAAGTAGGTGTCCACGAACAGGCGCTCGAAGCCGGCCACATGGTCCAGGTGCACGTGGGTGACGAACAGCGACTGCGGCATGTGCCCGTAGTGCGCCTTGAACGCGGTCAGGCCTTCGCCACCGCAATCGATGGTCAGCCACGGACGCCCCTCCCGCTCGATCACCGACATCGGCGACCCCAGCTCGACTGCCGACGCATTGCCGACGCCTAGGAAACGCAACGACCAGTCCATCAGGTGCCCCGGTTCCAGGCCATGTCATAGGCGCGGCGCAGCCGCGCGTAGTCCTTCTGCACATCTTCCACGCTGCGCTCGCCGCGCAGCTTGATCAGCGAGCGCAGCAGGCGCTTGAGATTGCGCTCTCGCCAGGCGGTCGCCGGGATGCGGATCACGCCGCGGTCGAAGTCGATCAGCCAGCCATGGCCACTGCCATCGAACAGGATGTTGTGCGCGTTGAGGTCGGCATGGTCCAGGCCGGCACGGTGGAAACGGGCGATCAAGCGCCCGGTCTCCTCCCAGGGGGCACCACGGCCGGCGACCAGCGCGCGGTCGGCCAGCGAGCGTACACCCTCGATCCGCTCCATCAGGATCGCCGCCCGGTAGCGCAGGCCCTCGCGCATGTAGAACGCGGCGATCGGCCGTGGCACCGGCAGCTTTTTCTCGCGCAGCGCCCGCATCAAGCGGAATTCGGCGAAGCTGCGGGTCCGGTCCGAGCCGCGCCAGAGGTACTGGTCGTGGCTGATACGGGCCGCCATGCCGCCGCGCAGGTAGTGGCGCAGCACGCTGGCACCGAACGGCGCATCGACGAACCAGGCACTGCCGCGGCCACCCTCGCCCACCGGCCGGGCCCTGCTGCCCCAGTGCTGGGGCGAGAACAGGCCGATCTCGGCTTGCCGCAGCCGCTCGCGGTCGAACAGAATGGCCCCGATGCCGCGACCCTCGCGGCATGGCGTCAGCGCTTCATTGGCGTCGAATGCGACCATTTCATTGAGTCTAACAACACATGGCATCAGCGTCCTCCTCCTTGTGCCTCCTGCGCCTGTCCGCACTTGGCGATGTCACCCACGTGGTGCCCCTGGTGCGCACCCTGCAGGCCGCGCGCCCGGACACGCCGATCCACTGGATCATCGACAAGGTCGGCCACAAGCTGCTCGACGGCCTCCCCGGCGTCACCTTCCATGCCTATGACAAGAAGAGCGGCATGGCCGGAGTCAAGGAACTGCGCAGGCAGCTGCCGCCGGGGCGCTTCGAAGCGCTGCTGCAGATGCAGGTCGCGTTCCGCGCCAACCTGCTGTCGGCCTTCATCCCGGCCGAGCGCCGCATCGGCTACGACCGCAGCCGCTCCAAGGACCTGCATGGGCTCTTCATCAACGAGCGCATCCCCGACCGTCCCGGCATCCATGTGCTCGATGCCATCGGCAGCTTCTGCGAACCGCTGGGCCTGCGCCAGACCGGCGTCAGCTGGGACCTGGCCGTGCCGTCGTCCGCCTTCGAGTGGGCCGCCGCGCAGTGGCAGGACGACGGCCGCCCGGTGCTGATGATCTCGCCCTGTTCCAGCCACGTGCGCCGCAACTGGTATGCCGACCGCTACGCCGCAGTGGCCAACCATGCCGTCCAGCGCGGCTGGCAGGTGGTGCTGTGCGGTGGCCGCAGCGAACTGGAGCGCAGCATGGCCGACGCCATCCAGGCGCAACTGATCACACCGGCACTGGACCTGGTCGGCAAGGACACGCTCAAGCAGCTGCCTGCCCTGCTTGCCCGCGGCAACCTGGTGATGACGCCTGACTCGGGCCCGATGCACATCGCCAACGCGATGGGCACCAAGGTGCTGGGCCTGCATGCGGCCAGCAATCCAAACCGCAGTGGCCCGTACTCGGACCGCCGTTATTGCGTGGACCGTTACGACGACGCTGCGCGGAAGTACCTCGCCAAGCAGGCCACCGATCTGAAGTGGGGCACGAAGATCGAGTTCGACGATGTGATGGAACTGATCACCGTCGAAGACGGCATCGCCGCCTTCGAACGCTACGTGGCCGACCATCTGGGGTAAGCGGCGGGCGCCGTCCACGCATGGCGTGGACCTGCTGCATCGGCCCGCCCGGGATTACGCGCGCTGCGCGTAATCCTGATAGGACTTCTCTTCCACGTACGCCGAACCCAGCGCGAGGTTGATCGCCTTCTTGATGCGCGCGCGTTCGTCGTTGCGCAGGTAGACGCTGCGCGCCAGATCGATGAAAACCTGGTCGAACGCCTGTTGCTTTTCCTTCAGCCGGATGTCGTCCTCGATCTCCCACAGCTGCTCATTGACCGCCTTCAGCTCTGCACGCAGCTTGGCGATGTCCTTCACCGCGGCCGGGTGTGCCATCCAGGTCCGCTCAAGCGCCGACAGCTCCCTGCGCACATTGGCCAGTTTGCCCTCGTCGCTGATGCGCTCGGACTTGATCTGCAGGATCGAGATCTTGTCCAGCAGCTCGCCGAAAGAAACGGGGACGAGGATTTCAGCGGTCATGGGGAAAGCTCCAGCAGGTGATGCGTACATGGTAACCCGCAGCGTCCGGACGGATATGCCGGGTAGTTCCACGCCATGCGTGGATGAGCCTGCCAGCAGGAACAGCATCCACGCATCGCGCGGATCTCCCGTGATGCATCTGGAGGAACAAGCCCCTCTGTTGAGGGGCTGCCCCGACAGGGGCGGGGAGAGGCCGGCAAAGGGAGGGGCCCACAGGTTGCGCAGCAACGTGTGGGGCGACGCGCAGAGCGCGGCGCGTCCCGCGCCAGATAAAGAAAAAGGGCTGCCTTTCGGCAGCCCTTTTTCTTTATCTGGCGGAGAGGGGGGGATTCGAACCCCCGAGGCGCTATAAACGCCTGCCTGATTTCGAGTCAGGTACATTCAACCACTCTGCCACCTCTCCGGGTGGTCCCCGGCGGACCGGGGACGCGCATCATACGAGGAAGTGAGGCCGACGACAAGTCATCCCGGTCAATGAAGTGAAAATTTCCTGGGTGCATGCCTTGCCGGATGCCTGCAGCCCCCCGATGATGCCTGTCTCCCCAGCAATACCCGCCCCTGCACACCATGATCGAATTCGGACATCTCACCCACCCCGGCCTGCGCCGCGAGCTCAACGAGGACACCTACTACGGTGACAGCGAGCTGGCCCTGTGGCTGGTGGCCGATGGCATGGGCGGCCACGCCTGCGGCGAAGTCGCCAGCGCGCTGGCGCGTGAAACCATCGTGCGCGAGATCCGCGGTGGCGCGCCGCTGGCCCACGCCATCCGTACCGCCGACGAAGAGATCATCCGTGCCTCGCGGCGGCGCAACGACACACTGCCGATGGGTACCACCGTGGTCGCCGCACGCGTGCAGGGCAATCGCTATGAAGTGGCATGGGTCGGCGACAGCCGTGCCTACCTGTGGCGTGACGGCCAGCTGGCACAGCTCAGCCAGGATCACAGCGTGGTGCAGGAACTGGTCGCTCAGGGCAACCTGACTGCCGAACAGGCACGCGCCCATCCGCATCGCAACGTGGTCACCCAGGCGCTGGGCGTCACCGATCCGGCACACCTCAACGTGGCCACCACCAGCGGTGAGCTGCGCCCCGGCATGCAGCTACTGCTGTGCAGTGATGGCCTGACCGAGGAAGTGGACGACCGCGGCATCGCCCGCACCCTCGCCTTCGAAGATGCAAGCGCGCAGGAATGCGTGGACACGCTGGTCGCCGCCGCGCTCGACGGTGGTGGCCGCGACAACATCAGCGTGATCCTGGTGCGCTGCCACTGAATGGCGTGATCCGGTAGCGCCAGGCCATGCCCGGCGAGAATCCGCCGGATACCGGATCCCATCGTTTACGCGCTGGCGGCTTCTTCCACCTTCGGGCCATCCCACAGCGCGTGGCCGGCCTTCTTGCGCAGCCGTTCCAGCCGCGCGGCATGCGCTTCCAGCTCCGACGGCGTCGCCACCACGCGCGGGCGCGGCAGCAGCTTGCTGGTATCGAAGGCCTGCAGCGCCGCCCCGGTGCCGCCCCCATCGTCATCGCCCAGGCCGAAGCCGATCTCTTCCTGGCCTGAAGTCAGTGCGATGTAGACGTCGCCCAGGATCTGCGCATCGAGCAGGCCGCCGTGCAGCGCACGGTGCGAATTGTCCACGCCCAGTCGCTTGCACAGCGCATCCAGCGAATTGCGCTGGCCCGGAAAGCGCTCGCGCGCCATCACCAGGGTATCGATCACCGTGCAGCGGTCGGTGATCCTGCCGTACTGCGGGCCCAGCAGCGACAGCTCGTTGTCAAGAAAGCCCAGGTCGAACGCCGCGTTGTGGATGATCAGTTCGGCGCCATCGATGAACGCCAGGAACTCGTCGGCGATCTGCGCGAAGTCCGGCTTGTCAGCCAGGAACTCCAGGGTCAGCCCGGTGACTTCCTGCGCGCCCTGTTCGAACTCGCAGTCCGGCTTGATGTACTGGTGGTAGTTGTTGCCGGTCGGGCGGCGCTTGAACAGCTCCACGCAGCCGATTTCGACGATGCGGTTGCCCTTCTTCCATTCCAGGCCGGTGGTTTCGGTATCGAGGATGATCTGACGCATGGGCTCAGTTTACCGGGCTGGCGTCGCGGATCTGGATGGCCGCATTGCGCGCCAGCGTATCCACCCGCTCGTTGTCCGGGTCACCGGAGTGGCCCTTCACCCAGCGCCAGTCGATCTGGTGCCGAAGCGTGGCCGCATGCAGGCGCTCCCACAGCTCGCGGTTCTTTACCGGGTCGCCGCCGGCGGTCTTCCAGTTCTTGCGGATCCAGCCGGGTAGCCACTGGGTCAGGCCCTGCCGCACATACTGCGAATCGGTGTAGAGCACGATGTTGCACGGCTCGGTCAGCGTCTCCAGCCCGGAGATGGCCGCCATCAGCTCCATCCGGTTGTTGGTGGTGTGCGCTTCGCCACCGCTCAGTTCGCGCTCGTGGCCCTTGTAGCGCAGCAGCGCAGCCCAACCACCGGGGCCGGGATTGCCAAGGCAGGAACCGTCGGTGTGGATTTCGATGGTTTTCAATACAACTCCAGATCAGGTAACAACGGTGCCGTGCCAACGCACCGGCAACGGTTTCGGCCCGGGCAGGGCCAGCGTGCGCTTTTCAGCATGGAACAGGCAGGCCGCGCGCAGCGGCGCCCAACCGCCCGGGCGACGGCTGCCAGCGCCGCGCCAGAGTGGGCCGAGGTAACGCATATCGTCGCACTCCAGCCCGTGGCGGCCGAGCAGCAGGCGGATCCGCTGCGGCGTGCGCACCACCAGGCCATGCTGGCGCCAGTGCGTGCGGTAGGGGCTGAACGGGTTGAGGCTGCTCAGCCACAGGTGGCCACCGGGCATCAGCACGCGCTCGCACTCGTCCAGCAGCTGGTCGGCATCGCCCGTGGTGACGTGCTGCAGCACGACCGCGTTGACGCTCTCGTTGGCCAGCGGCAGCGGCAGCGCGCAGCGGGTATCGCCGGCATAGCCCTGTCCCTGACGGAACAGGCGCAGGCCGCGCCCGCCCAGCTGCGCATCGTCCAGCCAGGCGGCACTTGGTGCGATCCACAGCCAGGGCTGCGTCGGCAGGACAGACAGCTGCGGCAGCAGCAACTGCCGTTCCAGCACGCGCAAGGAGTCCGCCGGTTCAGTGTCGAACCACGGGGTCTGGCTCGCTTGACGGGTGCTCTGCAGCGCGGGCATGGTCCAATTCTATGCGACTGACTGCCCTGCCCGCATTTGCGGACAACTACATCTGGACGTTGATCGACGACGCTGGCGCCGCCGTGGTCGTCGATCCCGGCGATGCCGCGCCGGTGCTGGCGCTGGCCGATCAGGGCCTGCGCGTGGACACGATCCTGCTCACCCATCATCACGATGACCACATCGGTGGCGTGCCCGCGCTGCAGGCACGTTTTCCCCGTGTACGGGTCATCGCGCCCGTCGAAGAGCGCATCCCCATGGCAACCGAACGGGTCGGCGAAGGTGAACGCGTTCAGGCACTGGGCCGGACGTTCCACGTACTATCCGTGCCCGGGCATACCCGCAGCCACATCGCGTTTCACACTGCTGAACATCTTTTCAGCGGAGATTCGTTGTTCAGCCTGGGCTGTGGGCGCCTGTTCGAAGGTACGCCGTCCCAGCTTCTGGCATCGATGCGCAAGCTGGGTACCTTGCCCGCGCAACTGCTGCTTTGTTGCGCCCACGAGTACACCGTGTCAAATGCCGTCTTCGCGCGGCATGTCGACCCCGCCAACGCTGCCCTGTGGCAGCGCCAAGAGGAGGCTTTGGCCATGCGCCGCGATGACCGTTCCACCCTGCCGGTAACCCTGGCCAACGAATTGGACTGCAATCCGTTCCTGCGTGTGCACACTGCGCCGATCCGCGCGGCAGTGTCGGCGCACCTGGGCCGCGACGTCGTTGACGACGTCGACGTCATGGCCGGCCTCCGGCACTGGAAAGACGGCTTCCGCGCATGATGCGCCGAAGTCTGCCGCTGGCCCTGGGCCTGGTCCTGGGGCTGGCCGGAACCGCCGGCGCGCAGTCGCTGGGCGCCGGCATCAGCCAGAACCTGACCGCTGCTGCGGCGCTGCCGCTGGATCCGGCCGCGTTGCCGGCCGCCTCCGTGCGCAATGGCCAGGAGATCTTCTCCAGCTTCCGCGACGGCCTGGCCGAACCCACCTGCGACGCAGAGGCCACCAGCCCGCGCTGGCAGAAGCAGTTCGCCCACGCCCCGTCGCGCCTGGCCAACCAGGATGACGATGCGCTGGTGCTGTTCGGCTACGTGGTCGAAGAGCTGCGCAAGGCCAACCTGCCTACCGAATTCGCACTGATTCCGTTCGTGGAAAGCGGCTATCGGCCCAACGCCCGCAACGGCAGCGGCCCGACCGGCCTGTGGCAGTTCATCGCCACCACCGCGCGCAACCATCGCGTACCCATGGCCAACGGCTACGACGGCCGCCTGTCGGCGGTCGATTCGACCCAGGCCGCAGTGCGCTACCTGAAGACCCTGCACGGCATGTTCGGCGGCGACTGGCGCTTGGCCACCATGGCCTACAACGCCGGCGAGTACCGCGTGCTGCAGTCGCTGCGCAAGGCCGGCATGAACGCACAGAACGCCAAGCCGTCCGCGCTGCCCGGCCTATCGCCGGTCACCTATGCCTACGTCGAGAAGCTGCATGCCCTGGCCTGCGTGCTGGAAGACGTGGAAGACCAACCCGGCGTGATGGCCTCGCTCGACCGCACCGTGCCGGTGCTGAAGGACCACACCCTGCCGGCTGGCACCAGCGTCCAGCAGTGGGCCGCACAGCGCGCCCTGGACCCGGCCAGGATCACCCGCCTGAACCCTGCCCTGGCGGGCGGTGGCCGCGCCTCGTCAGGCACTACCCGCGTGCTGGCACCGGTCTCGGCCGCCAATGCGACTGTCGCCGAAGCGGCCACTGCACTGGTGGCCAGCGCCGCACCGGCTGCCGCCGCCACGCCAACGCCGCAGGTCGCCAGGACCGTCGCCGCGATTGCCGATCGTCCGCGCAGCCGCCGCCACACCGTGCGAGATGGCGAGTCGGCCTGGACCATCGCCCGCCGCTACGGCATGCCGGTCAAGGCCCTGCTGTCGCTGAACGGCCTGAGCGGCAGCAGTGTGCTGAAGCCGGGCGCGGTACTGCGCGTCGAAAACTGACGGCCGGCGCGGTCCCCCCGCGCGCACGCCTTCCTGCTGCGCCGGGCCCACGCTCGGCTTTTTCACGGCTGCGCCCGGCAGATGCAGTCCAGCAAGCTCGACTCTACATAGGCACGTAAAAAAAGGCCCGGCATTGCCGGGCCTTTCTCATGGATGCAGCCGCAAGGCTTACAGGTTCGCTTCGGTGGTCTGGACCACGAACTTCCTGCGCATCGCCTCGATGTAGGCCTTGGCCGCAGCCATGCCGTCGATCTGGCTCAGCTGTTCCTTCAGCTGCTTCTGCTGCTCGGCGGTCACTTCCTTGATGTCGCCCGGATTGACCTTGTTCACCGCAAACAGCAGCGCGTGGCCATTGACGTCGACCTTGCCATAGCTCGGCTTGCCTTCGGCCGGTACCGGCGCACTGAAGATCGCGCGGTTGATTTCCGGGGTCGGCACCGGCTGGCTGCGCGGCAGACCCGGCATCGGGCTCAGCTGCAGCTTCTCGCTGGCAGCCAGCGACTGCAGCGTGGCGCCTGCCTTCAGCTTGGCCAGGATGGCATCGGCGGCCTTGTCGCTGGCCTGGCGCTGGCGGTCAGCGCGGATGGCGGCGATCACCTGCTCACGGGCCTTTTCCAGCGGCAGGGCCTGTTCCGGGGTGTGCGCAGCCACGCGGATGACCACGCTGTGGTTGGTCGCGCCACCCAGGGCGATCGGGTCGCTGGCAGTACCGTCCTGCACCAGCACGTCGGAGAAGGCAGCACGCAGCACAGCCGGGTCCGCGGCAATGCCACTGGCGGTCGCGCGGGTGATCGGGCCGAGCGTCTGCAGCGGCAGGTTCACTTCCTTGGCCGCAGCGGCCAGGTCGCTCGGGCTCTTGTTGATGGCATCGACCAGGTGACCGGCCAGCTCGTTGAAGCCACGCTCACCGTCCGCCTTCAGCTGCTCGGCGGCCAGCGTGTCACGCACTTCCTCGAACGACTTGCCCTGGCCACCGCGCACAGCGGCCACCTTGATGATGTGGTAACCGAACTCGGTCTTCACCGGGCCGATCACGTCACCGGCCTTGGCCGCAAACAGCGCGTCCTCGAACGGCTTCACCATCGCACCGCGCTCCACCCAGCCCAGGTCACCGCCCTGGTCCTTGGAGCCTGGATCTTCCGAATTGGCCTTGGCCAGCGCGCCGAAATCGGCACCAGCGGCCTTGGCTTCGGCAGCGATCCTGTTCGCCTTGGCTTCGGCGCCGTCACCGGTGATCAGGATGTGCGAAGCCTGGCGCTGCTCCGGCGAGGTGAACTTCGCCTTCTCGTCTTCATAGCGCTTGCGCAGGGTCGCTTCATCGGCCACCGTCGGTGCCGGCAGGTTCGCGCCATTGATCTCGACGTATTCCAGCGACACGCTCTCGGCCTGGCGGAAATCCTTGCCATGGCTGTCGTACCACTTCTTGATCTGCTCATCGGTGACCGGTGCGGTATCAGCCGGCACGGGCGGCAACGCGGCCAGCTCGACGTCACGGGTTTCGCCCAGCAGCTTCAGCAGGCGCTCGGTCTCAGCCTGGGTGACGAAGCCCGAGCTCTGCAGGCCCGACGGGATCACCGACTGCTGCAGGCTCTCACGCACCAGTTCCTGGAACTGGGTCGGCGTACGCGGCGGGTTGCCGCCGGCCAGGGCCAGGCGATAGTTGTTCTCGTTGAACTTGCCGTTCGAATCGAGGAACGCCGGCATGGTCGCAATGTATTCACGCACCGCACCGTCGCCGATCACCACGCCCGCCTGCTCACCGACCAGGCGCACGACCTGCTCGTCGATCAACTGGTCGAGCACGGCCATCTTGTTCTCGGTGCTCTCGAACGCGCGAGGGTCGAAGTTGTCGCCCTGCTGCTGGCGCTCACGCATGCGCTCCTGCTCGAAACGCGTGCGGAAATCCTGCGAGCTGATCTCATGGTGCTGCCAAAGCATGCGCACCGGCCACCACGACGGCGCCGAACGCCACCAGGTCGGCGGCGCGGAAACCTTGGCCACGTTCTGTGCGCCAACGCCACCGAGGTAGCTGTTGTCGATCACGAACAGGAACGGAATCATCAGCAGCCCCAGGATCACGGTGACGATCCAGCCTGAGGTCTTGTCGCGGAGTTTCTGCAGCATGGTGAGGAATCACAAGGCCTGATTGGCGAGCCCGGCAGTGTAACCCGCTTCGCCGCAGGGACCAAAAGCAGCACCGGCGTGGCTTGCGCCCACCACCGCCGGCGCGCGCCACCCCCGCATCGGCAACCTCCGGCGCAACGCAAAGAAAAAGCCCCCGGCTTGCGCCGAGGGCTTTTGAAGTTGGCGGAGCGGACGGGACTCGAACCCGCGACCTCCGGCGTGACAGGCCAGCATTCTAACCAGCTGAACTACCGCTCCGCGCTGAAACTTTGCAGGCGCCCAGTATATCCGAAGATTCCCTGAAAACCCAGCCCGATGAACACTTTTTTCAAAGTTTTTTCACAGGGACTTAAGAATTCTGCAATGGCGGAGCGGACGGGACTCGAACCCGCGACCTCCGGCGTGACAGGCCAGCATTCTAACCAGCTGAACTACCGCTCCGTTCTTGCAAAAACCTTTTCGCCTTGCCCCCAAACCTGCCGGGGGAGAAGACAAGGCCCCCAGCTTTCGGCCGGGGGCCTCGATGCAATGGCGGAGCGGACGGGACTCGAACCCGCGACCTCCGGCGTGACAGGCCAGCATTCTAACCAGCTGAACTACCGCTCCACAGTGTTGCTTTTTTTGCTTTCAGCCGGCCTGGGCCAGGGAGAAAACAAAGCCTCCAGCTTTTGGCCGGAGGCCTCGTTGAATGGCGGAGCGGACGGGACTCGAACCCGCGACCTCCGGCGTGACAGGCCAGCATTCTAACCAGCTGAACTACCGCTCCACACTCAAACTTTTACCGCGGTGCTGTGGTGGGTGCTGAGGGTTTCGAACCCCCGACCCTCTCCGTGTAAAGGAGACGCTCTACCGCTGAGCTAAGCACCCCAGCGAGCCGCTTAGTTTACAGCATCCTTCAGGGCCTTACCAGCCTTGAACGACGGATTCTTCGAAGCAGCGATCTTGATGGTGTCGCCGGTCTTCGGGTTGCGGCCGGTGCGGGCAGCACGGTCGCGGACCTGGAAGGTACCGAAGCCAACCAGGGTGACCGCATCGCCGTCCTTCAGCGCCTTGGTGACGGCGGCAACGACGGCATCGACAGCGCGGCTGGACTCGGCCTTGGTCAGGTCTGCAGCTTCAGCAACGGCGTCGATCAATTCGGTCTTGTTCATTCTCTACAACTCCTTTGGCGGTGGGTTCCGCTTATTCGACAGGGAAGCAACCGCACACGCTCTGCATGCGGCCGCCATGTGGAAACGGTTCGCCGAATTCAGTGATCGCCCGACTGCGATCACCCATTCGCGAGTGCTGCTTTTATACCAGTGGCCCTACCCCCACGCAAGCTGGAAAGCCAGCAACGACGCGGGTTTCAAGCCATTGGACAGCGCGCGTCAATGCTTGACGCGCGCGTTTCCACTCGGTTTGGCCTTGCTGCGCACCGTGACACGTTGCGCACTCTTGCGCGCCTTCTTCGGTGCCAGCGGACGCTCCAGCGCCAGGTCCAGGACTTCTTCGATGTACTTCACCGGCACGATCTTCAGATCGCGGGTGACGTTGGCCGGGATGTCGGCCAGGTCCTTGCGGTTCTCTTCCGGAATGATGACCGTACGGATGCCGCCACGCAGTGCGGCCAGCAGTTTCTCCTTCAGGCCACCGATGGCGGTGACGCGACCACGCAGGGTAATCTCGCCGGTCATCGCCACGTCGGCACGCACCGGCACCTTGGTCAGCATCGACACCAGCGACGTCACCATCGCCGCGCCGGCACTCGGGCCGTCCTTCGGCGTGGCGCCATCGGGCACGTGCAGATGCACGTCGTGCTTCTGCAGGAAGTCGCTGTCGATGCCAAAGCCCACGGCGCGCGAACGCACCACCGACAGCGCCGCCGAAGCCGATTCCTTCATCACGTTGCCGAGCTGGCCAGTCAGGATCAGCTGGCCCTTGCCTGGCACCAGCGTCGATTCGATCTGCAGCAGATCACCACCGACTTCGGTCCAGGCCAGGCCGGTGACCAGGCCGATCTCGTTTTCTTCTTCGGCGCGGCCGAAGTCGAAGCGACGCACACCCAGGTACTTGTCCAGGTTCTTGCTGGACACGTTCACCAGCGCCCTGGACTTCTTCGCACCCTTCTTCGCCTTCACCGGCTGCGGGCCGGCCAGCGCGATCTCCTTCACCACCTTGCGGCAGATCTTGGCGATCTCGCGCTCCAGGTTGCGCACGCCCGATTCACGCGTGTAGTAGCGCACGATGTCCTGGATCGCATCACTGCCGATCTCCAGCTCTTCCGGCTGCAGGCCGTTGGCCTTGATCTGCTTCGGCACCAGGTAGCGGGTGGCGATGTTGAGCTTCTCGTCCTCGGTGTAGCCCGGGATGCGGATCACTTCCATGCGGTCCAGCAGCGGGCCCGGAATGTTGAGCGAGTTCGAGGTGGCCACGAACATCACTTCGGACAGGTCCAGGTCCACTTCCAGGTAGTGGTCGTTGAACGCGTTGTTCTGCTCCGGATCAAGCACTTCCAGCAGCGCCGACGACGGATCGCCACGGAAGTCCATCGACATCTTGTCGATCTCGTCGAGCACGAACAGCGGGTTCTTGCTGCCGACCTTGTTGAGGTTCTGCACGATGCGGCCCGGCATCGAACCGACGTAGGTACGACGGTGGCCACGGATCTCGGCCTCGTCGCGCACGCCGCCCAGCGACATGCGCACGAACTTGCGGTTGGTGGCCTTGGCGATGGACTGGCCCAGCGAGGTCTTGCCCACGCCCGGCGGCCCGACCAGGCACAGGATCGGCCCCTTCATCTGCTTCACGCGCGACTGCACTGCCAGGTATTCAAGGATGCGTTCCTTGACCTTTTCCAGGCCGTAGTGGTCGGCATCGAGGGTGTCCTGCGCGGCCTTCAGGTCCTTGCGCACCTTGCTGCGCTTCTTCCACGGCACGCCCAGCAACCACTCCAGGTAGTTGCGCACGACCGCGGCCTCGGCCGACATCGGCGACATCTGCTTGAGCTTGTTCAGTTCGTTGCGCGCCTTGGCTTCAACCGCCTTCGGCATGCCCGCTTCGGCGATCTTCCGGGCCAGCTCTTCCAGCTCGCCCGGCGCGTCGTCCAGGTCACCCAGTTCCTTCTGGATGGCCTTCATCTGTTCGTTGAGGTAGTACTCGCGCTGGCTCTTCTCCATCTGCGACTTCACGCGGCCGCGGATGCGCTTCTCCATCTGCTGCACATCGATCTCGCCATCGACCAGGCCGACCAGCATCTCCAGGCGGTCACCGACGGCCAACGTCTCCAGCAGGCGCTGCTTGTCGGCCAGGCGCACGCTGATGTGCGCGGCGATGGTGTCGGCCAGGCGGGCCGGCTCATCGATGCCCGACAGGGTCTGCAGCAGTTCCGGCGGCAGCTTGCGGTTGGTCTTCACGTACTGCTCGAACAGCGACATCAGCGAGCGGGCGATCGCCTCGACCTCGCGCGTTTCACGCTCGTCGGTGGCGTCGATCTCCACGGCCTGGCCGTGCAGCGAGCCGTTGCGCTCATCGACGTGGGTAACCTGCACGCGTGACAGGCCCTCGACCAGCACCTTGATGGTGCCGTCGGGCAGCTTCAGCAACTGCAGCACCTGCGCCAGCGTACCGACCTGGTAGAGGTCGGCCGCGTGCGGGTCGTCGGTCTCGGCCGACTTCTGCGCCAGCAGCAGGATGCGCTTGTCCGCTTCCATCGCCTGTTCGAGCGCGTGCATCGACTTGTCACGGCCGACGAACAGCGGGATGACCATGTGCGGGAACACCACTACGTCGCGCAGCGGCAGGACCGGCAGGTCGAGGGTTTCACTTGGGGAACGGGCCATGGGGGCTCCAGGGAAGGGGAAAACCGCCTCCGGGAGGGCATCTTCCGGAGACAAAAAAAGCCGATGGCCCCGTTATGGGGCCATCGGCTTTCAGATGCAAGGCGTTCGTTTAAAGTCCTTTCCAATCAACAACCTGGAAGGATCACTCGGCGCCTGCGGCCTTCTGTTCAGGGGCCGCCGGGGTCTGGTAGATCAGGTACGGCTCGGACTTGTGCTCGATCACCGACTCGTCCACCACCACCTTGCTGACGTTCTCCTGCGACGGGAGGTCGTACATGGTGTCCAGCAGGACCGATTCGACGATGGTGCGCAGGCCGCGGGCGCCGGTCTTGCGCTTGAGCGCCTTCCTGGCGATGGCCGACAGCGCGTCCGGACGGAACTCCAGCTCGACGTTCTCCATCTCGAACAGCTTCTTGAACTGCTTGGTGATGGCGTTCTTCGGCTCGGTCAGGATCTTGATCAGGGCCGGCTCGTCCAACTCCTCCAGGGTCGCCACCACCGGCAGGCGGCCGACGAACTCCGGAATCAGGCCGAACTTGATCAGGTCTTCCGGCTCGACTTCGGCCAGCACCTTGCCCACTTCCTGCTTGCGCTCGCTGCTCTTCACCTTGGCGCCGAAGCCGATGCTGCCGACGTCGGTGGAACGGGCCTGGATCACCTTGTCCAACCCGGCGAACGCGCCACCGCAGATGAACAGGATGTTCTTGGTGTCCACCTGCAGGAATTCCTGCTGCGGATGCTTGCGGCCGCCCTGCGGCGGAACGCTGGCCACGGTGCCTTCGATCAGCTTCAGCAGGGCCTGCTGCACGCCTTCGCCGGACACATCGCGGGTGATCGACGGGTTCTCGCTCTTGCGCGAGATCTTGTCGATTTCATCGATGTAGACGATGCCCTGCTGCGCCTTCTCGACGTCGTAGTCGCACTTCTGCAGCAGCTTCTGGATGATGTTCTCCACGTCCTCGCCCACGTAACCGGCTTCGGTCAGCGTGGTGGCGTCGGCCATGGTGAACGGCACGTTGAGCAGGCGGGCCAGGGTCTCGGCCAGCAGCGTCTTGCCCGAACCGGTCGGCCCGACCAGCAGGATGTTCGACTTCGCCAGTTCGACGTCGTCGTTCTTCTGCCGGCTCTCGATGCGCTTGTAGTGGTTGTACACGGCCACGGCCAGGGTGCGCTTGGCGCGGTTCTGGCCGATCACGTACTGGTCGAGAACCTCAAGGATCTCGCGCGGCTTGGGCAGCGAACTGCGCGCCGACTGCGCCTTTTCCTCGAGTTCCTCACGGATGATGTCGTTGCACAGCTCCACGCACTCATCGCAGATGAATACGCTCGGACCCGCAATCAGCTTGCGCACTTCATGCTGGCTCTTGCCGCAGAAAGAGCAGTAGAGGATCTTGCCGGTGTCCGTGGAACGACCTTGGCGGTCTTCGCTCATGCTTCGCTTACCCAGTTACCCCACCCGCTGAACGGGGGTTCGATTCGAGAATAGCACAGGGCCGAGGGGACACCAGTCCCGCCCGACCCTGCAGGAACGGGGCCTCCATGGCCCCGTGAAGGCCGGTCAACCGGCCTGGATCGACTCATCCGGACGACGCTCCAGGACCTGGTCGACCAGACCGTAGGCCTGCGCCTCGAAGGCGCTCTTGAAGTTGTCGCGTTCGGTATCCCGCGCGATTGTCTCCAGTGACTGGCCGGTGTGCTTGGCCAGCACTTCGTTCAGGCGCGAACGCAGGGTCAGGATCTCGCGCGCGTGGATGTCGATGTCGGTGGCCTGGCCCTGGTAGCCACCCAGCGGCTGATGGATCATCACGCGCGAATTCGGCAGCGCATAGCGCTTGCCGGCTTCGCCCGCGGCCAGCAGCAGGGCGCCCATCGAGGCGGCCTGGCCGATGCAGGTGGTGCTCACATTCGGCTTGATGTACTGCATGGTGTCGTAGATCGCCATGCCGGCGGTGACCACGCCACCCGGCGAGTTGATGTAGATGTTGATGTCCTTTTCCGGGTTTTCCGATTCCAGGAACAGCAACTGCGCCACCACCACGTTGGCCATGTGATCGTCGATCGGCCCCACGAGGAAGATCAGGCGCTCCTTCAACAGGCGCGAATAGATGTCGTAGGCACGCTCGCCGCGGCTGGTCTGCTCGACCACCATCGGAACCAGGTTCAGGGCTTTGGTTCGGTTGTCCATTACGTGAGGTACCTATCTTGGGGGGCAACAACCCCGCGCCGGCAAAGGCGCGGGGCATCCGGTGATCCGCCCGGGCTTACTGGCGGATCGCGTCCTGGAACGACAGCTTCTCTTCGGTGTGCTGGGCACGCTCGGCGATCCAGTCGATCACCTGCTCTTCCATCACACGGTTCTGCAGGCCAGACATCAGCTGGGGGTCGTTGCGGTACATCTCAATGACCTGTTCCGGCTCTTCGTAGGTCGAAGCGATCAGACGCATCGTTTCGTTCAGGCGCTTGGCTTCCAGGCGCAGGTCGTTGATGCGGGCCACTTCACCGACCAGCAGGCCGACCAGCACGCGCTTGGCGGCAGCGTCCTTGAAGCCTTCATGGGCATCGGCCGGGATTTCGCCGACGTTCTGGCCGTTGCGGCGGATCTGCTCAACCTGCTGGGCCAGCATGGCGCGGGCTTCGTTCTCGACCAGGCGCGGCGGCATTTCCACCGACGAATAGGCGGCGATCAGCTGCTCGCCCACTTCGCGGCGCAGGCGGTTCATCAGGGCACCCTTCAGCTCGCGCTCCAGGTTGGCACGGATGTCGCTGCGGAACTGCTCGACGTCGCCGCCCTTCACGCCGAAGCTCTTGATGAAGGCTTCGTCGACCGCCGGCACGACCGGCTCGGACACTTCGGCGACCTTGACGGTGACCTGCACGGTCTTGCCGGCCAGCACCGGCACGCGCCAGTCAGCCGGGAACTCGACGTCCAGGGTCTTTTCTTCGCCCTTGGCCAGGCCGACCAGGCCCTTTTCGATGGTGTCGAACATCATGCCCTGGCCGAGCACGATCGAACCCTTCTCGGTGCCTTCGGCCGGCAGGCGCTCTTCGCCGGCCTGCGACCAGGTTTCCACCGCGACCAGGTCACCGTCCTGCGCGCCACGGCTGACCGGGGCCCAGGTACGACGCTGGTTCTGCAGGTTCTCGATCATCTGGTCGATGTCGGCGTCGGTGATCTCGGCGCTGTGGCGCACGACGGTCAGCTTGCTGACGTCGATGTCGCCGAAGTCCGGCACCACTTCCACGGTGGCCACGAAGGAGAACTCACCCTCGTCGCCCTTGTCGATGCGCGGGCTGCCGACGATGCGCAGGTCGTGCTCACGCACGGCGGCATCGAAGGTTTCGCGCAGCAGGCCGTCCAGCGCCTCGCCACGGACCTGCGCGCCAAAGCGCTGCTCGATCACCTTGGCCGGCACCTTGCCCGGACGGAAACCCTTGATGCGGGTGGTACGGGCGATTTCGCCCAGACGGCCGACGATATGGCTCTGCAGACGGTCTTCCGGCAGCGAGAAGCTCAGGCGGCGTTCCAGGTTGCCGGTGGATTCGATCGAAGCTTGCATGTTGACTCCTGCCACCGGTGGCCCAGGCCCCCGGCTCGATGATTGGGATGAAACGGTTGTAAGGACACGACGTCTGGGACGCGCCTGCTTGCCGCAGCCCTTTAGTTTCGCCCAATTCGGCTTGCACTGCCAGCGCGTGCCGGTCAAGGGGGCGCAGATGGCCCGATCAGGGCGGGGACAGGCCGGCACTGGTGCGAAAGGGGGGACTCGAACCCCCACGCCTTGCGGCACTGGAACCTAAATCCCGAAGCCCCTGCCGATTAGTGCTGACCACTCAACTACTTACAGCGTTCCAGTCTATCAGGTGACGCTTCGGGTGACATATAGGTGACGCCGGGTGCCGCGACAGGTGACACCAGGTGACGCCGAATAAAGTGGTCATCTTCGGCGGACCTCCTCCTAGGACAACCATTCAGAACTACTCATTGCTGTTCACCACCGAGGACTACTACAGTTCCACATAGGTCCACCCAGGACCAACAACCGAACCACTCAGGACCGTACCGGGCAGCCCCCGGTGCGGTCCTCCCGTTTTGACTTTTGCATCCCCCGAGGGCAAACGATGACGACTTGGCAAGAGAACGACCTGCACGCCGCCCAGCTCGAACTGGAGAAGGAAAGCACCAGCCTGGGCATTGCCCGCTACGAGAAGATCAGGGAGCAGCGCCAGGAGGCCGAGACCGGCCCCGGCCGCAAGCTGGTCATGGAGAGCATCGACGCCACCGCCGCCGCGATCATGGCGTTCGTGGCCGAAGCCGACACCGGCAAGCCGGGCAAGCGCCACGCCGCCCTCAAATTCATCCGCCACCTGAACCCCCACGCCCTCGCCTATCTGACCAGCTTCACCTGCGTCAACGCGCTGGTCGCCGATCACCGCAAGGCGGTGTCCGTGGCGATCACCCTGGGCCACGAGGTCGCCAACGAGATCAACTTCTCCCTGCTCCGCGAGAAGCACCCCGGCCTGTACCGGGTCGTCCAGGAGCAGCTCAAGAAGTCCACCTCGGCCCGGCACTCCACCGCCGTCATGCGGCACGTCATCGCCGACGCCGAGTTCGCCCCCGAGGACGACAAGCGCCTCTACCTGTCCGACAAGGACGCGCTGCTGGTGGGCATGAAGCTCATCGAGCTGTTCGTCGAGGCGACCGGGCTGGTCGAGCTGGTCACCGTCGCCGAGCGCGGCAAGCGCCACCTGCTCATCGCCGGGAATCAGAAGGTGCTCGACTGGCTGACCAAGGCCCACGACAGCGCCGCCCTGTACCAGCCGGTGCTGATGCCGATGGTCGTCCCGCCCCGTCCGTGGACCACGCCCCGCGACGGCGGCTACCTGACCGACATCGGCGGCCGGGCTGACCTCGTGCGTACCCGCAACCGCGCCTACAAGCGCGAGCTGGCGCTGGTCGATATGCCCAACGTCTACCAGGCCCTCAACGCCATCCAGGCAACCGCCTGGAAGGTGAACGTGCCCGTCCTAGAGGTCATGCGCGAGCTGTGGAACGCAGGCGGCGGTGTCGCCGGGCTGCCGGAGCGTGAACTGATGGACCTGCCGAGCCGCCCTGCCCTGCTGGAGACCGACCCGGACTACTTCAAGGAGCACCACGCCGACGAGTTCAAGGAATGGAAGCGCGACCGCGCCAAGGTCTACGAGGCCAACGCGCGCAGCGTGTCCACCCGCCTCGCCGCCGCGCAGAAGATCGCCTTGGCGGAGAAGTTCGCCGAGTACCCCGCGATCTACTTCCCTCACAACCTCGACTTCCGCGGCCGGTGCTACCCCCTGCCCCCGACGCTGACCCCGCAGGGTGATGATGCGGCCAAGGGCCTGCTGACGTTCGCCCAAGGCGTGCCGCTCGGCGAGGACGGTGCCTACTGGCTCGCCATCCACGTCGCCAACTGCTTCGGCGTGGACAAGGTGTCGTTCGAGGAGCGCGTGGCCTGGGTGCGCGAGCACGAGGAGCAGATTCTCGACAGCGCCCTCGATCCGCTGGACGGCCAACGCTTCTGGATGGACGCCGACAGCCCGTTCTGCGCGCTGGCAGCGTGCTTCGAGTGGCTCGGCTACAGCCTCAACGGCCGCGATCACGTCTCCCATCTGCCCATCGCGCTCGACGGCTCCTGTAACGGCCTCCAGAACTTCTCGGCCATGCTCCGCGACTCCGTGGGCGGTGCAGCCACCAACCTGATCCCGCAGCCGAAGCCCGCCGACATCTATTCGCGCGTGAAAGACGTGGCCCAGGAGAAGCTGCGCGCCCGTGCCGAGAGCGGCGACCCGCTGGCGATCAAGCTGGACGGCCAGCTCACCCGCGACATCGTGAAGCAGCCGGTGATGACGCTGCCCTATGGCGTCACGAAGTCGGGCATGCGCGCCCAGGTGCTCTCCAAGTTCAAGAAGCTGGGCATGGAGGACGATTGGGAGACCGCCGAGTACCTGGCGACCCTGCTGTGGGAGTGCATCGGCGAGGTCGTGATCGCAGCCCGCGCGGCGATGGACTGGCTGCGTGACGCCTCCAAGGTCGCCTCGTCGGCCGACCTGCCGGTGAGCTGGACGACCCCCGCTGGCTTCCCGGTCCTCCAGGAGTACCGCGAGGAGGAAGGCGTCCGCATCCGGCCGCACGTCGGAGGCCGCGAGGTGAATTTAGTGGTCAACATCGGCGGTACTAAGCTCGACCGTCGCAGGCAGACCCTCGGGATCAGTCCGAACTTCGTCCACTCCTGCGACGCCAGCCACATGATGCTGACCACCTGCCTCGCGGCAGAGAACGGCATCGAGTCGTTCGCCATGATCCACGACTCCTACGGTACGCACGCGGGCCAGGCAGCAATCCTCGCCGCCGCACTCCGGCAGGCGTTCGTCGATCAATACAGCGGCGACGTACTGGCCGACTTCCGACAGCAACTCGTCGAGCAGCTCCCGCCAGAAGCGGCAGAGAAACTCCCACCCCTCCCGCCGCATGGCGACCTGGACCTCAGCCTGGTGCTGGAGTCGCGCTATTTCTTTGCCTAGTCCATCCCCCTTTGGCAATTGATACCCCAAGCGAGAACATCAACATGAGCATCAACTACCAGCACGCACTGAACACCTACGTTGCCCAGGACCACTTCGGTGTGGTCCTCGGCATCTACAACCCGGCCGAACACGGCACGGTCGAGGAGTTCAAGCACCGCATGACGGAGCTGCACGCAGGTGCGTGATCGCGTCATCGACGGACTGCACTCACGTTCTGCCGAGAGCGCCGCACGCGGCGCTTTCGTAGTGATCGACAGCGTGCAGTCCCTCGGCCACCCGGCCGATCAGGTGATCGGCTTGGCGTGCGCCTTCAAGAACTTCTGCGAAGTGCTCGGCCTCGATCCGATGGAAGTGCTGCGGGTCGTCTCGCGCATGGAGCAGGACTGCCGCTACCGGCAGGTCAACACCCTCAACGCCGTGCGCCGCTACGCGGAGCGCGAGCTGAAACCGCACTACCCGTGATGCGTGACCCGATCACCGACGCCTTCATCGACGAGGCGCTCATCGGCTTCGACATCGACGAAGCCTTCGGCATTTCCGCCGACACCCCGTTGACCGCCGCCGCTGACCTGTGGCGCGCGGGCATCTATCTCCCGACCAACTACGAGACCGACAACTGATGGCAACCAAGAAGCGCGAACGATTCGTCTCCCCCAAGGGCACCGCCGTGTGGCCGCGCCTGAACGAACCGGACACCAAGTTCAAGCCGGAAGGCGAATACACCGTGAGCCTGGCGTTCGACCCGAACGACAAGGACTTCAAGGCGCTGGCGAAGAAGCTGGAAACCCGGCGCGACGAGCTGTTCCAGGAGTTCCTGAGCGAGAACCCGAAGAAGAAGAAGGGTGCCGAAGTGGCCCCGGTGTTCACCGAAGAAACCGACGAGAACGGCGATGACACCGGCCGCGTGCTGGTGAAGTTCAAGATGAAGGCCAGCGGCGTCAGCAAGCGCACCGGCAAGAAGTTCACCATGCGCCCGGACATCTTCGACGCCCGCGGCAAGAAGATCGACAACCCGCCGCAGATCGGCGGCGGCAGCGAACTCAAGGTCTCCTACGAGATCGGCGGCTCGTTCGTCGAATCGGCCAAGAAGTTCTACCTGACCTGCTACATGGTCGCCGTCCAGGTGATCGAGCTGGTCGAGTTCGGCCAGCGCAACGCCAAGGACTACGGCTTCGGCGAGGAGGACGGCTACGAGGCCGCCGACAGCGCGCCGTTCAGCGACAGCGATGACGACTCGGACGACGACAGCGACTCCGACGACGAGGGCGATGACGGCGACTACTGATCCGCTGTCGGTCATCGTGAACACCGCGAGGGGGGCCAAGCATTTGGCCTCCCTCACGTTCCCGTTTGACCCGGTGCCCGCCTCGCGCCCGAAGGTTTCGCGCTGGGGCGTCTACTACGGCAAGACCTACAAGACCTGGAAGGAAGCCGCAGAGAAGCATCTGCCAGCCGGTGATCTGGACCTGTCGCCGACCGATCCGGTTT
This sequence comes from Stenotrophomonas sp. 85239_Sma, assembly GCF_056481725.1. NCBI lineage: Bacteria > Pseudomonadati > Pseudomonadota > Gammaproteobacteria > Lysobacterales > Lysobacteraceae > Stenotrophomonas > Stenotrophomonas sp. 85239_Sma. Next base: position 976,221 of record NZ_CM151163.1, on the reverse strand, counting down.
TAGTGGTCATCATCGCGGTATGCAAACGCGCCAAGACCTCGAAGGCCGCGTTTCCCAAGGGCGACGTGGACAACCTCGCCAAGGGGCCGATGGACGTTGTGACCAAAGCCACCGGCTATTGGGCCGACGACAAGCAAGTCATGTGGCTGCTCTCCGGTAAGCGCTGGGCGCAGCCGGACGAAGAACCACGCACCGAAGTCCACCTCTACAAACTCTAAGTGCGCCTCAAACCTCTGGAATCGGTAGAGGCGCTGTTCGTCCTCGCCAGCATGACCCGCCCCGAGCAGGTCACGACCGGCGAAGAACTCGCACGCCTGCACCGCTCGCAGGGCTACTCGAAGATCGCCGTCCACTTCGTCATCGAACGTGACGGCTCGATCTACGACGGTCGCCCGCTGAATCAGCCCGGCGCTCTCGCCGGTAAGCACAACCAATCCGCATACCAAGTCTGCCTCCTGGGCGGCGTCAACGACGCCATGCAGCCCGAGGACAACTTCACCGAAGCCCAACACGCCGCGCTGCGACGCCTGCTCGCCGCCTACGGCAAGCCCGTCGTGTGGGCACCTGACTTCCCTCGATAGGAGAACCCAACGTGAAACCGCTGCCCCCGCAAACCCAGGTCGTCCTGGATCACCTGCGTCGCCACTCGCACCTGACCTCGTGGCAGGCCGAAGGCGTCTACCGCATCCGCCGCCTCGCCTCGCGCGTCGATGAGCTGCGCGCTGCTGGCTTCGAGATCGAAACGCAGACCTGCGAGGACGCCTCGGGGCAGCGGTACACGCGCTATCGCCTGTCGCGCCGTCAGCGCCGCAGCAAGGCTCCGCTCCTGGAAGCGCGCCGCGCTCCGAAGCAGTACCGCGTCGATGCGCTGCTCCAGCTGTATCGCAACTACTGCACCGACGAGCTGGGCCTCGACGCCAACGATGCGACCGAAGAAGTCGCCGCATTCACCAAGTTCCTGCTGGAGAAGAACGCATGACCAACACCGCTACCACCGTCATTCCGTCCGCGATGCGCCTGGCTTTCGAGCGCGCATGGGCGCGCGCCGACAAGCCGTTCCGCGGCCTGGGCCGCACCGTCAAGGGTGCGCTGAATCGTCGCCTCGGCATTTCCTACCGCAAGCGCATGTGGTCCGTGGAGCGTGCAAAGCGCTGACTCCGAATACCTCCACAAAGAGCCGTGCCCGAACTGCGGCAGCAAGGACAACCTTGCGCGCTACAGCGACGGGCACGGCTACTGCTTCGGCTGCGGTCACTACGAGCCAGCCGAAGGCGAGGAGGTCTCTCAACCCACCAGCAGGAAAACCATGAGCGACTTTGCGAAGGGTGAACCGCAAGCCCTGGCGAAGCGCGGTATCACTGAGGAAGCATGCCGTAAGTACGGCTACTGGATCGGCAAGGACAAGCACGGCAAGACCGTGCAGATCGCCAACTACAAGCGCGATGGCGGCATCGTCGCGCAGAAGCTCCGCTACCCCGACAAGAAGTTCTCATTCATCGGCGACTCGAAGGCGTGCGGGCTGTTCGGCCAGCACCTCTACGAACCGGGGCGACGCCTCGTCATCACCGAAGGCGAGATCGACGCGCTCTCCGTGGCGCAGGCACTCGGCCTCCGCTGGCCGGTGGTGTCCGTTCCGAACGGAGCGCAAGGCGCGGCCAAGTCCATCAAGCGCGAGCTGGAGTGGGTCAACGGCTTCGACGAGGTTGTGCTCATGTTCGACATGGACGAACCGGGCCAAGCCGCCGCGCAGGAAGTGGCGCTGCTGCTGACTCCCGGCAAGGCCAAGATCGCACAGCTCCCGGCGAAAGACCCGAACGAGCTGCTCCAGCGTGGCGATGCCGAGGCGATCACCCGCGCCATCTACGAAGCGCAGACCAAGCGCCCCGATGGAGTGGTGACGTTCGGCTCCCTCAAGGAGAAGGCACTCAAGCCGGTCTCGATGGGCATGCCTTGGCACGACCCGCGCCTCACCGCGCTGACCTACGGCAAGCGGTACGGCGAGGTCTACACCTTCGGCGCGGGCACCGGCATCGGCAAGACCGACTGGCTGATGGAGGAAGCAGCCTTCATCGCGCAGGAAACCGGCGACCGCGTTGGCCTGTTCTTCCTGGAGCAGCAGCCGGTCGAGACGGCGAAGCGCATGGCAGGCAAGGTTGCTGGCCGCCGCTTCCACGTCCCCGATGGGAGCTGGACGCAGGAGGAGCTGGAAGCCGCGTTCGAGATTCTCGACAAGGGCCAGGTGTTCATCTACGACCACTTCGGCTCGTCCGAGTGGGACGTGATCGAAGCCAAGATGGCCCACATGGTCGTCGCCGAGGGCGTCAAGCACATCGTCCTCGACAACCTCACGTCGTTTGCGGCCGGTGCCGAGGACGAGCGGAAGATGCTGGAGGACACGATGGCGAAGATCGCGCAGTTCGCGCAGCGCCACCTCATCTGCATCTACCTGGTCTCGCACCTCGCCACGCCGGAAGGCAAGCCACACGAGGAAGGCGGGCGCGTGATGCTCCGCCACTTCAAGGGCAGCCGCGCGATTGGCTTCTGGACGCACTTCGCGTTCGGCCTGGAGCGCAACACGCAGGCCGAGAACGAGGCCGAGCGCAACTGCACGACCTTCCGCGTCCTAAAGGATCGCTTCACCGGCCAGTCGAACGGCCAGGTTCTCTACTACAGCTACGACCACGCATCCGGCCGCCTGCTCAATGCAGATGCTCCGGGCGAATACGGCGACTTCGCCGACGAGTCATCCGATGTATCCACCTCCGACTACTGACGGCCGCTCGGTCGTCGGCTTCATCCCAGCTGATGCGCCGCTCTCCTTCGCTGAGAGCCTCGTTCTCCCCTACCAACTCCCGCGCTCCGACCAAGCCTGCCGTGTCATGTACGGCAAGCCTGGGCGGCGCGTGGTCATCCACATCAAAGCCGAGGAACTACCCCAATGAAAGAGATCGTCGCCATCGCAATCGACCTGCTGACCGCTCCGTTCCGCAAGGACACCGTGACCGACGTGGTGAAGGTGCTGGAGGGCCAGGTGGACAAGCTGTTCAAGATCAGCGCCGACCGCATCGCCACCGCATCGACGCTGCGCGACAAGGCCGATGTCCTGCACTCGCAGGCCGACGAGCACGAGGAAGAAGCCGAGCGCGCCCTGCGCGTCGCCGAGCGCTTCACCAACCTGATCCGCTAAGGGACCAACCATGACTGCCGAGCAACACGCTCGGTCCCTGTTCGACGTGTTGCCGGCCGAAGTCCGCCACCTGGTGATCCTGGGTGGCGGAAGCCTGCGCGCGTTCTACGACGGGACCGAAATCAAGGACATCGACTGCTTCTTCGTGTCACTGGCGAGCTACACCTACGTGGCCGCGTACCTGAGCGGCCGTAACGACTGGACCAGCGAGGCCGCTCCGAACGGCATCCGCAACTTCCGCTCGCCCGAGGGTCACCTCGTGAGCCTGATCGGCTTCGAGTTCGGTACGCCGCACGAGCACTGCGCCCGGTTCGATCTGCGGTGCTGCGCCCACGTCGCCATCTACGAACCCAGCACCGACGAGGTGGTGGTCGTATCCCTCGAAGGCGCGGTTGCCGACGCATCGGAGAAGCTGCTGTTCGTGCTGAACAACAACGGCACCGAGCGCACCATCCGCCGCATCACGCACTACGTCGAGGATTACGGCTACACGCTGCATCCCGACCAGCCCGAGCAGGACGAACTGTTCGAGGACGACGACTTCCCCGGCCACGCGCCGCAGGGCGTCCACACGCCGCCGAAGGCCCCCGAGCCGGAGTACATCCTCCGCGCCCGCCGCCGCGTCCGCGCAATCCCCGTAACCAACCACGGCTACCCGTAAGGAGGACCGCCGTTGATCCTCGTATTCGACTGCGAGACCAATGGCCTCCTCGACGAACTTGACACGATCCACTGCATTTCCCTCCAAGAGGTAGATGAGACCGGCGCACCGCGCGGTCCCATCCTGTCCGCCAACGATCACGGCACGGGCGAAATGACAGTCCGTCAGGCCGTCGAGAGGCTCAAGAAGGCCAAGCGCGTTGTCGGCCACAACATCGCCGGATTCGACATTCCGGCTATCGCCAAGGTGTTCCCGGACTTCAAGGTCCAGGCGTACTTCGACACGTTGCTGATGTCCACGCTGGTCTACCCGGACCTCAAGGACCGCGACTTCAAGGCCCGCAAGAAGCAGGGAGCGAACCCGGTGTTGCCGGGCAAGCTGATCGGCCGCCACGCCCTCGAAGCGTGGGGCTACCGCCTCGGTCGCTGGAAAGGCGACTACGCGGCGCAGATGGCCGCACGCGGCCTCGATCCCTGGGCACAGTGGTCTCAGGAAATGGACGACTACTGCGACCAGGACGTTGCGGTCACGCAAGCGCTGTTCGCGTTGCTGATGAGCAAGGGCCTCCCTACCGAGGCCATCGAGCTGGAGCAGGCCGTCGCGCCGATCCTCTCGCGTCAGCAGCGCTACGGCTACCTGTTCGATCAGGAGAAGGCGCGTGAGCTGGAGTGCATCCTCGTGTCCCGGCGCACTGCGCTGGAGGCCGAGCTGCGCAAGGTCATTCCGCCGTGGAAGGTGGTGAAGCGCAAGTTCGTACCGAAGCGCGACGACAAGCGCCGCGGTTACGTCAAGGGCGTGGAGGTCACGACCTACAAGGACGTGGTGTTCAACCCGGCAAGCCGCCAGCACATTGCTGACCGCTTGACTGCAATGTACGGCTGGCAGCCCCAGGAGTTCACCGAGAAGGGCCAGCCGAAGATCGACGAAGAAGTCCTGGGCGCGCTCAAGTTCCCGATCATCCCGCTCCTGCTGGAGCACTTCATCGTCAACAAGCGCCTCGGCCAGCTCGCCGAAGGCGACGAGGCGTGGCTCAAGGCCATCAAGAAGGACGGCCGCATCCACGGCAGCGTGAATCAGAACGCAGCGGTGACCGGCCGCATGACGCACTCGAAGCCGAACATCGCTCAGGTGCCGAAGGTCCAGCACTCGAAGGAGAAGGGAATCCTCAAGGGCCAGGAAGGCGGCTACGGATTCGAGTGCCGCTCGTTGTTCTGCGTCCCAACAGGGAAGCTCCAGGTCGGCGCGGACGCCTCGGGATTGGAGCTGCGCTGCCTGGCGCACTTCATGGCAAAGCACGACGGCGGCGAGTACGCCAAGGTCATCCTCGAAGGCGACATCCACTCCGTCAACCAATCGGCGGCAGGACTGCCAACCCGCGACAACGCCAAGACCTTCATCTACGCCTTCCTCTATGGGGCAGGCGACGCGAAGCTCGGCTCCATCGTTGGCAAGGGTCGCCAGGCCGGGGCGAAGCTCCGCTCGAAGTTCCTGGCCGGGCTGCCTGCGCTGGAGAAGCTGGTACGCGGGGTCAAGAAGCGCGCGGCCGAGAAGGGATACCTGATCGGTCTCGACGGCCGGAAGCTGCACATCCGCAGCGACCACGCCGCGCTCAATACCCTGCTCCAGTCGGCCGGTGCGCTGGTGATGAAGAAAGCCCTGGTGATCCTCGACGCCGACCTGCAAGCCGCAGGGTTGGTGCCGGGCGTCCACTACGAGTTCCTCGCCAACGTCCATGACGAGTGGCAAATCGAAGTGGACGAGGACAAGGCCGAGTTCGTGGGCAAGACCGCCCAGGCTGCCATCCGCAAGGCTGGCGATTACTTCGGCTTCCGCTGTCCGCTCGATGGCGAGTTCAAGATCGGAAGGAATTGGGCCGAGACGCACTGACCCGCGGCAAGCGGGACATTGCACTCGCCCTGGTGCGCCAAGCGAAACGCCGGGCAGCTAGGAAGGGACTGCCGTTCGACCTCACGTCGGACGACATCGTGGTCCCCGACTTCTGCCCGGCACTGGGCATCCCGCTGTACCGCGCTGTCGGGCGCAAGGCCCAAGGCCCCAACTCACCCACGCTCGACCGCATCGAACCTGACCTCGGCTACGTCCGGGGCAACGTGCGCGTGATCTCCGCACGCGCGAATCAGATCAAGTCCGACGCGACTCCCTCGGAGCTTCTGCGAGTCGCCTGTTACGTCCAAGAGAACCGATGAACCCAACCAACATCCTGCGCGCCCTCGCGGCGCTGCTGGTCGTTGCCGCGCTCGCGGCAGGCGGCTTCGCAGCCTGGAAGTACACCGCAATGGCCCAGCGCGTGACGGAGCTGGAGGAGTCGGCAAAGGAACTGGCCGACCTCAAGCAGACCGTCGAGACCCTCAACCGCGAAGCCGTGCGCCGCTCTGCCTTCGATGCAGCGCTGCGGAACGCCCGCGCCACCACCAACCGCTCTGTGGAGATTGCAGCAAATGCTGACCCGGAAACTGGCGATTACCTGTCTCGCCGCATTCCTGACGAGCTGCGCCGCGCACACCTCGAAAGTCGTGCCGGAGCAGTTCCTCCAGCCGACCGTCATTGAGGGCACGCACTCCTCACTCGACGCCGTGATGGCTGACCCGACCACCACCACCTACGACCTCTACCGCTTCGGCGGCAACGCCGAGGACGGCCTCCAGCGTTGCAACGCCGACAAGGCGAGCGCCCTGGAAGTCCTCAAGGAATCGAACCGATGAACGAGAACCGGCTTCGCGTGCATTTCATTGGCGGCCCCGCTGACGGCGATGTCCGCGTGATCGATCCGTGTACCACCTACCGCGTGGCTGTGCTCGAACACCAGCCCGAGGTTCATGCCTACAACGCCAAGTGCCCGTGCTGCACCGAGCGCATGCTGCGCCCCGTGGAGTGGAGCACCGCGACCTACTTCATCCGCCGCGTTAGCGAGAAGTGCTGGGTCGCCGTACACGAGAGCATGGTATGAAGCGCGCTCTCCTGATCCTGGCGCTGTGTGCTGGCCTCGCTGCGTGCGATATGAAGCCCTGGCCGCCGAGTGCGGACTATGGCTCGTGCCTGAAAGGGCACAGCGAGAACTCCTACATCATCATGTGGCAGTCGATGTGTACGGGGAACTCCTGCACGCAGATTCCGTACACCATCCCGACCACCGACTTCGTGTGCGACGAGCACGAGTACCCGCTCGGCGACGGCCCGGAGTACCAGGCCGGAATGAAGCGCTACGCCGCCGAGCTACAGGCGTGGTATGAGCGCCACCCGGAGAAGCGGCCATGACTTCCTACGTCACCTATCGGCCACCGCAGGCGGCCGGTTCCTGGGTCATTGGCGGCAACTTCTTCGTGCAGGTCCGGGAGCGTCCGAACTGGCTGCACCGCTGGTTCGCGCTGGCGTTCCTGGGATGGCAGTGGGTGGACGCATGAACAAGCGCGGCCCCCTGCTACTGATCGACGCCGATGTGCTGCGCTACCAGCTCGCGTTCTCGAACACCGCGAACATCGACTGGAACGGCGACGGCAACAAGGTCGAAGCGATCCAGCCCGAGCGCGCGAAGGCGAAGCTGGAGGACTACATCGACGAGATCGTCGAGAAGTTCGGCGCGCGTGATTACCTGCTGGCCCTGTCCTGCAAGAAGCACAACTTCCGCAAGGACATCGACCCAACCTACAAGCTCAACCGTGCCAGCAAGGACAAGCCTGCCCTGTGGTACGTGCTCGACGAGTTCGTCTACGACGAGTTCGGCGACAAGATCGTGGAGATCGAGAACCTGGAAGGTGACGACGTGCTGGGGCTGCTGGCCTCGCACCCGAATCCGAAGCGCGCGCCAGGCAGCCGCATCGTCGTGTCCATCGACAAGGACATGCAGACGATCCCCGGCATCCGTCTCTACAACCCCAACCGTCCCGACGTGGGCGTCCGGCCGATCTCGGCTCACGACGCTGACCTGTTCTGGATGAAGCAGGTGCTCACGGGCGACCAGGTGGATAACTACCCCGGCTTCCCCGGCATCGGCCACAAGGGCGCGGACGAGCTGCTCATGCCCATCCACGAGGCGTACCGCGATGCGTCCGTCGAGGAGCACCTCGGCGCGCTGTGGAACACCGTCGTCACCACCTACACCACCCGCATCCCCCGCGGCGGCACCGAGCCGCTGTCGAAGCACGATGCGATCCGCCAAGCACGCCTCGCGCGAATCCTGCGCTACGGCGACTACAACCCCAAGACCAAGGAAGTGAAGCTGTGGAAACCCTGATCCTGTTCATCACCATCGTCGCCGTGCTGGCCGTGCTGTTCGCCTTCGTCGCCTACGGCGCTGCCTGGCTGTGGTGGCGCAGCCTCAACACCCTCGAACGCACCCTGTACCGCTCGGCTGGCAGCGTCAAGCTGTGGCCGGCCGCTGTCGGCGTTGCTGGCGCGGCTTGGCTGATCGCCCGGTGTTTCGCCTGACGACAACCAAGCCACCTGATCCTGCTTACCGCAACTCGTCCACGTAGAACTGCTTCCAGTGTGCAATCTCTGACGGATTCCGACTTACGGGTTCTCGGCTATTGAAAACCCAAAGCTGGATCGCCTTCGGCGTAGTCAACGTTTCATACGTGCAGCTGAACTCAGTGAGCTTATCTGTGATGAGCTGCTTGGCCGCATCGTAGCGCTCTCGCTGAATTCCTTGTGCTTGCCCTGATGCCACGAGCGCATCCATCGCCTCCTGTAGGCCATAGAGCTTCTGTGCAAGCTCAGAGATTTCCGCTCCGTTTGTGTTACTCGGCGTAGAACTCGCCATACCTGTCTCCTTCCATAACGAACACGAATTGTACCCGGCTAAGGCCGGGTTTCTCTTTTGGAGTCCCCATGAAGATCATCGGAATCACCGGCCGCGCCCGCAGCGGCAAAGACACCCTGGCCGAGTTCCTGGTCAGCGACCACGGCTTCGTGAAGCTGTCCTTCGCGGCCCCGATCCGCGCCTTCGTGGCGGACATCACCGGCCTGCCGGTGTCCGCGATGGAGGACGGCCCGCTCAAGGAGGAGCCGCTCGACTGGCTCAACGGGCAGACCCCGCGCCGCCTGATGCAGACCGTGGGCACCGAGTGGGGCCGTGAAATGATCGACCGCGACCTGTGGGTCAAGGTGGTCGCGCAGAAGATCCGTCAGGCCCGCCGCGACGGCGCTGCTGGCGTCGTGGTGTCGGACGTTCGCTTCGACAACGAGGCGCAGTTCATCCGTGAGTGGGGCGGCCAGGTGGTCCAGGTGCTCCGCGACAGCGCGGCCCCGGTCTCGGCGCATGCCTCCGAGGCAGGCGTCCACGGCGACCTGATCGACACCGTGATCGACAACAACGGCCCGATCCACCGCCTGCGGATGGTCGCGGAATCGCTGGCCCGACTCTAAGGGTTTAGTGGTCATCATCGGGGGAAACGACAGTTTCCCCACCTATTCATAACCCAGGAGTTCTATGCAAATCCCTCTGCACTCCTACGACCTGATCGACCTCCTGGACGAACTGCACCCCGAAGTGATCTACGACCCCGCCAAGCCGAAGGAGGAGTTCCTGCTCCGGCAGGGCGAGCGCCGCCTGATCCTCCGGCTAAAGGCGCTGCGGAAGGTCGAGCAGATGGAGCACCGCGCCCGCTAATCATGTGCAGCAAGCCCAACATGCCGGACCAGCAGGAGAAAGACCCGATCCTGCTGACCCGCCAGGACACCCAGCCGACCGGCCACGCGGCCGATCAGCGGCGTAAGTCCAAGGTCCGACTGGACCTGAACAACGCAACGCAGTACCAAGGACTGACCATTCCGAATGGCTGACGCCAAGCAGACCTCGGCCGAGAAGCAGACGGCCGCGAAGCGCTACGGCGATCTCAAGTCCAACCGCAAAGAAGCCGAGACGCGCGCCAAGCGCTGCGCCAAGGTTACCCTGCCCCGCCTGTGGGTGGACGAGGGCGCGAAATCGCGTACCCCCGGTTCCGCCTACATCGACACCGGCCCGAAGTGCGTCAACGCCCTGGCCTCGAAGATCGTGCTGGCCTGGCTCCCGCCGAACGCCTCGGTGTTCAAGCTCGCGCCTGACCAGGCAGTCGCCGAGAACATCGCCGAGCAGGCTGGCGTGGAGACCTCCGAACTGGAGGCCGCGCTGGTGGACGTGGAGCGGGTCATCGTCAACGACCTGGAGACCAGCGGCGTCCGCCCGGTCCTCAGCGAGGCGGCCAAGCACGCCATCGTCCTCGGCAATTTCCTGCTCTACGACCCCGACGAGGGCAAGCCTAAGCTGTATCCGCTGACCTCCTACGTGACCGACCGCGACGGCCTGGGCAACGTGCTGGAGATCATCACGCTCGACAAGATCGCCCCGGCCATGCTGCCGGACTCGATCCGCGCGGCGGTGATGCAGAAGCTCGCCCAGGAACGCGACGAAAAGACCAAGAACGACGACGTGAACCTCTACACCTGGGTGCGTCGCTCGGAAGATGGCAAGGAGTGGGAAGTGGTCCAGGAGGTCGAGGGCGTCGAAGTCCCCGAGACCGTGGGCACCTACCCCATCGACGCCTGCCCGTGGATTCCCCTGTGCGCGCCGCCGTCCCTCGTGGACGACTACGGCGAGGGCTTGGTCTACGACTACGTGGGCGCGTTCGAGTCGCTGGAGGCGCTGCGCAAGGCGATCCGTAAGGGTGCCGCCGCGCTGGCGAAGATCATCATGTTCCTCAAGCCGACCTCGACGATCCGCGAGCGCCAGCTCACCGAGGCCGAGTCCGGCGCGGTGCTGCGTGGCGAGGCCAGCGACGTGACCACGCTCCAGCTCCAGAAAGCCTACGACCTGAACTTCGTGCGTCAGGAGGCCGAAGGGCTGGCGAACTCGCTGGAGCTGATCTTCGGCGTGAAGTCCGCCGTGCAGCGCCCCGGCGAGCGCGTGACCGCCTACGAAATCCGGGTGCTCACCCAGGAACTCGACGACGCCCTCAGCGGCTTCATGGCGATGTCGGGCGAGCAGCTCTTGCTGCCGCTGATCCGCCGCCGCCTGCACAAGCTCCAGAAGCAGGGTCGCCTGCCCGAGCTGCCGCAGGAACTCATCAAGCCGCGCATCACCGTTGGCATCGCCGCCCTCGGCCGCGGCCACGACCTGAACAAGCTGATCGAGTTCGGTCAGGCAGTGGATGCGCTTGTCGGCGCAGAGGAGAAGGCGCGCCGCCTCAACAGTGGCGAGGCGATCTCCCGACTGGCCGCCGCTTCCGACATTTCCACCAAGGGCCTGATCCGCTCCGACGACGAGCTTGCTGCCGAGCAGCAGGACGCCTCGGCGCAGGAGGCGATGGTCCGTGCCGCTCCGAATATCGCCTCAGCGATGACCCAAACCCCGTAACCCCGAGAAGGACGCAATGTCGAACGAAACCACCGAGAAGCCCGCCAAGCCGACCAAGGAAGCCCCGAAGGCTCCGAGCGTCGAGCGTAAGGGCAAGGCCGAGATCACCCGCAAGACGAACGGCCTGGTCATCGTCAACTACAAGCCCGAGGACAAGTAATGTCGCAGCCGGGCAAGTCCGAAGTGACCGTCAGCCTTGACGGCATCAACGGCCAGCCGACCCCAGGTCAGCAGCCGCCGCAGAACTCCCAGGACACCCAGCAGCCCGCACCGGGCGCGCAGGGTGGCACCGATGGCGAGCGCCTGTTCGGCGGCAAGTACAAGACCGTGGAGGAGCTGGAAGCCGCCTACGCACAACTGAGCACGCCAGCCGACGACAAGGGTGGCAAGGGCGGCCCCGCGACCATCGACGACGCCACCGCGGATGACGCGCGTGACGCCTTGGCGCGGGCTGGCCTGAACCTGGACGACTTCGCCACCGAGTTCAACTCGAACGGCTCGCTGTCCGAGGAGAGCTACAAGAAGCTCCAGGACGCGGGCTATCCGAAGGAGCTGGTGGACGTGTACGTCGATGGCCTGCGCGCTCGCGTGCAGACCTACGAGAACGCCGTCTACTCGCCCGCAGGTGGCAAGGCCGGTTACGACGGCCTGGTCCAGTGGGCTAAGACCAACCTGAGCGCCGAGCAGAAGCGGGCGTTCAACGAAGCGGTGCAGTCCGGCGACGCCGGCCGCGCAGCGCTGGCAGTCCAGGGCCTCGTCGCCCTCCGTGGCGGCAACGGCCGCCTTCTGAATGGCAAGACCGCATCGAACGCCGATGCAGGCCCCAAGCCGTTCCAGTCGCAGGCGCAGGTCGTCGAAGCGATGCGCGATGTGCGCTACCACCGTGATCCGGCTTACCGCGCGGAAGTCTCCGCCCGCCTGGCCGTGTCGCCGCTGTTCAAGTAATCCACTCAACCTCAAGCAAGGACTAAATGTCGGACGCAATCCCCTCCCGCCTGGGTCAAGCCCAGGCCAACGGCGACGCCTGGGCGCTGTTCAAGCAGAACTACACTGCTGAAACCATCACCAGCTTCGTCGAGAACTACAAGCTGGACGGCCGCGTGTCGGTGCGCAACATCGAGAGCGGCAAGTCCGCCTCGTTCCCGAACGTCGGCACCATCGGCTCCGAGTACCATGTGCCGGGCACCGAGATCAAGGGCCTGGTGGTCGAGCACAACGAGACCATCATCACCCTCGATCCGATGCTGATCTCGCACGCCTTCATCGCCAACATCGACGAGGCGATGAACCACTACGACGTGCGTTCCGAGTACACCCGTCAGCAGGGTGCGGAGCTGGCGCTCAAGCGCATGCAGAACGAGCTGCGCTGCGCGATCCTGGCCGCTCGTACCACCGAAGGCAAGGTCGAAGGCCAGCCGGGTGGTGCCATCATCAAGGCCGCCACGATGGCCTCCGATCCGACCGTGCTGGCCGATGCGTTCCGCAACGCCCGCATGCTGTTCGACGAGAAGCTGCTGCCGGACAACCCGCAGGAGTTCACTGGCGCACTGGCCCCGGCTCAGTGGTATCTGCTGACCGAGAACAAGGACTTGATCGACCGCGACATCAACGCGGAATCGAACGGCTCCTACGGCCAGGCGATCATTTCCTCGGTCGCCCGCATCCCGCTGGTGAAGATCAACGCGATGCCGCGTGTCGATGAGTCGGCCCTGGCCTCGATCCCGGCCAAGTACCGCGGCAACTTCGCGGACACCGTGGGCGTGATCTTCCACCGCTCGGCGGTCGGCACCCTCAAGCTGCTGGACCTGTCCCTGGAGGACGTGTACCAGGGCGAGAAGCAGGGCACCCTGATGCTGGCGAAGTACGCGCTGGGTCACGGCATCCTGGCTCCGCGCGGTGCCATCGAGCTGTCGAAGGCCCCGTAAGCAATACCGCGCCGTTGGGCAAATCCCGCGGCGCTTCAATCTCTCTCCATCTACGGGGGACATCCACATGGGTGTCCCCCGTTTTTTTGCCCCGAATCCATGAACCTCGAACTCACTCCGACCACGGAACTCGAAGCCGTCAATGTGCTGCTCGGTGCTATCGGCGAAGCGCCGATCAGCGACCTCGAAGCGCTCGGCAACCTGTACGCCTCGCAGGCGCGCGACACCCTCCGCGCGGTGAGCCGCGAGGTCCAAACCGCTGGCTGGTGGTTCAACACCAGCGAGTCGTTCACCTTCACGCTCAACGCGGAAGGCAAGGTGCTGCCGCCGCAGTCGATCCTCAAGCTCGTCCCCGCACGCGGAAGCGAGCCGCTGGTGATCCGAGGCACGCGCCTCATCAACCCGCTCACCCTCGCCGACACGTTCTCGTCGGCCCCCACCGCCGACTTCGTGACCTGGTTCCTCGCCTACGAGGAGCTGCCCGAGTCGGCCCGCCGCTACATCGCCGTGCGCGCTGCGCGTCTGTTCCAGACGAGCGTGCTGGGTAGCGACCAGCTCTACGTGTTCACCGAGAAGCACGAGGAGGAGGCATACCTCATCTTCGCGCAGGAGCACGCCGACTTCACCTACGCCCGCGGCCACAACTTCCTCAGTGGCTCGACGGACGTGTCTGATATTTGGGACCGCTGATGCCGCTAATCACGGGGGACTATCCCTCGTTCCTGGGAGGCGAGTCGCAGCAGGACGATACCGTCCGCTCGCCGAACCAGCTCACCAAGGCGATCAACGCCTGGCTGCATGCCGCAATGGGCGCTGGCAAGCGCCCGCCCGCCGAGTTCGTTGCTGGCCTTGGCGTCACCCTCGATCACGACTGTGCCTTCCACTCCATCGTCCGCGATGAGAACGAGCGCTACATCGTCGCCGTGGGTCACCGCAGCATCCGCGTGTTCGACCACGAGACCGGCAAGGAATACACCGTCAACGCCACGGGCGACGCGCTCAACTACCTGGACACCCAGGGACAGCGTGCGTGGTCGTGCTTCGCGCTGGCGACGTTCTCCGACACCACCTTCATCGTCAACCGGCTGGTAGACGTGAAGCAGAGCGATGAGCTGTCGCCCGGTTCGCTGTACGGATCGGCGCAAACGATGTCCGACCTGCCGAAGCCCGGCGACAAAGGCTCGGCCGTTGTGCCGACCGGCGCGATCTACAACATCATCGGCTCGTCCGAATCGCAATTCGACGACTACTACGTCCAGAAGCAGTCCTCCTCGGTCTACCTGGAGGTCGCCCGGCCGGGCATCAAGCACCGCTTCGATGCCAAGACGATGCCGCACATCCTCAAGCGCATCCCCGATCCAGTGCATGCGGACGGCTTTTGGTTCTCCTTCGGTGGACCGGAGTGGACCGCGCGCCTCGCGGGTGACGAGCAAAGCAACCCGTTCCCGTCCATCGACGGCCAGCGCATCCGCGAGGTGTTCAAGCACCGGGACCGCCTAGGCTTCCTGGCCGGGGAGAACGTGCTGATGTCCGAGGTCTCCGATCCGTTCAACCTCTGGCGCACTTCGGTGACCCAGGTGCTCGACGCCGACCCCATCGACGTGAGCGTCAGCGGGTCTAACGGCGTCACCACGCTCTACCACGCAGTCCCGTTCCAGTCGGCCCTGTTCCTTGCCGCTGCGGGCGGCCAGTTCCTCCTGACCGCCGAGCCGTACCTGGCCGCCAAGAACGTCAAGAGCGATCCGGTCAACAGCTACAGCAGCTCGCCGTACATCCGGCCGAAGCTGATGGGCGAGTCGCTGTACTTCACCGAGGACAGCGGCGCATACGCCAGCGTGCGCGAATACTTCATCGACGACCTGTCGGTGACCGGCGACGCCGCCGACGTGACGGCGCATGTGCCCAAGCTGATGCCGGGCCGCATGCGAGCGATGGCGAGCGCAAGTGGTGCCGACTGCGTGTTCTTCGCTCCTGACGAGCCGACCGACGCGCAGCTCTACGTCTACTTCGTCCGCTGGATCGGCGACGAGAAGCAGCAGTCCGCATGGACGCGCTGGTCAATCTCCGGCGTCGGTCGCATCGTCCACATGCACGCCATCAACGACGTGCTGTACGCCGTCGCGGAAGCCCCAGGCGGCGGCTGCGAGCTGCTCAAGTTCCGCATGGTGCTCAACCAGCACGACACGGATGCCACGGGCGACTACAACTTCCTGCTCGACCGCATGCTGGTGGTGCAGCCCACCTATCAGCAGTTCGGCAACGAGACCTGGATCGACCTGCCCTACATCGTGCCCGATGGCATGACGGTCACCGTCCTCAAGACGGACGACTGGCAAGACCCCGGCGCGTACCTGGACATCACCAAGGCGCGCTGGGACAACGCCCGCACCCGCCTTGCGCTCCCCGGTAACCACACCGAGGGCCGCGTGGTCGTCGGCATGGACTACGAGCACCGCCTCACCCTGACCAAGCCCATCGTTCGCGGTGGGCAGAACCAGGCCGTGCTGGTGGGCCGCACGCAGGTGCGTGACATCGAGGTCGCCTACAAGGATGGCGCGTACTTCGAGCTGGAGGTCGAGCAGCACGGCAATGGCCGCGTCGAGACCTACGTGGCGTCGCACTCCGGTGCGTACACCGCGCGCGTCCTCAACGACTCGGTGTTCCGCACCAGCGCCCCGACGTTCCACTCCGGCTCTCGCCGGTTCCCCGTGCTGGGCGACGCCAACAGCGTCCGCATGCACCTCGTCAACCGCCTGCCGTTCCAGTGCTGGTTCCAGTCAGCACAGTGGCGCGGCATGTTCGTCTCCCGCAGCCGAGTATGACCCTGACCTATCGAAGCCCCACCGCCAGCGACATCCTCCACGTCGCCGAGAACATGCGGCAGGAGGACATCCTGGAGGTGGCGGCTTCGCATGGTCACACCCCGCTCCAGGCGCTCGCATTTGCAGTGACCGCGAGCGACCGCAGTTTCGCCGCGATGCACGACGGTTCCCCCGTGTGCATCTTCGGCTTCAGCCAGCACGCCGAGGGTATCGCCTCGGTTTGGCTGCTGGGCACCGACGCCCTGGTGGCTCCCACGTTCTGCCGCACGTTCCTCCGAGAAGCTCGGCGGATCAGCGACGAGTGGTCGGCCACCTTCGGCACCATCTTCAACTTCGTCGATGTCCACGCCGTCACCACGCGGCGATGGCTCGGCTGGCTTGGCTTCCGCGAGAGCGGCGTCGAGTCCGCCTACGGCTTCGCCAAGACACCCTTCGTCCGAGTAACCAAGACCCCATGTGCAACCCCGTAGCAGTCCAGGTCGGTATCGCCGCAGTCAGCGCGATGGCGACCATGTACGGCCAGGATCAGAACAACAAGGCCATCGAGGAAGCCGCGGAGCGTCAGCAGGAGCAGATCAACGACCAGGCCGCCGAGCGCACCCAACAGCGCATGGAGGAGGCCCGCGCACTGCGATCCGCGATGCGCGCCTCCGCAGCAGAAGCGGCAGTGTCCGGCAACTCGGTCGAGCTGCTGGCGAACGACATCATGGCCCAGGCTGGCCGTGACGTGGCCCTCATCGAGAAGAACCGCAGGAACGGAGTCGTCGAAAGCGGCTCCGAAGCACGCGCTCGTATCCGCACCGGCAATGCCGAGGCGCTGGGCGGCGTGATGCAGTCAGGCGCGAATGCCTACAGCAACATCCAAACCTACAAGCGCTATTCCATTCCCGGAGACGAGTAACCCGTGGCTCGCACGAAACCCCAAGAGATCATCCGCCGCGCGCAGGTGCCGCAGCGTCTCGCCGAGCGCCCCGTTCTGGCGGTGCAGGCTGACCAAGCGTCCTCCGCTGGTGCCGGTGTCCTCTCTCGCACCGCCGCTGCGGTGCTGACGCGCGTCTCGGATTCCGTCAACTCGCAGATGATCTCAAACAGCCGCGAGCAGTACAGCGCCGCGGCGACCCAACGTATGCAGGAGGACGCCGAGGGTACGCCCCGGCAGGCCGAGGACTTCGTTGCCCAGCAGTCGGAGTCATGGCGTCGCGGCTACCTCAAGGCAGACGGCATCATCCGCGTCCGCGACTGGCAGATCGAAGCGGCCAAAGAGATCGCCAAGGCCGAACCCGGCACCGACATCGAGCCGCTCATCAAGGAGCGGATGGCTGCGCTGACGCAGAACCCCGAGTTCCAAGACCCGCAGGTCCGCAAGGCCCTGATGCCGGTCGCCATGCGCGCCGCGCAGCAGGTCCGCCAGCAGTGGCAGGCCGACTCGATGCGGGAAATGCTGGTCCGGCAGAAGGAGTCGCTGACCGCGATCATCCGCGACGGCATCAAGGGCGGCACGTTCCTCACTTCCGAGGGCATGAACGGCCTGTACGCGATGCTGGACCAGGAGGAGTACGCCTATCTCAACAAGCGCGACGTGGACGAACTCTACGTCGAGGCCGCCAAGGAGGAGCTGGCCGCAGGCAACCGCGATCCTCAGTCGATCCTGGCGTTCCTGGAGCAGGACCGCGGCGACGGCCAGCCCGGCTTGATGAACACCGAGCACGGCGACGAGCTGCGCGCGGCGGCTGCCGCTGGTGCCCGCGTGATCGCACACCGCGAGGACGAGGCACGCAAGCAGGCGATGGCCGAGGCAGAGTGGACGCTCCAGGGCCTCGCGGATCGCGGCCAGCTCACCCACAAGACCATCGACACCTGGGCCAGTAAATTCGGCCTGAGCGGTGGCGACCTCCAGTCCTTCAAGCGATACTGGAACAACCAGCAGGAGCAGACGCTTCGCCGCTGGGAGCAGGAAGCGAAGGAGCGCGCCCGAGAGGAGCGCATCCGCAAGCTGGTAGCCGGGGGCAATCCCTACGAGATCAGCGACGCCGACCTCAAGAAGCAGGCCGGTAAGGAGTGGGAGGAAACCCCGCAGGCCGCACGCGGCCAGGTGCTCCAGAAGTGGGCACGGCAGGGCATCGTCATCCCCCAGCTCGAACGCATCCTCAAGCGCGCTGACCCGGCGTTCCAGGAGAACTTCCAGAACGCCGCGACGCTGTACGAACAGCTCCGCAAGGTCTCGCCCAAGTACGCCGATACGGTCGCTGGCGGCGAGGCTGCCGCAATGCTGGACCAGTACCTCTACGACACCCGGCGCAGCGGTCAGTCTCACCAGGAGGCCGCTCGCGTCCTGACGCAACCGAAGCGGGAAGTCGAGGAGGCCCGCTCGGTCATCAACGACACCTGGAAGTCCGGCATCAAGGACTACCTGGAGATCGACGGCAAGCCGCGTGACCCGCGTGAGCTGCACCGCATCCGCCAGGAAGCCGAGCGCATCGCCTCGCGTGGCGGAGTGTCCGGCGAAGCTGCCATCCGTGCAGCGGTCGGTCAGATCGACGCCCAGCGCACGACCGTCAACGGCCGCCGCGTGCCAAACATCGGCATGCCGCAGGGTGCCGAGCCAGCGGTAGACGAGCTGATCCAGACGGTCGCGCGCAAGCTCGGCCGCGACCCGGATGAGCTGTCGGCCCTGCCCAATCCCCGCAATCCGGGGCAGTGGCAGATCGTCGGCCCCGACAACTGGCTGATCCCTGACCCGGACACCGGCCGCGCCATCGGTTTCGACCCGCGTGCCATCGCGGCACAGCACCAGCGCTGGAAGGGAGACCTTGCGGAATCCCAGGCGCGTCGTCGGGTCGAGCAGCGCACCACCTGGGCGGACCAGTCCCGGAACATCCGCGACCTGCGCTCGCAGTCGGCGACCACGGAAGTCCCTGCGGCCATCGCCAAGCGCGACGCCAGCGCCGCCGAGGCTCCCGCCTTCGAGCTGCCCAAGTTCGACCTCACCAAGCCGCTGGTTCCCAACGCGGGCACCAAGCAAACCACCACCACCCCGGCAGTCCCCGAGGACTTCCTGGAGTACCTGACGAGGAAGTAAGACCGCATGTTTGAATCCCTACCCGGCGCAGACGAGAACATCGTCAAGCCGGCAACCCAGCAGCCCATCGTGCAAGCCGTGCGCGAGCGCAAGGAGCAGCGAGAGGCCGCGGAGCGCCGGAAGGATCAGACGACCGTATGGGACGGATGGGGCGCTGCCCAGGCAAAGGGCGGCATCGGCTTCATCGACCGCTTCATCACCGAGCTGGGCTACGAGCCGCAGCAGGGCTATCGCATTCCCGCAGACGCGCGCAAGCGCTGGGAGTCGATGGGCCTGCGCCCGGAGCAGTGGGAGCTGTTCGGCCGGGCCACGTCCGACGAGCACCTCTCCTATCTGGAATCCGTGGCCTTTATGAATCAGATGGCGGACGACGACCTGGCGCAGTTCGGCCTGGGCGGACAGATCGCCCTCGGCTTCACCGACCCGGTGGCAACCGGCCTCGATCTCGCCACGGGCGGCCTGGGGTACGCAGCCAAGGCCGGACGCCTCGCCAACGCGGTGCGTTCCGGTCTACAGGCTGCGGGCACCTCCGCGCTGATGTCGGCCGCAACCTCCACCTACGACCCCGAGCAGACGCTCGCGGATGGCGTGCAGAGCGCCGCCCTGTCGTTCGCGTTCGGTGGTGCCCTCGGCGCTCGCCGGGGTGCCCTGTTCGACGGCGAGGTGAAGCCTGACGTGGTGAAGCGGCTGGCCGGTGACGACTCGCTGTCCGCCGCCCGCGTGGCAGGCACCGCCGCCAACGACCTCACGCCAGGCGTCCTCCCGCTGCGCAACGAGAGCGCATTCGAGCAGGAGTTCACCGACAAGGCGCTGGTCAACGCGCACATCACGCCCCACTTCGCCACCGTCCGCCGCGACCTTGCTGCCCGCATGGGTAGCGCCAAGTCGCCGCTGGTGCGCGAGGCGGGCCGCCTGCTGTTCCGCGATGGCGTCGGCTACACCGATCGCTCCGTCGCGGTCCAGGAGTCCACCAGCGAGTTCGCCAAGCGCCACCTGGCCGTCATGGAGACGGAATGGCGGAGCGGAGTGAACGCCGCATGGGACGCCTACAAGCAACGGACAGGCACCCATTGGTGGAACTTCTCCGAGCGCGCAAAGTTCAACGAGGAGGTCGGCCGTGCCGTGCGCGGTGCGCCTGACGTATCACCGGAAGCCGCCAAGGCGGCCGGCAGCGTCGCCAAGGCGATGCGCGATGCGCTCAAGCTGGCGCAGGACAGCAACCTCGACGGCTTCGCCAACGTGGCGCAGAACGGCAGCTACCTGCCGCGCTACTGGAGTGGCAAGGGCTTCAAGCGCCTGTTCGGCGAGATGCAGCTTCACCAGGACGACGTGATCGAGCAGCTCATCAAGCCCGCCATGCGTCGCGCCTGGGAGGCCACCACCGACGAAGGCGACGAGATCGACGACGAGCTGCTCGGGGCGGTTGCACGCTCCTACCTCAAGCGCGCCCAAGCGAACTTCGAGGGCGACGGGATGGACCTGCTGGTCCGCCCGCTGGACAGCGATTCGGTCGAGGAGATCGGCAACATGCTGACCGAGGCGGGCGTCTCGCCCGTGCGGTCGCAAGAGCTACTGTCCAAGCTGGAGCGCAAGACCTACGAGTCGGGCAAGCTCGACCGCGCGAAGAAGCGCATCGACCTCGACGAGACCTACTCCACCACCATCCGCAACGAGGCTGGCGAGGACGTGCAGGTCTCGATGGCCGACCTGTTCGACAACGACGTGGACTCGGTGATGACCCGCTACATGCGCGAGATCACCGGCTGGTCGGCGCTGTCGTCGAAGGCTGGCATCAAGAACCGCGCACAGCTCGACCGCTTCGTGTCGAAGCTCAAGAGCGACGCCCGCAAGTCCGGCGACGACGTGAAGGACATCGAGCGCCTGATCGACATCGGCCTCAAGTCCACCTTCGGCCGCAGCACCGAACTCGATCCCGCCAGCCGAGGCGCACGCTACGCGCGGTTCCTGCGCAACTGGAACTTCGCCCGCGTGATGAACCAGGTCGGCTTCTCGCTGTTCGCCGAGCTTGGCCCGACCATCGCGCATGCCGGTCTCCGCAACTTCTGGAACTCCGTGGGTGCCGCCCGCGACTTCCTGGTGCGCGGCGCTGACGGCAAGCTGTCCTCGCAGGAGGCGCGCGTCATGGAGCGGCTGTTCGCACCCGGCACCGACTGGCTGCGCAACCCGCCGTTCCTGCGCCTGGACGAGGATGCGCTAGTGCCGCAGACGTTCAACGTCAAGCACGGCGAGAAGATCGACAACGCGATGAACATGGCGACGCACGTCACCTCGGTCGCATCCGGCATGGCCCCGATCAACACGATGCTCCAACGCATCGCCGGTCGCGCCACGCTGCTGCGGCTGCTGGACATGGCGAACGCCAAGAAGCTGTCGGACGCCGAAGTGGCCCGCCTGCGCACCTGGGGCCTCGACGAGAAGGCCCAGGCCGACGTGTTCGGCTACCTCAAAGGCAAGCGGCAGATCGAGCAGATCGACCCGGACAAGCTGCCGTTCCAGACGCGCGAGCGCATGGCGGCCTTCCTGTTCCGCGTGACGCGACACCAGGTTCTCGAAGGTGACGCCTCGGACAGCATCGAGCTGATGCACTCCACCACCGGCCGCATCGTCACGCAGTTCCGCAGCTTCATGGTCAACAGCTACACCCGCCACTTCCTGAACTCCGTCCACCACTACGACGACTGGCGCACCTACGCGATGGTCGTGCTGTCCACTTCGGCAGCAGGCATGGGCTGGGCGGCTCGCACGTACATCAACACTGCGGGCAACCCCGAACAGCGGAAGAAGCAGCTGACGCAGGAGAACTTCTACAAGAACGCTGTCGCGCAATCGAGCTGGTCGAACGTGATCCCCGCGGTCACCGACGCCGTGTGGGCGGACGCCTTGGGTAACGACCCGGTGTTCGCCAACAACCGCTCGACCGGCCTGGAGAACGGCGTGATGGGCATCCCGTCCATCGACCTGTTCAACAAGGTCTACGGCAGCACGCGGATGATCGGTTCGGCCATCCGCGACGATGAGGAGATCACCGAGAAGCAGATGCGCGACTTCTGGAAGATTTGGTGGTTCAACAACATGACGGGCGTCCGCAACATCGCGGATCAAGCCCTACAGCAGTTCCCTGACCGCAAGGACGGGACTGATCGACCGTAACCAGGAGGCCCTTCGGGGCCTCCACCTTTTTGAGGACGCATGATCGAACTATCGCGCGGCCTTTCCTTCGTGCTCTACACCTACGAGGGAGGCCCTACGCGGTTCACCGTGCCGTTCCCGTACATCGCCCGCGAACACATCCGGGCGTTCGTCGGTGAACCGGACGCGGCCCGCGCTGTCTCCGTGTCGTGGGTGGACGCCAGCACCATCGAGATTCCGTCGCAGGATGGCGTGCTCGACGCACCCTACACTGTGACCATCCGGCGATTCACGCCGATTGACGCCCTCCTGGTCAACTACAAGGAAGGCGCAAACCTCCCGGCGCGCGACTTGTCCAAGTCGTTCCGCCAACTGCTGTACGCACACCAGGAACTCGCCGAGTTCGGTGGTGGCAGCGGCCTCCCCGGTGGCGGCCCCGGTAACCCCGGTGGCGACCCGGACCTCAACGCAATCATCGAGCAGCTCCTCCGCTCGCCAGCACTGCAAGACCTGCTGACCCGCATCGACCTTATCGACGTGAACGCCGAGGCGATCCTGGAGGAAATCATGCGCTCGCACGAGTTCTTCGACGTGCAGCGCGACTATGGCGACAAGATCAGCACGGCCACCCACGAGATCGGACTGCTGACCGAAGGCAACAAGGTCATCGCGCAGCAGATCATCGACCTGTTCGCGCGGGTGGACTACGGCGAGCAAAGTAGCCAGGCACGATTCCTGGAGGTCAATCGCGCCATCGCTGACGAGCGCTCCGCGCGCGTCGAGGCGATCACCGAGCTGCAAGGCCAGGTGGTCGAGAACGGCAAGACGATCTCCGCAGCGCTCAACCAGCGCATCGACGAGGTGGAGAGCACCACCGAAGCGGCGCGTGCGGCCACCGAGCAGCGCCTCGGCGCAGAGATCGAGGACAGCGCGGCGCAGGTCCGCACCGCGGTCATGGCCGAGGTTGACGCAACCAAGGCCCGCGTGTCCGACGTTGAGACGGCAGTAGTCCGCCACGGCGAGAACATCGCTGGCCTGGCCGAGACCACCGAAGCCCTGACGGACGCCGAGGGTGCCAACACGGCATTCCGACAGCAGATGGCGGCCAGCTACGGCGCGAACGTGCCGCAGGGGATTGCCAATGAGATCGACGGCCAGGTGTCGGCGGTTTCGGCCGCCTTCGAGCAGCGCATCGACACCGAAGCGTCCGCGCGCGAAGCCCTGGCTTCCCAGGTATCCACGCTGGAGACCAGCACCGCGCCGACGATCTTCTCGGACGCGCAGCCCTCCCCGCCCGCTGGCGGCTTCAAGGTTCCGACCTTTTGGGTCAAGACCGTGCAGACCGGCGCGTACCTGACGCAGATTTGGGATGGCACCGGCTGGCGCAAGGCCGACCTGGATGTCACCTCTCCGACCGGCGCGCTGGTGCAGCAGCTCAACACCACCAAGATCACCGCCGAGCAGGCACAGGCCATCGCGGCCACGCAGGTCCAGGCGTTCAAGGACGGCGACTTCGCCACCATCCGGCAGGAGTTCAACGTGGTCGCCGGGCAGCACTCCGGCATGTACGGTCAGTGGCAGGCCAACTACTCGGTCAAGATCAACGCGGGCACCATCAACGGCGTCCCCGTGGTCGCCGGTATCGCCCTCTCCGCCAACCCGCAGACCGGCAGCGACTTCATCGTCACCGCGGATCGCTTCGCCTTCGTCCACCCGCAGTACACCTCGGGCGGCACCTTGGCGAGCATCAAGTATCCGTTCGTGATCGGCACTGTCGGCGGCCAGTCCACCGTGGGCATCCAGGGTGCGCTGGTGGTGGACGGGACGATCACTGCGGACAAGATCAGGGTGAACTCCCTGGCCGCGCTCACGGCAAACGCAGGCACGATCAACGGCGGCACGTTCAAGACCCACACCCTCGACGGCAACGGCAACATCGTCAACGCTGCCGAGTTCCGCGTGGAAATCTCCAACCTCGGCGACTGGCCCCTGTGGGTCGGCTCCGGCGCGAAGAACGCCAACAACGCGGTGTTCTACGTGGACCGCAACGGCGGCGCGTTCTTCCGAGGCCGCGTCAATGCTCCCAACATCGTTGGGCAGTTCCAGTCGGCGACCGGCGTGTGGTGGACCGGGGCAACGAGCCTCTGCTACCAGGCGGGCAACAACTTCATCCCGCTCGGCGATTGGGTGGCGATCCACGAGTTCTGGCTCGGCGCTCCGGTGCTGGCTGGCGAGGGTCATACGCCCTCCGTGTCGGTGACCGTCACCGCGAACACGCGCGTCTACGGGCTGCACGTCATCTTGGAGGAGCTGCGCGACTCTGTGTGGGTCGTCATCGCCTCGCACGAGCCGCCGATGTACCGCGCGTTGATTCAGCAGATGGGCGGCGACGGCAACACCTTCACCGCGTCCAACTTCTACACCTACGAGCAGTCGGTGACGCTCTCGGCGTCCGGCGCATGGACAGGCGGTGCCCGCGCATTCCGCGTGCGGTGCCGCGCATCCAGCCCGCCTCCGCAGGTCCACGGCTACGACGCCCCGGCCTACCCGAACTACCTCATCACGTCGATTGGCGGCTTCGCCTTCGGCATCCGATAACCCTCAGAGAGAACCCAAGCACCGCATGAGCACTACCCCCGGCTACGTCTCCAACGCCGAGCTGGCCTCGCGCCTCTCGACGCTGGTAGACCGCTGGAACCGGCGCGAGAATCAGATGATCGCGCTGCTGACTCAGGAGGAAGGCACCGTCGTCGTGACGGACGGCCTGGGCAACAACCACACCCTCCTCTCGTTCCCGCAGCTCCAGAAGGACGTGGCCGGGCTGACCGACGAGCTGACCGGCTCGGTCGTGCAGGTGCGCGACCTGGTGTCCGTGGCAACCGGCATGGCGAACGCCGCGCAGGCGTCCGCAGATGACGCCTCTGGCTTCGCCGACGCTGCCGAAGCATCCGCCGTGCGCGCTGCGGAATCCGCCGCGAGCATCGACGACGACGTGCAGGCCACCGCCGACGCGGCGACCTTCGCTGCTGCCAAGGCGGCCGAGGCTTCCGACAGCGCGACCGAGGCGGCAAGCTCCGCAGTGGACGCCGCCGCTTCGGCGACGGCCTCGGCCACCTCGGCGCTGGCTTCGGCTGGCTCCGCAAGCCAGGCGGGCACGTCGGCCACCGCAGCGGGTCAGGCGCGTTCCGACGCGCAAGCAGCGGCGACTGCTGCCGCCACGTCACGGGATCAGGCGCAGACCATCCTGGGCTATGCGACCGACGCGGCCGACCGCGCGGAAGCTGACGCCACCGCTGCCGCAGCATCGGCTGCCGCAGCCGCCGACAGCGCGACCGCCGCAGCGACCTCGGTCACTCAGGCGACCACCCAGGCCAACCGGGCGGAAGCCCAGGCGTCCGCCGCGGCGACCAAGGCTGGCGAGGCTGCTGGCTCGGCGACCACCGCAGCCGGTCATGCCTCCGCTGCGTCCGGCTCGGCGTCTGCCGCCTCGATCTCGGCGCAGACCGCATCGTCGGCCAAGGCCGCTGCCGAGGCTGCCCGCGACAAGGCTGGCCTGTACGCGAACGCGCCGCAGGGCACCGAGGTCTCGCCGGGCGAGTTCTCGGCGAAGCATTGGGCCGCCCAGGCGCAGGCTGCCGTCACTGGCTCGCTGGTCTACATGGGATCGTGGGATGCCGGCACTGGTGCGTTCCCGGCCAACCCGGTGAAGGGTCACTTCTACAAGGTGGTCGGCGAAGGCACTGTGGGCGACATCCACTGGCGAGTCGGCGACCAGGCGCTCTACGGCGCTACCTGGGAGAAGATCGACAACACCGATCAGGTCACCAGCGTCGCCGGTAAGCAGGGCGACGTGACCCTCGTGGCTGGCGACATCGGCGGCCTGGGCGCGCTGGCGACCCGCGACGACGTGGACTTCAACACCCACGTCACCGGGAAGCCGACGACCTACCCGCCGAGCACCCACACGCACACCAAGGCGCAGGTCGGCCTCGACAAGGTGGACAATACCGCCGACCTCGACAAGCCGATCAGCACCGCGACGCAGACGGCGCTCGACGGCAAGGCGGCGGCGACGCACACGCACACCATCGCCAACGTGACCGGCCTCCAGTCCGCGCTCGACGGCAAAGCGGCGGCGTCCCACTCGCACACCATCGCAAACGTAACCGGGCTGCAAGCGGCGCTCGACGGGAAGTCGGCAATCGGCCACACGCATACCGCCGCCGAGATCGCCAACGTCGTCAACGTGACCGACGATCAGTCCATCGGTGGCGTCAAGACGTTCGCCTCCGGGCAGATTCGTGTGCAGGGATTTGGCGGCGAGGCCACGTCCGGCGTCATGTACCTGGGGTCGCTGGATCGCTATGTGTACGTGCCGCCAGCTGCGAACTCGCTGGAGTTCCGATTCGGCGATGGCACGGGTGGCGTCGCGTCCCTCAACGCTGGCGGCACCGTCTGGACCTCGGCGAACTTCAACCCGGCAGGAAAGGCCGACGCCGGTCACACGCACACCATCGCAAACGTCAGCGGCCTCCAGTCCGCACTGGACGGCAAGGCGAGCCTGGGTGGCGCAACCTTCACCGGGCAGGTCACTCTGGCCTATGGCGCGCCGCTGCGGTTGACCGGCATGGGTGCAGCGGGAACCGCGTACATCCACGGAACGAACGGCGCTGGCGATGACGTTTGCTCGATCACCCGCGTGAACACGAACAGCTGGTACAACCTGTACTGGAACGGTGCTGCGAACATTGCGGGCCGCCTGACGGTCGGCGATCAGATTTACCTCAACGCTGGCTGGTTCCGCTCCCAGCAGTCCGGCACCGGCTGGTACTCGGAAGCGCACGGCGGCGGCATCTGGATGCAGGACAGCACCTGGGTTCGCACCTACGGCGGCAAGGGATTCCTTATCGCTGGCCCAGGCGGTAGCGGTGGCGACCTCCGTTTGGAGAGCTACTCGCCAACCATCACCTGTTACGACTCCGACAACGGGACCACGCACTGGCTCCATTGCAACGACAACAACCACGGCTTCCTCGCCAGCAACGCCTTCTCGTGGTGCGCCTACCGCGACGGCAGCAACAATTGGGTCGCCACGGGCAACATCGTCGCCTATGCGTCCGATGCGCGTCTAAAGAAGAACATCGTGGACGCCTCGGCCTCCAAGGTGGCCGACTTCTTCGACCGCTTCCGTGTACGCGAGTTCGATTGGGATGCCAAGGCAATCGCCGAGCTGAATCCCACGTTCCACCCGAGCGCGGATCACGAGGTCGGCGGCATCGCGCAGGAGGCCGAGGAGGTCTACTCGTTGATGGTCGCCACGCACGCAAACGGCATCAAGACGATCCAGTGGGAGAAGGCTATTCCCTTCCTTATCGCTGAGGTGCAGGCGCTGCGTAAGCGCGTCGCGGACCTTGGGGGAGGTGCCTGATGGCCCTCCCCGGCTCCGGCCCTATCTCCTGGGAAATGATCCGCGCCGAGTTTGGCGGCGGCTACCCGATCTACGCGGACCAGTATTACCGAGGACGTGGATTGGTGCCCGACGTTCCGGCCAACTACGGCGTCCCCACGAGCGGCCCGATCTACGCCTCGCAGTTCTACAACGCGGTCAAGGCGACGCCGTTCCAAGCATCGCTGTCGCCGAGCTACCTGATGGGTAACTGGCCTCAGTCCACCAACGGCACGGTCAGCGAGTCGTTCAGCGTTTATTGCTCGGGCGGCACCGGCAACTACTCCGTGGTCTCCCGCTCCGTCACAGGCGGCGCGTCGATCTCCGGCAGCGGCCTCGGTGGCACTGTGACCGCCTCTGGGCGGAACACCTCCCGCATGGGGCAGTTCACAGTCGTCGTCACCGATGGCGTCACGCAGATCACCCTGACCGGCAACTACGAGTACAGCTTCGGTCGTCCGCTCTAACGCATCCACCACCTACAAGAGACCTAATGCACGATGAAGTGAAGCTGGTCGGCGCTCTCGCGGGCGTCGGCCTCATCGTGGGCATCGCAAAGATGCTCACGTCGAACGATCCGATCACCTGGAAGCAGGCGCTCGGCCGCGCAATCCTCTCTGGCGCTACCGGCCTTGCCGCTGGTGCCATCGTCATTTTCATCCCCGGCGTCTCCTTCGTCGCCCAGGTCGCGCTCGCGTGCATCCTGGCGTCGCTCGGCACGTCCGCGCTGGAGACCGTACTGAACCGCGTCGTCAACAAGTGACCGCCCCCAAGGATGCCTTGGAGCGACTGCACGCCGCAGTCGCTGACAAGCTCGCCGACACCATCGACTCGATGGAGTCGGACGCGAAGGGCCTGGCCTCGATCCTCAACGTGGCCCGGCAGTTTCTCAAGGACAACGGCATCGACGTTGCGGCCACGCCGCCCGGCTCACCGCTGGGCAAGCTGGCCGACAAGGTGTCCGAGTTCCCGTTCGATCCCGCTGAGGATGGGCGGCTGAACTGATGGAGGGCATGACGAGCCTCCACGTTCGTCACCCTTTCGAGGACTTCCGCAACTTCGCCTGGTACGTCTGGAAGGAGCTGGGGCTACCAAGCCCCACTCCGATCCAGTACGACATCTGCGAGTTCCTGAAAACCGGCCCGCGCCGTCGCGTCATCATGGCGTACCGCGGCGTCGGCAAGTCCTGGGTGACGGCCGCCTACGTCTGCTGGCTCCTCTGGAAAGACCCCCAGCACAAGATCATGGTGGTCTCGGCATCGAAGGAACGCGCCGATGCGTTCTCGGTGTTCGTCAAGCGCCTGATCGAAACCCTGCCTGAGCTGCAACACCTGCGCCCGCGTCCCGACCAGCGCAACTCGAACCTGGCGTTCGATGTCGGTCCCGCGCAGCCCGATCAGTCGCCCTCGGTGAAGTCGGTCGGCATCAACGGCCAGCTCACCGGCTCCCGCGCCGACACCATCATCGCGGACGACATCGAAGTCCCAAAGAACTCCATGACCGTCGTGCAGCGCGAGAAGCTCGCCGAGCTGGTCAAGGAGTTCGACGCGGTGCTCAAGCCTGGCGGCGAGATCATCTACCTCGGCACTCCGCAGACCGAGGAGTCGCTCTACAACAAGCTGCCCGAGCGCGGCTACGTCATCCGCATCTGGCCTGCGCGCTACCCGAAGGACACCAAGCACCGTCAGGTGTACGGCGACCGCCTCGCGCCGATGATCGCCGATGCGTTCGACGCGAACCCCAAGCTCGCCTGGAAGAACTGCGAGAGCGTCCGCTTCTCCGATGAGGACTTGATGGAGCGCGAGGCGTCCTACGGACGCTCCGGCTTCATGCTCCAGTTCATGCTCGATGCGTCGCTGTCCGACGCCGAGAAGTACCCGCTCAAGCTGTCCGACCTGATCGTGATGGACGTGGACCGCGAGGTCGCTCCGATCCGCGTGGTCTACAGCAGCGGCCCGGAGTACATCGTCAGCGACATCCCGTCCGTGGGCTTCACTGGCGACCGCCTGTACCGGCCCATGTACCTCGCCTCGGAAATGGAGGAGTTCACCGGCAAGGTACTCGCCATCGACCCCTCGGGCCGAGGTGGCGACGAAACCGGCTACGCGGTCGTCGGCATGCTTCGCGGCATGCTCTACGCGCGCCGCGCTGGTGCGACCAAGGGCGGCTACGACGACGACACGCTGGAGACCCTGGCGCACATCGCGCGCGCCGAGAAGGTCTCCGCAGTCCTCATTGAGGCGAACTTCGGTGACGGCATGTTCGCCAAGATGCTCTCCGGCGTCCTGGCGCGCGTGTACCCGTGCTCCATCGAGGAGGTGAAGCACTACGGCACCTCGAAGGAGAACCGAATCATCGACGTGCTGGAGCCGGTGCTGAACCAGCACCGCCTGGTGGTCGATGCCTCGATCATCCGCGCCGATCAGAAGTCCGAACAGAAGTACCAGCTGTGCTACCAGCTGACGCGCATCACGCGCGACCGCGGCGCACTGCGCCACGACGACCGCCTCGAAGCGCTGGCGATGGCCGTGAAGTATTGGGCCGACCAGCTCTCCCGAGACGTGTCCAAGGAGGAGCAGCGCTACCTGGAGGAGCTGCTCGACCGCGAGTACGCCTCCTTCATCCAGTCCGTGACCGGCCGCATGCCGTCACCCGACAACTACCTCGACATCCTGTAGGAGACCCAATGTCCAACACGCTCGCTGCGTGGCTGATGGCGCTCGCCGCCGCTGGCCTGCTGTACCTGTTCCTGCGCCGCAAGAACGACGACGACAACGACGGCCCGAGCGCACCCGCGCCGGTAACGCCGTGCGACTGCAACCACGCTCCCTGCTGCCACACCCAGGGCGGCCAGTCGAACCCCTACGCGCCGGTATGACCGACGCAAAGCTGCCGAGCCTCGTGGAGGTCAGGGACAACCTGATCCCCGCGGCGGCCCGGCTGCTCCCCGGCGTGGCCTTCACTCCCGAAGCGAAGGTCATGCTGCTCGCCATTGGTCTCCAGGAATCTCGCTTCGAGCACCGCAGGCAGATCAAAGGCCCCGCACGCGGCTTCTGGCAGTTCGAGGCGGGCGGCGGCACCGCAGGTGTACTCCGTCACCCGGCGACCTCCGCACGCGCCTCACAGCTCGTCTCCGCGCGTCTGGAGCGTCCCTCGACCGCTGCGGTCAACGAGGCGCTCGCCTCCGACGACGTGCTCGCCTGTGCGTTCGCTCGCCTGCTGCTGTTCACCGATCCGCGTCCGCTGCCCGCCCTGGGTAACCCCCAGGCCGCATGGGACTACTACGTCCGCAACTGGCGGCCGGGCAAGCCGCACCGTGACACCTGGGACGCGCTCTACGCGAAGGCCCTGGCAACCATCCGCAACACCTAACCGGAACCCATGAACTTCAAGACCATCTACAACCGCGCCAGCGAGCGCCTGGTGCGCGCCTACGAGCGCGCTAAGGGGTACGTAGCGCTACGCATTGCCCTCGCCTCGCAGTGGCTCCTGGAGCGCCTGCGCGAGACCTCCCGTCGCACCTACACCGGCTGGCTGTTCGTCGTCGTGTTCCTGGCGCTGCCCTACGTCGTCCTCGGCGGCCTGTGGGAGCACCTGCGGAATGCCGCGGAGCGCCTGTGGGATGACGTGAACGACATCTAGTGGGCTGCGTTCACCCCGAGCTACTGGCGGGAGCACATCAAGCAGTGACCACGCTGGCCTTTGACGGCCGGCTCGTTGCTATCGACTCGCAGGTCACCGCTGGTGATCTGCGGTACGAGGAGGAGAAGTTCTACCGCACCACCGACACCACCGGGCGCGACCTGGTGGTGTTCGGCGCGGGCACCACTTCCCACATCCAGCGAGCCGTGCGCGAGCTGTCGGAGGGATTCGACGAACTGACCAAGGGCGAGTACACGATCCTCGTGGTCGGCCTGCGGGACAACCCGGTGGCCTTCTACCACGACGGTCTCCCTCTCGACCTCCGGCGCGACTTCCTCGTCGCCGGTAGTGGTGGTGCGATTGCCCTGGCCGCCATGAAGGCAGGCCACAACGCGACCGAAGCAGTCCTCATGGCCTGCTCGACGGACCTCTACAGCGGTCCTCCGGTGCAGACCTACGACACGGTTACAAAGCGTTTCCTAAAACGCCGGACCTGAACTACTGGCGCATGGACGCGCCTAAACAGGAATGCCGATTTGGCGAGTCCTATCAAGGGCGCTCATGAGTTCTTTGATGCGGTACGGCTTCGGGAGAAAGGTCGCCCACTGGTGAGCGTCAGGGAGCTGCGGGTTCGGCACCCCGGACGCGAACATGTAGGGAATTCGGTGCGACAGCAGGTAATCGGCGACGGACATTGATGCTCCGTCCTGCGTCTGGATGTCTAAGATCGCCGCGTGAAATGCTTTCGCCTCTATGCGGTCGAATGCATCGGCAGCGGAGGCGACCACATCGACCTCGTAACCCTGCATCGCCAGGATTTCCTTCAACATCCCTGAGAGGTCAGGATCATCTTCCATGACCAACAACGAGCCGAGCCGACCCTGGCTGTATGCATCCGTAGCCATCGCGCGTTCTCCCACGCCTACGTTCCCCAAACGGTTCGTACCGTACACGACGGCCAGTTAAAAGACAGGAAACGACTCTACCTGAAAGTGAACAGTTCAGCTATCACGCCAATTCTTCATCCTTGAACCACCACATTACAGCCAAGACGACAAACCAAACGATCAGCGGGACGCCAATCGTGAATTCCACGAGTAGGCCTCTCATGTGCTCGTGCTGCGCGGCCTCAGTCAGTGCAGAATCCAGAATTGGCACCGCATCGGCCACCACGCTGTACGAGGTCGTGTCATCGTTTATGAGCTCGCGGGTACGTTCGACCAGCTCCCGTGCTGCTCGAAGCTTCGCGTGCTGATATGCGGCGGGCACTCCAGCACAGACCAGCGAGAGGACAGTGACCAGCGCCGCCAAGCGAATGAGGAGGGTATTGAGCGATGCCATAGATGCTCGTTGTAATGTCTATGCCAACCGCTAAGTTTATTCGACCACGGAGCACTGGGAGGGCTTGACAAGGGTGCTATCATAGTAAGACCTAAGTATTACTCTAGCAGGACTATAGAGTTCTATTCATTGGTATTCACCATCAAGTAGAGCTACAGTTCTCCTATGCACTCCTGGGGTGTTCCTCTGTCCTCCTTGGGTGCCACTGCGGCGGACTAGACCTCCGTCCCATCCTTGATGACCCATAGCACCACGCCCGCACCAATCCAAGCGAGCGCCGGGATGCCCAAAGCGAGCTGGAGAAACAGGTTGCGGGAATTGCGGTTGCTGATGAGGTCATTCGTCGCGGCGTCAAACGTCCGCACCGCCTCATCAACCAACACCTGCGGCGAGGCGTCGTTCTCGATGATCTGCTCGTTCCAGGAACGCAACTCCTCAGCGCTCCTTACGCCGGTCTGAAAGTACGCGGCAGGGAGTCCTGCGAGCACTAAGGCCAGGACGGTGATCGCGGTAGCGGTTCTTATCGTGTATCGGCGGGCGTACATAACGTCTCCTCGAAGTGACAGAGGTGGTCGAAAGGTTTGCGGCAAATTTCCGAAGGAGTATCCAACTACTTGGAACGGCGCGATCACCCCCCGTAGGGGGTCGCCCCCTGTAGCGTAAGGCACGATGCGCCCCCTTCGCGTCACCTGCGGCGTCACCACCTCGGCTAACCTACTGATTCCAAAGGTGAACCACCGGATTAGGTATCCAGTGCCTAGGCAATCCCATGCGATACCTGGGCAACCTGCGGACATCCGCGCTCAAACGTTCGCGCCCCTGTCTGTCCCTATCTGTCTTTTTGCCCTGACCGCCACGCGCCCACCTCGGCACCACCTCGGCACACCTGCCGACCACCTCGGCACACCCTGCCCGGCCTATGCCCACCTGCCGCCCACCACGGCCAGCCAATGCGCCACCACGGCCCACGCAAGGCCCGCCACGGGCACCCCTACCGCCCCGCCTATAGAAGCTCCCCACGCGCGCGCTAGGCGCTCCCTGCGACCATCCAAAATCGTTGCCATCGGGGTATTGACAGCCATGCGGGGATTGATCTAATCTATACCCGTCGCCAGCAACACGGCGGCAGCGGAAAAGGCGGCGACAGACGTGCGACCGATGGATCGACAGCACCTAGAGCTTATCCCGCCAGCACTGAGGACTAGCCCCAAAGGCCCCTAAGCGCACCGCAGGTAACGTCCGGCTCAACCATCCCCCTACCGGGAGTGATTGACAAACCGGGAGCAAAAGGGCATAATGCCCACCATCGAACAACGGCCGCAGGGTGCGGTCGGGACAGTAGGAAAGGGGCAGGCAGGAGCGCCGCCCACGGCAGAACGCGGGGAGCTGGGAACACTAGCCGCGCCGGGAAGTGTAAGGGCCGATGAAGGCCGCCACGGATACCGGGTCACCGCCAGAAAGAGCGGGGCCATCTGTACGGGATTCCTAGGCGAGCTGGAGGCGCTCCCGGAAGCTGGCGACGGTCAGATTCCATGCCTTACGAGCATGAGTCTGACCGCCAAAGCGCCCCTAC
Source organism: Stenotrophomonas sp. 85239_Sma (assembly GCF_056481725.1). NCBI lineage: Bacteria > Pseudomonadati > Pseudomonadota > Gammaproteobacteria > Lysobacterales > Lysobacteraceae > Stenotrophomonas > Stenotrophomonas sp. 85239_Sma. The sequence continues at coordinate 942,044 of NZ_CM151163.1, read as the reverse complement.
CGTTGTGATGGGGCGTTTTGGTGGTCCGATTCACTGGAGAGCAACCCATGACGATGATCCCGTTTGATATGACCGCCCGCGACTACTACGTGGCCGGTTGCATCCGCCGCGGCATCCGCGAGCACCGCGCCCGACTCAACGAGCGGGAGCGCCAGGCACACAAGAACCGCACCCAAGTTGCGCCTTGTCCATCCCCCGTTGTCATCTGATCCCCTTTCGTCAACCCGGTTTTCCACACCCCGCCGACGTGTGACGGCGGGTCTTTTTTGGAGCTACCATGAGCACCAATGGACCACTGGAGGACTTGCAAGTGCGCAAGCTCACCGCTGAGATTCGCAAGATCAACCGCGAGAGCGACAAGCTGATGATGGAGACCCGGTGGTATCCGCTGGTGGTCGCCACGGCCTTTGTGGCTGGCATCGTCACGCTGACCAAGCTGTTCCTCTAACAGCGCCCTACCCCAATCCCCCGAAGCCGCCGCAAGGCGGCTTTTTTGTTGCCCGGAGAAAGCTATGAACAAAATTCCTTCCGCCCTGATCGCCGCCGCTCTGCATGTGGCCCCCAAGAATGACGTTCGCTTCTACTTGAATGGCGTGCTGATTGAGTCGCACGCCGATGGTGCGATCATCGTTGCTACAGACGGCCACCGCATGCTTGTGGTGCGTACCAGCCTGCCGTGGGACATTGGCAAGATCATCGTGCCGCGCAATGCGTGCGAGCTGGTCGCCAAGATGAAGGGCGATGTCTATTTCAGCGCCGTGGGCGATGCCAGCCGGTTCAAGGCGGAGCGCGGAGGCCAGGCCATTGAGTTTGCTGCCGTTGATGGAACCTACCCGGACTGGCGTGCTGCGGTGTCCAAGCCGAACGAACTCAAGCTGTCCGGATTCGCGCCTGCCGTCCTCGAAGGCGTAGTGAAGGCGGCCGGTGTAATTTGCAAGGCATTCGGCGGCAAGGCCACTTCACTGATTCCGGTGACTGGCGGCGACGTGGCGGCCATGTTCGGTATTGGCGGCATCACCGATCCGAGCATCAGGTGCGCGTCTTTGATCGTCATGCCAATGCGCGACTCGTCATACCCGGAAGCCCTGTGCAGCGACGCGCTCCGCGCTTAACCCGAACCCATCAGCCGCCGCAAGGCGGCTTTTTTGTTGCCCGGAGAAAGCCATGAACCTCGACAACTACGCCCCCGAGAGCGCGAAGCGCATAGCCGTGGCGCTGGTGGATGCCGCCCTCGCCGCTGGTTACTCGCTCGGCGTCTACGACGGCGAAGAAACCACGGTGCGGCACAGCCGCGACCGGCAAGAAGTGTTGGAGGCCCTCGCCTCTACCGACCACGATCACCTGCGGTTCTACCGCCCGGACGCAACAAAGGCGGGGTTTGTGCTCCTGATTTGGGAGAACGGGGACGACGCCGCGAGCGACTGGAGCGACAACGACGAGACCAACGCGCTGGTGATGCCGGTGCTGCGCGGGCTGGGGGTGCTGTGATGGAACTGCGCACCTACGGAACCCGCAACGTGTTCCTGGCACAGCCGGGGCGCTATCACGAACAACTGGCGGCGACCGCGATGACGCCGCAGCAAGCCGAGGAGTTCGCCACCGTGGTCAACCGCGCAATCAGGGATACCGACTTCGACCCCATCGACCTCGCGCAGCTGGCGAGCGGGTGGACGTGGCCCGAGCCGATGAGCACCGCGCCGCTGGGCATTGAGGACTCCGAATTTCTTGTCGAGGTGGCGCGCATGCTGCACCGCCTCTGGCAGGAGGTCGGCGAGCAGTGGAGCGGCGTTTGGGCCTACGACATCGCCGACCCGCTGGGCGGGTGGCTGTCGAGGAACGGCATCAACCACGAGACCGCCGATGGCGTGGCCCGCGCCGAGCAGCAGGCCCGCGCATGGATCGCCGAGGGCATGGGAGCCGCGCGATGAGCTACCGCGAGGAGGACATCTTGTTCGAGACCGAAAAGGCATGGGTGCTGCGCAAGGGGCCGAACCATTTTGAGGTCTACAAAATCGGCCTCACCCACTCGACACGCCACGGCATTTTTCACAACATCCCCGGCGCACTGGATCGCGCCATCGAACACGCAAAGGGCCTGTCGCAATGAGCAATGACAACGAGCTGGCTGTACCTGCCGGTGACAAGCTGGTCACCCTGGGCGACCGATCGGTCTCCTACGGTCCCCGCCAAGAGTTCGACGGGAGCGTCGAGCCTTGCGCACCGATGGCCGCGCAGTTTTGGGGCGTCTACCGCTGGGCCGGTAAGGACCGCTGGTGGTGGATTGCCGACGTGGCCGACGAGGACACCGCCCGCGCAGTGGCCGCCGCCTACCTGCTGAACGTCAAGCCCGATTGGGCGCACTGACCGATAACCACCCCTGATCCCGAGGCCCGCCTAGTGCGGGCCTTCGCATTTCTGGAGCACACCATGCAAATCTACGTTGCCTGCCTTGCCTCATATAACGCTGGCGTCCTGCACGGCGAGTGGATCGACTTGGAGGGACGCGACGCCGACGACGTGCGCGATGAGATTGCCCGCATCCTGCGCGAGTCGCCGCACCCGAACGTGACCGTTGATTGCCCGGATTGCGGCGGTACTGGAACCACATACGTCCCCCGAGTATTCGGCGGGGCGGAATGCACGGCGTGTGGCGGAAGCGGCAAGGTCGCCAGCGCCGAGGAGTGGGCCGTCCACGACTACGACGACGTGTTCGGGGATACCTGGGGCGAGCACCCCGACCTGGACAAGCTGTGCGCATTGCAAGAGCGGCTGGACGAGTTGCACAACGACACCGAACGCGCTGCCTACACGGCCTTCTGCGACCACGAGGGCCTCGACGATGTGACCGTGGAGCAGTTCCACGAAGCCTACGTGGGCCAGTTCGATAGCTGGGCCGACTTTGCCGAGAACTATGTGGACGAATCGGGGCTTCTCCACGGCGTGCCCGACGCCCTCTCCCGCTACTTCGACTACGAGAGCTATGGCCGCGACATTCGGCTCAACGGTGACGCGTTTGAGGTGAGCGGCTTCTACTTCTGGAGCCGCTAACGCCGCTTCCGCAAGACCCTGCGCCAATACAGGTATGTGCGATGCGCCGGCACCGAGCTAGTCCACACCCATACGACTAGGTGAAGGGCCGTAATGGCGACTTCTACGCGGGGGTCAATCATCGAACGGTCCTTGGGGTCGGGAGTGGCGATCACGCCCTTCAGCCCTAATCATAAGGCCAATCTCGATATTTGGCACTCATTGTTCCATTTGTAGCACTTGCATAACAGGAGACTTACATATGCGTAACGCAGATTTCACCGCAAACTCGACCCTGGTGATCGTCAACGTGGCCCTCCGCGTCCACCAGTTCGGCCCGTTCTTGGTATTCGAGCGGGAGGTTTTGGTCCTGCATGAACGGACCTACGAGGTGCCCGAATGATTCGGACCATCAATTTCGACCATAACGAGAAGCGCGGCGCTCTCCGCGCGATGCTCGGCCTACTCAACGAGCGCGTCCAGTTCTCGGTCGTCCCCGAGGACTGTGGCTGGCGGGTGTCGTATCCGGTCCCACCCGCGGCCCCAACGGAGACCCCGCGGCCATGACTTCACTGCACCAGTCGGGATCAATCTCTCCCGTGGTACTTGATTCCTACGGACGCGCCATCATTGTGGCCTGTAGTCTGCCCGACGGCAGCGTCATGCTGTCGGGCTGCGCATCCGCAGACGACCAGGGGGGCGTTCTCAGTCTATGAGTACGGTGAGACGGACAATAGCCAGCGCGGTAGTCCGCGTAGGGCAAGGACTGTTTTTTGCATCCGTGGTCGGGGCCATTGTGACCCTGGCGGCGATGCTGGCACTACCGTTCTTAAAACACTGAAACGTAAGACCTTTTTGTGGAGCGCAGCCGGGGGTGGCGGCGCATTACAACGCCGTGAGCAGGGGACAGGACGGCCCCTTCGCAGGGCAGAAGTACCTGGACCTGTTCGTGAAAGCCTTTGGATATGAGATCGGAATCGACCCCTCCCCCACGCCTTGGCAGCGTGGTTTCTGGATGGACAAAATTGGCAAGAATGCCATCAACATTGGCTTGGGCCTTGTAATCCTTACATTGCGGCTCCAAGATAGACCCTGATGGTTTCCCAAGGGGGAACCATCCCCTTACGGAAAATGAGCGCACCATGAATCTCTCGCAGAAAGAACTGACGGCCATTCTCACAACCGCACTGTCAGCCTTCCGGGAAGAGATCGACGAGGACATCACCGCCACCCGCATCCTCACCCTACTCGCCGTTGTGGACGAGCCGGGCATTCAGCAGGTGGACCTTGAGCGCGTCCTCGGCGGACTCTCTCCCTCCGCAGTGAGCCGCAATGTGCTCGACCTGTCGTCTATCAAGCGTAACCGCGAGCCGGGGCCTGACTTCCTAGAGCAGCGCCCTGATCCCGCCTACCGCAAGCGCAACCTGATCTTCCCGACGACCAAGGCGCTGCACTGGCTGGCTTCGCTCGCAGAACGTGTCAACCGCAAGGTGACGGCGCGCGTCGCAGCCGCCTAACCCCCAACACCCCGTTGTGCCCCGAGGCCCGCCTAGTGCGGGCCTTTTTCATTTCTGGAGATACACATGGCCCTTCGCCTCAAAGGGACCGCGCCCAAGCCGGGTGCGCCCGATAAGCGCTACTACATGCTCGACGTGCAGGAGGGATACCGGCGCGTGCGCTTGTCCACCGGCACCCGCGACCGCGTGGCAGCCGAGCGCAAGGAGCAGGCGGTCCTCGACGCCCTGCGCGACGACCCCGAGATTGCAGAGGACGCGCTGCGGGAGCTGATTCGGGGCAAGTCCCGGTCGGTGCAGATGGCCGTGGCGAAGGCCAAGGTCCGCCAGCGCACCCTCAAGGACGCGATGGACGACGCGCTGGACGACCGCAACTTTTGGGGCAAGCTCCGGTCCATCGACACCGTGCGTACCAACTGCAAGGTGGTCCAGAGCTACCTGGGCGAGGAAACGCCCATCAACGACATCACGCAGGCCGCGGTCAACGACATGGCGCAGCGCATGCTCGCCGACAAGGCGGCTCCCGCCACCGTGAACCGCAAGATGCAGTGCCTCCTTGCCCTACTGAAACGCGAGAGGAAGGCCGGCCGGTTCTTGGGAGAGCTGCCCGAGTACAGCTTGGCCGACGAGAGGGACAACGCACGCACGTTCGTCCTGAACGTTGAGGACGAGGAATTGATCCTGGCGCGGCTGCTGGAGTGGGACACGCTCCCGAACGGCCCTGCCGGAGGGCACCCACGGGTGCGCGACGGGGCGGACTACCGCGACCTGTTCGTGTGCCTCGCCGACCTGGGCTGCCGCATGAGCCAGGCCATCGGCATCCGGTGGTCCGAAGTAGTCGATCAGGGCGGAAGGCTCCACGTCCGCTTCTGGCGGCACGCTACGCTCAAGAAGGGGCGTCCCCGCACCCTACCCTGCACCGCCCGTGTCGCCGAGGTTCTACAGCGGCGCAAGGACGCCCTGGCGGCCACATCGGACGGCCCCTTCACGATGCTCAATCGCACGCGCGCCGACCGGCTGTGGCAATGGGCCATCAAGGGGACACATCTCGCTTCCGAGAAGGAGTGCGTACCGCATGCGCTCCGCCATACGTGCGCCACTCGGCTGCTGCTGGCGACCGGCAACATCAAGCTCGTGCAGGAGTGGCTCGGACACCGCGACATCCAGACCACCTCAGCGGTCTACGCGAAGGTACTGGCCGAGCAATCGCTCCAAGGCATGTCTGCACTGGAGCAGTTCCGCCTCCCAGCCGCCTCGAACGGAACAGGTGACGTTCCGAGACAGGGATCAATTGCCAAAGCGGGAATCCAATAGGACAACTGACCGTCGCCAGCTTATTTTTCAATCACTTAGGCAATCTGTGCTCGGCCAGATGGTGCGAAAGGCGGGACTCGAACCCGCACGAGGTCACCCTCACTGGAACCTAAATCCAGGGCGTCTACCAATTCCGCCACTTTCGCGTGACCGGCACAGGCGCTCATTGTCGCAGGCGGCGACTGGAATCGGAAGGCCTGCACAAAGCTGAATCCACCGCACTCCGCGCCATTGCTGCATCGCAGCCGCCCCGGCGGGTGCGCGACCCGCCGGGAGGGCTGCAGCTTACCGCTGCGGCACGGCGCGGGCCGGCGCCATGCCTGTGCCAGACTCAACGGCTGCATCCACCTTCCGGACTTCCACGCCCCCATCGTCGGTACGACGCAGGGCCACCGACTCCGGCGCAGCCTTGCGCACATCCATCGAATCGTCCGCATTGCGCTGCACCTCGACCGCGTCGGGCAGGACCTCCCCCTCCGCGGGCTGGGCCGGCTGCATCTGCAGGGCGTCACCGACCGGGCGCGCCGGAATGCTCTCCGCGCCCGCATCGCGCTCGACGGTCTGCGCGGGATCATTGCCCGGCGCGCAGGCCGCCAGTGCCATCAAGGCGAAGGGAACCCACAGCGTGCGGTGCAATCGAGTGATCTCAGCCATCAACATCTTCCTTCGTGCATGCGCCATCGGCGCGGAAGATTCATTGGGTGCGATGCAGGAGGCGATGCGGTGAGAAGCAGTGCACAGCATTGAAAACAACGATGGCGCATATGCCCCTGATTTCAGCATCGCTTCAGTAGTTCCACGCCATGCGTGGATGAAGCACAACCCAGCGTACAGGCAAGAAAAAAGCCACTTGGCGAACCAAGTGGCTTTCGTCTGGTGGGCTGTCAAGGATTCGAACCTTGGACCTATTGATTAAGAGTCAACTGCTCTACCAACTGAGCTAACAGCCCGAAATCGGGGCGCGAATTATGACCCGATCCGCTCGGTGGGTGCAAGCACTTTCTTCAACATCGTTGAAACCAGCACTGCGATCCCGCTGCGTTGCGGATCCACGCCACGCGGGGTTCTGCAACGTGTGGCCCGTCGAAACGAAAGGGTCACACCTATAAGAAAAAAGCCACCTGGCGTACCAGGTGGCTTCTGTCTTGGTGGGCCGTCAAGGATTCGAACCTTGGACCTATTGATTAAGAGTCAACTGCTCTACCAACTGAGCTAACGGCCCGTGAAACTCAGACGCACATTGTAGCGTGCTTTCTGTTTATTGCAATACCGTTTCGGCAGCGCCGATGCGGTTCAATCAGTGGGGTGGCTGAGGGGATTCGAACCCCCGACCACCGGAATCACAATCCGGTACTCTAACCAACTGAGCTACAGCCACCACTGAAACTTTCGTTCACCCGCCGATGCCACTGGCGGTGGAACCTCAAATCTTTGCCTGGAGACTGTCACCGAAGTTCCGGTCCGCCGAAGCGAGTCCGATATTCTGGTGGAGTCCTTACGCTTTTGCAAGCACTTCTTCACATCCGCCGATACGATCCCGCTGTCTCGCCGATGGCGCGCCCGACAGGAATCGAACCTGTAACCGCCGGCTTAGAAGGCCGGTGCTCTATCCAGTTGAGCTACGGGCGCCCGAACCGGAACGGTGTCCAATCCGACGTGACGTGGGATTGGTCGGGGTAGAGGGATTCGAACCCCCGACATCCTGCTCCCAAAGCAGGCGCGCTACCAGACTGCGCTATACCCCGGTCCTGCAATCCCCTCGGGTCAGGCCCGCGGAGTCGTTCATTGTCGCCAAGCACATCGCGAACTGTCAACGCAGGCGGTGCCGACCCGAAGTCTGCCACAGCGCCGTGCGTGGTCATCAGCTATGCTCGCCGTCATCGGCCGGATGGCCGTCCCGACCCTCATTCGCACGGAGAATACGCATGCGCAGCGGCAACCCGGCTCTTTCCGAGTCGACCTTCCTCGACCTCGCCAGCGGCTCGGTGGTGACCAGCCCCGACCAGGTGATGACCCTCAACGGCACCGCCAACAAGACCGGCATCCTGCTGTTGTTGGCCGTGCTGACCGCGGCGTTCGCCTGGAGCCAGTCGGTCGACGAGTACGGCCAGATTTCCGGCAGCGCAAGCCTGTACGCCATCGGTGGCGCGATCGGCGGCCTGGTGCTGGCGCTGATCACCATCTTCAAGAAGGAATGGTCGCCGGTCACCGCGCCGATGTACGCGCTGGTCGAAGGCCTGTTCCTGGGCGCCGTGTCCGCACTGTTCAACATGAAGTACCCGGGCATCGTGTTCCAGGCGGTGCTGCTGACTTTCGGTACCCTGGCCGCACTGCTGTTCGCATACCGCAGCGGCGTGATCAAGGCCACCGAGAACTTCAAGATGGGCGTGGTCGCCGCCACCGGCGGCATTGCCCTGCTCTACCTGGCTTCGTTCGTGCTGGGCTTCTTCAACATCAATGTGCCGGTGATCCACGACTCCAGCTGGCTGGGCATCGCCTTCAGCCTGTTCGTGGTGGTGGTGGCCGCGCTGAACCTGGTGCTGGACTTCGACTTCATCGAAACCGGCGTAGCCCAGCGCGCACCGAAGTACATGGAGTGGTATGGCGCATTCGGCCTGATGGTGACCTTGGTCTGGCTGTACGTGGAATTCCTGCGCCTGCTGTCGAAGATCCAGCAGCGCTGAATCCAGCCGCGCCGAGAACGACAAGCCGCGACCCGCAAGGGTCGCGGTTTTTTTTGGAGTCGAGCACGCTCGACACTACTGAACCCCGCCCCATGCCCGACACCTTCCACAGCTACCGCCCGGCAGAGGGCCACCGACTGCCGTATGATCCGTTCAACGCCATCATCGGCCCGCGCCCGATCGGCTGGATCTCCAGCCACGATGCAGACGGCACGTTGAACCTGGCGCCGTACAGCTTCTTCAACGCCTTCAACTACACCCCGCCGATCATCGGCTTCTCCAGCCAGGGCCGCAAAGATTCGCTGCGCAACATCCAAGCGACCGGCGAGTTCGTCTGGAACCTGGCCACGTTCGACCTGGCCGAGGCCATGAACGAAAGCTGCCGCGCGGTCGCCCCGGACGTCGACGAGTTCGCCCTCGCCGGCCTGACTCCGCTGGCATCCACCCAGGTCGCGCCACCACGTGTTGCACAGAGCCCGGTGAGCATGGAATGCCGCTGCACCCAGATCGTGCGCCTGCGCGACGCCGCCGGCCAGGACACCAACGGCTGGCTGGTGCTGGGCGAGGTGGTCGCGGTGCATATCGATGCCCGATTGCTGGTCGAAGGCGTCTACGACACTGCGGCGGCGGCCCCGATCCTGCGCGGCGGCGGGCCCGCCGACTACTTCCGCATCGGCGCCGAACAGCGCTTCCGCATGTTTCGTCCGGCCTGACGCTCAACCGGTTACGGGCGCGCCAGCAGCAACGGGAGCGACGACGCCAGCAATGCGATGCCCGACGCGGTCAACAGGCTCAGCACGACCTGCCGGAACCGCGGCTCGCTGATGCCGATGTAGACACGCGCCCCCAACAGGGTCGGCACCAGCATGGCCGGTGCCACGATGGCGAAGTACGGCAGCATCTGCCGGCTCACCAGTCCGCTGCCGACATAGGTGGCCATGGTCACTGCCAGCATCGCCAGATTGAAGTTCTGGATGACCGCGCGCTGCTCGTCCTTGCCGAAGCCACGCAGCGTGCTCCACAGCGTCGGCACCGGTCCGGCGAAACCGCCGATGCCGCTGAGCACGCCACCGGCCATGCCGGCGATCGCGTCACCGATACGACCACCCACGCGGATCGGCGGCAATGAGCGCGCCATCAGCATCACCGGGCACCACAGCGCCAGGAAGCCGCCCAGCAGCGCCTTGAACCAGTCCATGTCCAGCTGCGGCAACACCCTCACGCCCAACGGAATGCCCGCCAGCCCACCCAGCACGAACGGCAGCAGCAGGCGCAGATTGAATCCACGCCGCACGGTGAACACTGCCACCAGCTGACCCACCAGCGCGCCGAACACCGACAGCGTAGCGGCCAGTCGCGGCTCCAGCCCCCATGCCCAGAACGACATCGCCACCATGCCGAAAGCGAAACCGGACAGGCCCTGCACGAATCCGGCGACGATCGCCCCGAGCGCGACCAGCAGATACACCGACTCCATCACCACCTCGGTTGCAGCCGCGCGGCTACCTTGCCGCGCTCACCTGTGCAGCGTAGTGCGCCGCGAGATGCTCGACCAGCGCACGTACCTTGGGCGCCAGCGCGCGTGCATGCGGATATAGCGCGAAGTAGCGTCGTTGGCCGGCATGCCAGGCCGGCAGCACGCGGATCAAACGGCCGGCGCGCAGATCCTCCTGCACGGTCAGCGCGGTGAACAGGCTGATGCCCATGCCGGCCAGCGCGGCGGCGTACAGTGCGGGCGTGGCATCCACGCGCAGGCGCTGCCCGGCTTCGACGCTCGCGGTTGCGCCGCGCGGCCCCTGCAACTGCCAGGGCGGCATTGACGGCGTGGGACTGAAACCCAGCAGCGTGTGCTGTGCCAGGTCCGCTGCCTGCCGCGGCAGACCGTGGCGCGCCAGGTAGGCCGGTGCGGCGACCAGGATGCGCGGGCAGCTGGCCAGTTCGCGCGCGACCAGCTGGCTGTCCGGCAATGAAGCCGCAATGCGCAGGGCCAGGTCGAAACCACCGCCCACTACATCGACCAGCTGATCATCTGCCGACAGGTCCAGCGTGACCTGCGGGTAACGCTGCAGGAACGACGGCAGCCAGTGCGGCAGCTCCTGGCTGGCCACCACCTGCGGCACGCTGATCCGCACGCTGCCACTGGGCTGCGCCTGCCCGGCACGGGCACGGTCGTCGGCTTCCTGCAGGCGATCCAGCAGCGTCGCCGCCTCACGGTAGTAATCGCGCCCGGCCTCGGTCAACGACAGCCGACGGCTGTTGCGATCGAGCAGGCGCACCTGCAGGTGTTCTTCCAACTGCCGCAGTTGCCGCGACATCGCCGAGTGGGTGGTCCCCAGGCGTTCGGCGGCCGCAGTAAAGCTGCCGGCGTCGACGATGGCGCGCAGCGCACGCAGGGCGGCGAAGTGATCCATCGGCGGGCAGCTCCATGTGGCGGGGCCCGCGGCATGCGGACCCCGCCAGCTTATCAAGCGCCGTCGCCGGCCTGGCGCACCGGCAGCGCCAGGATTGCGTCAGTACTCATGACATCACCGAAGGTGTCCTCGATCTGGGCCAGAGAGGCCTCATGCAGCGCACGATGGCCGATGCGCTGGCCGCCGGCCAGATCCAGGTCGCGGCTGGCGCTCGCATCGGACGAAACGATCACCCGGTAGCCGCGCGGCGCCGCTGCCGCGTCGCGCGCGGCACCCGCCACGCAGGCATGGGTCTGCAGGCCGGTGACGATCAGGGTGTCGATGCCGGCGTTCTTCAGCACCTGGTCGAGTACTGCGGCGGACGCACCGGCGAACACGCTGACATTGTCCTTCTGCACCACGGTCTCGCCCTGCCGTGGCTGCAGGTCTCGATGGAACGCGGCATTGATGCTGCCCTGCGCGAACAGCGGCGCGCCGGCCGGCAACACGTGCTGCACATGGATCACGCGGATGCCATGGGCGTCGGCAAATTCGACCACCCGCTTGGCCTGGCGCAGCGCGGCCACGCCATCGGGGATGACCATGCGGCCACCGGCAAAGCCTGGTGCGGCCTTGGCATCGAAATACTCATTCTGGAAGTCGATCACCAGCACGGCGGTCTTCGCCGCATCCAGCGAGGTCGCCACCGGCGCGCCGGCCATGTGGCGGATGGTCGGATGGGCCGGTTCGACAGCGCTGACGGGGGTAACGGTGGCCATGCCGATCAGGCTGGCCAGGCCAAAGGCGGTGAGGTTCATGTTCAGGCTCCTGTGCGTTGGGAAGTGGGCACAGGATGCGGAGCGAATGGCGCACGAACCAGCCGTATATCAGCACATGATCTGTGCGAATTATGCACAGACCGGCGGTGTCGAGGCGAGCCATGCTCGACGCTGCAAGAGCGGGAAAACGCAACGGGGCGCCCGAAGGCGCCCCGCTGTGGATCCAACCAGGGTCGGTCGGCCGCTTACAGGCGGCTGGCGATGGCCTGGGCAAAGCTCATGGTGGTGCCGGTGCCGCCCAGGTCGCCGGTCAGCGAGTCCTTGGCTTCCATGGTGGCGACGATGGCCTTGCGCAGGCGCTCGGCGTTTTCCGGCTGGCCGACATGGTCCAGCATCTGCGCGGCTGCCAGCAGCAGCGCGCACGGATTGGCCTTGCCCTGGCCGGCGATGTCCGGCGCGGTGCCGTGCACGGCTTCGAAAATCGCTGCGTCCTTGCCGATGTTGGCGCCCGGGGCCAGGCCCAGGCCGCCGACCAGACCCGCGCACAGGTCGGAGATGATGTCACCGAACAGGTTGGTGGTGACGATCACGTCGAACTGTTCCGGACGCATCACCAGCTGCATGCAGCAGTTGTCGACGATCATTTCCTGGAACTCGATCTCCGGGTACTGCGCGGCCACTTCACGGGCGACGTTCAGGAACAGGCCCGAGGTCGACTTGATGATGTTGGCCTTGTGCACGGCGGTGACCTTCTTGCGGCCGGTGCTCCTGGCCAGCTCGAAGGCGTAGCGCACGATGCGCTCGGAGCCCTTGCGGGTGATGCGGGTGCCGGAGAAGGCGGTTTCGCCGTCCGCCGACACTTCCTGGCCTTCGGCCAGGTAGGCACCTTCGGTGTTCTCACGAACGGTGATCAGGTCGACGTTGTCGAAACGCGACTTGGTGTTCGGGAAGGTGTGGGCCGGACGCACGTTGGCGTACAGGTCGAAGTGACGGCGCAGGCTGACGTTGATCGAGGTGAAGCCACCACCGACCGGGGTGGTCAGCGGGCTCTTCAGCGCGACCTTGTTGCGCGCGATCGATTCCAGGGTCACCGCCGGCATCAGGTCGCCGTGCTTTTCCAGGGCCACCAGGCCGGCGTCGGCGTCTTCGTACTCCAGGCCAGTCTTGAGCTGGTCGAGCACGAACAGGGTGGCGTCCATGATTTCCGGGCCAATGCCGTCGCCGCGGATGACCGTAATTTTCTGCGTCATTGATCGATGTTCCGAACAGGGGGAAAAACGCCGTCCGGACGTGCCCGGAAACGCCGGCGCAAAGGAAGTTTCACCGGCAATTATGCCTTACCCGGCTCGGAGACCCCAAATAGGCAATTAGTCCGAGCCGGGTAAGGCAGAATTGCCCGCGCATCCCACCTTATCCCCGCGCCTGTCGGCGCGCCCCCTTGAACAACAAGGGGGCTCCCCGGGCTGTTGGATCGCGGGAACGGGCCCGGCGCTACCTCAATGCGCGTGCGCTTCCGGGGCGGCGGCGCCGCCTTCGAGCTGGTCGAGGAAGTCGACCGCGCGGCGCAGGTGCGGGATCACGATCGAACCGCCAACCACCAGGCCGACCGAGAAGGTCTCGAAGAACTCCTCGCGGGTCACCCCGGCGTCCTTGCACTGGGCCACGTGGTAGCTGATGCAGTCGTCGCAGCGCAGCACCATCGAGGCCACCAGCCCCAGCAGTTCCTTGGTCTTCACGTCCAGCGCGCCGGCCTGGTAGGTCTGCGTATCCAGCGCGAAGAAGCGGCGAACCACCTGGTTCGGTTCGCCCAGGATGCGCTCGTTCATGCGCTTGCGGAACTCGGTGAACTCGGCGATGCGGTCCTTGCTGCCGTCGTCGGCCGTGCTCATGCCTGGCCCTGCCCGGCCAGCAGCGGCTCGAGCTTGCCTTCACGGTGCAGGGCCATCATGTCGTCGTAGCCGCCGACATGGACGTCGCCGACGAAGATCTGCGGCACGCTGGTGCGGCGGGTCAGCGCCATCATCTTCTCGCGCTCGGCCGGGTCCAGGTCGATGCGGACCTCGGTCCACTGCTGGCCCTTGCTCTTCAGGAAGTTCTTGGCGGCCACGCAGTACGGGCAGACGGCGGTGGAATAGATGGTGATGGCGGGGGCACCGCCGGCGGTCTGGGCTGTCACGGGAAACTCCACGATGGATCGACGGTCTACATATGGTACCGGTGCGCTGGAATTTCCACGCCACGGCCGCAACACTGTGGATTAACGAATGGTTGCCCCCTGCCCTGCCACGCTTGGCGCGCCCCGCCCGAGGACCTTCTGCTTGCGAGCCCTGCTGCTGACTACCGCCGTCACCCTTGCCCTGGCCATGCCGCTGGCCCGGGCCCAGGAGAAGCTGCCCGACATCGGCTCCTCGGCCGGTGAGCTGCTGACCCCGGCCCGGCAGGCCGAGTACGGCGCGATGATGCTGCGCGAGCTGCGCAACTACGGCTACCTGCTGGAGGATCCGCTGGTCAATGACTGGCTGCAGACCATGGGCACCCGGCTCGGCTCCAACAGTGACCAGCCACGGCAGCCGTACACCTTCTTCGTGATGAACGACCGCCAGATCAACGCCTTCGCCACGCTGGGCGGCTACATCGGGGTCAATGCCGGCCTGGTGCTGACCGCCGAGCGCGAGGATGAGGTCGCTGCAGTGTTGTCCCACGAAATCGCCCACGTCACCCAGCAGCATGTGCTGCGCGGTGTCGAGCGCGCCCAGCGTGACCAGATCCCGATCCTGCTGGGCATGCTCGCGGCGGTGGTTGCCGCCCAGGCCAGCAACAGCACGTCGTCCGGCAACGCGACGATGGCTGCGATCAGCTCCGGCATGGGCCTGATGCAGCAACGGCAGATCAACTACACCCGCTCCAACGAGTCCGAGGCCGACCGCCTCGGCATCCGCACCTTGTCGCGCAGCGGCTACGACGTGGATGCCATGGCCGGCTTCTTCGAACGCATGTCGGCGGCGATGCGCGGCAACGAGGGCGGCTACAGCGTGCCGGAGTTCCTGCGCACCCACCCGGTCAACATCACCCGCATCAGCGAGGCCAAGGCCCGCGCCGAGCAGATGAAGAAGGATACGGTGCTGCTGACCACCAGCACCCCCACTGGTGAGCGCAAGGAGCGGGTGGACCCGGCCGATCCCAGCCTGGGCGAGCCGCTGCTGCGCGGCAACAACCCGCTGCTGCCCAGCAGTGTGCTGCGCCTCCCGATCGGCCAGCTCAACCGTGGCGCCAGCGGCGACTTCGACTGGGCGCGTGAGCGCCTGCGCGTGCTCAGCGCGGATTCCACCCCCGAGCTGGAACGCGAGTATGCCGACCTGGCCAAGCGGCAGAAGGACGGTCTGAACGACGCACAGCGCTATGGCCAGGCACTGGCGGTGATGCGCGGTGGTCGTGCCGGTGCCGGCCAGGCCCGGCAGACCCTGGCCAGCCTGCTGCAGACCCATCCTGGCAACCTGTGGCTGGCGCTGGGCCTGGGCGAAGCGGAGTCGCGGGCAGGCCAGGCCGCCCAGGCCAACAGCCGCTTCGAGCAGCTGCTGCGTGAACACCCCAACAGCCGCCCGGTGGCACTGACCTATGCCGAGATCCTGAACGAACAGGGCAACCGCGAGGCCGGCCAGCGCGCGCAGGCAATGCTGCGCCCGCTGTTGTCGCAAAGCGGTAACGATCCGGTCTTCCAGCAGCGCTTTGCCCGCGCCAGCGAGCTGGCCGGCGACAGCGTGCGTGCGAGCGAGGCCTATGCCGAGGCGGCCTTCCTCAGTGGGCGGCCGGAACAGGCGCTGATGCAGCTGCAGGCGCTCAAGCGCAACCCGGCGCTGGATTACATCGGCCGGGCGCGGGTCGACGCCCGCATCGAATCGATCACCCCGACCGTGCTGGAGCTGCGCCGCCAGGGCGTGCAGGACCCGGACCTGGACCGCCGCTGAGCGCTGCATGACCGGCCGATGGCAATCCAGGCCGGTTCCGGCCGGGTAGTCACAAACATGTCATCAAACCGTAGTCTACTGGCACCACTCCAGTAACCGAGCCCTACGGTGTCCTCGTGCAGAAACGCATCCTGATCGTCGATGACGAGCCCGCGATCCGTGAAATGGTCGCCTTCGCCCTTCGCAAGGGTGATTACGAACCGGTCCACGCCGGCGATGCCCGGGAGGCCCAGACCGCGATCGCCGACCGCGTTCCGGACCTGATCCTGCTGGACTGGATGCTGCCCGGCACCAGCGGCCTGGACCTGGCCCGCCGCTGGCGCAAGGAAACGCTGACCCGCGAAGTGCCGATCATCATGCTGACCGCCCGTGGCGAAGAGAACGACCGTGTTGGAGGCCTTGAAGCAGGCGTCGACGACTATGTGGTCAAGCCGTTCTCGGCGCGCGAACTGCTGGCCCGCATCCGTGCAGTCATGCGCCGTGCCCGCGAGGATGACGAGGATGGCAGCGTGGCGGTCGGCCCGATCCGCATCGACGGCGCTGCCCACCGCGTGTTTGCCAACGACCAGCCGGTGCCGATCGGCCCGACCGAATACCGCCTGCTGCACTTCTTCATGACCCACCCGGAGCGCGTCTATACCCGCGCCCAGCTGCTGGACCATGTGTGGGGCGGCAGCGTGTACGTGGAGGAGCGCACCATCGACGTGCATATCCGCCGCCTGCGCAAGACGCTGGAACCGTTCAACGCCGAGAACATGGTGCAGACCGTGCGCGGCGCCGGCTACCGCTTCTCCACGGCCACCTGAGTCTCGTCGTGCCGGCGCCGCGCACCTGCGGGTGCCGGTGCCGGCAACTCTGCTATAACCCTCGGTTCACCCCAGTGAACCGCCGCACCTCAACGACGAGACCGCAATGCCCCGCCACATCCGCTCTGCCTGGTTGAAGACCCTGGCCACCGTTGCCGCGGTACTGCTGTTCTCCGGACTGGTGGGGTGGTTCACGGGCCATCTGTGGTTGTGCATCGCACTGGGCGCGTTGGCCACCCTGGCCTGGCATTACTGGCGCCTGCGCAGCGTGCTGCGCCGCCTGACCGCACGCCAGCGCTGGGACACCGCCGAGGAAGGCACTGGCGTCTGGAACGAACTGGACCGCCTGCTGTATCGCAACCAGGTGGAAATGCGCGTGCGCAAGCGCCGCCTGCTGGACATGCTGCGCAGCTACCGCGCCGCCGCCGCCGCGCTGCCCGATGCGGTGGTGGTGCTGGACCGCAACAGCCAGCGCGTGCAGTGGTTCAACGAAGCGGCCACCGCCCTGCTCGGCCTGCACCATCCCGGCGACCTTGGCGAGGCCCTGGTCGAACGCCTGCAGCCGATGCCGCTGGCCCACTGGCTGGCCGGTGGCCGCAATGCCGAACCGATCCTGGACGTGCCCTCGCCGGTCGATCCGGCGATCCGCCTGAACCTGCGCCTGATTCCTTATTCGTCGGATTACTGGCTGCTGATCGCCCGCGACGTCAGCAAGCTCCTGCGCCTGGAACAGGTGCGCCGTGACTTCGTGGCCAACGTTTCACACGAACTGCGCACCCCGCTCACCGTGGTCCACGGCTACCTGGACATGATGGACCCGGAGGATTTCCCGGGAACCGGACCGATGCTGGAAGAAATGCGCAAGCAGAGCCAGCGCATGGCCCAGCTGGTGGAAGACCTGCTGACCCTGTCGCGCCTCGAATCGCAGGAACACAGCGAGGAAGAGACCGTGGCCATGCAGCCGATGCTGGCGACGCTGCGCCGCGAGGCCGAGGCGCACAGCCAGGGCCGCCACCAGATCAGCATCGACGACCTCGCCGGTGTCGACCTGCAGGGTTCGACCAAGGAACTGCACAGCGCCTTCTCCAACCTGGTCACCAACGCGGTGCGCTATACCCCGGCCGGGGGCCGCATCGCGGTGGAGTTCCGCCGCGAGGGCGACGGCGCGGTGCTGGCGGTGCGCGATTCCGGCTACGGCATCCCGGCCACCCACCTGCCGCGCCTGACCGAACGTTTCTACCGCGTTTCCAGCAGCCGCTCGCGCGAGAGCGGCGGCACCGGGCTGGGCCTGTCCATCGTCAAGCACATCCTCGGCCTGCACCACGCACGGCTGGAGATTGAAAGCGAGGTCGGCAAGGGTTCGGTGTTCTCCTGCCATTTCGATGCCGACCACGTGCGCCCGCGCGAGTCCGCCCCCCTGACCTCCATCGAAGAATGACGCCATGAGCAGCCTCGGATCCCTCCCCCTCCCCGTGAGCCCGGACAACGATCCGTTGCGCGACCCGGCGCTGTACATCAACCGCGAGCTGTCGCAGCTGGATTTCAATTTCCGCGTGCTGGCGCAGGCGATGGACCCGCAGGTGCCGCTGCTGGAGCGCCTGCGCTTCATGTGCATCTCCTGCACCAACCTCGACGAGTTCTTCGAGATCCGTGCTGCGGCCGTGCGCCACGCACAGGAATTCGGCCTGCCGCCGGCACCCGACGGCATGAGCCCGCAGGCGATCCTCAATGCCATCCATGACCGCGCCGCCGAACTGGTGGACCAGCAGTACCGCTGCTGGAACGAGACCCTGCGCCCGGCACTGATGGACGCAGGCATCGGCGTGCTCGGCCGCCATTCCTGGACCGACCGCCAGAAGCGCTGGCTGCGCGCCTACTTCCGCAACGAGATCATGCCGGTGCTGTCGCCGCTGGGCCTGGACCCGGTGCATCCGTTCCCGAAGATCCTCAACAAGTCGCTGAACATCGTGGTGGTGCTGAAGGGCACCGATGCGTTCGGCCGCGCCGGCCACCTGGCCATCGTGCGTGCGCCGCGCTCGCTGCCACGCATCATCCAGTTGCCGGAGAAGCTCGGCGGCCCGCAGAACTTCGTGTTCCTGTCCTCGGTGCTGTCCACCTTCGTCGATGAGCTGTTCCCGGGCCTGGAAGTCCAGGGCGCCTACCAGTTCCGCGTCACCCGCAACTCCGAGCTGGTAGTGGACGAGGAGGAGGTGGAGAACCTGGCACTGGCGCTGCGCGACGAGCTGGTCGACCGTGGTTACCGACCGGCGGTGCGCCTGGAAATCGCGCAGGACATGCCGCGCGAGATCGTGCGCACCCTGCTGCAGAATTTCGGCCTGACCGAGAACGCGGTGTACCGCATCGATGGACCGGTCAACCTCAACCGCATCATCCAGCTCTACGACCTGATCGCACAGCCGGACCTGAAGTACCCGCCGATGACCCCGCGTACCCTGCGCGACAGCGACGGCATCTTCGAGACCACCGCGCGCCACGACCTGCTGCTGCATCACCCGTTCGATGCCTTCACCGCAGTGCTGGAGCTGATCCGGCAGGCGTCGGTCGATCCCAACGTGCTGGCGATCAAGCAGACCCTGTACCGCACCGGCAAGGATTCGCTGATCGTCGACGCCCTGATCCAGGCCGCGCGCAACGGCAAGGATGTGACGGTGGTGGTGGAACTGCGCGCGCGCTTCGACGAAGAGGCCAACCTCGGCCTGGCCGATCGCCTGCAGGAAGCCGGCGTGCAGGTGGTGTATGGCGTGGTCGGCTACAAGACCCACGCCAAGATGCTGCTGATCGTGCGCCGCGAGGGCCGCAAGCTGCGCCGCTACGTGCACCTGGGTACCGGCAACTACCACAGCGGCACCGCCCGCGCGTACACCGACATCAGCCTGATTACCGCCGATGCGGACATCGGCAATGACGTGCACCTGCTGTTCCAGCAGCTGTCCGGGCTGGCCTCGAAGATGAAGCTCAAGCGCCTGCTGCAGTCCCCCTTCACCCTGCACACCGGCATCCTCGGCCGCATCGAACGCGAGACGCGCATTGCCGCCGCCGGTCGCCCGGCGCGGATCATCGCCAAGATGAACGCATTGAACGAACCGCAGGTGGTGCGCGCGCTGTACGCCGCCTCGCAGGCCGGCGTACAGATCGACCTGATCATTCGCGGCGCCTGTACGCTGCGACCCGGCGTGCCGGGCATCTCGGACAACATCCGCGTGCGCTCGATCGTCGGCCGCTTCCTGGAGCACAGCCGCGTCTACTGGTTCGGCAACGACGGCGCACCGGAAATGTACTGCGCCAGCGCCGACTGGCTGGAACGCAACCTGCTGCGCCGGGTCGAGACCTGCTTCCCGATCCTCGACCCGGCACTGGCCAAGCGGGTATACCGCGAAGTCCTGCAGAACTACCTGGACGACAACCTCAACGCCTGGGAACTGGACGCCGACGGCGTCTACCACAAGCGTGCGCCGGCCCACGACGAGGCACCGCATTCAGCACAGATGGCATTGATGCAGGGGCTGTAGCCCGGTGTGTCGACCAAGGTGGACACCTACCAAGAGCGGTAGGCACCGATTTTGGTCGGGATTGGATCAGTACCGACCAACGGTCGGCACCCACCATCAGATCGCGGAATTATGTCGAAGGCGGGGTGGGTCCGGTTGAGGGGGCGTGAGCGGCATGGGCCCGAGGCATGCCTCGGGCGGGTTGGGCAGGATGCCCAGCCCCGGTCTTGCCGTGTGCGCAGGACAGCGCACACGAGCAGGCGCGACCAAGCTCGCAGGGACGTACTTGCGCCGTCCCCCTCAACCGGACCCACCCCGCCATCCCACGGATAGCCCGCTGTTGCTGTTGCTGTTGCCGCCGGTTCGGCACGTGCAGGGCGCTGCCCTGCCGCACTCCCCTCTTCCAAAATGTGAAGGCCGCGCGGTGACGAGCACACCGCCCCTTCGGCTAACATTCGTCCATGCCGCATACCACCACGACTCCGCCCGCATTGCAGGATGGCGACCTGCTGGCCGCCATCGACCTTGGCTCCAACAGTTTCCACATGGTCATCGCGCGCTACACGCTCGGCCAGCTGCGGGTGATCGACCGCCTGCGCGAAACCGTGCGCATGGCCGACGGCCTGGATGGCAAGGGTGGACTCTCATCCGCTGCCCGGCAGCGCGCGCTGGAATGCCTGGCCCGCTTTGGCCAGCGCATCCGCAATGTGCCGCCGCACCGGGTACGCGCACTGGCCACCAACACCGTGCGCCAGCTGCGCTCGCCGCAGTCGTTCCTGGTCCCCGCCGAAACCGCACTGGGGCATGCCATCGAAGTGGTCAGCGGCCGCGAAGAGGCTCGCCTGATCTACCTTGGCGTGGCCCACGCGCAACCACCCAAACCCGGCCAGCGCCGGCTGGTGATCGACATCGGCGGTGGTTCGACCGAGTTCATCATCGGCATGGGCATGCAGACCCTGGAGCGCGAAAGCCTGCAGGCCGGTTGCATCGCCAGCACCCGACGCTTCTTCCCCGGCGGCAAGTTGAGCAAGAAGCGCTGGAAGGACGCGCTGGCCGAAATCGGCCGCGAGTTCCAGCCGTTCGCCAGCAAGTACCGCGCGCTGGGCTGGCAGGAAGCACTGGGGTCTTCAGGTACGCACAAGGCGATCAGCGAGATCTGCGCAACGATGAAGCTGAGCAAGGGCGCGATCACCGCCGAGGCGCTGCCCCAGCTGCGAGATGAATTGCTGAAGGCCAAGAAGATCGACGACATCCAGTTGCCGGGGCTGTCCAGCGACCGCCGGCCGATCATCGCCGGCGGCATCCTGGTGCTGGAGGCGGCGTTCCAGGCGCTGGGCCTGCAGAAGCTGCTGGTCAGCAAGGCGGCGATGCGCGAAGGCATCCTGTATGACATCGTCGGCCGCGCCGGCGAGAACGACCTGCGTGATGAATCGGTGGCCGCACTCAGCCAGCGCTATGGCATCGATACGGTGCAGGCCGACCGCGTGCAGGACACCGCGCTGTCGCTGCTGGAGCAGGTGCAGGAACGCTGGAGGCTCGATGCCGACGATGCGCGCATGCTCGGCTGGGCCGCGCGCCTGCACGAGCTGGGCCTGATGATCGCGCACAGCGGCTACCACGTGCATGGCAGCTACGTGCTCGAGCACTCGGATATCGCTGGCTTCTCGCGCCAGGAGCAGCAGATGCTGGCCGCCCTGGTGCGCAGCCACCGCCGCAGCGTGACCAAGACCGCATTCGACGCCCTGCCCGAGCGCCTGCTGCTGACCGCACGCCGGCTGGCGGCCCTGCTGCGCCTGGCGGTGCTGCTCAACCGCGCCCATGAGGACGACCCGCTGCCGGCGCTGGAACTGACCGCCGACGACAACCGCCTGTCACTGATCGTGCCGCAGGCCTTCATCGATGCCCGTCCGCTGCTGCGCGCCGACCTGATCGGCGAGACCGACGGCATCGCCGGGCTGGGCATCCAGTTCCGTCCGTTCGTGGCCTGAATACGCTGTCCCCTGTTGTCCACAGGACAGCAGGGGTGACGCACTTCCCACTCCCGCTTTGCGCAGTCTGGCGGTTTTTTATGCTGCTTCGCAACACAACGGCGCGGTACGGGCGATCGCACCCCTCACGTAAGCACCTGCTTTTGTTCACGTTTCGTGAAGGAAGGAGATGCAGCGTGACATAGATTGATACGAACTCTTTACAGGGCATTAACCAACGAGACTACTATCGGGTCACCGGCTCGGTCATCGACCCTGCTGGCTCCTTCGACGCCCACTTTGGCGTCCTTTGCACGACCTGAGAGAGAGAGCTCGCCATGACTTCACGCACCACCGCACTGGGGCAGGCCATCCGCTACGCCCTGGCTACCACCGCGACGCTGGCCGCCCTGCCCGCGTTTGCCCAGGACGGCAGCAGCGCCACTCCCACCAACCTCGATCGCATCGAGATCACCGGCTCGCGCATCCGCCAGGTGGACGTGGAAACCGCCCAGCCGGTGTTCGCGATCACCCGTACGGCCATCGAGCAGCAGGGTTTCAGCTCGGTCGCCGACATCCTGCAGAACGTCACCGCAATGGGCAGCCCGGCGATCAGCCGCGCCAACGCGCTGACCGCCGGCGAGAACGCGGGGGGGTCGTACATCGACATGCGCAACCTGGGCACCCAGCGCACGCTGGTGCTGATCAACGGCAAGCGCCTGGGCATCAGCACCTCCGGTTACCAGGACATCTCTACGATTCCGGTGTCGGCGGTGGAGCGCATCGAAGTGCTGAAGGATGGCGCGTCGGCCATCTACGGTTCCGATGCCATGTCCGGCGTGGTCAACATCATCACCCGCTCCAATGTCACCGGTGTGACCGCCAACGTCTACCACGGCCAGTTCAGCCAGGGCGACGGCGCGCGTGACCGCTTCGACGTGGTGGCAGGCTGGAGCAACGACCGCATTTCGCTGACCGTCGCGGCCGAACATGCCGAAGAAAAGGCCGTGTGGGCCAAGGACCGCGGCTTCAGCGCCTATGGCCTGACCGACCGCCATGCCGACAACCTGACCAACTGGACTACCATCAGCCAGTGGGGCCAGTTCACTGGCCTGAAGGGTCGCCCGGGCTGCACCAACGCGAAGGACGGCTGCAACTACTCGCTCAATCGTGGTGCCGACCCGACCAACCCGGCGAACTACCACATCACCGATCCGTCGGCGTTCACCGGCGACGTCAGCAACGCCAACGAGCAGATGCACCTGAACTTCCCGCTCAAGCGTGATTCGGTGTACTTCGACGGCCGCTTCAAGATCACCGACAACGTCAACTTCCGCACCGAGCTGGGCTACAACAAGCGCAAGGCCGTGCGCCAGATCGCCGGCTACCCGCTGCAGTCGAGCACCGCTGGCGTGGGTTCGATGTCGATCGACAGCTACTTCAACCCGTTCGGCCGCCAGCATGGCTACGCCACCCCGACCGCCGTGGCCTGGAACCGCCGTACCTGGGAAGTGCCGCGCGTGACCACCAGCGAGCTGAAGACCTACCGTGCGGTGGCGTCGTTCGACGGTTCGTTCGAGATCGGCAGCCGCTACTTCGACTGGGAAGCGGGCTACCAGTACAACCGCAACGAACTGGAAACCATCGCGACCGGCAACCTGCACAAGGCGCGCGTCGCTGGCGGCGTCGGCCCGTCGTTCTACAATGCGGCCACCGGCAAGGTCCAGTGCGGCACCGCTGCCGCGCCGATCTCCTATGACGTGTGCAAGCCGTGGAACCCGCTGGTGCCTTACGGCACGATCGATCCGAACGGCATCGATGGCAACGCCGAACTGCAGGCCTGGCTGTTCCCGCCGGAAGTCACCACCGGCAAGACCACCAGCAAGAACTTCTTCGCCAACATCGCCGGTTCCATCGTGACCCTGCCGGCAGGTGACCTGGGCTTCGCCTTCGGTGTGGAAAGCCGCAAGGAAACCGGTGAGTACCGTCCGGATCCGCTGGCGCAGGCCGGCGCCACCACCAACCTGGCCGCGGGCCCGACCGGTGGCGGCTACAAGGTCAACGAGGCGTACCTGGAAATCAACGTGCCGGTGCTGGCGGACCTGCCGGGCGCGAAGGAACTGACCTTCAACGGTGCCACCCGCTTCTCGGACTACGACACCTTCGGCAACACGCTCAACAGCAAGTTCGGCTTCAAGTGGAAGCCGTTCGACCAGCTGCTGGTCCGTGGTACCTGGGCTGAAGGCTTCCGCGCCCCGACCATCAGCGATCTGTACGGTGGCGGCTCGCAGACCTTCGCCCAGTTCAGCGATCCCTGCGACGTGCAGTTCGGCTCCTCGCGCACCAGCGCCGAGGTTCGCGCCCGCTGCGCCCGTGACATCGCCAACGCTGCAACCTTCCGCCAGCTGCGCCAGGGCAATCAGCCGGTCGCCACTTCCGTCGATGCGACGCCGGTGCCGTTCGTGTCGGGTTCCAACCCGACCCTGACCCCGGAAACCTCGACCAGCAAGACGCTGGGCCTGGTCTGGAGTCCGAGCTTCATCAAGAACTTCAATGCATCGCTGGACTGGTGGAAGATCCGCATCGACAACACCATCGTTGCCGACAGCCCGACCCAGATCCTGATCGACTGCTACGAGCAGGGCATCGATGCACGCTGCCAGCGCTTCACCCGTGACAAGTCGACCGGCCCGACCGCCGGCATCGTCGATACCCTGCAGTTCGGCAGCCGCAATTCCGGCTTCATGGAAACCGAAGGCTACGACCTGGACCTGAACTACCGCATGGAAACCAGCGTCGGCAAGTTCAACGCTGGCTGGGCCACCACCTATGTCAGCAAGAGCGAGTTCCGCTCGACCAACGACAGCACGGTGGTGCCGACTGTCTCCAATGGCATCGGCAGCAACTTCCGCGTCCGTTCGAACCTGGTGCTGGGCTGGGATCTGGGCAACTTCGGCGTCAGCTGGACCGCGCGCTACTATTCCGGCGTGAAGGAACAGTGCGTGGACATCCGTGCCTATCCGGACGAGTGCTCCGATCCGGGCGTGTACGCCCCGTGGTACAAGGGCGCACGCAACTACAACGAGCGTGGTTCGGTCACCTTCCACGACGTGCAGTTCCGTTACTCGCTGCCGTGGGATGCCACCGTCTCGGTCGGTGCCAACAACGTGTTCGAGAAGACCGGCCCGATCATGTACACCAAGCCGAACTCGGCCTTCTCGTATTACGGTGGCTACGACATCGGCCGCTTCGTCTACATGAAGTACCAGCAGCGCTTCTGATCCATCGCGCTGTGATGTGAAGCACTACGACCACGGCCCTTCGGGGCCGTGGTTTTTTCAGGGGGGCAGGGCCTCCATACGGTGGCCGGCGCCGCCGTCATCTGACCGTCGCAAAGCGGTCATGTCGGCTACATCGCCAGGCCCGAGCATGCCGGAAACCGGGAGGCCCGCCATGCGCTATGCCATCGTCACCGAGACCTATCCACCGGAAGTGAACGGCGTTGCCCTCACCGTGCAGGGGCTGGAACAGGGTCTGCGCGCAGCCGGGCACGAGATCGACCTGGTGCGCCCCCGCCAGTCCAGCGAAGCACTGGATTCGGCGCCGGGCACGCTGCTGGTTCCTGGTGCCGCCCTGCCCCGCTACCCCGGCCTGCGTTTCGGCCTGCCAGCGCCGATCCGGCTGGGCCGCCACTGGCAGAAGCAGCGCCCGGATGCGGTCTACATCGCCACCGAAGGTCCACTCGGATGGTCCGCGCTGCGTACTGCACGCCGCCTCGGGATTCCCGTCGCCAGCGGCTTCCACACCCGCTTCGACGAATACCTGCCCGACTATGGCGTGGCGTGGCTGCAGGCTGCCGCCATGCGCTGGATGCGCCGGTTCCACAACCAGGCGGACGCCACCCTGGTGCCGACCCGCGAGCTGCAGCAGTTCCTTGGCGAACAGGGCTTCGAGCGCGTGCGCCTGCTGGCCCGCGCGGTGGACAGCCAACAGTTCGATCCGGGCCGGCGCGATCCTGCGCTGCGCGAGGAATGGGGCGTCGATGGCAATGGCCTGGTGGCGATCTATGTCGGCCGCATTGCCGCGGAGAAGAACCTTGGCCTGGCGGTGAAGGCATTCCGCCGGCTGCAGCAGATCCGGCCCAAGGCACGCTTCGTGTGGGTGGGGGAGGGTCCCGCCCGCGAGAGGCTGGCACACGAGAATCCCGACTTCATCTTCTGCGGCATCCAGCGCGGCGACGCCCTGGCCCGGCACTTCGCCAGCGGCGATCTGTTCCTGTTCCCCAGCCGCAGCGAGACCTTCGGCAACGTGACTCTGGAAAGCATGGCCAGCGGTGTAGCCACCGTGGCGTTCGACTATGGTGCTGCACGCGAGTACCTGCGCAACGGCGAGAACGGCGCGGCGGTGGGCAGTGACGAGCAGTTCATCGAGGCCGCCGTGCAGCTTGCTGCCGATGACGCGCAACGCCGCGAACTGGGCGGCAACGCCGCGCGCGCGATGAAGCGCCTGCATCCACAGCAGGTGGTAGCCGAGTTCGATGCCCTGCTGGCCGAACTGGCACAGTCGAGGAGGAGCGGCCATGCGCACCACGCGGCTTGAGTTGCTGGCCGACCGCGACGCACGCCTGTGCCGACGGGCCAACCACTACTGCCGGCGCCGCCGGGTGCGCCGCCTGTTCTCGATCATCAGCCGGCTCGGCGATGGCGTGTTCTGGTATGTGCTGATGGGTGCGCTGGTGGTGCTGGACGGATTCGATGGCCTGCGCGCCTCGGTGCACATGGCCGCCACCGGCCTGGCCGCGCTGCTGCTGTACAAGGGCCTCAAGCGCTGGACCCGGCGCCCGCGGCCCTATGCGGCCGACCTGCGCATCCGCGCCTGGGTGGCACCGCTGGACGAATTCAGCTTCCCCTCCGGGCACACCCTGCATGCGGTGTCGTTCACCATCGTCGCCCTGGCCTACTACCCCTGGCTGGCACCGTTGCTGGTCCCCTTCACCGCCGGCGTCGCGCTGTCGCGGGTGGTTCTGGGCCTGCACTACCCCAGCGACGTACTGGCGGCGACGGGCATCGCGGTGCTGCTGGCGTCGGCCAGCCTGGCCTGGCTGCCGCTGCCGGTGTAGCCCGGGGTCAGATCCCTTTTCCTTCGGAAAAGGGATCTGACCCCCACAATGCCGGCGGCGCTACCGTCATCGTCGATGGCCTAGAATGCGGGCATGACCACGCTGTTCATTTCCGACCTGCATCTGGACCCCAGCCGTCCGGAGATCACCGACCTGTTCCTGCGCTTCCTGCGCGAGCAGGCGCCCGGCGCCGATGCGCTGTACATTCTTGGCGACCTGTTCGAAGCCTGGATCGGCGACGACACGCCCTCGCCCGCCGCCGATGCCGTCGCCGATGCGTTGAAGGCGCTGTCCGACAGCGGCGTGCCGGTGTACTTCATCCGCGGCAACCGCGACTTCCTGCTCGGCGAGGATTACGCGCGCCGTGCCGGCCTGCGCATCCTGCCCGACCCGTGCATGATCGAACTGTACGGCCGACCCGTGCTGCTGCAGCACGGTGACCTGCTGTGCACCGATGACATCCCCTACCAGCAGTTCCGTGCACAGACCCGCGACCCGGCGTTCCAGGCGCAGTTCCTTTCTCAGCCGCTGGCCGCACGCATCGCGTTCGCGCAGAAGGCCCGCGAAGCCAGCCAGGCGCGCCAGTCTGAAATGAAACAGGACGATCGTGCACAGTTCGAGTCGGTGACCGACGTGGCCGCTGCCGAAGTCGATGCCACCTTCGTGCGCCATGGCGTGGACACCATGATCCATGGCCATACGCACCGGCCGGCGATCCACACGCTGCAGGCCGGTGGTCGCGAGCGCACCCGCATCGTGCTGGGTGACTGGTACGAACAGGGTTCGGTGCTGCGCGTGGATGCCAGCGGCTGGACGCTGGATACCCTCGCCCGCAGCTGATGCGCGCGGGCCGGAAATCCGCGGCCGCACGAGGCGGCCGCGGACGATACAGGCTCAGCGGAATGCCGCGATCGTGTGCTTGGTATTGACCAGCACGCGCTGGTTGTCGGCGGTACTGGCATTGCCCATCGGGATGCCGCTGTAGCTGATGTTCGGGTTGGACCAGTAGTTCAGGCGCGGGCAGCTGCGGGTGCAGTTGTAGGCCATGATCGTGCGCCAGCCGGTGCCGGTTGCCGGCTCATAGCGGTAGCCATGGCCGTAGGCGTACGGCGACGTGCTCGGGTCGGTGGCGATGTCATGCCGCGCGCTCTGCAGATGGCCGATCTCGTGCGCGAACGAGTAGTAGCCGGTCGCGCAATCCCAGTACACCGCCGCGAACGCCGTCGACGCCGTCGATCCGATGCCCGAGGCCAAACCGCAGTAGCTGCCGTTGTTGATCAGCAGTACCCCGACGTCTGCGGCGGTGTTGTTGCGGCTGGTATGGATGCTGTCCATGTAGCCGTCGCTGGTGTTGCGGAAGCGGGTCAGGTCGGTGGTGAAGTTGCCGGACTCGGCGTAGCTGGTGGTCTCGTACCCGGCCAGCTGCAGGGTGAGGCCGACGTTGCTGTTGGTGTAGCCCTGGTTGGATTCGGCCACGGCCAGCTGCACCAGCGACTGCATGTTGCCGCCATAGGCAGCCACCGCAGCATTCGTCGCCACCACCAGCACGCGGATGGTCGCCGGCGTGCCGGACGAAGCCTGGGCGATACCGAGGCGATCATTGTTGCCCATCGGGATCTTCGGCAGCTGGTTGTAATCGGCCGGATGGTCGGCCGGCATCCGCGACTCATCCACTTCCACCAGCACGTGGCGGTTGCCCAGCGGGCGCAGGCGGTACAGCTTTCCATCCTTGCGGATCGAGCCGGTGATGGTATCGCCCGAGCGCACCAGGATCAGCGAATTGCCGGGATCGTCCTGGCCGTTGGAGGTGGCCGCGGTCAGCTTGTCCGAGGGCGAACGGAACTGGCCGTACCAGATGCTGCCGCCATCGGGCAGCGCCTGAACCTTGCTGCGCACCGCCTGCACGCGCTGGCCGAGCAATTCGAATTCCAGCTGCGGCTGTGCAGTGGCTGCTGCATCGACACGCACTTCCTGTACCGTCGCCGTGGACGGGGTGGCCAGCAACTTGCCGAGTGCGGGCTCACTGCTTGCCGATGCGCGGCTGATGACCGTCACCGGCTCGAACAACGGTGCGGCATGCGCGGCCGCTGCCACCGACAAACCCAGGACCAGGCCACCTGCCGCTTTACCAATCGATCTGGACAACATTGCGTCGCTCCTTGAATGATGTGAACAGCGTTGATGCAGCACGACCCGGTTTGCCGGGTTTGGCCATCTGGCCTGCGCGGGTCGTGTGAATTCAATAGGCGAGTGAAATGAAAGTCGGGATTTGTGATCTACCGCATCTGCGTTCAGTCAGGTCAAAAGCGTCACTACACTTCGCCAATACACCGCTTTCGCGCTACCGTGACGCAGCCACGACGGGGAATGCACATGGCACCATCGCAGGACACGGACGAAGATGTCGGCTTGCTGCGGATCGGCCTGTTCTTCGATGGCACCCGCAACAACGCACACAACCTGGCGCGCGGTCGCCCACAGGTTCCGCAGCCACGCCCGGCGCAGCTGCGCGCGGATGATGATTCGACCTACCAGAGCCGGCTGACCAGCAGCTACGACAACGGCCTGACCAACATCGCGCGCCTGCAACAGCTGTATCCGGACAGCCGCCGCGATGCGATGGCCGTGCCTTCGCTGTCGATCTATGTCGAGGGCGTGGGCACCCGCGATGATGCCGATGACGATCTGATCGGACTGGCCTTCGGCATCGGTGCCAGTGGCGTTCGCGCGAAAGTGCAGCGCGCGCTGCAGGTGCTGCTGCCGGCGGCACTGGCCGAGCTGTCCGCGCGCTGGCAACGACCGCTGCAGAGCGTGCAGGTGGATCTGTTCGGCTATTCGCGCGGTGCTGCCGCGGCACGTGATATCGCAAACCAGCTGCAGGCCTGGGACAGCGCGCGCTGGCGCCAGCTGCTGCAGGGCGCCGGCCTGCCCTGCACTGTGCACTTCGCCGCCGTCACGCCGGTGCTGCGCTTCATCGGACTGTTCGACACCGTGGTTGCGGTCAGTGGTGGCCGCGCCGACGAACACCCGCAGCTCGCCCTGCGCAGCGGCATCGCTGCGCGCGTGGTGCAGTTGACCGCGCGCGACGAACATCGCCAGCACTATCCACTGACCACGGTGGCACCGCCGTTCACCGAGATCGCCCTGCCCGGCGTGCACGCCAACATCGGCGGTGGCTACAACCAGCTGGAAGAAGGTCCCAAGCTGCTCAGCCGCCCGCGCCGGCAGCAGTTGCGTCGCCCGGCCGTTGCCGACTACCAGGTCCCTCCACTGGCGTTGCTGCAGGCCACCACGGCCTACGCCGAAACGCAGGCCGATGCCGAGCGCTGGCGGCAGCAGCTGGGCGTGGGTGAAAAGGAGGTCTGGGTGGATGTCTGGCACCAGTGGCAACAGCAGCGTCGCGCCGGCAGCCGCAGCGTGCTGCTCTCCCCGGTGCTGTACGTCACCGCGGCTGCGGTGCTGCGCCGGCGCATCGATTGGCGCTACCAGTTGATCGCGCTGCAGGTGATGCAGCAGCACGCCATCGATGCCGGCGTGCAATGGACCGCCAATGCCGCTGGAGTTCCCGGCTGGGAGCTGCCGTCCTCCCTGCAGCCGATCGCACGCCGACTGGTGGCCGGACAGGCGCTGACCCAGCCCCAGGAGGCGCTGCTGCGCCGACGCTACCTGATGCAGTCGGCACACTGGAATTTCGATGCACTGGGCGACACTGCACTGACCTACGCCGCCGATGCCGGCGTCAGCGAACTGCCCTACAGGCCGGGTCCCGGCCTGTTCTACATCAACCGGCCCACCGTGGATGGCAAGCGCGTGGTGTTGCCGAACGCATGAAAAAAGGGACGGAGGGGATTAAGTCGTTTGTGCCACAAACGACTTAATCCCCTCCGTCCCCTTTTCTGTCAGCCGGCCTGTTCGACCAGGTTGGCGAGCTCGTCGGCATCGAAGCCGGCCAGCAGGCGCGCTTCGATGTTGAACGGCCCATGCAGGTAGCCGCCGGCGTATTCCACCAGCAGCTCCTTGAACCGCGCGCGCGGTTCGACACCGGCGCGATCACAGTACCAGCGGTACCAGCGCGAACCGGCCGCAACGTGCGCCACTTCCTCGCGCAGGATCACTTCCAGTACGTCGGCGGTTTCGCCATCACCCACATTGCGCAGTTTTTCGATCATGCCCGGGGTCACGTCCAGGCCACGCGCTTCCAGCACGCGCGGTACCAGTGCCATGCGCGCCAGACCATCATGGGCGGTCTTCCCGCACATTTCCCACAGGCCGTTGTGCGCGGGAAAATCGGCGTAGTCGTGGCCGTGTACCTGCAGGCGCTCGCGCAGCAGCATGAAGTGCCGCGATTCGTCGTCGGCACAGCTGACCCAGTCGGCATGGAACGCCGGTGGCAGGCCGCGGAAGCGGTACACCGCATCCCAGGCCAGGTCGATCGCATTGAGTTCGATGTGGGCGATGGCGTGGATGAAGGCGGCACGCCCTTCCACGCCGCCCAGGCCGCGCCGCGGCACTTCGCGCGGATGCACCAGCACCAGCCGAGCCGGCCGGCCAGGCATGCGGATCGGTTCCGGCGGCGGCGCATCGGCGGTCACCCTCAGGCGGCCGGCACGGAACGCGGCCGCATACGCCTGGGTCAGCGCCACCTTGCGCAGCGGGTCGGCTTCAGCCAGGCACTGCTGCGCCGCGCGCAGCAGGTCACCACCAACATCGGGCACCGCAACCACGCCTGGACCTCAGGCGCGGCGCTTGTGCTTGGCGTCGTCCGAACGCAACTGCTGGATGCGCTCGAAGTAGCCCGGCTCGATACCCGTCGGGTAGTGGCCGTTGAAGCAGGACGAATCGAAGTTGCGCAGCGCCGGGTTGCCCTCGCTGACCGCCGCTTCCATGTCTTCCAGGTCCTGGTAGATCAGCCAGTCGCAGCCCAGGTGGGCCTCGATCTCTTCCACGGTGCGGTTGTGCGCGACCAGCTCTTCGGCCGCCGGCATGTCGATGCCGTAGATGTTCGGGTAGCGCACCGGCGGCGCCGCGCTGGCCAGGTAGACCTTGCGCGCGCCCGCATCACGGGCCATCTGCACGATCTGCTGGCTGGTGGTGCCACGCACGATCGAGTCGTCCACCAGCAGCACCACGCGGTTGCGGAACTCCAGGTGGATCGGGTTGAGCTTGCGGCGCACCGACTTCACGCGTTCGCCCTGGCCCGGCATGATGAAGGTGCGGCCGATGTAGCGGTTCTTGATGAAGCCCTCGCGGTACTTCACCCCAAGCACGTTGGAGATCTCCAGCGCGGCATCGCGCGAGGTATCCGGGATCGGGATGATGGTGTCGATGTCGTGGTCCGGGCGCAGGCGCAGGATCTTCTCGCCCAGCTTGATGCCCATGCGCATGCGCGCCTTGTGCACCGAGACATTGTCGATCATCGAATCCGGGCGCGCGAAGTACACATACTCGAAGATGCACGGTGTGTGTTCGGCCGGCTCGGCGCAGATCTCGGAGAACAGCTCGCCGCGCGCGGTGATCACCAGCGCTTCACCCGGCTGCACGTCACGCACGCGCTGGAAGCCCAGTACGTCCAGCGCGGCCGACTCGGAGGCCACGATGTACTCGTCGCCCTCGGCATGGCTGCGCTTGCCCAGTACCAGCGGGCGGATGCCATGCGGGTCGCGGAAGGCAACCAGGCCCAGGCCCAGTACCACGCTGACCACCGCATAGCCGCCCTTGCAACGGCGGTGCACGCCGGCCACCGCGCGGATCGCGGCTTCCGGGCTGAGCTGGCGCTGCTGCTCCAGTTCGTAGGCAAACACGTTCAGCAGCACTTCGCTGTCCGAATCGGTGTTGACGTTGCGGCGGTCCTGTTCGAATACCTGCTGGCGCAGCGCCTCGGTGTTGATCAGGTTGCCGTTGTGGGCCAGCGCGATGCCGTACGGTGAGTTGACGTAGAACGGCTGCGCCTCGTCCATGCCTTCCGAGCCGGCGGTCGGGTAGCGCACATGGGCGATGCCGACGCTGCCTTCCAGGGTGGACATGGTGCGGGCATCGAACACATCGCGGACAAGGCCGGTGGCCTTCTGCACCCGCAGGCGGCTGCCATTGGCCGTGGCGATGCCCGCCGCATCCTGGCCGCGATGCTGGAGAACGGTCAAGCCGTCATACAACTGCCCGGCGACGTTCTGGTTGCCGACGATTCCGACGATGCCACACATGGTGCGAAGTCTCCGCTGGGCTGTGCCCAGTTACAAGGAAGGTGGCCGTACCTGGCCGCGGTGGTCGCCGCGCCCGCGGTCGACATTGGCCGGATCGCCCGGCTCGATACTGTCCGGCAGTGCTGGGGCGTCCGGGCGCACTTCGGCCGGATCGTATGCGTCGCCCTGTTCCGCTTTCGCGGGCCGCAGCCATCCGCCGCCCGCCACTACCTGGTTGAGGATGCCATTATCGCCTGCCGCGCCCGGCTTTCCCAAATCGGCGCCTGCGTTCTTTCCCAGCTCCATCAATGCAGATGGGGACAGCATGTCGGTCGGCAAGGTCTTGGGCAGCAGATCGGCGCCGGGCACCTGCCAGTGCGGCAGCTTCCCGTTCATCCAGGCCACGGCCGGGTTCAGCACCGGGCGGACCGCCGAGCGCTTCCAGGAGGGTTCGGCGGTCAGCGGGGTGAAACCGGCCAGCAGCACCAGGATCGCCGCGATCAGGCCGCCACGCACGGCTCCCAGCACACCGCCCAGCAACCGGTCCAGGCTGGTCAGCATGCTGCGGTGGATCATCGCCTTGATGACCATGCCGATCACCGCGACCACGATCATCACGCCAATTCCCACGCCCAGGTAGCCGCCGACGAAGTGCTCGCCGCCGGGCGCGGCCGGCGCCGCCCACCAGCGTGCCGCATCGTTGCCGAAGGCGAAGGCCGCCCACGCAGCCAGCAGCCACGACAGCGTGCCGATGACGATTCCAACGAAGCCACGCAGCATCCCGAGCAGGGTCGAGGCGGCGATCACGATCAGCAGCACCACGTCGATCATGGCGCCCCGCTCCTTCGGCGGCGCTGGCAACGGGCCTGCGCGCGGGTCATGGGTGCGGTCGGACCATGCCGGCCACGCCGACCTTGGCGGCGACCTGCGCCTTCAACTGCTCGGCGTCAGCCCGGTTGGCCACCGGCCCGACGCGGACGCGATGCAGGGTGCCCTTTTCGGTGCGCACCTGCTCGACGAAAGCACTGAAGCCGGCGGCACGGACTTTGTCGCGCAGCGCATTGGCATCGTTGGCCTGGCCGAACGCGCCCAGCTGCACGGCGAAGCCGACGCCACTGGCCGCCGGTGCGGCCGGCGTGGCCGGTGCCGCCGCCGGCTTGCTGGCGGTGGCCTCCGGCTTCGGCTCGGGCTTGGCTTCCGGCTTCGGCGCCGGCTTGGGCGGTTCCGGCTTGGTGGCCGCCGTCGGCGTGCTCGGCGGCAGGCTTTCGCTGCGCACCGGGTTGCTGGTGGCCGACGGCGTAGTGGCCGCGGCCGGGGCGCTGGCAGTCGGCGCCGGCGTAGCGGCGACCGCCGCACTGCTGCCTGCTGCCGCGTCCAGGGCGATGACTTCGGCCTTTACATCGGCGCGGATCTTCACCGCCTGCAGGCGGGCAGCCTCG
Source organism: Stenotrophomonas sp. 85239_Sma (assembly GCF_056481725.1). Classification (NCBI taxonomy): domain Bacteria; kingdom Pseudomonadati; phylum Pseudomonadota; class Gammaproteobacteria; order Lysobacterales; family Lysobacteraceae; genus Stenotrophomonas; species Stenotrophomonas sp. 85239_Sma. Next base: position 907,352 of record NZ_CM151163.1, on the reverse strand, counting down.
GCCTGCGCACGGTCGGCATACGGCCCGACGCGCACACGCCACGCCTGGCGCCCGTTGATGGTGGTCGTTTCGGCAAAGCCCGGCAGCTGCGAGCGCTGCAGGTAGGCGATGACCGCGTCGGCGTCGGCCTTGCTGCCGTAGGCGCCAAACGTGACGGCGTAGTTGCCGGCGGCAACGGCCGGAGACGTGTCCACGGTCGGCGGAGTGGCCGGGGCGGCGGCCTCCTGCAGGGGCTTGGCCTGCCCGGCCTGCAGGCCGGTTGCTCCACCGGCCGGAGCAACCAGCGGCAGCTCACGGGTTTCGAACTGGCCATCGGCCGGGGCATCCGGCGCGGCGATCGGCACCGAGGCCACACCGCTGTCCGGCGCCGGTCCCTTGACCAGCATCGGCAGGAAAATCACGGCCAGCGCGACCAGCACGATGGCACCAATCAGACGCTGTTTCAGAGGCGTATCCACGTGAGGCGGCAACTGTCCGGAGGTTGCAGTCGATTATACGGGTGCCGGACCGGACGGCGTCGGCATTGGCTGAACGCGGATCAGGCGGCGCCCTGCAACCATTGCAGCGCGGCGGCAGCGGTATGGAAGGAGCCGAACACCAGCACGCGGTCACCGCGTTCGGCCCGTGACAACACCTGTGCCAGCGCCTGTTCGACGCTATCAAGCCGCTGTGCCTGGGCCGCAGCCGTGCTGGCCAGGCGCGCCTGCAACTGGGCAGCGCTCTGCCCGCGCGGGCCGTCCAGGCCCGCCAGGGTCCACTCGCCGACCACGTCCTGCAGCGCCTGCACCACGCCTACCACGTCCTTGTCCTGCAGCGCGGCGTACACCGCGAAGGTGCGCCCGGCTGCCGCTTCGGCCTTCAGCGCGCGCGCCAGCTGGCCCGCCGCCTGCGGGTTGTGCCCGACGTCGACGCGGATCTGCACACCCTCCCGCTCGAACGCCTGCAGGCGGCCCGGGATGCGCGCCGCCGCGATACCGGCAGCCCACGCGGCGCGCGGCACCGGCTTGTCCAGCGCACGCAGCGCAGCGATGGCAGCACCCGCATTGGCCAGCTGGATCGGGCCGGCCAGCGCCGGCGCCGGCAGTTCCATGCGCAGGCCGACGTCGCGCCAGCGCCAGCGCTGGGCATCGATCGGCTCGTAGAAGTAATCGCTGCCACCCCGGATCGCATTGGCACCGACCAGGTAGGCACGTGCGAGCACGCTCGAGGGCGGATCGGTCTCGCCCAGGATCACCGGCTTCCAGCCACGGATGATGCCGGCCTTCTCGGTGCCGATCGCTTCGCGGTCCTCGCCCAGCCATTCGGCATGGTCGATGTCCACGGTGGTGATCACGGCCACGTCGGCATCGATGATGTTGACCGCATCCAGTCGACCGCCCAGGCCCACTTCCAGTACCGCCAGGTCCAGCCCGGCGTCGGCGAACAGCTGCAGCGCGGCCAGCGTGCCGTACTCGAAATAGGTCAGCGTGATCTCGCCACGCGCGGCCTCGACTGCGTTGAACGCAGCGACCAGCGCGGCATCGTCCACCTCCTGCCCGTCGATGCGCACGCGCTCGTTGTAGCGCAGCAGGTGCGGCGAGGTGTAGGCGCCGACCTTCCAGCCCGCCGCGCGCGCAATGGCTTCGATGAAGGCCACGGTGGAGCCCTTGCCGTTGGTACCACCGACCACGATGGTGCGCTGGGCCGGCGTCCCCAGCCCCATCGCCGTGGCTACGGCGCGCACGCGCTCCAGGCCCATGTCGATGGTCGCCGGGTGCTGGCGTTCAATGTAATCCAGCCAGTCGGCCAGGGTGGTCGGGGTGTTCGTCACGGCAGCGGTTCCAGCAGAAGCAGTGGATGCGGGAGGATGGATCAGAGAGCGCGGTGCTTGGCTTCACCGAAAAACGGCGTGTGGTGGGCGCAGTCGTTCAGGCGCACCACCTCCAGGCTGTCCAGGTCGGCGCCTTCGAGCAGGTTGAGCGTGGTCGGTGCCTGGCGGAAGGTCCACAGACGGGAGATCGGCAGGCCCAGCACCCTGCACAGGATCACCCGGTTGACCGCGTCATGGGCGACCACCAGCAGGGTGTCATGTTCGCCAAGGCCTTCGGCAGCGCGGGCAAGGCCGCGCCAGCTGCGCTCCAGCACCAGGCGCAGCGATTCGCCGCCGGGCATCAGAACGGTATCCGGTTCCTCGCGCCAGGCCTGCAGGCGCGACGGATCCTTCTCGTGGATCTCGCTGGCCAGCAGCCCTTCCCATTCGCCATGGGCGATTTCCTGCAGCTCCGGCTCGGTCAGCAGCATGTCGGCACGGGCGGCGCCGAGCGCCAGCTGCGCGGTGCGCTGCGCGCGCGACAGCGGCGAGGCGACGGCACGGGTGATGTCGACCGAGGCCAGGCGGGCACCCAGTGCCTGGGCCTGGGCTTCACCGATCGGCGAAAGCGGGATGTCGATCTGGCCCTGGTAGCGGCCTTCGGCGTTCCACGGCGTCTCGCCGTGGCGGGCAAGCAGGATGCGCATGCGTGCAAGGGGTCCTGGGGGAGGAGGTTTCCGCGTTTCGTTCACATCCTGTGAAGTACGCGGAACAGCGATGATACCTGTTCGGCGCACCGGGCCGGGCCGGGCATGAAAAAACCCCGCGACCTGCGTCGCGGGGTTGCGGAGTTTCCGGTCATTGGGGCGAGGTTTGCCGGCCAGCGGCCGGCACTACCGCAACCGGTTTATTTGGCCAGGTTCAGTTCCTTCAGCAGCTCCGGTGCCGGCGCCACTTCCTGCATGATCCACTGCATGTAGCGGCTGTCGACCGCGATCATGCGGGTCATCACCGGGTCGAACACCCAGTTGGAGCTGACCGATTCCCAGTTGCCGTCGAAGGCCAGGCCGACCAGCTTGCCGTTCGCATCCAGCACCGGCGAGCCGGAGTTGCCACCGGTGATGTCCAGGTTGGACAGGAAGTTCACCGGCACCGAGCCGACGCGCTTGTCTTCCAGGCCGCCGTAGCGCTTGGCCTTGACCGCGTCGAGCAGCGCCTTGGGCGCATCGAACGGATCGACGCCGGTGTCCTTGGCGACGATGCCTTCCAGCGTGGTGAACGGGGTGTAGGCCACGCCATCCTTGGGCTCATAGCCCATCACGTTGCCGAAGGTGATGCGCAGCGACAGGTTGGCATCGGGGTACACGAACTCGCCCTGGCTCTTCTTGTAGTCGGCCAGTGCCTGCAGGTACAGCGGGCGTGCGGTCAGCGACTCACCTTCGCGGATCTTCTTCTGCTCTTCCTGCTTCAGCAGCGACGGCATGATCGCCACCGCGTACTGGATGGCCGGGTCGGTGCTGGCTTCGAACGCAGCGCGGTCGGCCTTGAACCACTTCAGGCGCGCATCCAGGCTGCCCAGCTCGGTGCCCGACAGCTTGCTCACCAGCGCCTTGACGGCGCTGGCATCGCTGCCGCCCAGCCATTTGTTCAGCACGTCGTTGTTGCGCTGCGCGGCCGGCAGGGCAACGTACTGCTCCAGCCAGTAGGCCTGCAGCTGCTGGTCCATCTTCGCCACATAGCGGCGATCCATCTGCTTCAGGCCGCCTTCCAGGGTCGGCAGGTCGCGCTGCTGGTAGCCGACCTCACGCTCGGCATCCGGCTTGCTGCGCTCGATCGACAGGCGGTACAGGGTGATCGCTGCGCCAACGGCCGAGGTGTTGTTGAACTGACCGACGAACAGGTCGCGTTCGCGGGTCGACCTGCTGGTATCCAGGTGCTTGAGCAGCTGCGCGTGTGCGGCCAGGGCCGGCTTGCCGGCGGCGCCCTGCTTCTTCAGCCAGGCCAGCACGGCGGCTTCTTCAGCCTGCTTCTGGCCAGCGGCGTCGATGCGCTTGAAGCCTTCCAGCTGGCCGGCGTAGTTCTTGGCCACGTTGTTCATGCTGGCCGCGGTGGCGGCGTACTTCACCTTGACGTCGGCGTCGGCCTTGCCCGCCTCATCGATCATCTTCAGCACCGCGTTGTAGTGCTTGGCGATGGTCGGGTAGGTCCAGCTGGCGGTTTCGTTGAACTCACCGGCCAGCGCGTAGCGGTTGGTGCGGCCCGGATAGCCGGCCACCATCACGAAGTCTCCGGCGCCGAGCGGCTGGTCGGTGAACTTCAGGAAGTGCTTGGGCTGGTACGGCACGTTGTCGGCCGAGAACGCGGCCGGTTTGCCGTCCTTGCCGACGTAGGCGCGGTAGAACGAGAAGTCGCCGGTGTGGCGCGGCCACATCCAGTTGTCGACGTCGCCGCCGTACTTGCCGACGCTGCCCGGGGGCGCGTAGACCAGGCGCACGTCCTTGATTTCCATGTTGCGGAACAGGCGGTAGGTGTTGCCGCCGGAGAAGGTGTACAGGCGGCAGCGGAAGCCTTCCTCGGCCTCACACGCGGCGACCTGCGCCTTGTCGAAGGCGTCCAGCGCACGGCTGCGGGCCAGCGGGTCGTTGCCGGCGGCGGCAATGGCCGCCTTGGCCTGGGCGGTGACGTCGGTGATCTGGTCGAGCACGTAAACGCGGGCGTTCGGGCCGGCGCTCAGCTCATCGCTGTGCTTCGGCGCGTTGAAGCCGTCCTTGATCAGGTTCTTCTCGGCCGTCGAATTCAGCTGGATCGCACCGTAGGCGCAGTGATGGTTGGTGACCACCAGGCCCTGCGGCGAAACGAAGCTGGCGGTGCAGCCGCCGAGGGCGACGACCGCGCCCATCGGGTCGCCGGTGAGGTTGGACAGCTGCTGCGGGGACAGCTTCAGGCCGGCCTTCTGCAGCGGACCGGCAATTTCCGGCAGCTGCTGCGGTACCCACATGCCTTCAGCGGCATGGGCGACCTGGGCCAGCCCGAGGCTGGCGACGATGGAGAATGCAAGCAGGTTCGAGCGCATGGAGCGGCCCCTGGTAGTGGAACCTTCGATTGTAGCCCGCCGCCCTGCCCCGGCCCGAACCCCGGAAGTCATGGGCTCACTTCGTTCCGCCGCGCGCACGGGAACCCTCCTGAGGGGGCGTGGTCGCCCCCTCCCCCGAACCAGGGAGGCGCTGCTGTTTGCAGTACGTTCGAAACGCCCGCTGGCGCACGCCTTTCGTTCCGCCACTGCACCCGCAGCGCAACATGGGAAATCCGCGCGGCACCCTATAATCCGCGCTTTCCCCCTGACGAGTTCCACCCCGATGGCGCAGCAAACGATGAAGGCCCTGGTCAAGCGCGAAGCAGCCAAGGGCATCTGGCTGGAAGAAGTTCCGGTTCCGACCCCGGGCCCGAACGAGGTCCTGATCAAGCTGGAGAAGACCGCGATCTGCGGCACCGACCTGCACATCTACCTGTGGGACGAGTGGAGCCAGCGCACCATCAAGCCGGGCCTGACCATCGGCCACGAGTTCGTCGGTCGCGTCGCCGCGCTTGGCTCGGCGGTGACCGGCTACGAGATCGGCCAGCGCGTCTCGGCCGAAGGCCATATCGTCTGCGGCCACTGCCGAAACTGCCGTGGCGGCCGCCCGCACCTGTGCCCGAACACCGTCGGCATCGGCGTCAACGTCAACGGCGCCTTCGCCGAATACATGGTGATGCCGGCCAGCAACCTGTGGCCGATCCCGGACCAGATCCCATCGGAGCTGGCCGCGTTCTTCGACCCGTACGGCAACGCCGCACACTGTGCGCTGGAGTTCAACGTCATCGGCGAAGACGTGCTGATCACCGGCGCCGGCCCGATCGGCATCATCGCCGCCGGCATCTGCAAGCACATCGGTGCGCGCAACGTCGTGGTGACCGACGTCAACGACTTCCGCCTGAAGCTGGCCGCCGACATGGGCGCCACCCGCGTGGTCAACGTCGCCAACCAGTCGCTGAAGGACGTGATGAAGGAACTGCACATGGAGGGCTTCGACGTGGGCCTGGAAATGAGCGGCAACCCGCGCGCGTTCAACGACATGCTCGACTGCATGTACCACGGCGGCAAGATCGCCATGCTCGGCATCATGCCCAAGGGCGCTGGCTGCGACTGGGACAAGATCATCTTCAAGGGCCTGACCGTGCAGGGCATCTACGGCCGCAAGATGTACGAGACCTGGTACAAGATGACCCAGCTGGTGCTGTCCGGTTTCCCACTCGGCAAGGTGATGACCCACCAGCTGCCGATCGACGACTTCCAGAAGGGCTTCGACCTGATGGAAGAAGGCAAGGCCGGCAAGGTTGTTTTGAGCTGGAATTGACCCGGCACACGGCGACGCCGGGCATGGCCGGGCGCTACCGGAAAGAAAAGGGCGCCCTGTGGGCGCCTTTTTCATGTACCGCTGCCTGTCTGGAGGAGAGCCCCCTTGTTGTTCAAGGGGGCGCGCCAACGGCGCAGGGATAAGGTGAAATGCGCGGGGCAATCGCCGGTGCCGCAGGCCCCGGTTATTGCCCGATCGCGACCGACAGCATCACCCGGCTGTGGGCCAGCTTGCCGGAGTTGTCGCGGCCGTTGCCGTCGGTGCCGTAGTAGCCCAGGCCGACGTTGAACAGGCCGAACTGGCGCGCGACGCCGACGTTCCAGTCGGTGTAATCCTTGGCGATGCCATCCTCGAAGGTACTGCGACCGACGTTGGCATTCAGGGCGAAGTCCTTCGGCAGGCCCCAGCTGCCGCCCAGGCCGAAGTACCAGCCATCGGTGCTGCTGTTCCATACATCGTTGGTGTAGGCCACCGTCAGCTTGTAGGTGTCATCCAGCGTGGTGGTGGTGATCAGCTCGTTGTAGTTCTGGTGGCTGGACTTCAGGTAGGTGTAGCGGTTCAGCAGCACATCAACGTTGACGCGCTCGGTGACATCCACGCCGTAGCCGATCAGGTAGTCGACCTCGGTCTTCGGATCACCGGCACCGAAATCCACGCCCGAACCCCACACGCCGGCATACAGGCCAACCGGGCTGGTGTAGGTGAAACCGGCCTGCAGGGTCGGATCCTCGTCGGTCTGCGACACACCACGGAACAGGTAATCGGAAACAGCGGTGACGTTCCAGCTGTACGGCGATTCGTTTTCCTGGGCGCTGGCGGCGAACGGGGCGGCCAGGGTCAGGGCAGCGGCAATGGCGAGGCAGGCACGGGCGTGCTTCATGAGCGTCTCCGGTGGGGGCGGTGGCGTGGCGTGGAAGGCGGAAGCAGCCGGAGCGCGACAGCTCCGGTTCACGAATTCTTAACCAGTTTGCTATTGCGATGCAACATGCGCCGACCATGGCGATGGCCCATCCGGCCCGGTCGGCGAACGGCGATGCCCGGTAGAATCAACGGTTTCCCCGTTCAGAGCCGTGCCCACGCCATGACCGACGCCTCCTCCGCCCTGACCCGCCACTACGCCGAGGAACTGGACGCCATCCGCGCCCAGGGCCTGTTCAAGTCCGAGCGGATCATCACCAGCCCGCAGTCCGCCGAGATCACCCTCGACGACGGCCGCAAGGTGCTGAACTTCTGCGCCAACAACTACCTGGGCCTGGCCGACCACCCGGACCTGATCCAGGCCGCCAAGGACGCGCTGGACACGCACGGCTTCGGCATGGCCTCGGTGCGCTTCATCTGCGGCACCCAGGACCTGCACAAGCAGCTGGAGAAGCAGATAGCCGATTTCTTCGGCAAGCAGGACACCATCCTGTACGCGGCCTGTTTCGATGCCAACGGCGGCCTGTTCGAGCCGCTGCTCGGCGAGAACGACGCGATCATTTCCGATGCACTGAACCACGCTTCGATCATCGACGGCGTCCGCCTGTGCAAGGCCAAACGCTTCCGCTACGCCAACTGCGACATGGCCGACCTGGAAGCGCAGCTGCAGGCCGCTGATGCCGCCGGCTGCAAGACCAAGCTGATCACCACCGACGGCGTGTTCTCGATGGACGGCTTCATCGCGCCGCTGGACGAAATCACTGCGCTGGCGAAGAAGTACAACGCACTGGTGCACATCGACGAATGCCACGCCACCGGCTTCCTTGGCGCCACCGGCCGTGGTTCGGCCGAGGTCAAGGGCGTGCTGGAAAAGATCGACATCATCACCGGCACCCTGGGCAAGGCCATGGGCGGCGCCCTGGGCGGCTTCACCTGCGCCAGTGCCGAGGTGATCGAACTGCTGCGCCAGCGCTCGCGTCCGTACCTGTTCTCCAACTCGCTGCCGCCGCATGTGGTGGCCGCCGGCATCAAGGCGTTCGAAATGCTGGCTGCCGCCGACGACCTGCGCAGCACCCTGGCCGAGAACACCGCCTACTTCCGCGAGAAGATGACCGCCGCCGGCTTCGACGTGAAACCGGGCGTGCATCCGATCAGCCCGGTGATGCTGTATGACGCACCGCTGGCGCAGAAGTTCGCCGAGCGCCTGCTGGAAGAAGGCATCTACGCGATCGGCTTCTTCTTCCCGGTGGTGCCCAAGGGCCAGGCCCGCATCCGTACCCAGATCAGCGCCGCGCACAGCCGCGAGCACCTGGACCGCGCGATCGATGCCTTCACCCGCATCGGTGTCGAACTGGGCGTGGTCAAGGGCTGATCATGGCCGGGGTCGGATCCCTTTCCTGCGGAAAGGGCTCTGACCCCACCGGTCAAGGCGTGTCGACCAAGGTCGACACCCACAGGCGTCACTTCTTTTTCTTCTTGTCCTTGGGCTGGTCCTTGCTGGCCACCACCACCGGCTTGGCGGCGGCGTCCTGGCCGTTGCCTTTGGCGACACGGATCCCGTTGGCCTTCATCCAGGCATCGAACTCATCGGCGGTCATCTTCTTGTCGCCGTTGCTCATCAGGAAGCGGTAGCTGCCGCGACCATCCAGCTCCGGCGTCTTTACTTCCACCACCGGGGTCTCGGCAGGCGTTTCCGCCTTGGCCACCTTCTTGTGGCCGCCACAGGCGGTCAGCAGCACCATCGGCAGCAGCAGGCCTGCACAGCGCAGGGTTTGGTTGAGGGTCGGGTGGTACATGGCAGGCTCCGTTCGGGAATGTCGACAGCCAGGCGCCCCCTACGCCTGGAACGGTGGCCGGCAGCTGCCGGCCGTGGGCGGTGATCAGCCCGGTGCGGCGGCCCCCAGCCGCTGCTGGTCGCTGACCTCCAGCACCCGCCATTGCCCCTTGCCGAGATCGCCGAGCAGCAGCCCACCGATCGCGACCCGGACCAGGCGCAGCACCTGCAGGTCAAAGGCCGCCAACAGGCGGCGGATGTGGCGGTTGCGGCCCTCGTCGAGGACCACCTCCAGCCACGCGGTCTTGTCACCGCTGCGCAGCACGCGCACGGCCAGGGCGACGAGGAACTCGCCCTCTTCTTCGACACCGGCGCGCAGCGCTGCCAGGGTGTCCTCGTCAGGCAGACGATCCACCTGCACGTGATAGGTCTTCTGCGGCCCGGTCTCCGGGTCGGTCAGGTGCGCCGCCCATTGCGGATCATTGCTGAACAACAACAACCCTTCGCTGGCCTTGTCCAGGCGCCCGACCGGCGCGATCCACGGCAGGCCGGCACCATCGAAGCAGCGATACACGGTGTCGCGACCACGCTCGTCCTGCGTCGTTGTCACCACGCCGCGCGGCTTGTTGAGCATCAGGTACATGCGCTGCGGCGCCCCCATCGGCTGGCCATCGACTTCGATCGATGGCGCAGGCTGTCCAATCGGGAACTCGGGATCGCGCACGATGCGGCCGGACACGCGCACGCGGCCTTCGGCGATCCAGCGCGCGGCCTCGCTGCGCGAGCACACGCCGGCCTTGGACAACACGCGCGCCAGGCCATGGCGCACGCCACTGGAGGCATTCGGAACCGCACGCCCACGCGGTGCGTGGGAGCGGGCGGCGGGGGTGGCAGGTGGGCGGCGCGTGCGCAAGCCTCTGCTCCCCGCGGCGCTTACTTCTTGTCGACCGGCTTGGTCTCAGCCGGTGCTTCGGCCGCAGCCGGAGTGGCGACCGGCGCCGGACGCGCCTTGACCACGCGCACGCCGCGCGCCTTCATCCAGGCATCGAATTCTTCGGCGGTCATGCGCTTGCCGTTCTGGCTCATGTCGAAGCGCCACGGCGTGTTGTCGAACTCGGTCTGCGGCTTGTAGGCCGCCGGATCGTTCGGCTTCACCGCCGGCGCGCTCGGGATGGCCTTGGCGATGTTCTGGCAGCCGTCGATGCGCAGGCGCTGCAGCACCTGGTCCAGCGACTGCGATGGATCGTAGTTGCTGCTCAACACGCCAGCCGGCATGCCAAGCTGGTTGCCACGGATGTACAGCTCGTCGGCCACCGGTGCGATGGTCGTGGCCGGCAACGGCAGCGGCGACGCGCTGGTGTTGACCGAGCAATCGACCGCAGCGTGGGCGGCGGGAACCAGGGCCAGCGCCAGGACGGCGGCCGATGCAGAGCGCAGCATGAGGACATCCACGGAAGGAAGTGACGCGGCGAGTTTAGCAATGCCGCGCCAGCTTTCAAGCGCCACTTTCAATGAATACGGCAACTCATTGGTTTTATGGACAAAAACCCGACGAGCGGTTGCCCTCGCGCATGAAGATCCAGGTTTCTGGCCGCAGAAACAACAAGACCCGGCCGAAGCCGGGTCCTGCTGTGTCTTACTTGCAGAACGTCAGAACTTAGTTCTGGACGTTCAGCTCGGTACGACGGTTCTTGGCGCGACCTTCCGGGTTGTCCGAACCATCCGGGTTGGTGTTCGGAGCAATCGGACGGCTCTCGCCGTAGCCGATCGGGCCGACCAGGCGACCGGCGTCAACGCCGTTCTTGGTCAGGTAGTTGTACACGGCGGTGGCACGACGCTCCGACAGCTTCTGGTTGTAAGCGTCGGTACCCTTCGAGTCGGTGTGACCGGCGACTTCAACGCGCAGATCCGGGTAACGCTTCAGGATCTCGGTGGCTTCGCTCAGGATCGCCACGGCGTCCGGACGCAGGTTCGACTTGTCGAAGTCGAAGTTGACGCCCTTCAGGTCGATGGAGACCGGAACCGGGCAACCGTCCGGACCGATGGTCTGACCCGGCTGCGAGTTCGGGCACTTGTCGTCGCAGTTGTTGACGCCGTCACCGTCGTCGTCCAGGTCGGCGCAGCTCGGGGCAACCGGAGCCGGAGCCGGAGCAGCCGCGACCGGAGCCGGGCCCAGCGGGATCACGACGCCGACCGAAGCCAGCACGTCGCCGAACCAGCTCTCGTCACGTGCGGCGATGCTCTGGTCGTCGAAGTCAGCGCGGTAGGCCACTTCGGCGCGGACAGCAACACGCTTCTCGAAGGTGGTCTGCAGGCCGACGCCCAGCTTGGCGGCAACATTGCCGTCCTTACGCTGGCGCGGGCCGTTGTTGTCGAGCGCAGCGTACTCTTCTTCCGACTTCTGGTAGCCCAGGCCACCGACGATGTACGGGTTCCAGCCGCGGCCTTCCTTGATGAAGTGGCGACGCAGGTCCAGCGAGACGCCGTACTGCGACCAGTTCAGGTCCTGGTTGCTGTCGAAGTTCGGGTTCTGGTAGTTCAGCTCACCGTCCAGCGACCAGTTCGGGCTGATGAACTTACCCAGGCCCAGGGTCACGAACGGAGCGTCATTGGTCAGACGGTCGCTGTCCTGGAAGTTGAAGCCGGCCGAACCGGTCAGGTACCAGCGGTCATCGAACTCCTGCGCCGAAGCTGCCTGGGCGAAAGCCAGGCCGCCCAGCAGCGCGGCAGTAAGGATCTTCTTGTTCATTGAGTACAGCTCCTATTTCGGGGGTATGAAACCGGTAGAGGCATGGGCCAGCACTAGTGCGTCGATGTACGACAGCCGATTCAGCACGCCACCGCCGCGAACATTATGCTCAGGCGGGTGAAGGCCATGTTAACAGTCCCGTAACATGTGAAGTGTTGCGCCCGACCGTCCGCCGGTCCGACGTTGAAACCCTATACAGGATGATGAAAATCCGCAAGACCCACACGCTGCAAGGGTTTGACGGGGTTTAAGCGGCAAAAACGACATATTGCGCAACGCGCTGCAGGACACGGTTCAGCAGGTTTGCGGAAACGTGAGGAACCTTATGATGGGATCACGAACCCAGCCGGAGCCGTGATGAAAGCCGTCGCCCTGAGTCGTGAATTCGCCCCTGCCCTGCGCGATGTCCTCCTGCCTCCGCCGCTGCCGCCACGCGGCCGCGACCTGCTGGTCCGGATCGAAGCGGTATCGGTCAACCCCGTCGACGGCAAGCAGCGGGCCGCCACCGATCCGGCCACACTCGACGTTCCCCGGGTGCTGGGCTGGGACGCAGCCGGTGTGGTCGAAGCCATCGGTGACGAGGCCAGCCTGTTCGCCTCCGGCAACGAGGTCTACTTCGCTGGCGACGTGACCCGGCCGGGCTGCAACGCCCAGTACCAGTGGGTGGACGAGCGCCTGGTCGCCCGCAAGCCGACCACGCTCGACTTCGCGGACGCCGCCGCGCTGCCCCTGACCACGCTGACCGCCTGGGAGCTGCTGTTCCAGCGCATGCCCCTGCACCTGGATGATCGTCGCCATGGCGGCCAGCACCTGCTGGTGATCGGCGGCGCGGGCGGCGTGGGCTCGATGGCGATCCAGCTGGCCCGCCATGCAGGTTTCGAAGTGATCGCCACTGCCTCGCGCGAGGCCTCGATCGATTGGTGCCGGCAGATGGGGGCCACGCACGTGATCGACCACCGGCAGCCACTGCAGCCACAGTTGCAGGCGCTGGGCATCGATGCGGTCCAGGTTGCGCTCAATCTGGCCGACACCGATCACTACTGGGATGAGCTGGGCCAACTGCTGGCACCGCAGGGCCATGTCGGCCTGATCGTGGAGCCACGTGGCGCGCTGCGCATCGGCGATCCCTACAAGGCCAAATGCATCGGCATCCACTGGGAATTCATGTTCGCGCGCTCGCGCTTCGCCACTGCCGACTGCATCGAGCAGCACCGCATTCTCAGCCGCGCGGCCAGCATGATCGATGCCGGCCAGCTGCGTGGCACGCTCAGTGAAACGCTGGGCACGATCAATGCCACCAATCTGGACATCGCGCATGAACGCCTGGCCAGTGGGCGCACGGTGGGCAAGCTGGTGCTGGTGGGCTGGGACGACTGACGCCTCATGCAGCGCCCCACCGGCAGGCTGGACCCTGCCTGTAGCGGTGGATTGACCGGCATCTGTATCTATGGACCAAGCGAGAACGGGGATACGGTGGAAACAGATTCCTCCCCCCGAGCGTCGCCATGCCTACCGCCCTGCCCCTGCGCCTGCTGCAGCTGATCACCGGCCTGTTCCTGTATGGCTTCGGTGCCTCGCTGATGATCCGCGCCGCCATCGGCGTGGCGCCCTGGGATGTGCTGTCGCAGGGCATCGCCGCACAGACGCCGCTGTCCTTCGGCCTGGCGACCAATGTCATCGGCGCACTGGTGCTGTTGCTGTGGTGGCCGCTGCGGCAGAAGCCGGGCGTCGGCACCGTGCTCAACGTGATGCTGATCGGTCCCTCCGCGCAGTTCGGGCTTTGGCTGCTGCCACCGGCCGTTGGCCTGGGCTGGCAGTTGGCGATGTTCTGCGCCGGTATGCTGCTGGTCGCGCTGGCCACTGGCCTGTACATCGGCGCCAAGCTCGGCCCCGGGCCGCGCGATGGCCTGATGACCGGCCTGCATGCCCGCACCGGCTGGCCGATCTGGAAGGTACGCAGCCTGATTGAAGGCAGCGTATTGCTGCTGGGCTGGTGGCTGGGCGGCAATGTTGGCCTCGGCACCCTCGCCTTCGCCCTGCTGATCGGCCCGTTGTGCGGAGTGACCCTGGGCTGGTTCGGGATTGGCCGCCCACCGGTGGGTAGCGCCGGGCCGCGCCCGGCGAGCGCGCAGCGCGGCCACGGGTAGTCATGTACCCGGCCAACGGCCGGCACCGCCCGCCAAGCAACCCTTGCCCCGGCCGCCGTTTCGCGGCACGCTTCGCGCTTCCGTACGCAAGCGTATCGACCATGTCGCCAGCCAACGAAAGTGCCTACCCCCATCTGTTCGCCCCGCTGGACCTGGGCTTCACCCAGCTGCGCAACCGCGTATTGATGGGCTCGATGCACACCGGCCTGGAAGATCGCGCCCGCGATTTCCCGCGGCTGGCAGCCTACTTCGCCGAGCGCGCCGAGGGCGGCGTCGGCCTGATCGTCACCGGCGGCTTCGCGCCGAACGTGGTCGGCTGGCTGAAGCCGTTCGGCGGCAAGCTGTCCTGGCCCTGGGAAGTGCGGCCGCACCGCCAGCTCACCGCCGCCGCACACCAGCACGGCGCGAAGATCTGCCTGCAGCTGCTGCACGCCGGCCGTTACGCCTACCACCCGTTGTCGGTGGCACCGTCGAAGCTGAAGGCACCGATCAACCCGTTCACCCCGCGCGCGCTTTCGGCCGGCGGCGTCGAGCGCCATATCGCCGACTACGCACGCAGCGCGAAGCTGGCCCGCGAGGCGGGCTACGACGGCGTGGAAGTGATGGGCTCGGAGGGCTACCTCATCAACGAGTTCATCGCCCCGCGCACCAACAAGCGCACCGATGCCTGGGGCGGCGACGCGCGCCAACGCATGCGCTTCGCGGTCGAAATCGTACGCCGCATCCGCGAGGCCTGCGGTCCGGACTTCATCATCATCTACCGGCTGTCGCTGGTCGACCTGGTGGAAGACGGCAGCAACTGGGAAGAAATCGTGCAGCAGGCGCAGGCGATCGAGGCGGCCGGCGCGACGATCATCAATTCCGGTATCGGCTGGCATGAAGCGCGCATCCCGACCATCGCCACCTCGGTACCGCGGGCTGCATTCGCCGGGGTCACCGCCAAGCTCAAGCCGCATGTGACACTGCCGCTGGTGGCGACCAACCGCATCAACATGCCCGAGGTGGCCGAACGCATCCTCGCCGATGGCGGCGCCGACATGGTGTCGTTGGCGCGCCCCCTGCTGGCCGACCCGCAATGGCCAAACAAGGCCCGCGCCGGCCGCGCCGAGACGATCAACACTTGTATCGCCTGCAACCAGGCCTGCCTGGACCACGTATTCGAGAACAAGCTGGCCAGTTGCCTGGTCAATCCGCGCGCCGCCCACGAGACCGAGCTGGTCTATCACCCGGCCCACGCGCCGAAGAAGGTCGCCGTGGTCGGTGCCGGCCCGGCCGGCCTGGCCTGTGCCACCGTCGCTGCCCAGCGCGGCCACCACGTCACCCTGTTCGATGCCAGAGACGAAATCGGTGGCCAGTTCAACGTGGCCAAGCGCATCCCGGGCAAGGAAGAGTTCCACGAGACCCTGCGCTACTTCCGCCACGCGCTGCAGGAAACCGGTGTGCAGCTGCGCCTCGGCACCCGCGCCGATGCCACCCAGCTGGCCGGCTTCGACGAGGTGGTGCTGGCCACCGGCATCACGCCGCGCAAGGTCGACTTCCCCGGAGCTGATCACGCCAAGGTGGTCAGCTACCTGGACGTGCTGCTGGGCCGGGTCGAAGTAGGTGCCAATGCGGCGATCATCGGCGCCGGTGGCATCGGCTTCGATGTCGGCGAGTTCCTCAGCCACGCCGGCGAGTCACCCTCTCTCGACCCGCAGCGCTGGATGGCCGAATGGGGCGTGGACGGCACCTTCGAGGCCCGCGGCTCGCTGGCCCAGCCGCATGCCGAGGCCTCACCGCGCCGGCTGTGGCTGCTGCAGCGCAGCCCGGGCAAGCCCGGCGCGCGCCTGGGCAAGACCACTGGCTGGATCCATCGCGCCACGCTGAAGGCCAAGGGCGTGCGCATGCTCGGCGGCGTCGAGTACCTCGGCGTGGACGACGAAGGACTGCGCATCCGCGTGGACGGCAGCGAACAGCTGCTGCCGGTCGACCATGTGGTGATCTGCGCCGGGCAGGAACCGAACCGCATGCTGCAGGCCGAATTGCAGGCGGCCGGCATCAACGCGCAGCTGATCGGCGGTGCCGATGTGGCCGCGGAACTCGATGCAAAACGCGCCATCGATCAGGGCAGCCGGGTCGCTGCCGCGCTCTGACAAGCGCCTGAATGGGGGGCGGAATGTGATTTTCGTCACCCCCGTTGAACCTGAATGTCAAGCCGAGCGGTTCACGATGCGTTCGGCTACGCCCCCCTACCTTGCGCCATCTTTCCGCTCACCAGCCAGTTTCCGGTGAGCCGGCGCAGCCCCTCGATCGGTACTGATCGTTTCTTTTGGGGCTGCCCACGGGGCGGCCCCGATGGCCGCCTCCCCATGACGCCAAGTCGTGCCCCGCCTCCTGTCGCCCTGCGGCCGGAACCGGAGTGTGCGGCCCATACGGAGCAAGGAGTTATATGAAACTGGCCTGGATTCTCTGGCTGTCGCAGTTGTTGCCGCAGCCGGCCGCTGATTCATTGTGTTTGAGCACCACCGTTTACCTGGAAGCCCGCGACCAGACCCTGCGTGGTCAGCAGGCCGTCGCCGAGGTCGCACTGCGCCGTCTCGACAGTGGCCTGTGGGGCGACTCGATGTGCCAGGTGGTCACCGCACGCAAGCAGTTCGCGCCGACGATCGTCTCCCCCGGCACCCAGCTGGGCAACGACGCGGCCTGGAGCGAGGCGATGAACGTGGCCTTCGACGCCGAGCGCAACTGGGCGCTGCCGGCCGGCGAGCGCCGCGAGATCGTGCCCGGTGCCAGCCACTTCGCCGCGCTGGCCATCGCCAGCCCGAACTGGCGCAACGCCTACCAGGTGGCCACCATCGGCGATCACACCTTCTACAAGGTGCAGAACCTCAAGCCGCGGCAGTCGTAACGATCCGTGCTGGCGGCAGCGTTGCCGCCCGCCGCCAGGCTCTGGGATAGTGGGCGTTTCCCGCCCGCATCACCTGGAGTTCCCATGAAGCTGTACAGCAAGCCCGGTGCCTGTTCCACCGCCGACCACATCGCCCTGCAGTGGACCGGCCAGCCGTTCGAGGTTGAACTGCTGAACAAGGACACCCTGAAGGGTCCGGAATTCCTCAAGATCAATCCGGCCGGCGCCGTTCCCGCACTGGTAGACGGCGACTTCGTGCTGCTGCAGAACGCCGCGATCATGGGCTACATCGCCGACAGCTTCCCGCACGCCGGCCTCGGCGGCGATGGCAGCCCGCGTCAGCGCGCCGAAGCCACCCGCTGGCTGGCCTTCGTCAATTCCGACGTGCACCCGGCCTTCTCGCCGCTGTTCGCGCCAGGCAAGTTCATCGCCGACGAGAGCCAGTTCGATGCGATCCGGGCCGCCGCGCACAAGCGCCTGCGTGGCCTGTTCGAGACCGCTGACAAGCAGCTGGCCGACAAGCCCTGGCTGGCCGGCTTCCGCAGCTTTGCCGACCCGTACTTCTACATCACCCTGCGCTGGGCCGCCGGCACCAAGGTCGACCTGTCCGGCCTGGACAACCTGGCCGCCTACAAGGCGCGCATGGACGCCGATGCCGGCGTGCAGGCCGCGCTGAAGGCCGAAGGGCTGGCCTGAGCCTGACCTGGGGGTCAGAGCCGCTCGCGTGGCGAACGGATCTGACCCCATCGGTTCCATGGGTTCCATCGATCCGCTCAGCCGATCTGGCGGATCACTTCGCCCTTGGCATTGCGCAGGTAGGTCGGCACCACTTCAATGCGCAGTGCCCCCGCCACCGGGTAGATGCCGCGCTCGGCGCGCACGCCCGCCAGGGCCTGCAGCCCCGTTTCATCCAACGCCCAGCGCGCGCTGTCTGCCGACACCACGCCGGCGTCACCGCGCGCGGCCGGTATGAATTCCCACTGGCGCTCGCGGCTGGCCAGCTCCAGCGATTTGCCGTGGCGCAGGCGCAGCGGCAGCAGCTCGCATACGCTGGCCACCTGGCCAGCACCGAGCACCAGCGTGGTGGCGCCCGCCTCCTGCCGCCAGTCCAGCGTCTCGATGAACAGCATGCCGGTGCTGGAGCCCTCACGCTCGCTGCCGGCCTGCACCTGTGCCGCCAGTGCCGGATCTTCCAGCAAGTTGCTGCGATGCAGGTCGCTGATCCAGAGCGGCATCGCCGGCTGCAGTGCCTGCAGCACGCCGCGCGTCGACCAGCGCTTGACCGCCTCCATCTCCTCATCCGTCAGCCCGACCAACTGCAGGAACAGCAGGTGACCGTTGGCGGTATCGCGTGCGGGAAGCTGCGGGTCGGCGATGAAGGCCAGATGGCACAGCCGCGTGCCGGTCTCCAGCGCAATGGGACCGTTGGCGTTGAGGTGGTGGCCATCCTCGAACACGTTGCCACTGCCGAACACATAGCGCGCCAGGTTCTGCAGCAGGTTCATCGGCCACACCGGCGGCGTGCTGCCGGCGTTCTCACCGGCTTCGGCAGCGAGGCGGAAGGTCAGCTCGAAACCATAGCCGCTGGCGGCGACATCACTGCTCTCCTTGGCGTACAGCTCGGAGAAGCCGTAGGTGATGTAGTGCCAGTGCGGGATCGGCGTTTCCGCCCAGTACACGCTGATGCCATCCAGCGGATCCTGGCCACCGAGCGTGTACGGCAGCGCGGTGCCGAAGTGGCGCGGCTCCTGGCCGGCATACAGCGGCGCCAGCGCCGCATTGATCGCGTCCCAGCCTGGGGTGTCGGTGTCGTCGTGGTCGTCCTGCACGCGGGACTCCTTGTGGGGAAGTGAACCGATCACTTTACGCGGTGGCTCAGGCCTGCACGACCTCAGTGCCAGCGTTCACCAGGGCCGCCTGGGTTTCCTGCCACCAGCGCTGCGCCAATGCCGGGCTGCGCGCCTTGCCCACCGCCGCCAGCAGTTCCGGGCACAAGCGCTCCAGCGCCAGCGCATCGGTGCAGCGTTCGATCTTCAACTGCATGAAGTAGCCCTTCAGGCCCAGGTGGCGGCGCACCGCCTCGCTCATCGCAGCGTACAACTGCTGGTACAGCGCCGGATCCTGTTCGCGGCCGGTGCTGATACCACGCGCCGGCGCCACCTCTGCGCTTCCGCCGATCACTTCGATCAGGCCTTGTGCGGCCAGCTGTTCCAATGCATCGGGTGGTGCACGCAGGCCTTCGAACAGGCCTCGCAGCTCGGTGTCGTCGCGATGGCCATCGACCATCAGCAGGATTGAACGCAGTGCCGCCGGCAGGCGCCGGCTACGGTCTTCGATTTCCTGACGGCCAGCAGCCGTCTTGGCGTGCAGCAATGCCATTGCCTCCCCCCTCCCTTGATGCGCAATGCCAGCGCACCCTCGCGGGCACGCCCCCCTGGGTGCCATCCCCGGGCGGCACGCGCGTTCCCCGGCGCGCGCCGCGTGTTGCAGGTCGATGACAGGCCGAGCTTAGCGCAAGTGCGCAGAGTAGTGCCGGTCGCTGGCCGGCAACCTGGGGATCGATGGGGGTGCCGGCCAGCGGCCGGCGCTACCTGGTCAACGGCCCAGCGCCCGGCGGATCTCCTCCAGCGCGCTGGGGTCGTCCAGTGTGGACAGGTCACCCGGGTCGCGCTGCTCGGCCAGCGCCTGCAACGAGCGCCGCAGCAGCTTGCCGGAACGGGTCTTGGGCAGCGCGTTGACCACGTGCACGTGCGCCGGGCGCGCCACCGCCCCAAGCGAGATGGTCACCGTGGCCATCATCTCGGCTACCAGCGCCGCCGGATCCTCGCCATCCAGCCCCTGCTTGAGGGTGACGAATACCAGCGGCACCTGCCCCTTCAGTTCGTCCTTGACCCCGATCACAGCGGCCTCCGCCACGCGTGGATGGCTGGAGATGGCCTCCTCGATCTCGCGCGTGCCCAGCCGATGCCCGGCCACGTTGATCACATCGTCGGTACGGCCAAGGATGAAGGTGTAACCATCGTCGTCGCGGATCGCCCAGTCCAGCGAGCTGTACAGCAGTTCCTTGAAGTGGCTGAAGTAGCTCTGCAGGAATCGGTTGTCGTCGTTCCACACCGTGCTCATGCAGCCCGGCGGCAAGGGCGGCGACACCACCAGCACACCCTTCTGCCCCGGGGCGACTTCCTCGCCGGTGTTCTCGTCGATCACCTTCATCCGGTAACCAAGGTTGGGGAAGCCCGGTGAACCGAAGCGCACCGGCTTCATCTCCAGGCCCGGCAGCAGGGTCAGCGCCGGCCAACCGGTTTCGGTCTGCCAGTAGTTGTCGATGATCGGCTTGCCGAGCGCTTCGCTGATCCAGTGCGCCGTCGGTTCGTCCAGCGGTTCGCCCGCCAGGAACAGGTACTTCAGCGCGCGCAGGTCGTGGCGATGGATGAAATCCGCGTCGTGCTTCTTCAGCACGCGGATGGCGGTGGGCGATGAGAACATCGTGCGCACGTTGTACTGCTCGCACAGCGCCCACCAGATGCCGGGGTCCGGGTTGGTCGGCAGCCCTTCGTACAGCAGCGAGGTGCAGCCGCCGATCAGCGGGCCGTACACATTGTAGGAATGACCTACCGCCCAGCCGACATCGGAAGTGGAGAACATCACCTGTCCCGGCTTGCAGTCGAACACGGTTTCCATCGACTGCGCCATCGCCACCGCGTAGCCGCCGACATCGCGCTGCACGCCCTTCGGCTTGCCGGTGGTGCCGGAGGTATACAAAAGGTAGCTCGGCTCGCTCGCTTCCAGCCACTGCACCGGCACATCGACTTCACCAACCTGCGCACGCAGCTCGGCGTACTCCACATCGCGGCCCGGCACGCGTGGTTCGGCGGCATCCAGTCCGCGCGACACGATCAGCACGTGCGGCGGCGGCGACGCGGCTTCGGCGCAGGCGGCATCGACCATCGGCTTGTACGGAATCAACTTGCCGCCGCGCATGCCGGCATCGGCGGCGATCAGCAGCTTGGGCTTGGCGTCGTCGATGCGCAGCGCCAGGTTGTGCGCGGCAAAGCCACCGAACACGACCGAATGCACGGCGCCGATGCGCGCGCAGGCCAGCATCGCGAACACGGCTTCGGCCATGTTCGGCATGTAGATCACCACACGATCACCGTGACCGACGCCGAGATGCTTGAGCACGGCGGCGAAGTCGTTCACTTCGCGATACAGCTGGCGGTAAGTGATCTCGCGGGTGCTGTTGGTCTCGGTGGAAATAGCGACCAGCGCAAGCTGCTCGGCACGCTCGGCCAGGTGCCGATCGACCGCGTTGTAGCAGAGATTGGTCTCGCCGCCGACGAACCAGCGCCGGAACGGCGGATTGCTGTAGTCGAGCACCTGCTGCGGCGGTGTGTGCCAATGGATGCGCTTGGCTTCCTCGCCCCAGAAGGCCTCCGGCTCGTCGATCGAGCGACGGTAGGTTTCCTCGTAGTTCATGACGCAGCCCTCCCAGACAAAGTCATGGGTTCGAGGATAGTCCGGCGCTGCCGCGCGGGCCGCCCTACCTTGGTAGGGGGTGGGGTTTTGTTCTGCAGGGCTTGCAGCCCTGCACCTGCCCAAGCCGAAGCAACAGCAGAAGCTGGCTTACTGGGGGATGGCGGGATGGGTCCGGTTGCGGGGGACTCCGTGAATCCGTCCATGGAGGCTCGGTCGCCGCATCCATGCGGCTCACGCCCCCGCAACCGGACCCACCCCGCCTTCGACAGTTCTCCGCGATCTGTCGGAACGACGTTCTGCCTTGGTGGGTGTCGACCTTGGTCGACACCGTAGATCCACGCATGCGTGGATGCATTTCGATTTCAATTCGAAATATTCGATTCCGATTGAGATTCATCCACGCATGGCATGGATCTACTGGCTGCCGGCCAACTGTCGAAGGCGGGGCACTGTGGGTTTGCGGGGTGTGAGCGGCATGGATGCCGCGACCAAGCCCCCATGGATGGGTTTACGGCGTCCCCGCAAACCCACAGTGCCCCGCCATCCCACGGAATGCCGCGTTGGCTTTTGACGTTGCCGTTGCTTGAAGACAGGTGCAGGGCGCAGCCCTGCCGACACACTTACTCTCTAGAAGGGAGCCGCAGACTCGAACGCGAGCACCTCGCCTGTCACCGGATGGGTGAACCACAGGCTGCGCGCATGCAGATGCACGCGCTGCGAAGGCGCGGCGTCATACAGCACGTCGCCAACGATGGGATGGCCGAGACTGGCCATGTGCAGGCGCAGCTGATGGCTGCGGCCAGTGATCGGCTCCAGCGCCACGCGGGTGCGCTGCGCTTCAACATCACGCGCCATTACGCGCCAGCGCGTCAGCGCCGGCTTGCCGCGTTCGTGATCGATCCTCTGCTTCGGCCGGTTCGGCCAGTCCACGATCAGCGGCAGGTCCACTTCGCCGGCATCGCCATCGAGCAGCCCCTGCACCACCGCTTCGTACCGCTTGCCGACCTGGCGCTGCTCGAACTGCATCGACAACGCCGCCTGCATTTCCTTGCCACGCGCATGCAGCAGCAGGCCGGAGGTCACCTGGTCCAGCCGGTGGACGGTCAACGCGTCCGGGTACAACGCCTGCAGGCGCGCGACCACGCAGTCCTGGTTGTCTGCGCTGCGGCCGGGCACGGACAGCAGGCCGGCCGGCTTCTCGGCCACCAGCAGCGCGTCATCGATGTAATGCAGGTGGATCATGCGGTTCCGTATCCGTCCAAACAAAAACGGGGAAGCCGAAGCTTCCCCGTTTTCTGCGTATCGGCCAACGGCCGGTACCTACCTCGATGGAAGACGTACCGGCCAGGGCCGGCACCGCCTGCATCAGCCCAGCAGGTGGGCGACGCCGGCGCGCTCTTCTTCCAGCTCGGCCAGGGTCTTGTCGATGTACTTCTGGCTGAAGTCGTCGATCGGCAGATCCTTGACCAGGGTGTACTTGCCGTTCTCGGTGGTCACTGCGAAACCGAAGATCACGCCTTCCGGAATGCCGTAGGAACCGTCGGAGGGCACACCCATGGTGACCCACTTGCCGTTGCTGCCCAGCACCCAGTCACGCATGTGGTCGATGGCGGCATTGGCGGCCGAAGCAGCCGAGGACGAGCCGCGGGCTTCGATGATCGCCGCGCCGCGCTTGCCGACGGTCGGGATGAAGGTATTGGCGTTCCACTCCTGATCGTTGATCGCATCGGCGATCGACGCACCATCGGCGGTGGCGAAACGGTAGTCCGGGTACATGGTCGGGCTGTGGTTGCCCCACACGACCAGCTTCTCCATGCCACCGACCGGCTTGCCGAGCTTGGTCGACAGCTGGCTCAGCGCGCGGTTGTGGTCCAGGCGCAGCATGGCGGTGAAGTTTTCCGGCTTCAGGTCCGGGGCCGACTTCATGGCGATGTAGGCGTTGGTGTTGGCCGGGTTGCCGACCACCAGCACCTTCACGTCACGGCTGGCGACCTTGTTCAGCGCCGCGCCCTGGGCGGTGAAGATCTTGGCGTTTTCCAGCAGCAGGTCCTTGCGCTCCATGCCCGGGCCACGCGGACGTGCACCCACCAGCAGGGCGATGTCAGCGTCCTTGAACGCGACTTCAGCGTCGTCGGTGCCGACCATGCCGGCCAGCAGCGGGAAGGCGCAGTCTTCCAGTTCCATCATCACGCCCTTCAGGGCGGCCTGGGCTTTGTCGACCGGCAGCTCCAGCAGCTGCAGGATGACCGGCTGGTCCTTGCCCAGCATTTCGCCGGAGGCGATGCGGAACAGCAGGGCATAACCGATCTGGCCGGCGGCGCCGGTCACGGCAACACGAACGGGTGCTTTCATGGGGGTTTCCTCTTGCTTGCAAGCGTTTGATGGGACGCCGCGGGCGTGGCCACGCAGGCCTGGCGGGCGGCGGGGAACAGGGAAACGGCCACCCGTGGGTGGCCGTTTCGAAGGGGGATCAGGCGGCGAGGTGCTTGTTCCACTCCGCGACGCGCTCGGCCTGGGCGGCCAGCACGGCGTCGACGTCGCCTTCCAGGGTGATCGAATGGATCACGTCGCCCTGCTTGACCGAATCGACGATGGCCTGGCCTTCCAGGACCTTGCCGAAGACGGTGTGGCGGCCATCCAGCCAATCGGTCTTGATGTGGGTGATGAAGAACTGGCTGCCGTTGGTGTTCGGGCCGGCGTTGGCCATCGACAGCGAGCCGACCTCGTGCTTCACGCCATTCTTCTCGTCTTCGAACTTGTAGCCCGGGCCGCCAGTGCCACGACCCTGCGGGCAGCCGCCCTGGATCATGAAGTCGGCGATCACGCGGTGGAAGATCAGGCCGTCATAGAAGCCGTGCTTGACCAGGTTCACGAAGTTGGCCACGGTCAGCGGCGCCTTGTCGGCGAACAGCTCGACCTTGATCGGGCCCTGGGTGGTGTCGAAAGTGGCGATGAGGGACATGAAGATCCTTGATGCAGAGGGGAACGCGTCTAGCCACCTAGTTTACACCTGCCTCGCGGCGGCGGCGGCTTCGACCATGGGCGCAGTTCCGGGCTTCAGCCACCGGATGGCCCCGCCCGCCGTGCAGGCCAGGTGGCCTCGACCGGCACCGTGGACAGCCAGCTGAATGGGCCCCGAGACCGATGTGAAATCCACCTTTTCGCGAATCGTCAAGTTCGACGTATAATGTTGGACTTCTTTTTCCAAATCCGGCGCCGACTGGCCCCCTTTCGTATGTCCATCGAAAATCTTCGCAACATCGCCATCGTCGCCCACGTCGACCATGGCAAGACCACCCTGGTCGACCAGCTGCTGAAGCAGTCCGGCACCCTGTCCGAGCGCACCGTCCTCGCCGAGCGCGTGATGGACAGCAACGACCAGGAAAAGGAACGCGGCATCACCATCCTGGCCAAGAACACCGCCATCACCTGGGAAGACAAGAAGACCGGCATCAAGAACCGGATCAACATCGTCGACACCCCCGGCCACGCCGACTTCGGCGGTGAGGTCGAGCGCGTGCTGTCGATGGTCGACACCGTGCTGATCCTGGTCGACGCGATGGACGGCCCGATGCCGCAGACCCGCTTCGTGACCCAGAAGGCCTTCGCGATGGGCTTCAAGCCGATCGTCGTGGTCAACAAGGTCGACCGTCCGGGCGCCCGTCCGGAGTGGGTGATCGACCAGGTCTTCGACCTGTTCGACAAGCTCGGCGCCACCAACGAGCAGCTGGACTTCCCGATCGTCTACGCCTCGGGCCTGAACGGCTACGCCGGCCTGGAAGACACCGTGCGCGACGGCGACATGACCCCGCTGTACGAAGCGATCATGCAGCACGCGCCGAAGCCGGAAGTGGACCCGGAAGGCCCGTTCCAGATGCGCATCAGCCAGCTGGACTACAACAACTTCGTGGGCGTGATCGGCATCGGCCGCATCCAGCGCGGCACCCTGAAGAAGAACATGCAGGTCGCCGTCATCGACCGTGAAGGCAAGAAGCGCAATGGCAAGGTGCTGCAGGTGCTGGGCTTCATGGGCCTGGAGCGCATCGAGCAGGATTCGGCCGAAGCCGGCGACATCGTGGCCATCTCCGGCATCCAGGAGCTGACCATCTCCGACACCATCTGCGCACCGGACTTCCCGGAAGCGCTGCCGGCGTTGACCGTCGACGAGCCGACCATCTCGATGACCTTCCAGGTCAACAACTCGCCGTTCGCCGGCAACAAGGACCTGTCCGGTGGCAAGTTCCTGACCAGCCGCCAGATCAAGGACCGCCTGGACCGTGAAAAGGTCCACAACGTGGCCCTGAAGGTCGAGCAGCTGGAAGACGCTGACAAGTTCCTGGTCTCCGGCCGTGGCGAACTGCACCTGTCGGTGCTGATCGAGAACATGCGTCGCGAAGGCTACGAGCTGGCCGTGTCGCGCCCGGAAGTGATCATCAAGGAAATCGACGGCCAGTTGATGGAGCCGATCGAGCAGCTGGTGGTGGACATCGAAGAAATCCACCAGGGCGGCGTGATGGAAAAGCTGGGCACCCGCAAGGGCCAGCTGAAGAACATGGAATCGGACGGCAAGGGCCGCGTGCGCCTGGAATACTCGATCCCGGCTCGTGGCCTGATCGGTTTCCAGAACGAGTTCAAGACCCTGACCCAGGGTTCGGGCCTGCTGTTCCACGTGTTCGACCACTACGGTCCGAAGGAGCAGGGCGCGATCGCCAAGCGCATCAACGGCGTGATGATCGCCAATGCGCCGGGTACCACGCCGGCCTACTCGCTGGGCCCGCTGCAGGAACGCGGCAAGCTGTTCGCTGCTGAAGGCGACAACGTGTATGAGGGTCAGCTGGTCGGTATCCACTCCAAGGACAACGACCTGACCGTCAACGCAATCAAGACCAAGCCGTTGACCAACATGCGCGCTTCGGGCAAGGACGATGCGATCCAGCTGACCCCGGCGATCAAGTACTCGCTGGAACAGGCCCTGGACTTCATCGAAGACGACGAGCTGGTCGAGATCACCCCGAAGGAGATCCGCCTGCGCAAGAAGTTCCTGACCGAAAGCGACCGCAAGAAGGCTTCGCGCGGCGGCTGAGCCAGCACCCCGTGAACCAGAGCGGCTACAACCCGGATCCACACCGGCATCCGGGCCTGCATGTCATCGCCCTGCTCGAAGCGAGCAAGGCGATGCTGGCACTGTTGGCCGCCACCGGGCTGGAAGTGCTCGGTCCGCAGCCGCTGCGGCACGGCATCATGGTCCTGATCCGGCGTTTCAGCCTGGATCCGGACCATGGCACCCTGCCGTCGCTGCTGCACATGATCAGCCCCGACGCGGTGCACCTGGCCGCGGCGGGGATGATCGGCTACGGCCTGCTGCACCTGGTCGAAGCCTGGGGCCTGTGGCGGGCAAAGGCCTGGGCCTCCTGGCTGGGCTGCCTGACCGCCTCGCTGTACCTGCCCTTCGACATCTTCGCGATCATCCGCCACCCCGGCTGGCCGTCGTGGACGATCCTGGCGATCAACCTGATCGTGGTCTACGTCCTCGCCCGCGACCTGCGCAAGCGCCACCGCTGAGCACCGGCTACACTGGGGATTGGAGCCGACCAAGCCGCCCCATGCGCCTGTCCTTGCCGCCTCTGCTGACCTGCCTGCTCGCCGCGCTGCCTGCGCTGCTTTCGGCTGGCTGCAGCCCGGCCACATCCAGCGCGCATGCGGCCGAACCTGCGAGCCGCAACGTGCCGTTCCCTTACGCCGAAACCGATGTCGCCGACCTGCAGGCGCAGATGACCGCCGGTGAGCTGGACAGCACCACCCTGACCCAGGCCTACCTGCAGCGCATCGCCAGCCTGGACCGCACCGGGCCACGCCTGCGCGCGGTGATCGAGCTCAACCCGGATGCAGTGAAGGAAGCCGCTGCGCGCGACCGCGAGCGCCGCGATGGACGCCTGCGCGGCCCGCTGCACGGCATTCCGGTACTGCTGAAGGACAACATCAACGCCACTCCGATGGCTACCAGCGCCGGCTCGCTGGCACTGCAGGGCTTTCGCCCTGACGACGCGTACGTGGTGCGGCGCCTGCGGGACGCCGGTGCGGTGGTGCTGGGCAAGACCAATCTCAGCGAGTGGGCCAATTTCCGCGGCAACGATTCAGTGTCCGGCTGGAGCGCACGCGGTGGCCAGACCCGCAATCCCTATCGCCTCAGCCACTCGCCCTGCGGTTCCAGCAGCGGCAGCGCGGTGGCGGTCGCCGCCAACCTGGCCAGCGTAGCCATCGGCACCGAAACCGATGGCAGCATCGTCTGCCCTGCGGCGATCAATGGCATCGTCGGCCTCAAGCCGACCGTCGGCCTCGTCAGCCGCGAGGGCATCATCCCGATTTCCTTCAGCCAGGACACCGCAGGGCCGATGACGCGCAGCGTCGCGGACGCGGCGGCCGTACTGACCGCGATCGCCGGCCGCGATGATGCCGACCCAGCCACTGCGACCATGCCCGGCCGCGCAGTGTACGACTACACCGCGCGATTGGATCCGCAGGGCCTGCGTGGCAAGCGCATCGGCCTGCTGCAGACACCGCTGCTGAAGTACCGCGGCATGCCGCCGCTGATCGAACAGGCGGCCACCGAGTTGCGCCGGGCCGGTGCCATCGTGGTGCCGGTGGAGCTGCCCAACCAGGGCGCCTGGGCCGAGGCCGAACGCACGGTGCTGCTGTACGAGTTCAAGGCCGGGCTGGAGCGATACTTCAGCACCTACCGCGCTCCCCTGCGCAGCGTGGCCGATCTGATCGCCTTCAACCAGGCGCACAGCAAGCAGGAACTGGGCCTGTTCGGCCAGGAACTGCTGGTGGAGGCCGATGCCACTGCCGGCCTGGCCGACCCCGCCTATATCCGCGCACGCAGCGATGCACGCCGGCTGGCCGGACCGGAAGGCATCGATGCCGCCCTCTCCGCCCACCAGCTCGATGCCCTGGTGGCACCGACCACCGGCGTGGCATGGCCGATCCGCAGCGAAGGCGACGACTTCCCCGGCGAGAGTTACAGCGCCGCCGCCGTGGCCGGTTATCCCAGCCTGACCGTCCCGATGGGCCAGATCAATGGCCTGCCGGTCGGCCTGCTGTTCATGGGCACCGCCTGGAGCGAACCGAAGCTGATCGAAATGGCCTACGCCTATGAACAGCGCACCCGCGCGCGGCGACCACCGCACTTCGACACCGACACCCTGATCGACGCCGGCGAACCGTGATCCAGTAGTGCCGGCTGCTGGCCGCCAGATCCCGGGTCGGCGGCCAGCGACCCGCGCTACCGTTCGGGTTCCGGCTCCACCGGTACGATTGCCGCCTCTCCATCTTCAGCACCCGGCGAACGCACATCTGCGGTACGTGCACGTGGCCCGCGCGGCATGTCCAGTTCGTCTGCATGCTGCAGCCGCGCACGCACCTGCGGCAGTGCCTGCGGATGCTCGCGCGCAAGGAAATCGAGCATGCGTTCGCGCACCAGGCAGCGCAGATCGAAGGCATCACCGGAGCTGCGCGCACTGACCAGCAGGCGCACCTGGATCGCACGCTCGCTGGTCTCGGTCACCTGGGTCACGCAGACCCGGCCATCCCACAGCGCCTCACCCCGGCAGATGCGCTCCAGCTCAGCGCGGATCGCCGCGATCGGCGCACGATAGTCCAGCCACAGGAACGCCGTGCCGAGCAGGTCCGCGCTGCGCCGCGTCCAGTTCTGGAAGGGGTTCTCGATGAACCAGGTCAGCGGCACCACCATCCGCCGCTCATCCCAGATGCGCACCACCACATAGCTGCTGCCGATCTCCTCGATGCGCCCCCACTCACCTTCGACGATCACCACGTCATCCAGCCGGATCGGCTGCGTCACTGCGATCTGCAGGCCGGCGATCAGATTGCCGAACACCGGCTTGGCCGCGATACCGGCCACCAGGCCGATCAGGCCCGCCGAGGCCAGCAGCGCGGTACCGATTTTCTGCACCATCGGGAACGTCAGCAGCACCAGCGACGCGCCCAGCACGATGATGCCACCCATCAGCACGCGGCTGAGCACCCGCGTCTGGGTCTGGATGCGGCGTGCTTCCAAGTTGTCGGAGACATCGATGGGGTGGCTGCGCAGGATCGCCCGCTCCCCTGCCGCCACCGCACGCACCAGCAGCCAGATGAAGCAGGCGGTCAGCGCGATGTGCAGCACGTGCTGCAGGTTGGCCAGCAGCGGATCCTGCAGCGGCGTAGCCTGCAATGCGGGGATCAGCAGCAGCAGCGGCCACGCGGTGGCCATCGGCAGACCGAGCACACGTCCGATGCGTGCACGCCGACGATCACGCCCTTTCAGCCGATGGTAGACCCACAGGATCAGCCACGCGCCGATGGCGCCCACCACTACGGCCAATCCCAACGGCCATGCGTATGCCTGTGCGCTTTGCCAGTGCACCACTGTTACCTCCACTCGAACAGCCAGGCGGACAGCCTCGCGCATGGGGCATGAGCGCCACGTCAGTCGTTCGTAAGCAGGGTGTTGGTCGGCAGGGCTTGCAGCCCTGCACCTGCCAGAATCCGAAGCAACTGCAACAGCAACAGCAGAAGCTGGCATTCCGTGGGATGGCGAGGTGGGTCCGGTTGCGGGGGACGCCGTAAATCCGTCCATGGAGGCTCGGTCGCGCCATCCATGGCGCTCACGCCCCCCGCAACCGGACCCACCCCGCCTTCGACAGTTTTCTGCGATCTGCAGTAGATCCACGCCATGCGTGGGTGAATCTCCATCGGAATCGAATATTCCGAATTGGAATCGATAAGCATCCACACATGGCGTGGATCTATCGTGTCGACCAGGGTCGACACCTACCAACAGCCGCCGGAATCTGTCAGAGGTGGGGTGGTGTCGGAGTGCGGGGTGTCAGCCGCATGGATGCGGCTGCCAGGCCTACAGGGACGTACTTGCGGCGTCCCCGCACTCCGACACCACCCCGCCATCCCACGGAATGCATGCCGTTGCCGTTGCTTCGGCCGTTGCCGTTGCGTCCGCAGGTGCAGGGCTGCAAGCCCTGCCGAAAACCCCTTACCGCACTTGCTCCTGCTTGCGCACGATCGCCATTGCGATCTCCAGCGACTGCTCGTAGTTCAACCGCGGGTCCACCGTCGAACGATACGCGCGCTCCAGGTCACGCTCGGTCAGTTCGCGCGCGCCACCGGTGCACTCGGTCACGTCTTCGCCGGTCAGCTCCAGGTGCACACCGCCCAGTCGCGTGCCTGCGGCCGCATGCAGATCGAACGACATCTCCACTTCGCCGCGAACGTTGTCGAAGCGGCGCGTCTTGAAGCCGTTGGCGGTGCTTTCGGTATTGCCATGCATCGCATCGCACACCCACAGCACGCGGCGGCCATCGCGCTTGACCGCGTCCAGCAGCGGCGGCAGCTTCTCGGCAATCTGCGCCGCCCCCATGCGATGGATGAAACTCAGTCGGCCCGGCTCGTCATGCGGGTTGAGCACATCGATCAGGCGCAGGAGCTGGTCCGGCGTCACCGACGGGCCCACCTTGATCGCAATCGGATTGCGCACGCCACGCAGGTACTCCACGTGCGCGCCGTCGATCGCGGCCGTGCGCATGCCGATCCACGGGTAATGCGTGCTCAGGTTCAACCAGCCCTGCTGGCGCGGCACCTGCCGGGTCAGCGCCTGCTCGTAGGGCAGCAGCAGCGCTTCATGCGAGGTGTAGAAGTCGATGCGGTTGAGGTTGTGCACGCGGGCCCCGGCCAGGGTCTCCATGAAGTGCACTGCATCACCGATCGACGCCACCATCTTCTGGTACTCGGCAGCCAACGGCGAATGGCTCACCCATTCCAGGTTCCAGTACTCGGGGTGGTGCAGGTCGGCGAAGCCGCCATCGATCAGCGCACGCACGAAGTTCATGGTCATCGCCGAATGCGCGTGCGCCTGCAGCATCCGCTTCGGATCCGGCAGCCGCGCCGCTTCGGTGAACGCCGGCGCATTGATCACATCACCGCGGTAGCTGGGCAGTGTCACACCGTCACGGGTCTCGGTATCAGCCGAACGCGGCTTGGCGTACTGGCCGGCAAATCGGCCAACGCGGATCACCGGCTGGCGCAGGCCGTGCACCAGTACCAGGCTCATCTGCAGCAGCACCTTCAACCGGTTGGAAATGGTGCCCGATTCGCAGTCGCTGAAATTCTCAGCGCAATCGCCGCCCTGCAACAGGAAGCGCTTGCCTTCCTGCGCCTCGGCCAGCTGCTGCTTCAGGGCCAGGATTTCCCAGGATGTCACCAGCGGCGGCAACCGCTTCAGCTCGTGCAGGGCGGCGTCCAGCGCCACCGGGTCCGGGTAGGTCGGCATCTGCAGCGCGGTCTTGCCACGCCAGCTCTCCGGCGACCAGGCAGCGCCAGCGGCGGTCGCGGCAGGATCGGGGACAGGCGAAACGGCGGACAGGCTCATTGCAGACTTCCGGAGGTGGGGGACGGTCATGGTCGCAGAGCCGACCGCTGTCGCAAAGGCCCAAGCGCCGTCTGCACATGGCTGAACGCCGGGGAAAGTGCATCGCGATCGGCCACAAACCGCATGGCCACGGCCTCCCGGACAGGCGCATGATTCGCCACGCACTGTTACGAAGTAACAACCCCCACCGGCCCCTTCCACAGCCCCTCTGCCATGAAACCTTCCCTGCTCGCTACCGGCATCACCTTCGCCCTGACTCTGGCCAGCCTGCCCTCCCTCGCCGTGGCCGCCGATGCCGCCCCGGTGAAGGACCTCGACACGGTCACCGTCAGCGCCCAGCTCGACCAGGCCCGCAATGCGCTGTCGCCGGACATCGGCAGCAGCCAGTACCAGATCACCGCCGAGGACATCCAGAAGCAGCCGCTGGGTGCCTCCGCGCCGCTCAGCCAGGTGCTGCTGCAGGCCCCGGGCGTCGTCCAGGACTCCTATGGCGGCGTGCACGTGCGCGGCGACCACGCCAACCTGCAGTACCGCATCAATGGCGTGCTGCTGCCCGAATCGATCTCCGGCTTCGGCCAGACCCTGGATGCCCGCACCATCAAGAGCATCCGCCTGATGGACGGCGCACTGCCTGCGCAGTTCGGCGAGCGCACCGCCGCGGTGGTCGACATCACCACCCGCAGTGGTGCCGAGCTCGGCAATGGCGGCAGCGCCGGGCTGACTGTGGGCTCGTTCGGCAAGATCAATCCGAATGCATCGTGGTGGGGCAACCAGGGACGCTGGAGCTGGTTCCTGACCGGCAACTACGACCAGAACGAGGTCGGCCTGGAGAATCCGACCAGCTCGCGCAAGCCGCTGCACGACGACACCCACCAGGGCAAGGCCTTCGCCGACCTGACCTACCTGGTCAACGAGAACACCCGCCTGAGCGTGTTCGCCGGCTTCGCCAACAACCGCTTCCAGATCCCGGTCAATCCCGGCCAGACCCCGCAGTTCGGCTACCTGGACACCACCACCTTCGACTCCAGCCAGCTGGATGAAACCCAGCGCGAGACCACCCGCTTCGGCATGCTGGTGCTGCAGGGCACGCTGGGCAGCAGCGCCTACCAGCTCTCGGCCGGGCAGCGTTACAGCGATGTCGGATTCAACCCGGATGTGGTGGGCGATCTGGTGTTCAGCGGCGTCGCCTCGCAGGTCCAGCGCAGCAACCGCGCCAACACCCTGCAGGCCGACGTCTCCACCCCATTGGGCAGCGACCACACATTGCGCTACGGCCTGTACGGCAACTACGAAAACGCGCGTGCCAGCAACAGCAGCTGGGTGTTCCCGGTCGATGACGCCGGCCAGCAATCCAGCACCACGCCGCTGCTGGTCCCTGACCGCAGCGCCTTCCATGCCAGGACGCTGGCGTTGTACGTGCAGGATGAATGGAAGATCGGTGACGACTGGACCGTGAACTACGGCCTGCGTGGTGATCGCTACCAGGCCTTCGGCCACACCGAGGGCCAGCTCAGCCCGCGCGTGGGCGTGGTCTGGAATGCCAACGAGAGCACCACCGTGCACGCCGGCTATTCGCGCTACTTCACGCCACCGGCCAGTGAGCTGATCGCCAGCAGCGATATCGCCCTGTACGACGGCACCACCAACCAGCAGCCCAGTGGTGGCAACAACGTACCGCTGGCCGAGCGCAGCGACTACTACGACATCGGCGTCTCCCAGCAGCTGGGTGAACACCTGACCCTGGGCCTGGACGCGTACGACCGCCGTGTTGCGCGCCTGCAGGACGAAGGCCAGTTCGGTGCCGCCTATATCTACTCGACATTCAACTACCGCCGCGGCCACATCCGTGGCCTGGAGTTCAGCGCCGACTACAGCAACGGCCCGTTCAGCGCCTACTTCAACGCGGCTTACAACAAAGCGATCGGCACCCAGGTCATCACCAGCCAGTACAACCTCGACCCCGATGCGCTGGCCTATGTGGCCAACCACTGGATCCACCTCGACCACGACCAGAAGCTGACATCGTCGGGCGGGCTCAGTTACGCCTTCGCCGGGCACAACCGGGTCGGTGCCAACTACGTGTTCGGCAGCGGCCTGCGTTCGGATATCGAGGGCGTGCCCAATGGCGGCGAGCTGCCGTCGTACCTGCAGGTGAACCTCAGCGCCGGGCACGACTTCAATGCCGACAGCGGCCATCCGCTGCACGTGCAGCTGGCCGTGATCAACGCATTGGATCGCAGCTACCAGCTGCGCGATGGCGGCGGGGTCGGCGTGTTCGCCCCGCAGTGGGGACCGCGCCGCGGCGCCTACCTGAGCCTGCAGCAGGACTTCTGAGGACAAACCGTGGTAGTGCCGGCCGCTGGCCGGCAGCTACGGAACGCTGCCATCATTGATGGGGTTGCCGGCCAGCGGCCGGCACGCCCTTGCTTCAGCGCCTGACCTTGCGCAGCGACACCACCAGCGCCCACAGCGCCAGCAGCACGAACCACACGCCTGACCACATCGGCATGGTCAGGCCCAGGAACGTCCAGTCGATGTTGCCGCAGTTACCGGTACCGGTCAGCACCGTGCGGAACACTTCCAGCGGCCCCATGGTCTCGCGCAGGAAGCTCAGCGGCGGGCCGCAGGTCGCGCCCATCTCCGGCGGCAGCATCTGCACGTAGACATGGCGTGCGGCAATGCCTACACCGACTGCCGCGGCAATGAAGGCCAGCACGCCGTAGGTCGCACGACCGGGGCGGTTGGACGGCCCGTGCAGTGCACCGATCAGGAACAGCAGGCCCAGCGCGGCAAACGCCAGGCGCTGGAAGATGCACAGCGGGCATGGCTCCAGGCCCATCTTCAGCTGCAGGAAGATCGCGTAGCCGAGCAGGCCCGCGCAGATCAGGAAGCCCAGGAAGAACTGGGCGCGGAAGGGCCAGCGCAGTGGATTCATCGTCAACGCTCGAATGGATCAAGGCGCCAAGCGTAACCGAGTGCGCACGCCATTCGAACCGCCACAGGTGACGCTCGTCGGAACGGTGCGGGTCGAATCCGGCCCACGGAAACGCAAAAGCCCGGCAGAGGCCGGGCTTTCGCTGTGTCGCGTTGGAGCGGTCCGATTACTCGGCCACTTCCTCGGCCACGACCGGACGGTCAACCAGCTCGACGTAGGCCATCGGCGCGTTGTCGCCGGCGCGGAAGCCGCACTTCAGCAGGCGCAGGTAGCCGCCCGGACGGTTCGCGTAGCGCGGGCCCAGGATGGTGAACAGGTTGCCCACGGCTTCGTTGTCGCGCAGGCGGGCGAAGGCCAGACGGCGGTTGGCGACGGAGTCGACCTTGGCCAGGGTGATCAGCGGCTCGGCAACGCGGCGCAGTTCCTTGGCCTTCGGCAGGGTGGTCTTGATCAGCTCGTGCTTGAACAGCGAGGCGGCCATGTTCTTGAACATCGCTTCGCGGTGGGCGCTGGTGCGGCTGAACTTACGGCCAGACTTCTGGTGACGCATGGTGATATTCCTTGGTTAATGATGAGGCTGTGCGGATCGTTGTCGCCATCCTGGCGTTGTTGCGCGGACTGCGGTTGGTCCTGGCCATCCGTCCTGGACGACCTGCCCGCGAACCTTCGTTCGTCGTGGCATGTATGTTGCGTTGAAGGCCCCACCGCGAACGGTGGAGCCTTCAGGCATTACCGATATCAGCCCAGCATGCCGTGGCTGGCGACGCCGGCCGGCGGCCAGTTCTCCAGCTTCATGCCGAGGGACAGGCCGCGCTGAGCCAGCACTTCCTTGATCTCGGTGAGCGACTTCTTGCCCAGGTTCGGGGTCTTCAGCAGCTCCACTTCGGTCTTCTGGATCAGATCGCCAATGTAGTAGATGCTTTCAGCCTTCAGGCAGTTGGCCGAACGCACGGTCAGCTCCAGATCGTCGATCGGGCGCAGCAGCACCGGATCCACGCCGTTGTTGGCCGGCTTGGCCGCACCGCGGTCGCGGTGGGTGAAGTCACCAAACACCGACAGCTGGTCGCTGAGGATGTCGGCAGCAGTGCGCACGGCTTCCTCGGCGTCGATGGTGCCGTTGGTCTCGATATCGATGACCAGCTTGTCCAGGTCGGTACGCTGTTCGACGCGGGCCGCTTCCACGGCATAGGCGACGCGGCGGACCGGCGAGAACGAGGCATCCAGGACCAGGCGGCCGATGGCACGGGTTTCTTCGTCCGGACGACGACGCGCGGCAGCCGGCTGGTAGCCGAAACCACGTTCGATCTTCAGACGCATGTTGATCGCCGTATCCTTGGTCAGGTGGCAGATCACATGGTCGCCGTTCAGGATCTCCACGTTGTGGTCGACCTTGATGTCGGCAGCGGTGACAACGCCCGGGCCCTGCTTGGACAGGGACAGGGTGGCGCTGTCGCCGGAGTGCATACGGATGGCCACGTCCTTCAGGTTCAGCAGGACTTCGAGCACGTCCTCCTGCAGACCTTCGACCGTGGTGTACTCATGCAACACGCCGTCGATTTCGACTTCCGTGATGGCGAAGCCCGGGATGGACGACAGCAGCACGCGACGCAGGGCATTACCCAGCGTATGCCCGTAACCCCGCTCCAAAGGTTCGATAACGACCTTTGCACGGGTGTCGGTAAGGCGTTCGATCTGCGGACCGCGAGGACGCAGAACCTGGTTGGCGGTAACCGTCATGTTGCGGGTTCTCCTAGTGAACCCCCGGCCGTCGCCGGGGGCTCTCCAATGATGAATTACTTCGAATACAGCTCGACGATCAGCGCTTCGTTGATGTCCGCAGGCAGATCCGAACGATCCGGAACAGCCTTGAAGATGCCGGTGAACTTGCCGGAATCCACTTCAACCCACGACGGGCTCAGGTCATGCTGGGCGGCGACGGTCAGGGCTTCCTGGACGCGCAGCTGCTTGGCAGCCTTTTCGGACAGAGCGATGGCGTCGCCAGCCTTGACCTGGTACGAAGCCAGGTTGACCGACTTGCCATTCACGGTGACGCCGCGGTGCGACACCAGCTGACGGGCAGCCGGACGGGTCACGGCGAAGCCCATGCGGTAGACGACGTTGTCCAGGCGGGTTTCCAGCAGCTGCAGCAGGTTCTCGCCGGTGTTGCCCTTCTTGGTCGAGGCCTTTTTGTAGTAGTTGCGGAACTGACGCTCCAGCAGGCCGTAGATACGCTTGACCTTCTGCTTTTCACGCAGCTGGGTGGCGTAGTCGGACAGCTTGCCCTTGCGGGCAGTGGCGCCGTGCTGGCCGGGCTTCTGCTCCAGCTTGCACTTGGAGTCCAGCGCACGCGCCGGGCTCTTCAGGGACAGGTCGGCGCCTTCGCGACGGGCGAGCTTACAGGTAGGACCGATATAACGAGCCATTTCTTATCGCTCCCTTTAGACGCGACGCTTCTTCGGCGGACGGCACCCGTTGTGCGGGATAGGCGTCACGTCGATGATGTTGGTGATCTTGTAGCCGACGTTGTTCAACGAACGCACGGCCGACTCACGGCCCGGACCCGGGCCCTTGATGCGGACTTCCAGCGACTTCACGCCGTAGTCCAGCGCAGCACGACCGGCCTTTTCAGCAGCCACCTGGGCAGCGAACGGGGTCGACTTGCGCGAACCGCGGAAGCCAGCGCCACCGGAGGTCGCCCACGACAAAGCGTTGCCCTGGCGGTCGGTGATGGTGACGATGGTGTTGTTGAACGAAGCGTGGACGTGGGCAACGCCGTCGGTGACGACGCGCTTGATCTTCTTCTTGGTCTTAGCAGCGGGCTTAGCCATTTCTCAGTCCCTTACTTCTTGATCGCCTTGCGCGGACCCTTGCGGGTGCGGGCGTTGGTACGGGTGCGCTGGCCACGCAGCGGGAGGCCACGACGGTGACGCAGGCCGCGGTAGCAGCCCAGGTCCATCAGGCGCTTGATCGCGATGCCGATTTCACGGCGCAGATCGCCTTCCACGATGTACTTGCCGACTTCGGCGCGCAGGCGCTCGATTTCCGGCTCCGACAGATCGCGGATCTTGGTGGTCGAAGCAACGCCTGCGACTTCGCAGACCTTCTTCGAACGGGTACGGCCGATGCCGTAAATGCTTTGCAACCCGACCCAGACGTGCTTCTGGGCTGGCAGGTTGACGCCTGCAATACGCGCCATGACGCGGTTCTCCAGCTGAGTGATGGCCGACAGCGCGCCTCGGGCACGCCAATCCGGCAGGATGGATCAAAAAAGTGAACTAGCGATACTAACAAGGTTCCGGTTTACATGGAAGCCCGTGAAACCATTGGTTTCATGAACCCGGCCTGGGGAGTGTGCCCAGGCTCCGGCGCCGGATGGGGTTGGACCTGGGGTTTCCCCCGGGGCCGCCCGCGCTACTCCAGCGCGGGACCACCTCATCACACCCCCACCCGGAACCGCTGCGGGGGCCGCCCTTCGTTTGTGTGGCCGGAGTCCGCGAAGCGGAGGGACCATCACGTCAGGAAGACGAAAGTATAACAGGCCTATCAGCCGCGGGCAAAACCGCCGCGGTTGCCGCCCTTCAGGTTGGCCTTCTTCAGCAGGCTCTCGTACTGGTGGGACATCAGGTGCGCCTGCACCTGGGCGATGAAGTCCATCACCACCACCACCACGATCAGCAGCGAAGTACCACCGAAGTAGAACGAGGCGTTCAGCTGCGTGCGCATCAGTTCCGGCAGCAGGCAGACGATCACCAGGTACGCCGAGCCAGCGGCGGTCAGGCGGGTCAGCACGCCGTCGATGTAGTCGGCGGTCGCCTTGCCCGGACGGATGCCCGGAATCAGCGCGCCGGACTTCTTCAGGTTATCGGCGGTTTCCTGCGAGTTGAACACCAGCGCGGTATAGAAGAACGCGAAACCGGTGATCAGCGCAGCGAACACGATCATGTGCAGCGGCTCGCCCGGGCCCAGCGCGTTGGCGACCTTCTGCAGGATCTGGCCGAAGCTGCTCTGGTTGGCGGCCTGGCCGGACCACATGGCCAGGGTGGCCGGGAAGGCCAGCAGGCTCGAGGCGAAGATCGCCGGGATGACGCCGGCCATGTTGAGCTTCAGCGGCAGGAACGAGGTCTGGTTCATGTACGCGTTGCGACCGCCCTGGCGGCGCGCGTAGTTGACCGTGATGCGGCGCTGGCCACGCTCGACGAACACCACGAAGAAGGTGAAGGCGAGCACGACGATGGCGATCAGCAGCAGCTGGATGAACTGGATGTTGCCGTCGCGGTAGGCGTCGAAGGTGTGGATGACCGCACCCGGCAGGCCCGCCACGATACCGGCGAAGATGATCAGCGACACGCCGTTGCCGATGCCGCGCTCGGTGACCTGCTCACCGACCCACATCAGGAACATAGTGCCGGCGGTCAGCGCGACCACGGCGGTGAGCACGAAGCCCATGCCCGGCGCATACACGACCGGAGCGCCCGACGGCGAGACCTGGCCCTGCAGGGCCAGTGCGATCGAGCCGCCCTGCACCACTGCCAGCAGCACGGCGCCGATGCGCGAATACTGGGTGATCTTGCGGCGGCCGGATTCGCCTTCCTTCTGCATCGCCTTCAGGGCGGGGAAGATGTGCACGGCCAGCTGCATCACGATCGATGCCGAGATGTACGGCATCACGTTCAGCGCGAAGATGCTGAAACGGTGCAGGGCGCCGCCCGAGAACATGTTGAACATGTCCACGATGCCGCCGCCCTGCTGTTGCATCATGGCAAGCATGGCATCGGGATTGACGCCCGGCACCGGCACGTAGCAGCCGATGCGATAGACGATCAAAGCCCCGACGACGAACAGCAAACGTTGGCGAAGTTCAGTGAACTTGCCCATTCCGCCCGCGAGGTTACCGATGCCAGCTTGCGCCATGATTTTCTTACTCCGTTACGCTGCCGCCGGCAGCTTCGATCGCGGCCTTGGCACCTGCCGTGGCAGCAATACCCTTCAGGGTGAACGCCTTGGTCACTTCGCCCTTGACGACGACCTTGGCCTTCTTGGCAGTGCTCGGAACCAGCTTGGCAGCACGCAGGGCGGCGAAGTCGATCTCACCGGCCGGCAGCTTGTCCAGTGCGTACAGCAGCACTTCAGCGGTGTCCTTGGCGATCGGCGAACGGAAGCCGATCTTCGGCAGACGACGCTGCATGGGGGTCTGGCCGCCTTCGAAGCCAGCCTTGATCTTGCCGCCACCCTTGCGGGCGAACGAACCCTTGTGGCCGCGGCCGGCAGTCTTGCCCAGGCCCGAGCCGATACCACGACCGACGCGGGTACGCTCGGTGCGGGCGCCCGGTGCCGGGCTCAGTTCATTGAGACGCAGAGTCATGGTCGATTACTCCTCAACCTGGACGAGGTACTGAACCTTGTTGATCAGGCCGCGTACCTGCGGGCTGTCCTTCAGTTCACGCACATCGTTGAGCTTGTTCAGGCCCAGAGCACGCACCGACAGGCGGTGACGCGACTGGGTGCCACGCAGGCCACGCACCAGGCGGACCTTGACAGTCTTGTTGGACTCATTAGCCATGGTTGAGTTCCTCCACCTTCTTGCCGCGCTTGGCCGCGATGCGGGCCGGCGACTGCGCAGCAGCCAGGCCCTTCACGGTGGCACGCACCAGGTTGATCGGGTTGCGCGAACCGGTGGCCTTGGCCAGCACGTTCTTCACGCCGACGGCTTCCAGCACGGCGCGCATGGCGCCACCGGCGATGACGCCGGTACCTTCCGAAGCCGGCTGCATGAACACGCGGGCTGCGCCGTGACCATCCTTGATGGTGTGCCACAGGGTGCCGTTGTTCAGGTCAACGCTGACCAGGTTCTTGCGGGCCTGCTCCATCGACTTCTGGATGGCGACCGGCACTTCGCGGGCCTTGCCATAACCGAAACCGACCTTGCCTTCGCCGTCGCCGACAACGGTCAGGGCGGTGAAGGTGAACTGGCGGCCACCCTTGACGGTCTTGCTGACGCGGTTGACCGCGACCAGCTTTTCGATCATGCCGTCGTCGATCTTCTCTTCGCGGTTACGGTCGCGATCACGACCCCGCTGCTGACGCTCTTCTGCCATGTTGATTCCTTGGTTGTTTGGGTATGTACGGCTCGAAGCCGCTTATGGTTGTGGCGTGACGCGGCGTTCCGGTGGGCCGCTGCAGAAGAGCGGCGCCGTCCAGCCTCACTCAGGCTGGCGAGCAGGCGGGCAGGAGGCCATGGCCCCCTGCCCTTGTCCCTTAGAACTGCAGGCCGGCTTCGCGGGCCGCTTCTGCCAGGGCCTTGATGCGGCCGTGGTAGCGGTAGCCCGAACGATCGAAGGCAACCTTCTCGATGCCGGCGGCCTTGGCGCGCTCGGCAACGATGCGGCCAACCTTGGCAGCGGCGTCGGCGTTCTTGCCGTTCTTCAGGCCTTCCATGACGTCGGTCTGGGTGGTGTTGGCAGCAGCCAGCACCTTGGAACCGTCGGCGGTGAAGACCTGGGCGTACAGGTGCTGGCCGGTGCGCAGCACCGACAGGCGGGCGACGCCGAGCTCACGGATGTGGGCGCGGGTCGACTTGGCGCGACGCAGGCGGGCGATGTTCTTGTTCATGATGTTTTTCCCTTGAAAGCGGAAGCGCCTAATTAGGCCTTCTTGGCTTCCTTACGGATGATGACTTCGTCGGAGTACTTCACGCCCTTGCCCTTGTACGGCTCCGGCTTGCGGAACGCACGGATCTTGGCGGCAACTTCACCGACGACCTGCTTGTCAGCGCCCTGGACCAGGATCTCGGTCTGGGTCGGGGTCGACAGGGTGATGCCTTCCGGCGCCACGAACACGACCGGGTGCGAGAAGCCCAGCGACAGGTTCAGGTCCTTGCCCTGCATGGCAGCGCGGTAACCCACGCCGACCAGCTCCAGCTTGCGCTCGAAGCCTTCGGACACGCCCTTGACCATGTTGGACAGGATCGCACGCACGGTACCGGTCAGTGCGACCAGCTCGGCGTTTTCGGTGCTCAGGGTGGCAACGCCGTTGTCGACGTTGATGGCAATACCGGCCGGCTTGGCCAGCGACAGGGTGCCCTTCGGGCCCTTGGCGGTGACGCTGTCCGACTGGACGTTCAGTTCAACCTTACCCAGGGTGATCGGCTTCTTGGCTACGCGGGACATAGTTCTACTCCTTTCGCCTTAGGCCACGAAGCACAGGACTTCGCCGCCGACGCCCAGCTGGCGCGCCTGCGCATCAGTCATGATGCCCTTGGAGGTGGAAATGATGGAGATACCCAGGCCGTTCATGACCTTCGGCAGCTCGCTCTTGCCGCGGTACTGGCGCAGGCCCGAACGCGAGAAGCGCTTCAGGGTCGCGATGACCGGCTTGCCTTCGAAATACTTCAGCACGATTTCCAGCTCGGACTTATTGTTTTCCAGCTGGGTCACGCGCAGGTCGGTGATGTAACCCTCGTCCTTCAGGACCTGGGCGATCGCAACCTTGATCTTGGACGACGGGGCTTTCACCGTCTGCTTGCCAACCGCGGCCGCATTCTTGATGCGGACCAGCAGGTCGGCGATGGGATCAGTCATGCTCATATGAGTACCTTTGAGTGCACCGATATCCGCTTTCGCGAAAATCTGTTGTCTCCTGGAAACGGGCCAGGTCCCTTGATGCAGCGGGCCGGAAGCCCACCCCTACGACCCCGTTTGCGCAGGGCAAGACGCGGGAGTATACGCCAAAAGAGCCCGGCTTGCGCCGGGCTCCTCGGTTTTTTTGCGTCGGGAAAGCTGAATGCCTCCCCTGCCCGGTTCAGGAACCCCCGAAGGGGCGCCTGATCGCAGGGCCGGCTGGGATTACCAGCTGGCCTTGCGCAGACCCGGGACGTCGCCACGCATGGTGGCTTCACGCAGCTTGTTACGGCCCAGGCCGAACTTGCTGTAGACGCCACGCGGACGACCCGACAGCTCGCAACGGTTGCGCTGGCGGCTCGGCGACGAATCGCGCGGCAGCTTGGCCAGCTTGGTTGCGGCGTCGATCTTCTCTTCGTAGGTCGCGTCCACGGAGGACACGATCTTCTTCAGAGCCGCACGCTTTTCAGCGTACTTCTTTGCCAGCTTTTCCCGCTTGATGTCGCGGTTGACCATGGAGGTCTTTGCCATTTCGGTTTCCTCGACAGATCAGTTACGGAACGGGAACTTGAACGCTGCCAGCAGCGCCTTCGCTTCCGCGTCGGTCTTCGCAGTGGTGGTGATGGCGATATCCATGCCGCGGATCGCGTCGACGGCGTCGAAGTCGATTTCCGGGAAGATGATCTGCTCCTTCACACCCATGTTGAAGTTGCCGCGGCCGTCGAAGGAACGACCGGAAACACCACGGAAGTCGCGCACGCGCGGCAGCGAGATGTTGATCAGGCGATCCAGGAACTCGTACATCTTGTGGCGACGCAGCGTGGTCTTGCAGCCGATCGGCCAACCATCGCGGATCTTGAACGACGCAACCGACACACGCGACTTGGTGACAACCGGCTTCTGGCCGGAAATCTTGGTCATGTCGCCGACGGCGTTTTCCAGGATCTTCTTGTTGGTGGCCGCTTCGCCGACACCCATGTTCAGGGTGACCTTGACCAGCTTCGGCACTTCCATCGGATTGGTGTAGCCGAACTGCTTCATCAGCGCCGGCACCACTTCGTCCTTGTAGAACTTTTCGAGACGGGAACTCATCTTCTCATTCCTCAGGCGTCGAGCGCCTCACCGCTGGAGCGGAACACACGCAGTTTGCGTCCATCCTCCAGCACCTTGAAGCCAACGCGTTCGCCCTTGCCCGAAGCCGGGTTCAGAACATTCACGTTGGAGATATGGATCGAAGCTTCGCGCTCGACCACGCCGCCAGCAACACCTGCCTGCGGGTTCGGCTTGGTGTGGCGCTTGACGATGTTCACGTTGGCGACGACCACACGGTCGCCGTCGACGCGGACGACTTCGCCCTGCTTGCCCTTGTCCTTGCCAGCGTTGACGACAACCTGGTCGCCCTTCTTGATACGGTTAGCCATGATTATCTCCTGTCGCTCACAGCACTTCGGGAGCGAGCGAGACGATCTTCATGAACTTCTCCGAACGAAGTTCACGGGTCACCGGCCCGAAGATACGGGTACCGATCGGCTCCTGCTTGTTGTTCAGCAGGACGGCAGCGTTGCCGTCGAAGCGGATCAGCGAACCGTCGGCGCGACGCACACCCTTGCGGGTACGCACCACGACGGCGTCATACACTTCACCCTTCTTGACCTTGCCGCGCGGAATCGCATCCTTCACGGTGACCTTGATGATGTCGCCGATGCCGGCGTAACGGCGCTTGGAACCACCCAGCACCTTGAAGCACATCACCTGCTTGGCACCCGAATTGTCCGCGACGTCAAGGTAGCTCTGCATCTGGATCATGATTCAGACTCCTTATTCAGCCGCACGCGTGATGACTTCCACCACGCGCCAGTTCTTGGTCTTGGACATCGGAGCAATCTCGGTCACGCGGACGACATCGCCTTCCTTGCAGGCGTTGTCGGCATCGTGGGCGTGCAGCTTGGTCGAGCGCTTGATGTACTTGCCGTACAGCGCGTGCTTGACCTGACGCTCAACCAGGACGGTAACCGTCTTGTCCATCTTGTTGCTGACGACACGGCCTTCGACCGTGCGCAGCGTCTTCTTTTCAGTATTGTCGCTCATAGCGGCCATCCTTACTTCGTGCTGCCGAGCAGGGTCTTGACGCGAGCAATCTCGCGACGGACCCGGCGAATGTCGTGGGTCTTCGGCAGCTGGCCGGTGACCTGCTGCATACGGACAGAGAACTGTTCCTTACGCAGGTCGATCAGGTGGGCCTTGAGTTCGTCAGCCGACTTTTCACGGAGAGTTTTGATATCCATCAGCGCACCGTACGGGTCACGAAAGTGGTGGTGACCGAGAGCTTGGCGGCGGCCAGGCGGAACGCCTCGCGAGCCACTTCCTCGGAAACACCCTCGATTTCATAGATCATGCGGCCGGGCTGGATCTGGGCCACCCAGTA
Source organism: Stenotrophomonas sp. 85239_Sma (assembly GCF_056481725.1). Classification (NCBI taxonomy): domain Bacteria; kingdom Pseudomonadati; phylum Pseudomonadota; class Gammaproteobacteria; order Lysobacterales; family Lysobacteraceae; genus Stenotrophomonas; species Stenotrophomonas sp. 85239_Sma. The sequence continues at coordinate 862,801 of NZ_CM151163.1, read as the reverse complement.
TTCCACGTTACCCTTACCAGAACCCATTCGGACTTCGATGGGCTTCTTGGTGATGGGCTTGTCGGGGAACACGCGGATCCACATCTTGCCGCCGCGCTTGACGTAGCGGCTGATCGAGCGGCGGGCCGCTTCGATCTGACGCGCGGTCAGCTGACCGTGTGCGGTTGCCTTCAGGCCGTATTCGCCGAAGCTGACAGCGTTGGCGCTCCAGCTCAGGCCATCGTTACGGCCCTTGTGTACCTTGCGGTACTTGGTTCGCTTGGGTTGCAACATTGTCGTTACCTCGCTTCACGGGCCGGGCGCTGACGGTCACCACGGTCGCCGCGATCATGACGATCGTTGCGCGACGGGGTGTCGTCCTGCTTTTCCTGGCCAACCTGGGAGAAATCGAAGACCTCGCCCTTGTAGATCCAGACCTTGATGCCGATGATGCCGTAGGTCGTCTTGGCTTCAGCGAAGCCATAGTCGATGTCGGCACGCAGGGTGTGCAGCGGCACGCGGCCTTCGCGGTACCACTCCGAACGGGCGATTTCTGCACCGTTGAGGCGGCCACCGACGTTGACCTTGATGCCCAGGGCACCCAGGCGCATCGCGTTGCCGACCGAGCGCTTCATTGCACGGCGGAACATGATGCGACGCTCCAGCTGCTGGGCGATCGACTCGGCAACGAGCTGCGCGTCCAGTTCCGGCTTGCGCACTTCGGTGACGTTGATGTGCGCCGGGACGCCCATCATCTCGCTCACTTCCTTGCGCAGCTTCTCGATGTCCTCACCGCGCTTGCCGATCACCACGCCCGGACGGGCGGTGTGGATCGTCACGCGAGCGGTCTTGGCCGGACGCTCGATCAGGATCTTGCTGATGCCGGCCTGGGCCAGCTTCTTGCGCAGCATTTCGCGCACTTTCAGGTCGGCTGCCAGGTAACCAGCGAACTCGGCCTTGTTGGCGTACCACTTGGAGTTCCAGTCCTTGGAAATGCCGAGGCGGATACCAATCGGATGAACTTTATGACCCATGGTCTTTTCCTTATCCGCTTACTTGGCGGCGCCCACAACCACAGTGATGTGGCTGGTGCGCTTGAGGATGCGGGTACCGCGGCCTTTCGCCCGCGCCATGAAACGCTTCAGGGTCGGACCTTCATCAACCATGATGGTCTGAACCTTCAGCTCGTCGACGTCGGCGCCCTGGTTGTTCTCGGCATTGGCAATAGCCGACTCCACCACCTTCTTGATCAGGTGGGCAGCCTTCTTGTCCGAGAACTTCAGCAGGTTGACCGCACGTTCGGCCGGCAGACCGCGCACCTGGTCAGCGACCAGACGAGCCTTCTGCGGGGAGATGCGCGCAGTGCGCAGGATGGCTTTCGCTTCCATTGTCATCTCTCCTTACTTGCCCGACTTCTTGTCACCACCGTGACCCTTGAAGGTCCGGGTGATGGCAAATTCGCCGAGCTTGTGGCCGACCATGTTCTCGTTGACGAGAACCGGGATGTGGTTCTTGCCGTTATGCACGGCAATGGTGATGCCTACCATGTCAGGCAGGATCATCGAACGGCGCGACCAGGTCTTGATCGGCTTCTTGCTGCCCGCAGCGGCCTCCACCTTCTTGACGAGGTGGTGATCGACGAACGGGCCCTTCTTGAGTGAACGTGCCATGGTCGATTAGCCCCTACGATCGCGGACGATGAACTGCTGAGTGCGCTTGTTATGGCGCGTCTTGTAACCCTTGGTCGGGACACCCCACGGGGTGACCGGATGCGGGTTACCCTGGCCGGCCTTGGCCTCACCACCACCGTGCGGGTGGTCAACCGGGTTCATGGCAGCACCACGAACGGTCGGGCGGACGCCGCGCCAGCGCTTGGCACCGGCCTTGCCCAGCTTTTCCAGGCTGTGCTCGTCGTTGCCGACTTCGCCGATGGTGGCGCAGCACTCGACCGGAACCTTGCGCATTTCACCCGAGCGCAGGCGCAGGGTGGCGTAGATGCCTTCGCGAGCCACCAGCTGCACGGCCGCACCGGCGGCGCGAGCGATCTGAGCGCCCTTGCCCGGCTTCAGTTCGATGCAGTGAATGGTGGTGCCGACCGGGATGTTGCGCAGCGGCAGGGTGTTGCCGGCCTTGATCGGGGCATCCGAACCAGCGATCACCTGATCACCAGCCTTCAGGCCCTTCGGGGCGATGATGTAGCGACGCTCACCGTCGACGTAGCACAGCAGAGCGATGTGCGCGGTGCGGTTCGGATCGTATTCGATACGTTCCACGCGCGCCGGGATGCCCAGCTTGTTGCGCTTGAAGTCGATGATGCGGTAGTGCTGCTTGGCACCACCACCGACGTGACGCACGGTGATGCGGCCATGGTGGTTACGACCACCCGAGCGGCTCTGCGACTCGACCAGGGCAGCGTGCGGAGCACCCTTGTGCAGGTCGGGAGTGACCACGCGCACGGCCGAACGGCGGCCGGGGGAAGTGGGCTTGAATTTCATCAATGGCATGGGATGTACCTCAGGCCTTGGCCGTTACATCGATCGACTGGCCATCGGCCAGGCGAACGTACGCCTTGCGCCAATCGCCGCGGCGGCCAGCACGGTTACGGAAGGACTTGTTCTTGCCCTTGACGTTGACCACGTTGACGGCTTCGACCTTGACGTCGAACAGCTGCTCAACCGCGGCCTTTACATCGGCCTTGGTGGCTTCGTTCGAAACTTCGAAGACATACTGGTTGGAGAGTTCCTGCAGGCGCGCGGTCTTTTCGGAGACACGCGGGGCACGCAGCACGCTGAAGATTTTTTCGTTGCTGTTCATGCCAGCCACTCCTCGACCTTCTTGACCGCGTCAGCGGTGATGACGACCGTGTCGGCACCCACCAGCGAGACCGGATCCAGACCCTGGACGTCACGCACCTGCACGTACGGCAGATTGCGGGCGGACAGGTACAGGTGCTCGGACGCTTCTTCGGTGACGATCAGCGGGCGCTTGCCCACTTCCAGGCCGGCCAGCTTGGCGATCAGACCCTTCGTGTTGGTCACTTCGACGTCGAAGGACTCCACGATGGTCAGACGGCCCTGACGGTTCAGCTCGGACAGGATCGCGCACATGGCGGCACGGTACTGCTTACGATTGACCTTCTGCTCGAAGCTGCGCGGCTTGGCCGCGAAGGTGACACCGCCGCCGACGAAGATCGGAGCTGTCAGTGCGCCATGACGCGCGCCGCCGCCCTTCTGCTTCTTCGACTTCTTGGTGGTACCAGCCACTTCGGAGCGAGTCTTCTGTGCCTTGGTGCCGGCGCGACCGGCGTTGCGGTAGGCAACGACGACCTGGTGGACCAGATCTTCGCTGAAATCGCGACCGAACACGGCGTCGGAGACCGAGACCTTGTTGTTGCTACCCGTGATAACGAGTTCCATCGTCATCTCTCCTTATGCCTTGCTCGCCGGACGGACGATCACATCGCCACCCGCCGCGCCCGGAACGGCGCCGCGAACGGCGATCAGACCGCGCTCGACGTCGACCTTGACCACTTCCAGGTTCTGGGTGCTCTGCTGCACCGCGCCCATGTGGCCCGACATCTTCTTGCCCGGGAAAACGCGACCCGGGGTCTGGCGCTGACCCAGCGAACCCGGCGCGCGATGCGACAGCGAGTTACCGTGGGTTGCATCGCCCATACGGAAGTTGTGGCGCTTGATGGTGCCCTGGAAGCCCTTACCCTTGGTGACACCCTGGACGTCGACGATCTGGCCGACTTCGAAGATGTCCGCCTTGACTTCGCCGCCAACGGCGAAATCGCCGAGCTGCGCGTCTTCAACGCGGAATTCCCACAGGCCACGACCCGCTTCCACCTTCGCCTTGGCAAAGTGGCCGGCTTCCGGCTTGTTGACCAGGGCAGCGCGACGCGCGCCGACGGTCACCTGCACGGCGCTGTAGCCGTCGGTTTCGACGGTCTTGATCTGCGCGATGCGGTTCGGGGTTGCTTCGATCAGGGTCACCGGGATGGAGCGGCCATCTTCGGTGAACACGCGGCTCATGCCGGCCTTGCGGCCCACGAAGCCCAACGAATACTTCTTCGTCATGGTCGTAGTCCTCAGGTCAGCTTGATCTGAACGTCGACGCCGGCAGCCAGTTCGAGCTTCATCAGCGCGTCCACGGTCTTGTCATTCGGGTCAACGATATCGAGCACGCGCTTGTGCGTGCGGGTCTCGTACTGGTCACGCGCGTCCTTGTCGACGTGCGGGGAAACGAGAACGGTGTAACGCTCGATCTTGGTCGGCAGCGGGATCGGGCCACGCACTTGCGCGCCGGTCCGCTTTGCCGTTTCAACGATCTCGCTGGCCGAACGGTCGATCAGACGATGATCGAACGCTTTCAGCCGGATCCGGATCTTTTGGTCCGCCATGGCGGTAGGTTCCTTCGTTAAAAGAGCGACAGACAAAGCCTCTGGGTTGCTTTGCCCCATGAAATTCCTGAATACGGACGGCCCACAGTCCTGCAGGCCGCCAAGGTCACTCCATAGACCTCAAAAACGTAGGCAGACCAGTCTCCCGGCCTGCCCAGACGTAGAAGCATAATGGCACGCAAGGCAGCTGTCAACAGTCGCCTGTTGACGCCGCCTGAATGGCATTGACCCTTCCTGGTCCGGGGAACACAAGGCACATCCTGTGCCTGCTTTCCCATTTGATACGCCCCGATGCCCTACCCAGGCAACATCGGGGCGCAGATACTACCAGATTACTCGATGATCTTCGAGACCACGCCGGCGCCGACGGTACGGCCGCCTTCGCGGATGGCGAAGCGCAGGCCTTCGTCCATTGCCACCGGGTTGATCAGGGTGACGACCATCTTGACGTTGTCACCCGGCATCACCATTTCGACGCCTTCCGGCAGAGCAGCTGCGCCGGTGATGTCGGTGGTACGGAAGTAGAACTGCGGACGGTAGCCGTTGAAGAACGGGGTGTGACGGCCGCCCTCGTCCTTCGACAGGACGTAGACTTCGCCTTCGAACTTGGTGTGCGGCTTGATCGTGCCCGGCTTGGCCAGAACCTGGCCGCGTTCGACGTCGTCACGCTTGGTGCCGCGCAGCAGCAGGCCAGCGTTGTCGCCTGCCTGACCCTGGTCCAGCAGCTTGCGGAACATTTCAACGCCGGTCACGGTGGTCTTCTGCACCGGACGGATGCCGACGATTTCGATTTCGTCACCGACCTTGATGATGCCGCGCTCGATACGACCGGTCACCACGGTGCCGCGGCCCGAGATCGAGAACACGTCTTCCACCGGCATCAGGAACGGCTTGTCGATCGCGCGCTCCGGCTCCGGAATCCAGCTGTCCAGGGCGTCGACCAGCTTCAGGATGGCCGGCACGCCGATGTCGCTCTGGTCGCCTTCCAGCGCCAGACGGGCCGAACCAGCGATGATCGGGGTGTCGTCGCCCGGGAAGTCGTACTTGCTCAGCAGTTCACGCACTTCCATCTCGACCAGCTCGAGCAGCTCGGCGTCGTCAACCATGTCGGCCTTGTTCAGGAACACGACGATGTACGGCACGCCGACCTGACGCGACAGCAGGATGTGCTCGCGGGTCTGCGGCATCGGGCCGTCAGCGGCCGAGCACACCAGGATCGCGCCGTCCATCTGGGCGGCACCGGTGATCATGTTCTTGACGTAGTCAGCATGGCCCGGGCAATCGACGTGGGCGTAGTGACGGACCGGGGATTCGTATTCGACGTGCGCGGTCGAGATCGTGATACCACGAGCCTTTTCTTCCGGCGCGGCGTCGATCGAGGAGTAGTCCTTGAACTCGCCACCGAAGCGCTCGGCACCGATCTTGGTCAGTGCGGCGGTCAGCGTGGTCTTGCCGTGATCGACGTGACCGATGGTGCCGACGTTGACGTGCGGCTTGGTGCGCTCGAACTTACCCTTTGCCATTGTTCTATACCTTGATTGTTCGTAAGTGGTTTCAAGAGAGGCTGAGCGAGGCTCAGCCCTTCTTCATGACGGCTTCGGCGATGTTGGTCGGAGCCGGCTCGTAGTGATCGAATTCCATGGTGAAGGTAGCGCGGCCCTGGGTCTGCGAACGCAGCGCAGTGGCGTAGCCGAACATTTCACCCAGCGGGATCATCGCGTTGATGATGCTGGCCGAACCGTCACCGGTGGTGTCGGAACCCTGCAGCACGCCGCGACGACGGCTGACGTCGCCCATCACGTCACCCTGGTAATCCTCCGGGGTCACGATCTCGACCTTCATGATCGGCTCCAGCAGCACCGGCTTGGCCTTGGCGAAGCCCTGCTTGAAGGCCATCGACGAAGCCAGCTTGAACGCCATTTCCGAGGAGTCGACGTCGTGGTACGAACCGAACACCAGCTTCACCTTGACGTCCACGACCGGGAAGCCAGCCAGCGGACCGCTGGTGATGGTTTCGCGCAGGCCCTTTTCAACCGACGGAATGAATTCCTTCGGGATCACGCCGCCGGTGATGTCGTTGATGAACAGGAAGTCGTCCTTGATGGCCGGAGCCAGCTTCGGATCGGCACGGTCTTCAGCGGTGATCGGCGACAGCTCGATCACGACGTGACCGTACTGACCCTTACCACCGGACTGCTTGGCGTGCTTGTAGTCCGACTTGACGTCAGCCATCGTGATGGTTTCGCGGTAGGCCACCTGCGGCGCGCCGACGTTGGCTTCAACGTTGAACTCGCGCTTCAGGCGGTCGACGATGATGTCCAGGTGCAGCTCGCCCATGCCCGAGATGATGGTCTGGCCGGATTCTTCGTCGGTCTTCACACGGAACGACGGATCTTCCTGTGCCAGGCGACCCAGGGCCAGGCCCATCTTCTCCTGGTCCGACTTGGTCTTCGGCTCGACGGCCATCGAGATCACCGGCTCCGGGAAGGTCATGCGCTCCAGGATGATCGGGGCATCCACGGCGCACAGGGTGTCACCGGTGGTGGTGTCCTTCAGGCCCACGGCAGCGGCGATGTCACCGGCCAGAACTTCCTTGATTTCCTCGCGGTTGTTCGAGTGCATCTGCAGGATGCGGCCGATGCGCTCCTTCTTGCCCTTCACCGAGTTCAGCACGGTGTCGCCACCGTTCAGGGTGCCCGAGTAGACACGGAAGAAGGTCAGCGCGCCGACGAACGGGTCGGTGATGATCTTGAAGGCCAGCGACGAGAACGGAGCCTTGTCGTCCGACTTGCGGGTCATTTCGACGGTGTCGTCGTCAACGTCCACACCCTTCACGTCCGGCACGTCGACCGGCGACGGCAGCAGCTGGATCACGCCGTCCAGCATGGCCTGCACGCCCTTGTTCTTGAAGGCCGAGCCGCAGTACATCGGCACGATCTCGGTGGCCAGGGTGCGGGTACGCAGCGCGTTGATGATTTCAGCCTCGGCCAGCTCTTCGCCGCCCAGGTACTTTTCCATCAGCTCTTCGCTGGCTTCGGCAGCGGTCTCGACCATGAACTGGCGAGCTTCTTCAGCCGGACCCTGCAGTTCGGCCGGGATTTCACCGTATTCGAACTTCATGCCCTGCGAAGCCTCATCCCAGTGGATGGCCTTCATCTTCAGCAGGTCGACAACGCCCTTGAAGTTGTCTTCAGCGCCGATCGGCAGCTGCATCGGCACGGCAACGGCGCCCAGCTTGGCCTTCAGCTGGCCGACGACCTTCTGGAAGTTGGCACCGGTGCGGTCCATCTTGTTGACGAACGCGATGCGCGGCACGTGGTACTTGTTGGCCTGGCGCCACACGGTTTCCGACTGCGGCTGCACGCCACCGACGGCGCACAGGACGAAGACGGCACCGTCGAGCACGCGCAGCGAGCGCTCCACTTCGATGGTGAAGTCGACGTGCCCGGGGGTGTCGATGATGTTGAAGCGGTGCTCCGGCAGGGACTTGTCCATGCCCTTCCAGAACGCGGTGGTGGCAGCGGACTGGATCGTGATGCCACGCTCCTGCTCCTGCTCCATCCAGTCCATGGTGGCGGCGCCGTCGTGCACTTCACCGATCTTGTGGCTCTTGCCGGTGTAGAACAGGATGCGCTCGGACGTGGTGGTCTTGCCGGCATCGATGTGAGCCATGATGCCGAAGTTGCGGTAACGCTCGATGGGAGTGGAACGGGCCACGGGAGCCTCTCAGATTTCTTGGATTTCGGATGGCCGAACGCCGCCTTTCGGCGGCCTTCGGATTGGCGCAGTCCTTCTGGGACCGCGAGGCAGCACGCACCGAAGTGGTGCTGCCCTGCCTGTTTTACAAGGCCGTCAAACTCACCAGCGGTAGTGGGCGAATGCCTTGTTGGCTTCGGCCATGCGGTGGGTTTCTTCGCGCTTCTTGATGGCGCCGCCACGGTTTTCCGAGGCGTCGATCAGTTCAGCAGCCAGCTTCTTCGGCATGGTGTTCTCACCACGCTTGCGCGCGGAGTCGATCAGCCAGCGCATGGCCAGCGCCATCTTGCGCGACGAACGCACTTCGACCGGCACCTGGTAGGTGGCACCACCGACGCGGCGCGACTTGACTTCGACCGCCGGAGCGACGTTGTCCAGAGCCTTCTGCACCAGCTCAATGGCATTGGCGCTACTGTTCTTCTCGGTGATCACGTCCATGGCGCCGTACACGATCTTTTCGGCGACGGACTTCTTGCCGCTCTGCATGACCATATTGATGAAGCGGGCGATGGTTTCGCTTCCGTGCTTCGGATCGGGCAGGACGGAACGCTGCGGAGTATTACCCTTACGCGACATAGTGCTCTCTCCTTATGCCTTCGGACGCTTGGCGCCGTACTTGGAACGGGCCTGGCGACGCTTGGCAACGCCGGCGGCGTCGAGCGAGCCACGAACAGTGTGGTAACGCACACCCGGCAGGTCCTTGACGCGACCGCCGCGGATCAGGACCACGGAGTGCTCCTGCAGGTTGTGGCCTTCACCACCGATGTAGGAAATCACTTCTTCCTGGTTGGTCAGGCGGACCTTGGCAACCTTACGCAGAGCCGAGTTCGGCTTCTTCGGAGTGGTGGTGTAGACACGGGTGCAGACGCCACGGCGCTGCGGGCACTTGTCGAGCGCCGGCGAGGCACTCTTGTAGGTGGTCGCTTGCCGCGGCTTGCGGACCAGCTGGTTGATCGTCGCCATCAGTAGGTTCTTCTGATTGGTGGCCGGAAAATCCGACCAGAGATGCGGAAATGTTAAAGCAGGCCGAAATTTTGGCCTGCTGAGACAGACGATTGTAGCAACCTGCCAGGAAAGCAGTCAAACGCCTCCTGTCAAGCCCGTCCCTGATCCCGGGACGTTACTGGGGGGCCTCCATGTACCCCGTTCAGATTGACAGGGTCGATCGCGGACGATCTCCCTGCCCTTTCCCACTCCCATCGATGGACCGACGGGGTGGTCCGGCCTTGCAGCCGGACCGGATACCTCATTCTTCGCCCGACGCCTGTTCAGCTTCGGCTTCAACCACCGGCGCCTCGACCGCAGCCGGGGTGCCGGCCAGGGTCTGCATTTCCGACTCGGTGAGACCGGAAGCGCCGCGACGGCGGTTGCTGTGGTACGCCAGGCCGGTACCGGCCGGAATCAGGCGACCCACGATGACGTTTTCCTTCAGGCCACGCAGGTTGTCCGAGGTGCCGCGGACGGCCGCTTCGGTCAGCACGCGGGTGGTTTCCTGGAACGAAGCGGCCGAGATGAACGATTCGGTCGCCAGCGACGCCTTGGTGATACCCAGCAGGACCGGATCGAAGTGCGCCGGCAGCTCGTTGCGGGTCGACAGGCGCGCATTTTCCTCGATAACGCGCTGACGCTCCACCTGTTCGCCGTTCAGGAACTTGCTGCTGCCCTGATCGGTGATCTCGACCTTGCGCAGCATCTGGCGGGTGATCACCTCGATGTGCTTGTCGTTGATCTTCACGCCCTGCAGGCGGTACACGTCCTGGATTTCCTTCACCAGGTAGGCCGCCAGCGGTTCGACGCCCAGCAGACGCAGGATGTCCTGCGGGCTCGGCTCGCCGTCCACGATGGTTTCACCCTTGGTGACATGCTCGCCTTCGAACACGATGACCTGGCGGTACTTCGGAATCAGCTCTTCGTGCTCCGAACCATCGGTGTCCTTGATGATCAGGCGCTGCTTGCCCTTGGTGTCCTTGCCGAAGCTGATGATGCCCGAACGCTCGGCCAGCACCGCCGGATCCTTCGGCTTGCGCGCTTCGAACAGGTCGGCCACGCGCGGCAGACCACCGGTGATGTCGCGGGTCTTCGACGCTTCCTGCGGGATCTTGGCGACGACGTCGCCCACGCCCACCGGGGCGCCGTCCTGCAGGTTGACGATCGAACGCGGCGGCAGCAGGTACTGCGCCGGCAGGTCGGTGCCCGGGATCGACAGGTCGTTGCCCTTGGCGTCGACGATGCGCACGATCGGGCGCAGGTCCTTGGCCTGGGTACCACGACGCTTCGGATCGGTGATTTCGCGCGAGGCCAGGCCGGTCAGCTCGTCGGTCTTCTCGATGACGGTGACGCCGTCGACGAAGTCGATGAAGCGGATGAAGCCGGCCACTTCCGACACGATCGGGTGGTTATGCGGATCCCAGTTGGCTACGGTCTGGCCAGCCTTGATCGCATCACCGTCCTTGGACGTGATGGTGGCACCGTACGGCAGCTTGTAACGCTCACGCTCACGGCCGTGGGCATCGAGCACCGAGATTTCGCCCGAGCGCGACACTGCCACCAGCGAGCCGTTGGCGTGCTCGACGGACTTGAGGTTGCTGAACTTGACCGAGCCGGTGGTCTTGACGGTGATGTTGTCGACCGCAGCAGCTCGCGACGCCGCACCACCGATGTGGAACGTACGCATGGTGAGCTGGGTACCCGGCTCACCGATGGACTGCGCGGCGATGACGCCGACCGCTTCACCGATGTTGACCAGGTGGCCACGGGCCAGATCGCGGCCGTAGCAGCGCGAGCAGACACCGAAGGCCGATTCGCAGGAGATGGTCGAGCGGACCTTGATGGTCTGCACGCCGGCATCTTCCAGCTTGGCAACCCAGGCTTCGTCCAGCAGGGTGTTGCGGGTGACGATCGGATCTTCGTCGTTGCCCGGCAGGAACACGTCCTCGGCAACCACGCGGCCCAGCACGCGGTCCTTCAACGGCTCGACCACGTCGCCGCCTTCCACGATCGGGGTCATGATCAGGCCTTCGGTGGTACCGCAATCCACCTCGGTGATCACCACGTCCTGCGCCACGTCGACCAGACGACGGGTCAGGTAACCCGAGTTCGCGGTCTTCAGCGCGGTATCGGCCAGACCCTTACGGGCACCGTGGGTGGAGTTGAAGTACTCCTGCACGTTCAGGCCTTCGCGGAAGTTCGCCTTGATGGGCGTCTCGATGATCGAGCCGTCCGGGCGGGCCATCAGGCCACGCATGCCGGCCAGCTGACGGATCTGCGCCTGCGAACCACGCGCGCCGGAGTCGGCCATGATGTACAGCGAGTTCATCGACTTCTGGTCGATGGTCTCACCCTTGGCATTGACCACCTTCTCGGTACCGATGGTGTCCATCATCGCCTTGGCGATGCGCTCGTTGGTGCGCGACCAGATGTCGACCACCTTGTTGTAGCGCTCGCCGGCGGTGACCAGGCCCGACTGGTACTGCTCCTGGATTTCCAGCACTTCGGCCTCGGCCTCGGTGAGGATGCCCTTCTTCTCGTCCGGGATCAGCATGTCGTCGATGCCGATCGAGACGCCAGCGCGGGTCGCGTAGGCGAAGCCGGTGTACATCAGCTTGTCGGCGAACACGACCGTGTCCTTCAGACCCAGCTGGCGGTAGCTGGAGTTGATCAGGCGGCTGATGTTCTTCTTGGTCAGCTCGGTGTTGGCCAGCGCGAACGGCAGGCCTTCCGGCAGGATCTCAGCCAGCAGGGCGCGACCGATCGTGGTGTCCACGATCGAGGTCTTGTTCTGCTTGTTGCCGTCTTCGTCGGTCACGACCTCGGTAATGCGGACCTTGACGCGCGCGTGCAGTTCCACCACGCGGTTGTCGTAGGCACGCTTCACTTCGGCGATGTTGGCGAAGGCCATGCCCTCGCCCTTCTTGTTTTCCAGCGAGCGGGTCATGTAGTACAGACCCAGCACGACGTCCTGCGACGGCACGATGATCGGCTCGCCGTTGGCCGGCGACAGGATGTTGTTGGTCGACATCATCAGCGCACGCGCTTCCAGCTGGGCTTCCAGCGAGAGCGGCACGTGGACGGCCATCTGGTCACCGTCGAAGTCGGCGTTGAACGCGGTGCAGACCAGCGGATGCAGCTGGATGGCCTTGCCTTCGATCAGCACCGGCTCGAACGCCTGGATGCCCAGACGGTGCAGGGTCGGCGCACGGTTCAGCATCACCGGATGCTCGCGGATGACCTCTTCCAGGATGTCCCAGACTTCGGCTTCTTCGCGCTCGACCAGCTTCTTGGCGGCCTTGATGGTGGTGGCCAGGCCACGACGCTGCAGCTTGGCGAAGACGAACGGCTTGAACAGCTCCAGCGCCATCTTCTTCGGCAGGCCGCACTGGTGCAGGCGCAGGTACGGGCCGACCACGATGACCGAACGGCCCGAGTAGTCGACGCGCTTGCCGAGCAGGTTCTGGCGGAAGCGGCCCTGCTTGCCCTTGATCATGTCGGCCAGCGACTTCAGCGGGCGCTTGTTGGTGCCGGTGATGGCACGGCCGCGACGGCCGTTGTCCAGCAGTGCATCGACCGATTCCTGCAGCATGCGCTTTTCATTGCGCACGATGATGTCCGGCGCGCTCAGTTCGAGCAGGCGGCGCAGGCGGTTGTTGCGGTTGATGACGCGGCGGTACAGGTCGTTCAGGTCGGAGGTCGCGAAGCGGCCGCCATCCAGCGGGACCAGCGGACGCAGGTCCGGCGGCAGCACCGGCAGCACGGTCATGACCATCCATTCCGGACGGTTGCCCGATTCCAGGAAGGCCTCGATCAGCTTGATGCGCTTGGTGAGGCGCTTGAGCTTGGTTTCCGAACCAGTCGCGGCGATTTCCTCGCGCAGTCGGGTCATTTCCGACTGCAGGTCGATCGTGCGCAGCAGTTCATACACGGCCTCGGCGCCCATGGCGGCGTCGAAGTCGTCACCGTGCTCCTGGCGGGCCTGCAGGTACTGTTCTTCGGTCAGCAGCTGGCGGCGCTCCAGGGCGGTCAGGCCCGGCTCGGTCACCACGTAGGCTTCGAAGTACAGCACGCGCTCGATGTCGCGCAGGGTCATGTCCAGCATCAGGCCGATGCGCGACGGCAGCGACTTCAGGAACCAGATGTGCGCGACCGGCGAGGCCAGGTCGATGTGGCCCATGCGCTCGCGGCGCACCTTGGCCAGGGTCACTTCGGTGCCGCACTTTTCGCAGACCACGCCGCGGTGCTTCATGCGCTTGTACTTGCCGCACAGGCACTCGTAGTCCTTCACCGGACCGAAGATGGCGGCGCAGAACAGGCCGTCGCGTTCCGGCTTGAAGGTACGGTAGTTGATGGTTTCCGGCTTCTTCACTTCGCCGAAGGACCACGAACGGATCAGGTCCGGCGAAGCCAGCGCGATCTTGATCGCGTCGAAGTCCAGCGTCTGGCGCTGCTGGTTGAAGAGGTTGAGCAGGTCTTTCATGGTGTTCTCCAGAAGGAGGAATGCTGTGTCGATGGGCTTTCAGTTCACTGCCAGCGGCGCGGCGGCGGAGGCCGCCGCGCCGGCATGGATCAGTTGTCTTCCAGTTCCATGTTGATGGCCAGCGAGCGGATTTCCTTCACGAGCACGTTGAAGGATTCCGGCATGCCCGCGACCATCTCGTGCTCACCGTCGACGATGTTCTTGTACATCTGGTTGCGGCCCTGCACGTCATCGGACTTCACCGTCAGCATTTCCTGCAGGGTGTAGGCCGCGCCGTAGGCTTCCAGCGCCCAGACTTCCATTTCACCGAAGCGCTGGCCGCCGAACTGCGCCTTGCCGCCCAGCGGCTGCTGGGTGACGAGCGAGTACGGACCGGTCGAACGGGCGTGCATCTTGTCGTCGACCAGGTGGTTCAGCTTCAGGTAGTGCATGTAGCCAACGGTGGTGTGGCGATCGAAGGCTTCACCGGTGCGGCCGTCGTACAGCTGGGTCTGGCCACTGCTCGGCAGGTCGGCCAGTTCCAGCATGCGCTTGATTTCCGCTTCGGTGGCGCCGTCGAACACCGGGGTGGCCATCGGCACGCCGTCGGTCAGGTTGCGGGCCAGGCGCAGCAGCTCCTCGTCGCTGAACTGCGACAGGTCGACACGGTTGGCCACGTTGGTGTCGTCGTGGTTGTAGATGTCGTCCAGGAACTTGCGCAGGTCGGCGACCGCCGCCTGGGCTTCCATCATCGCCTGGATCTTGCGACCCAGGCCCTTGGCGGCCCAGCCCAGGTGCACTTCCAGGATCTGGCCGATGTTCATGCGCGACGGCACGCCCAGCGGGTTGAGCACGATGTCCACGGTCTCGCCCGAGGCCATGTACGGCATGTCCTCGACCGGCACCACGTTGGAGACCACACCCTTGTTGCCGTGGCGGCCTGCCATCTTGTCGCCCGGCTGGATGCGGCGCTTCACGGCCAGGAACACCTTGACCATCTTCAGCACGCCCGGGGCGAGGTCGTCACCGGCGGTGATCTTGCCGCGCTTGTCGGCGAAGCGACGCTCGAATTCCTTCTCGTGCGCCTGGATCTGCTTCTGCGCACGCTCGATGGCTTCCGAGGCGTCCTCGTCCTTCATGCGCAGGGCGAACCAGTCAGCCTTCTTCAGGCCGTCCAGGAAGGCGTCGGTGATCACGTCACCCTTCTTCAGGCCAGCACCACCGTTGACCACCTTGCCCACGATCTGCGAACGCAGACGCATGTAGATGGCGGCTTCCAGGATGCGGAACTGGTCGTCGAAGTCCTTCTTGACACGCTTGATTTCAGACTCTTCGATCTGGCGGGCGCGCTTGTCCTTCTCGATGCCGTCGCGGGTGAAGACCTGCACGTCGATGACGGTGCCGTCCATGCCCGGCGGAACGCGCAGCGAGCTGTCCTTAACGTCCGAAGCCTTCTCGCCGAAGATCGCGCGCAGCAGCTTCTCTTCCGGGGTCAGCTGGCTTTCGCCCTTCGGGGTGACCTTGCCGACCATGATGTCGCCGGCGCGGACTTCCGCACCGATGTACACCACGCCGCTTTCGTCGAGGCGGTTCAGCGCCTGCTCGGAGACGTTCGGGATGTCGGCGGAGATTTCCTCCGGCCCCAGCTTGGTGTCACGCGCGACGCAGGTCAGCTCTTCGATGTGGATCGTGGTGTAGCGATCCTCTTCCACCACGCGCTCGGAGAGCAGGATGGAGTCTTCGAAGTTGTAGCCGTTCCACGGCATGAACGCGATCAGCATGTTCTGGCCCAGGGCCAGTTCGCCGATGTCGGTGGACGGACCGTCGGCCAGCACGTCGCCGCGGGCGATGACGTCACCCACCTGGACCAGCGGACGCTGGTTGATGCAGGTGTTCTGGTTCGAACGGGTGTACTTGACCAGGTTGTAGATGTCCACGCCTGCGTCGGTGGCGCCAACGATCTCTTCCTCGTTGACCTTGACCACGATGCGGGCCGCGTCGATCTGCACGATCTCGCCACCACGACGGGCGTTCACGGTCACACCGGAGTCACGCGCCACGGCGCGTTCGATGCCGGTACCGACCAGCGGCTTCTGCGCACGCAGGGTCGGCACGGCCTGACGCTGCATGTTGGCGCCCATCAGTGCGCGGTTGGCGTCATCGTGCTCCAGGAACGGAACCAGCGCGGCCGCGATCGACACGGTCTGCATCGGCGAGACGTCCATGAAGTGGACTTCCGCCGGCGGCTTCAGCAGCGACTCGCCCTGGAAGCGGCACGGGACGAACTGCTCGGTCAGCACGCTGTCGGCATTGGTCAGGGCGTTGGCCTGCGCAATGACGTACTCGTTTTCTTCGATCGCCGACAGGAACTCGACTTCGTCATAGACCTTGCCGTCCACGACCTTGCGGTACGGGGTCTCGAGGAAACCGTACTGGTTGGTGCGGGCGTACACGGCCAGCGAGTTGATCAGGCCGATGTTCGGGCCTTCCGGGGTTTCGATGGTGCAGACGCGGCCGTAATGGGTCGGGTGCACGTCGCGCACTTCGAAGCCGGCGCGCTCACGGGTCAGACCACCCGGGCCCAGGGCCGAGACGCGACGCTTGTGCGTCACTTCCGACAGCGGGTTGTTCTGGTCCATGAACTGCGACAGCTGCGAGGAGCCGAAGAACTCCTTGATGGCAGCGGCGACCGGCTTGGCGTTGATCAGCTCCTGCGGGGTCAGGCCTTCCGACTCGGCCATCGACAGGCGCTCCTTGACCGCGCGCTCGACGCGGACCAGGCCGACGCGGAACACGTTCTCGGCCATTTCGCCGACCGAACGCACGCGACGGTTGCCCAGGTGGTCGATGTCATCGACCACGCCGCGACCGTTGCGGATCTCGGTCAGGACCTTGATCACATCCAGGATGTCGGAGCTGTCGCCGTGGGCAGCGACCAGGCGCTTGGACTCTTCGTCGTTGCGCTCACCGAAGTACTTGCTGTCGTACAGCACGGCTTCGCCGGTGGTTTCCTTGCGGCCCACGCGACGGTTGAACTTCATGCGGCCGACCGCGGACAGGTCGTAGCGCTCGAAGGTGAAGAACAGGTTGTGGAACAGGTTCTGCGCGGCATCCTTGGTCGGCGGCTCGCCCGGACGCATCATGCGGTAGATTTCGACCAGGGCTTCCAGCTGGGTCTTGGTCGGATCGATGCGCAGGGTGTTGGACAGGTACGGGCCACGATCCAGGTCGTTCACCCACAGGGTGCCGACCGCATCGACGCCAGCCTTGCGGAAGTTCTGCAGCTGCTCGTCGCTGATCTCGTCGTTGGCCTGGGCCAGCAGTTCGCCGGTCGAGGCATCGACCACGTCGTGCGACAGGATGCGGCCGACGATGTAGTCGTCCGGCACGGCCAGGGCGGCGATGCCCGAGGCTTCCAGCTGCTTGATGTGGCGCGCGGTGATGCGCTTGCCGGCTTCCACGATGACCTTGTCGCCGTCGGCGAGGTCGAAGCCCAGGGTTTCGCCGCGCAGGCGCTCCGGCACCAGCTCCAGCTGGACGCCTTCATCCGGGTTGATGTGGAAGGTGTTGATCTCGAAGAACTCGGCCAGCATCTCTTCGTTGCTGTAGCCGAGCGCGCGCAGCAGGATCGACACCGGCAGCTTGCGGCGGCGGTCGATACGGGTGAACAGCGCGTCCTTCGGGTCGAACTCGAAGTCCAGCCAGGAGCCGCGGTAGGGAATGATGCGGGCGCTGTACAGCAGCTTGCCCGAGCTGTGGGTCTTGCCACGGTCGTGGTCGAAGAACACGCCCGGCGAGCGGTGCAGCTGGGAGACGATGACGCGCTCGGTGCCGTTGACGATGAAGGTGCCGTTCTCGGTCATCAGCGGGATTTCGCCCAGATAGACCTCCTGCTCCTTCACGTACTTGATGGCCTTGGTCGACGACTCACGGTCGTAGATCACCAGGCGTACGGTCACGCGCAGCGGGGCGCCGTAGCTCATGCCACGCTGGCGGCACTCACGCTCGTCGAAGACCGGTTCGCCCAGCTTGTAGCCGACGTATTCCAGGGCAGCATTGCCGCTGTAGCTGGCGATCGGGAAGACCGACTTCAGCGCAGCGTGCAGGCCGTGGTCCGTGCGCTTGGCCGGATCGACGTTTTCCTGCAGGAATTCACGATAGGAATCCACCTGGATGGCGAGCAGGAACGGCACTTCGAGGATCGAGCGCTGCTTGCCGAAATCCTTGCGGATACGCTTTTTTTCGGTGAACGAATAGGACGTCATGAGGTCTTCCACCTTGTTGTGCGGATCGTGCGCCCACGATCCGAAGGGAACTTGAAATTGTCAGTTGGAAGTCGCTGGTATTGCCGGCACCAGCACGCCTTCTCCCGCTACTTCCAACTGCCAACTCGTCTGCTACCACGCCCCCGCTGCCGCGCTCTGCGCTGGCCTGCCGGGGTTTGACTGCAGCCCGTGTTGGGCTTTTTCCTGCTGTTTTTCACATCCACGCAGGGCGTGGATCTACACCACCGCAACAACGACCAAAGGCCGGGGGCTTACGCCCCCAGCCTTGGCTGCATCGCCGTGAATCGGTGACGATGCAAGGGAACTGCTTACTTGACTTCGACAGTCGCGCCAGCAGCTTCCAGGTCCTTCTTCATCTTCTCGGCGTCTTCCTTCGAAGCGCCTTCCTTCAGGACGCCACCGGCTTCGGCCAGGTCCTTCGCTTCCTTCAGGCCCAGGCCGGTGATGGCGCGGACGGCCTTGATGACCTCGACCTTCTTCTCGCCGGCGGTCTTCAGGGTGACGGTGAATTCGGTCTGCTCTTCAACAGCAGCGGCCGGGCCAGCGGCAGCGGCCACGGCAACCGGAGCAGCGGCGGAGACGCCGAACTTCTCTTCGATGGCCTTGACCAGCTCCATCACTTCCATCAGGGACTTCTCGGCGATGGCGTCGACGATCTGTTCGTTGGTAAGGGACATGATTAATACCTTTGGATGATTTTCTGGGTTGAGGTTCCGTCAGGAACCACGGTAAGTCGAAACTCAGGCGGTCTCGGCGGCCGGCTCGGCAGCGTCGGCGGCGACGTCGCCACCACCCTGCTTCTCGCCGACGGCCTTGATGGCGCGGGCAAACATCGTGACCGGCTCGGTCAGGACGCGGGCCAGCATGGCCAGGGCCTGGTCGCGGGTCGGCAGCGAGGCCAGCACTTCGACGTGGCTTGCCGGGAACACTTCGCCACCGATGGCGACGACCTTAGCCTTCAGCTTGTCGTTGCCCTTGGCGGCTTCCTTGATCAGGCGACCGGCAGCGCCGGGCTCCTCGAGCGAGAACGCGTACAGCAGCGGACCAACCATCTGGTCCTGTGCGACTGCGAACTCGGTGCCTTCAACGGCGCGCGAAGCCAGGGTGTTCTTGACAACCTTCAAGAAAACACCGGTTTCACGAGCCTGCTTGCGCATCGCGGTCATCTGGGCGACCGTGGTGCCAGCGTATTCGGCTGCGATCAAGGAGTGGGCCTTGGCGGCGACGTCTGCCAGCTCGGCGACTACTTCTTGCTTCTGGGACAGATTGAGAGCCATTGCACTCCTCCTATTGAACTCCGCTTACGGCTCCTGCCGTGTGCGGTCCTGTGCGGCATCCGTCCTGGACGCCGGGAACATCGGGATGATGTTCCGGGGGTGGGCCGTTCTAGACCTGGAGTGGGCCAACCTGGGAAACCCAGACGTGCGTGAACCAGAAAAACTCCAGAAGGGCACCATCTACGCAGGGTGATTCCGGGGAATCGATTAAGCGCTCATGACTGCTCCGGCGGCGACTCCTTGCCAGATCGAGCTTCCGTGCCCGTCGCCGGTATTGCCACGACCGCGCCTGCGGTCTTTGACGGCTACCGCGGGCGATGCACTGCCAGCGATGCCTTCAAATGTCACGGTCACGGCACCAAGGGTGCCGTGACCGCTTGAAACAATTACTTCAGGGTCAGCGACGACTGGTCGACGGTGACGCCCGGACCCATCGTCGAGCTGACCGAAACCTTCTGCAGGTAGGTGCCCTTCGAGGTGGCCGGCTTGGCCTTGATCAGGTCCAGCAGCAGCGCGGTCAGGTTCGACTTCAGCGCGTCTTCGGCGAAGTCGGCCTTGCCGATGGTGCAGTGGATGATGCCGGCCTTGTCGGTGCGGTAACGGACCTGACCCGACTTGGCGTTCTTCACGGCTTCACCCGGGTTCGGGGAAACAGTGCCGACCTTCGGGTTCGGCATCAGGCCGCGCGGGCCCAGCACGGTGCCCAGCTTGCCGACGACGCGCATGGCGTCCGGGGTCGCGATGACGACGTCATAGTTCAGATCGCCGGCCTGCATCTTCTCGGCCAGATCGTCCATACCGACGGCTTCGGCGCCAGCGGCCAGGGCTTCGTCAGCCTTGGCACCGGCCGGAGCGAACACGGCGACGCGAACCGACTTGCCGGTACCGGCCGGCAGCACGGTGGAGCCACGGACCTGCTGGTCGGACTTCTTCGCATCGACGCCCAGGCGCACGGCAACGTCGATCGACTCGACGAACTTGGCCTTGGTGGCGCTCTTCAGGATGTTGATCGCGTCCTCGAAGGCGTACGCCTTGCCCGGAACGACGGCGGCCTTGATGGCCTTCTCACGCTTGGTCTGTGCCATCTTATTAACCCTCCACCACGAGGCCCATGGAACGGGCAGAGCCAGCGATGGTACGCACGGCGGCGTCCAGGTCGGCGGCAGTCAGATCCGGTTCCTTCGCCTTGGCGATCTCTTCCAGCTGCTTACGGGTGACCTTGCCGACCTTCTCGGTGTTCGGGCGCTTGGAGCCCGACGAGATGCCAGCGGCCTTCTTCAGCAGGGTGGTAGCCGGGGTGCTCTTGGTGATGAAGGTGAACGTACGGTCCGAGTAGGCCGTGATGATCACCGGAACCGGCAGACCCGGCTCGAGCTTCTGCGTTGCAGCGTTGAACGCCTTGCAGAATTCCATGATGTTCAGACCACGCTGACCCAGCGCAGGACCGACCGGCGGCGAGGGGTTGGCCTGACCGGCCTTCACCTGCAGCTTGATGTAACCGACAACTTTCTTTGCCATGTGAGTGCTCTCCGGGTGCTAGCGCCTTTCGACAACAGGCTCCCCATCGGACCGGGAATCACGCGTCCCGGCATCGCGTTTTGAAATCATGCTGAAGGCCACCTTGCGGCGGCCTCGTCCTGCCGGCTTTCCCAGCGGGGAGCCGCGCACTATAACAGGTTTTTTATTCACATGCCTGAAGCGGCAGATAAACGAACGAAACCGGGCCAGGCCCGGTTTCTGGTCCGAAGCCGAGCGTGGCTCGACGCTACAGACGGATCAGACGGCCTTTTCGACCTGGCCGAACTCGAGCTCGACCGGCGTGGCACGACCGAAGATCAGCACCGAGACGCGCAGACGGCTCTTCTCGTAGTTGACTTCTTCGACGACGCCATTGAAATCGTTGAACGGACCGTCGGTGACGCGGACCATCTGGCCCGGCTCGAACAGCACCTTCGGACGCGGCTTCTCGACACCTTCCTGAACGCGATTCAGGATGGCCTCGGCCTCGGAATCGGCGATCGGCAACGGACGATCGGCAGTGCCGCCGATGAAGCCCATCACGCGTGGGGTTTCCTTGACCAGGTGCCAGCTTTCGTTGTCGATGCGCGGAATACCGGCTTCTTCGTGGGTCTCGATCTGGACCAGCACATAACCCGGGAAGAACTTGCGCTCGGAGCGGCGCTTCTGGCCAGCGCGCATCTCGACCACTTCTTCGGTCGGGACCAGGACGTCGCCGAAGCGCTCTTCCATGCCGTCACGGACGATGCGATCGCGCAGAGCCTGCGCCACCGACTTCTCGAAGCCCGAATAGGCGTGAACGACGTACCAACGCTTCATGCAATTCTCCTTAGCGGCTCAGGAACCACTGAGTCAGTTTCTGGATCAGGAAGTCGAAGCCACCCAGCAGCAGGCTGAGGATGAGCACCACGACGATCACGACCCACGTCATGCGGATGGCCTCCTGGCGCGTCGGCCAGACCACCTTGCGCAGTTCGAAGCGCGACTCGGAGAGGAATTCGCGGGTGTCGCGCCCCTTGCCGGTCAGCATGAACACGCCGATACCGCCAACCAGACCGACCACGACCGCCAACGCACGCAGCTGACCTGCCCACGCACCCAGCTGGGCGGCGCGACCAGAGTCGGCGGAGAACCAGAACCAGACGAACAGACCGGCCAGCACCAGCAGCGATGCGGCGACATACTTGACGATATCCCCACCGTGGGCGGAGTTGTCCTTGGAGTGTTCGATCTTGCTATTCATCCGGCTGTGTCTGCTTTAGCGGCCCAGGCCGCTGGATAAGGTGGGCAGATGGCACGCCAGGAGGGACTCGAACCCCCAACCTGCGGTTTTGGAGACCGCTGCTCTGCCAATTGAGCTACTGGCGTACGTTGAAAACTTGCCTTCCCTTAGACGGCGAAGGCGGACCGAGGTTCCCGGCCCGCCATTCGCGTAACCGGCGGCGCTATGCAACCACCGGTACTGCAGGCTTACTCGATGATCTTCGAGACCACGCCGGCGCCGACGGTGCGGCCGCCTTCGCGGATGGCGAAGCGCAGGCCTTCGTCCATTGCCACCGGATTGATCAGGGTGACGACCATCTTGACGTTGTCACCCGGCATCACCATTTCGACGCCTTCCGGCAGAGCAGCTGCGCCGGTGATGTCGGTGGTACGGAAGTAGAACTGCGGACGGTAGCCGTTGAAGAACGGGGTGTGACGACCGCCCTCGTCCTTCGACAGGACGTAGACCTCACCTTCGAACTTGGTGTGCGGCTTGATCGTGCCCGGCTTGGCCAGAACCTGGCCGCGTTCGACGTCGTCACGCTTGGTGCCGCGCAGCAGCAGGCCAGCGTTGTCGCCTGCCTGACCCTGGTCCAGCAGCTTGCGGAACATTTCAACGCCGGTCACGGTAGTCTTCTGCACCGGACGGATGCCGACGATTTCGATTTCGTCACCGACCTTGATGATGCCGCGCTCGATACGACCGGTCACCACGGTGCCGCGGCCCGAGATCGAGAACACGTCTTCCACCGGCATCAGGAACGGCTTGTCGATCGCACGCTCCGGCTCCGGAATCCAGGTGTCCAGGGCCTCGACCAGCTTGATGATGGCCGGCACGCCGATGTCGCTCTGGTCGCCTTCCAGCGCCAGGCGGGCCGAACCGGCGATGATCGGGGTGTCGTCGCCCGGGAACTCGTACTTGCTCAGCAGCTCGCGCACTTCCATCTCGACCAGCTCGAGCAGCTCGGCGTCGTCGACCATGTCGGCCTTGTTCAGGAACACGACGATGTACGGCACGCCGACCTGGCGCGACAGCAGGATGTGCTCGCGGGTCTGCGGCATCGGGCCGTCAGCGGCCGAGCACACCAGGATCGCGCCGTCCATCTGGGCGGCACCGGTGATCATGTTCTTGACGTAGTCAGCGTGGCCCGGGCAGTCAACGTGGGCGTAGTGACGGGTCGGGGATTCGTATTCGACGTGCGCGGTCGAGATCGTGATGCCACGCGCCTTTTCTTCCGGCGCGGCGTCGATCGCGGAGTAGTCCTTGAACTCGCCACCGAAGCGCTCGGCACCGATCTTGGTCAGTGCGGCGGTCAGCGTGGTCTTGCCGTGGTCGACGTGACCGATGGTGCCGACATTGACGTGCGGCTTGGTGCGCTCGAACTTACCCTTGGCCATGGCTGCTTATCTCGAATTCGTCTGAGAGGTGATGCTTGAGATGGTGCTCACGAAAGGAATCGAACCTTCGACCTCTTCCTTACCAAGGAAGTGCTCTACCGACTGAGCTACGTGAGCCGAGTTTTGCATTATGACATGAACTCGATACTATTCAAAGTTCATTCAATGGAGCGGGAGACGGGAATCGAACCCGCACCATCAGCTTGGAAGGCTGAGGTTCTACCATTGAACTACTCCCGCGTCGGGAATGTCACAACGTGAAACTGGTGGAGGGAGGTGGATTCGAACCACCGAAGGCGTAAGCCAGCAGATTTACAGTCTGCCCCCGTTGGCCGCTTGGGTATCCCTCCTTACCACCCCAACCCGTTGCCGCCGAAGCGTTGCGGTGTGTGGTGGTGAGCCGCTTATTCTGCTGATCAGGCGGGGGGCTGTCAACGCTTTTTTCCATCTTTTTCACACGTTGTCGCAAACCCATTGATACGCAAGGTTATTGCCCAGGGACCGGCAGGGTCTCGCTGGCGAAAATTGCGACATGAGGGACACCGTCGGCGCCGATCCAGCCCCGATACATGCCCTGGGTGTTGAACGGCGTGGCCATTTTCCCGTCTGCGCCGAGCACGATCGCACCACCATCGCCGCCCAACTGCGGAATTGTTTCGTTGATCACGCCCTTGCCAGCCTGCTCCGGGGTCTGCCCCTGGTAGCGCATGCGTGCGCAGATCTCGTGCGCGGCCGCAGTACGGATGTAGTACTCGCCCCAACCGGTACCCGACACCGCACAGCGCGCATCGGCCCAGGTGCCTGCACCGATGATCGGCGAGTCACCCACTCGGCCATAGCGCTTGTTGGTCATGCCGCCAGTGGAGGTGCCGGCGGCCAGCTGCCCCTGCGCGTCCAGCGCGACCGCACCCACCGTGCCGAAGTGCTTTGCGGTCTCCAGGTCGGCATGGGCCTGGCCGCTGGCCTCTTCCTTCAGTGCGCGCTGCAGCTGCTGCCAGCGCTTCTCTGTACGGAAGTAGGAGGGATCCACCAGGGCAATACCCTGCTCGGCCGCGAAGGCCTCGGCGCCCTGCCCGACCATCATCACGTGCCTGGATTTCTGCATCACGGTCTGTGCCAGCAGGATCGGGTTGCGCACCCGCTGCACGCCGGCCACCGCACCAGCAGCCTGGGTGGCGCCGTCCATCACTGCGGCATCCAGCTCGTTGTGGCCGTCATGGGTGAACACCGCGCCCTTGCCGGCGTTGAAGGTGGGATCGTCTTCCAGCACCGTAATCGCTGCGGTGACGGCAGCCAGCGCCGGACGACCCGCCGCCAGTTCGGCATGGCCCTTCAGCAGCGCGGCGCGCAACGCATCGCGCGCGGCCTTCTCTTCGGCCGGCGACAGGTCCTTGCGCTCGACGCCGGCACCGCCGTGGATGACCAGCAGCGGCGAGGCGGCCGGGGCGGCCTGGGCAAGCAACGGCAGGGACAGCAGCGCAGACAGCGCCAGGCGCAGTTTCATCGGGTACATCTCCAGCAGGACGAGGGAATGGATTGCGGGTGGAACATCATTGGCGGACGACTTCGATCTGGCCGTCGGCGACGTCGGCCACGGCGTGGTAATCGGCCTCGGCCTGGAAGTCGTCCAGCCGCATGCGGCTGCCACTGGCGACCACCGTTACCGGTACGGCATGGAAGCGCAGCGGTTCGCCCTCGACCAGACGATCGGCATCACGACCGGGGCTGACCACCCAGACCTTGCCTTCGCCGTCGGCGCTGTAGACCTGGGCCTGCCCATCGGGCTCCACGCACAGGGCGGTGTCCTCATCAACGCCAATGCCGACGACGCCCGGGTCACCACTGTCCTGCGCCGCACGGGCCACGAACACGATGAGGCGGCCAAGGCGGTCACGCTTGTCGAAATGGGTATCGGTGACCACGCGCTGCAGGTAGGGCATCTGCAGGAATCCACTGTCGATGGTGACAGCGCTGCCCATCGGGTCGGCCAGCGCACCGGCGGAGGTGATGCTGCCGCCATCCATCGCGCCATAGGCGTAGCCGCCGAGGATTGCCAGGCCGGCGCTGGTGCCGGCAACAGGCTTGCCGGCACGTACATGGGCATTGAGCGCGCGGTTGAGCGCGGTACCCTTCCAGAAGCGGATGTAGCGGGCCTGGTCACCACCGGCGATGAAGATGGCATCGGCTGCGGCAACCACGCGCAGCACGGCCGGATCGTCGGCACCGCGACGGCTGTCGAAGACCAGGGTCTGTACCGCCGTGGTGCCGCCGATCTCGTGGTAGAGGCGGTCCTGCAGCTCATCGCCACCGGAGGCGCGCAGGATCAGCACACGGCCATTGCCGGCCTGCCTCAGCCACCAATGGAAGGCCTCGGGTACCCATTCGCCACCGCCCATCAGCATCATCGCCGGCGCGCGCGGGCCGGGACGCGGGGCTTCAAGGTCGCCGGCTTCGTAATAGGCGAAGCCGGGACCCAGCAGATCCTGCGCGGGTGCGGCCAGTGGCCAGGCCAGCACAAGCAGCGCCAGCCAGGCAAAGGGGAGGGTCCGGTGGAGGCTTCGCATCCCTGATCTCCCTGAACGACTTCGACTTGCAAGCGTTTTCACTCTTTGCCAGATAGGCACCCAGTAGTCAAGGACATAAAAAAGGCGTTAAATGCGCGCGCCCATTCCGGAAATCTGAATGGGGGACAGGGCCCCTCCTCTGCGGGCCGGCTTCATTTCCGAGAATTCCTCATGCGTAGACAGGCGATGGCGTGGTCGATCCAGCTGGCGTTGATGGGTGTGGCTGCTTCCGCGGCCGCCCAGGCTCCGTCTTCCTCTTCGATACAACAACTGGACGCGGTGCAGGTCACCGGCTCGCGCATTCCGCGCGCCCAGGTGGAAGGCCCCGCCCCGATCACGGTGATCAACGCCGAACAGATCCGCTCAAGCGGCTTCACCAGCGTGCCGGACGTGCTGCGTGCAATGACCCAGAACGGCGGTGAGACGCAGAGCCAGCAGTCTTCCAGCGGCGCCGACTTCTCGCCGGGCGCCCAGCAGGTGGACCTGCGCGGCCTGGGCCCGAACCACACGCTGGTGCTGGTCAATGGCCGCCGTATCGCCGACTTCCCGATGCCGTTCAAGGGCCGCAGCAACTTCACCGATGTCTCCAACATTCCGCTGGGGATGATCGAACGCATTGAAGTGCTGACCGGCAGCGCCTCGGCCATCTATGGTTCGGACGCGATCGCCGGCGTGGTCAACTTCATCCTGAAGAAGAAGGCCGACGGCACCACCATCGACATGCGCATGGGCACCACCACCGAAGGCGGTGGCGAGTCGTTCGACATGAGCATCGCCAGCGGTTTCAGCCGTGGCAACTTCAACGCGGTATACAGCGTCGAGCTGCAGTCGCAGACCCCGCTGTGGGCCTATGACCGTGACATCCAGGACTCGACCCAGGATGGCCCGACCGAGGGTTCGCGCATCGCTCGCCGTGCCTACCTGCGCACCGACTACAACGATGACTATCTGGACCCGGGCGCCGCCACCTGCGAAGCCCTGGCCGGGCAGAACCAGGGCAGCACCTACCGCGCCTATCGCCCGAAGTACGGCTACTACTGTGGCAGCGACAGCTCGATCGGCTACGGCACCATCCTCAGCAAGCGCCGCGGCGCCAACGGCTACGCGTCGCTGAGCTACGACTTCGACAATGGCCAGCAGTGGTTCGCCGACGTGCAGCTGGGCTACCACACGATGTCGCTGATGCGCGACGTCACCCAGTGGGGCCGCATGGACGCCAACGGCGATGAGTCGGGTTATTTCAACAACGAAGCCACCGGCGAGATCGAGTTCTGGCAGCGCCAGTTCTCGCCAGAGGAAATGGGCGGCCTGCGCAACGCCATGGTGCGCAGCACGCAGAAGACCTTCAGCGTGACCACCGGCTTCAAGGGCAACCTGGCCGGCAACTGGGATTACGAAGCAGCGCTGAGCCATTCGCAGTACCAGTCGCGGATCAGCTGGGCGCAGATCATCGCCGCCAAGGCCAATGACCTGTTCCTCGGTCCGCAGCTGGGCGTGGATGACGACGGTTTCCCGGTCTACAACGCCGACCCGTCACGCCTGTACCGGCCGCTGACCCGCGCCGAGTACGATTCGATCGCCGCGCGTACCACCTACACCCCGAAGTCGCGCACGGAGACTGCCGCCTTCACCCTGACCAACTCGGCCCTGTTCGCCCTGCCCGGTGGCGACGCCGGGTTTGCCGCGACCGTGGAAGTGGGCCAGCAGGCGTACTCGCTCAATCCCGATCCGCTGGCGACCGGGTACTACTACTACAGCTGGAAGGATTCGGACGGCAAGGGTTCGCGCAACCGCTGGGCGACCGCTGCCGAGCTGCGCATGCCGCTGCACGAGTCGGTCAACCTGAGCGTGGCCGGCCGCTACGACCAGTACCGTTATTCCGGCCACACCATCGGCAAGGCGACCTGGAGCGGCGGCCTGGAATGGCGCCCGATCGACACGCTGCTGGTGCGCGGTTCGTACGGCACCGCGTTCCGTGCGCCGGACCTGCACTACGTATTCGCCGGCCCGGGCAACGATGAGACCACCGCCGAAGACCTGTACAGCTGCCGCGCGGACGGCGCCACCGACTGCGCCGACTACGAACGCAACCTGGTCCGCAGCCGCATCGGCAACCGCCAGCTCGACCCGGAAACCAGCACCTCGTGGAGTGCCGGCTTCGTCTGGTCGCCGGCGATCGGCCTGGACCTGTCGGTGGACTGGTTCGACATCGACATGCGCAACCAGGTGCAGGACATGGACGTGCGCACGATCCTGGCCAACGAAGCGAACTGCCGCCTGGGCAGCGCCGACATCACCTCGCCGACCTGCGTGGATGCGCTCGCCCGCATCACCCGCAGCAACGACGGGCGCCTTTATGGCGTGCGCGTGGAGCCGATCAACGTCGCCCGAGAGTCCACCTCCGGCATCGACGTCGGCCTGCGCTACCGCCTGCAGACGGGCATCGGCGACTTCATCTTCAACGGCACCCACACCTGGGTGAAGAAGCATGATTTCCAGCGCTACCCGGGCGACCGTAGCGAAGACCAGTTCGCAGTGAACAGTGGCTTCGACATCCCGCGCACCAAGACCAGCCTGAGCGTGACCTGGGAGAAGAATGCGTGGTCGGCAACCGTGTACGGCTCGCGCCTGGGCAAGCTGCCAACCTCGGACAGCTACGACCAGGTGTTCGACTGGGACAGCGGTGACAGCCCGTACATCAAGGCAACCTACCGCTACAACGCGTCGCTGCAGTACCGCTTCGACGACCACTCGCGCCTGTCGCTGTCGGTGGTCAACGTGTTCAACAAGATGCCGCCGAAGGACCGTACCTACACCGCGTACCCCTACTACGACGTGTCCTGGTTCGACAGCGTCGGCCGCACGATCAACCTGCAGTACACGCACAAGTTCGGTGGCAGCGCACTGTAAGTGCCAGGCCAGCGCCGATACAGGAGCCCCCGCTTCGGCGGGGGTTCTTTTTTTCTGCTGGCTGAACGGCGTCCAAGCAGGGACCGCTGCCTGGCCGGTCCGCAATGGCTTTTAGGAAACAGCTGATTCCGCGCCATCCGCGCCGCTCCCTAGCATCGTTGCATGTTCCGCTTCCCCCGCCCTTCGCTGCAGCAGGCCGTGCCATCGACCACCGCGTCGGTGCTGCTGCGCTGCCTGACCGTGTGCGTCTTCATCTGCCTGGCCGCCGCGGCCGGGTTCTACCTGCTCACCGCATTCACCGAGGACATCTCGACCCATCGCCGCGAGATGAACGCGGCGGCCTACAGGGCCCAGATCTATTTCGACCAGCGCGAAGCCCTGCTGCGCTACCTGGGCGATTCGGTGGTGACGGGCAACCCGGATGCAGCTGCGGCGGACAGCGATGGCATGCGCCAGGTGCCGCTGGAGGGTGCCGGCGGCCAACCGGGCCAGCGGCTGCTGTTGTCAACGCGCGCCGAGCACACGCTGCAGGCGCTGCAGACGCACCTGCTTCTGGTCGACGCCCGGGGCGCGCATTGGCTGGCCGGAGGCGAGGTCGATGTCGACCTGGCGCGACTGCCCTCGCTGCGCGTGCTTCAGGCGCGCAGCGGCAGCGTGGAGGGAGCCGACCCGGTGTACTGGCTGCGCCCGGGTGACAGTGGCGTTGCATTGGCCCAGCCGGTACAGGCGGGCCCCCATCCGACGCAGTGGCTGGTGCTGCTGCTCGATGGCGCGGCGGCGGCGAGCATGATCGACGGCCAGGGCATCGGCGGCTATGCGCTGCTCGACCGTGGCGGGCAGCCTGCATTGTCCAGCCAGGCCCCGCGGCTGGATGGTGCGGGCTGGAAGACCCTGCGGGAGCGCCAGGACGACAGCTTCGGCACGTTGTGGAGCGGCGGGCTTCCGCGCGGCGTAGCGCTGGTGAAAGGGGTCGGCAATGATGGCTGGCGGCTGGTCTACCACCTGCCGCCGCAGCTGCTGCTGGGCGACCTGGCGGTGCCTCTGCTGATCTGCGTGTTGTTGCTGCTGCTGGCCGGCCTCGCGCTGCGCCTGCTGCGGCATCGCGTGGACCTCCAGTTGATCCAGCCGGCCCTGCAGCAACACCGCCGGCTGCTGGAGAACCTGGATTTCAGTTCGACGGTGATCGACATGGCGCCGGTCGGCATCTGCGTCCTGCGCCGCAGCGACCGCGCGCTGCTGCTCTCCAACCAGCTGCTGCGCGACTGGCTTGGCGAAGAAGGCGAGCACAGCGACTGGCAGGCTCCATGGCGCGGGCATGCCGGCGAGCGCGGGCGTGGACTGGAATTCACCACCCGCGATGGTCGCCAGCTGCAGGTGCTGCACGCGGCCTGCCGCTACCAGGGCGATGACGTGCTGCTGTGCGTGTTCCATGACATTTCCCGGCACCGCCAGGCACAGGCCGCACTGTCGTCGGCACGCCAGGCCGCCGATGCGGCCAACCAGGCGAAGAGCGCGTTCCTGGCCACCATGAGTCATGAGATCCGTACTCCGCTCTACGGCGTGCTGGGCACGCTGGAGCTGCTGGGCCACACCTCGCTGGACGCCCGGCAGTCACAGTACCTGCGTACGATCGAGAGTTCCTCATCGGTCCTGCTGCAGTTGATCAGCGACGTGCTGGATGTTTCCAAGATCGAGTCAGGGCAGCTCAGCCTGGAGCCGGCGGCGTTCTCGCCGCGCGAGCTGACCGAGAGCGTGCTGCGCAGCTTTGCCGCGTCGGCCACCTGCAAGGGCCTGCAGATCCTGGTCTGTACCGACCCGCGCCTGCCGACGCGGGTGCTCGGTGATGCCGACCGCATCCGCCAGGTGCTGGGCAACCTGCTCAGCAACGCGATCAAGTTCACCGAACATGGGCGGGTGGTGCTGCGCGTGCGCCAGGTACAGCGCGAAGGTGAATCCAGCGTGCTGGCCTGGCAGGTCACCGACACCGGCGTGGGTATCGCCGCCGAAGAACAGGCGCGGTTGTTCGAACCGTTCCGCCAGGTCCGCGGCGCGGCCAGTGCACAGGGCACCGGGCTGGGCCTGTCCATCAGCGACCGCCTGGTGCGCCTGATGAGCGGCGAACTGCAGGTGGTGAGCGAGCCTGGCCTGGGCAGCAGCTTCAGCGTCCGTCTGCCCTTGCCGGTTCTGCCCACCGCAGAGGATGGCCCTGTGCTGCTACCGGAGCCGCCGATCCTGGTGCGCGGCCGCGACCGCGAGCTGGTCGACAGTGCCTGCGGCTGGCTGCGTCGCTGGGGCGCAAACGCGCAGCCCCTGCAGGGCGACCCAGCACTGCTGGACCATGACGGCGCGATCCTGATGGATGGTGAGGCCGGGATGCCGTTGGCCTGGACAGGACCCCGCGTGGTGGCGTCGATCGACGGCGGTGACCAGCCCACTGTTGCCGCCGATGGCAGCCTGGTGGTGACCCTGCACGGGATGACCGCCATCGGCAATGCATTGGCCAACGTGCAGCAGCAACGTGCGGCGCTGCCGGAGACATCGCGCGCGGCACCGCCGGTACCGATGGGCCTGCGCGTGCTTGCCGTCGAAGACAATCCGATCAACCGGGTGATCCTGGCCGAGCAGCTGCGCACCCTCGGCTGCGATGTGGAGCTGGCACAGGACGGCGTGGAAGCCCTGCAGCGATGCCGCGAGCAGTCATTCGACCTGGTGGTGACCGATATCAACATGCCGCGCATGGACGGTCACGCGTTGGCCCGCCAGCTGCGCGATGACGGCAACCCGGTGCCAGTGATCGGTGCCACCGCCAATGCCACCGCCGAGGAGCGCGAGCGCTGCCTGGCCAGTGGCATGCAGGGCTACCTGAGCAAACCCATCGACATCGCCCGCCTGCGCAAGGCGCTCAACGCCCTGCGCCAAGGAGACCCCGCATGACCCTGCGCGTCCTGATCCTGGAAGACCAGCCCTTCCAGCGTGGCTTCCTGGCCAACCTGTTCGGCAGCCGCGCCGGCGTGCAGGTCGATGCCTGCGAGGACGTGGATGCGGCCATCGCGTTGTGTGCATGCCAGCCCTATGACCTGGTGGTCAGTGACCTGCTGATGCCCGGACAGGACGGCATCCAGTTCATCCAGGCGCTGGCCGCACAGCCGCGCCCGCCGCGCCTTGCGGTAGTCAGTGCCGCGCCGCGCCGGATGATGACCTCGGCACGGCTGATGGCCGAATCGCTGGGGCTGGATGTGATCGGGCTGCTGCCCAAGCCCGTGGCCGCCGCCGATGTGGACGCCCTGTTCGAGGCCCTGGCGCAGGCGCGTCCGGTTGCCGACGACGCCCCCGCGCGCGCGGCGGCGGCACCCGAACCGGATGCATCGCAGCTGCGCCAGGCCATGGCCGATGGCAGCCTGACGGCCTGGTTCCAACCGAAGAAGTCACTGCAGTCAGGACGGGTCGTGGCGGCCGAGGCACTGGTGCGCTGGCGCCACCCCCAGCTGGGTACGCTGGCCGCTGGCAGTTTCCTGTCGGCGATCTGCCGCTACGGGCTGGAGGGCGATCTGCTGCGGATGATGCTCAAGGCCAGCATCAGCGCGCAGGCGCGCTGGCGCAGGCAAGGTTTCCGGGTACCGGTGTCGATCAACCTGCCCCCTCACCTGCTGGAGCAGTCGGATCTGCCCGACGAGCTGCTGGCGCTGACCCTGGCCTACGGCGGTACACCCGGTGAGTTGTGCTTCGAACTGATGGAAAACAGCACCACGCGGCACGTCAGCGACTTCTATGCCGGCGCATGTCGCCTGCGCATGAAGGGCTTCGGCCTGGCCCAGGATGATTTCGGGCAGGGCCTGAGCTCGGTCCACAACCTGGTCAATACCCCTTTCACCGAGGTCAAGATCGACCGCGCGCTGGTCAGCGGCTGCGCCCGCGACCCGGCCCTGCACCTGACCCTGTCAACGGTGATCGCACTGGCCAACCAGCTGGGCCTGACCATCGTGGCAGAGGGCGTGGAAAGCGATGCCGACCTGGCCGCGCTGCGCCAGTTGGGGTGCAGCCAGGTGCAGGGCTTCCTGATCTCGCAGGCGCTGCCGTCGGATGAGTTCACCCGCCTGCTGGATGAAGAAGCGCCCCAGTGGGACGACGCGCCGCGGGCCGCCCTGCGCTGACACGGATTCCACGGCGGCTTCACGAAATCATCAAGTTGCATTGACGATCCTGTCTGTGCAGCGGCGGCGGAGTTCCATCCGTTGCTGCACAAGGTGCCGCTGACCGCCCCCTGCTCCGAGACCTGCCATGCCGGCCGAGGCCGCTCCTGTACGCCGACTCGCTCGCCGCTCGCTGCGCGTCCACGCCCTGCTGATTGGCGTGGTGGTGCTGGCGACCCTGCAGGCCGGACTGCTGTTGTCGGCCGGCTCGCAGCTGTTGAACGAAGAGCGCAGCAAGATCGAGTACCACTTCCGCCGCCTGGACGGCACGCTGCGCGAGCAGGAGCGCTTCCTTCGCCAGTGGCGTCTGCATGATGTCGGCACGCGTGGGCAGCCGGTGGCCGATGCCAGCGTGGAGCTGCAACGCGGCCCCTTGTTCGCCAACTTTGCGGTGATCGGGAGCGAGGGGGCCAGTCTTTCGCCACCGACCGAGCTGGGCGACCGCTTCCTGCGCTTCTACGGCACGTTCTGGTCGGCCTCGCGCTATCCACCACCCCAATGCCTGCTGGTCGATGGCCAGGGCACGCGCGGGCTGCTGGCACCTGTACAGATCGCCGGTACCGACGCGAACCAGAACAGCCCGCATCACCTGCGCCCGGCGATCGCCAGCATCCATCAGGTCATGGGGACGCAGCCGGTGCTGCAGCGCGGTGGCATCGTCTGGGTGGGCGTGCCTTGGCGCGACCGGCAGACCTGGCTGCTGGCCATCGCCCACGCCCCGCAGGATGCGCGCCTGTGGGGTGAGGACGACAAGGACTCGCAGGCGGCGTTGGCCTGCCTGCTCGATCCCGGCCGTGTCGATGACTATCGGCAGGTGCTGGGTGTCCCGGTGTTCCAGCGGTTGTCGCTGTTCGATGCCAATGGCCAGCGCCTGCTGGGCGATGCGGCCGATGCCAGCGACGCCGGCACCTCCTGGCAGGCCGGCCTCGATGGCCTGCAGTTCCGCATGCGCAGCGAGCGCGGCTGGCTGGCGGTCTACCACGTCGGGTGGCGACAGGTGTTCCAGCACCCGCAAGGGCCCTTGCTGGGCGCGACCGTGGTCGCCCTGCTGCTGGCACTGGGTGGCACGCTGGTGCTGCGCGCGTACCGGCGTTCGGTCATCGAACCGCTGCGCAGCAACCACGCGCGCCTGCTGGAAAGCGAAGCCTTCAGTCGCACGATCCTGGACAACGCGCCGATCGGGCTGTGCCTGCTGCGCCGTTCCGATGGCAATGTGCTGCTGGACAACGCCCTTGCCCGCCGCTGGCTGGGCGAGGACCACCATGCCGGCGGCTGGCATGGCCCGTGGCGGCGGAGCGTACTGGCTGCCGGCGGCACCACGCTGGGCGATGGCCTGGCCTACGCCACGCCCGAAGGCCGCCACCTGCTGGTGACCGCGACACCGGCGCGCTATCGCGGCGAGCCGGCAGTGCTCTGCCTGTTCATTGATCTGAGCAGCCAGCATGAGGCCGAACAGGTGCTGCAGCAGGCGCGCCGCGCCGCCGACCAGGCCAACCGCGCAAAGAGCCAGTTCCTGGCCACCATGAGCCATGAGATCCGCACGCCGCTGTACGGCGTCCTTGGTACGCTTGAGCTGCTGGGGCTGACGCCACTGGATGCGCGGCAGCAGGACTACCTGGCAACGATCCAGCGTTCGTCCTCTACCCTGATGCAGCTGATCAGCGACATCCTGGATGTCAGCAAGGCCGAGGCCGGGCAACTGAGCCTGGAGCCCAGCCCATTCGATCCGGTGCGGTTGACCGAAGACGCGCTCGACTCGTACGCCGCTGCGGCCGCCAACAAGGCACTGCAGTTCTACGCCTGCATCGATGCCGACGTGCCGCCCATGGTGTGCGGTGATGCCGCGCGGACCCGCCAGGTGCTCAACAACCTGATCAGCAACGCACTGAAGTTCACCGACAGCGGGCGCGTGGTGGTCCGCCTTTCGGCACGCTGGCAGGAGCAACGCTGCTGGCTGCAATGGCAGGTGGCCGATACCGGTATCGGCATTGCCAGCGAACACCAGGCGCATCTGTTCGAGCCGTTCTTCCAGGCCAACCCGGGCACCGATGCGATGCGGGGCACCGGCCTGGGCCTGGCCATCTGCGCGCATCTTGTGGCGTTGATGGAAGGGCAGCTGCGCGTGGTCAGCGAGAGCGGCCTGGGCAGCAGTTTCAGTGTTGAACTGCCGCTGCCATCGGCACCACCGGATCCGCAGCAGTCACCCGCGCCGCAGCTGCCCGCCGGCCTGCAGATACAGGTGCGGGGCAGCGTGCGAGAACTGGTGCAATCGCTTTGCGAGCGCCTGCAGCAGCGCGGTGCACAGGCCAGCGTTTACCGTGAGGACGTCGCGGCAGGCTTGCCATCGGCGGGCGTGCTGCTCGACCTGGCCCTGGACGACTCCCTGCCCGGATGGGCGGATGGACCGCGCGTGGTCGCCTGCCGCGAAGGCGGCGTGCGGCCGCGGCAGGTCAACGGCGTCTGGCAGGTTGGCCTGCATCGGTTCGACGCGATCGTGGTCGCCCTGGCCGCAGCCAGCGGCCAGCCGCTGGAGGCCAGCGCCGAGGGGCACCTGCCAGCGACGCGTCATTTCGGCCTGCAGGTGCTGGTCGCCGAGGACAACCCGATCAACCAGGCGATCCTGCGCGACCAGCTGGAGCAGCTCGGCTGCCGCGCCGTGGTCGCCAGCGATGGCAATGAAGCGCTGGGCTACTGGCAACAGGGCGCGTTCGCGCTGGTGCTGACCGACCTGAACATGCCCGGGCTGGATGGCTACGGCCTGGCCCGCGCCTTGCGGGCACGGGGTGTCAGCGTGCCGATCCACGGCGCCACCGCCAATGCCGACCCGGCCGAACGCCAACGCTGCCAGGAATCGGGCATGCAGGGCGTGCTGGTCAAGCCGATCACGCTGGAAGCCCTGCAGCGCCTGCTGACCCGGATCGCCGACGGCGATGCGCCAGACTCTGCGATGCAGGAGCGCCGTGCGTCCACCGCATCGCACGACACGGATCCCCCGCTGCAGGTTTCCGCGAAGATGCAGTCGCTGTTTGTACAGACCATGCAGGCCGACCTGGACAGCCTGCGCCAGGCAATCGCCGCTGCCGATCCCGCCCGCGTGGCGCAGGTTCTGCACCGCATCCGCGGCGCGCTGGTGATCGTCGGTGCACCCGCGCTGGTGGACAGCGGCCTGCAGATCGAACAGTGCCTTGCCGGCGGCGATGACCTGGCCACCCAGGCGGCCGCTCTTGCCGG
Source organism: Stenotrophomonas sp. 85239_Sma (assembly GCF_056481725.1). Lineage (NCBI taxonomy): Bacteria > Pseudomonadati > Pseudomonadota > Gammaproteobacteria > Lysobacterales > Lysobacteraceae > Stenotrophomonas > Stenotrophomonas sp. 85239_Sma. The sequence goes on along the minus strand of NZ_CM151163.1, from coordinate 826,578 downwards.
CTTCCAGCGACGCCTCGAACAACTGCTGCATCCGCTGCGCGTCGCTGCATCCCCTTCCCTTCCTGACGACCCGACCCTGCCATGACCACACGGATCCTCATCGCCGACGACCACCCGATCGTGCTTGCCGGCATCCGCGACGTGCTGGCCGGGGAACTGGACCTGGATGTCGTGGGCGAAGCCGCCGACCCGGCTACGCTGGTCGAGCTGATGACCCGGACCCGGCCACAGGCCGTGATCACCGACTACAGCATGCCGGGGGGCGATCGCTTCGGGGACGGCATCAAGCTGATCTCGTTCCTGCGCCGCAGCTTCCCAGAGACACGCCTGCTGGTGCTGACGATGGTGTCCAATCCATCGTTGGTTGCGGCGATGTATGCCGCCGGCGCGGGCGGCGTGGTGCTCAAAAGCCATGGATTGGGCAGCCTGGTACAGGCCCTGCGCGTGGTGCTGGCCGACCGCGTCTACCGCCCCCCGGGACTGCTGCCGGTAGCCGCGAGCGAACCGGCCGATGCCGATGCGGTCCGTGCGCGCCTGTCGCCGCGCGAGCTGGAGGTGATCCGCCTGTTCACCAGCGGCATGAGCGTGGGCGACATCGCACGCCAGCTGCAGCGCAGCGCCAAGACGGTCAGCACGCAGAAGATCAGCGCGATGCGCAAACTCGGCGTGGACAGCGACCAGGCGCTGATCGAGTACTGCCTGCAGGCCTCACTGTTCGGCTGAGGCCCACTCCTGCCTGAACCCTGCCGGCCCTGTGATGGGGACTGCAGTGGCTTTAGGAAACGCCTGATTCCATAGGACAAGGACGATTTCTAGGCTGGACGCATCCCAGCATGGTGCATGTGGCAAGCAATTGCCGCTTCGCCCGGAGGGACGGAAGTCCGATGGCGCCTGCAGGCGCCGTGGCTGTGGCTTCCGCAGCGACGCGGCCCTGCCGCGTCAGTCCGCGCAGCCTTGCTGCGCCCTGCCACAGGAAGTCCATCAGCATGAACGCCTCCCCCTCACGGCCCCGCCGTGCGTACGGGCGCGCGCGCGCCCCGCGTGTGCCCCTCATTCCCAGCCTGCTGGCTACTGCCCTGTGGGCAGCCCTGCCGGCGCATGCCGCAGACCTCACCGGCCCGCTGCTGGTCGACGACGGTGACAGCCTGCAGATGGGTGCCGACGATGTCCTCAACCACAGCGCGGGCAGCTTTGCACTCACGGTCACCGGTACCGGCAGCACTGCGCTGATCGACGGCAGCCACATCCACGTGACCGGCAATGGCAGCGGCGTGTCCGCCGCCAGCGGTGGCCAGGTGCAGCTGCGCGGCGCAACGCTGTCGATCGCACCGGCGACCGGCACGGGCTTCTATGCGCTGTATGCCAATGGTGCCGGCAGCGTGATCGATGCGCGCGACGTCGACATCGAGACCACCCGCAACGGCAGCGGCTATGGCAGCGTGCAGGCGTCCAACGGTGGCGTGATCCGCTACACCGGAGGCCGCATTGCGATGACCGGCGGCGTCGGCACCCTGGTCGGCGCCTCCGGCAACGGCAGTGAGGTTCACCTGGACACCCTGCAGATGAGCGCCGACAGTGGCGCACGCCTGCGCGCCGAAAGCGCCGGCCTGCTGACGATCCGCAACAGCCGGATCACCCTGGCTCCCGGCAGCATCCTCGCCGGCGTCGCCGTCGATGGCGTGGGCAGCCGCGCTGAGTTGTACGACACCTACCTGGATGGCGGCTGGTTCGATATCGACAGCGGCGGCAGCGTGCTGCTGGAGAACGTGGAAGCGCACTCGGTGGGTGGCAGCATGCGCCTGCTCGGCAGCAGCATCAGCAAGACCTATTCCAGCGCGGTGATCAACGGCGGCAGCTTCTACACCGTTGGCGGCTATGGCGTGAACATCAACAACTGGGGCCAGCTGACCGCCCGCGATGCGGCGTTCGATGTGCGCGAAGGCTTTTCCGGATTCTGGCTGGCCAGCGACGAGTCGCGCCTGCAGCTGACCAACAGCACCGTTGACACCTGGACCGACACCTACGGCTACGGCGTGGAGATCGCCGGCGGCGTCGCCACCGTGCAGGGTGGCCGGATCACCACGCACGGTGATGCGACCTACGGCGTGCGCGTGACCGGATCCACCGGCAGCACCGCCAGCCGCATCGAAGCCAACGGCAGCGTGATCGACGTGCGCGGCAACGGCGGCGGCGGCGTGTTCATCGGCGGCTCCACCGCCACCGCGCTGCTCGACAACGTTGCGATCCGCAGCGACGGCGAGAATGTGTTTGGCATCGTGCACATGAACACGGCGCGGCTGACCCAGGCCGACCGCCTGGACATCCGCATGACCGGCAGCAACAGCGGCGGCTATCGCTCCTACCTGACCGCGTTCGGCCCGTACTGGAACCGCGCCACCCTCAACGACAGCCACATCGAGACCGCCAGTGGCGCCGCGTTCTGGCTGCAGGGCAGCAACCACGCGTTGACCGTCAATGGCAGCGATGTGACTGCGGGCGACGGCAGCGGCCGGCTGCTGCGGGTCAGCGACACGGTATTCACCGACGGCAGCAGCGTGGCGACCAGCCGCATCGACTTCAGTGCCGACGCCAGCACGCTGCGCGGTGACGTGGTGGTCGACAGCGCCACGGCCGACGTACACATGCTGCTGGGCAACGGCACCACCTTCAGCGGTGCCCTGCGCAACGACTCCGGCTACCAGGTCGCACAGCTGGCGCTGGATGGCAGCAGCCAGTGGAACGTACGTGCCAGTTCCAGCGTCGGCACGCTCGAACACGCCGGCACCATCGCCTTCGATGCGCCGGCGGCAGACGGCTTCAAGACCGTCACCGTCAGCGGCGACTACGTGGGCAATGGTGGCCAGTGGAACTTCAACCGCGCGCTGGGCGACGACACTTCGCTGGGCGACCAGCTGGTGATCAACGGCAACAGCAGCGGCACGGCCAGCGTGAGCGTGCGCAATGCCGGCGGCACCGGTGCGCTGACCCAGGAAGGCATCCGCCTGATCACCGTGGCCGGCCAGTCGGATGCACAGTTCAGCCTGCAGGGGCGCGCGGTCGCCGGTGCCTACGACTACTTCCTGTTCAAGGGCGGTGTGTCGACCCCGGATGATGGCAACTGGTACCTGCGCTCGGAATACGTGCCGCCGGTCGATCCGCCGGAACCTCCGGATCCCCCGATCGACCCGCCGCAGCCGCCGGATCCCCCGATCGACCCGCCACAGCCGCCGGAACCGCCGGTCGACCCGCCGTTGCCGCCGGAGCCGCCGATCGATCCGCCGCGTCCGCAGGTGGAACGCCCGGAACCGGCGGCCTACCTGGCCAACCGCAGCGCCGCGCTGGGCATGTTCCGGCACAGCCTGCACGACCGCGCCGGTGATCCCGCCGCCCTGGCCGGCGCCAGCCGTGACGCCGTGGCCTGGATGCACCTTCGCAGCGCGCAGCCCGACAGCCATGACCGCAACCGCCAGGTCCAGGTCGATGGCCAGATCAGCAGCGTGCTGGTCGGCGCCGGACGCCGCTTCGAGGTGGGTGGCACGGGCGAACTGCAGGCCGGTGCGATGCTCGGCCATGGCCGCGCGCGCAATGACAGCCGCTCGCAGGTGACCGGCTACACCGCGCGTGGCGTGGTCACTGGCACCAGCGTGGGCGCCTATGCGACCTGGCTGCAGGATGCGCGCATGGAAGGCGGTGCCTATGTGGATGGTTGGCTGCAGTACGGCCGCTTCCGCAACAGCGTGCAGGGCGAAGGCCTGCAGAAGGAGCGCTATGACGCCCGCAACTGGAGTGCATCGGCCGACGCCGGCTATGTGCTGCCTCTGCGGCGCACCGCGCAGCGCGGCATCTACCTGGAACCGCAGCTGCAGGTGGTGCACAGCCGCTATGACAGCGACCGCGTGGTCGAGGCCAACGGCACGGTGGTCGAAGACCACGGTGGCGGCGAGACCAGCACCCGCCTCGGCCTGCGCCTGTACAGCCGTGGGTTGAGCGCGGCGCAAGGCCAGGTGCACCCGTACGTGGCGGTGAACTGGTGGTCCGGCGGCAATGGCGCGGGCCTGGCAATGGACGGCGAGCGGCTGCAGCGGCAGCTGCCGCGCGACATCTATGAAGCCAAGGCCGGCGTGCAGGTGGATCTGTCCGGCGGCTGGCGCGGCTGGGGTGAACTGAGCCGGCAGAGCGGCGGCATGGGCTTCCGCGATGTCGGCGCCCAGCTGGGCGTGTCGTACAACTGGTGATGCGGGACGTGCCCGGCAAGGGAGTGCCGGGCACTTTTTCCACATGCGGCGTGGAAAGCGATGGGGGTTTGGTGTGGACAAGTGCCTGCGAACCGCACGTAGCAAGCGTTTCGGGACGTGGCTGTTTTTTGTCCATGCGCCTTCGCGGTTTTCCACACCCCTCGTGGAGAGTGGTTGGGATTTGATGTGGACAAGTGGGTGGGAGTGTTGCCACGCAGGCGTTTCGAAGCATGGTGAAAAATTGTCCATGCTGCACGGGAAAGCCGTGTAAGGCCGAGCATGGGCTCGGTTCTACAGAGGCGGGCGCGGTTTTCCACATCCGCCGTGGAAAGCGATGGGAGTTTGCTGTGGACAAGTACCGGCGAACATCACACCGCAAGCGTTTCGCACCGTGGTGTTTTTTTGTCCATCACCGGAAACGCGAACGCCCCGCACAGGGCGGGGCGTCCGGGGTCAATCCAATGCCGCTGGATCAGACGTTGAAGCGGAAGTGCAGGATGTCGCCTTCCTGCACGCGGTATTCCTTGCCTTCCAGGCGCAGGCGACCGGCTTCCTTGGCGCCGGCTTCGCCCTTGTACTTGATGAAGTCGTCATACGCGATGGTTTCGGCGCGGATGAAGCCCTTCTCGAAATCGGTGTGGATGACCGCGGCGGCCTGCGGGGCGGTGGCGCCCTTGCGCACGGTCCACGCGCGGACCTCCTTCACGCCAGCGGTGAAGTAGGTCTGCAGGCCGAGCAGGCTGTAGGCCGCGTTGATCACGCGGTTCAGGCCCGGCTCGCTCAGGCCCAGGTCGGCCAGGAAGGTATCGCGGTCTTCGTCGTCGAGCTGCGACAGCTCTTCTTCGATCGCGGCCGACACCGGCACCACCTGTGCGCCTTCGGCGGCAGCATGCGCACGCACGGCTTCCAGGTGCGGGTTGTTCTCGAAACCGTCCTCAAGCACGTTGGCGATGTACATCACCGGCTTCAGGGTCAGCAGGAACAGGTCGCGCACCAGCGCCTTCTCTTCCTCGTCCAGGCCCACCGAGCGGCCGGCCTTGCCATCCGACAGTGCGGCCTGCAGCTTGGCCAGCACCGGCTTGCGCGCCGCTGCATCCTTGTCGCCACCCTTGGCCGCACGCTCGGCGCGGTTCAGCGCCTTCTCGACGCTGTCCAGGTCGGCCAGCGCCAGCTCGGTGTCGATGGTTTCGATGTCCGAAATCGGATCGACCTTGCCGGCCACGTGCACGATGTCACCGTGCTCGAAGCAGCGCACCACGTGGGTGATCGCATCGACTTCGCGGATGTGCGCCAGGAACTTGTTGCCCAGGCCCTCACCGCTGGCGGCGCCAGCCACCAGGCCGGCAATGTCGACGAACTCGACCGCGGTCGGGATGACCTTCTGCGGGTTGATGATCGCTGCCAGCTCGTTCAGGCGCGGATCCGGCACCGGCACGATGCCGACGTTCGGTTCGATGGTGCAGAACGGGAAGTTCGCCGCGGCGATACCCGCCTTGGTCAGCGCATTGAACAGGGTCGACTTGCCGACGTTGGGCAGGCCGACGATGCCGCATTTGATACCCATGGGTGACAGCTCTCTGGGGTGAAAGTGATTGGGGAAGCAGCGACATGGGCGCTGCTTTTCCAATCATTCTCCGTACCGACCAACGGTCGGTACCTACCGGGCAAATTACTTCGGGGTATGAAGCCGCTTCATTGCTTCGCTGAAATCGCCCTGCACTGCCAGCGGCAGCACGTCGATGGCATCGTCGATGGCGCGCGAAATCAGTACTTCATCGTCCTTGGAAGGGCGCCCCAGCACCCAGCCCACCACGCGGTCCTTGTGGCCGGGGTGGCCGATGCCCACGCGCAGGCGGTGGAACTTGCCATGACCGAGCAGGCGGATGGTATCGCGCAGGCCGTTCTGGCCGCCGTGGCCACCGTCGAACTTCAGCCGTGCAACGCCGGGCGCCAGGTCCAGTTCGTCGTGGGCCAGCAGGGTCTCTTCCGGCTCGATCTTCCAGAACCGCTGCGCGGCGGTGACCGACTTGCCGCTGAGGTTCATGAAGGTGGCGGGCTTGAGCAGCCACACCGTCTGCCCGGCGATCTCGACCTTGGCGGTCTCACCGAACAGCTTGCTGTCCACGTTCCATCGCGCACCGGCTTTTTCAGCCAGGGCCTCAACGAAATGAAACCCGGCATTGTGCCGGGTCCGGGCGTGTTCCGATCCGGGGTTGCCCAGACCGACGATCAGTCGCAATCCTGCCATGGTTCCTTCCAGCACGGCGCCTGCCCGGAGGCAGGCGCCGCTTGGGTATTACTCGGCAGCAGCCACTTCTTCGTCAGCCGCGTCGGCCTTGCCGGCCTTGGCGGTGACGATGGCGTCGTCGTGGTCCTTGCCCAGCGCCAGGGCCGGGATCTCCACGCCCTTCGGCAGCTTGATGTTGGACAGGTACACCACGTCACCAGCCTTCAGCTCGCCCAGGTCGACTTCGATCGACTCCGGCAGGTCCTTCGGCAGGCAGGTGATGGTCACTTCCTTCAGTTCGTGGGTGACCACGACGTCGGCAGCCTTGCCGGCCGGCGAGGTGTCTTCGTTGACGAAGTGCAGCGGGACCGAAGCGGTCAGGGCTTCGTTCTCGTTCACGCGCTGGAAGTCCAGGTGCATGATCAGCTGCTTGTACGGGTGGCGCTGCATGTCACGCAGCAGGACCTTCTGCACCTGGCCGTCCAGGTTCAGGTCCAGGATCGAGGCATAGAACCACTCGTTCTGCTGGGCCAGCCAGATCTCGTTGTGGTCCAGGCTGATGGCGACCGGCTCGGCGTTGCCGCCGTACACGATGGCCGGGATCACACCGGCGTGACGCAGGCGGCGGCTCGCACCCTTACGCTGCAGTTCACGCTTGGTGACCTTGATTTCATGGGTCTTCGACATTTTCAACTACTCAGGTTGTTGCCTCGCCTTGCGGCGTGGCGGTTGGAGGTGCTTCCGCGACCAGAAGCACCCGGGGTATGCCTCCGCCGTTGCCGGCAGGGGCGAAAAACTCAGTCGACGTACAGCGAACTGACCGACTCGCCGAAGGCGATGCGGCGCATCGTTTCGGCCAGCATTTCCGCCACGCTCAGCTGGCGGATCTTGCTGCACACCCGCGCCGCGTCCTTCAGCGGGATGGTGTCGGTCACCACCAGCTCGTCGAGCTGGGAATTGGTGATGTTGTCCACCGCCGGGCCCGACAGCACCGCGTGGGTGCAGTAGGCGGCGACCTTGAGCGCACCGCGCGCCTTGAGGGCAGCGGCAGCGGCGCACAGGGTGCCGGCGGTATCGACGATGTCATCGACCATCACGCAGGTCTTGCCTTCGACGTCACCGATGATGTTCATCACGGTGGAGACGTTGGCGCGCGGGCGGCGCTTGTCGATGATCGCCAGGTCGGCGTCATCCAGGCGCTTGGCCACCGCACGGGCGCGGACCACGCCGCCCACGTCCGGCGAGACGACGATCAGGTTCTCGGTGCCGTAGGCGCGCCAGATGTCGGCCAGCAGCAGCGGGGACGCATACACGTTGTCCACCGGAATGTCGAAGAAGCCCTGGATCTGGTCGGCGTGCAGGTCGACGGTCAGCACGCGATCAGCGCCAGCGGTGCTGAACATCTTCGCCGCCAGCTTGGCGGTGATCGGCACGCGCGAGGAACGCATGCGGCGGTCCTGGCGCGAGTAGCCGAAGTACGGCACCACGGCGGTCACGCTGGCCACCGATGCGCGCTTGAGCGCGTCGATCAGCACCAGCAGTTCCATCAGGTTTTCCGCGCTCGGCGCACAGGTCGGCTGGATCACGAATACGTCCTGCTTGCGGACGTTCTCTTCGATTTCCACCTGCACTTCACCATCGGAGAAGTGCGAGACCAGCGCCTTGCCCGGGCGAACCCCCAGTTCCTTGCAGATGTTCTGCGCCAGACGTTTGTTGGCGTTGCCGGAAAAGACCAGCAGGTTCGGGGACTCTTGCATCATGATTGTCTCGGGCGGGGACGAGTGGCGGGGATCCGGAGTCGGCAAGGACCCTGATGGACCCTTGCTGCTGACAACACCGCGGTTGTTTCCACGTCCCGCGCGGGCGATGCGCTGGGAAGGCGCGGACACAGCCGCTATTGGCAGGGGCGGTAGGATTCGAACCTACGAATGCCAGGATCAAAACCTGGTGCCTTGGGCCTCTTGGCGACGCCCCTGCATTGATGAATCAGTGTTGCTCGAGTGCATCCAGCAGTGGCGAACGCGCAACGCCCGCTGCCACCCTTGCCCGCAACTCCTTCGGCAATTTCGACCGTCCCTGCTCTGCAGCAGACTGCGACGCGAATTCGACGAAACAACCACTTCCCGAACCGGTCAGCCGCGCCGCGCCGATGTCGCTCAACGCAGCAAGCGCCGCCTCGACGGCAGGCTCACGGCGGCGCAGCACCGGTTCGAACGCGTTCCCGACCAGGGTCCCGGAAGCGAAGTCCTCTATTTTCGCCACTGGGCTGTCGCGCGTCAAATCCGGGTCTGCAAACAGGGCCGGCGTGGGAACATGAACACCCGGTTCAACCACCACATACCAGGCCGGTTCCAGCACGATCGGCTGCAGCTGCTCGCCCACCCCTTCGGCCCAGGCATTGCGGCCACGCACGAACACCGGCACGTCGGCGCCCAGGCGCAGGCCCAGCGCCGCCAGGGCATCCTCATCCAGGCCGGCCTGCCACAGCCGGTTCAGCACCACCAGCACGGTGGCCGCATCGGACGAACCGCCACCGAAGCCACCACCGGCGGGAACATGCTTTTCAACGATGATGTCCGCACCTTGCGTGACATTCGCCACTTCCTTCAGCAGGCGGGCCGCCCGTACCGCCAGATCGTCTGCCTCGGCTACGCCGGCCAGGCCCTCGCCCTGCCGGCGCACCTGACCGTCTTCACGCAGGCGCAGGCCGATGCGGTCCCCCCAGTCCAACAGGCGGAACACGGTCTGCAGCTCGTGATAGCCGTCGGCCCGGCGGCCGGTGATGTGCAGGAACAGGTTCAGCTTGGCCGGGGCCGGCCACCAGGACCAGCCCGCGTCGTCGACTGCCCCGCTCATGGACTGCCCTGCCCCCACTGGTCCACCAGCAGGCGCACCTTGGCGTCGCCAGTGCTGGCCTCGATCCGGCGCGGCAGCGCCGGCCGGCCGGCTTCGGCGGGGTACCAGTCCAGGTACTGCACCTGCCAGCCCATCTGCTGCATGCGACGCGGCCGGCCTTCACCGTCGCGCTCGACCGTCTCGGGGCCGGCAGCATCGCCGGCCACCAGGCCACGGATCCACTCCGGCAGCTGGTTGACCGGAATGTCCCAGCCAGTCGCTTCCAGCAGCAGCTGCTGGGCGTCCTCGCCGTCACGCGGCCCGCCGGCCAGCCCTTCCAGGCGACCGGCCTCGGAATGGGTATCGCCGGTCAGCTTCCAGCTCTGCCGGGTCACCGGCGCGCTCAGTTCGACCACATAACGGCGCCCGTCCTGCTTCCAGTCGATGCGACCGCTGCCGCCGTCCTTGCCCTTGCTGACCGCCACCCGGCCCTGGAAGGCCCAGTCCGGCTGTGCGCGCAGGGCCGCTACGCGCGCCGCCTCGGCCTGCGCCGCTTCGGCCGAGACCGTCTCGACAACCGCCGGTGGCGCGGTCTTCTGCGTACCCACGCTGGTACAGGCGGTGACCGCCAGGGCCACGGCCGCCAACAGCAGCGGCCGGATCAGGGAAACACTCATGGATTGAATTTCTCGCGGGCGCGCAGCAGCGCGCGGTTTTCAGGGTCGAGCTTGGCCGCTTCGTCGAAGAAGTGGCGGGCCTCGTCATGCTTGCCCAGCACCCACAGCACTTCACCGACGTGGGCGGCGATCTCCGGGTCCTTGGCCAGGGTCCAGGCCCGGCGCAGCTGCACCAGTGCTTCGTCCTTGCGGCCCAGGCGATACAGCACCCAGCCATAGCTGTCGACGATGGCGGCGTTGTCCGGCTCGGCCACGCGGGCGCGGTCGATCAGCTCCAGCGCCTCCTGCAGGCGGCCGGTGCGATCGGCCAGGGTGTAGCCCAGCGCGTTCAGCGCCGGCACGTTCTCCGGGTCGGTCACCAGGATCTTGCGCAGGTCGGCCTCGGCGCGCGGGATGTCGTCGCGGCGCTCCCAGGTGAGCGCGCGGGCGTACAGCAGGCCGTTGTCGTCCGGGTAGGCGGCCAGGCCGCGGGCCAATGCATCCAGTTCGCCGGCACTGTCGTCGCCGCGCTGGCGCAGCTCGGCCTCCAGCAGGTAGGCGTCGCGGCGTACATCGTCATCGACCACCGCATCAGACTGGATCGCGTGCACTTCCTCCAGCGCCAGCGGCAGGCGCCCGGCCAGGGCCTGGGCATTGGCCGCGCGCAGGCGCGCTTCGCTCAGTTCATCGCCACCGGGCACGCTGTGGTACCACTGCACCGCCTCGGGGTAACGCTTGAGGTACTCGGCGATCTTGCCCAGCAGCAGGCGCTGCGCCGGGTCCGGCTTGGCGGCCTGCCGCGACAGTTCGTTGTACAGGTTCGACAGCGCCGCCTTGTCGCCCTGCTTGGCCAGCAGCGAGGCGCGCATGCCCCAGGTCTGGACGTCCTGCGGGCCGAACGCCAGAACGCGCTCGGCCGCAGCGGGCTGTCCCAGGCTGTCGTAGGCGATGGCCACCGCATTGCGCAGTTCGGGGTCCTGCCGGGTCTTCGGCTCGACGTCGTGCAGCAGCGACAATGCCTTGTCGGTCTCGCCCGCCTGTTGCAACTGGCTGGCACGCAGCAGCGCCACCCGCGGTTCTTCCGGGAAGCGCTTGACCACTTCATCGATCATGCGCCGCGCCAGCTCGGGCTTGTCCATGCGCAGGGCCAGGCGGCCGAACTCCTGCCAAGCCTCGATCTTTGGTGGAATGGCATTGGCATCGACCAGCTCGCCGAGCACCTGCGCCGGCACCGCCGGGTCGCGCCCACCACCGATCAGCGCGGCCAGGGCGAACTTCCAGCCACGCTCATCGGGGTCGGCCAGCAGGGCCTGCAGTTCGGTGCGCGCGGCCTTCACATCGCCCTGGCGCATGGCCAGCGCACCGGCCGCGCTGCGCATGGTCAACGAGCGCGGGGCACGCTGTTGCCACAGCGCCAGGCCCTTGGCGGCGCTGGCATCATCGTTGGCAAGCATGGAAATACGGGTCGCGCGCTCGGCCAGGCCGGCGTCGCCGTCGGTCTGCTGCGCGGCCTGCAGGTACCAGCGCGCGGCCTCGGCCAGCTTGCCGGCCTGCAGGGCGAATTCACCGGCCATCACCGGTTCCAGCGCCAGTTCCTCAGTGGCCGCGGCCCGCACGGGGGCCTTGGCCGGCACCGCTGCCAGGGCCTGGGCACAGGCCAGGGACAGCAGCAGAACACTGGGGATGCGAATCAATGCGGGCATCGTCGGCATCGGGGCCTTAAAATGTCGTCCAATGGCCAGCAGCTTATCGCAAGCAACTGAACAATGACCCTGTGGGTGCTCGGACTGAATCACCAGACCGCACCGGTGGAGCTGCGCGAGCGCGCGGCCTTCGCCGGTGAGGCGTTGCCGCGTGCGCTGGGCTCGCTGCGCGATACCCCGCAGATCGCCGAGGCGGTGCTGCTGTCCACCTGCAACCGCACCGAGCTGTACGCCGTGGCCGAGTCGGCACAGGCGCTGGACCAGTGGCTGCACAGCCAGGCCGGCGACCTGCAGGGCTATCTGTACCAGCACGCCGATGCCGAAGCCGTGCGCCACCTGTTCCGGGTCGCCACCGGGCTGGACTCGATGGTGCTGGGCGAACCGCAGATCCTCGGCCAGGTGAAGGATGCCTGGTCGACCGCACGCGACCATGGCCTGCTCGGCCAGCGCCTGGACCGCCTGTTCCAGCAGACCTTCTCGGTGGCCAAGCGCGCGCGCACCGATACCCAGGTCGGTGCCAACCCGGTGTCGGTGGCCTCGGCTGCAGTGCGCCTGGCGCAGAACGCCTTCGCACGCCTGGACGATTCCACCGTGCTGCTGGTCGGTGCCGGCGAGACCATCGAACTGGCTGCACGCCACCTGAGTGAGGGCAAGGTGCGGCGACTGCTGATCGCCAACCGCACCCTCGCGCACGCGCAGGAGCTGGCCAGTCGTCATGGCGGCGTAGCCCTGCCGCTGACCGAACTGGACCGCCACCTGGGCGAGGCCGACGTCGTGTTCTCGGCCACCGCCGCGCGCGAGCCGGTGATCCACCGCGAGATGGTGTCCAAGGCCCTGCGTGCGCGCCGGCACAAGCCGATGCTGCTGTTCGACCTCGCCGTGCCGCGCGACATCGAGGCCGAGGTTGGCACGCTCAACGATGCCTTCCTCTACACCGTCGATGACCTGGAACGCGCGGTGGAAGACAACCGCCGTGGCCGCCGCGAGGCCGCCGCCGAGGCCGAGGCGATCATCGACCTGCAGGTATCGCGCTTCGTCGAGACCCAGCAGGCCAGCGCCCACCAGGCACCGCTGCGGCAGCTGCGCGCGTTCGGCGAGGCCACCCGCGCCGAGTTGCTGGAACGCGCGCGCCAGCAGCTGGCCAATGGCAAGCCAGCCGACGAAGTGCTGGAACTGCTGGCCCATGGCCTGACCAATCGACTGCTGCACCCGCCGACCGCCGCACTGCGCGCCGCCGCGCTGAGTGGCGATGCTGACCTGACCCGCGCCGCCGAGCGCCTGTTCCCGGCCACGCCGGGTTACCGCCACCCACCCGTGAGACCCGATGACGCCGACCCTGCGCCGTAAGCTGGAAGCGCTGGCCGAGCGCCGCGAAGAACTGGAACGCCTGCTCGCCGAACCCGATGTGGTCGCCGACAACACCCGTTTCCGCGACCTTTCGCGCGAATTCGCCCAACTTGAACCGGTCGCCACTGCACTGGCCGATGAGGCCCGCGCCAAGGCCGACCTGGCCGCCGCCGAAGGCATGCGCGCCGACCCCGACCTGCGCGAACTGGCCGACGAGGAAATCGCCGCTGCGCAGGCGCGCCTGCAGGAACTGGAGCAGGAGCTGGCGCTGCTGCTGGTGCCGCGTGACCCGCGCGACGAAGGCAACCTGTTCCTGGAAGTGCGCGCCGGCACCGGCGGCGACGAAGCCGCGATCTTCGCCGGCGACCTGTTCCGCATGTACGCCCGCTATGCCGAGCGCCAGGGCTGGAAGGTCGAGATCGAATCGGACAATCCCGGCGAGCATGGCGGCTACAAGGAAGTGGTGGCGCGCGTGGTCGGCCGGGGGGCGTTTTCGCGCCTGAAGTTCGAATCGGGCACGCACCGCGTGCAGCGCGTGCCGGCCACCGAGTCGCAGGGCCGCATCCATACCTCGGCGGCCACGGTGGCGATCATTCCCGAAGCCGACGAAGTGGATGACATCGTGATCAACCCGGCCGACCTGAAGGTGGATACGTTCCGCTCGTCCGGTGCCGGCGGCCAGCACGTCAACAAGACCGAGTCGGCGATCCGCATCACCCACGTGCCGACCGGCGTAGTGGTGGAGTGCCAGACCGAGCGCAGCCAGCACGCCAACCGCGACAAGGCGATGAAGCGCCTGAAAGCGCAGCTGCTCGATGCAGAGCGCCAGCGACAGGACGCCGCGCAGGCCGAATCGCGGCGCCTGCAGGTCGGCAGCGGCGACCGCAGCCAGCGCATCCGCACCTACAACTTCCCGCAGGGCCGGATCACCGACCACCGCGTGGAAGGCCTGACCCTGTACGACCTGCCCAACATCCTGGCCGGCGACCTCGACCCGCTGCTGCAGCGGCTCAGCCACGAACACCAGGTCGACGCCCTGGCCCAGCTGTCGGCGGGCTGAGCACGATGTCGGCCTGGCAGCAGCGGCAGCACCTGCAGCAGGCGATTGCACGCCAGCCCGGCGATTTCGTCGCGTGGGTGATGCTGGCCGACCTGGAACTGGAAGCCGGCGACATCGCCGCCGGCGAGCAGGCGGCACGACGTGCGCTGCAGCTGCGCCCGAACCATCCCGAAGCGCTGGCACGCCTGGGTCGCGTGGCCTGGATGGCCGGCGCGCATGCCGACGCGGCCAAGCTGCTCGGCCAGGCCTCGGCGCTGGCCCCGCAGCACCCGGGCATCGCGCTGTGGCTGGGCCATGCGCTGGAAGATGCCGATGACGCCGAAGGCGCCGCGGCCGCCTATCGCCGCGCGCATGCACTGATGCCGGACGAACCCTACATCGCCGCCCAGCGCCTGGCCTGGCAGCGTCGCCTGTGCGACTGGCAGGACGTGGACGCGCTGGCCACGCAGGTACGCACCGCGCTCGCGTCCGGCCAGGGCGCGGTGGAGCCGTTCGCCTTCCTCAGCGAAGACGCCAGCGCTGCCGAGCAGCTGGCCTGCGCGCGTGCGCGCGCCGCGCTGATCGCCGCCTCGGTACGGCCCCTGCCGGCAGTGAAGGTACGCGCACGCGGCCCGATGCGCGTCGGCTTCCTCTCCAATGGCTTCGGTGCCCATCCCACCGGGCTGCTGACCGTGGCCCTGCTCGAACACCTGCGTCATGACCCGGCGCTGCAGCTGCACCTGTTCGCGTTGAACCGCGCCGATGGCAGCCGCATCCGCGAACGGCTGCAGGCCGCGACCCGGCTGCATGATGTATCTGCACTGCGGCATGCCGACATCGCGGCCCGCATCCGTGCACAGGGTATCGACCTGCTGTTCGACCTGCGCGGCTGGGGCGGCGGCGGCACGCCCGAGGTGCTGGCGATGCGCCCGGCACCGCTGCAGCTGAACTGGCTGGCCTACCCCGGCACATCAGGCGCACGCTGGCTGGATGCCGTGGTCGCCGATGGATTCGTGCTGCCGGCATCGCTGGAACCTCACTTCAGCGAACGCATCCTGCGCCTGCCACGTGCCTTCCAGCCCTCGGACAACACCCGCGTACTGGAACCGGCACCGTCCCGCGCCGAATGCGGGCTACCCGAACACGGCGTGGTGTTCTGCTGCTTCAACAACAGCTACAAGCTCAATCCGCGCAGCATGGGCCGTGCCTTCGCAGTACTGCAGGCGGTACCCGGCAGCGTGCTGTGGCTGCTGTCCGGCCCCGGCCAGGCCGACGCCCGCCTGCGCAGCGCCGCGCAGGCCACCGGCCTGGACCCAGCCCGCCTGGTATTCATGGCCAAGCTGCCGCATCCGCAGTACCTGGCACGGTATCAGCACGCCGACCTGTTCCTCGACACCCACCCCTACAACGCGCACACCACCGCCTCCGATGCGCTGTGGGCCGGCTGCCCGGTACTGACCTGCCCCGGCGACACCTTCGCCGCGCGCGTGGCCGGCAGCCTCAACCACCATCTGGGGCTGGCACGGATGAATGTCGCCGACGACGCGGCGTTCATCGCCGCCGCCAGCGCGCTGGGCAATGACCCTGCGGCACTGGCCGCGCTGCGTGCCGAGCTGGCACAGGCCCGCGACCGTAGTGGACTGTTCGACATGGCCGGGTTTGCCCGCGACCTGTCGGCGCTGCTGCAGCAGCTGGCTGGCGAACAGGGCTGGCAGGGCATCGACACCCCCTGAGCGATCCCTGCGTTACGCTCGGGCTTCCTCCCCGCGTGGTGTGACGATGGCCAGGCTCAAGCGCAAGGACTACGACGAACTGATGCTGCCGCTTCAGCTGGAACTGACTGCGATGGCGCGCTGGGTGCAGCACAGTGGGCAACGCCTGCTGGTGCTGTTCGAAGGACGGGATACGGCCGGCAAGGGCGGCGCGATCCAGGCCATCAGCCAGCATCTCAACCCGCGCCAATGCAGGGTGGTCGCGCTGCCCAAGCCGACCGACCGCGAAGCCACGCAGTGGTACTTCCAGCGTTATGCCTCGCATCTTCCCGCCGCCGGCGAGATCGTGCTGATGGACCGCAGCTGGTACAACCGCGCCGGCGTCGAGCGGGTGATGGGCTACTGCAGCGAGACCGAGTACCAGCAGTTCCTGCGCCAGGCACCCGTGTTCGAACAGCTGCTGGTGGATGACGGCGTCCTGCTGTTCAAGTACTGGCTGTGCGTGGACCAGGAGCAGCAGGAGAAGCGCTTCGCCGAGCGTCATCTCGATCCATTGAAGGGCTGGAAGCTGTCCCCGGTCGACCTGAAATCGCGCAGCAAATACAGCGCCTACACTGAAGCCCGCGAGGCGATGTTGCGCGCGACGCATCGCGAGGCGGCGCCATGGACGCTGGTGGATTTCAACGATCAGCGGCTGGGCCGACTGACCCTGGTGCGCAACCTGCTGGACCGGCTACCGGACACGCGGGTGGATGCGCCGTTGCCGGAGCTGCCGAAGCTGAAGGGCAAGCTGCATCGCGAGCACTACGATGTGCTGAAGCCGATCGAGGACTTCCCGGTCGAAGCTTAGGGTGGGTCGGCAGGGTTGCACCCTGCACCTGCCGAAGCCAGAGCCAGAGCCAGAGCAACAGCAACGGCAACGGCAACAGCGGGTATTCCGTGGGATGGTGGGGCGGTGCCGGAGTGCGGGGACGCCGCAAGTACGTCCCTGTAGGCTTGGCAGCCGCTTGCTCGTGTGCGCAGTCCTGCGCACACGGCAAGACCGGGGTTGGGCGTCCTGCCCAACCCGCCCGAGGCATGCCTCGGGCCCATGCGGCTGACACCCCGCACTCCGGCACCGCCCCACCCCTGACAGATTTCTGCGGCTGTTGAAGGGTGTCGACCTTGGTCGACACAGTAGATCCACGCCATGCGTGGATGCTTTTCGATTCCAGTTCGAAATATTCGATTCCGATGGAGATTCATCCACGCATGGCGTGGATCTACTGCAGATCGCGGAGATCTGTCGAAGGCGTGGTGGGTCCGGTTGCGGGGGTGTCCGCGGCATGGATGCCGCGGCCAAGCCCCCAGGGACGGGTTTACGGCGTCCCCCGCAACCGGACCCGCCCCGCCATCCCACAGAATGCACGCTTTTGACGTTGACGTTGATCCGGCAGGTGCAGGGCCGCAGGCCCTGCCGACCAACCTACTACTTGGCAGCCGCGATCTGCTTTTCGATGTCGGCGGCAGTCACCGGGCCGAGGAAGGTGTGGGCCAGCTTGCCCTGCGGATCCAGCAGGTGCGTCAACGGCAGGCCTCGCGGCGTGGCGAAGTCCGCCGGTGGATCGAACGGGTCCACGATCACGATCGGATAGGTCACCGGATGCTTGGTCAGGAACGACTGCATTTCCGGCACTTCGATGTCCTCGTAGGCCAGGCCGACCACCTCGATGTTGCTGCGCATCGCATGCAGCGCCGACAGCTCGGGCATCTCCTTGCGGCACGGGGCGCACCAGGTCGCCCAGAAGTTCACCACCACCCACTTGCCACGATGCGCGGCCAGGTCGTAGTCGCTGCCATCCACCGCCTTCATCTTCAACGTCGGGAATTCGGCGGTGGTGCGCTCGGCCGGGGTTTCATCGACCGGTGCCGGAGTGGTCGGCGTCGGCGCCTGTGCCGGCGGCTGGCTGCTGGCCGGGGCCGGCTCCTGGGCCGGCTTGCAGGCCGCCAGGGCCAGCAGCAGGGTCAACGGGAGCAGCAGCGGCAACGGCGTCTTGCGGGTCATGGCATGTCTCCAGAGTCGGTATAGATGTCACTGACCTTGCGCTTCAGGCGTTCACGCAGGGGCAGTCGCAGATCGTCCAGCGCCGCCAATGCGGCACGGCCCAGGCTGTCGTCGCGGTACGGCAGGTGCTGCTCGGCCACCGGGATGCGCAGCTGGGTGCATTCGTACAGATCGGCCAGGCTGACCTGGTCCAGGTCGCGCGCGAGCAGCCACTCGCCGCGCTCGTCACGACGCAGCAGGCCGATCTCCTGCAGGTTGCAGGCCAGGTCCTGCAGCAGCGAGTCGGTCAGCAATGGTTCCAAGCGCAGGATTTCATCGTCGGCCAGGCCCTTGCCCTTGGCACGGGCATGGTGGAAGCGACCGAGCAGGCGCAGCAGGCCGTAGAACTCGTACCCCTGCGGCAGGCGCAGTTCAACCGGCTGGTAGCGGAAGGCGGCCATCGATGAGGCCAGCGACGCGCCCAGCAGCACCGCCACCCAGCACAGGTAGATCCACAGCAGCAGGATCGGCACGAAGGCCACCGTGCCATACAGCTTCTGGTAGGACTGGAAGCTGCCCAGGTAGGCACCGATGCCCCACTTCACCAGTTCCAGGATGACCGCCGCCAGGATCGCGCCAGGCACGGCGTGCCGCCATTTCACCGTGTGATGCGGTACCACCCGGTACATCAGCGTGATGCAGACGAACTCGATCAGGATCGGTGCCAGCCGCAGCGCCAGCTCGGCCAACCAACGGCCCTCCTGGGTACCAAACAACGGCATCGCGAACACCCGCGCCGACACCGCAAGCGATGCGGCGGCGAGCATCGCGCCCAGGGTCAATACGGTCCAGTAGACCAGGAAGCGGGTCAGCTTGGGCCGGGTCGAGCCGACCCGCCAGATCTGGTTGAAGGTCTCTTCCACGCTGTTGAGCGTGATCAGCAGTGAGGCCACCAGCGCGATGAAGCCAGCGGCCGTCAGCTGGCCGGCACTGGCCGAGAACTGCCGCAGGTAGCCCTCGGCCGCGCGCGCCGCGGAGGGCACGAAGTTGGAGAACACGTAGTCGCTGAGCTGATCGCTCCAGCGGTCGAAGACGGGGAAGGCCGACAGCACACCGAATACCACGATCGCCAGCGGCACCAGCGCGAACACCGTGGTGTACGCCAGCGCTGCCGCCGCCTGGAACAGGCGGTCGTCGAGGAAGCGATGCCACAGGAAGCGGCCGAAACTGATGGCCCGTGCGCGATCCCGCGCGCGCTCCATCCACAGGTTGAGCGTATCCAAAGGTTCCATCGGCGAAAGGGTACCCGATGCGGAATGCTGGCAGGATAGCCATACTGGTGGCCACACGACGAGGAGAAGCGGGCACGATGGGCGAGATTCTGGTGCTGTACTACAGCCGGGGGGGGTCGGTGGCACGGCTGGCGCGCCAGATCGCGCGGGGCATCGGCGAAGTGCCGGGCATGACCGCGCGCCTGCGCACGGTGCCGCCCGTGGCCGCCGTGACCCAGACCGCGCAGCCGCCGGTACCCGACGATGGCGCCCCGTATGTGAGCGTGCAGGACCTGGTCGAATGCCAGGGCCTGCTGCTCGGCAGCCCCACCCGCTTCGGCAACATGGCCGCGCCGGTCAAGCACTTCCTGGACGGGCTGGGCGCCGAATGGGTCAATGGCACCCTGTCCGGCAAGCCGGCCGGCGTGTTCACTTCCACTGCCTCGATGCACGGCGGCCAGGAATCGACCCTGCTGTCGATGCAGGTGCCGCTGCTGCACCACGGCTGCGTGATCGTCGGCATCCCGTTCACCGAACCGGCGCTGAGCCACACCACCAGTGGCGGCACGCCGTATGGCGCCAGCCACGTGGCCGGCGCTGCCGACGACCCGCAGCCGACCGACGACGAAGCCGCGCTGGCGCGCGCGCTGGGCCGGCGGGTGGCCGACATCGCGCAGCGGTTGGCCCGATGAACCGCCCGCCGCGCACGGTCCTGCTGCTGGCCCTGATGGGGCTGGCCGCACTGTTCGCAGGCTGGTTCATCAATGACAGGCATTGGCTGGCGACCCAGCTGGTGTTCACCGCACCACCGCTGGCCCTGGCCATCGCCGTGCGCGTGGGCTGGCGCAAGGCCGGCTTCTGGGCCTCGGTGCTGGCACTGGGCTGGTTCAGCCACGGCGTGATGAGCGCCTGGAGCCACCCGGAAACGCGCTGGCTGGCGCTGATCGAGATCGCGCTGGCGCTGCTGGTGATCTTCAGCGCCAGCCTGCCCGGCCTGCGTGCCCGCTTCGGCAGGCGACGCTGACGCTGCGGCCGCCGGGCCGTATCATCTGCATTCCTGGCCCCGCGCCGCTGTACCTGTCCTGGTTTCGCGCATGCACATGATGGAAGAGCTCCTGGTCGTCACCACCGGTGGCACGATCGACAAGATCTATTTCGACGACAAGTCGGACTACCAGATCGGCGATCCGCAGATCGGCATGATCCTGCGCGAGCTGGGCGTGACGTTCCGCTTCAACGTGATTCCGATCCTGCGCAAGGATTCGCTGCACATCAACGATGAGGACCGCGAACTGATCCGCGCCACCATCGCCGCGCAGCCGACCCGGCACGTGCTGGTGACCCACGGCACCGATTCGATGGTGCAGACCGGCAAGGTGCTGGCAACGATCCCGGACAAGACCATCGTGATGACCGGCGCGCTGAGCCCGGCACGTTTCCGTGGCTCGGATGCCGAGTTCAACATCGGCTGTGCGATCGGTGCGGTGCAGTCGCTGCCGAGCGGCGTGTACATCGCGATGAACGGGCGGATTTTCGACCCGCAGCATGTGCGCAAGAACGTGGCGGCGAACCGCTTCGAGTCGGTCTGAGGGACAGCGTGCCGACCAGGGTCGGCACCCACCCAGAAAAAAAACGCCCCGGCCGAAGCCAGGGCGTGCCCTTGGAGAGGGACTTGGGCTCAGTACTGGGCGTTGAGGGTCAGGCCCGAGAAGGTGCTGTAGGCCTTCACCCGCACATACCAGGTGCCGGCGGCGGGGCTGTTGATGGTGCAGGTCTCGCTGTTGCCGCTCAGGTACGGACGGCAGGTGTAGGCGGTATCGGTCGGGGCACTGCCCTGGCGCACGTACAGGTCGGCATCGCCGCTGCCGCCACTGATCGCCACGCGCAGCTGGGTGCTGCCGGCCGGAACGTTCACGGTGTAACTCAGCGAAGCGCCGCTGGCAGCGCCCAGGCCGGTCACCGGCACGTTGTTCTGCAGCACGTTGCCGCCCGGGTTCGTGCCACCGCCATTGATCGCTGCAGCCACGGCCGCATTGGCGTCGACGATGCCGGCGCCGCAGCCACCCGAGCAGGCGCCCGGCAGCGGCCGTGCGGTGCTCTTGATGATGCTTTCGACCTGCGCCGGACTCAGCGGGCTCGGCGCCACCGATTGCATCAGTGCAACCACGCCGGCCACATGCGGTGCCGCCATCGAGGTGCCATTGTAGGACGCATAGGTGGCGCTGCCCGGCGTGGTGGTGCCGGTGTTGAGGGTGGACAGGATGCTCTGGCCCGGACCGGAAATGTCGATGCCGGAACCATAGTTGGAGAAGCTGGCACGCGCACCGGCCGAGGTCGTGGCTGCCACCGCGATCACGTTCGGGCAGTTGGCCGGCACCGACGAGGACACGTTGGTGTTGCTGTTGCCGGCGGCGACCACCACGGTGGTACCACGGCCGACCGCGCCGTTGATCGCGTTCTGGTAGGTGGTCGAGCAGGAGCCGCCGCCGCCCAGCGACATGTTGATGACTTCGGCCGGGTTGGCATTGGCCGGCACGCCACTGACGGTGCCGCCGGAGGCCCACACGATCGCGTCGGCGATGTCGGAGGTGTAACCGCCACACTTGCCCAGCACACGCACCGGGACGACCTTGGCGTTGAACGCCGTGCCTGCCACGCCGGTGCTGTTGTTGGTCACTGCCGCCACCGTGCCGGCGACGTGGGTACCGTGCCAGCTGGAGTTGGAGGCCGGAATGCCCGAGCCGCACTCGTTGGCGCCGTACCAGTCGCCCTCGTCATTCGGGTTGTTGTCGCGACCGCCGCCATCGCGCGCCATCGCGGCGTCGCTGATGAAGTCATAGCCGGGCAGGATGTTGGCGTTGAGATCGGGATGGTTGGTGATGCCGGTATCGATCACGGCCACCACCACGCCGGTGCCGGTTGCCTTGTCCCAGGCCGGCCGTACGTTGATCGACGCGTTGGACGTACCGAAGCCCCACTGCTCGCTGAAGCGGGTGTCGTTCGGGGTCAGCGTCGCGCGCATGATCTGGTCGACTTCAACGTATTCCACGTTCGGGTCGGCAGCGAGCTTGCGCATCAGCAGCTCGGATTCGGCCTGGTCCAGCGGGCGGTCGGTCCTGACCACGGTCGGGCCGATGGCCAGCTTGCGGACCTCCTGCAGGCCCAGCGCGCGGCCCTGGCTGCTGGCCAGGCCGGCGGCGGCACTCTTCAGCGAAGAGGCCAATGCGGTGGTGTTGGCCACCGGCGCACTGCCGTCACGGTACTTCACGATGAAGCGCTGGTGCGTCGGCGCGGACTGCAGGCCGCTGAGCTGGACGTCACCGGCCAGCGCAGGCGTGGCCAGCAGCAGCGATGACAGAACGGACGCACCAAGGACCACCCACACTCGACGCACACGCGGTTGCGTTACCTGGGACATCGTATTTCCCTTTCTAGTGGTGTGAATGCCGGAATCGGCAGAAGCACCGGCCCGAACCATGGGCTGGCTTGCGTTGGCGAGGTTCGAAGTCCGGCGAGTCAGCGGATCCCCCTATCGATCCGCCGTGCAGATGACGCTAATGACCAAAACCGGACACCACAAGATTTTCAGCGTCTTTTCAGCAAGATGAAATGTTCGTTCTGAGACTTCTCGGGTCGAGGGTTTGTGAAGGTGAAGGAACTTTCTCGCGGCCTGCACGCACCTGACTGGGTCATCACGTGTCCTGCAATGACTTTGCCGACATCGGCGTCCGCTGATTCGGGGTCGGAGCCGGGGTCAGATCCCTTTTCCCAGGGAAAAGGGATCTGACCCCAGCCACCTGACCAAAACGCAGAAAGCCCGTCACGGGGACGGGCTTTCCAGAAGAGCAGTCGAGCATGGCTCGACGCTACAGTTCGGCGCGGGCGATCAGCCCAGCTTGACCAGCCAGTTGTGGCGATCCGGCAGGCGGCCGTACTGGATGTCGGTCAGTTCCTTGCGCAGCGACATGGTTACTTCGCCGGCCGGTGCGTTGATGTCGCCCACCGAGAAGCCCTCACCCTTCAGCTGGCCGATCGGGGTGACCACTGCCGCGGTGCCACAGGCAAACACTTCGGTGATGGCACCGGAGGCGACGCCGTCCTTCCACTCGTCGATGCTCACCTTGCGCTCTTCGACCTTCATGCCGCGGTCGCGCGCCAGCTGCAGGATGCTCTCGCGGGTGATGCCCTCAAGGATGCTGCCGGACAGTTCCGGGGTCACCAGCGTGCCGTCCTTGTAGACCAGGAACACGTTCATGC
Source organism: Stenotrophomonas sp. 85239_Sma (assembly GCF_056481725.1). Classification (NCBI taxonomy): domain Bacteria; kingdom Pseudomonadati; phylum Pseudomonadota; class Gammaproteobacteria; order Lysobacterales; family Lysobacteraceae; genus Stenotrophomonas; species Stenotrophomonas sp. 85239_Sma. The sequence goes on along the minus strand of NZ_CM151163.1, from coordinate 803,273 downwards.
CACCCAGTTCTTCCAGGTACTTGCCTTCGACCGGGTCGAGGAACAGCACCTGCGAGCAGCCCTGTGCCTGTGCCTTCTGCTGCGGCAGCAGCGAGGCCGCGTAGTTGCCACCACACTTGGCGGCACCCGTGCCGCCCTTGGCTGCACGTGCGTATTCGGTGGACAGCCAGATCGACACCGGCGCAACGCCCTTGGCGAAGTACGGGCCGGCCGGGCTGGCGATGACGTAGTAGCCGGCCTTGTGCGCGCCGCGCACGCCGAGGAAGGCTTCGTCGCCGATCATGAACGGACGGAAGTACAGGCTCGACTCGTCGGCCGACGGCACCCAGTCGCTGTCGACGGCGATCAGCTGCTTCAGCGATTCAACGAAGATCTCCACCGGCAGTTCCGGCAGCGCCAGGCGCTGCGCCGAACGCTGCAGGCGACGGCCGTTGGCATCCGGGCGGAAGGTCCAGATCGAACCGTCGGCATGGCGGTAGGCCTTGATGCCTTCGAAGATTTCCTGGCCGTAGTGCAGCACGGCTGCGGCCGGGTCCAGCTGCAGCGGGCCGTAAGCGCGCACATTGGCGTTGTGCCAGCCAGTGTCCTTGTCCCAGCGCACTTCCACCATGTGGTCGGTGAAGTGCAGGCCGAAGCCCGGCTTCTCCAGGATCTTGGCGCGCTCTTCAGCGCTGCGCGGGTGGTCCGAACGGGTGACGGCGAAGCTGGGAATGGACTGGGACACCGGAGGATTCCTGTTCTGGTTGCGGGTAGTGCCGGGCCCGCGTCACTGCGGGCCCTGGGTCAAAGCATGCCGGTCTCGAGCCGTGCCGCCTCGGACATCATGTGCTGGTTCCACGGCGGGTCGAACACCAGGTCGACGTCGGCCTCGGCCACCGTCGGGATCATTTCGAGCTTGCTGCGCACGTCGTCGACCAGGATCTCGCCCATGCCGCAGCCCGGAGCGGTCAGGGTCATCTTCACGTCGATCTCGCGCTTGCCTTCGTCCAGGTGCTTGATCTCCACTTCATAGACCAGGCCCAGTTCAACGATGTTCACCGGGATTTCCGGGTCGAAACAGGTGCGCAGTTGCTGCCACACCAGCTGTTCCACCTGTTCATCAGTGGCATCGGCCGGCAGTTCCAGCGGTGCCGGCGCCTCCTTGCCGATGGCGTCGCCGTCCTTGCCGGCGATGCGGAACAGGTTGCCCTCGACGAACACCGAATAACTGCCGCCCAGCGCCTGGGTGATGTACCCATAGCTGCCGGCAGGCAGGGTCACGGTGTCGCCCTGCGGGACCATCACGGCCTCGCAATCGCGTTCGAAGTGGACAGGTTCGCTGCTACGGGAATACATGGGGACCGATATGGGGCCGTGGCCGGGGCCACGCAAGACGGCATTCTAGCCCAGCCGCCCCGGCACCGCCGGTGCACTGCGGCAAACCACAGTATCCTGTGGGTGATCTTCAGGGAGCTTCAATGTCCTCCAATGCCGCGCGTGCCAGGACCGTCACCTGGCTCTGGCCCCTCATGCTGTTACTGGGCCTGCTTGTTGCTCCCCTCGCCTGGATGGTCCTGGCGCTGATGACCGGCCGACAGGTCGGCTGGATGGCGGTACTGTCCGCCCTGGAACTGGTGTTCATGCTGCGCCTGGGCACCCTGGGCCCGGGCCGCTTGCGTGTCGCCCTGGTCGTGCTGGGCACCCTGCTGGTGGCCGCCGTGGCCAACTGGGCCATCGCCAGCGCCTGGATGGGCGGCTCGATCGGCCTGGACCTGTGGGACGCTACGATGCGGATGGGTCCGCACCTGGCCTGGACCCTGATCACCCTGGCCAATGGCGCGATGGAATGGCTGTGGCTGGCGGTGGGCGTGGGCGTGGGCGCCTGGCTGGCGCGCTGAGCGCGTAGATCCACGCCACGCGTGGATCGGAACGGTTCCGGGGTCAGAGCCCTTTCCCATGGAAAGGGATCCGACCCCGTCCCTCAATGCCCGCCGTCGAGCGCCTTCAGCTCGCTCACCAGCGATGCGGCCGCTTCGGCGCCGTCGCCGTACAGCATGCGGGTATTGTCAGCGTAGAACAGCGCATTCTCGATACCAGCGAAGCCGGTGCCCTTGCCGCGCTTGATCACCACCACGTTGCGCGCGTTGACCACATCCAGCACCGGCATGCCGTAGATCGGGCTGGCCGGGTCGGTACGTGCCACCGGATTGACCACGTCGTTGGCACCGATCACCAGCACCACGTCGGTGGTGGCGAATTCCGGGTTGATGTCATCCATGTCGGCGATCAGGTCGTAGGGCACACCGGCCTCGGCCAGCAGTACGTTCATGTGCCCGGGCATGCGTCCGGCCACCGGGTGGATGGCGAACTTCACCTTCACCCCGCGCTGGCCGAGCCGCTGCGCCAGCTCCCAGATCTTGTGCTGGGCCTGCGCCACGGCCATGCCGTAGCCGGGCACGACCACCACGCGTTCGGCGTAGGCCATCATCGCGGCCACGTCCGACGCTTCAATCGGCTTCTGCGAACCGGTGATCGCCTGCGCCTCGCCGCCGGCACCACCGCCGAAATTGGAGAACAGCACGTTGCGGATCGGGCGGTTCATCGCCTTGGCCATCAGCCGGGTCAGCAGGATGCCGGCCGCGCCGACCATCATGCCGGCGATGATCAGCGCCTCGTTGCCCAGCACGTAGCCCTCGAACGACACCGCCAGGCCGGTGAACGCGTTGTACAGCGAGATCACCACCGGCATGTCGGCGCCGCCGATCGGCAGCGTCATCAGCACGCCCAGTGCCAGCGCCAGCACGAAGAAGGCCACGATCGCCCAGGTATCGAGCGTGCTGGCCGCGATGATCGCCAGCACCACCACCGCCAGTGCCACCACCAGGTTCATCACCTGCTGGCCGGGCCAGGTCACACGCTTGTCCAGGCGGCCATCGAGCTTGGCCCAGGCGATCACCGAGCCGGACAGCGACACCGCACCGATTGCCGCGCCCACCACGGCCAGCAGCAGCACGGTGCCCGACGGCTGGCGTGCGGCCAGGTCGGCCAGCGCCTGTGCACTCCAGTGGCTGGTATCGCGGTTGGCCAGGAAGGCATAGCGCAGCAGTTCCACCGCACCGATCGCCGCTGCCGAGCCACCGCCCATGCCGTTGTACAGCGCCACCATCTGCGGCATGTCCGTGATGGCGACCTTGCCGGCCGACCACCAGGCCAGGCCCGCGCCCAGCAGCAGTGCCACCAGGATCAGCGGCACGTTGTGCAGTTCGGGCAGGAAGAAGGTCGCCGCGGTGGCCAGCAGCATGCCCAGCCCGGCCCAGCGGATGCCGCTGCGCGCGGTCAGTGGCGAGGCCATGCGCTGCAGGCCGAGCAGGAACAGCGTGGCGGCAACGAGGTAGCTGGCCTTGACCAGCCAGTCGAGCAGTTCGACGGTGCTGATGTTCAAGCCTGCGGCTCCTTCGGTTCGTCCTTGCCGCCCTTGGGCGCGCTCGGCTTGAACATTTCCAGCATGCGCGCTGTGACCACGTAGCCACCGGCGGCGTTGCCGGCGCCGAGCACCACGGCAAGGAAGCCCAGCGCCTTTTCCAGCGGCGTCTGCGCGTGCCCCAGCACCACCATCGCGCCAATCAGCACGATGCCGTGGATGAAGTTGGAGCCCGACATCAGCGGGGTGTGCAGGATCACCGGTACCCGCGAAATGATCACATGGCCGGCGATGGCCGCCAGCATGAAGATGTACAGCGCCACGAACCCGTCACTCACTGGCAACGCTCCCGCTCCGTCTTCGTCGCCCCATCATAACCACGGGCTGAACCCGTGCGCACCCGGCGTCAACCGCGACGGCGCTCACGCGTTGTCGATGGTGACCCCGAGCGAGGAACCGTACCCTGTGCTGGTGAGCAGCCCCGTCCCCCCGAGCGCCGAAACCGATGTCCTGCCGGCATCGCTGGAGGCGTTCCTGGCCAGCGTCGGCCCGCGTGCGTTCCGCTTCGCCGAGGCCGGCCTGCGCCAGCGCGAAGACGCCATGGATGCAGTGCAGGACGCGCTGCTGCGCATGCTGGACTACGCCGACAAGCCGGCGGCCGAATGGGCGCCGCTGTTCTGGAGCATCCTGCGCCGCCGGGTGATCGACGTGCAGCGCCGGCGCCGCTTCCGCCTGCCGTTCTGGCGCGACAACCAGGACGCCGAGGGCAGCGCGATCGACTGGGCCGACCCCGGCCCTGACCCGGCGCAGGCGCATGAGCAACGCCAGCAGTACCAGCAGCTGGTGGACGCATTGCGCACCCTGCCCGCCCGCCAGCGCGAGGCCTTCACCCTGCGCGTGCTGCAGGACCTGGACGGGGCCACCACTGCCCGCGCCATGGGCTGCAGCGAAGGCGCGGTAAAAACCCATCTGGCACGCGCCCGGCAGGCGCTGCAGGACTATCTGGAGATCCACCCGTGAACCGCTCCCTGCCTTCCGATGACACCCTGCGCAGCCTGCACGCGCAGTCGCTGCAGGCGCTGTCGCCGGCCACGCTGGCACGGCTGCGCCAGGCACGCCACGGCGCCACGGCCGCCCATCGCGGACGCTGGCGCTGGTGGCTGGCCAGCGCCTGTTCACTGGTCGTGGCACTGGGCATCGGCCTGCAGTTCACCGGCCATGGCACGCTTGCCGGTCCGGCGCCGGCCCCCGTGCTTGCTTCAGTGGAAGACAACGGCGCGCTCTACGACGAGAATCCCGATCTGTACCTGTGGCTGGGCGATACCGATCTGGCGATGGAGTAAATCATGTCCCGACTGCCTACCCTGCCACTGCTGTTGACCCTGGCGCTGCTGCCCGCCGTCCCGGCGCTGGCGCAGAACGCCACGCCCGCCCCTGCCGCACGCCCCGCACCGGCCGCGCCGTTGCCTGCGTGGGAGCAACTGAGCCAATCCCAGCGCGAATCCCTGCTGGCGCCGCTGCGCGACCGCTGGAACAGCGCCGATGCCGGCCAGCGCCAGCGGATGCTGTCACACGGCCAACGCTGGCAATCGATGAGCCCGGAGGAGCGCGACAAGGCCCGCCGCGGCCTGCGCCGCTTCGAGCACATGAGCCCCGAACAGCGCGCGCAGGCGCGTGCACTGTTCGGTCAGATGCGGGATCTGTCCCCCGCGCAGCGCGATGCATTGCGCGAGCGCTGGTCGCAGATGACGCCGGAACAGCGCCGGGACTGGGTACGCGACAACCCGCCGCCGGCAAAGCCGCGGTAAGCCTTCGGGGTAGGGGGTCAGATCCCTTTGCCAGAGGCAAAGGGATCTGACCCCATGTCACTCACGCCCGCCAGCGCGTCTTCGCCAGCAGTTCGTCGTCCCAGTCGAAACCGAGCTGCCCCTCGCGCACGAACAGCGCAACGAAGTTGAGCAGGTTGCGCGCATACATCTCACTGGCCTGGGTCGCGCCGCGACTGGCCAGGCCCAGCGGGCCATCGATGGTCACGCCCTGGTGTTCGATGCACTGCCCAGGCTGGGTCAGTGCGCAGTTGCCGCCACTTTCGGCCGCCAGGTCGACGATCACGCTGCCGGTGGCCATGCCCTCCACCATTGCGGCGGTCACGATGGTCGGCGCCGGGCGGCCCGGCACTGCGGCCGTGCAGATCACCACGTCCATGCTGCGCAGGTGGTCGGCCAGCCGACGCTGCTGCTCGGCGCGCTCCTCATCGGTCAGCGCCCGCGCATAACCGCCCTCGCCCGCCGCGCTGACCCCGAGGTCGAGGAAGCGCGCGCCCAGCGACTGGATCTGCTCGCGGGTTTCCGGGCGCACGTCAAAGCCTTCCACCTGGGCACCGAGGCGACGTGCGGTGGCGATGGCCTGCAGGCCCGCCACGCCGGCACCGATCACCAGCACCTTGGCCGGCCGCACGGTGCCGGCAGCGGTGGTCAGCATCGGGAAGAAGCGCGGCGCACGTTCGGCGGCGATCAGCGCGGCCTTGTAGCCGGCCATGCCGGCCTGCGAACTGAGTACATCCATCGCCTGCGCTCGGGTGGTGCGCGGCAGCTGCTGCAGCGGGAACAGCTGCAGGCGATCATCGACCGCCAGCGCGGCCAGCGCCGGATCGTTGGCCGGGGCCAGCAGGCCGACCACGCTGGCACCGGACCGAAGCTGCTCCAGCGCCGCTGCAGGGGGCGCCTGCACGCACAGCAGGATATCGATCTCGGCCCAGCGGCCCGCGTCGAAGGCACGTGCGCCGGCATCGTCATAGGCGGCATCGGTGAAGCCGGCGGCCAGGCCGGCGCCGGCCTCGTACCAGACCGTAATGCCGAGGGCACCGAGCTTGCGCGCGGTTTCCGGCGTCAACGCCACGCGCCGTTCACCCGGCGCGGTCTCCTTGATCCCCAGCAACGCCACGGCCATGCAGGTCCCCGCTGATCGGTGAGTTTTCCCGATCCTAGCAGGCGGCCAGCGCTCAGTGCAGGGTGGCGCTGCCCGGGTCGAGGCGGTCGATCACGCCCTGCATGGCGCTGTCGAAGGCGCCATCGTCAACGTGGGCACGCAGGCGGCCCAGCCGCACCATCACCGCCAGCTCTTCCGGCGAGGCCACGCAGAAGCGCACGCCGCGACGGTTGACGAACAGCAGGCGCGAGGAAATCGGGCTGACCCAGGACAGCTTGCCCGCCTGGACCTTGCCGTCCTTGTCGACGAAGTCCAGCCAGTTGCCGATTTCCATGCGACGGAAGCGGTCGGCATCGGCGTTGTCGAAGTCATCAGCGTCAATCTGGCCACCCAGTTCCACCGCCGGCGACTCGGCCACCGGCGGTGCCGGCAGCGCGACCTGCGGCAGCTCGGGCAGCGCGCGCTGCAGTTCCGGCCGCGACTCGGCGATGCCCTGCAGCGTGTCATGCAAGGCGTCGATCGCACCGGTGGCCGCATCGCCGTGCACGCCGACGCTGGCAAATACCTTGGCCAGCACCGGCTGCCAGGCCTGCAGCCACGGCTTGCCGACGATCTGGCGGCGGGCCTCGGCCACTTCCTCCAGAAGGCCATCGCCAAGGCTCAATGCCTCGGCCACCGACGCGCCTTCTTCGCCCTCGCGCAGCAGCGCCAGGGTCAGGTGGTGCTGCCACGGCTGGCGCAGGAACTCGGCTATGGCCGGCGGCAGGGTGGCGTCGCCGATGCGGCGGTCCAGTTCCGCACTGGCCCGGCTGCGGGCCATTTCCAGCTTTTCCTGCCCGCGCTGCGTTTCCGCGGCCCGGCGCTCGGCGATTTCCACGCGGCGGCGGTGCTGCACCAGGAACTCGCGGAATTCTTCTTCCAGGGTCAGGAAGATCGCCAGGTTCTCGTTGAACTCTGCCACCAGGCGCTCGATGATCTCCTCGACCTTGGCCATCAGCATGCGCTCGGCCTGGCTCTCGCCGGTGTTGCCCTCGCAGGCCTCGGCCAGCGAGTTGAGCAGCTTGCGCGCCGGATGGGTCTTCTGCACGAACATGCGGCGGTCGAGCATGGCCACCTTGACGAAAGGCACCACCAGGCGGCCGATGAGTTCGCGTGAGCGGCCTTCCAGTTCACGCTCATCCAGCATCACGTCGAACAGCATGCCGACCAGGTCGATCGCATCCTCGTCCTGCGGGTCCAGGCGGGTCTGGCCAGGGTCCACGCCCAGCTGGGTGGCGCTGGACAGCACTTCGCTTTTCAGCCGTTGTGCCAGCGATTCACCGTCCTCGCCGATGGCTGCACGCAGCGTCGCACTGGGCGTGGCCTGCAGCAGCGACAGCACCGACATCATTTCGCGCTGGCTGAGCGGACGCTGCTGGCCGATCGCCACCTGTGCGGCCGACGTCGCGTCCTCACGCACGTGACGGGTCTGCTGCAGCAGTTCATGCAGCGCTTCCAGCAGCATGCCCTGCTGGCCTGCGTAGGCCTCGCCAGCACCACCTTCTTCGCCGCCCAGGTGTTGCTGCATGTGGCCGCGGCGCTCGGACCAGCGCGCGGCAAAACGCTGCGCCCAGGCCGGTGCGGCCTGTTCGTCATCGCTGAATCCGGCATCGAAGCCGGTGCCCTGGCGTTGCTCGACCAGATCGTCAAGCACCCCGGCCATGCGCGGATCCGGCGCCGCCGACAGTGGGCGCTGCGGCGCGCCCATCTGCGACATCACCCCGGCCGCGGCCAGCTGCTCGTCCAGTTTCTCGTAGATGCGGCCGACCGGTGCGCGCAGGTCGCGCTCGCACAGCTTGATCAGTACCAGATGCACTTCCGGCGCCAGTTCGCAGCCGGCAAAGGCCTCGTGAATGGCCACGCCCAGGTGTTCGGGGCTGATCGGATTGTGGTCGGCGTCCAGCTCCGCGCCGCCGATCAACCGCCCCAGGCGGCGGTCCAGCCGCGCCAGCACCGGCTTGAAGTCGCGCAGCAGCACGGTGGCGAAATTGCGCACTGCCAACCGCGATTCCAGTACGTGCTCGGCCAGCAGGCTCAGGCCATCCTCGGCCGGCCCGGACAGGGTCGCCTCGGCCGACAGCGGCTCACCGGCCGCCAATGCGGCCCAGGCCTGCTGCAGGTGGCCGGCGAAGGCGGCAGCGATATCCTCACGGCGGCGGCGCAGTTCGCGCATCGCGTCCAGAAACAGCAACTGCGACGAGCCGGCATTGCCGGCGCGGTCGAACAGGGCATCGTCGAAACGCGCCAGCGCGGCCCCGAACGCCTGGCACAGCGCGGGCAGGACCATGTCCCGGGCAAGCTGGAGCTGGGCCGGGTCACGGCCCGGCGATCCCATCGGTGTGGGCACGCTCATCATTCGGGAAGGCTCCCCACCTTCTCTGGCACGACAGACAGCATGGACATCGCGACGACCGGCACACCCCATGTACCGGAACGTCGATGGTAGGCCGGCCAGCCCGTCACGGACAGTGAAACAGTCCTCACTTCAAACCTCATGACCGGCGGCCCGGCAAGACGGATATCGTAAGCCGTGCAAGGCCCACGAGGCGAGGGGAAGCGGCTGCCCGTTTCCCGCCAGTGGCATGATGTTCATCACAGTTTGGTATTCAGGGGCCGGACGCGACACAAACGGCGTCATTGACCACCCCGACTATAATCAACCACCCGTGATGACCGGTTCAGACTCCATGCCCGACCCCGCTGCCCTGCTCGCCCTGGATGCCCGCCGCTCGGTGCCCTCGCGGCAACTGGGCGAGCCCGGACCGGACCTGGCCACCCTGCAGCGGATGCTGGCCTCGGCGGTGCGCGTGCCCGACCACGGCAAGCGCGTGCCGTTCCGCTTCCTGAAAATCGCCGGCGATGCACGTCACACTCTGGGCGACTTCGTGGCCGAACGCAGCCGCCAGCGCGACCCGCATGCCGGCGAGGCCGTATTCGAGAAGGACCGCCAGCGTTTCAGCCACGCCCCGCTGGTGATCGTGGTGGTCGCCAGCCCGCGCCCGGACCCGAAGGTGCCCGAACAGGAACAGCTGATGACCGCCGGCTGCGTCTGCTTCGCCCTGCTGCAGGCCGCGCAGGCGCTGGGCTTCGGCGCGCAGTGGCTGACTGCCTGGATGGCCTTCGATCCGGTCGTGCAGGCCCATCTGGGCCTGGTCGACGGCGAACGCATTGCCGGCTTCATCCACATCGGTACGCCCAAGGCCGACGTGCCCGAGCGCGAGCGCCCCGACCCCGCAGCCCTGCTGCGGGACTGGACGCCGCCGGCATGACCCTGCCGGCTCCGCCGCCGTCGCTGTACCTGGTCGACGCCAGCATCTACGTGTTCCGCGCCTGGCACTCGCTGCCGGACCAGTTCCAGGACGCCCAGGGCTGGCCGACCAATGCAGTGCACGGCTTCGCCCGCTTCCTGCTGGACCTGCTGGAGCGTGAGCGACCGCGGCATATCGCCATCGCCTTCGACGAAGCGCTGGACAGCGGCTTCCGCCACCGGCTGTATCCGGCCTACAAGGCCAACCGCGATCCGGCGCCGGAGGCGCTCAAGCGCCAGTTCGTGCACTGCAAGGCCCTGTGCGCGGCGTTGGGCCTTGCCGTGCTGGCCCACCACGAATACGAGGCCGACGACCTGATCGGCAGCGCCCTGCACGTGCACCGCGGCAGCCATCGCGGGGTGATCATCTCCGCCGACAAGGACCTGTCGCAGTTGCTGCTCGACCACGACGAGCAGTGGGACTACGCCCGCAACCAGCGCTGGGACGTGGCCGGCGTCAAGGCACGGCACGGCGTGCACGCGCACCAGATTGCCGACTACCTGGCGCTGTGCGGCGATGCGGTGGACAACATTCCTGGTGTCAGTGGTGTCGGCAGCAAGTCCGCCGCCGTGCTGCTGGCCCACTTCGGCAGCATGGATGCACTGTACGAACGCCTGGACGAAGTGCCGTTCCTGCGCCTGCGCGGCGCCGCACAGATGGCGGTGCGCCTGCGCGAACAGCGCGAGCACGCGCAGCTCTGGCGCCAGCTGACCACCATCGCGCTGGATGCGCCGCTGGAAGGCAGCCAGCCTGGGCTGCTGCGCCAGTCGGCCGATCCGGAGCTGCTCGGTGGCCTGTGCCAGACCCTGCGCTTCGGCCCGATGACCCGCCGCCGGCTGTTCGATGCCGCCGGCGTGGCCGACCCCGTTCCCACTCCATCTTTTTCCCATTCCGGCGAACCCGCATGAACCAGCGCAACACCGAAGCCCCGCGCGTCGTCTATGAAGGCAAGTACCAGCGCATGCTGGTGCGCGGCACCTGGGAATACAGCGAACGTACCCATGCCGGCGGCCTGGCCGCGATCATCATCGCCGTCACCCCGGAGGACAAGGTGCTGTTCGTCGAGCAGTTCCGCGTACCGCTGCAGGCCCCCACCATCGAGATGCCGGCCGGCCTGGTCGGTGACATCGATGCAGGCGAATCGATCGAAGTCTCGGCCGTGCGCGAGCTGGAAGAAGAAACCGGCTGGACCGCCGATCACGCCGAGGTGCTGATGATCGGCCCGACGTCTTCCGGCGCCAGCAGCGAGAAGATCGCCTTTGTGCGTGCCACCGGACTGCGCCGGGTCGGCGAAGGCGGCGGCGATGACAGCGAAGACATCACCGTGCACGAGATTCCGCGCGACGAGGCTGCGGCCTGGCTGGTGCAGAAGATGGGTGAAGGCTACGAGCTGGATGCCAAGCTGTGGGCCGGCCTGTGGATGATCGAGCACCACCTTGACGGGCGCCCGCGTGGCTGACGCCGACCTGCACGCGTTGCCGGCGTTGCTGGGCGCCGACGACCCGCCGATCTACACGATCCACCACGCACAGGGCGCCTCGCCGTACCTGCTGCTGGCCGATCACGCCGGGCAGCAGGTGCCGCATGCGCTGGACAGGCTGGGCCTTGCGCAGCCTGAGCTGGATCGCCACATCGGATGGGACATCGGCATTGCCGGCACCACCCGCGCATTGGCCGAACGGCTGGATGCCTGGGCGATCGAACAGACCTACTCGCGGCTGCTGATCGACTGCAACCGCCCGCTGGCCTCACCTACGCTGATTCCGGAAGTGAGCGACCACACCATGGTGCCGGGCAATGCCAGGCTGTCGGTGGCGCAGCGGCAGCAGCGCATCGATGCGATCCACGCGCCCTACAACGCACGCATCGACGCCGAACTTGATGCACGCCGCGATGCCGGCCGCCCCACGTTGCTGGTGATGATGCACAGCTTCACCCCGGCCATGAACGGCATGCAGCGGCCGTGGCACGCCGGCGTGCTGTACCACCAGGACACGCGCTTTGCGCACGCACTGCTGCAGGCACTGCGCGACGAAGGCGACCTGGTGGTGGGTGACAACGAACCGTATTCGGTCAGCAGTACCAGCGACTATGCGGTGCCGGTGCATGGCGAAGGGCGCGGCCTGGTGCATGTGGAACTGGAAATCCGCCAGGACCTGATCACCGATGCCACCGGGCAACAGGCATGGGCGGAACGGCTGGCGCGGATCTTCAACGCATTGCAGCCGGGGTTGCTGGCCTTGGCATGATCCCATCCACGCATGGCGTGGATGGTGTTGTTCAACGCAGTGCAGGCGCGTCCATCCACGGGAACGGCTTGAAGCCGCGCACCTGCAGCGTTGCGCCAACAGCGGCGAAGTCATCCTTGATCGCCTGCGCACGCTTGCGGTCCAGTGCCTGGCCCAGCAGCAGCGGCAACGCACGACAGCGCGGCAGCGCCTCGCCCACCCGAATCTCCAGCAGGTGCGCCACGCGCCGGGCCACTGCCTTGACCTGTGCCTCCGGGCACGCGACCAGCACCAGATCGAACGACGCGAAGATGCCCGCACCAATGCCGGCCTCGCGCGCCGCTGCCTGTTCCCCGGCGTCCGCTTCGCCCAGCGCCTCGTCGATGCCTTCAACCTGCCGGAACGCGTCGAACTCGGCGTAGTACGCCAGCGCCCGTGCATGGTCGGCCAGCGTGGACAGCGGCCGCTGCCGCTTCTGCACGTCGAGCACGTCGGCGAAGGTCGCCGGTTCAAGAAAGGTGGACAGGCCCAGCGCGCGCGCCTCGGCGGGAACATCACCGTCGTCGTCGAACGCCTCGCCTTCATCGGCCGGCAGCCAGAAACGCGCCTGCAGCAGATCGCCCCCGGTGGCATGCACCCAACCGAAGGAGGCGTACACCGCATCGTCATCGTTGCAGGCCGCAAAGGCGCACAGGGTCTGTTGCAGGTCCAGCAGTTCGATCATGCGTCGTTGCCCAGGCAAGCGGTCACTGCCGAGTCTACCGGTGCCGGGCGCAGGCCCAGCGCGATCACCACGCCGAACAGCGCGAACAACGCCGCGCCATACTCGGCGCGCACCAGCCCGGCCAGTGCACTCGACGAACCGGCGGCACCCGCATCGGCATTGGCCACCATCACCAGCACCGCCAGGCCCAACGCGCCGCCGATCTGCTGTGCAGTGGCCGCCATGCCCGAGGCCACGCCCTGCTGGGCAGCGGGAACCCCCTGCCCGGCCACGATCCACATCGAGGTCCAGGTCATGCCCTGGCCGATGCTCAGTACCACCACGCCGGGCAGCAGCGGCCAGAAGTTCGCGCCGTGCGGCAGCGTCGCGGCCACCCAGGCGATACCGATGGCACCGGCCAGCTGCCCGACCACCAGCACCTTTCGCGCGCTCCAGCGCTGCAGCGTCCATTCGGCCAGTTGGATGCCCACCGTGCAGACCGCGGTGGCGGGCAGGAAGGCCAGGCCGGCCTGCAGCGGGCTCCAGCCATAGCCATCCTGGAAGTACAACGCCATGAAGTAGTACTGCACGCCGTAGCTGCTCATGAAGGCGAAGGTCAGGCCCAGCGCGGCACGCAGGCCCGGCAGGCGCAGCAGCGCGAACTGCATCAGCGGATCGCGGCTGCGCTGCTCGATCTGCACGAACGCCACCAGCAACAGCACCGACAGCAGCAGGCAGCCGAGCGTGGCCGGCGCGGTCCAACCCCATTCCGGGCCCTGCACCAGCGTGGTCACCAGCAGGCTGCCGCCGAGGGTGACGGTGATGCAGCCGGCCAGGTCGAACGAACGGCCATGCGCACGCGGGCCGTCGGCCGGTAGCCATGCACCGGCTGCGACCGCACACGCCGTGGCCAGCGGCACGATCACCGCCAGCACCGCCGGCCAGCCGAACGCCTGGGTCAGCACACCACCGAGCAGGGTGCCCAGCGCCAGGCCAACCGCGCTGGCCATGCTCCAGATCGCCAGGGCGCGGTTGCGCACCGGGCCTTCCGCGTACAGCGTGTTGATCAGTGCCAGCGTGGCCGGGAACAGCAGCGCCGCGCCGATGCCCTGTGCCGCGCGCGCGATGATCAGCAAGGTGGCATCCGGCGCCAGCGCGCCGAGCAGCGAGGCCAGCGCGAACAGCAGCATGCCCAGCCGGTAGAAGCGGCGGCGGCCGATCAGGTCGGCGGCGCGCCCGCCCAGCAGCAGGCTGCCGCCGAAGGCCACGGTGTAGGCACTGACCACCCATTGCAGCTGCTGCGCGTTGATCTGCAGCGCGCGCCCCATGTCATGCAGGGCGACGAAGATGATGGTGGCGTCCAGGGCGATGATCAGCTGGGCGGTGGCCAGCAGGGTCAGCGCCCAGCGCGGGTATTTGAGGGGAGGCATTGGCGGTCCGGCGCAGTGGGGGAACGCAGTCTCATTGATGCAGACCAATCAATAAACCCCATGCCCACGATATCTGTCATGATTTTCCGCATGAATGGAGCCTCGATGGACCTCAATGCGGTGCGCATGCTGGTGCAGGTGGCCGAAGCCCGCAGTTTCACCGTGGCTGCCGGCCAGCTGGGCCTGAGCCAGTCCGGCCTGTCGCGCGCGATCGGGCGGCTGGAAGTGTCGCTGGGGGTCAAGCTGCTGCAGCGAAACACCCGCAACGTGGCGCTGACGCCGGATGGCCGTCAGTTCGTGGAACAGGTGGCACCGCTGCTGGCCGGCCTCGACGATGCCGAGCGGCAATTGGCGGACCGCCCGTGCACGCCCTCGGGCACATTGAAGATCAGCGCGCCATCGATGTTCGGGCGCAAGGTGCTGGTGCCGCTGCTGGCGCCGTTGCTGCGACAGCACCCGCAGCTGCAGGTGGAAGCGGTGCTCAGCGACCGCCTGGTCGATCTGGTCGAGGAAGGTTTCGATGCCGCGCTGCGCACCGGCGTCATCGCCGACCAGCGCATCGTCGCACGCCCGCTGCGTCCGCTGCGCTGGGTGACGGTGGCCAGCCCCGCCTATCTGGCCCGCTGTGGCGCGCCCAACGATGTAACCGCGCTGCAGGACCATGCCTGCCTGGCGGTGCGCAACCTGCGCAGTGGCCGGCTGGTGGATTGGCAGTTCGTGCAGGAGGGCCAACTGCGTGAGTTCACCCCACCGACGCGGATGGTGTTCGACAGCGGCGATCCGCTGGTGGAAGCGGCGATCGCCGGCATCGGCATCGTGCAGGTGATGGATTTCGCGGTGGCCGACGCGCTGGCGGACGGCCGCCTGCAACGCGTGCTGCAGCGGTTTGAAGGCCGCAGCCGCGCGCTGTCGCTGATCTACCCGCCCTCGCGCCAGCATTCGCCGAAGCTGCAGGTGCTGGCCGACGCGTTGCTGGCCGGGCAGTGGTAGCGCCGGGCGTGGCCCGGCGCCACCGCTGAGGCGTTGCCGGCCAATGGCCGGCACTACCATCGATCAGGCGAAGCTATCGGTGGCGCGCACCAACGCGTCCACGTTCTCGGCTTCAAATGCCGAATGGCCCGAGGCCGGGGTGATCTCCAGCTTCGCCTTCGGCCACACCTTGGTCAGGTCCCAGGCGTTGGCCAGCGGGCAGACCACGTCGTAGCGGCCGTGCACGATCACGCCCGGGATGTCGGCGATGCGGTGCGCGTCGCGCAGCAGCTGGTCTTCCACTTCGAAGAAGCCGCCGTTGACGAAGTAGTGGTTCTCGATGCGGGCAAAGGCCAGGGCGAAGTGCGGGTCTTCGTGGCTGTTGATGAAGTCGTCATCGACGTGCAGGAAGCTGGTCGCGCCTTCCCACACCGCCCACGCCTTGGCCGCTTCCAGGCGGGTGGCTTCGTCGTCGCTGGTCAGGCGGCGGTGGAAGGCCGAGATCAGGTCGTGGCGCTCCACCGACGGAATCGGCTTCAGATAGTGCTCCCACGCATCCGGGAACAGGCGGTTGGCACCCTCCTGGTAGAACCATTCCAGCTCCCAGCGGCGCAGCATGAAGATGCCGCGCAGGACCAGTTCGGTCACGCGCTGCGGGTGGGTTTCGGCATAGGCCAGCGCCAGGGTCGAACCCCAGCTGCCGCCGAACACCTGCCAGCGATCCACCTTCAGGTGCTCGCGCAGCTTTTCGATATCGGCGACGAGGTCCCAGGTGGTGTTGTCCACCAGGTCCGCGTGCGGGGTGGAACGGCCGGCACCGCGCTGGTCGAACAGGATAATGCGGTACCTGGACGGGTCGTGGAACTGGCGCATCTTGTCGCTGCAGCCGCCGCCCGGGCCACCGTGCAGCATCACCACCGGCTTGCCGTCCGGGTTGCCGCACTGTTCGAAGTACAGCGTGTGGCGATCGTCGACCTTCAGGGTGCCGACGTCGTAGGGGGTGATGGCGGGGTACAGCGTACGCATGCTTGCAGCTCCAGGGTGATGCCCTGCCGGGGCAGGAGAACCTCCATTCTAGGCCGGACGCCGGCCCAGGGTGATCCGGTCGCGCTGCTCCAGGTCCTGCACGGTCTGCACCTCCGCAAAACCCGCGGCGTCGAACAGCGCGCGGATCGCCGCACCCTGGTCCCAACCGTGCTCGATCAGCAGCCAACCGCCGGGCAGCAGATGGGCCTGGCCACCGTCGACGATGCGGCGGATGTCATCCAGGCCATCCACGCCGGAGGCCAGCGCGGTGGCCGGTTCGAAGCGCAGGTCGCCCTGTGCGAGATGCGGGTCGTCGCTGGCGATGTACGGCGGGTTGCTGGCGATCAGGTCGAACCGCGCGCCCTGCAGCGGCGCATACCAGTCGTGCCCGCCCTCGGCGAAGCGGACGTTGCCCAGTTCATGGCGGGCGGCATTGCGCGCGGCCACGGCCAGCGCGCCGGGGCTGGCATCGGTGGCCAGCACCTGCGCTTGCGGCCGTTCGCTGGCCAGGGCCAGCGCGATCGCGCCACTGCCGGTGCCCAGGTCGGCCAGCTGCAGTGCGCGGCCCTGCGGCAGGCGATCCAGCGCGAGCTCCACCAGCAGTTCGGTTTCCGGGCGCGGGATCAGCGTGGCCGGGTCGACCTCCAGGTCCAGCGTCCAGAAACCGCGGCGGCCGGTCAGGTAGGCCACCGGCTCGCCAGCCACGCGGCGGGCCAACAGGGCTTCGAAGGCGACCTGGTCGGCGGTGGCGAGCGGATCGGTGGCATGCGCGAACAGCCAGCTGCGAGGGCGGTCCAGCACGTGCAGCAGCAGCAGTTCGGCCTCGTGGCGGGCGTCGACGCCACCGAGGCGGGCACTGGCCTCGGCCACGACCTGGCGCAGGGAGGATTCGGGTTGCAGAGACATTCCGCAATTGTAGAGCCGAGCCCACGCTCGGCTGCTTCTGGAGCACCGGAGCGTGGCTCGACTCCACAAAAGCCGGAAACCGTTCAGGTTCTGCCAGAGGAGATAAGGAGGAGCTATCGGCCCCATTCAGCCGTCCCGTAAGATTTTCCTTGTCACACAGGCAGTTGCAGGATGGGAGCGGCAAGGTTCAGTGCCTGCTCATCGGCTTTTGATAGCCTACGTCTATCAAATAGATGCAATCAATGGATTGTTCTTATCGCGAGTGAATCGGTAACCTAGCTCCTGTCGATTCACCCACTCCCCTTCACCAGAGGAAAAATGATGTCCCTCATCAACACCCAGATCCAGCCGTTCGAAGCCAACGCTTACCACAATGGCGAGTTCATCAAGGTTTCCGACAACAGCCTGAAGGGCCAGTGGTCCGTCCTGATCTTCATGCCGGCCGCCTTCACCTTCAATTGCCCGACCGAGATCGAAGACGCCGCTGACCACTACGCCGAGTTCAAGAAGGCCGGCGCCGAGGTCTACATCGTCACCACCGACACCCACTTCTCGCACAAGGTGTGGCACGAAACCTCGCCGGCCGTCGGCAAGGCCCAGTTCCCGCTGGTCGGCGACCCGACCCACCAGCTGACCCGCGCCTTTGGCGTGCACATTGAAGAAGAAGGCCTGGCCCTGCGCGGCACCTTCATCATCAACCCGGAAGGCGTGATCAAGACCCTGGAGATCCACTCCAACGAGATCGCCCGTGACGTCGCCGAGACCCTGCGCAAGCTCAAGGCTGCCCAGTTCACCGCCGCCAACCCGAACCAGGTCTGCCCGGCCAAGTGGAAGGAAGGCGAGAAGACCCTGACCCCGTCGCTGGACCTGGTCGGCAAGATCTAAAGCAGTACCGGCCTGCCGTGGCCCCACGCCACGGCGCGCCTTTCATCCCCGTGCCGGTCCCCCCGCCGGCGTGGGGGTGAACCCAAGACAGCCAACGCTCGCCCGCCTTGGCCAGCCAGCCCCTTCCACGGTCGCTGTCTTGGGTTCACCCCTACCCCCTGCTGGTCCGCTACCTTCTACAGCGGTGCCACGCCCCCTGTTTGCCTGAAGCCAGGAGAAGACCCGATGTTGGACGCCAACCTGCAGTCGCAGCTGAAGACCTATCTGGAGCGCGTGACCCGCCCGATCCAGATCACCGCGCACGCCGACGACGGCGCCAAGTCGCAGGAAATGCTGGAACTGCTGCAGACCCTGGAAAGCCTGTCGGACAAGATCTCGCTGCAGGTCCTGCGCGACGGCCAGGGCCGCGTGCCGTCCTTCGACCTGGGCACGCCGGGCCAGGACATCCACCTCACCTTCGCCGGCCTGCCGATGGGCCACGAGTTCACCTCGCTGGTGCTCGCGCTGCTGCAGGTCGGCGGCCACCCGTCCAAGGCCACCGCCGAGCTGATCGAGCAGGTGCAGAACCTGGAAGGCGAATACAAGTTCGAAACCTACTTCTCGCTGTCCTGCCAGAACTGCCCGGACGTGGTGCAGGCCCTGAACCTGGCCGCGGTGCTCAACCCGCGCATCCAGCATGTGGCCATCGACGGCGCCCTGTTCCAGGACGAAGTCGAGAAGCGCGAGATCATGTCGGTGCCGACCGTGTACCTCAACGGTGAAGTGTTCGACCAGGGCCGCATGACCCTCGAGCAGATCGTAGCCAAGCTGGACACCAATGCCAGCAAGCGCGACGCCGAGAAGATCGCCGCCAAGGACGCCTTCGACGTGCTGGTGGTGGGCGGTGGCCCGGCCGGCGCGGCGGCAGCGATCTACGCCGCACGCAAGGGCATCCGCACCGGCATCGCCGCCGAGCGCTTCGGTGGCCAGGTGCTCGACACCATGGCGATCGAGAACTTCATTTCGGTAAAGGAGACCGAAGGCCCGAAGCTGGCCACGGCGCTGGAACAGCACGTGCGCGAGTACGAGGTGGACATCATGAACCTGCAGCGCGCCAGCGCGCTGGTGCCGGCCGGTGAAGATGGCCTGGTGCAGGTGCAGCTGGAGAACGGCGCGGTGCTGAAGTCGCGCTCGGTGATCCTGTCCACCGGCGCGCGCTGGCGGCAGATGAACGTGCCGGGCGAAGACCAGTACCGCAACAAGGGCGTGGCCTACTGCCCGCATTGCGATGGTCCGCTGTTCAAGGGCAAGCGCGTGGCGGTGATCGGTGGCGGCAACTCCGGCGTGGAAGCGGCCATCGACCTCGCCGGCATCGTGTCGCATGTAACCCTGCTGGAGTTCGATTCCAGCCTGCGCGCCGATGAAGTGCTGCAGAAGAAGCTGCGCAGCCTGGCCAACGTCACCGTGCTGACCAGCGCACAGACCACCGAGGTGCTGGGCGACGGCAGCCGCGTCACCGGCCTGGTCTACAAGGACCGCGTCGGTGGCGACGCCCACCGCGTCGAGCTTGAAGGCATCTTCGTGCAGATCGGACTGCTGCCCAACACCGAGTGGCTGAAGGATGTGGTGGCGCTGTCGCCGCGTGGCGAAGTCGTCATCGACGATCGCGGCCAGACCAATCTGCCGGGCGTGTTCGCCGCTGGCGATTGCACGACGGTACCCTACAAGCAGATCATCATCGCCATGGGCGCCGGTTCGACCGCCGCACTGAGCGCGTTCGACCACCTGATCCGCTCGTCGGTGAGCAACAGCAGCGGTGCCGTTGCTGAAGCGGCCTGATCCACCGTTCCCAGATCACCGGGAGCATTGTCTGCCTGTCGGGTAACCATGCCGTCAGCCGGTCCGTTACCCCTGGGGTGTAAGGATGAACCTACGTGATCTGAAGTACCTGGTAGCCCTGGCCGACCACAAGCATTTCGGTCGGGCTGCCGCCTCCTGCTTCGTCAGCCAGCCCACGCTGTCGACGCAGATCCGCAAGCTGGAAGAAGAGCTGGGCCTGCCGCTGGTGGAACGCGCACCGCGCAAGGTGATGCTGACCCCGGCCGGCCAGGAAGCGGCGGCACGGGCACGGGTGATCGTGTCCGAAGTGGAACAGCTGAAGGAAGCGGCGCGACGCAGCCGCGATCCGGAGGCCGGTACGGTGCGCCTGGGGATCTTCCCGACCCTGGGCCCGTACCTGCTGCCACATGTGATCCCGCGCATCCGCGAGCGTTTCCCGGAGCTGGAACTGCTGCTGGTCGAGGAAAAGAGCGACGTGCTGCTGGACCGCCTGCGCGAAGGCAAGCTCGACGCTGCGCTGCTGGCGCTGCCGGTGATCGATGACCAGCTGCATGCCGAATTCCTGTTCGAAGAGCCGTTCCTGCTGGCCGTGTCCGGGCGCCACCCGCTGGCCCGTCGCGAACACCTGGACGTACAGGAACTGGCCACGCAGAAGCTGCTGCTGCTGGAAGACGGGCATTGCCTGCGCGACCAGGCACTGGAAGTCTGCCGCCTGTTCGGCGCCAACGAGAAGTCCGAGTTCCGCGCCACCAGCCTGGAGACGCTGCGGCAGATGGTCGCTGCCGACGTCGGCATCACCCTGCTGCCGAGCCTGTCGGTGCAGCCGCCGGTCCCGCGCTCGAACAACATCCGCCTGCTCGATTTCACCGGCGAAGGCCGTCCCAGCCGCCGCATCGCCATGGTCTGGCGGCGCAGCTCGGCCATGAACGACTTCCTGATGGAGCTGGCCGACCAGTTCAAGCGCCTGCCGCAGGCGCTGTTTACCCTGGAAGCGCTCAATGCCGCCAGCGATGCGGCGCCGCTGCCCGGCCCCGCGCTGAACGGCTGAGCCCCCGCAGCACCGGCCCGGAATCGGCAGGAGTCGATTCCGGCCGCATTTGTCCCCACAATACAGACAGGCGGCGCCAGCAGGTGCCGCCTTTTGCATGGCTTTCAACCAAGGAGCTTCACCATGAACACCGCCAGCGGCCTGCCGCCGTCGATCACCGTTTCTACCTTCGACATGGACCGCCTGGACGCCATGCTCGAATCCCCTGCGCTGAGCCAGACGCCTGCCGCGCTCGCGCTTGCTGAAGAACTCAACCGTGCCACCGTGCTGGCACCGCACCAGATTCCCGAAGGCATCGTCATGATGCATTCGCGCGTGGAGTGCGAAGATGAAGTGTCGGGCGAGAAGCATGTCCTGACCCTGGTCTTCCCCCGCGAAGCCAACGTCGATGAAGGCAAGGTTTCCGTGCTGGCCCCGGTCGGCAGTGCCCTGCTCGGCCTGTCGATCGGCCAGAGCATCGACTGGAATGCGCCCGGCGGCCGCAAGTTGCGCCTGCGCGTGACCGCGGTCCACAACGACCGCCCCTGATTACCGCTGCGCACCGCGCGCGATTCGATCCCCCTGCACCAGGAGCCGTAATGAGTACCCCGTCCAAACTGTCCCAGCTGCGCGAACTGTCCGTGGTGGTTGCCGATACCGGTGACTACGATGCCATCAAGCGCCTGCAGCCGGTGGACTGCACCACCAACCCGACCCTGGTGAAGAAGGCGCTGGACCTGCCGGTCTACGCCGAGCTGATCGAACGCGAACTGGCCTGGGGCCGCCAGCAGGCGGGCGACCGCGAAGCCGTGGTGAACGCCGTGGCCGACCGCCTGACCATCGGCGTCGGCGCGCTGCTGAGCACGCTGGTGCCGGGCCGCGTGTCCACCGAAGTGGATGCCGACCAGGCCCACGACACCGCCGCCACCGTGGCCAAGGCCCGCCAGTTCATCCAGATGTACGCCGATGCCGGCGTACCGCGCGAGAAGATCCTGATCAAGATCGCCGCGACCTGGGAAGGCGTGGAAGCCGCGCGCATCCTGCAGGCCGAAGGCATCGACTGCAACCTGACCCTGATCTTCAACCCGACCCAGGCGCTGGCCTGCAGCGAAGCCGGCGCGTTCCTGATCTCGCCGTTCGTCGGCCGCATCCTGGACTGGTACGTGGCCAACGGCCAGGCCCCGGCCAGCATCGACGAAGACCCGGGCGTGAAGTTCGTGCGAGGCGTATATGCCGAATTCAAGCGGCGTGGCTCGCCGACGGTGGTGATGGGCGCCTCGTTCCGTTCGACCGCGCAGATCGAAGCACTGGCCGGTTGCGACCGCCTGACGATTTCGCCGGACCTGCTGGAGAAGCTGGACGCCGACCACGGTGAGCTGCCGCGCAAGCTGGTGGCCGGTGCGGCCGATGGCGTGGCGGTGGCCCCGATCGATGCGGCGAAGTTCGCAGCCGACCTCGCGGCCGATCCGATGGCGACCGAGAAGCTGGCGACCGGTATCGATGCGTTTGCCAAGGATCTGCAGGCGCTGCGCGAGCGTATTCGCTCGGAACTGTGATCCCGGCCAACGGCTGAGCCCCTGGTGGCGGGGGCTTGGTCGCGAAATGCATGAAGCAACAGCCGCGCTGGGTCGGGCGGGTTGGGTTCGCGGGGGACGCCGTGAACCCGTCCATGGGGGCTTGGCCGCGGCATCCATGCCGCGGACACCCCCGCGAACCCAACCCGCCCGCCCTCTGACAGTTTCCTGTGGCCGCCCGCCACGGATGAAAGAAAGAAGAGCAAAAGCGGGTCGCGCGCTTCGCTTGCTCGCAGCCGAGCATGGCTACGCCGGTCGTCCTGACCGGCACCCTCCGGGCCGTCGCAAGCGACGTTGGCAGCGGCTCCTGCCGCTGCCTTCCGCTCTACAGAAAGCACTGCAGGATCAAACAAAAAGGACGCGGTGAACGCCGCGTCCTTTTTCTTTTCCACCAGTTCGTCAATAACCCGTGCTCTTGCCCACCGTCACCGGGAAACTGTCGGAGGTGGGGCGGTGTGGGTGGGCAGGACCGTTGGCGCCATGGATGGCGCCATCGAGCCCCCAGGGGTGAGGGCGCTTTGCTTGCGAAGCACTGCTTCGCAGGCGCCCGAACGCACAGCCGCCAGCGGCTGGGCCGGACCCCGGAGGGGGGGGTACGGCGTGTCCTGCCCACCCACGCCGCCCCGCCCAACCCGCAGCACCCCAGAGCCGCTTTGGCTTTGGCTTTGGCTTTGGCAGTTGCTTTCAGCTTCTGCCCGCCGCAGGCGGACCACCGCGCGTCAGCGCGGCGCCTCCACATCCAACCCGATCGGGCAGCTCACGCCGGTGCCGCCGATGCCGCAGTAACCGTTCGGATTCTTCGCCAGATACTGCTGGTGATAGTCCTCGGCGTAGTAGTACGCCGGCGCCGGATACACGATCTCGGTGGTGATCGGGCCATAGCCAGCGGCGTCCAGCTGGGACTGGTAGGCCTCGCGGCTGGCCAGCGCGGCCTTGTACTGGGCCTCGTCGGTAGCGTGGATCGCCGAGCGGTACTGGGTGCCGGTGTCGTTGCCCTGGCGCATGCCCTGGGTCGGGTCGTGGCTTTCCCAGAACAGCTGCAGCAGCCGGTCCAGGCTCACCACCGCCGGATCGAACACGACCTGCACCACTTCGGTGTGGCCGGTCAGGCCCGAGCAGACCTCTTCATAGGTCGGGTTCGGGGTGATGCCACCGGCATAGCCGACCGAGGTGCTGTACACGCCCGGTTCGGTCCAGAACTTACGCTCGGCGCCCCAGAAACAGCCCAGCGCAAAGCGGATCTGCTGCAGGCCGGCGAAACGGTCCTTCAGCGGATGGCTGTTCACGAAGTGCTGGTTGCTGTGCAGCGGTAGCGGTTGGTCACGCCCCGGCAGCGCCTCTTCCGGGCGCGGCAGGCGCTGCTTGAAGGCGCCGATACCGAGGATGCCCTGGCCAATTCCCAACATGATGCGCTCCTACGCCGGAAGACCGGCTATATCGTCTGCATCCGAAATGGGGGCATCCGGTGCATGCCCCAAGTCCAGTGCCGCCACGATGTCCTCGGCCTGCGGGCGTGCGGCATCCGGGATTCCCACCCGCAGTACACCAAACAGCGGCAGCTCGCCCATGCCACCCAGCAACGACTCGCCGAACACGAACGCCGGGATGCCGGCATCCTCCAGCGCGTGCTTGACCAGATGGGCGTCGAACAGGTTGTCGGCCTTGTACACGATGTGCATGCGGCGGCTCCGTGGGACAGGATTCCAGCATACGCCCGGGGGCTGAATGGTGGTGGTGACGGCGCATGACCGTTCCGCCGGCCAGCGGCCTGCACGCGGTAATGCCGGCCGCTGGCCGGCACTCCCATACCCCACCGGGCAGCCCCGCCCCGTACGCGCTAGACTGTTGGTCTTTCTGCCTTTCTCTTCGCCGACTCATGTCCGAGCACACCCCCGCCAGCCCCGAGACCCCCGCCGACAGCCACGAAAAGCGCGATTTCATCCGCCAGATCGTGCGCGAGGACCTGGCCAGCGGAAAGCACCAGGCGATCAAGACCCGCTTCCCGCCGGAGCCGAACGGCTACCTGCACATCGGCCACGCCAAGTCGATCTGCCTGAACTTCGGCATCGCCGGCGAGTTCAGCGGCGTCTGCAACCTGCGCTTCGACGACACCAACCCGGCCAAGGAAGACCCGGAATACGTGGCCGCGATCCAGGACGACGTGCGCTGGCTGGGCTTCAGCTGGAACGAACTGCGCCACGCCTCGGACTATTTCCAGACCTACTACCTGGCAGCCGAGAAGCTGATCGAACAGGGCAAGGCCTATGTCTGCGACCTGTCGGCCGAGGAAGTGCGCGCCTACCGCGGCACCCTGACCGAGCCGGGCCGCCCGTCGCCGTGGCGCGACCGCAGCGTCGAGGAGAACCTCGACCTGTTCCGCCGCATGCGCGCCGGTGAATTCCCGGATGGCGCGCGCACCCTGCGCGCGAAGATCGACATGGCCAGCGGCAACATCAACCTGCGCGATCCGGCCCTGTACCGCATCAAGCACGTCGAGCACCAGAACACCGGCAATGCGTGGCCGATCTATCCGATGTACGACTTCGCCCATGCGCTGGGCGATTCGATCGAGGGCATCACCCACTCGCTGTGCACGCTGGAGTTCGAAGACCACCGCCCGCTGTACGACTGGTGCGTGGACAACGTCGATTTCGCCCACGACGACGCGCTGACCCAGCCGCTGGTCGACGCCGGCCTGCCGCGCGAAGCGGCCAAGCCGCGCCAGATCGAATTCTCGCGCCTGAACATCAACTACACGGTGATGAGCAAGCGCAAGCTGATGGCGCTGGTCACCGAACAGCTGGTGGACGGCTGGGAAGACCCGCGCATGCCGACCCTGCAGGGCCTGCGCCGCCGTGGCTACACCCCGGCCGCGATGCGCCTGTTCGCCGAGCGCGTGGGCATCAGCAAGCAGAATTCGCTGATCGACTTCAGCGTGCTGGAAGGCGCGCTGCGCGAAGACCTGGACAGCGCCGCGCCACGCCGCATGGCCGTGGTCGACCCGGTCAAGCTGGTGCTGACCAACCTGCCGGAAGGCCATGAAGAACAGCTGACCTTCAGCAACCACCCGAAGGACGAGCGCTTCGGCAGCCGCGAAGTGCCGTTCGCACGCGAAGTGTGGATCGACCGCGAGGACTTCGCCGAAGTGCCGCCGAAGGGCTGGAAGCGCCTGGTGCCGGGTGGCGAAGTACGCCTGCGCGGCGCCGGCATCATCCGCTGCGATGAAGTGATCAAGGATGCCGACGGCACCATCACTGAGCTGCGCGGCTGGCTGGATCCGGAATCGCGTCCGGGCATGGAAGGCGCCAACCGCAAGGTCAAGGGCACCATCCACTGGGTCAGCGCCGTGCACGGCGTGCCGGCCGAGATCCGCCTGTACGACCGCCTGTTCTCGGTGCCGAACCCGGACGACGAATCGGAAGGCAAGACCTACCGCGATTACCTCAACCCGGAATCGCGCCGCACCGTCACCGGCTATGTCGAGCCAGCCGCAGCCAGCGCCGCCCCGGAACAGTCGTTCCAGTTCGAACGCACCGGCTACTTCGTTGCCGATCGCCGCGACCACACGGAGGCCAAGCCGGTGTTCAACCGCAGCGTGACCCTGCGCGACACCTGGTCGGCCTGAGGACCTGCGCGGGCGCCAGGACGGCGCCCGCACGACCGCGACGATGATCACCGCCCTTTCCGCCCTGCTCTGGTTCCTGACGCAGCACCCGCTGCTGACGTTCTTTTCGGCGATGGTGCTGGCCGGGCTGGTCTCGTGGTGGCGGCGCTTTCCGGGCTACGCCATCGTGGTGTTCCCGCTGGCGATGCTCAACATCTTCCTCGGCCACTTCGTCAACGCCGCCTTCCTGAACGTGGTGGGCGAGCGCGGTGAAGCGGTGATCGTGAAGTCCGAGCGCACCAGTTCGACGATGAACGAGCAGTACATCTGGCGCTACGAAGCGGTGCTGCGCACCGCCGAGGGCCGCGATGTGGAGGTGGTGTTCCACACCAACACCGCCTCGTTGTGGCCGCTGGAGAACGCGATCCGCATTCCCGCGCCCGACCAGCCGTTCGTGGTGAAGTACACGCCGGGCTTCCCGCGCAACTTCGTCATCCTCACCAACGAATCCCCGCACGGCATCGCCCAGGCCCGTGCCAGCGCGCGCGAGCGCGTGGAGGTGGCGGCACGCAAGCTGCATTTCAGCCCGGGCAACGCGGATTTCCGCGCGGACTATCGCCGCGAGCTGGAAACCTGGCTGCGCGATCATGGCAGCGACCCGCAGCAGCAATCCGACGCGCAGCGATATCGCGCCGAACTCGACGCGCTCGAGCGCTAGTTCCAGGCCCTGCCTGGATGTTCCGCCCCATCCATCCACAGGCCTGACATGACCACGACCTCCACCGCCCTTCTCCCGCTGCTGCAGCAGGTCCTGCAGGACGCCGGCATCGCCAGCCACGCCGACGGTGGCGCGCTGCTGCTGGACAGCGGCCTGCGCCTGACCCCGCATGCGATGGCCGCGCATGCGCGCGGCAACGGCGGCTGGCAGACCTCCACCGTCATCGAGGCCCAGCATCCGGTGTTGTTCGCCGATGGCCTGTTCGAGTACCAGCACGCCAACGGTGCCGACGAACAGGCCTCGCTGCTGTCCGGCTTTCAGACCTGGATGCGGGTGGACCTGGCGACCCTGCAGACCGCGATCGGCGCCGAGGACGCGCAGGGCCTGCCGATGATGGGCCTGGCCTACCCGGCCGGCGATGACGGCGAGGAACACCAGCGCACCGTGGTGCTGGGGCCGTTGGCGCACTACCGCGCGCAGGAGGTGGATGCATCCACCTGCAGCGAAGACGACCATGGCTCCTGTCCCTGCTGCCTGTTCACCCGCAGCATGGATGCCTTCGACGAGCTGCTGAAGGCCCGCTCGTTCCTGGCGATCCGCCTGTTCGCCTCGCGCGATGCCGAAGGCCTGTGCGAAGCCGATTGCCGGGTCAATGGCCACGACTTCGCCGCCGCCCTGCCCCTGCTACGCGCCTATGCCGCCAGCTGGCCGCAGGCCGGGCTGGAATTCCGCAAGCAGTACGTGGTGATCCGCACCGGCTCGCCAGGCTGACCCATCGCCACACCCGATACAGGCCGGTGCAGCTACACTGCGCGCCGGTTTCCCCAAGCAACCGCACCTTCTTCCATTCCCTACGAGGCACCCCGCGATGCTGTACGCGCAAGTCCACCTGACCCTTCCCGCCTGGATCCACGACCAGATCGACCTGGATCGTCGATATCCGGGCGACGAGGCCAAGGTCGCACTGGCGATCGAGCTGTCGCGGTTGAATGTCGAGCACGCCAGTGGCGGCCCGTTCGGCGCGGTGGTGTTCGGGCCGGATGACAAGGTCATCGCCGCCGGCGTGAACCGGGTGATGCCGCACGCAACCTCGCTGGCGCACGCCGAGAACATGGCCTACATGCTGGCCCAGCAGCGCCTGCAGACCCCGCGCCTGAACGCGGTACTGTCGCCGGTCACCCTGGCCACCAGTTCGCAGCCGTGCTGCCAGTGCTACGGCGCGACCGTGTGGGCCGGCATCGACCGCCTGCTGATCGGTGCCAACGCGGCCGACGTCGAGGAACTGACGCCGTTCGACGAAGGCCCGCTGCCGGCCGACTGGGTCGGCGAGCTCAACAAGCGCGGCATCGAAGTGGTGCAGGGCCTGAACCGCGATGCCGCACGCAGCGTGCTGCGTGCCTATGGGGAAAGCGATGGCGCCCGTTACTGAAACCGGCATCGGCCTGCTGTGCCTGTGCCGGCAGGGCTTCGAGCCCGAGCTGGCCGGCGAGCTGCAGTTCCGCGCCGGTGAAGCCGGTTTCGCCGGCTACGCGCGTACCCAGCGCAACGACGGCTATGTGCTTTTCATGTGCGACGAAGCCGCTGCCCTGGCGCCACGGCTGCGCTGGCGCGAGCTGATCTTCGCGCGACAGAAGCTGGTGGTACTGGCCGAGCTGCCGCAGCTGGACCCGGCCGACCGCATCACCCCGATGCTGGAGGTGCTGGCCGATGCGCCGCGCTTCGGTGACCTGTGGGTGGAACACCCCGATTCTGACGCCGGCAAGCCGCTGTCCGGGCTGGCGCGTGCCTTCGGCAATGCGCTGCGCCCCGCGCTGCGCAAGGCCGGCAAGCTCAGCGACAAGCCGAACAACCGCCTGCCGCGCCTGCACGTGGTGTTCGTCGACGGCACCCACGCCTTCGTCTGCGTGGCTGATCCGGCCGACAGCGCGCCGTGGGCACTGGGCATCCCGCGCCTGAAGCTGCTGCCCGAAGCGCCTTCGCGTTCGGCACTGAAGCTGGACGAAGCATTGCTGACCCTGCTGACCCCGGAAGAACGCGAAGCACTGGCCAAGCCCGGCATGCGCGCGGCCGATCTCGGCGCCGCACCCGGCGGCTGGACCTGGGTGCTGACCCGCCAGCACATGCACGTACTGAGCATCGACAACGGCCCATTGCGCCAGCACGTGCTGGACACCGGCCTGGTCGAGCACCTGCGCGCCGATGGCTTCCACTGGCACCCGGAACAGCCGCTGGACTGGATGGTCTGCGACATGGTCGAGCAGCCGCGCCGCGTGGCCGAGCGGATGGCCACCTGGTTCCGCGAGGGCTGGTGCAGGCATGCGATCTTCAATCTGAAGCTGCCGATGAAGAAGCGCTGGGACGAGACCCGGCTGTGCCTGGACCTGTTCCAGGACCAGGCCGGCAAGCCGCTGGTGGTCCGCGCCAAGCAGCTCTATCACGATCGTGAAGAGATCACCGTGCTGGCGTCGCCGCTGCGCTGAGGCCGTCGTGCCCGCCGGGCGTGGCCCGGCGCTACCGAGGAATGGGACCATGCGATACCGCTCGATTCCGATACTGATCGCCCTGCTGGCAACTGCAACGGCCCTTGCACAGCAGCTGCCGTCCATGCCGGCGCAGGTCCAGCCGCTGGGCCCGACCGGCGGCGCCATCCGCCAGCAGCCACTGGGCGCCGGCCAGGTCACCGGCAGCGTCGAGATTGCACAGCCGGCTGGCGAGGCACAGGTGACCGTGCGTTCGCTGGAACCGAGCAGCGTGGTCGGCCAGTACCGCATCCACTTCGCTGCGCTGGACGTGAATGGTGATGGTTTCATCAGCCGCGAAGAAGCGCAGGCCAACCCGGCGCTGGCCGATGAATTCAATTCATTGGACCGCAGGCATCGCGGCAAGCTGGATCGCTCCGACCTGGCCGGTTGGCTGGTCGACTGAAAAAGGGGACGGAGGGGATTAAGTCGTATGTGCACATACGACTTAATCCCCTCCGTCCGCTTTTTGCGTCAGACGCCGGCGGCGCGCTTCCAGAATGCCTGCACCAGCGGCGGCCATTTGCCGACGCAGCCCAGCGCGCGTCCGCGGGCCAGGGTCAGATGCATTTCGTCGTTGGAGAACAGGCGGTTGATCGCATCGAAGCTGTAAGCGGCGATGTGGTTGTCGCTGCGCCGTTCGCGTGCCCAGCGCTGCAGCCGCTGCGGCGACAGCCGCGGCTGGCCACGGCGTTCGGCCGACGGCGCCAGCCACTGCTGCAGGGCGGCGACATCGCGCAGGCCCAGGTTCACGCCCTGCCCGGCCAGCGGATGCACCACGTGCGCAGCATCACCCAGCGCCAGCACGCGGCCGGCCACGTAGTGGCGGGCCAGTTGGCGACGCAGCGGGAATGCCGCACGCGGTGATGCCAGCCGCAGTTCACCCAGGCGTGCAGCGAAGGCGCGGGTCAGTTCACGGTTGAAGGTGTCCTCATCCAGCGCCAGCACACGTGCCGCGTCATCCTCGGGCAGGGTCCAGACGATCGAGCTGCGACGCTCGGCCACCGGCAGCAACGCCAGTGGCCCGCTCGGCAGGAAGCGCTGCCAGGCCGTGGCCTGGTTGGGAAGATCGCTGTCCACATAGGCCACCACGCCACGCTGGTGGTAGTCATGGCGCTCGACCTCGAGTCCGGCCAGCTGGCGCAGGGTCGATTCGGCGCCGTCGGCGGCCACTGCCAGCGCCGCTTCCAGGCGGCGCCCGTCATCCAGGCGCAGGCGCACACCGTCCGCGTCCTGCTCCAGCGCATCCACCCGCGCCGGGCAATGCAGCTGTATGCCTGCGGCCGGCAGTGCCGACCACAGGCGATCCTGCAGCAGGCCGTTCTCGACGATGTAGCCCAGTTCGCGCCGACCGAAGCGGTCGGCGTCGAACAACAGATCCTCGCCACCGGCGGCATCCCACACCTGCATGCGCCGGTAGGGCCATGCGCGGGCCTGCGCGATGGCCGGCCACACACCCAGACGGTTCAACAGTTGCACGTTGTCGGCGGCGAAGGCGAACACCCGCAGGTCTGGCTGTGCAGCGCGCCATGGCGCAGGCTCGCGGCCCTCCACCAGTGCAACCGACAGACCGGCATCGGCCAGCGCCAGCGCACAGGCGGCACCAACCACGCCACCGCCGACGATGGCCACGTCCAGGCGCGCGCGCCGGCTCATGCGGCTTCTCCACGGCACAGCCGCGGCACTTCGCCACGGAAGCCCATCGCACCGCCGACCAGCATCGACTGCACCGAGGCGCGTTGTGCGGCCACCAGGCCGAGGCTGCGCAGCGGCCGCATCAGCGGCGCCGGATTGCTGGTCAGGCGTGCCAGGCCACCGGAGAACGCCACCGTCTGCCGGCGGTCTTCCTCGCGGCGCGCGACATAGGCCTGCAGCAGCGCATCACTGCCGGCATCCTCATGCGCATCCTCCAGCAGCTCGGCCAGGGTCAGCGCATCGCGCAGGCCCAGGTTGAAGCCCTGCGCACCCAGCGGATGAATGGTCTGCGCGGCATTGCCGAGCAGCACCGTGCGTTCTCCGGCCAATGCGCGCGCCAGCACCTGGATGAGCGGGTAAGCACTGCGCGGGCCGGATTCGAGCAGGCGGCCGGCACGCCAGCCGATCGCATCCTGCAGGCGCTGAAGCCAGGCCGCATCGTCCAGTGCCATCACCGCATCGGCCTGATCGCGCGCTACGCCGTGCACGGTGCCGAAGTGACGATCGCCACGCGGCAGCAGGGCCGTCGGGCCGGTATCGGTGAAGCGCTCCCAGGCCGTGCCGTCCGGCGCGCGCTGGCTGCGCACGCGGGCCACGAACAGGGTCTGCTGGAAATCATGCCGGTCGACCTCGATGCCCAACGCCCCGCGCACGCCGCTGGTCGTGCCATCGGCGCCCACCACCAGCCGTGCCAGCAGCATGCGCTCGCCGGCCTCGTCGGCCACCCGCACCTGGCGGTAGCCGTCGACCACCTCGCCCAGGCCCAGGAACCGCATCGGCCGGTAGCGCCGCAACTGCGGCAGCTCCTGCAGCCGTGCTTCCAGCGCCTGGCCGAAGTCACGCGCCACCACCACCTGGCCGAACCACGGCCGGTCGTAGTCGGAAGCCTCCAGCTGCACGCGGCCGAAATCGCCGGCGCGGCTGACGTGGATGCGACGGATCGGGCCCGGCGCCATCGCCAGCTTCTGCATGACCCCCAGCGCGGTCAGCGCGTTGACGGTGGCCGCGGCGAAACTGAGGTTGCGCTGGTCGAACACCGCCGGCAGCTCGCCGGCCGGGCTGGCCTCGAGCAGGCCCACATCGCGGCCCAGCCGGTCCAGGGCAATGGCCAGGCTGGCACCGACCAGGCCGCCACCGACGATCAGCACGTCATGTCGTTCACTCATGGTGTTCATGATACGCGCTCGCCCCGCCCGAACACCCAACGCTCCCCGACCTGCGCCAACCGGCGCGGCGGGCTAGAATGAAACCTGAATCCGCTCCGGGCCCGCTGCCATGTCCGCCACCGCCAACCGTGCCTTCGTCCTGTCCGTACTCGTGCTGTTGCTGGCGGCGACCCGGGTCAACCACTTCGCGGCGATTCCCGATGCCTCCTGGGCGGTGTTCTTCATCGGTGGCTTCTATCTGGCCGGCTGGACCCGCTGGGCGTTCCCGCTGCTGATCGTGTTCGCGGTGCTGGTGGACTGGATCGTGATCCGCAGCAGCGGCTTGGATTTCTGGCAGCACTACTGCGTGTCGCCGGGCTACTGGCTGCTGTTGCCGGCCTATTTCTCGCTGTGGGCCGGCGGCATGCTGCTGGGCCGCAACTACCAGGGGGCACGCTGGCCGGTGCTGGCCAAGGGCGCGTTGCTGCTGGTGGCCTCGGTGGCGGTCTGCCACCTGCTGGCGCAGGGCGGCTTCTACTGGACCAGCCGCAACGTGGCCGAACCGACATTGGCCGGCTGGGCGCAGAACTACGCACAGTGGTTCGGGCCGTACCTGCGCACCACCGCGATCTACGTGGCGCTCGGCGCCGCCCTGCAGCTGGCCGTGGAGCAGGTAGTGAAGCTCCAGCAGGCCCGCCGCGACATCCGCCACTGAGCCGCGCCATGGGCCATCGCCTCTCGCGCATCTACACCCGCACCGGCGACGACGGCAGTACCGGCCTTGGCGACGGCCAGCGCGTGGCCAAGGATGACGCCCGCGTGGCGTCCTACGGCGCCGTCGATGAAGCCAATGCCGCGCTCGGCCTGCTGCTGGCCACGGCGCTGCCCGAGGATGTCCGCGCGCTGGTGGTGCATCTGCAGCACCAGCTGTTCGACCTGGGCGCCGAACTGTGCATCCCCGGCCACGCCGCGATCCACGCCGCCGATGTCTCGGCGTTGGAACAGCAGCTGGACCACTACAACGCCAGCCTGCCGATGTTGAAGGAATTCATCCTGCCGGCCGGTGGCGAGGCCGCCGCGCGCTGCCACCTGGCGCGCACGATCGTCCGCCGCGCCGAGCGCGAGACGGTCACCCTGGCCCGCCACGAAGCCGTGCGCAGCGAGGCGCTGCAGTACCTCAACCGGCTGTCGGACCTGTTGTTCGTGCTGGCCCGCGTGCTGGCCCGTGCCGATGGCCACGGCGAAGCGCTGTGGCAGCCGCAGCAGCGCCAGCGCTGAGTCGGCACGATGCTGGTCTTTACCCATCCGTCCTGCCTGCTGCACGACCCCGGCCCCGGCCATCCGGAGTGCCCGCAACGCCTGCGGCATGTCCTGGATGCCCTGCACGCCGCATTCCCCGGCCAGCTGGACTGGCGCGAGGCGCCGCCGGCCAAGTTCGGTGAACTGACCCGGGTCCACGACAGCGCCCTGCTCGACTTCGTGCTGCAGCCGCAGACCGTGCCGCTGCGCCAGCTGGACATGGACACCTGGACCTCACCCGGCTCGGCCAGTGCCGCCGTGCACGCCGCTGGCGCCGGCGTGGCCGCTGTAGATGCAGTAATGCTGGGCGAAGACCCGCTGGCGTTCTGCGCGGTGCGGCCACCGGGCCACCACGCCACCAGCAGCACCGCGATGGGCTTCTGCCTGCTCAACAACATCGCCATCGCCGCCGCCTACGCCCGTGACCGCCATGGCCTGGAGCGCATCGCGGTGGTCGACTTCGATGTCCACCATGGCAACGGCACCCAGGACATCTTCCAGCACGACGCCCGGGTCTCCTACTACAGCACCCACCAGGCCGGGCTGTTCCCCAACTCGGGCCTGCGCCGCGACCGCGGTGCCGGCAACCTGATGAACATCCTGCTGCCGCCGGGCAGTGGCGGTTTCCGCTTCCGCAATGTGTGGGCCGACGAGATGCTGCCGGCCATCGACGACTTCCGCCCGCAGCTGCTGCTGATCTCGGCCGGCTTCGATGCCCACCTGCGCGACCCGCAGGCCGATCTGATGCTGGAAACCGACGATTTCGCCTGGATCACCCGTGAACTGCATGCACTGGCGCGGCGCCATGCGGCCGGCCGGGTGGTCTCGATGCTGGAAGGCGGCTATGACCTGCAGGCCCTTGCCGAGTGCAGCGTGGCCCATGTCCGGGCGCTGCTGCCGCCTCCTCCAGGCAGCGTCTCCGGATGAACCCGAACCGGCAGGATCCGCCGCCCTTCATTGCCCCTATGCAAGGGATGGGGCAAGCTACCGTCCGTTTTCGCCCGAATCCGAACCGCGTGCGCCGAGCCCTCCGCCTGCTTCCCCTGCCTCTGAGCATCGCCATCTGCCTGCCGGCAATGGCCGATGAAAAGCCGCTCAACTGGGGCCTGTGCCCGGCGACCGACGTGATTCCCGCGTTCACCGATGCCCCTACCCCGGTCCCGGGGCAGGACAAGGCCGCCGCCAGCGCCGCGCGCGATCAGCAGCCCACCGACATCGAGGGCGACCAGCTGCTGGGCACCACCACCGTGCCGCAGTACGAAGGCAACGTGGCCCTGCGCCGCGGCGACCAGTTCGTCGGTACCGACAAGCTCAGCTTCGATACCGAAAGCGGCAACTACATCGCCGACGGCAATGTCCGCTACCAGGACTCCTCGATCCGCATGGTCGCCAAGCGAGCCGAGGGCAACCAGGAAAGCGACACCCACAAGATCACCGACATCAAGTACCAGTTGGTGTCGCGTCGCGGCAACGGCGACGCCGAGTCGGTCGACCTGCAGGGCGCGGTCGGCCAGATGCACCGCTCCACCTACACCACCTGCGACCCGTCGCAGCCGGTGTGGAAGCTGTCGGCGCCGCAGATCGAAGTGGACAACGACGAGGGCTTCGGCACCGCCCGCAACGCCGTGCTGCGCATCGGCAAGGTGCCGGTCCTGTGGGCGCCGTACTTCAAGTTCCCGATCGATGACCGCCGCAAGACCGGCCTGCTGTTCCCGCAGCTGGGCATGTCCGGGCGCAACGGTTTCGATTATGCCCAGCCGATCTACTTCAACCTGGCGCCGAACTACGACGACACGTTGACCCCGCGCTACATGAGCCGGCGCGGCCTGATGCTCGACAACGAGTTCCGCTACCTCTACAACGGCGGCCGCGGCGAACTGCTGACCGCGTTCATGCCCAACGACAAGCTGCGCGACCGCGACCGCGGCCGGGTGATGTTCAGCGGTTACCACAACGTGGACAGCCACTGGCAGGCCCGCGCCAACCTGGCCTGGGTCAGCGACGAGCGCTATGTCGAAGACTTCGCCAACCGCCTGGTGGGGGTCACCGCATCGAACCTGCAGAGCACCATCGGTCTGTACGGCACCGGCAGGAACTGGACGGCCGGCATCATGGCCGACCGCTGGCAGCTGACCGACTACACCCTCAACGAGAGTGCGCTGGCCTACAACCGCCAGCCGCGCCTGTACCTCAACTGGGACAAGCCGGTCCTGCCGTGGCTGGAAACCGGCGTCTACGCCGAAGCCGTGCGCTTCACCCACGACGACATCAACTTCAAGTACGGCGCAGATGCGGGCCCCGACCTGCAGTACACCCGCAATGGCAGCCGTCAGACCAACGGCATCGGTGTCAGCGGCGGCTCGCGCCTGGACGTGAAGCCCTACGTGTCGTTCCCGATCAGCGGCGCGGCCTGGTATGTCACGCCGACGCTGGCCTACCGCTATACCGGTTACCAGCTGGATCGTGGCCTGGTTGATGGCGTGAACGGCATCCGCGGCCAGATCCTGCGCTCGCAGGGCATCGACCCGAACACGGCCACGCCGGAGCAGCTGCGCGGCAACACCTCGCCCAGCCGCAGCCTGCCGATCGGCAGCATCGACGCCGGCCTGTTCTTCGATCGCGAGACCAGGATCGGCGGCAAGTCGTTCCTGCAGACCCTGGAGCCGCGGCTGTTCTACCTGCGCACGCCCTACCGCAACCAGGACGAGCTGCCGATCTTCGATACCCGTGACTTCACCTTCAGCTGGGGCCAGCTGTTCCGCGACTCGCGCTATACCGGCGCCGATCGCCAGAACGACGCCAACCAGCTGACCATGGCGCTGAGTACCCGCTTCATCGACCAGACCACCGGCAAGGAACGCTTCTCGGCCTCCATCGGCCAGATCCAGTACTTCGACGAGTCGCGGGTCACCGTCACTCCGGGCGGCGCGCCGGTGGAAAAGGGCAAGTCGGCGTGGATCGCCGACGGCAACTACATGATCAACGACCGCTGGACCCTGGGCGCCACCTACCAGTGGGATCCGAAGTACAAGCGCGAGGATCTGGCCAGCGTCCGAGCCCGCTATCTGATGCCCAACGATGGCGTGATCAACCTCAGCTACCGCTACCGCATCAACTCGGGCGCCCCGGCCACCGCCAACAAGCATGACCGGACCCTGCTGGAGCAGGCCGACCTGTCGTTCCTGTACCCGCTGAATGCGCGCTGGAGCCTGGTCGGCCGCTACTACTACTCGCTGCAGGACAAGGAACCGCTGGAAATCATCGCCGGCGTCCAGTGGGACAGCTGCTGCCTGGCCGTGCGTGTGGTCGGGCGCCGCTACGTCCGCAACCGCGAAGGCGAGATGAACAACGCCATCCAGCTGGAGTTCGTGCTCAAGGGCCTGAGCTCCCTGGGGCAGGACACGGACCGTACCCTGCGCCGTGCTATCCTCGGCTACAACCGCGACGACCTCTATCTCGTGCCGCCGAGCAACACCGGGGCGACCCGGGATGACTACGATCCGAACCTGATCCCATGACCAAGCGCTTCCCCGTTCTTCTCGCCTCACTGCTGGCGGTGTCCAGCGTGTCCGCCCCCCTGCAGGTGCTTGCCCAGGAGGCGCAGCCGCTTGACCGCATCGCCGCCGTCGTCGATGAGGACGTGATCCTGCAGAGCGAGCTCCAGCGTGCGATCGCCAACATCAAGGCGCAGTACGCGGGCCGTGAAAACCAGCTGCCGCCGGAAGACGTGCTCAGCCGCCAGGTGCTCGAGCGCCTGGTGCTGGTCAAGCTGCAGGTCGCCCGCGCCCAGGGCAGCGGCATCCGTGTCAGCGACCAGGAGCTGAACCAGGCGATGAACGCCATCGCCCAGCAGAATGGTTCGAACCTGGACGCCCTGCGCCAGCGCCTGGCCCATGACGGCATCGACTTCAACGATTTCCGCGCTTCGGTGCGTGATGAGATCACCGTGCAGCGCCTGCGCCAGAGCTTCGCGCAGAGCCGCATCAGCGTCAGCGAGGGTGAAGTCGACGCCGCGCTGAAGCAGCAGGCCACGGTGGGCAACCAGTACCACCTGGCGCACATCCTGATCGCCCTGCCCGACGGCGCCAACGCCGACCAGATCGCCACCGGCCAGAAGAAGGCCGATGGCGTGAAGGCCCTGCTGGACAAGGGCGAGCTGGACTTCAACGCGGCGGCCGTGCGCTATTCGGACAGCCCGAACGCCCTGGAAGGCGGCGACCTGGGCTGGCGCAGCCTGGATGAGATTCCCACCGCGTTCGCCCAGTTGATGGAGAAGATGAAGCCCGGCGAAGTGGTCGGCCCGATCCGCGGCCCGAGTGGCTTCCAGCTGCTGAAGCTGGTGGAAGTGCGCGACGCCAGCTCCGCCGCTGCCGGTGAGCACACGGTCACCGAGTTCCACGGCCGCCACATCCTGGTGCGCGTGGACGACCACCAGACCGACGCCGCCGCCAAGGCCAAGATCGACACCCTGCGCGCCCGCATTGCCGGTGGTGCCGAGTTCCAGACCGTTGCCAAGGAGTCCTCCGAGGACAACAACAGCAAGGGCCAGGGCGGTGATCTGGGCTGGTTCCCGGCCGACGCGTTCGGTCCGGCCTTCGGCCAGCAGGTGCAAGGTCTCCAGGACGGCGGCGTCAGCCAGCCGTTCCGCACCGACGCCGGTTGGCACATCGTGCAACGCGTGGCGACCCGCCAGACCGACGTGACCACCGACAACCAGCGTGCCCAGGTCCGCGAGACCATCGGCCGCCGCAAGCTGGAAGACGAGTACAACCGCTTCCTGCAGGAACTGCGTGGCGAAGCCTACGTCAGCTTCCGCAGTGGCGACCGCGCGGAAAACACCGCCACCCCGCCGCAGTCCTGACCGATGCGCCCCGAGCTCGCGCTGGTACCGGGCGAGCCCGCCGGGATCGGCCCGGAACTGTGTGTCCGCCTCGTCCAGCAGCCGCGTGAAGATTGCCGGCTGCTGGCCTTCGCCGACCCGGACACCCTGCACGCGGCCGCGGCCGCGCTGAACCTGCCCCTGCAACTGCTGCCCGAGGACGCCGAAGCCCGCGTCCCTGGCGATCTGCGCCTGCGCGCCGTCCGCAACGCTGCGCCCAGCCGCTTCGGCCAGGCCGATCCGGCCAATGCCGGCGCGGTCATCGGTGCCCTGCTCGGTGCCGGCCAGGCCTGCCTGTCCGGCGAACTGCACGGCGTGGTGACCGGCCCGGTGCACAAGGCGGTCATCAACGACGGCGGCATCGCCTACAGCGGCACCACTGAACTGCTGGCCGACCAGGCCGGGGTGAAGGTGGTGATGATGCTGGCCAACCATATCGTGCGGGTGGCCCTGGCCACCACCCACCTGCCGCTGCGCGAGGTGGCCGATGCGATCACCGCGCCCGGCCTGGAGCACACGCTGCGCACCGTGCATGCCGCGCTGCGCCGCGAGTTCGGGCTGCCTGCACCGCGCATCGCCGTGCTCGGCCTGAACCCGCACGCCGGCGAAGATGGCCACCTGGGCCGCGAGGAACTGGACCTGGTCATCCCGCTGCTGCAGCGCCTGCGCGCGGAGGGCATGGACCTGATCGGGCCGCTGCCTGCCGACACCGCCTTCCTTCCGGCCAAGCTGGCCGGCTTCGACACCGTGCTGGCGATGTACCACGACCAGGGCCTGCCGGTGCTGAAGTACTCCGGCTTCGAACAGGCGGTCAACCTGACCCTGGGCCTGCCCTACCCACGCGTGGCCGTGGACCATGGCACCGCGCTGGACCTGGCCGGCCGCGGCATCGCCGATCCCTCCAGCCTGCAGGCAGCAACGTCGTTGTGTGCGCAGCTTGCGCGGCAACGTACACTGGGCGCATGAATTCCCCGCATTCTCCCTCCGGCCCGGTGTTTACCGCCCCGGCCAAGAAGCAGCTTGGCCAGCATTTCCTGGCCGACCGCCACTACATCGACAAGATCGTGATGGCGGTCAACCCGAAAGCGGGCGACCGCCTGGTCGAGATCGGTCCCGGCCAGGGCGCGATCACCCTGCCGCTGCTGCGTGTGCACCCGAAGCTGACAGTGATCGAGTTCGACCGCGACCTGATCGCACCGCTGACCGCCGCCGCTGCGCCGCTGGGCGAGCTGGCCATCGTTCACCGCGACGTGCTGCGGGTGGACTTCACGGAACTGGCCGACGGCCAGCCGATCCGCCTGGTCGGCAACCTGCCCTACAACATCTCCTCGCCGATCCTGTTCCATGCGCTGGAGCATGCCGCGGTCATCCGCGACATGCACTTCATGCTGCAGAAGGAAGTGGTCGACCGCATGGCGGCCGGCCCCGGCAGCAAGGTGTATGGCCGCCTCAGCGTGATGCTGCAGGCCTACTGCCAGGTGACCTCGCTGTTCGTGGTGCCGCCGGGCGCGTTCCGGCCGCCGCCGAAGGTCGATTCGGCCGTGGTGCGGCTGGTGCCGCGTGACCCGGCCACGATCAGCATCAACGACCACAAGCGCTTCGCCGAGGTGGTCAAGGCCGCCTTCGGTCAGCGCCGCAAGACCCTGCGCAATGCCCTGAACAACGTGGTGTCCGCCGAGCAGTTCATCGCCGCCGGCGTGCGTCCCGATGCCCGCGCCGAACAGCTGGACGTGGCCGAATTCATCGCTTTGGCCAATGCCTCCTGATTACACTGCCGGTATGGAAGACGCTGACGTTTATGCCATCTCCGTCGAAGTCGCGCCGCGCTTCCTCGACGATCAATCCGCGCCGGAAGACGGTCGCTTTGCGTTCGCCTACACGATCCGCATCCACAACCAGGGGCGGGTCGCGGCACGCCTGGTCGCACGCCACTGGCGCATCACCGATGCCAATGGCCGTGTCGAGCATGTCGATGGCGACGGGGTGATCGGCGAGCAGCCGCGGCTGCGTCCCGGTGAAGACTTCCGTTACACGTCCGGTGTCATGCTGGGGACCGATCACGGGACAATGCAGGGCCACTACGACATGGTCGCCGACGATGGCACCGAATTTGCCGCGCAGGTCGCACCGTTCGTGCTGGCCATCCCGCGTACCCTGCACTGACACGGAGGCCGAACGATGAGTGTGTGGGCGATCGGCGACCTGCAGGGCTGCTATGACGTCACCCAGCGACTGCTGGAGAAGATCCGCTTCGACCCGGCGCAGGACACCCTGTGGTTCTGTGGCGACCTGGTCAACCGTGGCGGCCAGTCGCTGGAAACGCTGCGGCTGGTGCATTCGCTGCGCGAGCACAGCGTGGTGGTGCTGGGCAACCATGATCTTTCGCTGCTGGCCGTCGGTGCACGCACCGAAGAGGAACAGCGCAAGGTCAACCCGGACCTGCTGCGCATCGTGCAGGCCGAGGACCGCGACGAACTGCTGGACTGGCTGCGCCTGCAGAAGCTGGTGCACGTCGATCGCGAGCTTGGCTGGATGATGGTGCACGCCGGCCTGGCGCCGAAGTGGACCACGCAGATGGCCGAGAAGCATGCCGCCGAGGTCGAGGTGCAGCTGCAT
This sequence comes from Stenotrophomonas sp. 85239_Sma, assembly GCF_056481725.1. NCBI lineage: Bacteria > Pseudomonadati > Pseudomonadota > Gammaproteobacteria > Lysobacterales > Lysobacteraceae > Stenotrophomonas > Stenotrophomonas sp. 85239_Sma. The sequence continues at coordinate 762,557 of NZ_CM151163.1, read as the reverse complement.
GGTGCCGGCTACCGCAAGCTGTTCCGCAACATGTACGGCGACAAGCCGAGCTGGGCCCCGAACCTGTCCGGCTACGACCGCTCGCGCGCGATCATCAACGTGCTCACCCGCATGCGCTACTGCACCCCGCGGGGACGCATCGGCATCGAGGACAAGGGCACGCCGGGCACGCAGGAACAGGGGCTGTATCCCTGGTTCGAAGTGCCGGGCCGGGTCGAGCGCGACCTCAAGGTCGTCTGTGGCCACTGGTCGGCGCTGGGCCTGACCATCACCCAGGGCGTGCACGCCATCGACACCGGTGCGGTGTGGGGCGGCAAGCTGACCGCCATCCAGCTCGATACCGATGAGCTGCGCGTGGTGCAGGTGCCGGGCCGCGATGTCCCCGCGCCGGTGCCCAACGCCCGCCCGCCAGCGCGACCGGCGCACGAGCGCCCCACCGCTGCGGCGCAGGGCAAGGAACAGGGTGGTGGCAACGCCGCCGCTGCGAACCCGGGCAACCGTGGCCCGCGCCGTCGTCGCCGTCGTGGCGGCGGTGGGAGCGGCACGGGTGGCGGCACCAACAACAGCCCCCCGCCGCAGGCATGACGCGGCGCGGCTGGGCACCATGGACGGTGCTGCTGCTGGCGCTGGCCCTGGCCAGCGGCTGCCAGCCCGGCTCGCCGCCTGCTCCCACGGCTGCGGATGGTGCTGCACCTGGGCCGACGCAGCCGCAGGCGCCTTCGCCGCCACTGGTGGCCGCAGCGCGCGCGCAGATCGGCGTCACCACCCGTTACGATCCCGCCTACCAGGTGCTGGCCTATCCCGGCGGCGACGTCCCGCTCGATCGCGGCGTGTGCACCGACGTGGTGGTGCGCGCCCTGCGCAGCCAGGGCCTGGACCTGCAGGCACGCGTGCATGAGGACATGCGCGGAAACTTCAGTGCCTATCCGGCGATCTGGGGCCTGTCACGGCCGGACCGCAACATCGATCATCGTCGCGTGCCGAACCTGATGCGCTGGTTCGAACGGCAGGGCTGGCAGCAACCGATCACCGCCCTCGCCACCGACTATGCGGCCGGCGACATCGTTGCCTGGAAGCTCAACGGCAATGGCCTGCTGCACGTGGGCATCGTCTCCGACCGGCGGCTGGCCAATGGCACGCCGCTGGTACTGCACAACATCGCGCGTGGCACCCGCGAAGAGAACCTGCTGTTCCAGCACGCGATCATCGGGCACTACCGGATGCCGTAGGCAATCCTGTCGCGCCGAGCCCTGCTCGGCTCCGGGATGTGCCCGCGGAAAGCAGCCGACGATGGCCCGGCGCTACAGTTGCATTGCGATCAGCGGCGCACGTAGTGCACGAAGCGAAATGCGTAGGCGTGGCGTTCATCGGCCGCATGCGGCTCGTTGCTCACTTCCTGCCAGTCCTGCACATCCACGTCGGGGAAATGCGTGTCGGCAGGCACTTCGGCATCCACCCAGGTCAAGTACAGGTCGCTGGCCTGGCCGAGCAGCTGGCGGAAGATCTCGCCGCCGCCGATGATGCACAGCTCGCTGGCGCCCTCGCCTTCGGCAATCGCCTTCGCCTCGTCCAGCGACGCCACCGCGCGCATGCCCTCGAACGGTACCTGGCCGCTGCGGGTCAGCACCAGGTTGGTCCGCCCCGGCAGCACGCGGCCGATCGATTCGGCGGTCTTGCGCCCCATCAGGATCGGCTTGCCCAGGGTGAGCGCCTTGAAGTGCTTGAAGTCGTCCGGCAGGTGCCAGGGCATGGCATTGCCCTGGCCGATGCCACGGTTGCGATCCAACGCCACGATCATCGACAGTTTCATCGGTCCGACCACCTCAGCTGGCATCGATCTGCAGGCGTTCGCAGGCCGCGTTCGCGGCACTGGCGGCCTGCAATGCTGCAGCCAGCGCCGGGCTGGAGGTGGACTGCTCATCCAGGCCGCTGATGATCTTCTGCTTCTGCGCCTCCTCGATCTCCTTCAGGCCCGGTCCCGACAGGATCTCCGCCGACAACGCCGCGTTGTCGGTGCCGGCACGACGTGCCAGGAACGCCTTCAACTGGTCGCTGGTGTAGACGGTGGCCAGGCGCTGTTCAAGCTCACGCTGATAACCCGGATCCTCGACGCCCGCCTTCAGGTGCTCGGTCATCGCCGTGTACATGCCGGTTACCGCCTCACGCATCTGCGCCCGGCACCCTTCCGGCACATCCTGGGGCAGCATCGTGCTGCCGTTGAATGCCCGGGCGAACGCCTGCACTTCCTCGCGCATGTGCTTGTGCACGATCTGCTCATTGACCTGCCGGGCCAGCGGCAGCGCGTCGGCCGGTGTGGCCTGCACCATGGCCAGCGGCAGCAGGCCGCACAGCGCCAGCAGGCCCCTGAAAATCAGGCGGGTACTCATACCGCCACCGGCGCCTTGATCGCCGGATGCGGGTCATAACCATCGATGCGGATATCGTCGAACTGGAACCCGAACAGGTCGGTCACCTCCGGATTCAACCACAGCTTCGGCAGCGCGCGCGGCTCACGCGACAGCTGCTCGCGCGCCTGCTCGAAGTGGTTCGAGTACAGGTGCGCGTCACCCAGGGTATGCACGAAGTCGCCCACGCCCAGGCCGGTGGCCTGCGCCACCATGTGGGTCAGCAGCGCGTAGCTGGCGATGTTGAACGGCACACCGAGGAAGATGTCACCGCTGCGCTGGTACAGCTGGCAGCTGAGCTTGCCGTCCACGACGTAGAACTGGAACAGGTTGTGGCACGGCATCAGCGCCATCTGCGAAAGCTCGCCCACGTTCCAGGCGCTGACCACCAGCCGGCGCGAATCGGGGTTGCGCTTGATCTCGTCCACCAGCCACTGCATCTGGTCGATCTCGCGGCCATCGGCGGTGGCCCAGCTGCGCCACTGCTTGCCGTATACAGGGCCGAGGTCGCCGTTCTCGTCGGCCCACTCATCCCAGATCCGCACCTGATTGTCCTTCAGGTAGCCGATGTTGGTGTCGCCCTTCAGGAACCACAGCAGCTCGTGGATGATCGAGCGCAGGTGCAGCTTCTTGGTGGTGACCAGCGGGAAGCCTTCGTTGAGGTCGAAGCGCATCTGCCAGCCGAACACGCTGCGGGTACCGGTACCGGTGCGGTCGCTCTTCTCGGCGCCGTGTTCAAGCACATGCGAGAGCAGATCCAGGTAGGCCTTCATGCCTTGCCCTCGACAGCCACCGGCAACTGCGGCTGCAGCACCGGTGCGCGGCGCGACATCACCAGCAGCACCAGGCCAAAGGCAATCAGCGGCAGGCTGAGGATCTGGCCACGGGTCAGCCAGTCGAAGGCCACGTAAACGCCGTTGTCGGGCATGCGCACGAACTCCACCGCGAAGCGGAACAGGCCGTACATCAGCGCAAACAGGCCACCGACCAGATAGCGATGACGCGGCTTGGCCGACACCGTCCACAGCACCACGAACATCACCAGGCCTTCCAGGAACGCTTCATACAGCTGCGAGGGATGGCGGGCGAACTGATTCAGCGCGCCGGTCGCGAACTGCGCCTGCAGCGTCGCATGGTCCAGCTGGTTCAGCGGTGCCGGCAGGCCGGACGGGAACACCACGCCCCAGGTACCGTCGGTGTACTTGCCCCACAGCTCGGCACCGATGAAGTTGCCGATACGGCCGAAGCCCAGGCCCAGCGGCACCAGCGGCGCCATGAAATCCATGGTGTCGAAGAAGTGCAGCGTGTGCTTGCGCGACCACCACCAGCAGGCACCGAGTACGCCGAGCAGGCCACCGTGGAAGCTCATGCCGCCATCCCACACCTTGAACAGCAGCAGCGGGTTGTGCAGGAAATCGCCCAGCGCGTAGAACAGCATGTAGCCGATGCGCCCGCCCAGCACCACGCCCAGCATCGCGTAGAACAGCAGGTCGGAGAACCCGTTGGCATCGACGCCCGGCAGGCGGCCCTGGGCGATGCGCCTGCGGCCCAGCAGCCAGGCCGCAGTGAAGCCGAGCAGGTACATGATGCCGTACCAATGCACCTTGATCGGCCCCAGCGAAAGGGCGATGGGGTCGATGTCGTGGAAATAGATCATGGAAGGTGCCTTGCGGTTGAACGCCTATTCTCGGGCCAGTGCCGCCCCGGCTCAACCAAGGAGCTGGGGCGTGTTGGGCAGGCCGTCATCGTCTGACCGCATCGAGGCCGGAAAGTGCCCCTCGATCAGGGTGGAGACCTCGTCGATCGCATCCTGAAGCGCCTCGACCACATTGGCACCGCGCAGGCCCTCGCGCAGGTGGGTACAGACCCGCTGCCACTGCGCCGGGCTGACCCGGCCCTGCAGGCCACGGTCGGCGACGATCTCGATCGCGTGATCGGCCAGCAGCAGGTAGATCAGTACACCGTTGTTGTGCGTGGTATCCCAGGTGCGCAGGCGCGCAAAGGCATGCTCAGCGGCCTGGCGCGGGGTCACCTTGTGCCACAGCGCACCCAGCGGCAGGTCTGCTTCCACCGCGAACATCACCTGCCCGCCATGGCGCTGCTCACCGGCCGCGATGGCCTCGGTGATCGCCTGCAGCGTGGCGGGTGGGAAGGCGCGCCGTACCGACGGCGAAAACACGTGACGCCACAGACGTTGGATCATCACCAGCCTCCCGAAGCACCGCCGCCGCCCGAACGACCACCGCCGCCGCCCCAGCCGCCACCACCGCCGAATCCACCGCCGCCGCCGAAACCGCCCCCGCCCCAGCTGCCACCGCCCCAGCCGCCGCCACCGGCGAAACGGCCGGGATGGCCAGAGAGCATCGCCACGATCAGGCCGACCACACCGGCCAGGCCACTGGCCAGCAGGGTGGAGGTGAACAGGAATGCTGCCAGCGCTGCACCGGCGCCGCCGAGCAGGCCACGCAGCGGTCGCGGCACGCGCGAGAACACGCCGCGCAGGATGCTGCCGGCGAACACACCAATGAACAGCGCCAGGAACCAGGTATCGCCGCCACCGCCAGGTTCCCGCCCGCGATGGCCGCTGACCGGTGCCGGCAGCGTTTCGCCGTCGATCAGCTTGACCAGCACCGCCGTGGCATCGGTGATGCCGCCGGCGTAGTCGCCGCTGCGGAAGCGCGGCACCAGGTATTCCTGGATGACCCGGTTGGCGATGGCATCGGGAATGGCGCCTTCCAGGCCGTAGCCCGGCTCGATGCGCACGCGCCGGTCGTCCTTGGCCACCACCAGCAGCACGCCGTCATCCACGCCCTTGCGGCCGATCTGCCACTGGTCGAAGACCCGCGTGGTGTACTGCGCGATGTCTTCCGGCTGGGTGGTCGGCACCACCAGCACCTGCAGCTGGCTGCCCTTGCGCTGCTGCAGCGCCAGCGCCTGCTGCACCAGCGCCTGCTTCTGCGTGGCATCGAGCGTGCCGGTGGTATCGACCACCGGCGAATCCAGCGCCGGAATCGGCGCCAGCTGCTGCGCCTGCGACGCCAGCGGCAGCCACAGCAGCAGGGCCAGCAGCGCAGTGGCCAGGCGCATCGGTCAGTGGCCCGGCTGCGGTGCCGGCTGCTGCTGCGGCGCGTTGCCGAAATCGACCGCCGGCGCGTTGGAGATCTGCGCTTCGTTGTCCACGGTGAAGTTCGGCTTGGTCTTGTAGCCGAAGAGCTTGGCGGTGATCACCTGCGGGAACGAGCGGATGTAGGTGTTGTAGTCCTGCACCTGCTGGATGTAGCGGCCACGCGCAACCGTAATGCGGTTTTCAGTGCCCTCCAGCTGCGCCTGCAGGTCGCGGAAGTTCTGGTCCGACTTCAGCACCGGGTAGTTCTCGGTGACCACCAGCAGTCGCGACAGCGCACTGCCGAGTTCACCCTGCGCCTGCTGGAACTGCTTGAGCGAGGCTTCGTCATCGGCGTTGACATTGATCTGGCCAACCCGCGAGCGGGCGTTGGTGACTTCGGTCAGCACGCGCTCTTCCTGGCTGGCGAAGCCCTTCACGGTCTGCACCAGGTTTGGCACCAGGTCGGCGCGGCGCTTGTACTGGTTGAGCACTTCGGACCAGCTGGCCTTGACCGCTTCATCCTTCTGCTGGATGGCGTTGTAACCGCAGCCGGACAGCAGGGAGGCCAACAGCATCAGGGGCAGAACGCGGGTGAACAGGCGCATGGCGGAGGTTCCGGGTGGGCTTGGCACCGAGCATGCCATGGTTCGGGTGAAAGACCGGCCATCGGGCGCCGCCCCCTCCGCGGTGGCCATGCTCATGGATCGCCTGAGTAGTCCGGGCGGGTGGGCATGGCGGGGGACGCCGTGAATCCGTCCCTGGAGGCTTAGCCGCGCCATCCATGGCGCGGATACCCCCGCCACGCCCACCCGCCCGGCCTCATACGGTTTCCTGCGCACCGCGGGAAGATCAAAAGAAAAATCAAAAGCAACAGCCGGTTCTTCAGGCATTCGTGTCGACCAAGGTCGACACCTACCAGAGCGGAACGCCGTTGCGACAGATCGCGGGAAATTGTCGAAGGCGGGGTGGGTCCGGTGGCGGGGGTGTCCGCGGCATGGATGCCGCGGCCAAGCCCCCATGGACGGGTTTACGGCGTCCCCCGCCACCGGACCCACCCCGCCAACCCACGGAATGCACGCTGTTGCTGTTGCTGTTGCTGTTGCAGTGGCCTCGGCGGGTGCAGGGCTGCAAGCCCTGCCGGCACCCCACATCACTCAGCAGGCCTCGGCCACCACAGCGCGCGTCCGCCCCAGCCACGCCAGCAGCAGGCCCGACGCCGCTAGCAGGCCACCGGCCACCGGAATCGCGGCGTAGCCCAGCCCCGAGCTGATCACCGCGCCCCCCAGCGCCGCACCCACGGCATTGCCCAGGTTGAACGCACCCACGTTGATCGACGATGCCAGGCCCGGCGCCTCGCTGGCTGCCTGCATCACCCGGATCTGCAGCGGCGGTACGAGGGCGAAGGTCGCCGCGCCGAACAGCAGCACACCGAGGGCGGCGGTGGCGTGGCTCATGAAGGCCAGCGGCAGCACGAACATCAGCAGTGCCAGGACGGCCAGCAGGATGCGGGTGGCGCCATCCAGCGACCAGTCGGCCATGCGCCCGCCGATGCCGTTGCCGACGGTGAAGCCGATACCGATCAGCGCCAGCGACAGCGCGATGAAGCCGTTGGAGGCGCCGGTCAGTTCGGTCAGCACCGGCGCAACGTAGGTGTAAAGAGTGAACATGGCACCGGCACCGAGCACGGTGGTGGCCATCGCTAGCAGCACCGGCGGCTGCAGGATCGCCTTCAGTTCGCGGCGCACGTCCGGGCGCGGCCCCGGTGCGGACGCCGGCAGCGCGAAGCCCAGCGCGGTGATCGCGACCAGGCCCAGCATCGCCGTACCGGCGAAGGACAGGCGCCAGCCCAGCTGCTGGCCGACCCAGGTGGCCAGCGGCACGCCGCCGATGTTGGCGATGGTCAGGCCCATGAACATGGTGGCCACGGCGGCGGCCTGCTTTTCCTTCGGTACCAGGCTGGCGGCGACCACCGCACCGATGCCGAAGAAGGCACCGTGGTTGAGGCTGGTGACCAGGCGCGACAGCAGCAGCAGCCCGTAGTTCGGGGCCAGTGCAGACAACAGGTTGCCGACCACGAAGATCGACATCAGCAGCATCAGCGCGGTGCGCTTGCCGAAACGGCCCATCAGCAGGGTCATCACCGGCGCGCCCAGCATCACGCCGACGGCGTAGGCCGTGATCAGCATGCCGGCGGTGGGAATGCCGACTCCCACGCCGTCGGCGATGACCGGCAGCAGGCCCATCGGGGCAAACTCGGTGGTTCCGATGGCGAAAGCGCCGACGGCAAGCGCCAGCAAGGCGGCTCTGGAATTCATGGGGGTTTCCTGGGGGCGGGGAAGCGGGAGTGCGTAGCCTGCGCGCTTTGCTGTGGCGGATTAAGCCTCGCCCCGGGAAAACACTGTTGATCCAGATTCACAAGTGGAGGCCTGAACCCCACGGAAAGTGCAAAAACCGCAACGCCGTTGTAGCGCCTCGCCCCACAACGCAGAACCCCCGGCCAGGCCGGGGGTTCTGGGTGACACACGTGCCAGTGGCGCGCTTACCAGTCGCCGGCGCCCGGCACGTGGTGCTCGCGCGCGCGGCGGCGCATCAGCAGGTTCAGCCACTCCACCAGCACCGAGAAGCCCATCGCGGCATAGATGTAGGGCTTGGGCACGTGCACGTCCAGGCCGTCCAGGATCAGCACCGCACCGATCAGCAGGATGAAGGCCAGGGCCAGCATCTTCACGGTCGGGTTGGCGTCGATGAAGCGGCCCAGCGGGTTGGCGGCCAGCAGCATCACCATCACCGACAGCAGGATGGCGGCAACCATTACCGGGATGTGATCGGCGATGCCGACGGCGGTGATCACCGAGTCCAGCGAGAACACGATGTCGATGATGGCGATCTGCAGGATGACCATGCCGAATACACCCGAGGCCTTGCTGGTGGCTGGGTTCTCGTCTTCGCCACCGGTGATCAGTTCCTTGATCTCCATGTAGCCCTTGATGATCAGGAACAGGCCACCGACGATCAGCACCAGGTCGCGGATGGAGATGCCCATGCCGGCCACGGTGAACAGGTTGGCGGACATGTGCGCCAGATAGGCCAGCGACACCAGCAGGGCGATACGGGTGATGCAGGCCACGGCGATGCCGAGCTTGCGCGCGAACGGGCGACGCTCTTCCGGCAGCTTGCTGACCGCGATGGAAATGAACACCAGGTTGTCGATGCCGAGCACGATTTCCAGTGCGCTCAGGGTGAACAGGGTCACCCAGGCATTGGGGTCGGCGAGGAACTCAAAGGACATGGAAACTCTTCAGGGCAGTGGGGGAATGGGATCAGCCGTAATTGCCGGCCATTGCATGCGGGACCACGACCAGCGCCCAGCACAGAAGCACGTTCATCATCAGCACGAAGACCGCCGCCGAGCCCATGTCCTTGGCGCGGCCGGCCAGCTCATGGATCTCGCTGCCGTAACGTTCGATCACCGCTTCGATGGCCGAGTTGGCCAGTTCCATCGCCAGCACCAGCAGCATCGAGCCGATCAGCAGCGCACGCTCGACCGGGGTCTGGCCCAGCCAGATCGCGACCGGGGTCAGCAGGATCAGCAGGTAGACCTCCAGCCGGAACGAGGACTCATGCAGCCAGGCCGCACGCAGGCCCTGCCAGGACCAGCGGGCGGCCTGGAAGATGCGGCGCGGGCCACGGGGCAGATGGCCGAACTGATCAGCCACGGGTGGAACATCCAGCAACAGGGGCGCGGCGCAGCGACCGCTCAGACGCACGGCAGGGAATCATGGGTGCACAGGGATAGGCAGATGGCCGCCATTTTGCCACAAGGCCGTCAGCGCATCCCGGCACCGGCCCGGTGAATGGACTGCCAGGGGCAAGCCCGGGCCCGCCCCAGCTTCTATGATGGCTCTTTCCCTTCCCTGCTGGAGCGTCTGATGTCCCGTCGCCGTACCTGCCTGCTGATGCTGGGCCTGCTGACCGCCGCCCCCCTGGCCCAGGCGCTGAGCCCGGCCAAGCCGCCGCGCGTCCCCGAACAGGTCTCCAACGTGGCCTGGGCCGGCGACATGGCCCGCTTCGCCAGCGCCGACCTGTCCAACCCGCCGCCGCGCGGTGGCATCGAATTCATCGGCAGCTCCTCCATCCGCATGTGGGAGAGCCTGGCAACCGACTTCCCCGGCCAGCCGGTGTTCAACCGCGGCTTCGGCGGCTCGGAAGTGCGCGACAGCACCTGGTATGCCGACCGCATCGTGGTGCCCTACGCGCCGTGCAAGGTGTTCTTCTACGCTGGCGACAACGACCTCAACAGCGGCCGAAGCGCCGTGCAGGTGCGCGACGACGTGGTCGCCTTCGTGCAGCGCGTGCATCGCGACCTGCCGAAGACGAAGGTGGAGTACCTGTCGATCAAGCCAAGCCCGTCGCGCGCGCACCTTCTGCCGGCGATCAACGAAGCCAACACGCTGATCAAGGCCGCGCTGGCCAGGCTGCCCAATACCGGCTTCACCGACATCTACACGCCGATGCTCGGCGCCGATGGACAGCCGGACGCGACGCTGTTCCGCGAGGACATGCTGCACATGACCCCGGCCGGGTATGCGATCTGGACCAGGGCGCTGGCGCCGAAGGTCAACTGCAACTGAGCAACCCCATCCACGCATGGCCTGGATCTACTGCGGATGGCGGGGAACTGTCGAAGACGGGGATGTTGATGTTGCCTCGGCGGATGCCGGGCGCAGCCCGGCAAAAGCCCTCTACCGGAAGATCACCGTTGCTTCGGTGCCCTGGCGAGGCTCACTGGCCAGGCTGACCTTCCAGCCGAAGCGGTCGCACAGCCGGCGCACGATCGACAGGCCCAGGCCGGTGCCCTGCGGGCGGCTTGGCTCGGCGCGGTAGAAGGGTTCAAACGCGCGCGACAACGCCTCGGCGGACATGCCGATGCCGGTATCGCGCACCACCACCCGGTCAGTGAGTACGTGCACGTCGATACGCCCTTCGTCGGTGTAGCTGCACGCGTTGCGCACCAGGTTGCTGACCACCACCTGCAGCACCCGCGGCGGTGCATGCAGCTGCACCGGGGCTTCGCTGTGCAGGTGCACCGATACCGGCCGGTTGCCCAGCAGCTCGTTGGCATTGTCCACCTCATAGCGGACGATGTCGTTGACATCGAACAGCTCGATCTGCGGTTCGACGTCGGCTTCGCGGGCCAGGATCAGGAACGCGTCGATCACTGCTTCCATGTCACGGCCGGCGCGCTGGATGCGCTGCAGGCTGCGGCGCAGGCGCGGCTGCAGGGCTTCATCACCCAGGGCCATGTCGCTGGCCACGCGGATGACGGTCAACGGCGTGCGCAGCTCGTGGCTGGCATCACGGGTGAAATTTCGTTCGCGCGCCACATGCGCGCTGACCCGGTTGGCCAGCGAATGCAGCGCCGCCGCCAGCTGCCGGGTCTCGCCCTGCATGTCCGCAGGCAGCTTGTTCGGCTCCAGGTCGGCCGCCTCCGGGTGGCCCGGGTCCCAGCGCGAGACGCGCCGCGCCAGCCAGTTCACCGGCGACACCAGGCGCTTGGAGGCACGGTAGGTGACCCAGCTGGCGCCATACACCGCCAACAAGGTCAACAGCACCGGCACGATGCCGAACCAGAAGGCCAGCATCTCCGCGCGCGACCGCAGGAATACCAGGTACAGGCGGCCCGCCGGGCGCACATCGACCAGCACCAGCTGGTCGTCCTTGGGCAGCTCGTGGAAACCGGGCTCCAGGTTGCGCAGGTTGGCCGGCAAGGACAGTGCCGACTGCCCGCTTTCCAGCAGATAGCCACGGATGTTCTGGGTGTTGGGTGGCGGCTGCACCGGCGAGGCCTCGTACAGCGTCCAGTAGTACGCCGCTTCCTCGCGCAGGGCCGCGCCGACCAGGCTGTGCTTGATCACCAGCGAGACCAGCCAGGCACCGAGCAGGATGCCCAGGCTGGCCAGAACTGCCTGCAGGATGAAGGCGATACGGATCTTGCGCGGCAGGCCGTGCGGCATTGCGGGGTCCCGGTCAGAGCGCTGCGATTATAGGCAGCGCACCGCGCCGTAGTCGTGCACGGGTGATGACCGGCGGCAGCGCCGGCCGGTCATCCCCGGCTCCGTGCATGGTCATTGCCCAGCCGGGCCTGCAACTGCACCGGCGTGGGCCCTGATCAGGCCATCGGCTGGGCGATATCGGCAATGCGGTAGCCGGCGCTCTGCACGGTGTGCAGCAGCGGACGGTCGAACGGCTTGTCGATGATCTTGCGCAGGTTGTACAGATGGCTGCGCAGGGTGTCCGAATCCGGCAGGCCATTGCCCCAGATCTCGCGTTCGATCTCCTGGCGGGTGACCACGCGCGGCGATTCGCGCATCAGGATGGTCAGCAGGCGCAGGCCGATCGGCGACAGCTGCAGCTCGGTGCCGGCACGGGTGGCGCGCATGCTGACCGGATCGAGCACCAGGTCGGCGACCTTGAGCACTTCCGAACCGACCTGGCGGCGTTCGCGGCGGATCAGCGCGCGAAGGCGGGCTTCCAGCTCCTGGATCGCGAACGGCTTGGTCAGGTAGTCATCGGCGCCGAACCCCAGGCCGGTGAGCTTGTCGTCCAGAGTGTCGCGTGCCGTGAGCATCAGCACCGGTGTGGACTTGCGCGCATCGTTGCGCAGGCGACGGCATACTTCGATGCCATCCAGGCGCGGCAACATCAAGTCGAGCACCACGACGTCATAGCTGTTCTCCGCCGCGAGGCGGTAGCCATCCAGGCCGTCCTGTGCATAGTCGACTTCGAAGCCGCGACCTTCCAGGTATTCCCCGATCATCTCGGAGATGTTGCGGTTGTCTTCGACCACCAGCACCAAGCCGGAGGTCTCCTTCGTCTGACGCATGTGATTCCCTCTAACTTCAGCTTTGTGAAACATGCCGGATCGACGGTGGACGCGATGTGAAGTTCCGTCAAGAGGGTTGTAAATCGTTCAGAGCAGGGGCCGCAGCAGCGGCCATACGTTGTCCAGCACCTTCGGCTGCGCCTGTGCCGTGGGGTGCAGGCCATCGGCCTGCATCATGCCCGGCTGCAGGGCCACGCCTTCCAGCAGGAACGGCAGCAGCGGCACCTTGTACTGCGCAGCCAATGCCTTGTAGGCCGCTGCCAGGCGCTGGCGGTAGGCCGGTCCATAGTTGGGCGGTACGTCGATGCCCAGCAGCAATACCTTGGCACCGGCCTTCTGGCTGGCCTGCACCATCTTTTCCAGATTGCCCTGCACCTGCGCCGGCGTCAGCCCGCGCAGTGCGTCGTTGCCGCCCAGCGCGATCACCACCACGGTCGGCTTTTCCTTCGCCAGCAGGCCCGGCAGGCGGGTCAGCGCGCCGGCGGTGGTTTCCCCGCTCATGCTGGCATTGACGATGCGCGCCGGGGTTTTCGACTGCTGCCTGACCCGCTGCTGGAGCAGGCTGACCCAGCCGGCGTCGGCAGGGATATTGTGGGCAGCACTGAGGCTGTCGCCGAGCACCAGCACGGTGCCGGCCGGACCTTTGGCACAGGCCAGCCCGGGCAGCAGCAGGAACCCTAGCAGCAGCACCATCATCGCGCCGGCTCGCCGGCTCCATCCCATCTTGCGCATTGGAGTCTCCTCATCGACAGCCTGTCCCCCCGCAGCGCGTCCGCCGCCATCGCCGTCGACCAGGTCGGCAAATCCGTACAGGGCCCGGAGGGTGAAGTCCACATACTGGACAACATCACCCTGACCGTCCATGAAGGAACCAGCGCGGCCATCGTCGGCGCCTCCGGTTCCGGCAAGACCACCCTGCTCGGCCTGCTGGCCGGCCTGGACCTGCCCAGCCGCGGCCGCATCGCGCTGTCCGGCCAGGATCTGGGCCAACTCGATGAAGAGGCACGTGCCCAGCTGCGCGCACGCGAAGTCGGCTTCGTGTTCCAGAGCTTCCACCTGCTGCCGGCACTGACCGCCGCCGAGAACGTCGCACTGCCGCTGGAACTGGCCGGGCGCGAGGACCGCGCGCGGGTGGACGAGGTGCTGGCGCAGGTCGGCCTGGCCCATCGCGCCCGCCACTACCCGCGCCAGCTGTCCGGCGGCGAGCAGCAGCGCGTAGCGCTGGCACGCGCCTTCGTCACCCGCCCACGCATCCTGTTTGCCGACGAACCGACCGGCTCGCTGGACCACGCCACCGGCCAGCACATCAGCGACCTGCTGTTCGAACTCAATGCAGGCAGCGGCACCACCCTGGTGCTGGTCACCCACGACCTGCGCCTGGCCCAGCGCTGCCAGTACGTCCACCGCATCGACGACGGCCGCCTGCTGCCGGTCGAGCGTGGGGCGCAGGCATGAACCTGCTGCGCCATGCGTGGCGCGCGCTGCGCCGCGAGGCCCTGGCCGGCGACCTGCTGACCGTGTTTGCCGCGCTGGTGCTGGGCGTGGCGGTGATGACCGCCGTGGGCACGCTGGTGAACCGGGTCAACCTGGCGTTGTCCGGCAGCGCGGCGGAAATGCTCGGCGGCGACCTCGGCATCGCCGGCCGCGACGACCCGCCGCAGGCATTCGCTGAAGAAGCACAGCGGCGTGGACTGGCCTACACCCGCATCGCCAGCTTCGGCAGCGTGTTGTTCAACGGCGAGGCCAGCCAGATGGCCAGCATCAAGGCCGTGCAGGCGGGCTATCCGCTGCGCGGCACGCTGCGGGTAAGGGCCACGCCCGGCGGTGTGTTGATCACCGATGCCGGCATGCCGCCCAAGGGCCAGGCCTATGCCGACCCGCGCCTGCTGCAGGGGCTGGGGCTGAAGGCCGGCGATGACCTCGAGTTCGGCGCCGGCACGCTGCGCATCGCCGGCATCATTGAATCCGAGCCGGACACCGGTGGCGACCTGCTCACGCTCTCGCCGACCCTGCTGGTCAATCGCGCCGATGTGGAGGGCACCGGACTGCTCGGCCCAGGCAGCCGCATCAACTACCGGCTGATGTTCGCCGGCGCAGCGGAGCCGATCGCGGCGCTGCGGCAATGGCTGCTGCCACAGGTGAAGGGCCTGCGCCTGCTGAGCGTGGACGATACCCAGCGTGGCGTGCGCCAGGCCTTCGATCTGGCCGGGCGCTTCCTCGGCCTGAGCGCGCTGCTGGCGGTACTGCTGGCGGGCGTGGCCACCGCACTGGCCGCCAACCGCTTCGCGCTGCGCCGCATCGACCAGGTGGCGATCCTGCGCTGCCTGGGCGCTCGCCAGCGCGACATCCTGCTGGGCCTGGCGCTGCAGCTGCTGATGCTGGCGGTGCCGGCCTGTGCGCTGGGCATCGGCCTGGGCATGGCCGCGCAGGAAGGCCTGGTACAGGTGCTGGGCAGCCTGGTGCCGCAACGACTACCGTTGCCCGAAGCGATGCCTGCGCTGACCGGCGCCGGCATCGGCCTGTTGCTGCTGTTCGGCTTCGGCCTGCCACCGCTGCTGCGCCTGCGCGGGGTGCCGCCGATGCGCGTGCTCAACCGTTCCTTCGCCGCCCTGCCGCCGGCCTCGTTGCTGGCCTATGTGGCGGCGTTGGCCGCCAGCCTGCTGCTGGCGGTGCAGGTCACCGGCGACCTGAAACTGGCGCTGTGGGTGCTCGGCGGCCTGGCCGTGCTGGCGGTGGCGGCCGGTGGCATCGGCTTCGTGCTGCTGCAGCTGCTGCGCGGCCTGCAACACCGCCTGCATGGCAACTGGCGGCTGGGCCTGGCCGCGCTGACCCGACGCCGGATGCTGGCGGTGATGCAGCTGGTCGGGCTGTCACTGTCGTTGTGCGCACTGTTGCTGCTGGCGGTGACCGGCCCCGGCCTGCTGCAGCAGTGGCGCGAGCGCCTGCCCGCGGATACCCCCAACTACTTCCTGATCAACATCCAGCCCGAACAGCGCAACAGCGTGCTGGCCGCGCTGCGCGGGCTGGGTGCCAATGACGCCAGCATCGAACCGATGGCCACCGGCCGCCTGATCGCGATCAACGGCAAGCCGCCGCTGCGCGTGGACCGCGCGTCCGTGCAGGACGGGCAGCCGGCTCAGGGCGAAGGCCAGCGCGACGACGATGACGGGAACCGTCCGTTGAACTTCAGCTGGCGCAGCACCTTCCCGCCCGCCAATACCCTGGTGAACGGCACCTTCTGGAAGGCCGACAGCACCGCGGCGGAGGCGTCGGTGGAAATCGGCTGGGCCAAGCGCTACGGCGTGTATCCGGGCGACCGCATCAGCATTGCGGTGGGCGAGCAGGAACGCCAATTCACTGTCACCAGCGTGCGCAAGGCGGACTGGAACACCTTCCGTCCGAACTTCTTCGTGCTGCTCAATCCGAACGCGGTGGGCGATACCCCGCACAACCTCCTGTCGGCATTCCATCTGCCGCCCGGCAAGGCGGCGGGACTGGGCGAACTGGTACGCGCGCAGCCGAACCTGTCGCTGCTGGACGTGGACGCGGTGATCTCGCAGGTGCGCGATGTGATGGAACGGGTGGCACAGGCGGTGCAGCTGGTGATGGTGTTCAGCCTGCTGGCCGGACTGCTGGTACTGCTGGCCGCGTTGCAGGCCACTGCCGGCGAGCGCCGCTACGACAGCGCGGTGCTGCGCACCCTGGGCGCGACCCGGCGCCAGCTGCGTGGCGCGGTGCTGGTGGAGTTCGGCGCGCTGGGCACGCTGGCGGCGCTGCTGGCGGTGGGCGCGGCGGCCGCCATCGGTGTGGCGGTCTCGCAGAGGGTGTTCGAGCTGCCGCTGCTGCCGCCATGGCCGGGCCTGCTGATCGGCGGCGTGGTCGGCATCGGGTTGAGCCTGCTGGCCGGCTGGTGGGGTACCCGGGCGATCCTGCATACGCCGCCGGCACTGGCGCTGCGCGAAGCCTGAGGCGGTCGTGACACGCCTGGGGTGGGGCCGGCTGTATGCTGCGCGCCCCACCTCGCTGAGATCACCCGGATGCCCGGCACCTCGTTCGCCGCTTACCTGTACCCGGTGTTGCTGCTGCTCGGCAGCAACATCTTCATGACCTTCGCCTGGTACGGGCACCTGAAGTTCAAGAGTGCCCCGCTGATGACGGTGATCCTGGCCAGCTGGGGCATCGCGTTCTTCGAGTACTGCCTGCAGGTGCCCGGCAATCGGCTCGGCAGCGCGGTGTATTCGGCGCCGCAGCTGAAGGGCATGCAGGAAGTGATCACGCTGCTGGTGTTCGCGGTGTTCTCCGCGTTCTACCTGGGCCAACCGCTGAAGTGGAACCACTACGCGGCGTTCGGATTGATCGTGGTGGCGGCGTTCCTGATGTTCAAGGAATAGCAATGAGACACGGCTTCTGCCTGCGCGCTGTTCTCGTCGGCGTGCCGCTGCTGTTGGCGATGCTGCCCGCATGTGCCCGCACTGCGGTGGGCCATGTCCCGGACCCGGTGCAGGCCTTCGTGCTGGAAACGGTAAAGGAAGTGGTGCACATGGCGATCCTGGCCGGGCAGACCGCGCTGCTGCTGCCCGACCCGCAGGCGTGCAGCACGGACCGCGCGCGCTGCGGCGACGCCATCATGGGCGTCCGCACGCGCGATGACGAGGCGAGCCTGCAGGCCACCCTGCGTACGTTCCGGGACGCCGGGCTGGACCTGACCACGCTGGGTGGACCGGCGTCCTGAGTGCAGCGCATTCGCGCATGGCGCTTGACCAGAGGCAAAGATCGGTAGATCCACGCCATGCGTGGATGCGGTGCCGGGCAAACCCGGCACCCGCCAAAGCCGTGGCGATCAGCCTTCCTTCGGCGCCTTCTCAACGTACTTGGCGAACACGTCGTCGATCTGCTTGTCCTTCACCGTCTTGCCGGACTGGATCTCTTCGGCCTGGGTGAACAGCGGGATGATCATCGCCATGCCGTCCAGCTTGGTCTTCAGGTGCACGCCCGGGGCCTGGCCGAGGAAGCCGTCCCAGCGCTG
Source organism: Stenotrophomonas sp. 85239_Sma (assembly GCF_056481725.1). Classification (NCBI taxonomy): domain Bacteria; kingdom Pseudomonadati; phylum Pseudomonadota; class Gammaproteobacteria; order Lysobacterales; family Lysobacteraceae; genus Stenotrophomonas; species Stenotrophomonas sp. 85239_Sma. Next base: position 745,137 of record NZ_CM151163.1, on the reverse strand, counting down.
GCGTACCTTGGCCCAGTAACCAGCGGTGGCCTTCCAGTAGTCGCGGGCCGGGGTGAAGTCGATCTCGGTGGTCTTCACGTAGTCGTTGAAGCCGAACTCGCGGGCGATCTCCACCTGGCTGCCGTCGGCGTTGCGCTGCACCTTGGTATTGAACTGCTCGTGGGTCCAGCCATTGGGCGTAAGCGTGTGGCGGTTGACCACGGCCAGCGCGTTGTAGTCGCTGCGCTTGGTGTATTCACGGCGCGGCAACGGGCGCCAGCTGAGGTCGCTGGTCCACGTCGGCACGTTGTTGGTGTAGGTCCACGCGCCGGTGCCGCAGTAGCGCGGAGCATCGCTCACTTCATACACGCACTGGGTCCAGGCGCCCTTGTTCACGGCCGCCGCGATGCTGCGTACCTGCCAGGTCTGGTCGGCACTGAACTCGAAGCGGTTCGGCGCTTCGTAGACCCAGTCCTGGCGCCAGTGCTTGGTGATGTGGCCGCTCTTTTCATCCAGCAGCAGGTGCTGCAGCACGATGCGCCTGGGGGTGTCCTCGACCACGATGACCAGCTCGTTGCCGCCGCTGCGCATCGCCGGGGCACGCTCGTAGCCGGGCTTCAGCAGCACGGTCTCGTCGAAGGCGAAATCCACTGTGTACTCGCCCTGCATGGCGAGGATGCTGTCGTGGTCGCGGGCGATGTCGGAGGGCTGCGCGCTGGCCACGCCGCTGGCGGCGAGCAGCAGCATGACGCTGGCTGTCTGGAACTTCATCGGGGTCTTCCTTCGGGGTAGCAGGTGTAGTGAGAGGCCGTCCATGGCCGACAGGCGTTCCATCAGGAAAGGGTCACAGCCGGATCAGCGGCAGGTCGCCGGGAACCCGCGGCGCCGGGCGACGTGCAGCGTCGGCGCAGCAGCAATCGTCGATCGCCAGCTCGCCTTCGGCACCTTCCAGCCGCGCGATGCGTCGCGCGGTGGCTGCGCCCAGCGAAGACAGCGCCGACAGGCTTGCAGCGAGGGTGCGGCCATCGTCGGCGGCATGCAGGCGCAACGTGCACAGGCGCCAGCGCTGGCCGCCGAGGTGCCCGGCCAGGCGCCGCCACAGGCGTTCGCCGACACTGCCATCGCTGTCATGTTCCGGGCCTGGCGGCAACGCCGCGACCAGCCGGTCCCAGGCCAGGAAATCGCTGTCGGGCAGCAGGTACAGGCGCCACACGCAGCGGCCGCGGGCATCGAGGAAACACAGGCTTTCGCGCACCCCCTCGCTGTCCACGCCCTGGCAGGCATGCACGCGGACCGCCTGGCGCCAGCCACCGAGCTCGTTGCCGTCGGCGCGGTACAGGCACAACACGGTGCCGAGCGTGGCCAGCTGTGCCGGCGTCGGCCAGGCCGCGCTGCCCTGCGCGGCGATGGCGTCGTTCCTGCGTGCGGACAAGGCTCGGCTCATGAGATCACCAGGAAACGGCAAGGCTGGCGGAGAGGGTACGGCCCGGGCTGGTATAGCGGTCCAGCACGCGGCTGGTCGGCGACAGCGTCGAACCCACGTTGGACCAATCGATGTAGCGCTTGTCGCCCAGGTTGAACACGCCGACGTTGAAGGTGGCGCCCGGGGCGAAGTTCCAGTGCGCCATCAGGTCGGCCACGCCGTAGCCGGCCGGGCGGTACACCGTGGCCGCAGTGACGCGGTCCTTGCGCTTGACGAAGGTACCGGCCAGTTCGACGCCCCAGGTGTCGGTGTCGTACATCAGGCCGACGGTGCCACGCAGCGGGTCGACCGAATCCAGCGGGGTGTCTTCGGTCTTGTTGTCGCCGCGCGACCAGGCCACCGAACTGCGCAGCGCCCAGCCCTGCAGCGCCGGGCTGACCTGGCCGAAGTCGACGCCGGCCTTCAGTTCGGCACCGTAGATGCGCGCGTCGGCGATGTTGCGCGACTGGAACACCATCAGGCCCTGTGCGTTGGTACCGACCAGCGACTGCGACTCGATGAAGTCCTTGTACTCGTTGTAGTAGCCGCTGAGGCTGACGTAGGCCGCCGGCGACAGGAAGCGCAGGCCCAGCTCCATGCCGTCACTGGTTTCCGGCTTCAGGTCCGGATTGGGAATGGCGGTGTAGCCGAAGGCGAAGTTGGTGAAGCCCAGGTTGACGTCGTTGTACGGCGGCGAACGGAAGCCATGCGAGTAGCCCGCGAACAGCGACCATTCGTCGGTGAAACGATAGACCATGCCCAGCTTCGGCGACACGCTGGTCTTGGTGAGCTTGGCCACCGCAACGCCGGGATTGTCTTCGGCGAAGATGCTGTCCACCTCCGGCTTGAGTTCGTAGCGGTCCACGCGCACGCCTGGCACCAGCGACAGCTTGCCGTTGGCCATGCGCATTTCATCCTGCGCGTACAGGCCCAGCTCGGTGGTCTTGCTGATCGGGAAATCGCGTACCGGGAAGGCGTCGGGCAGGATGGTGGTGCTGGTCTGGCCATTGGCCAGCACCTGGTAGCCGTCGCGCTTCTGGCGGATTTCGGTGCGCGCGCCCTCGAGGCCGTAGGTCAGCGCGTGTTCGACGCTGCCGGTGCTGAACGCCTTGTTGAACTGCGCCTGCAGGCCGTACACGCGCTGGTCGAAGTTGAACTCGCGGTGGCGGCGGCTGCGGTTGGCGCGGTCCTCATCGGTGATCTGGGTGGTTTCACTGTGCTGGGTATACAGCTGCCAATGCAGGCTGTCGGCGAAGCCCTTGTCCAGCGCATCCATTTCATGGGCGAACGACACGCGGGTGCGGTTCTGCGTGTCGCGCGCCTTCATGCCGGTGGTGGTGGTGCGGTCGATCGAGGACAGCACGTTGGTATCGGTGTTGTCTTCGTTGCCTTCCACGGTCAGCCGGAAGCGTTGGTCCTCGCTGGGTGCATAGACCAGCTTGGCCAGGCCACTGCGGCCATCGCGGTCCTGCGGGTTGGGCGCGGTGCGGGTGTTGTCGAGGCTGCGCACGTCGCCCTTGTTGCCGGTTTCCTGGCCCTGGCGATGGTTGATGTTGACCATGCCACTCCAGTGTTCGCCGCCGAACGCGCTGGTCACGCCACCGAGCAGGCCCTTCCACTCGCCGTCGTAGCCGAACTTCAGGCCAACGTAGCTGTCCTTGCCATCCTTCAGGTAATCGGCCGGATCCTTGGTGACGAAGGCGACCACACCACCGAGCGCATCGGACCCGTACAGCGAGCTGGCCGGGCCGCGCACGATCTCCACGCGCTTGAGCGTGTCCAGGTCGGTGAAGTTGCGGTTGGCGTTGGAGAACGAGCCGATGTTGAAGCTGGTGGGCATGGCGATGCCATCGGTCTGCACACGCACGCGGTTGCCGTCCAGGCCACGGATGCGGATGCTGCCGAGGCCGAAGCGCGCGGCGCTGCGGCTGACCGACAGGCCCGGCTCGTAGCGCAGCAGATCCTTGATGTCCTGCACCAGGTGCCGGTCCATCTGCTCGCGGTCGATGACGTCCACGGTGGCCGCCACATCGCTTACCGCCCGCTCGGTACGGGTGGCGGTGACCTGCACGCGGTCGAATTCGCGCGCCTCGGGCGCAGCGGTGGCCGCGGCAGCAGCGTGGGCGGACAGCGGCAGGGCCATCCAGATGGCAAGGCAGAGGGCGGTTTGGCGGGTCATCGGGTTCGTTCGGTCAGGCAGGGGAACCCCCGGTTACCGGCACACCCGGAGGGTGCACGCGGTAGACCGAGGGGGAGAGAGCGGGAGCGGACGGGTCGCCCACCCTGCCGGCGCGGCCGGCAGGAGGGAGGGGGGCGGGCGACCAGGCCGCGATTACTTGGTCAGGATCAGCTTGTCGTTGCTGGTGTGCCGCAGGCGGTAGAAGCGGTCGCCGTGCTGGATCAGGATTTCACGACGGCCCTTGAGCAGGGCTTCGCTGTCGATGACCTCTTCCGGCGGAACGACACGGACCGGACGATCGCGGAGGGTCAGCGTTTCGGGGCGCAGCAGTACAGGTTGAGCATTCATGAGCATCTGGACTCGTGCGAGGGACGAGTTAAATGATAATGATTCTCAGTTGACAATCAACAACCATTCTCAATTTCATTGATGGGATTAATGATCGAATTCTTAAATTCGATAGACATCATCAATGGCACCGTGGGCGCGGTGCTTTTGTAGCGTCGAGCATGGCTCGACGCTGCAGAGGGCTGTCAGGCGAAGACGGCTTCGACCTGCGCCCAGCCAGCGGCGTCGACCTGCTCCAGCACCTCCAGCGCCTGCAGGTTCTGCAGCAGTTGGCTGACCCGGCTGGCGCCCAGGATCACGCTGGAGACGTTCGGGTTGCGCAGGCACCAGGCGATGGCCAGCGTGGCCGGGGCGTGCCCCAGTACGCGCGCCACCTGGCTGAAACGGCGCACCTGGGCCAGGCGGGCCTCGGTGTCGTCACCCATCACCAGCGCCTGCAGCCATTCCATGCCCTCGCGGCCCAGCCGCGCATCCGCCGGAATGCCCTGGTCGTACTTGCCGGTCAGCAGGCCCGAGGCCAGCGGTGAGAAGATGGTGGTGCCCAGGCCGGCACCGGCATACAGCGGCGCGTACTCGACCTCGACCCGTTCGCGGTGCAGCAGGTTGTACTGCGGCTGTTCCATGGACGGACCCTGCAGGTTGCGCGCGTCGGCGATGTCCAGCGCCTGCTGGATCTGCACCGCCGACCACTCCGAGGTACCCCAGTAGAGGACCTTGCCCTGCCGCACCAGGGTATCCATGGCATGCACGGTCTCGGCGATCGGTGCGTCCGGATCCGGGCGATGGCAGTAATAAAGGTCCAGGTAATCGACCCGCAGGCGCTTGAGCGCAGCATGGCAGGCGTCGGTCACATGCTTGCGCGACAGGCCGCGCTGGGTCGGCCGTGGGTCCTTGGCGCTGCCGAAGAACACCTTGCTGGATACGCAGAGGCCATCGCGCGGCAGGCGCAGGTCGGCGATCACATCACCCATCACCTGTTCGGCGCGGCCGTTGGCATAGCCCTCGGCGTTGTCGAAGAAGTTGACGCCGTGGTCCCAGGCCGCAGCCACCAGGTTGCGGGCCTCGCCGCGCGGGATCTGGTCACCGAAGGTCACCCAGGCGCCGAAGGACAGGGCGGAAATCGGCAGGCCGGTGGAGCCCAGGCGGCGGTATTGCATGCGAATCTCCTGCTGCGGGCCCGCATCCGGGCCGGGATCAAACCCCATTCTACCTTCCGCCGCCGGCCGCAAGCCCTTGCCGTTGCTGGCCTGATCGGTACCGTTGGGTGCGCGCACGCTGCTTTTTCTTGCCCCGGCCCCTGCCCTGCACTAGGCTTCCCGTTTTTCGCGACGCCCCAGGGGAGTCACTCACATGGTCGAAGGTTTGGGCAGGATCGGCTTCGGCCTGTTCGGGTTGGCGGTGCTGATCGGCATCACCTGGTTGTTTTCCAACAACAAGCGTGCGGTTGACTGGAAGCTGGTTGCCACCGGTATCACCCTGCAGATCGCGTTCGCTGCGCTGGTGATCCTGGTGCCGGGCGGGCGCGATGTGTTCGATGCGCTGGGCAAGGGCTTCGTCAAGGTTCTCAGCTTCGTCAACGAAGGCTCGGGCTTCATCTTCGGCTCGTTGATGGACACCAAGAACTACGGCTTCATCTTCGCCTTCCAGGTGCTGCCGACCATCATCTTCTTCTCGGCGCTGATGGGGGTGATGTACCACCTCAACATCATGCAGGCGATCGTGCGCGTGATGGCGTGGTCGATCACCAAGGTGATGCGCGTGTCCGGCGCGGAAACCACCAGCGTCTGCGCCAGCGTCTTCATCGGCCAGACCGAGGCGCCGCTGACCGTGCGCCCGTACATCGCCAGGATGACCCAGTCCGAGCTGCTGACCATGATGATCGGCGGCATGGCGCACATCGCCGGCGGCGTGCTGGCGGCCTACGTGGGCATGCTCGGCGGCGGTGATCCGGCGCAGCAGGCCTTCTACGCCAAGCACCTGCTGGCGGCCAGCATCATGGCAGCACCGGCCACCCTGGTCGTGGCCAAGCTGCTGATCCCGGAAACCGGCACCCCGCTCACCCGCGGCACGGTGAAGATGGAAGTCGAGAAGACCTCCAGCAACATCATCGACGCGGCCGCCGCCGGCGCCGGTGACGGCCTGAAGCTGGCGCTGAACATCGGCGCGATGCTGCTGGCCTTCATCGCCCTGATCGCGCTGCTGAACGCCCCGCTGACCTGGATCGGCGATGTGACCGGCCTGGCTGCTGCCATCGGCAAGCCGACCAACCTGTCGACCATCTTCGGTTACGTGCTGGCCCCGATCGCCTGGGTGATCGGCACCCCGTGGGCCGATGCCACCACCGTCGGTTCGCTGATCGGCCAGAAGGTCGTGATCAACGAGTTCGTGGCCTACACCGAACTGTCGCAGATCGTGAACGGCCAGATCGCTGGCGTGAGCCTGTCCGAGGAAGGTCGCCTGATCGCCACCTACGCGCTGTGCGGCTTCGCCAACTTCAGCTCGATCGCGATCCAGATCGGCGGTATCGGCGGCCTGGCCCCGGAACGTCGCCACGACCTGGCCAAGTTCGGCCTGCGCGCCGTGCTGGGCGGTACCATTGCCACCTTCATGACGGCGACCATCGCCGGCGTGCTGACGCACTTCAGTTGAACCCTTGGTTGAGAAAAGATTCCCTATGAGCAGCAGTGTCGTTGTCGTCGGTTCCTTCAATGTCGATCACGTGTGGCGGTGCGAGTCGCTGCCGGCACCGGGTGCGACCATTGCCGGCCGTTACAGCACCGGCCCCGGTGGCAAGGGCTTCAACCAGGCTGTGGCGGCCTGCCGCGCCGGTGCCGACACCCACTTCGTGTGCGCGCTGGGCGACGACGCCGGTGGCGCCACCGCGCACGAACTGGCCGCACAGGACGGCTTCGGTCTGATCGCCGAAGCCAGCAGCGAGCCGACCGGCACCGCGGGCATCTACGTCGATGCCCGTGGCCGCAACACCATCGTGATCGGCCCGGGCGCCAACGCTGCGCTGAGCACCGACTTCCTGCAACAGCAGCAGGCCCTGCTGACCAGTGCCAAGGTGGTGCTGGCGCAGCTGGAATCGCCGGTGCAGACCATCGAAGCGGCACTGGCCACGGCCCGCGAGGGCGGCGTCACCACCGTGCTCAACACCGCACCGGCCGATGCCCCCTCGACCATCGGTCTGCTCAAGCTGGCCGATGTGATCACCCCGAACGAGACCGAGTTCGCCGCCCTGCTCGGCCGCCATGTCGGTGAGCGCGTGGATGCCAACGACGTCGCCGCGCTGGATGGCGCCAGCCTGCACGCGCTGTGCCGCAAGCTGGTCGGCAACGGTACCGTGGTGGTCACGCTCGGTTCGGTGGGCGTGTTCGTGTCGCATGCCGACGAGAACCTGCGCGGCGATACCCAGCCGTACTACCGCGTGGGTGCCGAACAGGTGCAGGCGATCGACACCACCGGTGCCGGTGATGCCTTCAACGGTGCGCTGGCCGCGTCGCTGGCGCAGGTGGCCGACGCCCCGTTCGCCCGCCACGTGCGCTTCGCCAACCAGTTCGCCGGTCGCTCGACCGAGAAGGAAGGCGCTGCAGCGGCGATGCCGCGCTTCACACCGGCCGACGCTGAAGCAAAATAGATCCACGCCATGCGTGGATGAGAAGCCCGGGTGTGCAGACACCCGGGCTTTTTTATGGTTCCTCCGCACTTCGCAGCAGCAGCCCAGCTGCGATTGCCAGCAGCGCCACGGCAGCGGCCACCACGCCCAGCGAAGCCAGGCCGAAGCGTTCGATGGTCCCACCTCCCAGCAGCGCGCCCAGGCCGATTCCGGCATTGGCCGCAGACACATTCAAGGTTCCCGCCAGCGCCTGCGCCTGTGGCGCCGCACGCATCACCCGCACCTGGCATAGCGGGAACAATCCGGTATGCGCCACGCCCCACAGGGCCAGTGCGATCAGCACGAGCGTGCCGTGGCCGGCCAGCCCGACACTGGCCAGCATGCCCAGCGCCAGCACTGCGCAGAACACCAGGGTCGCGCCCAGCGGCGCACGATCGACCCAGCGCCCGCCCAGTGCATTGCCGATCAGCCCGACGGCCCCGAAGCCCATCAGCCACCAGCCCACCTGTGCGGCCGGTACCTGCATCAGGCGCTCCAGTACATCGGCCAGGTAGGTGTAGGCAGCAAACATCGCGGTGAACACCAGCACCGACAGCAGCACATGGCCCAGCAACTGCGGTTGGCGCAACACACGTGCCTGTTCGCCCAGCGCGCGCCGCGGTCCGGCCACGGCGCCCGGCATCCACAACGCCAACGCGCCCGCCATCAACAGCGACAAGGCCGCCAACAGCCAGAAGCTGCCGCGCCAACCGAGGGCGTCGGCGGCCAACGTACCCAGTGGGATACCGAACAGCATTGCGGCGGTGATACCCAGGTAGACCCGCGCGACCGCACGACCGCCCTGTCCTGCCGGGGCCAGCTGCGCAGCAGTCTCACTGGCCGTGCCCCAGAACACCGGCAGGGCCAGTGCTGGCAGCACCCGCGCCAGCGCCAGCAGCCACGGCTGCGTGGCCATCGCAGCCAGCGCGTTGGAACCCGCGAACAACAGCAGGATGACCACGAACAGGGGGCGCCGGCCAACGTGTGACAGCAGCGCAGTCAATGGTGGCCCGGCCAGCATCACGGTGAACGCGAACAAGGTGACCAGCTGCCCGGCGCGGGCGATGCCCAGGCCAAGGTCGCGCGCCAGCGCGGGCAACAGGCCGACGATCAGGAATTCGGTGGTGACGATGACGAAGGCGGACACCGCCAGCAGGACGACCGGAAGACGTGCGCGAGCGTTTGCGTGGACAGCGGCCACGGTGGAATCGAGGGTGGACATGAGCGGGCATCAGGACAGGGGCCACCAGCCTATTTCCTCCCCGAGTTCCGATTACTGCTATATTTTCCATCGATTCCGGACCGAAATTCCCCATGCTTCCCACCGAGCGTCTGCGCGGCATCGAGGCCTTCGTCGCCACCGCCGATGCCGGCAGCTTCACTGCCGCCGCCGAACGCCTGCACCTGACCAGTTCTGCGGTGGGCAAGACCATCGCACGGCTGGAGGCGCGGCTGGGAGCCCGGCTGTTCGAACGCAGCACGCGCCGCCTTCGCCTGACCGAGGCCGGTGAGGGCTTCTACCGCACCTGCGTGCGGGTGCTTGGCGAACTGGCCGATGCCGAGTCGGTGCTGGCGTCGCACGCAGACGCTCCCGTGGGCCGCCTGCGGGTGGATGCACCAGCCACCTTCGGGCGACTGAAAGTCTGGCCGTTGCTGCTGCAGCTGGCCGACACGTTTCCGCAGCTGCGGCCACAGGTGACCTTCAGCGACCGCTTTGTGGACCTGACCGATGACGGCATCGACCTGGCCGTGCGCATCGGTGGACCGGAGCCGCTGCCGGCCACCCTGGGCAGCCGCCTGCTCGGCTACGAATGCCTTCGCTTCTGTGCGTCCCCGGCCTATCTGGAGCGACATGGCCTGCCGACATCCGCGGCCGAGCTGGCCGGGCATGACGGCGTGCTGTTCGGACGCGCCGACGGCAGCATCGGGCCGTGGCAGGTGGCCGATGGCGGGCAGCGCAGTACACCGCTGCAGGCCCGCGCGCGCCTGGTGGTTGGCAGCGCCGAGGCCCAGGTGGCTGCGGTCGAGGCCGGCTTCGGCATCGCGCAGTTGGCCACCTGGCTGGTCGATGATGCGCTGGCGCGCGGCAGCCTTGTGTCGATCCTGCCGTCGCTGGACTGCCGCGGCCTGCCGTTGCGCCTGTTGTGGCCGCAGGGCCGGCAGCGGTTGCCACGCGTGGACGTGGCGTTGGACCATCTCGGCACCGGGTTGCAGATCGATCCGCCGCGCTGAGCGCAGCGCCATCACCGGCGGTGGCATCGAACAGCTGCGACTGCCGGTCGCATTGCCCACATCCCGCCCCTCACCCACCATCCGCGCAGCATTTCAGCGTGGGCAGGACATGGACGGATTCCCCTGGTTGCTGGTTGCCGCCGCCGGCAGTGCCATCGCAGCCTTGCTGCATATCGGCTGCATTGCCTTTGGGGCACCCTGGTACCGGTGGTTCGGTGCTGGCCCGCGCATGGTCCGGCTGGCACAGGCGGGGCATTGGTGGCCACCGCTGATGACCGCCGGCATTACTGCTGTGCTGGTCGCCTGGACGCTGTACGCGCTGGCAGCCGCAGGCTGGCATTCGCCGCTGCCGGCCAGCCGTCCGGTGCTGTCGGGCATCGCCCTGCTGTTGCTGCTGCGCGCGGCGATGGGCTTCGGGCTGGCGCTGCTCCGGCCCGGATACAACGGCCGGCACTTCTGGGTAGTCAGTTCACTGGCCTGCCTCGGCCTGGGGCTGGCCTTCGCGCTGGGTACCCGCCAGGCCTGGCAGAGCCTGGGGTAGCCGCCCACCATCGCCCGCACTTGGGGGCGGTGGAAGCAACCGTCAAGCATCTGCTGATGCCGGTACGGCATGAGGTCGGTGCCGATCGGCCTGAACCCGAACGCCGCCGACACGGCCGTACCGCCGCCCGCGCCCTACAATGGGCGCATGCAGATCGGCCCGTACACCATTGCCCCCAACGTCGTGCTGGCGCCCATGGCCGGCGTCACCGACAAGCCTTTCCGCCTGCTGTGCAAACGGCTGGGTGCGGGGCTGGCCGCCTCGGAAATGACCATCAGCGACCCGCGCTTCTGGAACACGCGCAAGTCCATCCACCGCATGGACCATGAGGGTGAACCGGCCCCGATCAGCGTGCAGATCGCCGGCACCGAGCCGCAGCAGCTGGCCGAGGCCGCGCGCTACAACGTGGACCACGGCGCGCAGATCATCGACATCAACATGGGCTGCCCGGCCAAGAAGGTGTGCAACGCCTGGGCCGGCTCGGCACTGATGCGCGACGAACAGCTGGTGGCGCGCATCCTCGAAGCCGTGGTCAACGCGGTGGACGTGCCGGTCACGCTGAAGATCCGCACCGGTTGGGATTGCGACCACCGCAATGGCCCGGTGATCGCGCGCATCGCCGAGGCCAGCGGCATCGCCGCGCTGGCCGTGCATGGGCGCACCCGCGACCAGCATTACACCGGCCAGGCCGAGTACGGCACCATCGGCGAGATCAAGGCGGCGCTGCGCATTCCGGTGATCGCCAACGGCGATATCGACTCGCCGCAGAAGGCCGCGTACGTCCTGAAGGAAACCGGCGTGGATGCAGTGATGATCGGTCGCTCCGCGCAGGGCCGGCCGTGGATCTTCCGCGAGGTGGCGCACTACCTGGCCACCGGCGAGGAACTGCCGCCGCCATCGCTGGCGGAAGTGCGCGACATCCTGCTCGGCCACCTGCATGCACTGCATGCGTTCTACGGCGAACCGCAGGGCGTGCGCATCGCGCGCAAGCACCTGGGCTGGTACGCCAAGGACCGGCCGGAGAACGCCGCCTTCCGCGCAGTGGTCAACCGCGCCGAAGACCCGCAGAGCCAGATCGCCCTGACCACCGAGTACTTCGACCGCCTGATCGCCGGGGAACCGGCGCTGTCTTCGGCGGCCTGAGCCGCCCGCCCCGCGTTTCCGAACAGTCGAGCCAGCTCGACGCTACAAGAGCCCGCCGTCATGACTCCGCCGATCTCCTCCCCGACCTACCTGCACGGGTTCTCCGGCACCGAGCAGCAGCGCCTGATGACCCAGGCCCGGCTACTGGAATCGAGCATCTTCGGCCAGATCGACTACAGCGGCGCGCGGCGCCTGCTGGAAGTCGGCAGCGGCGTCGGCGCACAGACCGAGATCCTGCTGCGCCGCTTCCCCGAGCTGCACGTGACCGGCGTGGACCTGAGCGAAACGCAGCTGGCCACCGCGCGCGAGAACCTGGCGCGCACACCGTGGTGCAGCGACCGCTACACCCTGCAGCAGGCCGACGCCGGCGAGCTGCCGTTCGAGGCACGCAGCTTCGACGCGGCGTTCCTGTGCTGGGTGCTGGAGCACGTGCCGTCACCAGCACGCGTACTGAGCGAGGTGCGCCGCGTGCTGGCGCCGGGTTCGCCGGTGTACATCACCGAGGTGATGAATGCCTCGTTCCTGCTCGACCCGTACTCGCCGCACATCTGGCGCTACTGGATGGCGTTCAACGATTTCCAGTACGACCACGGGGGAGATCCGTTCGTCGGCGCCAAGCTGGGCAACCTGCTGCTGGCCGGCGGCTTCCGCGACGTGCATACCGAGATCAAGACCATCCACCTGGACAACCGCGAACCGGCCCGTCGCAAGACGATGATCGCGTTCTGGGAACAACTGCTGCTGTCGGCGGCCGACCAGCTGCTGCAGGCCGGCTCGGTGGACGAGGACACCGTGGAAGGCATGCGTCGCGAGTTCCGCCTGGTGCAGAACGACCCGAACGCGGTGTTCTTCTATTCGTTCGTGCAGGGCCGCGCCACGGTGTATTGATTCGGTGGAGCCACGCCGTGCGGGGCGGCGACCACCGATGCCCCCGCCATCCACGCATGGCGTGGATCTACTGATCAATGCACGGCGGTATGGTCGACCGCACCCGGCGGTGCTGCCGGCTGATGCCAGATCCGCTGCCACATGGCGGCCAACCGGCGACCGGCGTCAGCGCGCGCGGCGGGACTGCTGTAATCCACGCGCACCTGCCCGGGCGTGATTGGCCGCCACTGCCCCTCGGCCTGCTCGGCCACGACGAAGTTGAAGGTGTAGTCCGGTTCCAGGCCCATGCGCAGGTCACTCAGCAGCAACCGGCCGTCCACCACCTGCGCACGCATGAAGCCACGGTTGAACCACTGCAGCTGCTGCACCGCCGGGATGGCCTGCGCTTCGCGCAAGGCCTGCACGTTGGACGCATGGCCTTCAAACCGCATCGGCCCGCGGTCGGCCAGCAGCGAGCGGTCACCCACCACGTAGCCATTGGGCGTCATCGCCACCACCCGCCACAGCAGGGTGTTGAACGGCATCGGCACCGAGAAGCGCGGCGCATCGCCCAGGCCCATCGCGGCCAGGCTGTGCTGTGCGGCACGGTCAACCTGTGCCTTGGCGATCAGGCCCCAGCCCAGGTAGCCACTGCTGAGCAGCAGGGCCACGCCCAGCACTTTGCCCGCCCAGGGCCGGGCGCGACCGAACCAGGCCAGCACGCAACCCAGCAGCAGCCACACCGTATAACCCGGGTCGATGATGAAGACACTGGAGCCCATGGTCGGGTGCGGGCGCAGCGGCCACCACAGCTGGGTGCCGTAGACGGTGAACGCATCCAGCATGGGATGGGTGACCAGCGCCAGCAGGATCGCCCAGAACCAGCGCACTGGTGACTGGGCGACGCGGCCATTGCCGAAGCGCTTGAACAGCCACCAGATCAGTGCCGCCACCCAGGGCAGCACCAGCAGCGAATGGCTGAAACTGCGGTGCTCGATCATGTTCGCCACTGGGTCGGCGGCGGTGAAGCCCAGCCACAGGGCATCGAGGTCCGGCAGGGTGCCAAGCGCGGCACCGGCCAGCAGGGCCGCACGGCGATGTCCGGGCGGGGCGATGGCAGCGGCGACGGCGCCACCGAGCACGATCTGGGTCAGGGAATCCATGGACCGATGCTAGCGGCTTGCAGGCGATGTATGTAGAGCCGAGCCATGCTCGGCTGCTCTTCGTCCAGCGCCACGTCAGCCGAACATGGGCTCGGCTGCAGGAGGCCAGACGCGCGTTACGCCACCTGCGACAACCGCGCCCCCGGCAGCTCCACCAGGGTCTGGCCATTGTGGTCGAGCAGGCGCAGTGCACCATCATGGTCTTCGGCCAGTGCGGTCAGGCTCTCCACCCAGTCGCCGTCGTTGGCGTAGACCAGGCCATCACGTTCGACCAGCGCCGCGCGGTGGATGTGGCCGCACACGATGCCATCCAGGCCGCGCCGGCGCACGTCATCCAGCCCGGCCTGCACGAAACGCTCGATATAGCGTTCGGCGGCACCGCTGCGCTTCTTCAGGAACTCCGACAGCGACCAGTAGCGCATGCCCAGCCGGCGCCGCACGGCGTTCAGCGCCTGGTTGCCGGTGAGGATGCGGTAGTACAGCCAGTCGCCGAACTTTTCCTGCAGGCCGCCGAAGTGGGTCACGCCGTCGTAGTCGTCGCCATGGGCGACCAGCAACCGGCGGCCATCGGCGGTCACATGGATGGCACGGCGGCGCACCTGCATGGCCGGCAGCATCAGCCCGCATACGTGGCGCAACGATGCGTCGTGGTTGCCGGGAATGTAGATGATCTCGGTCCCTGCACGGCGCAGCGCGTGCAGGGCCTGGATGACTTCGCTGTGCGACTGCCGCCAGTTGGTGCGGCGATGCGCCATCCACCACAGGTCGATGATGTCGCCGACCAGGTACAACCGTTCGCAGCGCAGCTGCGAGAGGAACCGGGCCAGCTCGGTGGCATGGCAATGACGTGAACCCAGGTGCACGTCGGAGACGAACACTGCGCGCCGGTGCGGCGACAGGTTCGCCAGCGTGCTCATGCCGGCGTCCCCGCGTCGCGCAGGTAGCGTTTGCGCTTGTTCGGCCGGATCGCGCACAGGTCCACTTCGATCAGGCCGTCGATCGAATCACTGAAGTCAGGGTCGACGCCGAACGCAAGGAAACGCGCACCGCCCGGCTCGCACAGATCGGTGTACTGGCGGTACAGCGTCGGCACCCCGGTACCGAGTGCAGCCAGGTTGGCCTTGAGCACATCGAACGCGGCACCTGCATCCAGCTCGCCGAAACTCGGCGGCGCGGCGAAGTACTGGAACGGGCGGTTCGATTCGGCCAGGCCGGCGGTACCGCTGTAGTAGCGCTGGTAGTACGCCACCAGCTGCTCGCGTGCATCACGCGGCAGCGCCGCGCTGATCGACACGGCGCCGAACAGGTAGCGGATGCCCGGCCGGCACTGCAGGTAGGCACCAATGCCCTGCCACAGGTAATCCAGGCTGCGGCTGCCCCAGTAGTCGGGCACCACGAAGCTGCGGCCCAGTTCCAGGCCTTCGGCGATGTGGGTGATGGCATCGTCGGAATAGCGGAACAGCGACGCGCTGTAGAGCCCGGACAGGCCGTGACGGGCCAGCGCCTGCGCGCCGCGCATGATGCGGTAGGCGCCGGCGATGCGCTGCGCAGTAGCGTCCCAGATCACGATGTGCTCGTACTGCGGATCGTAGTCGTCCAGATCGCGGCTGCGCCCGGTGCCCTCGCCCACCTGGCGGAAGGTCAGCTCGCGCAGGCGGCCCAGCTCCAGCAGCAGCGGCGAATCGGCGGTACAGGTCGCCAACAGGATCTGCTTGCCATCGGCGGTCTGGCCCAGCTGGGTCGCTGCGGCAATGCCGGCAGCCACCTGCGAAGGCGGCACGGGGGCCGCCAGCGGCTCGGGGCCTGCGCAGGCAGTGGTATTGGCGGCCGCACCATTGCGGCCCAGTGCATACAGCGCCCGGCGTACCGCCAGCAGTTGGGCGCCCGGGTCACCGCCCTTGCCCAGCTGCATCGGCTCGCCGATGCTCAGCCGCAGCGGACGGCCACGACGGGTGAACATCTCGCGCGCCAGCAGCGCAGTGCCGGCCGGCTTGAACAGGGTCGACGCGCCATAGAACAGCGCGGAGTTGCGCGCGTCCACCCGCACCGGAAGCACCGGCGCACCGGCCGCGCGGGCAAAGCGGACGAACCCCCGCTGCCAGCGGCCATCGCGGATGCCGCGCAGCGACAGCCGCGAAACCTCGCCGGCCGGGAACACGATCACGCACTGCTCGGCGTTCAACGCTTCCTCCACGGCATGCAGGCTGCCGCGCTGCGCCTTGCCACCCAGGATGCGCACCGGCAGCAGCAGGTCCTGCAGTGGCGCGATCGCCCCCAACAGGTCGTTGGCCACGATCCGCACGTCGCGGCGGACGCGGCCGACCGCGTCCAGCAGGGCCAGCGCGTCCAGTGCCCCGGAGGGATGGTTGGCAACGATCAGCAGGCGGCCGGTGGCCGGGATCTTCGCCAGCGCGGCCGGATCCACCTGGTACTGGCCATCGATGAACTCCAGGCCGGCGGCGACGAAGCCGAATCCGCGCAATCCCGCGCTGCGCTGCAGGAAGGCTTCGATCTGGTCCAACCGCGACCAGCGGCCCACGCTGCGCAGCAGCGGCCGCGCCAGCTGGCCTCGACGGCCATGGAACCAATCGGGGAAGCGTTGCTGGAGACGCTGTTCGAGTTCCTGCATGGCGGATCCACTCATGCCCGGCGGCCGGATTGGCCGACAGCCTGCGCCCGGCAGGCGGCAGCCAGATGGCGGTTTTGGGGCAGAACGATGACGGCCGGGCAGCCTCTGGCGGGCGTCGTGGCGTGCGCGGTCGAGGCCGGCAGCAGCCCGGTGCGTTGTCACGCTGGTGGAACACTGGGCCTCGAGGCTGGGCCTCAATCCCGGCCGGACGGCCCCTGCCGGGCCTACATGGGCTTAACCACCGGCAACCGGTACAGGTTCACAATGCACAGGCGGCGCACCCCGTGTATCATGCGCGCCCATCTTTCCATCCGAATCAAGGGATATTACGCCTGATGTCCAGCTATCTCTTCACCTCCGAGTCGGTCTCCGAAGGCCATCCGGACAAGGTTGCCGACCAGATCTCCGATGCGGTGCTGGACGCGATCCTGACCCAGGACCAGCGCGCCCGCGTGGCCTGCGAGACCATGGTCAAGACCGGTGTTGCCATCGTGGCCGGTGAGAT
The DNA here is from genome assembly GCF_056481725.1 of Stenotrophomonas sp. 85239_Sma. Lineage (NCBI taxonomy): Bacteria > Pseudomonadati > Pseudomonadota > Gammaproteobacteria > Lysobacterales > Lysobacteraceae > Stenotrophomonas > Stenotrophomonas sp. 85239_Sma. Next base: position 728,431 of record NZ_CM151163.1, on the reverse strand, counting down.
CACCACCAGTGCCTGGATCGACCTGGAAGCACTGACCCGCAAGGTCATCACGGACATCGGCTACGACAGCTCCGACGTCGGCTTCGACGGCGCCACCTGCGGCGTGCTGAACCTGATCGGCAAGCAGTCCCCGCACATCGCCCAGGGCGTGGACCGCAAGAAGCCGGAAGAAATGGGCGCTGGCGACCAGGGCCTGATGTTCGGCTATGCCACCAACGAGACCGACAGCTACATGCCGGCCGCGATCCACCTGTCGCACCGCCTGGTCGAGCAGCAGGCCAAGATCCGCAAGAAGAAGAACTCGCCGCTGTCGTGGCTGCGCCCGGACGCCAAGAGCCAGGTCACCCTGCGCTATGAGAACGGCGTGGTCTCGGCCATCGACGCCGTGGTCCTGTCGACCCAGCACGCCCCGGGCATCAAGCAGAAGGACCTCATCGAGGCCGTCCGCGAAGAGATCATCAAGCCGGTGCTGCCGGCCAAGTGGCTGCACAAGGGCACCAAGTTCCACATCAACCCGACCGGCAAGTTCGAGATCGGCGGCCCGGTGGGCGACTGCGGACTGACCGGCCGCAAGATCATCGTCGACACCTACGGCGGCTGGGCCCGTCACGGTGGCGGCGCCTTCTCCGGCAAGGATCCGTCCAAGGTCGACCGTTCGGCTGCTTACGCTGCCCGCTACGTCGCCAAGAACGTGGTTGCCGCCGGCCTGGCCGACCGTTGCGAAGTCCAGGTCTCCTACGCCATCGGCGTGGCCGAGCCGACCTCGATCTCGGTCACCACCTTCGGCACCGGCAAGATCAGTGACGACAAGATCGAGAAGCTGATCCGCAAGCACTTCGACCTGCGCCCGTACGGCATCATCAAGATGCTGGACCTGGTGCACCCGATGTACCAGCAGACCGCCGCCTACGGCCACTTCGGCCGCAAGCCGAAGGAATTCAGCTACCTCAACGGCGAAGGCGAGACCGTCAACGCCACGGCCTTCTCCTGGGAGAAGACCGACCGCGCCGCCGCCCTGCGCGCCGATGCGAAGCTGAAGTAAGAAACACGAAGGGCCGCGCAAGCGGCCCTTCTCTTTTCTGGTAGAGCCGGCCGCTGGCCGGCTTTTTCATGGCATGCGGGAAGGCGTGCGCGGTTGCCGGCCAGCGGCCGGCACTACCCGGTTGCCGATACAATCGCCGCATGTCGACCGAACTGAAAACCCACCAGCTGTCCATGACCGTGCTGATGTCGCCGGAGATGGCCAATTTCTCCGGCAAGGTCCACGGCGGCGCCATTCTGCGCCTGCTCGACCAGGTGGCCTATGCCTGCGCCAGCCGTTACGCCGGCAGCTACGTGGTCACCCTGTCGGTGGACCAGGTGATGTTCCGCCAGCCGATCGCGGTGGGCGAACTGGTCACCTTCCTGGCCTCGGTCAATTACACCGGCACCTCGTCAATGGAGATCGGCATCAAGGTGGTGGCCGAAGACATCCTGAAGCGCAGCGTGCGCCACGCCAACAGCTGCTTCTTCACCATGGTGGCCGTGGATGAGGAAGGCCGTCCAACGCCGGTGCCGCCCTTGCAGCCGGCCACCTCGGACGAGAAGCGCCGCCAGGCCGCGGCACAGATCCGCCGCCAGCTGCGCCAGGAAATGGAGCAGCGCCATCTGGAACTGCTGGCGTCGAACCCGCCGTCACCCGAAGAGTGAGGGCGTGCGGGGCAAGCCCCGCACCCACCGAGGCAGGTAGCGCCGGGCCACGCCCGGCGGATGCGGATCAACCCGTGTTCTGCACGCCCTGCGACACACCGTTCACGCACGCCACCAGCGCACGCAGCAGGTCGTCATCCTCGCGCCCGCTGGCCCGCCAGCGCTGCAGCAGATCCACCTGCAGCACGCTGATCGGATCGACGTAGGGATTGCGCAGGCGGATCGACAACGCCAGCCGCGCATCGTGGTCGAGCAGCGTCCGCTGGTCCATCAGCGCCAGCAGCCAGTGCCGGGTGAGTTCAAGCTCACGTTGGACCTGCGGGAAGAAGTGCCCGTGCAGTTCACCCGACAACAGCGAAAACTGCTCGGCAATGGTGATATCCCCCTTGGACAACACCATCGCGATGTCGTCCAGGAACGTACGGAAGAACGGCCAGTCCCGCGCCATATCGCGCAGGGTCTGTTCGTGGCCGGCATCAACCGCCGCCTGCAGTCCGCTGCCCACGCCGTACCAGCCGGGAATCACCGCACGCGCCTGGCTCCAGGCGAACACCCATGGAATCGCACGCAGGTTGCCCAGTGCCGCGTCCTGGCCGAGCCGGCGTGACGGCCGCGAGCCCAGCGTCATCCGCTCGATCACGTCGATCGGCGTGGCAGTGCGGAAGTAGTCCATGAAGCCGGCCTGGCCGACGAAGGCGCGATACACCTCGCTGCTGGCGGACGCCACCGCGTCCATCACCGGTCGCCACTCATCTTCGCGGGGTTCGGCGGCACGCGGGCGCAGGCTGGCGCGCAGCACCGCGCCGGTGGCCTGCTCCAGCGACCGCAGGGCCAGTGCACGGATGCCATATTTGCGATGGATCACCTCGCCCTGCTCGGTCACCCGCAGGCGGCCATCGATGCTGCCCCGCGGCGAGGCATCCACCGCGTGCGTGGTCTTGCCACCACCGCGGCTGATCGAACCACCACGGCCATGGAAGAAGGTCAGGCGGATGCCGGCCTCGGCCGCCACCTCCAGCAGCTCCACCTGCGCACGCTGCAGGCCCCAGCGCGAAGCGGCGATGCCGCCGTCCTTGCTGCTGTCCGAATAGCCCAGCATCACCATCTGCACGTCATCGCGTGCATGCAGGTGCGCGCGGTACACCGGGTCGGCCAGCAGATCGCGCAGGGTCGCGGTACCACGCTTGAGATCGTCCACCGTCTCGAACAGCGGCGCGATATCCAGCGGCACTGAGCCGTTCCCTTCCACCAGGCCGCCACGGCGCGCCAGCGCCAGCACCGCCAGCACGTCGCTGCGGTCATGTGCCATCGAGATGATGTAGCTGCCCAGTGCATCGCCGCCATGGCGCGCACGCGCATCGGCCAACGCCGCGAACACGGCGTCCAGTCGCCGGTTGCCTTCATCGTCGCCCTTCGGCAACGGTGCGTCCCCACTGGCATGCGGCGCCAGCAGCCGCGCGCGACCCAATGCATCCAGACCGTCCCACGCGGCATCGCCACCCAGCACGGTGGCCAGCGCGCGCGCGTGCACGCTCGATTCCTGGCGCACGTCCAACCGCGCCAGGTGGAAGCCAAAGGTCTTTACCCGCCACAGCAGGCGCTGCACGGCGAAGCCACCGGCATGTTGGCCGCGGTTCGCGCGCAGGCTGTCCAGGATCAGCTGCAGGTCGTCGATCAGTTCGTCCGGGCCGGCGTAAGCGCCCTCGCCATCGTCCAGCGTTGCCTGCAGGCGTGCGCGCATGCGGTCGTTGAGCAGGCGGTACGGCATGTCGGCATGGCGTGGCCGCGACTGCACCTGCGGCAGCAGCTGCTCGTACTGCGCCACGCGCGCCTGCAGCGCATCGCTCACGCCCACCCGCTCGGTGGACTGGCTGAGCAGGCTGGCCAGCTGCAGCAGTTCCTTCTGGTAGCGCGCGAGTACCGCCTGCCGCTGCGCATCCAGCGTATTGCGGATGGTGTGGGCATCCACGTTCGGGTTGCCGTCCATGTCGCCGCCCACCCACGTACCGAAACGCAGCAGGCGCGGCAGTGGCAGCTCTTCGCCGTAGGTATCGCGCAGCGCCTGCTGCAGCGATTCGTACAGCACCGGTATCACCCGGTACAGCACCTGCACCAGGTAGAAGCCCACGTGCTCGCGCTCGTCATCGACGGTGGGCCGCACCGGCGAGGAATCGGTGGTCTGCCACGAGGCAGTCAGCGCCATGCGGAAGCGCGCGGCATCGGCGGCAGCTTCCCCCGGCGTGCGCTGGCCGTCGAGGTTGTCGACCAGGCTGGCCACCATCAGCTGCTCTTTCTCCAGCAGCGCACGGCGCACCGCTTCGGTCGGGTGCGCGGTGAACACCGGTTCGATGTCGATCCGGGGCAACCACTGCGCCAGCTCGTCCAGGCCCACGCCCTGCGCCTTCAGGTGCTGCAGCGCATCCTGCAGGCCGTCGGGCTGCGCCCCGGCGGTACCGGCGCGTTGGTAGTCGCGGCGGCGGCGGATGCGATGCACGCGCTCGGCGATGTTGACCACCTGGAAGTAAGTGCTGAAGGCCCGCACCATGGTCTCGGCCTGCTGCGGCGTGCGTCCGGCCAACCCTTCGGCCAGCTCCGACAGCGGTGCCTGGTTCTCGCGGCGGGCGATGGCGCGGGTACGCACGTCTTCGACATCGTCGAGGAAGGCTGCCGATACCTGCTCGACCAGCAGGTCACCGACCAGTGCGCCGAGCCGGCGCACATCATCGCGAAGCGGAAGATCGGGAGAAGCAAACTCGATGCTGCTGCGGTACTCGTTCATCGGCGACGCACAGGCCTCGGTCAACGGATCCAGGCCCCAAGCCTAAACCAGAACGGGCGTCGTGCTGCGATGCAAAAATGGTTTCATCTGGTAGTGCCGGCCGCTGGCCGGCACTACCGGGTCCGGTCAGCGCTGCTTCTTCGCCTTGCCCTGCTCGGCCGGGCCGATGGTCTGCTCCAGCCAGCGCTCGCTTTCGGCCAGCATGGTCATGATCGATTCGCGCGCGCGGTACGCGTGCGACTCGTTCGGCAGCATCACCAGCCGCGCAGTGCCCCCCAGGCCCTTCACCGCGGCGAACATGCGCTCGCTCTGCATCGGGAACGTGCCGGAGTTGTTGTCGTCCACGCCGTGGATGAACAGGATCGGATCCTTGATCCTGTCGGCGTAGTTGAACGGCGCCATCTTCTGGTACACGTCCTGCGCCTGCCAGTAGTTGCGCTCTTCGGCCTGGAAGCCAAACGGGGTGAGCGTGCGGTTGTAGGCGCCGCTGCGCGCGATGCCGGCCTTGAACAGGCGGGTGTGCGCCAGCAGGTTGGCGGTCATGAACGCGCCGTAGGAATGGCCACCGATGGCGATGTGGTCGCGATCGGTCACGCCACGGCGCACCACTTCATCCACGGCCGCCTGCGCGTTGGCCACCAGCTGTTCGACGTAGGTGTCGTTCGGCTCCTTGTCGCCCTCGCCGATGATCGGCATCGACGGGCTGGCCAGCACCACGTAGCCCTTGGCCAGGAACGCCTGCGGGCCCCAGTAGCTGACCGCATTGAAGCGGTACGGCGAATCGGTGACCTGGCTGGCCGCGGCCGCGCTCTTGAACTCACCCGGGTAGGCCCACATCAGCAGCGGGCGCGGGCCGTCGCGCTTCGGATCGTAGCCCGGCGGCAGCAGCAGGGTTGCGGTCAGGTCGACGCCATCCTTGCGCTTGTAGCGGATCTGCTCCTTCTGCACGCCCTTCAGCTGCGGCAGCGGATGCGCGAAGTGGGTCAGCGCACGTGGCGCAGCGCCTGCATCGGCCAGCGATTGCACGTAGAAGTTGGCCGGCTCGTCCGGGCTCTCGCGGCTCAGCAGCAGCGAGCTGGCCTGGTCGTCCAGCAATGCCACCGGCAGCGCATAGCTCGGCGCCTGCGAGTGGAACAGGCGGGTGGCCTTGCCGCTGGCGATGTCGAAGCGGTCCACGAACGGACGATCGCCTTCCGGCGAAGCGCCGGCGCCGGCCAGGTACAGGCTGCTGCCATCGGCGCTGGTCTGCAGCAGCGAGCGACCGCGGTCGTCGCTGGCCATCAGCGGCCGGCCCGGATCCGCATAGCGGTCCTGTGCATCGCGATCCCACAGCAGGCGCGGCTCGGCGCTGGCGTTGTCCGGGGCGATCAGCCAGGTCTTGGTCCTGCGGGTCTTCCACCACGATTCGGTCAGCAGGGCAAGGTCGCCGCGGCCCCAGCTGATGCCGGCCAGCCGGCTGCCAAGCTGGGCCAGCGTCACCGGCGGCTTGTCGAAAGGCGCGGCCTGCATCAGCACCGCATCGCGCACCTTGGCGTCCCTGTTCGGATCGCCGCCGTCCTGCGCTTCGGCCCAGACCAGGGTGGCATCGACATCGCCGCGCCAGCGGATGTCGCGCACGCCAGTCACTTCGGCATCGTTGCCGGTCGGCAGGCCTTCCACCAGCGGCCGCACCGCCACGGTGTGCACCAGCTTGCCGCTGGCACGCTCGATCACTTCGATGCGGCGCGGGAAGCTGCTTACCGGCACCAGGTACGAGTACGGGCGCTGCACCGGCTGGCGCAGCACGAAACGGCCATCGGGCGACACCGCGAAGCCCATGAAGATGCCGGCCGCGCCGATCGCGCGGGTGCTGCCGTCCAGGCTGACTTCCACCGGTTGCGTGGTGGCGTAGTAATCAAACTGGCGCGCATCGGCTTCGTTCCTCAGCAGGTCCTGGTAGGTACGGATCGACACCACGCCCTCGCCCTGGCGGGTCTGCTGCACGGCCGGGCCGGTCGGGATGCCGTCGGCGGCGGGGGCCGCACCGAGGTTGGCCGGGCGCGTGAACACCACCAGACTGCGGCTGTCCGGCAACCACTGGTAGCCGCTGCCGATCACCGTGTTCAGGCCGGCAACCAGACGACGGGCACTGCCGCCGGCCACGTCCACCAGCCACAGTTCATTGGCGCCGGTGGCGGCGTCGACCTGGTTGAAGGCCAGCCACTTCTGGTCTGGCGACCACATCACGCTGGCGATCGACAGCTTGGCCGGCAGTCCGCTGATCTGCCGCTCCTTGCCATCGGCCACGTTCATCAGCCACAGCTTCTCGCCGAAGCTGAAGCGGCTGTCGGAGAACGTGCGCGGGTTGATGCGCAGGCCGGCCAGCTTCAGTTCCGGCTGCGCCACCACCTGGATCGACGGCAGCGATGGCATCTGCATCAACGCGGCCACGTCGCGGCGTGGCGACAGGTACAACGAAGGCGCACGGGGCGCGTCCACCACCGCCTGCAGCGCCGCCGAGGGCAGTTCGTAGCCGTTGACGCCCGGGGCCTGCGCCGCAGCAGGCTGCGGGGACAAGGCCCAGGCCAGCGGGGCCACCGCCAGCAGTCCCATCGACAGGACCAGGCCGGTCCAGCGCCGTGTGCGGCGCGCGTGCATGCTCATCGTTCCACCTGTGTGATGCGTGAAAACACCGACCTTAACAGGCCATGCACGCGCCCCCACCTGCCGATGGTTGGGTCATCCGGATGTCATGCCGTGGCCGCGATATAATGGGCGTTCTCCCCTGCCGAGGGGCGCTGCGACCGGATTCCATGAGGCCCGGCCAGGCTCGGTAAGGTGGCTTTGTAACAACGGCGCCCGGCTAGATGCGAGCACCCGCTCGCCCACAACCGGAGCACACGAATGAACGCTGTTGCCAAGACCTTCTCCACCGAAGGTGATTACAAGATCCGCGACATCACGCTGGCCGACTGGGGCCGCAAGGAACTGGACATCGCCGAGCACGAAATGCCGGGCCTGATGTCGATCCGCCGCAAGTACCAGGCCGAGCTGCCGCTGAAGGGCGTGCGCGTCACCGGCTCGCTGCACATGACCATCCAGACCGCGGTGCTGATCGAGACCCTGAAGGACATCGGCGCCGACGTGCGCTGGGCCTCGTGCAACATCTTCTCGACCCAGGACCACGCTGCCGCCGCCATCGCCGCCACCGGCACCCCGGTGTTCGCGTGGAAGGGCGAGACCCTGGAAGAGTACTGGGACTGCACCCTGGACGCGCTGACCTTCACCCTGGCCGACGGCACCCTGACCGGCCCGGAACTGGTGGTCGACGACGGTGGTGACGTGACCCTGCTGATCCACAAGGGCTACGAGCTGGAAAACGGCAGTGACTGGGTCAACACCACCTCCTCCTCGCACGAAGAACAGGTCATCAAGAACCTGCTCAAGCGCGTGGCCAAGGAGCGCCCGGGTTATTGGGGCCGCGTGGTCAAGGACTGGAAGGGCGTCTCCGAAGAGACCACCACCGGCGTGCACCGCCTGTACCAGCTGGCCCAGGCCGGCACCCTGCTGATCCCGGCGATCAACGTCAACGACTCGGTCACCAAGAGCAAGTTCGACAACCTGTACGGCTGCCGCGAGTCGCTGGCCGACGGCCTGAAGCGCGCGATGGACGTGATGCTGGCCGGCAAGGTGGCCGTGGTCTGCGGCTACGGCGACGTCGGCAAGGGCTGCGCTGCGTCGCTGCGTGCCTACGGCGCGCGCGTGATCGTCACCGAGATCGACCCGATCTGCGCCCTGCAGGCGGCGATGGAAGGCTATGAAGTCAACACCATCGAATCGACCCTGGGCCGTGCCGACCTGTACGTCACCACCACCGGCAACAAGGACATCATCCGCATCGAGCACCTGAGCGCGATGAAGGACCAGGCCATCGTCTGCAACATCGGCCACTTCGACAACGAGATCCAGGTCGATGCGCTGGTGTCGTTCGCCGGCGTCAAGCACGTCAACATCAAGCCGCAGGTGGACAAGTACATCTTCCCGAACGGCAATGCGATCTTCCTGCTGGCCGAAGGCCGCTTGGTGAACCTGGGCTGCGCCACCGGCCACCCGAGCTTCGTGATGTCCAACAGCTTCGCCAACCAGACCCTGGCACAGATCGACCTGTGGGCGAACAAGGACAGCTACGAGAAGAAGGTCTACCTGCTGCCGAAGAAGCTGGACGAAGAAGTGGCCCGCCTGCACCTGGAAAAGATCGGCGTGAAGCTGACCACCCTGAGCCAGGAACAGGCCGACTACATCGGCGTGCCGGTGGAAGGCCCGTTCAAGCCGGACCACTACCGCTACTGATGGCTGCGGGGGTGCCGGCCAGCGGCCGGCACTACCGGGCATGCAATGCACGGACGGGCGCCCTTGGGCGCCCGTTCTGCGTTGCGGCACCCGGCAGAAGATCCGCGCGCCCTGTCACAGAGCCCTAAGAAGCCGCTTGCTAGGCTTTACGCCCCCATGGACTGCCAACGGCAGGCCATGCGCCGGGACGCAGACACCAAAGGACAGGACATGCCGCGCAACCGTGACCGAATGACCCGGGCGATGAAGCCCCTGATGACCCTGTGCTGGGTGGCCCTGCTGGCCGCCTGCACCCCTCCGGCCGGCGATGGTGGGGCCACCGCTCCGGCAGCGGCCACCGGACAGGCCAGCGCCGACAAGGCAGCCGACGCCCCGGCAGCGGCCACGGGCAGCAACACGGCCTGCACCGAGGGGGCATCGCCGGTGCAGACCCTGATCTGCAACGACCCCGCCCTGCTGCAGCAGGAAGGCGAGTTGGCCAAGGCCGAAGCCACTGCACGCGAAACCCTTGATGCCGCCGGCAAGGACAAGCTGCAGGCCGAGCAGCAGCGCTGGATCCAGCACACGCGCGACCTGTGCGGTGACGCGCACTGCCTGCAACAGGTATTTGCCGACCGCCTGAAGGTGTTGTCGGCCACGCGCGACGGCCTGGTCGACCAGGACGCCTGCGAAGTGCCCGACGGCCAGCAGCAGTGCGTGGACCTGCTGGTGCTGCGCGACCCCAACAGCCAGCTGGCGAACTTCAACACGCTGCTGCGGGAGAACGGCCAGGAAGGCCGCCTGCTGGGCTGCACCGCGGCCACCAACATGGGCGGCGGCCCCAACGCCCTGCTGGCCGCCCACTGCACCCAGGAAACCACCGCCGGCAAGCGCACCGTGCAGCTGTGCAGCAACCAGATGGTCGGCCAGTTCGCGCTCGAACCGGCAGCGGCCGCTTATGGCGCCCAGGCCACCCGCCAGCTGCTCGGCTTCACCCAGCAGCACTGCGCCGGTTGAGATCGGCTGGGCATGCCCGGCTCCTTTTTCCTCATTGAAGGACGATGACCATGGCAACGGATTCCACCCTCACCCGCGAGCAGCTGTCCACGCTGTTCCTGCATACCGAACTGGGCGGCAACACCCGCCACCTGGACCACTTCTCATACGCCCAGAAAGGCGCCAGCACCTATTCGTTCGGGCTGGTGCAGTTCGATGTCGGCGGCAACCCCCAGGCCAGGCGCTTCCTGCGCGACAACGGGTTCACCGCCGCTGACATCGAGCTGTTGTCGCAGCAGGGAGGGCTGAGCAGCCAGCAGCTTGCCGCGCTTGATGCCAAGTTGCAGGCCATTCCGCAGGCGAAGATGGACCAGCTCACCAACGCCAAGCTGGACGGCGCCATCGAGCGCGTCGATGAAGCCATCGCCAAGGTGCGTGCGACCAACCCGGCCGCTGCCGATGCCATCGTGGCCAACCCGGAACTGCAGCTGGCCATGGCCGACTATGACAACCAGTTCGGCAGCATGGGCCCGCAGTTCATCAACTATCTGGCCGGCAATGCGGAGAAGCTGCAGGGCGGTACCGTGCAGGCCGGCAATCCGCCGACCCGCGCCGACGTGCAGGCCTTCGTCGATGCCACCCAATACGGCATCCAGTCGCCGGCCGCCGTCACCAGCCGCGATGAGCGCTTCGACCGGGCCATGACCCAGCTGGGCATCACCCCCACTCATGCCCCCTCGCATGGCTCGCCCGGCGGCAACGGCGTCCTGGTCAGTGGCGCCAGGGGCGATGAGGTACAGGCGATGCAGCAGAAGCTGGCCGACCTGGGCTACCTGGGCAAGGACGGCAAACCGCTGGTGGCCGACAGCGATTTCGGGCCCGGCACCCTGGAAGCGGTCAAGCAGTTCCAGCGTGAGCACCAGCTCACCGTCGACGGCAAGGCCGGTGCCACCACGCTGGGTGCGCTCGACAAGGCCATCGCGCAACAGCAACAGCAGGCCGCCGAACCGACCATGGCCACCCCGGGCCACGCCGACAACCCGCGCTACCAGCAGGTCGTGGAGAAGCTGGAGACGCTGGAAGAACAGCGCCGCCAGGGCGGCCTGTCGCCGCTGTTCAATGACCGCGGCCAGCTCGAGAACGCCGCAGGCCAGGTGGCTTACGAGTCCAAGTTGGCCGGCATGAGCCAGGTCGATCTCGTGCTGGCACGGCCGGACAACCAGGGCGTGTTCGCGGTGCAGGGCCAGCTGGGCGATCCCGCCATGCACCGCACTTACGTCGATCTGTCGCAGGCGGTGAACCGCAACCTGCAGGACAGCACGCGGCAGAGCCAGGCGCTGGACAGCGAACTGTCGCAGCGGCAGACCCAGGAACAGATGCAGACACAGCAGTCGATGTCGCGCTGATCCTGCATGCCGACGATCACAGCCGGAACGGGCACCTGCGGGGGCCCGTTCTGCGTTGATGCGCGAGTCTCGGTCAAGGCAACACCCCTGCCCCGCGCTAGGATGCGCCCATGACCCCGGCCATCAACCTGCTCAAGCGCGAAAAGATCGCCCACACCGTGCGCAGCTACGTGCACGACGCCCATGCCGAATCGTATGGCGGCGAAGCCGTCGACAAGCTCGGCCTCGACCCGGCCCAGGTGTTCAAGACCCTGCTGGCCAGCACTGAAGCGCACGAACTGCTGGTGGCGATCGTGCCGGTCGCCGGCCAGCTCGACCTGAAGGCGCTGGCCGAAGCCGCCCGCTGCAAGAAGTGCGATATGGCCGCCGCCGATGCCGCACAGCGCGCGACCGGCTACCTGGTCGGTGGTATCAGCCCACTCGGGCAGAAGAAGCGCCTGCGTACCTTCCTGGACGCCAGCGCCGAAGCGCTGCCCGCGCTGCATGTCAGCGCCGGGCGCCGTGGCCTGGAGGTGGAACTGGCACCGGCCGACCTGCTGCGGCTGACTGCCGGCCGCTACGCTGCCATCGGCAAGGCGCGCTGATGCGCTGGCCGTGGCCTGCAGCGCAGATATCCCGGCTCGAAGGTGCACAGGCCGACGTGCTGCTGCAGGACCTGCTCTCGCGCGACGCAACGCGCATCACTGACGCCGCGCGCACCGTCGCGCGCCTGTTCGATGCCGCATCGTTGGACGCGTTGGCCGTGCATGTGGATCTGATCGAGCGCAGCTGCCAGGGCATCGCCCTCGGCGGCATGCTGATCAGCAACCAGGCCCACCTGAAGGCGGCCCTGCGTCGGTTGCGCTACTGGCAGGCGCGCGAGGGTTGCCTGTGCGCGCTCAACCCCGGCTACCCGTTCTTTGATCCCCGTCGTCTGGTTGAACAGGGCCAGATGCAGCTGTGCTCGGTGGAAGAAGCCGAAGGCGGTTGGGGCGACTGCCATACGGTCTCGTGCGTACAGTGCGGCCGGTACTGGCAGGCCATCGACCGCGAGTACCACTACCCGTGGTGGGAGTGGACAGCGCTGACGTCGTCGCCTGGCAGCTAGTTGGCGGCGAACGCCACCGTCGTCCGCACCAGGTTCATGCGCGTGGTGCTGAACGCCCACCACTCCCGCTTCGATCGCCATCCCAGCGCGGCCTTGCCCGCCGCTTCATCAAGCAACGGGTGGCCGCTGGATGTGGCCACGATGGCCGCCTTGACGCGCCCCTCGTCGTCCAACAGCAGGCGCAGGTGAGCGATGCCCTCCTGCCTGTCGGCACGCGCCGCCGCCGGGTAATCCGGCATCGAAGGACGATCAAGCGTCCAGCGTGGGTCGTCCTGGACGAACAGCGAGCTGCGGGCCGAGAGCGGGCAACGCGGCGGCATCTGCAGTTCGAACCCTGCTGTGCCCGCCACCGGCTGTACCTGCGCAGGCTGGCCACACGCGATGATGGCGAGGGCATCCAGCATGCGTTGCTGGCGCTGCAACGCTGCCGCATCGCGCCCCTGTGCGCGGAAGGTGCAGCGTCCGTCGTCCTGCGAAGCCTGCAACTGCTCGACACCGGCATCCCGGACCGGCGCCAGCTCGGTCAGGCTCCCGCAGGCGGCGCCGGCATCGTATCCCGGCGAGCACCCGCCACCGGCAAGCAGCATCACTGCCAGTGCACTCCATCGCATCACGCGTTCCATCATCATCCGGCGCTCCGTGCATCGTTGTGCTGCCATGGTAGCGCGGTGCGCAACCGGCACGTTCACCTGTTGGATCACGGCCGCCAGTTGGCGTTGTTCTCCCAGAACGCCACCGAGCGCTGGTAGGCCTCCCGGTCCAGCGGCACGCCGGAACCGCCTTCCTCCACGCCCAGCGCATTGCGCATCATCGTGATCGGCGCCATCGGCACTTCTTCCGGTTCGGCGGTGTAGATGCAGCCGACGATGCCCCAGTCGGCCTCGATCGGCGAACCTTCCTTCGCCAGCTGCCCGGCGCTGTACAGGATCACCACCAGGTAGTTCGCGCGCGGCGATTCCACGCCCTCGAACCAGCGCACCAGCACCGGCAGTTCCTCGCGGTTGCGCGCCTCGTAAGCGCTGCGCAGCTGGTGGCGGTTGGCCTCGGTGATCGGCACCGTCAGGCAGCGCGTGCTGGTCCAGTTCTCGTAGACGAACAATTTGCAGAACGGCGCGTAGCCGTCGAGCACCTTCAGCGGCGCGTGCGCATTGAGGTGTGCCTCGAACTGCTCGGCAGTGCAGTCCTGGATGGTGTTGCCGCGCGGCACGCGCGGGAACAGGCGGGGACGGGCGAAATCGGTGAGGACGATGGACATGGCATGGCGTGGTCAGGAGTTCCACCACACAGGGTAACCGCCCCGGAGGCAGGCAGGGTCCGATGCCGATGGTCACTGGCGCCCGCGTCCGGCTTGCAGCACTCTGCGGGCGACCCAATGCAAGGATCGCCGGCTCATGGATGCAGCACGCGCGTTGCCCCGTTCCGCCCACCGTCGGCGATGGCCGATCGCCCTGGCCATCCTCCTGCTGGCGCCGCCATTGCTGTTCGCCGCCGCTCTGCTCTGGCCGCTGTCGGCACCGCCGTTGCCCGAGCCGGGCAACGGCCGCGTGATCGTCAATGCCCGCGTGGTGGATGTCGTGCGCGGCCAAGTCAGTGAACCGACCACGGTGACAGTGCGCAATGGCACGATCACCGCCATTGGCGATGTGCCACGGGACACCACAATGCCCGTTCTTGATGCCGGTGGCCGCTGGCTGCTGCCCGGTTTCTGGGACATGCACACCCATGCACTGCAGGTGTCGCCGCAACTGCAGTTCCCGCTGATGCTGGCCAACGGCATCACCGGCACCCGCGACATGATGGACTGCCCGAATGCCACCGACCCGCTGATCGCCTGCGTGGCCGACAAGCGCCGCTGGACCGCACAGGCCATTGCCGGGCAGCAGGTTGCACCGCGCTTCGTGCAGATCGCCAGTTTCTACTTCGAAGATCCGTCACTCGCGCCGGGGGCCGCCGCTGCGCGTGCACGCATGTACAGCGCGCGCGGTGTTGATGCGTTGAAGGTCTACAACCGGCTGCGTGCGGACACCTACCAGCGGCTGGCCACCGAGGCGCAGCAGCTGCGCCGTCCGTTGGTCGGCCACCTGCCCAGGGTCGTGCCTCTGGAAGACGCCGTGCAGGCAGGCCAACGCAGCTTCGAGCATGCCCATCTGTTTGTGCGCCACTGCTTCGACAACGCGGCGGCGTGGCGCGGTGGCACGCTCGACAGCGAGGATCCAACCGCGCTGGCCGAACGCATGGTCGGCGGCTACCAGCCCGCGCTCTGCAACGAGGCGTTCGGCGGGATGCAGGCCAGCGGTGCCGCGTTCGTACCCACCCATGTCACCCGCGAAGAAGATGCACGTGCACGCGACCCTGCCTTCATCGACGATCCACGCCTGGCCTATCTCGATCCGCTTTCACGCTGGGCGTGGCGTGATGACCTGCAGGCCACCGTGACGCGCTACCCCGGCCTGCGCGGCGAAGACGCATTGAAAGCCTACTTCGAGCACGGGCTGGCGCTGACCGGTGCCGCGCATCGCGCCGGCGTCACCGTGCTGGTCGGCACCGATACCGGGCTGGGCGGCTTCCGCTACCATGATGAACTGCAGTGGCTGCGGCAAGCCGGCCTGAGCCAGGCCGACGTATTGCGTGCTGCCACGCTGCAGGCTGCGCGCCATCTGCAGCTGCAGGCATCACATGGCAGCGTCGAAGTCGGCAAAGCCGCAGACCTCGTGTTGCTGGATGGCAACCCGCTGCACGACACCGCCAATACCCGCCGCGTGCATGCGGTGCTGCTGGCCGGCCATCTCTACGACCGCCCGCGGCTGGATGCACTGCTCGCCTACGCCCGCGCACAGGCACGCTCACCGGCAGTGATGGCGCGCCTGCTGTGGGGCTTCCTTACCAGCCCGGTCAGTGCCGAGCTGTAGCGGCGGCTACAACGCCATCCGCTCGCGCAGCTCCCGCGCCTGCCGCCGCGACACCTCCACCTCGCTGCCGTCATCGAGTGCCAGGTCGTAGCCATCAGCGATGCTGGGCACCACGCCTCGGATGCGGCGCAGGTTGACCAGCGTGTTGCGGTTGGCACGGAAGAACAGCTCCGGGGGCAGGCGCGCCTCCAGCGCGCTCAGGCTGCGGGCCAGCAACGCGTTCTGGTCGCGGAACCACAGCCGTGTGTAGTTGCCATCCACCACCAGCCGACGGATCTCCGAGACCGCCACGAACCAGCAGCGTTCGCCCTCGCGCACGAACACCTGGTCCTGCGGACCGAGCGTGCTGCGCGGCTCCGGCATTCCACCCGCCACCACCTCGCGCTGGCGCGCCCGCTGCAACGCTTCCAGCAAGCGCGGTGCTTCGACCGGCTTCACCAGGTAGTCCAGCGCGTTGGCCTGGAACGCGCGTACCGCGTAGGTGTCGTAGGCAGTAACGAAGATCACCGCCGGCACCGTCTCCAGCCCATCCAGCACATCGAAGCCACTGCCGGAGGGCATCTGCACATCCAGCAGCACCAGGTCCGGCGCCAGCATGGCGATCGCCTCGCGTGCAGCGGGCACATCGTCGGCCTCGCCCACGCACTGCACCCAGGGCAGCGCCGACAACAGCGTGCGCAGCTCCTGGCGCGCCAGCCGTGCGTCATCGACGATCAACACGCGCAGCATGCCACTCATTGCGGAATCTCCAGCAGGGCCTGCATGCGGTCGCCGGCCTGATGCAGAGTGAAACGCCCGTGCGTAGCGAGCTGCGCACGCAGGTAGGCCAGGCCGACGCCATGCCCGTGGGTGGGCTCGCTGGCGCCGCCCAGCGGGTTGTCCACCTGCAGACGCAGCACATCATTGTCCAGCGTGGCTTGGATCTGCACGTCACCGCCGCCCGGGCGGCTGGCGATGCCGTGCTTGATCGCGTTTTCCACCAGCAGCTGCAGTGCCATCGCCGGCAACCGCGCCTGCATGGCACCGGCATCGATGTGCTGGCTTACCTGCAGGCGCTGCTCGAAGTGGATGGCCTCGATGGCCAGATAGTCGTCCACTACCGCCAGTTCCTCGGCCAGCGTGACCTGCTCGCTGCGGTTGTGCGCCAGCGCCTGGCGCAGCGTGCGCGACAGGCGGGTGACCATGTCGCGCGCACGCTCGGGATCTTCCAGGATCAGCGCGCGCAGATTGTTCAGCGCATTGAACATGAAGTGCGGGTTGAGCCGCGCACGCAGCGCATCGCGCTCCAGGGCGCTGCGTTCGGCCTCCGCGCGCAGGCGTTCGAGTTCCGCGCGGCGTGCCTGGCGCAGGCTGTGCACCCCGGCCCACAGCGCGGTCCACAGGCCCAGCAGCAGCATGGTGTTGAGCAGATAGGCCAGCCGTGCCATCGGGCGGAAGTCACCCGGCCGTCCACCGAAATCCACCCAGCCCAGTGCCAGCGCCGGCTGCAGCACGGCCGTCAGCAGCAGCTGCGCCAGCAGCGCGCCCAGCAGCACTGCCAGCGCGAGCCGCAGCACCAGCGCGCCAAACTCCCGCTGCCACCAGCGGCGCCGCAGGGCCAGCGCACGCACGCCCGCACTGATGCCCCACAGCAGCACGCCCAGGCCAACACTGATGAGCGTGCCACCACTGCTGGCGCCACCGCCGAAGGTGCGGCTCATCGCCAGGCTGAGCGCGCAGAACAGCGCCCAACCGAGGGTGTTGATCAACCAGAAGCGCAGTGAGGAAGTCGAATCGGGCATGGCCATGGCCGGAGCGGTCGGAAGGATCAGCGGTGGCTGTCCAGGAATGCCTGCACCTGCCCACGCAGCCACTGCGGATCATCCCACATCAGGAAGTGGTGGCCGGTCGCGCTCAGTTCGATGCGCACGCCGGGCAGCGCGGCGTACTGCGACTGGAAGATTGCACGCGCCGATGATTCGGTCGAACCGAGTGCCTGGTAGGACGCCCAGGCGCCCAGGACCAGCGTGGGTGAGCGGATGCCGGCCACCTCGCTGCGCAGGTCGGTCACCAGCAGCGAGTACATCGCATCGGCGGTGGTGGCGCGATCGCTGTCATGGCCCCAGCGCTTCAGGTCGGGCAGGCGCGCAGTGCTGTTGGTCAGCGGGGCCAGCGCCGCTTCGGCCTGCGCCTGGTAACTGGCCGGGTCTGCAGCCAGCATCGCAGCGCGCATCTGTTCGGCCATCGGCTGCACGCTCTGTGCGGTCGCCTGCGGGTTCTGCATGCCCGCATAGAACGGCAGCGAATCGACGATGACCAGCGGCCCCAGTGCGTCCGGTTCCCTCACCGCCATCTGCAGCGTCAGCACGCCGCCCAGGCTGTGGCCGATCACCGCCGGATGGTCCAGCTTCTGGTCATGCACATAGGCCAGCAGCCGGTCGCGCATGGCCGAAAGGAAATCCGCCGGGCGCGGCTCGGCGGCACGGGCGCCCGCAAAGCCCGGCAACTGCACCAGGTGGCACTGCACGGCCTTCAGGGCCAGGCAGGTCTCGCGCCAGACCTCGGCGCTGCTGTTGAGGCCGGGGATCATCAGCAGCGGGCGACCCTTGCCGACCACCTCGACCTGCACCTTGCCAGCGGTCGTGCCGGTGGCGGCGTGCGCGGAACCGGAGCCGAGCACGGCCATCGCCATGCCGATCATCGCCAGCCGGGCCAGGGCCTTCATCGCGTACCACAGTGCCAGGAAGATCTTCATTGTCTGCTCCTTCATCGGGTGGGTGGTGCCGGGATGGGAACAGCGTGCTGCCGGTCCAATGCGCCCGGTTGCGATTTCGGAGCAACGGCCGGACACCGGGGCGAACGGTCGCGTGCCACGGATGTCCTGTCCTCACGCCCCAATCGCACATCCATCTTGATGAAGCGATATACTGATCCGCACCCGCCGCTGCCGCCCGTGCCATGACCGCCATCAGCTTCGAGTTCTATCCGCCCAAGACCGACGAACAGCGCAGCCAGCTGGACCGCGCCGCAGCCAAGCTGAAGGACTATGTCCCCGAGTACGTGTCGTGCACCTTCGGTGCCGGTGGCTCGACCCTGAGCTATACCTCCGAGACCGTGCGCCACCTCAACCAGCACCACGGCTTCGATGCCGCGCCCCATCTGTCCTGTGTCGGCGGCACCCGCCAGGAAATCCGCGAGCTGCTCAAGCTGTACCGCGCCATCGGCTGCCGCCGCCTGGTGGCCCTGCGTGGCGACCTGCCGTCGGGCATGGGTTTTCCCGGCGACATGCGCTATGCCGCCGAACTGATCGACTTCATCCGCGCCGAACATGGCGACGCCTTCCGCATCGAGGTGGGGGCCTACCCGGAGACCCATCCACAGGCCTCCGATGCACTGGCCGACCTGAAACACTTCAAGGCCAAGATCGATGCCGGCGCCGACGCGGCGATCACCCAGTATTTCTACAACCCGGATGCGTACTTCCACTTCGTCGATGCAGTGCGTCGGCTCGGTGTACAGGTACCGATCACGCCCGGCATCATGCCCATCGCCAACTTCAGCCAGCTGCGCCGCTTTTCCGAGCAGTGCGGTGCGGAAATCCCGCGCTGGATCAGCCGCAGGATGCAGGCCTATGGCGATGACGCCGAATCGGTGCGGGCGTTCGGTACCGAAGTGGTGGCCAAACTGTGCCAGCGCCTGGTCGAGGGCGGCGCACCGGGGCTGCACTTCTACACCTTGAACCTGGCTAGGCCGACCACCTCGGTACTGAAGCTGCTGCACGGCTGAAAGTACGCCATGCCACGGCGATCGGCGCTACCCTGCGTCGATGAACCGGCTTCCCTTCCTGCTGTTGCTGCTGGCGTTGTGTTCGGCCTCGGGCGTTGTCCATGCGCAGTCTCCACGCTTGAACCGCTGCAGCGACGCGCAGGGGCAGAGCGTGTATACCGACCGCCCCTGCGACAGCGTCGGCGCCCGGTCGCGATTGCCTCCGCCCATGCCCACCGGCAGCACCCTGCCGCGCGACACCCTGGGTGCGCGCTGCCCACGGCGCCTGAGCGAGCTGGTGGAGGCACTGCGCGCCGGCATCGTCAGCAACGATGTGAACCGGCTGTCCTCGCTGTACCTATGGGGTGTGGTCTCCGATGCCGGTGCGCAGCGCATCCTCGGCCAGTTGGAATCGCTGGCGCGGCGGCCGCTGGTGGACGTGGTGCCGGTGTATCCGCGGCAGGCGCAGGACGCCGTGGAGGATGAAGGTGAAATCCCTGCCGCGCAGGGATCGGACCCTGAGCCGCCCGCGGCACGGCATCCGGTCGGCCTGCGCCTGGAGCAGACCTTGCCCGGCAGTGTGTCGCGCGCGTCGACCGTGCTGGGGTTGCGGCGGCAATACGGGTGTTTCTGGATCACGTTGTGATCGGGAGGGGTCGGATCCCTTTCCAGCGGAAAGGGCGCTGACCCCGGATCTCGGCCATGGGGTCAGAGCACTGCTGCGCAGGGATCTGACCCCGCGTGCGAGGCGTTACGCCGGCCACAACCCACGGATGGCAGCGATGCCCTGCCCTCCATGGCGACGCGCTTCGGCGATATGGCCGGCGGCCATCCCGCCCAATGCGTAGATCGGCAGTGACACCTGCGCGCGCAGTTCGGCGAAGGCCTCCCAGCCCAGCGGCGTCGCCTCGGGATGGCTGGCCGTGGCCTGCACCGGGCCGAGCACCGCGAAGTCGCAGCCCAGCCGCTGCGCTGCCTGCAGCTGCTCCAGGTCGTGGCAGGACGCGGCGACCAGCTGCCCTTCCGGCAAGGGCCGTTCCTGCAGGGCCAGCACTTGTTCGCTGCCCAGGTGCACGCCCACGCCCAGTGTGCGCGCCAAGGCGATGTCGCGGTTGAGCAGCCATTGCACGTCGCGGCGATGCGCGCGCACGGCCTGTTCGATCATGGACTGCCGCTGCGGATGTTCCGGCGGCAGGCGTAGCTGGATGCGCTTCTGCCCGGCCGCCACCGCCCGGTGCAGCTGCTCGTGCCACTGCTGCACGCCTGCGGTGTCGTCAGCCGGTGCCGGCGTGATCAGGTAACAGTCCGGTTGGCGCAATGCGGCCACCACCGGCAGGTCGGCCGGTGGCATCGAATAGCGGGCCAGCTTGTCCTGCGCCACCCAGGTGATCGCCTGGCCTTCGCGCCCGCGCGGGGTGCCCTTCCAGCTGCGCACGTGACGCACCTCCAGGGTCAGGTGCTTGTCCGGATAGCGCTGCGGCACATCCATCAGCCAGGGCCCGACATCAGCCTCGATGCCCAGCTCTTCGCGCAGTTCACGCACCAGCGCCTGCTCGGAGGTCTCGCCGGATTCGCGCTTGCCGCCGGGGAACTCCCACAGGCCGGCCATGTCGCGGTTCTCGGTACGGCGGTTGAGCAGCACGCGGCCACGGGCGTCGGTGATGACGGCGGCCACGACATGGATCGATCGGGAGGGGGAAACCATGGGGCCAGCATGCCCAGAACAG
This sequence comes from Stenotrophomonas sp. 85239_Sma, assembly GCF_056481725.1. Taxonomy (NCBI): domain Bacteria; kingdom Pseudomonadati; phylum Pseudomonadota; class Gammaproteobacteria; order Lysobacterales; family Lysobacteraceae; genus Stenotrophomonas; species Stenotrophomonas sp. 85239_Sma. The sequence continues at coordinate 707,786 of NZ_CM151163.1, read as the reverse complement.
GGCGGCCAGCGCAATCACGAATCCGGGCCGGATCCGCCGCTGCAGAACAAAAGGCCCCGCTTGCGCGGGGCCTTTCGGGATCAGCTCAGCTGGCCGTGGCAGTGCTTGTACTTCTTGCCACTGCCGCACGGGCATGGATCATTGCGGCCGATCTTCGGCTCGTCGCGCTGCAGCGTGGCCACACCCTGCTGCGCGGCTTGGACCTGCGCGGCCTCCTCGTCGGCGCTGTAACCACCCGCATCCTGGTGCTGGAACTGCGACTGGCTCAGGCGCGCCTGCGCCTGCTGGCGCTCGGCCGCTTCCAGGGCCTGCACTTCCTCGTCGCTGCGGATGCGCACGCGGGCCAGCAGGGTCACCACTTCGCGCTTGACGTTCTCCAGCATGTCCGAGAACAGTTCGAAGGCTTCCTTCTTGTATTCCTGCTTCGGCTGCTTCTGCGCGTAACCACGCAGGTAGATGCCCTGGCGCAGGTAATCCATGCGCGCCAGGTGCTCCTTCCAGCTCTGGTCCAGCACGGTCAGCATCACGTGCTTCTCCAGCGCACGCATGGTCTCTTCGCCCAGGCCAGCTTCCTTCTCGGCGAAATGCTGGTTGACCCGCTCCTGGACCTTGGTGGCGATGGCCTCGGCGTCCAGCTCTTCGTGTTCCTTGACCAGGTCGGTCAGCGACATCTGCAGGCCGAAGTCCGACTCCAGGGTCGCTTCCAGGCCGCGCAGGTCCCACTGTTCGTCGATCGAGTTCGGCGGCACGAAGCGCGCAACGATGTCGAAGATCACGTCGTCGCGGATGCCGTCGACATTTGCCTTCACCGACTCGGCATCCAGCAGCTCGTCGCGCTGGGCGTAGATCACCTTGCGCTGGTCGTTGTTGACGTCGTCGAAGTCCAGCAGGTTCTTGCGGATGTCGAAGTTGTGGGCCTCGACCTTGCGCTGCGCCTTCTCGATCTGGCGGCTGACCAGGCGGTCCTCGATGACGTCATCTTCCTTCATGCCCATCATGCGCATGGCCTTCTGCACCCAGTCGGAGGCGAAGATGCGCATCAGGTTGTCTTCCAGCGACAGGTAGAAGCGGGACGAACCCGGGTCACCCTGGCGGCCCGAACGGCCACGCAGCTGGTTGTCGATACGACGCGATTCATGCCGCTCGGTGCCGACGATGTGCAGGCCGCCCGCGGCCTTCACTGCATCGTGGCGCTTCTGCCATTCGGCCTTGACTGCGGCCTTCTGCTCGTCGGTCGCGTCCTCGCCCAAGGCGTGGATCTCGGCTTCCAGCGAGCCACCCAGCACGATGTCGGTACCACGGCCGGCCATGTTGGTGGCGATGGTCACGGCGGCCGGACGGCCGGCATTGGCGACGATGGTCGCTTCGCGGTCATGCTGCTTGGCGTTGAGCACTTCGTGCTTCACGCCGGCCTTGCTCAGGTGCTCGGACAGCATTTCCGAGGTTTCGATCGAGGTGGTACCCACCAGCACCGGCTGGCCGCGCTTGGCGCACTCTTCGATGTCGGCCAGCACCGCATTGAACTTGCCCTTGCGGTTGAGGAACACCTGGTCCGGGCTGTCCTTGCGGATGGTCGGGCGGTTGGTCGGGATCACCACCACTTCCAGGCCGTAGATGCTCTGGAATTCGAACGCTTCGGTATCGGCCGTACCGGTCATGCCGGACAGCTTCTTGTACATGCGGAACAGGTTCTGGAAGGTGATGCTCGCCAGCGTCTGGTTCTCGCGCTGGACCGGCACGCCTTCCTTCGCTTCCACCGCCTGGTGCAGGCCGTCGGACCAGCGGCGGCCGGCCAGGGTACGGCCGGTGAATTCGTCGACGATGACCACTTCGCCGTCGCGCACGATGTAGTCCACGTCACGCTGGTAGATCGCGTGCGCACGCAGGGCGGCATTGAGGTGGTGCACGACGGTCAGGTTCTGCGCCGCGTACAGGCCTTCGGTCTCGCCGTCGAGGATGCCGGCCTCGACCAGCAGCTGCTCGGCGTGCTCCATGCCCGCTTCGGACAGGTGCACCTGCTTGCCCTTCTCGTCCACCCAGAAGTCACCCTCGCCGTCCTCCGCTTCCTGCTTGACCAGGTGCGGCACGACGCGGTTGACGCGGATGTACAGCTCCGGGGAATCATCGGCCGGGCCGGAGATGATCAGCGGGGTACGCGCTTCGTCGATCAGGATGGAGTCGACCTCGTCGACGATGGCGTAGTGCAGGCCGCGCTGGTAGCGGTCGGCCTTGGACAGCGCCATGTTGTCGCGCAGGTAGTCGAAGCCGAATTCGTTGTTGGTGCCGTAGGTGATGTCGGCCGCGTACGCTTCGCGCTTGTCGCTGTGCGGCATGCCCGGGTACACCACGCCCACGCTCAGGCCCAGCCAGTTGTACAGCTTGCCCATCTGCGCGGCATCGCGGCGGGCCAGGTAGTCGTTCACGGTGACCACGTGCACGCCCTTGCCTTCCAGCGCGTTGAGGTACACCGGCAGGGTCGCCACCAAGGTCTTGCCTTCACCGGTGCGCATTTCTGCGATCTTGCCCAGGTGAAGCACCATGCCGCCGATCAGCTGCACGTCGTAGTGGCGCATGCCCAGCACGCGGCGACCGGCTTCGCGGCAGACCGCGAACGCTTCCGGCAGCACCTTGTCCAGGGCTTCGCCGCCGGCGATGCGCTGCTTGAACTCCGGCGTCTTGGCCTGAAGCTGCTCGTCGGAAAGCTTCTCGATCTCCGGTTCCAGCGCATTGATCTTGGCGACGATGCGGTTGAGCTGGCGCAGCTGTCGTTCGTTACGACTGCCAAATACGCGGGTAAGCAGGCTGTTGATCATTGAAGGAACCGGGTTGGATGGACACGACGCCCGGCCTCCCCCTTGGGATCCGTCCGCCGCAAACGAAACAGGGCGCCTGGCGCCCTGTCGATGGCAACACCCATTGTAGCTTGGGACGGCCGGCTGAGGTTTCAAGCGCCAATCCGGTCGCAATCGCCCCGGATTCGGCAAAGAAACACGGATGCGGGGCCGGATCCCTTTCGCCGTGGCGAAAGGGCTCTGACCCCAGCCCTCAACCGCATCGGGTCAGAGCCCTTCCGCGGCGCGGAAGGGATCCGTCCCGGGGATCAGCCGCGGCGGATCCGGCCGACCGGCGTGTTGCCGCCGTCGCCGAGGAACTTGCGCGGGTTGACCACGTTGCCGTTTTCCCACACCTCGAAGTGCACGTGGGCACCGGTCGAGCGGCCGGTGGAACCGGCCTTGGCCACTTCCTGGCCGGCACGGACAAGATCACCGGCCTTCACCACCAGGCGCGAATTGTGCGCGTAGCGGGTGACATAGCCATTGCCGTGGTCGACATCGACGACATTGCCGTAGCCGCCCTTCACACCGGCGAAGCTGACCACGCCTTCGGCCACGGCCATCACCGGGTCACCGACCCTGGCGTGGAAGTCCATGCCCTTGTGGGTGGCGGCACCGCGGCCGAACGGGTCGGCACGGGTGCCGAAACCGGAGGTCACGTAGCTGTTGCGGATCGGCATGCGCGACGGCACGGCGTTCTGCTGCAGCTGGTGGTCGAACATCAGCGATTCCATCACCGACAACTGGCGGCCTGAAGCAGCGAAGCGCTGCTCCAGCACCTGTAAGTCAGCGTTGACGTCCTTGACCGGAATGTCGCTGGCCGGGCCGCCGGCGTCGCCGTCACCGAGACCGGGGGTCTCGTTGAAGTCGAACTCGCCGTCTTCCAGCTTGCCCATCTGGGTCAGCCGTTCGCCGAGGGCGTTGAGGCGGGTAGCCTGGGCCTGCAGTTCGCCGAGACGGGCAGCCAGCGCGTTGACCTGGGTCTGCGCATCGCGCTTGACCTTGGCCAACTCCGCGTCCTGGCGTTCGACCTTGGCCTGCAGGCGCGAATCATTCAGCGCACTGGCGCCAATGCCGCCGGCAAGGCCGATAATGCAGCCCACCCCGAGCACGCTGCCCAGCAGGGCGCGGGGGCGGTCCTCGAAATAGAACCGCAAACGCGCGATAGGCGACGCCTTGGCCTGTCCTTCACGCGTTTTGATTACGATCTTTTTGAATGCCATCAGTGAGTTTTCATGTCTGAGCCGAAATCCAGCGTTCGCCCCGCGTCAGTGCCGAAACCGGCGCTGGATGCGGTGATGGCGGACAAAAGCGGGAACCCGCTGCGGCGTGCCTTGTGGCTCGACGCGCTGGACCGTCAGTTGCGCCCCCAGTTGCCGCCACCTCTGCGCAGCCGTTGCCGGCTGGCCAATGTGGACGGGGAACACCTCGTTTTTCTCGTCGAATCCCCGGTCTGGCATGCCAAGTTGCGGCTTGCCGAAGCCCAGTTGCTCGACGCGGCCCGTTCCATCGGGCTGAAGGCCACCAGGGTGACCATCAAGACTGCGTCCACCACTCCCTCACGCTCCCCAGCGATCGACAACCGGAATGGCCCCCACGCAGTTTCAGCCGCCACGCACAAAGGGCTACGCGACGCCTTGGCTTGCCTGCAGGACATTCCCTCGAAGCCGAAGAAACGGTCCTGATGGCAACGGAGCATCCGGCTCCGCTCCCCGTCGCGCGTGTCACCACGGCGTGAAACATTTCGGGGGCCGGGTCGCATCCTAGCTGCCATCCGGGGGCCTGTCGTTAGATTCGAGTTAAAACTTCGTTAAATTCAGGCTTCGGATCCAACAGGTTCACAAAACCGTGACCTTGAACCGGCCTTGACGCGTTTCAAGCGTGCTGAAGGCGTCGCTGGCGCCGGAAACAGCAACGCCGCCCAGAGAGGCGGCGTTTTACTCTTGAAATTCAACAACCTAAAGGATCAGGCGTAGGCCGGGGTGGCATATTCCACCGGATCCGGGGTAGCCGGCGAGTCGAAGCTGACCCATTCCCAGGCGCTGGCGTCGGCCATCAGGGCCCGCACCAGCTTGTTGTTGAGTGCATGGCCGGATTTGAAGCCTTCGTAGGCACCCAGCACCTGGCCACCGGCCAGGTAGAGGTCGCCGATGGCGTCAAGGATCTTGTGGCGCACGAATTCGTCGGCGTAGCGCAGGCCGTCTTCGTTCAGCACGCGGAACTCGTCCAGCACGATGGCGTTGTCCATCGAACCGCCCAGGCCCAGGTTGCGTTCGCGCATGTATTCCAGGTCGCGCATGAAACCGAAGGTGCGCGCGCGGGAGATTTCCTTGGTGTAGGCCAGCGTCGAGAACTCGATTTCCTGGCGCGACTGCTTGGCCGGGATCATCGGGTGGTCGAACTGGATGGTGAAGCCCAGCTTGTAGCCCTCGTACGGGGTGAAGCGGGCCACTTTGTCGCCCTCGGTCACTTCCACGGTCTTCAGCACGCGGATGAAGCGCTTGGGCGCATCCTGTTCCACGATGCCCGCCGACTGCAGCAGGAACACGAACGGGCCGGCCGAACCGTCCATGATCGGCAGCTCGGCCGAGGACAGTTCAACGATGATGTTGTCCACACCCAGGCCGGCCAGCGCCGACATCAGGTGTTCGACGGTCTGGATCTTGGCGTCGTTGCAGGTCAGGCCGGTGCACAGGGTCACTTCGGTGACCAGCTCGGCCTTGGCCGGCACTTCCACGACCGGGTCCAGGTCCACGCGGCGGAACACGATGCCATGGTTGACCGGTGCCGGGCGCAGGGTCATGTAGACCTTGTCACCACTGTGCAGGCCAACGCCGGTGGCGCGGATCGTGTTCTTGAGGGTGCGTTGCTGGATCATGGGGGATGGACCGGAAGTGACACATTAGATTAACACGCACGCTCCCCTACCCTGGCTGAAACGCCAGGCAACGCCGCCGGCAGGACACGCCGGCGCATCGGCAGGACGCGCGTGAAGCAGGGCGGCCGGGCCCATCCTGGCCCGGCGCCCGCGTTTTCAGGACATGGTGGCGCAACCCGGGGAGGACAACCCCGGGCCGCCCCGCTTAGTCCGCCTGGCGGCGCAGGAACGCCGGGATGTCCAGGTAGTCGTTCGGCAGTTCCGCAGCCGCCGGGGCCGAAGCGGCCGGGGCCGACGGAGCGGACGCCGCCGCGGTGTCGCTGCTGGCACGACGCAGGCCCAGGCCCATGCCGCCCACGGCCTTGGACACGGCGTCGCCACCGTTGTCGAAGTCACCGAACTCCGGCTGCCCGGTGGTGGCGTTGCGGACCAGCTTGATCGGAGCGCGCTCGCCCGGACGCTGGGTCTTGCTGGCCGACACGCGGTTCAGGCCGGTGGCGACCACGGTCACGCGCACTTCGTCCTGCATGTCCGGATCCAGCACGGTACCGACCACCACAGTGGCGTCTTCGGATGCGAAGCCATCGATGGTGCGGCCGATCTCGTCGAACTCGGCCATGGTGAAGTCGGCACCGGCGGTGATGTTGACCAGGATGCCGTTGGCGCCGGCCAGGTTCACGTCGTCCAGCAGCGGGTTCTGGATCGCCGATTCGGCAGCGGCCTGGGCGCGGTCATCGCCACGGGCGGTGCCGGTACCCATCATCGCCAGGCCCATTTCGGACATGACGGTGCGCACGTCGGCGAAGTCGACGTTGATCAGGCCCGGACGCACGATCAGGTCGGCGATGCCCTGCACGGCGCCCTGCAGCACGTCGTTGGCAGCGCGGAAGGCCTGGATCATGGTTGCGTTGCGGCCCAGCACGGTGATCAGCTTCTCGTTCGGGATGGTGATCAGCGAGTCGCAGTGCTGGCTCAGTTCCTCGATGCCCTTCAGCGCCACCTGCATGCGGCGACGGCCTTCGAACGGGAACGGCTTGGTGACCACGGCCACGGTCAGGATGCCCATTTCCTTGGCCAGCTGTGCCACCACCGGCGCAGCGCCGGTGCCGGTGCCACCGCCCATGCCGGCAGTGATGAACACCATGTCCGCGCCCTGCAGCGCGTCCATGATGCGCTCACGGTCTTCCAGCGCGGCCTGGCGGCCGACTTCCGGGTTCGCGCCTGCGCCCAGGCCCTTGGTCACGTTGGTACCCAGCTGCAGCTGCAGCTTGGCACCACAATTCTTGATGGCCTGCGAATCGGTGTTGGCGGTGATGAATTCCACGCCATCCACCGCCGAGTTGACCATGTGCGCCACGGCATTGCCGCCGCCGCCGCCCACGCCAACCACCTTGATCACCGCATTGGGTGCCATCTTTTCGATCAGTTCAAAATGCGCCATGTCCGTGTCCTCGTTGTATCCGCTTTGGCTGGCATGGGCATTCGGGCGTCCTGCCGTCCTGCTGCATGCCGACGTCGCGGCTGTGTGGGTTGTGTGTTGCCGGTGTTGCGTTGTGATGCGGGTACTGCGGGTGTTACGCCCGGGCGATGCCCGGTTTACGGGCTCCGCGTCAGAACTCGCCGCGGAACCAGGTCTTGAGTTTCTTGAACATGCTTCCAGCACGCCCGGTCGGCAGCGACGGCCGCCGCGGGTGCTCGATCTGGCTGCCCATCAGCAGCAGACCCACGCCGGTGGCGTGCACCGGGTTGCCGACCACTTCGCCCAGGCCGGTGACGTGCTGCGGGATGCCCACGCGCACCGGCATCTGCAGCATTTCCTCGGCCAGTTCCACCACGCCTTCCATCTTCGAAGCACCACCGGTCAGCACCATGCCGGCGCGCACCAGTTCCTCGAAGCCGGAACGGCGCAGTTCGGCCTGCACCATCTCGAAGATTTCCTCGTAGCGGCCCTGCACGGCCTGCGCCAGCGAATGGCGCGGCATGCGGCGTGGCGGGCGATCGCCCACCGACGGTACCTGGATGCTCTCCTCGGCCGTGGCCAGCTGGGCCAGGGCGCAGGCGTAGCGCACCTTGATCTGCTCGGCTTCCGGGGTCGGGGTACGCAGCATGTGCGCGATGTCGTTGGTCACGTGGTCGCCGGCGATCGGCAGCGAGGCGGTATGGCAGATCGCACCCTGCACGAACACGGCGATGTCGGTGGTGCCGGCGCCCATGTCGACCAGCACCACGCCCAGCTCGCGCTCGTCGGCGGTCAGCACCGCCACGCTGGAGGCCAGCGAGGACAGCACCAGATCGTCCACCTGCAGGCCGCAGCGCTGCACGCACTTGCTGATGTTGGCCGCGGCCGACTGCGCGCACACCACCAGGTGCGCATGCACTTCCAGGCGCACGCCGGTCATGCCGACCGGGTTGCGGATGCCTTCCTGCGAATCGTCCAGCACATACTCACGCGGGATCGCGTGCAGGATCTTCTGGTCGGCCGGGATTGCCACCGCCTTGGCCGCGTCGAGCACGCGATCCAGGTCGCCCCAGGTCACTTCGCCGTCGCGGATCGGCACGATGCCCGGCGAGTTCTTGCACTGCACGTGGTTGCCGGAAATCGAGGCGTACACCGAGCGGATCTCGCAGCCGGCCATCAGCTCGGCTTCTTCCACCGCGCGCTGGATCGACTGCACGGTCGATTCGATGTCCACCACCACGCCACGCTTCAGCCCGCGCGATTCGTGCGAGCCGATGCCGATCACTTCGATCGGGTTGCCCGGCGAATACTCGCCCACCAGCGCCACCACCTTGGAGGTGCCGATGTCCAGGCCAACGATCAGCGATTTGTCACCCTTGCGATTCATGTCCTTTCCTGCGTGCTTCTGGCCGGGGTCGCCGGCGTTTTCGCCGGCGTGGCCGGGGTACCCCAGCTCAGCGTGAAACCATTGGTGTAACGGAGGTCGGCGCGCTCGATCGGCGCGTCCTGGCGGTTGAGCTGCGGCAGCACCTTGACGAAGCGCTGCATGCGCGAGCGCGCGTCGTCGCGGCCGACCACCACTTCGGTGCCGTTGCTCAGCACCAGCGACCAGCTGCCGCGTGCGTCCATCGTCACCCGGCGCACATCGACGCCGGCCGGTGCGAACAATGCACGCGAGTCGCTGTACAGCTTCATCACTTCTGCGGTCTGGCTGTCCGGGCCATCCAGTTCGGGCAATGCCAGGTCGGACAGTTTCTTCGGCGTGGGGAACAGCTTGCCCTGCTCGGAAACCAGGCGATCAGTGCCCCAGCGCGCGAACGGCTTGTGCTCGACCAGCGTCACTTCCAGCACGTCCGGCCACTGTTTGCGGACCTGCGCGCTTTCCACCCACGGCAGCTTTTCCAGGGCGTCCTGCGCGTCCTGCAGCTTGACCGCGAAGAAGCCAGCGCGCGCATACGGCAGCAGCACCTGCTGCAGCTGTTCGGCCGGCACCCGCTTGAATTCACCATGCACGCGCAGCTTCGCCAGCGGCCAGCGCTCGGCGCCGACCCAGCCATTGACCACGGCCACCACCGGCAGTGCAACCACCGACAGCGCCAACAGCCAGACGAAGATGCGCAGCACCGCGTTCATGCGTGCGAGGCCTCCAGGGTCTGTTCCAGCACGCGCCACACCAGTTCCTCGAAACCGATGCCGGCCTGGCGGGCCGCCTTGGGCACCAGCGAATGGCTGGTCATGCCCGGCGCGGTGTTCACTTCCAGCAGGAAGAAACGCCCGCTGGCACGATCGCGCATCACGTCCACGCGGCCCCAGCCGCGGCAGCCAGCGGCGCGGAACGCGGCCAGCGCGATGCGGCGGATCTCTTCTTCGTCGTCACCGTCCAGGCCCGGGCACAGGTACTGGGTGTCTTCGGCGATGTACTTGGCGTTGTAGTCGTACCACTGGCCCTTGGGCACGATGCGGATCGACGGCAATGCGACGTCGCCGAGGATGGCCACGGTCAGTTCGTCGCCGACCACCATCTGCTCCATCAGCAGCTGGCCGTCGTAGCGCGCGGCCAGGGCCACCGCTTCGTCCAGGCCGGCGTCATCGGTGACCCGGCTGATGCCCACGCTGGAGCCTTCGTTGGCCGGCTTCACCACCACCGGCAGGCCGAGTCCGGCGGCATTGGCGTGCACGTCCTCGGCAGTGACCTTGCGGTACTGCGGCGTCGGCAGGCCCAGCGACAGCCACACCTGCTTGGTGCGGATCTTGTCCATGCTCAGCGCCGAACCCAGCACGTTGGAGCCGGTGTACGGCACGCCGAAGGCGTCCATCAGGCCCTGCACGATGCCGTCCTCGCCGCCACCGTTGTGGCCGTGCAGGATGTTGAACACGCGGTCGATGCCACCAGCAGCGAGCGCCTTTGCCAGCGCCGGAATGCCGTCCACCGCGAACGCATCGACGCCACGCGACTGCAGGGCTTCGAGCACGTTGCGGCCCGAGTCCAGCGACACCTCGCGTTCGCTGGAACTGCCGCCGAGCAGCACGGCGACGCGGCCGAACCCGCCCGGGTCGGTCACGCGCAGCGGCGGGAAGGTCAGCGTGCTCACGCCTGGCCCTCCCCCTTGAAACCTTCCACCGCGATATGGGTGGCCACGGCACCGATGTCACCGGCGCCCATCATCAACAGCAGGTCACCGTCCTGCAGCACGTCGGGCAACACGCTGGCCAGCTCGGCAGCCTTGCCCACCACCACCGGCTCGCTGCGACCGCGCGCGCGGATGGCACGGGCCAGCGCATGCGAGTCGGCACCGGCAATCGGTTCCTCGCCGGCCGGATAGACCTCGCTCAGCACCAGCGCATCGACGCTGGACAACACTGCGGCGAACTTGTCGAACTGGTCGCGGGTACGGCTGTAGCGGTGCGGCTGGAAGGCCACCACCAGGCGCTTGTCGGCCCAGCCACCACGGGCGGCGGCGAACACCGCTTCCAGCTCACTCGGGTGATGCCCGTAGTCGTCGATGATGCGGACCTTGGCGCCGCTGGCGGTGGTCACCTCGCCCAGATCGTTGAAGCGACGGCCGACACCGGCAAACCCTTCCAGCGCGCGTGCGATGGCATCCGGTGCCACGCCCAGCTGCCAGCCCACCGCAGCGGCGGCCAGCGCGTTGAGTACGTTGTGCTTGCCCGGCAGCGCCAGCACCACTTCCTGGCTGGTGCCCTGCGGCAGGCGCAGGGTGAAGCGCATGCGCGAACCTTCCTGCACCACGTTCTCGGCGCGCACGTCGGCCTGCGGGCTCATGCCGTAGCTCATCACGTGGCGCGGGGTCTTGGCAGCCAGTGCCGCCACTTCCGGATCGTCGATGCACAGCACCGCCAGGCCATAGAACGGCAGGCGCTGCAGGAACTCGGCGAACGCCGCCTGCACGCGGGCGAAGTCGTTGCCGTAGTTTTCCAGGTGGTCGGCATCAATGTTCGTGATGATCGACATCAGCGGGTTCAGGCGCAGGAAGCTGCCATCGCTTTCGTCGGCCTCGGCCACCAGCCACTGCCCACCGCCCAGCTTGGCGTTGGCACCGGCGGCCAGCAGCTGGCCACCGATCACGAAGGTCGGGTCCAGGCCACCTTCGCTCAGCACCGCAGCGGTCAGGCTGGTGGTGGTGGTCTTGCCATGGGTACCGGCCACCGCGATGCCACGGCGGAAGCGCATCAGCTCGGCCAGCATCGCCGCACGCGGCATGATCGGAATGCGCTGGCTGCGCGCCTCCATCAGTTCCGGGTTGTCTTCGCGGATGGCACTGGAGACCACCACGCAGTCGGTGCCCAGCACGTTGGCCGCGGAGTGGCCGCGCATGATGCGCGCCCCCAGGCTGGCCAGGCGGCGGGTCGCCACGTTGTCGGCGTTGTCCGAGCCGGACACTTCATAGCCCAGCGTCAGCATCACTTCGGCGATACCGCTCATGCCGGTGCCGCCGATGCCGACGAAATGTACGCGCGGGAACGCGCGCACCAGGTCGTTTGTGTCGTGCAGGCGACGGATCATGCGCGGCCTCGCGCAGGGCAGGCGCGGTGGCAGGCCTTCTTCATACAGCTTCCTCGAGAATGATATCGGCGATGCGCTCGGCGGCATCGACCTTGGCCAGGGCACGCGCGGCTTGCGCCATCTGCATGCGGCGGGCGGGATTTTCGGACAGATCGCGCAGCAGTGCGGCAATGCCGTCGGCCAGCGTTCCGTCCTGCTTCAGCAAAACCGCCGCGCCGCGCTCGACCAGGTACTCCGCATTGCGGGTCTGGTGATCGTCAACGGCAGCGGGGAATGGCACCAGCACGCTGCCGACACCGGCCGCGCACAGCTCGGCCAGCGTGGACGCGCCGGAGCGGCATACGACCAGGTCGGCCCAGGCAAAGGCCGCGGCCATGTCCGCGATGAACGGCGTGATTTCAGCCTGCACACCCGCCTTGGCGTAAGCCTCGACCGCTTCGGCATGCATTTTCTCGCCGCTCTGGTGGCGCACCTGCACCGGCACGTCGGTGCCCAGCGCGGCAATCGCCTGGGGCACGCCGGTGTTGAGCGCACGTGCACCCTGGCTGCCGCCCACCACCAGCACGCGCAGCGGACCGTGACGGTCGGCGAAGCGGCGTTCCGGCGGCGCGATGGCGGCGATCTCGGCACGCACCGGGTTGCCGACGAACTCCTCGCGCTTGGCGAAGGTGCCCGGGAAACCGGTCAGCAGGCGGCGCGCATAGCGCGACAGGATACGGTTGGTCAGGCCCGGTGCACGGTTCTGCTCATGCACGATCAGCGGCAGGCCATGCAGGCGCGTGGCCATGCCACCGGGGCCGGAGGCGAAGCCACCAAACGCGACCACCGCACGCGGCTGGCGCTTGCGGATGATCATCCCCGCAGCCCGCAGCGCACGCATCAGCCGCCACGGTGCGGCCAACAGGGCCAGCTTGCCCTTGCCGCGCAGCCCGGTGATGGCCAACGTATCGATGGCAATGTCGTGCTGCGGCACCAGGCGGGTTTCCATCGCGCCGGCGGCGCCCATCCAGGTCACCGGCACGCCGCGCTGGCGCAGCACACGTGCCACAGCCAGGCCGGGGAAGATATGGCCGCCGGTGCCACCGGCCAGGATCATCACCGGCCGCTCGCTATGGGTGGCTGCGCTCATGACAGCCTCCCGAAGGTCGGTTCGATGCGTGACTGCAGGCGGCTGGTGCCACGTGCGGCGTTCGCTGCAGCGGATGCGGAAGCGGATGCGGCAGGCTCGGCACTCTTCGGCACGCCGACGCCCACCGCAGCGCCGGGCTCGTCCATCGGCCCGGCAGCGGCGTCTTCGGCGCCACCGATGCGCACGGCCTGGCGGCGCTCGGCACGCTTGAGTTCATACGACACGCGCAGCAGCAGGCCCATCGCCACGCAGGTCATCAGCACCGACGAACCGCCGGACGAGATCAGCGGCAGGGTCAGGCCCTTGGTCGGCAGGATGCCCAGGTTCACGCCGATCGAGACGAAGGTCTGCATGCTGATCCACAGGCCGATGCCGAACGCGATGTAGCCGGAGAAGTGGCGCTTCATTTCCACGCAGCGCATGCCCAGCCAGAAGGTGCGGCCGACCAGCAGCGCGTACAGCGCCACGATCACGCAGGTACCCAGGAAGCCGAACTCCTCGGCGGTGACCGAGAAAATGAAGTCGGTATGCGCTTCCGGCAGGTAGTAGAGCTTCTGCACGGAGTTGCCCAGGCCGACGCCGGTCCATTCACCACGGCCGACCGCCATCAGCGCGTTGGACAGCTGGTAGCCGTCGCCCTGCTGGTCGGCCCACGGGTCCAGGAAGGAGGTGATGCGGCGCATGCGGTACGGCTCGATGATCGCCAGCGCGCTCATGCCGACCAGGCCGATGATCACCGGCATCGACATGCGCGGCATGTTCACCCCACCCAGCACCAGCATGCCGGCGGTGATCGCCAGCAGCAGGGTCGACGAACCGAAGTCCGGCTGCAGCAGCAGCAGCACCACCAGCGCACCGGCCACGCCCAGTGGCTTGAGCATCGCCGGCCAGGTCGCGTTGACCTCGTCGCGGAAGCGCACCAGGTAGCTGGACAGCCAGACGATGTAGAGCACCTTCACCGCTTCGACCGTCTGGAACTTGGAAATGCCCAGGTTGATCCAGCGGCGCGCACCGTTGACCGTGCTGCCCAGGCCCGGCGCGAACACCGCCAGCAGCAGCACGAAGCAGCCCAGCAGCAGCATCTGGTTGTAGTGCTCGATCGACTTCAGCTCGGTGCGGGCGGCAATGACCGCCAGCACGATGCCCACCGCCAGGAAGATCAGGTGGCGGTTGAGGTAGTAGAACGGGCTGCTCATCAGTGCGATCGAGCTGGACGCCACCATCACCACGCCAACACCGGTGAGCGCGATGATCGCGCCCAGCAGCCACTTGTCGTAGCTGCCTTCGATGGCTTCAAGGCGTGTTGCCTGGCGGGACAGGTCGTTCATCTCAGCGCACCTTCAACGTGGCCAGGCCGATCAGCACGAGCACGACGGAGATGATCCAGAAGCGCACGATCACGCGCGGCTCCGGCCAGCCCTTCAGTTCGAAATGGTGGTGGATCGGCGCCATGCGGAACACGCGCTTGCCGGTCAGCTTGAACGAAGCGACCTGGATCATCACCGACAGCGTTTCGACGACGAACACGCCGCCCATGATCACCAGCACCAGCTCCTGGCGGGTGATCACCGCGATCGTGCCCAGTACTGCGCCCAGCGCCAGCGCGCCGATGTCGCCCATGAACACCATGGCCGGATAGGTGTTGAACCACAGGAAGCCCAGGCCCGCACCGGCGATGGCCGCGCAGATGATGACCAGCTCGCCGGCGCCCGGAATCTGCGGGATCTGCAGGTAGTTGGCGAACACCACGTTGCCCGAGGCGTAGGCGAACACGCCCAGCGCGCAGGCCACCAGCACGGTCGGCATGATCGCCAGGCCGTCCAGGCCGTCGGTCAGGTTCACCGCGTTGGAGAAGCCGACGATCCAGAAGTAGGCGATGGCCACGAAGCCGATGCCGGCCAGCGGCAATGCAATCGACTTGAACATCGGGATGTAGAAGGTCAGCGCCGCCGGCACGTCGGCGGTGTAGAACAGGAACAGGCCCGCGGCCAGGCCGAAGATCGACTGCAGCAGGTACTTCCAGCGCGACTTCAGGCCGTTCGGGTCGCGGCGGACGATCTTGATCCAGTCGTCATACCAACCGATGGCGCCGAAGCACAGCATCACCGCCAGCACCAGCCACACGTAGCGGTTGCGCAGGTCGGCCCACATCAGCACCGACAGGGTGATGGTGAGCAGGATCAGCGAACCACCCATGGTCGGCGTGCCGGCCTTGGAGAAATGGGTCTGCGGACCGTCCTTGCGGATCGGCTGGCCGCCCTTGAACTGGGCAAGCTTGCGGATCATCGCCGGGCCGAGCCACAGCGACAGGAACAGGGCCGTCAGCGCGGCGAGGATGGCGCGGAACGTCTGGTAGTTGAACAGCCCGAACAGGCTCTCCAACTGCTGCAACCATCGAGCCAGTTCATACAACATGCGGGGATTCCTCTCCTTGCGCCAGCAGCGCTTTGACGATCAGGTCCATGGCACTGCCACGGGAACCCTTGACCAGGCAGCGCACACCAGCGTGCAACTCATCCTGCAGCGCCTGTGACAGCGCACCATGGGTAGCGAAATGGCGACCACCGTCACCGAAGGTGGCGGCAGCAGCGGCGCTGAGCGGACCCAGCGCATACAGGCGCTTCAGGCCAGCGGCGCGCGCGCGGAGTCCGGCCTGCGCATGCAGCGCCTCGGCATCCGGGCCCAGCTCGCGCATGTCGCCCAGCACCAGCCAGCCCTCTTCCGGGGCAGCGGCCAGCGCATCGATGGCCGCCGCCAGCGAACCGGGGTTGGCGTTGTAGCTGTCGTCTACCAGCACCGCGCCGTTGCGCAGCTGATGGGCAATCTGGCGACCCGGCACCGGCTGCGCTTCGGCCAGGCCAGCGGCAATCAGCGCCAGGTCGACACCAGCGGCCAACGCCAGGCTGGCAGCGGCCAGCGCGTTGCTGACGTTGTGGCGCCCCGGCAGGCCCAGCACCACGCGGGTCTCGCCAGCAGGCGTGACCAGGGTGAACTGGCTGCCCTGCGCACCGGCGCGGATATCGCGCGCGGTCACGTCCGCCGAGTGTTCCAGGCCATAACGCAGCACGCGGCAGCGCGCCGGGGTGCTGATGAAATGCTGTTCGAACCAGCGGCCATAGGCATCGTCGGCATTGATCACCGCAACGCCATCGGCCGGCAGCGCGGCATAGATCGCGCCCTTGGTCACTGCCACGCCGAGCAGGCTGCCCATGCGTTCCAGGTGCGCCGGAGCGATGTTGTTGACCAGTGCATACCGCGGGCGGGCGATGTCGGTCAGGTAGGCGATGTCGCCCGGCTTGCCAGCACCCATCTCGTAGACGGCGTAGTCGGCATCTTCCGGCGCATCGATCACTGCCAGCGGCAGGCCGATCTCGTTGTTGCGGTTGCCCGGGTTGGCATAGACCACCCTGTGCGCCTGCTGGGCCACCTGCTGCAGGATCGACAGCAGCAGGCTCTTCACGCTGGTCTTGCCATTGCTGCCGGTGACCGCGAACACCTCGGTACCGCGGTCACGCTGCATGCCGGTGGCGATCTTCGCCAGTGCCAGTTCGCTGTCGGCCACCAGCACCTGCGGCAGTTCGATCGGCAGCAGGCGTTCGACCAGCAGCGCGCTGGCACCGCGCGCCTGCGCGTCGGCGGCGAAGTCATGGCCGTCGAAGCGCTCGCCGCGCAGCGCCACATACAGGCTGCCCGAGCCCAGGTTGCGGGTGTCATTGCTGACCGCATCGATGGCCACGTCATCGCCATGGATCTCGCCGCCGGCCCAGTGCGCGATCAGCGAAAGCAGGGTGCGCTTCATGCGATGCCCTCCCCGGCCTGGGCCGCCAGCACACCGGCCTTGGCAGCCAGTGCGGCAGCGGCCACTTCGGTGTCGTCGAAGTCATGGCGCACGCCATTCACTTCCTGGTACGGCTCGTGGCCCTTGCCGGCGATCAGGATGATGTCGCCGGCGCCGGCACGCTTCACCGCCAGGCCGATCGCACGCGCGCGGCTGCGCTGCACGGTCACGGCATCGGCGTTCTGGAAGCCGGCCAGGATGTCGGCCACGATCACGTCGCCATCCTCGCCACGCGGGTTGTCGTCGGTGACGATGACCTGGTTGGCCAGGCGCTCGGCGATCGCCGCCATCTGCGGGCGCTTGCCGGTATCGCGCTCGCCACCGCAGCCGAACACGCAGAACAGCGCGCCGTGCAGGTGGCCCTGCAGGCTGTCCAGCGCCTGTTCCAGCGCATCCGGGGTATGTGCGTAATCGACCACCACGGTCGGCAGGCCGTCTTCGCCGCCCAGGCGGTTCATGCGGCCGCGGATCGGCTGCAGCGCCGACAGCACTTCGGCGATGCGCGGCAGCGGCTGGCCCTGCGCATGCAGGGTTCCGGCCACCGCCAACAGGTTGTCCACGTTGAAGCGGCCCAGCAGCGGCGACTGCACCGCCGTGCGCTGGCCGTCGATGACCAGCTCGAAGGCAATGCCACGGCCGTCCAGCTGCAGCGCCTCGGCGCGCACGCTGGCGTCGCTGGCACCGCGCGAGCTCAGGCCGATCGGCTGCACGCCCGCCGGCAGGCCGGCGAACAGCTGGCGACCGAACGCGTCGTCAAGATTGATCACGGCAGCTTTCAGGCCCGGACGATGGAACAGCCGCGCCTTGGCCGCGCCGTAGCTGGCCATGTCACCGTGGTAATCCAGATGGTCGCGGGTGAGGTTGGTGAACACCGCCACGTCGTAGTGCACGGCATCCACGCGGCCCTGGTCCAGCGCGTGCGAGCTGACTTCCATTGCCACCGCGCGCGCACCGGCGTCGCGCAGCTGCGCCAGCAGCGCATGCATCTGCAGCACCAGCGGCGTGGTGAAGCCGGTCGGTTCGACCGAGCCATAAAGTCCGGCGCCCAACGTGCCGATACTGCCACTGGGCGTTCCGAGCAGGTGCCAGGCCTGGGCCAGCAGCTGCACGGTGGAGGTCTTGCCGTTGGTGCCGGTCACGCCCACCATCGCCATCGCCCGCGACGGTGCGCCATGGAACTGGTCGGCCATCGCGCCCATGCGCGCGCGCAGCCCCGGCACGGCGATCGCATCGGCCGGTGCCGGCAGCTCGGCAGGTGCCGGCGGTTCGAACAGGATGGCACTGGCCCCCGCGGCGCGCGCCTGCTCGACAAAGCCCAGGCCATGCGCGCCAAAACCGGCGATGGCAACGAAGGCATTGCCGGGGCGCACGGCACGGCTGTCCAGCACCAGGCCGGTCAGAACGGGGTCATGGCCCGCCAGGGCCACGTCCGGAAGCAACTGCGAAAGCAACATCGAAGGACTCATTGCGTGCCTCCCGTAGCGGGCGGCGTCTGGGCTTGCGCGCTCGGCAGCGCAGCATCGAATTCGGCAGCGGCATCGACCGGCAGCGCGGTCTCGGCCGGCGGCGCCGGCAGGATCGAGGCCGAATGGCCGACCTTGCCCGACTGCTGTGCGGCCAGCCACGACTGCAGGTCGTCCAGCGGCACGTCCATCAGGCGCAGGGTGCCTTCCATCACGTTGTGGTAAACCGGGGCCGACACCAGGCCGCCGTAGAACTTGCCGGCCTGCGGGTCATTGATGACGATGACGGTGGCGAAACGCGGGTTGGTGGCCGGCACCACGCCGGCGAACAGCGCGTTGTAATGGCCGCGCTCATAGCCGCCCGGGCCGGCCTTGCGCGCGGTGCCGGTCTTGCCGGCCACGCGGTAACCCAGCACCGCCGCCTGCTTGGCGCCGCCCTGGGTGACCACCGTTTCCATCATCGCCACCACCTGCCGGGCGACGTTCTCGTCGATGATCTGCTGGCCTTCGTTGCGCTGGCCCTTGACGAAGGTCGGCGCGATCAACTTGCCGCCGTTGGCCAGCGCCGAGTACGCCGTGGCGATCTGCAGCGGCGTGACCGACAGGCCGTAGCCATAGGACATCGTGGTCTTGGTGGTGCCCGACCAGCGTGCCGGACGCATCACCACACCGGCCGATTCACCCGGGAAGCCGCTGTGCGGCGCCGAGCCATAGCCGAAGCGGCGCACGCCGTCATAGAAGGTCTGGTCCGGCATCTTCGCCGCGACCTTGGCTGCACCCACGTTCGAGCTGCGGGTGATCACGCCGGTCACGTTCAGCACACCGTTGTTGCGCGGCACGTCGCGGATGGTGAAACGCCCCAGGGTCATGTAACCCGGGTTGGTGTCGATGATGGTGTCCTTGGTCACCGCACCGGCCTGCAGCGCGGTGGCGATGGTCAGCGGCTTCATCGTCGAACCCGGCTCGACCAGGTCGGTCACCGCACGGTTTCGGCGCGTATCGGGGAGCGCGCCGGTCAGCGAATTCGGGTTGTAGGTCGGCAGGTTGACCATGGCCAGGATCTCGCCGGTGGTCACGTCCATGATCACCATCGAACCGCCGGCTGCCTTGTTGGCCACCAGCGCGTTGCGCAGTTCCTTGAAGGCCAGGTACTGGATGCGGCGATCGATGCTGAGGGTCAGGTCCTTGCCCGGTTCGGCGGCGCGCAGCAGATCGCTCTCGACCGTCTCGCCCTTGCGGTTGCGGATCACCCGCTTGGCACCGGCCTTGCCGCGCAGCCATTCGTCGAACGCCAGTTCCAGGCCCTCCTGGCCGCGGTCGTCGATGTTGGTGAAGCCCAGCACGTGTGCCATCGCTTCGCCCTGCGGGTAGAAGCGGCGGAACTCGCGCTGCGCGGCCACGCCCGGAATCTTCAGCGCGACCACCTTCTCTGCCTCGTCCGGATTGATCCGGCGGCGCAGGTACATGAATTCCTTGTCCGACTTCTGCGACAGGCGGCTGCTCAGCTCATCCACCGACATGCCGACCGCCTGGGCCAGCTCCGGGATGCGCTCGGGCGAACGCAGCAGGTCCTGCGGGTTGACCCAGATCGAGGCGACCGGCGTGGACACCGCCAGCGGCTCGCCGTTGCGGTCGGTGATCATGCCGCGCGAGGTCTTGATCGGCAGCTCGCGCAGGTAACGGGCCTCGCCCTGGCGCTGGTAGAAATCGCTGTTGATGATCTGCACGTAAGCCGCACGGCCAACCAGCGACACCGAGCACAGGCCGAGCGCCAGCGCCACCCAGCGCAGGCGCTGGCGCAGGTTGAAGGCATTGCGCGGGCGGTTGCGGCCGGTCTTGCTCATGGCCGCACCACCACGATGTCGGCGGCCTCGGGGAACTTCATGCCCAGCTTCTCGCGGGCGATGCGGTCCACGCGGTTGGCTTCGGCCAGGGTCGCCTGTTCCAGCTGCAGGCGGCCGAATTCGAGATTGATGTCATCGCGCTTGCGTTCAGCGCGCGAGAGCTCGATGAACGTCTGCCGATGGCGGTGACGCACGAACACGACGCCGATCGCCGAGGCCACGGTGCAGGCCAGCAGGATGATCAGCAGCAGCCGGCTCATGCGTCGGCCTCCCGCTTCTGTGCCACGCGCAGCACGGCGCTGCGGGCACGCGGGTTGGCCGCCAGTTCTTCGTCGGTGGCCTTGATGGCCCCGCCGATCAGATGCAGGGTCGGCACGAACACCGCCGCCTCGGGCAGGCGGCGGTTGGCCGGCGGCGCCTTGGCCAGGCGGTTCATGTACTGCTTGACGATGCGATCTTCCAGCGAGTGGAAGCTGATGATCGCCAGGCGGCCACCGGGCTTGAGCCGCTCCACCGCCGCATCCAGCCCGGCTTCCAGATCGGCCAGCTCGCGGTTGATGTGGATGCGGATGGCCTGGAAGCTGCGCGTGGCGGGGTGGATCTTGTCTTTGCCACGCGGCATCACCGAGGCGATCAGCTCGGCCAGCTCGGCGGTACGCGAGAACGGCTGCTTCTCGCGGCGGGCCACGATGGCGCGGGCGATGCGCCGGCTCTGCCGCTCTTCGCCGTAGGTCCACAGCACATCGGCGATCTCGCGCTCTTCAACGCGGTTGATCCACTGCGCGGCACTTTCACCACTGTCCGGATCCATGCGCATGTCCAGCGGGCCGTCCTTGCCGAAGCTGAAGCCACGTTCGGCCACATCCAGCTGCGGCGAGGACACGCCGAGGTCGAACAGCACGCCGTCCAGGCCTTCAGCCGTCGCATCCCACTGCAGCAGCTGGGCGAAGCTGCCACGGAAGATGGACACGCGCGGGTCCGGCGCGAAATCGCGCTCGGCAACGGCGATGGCTTCCGGATCCTTGTCCATGACCAGCAGGCGCCCCTCGGGACCGAGCTGGGTAAGCACGCCACGTGCATGACCGCCACGACCGAACGTGCCATCCAGATAACGTCCGTTTTCGATCACCCTCAGGCCTTCAAGGACCTGGGTGTACAGGACCGGCAGATGCACCGCCGGCGACTGCGACACCGGAAGGTGACCGGCCTGCGCTTCTGGGCGCATCCGGGCACCCCGGCTCACAACTTCAGGTCGAGCAACCCATCACCCAGATCCTCGTCAGACAACGTCTGCTGGATCAGGGCCCGATGCGCCTGCTCGCTCCACAATTCGAACTTGTCGCCCATACCGAGCAATACCGCCTTCTTTTCAATGCCCACCGCACCGCGGTGGCTGGCGGGGATGCTGATGCGACCGTTGCCGTCCAGCTCCAGATGGGCGGCCGAGCCGACCAGCTTCTGCTGCAACAGGCGCACGACGCGCTGGGTGTTGGGCTTGGACATCACATCGTCGCGGACCCGCTCCCATTCCGACTCTGCGTACAGCCACAGGCAGCCGGCTTCGAACGGGTTGTAGGTCAACACGAGACGGTTGTTGCTGGCGCGCGCGACGAGGTCGCGATAAGCGGTGGGAACCGCCATGCGCCCTTTGTCGTCAACTGTGATGGCCGTCTCGCCCTGGAACACGACGCCTGCACCTTGTCCTTCGCCCGGTGAAACATTGAACCACGAAAACCCACAAAACACCCGGATTTCCCTCTGATGCCCACCTTAGCAGCGGCCCAAGGGTTGTCAACAACTTTTCCGCAGGGAAATCGCCAGCCGCATCAATGGCTTGCAACAACCTTTAGAGAATTGTTCAAGGCTTATCCACAAGTTGCTGATCCGTCTCAATTTTTGAGATTGAACGGAAGTTCAGGGGCGTGGACGGGGCGTGAAACATCGGCCGCGCATTCATCCGGAACGGGCCAGAAACGGCGCCGGACTGCGCAAACGGTGCACAATGAAGGCATGTGCCTGCTCGCTCTTGGCTGGATGCACCATCCGCGCTGGCGGCTGGTGATGACCGGCAACCGTGATGAGTTCCACGCCCGCCCGACGGCGGCGCTGGCCCCCTGGCAGGATGAGACCTCCGTCATCGGCGGACGCGATCTGCGCTCCGGCGGTGGCTGGGCCGGGGTCGGCGCCTCGGGCCGGATGGCGGTGGTCACCAACGTCCGCGACCCGCTGGCTGCCCAGACCGGCCCGTCGCGGGGCGCGCTGGTGGCCGACTTCCTGCGCGGCCGTGACCCGGCCGCCGTGCATATCGACCGCTTGGCGACCGTGGCTGGCGCCTACGCCCCGTTCAATCTGTTGCTGGCCGATAGCGACAGCCTGGAGTACCTGGGCAACCATCCCGCCGAGCGGCAGACCCTCGGCCCGGGCGTGCACGGCATGTCCAATGGTGCGCTGGACGCACCGTGGCCGAAGACCCGGCGGTTGATGGCCGCGCTGTCGGCCTGGCTGCAGGAAGACGGGGTCAGATCCCTTTCCCAAGGGGAAAGGGATCTGACCCCACTCTGGAACGCCCTCGCCGACGAACACCGCCCCGCCGACAGCGACCTGCCCGACACCGGCATCGGCCTGGAGCGCGAGCGCTGGCTCAGCCCGGCCTTCATCCGCGGCGACGATTACGGCACCCGCGCCAGCACCGTGCTGCTGATCGACGCCGACGGCCACGGCGAGATCCACGAACGCCGCTTCGGGCCGCAGGGTGCACCCAACGGACAGAGCCGCGTCATTTTCTGACCCCGTAGTGCCGGCCACGTTGTCGCGATCCACGCGGCGGCATTCGTCATCGCAACATGCCTGAAACGTCATTCAGGTTCCAACCGCGACGGTGATCCGCCCGCGCCGCAGGGGCTCCAGCATCGCGGTCCGACCACTGTGCCCTTTTCGCATTCGGCACTGTGTCTATAAATGTCGGCCCTGACCTCCCAGGGTGGTCGCGCCCGGCACCACGCCGCGCGATCGACCACCACCACACGGAGGCCCCATGCGCCGCATCCTGATCCTGCTCGCCACCCACCTGCTCACCTTCGGCCTTGGCTTCGGCCTGGGCGTTTACCTCCTGCCCATCCTGATCGCCCCCGATGACCCGCCGGTCGCGCAGGTGCAGGCCGCCATGAAAGACGCCACCTACCGCACCACCTTCCGCCGCGATCTCAAAGGCAGCGACGCGGTGCACTGGGCCGAAGGCAAGGTCAGCGTCAGCGCTACCCAGGTCGCCTTCGACGGAAAGATGGGTCCGGGCCCGGACTACAAGGTCTACCTGGCCCGCGGTTTCGTCGACAACAAGGCCGACTTCCTGAAGATCAAGGCGCAGGCCCAGCGCATCGGCGAGGTGAAGACCTTCAATCGCTTCCTGGTGGAGGTGCCCGCGAACGTGGATGTGGACGACTACACCACGGTGGTGGTGTGGTGCGAGCGCTTCTCGCAGTTCATTTCCGCCGGGCAGTACCGTACGCCGGGCTGATCAGGGCATGGGGCCGGGTTCCTTTCCTCCGGAAAGGGATCCGACCCCACAATCACGGTAGATCCACGCCATGCGTGGAAGAAGAAGGAGGCGGAGCCGGCCGATAAGCCGGGTTCTGTCGTGGACAGTCATTCCTCTAGGCGTTACGTCACCGCAACGCTCAAGCAACCTACCCGGATCCAACGCGGGCCGCGCCAAAGGATCCCTATTTGGTCTTGCTCCAGGTGGGGTTTGCCGTGCCGGTCTGTTGCCAGACTCGCGGTGCGCTCTTACCGCACCATTTCACCCTTACCGGCCTTCCGAAGAAGACGTAGGCGGTATCTTTCTGTTGCACTTTCCGTCGGCTTGCGCCGCCCAGGCGTTACCTGGCACCTTGCCCTATGGAGCCCGGACTTTCCTCGGCACCCCCGAAGGGATGACGCGACTGTCTGGCCGGCTCCGCCAGCGCGTATTCTAGCGTACGCACGCCCTTCCTGCCGTGCTGATCGCGGCGTCCGGTTCATCCATCCACGCATGGCGTGGATCTACCGGTTCCGCTGCTCTGGTGGGTGCGGAGTCCGCTTTGGTGGGTGCGGACCTTGGTCCGCACGATCCATCAACTGCCGTACAACGCCTTGCGCGGCGCGCCGGTCAACTCGGCGGCCAGCTTGGCGGCGGTCGACGGCGGCAGATGCTCGCTCAATTTGGCATAGACACGGCGGCCGTGCGCCAGCAGCGCCTCCTCGTCGTCGCCAGCACCCTGCACCATCACCACGAACTCGCCCTTGCGCTGGTTGTCGTCGGCCTCGACCCTGGCCAACAAGCCGGCCAGGTCGCCATCGAGCACGGTCTCGAACAGCTTGGTCAGCTCGCGGGCCAGCACCGCCGGGCGCTCGCCACCGAAGATCGCCGCCATGTCGGCCAGCGATTCGGCAATGCGATGCGAGGATTCGTAGAACACCATCGTGCGCACTTCGCCGGCCAGCGCCTGCAGCCGGTCGCGGCGGCCGCTGGCCTTGGCCGGCAGGAAGCCTTCGAAACTGAAACGGTCGCTGGGCAGGCCGGCCACGCTCAGTGCGGCGATGGCGGCGCAGGCGCCGGGAACCGGGCTGACCTTGATACCCGCCGCACGCGCGGCGCGCACCAGGCGGAAACCGGGATCGCTGACCAGCGGGGTGCCCGCATCGCTGACCAGTGCCAGCGACTCGCCGGCCTGCAGGCGCGAAACCAGGCGCTGCGCCAGGGCCTCTTCATTGTGTTCGTGCAGGGCCACCAGCGGCTGCTGGATGCCGAAATGGGACAGCAGCTGGCCGCTGCGACGGGTGTCCTCGGCACAGATGGCCGCCACCGAACGCAGCACCTCCTGCGCGCGCGGGCTCAGATCGGCCAGGTTGCCGATCGGGGTGGCGACGACGTACAGGGTTGGGACACTCATTTCAGCGGTACTCACGGGGCAAGGGTAGAATCGTAGCGTGTACCCGGCCAAGGCCGCTGCCCTCATCGCATGGACCCGATCATGAACAAGCCCGCCGCACGGATCTCCGCCCTGTCGTTGTCGCTGATGCTGCTGGCCGGCTGTGCCACCACCAGCCTGACCAGCACGCCCGATTCGCCGGCCCAGAGCCAGGCGCTGGCGCTGATCGAACAGGGCAAGCCGCGCGACGCCGCCCTGCAGCTGGAAGGCCTGGCCGCCACCCTGCGCGGCGGCGCCCGCAGCAACGCACTGGCCGACGCGGCCTGGGCCTGGCACCTCGCCGGCGACAGTGCCCGCGCGCGCAGCCTGCTGGGCCAGCTCACCGCACGCCAGCTGTCCGGCGCCAGCCTGCAGCGCTATCAGCTGACAGGTGCCGAGCTGGCCCTGGCCGACAAGCAGCCGGCGCAGGCGCTGGCCCTGCTGAAGGATCATGCCGACAGCGTTGCGGTCGGCCTGCGCACCCGCTGGCTGCTGGCCCGCGCCCAGGCCCTGCAGGGCACCGGCGATGCCTTCGGCGCCGCCACCGAGCGCGCCCGCGCCCATGCCAGCCTGACCGGCAGCGCACGCAGCGAGAACCAGGCCGCCATTGCCGGCCTGCTCGGCACCCTCGACGACGCCACCCTGCGCAGCCGTGCCGCCGCGCTGCCGGCCAACGACCCGCTGTACAACTTCGCCGGTCGTGCGCTGATCGCGCGTGGCCTGCCGCTGCCGCGCCCGTTCGACCGCGATGGCGCGGCCCAGTTCGACACCAGCAAGCGCCCGCCGGCGATGAGCGACGGCTACCGGCCGCCGGCCAAGCTGGCCGTGCTGCTGCCGCTCAGCGGCCGCCTGGCCACCGCCGCACAGCCGGTGCGCGATGGCCTGCTGAGCGCTTATTACGGTGAAAGCCGCCGCCGCCCGGACATCAACTTCTTCGACACCGCCGGCACCGCGGCCGGTGCCCTCGCCGCCTACGACAAGGCCGTCGCCTCCGGCGCCGACTTCGTGGTGGGGCCGCTGGGCCGCGACGAAGTGGACGCCGTGTACGGCCGCCAGCAGCTGCAGGTGCCGGTGCTGGCCCTGAACCGCGGCAAGGACGCACCGCCGGCCGGCAGCGCCGGTTTCTCACTGGCGCCGGAAGACGACGGCATCGTCGCCGCCGAGTACCTGCGTGGACGCGAGCGCAGCCGCGCACTGGTGATCAGCAGCAACGACGACACTGGCCGCCGTTCCGCCGCCGCCTTCGCGCAGCGCTTCGCACAACGCGGTGGCCAGGTCGTGGGTACCTTCAACGTCAGCGATGCCGTTGGCGATGTCGGCGCGCAGGTGCGCAATGCCGGCCAGGTCGATGCGGTATTCCTTGCCGTGCGTGCGCCGCAGGCCCGCCTGCTGGCGCCGCAGCTGGCGCTGGCCGGTGCCGGCGGCGCCACCCGCGTCGGCACCTCGCAGCTGACCGTCGGCAGCGGCAAGGTCGAAGAAGACGTGGCCCTGGACGGCATCGTCTACCCGAATGAAGCCTGGAACGTACGCAGCGTGTCCGGCCTGCCCTCGGCCAGCCAGGTGGCCAGCACCCTGCCGAGCGCACGCGGTGCGGCCGGCCGCCTGTTCGCCTTCGGTGCCGACGCCTGGAAGATCACCGCCTACCTGGACAAGCTGTCCAACGAAGGCGGCCTGGACGGTGCCACCGGCACCCTGTTCCTGGACAGCAACGGCAACATCCTGCGCCAGCCGGCATGGTCGACCTTCAATGGCGGCCGGCCGATGCCGATCGTCGGTGGTCGCTGAGCGCAGCCAACGCGGCTCGGCGGTGGAAGCCGCCGCCGAGCAGCATCTGCAACAGGCGGGACTGCAGCCGCGTGCGCGCAACGTGCGTTATCGCGGCGGTGAACTGGACCTGGTGATGGACGATGCCGGCACCGTGGTGTTCGTGGAAGTGCGCTATCGCGCGCGCTCCGATTTCGGTGGCGGCGCCGCGTCGGTGGATGCGCGCAAATGCCGGCGCCTGGCCCATGCCGCCCAACTCTTCCTGCAGGACAACCCCACGCTGGCCAATGCGCCGTGCCGTTTCGATGTGGTCGATGCCACCGGAGATCCGCCACAGCTGCGGTGGCTGCGTGACGCATTCCGGCTGGATGATTGCTGATGGGTCCCCTTTGCCGGCCAGCGGCCGGCACTACCATGGTCCATGACTGATGCCTTCGATCATCACCCATGCCGCTGTGCCGCTGGCGCTGTGGTGCGCCGCTGATCGTGGCCGCATCCCACCGCGCCTGCTGGCGGCCGGCGTGATTGCAGCGATGCTGCCCGATGCCGATGTGCTGGCCTTTGCCCTGCACATTCCCTATGCCGATGCGTTTGGCCATCGCGGCGCCAGTCATTCGTTGCTGTTTGCCTGCGCGCTGGCCGTATTGGCGGCGTTATTGCTGAGCCTTGGTAGAGGCCGACCTTGGTCGGCGCCATTGAGCCAGCCAAGGTTGGCACCTACCAGGGCGCGGCCAACGGTGGCATCAACCGTACAAGCAGCAGTGTTCGTCTTCGTCTGTGCCGCCAGCCATCCGCTGCTCGATGCGATGACCTCCGGCGGCCTCGGTGTCGCCCTGGCCTGGCCGTGGAGCGAACACCGCTTCTTCGCGCCGTGGCGACCCATCCGCGTTTCACCGTTCGCGCCGCAGTTCTTCAGCGCACGCGGCGTGGCCACCCTGCTCTCTGAACTGCGCTGGGTGTGGCTGCCGCTGGCTACCGCCGTCGTCGCCTGGAAACTGATCCAACCCGCGCCTGCTGCCCCACGAGATCCGTCATGAGTCCTGCCCTGCCCGCCCCACTGGTTGCCGAACTGTCCGCCCTGCTGGGCGCGGAGGGCTGGCGCATGGATGACAGCGCGCTGGAGGCCAACGCGCAGGACAACTCATGGCGCCACCAGCGGCCGGCGGCCGTAGCGCTGCCGGCCGACATCGAACAGGTACAGGCACTGGTGCGTGCCTGCCGCGCACACGGCGTCGCGCTGGTCGCGCGTGGTGCCGGTACCGGCACCACCGGCGCCGCCGTCCCACAACCGGGCAGCATCGTGCTGTTGTTCACCCGCATGGACCGCATCGTCGAGATCCGCGCCGGTGACCGTTGCGCGGTCGTGCAGCCGGGTGTGCTCAACGGCACCCTGCAGCAGGCACTGGCGCCGCATGGCCTGTTCTGGGCACCGGACCCTTCCAGCGCCGAGATCTGCAGCATCGGAGGCAACCTCGCCTGCAATGCCGGTGGCCCGCGCGCGGTGAAGTACGGCACCAGCCGCGACAACGTACTGGGCCTGGTGGCGGTGACCGGCACCGGCGACGTGATCCGCTGCGGCGGTGCCTACACCAAGGACGCCACTGGCTACGACCTCACGCATCTGCTGGTGGGCAGCGAAGGGACGCTGGCACTGATCGTGGAAGCCACGCTGAAGCTGACCCCGTTGCCGGTCAGCCAGGCCGGCCTGCGCGTGCTGTACCGCGATGCCGATGCCGCCGCTGCGGCGGTATCGCGATTGATGGCGCAGCCGGTGGTGCCTACCCGCCTGGAGTTCATGGACGCGCGCAGCCTGGAGCTGCTGCGGCTGAACGGTGCCGACGTGCCCGAGGCCGGTGCGATGCTGCTGGTCGAGGCCGATGGTGACCACGACACCCTGCCCTACCTGCTGCAGGCACTGGCCAGCGCTGCCGAGGGTGACGGCATGATCGAACTGGACGTCGCAATGGAAGGTCGCGCACGTGACCAGTTGTGGGCGGCGCGCAAGGCGCTGTCGCCCGCGCTGCGCAGCGTTGCGCCGGGCAAGATCAACGAAGACGTGGTGGTGCCGGTGTCGCGCATTCCGGAACTGGTGGCCGGCGTACAGGCGTTGGCACGCGACTACACGCTGACCATCGTCACCTTCGGCCATGCCGGCAACGGCAACCTGCACGTCAACATCCTCTATCACCCCGACGATGCCGACGAGAACGCACGCGCGCATGCCGCGCTGCCGAAGATCTTCGAACTGACGCTGGCACTGGGTGGCACGCTGTCCGGCGAACACGGCATTGGCCTGGCCAAGCGCGATTTCATGGCGCAGGCGTTCACCGCGGAAACGCTGGCGACAATGCGCGCGATCAAGGCCGCACTGGACCCGGATGGCATCCTCAATCCGGGCAAAGTGCTGCCGCCGGCGTAACCACCGCCGGGCATGGCCCGGCGCTACAGGGGCTTGCCGCCCACGATATCGATCAGGGTCTGGCGGAAGCTTGGCAGCAGCACGCGGTTGCCGTGCCCGCTCAGATGATCATTGTCGAAGAACAGCGGTTCACCCTCTTCCACCGCCGAACAGGTCTGCGGCCCGCACAGCAGCGGCAACGGGTCCCACACCGTCAACGCGGGATAGCGCGCTGCCAGCTCGGCCAGCAATGCCATCTGTGGCGCGCGCAGCCTGTCCAGGTCAGCGCGCGGCATGCTCAGGCCACCGGCACACGCGGGGTTACGGCGGTTGAACCAGTCCGAGCAGCGATAGGCCCCGGCTTTGAACAACGGCAGCGGTGCATCCACCACCACGTGTACACCCAGCTTCTGCAAACGCCCAAGAACACGATCGGCCTCATCGCCCGCCGCCTGCGCATGGGCCGGCGTGCGCTCGCCCAGTAGTTGTTGATAGATCTGCTGTGCGTCCTGCTGCTGCCAGTCGAAGCCACGCAGCTCCGGCATGCGCAGTGCCGCCAGCAGCACGATGTCACCGGGGCGTGCCTCGTTCTCGATGGTCGACAGCGCCTCTTCGATGAAGCCCTGGCAATCGGCCGGGCTGGCCCGCTGCAGGTTGACGAAGCTGCAGCCACCGCGATCCTGCTGGTGTACCTCCATGCCGGTCTGCCGCGCGACCATGCTGGTCATGGTGCGGTAGGCCGCCGCGTGTGAATCGCCCACCACGAACAGGCGCCGCCCCTCCAATGCCGGTGCACTCACCGGCTCAAGCGGGCGCCACGCGGGGTAGCGACGCGCCTGCCACGCATAGCCGTCGCGGGTGACGCTCAGCGAGACCTGCTCGTGGTACTCCACCGTGGCCCAGGCGCCAGCGCCGCACAGCGCCACCACCGGCAACGCCATCGCCAGCACCTTGGCCGGTGCCAAACGCAGCAGAGGTACGGCGCTGCGCAGCGGACGCTCGATGAAGTGGTAGGACGCAGCGGATACCGCCAGCAGCAGTACCGGATACAGCCACAGCGCAGCGCCGTGCAGGCCGTAGGTCCAACGCAGCAGCACCAGCAGCGGCCAATGCCACAGGTACAACGAATAGGACAGCCGTCCGAGATACGCCAGCGGCATGCACCCCAAGGCGCGGCCGACGCGCGATGTACCCGGCGACGACACGCTCGCCAACAGCATCAACGTGCCGGCCACGGTGGCCAGTACACCCGGCACCGGCATCGCCAGCTGGGGCGCGATCATCACGCCTGCGACCAGCAACACCAGGCCGGCACCTGCAACCGCGTCCCCCCGCTGGGCGGGCACGCGCGTACGCATCCACTGGTACAGCAGTGCGCCTGCAGCCAACTCCCAGAACCGAGCGGGCAAAAGATAGAACGCCGCCGCCGGCGCCGTCTTTGCCTGCCAGGCCGCCCACGCCAGCGAAAGCACGGTGAGCACCGGCAACAGCCAACGCGACCACGGCCAGCGCTCACGCCCACGCAGCCAGACGAAGAACAGCAGCGGGAAGACCAGATAGAACTGTTCCTCCGCGCCCAGCGTCCACGTGTGCAGGAACGGGTTGAGTTCCGCGCCGGGCGAGAAGTAGTCGTCCTGCTGGCCGGCCAGCACGATGTTGCTGAAGCCGACCAGCGCGGCCCAGCCGGTCTGGTCGAACTGCTCGTTGCGCCACGCGCGGGGAATGAACAGCGCCGACAGCACGAAGGTGGCCATCAACATCACCAGCAATGCCGGCAACAGGCGCAGCACGCGGCGGCGATAGAAGTCGAGCAGCAGCGCGCCCAGCGACGCATGGGTGCGCGAGGCCAGCGACTGGCTGATCACGAAGCCAGACACCACGAAGAACAGGTCGACGCCGGTGAAGCCACCGGGCAGCCACGCCGCGTTGGTGTGGAAGAGGACGACGGCCAGCACCGCCAGTGCGCGCAGGCCATCGATGGCGGCGTTGTGGGAACGTTCGGGAGGGGACATGCAAGCGACCGGCAGCAGGCAATACGGCAGCATCGCCAGCGTTGGCGCAGTCATTCAATGGACAATCGCGACAGACATGGACATCGTTCAGGTCCAGTCCCCGCTCAACGCGGTTGTAGTGCCGAGCCATGCTCGACTCTACAGAAGCCCGCGCGCCGGGCGGCTGGGGTCAGAGCCCATTGCCGTGGCAATGGGATCCGACCCCGCTGCACGTCCGCTTACCAGGCCATGCGCAGGCCCAGCTGGCCACCCACGTTGCGGTAGCCGTGGTCACCGCGCTGCACGCTCATGCCGCCCCACGCACCCCAGCGCTGGCCCAGCTTCACCTCGGCACCGGCCAGTACTTCATAGCGGTTGCGCGGTACGTCCGCACCCAGCGTGTCACCGTTGAACTGCAACGTGCTGGTGCCGCTGGCACGCAACCAGTTCACGCCCAGGTACGGCTGCACGGTGTTGCCCGCTGCAGTGCCATGGCCGAACACGCGCACGCCCGCACGACCGCTCAGGCCACCGGCATCGGCATGGTCGATCACCGTACCGTTGGCTTCCACATGACGATCGGCGCTGAAGTCGACGTAGTTCAGCTGCAGCTGCGGCTGCACGTACAACACGCTGGCGGTGCCCTGCCACGCGTTGAAGGTATAGCCGGTCTCCAGCGACGCGCTGGCCATGCGCGAGTCGTAGTGCTCCGGCTCCAAGCCGATGCCCTGCACGCGGTTGTCGAAACGGCCATGCTGCAGGTTCGCATCAATGTACGCACCCTGCGTGCCATCGCCATCCTGCAACCAGGTGCCGTATACACCCACGGCGCTACCACGCACGCGGCCGGTGGCACTGTAGCCGGTCAGATCGGACGCTGCCCTGCTATCAGCACGACCCGTGCCCAGCATCACACCGAACACGGCATTGCCCGACCGCAGCACATCGCTGCCGATCTGCAGCAGCGACGTATTGCCATCGATCGACAACTGGCCACCCACAGCATTGAAGTCGGCATTGCTGCGGCCCACACGCGCCCAGGCTTGGCGCTCGCCACCCGGCATTGCCGCCCTGCCTCGATCGTTCAGACGATGGGAGAACATGTTGATGGCCGCCGACTGGTTGGCCAGGTACGCACCCGCTTCCGGGCGCAGCACCGGCGGCGGCGTGACCGGATTCCCCGGATCAAGCGGACCACCTTCACCGCCTTCGCCCGGGTCTGGGCCCGGGCCCGGGTCGACCGCGCATCCCGGCGCTGCCGGATCATCCTTGCAGACGTCGAACCACTGCGAACGCAGATACCAGTTGCCATCGGCGGGATCGGCCAACCCGCCCTGGAACAGGAAGTACTCGTACGATCCTCCCACCGCGCGTCCGCTCAGCGCGTAGCTCGCCAGCGATGCACCTTCAACTTCGATCAGCGGGATGCCATCCACCGTCGGTGCGCCCACGCCACCGATGTTCTTCACTGCCACCAGCGCATCACCGGAGGTATCACCGCGTACGTGCAGGCGATCAACGGCGCTGTCATCGCCACCCAGTGCGCCCTGGAACAGGAACGTCGCCCCCTCGCTGTGCAGGTCACCGTCCACGGTGAGCGTGTTGAAGCGACCACTGCCGTCTGACAGCGCCACGCCGCTGTTGAGTACCTGCAGTTCGCCCACACTGGCGTCACCGGTCAAAGTCCATTGGCTGCCGCTTTCAATTGCCATCGTCTGCACCAGACCCGACGAACCCTGCCACAGCGAACCATCGGCCAGGCGCACATGCACGTCGGACAGCGGCACCAGCCCCGCATCCTCGTCCTCCGGAGTGATGACGATGTCACCCACCATCTGCGAGCGCCCCTCCAGCAGCACGTCGAAACGCCCGGCCACCGCCGCATCCAACGCCAGCGCGATGCCGTTGCCGCCGGAAACCAGCGCGCCGTTGGACAGTGTCAGGCCCGCATCGCGACTGCTGCGCAACCAGACCCCGCCATGCTTCTCGCTGACCAGGCTTCCCCCGTTTATCTGCAGTCTGCCACCGTCAATGATCGCCGCTGCCCAGGCACCTTCACCTTCAGTGATCACGTGACTATTTGCCAGGGTCAACTCGCCCCGTCCATCTGCCAGCACACCGTGGGCTTTCTGCCCTCGCGTGCGCAGGACGCTGTCCACCAGGTGGACGCTGCCACCTTTGCGCGCGGTGGCACCATAAGCACTCTCACCCTCGGTCAGCACATCGACGTTCCAAGCTGAGATGGCCGGCGTGGTGATGTCGTTTCCAAAAGTATGCAGCGCATGGGCATTCATGCCCGTGGTATGCAGCCGGGTCTCGCTCAGTGTGGCGTCACCCTGGTACACGGCGACGGCGGGATTGTGGTCGCCACCGGTAGTGATCGCTGATGCGTGCACGGTCGCCTTGCTGTTCCCCTGCACCGACACGCCCACGCCATTGCGCACGGTGATGCTTGAGTTCTCGACCCTGGCCTCACCATCCGCAAGACCAAGATCGATACCGCTCTTCTCGGCCTCGAGCTGGCTGTTGCGCATGTCCAGATACGATCCTTTGCGAAGCCCGATGCCCCAGGTTCCGTCCATCACCACGCCATCCAGCAGCAGCGATCCACCACCACCCGTGGCGAAGCTGATGACGCTTCCGTTGGCACCCGCCGTGTGGATACGGCCGCCCCGGAACTCAACATCGCCACCCACATACAGGCCCGCGCCTGCGCGCTCGTGGGTCAGGTTGACATCCACATTCTCCAGCAGCAGCTGACTGCCCAGGCCACTGGAAACGCCCGATGCACCGGCACCGGTTCCATTGATCTGCACATTGCGCAGGGTCGCCCGCGCGTTGCCGCCATACTCCAGCGTCACCGCGCTGCCAGAGGTGTTCTGTTCAAAGCGCACCCGCTCGATCAGTGCACTGCCATCGTTGACGAACAAGCCATTGGCCTGGTTGTGCGTTTCGACCACGCTGTCGCGAAGCTGCACATCGCCGCCGCGCACCGACACCCCGTGCCCGAGCCCACCGCGGGTAATGATGTGGACATTGCTGGCCTCCAGCGTTCCGCCTTCAATGCCGATACCAAAACTGGCCTGGCCCTCGGTTTCAATACGCGTACCGGTCAACGTTGCGGCGCCGCCACCTGCAATCGAAACACCGGCAGCACCGTAGCCGGTGGTGATGATGCTGCCACCGGTCAATGCAACGAGGCTGCTGGCTCCCTCCACGCGCACAGCTGCGGCGCGCATGCCCTCGGTGCGCAGATTCACCTCGCCCGCAGGCACGATCGTGCCACCGTTGAGTGCATGGAAGGCGTAGCCCGCAGGGTTGCCCGGCTCCACCGGATCGGTGGTGGTGTAATCCCCTGCAGCCGGGGTCTGGTCATCGCCATCGGCCACAACCTGCTGCGCAAGCGCAGGCTGCGCCGGAAAGAGCAGCATGGACAGCGCAATGGGCAGTGCACGGCGCGGTGGAAGGGATGCATGCATGGTGTATCTCCTGATAACTGCGGCACATGCTCCACGTGCTGCGTCCAGGCAGATATCGAATCTCTTGCAGACAGGGTGCGACCTGCGGTCGCAGTCGTAACTGATGGATGAACCACGCGCAGGGTCAAGCAAGCTTTGCAACTAGTTGCATGGGACGGACAGAGCCGCTGGCGGAAACTGCAGGCCAATCGAGACACACGACTTCGCAGAAGCCCTCATGATCACCCCGTCTTCACCGAAATCTGGCATATACGTCACCAGGCTGAACAGGGGCCAGCAAGGCAGGGTCGATGTCGTTACTACCGATTTCCCCAGCAAAGGACCACTCCTATGAGCCGTTCCCTCTCCACCATTACGCCCCCCGCGCTGCGCCCGCTGGCACGGGGGCTGCTGCTGGCACTGGCCACGCTTGCCGCCGGCCCCGCGCTGGCCGGCGATCTGGACAATCAGTCTGCCGAGGTGAAGGCCGGTGACCCGGTTGAAGCCTGGACGCTGAAGAATGGGTCCCAACTCACCGTCAATGGCGGACAGGCCAACGACATCGAGGTACATGATTCCTCTACGGTCGTACTCGATGGGGCGCGGGTAACCCGCACCGGCACCAACAATGGCTCGCAGGAGGCCGTTGAACTACATGAGCAAGCATCGCTAAAGGCCCGCAACACCGAATTCATCGGCGGCGGCATCACGCTCAATGGCCCCGCAGCGACCGCAGATCTGGTCGGCACCACCATTTCCGTAACCACGGCCGGACTGCTTCCAACCGAAAAGCGCTCGGTCGGCATCGGTCTTTCATACAACTTGGTCGGCAGTGCCTCACCCTCTGCACGAATCGACTCCACCCGCATCTACGTTGAAGATGCACCGGACATGTCGTCCCCGACAAGCGCGCTCAGCAGCGGAATCGGTGCACACCTGATGATGGGTGAACTGGATATCGTCAATGGCTCCAGAATTACGGCCGCCAACGTGGGTGCTGTACTCCGGGGCGCGGCCAATGGCACAGGTCGCATCCGCCTCAACGTGGACAACTCCACCTTGGAAGCCGGCCGTGGCGCGGCCATCCGTGTCAACCCTGCGTCGGACACCACCTACGACATCACCGTCGCCAATGGTGCACAGCTGTCCGGCGGCGACGGCAACCTGCTGCTCGTTGGCCGCGACAACGGCGTGGCCAATACACGCACCGACGTCAACTTCAATGTGGACAACGCCCGGCTGGCCGGCAACGTTACCTCCGACCCCACCAGCGCCCCCACCGCACAGGTCAATGTCTTCCTGCGCAACAAGGCACAGATCGATGGCCGCTTCCTCAACGTCACCTCGGCCAGCATCGACAGCGACAGCACCTGGCTGATGACCGGCGACAGCAACGTCGGCCACCTGGCGCTGGGCAACACCGGCACCGTGGCGCTGGGCAATGGCAGCACGTTCAACACGCTCAACGTGGATACCTTCGACGGCGCCGGCGGCACCCTGCTGTTCAACACCCAGCTGGGCGACGACAGCTCGGCCACCGACAAGCTGATCATCAAGGGCGATTCGAACGGCCAGGCCAACGTGCGCGTGCTCAACGCTGGCGGTGCCGGTGCGAAGACCGACAAGGGCATCGAACTGATCCGCGTGGGCGGTGCATCGAACGCGCAGTTCGACCTGCGGGGCCGCGCGGTGGGCGGGCAGTACGAGTATTTCCTGTTCAAGGATGCAAACAATGGCGGCTGGTACCTGCGCTCGGAACTGGCCGGTGCGCCGGACCCGTGCGTGGTGGATCCCACGCTGCCGGAGTGCACGCCGATTGATCCGGTGGACCCGGTTGATCCCATCGATCCGATCGAGCCCACCCCGGTGCTGCGCCCGGAAGCCGGCGCCTACCTGGCCAACCAGTTCGCGATGGACCAGCTGCTGCGCCACGGCTGGCGCGACCGCCAAGGCAGCACCTCCGCCGTTGATGGCGTGCGTGGTTGGGCCCGTGTGGATGCCACGCAGAGCAAGTTGTCTGCGGTGGAAGACCAGCTGGACCTGCGCGTGGATCGCTCGCGCCTGCAACTGGGTGCGGACATCGGCGTGTTCGACAACGGCCAGGGCCGCGTGGGCGTGATGGGTACGCTGGCCAAGTCCGATGCCACTTCGCGTTCGCAGCTGACCGGCTACAGCGCACGCGGCAAGGTCAACGGCGGCGCGCTGGGCGTGTACGGCAACTGGAGCAACGATGCACTGTATGTGGATGCCAGCGTGCAACGCGGCCAGTTCCGTAACCGCGTGCAGGGCGAAGGCCTGGCCGAGGAACGCTACGACTCGGGCATCTGGCAGTCGTCGCTGGAAGCTGGCTATCGCTTTGGTATCGGCCAGATCGGCAGCACCGCGCTGAGCCTGCAGCCGGAACTGCAGCTGGTCTACGCCGACGCCAACACCGACCGCCACCAGGAAACCAATGGCACCGTGGTGCGCAGCCTGGGCGACAGCGGCCTGTCCGGCCGCATGGGCCTGCGCCTGCAGGGCGAAGGCCGCAGTGCAGCCGGTGCCTCGGTCAGCCCGTATGTGGTGGCCAACTGGTACCGCGATGGTGCCAGCAACGGCATGGCGTTCGATGATGAAGCGCTGAAGGCCAGCGTGCCGCGCAACCGCTACGAATTGAATGCCGGTGCGCGCGTGGACTTCCGTTCCGGGCTGAGTGCCTGGGGTGGTTTTGGTGTGATCCGCGGTGACCATGGGTATCGCGAAGCCACTGCCAATCTGAGCGTCGCGTACACGTGGTGAAGTAGTTGAAAGAACGGCGCCGGAGAGATCCGGCGCCGTTCTGCGTTCTGTAGCGTCGAGCCATGCTCGACTGGGTTTTCCCGGCGACGACCGACAACGGTCGAGCATGGCTCGACGCTACAGAGAATGTCGCATTCGGCAGGCATTGCCATCTGCTGCCTGCCAGCCACGAAATTCCAACACTTTCGAAGTTTCCAACAATTCTCATTGGCAGCATTGGCGCTTCATGCAAATCATGTAGCGCCACCGACAACGGGTGGCACGGGCTTCCAATCCCGATCAGTAACACTGTTGTTTACGCTTGTCTGCCGGCGTCACCCTTTCCTTGTTGGGTGGCGTCGGCAGGCATTCTGTCCGCGCATCTATGGCGGGCGGTGCGTGGGGGCCCCGTGCCCGCCGGCGTTTCGCAGTGTTACTACCGGTATTGGAACCATGCACCGTCCGCCACCCTCGCTGTTAAGCGGGGTGGCCCCTTGCCACTTGCACAAGGACGCCGCCATGACCGCCTCCCCCTACCCGCACCTGTTCGCCACCCTGGGCGACGCTGCCACGCGCCTGCCGGATGACCTGGCGCGCACACTGGAAGACACGTTCGTATCGCTGCAGACCGGCAACAGCGCCGGGGCCATCACTCTGCAGGCCTGCCTGCAGTACATCCGCCAGGGCGATGCGGCCGATGGCCAGCCGTGGCCGGGCAACAACCACACACCCGGGCAGCGCCTGGCATTGGCGCGTATCGACCGCGCCAATGCGGGGCTGAGTTTCCTGCTGGAACTGCTGCACGCCACCGAACGCGTGCGTGTGGACGGTGATATCGACCAGCAGATGGGCGATGGTGCGCGCGAGGGCCTGCTGCTGGCCTGCCGTGGGCTGGCCGAGTATGTGGACGTGCAGTTGCGCGCGGCGTAACGCCGGGCGATGCCGATGCGCGTGCGCTTCGGTAGGTGTCGACCTTGGTCGACACGGCATTGGCAGGGACA
This sequence comes from Stenotrophomonas sp. 85239_Sma, assembly GCF_056481725.1. Taxonomy (NCBI): domain Bacteria; kingdom Pseudomonadati; phylum Pseudomonadota; class Gammaproteobacteria; order Lysobacterales; family Lysobacteraceae; genus Stenotrophomonas; species Stenotrophomonas sp. 85239_Sma. The sequence goes on along the minus strand of NZ_CM151163.1, from coordinate 669,501 downwards.
TCCGGACACATCCGTGCCAACCAAGGTTGGCCCCCACCAAAACGATCCCGATGCGCCCCGGTTCGGTAGGTGTCGACCTTGGTCGACACAGTGTTGCCACGGGCGGCTGACACATTCGTGCCAACCAAGGTTGGCACCTACCAGAGCAACGCCGAGGTGCTCCCGGTTCGGTAGGTGTCGGCCTTGGTCGACACATTCGTGCCAACTCACCAGAGCAGTACCGCTGCTGCTATGCGAAGTGCTGGTAGCCGCCGTCGGCGGCTTCGCCGTCCACGTGCACGCCCTGCCCTTCGGCGATGCGGCCGATGCGGGTGAGCGGCACATCCAGCGATTCGGCCAGGTAATGCAGCGCATCGCGCTGGTCGGCGGCAGCGGTGAAGCACAGCTCGTAGTCGTCGCCACCGCGCAATGCGCAGTCACGCGCACCGTCGCGGCCGAGCAGCTCGCGCAGCGCGTGCGAGATCGGCAGGGAATCGGCATCCACATGCGCGGCTACGCTGCTGCGCGTGGCGATGTGGCCCAGATCAGCCAGCAGGCCGTCGGACACATCCACCGCGGCATGCGCGAAGGCACGCAGGCGCAGGCCCAGGGTCACGCGCGGCGTCGGCCGCAGCAGGCGCAGGCGCAGGCCTTCGTAGTCGGCCAGCAGCGTGGCGGTGGTTACGCTCAGCGCCCCCTGCTGCCACAGGCGCAGCGCACCGGCGGCATCGCCGAGCGTGCCGCTCACCCAGATGTCATCGCCTGCCTGTGCGCGGTCGCGGCGCAGGGCCTGGCCGCGCCCGACCTGGCCCATCGCGGTCACCGACAGCGACAGCGGGCCACGCGTGGTGTCGCCACCGATCAGCGCGATGTCGTGCTGGTCGGCCAAGGCAAAGAAGCCATCGGCGAAGGCCTCGATCCAGTCTTCAGAGGCCTCCGGCAATGACAGTGCCAGCGTGCACCACGCCGGGCGCGCGCCCATCGCCGCCAGATCGGAGAGGTTGACCGCCAGGGTCTTCCAGCCGATGTCGAAGGCCGGTGTTTCCACCGGGAAGTGGATGCCGCTGTTGAGCGTGTCGGCGGTGACCACCAGTTGTTCGTTGGCACGCGGCTGCAGCAGCGCGGCGTCATCGCCGATGCCGAGCAGGATGTCGTCGCGCTCGAGGGTGCGGGCGCGGATGCGGTCGATGAGGGCGAATTCGGCCAGGGACATGGGGCGTTCCGGCGGGGTGCATGGATGGGCGACGGGCGCGGGCGGATGATGCCGACGAGGTGGAACCGGTGGGGCGGAACCGACCGGGTAGAGTCGACTGTTAGTCGACTGCTCTCGCGTCCAACATCATGACCGCCGTTCAAAAAGCAGTCGACTAACAGTCGACTCTACCAAGGCAGGTTTCCACGCCGTTCGGAGTCCGGAACAGGTTCCCAGCCATGCCAACCAAGGTTGGCATCCACCAGAAGCAGAAACCGGGTCAGTGACCCGATTCGACCTTGCGCCATTCCACGGCGGCACGATCCAGCACGCCGTTGACGTAGGTGTGGCCATGTTCGGAACCGAAGCGCTTGGCCGATTCGATGGCTTCGTTGATCACCACGCGGTACGGCACGTCCAGGCGGTAGCGCAGTTCGTAAGCGGCCAGGCGCAGCACCGCGCGTTCGATCGCGTCCACTTCCTCGATGCCACGGTCCAGGTACGGGCCGAGCGCTTCGTCGATGTCGCGGCGGTTGTCGAGCACGCCGTGCAGCAGTGCTTCGAAGTACGCCAGGTCGGCGATTTCGCGGGCCTGCTCGTGGGCGAACTGGGCGATCAGCGACTGGGCGTTGCCGCCGGAAATCTGCCAGGCATAGATGGCCTGCACGGCACGACGGCGGGCGCGCGAGCGCAGCACCGGGTCGACGCCATCGCGGCGGACGGGTTTACCGGAGGGCTTGCCCTGGGTGTTCTTGTTCATGGCAGCTGCTCCAGAAGATTGACCATTTCCAATGCGGCGAGTGCGACTTCCTCGCCCTTGTTGCCGTGGCTGCCGCCTGCGCGGGCCTCGGCGTCTTCAACGCGTTCCACCGCCAGCACGCCGTTCAGCACCGGCACGCCGAAATCCAGCTGCACGCGCATCAGGCCTTCGGCGCAGCGGTCGGCCACGTGTTCGTAGTGGCGGGTATCGCCACGGATCACGCAGCCCAGGGTGAGGATGGCGGCGTGTTCATGGGCGGCGGCCAGGCGCGCGGCCACCAGCGGCAGTTCCCAGGCTCCCGGCACGCGGATCACGTCGATGTTGGCTTCGGTGATGCCGTTGCCGGCCAGGCTCAGGCGGGCGCCTGCGACCAGCGCGTCGGTGATGCGGGCGTTCCAGCGGCTGGCCAGGATGGCGAAGCGCGCCGATTCGGGAGTGCGAAGATCGCCTTCGAAGTGGCTCATATGCGGCTTGGGGGACTCGATAAGGGGGTAATTCTAGCGTGGATGGGCCCCGGCCGTGGCTGGCGGGGGCCTGCGGGGTGTGCCGACCAACGGTCGGCACCCACCGGTGGCATGGGGTCGGCACCCACCGGTAGTGCCGGCCGCTGGCCGGCAATCCCCATTACAGGGTGACCGTCTCCACCACTTCCAGGCCGTACCCGGCCAGGCCGATCTGGCGGCGCGGGGTGCCCAGCACCCGCAGCTTGCCCAGGCCCAGGTCGGACAGGATCTGCGCGCCGGCACCGTTGCGGCGCCACTGGCCCACGTCCTTGTCCTTGCCCGGCACCACCGGCGCCGGCTGCTGGCGCAGGCGGGCCAGCAGGGCTTCGCCATCGCGCGGGGCCGACAGCACCACCATCACGCCCGCGCCCTCAGCATCGATCGCGCGCAGGGCGTCGGTGGCGGCCACGCCGAAATCATCGCGGCGCCAGTGCAGCAGGTCGGCCAGCGGGTTTTCCACCTGCACGCGCACCAGGGTCGGCGTTTCGGCATCCGGGTTGCCACGGACCAGCGCGAAGTGCAGGTCGTGGGCGATGCGGTCGCGGTAGGTCACCAACTTGAACGGGCCGAATTCGGTCTCGATCTCGCGCTCGTCCACGCGCTCGACGGTCTTCTCGGTGGCCAGGCGGTAGGCGATCAGGTCGGCGATGGAGCCCATCTTCAGGCCGTGCTCGCGGGCGAACACTTCCAGTTCCGGACGGCGCGCCATGCTGCCGTCCGGGTTCAGGATCTCCACCAGCACGCCGGCCGGTTCCAGCCCGGCCAGCATGGCCAGGTCCACGCCGGCTTCGGTGTGGCCGGCGCGGGTCAGCACGCCGCCCGGCTGGGCGATCAGCGGGAAGATGTGGCCCGGCTGGTGCAGGTCCGACGGCTTGGCGTTGGGCTTCACCGCAGTGCGGATGGTGTGGGCGCGGTCATGCGCCGAGATGCCGGTGGTAACGCCCTCGGCGGCCTCGATGCTGACCGTGAAGTTGGTCTGGAACTGCGCGGTATTGGCCTGCACCATCGGCGCCAGGCCGAGGTCGGCAGCGCGGGTGCGGGTCAGCGGCAGGCACACCAGGCCACGGCCGTGGGTGACCATGAAGTTGATGTCCGACGGCTTGACCAGTTCGGCGGCCATGATCAGGTCGCCTTCGTTCTCGCGGTCTTCGTCATCGACGATGACCACCATGCGGCCCAGGCGGATGTCTTCCAGGATTTCCGGAATCGGGGCGAAATTCATGCTGCATCTCCATGCGGGTGCTGACCGTTGGTCGGCACACCCATCAATCGCTCGACGTAACGGGCGACCAGATCGATTTCAAGATTGACCGCGCTGCCCACGCCTGCGGCGGAGAAGGCGGTGTTGGCCACGGTGTGCGGGATCAGGGCGACTTCAAAGCCTTCGTCGTCCACTTCGTTGACGGTGAGGCTGACGCCGTCCACGCAGATCGAGCCCTTCTTGGCGATGTAGCGGCGCAGCGAAGCCGGCGCGGCGAAGCGCCAGCGCTGGGCACGCGCGTCTTCGTGGATGGACAGCACCTGGCCGAGGCCGTCGACGTGGCCGCTGACCAGATGGCCGCCGAGGCGGTCGGTCGGGCGCATGGCGCGCTCCAGGTTGATGACCGCCCCCTCGCCCAGCTGGCCCAGCGTGGTCAGGCCGAGGGTCTCGGTGGAGGCATCGGCCTGGAAGCTGCTGGCGTCGAATGCGATGACGGTGAGGCAGACGCCGTTGATGGCAATGCTCTCGCCCATCTGCACGTTGTCGAACGGCAGATTCCCGACATTGAAGGTGAAGCGGACATCGCCGCCAATGGATTCGCGTGCGGCCAGACGGCCGACGCCTTCGATGATTCCAGTAAACAAGTAACGTTCTCCGCGGAATGTGAGCGAAAAACGCCGCAAGGCAAACAGGCGCACGCAGGGCATGAGCCCTGTGGCACCGTCTTCTTTCATCCGGACTATGACCGTCGGCTCCGGCATTGGACCGGATCTGCTGACCCCCGGCCGTGGGCCGGGGCGCTCGCGGGCTCGTGCTTGCGCACCTACCGCCGGTGGGGAATTGCACCCCGCCCTGAAGACGTTTGTGTACCGGCGAACCGGCGCGGCTAGTGTACCAGCCCGTGCTGAACGGGGTCGGATGCCACAGCTGTGACGTCCGTCGCTCGCATTTTGTAAAACTTTCATTAAAATCCGCAGCGGACGACATGAGGTCGCCACGGGCAGCCGCGAGGGCAGGCCCGCCAATGGACTGAAATTCACAGGAATTCCCATGCGCAAGATCCTGATCGTGGCTGCCCTGCTGGCCGCCGCCCCGTTCTCGGCTTCGGCCGACGCCCTGAGCTACACCTACGTGGAAGGCGGCTGGACGCAGGTCCAGGTTGACGACAACGCACTGGACGACCCGAAGGTCGACGGTGGCTACCTGCGTGGCTCGGTCGCGCTGGCCGAGCAGGTCTACGTGTTCGGTGGCTGGTCGCGCACCAGCAAGACCCGCCACTACGGCGAAGACTCGCTGAAGCTGGAACTGAACCAGCCGGAGCTGGGTATCGGCTACCACATGCCGTGGACCGACCGCGTCGACTTCACCGCCGATGCCGCCTGGGTGCGCCAGAACGCCGAATCGACCCTGCGCTATGACGGCGTGCGTTACCACGGCAAGGACCACACCAACCTGGGCCGCGTCACCATGGGTATCCGCGGCAAGCCGTCGCGCATGACCGAAGCCTGGGCCAAGGCCGGTTACATGGATGGCGGCAACAACTACAAGGGCACCTGGGTCGGCACCGTCGGCGGCCAGATCAACTTCACCAAGACCTGGGGTGTGGTGGGCGAAATCGCCGGCTACCGCGACGTCACCCAGTACTCGGTCGGCGTCCGCGCCAGCTTCTGATTGCCCGATCCTCGTCGTGCGATCGAACGGGCCCTGCAAGGGGCCCGTTTTTTTTGGCCCGCGCGCACTGCCACGTGACCCCATCGCGCCATCGAAAATCCACGCAGATGCGCTAGGCTTGCGCGCCTCTGGAACAGGAAACACCGTCATGAAGACCCCCTTGCGTACCTTGCTGGCCAACGCCCTGCTGGCTGCCCCGCTGCTGGCTGGCGCCGCGCCGGCCACGCTGACGCCCGAACAGGCCTTCGACCTGTACGCACGCGTGCTGCTGGAAGATGACGCCGCTGCGACCCGCACGCTCAACGATGCGCTGAAGCCAGCGTTCGAAGGCCAGGACGCCGTGACCCCGAACCCGGGTGCGCTGGCCAAGGCGCTGGCCGAACCGTGGCAGACCGTGCTGGCCAGTACCGGCACCAAGGTCGATGCCGCCGCCACCGAAGCGCTGTATGCCAAGGCGCTGCGTGATTCGAAGTGCCGCGCCAGCAAGAGCGTGATTGAAGACAACGAGTACGTGGAAGACCAGAAGCTGGCGCGCATCACCTTCAGCTGCCAGGTGCCCGACCTGGGCAAGGTGCGCCCGCTGTTCGCCGCCAGCCTTGCAGCCGACGCCAGCCCGGCCTCGCGCAAGCAGTTCACCGAAGCCTACACCCAGGCGCTGCAGAGCGGTGCGCGCGTGCCGGTCAGCGGCACCTTCACCCTGTACCCGGCCAAGGACAACGGCTACTGGTACAGCGGCAACTTCGACGACCTGGTGGGCACCGTGACCGGCGCGCTGGCTCCGTTCGAGGACTGGATGCAGGACGCGCAGGCGGCCAGCGCACCGAAGGTGACCGGCGTGCCGGGCTGTGACCTGCTGCTGCAGCAGCATCGCGCCTGCGTGGCGAAGATCGCGCCGGACCAGCTCAGCGGCGTGGATGCGATGGCCGAGGAACTGAAGGCCAAGGCCCAGGTGCAGTCTGCCGATGAGATGACGCAGGAATGCAAGGCGCTGCGCCCGATGGCCGAGATGATGTGGACCGACGAGTGCGCGTGAGGCACGTGTAGAGCCGAGCCCACGCTCGGCTCGTGGTCGCGGATGACGACTGCATCCGCACTTTCAGAACCGTTGCATGGCCCTGCGCGGCCTGCATGGTCAATGCTGTTGCCCTCTTCCACCGGGGCAGCCGCATGAAACATCGTACGACGTCGACCACGGTCATGCTGATGGCGCTGCTGGCGCTGACGGCGTGCGGGCAAGCCAAAGTACCCAAGTCCAGGATCACGACCTTCTCGGTCATCCCATCGGTTGCCTTCGAATCAACCCTGCTGAGCGACAGGCAGCTGGATGCGTGGATGAGCGAAGACGACGACTGCCACGCGTTCCTGATGTATCACGATCAGTGCGCCGTGCTGGTATTGCCCCATGAGTACGACGACGGTTTTACCCGTCACCAGTTGCGATTGAAGGCGAAGAAACTGCCGGGCGAGGCACTGGGCGCGTACTGCCGCAACCTGCATGCGCTGTGGAAGCAGCAGTGGAAGGGCCAGTGCCCGGTCGGCGAAGAAGACGACGAGGATGCCTGACCACAAGGGCATCGCCCCTGTTCTGCGTCATTCCCTCACGGGCGCAGCAGCAGCCTGATGTCCTCGCCCACCTGGCGCTGGTCAACCACGCGCAGGCGACGCTGCTGGTCCATCGCATCAATGCCGAGGCCGGCCAGCAGCGGGCGGCCGTTGTCGCCCAGCAGCGTGGGCGCCTGGTAGAGCAGCAGTTCGTCCACCCAGCCCGCACGCAGCAGCGCGCCGGCGAGGGTCGCGCCGGCTTCGGTATGCACCTCGTTGATGCCGCGCTCGGCCAGCAGCGCCAGTACGGCGCCCAGGTCCAGCCGCCCATCAACGCAGGGCGCGCTGGCGAATTCGGCGTCGGCCGCATCCGGTGCGCTCACGGCTGCATCGTGCAGGTACAGCGTCGGTGCCCCGCCCTCGCGCACGCGGCTGCATTCGAGCGAGCGCAGGCGCGAATCGAGCACCACGCGCAGCGGCGGCATCACTTCGGTGTCGGCCAGGCGTACGGTCAGCATCGGATCGTCGGCCAGCACGGTCTCGGCGCCGGTCAGGATCGCACCTGCGCGCGCGCGCCAGTGCTGCACGTCTTCGCGCGCGGCAGGCCCGGTGATCCACTTGGAGCTGCCATCGGCCATCGCGGTACGGCCATCGAGGCTGGCGGCCAGCTTCACCCGCAACCACGGCCGGTTGCGCTCCACGCGCGACAGGAAGCCCTTGTTGAGCTCGCGCGCCTGCGCCGCCATCAGCCCTTCGGCAACTTCGATGCCGGCATTCCGCAGCAGATCGAAGCCACCGCCATCGACCTTCGGGAACGGATCGCGCATCGCCGCGACCACGCGCGACACACCTGCTTCGATCAAGGCCAGCGCGCACGGCGGCGTGCGCCCATAGTGCGCACAGGGTTCCAGGGTGACGTAGGCGGTGGCACCGCGTGCTTCGCTGCCGGCCTCGCGCAGCGCGAACACTTCGGCGTGCGGACCGCCAGCGCGCTGGTGCCAACCCTGCCCAACCACGCGTTCGCCGTGGGCGATGACGCAGCCCACCATCGGGTTGGGGCGGGTGGTGTAGGCGGCACGCTCGGCCAGGCGCAGTGCGTTGGCCATGTGCAGGTGGTCGAGGACGGAGAACGGGGTGGTCATGCGGCCATGGTAGCGCCGTTGGTGTTGATCCATGCCATCGGTGCCAACCAACGGTTGGCACCCACCAGTGGATGCGGCGGCATCGGTGCCAACCAAGGCTGGGGCGGTCAGCCCTTCTTCTTCTTGGTCAGGGCGATGACATCGCCCAGCAACTGCAGCTGCTCGGTACTGGACGGCAGGTCGCGCTCGAGCTTCTCGATCTCCTCGCGGAAATCGGCCACGTCCTCGAAGCTGCGGTAGACCGACGCGAAGCGCACATAGCCAACATGATCGAGCTTGCGCAGTTCGTTCATGACGAACTCGCCGACCTTGATCGAGGGCACTTCGCGCTCACCGCTGATGCGCAGCTGGTGAACCACTGCACGCACCGCTGCTTCGATCTTGTCTTCGGCCACCGCACGCTTCTGCAGCGCGCGGTCGAAGCCGGCGCGGACCTTGCGCTGGTCGAATGCCTCGCGGGTGCCATCGCTCTTGATGATCGCCGGCAGCTTCAGTTCCACCGTTTCCAGGGTACTGAAGCGCTCGCCGCAGGCTTCGCACTCACGCCGACGGCGGATCGTCGCGCCGTCTTCGGAGACGCGCGAGTCGATGACCCGGGTATCGGCATGTTGGCAGAAGGGGCAATGCATGGAACGCCTGGCTCAGGGAAGTACCTATTGCCACGGTCATGGCAGCGTCGCAAAGGTACCTGAGAAGGGGCGCAGCAGCAAATGCTGTCTGCGCGCAAGCACCTGCATTTCGGCCAATCAGAGCCTCCCAGGGGATCTGGACGACCCGCTCAACCGGGTGCGGGCGGCGGCGTGGCCGCGCGTGCCCAGCGCAGCCACGCCAGGTGCCCGGCCATCACCAGCAGAGGCGGACCAAATCCGAGGAAGCCCAATGTCGAGATCTCCCCGTGCTTGAAGGTCAGGTACAACGTGGCGGCGACCACGGCCAACGCGGCCAGCACCCCCAGCGCCAGGCCGACCCAGGCAACAACCGGCGATTGGCGCAGGCCGGCAAGGCCGCGCCACAGGAACAGGCCGCTCAGCCACAACCAGGACAGCAGGCCGATGAGTCCGGCCGACGACCACAGCAGCAACAGCGTGTGCTCGTCGCCCGCCAGATACTTGCCATCCCATGCGACCATCAGCCCCAGCACGGCCCCCGTGCCTCCGGCGGCCACGGTGGGCAGGCCCACCAGCAGGCCGGCAATGGCCATCCAGCGTTTGTGATGACGCTCATCCATGCGTTCGATGTCCTTCCACGGGCCACGTCATGCGCGGCGTTTGATCCACACCAGCATCGCGGCCGGCGCCAGCATCGACGGGCCCAGCAGCAACAGGGTGATGCCTTCGGTGTTCACGGCGATGCCCCACCACAGCGCCAGCCCCAGCGGGGGCAAGGCGGCCAGACCGCCCGCCAGCAGCATCCACCACCAGACCGGGCGCACTTGCAGCCCGGCGCGCCCCTGCATCAGGAAACCCGCGCTCAGCCACAACCAGGCCAGGCAGCCTGCAATGCCGGCCAGGCCCCACAGCGGCATCACCGTCACCGAGGCCAGCGTGCCATGGCCGAACTGGCCCAGCCCCATCAGCAGCAGCATCGTCGCCGCCGCGCCGCCCATCGCCAGGCTGGGCAGGCCGAACAGCACCGCCAGCGCGATGTACAGGTACTTGAGGTGGCGCTCATCCATGCGCGGTTACTCCGACGCCCGTGCCGGCGCGGATGGCGGGTCCACGGCTTCAACGCGCAACCACAGAAGCATCAGCATGCCGGCAGGCACCAACAGGGACGGCCCGGCGAACAGTCCGCTGAGCACGGAAGGGCCAAGCTCGGTGAAGTAGTACAGCGCCATCGCCAGCATGGGCAGGCCCGCCAGCACGCCCATGCCCAGCAGCCACCACCAGCGGCGTGATGCCATGCGCAGGCCGCGTGCCCCATCGCGCAGCCAGAAGATGCTGAGTGCAACCCAGGCCACCAGACCCGCGATCGCGCAGGAGCCCCACGCAAACATGCCGGCGGCAAACCACAGTTTGTCCGCGTCCAGGGAGACCAGCCCGATCACGCCCATGACCAGGGCGATGCAGGCGCCCGCGCCGCCGAAGAACAGGCTGGGCAGGCCGAACAACACCGCCAACGCCGCATACAGGTACTTGAGGTGGCGCTCATCCATGCGCGGTTGCTCCGATACCGGGGTCAGAGCCCTTCCCTGCGGGAAGGGATCCGACCCCTGCTTCGATCCGGGCTTCGGGGTCGGATCCCTTCCCGCAGGGAAGGGCTCTGACCCCTGCTCCGATCAGCCGTAGACCGGGTACTTGCGGCACTGCGCGCTGACCGCGTCGCGCACGCGGGCGATGACGGCGTCATCGTTCGGTGCGTCGAGCACGTCCGCGATCCAGTTGGCCAGATCCACGCAGTCCTGTTCGACGTAACCGCGGGTGGTCACGGCCGGGGTGCCCAGGCGCAGGCCCGAGGTCACGAACGGCGAACGCGGGTCGTTGGGCACCGAGTTCTTGTTGACGGTGATGTGGGCCTTGCCCAGCGCGGCTTCCGCGTCCTTGCCGGACACGTCCTTGCCAATCATGTCGACCAGCATCAGGTGGTTCTGGGTGCCACCGGAGACGATCTTGTAGCCGCGCGCGATCAGCGTATTGGCCATCGCCTGGGCGTTCTTCACCACCTGCTGCTGGTAGGCCTTGAAGCCCGGTTCCAGCGCTTCCTTGAAGGCCACGGCCTTGCCGGCGATGACGTGCATCAGCGGACCGCCCTGGATGCCCGGGAACACGATCGACTGCAGCTTCTTGACCAGGTCTTCGTCGGCGCCCTTGGCGACGATGATGCCGCCGCGCGGGCCGCGCAGGGTCTTGTGGGTGGTCGAGGTGACCACGTGGGCGTGCTCCAGCGGGCTCGGGTAGACGCCAGCGGCGACCAGGCCGGCGACGTGGGCCATGTCCACGAACAGGTAGGCACCGACCTTGTCGGCGATGGCGCGGAAGCGCGCCCAGTCGATCACCTGCGAATAAGCCGAGAAGCCAGCCACGACCATCTTCGGCTTGTGCTCCAGGGCCAGGCGCTCGACTTCGTCGTAATCGATCAGGCCCTGGTCGTTCACGCCGTACTGCACGGCGTTGAACAGCTTGCCCGAGGCATTGACCTTGGCACCGTGGGTGAGATGGCCGCCGTGCGCCAGGCTCATGCCGAGGATGGTGTCACCCGGCTGCAGCAGGGCGAAGTACACGGCCTGGTTGGCCTGCGAACCGCTGTGCGGTTGCACGTTGGCGTAGTCCGCGCCGAACAGCTGCTTGAGGCGGTCGATCGCCAGCTGCTCGGCGATGTCCACGTATTCGCAGCCACCGTAATAGCGCTTGCCCGGGTAGCCTTCGGCGTACTTGTTGGTCAGCTGGCTGCCCTGGGCCTCCATCACCGCCGGGCTGGTGTAGTTCTCGCTGGCGATCAGCTCGACGTGGTCTTCCTGGCGCTGGGTCTCAGCGGCGATGGCCTTGGCCAGTTCGGGATCGTAGGATTCGATGCGGACGTCACGCGGGAACATCGGGTACTCCAGCAGGCAGGGAAAAGGGGGTACGGCTCAGCCCCCGATTGTAGCCCCGCGCCGGGCTGCCGGGGCCGAAACGGACGGGGCCGGCATCCCGAAGGAATCCGGCCCCGTATGGTTTCGATTGATGGTGTGGGGTCAGAGCCCTTTCCGTTGGAAAGGGATCCGACCCCGGCCGCGATCCTCAGCGGTTGCTGAGCACGTACTGGGCGATCACACCGGTGGCGATGGCGACCAGCAGCATGTTGCCGCGGTCGTCGCGGATCCAGTGATGGCCATGCGGCGGGCGACGCAGGTGGTAGCGCGGGTAGTCGTTCACCACATAGATCGGGCCGCGGTAGTAGTCGCGATAGCGGTGGCCGACCTTCCAGCCATAGCCGGGCCCATAGGCCGGGCGATAGACCACGCGCGGCGGTGCCGGGCGGTAGTAGCGGTCATGGTCGCGGTGCCATTCACGGCGGTCATGGCGGTAGTCGCGCCGGGCTTCACGGCGATCCCGCTCCCAGTCACGGCGGTCATGGCGCCACTCGCGGCGATCCTCGCGCCACTCGCGGCGGTCATGGCCACGGCGGTGGTCGTCGTCGGCGAAGGCCGGGGCCACGGCGCCGAGCGCCAGTACAGAGGCCACGGCGCTGGCCATTACTCGATTGATGCGCATGTCAGACCTCTGCATGGGTGGGTGGTGAGCCCATATTGCGCACCCGATCTGAACCGTTTCCGGCTGGAAACGCTTCCTGCTGCAGGACTGTGACGCGGTATTCAGGCCGCGGCCAGCCCGGCGCCCCCTCCCGGGCGCGGCCCGGAACCGGTTCCGGCTATAATTGGCGGTATTCCATTTCAGTCTGTGCCCGCTGCCGCAACGGGAGGTTCCCGTGACGGGTCGGGTGCAGGACCGCGCCTACGGAGACCGCATGTCCTCGCAATACATCTACACCATGAACCGCGTGTCCAAGGTGGTCCCGCCCAAGCGGCAGATCATCAAGGACATCTCGCTGTCCTTCTTCCCGGGCGCGAAGATCGGCCTGCTGGGCCTGAACGGCGCCGGCAAGTCCACCGTGCTGAAGATCATGGCCGGCGTGGACACCGATTTCGAGGGCGAAGCCCGCCCGCAGCCGGGCATCAAGGTCGGCTACCTGGCGCAGGAACCGGAACTGGACCCGACCAAGACCGTGCGTGAAGCGGTCGAGGAAGGCGTGGGCGAAGTGCTGCAGGCCCAGGCCGCGCTGGAAGCGGTGTACGCCGCCTACGCCGAGGAAGGCGCCGACTTCGACGCGCTGGCCAAGGAACAGGAGCGCCTGGAAGCGATCCTGGCCGCTGGCGACGCCCATACCCTGGAAAACCAGCTGGACGTGGCCGCCGATGCGCTGCGCCTGCCGCCGTGGGATGCCATCGTCGGCAAGCTGTCCGGTGGTGAGAAGCGCCGCGTGGCGCTGTGCCGCCTGCTGCTGCAGAAGCCGGACATGCTGCTGCTCGACGAACCGACCAACCACCTCGACGCCGAGTCGGTGGAATGGCTGGAACAGTTCCTGGCGCGCTACACCGGCACCGTGGTGGCGGTCACCCACGATCGCTACTTCCTGGACAACGCCGCCGAGTGGATCCTGGAACTGGACCGCGGCCGCGGTATTCCGTGGAAGGGCAACTACACCGACTGGCTGACCCAGAAGGATGAGCGCCTGAAGCAGGAAGACAACCAGGAAAAGGCTCGCCAGAAGGCGATCCAGAAGGAACTGGAGTGGTCGCGCCAGAACGCCAAGGGCGGCCGCACCAAGGGCAAGGCCCGTCTGGCCCGCCTGGAAGAGCTGCAGTCGGTCGATTACCAGAAGCGCAACGAGACCAATGAAATCTTCATCCCGCCGGGCGAGCGCCTGGGCAATGCGGTGATGGAGTTCAAGAACGTCTCGAAGAAGTTCGGCGATCGCCTGCTGTTCGACAACCTGAGCTTCCTGGTGCCGGCCGGCGCCATCGTCGGCATCATCGGCCCGAACGGTGCCGGTAAGTCGACCCTGTTCAAGATGATCACCGGCCAGGAAAAGCCGGACACCGGCGAGATCGTGGTCGGCCCGACGGTGAAGCTGTCCTACGTGGACCAGAGCCGCGACGCGCTGGAAGGCAACCACAACGTCTTCCAGGAAATCGCCGGCGGCCTGGACATCCTCAACATCAACGGCATCGAGATCCAGTCGCGCGCCTACATCGGCCGCTTCAACTTCAAGGGCCAGGACCAGCAGAAGATGGTCGGTTCGCTGTCCGGTGGTGAGCGTGGCCGCCTGCACATGGCCAAGACCCTGCTGCAGGGTGGCAACGTGCTGCTGCTCGACGAACCGTCCAACGACCTGGACATCGAAACCCTGCGTGCGCTGGAAGATGCGCTGCTGGAGTTCCCGGGCAACACCTTCGTCATTTCGCATGACCGTTGGTTCCTGGATCGCATCGCGACCCACATCCTGGCGTTCGAAGGCGACTCGCACGTGGAGTTCTTCCAGGGCAACTACCGCGAGTACGAAGAAGACAAGCGCCGCCGCATGGGCGACGACGCTGCGCCGAAGCGCCTGCGCTTCAAGGCGCTGAAGTAAGGCAACAGGAAAGGCCGCGCTCGCGCGGCCTTTCTCCTTCTGTGGGTCGCCTGCTTGCTGGCGACACCTTTGCGAGAAGCCCCATGTCCCTGTTCGAGCGCCTGTTCCAGCTGCAGCAGCACGGCACCACCGTGCGCACCGAGCTGCTGGCCGGTGTCACCACCTTCCTGACGATGTCCTACATCGTCTTCGTGAACCCCGAGATCCTCGGCACCACCGGCATGGATGCGGGTGCGGTGTTCGTGGCCACCTGCCTGGCCGCCGCGCTGGGTTCGGCGGTGATGGCGCTGGCCGCCAACTTCCCGGTCGGCATGGCACCGGGGATGGGCCTGAACGCGTTCTTCGCATTCACCGTGGTCGGTGCCGCCGGCCTGCCGTGGCAGCAGGCATTGGCGGCGGTGTTCATCTCCGGCCTGGTGTTCCTTGTTCTGTCGCTGACCGGTGTGCGCGCATGGCTGGTGTCGGGCATTCCTTCGTCGCTGCGCTCGGCGATCGTGGCCGGCATCGGCCTGTTCCTGGCGATCATCGCGCTGCAGAAATCCGGCGTGATCGTCGGCAATGAAGACACGCTGGTGGCGCTGGGCCCGTTGAACACGGCGCCGCCGCTGCTGGCGCTGGCGGGTTTCCTGTTGATCGCGGTGCTGGAAGCACGCCGGATCCGCGGCGCGATCCTGATCGGCATCCTGGCGGTGACCGGCGCCGGCTGGGCGCTGGGCGACGTGCAGTACCAGGGCCTGGTCTCGCTGCCGCCGAGCCTGGCGCCGACCTTCCTGCAGCTGGACCTGCCGGGCCTGCTGCACCATGACGGCGGTGCGCCGATCGCGGTACTGCTGCAGGTGGTGCTGGTGTTCGTGCTGGTGGAAGTGTTCGATGCCACCGGCACCCTGTACGGCGTGGTCGGCCGCGCCGGCCTGCTGAAGCTGCCGGGCGCGCAGAAGCGCTTCGGCCGCGCGCTGCTGGCCGACAGCACCGCCATCGTGGCCGGTTCGATGCTCGGCACCAGCAGCACCACGGCCTTTGCCGAAAGCGCCTCGGGCGTGCAGGTGGGCGGCCGCACCGGCCTGACCGCGCTGGTGGTATCGGCATTGTTCCTGGCCGCGCTGCTGTTCTCGCCATTGGCGGCGATGGTGCCCAGCTACGCCACCGCGCCTGCCCTGCTGTTCGTGGCCGGGCTGATGCTGCGCGAACTGGTGGAAGTGGACTGGAGCGACCTGACCGAATCGGTGCCGGCCGCATTGTGTGCGCTGGCGATGCCGTTCACCTACTCCATCGCCAACGGCCTGGCGTTCGGCTTCATCGCGTATGCGGCGCTGAAGGCCGGCACCGGCCGCTGGCGCGAAGTGCATCCAGCGGTGTGGCTGGTGGCCGTGCTGTTCACCCTGCGCTACGCGCTGGAATAAGCGCTGGGCGGTGCCGGCCGGCGGCCGGTACTACGCGCTCGGGTTCACCTGCCACGCACGGTGCTCTGGGATGATGCAGGCATGGTTCCGCCTGTCCTTCCCGCAGATCCGTCTTCGCCGTTGCGCCGGCGGCTGCTGCGCGCGGCAGTGCTGGCTCCGGTCGCCGGTGCGCTCGCCAGCCTGCCCGGCTGTTCGCTGCCGGTGCAGGTGGATGGCACCTTCCTGCAGCCCTGGCGTAGCCACCTGCAGTGGGGCCAGGCCGACTGGCAGCGCTCGTTGAAGCTGGCCCATACGCTGGGCTGCCGGCAGCTGGTGCTGCAATGGACGGGCATCCTCGGTGGCAGCGACGGCGACTGGTCACTGCCGGACAGCAGCCTGCAGCAACTGTTCACCGCCGCCAGCGAGAACGACATCCGCATCCGCGTCGGCCTGCCCTTCCAGCAACGCTGGTGGCAGGCTATCGGCGCAGACGACGCCACGCTGCAGGCCTTCCTGGCCGAAAGCCTGGCGCACGCACGCCAGTGGTTGGCACAGGCGCTCTGGGCGCAGCAGCCGGCCTTCGGGGGCTGGTACCTGCCCTACGAACTGGAGCAGTACCACTGGGCCGATCCGGCCCGCCAGCAATGGCTGGCGCAGTGGCTGCACGGCCTGGTGCAGGCCGCCAGCGCACGCGGCGGCGACTGCGCGATTTCCTGCTACTTCAGCCGCCTGCAGACCGACGGCAACCTGGTCACGCTGTGGCAGGCGGTGTTGGCACAGACCGCGCTGCGGCCAATGGTGCAGGACGGCGTGGGGGTGGCCGGCGCCGGCAACGTGCAGCAGCTGCAACCGCTGCTCGATCATTTCCACGCGCAAGGCATCGGCTTCGATGCGATCGTCGAGCTGTTCCGCGAACTGCCCGGCGGCCCGGCCGATGGCAGCGGATTCAAGGGCGAAACCGCCGATGCCGCACGCATCCAGCGGCAGTTGGCATGGGCACGCGGCAGCGGCGCCCAGCACGTGCTGGTCTATGCGCTGGAGCCGTGGCTGACCCAGGACACGCCGCAGGCCGCGGCGCTTCGGCGACGCTGGGGCTTGCCTCAGTAGTAGAGGATGGCGGTGGCGAACAACCCCTTGGCGCGCTGCGTATCACCACCGCCGATCGCGAAGCGGTACTGCACGGTCAGGTCCAGGTAGGAGCGCGGCGTGTTGTAGTGGTCCTCGCGGAACCAGTAGCGCACGCCCACGCCAGGGCCGGCGCCAAGTGACCAGCTGCGCTGCGTATCGTTGAGCGCGAACGACTGCGCCGGGAACAGCGGGTAGCGGATGTCGCGCACGCGCGAGCGCTGGTCCAGCCAGTCCGCTCCCACCACCACATACGGCGTGACCACCCAGTGGGTCTGCCCGGCGCCGAAACGGAAGCTGCGGCCCGCGCGCAGTTCACCGGCAGCGAACCACTGCTCGCGATGCAGCCGCCCGTTGGCATCGCCGATCCGCCGTACCGGCGTGCCATTGGCATCGAGCGCATCGAGGGTGAAGTGGGCGCCGTTGTCGTCCCAGGTGTAGCCGCCCTGCGCGTAGCCGCTGACCATCCACCACTGGTTCACATCGGTACGCAGATCGGTGCCGTGGTAATAGCCGTAGGTCAGGTAGGACATCCACCCGCCGGAACCGCTGGCCAGGCGGTAGCGGGCCAGCGTGCTGGCTTCCAGTGGTGGATGCCGGGCCAGCTGCAGGCGGCACTGCACGGCCGCCGATGCGGGATAGACATCGCCCGTGCGGGTGGCGCTGCCCAGGAACTGGCGGCGCTCGATGCCGGCGCTCAAACCGGTCTGGCCAAACGCGTAGCGCAGGCCGAACGAGGCGATGGTGGACGGCCAGCCGGTGGTCGAGCGCGAGTGACTGAGGCGCTCGGCGCGTGCACGCGCATCCGGCGTTGATTCGCCGGTGCACGGATCCACCGCACGGATCGATTCGTAGGTGCCGCCTTCGTCGTACAGCGTATTGAGCAGGCGTGCGTAGAGCTCCAGCGTGCCATGCTGGTCATTGAAGGCTGGTGGCCGCCAGAACGCCTCCAGCGTGCTGAATACCGAATCACCCGGCGTGCTGATCGCCGCCCCGCCGACATTGGTCGCCGCCTGGCGTGCTCCACGGAAGCCGGCCGAGGCGATCACGCCCCACTCGCGCGAATAGTTGGCGATGGCATTGCGCACGCTGAAGCGCTGGTGCCCATCCAGCGGCAGCTCACCGGCGTCTGCGCGGTCGATGGCGCTACGCAGCAGTGACACCGCCTGTGGGTGATCACCGTGGGCTGCACTCGCATATGCCTGGTCCAGCACCACGCTCTTCGGTGCCCTGCCGGTGGCCTCGGCGGCGCGGAAGTCAGCCAGTGCCTGCGCCGGTTCGTGCGCCTTCTGGTTGAGGTAGCCGCGCTGCATCAGCGCCTCCGCATCGTCAGGGCGCTGTGCCAGCGCCGCATCCAGGCGCTGCCGTGCTTCGTCCTGCTGGGCGCGGTTGCCCGACGCCAGCGTGGTGGTCAGCAGGCCCTGCAGCTTCGCGTCGTCCGGTGCGAGCTGCACGGCCTGCCGCGCCTCACTGATGGCCTCGGCGTAGTCCTGGCGCGCGTAGGCAGCATAGGCACGCTGCGCGGCACCGCCATCGCCCTGCAGGTCGGCCGGCATCAGCTCGCAGCGGTTGCCGCTGTCAGCAGGCTGGCAGTGCTGGACCGGTGCCGGGTAGGTCTGCGCGCTGATGGGGGGCAGCGCGCGACTTGAGCGGATCGCCCGGGCGCGCTGCTCGATGCCCTGCAGCAGCAGCTGCTGCGTGCGTGCATCACCCGCATCCGTTGGCAATGCCGACTGCAGCGGTGCCAGCAGCGCCGCGGCGCGCGTGCGGTCGGCGCTGGCCAGCGCCGCATCCACCGCCAGCAGGCGCACGTTGCGCTGCTGCGTTGTTGACCCCGGCGCAGCGAGTGCGGTGTCGAAGTCCTCATTGGCGAGCGCGGTATTGCCCTGGCGCTGGCGCAGGTAGCCGCGCATCACCCGTGCATCGAGATCCTGGCCGTCGGCCTGCAGCGCCTGGTCGGCACTGCGCTCGGCGTCGGCCAGCTGCCCCTGTTGCAGCTGCGCGGTAATCAGCAGCAACCGGTACGTGGCCACCTCCGGCGCCAGCTCGACAGCGGCATGTGCCTGCGCAACGGCCGCGGCATCATCCTGCGTGGACAGCGACCGATACGCCTGCTGGGCCTGCAGCAGCGCGCGCTGTCGATCCAGCGCCACGCGCCGGGCACGCAGCGCCTCGGCATTCGGCGCGCCCAGCTGCAGCGCGGTGGCAATGGCGGCGTCGGCCTGTTCGGGCTGCTGCTGTGCCTCCAGCGCGGCCACCCACAGCAGTGCCCAGGCACCCTGTGTCGGCTGCTGCCGGAAGGCCTGTTCGGCCTTGCCGGCCGCCTCTCCCATCCGCCCGGCGTCATAGGCCGCGTATGCCTCGGTGGCCAGCGCGTAGGCCTGCTGCCGGCTACGGTCCGCGGCGCTGCCGGCGGGGCGCGATGGCGATGCAGCACGCGCGCCGGTACGGTCCGTGGAGGTGCTACGTGCAGCGGTGGCAGCCGCCAGCGCCGGCAACGCCGGATCCTTCAACCCCGCATCCAGCGCGCGCCGCGCCTGCTGCTGCGCTTCTGCGCTACGACCGAGCTTCTGCAGCGCATAGATCTGCAGCAGGCGCAGCCGCACCACGTCCGGGCGCAACCGGATCGCTTCGCTGGACTGCTGGTAAGCCGCGCGGTAGTCACCGCGCTCATAGGCGGCAAACGCCTGCTCGGCGATGCGGTAGGCCGCACCGGACAGCGGCAGTGCGGCATCGGCTTGTGCCAGCACCGGCGCGGCAGCGCTGGCCAGTGCCACGGCAATGACGGTGGACAGCAGCGTGGTCTTCATGCCGGCACGGCTCCGGGAGGCGGCGACTGCAGCGTGGCCGCACGCCGGCGCTGCTCCTGCATGGCCTGGGCCACGGCGTCTTCGGTGGCAATGCCCTGCTTGACCAGGTAATCGCCGATGCGTCCATCGCGCTGCGGCTTGTAGTCGTCCAGTGCAATCTCGAAGCGCGCGTGGTCGATCAGGCGCATCTCCACCAGCAGGTCGCCCAGCAACGGCACGTTGTCCAGCTGCCAGTGCCGGTCACCGCCGATCAGGCGCAAGCCGGCGTTGATCTCGCTTTCGCGGGCGATGCTCTGTTCAATGTGGGCGCTGCGGGTTTCCTGCTTCAGCAGTGCCAACGCCTCTTCGGGCAATGGGCTGGCCACGGCCAGCCGCAGGGTGCCTTGCTGGTGCGGTGGCAGCGGCAGCATGCGCCATTGCACGCAGGCATCGGCGCTGACCGGGAACTGGCCGGCGCGCAGGTAGTCCACATCGATCACCGCGCGCTGCAGGTCGCCCTGGAAGGCGATGGCCTCGGCCAGCGTTTCATCATCCAGCCAGCCCTGGGTGAGCAGGATGCGGCCCAGCGGCTGCTGACGGCCGGCATGCTGCTGGTCCAGCGCCTGCTGCAGCCGCTCCGGTTCCACCGCCTGCCAGGTGGCCAACAGCTCGCCCAGCTGCTTGCGGGTCTGCACCAGCTGCGCGGCGTCCGGGAAGTCGTGCATGGTCTTGTCCCAGACCATGCGCTTGCCGAACAGCAGGTAGGCCAGGAACACCTTCCACGCGCGTGCGGTGGCCATGAAATTGATCATGTTGCCGACCACCATGCGCGGAATCGACATCAACGCATGCTCCCAGCCGTACAGCCGGTTGACGAAGTAGAAGCGCTGCACGACCCGGGTCGCCAGCGCCGCCGTGGTCAGCAGGGCGACGTTCATCTGCCAGGTACCGGCCTGGAACACGCTGGGGAACTGCATCGTCCATACCCCGGTCATCTTCAGCACCCAGAACAGCAGCAGCTGCAGGAAGATGAGGTAGGCGATGATGCTGACGAACGAGGTGATGATGCCCTTGCGGTCGCGCGCCAGCAGGTACTTGGTCGCCAGCGAGCCGCGCCAGCCCAGCGACTCCCAGCTCTGCAGGCCGATGCCCAGCACCCAGCGCGCCTTCTGCCGGTACGAGGCGCGGAAGTTGTCGGGGAAGTATTCGCGCACGCACAGCGCCATCTGCTGGGTGCGCTCGCGTACCGGCCCCCAGCCGAACCATGACGGCCGACGCACGCGGAACTGCACCGGGAAGCGCGCGAAGATCGACTGCATGCCCATCGCCGCCAGCCGCGCACCGACGTCGTAGTCCTCGGTGAGGCTGTCGGTGTTGAAGGGCTGGTTGTCGGTCTGCGCGCTCAGTGCCAGCAGCGCGCGCCGCGAGAAGCAGGTGCCGACGCCCGCCGACGGCACCATGCCGGAAACACTTTCACGCACCACCAGATCCTTGGCATGCCATTCGGCGAATTCGTCCATGTAGACACCGGCCACCAGCTCGTACCACTCGCGGTCCAGCGAGGTGACCGGCAGCTGGATCATGTCCTTGCGCGGCAGCAGGTAGTTGTAGAAGCGCAGTTCCATCGGGTGCAGCACGTCCTCGCTGTCGTGCAGGATCACCCCGGCGAACTCGATGTCGTGCCGCTTCTCGTAGTCGAAGATGGCCAGGATCAGCCAGTTCAGGCAGTCGGCCTTGCTGGTCGGCCCGTCGTGGGGCACTTCCACGCGGCGCAGGCGCTTGTAGCGGCGGCGCATGCGCTCGACTTCGTCGATGGTCTGCGGGTCGTTGGGATAGGTGCCGACGAACACGACGTACTCGCGGTAGTCGAGCACGTTGATCATGTTCTCCACCATCTGCGCGATGACGTCGTACTCCATCCACGCCGGCACCATGATCGCCAGCGGCTGTTGTGGCCGCTGCAGCAGGTCTTCCTGGGTCAGCGGCCGGTACGCATCGCGGCGCTTGATGGTGAGCGCGCGCCAGCTCTCGCGCACCCAGTACCAGGCATCGATGAACAGGTCATCGAGGCTGGAGATGAGGATCAGCACGGCCACCGCCGCTGCCGTGGTTTCCAGGGCGGCGTAGTAGTTGGCCAGCTGGATGTTCCAGAACAGACCGTCCACGGTGGATCAGTGCCCTGTGTTGGCGGACTTGCGGCGGCGCACCTGGGTAACGCGGGCGGCCAGCAGCGCGAACACGATCACGCCGACCAGCAGCAGCAACCAGACCATGTGCCGTTCCCACTTCGATTGCGGATTGCCGTCCTGCGCGATACGCGTGCCATACGGATCCTGGCGGTCGAATTCGCGCACGGCATCACCGCCGTCGAGCACGGCGAGATCACCGCGTAGCAGCCGGAACGGCGCACCGAACGACGGTGCCTGCGCACCGAGGTCGCTGTAGAGCACGCCCAGCTGGCCGCCGGACGACCCCACCTGCACCACGGCAGCACGATCCAGCCCGCTGACATCCAGTAGCGGCTGCGGCGTGCCGCCGATCAGCAGGCGGCCATCCTTCAGGCCGGCCACATCAACACCGGAGGGCGCCACGCCGAACGCCAGCCATGGCGCGCCCGGGCTGACCGCGGCACCGGCATCGACCACCTTCAGTTCCGACGCCTCCGGTGACGCGCCCACGGCACTGGCCACGGCGATGACCTTACGCAGCGAGGCCGGCGCATCCTGCAGCCAGGTGCCGGGCACGAACACCTGGTTGCCGCGCGACAGCTGGCTGCTGGCACCAACGAAGTCACTGCCCAGCGAACGCTTGGCCAGGGTCAGGTGGCTGCTGGGCAGGATCGAGACCGGATAGCCGGTGGCCGGGTCGTGACAATAGGGCCGCGCCGGCTGGCGCAGGAAGCTGACGCGGATCTCGTTGCGCGCCGAGAGCGCGTAGGCCGGCACCTTGGCCACCAGCCGTTGCGGCTGGCCATTGGCCGTCAGCACCTTGCCACCCAGCAGGTAATCATTGAAGTAGAGGGTCGCCACCGCGCCCTGCCCGGCTGCGTTGGGCGCCGCCGAGACATCGATCACCACTTCCTCGGGCAGGCGCCCATCGGCCGACAGCGCGCCGAGGTCGAAGCTGGCGCTGCGATCGGCGCGGGTCACCACGTCCATCGTGCCGGCGATGTTGCCGAGCCGGCTCAACAGCACCTGGTCGCCGTCCAGTTTCGGCGTGCCCGCTTGGCTGACCTGCAGGCTGCGGCCCAGCGCGTAGCTGCGCCACTGTTCGGCGAACAGCCCGGCGACCTTGCCTGCCGCTGCCGGGTCGACCACCAGCGTCGGACGGCCGGCAACGGCGACCACGCTGACCGAGGCGTTGGCAGCGGGCTTTTCCAGCCCAGCCATGTCGGTACCGCGCCACGCAGCGAAGGCAGTGCCCGCATCGGTACCAGCAGCGCCGACCTGTACGGCCAGCGCGTCCAGTGCCGCGCTTACGCCGGCCCGCAGCGCATCGCTGCCGATCATCACATCGGCCGCCAGCGGCCCACTGTCACGCAGCGACAGCAGTGCGCCAACTTCGGCCAGGTCCTTGATCGCATGCGCGCGCTCGCCCGTGGCCAGCGCGGCGTAGGCCGGCACGCCCTGCAGGCTGGCCGGGATGCTGATGCCGGCCAGGTCGACGCTGTCACCGACCTTGGGCAGCGCCACCACCTGCACCTGCTTTCCGCCGGCCTGCAACGCGGTACCGATGCGCCAGGCGGCATCATAGGTTGGCGCCTGCAGCGCTTTGCCATCCACCAGCAGCCGCACCTGCGGTGGCAGCGCGCCCCACGCCTTGGCCACGGTATCCACGGCGCGGCCGTCGAAGCGGTAGCTGAAACGCGAGTCCGGCGACAGCCGCAGCACGTTGGCCGGTGCACTCTGGTCGGCACACTGGTAGTCGGACACGATCGACCACCAGCCGACGCCGACCCGCACGAAGCCGTTCTGGCGGGGTTCGCCATCGATGGCCAGCAGCTGGCTGGCATCGCCCTGCGCGTCGGTGATCGAGCGCGCCGCGATCGGATCGCCATCGACCGACCACAGGCCCGAGGTCCGCCCGGCGTGGCCACGCACATAGCGCCCATCCAGCTGCAGCTGCGCATCGCGGGTGGCGACGCCGGCCGGCACCGGCAGGTAGACCTCGCGCTGGCTCTCCTGCCCGCTCAGCACGAGTGGTTGGCGGAAACCGAGTTCGCGCAGGGTCATCTGCCGGTTCACCGTGCTGTCGCCGCTCCATTCGGTGAACTGGCCGGCGACGCTGTCGGCGGCATGGGCACTGCCGACCACGCCCGACAGGACGAACGCAGCAGCGGAAGCAAACAGGGGAGAGCGGCCGGGCTGGGTCATGGCGTCACTTCACGGGGATGAGGGAGGGCGGCACCGCCGCGACGGAGACCGGGCGAGAATTCGGGAAGCGGCGCGCCGCGCAGGGCGGCAACGATGCGTGCGCTGGCACGGCCGTCGCCGTAGGGGCTGGCATCGGGGTCGAAGCGGGCCGGCTGCGGGGGTTGTGCCAATACCGCGTTGACCGCATCGACGATGCGGGAGGGCGTGGTACCGACCAGTGTCACCACACCGGCTTCGACCGCCTCCGGCCGCTCGGTGACATCGCGCATCACCAGCACCGGTTTGGCCAGTGCGGGCGCTTCTTCCTGCACGCCACCGGAGTCGGTGAGGATGACGTCGGCGCGCTGCATCAGGCGCACGAAGCGCAGGTAATCCTGCGGTGGCACCAGGTGCACGTTGTCCAGGTTGCCAAGGTGGGCGTTGACCGGTCCCTGCACGTTCGGGTTGAGGTGCACCGGGTACAGCACCTGCAGGTCCGGCCGCCGGGCCAGCTCGGCCAGCGCACGGCAGATGTCCTCGAAGCCCTGGCCGAAGCTTTCGCGGCGGTGGCCGGTGACCACCAGCAGGCGGCGTGCGGGGTCGAGCATGTGGAAGGGTTGGTCGGCCTGCGCGCGCAGTGCCGGATCGGCATCCAGGCGTTCTACGGTCTGCTGCAGGGCATCGATGACGGTGTTGCCGGTGACCAGGATCTGCCCGCCCAGGTGCTCACCGGCCAGGTTTGCGCGCGAGCTGGGCGTAGGCGCGTACAGCTGGTGGCCAATCACATCGATCACCCGCCGGTTCATTTCCTCCGGCCACGGCCGGTGGATGTCGCCGGTGCGCAGGCCAGCCTCGACGTGACCGATCGGAATGCGGTGATGGAATGCGGCCAGCGCGGCAGTCATCGCCGTGGTGGTGTCGCCATGCACCAGTACCCGGTCCGGACGGACCTGCGTGTAGAGCGCGTCAAGCCGTTCGAACAGCTTGGAACACAGGCCATTGAGGGTCTGGTTGGGCACCATGACATCGAGGTCGTGGTCGGCAGTGATCCCGAACAGCGACATCACCTGGTCGAGCATCGCCCGGTGCTGGCCGGTGATGCAGACCACCGATTCAATGTCCGCAGCCCCCGCCAGGGCCCGCACCAGCGGTCCCATCTTGATGGCTTCCGGCCGCGTGCCGAACACCGACAGGACCTTCACCGCAGCGCTCCCGAAGGATGGTGCGGGGGGATGCAGGTAGCTGTAGCCACGTCTGGATCCTTTCGGCATTCCCGTCCAATGCCCGCAGGCAGGAGACGGTCACCTCATGAGGAAACTCCAAATTCGCGACATACATCACATCCATGTGAGTGTACGTGCGTCGTGGCACTGATCTTCATCGTTGGAAGATCAAGACGCAGTCAACGCCACCTGCGGAACAGGTGACGTTGCGGTGGAACGCAGCGGTGGCGCCGGCCTGTGGCCGGCTTACTCGTACTGGATGGTGAAGGTGGCTTGGCCGTTCGCGACACCCGCACCGACCGTGCCGGCCTGGGTCTGCACGTAACGGGCACGCAATGGCAGGGTCATGGTGCTGGTACCCGGCGTGGTGGTACCGACGTTGACGGTCTGGCCGAAGCGCACTTCGCGCTCGGTGCTGCCATCGCGCTGGACCATCTGGATGCCGATGCGGGTGGCGCTGTTGGTGGCCGCGCTGAGCTTCAGCACGCCGGGCATGTTCGAGCTGTCCTGATCGGCGTCGAGGCGGATGCCGATCTTGCTCTGATACTGCGCGACATTGCTTCCCTGGCAGTTCAGGCGGATCTCGAAATCACGATCGACGGCCTTGGAACCGACACCGGTGAAGGTGGTGTTGGGCACGCTGCCGAAATCAACCGCGATGTTGCGGCTGCCGGCCTGCACTTCGCAGGTCGGGCTGACCACGGTGGTGCCCGAGCCCCTGAACGTGGAAGTCAGCACCGGGCGGCTGGGGCCATCACCATCAAAGTAATACGTGGTGAAGCGACCGTTCGGCGCGATCACGCCCGAACCGGTCTGCGCGGCGGTCTTGATCAGCTGGATGCGGAACTGGCCGCCGATCAGCGAGATGGTGGAGTTGGCCGCGAAATTGATGGAATGCGGGTAGTACGTCTGGATCGCGCCGGAGTCGCGGAACAGGCGGATGCCCACGCCGGCCACGCCGGTCTCATAGACGTTGGCAAAGCCGGCCACCGGTCGCTTCTGCGGCGCGTTGACATACTCGCCGGTCGAGCTGCCACCGTACCAGTAGTCACAGCGGGCAACGCTGTTCTGCTGGTTGATCGGCACGCTGATTTCCTTGATCACGCCGCCAACGGGCGTGCTGGGCAGGATCACGATCTGACCCATGTCCATCTGCACGTCCTGCGCAACGAAACCGTTGATCTGGATGCGGCAGGCCGCACTGGCCTGCTGCGCCAGCAGCACGCCACCCAGCAGGGCCAACGCGGCCAGTGCCTTGCGGCCACGGGAAGAAATCATCGGCATGCTGCCTCCAGCGGGATGAAGCCGGTCTTGGACGCATCGGCGCCCGCCGGTACCTGGTAATCAATGGTGCAGCGCTGGTCGGCACCTGCGCCCCACTCGACCTGCAACTGGCCCTGGTTCTTCTCACTGCGCACGTACAGGCGGCCACCCTGGCTGACCATGCCCACCGGCTGGCCCTGCTCGTCCTTGACCTGCGCACCGAACGGCATCGTGCGGCCATCGGTGTTGCGCACCTGGATCAGCAGCGCGTTGCCCTTGCGGGTATCGAAGCGCAGGTAGCTGATGGCACCGGCGAACGGCGCGATCGACTGGCTGGTGCTTTCCAGCTCGACGTCATGGGCCATGCCCTGCGGGTCGAGGGTGACGGTGTTGAGGCGGTACGGCGACACGTACGGGACGACCGCGTAGCCGCGGCCATCGACGCGCAGGCCCGGGGCATTGCTGACGATCGCATCGCGCGCGCCCGGCGCTTCCACCAGCACCATGGTGTCGCCACGCTGCGGGGTGAAGGTGAAGCCGCCCGGATGCACGACCACACTGCCGTTGGCACCGACCGACGCCTGGCGGAAGTCGCGCGAGTGGCTGTAGGTCGCGTTCAACGCGCTGTAGCGGCTGCGGTATTCCGCGCTGCCCACTGCGGTGGTGCCACCTTCGCGGGAGTCGGACAGCGCCACGCCGTAGCTGAAGTTGTTGTCGATGCCGGCCGAACCGGTGACGCCGACGCGGCTGTTGTCGTAGCCACCGCGCTCGCGCACGCCGAGATCGGCGCTGAACGACACCGGGTGGGTGCCACGGCCCAGCGGCACGCTCATCGACAGCAGGTACTGGGTGTCGGAACGGCCGAGCACGCCTTCTTCGGTGCGCAGCGCGGAAAAGCCGTAGTTCACCGAGCGCCAGGCGTTGTTGTAGCCCACCTGGTACTGCTTGGAGGTGCCGGAGCGGTCGTAGAAGTCGCGCACCGAACCGGTCACGTACAGCGCGCCGCCACGACGGCCCAGCGGCTGGTTCAGGGTTACCTGGAACTGGCTGCGCTGGCGGCCACGGGTGGTCGGGTCGATGCCGCGCTTGTCCGAATCGCGCCCATACAGGGCGTCCTGCAGGCTGTAGAAGCCTTCGGTCGAGTAGCGGTAGGCGGCCAGGGTCAGGTTGGTCCCGGTCTCGCCGATCATGTTGCTGTAGCTCAAGCGCACGCTGGCACCGGTGTGGTTGCCGTAGTGGTCGAACGTGGTGCGTGCGTGGGTGACGTCGGCGGCGAACGCGCCGACCGGCGTGGACAGGCCGACGCCGTACAGCAGCGACAGGTAGCCGTCGCTCAGGGCGCTGCCACCGTACAGGGTCAGCTGGTTGCCGATACCGCGCTGGTAGGTGCCCTGCACCAGCCACGGCTCATCGGCCAGCAGCTTGTTGCGCACCTGGCCGGCGGTCAGCGAGTAACGCGACACGCCTTCGCGCAGCATCTGCGGCACCGAACCGAACGGCACCTTGAATTCGCGGCGGCGGCCATCGGCCTCGATCACGCTCACTTCCAGGTCGCCGCCGTAGCCGGTCGGGTACAGGTCGTCGATGACGAAGCTGCCCGGCGACACGGTGGAGGAGTAGATCAGCTGCTCGTTCTGGCGCACTTCGATGCGTGCGTTGGTCTCGGCGATGCCGCGCACGACCGGCGCGTAACCGCGCAGAGAATCGGGCAGCATGCGGTCGTCGCTGGCCAGGCTGGCACCGCGGTAACCGATCGAGTCGAACAGTTCACCGGTGGTGTAGGCCTCACCGATGGTGAGCATGCCGCGCACCTGCGGGATGCCGCGCTGCGCATAGGTGGCGATGCTCTGCCAATGGCGGCCATCACCCTCGGACCAGGTCAGGTTCGAATCGTGGCGGAACTGCCAGCCACCCAGGTTCATGCCGGCGTTGAGGCCGAGGTAGGCGCTGCGGTTGCGCTGGCCACCTTCGACACGGCTGTCACTGTCGATGGCATTGAAGCTGTAGCCGACGAAGCCGGCATTGATGCCACGGTCCCACAGCGCCGGATTGACGTAACCACGTGCCTCACGGCGCAGGAATACCTGCGGGATGCTGAGGTCGTAGCGCAGGTTGCCGCTGTCATAGACACCGTAGGCATTGGCCATGCGCTGCTGGACCGGCACGCAGCTGGTCTTGTCGGTGGGCACCGACGGGTCCTGCTGCAGCAGCACGGCCTCGCTGTCCACGCCCATTTCTTCCAGCATCGGCAGCGGCAGGCAGGCATCGACGCGGCCCTGCGCATCGGCCTTGAACTGCAGGTCGCGGCGGCCCTGCCAGGCCCCGTTGACGTAGACGTCGACGCGGTAGGTGCCGGCCACCATCGGGTTGCCGTTGCTGAAGGCTGCCAGGTCGACCTGCTTGGCCTGGCCGGACAGGAAGCTGGAGTTGAACTGGGCCGATTCCGGTGCACGCGCGTTGGCCGCACCACTCTGCGCCATCAGCGCCTGTTCGCCGAGATTGGCCGGGGCAGCCAGCGCCCATCCTGGGCAGGCTACGCCAGCAACCAACAGGCAAAGCGCCTGATGGATCGACAATGTCAATCTGTTTCCGATCACACTGACATTCCTTCAATTCGCCGCACGGCGGCGGTGGCGGGATGCGCAGGCCCGTGGCCGGCGCGGCGCGTTCAGCCCCCGGTACTGCCGAGGCGGACCTTGTGCTCCACCCGACCGCCGTAATCGTTGATGGTGATGAAGCGCACCTGGTCGGAGCCCGCCGGTGCGGTGAACTCCAGGCTCTGCTTCGGCGCGACCATGGCGCCCTTGTCCTCGACGGTCTTTTCACTGCTGCCGGCCACGGCATGCACTTCGGCCAGCGTGACGTGGAAGGGGCTCGGGTTTTCCACCCGCAGGCGGTCGCCGGTGCGGGTCCAGCGCAGCGCTGCCGGTGCGTCGTTGGCGACGCCCTTCAGGCCCTGCGGCCGGTAGAAAAGCTTCAGGCGCGAACGAAACGCGACCTGCAGGTAATTCTGTTCGCCGCTGTCGGCGTTGTCCGGCGACGGCGGAACGTCCAGCACGTTGAGCCAGAACACCGACTCACGGTCGGTCGGCAGCTGCGCGCCGGAGAAGATCAGACGCAGCGCCTGGCTGCGGCCCGGCTCGACACGCGCGATCGGCGGCGTCAGCACGAACGGGGCATCGCTGGTATCGGCGGTCTGGTTGGCGTCGCCGCTGTCGATCCAGGCTTGGACCAGCGCCGGCGAATCGCCCACGTTGTCGACCTGCACGGTGACTTCGCGCGCCTGCGCCGGGTAGATCACTCGCGTGCCATTGACCACCACGCCAGCCAGAGCGTTCTGGCAGAAGGGCAGCGTGAACGCTGCCAGCAGCAGCGCCCGGGGAAAGAATGCTTTCATCGGAAGTACTACGCTCGAGGTATGTGGCCAGGGGCCGCGATGCACTGGCCGGCGCGTACGCCGGCCAGTGCGGGTACGACTGCGATCAGTTGTAGATGATCGTGTACTTCACGCTGCTGGTGACGTCGCCCGGGGTGGCGGCGGCAGTGGCGTAGTACTCAGCGTAGTAGTTCAGATCGGCCGAGCCGTCGGTGCCAACGGTGACCCACTGCGAGTTGGTCTGGGCCTGGCCAGCGCCAGCAGCCTTGATCGGCAGGACCTGGTTGTTCGAACCCAGCAGCTGCAGCTGCACGTTGGTGGCAGCGTTGGCCGAGGCCTGGTTCAGCAGGCGGCCGGTGTTGAAGTCAACGGTCGAACCCGGCTCGAAGTAGGTGGCGACGTTGCCGGCGCTGCACTTGGTCAGGTTGATGGCGAACGGGGTACGGCCCGCAACGTTACCGGCGGCGGCCAGGGTGTTCTTGGACACGGTCGGCAGGTTGACGGCGAAGTCCTTGCCGCCCGGGGTCGAGATGGTGCAGGTCTTGTCGGTCACCTTGCCGTTGAAGGTGATGGTGCCGTCGGCGGCGTTGGCGGCCAGCGGAGCGGCGGCCAGCATCAGAGCGGCGATGATATTGATCTTGTGCATTCGCTTTTACCTAACCCTACTGAAGAGATGAGAAGTAGAGGAGGAAGCAAGGAGCACTGCCGGGCTATCAAGACCCATCCTTGCGTCTCACCTGTGGCCGGACTCGGACATACCTACCCCTGAATCCGTGACGCAAGTATAGGCATAACTGTGATGAAAGTCTCATTATTTTTCTGAACGCCAATTCATTGACGCCTTAAATGTGACGTGGTAGGCGGAATGGGCGCCAGAAGCGCGTGGAGGATTTGACGGTGGGACGGCCGGGCCACAGACGACCGTGGATGACACGTTGAGCGGCGTGTTCGACAGGCGCGGAAACCGGCCTTTTTCAGGTGGAAATCACCTTATTTGATGCGCATCACTCTTTCTTGGTGATGGCCCTAGCAGATTCGGATTTGTCCTATTAAAGGCGGATCGAACCTGTCGCTAACTAGGACACACCGAACCAGAGAACGTGTCATGAGGAATTCCATTCTGCTGTGCGTGGCCCTGATGTCCGTCAGCGCGCTGGCCCAGGCCAGCAGCGGCAACATTCGTTTCAGCGGCCGCATCGCCGAGCCGGGCTGCACGACGAACCTGTCCCAGGGTGAGCTGAGCCTGGCGGCCTGCCCGCCGTCGGCCAAGGGTTCGACGGTGGCCGTGACGGCGCTGGCCGATGGCCAGGCCGCGACGCTGCGCGATGGCAAGCGCCAGGGCCAGAAGCTGTCGGTGTCGGCCAGCGCGATGCGCGCCGGCGATATCGCCTTCTCCGAGCGCTACAGCGTGCAGGCTTCGAAGCAGCAACCGCTGCAGGGCGCTTACCTGGTGGTCGTCGACTACCTGTAAGCCGGCGCTTTACGCCGGCGGCAGCTCGAAGACCTGGCGCAGGTAGGCCAGGTAACCCGGGTCGTCGCACATGCTCTTGCCCGGCGAATCGCTGAGCTTGGCCACCGGCTGGCCATTGCAGCGGACCATCTTGATGACGATGTTGAGCGGCGTCGGGCCCAGATCATTGGTCAGGTGGGTGCCGACGCCGAAGGCGACCTGGCAGCGACCGCGGAAGTAGTCGTACAGGCGCATCACTTTGGCGATGTCGAGCCCATCGCTGAACACCAGCACCTTGCTGCGCGGATCGACCCGGCGCTGCTGGAAATGCGCCAGCATGCGGTCACCCCAGTCGAACGGATCGCCGGAATCATGGCGCACGCCGTCGAACAGCTTGCAGAAGTACATGTCGAAGTCGCGCAGGAATGCATCCAGGCCGACCACGTCGGACAGCGCGATGCCCAGATCGCCGCGATATTCCCGCGCCCACGATTCCAGTGCCGCCACCTGCGAATCGCGCAGGCGCGGGCCGAGGGCCTGGAAGGCCTGCAGGTACTCATGGGCCATGGTGCCGTGCGGGGTCATGCCGTACAGGCGGGCGAAGTGCACATTGCTGGTACCGACCAGCTGCGGGCCGAGC
This sequence comes from Stenotrophomonas sp. 85239_Sma, assembly GCF_056481725.1. Taxonomy (NCBI): domain Bacteria; kingdom Pseudomonadati; phylum Pseudomonadota; class Gammaproteobacteria; order Lysobacterales; family Lysobacteraceae; genus Stenotrophomonas; species Stenotrophomonas sp. 85239_Sma. The sequence continues at coordinate 637,803 of NZ_CM151163.1, read as the reverse complement.
GCATCGCGCAGCAGCGGCAGCAGCCGCGCATGCCAGTCCCGCGAGTAGCGGCGGCGGCTGCCGTAGTCGGCAATGCGGCACTGCTCGAAGCCGGGGGTATCGCGCAGCAGCGCGGCCTTGGCCTGCAGGCGGCGTTCGCCTTCGGCGAAGTCGGCCGTGGTGGTGTTGCGGAACCAGACTTCATTGATGATCGCCAGCAACGGCACTTCGAACAGAATGGTGTGCAGCCACGGGCCGGTGATGTCCAGTTCGATCTCACCGGGCACGGCCTTCGATGCGCGCAACTGGATGTACTTGCGGTCGAGGTGGAACAGGCCGAGGAAATCGGCGAAATCCGGCTTCACGAAGCGCAGGCCACGCATGTAGTCCAGCTCCGCGTCGCTGAAACGCAGGCTGCACAGGTGGTCGATTTCTTCATCGATCTGGTCGATGCAGCTTGCCAGGTCGATACCGGGCGTGCGGCACTTGAAACGGTACTGCACCTGGGCGCCGGGGTGCTGGTGGAGCACCGCCTGCATCATGGTGAACTTGTACAGGTCGGTGTCGAGCAGGGACTGGATGATAGGCATGGGGCGGATTATGCGCCCGGCAGGGTGAACCGGGGTGCCTGCGAGCCACGCTCGGCTCACGGGGAACAACATGGGTAGATCCACGCCATGCGTGGATGCTCCTGCGGCGCTACAACGACCTGCGCAGCAGGCGCGGCACCAGCAGCAGTGCATGTGCCCAGATCGCGCCCCATACCGCCACGCGCACCGGCAGCGGACGCTGCCCGGCCTCGAACTTCTGGAAGTAGCGCCACAGCCCCCTGTGCTTGTGCCATTCCACGAAGAACGGCCGCGAGCGGCTGGAGACACCCCGCACATGGGTGACCTGCAGGTCGTTGGCGATCGCCACCACCGCGCCGGCCTCGCGTGCGCGGCGGCACAGGTCCAGGTCCTCGGCGTGCAGGCGATAGCCCGCGTCCCAGCCACCGATGCGGTCGAACAGCGCGCGCGGCATCATCAGCAGTGCGCCAGACAACGCAGGTACCCGCTGCAGCGCCTGGTGCGGCGCACGCGGAACCGCAAGCCTGGAGCCCTTGCCGGGCGAACGCAGCATCATCAGGAAATCCGGGTCGCGGCGGCGCACCGCCTCGTCGGCATGGCCATGCTCGTCCACCTGTTCGACGCCCAGCAGGCAGTCGCCCAGCGCTTCGGCGCGGGAGCGCAGTTCGGCCAGCGTGTCCGGCTCGACCATCAGGTCCGGGTTGATGAAGGCCAGCCAGGGGCTGTGCGAGTCGGCCACGCCCTGGTTGTTGGCGGCGGCGAAGCCGGGATTGTCCGGGTTGCCGACGAAGCGCACGCGCGGATCGTGGCTGGCATGCCGCTGCACGATGTCCAGGGTGCCATCCAGCGAACCATTGTCGATCACCCGGATCTCGGCCACATCCTGCGCCTGGCGCAGGCGCGAAAGGCAGGCATCAATGGTGCTGCCACTCTGGTAGGTAACGACGATGGCGGCAATGGCAACATTCAAACGGGTGGCTCCGGCGCGGACTGAACGAACAGGTCACCCTGTTCCCGCGGCATTATCGCCTGCCGCATGCGCTGCTGCAGATCAGCCCGCAACCCGTGCAGTGGATCGCGCATCAGGAAGTCGGCCAGCCGCGGTACCCAGGCCGGCCAGCGCGCCGCCAGGGCCTCCAGGTCGCCATCGCGGCTGACGGCCTCCCCTGTCCGGCTGACAAAGGCGGTTTCGCACAACACGTTGCGCCACCCCAGGCCGGCCATGCGCAGGCTGAGGTCGACCAGTGCCGCGTTCCAGCCCGCGTAACTCTCCACGTCCAGGCCACCGGCACGACGGCGCGCGTTGCCACGCACCAGTACCGCGTGAGTGACCGCCGATGGCAGTTCCGGGTGCAGCGTCGGCAGCGTGGCGCAGGTCTGCGCCAGCAGGGCCGGGTCATTGGGTTCGGGATTGATCTCGCCCAGCCGTGGCCACGCTGCGGTCTCGCCGGCGTTGCACCATGGGGTTGCGGTGGCGATGGCGGCATCGCGTGCGAAGGCGTCCTGCAACTGCTGCAACCAGCCGGGTGAGGGCACGCTGTCCGGCGCCAGCACCGCCACGTCCAGGCCATCACAGGCGCGCAGCATCTCGTCCAGGTGGGCAACTTCGCCCAATGGCCGCGCGCGCCGGGTGTACTCGGCCTGCAGCGGCGTATGCGCCAACCAGTGTTCCACCACTGCCTGCGCGCGCGGCCCGGTCTGCGCATCATCGGCCAACCAGACCGCGGTCCCTGGCGCCGTGCCGGCATCCAGTGCGGCCAGGCAGCGGTCGAGCGCGGCATCGTCCACGCACAGCGGCAACAACACGATCGCCCCCATCCCGCCTCCGTGGTTGTCGGTGGCCACAGCGTAGCACCGGGAGGGTATCGGCCGGGTTGCACCCGGCACCTGCTTCAGGCCAAGGCAACAGCAACAGCCGAAGCAAAGGCGGGCTTCTTGGGGTTGGCGGGGTGGGTCCGGTTGCGGGGGACGCCGTAAATACGTCCCTGTAGGCTCGGTCGCGCCTTCGACAGAATTCTGCGATCCGCCGGCAAAGGCTGGGGTCAGATCCGTTTTCCAGAGGAAAACGGATCTGACCCCATTTTTGTATATCGCTATCTGACAGATGTGTCGAGCAAGGTCGACACCTACCCACAGCCGCAGGAATCTGTCAGAGGCGGGGCGGTGTGGGGTGGCAGGACCGTTGGCGCCATGGATGGCGCCATCGAGCCCCCATGGGTGAGGGCGCTTTGCTTGCGAAGCACTGCTTCGCAAGCGCCCGAACGCACAGCCGCCAGCGGCTGGGCCGGACCCCGGAGGGGGGTTTACGGCGTCCCCGCAATCCGACACCGCCCCGCCATCCCGCAGAAACCTGCTGTTGCTGTTGCTGTTGCTGTTGCTGTTGCTGTTGCTGTTGCTGTTGCTCCAGCTTCGGCCTCTGCGGGTGCCGGGCGCAGCCCGGCCGTAACCGCCTACTTCTTCGCGCGCGGCTGGTTCAGCGGCTCCATCGCGCGGAAGCGCTTGCTGTACTCGTCGGTCAGGTTGCGCGATTCCAGGCTGTTGCGCACGATGCTCGGGGTCAGCAGCACGATCACCTCCGAACGGCGGCTGGAGCGGCTCTTCTGCCCGAACAGCGCGCCAACCACCGGGATACGGCTCAGGCCGGGAATGCCGCTGCTGCCATCGGTGCCCGAATCCGTGATCAGGCCAGCCAGCATGATGGTGTCGCCGCTCTGCACCGCCGCTTCGGTCGACAGCTTCTTTGTGGAAATTCGCGGGTTGCAGTTGCGCTCGGTCGGATTGCAGTTGTCGGGCACGTTCGAGGCGCTGCTCACTTCCTGCACGATATCCAGGAACACCGTGCCATCGCGGGTCACGCGCGGGCGCACCTTCAGGATCACGCCGGTGTCGATGTACTGCACCGAGCTGTAGGTGCTGGTGCCCACGCCGGTGTTCACCGTGGTGGTGTTGATCGGCACCTTGTCGCCCACGTTGAGCGTGGCCTCGGCGTTGTTGCGCACGAACACCGAAGGCGTCTGCAGCAGGCGTACATCCGTGACCTTGTCCAGCGCACTTACCACCGCCGCGCCATTGTGGCCGGTGAATGCCCAGCCCAAGCCTTCGCCGCCCGTTGCGGCACCGGCGAAGCTGCTCCACGAGCCACCCGCTGCCGCCGGCAGGGTCACGCCGCCCAATGCGCCCGTCAGGGCACGCCCGGCCACGGCATTGTCAAAGAACCAGTTCACGCCGTACTTCAGGTCGCCATCCAGCGAGACCTCGGCCACCTGTGCCTCGATATGCACCTGCAGCGGCATCACATCCAGCTTCTCGATCACCTCGCGGATCGAGCGCCAGGCCTGCGGGGTCGAACGCACCAGCAGGGTGTTGGTTTCCTCCACCGCCGACACGCCGACGCGGTCGCCCTCCACTTCCAGGCTGACACTGACGTTGCCGGGCTGGCGCTGCGGCAGGTTCAGGCTGCCATTGCTGCCGCCACTGCCACCGCTTCCGCCCAGCGTCGAGCCCAGGTTGCTGCTGGTGTTGTCCATGCCACGGTCGCCGTCACCGCCCAGCTGCGACGGGATGGCGCCCGGTGCCAGCGATGCAGGGCTGGAGCCGCCGCGGTTGCCACTGCTGGCGAAGGCCTCGCTGAGGCGCTCGGCCAGGTCGCGTGCCTTGATGTAGCGCAGCTCGTAGGAGAACAGGCGGGCGCTGCCGCCGGCGGTGTCGATGCGATCCAGCCACTGCTGGATCTGGTCCAGGTAGCGCACCTGCGGCGTGATCACCAACACGGCGTTGGCATTCTCCAGCGGCAGGAAACGGAACATGCCGGCACTGGGCGTCTTGCTCTCTTCGCCGAACACCTTTTCCAGGTCGGCCGCCACCTGCTCGGCCTTGCCCGACTGGATCGGGAACACGCCCACCGACATGCCCGACAACCAGTCGACGTCGAAGATCTCGACGGTGCGCAGGTAGTTCTCCAGCTCGGCGCGGGTACCGCCAAGGGTGATCACGTTGCGGCCGCTGTCCACGTTGACGATGGCGTTGGGGCGCGCGTACGGCTCCAGCACCTTCTTCATCTCGGTGGCGGAGATGAACTGCAGCGGCACCACGCGGACTTCGAAACCGCGTGCACTGGCCGCCGGTGCCGTGCTCGGTGCGACCGTGCCGGCCAGCGCCTGGTCGGCGGCGACGATGTTGTAGCGCCCACCGCTGTAGACCATGCGCGCGTTGTTCCAGCCCAGCACCATCTCCAGCAGGTTCAGTGCCTGCGCCGGCGATACCGGCTTGGGCGTGGCCAGGGTGACCGTGCCCTGCACGCCCGGTGCGATCACGTAGTTCTGGCCGAGCATGTCGCCGAGGATGGCCTTGACCACCGCATGCAGCGATTCGCCTTCGAAGTTGAAGGTCGCCTCGCCGGTGCTGGCGCCGTGCAGCGCCGGTGCCGGCGCGCGCGCGGCCTGGCGGTTGATCATCGTGCCGGTGCCACGGCGGATCACCGCCTGCGGTGCCCCTTGGCTTTCACGGGCGGCATCGGCAGCGACGTCGGCCGCCTGGCCGGCGTCGGCGCTGGGCGACAGGTTGCCGTTGCGCTGCACGTGCGGCGCGGACACCGTACTGCAGCCGACCAGCAGCGCGAGGGCAAAGGACCAGGGAAGAAAACGCAGGCTCATGCATTCACTCTATCGGTTGGTGCCATCGCCCGGGGGCGGCGACGGTTGTTGCTGCTGTTGCTGCAGCTGGCGGCGGCGGGCCTGGATGCGTTCGCGGATGGCCTGCATCTGCGCTTCGCTGGGACCGTTGTTGGCCGGTGGTGTTTTTGCAGCTGTCGCCGCGGGCGCTGGTGCATTGCCAGCGGGCGACGGCGATGGGGGTGCCGCGGCCGGTGGCGGCGCTGGCGGAGCGCCCGCCGAGGGCGGCACAGCGATCGCACCTGCAGGCGGCGCACCATTGGCACCACGCAGCACCGTTGGCGGCTCACCGCCCTGGCCGTTGAACACCGCCAGTTCGAGAACCTGGTTGCCACCGGGCCCGATCACCGTGGCCTGGCGCGGCTGCAGCGCCACCAGCTGCCAGCCATCCACGGCTTCGCCGTTGAGGCGCAGGCGCAGCGAGCGGTTCTGTTCAGTGGTGAACGTGGCCATGCCGAAATCGCCGGTCAGCAGCACGCCGGTCAGGCGCAGCGCGGCGCTGGCCGCCGGTTCGCTGCCACCCAGCAGGTAGGGCCGCGGCCTGCGATCCTCGGCGAACAGCGGGCGCTCACTGATCACGCGATAGCTGTCGGCGCTGGCCATGCGTTCGGCGGCCAGCGGCGGCAACTGTGGCAGCGAAGCCGCGGCGTCGGCATCACCACCGGCACCCGGCAGATGGCTGCCCAGCCCGAAGCCGGTCGCCAGCCAGACGGCGGCCGCCCAACCGGCCAACGCCAGCACGAAGCCGGTGCGCAGGCTGATCTGTTCAAGCTTCATCGGCCACCTCCTGTCCGTCGGACGGGGGCGCCGGGTTGGGCGCAGGTGCCGCCTCTTCCGGCGAAGCGGATGGTGCGGTGCCAGGTGCCGCAGCCGGCGCAGCGACCCTGCCATCGGCAGCGGCACCGGGCAGGAGGTACCCGGCCAGCTCGAAGGACACGTCCAGGCCCAGCCCCGATTCGTTCGGCGATTGCTGGAAGCGCTGCGCGATCAGGTTGAGGTTGTCGACGAACAGACGCGGGCTGCCGGTTTCCAGGCTGTGCAGCACGGTGGCCAGTTCGGCCACGCCGCAGCGCAGGCGCACCTGCATGGCGACGCGCACGAATTCGGCGTCACGGCGGTTGTCGGTCAGCGGCGTGCGGTTGCTGATGGTGCAGCTGCGATTGCCCGGGCTGGCCATTGCCACCGCATCCTGCAGCCGGGCGCCCAATGCAGCGGCGGCAGCTTCGGCAGTGGCTTCGCGCAGGAAGCCCGGCCGCTGCTGCAATGCCTCGCGGGTGGCACGCAGGCGCTGTTCGATCTGCGGTTGCTGCTGCAGCTGCGCCTGCACGCGCGACTCGCGTTCGCGCAGGGCGGCGACATCGGCGTCGATCGCACGCAGCGGCTGGGTGAACCAAGGGTGCACCAGCAGCAGGTAGGCCAGGCCCAGCACTGCCAGCAGCAGTGCCAGCGCCAGCCAGCGGTCACGGCGTGCGCTTGGCATCGGCATCGGCCGCCTCCGGGGTTGGTGTGGCGGCCGGCAACGGCTGCAGTTCGGCGGTCATGGTGAAGCGGTCGCGGCCACTGGCCGCGCCATCGGCCTGCAGCACCCCGGTCAGGTTGACCTTGCGCCACTGCGGTGCGTCCTGCAGCAGCTGCACCAGCTGCGATGCCTCGCGGCTCAGGCCGATCAGCTGCAGGTTGTTGTTTTCGATCGCCAGCTTTTCCAGGTAGGTGCCTTCCGGCAGGCGCCGGGTCAGTTCGTTCCAGATCTCAACCGTACCGGCGCGCTGGCTGCGCTGCTTCTCCAGGAACGCGGCGCCGTCGATCAGCGCCTGCAGCTGCGCGCGTTCACTGGCCACGCTACGCGCGCTGCGCGCGCTGCGTTCCACCTCGGCACGCAGTTCGTCGGCTGCGGCGCGGCGGTTGTCCAGCAACTGCACCGCGGCCAGTACCAGCATCACTACGGCAGCCACCGCCAGCAGCAGGTTCCAGCGCCGCATCGGGTCTGGCCGCAGCTGGCGCTGCGCAGGCGGCAGCAGGTTCACCTGCAGCACGTTGCCCTGCGCATCGATGGCATCGACGCCCGCGAGCGCATCGGCCCACTGGCCCACATGCGTGCGCCATGCTTCCAGTTGCCGCAGCGGCCACGCCACCAGTTCGACCTGAAGCTGGCCCTCGCCGGCCGCGCCGAGCTCGCGCACGTCATAGCTGACCTGGCTGGATTCGAACGGCGTCTGGCGGTCGATCTCGAAGCCGACCACCGCACGCAGGCGGTCGGCGGCGGCGGCCGGCAGCCGCAGATCGCGACGCAGCACGGCGCTGGCGGGCAGCAGCCACACCCGCGGCAGGCCGCGCAGGCGAGGCTCCAGCACGCGGTCCAGGTCCACCGGCGACAGCGGCCACGGCAGGCGCGCCACCGCTTCGCGGCGTTCACCGGCTTCACGCCAGACCTGCAGCTGGTCACCCTCATGCTGCAGCAGCAGCCGTGCCTGGCCCCAGCCCAATGCCCATTGCCAGCGCACTGGCACCCAGGCCAGCAGCGACTGCCGCCACCAGCGCAGGAAACGGCCAGCGCCCGGGCCGATCCGGCCCTGCACCTGCCGCAGAGTGTCCTGCCACGCCGTCATCTTGCTGTCATTCCCTGCTCCCAGCGAAGCACTGTGTAGGTCCGCCCGGGAACCCCGCCCGAGCCACTGCGTACCACGGCCTGCAGCACCGACCTGCGTCCACTGCGGTCGATGGCACCGGACTCGATACTATAGGTGCCGCTGCTGCTGGCAAGCGTTGGCGTACCACCAGCGGAATCTGCATCACGCTCCTGCTGTGCGCGCTGCGCCAGCACCCTGTCCGCATCCAGCCCCAGCGCAGCCAGCACCGGCGCGCTGGCGAACTGCGGATCCGGCCGTGCCTGGCGGCTGTACAGGGTCAGGTGCGGCAGCATCGCCCGGTACAGCGGTCCGCGCATGCCCAGGACCCGCTGCAGCTCGCCCAGGGTCTCGAACCGCCTGTTGCGCGGGCCGTAGGGCAGCCCGGCCGCGGCGTAGTCCTGCGCTTCGGCACCACCGCCCGGCTGCAGCAGGCTGTCCTCGTCGCGCCAGTCGATGATGGCCCCGGCCAACTGCCGGGCCTGTGCATCGTCTTCGCCAAGCGCCTTGAGGAAGGCCGTCAGCAGCGCCGCATCGGCCAGGTTCAGGTTGATCTTGCCGTTCTCATCCAGCACCTTGATCTCGATGCTGGCGTCATCGAACTGCCAGCGGTAGGTACGGCCATCGGCACGCCAGGGCGCCCGCTGCGGATCGGCTGACAGGCGCAGCAGTGCATACTCGAGGCCGGCGCGCGCACGTTCCTGCCCGCGTGCATCGTCATCCAGCACGCGCTGCTGCAGGTGTTCGACCCGCGCGCTCAGCGCGAACGCGCCGACCAGCGCCGTCATCAACGCGATCAGCCACAGCACCAGCACCAATGCCGCCCCGCCCTGACGGTTCATCGCGCGCCTCCACTGCCACCGGCACGCGGCGCCACCACCAGCGGCGGCCACGGCGCGCCCCGGACCGGCACGATCTGGATCTCCACCAGCATCGGCAGGCGACGCGTGTCATCCCAGCGCGGCAGCCAGTCGGTCACTTGCCCGGTGCTGGCATCGATGCCGCGATAGCGCAGCTGCACCGACTTCAGGTTCTCCACCAGTACCTCCGGCGGGCGTGGCGGATTCTCGGCGATGCGCTCGCCTTCCTGCAGCAGCACCAGGTCCAGCAGCAGGCGCTGCTGGCCATTGCGCCCGTCCACCTGCAGCGCGTGCAGGTAGGGGCCGCCACGGCCGAGGTATCCGGGCAGGTCGGCAGCGAACAGCATGCGCTGCTCTTCGCCCTGGAAGAAGAGCGGTTCGCGGGTGGGGTCCGGGGCCTCCAGAGGGGTGCGCAATGCGCCCGCCAACTGCCTGCGCAGCAAAGACTCCACTGCGCGCATGCGTTCGCTTTCGGCGGCAATCTGCTCACCGCGCTGGCTGACCGCCATCGCCGAACGCACGCTGGCAAAGGCCAGTGCCAGGCCGCCGGCCAGCAGTACGGTCGCGAGCATGACTTCGACCAGGGTGAAACCTGCGGTGCGGCGCCTCACCGTGCATTCTCCAGGTCGGGCGGCAGCAGGCGCAGGCTGCGCCAGCGCAGCTGCTCGCGCTCGCTGTCGCCCCAGCGCACCTGCAGCTTCAGCTCCGCCAGCCATGGGGTGCCCGGCGACGTTGCCTGCACGACGTTGCCGGCGCGCGGCTCCACCCACGGCTGAACCTGCAGTTCCCAGTGATAGCGTCCCTGTTCCCAGTCACCCTGCTGGCTGCCCACCTGCAGCGGCGCGCCGACGCCGGCCTCGGCCAGCAACGACTGTGCATGCAGCACCGCGCGCGTGCGCAGCTCGGCATCCCGTACCTGCCTGGCGCCTCCGGACAGGCTGCCCAGCAGGAGGGTCAACGCCAGGCCCAGCAGGGCGAAGGCGATGATCACTTCCAGCAGGGTGAAGCCACGCGCGCGCCGCTTCATTGCACCCGCCAGGGGCCGGAGCGGACCTCGCCGGTCAGCCAGCCGACGTCGATGCGCCATTCGGCACCGTCGCGCTGCAACCGGATGCGACCACCGCTGGAGCCGCCATCAGGATGGAATTCGATCACCCCCTGCCCCGGCGCGGTGGCCAGCTGTGCGGCGCCTTCGAACTGCACCTGCAGCTGTGCCGGGACCTCACCGTGGCGCTGGCTGGCACCCTCCCAGCGGCGCCGTGCCGGTTCGATCACGAAGCGCTGCGGTTCGCCGCGGGCGATTGCCTGCGCGCGCACCATGCGCAGCTGGCTGGCGATGTCCTTGCCGGCGCTGCGCAGCTGCATGCCCGCAAAACCGCGCGACAGGCCAGCAGCCGTGATCAGGCCGATCGCCGCGATCAGGGCGATCACCAGCAGCATTTCCAGCAGCGACAGTCCGGCCGCGCGCCTGCCGTGCAGGCGCGGGTGGGGCAACCGGCGCGGCAGGAAATACGTCATGCGCGGTTACGGCTGGTAGCGGATGTCAGCGTCGACGCTGCTGCCGCCGGCCTTGCCATCCTTGCCCAGGCTGACCAGCTCATAGGGCTGGCTTTCGCCCGGCGCGCGGTATTCCAGTGCATGGCCCCACGGGTCGTTCAGGTCGGCCGGCTTGGCGTACGGGCCCAGCCACCCGCCGACGCCGGCCGGTGCCGTCACCAGGTCATTGAGCGTGCCCGGCAGCTTGCCGGTGTCGATCTGGTAGTTGTCGATCTTGGACGCGACGGTCTGCACCTGCGCCTTGGCGATGTTGGCCTTGCCACGGTCGGCGCCGCCCAGCACGCGGCTGGCGACCAGGGTCAGTACCGCGCCGATCAGCACGATGACGATGATGATTTCCAGCAGGCTCATGCCCGACTGGTTGCGCGCGGCGGTGAAGGAAAGGCGGATCGGTCGGCGACGGGCAATCATGGACGGTCCTTTCAGTTGCGGAGTGTCGGGGTTGCAGGGAGTGCCATCGTCAACCGATGGCATTGGTCAGGTCGTACAGCGGCACCAGCACGGCCACGATCACCGCGCCGACCACCGAGGCCAGCACCAGGGTGATCGCCGGCACCATCGCCGCCAGCATGCGGTCGATGCGCCGGGCGCTGTCCTGTTCGAACGTGTCGGCGGCTTTCAGCAGCATGGTATCGAGTGCGCCGGATTCCTCGCCGACCTGGATCATCTGCAAGGCCAGGCGCGGGAACCGCTTGCCGCGCGACAGTGCCAGCGACAGCCCGGCACCGTTCTTGACTTCATCGGCAGCCGTTTCCACGTCGGCGGCCAGCGCGCGGTTGCCCAGCACGTTGCGGGCAATGCCCAGCGCACCCAGCAGCGGCACGCCATTGCGCAGCAGCGTCCCCAGCGTACGCGCCAGCCGCGCGGTTTCCAGCTCGCCGACGAGGCGGCCGATGCCACGCCGCTGCAGCAGCCAGCCATCCAGCGCCAGCCGGAACGCGGGTTGCCGCGCCTTGCGCTCGAAGAACAAGACCACCAGTGCCGGCACCACCAGCAGCAGCACCCACCAGTCGCGCACGAACAGGCCCAGCTGCAGCACTGCATTGGTGAACCACGGCAATGCCACATCCAGGCTCTCGTACATCTGCGCGAACTGCGGCACCACATAACCGAGCAGGAACAACAGCGCGCCACCGACCACCACCAGCAGGATCGCCGGGTAGACCAGCGCGTTGATCACCTTGCCCTGCAGCGCACGGCTGCGTTCGAGGTAATCGGCCAGGCGCTGCAGGGTTTCATGCAGGCTGCCACCGGCTTCGCCGGCACGCACCATGTTCACGTACAGGCGCGAGAACAGCCCATGCTGGCGTTCCAGCGCGGTGGACAGCGGCGCACCGCCGCGCACCACATCGCGGATGTCGGTGATCGCGCGGCGTGATCGTTCGTCTTCGGGCAGGCCCAGCAGGATCGACAGCGCGCGGTCCAACGGCTGCCCGGCACCGAGCAGGGTCGCCAGCTGCTGGGTGAACTGCAGCAATGCGGCGCCCTGCAGCGGGCGCTGCTGCAGCAGGTTGCGCCAGCTGCTGCCGCCGATCGCGCCGGCATCGGCCAGCTGCGTCTCCATCGGCAGGTGGCCCTGGTCCTGCAGGCGCGCGATCAGCTCGGCCTCGCTGGCCGCTTCCATCTGCCCGTCGAAGACCTCGCCATGCGGATTGAGCGCCTTGTAGCGATAGTTCGGCATGTCAGCCCCGGCGTCCTGCGCGCATCAGCTTTCCTCGGTCACGCGCAGCACTTCCTCGATGGTGGTCTGCCCGCTCAATGCCTTGGACAGGCCATCTTCGTACATGGTGCGCATGCCGGCTTCGCGGGCGATGCGCTCGATCTCGCCCATGCCATCGCGACGCATCACCGCACGCCGCAGCGCATCGTTCATCACCAGGAATTCCATGATGGTGGTACGCCCCAGGTAGCCGGTCGGCGCCAGCGCCGATGCCTTCGGGCGGTACAGGTGGATCGGCCCTTCCGGCTGCAGGCGGCGCAGCTCGAACCGCTCGATCTCCTCCGGCGAAGCGGCATAGCGCTCGGCGTGGGTCGGCTCCAGCCGGCGCACCAGGCGCTGGGCCAGGATGCCGTTGATGGTGGAGGTGAGCAGGTAGTCTTCCACGCCCATGTCGAGCAGTCGGGTGATGCCACCGGCAGCATTGTTGGTGTGCAGGGTGGACAGCACCAGGTGGCCGGTCAGCGCCGACTGGATGGCGATGCGTGCGGTTTCCAGGTCGCGCATTTCGCCGATCATGATGATGTCCGGATCCTGGCGGACGATGCTGCGCAGCGCATTGGCGAAGTCCAGGCCGATCTGCGGCTTGGCCTGGATCTGGTTGATGCCCTCGATCTGGTATTCGACCGGGTCCTCCACCGTGATGATCTTGACGTCAGCGGTGTTGAGCTGGCTCAGCGCGGTGTACAGCGTGGTGGTCTTGCCCGAGCCGGTCGGGCCGGTTACCAGCAGGATGCCGTGCGGTTGTTCCAGCACCTTGCGGAACTGCGGCAGGAAGGCGTCGGTGAAGCCGAGCCGGTGGAAATCGAACACCACCGTTTCGCGGTCGAGCAGACGCATCACCACGCTTTCGCCATGCGCGGTAGGCACGGTGCTTACGCGCAGGTCCAGCTCCTTGCCCTGCACGCGCAGCATGATGCGGCCGTCCTGCGGCAAGCGGCGCTCGGCGATGTTGAGCCGGGCCATGATCTTGATGCGGCTGATCACTGCGGCAGTGAGGTTGGCCGGCGGGCTTTCGCCCTCCACCAGCACGCCATCGACGCGGTAACGAACCTTCAGCCGGCTCTCGAACGGTTCGACATGGATATCCGACGCGCGCAGCTCCACCGCGCGCTGGATCACCAGGTTGACCAGACGGATCACCGGCGCTTCCGAAGCCAGGTCGCGCAGGTGCTCGATATCGTCGACGGTACCGCCCTCGCCGTCCGCGGTTTCCACGATCGCGCCCATCGCGCTGCGGCCCTGCCCGAACCAGCGTTCGACCAGATCATCGATTTCAGCGCGCATGCCCAGCACGGGTGTCACCGGAACCCCCAGCGCCAGCTGCACGGCCTGCTGTGGATAGGCGTCATGGGCATCGGCCAGCCACAGCCGCACCCCGTGTTCATCCAATTCCAGCGGGCACACGTGGAACTGCTTCAGGAAGCGCAGCGACAGCGGCAATCCCTCGGCCAGCCCCTGCGGCGGGGCCTCCGGCACCTGCTTGCCTTCCAGCAGCGGCAGGCCCAGCACCTCGGCACTGGCCTGTGCCTGGTCGCGTTCAGACACCAGGCCCAGGCGCACCAGCAGGCCCAGCAGGCTGCCACCGGCCTCGGCATGCAGCGGCCGCGCGCGTGCCAGGTCTCCTTCCTTGAGCCGGCCGCGCGCCAGCAGCGCATCCAGGATGCGGCCTTCGGCGTCGTCGGTAACGGTTGCAGCGAGCGCGTTCACGTGACTCTCCTGTCAATCGGCCCGACTTTAGCAGTTAAGCCGTGATTTCCGCCGCCCTGCGGCCACCTTTCGTAAAAAGACGAAGCCCGTCACACAGGATGACGGGCTTCGGCCATTCAACTACGACACGAGGTGCTTACTGCGTGGCGAGAATGCTCACACCGTTGTAGGCGGCTTCGCCCACCACCTTGATGTAGTACGTGCCTGCTACCGGCTTGGTCACCCGCACCGTTTCGGACGTGCCAGGACGGGTCGACTTGGCATCGTTGTCGCTGGCGCTCGGCTCGCGTCCCTGGGCGATGTAGACCGACACGTTGCCGGTGCCACCGTAGGTGATCACGCTGAGCTGCTTGCCGGCGACAGCTTCGAAGCTGTACAGGCGGCTGCTGGCGGCAGCGCCGCTGAGGCCACCGACCGCAGCCTTGTTGGTCAGCGGCGTCGCCACCGGCCCACAGTTCTCGGTGCACGGTTCTTCCAGTGCCTTGGCCAGCGCGGCCTTGGCGTCGAGAATACCGGTACCGATCGGGGTGGCCGCCGGAATGGCGACCGGGAACGGACGTGCGGTTTCCTTCAGCAGGGTGCGCATCGCCGCCGGGGCCAGCGGATCCTTGCCCTTGGCGATCAGCGCGCTCTGCACCAGTGCAGCGACGGCAGCCACGTGCGGCGAAGCCATCGAGGTACCGCCCATGCCCATGTAGCTGTAGCTGCCCGACTCCGGGGTGGTGGCCGCATCGGACCCGGACTGCCACACATAGCCTCCCGGGTTGCCATCGACACTGCCACCACCGCCTGGTCCGGACAGGTCAACGCGGGTGCCGTAGTTGGAGTAGTAGGTGATGCCGCCGGTGATACGGGTGGCACCCACGGTCACCACGCCCTCGCAGCTCGCTGGGCGGTACTTGGAGGCGTTGTCGGTTTCGTTGCCCGCCGCCACGACCACCGTGGTGCCACGCGAGATCGCGCCGTTGATCGCGTCCTGGTAGGTACCATCGCAGCTGCCGCTGCCGCCCAGGCTCATGTTGATGATCTCGGCCGGATTGGCGTTGGCGGGGACGCCCGTCACCGTACCGCCGGAGGCCCAGGTGATGGCATCGGCGATATCGGACAGGTAGCCACCGCACTTGCCGAGCACGCGGACCGGCAACACCTTGGCCTTGTGCGCCACGCCGGCCATGCCAACACCATTGTTGGTCTGCTCGGCAACGGTGCCGGCCACATGGGTACCGTGCCACGAACTGTCTTCGGCCAGCGAGCCGTTGTAGCACTCGTTGTCGTTCTCGACCCAGTCGCCATAGTCCTGCGCGCCTGGCACGCGATCGTCGGTGGCACGGCGCGAAGTCTCGGCATCGCTGATGAAGTCGTAGCCTTCCAGCAGGTTGCCGACCAGGTCCGGATGCTGGGGCAGGATGCCGGTGTCGAGCACCGCCACCACTACGCCCTCGCCCTGCGACACATCCCAGGCTGCAGGTGCGTTGATGCCGCCGGTAGCGTTGTGCAGGTGCCACTGATACTGCTGGTAGTACGGGTCGTTCGGCGCCAGCGCCGGCTGCACGTCGCCCGCGCGCAGTTCACTGCGGCGCAGCTTCACGTCGGCCTCGGCGTACTGCACGGCAGGATCGGCCTTCAGCTCCTTCAGTACGCGCTGCAGTTCAGCCGGGGCCAGGCGGCCCTGCAGGCGGATCACATCGGCTCCGATGCCGAGCTTGCGCACGACCTGCGGCCCGAGCGTGCTGGCACGTGCCGTGCCCCCCGACAGGTTGGCGCGGGTCAACGCCGATTGCACAGTGGACAGCTTGGCCGAGCGATCACTGGCCGCAGCGGTACCGGCGCGGTACTTGACGATGATGCGCTCGGCCCCCGGTTGGGCGGTGCTGGCCTGGCGCACCGGTTCACGGGTCGGCAGGCCGGCGGCGTGGACGGCACCGACGGCCGTCATCGACAGCACGGCGGCGGCAAGCACATTGATGCGAAGGTTCTGCTTCTTGATCACGTCGAATTCCTCTTCTGGGTCATGGATCGAACCAACACTGCGGCCATCATTCCTTGACGACTCCCGGCCGGCCCAGCCGGGATTGCCGTGACCTCCCCCCAGGCCCTGATTGCAGGTACGGCGCCGGCGTGGGTGGCCGCCGGCGCAATGGAGTGGCTTACCAGCCGAAGCCGGCACCGACGCCGACCGAACTGTCGTCACTGCTGAAGGCGCCGCCGAAGGTGACCGTGGCGCGATCGCTGATCGCACGCTGGTAACCCAGCGACAGCGCCGATTCGCCGCCCTGGAAACCGATGCCGACACCCACACGGTTCTGGGTGCGGATGCCGGCGGCACTGGTGGCCATGTTGAGCATCGCGGCACTCATCGCGCCCTGGCGGTCGATGCGGCGGTCCATGTGGCGCAGGCGTCCATCGATCTCGCCCTTGAACACATCGAAGCTGTCGGCAACGGCCTGCACGCGGCTGTCGGTGTAGCTGTTGGCCGTGGCCATGCCACGATCAAGCTGGCCCTTGTTGACGGCGTCGGTAGCGGTGGTGCCAGCGGCGACGTTGGTGACCTGGCGTTCGTTGCCTTCGCTGCCCACCGAGACCGTGTTGGCACGATCGGCAACCGAACCCTGGCCCAGTGCCACGGCGTTTGCCGCAGTGGCGCTGGCGCCCTGGCCGATGGCCGTGGACGAAGCACCGCTGGCGACGGCGCCCTCGCCCATCGCAACGGCATTGGCCCCTGTCGCCGGGGTACCGACCGGAATGCCGGCCCCCGCCGCAGCGACCGTCGGCGTGCCCTGCACGCGCGCGGTACCGGCCGGTGCGGCATCGGCCGTTGCCGGTGCGTCGGCCACGCTGGCCAGCGGGCTTTCATCCAGCGACGCACTCATTGCGCGCAGGCTGGAAGCACCTGCGCGCGTGCCACCCGCGGTACGACGGTCAATCTCGCTGACCTTGCGGTCCAGCGCACCGAGCGCATCGCCGACGTTGCTGTAGGTGGCGCCCTGGATCACGTAGTTGGGCGCCACGAACACACCCTGCATGCCGACGCTGGCGCCACCGCCGAGGAAGCTGGCGGCATCACTGAGCGACTGGAACAGCTGCCCGCCATTGATCGCCTGGCGGCTGCCTGCGGCGATGCTGCCGGCACCGACGTTGTCGATGGTGGTGCCCTGGAAACCGGACAGGGTCAGCCGGTCACGGCTGGCATCGTCATAGCCAACCGCACTGGCCGCGGTGGTCTCGACCGTGGCGATGCGCGAATCGAAATCACCCACGCGGGTTTCCACCGCGCCCACCCGCTGGTTGGTGACGTTGAGCTGGGAACCGGTGATGGCATCGGTACTGCCAGCGGCGATGCGGCCGTCGGCCACGTTGACGATGCGCCGCGTGGCCGGGCCGGCCGTGCCGTTGCCGCCGCCGACCGAGACCACATTGGCCTCAAGCGCGCGCGAACCGGCACCCAGTGCCACCGAGTTGTTGCCGCTGGCGCCGCTGTTGGCGCCCAGTGCCAACGCTGCATTGCCGAGGGCCGTGGCACCACTGCCCAGCGCATTGCTGCGGCTGCCACTGGCGTTGGCATTGCCGCCGATGGCCACGGCGTCGGTGCCGGTGGCACTGGCGGTACCCGAACCATTGGCCTTGAAGCGCTGGCCGACCGCATCGGCGGTAGCGGCCACTGCATCGAGCTGGCCCTTGTTCACCGCGTCGGTGGCCTGCGTACCGGCCGCGACATTGGTGAGCTGGCGGTTGATCGCGCTGTGGGTGACTCCGGCGGCATCGACCCAATCCTGTGCGGCGCCGACCGAAACCGTGTTGGCGCGGTCGGCCAGCGAGCCTGCCCCCAGCGCGACGCTGTTGCCGGCGTCCTTGGTGGTCCAGGTGTTGCTGCCGAGCACCGTCGCGTTGGTGGCCTGGGCATAGCTGTTGTAACCGACCACGGTGGCGCCGTCCTCGGTCGCCCATGCCTCACTGCCGATGGCGGTGGTGTACTGGCCGCCGCTGACGCTGCCTGCATCCTGTCCCGCCAGTGCGTTGAAGCCGACCGCCACGCCGTTCAATCCGGTGGCGGCGTTGTTGCCGAGTGCGGTGCCGTACTCACCGGCCCTGGCCTGTACACCGAAGCCGGCGCCTGCGATCTGCGCGATGGTGCCCTGGCCCACCGCCGTAGAGACATCGGCGGCCTGCGCGGCACTGCCCACGGCGGTGCCGAAGAAGCCGGCGCTGGCACCTGCACCGAACGCCGTGGCGCGCCAGCCACTGGCTTGGGCGAAGTTGCCGACCGCTGTGGTTTCGCGGCCATCGGCGATCGCGCCATAGCCCACTGCAGTGGCAGCCAGACCGGAGGCCTCGGCGAGGCTACCGACGGCGGTCGCCCCGATGCCCTGCGACTGCGACTGCGCGCCGATCGCAATGCTGGCGGCGCCCCCGCTGCTGCTCTGTGCGCCCAGTGCGACTGCCCCGCTTGCGGTGCTGCTGGCACCGCTGCCGATGGCCACGCCCTGCTCGGCCGTAGCCAATGCGTCGACGCCTACCGCAGTGGCGTTGGCCGCCACCACCGTGGCACCGCTGCCCAGTGCGGTGGCGCCGTTGCCGAGGGCATTGGCCGCGTTGCCGGCGGCCAGTGCGTTGTCGCCGTCCACCAGTGCGCCGGCCTCGCCATCGGCATTGCCGCTCGCCTGGAACTGGCGGCTGGTCTTGTCGGCAACGCTGGCGACCGCATCCAGCTGGCCCTTGTTCACTGCATCGGTGGCCTCGGTACCCGCCGCCACGTGAGTCACCTGGCGCTCACCGCCCGTCGTGCCCACGGCCACGGAATTGTCGCGCTCAGCCTTGGAACCGGCACCGAGCGCCACGCTGTTCAATCCACTGGCGGTGGCGCTGGCACCCAACGCGGTGGCATCCGCCGCATCCGCCCACGAATTCCAGCCGATGGCCGTGGCGTAGTCTTCGGTGGCCCACGCACCCGCGCCGAATGCGGCCGCCCCTGTGCCACTGGCACGCGACGGGATCAGGCCGAAGAAGGTGCTGCCGCCGATCGCCACGCTTTCTTCGCCACTGGCTTCGCTGGATTGGCCGACAGCCACTGCGCCGGTACCGGCGGCGGCGGCACCGAAGCCGACCGCCGTGGTGTTGGCGCCACTGGCCGCAGAACCGTAGCCCAGCGCAGTGCCGAGGCGGCCGGTGGCTTCGGCATAGCCGCCGACGGCGGTGGTGCCATCGGCGGAGGCCGTGCTGCGGAAGCCGCTGGCCAGTGCCTGCGTGCCGCTGGCGTTGGACTCGGTGCCGTTTGCAGTGCTGTAGGCACCGCTCGCCTGTGCACGCGCACCGACTGCGCTGGCGCCGAGCTCGCTGGCGCTGGCGCCGGTGCCGAGCGCCAGGCTGTCGTCGCCGGTGGCCTGTGCGGTGCTGCCCAGCGCCGCCGCGTTGTTGCCGGTGGCCAATGCATCCATGCCCACGGCCGTGGCATTGGCAGCCAGCGCGTTGGCACCGCTGCCAAGCGCGGTGGCGCCGTTGCCGATGGCGTTGGCCGCATCACCGGCCGCCAGCGCGTTGTCCCCCTCGACCAGCGCCCCCGTTTCGCCATCTGCGCTGCCGCTGGCCTGGAACTGCTTGCTGGTCTTTTCCGCTGCCGCGGCTACGGCATCGAGCTGGTTCTTGTTGACCGCATCATTGCCCTGCGTGGCATCGGCCACGTTGGTGATCTGGCGGGTATTGCCACCACCACCGACCGACACCGTGTTGTCACGGTCGGCGATCGAATCGGCGCCCAACGCCACGCTGTTGGCAGCGCGAGATTCGGCCGCATTGCCCAGCGCGGTGCTGTTGATGCCGCCGGACCAGGCGCCGCCACCGACGGCGGTGGAGTAGTTGCCCGATGCTTCGGTGGCCAGCACGCCGAACAGTGATCCGCCGACGGCGACGCTGTTGGTGCCGGTAGCCAGGCTGCCCTGGCCGGTGGCCGTACTGTAGGCACCGGACGCTTCCGCGTCGCCGCCCAGCGCCACGCTGTTGGAGCCGGAGGCATTGGCGAAGTTGCCGAAGGCGGTGGCGTTGAAGGCCGACGCCTGGGCATAGCCACCGATGGCGGTGCTGTAGCCGCCGGTTGCCTCGGCACCGATGCCGAACGCTGCCGACGCGGTGCCACTGGCGACGCTCTCGCTGCCGACCGCGGTGGAGCCGCTGCCACTGGCGTTGCTGAAGTAGCCCACCGCCACGGCCTCCTCGCCGGAGGCTTCGGACAGCACGCCGGTAGCGGTGCTGCCTGCGCCGCTGGCGATGCTGGCCGCGCCGAACGCCGCGCTCTGCTCCCCGCTGGCCTCGCTTTCCGCACCGTGCGCGGTGGCGTACTCGCCCGTGGCCTGCGCATTGGCACCGACGGCACTGGCGTTGGCCGCAGTGGCCAATGCATTGAAGCCCAGCGCCTGGGCATTGTTGGCCAGCGCGTTGGCGCCGCTGCCCAGTGCGGTGGCGCCATTGCCGATGGCGTTGGCCGCATCGCCTGCGGCCAATGCGTTGTCACCTTCCACCAGCGCACCGGCCACATCGTCGCCGTTGCCGCTGGCCTGGAAGAAGCGGCTGGTAGTGGCTGCTGCACCTGCCACGGCATCCAGCTGCGCCTTGTTCACCGCATCGGTCGCCTGGGTACCGGCAGCGACGTTGGTGACCTGGCGCTCGTTGCCGTCGCTGCCGACCGAAACGCTGCGGGCGCGGTTGGCGACCGAGCCGGCGCCCAGTGCAACGGCATTGCTGGCGCTGGCGTTGCTGCCGGCACCGAGTGCGATCGCGCTTTCGCCACCGGCCACCGTGTTGGTGCCGATGGCGATGCTGTTGAGGCTGTTGCCCAGCGCCTGGAAGCCCAGCGCCACGCTGTTGTCGCCATAACCGAAGGCACCGCGACCGACGGCGGTGGAGCTGGCGCCGTTGGCCCAGCTGTTGTAACCGATGGAGGTCGCGCCGCTGCCGCTGGCCCATGCCGCATTGCCGAACGCCGACGCGTTGGTGGCCGTCGACCATGCGCCGGAACCGAAGGCGCTTGCGCCACTGGCGGTGGCCCAGCTGTAGCCGCCAACGGCGGTGCTGTCATCACTGCTGGCGAAGGCGCTGTCGCCGACCGCGACCGCGTAGCTGCCGGTCGCACGCGACTTGCCGCCGGCCGCGAAGCTGTTGTCGCCGCTGGCCTTGGCGGCGTTGCCGAACGCACTGCTGGCGGCACCGGTCGCCTGCGCACCGCTGCCAACCGCCGTTGCGTCCGCAACCGCAGTGGTGCCGACCTGCTGCGCCGTGCCGTCGGCATCGATGATCGGCTGGTTGTACTCATCGTAGGCCTGGCCGAGGCCACCGATGGCAACACCGCCATTGCCGGTGGCGTTGCTGTTGCGACCCACCGCCACGGCGTCGTCACCGATGGCCGAGGCCGCTGCGCCATGCGCAACCGCACCGGCGCCGATCGCATTGCTCGACGAGCCTGCCGCAACCGCACCTTCGCCCTCGGCCATTGCACCGGCATCGCTGCCTGCTTCCGGCTGGGCCTGGAAGAAGCGCGCAGTGGTATCGGCGGTGCTGGCCACGGCGTCGAGCTGCGCCTTGTTCACCGCGTCGGTGGCTTCATTGCCGGCGGCGACGCTGGTGATCTGCCGCTCGTTGCCGGCACTGCCGACCGCCACGCTGTTGGCACGCACCGCTTCGGAGTTGGCACCGAGCGCAACGCTGTTGGCCCCGCGTGCGGTGGCGTAGTAGCCCACGGCGGTGCTCTGCGCGCCGCTGGCCCAGGTCTGTGCGCCCAGTGCACTGGCGTTCTCGCCAGGCGCATAGGCGAAGTAGCCGACCGCGGTTGCTTCGGCGCCGGAGGCTTCGCTCAGGCTGCCGTTGGCCACGGCGCGGTCACCACTGGCGATGGCGCCGGCACCGACGGCCGTCGCCGCTTCGCCGCTGGCCTGGGTCTGTACGAAGAAGCCCAGGCCCGGAATCAGGTCGGCCGGGCCACCGATGGCCACGCTGCTGGTGCCGGTCGCGTTGCTCTGCGTACCCAGCGCGGTGGAGTAATCACCGATGGCATTGGCGACGGCACCGAACGCCGACGCCTGCGCACCGGCTGCATAGGCGCCGACACCGTACGACGACGCTGCAAATCCACTGGCTTCGGCACTGGCGCCGACCGCAGTGCCACCGACACCTGCACTGGTGGCGCCGGTTTCCACCGGCACGCCACCACTGGTGATCAGCGGGTTGCCATCGGCATCCACCGCAGCGCCACCCACGGCAACGCTGCCCGGGCCATTGGCCTGCGCGTTGTTACCGAACGCGGCACTGTTCTGGCCCGAGGCCAGTGCGTTGTTGCCAACGGCTGTGGCGTTCTGCGCGACAGCCGCAGCACCGGCGCCCACGGCGGTCGCGCCCTTGCCGATCGCATTGGCGGCCTCACCGGCCGCCAGCGCCTCGTCGCCCTCGGCCAGCGCGCCGGCATCACTGTCGCTGCTGCCGTTGGCCTGGAAACGCTTGGCGGTGGCATCGGCCACGGCGGCAACGTCCTTCAACTGGCCGACGTTGACCGCGTCGGTGTCTTCGGTACCGGCGGCCACGCTGGTGATCTGGCGGGTCAGGCCATATTCGGCAGCGCCCACGGAAACAGTATCGACGCGGTCGGCCAGCGAGCCGGCGCCCAGCGCCACGCTGCCGGTGGCAACCGCAGCGGAGTTCGAACCCAGCGCGGTGCTGTATTCACCGACGGCGGTGCTGAACGCACCCACCGCGATCGATGCTTCGTTGGCTGCAGTGGCGCCGCGGCCCAGTGCGGTGCTGCCCGGGCCCATCGCCACGGCACCACCACCCACGGCAGTGGCGCCATCGGCGGTGGCTTCGGACAGGGCGCCGAGTGCGGTGGCCGCACCGTTTTCGCTGGCTGCGGTAGCGCTTGCGCCGACTGCGGTGTCGCCAAGACCGAATGCCGCAGCGCTCTGCCCGACCACCACGCTTGCATCGCCGATCGCCAATGCGCCCTGGCCGAAGGCACTGGCGCCGATGCCAGCGGCGATGGCCTGGGTGCCGATGGCAGTGGTGGCGTTGGCCAGCGACTGTGCCCCCGCACCCGCCGCGACTGCGCCCTGCCCCTCGATCTTCGCCGCGTCGCTGTCATCGCCTGCGCCGTCGGCCTTGAAATAACGGTTTCCATCTGCGGCCACGTCCGCCAGCGCGGCCTGCGTGGCGCGCGCCTGCGCGTCCAGCTGCGCCTTGTTCACCGCATCGGTGCCCTGGGTACCGGCGGCCACGTTGGTGATCTGCCGCTCCTTGCCGGTATCGCCGACGGACACCGTGTTGGCGCGCGTAGCCTTGGAGCCGGCGCCCAGCGCCACGCTGTTGGCCGCGCTTGCGCTGCTGTTGCCGCCGATCGCCACCGCGTTGCTGCCCTTGGCACTGGCCGAGCCTTCGATCAGGCACTTTTCCAGCAGCTTGCCGCTGAATGCGACGCAGGTGGCGCTGCCGCCGATCTGCACCGACTGTGCGGCGGCCGAACCGCTCATGCCCAATCCCACTACCAGGCCCAGTGCCACCGCCAGCAGGGCGGGCGTGGCCTGAGTCGCATTGCGGCGCTGGTCGACCACCCCGCCGCTGCCGCTGTCGGAGGAAGCCAGTTCCGAGGCCACCACCAACTGACCCAATGCTTTGTTCCAGACCTTGCGATAAATCCGATTCATCGGTACGGCTCCTGATTGGACTGGTTTTGGGCAAAGCAACGCCACCGCCGGACCTTCTGGTCCAACGTCCCCTGGGGGCGTTTATTCGCGTGATTTACTGCGGGTATTGCCGAACGGCGCGCAGCGACAGAAAACCGAGCGCGTGCGCCAAGCGGTTACTGCGGAATGAATGGTTCTGAAACGGGGTTCAAGTGTTAACGGCAACTTTGCAGATCGTCAAGACTTTGACACGACAAATCCTATTGCCGTGAAGCAGTTCACCATTTCACGTGTTTATAAAAGCATTTTGTTAGGTATGCGTGACGAACTGTTGGCGCATGAAAACGGATGTAACTAGCGGGCAGATCAGGAATTTCACGCGCGCAAAGAAAAACCCGCCGACAAAGCAGCGGGTTTCTCCATACGCGGTGGCATTGCGGCCTGCGCGGAACGATGCGATCAGCCGCACCACACCCGTGCATTGCGGAACATCCGCATCCACGGCGAATCACCCTGCCATTCCGCCGGTGCCCAGCTCAGGTTGAGCGCACGCGGGGTGCGCTCCGGGTGCGGCATCATGATGGTGACGCGACCATCGGTGCTGGTCAGGCCGGTGATGCCGTCCGGCGAACCGTTCGGGTTCAGCGGGTACTGGCTGGCAACGTTGCCGTGGCCATCGATGTAGCGCAGCGAGACACGTGCGGCAGCCTGGTCGACGGCATTGTCGAACACGGCCTGGCCTTCGCCATGTGCCACCGCCACCTGCAGGCGCGAGCCGGCCATGCCACGCAGCAGGACCGACGGCGACTCCACCACTTCCAGAAGCGCGGTGCGGGCTTCGAACTGCTCGCTGGCATTGCGGCGGAACTGCGGCCAGTGCTCTGCACCCGGGATGATGTTCTTCAGCTGGCTCATCATCTGGCAGCCGTTGCACACGCCCAGCGCGAAGCTGTCTTCACGCGCGAAGAACGCGGCGAAGGCATCGCGCAGTGCGCTGCGCTCCAGGATCGAGGTGGCCCAGCCCCGGCCGGCACCGAGCACGTCGCCGTAGCTGAAGCCGCCGCAGGCGACCAGGCCGGTGAAGTCCTGCAGCGCCACGCGGCCTTCGATCAGGTCGCTCATGTGCACGTCGAAGGCGCGGAAGCCGGCACGTTCGAAGGCGTTGGCCATTTCGATCTGGCCATTGACGCCCTGCTCGCGCAGCACGGCCACGCGCGGACGCGCGCCGGTGCTGATGAAGGGTGCAGCCACGTCTTCGTTCAGGTCGAAGCTGAGCTTGGGCTTCAGGCCCGGCGCAGTGAAGGCACGGGCAACCTCGCGCTCGGCATCGGCGTTGGCCGGGTTGTCGCGGCGCTTCTGCATCGCGTGGGTGACCGACCACCATGCGTCGAACAGCGCGTCCCAACGCCACTCGGCCAGGTTCTCGCCACCCAGCGACACGCGCACCACCGGCGCGGTGGTCGGCTTGGCGATGCGCTGTGCGCATTCGGTCAGTGCGTGGCGTTCGACCAGGTCGGCGAACGCAGCGCGGTCCTCGCGCGCGATCTGCACCACCGCACCCAGTTCTTCGTTGAACAGGCTGCGGAACGGATCATCGCCCCAGGCATCGAGGGTGATGTCCAGGCCCAGGCGCGAGGTGAACGCCATTTCGCACAGCGCGGCGAAGGCACCACCATCGCTGCGGTCATGGTAGGCCAGCAGCAGGCCAGACTGGCGCGCATCGCGGATCAGCTCGAAGAAGCCACGCAGGCGCTGCGGATCGTCGAGGTCCGGCGCGGCCCCGGCAAAGGCCGGCAGGTCGCCGTGGTCGGCATGCACCTGGGCCAGGATCGAACCGCCCAGGCGCTGCTTGCCGGCACCCAGGCCGATCAGCCACAGCTCGCTGTCCACGTCGCGGTCGAGCAGCGGGGTCAGCTGCTGGCGCACGTCGGCCACCGGCGCGAAGGCCGAGATCACCAGCGACACCGGCGACACGCTCTTGTGCGCTTCGCCCTGGTCGTGCCACTGCGCCTGCATCGACAGCGAGTCCTTGCCCACCGGGATGCTGATGTCCAGCTGCGGGCACAGTTCCATGCCCACCGCCCTCACCGCGTCGTACAGCAGCGCGTCTTCGCCCGGGTGGCCGGCCGCGGCCATCCAGTTCGCCGACAGCTTGATTTCATCCAGCGCATCGACCGGGGCCGCACACAGGTTGGTCAGCGCTTCGCCCACCGCCATGCGTGCCGACGCAGCGGCGTCGAGCAGGGCCAGCGGGGTGCGCTCGCCGATCGACATCGCTTCGCCGGCCACGCCGTCGAAGTCGGCCAGGGTGATCGCCACGTCGGCCACCGGCAGCTGCCACGGGCCGACCATCTGTTCGCGCGCGGTCAGGCCGCCGACACTGCGGTCACCAATGGTGACCAGGAAATTCTTCGAAGCCACCGTCGGGTGCGCGAGCACGCGCAGGCCGGCTTCCTGCAGGTCCAGGCCACCGGTCTTCAGCGCCGGCCAGCGCGGGGCCGGCGGGTGCGCGGTGTCGCGGTGCATCTTCGGCGGCTTGCCGAACAGCACGTCCATCGGCAGGTCGATCGGTGCATCGGCCGGGGTGTGGCCCGGCACGGCACCGTAGGCCACCACCAGGTGTTCCTCGGAGGTGGCCACGCCAACCGCAGCGAACGGGCAGCGCTCGCGGGCACACAGCGCGGCGAACTCGGCCAGGCGCTCCTGGGCCACGCCCAGCACGTAGCGCTCCTGCGACTCGTTGCACCACAGCTGCATCGGCGACAGCGACGGATCGTCGGTGGGCACCTTGCCCAGGTCGATGACACCGCCGACCTTGGAGTCGTGCAGCAGCTCGGGGATGGCATTGGACAGGCCACCGGCACCGACGTCGTGGAAGAACTTGATCGGGTTGTTGGCCCCCATCGCCACGCAGCGGTCGATGACCTCCTGGCAGCGACGCTCCATTTCCGGGTTGTCGCGCTGCACGCTGGCAAAGTCCAGGTCCTCGGCGCTCTCGCCGGAGGCCACCGAGCTGGCGGCGCCGCCGCCCAGGCCGATCAGCATTGCCGGTCCACCCAGCACGATCACCGCATCACCGGCCTGCAGCTGGATCTTGTCGACCTGCACGCGGTCGATGGCGCCGAGGCCACCGGCCAGCATGATCGGCTTGTCGTACGCGCGCACCAGATCGGCGCCCTCCGGCAGCTCGAAGCTGCGGAAGTAGCCGAGCAGGTTCGGGCGGCCGAACTCATTGTTGAACGCTGCGCCGCCGAGCGGGCCGTCGGTCATGATTTCCAGCGCCGGTGCCATGCGCGGGTTCAGCGCGCGCGGCGCTTCCCACGGCTGCGGCAGCTCGGGAATGCGCAGGTGCGAGACCGAGAACCCGGACAGGCCAGCCTTCGGCTTGCCGCCGCGGCCGGTCGCGCCTTCGTCGCGGATCTCGCCGCCGTTGCCGGTCGATGCGCCCGGGAACGGCGCGATCGCAGTCGGATGGTTATGCGTCTCCACCTTGATCTGGAACGCGCTGGGCACCTGCGGCTCGCGGCGGTATTCGCCACTGGCCGGATCGGGGCGGTAGCGCGAGGCCGGATGGCCTTCGATCACCGCGGCATTGTCGCTGTAGGCGCTGAGCGTGTGCTGCGGGGTCTGCTGGTGGGTGTTCTTGATCATCCGGAACAGCGAACGGTCCTGTTCCTGGCCGTCGATGGTCCAGCTGGCGTTGAAGATCTTGTGGCGGCAGTGCTCGGAATTGGCCTGCGCGAACATCATCAGTTCGACGTCGGACGGCGCGCGGCCGAGCGCGGTGAAGCGTTCGCGCAGGTAGTCGATCTCGTCCTGGGCCATGGCCAGGCCGAGGCGCTGGTTGGCGGCCTCCAGCTGGTCCACCGGCACGCGCTCCAGTTCACCCCGGGCCGGCGCCGAGAACAGCGCCTGGCCCTGCTCCACGGTCTCCAGCACCGACTGCGTCATCGGGTCGTGCAGCGCCTTGACCAGCGCCTGCTGGGCGGCGGCATCGGTCGGCCAGCCCTGCACGTCGATGCGCAGGCCACGCTCGACCCGGCTGACCGGCTGGCCGGCACCGCGGACCAGTTCGGTGGCCTTGCTCGACCACGGCGACAGCGTACCCAGGCGCGGCACCACGATGCGGCTGACCGCGCCGTCGGCCACGGCTTCGGCCTGCGGCGCGGCTTCGAGGATGCGGCACAGGGTGGTCAGGTCGGGGGCGGCGCTGCCTTCGGGCTGCACGAAGTAGACGTGCCAGGCACCGCTGATGCGCAGGGAGGGAGCGATGGACTGCAGGCGGGATTCAAGACGTTCGCGGCGGAACGGCGACAGGGCGGGCGCGCCCTCGAGGACCATCATGTCCGGGGAACCGTAGTTGGGAAACGGGCCCGACATTGTACCGGAAGCGGGGGGTGGGCTTTGGCCGGGCGGCGCCCGGCACCCGCCGAAGCCAAGGCAACGGCAACGGCCAAAGCAAAAGCTGGGTTCCCGTGGGATGGCGGGGTGGGTCCGGTGGCGGGGGACGCCGTAAACCCGTCCCTGGGGGCTTGGCCGCGGCATCCATGCCGCGGACACCCCCGCCACCGGACCCACCCCGCCTCCGACAGTTTCCTGCGATCTGCGGTAGATCCACGCCATGCGTGGATGCTCTGCGGTAGTGCCGGCCGCTGGCCGGCAACCAGGGAACAACACAAATCAGTCATTTGAAGAGCGAGCTGCGCAGGGGCGTAAGCGCCATGGATGGCGCGCCCGAGCCTACAGGGACGTATTCACGGCGTCCCCTGCGCAGCCCACCCGCCCGGCCAACCCCCAGAAATCCGCTGTTCGCGGAAAGCCCAGCCACGAGGGGGCTCCGCCGATGGCCGCCTACCGCGCGCAGCGCCGCCCTCCGCCCGGATCCCGGAACCATGCGCTTGCTCACGGATTGACCACGCGATTGATGACAACGTTGTCCCCACCTGGCGCCGGACTCTCTCCCCGGCCTCCCAGGTGCCTCCGTCCGGCCCCTCCGTCGCCTTCCCGGGCGACGCCCGGACCTGCGTCACGCGCGGCGCCATCGGGGCCCGCGCGCCCTTTGATCGGAGACTTACCCATGTACGACCCGATTGTGCGCAGTGCCGAACGTTCGAGCCGAAGCTGTCGTCCCCGCCGCCTGGCCTGGCTGCTCGCCCTGGCCGCCGGTACCGCCGCCCTGCCCGGCCTGGCGCAGGCTGCCAGCTGTGCCGGGGTGGCCCAGTGGGACCAGGCCAAGATCTACCGGGCCGGCGATACCCTGCAGAAAGGAGGCGTCCTCTATCGGGCGAACCAGGACATCTGGAACGCGCCGCCGGACCATCCGGCCGGTGCGCCCTACTACACCAACCTTGGCGCCTGCGATGGCAGCGGCAGCAACCAGCCGCCGGTGGTCAGCCTGACCTCGCCGGCCAACGGCGCGACCTTCAGCGCTGGCAGCACGGTCAACGTGACCGCCAACGCCAGTGATCCGGATGGCAGCGTCGCCAAGGTCGAGTTCTTCCGCGATGGCAGCACGCTGGGCGTAGCCACCAGTGCGCCGTATGCGGCCAGCTGGGCCAATGCCAGCGCCGGCAGCCACACCCTGCGCGCAGTGGCGACCGACAACAACAACGCCACCAGCAGCACCGCGACCATCACCATCACCGTCAACGCCGCCGGTGGCGATACCACCGCACCGGGCGTGCCGGGCGGGCTGGCGGTGGGCACCCGCACCGCCAACAGCATCGCGCTCAGCTGGAGCCCGTCCACCGACAACACCGGCGGCAGCGGCGTGGCCGGCTACGACGTGTACCGCAACGGCAGCCTGGTCGGTTCGCCGTCCAGCGCCACCTATGTGGATGGCGGGCTGACCGCGTCGACCACCTACCGCTACCGCGTGCGCGCCCGCGACAACGCCGGCAACGCGTCGGCACAGGGCACCGAGATCAGCGCCACCACGCTGGCCGGTGACGGCGGCACCACCGGCAAGCGGGTCATCGGCTACTTCACCCAGTGGGGCATCTACGGCCGCAACTACCGGGTCAAGAACATCGACAGCAGCGGCTCGGCCGCGCGCCTGACCCACATCAACTACGCGTTCGGCAACGTGCGCAACAACCGCTGCGAAGTGGGCGTCACCCAGCCATCGGATCCGAACAGCGGTGCCGGTGGCGATGCCTTCGCCGATTACACCAAGGCCTTCAGTGCCGCCGAGAGTGTCAGCGGCAGCGCCGATACCTGGGACCAGCCGCTGCGCGGCAACTGGAACCAGCTCAAGCAGCTCAAGGCCAAGTACCCGGGCATGAAGGTGCTGATCTCGCTGGGTGGCTGGACCTGGTCGCGTGGTTTCTCCAGCGCGGCGCGCCCGGAAAACCGCCAGGCCTTCGTTGCCTCGTGCATCGACGCCTACATCAAGGGCAACCTGCCGGTGACCGACGGTGCCGGTGGCGCCGGTGCCGCACTGGGCGTGTTCGACGGCATCGACATCGACTGGGAATACCCGGTGGCCTGCGGCATCGAATGCGGCAAGCCGGAGGACAACGCCAACTTCACCGCGCTGATGGCCGAG
This sequence comes from Stenotrophomonas sp. 85239_Sma, assembly GCF_056481725.1. Taxonomy (NCBI): domain Bacteria; kingdom Pseudomonadati; phylum Pseudomonadota; class Gammaproteobacteria; order Lysobacterales; family Lysobacteraceae; genus Stenotrophomonas; species Stenotrophomonas sp. 85239_Sma. Next base: position 607,917 of record NZ_CM151163.1, on the reverse strand, counting down.
TTCCGCCGCCAGCTCGATGCGGTGCGTCCTGGCCTGTTGCTGACGGTGGCGGTGGGTGCCGGCATCGACAAGATCCGCGTCACCGATCCGGCCGCGTACCACCCGTACCTGGACTACATCAACGTGATGACCTACGACTTCCACGGCGCGTGGGATGCGAAGACCAATCACCAGTCGGCGCTGTTCGATTCGCCGAATGATCCGTCCACCGGCGACCAGAAGCTGTACAACAGCAATGACGCCATCGAGGCCTTCATCAGCCGTGGCGTGCCCGCCGCCAAGCTCAACCTGGGCATCGGCTATTACGGGCGTGGCTGGACCGGTGTGGCCAACGCCAACAACGGCCTGTACCAGACCGCCAGCGGTGCCGCCCCGGGCACGTATGAAGCCGGCATCGAGGACTGGAAGGTGTTGAAGAACCTGGCGTGGCCGGGCTACACCGACAACACCGCCGGTGCCACCTGGATCTACAACGGCAGCACGCTGTGGAGCTTCGACACCCCGGCCAACATCACGCGCAAGATGGGTTACGTGAAGACCCAGGGCCTGGGCGGTGCGTTCGTCTGGGAGTTCAGCGGTGACGATGCGCAGGGCACGCTGACCAAGGCGGTCAGTGATGGCCTGAAATAAGGAAAAAGCCGGGGATGCGACACGCATCCCCGGCTCTACAGGAAAAGGTCGGCTGCGATCAGCGCTTCCCGGACAGCTTGTCCAGCGCCGCACGCAGCTGCGCCGGCGGCAGGTAACCGCCCAGCTGGGTGCCATCGGGCGCGAAGATCGCCGGCGTGCCGTTGACGCCCAGCTGCTGGCCCAGCGCGTACTGCATTGCCACCGGGTTGGTGCAGTTCCTCGCCGGCACGCTGCCACCGCGCTTGGCGTTGGTCAGCGCCTGCCGACGATCGGCCGCACACCAGACTGAAATCATGTCGGTGTAGTCCTTGCTGCCCAGGCCCATGCGCGGAAACGCCAGGTACTCCACGGTGATGCCGTTGCGGTTGAGCTCGGCGATGTCCTGGTGCAGCTTGCGGCAGTAACCACATTCGATGTCGGTGAACACGCTGATGGTGTACTTCGCGTTCGGCGCAGCGAACACGATGCGGTCGCCGTGGTTGGCCTTGGCCAGCAGGCCGCGACGATAGCCGAGCAGGCCTTCGCTGTTGGCAGGGCCCTTGGCACGGGTGTCGTACGGCTGCGACTGGAACAGGTAGCGGCCATCGTCGGACACGTACAGCAGCTGGCCGGAGACGACGACCTCGCGGAAGCCGGGGAACGGCGCGGCACCGATGTAATCCACCTGGAAACCCGGATTGAGTGCGGTCAACGCGGCACGTACCGCCTGGTCGGCCGGCGCGTTGGCGGCCGGGCTGGCCTTGGCCGCAGCAGCAGGCGCCTTGGCGGCCGGCGGAGCCGGCTGGGCGCAGGCGGTCAGGCTGAGCGCACCGAACACGGCGGCGATGGCAAATCGGAGCATGGAGCGATCCGCAACAGAAGAAGATCCCGGATTCTGACACAGCCACCGGAGCCGGGCCGCGACGCCCGGCACGGCCCCGGGCAGCGATTCAGCCGCGCGGATGGTGGCGGGCGTGCAGCTTCTGCAGATGCTCGCGCGCCACCAGGGTGTAGATCTGGGTGGTCGACAACGAACTGTGTCCGAGCAGCATCTGCAGCGCGCGCAGGTCGGCACCGCGGTTGAGCAGATGGGTGGCGAAACTGTGGCGCAGGCCATGCGGGCTGATCCGGGCCGGGTCGATGCCGGCCACCTGCGCGTGGCGCTTGACCAGGTGCCAGAACGCCTGCCGGGTCAGCGCGTGCAGCGTCGGCTCGATGAACAACGGCGTCTGCCCATCGGCCAGCGCGTGCACCTTGCCCTTGCCGACCAACTGCGGGCGGGACGCCTGCAGATAGCGCTCCAGCCAATGCTGCGATTCCTCGCCCAGCGGCACCAGCCGTTCCTTGCTGCCCTTGCCGGTGACCCGCAGCACGCCCTGGCGCAGGTTGACTGCGGTCGCCGGCAGCAGCACCAGCTCGCTCACGCGCAGGCCAGCGGCATACATCAGTTCCAGCATGGCGCGATCGCGCAGGCCCAGCGGGCTGTCGATGTCCGGTGCCGCCAGCAGCGCATCGATCTGGCTTTCGGCCAGCGCCTTGGGCAACAGCCGTGGCAGCTTCGGCGGGTCGAGCAGCGCACTGGGGTCCTCGCTGCGTTCACCCCGGCGCACGCCATCGGCGAAGAATGCGCGCAGCGCCGACAGCAGGCGCGCATTGCTGCGCGGCGACCAGCCATGCCGGGTGCGCCAGGCCAGGTAATCGAACAGCCCGGGACGCTCAATGCCGGCCAGGCCACCGTCGCGCCCATCCATCCAGCGCGCCAGCCCTTCCAGGTCACGCCGGTAGCTGTCCAGGGTGGCGCGGGCCAGGCCGTTCTCGGCCCAGATCGCATCAAGGAAACGCTGGATGCGCGCGCTGTCGTCGGCGCGCAGCTCGGGCAGTTGCTGGACCAGCTGGCGGCGTTCGGCGGGGGTGGAAACAAGGGCCATGCATGCAGGATACGAGGGCCACTGCGGGCACGGCCAGCTTTGCGTATGCTCGGCGCATGTCCCGCCCTGCCACCGACACGGCCCCTGCGGCCGCTACCGAAATGCCCCGCCCACGTGCCTTGTTGGCCTGGCGCGTGCTGGCGATGGTCTACGACGCACTGCCGGTGCTGGCGCTGTGGATGCTGGCCGGTACGCTGTTCACCCTTGCCTACACCTTCAGCGGCCACGCGCAGCGCGAGAACATCGCACCCTTCAGTGCCTGGCAGTGGCTGCTGTGGGCGGTGTGCTGGGGAATCACGGGGTGGTACGCCACGGCCAGCTGGCGCCGTGGCGGACAGACGCTGGGCATGCGTCCGTGGCGGCTGAAACTGCAATCGAGCGATGGCACGCCGCTGCGGCGCGGCCAGCTGTGGCTGCGCTTCGCGGTCGGCACGCTGTCACTGCTGCTGGGCGGGCTGGGATTCTGGTGGGCCTGGGTCGACCGCCAACGCCTGACCTGGCATGACCGCGCCAGTGGCACCCGCGTGGTGCGCATGCCGAAGCGGTGATGCGCTGTCTGTAGCCGAGCACAGGCTCGGCTACAACAACGCTACAACAACCAGAATCAGCCCGACTTGCGCCGGAACAGCAGGCCGGACACCGCCAGCATCACGATCGGTGGCAGCGCATAGGCAATGCGGTAATCGAACTTCAGCGCACCGGCCATGCGGCCGAAGAACAGCTGCAGCAGCCAGAAGCCCAGCGCGAACAGGATGCCCAGGAACAGGCGCTTGCCCATGCCGCCACTGCGCAGCGAACCAAACGCGAACGGCACCGCCGCCAGGCACAGCGCCAGCACGTTCACCGGGTAGAACCAACGGCTCCAGTACACATCCTCGAAATCACGCGCATCCAGCCCGTTGCGCTCGCGGTAGGCAATGCTGGTGCTCAGCTCGGCTACGCTCAGGTTGCGCGGCTTGGCGATGCCGGTCGCCAGCGCGGCAGGATCCAGCTTCGAGTTCCAGGGTTCACGCGCCACTTCCTGGCGGGTTGCCGAGCGCTCGCCGAAGGTGTCTCGACGCACCCCGGTCAGCGCCCAGCCGTCCTTGTCGTGCTCGACCGTGGCGGCGTGGGTCAACGAGGCAATCCGGCCATCCTCGGCGATGCGGTACAGACGCACGTCGCGCAGGATCAACCGGGTTCCCTTGTCACCGACCAGCTGTTCCTCGCCGCTCTGCGCGTTGAGGAACGTATCGCCCTCGCGTGCCCACAGACCGGAATAGCGGGTGGTGGAGATATCCCGCCCCCACTTGGCGCTGGATTTGAGCGCATCGGCGCGGTCCTGGCCCCATGGCCCCAGCGTCTCGGCGCTGAGCACCATCACCGCGGTCAGCAGCGACAGGGCGATCGCCACCGACACGCTCAGGCGCTTGCGCGACAGGCCCAGCGCGCGCAGCGCGGTCAGCTCGGAGGTGGCGGCCAGCTGGCCCAGCCCCATCAGCGCGCCGATCACTGCCGCGGTAGGGAAGAAGGTGTAGGCACGGCGGGGCACGGTGTACAGCACCCACGCCGCAGCATGCCCCAGCGTGTAGCCGTTCTTGCCGATGTCCTTGAACTCACCGGAGAAGGCCATCACCACGTCCAGGCCGGTCAGCACGGCCCAGGTGAGCAGCACGGTGGTGAACACCGCACGACCCAGGTAGAAGTCGAAACGCATCGGGCGCAGCTTCATGCGCGGGCTCCCTTCGGGCGGGCCAGGCGGCCATCACGCACGTACATCCAGATGGCCAATGCCAGCAGCGGCAGGGTCAGCCACCACAGGCCAAGCGCGCCGGGAATCTTGCCGTCGGCGATCCAGCCGGCGCCGATGAAGGTCAGGTTGGTCCCTACCATGTAGGCCAGCAGCGCCAGCATCATGCGCCCGTAGCGCTGTTGGCGCGGCGAGCTGCGGCCCAGCGGCACGGTCAGCAGGGCGAAGGCCAGCGCGATCAGCGGCGGTGCCAGGCGGCGGTGCAGCTGGGCCTGTGCCTGCGGCCGCGCATCGCCGATCAGCTCCAGGGTTGGCATCAGTTCCGGGTCGTCCTCGGTGCGGGTCTGTGCGCCATCGGGCAGGGCCACATCGTTGCGGGCAAAGGTCGCCAGGCGGTAGTCCAGCGCGCCGGCCACCGGCCCTTCCACCTGGTGGCCGTCATCCAGCTCCAGGAAGCGCTGGCGGGTGCCCTCGAAGTACATGCGGCCGCTGTTGGCCGACACCACTTCCAGGCGATCGTCCTTCTGCCGCTGCAGGAATACCTTGCCCAGCTCGGTGCCGTCGGGCGAGATCGAGGACAGATAGACCACGCCGCCATTGGGCAGCGGTGTGAAGCGGCCCGGCTCCAGGCCGGCCATCAGCACGCTGCGGTTGGCCTCGATGATCATCTGCTCGGCCACCCGGCCGGCCCACGGGCCCAGCCACAGCGAGCAGGTGCCGACCAGCAGCACCACCGGTACCACCAGCATCAGCAGCGGCCGCAGCAGCCGCTTGGGCCCCACGCCAATGGCGGTGATGACCGCCATCTCCGAGTCGCGGTACAGGCGGGCGATGGCCAGCAGCAGGCCCAGCATCAGCGCCAGCGGCAGGATCAGCGGCAGGTAGGCGATGAACTGCAGGCCCAGCTGGGAGAACAGCAGCTTGGCCGGCAGGCGCCCGTCGGCAATGTTGCCAAGGATGTCCACCAGCACGCCGCCCACGCTGACCACCAGCAGGACGATCAGGGTAGCCAGGAAACTCTGGACGAAATCGCCCAGCAGGTATCGGTCGAGCTTCAGCATGGGGCGGTGGTTTAAACTCTGGGGTTCGTTCGCGGTGCCGCCCAGTCTACTGTCTGGGCGTAAACGGCCTGCGATTGTACGGACTCGCCAATGGAATCTGCTCAATGGCCCTCGAATTCACCCTGAACCACGTTGCTCCGGCCGCCGCCACCGTTGATTGCCTGGTGGTCGGCGCGTATGCCGACCATACCCTGACTCCGGCTGCGCAGGCCCTGGACGCCACCAGTGGTGGCCGCCTGGCCGCCCTGGCCCAGCGCGGCGACCTGTCCGGCAAGACCGGCGCCACCACCCTGCTGCACGACCTGCCGGGCGTGTCTGCCCCGCGCGTGCTGGTGGTCGGCCTCGGCGAAGCCGCCCGTTTCGGCGTGCCGCAGTACCTGAAGGCCATCGGCGACGCCGTGCGCGCGCTGAAGGCCGGTGCTGCCCGCAGCGCACTGTTCACCCTGTCCGAAGTGGCCATCAAGGACCGCGACGCGGCCTGGGCGATCCGCCAGGCGGTGATTGCCGCCGATCACGCCGCTTACCGCTACACCGCCACCCTGGGCAAGAAGAAGGCCGACGATGCCGGCCTGGCCCAGCTGGCCGTGGCCGGTGACGACGCCCAGGCGCTGGCCCAGGGCCAGGCCATCGCCGCCGGTGTCGAGTTCGCCCGCGAACTGGGCAATCTGCCGCCGAACTACTGCACCCCGGCCTATCTGGCCGAAGTGGGCGTGAAGTTCGCCGGCGAACACGAAGGCGCCGAAGCCGAGATCCTCGACGAACACCAGATGGAAGCGCTGGGCATGGGCTCGCTGCTGGCCGTGGCCCGTGGTTCGGCCAACCGCCCGCGCCTGGTCGTGCTGAAGTGGACCGGCGCTGGCGACGCCAAGCCGTACGTGCTGGTCGGCAAGGGCATCACCTTCGATACCGGTGGCGTCAACCTGAAGACCCAGGGCGGCATCGAAGAGATGAAGTACGACATGTGCGGTGGCGCCAACGTCATCGGCACCTTCGTCGCCGCAGTCAAGGCCAAGCTGCCGCTGAACCTGGTGGTGGTGGTGCCGGCGGTGGAGAACGCCATCGACGGCAACGCCTACCGTCCGTCCGACGTGATCACCTCGATGTCGGGCAAGACCATCGAAGTCGGCAACACCGACGCCGAGGGCCGCCTGATCCTGTGCGACGCGCTGACCTACGCGCAGCGCTTCGAGCCGGCCGCGCTGGTCGACGTCGCCACCCTGACCGGTGCCTGCATGGTCGCCCTGGGCCACCAGACCGCCGGCCTGATGAGCAAGCACGACGACCTGGCCAACGAGCTGCTGGCCGCCGGCGAGCACGTGTTCGACCGCGCCTGGCGCCTGCCGCTGTGGGACGAGTACCAGCCGATGCTGGATTCGACCTTCGCCGACGTCTACAACATCGGCGGCCGCTGGGCCGGTGCGATCACCGCTGGCTGCTTCCTGTCGCGCTTCGCCGAAGGCCAGCGCTGGGCCCACCTGGACATCGCCGGCGTGGCCAGCGATGAAGGCAAGCGTGGCATGGCCACCGGCCGCCCGGTCGGCCTGCTGAGCCAGTGGCTGCTGGACCAGGTTGCCCGCGCCTGATGCCGTACCCGACCCTGGCCGGCCTGCGCCGGCCAGGGCCTCGCCCGGCACTGCCGGGCCCCTGCCTGACCCGGACCCTGCCATGCCCCGCGCCGACTTCTACCTGATCGCCAAGCCCCGTTTCCTGACCGAGCCGTTGCGCCTGGTCTGCGAACTGGCGCGCAAGGCCAACGACGCCGGGCTGTTCACCCTGGTGCTGGCCCGTGACCAGGCCCAGGCCGAGGAACTGGACGAGCTGCTGTGGGCGTTCGACAACGATGCCTACATCCCGCACCAGATCGCCGGGGAAGACATGGACGAGGAAGAGGCCCTGGTGCTGATCGCCGTGCCCGGCACCGAAGCACCGGCGCGTCCGCTGGTGATCAACCTGCGCGACGAGCCCTGGCTGGGCCAGTGCGAGCGCGTGCTGGAAGTGGTTCCGGCCGATCCGGAAGCGCGCGAACCATTGCGCGAGCGCTGGCGCCAGTACAAGGCCGCCGGTTACGACCTGAACAAGCACGACATGTAAGCCCGGCGAGGACCCCTTGATGCGCCTGCTGATCGCCCTGATTCTTCCCTGGCTGTCTTTTTTCACCATCGGCCGACCGCTGGCCGGCATCGTCTGCCTGATCCTGCAGATCACCCTGATCGGCTGGTTGCCTGCCGCCATCTGGGCCGCCTACGCCGTCAGCCAGTACCACACCGACCAGAAGATCCGGCGCGCCCTCGGGTCGCGCTGATCTCCCTTCCGCCTTGATTACCGGTTCCCCCGCATGACCCAACTCGCCTCCAGCTACGACCCGAAGTCCTTCGAGACCGACCTCTACGAGGCCTGGGAGAAGGCCGGCCACTTCAAGCCGTCCGGCACGGGCGAGCCGTACACCATCCTGCTGCCGCCGCCGAACGTAACCGGCACCCTGCACATGGGCCACGCCTTCCAGCAGACCCTGATGGATGCGCTGGTGCGCTACCACCGCATGCGCGGCTACGACACGCTGTGGCAGGTCGGTACCGACCACGCCGGCATCGCCACCGAAATGGTGGTCAGCCGCAACCTGGCGCTGGAGGGCAAGGGCGAGACCCGCGATTCGCTGGGCCGCGAAGGCTTCATCGGCAAGGTCTGGGAGTGGAAGCAGCAGTCCGGTGACACCATCGAACGCCAGATGCGCCGCCTCGGCACCTCCGCCGACTGGTCGCGCAGCACCTTCACCATGGACCCGCAGCCGTCGGCGGCGGTCAACGAAGCCTTCGTGCGCTGGTACGAGCAGGGCCTGATCTACCGCGGCCAGCGCCTGGTCAACTGGGATCCGGTGCTGAAGACCGCGATCTCGGACCTGGAAGTGGAGAGCGCCGAGGAAGACGGCTTCCTGTGGTCGATCGCCTACACGCTGGATGACGGCCTGAGCTACGAGCACGTCGAGCGCGATGCCGACGGCGTGGAAACCCTGCGCGAAACCCGCGACTACCTGGTGGTCGCCACCACCCGCCCGGAAACCCTGCTGGGCGATACCGCGGTGATGGTGCACCCGGAAGACGCGCGCTACGCGCACCTGATCGGCAAGAACGTGGTGCTGCCGCTGACCGGTCGCCGCGTGCCGGTGATCGCCGATGACTACGTGGACCGCGCGTTCGGCACCGGTGTGGTCAAGGTCACTCCGGCGCACGATTTCAACGACTATGAAGTCGGCGTGCGCCACAACCTGCCGATGATCAACCTGTTCACCCCGGTGGCGGCGCTGAATGAAAACGCGCCGGAACGCTTCCAGGGCCTGGACCGCTATGCCGCGCGCAAGGCCGTGCTGGCCGAGCTGGAAGACCTCGGCATCCTGGTCGAGACCAAGGCGCACAAGCTGCAGGTGCCGCGCGGCGACCGGACCGGCCAGGTGATCGAGCCGTACCTGACCGACCAGTGGTTCGTGAAAATGGACGACCTGGCCAAGCGCGGCCTGGAACTGGTCGAGGACGGAAGCATTTCCTTCGTGCCGCCGAACTGGATCAACACCTACCGCCACTGGATGAACAACATCCAGGACTGGTGCATCAGCCGCCAGCTGTGGTGGGGCCATCGCATTCCGGCATGGTTCGATGCCGCCACCGGCAGCTGCTACGTCGGTCGCAGCGAGGAGGAAGTGCGGGCCAAGCACAACCTGGGCAGCGACGTGGTGCTGAACCAGGAAAGCGACGTGCTGGAGACCTGGTTCTCCTCGCAGCTGTGGCCGTTCTCCACCCTGGGCTGGCCGAACGAGCAGGCCATGGCCGAGCGCGGCTTCGACCGTTACCTGCCGTCGTCGGTGCTGATCACCGGCTTCGACATCATCTTCTTCTGGGTGGCGCGCATGATCATGGCCACCGACAACCTGGTCGGGAAGATCCCGTTCAAGGACGTCTACTTCACCGGCCTGATCCGCGACGGCCAGGGCCAGAAGATGTCCAAGAGCAAGGGCAACGTGCTCGACCCGCTGGATATCATCGACGGCATCACCATCGACGACCTGGTCGCCAAGCGCACCGGCGGCCTGATGCAGCCGAAGATGGTGGAGAAGATCGAGAAGGCCACCCGCAAGGAATTCCCGGACGGCATTGCTGCCCACGGTGCCGACGCGCTGCGTTTCACCATCGCCGCGCTGGCCACCCACGGCCGCGACATCAAGTTCGACATGAACCGCGCCGAGGGCTACAAGAACTTCTGCAACAAGCTGTGGAACGCCAGCCGCTTCGCCCTGATGAACACCGAGGGTGCTGCATTCACCGGCGTGCCGACCCCGCGCACCGATGCCGAACGCTGGATCCTCTCGCGCCTGGCCGCCACCACCGCCGAGGCACAGGGCCATTTCGCCGCCTACCGCTTCGACCTGCTGGCACAGTGCCTGTACGAATTCGCCTGGAACGCGTTCTGCGACTGGTTCCTGGAACTGAGCAAGCCGGCACTGAACGGTGCCGACGCCGCCGACGCCGAAAGCGCCCGCCACACCCTGCTGTACGTGCTGGAAGCGCTGCTGCGCCTGCTGCACCCGCTCACCCCGTTCATCACCGAACAGCTGTGGCAGCAGCTGGCGCCGCGCCTGGGCCTGGCCGAGACCACGCTGTCGCTGCGCCCGTACCCGACCGCCACCGAATTCGAAGGCGATTTCGCCCAGGCCGAGGCCGACGTGGAATGGCTGAAGGCGGTGATCAGTGCAGTGCGTCGCGTGCGCAGCGAACTGAACGTCGCCCCGTCCAGGCAGGTGCCGCTGCGCCTGCAGGCCGGGCTGGAGCAGGATCGCGTGCGCATCGAACGTTTCAGCGCCTCGCTGTCGTTCCTGCTCAAGCTGGACAGCATCCAGTGGCTGGCCGAGGGCGAAAGCGCACCGCCGGCCGCCGCCGCGATCGTGGGTGAGCTGAGGCTGCTGGTGCCACTGGAAGGCCTGGTTGATCTCGATGCCGAGCGTGTGCGCCTGGACAAGGAAATCGCGCGCGTCGAAGCCGAAAAGGAAAAGAGCGAGACCAAGCTGGCCAGGTTCACCGACAAGGTGCCACCGGCGGTGGTCGAGCAGGAGCGCGTGCGCCTGGTCGACTGGAACACCCAGCTGGCCGGCCTGCGCGAGCAGCGCGCCAAGCTGTAAGCGCCGCGCTCTGGTGCGTGCCAACCAAGGTTGGCACCTACCACGGCGGGAAAGGTTGGCACCCACCGAAGCGGCATCGGAAACGCCGGGCAATGCCCGGCGTTTCCATTTCCCCGGCATGGCATCATCACCGGATGCCGCTTTCCATCTTCCTGCTGGTTCTCGCCGCAGCCGCGCTGCATGCCAGCTGGAATGCGATCGTCAAACGTGGACCGGACAAGTTCCTTGGCACGGTGCTGGTCACCGGCAGTGCCGCGCTGTTGTCGGCCGCCGCCCTGGGCTTCCTGCCCTTGCCGGCCGCACGGAGCTGGCCGTGGCTCGGCGCGTCGGTACTGCTGCAGGTGACGTATTACGGGCTGGTCGCACGCTGTTACCAGCAGGTCGACATGAGCCTGGCCTATCCGCTGATGCGTGGCAGCGCGCCGATCCTGGTCGCACTGGCGGGCACCCTGCTCGGTGAGGCCTTGCCCGCCGCAGCGTGGCTGGGCGTGGTGCTGGTAAGCACCGGCATCCTGTGCATGGCGCTGGGTGCGCGTGGCGGCCAGCTGCGCCTGCCGCTGCTGACCGCGGCGATGATCGCCACCTACACCCTGGTCGATGCGCAGGGCGCACGCCAGTCAGGCAGCGCGCTCAGCTACACGCTGTGGTTGTTCCTGCTGTCGGGCATTCCGCTGCCGCTGTGGGCGTTGTACACACGCGGCGGCGTGGTGCTGGACTATGCGCGGCAGCATTGGCCGCTGGGCCTGGCCGGTGGCGTCGGCACCACGGCCTCTTACGGGATGGCCCTGTGGGCGATGACCCAGGCGCCGGTGGCGATGGTCTCGGCGCTGCGCGAATCCTCGATCCTGTTCGCGCTGCTGATTTCGGTGTTCCTGCTGCGCGAACGCATACCGCGTGCGCGCTGGCTGGCAGCGGCGCTCATCGTCGGCGGTGTGCTGGCGTTGCGGCTGGCGTGAGCGGCGCATCGGGCGCGCCGGCCGCTGGCCGGCAACCATTCCCCGTTACAGCGGCGGCATTGCCTGCAGGTCGCCGTCGACCAGTTCGATCGCCATCACCACCGCATCCTCGCGGCCCTGTGCAGCCGGGTAGTAGCGCGGGCGGCGGCCGATCTCGTTGAAGCCTTCGCTGTGGTACAGCGCCAGCGCCGGCGTGTTGGACGGACGCACTTCCAGGAACACGCGCTGTGCGCCGCGGTCGGCGGCCAGCTGCACCAGCGCGCGCAGCAGCTGGCGCCCCAGCCCGCGCGACTGCGCCAGCGGATCGATGCAGATGTTCAGCACGTGCGCTTCATCGGCGGCGATGCTGAGCACGCCATAGCCGATCAGCAGGCCATCGCGCTCCATCGCCAGGCCGGGATAGCCGGCGCGCAGGCAGTCGATGAAGATGCCGCGGGTCCAGGGAAAAGGGTAGCCCCGCAGCTCGATCGCCATCACGGCATTGAGGTCGCTCTCGCGCAGCGCGCGCAGGCTGACCGGGCCGGGCCGGGTCACCGCGCTCATGGCGTGCCCCGCTTGCGAAGGGCACGCAGCTGCGGCCACAACGCACGCTTGGCGGCTGGGTCGCGGCGCAGCTGGTCCAGCGGCCAGCTTTCCATCAGCCGCTGCGTCGCCGGGTCGTTCGGGTTGCAGCCGGACGCACGCAGCAACGCGATCTGCAGGCGATCCGGCAGGCGGACCACCGGCTGGCGTGCGTTGCCGCTGGGCATCGGGCGCTGAGCCGCCGGCACGGTACCCGGGGCGCTGACCGGCGTTTCGCGGCGCGGCGGTGCCGGGCGTTCCTCGCGGGCTGCGGGGGCCGGCCCGGCATGCGGTTCGCGCGATGGCACGGGGGCCCGCACCGGTTCCGGCGCGGCGACGCTGGCCTCGGCTTCGGCCACGCTCAACTGCAACGCGGCATCCAGCTCGGCAGCCAGCTGGCCATCGTGATAGACGGTGTAGCCCATGGCCTGCAGCCAGGCCTGCTGGGCCGGTGACCACAGCACGGGCAGGTCCTGGCTCACGCGGCCTCGGGCTTCTTGCGCAGGCGCTGCACGGCCCACATCACCGGGCCGGACAAGGCGTACAGGATGCCGACCGCGAACAGCACGCGCGGCAGGTCGATGACCGCAATGGCGATGGCCACCGGCACCAGGGCCAGCACCAGGAACGGCACGCGGTCCGAACGGGTACCCTTGGCACCGCCGCCCTTGAAGCTCCAGAAGCGGATGCGGCTGACCATCAGCAGTGCAGCGATGATCGTCACCGCCAGCGCCACGTAGCGCAGCTGGTTGCCGTCCCAGCCCAGGTTGCCATCGGCGAACGCCCAGACGAAGGACATCATCAGGCCCGCTGCGGCCGGGCTGGCCAGGCCGACGAACCAGCGCTTGTCGACCACCGCCACCTGGGTATTGAAGCGGGCCAGGCGCAGTGCCGCGCAGGCCGCATACAGGAAGGCCACGGCCCAGCCGACGCGGCCGAGCAGCGGATCGTCGAACTTCAGCCACGACAGCGACCAGTGGTACATCACCAGCGCCGGGGCCATGCCGAAGCTGACCAGGTCGGCCAGCGAGTCGTACTGCACGCCGAATTCACTGCTGGTGCCGGTCAGGCGCGCCACGCGCCCGTCCAGGCCATCCATCACCGCCGCCACGAACACGGCGATGCTGGCATTGACGAAATCCCCGTTGGCCGCGGCGATGATCGCGTAGAAACCGGCGAACAGGCCGGCGGTGGTGAACAGGTTGGGCAGCAGGTAAATCGTGCGCGAGCGCGGCGGCGGTGTGATCGGGTCCATGGAATCCAGTTTAATCGACTTGCCAGCGGTCGGCGCCAATGCTGCAATCGGCGTTCTGCGCCCATTCCGTGGAGTTTGCCATGCGTGCCCTGTCCTGCCTTGGATGCCTGCTGCTGTTGGCCAGTGCCAACGCCGTGGCCGGCCCCGTCTACAAATGGAAGGACGCCAATGGCGTAACCCAGTACTCGGAGACCCCACCGGCGGGCAAGAAGTTCGAGACCCGCGAACAGGCCCGCACCCCGCAGGCCACGACCAGCACCGAGGCCCCGGCCGCGCCGGTCCCCGAGCAGTGCAGCACGGCCCGGGCCAACCTGGCCCTGCTGGATGGTGGTGGCCAGGTGATGCAGGACACCGATGGCGATGGCAAGCCCGATACCCCGTTGACTCCGGAGCAGCACACCGCGCAGAGGGGATTGGCCGAAGCCGCCATCAAGGCCTACTGCCCAGCACAGTGAGGGTATCGGCAGGGCTTGCAGCCCTGCACCCGCAGAGGCAACAGCAAGGGCAACGTCAAATGCCAGAGCGGCTTCCTGGGGGATGGCAGGGCACTGTGGGTTTACGGCGTCCCCTGCCACCGGACCCACCCCGCCATCCCACAGGAAGCCCGCTGTTGCAGTTGACGTTGCTTCAGGCGGGTGCAGGGCGCAGCCCTGCCGATACCCCTCCCCCCGGCCGGGCTGGCAGAATAGAGGTCTCTGCCGTTATCCGAAGCCGACGATGCGCCTCTCCCAGTTCCACCTGCACACCACCAAGGAAACCCCCAGCGACGCCGAGCTCACCAGCCACCGGCTGATGCTGCGCGCGGGCATGATCCGCAAGCTGGCATCGGGCCTGTACACCTGGTCGCCGCTGGGCCTGCGCGTGCTGCGCAAGGTCGAGCGCATCGTGCGCGAGGAAATGGACCGGGCCGGTGCCGTGGAATTCCAGATCCCGACCATCCAGCCGAAGGAACTGTGGGAGCAGACCGGCCGCTGGCAGAAGTTCGGCCCGCAGCTGCTGAAGATCAAGGATCGCAAGGACCAGGTGTTCTGCTACAGCCCGACCGCCGAAGAAGCGGCCTGCGACTTCGCGCGCAGCGAGCTGTCCAGCTACAAGCAGCTGCCGGTGAATTTCTACCAGGTGCAGACCAAGTTCCGCGACGAGATCCGCCCGCGCTTCGGCGTGATGCGTTCGCGCGAATTCCTGATGAAGGACGCCTATTCGTTCCACCTGCACGATGAGTGCCTGGTGCGCGAGTACGAGAACATGAAGTCGGCCTACAGCCGCATCTTCACCCGCCTCGGCCTGGATTTCCGCATGGTGCAGGCGGACTCCGGTGCGATCGGCGGCGATGCGTCGCAGGAGTTCCACGTGATCGCCGATTCCGGTGAGGACGCCCTGGTGTTCTCCACCGGCTCGGATTACGCGGCCAACATGGAAGCGGCCATTGCCGCCGATCCGGCGCCGCGTGCGGCCGCCACCGAAATGATGCGCAAGGTGGAAACCCCCACCCAGAAGACCTGCGAGGACGTCGCGGCACTGCTCGGCATCGACCTGCAGCGCACCGTCAAGTCGGTGGCGCTGATCGCCGGCGAAGGCGAGGCGCAGCGGTTCGTACTGGTGCTGGTGCGTGGCGACCACGAGGTCAACGAGATCAAGCTGGCCAAGGTTGCCGGCCTGGACGAGCAGCGCTTCGCCAGCGAATCAGAAATCGCCGAGTACCTGGGCAGCGTGCCGGGCTTCCTCGGCCCGGTCGCCCCGGCCAAGGCCATCCGCGTGGTGGCTGATCGCGAAGTGGCGGCGATGGCGGACTTCGTCGTTGGTGCCAACGAGGCCGGTTTCCACCTGGCCGGCGTCAACTGGGGCCGCGACCTGCCGGAACCGGAAGTGGCCGATATCCGCAACGTGTGTGCCGGCGACCGTGCCGTGGACGGCGGTGAACTGAAGATCGCCCGTGGTATCGAAGTCGGCCACGTGTTCCAGCTCGGCCGCAAGTACGCCGAAGCGCTGGATGCCACCGTGCTGGATGAAAACGGCAAGGCGGCGGTGATGGCGATGGGCTGCTACGGCATCGGTATCTCGCGCGTGGTGGCTGCCGCGATCGAACAGAACCATGACGATGCCGGCATCATCTGGCCGGATGCGATGGCACCGTGGCAGGTGGTGGTATGCGTGATCAACCCGAAGGGCGATGCGGCCGTGGCCGACGCCGCTGCCACCCTGCTGCAGGAGCTGCGCGACGCGGGCCTGGATGCTGCACTCGACGACCGCGGCCTGCGCCCGGGCGCGATGTTCGCCGACATGGAACTGATCGGGATTCCGCACCGCGTGGTGGTCAGCGAACGCGGCCTGGCCGGCGGTACCTACGAGTACCGCTCGCGCCGCGCCAGCGACGCGGAGAGCCTGGACAAGGCGACCCTGCTGCAGCGACTGCAGGGCTGACATGAAAAGACCGGGGCCTGCCCCGGTCTTTTTTTGCCTGCGCCAGCGCGGGCCAATATTGCAGCGGACATAATCCGGTCAAAATCACCGCAACAGCGTCGGCATGCCGCCACGGCATGTCCTTCCTGCATTTGTGCTTGGATTAATTCATCTCTATTCTGTCCGCCGACGCCATGGACTGGCTCGTCCCGTCCACTTATTAGTTTCCGGAGTAACCGTAAATGAGCATTGACCTGACCGGCCTGTCGGCGCGCGAACTGGGCGCCCTGATCCGCACCGCGAAGAAGCAGCAGACCATCGTCGCCAAGCGCCGGCCGATCACCAAGGTTCGCGCCCAGCTGACCAAGCTGGCCAAGACCGAGGGTTACACCATCGAGGAACTGTTCGGCGACGCCCCGGCCCCGCGCGCGCGCAAGGTCGCCAAGGTTGCCAAGGCCCCGTCGAAGACCGCCGGCCGCAAGCTGGGCAAGGTGGCCCCGAAGTACCGCAACCCGGCCAACCCCAAGGAAACCTGGACCGGCCGCGGCAAGCAGCCGCGCTGGATGGCCGAGCTGACCGCCAAGGGCAACAAGAAGCCGGAAGATTTCCTGATCAAGAAGGCCTGAGGCCGGATCGGGATGCACTGAAGAACGCCGGCGAACGCCGGCGTTTTTTCATGTCCCGGAAAGGTGTGTGGACCAACGATCCACACCCACAGGAAGCAGCCCAGAGGGCGATTACAGGGTTTTGCGAGCGGGCATCAGCAGGTTGCCGAACAGCAGGCCGGCCACCAGCGCCATCACCACGTTGAGCACGGTGAGGAACACGCTCTGGCCGGCCCCCACGTCCTGCTGCTGGACCAGGGTCAGCACGCCGCGCAGGCTGGTGCTGCCGGGCACCATCATGATGATGCCCGGCAGGCGGATGATCGCGCCCGGACGCCCGACCAGGCGGCCGAACAGGTTGCCACCGGCAGTCAGCAGCATCGCCGACAGGAAAATGCCGGCCGGCGCGCCCCAGGCGTGCCCACCGAACTTGGAGATCGCATAACCGGCCACCGAGGCGGCGATCACCCACGGGTAATCGCGGCGGTTGGCCTTGAACAGCATCGCGAAGGCGAAGGCTGCGGTCAGCAGCGAGCCCCACTCCACCCATGGCCCCTGCGGCCGCGTGGCGCGGACCACCGGGTCCAGCCCCAACACGTCGGCCAGGGTCACCGCGATCATCGCGCCGACGCTGAGCTTCATGATGGTGGTCAGCGCGCCGGCAAAGCGCGCGGTCCCCGACACCCAGTGCTGGCTGGCCAGCTCGTTGACCGCATTGGTCAGCGACATGCCGGGCAGCAGCACCACCAGCGAGGCGATGATCACCGTGTTGAGGTTGAGCGCACCGATGAAGGATGCGACCAGCGTGGCGACCAGGCCGGCCAGCAGCGCGGCCAGTGCCTCGGCGGCTTCGCGGGTGGCCGGGCGGCGGTCGGTGACCATGCCGAGCAGGCCGATCATCAGGCCGATGACACCGGCCGTGGCAATGTCCAGCCACGGCAGCTTCCACATACCCGCCACGCCGGCCGCGCCGAGGCTGAACGACAGGATGGTGCGCAGCTTGCCGCGCCGGCCCGGATCCTTGTCCAGCTGGCGCAGCGCGGTATGGCCCTGGGCGATGCTCATCCGCCCGTTGGACACTTCCTCAGCGATATGGTCGGCGACGCTGAGCTTGTGCAGGTCGTTCTCACCGGGCGCCAGGCGGATCACGCGGGTGATGTCACTGGAGCCGATCGCCTGCGCCGGATCGCTGAAGCTGAGGATGATACCGGTGGGATTCGACCACGGTTCACAATCCAGATCGAGCTGGCGGGCCAGTGCCACCACCGCCGCTTCCAGGCGCTGGGCCGTGGTGCCATAGCTGTGCAGGCGTCCGGCGATCTCGGAAACAAAGGCCACGCGCTGTGCGTAGGTAGCCTGGGGCGTGGGGATCGTGTGAGCGTCTGCGGACATGCGCCGTAGTATTACCTACGCTGGGGCCACCGGAGAAATTCATCCGAGTTCGACGCGAAGCCCGATACAGAACGGTTATGCTGCGACCCGAATGGCCCAAGTGACCCCGAACCACGCCCCCCAGCTCGAACAGGATGCCCACGACCCGGGCCTGATCCGCCTGTCCGGCACCTGGACCTTGAAGACCGCGCTGGCCGCGGCCGAGGTCCTGCACGGCGTTCCCGATACGCTAACCGGCATCGATGCCACCGGTATCGAACAGCTGGATTCGGCTGGCGTGCTGCAGGTACTGCGCGTGGCACATCGTGCCGATCTGCACGAAGACGCACTGCAGTTCCGCCCGGACCACCAGGCGCTGGTGTGCACCATCGAGGAAGTGGCCGACGACCGGCCCAAGTCCAAGCGCGATTTCGGCGTGCTGGCCGCGCTGGAACGGCTGGGCGTCAGCGTCCACACCACCGGCCACAACATCAAGGCGCTGTGCAGTTTCCTCGGCGAGAACCTGGTCAAGGCGGCCCGGCTGGTCAAGGAACCCCGCCGTTTCCGGCTGACCGCCACCGTGCACCAGATGGAGCAGGTGGGGCTGGACGCGGTACCGCTGGTGGCGCTGCTGTCCTACTTGGTCGGTGCGGTGATCGCCTTCCTCGGCTCGACCATCCTGCGTGACTTCGGCGCCGAGATCTACGTGGTCGAGCTGGTCAACATCGCCTTCCTGCGCGAGTTTGCCGTGCTGCTGACCGCCATCGTGCTGGCTGGCCGCACCGCCAGTGCGTTCACCGCGCAGATCGGTGCGATGAAGGCACGCGAGGAAATCGATGCGATGCGCACGCTGGGCCTGGACCCGGTCGACCTGCTGGTGTTGCCACGATTGCTGGCATTGCTGGTCACCCTGCCCCTGTTGACCTTCATCGCGATGGTCGCCGGCCTGGCCGGCGGCATCACCGTGGGCGCGTTCGACCTCGACATCCCGCCAAAGATGTACATCGCGCGCATGCACGAGACGATGGAAGTACGGCACATGCTGGTCGGCCTGTCGAAGGCGCCGGTGTTCGCGCTGGTGATCGGCCTGATCGGCTGCCTGGAAGGACTGAAGGTCGAGGGCACCGCGCAGTCGGTCGGCGAGCGCACCACCTCCAGCGTGGTGCAGACGATCTCGCTGGTGATCATCATCGACGCCTTCGCGGCGTTGTGGTTCATGCACATGGACTGGTGACATGAGCACATCCGCCCTCCCCGAAACCCTCGACATGCACGATGGCGACGGCCACGAACTGGCCATCCGCGTGCGTGGCCTGGTCAACCGCTTCGGCAGCCAGACCGTGCACGAAGACCTGGACCTGGACGTGCGCCGCGGCGAGATCCTGGGCGTGGTCGGCGGCTCCGGTACTGGCAAGTCGGTGCTGATGCGCTCGATCCTTGGCCTGCGCACGCCCGACGAGGGCCGGATCGAAGTGCTGGGCCGCGATGCGCGTGCCGACGATGCCGAGAGCCGCCTGCACATCGAGCGCAACACCGGCGTGCTGTTCCAGGACGGCGCCCTGTTCTCCTCGCTGACCGTGGGCGAGAACGTGCAGGTGCCACTGAAGGAACACCATCGCGAACTGCCCGAACGCTGGCACTACGAACTGGCGCTGCTGAAAGTGAAACTGGCCGGCCTGCCCGCCGACGCGATCAACAAGCTGCCCTCGCAGCTGTCCGGCGGCATGCGCAAGCGCGCCGGCCTGGCCCGGGCGCTGGCGCTGGATCCGCCGCTGCTGTTCCTGGACGAACCCACCGCCGGCCTCGACCCGATCGGCGCGGCGGCATTCGACCGCCTGATCAAGACCCTGCAGGAAGCGCTGGGGCTGACCGTGTTCCTGATCACCCACGACCTGGACACGCTGTACGCCATCTGCGACCGCGTCGCCGTGCTGGCCGACCGCAAGGTGGTGGCCAACGCGCCGCTGCCGGACATCGAGAAACTGGATCATCCGTGGATCCAGGAATACTTCCACGGACCCCGCGCGCGCGCCGCGCGTGGCGAACAGATCGAGAGTGCCTGAGCCATGGAAACCAAAGCCAACTACGTGCTGATAGGCGCGTTCACCCTGATCACCGGCCTGGCCCTGCTGGCCTTCGGCCTGTGGGCGGCCAAATACTCCTCCGACCGCACCTGGCAGGAATACCGCGTGGTCTTCCGCGAAGCGGTGACCGGGCTGTCGGTGGGCAGCCCGGTGCAGTACAACGGCATCGCGGTGGGCTCGATCACCGAACTGAACCTGGTGCCGGACGACCCGCGCCAGGTGGTCGCGCGCATCCGCCTGAACTCGACGACACCCGTCAAGACCGATACCCGCGCCAAGCTGGCGATCACCAGCCTGACCGGCCCGTCGATCATCCAGCTCAGTGGCGGCACGCCGCAGTCACCGGCGCTGACCACGGTCAACAAGGACCCGGCACCGATCATCCCGACCACCCCTTCCGCGCTGCAGAACATCACCGACGTCGCCAACCGCATCGTCGAGCGCATGGACCAGATCCTCAGCGACCGCAACGTGGCCTCGATCAACGCCACGCTGGCCAATCTGGAGACGATCAGCGGCGGTCTGGCCGACCGTGACCAGGGCACCCAGGCACTGCTGCTCAGCGCGCGCGATGCCGCCCGCAGCCTGGACACCACGCTGAAGACCACCAACGGCACCATCGAGCGCCTGGACAAGAACCTGGTGCAGCAGCTGCCGGGCATCATCGACAAGCTCGACGCTACCCTGGCCAAGCTCGACTCGGCCGCTGGCAACGCCGATTCGATCCTCGGCGAGAACCGCGCCGCGATCAACAGCTTCGCCAATGATGGCCTTGGCCAGCTGGGCCCGACGCTGACCGAACTGCGCGGCCTGATCCGCGACCTGCGCCGGGTCAGCGACCGTCTCGAGAACAATCCCGCGCGCTACCTGCTGGGCCGCGACGCACCGAAGGAGTTCGAACCCAAATGAGCCCGACCACCCTTCCGCGCCTGCTGCTGGCCATTTCGATGGTTTCCCTGCTGGGCGGCTGTTCCATTCTTGGCAGCAGCGAGAAGACCGCGGTGACGCTGTACTCGCCCGCCGTGCAGGTGAAGGCCGACCCGGCGTGGCCGCAGGCCAGCTGGCAGCTGGTGCTGGCCAAGCCCAGCGCCGCGCGCATGGTCGACAGCCCGCGCATCAATGTGCGCCCAACACCGTCGCAGATGGAGATCTACAAGGGTGCCAGCTGGGCGCAGCCGGCCACCGACATGATCGAAGACACCCTGCTGCGCGGGTTCGAGGATTCCGGCCGCATCCGTGGCGTGGCCCGCGTGGCCGCCGGCATCCGTGCCGACTACAAGCTGTCCACCGACGTGCGCCGATTTGAATCGGATTACCAGGGCCAGGCTACGCCAACCGTGGTGATCGAAGTCAACGCCAAGCTGATCCACGTCGCCGACCAGCGCGTGGTGGCCGACCGCACCTTCCGCCAAACGCAGCCGGTGGGCAGCACCGACGTACCAGCCGTGGCCGCCGCGTTCGAGCGCGGCCTGCAGCAGCTGGCGCAGGACGTGGTGGGCTGGACGCTGGTGAGCGGGCAGGCCGATCAACCGACCGTTGCACGCTGATCGCCGCATTCGCCGGGCCGTGCCCGGCAGCAACCCTCACCTTGGCGTGATCCAGCGGAAGGTCAGGTTGATTCGTTCGCCCTGCACCCGCGCCATCTTCGGCAGCGCGTGCTGGTAGAAGCGCTGGGTTTGCCCGGCCATCAGCAGCAGGTCGCCATGGCCCAGCACGAATTCGGCCTTGCGCGCCGGTTCGTCGCGGCGTCGCAGCAGGAATCGGCGCGCAGCGCCCAGGCTCAGCGAAGCAATCACCGGGGCCGGCCCCAGCTCCGGCTCGTCATCGCTGTGCCAGCCCATGTAGTCACCGCCGCTGCGATAGCGGTTCAGCAGCACGCTGTTGAAGCGGCCGCGGCCTTCCGCTTCCAGGCGCCCGCGCACGGCCTGCAACACGGGCGGCCATGGGTGTGGCACAAACTCGGCACCGGAGTAGCGGTAGCGCGCCTGCGGGTCACCGATCCAGCAGCTCAGCCGCGGCGAGTCCACCCAGTTGCCGAACATGCGGATGCGATGGGTTTCCCAGGGCACCTCGGCCTGCAGCGAGGACAGCAGCTGGTCGGCGTCGGACGCAGCCAGCCAGCCCGGCAGGTGCAGGACATCGGCATCGGGCAGGTCGTGGGGGAACAGCATGGTCACACGCTAGCACGCCGCCCTCGCGGCCAGCGACTATGATGGACGCCCGTACCGCAACGTACCCCCCGATGATCATGACGTTGAAGCACTCCTGGTACAGCCTCAAATGGCGGTCGCACCAGGCATCGCGGCGGCTGGCTCTGGTGATCCGGAATCTGCAGGATGTTGGCCTGGTCGGCACCCTGTGCAAGATCAAGATCGCCTTGCGCCGGCAAGTAACTGCAGAAGCACTTGGGACGCCAACCGATCACCTTGGCACTCCCGATGAAAGCAGCGATGCCGCGCTATCTTCCCAGCCCGGGTACGTGCTTGTACTGGACGCCAATGCCCCGGATCCGACCCGCGATTCCGGCTCGGTAAGAATGGGCAGGATCCTGCAATCCATAAGCGAGCTGGGATTCCGGCCGGTCTTCATGCCAGACAACGGGGTTATCAGCGCCAGCAACAAAAGCTTCCTGGATGCCATCGGCGTAGAGCTGATTGGCGTTCCCGGTCGTCCCAGACTCGATCAATGGCTGAATGTCCACAGCCATCAGGTTCGTGCTGCCCTGCTCAGCCGACACCATGTCGCGGCAGCGCACATCGCGCTGATCCGTGACCACGGCGTTGGAAAAGTCATCTTTGATACTGTCGACCTGCATCATGTCCGCGAGCAGCGCGCCGCCCATCTGCGGCAGGACGCGAAGCTGCAACGCCAGGCGGTCAGGACACGGCAGAGTGAAATCGCCCTGATTAAGGCTAGCGATGCAACGCTGGTGGTGAGCCAGGCGGAGCTGGAACTGTTGCAGGCCGAACTACCCGGCAGCGATATCCGGCTCCTGTCCAACATCCACGATGTTCACGGTGAGACACGCTGCTTCCAGGAAACCGCAGGGGTGTACTTCGTTGGAGGCTACTCCCACCACCCAAACCAAGAAGCCCTGGAATGGCTGGTCAACGAGATTCATCCACGGATCAGGGCGCAACGACCGGAGATCGTCCTGCACCTGATTGGCGAGATCCCCGAAGCTGTTGCTGCACGGTACGCTCGCGAAGGCGTGGTTGTTCATGGGCATGTGGCATCACTCCAGCCGTTTCTTGCCGGATGCAGGGTCGCCCTGGCTCCGCTGTTGTCTGGGGCGGGAGTCAAAGGCAAAGTCAACGAAGCAATGAGCTACGGCATCCCCGTTGTAGCCACACCGATCGCTGCCGAGGGCATGTTCCTCGTAGATGGCAGGAATGCCCTGATTGCAGCCGACGCTGAAGAATTCAGCGCTGCAGTCCTGCGCCTGTACTCGGATGAAGTGCTGTGGTCGCGCATCTCGGAACAGGGCTACCACAACATTCGTGACCACTTTTCCAGCGATGCCGCGCGCAGGAGTCTCGAGGAACTCCTGCGCGCCTGACAATCCGTGCTGGGCGATCTCCTCAATCGCGAGCGAATACGACGCCGGTCTTTTCCTTCAGCTCTTCATCGCTGACACCCGGCGCAGCCTCCACCAGCTGCAGACCGGCATCGGTGACGTCGAACACAGCGAGGTCGGTGATGATGCGATCAACCACGCCGACGCCGGTCAGCGGCAGCGAGCACTCGGGCAGGATCTTGTGCTCGCCGTTCTTGGCGGTGTGCTCCATCAGCACCACCACGCGCTGCACGCCGGCCACCAGGTCCATCGCGCCGCCCATGCCCTTGACCATCTTGCCGGGCACCATCCAGTTGGCCAGGTCACCCTTGTCGGTCACCTGCATGGCACCGAGGATGGCCAGGTTGACGTGGCCGCCGCGGATCATCGCGAAGCTGTCGTGGCTGCCGAAGTAGCTGGCGCCGGCACGTGCGGTGACGGTCTGCTTGCCGGCGTTGATCAGGTCGGCGTCCACTTCGGCGTCGGTCGGGAACGGGCCGATACCGAGCAGGCCGTTCTCCGACTGCAGCCACACATCCACCCCTTCGGGAATGTGGTTGGCAACCAGCGTCGGCAGGCCGATGCCCAGGTTCACGTAGGCGCCATCGGTCAGCTCCTGGGCGGCGCGTGCCGCCATCTCGTCACGGGTCCACGCCATGTCAGTTGCCCTCCGCGCGGATGGTGCGCTGTTCGATTCGCTTCTCAGGATGCGCGTTGTGCACGATGCGGTGCACGTAGATACCCGGCAGGTGCACCTGGTCCGGGTCGATGGCGCCGACCGGCACCACCTCTTCCACTTCCACGATGCAGACCTTGCCGGCCATCGCGCAGGCCGGGTTGAAGTTGCGTGCGGTCTTGCGGAACACCAGGTTGCCGGCCTCGTCGGCCTTCCAGGCCTTGACCAGTGCCACGTCGGCGCGCAGCGCAGTCTCCATCACGTAGTGCTTGCCGTCGAACTCGCGGGTTTCCTTGCCCTCGGCCACCACCGTGCCATAGCCGGTGGCAGTGAAGAACGCCGGAATACCCGCGCCACCGGCACGCAGGCGCTCGGCCAGGGTGCCCTGCGGGTTGAACTCAAGCTCCAGCTCGCCGGCCAGGAACTGCCGCTCGAATTCCTTGTTCTCGCCCACGTAGGACGAAATCATCTTCTTGATCTGCCGCGTTTCCAGCAGCTGGCCCAGGCCGAAACCATCGACGCCGGCGTTGTTGGAGATCACGGTCAGGCCCTTGGCGCCACTGTCGCGCAGCGCAGCGATCAGCGCCTCGGGAATGCCACACAGGCCAAAGCCGCCCACGGCCAGGGTCTGGCCATCGGCGACCACCCCCCGCAGGGCCTCCGCCGCACTGGCGAAGCGCTTGCCGCGCTTTCCGCCGGTCGTTGCCGGGTTGCTCATCTACGCCCTCACCTCGTTGATGTAATCCGCCCATTCTAGGCCAGCGCACCGACCGGTCACGTGGCGTTGCGGCATGGAAACGATTCCCATACAGGACTGGGACTACAATCTTGGGCTGAGCTCCCCAAGGATCCGATCGATGCCCCTGCCCGCCTTCAAGGCCTATGACATCCGCGGCCGCGTGCCGGAAGAACTGAACGAAGACCTGGCGCGCCGCATCGGCGTGGCCCTGGCGGCGCAGCTTGCACCGGGCCCGGTGGTACTGGGCCATGACGTGCGCCTGACCAGCCCCGCGCTGCAGGACGCATTGGCCGCGGGCCTGCGCGGCACCGGGCGCGAGGTGATCGACATCGGCCTGTGCGGCACGGAAGAAGTCTATTTCCAGACCGACCATCTGGGCGCGGCCGGCGGCGTGATGGTCACCGCCAGCCACAACCCGATGGACTACAACGGCATGAAGCTGGTCAAGGAGAACGCGCGCCCGATCAGTTCGGATACCGGCCTGTTCGCGATTTCCGACGCCGTGGCCGCCGATACCGGCGCGCCGCAGCCGCCGAGCGCAACGCAGACCGCCCGCCACGACAAGAGCGCCTACATCGACCACCTGCTGAGCTACGTCGACGCCAGCAAGCTCAAGCCGCTGAAGCTGGTGGTGAACGCCGGCAACGGCGGCGCCGGTGCCATCGTCGACCTGTTGGCACCGCACCTGCCGTTCGAGTTCATCCGCATCTGCCACGAGCCGGACGGCAGCTTCCCCAACGGCATTCCCAACCCGCTGCTGCCGGAGAACCGCGCCGCTACCGCCGATGCGGTGCGTGAACACGGTGCCGATTTCGGCATTGCCTGGGATGGTGACTTCGACCGCTGCTTCTTCTTCGACCACACCGGCCGCTTCATCGAGGGCTACTACCTGGTCGGTCTGCTGGCCAAGGCGATCCTGGCACGCAATCCCGGCGGCAAGGTCGTGCATGACCCGCGCCTGGTCTGGAACACCGTGGATATGGTCGAACAGGCCGGCGGTGTGCCGGTGCAGTGCAAGAGCGGCCACGCCTTCATCAAGGAAAAGATGCGCGCCGAAGACGCCGTGTACGGTGGCGAGATGAGCGCCCACCACTATTTCCGCGAGTTCGCCTATGCCGACTCCGGCATGATCCCGTGGCTGCTGATCGCCCAGCTGGTTTCCGAAAGCGGGCGCTCGCTGGCCGACTGGGTCGAAGACCGCATGGCCGCCTATCCGTGCAGTGGCGAGATCAACTTCAAGGTTGCCGATGCCAAGGCCGCCGTCGCGCGCGTGATGGAACACTTCGCCGCGCAGTCGCCGGCGCTGGACCACACCGACGGCATCAGCGCCGACTTCGGCGACTGGCGCTTCAACCTGCGCAGCTCCAACACCGAGCCGCTGCTGCGCCTGAATGTTGAAGCCCGAGGCGATGCCGCGCTGATGCAGGCGCGCACCGACGACATTTCCCGCCTCATCCAGCAGTAACCGAGGAACGCATGAGCAGCATCCAGCCCGTCATCCTGTCCGGTGGATCCGGTACCCGCCTGTGGCCGCTTTCGCGCGAGGCGTATCCGAAGCAGTTCCTGCCCTTGGCGGGCGAGCTGACGATGCTGCAGGCCACCTGGAAGCGCGTCGCACCGATTGCCTCGCGTGGGCCGCTGGTGATCGCCAACGAAGAGCACCGCTTCGTCGCCGCCGAGCAGCTGCAGCAGGTCGGCGCCGAGCCAGCCGCGATCATCCTTGAGCCGGTCGGTCGCAACACCGCCCCGGCGATCGCGGTGGCCGCGCTGGAAGCCACCCGCGACGGCGCCGACACCCTGCTGCTGGTGCTGCCTTCCGATCATGTGATCACCAACGAGGCCGCGTTCCGCAGCTCTGTACAGGCCGCCGCCGCCGCTGCCGAAGCCGGCAAGCTGGTCACCTTCGGCATCGTGCCAACCGGCCCGGAAACCGGCTACGGCTACATCAAGGCCGCCGATGGCCAGGGCCTGCGCGCGGTCGAGCGCTTCGTCGAGAAGCCCGACCTGGACACCGCCACCGGCTACGTCAGCAGCGGCCAGTACTACTGGAACAGCGGCATGTTCCTGTTCAAGGCCTCGCGCTACCTGCAGGAGCTGGAACGCTTCCAGCCCGCCATGCTGGCCGGCAGCCGCCAGGCCTGGCAGCAGGCGCGTCGCGATGCCGACTTCACCCGCCTGGACAAGGACGCCTTCACCGCCGTTCCGTCCGATTCCATCGACTATGCGGTGATGGAGAAGACCGCCGATGCCGTGGTGATTCCACTGGATGCGGGCTGGAGCGATGTCGGCTCGTGGACCGCGCTGCGCGATGTCTCGCAGCAGGACGGCGATGGCAATGCGCACCAGGGCGATGTGATCGCCATCGACTGCCGCAACACCTATGCCTATGCACAGCGCCTGGTGGCACTGGTCGGCCTGGATGACGTGATTGTCGTCGAGACCGAGGACGCGGTGCTGGTCGGCAAGGCCGACCGCATGCAGGACGTCAAGACGGTGGTCGCTCAGCTCAAGGCCGAAGGCCGCAGCGAGGCCACCTGGCATCGCAAGGTCTATCGCCCGTGGGGCGCCTACGATTCGATCGACAACGGCGAGCGCTTCCAGGTCAAGCGGATCACGGTCAAGCCGGGCGGCACGCTGAGCCTGCAGATGCACCACCATCGTGCCGAGCACTGGATCGTGGTCAGCGGCACCGCCGAGGTGACGCGTGGCGATGAAGTGATCCTGCTCAGCGAGAACCAGAGCACCTACATTCCGCTGGGCGTGACCCACCGCCTGCGCAACCCGGGCAAGCTGCCGCTGGAACTGATCGAAGTGCAGTCCGGCAGCTATCTGGGTGAGGATGACATCGTGCGGTTCGAGGATACCTACGGGCGCAGCTAAGAGAAGAAGGCCGGTCTTTGACCGGCCATCTTTCATTCCACTGTGACGCTCTTGGCGAGGTTGCGCGGCTTGTCGACATCCGTACCTCGCGCCAGCGCGGTGTGATATGCGAGCAGCTGTACCGGAATGGTGTGCACCACTGCACTCAGCGCGCCCACGTGCCTCGGCGTGCGGATGACATGAACGCCCTCGGACTCCATGAAGTGGCTATCCTGGTCGGCGAACACGAACAGCTCGCCTCCGCGCGCACGCACTTCCTGCATGTTCGACTTCACCTTCTCCAACAGGCTGTCGTTGGGCGCGATCACCACCACCGGCATGTCTTCGTCCACCAGTGCCAGCGGGCCGTGCTTCAGCTCGCCGGCCGGGTAGGCCTCGGCGTGGATGTAAGTGATTTCCTTGAGCTTGAGTGAACCCTCGAGTGCGATCGGGAAGTGCATGCCACGACCCAGGAACAACGCGCTGCTCTTGCGCGCGAACCGCTCGGCCCAGGCGGCGATCTGCGGCTCCATGTTCAGCGCGTGCTGCACGCTGCCCGGCAGGAAGCGCAGCTGCTCCAGGTAGTCCGCTTCCTGAGCCGCGTCGATACGGCCATGCAGCTTGCCCAGCACCACGGTCAGCTGGAACAGTGCGGCCAGCTGGGTGGTGAAGGCCTTGGTCGAGGCCACGCCGATCTCGGCACCGGCACGGGTGTAGCAGACCAGCTCACTGGCGCGCGGAATCGCGCTCTCCGGCACGTTGCAGATCGACAGCGTGTGCGTGTGGCCCAGCGACTTGGCGTACTTCAGCGCTTCCATCGTATCCAGCGTTTCGCCGGACTGGGAGATGGTGACGATCAGGTGCTTCGGGTTCGCATAGGCGGCGCGGTAGCGGTACTCGCTGGCGATCTCCACGCTGCACGGCAGGCCGGCGATGGCTTCGATCCAGTAACGCGCGGTCAGGCCGGCGTAATAGCTGGTGCCGCAGGCGATGATCTGCACGCCTTCGATGCCTGACAGCACGGCCTCGGCATTCTTGCCGAACAGCTCGGCCGGGAAACCACCGGCGTCGATCGCCGCCTCGATGGTGTCGCCCAGCGCGCGCGGCTGCTCGTGGATTTCCTTCTGCATGAAGTGGCGGTACGGGCCCAGCTCCAGCGATGCCAGCGATACGTCGGACAGGTGCACCTCGCGCTCGATCGGCTGGTCATGCTCGTCGAAGATGCGCACGCCCTCGCGGCGGATCTCGGCGGTGTCGCCCTCTTCCAGGAAGATCACCTTGCGGGTGGCCGAAATCACCGCCGAAACGTCGGAGGCGACGAAGTTCTCGCCCTCGCCCAGGCCCACCAGCAACGGGCAGCCCATGCGCGCGCAGACAAAGCGCTCCGGCTCGGCGCGGCTGACCACAGCCAGCGCGTAGGCACCGGTCAGCTCCTTCACCGTGCGCTGCAGCGCCACCAGCAGGTCGTCGCCGTCCTTCAGGTGGTGATGGATGAGGTGCGCGATGACTTCGGTATCGGTCTGCGATTCGAAGGTGTAACCCAGGGCACGCAGCTTCTCGCGCTGCTCCTCGTGATTTTCGATGATGCCGTTGTGCACCAGCGCCACGCCGTGGCTGATGTGCGGATGCGCGTTGGCCTCGGTGACGCCCCCGTGGGTGGCCCAGCGGGTGTGGCCGATGCCCAGCACTGCATTGAATCCTTCGGCCTCGGCCGCCGTAGCCATTTCCGACACGCGACCGGTGCGACGCACCCGGCGTACCTCGGGGCGCTCGGTGTGGTCGATCACCGCGATGCCGGAGGAATCGTAACCGCGGTACTCAAGCCGCTTCAGACCCTCGATCAGCACCGGCACTACGTCGCGATCGGCGATTGCACCCACGATTCCACACATGTCACGCGATTCCTTGAAGACGATCGGCGCATTCTAGCCTGCGTGCCCCGCTTCCCCCTCCTGTCCGCTTAATGAAAGTGTCCGGAAAGGTGTCTGCACTGCCGGTGGGGAAATCGGTTTAGTTCGTCCTGGACGCCTCGCCCCCAGCGGGCTCATCCAGCAAGCGCTTGATTTCATTCATCACGACGGCCAACCCCTCACGCCAGTTCGGGAGAGGAGTGCCTAGGGCCTGCTGCAGCCTGCGGTTGTCCAACACCGACCAAGCCGGGCGCTTGGCCGGGGTCGGATACTCGCAACTGGGAATCGCCTCAACCGTCGGCACCTTGGCTAACACGCCGGTGGCCAACGCTTCGGCGAAGATCGCCTCGGCGAACCCATGCCAACTGGTCTGGCCGCTGGCGGTCAGGTGCCAGGTACCAGACAACTGGCCCGGATGCTGCAGTGCCTGCGCGGTGACATCGGCGATCAGCGCAGCCGGCGTCGGTGCACCGATCTGGTCGGCCACCACCCGCAGCGCATCGCGCTCAGCGCCCACGCGCAGCATGGTGCGCAGGAAATTCGCGCCGTGCGAGGCATACACCCACGCCGTGCGGAAGATCAGATGGCGGCCACCGGCCGCACGCACCGCGTCCTCACCATCGCGCTTGCTGGTGCCGTACACGCCCAATGGCGCGGTCGGCTCGTCCTCGCGGTAGGGCGCGCTGCCCTGGCCATCGAACACATAGTCGGTGGAGTAATGCACGAACGGCACGCCGTGCGCCGCACACCAGCGCGCGATCACGCCCGGTGCCTGCGCGTTGGCCGCGAACGCGGCCTCCACGTCCTGCTCGGCACGGTCTACGGCGGTGTAAGCGGCCGCATTGACCACCAGCGACGGCTGCACGCGATCCAGCAGTGCCGGCAGGCTGTCAGGCTGGCTGAAGTCGGCGGTTTCGCAGACACTGCCATCCGGCAGCGTGCCGCTGCGGGTGGTGGCGACCACTGCACCCAGCGGGGCCAGCGCGCGCAGCAGTTCCTGGCCGACCTGGCCGTTGCCTCCGAACACCAGCACCGTCATGGGATGTAGACCGGCAGGCGGTCCTCGGCGATGTCCTTCAGGAACGGTGCGTTTTCATCCTTGGCCGACAAGGTCGGTGCACTGACTGGCCAGTCCACAGCGATGTCCGCATCATTCCAGCGCACGCCGGCATCGAAGTCCTTCAGGTAGACCTCGGTGCACAGGTAGTTGAACACCGCACGCTCGGACAGAACGGCAAAGCCGTGGGCAAAGCCTTCCGGAATCAAAAACTGCTTCTTGTTCTCCGCGCTCAGCACCACCGCTTCCCACTGGCCGAAGGTCGGCGAGCCGCGACGGATGTCGACGGCGACGTCATAGACCTCGCCTTCCAGCACGCTGACCAGCTTGCCCTGCGGCCGCGGCCACTGGTAATGCAGGCCGCGCAGCACGCCCTGCGCGGAAGTGGAGACGTTGCTCTGCACGAAACGGTCCGGCAGGCCCAGCGCGGCGAAGCGCTCGGCGTTCCAGGTTTCGAAGAAGTAACCGCGGGCATCACCGAACACGGCCGGCTCGATCACCACGCAGCCGGGCAACCTGGTTTCAATCACTTTCACGGAACGACTCCACGCAGGGCGAGTTTATGCAGGTATTCGCCGTAGCTGTTCTTGATCAACGGCGCGGCCAGCGCTTCCAGTTGTCCAGCGTTGATCCAGCCCTTGCCGAACGCGATTTCCTCGGGACAGCAGACCTGCAGGCCCTGACGGGTCTGGATGGTCTCGATGAAGTTGGACGCCTCCAGCAGCGACTGGTGGGTGCCGGTATCCAGCCACGCGTACCCACGGCCCAGGGCCTCCAGGTGAAGGTTGCCTTCGGCCAAGTAACGCTTGTTGAGATCGGTGATCTCCAGTTCGCCACGCGGCGACGGCTTCAGCTCGGCTGCGTAGTCGCTGGCCTTGCCGTCGTAGAAATACAGGCCGGTCACCGCATAGTTCGAGCGTGGGCTTTCCGGCTTCTCGACCAGATCGATCACCTTTCCGCTCTGGTCGAACTCGGCTACGCCGTAACGTTCCGGATCATGCACCCAGTAGCCGAACACGGTCGAACCGTGCACCCGCTCGTCTGCACGCTTGAGTACCTCACGCAGACCATGCCCATGGAAGATATTGTCGCCCAGCACCAAGCAGCTCGGCTTGCCGGCAACGAAGTCGCGGCCGATCAGGTAGGCCTGGGCCAGGCCATCCGGGCTCGGCTGCACCGCGTACTGGATGTCCATACCCCACTGCGAGCCGTCGCCCAGCAGCTGCTGGAACAGCGCCTGCTCATGCGGCGTATTGATGATCAGCACTTCGCGGATGCCCGCCAGCATCAACACGCTGAGCGGGTAGTAGATCATCGGCTTGTCATACACCGGCAGCAGCTGCTTGCTGACACCCTTGGTGATCGGATACAGCCGGGTGCCGGAGCCACCGGCGAGGATGATGCCCTTGCGCTGGGTCATGTCGTCTCCTGGGCTCAGGCTGCGGTGCCAATACGCTGTAGGCGATAGCTGCCATCCAGCACGCTGTTGACCCACGCTTGGTTGCCCAGGTACCAGTCCACGGTGCGACTGATGCCCTGCTCGAAGGTATAGGCCGGCTCCCAGCCCAGTTCGTTCTTCAGCTTGGAGGCATCGATCGCATAGCGGCGGTCATGTCCTGGGCGGTCGGCCACATGGGTGATCTGGCTGCTGCGCGGCTGGCCATCCGCGCGCGGACGGCGCTGGTCCAGCAGCGCGCAGATGGCCTGCACCACTTCGATGTTCTGCTTTTCCGAGTTGCCGCCGACGTTGTAGGTCTCGCCCACCTTGCCCTTGGCCAGCACGGTGCGGATCGCTTCGCAGTGGTCGGACACGAACAGCCAGTCGCGCACCTGCCTGCCATCGCCGTAGACCGGCAGCGGTTCGCCTGCCAGCGCCTTGGCGATCACCAGCGGAATGAGCTTCTCCGGGAAGTGGTACGGGCCGTAGTTGTTGGAGCAATGAGTGGTCAGCACCGGCAGCCCGTAGGTGTGGTGGAAGGCGCGGACCAGGTGGTCCGATGCGGCCTTGGACGCCGAGTACGGGGAATTGGGGGCGTACTGGGTCGTTTCGCTGAACTTGCCGGCCTCACCCAAAGTGCCGTACACCTCGTCGGTGGACACGTGCAGGAAGCGGAAGGCCGCGCCCTGTTTGGCCGGCAGCGCCTTCCAGTAGTCGCGCACCGCTTCCAGCAGGCCCAGCGTGCCGACCACGTTGGTCTGGATGAAGGCGCCCGGACCGTCGATGGAACGGTCGACATGGCTCTCCGCAGCGAAGTTTAGCACGGCCTCCGGCTGGTGCTCGGCCAGCAGCCGGGCGACCAGCTCGCGATCACCGATATCCCCCTGCACGAACACATGACCGGGATCACCGTCTAGGCTGGACAGGGTCTTCAGGTTGCCGGCATAGGACAGGATATCGAGGTTGACGATCTTCACGCCTCGGGCAACCGCCTCAAGGACGAAATTGCCACCGATGAAACCGGCACCGCCGGTGACGAGCCAGGTAGGCATCATCCACTCTCCAAGTTCAAGGGACGCGCGCGTCCGGACCCGGCAGCGCTCTCAGGCCGTAGAGGATACCTTCCCGAAGCCGGCACCTGCGTGACCCGCCCCTGCCCGGGCCGAAGTACCGCTGCCACTGGATCGTCCGCCTGCCAGGATCAACATCGCCGGAACAAGCGGAATCAGGTAGCGCCCCTGACCTTCGAACATGGCGATGGACAGCACGCCCAAGGCCACCGTCCCCAGCGCCATCAGTTGGGCCAGCGTAAGCTGCCGCACCTGTGGTAGCAACCGGAACGCCCCAAGCGCTGCGAGAAGCACCAGCATCAGGTTCAGCCCTCCAACACCCCATACCAGCCAGCGAGGCGCGCCCCCAAGATCGACAAAGGGCCAGTACATCAGCGTCGCCGGATCAAGGCTGGTCTCCAGTCGCAAGATGGCCAGGTGCAGCACCTTGCCAGGATTGTGACGCATCCAGTCCAACGCCACGGATCGTGCCACGCCGTCTGCAGCAGGCGTCCACTGCAGGATCTTGGCATCCTCATCGCCCTCGTCGAAGAAGGACATGGGAACTGCGGCTTCGCCCTGGAAGCGCTGAAGTTGATGTTCGGACAGCGGGACCTGGCTTAGCGGCATCCAGTTCCCGGACCGATTCAGTGCATTATTGTTGACCATCAGCACGTACCCGCTGTTGGCGCTTACGGGTACGACACGATCGAACAGCAGCTCGTTGCGCATGATCCAAGGCAAAAGTACGGCAAGAAACGCAACCAGGATCACCAGGCAGCTCCGCACCCGGCCCAAGCCGCCGCGGCCCGCTAGGACACCGATCACCAGCCCCACCGGCAACGGCAGCAGCTGCGGGCGATTCAATGCGATCAGAGCTAGGACAACGCCAAGCAGCGCAGGCATTGCCGCCCGCATCGGCAGTGTCGCTAGCGCAAAGGCAAGGACCGCAAGGAATACAGCAAGCGTTTCGGTCCCCAACAACCCGGTATAGGCCACCAGCGCCGGATGGAACGCCAGCACGGCCAGGCTGGTCAATTGCCATCCCGGCCGCATACCCATCTTCGGACAGGCCCAAGCCCACAGCATCAGCGTTGAAGCCGCGAGAAGCAAATTTAGTGCTTTGGCGGCGGAAACATCCGCGCCAAACAGCCATAGCCATGCACCCAGCAGTCCGGGGTACAGCGGTGGCTGCGAGATAAAGGGAGCGCCAGACACCGACAGTCCATTCCCGTTAGCGAGATTGGTTGCCACCTCCAGATACCGGGCAAAATCCGAAATCGGCATTACCGGGAACGCAATCTGCAACACCCCTCGCAACAGAACACCGGCGATACAGATCAGCAGCAAGCTGGCGGTCAAGGACGGACGCGGGATAGATGGCATGCGTGGCTGGGTCTGATGCCGCATCACGGCGGTGGTAGTTGGGGCTGCCAGTCGCGCAACCCTGCTGGTCGCAAAATCAATGACTATACTTTGGTCTGAAATTCAGGCGCACCCGAAGTCTGAAGCATACAGGGAACCCGGTCGTTTTCGAATGAAGCCCATTGATCGCGCACT
Source organism: Stenotrophomonas sp. 85239_Sma (assembly GCF_056481725.1). Classification (NCBI taxonomy): domain Bacteria; kingdom Pseudomonadati; phylum Pseudomonadota; class Gammaproteobacteria; order Lysobacterales; family Lysobacteraceae; genus Stenotrophomonas; species Stenotrophomonas sp. 85239_Sma. The sequence goes on along the minus strand of NZ_CM151163.1, from coordinate 573,350 downwards.
TTGCATAGATCTGGATGGCACGCTGCTGCGATCAGATCTATTGTATGAATCCGTACTGGCCCTACTGGCCAGCAGTCCCCTGTGCATTTTCTTGCTGCCGTTCTGGCTGCTGCGGGGCAAGGCCGCACTCAAGCGCGAGATCGCATCCCGAGTGACATTGCCGGTGGAATGGCTTCCGTACGACGCGCGTGTGCTCGGCATGCTGCGGACAACCCGGCAGAGGCCGCGCGTCCTTTGCTCGGCATCGGATCAAGCACTGGTGGAAGCCATCGCCCTACACCTGGGCGTGTTCGAGGAGGTGATGGCCAGCGATGGCCGGTGCAACCTCGCCGGCCCCCACAAGGCTGAAGCGCTGAAGGCCCGCTTTGGTGCCGGCCAGTACGATTACATGGGCAATGCCAACGTGGATCTCCACGTCTGGAAGCATTCCGCAGCTGCCTATGTGGTGAATGCTGGCAACCGCCTGGCAACCGCCGCCGCCAGAGTCACCACGGTCCATGCACATTGGCCCAGCGAGGGCGGCGGCGTGCGCAGCTGGATCAAGGCACTGCGCGTCTATCAGTGGTCGAAGAATCTGCTTGTGCTGGTTCCGTTGCTAACCGCGCATCGCTGGTTCGATCCGGTATCGCTGTTCGGGGCCGCAATGGCATTCATCGCATTCGGGCTGTGCGCTTCCGGGGTCTATCTGCTCAATGACCTGCTCGATCTAACCCCGGATCGACAGCATGCACGCAAGCGCCGACGCCCCTTTGCGGCCGGCGATCTGCCGCTGATGCAGGGGCTGCTGGTAGCCCCCTTGCTCACGCTGGCCGGATTCACCCTCGCCCTTTTGAGTAGCCCGGCATTCACAGGCGTACTGTTTGCCTATTACGCCATGACCCTGATGTATTCGCTTGTACTCAAGCGTATCGTCATGATCGACGTAGTCATGCTTGCGGCGCTGTATACCCTTCGCATCATCGGCGGAGCGATCGCGATCGGCGTGGACCTGTCGTTCTGGCTGCTGGCCTTCTCGTTGTTCATGTTCCTCAGCCTGGCCCTGGTCAAGCGCTATACCGAACTTGCGGCGATGTCCGGCTCGGGAAGACAGAAGATTGCGGGGCGCGGCTACGACGTATCGGATCTGTCCTTGATCCAGTCTCTTGGCGCTGCGGCCGGTTACGTCAGCATTCTGGTGTTCGCCCTCTACATCAACAGCCCGGACAGCCTGGAGCTGTATCGCAATCCACGCCTGCTCTGGCTGTTGTGCCCAGTCCTACTGTTCTGGATAGGCCGTATCTGGATCATCGCGCATCGTGGCGGCATGCATGACGATCCAATCGTGTTCGCCGCACGCGATCAGGTCAGCTGGGGCGTGGCGCTGGTTTCGATCTGCATCATCGGCGGTGCCACCCTCAGCTGGTGATGGAAAGCCGTCCACCGCGCCCTACTCAACCCGACCCTCACCGGAATCGACGCATGTACCTAGCCTACGTCCCGATCATCCTGCTTTCGGTTGCACTCAATGCTGCTGCCCAGCTCCTGCTTCGCCAAGGCATGCCTGGAATGGTGCTGGTGACGGGACAAGGCTTGATGCCGCTGGCAGCAAGCGGCATTAGGATCGCGTTCAATCCCTGGGTGTTTTCAGGACTTTCGTGCTTCGCGGCAAGCCTCCTGCTCTGGATGTACGTCCTGTCCAAGGTGCAGGTCAGCTTCGCCTATCCCTTCAACAGCATTGGCTATGTGATTGTTGTCGCTGCCGCGTACTTCTTCTTTCGCGAGCCGCTCAGCGCAATGAAGCTCGCCGGCGTCGGCCTGATCTGCCTCGGCGTCCTGCTCGTCACCCGGAGCTGATGCCGCGCTTGCACGGATTCAGGCAGCCCGGTGCTCCGCGTGAACGGCTTGTTCGCCGGCGGCGGCCGCGAGGAACCGGGCACCAGGATCGAGCGGCCTGGATTTGACACTACCGCTACTCCGGACCACGCCGACCATACGCATTCGCATGGCCACCCCAAGCCAGCTAGAATCGGGTTCCCACCCCCGAACCGGTTGCTGTTCCAAGACCGGATGTTCTCCCTGTTTAGTGAAGGACCCCGTACCAGATGAAAATCCTCGTCGCGTACAAGCGCGTGGTGGACTACAACGTCCGCATTCAGGTCAAGCCGGACGGTTCCGGCGTGGTCACCGACGGCGTCAAGCTGTCCCCCAACCCCTTCGATGAAATCGCCCTGGAAGAGGCCCTGCGCCTGCGCGACAAGGGCATCGCCAGCGAAGTCGTGGTCGCCACCATTGCTCCGACCGATGCCCAGGCGCACCTGCGCAACGGCCTGGCCATGGGCGCCAACCGCGCCGTCCATGTGGTTACCGACCAGGCCATCCAGCCGCTGACCGCCGCCCGCACCCTGCTCAAGCTGATCGAGAAGGAACAGCCGGACCTGGTGATCCTCGGCAAGCAGGCGATCGACGACGACGCCAACCAGACCGGCCAGATGCTGGCCACGCTGTGGGGCCGGCCGCAGGCGACCTTCGCCAGCAAGCTGGACATTGCCGACGGCAAGGCCACGGTCACCCGCGAAGTCGACGCCGGCCTGGAAACGCTGGAAGTGGACCTGCCGGCCGTGGTCACCACCGACCTGCGCCTGAACGAACCGCGCTTCATCAAGCTGCCGGACATCATGAAGGCCAAGGCCAAGCCGCTGGAGACCCTGCAGCTGGCCGACCTCGGCGTTGAAGCCGCCGACACCTTCAAGACCACCCAGTACGCCGCGCCGTCCAAGCGCAGCAAGGGTGTGATGGTCAAGGACGCGGCCGAACTGGTTGCCGCACTCAAGCAGAAGGGGCTGCTGTAATGAGCAAGATTCTCGTCATCGCCGAGCACCACGACGGCAAGCTCAACGCCGCCACCGCCAAGACCGTCAGCGCCGCCGCTGCCATCAGCGGTGCCAGCATCGACGTGCTGGTGCTGGCCGCCGATCCGGCTGCCGTCGCCGCCGAGGCAGCGAAGATCAGCGGCGTCGCCAAGGTCCTGACCGTGGCCAACGCCGCCAACGCGCAGCCCATCGCCCAGGTGCTGGCGCCGCAGATCGCGCAGCTGGCCAAGGGCTACACCCACGTCTTCGGCCCGTCCACCACCTTCGGCAAGGACCTGATGCCGTGCGTGGCCGCCCTGCTCGGCGTCAACCAGGTCTCCGACCTGATGAGCGTTGAAGGCAGCCACACCTTCAAGCGCCCGATCTACGCCGGCAACGCGATCATCACCGTGGAAGCCCCGGCCGACCAGATCGTGGTCGCCACCGTGCGTGCCGCCTCGTGGCCGGAAGCGGCCCAGGGCGGCAGCGCCGCCATCGAAGCGGCCAGCGTCGACGCCGCCCTGCCCACCCACACCCGCTTCATCGGCCTGGCCGCCGGTGCCAGCGACCGCCCTGATCTGCAGAGCGCCAAGCGCGTGGTCTCCGGTGGCCGTGGTGTCGGTTCGGAAGAGAACTTCAAGGTCATCTTCCAGCTGGCCGACAAGCTCGGTGCCGCCGTCGGCGCCTCGCGTGCCGCAGTCGACGCCGGCTACGTGCCCAGCGACCTGCAGGTCGGCCAGACCGGCAAGATCATCGCGCCGGAACTGTACGTGGCGGTGGGCATCAGCGGCGCGATCCAGCATCTGACCGGCATCAAGGACGCCGGCACGATCGTGGCGATCAACAAGGATGCGGATTCGCCGATCTTCGAGATTGCCGATATCGGTCTGGTGGGGGATCTGTTCGCGATCCTGCCGGAGCTGGAAAAAGTACTTTGACGTGCATCTGCCGCTGGCCTCGGTCAGCGGCATGGTCCCCTTGAACTCAAGCAGGTAATCGTGAGTATTCCCTACAAGAAGGTAATGGTCGTTTTCGGCACCCGTCCGGAAGCGATCAAGATGGCTCCGGTGGTGGAAGCCCTGAAGGCCCAGCCTGAAATCGAGACGATTGTTGCGGTTACCGCGCAACATCGACAGATGCTCGATCAGGTCATGGACCTGTTCGGCATCACGCCGGATGTCGACCTCAACGTGATGGAACCTGGCCAGACGCTGGCAGGCCTGTTCGCCAAGATCCTGACCGGCATGACCGCCGTCATCGCCGAGCACAAGCCGGACCTCGTGCTGGTGCATGGTGATACCAGCACCACGCTGGCCAGTGCGCTGGCTGCGTTCTACAACCGCGTTGCCGTGGGCCATGTGGAAGCTGGGCTGCGTACCGGCGACATCTATGCGCCGTGGCCTGAAGAGGCCAATCGCCGCCTGACCGGGCCACTGACCCGCCTGCACTTCGCGCCGACTACCCGCTCGCGGGACAATCTGCTGGCCGAAGGCACCTCGAGCGACGATGTCCACGTCACCGGCAACACCGTGATCGATGCCCTGCTCAGCGTCGCCGATAAGCTCAAGCACGATGCGACTCTGACTGAATCGATGCGCGAGCGCTTCCCGTTCCTTGATGCTTCCAAGCGGCTGGTGCTTGTGACCGGCCATCGCCGCGAGAACTTCGGGAGCGGCTTCGAGAGCATCTGCGAAGCACTGAAGGCCCTCGCTGCGCGCGGCGATACCCAGATCGTCTATCCGGTCCATCTCAATCCCAACGTGCAAGGGCCGGTCAATCGCATCCTCGCCGACGCACCAGGCGTCGTGCTGATCGAGCCGCAGGACTACCTGCCATTCGTGTACCTGATGACCCAGGCGACGCTCATCATCACCGACTCCGGCGGCGTTCAGGAAGAAGCACCGTCGCTGGGTAAGCCGGTGCTGGTGATGCGCGATACCACCGAGCGCCCGGAAGCAGTGGACGCAGGTACCGTACTACTGGTTGGCACCGATGCTGGCAGGATCGTGGCGGAGGCTTCCCGCCTGCTGGATGATGAGGTTTCCTACCAGTCAATGGCGCGCGCCCACAATCCTTACGGCGATGGCCTGGCTGCGACCCGGATTGCTGCGCTGATCCGGGGCCAGGCAATGCCTGCCTGATACCGTCGCGGACAACGGCGGACTAGGCCTGCCGTTGTCCTGATCCGATCGCTCTGCGGCAAACCGCTTCCAGTCGCACTGCCAACCGGTCCCAGCGATACTCGAAAAAGGCCTCCGGACCCAGGCGCAGCCCGGCGTCGAGCTGCCCCTGCTGCTTCCGCTCTCCCAGCTCACGCAGAAGCGCCGCGATCGCCGCCTCATCAAGCGGGGCGACAAAACCACAGTTTTCCTTTCGAATAATCGCCGCCGCGGGATCCGTAGCGTCGGGCTGCAGGTGAAGTACCGGCCGCCCAGACCCCAAGTATTCCAGCAGCTTTCCCGGTATCTGGGTCATACCGGCATTACCGATGTTGATCAGTACATCCGCGCCACGTTGCAGTTCCAGGGACTGGGCATGACTGAGACTTCCGACGAACCGCAGAACGTCCGGATGCATCTCGCGTGCTGCTGCGAGCTCGGGTGGCAGGCCCGGACCGGCGATGGTCAGCGTGCAACCGGGCGTCGCCAGCACAGCGCGGACCAATGGCATCGGGTCCCGGAAGGGATAGAAGCGCCCGGTGTATACCATCGCCATGCCGCCGGAGGCGCGAACGACATCCGGCATCCCACTCACCGCCGCTGGAAATCCCTGTGGTATCACGCTACATGGGGCAATCAAAGGCCCGTGCCGTGCATGCAGCAACGATGCAGTCGCCTCTGAAGTGACGACGATCTCGGCCGCACCTCGACATACCTGTCGTTCAAGCTCCAGTGAAGCATTTTTCCAGCGCTGCGGCGTATAGGACGTCAGCACCGGATCGCCAAGCTCGGCGATGAATGGAATTCCCGATATCCGCGACAGGCTAGATGCAACCATCAGGCCAGCGGCGGGCTCATGGGAGCCTATGATCACGTGGGGCGACCAACTACGCAGCAGAGCGCGACCACGGCGGATGGCACCACGGACCCAACGCGAGCGGCCATCAGGGAACACACCAGCGTCCAGCATTGATCGCAGCCACGCGACCGTACGCCCTTTCCAGTTCAGCCCCTCGCTTGTCGTCGTGGGCATGGAAGGAGCGAAGTGCCCGGTACTGGCCTTGGTGGGGCGTAGTCGGCGCTTCACGCGAGAGGCAGCATCGATGATCGACTCCATTCCCCCCGGAGATGTGCGATGAACCTGGATCCCCAACGGATTATCGGTCCATGCCGCGCCCGCCCCCCTCGTCCGGGTCATGACTTGGACGTCGTGCCCCCGGTTGGCCAGTTCGCTGACCAACTGGGTGACCCGGATGGACTGCGGTGACTGAATCGGATGGAAGTCGTGGGCACAGACAAGGATGCGCAGCGCCTCCTTGCCATTGCCATAGATCCCCGCCGCTTCATCCACCTTGGTCATGTGATCGCAGTCCCTACCTCAGGCCGGGCGCGCAACAACGTCCAGCATGGCTTCGCCGGCCTGCTGGAGCGTACTGAAGGGCGGCTCTCCCACCATCGTCAGGCCGGCTTCCATCAGCTCTTGATAGTTCTGCATCACATAGGACAGCTCGGCATGGAGAGCCGCCACGTCCTGCTCCGCAGGCGTGTGGCTGCGACCCGAAACCTCCTTGTGGCTGAGCCTGTCGTGCGCGATGGCGATCGGTACGACGCGACATGCCCGAGTACGTGCAGACAATTCCGCCGCACAACCGGTATTGGAAAGCACCAACGGCAGACCGAAGTGCGCTGCTTCCAGGTTCACAAGGCCATATCCTTCGAACAGCGATGGCAGCACGAACACATGCGCGTGGGCATATTCACGGCTCAGATCACGACGCTTGAGCGAGCCAAGCAGCTCCACCGAACCGGACAGGCCCAGCCGACGGATTGTCTCTTCCACGCGCGACGCGTTTCCGGATTCAGCAAGCGCCCCGGCGATGCGCAGTTGCACATTCGGAGCATCCTTCCGCAGCCGCGCAAATGCTTCTAGCAGGCAGATGATGTTCTTCTGGGGGTAGAGATTACCGACGAACAGTATCCTGAACACGTCGCGCTGCTGACGTACAGCACGCATGTAGTCGGCCGGCGGCCGGTACAGGTCAACGACATTCAACCCATGCGGCACGGTCACTACTTTGGAACGTTCGAGATTCTGGTAGAGGCAAGCGTACTCCGCCACCTCGCTGGAAACTGCAATGTATTCGTCAACCCGGGCCCGCTCCCTTGCCAGCGAACTATCTTCCAGTTGCCAGAAATAGATGTTGTGCAGGACTTCGACCACCCGGCAGCCCTGCCCGATCGTGTGCAGTCCGTCATAGGCGTGGCTAACCACCAGCGACTCAAAGCGTCCCCGCGCTACCACTTCGCCCAGCTGAGCCGACTGTCCATCCAAGTAGACGACTTCGCCGGGGAACTGCTGGGCGATACGACTGTCGAGCGAAGGCGAGCCGAGAACAATCAGGTAAGGCACGAAGTTCTTGATGCGCAGGTGACGTGCGAAATCGCAAACCCACTGTTCAAGACCACCAAAAGTATGGTCTTCGGCAATCAGCAGTGCACATCGGGTGCGCACCGCGCTCACCGCCAGCGACTGCAGCACACTGATGTCGCCATGGGTACTGGCCTGCATCATGCCGGCAGTCTTGAGCAGACGGCCCGCCGTGCTACGGAAGTAGCCTTCGCGAGGCGTAATTACAGCCCGCGCGGCCTTGCGAATGCGATGCTCCAAGATTTCCTGGCGCAGGTTGTGGGCGATCCGCCACAACGAGTGCCGATCGCGGGTACGTTCGGCCGTCAACATCGAGATCTCGTTGACCATCTCGTCGGCCAACACCGCGGCATGCCTCAGACCTGCCGATGCGGAATGCAGCTTGCGTGACATGTCTGAAAGCTTGTAGGACCCAAATGCGTTGAGCGCATCGGCAAAACCCCACCACGCCTCCGCTGACGGCGCCACGCGCGACGACGTGATCACGGCCAGCACCACCGCTGCGCCCTCCGGCGCCTGCAGGCAGGTCGCCGCCACCATCTCGCTCTTGAACATATGTGAGTAACCAGCGAGCAACTCGTCGGATTGGCTATCGAGCAAGCCGGAAAACGCGAAGAACAGATGCAGTCGGCTTGCAGCAGGCTGCGCCGCGACCTCCGACGAAGCACCCGACTCGGCACCGTCAATAAGTGCGATGTCCAGCCTCTCTGGCCCGGAGGAAGGCAGCCAGCCGATGCGGCGGGCCGACTGCGAGACTAGGCGGGTCAGATCGTTGCCCATGAGGTCGGTGCTGTAGCCCAGAACCGAACCATCCAGCTGCCCTGATGCCCAATCAAATACTGCGTCGAGCATGGCGGAAAGGTCCACCAGATGCGCTGCCTGATTGTTGCCGATGATTGGATTCATACCGTTTCCACCAGATCCCTGACTGCTGTAATCCCCTTCTTGAAGTCCGAATACATCGTTTCCAAGCATCCAAGATTCCTGTCGACCATCCAGTCCTGCGTCTGGAGATCGGGAATGTAACCACTTCGGAAGTCAGCATGGTCGACATAGGCATAGCCATAAGCGTCGAAATCACCGATGAGGTGGAAGTCAACGATCGGGAGTACGCCGTATGCAAAGTAGTCGCACAGCTTCGTAGGAGAAGCCACACGATTGACCGTGCATGCCTCACGAAGAGCAAAACCGAAGTTCGAGTAACTGTAAACCTGTTCCAGCTTTTCTTTGCTGGCATACCCCTTGAAAACTTCCACAGGGATTCCGCGACTGGAGAGCTTCGGTGCGAATGCCTCCACGTCATGGGAATAGATCTCGTAGTTGCAGAACTTCGCAGCCGCCATGATATCAGCCATTTCGTCCACCCTTTGCCAGATCTGAGCACCGCCGGCGTAGACCGCGGTGGGCCTGGACGCCTGTCGACGAACGATGCGCGAAGCCGCAACGCGTTCTGCGGACTGGCCGAGCGAGCCAAAGTCGAACACCGGCACGTGGATGAAATCGATGCCTGCGGCCTCGGGGTACTTGGCCAAATAGTGCTCTTTCATCGCCAGCGTGACCACCGACGCATGCTTGAGTTTTCCAATTACCTGCTGCTCGATCTCGGAGAACATCCGGGAGCGCTCCGGTGAGCCGAGCATGAGCTCCTCTTCGGGAACCACGCCGTGAATGTCCACGTACATCTTGGACGCATCAAAATGCGGCAGCATGTACTCGCATTGATGCATGGTGTGGATGTATACGAAGTCTGCCGCGTCGAAGATGCGGGCTACGAAATCGGAATGTGCCTTGCAGTGCGGGTTGACCCGATAAGCGGTGACCCGCTCGTCCGCGTGCACCAGTTCTGGCTCCTGCGCGGCCGGGTACCACTCCTGGAAATCGATGTATGTTCTGGGATACTCCTCAAACACGCCGTCGATGGTCTTGATCCGACTCATCCAGCCGTCCATGTATCGATCATTCGCCGGATAAGGCGAAACGATGGTTAATTGGCGCTTCTTGGCCATCTATTGAGGTTCCTTTGAATTTTCTTGATGGACGTCAGAAAAGGCGGCGTATCGAGCGGAACGGCGCAGTCAGTCGCCATGAATGGGAGGAATAGACCTCCTCAAGGCGGCGTGCAATGACTTCGTTCTCGGCCTTCAGCGCCTGCAATGCCTTCTCCGCTTCAGAGTGCCTTTTCTCGCCAGCCTCAGCTCGCAAGGAGGCCTGTTGCTCAGCGATCTGGGTGGTGCGCAGCTGCGTCTCCACGTCAAGCACGCGGTGCTGCAAATCATTACGTCCCTGTTCCAGCTCGGTGATGAGGCCCTGCTGCCGGGACTGCTCTGCCGCAAGCCGCTCCACCTCTCTGCGGGTCGCATCGCCCAAGCGCAGCGCATCCTCCAGCCTCGCACTCAGATCGTCACATTGCTGCCTGGCCTGCTCCAACCGTGAACCAAGTTCATTGCGCTGGAGAATCGTGACCTCCAGCTCAGCGTCCACGGCAACAAGGCGATCATGCACTTGACCATATCGGCCCAGCAGATCCTGTCCGTGCGCAATCAGCTCGGGCATGACGCGCTGAAGCGGCGCCTTGGACGCATAGATGGCCAGCAACTGCTTGCCGCTGTACTGCGGGTCCGGCAGAAGGCCAACATCGATCACACCTGCATGCACCAAACGGAAGTCATTTGGAAGTTCGCGGCGAAGGTTGTGCCAGTGGAAGCTGTAGAAATGCTCCTCGTGACGCTCCTCCAGCGGCTCCTGGAACGGCACTAGCATGACGAAGTACTGGCGCGCGTGAGCGGTCAGAGTCGCTGCGGTGTCCCACGGCGCGTGGAAATGTTCAAGCGTATTGGACGAGAAGATCACGTCGAATTCGAGATCGACTCCTTCTGCCAGGAGGTCATCGGTGGCGAAGGCGATATCCGGATAGTTCCGGCGAGCCTGTTCGATGGCCGATACGGAGAAGTCCAGACCCGCGACACGTTCCAAGCCCAGTTCGGACTTGATCACCTGCGTGCCATCACCCATGGCGCAACCCCAGTCACACAGTTCCAGGCTGTTGCGCTTTACGTCCTCCACGAACCAGGCCGGAAACAGGCGGCAAGCCACCATTCCAAAGAACTGGCTCTGCCTCTGGCCCTCGTTCTGGATCCAATCGCGCTGGAATCGGGACTCCCAGTAGTCCTGCCCATTGATATCGCTGGTTGTCATATGGAACTTCCCGTGGACTTCATGGAGTCAAAGCACCTTCTTCTCGATCGGCACGATGAAGGTGCCGTAGCGGAACTCCTTCATGAATACTTTCAGGTATTGCGCACCCTCGATGTATTCGAAGTACTGGATACTATCCGACGAGCGATCCTCCAGGGCGGCCACGAGCACGTAGTCACCTTCTCGCAGGTTGCAGTCCAAGGTAAATGCGACCTCGACCGTATCGCCCCGGACATCCAGGCGCAGGCGCGGCGAATCCCATGTGGTGCCAACCACCAGATCGCTGCCAGCCATGTCTTTCAGCGAGAACGCCATGCTGAGGCACTCTCGATTGGCCGATGCCGGAATCTTCGCCTTGATGCGGATGCACAGCTTCTCGCCGGTGAAAAACATGTTGCGGCGCTGGCCATCGACGGCTTCAGTCTCCACCGCAAGAAGCGAGCCGACATGGCTGCCCCAATGATTGACCGGCTTGCGCGCGCGCAACTGCTCCTGGGCCTTGTCGTCCGCGATTTCTTGGTTTGCCGTTGCAACAGCCTCTTCCCGCTCTTGCTCGAGACGCGCCGAGTCTTCCTCGAACAGGTTCTGCATGTACTGCGCGGTGACCGCAAACACCGAACCGGACATGCGCGGGCGCCCCTTGTCCAGCCAGATGCTGCGATCGCACAGCGAGCGGACCGCACCGACGTCATGGGAAACAAACAGGATCGACAAGCCTGATTCGCGGAGCTTCTTGATCCGTGCCATGCACTTGGCGTTGAACTTGGCATCGCCCACCGCCAACGCTTCGTCAATGATCAGCAGCTCCGGGCTGGTGTGAATGGCAACAGAAAAGCCGAGTCGGACATACATGCCGCTGGAGTAGGTCTTCACCGGCTGATCAAGGAACTCGCCGATATCGGCAAAGGCGACGATGTCTTCGAATCGCTGATCGATCTCGCTCCTTGTCAGCCCCAGCACCTGGCCATTGAGCAGAAGGTTCTCGCGCCCGGTGAATTCCGGATTGAAGCCAGCTCCCAACTCCAGCAGCGCTGCGACACGCCCTTTGGTGAGGACGGTGCCTTCAGTTGGCTGGAGAGTGCCGCAGATGAGCTGGAGAAGCGTGGATTTGCCTGAGCCATTGCGGCCGATGATGCCAACGGTCTCCCCTCTGCCCACTTCAAAGGACAGACCGCGCAGCGCCCAGAACTCGCGGTGGTAGGGCACCTCGCGCATGCCAAGCACACGCCTGAGGGGCGGCATGAACATCTCTTTCAACCGGTCGGAGGGTTTCCCATACATGGCGTAGGCCTTGCCTACATCATGAGCGGCAATCACCACTTCTTCCGGGGGAATGATGCGCTTGATCTCATGTGCGGGATCGTGCTCGAAGGCGCTATCAAAGGACATCGGCAAACCCCTTTCTGGTGGCCTGGAACACGGTGTAACCCATATGAGCAATGATCAGACCGGCTAGGGTCATGATACCCAGCATCAACAGATCGGGAGTCTGCCCCTGCAGCGCAGCGGCCCGTCCGGCTTCGATCGGGAACGTCATCGGATTGGCCAGCATCCACGACTTGAACTTTTCCGGGAATGCGCTGCCCGGGAAGAAAATCGGTGACATGAACATCGTACTGATAACTACGAAACCGACGATATGGGTGACGTCCCGCACATAAACGCCTATGGCCGCCAGGAACCATGAGAGTCCCAGCACGAGCAACACCACGGGCAGCAGCAGGACGGGAAGCCAGACAATCTGCCAGTGGATGTGCGCGCCCAACGCAAAGGCCAGGCATGCCAGCACAACAACACCGACTGCAAAGTTGAACAGCGCCGCGCCCATATTCACTACAGAGAGAACTTCCAGTGGAAACACCACCCGCTTTACATAGTTCGCATTGCCCGTAATGGAAATGGGCGCCCGCGAGATGCACTCGGCAAACACATTGAACATGATCATGCCGAGGAACAGAGGCACAGAGAAATTGCCCTCCGCTCCGGGGATGTTCCAGCGGGCCTTGAAGATTGTCCCGAACACGAAGCTGTAGATGGTCAACAACATCAGATTGTTGATGATGTACCAGAGCAAGCCGCCGTATGCCCCGCGGTACCGACCTTCGATTTCACGCCTGATCAGTGAGAGGGTGAATGCCTTGTTCCGCCACAGCTGTGCCCACGGACCCAATACCACTGTGTGCAGCAGCTTTCCAATACGCCCACTCATCACCGGCACCCACCCTGCATAGTCAAGAAGATATCGTGCATCACGCCAGTGCCCTCTCCAGATCCACCTGCAGATCCCCCAGCTCCTCCACACCCACGCTCAGCCTAACCAGCGCATCACTGATCCCCAGCTGCTCTCGACGCGCGACCGGAATCGAGGCATGGGTCATCACCGCCGGGTGGTTGACCAGGCTTTCCACGCCGCCCAGCGATTCGGCCAGGGTGAACAGTTCGGTCTTCTCGCAGAAGCGCTTGGCCGCCTCGAAACCGCCCTTCAGCACGATCGAGACGATGCCGCCGTAGCCGGCCATCTGCTTGCCGGCCAGCTCATGCTGCGGGTGCGAGGCCAGGCCCGGGTAGATCACCTTCTCCACCGCCGGGTGCTTTTCCAGCCACTGGGCCAGCGCCAGCGCGTTGGCGCAGTGCGCCTTCATGCGCAGCGGCAGGGTCTTCAGGCCACGCAGGGCCAGGAAGCTGTCGAACGGACCCTGCACACCACCCACCGAGTTCTGCAGGAAGGCCATCTGCTCGGCCAGTTCGGCGTTGTCGCCGACCACGACCATGCCGCCGACCATGTCCGAGTGGCCGTTGAGGTACTTGGTGGCCGAATGCAGGACCAGGTCCGCGCCCAGTTCCAGCGGACGCTGCAGCATCGGCGAGGCGAAGGTGTTGTCCACCACCACGATCAGGCCATGGCGCTTGGCGATGGCGGCGACCGCGGCGATGTCGACGATCTTCAGCATCGGGTTGGTCGGGGTCTCGATCCACACCATCTTCGTCTTCGGCGTGATGGAGGCTTCAAACGCCGCCAGATCGGTCAGGTCGACGAAGCTGAAGTCCAGCCCGGCGGTGCGGCGACGCACGCGCTCGAACAGTCGGAAGCTGCCGCCGTAGATGTCATCCATCGCCACCACGTGGCTGCCGGCGTCCAGCAACTCGATCACGGTGGAGCTGGCCGCCATGCCCGAGGCGAAGGCGAAGCCGCGGGTGCCGCCTTCCAGCGAGGCCACGCAGCGCTCATAGGCAAAGCGGGTCGGGTTGTGGGTACGCGAGTACTCGAAGCCCTGGTGCTCGCCCGGGCTGGACTGGGCATAGGTCGAGGTGGCGTAGATCGGCGGCATCACCGCGCCGGTGCTGGGGTCGGGCGACTGGCCGCCGTGGATGGCCAGCGTGGCCAGGGCCAGCGCGCGGTCCGGGGAAGAAGCGTTGGACATGTCGTTTCCTGATTGGCGCCGATGACCGGCGCCGTCGAAGGAGCGGGAGTCTATCAGCGCGGCCTTAACGAGCTTTGACGCGGATAAACCGGGATTCAGCAGCGATCTGCGGCGATAAACGCCTTACTGAACGCGGCGGCGCAGGTAATTCAGCAGGTCGATGCGGGTGATCAGGCCGAGGAAGGCGTCGCCGTCCATCACGATCGCCACCTGGCCGCGGTCGAACACCGGCAGCAGGGCCTCGATCGGCGACTTCACGTCCAGCCGGTCCAGCTTGCTGACCATCGCGGTGGCCACCGGGTCGCGGAAGCGCGCTTCGTCGCCATAGACGTGCAGCAGCACGTCGCTTTCGTCGACGATGCCGACCAGCTGCTCACCCTCCATCACCGGCAGCTGCGACACGTCGTACAGCTTCATGCGCTGGTAGGCGGTGGTCAGCAGGTCGTTCGGGCCGATCACCACGGTGTCGCGCTGGCCATACGGGCGCAGGATCAGGTCGCGCAGGTCGCCGTGCTGCGGGCGCTGCAGGAAACCGTTGTCCAGCATCCAGTAGTCGTTGTACATCTTCGACAGGTACTTGTTGCCGGTGTCCGGCACCAGCACCAGCACCTTCTTCGGCGTGGTCTGCTCGCGGCAGTACTTCAGGCCGGCGGCCAGCAGGGTGCCGGTGGACGAACCGCCCAGGATGCCTTCCTTGCCCAGCAGCTCGCGCGCGGTGTGGAAGCTCTCGGCATCGCTGATGGCATAAGCCTTCTTGACGCGGCTGAAATCGGAAATCGACGGCAGGAAGTCCTCGCCGATGCCTTCCACCAGCCAGCTGCCCGACTTGTCGTTGAGATTGCCGTCGTTGATGTACTCGGCCAGGATCGAGCCGACCGGGTCGGCCAGCACCAGCTCGGTCTTCGGCGACAGCTTGGCGAACGCGCGCGACAGGCCGGTCATGGTGCCGGAGCTGCCGCAGCCGAACACGATGGCATCAAGGTCGCCGCCCATCTGCTCGAGGATCTCCGGGCCGGTGCCGAACTCGTGCGCGGCCGGGTTGTCCGGGTTGCCGAACTGGTTGATGAAGTAGGCGCCCGGGGTCTGCTCGGCGATGGTCTTGGCCAGGTCCTGGTAGTACTCCGGATGACCCTTGGCGACGTCCGAACGGGTCAGGCGCACTTCGGCGCCCATCGCCTTCAGGTTGAAGATCTTTTCCCGGCTCATCTTGTCGGGAACGACGAGGATCAGCTTGTAGCCTTTCTGCTGTGCAACCAGCGCCAGACCCAGGCCGGTGTTGCCGGCGGTACCCTCGACCAGGGTCGCGCCCGGCTTCAAGTCGCCCCGCTGCTCCGCCGCCTCGATCATCGACAGGCCGATGCGATCCTTGATCGATCCGCCCGGGTTGGCGCTCTCGAGCTTCAGGTACAGCTCGCAGACGCCGGTGTCCAGGCGCTGGGCCTTGACGATCGGGGTCTGGCCGATGAGTTCGAGGACGGAAGAATGGATGGGCATTCGGAGGACTTTCGATTCGCGCCACGCAGGGCCGGACCGATGATTATCCGACGGATGGCGCTGAATGTCAGGTCGGTACGGGCATGCCACCCACCTACCCCAAAAAGGGATGCGGACGGCCCCGGATCGACGAGGAGACCGGTACCGCCCGCATCGGTGAGTTGTGCCTGCAGGCCAAGGCACCACCGCCTGTGGTGCCTTGGCGCGGCCGCCTCATCGGCGGTGCCGCGATGCCGGGGCTGGAGCGGCCGGCGGGGCCATCGATGGCCGGGTCACGCCGTTCCAGGCGTAACGGGGTGCGTCAAAGCGTGGGGGACGTCGTGGGGAGCGGTGTTTCGTACATTCGCAGAAGTCGTTGCTTGGCCAGCAGCTTCTCGCGCTTCATGCGACCCAGGGTGACATCATCGATCGGGAGTACACCCAACTCCGCGTCCATGCACTTCTTGTTCAACTTGCGGTGCTGGTCATGGAGTGCCCTGAACTCCGGATCACGCGCGCGACGGGCGTCGATCTCGCTCTGGGGCTGATCTTCAAACATGATGGACCTCCTTCGACAGATACACGAACGCCCCGGCCGCAAGGCACGGGGCGTTGTTCATGGAGGAGCGCCGGTCGATGGCCACCTGGACGCCTGCAACGACCTGCGGCACTGGCCTGCGCACGTCGATCTGCTGCGGTTCGCGCCCTGCTTGCATCGGCCCGGCCCTCCCATCGTCCGGTCCGCGGCATTGCGTCCCGGACGATTGACCCTACGCCTGCTCAAGGCGGGGTACAAGACCCCTGCATCAAAAAGGCCGAACCCCGCCGGGGCGGGGTTCAGGCTGAATGCTCATCACAACGAAAAACAAACAATATCAATGCATTACGGGGCGATGATGACCTCGGCCGAGCGCGCCCGGGTGGAGGCTGCCTTCTTGCCGCTGACCTGGATGCGGTTACTGGCGACACCGGCTGCAACGAGGGCGTCGCGCAGCGCTTCGGCACGCTTCTGACCGACCCCGTTGGCGCTGTCATAGGCCTCGATGCGCAGGCGACCCTTCTTGCCGATGTTCAGATACTCGGCCAGCGCCTTGGCCTGGTTGCGGGCTCCACCGGACAGGCTGGAGGCGCCTGCGGCGAACGCGTCGCCATTGAAGGTGAAGACTTCGCCACGGCCATCGAACTTCGAACCCGGCAGCTTCTGCCCGGACACCAGCTCGGCTTCCTCCCGGGCCAGCTTGGCGGCGTTCTGCTGGGCGGCGCTGAGGCGCTGCTGCTGCTTGCCGGCCACGCTGGTCAGGGCGTTCTCGGCGTCCTGGCGGGCCAGGGTTTCGGCCTCGGCGGCCTGGCGGAGGCGCTCGGCCTCCTCGGCCTGCATCTGCGCCTGCATCCTCAGCTGCTCGGCTTCCTGGCGGGCACGTGCGGCATCGCGGCGGCTGGCCTCGATCAGCAGGTCGCTGCGGGTGCGCTCCAGGCGGTCGACCTCGCGCGCGGCCAGTGCGGTACGCACGGCAGTCTCGGCGATCTCCACCCGGCGCTCGGCCAGGTAGGTGGCCAGCTCCTGGTCACGGCGCTTGGCCTTGTCCAGGGTGGCGATGGCCTGCTGGGCCTGCATGCGCTCGAAGGCGCCCAGCTCAGCGGTGTCGGGATTGGCCTGGATGGCCATCAGGCGCTGGCTCAGCTGCGCCACCAACGGGTTATCAGCGGCCACGGCCAGGGTCGGCAGCGCCAGCAGCGCAGCCAGGGTTGCGGCGGTCATCGGCTTCACCGGCGGTCCTCCCCGGTCGACAGCTGGCGTTGCAGCTGGTTGACCTCGTTGCGGCGCAGCTGCAGCTGCGCGGTCACGGTGGCTTCCTCGCTGCGGGCACGGGCCAGGTCGGCATCGGCGGCGGCGCGCAGGGCCATCGCCGGGGCGTTCTTGCGCTCGCGGCGGTCGCCAGCGGCGCGCTGCGCCTGCTCCAACCCCTGCCGGGCCAACCCGATCAGGTCCGGAGCATACTGGTCGGCATCGGCCTGGGTGGCCTTGTCGACCGCCTGCCGGGCCTGGGCCAGTTCCAGTGCGCCGTCCTGCGCCCAGGCGGGGGCAGACAGTGCGAATGCAAACGCCATCACATACAGGCCATGGCGCATTCGTGCGAAGCTAAGTCGTTTCATTGGGGAGGCCGTACCGGTTGTCGGTTCACGGCCATTGTCGTCAAGCCGACACCGTGCTGGCAACGGGCGTCGGCCGTTTCGTTGGGGAAAATTCGCGATGGATATCGGCTACTTCCTGAAGCTGATGACCGAAAAGAACGCTTCGGACATGTTTTTGACCACCGGGGCACCGGTCTACATCAAGATCGAGGGGAAGCTTTATCCGCTGGGCAACACCGGCCTGCCACCGGGCATGGTCAAGAAAATCGCCTACTCGCTGATGGACGAAGGCCAGGTGCCGCAGTTCGAGCGCGAGCTGGAGCTCAACATGGCCATCGCCCTGCCCGACGCCGGGCGCTTCCGCGTCAACGTGTTCAAGCAGCGGGGCGAGGTCGGCATGGTCATCCGCGCCATCCGCAGCCGCATCCCGAGCATCGAGGAGCTGAACCTGCCGCAGGTGCTGAAGGACGTCATCATGACCCCGCGCGGGCTGGTGCTGGTGGTGGGGTCCACCGGTTCGGGCAAGTCCACCTCGCTGGCGTCGATGATCGACCATCGCAACAGCACCACCACCGGTCACATCCTCACCATCGAGGATCCGATCGAGTACCTGCACAAACACAAGATGTCGATCGTCAACCAGCGCGAGGTCGGGCTGGATACCCATGCCTTCCACAACGCGCTGAAGAACGCGATGCGTGAAGCGCCGGACGTGATCCTGATCGGCGAGATCCTGGAT
Source organism: Stenotrophomonas sp. 85239_Sma (assembly GCF_056481725.1). Lineage (NCBI taxonomy): Bacteria > Pseudomonadati > Pseudomonadota > Gammaproteobacteria > Lysobacterales > Lysobacteraceae > Stenotrophomonas > Stenotrophomonas sp. 85239_Sma. The sequence continues at coordinate 554,973 of NZ_CM151163.1, read as the reverse complement.
GCGGAAACGATGGAGGCGGCGATCGCCTTCGCCGAAACCGGCCACCTGTGCCTGGCCACCCTCCACTCCAACAACGCCGACCAGACCATCGAGCGCATCCTCAACTTCTTCCCGGAAAGCGCGCACAAGAACGTGCTGATGAACCTGGCGCTGAACCTGCGAGCGGTGATCAGCCAGCGCCTGGTGAAGAACAAGGAAGGCCGTCGCCTGCCGGCCACCGAGGTGCTGATCAACACGCCGATGATCCGCGACCTGCTGCGTCGCGGCCAGGTGCACGAGATCAAGGCGGCGATGGAGGCCTCGCTGGAGGAAGGCATGGAGAGCTTCGACCAGTGCCTGTTCCGGCTGGCCAAGGCCGGCACGATCGAGCAGGAGGAAGCGCTGCGCGCGGCCGACTCGCGCGATGGCCTGGCGCTGAAGTTCCGGCTGTCCGAGGGCAGCAGCGGCGAGCACGACCCGTACGCGGATTTCTCGGCCGGGCAGCCAAGCATCACTCACGGGTTCTGAGTGCACGAAAAAGGGGACGGAGGGGATTAAGTCGTATATGCACTTACGACGTAATCCCCTCCGTCCCCTTTTTCTGAAGCGTTCAGGGGCGGTCTCATCCATTGAGACCCCTCATCCGTAGGTTTCCGCAATGGAAACCATCCGCAAGCTGGCCATCCTGGCCGACGCCGCCAAATACGACGCCTCCTGCGCCTCCAGCGGCTCGGGCAAGCGCGATTCGCGCGCCAGTGGCGGCATCGGCAGCACCGAAGGCATGGGCATCTGCCACAGCTATACGCCGGATGGCCGCTGCGTATCGCTGCTGAAGATCCTGCTGACCAACTTCTGTGTCTACGACTGCGCCTACTGCGTGAACCGCGTGTCCAGCAACGTGGCCCGTGCGCGCTTCAGCGTGGATGAGGTGGTCGCGCTGACCCTGGACTTCTACAAGCGCAACTACATCGAGGGCCTGTTCCTTTCCAGCGGCATCATCCGCAACGCGGACTACACCATGGAGCAGATGGTGGAGGTGGCCCGGCGCCTGCGCGAAGAACACCGCTTTGCGGGGTACATCCACCTCAAGACCATTCCCGAGGCCTCGCCGGAACTGCTGGCCGGTGCCGGGCGCTATGCCGACCGCCTGTCGATCAATGTGGAACTGCCCACCGAAGCTGGCCTGAGCGCGCTGGCACCTGAGAAGACCGTGCATTCGATCCGCGGTGCGATGGGCGAGCTGCGCTGGCGCATCGAGGAAGCCAAGGAGGCACGCAAGGCCCCCGCGGCGGTGGCTCCGACAGCCAGCCGCAGCGCGCGCCCGCGCCCTCCGCGCTTTGCCCCTGCCGGGCAGAGTACGCAGATGATCGTCGGCGCTGATGGCGCCAGCGACCAGCAGATCCTGGCCAGCGCCGATGCGCTGTACGGCAACTACCGGATGCGCCGCGTCTATTACTCCGCGTTCAGCCCGATTCCGGACGCCAGCCGGAAGCTACCCCTGCAACCGCCGCCGCTGCAGCGCGAACACCGCCTCTACCAGGCCGATTGGTTGCTGCGCTTCTACGGATATGAGGTGGAGGAGATCACCGATACCACCCAGGCCGGCATGCTCGATCTGGACATCGACCCGAAGATGGCCTGGGCGATCCGCCACCCCGAACGCTTCCCCGTGGACCTCAACCGCGCGCCGAAGGAAATGCTGCTTCGCGTACCCGGGCTGGGCGTGCGCAACGTGAAACGGGTGCTGATGGCACGCCGCCACGGTCGCCTGCGGGTTGCCGACGTGGCACGCCTGAAGGCGCCGATGAGCAAGCTGCTGCCCTTCGTGCTGCTGGCCGACCACCATCCGCGCAGGGCGCTGGACGATCCGGCGGCGTTGCGCGCGCAACTGGCCCCGCCGCCGCGCCAGGGTTCGCTGTTCGATGCCCCGTCCGCAGCCTGACGCGCAGCGCTGGTCGCTGCGGGTGGATCCGCCATGGTCGCTGGAGGCCTGGCGCAATGGTGCGCGTGATGCCCTGCTGCGCGGCGTCGCGCCGGAACAGCTGGACTGGCTGGAGGGCAGCCACGCATCACTGCTGGACGCGCCCGCGGTCAGCTCGGCGCCCATGCTGGCCGATGCTGGCGCACCGAATGTACCGCGCGACTTCCTGGAACTGGCGGCCACCTGCCTGTGTCATCGCGATGTGCAACGCATGGCCCTGCTGTACAGGTTGCTGTGGCGCATCACCCATGGCGAACGCTCGGTGCTGTCGAACCCCGCCGATGCCGACGTACTGCGGGCCATGGCCATGGCCCAGGCCGTCCGCCGTGACACGCACAAGATGAAGGCATTCGTGCGCTTCCGCGAGGTGCCTGGCCAGCCTGATGCATTCATCGCCTGGTTCGAGCCGCAACACCACATTGTCGACCGGATCGCGCCGTTCTTCGCGCGCCGCTTCACCGGCATGCACTGGGCCATCCTCACCCCTTCGCGCAGCGTCGCCTGGGATGGGCAGGCACTTGCCTTCGGTCCCGGCGCACGGCGCGAGGATGCCCCGGCCGAGGACGCACGCGAAGCGCTGTGGCAGACCTACTACGCCAGCATCTTCAATCCAGCCCGGCTCAACACGCGGATGATGATGCAGGAGATGCCGGCCAAGTACTGGCGCCACCTGCCCGAGGCACAACTGTTGCCGCGCCTGGTGCGCGATGCGGCCGACCGTGTGCAGGAAATGCATGACCGGCCGGCGCAGGCACCGCAGCGCAGGATTCCCCTGAGTGCAGGCGCTGTGCCATCGACCACCGACACCAGCCGCCTGGAGAGTCTGCGTGCGCAGGCCAGTGCCTGCCGCCAGTGCCCGCTTTGGGAGCAGGCCACGCAGACCGTGTTCGGGCAGGGGCCGGCAAGCGCCGAGGTGATGCTGGTCGGGGAACAGCCTGGCGATAGCGAGGACCTGCGCGGACAACCGTTCGCGGGCCCTGCCGGCCGGTTGCTCGACCGTGCGCTGGCTGAACTGGGAATCGATCGCGCGACGCTGTACCTCACCAACGCGGTGAAACACTTTCACCATGAACGGCGCGGCAAGGTACGGCTGCACAAACGACCGGAAAGCCGCCATATCCAGGCCTGCCGCCCCTGGCTGATGGGCGAGATCGCGCGCGTCCGACCACAGGTGATCGTATGCCTGGGCGCGACAGCGGCAACGTCGGTGTTTGGGCGTGATTTCGACTTCTCACGCGACCGCGGACGCTGGCACACCCTCGAGGACGGCACACGCGGCTATGCCACGGTGCACCCGGCATGGGTGTTGCGGCAGACCGACGATGCGCGCCGCGAGGATGCCTACCGGCTGTTCCGCGATGATCTGGCCCGATTGCAGCAAAAAGGGGACGGAGGGGATTAAGTCGTTTGTGCATTTGCGACTTAATCCCCTCCGTCCCCTCTACTTTCAGGCGACGTCGGGCTGGTTTTCCGGGCGCGCGCGGTCGAAGGCGTCCAGCGCCTGGCAGGCGGCCTCGATGCGGCGCAGAGTCGGGTACGGCGCCAGATCCAGGCCGAAGCGATGCGCGTTGTACAGCTGCGGCAGCAGGCAGATGTCGGCCAGCCCGGGGCGGTCGCCGTGGCAGAAGGTGCCGGTGTCCGTGCTGTTGGCCAGCAGGGCTTCCATCGCAGCGAAGCCCTCGGCGATCCAGTGCAGGGTCCATTGCGTGCGGGCATCGGCCGGCAGCTGCAGGGTGCGCTCCAGGTACTGCATCACCCGCAGGTTGTTGATCGGGTGGATGTCGCAGGCCACCAGCTGGGCCAGCGCCCGAACCCGCGCGCGGCCGGCGGCGTCGGCCGGCAGCAGCGGCACGTGCGGGAAGCGCTCATCCAGGTACTCAAGGATCGCCAGCGACTGGGTGAGCGCGTGCCCCTCGTGCAGCAGGGTGGGCACCAGTTGCTGCGGATTGAGCGTGCGATAGGCGTCCAGGTGTTGTTCGCCGCCCTCGCGCACCAAGTGCACCGGCCGCGCCTCCCAGGCCAGGCCCTTCAGCTCGAGGCCGATGCGCACGCGGTAGGCGGCGCTGGATCGCCAGTAGGTGTACAGCACGATGCCGTCGTCGACCGGGATCTCCATCGCCGCCTCCCTGCTCAGGGCCTGGTCGCCTGTTCGATGCGCTGCTCGATCGCACCGAAGATGCTGTTGCCGGCGGCATCAAGCATCTCGATGCGGACCACATCGCCGAAGGACATGAACGGCGTGCTCGGCTTGCCATCGCGCAGGGTTTCGACCACACGCTGCTCGGCGAAGCACGAAGCGCCCTTGCTGGTGTCCTCGTTGGCAATGGTGCCGGAACCGACGATGGTGCCGGCGCCAAGCGGACGGGTCTTGGCCGCATGTGCGACCAGCTGGGCGAAGTTGAACTGCATGTCCACGCCCGCTTCCGGCGCACCGAACCACTGACCGTTGATGTGGGTCAGCAGCGGCAGGTGCACCTTGCTGTCCTGCCACGCAGCGCCCAGCTCCTCGGGGGTGACGAACACCGGCGACAGCGCCGAGCGCGGCTTGGACTGCAGGAAGCCGAAGCCCTTGGCCAGTTCGCCGGGGATCAGGTTGCGCAGCGAGACATCGTTGACCAGGCCGACCAGCTGGATGTGGCCAGCGGCCTGTTCCGGCGTGGCCGCCATCGGCACGTCGTCGGTGATCACCACGATTTCCGCTTCCAGGTCGATGCCGTAGTCCTCGCTGACCACCTTGACCGCGTCGCGCGGGCCATGGAAGCCGGCGCTGGTGGCCTGGTACATCAGCGGGTCGGTGTAGAAGCTCTCCGGCACCTCGGCGCCACGGGCGCGGCGCACGCGCTCGACATGCGGCAGGTAGGCGCTGCCATCGACGAATTCGTAGGCACGCGGCATCGGCGCGGCGAGCGCCTGCGGATCGAGGTCGAACACGCCATCGGCGTCGCCTGCGTTGAGCGATTCGTACAGGGCGTTCAGGCGCGGTGCGATGTGGCTCCAGTCCTCCAGGGCCTGCTGCAGGGTGGCGGCAATGCCGGTGGCGCGCACGCCGTGGCGCAGGTCACGCGAGACGACGATCAGGGTGCCGTCGCGGCCGCCTTCCTTCAAAGAACCAAGCTTCATGGGTGGGTGTCCGGAGTCGTGGGCAAACAAGTTTCAAGTGTAATCAAATATGCGGCGACGCCAAGCTGCAGCGCGGCATCGGCCCACCCTACCGCAGGAGGGGGTTCGGCAGGGCTTGCAGCCCTGCAACTGCTCAATGCAACGGCAATGGCAACGGCAACGGCAACGTCAAAAACAGCTCTGGCTTTCTGCTGGTTGGGCGGGGCGGTGTGGGTGGGCAGGGCACGCCGTGCCCCCCCCCTCCGGGGTCCGGCCCAGCCGCTGGCGGCTGCGCGTTCGGGCGCTTGCGAAGCAGTGCTTCGCAATCAAAGCGCCCTCACCCATGGGGGCCAGATCAAACGGTCCTGCCCACCCACACCGCCCCACCCGACAGGTTCACGCGGCTGACGGTGGGTGCCGACCGTTGGTCGGCACATCTGTCAGATATCGAAATTCAAAACAGAATCAGAGCTCGTGCCGACCAACGGTCGGCACCCACCAAAGCAGAACGTCGTTCCGACAGATCGCGGAAAACTGTCGAAGGCGGGGTGGGTCCGGTCGCGGGAGTGTCCGCGGCATGGATGCCGCGGCCAAGCCCCCATGGACGGGTTTACGGCGTCTCCCGCCACCGGACCCACCCCGCCATCCCTCAGGAAACCAGCTTTTGACGTTGATGTTGACGTTGCTCCGGCCTCTGCGGGTGCAGGGCGCAGCCCTGCAGAGAGCCCCCTACCTGAACAGGCCTTTTTGCGTGAAGTCTCAAACATCGTTTAGACTAGCGGGGTCTGCAGCGGCCGTCCGTTTCCCTCCGGGACCGCCGGCGACCAGGGTCCGCCCTCTTCGCCCGCCCCCACTCCGACGCCGTTCGTCACGCATTCCAGCCTGCGCTTCGTGCCGGCTGCACCCAATTCTCGCAGCGCGGTTCACGGGAACGCTCCGAGTCAGCCGATCAGTTTGATCTGCCCCCGCCTGTCCAGTCGGTCAGGCGTTTCTTGTACTTGGAGCAAACTCAATGTCTTTTGAATCGCTGGGCCTGGCGCCCTTCCTGCTGCGCGCGCTTGCCGAACAGGGCTACGAAAACCCGACCCCGATCCAGCAGCAGGCGATCCCGCTCGCGCTGGCCGGTCGCGACCTGCTGGCCGGCGCGCAGACCGGTACCGGCAAGACTGCCGCCTTCGGCCTGCCGCTGCTGCAGCACCTGGGCACCGCCTCGCAGGAAGTGCGCAGCGGCCCGCGCAAGCCGCGCGCGCTGATCCTGGCCCCGACACGCGAGCTGGCCACCCAGGTGCATGACAGCCTGCGTGGCTACAGCAAGTACCTGCGCATCCCCAGCGCCTGCATCTACGGCGGCGTCGGCATGGGCAACCAGCTGGACATCCTGCGCCGTGGTGTGGACCTGCTGGTGGCCTGCCCGGGCCGCCTGATCGACCATCTGGAGCGCCGCAGCGTCGATCTGTCCGGCATCGAACTGCTGGTGCTGGACGAAGCCGACCGCATGCTCGACATGGGCTTCCTGCCGTCGATCAAGCGCATCCTGGCCAAGCTGCCGAAGCAGAACCGCCAGACCCTGCTGTTCTCGGCCACCTTCGAGGACAACATCCGCCAGCTGGCGCTGGAGTTCATGCGCAACCCGGAACAGATCCAGGTGACGCCGAAGAACACCGTGGCCGAAACCATCACCCACCGCGTGCACCCGGTCGATGCCGGCCGCAAGCGCGACCTGCTGCTGCACCTGCTGGCGCAGGACAGCCGCGAGCAGACCCTGGTGTTCGCCCGTACCAAGCACGGCAGCGACAAGCTGGCCACGTTCCTGGAAAAGTCCGGCATCAAGACCGCGGCGATCCACGGCAACAAGAGCCAGGGCCAGCGCCTGCGCGCGCTGGGTGACTTCAAGGCCGGCCGGGTGACCGTGCTGGTGGCCACCGACATCGCCGCGCGCGGCATCGACATCAACGAGCTGCCGAAGGTGATTAATTTCGACCTGCCGATGGTGGCCGAGGACTACGTGCACCGCATCGGCCGCACCGGCCGCAATGGCGCGACCGGCCAGGCGATTTCGCTGGTGGCGCAGGATGAAGTGAAGCTGCTGCGCGCGATCGTGCGCCTGCTGGGCCGCGACATGGACATCCGCGATGTGCCGGGCTTCGAGCTGCAGACGCCGATCCGCTGGGGCAACAGTGCGCCGGGCAAGGCCGAGCACGATACCGGCGAGCGTGCACCGCGCAAGAGCCACGCGCGTCGCCCGCACGGCGATGCGCCGCGCCATGCGCATGCCGGCCCGAAGAAGGCCGGCGGTGGCCGTCGCGAGGGCGGTGGCAATGGCCAGCAGCGTGCGGGTGCAGGCGCCGGTCAGGGCCAGCGTCGTGGGGGTGGTGGCAATGGTGGCGGTCGTGGTCGTGGCCAGGGCGGCGGCGGTCGCGCCGGCTGATCACAGCTGACAGCTGTTGTGCTTCCCGCTGCGCGGGAGGCTATCGGGGGACGGCGCTGACGCGCCGTCCTTTTTTTTTGCCGGCTACCGTGGGTGAAAGCACGCGGATGGTTTGGCTTGGGGCGGCGCAGGGCGGAGTGGGGGCAAACACGCCGTAAACCCATCCATGGGGGCTCGATCGCGCCATCCATGGCGCTCACGGTTTTGCCCCCACTCCGCCCTGCGCCGCTTCAAAGATCGCCAGCGCCTACTTGTCCCGCCGGGTAGCCGGGAGAAGAAGATCAAATTCAAATTCAAATTCAAATTCAAATTCAGATTCAAAGGCAAAAGCCGAAGTCGAAATTCCTGGCTTTGCTTTTGCCCTTGCTCCTGCCTTGGGGTTCGATGCGTCCGCGCCCGCAGGAAACTGCCGAGGGGAGGCGGGGCGGGCTGCGCAGGACCGTGAGGCGCATGGATGCGCCGATCGAGCTTACATGGACGTATTTACAGCGTGTCCTGCGCAGCCCGCCCGGCTTCCCCACCCATATATCAACTGAAGCGCGTGCAGCCTCAACCCCGCGCCTTGCCCGGATTCACCAGATTCCCGAAGAAGATCGCGTTGATCAGCAGCCGATCCGTCCCATGCCAATACTTGCGATGCGCCGGATCATCGGCAAACAACACCACGTTGCCCTGCCCCTGCGCAGACACCAGCAGCCATGCGCTGCCCGCCACCCGCGTGCGGTTGCGCTCTGACAGATAGCCATTCACCCGCGGCGGCGTGTCGATGCGTACCACTGTCGAGAACGGGTTCGCGCTTGGCTGCAGCGTCACCGTGTTTTCCTTGTTGATCGCCAGCTGCCGGCGTGGCACGCCAAACGCCAGCGGATGGCTGGGATCCACGTCGGCACTGAGGATGTTGCCGCTGACCCGCTCGATCGCGGCGATGTCACGCTGGTCACCAAACGCACGGCGGCTTTCGTCAGCAGCATCTTCCTCCTTGCCAAGCTTCTCACCGTCGGCCAGCTTCTGTTCGATCGCCCATTTCGAGGCACTGCCGTAGGTCACCAGTGAACCACCGGCCTGTATCCAACGCTTCAGTGCAGCCACCGCCGTGGCATCGATGCCGGTGTAGGTTCCGCCGGACAGCACGATGGTGGTGTAGCGATCCAGCGGCACTTTGCCCAGCTGCTGGGGATCCAGCTTGCTGGCGGGCAACCGCAGCTGCTGGTCCAACAGGAACCACGCCGAACCAATTTCGGTGGCCGCTACGCCCTCGCCCATCACCAACGCAACGGCCGGCTTGCGCAGCGCCTTGACGCCGTCACTTCCGAGATCGATGCCCTCGCTGCTGCGGCCGCTGGACAGCGCATGCACCGGCACGCCGGCAGCGCGCGCGGCGGACGTCACTGCTTCAAGCAGCGCCGCGCCCTGCAGCGACTGCCCGGCAACAGGAATCACCAGGCTGCCGGCAGCGAAGCTGACCTCGCCCTGCGCGGTCGCGGTGGTGAACGGCTGGAATGCCGCGCGTGCATTCACACCCTTGTCCTGCAGCGCGGCCAATGCGCGCCCGGCATTGTAGTCGCGCCAGTCGATCGCGTAGGCGAATCCGGCCTGGCCGCCCAGCACGGCGCCCGGCTCCGCCGGTAGCGCGGTCACGCGTGCGCCGCCGTCGATGCGGCTGCGGCTGCGGCTGCCGGCGAAGGCCACGCCATAAGCGGGTGCAATGGCATAACTGGTGCTGCCGTAGAACACATCGCCCTTGATCGGCGGCGTCTCGGCAAAGATCGAATGCACCAGGCGGAACTGCGCCTGCTGCACCGGCACCGCGTAGGCGCTGCCGGCATCGAAGCGCTGCCCATCGACAGTGATTGCACGATCCAGCGCGCGCACCTCGATGCGATGCAGCAGCAACAGTTCCAGCAGGCGGCGGGTCAGTGCCGGATCATGCGCATCGCCGAATACGAAACTCTTCACCGGCTGCTGTGCGGCCTGCTTCAGCGCGCTCTGGAAGAACTGCTTCTGCAGGTCGAACAGGCCGCTGCGCTCGGTCACCGCGCCACGCACCGTGCCCAGTCCGGTAGCGACCTGGTTGCGGATGGTGAACGGGAAGGTCAGCAGGCCATTCACCGATTCCTGCACGCGGCCGCGCGAGCTGGCCTGCTCGACGGTAACGCCGACAGCACCATGGAAGTCCGGGTAGGTGGAGCCATAGACCGGCGAGAAGTTGTCGAAGTTTTCGCCGGTGTAGTACAGCGAACCCAGTGCATCCAATGCCTGCGCGTGGTACTTGGCCAGGGTCTTGTTGAACTCATATGACGCCGCCGGAATCAGCGGGCTGTGCATGCTCTTCGGCGACGGCTCGAAGTAGTAGGTGCTGTCCTTGCCCATCTCGTGGAAGTCGATCTGCACGTTCGGGTACCACTGGTGGAACACCTCCACCTTCGGCCGCGAGTCCTGCTGGGTCAAGGCCAGCCAGTCGCGGTTGAGATCGGTGAAGTAGTGGTTGGTGCGGCCCTGCGGGAACGGTTCGACGTGTTCCTTGTCGGCCGGGTCGGCTGAGGCTGGATCGGACGCCCAGGCGTTGTGCCAGTTGGCGGCGCGATCGCGGCCGTCCGGATTCTGCGCCGGGTCGAACAGCACCACCGCCTGCTGCAGCCACTGCTGGGTTTCGGCGCTGCGGTTGGCCACCAGGTAGTACGCCGTCAGCATCGCCGCTTCGGCACTGGAGGTCTCGTTGCCATGCACGCTATAGCCCAGCCACACCACCACCGGGCTGTCACCGGCGGCGCTGCGCGGCTGCGCCGGATCGGCCAGGGTCGCGTGCTGCTGGCGGATCTGTTCCAGCCGCGCATGATTGCCTGCAGCGGTGACGGTGGCGATCAACAACGGGCGACCTTCATAGCTGCGGCCGATCTCGCGCACACTGATCCTGTCCGAGCGTTTCGCCAGTTCCTGGAAGTACGCCACCAGCTGGTCGTGCCGCGTGTAGCGGCTGCCGATCGGGTAGCCGAGGAACTGTTCCGGCGTGGGCACCGCCGCATCGAACGCCGCCGCATCGGCAACCTGCGGGAAGAAGTAGGCACTCTGTGCCTGCGCCGGCTGCGGCGGGGACAGTGCGGTGGCGGCGGCAAGCAGCAACGGAAGAACGGCACGGCAATGCAAGGACACGATGACTCCCCTGGAACGCAACAGCAGACAGTCGCGCGGCCGGTCCCGTCAGGTGACCGGCCGCGGCGGATGGATCAGAAGCGGTAGTCGAAGCCCAGCGTGAAGTAGCGGCCACGCAGGTCGTACTGGCTGAAGTCGTACGGCGCGCGGATGCCGGGGAAGGAGGCGTCGTACGGCGGCGTCTTGTCGGCCAGGTTCTGCACCTTGGCGTACACGGTCAGCTTGTCGATGCCGGTGTAGGCCAGGTACAGGTCGTACTGGCTGTAGCTGCCGACGCGCTGCTGCACGGCCTTGGCGGCGGAGCTGGCCTCCTGGCGGTAGCTGCTGGTGTAGTACCAGGTCACCGCTGCGTTGAAGTCGCCGTACTTCCAGTCCAGCGTGGTGGTGGCCTTGTCCTTGGGCAGGGTCGCGCCGAGGTTGCTGCCGGCGTAGTCGACCAGCGGGCCGCCGACCACGGTCGGGCGACGGTAGTCGCGCACGTGGGTGTAGGCCGAGGACACGGTGAAGTCACCCAGTGCCGCGGTCGGGATGCGCTGGCGCAACTCGACATCGATGCCCGAGGTCTTCAGCTCGCTCAGGTTCTGGTAGCGGTTGTAGACCGCCTGCAGCTTGCCGCGCTCATCGCGCTGCACCGCGCCGGCCACGTTGTCGTTGACCAGGGTCTGGGTGTTGTTGGTGCCGACCAGGTTGTCCAGCTGGATGCGGTAGTAGTCCACGCTCAGGTTGGTGTTGGCCCACGGCGACAGCACCACGCCGAAGTTGACGCTCCTGGTGCGCTCCGGCTTCAGTGCGTTGTTGCCGACGGTGAAGAAGGTCGGGTTCTGGCGCGAGCCCGGCACGTCCGGATCACGCGGATCGACCACGCTGCCGTAGGCGATGCTGGTGCTGTTGGAGTTCTCCGACAGCGACGGTGCACGGAAGCCCTTCGACGCCGAGGCACGCACCAGCAGGAAGTCGAGCGGCTGCCAGCGCAGCCCGATCTTTGGCGAGAACGCATCGCCAAAGTCATCGTAGTGATCGGCGCGCGCGGCGGCGGACAGCTCCAGCGTCGAAGCCAGCGGCACGTTCACTTCGGCGTAGGCGGCACTGACCTGGCGCTGGCCATGCACTTCGGCGATGGCCGGGCGCACCTGCAGGCCGGCATCGATCTGCCACGGGTTGTTGGAATCGAGCTTCTCGCGGCGCCACTCGGCACCGGCAGCGAAGCCGATCTCGCCAGCCCAGGTGTGGCCCAGGCTGCCGGAAATCTTCGCGTCGACACCCTGCAGCTTGGACTCGGCCGGGCGCAGCGTGGCGATGTTGATCGAATCACGTACCGACTGCGGCGTGGCCGCCGGATTCAGCAGGTTGTAGCTGCCGGTGGCCAGCGCATCGGCCAGTGCCCAGCGGTTGGCGAAGCCGCCGGACACACTCTCGCGCTCGCTGCTGCGTGCGCCGAATGCGGCCACTTCCCAGTCCCAATTGGCGGTGGTGCCGCGCAGGCCGAACACGCCGCGATAGGCGGTGGAGCGGTTGGTCTTGATCGTGCCGCCGAGGTCGAAGAAGGTGTATTCAATCGGGATCGCGCGGCCGTACGGGTTGTACGGGTTGTTGGCCGGCAGCAGCGATGACACCGGCTCTGCCAGGCCGCTGTTCGCGTTCAGTGCGAAACGTCCGCTCTCCAGGGTGAAGAACGGGCTGCTGCCGAACCACGCGGCGCTCTTGATCTGGCTGTACAGCACTTCGCCGAACGCTTCGACATTGTCGTTCAGGCGGAAGGTGCCGTTGGCATAGGCCTGGTAGCGCTTGGTGGAGGGGATCAGCGTGGTGAACGGCGCCTGGTTGAAGCCGCAGGTGTCGCCAGCCAGGCCGTCGATCGGTGCGCTTGCAACGCGGGTGGTGCCGGCCGGGCAGTTGCCGTTGGCATCGAGCATCGGCACCGACACGCCGTTGACCAGGTAGCGCGCGCCCTTGGCCGACCAGCCGTTCCAGCGGCCGCCAGGCTTGTCGGTGTAGATGCCGCTCCTGGTCAGGTTGCGTTCGTCCTGGTCCAGGCGTTCGCGGTTGTAGCCCTGCAGGCTGAAGAGGATGTTGTAGCCATCGGTATCGAGATCACCAAGGCCACCGACGAACTTCAGGTTCTGCTCGTGCAGGCCGCCCTGGTCGGCACCGCCGAAGCTGCCGCCGATCTCGGCGCCTTCGAAGTTCTGCCGGGTGATGATGTTGACCACGCCGGCCACGGCGTCGGAGCCGTACACCGCCGAGGCACCGTCCTTGAGCACTTCGATGCGCTCGACCGCGACCAGCGGCAGCGCGTTGAGATCGACGAAGGTATCGGACAGGCCGCCGGCGGGGAAGCCGTAGTTGGCCAAACGGCGGCCGTTGAGCAGCACCAGCGTGTTTTTCTGCGACAGGCCACGCAGGCCGATGCCGGCCGAGCCGGAGGCCCAGCCGTTGTTGGTGGTTTCGTTGCTGGCGTTGCCGGTGTTGGCCGAGATCGAACGCAGCACGTCGGCCACGGTGGCCTTGCCGGTCTGTTCCAGCTGCTGGCGGCCGATCACCTGCACCGGGTTGGAGGCCTCGGTATCGGTGCGCTTGATGTTGGAACCGGTGACACGCACGGCGGCCAGGGTGCTGGCTTCGCCACGGGCGTCGGCGGAGGTTTCGGCGGCGGCGGACAAAGGCACGGCCAGAGCGACGGCCAGGGCCGCCACGAGCAGGGTGTGCTTGGGCATGACGATGTAGGGGAGGTGGTAAGGACGACGAAGTTCCGCAGTAGTCCATGCCTGGCCGGGGTCCGGCCAATAACATCTCTTCATACGGATATAAGAGAAACTATCATCTCTTCATCCGGATGAAAAGACGTTCTTCACGAAAGACCAACCTCCGCTCAGGCTGCCCGGCGGCCTGCGGCGTACAATTGCGGCATGGAAATCTTCAAAGTCTTCATGCTCGAGGCGGCGCACCGCCTCCCCAACGTGCCGCCGGGGCACAAATGCGCGCGCCTGCACGGCCACTCGTTCCGGGTGGAACTGAAGGTCGAGGGCGAACCCGGCGCGCAGACCGGCTGGATCATGGACTTCGGTGACGTGAAGGCGGCCTTCCAGCCGATCTACGACCGTCTGGACCATCACTATCTCAATGACATCCCCGGCCTGGAGAACCCGACCAGCGAGAACCTGGCGGTGTGGATCTGGAACGAACTCAAGCCGAGCCTGCCGGCGCTGAGCGAGATTACCGTGCACGAAACCTGCACGTCGGGGTGCCGCTACCGCGGCCCGGCGACCTGATCAACCCATTGATCTGAAAGGTTTTCCAAAGGCGCCTTGGGCGCCTTTTTTATTTTTGTTGCAATGCCGCATCAAGGGCGTATGCTGCATTGCATCAAGCCACTCCCTGATGCCCCATGGCCGCCGCCTTCAGCGATCGCTTCAGTGATGCCACCCGCCAGCTCGCCGCCGCGGCAACGCGCGCGAACCGGTTGGCGTTGGAGAACGCGGAAAGCATGTTCGGCGTGCAGCTGAAGGTGATGGAGCGCAACCTGACCGCGACCGGCGGCTGGCTGGGTGAACTGGCCCGCGGCGACGATGCGGCCGGGACGCTCTCCAAGGGGGCGCAGCTGTGGCAGGACAACCTGCAGCGGCTGGGCCAGGCCCAGCAGGATGTGGTCGGACTTGGCCTGCAGGCCAGCAAGGCCTGGTCCGAACTGGTGCAGGGCTACAACGAATCAACGGCGGACGCGAACAACCACTGACGCGACGCAACGCTCATTGCGTGGGTCCCTCCCCCCACGCAATCCGGACCCGGCAGATCCCTCCCTCTGCCGGGTCTTTTTTTGCCTGGCGTTCGGATTACGGAGCGCGTCTTCGTCCGGATTCGCTGCGAACTGATGGGCCTCGCCGGGGTGGGCAGGGGCCTGGGCAAATGTCCCCCGGCGCCGGCCGTTGGCCGTCACCTCCTCCTTTACTTTGCCCAGGCCCCTGCCCGCCCCGACGAGGCTCGGCGTGCGGTGAGTAGAGCGCAGCGCGCGCGGGCGCCTTTCAAGGACGCGCCGACGAGCTCCGAACGCAGGGCGGATGCCCTTGCGTACGAAGTAAAGGGGGAGGTGACGGCCAACGGCCGGCGCCGGAGGACATTCGTACGCAAGGGCATCTGCCCTGCGCCGCGCAGAACACACCGCCACAAGCGCGTCTTCGTCCGGATTCGCCGCGAACTGATGGGCCCCGCCGGGGTGGGCAGGGGCCTGGGCAAATGTCCCCCGGCGCCGGCCGTTGGCCGTCACCTCCTCCTTTACTTTGCCCAGGCCCCTACCCGCCCCGACGAGGCTCGGCTTACGGCAGGTACGGCGCAGTGCTTGTGGCAGCCTTTCAATGAGGCGCCGACGAACTCCGAACGCAGGGCGGATGCCCTTGCGTGCGAAGTAAAGGAGGAGGTGACGGCCAACGGCCGGCGCCGGGGGACATTCGTACGCAAGGGCATCCGCCCTGCGCCGCGCAGAATGAAACCGCCGCACGCGATGCAGGAACGACTCAGCGCCCGCGGCTACCGTGCCAATGCTGGTGCCACGCCTGGAACATCAGCACGTTCCACAGGTGCGTGTGCCACTTGCGCTCGCCACGCAGGAACGCTTCCCAGATACCGCGCACCCGCCCCGCGTCGAAGCAACCCTGGTTGCGCAGCAGCTGCGGGTCCAGCAGCGCCTCCGCCCAATCGCGCAACGGACCCGCCAACCAACGCGCCATCGGCGGACCGAAGCCGCGCTTGGGGCGATACACCAGCGGATCCGGCAGGTAGCGCGCCAGCAGGTGCTTGAGGATCCGCTTGTGCTCGCCATCGTGGTACTTCAGGTGCTGCGGCAGGCGCCAGGCCAGGCGCACCACCTCCATGTCCAGCAGCGGCGCACGGGTTTCAACGCCCGCCGCCATGCCCGCGCGATCAACCTTGGCCAGGATGCCCTCGGCCAGGTCCATGCGGAAATCCAGCAGCTGGATGCGCGCCTCGGCCGGCAGCGCCGTGTCCTGCTGCTGGAAGATCGTCACCGGCTCGCGCGCGCCCAGCACCACCTGCGCCGGCTGCCGCCAGCGGGTCACGCGCTGCAGGTAGTGGCCTTCCACATCGTTGGCGGCAACCTCGGCCACCAATGCGCGCCAACCACCGAGGCGGCCGCGCTCCACGTTCATGCGATTGCCGCTGCGCCGCGCCAGCCCGCGTACCCAGTCCGGCAGGCCACCGCACAGGCGCGCATTGCGCAGTGCGCGGCCGTAGCTGGGGTGGCCGAAGAACAGTTCGTCGCCGCCATCACCCGTCAGCGCCACCGGCTTGCGCGCGCCCAGCAGTTCGCTGGCCAGCAGGGTCGGCAGCTGCGAGGCGTCGGCGAAGGGCTCGCACCAGACCTGTGGCAAGCGCTGCAGCAGGTCCAGGCCCTGCCGCGCGTCCATGCGGTGCAGGTGGTGTTGCACACCCAGGTGGCGCGCGACCTGCGACGCCCAGTCGCTCTCGTCATGCCCTGGATCGTCGAAGCCGACGGTCCACGCTTCGATCGGCAGCGTGGATTGGGCCTGCATCATCGCCGTCACCAGCGAAGAGTCGGTGCCGCCGGACAGGAACGCGCCGCAGGCCAGTGGCGAGTGCATGCGTGAAGCGATGGCCTTCTGCAGTACCGCTTCGAGCTGGTCGGTGGCCTGTTCCAGGCTGGGCGCCGGCTGCAGCGGCTCCTGCAGTGCGCTCTGCATCGCATCGCGTGCACACCAGTAGCGCGTTCCCCCCTGCGCGGCCTGGCTGGCGCAACCCGCGGCATGGTCGCTGAGATCGATGCGCAGCACCCCGCCCGCCACCAGCTTGTGGATGCCACGGTAGATGGTGTGCGGCGCCGGCACATAGTCGTGGCGCAGCAGCAGGCTCAGGGCGTCCTGGTCGATGCTCGGCGCGAAGCCGGCGAAAGCCTGCAGCGCCTTCAACTCGGAGGCGAACAGGAACTGGCCCTGGTGCCAGCCGTAATACAGCGGCCGCTCGCCCACCGGATCACGGGCCAGCCACAGCACGCGCGACTCGCGGTCCCAGATACTGAAACCGAAAGCGCCCTCGATACGCGACAGCGCCCGCTGCACGCCCCATTCAACGATCGCCTGCAGCAGCAGCCGCGCATCGCTGCAGCTGCGCGGCAGATCGCGCAGCTGCGCCTGCAGGTCGCCGCGGTTGTACAGGCGGCCGTCCAGGCACAGTACGTAGCGACCGCAGTCCGAGCTCAGCGGCTGCAACGGCGTATCGGTCGGCGCCCGGCAGTGGCCCAGCGCGAGGCCGGCCTCGGCATCGGTCCAGTAGCCAATGCGGCCACGCCCCCGCTGCTGCAGGGCGCGCAGCATCGGGGCCAGCTGCTGCAGCAGCTGCTCGTCCTCGGCCGGCGGCAACCAGGCCCCGACCACGCCGCTCATCGGGAGCCTCCGCACTGACAGCGGCGGGACGGGTTCGGCAGGCAGGGGGCGGCGGGCGACATGAGGACGGCACGCGGAGCGGAGGAGACTCCATGCTCGGCCCCGGGCCGCGCGGCGTCAGTCGCTTTGCTGTCAGCGATCGTCACCAGACGTATCACGAAGGTAACGTTTTGTAACAGCCTCAGGCTATGCTGGACGCCAAGTTGTTGCCGGGACTGAGACCCGGCCCGCGCGCCAGCAACCCCGGCTGAATGGCGCCCGCCCCCGGGACCCGGGCGGCCCGAAGGCTGGGATAGCATCGCCGCGCTCGTGCCGTGGCGGTACGTTTGCGCCCACGGAGGCCTTGGAAATGCTGGATATCGTACTGGTCGAAGACGATGCCCGCCTGGGAACGATGGTCAGCGACTACCTGCAACGGCATGGCTACCAGGTGGCCCACGAGCGCAGCGGCGAGCGCGCAGTGGCCCGGATCCTGGCCGAGAAGCCGGCCCTGGTGCTGCTCGATGTCGGCCTGCCCGACCAGGATGGTTTCGAAGTGTGTCGGCAGATCCGGCCCCACTACGACGGCATCATCTGCGTGCTGACCGCCCGCACCGACAACATCGACCAGGTGCTGGGCCTGGAACTGGGGGCCGACGATTACATCGGCAAACCCATCGAACCGCGGGTGCTGCTGGCCCGGCTGCGTGCCCACCTGCGCCGCCACCGCCGGGTCGAGCCGCGTGACGGCAGCCTGCGCTTCGGCGAGTTGAACATCGACCCGTCCACCCGCAACGTGCACCTGCAGGGCGGCCTGCTGGAGCTGACCACGGCCGAGTTCGACCTGCTGTTCCTGCTGGCCAGCAATGCCGGCCAGATCCTGGACCGCGACGCGCTGCTGCGCGGCCTGCGTGGAATCGCCTTCGACGGCCTGGACCGTTCGATCGATGCCCGCATCTCGCGCCTGCGCCGCAAGCTGGGGGACAACCCCGAGCAGCCGGAACGGATCAAGACCGTCCGTGGCCGCGGCTACCTGTTCAGCCGGTCGGCATGGGGATGAAGCGCACGCCCTCGGCGATGCGCGGCCACGCCTTCCACTTCCTGCGCTACGGCATCGGCTTCCTGGTCGCCCACCTGTTGTTGATCGTGCTGGGCCTGTGGGCCTGGGATGCCCTGCTGGAAGACCGCACTGAAGCCGGCCTGCAGGCCGAGATGCGCGGTACCCATGCGCTGCTGCAGCATCGCTTCGCCGAAACCCCGCGCGAGCAGTGGCCGGCGCTGGCGCGCGAACTCGACGCCGATTTCGCCTACGCGCTGCGCATGGTGCCGCTGGCCGAGGCCATGAAGGAGCTGCCGGCCAGCCAGCGCCCGCCGTTCAACAACGGCCGCGTGCAGATCGACCTGGAGCACATGCGCAGCCTGCAGCGGATCGGCCACAGCGACTACGCGGTGATGCTGGGACCGTTGGACGAAGCACTGCCCGACGAGGGCTGGCAGGACAGCGAAGTATCCGGTGTGGCGATCCTGCTGCTGATCCTGATGGTGGCGGTGGCACTGCCGATGTACGTGATGGTCTACAGGCTGTGGCGGGATGTTTCGCAGTTGGCCCAGGCGGCGCGGCAGATGCGCGACGGCCAGCTGGATACCCGCGCGCCGCGCGCCGGTACCGCGCTGGTGCGGCCATTGGCCAACGCCTTCAACCACATGGCCGAGCAGCTGCAGCAGCTGCTGGAAAGCCAGCGCGTGCTGGCCCAGGCGGTGGCGCACGAGGTGCGCACGCCGTTGGCACGGATGCGATTCGGCCTGGCCGATCTGGAAGACACCGCGCTCGACGATGTACAGCGCGATGCGCTGGGCGGGCTGCGCACCGATGTCGATCGGCTGCAACACCTCACCGATGCCGGCGTCGAGTACGCCGCACTGGGCCGCTGCCATCAACTGACCCGCCAGCGCCTGCAGCTGGCGGCGCTGGTACGCGGCGTGGTGGCCCAGTTCGCACCGTTGCCGATGCCGGTGCAGCAGGCGTTGTCACCCGTGGGCCTGGTCAACGTCAACCGACACATGCTGGAACTGGCGCTGCGCAACCTGCTCGGCAATGCGCTGCGTTACGCGCGTCGGCAGATCCGCATCGCCAGCACGGTCAACGACGGCTGGCTGTGCGTGCAGGTGGAGGACGACGGCCCCGGCATCGCACCGGAACTGCGCGGCCAGGTACTGCAACCCTATGTGCGGCTGGACCCTGGCAGCCCCGGCTTCGGCCTCGGCCTGGCACTGGTGCAGGTGGTGGCCGACAAGCACGGCGGCCACGTCGAGGTGACCGATTCGGAACTGGGTGGCGCCTGCATCCGCCTGCACCTGCCGCTGGAAACCGGCGGTGTCGTGGAGGGCGAGGCGGCCTGCTAGACCGACGGTTCGGCGCGCGGCAGGGCAAACACGAACAGCGCGCCTCGCTCGCTGTCGCGCAGTTCGATACGGCGGCCATGCAACTGCACGATGCGCTGCACGATCAACAGGCCCAATCCGCCGTTGTCGCCACGCCGCGCACCCAGCGCGGCCGGTGCCTGGAACAGCTGGGTACGCAGCGCCGGTGGCACCCCGGGACCATCATCGGCGACGCTGACCTCCACGCTGTCTGGGGTCGCGCGCAGGCGCACTTCGATCTGGCCACCCTCGGGTGCATGCCGCAACGCGTTGTCGAGCAGGTTGGTCAGCACCCGTTCGACCAGGCCCAGGTCGGCACGGACCAGGGGCAGTCCGGGCGGGAACGCCGCGTGCAACTGCTGGCCACGTGCCTGCGCCGCCAGCTCGAATTTCTGCAGCACGTCCTGCAGCAGCTCCGGCAGCGCGAACACCTCCCACTCCAGACGTACTTCGCCGTGCTCCAGCCGCGCCAGCTCGAACAGCGCGCGCGCCAGCCGGCCGACCTTGGCACTCTGCGCCAGCGCAATGCCGAGATAACGCCGGCGCTCATCCGGCGAAAGCGTGGCGTCCTTCAATGCCAGCGTTTCCAGATAGCCGTGCAGCGACGACAACGGCGTGCGCAGGTCATGCGAGATGTTGGCGACCAGTTCGCGGCGCTGCAGGTCCTGCTGGCGCAGCTGCTGCCACTGCTCACCCAGCCGCTGCGCCATCTGCGCGTGCGCGTGTTCAAGGATCACAAGCTCGTCGCGCTCACCGGGGCGCAGCGGCTCCGGCGGCGGCAACGGCGTGGGCGCATCGATGTCGAAGGCCTGGATGCGCCGGGTCAGCCGCCGCAACGGGCGCGTCACCCAGTAGAACGCCACCAGTCCGGCGAACAGGCCGAGGCCGCCGACCAGCACCACCGACCACAGCGTGGTGTTCCACTGGCTGCCGGCGGCAAGATCGTCGGCGAGCATCTGCCGGTGCTCGCCGACCAGCACCACGTACACATAACCGGCCTGGCGGCCCTGCACGACCAACGGCGCGGCGCTGAACACCTTGCGGCCATCGGCGCTGCGCGGGTCATCGCCGAGGATCGGCAACGGCGCGCCGGCCAGCAGGCGACGCAACGGCGTCACGTCCACCCGGTTGCGCACCAGGTGCCCACTGGGTGCATCGTGGCCGAGGATGCGGCCCTGGTCGTCCAGCAGGTAGACCTCGACGCTGGGGTTGACCGCCATCAACTGGCCGAACAGCGCACGCACCGCGGCATCGCGCATGCCACTGGTGTCCATCAGTTCACTGCGCTGGGCGATGTGCTCGGCCAGGCCCAGCGACAACCGCTGTACCACCTCCTGTTCGTGGCGGGTGTTGGCACGCATCTGCAATGCCAGCAGCGCCATGCAGCACATCAGCATCAGCGCGGCGATCACCACCGCCAGCTTCTGCCACAGGTTCGGCTTGATCATGCCACCGCCCCGGCCGGATCGACCAGCTTGTAGCCGCGGCCCCACACCGTCAGCAGGCGCCGTGGGTTGGCCGGGTCGGGTTCGATCTTGCTGCGCAGGCGGTTGATGTGGGTGTTGACCGTATGCTCGTAGCCATCGTGCTGGTAGCCCCAGACCTGGTTGAGCAGCTCCATGCGCGCGAACACCTGGTCTGGATGACGGGCAAAGAACAGCAGCAGGTCGAACTCGCGCGGGGTCAGCTCCAGCGCGTTGCCATCCACCGAGGCAGTGCGTGCCACAGGGTCCAGCTTCAGCCCACCCAGCTCGATCGCGCCGGCATCGATGCGTGCGCTCTGCGCCATCGCTTCGGCGCGGCGCAGCAGGGCGCGCACCCGTGCCACCAGTTCCGGCATCGAGAAAGGTTTTGCCAGGTAGTCGTCCGCGCCCAGTTCCAGGCCGACGATGCGCTGCGTTTCGCTGCCGCGCGCGCTGATGATGATGATCGGTACATAACGTGCCATCGCGCGTGCACGCTGGCACACCTGCAACCCATCGACGCCGGGCAGCATCACGTCCAGCACCAGCGCATCCCACGGACCTTCCTGCTCGAGCAGGCGCAGGCCGGCATCGCCGCTGGCGGCATGGGCGACGTCGTAGCCCTCGTCGCCCAGATGCATGCGCAGCAGGTCGGCGATGTGGGCATCGTCTTCAACGATCAGCACGCGTTTGGTGGACATCGGCAGCTCGGGGCCAGTGGGGAGGCTGGCTGCATTGTGGCGCGGGACGGCCGCCGATACCTCACGAAAAATTGAATCCTGCGTGAGGATTCGTTGACCCGGGCCGGCGCAGCATGGCCCCGTCGCCCCTTCCCGGAGTCCGCCATGTCCCTCTCCCGCCGCCATCTGCTGGGCCTGGGCGGTGTCGCCACCGCCGCCGGACTGCTCGGCCTGGGGGCCTGCAGCCGCGCCGCCCCGGCCGCCGCCGAAGCGCGTCCGTCGCGACAGTTCGAGGTCATGCACAGTGATGCCGACTGGCGCCAGCGCCTGACTCCGGCGCAGTACGCGGTGTTGCGCCAGCAGGCCACCGAACGGCCGTGGAGCAGCCCGCTCAACAAGGAACACCGGCAGGGCACCTTCGCCTGCGCCGGCTGTGCACTGCCACTGTTCTCCTCGTCCACCAAGTTCGAGAGCGGCACCGGCTGGCCCAGCTTCTGGGCGCCACTGCACAACGCCATCGGCGAAGACCGTGACGTCACCTTCGGGATGCTGCGGGTGGAGGTGCATTGCCGCCGCTGCGGCGGCCATCTCGGCCATGTGTTCAACGACGGCCCGCGCCCGACCGGGCTGCGCTACTGCATGAACGGTGCGGCGATGGTGTTCGTTCCCGGTGCCACTGATGGCACTGCCGACGGCTGGCGGGTACCGGTCGGTTCTTCCACTGCTTCCGGAGCCTGACGATGCTGCTGTTGCTGCTTGCCTACCTCGGGGGCGCGCTGACCCTGCTCAGCCCCTGCATCCTGCCGGTGCTGCCGTTCGTGTTCGCGCGTGCCGATCGCCCGTTCCTGCGCAGCACGCTGCCGCTGCTGCTGGGCATGGCGCTCACCTTCACCGTGGTCGCCAGCCTCGCCGCGGTGGGTAGCCAATGGGTGGCGCAGGCCAACCAGGTCGGACGCTGGATCGCCCTGCTGCTGATGGCGCTGTTCGCGGTCGCTCTGTTGTGGCCACGACTGGCCGACCACCTGCTGGCGCCGTTCCAGCGCGTGGGTGCCCGCCTGAGCGCGCGCGCCGATGCGGCGGATGCTGCCGGGCATGGCGGCGCGTGGACCTCGCTGCTGATCGGCATCGCCACGGGCCTGCTGTGGGCACCCTGCGCCGGGCCGATCCTCGGCCTGGTGCTGACCGGCGCCGCCCTGCATGGCGCCAGCGTCGGCACCACTGCGCTGCTGCTGGCCTATGCGCTGGGCGCGATCACCGCACTGGCGCTGGCGGTGTGGATCGGCGGCCGGGTGTTCCGCGCCATGCAGGCGCGGCTCGGCCTCGGCGACGTCCTGCGCAAGGTGCTGGGTGTGGCCGCGCTGCTGGCGGTGGTGGCGATCGGCCTGGGCTGGGATACCGGCCTGCTGACCCGTCTTTCGACGGTCAGCACCGCGCGCATCGAGCAACGCCTGCTGGACGCAGTACCCGGCGCGCAGCCGGCGGCACCGCCGATGATGATGATGGCCGGCGCCAATGCCGGTGCCGATGCACCACTACCGGTGGAGGGCACCCTGCCCGCGCTGGACGGTGCCACTGGCTGGCTCAACAGCCCGCCGCTGAGTGCAGGGCAGCTGCGCGGCAAGGTGGTGCTGGTCGATTTCTGGACCTATTCCTGCATCAACTGCCTGCGCGCGATGCCGTTCGTGCACGAATGGGAGCGACGCTACCGCGACCACGGCCTGGTGGTGGTCGGCGTGCACACGCCGGAGTTCGCCTTCGAGCGTGACCCACGCAACGTGATGAAGGCGGTGCAGCAGCTGAAGGTCGAGTACCCGGTGGCGCTCGACAACCAGTACACGATCTGGCGCGCCTTCAACAACCGTTACTGGCCGGCGCAGTACTTCGTCGACGCACAGGGCAACATCCGCGGCCACCAGTTCGGCGAGGGCAACTATGCGCGCTCGGAACAGATGATCCGCCGCCTGCTGACTGAAGCCGGGCAGACGAATCTGCCGCCACCGGCCGATCCCGCTGCCGCCGAACTGAAGGGCGTGGCCGTGCAGGCCGACATGGGCAACCTGCGCTCGCCGGAAACCTACCTGGGCCACGCCCGCGCCGAGCAGTTCGCCTCGCCCGGTGGGCAGCGCAGCGACACCGCGTTCGACTACACGCTGCCGACCACCCTGGCGTTGAACCAATGGGGACTGTCCGGGCGCTGGACCGTCACCGACGAAGCCGCGCAGCTGCAGCAGGCCGGTGGCCGCATCGCCTTCCAGTTCCATGCGCGCGACCTGCACCTGGTGCTGGCACCGAGCGAGGACGGCAGGCCGGTGCGCTTCCGCGTCTGGCTGGATGGCCAGCCGCTGCCGGCCGCCGATGCCGGCAGTGATGCCGGTGCCGATGGCAGCGGCGTGATCGATGAGCACCGCCTGTACCAGCTGGTGCGCCAGCGCGGCACGGTCGGCCCGCATCGCTTCGAGATCGAATTCCTCGATGCGGGCGTGCAGGCCTACGCCTTCACCTTCGGCTGAACCGGGAGGACACGATGAAACTTTCCTTTGAACAGGGCATCGCCGCCGGTGTCGCCGGACTGGTGGCTGCCGCATTGATCACCGGCGTGCTGCTGGTCGACCACAGCGCAGTGGCGGCACCGGTCGAGGCCAGCGCGCAGGTCAGGGCGCTGCCTGCGCCCAGCGGCGACGCCGCGTTCCGCGATGAGGCCACCCATGCCAGCGTGGTGTTCGCCGGCGGCTGCTTCTGGGGCGTGCAGGGGGTGTTCCAGCACGTCAAGGGCGTGAGCAATGCGGTGTCCGGCTATATCGGTGGCAGTGCTGCCAATGCGCGCTATGAGCGCGTCAGCGGGGGCCAGACCGGTCATGCCGAAGCAGTGAAGATCGACTACGACCCGCGCCAGGTCAGCTATGGGCAGCTGATGCAGGTGTTCTTCTCGGTAGTGCATGACCCGACCCAACTCAATCGACAGGGACCGGATCAAGGCAGCCAGTACCGCTCGGCGATCTTCAGTGACGACGCCCGCCAGCAGGCTGCCAGCCGCGCCTACATCGCCCAGCTTGACCAGGCCGGCAGCTACCGCGCGCCGATCGTCACCCAGCTGGTCAGCGGCCAGCGCTTCTATCCGGCCGAGAGCTACCACCAGAACTACATGAGCAACTACCCGCAAGCGGCCTACATCCGCTACTACGATGCACCGAAGCTGGCCGCGCTGGGCAAGCAGTTCCCGGCGCTGTACCGCCGCGAAGCGGTGCTGGTACCGATGCGGTAGCGGTTCTGCACAAAAAAGACGCACGGCCATCCAGCCGTGCGCTTGGGAAGTATCGGCCGTGCCCCGATCAGGCCCGGCCGACAACGACATGCTAGGCTCGCCATCATCATGGGTACAGCACCAGATGGCGGGAACTTCGATGGATACAGATGACCAGAGCGCGATGATCCCACCCCGCTACCAGCGGCTGTCCGACGAACTGGCCGAGGCCATCCACGGCGGGCGCCTTCCGGTCGGCAGCCGCCTGCCTTCGCTGCGGCAGATGGCCCTGCAGCGCAGGCTCAGCCTGAACACGGTGATTGCCGCCTATCGCCAGCTGGAAGACGCCGGCCTGGTCATTCCGCGGCCCAAGGCCGGCTTCGAGGTCGCGCCGCGGCTGTCGGTACCGGAGCGTTCGCTGCGGGATACCCCGTCCGCACCCACCGCACCACTGCAGCAGGTGCTGATGGCCCGCGTGCTGGAAGCACAGCGGCGCCCCGGTGTGGTCGACCTGGCCTTTGCCGGTCCGCGCGGGCGCCAGTTCTATCCGGGCGCGCAGCTGGCCCGGCATACCGCGCAGGTGCTGCGCCACGGCCTGCAGACGGTGGAGACCTACGCGCGCCCGAACGGCTCGCCGCGGCTGCTGGCGCAGATCGTGCGCCGCGGGCCACGCATGGGCCTGCACACCCACAGCGAGCGCCTGCTGCTGACCCACGGTGCGATGGAGGCCCTGCAGCTGGCGCTGCGCGCGGTCACCCAGCCCGGTGATGCGGTGGGCATCGAGGCGCCGTCCTACTTCAACCTGTACCCGTTGCTGGCCAACCTCGGCCTGCAGGCCATCGAGCTGCCCACCCATCCGCAGCACGGCCTGGATGTGGATGCGCTGGATGCGCTGCTGGAGCACACCCCGCTGGCCGCGCTGGTGGTGATGCCCACCGTGCACAACCCGCTGGGCTGCACCATGCCGACACCCGCCAAGCAACGCCTGGCCGAGCTGGTCAACGCACGGCAACTGCCGCTGATCGAGGATGCGGTGTACGCCGAGCTGCAGTTCTGCGAACCGCCGGCGCCCTTGCTGAAGGCCTTTGATCGCGATGGCTGGGTGATGGTGGTCGGTGGTTTCTCCAAGACACTGGCACCGGATTACCGCATCGGCTGGCTGGACGGCGGCCGCTTCGCCGAACGCATCGCACTGCTCAAATTCCAGTCCACCGGCGGCGAGCCGCAGTTGCTCGGCGACGCGGTGGCCGCGTATCTGGAAGCGGGCAGCTACGAGCACCACCTGCACCGCATGCGCCGGCTGTACCGCGAACAGGTGGGACGGCTGCGCCAGCTGGTGGCCGAACACTTCCCGGCCGGCACCCGCGCCACCGAACCGCAGGGCGGGTTCCTGCTGTGGCTGGAACTGCCGGGCGTGGATACGCGCGAGCTGTTCGAGCGTGCATTGCAGGAGGACATCGTGTTCATGCCCGGCCAGGTCTATTCACGGGGTGCGCGTTATCGCCACTGCCTGCGGCTGTCGTGCTGCCAGACGCTGGACGCGCGCTTCATCGGCGCAGTGGAGCGGCTGGGTGCGATCGCGCGGGAGCTGGCGCTGATTGATCGGTAGCGCCGGGCCATGCCCGGCGGGCTTTCTGGTCGCCGCGCTGCGCGCTCGCGGGGCATGGCCCGGCGCTACCCCGGGTCCCCGCGCAGATTGGCACTCAGCGCCTCACCACTCGCACCCGGCAGATGCGGCAGCCGTCCCCAGCACGGCATCGGCAAGCGTTGCTGCAGGGTCCTGATGTTCTCGTCCTGGCGCTGCATCGCCGGGTCGATGTGGTTGCCGATCCAGCCCAGGCACTCCACGCCGCTGGCCTGCAGCGACTGCGCAGTCAGTCGCGCGTGGTTGACGCAGCCCAGCCGCATGCCCACCACCAGCAGCACCGGCAGCCGCAGTGCACGTACCAGGTCCAGCTGGTCCAGCGTGGCCGAGACCGGCGCCAGCCAACCGCCAACGCCCTCCACCACCACGACATCGGCCTGCGCGCGCAGTCGCGCGAACGCGGCCACGATCGGCGCCAGCTCCACCTGCACGCCATCCTCGGCAGCGGCCAGTTCCGGTGCCAGCGGCTGCCGCAGCGCATACGGGTTCAGGTCGGCGTAGTCCGGCACCGGCCAGCTGGCTGCCTGCAGGGCCAGCGCGTCTTCGTTGCGCAGGCCCTGCCCCAGGTCTTCGCTGCCGCTGGCCACCGGCTTCATGCCTACCGCGCGCAGGCCGCGCCGGCGCAGTGCATGCAGCAGCGCGGTGCTGGCTGCAGTCTTGCCGATCTCGGTATCGGTGCCAGTAACGAACAGGGCGGGCGGCAGCGTGGCGGGCAGCGGCATCGATGGGCTCCAACGGGACGACAGGGCGTGCATTATCGCCGGCCCGGCGTGCTTGCTAGACTGCGGGCATGTTCGCCAATGCCTCGCTTACCGGCAGCAAGCCGGAACAATACGCCCAGCTGCTGGAACAGGCCCGTGGCCTGGTCTACGCCGAGTCCGACCGCATCGCCAACGCGGCCAACCTCTCCGCACTGGTCTACCACGCCCTGCCCGACCTGAACTGGGTGGGCTTCTACCTGTACGATGGCAAGGAGCTGGTGGTCGGCCCGTTCCAGGGCCTGCCGGCCTGCGTGCGCATCCCGCTGGACAAGGGCGTGTGCGGTGCCGCCGCCAGCCAGCGCGTGACCCAGCGCGTGGACGACGTCGATGCCTTCCCCGGCCACATCGCCTGCGATTCGGCCTCGCGCTCGGAACTGGTGGTGCCGCTGCTGCGTGGTGATGAACTGATCGGCGTATTCGACATCGACAGCCCGAAGGTCGGCCGCTTCGATGCCGATGACCAGGCCGGCCTGGAAGCCATCGCCCGCGTGTTCGTCGAGGCGCTGGGATGAGCGCACCGAAGCTGCGCAACATCGGCCCGAAGAGTGCGGCGTGGCTGCGCCAGGTCGGCCTGCGCAGCCGCGAGGACCTGGTTGCAATCGGTGCGGTCGGCGCCTTCGTCAAGGTCAAGCGCGCGGGCTTCAAGCCCAGCCTGAACCTGTTGTACTCGCTGGAAGGCGCGCTGCTGGACTGCCACTGGCAGGAACTGAGCGAGCCGCAGCGTGAGGCGCTGGTGCAGGATTACGAAGCGCGCATCGCCGCGCACCCGCTGAAGGCGGCCGGCCCGGCGTCGGGTCCGGTGCATGAGCAGCGCTTCGACGCCGACGATGACGCGGAAGACAGCGTGGCCGAGCACGCCGACGAGGACTGACGGGTAGTGCCGGCCGCTGGCCGGCAACTGCACGATCTTTGCAGCGTTCCTGAGGAAGCCGGCCAGCGGCCGGCACTACCGTCGGGTCAGGGCTGCTGCAGTTCCAGCAGCTCGCCCACCAGCCCGACCTCACCGCGTTCCACCCACACCCGCAGGCGGGTGCCGTGATCGATGCGCAGTGCCCAGCACAGTGACATCGGCAGGCCGCAGACCTGTGACAGCACCATGCGCAGTGGACCACCATGGCTGACCACCAGCGTCGGCACCGGATCGTCAACATCAAGCAGGCGATCCAGCGCGCGCGCGATGCGCCGCTCGAAGTGGCCCCAGCTTTCACCATTCGGTGGCGGGAATGCATGCGGATCGGCGTGAAAGGCCGCCAGCGCGTCCTCCGGCAGGTCGAACAGCGACTGCCCGTCCCAATCGCCGAAATCCAGCTCTTCCCATTCCTCGTCCGCTTCCACGTCCAGCCCGCGCGGGGTGGCCAGGGCCATCGCCGTGTGCAGCGAGCGCAGCCGCGGCGAACTGATCACCCGCTCCCAGGGCTGCGCAGCGTAGGCGTCGACCAGTTCCTGCGGCAGGCGGGCCAGCTGCGGTGGATCGCTGCGGCCATCGAGGAACTCATCGCGACCGTTGCCGGCATGGCGGACCAGGTCGAGGATCATGCACGCGTCCTGTACGGGCAACGCGGGAACAGCGGAAAACAGGCGGACATCGGCAACGGCACCACGGGATCGAGGGACCATTCTAAAGGCACGGCAAAGGCAGTCGAGCAGGCTCGACGCTACGGGCCGCCTTCGATGCCGTAGACTGCGCGCACTTCCAGGTGACCTGCGGCCACGGCCGGCAGGTTGAAACGGGAAGCCGGTGACGCGTGATTCAACGCCATGCCGGCGCTGCCCCCGCAACGGTAAGCACGTCAGTTCCAGGCAACAACGCCACTGTGCCGCAGGCATGGGAAGGCGCCTGGACGGTGGCCTCGCGCCACCCGGCGGCAAGCCCGGAGACCGGCCCGGAAGCCTCAGGTCGCGATGCGGTGGGCATGGCGCTGGATGACCGCAGCCTGCGCTGCGGCGTCGGCGCATGCCTGCCTTCGCGGCTCCTCCCCTTCGCCACGCGGGCGTGCGTGGCACCTGGAGTCCCCCATGAAGCTGCAGTCCCGAATGCTGTCCCTGGCCGTGCTGG
Organism: Stenotrophomonas sp. 85239_Sma; assembly: GCF_056481725.1. Classification (NCBI taxonomy): domain Bacteria; kingdom Pseudomonadati; phylum Pseudomonadota; class Gammaproteobacteria; order Lysobacterales; family Lysobacteraceae; genus Stenotrophomonas; species Stenotrophomonas sp. 85239_Sma. Next base: position 525,680 of record NZ_CM151163.1, on the reverse strand, counting down.
CCGCCCTGCCCGCGCTGGCCCAGGCCGCCGATGACACCACCGCGCTCGACCAGATCCTGGTCACCGCCACCCGCACCCCGATCGCCCTGCAGGACAGCATCGCGCCGGCACAGGTGATCGATCGCGCGCAGATCGAATCCAGCCAGGCCACCTCGCTGCAGGAGCTGCTGCGTGGCCGCGCCGGCATCAACCTGGCCAATGCCGGCGGGCTCGGCAAGCAGAGCTCGCTGTTCCTGCGCGGCACCAACTCGGGCCACACCGTGGTGCTGGTCGACGGCGTGCGCATCAACAGCGCCGACCTCGGCCTGGCCATGTACCAGGACCTGCCGCTGGCGCAGATCGAGCGCGTGGAAATCGTGCGCGGCCCGCAGTCCAGCCTGTACGGCGCCGACGCCATCGGGGGCGTGATCCAGATCTTCACCCGCCGCAACCAGGGCGATTTTGCTCCGCACTTCCAGCTCGGTGGCGGCAGCAACGGCCTGCGCGAAGCCAGCGGCGGCATCGGCGGCGGTACCGAACGCGGCTGGTTCGGCGCCGACATCGCCTACCAGCATTCCGATGGCATCGACGCCTGTCGCGGCTCGGCGACGCTGTTCACCGGCTGCTTCGCCGACGAACCCGACCGCGATGGCTACCGCAACCTGTCCAAGAGCCTGCGTGGCGGCTACACCGTCAACGACCAGTGGAACGTGGAAGGCAGCGCGCTGCGCGCCGACGGCAAGAACCACTACGACGGCTATTACAACTACTCGGAAACCCGCCAGCAGGTGCTGGCCGGCAAGGTGCGCTACACCCCGTCCGAGCGCCTGGCCTTAACTGCAAATGTCGGCCGCAGCGACAACGAGTCGGATAATTTCGGCGACTTCGGTGCCCGCGGCAGCGCGCAGACCCATCGCGACAGCGCCTCGCTGCAGGGTGACATCACCTTGGCCGAAGGCCAGCTGCTGAGCACCGGCGTGGACTGGAGCGAAGACAATCTGGATGGCAGCAGCGCCGGGTATCTCGTCGACAGCCGCCGCAACACCGGCGTGTTCGTGCAGTACCAGGGCCGCTTCGGCCGCCACCAGCTGCAGGCCAGCGCGCGCAATGACGACAACCAGCAGTTCGGCAATCACGCCACCGGCAGCGTTGGCTGGGCGATGGAGCTGGGCCACGGCCTGCGCGTCAATGCCAGCTACGGCACCGCGTTCAAGGCACCGACCTTCAGTGACCTGTATGACCCGTGGAGCGGCGTGCCAACGTTGAACCCGGAGAAGTCGAAGAGCGCCAACCTCGGTGTTTCGCAGCAGGGCCAGGGCTGGCATTGGGGCCTGGACGTCTACGAGACCCGCATCGATGACCTGATCACCTACGATGCGTCCACCATGAAAATGCAGCAGGTGGAGAAGGCGCGCATCCGTGGTGCCGAGCTGACCGGCGGCGTGCTGTTGGCCGGCTTCGACATCAACGCGCAGCTGAGCTACACCGACCCGCGCAACCGCACCCACGGCAGCACCCAGTTCGACAACTGGCTGCCGCGCCGTGCACAGCAGACCGCACGCCTGGACATCGACCGTCGTTTCGGCGGTTTCCGCGCCGGCCTGACCGTGCAGGGTGCGGGCAAGCGTTATGACGATGCCGCCAACGCGGTGAAGGTTGGCGGCTACGGTACCTTGGACCTGCGCGCCGAGTACGCGCTGACGCCGGAATGGTCGCTGCTGGCGCGTGCCGCCAACGTGTTCGACCGCCGCTACGAGACGGTGGCGTGGTTCAACCAGCCCGGCCGCGAGTACCAGCTGAGCGTGCGTTACCAGCCGAAGTAAGGAAATGCGCCGGGCATTGCCCGGCGCATCCTGACGCCATCGACGCATGGCGTCGATCTACTGTGAGCCGAGCGTGGGCTCGGCTCTATACCGGAATGCCCGTGGCCAACCCCGGCAGCTCACGCAGGTCGTCGATCACCGCCACCGCATGCGCGGTGGCCAGGTCCAGGCCGCGCGGATAGCCGTAGCGCACCAGCGCGATCGGCATGCCGGCATCTTCGGCGGCACGGTAGTCGGTCAGCGAATCGCCCACCATCAGGCAGGCATCCACCGGCAACCCGAAGTGCGCGGCGATGTGCCGCAGTGGCTCACCGCTGGGCTTGCGCTGCGGCAGCGAATCGCCGCCCAGTATCAGCGCGAACGCATCACCGATGCCCAGGTGCTGCAGCAGCGGTGGCACCAGCGCTTCGGGCTTGTTGGTGCAGATTGCCAGCGGCACATGGCGCGCACGCAGCTGGGCCAGTGCCTCGGCCACGCCATCGAACAGGCGCGGGCTGCGCAGCAGGCACTCACGGTAGTGCACCATGAACACCGGCATCACTTCGCCCATGTCGACCTCGCGGCCGGCCGCATGCACGGCCTGTTCGACCAAGCGGCGCACACCGTCGCCGATCCAGCCGAGCACCGTGGTTTCCGGCACGCGTGCCACACCGATGGCCTCCAGCGTGCGGTTCAGCGCTTCAGCGATATCAGCCGCGCTGTCGACCAGCGTGCCATCGAGGTCGAACACGACCAGCGGATAGGGATACGACAAGGGACGGCACCTGTTGAACGTGGGGCCGTCCATTGTACGCCGCCGCTTTTTCCGCAGACCCTTCTGCCGCTGTGCCTCAGCCGATCCTGCGTGCGCGGGTGGCGAGGAAGGTGGGCAGATAGCGGTCGATCAGGAAGCGCGGCTGCGGCTGCCAGTCTTCCATGAAGCGGTCGATGACGAAGCCGGCATCCAGCTGCCCACCGATCAGTTCGGTCAGGCTGTGGCCGAAGGTCAGCGCATCGCCACGGGCCAGCTTTGCCTCGCGCTCGGCCGGCGCCAGGTCTTCCAGGTCCGAATAGGGAATGGCGTACCGCGGCCGGATCAGGCCCTGTGCATCCAGCTGCGGATCACGTGCACCGACGAACAGCACCGGGTTGTAGAAGCTGGCCATCAGCATCCCGTCGCGCGCCAGCACACGGCGGCATTCGGTCCACACCGGACGCACGTCGGGCACGTACAGGTTGGAGATCGGGTGGAACACCACGTCGAAGCTGTCGTTGGCGAACACGTGCAGGTCGCGCATGTCGCCCTGCACCGTGCGCAGCTGCAGGCCGTCGCGCGCAGCGACCCGGCGGTCCTGTTCCAGCTGCCCGTCGGACAGGTCGAACACGGTGACGTCGGCGCCGGCCGCCGCCAGCACCGGCGCCTGCTGGCCCCCGCCCGAGGCCAGGCACAGGATGCGACGGCCGCGCACGTCGCCCAGCCAGTCCAGTGGCAACGCGCGGGGCGTGAGGTGCACCTGCCAGCGGCCTTCGCGCGCGGCGGCAATGGTTGAACTCTCCACCGGGCGCGACCATTCGCGCACTTCGCTGGCCTGGCGGTCCCAGGCAGCACGGTTGTGGTCGATCAAGGCCTGTCCATGGTTCATGTGTTCTCCTTGCCCGGTGGGCGCCAATCCAGATCCTGGAAGGCCGGGCTGGCGAAACACTCGGCCAGGTAGTCCAGGAATCGCCGCATGATAGCGGGCTGCTGGCGCCGCGACGCGTACACGGCATGAATGCCGAGCTCATCCAGGCTGAATCCGGGCAGCAGTTCGATCAGCTCGCCACTGCGCAGCAGCGGCGCCACCTGGTAGGTCGGCAGCATGGCAATGCCGGCACCGGCGCGCACCGCCTCCAGCAGCAGCGAGGCCTCGTTGGCACTGATGTTCCCGCCTACCGCCACCGACAACGAACGGCCATCGCGGTGCAGCTGCCACAGGCTTCTGCCGACGTAGTGATGGGTCAGGCAGTTGTGCGCGGCCAGGTGCTCGGGGGCGGTCGGTGTGCCGCGTGCCTGCAGGTAGGACGGCGTCGCGCACAGTACCGAGCGGCAGGTGGCCAGCCGCCGTGCGATCAGGCTGGGGTCGATCTGGCGCGCGATACGCACCGCCAGGTCCACCCGCTCCTCCACCAGGTTCACCGTACGGTCGACCAGCAGCAGTTCGATGCGTGCCGCCGGATGACGCGCAACAAAGCCGGCCACCGCCCGCGCCAGGTGGCTCTGCCCGAACGACACGCTGGCAGTCACCCGCAGCGTGCCGTGCGGCTCGGGATCATCACTGGCCAGCTCGCCCTGCAGTTCTTCGCCAATCGCCAGCATCTGACGGAAGCGCGCCAGCGCCGCCTCGCCCGGGCCGGTCAGGCTGACCCGGCGCGTGGTCCGGTGCAGCAGGCGCGCACCCAGCCAGCCCTCGACCTCGGCCAGGTAGCGGCTGACCATCGCCCGCGACATGTCCAGCACCTCGGCGGCAGCGGTGAGGCTGCCGCGCTCGGCCACTTCGACGAACACGGTCATGGCGGTCAGTCGGTCCATATGCTCGATCCATGCAACAAACAAGCGCGTTATACGCTGTTTTTCGATCGACTGCAGCGGCCTAGAGTGGCCCCATTCCCACCCCACACCGCCCCACGGAGTCCTGCCATGAAGATCGCCCTCGTTGGTTCCACCGGCAACATCGGCCGCCAGATCGCCCGCCACGCGCTGGCCCGCGGCCACGAACTCACCGTCATCGTGCGCAGCGCACAGGACCTTCCGGCCGAGCTGGCCGGCGCCCACCCGGTGATCGCTTCGCTGGATGACCTGGACGCGCTGGTCGCCGCCATCGCCGGCCACGACGTACTGGCCAGCGCCTACGGCCCGCGCCCGGGCGATGACATCGGACGCGTGGGCGAGGTTGCCGCGCAACTGGCCGCCGCCGCATGCAAGGCCGGTGTACCGCGCCTGGTGGTGGTCGGTGGTGCCGGCAGCCTGGAAGTGGCCCCCGGCGTGCAGCTGGTCGATACCCCCACCTTCCCGGAGGCCTACAAGCCGTACGCACTGGCCCACCGCGAAGCGTTCAACCGCCTGCAGGCGGTGGATGACCTGGACTGGACCTTCTTCTCGCCGGCCGCCGAAATCGGCCCGGGTGAAGAGCGTGGCCAGTACCGCGTGCAGCCCAAGGCGCTCCTGGCCGATGCCAGCGGCCATAGCCGCATCAGCTACGCCGACTACGGCGCCGCGTTCGTCGCTGAGCTGGAAGCGCACGCGTACCCGAAGCAGATCATCACCGCGGCGTATTGATCCACGTGCGTCCCTTGTAGTGCCGAGCCTGCGCTCGGCGCTACGCGAACCTGCAGCCGGGCATTGGCTCGGCGCTACACAAGGAATTCCGATGCGTACCGCTGCCCTGCTGCTTCCCCTCGCCCTTGTCGCTGGCTTCGCCAGTGCGCCGCTGCTGGCGGCGCCGGCCGCTGCCGCTCCGGCCACGGCGACGAAATCCCAATTGCACCTGCAGACCTTCCATCCCGGCCCGCAGGCGATGTTCTCGGTGTCCTCGGTGCTGATCGAAGGCCGCCACGACGCGATCCTGGTCAATGCGCAGTTTGGTGCCAGTGACGCGCGCAAGCTGGTCGCGCTGATCCGCGCCAGCGGCAAGCAGCTGACCACGATCTACATCAGCCACGGTGATCCGGATTACTACTTCGGCCTAGCCACCGTGCAGGACGCGTTCCCGCAGGCACGCATCGTCGCCACCGCGCAGACCGTCGCCCACATCCAGCAGACCCAGGCCGGCAAGCTGGCCTACTGGGGGCCGAAGATGGGTACCGACGTGCCCGCGCGCATCGTGGTGCCGCAGGTGCTGGACGACGATGCCCTGCAGCTGGAGGGCCAGCGCCTGCCGCTGATCGGCCTGGATGGCCCGACCCCGGACCGCACGGTGCTGTGGGTGCCGTCGCTGCGCGCGATCGTCGGTGGCATTCCGGTGGTGGCCGGTGAACACGTGTGGATGGCCGACACGCAGACGCCGAAGTCGCACACCGACTGGCTGCAGACCCTGCAGCGGCTGCAGGCACTGAAACCGAAGGTGGTGGTGCCGGGGCATTACGCGCCGGGTGCGGCGCTGGATGCCAGTGCGTTGCGCTTCACCGCGGACTACATCCGTGCGTTCGACGCCGAGACGGCAAAGGCCAAGGACAGTGCGGCGCTGGTGAAAGCAATGCAGGCACGCTACCCGAAGCTGGACGGCGCGGCATCGCTGGAACTGAGTGCGAAGGTGGCCAAGGGCGAGATGCAGTGGCCATGAGCTAGGCGGTTTTCTTTTGCAGGGCTGCGCCCTGCACCGGCAGAGGCAACAGCAACAGCCGAAGCAACAGCAGAAGCTGGTTTCCTGAGGGTGGGCGGGGTGGGTCCGGTTGCGGGGGGCGCTGCAAGTACGTCCATGTAAGCTCGGTCGCCGCATCCATGCGGCTCACGCCCCCCGCAACCGGACCCACCCCGCCTTCGATAGTTTCCCGCTAACTGTCGGAACCTGCTGCTGATGGTGGGTGCCGACCGTTGGTCGGCACGGGGTCGGATTCCGTTGCTACGCAACGGGCTCTGACCCCACTGTTTGATGATTAGGTATCTGTGGGATTGTTCATGTCGTGCTCGAACAACTCCCCCTGCACCACCGGCTCCTTTTCGCGGAAGCCACCGAGGCCGACACCCACCAGCCGGTAGCGGGTCTCCGCCGGCAGGTCGACGCGGGCGCGCAGGGCCAGGGCGATGTCGCGCAGTTCTTCCATCGACTCGGGCGGGCGCTCGGGGGTGAAGCTGCGGGTGAGGATGCGGAACTGCGCGGTCTTCAGCTTCAGCACCACGGTGTGGCCGACACGCTCGGTCTTGCGCGTGGCATTCCAGGTCTTCTCCGCCAGCTGCACGATCGCCTCGCCGAGGTCTTCCAGCAGCAGGTCCTCGGCGAAGGTGTCCTCCGAGGAGATCGACTGCACCTGCTGGTCCGGCTCCACCGGCCGCTCGTCGATGCCACGTGCACGGTTGTACAGGCTGCGACCGAAACTGCCGAACGCCTCTTCCAGATCGATCAAGGCCCACTGCCGCAGATCGCCGCAGGTGACGATGCCACGTGCGGCAAGTTTTCCTTCCATCACCTTGCCGACGCCGGGCACCCGGCTCACCGGCAGTGGCAGCAGGAAGGCGTCCACCCGCTGCGGCGGAATCACGAACTGGCCGTCGGGCTTGCGCCAGTCCGAGGCGATCTTGGCCAGGAACTTGTTCGGCGCGATCCCGGCTGAAGCGGTCAGGTTCGTCTCCTCGCGGATCTGCGCACGGATGGTGCGGGCGATGTCGGTGGCCAGTTCGATGCCGCTCTTCGGCTCGGTCACGTCCAGGTAGGCCTCGTCCAGCGACAACGGCTCGACCAGGTCGGTATGGCGCAGGAAGATCCCGCGTACCTGCTGTGACACCGCCTTGTAACGTGCGAAGTCCGGCGGCACGAAGATCGCGTCCGGGCACAGGCGCTCGGCACGCACGGCGGGCATCGCCGAACGCACGCCGAACACGCGTGCCTCGTACGAGGCCGCGCACACCACCGAGCGTGCGCCGCGCCATGCCACAACCACCGGCTTGCCGCGCAGTGACGGATCGTCGCGCTGCTCCACCGACGCGTAGAACGCGTCCATGTCAACGTGGATGATCTTGCGCAGTCGGGTCATGTCAGGCGGAAAAGGCGGGGGCGTGCCGAACGGGCCACACGCCGAAGTATGGTCGTTGCACATCAACAGGATGCGCGTATTCCCTTGAAAACACTACGGTTGCGTACGGTTGAAATGTTTGATCGGCACAGTTTCCACGGGCATCCTCGAGGACTTGTTTTCCCGTTTCCCCGCTTCCAGGATTGTGCTTCATGACCCGTCTCCACGCGTTCAACCGCGAACAGCTGCTGGCCAGCGCACGCGGTGAACTGTTCGGCACCGCCGCCGGCCGTTTGCCCAACGATCCGATGCTGATGTTCGACCGCATCACCGACATCCGCGAGGACGGCGGACCGCATGGCAAGGGCATGGTACGCGCCGAGCTGGATATCCGCCCGGACCTGTGGTTCTTCGGCTGCCACTTCATCGGTGACCCGGTGATGCCCGGCTGCCTGGGCCTGGATGCCATGTGGCAGCTGACCGGCTTCTTCCTGACCTGGCTGGGCGCCCCGGGCAAGGGCCGCGCACTGGGCTGCGGCGAGGTGAAGTTCACCGGCCAGGTCCTGCCGGAGGCCAAGCGGGTGCGCTACGAGATCGACATCAGCCGGGTCATCAACCGCAAGCTGGTGATGGCCCAGTCGGACGCCCGCATGTACGTGGATGATCGCGAAATCTACAGCGCGCGCGACCTGCGCGTCGGCCTGTTCACTGAAACCGGGAGCTTCTGATGCGTCGCGTCGTCATCACCGGCATGGGCATCACGTCCTGCCTCGGCAATGATCTGGATACCGTTTCGGCTGCGCTGCGCGAAGGGCGCTCGGGCATCACCGCCCTGGCCGACCACGCCGAAGCGGGCCTGCGCAGCCAGGTCGGCGGTCGCGTCGACCTCGATCTGGAGGCGCTGATCGACCGCAAGCAGAAGCGCTTCATGAGCGATGCGGCGGCCTTCGCCTACCTGTCCATGCGCGATGCCATCGCCGATGCCGGGCTCAGCCCCGAGCAGGTCAGCAACCTGCGTACCGGCCTGATCGCCGGTTCCGGTGGCGGCTCCAGCGAGTGGCAGATCGGCGCGGTCGACCTGCTGCGCGAACGTGGCGTGCGCAAGGTCGGCCCGTACATGGTGCCGCGCACGATGTGCTCGACGGTCTCCGCCTGCCTGGCCACCGCCTACCAGATCAAGGGCGTCAGCTATTCGCTGTCGGCCGCCTGCGCGACCTCGGCGCACTGCATCGGCGCCGCCGCGGACATGATCCGCCATGGCGCGCAGGACATCATGTTCGCCGGTGGCGGTGAAGACCTGCACTGGTCGATGAGCGTGATGTTCGACGCGATGGGCGCGCTGTCGACCAGCTTCAACGACACCCCGGCCAGTGCCTCGCGCCCGTACGACAAGGACCGCGACGGCTTCGTCATCGCCGGTGGCGGCGGCATGCTGGTGCTGGAGGATTACGACCACGCCGTCGCACGCGGCGCACACATCCATGCCGAGCTGATCGGCTATGGCGTGACCTCCGATGGCGCCGACATGGTCGCCCCGTCCGGCGAAGGCGCGGTGCGCTGCATGAAGATGGCGCTGCAGGGCGTCGATCGCCCGCTGGACTACCTCAACACCCACGGCACCTCCACGCCGCTGGGCGACGTCACCGAGCTCAACGCAATCCGCGAAGTGTTCGGCGACGCGATGCCGCCGCTGTCCTCCACCAAGGCGCTGTCCGGCCATTCGCTGGGCGCGGCCAGCGTGCACGAGGCAATCTACTGCCTGCTGATGATGCGCGATGGCTTCGTTGCCGGTTCGGCCAACATCGGCGAACTGGACCCGAAGGTGGAGAGCTTCCCGATCCTGCGCGAGAGCCGCGAGCAGACGCTGGATACGGTGATGTCCAACAGCTTCGGCTTCGGTGGCACCAACGCAGCGCTGGTGTTCGGGCGGGTGTGATTGGGCAGGTGTGCCGACCAACGGTCGGCACCCACCTGGGCAGGGGGTGTGCCAACCAAGGTTGGCACACCCCATAGCAGTAAAGAGTGCCGACCAGCGGTCGGCACCCACCTTACCTCGGCAGCAGCGGCAGCAGCAGCGCGTGCGCGTCCACCAGCGAGCCGACGATGCGGTGGCCCAGTGCGCGCAGCTCTTCATCCGGATGCACCAGATCCGGCACCTGGATCACGGTCATGCCGGCCGCCAGTGCGGCGCGCGTGCCGGCCGGTGAGTCTTCCAGCGCCAGGCAGCGCTCGGGCACCTGGCCCAGCCGCTGCGCGGCCAGCAGGTAGATGTCCGGCGCCGGCTTCGGCCGCGCCACGTCACCACTGGTGATCACGGCATCGAAGTACGGCAGCAGGCCTGCGGCCGCCAGCTTGCGGTTGGCGCGCGGCTGCCGCGTGGTGGTCGCCACCGCACGCGGTACCGCGTGCGCCTTCAGCAGCTCCAGCAGCTCCAGGATGCCCGGTCGCAGCGGCAGCCCGGTCTGCGTGCGTGCTTCGTACAGCTCATGACAACGTGCCGCCACCGCCTCGATCACGCTGTCCTCGATGCCCTGCGCGCGCAGCAACGCGTGCGTATCACGGTCACCGAGGCCGACCATGCGCAGGAACACGGCTTCTTCCAGGCCCAGCCCGAATTCGTCGGCGGCCTCGCTCCAGCAGGCCAGCGAGACGCGCTCGCTGTCGATCATCAGGCCGTCCATGTCGAAGATGACGGCGTCGGGCAGGAACGGCAGCGCAGCGATGGTGGTCATGGAGCGAACAGCGTATCCAGGTCGGTGGAAGTGAGCTGCCGCCATTGCCCTTCGTCCAGCCCTTGCAGGTCCAGCCCGCCGACGCGGCTGCGGTGCAGGGCCTGCACGTGGTTGCCGGTGGCGGCGAACATGCGGCGTACCTGATGGTAGCGGCCTTCATGCAGCACCAGCCGCGCGCGACGCGCCTCCAGCACTTCCAGTTCAGCCGGCAGCAGGGGCGTCTTCTCGGACTCCAGCATCAGCGTACCGCTGGCGAACAGCGCTACCTCATCGCCGCGCAGGTCGTCGCTCAACTCGACCTCATAGACTTTCGGCAGCTTCGACTTCGGCGAGATGATCCGGTGCAGCAGGCTGCCATCGTCGGTCAGCAGCAGCAGGCCACTGGTCTCGCGGTCGAGGCGGCCCACCGTGGACAGCACCGGGTCGCGGTCGCGGAAGCGCGGCGGCAGCAGGTCGTAGATCAGGCGGCCGGTGTCCTTGGTCGAACAGGTGTAGCCGGCCGGCTTGTGCAGCGCGATCGACAGCCCCACCGGCGGGTCCAGCGGCTCGCCATCGACCCGGATCGCCTCGTGCGGCACCTGGTCGTCGGCATACAGCACCTCGCCGTCGGCGTCGGTGACGCGGCCTTCGCGGAACATCCACTGCACCTGCTTGCGACTGCCATAGCCCAGGTTGGCGATGTGCTTGACCAGCTTCACTTGCCCTTCCCCTTCACGGCTTCAACCAGCTTGAAGCCGTCGCGCTCGGCGACCACGCGCACCGCGCCGAAGCTGTCGTTGAGAGTGTGCTCGTACGGCAGGTGGCGGTTGGCCACCACGTACAGGCGCCCGCCCGGGCGCAGTGCCTGCGCGGCCACGGCGATGAAGCGCTGGCCGATGTCCGGGCGGTCGGCACGCGACGGCGTGTGGAACGGCGGATTGCTGATGATGACGTCGTAGCCTGGCTCGATGCCGGCGGTGACGTCCTGCCACAGGAAGCGCAGCGGGAGCGCGCGCGGCGGCGGCGCCAGGTTCAGTTCGGCCAGCGCCAGCGCACGCTGCTCGGCCTCGTACAGGTCCAGCGCAGTGATCTTCGGGCAGCGTTCCAGCAGCTCGCGCGACAGATAGCCGTAGCCAGCGCCCAGGTCGGCAGCGCGTCCGGCCAGATCGGCCGGCAGGTGCTCGGCCAGCAGCGCCGACGCCGGATCGATGCGATCCCAGGCGAACACGCCCGGGCGGCTGAGGAAGCGGCCACCCACGATCGGGCGCACCGCATCCAGCGCGGACCAGCGCTTGGCCAGGTCGGCGTCGTGCTGGCCCTGCAGCGGGGCGGTCCAGTACACGCGGCAGTGGTTCTTGGTCAGGCAACCACCGAGGCCGGCCAGCTGCTTGAGGTCGCCTTCACCGGAGCGCGCGCCTTCATTGTTGGACTGGCAGGCAACGATGCGGCCGCCTTCGGCGACCAGCGCCAGCGCGCGGGCGAACAGCGCACGGGCTTCTTCACGCTGGCGCGGTGGCAGCACCAGCACCAGCGGGTAACGGCCCTTGCCCGCCACATCATCCAGCTGGCCGCAGACGGTCCAACCGGCGGCCTGCTGCAGTGGCTGCGCGAACGGGGCAAAGCTCTGTTCGCAGTGCACCTCGCGGTTGCCGGCCGCTTCGCGCAGCGGCCAGCCATCGCGGGCACGCAGGAACGCCACCGGGCCCTCCGGCCAGCGCAGGGCGCCTTGGGAGAACGGCAGGAGCAGGGTCTGCAGGGGGGCGTCGTCGCTGGAGGCCATCGGCGCGGGTACTTCAAGCGTGAGGGCCGTCCATTGTACCGGCTTGGCCGCGCCGGCCCCGGCTGGTCGCTTTGCGAAACCCGAACGGGGCCTTGATGTGCCAGAAACATTGAAACGTTCAGGGTAGAGGCTCCCCCGGAAACCCAGGAGAACCTGCATGCGAGCCTTGTTCGTCGGTGGCGTGGTCGATAACAGCGAAATGGACCTGGAAGGCAGCCATCCGCCCGTGCATTACCCCGAGGACACCGGCGGCGGCCACTCACGCTACCGGCTGCACCAGGTCGGCCATGGCGCCGACGGCAGCGTGGCGTATGCGGTGTACGGCGCGCCGGACCTGGCCGATGACGAGGTGGCCCGGGTCGCTGAAGAACGTGCCTACGCGCGCCGGTTCGAAGCGACGCCGACGTTGTTCGAGCATTGAGCGTGAGGGATCGGCAACCGGTCGCCGGGCATGGCCCGGCGCTACCGGTTTACGCGGTCCTCGGTGGCAACTGCCGGATGCTGGCGATCTCGTCCAGCCAGACATGGTGCTGCTGCACCGGCGTATCGTAGTCATCCAGGCGCAGCTGGCCATTGCTGCCTTCGTCACCGGCCTCGTTGCGGTACTGCTGCACCGTCGGTCTCACCGCGACGGTGCCGAGCAGGCGGCGACCATCGTGCAGGGTCAGTTCCACCTGCGTTTCGCCTTCCAGCTGCGGCAGCAGGGCTTCCAGGCGCGCGATCTGCGCCGGGTCGGTATGGATGCGGGGAGCTATGCGGGACATCGGCGACCTCCTGCAGGCAGGGTCGCCGATCAGCCGTGAATGCTCAGTGCAGCGCGCTGTCCACCCGGGGTACCTGCACCTTGCGCACCGCAGCCACCAGCTGCGCCACCGAGTACGGCTTGGCCACGTGTTCCTGGAAGCCCGACGCCAGCGCGCGCCGGCGGTCATCGGCACGCGCCAGCGCGGTCACGGCCACCGCGGGCAGGGTCATGGCGTCCACGCCCATGTCCTCGCGCAGCGTACGCACCAGGCCATACCCATCCATGCCCGGCATGCCGATGTCGGTCAACATCACGTGGTACTGCAGATGGCCGGTATCGGCCAGCAGCGCCAGCGCCTCACCGGCCGAACTGGCCGCGGACACGCTGGCGCCCTGCTCTTCCAGCATGCGCCGCAGGTACTCCAGCACTTCCGGCTGGTCTTCCACCGCCAGCACGTGCATGCCGCGCAGCGGGTACGGCTCGACGATCACCGGTTCCAGGATCGGCCCGCTGATCACTTCGCGCAGCGGACGCCGCTCGGCATCGGGAATGTGCTTCGGCAGGCGCACGGTAAAGGTGGAGCCGTGGCCGTGGCCCTCGCTGGCCGCGGCGACCGTGCCGCCATGCAGTTCGACCAGCTGCTGCACGATCGCCAGGCCCAGTCCCAGTCCACCATGGCGTCGGGTGGTGGTGCCATCGGCCTGGCGGAAGCGGCTGAACAGATGATTGAGGAATTCGGGCGCGATGCCATCACCGGTATCGCGCACGGTGATCTCCCAGTGATTGCCATCGGCCCGCAGCTGCAGGTCGATGCGGCCTTCAGCCGGGGTGAACTTGATCGCGTTCGAGAGCAGGTTCCAGAACACCTGCTGCAGGCGCGTGGCATCGCCCAGCACCAGGCTGGGTTGCCCGGGCAGCTGCAGGTGCACGTCCAGCGCCTTGCCTTCGGCCACCAGTTCCTGCGCGCCGAGGGCCTCACCCAGCACCGTGCTCAGGTCCAGCACTTCCACCTCCAGCTGCACCTTGCCCAGCAGCATGCTGCTGAGGTCGAGCATGTCCGAGATCAGCCGCTTCTGCGCGCCGGCGCTGTTGGCGATCACGTTCAGGCCCTTGTACAGCGGGCTGGTGTTGTCCACGCGCTGCAGCAGCAGCTCACTCCAGCCGAGGATGGTGGTCAACGGCGTACGCAGCTCATGCGACAGCGTGGCCAGGAATTCATCCTTCAGCCGCGCCATGTTTTCCGCCGCACTGCGCGCAGCGCGCTCGGACTGCAGCAGTTCCTCGCGGGCCAGTTCGATCTCGCGGCGTTCGGTCACGTCCGGGCTGCTGCCGGCCAGGCCGATGAAGCGCCCCATGCGCGAGAAGCGCGGGCGGGCATTCATCTCCAGCCAGCGCCACTGCCCGTCGGCACGGCGCGCGCGCACCAGCGCATGCATCGAGCGCTGCGCCTTCAGCGCTTCCTGCAGTTCGTACTCGAACACCGACGCATCGTCCGGGTGCACCAGGCCACGCCAGACGTCTTCCGGCACACGCGTCTCGTCACCGCCGAAGAACTCGCTGAAGGCGCTGTTGACGAATCGGGCATGGCCGCGCTCGTCGAGCACCCACACCGGCATCGGCAGGCCATCGGCCAGCGCGCTGAAGCGGGCTTCGCTCTCGCCCAGCTCCACTTCCATCTGCTTGCGCGCGGTGATGTCGAAGAACAGGATGCCGACCTTGTCCTCGCCCGGCCGGCCCACGCGCACCGCGTCAACCGCGAACGAGCGGCCCAGCGCGCGCGCTTCCATCTCGAACTGGGCGGGGCGACCGCTGCGTGCGACCTCACCGTAGATGCGGAACCAGTCTTCCTCATGGTGCGGTTCCAGCACGCTCATGCGCTGGCCGCACGCATCCTTCAGGCCGGTGTGGCGCTCGAAGGCGTCGTTGACCTCGATGAAACGATAGTCGACCGCACGATCGCCCTCGAACAGCACCTGGATCACGCAGAAACCGGCGTTGATGCGCTCAAGCACGCCATGATGCAGGTCAGGTTCGGGCGCCGGCACCATCATCGGTGGGCGCTCCACGAGGGGCGGCAGTGTGGACAAGGGCGTCTGTGCGGGCCGGGTTGGAGGCACAGCATCTTCCAGAGGGCGTATTCACAGCGTCAAGCGCCGTCAGTCATGGTTGACGACGATGAATTGGCGGCAACCACCCTTGTGCCCGACGCATCAGGCCATTGCTGTCGCCTGAAAGCAGGATCACACTCGATCTGTGATCAACATCGCCCCATCGAGGGGACGCAGGAGACCGTCATGAAACGCTCAATCGCGATTGCCCTGTTGGCAGGGGCTCTTGTGGCGGGCGGCGCCAACGCGGCACCGCGCACCGTGACCGACCCGGAAGCGCCGCGCGCACTGCAGGCCGATGGCCCGGTCAATGTGAAGTGGGACGATCCGGCCAAATTCACCGAGATCCGCCAAAGCACCAACCGCTTCGAGGCCGAGCGTGGCGACTGGGTGCAGCAGCTGGCGCGCTACCTGCAGACCGCCGCCGCCAAGCCGCTGCAGCCAGGGCAGACGCTCGATGTGACCCTGGTCGACATCAAGCGCGCCGGTGACTACGAGCCATGGCACGGCCCGCGCGGCCGCGACATCCGGATCATGCGCGACATCTACCCACCGCGGATCAGCCTGCAGTACACGTTGAAGGACGCCAACGGACGAATCGTCAGCGAGGGCGATGCGCGCCTGAGCGACACCGGCTACCTGCACAACGTCGGCCTGAAGAGCGACAGCGATCCGCTTCGCTACGAGAAGCGCCTGATCGATGACTGGGTCAAGCGCCAGCTGGCCAGCGAGGCGACCGCTGCGCGATAAGCCCATCGGCAGGTGTCGACCTTGGTCGACACCCATTCACGGCACCGGCCAAGGTCAGCCGCCACCAGAGCCGAACGCGGGCTCGGCCCTACACGTACACCTTCGCCACGCGCTTGACCGCACACGGCAACTGGTACGCGCTCACGCCACAGCGCGGCGCCAGTTCAGACAGCGTCGGCGCAGATCCCCACAGCTCCACCACGCTGCCGATGCCGGCCTGCGCATGCGCGGTCAGGTCCACGGTCAGCATGTCCATCGACACCCGCCCGATCAGGGCACCGGGCTGATCGTCAATCAGCACCGGGGTGCCATTCGGGGCGAACTGCGGATACCCGTCGGCATAGCCGAGCGCGACCACGCCCACGCGGGTGCGCGCCTTGGCCACGAAGCGGGCGCCATAGCCCACCGGCTCACCGGCCTCGATCCAGCGCTCGGCGATCACCTTGGACTGCATCGTCATCACCGGGCGCAGGCGCCCGGTCAGCACGGTGTTGTCCGGCAGCGGATTGGCGCCGTACAGCATCAGGCCGGGGCGTACCCAGTCGCTGCGTACATCCGGCCAGCCCAGCAGCGCCGGCGAGTTGCACACGCTGGTCTCGCCCTGCAGGCCATCGATGGCGCGCGCGAAGGTCGCCGCCTGTTCGTGGGTGCGCTCGCTGTCCAGCTCGTCGGCGCGCGCAAGGTGGGTCATCAGCACGATGCGCTCGACCTGCGGTAGCGCCGACAGGCGCGCATGCGCGGCGCGGAAGCTGTCCACGTCCAGGCCGAGGCGATGCATGCCGCTGTCCAGCTTCAGCCACACCGTCAACGGGCGCGGGCTGTCGAACGCGACCAGCGCTTCCAGCTGCCACGGCGAGCCCACCGCGAACCAGAAATCGTGTTCGGCCACCAGCGCCATGTCACTGGGCTCGAAGATGCCTTCCAGCAGCAGGATCGGCGCACGGATGCCGGCCTGGCGCAGCTCCAGTGCTTCTTCGATGGTGGCCACGCCGAAACCATCGGCCTCACCTTCCAGCGCCTGCGCACAGCGCACCGCGCCATGGCCATAGGCATCGGCCTTGATGATCGCCAGGGCCTTGCCACCGCCCAGTTCACGGGCGAGCCGGTAGTTGCTGCGCAGGGCGCCCAGATCGATCAGCGCGCGGGCAGGACGCATGTGCGGTTCTCTTGTTGCGGGGCGTGACCGTACTGGCCGTAGCGGAAAATATCCAGGCCTTCAGTGCTGATCTGCGGCTGGCGCGCGCTCATCAGGTCGGCCAGGTAACGGCCCGAGCCACAGGCCATGGTCCAGCCCAGGGTGCCGTGGCCGGTGTTGAGGTACAGGTTGCGGAACGGCGTGGCGCCGATCACCGGCGTACCGTCCGGCGTCGCCGGGCGCAGGCCGGTCCAGAACTGCGCGCGCGACAGGTCGCCGCCCTTCGGGTACAGGTCGCTGACCACCAGTTCCAGGGTCTCGCGACGGCGCTGCGACAGCGACAGGTCGAAGCCGGCCACTTCGGCCATGCCACCGACGCGGATGCGGTCGTCGAAGCGGGTCACCGCCACCTTGTAGCTCTCGTCGAGGATGGTCGAGGTCGGCGCCATCGCCGGGTCGGTGATCGGCAGGGTCAGCGAATAGCCCTTCAGCGGGTACACCGGCAGGCGCATGCCCAGCGGAGCCACCAGCGCCGGTGAGTAGCTGCCCAGCGCGACCACGAAGCGGTCCGCGCTTTCCAGCTTGCCGTCGATGCGCGCGCCGGTGATGCGATCGCCATCGAACTCCAGGCCGGTGATGTCCTGGTCGAAGCGGAACTCGACGCCGGCATCCACGCACATCTGCGCCAGGCGGCGGGTGAACAGCTGGCAGTCGCCGGTCTGGTCACGCGGCAGGCGCAGCGCGCCGACCAGGCCATCGACGTGGGCCAGGGCTGGTTCGGCCTGGATGATGCCGGCGCGGTCCAGCACCTCGTACGGCACGCCGTACTGGGCCAGGATCTCGATGTCCTGCGCCGAGGCATCCAGCTGCTGCTGGGTACGGAACAGCTGCGTGGTGCCCAGGTCGCGGCCTTCGAACTCGATGCCGATCTGCGCGCGCAGCTCGTTCAGGCAGTCGCGGCTGTACTCGGACATGCGCACCATGCGCGCCTTGTTGATCGCGTAGCGCTCGTGGGTGCAGTTGCGCAGCATCTGCCACAGCCAGCGGTACTGGGCCAGGTCCATGCCCGGCTTGATCGCCAGCGGCGCGTGCTTCTCGAACAGCCAGCCGATGGCCTTCTTCGGCACGCCCGGGGCTGCCCACGGCGAGGTGTAGCCGAACGACAGCTGGCCGGCATTGGCAAAGCTGGTCTCCAGCGCCGGGCCGGGTTGGCGGTCGATGACCGTGACTTCAAACCCGGCCTGTCGCAGGTACCAGGCACTGGTGGTGCCGATCACGCCGCTGCCGAGAACTAGGACTCGCATGGGACTTCTCCAACCCGATCATTCCCTGCACTGGAGCGTGCCGGGACCACAATTGGGGAAGTATAGACAGCCAATACCAGTTGATTTGCCTGATTTGAAATCAAGCGGCAGGATGTTCTCCTGTAATTCATTCCCCAAGGTTGACGGCCATGGCCACCCGTACCCGCGAACTGGACAAGATCGACCGCAAGATCCTGCGCATCCTGCAGGCCGAGGGCCGCATTTCCTTCACCGAACTGGGTGAGCGGGTCGGCCTGTCGACCACCCCATGCACCGAGCGCGTGCGCAGGCTCGAGCGCGAAGGGGTGATCACCGGCTACCACGCCCACCTCGACCCGGCGGCGGTGAAGGCCAGCCTGCTGGTGTTCGTGGAGATCAGCCTGGCCTACAAGTCCGGTGACATCTTCGAGGAGTTCCGGCGCGCCGCGCTGAAGCTGCCCAACGTGCTGGAGTGCCACCTGGTCTCGGGCGACTTCGATTACCTGCTGAAGGCGCGGATCAGCGAGATGGCCTCCTACCGCAAGCTGCTCGGCAGCACCCTGCTGACCCTGCCGCATGTGCGTGAATCGAAGAGCTACATCGTGATGGAAGAGGTGAAGGAGACGCTGAGCCTGCCGATTCCGGATTGAGGCGTTTGCAGCAGGATGGGGTCAGAGCCCGCTGTGCGGGATCTGACCCCGGTCATGGCAACAGTCAGCGCTGCTGCGGGTGCTTCTGCGAGCGCTGCTCCTGCTGCTTGCCGCCCTTGTGCGGCTGCTGCGGCTCCATCTGTTGCTGTTGCTGCTGCGGGTTGCGACCCTGCGGTTCCTTGCCGGGATGACGGTTCTGCTGGTTTTTCATGATCGCGATCCAGTGGACGAAGGACATGCGGCGGCGGAATGCCGGCGCAGGGCCACGGTGGTCCCGGAACGGTTAATCGCAGGCGAAAAAGCAGTGATCGGCACGACGTTGTTTTCGTGCGTTCAGGCCGTACGGCGTGGTCTCGCCGCCCGCCCTGGCTGGCACCCGAAGTCAGCGCTTGATCTGCTGGCCGTCGCCGGCCGGCACGCTGTCGTAGTAGCGGCCGGTGCGCGAATCGAACACGCGGTTCGGGCCAGCCGGGCGCACACCAGGCACGATGCGGCCATTGCGGTCATAGACCTTGTCGGCCGGCTTCGGCGCCGGGGCGGGCGCAATCCGGGCAGGACCGGTGGACCTGATCGGCTGCGCCGGCTGCGGCGACGGCAGCACCTGCGGCTGCGGGCGGGCAGGCTGTGGCGGCGGTACCACCGGCGCCGGTGCCACGGTGCTCGCACTGCGGGTGGCCGTCGGGTCGGCAGTGGGCACCTGGGCCAGCGCCAACGTGGGCAACAGGGCCATCAACAGCAGGGGAAGGGTCGCTTTCATGGCACGCTCCGGCGTGGATCATATGTACCTTGCGCCTGCACCCGTGTGCCGCCCATGAACGGCCGTCACACTTGCAAGCGCGCGCCGGCACCCCCACGTTTTCCGGCATCCCAGGCCATCGACCCCACGGAGAGCCGGCATGACTGCCTTCGACCTGACGCCCCCCACTGCCACCCAGACCGAGGCGCTGATCGCCGGCCTCAGCAGCGAAGAACGCCGCGTGCTGCTGCAGCACGGGACCGAAGCGCCGTTCTGCGGCGTGTTCCTGGACAACAAGCGCGAAGGCGTCTACTGCTGCCGGCTGTGCGCGCTGCCGCTGTTCCGCTCCAGCACCAAGTTCGATTCCGGTACCGGCTGGCCCAGCTTCTTCGCCCCGTTCGACCCGGCGCACGTGCGCGAGATCCGCGATACCAGCCATGGCATGGTGCGCACCGAGATCACCTGCGCGCGCTGCGGCAGCCACCTGGGCCACGTGTTCCCGGACGGTCCGCCGCCCACCTACGAGCGCCACTGCCTGAACTCCGTCTCACTTTCGTTCACCGGCAATGGCGAGCCCTGGCCCGACCCGTTGCAGCGTGGCGGTGCAGAAAGCGGCGTGGCGGGCTGAAACACCCTGCTGACCGATTTCACAGAATTCCCTCTTCAGAAATCCGGGCGACGGGCCGACAAGGAGATATCCCCTCTCCTTGCGTCGCCCCATGCTCATCATCGTTGGATTCCTGGTCGTCATCATCAGCGTGATCGGGGGCTACCTCGGTGCCCACGGCCGCCTGGGTGCCCTCTGGCAGCCCTACGAGCTGGTCATCATCGGCGGTGCCGCGCTCGGCGCTTTCCTGGTGGGCACGCCGGCCAAGACGGTCAAGCAGACCCTGCAGGCCATGGTTGGCGTGTTCAAGGGCCCGCGCTACAAGCAGCAGGACTACATCGATGTGCTCAGCCTGCTCTATGAACTGCTCAACAAGGCCCGCCGCGAAGGCTTCATGGCGCTGGAAGACCATGTCGAACGCCCAGCCGAGAGCGCGCTGTTCGGCAACTACCCCAAGGTGCAGGCCGACCACCACCTGATCGACTTCATCACCGACTGCCTGCGCCTGATGATCGGCAGCAACATCGAGCCGCATGAGCTGGAGCCGCTGCTGGAACTGGAGCTGGAAAAGCACCATGCCGAGGCCATGGCACCGTCGCAGGTGCTGACCAAGGTCGCCGACGGACTGCCCGGTTTCGGCATCGTGGCGGCGGTGCTCGGCATCGTCATCACCATGGGCTCGATCGGCGGTGACATCGTCGAGGTCGGTGGCCATGTGGCCGGCGCGCTGGTCGGCACTTTCCTGGGCATCCTGCTGGGCTACGGCTTCGTCGGCCCGATGGCCGCCGCGATGGAGGCCCGCGCCGAGCAGGACAGCCGCATCTACGAATCGGTCAAGACCGCCCTGCTGGCCTGCCTGCGCGGCTACAACCCGAAGATCGCGCTGGAATTCGCCCGCAAGACGCTGCCGTCGAACGTGCGCCCGGCCTTCTCCGATTTCGAGCAGCACCTGAAGACGGTCAAGTAAGCCATGGCCGAGACCAAGCCCACCGTCATCGTCCGCCGGGTCAGGAAGGCCGGCCACGCCGCCCATCATGGCGGTTCGTGGAAGGTGGCCTATGCCGACTTCGTGACCGCGATGATGGCCTTCTTCCTGGTGCTGTGGCTGATGGCCACCACCAACAAGAACGACCGTGCGGCCATTTCCGAGTACTTCCGCAACCCCAGCCCGCTGAGCGGGCAGAACGCCACGCCGGCGCCCGGCATGGCCGGCCCGGGTGGCGCCAGCACCTCCATGATCAAGCTGGGCGGTGCCACCGACATCTCGCGGGGCAGCAGCAACGATCCCTTCCAGAACCAGAAGGAAGCGGTGCCGCAGCCGGTGGACCCGCAGCAGCGCGACAAGCAGCAGCTGGAAGCGCTGATGAAGGAACTGCAGGAAGCGATCAGCAGGAGCCAGGCACTGGAGCCGTTCAAGGACCAGCTGCTGCTGGACCTGACCCCGGAAGGCCTGCGCATCCAGATCGTGGACAAGCAGAACCGGCCGATGTTCGACCTCGGCAGCGCCACGCTGAAGCCGTACACGCAGCAGATCCTGCACGAGCTGGCCAACTACCTGAACCATGTGCCGAACCGGATCAGCCTGACCGGCCACACCGACATCACCGCCTATTCGGCCGCGCGCGGCTACGGCAACTGGGAACTGAGTGCCGATCGTGCCAACGCCGCACGCCGCGCACTGGTGGACGGTGGCCTGGAGGACAGCAAGATCACCCGCGTGGTCGGCCTGTCGTCGTCGGTGCTGTTCGACAAGGCCGACCCGCAGAACCCGATCAACCGCCGCATCAGCATCGTGGTGATGACCCAGGCCGCCGAAGCGGCGGCCCTGGCCGGTGCCGGCCCGCAGGTGGGGCTGTCGGCCCCCACCGCCGACCCGGACGTGCAGGCCGCGCAGGGGCCTGCGCGCTGAATCGGGGTCAGATCCCTTTCCATGGGAAAGGGATCTGACCCCACCTGCACGCCGCCGCTACAATGGCGGTCTTTCCGTTTCCAGGTGACCCCACCCCATGTCCCAGAACTCCAAGGCCAAGCGCGACAAGCGCAAGAAGCAGCAGGCCAAGCGCCCGTTCCTCCGCCTCAACGCCCAGCAGCAGGTGCAGAACCATGCCGTGCTGACCAACGAAGACGGCCAGGTGGTCGCGGCCATCGGCCTGCAGGGCCGTGAGTGGCTGCTGGCCATCGGCGGCCAGACCATGGGCAACGCCGAGAACCCGGTGCCGATGCTGGCCATGCTCAAGCACCTGGCCAACGTGCAGGAGAAGGAAGGCCGCAAGGTCAACCTGGAGTACTCCGAACTGCTGCAGAAGCTGCTCGACACCCTGGCGGCCGAATCCGAGCAGACCGCTGACGAGTACCTGGACAAGCTGGTCGCCGAGTTCGAAGGCGTCGACGCTGCTGAAGGCGAGGAAGGCGAAGCCGCCGAGGGCAACGTGGCCGAAGAAGCCGCTGCCGAGGCCACCCCGGCCGCCGACAGCGACAGCAAGCCGCAGGCCTGAACCGGCCGCGGCGGTGACGGTCTACGTCGATGACGCGGTGCATCCCTGGCGCGGACAGCGCTGGGCGCACCTGATGGCCGACACCCTGGCCGAGCTGCACGCGATGGCGGCGCAGCTCGGCATTCCCCCGCGGGCCTTCCAGAACAAGGCCAGCGGTGCCCACTACGACGTCACCGCCGAGCTGCGCGCGCAGGCGATCGCGCTCGGTGCGCGGGCGATTTCCCGTCACACCGACCGCGGGCTGGTCAAAGCCGTGATCGCCAACGCCAGGGCGCAATACCGGCCGTAGGCAGGCGCCGGCGGCTGCCGCGTGCTGGGGTGGGTGCGGACCGTGGTCCGCCCACCAGGCACAGGGCATGCCGACCAGGGTTGGCATCCACCCATGGGCGGGCTCCGCACCCACCTACCCTGCTCAGAACGGGTCGCTGCCCAGCCGGATTTCCACGTTCAGCAGCGAACACAGCGCCAGCATCGCGTCGTCGTCGCGGGTCAGCGCCATCACGCCGGTGAAGCCGTCGCTGCCGGCATCCACGCTCCACAGCGTGTAGTTGTGCTCGCGCAGGCGGTCGAAGGCGGTGGACATCAGCTGCACGCCGTCCAGGTCTGCGATGAAGTCCTCGTCGTCCAGGTCGCCGCCCCAGTCCAGCTGCAGGTTGAAGCGCGCCGACAGCTCGTTCACCGCCGACTGCAGCGATTCCAGGTCGTCACGCTCGACCTCGAAACCGGACTGCCAGGCAATGGCCGTGAACAACGCCGGCAGCCAGTCGCTGTCCGCCTCCAGCGGCTGCCCGTCCTCGGCCAGGTGCTCGCGCCAGCGGTTGAACTGCTGCAGCGCCAGCTCTTCGTCGCCCGGGTTGATCAGCACCAGCAGGTTCCAGACCCGCGCCTCGAAGCCCTCCTCGTCGAAGTCGTGGATGTCTTCCTCGAAGTCGAAATAGTCGCTGTTGTCGGGCATGGCGGAACGTCCTCTGGGGCAGGCCGGCATTCTACGGTTTATCCTGTGCCGCTGAAGCCGGCCTTGGTGGCCGTCACTGTGAATGAAACGATGAGCGATACCCCTCCCGACCACCTGGCGATCAACCCTGCCAGCCCCTTCCATGATGCGCAGGCGCTGGAGCGCGGCGTCGGCGTGCGTTTCAACGACGTCGAGCGCGACAACGTCGAGGAATACTCGGTCAGCGAAGGCTGGATCCGCGTGCAGGCCGGCAAGGCCCGCGACCGCCGCGGCAACCCGATGACCATCAAGGTCAAGGGCAAGGTCGAGGTGTATTTCCTGGAAACGAAGCCGGAATAAGCGCGGCTCCCGGATCCTGGGGTCAGATCCCTTTCCTGCGGAAAGGGATCTGACCCCGATCGACGGCGCCCGACCGCAGCATCATTCGCGCTTGCGCGATTCCAGCAGGTCCAGGTTGCGGATCAGGCGCCGCGAGATCTCGTCGGAGATCACCCCGCGCCGGGTCAGGCGGAACAGTTCCTCGCGCTCGGCATTCAGGCCCGCGCTGCGCAGCTGGCGGTACCCCAGTTCCATGCGCCGTACCTTGTCAGGGTCCACGTCGGGCCCATCGTTGTCCTTCTCCAGGTGCCGCTGGTACAGCAGGCTCACCCGCGAGGCGGCGTCGTTGTACAGCTGCACGTTCTCGGTGTTCTGGTTCATCACCAGCTGCTGGCGCATGCGTTCGACCCCAGCCAGCGCGGCCTTGGAGGACAGCTTGCGTGCCAGGTCCTCTTCCTTGCGCTCGCCCGAATCGGCTGGCAGCTGCAGGCCCTTCAGCAGCTGCGGCAGCGCCACGCTGGCGCCGATCAGCGAGAACAGGATCACCGCCGCCGCCAGGAAGATCACCAGGTCGCGCGCCGGGAACGCACTGCCATCGGGCAGGAACAGCGGCAGGGTCAACACACCGGCCAGGGTGATCGCACCGCGCACGCCGGCCACCGAGGTCGCCACCACGATGCGCCAGTTCGGCGCCTCGCCCCGCTCCAGGCCGCGGCGGCGCGCGCGCAGCAGGTTCCAGCGCAGCGACAGCCATACCCACAGCAGGCGCAACGTGATCAACGCCAGGTTGATCACCACCACGTACACCACCAGCCACCACGCACTCTGGTGGCCGGACTCGTTCATGGTGGTGGTGGCGCGTTCGACGATGCCCGGCAGCTGTTCGCCCAGCAGCACGAACATGATGCCGTTGAAGCTGAACTGCAGCATGTTCCAGACCCCCGCACGCTGCACGCGCATGCTGCCGGAGACGCGGCCGGTCAGCTCGACGTAGCTCATCGCGATACCGGCCGCCACGGCGGCAAGGATGCCCGAGGCATGGATTTCTTCGGCCAGCAGATAGGCCGCGAACGGGATCAGCAGGTTGACCAGCATCGCCGCACCCGGCTCTTCGCCGAACCGGCGCCACAACCAGCGCTGGAACGTGGACACGCCCAGGGTGACCGCCACGCCCACGGCAAGGCCGGCCACCGCCACCCACAGGAAAGTCAGCGAGGCCGTGGCCAGCGAGAAGGAGCCGGTCATCACCGCCGCCACCGCGAAACGGAAGCAGACCAGGCCGGACGCATCGTTGAGCAGCGACTCGCCTTCCAGGATGTGCATCAGCCGCTTGGGGATCGGTGCCTTGGAGGCGATCGCCCCGACCGCCACCGGGTCGGTCGGCGACACGATGGCCGCCAGCGCGAAGCACACCGCCAGCGGCATCACCGGAATCATCCAGTGGATCAGCAGGCCGGCACCGATCACGGTGAACACCACCAGGCCGAACGCCAGTTCGAGGATCGCGCCCTTGTCGCGGAACAGCCCCTGCTTGGGAATGCGCCAGCCATCGAGGAACAGCAGTGGCGGCAGGAACAGCAGGAAGAACACCTCCGGCTCCAGCGCATGGCCGCGGTTGAACACGCCGGCGATCACCGCGCCCAGGCCGATCTGCACCAGCGGCAGCGGCAACGAGAACGGGAGGACGCGAACCAGGTAGCCGCTGGCGACAACGGCCACCAGCATCGCCAGGACGACTTCAATGGTATGCATGCTTCTTCCAGGAAGCGGCGCGCGGGGAGGCTCGGAAGCCAGCGCCGGAAACCCGGAAAAAACTACCACACGCGGCCGCAACCGCGACGGCCGGGGCCGTCGCGCGTCAGCCCCGGCTCATGCCCCGTCGAAGCGGTACAGGTCCATGGCGAGGAATCCGGCATCGATGCCGGCGTCGATGCGGCGGGCACCAAATCCGCCCTCACCGGCCGCGCCCATCGCGAAGAACAGCGGCAACAGGTGCTCGTCGGTCGGGTGCGCACGTTCGGCGAACGGCGCCTGCCGGCGGTAATCGAGCAGGGCCTGGCGGTCATCGGCGGCCAGGCGCTGCTCCACCCACTCGATGAAGGGCCGCACGTACGGCGCTTCCTTGCCGTCCTGGTAGTCGCCCCAGTCGTGCAGGTTGTGGGTGATGCTGCCCGAGCCGACCAGCAGCACGCCCTGCTCGCGCAGCGGTGCCAGCGCGCGGCCGAGCGCGAACTGGTGTTCGGGGCCGAGCAGTGGCTGGATCGACACCGGCACCACCGGGATGTCGGCCTGCGGGCGCAGCAGCCGCAACGGCACCCAGGCACCGTGGTCGAGGCCACGCTGCGGGTCGAGCGCCACCGGCAGGCCAGCGGCGGCGATGCGGCCGGCCACCTCTTCGGCCAGCGCCGGATCACCCGGTGCCGGGTACTGCAGTTCGAACAGCGCACGCGGGAAGCCGCCGAAATCGTGGATGGTCGGTG
This sequence comes from Stenotrophomonas sp. 85239_Sma, assembly GCF_056481725.1. Taxonomy (NCBI): domain Bacteria; kingdom Pseudomonadati; phylum Pseudomonadota; class Gammaproteobacteria; order Lysobacterales; family Lysobacteraceae; genus Stenotrophomonas; species Stenotrophomonas sp. 85239_Sma. The sequence goes on along the minus strand of NZ_CM151163.1, from coordinate 499,440 downwards.
GCTGCGGATGCGCGCCGACCCGCGGCTGGCGGCCCAGCCAGTGCGCCGCGGCCATCACGATGGCGCGCGGCGTCGGCAGGTCACGCGCCAGCTCGGCCAGGCGCACGCCGACCTGGCCCGGATGCAGGGCGGTCATCGGCGAACCATGGGAGATGTACAGCGAAGGCAGGCGGGACATGGAATCCTCCAGTTGCAGGGTCAGGCCGCGATCAGCGCGAACGCAGGGTCCACTTGCCATCGCCGACCAGGAACAGCACCACCAGCGCCAGCGCCCAGAACGCCGGGTATTCCCAGCCGCCGCCAGCATTGGCGAAACCGAAGCCGTTGGCACCGTGCACAGTGACGATGGTGCCCAGCAGCAGCGGCACGCCGACCAGGCCCACCCAGCGCGCATAGACGCCCAGCAGGAGCGCGACGGTGATCACCAGCTCGGCGCCGATGGTGAGGTAGCCGAGCACGCCGGGCAGCCCCAGCGACTCGAAGAACGCCGCCGTACCGGCCGGGGTGAATACCAGCAGCTTGGTCAGCGCATGGACCAGGAACAGCACGCCCAGGGCCAGGCGCAGCAGGGTGGCGCCGTAGGGGGCCAGCGGAGAAACCGGAGCGGTCGTGGTGTGCATGGGGAACCACCTTGAAGGGAGTGGGCACAGGTTATTGCGCCTCCGCGAGCCGATAAATACGATGGATTGACCGTATTTATTTCAAAAGGCGCAACAATGGACACCCTCGAGGCGATGCGCGTGTTCGTGGCGGTGGTCGATCGCAATGGCTTCAGCGCCGCCGCCCAGGCCCTGGACCTGTCCACTGCCGGCGTCACCCGCCAGGTCGCCGCGCTGGAAAAGCGCCTGTCCACCCGCCTGCTTCACCGCACGACGCGACGGGTCAGCCCGACCAGTGCCGGCGCCGCCTACTACGCCCAGTGCGTGCGCCTGCTGGCCGAGTTCGACGCGCTGGAGGCCAGCATCGGTGCGCAGGCGCTGGAGCCTTCCGGCACGCTGCGCATCAACGCACCGGTCAGCTGGGGCATCGCCCGCCTCGGCCCGCTGCTGGCCAGCTACCGCGAACGCTACCCGCAGGTGGAGCTGGACCTGGCCCTGTCCGACCGCCTGGTGGACATGGTGGAGGAAGGCTACGACGTGGCCATCCGCATCACCCGCGAGCCCGGGCCGACGCTGATCGCGCGCCGCCTGGGCGAATCGCGGGTGAGCCTGTGCGCCGCGCCGGCCTACCTGGCCGCACGCGGTACCCCACAGACACCGCAGGACCTGCAGGCGCACGCGTGCCTGAGCTACAGCTACTGGGCCGCCGGCGACCATTGGCCGCTGCAGGGGCCGGGCGGCGAAGTGAAGGTCTCGGTGAGCAGCCTGCTGCACGCCAACAACGGCGACGTGCTGCGCGAAGCGGCGATCGCCGGCATGGGCGTGATCCTGCAGCCCGACTTCCTGCTGGAAGACGCGCTGGCCGATGGCCGCCTGGTGCGCGTGCTGCCCGAGTGGGAGGCCTCGCCGATCGGCATCTTCGCGGTCTATGCCAGCCGCAGCCACCTGGCACCGAAAGTGCGCAGTTTCATCGACCATCTGGTGGAAGCCGGGGTATAGCCGAGTCTGGCGTCTGCCAGCCAGCGGCCGGCAGATGCGAAACCCGCTCAGGCAGGAACTTCATCCAGCGCGTCGATGATCCGTTCCAGCGGTGCCGGCCGCCCCAGCAGGTAGCCCTGCACCTGGTCGCAGCCGTGCGCAGCCAGCCAGTCCAGCTGCCCCGGCGTTTCCACGCCCTCGGCGATGATGGTCAGGCCCATGCTGTGGCCCAGTGACAGCAGCGCGCGGCAGATCGAGGCATTGCGTGGATTGGTTTCCACGTCGGCGACGAAGCTGCGGTCGATCTTCAGGATGTCCAGCGGCAGGTGCTGCAGGTAGGACATGCTGGAATAGCCGGTGCCGAAGTCATCCAGCGACACGCTGATGCCCTGCTCATGCAGGCGCTGCATGGTCTGCATCGCCTGCGCCGGCTTGCGCATCAGGCTGCTCTCGGTCAGTTCCACGTGCAGCGCACCGCGGGCCAGGCCGAAGTCCTGCTGGGCGCGGGTGAACTCGGCCACCAGGTCGCTGTTGAAGAACTGCACCGCCGATACATTGACCGCGATCGGCAGCTCGCCCCAACCGGCCTCGACCAGCCGGCGCTGCGCCTTCGCCGCCGCGCGGATCACCCAGCGGCCCAGCGCCAGGATCAGCCCGGTGTCCTCGCACAGCTGGATGAACTCGTTGGGCGGAATGAAGCTGCCGTCGGCCTGCGGCCAGCGCAGCAGGGCCTCCAGCGCGGCCGGGCTGCCATCGCTGGCATGCCGGATCGGCTGGAAATACAGCTGGAACTCGTTGTCGATGGCGGCGTGGATGCGTCCGGCCAGGCGCAGGCGATCGGCCAGGCGCGTGGTCACCGCCGCGTCGAACCAGACCACCACGTTGCCCTCGGCGCGCGCCGCGTGCGCGGCCTGTGCAGCCATGCCGATCACCTGTTCGGCGCTGTGGCCGTCACCGGCGATGTGCACGGCCACGCCGATGCGCGGTTCGAACTGATGCAGCGAGTCCTTGCCACGCATCGGCGCCGACACGATCTGCAGCAGGTCGTCCAGCACGCGCTGGGTATCGTGCTCGGCACCGATGGCGAACACGAAGTCCTCCGCCGGCTGGAATGCCAGCGTGCCACAGCGCGCGCCCAGGCCACCGAGCCGGGTCGCCATCGACTGCAGCACCGCATCGCCTATCTCGCGGCCCAGCGTATCGGCCACCAGCTGCAGGCCGCGCAGCTGCACGAAGGCGATGGTGTAGCCCTCCTGCTGCTCGTCCAGCTGCTCGGTCAGGGCGCGCACGTTGAGCAGGCCAGTGGCCGGGTTGTGCCGTGCCTGGTAGGCCAGGTCACGCTCGTAGGCCAGCCGTTCGCTGACGTCCTCGGCCAGCACCAGGCACGCGGGCTGTCCATCGAAGTCGAGCCTGGACAGGTGGGCACGCACTTCGAACACGCTGCCGTCCTTGCGCCGGTGCAGGCGCACGGTGGCGTCCTGCAGCTCGCCGACGCGGGCCTTGGCGATCGCCCCCTTCACCTCATCCCAGCCTTCGCGCGGGCGGATGTCGAGGATGCTCATCGCCAGGAACTCGTCGCGGCTGTAGCCGTACTGGCGCACCGCGGCATCGTTGACCTCGATGAAGCGCAGCGTGTCCGGGTCGAATACCCAGAACGGCGCCGGGTTGCGGTCGAACAACAGGCGGAAGCGGCGTTCCACCTCGCTCATCTGCTCGCGGGCCTGGTAGCGCTCGCTCAGATCGGTCAGCGCACCGATCATGCGGCGCTCGCTGTCGGCCACCTCCACCCGCTGCCCGCGCGCGCCCACCCAGCGCACTGCACCCCCGGGCAATACCAAGCGGAACACCTGGTCGAGCACCGCGCCACCGGCGAAGGCCTGGTCGAAGGCCTGCTGCAGGCGCGCGGCATCATCGCGATGCACCCGTGCGAAGAAATCGGCGACCGGCAGGGCATCGGTCTGCACGCCAAAGATCTCGCGCGCCAGCGGCGACCAGCGCAGCAGTGCGGCATCCTCGTCCACGTACCACGTGCAGACACGCCCGACCTGATGCGCAAGGCGCAGCTCGGCGTGGCCTGTCTTCAGCTCCTCGGCCATCGCCTGCTGGCTGCGGGTGCTGCGGCGCACGGCGTACAGCAGCACCAGCAACACCGCGATGTAGGCCAGCATGATCGCCACCGACGCCTGCAGGTACGGCCACCACGGCGCCAGCACGTCCTCGTCGGCCAAGCCGACCTGCACCGCCAGCGGGCTGCGTTCCAGCGTGCTGATGGTGATGATGCGCGGCACGCCGTCGACCACGCCGGGCAGGCTGCCCAGCTCGACCACCGCCTGCTTGCCGAGCAGGTCACGGCGCGGCAGATCGTAGCGGCGGCCCACCGTGCCGTGCGGGTCGGGCACGCGGGCCAGCATGTAGCCTTCGGCGTCGCTGATCGAGACCAGTCCGTTGGGGCCGACATCAAGGCCACCGACGATGCGCTGCAGTTCGCCACAGCGCAGCCGCGCCAGCAGCCAGCGGTCGCCGGCCATCGGCAGCGCCAGCGGGACCACCCAGCCGCCATCACTGGCCCGCTGCGGCGGGCCGATATACAGCGCGCTGCCCTGGCCTCGGCGTTGCGGGTCGGTCCACAGCGGCAGCTGCAGGTCGCCCTTGCCGGCCGTCAGCGGTCGGCCATGGCTGTCGAGCACTACGATGCTGTGCAGCTCGGCGTGCCGGCGCAGCACGCCGCCGATGGAGGCATCCAGCAGGGCCGGCGCCTGTGCCGGCACGCTGCGGAACAGCTCGGCGGCGTCGGTGGCGATGCCGGACATGGCCCGCTCCAGGTTGCGCAGCTCCAGCGCCAGCAGGCGCTCGCTGCCCACCGCCAGCGCACGGCTCTGCCGCTGCGCCGCTTCCAGGCGACGGTGGTGGTCATTGGCCAGCATGGTGGCCAGGCCGGCCACCAGCAGCACGCCCAGCAGCACGCCGCCCCAGGTGATGGCGCGCAGCGGCCGGGCCAACGCCCGTTTCAGCGCGGGCATCGGTTGATCTTCCTTGTGCAGTCGGCTGGCTTCATGCGCGAACGAATCCTCCACGTCCCCGACCTCAACGGCCGGCGGACGCCATTCTTGACGCCTGACCCCGTCCTGCATGGCCACCTCCCCGTGTCCGCGCAGGGCTCCGGGGTCCAGCATGCACCACCCCGGTGACGGCGTGAAGATCGCGTCTGCGCGTTCAGCCAGATCCTGCACGGGGCGGGACCTGCAGGGGGGGCGGCCAGTGGCGCCGGAGCGGATTAGACTTGGGGTTTTCCGCTGCAAGAGAAGTCCATGTCCAAGCTGCGCCGTCCCACCCTGGCGCTGGCCATCGTTGCCAGCCTGTCCCTGGCCGCCTGCGACCGCCCGGCCGAACCGGCCGCCGGTACCGCCGCGCCGGCCGATGCCGCACCCGCAGCGGCCAAGCCGATGCTGGGCAGCTTCGGCTTCGATGCCAGCGGCATGGACCGCAGCATCACCGCCGGCGATGATTTCTTCGGCTTCGCCAACGGCACGTGGGTGAAGAACACCGAGATTCCGGCCGACCGTTCGCGCTTCGGCAGCTTCAACGTCATCGCCGAGAAGACCCTGGCCGATACCCGCGCCATCCTTGAAGGGGCCGCCGGCAACACCCAGGCCAGCGGTGACGACAAGCTGATCGGCGATTACTACGCCGCCTACATGGACGAAGCCGGCATCGAGCAGCACGGCATCGCGCCGGTGCAGCCGCAGCTGAAGGCCATCGATGCGATTGCCGACAAGGCCGGCCTGGCCCGCGCCCTGGGCGGCGACCTGCGCGCCGACGTCGACCTGCTCAACGCCACCAACTTCTACACCGACCGGCTGTTCGGCCTGTGGGTGTCGGTGGACCTGCTGCAGCCGGACCGCACCGCGCCCTACCTGGTGCAGGGCGGCCTGGGCATGCCCGACCGCGACTTCTACCTGGGCGGCGGCCGCATGGCCGAACTGCGCAAGCAGTACCAGGCCTACATCGCGCAGATGCTGCAGCTGGCCGGCGTCGCCGACCCGGCCGGCAAGGCGCAGCGCATCCTCGCGCTGGAAACGAAGATCGCGCAGGCGCACGCCACCCAGGAAGAAACCAACGACGTGACCAAGGGTGCCAACCCCTGGACCCAGGCCGACTTCGCTGCCAAGGCGCCGGGCATGGACTGGAACGCCTTCCTCGACGCAGCCGCGCTGGCCAAGCAGCAGGACTTCATCGTGTGGCAGCCCAAGGCCGTGGCCGGCCTGTCCAAGCTGGTCGCCACCGAGCCGCTGGATGTCTGGAAGGATTACCTGGCCTTCCACGCGCTGGACCGTGCCGCCGCTTACCTGCCGAAGAAATTCGCCGATGCCCGCTTCGCCTTCCACGGCACCGCGCTGAGCGGCACGCCGCAGCAGAGCGACCGCTGGAAGCGCGCGGTGGACGACGCCAACCATGCGGTCGGCGAAGCCATCGGCAAGCGCTATGTCGAGAAGCACTTCGACGCCAAGACCAAGGAACGCGCGGACGAGATGGCGAAGAACATCATCGCCGCCTTCGCCAAGCGCATCGATGCACTGTCGTGGATGTCGCCACAGACCAAGGCACGTGCCAAGGCCAAGGTGAACGGCCTGACCGTCGGCATGGGCTATCCGGAGAAGTGGCGCGACTACACCGGCCTTGAGATCCGCCGCGATGACCCGCTGGGCAATGCACAGCGCGCCGAGCTGTTCGAGTACCAGCGCAACATCGCCAAGCTGGGCAAGCCGGTCGACCACAGTGAGTGGGCGATGCTGCCGCAGACCATCAACGCGATGAACGTGCCGCTGGAAAACCGCCTGGTGTTCCCGGCCGCGATCCTGCAACCGCCGTTCTTCGACGGCGCCGCCGACGATGCGGTGAACTACGGTGCGATCGGCGCGGTGATCGGCCACGAGATCAGCCACGGCTTCGACAACGCCGGCGCGCTGTTCGACGAGACCGGCAAGCTGCACAACTGGTGGACCGCCGAAGACCTGAAGCAGTTCAACGCGGCCGGTGATGCGCTGGCCGCGCAGTTCAGCAGCTACGAGCCGTTCCCCGGCGTGCACGTGAACGGCAAGCTGACCCTGGGCGAGAACATCGCCGACGTGGCCGGCCTGGGGACCGCCTACGACGCTTACCAGCTGTCGCTGCAGGGCAAGCCGGGCCAGACCCTGGAAGGCTTCACCCCGGACCAGCGCTTCTTCCTCGGCTTCGCCCAGGCGTGGCGCAGCAAGAGCCGCGAGCAGGCCCTGCGCAATTCGCTGCTGACCGATGTGCATGCACCGGGCCAGTTCCGCGCACTGACCGTGCGCAACATCGACGCCTGGTACCCGGCGTTCGAAGTGAAGGAAGGCCAGAAGCTGTACCTGGCCCCGGACAAGCGGGTCAAGGTGTGGTGATGTGAATCGAACGGGCGCCGCAAGGCGCCCGTTTCATTTCCCGGTAGCGGCCACCCCTGGTTGGCACATGCCCCGCTCTGGTGGGTGCCAACCTTGGTTGGTACGGCATGGATCTACCTGCGGGTGGTGGCCGCCATCAGCAGAGCGCTCGCAGCCAACACCGCCGCCGCCCACAGCGTGGCGTGCAGCCCGATGCCATCGAGCAGCCGGCCACCGCCCCATGCGCCCAGTGCGATGCCGATGTTGAACACTGCGACATACAACGCCGTGGCGATCTCCACGGCCTGCGGCACCGCTTTCATCATCCAGCTCATCAGGGCGACCGACACGCCGCCGTAGGCCAGGCCCCACAGCAACAGCACCGCAATGCCGCCGGCCGGCGTGCCGCCCAGCCACAGGAACAACAGCGGCGTCAGCAGCAGGCCCGATGCGATCAGCAGCAGCGTGCCACGTGGATGCCGCGCGGCCATCGGCCCGGCGATGAAGTTGCCAGCGATGCCGGCCAGGCCGTAGGCGAACAGCAGTGCATCGATCCACGACGGTTCCACGCTGGAGACGGATGTCAGCAGCGGCCGCACATAGGTAAACGCGATGAAGTGCCCGGACACCAGCAGCACAGTCAGCCACAGACCACGCCGCAGGTCGTGCTGGCCAAGCTGCTGCACGAACTGCCGCGGCCGCACCGACGTGGTGACCGGCAACGCCGGAACCACGCGCAGATGCAGCAGCATCACCGCCGCGCTGAACAGCGCCATCGCCGCAAACGCGCAGCGCCAGCCCAGTGCGTCGCCGATCAGCGCGCCCAGCGGCACGCCCAGCACGGATGCTGCGGCCACGCCGCCGAAGATGATCGAGGTGGCCAGGCCGATGCGCTGCGCAGGTACCAGGCGCGCTGCCAGCCCACCGGCGATGGCCCAGATGCCGCCCATGCAGAACCCCACCAGTACGCGCGCGGCCAGCAGCCAGCCGATGCCCGGTGCCAGTGCCGACGCAAGGTTGGCGATCAGCAGCAGGCCCAGCAGTACGCACAGGATGCGGCGACGATCGATGCCACCGGCTGCGATCACCACCAGCGGTGCGAACAGCGCCGCCAGCATCGCCGGCAGGGAGATCATCAGCCCGGCGGTGCCGGTGGAGGCACCCAGATCGTCGGCGATAGGGGTCAGCAGGCCCACCGGCAGCATTTCGGTGGTGACCACCGAGAACGTGGCAAGGCCGACGGCGGAAACCGCCCACCACGGCGGACGGGGCACAGGCGCGGCGTGCGCAGGCGATGATGCGCTCACGGGATGATTCCTTCAGGGGATGTGGATGCGGCAGACGGGCGCAGTGCACGTTGCGCGAGCACGGCGAACAGCAGCACGCCGCCGCCTGCCACCAGCGCAACGACAAAGCCGCTGCGCACGCCCCCCGCATCGACGCTCTGCCCGGACAGCGCCGCGCCCAGCGCCACGCCGATGTTCAGTCCGGCCAGCAACCAGGTCATGCCTTCGGTAAGGCGCGATTCGGGCACGCGCTGTTCGACCAGCGACATCGCCACGATCATCGTCGGCGCGAAGAACAACCCGGCCAGCAGCACCGCCACGGCCAGCGCCGGCAGGCTGCCGACCCACAGCAACGGCAGCGTGGTCAGCGCGGTGGCCGCAGCGCCGGTCAGCAACAGGCGCGGTAACGGCACCTGCAGCTTCAACGCACCGAACAGCAGGCCCGCTGCGCAGCTGCCCAGCGCATAGGCCGACAGCACCGCGCTGGCGGCCACCGGCTGCCCCCGCTGTTCGGCGAAGGCCACGCTGGTGATGTCGACAGTGCCGACGATCACACCCATCGCCAGCATCAGCAACGCCAACAGGCGGATCTCCGGTTGCCGCAGCAGCGAGCGCGAGGGTATTGCGCCTTCGTAGTGCCGCAGCGGTGGCTCGGTGCCCCGCTGCAGCACCAGTGCGGCGACGCCGACCACCAGCAACAGGGCGGCCGCCAACACGCCGGCCTGTGGCCATACCGCCACCGACAATCCAACTGACAACGGCGGCCCGGCAATGAAGGTGACCTCGTCGAAAACAGTTTCCAGCGAATACGCAGTCTGCAGCTGCGGGCGACCGCGGTGGATCGCGGTCCAGCGCGCACGCACCATCGCCGACACGCTGGGCATGCAGCCGGCCAGCATCGCCGCAATGAACAGGCTCCAGTCCGGCGCGGCCAGCAGCGTGCAGGCGAGCAGAGCCAGCAACCCGGTGGCACTGCCCGCCGTGGCCCAGGGCAGGACCCTGCCCTGCCCACGCCGGTCGACCCAGCGCGACACCTGCGGCGACAGCAGCGCGTAGGTCAGCACGAAGGTGGCCGACACCGCGCCGGCCAGTGCATAGCTGCCGCGCAGCTGCGACAGCAGGGTGATGATGCCGATGCCGGTCATCGGCAATGGCAGGCGTGCCAGCAGACCCGCGAGGGCAAGGCCAGCGGTACCGGGGGTGGCGAACAGGTCGCGGTAGGGGGTGGCCATCGAATTCTCCAGGGCAGCGGCTTGCCTGGCGCACGCGGCGCCACGACAATACATACAGAGCGTATGAATAAGAGGCTACATTCATACGTCTCGTATGTAAATAATCATGCACCGCGTATGTAAGGAGCTCCGAATGGTCCGTCGCACCCGCGCCGAGATGGAAGAAACCCGCGCCAGCCTGCTGGCCACCGCCCGCCGGGTATTCAGCGCGCATGGCTATGCCGCCACCTCGATGGATGACCTGACTGCCCAGGCCGGTCTGACCCGGGGTGCGCTCTACCACCACTTCGGTGACAAGAAGGGCCTGTTGGCAGCCGTGGTCGCCCAGCTCGACGCCGAGACCGACCTGCGCCTGCAGGCGATCAGCGACGGCGCAGACGATGCCTGGCACGGCTTCGTGCAACGCTGCCGCACCTACCTGGAATTGGCGCTGGAACCGGAGATCCAGCGCATCGTGCTGCGCGACGCGCGCGCGGTGCTCGGTGGCGCCTCACCGGAATCGCAGCGCCACTGCGTGCACTCGATGCAGCAGCTGATCGAACAGTTGATCGCGCAGGGCGTGGTGGCACCCGTGGATGCGCAGGCATTGGCATCGCTGATCTACGGCAGCCTGGCCGAGGCCGCGTTCTGGATCGCCGACGGCGAGGACGGTGATGCGCGCCTGCGCAAAGCAACGACGGCATTGGGAATGCTGTTGCGTGGGTTGAAGGTGGCCGGGTAACGCCCATCCACGCATGGCGTGGATCTACTGCGGAAGCCGCTCGCTTCTGCGGCACCGCGTGAAACACGTGCCAACCAAGGTTGGCACCTACCCGGCAACCGCGGGCCACTCGCGCAGGACGTCTACCGGCACGCCCATGCGCGCACAGGCGCGGCTGGCCAGGCCATCGGGCAGCGCGCGGCGGAACAGCGGCGCCATGCCCTGCATCAGCTTCGCTGAAGCTGCCGCCTGCGCGCGCTGGCGCGCATTGCGTTCAAGCATGCCTTCGGCCCAGTCCGGCAGCAGTGCCGCGCCCGCACCCAGGAACACTTCGCGCGACAACCCCGGCACCGGTACCGGCAGGCGCACCCCGGACAGCACCTCCAGCACCTCGCGCGAGCGTTCGTCGACGCGCAGCTCCGGCTGCCGTGCACAGAAGTACGCCGCCACTTCCGTTTCGCTGCGCGGCACATCCACCGCGCCCAGCGCCTCGGCCACGCAGCGGTATTCGTCGTAGTAGCGATCGGCGATGGGTGCCGGCACCTCGCGTCCGTAACGACGGAAACCCTGCAGGAACCCGAATGCTTCGGTCACGTGCACCCAGGTCAGCAGCTGCGGATCATCGGCGGCGTAGGGTTCGCCCTGCGCGGTCTGCCCGCGGATCTGCGCATGGATGCGGCGTACCTTGGCCACCAGCGCCTCCACCTCGCCGGTGGGCGCATAGCTGGTGCCGGCAACGAAGGCCGTGGTACGGCGCAGGCGCCCCACCAGGTCCTGGCGGAAATTGGAGTGGTCATAGACCCCGGCCAGCGCGCGGGGGTGCAGCGTCTGCAGCATCAGCGCGCACAGGCCACCGGCAAGCATCGAGGGGAATTCGGCGTGCAGCCGCCAGGTCACGCTGTCCGGGCCGAACCAGCCCGGGTCGCCCTGCGGATGGTCGTAATCGATGCCGCTCTGGCCACGCGGGAAGGCCTCCAGTACCCAACGCCGGATCGGCGCGGTGACGGGGCGGGAGAGTCGCTGCAGCAGAGCCGGCATTGCAGATCCAGGAAAGGCGGAGGAACGGCCGCACGTTGCGCGGTCGACACCGATTCTGGGCGATCACGACGGCGGCGGCGAGTCTCCGCGCTCAGCTACGATTTCATGTGCGACTGCAGCACGTTTCACCCTGCGACATCCTGTCGCAGGCTACGACCGCGATGCTGCCATGCAACAAGATTCACCCATTCAGACAAAACCCTTGCGCCGCTTGGCATTGCGCCCATTGCACGGCTCGCTGGAAGTGCTAGAACTGAACCCGCCACACCGTCCAACGCTGATCGACGCACGTTCCACAAGGAGCCAGCCATGATTGCTTTGTTCAAGGGTTTGGGACTACTGCTTCGCGACAACGAGCTCTACAGCAGCCCGTTCGAAAAACAGGTCGCGCACTGGCGCAGCCTCAGCGAGCAGCAGATCCGCGATGAAGTGGCTGTGCTGGCCCAGGCCAAGTGCCAGTGGCTGATCGCCTCGATCGTCGGCTGGCAGGCGGCCTCGTTGCTGATCCTCGGCCTGATCACCAACTACCTGTGGCGCGACGATTACCACATCACCTTCACCCGCGTGGTCGTGGTGTTCGGTTCGTGGATCTCGATCCTGTTCGTGATCTGGTTCATGGCCAACATGTTCGACCGTACCGCCGGTTTCGAGCGCTGGATGAAGGCCTTCAACAGCCGCGCCCGCATCAGCTCCAAGGCTGACAGCGTCGAGCACGTGGCCGAGGCGCTGGACCTGGCCGAGCACTACCCGGAAGTGCTGGACTACAAGCAGGCGGTTACCGCCAAGCGCGAACTGCGCCATGAAGACATCCGCATCATGACCGAGATCGGGCGGATGAAGCAGCACTCCGAACTGGTCGGCCGCCTGAACCATGTGGGCGAGACCGAACACCATCACGACCTGACGCTGCAACCTGCCTACTGACCCTTCAGGGAAGCGGGGGGACCCACAATGCCACCGTGATCACTCACGGTGGCATTGTTCTATCGGGTCCTGGCTGACGCACTGGCGGAAGCCGTCGGGCAGGCCACGCATGGCCTCGGTCTTTCCCACCGCCACCGCGAACCGGCGCAGCGGCGGCGTGGCACACGCGGCATCGGGGCTGCAGGCCGGATCGAGCACCAGGTAGTGGCAGGCGCCACTGCTGCTGGCAATGCACTGGAAGCGTGCCTCGCCATCGACGACGGTGCCCTTGCTGTACAGCGTATCCACGCCGTTGGCCTGGGTGCGGGTGATCGAGGTGTTGCGGGATTTTTCGCAGCCGGCCAGCGCCAGCACGACGACGCACGCAATCAGCAGACGGGGCATGTTCGTTCCTCGGTGCAGGGGTGATGCAGCTGCGGCTACATGCCGCGGAACAGGCTCATGAACGGCTGGCTGACCACCAGCGTCTCCGTGCGCCCGCGCAGGCGCAGCACGCCGCGCCCGGTGTCGTCGCGGCTCACTGCCGCCACCGCCTTCATGTTGACGATGGTGGAGCGATGGATCTGGCGGAAGTGCTGCGGATCGAGCACTTCCAGCAATTCGCGCAACGGTGTGCGCAGCAGGCTTTCGCCGGCGGCGGTGACCACGGTGGTGTACTTGTTGTCGGCGCGGAAGTAGGCCACGTCTTCCAGCATGATCAGCTGCGTCTCGCGGCCGTTGCTGGCGGTGATCCAGGCCAAGGGCGGGCGCTCGGCAGCGCCCTGCGATGGACCCAACCGCTGCAGCAGCCGCTCCAGCACGGCATCGTCCTGGCGCGTCGATGGCAGCCGGGACAGGATGCGTTCGCGGGTCGCCAGCAGGCGTTCGTCACTGACCGGCTTCAGCAGGTAGTCCATCGCACCCTGCTCGAACGCATCGATGGCGTACTGGTCGTAGGCGGTGACGAACACCACCTGGGTGCGCGGGCTCAGCTCGGACAGCGAGCGCGCGACTTCGATGCCGCTGATGCCGGGCATGCGGATGTCGAGAAAGGCGATGTCCGGCTGCGTCTCGGCCAGCTGCTCCAGCGCGCTGGCACCATCCTCGCACTGGGCCACCAGTTTGAGGTCCGGCCACAGCCGGCCCAGCTGCTCCACCAGTGACTGCCGCAGCAGTTCCTCATCTTCGGCGATCAGGGCTTCAAGCGGCATGGCTGCGCTCCTTGTGCGACTGCGGCAGGGTCATGGTCGCGGCCACGCCGCTGGGGAAGTTGGCAACGATCGCCACGCCGGCCTGCTCACCGCAGGTCAGGCGCAGGCGCTCGCGCAGGTTCTTCAGGCCGATGCCGGTACCGCTGGTGCCCTGGCCGAAGCCGAGCCCATCGTCGGCCACGGTCACGGTCACGTGGTCATCGAAGCCGCGCGCCAGGATCCAGATCGTGCCACCGCCGGGCTTGGGTTCCAGGCCGTGCTTGATCGCGTTCTCCACCAGTGTCTGCAGTGCCATCGCCGGCAGGTGCACGCCGTGCAGTTCGTTCGGTACCTGCACTTCCACCGCCAGGCGTGCGCCCATGCGGATACGCAGGATTTCCAGGTAGGCGCGGGTGCGCTCCAGCTCCACGCCCAGCGTGGATACCGATTCGTCCACCTGCGGCAACGAGCTGCGCAGGTACTGGATCAAGTGGCCGAGCATCTGTTCGGCACGCGCCGGGTCGGTGCGCGTCAGTACCTGCGCATTGGCCAGCGTGTTGTAGAGGAAGTGGGGTTCCACCTGCGCGTGCAGCAGGTTCAGCCGCGCCACCGACAGTTCCTTTTCCACCTGGGTCTGCTCGGCCGCGGCCTGCTCGTCGCGGCGCTGGTCGGCAACACGGCGGCTGATCGCGCGGGTGACCGCTTCGGCGTTCTCGTAGTTGCTGCCCTCGTCCAGCGCCAGCAGGTCGGCCCACCAGCCGGCGTCCGGTTCGAACAACAGGGTGACGGTGCTGGTGCCCTGCCCTGGCGTGACCGTGGCCAGCACGCTGTTGCGCTTGATCGCCAGCCGCGCCGGCAGGTTCCAGCGCGACGGTTGGCGGCCGTTCCAGAGGTCGACGCGGCGTACATAGGCGCGCACCTGCAGGCTGCCGGCCGAGCTTTCCACCTCTTCCACCCGCGGCAGTTCACCCACCGCCGCCTCGACCACGGCAAAGGCGTGGCCGGCATCCATCGGCAGTTCGATCTGCCGGCGCTGGCGTCCGGACAGGGTGGCACCATCGAGGCGGCCCGCCACCAGCCAGACCCGGCGCACATGGGTCACCGCACTGCCCAGCGCGGAGATCATCAGGAACATCACCAGCAGCCCGAATACCCAGCCGGGACCATCGTTCATGCCGCTGAAAATACCGCTCCAGACCATGCCGGCCACGAACAGTGCCGCGGCCCAGGCCAGCAAGTGACGGAGGATGAGGGAGAGGCTGGCGATCACGGCGGCGCCTTGGTGGAAGGGGGTGAGCCGAGCATAGGGCGGCCCATCGGGCAAGCAAGCGGGCTGCGACGAAGGCCTGGAAAGCGGGGATGGAAGGCCATCTGGTAGAGCCGGGGACTCGCCTGCGCAAGCCGTGGGCCCCTCTCAGCAGCCTCCACACCCCCGCGCCTCCGGCGCTGCCCCCTGACTCAGGGGGCGATTACTGCGGGTTGCAGGCGCCTTACTTGCGCTGGTCGGCGCTGGCGTCACGCACGGCGCGGAACGACTCGTCCTTGCTCCAGTTCGGCCAGCTGCGCGCGTTGGCCAGCTGGTTGCCCAGCGTGTACAGCACTTCCAGGTCGCGGGCGGCACCGGCGAACACCCAGTCCGGCTGCCACTCGTCGCCCTGCTGGTGGTAGCGCTTGGCGGTGTAGCCCTCGGAGGCCTTCTTGCCTGCGGCCACGCCACCGTCCACCCAGTCCTGGCCAGCCGACCAGGACAGTGCCGGCACGCCGCGCTTGGCGAACGGGAAGTGATCAGAGCGGAAGAACAGGCCCGCTTCCGGCTTCGGGTCCGGCGTGTAGCGGATGTCCCAGCCCTTGGCCACGTCCTTCAGCTGGTCCAGCAGCTCGAAGCGCGCGGCACCGTAGATGCCGAAATCACGCGACGGGCCGAACGGCGCCATGCCGTCCATGTTGATCACCGCCACGGTCTTTTCCAGCGGATACAGCGGATGGGTGGCGTAGTACTCCGAACCCAGCAGGCCCTTCTCCTCGGCGGTGACCGCCAGGAACAGCAGTGAGCGCTGCGGGCGCTTTTCCTTGGCGAAGCCACGGGCCAGTTCGATCAGCGAGGCGGTACCACTGGCATTGTCCAGTGCGCCGTTGAAGATGCGGTCGCCGCGTGCGTCCGGCTCACCCACGCCGATGTGGTCCCAGTGCGCGCTGTAGATGATCGTCTCGTCCGGGTGACTGCTGCCTTCCAGGCGCGCGGCGACGTTGTGCGAGGTGATCACTTCGGTCTTCACCGCGTACTTCGCGTCCAGGCTGGCGCCGGTCAGCGCCACCGGGGTGAAGTCGCGCTGCTGCGCCTTCTTCTTCAGCGCCTCGAAGTCCTGCCCGGCGGAGCGGAACAGCTCCACCGCCAGGTCACGCTGGATCCAGCCTTCCAGCAGCGGATGGCTCTCGGCCGGGTTGTCGCGCACCACATCGAACATGGTGTTGGTGTTGGAACCGGCCACGGTGGCCCAGCCATACGACGCCGGCGCGGTCTCGTGCACGATCAGCACGCCCAGCGCACCCTGGCGGGCGCCTTCCTCGTACTTGTAGGTCCAACGGCCGTAATAGGTCATGCCCTTGCCGTCGAAATCACCCTGGCCGGTTTCGAAGTCCGGGTCGTTGATCAGCACGACAGCGATCTTGCCCTTCAAGTCCACGCCCTTGAAGTCGTCCCAGTTGCGCTCCGGGGCCTTCACGCCGTAGCCGAGGAACACCAGCGGGGCCTTGCTGATGTCGACGTTGCTGGCGCCGTTCATGGCGGCACGCACGGCGATCTGCTTGCCCTGCTCCAGCGCAACGGTCTTGCCGCCCTGGTGCAGCGCCAGCTGCGGTGCGCCGACGATGTCGCCCTTGCGCAGCGGCACGGCCTGGGTCCACAGGCGCTTGCCGTCCTTGAGGTCGCCGCCCGGCTGCAGGCCGGCGTCGGCAAACTGCTTGCTGAGATAGGCGATGGTCTTCTCTTCGCCGGCAGTGGCCGGCGAGCGGCCTTCGTAGGCGTCGGAGGCCAGTTCCTTGACGTCGGCGGAGATCCGCGCGCCATCGAATTTCGGGGTGGCCGCCATCAGTGCGCTCGACACCGACAGGGCCAGCACGCCCAGTACCACTCGTTTCATTGCTCTCTCCAGCAGGGAAATCCTTCTGGAGTGTAAGGGGTTCGGCAGGGCTGCGCCCTGCACCCGCAGAAACAACGGCAACGGCCGAAGCAACAGCAACAACAACAGCAGACGCAGGCATTCCGTGGCATGGCGGGGTGGGTCCGGTTGCGGGGGACGCTGCTGTTGGTGGGTGTCGACCTTGGTCGACACGAACGGAAACAAGAAGGGGTCAGATCCCTTTCCCTGCGGGAAAGGTCTCTGACCCCATCGGTGTGTTGCTTGGGCCTGTTACCAGTTCGGATCTTCGGCCGGGGCGGCGGCAGGCTTGGGCTTTGGCTTGGCCGCCGGGCGCGCGGCGGCGGCCGGTGCAGCCGAGGACGTTGCGCCAGCAGCGGCGGCAGCCGGCTTGCTGCCGAGCTTCTGGCGCAGTTCGATCTGGCCCGGACGGAAGCCGCCGCGCAGCGCGTCGACGCCGTCCTCAATGGTGCCGTACGAGGTCTGTGCAGCAACGCGGTCGATGCGAATGGTGCAGCACGGGTGTTCACTGCGGCCCAGCGAGCGGCCGGTCTGCGGGTCCTTCAGTTCCTCGCCCAGGCGCACGGCCTGCCAGCGCTGGCCGGCCTGCAGGGTTTCGCCGCCCTGGCTCAGCACCACCTGGTCACCGTCCACCGAAACCACCGACACCGGGAACAGCGTGGTAACGATGGTGGTACCGATCTGGCCGGACAGTGATTCCATCATCGCCGCGGCCATGTTGCGGCCGTTGACCACGCGCGGCAGGGTGCTCGGTCCGGTCGAGGCCAGCTGGTGATCGAAGCTGTCGGACATCACCACCTGGCCGGTGGTGGCGTTGATCAGGCGCAGGGTGATGCGGCCGCCACCGGCGTACGAGGTCACCTGGCGGTCGGACATGCGCAGGTTGCGCACGCTGCGCGGGTACTCGAAGCGTTCGATGGTCGGGATCAGGATCAGGTCGGTCGCCAGCTGCTGGCCGACGCGGGCGGTGTCCTGCAGGCGCACGTTGCCGCTGTTGATGTGGTCGATCTCCGCCTGCAGTTCGTCGCCGAACTCGCGGTCCAGCACGATGAAGCGCTGGGTCTGGGTCAGCGTGTCGGACAGGCGCGCGCGGATAGCGTCGGCCACTTCATCGGTACTCACGCGGCCATCGCCCACGGCATAGCTGCCGGCCTTGGTGCGCGGCAGCGCGACCACGATCTTCGGCTTGCCCTGCTCGTCCGGCGCACGGTACTGGGCAATCTGTGCACGCACGCGCACCTTCCAGTAACTGCGCATGCTGCGATGGGTCACGTCGGAGTCGAACGAGCTGGCGCCACGCTTGGCATCGACGCTGACCTTCTCGTCGTAGCTTTCCCTGACGCTGGCCGAGCCGCCGGCGCCCTTGGCCGTGGCTTCGCCGGAAGCGCTGGTAGACGCCGAACCCTTGAAGCTCCAGCCTTCATCGCTGGCGCGCACGCGGGCGATGGTTTCCTCGTCCAGCTGCCGCACTTCGTCCTGCGACAGGATTTCATAGCCCAGCACCGCGCCCTGCGAGCCGGAGATCATCTGCTGGGTGAACGCGTCGGCGCGGATATCGCCGACGTGTTCGTCATCCACATCCACATGCAGGCCTGCACGCAGGCTCTGCATCTGGCTGGCCACGCGTACGCCGTTGACCTGCGCCACCGCCGACTGCAGCGCCGCCAGCACCGCCAGTTCCGGGGTGCTGCCGATGCCGTCGGCCTCGCGCGCGACCTGGGTGGTGCCGCCGAAATCCGGCGTGCCACGCAGGGGCGCTGCGTCCACTGGCGCATTGCTGGCCAGTGCACTGGTTGCCTTGTCCTTGGCGGGTGCGGGCGCTTCGGCAGGAGTGTCCTGCTTGCCACAGGCTGCAAGCAGCGCGGCAGCCAGGCCCAGGCCGATCAAACGGGAGGTCGTACGCATGGGGATTCGCCTCGGATCAGTTCATCTTGTCCAGCTGGCCCAGCATCGAGTCGGCGTTGGACGGCACCTTGACCTTGCTCTTCTTGGCGAAGGTCACGGCCGACTTGGTCGAGCCGTACAGGCCCTGGATGAAGCCCGGCGATTCCTTGGCCACCCATGCACCAGCGGCCAGCTTGCGACCGACGGTGGCCATCTGGGTGGCGCCCAGGTTCTTCATGCCGGCGGTGAAGTTGCTGGCTTCGCCACCCAGCTTCTGCGCTTCGGCAGCCGAGGACAACAGCGAGACCAGGCCTTCGGCGTAGTGCTGCTTGGATTCAGCGTTCAGCTCCGGCTGCGCGGCCTGGCGCTCGTCGATCGCGGCCTGGGCGGCTTCGCTGACCGACACCGACTTCTTCATCGCATCGACGCTGACCGAACCGGACGACAGCGCCTGGCGCTCGGCTTCCAGCAGCTGCACCTGCTCGGCCAGGCCGAAGGCACGGGCGAACGAGGTCTGGGCCTGCAGCGAGTGCGACTGCGAGCTGACGAAACGACGCACCAGTGCTTCCTGCGCGGCTTCGTTCGGCGCGGCGGCGCTGGAAGTGCTGCCGGAGGAGCCGGTGGAGGCGCCCGTCAGGTCCTTCAGCTTGCCCAGGCCAGCGTGGGCCGGCATCGACAGGGTGGCGGCCGCGATGGCCAGGACAAGAGCGGTATTGCGGATCATGTGAGAGTCCTTTGGGAGAGACGGCCGCGGTGCGGCACGTGGGAAATCGGTAACCCCGGGGCGATGCCGAGCGAGCTCGGCACCCACCGGGGTGGCGGATCAGCGGACCGCCTTGACGTTCAGTTCGTTGATCATCTGCTGGGCGGCCTTTTCGGCTGCCAGCTGCAGCGCATTGGTACGGGCCACGGTTTCATTCGGGCCGGTACCGGAGAACTGCACCGGGCCGACCGACGACACGGTGCGCGGGAAACGACCGGTGACATCCAGCACCTTGCCGGTGACAGTGACGAACACGCGGGTGTTGCCGCTGGCCGGATCGCGGTCGCGCATGCCGACGTCGAGGGTGCCCACCGCGATGTACGGGATGTTGGCTGCACGGATACCGTTGGCGGTGTCGCGCAGGGTGGCCGGGGCCAGGTCGTTGCCGGTGCTGAAGTCCTTGCGGATGCGCTCGATGCTGAGCAGGCCGCGCGACTCGCCTTCCACGTATTCGGCTTCAACCACTTCGTAGCCGGCAGCGCTGAAGGCACCGGTCATCGCGGTGTTGACCTCGGCGGCGTTGGCCACCTTCCAGGTGATGTTGTCGGCGCGCGCGGTGGTGCTGCCGCCGCTGGTGACCGACACCGAACCGTTCTGGTTGATGCTGCCGTTGGTGCTGACCGAGTTGCCGCGGAAGCTGTCGCCCTCACGGGTGTTCTCGCTGTAGCTGCTGCTGGCATCGACGCGGCGGTATTCCTTGTCCTGGAACGACTGCACGGTGTCCTGCGAGCGCGCCATGAACAGGAAGGTCAGCAGCGAGCGCTGCGCGGCGGTGGCACCGGCCACGGCCGAACCGGCATCCAGCTTGGTCTGCAGCAGGGTGGTGTTGATCTCGGCGCGGACGGTGACGCTGTAGGTCTTGGCCTTCTTGTCTTCGGTATCCGACAGCTGCACCGCGCTGAGCACGTAGCGGTCGATCTCGCCGATGAACTCGGCGCGGCGCGCTTCGAACAGGCGCAGCTTGGCCGCACCGGATTCGGCGATGTACGCCTCCAGGGCATTGACCTTGGCCTTGTTCAGGGCCTGGGCGCGGGTGTCGGCACTCAGGCGCAGGCCGTAGCTGGCCGAGCCGGTGCCGCGCGAACTCGCGGTCTGCGCAGCGACCGGCGAGGCCACCACCAGCGCGATGAGGATGAGCAGGATGGTACGCATCAACGACATGACTTGATCAACTCCTGGAGGGCTTGGGTCTGCTGCTGCAACGGGCGGCCGCCCGGCTTCTGTTCGTCCAGCCAGGCGCGCGAATCGGCGCGCTTGGCGGCAGCGCCGGCGAAGGCGTCGAAGCCCGCCAGCAGGGTTTCGTAGCTGGCCGACCACTGGTCGACCTGCCACTGCGTGACCGGCACCACCTTGGTGGCACCCTTGCGCAGCGGCTGTTCGAAATAAACCTTGCCCGAGAACGGCTCGGTCACCTTGGCGGTGAAGAAGGCGCCGAACAGCATCGTCTTCATCGCCGGGGTTTCCTCGATCACGCCGTTCTTCAGTGCATCGACCTGCACGTGGATGACGTAGTCGGGTTCGGGAATCTTCAGCTGGTAGACCTTGCCGTCTGCAAAGCGGGCGGCCATCGCGCCACCGATCGCCTGGCCCGAAGCCGGCGGCAGCAGGCCGACGCCGGTGTTGGACGACAGCGTCTTGGACAGTTCATGGGCCAGGGTGGCGCGCAGCGGCGCGTCCCACTTCGGGTCGGGCAGCTTGGCGCGCACCGCCTCGGACAGGGTCACCCCACCCACCTGCAGGCGACGCACCGCAGCGTCGGGCAGCCGGGCCTGCGACAGGCTGGCCGCCAGTACCTGCGACAGGCTGGTATCGGCGCCGCCGTACAGCAGATCGGCGACGATCGCGTCGATATCGTCGTTGTCCGGACGGTAGTCCTGCACGTCGATGCGCTGCAGGGTGAGCGGATAGGAGGCGATCACCTGGCGCTCGCGGAAGTCGAAGAACAACGCCTGCAGCGCCACTTCAACCAGCACCTTGTACTGGTCGCCGATCGGCTCGACCGAGACCAGTTCGCGGTCCAGCGCTGCGGCCAGCACGGTGGCGCTGGTGGTGCCGTCGAGCATCGCCACCGGCTGGTCGATCAGCTCCAGGTGGGCCGGTGCGCGGCGTTTGAGCGACTGCGCCAGCGTCTGGTTCAACGGGACCAGGCCACGCCGTTCCAGCACCGCATGCGCATGCGGCGTGGTCGCCTGCACGGCGGCAGCGTCAGCGGTATAGGCAAAACCGGCCCAATAGGCCTGCTGTGACTTGTCCGCGGCCTGCACGGCCATCGGCCATGCGGCCAGGCTCAGCGCACAGGCAAGCAGGCGCGCAAAAGCGCGCGATGCGCTCTTCGTCCTTGAATACATCCAACCGCTCCTCGGTCAATACGCATGGATCGCAGACGCTCATGCGTCCGCTGGGCGCGAAACATAGCCGCTCACGGGCCCGCCGACAAGTGCTGCCTTTGTCGGTTCACTCCGTGGGTGGCAGGCCCGCCCGTTGCCGCAGCAGACCGCGCTCGGCCTGGTTCTGGCTGAGCCGGGCGGCCTCGGCAAAAGCCTCACGCGCGTCCTGCTCACGCCCCAGTGCCTGCAGCAGCTCGCCGCGCACCACCTGCAGCGGCGCGTAATCGCGCAGGCGCGGGTCGACCAGCAGTGGCTGCAGCTGCGCCCACGCGGCAAAGGCACCGTCGCTGCGCAGGATCGCCACCACCCGGTTCAAGGCCACCACCGGTGAAGGTTGCACCTGCAGCAGCTGTGTATAGAGCGCAGCAATCCGCGGCCAATCGGTGGCGTCAGCGCGACGCGCAGCCGCATGGCAGGCCGCGATGCGCGCCTGCAACACATAGGGGTCCTGGTCGCCGCCGAGGGCCAACGCGCGCGCCAGCACCTGCTGCCCGCGGTCGATCTGCAGCCAGTCCCAACGCGTGCGGTTCTGCTGGTCCAGCAGCACCGGTGCACCCTGCGCATCTGCGCGCGCCGCAGCGCGCGAGGCCTGCAGTTCCATCAACGCCAGCAGGCCCAGCACCGGCGGTACCGGCAACCGGTGCGCCAGGATGCGCGCGAGCCGCAGTGCCTCCTCGCACAGCGCCGGGCGCATCCAGTCGTCGCCGGCACTGGCCGCGTAGCCTTCGTTGAACACCAGATAGATCGCCTCCAGCACCGAGGCCAAGCGCTCCGGCATCGCATCCGCGCGCGGCACCTCATAGGGCACCTGCTTCTGCGCCAGCGTGCGCTTGGCGCGCACGATGCGCTGGGCGATGGTCGGCTCCGGCTGCAGGAACGCACGCGCGATCTCGGCGGTGGTCAGGCCACCAAGCAGGCGCAGGGTCAATGCCACCCGCGCGTCGGCCGGCAGCACGGGATGGCAAGCCACGAACATCAGCCGCAGCAGGTCATCGCCCAGGTCATCTTCCAGTGCCTGGCTGTCATCCGGTGCCGGCAGCGCCGCCGGATGCAGTTCCTCGCCCCATTGCGCGTGCTGCTGCGCCACCCGCTGGTGCTGGCGCAGCACATCGATGGCACGGTTGCGCGCAGTGGTCATCAGCCAGGCTCCGGGATTGTCCGGGATGCCCTGCTCCGGCCAACGCTCCAGCGCGGCCAGCCAGGTGTCCTGGGCCAGCTCCTCGGCACGGCCGACATCGCCACCGAGCAGCCGCGCCAGGCGCGCGATCAGCACTGGCGACTCCATCCGCCAGAGGGTTTCCAGACGCTGCGTCAGTGCGGGCTCGAGCATGCGCCGATCACAGCACGCACGCCCGGCCCGCACAAGCGCCGTGGCTCACGCTTCAACAATCGGCTTGAAGCCGCCCCAGAACATGCGCCGGGTATCAAACGGCATGTCCTTCGGACCCAGCGACGCCAGCCGCGGGTCGGCCATCACCTTGGCGTTGATACGGTCGCGTGCCGCGCGCGAGCGGAACACCACGAAGGCGACGATCACCGTTTCGCCCGGTTTCGCCTTGACCGCGCGCGGGAACGAGGTGCTCTTGCCCGGTTCCACATCGTCGGCCACGCATTCCATGTACTGTAGCGCGCCATGGTCCTTCCACACCGCGCCGGCCTTGCGGGCAAGGCGGCGGTAGGCCGCCACCTTGTCCTGCGGGCACGGCAGCACGTAAGCATCCACGTAAGCCATGAGGGTTCTCCCTGCGGCGGCCGTCAGCCCGGCTCGCCGTCCATGTGTGCGATTTCCCAGAGATGGCCGTCCAGGTCCTGGAAGCCCCGCTGGTACATGAAGCCCAGGTCGCGCGCCGGCTGCGGTTCGCTGCCGCCGGCGGCCAGGGCCTTGTCCACCAGCTCGTCAACTGCCTTGCGACTGGGTGCCGAGAGTGCGTTGATCACTTCCGTGTGGGTATGCGCATCGGCAATCGGCTTGTTGGTGAACTGCTGGAAAAAAGGTTGGGTCAGCAGCATCACGTAGATACTCTCGCTGATGACCATGCCCGCCGCGTCATCGTTGGTGTAAGTTGGATTGAAGGTGTAGCCCAGCGCGGTGAAGAAGGCCTTGGATTTCTCCAGGTCCTTCACCGGAAGGTTGACGAAGATCATCTGCGGTTGCGGTGCACTCATCGGTGAAGCTCCTTGTGGATGAAAGAAAGAGAGGAATCAGGGCTGCTTCATGCAGTTGACCATCCACGGCTTGCCGTAACGGTCGATCAACATGCCCCAGCGGTGCGCCCAGAATGTCTCGCCAATCGGCACCTGTACCTGGCCGCCTTCGGCCAGCGCCGCGAACACGCGCTCGGCTTCCTCGATGCTGTCGACGTCGACATTGATGGTGGTCGAGCCGCCGTCGCCGCCGCCGGGGCCGTCGGCTGCCATCACGATGGCGTTGCCGATTTCCAGCTGGCTGTGCGCGACGTGGTCCAGTGTTTCCGGCGGCATCTCGTTGCAGCCCGGCGAGCCATCGGAGGGCGGCATGTCGCGGTATTTCATTTCCGAGGTGACCTGGCCACCGAGTGCCTTGGCGTAGAACGCCATCGCCTCGTGGGCCTGGCCGCTGAAGCCGAGGAAGGGAATCAGTTTCATGGCAATACTCCGTGGTGTGGTTCAGGGCGGTAGCGCCGGGTCGTGCCCGGCAGGGAGATGAATCGGGTCAACCTTCCAGCTGTGCACGCAGACGCTGTTCCTGCTGCTGTAATTCGGGAGTGAAGGCTTCACCGAAGTCTTCAGCGGAGATCAAGGGGCGCAGTTCGAGCGTGCCACCACTGCCGAACGGCGCACGGCTCGCCCATTCAACCGCCTCGTCCAGCGAACGCACCTCCCACAGCCAGAAGCCGGCGATCTGCTCACCGGCGGGGCCGAACGGACCGGCCTCGACCTTGGGCGCGCCGCTGCCGAAGTGAATGCGTCGGCCGCGCTGGGTGGCGTGCAGGCCTTCACCGGCGAGCATGATGCCGGCGGCCACCAGTTGCTCGTTGAAGGCGCCCATTTCGGACAATTCCTGTTCGCTGGGCATGCGGCCGGCTTCGGAGTCGGCGTTGGCCTTCACGATCACCATCACTTTCATTGCGGTCTCCCGTGGGGACGCGTGGTGCGTGCCCTTCACTGGGTACAACGAACCAGGGGGCGGGGAATCGACACGTCGGTTGGAAATATTTTCTTGCGCGGAAAGCGCGCCTTCGGCGGAGGTCAGCGAACGGCGGAGCCCCTCCGTGGTGGGTTTGGGTGGGTCGCTGAAAGCTCGGGTTCATGGGTTCGGCCGGGTGGGTAGGCGGGTCGGGGGACGCCGTAAACCCATCCATGGGGGCTTGGCCGCGGCATCCATGCCGCGGACACCCCCGCCCCGCCTACCCACCCGGCCCTGGACAGTTTCCTGCCTCCGGTACCCACCACGGGAAGATCAAGAGAAAAGGCAACAGCAAAAGCAAAAGCAAAGGCGGTTGGCTGGCGGGCTCGGCTTTGCGAGCGAAGCGACCCGCTTTTGCTCTTGCTTGTTGATTTCCCGTGGTGGATCGGCCGCCGGAATCTGTCTGGGGCCGGGCGGGTGGGGTTGGCGGGGTATCCGCGCCATGGATGGCGCGGCTAAGCCTCCAGGGACGGATTCACGGCGTCCCCGCCAATCCCACCCGCCCGGCCCACCCTCAGGAAACCCGCTTTCAGCGACCCACCCAAACCCACCACGGAGGGGCTCCGCCGTTCGCCGATCCCCGCCGAAGGCGCGCTTCTGCGCTGCAACATGCCCCCGCGCAGACCTGCGCGATCATGGGCACCCCGCCCCCGCCTGGACCGTGACATGCAGCAGTATCTGCTTCTGATCTATATCGAGCCTGCCCTGCTGCAGGCCCTGCCCACCGAAGAATTCAACGCGCTGATGCGCGACTGCCTCGCCCACGCCGACAAACTGCAGGCCGAAGGCACGCTGCTGGCCGCACAGAAGCTGCAGCCGGTCGATACCGCGCAGACCCTGCGCGTGCGCGATGGCCACAGCCGCGTGCTCGATGGGCCGTTCGCCGAAACCCGCGAACTGCTGGCCGGCTTCAACCTGATCGTCGCCCGCGACCGTGACGAAGCCATGCGCATCGCCCGCGACTTCCCCTGGGCGCGCTTCGGCAGCATCGAGGTGCGGCCGCTGGAAGACATGGACGCCGAGCGCGAACGCTGCGGCGCCCCGGCTGCCGCTATGGCAGCAGCCGTACCCTGATCTCGCGCGGGCCGACGCCTTCGTTGCCGCTGTAGTCGCGCACGCTGGCACGCACGATGTACTCGCCCGGCGGCAACGCCGCCGGCTGCCAGCGCCCGGTTTCCATCAGGCCATCACGCACGGTGTTGGTGGCCAGGTAACGGAAACGGGTCACCGCGCTGCCATGCACGGTGATGCCGCTGTCCGGTGCGTAGGCCACGCGCACCGCTTCCTTCTGCGGCGGCATGCGGTTGAACACGATGTTCCAGCGCGGCTGCTCGTAACCCTGCAGCGGCTGCCCAGCGGCATCGAGGATCTGGTAGCCCACCTGGTACATGCCCAGGCGACGGCGCGGCAGGTTGTTGTCGACCTGGTCCCAGGCCTCGATCACGATCTGCACGCCGCGGCCCTGGCGCGCCACCACCGCTACGCCGTCGCTGCCCGCCGCCATCGGCTGGTCGTTGTCGTCCAGCAGGGCCACATCGGTGATGCGCGGCGCGAAGTGGTCGGCGTAGTTGTGGAAGCCCAGCGCCACCGCATTGGTCTCGAAACCACCCGTGCCCACCGCCAGATGCACGTGCGCCTGGTTGTTGATGCTGCCCAGGCGGTCGCCGGCGTGGATGCGCATGCCGCGGCGCACGCGCATCCGCTCCAGCTTGCCCTGCTCGTCATACAGCGCCTGCCAGCGCGCATCAAACGGCTGGTCGCGCGGAGTGCGGCCGACCCGCATGTGGATGTACTTGAGGCGATCCACCGACAGCCCTTCGGCCTGCTCGCCCAGGCTCCAGGCCGCCACCGGGCTGCTGATCTTGCCGTCGGCGATCGCCAGCACGGTCTGGCCCACGTCACCGCGCACGTCGAAGCCGCCGTGCAGGTGGTGGCGACTCTCACCCTTGAAGTTGCCACGCACTTCGCCCAGCGTACCGACCACTTCATGCCAGCCCTCCTGCGGCGCCAGCGGCCAACGGCCCCCGGTCTTCGGCAACGCGGCATCGGCGGCCGGGCCAACCAGCGCCGGCGCCGGCAGGTCACCCACCGGCAGCGGGCGCAGGCGGTGCAGGCGGTAGCTGGCGGCGTCGGCGACCAGCACGCTGCCATCGGCATCCATCGCCAGGCCGCTGGGGCGGGCCAGGCGTGGCAGGCGCCCGTTGCCGACCAGCGCAATCTGGTGGCCCTGCGGCGTCACCTGCACGATGCGGCCATCGAGATCGCCCACGTACAGCACGCCGTCGTGCGTGGTGGCCAGTGACAGCGGACCATTGATCACGCCACCGGCGGCGACCACGGTGCTGACCGTGCCATCGGCGCCAACACGGCGCACCGCGTTGTTGAACAGGTCGGCCACCAGCAGGGCACCGTGTGCATCGAAGGCCAGCGCCACCGGTGTATCGAAGCGCGCAGCGACGCCGGTGCCATCGGCCAGGCCCGGCCGATCACCACCGGCCAGGGTGCGCACGTTGCCATCGGTACCGATCACCCGGATGCGATCGTTGAACGTATCGGCCACGTAGACCTGGCCCTGCGCGTCCACCGCAATGCCCATCGGCGCATCGAAACGCGCCTGCGCGGCGGGGCCATCGGCATGGCCCTGTTCGCCACCGGCCAGCGTGATCACCTGGCCATCGGTACCGATGCGGCGGATCGCATGGTTGCCAGTGTCGGCCACGTACAGGTTGCCCTGCGCATCAGCGGCAATGCCGGAGGGGGTATTGAAACTGGCCTGCAGCGCAGGGCCATCGACGCGCCCCTCGCCCTGCCCGGCCACGGTTTCGACGCGGCCATCGGGAAGGCGGCGGCGGATGCGGTTGTTATCGCCGGCATCGGTGAAGTAGATGCTGCCATCGGCGCCGCGCAGCAACGCGTAGGGGTCGGCGAAACGCGCCTGCGCGGATCCACCGTCGCGGTCACCGGGATGGCCATCGCCGGCCAACGGCTCGATCTGTGCGGTCCAGGCCAGTGGCGTAGGCGCCGGGCCCGCAGGTTCGGCCAGCGTGTGCAGCGGCGTCTCCCACCAGGTTGCAGCCAATGCCACCGCCGTTGCCAACGCCACTCCTGCCGCCATCCATTGCCACCGTGCCATCGTGCTGCGCTGCTCCTGCCTGAAGAGGCACCGACAATAGACGGTGAAGCTGCGATCCGCCACGGCCAATCGTACTGCCGGATACCAGAGTTCCATGCGCCGCGCTTGTTCTCGCTGCCTGCAGCAGGTTCAATGCGGTTCCCACGGATGGAGAGCCTCCATGCCCCGCATCATCCCCCTCGCCGCCCTGCTGCTGGCGGCACTGGCCAGCACACCGGCCACCGCCTCGATCACGGTGGTGCCGCAGAAGCCCTCTGCCACCGCCGATGCGGTGCATGCGGCGTACGCCATACGCTGGGACGAAGCGATCCAGCAGGCACGCAGCGGCAATACGCTGGGCGCACTGATCAGCATGGAGCGGCTGATGGAGGATCCCCTGCTGGACGACTTCGATGCCGAGCATCGTGGCCGCGCCGCGCAGGTGGCCGGCTGGACCGCGCTGATGCAGAAGAAGCCGGACCAGGCCCGCCGCTACCTGCAACGGGCGCAGGAGGCCCTGCCGGAGGATGCCCAGGTCCTGCTCACCCAGGTGTCGGTGGAACTGTCGGACAACCAGCCGGCCGCAGCCACGTCGTTCCTGGTCAAGGCACTGAAGCATGCCGACGCACCGCTGCCGGTCGATCACCACGCCATCAATTACCTGCAGTACCGCCTGCGTGACCAGCCGCTGAAGCGCATGGACCTGCTGCAGGCGCTGTTCGACAACGGCTGGAAGAGTGGCGGCCTGGAACCCACCGGGCTGTGGCTGGCGCTGGCCACGCTGCAGGCCGACAACGGGCGTGGCGACGACATCCCAGCCACGCTGGCGCGCATCGACAGCCCGGCCGAGATCATCCGCCTGCGCAGCGACAAACGCTTCGACCGTTATGTCGATCGCGGCGATGCGCGCTTCGATCCGGTGCAGGTGGCGCAGCGCCACCTCGATCAACTGCGCGTCTCCGGCCTGCTCGACCGCGCACTGGACGCGCGCATGGCCGAGTTCAGCACTACCCTGCTGATGCTGGACCGCAACGAGGAAGTGCTTTCGTTGACCGACGGCATGGCCGGCGCGGCGAGCAACGGCGAATCGCCTGCCGCCGCGGAAGCGGAATGGGTGGCCTGGCTGCTCAACAGCCGGCTCACCGCACTGCGCCGGCTGGGCCGCACCGATGAGGCACTGGCCACCGCGAAGCTGGCCGCACGCATCGGCGCGCTCGGCCCGGATGGTGCCGAGCACCAGATGAATGTCGGTTTCGTGTTCAGTTCGCTGGGGCGCATGCAGGACGCTGCGCAGGCAGTGAATGACATGCCGGGCCTCGCCGGCTACGGCAAGGCCGCGCAGGCGCTGCTGCAGTTCGCCGCCGCCCGCGAGCGCGGCGATGCCAAGGCGCGCGATGCGGCACGCGCGGTGATCCTGGCCCAGCGCGATGACGCGCGCCTGTTCCATCGCGAAATGCTGCTGGAGGAAGGCAACCTGGACGGTGCAGCCGCCGTGCTGATCGAACAGCTGCGCTCGCCGGTTGAACGCGGTGAAACCCTGGCTGCCCTGCAGGACATGCGGACCTATCCGTCATTGCCGGGCGATGTGCGCATCGATGCCGCCTGGCGCGCACTCAAGCAGCGTGCCGACGTACAGGCCGAGGTGGCACGCGTCGGCCGCATCGAGCGCTACGGGCTGGTCAGTACCTCCACCTCGCGCTGAGTGCCGGCTAGCGCGCCGGCACCTCCGTGCGGATGCCCATCGCTTCACGATAGCGCGCGTACAGCGCCATCACCTTGTCCACGTAGGCCAGGGTTTCGGCGTAGGGCGGCACGCCCTTGTAGCGGGTGACCGCCCCGATGCCCGCGTTGTAGGCGGCCGCCGCCAGCGGGCGATCGCCGTTGTAGCGGCGCAGCAGCGCGCGCATGTAGCGCGCGCCACCCTCGATCGACTGCTGCGGCGAGAACGGATCGCGCACCCCGTATTCCTGCGCGGTATCGGGCATCAGCTGCATCACTCCCTGCGCGCCCTTGCTGGATACCGCCAGCGCGTCGAAATTGCTTTCGGCGTGGGCGATCGCACGCAACCACGCATCATCGACGCCGGTGGCCTTGGCCGCGGCCTTGAACTGCCTGGCGTGTTGCGCCAGCTGCGGCTTGCCGACCTTGCCCAGCCCTTCATGCGCTGGCTCGCCCGGTGGCGTGGCCACGGTGAACTTCAGGAACACCCGCGAGCCGGGCAGGTTGCGCGTGGAGTAGACCAGCGCCCCGTCCTGTTCGCGCTCGTACAGCACGCCGCTGAACACGCCCATGTTGCCCCACAGGTTGGGGGTCTGGATGGCGTTGTCGTCGACCTCCCTGGCGGTACAGCGTGAGCCGGGTTCCGGGGCGGTAGCCAGGCTGACGGTGTTGCCCTGCACGCAGCGATAGACGGTGCGCGCGGCAGCCAGCCCGGGCCACAGGCTGGGCAGCAGCAACAGCGCGAGCAGGAGGGGGCGACGGGACATGGCGGCCGGATGATCCGGCCGCGCCCGCGAATGTTGGGTGAATGGGGGTTGGCAGGGCTGCGCCCTGCACCTGCAGAGGCAGCGTCAACACCCTGAGCAGCGCTGGGCAGTTGAGGGCTGGTCGGGTGGGTGTGGCCCGGCAGGACACGCCGAAAACCCATCGATGGGGGCTCGATGGCGCCATCCATGGCGCCAACGGTCCCGCCGGGCCACACCCACCCGCCCTGGACAGTTTCCTGCAGCGGGCAGTAGATCCACGCCATGCGTGGATGAAACGTCCGGAGACAATGGATCAATCAATGGAACGGAAACGCTGGGTTACTTCGCCGTCCTCCGCCGCGCCCAATACCCCACAGCCAACAGCACGAACCACGCCGGGCTGGCGATCAGCGCCTGGCGGGTGTCGCCCTGCAGGCTCAGCAGCACCAGCACGCCGGCGAAGAACACCAGGCAGGCCCAGCACATGGCCACGCCGCCGGGCATCTTGAAGATCGATGCCGCGTGGCGCTCCGGGTAGCGGCGGCGGTAGGCCATGTAGGCCACCAGGATCAGCGACCAGACGAAGATGAACAGCACCGTCGCCAGCGTCGTCACCAGGGTGAAGGCGGTCACCAGGTTGGGAATCAGGTAGATCAGCAGCGTGCCGCCCAGCAGGCACAGACACGAGAACAGCAGGCCGCGGGCCGGCACCGCGGCGCGCGACAGCTTCGACAGCCCGCGCGGGGCGTGGCCCTCTTCGGCCAGGCCATACAGCATGCGGCTGGTGGAGAAGATGCCGCTGTTGGCCGAGGACGTGGCCGAGGTCAGCACCACGAAGTTGATCAGGCTGGCGGCGGCGGGAATGCCGGCCAGCACGAACAGCTGCACGAACGGGCTCTTGTCCGGCACCACCTGACGCCACGGGGTGACGGCCATGATCGCGATCAGCGCCAGCACGTAGAAGATGATGATGCGCACCGGGATCGAGTTGATCGCCTTGGGCAGGTTGCGCTCGGGGTCGGCGGTTTCGGCGGCGGTGGTGCCGACCAGCTCGATGCCGACGAAGGCGAATACCGCAATCTGGAAACCGGCGAAGAAGCCGACCAGCCCCATCGGGAACATGCCGCCGTCATTCCACAGGTTCGACAGCGAGGCGGTGTGGCCGCTGGGCGAGGTGAAGCCCCACGCCACCAGCCCAGCGCCGGTGATGATCAGTGCGCAGATCGCCACGATCTTGATCAGCGCGAACCAGAACTCCATTTCGCCGAACAGCTTCACCGTCACCAGGTTCAGTGCCAGCAACAGCAGCACGCAGGCCAGCGCCGGTATCCACGCATCCAGCCCGGGGAACCAGAACTGCGCGTAGGCGGCGATGGCGATCACATCGGCGATGGCAGTCACAATCCAGCAGAACCAGTAGGTCCACCCACAGAAGAAGCCCGCCCAGGGCCCGAGCAGGTCGGTGGAAAAATCGATGAAGGATTTGTACTGCAGGTTGGACAGCAGCAGCTCACCCATCGCGCGCATCACGAAGAACAGCATCGCGCCGATGATCAGGTAGACGAAGACGATGGACGGGCCGGCCAGGCTGATGGTCTTGCCCGACCCCATGAACAGGCCGGTGCCAATGGCACCGCCGATGGCGATCAGTTGCAGGTGGCGGTTGGACAGGCTGCGGCGCAGGTGCTCGGGGGGCGTTGCGGGCTCGGTCATGGGCGCGGGCAAAAGGGACGGGCGAAGCGTTCGACGGTAGTCCCCCACGGCGCCGAGCGCCAGCGTTGACGGACCTATTCCGTCAAATCTGGCCGCTTTCACCACAATGTGACCGAATACCGTATTGATCCCATTCCGCCCGGCCCCGCGCCATGCTCAGATAGCCGCATCTGCCCAAGGACCGGCCCGACCATGCGCCCTGCCCCGCCCGCCCTGCTGGAGCCCCGGCCATGAGCCGGCTGCGCGTCATCATCGGCGGCACCGCGCTGGCGCTGCTGGCCGCTGCGGTGCCGATCGCAGTCATGGCCTATGCCACCTGGGACCGCGCGGTCAGCGTTGAACAACAGCGCCTGCGCGACATCGCCGACCGCAGCCTGCGCCGCTCCGACCTGTCCTACCAGGAAGCACTGGCGGCGCTGAAGTCGGCCGAAGCCGGCGCCTATGTGTCCTGCAGTCCCGAGCACGTCCGGCGCATGCAGACGCTGGTGATGACCACCCCATCGATCGACCAGATGGGCTACTTCGAAGGCGGCAAACTACGCTGCACCTCCTGGGGACCGTTCCTGGCCGATGTGGATCAACCCACGCCGGACCACGTCACCAGCGATGGCGCTGGCATCGCGGTGGACGTGCGCCCGGAAGTCAGCGGGCGCCGCCAGGTGCTGGCAATCCTGTACGGGTCCTACGACGTACTGGTGGACCCGCGGCGCTTCGTCGATGTCATTGCCGATCCGAACGTGCGGCTGGCACTGGCCAGCCCCGATGGGCGCCTGCTGGCCAAGCAGCCGGGCCTGGATCCGGACCTGCTGCAGGCGCTGCTGCGCGACCCCGGCGAAGGCCTGGACCACTCCACGCTGTTCGCCACCGCGCGCAACGAGGAATGGCTGGCCATCGCTACCACGCCGCGCACCGCGCTGGCTGCGGCGTTCCGCCAGCAGGCGTGGCTGTACGTGCCGGTCGGCCTGCTGCTGGCCGCTGCCGGGGCCGGCCTGGTGATCTGGCTGTCGCGGCGCCGCCTGTCGCTGCGCGGTGAACTGGCCACCGCCATCCGCCGCCGCGAGCTGTACCTGCATTACCAGCCCATCATCGAACTGGACACCGGCATCTGCGTCGGTGCCGAGGCGCTGGTGCGCTGGCAACGCCCGGATGGCACCCAGGTACGGCCCGACCTGTTCATTCCGCTGGCCGAAGAGGCCGGCATGATCGCCGACGTCACCGACCTGGTGATCGAGAACGTGGTGCGCGACATGCGCGAGCTGCTGGTGGCCGACCGCAGCGCGCACATCGCGATCAACCTCGCCGCCGAAGACATCAGCAGCGGCCGCGCCCTGAAGATGATTTCCAGGCACATGGCCGGCAGCGGCATCCTGCCGCAGCAGATCTGGATGGAGGCCACCGAACGCGGCTT
The DNA here is from genome assembly GCF_056481725.1 of Stenotrophomonas sp. 85239_Sma. Classification (NCBI taxonomy): domain Bacteria; kingdom Pseudomonadati; phylum Pseudomonadota; class Gammaproteobacteria; order Lysobacterales; family Lysobacteraceae; genus Stenotrophomonas; species Stenotrophomonas sp. 85239_Sma. The sequence continues at coordinate 466,059 of NZ_CM151163.1, read as the reverse complement.
CCTCGACCTGGACCGAGCGCGCACGATGCTGGCGCAGGCACGCCGTGCCGGCCACAGCGTGGCCATCGACGATTTCGGCGTCGGCTTTTCCAGCCTGCAGTACCTGGAGCAGCTGCCGCTGGACGCGCTGAAGATCGACAAGTCGTTCATCGATGCGATCGGCACCGAAAGCGCGACCAGCCCGGTCACGCCGCACATCATCGACATGGCCAAGGAGCTGGGCCTGTGGGTCGTGGCCGAGGGCGTGGAAACCGAAGCGCAGCTGGCCTATCTGCACAGCCGGCATGTGGAATTCGGCCAGGGCTGGCTGTTCTCGCGACCACTGCCCCGCGACGAGTTCGTGGCCTTCCACCACAAGCGGCAGCAGCAGTACGGCGCGGCACGCGAACACATGCAGAACCCGCGCAGCGTGCCGATCGAGCGGGTGCCGCTGGAGTAGAGCAAAAGCAGGGCGCCCGCTCCAGCAGGTCCGCGCCATGCGTGGATGGCGCGGCCCCGGTAGTGCCGGCCGCTGGCCGGCACCGCGTCGTCATTGTCGGCCCCTACGCCCACGCCTTCGGCCGTGCCAGCAGCCACGCCACCGTCACCGCCAGCAACAGCAACGGCAGCCAACCCAGCTGGCGTGGGCCGCTGGCCTGCAGCAGCACGCCGCCCGCCACGCCACCGGCAGCAATGGCCAGGTTCCAGCCGGTCACCAGCATCGACTGTGCCAGGTCCGCGGCGGCACCCGCACGGCGTGCCAGTGCGGTCTGGAACAGCGTCGGCACCGCGCCGAACGCAACGCCCCACAGGATCGTTGCCAACAGCAGCGCGCTCGCCGCGCCAGGCCATACCAGCAACATCAGCACCGGCACGATGAAGCCGATCACCGCCGCCCACACCAGCACACGCAGGTGGCGATCCACGCCCCAGCCCGCCATCCCGATGCCGGCAATCGCCGCCATGCCGAACGCCAGCAGCAGCCGGTCCAGCCACGCGCCGGCACCCGCATCGACTGCCAGCGGCTCGATGTACGTGTACAGCACGTTGTGCGCCAGCACGTACAGCACCATCACCAGCAGCGTGCTGCGCACGCCGGGCATCCGCCAGACCGTACCCAGCGACGTGCGCTGGCCGGCACCAGCCGCTGGCAGCGCCGGCAGTGTCCAGCGCGCGTACGCCAGCAGGCCCACGCCCAGCACGCTCATCAACGCGAACGCCCAGCGCCAGCCAACCTGCTGGCCAAGCAGCGTGCCGGCCGGCACCCCCAGCGACAGCGCCAAGGGCGAACCCACCATCGCCACCGCAATGGCACGCCCCTGCAACGACGGCACCACCATGCGCGCGGCATAACCGGCCACCAGCGACCACAAGAGGCCACCGCTCACACCGGCCAGGAAGCGCGCAACGAGGATCAGCGCATAACTGCTGCTCAGCGCGGTCAGCGTGTTGACCACCACGAAACCGGCAATGGCGGCCAGCAGCAACGGGCGCCGCGGCAGGCGCTGGGTCAGCGCGGTCATCGGCAGTGCGGCCATCACCGAGCCCAGCGCATACACGCTCACCAGTTGACCGACCGCCGCATCACTCACGCCCAGGCTTTCGCCCATCGGCCGCAGTACACCGGCCGGCAGGGTTTCGGTCAGCAGGGTGATGAAGCCACCACCGGCCAAGGCCAGCAGGCCCGCCCAGGGCAGGCGCGTGGCCTCACCGGCCGGGCTGGCAGCATCAAGGGCGTGGCCGCTCATCGCGCCGCCTCCAGATCAGCATAGACCGCATCACGCAGTTCATCGACGAAGGCACCATCCATGCCCTCGTACAGCGTGTTGGTCAGTGCCACCACGCTCAGCCCACGCGACGGGTCGACGAACCAGCTGTGCCCATAGGCGCCGCCCCAGCGCCAGCTGCCTTCGCGCTGCGGCGTGCCACTGGCGGTGGCATCGCGCAGCACCGCAAAGCCCAGCCCGAAGCCCCAGCCGGCCGGTTCCGGCGGTCCCTGCTCGCCCACCTGCGGGCTGGCCATCTCTGCCGCCAGCGCGGGCGGCAGCAGGCCGGAGCGCTGCACATCACGCAGCGCCTCCAGCACCGACATCACTTCATCGGCAGTACCCACCAGGCCGGCGCCGGCGGAAGCGAAACGGCTGGCATCGAGGGCACGCGCAAGGCTGTACTCGATGCCGACCGTACCTTCGAAAGGCGCAACCACTTCGCCTTCGCGCAGGCGATGCGGCTGCGGCGTGTCGCTCACATAGGGCGTGGCCAACCGCGCACCCTCGTGCGTGGCAAACGCGGTGTCACGCAGGCCCAAAGGCGCGGCAAGCAAACGCTCGAACAGCACCTGCAGCGTTTCACCGGTCGCGGCTTCGGCCACCGCCCCCGCCACGTCCACGCCCAACGAGTACAGCCATTGGCTGCCCGGCTCGAACAGCAGCGGTGCCTGCGCGATCCGGCACACGTTCTCGGCCAGGGAAAGCGGGTTTGCATCCAGGCCATCGCTGACCCCAGCGTGCGCATAGGGGCCCTCCGCATCGGCTTCCAGGAAGCGGTATCCCAGCCCGCTGCTGTGGCTGAGCAGCTGGCGCAGGCTGATCGGCGGCATGCGGCCATCGGCCAGCGCCGGGCGGAAGTCCGGCAGCCAACGCTGCACCGGCGCATCGAGGTCGAGCACGCCCTCGGACACCAGGCGCAGGATCACCGTGGTCAACAGCGGCTTGCTGACCGATGCCAGCCGGAACAGCTGGTCGCGCTGCATCAGCGTGGCCGACTCGCGATCGGCCAGCCCGGTCGCGCTGGCATGGCGCAGCACACCGTGCTCGCGCACCAGCACCACCGCGCCCACCAGGCGCTGCGGGTGCACCTGCTGCAACAGCCGCTGCACCGAAGGCAGCGTCGGCGCGGGTTCAAGGGAAAGAGCGGCATTCATCGCAGTGATCCGTGGGGAGAGGCCCGCCACGTTAGGCAGCACGGCACGGCGCAAAAAGCCGGTTGCCGCTCCGGTCATCATGGACCGTGCAGTCCGTAATCGGCATCATGGCCGGAACTGCAAGGCCGCAACGGCTGCCATTCCGGCCCGCACCACAGTGTTGCGGCGGCGGTGCCGTCCAGCGCCATCGCCCTCCCTACCCTGCTGCTTTCATCGCCCGCACGCCCATGTCAGTCCTGGACAACCTCGCCAACCTGCAGACCTTCGTGCACGCCGCCGACACCCGCAGCTTCGTCGAGACCGGGCGCCTGCAGGGCATCTCCGCCTCGGCCGCCGGCAAATGCGTTGCGCGGCTGGAGCACGCGCTGGGCGTGCGCCTGTTCCACCGCAGCACGCGCAGCATCACCCTGACCGCCGAGGGCCAGCTGTTCCTGGCACGCTGCCGGCGCATCCTCGACGAACGCGATGCCGCGCGTACCGAGCTTGCGCAACCGCACGCCACCCCCAGCGGTACGCTGCGCATCGGCCTGCCACTGGTCGGCGACCTCACCCTGCCGTTGATGGCCGAGTTCATGGCTGCGTATCCGGACATCCGCCTCGACCTTGATTTCAGCGACCGGCTGGTCGACGTCATCGAGGAAGGTTTCGACGCCGTGCTGCGTGTCGGCGAACCCAGCGATTCGCGCATGAACGCACGTCGCCTGGGGGTGTTTCCACGCCGCATCGTCGGCTCGCCGGCCTACCTGCAGCGCCGCGGTACGCCACGCACGCCCGCCGAACTGCTGCAGCACACGCTGCTGCACTACCGCTTCCCCAGCACCGGCAAGCTGGAGCTGTGGCCGATCCATTGGCCCGACCATGAAACACCGCAGGAGCTGCCGGTGCACATGGTGGCCAACACCATCGAGGCGCGGGTGGCGCTGGCGCTGCGCCACGTCGGCCTGGCCTTCGTACCCGTGCACTCGGTGCGCGATGCGCTGGCGGACGGTCGCCTGGTCAGCGTGCTGGACGAACACGTGCATTCCTGCGGCATCTTCCACCTGCTGTGGCCTTCGGGCCGCCACGTACTACCGAAGCTGCGGGTGTTCATCGATTTCGTCAGCGCCCGCCTGGAAACCGTGCCCTAGGCGCGATCCCCCCATGCCCGGCCCACAGTAGGTCCACGCCATGCGCGGATGCCCTTGTAGAGCCGAGCCATCAAACCATTCAGCCAGCCCCGCTATACTTCCCCCTCATTCCTCCCAGAGGCTCGCGACCAATGCGCCATTGATGCCGCCGTCTTCCCAGCAGACGGCCTGACTCTTCCCGCCCCTGCGCGCAGGGAGAACCCGGCATCCATGGAGGTCGCATGACCACACATTCCCTCACGCTCGATCGCGTGTCGTATCGGCTGGCCGACGGCCGCGCGCTGTTTTCCGACCTGTCGTTTTCCTTCGAACCGGTAGCCACCGGCCTGGTCGGTGCCAATGGCACCGGCAAGAGCGTGCTCGCACGCCTGCTGACCGGCCAGCTGTTGCCCGACAGCGGGCAGATACGCAGCAGCGGCCGCGTGTTCCTGTTGCCGACGCCCGGCTATCCCCCCACCGGCACGGTCGGTGAACTGGCCGGCGTCGGCGCGGAACTGGCCGCACTGCAACGCATCGAAGCCGGCAGCGTGGACGAGACCGACTTCGCCTGTGTGGGCGAGCGTTGGGACCTGCGCGAGCGCCTGCAGCAGCAGTGGCAGGCGCTACGGCTGCCCGAGGATCTCGATCCTGCCCAGCCCGCCGCGCGCCTCAGCGGCGGCCAGGCCATGCAGGTGGCGCTGTCCGGCGCGTGGGCCAGCGGCGCCGATTGGCTGATCCTGGACGAACCCAGCAACCACCTCGATGCCCGCCATCGCCAACAGTTGTACGAACAACTGCAGCACTGGCGTGGTGGCCTGCTGGCAATCAGCCACGATCGCGAGATGTTGGCGCACATGCAGCAGATCGTCGAACTCGACGCGCGCGGGCTGCATCGCTATGGCGGGCCGTGGCAGCACTACGCGGACACGCGTGCCGCCGAACGCGAAGCCGCTGCTGCACAGCTCGACCATGCGCGCGCCCAGCACCGGCAGCAGCAACGCAGCGCACGCGAACAGCACGAGCGCCAGCAGCAACGCCAGGCACGCGGCAATCGCGATGCGAAGCAGGCCAACCAGGCGCCGATCCTGCTCGGCCGGCAGAAGCAGCGTGCCGAGGCCAGCCACGGCCGCGCGCAGCAGGTACAGGCCGAGCGCCTGCAGGCCAGCGTCGATCAGCTGCGCGCTGCGGCCTCGGCGGTTCACACCGCGCCGGAACTGGCGCTGTTTGCAGGCGACGGCGAACGTGGCAGCGCGCGCCTGCTGCAGGTGGAATCGCTGGTGCTGCCGCATGGCTGCAGTGCGCCGTTGCAGCTGGAGATCCGTCGAGGGCAGCGCATCGCCGTGGTCGGTGACAACGGCAGTGGCAAGTCCACGCTGCTGCGCGTGCTGGCCGGCCAGCTGCCTGCACGCGGTGGCATCGTGCAACGCCACGCACCGCTGGCGCTGCTCGACCAGCAGCTGCTGGGGTTGTCCGGCGAGCGCAGCATTCTCGACACCGTGCAGGCCGCCAACCCGGCGGCTGATACCGGTGAACTGCGCACACGGCTGGCCCTGCTCGGGCTGGACGCTCAGCGCATCCAGCGTCCAGCCCATAGCCTCAGCGATGGCGAACGGGTGAAAGGCGCCCTGGCCAGCGTGCTGTATGCCGACCCCGCACCGCAGCTGTTGCTGCTGGACGAGCCCGGCAACGCACTGGACCTGAGCGCGCTGCAGGCACTGGAGGAACTGCTGGCGGCATGGCCGGGCGCACTGGTGATGGTCAGCCACGACCGGCACCTGCTGCAGGCGTTGCGACCAACCCACGTGCTGCAGGTAAGCACCGAGGGTTGGCAGTGGCGTGACGCCTTGTAGATCCACGCCATGCGTGGATGGATGCATGGCGGGTAGTGCCGGCCGCTGGCCGGCACACCACCAGCGCTCAACGCCCGCTCAGCGCTTCCACACCGGGAACGCCTGCGGCAGCTGCTGCCACAGCAGCGGGCCCGCGCGCAGCTCCTGCTCGTTGAGCAGGCAGGCATCCAGCTCCGCGCGCACCGCACGCTCATCCATGTGTACGCCGATCACCACCAGCTCCTGGCGGCGGTCGCCCCACAGCGGGTGCCACAGCCGCTGCATCGCCGAATGTGCGGCCGCATCCGGGAATTCTTCCAGCCCCGGCAACGGCGCGCTCCAGCAGTCGGCCTGCTGCCGTGCCCAGCCCAGGTCGCTGTAAGGCAGCGGCGTCGGTGGCAACAACGGCGCGGTGTCTTCCAGCCCGGCGCGCACGCGATCGCGCGCGGCGTACCAGAACCCCGCCGCCTGCGTCCGCGTCGCGGCGCCCACGGTGTTCAGCTCGCCCACCCAGTCCATGCGGTTGGCCAGCCAGAACCAGCCCTTGCTGCGGATCACGCCGGGCATCCCCGACTGCAGCGCGCGCGCGAAGCGCGCAGGATGGAACGGTCGCCGCGAGCGGTAGACGAAACTGGCGACGCCATATTCCTCGGTTTCCGGCGTGTGCTCGCCACGCAGTTCCTTCACCCAACCCGGCGCACGTTGCGCACGCTCGTAATCGAAGCGGCCGGTGTCCAGTAGCTCGGCCAGCGGCACATCACCGAAACTGGACAGCAGCAGCTTCGCGTCGCGGTTCAGGCCACGCAGCACGGCCAGCGTGTCCTGCAGCACTTCGTCATCCACCTGGTCGATCTTGCTGACCACGATCACATCGGCGAACTCCACCTGCTCGCACAGCAGGTCGACCACGCCGCGATCGTCGTCCGGCCCGGCCTGCTGCCCGCGCTCGGCCAGGCGCAGCGTCGAACCGAAGTCGGCCAGGAACGCACTGCCATCCACCACCGTCACCATCGTGTCCAGGCGCGCGATGTCACTCAGGCTGAAGCCCTGCTCGTCGCGTACCGCGAAGGTGGCCGCCACCGGCATCGGCTCACCGATTCCGGTCGACTCGATCAGCAGGTAGTCGTAGCGACCGGCATCGGCCAGCCGCCGCACTTCCTGCAGCAGGTCGTCGCGCAGCGTGCAGCAGATGCAGCCGTTGCTGAACTCCACCAGCGTCTCTTCGGTGCGGCGCAGTTCGGCGCCGCCCTCGCGCACCAGCTGTGCATCGATGTTGACCTCGCTCATGTCGTTGACGATGACCGCCACGCGCAGGCCCTCGCGGTTGCGCAGGATCTGGTTGAGCAGGGTGGTCTTGCCGGCCCCGAGGAAGCCGGACAGCACGGTGACCGGAAGGCGACGGTCGGCGCGGGAAACAGTGTTCATGTCGGAGCGGGTTGGCTGCGGAACGGAAATGTTACTGTATAACAATTGTTGCGCAAGGAACCTCCCCCAATGAAGTCGCCGTCTGCCGCCCTGCTCGATGCCGGCGCGGTCGCCCTGTCCAGCCTGTGCCTGCTGCACTGCCTGGCACTGCCCCTGCTTGCCGCCGCGCTGCCACTGTTTGGCACCTGGGCCGAAGCGGAATGGGTGCACCTGCTGTTCGTGGCCATCGCCCTGCCGCTGACCGGCTACGCGCTGTGGCGGGCCGAGCGCCGTCACCCATTGCCCGTGCTGGCCTGGGCCACCGCCGGCGCCGGGCTCGGCCTGCTGCTGGCCGGTGCGCTGGCGCTGCCCTCGCACGATTGGGAAACACCGATGACCGTCACCGGCAGCCTGCTGCTGGCCGCCACGCACATCTGGAACGCGCGGCACCGGCACGGGTAGTGCCGGCCGCTGCTATTTGCCGTAGCGGCGCAGCAGCTCCACCAGCACCGCGGCCTCGTCCGCCCGCTGCTGCGGGTCTTCGGCGCCCACCACGTGTTCCTGCAGGTGCTCGTGCAGCAGCTCCATCAGCAGGCTGTGGGCGGCACCGCGCACGGCGGCAACCTGCACCAGCACGTTCGCACAGTCGCCGGCCTCACCCTCCGGCCTGTCCAGCGCCTGCTCCAACGCCGCCACCTGGCCGCCGATGCGGCGCACCCGGGTCAGCAGCTGCTTTCGATGCTTGTGTACATGAGCCATGGCGGGATCATATACCCTATGGGGGTATCCACTCCACCCTCTGACCCCATGCATCTGGACGCCCTCGCCGCCGCCCGTCGCCACGAACACCGTTTCGACGACGGCAACCCGCTGGCCGAACGCAACACCCGCCGCGCCCTGTGGCTCACCGTCTGCATGATGCTGGTGGAGATCGTCGGCGGATGGTGGTTCAACTCCATGGCCGTGCTCGCCGACGGCTGGCACATGAGCTCGCATGCGCTGGCGCTGGGCCTTTCGGTGTTCGCCTATCGCTGCGCGCGCCACTACGCGCACGACCCGCGCTTCGCCTTCGGCACCTGGAAGATCGAGATCCTGGCCGGCTATACCAGCGCCATCGCCCTGCTCGGCGTCGCCGCGCTGATGGCCGTGCAATCGCTGGAGCGGCTGTGGGAACCAGCGCCGATCCACTACAACGAAGCCATCGCCATCGCTGCGGTCGGGCTGGGCGTGAACCTGCTGTGTGCCTGGTGGCTGCACGACAGCCCGGGCCACGCGCATCACCACCACGGGCATGAGCATGGCCATCACCATGGGCATGACCACGATCGCCACGATCACCACGATCACCACGATCAGAGTCACGCACACGGCCACGACCTCAACCTGCGCTCGGCGTATGTGCACGTGCTGGCCGACGCTGCCACCTCGGTGCTGGCCATCGTCGCCCTGCTCGGCGGCAAGCTGCTGGGCCTGACCTGGCTGGACCCGGTGATGGGCCTGGTCGGCGCCGTGCTGGTGACGGTCTGGGCGATCGGCCTGCTGCGCGACAGCGGCCGCATCCTGCTCGACGCGCAGATGGACGCACCGGTGGTGGCCGAAGTGCGCGAAGTGATCGAGCAGGGCCCGTGGCCGGCACGCCTGGCCGACCTGCACGTCTGGCAGGTCGGCCGCGGCAAGTACGCGGTCAGCGCCAGCGTGGTCACCAGCGACGTTAGCCTCGATGCCGATACCGTGCGCAACGCGCTGGCCATCCACGAAGAGCTGGTGCACGTGACGGTGGAGATCCATCGCAGCGCATGACCCGCGCCGGGTAGTGCCGGCCGCTGGCCGGCAACCCCATGAGCGCCGCACGCAACCTGCAGGTGCCGGCCAGCGGCCGGCACTACCGCTACAGCTTCAACATCATCCGCAGCAGATACATCAGCAGCGGCAGCGCGCTCAGCACCGCGCCAGCAATGCCGATCCACGGCCAGCGCTCACCGCGCACGCGCGAGGCCACTGCCAAGCCGCCGCCCACCAGCGCCGCACCCAGCACGCCCACGCCCAGCCCTGCGGCCATGCCATTGCCACCCGCAGCGACGGCCGCCTGCGCCGCCACGGTGCCCGCGCCCCACCCCACTGCAATCCCCAGCCAACTGGCCACGCCGCACCACGGTGCCTTGCCCTGCGCCATCCGAAAACCCCTGTGCTCTTGCCGAATTTCTGTACGGGCCACGCCCGCGTGCTGCCTACACTAGCCGCACCTGCCCTGTAGGGACATCCCATGCGCACGCTCCGCCTGCTGCTGCCCGGTGCCCTCCTCCTGCTCACCGCCTGCGGTGGCGACGCCGGACTTCCTTTCAGCGCCGACCCGTTGCAGGGCTGCTTCGCCACCGGCGCGCGCAAACCGGCCGACTTCCGCATCGACAAGGAAGGCGGCCAGTACTTCGTCTCCTTCAGCCGTGGCGAGCAGTGGCAGCGCGAGCCCAATGCCCTGCACAAAGCCAACCGCAGCGAGATCGGCCGCTACTTCCGCGATGATGCCGATCAGATCGACAGCGCGTTGATCCGCATGGCCGGCGGCTTCGGCATCTTCCACTTCAACAAGGGTGCCACGTTGAAGGGCAAGGCCAGCGACAGCGATTACATGGCGCTGATGCTGATCGGGGCTGGGCCCGTATACGCGGTCAAGTGCCCGTAAGACGCAATGATTCTGATGGCGGCTCAGGGCAATATGGGCACATCCTGTCTTCTTTGAGGAGCGATGCCAATGCTGCTGTTTCTGCTGCTTGCGGTAAGCGCACCGAAGACCCAGGGTGCCTATGACCAAGTCCGGCAGCTGCCCGATGGCCAGACCCTGATCATGCGCACCCTGGACTGGGATCTCGGTGATGGTCGCCATGAGCGCGTCACCGTGCATTGGCTGATGCAGGAAGACGGCAGCCTGCGCTACGACTTTGATCAGCAGCCACCAGAAACCCAGGAGGTCCACCGTCGGTCGTGCGCGCTGCAGGGCATGCGGCCATCGCGTGGCGTCAACATGATCTCAGGAGAAGGCACCACGCACGGCTACAGCTGTACCAGCGGCAGCGTCGGGCCCACGCTCGACTCCTCCCTGCCTGCATCCACGCATGGCGTGGATCTACTGTGACATCGGCTTGGCGCTACAACAGCTGCGGTACCATGCCCTCCCCCGAACCGCCCCGGTACCCGCCGTGCCCCATTACACCGGCCCCCTGCTGACCCGCGACAGCGCCGACACCCTGCGCCGTGCCCATGACAAGGGCGCCGCCGAATGGCAGGGCTCGCTCGACCTCGGCCGCAGCCAGGACACCGTGGTACTGCACGCCGACGGCTTCCACTTCCGTGGCCAGCCCTACCCGTGGCCGGGCAAGCTGAAGGACCGCACGCTGTACTACTGGGATGGCGAGGCGTTCGAGCCGATCTCGCGCTACAGCGGCTCATTGATCAAGCTGGTGCCGACCGAATGGGGTGCCCCCACCTTCGAGATCGACGGCATCAAGATGCTGCCGACCTCGAAGCTGTCGCCGTTCGAGGATGCGCGCCGCAAGGTCGAGCTGGTCGCTCCCGCCGGCAAGGTCATCCTCGATACCTGCGGCGGCCTGGGCTACTTCGCCGCGTGCGCGCTGGAGGCCGGTGTCGGCCAGATCCGCTCGTTCGAGAAGAACGCCGATGTGATGTGGCTGCGCACGCTCAACCCGTGGTCGCCGGATCCAGACTCGGCTGCCGCCGGTGGCCGCCTGCAGTTCAGCCACGGCGACGTCTCGCAGCAGATCGAACAGGTGGCCAGCAACAGCGTCGATGCGATCCTGCACGACCCGCCGCGCTTCGGCATCGCCGGCGAGCTGTACTCACAGGTGTTCTACGACCACCTCGCCCGCGTGATCCGCAAGGGCGGTCGGCTGTTCCATTACACCGGTGCGCCGAACAAGCTGACCAGCGGCCGCGACGTCCCGCGTGAAGTGGCCAAGCGGCTGGAGAAGGCCGGTTTCAAGGCCGAGCTGGCGCTTGACGGCGTGCTGGCCGTCAAGCGCTGAGCTTCACTCCGAATCGACCTTGGCCAGTTTCATCACCCACGCCGGCACCTCGGGTTCGCCGGCGTAGAAGTCCCTCGGCTTTTTCTCTGCCATCGCCCAGCGATGCAGCCAGCTCGGGCCGTAGCGGCCGTTGTAGCCTTCGGCACCGCGTGCGTAGGCCGGGTCACGCATCGCCTCGTCCAGTGAAATGAAGCGATAGCCGCGGCGCTTGGTAGCCGCCACCAGTTCGGCGAACGTGGCCGCGTTGAGCTCATTGGCATGCATCAGCCACACCTGCGGCAGCGCGTACCCCAACAGCGCCTGCGACTGCTTCTCGTAGTAATCCAGCTTGTTCAGCATGTACGGCACGTAGCCTTTGCGCAGCTGCGCCAGCGTCGCTTCGCGTGCAGGCGAGTCCGCCTGCTCGTTCATCACGTTGGCATAGGCGAACGCCCACACCCACTCGCCGTTGTCCACCGTCACCGGCGCCACGCGGTAGCCCTGCTGCTTGAAGAACGCATCCATCTGCGCACGCTCTTCCGGTGTGCGCCCGGCACGCAGGTAGGGATGGCGCATCCACTGCGGCGCCTGCCCCTTCTCGGCCAGCAGTGGCCGCAGCACCGTCTCGCCGCGCAGGAAATCCTGCTGGAACGCCGGCACGCCCTTGGCATTCAGATCCATGTGCGAGTACGTGTGGTTGCCCAGCACATAGCCCGCATCGCGCCACTCGCGCAGCATCTGCACCCGCGCTGGCTGCACCTGGCCGTCCACCTCAAGCTTGTTCTCGTTGACGAAGCCGACCACCGGCACGCCCGCCTGCTGCAGTTGGGACATCAACGCCGCATGCCGCGCCTGCAGGTCCGGCGGCATGACCTGGTCCAGCCGTGCCCATGGCAGGTCATCGATGGTCACCGCAATCCGGCGGTCCACCTCGGCGGCATGTACCGCCAGCGAACACAGCAACAACGGCAACGCACGCAGCAACGAGCGCATCGGGTCTTCCCTGGAGTGGCGAGGCGTCGACTGTAGCGCGATTGCCGCGCGCCGCCGAGCGTGCTCAGCCCGCGATGTACCGCGGCGGCACGTGCGCGGTCAGCCACACGCCATTGGCCGAACGGTGGAACACATGGCCATCGGCATGCATGCGCCCGGCATTCACGCTGAGGATGACCGGCGCACCGCGGCGTGCGCCCACCTGCTGCGCGGTCTGGCGATCCAGCGACAGGTGCACGTGCTGGCGCTCGCCAGGCCGCAGGCCCTGCTCACGGATGGCACCGACGAAGCGAGCCACCGTGCCGTGGTACAGCCATGCCGGCGGCTGCAGCGCCTCCAGGCCCAGATCCACCTGGATCGAATGCCCCTGGCTGGCGCGGATGCGCAGACCGTCGTCGCTCAGCGCGAAGCGCTGCTTGTCATTGGTCTCGACCACCGCCTGCAGGGTGTGCCGGTCCAGCGCCACGCCATGGTCGGCCATCCGCTGCAGCAGATCATCGACATCGGCCCAGCCCTGTGCATCCAGCTGCAGGCCGATTTTCTCCGGTTCGTGGCGCAACACCAGGCTCATGAACTTGCTGGCGTGCTTGTGTGAAGTATCCGTACTCATCGGCATAGGCTGCCGCAGATCACCGCCGGATGCCAGTTACGCCCCTGCCGATCGTGCCGCCCGGGCCCGCGCGATCGCACGCCAAAGGGCAACCCCGCCGGCCATCGCGGCCAACAGCAGCACCGTCAGCACCAGCGCCAGATCATCCGGATTGCGCAGCAACGGCGCGTTCTCGCGCGTCAGGATGTGGAATACCACGCGCTGCGCCTGCTCCAGCGGCACATCGCCCTCCGAAGCCAGCTCCACCAGGCACGCCGTGGGTGACAGCCGCGCCACGCTGCTCCACGCATTCTCGTATAGATGCAGCACCCATCCGGCCAGGCCCAGTGCGCCGCCGTGCAGCAGCATAAGCGCCACGTTCGCCGTGCGCAGCCGATCGCGCAGCCACAGCGCACGGCTTGCGCATACCGCCATGGCCCCCACCAGCGCCAGCACCACGCCCACCCATGGAATCCAGCCCAGGGGTTGCCAGTCATCCAACGCGCCCGCGCGCGCCATCACCTGTTCGGCAACCTGCAAGCGCGCCTGGGCGTCCGGGCCCCCACAGGCCACCGTCACCGGCTCCAGCAACAGCTCCACACGGTAATGGAAGAAGCCGGCGGCCAGCACCACCGACAGCAGCGCGACCCACTGAAGCATCAACAATATCGGCCCCTGCCCACAGATACGACGAATTCGGGACGTGGCAGGGCTCATCGGTTCATCCATGACAGCAAAGAGCCATCCTACCCAAGCGCCCCGTGCCTGTCGGCTGGCGGATGCGACACGCACCACCCAGCACCGTTACGATGGCACGGTTGCTTGAATCCGAAATTTCCCTGGTAGTCCCGATGGTGATGCTGTATCTGGCCGTGCGGACGCTGCTGCCACTTCTGGCGTTCGGGCTCACGTGGTGGCTGCTGTCGCGCCTGATCAATGCGCGCGTCGCCCGGATGCCACGCGTCCCGTTGAACCTGCCGGAGCACAGCAGCAGCCCCCGCAAGAAGGATCGACGCATCTACGCGCGCAAGCTGCGCCGCAAGCCAGGCCTGCGCACGGCCACCCGCGCCGCCACCGCGCCCCGCAGCTGGCACATCGCAGCAGCTGTCTTCTCGCTGATGGTGCTGATCGCCACCGTGATCGCCATGCCCGATGGCGCACGCTTCCAGGTGATGGTGGGCAATTTCATTGGTTATCCGGGAACCGTCATCGAGGTGCAGGTTCCCGTGGCCGCACAGCCCGTCGTGCTGCAGGCATGGCAACCCGCGCTCGCGCAGCTGGGGCGGCCCACGGCGATGCGCTACCCGATCGGTCGCACCGGCGGCGAGCATGAAGCCCATGCGGTCGTGCCCGTACAGGTGCGGCAGCAGGGTGATCGCATGCAGGTGGCCATCGCACTGCCGGTAGACAGCGAAATGCTGCGCGAGGAGCTGGCACGGCTTGCAGGAATGCCGGTCGAGGCGATCAACGTGCAGCAGCGCGACATAGCGCCATGGCGGGAGTCGGGCTGGCAGCCACTGCCCGGTCTGTAGCGTCGAGCCATGCTCGACACAATGAGAATCACGCCCCGCGCGGCAGCTTCGCCGCCCACATGTTGTCCACCAGGTTCGGATAGCGCCGCCCGTTGTCCTCCGCACGCTGCCGCGCGGCTGCCTTCTGTGCATCCGACAACGGCTGCGACACCTGCCCCTTCGGCTTGGGCTTCTTCCACGGTGGTGTCTTCGGCTCGCGCATCGCCGCAGCTTATCGCTTCAGGAAGTTCAGTAGCGCAAGATTGAAATGATCCGCATGGCTGGTGTTGCAGCCATGCGGCGCGCCTTCCAGGATCACCACCTCGCTGCCCGCAATCGCCTCATGGGTGCGCTGGCCGGAGCCCTCGAACGGCACGATGGCATCGCTGTCACCGTGCAGGATCAAGGTCGGCACCGTGATCTTCTTCAGGTCATCGCGGAAATCGGTGGTGGCAAACGCCTTCATGCAGCCCAGCGCCGCCGCCTGGTCGGATTGATGACACAACGCGATCGCTGCCTGACGCGTCTCTTCGGTCACCATCAGCTGCCCGTTGGCGCTGAAGAAGTCACGGGTGAACCCATCGAAGAACGCCTCGCGGTCCTTCTCCAGCCCACTGTGCATGTCATCGGCTTTGTCCTGCGTCAGCGGTCCCTCGGGGTTGTCGTCACTACGCAGCAGGAACGGTGGCACCGCCGCGGCGAACACCACACTGTGCAGGCGCTCCTGGCCGTGGTTGGCCACGTAGCGCGCCACCTCGCCGCCGCCCATCGAGAAACCGACCAGGGTGATGTCGCGCAGGTCACGTTCCTCGATCAACCCCGCCAGGTCCGCCGCCAGCGTATCGTAGTCATAGCCTTCGGCAGGCTTGTCAGAGCGGCCAAAGCCGCGCCGGTCGTAACTGATCACCCGGTGCTGGGCATCGCGCAGGATCGACACCTGCGGTTTCCAGGCATCGGCGGACAACGGCCAACCGTGGATCAGGATCACCGGGCGGCCGTCGCCACCACTGTCTTCAACATGCAGGCGGATGCGGAAAGCAGGCATGGGAGCTCCTGTGGAAGGGGAGGATTGCAGGCTAGCGGCCACGGCCTATGGCAGCCGTGAGGGAATCGCGCCCGCCCGTGACATCGCCTGCACACGCGTCCGTACAGCGCCGCACCGGCATTCCCGGCCTTCGCACCGCGCCTTCCCGGTTTCGTCGCAGCGCCGTACCGCCGTGGTCACCGGCATGCCAGCCTGCGCACATCACTCCCGGGAGTTTCGCCATGTTGCTGCTCACCCTGCCCCTGCTGGCCGCCGGCCTTGCTGCCGCACCGTCGCCCGCCGATGACCTGCGCGAACAGATCCGCCAGGCTGATACACGGCTCTTTGCTGTGGCCTTCGAGGCCTGCGACGCCGAGAAGGCCGCCGCGATGACCACCGAAGACATGGAGTTCTTCCATGACAAGGACGGCAAGTCGGCCAGCAACCGCGAGGACTTCCGCCGCAGCGTGGCCAGCATGTGCGACAACGCGCGCAAGGGCGGCTGGCACCTGCGCCGCGAGCTCGTGGAATCTTCGCTGCAGGTGTTCCCGCTGCACGACGAGCGGGCGCTGGAAATCGGCAACCACCGCTTTCACGAACGCGGCAAGGACGGCCTGGAGCGCTGGGTCGGCCAGGCCCGCTTCATCCAAATCTGGCGCCGCGTGGACGGGCACTGGCTGGCCGAGCGGGTGATCAGCTACGACCACCACGCAGCGGACTGACCCATCGGGCGTGCTTCACGGGCCGGATCTATACTGGCGGGGTCCACCACGACCCACCGCTACCGTCCGATCGCCATGGCAGAGATCACCCCCAACCATCCCGAGTACGGCCTCAACCAGCAGATCCGCCAGGGCGTGGCCGCCCTGGACGCCCAGCATGGCCGTCCGTTCGACCAGACCAGCGAGCGCCTGACCGCCAGCCTGACCGTGCTCGCCCGCGAGCAGGGCCTGCAGCAGGTCGACCATGTGCTGGTCAGCAATGCGACGGCTCAACACCCGGCCGGGCACAACGTCTTCGTGGTGCAGGGCGACCCGGCCAATCCGGCGCACCTGCGCGCGATGATGCCGACGGCTGTGGCGGTACAGACGCCGGTGGAGCAGTCGCTGCAGAAACTGGGGCTGGGTGTACAGCCGCCGGCGCAGGCCGAGCAGCAGACGCTGGACGCACAGGCGCAGGACCCGCAGCAGAATCCCGTGCATCGACTGGGGTGAATGCCACCAGGCGTCGATGCCATCGACGCCTGTGGAAAACCCTGTATCAGCCCATTCGCGGCTGAGCGTGCTGCGTCTGCTGTTGCAGCTGATCGTCCTGCGCGACGCGGCTGGCCTCGCGGCCCTGATGCTGCGCGCTGGCGAGCTGGTACACCTCTTCAACCGTGCCCTGCTGGGTATCGGCCAGCGAAAGGCGCTGGCGGTTCGCCGCCGGATCCGGTGATGCTGTCTCGCCCGTGCGCTGCAGAAAGACATAGCCCGGTGCATCCGCCGCACCGCCACTGCTGAAGGCCACCTGCAAGGCATCGCGTTCGGTGTAGCCACCCTGCACCGCCAAGCGCGTCAGGTGGCCCGCCAGCAGTTCGGGCTGCTGTCCCGGCGGCAGCCCCTGCCGATCGGCGGCCTCACCCAGCGCCGCACGCACGCGCTGGTCCAGCGGATGCAACGCGTCACCCGGCACACGTGCGTCGTTGGCCAACCGCTCACCACTACGCTCACCCAGGTCGTCGTTCTCGCTCAGCAGGTGCTGCTTCCACGTGCGATCGGGCATCGGGTTGGTTTTCGTACGATTGAGCTCGCTGTCGGGGAACGGTGGATCGATGCTGTCGACGCCGTGGATGTTGCGCAGCGGACGATAAGCGTCCTTGCCTTCGCCCTTCATGCCCAGGGGAATGCGCACATCCGGAAGAAGCTGCGCGGCAGGACCGACCAGCCCGTTCACGTCGATACTTCTTTTCCGCTCGATGCCGGCGTGATTCAGCGCTTCCCAGGTGAAGTCCACGCAGTTGTGGCGTACGTCCTGATAGTGCTTGCTGAAGCCGAATTTCTCCGGGTCCGAGCCGAACTGCTGGAGCTTCTTGTACTGATCTTCACTTATCTCGAGCGTACGCGTATAGCGCGGGTCCTTATAGACCGTTGCGTCATCCTCCATGATGGTGCCCGGACCATTCATGCTTCCATGCTCCTTGGGAGCAAATCCATAGCTCTTCGCAGGCACGCCGGGGGCATGCAGGACGTAGAACATATGGCCGGGGGCGGACGTCTGCGGAATGCCCTCCGCGTCGACGGCCTGCTTGTGCGTCCTGGGGTCGATCAGCGGTGTGCCAGGTGCAGCGATAACGATCTCTACGGTATAGCGTGGCTTGTCCATAAGGTGGTTCCTTCGTTCCTTCCAGTGGTGAGGTGGATTACTTGCCTGGCGGCCGAGCTGCGTGTACCCGCAACTGAGCCGCGTAATGCTGCAGTTCCGGCGTGGCCTGCACAGTGCGAACCTGTACGCGATAGCGCGTATCACGCTCCAGTGGCAGAGCAACCAGGCTCAGCGTGTACTGGCCGTCACTGCCCATGTGCGGCGACGTATACCGCCATTCGCTGGAGGCATGCCATTCTGGAAGCTGCTCACCTGCATTGAGCACCCCGGCTTGATAGCTGTCGTAGGTGGGAACATCCTTCCAGGCATCAGCGCCCCATTGCTGCAGGGTCACCTCGAGCGGGACCCTCATCGTGCCCACGTCAGGCTCGTCCGGCCTTGGCGTCGCTTGGCGCTGCAACTCCAGCTCCAGCGCATACGTGCGCCCCGGATGGAAGTTGCGGGCATTCGTCTCGAACTCGAACCGCACCGCCTGGCCCGGTTCGGCCACATTGATCGGCTTGACCAGATCCAGCGGCTCCGGCGCATCCGGTATGCGGCTGTTGCAGGCGCCGAGTGCGCCCGCCAGCGTAAAGAACAGGCCAGCGCGCAGCCAGCGATGGATACCCAGCATGATTCAGACCCTTTGGCTCCCTGCCATGGGCTTCCACCCTAGCGAGCAGCCTCCGGCACTGCAACCGGGCAAGGAAAAAGGCAGGGTCTGCACCCTGCCTTCTTCACGCGGCACGTCGGCGGGCGGGGCCCGGCGTCAGCGCCTTACAGCTGGATGCGCGCCACGCTCTCGTCAGCGCCCTTGTCATCCTTCTCGCCGTTCTTGATGCTCACGAACAGCACGTTGTTCTTCGCATCCAGCGCCAGGCTGTTCGGGTGGGTCGGCACCCTGTAGGTCGCCACCTTCTGGTAGCTGTCACTGTTGTAGGCCGTCACCGTACCGGCCTCGCGGTTGGTCACGTACAGGCGCTTGCGCGGTGCATCCAGCAGGATGCCCAGCGGGCCGGCGTCGGTCGGGATGCTGGCCAGTTCCTTGCCGGTGCTGCGATCGAGCACCAGCACGCGCTGGCCCGGATGCTTGCTGACCAGGCCGCTGCTCTTGGCCTGGTAACCACGCAGGAATTCCGAGCCCTGGTCGGTCACGAACAGGCGCTTGCCTGCCGGGTCCAGCGCGATGTTCATCGGCTGCTCGGCGGCAATCTTGTGCTGCGCCACCACCTTGTTCGAATCGGTGCCCACCACCACCAGGTTCGCCAGCAGGTTGCTCGTGTAGACGCGCTTGTTGGCCGCATCCAGCGCCAGGCCCGGTGCCTTGGCATTGCCCAGGCCGTCGATGGTGTTGATCACCTTCAGCGTGGTGGTATCGATCACGAACAGCACGCTGCTCACGTCCGGCTGGCTGCTGTGGCCGGTCACGTACAGGCGGTTGGCCGTGCTGTCGACCACCAGCTCGCGCAGGTCGTGGGTGTAGGCGGCCTTGCCGTCCTTGCCGGTCTTCTTCTCCATCAGCTGGATGGTGCCGACGGCCTTGTTCTGCGCGGTGTCGACCACGGTCACCGACAGGTCCACGGTGTTGCCCACGTACAGGCGGTTGTGGGCGTCATCCAGCACCACGCCGAACGCCTTGCGCTCCAGCGGGATACGGGTTTCCACGGCCAGCGTGGCCGGGTTCAGGCGCAGCACCTGGGCCGGGCCGGCATCATCGCCGAAGCCACCGGACGAGGCCACGAACACGGCGTTCTGCTTCGGGCTGTAGGCCAGCTCGTACAGGCCCTTGGCCACGGCCTGGCGCTGCACGGTGGTGCTGGCGCTGGCGGCAGGTGCGTTGTCGGCGAACGCCGAAGGCACGCCGAGGCTGAGCGACGCAGCGAGGGCCAGGGCGGCCGAACGGAAGAGAGGATTACGGAACATGCGAGCGTCCTTGAATGGGCACGGGAAGGTGTCCTGGCTCGCTGGGCCGTACTGCGACGGCCCGCCCCGCATCTGTCTGCGCGGGGTGGGCTGGCTGGGGTTGCGGGGGAATGGTAGCAGTTCTCAATTGGCGATGCGCCAATCGTTCTCGGCCACAGTGTGAGGACGAGAGACCGCTCGTTGGCATCTCCGCTCCCCGCAAATGTGCGGCCTAAAGAACTTGGCCAAGCCGCCGATTGCCACAGCGGGCAATCCACGCTTCGGAGCTCAATTGAATATCAGGACACGCGCAAGAATCTATGGGCTGCTGTTGGCCGCCGCAATCGGCTACGTCGCATGGTCATCCTTGACGATGTACACGCCCATGGTTTCCAGTGAAGTGGGCCAAGCGTCGCTGAAGGAGGTGCGTGACTACAGCAATGAGCTGGCAGAGCGAATGCAGAAGACACGCGCCGAGCACAACCTCCCCTTCATTGGCGAGCAGCAGCTTACGATTGATCACATTACAGGCATCAATCATCTGGCGGCCGATGCAGCACGGGCGAGGCAGCGATACTTCGACCATGAGCACGCCTACGTTTGGAAGCGCATCCTCGAAGACATTGAGAACTATGTGCAGCATCTGGACGGCTTCGGATCTTCCGACCCGAATGAGGCAGAAATTCGCCTTCAGGAATTGAACTCCGCACTCCTACAGGTCTTGAGCAATCGCGATAGGGCAGTGAAGACGATGGAGGGAACCATGCGGATCTTCACCATTCATATTGGTGAAGCCAAACGCTCGCTGTATACCGACATTCATATGACGAAGACCTTGCTGGATGCCGGAGCGAACGAACATCTTCTGCTGACGACGCAATCAAGTGCACCGCCATTCGAGGATATCGTCCGCTTGCAGAATGCGGAGTGGGCAGTATTCGAGCTGCATCAACAGCTGGGCCGTGACTACGAGCAAGCCAATCGAATCCCAACTGCGATTCGCCTGTTGATCGGACGTTGATGGCACAGCGAGTACAGCCGAGCAAGCAACCGTTGGTGCGGACTATTGCTCCTTCAACCGCAGCGAATCGGCCACATCGGTCTTGGCCGCCACCTCGGTGGCGATGCTGGCGCGGCGGTGCCCCGGGTCGTTGCGGTCACCCTGCACGATGAAGATGCTCTCGGCGGCATGGCTGTTCCTGGTCGGCTGGCTGAGCAGCACGTGGTCCACGCGCGAGAGATTGTTCTGCTTGGCCAGCACCAGCAGGCTGGCGCTGATGCGCTGGCTGGCCGCATCGAACGGGCGCCCGTGCGCGGCGTCCAGCTCGGCCACTTTCTGGATCAACTGCGAGAACAGGCGATGGTCGGGATGCGAAGGGTCCAGCAGCGTACCGGCCACTTCAATCGGCGTCGGCGGCGGCTCATCGCTGGCACGGTCGCCCTGGCGATGATGCTCGGCCTCGCGCTCGGGCATCGCATGGTGGGTTTCGGCATTCAGGTCGCTGCCCGGGAACGGCGCGGCAATGCACTGGATTTCCGGCAGGTTGAACAGCACCGCGTACTCGCCCAGGTTGCTGCCGCCGTCCAGCGGTGCCGGCAGCGGATGCAGGCCGGCGTAGTGCAGCGCCGCCCAGACGAAGTCGCTGCAACGGTTGATGGTGGCCGGGCGATCCACATCGAATTCGAACTCGGCCGGTTCCTCGGCGAAATCACGCAGGCAGCCGTAATGCTCCTCGGTGATTTCCAGGGTGCGGCTGTAGTACGGGTCCAGATGCTCGTCGGCATCGTCGTGGCGCACCTGCGCGTATTGCACGCCGGTGAGGGTTTCGCCCGGTGCGTGGCGCGGTGGTGCGAAGCCGTAGCTGTGGGCCTCGTCGCCCGCGGCCACCTGCAGGTACATATGGCCGCGCGGCGAGATGCCCCCGCTCTTCAGTGGGGTGCCGGGGGCGGCCAGGTACAGCGTTGCCGTGTAGCGTGTTGCGTGCTCCATGCCTGTTCAGCCTTGATGGGTGCTGCGGTCCTGGCTGGATGATGGCATAGGTGGGATGGGCGGCAGGTGGAGGAAGAGAGGGCGCCGATCGCGACTTGCTGAATATGTGAGCCAGCGTCCAGTAATGGCCCCTGCGCGTGAGCGAGGCCCGGCGGCGACTGGAGCTTGCCATTCCACCGATCTATAGTCGTTTCGATCATGCAAGGGAATCGCCCATGAGCAGAGCACCGGCTTGCCGGCTTGCCTCCTTCGCCCTGGTGGCCGTGCTGAGCGCCACCGCCTGCGCGAAGGCTCCATCCACGGAAAAGGACCCGAACGGAACCCCCATGTCCGAAAGCGCAACCAGCCCACGTACGGTGGGCGGACAGACCTACACGACGCAGCCGGTGGAAGCTCGGCTTGGCCCTCACCGCTTCATGTTCCCGGCCAACCTCTACTACAACCAGACGGGCCCCCTCGCCGATGGTGGCGTCATGCTCACCGTGTTCTGGCCTGATTTCGATGCAGCGCCTCCCGGTGATCGCCCGGTGCGCAGCACGCAGGACAGTCGGCGGCAGGTGCTGGTCGAGCTTAGATATATCGATCGCGTTCCCATCCAGAACCATCTGGCGCGCCGGTCCAGCAGTGAAGCCACCACCGCGCCGGGATCACTGGAGCGAAGGGACCCGGTAGAGAACCTCTCGCTGCGCGTTGCACAACCCGAACGCTGGGGTTTGACGCCGTATGCGATCGACCCATCGTTGATGGCAGCCTATGCGAAGGATTCGGAGGCTGCGCTGGGCAGGCCTTACGTGCGCAACCCGGGGATGGAACCAGACTGGTATGTCGCGCGCGCCACAGATGGCCAACTGGCAACCTTCATCAGCTGCGACCCGGCAGACCGCATTCCTGACGGGCTCACGATTCAGGGCAAGACACTTGAACGCGCCGGCGAGGGCCAGATCGCAATGTGCCGCCATTCCATCGTGGACGTGGGCGACAGCATCGCCATCGAGATGAACTATGCACGCGTCATGCTGAGCGACTGGCAGCGCCTGGAAACCAGCGTGCGTGACCTTCTGAGCCGATATCGCGTTCAGCCGCAGGAGCAGCAGAGCCACGCCATGCGCATGGGCTGACCGTCCAGATTGAGGCGGCCTCTCTCGGAGGCAAAGATCGCGCCCCCTGAGACTTTCCCAGGCCACAGGTAGCTGTGAGCTTTGTGCCCGCGACTGAAGCATCCTGGTTTGGGAGCGCCTCACATACTCGCCGCACGGATCTGGATGTCGTGCTGCACCCGCTGGTCTTCCAGCTGCTGATCCAGCTGATTGGCAAGCGCGCGCTGATGCGCTTCACGGCTGACAGAGTCGAACTGCTGCAGTGACTCCTCCACCGGTGTCTGCGCCGCCAGCTCGGTCGGCATCGCAGCGCGCTGATGTGCCGGATTGCTGGGCTCACCCTGCACCACGAACAGCATGTGCCCAGCGGGGTGTTCGCGCGTAGCGTTGCTCACCAGCACATGGTCCACCCGCTCCAGGTCGTTGTCCTTGGCCAGTACCAGAAGGCTGGCGGTCATGCGTTCGCTGACTTCATCGAAGCTGCGGCCGTGCTTGGCGTCCAGCGCTTCCACGCCCTCACGGATCTGCTGATACAGCGCATGATCGGGATGGCCGGGCTGGGTGGGGTCCTGCACCACCCGGCTCGGGGCCGATGCCTCATCCGGTGCGGGTTCGGCTGGCTCAGGGCTTGGCGCAATCGTGGGCGCGGCAGGAACAGTGACAGCCGCAGTGACAGGCTGGGGGTCATCCAATGGAGCCGGTTTGGGCTCTGGCACGTGTTGTGCCGCTTCCTGCCCCAAAGGCCACGGATCGCGCACAGGTTCAACAGACAGCGGCTCCTTGAAGGGCACCGGTTCCACCTCCTGCACTGCCATGTCCTGCTTTGGAGTGGGAGCAACCGCAGGCACCGGGGCCATCCGCTCCGGCTCCGATGCCTGCTCTGTGCGCTGCGTGGGCATCATCTGCGTTGCCGCATCCAGAGGCGCGGCGGCATGTGGCGTCGTGCGCTCAGGTGCGGTCGGGTGCGCCTGGATCGGCCCAGCGGGCTCCGGCGTCTGTGAAGCGGTACGGTTTTCGGTGGGGGCCTCGTTGTTTGGATGGGGCTGAGGTTGCGGTTCCGCCTCACGCCGCGGCGGATCGCGCTGCTCGGCGTGCCGCTGAGACTCGGGCTTATCCTGTGGGACGGGCGTAGACGGTTGCGGAACCGCTACTGCTGGCGGCGCCGCCGCAACCGCTGCAGGCGCGATGGGCTGCGCAGTGGCCGGCTCTTCAGGCCGCACTTCCACGTTCCCGTCCTGCTCAGATGGCTTGCCGCCATGTGCCACCTGCGCGGCCACTCGGGCGGCCTGTCCTGCATCCACCTGCGCAGCACCCAGCCGATTTGCCTCCTGCATTGCCTGCCGGTACGCCTCCTGCTCACCCGCCGACAGCGCGACAATGCGCAGCTCGGGCGAGTCCGGTAACGGCGCCTGCTCATTGGCACGCGCGCGCACCTCATTCCATGCGGCCTGCAGCTCCAGCGTACTGGTGGTCGCGACGGCGCGCGCCACGCCATCCTCGCCTACCTGGTAATGGGTGATGGGTCGGGAGGCGCCGGCGTTGCCCTCGGCTACAGGCCCCAGCTCCTGCAGCGTGGCCCCGGTTATGCCGTGCTGCTCGCGCGTGCGCGCCGTAGCCAGCGCGACCGCCTGCTCCCACGCCGGGGTTAGCGCGACGCCCGCAGCGTAGTAGCTGTGGCGCAGCTCGTTCTGGTTCACTTCCGCCGCAGACGGCAATGGCCGCGCGTCCAATGCGGCGATGGTCTGGTTGAACTGATCGAGCGATGGCTGCTGGATGGTGCGGGTCAGCTCCAACTCCAGCGCCATGTTGCCCTGCGCGATCTGGCCAGCGTGGTGCCATTGTCCTGCTTCATCGCGCTGGTAAAGCTGGTTGTCCGAGCCCTGGATGGCGTCGGGCCTGGCACGGGCCTGCTCCACCGCTTCCGGCACCAGCGGCACGAAGTCGCTGGCACGGGTAGCGGCGTAGGTCTCCAGATAGCTGGCGGCAATGGCGGCCTTGCCGTTGGCGATGTTGTTCTCGATGCGCTGCACCGCCTCGCGATTCAACTCGTTTGCGCGCTCGGGGCTGGCGGTCTGCGTCTCGTACACGCCCCGGTCGTTGGCGCCGGACACGCCAACCTTGACCTGCCGCATCCACTGTTCGGTCTGCGCATCGCGGTGCCAGTTGGGATTGTCCAGACGGCCCTCGCCGTCCTTCGCCGGGATGCTGAAAGGATCCTGCGGCGGCGGCGCCTTGCCCAGCGCCAGCTCTACCGCTTTTACATGGGCGTATGCGCCCAGCTCGCGGGCCTTCTCGTAACTGGCGCCCACACTGCGCTCAGCCGGATTGCCCAGGCCGTCGCCCGCGCTGTCCATGACCGCCTGGCGCTGCCAGTTCAGGCCATTGAACTGCCACGTGACATCGGCCTTGTCGGTCTGCCGGTAGACGGCGCGGTTGTCGAGCAGATCGGCGCCCTTGTCGAACGCCTTGCTCATCAGCAGCGCATCGCCTGCGACGATGGCCGCAGGGACGAAGCTGGACGTGCCGATCACCGATGCCGTGGCCATACCACCGATCCAGCCACCGCCGTTGCGCGCCAGGGCGTGGGTGAGCTCGGACTGGGCGGCGGTGCCGTTACCTTCTTCCAGCAGCTGCGAGGTGCGGCGGGCGGTGATGACAGCGTCGGCGCCGGAGGCGAGCAGGCCGCCGGAGCGGATGAGTTGGCTGGTGGAGGCTTCGCCGAGGAGGATGCTGGTAGTTGCAAATCCTCGCTGACCTTGCGGAACGCGCAATGGGTCTGCCGCTTCCTTACCCAGAGCATTCTCAACTATCAGGACTCCCTCTGAGGATATGCTCAGCCTGCCACCGTGGTAGGCGCTGGAGATTGCCTCCGAAAGGCCTTGACGCTGCAACTCCGCTCCACCTCCACGTGTTAACGGATTGGGAGATGACTGAACGTGCCGGAGCGTGGCCACCACACGATGCTCCGAATGAGTAACACCCGCCCAGCCGCTATCGATTGGCGTGAAGCTCCTAAGCTGTTGGAGCTGGGGGGCGTTTAACTGGCCATAACGGGCTTCGTTGAAGAAGAAGCTCTGAACTTGTGGCCGAATATCGTCAGGCTTCAGACCATAGGGGGCGTTGGTGTAGAGATCACCATTGATCAGGCCGACCCGTACCGTGTCGCGCAGTGCCTCCACCCGCCCGGAAATTCGCGCCTGTGCGGCAGCGTCTCCGTTGAACGCGGCCACTCCGTCGGGCGTCTGCTCCAGGCGACGCAAACGTTGCAGAAGGCCGATCTGATAGTCGGCGATAGGGCCACCGCTGTGCGGAGTAATTCCCAGCGATTGAGCGAACGCCGGATCAGCTGGGAGAAAGATCCGATTCTCCGGAGCGTGGATATCAAAATTACCGGTGTCGGCGAGCATCCTGAGCAGTGGGCTACGCGCTAGCGTACGCTGCTCGATCGCGTGATGGTCTTGAAAGTCAGGTCCGTTGCGAGGCATCGATCAGGCTCCTTCCTGCTCAGCAGCTGCAAAGCGGCTAGATATCTGCAGCGTCAATAAACCACATTCCATCGGCATCATTGTCAGTAGCCACGCCAGCGCTTTCCACTGCGTCTTTGAACACGTGGTCGCAAAAGACAGAGGCTGTATAAGGTGTCTTGAAGACGTGCGCCTGGCCGAGCGCGCCACGATCAAACGTCACACTTGCACCACCACCAAGATCGTAGAACTTCCCGTTGATGAAATCTTCGGAGGTATCAATAAAGAGCTTGGAAGCACCTTCGTCCAACGCATCAACTACCCGGATCACAGTGCACAAGTAGCGGCGGTCGCCTTGGCTGCCATCTTCCAGCCGATAGTCAATCTCCGCAAACGCAAAGGCGTGAGGATCAACGGAAATCATCACGTCATGCAGTCGTTTCGAGACGAGCCAGTATCCGCTGAATCCCGGCTCCAGATCCCGCGGCGGCGCGCCCATGCTGGGATTGAAAGCCAATCGCGGAACTTCGCGGAGTGGTGGAATGCCCCCCTCCCCTGGTAGCAGGATCATGCGGGGAGGAGACAGCAGACGATCCAGATTCTCGAAGACGACCCCGCATGCAGGGCCGCTGATTGCACCGGCCTCAAGGAGAAAGAACTCCCCCTTCCGAGGGTGATTAGCTGAGGTCGAATCCATGCGCTATCTCCATCTCATTCTGAGTCCTGCACTGGGCACAGCTTACCGGTGACCGGTCACGGAGCAAACACTCTCACTCCAAAGATGCGTGCTGAATGGGCATGCTGCCTTGTAACCCGGTCTGCAGCAGCCGGCAATCGGATAACAACGAAATCCATTCGCTGGGTTGCGACGCTGACCTTCCACCGCACAAGGCAGTCCTGGTGTTCGGCAGCAACTACAACCTGGAGCTGGACGATGGGCAGCGGCTACAGCCGGGCGTGCCTGACTGAACCGTGCGGCTGTTCAACACGTCGCAGCTGGTTTGCCATCAGTTGTCTGCTCCCTAAGGTCAGATTGCCGCAGCGTCCACGAAGGAGATGCCGCTATCCCGAGGACTCGTGGGAATCCCCGCCGCGTGAACTGCATCAACAAATTCGCGGCTCGCGATCACGAAGGTGCTGAATGGAGTCAGGAAGACATGCCCATCTCGCACCACCTCAGAGCGAATGGCCAGACTCGCCCCGCCTGCAAGCGAATAGAACTTTCCGTTGACGAAGTCCTCATCGATCTCGATATCAAGCCTTGAATGCTCCTCGTCTATCGCGTCCAGTTCACGCACCACGTCGCACAGGAAACGCCGTGGCATAGGTGTGCCATCGGCCAGGCGGACATCACACTCAACAAAGTCGAACGCATGCGGATCCACAGAGTTCATCACCTGCCACAGCCGTTCCGAGACGAGCCAGTACCCGCTGAAGCCGCCCTCCAGGTCACGTGGCTCAGGACCCTTGGAAGCGTCGAAGACGATGCGTGGCTTCTCGCGAAGCGCCGGGAAACCCCCATTGTCCGGGCGCAGAATGATGCGCGGTGGATCGAGCAACACCGACAGGTTCTCAACCTCGGCGCCCCGGAAAGGACGGCTGCTTTCCAGATCTGGTGAGAACAAGTAGAACTGGCCCGCTTGAGGGCCTTGGGTGGGGCTTTGCTTCATCGCCTGCGTCCCTGGATTCCCTTCAATGACACCGCTGATGGAGCTTACCCCTCTTGGCATGGTCGTTTCGAGGCAGATGCGACAGCCTCACGGTTTCCGCTGATGCCACCCTGTGATGGCTGAGAAGCAGGTTCTGCCCTTCATCGCATCCCTTGAGACGGAGGCAGACCATTCTCCCTCCTCCACTGGAGGACGCCCATGACCAAGATCGACCCGACATGGCTGGAAGCCTTCGACAAGGAGCTCCTCCACCTGTTTGCCATCGACCATAGCGACGCCGGCATGGATGAGTACCTGCTGGTCTGCTACGCAGACCTGCAGCCGCGCGAGGCGGCGCTGGCGTTCGGCAGCGACTACGACCTGGAGCGCGACGATGCGCTGTGGCCACGGCCGGGCGTGGCGTCGGAAAGTTAAGTTGTGTCGCAATCGGCACGATTCGGATCTCAGACCTGCAGACGGATTGTCGCTTTTGAGACCCCGACCCTCTGCAAACCGTGCTTTTCAATGCGCATTCGGGCGGTAACTTAACACCGGCCGAAACCACTGCACCGCAAGGGTTCTGCCACGCGTGCTCCATGCAACAATGCCGTAAGCGTCAGCATTTGCGGCCTCTGCGGCCTACGGTTTCTTGGCATCTCGCAACCATGCGAGTACACCTTGGCATGCCACCGGAAAAGGGTGGCGCGGGGTTCGAAAGCCCGCTCAGTAGCCTTGTGTTTTGCGCTTGTCAGCCGGCGTCACCTTTTGGGTGGCGCCGGCTGGCAATCCGTTCGCGTTCCATGGCGGGCGGTGCGTGGGGGTCTTCGGACCCACCGGCTTGGTTACTGTCCGGCTTTCGAACCACGCACCGTCCGCCACCTTTATCGGTGGCGCTGCTATCTGTCCTGTACGGAGCATTGCCATGAACACATCGGACTTCCGTTCCCTGCACGCGCAGTACCATCCGGACAACGCCGAAGCCGAGCGCGAACCTTCCGTCGATACCAACGCCTTCGTCGCCACGCTGCGCCGTATCGGAGCTGGTGCGGCTGCGGATGGCCAGCCTTGGCCGGAGCGGCATCAACTGCCTGGGCGCTGCCTTCAGTTGGCGGATGCGGATTGCGCGCTGGCCGGACTGCGTGTGGTGGCGGAACTTATGTTGGCTGCGGAGCGGACTCGGCAGAACGGCGCGCCCGAGGAGTACCTGGGAGACCGGGTGATGGAAGGGTTGAAGATGGCGTGCGTAGCGTTGACTGCGCAGGCTATTGAGCGGCTGCAGGTGCGGGAGTAGCGCGCACTTCGCTACGCACATCGAATGCAATGTGCGGATCGTATGCACGGTCCGAAGCATTCGCCGCTGTCTGAGCTCTCTAGCCTCCAACACTGGCCTCACTATGCCGAGCCGGACTTTGCTTGCCCTGACGGCGGCAGCACTACTGGGATTTATCATTGGCGGGGCGTACGCGCCAGCCACCACAATGAGTCTTGAGAACTACCCAAGACTCACCGAGTCGGAGTTTGCCCTGTTTCGGGCCGACGCCGAGAGCTTTGCTGAAGCGTTGTCTTGCCAAGGCGTCACCATCGGAAAGCATGATCCCAGTAGACACTTCTTTGATATGAGCCTACGTGGCGATGCCATTCTGTTCGTGGACAACTCTGGACCAAGTCTTCTGATAGCCACCATGTCTACGATCGCAGGCGATGCAATAGGGCTACAGCGCTGGAAAGATGGATGGGGCTCACCAGAGAGACGCAGGAGGAACTTGAGCGCACCTGAGAACAGCTGCCCTAGGCCTGCACCCCAGTAGACTCCCATCTGCACCCTGCCCCGGCAGCCAAACGCGTCAATCAATGACACAAGGAACCTGGTTCTGGATAGAATCCTGGGCACTTAGCTTCTGGGACAGGGATCTAGTATGGAACTCCCATTCGAGGTGGGCGCGCTCTACAACCGTCAAAAGCAGATCCACGGTGTATTTGGCGGGCAACAGCAAGGCGGCATTTCGACACCCAGGGAGCATCCGCTAGTCATCGCGTTCACTGGCGAGGCCGGCGTGTCTCATGGCTACCATGATTTCTGGGACGACGACGAAGTCTTTCACTACTTCGGCGAGGGTCAAGTCGGAGACATGAAGTACGTGGCGGGCAACCGAGCGATTGGTGAGCACGTCAGGGATGGCAAGACGCTCGTAGTGTTCCAGATGATGGGCAAGAGGCGGCCCTGCCGGTACCTTGGTAGGTTCATCTGCAAGTCCTCCTACGTTCGGCCTGGCACGCCAGATCGCGAAGGGAAGCCTAGATCTGCGATCGTGTTCCGCTTGAAATCACTGGAAGCCTCGCTGGGCCTCACGGCGGGTGAGTCGGATCAAGCAGAAATCGATGCTACGTTCCATGACGTTGGCTCGACGAGCGCAAGACGCGAAACCGAAGTGCGGACGAAGCAACGCCTCTTCCGCGAGCGTCTGATTGGCATTGAGAAGGGTTGCCGGTTGACCGGCATTGAGGACCTTAGATTCCTACGCGCGAGCCACATCAAGCCATGGGCAGATAGTACCCATAGCGAGCGCGTTGATGGCGAGAACGGCCTGTTGCTGGCTCCGCATGCAGATCTGTTGTTTGATCGGGGATGGATTAGCTTCTCGTCGAGTGGTCGTCTACTCATATCCAGCGGCTTGCCTTCCGATGTACGAGATCGAATCGGCCTGAATTTGAACTCACCTCTTCGAAATGGCTTTTTTTCGGAGAAGCAGAGCAATTTTCTGGAATTTCACCGAGATGTTGTTTTTGATAGGCAGAGGGGCTTGCCAGTAGCTCTGGCCTATTGACTCACTCCTTCTAATTAGGCCGTGGAAGCCTGGGAATAAGCGGTGTCGCAGACGATCAGCA
The DNA here is from genome assembly GCF_056481725.1 of Stenotrophomonas sp. 85239_Sma. Lineage (NCBI taxonomy): Bacteria > Pseudomonadati > Pseudomonadota > Gammaproteobacteria > Lysobacterales > Lysobacteraceae > Stenotrophomonas > Stenotrophomonas sp. 85239_Sma. The sequence goes on along the minus strand of NZ_CM151163.1, from coordinate 435,354 downwards.
GAGCGAGCCCAAACCAGTGCGCTGGACATTAGATCGAGCCTTACAGACGTCCCCAGAAATTCCAAACAGATCGAATCAATAAATCTCCCGAAAAGACCCAAAGTAGCGACGAGTCCGACCGAACTTCGGACTTCGAGGGGCTCGCCCCACGCGCACGTGGGACGAAACAGTTGACTTCTAGCCCTCCGTGATCGCCGCCGGCGCGAAGTCCACATCGAACGCATCTCGACCAGAGATCGAGAGTAATTCACGCAACAACGAGGACGAGTACGGAGCACGAACACGTCCGTCTCTTCGCAGGGACCATGTGACACGATCTTCGTACTTCACATTCTCACCTCTAACTATCGCCTTGCCACTCTTTTTGTACCAAGGCAGATGAATAGATTTGTAGGGCTTATCAGATGTAAAGGTAAGCTGGCACCGAATATCCGAAAGCACTTCTTCTTCCGTCGGCGGATTCTTGAGAACCTTCGCAATTGGGGAGGTTAAGCCGGAATAAAGAGTCTCAAGTCCTCGGAGCATGCTAGGAGCTCCCGCTGCAACTTGTGTACTATCGAACGCCACCCTTCCATCGCTTCTAAACGAAGCAAGATCCAGAACCGCGAGCTTTACCTGTGTTGCATCTCGGTAGTCGATCCTCCAACTCTTGGAGTTCAGCAAAAAGGGAAGTGGTTTGGACTTCAACTGAGCAGACTCACTTTTCTTTGGGTCCTTTACTTCAACAATGGGAACGAAGAAGGCATAGGACTGCCCCCGCTTGCCATCTGATCGAAGCTGGATATCGCATTGCTGACCCAAAAGTATGTACCTCTTTTCGACGAAATCTGCCTTTCTGTTCTCTATTCCGTCAAGCACAAAAACATCACCACAACTGATTGGGGAGAGCGCGGCATTTATTACATCACCTTCTTCCCATATCTCCATCCGCCTAAATTTCTCCAAGCTTGAGTGAGGCGGACCAATCAAAGTGGGCTTCAGCTCGACCGGCTGGAGATCTCGAATTCGGCGAACATGCTCAAGAACGCGCGAATCGTTCATAAACGTGGTGCGGAGACCATCGGCGATCTTCGCAGATAGCGCTCGCTCTACCACATGAAGTTCTGAGACGCCCTCATCGTAGGCACGTTGAACTATGAATCTATCCAACTGCTCAGGAGGAATATCTAACAACTCTGCTTTAGCACCATTCATGGCTATTGCCAGTGCATTTTCAGCAACCCCAATTACACCATGCACACTTCTGCGCAGCCCCGCTCTCTTGAGAGCCACCTTCAGCTGCTCTTCAAGTGCACCATCGTCTTCGCCCGCATCCTCCAGTCTTGCCTTTGATATTACGCAAATCGGAGGAGCATTTAGACTCTTGTTCTTGACGATAAACTTCTCTCGAAGTTCAGCCTCTTTTTCAGCTTCGTTATGCAACGAAGCCTCATGCGTCAAGATGAATATCGTACCTTGAGAATTGGATGACGAAAGTGTTGCAAGTGTATCGAGACCATCCAATCCCTTCGCTCGATTGGTCAAATCAACGATGTAACCATAACTGGAGTCACCGCCCCTACAAAGCTCAGGGATAATTTTCTCGGCATCATCAAATGTTATCTTGTCATTTTCCTCAATGCCAAGAAGCTCACTTGTTCGCTGAATTGAGTTTCTGTCTAACTCCTTTACCTCCAGCCCTCTAAACTCGCGCTGGGCGGTCAGAAAGAGCTGCTCAAGCTGCGATGATTGCTGCTCATTCAATTTACCAACAAAATCTCGCAACCTTTCGCCTTGGGCGTCATAGTCCTCATCAGGCAACGCACCCTCGAGCCCATCAAAATTAACTTGACGCGCCACTTCTAAGTCGGAATAGATTATCTCAAAGAGATCATCATACCCACCTCCGAAGTGATCATCAATCCAAATAGACCGTGTCACACCCAATGCTACAAGCGCACTCGCCAGATCCATAGCCCCCTCGCTATACCTTCACATTACTCAGGTCGACTTCAAACTTAAAGCGCCTACCAAGTTCATTTCGATCCGGCAGCAGCCTCACACTGCAGCCATCGGCCTGTAAAAGCTGTTTACAAATAAATAGCCCAAGGCCTTGTCCGCCATCCTTGTTCTGCTTTCCCGTAACAAACATATCAAAGAGCGAATGCTCATAGAGCACATCCACACCTGGCCCAGAATCGCTGACTATATAGCCAAAATTTGTGACCTCAACTGCAATCCATCTTTCGCCTATCGTGTCCGCACCACTATCAGCACGCAAGACCCAATACGCGCTATTCTTGACCAGATTATCCAAGACTTGGAGCATTCTCGCACGATTCACCTTAAGCTCCGGGCCAGCTTCAGGAGACTTTATGTCTACGGTGATTGCGTCACGCTCAAACACGCCCTTCCGCGCCTCCCAATACGAGGTCACGAACTCGCCTATGGTGAAGTTGTCTTTTATTGCCCTGGAGCGCGGCAGCAGGGGATCAATTAGTGACGCCGCGCTCATAATTGCGGAACACGAGGCGCGAATCGAGTTAACGTGCCGGGAGATCACACCACTGGCCGCACTCTCGCTCGATCTGTTTATCTGTGTGAGGCGATATCGAATTTCGCCGAGATGGGTTCTTAGCTCATGAGCTAGCCCGCGCGCACTAAGACCAACCGCAGCGCTCTCAACCATTGCTAGAAGCTGATCGCGGTGCTCACTCCTCTCGAGTCGCAGCATCTCGAAGGCATCAACTGCAACTTCGCTTCGCACAGCTGCATGGAGCCTTGAAATCTGGCCCACCACGTCTTGAACTTCAGTCAGAGCCTGCTTCGATCCCACGGAGAGCGACTGGGCGTCGTTTTTACTCAGCGCAAGAACTCTTGCATTGAGCGAGTTGACCGCATCATCCGCCACGTCCTGAAACTTCTTCAGGGCACCAAGCGCGCCAGCGACTTCGGAGACCGAAGCATCGGCGGATAGCGGAGCCCCCTCCTTCTCGGGGACTTTTCGCTCGGCATAGAACGCATCGAGGGCTCGTCGCAGACCTTCCAGGGAATTGTTTGCGAACTTTTTGCACTCTAGCGCGATCGCATGAAAGCCACGGTAAGCAGCGTCCTCTACGAACCCTTCTCGGTCAGACTTCTCCGTCAAACCAAAGTTCTCTTGCCCAGAAAGTGCAAAGTACCCAATCGTGTTGGAGACCCGCATATGATAGCTACTACCGCCAGTCATAGCGGTGGCGAGCTCTAACCAGTCAGTTTGTGACCGAACCTGGAATCCATCACGCAGGATCGATATCCCGGCCATTTGCTTAATCAGCTTTCTGTTTACGGATATCCCACTCGCGGCCTCATTCTGTATCGCGTCCATGTGAAAGAAATAGAACGCACCCGAGAATGCGCCGGGATCCTCGATTGATTTAACATTATCGGGAAGAACGTGCTCCCAAGCTCGCTGCCCCTTAAATTCCAGGAACCATGGCTCTACACCCGCAATCTTGGTGAATGCTCTAGTCTTTGAGAACTTATCAAGGAATTTTATGAACGCCGCCCCATCGTCGCTCCCAAATGCCATCTCGTACTTAGCGCGCGCCTCGTCTGACCTCGCCTCGCCGAAAAGCGCCCTTTTGAAACGGGCAGTCTGTTCGAGGATCATCTGGCCATTGGGCCCAGGCTTCCATTCGAATGTGAACTCCGCTACCGCCTGAGAAAGCACCTGATTTGTTACGGCCATCAACGAATGCTCGTGGCCGTCCAGGGTCAAAGTAACGGGGAAAGTAGTGGTTGCCTCAAAGGGAGAGACCAGCCTTGCTAAGCTCCGAGCCAACTCATCCACTCGACCGGGGCGACGCCACTCCAGCAAGTCGCTGAGGCCGAAAATGCTGACGCGCGTCCCCTTAAGCCTCTCATTATTCAACCTCTGAAGTGACGTCACTGGCACATCATCCACAGCGACAGCGGTTTCGCAGTCTGTCCAGCGGAACTGCGCTGACGATACGTCTGCATCCTTCGAGGTTGCGGACTCAACGAGCAGAACATCGCCGAGCTTCATGGTACCCAGTCGCCCGAGCCCCTTGTCGCCCAAAGGTGTTCGACCTCGGTTGGTTTTCCCTTTCGGGCCATTCCCCCCCACTCGCTTTGCGGAGCCGCTAATCATCAGCCAACTCCCCTTAATTTTCTCGAATGGTATTCCGTCGCCGCTATCGCTAATCGTAATTCGACCTGTGCAGGTCAGGTGTCTCTCCACGATCTCGCCAGGGTCCAGTTCCGCAGGATCTAGCTCTGCAGCTTCTCCATGCTTCGGTTGCCTCGCTCCGCCATCCTGCTCATTGTGCTTTCGAAGTGATACACGAACCGTGTCCGTGGACTTTGTGTGGTCCTTGAACTTACGAACAGGGCCCACCTCCACTAATTCATTGTATGCACGAGAGTCGATATCGATGCGACACCCTGGTGAATCAGCGTCATAAGCATTCTTAACGCATTCAAGTATCGCCTGCTCCACGTCAGTTACCAGCTCGCCTCCAAGCTGCACTAGAACGTGGGCACTGACGCGCAGGTGCGGATCTTCTTGTTGGATGTCTGACATCAGGAAAACTCCGCAACCATAGTGGTCTCTGCGGTAATCATCTCGCCCTGGGAATTCTTTGCGGGCATCCGCTTTACAGGCAGCTCTCTTTGAATGGAAGCAATAATTCGCCCCCCAAAGTACTCGGCAAAATCTTCATTTATTCGATCGAACGGCACGGTCAGACCGGCTGCCCTGCGGTTTCCCGTTGTGAAAACCCAGTAAGTCCCACCCGACGTGGAAGGCCTAATCTTCTTCAAGGCGTCAAAGTAGTCCTGCATAAACGCTAGAACTTTACGCGTTTCCCTCACCTTGCCGAGCGCATCCGCCTGTTTTCGAAAATCCCTCAAGCTTTGGGAAATTTCCATAACCTCATCCGATCGCGCAGCATTGGCGACCTTGCCTCCCAAACTAGCCGAGTCTAGAGAGTGTGAGTTCTTCCTCATTATCTCTGATGCGTCCGATGGTAGGTCCAAAGCATCGATCCATTGCAAAGCCAGATATGAATACTGACCATATGGTATCGTCGTCTGATTATCGCCATATGGTGGCGATGTGATTACGATATTTGACCTCGTTCGGCTCTTTGAGAGTGCGGCTGATCTAAGGTCTCCACAGATAAGCTTCGCTTGCGGCTTGCGAGAGCGCGACCCTAAAAGATCGCGATAACTGCGCTCGCGCTCGATGAGTAATTTTACGCTAGCTATGAAATGCGGAATGATCTTATTCGGGTCTGGCGAGTTTCCCGCCTCCCTTATGTGAAGCTTGTAGGTGCTCGTCCTACTATTTGAGGAAACGCGAATAGTGTCCGCCAGCACCACCCAAAGCAGCTTTCGAATCGTCTGATTCTGGATCGCTTGAATTGCGCGGCGAATGCGAGATATGTTTACCGCAGCCTCTGCGCTAAACCACTTATCCCTTCCAGGGAAATCAACATCCACGAGATTTTCAGAATCTCGCAGGAGAAGCGTGTAGAGCTTAGCGAAACTCCCTGAAATGTCCACACCCCGGTCAATCTCAGCTTTTGCTTCGCACACGAGGATAGCCAACGGATTGATATCGACGCCAGTAAAATCCAGGCCCCTCGCTAGCGCCTCGGTCATTGTAGTACCTGACCCTACAAAGGGATCAATTACAAGAAAATCATGCCCTTTGACATTGATGATTGCATCAAGAATATCGCCCTGCATACTTGGAACCATCATGGCCGGGTAACGAATAAGTCCATGTAAGCCTGGACGCGCCTCTTTACCCGTCATTCGCCATTCTTTCGGCTGATTTGCCGACAGTGACATTAGGCGCGTTCTAAGAGTCGTATTGGGTTGCATTAGCGTCGATCAATCCATGTATAGGCCACTAACCGAGCCAGCGAGATCTCAGATTAACAGTAACTAGATATCCCGGGACAGCTCGCTCAGTCAGTGATCCGGCTACCGTCTACTGTAGTGGGGCCAGGCCAAATAAAGAAGAGGCGGTCACCTTAGTGACCGCCTCTCTCTAGATTGGCCTGTAGGGCGGGATGGTCAAATCAAACCCCAACAGGATTAGCCTTCTCCGGATCAATCTTGTACTGCTTGATCGCCCGGGCCACATCCTTCGCGGTCATCTTCCCTTCCTTCGCCAATGCCGCAATCGCGGCATGCGCGATGTAGTACCGGTCAACCTCAAAGAACCGGCGCAGGTTCGCACGCGTATCCGAACGGCCGAAACCATCCGTACCCAGCACGGTGTACGACATCGGCACGAACGCGCGGATCTGGTCCGCATACGCACGCACGTAGTCGGTGGCGGCAATCGCCGGGCCCTGGCGGCCTTCCAGCAGCTCGGTCACGTAGGCCTTGCGCTGCTCACCTTCCGGATGCAGGCGGTTGGCACGTTCCACGTCGAAACCATCGCGACGCAGTTCGTTGAAGCTCGGGCAGCTCCAGATGTCAGCGGTCACGCCGAAGTCCTTGTCCAGCAGCTCGGCGGCAGCAATGGCTTCGCGCAGGATGGTGCCCGAACCCAGCAGCTGCACGCGCAGCTCGCCCTTCTTCGGCTTGCCGGCGTCGGTCAGCAGGTACATGCCCTTGATGATGCCCTCGGCCGCACCTTCCGGCATTTCCGGGTGGGTGTAGTTCTCGTTCATCAGGGTGACGTAGTAGTACTCGTCCACCTGGTCTTCCATCATGCGCTTGGTGCCGTGCTGCAGCACCACGGTCACTTCGAAGCCGAAGGTCGGGTCGTAGCTGCGCACGTTCGGGATGCCACCGGCCACCAGATGGCTGAAGCCATCTTCGTGCTGCAGGCCTTCACCGTTCAGCGTGGTGCGGCCGGCGGTGCCACCCAGCAGGAAGCCGCGGGTACGCATGTCCGCCGCCTGCCAGGCCAGGTCGCCCACGCGCTGGAAGCCGAACATCGAGTAGTAGATGTAGAACGGCAGCATCGGCACGTTGCTGACCGAGTAGCTGGTACCGGCGGCCATCCACGAGGCGATCGCACCCGGCTCGCTGATGCCCTGCTGCAGCACCTGGCCGCTCTGGTCTTCGCGGTAGAACATCAGCTGGTCGGCATCGACCGGCTTGTACTTCTGGCCGAACGGCGCGTAGATGCCGATCTGGCGGAACAGGCCTTCCATACCGAAGGTACGGGCTTCGTCGGCCACGATCGGCACGATGTGCGGGCCCAGTTCCTTGTCACGCAGGGTGATGTTCAGGCTCTGCACGAAGGCCATGGTGGTGGAGTAGCTGCGCTCGCCGCTGCTCTTCAGCAGGCGCTCGTAGGCTTCCAGCTTCGGCGCCACGAAGGTCTTGTCGGCCTTGCGGCGGCGCTGCGGCAGGTAACCGCCCAGGGCTGCACGGCGTTCCTGCAGGTACTGCACTTCCGGCGAATCCGGGCCCGGGTGGTAGAACGGCACCTGGCCGTCGGCCAGCTGCGCGTCGGTCACCGGAATGTTGAAGCGATCGCGGAAGTGGCGCACCGCTTCGTCGTCCAGCTTCTTGGTCTGGTGGGTCGGGTTCAGCGCTTCACCGGCGCTGCCCATGCCATAACCCTTCACGGTCTTGGCCAGGATGACGGTCGGCATGCCCTTGGTGTTCACGGCCTGGTGGTAGGCGGCGTACACCTTGTGCGGGTCGTGGCCACCACGGTTCAGGCGCCAGATGTCGTCGTCGCTGAGGCCGGCCACCATCGCAGCGGTTTCCGGGTACTTGCCGAAGAAATGCTCGCGGGTATACGCGCCGCCGAAGGCCTTGCAGTTCTGGTATTCGCCGTCGACGGTTTCCATCATCAGCTTCTTCAGGACGCCGTCGCTGTCCTTGGCCAGCAGGGCATCCCAGTAACCGCCCCACAGCAGCTTGATCACGTTCCAGCCGCCGCCACGGAACACGCCTTCCAGTTCCTGGATGATCTTGCCGTTGCCGCGCACCGGGCCGTCCAGGCGCTGCAGGTTGCAGTTCACCACGAAAATCAGGTTGTCCAGGCCTTCACGGCCGGCCAGCGCGATGGCACCCAGGGTTTCCGGCTCGTCGCTCTCGCCGTCGCCGATGAAGCACCACACCTTGCGGTCGGACTTCTCGATCAGGCCACGGTTTTCCAGGTAGCGCATGAACTGCGCCTGGTAGATGGCGGCCAGCGGGCCCAGGCCCATCGACACGGTTGGGGTCTGCCAGTACTCCGGCATCAGCCACGGGTGCGGGTACGAGGACAGGCCGCCGCCGTCCACTTCCATGCGGAACTTGTCCAGCTGCTCTTCGCTGATGCGGCCTTCCAGGAAGGAACGCGCGTAGATGCCCGGGGCGCTGTGGCCCTGGATGAACAGCAGGTCGCCCGGGTGGTTTTCGCTCGGGGCGCGCCAGAAGTGATTGAAGCCCACGTCGTACAGGGTGGCGCCGGAGGCGAACGAGGCGATGTGGCCGCCCAGGTCACCCGGCTTGCGGTTGGCGCGCACCACGGTGGCCATCGCGTTCCAGCGGATGATCGAACGGATGCGCCATTCCAACTCGGCGTTGCCCGGGCTCTTGGCCTCGAGCTGCGGCTCGATGGTATTGACGTACTCGGTGGTGGGAGAGAACGGCAGGTAGGCGCCCGAACGACGGGTCAGTTCCACCATGCCTTCCAGCAGCTGATGCGCGCGCTCGGAGCCCTCGACATCAATAACGGCCTTCAACGACTCGATCCACTCCTGGGTTTCCACAGGATTCGGGTCGTTGTTCAGCACCTCGTTCAACCAGTTCATTAGCGCTCCCATAACCGCACGCACGCGCGCGACTGTTGTATAGATTTCTAGACCGCAAAGTGTAGCGCACCAAGGGCTTTCGTCACTTGGCTACGCAGGCGTATGGATGCAACCGGCCAGTGTCCGCAAGGGGCTTGCCAGGCCCGCTGACGGCCCTGCGGCGGGCCTTGGCGGCTGCGCGGGCTGTCGCTTGCGGGCCGCTGCGCCCATGTGCAGGACGCAGTGTTACTGCTGCCGATGACGGTTGTAGGGCAACTCCGGCACCGCCGTAGGGGCGGTTCGGGCGACGGTACTGAACCGGCGACAACATGTCGCACCTGCCTCTGGATCGGTGCCGCCAGCGGGTCCAGCGTGGGCCGCGAGTGATGGGCCTGGCGGCCCTGCTCCCTTCCACAGCATCGCCGGGGCGCCCTGAAAGGGGCGCCCCTTTTGCTGTGCGCGTGGCCGGCCGTGGCCCAAAACGGACCTGCTTGTGGCCGGATCGATGATTGCCGGCTTCGATATATCGATATATCGTTTGCACACTCGTTTACCGATATATCGAAATGAGCCGTACCGTTTCTCCCAGAGCCCGTTCCACCGATCCGGCAGTGCCGCGCCGCAACGGCCAGCCACGCGTGCTGAGCCGCGGCGACCTGCGCCTGCTGGTGCTGGCCCTGATCGGCGAGCAGCCGCGCCATGGCTACGAGCTGATGCAGCTGATCAGCAACCAGTTCATGCAGGCCTACACGCCCAGCGCCGGCACCATGTACCCGCTGCTGGCCAGCTTCGAGCAGGCCGGCTGGATCGAGGCCGAGGAAGTGGACGGCAAGCGGATCTTCCGCATCACCGCCGCTGGCGAGTTCGAGCTGAAGGTGCAGCGCACCCAGGTACGGCTGGCGCAACGGCGTGCCTTCGACCGTGCCCGCGAGATCACCAAGGCCTCGCTGCCGCCGCCGCTGGCCACTGCCCTGCGCGAGTTCAAGCGGGCGTTGGTGCACCACCACGGCCGCTGGGCCGAGGGCGAGGCGGACGAGGTGGCGGCGCTGCTGACGCGGGCCTCGGCCCTGCTGAACGGTACCGCCGGTAGCGAGGCATCACCACTTTCAACGACCCAGCCAGACTGACTCCAGCCAGGTCTCCCCTACGCCGCGCGCCCCCGCGCGACACCTTTGCAGGTATCCCCATGACCGAACACAACAACACGCGCCTGCGCCTGGATGTGCGCTTCCGTGAACTGACCGTGCTGCGCACCGAAGAAGTCACCCCGCACATGCGCCGCGTGGTGCTGGGCGGCGACGATCTGGCCGGCTTCGATTCGCCCGGCGCCGACGACCACATCAAGCTGTTCTTCCCCAACAGCAGCGGTGAGATGGTGCTGCCGGTGCTGACCGCTGAAGGCCGTAGCTACCCGGCCGGCAAGGAGCCCTCGCCAGCGCGCGACTACACCCCGCGCTGGTGGGACCACGAAACCGGCGAGCTGGCCATCGACTTCGTGCTGCACGACCAGGGCATTGCCGGGCCGTGGGCCGAGCAGGCGCAGGCTGGCGACGTGCTGGTGATCGGCGGCCCGCGTGGCTCGTTCGTGGTGGCCGACAGCTACGACGCCTATGTGCTGATCGGCGATGAAACCGCGCTGCCGGCAATCGCCCGCTGGCTGGACGTGCTGCCGGACGGCGCCGAGGTGCAGGCCTTCATCGAAGTGAGCGACGAAGCCGAGCGCCAGGACCTGCCGCAGTACGAGAACGTGCGCATCCACTGGCTGGAGCGCAACGGCTTCCCGGCGGCCAGCAGCACGCTGCTGGAAGACATGCTGACCGACTTCGAAGCACCGGACGGCGATGTCTTCTACTGGATCGCCACCGAATCGCGCCGCGCGCGGATGATGCGCAAGTTCATCGAAGGCCATCTTGGCGTGCCGCGCGACTGGATCCGCTCGACCGGCTACTGGAAGGCCCACCCGGACGAAACCGACGGCGATTGAGCAAAAGACGGTAGGTGCGGACTCTCCCTGGTGGGTGCGGACCGTTGGTCCGCACGCTCTTGACTGTGTAGATCCGAGCCCATGCTCGGCTGCTCCGCCCTCGGTGGGTGCGGACCGCCATCGACTGGTGGGTGCGGACCGTTGGTCCGCACATTCCCATGCAGTTGCCGGCCAGCGGCCGGCACGACCCGGCAAGCAATGCGACAATCGCGCTCCTTTCCTGCAGCAACGAGGCCCGCATGGCCAAACTGACCCTGGCCAGCGTGGACGCGCTGCGTACCCGCTTTGCCGATGACGCTGCCTGCGATGCGGCGCTGGCTGCCTTCGCCGACACCGCTGCCCTGCGTGTACCGCTGCGTGAGCTGGTGGAAGCACAGCACCGCTACCTGCAGGCCGAGTTCGAAGTGGCACAGGTGGCCGACGTGCTGCGCCGCGACCAGAAGTACGCACCGGTCGGTCGGCCTTCGATCAACATCGTGCAGCTGCGCAAGCAGCAGGCCGCGACCAAGCAGGCGGCGCTGATCGCACGCCAGGTGGTGGCGCAGGCCGCGCAGACCTTCGTGCGCGTAAGCGGGCTGGCGGTGAAGGCCAAGCAGAGCCCGAGCGACGCGTGCGTGGCGTGGTTGGGCACGTTGCGCTGAGGGATCGTGCGGACCAACGGTCCGCACCCACCGAATCCAGGTCCGCAGCCTGCCAGCGGCCGGCGCTACCGGCACCCAAAAAGAAGGCCCGCTTTTCAGCGGGCCTTCTGCCTTCTCACGACGAGTGAGTTGGGTGCATCAAGCGGCCGGCTTTTCGCCGGTGGCTTCGGTGGTGATGCGGATCTTCACTTCATCGCTGACGTTCGGGGCATAGGCGCCGACGCCGAAATCGCTGCGCTTCAGGGTGGTGGTGGCGTCGAAGCCGGCGGCCGGAACCTTGGCCATCGGGTGCTCGCCGCCGCCATTGACGGTGACGTCCAGGGTGACCGGCTTGGTGATGCCCTTGATGGTCAGGTCACCGGTGACGGTCAGCTTGTTGGTGCCGGCGGCTTCCACCTTGGTGCTCTTGAAGGTGGCATCGGCGAACTTGGCGGCGTCGAAGAAGTCGGCGCTCTTCAGGTGCTCGTCGAACTTGGTGGTGAAGCTGTTCAGGCCGCTCAGCGGCAGCTTCACTTCCACCGTGGACTTGGTCACGTCTTCGGCGTTGTACACCAGGGTGCCTTCGACGTTGCCGAAGTGCGCGCTCGGGTTGGAGAAGCCGAAGTGGCTCCACTGCGCCAGCACGTCGGTGTGGCTCGGGTCCAGCTTGTAGGTGCCCGAGGCGATCTTGATCGCTTCGGCGGCCGGCGCAGCGGCGGCGGCATCGGCAGCCGGGGTGGCAGCCTGCTCGGTGGTGGCCGGGGCGGTGGCGTCAACAGCCGGGGCAGCGGTGTCGGCCGGCTTGGAGCAGGCGGCGATGGCCAGGGTCAGGGCCAGCGGCAGCAGCAGTTTACGGGTGGCGCTCATCTCAGGAACTCTCCGGATCGTAGGGTGGGTACAGCAGGGACCGCCAAGGGGGCGGCCCGGAATCGATACAGCGACTTACGCGATGCGCGCCGCTTCGTCGAACGACAGGCGCGGCAGACGCGGGAACAGGCCCGCCGGGTCACCGTAACCCAGGTTGACCAGGAAATTCGACTTGATGGAGGTGCCGGCGAAGAAGGCTTCATCCACCTTGGCCGCATCGAAGCCGGACATCGGGCCGGCATCCAGCCCCAGCGCGCGCGCGGCCAGGATCAGGTACGCACCCTGCAGGCTGCCGTTGCGGATGGCGGCTTCGTGGCGGCCTTCCTGCGGGCCGTCGAACCAGGCCTTGGCATCGGTATGCGGGAACAGGTACGGCAGCTTCTCGTGGAAGTCCAGGTCGAAACCGATGATGGCGGTAACCGGGGCGGCCATGGTCTTGGCCAGGTTGCCTTCGGACAGGGCCGGGGCCAGCTTGTCCTTGGCTTCCTTCGAGGTGACGAAGACGAAGCGGGCCGGCGTGGTGTTGGCCGCGGTCGGGCCCCACTTCACCAGGTCGTACAGTTCCTGCAGCAGGCTGGCCGGGACCGGCGTGTCGAGGAAGGCGTTCTGTGTACGGGCGGTGCGGAACAGCTGATCGAGGGCAGCAGCGTCGAGCGCGTGGGACATCGGTGAACTCCAGGGCGGCTAAGGGAAGTCAGTGCCCGCGGGCGGCGCGGGGCGAAACGACGAGCCGCAGTGTAGAGTGTCGCGACTGTTGCAACACCCAGCAGGGCTGAAACGAATTAATGCCAATGGTGAAACGATCGAGCGCGCCCTGGACGGTCACAGACGGCCGTGCGGGCAATGTCCGCCAGGCGGTCGCGCTGGCCACGGCGCTGCGCCAGGGCACCCATCGGCCGCTGCTGCTGCAGCCACGCGCGCCCTGGCGCTGGCTGTCGCCGCGACGCCTGCCTGGTGATGTGAACGGCTACGGCGAGGCCTTCGCGACGCTGGCTGCCGACGCCCCGGCGCTGGCGATCGGTTGTGGCCGACAGGCCGCTGGCGCCCTGCGCGTGCTGCGCGCACGTGGCAGCCAGGTGGTGCAGATCCTCGACCCGCGCATCGGCGCGCGTCACTGGGATGTAGTGGTGGTGCCCGAACACGATGCCCTGCGCGGCAACAACGTGCTGACCCTGCTCGGCAGCCTCAACCCGGTGGACGACGACTGGCTGGCCTGGGGCCGCGCCGCGTTCGCCGGCTTCAGCACCCTGCCCGGCCCGCGCACCGCACTGCTGGTGGGCGGCCCGACACCGCTGGCACCGTGGGACGAGACGGCGATGGTCGGCGTGTTCCAGGCACTGGCCGACCAGATCCGCAGCGAAGGCGGCAGCCTGCTGGCGACCACCTCGCGGCGCACGCCACCGGCCTTGGCCGAGATCCTGCGCGCGAAATTCGCCGACCTGCCACACGTGATCTGGGGCGATGGCGGCGACGGCACCAATCCCTATGGCGGCCTGCTCGGCTGGGCCAACCGCGTGGTGGTCTCGCCCGATTCGGTGAATCTGCTCTCTGAAGCCTGCGCCACGCGCATGCCGGTGATGGTGGCGCTGGCCGATACCGTGCAGGGGCGGCTGGCGCGCTTCCAGCAACAGCTGCGCGAGCGCGGGCGATTGCAGGCGCACTGGCTGGACTGGCAGTACGACCGCATCGAGCCGCTGCGCGAAACCGCACGGATAGCAGCAGAAGTGAAAGCGCGGCTGGCATTGCGGTAGTGCCGGCCGCTGGCCGGCAGGTCCCGATCATCCAGCGATTTCTGAACATTTCGATCCAGCTGCGCGGTTAGAGTCCAGCTTCCTCCATCACGCTGAACGTCTTCATGCGCACCCTGCTCCTGCTGCCCCTGGCCCTGCTCGCCGCGTGCTCCACCACGCCCACCGAGCTGGATCCGATCTCGTATCAATGCCAGCAGCAGCTGGATGCATACCGCGAACAGCCGGCGCTGCGCGATCCGAAGACGGGCGAGCGCCCGCCGCTGCCGATCGCCCCGATCAGCGACGCCTGCGACAGGGAACTCAAGCGCAAGGGCGTGGATCGCCCGCTGCGCTGAGCAGCGTATGATCGGCGCGCGGGCCTGCCCGCCGTTGAAGGTACCGACATGGATCGTTTTTCCCGCCTGCCCCGCGCCGCGCTGCTGATTGCCAGCCTGCTGGCGACCGCACCGGCATGGGCCAACAGCACCGCGTGCCGCGAACGTTACCCGAGCGTGGCGTCGCAGGCGGCAATGCTGGACGTGGCCTGGACCACCGCCGAACGCCTGGACGCGCTGCCCGACGTGGACGTGGTGGTGGCCGCGCGCGGTGGCCAGGACCTGAGCCGCTACGGCCTGCGCCACAGCCACCTGGCCTTCCTGCTGCGCGAGGACGACGGCCGCTGGCGCGCGATGCACCTGCTCAACCGCTGCAAGACCGACAGCTCGCAGCTGTACCACGAGGGCCTGGGCAACTTCGTCGGCGAGAGCGGTGGCCATACCGACCTGCGCATCGGCGTGCCGTCTGCGCCGTTGCGTGCGGCGCTGCGCGCGATGCTGGTGCCGCCCTCGATCCAGCCCAAGGCGCTGCACGAAGCGAAGTACAACGTGGTCGCCTACCCGTTTGCCACCGACTACCAGAACTCCAACCAGTGGGTGCTGGAGGTGCTGGCCGCAGCAATGGCGCAGGCCGAAGGCGCGCCGGCCATCGTCAAGCGCGAACAGGCGCAGCAGTGGCTGCGCCAGCAGAAGTACCAGCCCAGCGTGCTGCATATCGGCCTCGGCAAGCGCGTGGGTGCGCGCCTGTTCGTGGCCAACGCCACCACCACCGACCATCCGGCCGGCGAGCGCATCTCCGGCAACTATTCGGTGGTGACGGTGGAATCGGTGTTCGACTTCCTGCACCAGCGCAGCCAGCTGCAGCAGGAACTGGTGATCCCCCACGTGCCGGTGGCCGGTGCCGCCGCAGCCTCGCCCTGAATCACGCAAGGAGAACGACATGCGCCTGCTGCACAAACCCCTGGTATCGATGCTGATCGTCAGCGCGCTGGCCTGGTCATCGGCCGCCCACGCTGAGCGCCGCATCGTGATCATCCATGACCCGGGCCCGCAGGGCCCGAGCCTGGAGATGTCCACGCAGATGGTGGCCTCGGCCCGCGCGGCGGCGGCGAAGGAAGCCCAGGATGCGGCCGACGCCGGCCAGCCGCTGGCCCGCCCGCAGCAGATCAAGCTGCCGCAGATGCAGGTGAGTGGAATCGCCACCACCGTCGATGGCCGCCGCGAAGTGCTGCTGCGCGATGCCAACGACCCGCAGAACACCGCGTCGATGCAGTACCCGCGCGGCATCGGCGACCCCGCCGTGCAGTTCACCGTGGGCCAGACCGTGAACTTCGAACCGACCGGCGCCGACCAGGGCTGGCAGCTGAAGGACAACCAGGGCCGCCCACTGGAATATCTGCCCGAGGCCACCGGCCCACGCGACATTTTCGATACCCGGCGCTGAGCCGCCGTCCCCACGCTGACCAGGAGGTCTGCATGTTCCGTTGCCTGCGCGTTCCCGCTTCTGCCCTGCTGCTCTCCGCGCTGCTGGTGCCCACCGTCCATGCCGGCGCTGCGCCGCAGTTGAACAGCGGCCAGACCAGCGTGCTGGTCACGTCGCTGATCGTGCTGTCGATTCCGTTGGCCACGTCGATGGGACTGGCCGAACTGTCCAAGGCCCCGTTCAAGGCCAGCGAGCGCAACGGCAAGGTCGCCGCACGCACGCCGGCGGTGCCGCTGCCACCGATGGAAGTGAAGCAGGTCGCCACCACGCCAACCGGTGATCGCCAGGTGCACCTGCAGGTGCCCGGCAAGGCCGACCAGACCGCAACGCTGCAATGGCCAGCCGTTGCAGGCGATGACCCGATCGCCGGTTTCGTTGTCGGCCAGCAGGTGCGCTTCGACCCGACCGACGCGGGTGCCGGCTGGACCGTGAAGAGCGCACAGGGCCAGGCCCTTGCCTACGTACCGACCGCCTATGCCGCTGGCGACGTGATGAGCGAAGCGCTGTAAAGCTGAACGACCGGTTTTGGCTTTGCTGCGGGCCGGGCGGATAATGGGCGATCCCCTTTGTCCCCCTGGCTCGCCATGTCCGTGCGTCCTGCCCCTGTGTTTGCCCCGTTGACCGCCCGCGCCCTGGTGCTGGCGGTGCTGGCCATGGGCGCGGTGGTGCTGCTGTCCAACGTACTGGTGCAGTACCCGATCAACGATTGGCTGACCTGGGGTGCCTTCAGTTATCCGGTCGCGTTCCTGGTCAGCAACCTGATCAACCGCCGCTTCGGCCCTGGCCCGGCGCGCCGTGTGGCGTGGATCGGTTTCGCGGTGGCGGTGCTGCTGTCGATCTGGGTGGCGACGCCGCGCATCGCCATTGCCTCGTGCTCGGCGTTCATCGTGGCCCAGCTGCTGGACATCACCGTGTTCGACCGCCTGCGCCGTGGTAGCTGGTGGCGCGCACCGATGGTGGCCACCACCTGCAGTGCGACGGTGGATACCACCATTTTCTGGTCGATTGCGTTTGCCGGTTCCACCCTGCCGTGGGTGAGCTGGGCCGCCGGCGACCTGGCGGTGAAGCTGGCGATCGGCGTGTGCCTGCTGGCCCCGTTCCGCGCGCTGCTGTGGAAGATGGCGCCGCTGCGCGCCACCAGCTGACCGCTGTCGCTCTGGTAGGTGCCAACCTTGGTTGGCACACACCTTGAACCCGGTGGGTGCCGACCGTTGGTCGGCACGCTCCATCAGAGTTCATCGCCGCTGAAAGATTGTGCCGACCAACGGTCGGCACCTACCAATAGCAGACCATCGCCGGGCCATTGATCCGGTAGCTGCCAACAGCGGGGCATCACCGGGCCAATGATCTGGTGGGTGCCGACCGCTGGTCGGCACGCTCCTTCAGAGTTCATCGCTGCTGACAGATTGTGCCGACCAACGGTCGGCACCTACCAATAGCAGACCATCGCCGGGCCATTGATCCGGTAGCTGCCAACAGCGGGGCATCACCGGGCCAACGATCTGGTGGGTGCCGACCGTTGGTCGGCACGCTCCTGAAGCGTTCATTGCGGCTGACAGATGGTGCCGACCAACGGTCGGCACCTACCCAAAAGCTGCTACCGGCACTCAGGCGAACGGCAGCTCCGCGGCGATGCACGCCGCCGTGATCGCCGCACACGCCTCTTCAATCGCCGGCGTGGTCGGGGCCAGCCGCGGGCGCCGGTCCAGCGTGCAGGCCAGGCCCACCTCCAGCAGCGTGGCATGCGCTCCATGCAACGCCTGCGCGGTGCCTTCCGGCAGGAAACCAACAGCGGCCAACGCATCGATCAACGATGGCGTATCGCGTGGCTGCAGCAACGCCGCGTGCTGTGCACTGCGCACCAGCACACCGGTCTGCAGCAGGAACTCCAGGTCCACCACGCCACCGGCGCCCTGCTTCAGGTCCAGGCGCGCGGCATCGCTGCGGTCCAGTTCGGTGCGCATGCGCCCACGCATCTTCAACACGTCGGCATACAGCACACCGGCATCGCGTTCGCGGCCCAGCGTCTGCGCACGCACCTGCTCGAAATCGGCCAGCAGGCCGGCATCACCGGCCACGCCACGCGCGCGCACCAGCGCCTGGTGTTCCCAGGTCCACGCACGTTCGCGCTGGTATTCGGTGTAACTGGCCAGCGAAGACACCAGCGACCCCTTGCCACCGTCCGGGCGCAGGCGCACGTCGATGTCGTACAGGCGCCCGGCAGCGGTGACTGCACCGAGCAGCGCCATCACCTTCTGCGCCAGGCGCGCATACCAGCGCCCCGGCTCCAGCGGACGTGCACCATCGCTGGCGTCCACGCCGGCCGGGTTGTCGTGCAGGAACACCAGGTCCAGGTCGGAACCGAAGCCCAGTTCAAGCCCACCGAGGCTGCCGTAGCCGATGATCGCGAAACGCCCACCGGGAATATCACCGTGCGCAGCGCGCATATCCGCCTCGGCCATCGCCAGCACGGTGACCACCACCGCCTGCGCCAGCTCGGCCAGTTGCCGCGTGCTGTCCACTGCACCCTGGCGGCCGTCCAGCGTGGCCATTGCCATGCGGAAGCTGAGCGCCAGCCGCGTCTCGTTGAGCCATCGCAGCGCGGATTCGGGATCGTCCACCGCCAGTACCTGCTGGCACTCGGCCAGCATGCCGGCGGCATCCGGCATCGGCCCGGACACGCGCACGTCCAGCAGCTCATCCAGCAGCAGCGGGTATGCAGCCAGGCGCTCGGCCAGCAGCGCGCTGCGCGCCAGCACGTCCACCAACCGCGCCAGTGCGCTGGGCTGTTCGTCCAGCAGCGCGAGATAGCTGGTCCGGCGCAGCACCGCCTGCAGCAGGCCAAGCACGCGCTTGAGCGCGGCATCCGGTTGTGGCGAGCGCGTTGCCGCATGCAGCAACGCGGGCAGCACGCGATCCAGCCGCGCACGTGCAGCATCGGACAATGACTTCACGCCGGTGCCCTGCGCGAAATCGCGCAGCGACTGGTCGGCGCCATTGGCATCGAGGAAACCGGCTTCGGCCAGCAGCGGCGCATTGCTGCCCTCGGGCAGGCTGCGCCAGTAGTTGGCCAGTGCATCGGGCGCGGCCTGGCCCTTGCGCGGCGCCAGCAGCGCGGCGAATTCGGTACTGACCCGCTGCTGCTGCACGGCCAGCGCCGCGCGCAGCACATCCCAGTCGGGATAGCCCAGGCCGACGGCGATGCGTTCGCGGTCCAGCGCGTCGCTGGGCAGCACGTGGGTCTGCGCGTCGCGCAGCATCTGCAGGCGGTTTTCCAACCGGCGCAGGAACAGGTAGGCCTCGCGCAGTGCGCTGCCATCCTGCGGCGCGATCTGCCCGGCCGCCACCAGTGCCTCCAGCGCCACCAGCAGCCGGCGCTCGCGCAGCGCGGGCTCACGGCCACCGCGGATCAGCTGCAGCGCTTGGCACAGGAACTCGATTTCGCGGATGCCGCCGGCACCGCGCTTGATGTCTTCGTGAAGCTCTCTGCGCGCGACTTCGGCGGTGATCGCCGCCTTCATCTCGCGCAGGCCGTCGAGCGCGGTGAAATCCAGGTAACGGCGATACACGAACGGGCGCAGGGTCTGCAGCCACGCTTCACCGGCCTCGATGTCGCCGGCCACGGCGCGCGCCTTCAGCCAGGCATAGCGTTCCCAGTCGCGGCCTTCGCGCTGGAAGTACTGGTCCATCGCCGCGAACGACAGCGCAACGCGGCCGGCGCTGCCGAACGGGCGCAGGCGCAGGTCGACGCGGTGGCTGAAGCCATCGACGGTGGTTTCATCCAGCAGCTTGGCCAGGCGCTGGCCGAGGCGCGCGAAATATTCCTCGGCAGCCAACGCGCGCGGGCCGTCGGATTCGCCGCCGTGCGGGTAGGCGTAGACCAGGTCCACATCGGAACTGAAGTTGAGCTCGCCACCACCGAGCTTGCCGAGGCCGAACACCACCAGCTGCTGCGGCGTGCCTTCGCCATCGCGGACCACGCCGTGACGCTGTGCGAATTCCTGCTGCAGGGCCTCCAGCGCCAGCCGCAGGCACTCCTCGGCCAGGGCGGTGGCGCCGGCCAGGGTCTGGGCCACATCGTCCAGACCGGTCAGGTCGCGCCAGATCAGCCGCGTCGACATGGCGGTGCGCCAGCGCCGGATCTGCGCCGGCCAGTCGCTGGGCTGCAGCGGATCGAGCACTGGCGCCGGAATCGCCGGGCAACCGGGCGCGGCCAGCTGCGCCAGCAGCGCGGGTTGCCGCACCAGGGTGTCCAGCGCGAAGTCGCTGGCCACCGCCAGCCGGGTCAGCAGCGGCAACAGATCAGCCGGGACGGGCTCGGGCAGGACCTGGGCCAGGCGCGCCAGGGCGCGGTCGACAAGGGGCTGCAGGGACGCGGGCAGTTCAGCGGGAGCGAGGGTCATGCCTCGATTCTCGCGGGGTCGGATCCCTTTGCCAACGGCGAAGGGCGCCGACCCCAGATGGCTGGCACTGCGCGGGTCAAAGCCTTTTGCCCGTGGCAAAAGGATCCGACCCGGTGTGTCGCGCGTATTCATAATGGGTGGAAGGCAATAAAAAAGCCCGCTTGCAGCGAACTGCCAGCGGGCTCTGCTCCCTCCCCCACGTCGGGATGCAGGGCCATCGTGCGGGCTGCGAAAGCACTTTGCACGCTGCACTGCAAAACAAAACCGGTGGGTATGGGTGACCCCTGCGGGGAAAAGCCATTCCACGAAGGTAGAACCCCCCGTACGGAGGAGGATGGCCGATAATCGGGTTTCCCCCCAGAAACACTGTCGTCATGTCTGTTGATCGCATCGCCAACGCGCGTCTCCGTGACCGCGTGGTCTCCGCAGAGGCCGCAGCCGCGCTGATCCAGCCCGGTGAAACCGTGGCCATGAGCGGCTTTACCGGCTCCGGGTATCCCAAGGCCGTCCCCGTGGAACTGGCCCGCCGCATCGAAGCGGTGCACGCCCAGGGCCAGCCCTTCCAGATCAAGCTGATGACCGGCGCCTCCACCGCGCCGGAGCTGGATGGCGCGCTGGCCAAGGCCGATGGCATCGCCATGCGAATGCCCTTCCAGAGCGACCCGGATGCGCGCAACCGCATCAACGAGGGCAAGCTGGATTACATCGACATCCACCTCAGCCACGTGGCCCAGCACGTGTGGTTCGGCTTCTACGGCGAGATCGATACCGCCGTGATCGAAGTCTCGGCCATCCGCGAGGACGGCTCGCTGGTGCCCTCCACCTCGGTGGGCAACAACAAGACCTGGCTGGACCTGGCCAAGAAGGTGATCGTCGAGGTCAACGAATGGCAGCCGGCCGGCGTCGACGGCATGCATGACATCTACTACGGCACCGCGCTGCCGCCGCACCGCAAGCCGATTCCGCTGGTGAACGCCAACGACCGGATCGGCGACACCGCGCTGCGCTGCGACCCGGACAAGATCGTGGCGGTGGTGCGCACCAACGGCCCGGACCGCAACAGCCCGTTCAGCCCGATCGATGCGACCAGCGAACAGATCGCCTCGCACCTGATCGAGTTCCTCAAGCACGAGGTGAAGAAGGGCCGCCTGCCGCCGAACCTGCTGCCGCTGCAGTCGGGCGTGGGCAACATTCCCAACGCCGTACTGGCCGGCCTGGCCAAGAGCGGTTTCCGCGACCTGGCCGCGTTCACCGAGGTGATCCAGGACGGCATGCTCGACCTGCTGCGTGACGGCGTGCTGAGCTACGCCTCGTGCACCGGCTTCGCGCTGAGCCCGCAGGCCAACGAGACCTTCAAGGAACACATCGATTTCTACCGCGAGCGCATCATCATGCGCACGCAGGAAATCTCCAACCATCCGGAGCTGGTGCGCCGCCTCGGCTGCATCGGCATGAACGGCATGATCGAGGTGGACATCTACGGCAACGTCAATTCGACGCACGTGATGGGCACGCGGATCATGAACGGCATTGGCGGTTCGGGTGACTTTGCCCGCAACGGTTTCCTGTCGGCGTTCCTGAGCCCGTCCACTGCGAAGAACGGCACCATCTCGGCGATCGTGCCGATGGCCAGCCATGTCGACCACACCGAGCACGACGTGTCGGTGATCGTCACCGAGCAGGGCCTGGCCGACCTGCGTGGCCTGACCCCGCGCAAGCGCGCGCAGGTGCTGATCGACAACTGCGCGCACCCGGATTTCCGCCCGCAGCTGCAGGACTACTTCGACCGCGCCAGCCACGAAAGCTACGGCAAGCACACCCCGCACCTGCTGCCGGAAGCGCTGTCGTGGCACCAGCGCTGGCTGGATACCGGCACGATGAAGGGCTGACTGCGTTGGGGGTCAGAGCCCTTTTCTGCCGAAAAGGGATCTGACCCCGGTCATGCGCAACGTCGGGGTCGGATCCCTTTCCATGGGAAAGGGCTCTGACCCCAGGTACGGACACCTTCACGCGGTGCGCAGGCTCGCCAGCGATTCGGCCTGCAGCCGCTCGTAGATCTCGAACTCGTCATTCACCGCCACGCCCAGCGCCTGCTCGAAGGCCTCGCGGTTGGCGTGCGCGGCATAGGCGCGCTGTTCTTCGCCGCCCAGATTCGACTGGAAGATGCCCGCAGCGCTGACCGGCAGGAAATCCTCGTAGACGATCGGGTCGGCGGTGGCCAGGCCCGCGGCCACCAGCACTTCGGCCGGCAGGTCGGCCACGCGCTCCGGCGCGGCGCGGCCAGCGTCGGTCAGCTGGTAGCGGTAATAGCCCAGGCCTTCCTGGCGCAGCGTGTCATGATCATCCGGGAAGCTGGCGAACACCGCCTGCAGGCGCTGGCCGTAGTCGCCACCGGTGCTGCCTTCGCCACCGGCATCCCGTGCCTGCGACAGCAGCTGGTCGTACAGCGCGCGGCCCTTCGGGGTCAGGGCAAGGCCACGCTGTTCGATCTCGCCGAAGCGCGCGGTATGCGTACCGGCATCGCCGCCCTCGCCGTCCGGGAAATGCACCGCCTCTTCCAGTGCCTTGAAGCTGGTCTGGCGCAGCAGGATCGGGCAGGCACGGCGCGGCGGGCCCTCGATCACCGCCTTGGCCGCCATGCCGTGTTCGATCATCGCCGCCTGCGCCGCGTCGATGTCCAGCGTGCGCGGGGTCAGGTGGTTGATGTGCGGGCCACGGAAACTGACCACGTCGGCCACCAGCCGATGCGCGTTGTGCAGCGCGTGGTAGGTCGGCAGGTCGACCGTGGCATCGCCGTGCCAGCGGAAGGTTTCCAGTGCTTCATCGACGAAGCGCTCGGCATCGGCCTGCGACAGCCCGCCGTCACGCTCGGCCTGGTCGATCAGCGCCAGCGCGCCCTCGGTGAAGATACGGCGGCGGGCAAGGATCGTTGCCGATTCCGCACGCAGCGCTTCGTCTTCGATCAGCTCCAGGCGCAGCAGCGAGGTGAACACGCGGAACGGGTTCTGCGCCAGCGCGGCGCCGGTCAGCGGACGGAACGCGGTGGAGTGCACCGGCACGCCGGCCACCGACAGGTCGTAGTAGCCGACCGGGTACATGCCCATCACCGCGAACAGGCGGCGCAGCGTCGCCAGTTCCTGCACGGTGCCGACGCGGATCGCACCGTGGCGCTCTTCGTCCAGGCGCGCACGCTCGTCGTTGCGCAGCAGCTGCGCGGCCAGCGCCGGATCCTGCTCCAGCACCTGTGCGTTGATCCGCTCCACCAGTTCCACCAGCGTGCCGTACAACGGCACTTCGGTGCGGTACATGCGGGACATGGCCTGTGCGAACAGGCGGCGGATCACATCAGGCGAAACGAAAGAGGCGCTCATCAGTCACTCGATTACGGGAACGGGGAACAGCTCGGACCCGTATTGTCGCCGGAGCGCGCGGCGGCGGCGATATGCAGAGCAACATGGCGCCCGGCCTCTGCAGGGGGGCGACCTGTGGACTGCTCCACCCGAATCAGGCAGCGGCCGGCACTACCGCTTGAGCTGGCGCTTCAGGGTGGCATCCAGAGTGATCGGCCGGTCCCAGTGCTGGTAGCTGGCCACGATGGCGTGGCGCACCGCGCGGTAGTGCAGGTTGTCCGGCTTGGTGGGCATGCGCTTCACCACCGCTTCCCAGCCGCCCTCCGGGTCCTGGCTGAAGGCGCGCACGCTGTCGCGGCAGGTCTGGCCACTGGCCTTGGCCCAGAAGCAGGCGAAGTAGATATCCCCGGCCTGCCAGCCATGGGTGGTGAACAGCGCGCTGATGTAGCCGCGCGGCACCTCGGCATAGCGCGACACCTCGTCAAGGAAGGCGTCGGGGTAGCGCTCGGCGTAGTGGTTGATGTCCTGAAGCTGGGCATCGACCCAGCTGTCACCGGTTTCCACCGCGTAGACCGCCGAACGCTCGGCGGTCTGCTGGGCCAGCACGGTGGCCGGGACCAGCAGCAGGGACAACAACAGCGCGCGCAGTCGGAGATTCATGCCCCGATTCTGCCGCAGCTGCCGGGCCCTGTCAGGCCGCCGCAGCGGCCTTGGCCTCGATCGCCGCCAGTGCAGCCGGCCAATCGTGGGCGGTGTCGGCGGTGACCATGCGCGGTTCGTCGTCGGCCACGCCGTGCTGGGTCTCGTGCGCCCAGGTCACCGCGTACGGGGTATGCACGCCCCAGCCGCCCAGGGTGACCACCGGCTCGATGTCCGAACGCAGCGAGTTGCCGACCATCACGAAGCGCTGCATCGGCAGGTCGAATTCGGCCAGCACGCGGGCGTAGGTTTCCGGATCCTTCTCGGAAACGATCTCGATGCGCGGGAACAGCTCGGCCAGGTTGGCGATCTTGATCTTCGCTTCCTGGTGGAACAGGTCGCCCTTGGTGATCAGCACCACCGGATAGTGCTCGGCGATGGTCGCCACCGCTTCGCGCACGCCGTCGATCAGCTCGACCGGGTGGCGCAGGGTATCGTGGCCGATCTCCAGGATGCGCTGGATGTCCTTGGCCTCGATGCGCTGGCCGGTGATGTCGATGGCTGCCTCGATCATCGACAGCGTCATGCTCTTCACGCCGTAGCCGAAGGAGCCCAGGTGGCGCTGCTGCACTTCCAGCAGGTGGCGCGCGGTCTGGGTGTCATGCACGTCGACGTAGCGCGACAGCAGGTCAAGATAATCCTGCTCGGCCTTGCGGTAGTAGTCCTCGCTCTTCCACAGCGTATCGTCACCGTCAAAACCGACCAGGCCGATGGCGCGCGACGGCGCAGGCGTGGGGGTGTTCATCGGCCAAGGATACAGGGGCGGCCATGACGAGAAAAACCCAGGCGGCCGCAGCCGCCCGGGTCCCCATGCACCGGTCTTCCCGAATCAGGCCTGGATCAACGGCCCTGCGCCGCGCCGGCACCCGCGCCGGCCTGCTGGGCGGCCACGTAGGCCTTGTACTCGTCGGCGCTCAGCTCGCCGTCCTTGTTGGTGTCGGCCTGGTCGAACACCTGGGCCAGGCCGGCGTTCACCTGTGCCTCGGACTTGCTGATGGTGCCGTTGCCATCGGTATCGATGCTGGCCCAGGTCTGGCCACCGCCGTTGGCCTGCGCCGATGCCGCCGCGGCCGCATTGGTCGCCTGGTCAGCCGCCTGCCCTGCCTGTGCCGCCGACTGCTGCGCCTGCGCGGCCTCGTTCTGTGCCTGCGCGGCCTGCTGCTTGGCCGACTGGGCCATCGCCGGAATGGCCAGCACGCTGCCAGCGGCGACGATCAGGGCGATCAGGGGCTTGCGGTTGCGAATAGTCATCAGGGGTGTCTCCTACCTAATTGGGTGGTGTTGCGCGGCCTGTTGTTTCCGCACGGCACCTACCGTGCCACCGCGTTTCTGAATCGATTTTGGGCCGCGACCGGCCTCCACACGCACGATTAACCACTCGCCTCCACGCATGCGTTAGCGCGCTGGTTAGCACGGAGTGAGCGGCTCATAAGATGCGCATTCAGCGCCGCCGGATTTAACGGGCAACCAACGAAAAACCTGCGTCAGTCGACGCTCTGCGCCGATGACCGCGAACTGAACACCACCCATCCCAGCGCGACACCGGCGAGCGCGCCGGCGATTTCCAGCACCACGCGACTGCCGAGTTCGTTCGGATCGTGGATGGTGGCGAGGAACAGGCGCGCATACAGCGGCGACTCCAGACGCACGATGCCCATGTAGAACAGCTTCCAGGCATCGATGCCGGCGGAGATGATCACGGCGATGACGCAGGACCAGCCGATCGCGTGGCCGACCGTCCAGTGCAGGAGCCGGCACAGCTGCGACCACAGGAAGTACACCAGCAGCCCGACCAGCAGGGCGATGGCGCCCGCTTCCAGGGTGCCGAGCAGGCCGAAGTGCAGGGGAAGGTTCATCGGGTGGGCAGGGATGAAGAGGCGGCCAGTGTAAGGGATCTGCCCCGGACCCGATCCGGTAACCACGGTAGATCCACGCCATGCGTGGATGGATCTCCATCGAAATCGAATACTCCGATGATTGAACGAAGAGCATCCACGCATGGCGCGGATCTACCGTGTCGACCAAGGTCGACACCTACCAACAGCAGCGACCCTCTGCCGATATCCCTACCGCACGGGGACGTCGTATGCGGTGCCCGGGTCCGGTTCGGGCTGCAGGGTGTAGTGCCACCACTCCTGCGGATAATTCACGAAACCACGGCGCGCCATCGCGCGCACCAGCTGCTGGCGGTTCGCCTGCTGCACGTCGCTCAACCCACTCGTCTGCGTATGCGCGCGCGGTCCGAAGAAGTCGAAGTCGGTGCCCATGTCCAACGGCGTGCATGCACCGCTGCGGCAATCCAGCAGCCCCAGATCCACCGTGGCACCGCGGCTGTGGCCGGAGCGCTCGGCGATGTAGCCGTCGGCCAGCAGCCGTGGCTTTTCCAGATCCGGGTACTGCAGTGCCTTGCGCGAGCGCTCGCGCGGATCGTTCACCCAGGCCATGAACGCCTGCACCGAACGCACCGGCCGGTAGCAGTCGTAGAGGCGCAGGCCCAAGCCCTGCGCGCGCAGGTCCTGTTCCACCTGCGCCAGCGCCTTTGCCACCGGCGCCAGCAGGTAGCACGAGGGCGCCTCGTAACCCAGTACGCGCGCGCCGGTGAAGTTGTTGGCGCCGGCGTAGCGGATGTCCATATCGATTTGCGGTGCCAGCGATCGGATTTCGACCAAGCCGGCGCTGGCGGCATCAGTGGCCGGCGAAACACGCGGCGGCTCAGCGGCGCTGGCGCTCGCTGCCAGCGCAGTCGCCAGTACGAGTGAAATGCAGGTCCTGGAAGTCATAGCTGAAGTCGATGTCCGGGTCGATGGCGCGCAGGTCCAGAGAGGGCGGCGCACCGTCACCGGGCTGCAGCCAGGCCTGTGCGTCTTCTCCCAGCGTATCCCAGCGCAGCAGCCAACGCCCCTGCAGTTGCAGCACCGTGGCCTGCAGCCTGGGCGACTTGTCGACGCTGAAATGCAGGCCGTCCTTGCCCGGGCACAGCGAAGCCGGGCCCAGCCAGGGGTCGTTGTAGCGGCCCTGCCAGCGGGACAAGTCCGTGCGGCTCGTAACCTGCGCCGCAGCGGTGGATGGCCGCGAATGGCCGGTCGCCGCCCGCGTTGCCTGGTCAGCCTTCAGTTCGGCCAGGTATGCCATCGCTGGGTGCGCATCATTGGGGGCGGTGAAGCGCTTCAGCGCGGCCTGCATCAGTGCGGTGCGCGCGTCCTCGCCTTCACCGTTGATCAATATCACCACACCCACCTTGCGGTCGGGCAGCAGCGCCAGCGACGAGTACATGCCCGACAGCGTGCCGGTGTGTGCCACCTTCCACTGCCCGTCCATGTCGGACACGCGCCAGCCGTAGCCGTAGCCGTAGAAATGCGCGTTGTCCCAGCGCCGCTGGCGTTCACCCAACGGCATCGGCATGTGCAGGGCCCACAGCGTGCGGCGCTGTTCACCGCCCAGCCAGTCCGGCACCAGCGTGGGATCGAGCAGCACCTGCATCCAGCGTGTCATGTCACGCAGCGAACAGCGGATGCCGCCGGCCGCCATCGATGGCAGGTCCGGGCTGATGTCACCGTCGGCGTTCACCACCTCATTGCGGTCACCACGCCAGGCATGCGGCTGCGCCACGTTGCCCACGCGCTTCACCGGCCATGCCCCCACCTGGCAGCGTGCCATGCCGAGTGGTTCGAACACCTGCTCGCGCATCAACTGGTCGTACGGTTTGCCACCGGCCGCAGCGGCCACTTCGCCGGCCACCACGTACATCAGGTTGTCGTAGGCATAGTGGCTGCGGAAGCTGCTGACCGGCTTGAGGTGCGCCAACCCGCCGATGATGTCAGCACGGGTGAACGTGGTCGGCTCCGGCCACAGCATCAGGTCGCCAGCGCCCAGGCCAAGGCCGCTGTTGTGGATCAGCAGGTCGCGCACCTGCATGTGCTGGCCGACCCAGGCGTCATGCATGCGGAACTCCGGCAGGTGGCGCTGCACGGGGTCGTCCCAGCGCAGCCTGCCCTGCTGCACCAGCCGCGCCAGCAGCGCGGCCGTCATCGCCTTGCTGTTGGAGGCGATCTTGAACAGCGTGTCCTCGTCGATGCGGCCGCCATCACCACGCGCGCCTTCGGCGCGCTGGTAGACCACCCTTCCCTGTTCGACCACGGCCATGGCCAGCCCGGGCAGATGCTCGTGCTGGACCACGGCCGCAACATCGGCATCGATCGAGGCGGTCGCGGTCGTCTGCGCCGCCGCAACCGGGAACACCACCAACGCCGCCACGCAGAGGCAGCGTCGAGCGTGCTGGGCTGGCTTCAGTAGGCCCATGTGACGGTCAGCTGCGCGTAGCGCGGCGACTGGAAGCCGGTGCCGTAGCGGTACAGCGGGTTCGGCGTGCCGATGCTGTCCTGCGGTTCGTAATCCTGGTCCACGGTCACCACGCGCTGCTGGTTCAGCACGTTGTACACCGCCAGCTTCAGGCGCAGGTCAGTGGGAATCGGCACCTTGTAGGAAACGCTGACATCCAGATCGTAGGTCCATGGCGTGCGCCTATCACCACCGCGCGGCGAATGTACGAACACACGTTCGGACGGCACCGTCGCCTGGCAGTTGGACACACAGACGTAGTAGCTGTGGAAATCGGTCGCATCGAACGGATTGCCGGCACCGAAGCGGGTGATCGGGCTGCCGGACTGCACGCCCAGGGTTGCGGCCACGCTCAGGTTCTCGGTCAGCGCGTAGCTGCCGCGGAACTTGAACTGGTGGCGGCGATCATTGGCCAGGTAGCCATAACCGCGGTAGTTGACCCACGGGTTGTCGAAGTTCTCGGTGCGGCCGGCATCGGCGAAGTCGGTATCGGAGTTGACCGGGCCTTCGGCGTTGCCGCGCCCATAGGCCAGCGTATAGGACGCATTGAAGCCCCACTTGCCATCCCACGCACGGTCGACCTGCAGCTCCAGCGCCTTGTAGTCGCGCTTGGGTTTCACCCAGCCGCGCTGGCCCACGTAGTTGCCGTCATCGTCGTACAGCGCCCAGCCTTCCTTGGACGTGTCGATGCTGATCCAGCCATCGTTGCGGCCATCGCAGTTGGTGTCGCCCCAGACAGTGTTGGTGCGGCCCGGGTTGCCCATGATCCACACCCCGTCGATGGCACCGCATTGGCCGGTGGCGGTGATGTTCATGTCATCGATGGCGTTGTGCAGGCGGCGGTAGGTCACGCTGGCGCCAACCGACCAGGCCTCGTTGATCATCTGCTGGAAGCCCAGGATCGCTTCATCCTGGTAGACCGGGTCCATGTCGCGGTTCACTTCGGCGCGCAGGTCCGGCACGCTGCCATCGCCCTGCGAGTTGTCCACCGGTCCGATCTGCGCGCCCAGGTTGGGGATGTTGTTGGCTGCGCCGGAATAGCCGAGGAACTCATACCAGGTGCGTTCGTCGAGGAAGCCGCCGGCCTGCTTGATGTTGATGACGTTCGCCACCGGCAGGAAGTAGCGCCCCAGGTTGCCGAACACCTTGGTGGTGCCATCGCCGCGCACGTCCCACGAGAAGCCGAGACGTGGCGCTACCATGTCATCGATCTTGATGTAGCTGCTGCCATCGCCGCCCTTGTTGTCGAAGGCTTCCAGGCGCACGCCCATGTTCAACAGCAGGTTCGGCGTCACCTGCCAGTTGTCTTCCAGGTAGTAGGCCGAGTTGATGGTCTCGAAAGCGCCCTCCACCTCATAACGGCGCGTACGCGCCACCAGGCCACTGGCCGGCACCACGCCGCCGTTGAGGGAGCTTCCCGGCGTACGCGCATAGATGTCGTAGCGCAGGCCGCCCGGGCCGGGGTAGGCACGGCTGTAGTCAGAGGTGTTTTCCTCGCGGTCCATCCCGAAACGCAGCAGGTGGTTGCCCAGTGTCCATTCGAAATCGGCGCGGGCGGCTTTGCGGGTGTCCAATGCGGATTCCAGCTGCGAGCTGCTGGTGCAGCTGCGGTCACCCTGCAGCGAGGGTGGCACGCCCTGGCTGGCCGTTCGGTTGTCGAACACACGGTTGCAGTTCTCGTCCATCAATGAGCTCTGCAGGCGGTTGCGCTTGTTCTCGCCATACATCAGCTTCATGGTCAGGTCGTTGTTGACCTGCCAGCTGTAGGTGCCGGACCAGTTCTTGCCGCCTACCGTGTTGTAGATCTGGTTGCTGCGCTCACCTACAGTCTGTCCCGTGGCGTAGTCGTAATCGTAGACATCGGTGAGCGTCTTGCTCTTGTCCGAGAAGCCGAACAGCGACAGCATCTGGTTGTCGGTGATCTGCCAGTCGATCTTGCCGCCCCAGAACGGATCGTCGGCCTTGCCCTGGCTCAGGCGTGTGCCAGCGTCGTTGGTCGATGTCGGGCGGTAGTCGCGGGCTTCGTACATGCCGAAGAAGAACAAGCGGTCCTGCACCAGCGCACCGGACGCGAATACGTTCAGCGCACTGCGACTGTAGTCGTCGCGGCTGGCGGTGATGTAGCGGCTACCGCTGCCGTCGTAGCGGTCGCGCGCCTGCGACTGCCACGCACGCGGCTCGAACACCAGCTCGGCTCCCGCCTTGAAATCATTGCTGCCCGAACGGGTGACGGCGTTGATGACACCGCCGGTGCTGCGCCCGAACTCCACCGAGTAGCCGCCGGTCTTGACCTGGAACTCCTGGTAGAACGAGAACGGCACCGATGAGAAGCCGACACGGTTGTAGAAGTCGGTGACGTTCAGGCCATTGATGTAGACCGTGTTCTCGGCCACCGACGAACCGCCAAAGGAAATGCCCTGCCCGCCCAGCGACCCCTTGCCCTTCACCGCTCCCGGCGCCAGCAGCGCCACGGCGGTGATGTCACGGTCCACCGGCAGGCGCGAGAGTTCCTCGCGGGTGATGTTGGTGGCCGACTCGGTGGACTTCACATCGACCATCGACACCACCTGCGGTGCCCGCACTTCGACCGTGCCCAGCGTGCTGACCGCGCCGAGCGGCACGTTCACCGTGGTCGCGCTGCCGAGGCTGACGGTCACCTGGCCAACACGGCTGGCGGCCCCCCCCGGCAAGCCGACCTCCATCTCGTAGGTGCCTACCGGCAGCAACGGAATGCGGTAGCTGCCGTTGGCGTCGGCCTGCACCGATCGGACAAAGCCTGTGGCGGGGTTGCGTACGGTCACCGTGGCGCCAGCCGGCACCTGCCCGGCCTCGCTCACCAGCCGGCCAACCACCGAACCGTCCTGTGCGAATGCGCTGGGCGCGATCATGCCCAGACACGCCCCGAGGGCGACGCACAACGCCGCCCGCTTGATGCTGTAAGCCTTCATCCCCTGCTCTCTCCTGCAAGAATTGAATGGTGTGGAATGCGATGTGTCGCGCTAGCGTTGCCCGGCTGGCAGTACCCGCCACTGGAAGTCGTAGCTCCATTGGTCGAAGTACAGGTTGCCGCCTGCCCACTCGGCCTCGCCGCGCTGCGAGTCGACCGTTTCCGAGCGGAAGTGCTGCTTGGCCGGCGTGAAGCGCTGGCCGAAATCGTCGTTGAAGGCGATGCGGTAGCCGTCGAGGCCACCCAGGTAGAAATCGCGCAGGGCAGGCACGTCGCTGGCCAGCGCGCCGGTGGTCACATCCATCGGCAGCCAGCCATACGGCGCCAGGTAGACCTGCCCCCAGTCATGCAGGTTGTTGTAGCCGCTGCCATCGTCGGAGAACACCATGCCCGACTGCCAGCGCGCGGGAATGCCGTTCATGCGCAGCAGCGCGATCAGCAACAGCGTCTGCTGCCCGCAGTCGGCATGGCCGGCACGCAGCGCGTAATCGCTGATGTTGCTGATCGTGGAGTATTCGCGCGCACCGGCCCATGGAATGCGATCCACGGCAGCAAACAGCTTGCGCACCACTTCATACGGGCGGGTTTCCCCCTGCAGCACCTGGTCGGAGAACAGCTTCAGCGCCGGCGTGAAACGCACGTGCGGCAGCTGCTCGGCCAGGTAGGGTTTCAGCGCCGGATCGGCCGGTGTCGGCTGCACCTTGGCCAGATCGATCGCGGTATGCCGGGCCAGGATCGTGACCGCGTAGCGGACCTCGAAGCGCGTCGGCTGCCCAGCCACCGCCTTGCCTTCCAGATAGGCCGTGCGCTGCAGGGTGCTGGCTGGCGCCACGCGCGCCTTGCCCGGGGTGCTGCCCAGCCACTGCACCTGCTCCTGCTGGCCGGGTATCTCGCGCGGGTAAGGAATCCAGGCGCGTACGGTCTCGCCGGCCGGCACCGCATCAGCTTTCACCGTGAGCGACTGGGTGAATTCAATGCGCTGCGGCAGTACCGACGCTCGGCCACTTTGTTCCGCTGCGGCAAGCACGCGCGCGTGGTGCGCGTTGAGCACCTCGTTCGGGCCCGGCGGCGACATCGGTGCATCCGCGCGGCGGCGTGCGCGTGCCTCATCGCTGAGCAGGAACAAGTTCGACGGTGCGCGCTTGAAATACCAACGCGTGCCATCGATGTCGAGATGCTCAATCAGGCCAAGCTGATCCCACCGCGCGAATTCCTCGTCGGTCAGGTCCGGAATCCAGCGGCGCACGGCAGACTTGGCGGCAGTTTCGTCGAGGGAAAAATCCAGGCGGATGCGCCGCATGCGTTCTTCCTGGAACGCGATGTCGTCGAAACTGACGCCAGGCTCCGCCGCGTCGGCGGCCGACCAGGTGTTCAATTCGCTGTGAGCTTCAAAGAACCGTCCCGCGTCGATCATCTGCACGACGCGCGCGAACTGGATGGCCGAGGGTGGCGGCTCCGCTCCCGCCGACCACGCGCACAGCAGCAGCGCGGCACTCAGGCCGGCAGCAGCAGGCAGACGCAGTTTGCGAACGGCAGGATCCACAGCGACACTTCCCCAGCGCGGGTGGTAACGGCTGTGTAACACGGGCCGGGATGCCGGTCAATAATTTATTCTTGATTTTGATGCCAAAAGGAATAAATATTCCAACAGGCATTCGAGGAGGGTGTGCAGCGCATGATCCTGGCTTCCCGCGAACGGCATCGGCATTGGCCACGCCGCTTGACCCTGGCCCTGTGCCTGCTGGCCGCACCGGCCTTTGCACAGGCGGCCCCGCCGCCCGACCCGGGCGCGCCGCTGCCCTATGTGATCGGCCTGCACGAGGCCTACCTCACCCCGCAGTACTGGACCGCGCGCCTGGACAACGCAGACGTGCCGATCCTGGACCGCAGCCAGATCGAGGCACAGAACGCACGGATGCGCTCACAGGACAGCCACATCCAGGACATCGCCGCACTGCCCGAGCAGCTTGATGCGGCGGCGGTGCGTGCCAGCATCATCTCGCTGTCGAGCTGGCCCACCCGCACTCTGTACAACGACAAGGGCCAGGCCATTGCGCCGGCACTGCGCAGCGCGACTGAAGCCAATCTGGGCCTGCAGTCCATTCCCGCGCAGACGACACCGCAATATGGGCTGGTGGTGAAGCGCGCGGCGCTGCGCACCTTCCCCACCCGCGAGCGCGTCTTCAGCAGCATTGGCGACACCGACATCGATCGCTTCCAGGAATCGGCGCTGTTCCCCGGCGACAAGGTTGCCGTGGTCCATCGCAGCGCCGACGGCCGCTGGCTGTTCGTGCACAGCGAGCGCTACAGCGCATGGATCGAGGCCGATGCCATCGCCAGCGGCGACAGGGCCACGGTGCTCGGCTACGGCGCGAAGGGACCTTACCGGATCATCACCGGCGCCACCGCGCAGACTGCCTACACCCCGGAAGAACCGCGCGTCTCGCGCCTGCAGCTGGACATGGGCGTGCGCTTGCCGGTGCTGGCCGACTGGCCGGCGTCAGAGCCGGTGAACGGCCAGCAGGCGCATGCGTCGTGGGTGGTGCAGCTGCCGGTACGCGAGGCCGATGGTCGATTGAAGCTGGTACCAGCGCTGTTGCCGCGCTCGCAGGACACCGCCGCCGACTATCTGCCGCTGACCCCACGCCTGCTGCTGCAGCAGGCCTTCAAGTTCCTCGGCGAGCGCTACGGTTGGGGCCACGACTACGACACCCGCGACTGCAGCGGTTTCGTTTCCGAGATCTACCGCAGCTTCGGCGTGCTGCTGCCGCGCAATACCAGCGCGCAGGCGGTCAGCCCGGCGCTGGACCGCGTGCCGTTCACCGGCAAGGACGGCAAGGCCGTGCGCGACCGCGCCGTCACCGATCTGCAGGTGGGCGATCTGGTCTACATCCCCGGCCACGTGATGATGGCCATCGGCCACGTCGACGGCCGCACCTGGGTGATCCACGATACGGCGGGCGGCAGCTGGTTCGGTGCTGACGGCAAGCGTGTGCAGGCCCATCTCAATGGTGTTTCGGTCACCCCGCTGGAGCCGATGATGGCCAGCGACAGCGTCCGCTACATCGACCGCATCACCAACATCCAACGCCTGCGTGCCAAGACCCCCTGAATGAAGATCACTGCCATCGAACTGGGCATGCTGCGCGTGCCGCTGAAAACACCGTTCAAGACCGCCCTGCGCACGGTGGAAACCGTGGAAGACGTAGTGGTGCTGATCCGCACCGACACCGGCCACACCGGCTACGGCGAAGCGCCGGCCACCGCGGTGATCACCGGTGATACCCACGGCTCGATCATCGAGGCGATCCGTCACTTCATCGCGCCGCGCCTGATCGGCCAGGACGTGGCCAACCTCAATCACCTGTGCGGTCTGGTGCAGACCGCGATGGAGCGCAACACCAGCGCCAAGGCGGCGGTGGAGATCGCGCTGTACGACCTGTGGGCACAGCTGCATGGCGCGCCGCTGTACCAGATGCTGGGCGGCGGCGACCCGGTGATCACCACTGACATCACCATCAGCGTGGACTACATCGACAAGATGGTGGCCGATTCGCTGTCGGCGATCGAACGCGGCTTCGAGTCGCTGAAGATCAAGGTCGGCAAGGACATCGGCTTGGACATCGAACGGGTCAAGGCGATCCACGCTGCTGTGGAAGGCCGCGCCCTGCTGCGGCTGGATGCCAACCAGGGCTGGACCGCCAAGCAGGCGGTGCATGCCATGCGCACGCTGGAGGAAGCGGGCGTGGTGCTCGAGCTGCTGGAGCAGCCGGTGAAGGCCGCCGACATCAGTGGCCTGAAGTACGTGACCGACCGCGTCAACACGCCGGTGATGGCCGACGAAAGCGTGTTCAGCCCGAGCCAGGTGATGGACCTGATCCAGCAACGCGCGGCCGACATCATCAACATCAAGCTGATGAAGACTGGCGGCCTGTCCAACGCCATCCGCATTGCCGACATCGCCGGCATCTACGGCGTGCCGTGCATGATCGGCTGCATGATCGAGTCCAGCATCAGCGTGGCTGCGGCCGTGCACCTGGCGGTGGCCAAGAGCGATGTGATCACCAAGGTCGACCTGGATGGCCCCTCGCTGGGCCAGTTCGACCCGGTCAGCGGTGGCGTGCAGTTCAACGAGTCGGAGATCAGCATCAGCGAGGTGCCGGGGCTGGGCATCACCGAAGTGCGCGGGCTGGAGATGCTGGGTTGATTCGCGCCTTGCGGCTGGCTTGGTCCTCAACTGTTCCTGGGTCGCGCGTTACTTTTCTTTGCGCGCAAAGAAAAGTAACCAAAAGAAACGCTCCGCCGGCCGCGAGCCAACGTGCTGCGCACGCCGGTACCCTGTGCTCCTCGGCCCGTCGAGGGACGGCGCGGAACTCGCTGCGCTCAGACACCCGCGCCTCTTCGCCCTCGCCGGCCCTGCGGTGCTCGGCTCGCTTGAAGGCGGACTCAACGTCAAAGGCGACAACTGCACTCCGTATCCTCTTCGCTGCTGGCACCCGCCCGACCCATCCCATGACACGCTCTACGCTGCCAACCGCAACGCGCCTGCCCATGCCCGGACTCCCCGCATGCCGCCCCTGCTGAAAATCCGAACCGAGCGCGGGCAGATGTCGGCCATCGAACGTCGCATCGCCGACTTCATCCTCGACAACGCCCACCTGCTGCGCGACTACTCGTCCCAGCAGCTGGCCAGCGCGCTGGGCATCAGCCAGTCCAGCGTGGTGAAGTTCAGCCAGAAACTCGGCTTCAAGGGCTACCCGGACCTGAAGTACTCGATCGGCCAGGACGTCGCCCGCGCCGGTGCCGATCCACAGCAGGCGCCCAGCGAACCCGACAGCGGCGACGACTACCTGCGCCTGGGCGAGGCCCTGCGCCGCAGCAAGGCCCAGGCCGAGGAAGAAACCCGGCAGGCCAATCCGCGCGAGGAGATCGAGCGCATCGTGCAGCTGCTCGACGGCGCGCCCAAACTGTTCGTCTACGGCCTGGGTGACGACGGCCTGTATGCCCGCGAGTTTGCCATGCGGCTGTCGCTGCTTGGCCTGCTGGTGGTGCCGCATACCGATCCGATCCTGATGCTGGCCAACCTGTCGGCCGCACGTCCCGGCGATGCGTTGCTGGTGTTCTCCGAGTTCGGCAACCTGCCGCAGCTTTCGCAGCTGTCACGGCAGTTCCAGGACATGGGTGGCAAGGTGATTTCCATCACCCGGCACACCGCCAACCCGCTGCGCGCGCATGCTGATGCGGCGCTGGTGGTGTGTGCGCACGACCGTACGCCGCAGGTCGCGCAGCTGCTGTACCGTAGCGCCATGCACGCCCTGCTCGATTTCCTGTTCGTGCTGCTCTGCCACGCCAATCCGGACCGCCAGCAACAGCTTGCGGTGAACCTGGAGCGGATCGACCACCTGCTGGATTCCTGACCGGAGCGCATGTTGATGAAATCGCTGGTTCGCCTCGCCGCCACCGCACTGCTGCTTGCTGCGGCAGTGTCCGTCCACGCCGCGCCACTGGACGGCGCGCGCCAGTTGATCGTGGTCACCAGCGAAGGCTGGGACAGCACCCAGGGGCAGCTGCAGGCCTATGTACGCGACGGCAAGGGCTGGCATGCACATGGGCAGGCGTTCCCGGTGGCGCTGGGCCGCACCGGCAGCGCCTGGGGGCTGGGCCTGCATCCAGCGCAGGCCGACGGCCCGCAGAAGCAGGAGGGGGATGGCCGCAGCCCGGCCGGCGTGTTCGCGCTCGGCAGCGCGTTCGGCTATGCGGTCACCCGCCCCGGTACCGCGATGCCGTACCAGCCGATGCTGGACAGCAGCTACTGCATGGATGTGCCCGGTTCGCCGTTCTACAACCGCATCGTCGACGCGAAGAAGGTCGGCAGTGCAGCGGTCAAGGGCTCCACCGAGCCGATGCGGCTGGACCTGCACAACAAGGGCGACGTGCGCTACCGGGAAGGCTTCGTGATCGCCCACAACCCGGACAACCAGCCCGGCAGGGGCAGCTGCATCTTCGCCCATCTCTGGCGCCAGCCCGGTGAGGCCACCGCCGGCTGCACCGCCATGCCACAAGCACGCATGCAGGCGCTGCTGGACTGGCTGCGGCCGCAGGATACGCCGCGCTTCGTGCTGCTGCCACGCGCCGAGTACAAGCGCCTGCAGGCCCAGTGGCAGCTGCCCGCACTGGGCGGAGACGCCCGTTGAGCGCGCAGGACGAACCGCAGCTGCAGCGCGCGGTCAGCCGCTGGCAGATCGTCGGTCTGTCGATCAACGACGTGATCGGCAGCGGCATCTACCTGCTGCCGGCCGCCACCGTCGCCCTGCTCGGCCCGTTCAGCCTGTGGGGCGTGGTCGCCGCCGGCATCGTCGTCGCGCTGCTGGTGCTCTGCTACGCGCAGGCCGCCAGCTACTTCGATGAACCCGGTGGCAGCTATCTGTATGCCCGCGAGGCGTTCGGGCGATTCGCCGGGTTCGAGATCGGCTGGATGATCTGGTTGACCCGCATCAGCTCGGCGGCGGCATTGAGCAACGCGCTGGCCGATGCGGTCGCACGTTTCTGGCCATGGGCCGGTGCCGGCGTGGGCCGCATCGCGGTGATCGTGGTGTCGCTCGGCTTCCTTACCGGCGTCAACATCATCGGCGTGCGTTCGGCTGCGCGGACCGGTGTGGTGCTGGTGATCGGCAAGATGCTGCCGCTGCTGCTGTTCGTGGCCATCGGCGCGTTCTACATCGATCCGCAGCTGGCCTTCTCCGGCCAGCGCCCGGACCCGCACGACCTGCAGCGCATGGGCGAAGCCGCGTTGCTGCTGCTGTACGCCTACGCCGGCTTCGAGAACATCCCGGCTGCCGCGGGCGAGTACCGCAATCCGCGCCGCGATATTCCGTTCGCCCTGATCACCATGATCATCACCGTCACCGTCATCTACGGCGCGGTACAGGTAGTGGCGCAGGGCACGCTGGCCGGCCTGTCCAGCTCGGCGACGCCGCTGGCCGATGCCGCTGCCGGCTTCGGCGGCGAAGCCCTGGCGCTGATCCTCACCATCGGCGCCACCATCTCCATCCTCGGCACCAACAGCAACACGATGATGATGGGCCCGCGCTTCCTGTTCGCACTGGCGCGCGATGGCTACGGGCCGAAGATCCTGGCGCAGGTGCATCCGCGCTTCCACACCCCGGCCGCATCAATCCTGTGCCAGGGCCTGATCGCACTCGGCCTGGCCCTGTCCGGCTCGTTCGTGCAGCTGGCGCTGCTGTCGATGACCACGCGCCTGTTCGCCTATATCGGTACCGCTGCGGCGGTTCTGGTGCTGGCCAAGCGCTACGCCGACCGCCCCGGTGCGCTGAAGCTGCCGGGTGGTCCGCTGATTCCGGTGCTGGCGCTGCTGCTGTGCCTGGCCCTGTTCGCCAGTGCCAGCTGGCAGAACATCGCCGCGGCGTTGGTCGCGTTTGCCATCGGTGCGGTGATCTACAAGCTGCCGCGAAAGGATGCCGAGGCCGGTTGACCGGTAGCACCGGGCATGCCCGGTGGATTGATCTGGCGATCACACCGTCGGCCCGGAGTGTTAACCGGCCGCTGGGCAGGATCGAAGCTCCTCCACAACGGAGCCCGATCCATGAGCCCCGAGTACCAGATCCCCGGCCGTGTACCGGACGACAGCACGCCGCGCGACGCGGTCAGCAACTACTGGCGCGAGCGCTATACCGCCGAGCCGTACTACGACGACCAGCTGTTCTTCGAGGATTACGAGCCGGCCTATCGCATCGGCCACGCCGCGCGTGCGCAGGACATGATCCGTGCCTACGAGGACATGGAAGCCGAGCTGGAGTCGCGTTGGGCCAGCGAACGCGGCCGCAGCCGACTCGAATGGGCGCAGGCACGCAGTGCCGTGCGCCGTGGCTGGGAAGAAGCGGTCAACCTCGACCAGCGGCTGGACAAGGGCGTGCCGCGCGGCACCTGACCTGGCGTCGACCGGTTGTAGCGCCGAGCGTAGGCTCGGCGCTACACAATCAATCCTGCTCCGGCAGCGGCGGTACGATCGCACTACGCTTGCTCTCGCCGCCGCCGGCGGCGATCAGGTCGCGGGTGTTCTTCTGCACGGCCACCGCACCGAACAGCGACAGTGCGTACGCCATGCCATAGAAGCCCTTTTCGCTAGGCGCCAGCGTGGCATTCCACAGGCCGACCAGCAGCAGCATCAGCGCCGACAGCAGCGCGAACCAGCACAGCGCGTAGTACAGGCCGCTGACCGGAATGCCTTCGGCGCGGTCGCGCACGCTCTTCTGCAGCGAGACCGCCGCGAACAGGCCGAACAGCAGCAGCGTCAGGTAGTAGCCCTTCTCGTTGAGCGCCATCGTGGCGTTGAACAGGCCGATCAGGTAGGCCGCCGCACCCAGCAGCAGGGCTACCCAGGAGGCGGCAATGAAGGCAGTGGACGGCTTGTGGGGCATGGCAGTGTTCATTGCAGATCCTTGGCAGGCAGACGGGCACGCTTTGCCCGGGCGTGCCCACCCTAGACGATCCCGCTGCCGACGCACAGGGGGCGCAGGACCTTCGGGCCACGACCGTCACCGCGGCAGTGGTATACAAGGGACAGCCCGGCCATCCGCATCCCCGCCCTGGAGATACCCATGACCCGCACGCCCCTGCTGCTCGCCCTCGGCCTCGTGCCGATCCTCGCCACCTCCGCCTGCAATGCTGCCGATCCGGCTGCCAGCGGCGCGCAGACTGCCGCTCCGGCCGCTGCCGCCACC
This sequence comes from Stenotrophomonas sp. 85239_Sma, assembly GCF_056481725.1. Taxonomy (NCBI): domain Bacteria; kingdom Pseudomonadati; phylum Pseudomonadota; class Gammaproteobacteria; order Lysobacterales; family Lysobacteraceae; genus Stenotrophomonas; species Stenotrophomonas sp. 85239_Sma. The sequence goes on along the minus strand of NZ_CM151163.1, from coordinate 395,119 downwards.
GGCCAGCGCCCGTTCACCGCCACCGAAGTCAGCCGCTTCAGCCAGCCCTGGGCGATGACCTTCCTGCCCGATGGCAGCCTGCTGGTCACCGAAAAGCGCGGCAAGCTGCAGCACCTGGACCTGGCCAGCGGCCAGAAACACGAGATCACCGGCGTCCCGAAGGTAGCCTACGGTGGCCAGGGTGGTTTCGGCGATGTGATCCTGCACCCGCAGTTCGCAAGCAACCACGTGATCTATCTCAGCTACGCCGAGGAAGGCACGCTGGATACCCGCGGTGCCGCCGTGGCCCGGGCCACGCTGGCGCTGGACGCCAATGGCGCCGGCCAGCTGAAGGACCTGAAGGTGATCTGGCGGCAGAGCCCGAAGGTCAGCGGCGAGGGCCACTACGGCCATCGCCTGGCCTTCGGTCCGGACGGCAAGCTGTGGATCAGTTCCAGTGAACGGCAGAAGTTCGATCCGGCACAGGACATGGGCGGCAATCTCGGCAAGATCATCCGCCTCAACGAGGATGGCAGCCTGCCCGCCGACAACCCGTTCGCCTCGCAGGGCGGAGTCGCCGCGCAGGTGTGGTCGCTGGGCCACCGCAACATCCTGGGCATGGCCTTTGATGCCAACGGCAAGCTGTGGGCGCACGAGATGGGCCCGGCCGGTGGCGACGAACTGAACCTGATCGTGCGCGGCGCCAACTACGGCTACCCGATCGTTTCCAACGGTGACCACTACGACGGCCGCCCGATTCCCGACCACGATACCCGCCCGGAATTCGCCGCCCCGAAGGTGACCTGGACGCCGGTGATCTCGCCGGCCGGCTTCGTCATCTACAGCGGCACCCTGTTCCCGCAGTGGAAGGGCAGCGGCTTCATCGGTGGCCTGTCGTCCACCTCGCTGGTGCGCGTGACCTTCGATGGTGACAGCGCGCGCGAAGCCGAGCGCTTCAACATGGGCGAGCGCATCCGCGAAGTGGAACAGGGCCCGGATGGCGCGCTGTGGCTGCTGGAAGACGGCAGCAAGGCGCGCCTGCTGAAGCTCACGCCGAAGACCTGACAGGGTGGTAGTGCCGGCCGCTGGCCGGCACATTTCTCCGCAACGGCCCCGCACGCGGGGCCGTCTGCGTTCACTGGATGGTGATGACCTTCACTTCGGTCTGCGCGCAAGCCTGGTCCAGGCACTGCCCGTTCAACCACACCTGCCCGTCACCGATCATCACGCCCTGCTGGTTGACGAACACCTTGCCGAAGTCCTGCCCGGACACTGCCTTGACCACCGCCGGGGTGATGATCTTCTCGTAGTTGCGCTGGAACTCACCGGGGCCGGTGATCTTCTTTCCGCCGGCGATATTCAGCGGGAAGCGCACCTCTTCCACCACCGCAGCGCGATCACCGCTGACCACGGCGGTCTTGAAGGCGTTGAAGACCTTCTCGTACTGCGCGGCATCACCGAGCAGGGTTTCAATGCGCGCACGTGCATCTTCAGCAGGCGCGTCCGCTGCAGCGGGTTCAGCAGCAGGCGCCGCCGTTTCAGCCGCAGGCGTCGCAGCAGCACTGGCCTCCATCGGCGGCGGTGCATCCACCGCAGGCTCGGCCGGCGGTGCCGGCTGCGAACAGGCCGCCAGCAACAGGGCGGGAATCAACACAGCGATCGTGCGCATGCGCGGGCATCCATCGGTTCAAGAACACCGATGGTAGCCCCGCCGCAGTGAGGACAACAAAAAAGGGGACGGAGGGGATTAAGTCGTTTTGGCACAAACGACTTAATCCCCTCCGTCCCCTTTTTCGATCAGGCCTTCAGCAGCTCAAACTGGACGGCCTCACCCGCAGCCGAGGACGCGCAGACCCACAGGTCGAACTGGCCCGGTTCGGCACGCAGCACGCCATCGCGGCCGGTGAAGGCCAGCTGCTCGCGGCCCAGGGTGAACACCACCTCTGTCGACTCGCCCGGCTGCAGCGCCACTTTGCGGAAGTCCTTCAGCTCGCGCACCGGACGCACGCGGCTGGCCACGCGATCGTGGATGTACAGCTGCACCACCTCCTCACCGGCCACATCACCGCTGTTGGTCAGCGTGGTGGTGACGGTCAGGGTGTCGTCCCAGCCGAGCTGGGCCGTGCTCAGCTGCGGCACGCCGTAAGCGAACGTGGTGTAGCCGATGCCATGCCCGAACGGATACAGCGGTTCGTTCGGAATCTCGCGCCAGCGGGCCTTGAACTCCGACATCGTCGGCAGTTCCGGGCGGCCGGTGCGCGGGTGGTTGTAGAAGTACGGCTGCTGGCCGGACACCTGCGGGAAGCTGACCGGCAGGCGGCCGGACGGGCTGTAATCGCCGAACAGCACATCGGCCACGGCATGGCCGGTCTGCGTACCGAGGTACCAGGTGACCGCCACGGCGTGCGCATTGCGCACCGCGCCCTGCAGCGCCAGCGCGCGGCCATTGCGCAGCAGCACCACCAGCGGCTTGCCGGTCATCGCCACCGCCTCGGCCAGCGCCTGCTGGGCCGGCGGCAGGGTGATTTCCACACGCGACTGGGCTTCACCGCTGTAGCGCTGCGGTTCGCCCAGCGCCAGCACCACCACGTCGGCGCGCAGCGCGGCAGCCACTGCGGCTTCGGTGCCACCCGGAATCGCGGCCTCCAGTTCGCAACCCGGCACGATCTCCAGCAGCGCTTCGTCGCCAATAGCGGCACGCACGCCGGTTTCCAGGTCCACGTAGCGCTGCTTGTCGCCGAACAGCGTCCAGCAGCCCTCGATGTTCTCGCGGTCCTGCACGAACGGGCCGATCAGCGCGATCTTCTGCCCAGTCTTCCGCAGCGGCAGCACGTTGTCACGGTTGTTCAGCAGGACGATCGAACGGCGCGCGGCATCGCGCGACAGTTCATCATGTGCGCCGATGTGCGAGGTATCCGCCTCTCGCGCCGGGTCCAGCGAACGGTACGGGTCGTCGAACAGGCCGATGGTTTCCTTCAGCCACAGGATGCGGCGCACACCTTCATCCAGCACCGCCATCGGCACTTCACCACTCTCCACCAGGCCCGGCAGGTGCTCGGCATAGAAGCCGCTCTGCATGCTCAGGTCCAGGCCGGCGGTGAACGCCTTGGCGGTGGCATCACGGTCATCGGCGGCATAGCCGTGCGCGACCAGCTCCATGTCGGCGGTGTAGTCGGAGATCACCACGCCCGGGAACTTCCATTCACCGCGCAGGATGTCGGTCAGCAGCTCGGCATTGGCGCTGGCCGGCACGCCGTTGATGTCGTTGAACGAGGACATCACGGTGATCGCGCCGGCATCGAAGGCCGCCTTGAACGGCGGCAGGTGCACGTCGCGCAGGGTCTGCGGCGAGATGTCCACCATGTTGTATTCCATGCCGGCCATCACCGCGCCATAGGCGGCGAAGTGCTTCGGCGTGGCCAGCAGCGAATCGGCGGCGCGCAGGTCGCTGCCCTGGAAGCCACGCACGCGGGCGGCGGCGAACGCACAGCCCAGCACCACGTCCTCGCCGGCGCCTTCGGCGCCACGGCCCCAGCGCTGGTCGCGGGCGATGTCCACCGCCGGCGCATAGGTCCAGTGCAGGCCGGCGGCGGTGGCTTCGATGGCAGTGGCGCGCGCAGTGCGCTCGGCCAGGTCCGGCTCGAAGCTGGCGGCCTCGCCCAGCGGGATCGGGAACACGGTGCGCATGCCGTGGATGACGTCGGCGGCCAGGATCACCGGAATGCCCAAGCGGCTCTCTTCGGTGGCGACCTGCTGGATGCGGCGGCCCAGCTCGGCGCCCACGCCATTGAACAGCGAGCCGACCTTGCCTTCGCGCACCTGCTGCAGCACCTGGTCGGCGTTGCGCACGTTGGCTTCCGGGTTCACGTCCGGGGCGAACGGGCGGACCATGTCCGCGAAGACTCCCAGCTGGCCGACCTTTTCCTCGACGGTCATCTGGGCAATGAGGTATTCGATGCGATCGGAGGCCACCAGCAGTCCTTGATGAAAACGTTTACAAGCCCGGCATTCTAGCGATCCCGAGCCGTTTGGCGAGAGGTTTCGTCATTCAGTTTCAGCCACCAGCGGGGTCCGTATGGCCCCGCCGGGCGCCCCGCAGCTTACTCCGAGCCGGCCAACTGGCGCTGCCCAGCCATCAACATGGCGTCGCTGGAGGCCTGGAACACCCGCAGGCCAAAGGCCGGCAGGATTGCCAGCAGGTGGTCGAAAATGTCCGACTGCACCGCCTCGTACTCACCCCAGGCGGTGCTGCGGGTGAAGCAGTACAGCTCCAGCGGCAGGCCCTCGGTGGTCGGTTGCAGCTGCCGTACCAGCAGGGTCATGTCGGTATGGATGCCCGGGTGGCTGCGCAGGTAGCGCTCCACATACGCACGGAAGGTGCCCAGGTTGGTCACCCGGCGGCTGTTCACCTCGGCCACGCCCTGCTCGCGCAGGCGCCCGTTCCACTGGCCCAGCTCCTGCTCCTTCTCCTGCAGGTAGTCACGCAGCAGCGCGAATTCGCCGAGGAAGGCCAGATCCCCCTCATCCAGGAAGCCCACGCTGTGCTGGTCCAGGTACAGCGCGCGCTTGATGCGGCGGCCGCCGGCCTCCTGCATGCCGCGCCAGTTCTTGAACGACTCGGTCACCAGCTTCTTGGTCGGGATGGTGGTGATGGTCTTGTCGAAGTTCTGCACGGTGATGGTGTGCAGCGCGATATCGATGACGTCACCATCGGCGTTCTGGCTGGGCATCTCGATCCAGTCGCCGATGCGCACGCGGCCATCGCCACTGATCTGCACACTGGCCACCAGCGACAGGATAGTGTCCTGGAAGATCAGCATCAGCACCGCCGTGGCCGCACCCAGGCCGGTGACCAGCGGGCCCAGCTTCACTCCCAGCAGAGTCGCGACGATCGACAGGCCGGCAGCCACGAACACCACGATCTTGACCACCTGCAGGTAGCCCTTGATCGGCTTGTTGCGTGCATCGGGCTTGCGTTCGTACAGGCTGTTGGCCGCGTCCAGCGCATGCGAGAACGCCATCGACACCGTCAGTACGGCCCACACGATGCACAGCTTGATGACGATGTTGACCAGGCTTGGCGGCAGGTCGGGGATGAGGGTGATGCCCGAGGCGATCACCTGGCTGGGCACCACGTTGGACAGGCGCGAAATGACCCGCATCAAGTGGCTTCCGCGCCCGGATTCGGCACCCGGCAGGCGCTGCAGCAGGCGCCGCAGGCCACGCACCAGGATGCGCTTCGTCACCCAGTTGGCCAGGCCCGCTGCGATCAGCAGGGCCGAGATCATCAACGCCAGGTAGGCGCCGGGATAGGGTTCCAGTGCGTTCTGCAGCTTTTCCAGCCACTGTACCGCCACCACCGCGTCCACCATCAGTTGTCTCCTGTCTGTTTCGTTGTTGCCAAGGTTGCCGGCCGGCGGCCGGGTTTACCGGGTCAGTCCCGCGTGCGTTCGATGATCACGCCCACTGCGCGCGCGCCGCGCACCGCGCCCGGCTTGCTCAGCTTCAGGCGCAGCCACTTCACGTCGAACTCGTCCAGCACGATCTGCGCGCAGCGTTCGGCCAGGGTTTCGACCAGGCCGAATTCCGACTCGCGCACGAACTGCTCCAGGCGCTTGCTGACCGCCTTGTAGTTCAGGGTGTGGGCGATGTCGTCGGAGGCGGCCGGGCGACGGTTATCGAAGCCCATCTCCAGGTCGAACACCAAGTCCTGGCGGATCCGTCGTTCCCAATCGTAGATACCGATCAGGGCGTCGATCGTCAGCCCCTCGATGAAAACCTTGTCCATTGCGCTTACCAGCCCGAATACAGGGGGCCATGGTAACGGCACGACGGTGAGCCTGCCCGGAACGGGCGGTGGGTGCCCGGCAGGGGCGCGGCTCCAGAAAAGACAAAGGGCCCTGCTAGCGGGGCCCTTTGGTACTACCGCTTGTCCCCGGGGGGAGCTGTTGAACAGCCGCGGGTCCCGGTGGCGCAGGCACGCAGATTAGGTAAAGACGAGATCACCGGTCAAGGCCAATTCCGACAGGGCAGGTCAGGTAGTCGTCCGAGGTCAAACGCAGAAAATCAGCCGCGCAGACAACTACGTTCCCTGATGGTGGCCGCCGGCCACTCTCGCGAACATCGATCCCTCCTTCACCGCCGCACATGACGATGGCTCCACACGATGTACTGCGGCGCGCGTTGTCAGCGGAGCGTCTGTCTACTTACGAGAGAATCGCATCGACCTGCAGCCCCGACGTCACAGCCGAATCCCTGTACCTCTGGAACATGCGGATGTGCGGTGCACTGATGATGCCGGTCCGTCTGTGCGAAGTGGTCACCCGTAACGCCGCTGCTACCGTGCTCGCCCGGCAGCATGGCCCGCGTTGGCCTTGGAATGATGCCTTCCGACGCAGGCTGCCAACCTCGTCCTGTACTTCCGCACGTGCAGCACTGGAACAGGTTGCTGGCCGCACGACCGATACACCCGAAATCGTCGCCAAGCTGCCGATGGTGTTCTGGCAGCAGCTCTTCACCTGTCGCTTCGACGCCACGCTGTGGATACCCGCACTCAACGGAGTTCTGCGGCATGCACCCTCAGCTCATCCCAGCGTCATCAGAAAAGCCATCCATGCCGACCTCGACCGCATTCGCCACCTGCGCAACCGCATCGCCCACCACGAGCCCATCCTCGAACGCGACATCGGCGCCGACCTGGCCGCGATCGGGCGGCTGATCCACGCCCGCTGCCCGCATACGCTGGGCTGGCTGCAACGCCATGAGCGGGCGACAACGGTGTTGGCGGCATCGCCGTTGGCACAACGTCCGTAATGGGTTCGCCGGGCGTGGCCCGGCGCGAGCGGCTCAGACCGCCGGCAGGGTCGCCATGTCCCAGCGCGGGGTCACGTCCACCTTCGGCGGGCTGTGCTGGCCGGCCTGCAGGCGCAGCGCGCCGGCGAAGGCAATCATCGCGCCGTTGTCGGTGCACAGTGCCGGCCGCGGGAAGCAGGCACGGCCGCCGAGGCGCTCGGCCATCTGCTGCAGGCGCGCGCGCAGGCGTTTGTTGGCACCCACACCGCCAGCCACCACGATCACGTTGGTTCCGGCCGCTTCCAGTGCACGCTCGCACTTGATCGACAGGGTCTCGACCACCGCGTCCTCAAAGCCCCGGGCGATGTCGGCGCGGGTCTGTTCGCTCTGGTCGCTGTCGCGCCAGGCCATCAGGACCTGGGTCTTCAGGCCGGAGAAGCTGAAATCCAGCCCCGGGCGATCGGTCATCGGCCGCGCGAAGCGATACGCGCCCGGCGTGCCCTGCTCGGCCAGCCTGGCCAGCTGCGGCCCCCCCGGATACGGCAGGCCCATCAGCTTGGCGGTCTTGTCGAAGGCCTCGCCGGCCGCGTCGTCCAGGGTCTCGCCCAGCAGGCGGTACTGGCCGATGGCGTCCACCGCCACCAGCTGGGTATGGCCACCCGATACCAGCAGCGCCACGAACGGGGCCTTCGGCGGGTCGTCCTCCATCAGCGGCGCCAGCAGATGGCCTTCCATATGGTGGACGCCCACCGCCGGTACCTCCAGCGCCCAGGCCAGTGATCGGGCCACACCCGCGCCGACCAGCAGCGCGCCGACCAGGCCGGGGCCAGCCGTATAGGCCACGCCGTCGATGTCGCCCACGCCGAGGCCGGCGTCGGCCAGGGTCTGGCGTACCAATGGCAGCAGCTTGCGGACGTGGTCGCGGCTGGCCAGCTCGGGCACCACACCACCGTACTCGGCGTGCAGGGCGATCTGGCTGTAGACCGCATGGGCGCGCAGGGCCGCGCTGCCGGCCAGGTCGGTGTCATACACCGCCACGCCGGTCTCATCACAGGAAGATTCGATGCCAAGGACTCGCATGCCTGCTATTATGACGCCCCTGCCGCCCCCTCGGGGGGACGTGCAGATCTCACTGCTTTCGAACCCCCGGCCCGTATTCAGGGTTGGCCGCTTGCAGTTTGTCGTTTCGCCGCTATAATGTGCGGCTCGCCGGGCGTGACCCGGTTCTACTGTGTCCCGGAGATTCCATGCCCAGCGTCAAAGTCCGCGAGAACGAGCCCTTCGAGTTTGCTCTTCGCCGCTTCAAGCGCACTTGCGAAAAGGCCGGTGTGCTGGCCGAAACCCGCAAGCGCGAGTTCTACGAAAAGCCGACCCAGGAGCGCAAGCGCAAGGCCGCCGCTGCTGTGAAGCGTCAGCTGCGCCGCTCGTCGCGCGACGTCACCAAGCGTCAGCGCCTGTACTGATCGGACGCATCTTCATTGCGGCGGGCCTGCCCGTCGCGATGGAGCCGAAGCCGGCACGCGCGAGCGTCGCCGGCTTTTTGCGTTTCCGGGTTCGGGCATCCGCCCCGCCCCACCTACCACCACGAGGTTCCTCATGAGCATGAAGCAGCAGCTCACCGAAGACATGAAGGCCGCCATGAAGGCGGGCGAGAAGCACAAGCTGGGCGTGATTCGCCTGATCAACGCCGCCATCAAGCAGCGTGAAGTGGACGAGCGCATCGAGCTGGATGACACCGCGGTGATCGCCGTGCTCGACAAGATGGTCAAGCAGCGCAAGGACTCGGTCAGCCAGTACGAAGCGGCCAATCGCGAAGACCTGGCCGAGATCGAGCGCGCCGAGATCGTGGTCATCGAAGCCTACCTGCCGGCCAAGATGGGCGAAGCCGAGATCGTGGCCGCCATCCAGGCTGCCATCGCCGAAACCGGTGCTTCCGGCCCGGCGGACATGGGCAAGCTGATGGGCGCACTGAAGCCCAAGCTGGCCGGTCAGGCCGACATGGGCCTGGTCTCCAAGCTGGTCAAGCAGCTGCTGGCGTAAGCCGGCGCTGGTGCGGTGGCGCCGGGCGCATCGCCCGGCGCCACCGATGCGTCACCTGCTTCACCGCGCCTTCGACTCCCGGCTGCTACAACGACAGCATGGTTGAACCCGCGACCCCTGTTCCCGTGAATCTGCGCAAATACGTCCAGCGCCTGCAGGACAGCTTTCCCATGGCCGTCGGCAAGCGCTTCGTCGAGATCGACGTCCTTACCCAGGCCGCTTCGGTCTCGTTCTACGCCCTGCTCTCGATGGCCCCCTTGCTGGTGCTGCTGCTGTGGCTGACCGCTTCCCTGTATCCGCCCGCGCAGCAGGCCCTGGTCGAACAGATCAGCGCCGCCGCCGGCAGCAGCGCGGCCACCGTGGCCGAGACCGTGCTGAAGAACGCCGACAACCAGCCCGACGTTGGTTCGCTGGCCGGACTGTGGAGCACCCTGCTGCTGTTCATTGGTGCCACCGCCGTGTTCGCGCAGCTGCAGAACGCACTGAACCTGATCTTCCGTACCAGTGGCGAGCGACTGGACGGGATCAAGGCGTGGCTGCGCAAGCGCGTGTTTTCCTTCGGCGTGGTGCTGGCGCTGGGCTTCCTGCTGATCCTGTCAATGACCGCCACCACCATGCTGCAAGTGGCGTTCGCCCAGTTGCCTTCGGTCCTGCCGGCCATCGGTTATCTCACCAGCCTGCTGCTGTATGCGGTCGGCTTCGCCTTCATGTACCACTACCTGCCGGACCGCCGCGTGGCCTGGCGCCAGGCGTTCATCGGCGGTGTCATCACCTCGGCACTGTTCGCACTGGGCCGCTACGGCATCGGCGTCTACATCGCCACCGTCGCCCCCGGCAGCGCCTATGGCTCGATGGGCGCGCTGGTCATTTCGCTGGTCTGGATCTACTACGCCACCGTGGTGTTCTTCGTCGGCGCGCTGATGACCGCGGTGATCGACGAGCGCCTGCGCGCACGCACCCACCTGGCGGCCGCCGGCATCGATCCTGCGCAGGCCAGCCCGCTGCCCGGCGGAGTAGACTAGGCGGACTGATCGTTCCGCCTCGCGTGGCCTGCTGGCCGCGCCCTGCCTCATTGCCCATGGCCCGTATCCCCGACGCTTTCATCGACGACCTGCTGGCCCGCACCGACATCGTCGAGGTGGTGGGCAGCCGCGTGCCGTTGAAGCGCCAAGGCAAGGAATACGCCGCACGCTGCCCGTTCCATGACGAGCGATCGGCGTCGTTCACGGTCTCGCCCACCAAGCAGTTCTATCACTGCTTTGGTTGTGGCGCGCACGGCACCGCGATCAGTTTCCTGATGAACTACGACCGCCTCGAGTTCCTCGACGCGGTGGACGAACTGGCCAAGCGCGCGGGCATGGAAGTGCCTCGCAACGAGAACCCGCGCAGCCCCCAGCAGCAGGACGACAGCCGCGAGCTGTATTCGGCGCTGGATGCTGCCACGAAGTTCTTCCAGAAGAACCTGGAAGGCAGCGACAAGGCCCGCAGCTACCTGGACAGCCGCGGCGTGGATGAAGCGAACCGCGCGCGCTTCCAGATCGGCTACGCACCGGATGGTTACAGCGGCCTGCGCGATGCGCTGGGCAAGGACGAGCGGCGCATGAAGCTGCTCGACCGCGCCGGCCTGTTCTCCAAGAACGATCGCGGCCACGTCTACGACAAGTTCCGCGACCGGGTGATGTTCCCGATCTTCGACCGCCGTGGCCGGGTGATCGCCTTCGGCGGCCGCGTGTTCGAGAAGGACGACGGCCCCAAGTACCTCAACTCGCCCGAGACCGCGCTGTTCCACAAGGGACGCGAACTGTACGGTCTCTGGCAGGTGCGCCAGGCCAACCAGAAGATCGAGCGGCTGATCGTGGTCGAGGGCTACATGGACGTGGTCTCGCTGTTCCAGTTCGGGGTCACCCAGGCGGTGGCAACACTGGGCACCGCGACCACGCCGGATCATGCCGAGCTGCTGTTCCGCAACGCACCGGATGTGTTCTTCTGCTTCGACGGTGACGCCGCCGGCCGCCGTGCTGGCTGGAAGGCGCTGGAGTCGGTGCTGCCGCGCATGAAGGATGGCCGCCAGGCCTTCTTCCTGTTCCTGCCCGATGGCGAAGACCCGGACACCATCGTGCGCAAGGAAGGTGCCGAGGCGTTCAACGAGCGCCTGAAGCAGGCCACGCCATTGTCGCAGTTCTTCTTCGACGAACTGTCCCGCGAGATCAACCTGGGCACGCTCGATGGCAAGGCACGCCTGGCCGAACGGGCCAAGCCCATGCTGGCGCAGATTCCCGACGGTGCCTTCGGCGACCTGATGAAGCAGCAGCTGGCGCAGTTGACCGGGCTCGGCGGCAACGGCCAGCCTGCGCGTGCGCCGATGCCGCAGCGCCAGCCGCAGCGGACGATCCAGCCCGTAGCCAAGCGCAGCCTGGTGCGCGGCGCGATCGCCGTGCTGCTGCAGCAGCCATCGCTGGCGCTGTCGCTGGGCGGCAAGCACCACTTCCAGGGCCTGCGCCTGCCCGGCGTGGAGCTGCTGCTGGAGCTGCTGGACCTGATCGAGCAACGCCCGGATATCAGCACCGGCGCCCTGCTGGAGCACTTCGATGGGCGTGAGGAACAGGCGTCACTGCACACGCTGGCTGCGCAGACACTGCCCGGCACCGAAGCCAGCTGGACCCAGGAACTGCACGACGCGGTGGCCCAGCTGGAGAAACAGCTGCTGGTGCAACGTCTGGATGAGTTGCTGGCAAAGCAGCGTCAGCAGGGCCTGGACGATACTGACAAATACGAACTGCGCGAGCTGCTGAAGGCCCGCGCCGGACTGCGCCTGTAGCGACAGAACGTTTTCACGGAGAGGACCATGCTGCTGCGCCTGACCTGCCTGCTGTTGTTGTCGCTCTGCCTGCCGCTGACGGCCCTGGCCGAAGACGCGCCACTCAACGAAGTCCGCCCCGGCCTGTATGCCGGTGGCCAACCCAGCGCCGCACAGCTGCAGGCCTTGGCCGCACAGGGCGTACGCACGGTGATCGACCTGCGCCAGCCCGGCGAGGACCGGGGTTTCGATGAAACCCGCGCGGCCGAATCGCTGGGCCTGCGTTATGTGCGTATTCCGGTAGCCGGCGCCGAGGGCCTGGATGCGGCCAATGTGCGCGCCGTGCACCAGGCCCTGCAGCAGAGCCAGGGGCCGGTGCTGCTGCACTGCGCCTCCGGCAACCGCGCCGGCGCCGTGCTCGGCCTGGTCAACGCACGCTACGAACATGCCAGCCCGGAACAGGCCCTTCAGCTCGGCCAGCGCGCTGGGCTGAAGTCGCTGGAGGCCGCCACCCGCCAGCGTCTTGCAACGCCGGTCACTTCGCCCTGAATCACCCGCAAAGGAGTCTGCCCACCATGACCCGCTGGTGGTCGCGCCTGCGACCGGACAATTTCACCCTCGCCCTGCTGTGCACCGTCGGCCTGGCCTCGCTGTTGCCGATGAAGGGCGCGGCCGCCATCGTCCTCGACGATGTCACCACCGTCGCCATCGCTGCGCTGTTCTTCCTGCATGGCGCGCGCCTGCCGCGCGAGTCGATCATCGGCGGCATGCTGCACTGGCGGCTGCACCTGACCATCCTGGCCTGCACCTTCATCCTGTTCCCGCTGCTGGGGCTGATGTTCAAGCCACTGTCGGGCTGGCTGCTGACGCCGGAGCTGTACCTGGGCGTGCTGTTCCTGTGTACCCTGCCCTCCACCGTGCAGTCGTCCATCGCGTTCACCTCGATGGCACGCGGCAACGTACCCGCTGCGGTGTGCAGCGCCTCGCTGTCGAGCATCCTCGGCGTGTTCCTGACCCCGCTGCTGCTGACCGCACTGGCCGGTACCTCCGGCGGCGTGCACGATCCGCTGCATGCGATCGGCGGCATCATGCTGCAGCTGCTGGTGCCGTTCGTGGCCGGCCACCTGCTGCGGCCATGGATCGCCGGCTGGGTGGAAAAGCAGCGCGCGCTGCTGCGCTACACCGACCAGGGCACGATCCTGCTGGTGGTGTATTCGGCATTCGGCGAGGCGGTCACCGAGGGCCTGTGGAGCAAGACACCGCTGCTCTCGCTGCTGGCCGTGGCAGTGGTCGCCGCGGTGCTGCTGGGCATCGCCATGCCGCTGATCACCTTCATCGCCCGCCGCCTGCGCTTCAACCGCGAGGACGAGATCGCCATCGTGTTCTGCGGCTCGAAGAAGAGCCTGGCCACCGGCGTACCGATCGCCAAGGTGCTGTTCGCCGGTGGCAGCCTGGGCGCGATCGTGCTGCCGGTGATGATCTACCACCAGATCCAGCTGATTGTCTGCGGCGTGATCGCGCAGCGCTATGCGAAGCGCGCGCCCTGATTGGGCGCACGGGTTGTTGTGGGGAGTCCATCCACGCATGGCATGGATGGTTTGCCTGACGCTATGGATCCACCAGCGTGCCGACGCTCAGCTCCGGCATCCATACCCACAGGTCGTACGGCCGTTCCGCACCGGCAGCGACCCGCGGCCCCGTGGCAACCTGCTCTCGAAGTGGCCGCGCCATGCAACCGCCCGCGCATCCCCACGTCTGACCACGCTGCGCGCCCAACCGTACGCTATAGATATCCAGGTCCCGCAGCTGCGACGCCATCGGATACCTCTGCATTTCCGGCGGCATACCCTGCGGCCTCTGCAGCATGGCGTGCACGTTACCGGTCAGCACCAGCATGCGTGCATTGGCCGGTAGGCCTCGATAGAGCCGCCGCAACTCGGCTGCCATGAGGTCATCGCGTACCTGGTTGCCGCCCTTGCCGGCGTTGACGTCATAGCCAACGACGTCGATCACACGTCCCTGCGACTTCAGCAGGCGCAGGCTTTCGATCATCGCCAGCATGTCGCGGCTGCGACGGCCGTCGTGCTGGTCATCGCGCACGGTCCAGAACGCACGCCCGCGCAGATGCTGGCGTGCCTTCTGCCCGCCATCGGAACCCAGGTAATCGCGTAGCGTGGGGGTTTCCCCGCGTGGCAGTTCCAGCGCCAGCAGGACCGGCCCGGTGCGGCTGTAGTCGTCCACCAGTTGCCGCACCAGCAGCGGCGTCTCGCGGGTCCCATGGAATTCGCCCAGCACCAGCATGCGGTGGTCGGCAGCGTGGTGGCGGATCTGCGCGGCGGTGTCGTCGGCATGCGCGGTCACGGCCATGCCCAGCGCCAGAATCAGCGCGGTGGTCCAACGGAAGATCGTATGCATCCCTGCTGCTTCCTTTCCCTGGGGTCAGGAACAGCAATGGCGACGCCGAGACGACGGTTCAAGGTGATCCACGCCATGCGTGGATGTCTGCGCGATCAGGCGGGGTCAGAATCCCTTCGGGGATCCGACCCCAAGTCGAGCATGGCTCGACCCTACAGGTGGCGCCTCACAGCCAGGGCAGGATCCAGTGGTCCACCAGCAGGAAGGCGAACAGCGCCATCAGGTAGACGATGGAGTAATAGAACATCTTCATCGAGAACAGTTCGTCCGGCGGGTCCAGCATGCGCCAGGCGTACCAGAGGAACACGGCGTTGAGCACGATCGCGCCGCCCAGGTAGAACGCACCACTCATGCCCACCAGGTACGGCAGCAGGCAGACCAACGCCAGCACCACCGAATACGCCATGATCTGCTTGCGGGTGTGCACCACGCCGTGGGTCACCGGCAGCATCGGGATCTCGGCCTTGGCGTAGTCCTCGCGGCGGAAAATCGCCAGCGCCCAGAAGTGCGGCGGGGTCCAGATGAAGATGATTAGCACCAGCAGTGACGAGTAGGCCCAGTCCGACGAGCCCTGCATGCCGGTCACCGCGGCCCAGCCCAGCATCGGCGGCATCGCGCCGGCCAGGCCACCGATGACGATGTTCTGCGAGGTCGCGCGCTTCAGGTAGACGGTATAGATCACCGCATAGCCGATCAGCGAGGCAAAAGTCAGCACCGCAGTGATCAGGTTCACCCACAGCACCAGGATGGTCATCGACAGCACGATCAGCACGCCGGCGAATACCAGCACCTGCCACGGCTTGACCTTGCCCACCACCAGCGGGCGCCACGAGGTGCGGGCCATCTGCGCATCGATGTGCGCATCCAGCAGCTGGTTGATCGCGGCCGCAGCCGAGGCCGCCAGCCAGATGCCGAGGAAGCCGAGAACGCCGGCGCGCACCTGCTCCCAGCTGGGCACGCCGGGGATGGCCAGGACCATGCCGACCAGGGCAGTGAAGACGATCAGGGCGACGACCTTGGGCTTGGTCAGGTCCCAGTACTGGCGGTAATTGGAAAACATGGAATCAGTCCGGGGCACGCAGGCGGGCCAGCAGGCTGACCAGCACGAACAACAAGGCAACGGCCACGCCGTTGTGGGCCACCGCCACTTCCAGCGGCAGCGCCAGCTTCACATTGAGGATGCCGAGGGTGACCTGCAGCACCAGCAGCGCGATCAGCGCGCTGGCCCAGCCACGCATGCTCGGCAACCGGAACAGGCGCACGCCCAGCCACAGCAGGTAGGCGGCCACCACCACCGCGAACAGGCGGTGCGACATCTGGATGGCAATGCGCGAGGCGCCATCCAGCACGCCGCCTTCGTAGTCCACGCCGATGCCACGCCACAGGGTGAAGCCTTCGACGAAGTTGTGCTGTGGCCACCACTGGTTGGCACAGCGCGGGAAGTTGTCCAGCGAGGCGCTGCCACCGCCGCAGGCGAGTGCCGCGTAGTTGGCGCTGACCCATCCACCCAATGCGATCTGGGTGACCAGCACCGCCACGCCGATGCGCAGCAGCCACTTCAGCTTCGGCGCTTCGGCCAGGGTGATCGGCATGTGCGTCGCACGCCAGGCCATCCACACCAGCAGGCCGAACATCAGCATGCCGCCCAGCAGATGGCCCATCACCACGATGGGTTTGAGCAGCAGGGTCACCGTCCACATGCCCAGCAGGGCCTGGAAGATCACCACGGCCAGCGTCAGCAGGGCCGCACGCGCCAGATCGATGTTGCTCCAGCGCAGCGCGGCGATCAGCAGGATCGCCTCGCCGATCAATGGCAGGGCACTGGCGGTGCCGTGCCAGCCCATCATGTACAGCGGTATGCCGGCGGCCACCAGTACGCAGGCGGTCACCACCGCCGTGCTTCCGAATCGCCGCTTGCGCGTGGCCAGCAGCGCCAGGGTCAGGATCTCGATGCCCAGCGCGCCAGCCAGGAAGCGGTGCACCTGTTCGCGCCAGGCCTTGTGGGTCTCCAGCGGGCGGATCTCCGCCGCCGGGTGGCCAATGGTCTCTTCCACGTGCTGTGGCCAGGTGGCCTGGCCATAGCAGGTCGGCCAGTCCGGGCAGCTCAGGCCGGCATCGGACAGGCGCACGAAGGCGCCGAACATGATCGTGCTCGCGGTCATGATCATGGCGAACCACGCCAGGCGGTGGAAATTGCGGTGCAGCGCCGGACGCGCGGAAAGGCTCATCAAACGGGACTCACTTCAGTTTCAGCAACGTGGCCATGTCCTTGCGCAGGCCACCGAGGTCGGAGCCCGGGGCGTGGCGCATGATCACGAAGCCGTTCGGATCGATCACGTAGACCGGCAGTCCCGCCGGATCATCGACGCCCGGCAACGCCGCGCGCAGGGCTGGCGACGGAGCCAGCGGCCGCAGCGCGGGCAGCGAGGCGATCGACGCCGGTGGCGTACCCAGCCACAGGATCTCGACATTATCGGCGTTATGGCCGAACAGCTGCCACACCTTGCCCAGCCCCTGCGACAAAGTGACGCACTGCACGTCGCAGGCGCCGGCCGGGGCCACCAGCAGGCGCCAGGTGCGAGCCTCGGGGTTCCAGGCATAGGGCTGGCCGCTGGCCAGGGTCGGCGCCTGCTGGCGCAGGTCCACCGGCGGCTTCAGCAGCTGGCCGGCATTGCGGTGCCCGGTCGGCTGCCAACCGGAGAAACGCAATACCGCAGCCAGCGCCATCGCCCCGAAGAACACGGCAAACAGCAGCACCAGGGTCCGGCGGCCGGAGCCGCGCGCCTGCGGGGACGTAGCAGTGTTCATGCGGGACATTTTCTCATGGTTGGGTAAGGGATGCCGGCCAGCGGCCGTTACTGCCGGACGACGGGGCGCCTGCTGCGCCACTCCAGCACCAGCGCGACCACCAGCACGGTCAGGGCCAGGCCGAACCACTGCACGGCGTAGCCCAGGTGACGCTGCGGCGGCAGCGTGTTCGGCAGCAGGTCCAGATCGCGTTCGTCGCCGAACGGCAGCGCGGGGTCCAGCCGCAGCACGCGGTCGGGCAATGCCGGTAGGCCAAGCGCCGCCGCCAGCCCGTCGGCGGGCAACCGGCTGGCCAGCCAACGCCCGGCCTCATCGGTAGCGGAGAACGCCGGGCCCAATGCCAGTCCCGCCGACGGCGGCGGCGCCAACAACCCACGCACCGCCACCGGCGAAGGCGGCGCCGGCACATCCGGCAGCGTGCGATCCGGCGGCAGTGCGCGCCAGCCGAGGTCGGCCAGCAGCACGCTGCCATCGTCACTGCGGAAGGGGCGATAGATCTTCACCCCGGCGCGGCCATGCCGGGTCTGGTTGTCCAGCAGCACCACGCCGGGCAGGAAGCGGCCGTGGTCAGCCACGCCGTGCAACGCGCCGGGCGCCGCCAGTGCCTGCGACAGCGGCAGCGCCTGTGCCACCGCTGGACCTTGTGCATCCAACATTGCCTGTTTGGCATGCATGCGCTGCAGCTGCCACAGCCCCAATGCGCTGAAACCGGCCATCGCCAGTACCGCCAGCAGCCATCCGATCACGCGCGTGTGCTGGCGCATCATGACAAGTCCGCGCAAACGCGGTCAGATAGGCGCATCCACCCTGCCCTCGAGCCGCGCATGAGTGATTCGCTGAAGACCCTGCTGGTAATCGCGTTTCTGATCGTCATCGTCTGGAATCTGGGCGCCGGCCTGTATTACCTGCTGGTCGACCGCGGCCAGACCAAGCGCACGGTCAACGCACTGACCCGCCGCATCGCGGTATCGGTGGCATTGATCCTGCTGGTGATCGTGAGCATCTACATGGGCTGGATCAAACCGCACGGCATCGGCGGCTGAGGCCACCGATGCGTGCGCGGTCAAAGCACGTAGACGAACAGGAACAGCATCAGCCACACCACGTCGACGAAGTGCCAGTACCACGCGGCGGCTTCGAAACCGAAATGGTTGTCGCGGGTGAAGTGTCCCTTGGCCGAACGCAGCCACATCACGATCAGCATGATCGTGCCCAGCAGCACGTGCGCGCCGTGGAAGCCGGTCAGCATGAAGAACGTCGAACCGTAGATCCCCGAGCCAAGCGTCAGGTTCAGTTCCTTGTAGGCATGGATGTACTCCTCCGCCTGCAGGGTCAAAAAGCCGAGGCCGAGCACGACGGTCAGGCCCAGCCAGATCAGCAGCTGGCGACGGTTGCCCGCCTTCAGCGCGTGGTGGGCGATGGTCAGGGTCACGCCGGAGGTCAGCAGGATCAGCGTATTGATCAGCGGCAGGCCCCAGGCCGGGATGGTCTGGAACGCGCCACCGATCGCGGCCGGGCCGTTGGTCGGCCATCCGGCGGAATAGCCCTGCCAGAGCAGCTCGTTGGTCATCACGCCGCGGCCTTCGCCACTGAGCCAGGACAGGCCCAGGTTGCGGGTGTAGAACAGCGCCCCGAAGAAGGCGCCGAAGAACATCACCTCGGAGAAGATGAACCAGATCATCCCCATCCGGAACGAACCATCGACCTGGTGGTTGTAGTTGCCGGCCTGCGATTCGCGCACCACGTCGCTGAACCACCAGAACAGGGTCAGCACCAGCATCGCGATGCCGATGTAGAAGGTCCAGCGCCCCCAGCTGGCATCGTTGAGCCAGCTGGCCACGCCCACCATGGTCACCATCATCGCGATGGAACCCACGAACGGCCATTTGCTCTGGGCCGGGACGAAGTACACGTTGGCGTCGGTCGGTGTCTGGGCCATGTCGGTATCCGGGTCAGGGTGCGGCGTGCGCGCCTTCCGAGGTGGCGGCCGGGGCCAGCCGATCGGACAGTGCGTCGTTGCGGTAGAAGGTGTAGGACAGGGTGATCGTCTTGATTTCCGGCGGCAGGTCCGGATCGACGATGAAGCGCACCGGCATGTCGCGCTTCTCGCCGGCCTGCAGCGTCTGCGCGGTGAAACAGAAACATTCGGTCTTGCTGAAGAAGCCCGACGCGCGCGCCGGCGCCACCGAAGGCACCGCGCTGCCGACCACCGCCTGCTGGCTGTCGTTGCGGGCAAAGTACAGCGCCTCGTTGAGCTCGCCGGGCACCACGTCCATGGTCAGCTGTTCGGGGTGGAACGACCACGGCAGGCGCGAATTGACCCCGCCATCGAACTCCACGCGCACAGTGCGCTTGCCGGACGCCGCTCCCGCGCTGGCTTCTCCGCCGGGGCCGCGCTCCAGGCGCACGCCAAACACCTTCTCGCAGGCGATGCGGTACAGCGGCACCAGCGAGAATGTCAGCAGGAACACCGCCACCGCCACGCCGATCAGGCGCGGCAGCCCGGCGCTGCGGGACGGTGTGCGGGCCGGTGCCTCGCTCATCGGCCGATCACCCCGCTGAGGATGAAGCCGACGTAGACCAGCACGGCGATGGCGCCGACCCACATCGCCGTGCGCTTCGCACGCTGGCGCTGCTGCTCGATGCTTCCGCCTGGGTAGAGCCGACCGCTGGTCGGCTGCTTTTCGTCAGTCGAGCCTGGCTTGACGCTACTGATCGGGAGCGGGCTCTCGTTATGCATGCCCCACCTCAGTGCGTGATGTCGTCATGCGCCAGGTCCCCCGGGCGGATGGTCGGCGGCGTGGTGAAGGTATGCGCCGGTGCCGGCGACGGCAGCGTCCACTCCAGGCCGCGCGCACCTTCCCAGCTGCGCGCTTCGGCCTTCTCGCCGCTGCGCAGCGAGGACAGCAGGATCGCGGCCATCATGAACGGGGTGACGAACATGCCAAACGCGCCGATCGAGCTGATCAGGTTCCAGTCGGCGAAGGCCACACTGTAATCGGGGATGCGACGCGGCATGCCGGCCAGGCCGAGGAAGTGCTGCGGGAAGAACAGCAGGTTGACGAACACGATCGACCACCAGAAGTGCACCTTGGCCCACTTCTCGCTGTACATGCGCCCGGTCCACTTCGGCCACCAGTAGTACACCGCGGCGATCAGCGCGAACACCGCGCCGGTCACCAGCACGTAGTGGAAGTGCGCGACCACGAAGTAGGTGTCGTGGTACTGGAAGTCGGCGGCCACGATGGCCAGCATCAGTCCGGAGAAACCACCGATGGTGAACAGGATGACGAAGGCCACCGACCACAGCATCGGCGCCTCGAACGTCAGCGAGCCACGCCACATCGTGCTGACCCAGTTGAACACCTTCACGCCGGTCGGGATCGAGATCAGCATGGTGGCGAACATGAAGTAGATCTCGCCGCCCAGCGGCATGCCCACGGTGAACATGTGGTGGGCCCAGACAATGAACGACAGGAACGCGATGGCGGCGGTGGCGTACACCATCGCCTGGTAACCAAACAGCGGCTTGCGGCTGAAGGTCGGGATGATTTCGCTGACCACGCCGAAGGCCGGCAGGATCATGATGTAGACCTCGGGGTGACCGAAGAACCAGAAGATGTGCTGGTACATCACCGGGTCACCGCCACCGGCGGCGTTGAAGAAGCTGGTGCCGAAGAACTTGTCGGTCAGCAGCATGGTCACCGCACCGGCCAGCACCGGCATCACCGCAATCAGCAGGAAGGCGGTGATCAGCCAGGCCCAGCAGAAGATCGGCATCTTCAGCAGATCAATGCCGGGCGCACGCATGTTGAGCACGGTGGCGATGATGTTGATCGCGCCCATGATCGAACTGATGCCGGCCACGTGGATGGCGAACACGCTGAAGGCCACGTTGTAGCCACCCTGCAGCGACAGCGGCGGATACAACGTCCAGCCACCGGCCGGCGCCCCCCCGGGCAGGAACAGGGTCAGCAGCAGCAGGCTGAAGGCCACCGGCAGCAGCCAGAACGACCAGTTGTTCATGCGCGGCAGCGCCATGTCCGGCGCGCCGATCTGCAGTGGGATCATCCAGTTGGCGAGGCCCACGAAGGCCGGCATCACGCCGCCGAAGATCATCACCAGCGCATGCACGGTGGTCATCTGGTTGAAGAACTCGGGCTTGACGAACTGCAGACCGGGCTGCGCCAGCTCGGCGCGGATCACCACGCTCATCGCCGCACCGATGATGAACATGATGAAGCTGAAACCCAGGTACAGCGTGCCGATGTCCTTGTGGTTGGTCGAGAAGAACCAACGCTCGAAGAAACTCTGCTGGTGATGGTGATCGTCGTGCCCAACTGCCGAGTGCGCCATTGCAAAACACCTCTCAGAATCGGTTGTCACCACGGCCGCGGGCGGCCGCGGGCTTTACATCACGCGCCGCTGGCCGCGGTGGCAGGTGCGCTGGCCGCTTCTGCAGCAGCAGGCGCAGCCGGTGCCTCGCCCGCCGGTGCAGTTGGCTCGGCCGGTGCCGCAGGCGTTGCCGGCGCGGCAGGTGGCGCCGGCTTGCGCTGCGCCAGCCACTGCTTGAATTCCTCCTTGGACACCGCCTCGACCACGATCGGCATGAAGCCGTGGTCCTTGCCGCACAGCTCGGCGCACTGCCCGCGGTACACGCCGGGCTGCTCGATGCTGGTCCAGGCCTCGTTGATGAAGCCGGGGATGGCGTCCTGCTTCCAGCCCAGCGCCGGTACCCACCAGGCGTGGATCACGTCGTCGGAAGTGATGACGAAACGCACCTTGGTATCGACCGGCAGCACCAGGCGGTTGTCGACGTCCAGCAGGTAGTGTGGGTGGCTTTCGCGGGTCGGCACGATGCCACTCTGGCGCACCCGGTCGGACTCGCGGTCCAGGCGGCTGGTGAAGGTGACGTTTTCGCCGAGGTATTCGTACTTCCACATCCACTGGTAGCCGGTGACCTTCACCGTCATCTCGGCATCGCGGGTGTCGTACATCTTGATCAGGTTGGCCGTGGCCGGCCACGCCATCACGATCAGGATGATCACCGGGATCACCGTCCAGATCACCTCGGCCTTGGTGTTGTGGCTGAAGGTGGCGGCAACCGCACCCTTGGATTTGCGGAACTTGAAGATGGCGTAGGCCATCGCGCCGAACACGATGACGCCGATCACCGTGCAGATGATCAACGAGAGATTGTTCGATTCCCAGGCCAGGCGCGAGGTCTGGGTCACCCCCTTGCCCATGTTCAGCTGCCACGGCTTTGGATCGGCCGCCTGGGCCCAGGCCAGCGCCGGAACCAGTCCCCCGGCCACCATGGCGGCGACCGCTGCAACGCACTTCGTGCCCCACCTGCTGCTTTGCTTCATTGCCTAGACCCTTAGCGTCGTCGGTTGCCGCCATCGCTGGCGGCGAGCAAGCTTTCAAGTGTCTCTGCAAGCGTCTGGCGTTCGGCCGGCGCGAGGAAACTCCCCACCTCCACCTGCCGGCCGCTGGATGCCAGCCGGACCCTCTCATCGTCGGTGAGCAGGCGCACCCAGTGAGGGTGGGCCCGGAACACCGGCGATCCACCGGGTACGGGAATGACCTCCACGTACGCCGGCACTACCCGGATCTCCTCCTGCCGTTCACCACTGCGCCACAAGGCACGCAGCGCCGCCGCCAGCACCAGGCTGTACAGCAGCGCGAACAGGGGGGCGAATGCATTGCCGGCCAACCACCCGAGGGCGGACACCAGCCACATCGCACCCGACAACACGGTGAACAACAGGACGAACTGCCGGGCATCGAGCGCCCGTGGGGGACGCAGCCGCAGCTGCGTACCTGACCCATCCGGAGCTGGAAGCACCTCGATCATGTCGCAACCGCGTTCCTGCCGCGGGAAACGTCTCGATGGTAGCCCCGCCCTCTCGCCGGTAGCAAGGGTGCATTCACACATTTTCCGATGCTGCAACACAGCATGAGGTCGGCGGCACGAATGACGAATTCAGCACAATTAATGGCAGCCTGCCTGAACACGCTGAATCCACCGCCGCTAGGGGCTATCAGCACTTCACGAAGGTGGCTGCGGGGCACTTCCGTAACCCGCAAAAATGATTAAAATCGCCAAGTTTTCCACTGGCCGGACCGGCATGAACGCACCTTCTTCCTCCCCTGCCGCCCATGACGCCCCGCGTCCCGGCGCGCTGCTGTCGCCGGAACTGCCGGCGCCCCCCAACCCGTTCCGCCAGGCCATCACCGATGCCTGGTTGAAGGACGAGGCCAGCCACGTCCGCGAGCTGCTGGCGCAGGCCCGCCTGCCCGCCGAGGAACAGGCCAAGGTGCAGGCGCTGGCCGCCGACCTCGTGGGCCGCGTGCGCGTGCGCGCCAAGGACCAGGGCGCGATTGAAGCCTTCATGCGCCAGTACGACCTGGGCAGCGAGGAAGGCGTGCTGCTGATGTGCGTGGCCGAAGCGCTGCTGCGCATTCCGGACCAGGACACTGCCGACAAGCTGATCCGCGACAAACTGGCCGACGCCGACTGGGAAAAGCACCTGGGCGGCAGCGACTCGGTGCTGGTCAACGCCTCCACCTGGGGCCTGATGCTGACCGGCAAGCTGGTGCAGATGAACGACGCCACCCGCGCCGATGCGCCCAGCGCGTTCAAGCGCCTGGTCGGTCGCGTCGGTGAGCCGGTGGTGCGCCTGGCCGTGCGCCAGGCGATGAAGATCATGGGCCACCAGTTCGTGATGGGCCGCACCATCAGCGAGGCGCTGTCGCGCTCGCACAAGGGCGACAACGCGGACTACCGCTACTCCTTCGACATGCTGGGCGAAGGCGCGCTGACCATGAAGGACGCGCTGCGCTACCTGGAAGACTACCGTCGTGCGATCCACGCCATCGGCGGCGATCACAAGGCACGCGGCGGCCGTCCGGACGGCGACGTCAACAACGCACCGGGCATCTCGATCAAGCTGTCGGCGCTGTACCCGCGCTACGAGCACGCCAAGCGCGAGCGCGTGCTGAAGGACCTGGTGCCGGGCGTGCTGGAACTGGCACAGCTGGCCAAGAGCTACGGCATCGGCTGCACCGTCGACGCCGAAGAGTCCGACCGCCTGGAACTGTCGCTGGACATCATCGAGCAGGTGTTCTCCGACGCCTCGCTGGCTGGCTGGGATGGCTTTGGTGTGGTCGTGCAGGCCTACCAGAAGCGCACGCCGTACACGATCGACCACCTGGCCGACATGGCGCGCCGCGCCGGTCGCCGCCTGCAGGTTCGCCTGGTCAAGGGCGCCTACTGGGATGCCGAGATCAAGCGCGCACAGATCGAAGGCTATCCGGGCTACCCGGTGTTCACCCGCAAGCAGAACACCGACGTGTCGTATTTGGCATGCGCGAAGCGCCTGTTCACTCATGCCGACGCGATCTACCCGATGTTCGCCACGCACAATGCGCACACCATCGCGGCTGTGCGCAGCATTGCCAACGGTGGCGTGTACGAGCACCAGAAGCTGCACGGCATGGGCGATGACCTGTACGCCGAAGTGGTGCCCGCTGACCGCCTCGGCCTGCCCTGCCGCGTGTACGCCCCGGTCGGTTCGCATGAAGACCTGCTGCCGTACCTGGTGCGCCGCCTGCTGGAAAACGGCGCCAACTCCAGCTTCGTCAACCGCATCACCGACGAACGCGTGCCGATCGCCGACCTGATCCGCGATCCGGTCGAAATGGTCGCCTCGTTCGCTTCGATCCCGCATCCCAAGATCCCGCTGCCGGTTGACCTGCTGCGCAGCCAGAACCACGACAGGAAGAACTCCATGGGCGCCAACCTCGCCAACGACAACGAACTGCGCGCCCTGGCCGAGCAGATCAACGCCGCCGTAAAGCCCTGGCAGGCCGCCCCACTGGTGCCGGGCGCCAACCCGGCCGGCGCCGCGCTGCCGGTGACCAACCCGGCCGACACCCGCGAAGTGGTCGGCCAGTGGCTGGCCGCCGATGCCGCCACCGTGCAGAAGGCCCTGGCCAATGCCGTGGCCGCGCAGCCGGCCTGGAACCGCACGCCGGCCGCCAGCCGCGCCGCCATCCTCGAGCACGCCGCCGACCAGTTGGAAGCGCGCATGCCCGAGTTCATGGCGCTGTGCGTGAAGGAAGCGGGCAAGAGCCTGCCCGACAGCATCGCCGAAGTGCGCGAAGCCGTGGACTTCCTGCGCTACTACGCCAAGCAGGCACGCGAGCAGTTCAGTCACGCCGAGAAGCTGCCCAGCCCGACCGGTGAGTCCAACGAACTGCAGCTGCATGGCCGCGGCGTGTTCGTCTGCATCAGCCCGTGGAATTTCCCGCTGGCGATCTTCCTGGGCCAGGTCGCTGCCGCCCTGGCCGCCGGCAACAGCGTCATCGCCAAGCCGGCCGAGCAGACCAACCTGATCGGCTACTACGCGGTCAAGCTGCTGCACGACGCCGGCGTGCCGGCCGAGGTGGTGCAGTACCTGCCGGGCGATGGCGCCACCGTCGGTGCCGCGCTGACCACCGACCCGCGCGTGGCCGGCGTGGCCTTCACCGGCTCCACCGACACCGCCCGTGCGATCAACCGCGCGATGGCTGCGCGTGACGCCGCCATCGGTGTGCTGATCGCCGAGACCGGCGGCCAGAATGCCTTCATCGCCGACTCCTCGGCGCTGCCGGAACAACTGGTCAAGGACGCGATCGGTTCGGCCTTCACCTCCGCCGGCCAGCGTTGCTCGGCCGCGCGCGTGCTGTTCGTGCAGGACGACATCGCCGACAAGGTGATGACCATGCTGGCCGGCGCGATGAAGGAACTGAAGGTCGGCAACCCGGGCCTGCTGTCCACCGACGTCGGCCCGGTGATCGACGCCGATGCGCTGAAGATCCTGCAGGACCACGCCGAGCGCATGGACCGCGAAGCGCGCCTGATCGCTGCGGCCGAACTGTCTGCCGAAGCCGCCAATGGCACCTTCTTCGCCCCGCGTGCGTACGAATTGAAGGACCTGGGCCAGCTGCACAAGGAGATCTTCGGGCCGGTCCTGCACGTGATCCGCTGGAAGGGCGACCAGCTCGACGCGGTGATCGACCAGATCAACGCCACCGGCTACGGCCTGACCCTGGGCGTGCATTCGCGCATCGACGAGACCGTCGACCGCATCAGCAACGGCGTCCATGTCGGCAACGTCTACGTCAACCGCAACCAGATCGGTGCGGTGGTCGGCGTGCAGCCGTTCGGCGGCCAGGGCCTGTCCGGCACCGGCCCGAAGGCCGGCGGCCCGCATTACCTGCTGCGCTTTGCCACCGAGAAGACGGTGACGGTGAACACCACCGCCGCTGGCGGCAACGCGTCGCTGCTGACCCTGGGCGACTGATCGCCCGCGTCAGGCAGTGAACGAAAAACCCCGCGAAAGCGGGGTTTTTTGTGCTTTTCCGGTAGCGCCGGGCCATACCCGGCGACGATCATGCCGCCACACTGAACCGGCTGTCCGTAAGCTTGGCCAGCTCGTGCCGCACCCTCGCGATGCGCGCTTCCAGGTCGCCCTCCAGCAGCACGTACTCGACTCCCCGCGCCTGCAACTCGTGCACGTACCACGCATGCTGCTGCGCCCGGAATGCCTCCCCCAGCCGCGTGCCGTCCTGGTCGAACGGGATATCCGGCGCACACAGGAACAACAGGTCGTACGGCCGCAGTGCAGCCTGCCGCAGTGCCTCCGGTGCCGTACCAAACATCCAGCCGCTGTAGCCCAGCGTCACCAGCGGCGTGGTATCGCAGAACAACCAGCGATGCGCCGTCAGCGCCGCCGCATCCTCACGCCGGGGCTGCTCTTCGGCGATGCGCAGCAGGTCCGGTTCGCGCAGGTCACCGCCCTGCATTTCCCACAGCGTGCGCCCGAATTCCGCGACCCACGTCGTGCCCATCCGCTCGGCCAGCACCCGCGCCAGCGTGGTCTTGCCGGTGGATTCGCCACCGATGAAGGCCACGCGCTGCACGTAGTCCGCGTACACCTGCGGCGACAGGCCGTGGCGAAGCGCATGCGGATCGGCGCGAAGCCGGGTGCCGTTGGGCTGGCCGACATCGCGGCTGCGCTCCAGCCGCTGGTGCTGCACCGGTGCATGGAAGTGCGCGGCCAGCGCCTGCGCGAAACCATCGCCGTAGTCCTCGCCGGTGTACACCGTCTGCACCGGCCCTCCGAACAGGTTCAGGCACAGCCACGCGGTGAAGTCCCGCTGCACCTGTTCGTCATCACTGTCCTGCGGCAGGGCTCGCACTGGCAAGCCATGCTGCATGCACAATGCCGCCAGTCGCGCGTCGTCAAGCACCGCCACCGTCGCCTGCGGGAAACGCGCACGCAGCCAGCGCTCACGGCGCTCGGCGCTGTAGCCGGCAAAGCCCGGCTGCGACCACCCGATCACCAGCAGATGCACGCAGCGCGCGGCAGCGAAGTCGATCAGTCGTTCATGGCCGAGGTGCAGCGGGCAGAACTTGCCCACCACCAGCCCCCGCGCAGCGCGCTCAGGCAGCGGCATCGGCCGCCCTGGCCTCGTCGCGCATCAGATGCCGCCAATGGCGCAGTGCCACCAGCGCGTTGATCCAGAAGCCCACATACAGGATCGAGGTCAGATGCAGGCCACGGCTGTAGTACAGCGGCACTGCAACGGTGTTCACCAGCAGCCAAACCCACCACGATTCCAGCTTGCGCCGCATCATCAGGATCTGCGCGATCACGCTCAGCACCAGCACCGCCGAATCGATATACGGCGCATAGGCATTGGTCAGGCGGGTCAGCATCCAGCCGTAGCCGAACGTGGCCACCACCGCCAGTGGCGCCAGCCAGGCCCATGCCCGCGGCCGCAGCGAAGTGATCGGCAGCGGCGCGCCATGGTCGCCGCGCAGCCACTGCCACCAGCCCAGCACACTGATGGCGATGAAAAAGAACTGCAGCACCATGTCCGCGTACAGGTGCGATCGTTCGAACACGGCAGCAAACAAGGCGCAGCCGACGATGCCAAGCCACCAGGTGTGCACGTTGTTGCGGCCGGCCAGCAGGATCGAGCCGGCGACGGCGATGTTGGCAGCCAGCTCCAGCTGGAAGTTCGAGTCGGACAGGTTCATGCCGCTATTGTCGTGGATCCGTGCGCTGCGTGGACAACCCGGCAGATCCACGCCGTGGGTGGATGCCCCAGACCGTCCCCACAAAAAGAAGGCCCCGCTCGCGCGGGGCCTCCTGCGTACTGTTTCAGGCAATCGCCTGAATCAGAACTTGTACTGCATCGAAGCCGCCAGCACGTCGCCGGTCACCTTGTACTTGCCGGTCACGGTGTTGCCGGTGGCCGAGGTCGAGGTGATGTTCGGATCCTTGGTGAACAGGTGGGTGTAGCCCACGCTGTATTCCATCTTGTCCGAAGCCGCGTAGGTCAGGCCCAGAGACAGCCACTTGCGGGTGGTGTCCGGCACGCGCACGTCGCGGTGGACGTCGGTGGTCGGGGTCTGGTCGTAAGCGAGACCGCCACGCAGGGTCAGCTTCTCGTTCATGCGGTACTCGGTACCGATCGACGCGAAGGTGGTGTCGCGGTAGTGGA
The DNA here is from genome assembly GCF_056481725.1 of Stenotrophomonas sp. 85239_Sma. NCBI lineage: Bacteria > Pseudomonadati > Pseudomonadota > Gammaproteobacteria > Lysobacterales > Lysobacteraceae > Stenotrophomonas > Stenotrophomonas sp. 85239_Sma. The sequence goes on along the minus strand of NZ_CM151163.1, from coordinate 366,729 downwards.
ACGGCAGCACGCTGTCCGGCTGGTTGGAGTCATAGTCGACAGTGACCTGGTCGAACTTGCTCCACGCGGTGCGCGAGACGTCGGCCATGATCTTCCACTGATCGTTCACGCGGTGGGTGAAGCTGACGGTGGCGCTGGCCGGCAGGGTGATGGTGGCACGGCCGTTGCTGTCAACGAAGGTACCCGGGGCAGCACTGGCCAGGAACGCGGCCGCAGCCGGGGTCATGGTGAAGTCGGCCTTGCCGTCGGTGATCTTGTGTTCCACTTCCGAGCGGTAGCTGAAGGCGATGTTGGTGCCTTCCACCGGGCTGACGGTCATGCCCAGGGTGTAACCCACGGACATTTCGTCGCCCTTGATGCGCAGGTAGCCATCGGCGGTACCCGGCGAGAAGCCCAGCTGGGCAGCCTGGATACCGGCCTGGCGGGCAGCGGCAGCGGCCTGGGCCTGGGTGCCGCCACGGGCCAGCACGGTGGCAGCAGCACGCTGCTGGGCGCTGGCGTTGATGGCGGTGCCGCCATCGACGGCGCTGGTCAGGTCAACGTCCAGGCGCTCGACGAACACCGACGCACCGAAGGACAGGTACGGGTTCACGTCGTAGGAGAACGCGGCGCCCAGGTCGACGGCCTGCAGTTCGGTCTTTACGCCGTTGTAGCGGCCGACCCAGTCACGGTCGTATTCGGTCTTGAAGCCGAACGGCACCGACAGCGACACACCGAAGTGCATGTTGTCCTTTTCGCCGAACGGCACGTGGAAATAGGCCGCCGGGACCGGGGCGATCATGCCGGCGTCGCCGCCATTGCCGCCGGAAATCGGAGCGCCATTGGCGTACTTGCCCTGGCCACGGAACTTGGCGCCGAAGCTGATGGCGCTGACGTCGCCCTGCAGCATGGTGCCGTCGAGCAGGCGCATGGAGGCCGGGTTGGTGGCGATGACCGAGGCGTCGCCTTCGGCCGAGGTGGAGCCGGCGAACGCGCGGCCGAGGCCCTTGGCGCTGTTTTCCTTCAGCTGGAAGGCGGCGGCGTTGGCATCGGCGGCAGCCAGCGCACCGGCAACGCCGACGGCCAGCAGGGTCAGACGGGCAATGGTGGAAGCGGTTTGCATCGTAGTTCTCTCTCCGGTAAGCGGTGATGTTGCTCTGAGTGCGCCTGCGCCCGGCCGGCCCTGGGGCCCTTCGGAGCGCGCCGGATTCCCCTCCCGACATACGACGCCGTATGCGAGTATTACCCAGAGCTGTTAATGAAACAATAACAGCAGCTGCGCTTTTTTCGTCTCAAAAGCTGAACAGGACAATCCCCGCCGCAGGCGTCGCCACGCTAGGCTTATACCCATGTTCGTCTCCCTCCCGTCGCGCAAGAAGGCGGCCCTGCGCTGGGCCACGCCCGTGCTGTTCGCGTCATTGTGGCTGGCGTTCCTGTGGTCGATCTCGCGCCCGGACGATGCCCGCGGCAGCCTCTGGCTGGACTGGGGCGCCCTGTCCACCGGCCTGACCCACCCGCTGGACTGGTGGGCGACCCTGCAGGACGGCAGCGTGCTGCGGCTGTTCACCGCCCTGTTCCTGCATGCCGACTGGTCGCATCTGCTGGGCAACCTGGTGTTCCTGCTGATCTTCGGCCTGCCCGCAGAGCGGGTGCTGGGGCCATGGCGGTTGCTGCTGCTGTTCCTGGTGGGCGGCGCGGTGTCCAACCTGGTGGCGATCTACACCATGGGCAGCCCGGATCAGATCATCATCGGTGCCAGTGGCGCGGTGTCGGCGCTGATCGGCGCCTATCTGGCCCTGTTCCCGGGTGCCCGGCTGGGCGTGGTGATCCCGCTTGGCCTGTTCCTGGAGTTCGTACGCGCCCCGGCCTATCTGCTCATCGGCGTCTGGGCCGCGCTGCAGGTGGTATTCGCCCATATCGGCCCCAGCTTCGGCATGGTGGCCTGGTGGGCCCACATCGGCGGCTTCCTGTTCGGCCTGCTGTATGGCGTGTACGTGCGCGCGGCGATCGCGCGCCGGCTGCGCAAGCGGCACGGGTTCTAGCGTCCGCTTGCCGGGTTCTGCGGAATGCCCGAGCCATGCTCGGGCAGCGTTCGGAAATCAGTCGGGCATGGCGCGACGCTACGCCATCAAGGCTTGGCCGGGATCTCTGCAGGCTTTGCTTCCGGTCTTGCTTCCGGTCTTGCTTCCGGTCTTGCTTCCGGTCTTGCTTCCGGTCTTGCTTCCGGCTTTGCTTCCGGCTTCGCTGCAGCCTTCGTGGCCTTGGCCGCATCTGCCTTCGCCGCTTCGGCCTTCAACCGTGCAGCCACCGAACCCGGGTTCTTCAGCTCGGCCAGCGCGTCGTTGATCGGGCCATCGCCCGGCAGCACCGCACCGGCATGGTAGCCCTCGGTGCCTTCGTCGTCGCCGCGCAGATGACCCGGCAGGGTCGCTTCGCTGTAATCGCTCAGGCTGGCCGGCAGCGCATCCTCCGCCGGCGTGGCGGCGGGCTTCAGTTCAACGTCCGGCACGATGCCGGTGGCCTGGATCGACTTGCCACTGGGCGTGTAATAACGCGCCGTGGTCAGCTTCACCGAATCCCCGTTGTCCAGCGGCAGCACCGTCTGTACCGAGCCCTTGCCGAAAGTGCGGCTGCCGACCACGCGGGCACGCTTGTTGTCGCGCAGCGCGCCGGCCAGCACTTCCGATGCGCTGGCCGAGCCGGCGTCGGCCAGCACGACCACCGGTGCGCCCTTCAGCAGGTCGCCCGGGGTCGCGTCGAAGCGTGCATCACTGATGCTGATGCGGCCACGGGTACTGACGATGTTGCCCTTGTCGAGCAGATCATCGGCCACCTGCACCGCAGCGGTCAGCAGGCCACCCGGGTTGCTGCGCAGGTCCAGCACCAGGCCCTTGAGCTGGCCACCGGACTGCTTCTGCAGCTGCTGCACGTGCTTCTGGAAATCCGAACCGGTATCGGCCTGGAAGGTACTCAGGCGGATGTAGCCATAGCCCGGTTCCAGCAGGCGGCTGCGCACGCTGGTCACACGGATGGTCTGGCGGGTCAGGCTCACGTCGAACGGCTTCGGCTTGCCTTCGCGCACGATGGTCAGCACCACCTTGCTGCCTGCGGGGCCGCGCAGCGGTTCACTGGCATCGATGGCGCTGATCGGCTTGCCGTCGATGGCGATGATCAGGTCACCGGCGAGGATACCGGCCTTGGCCGCCGGCGTGTCGTCGATCGGCGAGATCACCTTCATGCTGGCATTGTCCGGCTGCTGCTGCAGCTCCACGCCGATGCCCTCGTAGGCGCCATTGGCCTGCTCGTCGAAGGCCTGCGCGTCTTCCTTGTTGAAGTAGGTGCTGTGCGGATCGAGGTCGAGCAGCAGGCCACGCACGGCCGACTGCATCAACTTCTTGTCATCGACCGGATCGACATAGGCGGCACGCACCGCGTTGTACACGGCCACGAAACGGCGGATGTCCTCCAGCGGCACCTTCGAGGTCACCGCCTCCTCGCTGTTCGCTGCCTGCCCGCTGGTTTCCTGGCTCGGGGCGGGCGCGGTCTGCTGCGCCCAGGACAGCGCTGGCAACAGGGCCAGCAAGAGGGTGGCGGTACGGGCTGCGCGCATGGATCACTCCTGTCGACGGTGGCATGGTGCCCAAGGCACATGCACCGATTATGCGCGAAGCACGGCTAAATTCCCGTTGAATCCGGCCCGCACACTGCGAACCGGATTCAGCGCCGCTGCAGCCAGCTGTCCGGATTCACCGGCTGCCCGCCACGGCGCAGCTCGAAGTACAGCGCGGTAACGCCCTGGCCGCCGGAATTGCCGACCTTGGCCACCGCATCGCCGCGGCTGACCCGCGCGCCGGCATCCTTCAGCAGGGTGTCGTTGTGGGCGTACAGGCTCATGTAGCCGTTGCCGTGGTCGACGATCAGGATCATGCCGTAGCCGGTCATCCAATCGGAGAACACCACGGTACCGTCGGCCACCGCGGTGACGGTGCTGCCGGCCGGCGCACCGATCAGCACGCCGCTGCTGGTACGGCCATCGGGCAGCTTGCCGCCATAGCGGGCCAGCAGGTTGCCGGACAACGGCCAGCCCAGGCCGCCGACCTTCGGCGCCGGTGCCGATGCCACCGCAGGCGGGACCTTGGTTGGCGGCGGTGGCCGTCCCTGCGCCGCGGCCTGGCGTGCAGCCCGCTCGGCAGCGGCCTTTTCGGCGGCGGCTCGACGTGCAGCCGCGCGACGCTCGGCTTCGGCGCGGGCGGCAGCAGCACGCAGGTTGGCCAGCAGCGTTTCCAGCGCCTTGGCGTCCTGGCCCAGTGCCTGTTCCTTCTCGCGCTGGTCCTTGAAGCGCTCGTCCAGCGAGGCCACGGTCTTTGCGCGATCGCGACGGTCGGCTTCCAGCGCCGCAGCCTGCTGCTTCTGGTCCTGCTGTGTACCCTGCAGCTTCTGCTTGCGCTCGGCGATCTGCGCCTGCAGCCCTTCCAGTTCCTTCAGGTCGGCCGTCAGCGTCGTGATGCGCCGCGCACGTTCGCGCTGCAGGTAGCGATGGTAGGCCAGGGCGCGGTTGGCGTCGGCCACCGTGTCCTGCGACAGCAGCAGCTTCAACGGTGCATGGGTGCCCAGCTGGTAGGCCGCGCGCAGCAGCCCGGCCAGTTCTCGGTGCTGTTGGGCGAGGTTGCCCTGAAGGCTGCTGCGGCGCTGCTCGGCTTCGGCCAGGGCCCGGGCCTGCTCGCGCAGCGCGGCTTCGGTCTGCGCGAGCGCCCGACCGGTGCGGGCCACCTTCTCGTCGGCCTCGCGCAGCTGCAGCGAGGCCTGGCCACGCTGCCCCTCGATCTGCCGTCGCTCCTGCGCCACGCCCTTCAGCTCGGTACGCAGCTTCTGCAGCTTGCGCTCGGTCTCGCGGGTCGTCTGCGCGGCACCCGGCAGCGGCAGGGCCAGCGCCACGACCAGCCCCAGCAGCAGGCAGCGCCCGCCGCGCGCAGCGGCGATGTGATGTCGGCGTGATGGGAAGGCGTTGTCGCGCAAGGGCTTTCCAGTGACTTCAGGCAGTTGCGGGGGATACCGGGGAATGGTGACATCTCCGCACGCGGCCTGCCAGCCGCACATCCATCGAGGTCCCCATGAAAGCTCTTTCCATTCCGCTGCTGTTGGGCGTATTGCTGGCCACCGGGCCGGTCTGTGCACAGGAGAACATCAGCAAGGTCAACGGCAGCATCAGCGCCGAACCGGGCCAGCGCTACGGCAAGCTTGACACCGTCAACGGCGGCATCCGCGTCGGCGAAGGCGTCGAGACCGGCAGCATCGACACCGTCAACGGCGGGGTCAAGGTCGCCGACCGCGCGCGCACCGGCAAAATCGAAACAGTCAACGGCGGTGTGCGCCTGGGCCGCGAAGTGATCGCCAGCGGTGGCGTCAGCACCGTCAATGGCAGCATCTTCACCGATCGCGGCAGCCAGATCGAAGGCGGCGTCGAAACCGTGAACGGCGGCATCGGTCTGGTGGAAAGCCGCGTCGGCAAGGATGTGGAGACCGTCAATGGTGACATCACCGTCGGTATCGGTTCGCAGGTCAAGGGCGGCGTGCATGTGCGCAAGCCGAACTTCAGCGTCTCGCTGACCGCCAGCCGCAAGCCACGCGTGATCATCGGTCCGAATGCCGTGGTCGACGGCCCGCTGCAGTTCGAGCGCGAGGTGGTGCTGTACGTGCATCGCACGGCCCGCATCGGTCCGGTCACCGGTGCCGAGCCAATCCCGTTCGATACCGAAACGGCACCGGCCGACTGAACCCGCCAGACCCAGCGGTTGGGTGATACTCGCTTTTACCGGTCGCGCATGATGTGCGACCGCCCTTTGTTCTCCAGGAATCGACGATGCCCCGCAAACTCCTCCTGTGCCTGGCCGCTGCGGCCGCGCTCAGTGCCTGCAAAGGCGAAGATACTCCGGCAGCTACGCCGGCCACCGATACCGCTGCCGCGAAGCCGGCCACCCATCAGTTCTCCCCGGAGATCAACGCCGGCGACTTCGCGGAGATGGTCAAGACCCTGGCTTCGGATGAGTTCGAAGGCCGCGCCCCGGGCAGCAAGGGCGAGGAACTGACGGTCAACTACATCCGCGACCAGATGCAGCGTATCGGCCTGCAGCCCGGCAACGGCGACAGCTGGTTCCAGGATGTGCCGATGACCGAGACCACGGCCGACGAATCGACCGTGCTGAAGATCACCCAGGGCGGCAAGACCACCGAGCTGAAGTTCGGCACCGACATGGTGGTCGGCACCCGTACCGGCCAGGCCGAGGTGAAGGTCGATGCCAGCGACCTGGTATTCGTCGGCTACGGCGTCGATGCGCCGGAGCAGAAGTGGAACGACTACGCCGGCCAGGACTGGAAGGGCAAGACGGTCGTGATGTTCGTCAACGACCCGGGCTTCCATGTCGACGACGGGAAACTGTTCGACGGCAAGCGCATGACCTATTACGGCCGCTGGACCTACAAGTTCGAAGAAGCTGCCCGCAAGGGCGCTGCCGCCGCGCTGATCGTGCACGATACCGCCGGCGCGTCCTACGGTTGGGACGTAGTGAAGAATTCCTGGGCCGGCCCGCAGTACGACCTGCCCGCCAAGGATGACCCGGAGGCCCGAATCCCGGTGCAGGGCTGGTTGAGCGCCGACGCGGCCAAGGCGCTGTTCGCCGGTGCCGGCCTGGACCTCGCCCAGGCCTACAAGGACGCCAGCAAGCGCGGTTTCAAACCGGTGCCGCTGAAGGCCACCGCTGCGGTCGACCTGAAGAGCCAGATCGCGCAGAAGCAGTCGCGCAACGTGGTCGGCGTACTGCCGGGCAGCAAGCGCGCTGACGAGGCCGTGCTGTACATGGCGCACTGGGACCACCTGGGCAAGCATGAGGGTGAGACCGGCGACAACATCTACAACGGTGCGGTCGACAACGCGACCGGCGTAGCCGGCATCCTCGAAGTGGCCGAAGCAATGGCCCATCAGGATCCGAAGCCGGAGCGTTCGGTGGTGTTCCTGGCCGTGACCCTGGAAGAATCCGGCCTGCTGGGCTCGAAGTACTACGTCGCCCACCCGACTTTCCCGCTGGACAAGATCGCCGGTGTGATCAACATCGATGCGATGTCGGTGGCCGGCCGTGCCAAGGACGTGACCGTCACCGGCTTCGGCAGCTCGGAGCTGGAGGACATCCTCAAGCCGCTGGCTGCCGCCCAGGACCGTACCCTGCACGGTGAGACTTCGGTGCAGAGCGGCTTCTACTTCCGCTCCGATCACTTCAACTTCGCCAAAGCCGGTGTGCCCGCCCTGTACGCCGATGGCGGCGAAGACCTGCGCGAGGGTGGCGTGGACGCGGGCCGCAAGGCTGCAGCCGACTACGGCGCCAACCGCTACCACGGCCCGAAGGACGAGTTCGACGCAGCCAGCTGGAAGCTGGACGGCACCGTCGAGGACCTGCAGCTGATGTACGGCGTCGGCAAGGAACTGGCCGGTGGTGATCGTTGGCCGAACTGGTACGAAGGCAACCCGTTCAAGGCTGCCCGCGACGCGATGATGAAGGACAAGGCCCCGGCCAAGTAAATCAGGCCATGTTCGACTGAACATGGTTGAGAGCAGAGCGGCGCCCCACGGGGCGCCGCTTTTTTTTGTGCGCTCCGCCATTGGTGGGTGCCAACCTTGGTTGGCACTCTCTGCCATCGGTAGTCGCCAACCTTGGTTGGCGCCGCCGCTCGCGGCGGTTCCATCAACGCGCCTGCCGGCCAGCGGCCGGCACTACCCGCATTTGCTGCGCATAAAGAAAAACCCCGCTGCGTGAGCAGCGGGGTTTTGGGTGTAAACCCTGGCGATGACCTACTCTCGCATGGCTTGAGCCACACTACCATCGGCGCAGCTGCGTTTCACTTCCGAGTTCGGGATGGGATCGGGTGGTTCCACAGCGCTAATTTCACCAGGGAGACGGTTGCAGCAGCGCTTGCAGCGCCAGCTTCGCGATCTTGCCCTTGGGGCGGAAGGAACCCGGAAAATGCAGTGCCTTCACTTAATAAGAAAAACCCCGCTGCGCAAGCAGCGGGGTTTTGGGTATAAACCCTGGCGATGACCTACTCTCGCATGGCTTGAGCCACACTACCATCGGCGCAGCTGCGTTTCACTTCCGAGTTCGGGATGGGATCGGGTGGTTCCACAGCGCTAATTTCACCAGGGAGGCTTTTGGAGAGTCGCACTCGTCCCGGAGGGACAAGGCGCCAGCCTCGCATAGTTCTTGTGACGTAGCGTGCACTTGGATGCTCTTACGACGTTGTCGTAAAGCCAAGGCAACTTGAGGTTATATGGTCAAGCCGCACGGATCATTAGTATCAGTTAGCTCAATACATTGCTGTACTTACACACCTGACCTATCAACCACGTAGTCTACATGGTTCCTTCAGGGGGCTTGTGCCCCGGGAGATCTCATCTTGAGGCGCGCTTCCCGCTTAGATGCTTTCAGCGGTTATCGCTTCCGAACATAGCTACCCGGCAATGCCACTGGCGTGACAACCGGAACACCAGAGGTTCGTCCACTCCGGTCCTCTCGTACTAGGAGCAGCCCCTCTCAAATCTCCAACGCCCATGGCAGATAGGGACCGAACTGTCTCACGACGTTCTGAACCCAGCTCGCGTACCACTTTAAATGGCGAACAGCCATACCCTTGGGACCGACTACAGCCCCAGGATGTGATGAGCCGACATCGAGGTGCCAAACACCGCCGTCGATATGAACTCTTGGGCGGTATCAGCCTGTTATCCCCGGAGTACCTTTTATCCGTTGAGCGATGGCCCTTCCATACAGAACCACCGGATCACTAAGTCCTAGTTTCCTACCTGCTTGATCCGTCGATCTTGCAGTCAAGCACGCTTATGCCTTTGCACACAGTGCGCGATGTCCGACCGCGCTGAGCGTACCTTCGAGCTCCTCCGTTACTCTTTAGGAGGAGACCGCCCCAGTCAAACTACCCACCATACACGGTCCCCGACCCAGATAATGGGCCCAGGTTAGAACGTCAAGCACGACAGGGTGGTATTTCAAGGATGGCTCCGCTGCAGCTAGCGCCACAGTTTCATAGCCTCCCACCTATCCTACACAGACGAACTCAACGTTCAGTGTAAAGCTATAGTAAAGGTTCACGGGGTCTTTCCGTCTTGCCACGGGAACGCTGCATCTTCACAGCGATTTCAATTTCACTGAGTCTCGGGTGGAGACAGCGCCGCTGTCGTTACGCCATT